>NZ_JBBOXE010000001.1:310000-5383780 GCF_038007445.1 Bacillus sp. FSL P2-0099
CGTGTGCCTACAAATAGTCAGAGCCCGTTAATGGGTGATGGCGTGCCTTTTGTAGAATGAACCGGCGAGTTACGATCCCGTGCGAGGTTAAGCTGAAGAGGCGGAGCCGCAGCGAAAGCGAGTCTGAATAGGGCGTTTAGTACGTGGTCGTAGACCCGAAACCAGGTGATCTACCCATGTCCAGGGTGAAGTTCAGGTAACACTGAATGGAGGCCCGAACCCACGCACGTTGAAAAGTGCGGGGATGAGGTGTGGGTAGCGGAGAAATTCCAATCGAACCTGGAGATAGCTGGTTCTCCCCGAAATAGCTTTAGGGCTAGCCTTAAGTGTAAGAGTCTTGGAGGTAGAGCACTGATTGAACTAGGGGTCCTCATCGGATTACCGAATTCAGTCAAACTCCGAATGCCAATGACTTATCCTTAGGAGTCAGACTGCGAGTGATAAGATCCGTAGTCAAGAGGGAAACAGCCCAGATCGCCAGCTAAGGTCCCAAAGTGTGTATTAAGTGGAAAAGGATGTGGAGTTGCTTAGACAACTAGGATGTTGGCTCAGAAGCAGCCACCATTTAAAGAGTGCGTAATAGCTCACTAGTCGAGTGACTCTGCGCCGAAAATGTACCGGGGCTAAATACACCACCGAAGCTGCGAATTGATACCAATGGTATCAGTGGTAGGGGAGCGTTCTAAGTGCAGTGAAGTCAGACCGGAAGGACTGGTGGAGCGCTTAGAAGTGAGAATGCCGGTATGAGTAGCGAAAGACGGGTGAGAATCCCGTCCACCGAATGCCTAAGGTTTCCTGAGGAAGGCTCGTCCGCTCAGGGTTAGTCAGGACCTAAGCCGAGGCCGACAGGCGTAGGCGATGGACAACAGGTTGATATTCCTGTACCACCTCTTTATCGTTTGAGCAATGGAGGGACGCAGAAGGATAGAAGAAGCGTGCGATTGGTTGTGCACGTCCAAGCAGTTAGGCTGATAAGTAGGCAAATCCGCTTATCGTGAAGGCTGAGCTGTGATGGGGAAGCTCCTTATGGAGCGAAGTCTTTGATTCCCCGCTGCCAAGAAAAGCTTCTAGCGAGATAAAAGGTGCCTGTACCGCAAACCGACACAGGTAGGCGAGGAGAGAATCCTAAGGTGTGCGAGAGAACTCTGGTTAAGGAACTCGGCAAAATGACCCCGTAACTTCGGGAGAAGGGGTGCTTTCTTAACGGAAAGCCGCAGTGAATAGGCCCAAGCGACTGTTTAGCAAAAACACAGGTCTCTGCGAAGCCGTAAGGCGAAGTATAGGGGCTGACACCTGCCCGGTGCTGGAAGGTTAAGGAGAGGGGTTAGCGTAAGCGAAGCTCTGAACTGAAGCCCCAGTAAACGGCGGCCGTAACTATAACGGTCCTAAGGTAGCGAAATTCCTTGTCGGGTAAGTTCCGACCCGCACGAAAGGTGTAACGATTTGGGCACTGTCTCAACCAGAGACTCGGTGAAATTATAGTACCTGTGAAGATGCAGGTTACCCGCGACAGGACGGAAAGACCCCGTGGAGCTTTACTGTAGCCTGATATTGAATTTTGGTACAGTTTGTACAGGATAGGCGGGAGCCATTGAAACCGGAGCGCTAGCTTCGGTGGAGGCGCTGGTGGGATACCGCCCTGACTGTATTGAAATTCTAACCTACGGGTCTTATCGACCCGGGAGACAGTGTCAGGTGGGCAGTTTGACTGGGGCGGTCGCCTCCTAAAGTGTAACGGAGGCGCCCAAAGGTTCCCTCAGAATGGTTGGAAATCATTCGTAGAGTGCAAAGGCATAAGGGAGCTTGACTGCGAGACCTACAAGTCGAGCAGGGACGAAAGTCGGGCTTAGTGATCCGGTGGTTCCGCATGGAAGGGCCATCGCTCAACGGATAAAAGCTACCCCGGGGATAACAGGCTTATCTCCCCCAAGAGTCCACATCGACGGGGAGGTTTGGCACCTCGATGTCGGCTCATCGCATCCTGGGGCTGTAGTCGGTCCCAAGGGTTGGGCTGTTCGCCCATTAAAGCGGTACGCGAGCTGGGTTCAGAACGTCGTGAGACAGTTCGGTCCCTATCCGTCGTGGGCGCAGGAAATTTGAGAGGAGCTGTCCTTAGTACGAGAGGACCGGGATGGACGCACCGCTGGTGTACCAGTTGTTCTGCCAAGGGCATAGCTGGGTAGCTATGTGCGGAAGGGATAAGTGCTGAAAGCATCTAAGCATGAAGCCCCCCTCAAGATGAGATTTCCCATAGCGTAAGCTAGTAAGATCCCTGAAAGATGATCAGGTTGATAGGTTCGAGGTGGAAGCATGGTGACATGTGGAGCTGACGAATACTAATAGATCGAGGACTTAACCATATAATATGAAGCAATGTTATCTAGTTTTGAAGGAATATACCTTCATCAGTTTGGTGATGATGGCAGAGAGGTCACACCCGTTCCCATACCGAACACGGAAGTTAAGCTCTCTAGCGCCGATGGTAGTTGGGACCTTGTCCCTGTGAGAGTAGGACGTCGCCAAGCAAAAACCTAAGTCGTTTCGACTTAGGTTTTTTTGTGTTTATTTTTATTTACCGAAGGTTAAAATCCATAAATTTAATAATCCTAAAGACGAAAAAAGAATGAAATAGAGGCAGTTTAAAATAATGGTAATGATTTTTTGTGCTCCGGATTTTTCGAATGCTCCTAAAATAATCCCTAAGAATAGGAAAGATTATTTCTATCATAATAATGAGAGTAGAAAAAATGGGATGATATAAATAAGCATTCAATAATTACAGCAATTACTGCAATAGAGAAAAACAAATAGGATAATAGCACAGTTATTTTTTTTCACGGTTATTCCTCCTTTGAAATTAAATCGTTATAATATAAGTTCTATCGATGTATAGAACACAAGAGAGTATATATATTGATTAAAACATACTGAAGTATTATATAAATAGTTATACGTAAAATAGATCTCTAGAAATATATATTCTAATTCCCTTTCCTTCTTGCATATAGTTGCAATTCTTCTTTTGAATATAACTAAAACACGAACGTTATCGATGACTAATAAAAAAACATTCGATTATTTATTGACATTGTTTATGAAATATTGTTAATATAGCCATAGAAACAATAATATATAAGACCTCATATAATCGCGGGGATATGGCCTGCAAGTCTCTACCTAACGACCGTTATTCGTTAGACTATGAGGGAAAGTCACTCGGTATTTTTCTATTCACAAGGGATACGTATGCCTGAGTAGAGCACTTTCTCTCATAGTAAAAGAGAAACTGTTCTATTTCAGGCTTTTTTTATTTGAATCGGGGGGATTCTAATATGAAATCACTAGTTGGAGTCATAATGGGAAGCACGTCAGACTGGGAAACAATGAAATATGCTTGTGACATTTTAGATGAATTAAATATACCGTATGAGAAAAAAGTTGTATCCGCTCATCGGACTCCGGATTATATGTTTGAATATGCAGAAACAGCTCGTGAACGTGGAGTAAAAGTTATTATTGCTGGAGCTGGTGGAGCAGCGCATTTACCAGGAATGGTTGCAGCGAAGACAAATCTTCCTGTAATTGGTGTTCCAGTTCAATCAAAGGCGTTAAACGGCCTAGATTCGTTATTATCCATTGTCCAAATGCCAGGAGGGGTTCCAGTTGCAACTGTTGCAATTGGTAAGGCTGGTTCAACGAATGCTGGATTACTTGCTGCACAAATACTTGGATCATTTCATGATGATATACATGATGCATTAGAGTTGAGACGAGAAGCTATTGAGAAAACTGTGCGTGAAGGTAGTGAGCTAGTATGACGAGAATCATTTTACCTGGAAAAACAATCGGCATTATTGGAGGCGGCCAGCTTGGAAGAATGATGGCGTTGGCAGCTAAGGAAATGGGTTATAAAATTGCTGTTTTAGATCCTACAAAGCATTCACCATGTGCACAAGTTGCTGATGTTGAAGTCGTTGCACCATATGACGATTTAAAAGCAATTCAGCATTTAGCAGAGATAAGCGACGTTGTCACATATGAATTTGAGAATATTGATTATAGATGTTTACAATGGCTTGAAAAACATGCTTACTTACCACAAGGTAGTCAGTTGTTAAATAAAACGCAAAATCGTTTTACAGAAAAGAATGCAATTGAAAAAGCTGGGTTACCAGTAGCATCGTATAGATTGGTTCAAAATCAAGATCAACTTACAGAAGCAATTAAAGAGTTATCTTTCCCTTCTGTCTTAAAAACAACGACAGGTGGATACGATGGTAAAGGGCAAGTGGTTTTAAAGAGTGAAGCTGATGTTTTGAGAGCAAAAGAACTTACTAATAAAGCAGAGTGCATTCTAGAAAAATGGGTGCCCTTTGAAAAAGAAGTATCAGTTATTGTAATTCGTAGTGTAAGTGGTGAAACGAAAGTATTTCCGGTAGCGGAAAATATTCATGTAAATAACATTTTGCATGAATCTATCGTTCCAGCCCGCATTACAGAAGAACTTTCTCAAAAAGCAATTGCTTACGCAAAGGTACTTGCGGATGAACTAGAACTTGTGGGAACACTAGCGGTAGAGATGTTTGCTACAGCTGACGGTGAGATTTACATTAATGAATTAGCACCAAGACCTCACAATTCAGGACACTATACACAGGATGCATGTGAAACGAGTCAATTTGGTCAACATATTCGAGCAATCTGTAATTTACCTCTTGGAGAAACAAATTTGTTAAAACCAGTTGTCATGGTTAACATTTTAGGCGAACATATAGAAGGGGTCCTAGGACAAGTGAATAGACTAACCGGGTGCTATTTACACTTGTATGGAAAAGAAGAAGCAAAAGCACAGCGAAAAATGGGGCATGTTAATATTTTAAATGATAATATTGAAGTCGCTCTAGAAAAAGCGAAGAGTTTGCATATTTGGGACCATCAAGAACAACTGTTGGAGGGAAAAAGATGATTAATCGTTATACACGCCCTGAAATGGGTGCGATTTGGACGGAAGAGAACAAATTTAAAGCGTGGTTAGAAGTTGAGATTTTAGCGTGTGAAGCATGGGCTGAGCTTGGCGATATTCCAAAAGAAGATGTGAAAAAAATTCGTGAACATGCATCATTTGATATTGATCGTATTTATGAAATTGAAAAAGAAACACGTCATGACGTAGTTGCTTTCACTCGTGCTGTATCAGAAACACCAACATTAGGCGAGGAACGTAAATGGGTTCATTACGGTTTAACATCTACAGACGTAGTAGATACAGCGTTATCTTATATCTTAAAACAAGCAAATGAAATCTTGTTAAAAGACTTAGAAAACTTTGTTAGTATTTTAGCTAATAAAGCGAAAGAGCATAAATACACGATCATGATGGGAAGAACACACGGTGTACATGCAGAGCCAACAACATTTGGTTTAAAACTTGGTCTTTGGTATGAAGAAATGAAACGTAACGTAGAGCGTTTCAAACAAGCTGCTGATACAGTTCGCGTTGGTAAATTATCTGGTGCGGTTGGTACATATGCAAATATTGATCCATTCGTAGAAAAGTATGTTTGTGAAAACTTAGGATTAGAAGCAGCACCAATTTCAACACAAACATTGCAACGTGATCGTCATGCACATTACATGTCAACACTTGCACTAATCGCAACATCTGTTGAAAAGATGGCAGTTGAGATTCGTGGTTTACAAAAGAGTGAAACACGTGAAGTTGAAGAGGCTTTTGCAAAAGGTCAAAAAGGTTCTTCTGCAATGCCACATAAACGTAATCCAATTGGATCTGAAAATATGACTGGTTTAGCTCGTGTTATCCGCGGTTATATGATGACAGCTTACGAGAATGTTCCGTTATGGCATGAGCGTGATATCTCTCACTCTTCTGCAGAACGCGTAATTTTACCAGATGCTACAATCGCGTTAAATTACATGTTAAATCGCTTTGGTAATATCGTTAAAAACTTAACTGTATTCCCAGAGAATATGAAACGCAATATGACAAGAACATACGGCTTAATTTACTCTCAGCGCGTAATGCTTACACTAATTGACAAAGGTCTGGTACGTGAAGAAGCTTATGATATCGTACAGCCTAAAGCAATGGAAGCTTGGGAAACACAAGTACAATTTAAAGAGCTTGTAGAATCTGACGAGCGTATTACAAGTAAGTTAACGCAAGAAGAAATTAACGAATGTTTCAATTATGAACATCATATGCAACACGTTGATACAATCTTTGAACGCCTTGGATTAAACGAAGCGTAAAATTTCATATGGCACAGAATAGAGTCATTCTGTGCCATTCTTTATAAAAATATTATTCACATTTTTCAAACTACAGGGGGCTTGCGAAATGCAAAAGCTAGAATTGCTGTATGAAGGTAAGGCAAAAAGAATTTATCGTACAGAAGCAGCAGATATGGTTTGGGTAGAGTACAAAGATAGTGCGACTGCTTTCAATGGGGAGAAAAAAGCGACAATTACAGGAAAAGGTCGTTTGAACAATGAGATTACAACTTTATTGTTCAGAAAGTTACAAGAAGTTGGAATTAAAACACACTTTGTGGAGAAGTTATCTGATACAGAACAACTTGTCAAAAAGGTGAGTATTATTCCATTAGAAGTTGTCACAAGAAACGTAATTGCAGGTAGTCTTTCAAAAAGACTAGGAATGGAAGAAGGAACTGCTCTTACAACACCAATCGTAGAATTTTACTACAAAGATGATGATTTAGGAGATCCACTTGTAACGGAAGATCATATTCGTTTGTTAAATGTTGCAACACCAGAGCAAGTAAGCGTATTACGAGATGCAGCTCTACAAATCAATCAAGTGATGATTGAGCATTTCGCAAGCTGTCGTGTAAGATTAGTAGATTTTAAATTAGAGTTTGGCGTAACAGAAGAAGGGGAAATCATATTAGCAGATGAAATTTCACCAGATACTTGCCGTTTATGGGATGAAACGAGCAATGAAAAATTTGATAAAGATGTATTCCGTCGTGATCTTGGGAATTTAACAGAAGCATATGAAGAAATTTTAAAACGTTTAGGGGGAGCTTCACATGTATAAAGTTAAGGTATATGTAACGTTAAGAGAAAGTGTATTAGATCCACAAGGAACTGCGGTAAAGGGAGCGCTTCATAGTCTTTCATTTACAGAAGTACAAGACGTTCGAATCGGAAAATATATGGAATTAACAATTGATAAATCAGTATCTGATCTGGATAGCAAGGTAAAAGAAATGTGTGAAAAATTATTAGCAAACGTTGTAATGGAAGACTTCCGTTATGAAGTTGAGGAGGTTGTCGCACAGTGAAATTTGCAGTCATAGTATTCCCAGGTTCGAACTGTGATGTCGATATGTTCCATGCAATTAAAGATGAGCTTGGTGAAGAAGTAGATTATGTTTGGCACGATAGAGAGAATTTAGATGAATATGATGCAATTTTACTACCAGGTGGATTCTCTTACGGTGACTATTTACGTTGTGGTGCTATCTCTCGCTTTGCTAACGCAATGAAAGCGGTGCAAAAGGCTGCTGAGCAAGGAAAGCCAATTTTAGGAGTGTGTAATGGATTCCAGATTCTTGTTGAATCAGGATTACTACCAGGAGCATTAATGAGAAACGAAAACTTAAAGTTTATGTGCCGTACGGTTCAGTTACGTGTTGAAAATAATGAAACTATGTTTACATCACAATATGAAAAAAATGAAGTAATCAATATTCCAATTGCACATGGTGAGGGGAATTACTATTGTGATGAAGCAACTCTTAAACAATTAGAAGAGAATAATCAAATCGCATTCCGTTACGTAGAAAATCCGAATGGAAGCGTTTCAGATATTGCAGGTATTGTAAATGAAAAAGGAAATGTTCTTGGTATGATGCCACACCCAGAGCGTGCTGTAGATGAATTACTTGGCGGTGCTGAAGGGTTAAAAGTCTTTCAATCTATCTTAAAACAGTGGAGGGAAACATATGTCGTTAATGCTTGAGCCAAATCCAACACAAATTAAAGAAGAGCGTATATATGCGGAAATGGGGCTAACAGACGAAGAGTTTGCCATGGTTGAAAAGATTTTAGGCCGTTTGCCGAATTATACAGAAACGGGACTATTCTCTGTTATGTGGTCTGAACATTGTAGTTATAAAAATTCAAAGCCAGTTCTTCGTAAGTTTCCAACGACAGGTGAGCGTGTCTTACAAGGACCTGGAGAAGGCGCTGGAATTGTAGATATCGGTGATAATCAAGCGGTTGTATTTAAAATGGAAAGTCATAACCATCCTTCTGCAATTGAGCCATATCAAGGGGCAGCGACAGGTGTCGGTGGTATTATTCGCGATGTATTCTCTATGGGAGCACGTCCGGTAGCTCTATTAAACTCACTTCGCTTCGGTGAATTACAATCACCACGCGTGAAATATTTATTTGAAGAAGTAGTAGCAGGAATCGCAGGATACGGTAACTGCATTGGTATTCCTACTGTTGGCGGCGAAGTACAGTTTGATCCATGTTATGAAGGAAATCCACTTGTAAATGCAATGTGTGTAGGCCTAATTAATCATGAAGATATTAAAAAAGGGCAAGCACATGGTGCTGGTAATACAGTAATGTACGTAGGAGCATCAACTGGTCGTGATGGTATTCACGGTGCAACATTCGCATCTGAAGAGTTATCTGAAAGCTCAGAAGCGAAGCGTCCGGCAGTTCAAGTAGGGGATCCATTTATGGAGAAACTTCTTATTGAAGCATGTTTAGAACTTATTCAGTCTGATGCACTTGTTGGAATTCAAGATATGGGAGCTGCTGGTTTAACATCATCTTCTGCAGAAATGGCAAGTAAAGCAGGTATGGGTATTGAAATGTACTTAGATGATGTACCGCAGCGTGAAACTGGAATGACTCCATATGAAATGATGTTATCTGAATCACAAGAGCGTATGTTAATCGTTGTGAAAAAAGGTAGAGAGCAAGAAATAGTAGATTTATTTGAGAAGTATGGTCTTGCAGCAGTTACGATGGGGAAAGTAACTGAAGATAAAATGCTTCGATTATTCCATAAAGATGAAATGGTAGCTGAAGTACCAGCGGATGCTCTTGCAGAAGAAGCACCAATTTATCATAAACCGTCAAAAGAAGCAGCATACTTTGCTGAGTTCCAGCAGATGAAAATGGAAACACCAAAAGTAGAAGATTATAAAGAAACGTTATTATCTTTATTACAACAACCAACGATTGCAAGTAAAGAGTGGGTATATGATCAATATGATTATCAAGTGCGCACTAGCACAATCGTTACACCAGGTTCAGATGCAGCGGTTATACGTGTACGCGGTACAGAAAAAGGATTAGCAATGACGACAGATTGTAACTCTCGCTACATTTATTTAGATCCAGAAGTGGGCGGTAAAATTGCAGTAGCAGAGGCAGCACGTAATATCGTATGTTCTGGCGGAGAGCCACTTGCAATTACAGATTGCTTAAACTTCGGTAACCCAGAAAAACCAGAGATCTTCTGGCAAATTGAGAAATCAGTAGACGGTATGAGTGAAGCTTGCCGCAAGTTACAAACGCCAGTTATCGGCGGGAATGTATCAATGTATAACGAGCGTAGTGGTGAAGCTGTATATCCAACACCAACTGTTGGGATGGTTGGACTTGTACACGATTTAAAACACGTAACAACACAAGAATTTAAACAAGCTGGCGATTTAGTTTATGTAATCGGAGAGACGAAAGCTGAGTTTGGCGGAAGTGAATTACAGAAAATGATCTACGGAAAAATTTTCGGTCAATCACCAAGCATCGATCTAGATGTAGAATTAAAACGCCAAAAGCAAGTACTAGCAGCAATTCAAGCTGGCCTTGTTCAATCTGCACATGATGTTGCAGAAGGTGGTTTAGCAGTTGCAATTACTGAAAGTGCAATTGGTGCTAACGGTTTAGGTGCTACTGTGAAATTAGACGGAGAAGCAACAGCAGTATTATTTGCAGAATCACAATCGCGCTTCGTTATAACCGTAAAACGTGAAAATAAAGAAGCATTTGAGAAAGTTGTTGAAGCAATTCAAGTTGGAGAAGTGACAAATACAAATGAAGTAACAATTCATAATGAAGAAAATGAAGTATTACTTACAGCAAATGTAGATGAAATGAGAAAGGCTTGGAAAGGGGCAATCCCATGCTTGCTGAAATAAAGGGGTTAAATGAAGAATGTGGCGTTTTTGGAATTTGGGGGCATGAAAATGCAGCACAAGTTTCGTACTACGGATTGCACAGTTTGCAGCACCGTGGGCAAGAGGGCGCAGGCATTGTTGTAAATAATGGGGAAAAAATCATCGGTCACAAGGGGTTAGGTTTAATATCAGAAGTGTTTTCAAGAGGTGAGCTAGAGGGATTAAACGGGAAATCAGCAATTGGACACGTACGATATGCAACAGCTGGTGGAAGTGAAGTTGCTAACGTTCAACCATTATTATTCCGTTTTTCCGATCATAGCATGGCGTTAGCTCATAACGGAAATTTAATTAATGCAAAAATGCTTCGTCGTGAATTAGAGGCAGAGGGAAGTATTTTTCAAACAAGTTCAGATACAGAAGTACTTTTACACCTCATTAAGCGTAGTACAAAAGATTCTTTAATTGATAGTGTAAAAGAGGCTCTAAATAAAGTGAAAGGTGCGTTTGCATATCTTTTACTAACTGGAAATGAAATGATCGTTGCGCTAGATCCAAATGGATTCCGTCCTCTTTCAATTGGAAAGATGGGGGATGCTTACGTTGTAGCATCGGAAACATGTGCTTTCGATGTAGTTGGTGCAACATACATTCGTGATGTAGAACCTGGTGAATTGCTTATTATCAATGATGAAGGAATTCACGTAGATCGTTTTACAAATGAAGTAGACCATGCGATTTGCAGTATGGAATACATTTACTTTGCACGTCCAGATTCTAATATAGCTGGTATTAATGTTCATGCAGCACGTAAAAACATGGGGAAACGTTTAGCGGCGGAAGCTCCTATTGAAGCTGATGTTGTTACTGGTGTACCAGACTCTAGTATTTCAGCAGCAATTGGTTATGCGGAGGCGACAGGAATTCCGTATGAGTTAGGGTTAATTAAAAATCGTTACGTTGGACGTACGTTTATTCAACCTTCTCAAGAACTGCGTGAGCAAGGGGTTAAGATGAAGCTTTCAGCAGTAAGAGGCGTAGTTGAAGGAAAACGAGTTGTTATGATTGACGATTCTATCGTAAGAGGAACGACAAGTAAACGAATTGTTCGTATGCTTCGCGAGGCTGGAGCGACAGAAGTCCATGTAAGAATTGCTTCACCACCTCTTAAGTATCCATGCTTCTATGGCATTGATATTCAAACGAGAAAAGAATTAATCGCAGCAAATAATTCAATAGAAGAAATCCGTCAAATCATCGGAGCAGATTCACTAACATTTTTAAGTGAAGATGGATTAGTAGATGCAATTGGACGCCCATATGAAGGAAAATACGGTGGTCTATGTATGGCTTACTTCAATGGAGACTATCCAACAGCTCTTTATGATTATGAGCAAGAGCTTTTAGAAAGTATGAAATAAGAAGAAAAAAGCTTCTACTTCTTTTGATGTAGAAGCTAGCTTCTTTCTTAGAACGGCCGCCCTGGATGGGGAGAAATTAAAAGACGAGGTGTAAAAAACGATGGCGAATGCATATAAGCAAGCAGGAGTAGATATTGAAGCTGGATATGAAGCGGTATCTCGCATGAAAAAACACGTACAAACAACTATGAGAAAAGAAGTGCTAGGCGGTTTAGGCGGTTTTGGAGGTATGTTTGATCTATCAAAATTTGCATTAGAAGAACCTGTATTAGTATCTGGAACAGATGGCGTGGGAACGAAATTGATGCTCGCTTTTATGGCAGATAAACATGACACAATTGGTATTGATGCAGTAGCAATGTGTGTAAATGATATTGTTGTCCAAGGAGCAGAGCCGCTTTTCTTCCTTGATTATATTGCTTGTGGTAAAGCTGAACCTAGTAAAATTGAAAACATCGTCAAAGGTATATCAGAGGGCTGTCGCCAAGCTGGTTGTGCATTAATTGGTGGAGAAACAGCTGAAATGCCAGGAATGTATTCTACAGAAGAATACGATTTAGCTGGTTTTACAGTTGGAATTGTTGATAAAAAGAAAATTGTAACAGGTGAAAAAATTGAAGCTGGTCACGTATTAATTGGCTTAGCATCTAGCGGTATTCATAGTAACGGTTATTCTTTAGTACGAAAAGTATTACTAGAAGATGGAGAACTATCTTTAGACCGTATTTACGGCCGCCTAGAACTACCTCTTGGTGAAGAATTATTAAAACCAACGAAAATTTATGTCAAACCTATTTTAGAACTATTGAAGAAACATGAAGTATACGGTATGGCGCATATTACAGGTGGCGGGTTCATTGAAAATATTCCACGTATGTTGCCAGAAGGAATCGGTGCGGAAATTGAATTAGGATCTTGGCAAGTTCAACCGATCTTCAGTTTACTTCAAGAAGTTGGAAAACTAGAAGAGAAAGAAATGTTCAATATTTTTAACATGGGTATTGGTATGGTAGTAGCAGTAAAGGAAGAAGAGGCAAAAGATATTGTTCGTCTTCTTGAGGAACAAGGCGAGAAAGCTCATATTATTGGACACACTGTACAAGGGTCTGATGTTACCTTTATTGAGGGAACGGAAGTATGAGTAGATTAGCAGTTTTTGCTTCTGGGAGCGGCTCTAACTTTCAATCTCTCATTAATGCGGTAGAAGACAAAATATTGGATGCAGATATTAGTTTATTAGTATGTGATAAACCAGAGGCACGCGCTATTGGACGGGCACACTATCACCATATTCCGTGTTTTTCCTTTTCAGCGAAAGCATATGAGTCAAAAGAAGCATTTGAAAAAGAGATATTAAAAAAGCTAGAAGAGTATGAAATTGATTATGTTATTTTAGCTGGATATATGCGTTTAATTGGAACGACTTTACTAGAAGCGTACGGCGGGAAAATTATTAATATTCATCCATCACTACTACCGAGTTTTCCAGGGAAAGATGCTGTTGGTCAAGCGTTAGAAGCGGGTGTGAAAGTAACCGGAGTAACGATTCACTATGTAGATGCAGGTATGGATACAGGTCCAATTATTGCACAAGGAGCAGTAGTTGTTTCTGAAGGGGATACGAGAGAAAGCTTACAAAAGAAAATTCAACAAGTTGAACATAAATTATACGTAAATACAGTGAATCAAATTGTTCAGTCTGTGAAAAAACCAACTGTTAACTAACATACAACCAGGGGTGAAGGATAAATGAAAAAGCGTGCATTAGTAAGTGTTTCAGATAAAACAGGAGTAGTAGAATTTGTTAAAGGTTTACTTGAACAAGGGATTGAAGTTATTTCAACAGGTGGTACGAAAAAATTATTAGAAGAAAACGGTTTGCAAGTAATTGGTATTTCTGAAGTAACTGGTTTCCCAGAAATTATGGATGGTCGTGTAAAAACATTACATCCAAATATTCATGGTGGTCTATTAGCAGTTCGTGATAATGAAATGCATGTAGCGCAAATGAATGAATTAGGTATTCAACCAATTGATTTTGTTGTTGTTAACTTATACCCATTTAAAGAAACAATCGCTAAGCCTGATGTAACATTTGCTGATGCAATTGAAAATATTGATATCGGTGGCCCAACAATGATTCGCTCTGCTGCGAAAAATCATAAATTTGTATCGGTAATTGTAGATCCAGTAGATTATGATGTTGTATTAGCAGAACTGAAAGAGAACGGTGAAGTAACAGAGGAAACGAAACGTAAATTAGCAGCGAAAGTATTCCGTCATACAGCGGCATATGATGCGTTAATTTCTAACTACTTAACAGAGCAAATGGGCGAAGAAAGCCCTGAAACAGTAACGGTGACATTTGAGAAAAAACAAGATTTACGCTATGGCGAAAATCCACATCAAAAAGCGACATTCTATAAAGCGCCATTCGCAGCAACTTCTTCTGTTGCATACGCAGAACAATTACACGGTAAAGAATTATCTTATAACAATATCAACGATGCGGATGCAGCACTTAGCATCGTGAAAGAATTTACAGAACCAGCAGTAGTAGCGGTAAAACATATGAATCCATGTGGTGTTGGAGTAGGAACTGATATTCACGAAGCATATACTCGTGCTTATGAAGCGGATCCAGTATCAATCTTCGGCGGTATTATTGCAGCAAATCGTGAAATTGATAAAGCTACAGCAGAAAAGTTACACGAAATTTTCTTAGAAATTGTTATCGCTCCTTCGTTCTCGCAAGAAGCTTTAGAAGTGTTGCAAAGTAAGAAGAACTTACGCTTACTAACTGTAAATATTGAAAAAGCGACAAGTGCAAGCAAAAAACTAACTTCTGTACAAGGTGGTCTTCTTGTTCAAGAAGAAGATACGTTATCATTAGATGAGGACGCAATTTCAATTCCAACGAAACGTGAACCATCAGAGCAAGAATGGAAAGATTTAAAACTAGCTTGGAAAGTTGTAAAACATGTGAAATCAAATGCAATTGTTTTAGCGAATGATAACATGACAGTTGGTGTAGGCGCGGGACAGATGAACCGTGTAGGTTCTGCAAAAATCGCAATTACACAAGCTGGCGAAAAAGCACAAGGTAGCGCACTTGCATCTGATGCTTTCTTCCCAATGCCAGATACAGTAGAAGAAGCAGCAAAAGCTGGAATTACAGCAATCATCCAACCAGGCGGATCGATTCGTGATGAAGATTCTATTAAAATGGCAGATGCGTATGGGATTACTATGGTGTTCACTGGCGTACGTCATTTCAAACACTAATAGAGGATGTTAAAAAAGTCCGGTCAAGATAACTGTCGCATGTCGTCGTTGTAATGCCAGTGCGGTACTCATGTAGGAAAGCTACACTCCGTGTCCTCCTGGCAAATGCGCCTTGACCTGCTCGGTTCTCTTGATCCTCCTTTTTAACTTTCTATTGATACGGTTGTTTAAAAAGTCCGGTCAAGATAACTGTCGCATGTCGTCGTTGCAATGCCAGTGCGGTACTCATGTAGGAAAGCTACACTCCGTGTCCTCCTGGCAAATGCGCCTCGACCTGCTCGGTTCTCTCGATCCTCCTTTTTAAACTTTTATTGATATGAAAACAAACTAGGAGCATAGCTTCTAGTTTGTACTTATTTAATTATTGGGGGATGAAATATGAATGTTTTAGTAATCGGCCGTGGTGGACGTGAGCATGCTTTAGTTTGGAAATTTGCACAATCTGAAAAGGTAGAAAAAGTATATGTAGCGCCAGGTAATGAAGGTATGCGAGACGTTGCAACACCAGTTGATATTGATGAGAATGATTTTGATGCATTAGTCTTATTCGCAAAAGAAAACAATGTAGGCTTAACTTTCGTTGGACCAGAAATTCCACTTATGAATGGAATCGTTGATCGCTTTAAGGAAGAGGGACTTCGTGTATTTGGACCTAATAAAGCGGCTGCGGTTATTGAAGGTAGTAAAGCTTTTACAAAAGAATTGATGAAAAAGTATGATATTCCAACTGCGGCATATGAAACTTTTACAGACTATGAAGAGGCAGTAAAGTACATTCAGAAAGTTGGTGCACCGATCGTAATTAAGGCAGATGGGTTAGCTGCTGGTAAAGGTGTAACCGTAGCAATGACGCTTGAAGATGCATTACAAGCTGTGAAAGAAATGCTGCAAGATGTGAAATTCGGTGAAGCAAGCAAGAAGGTCGTTATTGAGGAGTTTTTAGATGGACAAGAATTTTCATTAATGGCATTCGTAAATGGAACAACCGTACATCCGATGGTAATTGCTCAAGATCATAAACGCGCTTTTGATGCTGATAAAGGTCCTAATACAGGCGGAATGGGTGCATATTCCCCAGTACCACAAATTCCGGAATCAGCGGTTCAAGAAGCGATTCAAAGAGTATTACAGCCAACTGCTAAAGCGATGATCCAAGAAAATCGTTCGTTTACAGGAATTTTATATGCGGGGCTTATTTTAACGAATGATGGTCCAAAGGTAATTGAGTTCAATGCACGCTTTGGCGATCCTGAAACGGAAGTTGTATTACCACGCTTAGAAAATGATTTAGTTGATGTATGTAACGCTGTATTAGATGAAAGTGAATTAACGTTACAATGGTCAAAGGAAGCAGTTATTGGTGTCGTACTTGCTTCGAAAGGATATCCAGAAGCATATAAAAAAGGTGAAATTATTAACGGATTAGATGCACTGCAAGATGTAATAGTTTTCCATGCGGGTACAGCGATGAAACATGGTGACTTTGTAACAAACGGTGGCCGTGTATTATTTGTTGCTTGTAAGGCGAATAATTTACAAGAAGCGAAAGATAAGGTCTATAAAGAAATCGGTAAAATTGAGAGTGATGGTTTATTTTACCGAAGTGATATAGGATATCGTGCAATTGGGCATGAGATGACGAGAAGCTAATATATAAAAAATCCCGCTGATTTCTCAGCGGGATTTTTTATGCATCTTTATCTTTTTTTAATTTCCCTTTTTGCTTTGCCATTTCTCGAAGTAAATACTCGATGTGTGCATTGACGCTACGAAACTCATCATTCGCCCATTTTTCGATGACTGCGTGTAATTCAGGATCAATACGTAATGGAAAGCTTTTCTTTTTGGCCATAATCACTTACAACCTTTAGTATAGGCTTCCTGTATTAATAACTGGTTGCGCACCTTTATCTGAAACGATGGCAACTAATAAATTGTTCACCATATTTGCTTTACGCTCGTCATCGAGTTCCAGTACGCCTTCTTCATCTAACATATGGATTGAATCTTTCGCCATCTTCACAGCACCTTCAACAATCTCTTTTCTAGCAGCTAATACTGCTTTTGCTTGTTGACGCTGGAGCATTGCATGGGCAATTTCTGTTGCGTAAGCTAAATGTGTTAAACGAGTTTCTAATACTTCTACGCCAGCGATTTCAAGTCGTTCTTCTAACTCACGCTTTAATTCTTCAGAGATCTCTTCAGTATTTCCTCGTAACGTGATGCAAGTTTCATCTTGGAAATTATCATAAGGATATTTTGTAGCAACGTGGCGGATTGCTGTTTCACTTTGAATTTCTACGAATCGATCGTAATGCTCAACACCAAACATTGCTTTTGCGGAATCAACAACTTTATATACGATAACGGCTGCAATTTCAATTGGATTGCCCTCAACATCGTTTACTTTTAATTTCTTACTGTTAAAGTTTTCAACACGTAAAGATACAGTTTGACGAAAAGCGAATGGAATTGTTAAAAATAAACCATTTTGACGAATTGTTCCTAAATAACTACCGAAGAACGTAATAACTTTCGCTTGATTCGGTTGAACGATACCGATACCTGTAGCTAAAACTGATGCTAATATGAGAGCTAAAATAGCTATTACAAACATTTCTTGTACAAGGCAAAATACACCGATAGCGGCTAAAACTAAAATTCCAATAACGCCGAGAAATCCATTAACATAAAATACTTGTTTTTCTTTCATATGATCGCCTCCTTGATATAAAAATGATATCATTTTTATATCATTACATGCAAGAGGGTTACACCTAATTTTCTGAATTTTATTGTTTGATATCTTTTATGTACGTTTTAAGGGTGAAAACAAGAATGTACGTTCTGTTTCGTGGTAAAATAAAGAAGACTTAGCTGCCCACTGCAGCAGCTAAGTCCCTTTGAGAGCATCTTGCATCGTGACAAATGATTCAAAGCGGTTTTGCCAGGATTAATTCTTCAATCGCTGACTCAATCTCTTTATCAGAAGTGTCATAACTTCCATCTGACTTTGCCTTTGGCTTGTCATGACTGGAAGCTGAATTAACTTCTTCTTTATTATGTCCTTTTTCAGTGAAATTCATGCTAGGCATTTTAAATGCGCTCATATTCATATATTTTCCAAACTTACAGGCTTCAACAATAGGGCAGAAACGAACGATCCCCTCCGCAATTTTCATGGCACCAATCCATAGCAAAACTTTAGACCAAGTGCACCAAGGTTTACGTACGAGTTTAGCTGTACTACAACCGAAGAGGATGAGTCCGAGTGTAATTCGAATTAGAGCACTAATTGTGCCGATGTTTTGCTTCATTAGAAAAACACTCCTTTTTAATTAACTTCGAAATAGAAAATACTATTTCATTTGTTAGTATTCCGTATAAGTTTTTTGATATGTAATCCAACATTTGACGTTGAAAAAGATGTTGGATTGGGCGTGTGTGTAGGTAGCTTTTTTTGTTATAATGAAAGAATGCGTAAAAGGAAGTTCAAAAAGTCCGGTAAAGATAGCTGCCGCATTTCATCGTTGCATACGCCAGTCTGGTAAAGATATAGCAAGGAATGTAAAAAATCTTGATAAAAATTAACTGTTATTTTGAACAGAAATTATATAACTAGAGAAAAGAAAGGGTGTTTTCATGTACGATATTTCCAAATGGAAACATGTATTTAAGCTTGATCCAAATAAGGAGTTAAGTGACGAACATTTAGAAATGATTTGTGAATCTGGAACGGATGCTGTTATTGTAGGCGGAAGTGACGGTATAACAATTGATAACGTATTACACATGCTAGTTAGCATTCGTAGATATGCAGTGCCTTGTGTGTTAGAGGTTTCTGATGTGGAGGCAATTACACCAGGATTTGATTTCTATTACATCCCAAGTGTTTTAAATAGCCGAAAAGTAGAATGGGTAACAGGTGTTCATCATGAGGCATTGAAAGAATTTGGGGATATTATGGACTGGGACGAAATTTACATGGAAGGGTATTGTGTTTTAAACCCAGAAGCGAAAGTAGCCCAGCTTACAGATGCAAAATGTGATTTAACAGAAGATGATGTTATTGCATATGCGCGTTTAGCAGACAAGCTATTACATTTACCGATATTCTATTTAGAATATAGCGGGACCTATGGAGACATTGAGCTTGTTAAAAATGTAAAAGCAGAATTGAAACAAGCTAAGCTATATTATGGCGGTGGTATTTCTAATGCAGAACAAGCGAAAGAAATGGCGCAGTATGCTGATACAGTAGTTGTTGGAAATATTATTTATGATGATATAAAATCGGCATTAAAAACAGTTAAAGCAGTAAAAGGAGAGTAGGTGCAGGCACATATGAGTACGACAGATAAGTTATTAAATGGTTTAAATCCGCAGCAACAAAAAGCAGTACAAACAACAAATGGAGCACTTCTATTAATGGCAGGCGCAGGTAGTGGGAAAACACGTGTGTTAACACACCGTATTGCATATTTACTTGGTGAAAAAGGTGTGGCGCCATGGAATGTACTAGCAATTACCTTTACAAATAAAGCTGCTCGTGAAATGCGTGAGCGTATTGATAAACTTGTTGGACCAGAAGCAGAAGATATTTGGATTTCTACGTTCCACTCTATGTGCGTACGTATTTTACGACGTGATATTGACCGCATTGGTATTAATCGTAACTTTACAATCTTAGATTCAGGTGATCAGTTAACTGTAGTAAAAAAAATTATGAAGGAGCGCAATATTGACCCGAAGAAGTTTGAGCCGCGCTCTATTTTAGCGGGTATTAGCAATGCGAAAAATGAACTGTTATCTGCAGATAAATATGCAAAAAAAATTACAACCGCTGATCCATATGAAAAATTAACGAGCGATGTATATACAGAATATCAAAAACGTCTTTTGAAAAATAACTCATTAGACTTTGATGATTTAATTATGACGACGATTCAGCTATTTGAACGTGTTCCAGAAGTACTAGAGTTTTATCAGCGTAAATTCCAATATATTCACGTTGATGAGTATCAAGATACGAACAAAGCTCAGTACCTTCTTGTTAAACATTTGGCATCACGTTTTAAAAACCTTTGTGTTGTTGGTGATTCGGATCAGTCTATTTACCGCTGGCGCGGGGCTGACATTTCTAACATTTTGTCATTCGAAAAAGACTATGAGAATGCACAAGTTATTCTGTTAGAACAAAACTATCGTTCATCACAAAATATTTTAAATGCAGCTAATGCTGTAATTGAAAAAAATTCAAACCGTAAACCGAAGAAATTATGGACAGAAAATCAAATTGGAAGCAAAATCTCGTATTATCGTGCTGCAACCGAAAAGGACGAAGCGTATTTTGTTGCGAAAAAAATTCGTGACGATATTCAAATGGGGAACCGAAAATATACTGATTTTGCAGTGTTATATCGTACAAATGCCCAGTCTCGTATGATTGAGGAGATTTTCCTGAAATCTAATATCCCTTACAAAATTGTCGGAGGTACTAAGTTCTACGACCGTAAAGAGATTAAAGACATTTTGGCGTACTTACGTTTAATTGGGAATCCAGATGATGAGATTAGTTTTGGACGTATTATAAACATGCCAAAGCGCGGGATTGGTGCGACTTCTATCGATAAAATTATTAATTATGGTGTGCAAAACGGAATCTCATTAACTGCTGTATTTGATGAGATTGAGCATGTTGGTGTAAGTGCAAAAATAACAAAAGCAGTAAAAGAATTCGCAAGTTTATTACACAACTGGGTAAATATGCAAGAGTATTTATCTGTTACAGAATTAGTAGAAGAAGTTATTGAGAAGACAGGCTATCGCGATATGTTGAAAAATGAGCGTTCTTTAGAAGCAGAAGGTCGTTTAGAAAACTTAGACGAGTTTTTATCTGTTACACAAACATTTGAATCCCAAAGCGAAGATAAGAGCCTTGTTGCATTCTTAACAGACTTAGCTCTTGTTGCTGATATTGATCGTGTAGATGAAGATCCAACTGCTGGTGAAGAAGTTATTTTAATGACGATGCACTCAGCAAAAGGATTAGAGTTCCCAGTTGTCTTTATTGTTGGCTTAGAGGAAGGGATATTCCCGCATACTCGTTCTCTTATGGAAGAGGATGAAATGCAAGAAGAGCGTCGTCTTGCCTATGTAGGTATTACTCGTGCAGAAGAAGAGCTATACTTATCCAATGCTCAAATGCGTACTTTATTTGGTAGAACAAGTATGAACGCTGCCTCTCGATTTATTACAGAAATCCCGGCAGAGCTAGTAGAATCGTTAAATGAAACAGCGCCGAAGCGTGAAACTTCGTTTGGTGCAAAAGGCAGAACGACAAGTACAAGTAAAATGACAACTACAACTACAACTACAACTACAACTACAACTACAACACGTTCTCGTTCAGCTTTCGCACGTCCGGCTGTTAAGACGACAGGTGGCGAGCAAATTGGCTGGGGAATAGGCGATAAAGCTGCTCACCAAAAGTGGGGAGTCGGTACAGTTGTAAGTGTAAAGGGTGAAGGAGATTCAAAAGAATTAGATATTGCGTTCCCAAGCCCAATTGGTATTAAACGTTTATTAGCAAAATTTGCACCTGTGACGAAACAATAGGAAAGGACTGAGGATATGTCAAAAGAGATAGCCAAAAAACGTATAGAAGAACTGCGTGATTTGTTAAATACATTTAACTATCAATATCACGTATTAGACAATCCTTCTGTTTCTGATGCGGAATATGACCGT
Source organism: Bacillus sp. FSL P2-0099 (assembly GCF_038007445.1). Lineage (NCBI taxonomy): Bacteria > Bacillati > Bacillota > Bacilli > Caryophanales > Bacillaceae > Bacillus > Bacillus sp. FSL P2-0099. The sequence goes on from NZ_JBBOXE010000001.1 coordinate 331,644, forward strand.
GATATGCAGGAGCTTATAAAATTAGAAGCAGAGAACCCAGAGTTTATGAGTGAAGACTCTCCCTCCATTCGCGTTGGGGGGACTGTTCTTGATATATTTGAAAAGGTAACGCATAAATCACCAATGTTAAGTTTAGGAAACGCGTTTAATGAAGGAGATTTGCGTGATTTTGATCGAAGAGTACATCAGGGAATTGATGATGCGAATGTAAGATATATATGCGAATTAAAAATTGACGGACTTGCTGTTTCACTTCATTATGAAAAAGGACGCTTCATTCAAGGAGCAACACGTGGTGATGGTATAACGGGTGAAGATATTACCCAAAACTTAAAAACGATTAAAGCTATCCCGCTGCGTTTAAATGAAGAAGTAACGTTAGAAGCACGAGGCGAGGCTTATATGCCGAAGCGTTCATTCGTTAAATTAAATGAGGAAAAAGAGCAAAATGGTGAAGATGTATTTGCGAATCCACGTAATGCGGCAGCAGGATCGATACGCCAACTTGATCCGAAAATTGCAGCGAAGCGTAACTTATCTATGTTTGTGTATGGTCTTGCTAATGTAGAAGAAAAAACAATTCCATCCCACAGTGAATCACTGGATTTCTTAGGTGAGCTTGGATTTAAGACGAATCCAAATCGTCGTACATGTGAAACAATTGAAGACGTAATAGCCTATGTAGAAGAGTGGCAAGAAAAACGCCCGCATCTTGATTATGAGATTGACGGAATCGTTATAAAAGTAGACGATGTTGCTATTCAAGAAAGCTTAGGAACTACAGCAAAGAGTCCAAGATGGGCAATAGCTTATAAATTCCCAGCTGAAGAAGTTGTGACGAGATTAACAGGGATTGAATTAAGTGTCGGCCGCACAGGAGTTGTAACACCAACTGCAGAGCTCGAGCCAGTTAGAGTGGCTGGTACTATCGTTCGTCGTGCTTCTTTACATAACGAAGATTTAATTCGTGAAAAGGATATTCGAATTGGTGACTACGTTGTTGTGAAAAAGGCTGGAGATATCATTCCTGAAGTTGTGAACGTTATTTTTGATAAGCGTACTGGTGAGGAAGAAGAATATCATATGCCAACGCATTGTCCAGCATGTGAGAGTGAACTTGTTCGTTTAGAAGAAGAAGTAGCACTTCGATGTATAAATCCGACTTGCCCAGCTCAAATTCGTGAAGGATTAATCCATTTCGTTTCAAGAAATGCAATGAATATTGATGGACTTGGAGAACGTGTAATTACACAACTCTTTGATGCGGATTATATTCGTACGTTTGCTGATTTATATTCATTGACGAAAGAGCAATTATTAGAGCTAGAACGTTTCGGTGAAAAATCAGCAACAAATTTAGTCCAAGCAATTGATAATTCTAAGGAAAACTCATTAGAGCGATTATTATTCGGTCTTGGTATTCGTCATGTCGGTGCGAAAGCGGCACGTACATTTGCTGAGCATTTCGAAACGATGGATGAGCTTGTGAAAGCGACGGAAGAAGAATTAAAAACAATTAATGAGATTGGTGAAAAAATGGCTCAATCCGTTGTAACGTATTTCGATAATGAAGACGTATTAGAGCTATTACAACAATTTAAAGAGTATGGCGTGAACATGGCATACAAAGGTATAAAAATTGCTGATTTACAAAATGTTGAATCGTACTTCGCAGGAAAAACTGTCGTCTTAACAGGGAAATTAGAAGTTATGGGCCGCAGTGAAGCGAAGAAGAAAATTGAGGCATTAGGCGGAAAAGTAACAGGAAGTGTTAGTAAAAGTACGGATTTACTTGTTGCTGGTGAAGCTGCAGGCTCGAAATTAGCGCAAGCAGAGAAGCACAATGTTGAAGTTTGGAATGAAGAGAGGTTCTTACAAGAGCTGAATAAGTAAGAGGTGCAAACTTACGATGAAAAAAATAGCGTTAGCGGTATTAAGTCTTAGCCTACTTGTAAGTGGGTGTAGCATTGGTTCTAATAAAGATGAAAAAACAGTTGAGAAATCGGGGAAAGCGAAAGAGCAAGCTGTTATCCCAAAATACTCGATTTCGGATGAATATTATAAGACAACAGTTCCATTTAATGCAGGATCTGCACGTGGTTTAGTTGTGCAAGGTTTAAATAGTCGTCTAGATGTAGATGAATTTGAAACAGGATTAATGCGTATTGCCAAAGAATCATTTAGCACGAAAGATTATTTCTTTAAAGGCGGAGACGTTTTAGATACTCAAAGTGTTCAAATGCTTGTAAAAAGAAAGCGTACAGACGCTGAACAAAAAGAGCTAGAGGACAAGTTGAAAAAAGATGCAGTTAAATTTCCGAATGTAGGGTTGAATCCAGCCTTAAGTGAAGGATCAGAATCGCTAGAAGTAAAGAATAAAAAAAGTCCAATGTATATCTCAAATATTTTAGAGCATGATTATTATGTAAGAAAAGGTGAGAACGATGTTGAACGTGGTGGCATTGTAGTTGGATTAGCGATGAATTCTGTTCAATATTATGAGGAAGAGCATGGTTATCCGCGTGAGGCTGCAATTCCAGATGTAAAAATGTTAGCTGAAGGGAAAAGGATGGCCCAAGAAATCTTGAAAGTAATGCAGCAAAAAAAGCCTGAAATAAAAAATATTCCGGTTACATTTGCGATTTATCGTCAAGGTCCAAAGTCTTCGCTTGTACCAGGGAATTTTGTTTCTTATGCTAAGGTAGAAAAAGGTAGTGAAACGGTTGAGGATTGGAAACCAATCAATGAGAAATATTATTTGTTCCCGTCAGAACAGGCAAAAGCGGATAATAAACGTGAAGACCTTGCAAGGGTGTCAAACTTTAAAGCGAAGTTAAGTGAGTATTTCCAAGGCGATTATACAGCTGTTATCGGTACTGGAATGTATAGAGATGATGAATTAAGAGAAATGAAGCTCGATATTCCTGTCCAATTCAATGGGAAAGCTGAAGTAATTGGTTTTACACAATATGTAGCTGGACTTGTTATGGAATACTTCCCGAATTATATGAAAGTACAAGTAACAATTAAATCTGTAGAACGTCCAGAAGCAATTATTATACGTGAAGCGAAGCAAGATGAACCATTTGTGAAAATTTTAGATTAAAGATGAGAGCTGTTCCATAAAGGAACAGCTTTTTTTCTTGAAAAATTTTGTTATAATTTTAAATGTTACAAATAAAGGGGTAAGGGGCAAAGTCATGGAAGAACTAAGCTTTCAAGTCATTATTTTATTAGTTGCATTCGGGTTTTTAGCAGCTTTTATTGATTCGGTTGTTGGAGGGGGAGGATTAATTTCGCTTCCTGCACTTATGTTTGTTGGTTTATCACCAGCTTCGGCAATCGCAACGAATAAATTAGCTGCAACGATGGGGACGCTTACGAGCACAATTTATTTTATTCGATCAGGTAAGGTGAATTTTCGGATTGTAGGAAAGTTAATCCCGTTAACTATTATTGGAGCAGTCGCAGGGGCTTTAGTAGTAAAGTTTATTCCGCCTGATATTTTGCGTCCACTAGTACTCGTAATGTTGGTTTTTATTGCCATTTATATTATTGCGAAAAAAGATTGGGGAAGTGCATCTACCTATAAAAAGATGACAAAAGGAAAAACATTAATGTTTTTCTTTGTTATTTTAATGATAGGATTTTATGATGGATTTTTTGGACCAGGGACAGGATCCTTTTTAATTTTTGCATTTTTATTAATTGGTTTGGATTTTATTCAAGCGGCAGCATCTGGAAAACTTTTGAACTTCGTTAGTAATATCGTATCTTTAATTACTTTTTTATTTTTAGATGTGATTCATTTTGAATACGGTATAATTATGGGCTTATCAATGATTTTAGGTGCTTATTTTGGATCGAAGTTTGCGGTTCAAAAAGGTGTTGGATATGTAAGGACTTTATTTTTATTAGTTACTATTTTATTAATCGGGAAAAATGTTTTGGAATATACTCATATTTTGTAGATTCATACGTATGTATGAATCTCTTTTTTTTATTATATTTTAAAAATTTATTAATTTTTAAAATATAAGTCTAGGAATATTTGAATAAATCTAAATTATCGTGTAGAATAATGTTGTAAAATGTAAACGTTTTTCTAAGGGGAGGCTAAAAAGATGGTAGTAGCATACAAACATGAGCCATTTACAGATTTTTCAGTAGAGGCTAACAAATTAGCGTTTGAAGAGGGTTTAAAGAAAGTAGAATCTTATCTTGGACAAGACTATCCATTAATTATCGGGGGAGAAAAAATCACTACAGAAGATAAAATTGTTTCTGTAAACCCTGCAAATAAAGAGGAACTTGTTGGTCGTGTTTCAAAAGCAAGCCGTGAATTAGCTGAAAAAGCAATGCAAGTAGCGGATGCAACATTCCAAACTTGGAGAAAGTCAAAACCAGAAATGCGTGCAGATATTTTATTCCGTGCTGCAGCAATCGTTCGTCGTAGAAAACATGAGTTCTCTGCTATTCTTGTAAAAGAAGCAGGTAAACCATGGAATGAGGCAGATGCTGATACAGCAGAAGCAATCGATTTTATGGAATATTATGCTCGTCAAATGTTGAAATTAAAAGACGGTATTCCAGTAGAAAGCCGTCCAATTGAATATAATCGTTTCTCTTACATTCCATTAGGAGTAGGTGTTATCATTTCTCCTTGGAATTTCCCATTCGCAATTATGGCAGGTATGACAACAGCTGCCGTAGTTTCTGGTAACACAGTATTACTAAAACCAGCTAGTACAACTCCTGTAGTAGCAGCGAAATTTATGGAAGTATTAGAAGAAGCTGGTTTACCAGCTGGCGTAGTAAACTTCGTTCCAGGTAATGGTTCTGAAGTTGGTGACTATTTAGTAGATCACCCTCGTACACGTTTCGTTAGCTTCACTGGATCTCGCGATGTAGGTATTCGTATTTACGAACGTGCAGCAAAAGTAAACCCAGGACAAATTTGGTTAAAACGTGTTATCGCTGAAATGGGCGGTAAAGATACAATCGTTGTTGATAAAGAGGCAGATCTTGAATTAGCAGCTAAATCTATCGTTGCATCAGCATTCGGATTCTCAGGACAAAAATGTTCTGCATGTTCTCGTGCAGTAATCCATGAAGATGTATACGATCATGTATTAAATCGTGCTGTTGAATTAACAAAAGAATTAACAGTAGGTAACCCAGATGCAAAAGATATTAACATGGGACCTGTTAATGACCAAGCTGCATTCGATAAAGTAATGAGCTATGTTGCAATTGGTAAAGAAGAAGGTAAAATCGTATCAGGTGGCGAAGGAGACGATTCTAAAGGCTGGTTCATCCAACCAACAATCGTTGCTGACGTTGCAGAAGATGCTCGCTTAATGAAAGAAGAAATCTTCGGACCAGTAGTAGCATTCTGTAAAGCAAAAGACTTTGATCATGCACTTGCAATTGCAAACAATACTGAATACGGTTTAACAGGAGCAGTTGTTACTAACAACCGTGACCATATTGAAAAAGCACGTGAAGACTTCCACGTTGGTAACTTATACTTCAACCGTGGATGTACTGGTGCAATCGTAGGTTACCAACCATTCGGTGGCTTTAACATGTCTGGTACAGACTCTAAAGCTGGTGGCCCTGATTACTTAGCGCTTCACATGCAAGCAAAAACTACTTCTGAAACTTTATAAGAAATAGTAGAAAAGATCTTCACAGACTGTGAAGATCTTTTCTTTTTGAGAAACTCTCTATAGCAGAAGCAATCGATTTTATAGAAGCTAGTTAATTTCAATCAAGAAAAGGTTTCTAAATATTACTATTTGTTCTTTTGAATTAGTTAAACCCTATTAATATCGGGATAAACATGAAAATAGAAACAAAACAGCGAGAAAAATGGACTTATTAGTCATATTTTTTAGTATTCATTTTGAGGATTTCCTGTATAATACAATTTGAAAGAAAATCTATGGTTAGACAAGAGAACACTCCTTTCGGCTTTGCTAACTGAAAGGAGTGTTTTTTTAGGTCGCTAAAAATTCTTCTGTACTCATTATATTTGCGTATACTCCATTTAAACTCGCCAAAATTGTATTATGAATATAAACAGCTGGTATAGTAACATTCTTAAATGAAAGATCTTTTGTAGCACAAGCATCGTGTATTACGGTACAGTGAAGGCCAAAATCAAAAGCAGCTCTTACTGTAGCATCAATACACATATGGGTCATCATCCCGCATATTACGACGTGCTCAATTCCTGAACGTTGTAATTGTTCTAGAAGAACAGTTTCTCGGAAGCTATTTGGATAATGTTTAAGGATAACGGTTTCCTCTCTAAGTGGACGGACATTTTCGTGAATATGGACACCTTCTGTATTGGGTAGGAAAAAAGTAGCGCTATCTTTTATAGCTACATGTTGGATATGAAAAATAGGTTCGTTTCTTATTCTAAAATGTTGTAGTAGCTGACTAGCATATTCACTTGCTTCTACTGGATTACGTAATTCCATCATTCCGCTTGGAAAATAATCATTTTGAATGTCGACGAGCAAAAGAGCTGTTTTCATATATCTATCTTCCTCCGATTTCATATTCAAATAATGTTATTCAATGAATAGAGAAGATTCTCCTTTTTAAAAGTATGAGTGAGAAGGATTTTACATAACTTTAAAAATCACTATTGTATTGTTACTTTTTATTTGAAAATCTAAATAGAGAAATAATTAATATTTTTCCGAAAAATGTATTGACTCTCATTATTCTGAGTTCTATAATAAGACTTAATTAAACGACAATTAAATCGATACACTCTTATCCAGAGAGGTGGAGGGACTGGCCCTACGATACCTCAGCAACGGGTTTTTTAATACCGTGCTAACTCCAGCAAGCCTATAAAGGCTTGGAAGATGAGAAGATGTGAATGAGTACATATAAAAGTGCTCTCCTTCTTATCTTTTATTACTGATAAGGAGGAGAGCACTTTTTATTTTACCTCGAAAGCTCTACTTCAAGTTTTACAGCATATAGGAGGGAAGAAAATGATTTCTTTTAACAATGTAAGTAAAGTATATGAATCAGGTGGGCAATCTGTTCATGCGGTTGAGGATGTAACGCTGTCAGTTGAAAAGGGCGAAATTTTTGGCATTATCGGATTTAGTGGTGCTGGAAAGAGTACGCTATTACGTTTAGTAAATATGTTAGAAAGACCAACTGCAGGAACAATTTCAATAGATGATAAAGATATTACATCATTATCGGCGAAAGAATTACGGACACTAAGACAAGGAATTGGGATGATTTTCCAAAGTTTCAATCTATTTAATTCAAGAACGGTGTTTGGGAACATTGCTTATCCATTAAGGTTAGCGAAATTGCCGAAGAATGAGATAAAAGAAAGAGTGAATGAACTACTAAAATTTGTTGGTTTAGAAGATAAAGCGAACTATTATCCAGAACAGTTATCAGGTGGACAAAAGCAGCGTGTTGGGATTGCAAGAGCACTTGCGACATCACCGGATATTCTCATATGTGATGAGGCAACATCAGCTTTAGATCCGGAAACAACAACAGAAATCTTAAATTTATTAAAGAAAGTAAATAGAGAGTACAATTTAACGATCCTACTTATTACACATGAAATGCACGTTGTGAAAGAAATTTGTCACCGTGTAGCCGTTATGGAAAAAGGAAAAGTAATTGAGGAAGGAAAACTGTTTGACGTTTTCACACAACCAAAAACAAAGACCACTCAAAATTTTGTACGCTCTGTTATTAATGATCACTTACCAGAAAGTGTTCTAGCGAAAATTCAAAACGGAGGTCAGATTTATCGCCTGACTTTTACTGGGGAAGAGACAGGACAGCCTGTACTATCATATATTGCGAAAAACTATAACGTCGATGTAAATGTTCTTTATGGAAATATTATTGAACTCCAAAATGTGCTATTTGGAAATCTTCTTGTAGAACTACAAGGTGAACAGAAAGAAATTCAAAAAGCATTACAACATCTAAGACTGCAAGTGCAGCTGAAGGAGGTAGAAGCTCATGCGAGTTGATTGGAGTATATTTTGGCCTCGCATATTAGATGCGACGGGGGATACCCTCTTAATGGTAATTGTAACCCTTATATTCGCTACAATTCTTGGTATACCTCTAGGTTTACTATTGTATGTAACGAGAAAAGGAAATTTTTTAGAAAATAAATGGGTCTTTTCTATTCTTAATATCATAATTAATACAATTCGTCCGGTTCCATTCATTATCTTTTTAGTAGCTTTAAGCCCACTAACAAGAAGTGTTATTGGAACGACGATTGGAACGGCTGCAGCAATCTTCCCAATGACGTTAGTTGCATCAATTGGTATTGCTAGAATGGTTGAAACCAATCTTGTTTCTGTTCCGAAAGGAGTAATTGAAGCAGCACAAGCAATGGGCGCTTCACCACTTAGAATTGTTTTTGAAATCCTCGTACCAGAAGCTTTAGCACCATTGATCCTAGGTGTCACGTTTATGACGGTCGGTTTAATTGAATTTTCTGCAGTCGCAGGACTTGTCGGTGGTGGCGGTCTTGGTGACTTAGCAATGACATATGGTTATCAACGCTTTGATACGTCAGTTATGTTTGTAACGGTCGTTTTACTTATTATTCTTGTACAGGTGGCTCAAAATTTAGGGAACTACTTTGCGAAAGTCTTTTTACGCAGATCATAAAAAGGAAGAGGGGAAAAGAAAATGAAGAAAATTTTAGCATTTGCATTATCAGCGATCGTAGGAATTACAGCATTAAGCGGCTGCTCAGGTGGAGACACAGGTGCAGGAGCGAAAGAGAAAGTAGTTCGCGTCGGTGTAACTGGAACAGATGGAGACGTTTGGGAAATTTTAAAGAAAAAAGCTGAAAAAGAAGGGATTAAAATTAAACTGGTTGAGTTCTCTGATTACACAACACCCAACAAAGCGTTAGCTGATGGAGATATTGAACTAAACTCATTCCAGCACATTGCTTTCTTAGAGCAATTTAAAAAGGAGCATAAGTTAGATATTACAGCTGTTGGTACAACGCAAATTGCACCGATGGGCTTATACTCTGAAAAATATAAGAAAGCAAATGAAATCCCAGATGGTTCGGAAATTGCTATTCCGAATGATCCAACGAACCAAGCACGTGCATTAAAACTTCTTGATGCAGCTGGATTATTAAAGCTTAAGAAAGATTTTGGTCTATTTGGGGATCCAAGTGGTATCGCTGAAAATCCAAAGAAGCTAAAAGTTACACCGGTTATCGCACAGCAAACACCTCGTGTGTTAAAAGATGTAGCGGCTTCAGTTATTAATAACGGTGTTGCTGGTCAAGCTGGATTAGACCCAGCGAAGGATCCAATTTTCTTAGAAGATCCAAATAATGAAAATGCAAAGGCCTATATTAATATTTTCGCAGCTCGTACGAAAGATAAAAATGATCCAACACTGAAAAAAGTAATTGAGTTATACCATTCAAAAGAAGTAACAGATGCAATTAAGAAAGAAACAAATGATGGTTCAATTTCAGTAGATCTTTCACTTGATGAGCTTGAAAAAATCGTAAAATAATTATTGAGTTTAACGACTAACAGTAGGAACCCCTCCGCTGTTAGCTCGTTCAACATATAATCTACTTAACAAACAAAACCCTAATTCTGTACCTTCTAATTTTGTATAACATAGAATCCAATGTTTGTTAAGTAGAGTGATGGACCAGGAGTTTTCCTGGTCTTTTTTTAATTAAAGCAGCTGGCTAATAATAAGGAAATCCAAATTATGATTGGGTAAGAGATTAAACTAAAAATGAGTGTACTTGCTAATTTCTTTTTAGGGATTAATAGTTTCTTTGATGAAAATAAGAAAAGAGAAAATAGGATAATGATAGATGCTGAGATTACTCCTGGATTATAAGAACGATAAATGAAATACAAGATAATATGCTGAACGGCGTTAAAGAAGATACAGCCCTGTATAAAAATGATCAAATAAATAGAAGATATGATGCTTAATTGATATAGAATGACTATGAGTAAGACGAAGGTTGTTAATATGGAAATTGCAATGAAAAATTGTTTGTTAGTTATAAAATGGATCGAAAATCGATTAGCGATATATTGTGACATTTGGAAAGCTTCTTCAAGGTTATGAAAAAAGAATAGAAGGGGGATTAGCCAGATTGTATTAGTGGTGAAATGTCTTGTTGAAGATGTTTTTATCAACTTATATCAGCTCCAATAAAGGGATAGAAAGCCTATAAGAAAAGGCTTTCTACAAGGGTATAGTTATTCAATTATGATGCTTTTTAAATTACTCTCAGGTTGCGGTTGTTCTTCAGCATAGGAGGAGAGCTCCTCTTGCAAAATATTTAGTGCGTGCTTAGCTGATTGCTGAATCGGATTCGGTAGCTCTTCTAATATACGCATACCGATTTTTATTTTTGTACGAATTACCTTTCTTAGTAATTCATCATGCATGTACTACACCTCCAAACCGAATGTTTAGTACATCATCTTCAAACTTAGCTCCTTGAATAGAAAGGTGTGTTAATGTTTTTGGTAAGGTGATATTTCGCTTCATAGAGCCGGCTCGAATAATAAGTTCATCACCTTTTTGATTTAATGAAAGTTCACTTTTGTTTGAGAAGGGAATGGACAGAACGAAAATATACTCATCACCATCTTTTTTTACATATTGTGTGCGGCCATTAAATTTCACTTCAGTAGGAGAAGGGTCTGATTTAAATAAAGCATTTCCTACACGCTCTAACATAGCTAAACCAACAACTTCTTGTTCAAACATGGGAGCTTCGTAAATAGGAAGTGGCTGAAAACTATCTTTAATTAACGCCTTATATTTCTTTTGTGTATCTTTCCATGCCTGAAAGTAAGGGTCGGTAACAGTGTTAGGGATGACGCGGTTAATCATAATGGCATCTACGTTATAATCGTATAAGTTTAAATAAGTAAAACTACGCTGAGCTTCTTTAATGACCATTTTTTCAGGATTTACAACAACGCGAATACTCGTTACTTTTCGGTTTGATAAAATATCTCTCATTTCTCCGAGCTGTTCAAGCGTATTCGTTAATTCGTCCATAATATCATCAGTTGGAAGGGGGACACCAAGAATTGGTTGAGCTACAGGACGAACAACTTTTAAAATCTTCCTTTTAATAGGAAAGAGTTTTTCCATCCACCAGCCGAGCATGTCTGGAAAGCTAAGCATTGCTAAAGTTTCTCCAGTCGGTGCGCAATCAATAATGATGACGTCGTAAGTGTTGTGTTTATAGTAATCGAGTACTCGAAGTAAGCTAATTAAATCTTCCATACCAGGGAACATCGTTAATTCTTCTGTTGTAATATCATCAGCTGCTTTTGAAGTGAAGAGTAGTGTAATGTATTTCTGCAATTTCCCCCAGCCTTTTTCCATTTCATAAATAGTGTTAATTTCTTGTGCCCACAAGTTTTCGCGAATTTCTAGTGGCTTAGAAGATAGTTTTATGCCAAATGAATCCCCTAAACTATGAGCAGGATCTGTACTCATTACTAATGTTTTTAATCCTTGTTTTGCACTTTGGATTGCTGTTGCTGCTGAAATGCTAGTTTTTCCAACGCCGCCTTTACCTGTATACAGAATAATTCTCATCATTAATATCCCCTTTGTTTCGAATTTCGAATATTACGAGTGTCGAAATATTTAATTGAATAAAAACCCAACTAGGGTCTTATCCCGCATTAACGGGCAGTAAGACTCCCGCTCAAAAATTCGACTGGAGCAAACAAATTAGGTGGGAGGTCAACTGTCCGTAAATGCCCGATTGGTTCAACTAATAATCAGTGAGGGATGAGAAAAACCCCCACTGATTAAAGTTTCACTTTATTCAATCGGAATGTTTTTCATTTTAGGTGTAGAAACCTTTTCTTCTGTTTTTTGCTGTGACGTAGCAATGTGATTCATGATCTTTTGGAATATTTGTAGTAAGAATGCTTTTTCTTCTTCTGACAATGCATCTGTCACTAGGCTAAAGTAATGGGCCGCATTTTGTTTTACTTCTTGAACGAGCATTACGCCGTTTTCTGTTAAACGAATTAATACAATGCGTCGATCGCTTTCATTCCGGTAGCGTTCAATATATCCCTTTTTTACAAGGCGATTTACAACGCCCGTTGTTGTACTCATCGGTATATCAAGAAGATCAGCAATTTTTGTCATTGTAATATCCGTATTTCGCTCCATCCAAAGTAAACAAAATACTTCTGTCTTGGAAAGTGTTAAATCAAGACTTACCCATTCTTCAGGATAGAAAAGTTTCTTGGCGTTATCTAGCAGTAAGTCTAAAAAATGTTCATATTGTAACAATTATTTCCACTCCCGTATATTTCGAGGTTCGTAATATTTGTTTTTATTTTATGTGGAATTGAAATAAATGTCAATGTTTTTAACTGTTTTTTTCAGATTAGAAAGAAAATTATCTTCAAAATAGAATTTTTTTGTGACAGATTAATAAATAGAAAAATGATTTTACATAAAAAACCATTGTGATAAATATATTTATCTATAATAGGTGTACAGCTAACGAGGGGGAGAACGATGAGAAGACGAAATACGCAAGCGTTCACGTTTTTAGCATGGACTTCATTTGTTTGTGCGCTTTCAGGAATGCTAATTGGGATTTACACGTTAGATGAAACGCTTAGTGTAAAAGGGTACTATTTAATCGGAACATTATTTTTAACGATGTCTTGTTTTGTATTACAAAAAACAATTCGTGATAATGAGGAAGATAATGAAAGATTTCCGAAAAATAAATCGTTAGATAAAGAGTAAATTGTAAAGAAAGGCACTTGCCTTTCTTTTTTTATGTAAAAATGCCGTAAGTGCCGTGTGTTGACTTGCTTGAAGTACTGAAAATTTGGTATCATCAATAGTATTGTAGATTGAACGATATATTATGGAGGTGGCCTAGCCGTGTCAAGAATTTCCGTTGAGAATGTAAAGCACGTAGCACATTTAGCACGTCTTGCAATTACTGATCAAGAAGCAGAAAAATTTCAAAAACAACTAGATGCAATTGTTACATTTGCAGAACAGTTAAATGAATTAGATACAACTGATGTAAAACCAACAACTCATGTATTAACTATGAAAAATGTTATGCGTGAAGATGTACCAGAAAAAGGTTTACCAGTAGAAGAAGTATTAAAAAATGCACCGGATCACAAAGATAATCAAATCCGTGTTCCAGCAGTATTAGAATAGAGGAGGGAATTTCGATGTCATTATTTGATCATTCTGTATCAGAGTTACATAAGAAGTTAAACAACAAAGAAATTTCCGTTACGGATTTAGTAGAAGAATCTTACAAACGTATTTCGGATGTTGAAGATAACGTAAAAGCTTTTCTTACATTAGATGAAGAAAATGCACGCGCGAAAGCGAAAGAATTAGATGCAAAGATTGGTGCTGAGGATAATGGTTTATTATTCGGTATGCCAATTGGTGTAAAAGATAACATTGTAACTAACGGTCTTCGTACAACTTGTGCGAGCAAAATATTAGCAAACTTCGATCCAATTTACGATGCGACAGTTGTACAAAAGCTAAAAGCTGCTGACACAGTTACAATCGGTAAATTAAATATGGACGAGTTCGCAATGGGTTCTTCAAATGAAAACTCAGGCTTCTACGCTACAAAAAATCCATGGAACTTAGACTACGTTCCAGGCGGATCTAGTGGTGGTTCTGCAGCAGCAGTAGCAGCAGGAGAAGTATTATTCTCTCTAGGTTCTGATACGGGTGGTTCTATCCGTCAGCCAGCTGCATATTGCGGCGTTGTAGGTTTAAAACCAACTTACGGACGCGTATCTCGTTACGGATTAGTAGCATTCGCATCTTCACTTGACCAAATCGGACCGATTACACGTACAGTAGAAGATAATGCATACTTATTACAAGCTATTTCAGGTATTGACCGTATGGATGCAACTTCTGCAAACGTTGAAGTAGGAAACTACTTAGCTGGTTTAACAGGCGATGTTAAAGGTTTACGTATTGCTGTACCGAAAGAATACTTAGGCGAAGGTGTTGGCGAAGAAGCTCGTGAGTCAGTACTAGCTGCTTTAAAAGTGTTAGAAGGTATGGGCGCAACTTGGGAGGAAGTATCTCTTCCGCACTCTAAATACGCTCTAGCAACGTATTACTTATTATCTTCTTCTGAAGCATCTGCGAACCTTTCACGCTTTGATGGCGTACGTTACGGTGTTCGTTCTGATAATGTAAATAACTTATTAGATCTTTACAAAAATACACGTAGCGAAGGTTTCGGTGATGAAGTAAAACGTCGTATTATGCTTGGTACATTTGCTCTTAGCTCTGGTTACTATGATGCATATTACAAAAAAGCACAACAAGTACGTACATTAATTAAAAATGACTTTGAAAATGTATTTGCTAACTACGATGTTATTATTGGACCAACAACGCCAACTCCAGCATTTAAAGTGGGCGAAAAAGTGGACGATCCAATGACAATGTATGCAAATGACATTTTAACAATTCCAGTAAACTTAGCGGGTGTGCCAGCGATTTCTGTTCCATGTGGATTCGGTGCTAACAACATGCCACTTGGTCTACAAATCATTGGTAAACACTTCGATGAAACGACGATTTACCGCGTTGCACATGCGTTTGAGCAAGCAACAGACTATCATACAAAAAAAGCAAGTCTGTAAGGAGGCGAGCATAGATGAATTTAGAAACAATTATTGGTTTAGAGGTTCACGTTGAGTTAAAAACAAATTCGAAAATTTTCTCTGCGAGTCCAACAGAATTCGGAGCGGAGCCAAATACACAAACAAGTGTAATTGACTTAGGATACCCAGGGGTACTTCCTACTTTAAATAAGGAAGCAGTTAACTTTGCAATGAAAGCTGCAATGGCATTAAACTGTGAAATCGCAACGGAAACGAAGTTCGACCGTAAAAACTATTTCTACCCAGATAATCCGAAAGCTTACCAAATCTCTCAATTTGATAAGCCAATTGGTGAAAATGGTTGGATTGAAATCGAAGTAGACGGTAAAAAGAAACGTATCGGTATTACACGTCTTCATTTAGAAGAAGATGCTGGTAAATCAACGCATGCAGCTGACGGTTCATTAGTAGACTACAACCGTCAAGGTATGCCTTTAATCGAGATCGTATCTGAGCCAGATATGCGTACTCCAGAAGAAGCATATGCGTACTTAGAGAAGTTAAAATCAATCATTCAATATACAGGTGTATCTGATTGTAAGATGGAAGAAGGTTCTCTTCGTTGTGATGCGAATATTTCACTTCGTCCAGTTGGACAAGAGAAGTTCGGTACAAAAGCAGAACTGAAAAACTTAAACTCTTTCACTTACGTGCAAAAAGGTCTTGAGCATGAGCAAGTGCGCCAAGAAAAAGAATTATTATCTGGTGGTATCATCCAACAAGAAACACGTCGTTATGACGAAGCAACGAAGAAAACAATCTTAATGCGTATAAAAGAAGGATCTGACGATTACCGTTACTTCCCAGAGCCAGACTTAGTTGAACTTTACATCGACGATGAGTGGAAAGAAGAAATTCGTGCTTCTATTCCAGAACTTCCAGATGCACGTAAAGCTCGCTATGTTGAAGAAGTTGGCTTACCAGCTTATGATGCGCATGTATTGACATTAACGAAAGAGATGTCTGATTTCTTTGAAGCAACAGTTGCAGACGGTGCTGATGCGAAATTAACATCAAACTGGTTAATGGGTGAAGTACTTGCATACTTAAACAAACAACAAAAAGAATTAAAAGACGTTGCATTAACGCCAGCTGGCTTAGCTAAAATGGTTCAATTAATTGAAAAAGGTACAATTTCTTCTAAAATCGCGAAGAAAGTATTTAATGAATTAATTGAAAAAGGTGGAGACCCAGAAGAAATCGTTAAAGCGAAAGGTCTGGTTCAAATTTCTGACGAAGGAACACTTCGTAAGGTTGTAACAGAAATTCTTGATAATAATGAGCAATCTATTGAAGACTTTAAAAACGGTAAAGACCGTGCAATTGGCTTCTTAGTTGGTCAAATTATGAAAGCTACAAAAGGACAAGCAAATCCACCGCTTGTTAATAAAATCTTACTTGAAGAGATTAATAAGCGCTAAAAAAAGAGAAGAATTCTTATTTTTGAACGCTAAAATAGTATAGGTTCTTAAAGATTAAACAGAAAAAACACCCGTATTTGGGTGTTTTTTCTGAGTTAATCAAACGTTTGTTTAAATGGTGAAAAATAATTTAAACAAACGTTTGATTAACTGTCAAAAGTGAAAAAATGTTTGTATAGCAACTATGGTATGATAGTTGCAAAAAGGTGGGAATAATGATAAATCTAGACATAGAGAGTTTTTTCATCTCATGAAATAATAGATAATTATTATTCATTATATGTAAATTGATGTGAGAGTTTTACTGCCCGTAAATAGCGGGATAAATTTCTTGGTTAAATAAAGCAAAACTATCAGGCGTGAATAGTTACTTTTGATGGGCCACACGAATCGGGTTCTTACTGCCTGTTTGAGCGGAATTAAAGAAGGATAGGAAGATGAGAGGAGGTAAGCATAGGGATACTGAATAAGGGTTCGGTGTATTCGTTTTTCAATGAATAAGGAATTTCCTGTGCTAATAAATGATGAAGCGAGCAAGAATTATTTATAATCCTACTTCTGGGCGCGAGCTATTTAAGAAGAGCTTACCAGAAGTATTACAAAAATTAGAACAAGCTGGATATGAAGCGTCTTGTCATGCGACAACTGGTCCTGGAGATGCGACTGTGGCAGCGAGGCAAGCTGCGGATCGTAAGTTTGATGTTGTTATCGCAGCTGGTGGTGATGGTACGTTAAATGAAGTAGTGAACGGTTTAGTAGGACATGAGCATCGTCCAAAGTTTGGAATTATTCCAGTTGGAACGACAAATGATTTTGCGCGTGCGATCGGTGTACCTCGTGTTATTGAAGAGGCTGCGGATATTATTTGTGAAGGAACAACGGTACCGTTAGATCTTGGTAGAGCAAATGATACATATTTCATTAATATCGCTGGTGGCGGCCGTATTACAGAATTAACATATGAAGTACCAAGCAAGCTAAAAACGGTATTAGGCCAACTTGCTTACTATTTAAAAGGAATCGAAATGTTACCATCATTACATCCAACATATGTTGAAATTGAGTATGATGGGAAGTTGCTACAAGAAGAAATTACGATGTTTTTAATTACGAATACTCGTTCAGTTGGTGGATTCGAAAAAGTAGCACCATATGCATCTATTAACGATGGATTATTTGATTTATTAGTACTGAAAAAAGGTTCTATCGCTGATTTAATTAAAGCAGCAACACAAGCGCAGCGTGGGGAACATATTAACAATCCGAAAGTACTATATACACAAGCGAATCGTATTAAAGTGCATTCACCTGATAAATTAATGATCAACTTAGATGGTGAATATGGCGGAGATGCACCAATGGAATTTGAAAATATATATCATTGTCTGGAACTATTTGTTCCTGAACATCAAGAGGATGCCCTGTAAAGGCATCTTTTTTTTGCTTTCACCTCACTATTTGCGAGTAATAAGATTCCCTCACTGATTAAAGTTTCTCTATGTGCAGATGAATTGTAAATTGTAAGTTAGTTTGATTTTTATGGTATTTTTACAATCCGTTTATTTTATATCCATATTTTATTGATACACTGGAAGAGATAAGAAATGAGAGGTAGGATGCTATGGAGAAGGTAAAAGCAATATTATTTGATAAAGACGGGACATTAATGGATTTTCATTCAATTTGGATAAAAGTAGCTGAAGAGCTTGTTGCAGAATGTATAAATTTATATCAATTACCAGAATCAATGCAGCAGGCTTTATTAAAAGAGATTGGCGTAGATGGAGTATTTGTTCATCCGCGTAGTGCGCTCGCTGCTGGAACGAGTCTTGATGTGGCCAAGGGGCTTTGTAAGTATATTGCATCATCTAGAGAAGAAGAGATGCATCAATGGGTGAGTGAAAAGTTGTTTGCTCTTATGTACGAGCATCGTTCACATATGAGAATGACGGCAGATTTACCGAAAGTTTTACAAGCGTTAAAGGATAGAGGGTTTATTCTAGGTGTCGTTACAGCTGATGATTTCGCGCCGACAGAATTATTTTTAAAGCAATATCAATTGGAAGCTTTTTTTGATTGTGTTATAGCTTCAGATACATTTCCAGCACAGAAGCCAGATAAAAAAATTGTAGAATCGTTTTGTGAGAGATTTAATTTAGAGACATGTGAAGTAGCAGTCATCGGGGATACACCGACGGATTTACATTTAGCGAAAAATGGTGGCGACTGTTATGCGATTGGCGTACTATCTGGTACGGGTGATCGTCAAACGTTAGAACCACTTGCAGATTTAGTATTACAATCTGTTGAAGATTTAATTTCTCATTCAGGTGAGTTTATTTGGGAACAAGGAAAGTCTAATGTATAAATGAATAAGTCTATAAGGACTCTATATGAGTCTTTATAGACTTATTTTTTTATGCCGAGATAGTAAGAGAATGGGATGAATACTAGAAAGAGGAAGTTGGCATACATCTTGCAATATAAAGAGAAAACATTGTATAGAAAAGGATGGGGTACACAATGAACACAAAAAAATTTGCTAAAGTAAATGAACAAATTCCTGGACCGAAAGCAGCGTCTTTATTAGAACGCCGCCAAAATATAGTACCAAAAGGAGTAAGTAATGGTATTCCAACATTTGTACAGTCTGCAAATGGTGCACTCGTAACAGATGTGGATGGAAATCAGTACATTGATTTCGCAGGAGCAATTGGGACAATTAATGTAGGACACTGTCATCCAGCTGTTAAAGAAGCGCTTCATAAACAAGTAGATCAATATATTCATACTGGATTTAATGTGATGATGTATGAGCCGTATATTGAATTGGCAGAAAAGCTTGCCGCGTTAGCGCCAGGTAATTTCGATAAACAAGTGCTGTTTTTAAATAGTGGGGCAGAAGCGGTTGAAAATGCAGTGAAGATTGCTCGTAAATATACGAAGAGACCTGGAATTATCGCATTTTCTAAAGGATTTCATGGGCGTACATTAATGACAATGACGATGACAAGTAAAGTAAAACCATATAAATTTGGATTTGGCCCATTTGCTCCAGAAGTATATAAAGCGCCATTCCCATATGAATACCGTCGCCCAGAAGGTTTAACAGAAGAGCAGTATGATGACTTTATCATTGAAGAGTTGAAGAACTTCTTCATATCAGAAGTAGCACCAGAAACAATTGCAGCAGTTGTAATGGAACCTGTTCAAGGGGAAGGCGGATTTATCGTTCCAAGTAAGAAATTCGTTCAAGAAGTACGCAGCATTTGTTCAGAGCACGGTATTTTATTTGTAGCTGATGAAATTCAAACAGGCTTTAGTCGTACCGGAAAATACTTTGCAATTGATCATTATGATGTCGTTCCAGACTTAATTACGGTATCTAAATCATTAGGTGCTGGTGTACCGATAAGTGGCGTGATTGGACGTAAAGAAATTATGAATGAGTCTGCACCGGGAGAACTGGGCGGAACATATGCAGGAAGCCCACTAGGATGTGCGGCTGCATTAGCTGTGCTTGATGTAATAGAAAAAGAGAAATTAAATGATAGAGCGATAGAAGTAGGGAAAGTCGTAATGAACCGATTCCAAGAGATGAAAAACAAATATAATTGCATCGGTGATGTGCGCGGCTTAGGGGCAATGTGTGCATTCGAGCTCGTTCAAGATCGCAAAACGAAAGCGCCTGATAAAACATTAGCGTCTAATTTATGTGCAGAAGCAAATAAGCATGGATTACTTCTACTATCAGCAGGAACATATGGAAATGTTATTCGTGTTTTAATGCCATTAGTGATTACAGATGAGCAACTTGAGGAAGGTTTAACAATAATTGAAGAATCATTGCAAGCTTGTTATGAGCAAGCAAATATCGCTCGTGTATAAAGAATTGGGATAACTTAAAAAAGGGCATAAAGCTTTTCTTTTTAGGCGAAAGAGAGCATCTGGCCATGCATAGAATCGGTCAGCCCCTTTTCCTGCCCCATGCCAAGCTAAAACAAAGTGAGGGTGTGGTTGCGATGGCATTCTGTATTTTTCAAGGCAGCGAATTATGTGTTGAAAAAATATAAATAGATTTGTATAAATAACAAATTGAAAACATTCTAGCTTACTCTATATAAAATGCAGAAAATTCACTTTATAATAAAGGTAGTGGAGTGAATCGATGGATTTAAAGTAAGGGGTGGCTAGGATGGTTGCAGAAAAGGAACGAGTGTTGATGGATTTACAAGATGTATTTGAATATGCATTTGACGAAATTTTTGTTACGGATGATAAAGGAATCGTTGTACGTGTAAATAGCATGTGTGAAAGACATTACCAGCTCTCTGCTAAGGAATTAGTAGGAAAGCATGTAAAAGAACTACAAAAAGAAGGGATTTTTTATCCGTCTGCAACGTTAGAAGTAATTGAAAAGAAAAGGCCAGTTGAACTTGTTCAAACAACGAAATCAGGAGAGTATTTGCATGTTCGTACAAGGCCTGTTTTTGATGATGAGGGAAATTTAAGAAGAGTGATTAGTTATTCTCGTGATCTTACAGAACTCTATCAATTACGTCAAAAGGTAGAGGAAATGGATAATCAGTTAAAAACATATAAAAAAGAATTAAGAGAAACATATGAACACGAAGGACTTATTTTTAAAAGTATCGCTATGCAAAAAATAATCGAAACAATAAAAAAAGTATCTGTAGTAGATAGTACTGTTCTCGTATTAGGTGAGACTGGTGTGGGGAAAAGCCGATTAGTATGCCATTTGCATGAAGTGAGTCACCGGAAGAATGAAAGTTTCTATGAAATTAATTGTGCGGCATTGCCGACGAATTTAATCGAATCTGAGCTTTTTGGATATTCAGGTGGGTCTTTTACAGGTGCAAATCGTGAAGGGAAAAAGGGGCTATTAGAATCAGCGCATAAAGGAACTCTTTTCTTAGATGAAATTGGTGAAATGCCGCTTGAAATTCAAGCGAAGCTTTTGCAAGTATTGCAAGAAAAAACGTTTCGTCCTATAGGCGGAAGAGAATTAAAAAAGGTGGACGTTAGAATTGTAGCGGCAACAAATAGAGATTTAAGTACGATGGTGAAACAAGGAACATTCCGGAAAGATTTATACTATCGTCTGAATGTCATTCCAATTTCAATTCCGCCACTTCGGGAGAGAACAGAAGACATTTTGCCGCTCATCTATCATTATTTACAGCATTTTAATAAAAAGTACGGACGTGATGTGAAGTTAGCACCTAGTACGTTACAAATGTTTGTAGGGTACCCTTGGGAAGGAAATAATAGAGAGATTGAAAATGTAATTGAACGAATTGTTATCACTGCTGATGATTTTGTAACGGTAGAAGATTTGCCACTATCTATGCAAGAGGCAACAGTTGAACAATCTGGACAAAGTCTTTATAGAATGCTGGAAGAGGTAGAGAGAAATATTATTCTTAAAGCGTATAAAACGTATGGATCAAGTTATAAAGTGGCTGAGTTTTTGCAAATAAGTCAATCTGCTGCTACTAGGAAAATTAAGAAGTTTATAGAGGAGGAAGAAAACATTGGATAAAAAAGCGACGTTCGTAAACTTAGATAAAAAAGCGATGTATATAAATGGTGAGTGGATTACACTGCAAGAACAAATCGAAGTGAATAATCCAGCGACAAAGGAAGTATTTGCAACTGTACCAAAGGGCGGGATTACAGAGGCAAAGCAAGCAGTTGATGCTGCACATGAGGCTTTTAAATTATGGTCAAAATTAACGGCAGCGGATCGCGCAGTAAAGTTAAAAAAATGGTTCACGCTCATTGATGAAAATAAAGAAGAAATTGCAGCAATCATGACGAGAGAGCAAGGGAAGCCGTTTGCAGAAGCACTTGGTGAAGTGAATTATGCAAATAGTTTTGTTGAATGGTACGCAGAAGAAGGAAAGCGAATATACGGTGAAATGATTCCTGCTTCTCATCCGAATAAGCGTATTTTAGTTATGAAGCAACCAGTTGGGGTTATGGCAGCTATTACGCCTTGGAATTTCCCGGCTGCTATGATTACGAGAAAGGTAGCTCCAGCACTTGCAGCAGGCTGTACGGCAGTTGTGAAACCAGCGAGTCAAACGCCATTAACTGCATTGAAGTTAGTTGAATTAGCACATGAAGCAGATATTCCAAAAGGTGTAATAAATATTGTAACAGGTAGTGCAAAAGCAATTGCTGATACGTGGATGGAAGATGAGCGCGTTCGAAAAGTTTCCTTTACAGGATCAACTGAAATTGGAAAAGAATTAATGGCTAGCGCTGCGCAAACGATGAAAAAGGTTTCGCTTGAATTAGGTGGTCACGCTCCATTTATTGTTATGAATGATGCTGATTTAGATAAGGCGGTAGAAGCGGTAATTGGTTCGAAATTCCGTAACGCAGGACAAACGTGTATATGTACAAACCGCATCTTTGTTCAAGAAGAAGTGTATGAAGAATTTGCAGGGAAGTTCACAACAGCTGTAGAGCAGCTGAAAGTCGGAGATGGATTCGGCGAAGGAACAACTGTAGGTCCACTTATTGATGCGAATGCAGTTTCGAAAGTACAAGAACATATTGAAGATGCAATTCAAAAGGGCGGAGAAGTTTTATACGGTGGCCATAAATTTGCAGAGTTAGATGGTTATTTCATTCAGCCAACAGTAATTGGATTGGCAAATGACAAGATGCTTTGTATGAATGAAGAAACATTTGGACCGGTTGCACCAGTTGCGAAATTTAAAACAGTTGAAGAAGTAATCGAACGAGCAAATAATACACCATATGGCTTGGCTGCTTATATTTTCACAAAAGATATTAGCCAAGCATTCCAAATTAGTGAAGCGTTAGAGTACGGAATTATCGGCTTAAACGATGGCCTTCCATCAGTTGCACAAGCACCATTTGGGGGCTTTAAAGAAAGTGGTATCGGCCGTGAAGGAGGCCATTTCGGTATCGAGGAATATTTAGAAATTAAATATATTTCGTTAGGACTATAAGTAGTATACTAGAATCTCTATAAGGTAACAGAGAAGGAGATTCTAGTATGGTATATTGGCTATTATTACTCGTAACAATTATTTTTGAAGTAGCTGGAACGATTGCGATGAAGTTATCGAACGGTTTAACAAAGCTTGTTCCAAGTGTACTTATTTTCGTATTCTATGGAATTTGTTTCAGCGTGTTTGCTATCGTTGTTAAAAAGATTCATTTAAGCATTGCTTATGCAATTTGGTCTGGTGTGGGAACGCTACTTATTACAATCATTAGTGTGTACTTTTTTAAAGAGCATATTAATTTATTCCAAGCATTTTGTATTCTCTTTATTGTTTTAGGAGTAATTGGACTGAAAGTGTCATCGGCATCATAAAAGGCTATCTTCCGGCGTGGAAGATAGCCTTTTATTTTTATTAAAACGCCCAGTTACCTTTACGGAAGATCGGCTCATGTCTTCCATCAGCTGTAATGCCGTCGATATCAAGCTCAGCTGATCCAATCATGAAGTCTTCGTGTGTAATACTAGCATTTGCGCCATTTTCAGCAAGTTCTTCTTTAGACATTGTTTTTCCGCCAACTAAGTTAAATGCATAAGCATTTCCGATTGCAAGGTGGCAAGATGCATTTTCATCAAATAGCGTATTGTAGAATAAAATATTTGTGTTTGAAATTGGTGAATCATGAGGTACTAAAGCTACTTCGCCTAAGAAGTGAGAACCTTCATCTGTTTCTACTAAATGTTTTAAAGCCTCTTCACCAGATTCAGCTTTATAGTCTACGATACGTCCGTTTTCAAATGTTAACGTGAAGTTATCAATAATGTTACCTGCAAATGCTAACGGTTTTGTGCTAGATACTTGGCCGTTCACACCTGTTTTAAGAGGCATTGTAAATACTTCTTCAGTTGGAATGTTAGCCATAAATGCTACGTTCTTTTCATTTAAGCTACCAGCACCAGCCCATACATGCTTCTCTGGAAGTTCGATTGTTAAGTCTGTTCCAGGGCCTGTATAGTGAAGAGCTTTATAATGTTTTTCGTTTAAGTAATCTACTTTTGTATGTAGTGTTTCATCATGTTCTTTCCATGCTTCCACAGGATTTTCTAAATCAGCACGAGTAGCTTTGAAGATAGCATCCCATAGCTTTGTTTCTTGTTCTTCTGGCGCTACGTCAGGGAATACTTTTGCAGCCCATTCTTTCGTAGGAACAGAAATTACACACCAGCTTACTTTATCTGCTTGTACATAATCACGGTATACTTTCATCGCTTCTCCAGCTACTTTATGAGCTGTTGCAATTTTCTTTGGTTCTACACCTTTTAATAGATCAGGATTCTCTGCATAGATGGACATAAATGCAGCGCCTTCTTTTGCTAATTCTTCACGAGCATTTGCTTTCCAAGAAGGGAATTCAGAGAAAGCTTCTTCAGGAGCTAGATCGAACTTTAAGCGTGTTAACGTCTCATCATTCCAATCAACATACACGTGTTTTGCACCAGATTTATATGCTTTTTCTGTAACTAGGCGTACAAACTGTACAGCCTCAAGAGGTGCACTGATTGATAAAGTTTGTCCGGGTTGAATATTAACACCAACATTGACTGCAAGGGCAGCATATTTCTCTAACGTTTGTTCAAATGACATATGTATAATCTCCTTTAGTTTGAAAGATTTCTTACTATATATAATACAAGAAAATTCTAAAAATATATATAAATATAACGTAAAAAGAGAGCTCAAAATGTATTGAACTCTAATAGTTATTTAATCGAAGAAGCAAATTGTTCTACAGTCGTTGTATGGTGTATGCGAACACGCTTCATTTTTAACAACTCATCAGGTTCACCCTTCGTAATGAATTGTCCAGGCTTCGTTGTTGTTGCAAATTGATAGTGTTTCTTTGTTTCTGCGATAACTTTATCATCTACATGACCGAAAGGATAAGCAATTGAGATAACAGGCTTACCTGTTATTTTCTCTAGCTTTTCTTTTGATCCTTTTAACTCTTCATCATAGTTTGTAATTTTCGGCAAGTCTGCGTGTGTTGCTGTGTGAGATTGTACAGAAAAAATACCTGAATCAACCATTTCTTTTATTTCAGATGTAGAAAGGGCACCTTCTACATCAACGTTATCAACAATCATATATTCCGTTGCCGTTGGTTTAAAAGTATCATCTTTTAGCTTTTGTAAAATGCGAAATGCATTCATATTATTTTTCATACCGTCATCAAATGTAACGAAAATCGGCTTGTTTACTTTATTTATATCGCTCCAGCGTTCAAATGTTAATAATGTATAACCATTGTCTTTTAAATACTTCATTTGTGCTTCAAAGTTAGCGGGTGATACGAATAAATCTTTAATACCTTGTCCATGATAATCGTCAATTGCGTGGTACATAAGAACAGGAACTTTTTGCTCGAAAGTAATAGTAGATTTCGTAAGTGGAATAGTTTTTCCGCCCTCTGTTGTTCCTGTAGCTTCAATTTGATATTCACCGCGTTTTCCTTCAAATTCTTTTATATCAAAGGGAAGTGTAAATTGTTGATTTTTCTCTTTAGAAGAAAAGGATTTGGCACTTTCCTTTCCATCAGCAGTGCGCCAAATTTTATATTGTACTTCGGTTAAAGAATCTTTTATGTCTGTAATATGAATATTTGCGTTTGTAGATTCGTGCGTAATTAGATTATAAGAAATTTTACCTTGTTCCCGCACCGTCTCTTCTTGTTTCTTAACCTCTTGAACCTTTTTTTCTTTTTTAGGCTCTACATTGCTAGTATTACATCCTGCTAGAATGGCAGATGTACATAAAGCAATCGCTGCGTATTTTCTCATAAAATCACCTTCTATTGTGTATTATGTTGCATGCTTACATTAAAATCCCCACCGCTATAAGAGAGGTGGGGATATACCCTTGTTCATCATATCATTTGAAGAAAATGAGGGGAATATGATTTTTAGGAGGAGCTATTAGGCGATAGATTAATGACTTTGAATCGATGTATTCTTTCGTTTCTTATTGGAATTGATAATAATATAACCTACTACAAAAATGAGAGGAATAATAAAGACATAGATAGGTATTCCCCATACATAATAGCTTTTCATGCTTAAAACTAGTAAGTGTAAGAAGTCGAAAAGGGCGTGAGCTTTCATAATATCCTCCAATGTATTTTTTTACAAATTATAACATTGTTCATTTGTAATTTGTATATTTTGGTAAAAGATTTAAGTTAATTTTAAAGTAAGAGAAAGGTTTATTAATATGCAATTTTGCATATGTAGAGTAGTTTATATTAAAATATAAGGGTTTTGGACTATAATAAAACCGCTATAAATTTAAGTAAGAATGATGTATGGAGTGGAGAATAGAAATGAAATATAAAAAAATAGTATATATCCTTCTCATATCGCTATTCATAGTCGGTTGTCAAAGTGAAACGAGTAAAGCGAATAGTGTGGAAGAGTATATTCCGCCGCATCTTATGAATGCGGAAGTGACGGCGGATATTATGACATTAGAGATGGATCCAGATGCTCTTAAAAAGGTAGGGAATATTGGTCAAAGAATGAGAGAGCATCTAGTGAATAATATGGAATGGTATTTAAAATACGTAGAAGAGCATGCAGAGAAAAAAAGTTTTCCATATCATCCTAATTTCGGTGTTACAAAAGAAGAGTATGAGTTTGTACTAAATGCAATTGATCAAAGTAAATTGGTTAATACAAAGGATGGAAAGCTGAAATTCAAGAAAAAAAGTGACCATGAAGTAGAGATTTTTTCAAGTGAAAGTATAAAACTTCTTAAATATATAGTTATTGATACGGAGAAGAATACAGTAAAAACATCTCTAGGCGAATGTGAATATTTTGGAGAAATACTGGCATCGCCAGAACAGAAGTTAACTGGTCCTTGGCACGGAAAACAATGGATGTTAAAAAAAGATGACTTAATATATATGTTTTCTTTAGGGAAAATGGAAACAGGAAATAAATCAATTATTGATATTTCGGTGAAAGGTGAATATAAGGGAGAAATTATTAATAAGGAAGAGGCATTAGAGTTTTCTTCAGTTTCTTAAATGATGATAATAAAAAAATCACCTTGCTGTCTAAGCGAAGGTGATTTTTTATTAAATAAACAATCCAGCGATTGTTGCAGATAAAATAGAAGCAAGTGTTGATGCAAATAGCATTTTCCAACCGAATTTTGATACGATGCTTCCTTGCTTTTCAGAAAGGGCACGGATTGTACCAACGATTGCACCAATTTGGCTAATACTTGCGAAGCTAATTAAGAATACAGTAACGATTCCAACTGTACGTGGATCTAATGTTGCGGCAGCGCCTTTTAAATCAAGGATTGCTACAAACTCGTTTAATACAATCTTCGTACCCATAATACCACCAGCTGGGATAATATCATGAGTTGGGATACCCATTAAGAATGCGAATGGAGCAAGTATATAACCGAAGATTTGTTGTAAAGTAACAGCATATCCCATTGCACCTGAAGCAGCGCTGATTACATAGTTTACAACTTCCATAACACCGATAAAGGCGATCATTAATGCGGCAACGATACCAGCTACTTTTAAACCATCAAGCGCACCGTTAATCATAGCGCCGATAAAGCTGTCTCCGAATAGAGTTCTATCAAATTTTTGAATCACTTCATCTTCCTTTTTCGTATCAACTGGTGTTAATAACGAACAAACGATTAAGCTTGAGAATAAGTTTAGTGGAAGAGCTGCTAGTACATATTTCGCATCTAACATCATTACGTATGATGCTGTAACAGAAGCAGAAACTGAGCTCATCGCAGAACAACAAATGATAAACATACGGTTTTTATTAAAATGCTGTAAATCGTTTTTAATAACGATTAACGCTTCACTTGAACCGAAGAATACAGAGTTTACTGCGTGGAATGATTCAACGCGTGGTAAACCAGTAATTTTTGAAATTGCACCGCCGACAACGCGAACGATGAATGGTAAAACACCTAAATAACTAAAGATAGAAAGTAGTGCTGAGAAAAATACGATAATTAATAATACATTTAAGAAAAAGACAAAATCTCTTTGAATTCCATTAAAGAGAAAATCGACACCTGTCGTACCGAGTTTAATTAGTTTGTTGAAAACTTTACTAATGAAGATGATAATTTGTTGACCAATTTTTGTGCCAAACATAAACCAACCGATTAAAATTTGGAAACCAATCATAATAGCAATTGCACGGAAGTTGATTTTACTTTTGTTGTTTGACAAAGCAAAGCATAAACCTAAAACGACAAGAATACCGATAATGCTCATTACATATTGCATGTAGTTGCCCCTTTCAGAAGTTCGTATAAAGTTTTTACATAAAACGCTCGTTATATTACTAAAAATAAAGTAATGGAAGTTTCATGTCATACGTAAGATGTCTGACCTTTTTGAAAAATAAAAAAAAGACCCTATGGATTCACTTTCATCTATGAGAGAAAGCTAATCAATAGGAGTCTTTTTTATACATAGGCTAATATTCATTAGTTTTCCCCATAGTCCAGCAATTTAAGGTTGCCGGGTAGAAACTCTCGATCCATATTATCGACTATATATGAGGTAACATCGTCCGTATTAAATTAGTAGTAGCGTAACATTACTAGAGAACTATCGTCAATAGCTTTTTTTCTTCCAATAGAAATAGACCATATAAGTATGATAAAATGTAACGCAGTGTTATGAAAAAGAGAGGTCGGAAAATGAGTATAAAAATGACGCCACCAGTTGAAAAAAACGAGTTTATAGATGTAGTGTTTGAAGATTTAACACATGATGGTGCCGGTGTTGCGAAAGTGAAGGGATATCCTATTTTCGTAAAAAACGGATTACCAGGTGAAGAAGCGCAAATTAAAATTATTAAAGTGAAGAAAAACTTCGCGTTCGGTCGTTTAATGAAGCTTCATCAAGAAAGTCCATATCGTAAAGATGCAGAATGCCCCGTGTACAACGAGTGCGGAGGTTGTCAACTTCAGCACTTAACATATGAAGGACAATTAAAAGCGAAAGAAAAACAAGTACGTGACGTTATGCAGCGCATCGGTGGATTAAGTGATGTTCCTGTTCATCCTGTACTTGGAATGAAAAACCCGTGGGTATACCGCAATAAAGCACAAGTGCCAATTGGAGAACGTGAAGGTGGACTTGTAGCTGGTTTCTATCGTCAAGGAACGCATGACATCATTAATATGGAATCATGCTTAATTCAGGCGGAAGAAAACGATACATTAATTCAAGAAGTAAAACGTATTTGTGAAAAGCACGGTATTTCGGCTTACAATGAAGAGCGTAACAAAGGAACACTTCGCCACGTAATGGCTCGCTACGGACAAGTAACAGGGGAAATTATGCTTGTCTTTATTACACGTACAGCTGAATTGCCAAATAAAGAAGCAATCATTGAAGAAATCGCAGCGAAATTCCCAGAAGTAAAATCAATCGTTCAAAACGTAAACACGAAACGTACAAACGTTATTTTCGGAGACAAAACGACAGTACTGTACGGATCAGAATATATTTATGACTTTATCGGTGACATTAAATTCGCGATTTCAGCACGTTCATTCTATCAAGTAAACCCAGAACAAACGAAAGTGCTATACGATAAAACGTTAGAATACGCAAAATTAAATGGTAACGAAACAGTAATTGATGCCTATTGCGGAATTGGATCAATCTCCTTATTCCTAGCACAAAAAGCGAAAAAAGTGTACGGCGTTGAAATCGTCCCAGAAGCAATCGAAGACGCAAACCGAAACGCAGCACTAAACAACATGACAAACGCTGAATTTGGCGTAGGAGAAGCAGAAGTAGTCATTCCAAAATGGTACAAAGAAGGCGTAATCGCCGACACAATGGTCGTAGACCCACCGCGTAAAGGCTGTGATGAAGCATTACTAAACACAATCATCGACATGAAGCCAAAGCGCGTCGTATATGTATCGTGTAACCCAGCAACATTAGCACGCGACTTAAAAGTGCTAGAAGAAGGCGGATATAAAACACAGGAAGTACAGCCTGTTGATATGTTCCCGCATACGACTCATGTAGAGTGTGTGACTTGGCTTAAGTTGGTATAATAAAAAAGCAGTTGATATAGAAAAATCTATACCATCTGCTTTTTGGTTTATAAAAATACCATTCAGCAACGATTTTAGTTAAAATGAATATTGCTGATTTTCACAAAATATAAATGTCCAAATGTACTTTTGCTATTTGGCTTTATATTTTTAAATTGAGAGTTTGAAATTGTATTCATATTGAGAGGATTTGAATTTGAAATGATAGATAATTTTTGGAATGATTTACCACGACCATTTTTCGTACTTGCACCAATGGAAGATGTGACAGATGTTGTTTTCCGTCACGTAGTAAGTGAAGCTGGGCGACCGGATGTATTTTTCACAGAGTTTACAAACTCGGATAGCTATTGTCATCCAGAAGGTATGAAAAGTGTACGTGGCCGTTTAATTTTTACAGAAGATGAGCAACCGATAGTGGCGCATATTTGGGGAGATAATCCTGAATATTTCCGTCAAATGAGTATTGGTATGGCAGAGTTAGGATTTAAAGGTATTGATATTAATATGGGCTGCCCTGTACCGAACGTAGCATCAAGAGGAAAAGGTAGTGGTCTTATTCTACGTCCAGACGTTGCGGCAGAACTTATTCAAGCAGCAAAAGCGGGCGGACTACCTGTCAGCGTAAAAACACGACTTGGCTTTAAAGAGTTAAGCGAGTGGGAGGATTGGTTAACGCACATTTTTAAACAAGATATTGCGAACCTTTCTATTCACTTACGTACAAGAGAAGAAATGAGCCAAGTAGATGCGCACTGGGAACTAATTCCGGAAATTAAAAAATTACGTGACCGTATCGCACCAAATACGCTAATAACAATCAATGGAGACATTCCTGACCGTCAAACTGGAATGGAACTTGCTGAAAAATACGGTATTGATGGCGTTATGATTGGACGAGGAATCTTTAAAAATCCGTTTGCCTTTGAAAAAGAACCGAGAGAGCATAGCAGTCAAGAACACCTTGACCTTTTAAGACTGCAGCTTGACCTTCAAGATCAATATGCAGAAGTACTACCACGTTCAATCACAGGGCTTCATCGCTTCTTCAAAATTTATGTAAAAGGATTCCCTGGAGCTGCTGAACTAAGAAATCAATTGATGAACACGAAATCAACTGATGAAGTGCGTGCGTTGCTTGATAAGTTTGAGGCGAGTGTTGATAAGGATGGAGATAGTGAAACAGTGTAACTTTTGAAAGTTAGAGGGGATAGGGTGTAGCGATTTTATGAGTGTTTGTTCCATTTTAATTAAGGTGAACCGTATCATAAGTAAGTGAGGTATTCTATGTAAAACAAGGGTAAGAAAAGAATACAGGAGAAAATTGAAAATGGCAGGTTGGTCTTGATTTTCACTGATATTATCATGTTTATTTTATTATGCCTATAACTTGGAGGCTATGTGAATGTTAAGTGATCAGACGAGATATTCTAGGCTCGCGAATATAACAAAAATAATAAATACAAAATTAGAACTACGTGAAGTATTGCAGCGTGTAACAATGGCGATATCAGAGGAGATTGTTAGGTGCAACGCTGTTGGAATTTATTTACCCCAGGAAGATGGAACATTTAGAGGGTTTGCAGGAAAACCAGAGACCATAAATGGCGTAACGCTCGATACTCAGGTAATTGATCCTGAAATAGACTTACTGGCAAAAGAAGTTATTGAAACCAAAAAAACCATCTCTATCCCTGATACCTCAAAGGATCATCGGCCGGATCCGAGACCAGTTGATGCGTTCAAAATTAAGTCCTTATTAGCCCTGCCTATCTCATTTGGGCAAGAGTTATTTGGTCTGGTTTTTTTATTTGATTATGGAGCTCCAATGAACTTAACAGATTCAGAAATTCAAAGTGTTGAAGCTTATGTAAATATGGCTGCGGTCGCAATTCAAAACGCAAATAATTTAACACAAAAGGAAAACCTTATTGCCGAGAAGCAGCTGTTACTAGATGTTACCCGTGAGTTATCAATGTGTTCCTCGATACAGGAGAGTTTTGATAAATGTTTTTTTTACTTAGGACAGATTTTAGAGAGTAAAAACATGGCTGCCCACCTTTTAGACCCGATAGACAAAACAACGATTAAAACAACGAAGTTAAGCAAGGACTGTGATTGGACAGAAGCGGATTGGATGGAGAAAAGCTATGAAGCCAAGATCCAAGAGGTTATTCAAACAAAAAATATAGATAGTAAGGGTCTACTGATGATTCCATTGGTTTCAATGGGAGAAGTATTAGGGGTAATCGTCGTGGGCAAAGAGGGAAAAGCTCACAATTACGATAATTCCCAAATTCAACTGGCAAAATCTATCGTTGATGCCACAGCTCCTACGTTTTCAAACTTGTTATATATGGATCAACTTGAAAGCATGGTGGAAGAGCGAACGAGGGAACTAGCTGCTGCTAATGAAAAAGTTACAAGTGTGATTGAAATTATTACGGATGGATTCTTTACTTTGAATAATAAATGGGAATTCACGTACGTAAATAAGCATCAATATTTTCCACAAAGAAAAACAGCAAAAGATGTATTAGGTAAGAATATATGGGAGGTCTTCCCGAGTAGCGTCGACGCAGTTATGTATAAGGAATTTCATCGTGCAATGTCAGAGCGAATTACAGTTCATTTCGAATTTTTTTCTATCTCTGATGAATATTGGCACGAAGTTATTGCATACCCGTATGATGATGGTATTTGTTGTATTTTTAAAAACATAACGGAAAAAAAGCAATATGAGCAGGAATTGAAAAGGTTATCCAACATAGATTTAATAGGACAAATGGCAGCAGGTATCAGCCATGAGATCAGAAATCCAATGACAACAGTACGAGGGTTTTTGCAGTTATTAAAAGAAGAGCACACCTATGAGAAACATAATAAGTACTTTAAATTAATGATTGAAGAACTTGACCGTGCCAATTCTATTATTACTGAATTTCTCTCAATGGGTAATACAAAGAAATCGGATTTGCAGATGTTAGATTTAAATTCAATTATCCACGATATTATTCCTTTAATAAAGATTGATACGTATAATCAAAATAAATATATTCAAGTCGATACAAATGACATTCCAGAATTACTTTTAAATCGTAATGAGATACGGCAATTATTAATAAACCTATACCGTAATGGCTTAGAAGCGATGAGCACAGGGAAAATTCTAACCATTAGCACCTACAAGGAATGTCAAAATTGTGTGGTGCTTGCAGTGCGGGATCAAGGAAAAGGTATCAGGCCTGAAGTATTAGAGAAACTGGGTACTCCATTTTACACGACCAAAGATAATGGAACTGGATTGGGATTAGGCGTATGTTATGCTATTGCTACCCGGCATAATGCGAAAATAGAAATTCAAACAGGCTCGGAAGGCACTACCTTTTTTGTTAAATTTAATTATGAAAATAATGAACAATAACCTCATTTAGATTAGTTACGGTGAACCGTACCACAAATAAAAAGGAAAACCTAAGTAAACACAATCAATATATTTCACCTGAATTTTGCGTAACATTCATGTTTGAGTTGCCCACTAAATTAGAGTTGCATAAAAATGGACTAACCTATATCAGGTTAGTCCATTTTTAAGTGTGTTAATTAATAGTAAATCCCCATCCGTAATTTTGCGCGATTATCCCATCCTTTTTTGCTGTTTTAAAATCATCCCCAAAAGCATTAATCCACCTAAGACTACAAAACCTACCTCTAAAATGTTAAAGTAATAACTTAACGATATTAATTTATACATGCTAAAAGCATTACTATAATCAACATTTCAGGAGGAAATACAATGGCAATGAGCAACAACGATATATTAAAAAGAGTAAGATACGCTTTAGATATAAGAGATATAGATATGGTAGAAATCTTTGAACTTGGCGGGATGGAAGTAACGAAAGAGGACGTACTTGATATGCTTACAAAAGTAAAGAGAAGTCCACAACATGAAGCTGAAAATGATGATGTAATCGAAGATGAGTACGTATTAACATGCGACATGATGATGCTAGAGGCATTTTTAAATGGATTTATTACTTTAAAAAGAGGGAAGCAAGATCCGAAACCAGGGCAACCGGCACCTGTACAGAGCAAGGAGAGTGCCAATAACCTTCTTTTAAAGAAAATGAAAATAGCACTATCTTTAACGAGTGAAGATGTGCTTGATATATTAGACAGCGTAGGCGTCATCGTAACAAAAGGAGAGTTAGGCGCTTTATTAAGAAAGAAAGGCCATAAGCATTACAAAGAGTGCGGCGATAGATACGCAAGGAATTTCATTAAGGGATTGGCTGTAAAGTATAGAGGATAATAAGTTTGTTAAAGCAGTAAATGATATAATAGATAGAGTAGGGCGTTTGTGTCCTATTCTTTTTTATTTGTAAAATAATACACTAGGTGATGAAATGGTACATACATATTTAGGTGAGACAATTAATTTTCATATAACTTATAAGAAGAAAAAGTCGGTGCGTCTTTTTGTAGATTCGTACGGAAATGTGGAAGTGCAAGCTCCAAAGGGAACACCTGTTGAATACTTAGTCCAGCTGCTAGAGGAGAAATGGGATTGGATTCAGAAAACACGTAAGGAAATGCAGGAGCGAGCGCTTGGTCCAAAGGAAAAGGATTATGATCAAGGCGAGGGCTTTCTGTATTTAGGGAATACGTATCCGATACAGATTTCTCAAGATGCAAGTATTACGCAAGACAATGCAGTTTTTGAAGGGGATAAGCTACACATTTATGTGAATGAGCTTAAGGATGAGAAAATCCAGCAGGCTTTAAAACGATTTTACTATAAGCAGTGCAAGGCATTAGTAGAGAAGAGTATTAAAGCGCATCAAAGTAATTTTAAAACAAAACCACGTTCTATTCGTATTACAGATAGTAGTCGTACGTGGGGAACTTGTGATTCAAATTTACAGTTAACGTTTAATTGGAAGCTAGCAATGGCACCTCAGAGGGTAATTGATTATGTAGTTGTTCATGAAATGTGTCATATGGTTCATTTAAATCATGATCGCTCTTTTTGGCGTCTTGTCGGGAAGATAATGCCTGATTATAAGGAAATGGAAAACTGGTTAGCGTTATCTAGTTGGAAGATGACGGTTTAGTTATTACTTTAGATTGTGGAATGAAATAAAGTAGAACCCTAATGAATTAGGGTTCTCTTTGTACATAGATTATCGTCCAAACTTCGCAGTGAAAGTATCGTCTATTCTCTCCATCGCATACCCACGATACCCCTCCGAAAGCAACGCCTGCTGTCCACCAGCATCACTCATCGGAACGCTCTTAACATCCGACCAATCTCTTTCCTTATCCCCAAGCAATTCCTTCACAAAAACATACCGCATACTACCACTATACTTCTCCTTCAGTGCAGCAATTTCCATCCCTTGCGCAAATTTATCTTTTAAACTCGGAATGTTAAAAGGTGCAACGGTGCAACAAACATAGTCGTACTGGCTGTCTTCTTTTTGTAATTCATCCATGATGACTGTGGCTAATATTTTTTGCATGCCATTTCCTCGACAGTTTGGATGAACGTTTGAGATTTCTTGATAGATGACGCGGTGTAGCTGACTTTCTGGTAGACCAATATCAAGCCCTAAATGTTCATCGTCGATAGGAGGGACTAGTAGGGCACGAAATGCGATGAGCTCGTTTTGTATAAACGCCCCGATCATCATGCCGTTTCCTTCTAGAATGTATTGAAATTCTTCTAGCGAGAGTGGTTGTAAACGACCTTTATCTTCTAGCGCTTCAACTATAACGTTTTGTAATGATAAAATTTGTTCCATATGTTCTAAAGATAGTAATGTAACGTGAAATGAATCGTTGTTTTGTTTTAATTTTCCTTCGTAAAGAATCGTCATGTGTTAGTCCTCCTTTAGCGTACAACGTCTTGAAAGACGGTTAATTCTTGTAATGTATTTTCGTTTATTTCAATGCCGAGTCCCGGCTTTTCGTTTAAGCGAATAAATGGTACGTCGTAATGTAAGTTTCCGATGTCTTTCGTGAATTTTAATGGTCCTGTTAGCTCGACGCTAGTAATGATTTTTTTTGAGAAAGCGACATGGAATCCTGCGGAAGAGGCAACAGATGATTCGACCATGGATCCAACTTGGCATTCAATGCCTGCCATTTCAGCTTGATGAGCGAGTTTTACAGCTGGATATATGCCGCCGCATTTCATTAGTTTTATATTCACTTTATCAGCTGCGTCTAATTTAATAATTTGGCGCATTTCACGAGAGCCTTTTAGTCCTTCATCAATCATAAGCGGAAGATCTGTTTTCGAACGAATATGAGCCATTGCGTCAATATCAT
Organism: Bacillus sp. FSL P2-0099; assembly: GCF_038007445.1. Taxonomy (NCBI): domain Bacteria; kingdom Bacillati; phylum Bacillota; class Bacilli; order Caryophanales; family Bacillaceae; genus Bacillus; species Bacillus sp. FSL P2-0099. Next base: position 368,286 of record NZ_JBBOXE010000001.1, read on the forward strand.
CCGCTACAACAGGTTGTTCAATCCAGTCGATGTTTAAATGTCCTAATGAACGAAGTGCTGTTAATGTGTTTGCGCTATTTTTCCAGCCTTGGTTTACATCAACACGAATCGCGATATCATTTCCTACACGTTCACGTACAGCTTCAATTCGTTTTACATCTTCTTTTACATTCGTGCCGACTTTCATTTTGAAAGATTGGTAACCTTTCTTAATCATGGAAGCTGCTTCTTCAGCCATATTTTCTGGATCGGCGATACTTAAGACGTGAGTGACAGGAAATGCTTCATGGTAGCGTCCTCCAATTAATTGATATACAGGTTGATTTAGTTTTTTACCCAGTATATCAAAACAAGCGATATCAATCGCAGCTTTCGCAGTAGGAATACCGTAAATTGTATTGTCCATCATATCGTGTATTTTTTCGATATTCATTGGATTTTTCCCAATTAGAGCAGGAGCTAGTGTATGTTTTAAAACATGGAAAGTACTTTTCCATGATTCACCTGTAACGTGATCATCAGCAACGCCTTCACCGTAACCGATAATGCCTTCATCTGTTTCCATTTTGACGATAATAGAAGGCATATCAGAATAAGAACCATAACTAATAACAAACGGATCGCGAAGCGGTAAACGAATTGCGTAAAGGTGAATAGCTGTAATTTTCATTGAATAAAGACCCCTTCCTGTTTACAATGGTTTTGTACATTTGATATAGTTGACGTTAAATAGTCGTTAATTAATGATAAGGAGTTAGAGAAAATGATGATAAAAATTGCAGTTGTCGGTTCAAAAGAGTTTATGGAGAATCTTTTACCTATTGCTCATAAACTAGAAGAGATAGAGATTGATCCATATATTTACCTTCACCCGGCAGAATCTTCTGAACTATTAAAGCGTTTAAAACCTTGTGATGTTATTTTTTTCTCGGGTGCCCTACCTTATTATATGGCAAAAGAAATAAGAGAACAATTACCAATTCCAAGTACGTACTTACAGCAAGACGAGACAACTGTCGCTTCTTCACTTCTTTCTATAATATATCATCAAAGTATTCAACCTCATAAAATTTCAATTGATTTAGTAGATCGTTCGTTTATTAAAAATGTGTTCCATGATATCGGTCTGAAAGAAACTCCGCAAGTGATGGATTATGAAAATGTGTTATGGAGTAATGATGAAATTAAGAGAATCATTGATTTTCATTTAGCTAAATATCAATCAGGAGAGGCTGATTTAGCTTTAACTAGTATTCACGCTGTCTACGATGAACTTCAAAAAATAGGTATTCCTTCAGAGCGTATGATAGATCCAACGCAATCAATTATACATGGATTAAAAGATGCAAAAATAAAAGCTGAGTTAGCAAAAAGCCATTCAGCTACTGTTGGTGCTTGTATTATATCCTTTATAGAGTTACAAGAAAGCTCGCTTGAACAATTAAATGTAATTTCAAAAGAATTACGTGGTTCATTTAAACAAGTTGATGAAATGACTTTTATTTTGTATACAACTCGTGGTGATATTGAATTGAGTATAAAAACAAATACGATAGATCGTTTATTTATGAATATAGAAGGCGCAGTATCTATTGGATTTGGTTACGGAAAAACAGTAAATGAAGCGGAACAAAATGCAAAAATCGCTCGAGGTTTCGCAAAGAATAATCCGATAGAAAGCTGCTTTTATATACTAGCAAGTGATAAAGAATTATTTGGTCCGTTCCCGAAAGAACAGAGAGTACAAAGTTTAAAAAACGATAATCCTGAATTAATGAAAATAGCGAAGGAAACGAAGCTTAGTCCTGCAAACTTGTCAAAAATTATTCAGTTTAGTCAATCGCATCCATCATTGAAATTTACAGCGGCGGATCTTTCTGAGTACTTACAAGTGACTCGGCGATCGACGGAAAGGCTGTTAAAGAAATTAGTTGATTACAGATATGCCAATATTTGCGGCGAGGAAATGCCCTATCAACAAGGGCGCCCTCGTGCAATATATGAGCTGAATTTACCGTTGTATTCGTTTCGAAAATTTTAAGCTTCTAGTTGTGCTTTTTGTTTTTTCAGTAGGTCTGCTTTTTCAATATCAGATAGCTTCGTAATTGTGAAGCCAGTTATACCATAAATGATTGAGATAATAGGTACGATGAAATTCAATATAGCATAAGGAGCATATTCGAATGCACCGACTCCAAGTGTTGCGAGTATAAATACACCACATGTATTCCAAGGTACGAAAACAGAAGTTAATGTTCCGCCATCTTCTAATGCTCTGGATAAATTTTTAGAATGTAGTCCTTTTTCTGTGTACGCATTTGCATACATTCTTGAAGGAACAACAATCGAAATATATTGTTCAGAGCAAGTAAGATTCGTTGCAAAGCAAGATGCGATGGTAGAAGCGATAAGTCCTTTTGATGATGTCGCTAATTTTAAAATTTGATTTACAATTGAGCGAAGAATGCCAGTATGTTCTAGTACTCCGCCGAAAGTCATAGCGACAATTGTCATAGAAACTGTATTCATCATAGAGCTTAAGCCACCACGGTTAAATAGTTCATCTACTAACTTGTTTCCAGTGTCTATGACAAATCCACTTTGGAGTGCACCGACAGCTGATGAGACAGAGCCACCTTGAATAAAGACTTGTGATAAGAATCCTAAAATAACACCTACGAGAATAGCTGGTATAGCAGGGACTTTTTTAGCGACCAATACCATAACAACTACTGGTATAATTAATAGAAAAGGTGAGATAACAAAGTTTTGTTGCAATACTTGTAACGTTTGATCGATGCTTTTTGAATCAATATTGTTATCGCCAAAGCTTCTTCCTAAGAACGCATAAACGATAAGAGTAATAATTAAACCTGGAATTGTAGTAAATAACATGTGACGAATATGTGTGAATAAATCTGTATTTGTTAATCCTGCGGCTAAGTTTGTCGTGTCTGAAAGCGGTGACATTTTATCGCCAAAATAAGAACCGGAAATTATAGCACCGGCAACCATTGGAGCTGGGATTCCCATACTTAGGCCAATTCCCATTCCAGCAACACCGATTGTTCCCATTGTAGACCAAGAGCTACCGATTGCTAATGCAACGATAGAACAAATAATTGTAATTGAAACTAAAAATAGTGATGGAGTTAAAAGTTTTAAGCCGTAATAAATCATAGTAGCGACGATTCCGCCGCCAATCCAAGCACCGATCGTTAAACCTACAAGAATAATGATAACGATAGCGGGTAATGCAAGGCGAATTCCTTTATACATCGATTCTTCAATGTCATTCCATTTGTAACCGTATCGCCAAGCGACGATCGAAGCAACGGTTGTACCAATAATAAGTGGGACGTGAGGGCTTTGTTCTAATACAACAATTGTAACCATCATAACTGCAACTGTAATGATAATAGGGATTATTGCTATGCCAAAAGGTATTTCTCTTTTCATAAACTGCCTCCTCATTATGTATGTTTGTATTTTTAGAATTGTCGCAAAATAGACGTTATTAAGTTATAATAACTAAAAATAGATATAAGCGTCAATATATAAACAGAAAATATCGAATCTTCTATTTGTATGGATATCTTTATAAGATGAGTTGAAATCGGGTATTAATGGTATTAAAAAATAAACAATTGACTTTTTTCTTAAAATTCAATATGTTCATAAAAACATCTGTTTTTCATAAGTATAATTAATCTGAATGGTTTGTAATTAGGGGAAGGAGAATGAAGCTTTGAAAACATTAGAACTACAAGAGCGTTTAACTGAAATTTTTCAGCATTTACATGAAAACCCTGAAGTAAGCTGGAAGGAATATGAAACGACAGCTTATATTACTAACTTTCTAAAAGAAGAAGGAATTTCATATAAAATATTTGATGATTGCCCTGGCGTGATTGCTGAAATCGGAAGAGGGAATCCAGTTATCGCGATTCGTGCTGATATGGATGCACTATGGCAAGAAGTAGACGGAGAATTTAAAGCGAATCACTCGTGCGGCCACGATGCTCATATGACAATTGTGATGGGCCTTATTTTACAATTGAAAAATATGAGATGGGATAGTGGTACTGTTAGATTTATTTTTCAGCCGGCAGAGGAAAAAGGAAATGGTTCCTTAAAGATGGTAGAGAAGGGCGCCGTGGATGATGCTGATTTCTTATTTGGTGTTCATTTAAGGCCGATTGAAGAACTGCCTTTGAAACAAGCAGCCCCATCTATTCGTCACGGAGCTGCAGCATTTTTAGAAGGGATGATTCATGGAGATGATGCACACGGTGCACGCCCACATCAAGGTATAAATGCAATTGATGTCATTTCGATGATCAATATTGGATTGAAAAATATATGGTTACCGCCGCAGACGTCTTATTCTGTTAAGATGACGAGATGCCAAGCTGGTGGTGATAATCTAAATATTATTCCAGGTAACGGGCATTTTAGTTTAGATGTAAGAGCAGAAAATAACATATTACTAGATGAATTGAAGCGAAGAATAGAGCAAGTAATTCAGTCAGCTGAATCAATGGGATCTAAACTTTCTTATGAGTGGATTGATCTCGCACCAGGAGCTGAAGTGTCAGAAGAAGCTGAGCGTTTCATGCGGAAAGGCATTCTTGAAGTGTACGGGGAAGAGGGATGTACTGGACCACTGTATACGACAGGAAGCGATGATTTCCATTACTATACAGTGAAAAGACCCCATTTAAAAGCTGTCATGCTTGGACTAGGGGCGAACTTACAACCTGGATTACACCATCCGTATATGAAGTTTGATCATAGCTGTATAATGGATGGAGTAGAAATATTGAAACAAACTGTATTGAAAGTATTAGAAGACAGGGGCTAGAAAGCTCCTGTTTTTTTGGTAGGAATTTGTTGTTAAGTCGATATATTTGATTTCGCGATAATATAATTTCACGTACCAATTAATTTGATAAAAATGAGCATTCAGTACGTGGTGTATAATAATAGTAATATTTCTTAATAGGAGCAAACGAATGAACGAACAATATTACGATGCTGTATTAAATATAAAAACTGTCGGCGAGCAAAAAGGATTTAATAAGTCTATGCATTATCACCGTTATGAACCGACGCCATATAGCGGATTAGATGAGTTATTGAATCAATATGAAATAACAAGTAGCGATCGAATTGTAGACTTTGGGTGCGGAAAAGGGAGATTGAATTTTTACATGCACCATAAGTGCGATGCATTAGCGGTTGGAATTGAAATGAATGAAGAGTTTTATAAAGAAGCAATGGATAATCGTGATCGTTATGCGCGAAAAGTGAGAAACAGTAAAGATAAAATTCGGTTTGAATGTTGTTTAGCGCAGGAATATGAGATTGATCCACGTGATAACCGGTTTTATTTCTTCAATCCATTTTCTGTACAAGTGTTTATGAACGTAGTGAATAACATTTTGCTTTCGGTAGAGGAAATAGAGAGGGAAGTGGATATTATTTTATACTATCCTTCTGAAGATTATATTTTCTTCTTAGAGAACCAGACTGCGTTTGAATTGAAGAGAGAGGTTAGATTGCCGGGTGCTTATGAGAAGAATGGGAATGAGAGATTTTTAGTTTATACATTAGGATTATAAAAAAAGCAGGTGCCTTGGCACCTGCTTTTTTAAAACTCACGTCTATATAATTAGTTACGGATTAAGTAATCAAATGCACCTAAAGCTGCATTCGCACCTGAACCCATAGAGATGATGATTTGTTTGTACGGATTATTTGTACAGTCACCTGCACCAAACACTCCTGGTACGTTTGTAGCGCCGTGCTTGTCTGTTACGATTTCACCGCGAACGCGTTCAACTGTTTCGCCTAACCAGTCTGTGTTTGGCACAAGACCGATTTGAACGAATACACCTTGTAATTCAACATGGTGTACTTCTTCAGTTTCACGATCGATGTAAGAAATACCGTTTACTTTGTCAGTACCAGTAATTTCTTTCGTTTGAACGTTTTTCAGAACAGTTACGTTAGGTAAGCTGTTAAGACGTTCTTGTAATACAGCATCAGCTTTTAATTCTGGCATGAATTCAAGAACAGTTACGTGCTTAACAATACCTGCTAAGTCAATAGCTGCTTCAATACCAGAGTTACCACCGCCGATAACCGCTACATCTTTTCCGATGAATAATGGACCGTCACAGTGTGGGCAGTATGCTACACCTTTGTTTTTGAACTCAGCTTCACCCGGTACGCCAACATTACGCCAGCGAGCACCTGTTGAAACGATTACGCTCTTACTTTTCAGAATAGCGCCGTTTTCAAGTTCCACTTCAATAAGTTCTTTTTTCTCTAAACGTTTCGCACGTTGTAGATTCATTACATCGATGTCGTATTCTTTTACGTGCTCTTCAAGGCTTGCTACTAGCTTAGGACCTTCAGTGCGTTTTACGCTGATGAAGTTCTCAATACCCATAGTATCCATTACTTGACCACCGAAGCGCTCAGCAACGATACCAGTGCGGATGCCTTTACGTGCTGCATAAATTGCTGCACTTGCACCAGCTGGGCCGCCACCAACAACAAGAACATCGTATGGATCTTTATCAGAAAGCTCTGATGCATCTGGACCGTTACCCATTTTAGCTAAAATTTCTTCAAGTGTCATACGACCGCTTCCGAAAGATTCACCGTTTAGGTAAACAGTTGGTACTGCCATGATGTCTTTACTTTCTACTTCCTCTTTAAATGCAGCGCCATCAATCATAGTATGTGTAATACCAGAGTTTAGAACGCTCATTACGTTAAGAGCTTGTACAACATCAGGACAGTTATGACAACTTAGGCTGATATAAGATTCAAAATGATATTCGCCTTGAATGTTTTTGATTTGATCGATTAATTTTTGTTCAACTTTTGGAGCACGTCCACTAACTTGTAGTAAAGCTAACACTAATGAAGTAAATTCGTGTCCTAATGGAATACCAGCGAATACGACACCAGTGTCTTCACCAGGGCGATTTACGCTAAAGCTTGGTGTTCTCTCTAGTTCAACTTTTTCTACTGTAATCTTAGATGACATAGTAGCTAATTCATCTACTAGAGATAACATATCTTTAGATACGTTATCGTCTCCTGCGCTCACTTTAAGTAAAATATCGTTCTCCATTAACTGAAGGTATTGGGATAGTTGTGTTTTTATATCTGCATCTAGTATCATTTTGATCGAACTCCTTAGATTTTGCCTACAAGGTCAAGGCTTGGTTTAAGTGTTGCAGAACCCTCTTGCCATTTAGCTGGACAAACTTCACCTGGGTTGTTACGTACGTATTGAGCTGCTTTAATTTTGTTAACAAGAATGCTTGCGTCACGGCCGATACCGTCAGCATTGATTTCCATAGATTGGATAACGCCGTCTGGATCGATGATGAATGTACCACGAGCAGCAAGACCTTCTTCTTCCATTAAAACGTTGAAGTTTGTAGTGATTGTGCGAGTTGGGTCACCAATCATAATGTATTCGATTTTGCCGATAGTTTCTGAGCTATCATGCCATGCTTTGTGAGTGAAGTGAGTGTCTGTAGATACAGAGTATACTTCAACGCCTAAGTCTTTTAGAGTTGCGTATTGGTTTTGTAAGTCTTCAAGTTCAGTTGGACAAACGAATGTGAAGTCTGCTGGATAGAAACAAACTACGCTCCATTTTCCTTTTAAACTTTCGTCAGTAACTTGGATAAATTCTCCATTATGGTAAGCATTAGCTTTAAACGGTTTTACTTCTGTGCCGATTAATAACATATTAAAATTCCTCCTAAAGGTTGGTTTTGAGCATCGGAAATTAGTTTGCTCATAAAATATATTTTTTAATTAACTATAATAATTCTAATTCGATATTAATTATCATATAGAAGTGGTTATTTTGTCAAGAGAATAAACCAACTTTATACCAATTTAATTAATATTTATTCTCAATTAAGGCTGCTAGGGAATTAAAAGGTAATTTTCAAGTCATAAATTTTCAATGAGTGTTTGAAAGAGTAGTGTGTATGTTAGAGACATGGTGTAAGTATAAATTCTTAGGAAGGAAATATTTCTTAGAAGTTGTGGATTTGAAAAGGAACTGCTTACTTCTATTTTACAAAGAATTGTGCAATAAATAAAACAAAATGTATCGGAATCTTTGTGAACAATTATTGTCATCTTAAATATATATAATAAGAAGTATATTGCAATGAGAAATAGAAACATTGACGCTCATTTCTAACAAGATATAATAAAAGCGAGATATGTATTGCAATAGAGAAGATATAGTATAGATTGAAAAAGTTTCAGTCTATTATTTTTTACGGCTTTTAGAAAACGTTTACATTTAGTGTGGAGGGGAAACCATGTCTAAGTTCACGAAGTATTTTTTAATGGAAGCTAAAGATGTGATTGCATATGTGCAAGAGAAATTACCTAAGTTCGAGCATGCAAAGGGGCTAAAGTGTAAAGAAATAGGTGATGGTAATTTAAATTATGTGTTCCGCGTTTGGGATGAACAGAAGAACATGTCTGTCATTGTAAAGCAAGCTGGGGATACAGCGCGTATTTCAGATGAGTTTAAGTTGTCGACGAATCGAATCCGTATAGAATCAGATGTTTTGCGATTAGAAGGAGAGTTAGCATCTGGACTCGTGCCAAATGTATATTTGTTTGATAGTGTGATGAATTGTTGCGTGATGGAAGATTTATCAGATCACACAATATTGCGTACAGCACTCATAAATCATCAAATGTTTCCGAGGCTTGCTGATGATTTAACTACTTTTATGGTAAATACCCTTCTATTAACATCAGATGTTGTAATGAATCATAAAGAGAAGAAGGAGCTCGTGAAGAATTATATAAATCCTGAGTTATGTGAGATTACAGAGGACCTCGTATATTCAGAGCCATTCACAAACCATAATAAACGCAACGAATTGTTTCAATTAAATGAAGGATGGATTAGGGAGCATATTTATAGTGATAAAGAGCTTCGTATGGAAGTAGCAAAACTTAAGTTTTCGTTTATGACGAATGCACAAGCGCTACTTCACGGTGATTTACATACTGGTTCTGTTTTTGTAAAAAGTGATTCTACAAAGGTTATTGATCCTGAATTTGCTTTTTATGGACCTATGGGATATGACGTTGGGAATATAATGGCGAATTTAATGTTTGCATGGGTGAATGCAGATGCAGTGATGCAATCTGGTATTGAGAAAGATACATATATGAACTGGATAGAATCTACCATGATAGATGTAATTGATTTATTTAAGAAGAAGTTTTTAGATGCTTGGGATATTCATGTGACAGAGATTATGGCGAAGGAAGAAGGCTTTAACCGAGTTTATTTACAATCTGTATTAGAGGATACAGCTGCAGTGACGGGTCTTGAGTTAATTCGTCGTATTGTTGGTCTAGCGAAGGTAAAGGATATGACTTGTATTGTGAATGAAGAGGCGCGTGCTAGAGCGGAGCGAATTTGTCTTCAGACAGCGAAGAAGTTTATTTTACAAGCGAATCAATATAAAACAGGTAGCAGCTTTGTAGAAACGTTAAAAAAACAGTCAATGCATAGTGCGAAATAAGGGGAGAAGATGATGGCAGAGCAATTAATACCAATTCAGTGGAAAGATGATGCTTTAGTGTTATTGGATCAAACGGTATTACCGAACGAAGTAGTCTATGAATCTTTTAAAACGGCTGAGGGTGTGTGGGATGCGATTCAAGTAATGAAAGTACGAGGAGCGCCGGCAATAGGTGTTTCAGCAGCCTACGGTGTGTATTTAGGAGTAAAGGAAGTTGCGGAAAGTTCGGCGGAAGAATTCATAGCGGAAGTAAAAAAGGTATGTGCATACTTAGCGACATCAAGACCGACGGCAGTAAATTTATTTTGGGCGCTTGAAAGAATGGAAAGTGTCGCGAAAGAGAATGCTCACTTATCAATTGCGCAGTTGAAAGATAGATTATTAGAAGAAGCAAAAGAGATTCATAGAGAAGATGAAGAAATTAACCGTCAAATTGGAGAACATGCATTAACATTATTCCATGATGGCATGGGGGTATTAACGCATTGTAATGCAGGTGCGTTAGCAACGACTAAGTATGGAACTGCGACAGCTCCAATGTACTTAGCGAAAGAAAAAGGATGGGACTTAAAAATATATTCCGATGAAACACGCCCTAGATTACAAGGTTCAACGTTAACGGCATTAGAACTGCAGCGAGCGGGAATTGATGTAACGGTCATTACAGATAATATGGCGGCAATGGTCATGTCACAAGGGAAAATCGATGCAGTAATCGTTGGATGTGATCGTGTAGCAGCAAACGGGGATGTAGCAAATAAAATTGGAACATTAGGTGTTTCGATTTTGGCTAAATATTATAACATTCCGTTTTATGTAGCAGCACCAACGCCGACAATTGATTTGAAAACACTGACAGGAAAAGAAATTCCAATTGAAGAAAGGGATGCTTCTGAAGTGATCAATCGTTTCGGACAATACTCTGCTCCTCAAGAAAGTAAAGTATACAATCCGGCATTTGATGTCACGCCATATGAAAATGTAACAGCGATTATTACGGAAAAAGGAATTGTGAGAGCACCGTTTATGGAGAATTTAAAAAAGCTATTTCAATAAGTAGATAGTTTTTAGAAAAATAGTCATCATAAGTTTCTTACTAGGGGGATGTATATGTTACTGCAAAAAGAAAGAGAAGAAGTTGTAGCGTACGGAAAGAAAATGATTTCTAGTGGTTTAACAAAGGGGACTGGCGGTAATATTAGTATTTTCAATCGTGAACAAGGTCTTGTTGCAATTAGCCCAAGTGGTCTAGATTATTATGAAACGACGCCTGAAGATGTAGTTATATTGAATTTAGATGGTGAAGTGATAGAAGGAGAGAGAAAACCATCAAGCGAATTAGATATGCACCTTATCTATTATAGAAATCGTGAAGATATAAATGCGCTTGTACATACACATTCTCCTTATGCGAAGACAATCGCATCATTAGGATGGGAACTTCCTGCTGTATCATATTTAATTGCTTTCGCAGGCCCGAATGTACGCTGTGCACCATATGAAACATTTGGTACGAAGCAATTAGCAGAGGCAGCTTTCGAGGGCATGATTGATCGCCGTGCAGTTTTACTTGCGAACCATGGTTTAATGGCCGGAGCGAATAATATAAAAATGGCGTTTACTATTGCAGAAGAAATAGAGTTTTGTGCTCAAATTTATTATCAAACGAAAAGTGTCGGAGAACCGAAATTACTGCCAGAAGACGAGATGGAGAATTTGGCGAAGAAGTTTGAAGGGTATGGGCAGCAGTAAAATGAAATGAAAACACCCTCAAGAAAAAAATCTTGAGGGTGTTTCTCTATGCCTTCTTCAATAACAAATACATAAAGTAAGGTGCACCAATTAAAGCAACGACAATACCAGCTGGAATACCGCTAGGTTCGACGATATTTCGTCCAATTGTATCCGCTAGTAGTAATAACCATCCGCCGATTAAAACGGCGATAGGGATGAATATTTGATGCCTTGGACCTACTAAAGATTTGGCGATGTGAGGAGCCATAAGTCCGATAAAGCTAATGCCTCCTGTTACGGAAACAGCAGCGGCAGCAAGTGCAACGGCTGCGATTAATAAGTATCTTCGTTCTTTTTCAATTTCAATTCCAACACCGATTGCTACTGGCTCGTTTAATGCTAGTATATTTAATCTATTTGCCTTATAGAAAACAAATGGGATTAATACGATTAGCCAAGGAAGCATTGCTAAAACAAATGTCCAGTCATCTCCCCAAATGTTTCCGGCAATCCATTTAGCGATAAAGTCTACTTTCATACGATCTGCAGATGAAATAAGTACAATCATCGCGCCAGATAGTGCAAAGGAAAAACCGATGCCGGTTAATGTTAATCTTATTGGCTGAAGGCCTGTGGATTTGCTATATGAAAATACGTAAATTAGAACAGCTGTTAGAAACGCACCGATAAATCCAATGACTGGTAGTAGGTAAAGAAATGAACCTACGTCTATCGGGAAGTATAGAAAGAAAACAGAAACTGCAACACCAGCACCAGCGTTAATGCCGAGAATACCAGGTTCAGCTAAATCGTTTCGGGTAATACCTTGTAATATAGCACCTGATAAAGCGAGTGCCATACCGGCTAATAATGTAATGACGATTCTAGGTAGCCTTAAAGAATATAAAACGAATTCTTCTTTAAATGAACCTTGTCCCATAAGTGTTGGGATTAATCTGTCATAGGAGAGAGCGGCAGAACCGAGCCCCATTCCAATTACAATTGTTGTGATGGTAAGTATGAGTAATGCAAGTATGATAAGGCGTTGTTTCTTTAGAATAGATTGCATCATGAGAAAGATCTTCCTCCTTTACGTACAATAAATAGGAAGAATGGTAATCCTACAATTGCGACGATTGCAGCAACTGGTGTTTCATACGGAGCGTTAATTGTGCGTCCGATTGTATCTGCGAGCAGCATAAAGGAAGCACCAGCGATCGCTGACATCGGTATAACAAAACGGTAATCTGGTCCAACGATTGGACGAACCATATGAGGTATCATTAAGCCGATAAATGCCATGTTTCCGACAAGCGCTACAGAAGCACCTGCAAGCAAGATAATAATGATAAATAAAATTGTTTTAATGACGATAATCTTTTGACCGAGTCCAACAGCAACTTCTTCACTGAAACTAAGAACTGTTAATTTCTTTGCAAGTAAGATAGCGATAAATATACTTATTGAAATAACCGGAATAATAATTTTTAATTGGCTCCAACTCGTTCCAATTACGCCCCCAGCCGTCCACATTGATACATCTTGTGAAATTTTAAAGTAAATGCCAACACCTTCTGAGATTGCAAGTAGAAATGCTGAAACAGCAGCACCAGCTAATACAATTCGAAGAGGGGAAAGTCCGCCCTTTTTCACCATGCCAATTCCAAATACCATAATAGCGCCAATTGCAGCACCGATAAAGCAAGCTAGTGTTAAGTAAAGATAGCTTATAGAAGGATTGAAGGCAAGTGTTAGTGCAAGTGCAGCATTTGCGCCACCAGTTAGGCCAAGTAATCCAGGATCGGCAAGTGGGTTTCGCGTTAATCCTTGCATAATTGCACCAGAAACAGCGAGTCCAGCTCCTACAAAAATAGCAGCAACTTCACGTGGTAAACGTATTTCACGAAGGATGGATAGCTTATCTCCTTTAGCAGAGGAAGTAAGTGCTAACCATACGTCTTTTATAGAAGTATCTGCAGCGCCTAACACCATTGCAAACATAAAAATAAGAAAGAATGCAATGATACTCAAAATTAATTTGTATGTAAAAGCGTTGGAACGTAGTTTGTCTTGCTCTTTTTTCATTCGTTTCACATCTTTTCTTTTCATAGAATAAAGGAAGAGGAATTCTTAAATTAAGAATTCCTCATGTTTGTATTATTGACCAAGAAAGCTCTTCTTGAAGAAGTCTAGTTGGAAATCTAATGTAAGTGGATCATTGAAATAGAATTCCATCATGTTTGCTTCATATACACGATTATTTTTTACTGCTGGAATGTTTTTATATGATTCTGTCTCTTGGAATGAGTTATCAGTATCTTTGTTTTTACTTACGATTAAGTAATCACCAGCAAACTCAGGTAATACCTCAGTAGATAATGCGTAGTATCCTTCTTTTAAAGCTTTTTCTTTTACTTTTTCAGGCATTTTTAATTTCATTTCTTGGTAAAGAATTTCTGTTCCACGGCCCCAGTTTTCGCCGTATACGTAAAGCTGTTTGTTGAAGTTTTCAACAACAGAAACTGTTGCATCTTCACCAATCTTCGCTTTAATGTCTTTTCCAGCTGTTTGTGCGCGTTTCTTGAAATCATCAACCCAAGTTTTTGCTTCTTTTTCTTTATTTAATAATTTACCGATTTCTAAGTGTTGTGTTAAGTAATCAACTTTTCCGTAAGTGTATGTTACAGTAGGAGCGATTTTCTTTAACTTATCAACATTTTTAATATTTGATAAACCAATGATTAAATCTGGATTTAATTCTGCAATCTTTTCAACATTTTCATCTGATACTTCAGCGACATTTTTCAGTTTGCTATCGAAACGTGGGTTTTGTTTAGACCATGAATCTACCCCAACAAGATTTACACCTAATGACATTACGTTACCAGCGAATGATGATAGGACAACAACACGTTGTGGATTTGCTGGAACTTCTACTTTACCATTTTCAGATTGGTATGTAATTGTTTCTGATTTCTTACCTTTTGCGTCGTTCTTCTTGTCTGTTGAACCGTTGCTACAAGCACTCATAACAAGGACGAACAGAACTGTTAGTGAAATAAATAATTTTTTCATCGTCTTTCTCCTTTTGATAGATGATATGTGATATACAATAAATTGTTTAGCTTTGATCTTTTGAAAAGTTAGTGGTAATACAAAAGTCTTATTAACAATCTTGAACTTGAGATTTTACCATGTAGTATTCACCATAGTAATAGAAGAAGATGTAATCTCACAGTTGCTAATAATTAACAAATTGATAATGATTATCACTATTGATTCTTTAAATACTATAATTTTATATAGGTGTATTGTCAATAGTGATTTTGATTGTAAAATTTATAAAAACAAGTTATATTTTATTGAGAATGATAATCAATTATTAGTAGCTGAGGAGTGACACGAATGAATCAAGAAGAATTGTTTGATGTAACTGTGATAGGCGGAGGACCTGCAGGGCTTTATTCAGCTTTTTATAGTGGACTAAGAGAGATGAAAACGAAAATAATAGAATTTCAACCACAGTTAGGTGGAAAAATACATGTTTATCCGGAGAAAATGATTTGGGATATTGGCGGATTATTACCGGTCACTGGTGAGAAATTAATTGAGCAACTTGTACAACAAGGATTAACATTTCAGCCTGAAGTTGTATTGAATACAAAAATAGAATCAATTATTCGTAATGAAGAGGGTATTTTTACGTTGAAAACAAGCTCTGGGGAAGAACATTTTTCAAAAACAGTGATCGTCGCAACTGGGAGTGGTATATTGAATCCACAAAAGTTATCAATTGAAGGTGCTGAGAGATTCGAAGTCTCAAATTTAAATTATACAGTTAAATCGTTAAAACGTTTCAAAGATAAAACGGTAATTATTTCAGGCGGAGGGAACTCTGCAATTGATTGGGCAAATGAATTAGAACCGATTGCGAAAAAAGTTTATTTAACATATAGAAAAGAAGAATTATCTGGTCATGAGGCACAAGTAAAACAACTTATGAACAGTTCGGCAGAATGTTTCTTTAATACATCGATTACAAAATTAATTGCTGGTGATAACCATGAAGCGATTGAATATGTAGAATTAACAAATCATGAAACAGGAGAGATTTCTCATTTATCTATCGATGAAGTTATTATTAATCATGGATATGAACGTGATATAACATTATTAGAAAATAGTGAGCTAGATGTTGCAATTATAGATAATTTTTATATTGCAGGTAATGCAAATAGTGAGTCGTCTGTAGATGGATTATATGCTGCTGGAGATATTTTAAAGCATGACGGGAAATTACATTTAATTGCAGGGGCATTCCAAGATGCTGGAAACGCTGTGAATAAAGCGAAACAATTTATTCAACCTGATGCAAGTGAGTACGGAATGGTTTCTTCCCATAATGAAGTATTTAAGAAGAGAAATCGAGAATTGATTAAGCAGATGATGAAATAATAAAGGAACAAGTATACCCCCATTTACATCTCTATTTCTATGGACGAGAGATACAAATGGGGTTTTTCCTGTTTACTATATTTTCAATCATTTTCATGACACCGTTTTCATTAGTTCATGTCATATGAATGTATTTCTATAAAAAGGGAACACAAAGACTTGAACATTTTATTTGTAAATATTTCCAGTGAACAATGAATCTATAGTTGGTTTGTGCGGACCATTATTAAATTATGCTGTCCCTTTTTCCTGTTCATTAGGAAATGGAATATTTAGTATAGACGCAATGTATTGTTTTCCATGTTTTCGAGCTAATGATTCTAATATTTGACGAACGCGTTTTGTAAGATGACCCTGTTTTTTTATAGACTCACAATATGCGTCATAGAAAACGTATTTAGCCCAAAGGAAATCATCTTGTTGGAATAAGAAATGATTTTTGTACCATTCGCCAATTGTATGATAGCAATTGTTTTCATGTACTGCTGCACTTTGTGAAAGAATACGATCGGATAAAGAATTAGATAGATGAGAAATTGTGTTTTCTGTTTCAACTTGTAATGTTTTTTCTAACATTGTAATGATGTGACGAGTAGCCATATGTTAACTCTCCTTTGTGTAAATGGGTAATACCATTCTATATTTAAAAAAATACTTACTATACTATTATACAATATATGGAATGCATCTACCTGCTTTTTAATTTGTATTTACAAAATCTTTTTTATTTGTTTACAAAAATAAAGTAAGATACAGTATATATATGAAAAAATAATAAAGGAATGAACACATTGTATATAACGATAGAAGAGGCTGCGGAGTATTTGAAATTACCAAAATCGTATGTTGAAGACTTAATTCAGCAAAAGAAAATTCGTGCACTGTTTGATGGAGAGCAATATTTAATAAACAAGGAACAGTTTAATACACATTTAGAACAAATGGAGAAATATAAGCAGTTAGTGGAAGAAATATTAAACGAACCAATTCCAGAAGATATGGATGTTAAAGACGAAGATTAAATTTATAAAAGCCCCCGTATTAAGATATGCAGAAATGTATCTTAATACGGGGGCTTTTTATATTAAGGGATGAAAAAGTCATCCGAAATCCCAGAGTTACTTTAAGGGAAAGAAGATTTTATAGGGATTAGTACTATTAGTTAAAAGCATATTTTTTTATACAGGGGACAAACATAGAGAACGTAACCTGTACAGATACATATACTATCAGTGCAAAAGCTTATAAATTAATGGAAGGGGTTTTCTCGTGAGTTTATTTCATTGGGATTTTTTGAAAGAATTAATTGGATCTTATGTAAGAGTAAACAGAGGTGGACCGGAATCTCAAAAAGGAATAATAGTGTCAGTATGTACGGACTACGTCGTATTACAGAATGAAAAAGGAGAGTACCATTACTACCAGCTTCGCCATCTGAAAAGCATTACAAAAAATACGAAAGATGGTGGGATAGGTGATTCTGTATGGTCGGAAGAAGACAGTGCAGAAGACTTTGAAACGCTACTTCAAGGCTTCAAATACCGCTGGGTGAAAATTAATCGTGGTGGTCCAGAGAAAGTTGAAGGTATTTTACAAGACGTTTCTTGCGATTATGTAACGTTAATTATAAAAGAAGAAGTGGTATTAATTGCACTATCTCATATTAAGAGTGTTAATTATAATGCACCAGTAAGTGGAGAGAATAGTGATGAGAGTAGCGATGAGAAAAGTAATGAAAACAGTAATAATTCAAGTCGCGCTCGTGCACAAAGACAATCAAGTAGAGGAAGATAATAAGAAAGGAGGGTACAAAATTGGAGAGTGTATTATGCTGTGATCAAATTAAAGGTTTAGTCGGTGAAAATGTAAAAGTAAATCTTCGCGGACCAGAAAGTAGAGTAGGTGTACTCGTATCATTAGGAAAAGATTACCTTACACTACAATTGCCTCTTGGAGAATTAGTATATTACCAGTTGAAACATGTGAAGAGTCTAGTTAGGAAAGTGAAAGAAGCACCGGGAGAATATGGTTCATATTTCTATGCTGATGAAGATACTTTTTTAGATGTATTAAATGACTTGAAGTATAAATGGATAAAGATTAATCGTGGTGGACCAGAGTGTGTGGAAGGTTTATTAAGTGATATACATGATGGAAGTATTACACTAGTAAACGGTGATGAGGTCATTTATATAATTAATTCTCATATTAAGAGTGTGAGTCAAATAGTTAAAAACAAAAAGAATGAAGAAGAATAATGTTTAATAAATAAAAGGGGCATTATGATTGAAAGTGAAGAACGATTTCATATTTTGCTGCAATAATTTCGCGGTATATGAAAAAGAATTCTTACTATTAAAAGACGGAACATTGCCCCTGATTATTTTTTTGAAATGGAAGACAGAAAAGCGCAATTTCATAGAAAGGAGGATATAGATGAATGAGTTAAACAAGAACATTGGGGAAAATATATACGTTAAATTAATCGGTGAAAGAAAGTTTAGAGGTATATTAATTGATGTAGGGAATGATATTGTTGTTCTTTACAATGGACAAGACTATGTATATATATCTTTATACCATATCCAATATTATAAATTTTTAAGAGAGCATGATGAAGAAATATTAAAGCCTGGTGTGGACTCTGTAATTAAGAGGGAATCACCTTCAATTTCTTTGAGAAAAGTATTAATCACATCTAAAGGGATTTTTACAGAAATTTATGTGGCAGGAAATGTTCCGATACACGGTTATGTTACAAGTGTAATGAACGATTATATTGTTTTTTATAGTCCAGTTTATAAAACGGTATATATATCTTTAAAGCATTTGAAATGGCTAATTCCTTATAAAGAGAACCAAGTCCCTTATTCCCTCAATAAAAATGAACTCCCCGTAAATCCATTAAATATTACTTTAGCGAGAACGTTCGAAGAACAGCTTATTAAAATGTCTGGGAAAATTATGGTGTTTGATTTAGGTGAAGAATCTAACAAAATCGGAAAGATGGCGAAAATTGATGAAGGGCATATTGAAATATTAAAAGCACGTGATGCAAAAATGTATGTAAATATTCAACATGTAAAATCTGTCCATTGTCCGTAGACTAGTTGAGAGGGCTGGCTTTTTCTTTTATATATAGGGAAGAAAAGGTCGAGCCTATTTGTTTAATTCGATTTGGATATGAGGGGGAAAATGAATTGAATATCATATAGGTATGTTAGTGTGATCTTTGAAGGGGCAATCTTGTACTAAAGGTGTACGAGCTACCTTTTTGTGTATTCAACTCACTTTTGAGGAAGTGCTGCTCAACTACTTTATTAAAGGGGTTTTGTTTGTGGAGCAGTTTCCAGATTCGTTTTCGATTACATTACTTGGCAGTGCGGGTGGAGCAGCAAAAGCAGTGTTAGCAATTTTGAATCAAGCGGTAGTAAATGAAAAAGATCCAATTTATGAAGTGATAAAGAATGTGAACTTCCATTTGGTGGATATAAAACAAAAAGATAAAAGTTATTATGATGAGTTGTTTCCAAATTTGAAAGAGCAATTTTTTTTATATGAAATAAACCTTCAAGATGTAGTCAAATTTAAACATCATTTAAAGGAAAAAAGAACGAAGGTTGTTATTGATGTTTCAGGTGCAGATACAATTAGGGTACTGAGTTGTTGTAATGACCTTGGCATTTGTTATATTAATTCGGCTTTGGAAAATGAGGCAGTAGATCAAGACGATAGTTTACTTGGTTTTCAGCTTACGGAAAGGTATACGAGGTTTGAGAAGGAGAAAGAAACATTTACAAATACAAGAGCGATTATAGGCTCAGGTATGAATCCTGGTGTTGTTCAATGGATGGTTGTTGAGCTTATGAAAGAACGTCCAAATGAAAAGCCGCGAGCATGCTATATTGTAGAACATGATAATTCATTTTTGAATGATAAAGAGCTTATAAAACCTCATACACTTTATGCATCATGGGCAGTTGAGCGTTTTCTTGATGAAGCGATATGGAGTTATCCTATGTATATGAGTCATCATCGTCCACTTTACTTTTATGAGGATGTATATGCTTCAGAGTATAAAGTAAAGTTAGGTGAAAAAGAATTTTATGGTTGCTTAATGCCACATGAAGAAGTTTTAATTTTAGGGAAATCTTTTAATATGGAAGTGGGTTTTCTTTATCGGATCAATGAGTATACAACAAACTTAATTAGACAGAACTTAGACAAAGTGGAAGATTTATGGAATTGGAATCGTAAAGTATTTAATCCAGCAGAAGATGATATTATAGGAGAAGATTTAGTCGGTGTGTTACTCGTTTATGAACATAATGAGACATACATGTATAATGTAATGAATAGTAGCCAAGTTTTTCAAAAATATAAAACAAATGCGACGTACTTCCAAGTAGGGTGTGGAATTTATGCTGGCTTATGTAGTTTACTGTTAGATACTTTTGGACAAGGCGCTTATTATGTAGAAGAATTATTATTAAATACTGAAAGTAAGTATGGGGAATATTTAAATTTATATATGAAGGATTTTGTAGTAGGACATAATAATTTCACAGATGGATTGCTAAATGATAGGGTAAGATGGATATAAATTGTAACTGAAAAGGAAGGAGATGTATCTCCTTCCTTTTAGTATTAGAAGGTTACATGTTGCCCTGAAAGCAATTTCATAATTATAATTTAAAGAGATAACACTTGAAATGTTTTTTTGTATTGATCAAGAGGAGTTTTTATATGAACAAATACAAGAGCTTGATTTATGAAGAAAGAGAAGTTTTAAAAGTATTTATATTATTATTCTATATTATATTATTTTTATATGGCGTTATCTATTATTTTATTTATCCCGCTATGAATATTAATGAAGCAAGGGTAGGGTGGCCAGAAGGTGGTATGGGAATAGGTGTATATATATTAGTAATATCTTTATTTCCTATTTCAATATATCTTCAAAAACAAGGTTATGTATATTTTGTGAAATACTTATTTTTAATTGGGTATATGCTTATTGATCTTATTAATAACTTAATGATTTATTTACACAGTGATCGTGTTTTTGAAAATGGAAATATGGTTGAAATATTTTTAATTTTATTTGCACCGATTTTCGTGAACAGAAAATATTTTTATTTCGTTTCCTGTAGTGTAATTGGAAAATATGTATTTTTTACTTTGATATTACAAGATGTAAAAGTTGTGATTCCGCTTGTATTATGTATATTCTTTTTCATCATTTCGCATTCTTTATTAAAGAGATTTCAATCTTATGTAAGGACAGTTGTTGAGATGATGAACAGTATGGAAGAGACAGAAAATTTAGCGGTTATTGGGACTATGTCTACAACAATCGCTCATGAAATTCGAAATCCATTAACAGCTTTAAAAGGATTTACACAAATTCAAAAAGAAAGAAATCCTGAAGATACGATGAGCTATGAGATTATGCTGCAAGAAATTGAGAGAATTAATGGGTTTGTTAGTGAATTGATGTTATTAGGAAAACCGAAACCAACAAATTATGAATGGTGTAATATAGGGGAAATCCTTTTATATGTTGTACAGTTAATGGAAAGCTATGCGACTCAATATAAAGTGAAATTTAATTTGCAAGTAGATGGAAATTTACCCGTTATAAATGGTGATGATAAGCAATTAAAACAAGTGTTGTTAAACATCATCAAAAATGGAATTGAATCGATGCCAGGAGGCGGGAATATTCAGATTCTGGCATATGAAAAAGCTGGAGAGAACTTGTGTATTTCTGTTGAAGATCAAGGTCTTGGGATAGAAAATGAGAAAATAGAAAAGATCGGAAAAGCTTTTTATACAACAAAAGAGAATGGTACAGGTCTTGGATTAATGATTACATATAAAATTATTGAAGAACATCAAGGGAGTATCGCGATTGAAAGTAGTATGGGGATAGGAACGAAAGTGGAAATTTATTTACCAACAGTGTAGTGCATTAGACGAAATTACTTTTCAGAAAAGTGTTCTTGTTGTGTAAATATAAACATTTTATAAAATGTTTCAAGAAGGGTTTTTTTTATAAAAAACTTCGTTTATAATGGAGGAAAATATCGACATAGAGCTTTTAGCTCATGTAACGGTTCAGTAGTGTTATGAAAAGAAAAGAAGGGGTGCACGCGCATCCTTTTTTCTATGCGGATATGATGAAAGGGGTGGTATGATGGAATTAACATTAAATTCGACTGTATGTTTACACACGATTCAATTTCGAAAAGAGCAAAAGAACTATATTGTAAAAGATACGATTACAGGAGAGACATATGAAATGCCGCCACTTTGGATTGATGCACTAGCAATGATGCGTGACGGTTTTTTATTGGGAGAAATTGAGGAGAAATTAAAAGAAGAATATCCAGCAGAAGAAGTAAATATGGTAGCATTTACGAGGCAACTGTTAGAGCTAGAACTTGTCGAAATGGTAGATGGAGAAGAGATAGCTTGTACAAAGAAGAAAGATAAAGATTATTTAGCTTGGATACGACCAAGGGTGGAGCAATTCTTTTTTAACTTAAATAAAAAATATAAAAGCAAAGGTCAAAAGTGATCTTTGCTTTTTTTGTAGACCATGTTTAAAAAATAACAGCGAATGCCCTTGCGAAAGCACCGTCACTATTTTTAATTTTTAAAGGTGCTGCTGAGAAAAAGAATCGTTTAGCTTTAATGGCATCTAAGTTTGTTAAGTTTTCAATTAAGTAAATATTATTTCCTAACAGTATGTGATGAATCGGTGATGTTTCTGTCGTTACCTCATCAGGAGAAATAAAATCTAAACCGACAGATTTTACTTTTAATTGAACTAGTTCTTCAGCTAATTCTTCGGAAAGATAAAACGCTTCTTTCTCATAAGCTTCGGTATTCCATTTATTAGATAGATTGGAATGGAAAATGACAATATCGCCTTCTTTTATGTCGACAGTATGTAATACTTCCTTAGGTAATTTTCGCTCTTGAACATGAGTCACATCGATAAGAACAGCTTCGCCTACAAATTGATTTAGGGGTAATTGATCAATAGTGGTTGCGCCTGAAATGAAATGAGCAGGCGCATCACAATGCGTACCAACATGAACGACAGAATGAAAATTCGTAACTTGATAACCTGTTTCTTCAACGCTTGTAATGGCTTCTAGTTGGATTTTTGGTGTTCCAGGAAATTGAGACATATTATTTTCAAACGTTTGTGATAGATCAATTACTTTCATTTTACATACCTCCAATATATTTTTTTCAAATAATAAAAAGCCCATCCTTCATAATCAAGAAAGATAAGCTTTACATACTAGTTGAGTTTTATCTTCCAAAATGCAATGCATTTTGCAGGAATTAGCACCTATTCAGTTTGCATAAACTGAGGTTGCTGGGCTTCAAAGGACCGGTCCCTCTGCCTCTCTTGATAAAGGTTTATTCGATTTTAAATTCGGAATATTCGTGATATTTAAATTGTAATTCATTTCCTTTTTTCGCGCAATACAAATTAGGTGTTCACCCAAATAAAGTTGCTCGCATATTGTAGCTTATGTAAGTAGACTGTTGCGAAGGAGTGAGTGCAGTGACAGGGAATGTATTAAATTATTATGCCGGTGGAAATACAGCTAGAGGATTTCACAGCTTATACGAAGAGAATTTGAAGGGGCTAGACAGGTTGTTTATTTTAAAGGGAGGCCCAGGAACGGGAAAATCTTCTTTAATTAAGGCAATAGGTCGTGAATGGGTTGAAAAAGGATATGATATTGAACTTTTGCATTGTTCTTCTGATAATAAGTCAGTTGATGGGGTGATTATTCCGAAATTAAAAGTAGGAATTGTTGATGGAACATCACCGCATGTTATTGAGCCGAAAATGCCAGGAGTTATTGAAGAGTATATAAATTTAGGAGTTGCTTGGGACTCAGATAAATTAAGAAAGCAGAAGTTAGAAATTGAACGGTTTGTATTAGAAGCGGGCAAGGCTTTCAAATCTGCTTACGGATGTTTTAAAGAGGCGTTAGTTATACATGATGAGTGGGAGAAAATATATATTAATAACATTGATTTTAATAAAGCAAATGAACTAACAGAACAGCTAATTCAGAAATTATTTGCAGATAAAAAGGGAGAACAATCGATTGTGAAACATCGTTTTTTAGGAGCTGCTACACCGAAAGGAGCAGTTGATTTTGTTCCTAATTTAACAGAAGGATTACCACATCGTTATTTTATAAAAGGACGCCCGGGTTCTGGAAAATCAACAATGCTTAAAAAGTTATCGAAGGCAGCAGAAGAAAAAGGTTTTGACGTTGAAGTATATCATTGCGGGTTTGACCCGAATAGTCTTGATATGGTTATCGTAAGAGAATTAGGATTTGCAATTTTTGATAGTACCGCACCACATGAATATTTTCCAAGTCGCGAAGGTGATGAGATTATAGATATGTATACTCTTATTGTTAAACCAGGGACGGATGAGAAGTATGCTACAGAAATTCGTGACGTTTCCATTCAATATAAAGCAAAAATGAATGAGGCAATGTCTTTCTTAGCAAAAGCAAAATCAGTTCGTGATAAATTAGAACGAATTTATATTGCTGCTATGGATTTTTCAAAAGTGGATGCATATAAAGAGGAAATTCAAAAAGAGTTTGAACGAATTACTGCTACTGTAATTGAAAAGAAAAAATAAGTGCTTTATTGAGCTGTCAGAAATTGTCTGACAGCTGTTTTGGTATATAGTAAAATTAGTCGTATATTTGTCGAATTCCCAGGGAAATAATCAAAAAATGGAGATGGTATGAAATGAGAGAGAAAATTGAATTAGAACTAGAGCGAATTGAAAAAGAGAATGGTGTGAAAATTTTATTCGCTGTGGAATCAGGGAGTCGGGCGTGGGGGTTTCCATCGAAAGATAGTGATTATGATGTTAGGTTTGTTTATATACACCCTGTAGAATGGTATTTATCAATCCATGATAAGCGTGATGTAATCGAATATTCAATTAGTGATGATTTAGACATAAGTGGTTGGGATATTAAAAAGGCATTGCAACTATTCGCGAAGTCAAATCCAGCTTTACTTGAGTGGATTCAATCACCAATTTTTTATTCGAAAAACTCTAACT
This sequence comes from Bacillus sp. FSL P2-0099, assembly GCF_038007445.1. NCBI lineage: Bacteria > Bacillati > Bacillota > Bacilli > Caryophanales > Bacillaceae > Bacillus > Bacillus sp. FSL P2-0099. Next base: position 393,210 of record NZ_JBBOXE010000001.1, read on the forward strand.
TTCCAGAGCAGCTTCAGCAAAAGAGTGAAAAGAATTTTGATCCAAAAGCAACGATATATCATTACTTACATATGGCTTCAAAAAATTATCGTGACTTTTTGCAAGGTGAAAATGTAAAGTTGAAAAAGTACTTTTATGTATTACGTCCTATTTTAGCTTGTCAGTGGCTAGAAGAGAAAGGGACATTACCTCCAGTAGAATTTGACCGATTACTTATAGAACTATCTATAGAACGTAGTGTATTGAATGAGATTGAGAAGTTGTTAGTAAAGAAAAAAGCGGGTACGGAATTAGATGTTGGATTGAAAGTTCAGGCGTTAAATCAATTTTTAGAAGAACAAATTGATTATTATCAGCAATACGTGAAAGGGATTGAAAAGGGATTAGGGATTGATATTGAGAGTTTGAATACATTATTTCGAGATATGTTGTTTGAAGTATATGAAAAAGAGCACAAGTGAGTTTGTGCTCTTTTTTATCCCGCATTAACGGGCAGTAAGACTCCCACCTCAAGATTCGGCTGGAGCGAAGAAGTTAGGTGGGAGGTCAACTGCCCGTAAACGCCCGATTGGTGAGGGCTGATTAAAGTTTCACTTTATTTTGTAGGAATAAAGAAAACAGATATAGCTGCGATAAGACCTGCAAAGGAGAATAAGTAAAAATTCCACGCCAAGTCATATTGCATTGTCATAATAATACCGACAAGAATAGGGCCAGCAATCGCACCAACTCGGCCAAGTCCAAGTCCCCAGCCTAAGGAGGTAGCTCGTATATGTGATGGGAAGTATTGTGTTACATAAGCATTTAATATTTGAGTAATACCGACTGATCCAATTCCAGCAAGACCAATTAAAAGATAAATGATTGTAACAGATGGTTTAATTGTTAATAGTCCAATACATATGGCTGCCATAAGATAGGAGATACTAATAACAATTTTTGCTCCTATACGATCGGCAATCGCCCCAGCAAATAATGCACCGATAGCTGCAGTAATATTTAGTATAAGTAGAAATGATAAACTAGATCCAAGAGGGTATCCTGCCTGGCGCATCATCTGTGGTAGCCAAGTATTTAAACCGTATATTAAAAACATTCCCATTATATAAGTGAGCCAAAAAAGTAGTGTTGCTTTTATGTAATCTTTTGAGAATAACGTAAGAAATCCATTTTTCTTTTGTATATTAGATGGTGTTTCAGGAATTTCATCTTTTACATGGAATTCAATTTGAAAGCGATTAAGAATTTTATTCACTTCTTCTTGTCGATTTCGCGATAATAAAAATTGAATGGACTCAGGTAAATAACGAATAATGAAAGGAATGAGGAGTAGCGGAATCATTCCGATGCCAAACATAATTCTCCATCCGAAATCTTCTAGCATAAACATGGATAAAATAGCGCCTAACACGATACCTAAAGGATAGCCGGTAAACATAAGAGCATAAATAAAAGATTGCCGTTTTTTTGGTGAATATTCAACAGTAAGTGCTGAAGCCGTTGGGATAACACCGCCTAATCCGATTCCTCCGATAAATCGAGATAACCCAAATAATTCAGGAGAAGGAGCAATTGCAGCTAAGCCCATTGTGATAGAAAAAAGGGCTAAACAGCATATAAGTGTCCATTTTCGTCCAATTAGATCTGTAATGGTTCCAACTAGAATAGCACCAATAAACATCCCAAATAAAGCATAGCTGGCAATTGTTCCAGCGTGGGCTGGTGATAGTGCCCAGCTTTTGTCTTCTAGGAGCTTTGGCAGAACGGCGCCGTAAATACCTAAATCATATCCGTCAGCTAGAATGGCTAGCCAACAAATAAAAACAACAAGTTTTGTAATAGAACTTGAAAAGATAGTTTCTGTAGATTCTAGATGAGGTGGAGCAGAAGGTTGCATAGTATTCACTCCTTTTATTTGTAGATGAATATATTATTTTATTTAATGTTAATATTTCCCTGCGTATGTCGAAATTTATATGAAAAGGTGTCATGAAAAATAAAAAAGTTCAACAGGATTCCCGTTGAACTTCTTTGTTTTTTTATTCGTTATCAACTCGCTTTAATGGTTGATCTGCTGGACCTTCCATAACATCCCCATCAATTGAAAAACGGGAACCGTGACAAGGGCAATCCCAAGTACAATCACCGCTATTCCATTCAACTTCACAGCCGAGGTGTGTGCAAGTTGTATCGACGATATGTAATTTTCCCTCTTTATCTTTATAAGCACCTGCTCGTTTACCGTTGACATGTACAACAGAACCTTCGCCAACTTCAAGATTTTCTGGCTTACGTAATGCGGTTTCAATTTTTCCTTCAATTAAGTGTTTAGCAACATCAATGTTCTGAGAGAGGAAAGTTTTTATATCCGGATTTGCATGAAAGCGTGATGGTGCAAACAGTTCTTTATATGGGCTGTGGACTTTTAGAATGGAGTCCTTCAGTAAATGAGCTGCTGCAGTTCCAGTCGTCATTCCCCATTTACGATATCCAGTTGCCACAAATATATTTGGATTCCTTTCGTTAATATGTCCGATATAAGGGAGTTTATCTAGCGTAATTAAATCTTGCGCTGACCATCTATAAGGAATTTCATCTACTCCAAAAGTAGATTCAGCAAAGGAATATAGTGCATCATAATGAAGCATCGTATTAATTCCTTGGCCTGTTTTATGGCTCTCTCCGCCAATCAATATCAACTTTTCTCCATTGCTTGTCGTATAACGTATGGAGCGTTTTGGATCATCGATACTTAAATACATGCCCCCTGGATAATCCGTTTTTGCTTTTATTGCGAGGGCATAGGAGCGTTCTGCGTACATTCGCGTAAAGAAAAAGCTATTAGCATCATAAAAAGGAAAATGTGAACAAGAGACAATATATTTACAAGTGATGCGATGGTCACCCTTTGTAATAACTTGTGGATAATCTCCTTTTTCCACATCAATGGCTGTTGTTTGCTCATAAACTTTTCCACCCATTTCCACAAACTTTTCTAAAAGTGTTTTTAAATAAAGGAGGGGATGGAATTGCGCTTGATTTTTCATCACAAGTGCAGATTGTACGGGAATAGGAATCGACAGGGATTGAACATAGTCACAAGGAATATTTAATTTTTGATAGGCTTCATATTCTTTCGTTAAATTTCGCAGGCCATTATTGGTAGTTGTATATAAATACGAATCTTCATTTGTGAAATTACAGTCGATTTTATATGTTTGTACAGTCTCGTTTATGAATTGTAGAGCTTTACTATTTGATTCGTAGTAAAGCCTGGCTTTTTCAACACCAAAATTGTTTATTAATTCATCATAAATAAGATCATGTTGAGCTGTTACTTTTGCGGTTGTATGCCCAGTTGTTCCATTTAAAACAGAACCAGAATCAATTAAAACGACTTTCATTCCTTCTTTAGCGAGTAAATAGGCGGTGGTAATGCCTGTAATACCAGCTCCGATAACAGCAACTTCTGTCTTTATATTTTCGGATAAATGAGGAAAAGTAGGAAATTGAGTAGATTCAATCCAATAGGATGATGGTAACTGCGGAAATGTGTCATCTGTCATTTTGAAAACCTCCAAATTAGAACAATTTTCCTTTTAATATTTCCATATTATATGGAATTCATGTATGTTGTTTTCGTAGCGTTCTATTCTTACTAAATGAAAGAAAAAATATTTTAATATAATTATTTTATTGGGGCAGTATGAAGAAGTAGGATTTATATAAAGCTAAATTCAAGTGATTCCATTTGTTGATTACATAGAGAGTTCTTGAATAAGATAGAGTCTATGTTGTTTAAGTGGATATGTATATATACCTGATAAAGCCTTATGAAATCTATGCTTTTTCTTTAGTGAAATAAAGTATAATTATAAAAATATAACCAACTTTTATTACTAGGTCATAAAAGTTGTTGACAATATAGAAATTCTATTGTTATGATTCATCATGTGGAAAGGTTGATAGAGAGTAAAAAGAGAAATGTTTTTCATTGATAATAAAAGCGAAAATTAAGTGACGATAGAGTGAGTATATTTTCCTTATGATAAATGCTTTTTGGATCACGTAGTAAAATCAATCTGGAAGCAAGAATTGATATATGCAAGTTGCGCGGGGCGCGGCATAAGAAAGGGGCAAAAGGATGAAGGAGCTTCATACGTTTGGGTGGTATGCAGCACGTGTAGCACCACATTTGCCGAAAAAAGCATTTAAACCAGTTCCTAATCGATTATTTGGTGGACTGGCTTATTTACTTGTGGCATTGGCTGGTTTAATAACGATCGGTGTATTTGAATTGAATGTGTGGGCAAATCTAGGAATTGCAATTGTTCTTGGATTATGTTTTGCTTCACTTGGATTTTTAGGACATGAAATTTTACATGGAACAGTTGTAAGAAAGGCATGGCTTCGTGATTTTTTAGGTGCGATAGCATTTATGCCATTATCAACTGGCCCAAAACTTTGGAGAAAGTGGCATAATGCAACGCATCATGTTCACACACAGCATGAAGAGAATGATCCAGATGCATGGCCGACATTTGAGAAACTGAAAAAGAGTAAGTTTTTGAGCTGGGTATATCGCATGCCTCTTCATGTACGTTCATTCTTTAGTTTCCTGTCACTAACAATTCAATTTACGTTACATTCGACTCGAATGTTCTTTCATTTTATAAAAGAATTTAAGTCATCCAATCAAAAATCTGTATGGCTTCAACTTCTTTTGCCCTGGACAGTTTGGATTAGTTTATTGTTTATTATGGGACCTACAAAGTGGTTCTTTGCATACGTGATTCCGTTGTTAATTGCTAACTTTATTGTAATGGCGTATATCGCAACAAATCACCGCTTAAATCCTATTGTTCCAGTAAATGATCCTTTAGCAAACTGTTTATCAGTAACAGTACCGCGCTGGGTAGACGTTTTACATTTCAATTTCTCATACCATACAGAACATCATCTGTTTCCTGCTATGAGTTCTAAATACTATCCATTAGTAAAAGATAAAATTAAAGAAATGTGGCCGGAACGCTATCATGAAATGCCGATGACAAAAGCTTTGGCAGCACTTTGGAATACACCACGTGTGTATTATCACGGAAGTGAATTAGTTGATCCGCATAGGGAGCATTTCTATGGTTCTTTAGGAAATGGATTGGATCCTCATAATATTTCATATCGTGAGGAACATATAGAGGAAAAAGAGACTATAAAAAAAGTAAATCAATAATAGACATATCTTACGATGAAAAAGCAAGCTCTCTTAGAGCTTGCTTTTTGTTATAAAGAGACTTCTTTCTTGTTCTTCGTCTTGACCTGGACAGAGTTATTTTCTTTTCGTTGTAGTCGTTTTTCTAGAAGACTGACAAGATAAGTAAATAGAAGAACTAGTGCGAGATAGTATACACCAACAATGATATATGTATCTAATTGCTGGAAGTTACCTGCGGCAATTGATAAACCGGATCCCCATAATTCGGACATTCCTACATAAGCGACAAGTGAAGAATCTTTTAATCCAATAATAAATTGGTTCCCTAGAGGGGGAAGAGACAGACGAAATGCTTGTGGTAATATAATCCGGCGCATCGCTAAAGGGTAAGGCATCCCTAAAGAGCGAGCAGCTTCCAATTGTCCACGATCAACGGACTGAATGGATCCGCGGAAAATTTCAGTAATATATGCACCGTTATGGATTGCTAAAGCAATTGCTCCTGCCCAAAAAGGAGTGAAGACAATAATCGATGTAATACCGAAATAGAGAATGGCAATTTGAACAATTAAAGGTGTACCACGAATAATGGCGATATATACATGAGCAATACTATTTAAAACCTTATTGTTAGAGATTCGAAAGAAAGCGACTAGTAATCCAATTAGTGAACCGAGTAATAGGGATGTTAATGTTAATTGTAATGTGACAATAGTAGCCTTTAAGAGTGTGGGATAGGTAGAGATAAAAATTTCAAACATATGTGTCACCTCATATTGTATGGATTTTAGTAGTGAATGAAGTGCCCCACATACAAAGTGGGGCATGATTTATGAAATCTCTAAATGGCTAACTTACTTTGTTTTTGCCTCGTCTCCAAGAATATTACGCCCAAACCATTTTTTACTGATCTTTTCATACGTACCATCTTTAATGATTTCATCTAAAGCTTTATTTACTTTCTCAACCATTTCTTTATCATCTTTACGAATAGCAATTCCCATTTCATCAAGATTTAATGGTTTTCCAGCTTCTTTTATATTTGATTTACCTTCTTTGATCATACGTAAACCGACCATTTGATCAGTGATTACTGCATCAATACGTCCAGGCTCTAAGTCCATAAGTGCAGTAATATCGCTATCATATTCTGTGATTTGATCTGTATGTTTTGCAACAAGGTCTTTAAAGGTACTAGCTTTTACAACCCCAATTTTCTTACCTTTCAAATCTTCTGGAGAAGAGATAGATGTATTCTTTTTAGCCACAAAAATTTGGGCACCAGAGCGATAATAAGGATTGGAGAAACTAACAGCTTTTAAGCGTTCTTCTGTAATTGCCATACTGCCCAATATAGCATCATATTTTTTCGATTGTAGACCTTGAATTAGCGTTTCCCATGGATTTGTAATAGGAGTGGGTTTCATATTCATTTTTTTCGCAAGTGCCTCACCAATTTCCACATCAAAACCGGCAAGCTTTCCGTCATTTTCTTTATAGTTAAAAGGTTTATATAATCCACTCATCGCATAACGAAATTCTTTTTCACCATTTGAAGAAGTAGTAGCACTTTCCTTACTACAGGCTCCTAGTATGAAGGATGTACATAATGTAATACTCGCAACAATGGTTAATAGTTTTCTTTTCATAAAACCCCTCCTATATATTGATCATACGGATGGTTTTAAGTATGTTACTGAGATATTTTATTTGGACAATTAGTTGTGCACCGTATGGATGTATTTCTTTTCATTTGAAACAGAAGTTACATTATAAAACGTTGCGTAAAAATTGTTTTGCTCGTTCATGTGATGGAGCTGAAAAGAATTGTGCTGGCGGAGCGTCCTCTACAATCTTTCCGTCATCCATAAATATGACGCGATCAGCTACATCTCTTGCGAAATTCATTTCATGAGTAACAATAATCATGGTCATTCCTTCTTCAGCAAGTTCTTTCATAACTTGCAATACTTCTCCAACAAGTTCAGGGTCTAAGGCTGAGGTAGGTTCATCAAATAGCATAATTTTAGGGTTCATAGCAAGAGCTCGTGCAATCGCAACGCGTTGTTTTTGACCACCTGAAAGTAGGTGAGGAGTTACATCCGCCTTATCTTGTAGGCCGACTTTTTGTAGGAGTTGATTCCCAACATCCTTCGCGTCTGCTGTCTCCAATTTTTTTACGTGAATAGGTGCTTCTATGATGTTTTCTAGTGAGGTCATATGAGGAAAGAGGTTAAAGTGTTGAAAAACCATACCGACATTTTCACGGACTTTGTTTAAATTTGAATGCTTCGGATCAATTCGTTCACCTTGTAAGTGAATTTCACCTTCATCGTACATTTCTAAAAAGTTAAGACAGCGAAGTAATGTACTTTTGCCGGAACCACTGGCACCGATTAAAACAACAACTTCTTTTTCTTTTACTTCTAAATCAATTCCTTTTAAAACATCAAGTGAGCCAAATGATTTTACTAGATTTCGAACTTGAATCATACAAAACCCCCAGTCAAAAATATATTTTACAAATGTTGCCCCTTATTTCTGTTATTAGTCATAAATTGTCAGAATCCTTTATTTTTTTCAGGGGGATTTAATATTCAAAGAAATAATGATTTTTAAAATCCTTATATCTTTCTATAACGAAAATATGGATAATAATATATAGGTAGTACTTATATTGCTTATAAGAAGGGGGAAAGAAGAGATGGGAAAAGAAAGAAAAACATTTTCCTTTGGCTTGCGTATACAGCTTATGTTATTTACTACAGTTTTAGCTTTCATTACATATTCAACAAGTTTAATTTTCATTTACGTTATATATGATTACTTTCAAAGTTATGTAAGTCAAACTGTTTATAATATTATCGTTATGTTATTAGGTGTAGTATGGTCTGGAATTTTAGCGTATGGGGCAGCAATATTTTTAATTAAACCACTTCGAAAGTTGGAAGAAGCAGCAAGGAAAGCGGCTGAAGGTGATATTCGTGAAGATGTCCCATTGCCAAAGACCGATGATGAGATTAAATCTTTAAGTGTTGCATTTAATATGATGCTAGGGAACTTAAGGGGCATGGTAAAAAATATCGATACTACATTTTCGTATACAAATAATCAAGTTCAGCAAATTAGAAAACAAACAGGTGAAGCGACAAAGCAAGCACAAGGTGTGTCTGAAACTCTTGCGGAGATTTCTTCCGGTGCCGAGCAATCAGCAGCATCGATTCAAGCGATCGTTTCTACTGTTGATACAACGACTTCTATTGCAAATGAAGTAGAAGGAAAAGCAAAACAGTCTGACGAGTTGTCTTCAGAAATGGTTCAAGCTTTAGGACAAAGTACACGTGTCTTTACTTCTTTAATTCAAGGTATTCAAACATTGGCGAGAGAAAATGAAGATTCGATGGAAAATGTACAGAAATTAGAAGAGCGAATGAAACAAGTTGAACATATTGTTTCTGTTGTGAGTGAGATTGCTAGTCAAACGAATTTATTAGCACTCAACGCTTCTATTGAGGCAGCTCGTGCAGGAGAGCATGGAAGGGGCTTTGCGGTTGTAGCAGAAGAAGTACGTAAACTTGCTGATGAAAGTGATCATTCCGCAAGAAATATATCGCAGTTATTACGGGATATGCAAGATGAAGTACAGCAAGTCGCATTGAAAATGACAGAGCAGGTGAAGACAGCTAAAGAAGAGGCGAAACGCGGAGAAGCTACAGAATTAATTTTAAAAGAAATGTCATCAAGTGTTATGGAAGTAGCCGATGCAACCAAGCAAATTAGTAGTTATATGAATGAACAAGCGAGTCACATTCATCAAACAGGAGCACAAACAAAGGCTGTAGCAGCAATTGCGGAAGAAACGTCAGCTGGTTCACAAGAAGTGGCACGTGTGACATTACAACAGTCTAAAAATATGATAGCAATCGATCAATTATTAAAAGACTTAGAGAAGCAATCAGCGGATTTAAAACAAACAATTGAACGGTTTTCAATGTAAAAGAGAAGAACAGAATGCTGTTCTTCTCTTTTTTTAGCGAGATTTAATATCTACAGTTAAAAAGTATAAACTATGAACGTTTCCGCAACATTCTTTTCTGTCCCTTTCGGATGAAAATTATAGCGAGCTATAATATTAAAAGGGGTGTCTTTTATGAAAAAAGAAAAAAGACAACGATTAATTAAACAATTTGTAAAGGAGTATGAAATAGAGAAGCAAGAAAGATTAGTAGAATTGTTAGCAAAAAAAGATGTATTAGTAACACAAGCTACAGTTTCTCGAGATATTCGTGAGTTAAACTTAACGAAGGTACCTTCTCAAGAAGGATTAATGATATATAAATTTTTCTCAGAAGAGCATTTACAAACTGATATAAAGTTAAAGAAAAAATTACGAGAGGTTGTTGTAAAAATTGATTGTGTAGATCAATTAATGGTTATTAAAACATTACCCGGTAATGCACATGTTATTGGTGTTTTGTTTGATGAGTTAGATTGGAAAGAAAAAATAGGATGTATATGTGGAAATGATACATGCCTTATAATTTCTCAGTCGAAATCAGATAGGGAGATTTTAGAAGAAAGGTTAAATTTAATTATTTAGATGCAAAATCCTGTTTTTAATAAAAATTAAAAACAGGATTTTTTTAAAAATACGGAAGTTAAATATTCAGCATATATGCGTAATATATGTATTTTTTTATTGAAAAAGCGGGATGGAATGTTATAAAAATACAAATTCATATGATTTTTAAAAAATAACTTGTTTAATATTTCACAATGATAATGTAGATGTTTTCACAAAGATGAAAGCGCGTAGCATTTATTATGTACTTGTAAGACATCAAACATATTTAAAAGGAGGTACAACAAATGAAGCATCCGATACATGTTACTTCAGAAATTGGGGAATTACAAACAGTTTTATTAAAACGACCTGGTAAAGAAGTGGAAAACTTAACGCCAGATTATTTGCAACAATTATTATTTGACGATATTCCATACTTACCAATTATTCAAAAAGAGCATGATTATTTTGCACAAACATTACGCAATCGGGGTGTTGAAGTTCTTTATTTAGAAAAACTAGCTGCTGAGGCATTAGTAAATAAAAAACTTCGAGAAGAATTTGTTGATCGTATTTTAGAAGAAGGACAGGCTGACGTAAATGTTGCACATCAAACTTTAAAAGAATATTTACTTTCCTTTTCAAATGAAGAATTAGTTCAAAAAATTATGGGTGGTGTACGGAAAAACGAAATTGAAACAAGTAAGAAGACACATTTATACGAATTAATGGAAGATCATTATCCGTTTTACTTAGACCCAATGCCTAATTTATATTTTACTCGTGATCCAGCAGCTAGCGTGGGCGATGGTTTAACGATAAATAAGATGAGAGAACCGGCGCGTAGACGTGAATCATTATTCATGGAGTACATCATTAAATATCATCCAAGATTTGCAAATCACAATGTGCCAATTTGGCTAGATCGTGATTATAAGTTTCCGATTGAAGGTGGCGATGAGCTAATTTTAAATGAAGAAACAATTGCAATTGGAGTATCTGCCCGTACGTCAGCTAAAGCAATTGAACGTTTAGCTAAAAATCTTTTTAGCCGACAAAATAAAATTAAGAAAGTGTTAGCAATAGAAATTCCAAAATGCCGAGCATTTATGCATTTAGATACAGTGTTTACAATGGTTGATTATGACAAGTTTACAATTCATCCAGCCATTCAAGGGCCAAAAGGAAATATGAATATTTATATTTTAGAAAAAGGCCCAGATGTGGAAACTCTTAAAATTACACATCGTACTTCTTTAACGGAAGCATTAAAAGAGGTATTAGGTTTAAGTGAATTAGTTCTTATTCCTTGTGGAGGAGGAGATGCAATTGCTTCCGCTCGTGAACAATGGAATGACGGTTCTAATACATTAGCAATTGCGCCAGGTGTAGTTGTTACATATGATCGCAACTATGTATCCAATACGTTATTACGGGAACATGGTATAGAGGTCATTGAGGTGCTAAGTTCGGAATTATCTCGTGGTCGTGGGGGTCCACGTTGCATGAGTATGCCAATTGTTCGTAAAGATATTTAGTATAAATAACGGAGAAAGTAGGGATGAAGTATGTTAATGACTAGACCAAATTTAAAAGGAAGAAGCTTTCTAGCTGAAAAAGATTTTACACAAGAAGAATTATTATATTTTCTAGATTTAGCAGCAGAATTAAAAGAGAAAAAGAAAAACGGTGTCCCACATCATTATTTAGAAGGTAAAAATGTAGCGCTATTATTTGAAAAAACCTCTACTCGTACGCGATGTGCATTTACAGTAGCATGTACAGATTTGGGAGCGAACCCTGAATATTTAGGGAAAGGTGATATTCAGCTTGGGAAAAAAGAATCCGTAGAGGATACAGCAAAAGTGTTAGGACGCATGTTTGACGGAATTGAGTTTCGTGGATTTAATCATGAAACTGTAGAATCTTTAGCACAAAATTCTGGTGTGCCGGTTTGGAATGGATTAACAGATATGTGGCATCCAACACAAACACTTGCAGATTTATTAACAATTAGAGAACATGTAGGGAAATTAAAAAATGTGAAGCTCGTTTACGTTGGAGATGGACGAAATAATGTTGCTAATAGCTTACTAGTTGGTGGAGCGATCGTTGGAATGGATGTACGTATTTGTACACCAGAATCTTTATGGCCAGAGCAAGAAGTAATTGATTTAGCAAAAAAATATAATGAACAGGTAATGATAACAAGTAATGTGGAAGAAGCTGTTGCGAATGCAGATGTAATTTATACAGATGTATGGGTGTCTATGGGGGAAGAAGAAAAATTTGCTGAACGTGTCGAGTTATTGAAACCTTATCAAGTAAATATGAAAATGATTAAAGAAACAGGAAATGAAAATGTGATTTTCTTACATTGTTTACCTGCATTTCATGATGTTGAAACGATGTATGGTGAGGAAGTTTATGAAAAATATGGGTTGAGGGAAATGGAGGTAACTGACGAAGTATTCCGCAGTAAACATTCAAAAGTATTTGATCAGGCTGAAAATAGAATGCATACAATTAAAGCGGTTATGGCAGCTACTTTAGGAAACATGGAGTAAAGAAGAAAGGGAGTCTTCCTTTCTTCTTTCTCCTCCTTTAGACACTATCATCCACTATTGCTTTCGTAGTGTTATTGCAATTAAAGAGAGGTGAGTGGAATGGGTGAAGATAAGAAATTAGGGTTGTTTACATTAACGGCACTTGTAGTGGGGTCTATGATTGGCGGTGGAGCATTTAATTTAGCAAGTGATATGGCAAAAGGAGCTGGAGCTGGAGCCATTATTATTGGTTGGGTTATAACAGGAATTGGGATGATTGCGCTTGGATTATCTTTTCAAAATCTAACTGTAAAACGGCCAGATTTAGATGGTGGTATTTTTAGCTATGCAAAAGCAGGATTTGGTAATTTTATGGGATTTAATAGTGCGTGGGGATATTGGCTATCTGCCTGGCTTGGTAATGTAGCTTACGGCACATTATTGTTTTCTTCATTAGGGTATTTCTTCCCAATCTTTGAAGGCGGTCAAAATGTAGCATCCATTATTGGTGCAAGCGTATTATTATGGTGTGTTCACATGTTAATTTTACGTGGAGTTCAATCAGCAGCACTTGTGAATTTAGTAACTACAATCGCAAAATTAGTACCTGTATTTGTATTTATTGTCATAGGAATCTTCGCGTTTCATATTGATACATTCCTAGATGGATTTTGGGGACAAACTGGTTCTTTTTCATGGGGAGCGGTTGGCGGCCAAGTTAAAAGTACAATGCTTGTAACTTTATGGGTGTTCATCGGGGTAGAAGGGGCTGTTGTTTTATCTAGTCGAGCAAAAAATAGAAGTGATGTAGGGAAAGCAACGGTTATTGGCTTAGTGGGTACACTCATCATTTACATTTTAATTACATTACTGTCTCTTGGACTTATGCAGCAAGCAGATATTGCTAATTTAAAAAATCCGTCTATGGCTTATTTATTTGAAAGTGTTGTTGGAAAATGGGGTGCTATCTTTATTAATTTAGGTTTAGTTATCTCTGTATTAGGTGCTTGGTTAGGTTGGACTTTACTCGCATCTGAAATTCCGTATTTGGCGGCTAAAGACGGAGTATTTCCAAAATGGTTTGCAAAAGAAAATAAAAATAAGGCTCCAATAAATTCATTATGGATAACAAATGGCTTAATTCAAATGTTCTTATTAACATTCGTTGTTTCCGATCAGGCGTATAACTTTGCATTTTCGTTAGCATCTTCAGCTATTTTAATCCCATATGCTTTTTCAGCATTTTATCAACTGAAGCATAGCTTAAAGTCTGAAGAAGCGGATCGAAATAAAAATATAATAATTGGTTTGATAGCAAGTATTTATGGTGTGTGGTTAGTTTATGCAGCTGGTTTAGAGTATTTATTATTAACAATGACTTTATATGCGCCAGGTATTTTTATTTTTTATAATGTTCAAAAGCAAAAGAGTTCGAAGCAAATATTTACTCGAGTGGAATTAGCATCATCGGTAGCAATTGGTGCTTTAGCATTCTTTGCGATTTATGGATTAATTACAGGCAGTATTACTTTATAAAACGTTGTGAAAGTGAAATCAACTGGAGGGCTGAAATATGGGACGAAGAAAAATTGTAGTTGCACTAGGGGGAAATGCGATACAGTCTGGAAAAGCTACTGCAGGGGCACAGCAAGAAGCGCTGGAAAAAACAGCAGAACAACTTGTGAAAATAATGGAAAATGATGTAGATATAGTAATTGCGCATGGAAATGGCCCACAAGTGGGAAATATTTTATTACAGCAAAAAGCTGCAGAAACGGAAAAGACACCTGCAATGCCATTAGATACTTGTGGTGCAATGAGCCAAGGGATGATTGGATATTGGATGGAAAATGCGATTGAAAAGGCATTGAAAAAACGGAATATAAAAAAAGACGTAGCAACGGTTATAACACGCGTTGTCGTGGATGAAAAAGATGAGGCATTTAAAAATCCAACTAAACCAATTGGTCCTTTTTATACAGAAGAAGAGGCCAGAAGATTAATGGAAGAAACAAAAGCAGTGTTTAAAGAAGATGCTGGCAGAGGGTGGAGACGTGTTGTTCCATCACCGAAGCCTGTAAGTATTCATGAGCATAAAGTAATTAATTCTTTAGTTGAGGATGGAAATATAGTGATAGCTGTTGGTGGTGGTGGAATTCCAGTAATTGATTCCGAAGAAGGGTTAAAAGGAACTGAAGCGGTTATTGATAAAGATTTCGCTGCGCAGAAATTAGCTGAATTAGTAGATGCCGATACGCTTGTAATTTTAACTGCAGTTGATCATGTGTATGTAAATTATAATCAACTGAATCAAAAGAAATTAGAGCATGTCACAGTGAATCAATTAGAAGAATACATTGAAGAAAAACAATTTGCTGCGGGAAGTATGCTTCCAAAAATTGAAGCTGCTATTAATTTTGTTAATACAAATCCAAAAAGAAAAACAATTATTACGTCTTTAGAAAAAGTATATGAAGCACTAGAAGAAAAAGCTGGTACTATTATTTCTAAACAGAATGTATGCATGTATGTTTAAATAATTATGTACGCTATTTATTAGTAAAAAAAGAATGGAGTTAGTAACTTCATTCTTTTTATTTATTAATATTTTTTGTACTCATTGTTCATAAAGTTTTCATGATGAAATCCGAATATACAAGTTAATTATGATAAAATTTAATTTGAATACGCTTTCTTGGTTTTTCGCTCCAACATACAGCAAGAGAGAGGGAATTTTATGAATAGACGGAACGTAGTAAAAGATTTAAAGCAATTTGAATTATTTGCTCATTTAACAGAAAAGAAATTGAAAGGTTTGACTGAGTTTGTCTATTGGCGAACTTATAAAAAGGGTCAATTTTTATTTTTAGAAGGGGATTCAAGAGAAAGAATTTACTTCATGTTAGATGGTTTTGTAAAGTTAGAGCGGGTAAATCAAAGTGGAAATTTATTATATGATGACTATGTAAAGCGGTATTCTATTTTTCCTTATGGTGGTATGTTTACAGACAGAGGATATAACTATACGGCAGAAGCGATGACAGACGTAGAAGTATATTATATTCCGACAGTAATTTTCGAAGATATGGTGAAATCTAGTAGGACACAATTAATGTACGTTGTTCAGCAACTATCATCGATATTAAAATTAAACGAAAATCGAGTACAAAATATTACAATTCCTAATGCACAAGATCGGGTCATTCAAACATTAAATTATTTAATGCAGGATTTAGGAGAACAGAGTGGCGAAACAATTGTAATTTCATGCCCACTTACAACAATTGAAATATCAAAAATATCTGGTACGTCTCGAGAGACGGTTAGCGGCGTATTAAAACAATTAAAAAATGATAGTATTGTTACAATTCTGGATAAAAAAATTACAATACATAACCCAACATATTTTGAGGAGATCTCTATGTGAAAATTGCATATTGATTTTCTAATTCATATTGTATATTAATAAGGTTCTTTATATATTTATAAGGAACTTTTTTACGTTATCCTCTATAAAATGATTGTATAGTATGGTAATAATAGCTAAAATCGATAATAAAAAAGCAAAGGGAAGGGGAGAAGGAATGGTTCGAATTGAGTATGATCGATTAGTAGCTATTTGTTACAGTATAGGGGTTTTGTTATTATTAAAAATTCCAAACGATAATGAATTAATTGGGGAAAAACTATTCAATTTCTATAAGATTCCGGTATATACATATACTTATATGGATTATAAAGTTTCAAATATATTAATTGTTTCTTTCGTACTACATGTAATCGCATTTATATTATTTGTAAAATGGCTAGTAAAAAAGAAATCTAGTACATTTAGAACAATGAATAAGATAAAAGTAGTAGGCATTAGTATTTTGATTTTAATGATGCCGTTTATTCTAAATAGCATCCTCCATACATTGAATAAAACATGGTACTACGCAGGAAAAACAGGGGTAGAGGCGATAGAATATAAAAAAGAAGATAGTCAGTGTAGAATGGAGAAAAATGGAGAGGATATCGAACAAAAGTGCATTGTGACTTTAAAAAATTATCGTAATCATTCACAGGCATTAAAAGTTGTTTTATATGATAATGTAAACGAGAATTCAAAAGGTTATCCAGTACCGAAACCAGTCTATTTACAAAAACATGAGACAAAGCAATTCGAATTTCAAATTCCTGTTGCTTATAATAGCGGTATTGAAAAAGATAAAGTACCAAACATTAAATTACATTCATTGCATAAAAATGATGAGAAATACAATTAATCCGTAATTGAAAGTTTATGAGTAGGAGCAATAATTTGAAACGATATAGAAAATCAACTTGAATCATCCAACATGCTGTGAGGTAACGGCATATTGGATGATTTTTTATTTTATCCCCTTTTTTACGTATGAAAGGGTGGAATACTTTGTTGAAAACGAAAAACATTACAAGGATCATATGCTGTCTTCACTTTACGCAACCTTTGAAAATTAGAGCCATAATAACTAGTTTGCCAATTTTTTATGTCGATATCGGGCCAATTGACATAGTCTCCCAGTGTGTAAGGATCTAAGCTTTCCCGTAAATCTTTAACCCAGCGTATATTTCGGTTTTCTTCATCGTTGCATTTCCAAGAAGTAATATATTCTTGAGCAATAATTGCCTTGCGGTGGAAATAAGCTGTTTCATTAGGCGAAATGTTTTCTACAGCACCTACGAGTGATTGGTGCCAAATACTCGCATCTTTATTTGGTGCATGAGAAAGAAAATATTGTAAGATTTGAATACCTTTAAGAGGGATAGGTTTATATACGTAGGAACCAGAGCGTTTGAATTTTTCAGGAATATTGCCGCTATTAAAGAATTGAACAGCCTTTATATACGGGACTTCATCTATAAAGAGAGAAGGATTACCAGTTTCAAGAAGAGGAGATAATAGAGGATAGAGTTCAGAAGGAGAGCCGACAAATTCACCTTTCACCTCGATTTTATTTCGTTGTTTAGAGAATAATTCAATTGATGAAGTGAGACGTTCATCTATATAAGGTGCCCAGTTTTGCCAAGCTTGAAATGCAGCAATAAAGTCTTTCCATTCCCATGTAAGTGAGAAAATTGATACGTTTTTAATAGGGTGGACTCGAAAGGTTAAGGAAGTAATAATCCCGAAATTTCCACCGCCACCGCCACGGCATGCCCAAAATAGGTTAGGGTTTTCTTGTTCATTTGCACGAATGATTTTTGCACCAAATTTCCCGCACGCTTGTACCATTTCGACTTCTACTAATTGATCACATGTTAGTCCAAATAAGCGTGAAAGCATGCCAATGCCACCGCCGAGTGTTAACCCCACAATTCCGACACTTGCACTTGTGCCAGCTGGTATTGTAACACCATATTTCCAAAGTTCTTTATACACAGTGCCAAGATTTGCACCCGCTTCAATTGTTGCTGTTAATTTTCCTGTACTAACCGTAATTTGCTTCATTTCACTCACATCAATAATAAGCCCGCCATTTAAAAGAGAGAAATTTTCGTAGCTATGTCGTCCACTTCTTAAGCGAAATGGTATATGACGCTCACGTGCCCATTTTAAGGCGTTACACACATCATTTTTATTTTGACAAAAAACAATAATACAAGGGAATTTTGGAATGCTTAAATTTAAATTTATTCGGGCTATGTCATACCTAGGATCCGAGGGAACGACGATACGACCAGTTAATTTTGTTTGTTTCAATTTATATCTCCTTTCTGAAATAATATGAGCTTGTATTAGTATATGAAGAGTGTATTTAACACGCATGGACGAGAAGAAGAGAAGGGTTAGATTTATCCCGTTATTTGCGAGCAGTAAGACAATCCGGCTGAAACAAAGAAGATAGGGCTGCTCGTAAAAGCTCGATTGGTAAGGGCTAATAATCAGCGGGGAATGGACATCTCCTTAACGATTAAAGTTTCACTTTATCTTTGTGAGGAATAAATAAGGCATAAGAATAAGGAAACTACATAGAGTTCAATGAAAACAGTTGCAAACTATTCATATTTTGTTATGATAGTGTTACGAAAACGTTTGCATAAAAAAACCGATGGGATGCAAAAGGAGAGAATTAGTATGAATAAGACATGGTGGAAAGAAGCTGTCGCTTATCAAATTTATCCACGTAGCTTTATGGATTCAAATGGTGATGGTATTGGAGATTTACAGGGGATTATTGCAAAGCTGGATTATTTAAAAGATTTAGGTATAGATGTAATTTGGATTTGTCCAATGTATAAATCACCTAATGACGATAATGGTTATGATATTAGTGACTATCAAGATATTATGGATGAATTTGGTACGATGGAAGATTTTGATATGCTACTAGATGAAGTTCATAAGCGTGACATGAAGCTTATTATTGATTTAGTTATTAATCATACAAGTGATGAACATCCATGGTTTATTGAATCAAGTTCTTCTAAAGACAATCCGAAGCGTGATTGGTATATTTGGCAGGATGGTAAAGACGGCGCGGAACCAAACAATTGGGAAAGTATCTTTAATGGTTCTGCATGGGAATATGATGAAGTGACAGAGCAATATTATTTACATTTATTCTCGCGTAAACAACCAGATTTGAACTGGGAGAATAAAGAAGTTCGTGAAGTTTTATATGATACTGTTAATTGGTGGCTTGATAAAGGTATTGATGGTTTCCGCGTCGATGCGATTAGTCATATAAAAAAAGAAGATGGCCTCAAGGATATGCCAAACCCAAAAGGGTTAAAGTATGTGCCTTCTTTTGACAAACATATGAATGTAAATGGTATTCAGCCATTACTAGAAGAATTAAAAGAAAACACATTTGCTAAATACGATATTATGACTGTTGGAGAAGCAAATGGTGTGAAAGTTGAAGATGCTGATCTTTGGGTTGGAGAAGAGAATGGTAAATTCAATATGGTATTCCAATTTGAGCATTTAAGCTTATGGGATGCAGAAAAGAAGAAAGATCTTGATGTTGTTGAGTTGAAAAAAGTATTAACAAAGTGGCAAAAAGGTTTAGAAAATAAGGGATGGAATGCTTTATACATTGAAAATCATGATAAGCCACGTATTGTGTCTACTTGGGGAAATGATAAAGAATATTGGCGTGAAAGTGCAACGGCTTTAGGTGCGATGTATTTCTTTATGCACGGCACACCGTTTATTTATCAAGGACAAGAAATTGGTATGACAAATGTTCAGTTCCCAAATATTGAAGATTACGATGATGTAGCAGTTAAAAATTTATATCGTGAGAAAATTGCAGAAGGAGTATCGCATCAAGATATGATGGAAATTATATGGGCTTCTTGCCGCGATAATTCACGTACACCTATGCAGTGGAACGATGAGATGAATGCTGGTTTTACAACAAATGCACCTTGGTTTGGCATGAATCCAAATTACAAAGAAATTAATGTTGAAAAGCAAAAAAATGAAGAGAAGTCTATTTTCAATTTCTATAAGAAAATGATTGCCTTGAAAAAAGAGCACGATGTACTGAACTACGGTACGTATGATTTACTTTTAGAAGACGATCCACAAATTTATGCATATACACGTACGTTACAGGATGAAAAAGTCATTGTAATTAGTAATATCTCAAAAGAGGAAGTTGTGTATAATGAGCCTTTATTCGCACTAGAACGCAAACGTTTGCTTTTAAATAACTATGAAGTTGCGGAAGATGAAAAAGTAACTACAATCACGTTAAAACCTTATGAAACAAGGGTTTATCGCATTTTATAATAAAAAAGGATGCTCCTTGAGCATCTTTTTTTATGAAAAAAAATAAATTTCTATTGCAATGTGAAAACGCTTTTATTAAAATAGATTTATGAAAACGGTTGCGTAACAAAAAGGAAAAGAGAAAAAGGGATATAAGGAATCGTTTTCATAAGAGGAACAGAAATTATAATTTAAATCATTATGTTGTTATAAATAAAGGGGAGGAAGAACAGATGAAAATTACGTCTTTTGATTTTTGGCAAAAGTTCGGGAAAGCATTATTAGTTGTTGTAGCTGTAATGCCAGCAGCTGGTTTAATGATTTCCATCGGTAAGCTAATTGGGATGTCTGCTGGGGATATTAACGCAGTTCATACAATTGCTCGTGTAATGGAAGACATCGGTTGGGCAATTATTACAAACTTACACATTTTATTCGCAGTAGCAATTGGGGGATCTTGGGCGAAGGATCGCGCAGGTGGTGCATTTGCAGCACTATTAGCATTCGTTTTAACAAACAGAATTACAGGAGCTATATTTGGCGTAAACGCTCAAATGTTAACGGATTCAAAAGCGACAGTTTCTTCATTTTTAGCAGGAGATTTACTTGTAAAAGATTACTTTACTTCTGTACTTGGTGCACCAGCATTAAACATGGGAGTTTTCGTAGGGATTATCACAGGTTTCTTAGGAGCTACTTTATATAACAAATACTACAATTATAATAAACTGCCACAGGCATTAGCATTCTTTAATGGAAAACGATTCGTACCATTCGTTGTAATTGTTTGGTCTACAGTCACTGCGATTGTATTATCACTTGTATGGCCATTTATCCAAAGTGGATTAAATGAATTTGGTCGCTGGATTGCAGCATCTAAAGATAGTGCACCAGTTATTGCACCGTTTGTATATGGAACGTTAGAACGTTTATTATTACCATTTGGATTACATCATATGTTAACAATTCCGATGAACTACACAGAGCTAGGCGGAACATATACGATGTTAACTGGCTCAAAGGTTGGACAAATTGTAGCGGGACAAGATCCGTTATGGCTTGCATGGATTACAGATTTAAATAACTTATTAGCAAATGGAGATACGAAAGCATATAACGATTTATTAAATAACGTTGTACCAGCTCGTTTCAAAGCTGGACAAGTTATCGGCTCAACGGCAGCGTTAATGGGGATTGCGTTTGCGATGTTCCGTAATGTTGATAAAGAAAAACGTGCAAAATATAAACCAATGTTCTTATCAGCTGCATTAGCAGTATTCTTAACAGGTGTAACAGAACCAATTGAATTCATGTTCATGTTTATTGCACCAGTATTATATGTTGTGTATGCAATTACAACAGGACTTGCATTCGCATTAGCGGATTTAATTAATTTACGTGTTCATGCATTTGGATTTATTGAGTTAATTACACGTACACCAATGATGATCAATGCAGGTTTAACGAGAGATTTAATCAACTTTGTCATTGTTTCATTAGTGTTCTTCGGCCTTAACTTTACGTTATTCAACTTCTTAATTAAAAAATTCAATTTACCAACGCCAGGGCGTGCAGGAAACTATATTGATAATGAAGATGAGTCAACAGAAGGAACAGGAAATGTACAAGATGGTTCATTAGCAACAAAAGTTATTGATTTATTGGGCGGAAAAGATAATATTGCTGACGTAGATGCTTGTATGACACGTTTACGTGTAACAGTAAAAGATTTAGATGCCGTTGCACCAGAAGCAAAATGGAAACAAAATGGTGCTTTAGGACTTATTGTAAAAGATAAAGGTGTACAAGCAGTATATGGCCCGAAAGCTGACGTATTAAAGTCAGATATTCAAGATATGTTAGGTGCGTAATAATATGAAATTGCTAACTTTAAATTGTCACTCTTGGCAAGAAGAGAATCAAATTGAAAAAATAAAGTATCTTGCTAAAGCAATTCAAGAAGAAGATTATGATGTGATCGCATTGCAAGAAGTAAGTCAGTCTATACAAGCTGAAAATGTATGCGGTAACAAGAAAAAAGATAATTTTGGACTTTTACTGCTAGAAGAGTTAAGAGCATTAAATGTAAAAGAATACAATATTATTTGGGATTTCTCTCATATTGGATATGATGTGTACGAAGAAGGATTAGCAATTATAACAAAGCACAACATTGTAAAGGAAGATACGTTCTTTGTCTCAGAAAATAAGGATACAACGTATTGGAAAACACGCAAAATTGTAAGTGCAACAATTGCTTATAATGATAAGAATATAACGTTTTATTCTTGCCATCTCGGTTGGTGGAATGATGAAGAAGAATCATTCAAAGACCAAGTTGATCGTTTAATGGAGCGTGTAAATAGCAATGAACTTTCCTTCTTAATGGGTGATTTTAATAACAATGCTCGTTTGGAAGGAGAGGGTTATGAGTATATGATGCAAAAAGGTTTATATGACACATATGAACTAGCGATAGAGAAGGATGAAGGAACAACTGTCCAAGGAGAGATTGCTGGTTGGGATGAAAATAAACAAAACTTACGAATCGACCTAATATTAAGCAATCAAAGTAAAACAGTTAATTCTTCAAAAGTCATTTTTAATGGAACAAATCGAAATGTAATTTCTGACCATTTCGGTGTGGAAGTACAATTAGATATATAATAGAAGAAATCCTCACAGATAATGAAAAGCTGTGAGGATTTTTTGATAAATACAAGTATTCCCAAGAGAAAATACTTGTATTTTTTATGACATTTCCTATATATTTGTTATTATTGAATGTAAAACTAATTTGGTCATTTTGTATGCATACTTTTTTTACTTCGTTATATAATGAAGTAAGTGAAATATTTAATGGGAAAAATAGTATGTTTTCGTTTAATCCACGATGTAGAAAGTGATATAATTGCAAAATGTATGTATCATTTTCCAAAGAAAGAAAAATATATAATTAGGTGATTGCTTATATGAAACAGATTTGGCGTATTTATAAGACAGATTTACGGAATGTAGCCAAACATTGGGCTGCAATTGTTATTGTTTTAGGGTTAATGATTTTACCATCGTTATATGCATGGTTTAACATTAAAGCTTCTTGGGATCCTTACGGAAATACGAAAGGAATCCAAATTGCAGTTTCTAACCAAGATGTTGGATCAAATTTAAGAGGGAAAGATATTAACATCGGGGAAGAAATTGTAGATTCACTTAAGAAGGACAAAAATTTCGGGTGGAAGTTTGTTGATGAAAAGCAAGCAATTTATGGAGTAGAGCGTGGAGATTATTCCGCAAGTATTACTATTCCAAAAGATTTTTCTGAAAAGATTGCAACGGTCTTGAATGAAAATCCACAGAAACCAGAACTTGATTACTATGTAAATGAAAAAGTAAATGCGATTGCACCGAAAATTACAGCTAAAGGTGCATCGGGTCTTACAGAAGAGGTTAGTAAAAACTTTGTTAAAACAGCAAACGGTGAGATTTTTGAAATCTTCAATGACCTTGGAATCGATTTAGAAACTAACTTACCAAGCATCGAGAAAGTAAAAGATCTTGTATTTAAGTTAGAAGCACAGTTCCCAGAAATGAATACACTTGTGGATAAGGCATTAGATGATGCGACTCGGGCAGAAGATGTTGTGAAAGTAGCACAAAAAGAGTTGCCAGTTGTAGAAAGTGTTATGAATGATGGGCAGGAAGCGTTAGGGAATTTAGATAAATTCTTTGCGAGAAATGATGAAACCTTGAAACGTGCACCTGGAACAATTAAGAATAATTTAATTGTAATGCAACAAGGTTTAGATAGTGCGGCAGCAATTACTGATTTCTTAAAAAATCCATCATTTGATTCTAATCTGACACTTCCAGATCCGGCTAAATTCCCAGTGTTGCCTAATATAACTATTCCGCAAGTACCACAAATACCAGAAATTCCAGCGTTACCGCAAGTGAATGGTGAGGGGTATAAAAATATTGCTAAAAATATTGATCAAACTGTAAATAATGTTTTTAGTTCGATACGTGTCGGAACAACTTATGCACAAGGTGTTATAAACGGGTTGCAAAATGGTAATTTGGATCCGGAAAAAGCGAAACAAGATCTTAATAAGGTTTCTGAGACGCTGCAAGGTCGAGCAGATAGTGTTTCATATTTAATTGATGTCTTTACTAAATTTAAAGAGTCTGCATCAACTGATTTTGGAAAAGAATTCTTCCAAAAGAGAATAGAAAAATTAACAAACCTTAAATCAGCTATTGAAAATGCAAATGGTGGCGTTAAAGATATTGCCAATATTATTGGTACAGGGCAAGAAGTGAAACAAGATGTAAGAGACGCTACTAATAAAAAATTAGATGCAATAAATAACTTGGTAAATCAAGCAGAAGCAGATTATAATGCTACGTTTGTAGCAGATTTCGAAAAAGCAGTAAGCACAGCTGAGCAATTGAAAAACAAAGCTGAAAATGTAAAAGAAGATGCTCAGCAGTTAAGAGGGAATTTAAATCAAGATATAAAAGCAGCAAATGATTTAGTAAACCAAACAAATGAAGCATTAGACAATGGTAGAGAAAAATATGATAAGGCTGTAAATGATTACAGCAGATTAAAAACGGAGCTTGAAAAAGCAAGAGAAGACTTAAGTAACAAAGGTGTTAATGGATTAGATTCTACAAAAGTAGCCTTAAATGATTTAAATGGACAGTTCAAAGCAGGATGGAATTTAGTTAATGATATGATTCCGGTTATGGAAAGTACAAATAAAGTTTTGGGCGATGTGAATAGTGATAAAAATCTTAATGGCACAATTGCTAAGTTAAATAAAGCAAAAGATGGTTTGCAAAAAGGAATCGATTTAACTGATAAAGGAATTGACGCTATTAATAAAGGTCAAAAACCAGCAGCAGATGTTATTGAAAGTATTAATCAAGTGTCTAAAAATGTTTCGGGCCAAATTGGTGACATTTTAGCTAAATATGACTCAGAAATCACTCCAAATTTCAATGCAGCAATTGCTCGTACAAAAGAGATGTCTAAAAATACATCTCAAATTTTAGGCGAGGCAGATAAGAAGCTTCCAGATGTGAAAAAATTACTTGAAGATTCATCAAAAGGCTTAGTAGATGGTCAAAAGAAAATTGCAGATATTAAAGCTGAAATGCCAGCTACTGAGAAAAAGATTAAAGAATTAGCAGATAAAATTCGTGATTTTGAATCTGAAGAGGATATAAAAGACATCATACGCTTATTAAAGAATGATGTTGAAAAGCAAAGTGACTACTTTGCAAATCCAGTAAATTTAAAAGAGAATAAATTATTTGCAATGCCGAACTACGGTTCAGCAATGTCACCATTCTATACAGTGCTTGCATTATGGGTAGGCGCATTATTAATGGTTTCATTATTAACCGTAGAAGTACACGAAGAGGGCGCGAATTATAAGAGCCATGAAGTTTACTTCGGACGTTTATTAACATTCTTAACGATAGGTCTTTCACAAGCGTTTATCGTATCAATGGGAGATATATTCTTACTCGGTACGTACGTAGTCGATAAGTTCTGGTTTGTGTTATTTAGTTTATTTATTGGGGGAGTATTTGTTTGTATCGTGTACTCACTCGTTTCTATTTTCGGAAACGTTGGGAAATCGATGGCGATTATTTTACTTGTACTACAAGTAGCAGGATCGGGGGGTACGTTCCCAATTCAAATGACACCACCATTCTTCCAAGCGATTTATCCATTCTTGCCATTCACATATGCTATTAGTGCAATTCGTGAAACAGTAGGTGGAATGCTTTGGGATATAGTAACTAGAGATTTACTTGTGTTAAGTGCTTTCGTAGTAATCATGGTTGTGGCTGCATTATTACTGAAAACACCAATTAACAAATCAAGTGAAAAGTTTGTTGAGAACGCAAAAGGAAGTAAAATTATTCATTAAAAATAAAAGGTTCCTACCGATAGTGGTAGGAACCTTTTTGTTTAATCAAATTTTAATTTCTTTAATGCTTCTGCGAATGGATTGTTTAATGGTTCTTCCTCTTTGTTCTGTTGTTTCATATATTTTTGGACATCACGTTTATCAGCTTTGCTGCCGGATTCTTTTTTACGTCTCTCTTGGAATGTAGAAAGTTTCTCACGATAGCCACATTTACATGCGAAAATTTGGCCCGCTCCTTCACCACGAAGTTCTAGTTTCTTTTTACACTGAGGACAGCGTGCGTTTGTAGTGCGGGATACATTTTTACGGTGACCACATTCGCGATCTTGGCATACAAGCATTTTACCTTTTTTACCGTTTACTTCTAACATTGGTTTACCACAGTCTGGACAAGACTTCGTTGAAATGTTGTCATGTTTATATTTTTTATCACTCGATTTAATTTCAGCAACAATTTCTTTCGTATAGTTCTTCATTTCTGAAATGAATACTTCTTTCTTTAATTTTCCTTTAGCGATAGCTTCTAACTTTTGCTCCCATTCACCAGTTAGTGTAGGAGATTTCAGTTCTTCTGGCACTAAATCAAGTAACTGACGGCCTTTTGAAGTAATATGAATATCTTTACCACGTTTTTCAAGCAAGAACGAATTGAATAACTTGTCGATAATATCAGCTCGTGTAGCTACAGTACCTAATCCACCAGTTGACTTTAACGTGTCAGCAAGTTGTTTGTTTTGCGTATCCATGTATTTTGTTGGGTTTTCCATCGCTGAAAGTAATGTTGCTTCATTAAAACGTGCAGGTGCTTTCGTTTGACCTGATGTTTGGACAATTAGTTTTATGTTTAATGTATCGCCTTTTTCGATGCGAGGTAAGATTTGTTCTTTTACATCATCGCTTGCATCATCATCTTCAAATCGATTTTCATAAACCTCTTTCCAACCAGCATGTAAAATCGTTTTTCCGCGTGCGATGAACGTTTCGTCACCAATTTTCGTGCGCAATGTTAGTTGTTCATATTCAAAGGCCGGGAATAAAACAGCTAAGAAACGTTTTACAACTAAGTCATAAATTTTACGTTCTTTATCTGTGAAAGCTGAGAAGTTTACATAGCTCTCTGTTGGAATAATTGCGTGATGATCACTTACTTTACTATCATCAACAAATGATTTATTAGATTTTACAGGTTTCTGCAATACTTTATGTGCTAAAGGACGGTATTCTCCAACTCCGCAAGCCTTCAGACGCTCTGGAAGTGTTCCGACAATATCAGATGAAATATAGCGTGAATCTGTACGAGGGTACGTTAAAACTTTATGCTGTTCATATAATTTTTGCATAATGTTTAATGTTTCTTTCGCAGAGTAACCAAATATTTTATTCGCATCACGTTGTAGTTCAGTTAAATCGTAAAGACCAGGAGCGAACGATTTCTTTTGTTTTTTATCAATGTCTACAACAGTAGCATTTTGTTTACTAATTTTGTTCACGATTGCATCAGTTTTTTCTTTATTAAAGCTACGGCTATTTCCTTTTGTATCTTGCCAGGTTAGCTTTAATCTCTCAGCTGTTTGAGCTTCGATACCATAGTAAGTTTGAGCTTTGAAATGTTTGATTTCATCTTCACGGCTTGCAATCATGGCTACAGTAGGTGTTTGAACACGACCACAATTTAGTTGGGCATTAAAGCGAGTAGTTAATGCTCGAGTCGCATTAAGTCCGATATACCAGTCAGCCTCTGAACGTGCGACAGCTGAAGCGTATAGATTGTCATATGCTTTTCCTGGTTTTAAATTTGCGAAGCCATCTTTAATTGCTTTATCGGTAACAGATGAAATCCATAGACGTTTAATCGGTTTCTGCATTTTAACTTTATCGATAATCCAGCGTGCGACCAACTCGCCCTCACGACCGGCGTCAGTAGCTATAATGATTTCATTTACATCTTTTCTAAGAAGCTGACTTTTTACAGCGTTAAACTGTTTCCCTGTTTGTTTAATAACGGTTAGTTTTAAACGCTCCGGTAGCATTGGTAAATCTTCTAAATTCCACTGTTTATATTTCACATCATAGCTTTCTGGATCAGCTAATGTAACGAGATGACCTAAAGCCCAAGTAACAATATATTTACTACCTTCAAGATAGCCGTTCCCTTTTTTATCACATTTCAGTACACGTGCGATATCACGTGCAACAGAAGGTTTTTCAGCAATTACAATACTTTTTGCCATATTTAAAAACATCCTTTCAAATTTCCATACGTTAAATATAGCATACATCTTTGTTCTATTCAGTCTTGCTGACGGTTTGAGTTATTTGTGGTGAAATATACGTGTGAGAGTTTTACTTATATAAAGGCGAAGAATGGTTGAACCAGGAGAGTTCTGATCTCTATCATTCTATAAAAGTAAAGAACTTGTTATTTTACTAGAATAAGAGTAGACTTTGAAGTAGATGAATAATAAACACATGGGAGTTTGTGGATGCAAACTGAGAGTATGACTAGTCCGTCATTGACCATTTGAACCTGTTGGATAATGCCAGCGTAGGGAGAGTGTAAAAGCACATGTTCAGGCACTTTGCGTACGCGCAAAGTGCCTTTTTGTGTATCTCCCATTACTATAGTTAGGAGATGAAAAGGATGAATATGAAAGAAATTAGTAAAGTAGTGGATTTGGTGAGAGAGTCTAATCCACTCGTGCATAATATTACAAATGTTGTTGTAACAAATTTTACAGCAAACGGTTTGTTAGCATTAGGAGCATCACCTGTAATGGCGTATGCAAAAGAAGAAGTAGCAGAAATGGCTAGCATTGCGGGAGCCCTTGTTTTAAATATGGGTACACTTCGTCCTGAAGAGGTAGAAGCGATGTTACTTGCTGGTAAATCAGCAAATAAGAATGATGTACCAGTATTGTTTGATCCAGTTGGGGCAGGAGCAACTTCTTATCGAACAGAAGTTGCGAGATATATTCCAGCTGAAATCGATTTAGCTGTTATCCGCGGAAATGCGGCTGAAATAGCTAACGTTATTAATGAGAAATGGGAAATTAAAGGTGTAGATGCTGGTACTGGAAACGGTAATGTTGTAAATATTGCAAAACAGGCAGCGGATGAATTAAATACAGTTGCGATAATTACTGGACAAGAAGATGTTGTTACAGATGGAGAGCGAACTATTCTTATTCGAAATGGCCATCCTATTTTAACGAAAGTTACTGGAACAGGTTGTTTACTAACTTCTGTAATAGGAGCATTTGTAGCGGTAGAAAAGGATTATGTAAAGGCAGCAGTAGCCGCATTAACATTCTATGGAGTAGCAGCAGAAGTAGCGGCTTCGAAAACAGTAGAGAATGGACCAGGAAGCTTTCAAATTGAATTTTTAAATCAGTTAGCGAATACAACTTCAGATGATATTGAGAAGTATGGAAAGATTGAGGTTATACAGTAAGGAGAGGAACTAGATGTCGCGCATTACAATGGATGAAATGTCTAGGTTATTACCAGTATATTTTATTATGGGAAGTAACAATTGTACGAAGGAGCCACTACAAGTATTGAGAGATGCACTAGAAGGTGGTATAACAATTTTTCAACTTCGTGAAAAGGGAGAAGGGGCTTTAATGGGAGAGAAGCGTATTGATTTTGCGAAAGAACTACAAGCGATTTGCAAGGAGTACGGTGTACCATTCATCGTAAATGATGATGTGGAACTAGCCCTCGAGTTAGATGCAGATGGCGTGCATGTTGGACAAGATGATGAAGGAATTACTTCTGTTCGTGAAAAAATGGGTGATAAAATTGTTGGTGTATCTACACATACAATTGAAGAAGCACGCTGGGCGATTGAAAATGGAGCTGATTATTTAGGAGTTGGTCCAATTTTCCCGACGAGTACGAAAAAAGATACAAAAGCGGTTCAAGGAACGGAAGGTCTAAAGTATTTTAGGGAACAAGAGATTACAATACCGATCGTTGGGATTGGTGGGATTACAATTGAAAATACAGCTTCTGTTATAGAAGCGGGTGCGGATGGTGTTTCAGTTATTTCAGCGATTAGCTTAGCGGAATCTGCGTATGAAGGTACGAAGAAATTAGTTGAGGAAGTAAATAAGAGTTTGTAGAGTCGCAAAATGAGTTGTTTCGTTTATCCTGCTATTTGTGGGAGTCTTACGCCGGTAAAAGCCCGATTGGTGCGGGCTAATAATCAGTGGGGGAAGAACAAAACCCCCCACTGATTAAAGTTTCACTTTATTTAAAACATAATTGAAATTAAGAGCATTCCAATTCCGATAGAAGTAAAGGTTGCGATCAGGCCCGGAATCATAAAGCTATGATTTAAAACATATTTACCAATTCCTGTTGTACCAGTACGGTCAAAGTTAATTGCAGCAACGATTGTCCCGTAGTTTGGAATGAAGAAATATCCATTTACTGCAGGGAACATCGCAATAAGTAATGCCGGCGGAATACCAAGTGATAGTCCGAGTGGCACTAAAGCACGAACTGTTGCTGCTTGGCTATACAGTAAAATAGATAGAATGAATAGTGCAATAGCAAATAGCCATGGTGCACTTGTCACTAAGTGTTGAATTGATCCTTGAATTATATTTAAGTTTCCGTTGAAGAAAGTATCTCCCATCCAAGCGATACCAAAAATAGCAACAACTGCTGTTGCGCCTGCTTTAAAGACGTTACCAGTTACAATGCTTTCCACATTTGGTTTACAGAAAATAATAATGAGAGCAGCAATGGTTAACATGACCATTTCAATTGTGTTTGGCATGGAAAGACGAGCTAACTTCCCGTCAACCATCCATCCCGGACGAAGGGCTTCAAATGAACCAAGAAGTACGACAAGGAAAGTTCCTACTAGGAAAAGGATAACTGATAATTTAGCGCCTTTTACACCCGCAAATTCTTTTTTCTCTTCAAGTTTAGGGATCATTCCCTCTTTTAATCGCTTCAAGTATTCAGGGTCTTCATTTAATTCTTTTCCCATTTTACTAGCAACGAATGCAGCTACCATACAAGCAATAAAAGTAGAAGGGATACTGACTTTTAAAATATCTAACAAGGTGATTTTATAGTCGGCTAACATTGCTAAAAGTGCAACTGTTGCAGCCGATATTGGACTAGCTGTAATTGCCTGCTGGGAAGCGATAACGGCAATTGACATTGGTCGTTCAGGTCTAATTCCTGATTCGCGAGATACTTCGGCGATAACGGGAAGTACAGAATAAGCGACATGACCAGTTCCCGCGCATAGCGTGAATAAATAAGTAACAATAGGAGCAAAAAATGTAATACGCTTTGGATTTTTTCGTAATGCTTTCTCAGCAAGGTAGACAAGGTAATCCATTCCTCCAGCAGCTTGCAAAGCACCGGCAGCTGTAATTACTGCTAAAATCATAAGCATTACATCAATAGGAGGAGCTGTAGGTTGTAAGTGGAAGACGAAAACAAGTATTGCCATACCAACGCCACCCATTACTCCTAGACCAACTCCGCCTAAGCGTGCACCAATAAAAATGCAGAGTAGTAACGTAAGAAATTGTAGCCAAAACATGATAAACTACCTCCGAAATTCGTAAGTTAAGATATATTCGAATAATTTAATTTGAAAGAAAATTAAATTAATATCCAGAATAACCCTTGTGTTGTATACGTTTTTTATTATATAACACAAGAAATGTAACATTCACGAACTTTGTTAAATTATTTCGAAAAAATAATACATTAAAACTTTATATTTAAATCTCTAAATAAGTGGACATTTTAATTTTTATGTTGTAATCTTTGAAAGAGAATATTTAAATTCTCATAGAACTCCCATATCGTTCAACTCGTTCAGCGAGAAAGGCAAACTGATGGAAACATGAGGGCGCAAAACTACAGGGGCTAAGGTCAAATGACTATGCTAGCCAGTTACCGGACGGATAGGGTTGGTTTTGACCAATGCTTTTTCATTGGTCTTTTTTTTATTTGTAAACAAATGAGAATTGTTATCATTTATTGATGAGGTTTATATTTTAATAGTTTTACTTTATACTAAGTTAATTTAGAAAGGTGATGTTAATGGGAAAGTATTGGCACAAGCTATCATTTCTTCAAAAAAATGTATTGTTAACTGTATTAGTTATTTTGACGCTTGTTGGTAGTATGGGGGCGTTAAGTTTTAACATGTTTCAAAATAGTATGATGTCTATATTTGAAAGGCATTCTTTTGAAACAGGAGATACGGTATTACATAAATTAGACGCAGAAATAGTGAGAGATGTTGCAAAAGATCCAACGGCAGAAAGAGAAAAGAGAGAGAAGTTAACAGAGAAATTAGATGAATCAACGGAAGAATTGAACAGTGTTGGACAAACGTATATTGTTGGAGCAAAAGAAAATGAAAAAGGTGAGTTACAAATCGTCGACTTGTCTACAGACTTAGCAAATGTTGTTGAAGTAAAGCCAGGGGACTATTATAAACAACCAGATCTTTGGATGAAAGCATATGATAAGGTAATGAGCACGAAAAAAGCAAACATGACAGTAGTATATGAAGACGCATTAGGATCATGGGTAACGATATTAGAGCCAATTAAAGATGGAGAAGATAATATTGTGGCAATTGTTGCAGCCGATGTAGATGCCTCTATTGTTCCTATTACAAAGGGAAAATTCATTATACAAGGTTTAATGTTTATTTGTATTTCTGTTTTAATTGCAACTGTTATTCAATTCTTAATCGTACGTAACGCACTTGCTCCATTGCGGGATTTACGTGAAGGGTTGCGCAAAGTCGGTGAAGGTGATTTAAGTATTAAATTAGAGGAAAGACCAGATGATATTGGTATTATTAATGCGTATTTTAATAATACCATCGAGAAGTTTAAAGGAATTATAGATAAAGTGAAGCAGACAGCAGAACAGGTTTCCTCATCTTCAAAAGAATTGTCAGTGAGTACGAAAGAGAATAGCATGGCAGTTCAAGAAATCGTAAGTTCTATGGTTGAGTTAAGAGCTGGCGCCCAGTCACAAGAAACTTCAGTACCACAGTATTTAGGTATTGTATATGAAATGGAAGATAAGATGGAAGAGATAACGAATGCTGCAAAACAAATGGCGAAAGAGTCTGAAGGTATAGAGCATCATTCAGGAAAAGGAAATGGTGTTATTAAACA
Source organism: Bacillus sp. FSL P2-0099 (assembly GCF_038007445.1). Lineage (NCBI taxonomy): Bacteria > Bacillati > Bacillota > Bacilli > Caryophanales > Bacillaceae > Bacillus > Bacillus sp. FSL P2-0099. The sequence continues at coordinate 426,399 of NZ_JBBOXE010000001.1, forward strand.
GGCGATTAATCAAATGAACATAATACAAAATGCAGTACAAGATTTATCTTCTATTATTTATTCTTTGGAAGCAAGATCAAAAGAAATTAGTGATATTGTAACTGAAATTACAGGTATTTCAAATCAAACTAATTCGCTAGCTTTACATGCTACTATTGAAGCTTCACGTGCTGAGGAAACTGGAGAGGGATTTGCCGTTGTTGCTGATGAAGTGCGTAAATTAGCAGAGCAGACGGAAGCATCAGCAAAAGATATAGCAAAATTAATTGGGGAAACACAAGCTGGAACGGAAGAAGCTGTTGTTTCAATGCAAAAAGCTTCAAAAGAAGTAGAATCAGGAATTAAACTTGTTGAAAGTAGTGGTGCTTTCTTTGAAAAAATTTCGAAATCAGCACAAACTGTTACCAATCAAGTTAGAGCTGTTTCTAGCAATTCAAGTGATATATTGCAAAATAGCCAAAATATTGTTCGTGTTGTAAATGAACTATCACTTATCGCAAATAAGTATGCGAATAGTAGTAGTAATGTTCAAGAAAGTATGAAAGAACAGGAAATGTCTGTACAAGATATTGCTGAATTAGCTAGTTCTTTAAGTTGGCTTTCACAGGAGTTACAAGAGTTAATTGGGGAATTCAAAAGTTAAATGAAGTGATTATGCATGCTTTTGTTTGTTCAATAAAATAAATCATGCTACAATGAAAACGAATTAAGAACCGGGGAGCCAATTGGCTGAGAGGATGTAAGTATACATCGACCCTCAACCTGATCTGGATAATGCCAGCGTAGGGAGTTACTTTAAAGTGATGTAGCATAAGTTATTATAGAATAACTTGTATACAAGGCTTTCCTACATGGTAGGAAAGCCTTTTCTTTTTTTGAAACCATATTTTGTAAGGGGGATTTTATTATGTCACAACAAGTTACAATTTCATTTTCAGTAGTACCACAAGCGAAGAACAAAGATGTGTATTCCGTTGTTGATAAAGCAATTGAAGTTGTACAACAGTCGGGAGTTCGTTATGAAGTAGGGGCAATGGAAACAACGTTGGAAGGAGAATTAGATGTACTTCTTGACGTCATTAAACGCGCGCAACAAGCTTGCGTCGATGCTGGAGCAGAAGAAGTAATCACTTCTATTAAAATTCACTATCGTCCAAGTACAGGCGTAACGATTGACGAAAAAGTTTGGAAGTACCGTGATGAATATGCAAAACCAGAAGCGATCTAAAATAATCACAACAATTTGGCTTATCCTTCTCATTGCTATATGGGAAGGATCTGTTTCATTATTTAAAATTGAGCCGTGGATTTTACCGAAGCCGTCTGCAATTGTGCAAGAGTTAATTGGAATGAAAGATTTACTATTACCGAATACAGTGCAAACGTTACAGGAAGTAATAATTGGGTTGTTTTTTGCAATTTTACTTGGGACGAGTATTGCTATCATTATGGATGTCATCCCTTTATTTCGGATTTTAATGAATCCATTGCTCGTTATTTCGCAAACAATTCCAATCGTTGTGCTCGCACCATTATTTATTATTTGGTTTGGATACGGAATGTTGCCAAAAGTAATGGTTGTTATTCTTGTTTGTTTCTTTCCAATTGCGCTTAGCATTTTAGAAGGTTTCCAAACGGTAGATAAAAATATGCTGAAACTGTTACAAACAATGAAGGCAACGAAATGGCAAGTTTACCAGAAAGTAAAGTTTCCAGCAGTACTCCCATACTTTTTCTCAGGTTTAAAAATTGCTGTTACATATAGTGTGATGGGGGCGATTATTGGGGAATGGCTTGGTGCCAGCGAAGGATTAGGAGTTATGCTTACAAGAGCAACAAAATCCTTTTTAACGGCTCGAGTATTTGGTGTTGCAGCGATTATCGTCATGGTGACATTATGTCTGTACTTTATTGTTGAATTTATGGCAAGAATAACAGCACCATGGATATACAGAAAGGGCGGCAGAAAATGAAAAAAGGTTTAAAAATTATGTTAGCTGCATTATTAGCAGTAACTGTTGCCGGATGTAATCCGGCGAAGAAAGAAGAAAGTTCAAGTAAAGATAAAAAAGTAAAAGTCGTTTTAGATTGGTTTCCAAATACGAATCATACTGGCTTATATGTAGCGCAAACGAAAGATTATTACAAAAAGCAAGGGCTTGATGTAGAAATTATCCAGCCTGGTGATAATGTAACGGCAGAGCAGATGATTGCTTCTGGGAAAGCAGACTTTGCGATAAGCGCACAAGAAAATGTAACATTAGCTCGTGTTGAAGGAATCCCAGTTGTTTCTGTTGGTGCAATTATTCAGCATAATACCTCTGCTTTTGCATCTCTAAAAAAAGATAATATGACGGCACCGAAAGATTTTGAAGGTAAACGTTATGGCGGCTGGGGGGGACCAGCAGAAGAAGCGACGTTAAAGACGATTATGGAGAAACATCAAGCTGATTTTAATAAAGTTGAAAAAATTATTCTTGGACAAACAGATTTCTTTAAATCAATCGGTCGTGATGCAGACTTTGAATGGATTTATTATGGATGGGATGGAATTGAAGCGAAGCGTCAAGGAAAAGAGTTAAATACAATTATGGTAAAAGACTTAGATCCAGCGCTTGATTTCTATAGTCCTGTTATTATTACAAGTGAAAAACATACGAAGCAAGATAAAGATTTTGTGAAAAAATTTATGACGGCAACGACAGAAGGTTATGATTTTGCAATTAAAGAACCGAAAGAAGCTGCGGATATTTTAATTAAAGCTGTTCCGGATGTGAATAAAGAATTAGTACAAGAAAGCCAAAAGTGGTTAAGTACAAAGTATCAAGATGATGCAAAAGCGTGGGGAGTACAGAAGGAAGAGATTTGGACAAATTACATGAATTTCTTATATGACAACAAAGTTATTAAAAAGAAAATCGATGTAAAAGATGCCTTTACAAATGAATTCCTTCCAAGTGAAAAATGAGTGGATTACAAATAAAAGATATTTTAAAAGCTTTCGATGGAAAGAATGTATTAGAAAATATTAGTGCGTCTATACAAGAGGGAGAGTTTGTCTCTTTTGTAGGTCCGAGTGGTTGTGGAAAAAGTACATTATTAAATATGATTGCAAGTGTTGAAGAGCCAACGAGCGGAGAAGTGTTTTATAACGAGGAGTATGTAAAAAAACAAGATGTTGTTAGTTATATGCCGCAACAAGATTTATTACTACCGTGGCGATCGGCTTTGCAAAATATCGTTCTTCCATTGGAAATCGAAGGGAAGCCTAAAAAACAAAGGCTGACAGAAGGAATGGAAGCATTAAAGCAATTTGAGCTAGATGAATATGCAGATCATTATCCAGATGAATTATCAGGTGGAATGCGTCAAAGAATTAGTTTCCTTCGTACGTATTTATGTGAAAAGCCAATTATGCTGCTGGATGAGCCTTTTGGAAAATTAGATGCATTTACAAAAATGGAAGTACACAGTTGGCTTTTAAATTCTTGGCATCAAGAAAAGCAAACAATTGTTATGGTTACACATGACTTAGATGAGGCAATTTTACTTTCTGATCGCGTATTTATTTTATCTCAAAGACCAGCATCAATAGTTGGCGAGGTCCAAGTGGAATTACCTAGGCCGCGAACGATGGATATGTTAACATCTCTTGAGTTAAAGAAGGATAAGGAAGAAATTTTAAGAGTATTGGCTCCTTACATGAAAAAATAGAAAAAAGTCTTTTAACAGTTTTTTGTATAATTGCTGTTAAGAGGCTTTTTTCTATTGAAGGAGAAAGATGAAATCTATAGGGGAAATAGTGGGTTCATTAACATCGGATAAATTGGAAGAAGGAACAAAAGAAAAAGTAGAGAATAGAATATAACAGAGTGGTTTATACTCTTAATATAACAAATGTTAAAGGAGTGAAAGGATAAAATGACTTTATCAACTGTTCTTCAAATGGTTTTAGCTTGATACGGGAGAAGTCTGCCCATTTTTAACAAATAAGCTAAATTGAAGACAGCAGGTAAAGAACCTTAATCCTTTCTTACGATAATATGTAATGGGTAAGGTGTATTCACCTTACCCATTTTTATATGTATAACTAAATAAGGCTTTATACTGTTGTTCTCTCTATTTAGCTTATGGATCATAAGAAAAGGAGAGAAAAAAGATGAGTATATTAACAGTAGAAAATGTAAGTCATTCATATGGTGAGAAAACCATTTTATATAATGCGTGCTTTCGATTATTAAAGGGCGAACATGTTGGGCTAGTAGGGAAAAATGGAATTGGAAAATCCACATTATTACGCTTGTTAACAGGAGAACTTATACATGATGATGGAAACATTGAATGGTTTCCACATGTGAAGATTGGCTTTTTGCAACAGCATATAGATTTACAAGAAGGCATAACAATTGAAGAATACTTGCAAAGTGCGTTTTCTAACCTGTATGAGTTGGAACGTGACATGTTAAAACTTACAGAAGAGATGGCTGGAGCAGGAGAAGTAGCGAAATTGTTAGTAAGGTATGGAGAGTTACAAACTATATTGGAGAATTCTAATTTTTATCAAATTCATACAGAAATTGAGGAAGTAGCAACAGGTTTAGGCTTGTTTGAGATAGGATTGGAAAAGGATGTTTCAAAGTTAAGTGGTGGTCAACGGACAAAGTTGTTACTTGGGAAACTCCTTTTAGAAAAAGCGGATGTTTTATTATTAGATGAGCCAACTAACTATTTAGATACAGCACATATAGAATGGTTGCAATCATATTTACAAATGTATGAAAAAGCTTATATTATCATTTCGCATGATGAAATATTTTTGAACAATATTACGAATGTTATTTATCATCTAGAAGAACGAAAGGTTAAGCGCTATGCGGGAGATTATGAAACCTTTTTGCAAAGTTATCAATTACAAAGGAAACAATTACAAGCGGCGTATGCGAAACAACAAAAAGAAATTGCACATTTAGAGGGTTTTATTCAAAAAAATAAAATTCGTAAAGCGAAACAAGCGAAAAGTCGTGAAAAAGTATTAGAGAAAATGAAAAAGGTTGAAAAGGTTAACGATGTACCTCGCGCCCGTTTTGATTTTAATGTTTATACTGAGCCAGTGAGTCGTATATTACAGGTAGAGAAACTGAAAATTGGTTATGGTGAACCGTTATTTCCAGAATTGGATTTTCAAGTGAAAAAAGGGGAAAAGATTGCGATTATTGGTCATAATGGGATTGGAAAAACAACAATGTTAAAAACATTACTAGGACAAATAAAACCGTTAGGCGGCTCAGTTTCTGTTGGGGAACGAGTAAAACCCGCTTATTTTGCACAAGAGGAATTTTCCTCAGAAATAACTGCACTAGAAAGAGTATGGGCAGGGAGACCAGATATGACAAGAAAAGAAATCCGACAAGCATTAGCAAAGTGCGGATTGAAAGAAGAACATATATTAAAACCTATCCAGTTATTAAGTGGAGGAGAACAAACAAAAGTACGATTATGCGAACTTATCGTAACTAAAAGCAATGTTTTAATTTTAGATGAACCAACTAACCATTTGGATGCAGAGACTAAGACGGATTTACAGGAAGCGTTAAAACAATATAAAGGTACAGTTTTAATTGTTTCACATGAGCCCTCTTTCTATGAAGCATGGATAACGAAAATATGGAATATCGAAAAATGGAACGTTTAACAATAATCACAAAGAAAAGGCATTAGCTTTTATGAGCTAATGCCTTTTCTTTGTGATTAACATGATTTTCGAGAACTCTCAAATGAGAATTGTAAGAAAAAGAACTCTTATGGTGCGCTTATAAGCGCACCATAAGAGTTCTTTTTCTTTGGTTATATTTATAATAATACTAGATGCCTTTCCCTAATAGGCTACTATCTTTTTATATATATATAGATAGTTTGAAATGAAATGGAAATGATTCCTATATGTAAAGGATAATGTGATTAGTATGGGAAGACAATAGAACTTAAAGGAAATTCATGTAAAATTCAGATGAACTTCACGCGAACTTCATATTAGAAACTAAATATAACTATAATAGGTTATTATAATGTAAATTGTGATTTTTCATAAAATTAAAAGTTTGAATTTAGGATAGAGCACTCAAACCTAAATTCAAACTTTAGTGAAATAATTAATGGAGGTTACGTTTAGTTTTCGTTAATGGATGCATTTACAAGTTCGGCGGGATTGCCTGTTCCTGCCCCTCCGATTGTAACTGATCCACCAGGAGGAATTTCACCATTCCATCCTGCATTCGTAATTACGTAATGATTATTTATTTTACTACTAATTTTAGAATCCCAAACTTGTGTTAAATTACCGTTATAATCAAATTCTAATTTCCAGTTTTTAATAGGGGTCGTTCCGCTATTTTTAATTATAATTGAGAAGTTGTAACCACTTCCCCAATTTGAAGTGACTGAAAAGGTAGCATTGCCATTTCCACCAGGAGGTGTTGTGTTAGCATCATCTGTTTTTATAAGAATAGAAGTAGGTTGTGATTTGTTACCAGCAGCATCTTTTGCTAATACTGAAAATGTGTATTCTGTATTAGGTTTCAAGTTTTTAATTGTAATGCTATTTGTTGTTGTACTCCATTTCTCTTCTCCGGCAGTAATTTCATATTCCGTAACTCCTACGTTATCAGTAGATGCAGTCCAGTTTAATTGAACTGAGTTTGAATTTTTATTTGTAACAGCAATATTTTTTACGTTTGTTGGTGGTTCAGTATCTTTTTGAGTAATAGGTCCACCAAGTAATTCTTTTACTAGCGTATCAAGTAATTTTGGTCCACTACAACTATATTTTGGACTTGTACGGCAATCCCCGCTTAGTTCCCAAAACATTGCGCCACTTAAACCCTTTGTCTTTATATAGTCTGTTTTATATTTCATAGATTCATTGTCATCATAGCTAATAAAGGTTCCTGTAGTCGCATTATATAAATAAGGTACTTTCGCTACATCGTTCCATCCGCGAACAAAACCATTTTTATTCACATAATTAGATGCTAAATCACCATAATCGTACACACCTGTGTCACCGGTAGAATAATCATCCCAAGTGCCTTTAGAAGCGAGCTTTCCGTCACTACCTGGTTTACAAGGTTGGTATTGCCCATTATTTTCTTTTCCGCAACTTTTCCATCCACGTCCGTAAAAAGGTACACCTAATACGAGTTTATCCGCTGGAACCCCTTCATTTGTATAAATGTCTATCGCACCATCTACGTAAAATTTCGTATCCGCTGCGGGGTCATTTGGATCTTTGTATAGTGCAGCATTATGGTTAGAAGTAGCTTCCCACCCACCGTGGAAATCGTATGTCATAATATTAATCCAATCCAGTATTTGAGAAATCTTCTTTAGCTCTGTATGATCCGCATAACGTTGGCTTGCACCTGACGCGATTGTTAGTAAATATTGTTTACCATCTTCTGCACCAGCTTTCGTTAATGCATTTCGAACATCTTGAAGCAGAAGGGTGAAGTTTTGTTTATCTTCAGGACGATAACTACCACCAGGAATCGTTTCAACACCCGGGTATTCCCAGTCTAAATCAACGCCGTCAAATCCATATTCGCGAAGAAAAGCTACTGTAGATTCAGCGAATACTTTTCTTGTTTTTTCATCAGCGGCCATATCAGAAAAGCGGTTAGACCAAGTCCAGCCACCAACTGAAATAATTGTTTTTAAGTGAGGATACTTAGCTTTTAATCGTTTCAGTTCTCCGAAATTTCCACAGCGGGCATATTTATCACAATCTTCCCAAGTTGTACCCGATCCCGGATAAGATTTTGTGACATCAGCCCATGGTTCACCGAGTACGAGAGTACCATTAGGGACCTCTTTATTTTGCAGTGGTACACCAGATTCTTTACAGTTCCACGTTTGTTTATTTGGATTATCGGGGTGAGTAGAAGGGTTTCCATGTTTTCCATTCCAGCAAATATCAGCGAAAGCATAGTTTAAATGAGTTAGCTTTGATGCATCAATGTCTGCAACTTGATAATTACGTCCGTAAACGCCCCATGAAGGAAAATACCCAACAATTTTTTGACCTTGCTTTGGTGAATCTGCTAATGCGAAATTTGGAGTAATAAAGTTTGTGAGAAAAAGAGGTAAGAAAAGTAGTAGGGATAGTAATAGTAGCGTGAATTTTTTTGATTTCATAGTCATTTCTCCTTTCAAAATAAAAGATATATTTAAAGGCATGCGCCAATAAACCAAAGTGAATCTAGACGTATGAAACGTCTAGATAAAAATGATCAGACATCACGAAGTCTATACAAGGGAGCTGGGGGTGATTAAATCGTAGCAAATGCAAGATTTGGTGTAAACGCTTAATTTGATTCGCAAAGATTTTCTCAATATTAAATGGCTCTAATACAGACTACACATGAAAATAAAATATTGATTAGGGAGGAAAAGGCTCCTTGTAATTAAATTTGAGAAAAAATTGTATAAAGGCAATTTGTAATAGCGTAGCAAGATGAGAAAATATCATGTAAAATAATAGTAAAAATATGTAAAGGAGCGAATGGTGTGGATGTCTTTTTGAACATTGCTGAAGAAAAAATTCGACAAGCAATACGGAATGGTGATCTCGATCATATTCCGGGGAAAGGAAAACCACTACAATTAGAAGACCTTTCAATGGTACCTCCAGAACTTAGAATGAGTTATAAAATCTTGAAAAATGCAGGTATGATTCCACCAGAAATGGAACTACAAAAAGATATATTAAAAATAGAAGACTTAATTGCGTGCTGTTATGATGAAGTAGAGAGAAAAGAATTACAAGAAGAGTTAACAGCAAAAACGCTGCGTTTTCAGCAGGTAATGGAAAAGAGAAAGATTAAAGATAGTTCAGCTTTTCGTATGTATCAGGGTAAAGTATTTCGTAAATTACGCTAAGAGGGATAAGATGAATACATTTGAAACGATAGAAGAATTAGCGACATATATTGAAGGACAACAATTAGTACTGCTGTTTATTAAAACGGAAAATTGTGGTGTTTGTGATGTTATGTTAAGAAAAGTAAATTGCGTATTAGAGAATTATGATTACGTAGAGAAAGTAGAAATATTACTACAAGACATGCAAGAGATTGCGGGGCGATATGCAGTATTTACAGGGCCAACAGTTTTATTATTTTATAATGGAAAAGAGATCCTTCGTGAATCACGCTTCATTTCGCTTGAAAATCTAGAGAGAACCATTCAATTATTCGAGAATTAGGGAGGTTTTTATATGGGGTTTGTTATAGCGGCATTATTATTTTGTGTTTTAATTTGGATGATTGCAGCATCAGTTAAATCAAATAAACGAAGAGTAAGTCTTACTAAAAAGAGTAATACACATAGTACGTCTAACAGTTCATCACCACTATTTTTCTTTGCTGGATCGGATAATGATAGCTCGCACGATGGAGGTTCACATGATTGCGGAGGTTCTTTTGGTGGAGATAGTGGAGGTAGCTGCGGTGGTGGAGGCGGCGGTGATTGATGAGAATACGCCTTATAGGGGGCGTATTTCTTTTTAAACAAACGTTTGATTAGTTGGCTTACATATGCATAAAAACAGTTAAACAAACGTTTGATTAAATATTTTTAACATGCTAGGGGAAATGAAAAGGGAACCGTATTTCTTACTAAATTAGGATTTAAATTTGGAATAATACACATGATTCGAATGTGGTTTGAAAGTACGTTTTCTTAAATAAGGAGTATAGCCTCTTGCGATAGAGGTTTTTATTTGTTATCATTAGACCGAACGGTCGGTTTAAAGAGGTGTGAATATGAGAAGAAGCGCAGAAGAGATAAAGAAAGAAATTGCATATAAAGCAGAAAGTCTGTTTTCACAGAAGGGCTATGCAGCCACATCTATGGAAGAGATTTGTGAAATTACAGAGCGAAGTAAAGGAAGCATTTATTATCACTTTAAAAGTAAAGAAGAATTATTTTTATTTGTAGTAAAACAGCATACGTATGATTGGCTTGAAAAATGGAATGAAAAAGAGAAGTTGTATAGTACTAGTACTGAAAAACTATATGGTCTCGCGGAATATTATGTAGAGGACATACAGCAACCTATTTCTAGTGCAATAGAAGAATTTTCTATGAGCCAAGTTGTAAGTAAAGAGATTTTAGATGAAATGTTAGCTCTAACTAGAGAATCGTATGTTATTTTTGAGAAATTAATTGAAACAGGCATAAAGTCTGGAGAGTTCCTTGAAGATAATACTCGCGATCTCATGTATATTATGAATGGGTTATTATCAGGGCTTGGAGTACTTTACTATGAGTTAGATTATAAAGAGCTGAAACGTATTTATAAAAAGGCAATAGATGTATTGTTAAAAGGAATGGCAGCTGAATAATAGGTCAGTTGCTTTTCTTACAAAATAAATTAGACCGAACGGTCGGTTTATGAAAGGGGAATGAAAATGAACGCTTTATTTAAAAACCGAGCATTTATGCTTGTTATGGCATCTGATATTTTACAACAATTTGCAATTTGGATCAGAAATATGGCTCTTTTGTATTTCATAATGGAGCGAACGAATAATAATCCAGTTTCAGTTTCTTTATTATCGGTTATGGAATATGCACCTATTTTTATTTTCTCGTTTATCGGTGGGGCGCTAGCTGATCGCTGGAATCCGAAAAGAACGATGGTTGCTGGAGATGTATTAAGCGTACTATCTATTATAGGAATTGTCTTGTTGCTAAAGCTGGATTATTGGCAGGCTATATTTTTTGCAACACTCATTTCCGCGATTGTAGGTCAGTTTTCTCAGCCATCATCTTCGCGTATATTTAAACGCTATGTAAAAGAAGAACAGGTAGCAAATGCGATTGCATTTAATCAAACATTACAGTCGCTATTTATGATTTTTGGACCAGTGGTAGGATCGCTTGTGTACACACAACTTGGTTTATTTACGTCACTATATAGCTTAATTATTTTATTTTTGTTATCTGCTATCGCTCTTTCATTTTTACCAAAATGGGTGGAACAAGAGCAAGTGGCGAGAGGTTCATTAAAAAATGATATAAAAGAAGGTTGGAAATACGTTCTTCATACGAAAAATTTACGTATGATTACGATCACTTTCACCATTATGGGCTTAGCTGTTGGACTAACGAATCCATTAGAAGTGTTTCTTGTAATAGAACGGCTTGGAATGGAAAAGGAAGCCGTTCAATATTTAGCCGCAGCTGATGGAATCGGTATGTTAATTGGTGGTATTGTTGCTGCTGTTTTCGCTGCAAAAGTAAATCCGAAAAAGATGTTTGTATTTGGTATGAGTATATTAGCAATCTCATTTTTAGTTGAAGGGTTGTCTACATCATTTTGGGTTACTAGTTTGATGCGATTTGGAACAGGTATTTGTTTAGCCTGTGTCAATATCGTTGTCGGTACGCTTATGATTCAACTTGTACCAGAAAATATGATTGGAAGGGTAAATGGGACAATTTTACCACTGTTTATGGGTGCAATGCTAATTGGAACTTCACTAGCTGGAGGATTGAAGGAAATGACGTCACTAGTTATTGTGTTTTGTATAGCGGTGTCACTTATTTTATTAGCCATAGGTCCGGTTTTACGTATGCAAATAAAGAAAGAAGATATTGTGAATCGAGAGGAAATGACGAATTGATTAGTTTCGAAATAGCTATTGTAAGGGAGCAGAATTGCTCCCTTTTCTTGTGGCAATTTTTTGACAATGACATGCCCCAACTATATACTGATGATGTAAAAACGATTTTACAGGTTAGGAGAAACGGTGTGAAAAATCAAATCTATGAATTGCGCACTGCAAATAGTATTTCACAAGGTGCATTAGCGGATAAGTGTAACGTATCAAGACAGACGATAAATGCAATTGAGAATAATAAATATGATCCAAGCTTAGCACTAGCATTCCGGTTAGCAGAAGTATTAGGAACAACTGTCGATAAACTATTTTTGTACAAGCTTTAGAGTTTTTAATTGTAGGGCGTTATCGTTAAAAATATAAGAGAAAGATCCCCTTCTTGTGTGAAGGGGATCTTTCTCTTATATTGTTTTAGTTTTCGGATTAGATGGTGTAACGGACGTATTATTTTCGGGTACTCTAGTTAATAAGAATCCACCGATAATAAATAAGACAATAATACTAAGGACACCAGCGTTTGTTTTTCCTGTTAATTGGGTTGTGACACCAACTAATACCGGACCCATAATTGCCGCGAATTTACCAAAGATATTATAAAATCCGAAGAATTCATTTGCAGATTCTTTCGGTACTAGTTTTGCGAAATAAGAACGGCTAAGTGCTTGAATTCCGCCCTGAGAAGTAGCAACTAACATTGCTAAAATCCAGAAATCAAACGTCGTTTTTAAGAAATAAGCATATGTGCAAATAATGATATAAATGATAATGCCGACATATAGCATTTTTTTACCGGTAAATGTTTCCGATAGTTTTCCATATAATAAAGCAAATGGACAAGCAACAATTTGTGTTACAAATAAGATGATTAATAGATTGGTTGCACTAATACCGAGATCTGTTCCGTAAGCAGTAGACATAGTGATAATTGTATCTACCCCATCAATGTAGAAAAAGTAAGCTATTAGGAACATAAATACAGTTTTATATTCTTTAATATTTTTAAACGTATTAGCAAGGCGCTTGAAGCTCATTGCAATTGGTCTTGGATGACGTTCAATATAGTGTGTTTGCTCTACATTTTTTAGCATTGGTATCGTAAATAGTCCCCACCAAAGAGCTGTTATTGCAAAGGAAATTTGACTAGCAATTCCGACTGATAAGGGGATAGTTCCTTTTTGAGCAAGAATAATAAGAGCAATACAACCGATAAAAGGAATTGTGCTCCCAATGTAACCTAATGCAAAACCTCGCGTAGAAATTCGGTCCATTCTATCTCCAGAGGTAACATCTACTAGAAATGCATCATAAAAAATATTTGCTCCAGCAAAGCCAACTAATGCGAGCATATAGCATCCTAGTAATAAGTACCACTGAGATGTTGGAACAACTGCTAGCATACTTGTAAATACGATACCGAGTCCAAAGAAGAATGTGAAAAATCGTTTTTTAAATCCCTTATAATCAGCAACCGTGCCGAGAATAGGAGCGAGTATAGAAATTAAAAGTGTAGCGAACGAGTTTGCATATCCCCAATAGGCTGTTGAAGTTGCACCAGATAGTCCAGCTTCTTTTGCAGCTGCTTTAAAGTAAATTGGAAATAATGCAGTTGTAATGACGAGCGAATATACCGAGTTCGCCCAATCGTACAATATCCAGCTTTTTTCTTGTCTGGACATTTTTTTCATATAATGTTCCCCCTTAAATTTGTTCTACTAACAGTGTACAAAAATAAAAATTATAAAAAGAGAAACAGTGATGATTTTTACATAACTTTTACATATATACACAGTTCTTTACAATTGAAGTAAATCCTCTACAATTGCGCCGTCTGTTTCACCTAAGTGCAAACCGAGTAACCTAGCGATAGTCGGACCTTCATCAATCAGTCTCATATACGGAATTGTAACGCCGCTTTGAATGCCTTTCCCAGCAGCCATAAAAATTGTTTCATAGTTAGGTTTTGTTGGGGAATATCCATGTGTTCCAAATGTATATTTCTTACTAGAATTAACATCTTCTTTATTAATTTCTTTTATGAAATCACCTGTATAATTTTCAATGAAGTAATAACCTTCCATGGCCTCTAGCATAAATAAGCAATTACCATCAGCGCCACGTTCTTTTGCATCTTCATCGTGCAGAATAAATTCAATTCCATTTTGTTTATCCTGAAGAAGCTCTTCAAGAAGAAGTTGAATCTCTTTAATCGTTTCAGTATCATTTTTATCCTTTACATGTACGTAGGCAGATCCATCACAGCTTTGGCAATAAGCTTTCCAATCGTGTATTTTTCCACGTTTATTTACGGATATAAGCCCTTTTTGACAGAATAGGACATTTAATTGGATTGCTTTGTTTTCACTTAAAGCGCTATGGTCACCAAGTGCAATAATTGTACTTTCTTCGTATATACCACTTTCTTTTAATGTATGGATAATTTTTCCGAGGCGTTCGTCGTGTCTGTGGATTGCAGCTACTGTTTCCTCAGACTCGAAGCCATGGTAATGTCTTTGAGTATCTAAATCAGTAAAATGTACAAACATAACATTAGGCTTTTTCGTCTGAATTGTATGTACGGCAGAAGCAAGGACGAAATTATCAAGCTCAGGCTGTGACAATCCATTTCGTATATGGCCGAAACGACGATTTAAATCTAATTGATATAGCGGGCTACCGCTAAATAATGAAACTAAAATTTGATTTTGCCACGGTCTATTTGGAAAAATTTCTGGTAAATTGTAATCGATATTTGCTCTTCCAGTAACAGGCCATAGAAGGGCTGCTGTCGTTAAATTTGCTTTGCGTGCTTCATCATATAAAGTTGTCCCGTTAATGGACTTTCGGTACCAATGCCAATCTGGTGAATCACGTCCTGGTTGAAGTAATGTATTGCTGACAACGCCATGCTTATTAGGATAATTACCGGTTACGATTGTTGAGTGGCTTGGATATGTTACAGAAGGATAAATTGGCTCCACTTTTTTCGCAATCGCGCCTTTTTTTATTAAAGTTTGGAAATTAGGTAGTTTTTGTAATATAGGAAAATCTAAAGCTGATAAGCAGTCGAAAGATAAAATAATGACGCGATTTGTTAATGCTTTATCCATAAAGTTTCCCTCCTGATTATATAAAACCTATTCTTATATATTACTATTAATACCTGGTAATAAAAATATATTTTTGAATAAAATTTCGTTATTTATTTTCAGAAAAATTAAACATATAATAAGTATAAGGGAATGAATGGAAGGAGGGAATACTATGGATTGGCTAGATGGATTTGGTATCTTTTACATCATTGGTGGAGTCACCGTTCTCCTTGTATTTTTTATGTCATATTTACTAAAGAAACGTTTTCCAGACAAACAGTTTGATATTATATTTGCACTTAGTTTAGTACTTCTTTGTTTAGCTTTCTTTCCTGTAACAATGATCGCTATTGGTGGTTGGGAAGGAATGGGATACGGATTTATTTGTTTCTTCGTTTTAATTGGTACACTAATTGGTATGGTTGCTCATCAACTTGTAAAAATAGTTCGGAAAAGTTACGTATAAAACAGTGATAATTGAAAATAATGTATAAAAATAAGAAAATTGGCTCTTGTTTTGAAATAAAATTTATATTATGATATTCAACAAATTTATTTTGTTATAACGATGAAAAAGGAATAGTACATGTCTTACCTTTTTGCAGAGAGAGAATCCTTTTGGCTGGAAGATTCTTAAAGAGGCGATATGGAACCTACCTTTGAGTTCTGCATATGCAGCGGGAAATTCCCGTTATCAAAAAGAGAGCATACTCAATTTTTTTGTGTATGAATCAGGGTGGTAACGCCGACAAAGCTCGGTCCCTATTTGGGGACGCGGGCTTTTTCTATTTTCTAAAGGAGGAAGAATAACTATGGTAAAAGAACAAGTACAAGCCATTACGAAGATGGAAGAAGACTTTGCTCAGTGGTATACCGATATTGTAAAAAAAGCGGAGCTTGTTGATTATTCAAGTGTGAAAGGTTGTATGATTTTACGTCCATACGGTTATGCATTATGGGAAAATATGCAGAAAGTAATGGATGAAAAATTAAAAGAATCTGGTCATGAAAATGTGTACATGCCAATGTTTATTCCAGAGAGTTTATTACAAAAAGAGAAAGATCATGTTGAAGGATTTGCTCCTGAAGTAGCATGGGTTACTCATGGCGGGGATGAGAAATTGGCGGAAAGACTTTGTATACGCCCTACATCTGAAACTTTATTTTGTGAGCATTTTTCAAAAATTGTTCAATCATATAATGATTTACCAAAGTTATATAACCAGTGGTGTTCAGTAGTTCGTTGGGAGAAGACGACGAGACCATTCCTTCGTACAACTGAATTTTTATGGCAAGAAGGTCATACGATTCATGAAACGGCAGAAGAATCTCAAATTGAAACATTAAATATTTTAAATCTATATGCTGCTTTTTGTGAAGAGTATTTAGCGATTCCGGTTATTAAAGGGCAAAAAACAGAAAAAGAAAAGTTTGCAGGAGCGAAGGCAACTTATACGATTGAAAGTTTAATGCATGATGGAAAAGCACTTCAAACAGGAACATCTCATAACTTTGGAACGAATTTCTCTGAAGCATTTGATATTAAGTTTTTAGACCGTAACGGTAAATGGCAATACGTACATCAAACATCTTGGGGTGTATCAACAAGAATGATAGGTGGACTTATTATGGTTCATAGCGATAATAACGGACTTGTAATGCCGCCAAAAGTTGCACCATTACAAGTTGTTATCGTACCTATTGCTCAGCATAAAGAAGGAGTTTTAGAAAAAGCAACAGAGTTACAAGGGCGTATTCAAAAGGTTGCGAGAGTAAAAATAGATGCTAGTAATAAAACACCTGGCTGGAAATTTAATGAGTATGAAATGAAGGGTGTTCCAATTAGATTAGAAGTTGGTCCAAAGGATATTGAAAAGAATCAAGTTGTACTTGTAAGGCGAGATACGAAAGAAAAAGAGTTTATAGCAATGGATCAATTAGAAGAGCGCATCCCATCATTACTTGAGGAGATTCATCATTCTTTATTTAGTAAAGCAAAAGTATTTAGAGATGAGAGTACTTATAGTGTGACGAATTTCGGAGAGATGAAAAAAATAGCTGATGAAAAGCAAGGGTTTATTAAGGCAATGTGGTGCGGAGAATTAGCTTGTGAAGAGAAACTAAAAGAAGAAGTTGGAGTATCTTCACGCTGTATGCCTTTTGAGCAAGAGCATTTAGCTGACGAATGTATTTGCTGTGGTAAAGAAGCTAAGCAAATGGTGTATTGGGGAAAAGCGTATTAATGCTTTTTTGATAGATGATGAAAAGGACTTTGAGCTGCATAATAAAATGCAATCCAAAGTCCTTTTTAGTTTTACAATTTGTTTCATGTATTTTTTAGATGGAAGGATGTTGTTTTTTATTTTGCGTTTTTACGGCGAATAAATAGTAACATACCAATTAGGAATGTTGAAAGTCCCATTAAAATAGATGCAGGATAATGTGTTGCAGTATTAGGTAACTTATCGCCTTGTTTTACTGAATTATCTTTTGCTTTGCCATTTTGAGAGCCATTATCACCTTGAGAACTGCTGTCGCCTTTAACACGGTTGCCGCCCTGAGAGCCATTGCCACCTTGAGAACTGCTATCGCCTTTAACACGGTTGCCGCCCTGAGAGCCACTGCCACCAGAACCACTGCCAGAACCACTGCCAGAACCACTGCCACCAGAACCATTGCCACCAGAACCATTGCTACCAGAGCCACTGCCACCAGAACCACTGCCACCAGAACCATTGCAGAACCATTGCCACCAGAACCATTGTCACCAGAACCACTGCCACCAGAGCCGTTACCACCAGAACCGTTGCCACCAGAACCGTTGCCACCAGAACCGTTGCCACCAGAACCATTGCCACCAGAACCACTGCCACCAGAACCGTTGCCACCAGAGCCGTTACCGCCAGAACCACTGCCACCAGAGCCACTGCCACCAGAACCATTGCCGTCAGAACCACTGCCGCCAGAACCACTGCCGCCAGAACCATTGCCACCAGAGCCACTGCCGCCAGAACCGTTGCCGTCAGAACCACTGCCGCCAGAACCACTGCCACCAGAACCATTGCCACCAGAACGTTGCCACCAGAACCATTGCCGCCAGAACCATTGCCACCAGAACCGTTGCCGTCAGAACCACTGCCACCAGAACCACTGCCACCAGAACCACTGCCACCAGAATCACTGCCACCAGAACCACTGCCACCAGAACCATTGCCGCCAGAACCACTGCCACCAGAACCGTTGCCGTCAGAACCACTGCCACCAGAACCACTGCCACCAGAACCATTGCCACCAGAACCACTGCCACCAGAACCATTGCCACCAGAACCACTATCGTCCTGAGAACCATTGTTTCCTGGAGGTTTATTATTATCTTTTGAATTACCTTCTGCTAAAGTATCGTTATTTTGTACAATAGCGTTTGTTATTGGATGGAAGTTTTCAGTTGCAGCATTACCAATATTTAAGCCGCTAAAAAAGGATAAAGAAAGTGTTGATGCTAAAATGAAGATTTTTGTCATTGTTTTCCTCCTGAAGAAAAAATTATTGTTCCATCTAAAATACACCCCTTTGTAATATTTCATAGAAAAAAGAGTTTTATGCAAAAAAAACTATATATAGAAAAAGGTGGTGTATTTCTAAAGGGAGAAAAGAGTTAATGTAAATTCCTTGCAAATAGTAGAGTGTTGGAGAATTTACACTCATAACAGTAGAGGAAGTGGCAACGGATGAAAGAATATATTGCATTTGATATTGGTGGTACGCAAATTAAATATGGAATTGTTTCAGAAATAGGGGTAGTACTAATACATAAAAAGGTCCCAACAGAAATTCACTTGGGCGGGGAACAAATTGTTCAAAAACTTATATGTTTATCAAAAAAGTTAATGACTGAACATACTATTTCCGGAATTGGTATTAGTACAGCGGGAATTGTTGATATTGATAAAGGAGTTATAACGGGAGGTGTGGATCATATTCCACGTTATGCTAATATTTCTATTGTTGAGAGATTACAAGAAGTATTAAAAGTTCCTGTATCTATTGAAAATGATGTTAATTGTGCAGCCTTAGGTGAGAAATGGAAAGGTACAGGGAGGGGAGAAAGCGATTTTATTATGCTTACGCTTGGAACGGGCATTGGTGGAGCAATTGTTATAAATGGAGAGTTATACCGTGGACATTCGTTTGGCGCTGGGGAATGGGGGAACATGTTAATAGAAGGGAAAACTTTTGAGGAGGTTGCCTCAATTTCAGGATTAATTCATCTCGTACGAAGATATAAAGGTAAAAAGGAGTGGGATGGTAAAACAATTTTCGAATTATATGATAAGGGTGATAGCGGTGTTACTCAAGCCGTGAAGATTTTCTTTAAACATTTGGCGATTGGTATTAGCAATCTTGCTTATATTTTTAATCCGAAAATGATTATTATTGGTGGGGGAATTACTGAAAGAGGAGATGATTTCTTACATGAAGTGAAGGAAGAGATAGGAACATACTTAAATCAAGAGATTTATAGTAATTGTGAGATTAAACTTGCGCAAAGCGGTAATTGTGCAGGAATGATTGGTTCTATTTACCACTTATTACATCAGTATAAATAAATATAGTATCTGTTTTCATATAATTGAGAATTTATCCTTTTTCTCATTAGATAAATAATGCTACAATATAAGAGGAGAATACAATGTTTTCCGATTTGGAAAATGCTTTGTAGAAAGGAAGAAACTTCATGCCTATTATTTTAGAAAAAGGACAAAAGATTGATTTAACAAAAGGACAACCGAGAGTAGCGAAACTGCAGGTTGGCTTAGGCTGGGATCCAATTGGGCAATCAGGTGGGTTTCTGTCTTCTTTATTTGGAAGTAAACCAAGTGTAGATTGTGATGCATCTGTTGTTATGTTAGAAGGGGATCGTTTTTTAAACAAAAATGATCTAGTTTACTTCGGCAACAAACTTTCTACTTGTGGTAGTATCATTCATTCAGGAGATAATTTAACAGGTGAAGGCGCTGGTGACGACGAAACAATTTTCGTAGAATTACATAAAGTTCCGAGCCGTATTAATCGTTTAGTATTCGTTGTAAATATTTATGACTGTGTAAATCGTCGTCAAGATTTTGGGATGATTCGCAATGCATATATTCGTATTCAAAACCCACAAACAGGTGAAGAATTAGCACGTTATAACTTGTCAGATAATTACGCTGGCAAAATGACTTTAATTGCAGGGGAAATGTATCGAGACGGAAACGAATGGAAGTTTTCAGCAGTTGGAGAAGGAACACAAGATAAAAACTTAAGTGAGATTGTATCACGTTACCAATAAGATAAACCAAGGAGGAATTGTATATGGCATCAATTTCATTGAAAAAAGGACAAAAGGTAGACTTAACAAAAACAAATCCAGGTCTTTCGAAAGTTCTTGTAGGACTTGGTTGGGATACGAATCGTTATGACGGACAAAGCGATTTCGATTTAGATGTTAGTATCTTCTTAGTAGGTGCTAACGGTAAAGTTTCAGGAGCAGAGGATTTCGTCTTCTATAATAATCCAAAAGGTGCGAATGGTGCTGTAGAGCATTTAGGAGATAACCGTACAGGTGCAGGTGAAGGCGACGATGAAACAATTAAAATAGACTTAAAAAATGTTCCTGCACATATCGAGCGTATTTGCTTCACAATCACAATTTATGATGGAGAAGGCCGTAGCCAAAACTTCGGACAAGTTTCTAACTCTTTCGTACGCATTATGGATGAAGAAAAGAATGCAGAATTAATTCGTTACGATTTAGGAGAAGATTTCTCTATTGAAACTGCAGTAGTAGTAAGTGAATTATACCGTCACGCAGGTGAATGGAAATTCAATGCAATCGGAAGTGGATTCCAAGGTGGATTAGGTTCTCTATGTAATAACTTTGGTTTAGATGTAGAGTAATAGATTTATATATCCATCGGTGAAACGCGTATTTACTGATGGATATATTTTTTGAAATTAAAATATAGAGGTGAAAATATATGGTTATTCAATTGCAAAAAGGACAGAAAATAGATTTAGCTAAAACAAGCCCAGGTTTATCAAGAGCAGTAATTGGTCTTGGATGGGATATTAAATCTTATGATGGTGGATCTGATTTCGATTTAGATGCATCTGCCTTTTTATTAGATGCGAACGGGAAATGTACGAAGGAAACTGATTTTATTTTCTATAATAATTTACAGTCTCCTTGTGAATCAGTTTTACATACAGGAGATAACCGTACAGGTGCAGGTGACGGTGATGATGAGCAACTTGTTGTCGATTTGAAAAAGGTTCCAGCAGATGTTCATAAAATTGCTATTACAGTTACAATTTATGATGGAGAAGGCCGTAATCAAAACTTTGGACAGGTTGCAAATGCATTCGTGCGTTTAGCAAATGAAGAAACAAACGAAGAAGTTCTTCGTTTTGATTTAGGGGAAGATTTCTCCATTGAAACAGCAGTTGTCTTTTGTGAATTATATCGTCATAATGGACAGTGGAAGTTTAGTGCAGTAGGAAGTGGATTCCAAGGTGGATTAGGTGCGCTTGTAAGAGCGTATGGCTTGGATGCATAAGAAGGGAAACGGTATTCGTTTCCTTTTTTTGACCTTTCTATAAATCTAGCAAAGAATAGGGGATAAAGGTAAGATGAGTATTTTGCAAGGAATCCTTGATACGTATGCTCAGTTTTTCGACTTGGACATGTGGATTAAAGTGTTACAAGATCCAGTATCTTGGGGGTTAATAGGTACACTTGTTGTACTTGAAGGGTTATTATCTGCTGACAATGCACTTGTGTTAGCGGTAATGGTAAAACATCTTCCAGAAGAAAAACGAAAAAAAGCATTATTCTATGGACTTATTGGAGCTTATGTATTCCGTTTTATTGCAATTGGAATCGGAATGTTCTTAATTAAATTGGCATGGGTAAAAGTGTTAGGTGCGCTTTACTTAGCTTGGCTGTCAATTAAATATTTCATTGATAAAAGAAAAGGCACTTCAGAAGAAGAAGAAGCCCATGGTATGAACCAAAATAGTATTCTCTTCAGAATGTTCGGTGTTTTCTGGGGGACGGTTGCGATGGTTGAATTAATGGATATCGCATTCTCTGTAGATAGTGTACTTGCTGCGTTTGGTGTATCGAATGAAGTTTGGATTTTACTATTAGGTGGAATGCTCGGTATTTTAATGATGCGCGGTATTGCTGGCGTATTCTTAAAATTGTTAGAGCGTATTCCAGAACTTGAAACGACAGCATATATTTTAATCTTAATTATTGCAGCAAAAATGCTACTGTCTGTCATTCATATTGAGGTAAGTCATACGCTGTTCTTTATTATTTTAGTTATAGCGTTTGGAGCAACATTTATACTTCACTACATGAAGAATTCTGGACAAGCTAAAGAAGAAGTTGCAGCTACTAAAAATGAACATAAATAGTTGAAATGGGTTTGCTCGTTATGCGAGCGCCCATTTTTTATAACTAGAAATAGTTTATAATAGAAGAGAGACTTTATAAAAAACGTAAATGTTTTTGGAGGTGAACTGTTGTGTTTTCACGTTTTACACTTCAACCATATGCATTAAAAGATGAATCAGATTTAAAGCAATTTGAAGCGCTTTTAGAAAAACGTCCACAATATGAACTGACAGAGAATGAGATGAAATTTAGTTATATAGCAAGTCGCATTCTTGGTGTTCCGAATGATGTAGATGAATATTTCAATGAACTATTTGATTATAATGAAGCAAAAGGGATCGAGGTTTTGCATGAACAAAATTTAAATAAGGTGATTGATCCCGAAAAACTGCGCCATATTCAAGAAGTTTTTGCATTACATCAAGAAGCGCCGAATGGACTTACAGTAAATAGGCTTGTAGCACATTTGTCTGGAAAACAACTATTACCGCAAGTAGACAATCCTGATTTACAGCATTATATACATACGACGTTTATTTCTGTATTGAAATTGTATGAGAAACAACATAATCAATCTTTAAAAACAGAAGGATTCCGGCGTTTCTTAATCGATATGATTAAATTAAGTGAAAATTACGTAGCGAAGTGGTTCTCTACGATTAATTATAAGAAACAAATGCCACGTATCGTTTGGTACGGTGATGCGACGGAGAGTCGTATATATTTCTTATACTTTCTTATTATGCTCGGCTGTGATGTGCTTTATTATCACCCAGAAGGAAAAGATGGATTTGAGAGTGTAGATGAGGAAGGAAAGACCTTTGTCGTATCTCATTCAGGCCGTATTTCATTGGAACCATTTCCTGATCGGCGTCGTGAACGCGTCGCAACAGTAGCTTATCAAGCTTCAAAAGAAATCGAGCAAGTACTTCACCACGATAATTCATTATTATACAAACCGTGGCAATTCCGTTCGTATACACCTGTAGCCCGTACGCTCAAAACAACGTACGATGAACTCTTTTTAATTACGAAAGAAAAGGCATTTGTACGCCCAACATTCTTTGTTGAAAATAAGCATATTTATATTCCTTCTTTATTTGCAAAAATATCAGGTGTTTCAAAGAATGATAAAGAATATTTTCAGCGACTAAAGGCTGTTACATCATTTGATAACAGTTTCTTGATTAATACATTCCCGTTCACGAAAGAACAAAAAGCGAATTTCCAATATCATTATCGAGATGCATTGGACCGCGCAGGGAAGTTACATCCGGATTTAATTATGAACAGCCATTGGTGGCCGCATAAGCGTTTACCAGAAGGATTACAACATGGTATTGCAGAAGCAATCATCCATACGTGCGAAAGTGAAATGTGTAAACCAATTGCGAAAGAGACGAAACAAGATGTAGCACTGTATGTTTTCGCACAACTCTCTCAAATACCACCGAACATTTTAGAGCAGCTTGAGAAATTTGATTATTCGCAAGAAGTACCGAAAATTGTTATATTTAATAATGAGAAGAGCGGAGAATTAAGTCGTTCTGATGCTGTGTTATTACTATTTTTAAATCAAATTGGAGTAGATGTATTCCACTTTAATCCAACGGGGAGAAACGATATTGAACCGTATATTCAATCAGGAGCATTTGATTCACATTGGCTTGAAGAAGTTAATTTCGATCTTGAATTTCATGGTTCATCAGCCTATAAAAATTTATCACAAACAATAAAAGGACTATTTCGTCCATTTTTATAAGGAAAGGGAGAATACCATATGAATAACCCAGTCGTACTAGATTCGAAAACAGAATTGAATGAGCAAACCGCACAAGATGTTCGCTTGCAACTTAGACAAGATGCAGAAGTGCAACGTATTTATAACGCAGTAGACATTAAAGATCAATTAGAATTAATTGAACTCGGAAAAGAACCTTCTATGGAAATTTCACGTTTCGCTGATCAAATTTTACATACAATGTCTTTATCGAAAGTAGAAGACTCTGGTGAATTATTAAAACAGCTTGGTAAAATTATGGACAGATTTGATAGTAAAGACTTTGCGGAAGAGAAAAGTGGTTTCTTCTCACGTATGTTCAAAAAAGCAGATAAAATGATTGAACAAATCTTTAGTAAGTATCAGACGATGGGTCGCGAAATGGATAAAGTATACGTAGAAATTACGAAGTATCAAGATGAAATGAAAAAATCAATTGGTACGTTAGATGGTTTATATGAGCAAAACTTAAAGTATTATTTAGACTTAGAAAAATACGTAGTAGCAGGGGAAATGTTATTAGAGCGTTTAAATACAGAGTTAGTTCCGATGTACGAAGAGCGCATACGTAATAATGATCAGTTAGCGGGTATTGAATTAGAATCGCTTAAAAACTCTGTTGAAATTTTAGAACAACGTATTGATGATTTAGAAAAAGCACGTATGGTTGCTCTATTAACGGCACCACAAATTCGTATGATTCAACGCGGTAACAATAAATTAATCGGTAAAATCAATACAGCATTTATTACAACGATTCCTATCTTTAAAAATGGTATCATTCAAGCGGTAAATGCGAAACGTCAAAAGCTTGTTGCGGACTCTATGGCTGAACTTGATCGACGTACAAATGAATTACTTAAGAAAAATGCACAAAATATCGCAACTCAAAGTGTGGAAGTAGCGAGATTATCAGGTTCTTCTAGTATTAAGATGGAAACACTTGAGGAAACTTGGAACATTATTTCAAGAGGTATGCAAGAAACACAACAAATTGAAGAGCAAAATAAACGTGAGCGTGAAGAAAGCCGCAAGCGCATGGCTACATTAACAGAGAACATCAAAAAAGAATTACAAGGATAAAGAAAAGGCAATGAGGAACAGTCCTCATTGCCTTTTAGTTTCTCTTAACTAATTTAATGATTTCATTCACAACAAGCGGAATGATACTTAACAAGAGAACAAATCCCCAATCTCGCATTGTTAATGCATGCACACCAAATATATTGGCAAGAGGTGGGATGGAGATAATACACACTTGCATAAGAACACCGATTAGAAGTGAGAAGACTAAATATTTATTTGTAAATATCCCAATTGAAAAAATTGATTTCGTTCTTGAACGTAAGTTAAATGAATGAACGAGTTGAGAGAAACTAAGAACGACAAATGCCATCGTTTGAGCGTGTAATAGCGCGTCTTCATCAATTTGGTCTGGGAAGAGAGGAAATAAATTTGTATCTCCTGTATAGAGCTTTGCCCCAACGATAAAGGCTGTTAAAGTAAGAAGTCCAATTACAACCCCATTGAAAATAAGAAAAGGAACGCTACCGCTAAATAAGCTTTCTTTCGCATGCCGTGGTTTTTCCTTCATCACATCTGGATCTTCAGGATCAACACCGAGTGATAATGCAGGCAGTGTATCTGTGATTAAATTTACCCACAAAATGTGAATCGGGCGTAGTGGTGTTGCCCAGCCGAGTAAAATAGCTAAAAAGAGAGCTATAATTTCGCCGAAATTACAAGAAAGTAGGAAGAGAATAGACTTTTTAATATTACGATAAATATTTCTTCCTTCTTCAACAGCTTTCACAATAGATGAGAAGTTATCATCTGTTAAAACTACATCTGCTGCGCCTTTTGCGACATCTGTTCCTGTAATTCCCATTGCTACTCCAACATCTGCTTGCTTTAAAGAAGGAGCATCATTTACACCGTCACCAGTCATGGAAACGATATTTCCTTCAGCACGTAATGCTTTTACAATCTTCACTTTATGTTCTGGAGAGACCCTAGCGAATACATTTAAGTGATTAATTTTACTTGCTAGTTCTGTATCTGAAATGGTATCTAATTCAGTTCCAATCATAATTTCAGATTTTTCTTCAGCAATACCAAGTTCTTTGGCAATTGCAAAGGCGGTATCCTTATGATCACCAGTAATCATAACTGTGCGAATACCAGCTTTTTGACATTCTGTAATTGAATCTTTTACTTCTGTGCGTGGTGGATCAATCATACCGACAAGACCGATAAAGATAAGATTTTCTTCGAGGTGATTTATATTCACATCGTTTGAATCGTATCTTTTATATGCGAATGAAAGTACTCTTAAGGCTTCTTGTGACATTGACCCGGCAGCTTCTAATATTTGATTTTTATCAGAATCTGTTAAGATCTCAATTTTATTATTTATAAAGATATGGGTACAGTGAGGTAAAAGTTTATCAATTGCACCTTTCGTCATGCTATAGTAGCTTTCATCGTACGTATGTACAGTTGACATCATTTTACGATCAGACTCGAAAGGTAATTCGTTAACACGTTCATGTTTATTTTCTAAATGATCTTTTTGAATGTTAAAAGAGCTTCCGGCAACAAGAAGGGCAATTTCTGTAGGATCCCCTGTTTGTGAGTCGGTACTGTAAGAGGCATCGTTGCATAAAACCATATTTTCTAATAATAGACGGTGTACATCATTATTTATATTCAAATTTTCTAGCTGGTCGTATGTGCGATCACTATAAAAGTGAGTAACGGTCATTTTATTTTGAGTTAATGTACCTGTTTTATCTGAACAAATAATTGTGACAGAACCGAGAGCTTCAACAGCTGGTAGTTTACGAATGATAACGTTTTGTTTAATCATACGCTGAACACCAATGGCAAGAACGATGGAAACAATAGCTGGTAAGCCTTCTGGAATGGCTGCAACAGCTAAACTAATTGCAGTCATAAACATTTCCAAAGTATCTCGTCCTTGTAAAAAACCGATGAGAAACATAATAGCGCAAATAGCTACAGCGACAAAACCTAAATATTTTCCTACTTGTGCCAAGCTTTTTTGAAGTGGTGTCATATCATCGTCTGCTTCATGTAAAAGGGTAGCAATCTTGCCAATTTGTGAGTTCATCCCAGTTTCAACAGCAACACCAGCGCCACGTCCATACGTTACTAACGTCGACATAAATGCCATGTTTTTTTGATCGCCTAATGGTACTTGCTCATCACTTTGCATGGAAGGGTGGTAGACTGCATCTTTATCGACAGGGACGGATTCACCAGTTAGAGCAGATTCTTCAACTTTTAAATTTGCAGTTTCGATAAGGCGTAAATCGCAGGGGATATACCGCCCAGCATCAAGCATAACGATATCACCTGGAACGACGTGCTCAGATGGAATTTCTTTTAGTTCACCATCTCGCTTTACGATAGCTTTAGGTGTTGCCATCTTTTTCAATGCTTCTAAAGCCTGTTCTGCTTTCGATTCTTGGATTACACCGATAACGGCATTTAAAACTACAACGAGCGCGATAATACTTGCATCAGCCCATTCACCTACAAAGGCGGAAATAAGGGCAGCGATAATAAGGACATATACGAGGACGTCATTAATTTGGGCGAAAACGCGTTGCCATAAAGTACGTTTTTGTTTGGTAGCTAATTCATTATAACCATATTGCTTTAAACGTTCATTTACGATTTCATCTGTTAAACCGTGTTGTTCATTTGTTTCTAGGTCGATTAATGTTTGATTTTTCGTCTTACTGTACCAATTGCTCATAAGTAAGCACCCCCAGTAAAAACAGTTAGCAATGGTAGTGTGGCAATTTTTTTAGAGTAGTATGTATGGAGAAAAAATCTAAGGTGAGATTCTACTTTCATTGTACAGTATTTTAGAATGTGATGAGGAAAAGAGAAGAGTTGTCATGAATTTGTTGAAATTAAAAGAGCCTCGCATACGTGAGGCTCTTTGTTATTTTTTAATTAATGTACCTAGTTCCTCAGTAATAGCTTGCATTTCACTAATACTGAATGTTTCACGTTTCATAACATGCTCATAAATGTCACGTAAGTCCTCGTACATTTCTTCGTTAAAACTAGCAGCTCTCATTGCTCCAGCATTAACCATGCGTAATTTTTCTTTAATAGCTTCTACCATATATTCAACGTTTGCTTCTGATTTCACGGATAAATCCACCGAAGTGTCCCCCTTTAAAATAACATAAGGTTATCTTAACATTTTTTTATCATTTTCGTTAATGAAACTTTTCAATCCTATTAAATTAGTAGGGATTTCCTTTATAATTAATAATTGGTTGCTTATACTATAGATATATATTAAGAAATGCACCAAGAAGGGAAGAAACAAAAATATGGTCCGAGTATTGTTTGTTTGTCTTGGGAACATTTGTCGTTCTCCAATGGCAGAAGCAATTTTTCGAGATTTTGTCGTAAAAGAGGGACTCGAAGAGAAAATTGTCATTGATTCTGCAGGAACTGGAGATTGGCATATTGGTCATCCACCACATAAAGGAACACAAAAAATTTTAAAAGAAAATGAAGTCTCTTTTGAAGGAATTAAAGCACGGCAAGTAGAAAAAGAAGACTTAACAAAGTTTGATTATATTATTGCCATGGACAACAAGAATATAGCGGATTTAAAAAGTTTTGGTAAAACTGGAGGCTATATTGGTAGGCTGTCCGATTTTGTTCCAGACGGTGGCTGGACAGACGTTCCTGACCCTTACTTTACAGGGAACTTCCAAGAAGTGTATGACCTTGTAACAGAAGGGTGTGTAAAGCTATTAGCTTTCATTCGAAATGAACAAGGAATATGAGGAAGCTTAGAAAGTAATACTTTCTAATATAAGAAATGAAAGGGTGAAGGAATATGGCAAAGAAAAATAATATTGCTCGAAACATTGCGATTGGTGTAGCTGCAGGTGTAGCTGTATCTATGTTAAAGAAAGAAAACCGTGAAAAAGTAAAAAATACGGCAGAAAAAGCAAAAACAAAGATGATTGAGATTGGTGAAAATGCGAAGATAAAAGAAAAAGTGCAAACTGTTACAGATAAAGGACGCGAACTTGCTGATTTCAATGTAGTGAAAGCGAAAGTAGCAGAAATTAAAAAATTGACGCCGTCTGTTGTAGAAACGTTAAAAGAAACGAAAGAAATGTTTAGTAAGAAAAAGATTGTGCCAGTAGAAAAGCCGGAAACGATTGAAATTCAAGCTGTATCTCCAAAGGTAGATGAGCTTAAAGCAGAAGAAGAGCCAGTGGTAGCTGAAGATGGTGGTATGAAAGAAGCGCGTGAATTATTTATGAAGGACTCAAATGCAGAGGAAAAAAAAACTGAAGCATACATTGAGCTAAAGCAAAATAAAGAAGAGAAGAAAAGCGTCTAAAAAATATGAGAAAATTTCTAGAAAAAGCAAAAAGAAATCGCACTTTTTCGTTTGGGAAAGATTTATATGACCGGACGATGCGCGATGATGTAGCGGGCTTAGCAGCACAGCTCGCTTATTTCTTCTTGCTTGCGATTTTCCCTGGGCTTGTTTTCTTAATTACGCTTCTTGGCTTTATTCCCATTCAAACAGAGGATGTGCTTAGTTTATTAGAGGTTTATGTACCAGATGATGCGATGAACTTGATTGAGGTAAATGTAGATAAAGTTGTAAATCAGCAAAATGGTGGTTTATTATCATTTGGTCTATTATCGATGTTATGGTTTGCCTCAAATGGTGTTAATGCGGTTATGAATGCTTTTAACCGCGCTTATGATGTAACAGAAACACGCTCCTTTATTAAAACAAGAGCTTTATCTATCGTGTTCACGTTAGCAATAATTTTTATGATCGTGTTTGCACTAATCGTCCCAGTATTTGGACAAGTGATTGGGGCAGCCGTGTTTAAAGCAATTGGTTTATCGGATAGTTTTTCTTATGTTTGGAGCATTACACGTTTAGTAGCAAGTTTCTTCGTTTTAATCGCTTTGTTTAGCTTTTTATATACATTTGCGCCTGATCGTAAGTTAAAGAGAAGAGAAGTTGTTTCAGGGGCGTTATTTGCTACTATAGGATGGATTGTGGTATCGTACTCATTTGCCTATTATGTAGATAAATTTGCAAATTACGCTAATACATATGGTGGTCTCGGTGGTATTATTATTTTAATGTTATGGTTTTACTTGACTGGATGGGTAATTTTACTTGGCGGTGAAATTAATGGTTTACTCCATCATTATAGAACGGGTGACAATAATTCCCGTAATGAAAAATGAGCTCTTGTTCCATAATAAAAGGGAACAGGGGGGATATTTCATGAGTAATAATAAAAAGAACCACAATAATAAAAATAACAAACAAAAGAGCAGTTCGCATCCAAAGCATAAAACGAGCAGCAGTGCGAACGGTCACAATAGCTACCATTAAAAAAAGCGGGTCCTTTATGAGGGACCCGTTTTAATTATTTCCTTTTAATAATCGTAAGCCATTCAAAATTACAAGAATGGTACTTCCTTCATGTCCAATAACACCGAAGGGAAGCGCTAAAAACTGTAAAAAATTTGAACAAATCAGCATTGCAATGACAGCTAAAGAGAAGATAACGTTTTGCTTCACAATACGGTTCATTCGTTTTGATAAACGGATTGCTTGAGAGAGACGAGATAATTCGTTTTTCATAAGAACAACGTCTGCAGTCTCTAATGCCACGTCTGTTCCTTCACCCATTGCAACACCAATACTAGCAGTAGCGAGGGCAGGTGCATCGTTTATACCATCTCCAACCATGGCGACTATGCCGTACTTTTCTTTTAACTGCTTTATCGTTTCAACTTTTGTTTCCGGTAAACATGATGCGTAATATTCTTTTATATTACTTTCATTGGCAATTGCTTTTGCTGTTTCTTCATTATCACCAGTAATCATGATTGCTTCGACACCAATGCTTTGCAAATCACGAATAGCCGCTATCGTTTCTTGGCGAAGGGTATCTTTTAAAGCAATCAGTCCAAGAATACCATCCTCATCACTAATATAAACGACAGTTTTCCCCTCTTTTTCAAGTGAAGCAGAAATGCCATTATGAAATGTTTTTATTTCTTCTCCGATAAAATCAGCTTTACCAATTTTATAAGCTTTGTTTTCTAATATTCCTTTTAATCCAAAACCAGTTACATCTTCAACGTTTTCTGGTTTTTTTATCGTAATGTCGTAAGCATGTTTTGCATATTTAACAATCGCTTCTGCTAAAGGGTGTGTAGAGTGACTTTCAATCGCTGCTGTAATAGAAAGTACTTCACTTTCTGCTATGCCTTCTCGAACATATACATCTGTTACAGTAGGTTTTCCTTGTGTTAATGTTCCCGTTTTATCAAAGGCAATCGCCTTTACTGAAGCTAGACGTTCTAAATGAATACCACCTTTAAAGAGAATACCGTTTCTCGCTCCGTTTGAAATTGCTGATAAAGTTGCTGGTGTAATAGCTGCAACTAGAGCACAAGGAGAAGCGACTACAAGTAAGATCATAGCGCGATAAAACGTTTCATTCCAACTCCAATCAAGTAAGAAATGAGGAACGAACATCATAAGCGCAACAACGAGCAGCACACCTTTTACGTATGTTCCTTCAAATTTTTCGATGAATAGTTGTGATGGTGATTTTTCGCTTTTTGCACTTTGAACGAGACGAATAATCTTTTGGAATAATGTTTGATCGCTCGGCTTCGTAATTTTAACTTCGATAGCACCACGTAAATTTACAGTGCCGGCAAATACTTCATCGCCGAATTTTTTCTCATTCGGAATAGGTTCTCCTGTAATAGCTGCTTCATCAATATTTGTTTCACCATTATGAATTGTGCCATCAGCAGGAACACGCTCACCTGGCTTAATTAAAATAATATCGTTAATTTGTAATTGTCCAACTGGAATACGTTCCTCGGTTCCAGTTGAAATACGTAATGCTTCTTCCGGTTGTAGATTAAGAAGCGCTGAAATTTCTTTTTGGCTTTTACTTAATGTATAAGATTCCATTGCACCGCTTAATGCAAAGATGAAGATTAAAATAGCACCTTCTGCCCAGTAACCGATAACTGCGGCACCGATAGCTGCAAAAATCATGAGCATTTCAACATTTAGCTCTTTCTCTTCAATTGTGTCTTCAATACCTTCTTTCGCTTTTGCAAATCCTCCAATTACATAAGCAAGGATATAGAAAGTAATACCTGCACTTAATGCATCATTTTTTGTGAATAACCAACCAGCTAAAATAAAAATACCAGATGTGATTGCAAATATAAGTTCATAATGTTTCTTTAATGTATCCCATAAAGAGGGATGAGAAATATCTTTTTGTGCTGGTAATGTTTTTACTTCTGCGTTCATTAATACTCGCTCCTTCCGAATTCTTATTGAGAAAAAGAATCAAAATCGAAACCCCTATAAAACGACGAAAGCTGCCATCCATAATGGATAGCAGCATTTCTGTTGAATCTGATTTTAATAGTTATTATGTTGTAATTATTCTATAGTATAGCATATGTTTTTCTTAGATGATATGTTTTTGTTTTAGTATAAAGTGAAACTTTAATTAGTGGGGGTTTTGTTCATCCCACGCTGATTATTAGCCCTCGCCAATCGGGCTTTTACTGCCCGGCGAATAGCGGGATAAACTGAAAACTTGTGTTTTCGCATTTCCTTTGGTATATATGAATATTGTTCATAAAAAGGTCGGAAAGGAAGACATCAAGTTGAAGACAGAGAAATTTTTTACCCATCCGATTGGCGTGTTTATTGCTGCAATAGTAGCAACATTTTTATGGGGAAGCGCATTTCCCTTTATTAAATTAAGCTATGCTGAACTTGGAATTCAGCCACAAGAAGTCGGGGAACAAATATTATTTGCTGGCTATCGCTTTTTCTTATCTGGTGTAATGCTCTTATTATTTTTTAAAGCGTTAGGAAAAGATATGAAGTTCAAAAAAGGAACAGGAAAGCAGTTAGTTCAAATTGGCTTGTTTCAAACTTTTCTTCAATATATATGTTTTTATATTGGAATGAGTTACAGCTCAGGAATTGAAGGAGCGATTATTTCAGGAACATCATCATTCTTTCAAATTTTACTCGCACACTTTTTATATAAAGATGATGCTCTAAATAGGCGAAAAGTAATTGGAGTAGCTATCGGTTTTTGCGGTGTGATTTTAGTGAATGTACCGAGTGATGGAAGTTTATCATTTCATTTTGGAATAGGTAGCTTATTACTTCTTGGGGCAGCCATGATGTATTCGTATGGAAACATATTAGCGAAAGAAGGTAGTAAAACATTAGATATTGGGTATATGACAGCATATCAGATGATTTTCGGATCAATTGGGTTGCTATGTATAGGTGCATTTCAAGTTGGAATGATGCCATTCACATTTAATCTACATGCAATACTTATGCTCATATATTTATCGTTCTTATCAGCAGCCGGATTCTGTATATGGAATACAATTATGAAGTATAACAAAGTAGGGAAAGTCTCGATGTATATGTTCTTTATACCAGTGTTTGGTGTGCTACTATCAAGTCTAATTTTAGGGGAAGCAATCCATTCCTTTGTACTATTTGGTTTAGCATGTGTCGCAGCGGGAATTATTGTAGTAAATCGTAACCCGGTTAAAAAGAAAGTTGAGCAAGAAAAACAAGTAGCATAGAGAACAGAAAAACGATTAAAATGGAAGAACAGTATTGTTCTTCTTTTTTTACATAGAAAAAGGAGAACGTGATATATGTAACGAAAAAAGATAGAATAATGCATTTATTGAGGAGAACATATTATGAATGTACTTTACATTGTGTTAGTCGGGCAAATTATTCTTTTTTTAATGGGAGCAATTTATGCAATAGGACAGACGAAGAGAACGAGAAATAATATGCCGTTACCTTTAGCAGTTCGTCTTATTCTTAGTTTTTCTTTAACAGGAAGTGCAATTTGGATATGGTTACAAGATCCATCGGCTGAGTACAGTACGTGGGTTGCACTCGGTATGACTTTATCAACTGTAGGGGATTTATTTATGGCAGGATTAATTCCAGTTGGTCATCGATTAATTGGAGGAATGGTTACTTTCGCTCTTGCACATTGTTTCTATGTGAAAGCATTTTTACAAACAGGTATTTCATGGAATGGTTTTTGGATCGGTTTATTCGTATACGGACTCTTTCTAATTATAGGGTGGTTTTTCTTTATTCGAAATGAAAAACAAGACAAACTTTTTACAATAGGCGCTCTAATTTACGGTTTGTGGGTTGGAGGAATGGCATGTTTTGCATTCGCCTTATATTACGAGAATATAGGAATATGGTGGATACCAGCACTTGGTGGTTTACTGTTTGTGATTTCTGATTTTATTATCGGCGTGACAGATATCGGAGGGCGCAAACTGAAGTATGAACCGCTTTGGATTTGGTTTACATATGTCGCAGCGCAGATGTGTATTGTATATGTAGGATTATAAAAAGATACTCTCAAAAATAGTTGATAGACTATTTTGAGAGTATCTTTTTTATTGCTATGCTATTATATTTGTTTGTTTAATTTGTGTAGTATCTTATACTTTCTAAGCATAAATTTCATAGGAAAAGTCCTGTTTGATAGATGGAAAACATAGTATATAAAAATAGTGAATTTATAGGGATTATTATTTTTATATTTGTAATATTCTAATGTTATAATTCAGAATTTTGTGGAAATTAACCAGTCGGAGTACTTATAATAAAAATAAAAAGATGATGAGATGGTGGAATGATGCAAAAGAAAAAATGTTTGCGTGAATTCTTTGAAATAATTGCAATTGCATGTTTATTAGTGTTTTTGGCAAAAATCTTTTTGTTTTTCCCTACGACTGTAAAAGGAGCATCGATGAGGCCGACGTTACAAGATGGAGATAAAGTAATTATTAATAAACTTGCAAAGAGATTTGAAAGTTATGAGAGAGAGGATATTATTGTCGTGAAGACAGATAATTTCTATGTGAAGAGAGTTATTGGATTACCAGGAGATGTAATTGAGATGAAGAATGATCAATTATATGTTAATCATCAAGTGAAAAATGAAGAGTATTTAAAGAATAATAAAAAACAGGCAGAAAAATTACTTATCAATTTAACTGAAGATTTTGGACCGATTACAATTCCTAAAAATAAAATTTTTGTGATGGGAGATAATCGTTTAGTTAGTAGGGATAGTAGGAACGGCTTAGGGCTCATTGATAGAACAGAAGTATTAGGAAAGTTCAT
Source organism: Bacillus sp. FSL P2-0099 (assembly GCF_038007445.1). Taxonomy (NCBI): domain Bacteria; kingdom Bacillati; phylum Bacillota; class Bacilli; order Caryophanales; family Bacillaceae; genus Bacillus; species Bacillus sp. FSL P2-0099. The sequence goes on from NZ_JBBOXE010000001.1 coordinate 461,686, forward strand.
GGCGATATATTATCCATTTGAACATGTGAAAATTGTAGATTAAAAATAAGAAAAACCAAGCGAATTAGTTGCTTGGTTTTTCTTATTTAAACAGTTGGTGTTTTATTTATTGTTTCTTGTGAAGCAATATGTTCATTATTTTGGTCGATATTTAACATGAATTTTCGTTGTAACAATTGCAATTTAAAGAGTGTTAAAGGATCATGATAAGTTTCTGGGTTTGTTCTTAGCTTTGTTAATGTTTGCTCATCTTCTTGTATTTCAAGTTGGGCTGCTTCTACGGTTTGTTTCAATATGCTAAGAGGGTCTTTAAAGAACATCATGATATCCCGTTCTAGCGCACCTTCAAATACTTCAAATTGAAGGAAGAATTGTTTTGAAATCATCTGAGCAACTTCTGTATAATCTTCTGTTTCAATATATTGTTTATATTTATTTGATAGCATAGATTGATTTTTTTGCATATTACCGAATAATTTCCCTGCACTCTTTAAGAAAAATTGTGTCGGTGTAAAGCGTAATAAAATATTGATGTTAGCTACTGTAATTCTATTCGTCATTCTTGCAACATCTCTATCCCAGTCATCTAGTAATTTGAAATCACAAGGAAGTTTAATACGCTCTTCCTCATAGAGCTTATTAAAGGTATCGCTCATTTCATCTAAATAAGCCTGAGCTTGAATGAATTCATTATGAGCAGTTTCAATCCATTCTTGAATAGACCCAGTAAATTTAGGAAGAAGCACTTGCTGTACATGTTTTTGAATTCTTTCATTCATTGCTACATTTAGTTCTTCATGGACCAGTTTGAAATCACTATCTTCTTGAACGAGGTCAGAGCAACTCTGCAACAATTCAGGAATTTGAGAATGTATATCCTGCGTAATCTCTTCTTTCGTTAAGAGATAAGATTCTGTAATAGAACGAATTTTATCTTTTTGAATGGCAGTAAGATTATTAATAAAACCATCAAGTTTTACTAAAATATGTTTATTCCAGCGAACGGATTTCACTAACGTATTTTCTAATTCCACACGTTCATTTACAAGGTATGCAATTGTTTTTTGGATAAACCATAATAATTTTTCAATGCGTTCTTTTTCCACGTTACGCTTAGTAAGGTTAGAAAGAATAGAGTCTGTTACGTTACCTAGCTGTTCACTACTCTCTTGTGAAGGAGAGTAAGGGAAAAAGTGTGCTTCTGGGAAATGTACGAGTATTTTCTTTTTAATGCTGTTCGTGATATTTTCACTAGTATTCGTATCAATTGTTTGTAAGACGAATTTAATTTGTAAATTTGGTACTTGCTCACGAATATATAATAATGTATCGAGCTCTTCATCATGTAATGGTGCAGCTGAATTTAGGACATAGATGAGACTATCTGCTGCCTGTAAGTATTCAAAGTGAGAGCTGTTTTTGTCAAGTTGTCCATGCACAGTAGGTGTGACAAGGAATGAAAACTTATTTTTTCGTAAAAATCTACTTGGTAATTTAACTTCAATACATTTTCTTTCTAGTTTTGACTGAGAAGGTACCGCTAGTATGTTATGAAGTTCGTCAAAGTTTGGTATATTTCGTATATCTAGTTCTGTAAGCTCAGTTATTTCAGTTTGACTATCATCTTTAAATGTAATTGAAGTTGTTATAGCCTCATTTAATATATTTTCTCCTAGTATAGAGTTAATAAAGGCTGATTTATCATAATCGCTAGCTCCTGCTACTAGAAGTTGTGTAACAGTTAAATCGTATAACTCACGAACAAGTAGTGTGAATTGATGACCTAAATCTACATCATTCTTCTCAGCCCATACAGCAATCGTTTCAAATAATGCTGATACGTCTGCCATATCAACATTTGCATGAGCTGATGCATTTGAAAGTAAGGCACCTGCGCTTTTTACGAGTAATGATTCTAGAGTTGTCGGTGAAACTTCATTCCATGCTAATACTGCTGCGGAGACAAGTAAAGAATCTTCCGCTCTCATTAAACTAAACCAATTTGTTAATAAATCTGGTACAAGTCCTTGTAATTCGTGCATGAAATGTTGTCCAGTAATCAATTCGAAGTACGTCTCTTGATAGCGAGTAGAAATTTCATTCCAATCGTCATGAGCATCTACTTCAACATGTAAGAATAGGTGATTTATTGTTTGAATCCAAGGTAGATGGAATGATTCATTTTCATAGCTGTTCCAAAGTGAGATAACAAGCTCTTTAAATTGAACTTGATCAATTGTATATAAGGCTTTTAAAGATTCATAGAAATACTCAGGTTTAATTTTTTTAGTAAAGCCTCTGTTCACATAATTGATTAAAGTATCGAACCAGTGTAATGATTTTGTTCGAATTCCTTCTTGAACAGCGAGTTCAATAGCATTATTCCAATCTTCTTGTTTTTCATAGAACGATCGAGCGATTGCAGTAATATTTGGATAGTCTGGTTGAAATGCAACAGCCTCGCTAATCGTCTTAAATGCTAATCCTAAACGATTTTGCTCTATATAAAGAGAAAGAAGTTGTAGGGAGACTTCCATTGTAAGAGTTGTATCTTCTGTTTGGATAGATGTATAAATTTCTTCTGCTTTTGGCAAGAAATCTAATTCGAAATAAGCATCTGCAATATTCTTCATAGCCCAGAGAGCAAGTTCATTATTTACTTTCTCCCATTTGAATATAGCGGCTTCAAAGTCGTTAGTTTGAAAATAAACTTCACCTTGTGCAAAGCGAACATTAGATATATTGGAGAATTCATTCTTTGATTCATTTATATATGCTTCACCGAGTACTTCCGCTACCGGAATGGAAGAGTCTTCTGTTAAAAATGTTTTATAGTAAATCTTTTGGATAAATTGTTTTTCAATGGTCATGTTCGTTCCCCCTGTATAATTTAGAAAAATGATGTTGTATGTAAAAGGGTGCATGTTACTCTAATAGGTAGAAGTTGCATTATATAGACCAAACTATGTTTTTGCTAGATATATCATTTTTCTTGAGAGTTAAACCGTTGCAAAAAGTAACTTCCCTTTATTGTAACAAAAAAATAAGCCTATGAATTTTTATTTTTTTATCTCGCTATTTATAGGAAGTAAGACTCCTACTCCAAAATTGAGCGAATGCAAGGAAGTTAAGTGGGAGCCCTGCTGCCCGTAAAATCCCGATTGGTTCAGGCTAATAATCAGTGGAGATGGATAAAAAACCACTGATTAAATCTCTATTTAAGGAATGGAATAGAAGTAGAGTTCATTATAAAAACAATGTATAGTGAATATGTATACCATGTTTGTCTTAAAGATAGAATGGGCACAATATGGGATAACGATCGTGTATAGGATGTGTCTTCCGAATGGAACAACATATTGGCGAGTTAATCGCACATTATGGATATTTTGGAATTATTATAGCTTTAGCTGGCGGGATTGTTGGATTACCTATACCGGATGAGTTTTTATTGACTTTTATTGGATATAACATTTCAAAAGGAGTTATGTCAGGAACAGCTGCTTTTTTAAGTGGAATGGCAGGTGCAATGCTTGGCATTACATTAAGTTACATATTAGGTTTAAAACTCGGGCTCCCTGTTTTAAAAAAATATGGTCCGAAAGTTAGAATTAAGGAACATCATATTGAAAAAACACACATTTTATTTGAAAAATACGGTCCATTTCTTTTAATGATTGGCTACTTTATACCGGGAGTACGTCATTTAACAGCATATTTTGCTGGAGTTTCAAATTTAACATTGTGGCGATTTTGTTTGTATGCTTACGGTGGTGCACTAATTTGGATAAGTGTTTTTATTGGCTTAGGTTGGAAACTGGGAGAGAAGTGGCGCTTTGTTGAATATAGTTTACATCATTATGGAATATGGATTTTATTAGTTTCGGCAATTGTAATATTGATTGTGTGGATTTACATAAGGAAAAGAAAAAACCGCTAATAATAGCGGTTTTTTTAGCTGAAAGCAATAAATAATACACCAGCTGTAATAAAGACTACACCAATACCGGTCATAAAGTTTAACTTTTCACCTAATATAATCATCGCGAGAATAATGGAAAATACTACACTTAATTTATCGATAGGTGCTACTTGTGAAACTTTTCCTGTTTTTAACGCAAGAAAATAAAATAGCCATGACGAAGCACCAGCGATTCCACTTAATGTGATAAATAGCAGTGCTTTTTTATTTAGGAGGACATCACCGATATTTTGAAATTTACCTTGTATAATAATAACTCCTACCATAAATAATGCCATAATAATAGAGCGAACCGTTGTTGCGACGTTGGCATCGATTCCATCTAAGCCAATCTTTCCGAAAATAGATACGAGGGCAGCAGCAATTGCTGATAATAGTGCGAATAATAGCCATGAACTCATAGTGAAACTCCTCCAATCTTACATTATTATACATGAAAATCATTCTCATGTATAAAAACGAAATAAACCCCCGCCCTATATTTTTAATAAGGTGGGGGTTTATTATACTACTCTGCTATTTCTTCATATAAAAAGTACGTTACATTATAAATATGCTCTACTTCATCGTCTGTCATAAATAATAATTCGTCACGTTCAATCCCTTTTTTCTTTTCAATAAACTCAATCATGTTTTTTCGTTCTTCTCTTTTCATCAATTTTAATTTCTCCCCTCAATCTGTTTTAATACAGTTTATTTAAGTTACTGCTATTATATAACAGAATCTTTAGAAAGTTCCACCTATTTTATTGTTTTTTTCAGAAGAACCTTTCGACAAAACAAGCCCACCTAAGGGGGCTTGTTTTTATTTTATAGTCGTAAAAACTCGGGCTCGGTCGTACCGGCACCATCGATGTAATAAATTGTATCAGGATTGATTTTTATTAGTACGTAATTAGGGTCTTCCGCACCGAGTAACCAGCGTTTTAAGCTATTAGTCCAAAATTTGTTTTTTAATGTTTGATCTTCTTCGATGGAAGCTATGCCTTCAACTTCAATGTAATCCTCATCTAATTTCTTTCCTTCACGTCCAAGTAGCACATGTACATTGGGGTTTTTTTCAATATCTGTTATCTTTTTTGAATTTCGATCTGTTGCAACATATAGTACAAAATCTTCGTGGAAAAACATCATAAAGGCGCTATGTGGCTTATCGTTACGTACAGTAGATAATACACCAGTGCGTTGACCTTGAATAATAGTTGCGATTTTTTCTTTTAAGTGCATATTTTTAGCCTCTTTTCATAATTCATAATTTTTTCTGTCTGGACAAGATAATTTAAATATCTTTCATACTGTTTTCTTCAATCCGATTTTTTAAACGTAATTGTGATGAAATCGGACAAGTTAGGAGATGAATAATAATAATATCGAGGAGAAATACATACGATGGAAGGATGAAAAGCATGTTTAATAAAATATTTCTCATAGTAGCGCTTATAGGTGTACCACTTTCTGTAATCGGAAAAACACTTCATTGGCCACAAACTATTATGTTTGCTGTATACTGCATTACTATTATTGCATTAGCTGGTTTTATGGGGAGGGCGACAGAAAGTTTAGCAATTGTTTCTGGGCCTCGGATAGGTGGTTTATTAAATGCAACTTTCGGTAATGCCGTGGAACTTATCATTTCAATTTTTGCACTCCAGGCAGGATTAACAGAAGTTGTTTTAGCTTCCTTAACTGGTTCTGTACTTGGAAACTTATTATTGGTAGGAGGGTTATCCTTCTTTATAGGTGGCCTTAAGTATAAAAGACAAAGTTTCAATGTTTATGATGCAAGACATAATTCAGCTTTATTAATATTTGCTGTTGTCGTAGCTTTTGTTATTCCAGAGATTTTTTCAATGAAGATGGATGCTGGAAAGACGTATCAATTAAGTATTGGTGTTTCTATTATCATGATCATTATGTATCTTGCTGCATTGCTATTTAAGTTAGTTACGCACCGCGGTGTATATCAACATAAAAGTGATGAAGTAGCGCATGAGGAAGAGCCGGAGTGGTCCAAAGGTAAAGCGCTACTCGTTTTAGCGATAGCAACACTTGCAGTTGCTTATGTGTCAGAGGCACTCGTACATACTTTTGAAACGGTCGCAAAGTCGTTTGGCTGGTCAGAGTTATTTATAGGGGTTATTATCGTTGCAATTGTTGGTAATGCAGCAGAACATGCATCTGCGATTATTATGGCATATAAAAATAAAGTAAATATTGCAGTAGAAATTGCAGTAGGTTCTACATTACAAATCGCCATGTTTGTTGCTCCTGTGTTAGTACTTCTTTCGATGCTTTTTACACAAAAGATGCCTCTAGTATTTACAATACCAGAACTTGTTTCTATGATTACAGCTGTTTTCTTAACTATTGCTATTTCAAATGATGGGGATACAAACTGGTTTGAAGGAGGCACTTTATTAGCTGCGTATATCATTATGGGAATTGGTTTTTATTTATTATGAAAAATAGGGATAACAATGCTTCAGAGGGAAAACACTAAATACAGTAATTTATATACCTTTACATAGGAAGGAGCCAGACAGGTGAAACGAATATACAGCATATGTCTTTCAACCATGGTCTCGTTTATTTTATTATTTCCTAACAGTAGTTTTGCAAAGACAACGGTAGAAGTAAAAATGCCTTCATCTGTTTTAAATATTTCAAAGGATAATACATTTCCAAATGATGCACAAGATTTACCGCGTTTACAGCCAAGTAAGTTTGCGCAAGAACTATTGAAAACAGCAAATATCAAAATTGAAAACCCAGATTTAATTCGAATGTTTAATGAAACGACAATTTCGAATGCACCGCTTGCAGTAGGGTACCGAGCGAAAATTTATTTAGGGCAATGGGCATTAAATTATGAGTCAATAGACACATCGATTAATTGGGAATATAAGCAAGTAAATCGAAATGTATATGATAATCGCGGAGGGGATCGCTTATACCCACTTCGCTATAAGCAAGAAACCCAAAAGACAATCGAAGGTGATTTAACAGCAGATATGAAAGATACTACAGATGTGAAAAAAATGATGCTTCTAAAAGCGCTTGAAAAAGTACAATTGCCACTTTCATTTAAAACAACCATTGGTTATGGTACCGGACATGAGCGTGTTTATAATATTAGTCCAAGTCAACTTGGATATTTATATGCGTATACACCAGCAGTAAATGAAAAAGGAAAAGTAACATTTGGAGAAGTCTACCTTGTGTTAAAAGGGAATCAAAAAAAGCTTGTCGTGAAAAATATTACATCTCAAGGAATCGGAGCCGCTATTCCAATTCATGATCATTTATTTTTTAAATTTGTTTCTTCATCGCATGCACAATGAAATAAAAAACGTCAGCCTATAAGCTGACGTTTTTTATTTATCCCGCTATTTGCGGGCAGTAAAACTCCCACCTCAAAATTCGGCTGGAGCAAAGAAGTTAGGTGGGAGGCCCTGCTGCCCGTAAACTCCCGATTGGTGTGGGCTAATAATCAGTGGGGGATGAACAAAACAACCACTGATTAAAGTTTCACTTTATAACATAATGTTTGATGTTTTTGATAAGAAATCTTCTTTTGGATAGTAGCTATTTTTTACAAGAACGTTTGGTCCAAGGCATTTCACGGCAGGACAATGGCAACTTAATGATTTTGCTGTTTTTGAGTCACACCATTTGTCGTAAGCTTCTTGTAGTGTATTTGTTTGTACATTACCTAGAAGCGGGACATCACCGAAGTCGGTCACGATAATATTTCCATCGAAAATATTTACGTTCAAACGAGAACGACCATCTGGATCATTGCGGACAGTTACATTTTTACTTTCATGTAATTTCTTTAGTGTAGCTAAATCGTGTTTATTATCACTACATGCATAGAAAGGTAATGTTCCGAATAACATCCACACATTTTCATCACGGATCTCTAATAAATGTTCAACTGCATTTCGAATTTCTTCTTTTGTTAAAATTTCAAGTGTGCTAGCGAAGTCACTCGGATACATCGGGTGAACTTCATGACGTTTACAGCCCATTTCTTCAACGATTTGACGGTGAATATGTTCAATATGTGGTAGAGTTCGTTTGTTTAACATAGTTTCGGCTGATACGAGTACACCTGCCTCTGATAGAGCTTTACTATTTGTAATCATTCTTTCAAATAATTTAGCGCGCTGTTCATAAGTAGGCTTACGCTCCATCATTGCAAATCCGCCTTCAACGAAGTCATCGATTGTTCCCCAGTTATGTGAAATGTGCAATACATCTAAGTAGGGAATAATTTGTTCGTAACGTGCTAAATCTATAGTTAAGTTTGAGTTAATTTGAGTGCGAACGCCTCGTTCATGGGCGTATTTTAAGAGTGGTGTTACATAGTTGTCGACGGATTTTTTTGAAAGCATAGGTTCTCCGCCTGTAATACTTAAAGAACGTAAATGAGGAATCTCATCTAATCGTTTTAATAAAAGCTCCATCGGAAGCGGGTTTGGATCTTTCGGCTGTAATGTGTAACCAACAGCGCAATGCTCGCAACGCATATTGCATAACGTCGTCGTTGTAAACTCAACGTTTGTTAATAGTAGTTTGCCGTACTCTTCAAGGTCCATATACGCTTCCCATGGATCGTAAGAAGGAGTAATCGGCTTCATTATTTGTGATATCGTCATATGAAATACTCCTTTGACTATTGAAATAACAATTTGTCCATTCTCTATAATAGAAGAATATGAGCTTTTTATAAAGTGAAACTTTTTTGTAAAAAAAGAGAGAGGGCTTACATTATAATGAATTACTGTGACGAAATTGATGAAATTACATGCCCATAGCAATCATTTTTGCGGTATAATAAAAGCAACTCGAATTAAAAGGAGAGTGCCTTCATGGGAAAAGCAATTCAAGGTAAAGATTCACAACTAGTATATTTGAAAGAACGTTTAAATATGTTCATTGAAGTAATTGATACGATTGAACCAGAAGAGGTAGAATTAGAAGATGTAGATCGTCTTCTTGCAATGTTAGATGAATTAGAACTGAAATGTGAGCAATTTAAAAAAGACGAATAATATATTAAAAAGGCTGCCACTACAAAATTGGCAGCCTTTTTCTGTACGGATAATAGAAGGAATATAGAAAAAAAGGTATAATCAAGTTGTGAAAAATTTCATTTAACCTTTAATGGCGTGAAATAAATAAACAGCTGAAGAGTATAACAATGGAATTTTCATTTCATAACGTTTTGGTAGCGTTCACAATTGAGGGGGAAGTAACAATGGAAAAGCTTCAAGAAAGCATGTATCAACTAATTGTTGAAACGTCAACGAACTTACCGAAAGATGTTCGTCGCGCAATTCAACAAGCGAAAGAACGAGAAAATGCAGGAACTCGTTCGGCGATGGCACTTGGCACAATTACGAATAACATTAAAATGGCAGATGATAATATCTCGCCAATTTGCCAAGATACAGGGATGCCAACGTTTAAAATTTATACACCAGTTGGTGTGAATCAATTAAAACTGAAGGAAGCTATCTATAGTGCGCTTGAGCGGGCGACAAAAGATGGTAAACTTCGTCCAAACTCTGTTGATTCTCTTTTTGGAGACAATAGCGGAAACAATTTAGGACCAGGTACACCTGTTATTAAGTTTGAACAATGGGAAAAAGATTACATTGATGCACGTTTAATTTTAAAGGGCGGCGGTTGTGAGAATAAAAATATTCAATATAGTCTGCCTTGTGAAATAGAAGGACTTGGACGAGCTGGGCGTGATTTAGAAGGAATTCGTAAATGCCTTCTTCATGCAGTATATCAAGCGCAAGGTCAGGGGTGTAGCGCAGGAGTAATCGGCGTCGGTATCGGGGGAGACCGCACATCAGGTTACGAATTAGCAAAAAATCAATTATTCCGTACATTAGATGATGTAAATCCAGTTCCAGAATTACACAAGCTTGAAGAGTATGTATTAGAGAATGCGAATAAGCTTGGCATTGGTACGATGGGATTTGGCGGAGAAACAACTTTATTAGGTTGCAAAATTGGAGTATATAATCGTTTGCCAGCGAGCTTCTACGTATCTGTTGCGTATAATTGTTGGGCATATCGTCGTCTTGGTGTAACAATTCATCCTGAAACAGGTGAAATTATGGATTGGTTGTACCAGGAAGGTGAAGATACACTTCAGCAAGATGCTGCGCAAGAACAAACAGAGCAGCGTGAAATCGTATTACAAGCTCCAATTACAGAAGAGCAAATTCGTGAACTTCGTGTTGGTGATGTTGTTACAATTAACGGCATGATGTATACAGGACGTGATGCGATTCATAAACATTTAATGGATAACGATTGTCCAGTAGATTTAAAGGGACAAATTATTTATCATTGTGGTCCAGTTGTAGTGAAAGATGAAAATGATAATTGGCAAATTAAAGCGGCAGGTCCAACGACAAGTATTCGTGAAGAGCCATATCAAGGTGATATTATGAAAAAGTTCGGTATTCGTGCTGTAATTGGTAAAGGTGGTATGGGTGCTAAAACATTAGCAGCTTTAGAAGAACACGGTGGTGTGTACTTAAATGCAATTGGTGGTGCAGCGCAATATTATGCTGAATGTATTAAAGAAGTGAAAGATGTTGATTTCTTACAATTCGGTATCCCAGAGGCAATGTGGCATTTACGTATCGATGGTTTTAAAGCAGTTGTAACGATGGATTCTCATGGTAAAAGTCTACATGCTGATGTTGATAAAACATCACTTGAAAAATTGGCGAGCTTTAAAGAACCTGTATTTAAGTAAAGAGAAGTGCATCTCGAATTATTCGAGGTGCATTTTTTTGGTATATATAGAAAAACATGTTCAGCATGAAAGAAAGCAGGGAAACAGAAACTACAGGTACGATTATATATGGAAAGGAGACTATTTATGAAATATAAATGGTTATATATAGGTCTCATTTTTTCAATTATGATGGCACTTGTTCCAGTTTCAACATTTGCTTATACGAATACACCACATAACTGGGGAATCCCACGTCCTAAAAATGAAACGGTGCCAGATGCAGGGAAACTATATACAGAATTACTACAAAAAAATGGTGGGTTTTATTTAGGAGATACGAAGAAAAAAGATATTTATTTAACATTTGATAATGGATACGAAAATGGATATACAGGAAAGATTTTAGATGTACTGAAGGAGAAAAAAGTACCAGCAACTTTCTTTGTGACGGGACATTATATAAAAACACAAAAAGATTTATTATTAAGAATGAAAAATGAAGGACATATTATTGGTAATCATTCTTGGAGTCATCCAGATTTTACAACAGTAAATGATGCAAAACTTCGTGAAGAATTAACGAGCGTAACGGAAGAGATTAAAAAAGTTACTGGGCAAAAAGAAGTGAAATATGTACGCCCTCCGCGAGGCGTGTTTAGTGAAAGAACGCTAGCGCTTACGAAAGACATGGGATATTATAACGTGTTTTGGTCGCTTGCATTTCTTGATTGGAAAGTAGATCAGCAAAGAGGATGGCAATACGCTCATAATAATGTAATGACTATGATTCATCCAGGATCTGTTTTGTTACTTCATGCAATATCAAAAGATAATGCAGAAGCACTTGCGAAAATCATTGATGATTTGCGCGAGAAAGGGTATCATTTTAAAAGCCTAGATGATTTAGTAAAAAGCAATCAACCGTAAGCATGTATGCTTGCGGTTTTCTCATGCTATAATGATGTGTAAAAAGGATGGGGAAACGTATGTGGAGCGAACATGTTACGTTAGAATATCCGTACCATTTTGAGGAAGTACTAAAGCGTTTATCTTTCGACCCGTTAAACGTTATTCAATTAGACGAGAAAGTAATTTATGTCCCGCTTTTTATAGACGAAGAACAGATTGTTGTTCGTTTGCAAGGGATTGGTACTGTTCAAAATCCACAGTTTTGGATCTCTAGTCAGGCAGGAGATCAAGAGAAAGTAATGAAACGAATGAGATCCATTTTTCACTGGAATGAACCGTTTCAAAATATACAAAATCATTTTTTAAACACATCATTACGTCCACTATTTGAAACATATGCTTATACTCCAATTATTTTAGAATTTGATTATTTCGCTTGTCTTCTTCGCTGTATTATTCATCAACAAATAAATTTGAAATTTGCTACTGTGCTAACAGATCAATTTGTAAAACGATATGGGACAGAGAAGAACGGCGTTTTCTTTTTCCCAACACCAGAAAGAGTAGCAAACATTTCAATAGAAGAATTGAGAGAGCAGAAGTTTAGTCAGCGAAAAGCCGAATATATAGTAGGATTAGCAAAACATATTGTAGGCGGTAAATTAGATTTAGCAAGGATACAAAACGAAACAGAAGAAGAAGTATCGGCACAATTGTTACCAATAAGGGGTATTGGAGCATGGACAGTGCAAAACTTTTTAATGTTTGGGCTTGGTCGGAAAAATATGTTTCCAAAAGCAGACATTGGAATTCAGCGCGCAGTGCAAGGTGTATTTCAATTAGATAATAAGCCTGATGATGCATTTTTAGAAAAAGTGAAACAAGAGTGTGAACCATATTGCAGTTATGCAGCGTTATATTTATGGAAAAGTATAGAGTAGAGGTGTAATAATGATACAAAAGCAACAAGAGAGTAAGTTGGAAGTTGGTCAAACGTTTCCTGTGACAATTAAACGTCTTGGGATTAACGGAGAAGGCGTTGGTTATTTTAAGAGACAAGTTGTTTTCATTCCAGGGGCATTACCAGGAGAAGAAGTTGTTGCTGAAGCAACGAAAATTCAGCGTGGCTTCGCTGAAGCGAAAGTGAAAAAAGTTCGTAAATCCTCACCACATCGTGTGAAAGCACCATGTTCAGTATATGAGGAGTGTGGTGGCTGTCAATTGCAGCATTTAGATTATAAAGAACAATTAAATCAAAAGCGTGATATCGTTGTACAAGCATTTGAGAAGTACATGAATAACAGTCTGGAAGAGAAAATTCGTCCGACGCTTGGTATGGAAAATCCATGGCATTATCGTAATAAAAGTCAATTGCAAGTGGGGCGTAAAGACGAAAAGGTTATTACAGGGTTATATAAGCAAAACTCACATCAGTTAATTGATATTTCTCATTGCATGATTCAGCATAAAGCAACGAATGAAGCGACAAAAGTTGTAAGACGTATATTAGAAAAATTAAATGTTTCTATTTACAATGAGAAAAAACAAAAAGGTTTAGTACGCACAATTGTGACACGTACTGCAGTTCAAACAGGGGAAGTGCAAGTCACACTTATTACAACAAAAGAAGAATTACCAAATAAAGATCAATTTATCGCAGAAGTGCAAAAACAAATGCCAAGTGTTAAATCAATTATGCAAAACGTAAACTGGCGTAAAACATCTGTTATTTTCGGTGATAAAACATTTAAATTAGCTGGAAAAGAAGTAATTCAAGAAACACTAGGTGATTTATCATTTGAATTATCAGCACGCGCATTCTTCCAATTAAATCCAGAACAAACAGTTGTTTTATACGATGAAGCGAAAAAAGCAGCTGCTTTAACAGGAAACGAGAAGATTGTGGATGCGTATTGTGGTGTCGGTACGATTGGACTTTGGCTTGCGAATGATGCAGCGGAAGTACGTGGTATGGATGTAATTCCAGAAGCGATTGAGGATGCAAAGAAAAATGCAAAACGCCACGGATTCACAAATGCAAAGTATGAAGCTGGTAAAGCGGAACAATGGTTACCAAAGTGGGTAAAAGAAGGCTGGCGTCCAGATGTCATTGTTGTCGACCCACCGCGTACAGGTTGTGATGATAAATTACTTGAAACGATTTTAAAAGTGAAACCGAAACAAGTTGTTTACGTGTCTTGTAACCCGTCCTCATTAGCACGTGATGTGGAAACATTAATGGAGAGCTATGAAGTGGAGTATGTACAACCAGTTGATATGTTCCCGCATACTGCGCATGTAGAAAATGTAGTGAAACTTGTTAGAAAGTAACATTCAATAAGGATATGTCCCTCACAAAGCAGGAGCTATGTGAGGGTATATTTTATTTAGCGAATGGAAGTAAGGAGAATATAATGAACAATTATAAATTGACGATTCAATATGATGGTGCGCGTTATAAAGGGTGGCAACGTCTTGGTAATAATGACAATACGATTCAGGGGAAAATCGAAAGTATAATATCTGAAATGGTCGGAAAAGAAATTGAAATTATCGGCTGTAGTAGAACGGATGCTGGTGTACACGCTTTGAATCAAGTAGCTAACTTTCAAAGTGATGAGAAGTTAGTAGAACATAAAGTAAAAAAGTATTTAAATCAATATTTACCAAATGATATTAGTATTACGAGTGTAGAAGAAGTACCAGATCGTTTCCATGCTCGTTACAATTCTAAAGCAAAAACATATCTTTATAAAATTTGGAATGAAGAGCATACGAACCCATTTATGCGTAAATACAGCATGCACGTGAATAAACAATTAAATGTGAAAAGCATGAAAGAAGCTGCGAAACATTTAGTTGGTTCACATGACTTCACTGCCTTTTCAAATGCAAAGTCTAAGAAAAAATCTATGGTTCGAGAAGTGTATACACTTGATGTTTCCGAAGAATCAGGATTTGTACAAATTAGAGTAAGTGGTAACGGATTCCTTCATAACATGGTGCGGAAAATTGTTGGAGCATTAATTGAAGTTGGATTAGGGCAATTAGAGGCGGACGCAATTCCAAACATTTTAGAGGAAAAACAACGTAATCAAATTAATTGTCTTGCTGAGGCGAGTGGATTGTATTTGGAGAATGTTGAATTTTAATAATAAGTAAAAAAATCGAGCTGATAAGGCTCGATTTTTTTGCACTCTGAAATTAAGAAGATTTCTCTTTCTTCATACGTAGCTTCAAATTCCAAAAAGCAGCAAGCATAATAGCTGCAAAGGAGCCGCTAATTGTGCCTAAGAGCTTTGCATGAGGAAAGCTGCTCATATCAATGAATAGCATTATACATAGAATGGTAGGGAAAAGACCTAAGTAGTGTAATAACTTCAACTTCTTATCATTACTCATATACATTGCCCCTTTCTAGCATATTATACGTTTATTATAACATATTTTACCAGTTTCTTTACACTTGGAGAAAGATTCATTTCATATGTGTAAGTGCAATTTTTTAATTCGATATTGTAAGTTTTGTCTACTCAATCCTAAAAATTTTGCAGCTTGTGAGATATTACCTTTATTTTCTTTAAGAATTTGATGGATATATTTCTTTTCCATTTCTTCGATTATACGTTTTAAAGTTTGTGGCGTATCAGTATTGTGACTAGTTAGCGGAGTCTGCATATTCAGTTCCTTTTTTGCTAGTTTGCGAAAGTGCGTTGGCATATGGAACGCTGTAATGATATCTTCATCTTCTATTAAGTTCATGGAGCCTTCAATTATATGTTCTAGTTCTCTCACATTACCAGGCCAATCGTATTTATAGAAGAAGTTATTTACGTTTAAATCTACATCTTTTACGCTAAGATCAAATTGGATATTGTATTTTTCAATAAAGTGTTGAACAAGATATGCAATATCTTCTTTTCGTTCCCGTAAAGGTGGAAGACATAAAGTAACAACGCTTAATCGGTAATATAAGTCTTGTCTTAATCGATTGTGTGCTATTGCTTCAAGAGGATCTTCATTAATAGTTGCTATAATACGAACATCAATTTCTTTTTCTTGTGTACCTCCGATTCTTCGTATTGTTTTTTCTTGTATAGCCCGCAGCAATTTAGCTTGAAGTGCTGGGCTTAATGAGTTGATTTCATCTAATAACAAAGTTCCCCCATTTGCCTCTTCAAATAAACCAGGTTTATCTATTGCTCCTGTAAAAGCACCTCGATTTGTACCAAATAGTAAACTTTCCATTAAGGTTTCTGGTATAGCGGCACAGTTTTGCGAAATAAATGGTTTTGTTGAACGCTGGCTTTCATTATGGATGCTTTGCGCAAATAGCTCTTTACCGGTCCCTGTTTCCCCGATTATAAGTATGGAGGATGGCGTACGTATTACTCTCTTTGCTTCTGTAATGACCGATTGAATAGCTCTAGAATCACCAATTATGTGATCAAAGGTAAACTTAGTATTTTGTTTTCGAGAAAGGTTCGTTTTCATTGTTTGCTTTAAATGACTAATCTCTTTTGAAATTTCAATAGCGCCTTTAATTTTTCCATTTTCTATTATAGGAAAAGTATCGTTAATCGTCGTAATCTCTTGTCCTTTATTGTTAAAATACGTTTGTTTTATATTTTTGTTTGTTTTTCCAAGTTTTAAAGCCTCTATAAGAGTACTATTTTTATTTTCTTCAAATGCAAATACTTCTAAAGGATTTTTATCTAGCACATCTAAGCGATCCATTGATTCAATTTCCATCATTTTGCGGTTATAGATAATCGTTTTACTTTCCTCATTAATAATATGGATCCCGATATCGAGTTCATTGAGTAAAGTTTCGTATAGCACATTCATTTCAATAATCTTTTTAAAATTGATTTCTTCTGTATGCATGTATTATCTTCTCCTCGTTATACCCTATGAAGACTGACTTTTTATAATTTTATTAAAATTCTCATAAAATCGCAAAATTTTTTTGCTATTTTCTCTTAAAAATTTTCAAATGATAGAAAAATTTTGCGGTTATGCAGATTTTTTTCGTAAGAAATCCTAATTTTACATAGGTATTGAGGTTGGTACGTATTTTGCATGAATAGTAGTTAAGATCTCTAAATTTAAAGAGTAGGGGGATTATGAATCTTTATAGTGTATGCAACGTTTCAGTTTCAATTAATAAGAGGGAGGAATTTATAAAGTGAAGACGGTTATAGAAGGCGTGTATAGTCCTTGTTACGGGAAAGTAGAGAAATTATTTGTTACTGAAAGTTCTTACGTATATGAGTGGGAAAAATTAGCGTTAATTGAAACAATAGATAAGCAGCAGGTGGAAATTAAAGTGGGAATCAGTGGTTATATCGAATCATTAGAAGTGGTAGAAGGACAAGCTATCGCTGATCAAAAACTATTAATAACAGTGAGAGATGACCTTTTAATAACAGGTAGTGATTAATATAAGTAGTGTGTATTTTTGCTCTTTTAAATAATTATTTTTACTATGAAGAATTTTAAAAACGCTTACATTAAATAGGTTTGCAAAGTGAAAAGGGGGGATTTATATGATGGATCAAAACCAAGGATTAAAAAGGGAATTGAAAAGTCGGCACATATTTATGATTGCACTCGGAGGGGTTATTGGTACTGGGCTTTTTTTAGGATCCAGTTATACAATTCATGAAGCTGGACCTGGAGGAGCGATTGTAGCGTATCTTGTCGGTGGATTTGTTATGTATTTAACGATGCTCTGTCTTGGAGAGTTAGCGGTTGCGATGCCTGATGCAGGATCGTATCAAACATATGCTACAAAACATATTTCACCTGCAGCGGGTTATGTAGTGGGATGGATGTCGTGGCTAAACTGGACGGCTACGATAGGCATTGAATTAATTGCAGTTAGTATATTAATGAAACGTTGGTTTCCAGATGTATCATCATGGATTTGGTGCGTAGTGTTTGCCGTATTGCTCTTTGTTATTAATGCGTTATCTTCAAGAAGTTTTGCGGAGGTTGAATTCTGGTTTGCAAGTATTAAAGTAATTACAATTATTGCATTTATCATTTTAGGCGGGGCAGCAATGTTTGGTTTTCTAGATATGAAAGGAAATGAACCAGCACCGATGTTTTCTAGCTTTACTGATTATGGTGGATTGTTCCCAAATGGATTATCAGCAATTTTAATTACGATGATTGCAGTTAATTTTTCATTCCAAGGAACAGAACTAGTTGGTATTGCAGCTGGTGAGAGTGAAAATCCAGAGAAAACGATCCCGAAGGCAATTAATAATACAGTTTGGCGCATACTTGTTTTCTTTGTACTATCCATTTTTATTCTTGCGGGACTATTTCCTTGGCAGCAAGCAGGCGTGATAGAAAGTCCATTCGTAGTTGTATTTGATAAAATTGGTATTCCTTATGCGGCTGATATTATAAATTTCGTTATTATTACAGCGGTACTATCAGTTGCGAATTCAGGATTATATGCAACTTCTCGTATGCTATGGTCGATGTCTAATCAAGGAATGATTAGCCCGATTTTTGGTAAGTTATCTAAAAACGGTGTTCCTATTTATGCATTGATTGTAAGTACGTTTGTAGGGTGTCTCTCATTACTATCAGGTATTTATGCGGAAGATACAGTTTATTTATGGCTTCTTTCTATTGCTGGGTTTGGAGCGATATTAGTTTGGGCATCTATTGCTTTATCTAACCTATTAGCTAGAAGGACATACGTGAAGCAAGGGGGAGATATTAAGGATTTGAAATTTAAAACACCACTGTATCCATTTGTTCCAATTCTTGCTTTAGTGTTAAATTTAACAGTAATTGTAGCTATGGCTTTTATTCCAGAACAAAGAATGGCATTGTATTGTGGTATTCCATTTATGATTGTTTGTTTACTATTTTATCGTGCTACCAGAAATAAGAGAAGTAAAGTAGAACATAATGAAAAGACAAATACAACTGAATTAGAAAGTTTATAATAGTGATTAATTTGGAGACTGTAAGATTGTAAACAGTCTCTTTTTTTGTGAAAATAAATTTGGAAACATACTACGTATGCAAAGGGGAATTAGCAATGAATCAAGAAGTTTCACAGCTATTAGAACAGATTGATTTACGAAAAGAGGAGCTACTAGAACTTACAAAAACTTTAATTCGTTTTGAAACACCAGCACCACCAGCAAGAAATACAAATGAGGCGCAAGAATTTGTTGCGGAGTTTCTAAAAAAACGAAATTTTAGTATTGATAAGTGGGATGTATATCCAAATGATCCGAATGTTGTTGGAGTGAAAAAGGGGACAGCAAGTGAGTCACATAAAAGTCTCATTATTAATGGACATATAGATGTTGCAGAAGTATCAAAGGACGAACCGTGGGAAACAAAGCCGTTTGAGCCGTTTATAAAAGATGGTTGGTTAGTTGGGAGAGGCGCAGCAGATATGAAAGGTGGACTAGCTGGAGCCTTATTTGCTATTCAGCTTTTAGAAGAAGTGGGGATTGAATTACCTGGAGATTTAATTTTTCAATCGGTAATTGGCGAAGAAGTAGGAGAAGCAGGGACACTTCAATGCTGTAAGCGTGGTTATGATGCTGATTTTGCAGTAGTAGTTGATACAAGTAATTTACATATGCAAGGGCAGGGCGGCGTAATTACTGGATGGATTACAGTGAAAAGCCCGCAAACGTTTCATGATGCAACACGTAGACAAATGATCCATGCTGGAGGACGTCTATTTGGAGCGAGTGCGATTGAGAAAATGATGAAGATTGTCCAAAGCTTACAAGAATTAGAGCGTCATTGGGCAGTCATGAAAACATATGAAGGCTATCCATCTGGAACAACAACAATTAATCCAGCTGTTATTGAAGGAGGACGTCATGCGGCATTTATTGCGGATGAGTGCCGATTGTGGATAACCGTACATTTTTATCCAAATGAAACGCATGAACAAATAATAGAAGAAATAGAAGAGTATTTAGGAAAAGTGGCAGCAGCAGATCCATGGTTAAGAGAGAACCCACCACAATTTAAGTGGGGCGGAGAATCAATGATTGTGGATCGTGGCGAAATTTTTCCTTCTTTAGAAGTAGATAGCGAACATTTTGCTGTCAAAACGCTAAGTTCAGTACATGAATCTATTTTATCTAAAAATGCAATTTTAGATATGTCAGCAACGGTAACTGATGGCGGATGGTTTAGTGAGTTTAACATTCCAGCTGTTATTTACGGACCAGGTACATTAGAAGAAGCTCATTCAATAAATGAGAAAGTTGAAGTTGAGCAGTTAATTGAATTTACAAAAGTAATAACAGCGTTCATATATGAATGGTGTCATACAAAAAAATAGATTAGTATATTGAAATTGTACAGGTATGTACTTGTACGCTTTTTTAGTGAACTATTTCAGAGTTGAACATAAACAACTGAAATAGTTCTTTATTTTTCTATGTTTTTCGTTTTATTTCAATTAATTTCTCTTTAGCTAATTCAACGGCAATCGCATCATCTAAATAGCCGATTGGAAAAAGATAATCGGGGATAATGTCTGTTGATAAAATGAAATATAGTAAGGCACCCCCAATAATTGCACGCTCTTCGGTTGAAATGGTTTCTGTACAAAATTGTTGGTACATATTTGTTAATTGCTCAATGAAAGGACCAGCACTATCAATTTGTTCTATTTTACTTTTGAAACTCTCGTGAATACGTTTTTCGCCTTCAGTAGTTTGAGCATAGCGCTCGTAATTTTCAAGTTCTTGTTTTACACGAGTTGTTGTGTATTCGAAGTCGAATAGGTTAGAGGATTGTAATGTTTGTTGAATTGTATCGAGAGATGTGTACATATCTGCTTTTTCCTTATTTATGTGTGGAGAGTTAGGGTACATTTCATCAAGTAATAATTGCGGTGGAACTTGTAGACAGTTTGCGAACTTTTGTAAATGGTTTTGCTTCGGTTGTTGTTTGCCATTAATTATTCTTGAAATTGTTGCAGGATCAATATTTGTAAGTGTTCCTAGTTGGCGCATAGATAGAGCGCGCTCCTTTAACAGTTTCTTTATTAATTTACCGAGCCGCTCATTTGGATTTCCATTGGGCATAATGTAGGCACTCCTTTTCTATTGTCTATCGTTGAAAAAATGTTGAGCATTTATTACAAGTATATGAAACAGACAGGCACAGTTGCTCAACATTTTCATAATATGCAACGAAAAGTGAGAAAAGGGGTGACTGTACGATGAGTACGGCAGTTTTATTTTCAATTTTTTTAATCGGGATTGCGTCTAATTTAGATAATGCAGGTGTTGGGATTGCATATGGCATTCGTAAAATTCGAATTTCGTGGCTTAACAATTTTATCATCGCATTTTTTGGATTTTTATTTACTTTACTAGCTGGATTTTTTGGGAATTGGATCGCATTATTTATTTCAGAGTTCACAGCAAACATTATTGGAGCAGTCGTTTTAGGAATAATCGGGGTGTTTATTTTATGTCAGCCTTTCTTGAGTCAAAAAGATACCGTAGAATCTAAAGATAGTAGTGTACTTATGGGGGTTTTACGTAATCCAGAAAAAGCAGATTTTGATGGTTCTAAAACAATTAGTTTTTCTGAAGCAATTGTTTTAGGAGTTGCATTGTCCATAAACAATATTGCAGGTGGATTTGATGCTGGAGTAACAAATTTAAATCTTTGGCTTACGGCATGTATTTCTGGAGTTTTTAGTTTTATTTGTATTAGTGGTTTTACGTATGTTGGTAAAAGATTTTTAGCTGAATACTTAGGGAAATGGGCAACTGTAATTGCAGGTGTGTTATTAATTCTTATTGGAATTGATCAATTGTTGTAAGAAGGATAGGGAAAACAGTATTCGAGTATTTCCTTGGAAATACACTAAAAAATTGCATATATCGACGTGAAATCTTTTCACGGTAATGAAAGATTGTAAGTATTATACAAATCTTTGTGTGTAAAAAGGTTTAAAAAAGTAAAAGCACCTGCATAGGTGCTTTTTAGCGTATATCTTCAATTAGTTGTGCACATTCATCATCATGCATACTGTACTCACTTAAAACTTGAATACAAAGCCATTTCAGTTCTTCAATACTATGCTCAAGTTCTTCGGGAAGTACATGGTAAATGTCTTCAAGTCCCATTCCAAAATGAATAAGTTCTAGTACTTGATCATCGATGTTCCGATCCATTAATAGTTCAAGCACTTCTAAATTGAATATGTATCGGTGAGCTTCATCGAGTGAAACAACTTTTAGTTTCAAACTTTCTACAATACTCAATATGAAAAGAAGAATTGTTTTTTCGAGAACAGGTTGTTTCTCCATTTGAAATATGAGTTTCATCTTTTACACCTCCACATACAGCGCTAGGTTGTACTATATTATTCAGGAGGGGGGAGCAAATATGCATAATAAAGAGAACTTTTATTACTGTTTTTTTGAATTGTGTTGATGCCTAGTAGAACGGATTTTTTGTGAAATAAAAAAACCTGCCAATATAGCAGGATAACTTCTAAATTAAAACATACTCCAAGCTTCTTGAGCAGAAAGTAATTCAAGAATTTTAAAACCAGCGATACTATTTCCGTTTGCATCTAAAGCTGGTCCAAAAATACCGATTCCCATTTCGCCTTTTACGCAGCCGAAAATGCCGCCCGCTACACCACTTTTTGCAGGGATTCCAACACGAATTGCAAATTCACCAGATTCATTATACATCCCGCAAGTAACCATAAATGTTTTACAAATTTTCGTAATATGTTTAGGGATGATCTGTTTCTTTTTATAAGGATCATATCCATCCATTGCAAAGATTAAACCAATACGTGCTAGGTCGATACAGTTAACCTCAATTGCACATTGACGCGTATATAAATCCATAAGTTCTTCAATATCGTTATCGATGATGCCATTTTGTTTCATATAGTAACAAAGTGAACGGTTTAAGTAAGCTGTTTCTAATTCAGAAGTGGCAACTTTAGAAGAATAACTAATAGTAGGATTGTCTGTTATATCACGCACAAATTGAAGAATGCGTTCCATCTTCTCCTCGTTATCATTACCAGCTAGCATACTTGTAATAGCTAATGCACCCGCATTAATCATTGGATTAAGAGGCTTGGAAGAACTTGTTGTTTCAAGCTTAATAATAGAATTAAATGGGTCACCAGTTGGTTCCATTCCAACTTTAGAAAATACATATTCTTCACCACGGTCTAAAAGGGCAAGAGCAAGTGTAATTACTTTAGAAATACTTTGAAGAGTAAATAGTGTTTGTGAGTTACCAGCATGGATATATTCTGTTTCTTTATGGAAAATAGCAATCCCTAGATCATTTGGATTTGCATTTCCTAGTTCGGGGATATAAGTAGCAAGTTTTCCTTTTTTCGTATATGGTTTTACTTGTTCTAACAACTGCTGTAAGTTGTTTGTTTCAATGCACTGCATAGTACCAACGCTCCTATTTCGAATTAACTAAGTTTACTTTTCCCGATATGCTCGGAAATAAATAATAACATGAAAAAGTGGAATGATAAAACGAAAGTTGAATGTTCTATAGTGAGTCTTCAGTTTCGATTATTCCGTGTTATAAAAGGAAAATTTTCCTTTTATATAACAGTTTGGAAATAGGAGATTTATCCATAAAAAGTTCGGAAATAAAAACTACACATCTATACAACTATATGTTATTATGGTTATGTAAATAGAAAGCGTTTTCTAAGGCGTACTTATAATGATAACGATTTCATAAATTTGATAGGGGGAATTAAAATGTTGCAGTTTTTACAACGTATTGGTAAAGCGTTAATGCTTCCAATCGCAGTGCTACCAGCAGCAGGATTATTGCTTCGTCTAGGACAAGAAGACGTATTAAACATTCCTGTTATGGCACAGGCCGGTGCAGCAATTTTTGATAATTTAGCACTTATTTTTGCAATCGGTGTTGCAATCGGTTTATCTGTTGACGGTAGTGGTGCAGCTGGTCTTGCAGGTGCAATTGGTTATTTAGTTATGAAGAATACAACTAATGCTTTAAGTGTTACTTACTCAACAGCAGAACTAAACGATAAATTAAAAAGTGTTCAAGATTTAGTCGGTTCAGTAGATCCAACTAAATTAGCGGATACAATGAATAAAATTTCAAAAGCAGCGGCGTTAACGCCAAAAATAAATATGGCCATACTCGGTGGTATTATTGCTGGGGTTGTTGCTGGATTACTATACAATAAATTCCATAAGATTAAACTACCAGAATGGTTAGGATTCTTTGCTGGAAAACGTTTCGTACCAATCATTACTTCTATTGTAATGCTTCTGTTAGGATTAGTATTCGGTCAAATTTGGCCAACAATCCAAACTGGTATTGATGCAGTATCACACGGTATCGTAAACTTAGGTTCAATCGGTGCAGGGTTATTCGGATTATTAAACCGTTTATTAATTCCAATCGGTTTACACCACGTAATGAACACATACTTCTGGTTCGTACTTGGTGACTTTACAAACGCAGCTGGTGATATCGTTCATGGTGATATTGCACGCTTCTTTGCAAAAGACCCATCAGCAGGTATGTTTATGACTGGTTTCTTCCCAGTTATGATGTTCGGTTTACCAGCAGCATGTTTCGCAATGATTGCGGCTGCTAAACCAGAAAAACGTAAAATGGTTACAGGTATGTTAGGTGGTCTAGCATTAACTTCATTCTTAACTGGTATTACAGAGCCAATTGAATTCTCATTCATGTTCTTATCACCAGTATTATATGGTGTGCATGCAGTATTAACAGGATTTTCTTTATTCATAACAACATCACTTGGCATTCATGATGGTTTCACATTTAGTGCTGGTGCTATTGATTATGTTATCAACTTTGGTATTGCAACAAAACCTGTATTATTAGCAGGTATCGGTTTAATTTATGCAGCAATTTACTTTGCAGTATTCTACTTCTTAATTAAGAAGTTCAACTTGAAAACTCCAGGTCGTGAAGATGACGATGAGTTAGTTGAAGATGGTGAGGCACCAGTTGCAGGTTCAATTGGTGAAACTTACGTAGCAGCTTTAGGCGGAAAAGACAACTTAACAGTGATTGATAACTGTGCAACGCGTTTACGCTTACAAGTGAAAGATGCAGGTTTAGTAAATGAACCAGCATTAAAACGTGCGGGTGCAAAAGGTGTTATGAAATTAAGTGAAACAAGTGTACAAGTTATCGTAGGTACAAATGTTGAATCTGTTGCCGATGATATGAAAAAACACGTATAAATAGTTAGATAAGAGGATATCCAAAAAGATTGATAACAACAATCTTTTACAGGATATCCTCTTTTATTATGTTGAAATTTTAAAGAGAATCTTACTTTTGTAAATTTTCTTTTTCTTTTTTATACATATAGGTTGGTAATATGTTCAGCGCGTGATAAAGTAGGGATGACATAGAATGGAGTGTCTATAATCTACTGAAATGATTTGGAGAAAGTCTTGTGTAGATGAATTAAATTATCGGTAAATAAGGGGAAAAAGGTAATCATGGATCAGGAAAAAAATACTGTTAATGGGAAAGCACGTCGGCCGATTGTATACATAAAAAGAACAATCATTCTCGTCTTACTATTATCACTTGTATATTTCATGTATACAAAAATTGTTGCGCATAATAAAAAAGAGGAAACTTTAAAAGCAGCAGCAGAAATGAAGAAGCAAGAAGAGATAAAAAAGATAGAAGAAGTGAAAAGGCAAGAAGCTGAAAAACAAAGAAAACAAAAAGAACAGGAAGAACAGATAAAACAGGCGCAAGTTATAGAGAAACCTGCTGAGGGACCGCCTCAAGAAATTAATGAAAACGCTCAATTGGATCAATATTTACAGAGCATGGGATTTAGTGGGACAGCTGTTATTGTGAAGAATGGGAAAGTTCTTGTGAATAAAGGATACGGCATGGCTAATAAAGAGAAGCAAGTGCCGAATAATTCAGAGACGACCTTTTATATTGGTTCTATTTCAAAAGCATTTGTGGCGACTGCTATTATGCAACTCAAAGATCAAAATAAGTTACAAGTAGAGGATACAGTTGCAAAGTATATTCCAGACTTTCCTCAAGGTAATAGCATTCAGTTAAAACATCTATTAACACATACATCAGGCATTCCGGAATATGAGCAGGGAAAAGAGGATATTTCTCATGAAGAACTGATAAAGCGGATAGGAAATCAAAAGCGTATCGGGAGTCCAGGAGAGAAATGGAAGTATTCCGATTCGAACTACTCTATACTTGCTTACATTGCTGAGAAGGTAAGTGGACAGTCGCTCGAAGAATATATAAAACAACATATTTTTGCGACTGCGGGTATGAAACATTCTGGTTTCGGTACAGCGTTGGAACAAACAAGATTCCCATCAACGGGTTATAAAATAGTGAATAACAATATGACAACACCTAATATTCCGAGCATGTCACAACTATATGGTTGTGGTGATATATATACGAGCGCGCATGATTTATATTTATTTAATGAAGCACTCTTTTCTGGAAAATTAATTTCAAAAGAGAGTTATAATCAAATGTTTACAGCCGTGAAAAAGGATTATGGATTTGGCTGGTATGTAGATCCAGGAAGCTATTCAAATCACGGTGTAATGCCAGGTTGGAATTGCTTAAATGGTTTTAGTAAAAATGGTAGTGTATATGTGGTTTTATTATCTAACATTCAAAATAACATTAAATCATTTGGTAAAGTGAATAACGACATTTATACGATGTTACGAAATATAGAAGTGTAAAAGACTGTCCTTTTGGATAGTCTTTTTTGCATTGAGGAAATATATGTGCGGTGCGATAATGAAATAAATGGAAAAGGGGGAGGTTTATGAGTATACATAAGCATCATGCACGCAATGCGAAACGAACTTTGTTTATAGCTATCATTGTATGGATTAT
Source organism: Bacillus sp. FSL P2-0099 (assembly GCF_038007445.1). Classification (NCBI taxonomy): domain Bacteria; kingdom Bacillati; phylum Bacillota; class Bacilli; order Caryophanales; family Bacillaceae; genus Bacillus; species Bacillus sp. FSL P2-0099. The sequence continues at coordinate 488,289 of NZ_JBBOXE010000001.1, forward strand.
CGTTGTAATTGGATTAGTTATGGAATATAAAAAAGGAACAATATTCACTTCAGATAAAGAAATTCTGAAATTAATAGGTATTTTGCTACCAGCGTTTGGATTACTAATATATAGTTTTATAGAAAAACGAAGAGCAAAAATGCTTAGACAGGATAATTGTAATATAGGGAGCTCTAGATTATTTGAACAACAAAAGTTCGTTGTTCGTAGAGAGGTAGGGGTATTTCAAGTAATAACGTACTTTGGATTAGATGGCAGTGCAGTAGGGTTTTTAAAAGAAGAGTATAATTCCGTTATTCAAAGTATATGGAAAGGCGCACTTTCTTTTCTTTTTAAGGGACTACATAAGCAACAATTTTATTTATATAATCAATCGGGAGAAAGATTGCTGCGTGTTCAAAAGAAGATGGGCGTGCGTAACTTCTATATATTTTATAGTGTAAATGGAAAGAAAATTGGAGAGTTGAAACAAGTACTAAGTTTAACAAAATGGGAATGGATATTTTTAGAGATGAATGGTAAGGAAATTGGTAAAGTGACTGGGGACTTTTCAGCAACAATGCAGAAAATAGACTGGCAAGATGGAACACATATTGATGTGAAAGAAGATGGTATTCCGTTAGAAGCTGCAAAATATTTTTCGGCAAGTGGTGGATCCCTTGTTACAGCTTCTATATCCGGACAAGCAGAATTATCAAGAGCGGTATATTACGGCGTAGCTGCCATTGTGACAATTAAAAATTAAAGATTAGCAAAGAGATAGATGGGAAACCATCTATCTTTTTTTATGCCCTGAAACAATTATTTCTTTTAGAAAATGTATGCCTTACCTATCACAAAAAAAGTCTAATTTGTATAAATTAAGATGTATGGATATAAATTTTTATACTTTAAAAATAATAGGAGGAGAAGCATATGTGTCTGTTCAGAAAATATTGGCATAAATTATCCAGACTGTTTAATAGACAATTAGGCTATTTTTTAGATGACAAGTTACTGCCTGCTGTGGAACGACTTTTATTTTCACAAAACTTTGCGAGATTTATTCAAAGAAATTCTAAGCAAGCTACGGAAGAGTTTATAGAATCAAGTCAATTTCAATCTATTATTTGTAACATTTTAAAAGAATGCAATACATCACCTTTTAAGGAAATTGCAAAGCAATATTTAGGTAAAAACGTAGAAATTACTGTGACAGTTGGACAGTTAATAGGTGTTATTGTAGCAGTTGGTGACGATTTCTTAACGCTGCAAGAAGGAATAGGAACTGAAGTTTTATTACCATTTACAAGTATTATATCAATGAAAGAAGTGTAAGAAAGGAGACTTATATATGTTATTTACTGATGAATTGCGTAACCATGTTGGTGAATTAGTGCAAGTTGTGACAGCGGCCGAAATTGTTGCAGGTATTCTTTTATCTGTTACGGACGGGGCAGTAAGTGTTCGTACAGCTCCTTCTTATGGACCACCTGAAGATGTACTTGTGCGTATTCCTATTATTGCTTATGTTCGCTTGGAAGGGTAAGAGTGATACAAGTATGAGAATATCAGTTGTTATTCCAGCGCATAATGAAGCAAGTACTTTATCACAAGTTTTAGTAGAAGTGGAGAAGCTGAAGCCGTATGAAATTATTGTAGTAGATAATGGATCGACAGATGGAACGAATGAAGTCGCATTACAGCATAGTTGCCATGTAATTTATTATAAACATTCTCTTGGTAATGATGTAGGAAGGGCAATTGGAGCTAGAGAAGCAAAAGGTGAAATTGTATTGTTTTTAGATGGTGACATCGTTATTGAGAGTAAAGAGCTACAACGTTTCGTGAAAGGAGTTCAGCAAGGGCATCAAATTGTTGTGAATAATTTAACATGGTCTGTTTATTTAAAGATGAGACCACACTATACGACAGTTGGAAAATTCATGTTGAATCGTTATTTGAATAAAAAAGAGCTTGTTGTTGGTTCTTTAATCGCAATTCCACATGCGATGAATCGGGATCTTATTGAGAATCTTGGGTGGTGGAATTTAGCAGATCCAGCACTATTTCAAGCGATGGCGATGTCTAGAGGAGTAGATATTGCCGATATGGCTTCGGTCGATGTAATTCACACGAATAAGGTTCGTCCTGTGCATACGGGTACATCACCTGGTTCTCCTTATCCGAAGGCGACTAGTCGTATTATGGGTGATCATTTGTGTGCTTTGCAATACGTAATCGAAACATATGGTAAACGTGGCGGTTTTTCGGAGGGAAACAGGGATAGAGAGTTTATAGGGAAGTATAAACCAGTTTTATTACAAAAGGAAAAAGCGAAATACAGTGCTATTATACCCGTATCAGAAGAAAAAATGACTATAAGATCTGTCATACAGGAAGTGAAAAAGGCAGGTGTAGATGAAATTATAGTTGTTACGAATGGAGCAGATGCCGAGACAATTAAACAAGTAAAGCTAGAGAATGTTATTGTAGTTGAATTCGCGAAGGCACTTGGACATAATGTAGCACGAGCGATAGGGGCTATGCATGCTACGGCAGATATTTGTTTATTTGTTGATGGTGATTTTGCTATTCCGGCAAAAAAGCTAATTCCATTTTTGCATGCTATTGAAGAAGGAAACGATGTGGCGTTAAATGATTTGCAATGTTTGTTAGATATGTTTCACCCGGCAGATCCAATTAGTATGGGGAAATATTTCGTGAATTTGGTAGCGAAACGACCAGATTTATGGAATAACTCATTAACGGCAGTGCCACATGCTATGCATAAAAAGGTAATAGAGAAAATTGGATATGATTCCCTTATCATTCCACCATTAGCTCAAATGAAAGCTATTTTAGAAGAATGCTCTATTACAGCAGTGGAATTTGTAGATGTTATAAAAACAAATCGAGTACGTCCAGAGCAACATGGGTTTGTAAATGGAAGAATTCCTGCATTCGATCGTATTTTCGGTGATCAGCTTGAGGCGATTGCTTATTTATTACAACATACGAATGGGCGCGGGAGTTTTACAGACGGAGAAAGGGATAGAGATATAATACTACAATTGAGAAGGGAAGAAGAGAATATAGATGAATGCTAGTAGTAAAGTAACCATTATTGGATTAGGATATGTTGGCCTTCCTTTAGCGGTCCTTTTTGCAGAAAGAGGACATGCTGTACTTGGATTAGATAAAGATACTAGGAAGATAGAATCAATAATTAAAGGAGAAAGTTATATTCCTGATGTTTCTTCTAACGTATTACAAAATCTATTGAACGAGAGAAAATTAATAGTAAATACACCAGATAAAGGTGTTGCGGAGTTCCAAAATAGTGAGTATGTTATTGTGACTGTGCCAACGCCAATTAATGAGAATAAAGAACCCGATTTAAGTGCACTCGTTTCAGCCTCCCATTATATACAACAACACCTTCAAGAAGGACAAACCTTCATTTTTGAAAGCTCCACATATCCAGGTACACTGGAGGAAGTTATCATTCCTATTATTTCTCAAACAGGTAAAAAGGTAGGAGAAGATTATTATATTGGGTATTCTCCAGAGCGAATTGATCCAGCGAATAGCCAGTATTCAGTTGAAACAATTCCAAAAGTTATTAGTGGACAAACCGAGCAGTGTAAACAAAAAGTACAGGATTTGTATAGCACTATATTTGATGTAGTCGTTCCAGTTAGCTCTCCGAAAGTGGCCGAGATGTGTAAGCTATTTGAAAATATTCAGCGCTTAGTTAATATTTCATTAGTAAATGAGTTAAATATACTTTGTGAAAGTTTGAATATTAATTTTTATGAGGTGCTTGAAGCGGCATCTACAAAACCGTTTGGATTTACTCCGTATTGGCCAGGACCAGGAATAGGAGGACACTGTATTCCGGTAGATCCTTTATATTTTCAATGGAGAATAAGAAAGGCTGGAGCAATTAGTCAATTAATTGAGGCAGCACATGTAATTAATGAAGAAATGCCAGCGAAAATAATCGGGAAAGTAAAAGGTGTGGTGCAATCACCCGCAACGGTTTTAATAGTAGGGATTGCATATAAGAAAGATGTAAATGATTTGAGAGAATCACCGGCGTTGCCAATTATTCAATTATTAATAAAAGAAGGATACAAGATAGAATATCATGATCCGTATATTTCTACAGCGAAAATTGGAGATACACTATATCAATCTGTTCCATTAGATGAACAAAGAATTAAACAAGCAAATTGTATTTTAATTGTAACGGATCACTCTAGCATCGATTGGAATCTTTTTAAAGGGATTGAGCGATTAATAGATACACGTGGAATCGTAAAGAAGGTGAGTGCATGAGTGAAAAATGTTTAATTACAGGTGGAGCAGGATTTATTGGTTCGCATTTAGCTGAAGAGTTGGTGAAAAGAGGTTATGAAGTTACTATTGTGGATAACTTCTATAAAGGAAAAAATAAATATCATAATGAGTTAATGAAAGAGCTCCGGGTTATTCCAATAAGCGTTTTAGATAAAAATTCAATTTATGAATTAGTGAATCAACATGATGTGGTGTTTCATTTAGCTGCAATTTTGGGAGTCAAAACTACAATGGAAAAAAGTGTAGAGCTTATTGAAACAAATTTCGATGGAACGAGAAATATTTTACAAGCAGCGTTAAAAGGGAAGAAGAAAGTAGTATTTGCATCTACTTCTGAAGTATATGGAAAGGGAGAGCCGCCATTCTCTGAAGAAGGAGATCGTTTATACGGTGCAACTTCCAAAATACGTTGGAGTTATGCAATTTGTAAAACGTTAGAGGAAACATTATGTTTAGGGTACGCATTAGAAGGTTTACCTGTAACGATTGTTCGTTATTTTAATATTTATGGTCCAAGAGCGAAAGATGGTCCGTACGCAGGAGTAATTCCACGATTTATTCGTGCGGCTTTGCAAGGTGACGATATTCTCGTGTATGGAGATGGAAAGCAGACACGCTGCTTTACGTATGTAAGTGATGCGGTCGAGGCAACAATTCGTGCAATGGATGAGAAGGTAAATGGTGAAATTATTAATATAGGTTCTGAGAATGAAAAAAATATAAGGGTAGTAGCGGAAGATATAAAAAAATTAACGAAGTCTATTTCCAAAATTGTGCACGTTCCATTTGAGGAAGTATATCCACATGGATTTGAAGAGATTCCAAATAGAAGACCAGACGTAACGAAATTAAGAGAACTCGTTCAGTTTCAAGCGAAAGTAACGTGGGAACAAGGATTGAAAGAAACTATTAAATGGTTTCGTGAAGAAAACAATGGCTAAGTCGTTATCAGTTATTATTCCCGTATGTAATGAAGTGGATACGATTTCAGATGTGGTTCAATCGGTAAAACCATTGAATCCAGTAGAGATTATTGTAGTAGCAAATGGTTGTAATGATGGTACAGAAGCGATTGCTGAGAGCTTAGGGTGTACAGTAATCCAGCATAAAGAGTCACTTGGTAACGACGTTGGACGCGCAGTTGGTGCAAAACATGCGATAGGTGATGTATTACTGTTTGTAGATGGAGATTTTGCTATTCAAACTTCAAAATTACAATTATTCCTTAATCCGATTTTACATGATCAGGCGGACATCGTTTTAAATAATTTGGACGCATTATTTTTAAAGAAACAAAAACCGCACTCCGTGACAGTATGGCGCCAAATATTAAATGCAATGTTAGAGCGTGAAGAATTAAAAATTGATTCTTTATTATCTGTACCTCATGCGCTGACGAAGGAAGTTGTGCAAAGTATTGGAGACGAATGTTTTGTTAATCCTATTGTGGCTCATCTACGCCTAGCACAAAGTAAATGGAGAATTAGTCGTCATTGTGCAATTGACGTTATTACGCCAAATAAATTTCGTCCATTCGAGCATGCTGCATATGGCACGGATCTTTCTCAATCTGAAAAACGAATGATAGGTGATCATATAGAAGCTGTAGCAGAGCGGATATTAGGCAGCGATGGGCGCGGAGGATATTATGATGGAAATAGGAAAAGAGAGAGTGTCTATCATACTCTAAATTTTGAAGATTTTTATCAAGGATGGGGCGTTACATCTAATTTGTATAAAGGAGAGCAATTATCGGTAATTATTCCTGTGCAAAATGAAGAGAAAACAATTGGAAACGTTATAGAAGAGCTTCGCAAAATTGAACCTTTTGAAATCATCGTTGTTGTAAATGGTTCGTCCGATAAAACGGCAACAATTGCAAAAGACAAGGGAGCAACAACAATTGTGTATAAAGAAGCACTTGGAAACGATGTGGGGCGTTCGCTTGGAACTTATTTTGCAAAAGGAGAAATTGTTTTATTTATAGATGGTGATTTTGTTATTCCAGCTAGTGAGCTATATCCCTTTGCAAAAGCTATTGCAGATGGAACGGATGTCGCATTAAATGATTTAAATCATTATTTAGATTTGAGAGTACCACTTCATCTTGTAACAGCATTTAAATATGCATTAAATTTAGCTTGTAATAGAAAAGATTTAGGAGTAGGCTCTCTTATTGCTGTACCTAATGCGTTTAGTCGTACTTGTTTGAAGGAAATAGGGTATAAATCATTATTGTCACCTTGTGTAGCACAAGTTAAAGCTGTACTTTCAGGTTTTGAAATCGCTTGTGTAAGTCGTGTCGATGTTGATAAGATGAACCGTATTCGTCCCAGTGAACATTTCGCAAAAATAGGTCATCCTCCAGCTGTCCTTCGAATTATTGGTGATCATATAGAAGGATTAGAGCAATTAATTGCATTAACAAACAGTCGTGGTGGATTTTACGATGGAAATAGAAAAAGAGATGTTTTATAGTGGTAACAAAAAAAGTGTACAACGTATGTACACTTTTTTTGCTCTGTTATAAAAACTATAACAGATTAGGAGATAAGAGTATTACAGCTCTACAATGGGTATCGTTCTTATATTACAAAATAGGACTCGTATATAAGAATACCAAAAAAATACAATTAAAGAAAGGGTTAATTCTAAAGAGTTTTATGTGAGGTTAACACTATGTATGTAGTAGTTTGCTCAACATTTCACAAACATGTCACAACTATTTCGTCCACTTCCGAAAAAAAGTAGTATTCTAAGTGTGTAAGCTGTTATATAAAAGAACGTAGTCCTGTACTAATCAAAAATGGAGGAGATTAGGATGACTCAAGTATTAGAAAATGTAAAAAGCGCGTGGGAAAACTTTAAAGGTGAAAAATGGAAAGCAGAGATTGATGTTCGCGATTTCATTTTAAATAATGTAAACGCTTACGAGGGAGAAGACTCTTTCTTAGCGGAAGCAACTGAAGCAACGAAACAACTTTGGGATCAAGTAATGGATTTAACAACAAAGGAACGTGAAAACGGTGGCGTTCTTGATATGGATACAAAAATTGTTTCTTCTATTACATCACATGAACCAGGATATTTAAATAAAGATATTGAAAAAGTGGTCGGTTTCCAAACTGATAAACCATTTAAACGTTCTTTACAACCATATGGTGGTATTCGTATGGCAGAACAAGCTTGTGAAGCGTATGGATATGAAATGGATAAAGAACTTAGCAAGATTTTCAGAGACTGGCGTAAAACTCATAATCAAGGTGTATTTGATGCATACACACCAGAAATGAAAGCGGCTCGTAAATCAGGTGTTATTACTGGTCTTCCAGATGCGTATGGACGTGGACGTATTATCGGTGACTATCGCCGCGTAGCGCTATATGGTATAGATCATTTAATTGAAGCGAAAAAAGCTGATTATAATTTAACTGGCGGTGTAATGAGCGAAGATACAATGCGTTTACGTGAAGAATTATCTGAGCAAATGCGTGCACTTCAAGAGTTAAAACAGATGGCTGCTTCTCATGGATTCGATATTTCTAAGCCAGCTACAAATGCACAAGAGGCCTTCCAATGGTTATACTTTGCTTATCTTGCAGCAATTAAAGAGCAAAACGGGGCAGCAATGAGCCTTGGACGTACCTCTACATTCTTAGATGTTTACATTGAAAGAGATTTAGCAAATGGTACTTTAACAGAAGAAAAAGCACAAGAAATTGTTGACCATTTCATTATGAAATTACGTCTTGTGAAATTTGCAAGAACACCTGATTATAATGAACTATTCTCTGGAGATCCAACTTGGGTAACTGAATCTATCGGTGGTATGGCGTTAGACGGCCGTCCGTTAGTAACAAAAAACTCATTCCGTTTCTTGCATACATTAGATAATTTAGGACCAGCACCAGAACCAAACTTAACAGTTCTTTGGTCTAAACAATTACCAGAGAACTTTAAAAACTACTGTGCAAAAATGTCTATTAAAACATCAGCAATTCAATACGAAAATGATGACATTATGCGTGCTGACTACGGTGATGACTACGGTATTGCTTGTTGTGTATCAGCAATGAGAATTGGTAAACAAATGCAGTTCTTCGGAGCACGTGCAAACTTAGCGAAAGCATTACTATATGCGGTTAACGGTGGTAAAGATGAAAAGTCAAAAGCACAAGTTGGTCCTGAATACGCACCAATTACTTCTGAAGTATTAGATTATGAAGAAGTTATGCGTAAATTCGATATGACAATGGAATGGTTAGCTGGTCTATACTTAAATACATTAAATGTAATTCACTATATGCACGATAAATATAGCTATGAACGTATTGAAATGGCACTTCACGATACAAATGTTCTTCGTACAATGGCAACAGGTATCGCTGGATTATCTGTAGTAGCAGACTCTTTAAGTGCAATTAAATATGCACAAGTAAAACCAATTCGTGATGAAAATGGTATTGCAGTTGATTTCGAAATTGAGGGGGATTTCCCTAAATACGGTAACAATGATGATCGTGTAGATGAAATCGCAGTAAATCTTGTGAAAACATTTATGAACAAGATTCGCAAACATAAAACATACCGTAATTCTGTTCATACAATGTCAATCTTAACAATCACATCTAACGTTGTATACGGTAAGAAAACTGGTAACACTCCAGATGGACGTCGTACTGGAGAACCATTTGCACCGGGGGCAAACCCAATGCATGGCCGTGATACAAAAGGTGCATTAGCATCATTATTATCTGTAGCTAAATTACCATATGAAGATGCACAAGATGGTATTTCAAATACATTCTCTATTATTCCAAAAGCACTTGGTAAAGAAGATGATGTACAAGTACGCAACTTAGTATCTATGCTTGATGGATATGCAATAAAAGAAGGACACCACTTAAATATTAACGTATTTAACCGTGAAACATTAATGGATGCAATGGAGCATCCTGAAAAATATCCACAATTAACAATTCGTGTATCTGGTTACGCTGTTAACTTTATTAAATTAACTCGTGAACAACAAATTGATGTAATAAACCGTACAATGCATGAAAGCATGTAAGTGAAAAAAGTGTCCCTCTGCTTTTAATATATAGCGGAGGGAGGCTGTTTCAATAAAGGAGGAAGTAACATGGTAAAAGGAAGAATACATTCTGTAGAGTCTTGTGGTACTGTTGATGGCCCAGGGATTCGTTATGTCATATTTACACAAGGGTGTTTATTACGTTGTCAATATTGTCATAATGCTGATACATGGGAAATCGGTAAAGGTAAAGAAATAACAGTTGAAGAAGTGATGCAGGATGTGACATGTTACCTTCCATTTATTGAAGCTTCTGGAGGCGGTATAACAGTTAGCGGTGGAGAGCCACTATTACAGCTAGACTTCTTAACCCAGTTGTTTAAAAAGTGCAAAGAAGCTGGTATCCATACAACAATCGATTCTTCTGGCGGTTGTTATTCTGAAGAACCAGAATTCCAAAATAAGCTAGATATTTTAATGGAGTATACAGATTTAGTTTTATTGGATTTGAAGCATATTGATTCAAAGAAACATCGTAAATTAACAGGGAAACCAAATGAACACATTTTACAATTTGCTCGTTATTTATCGGATATAAAGAAACCAATTTGGGTAAGACATGTATTGGTTCCCGGTGTTACCGATGGTGAAGAGGATTTGCAAAAATTATCAAACTTTATTCAAAGTCTATCTAATGTTAAGAAAGTGGAAGTGCTGCCATATCATAAGCTCGGTGTTTATAAATGGGAGGCACTTGGACATAAGTATCCACTTGCGGATGTGAATCCACCGACAGAAGAAAATGTTGAACATGCAAAACATATTTTACAAGCAGTCTAACCTAAACATTTGGTTAGGCTTTTTGTTTCTTCATAATAAAATCTAGAGTATATATTTAGAAAAGAGTATACTGAAAAGGGAATATCCATATTTTTGTAAAGAATAAGCGGAGAAATTTACATAATTGTAAAGGGAAATCAAAATAGTAAAAAGAATTAAGAAGTAAAAGAGTGAGTATTATGGAATATAGAACATTTGTAAGTTATTGCGAAAGCTCTTATAGGAAAGTATAATGTAAAGATATGAGCACAGATAGGATTAAGGGGTCAATCTTATATGCTTTGCATATCCACGACAGATACATAGCTAACAGGAAAGTATTAGAATCCGAGTATGTAGTTTTTAAGGAAAATGTTTTTCCTATTGTCGTATATGCAATATGGAGAAACAAAAAGCTAGGAGTGGATTTGTTTGATAAAAAACCCCAAGGTTTTAATATTAACTGCACATTACGGTAACGGTCATGTGCAAGTGGCAAAAACATTAGAACAAACATTTCGCCAAAAAGGAATCGAAGATGTAATTGTATGCGACTTGTTTGGAGAATCACATCCAGTTATAACCGATATTACAAAATATTTATATTTAAAAAGCTATACGGTAGGAAAAGAATTATATCGTTTGTTTTATTATGGTGTAGAGAAAATTTATGATAAAAAAATAGCATCTTGGTATGCGAATTTTGGGAGAAAGCGTTTGAAGACGCTATTACAGGTGGAGAAACCGGATATTGTTATTAATACCTTTCCAATCATCGCTGTACCAGAATTGAAAAAGCAAATAGGTATTTCTATTCCTGTTTATAACGTATTAACGGATTTTTGCGTGCATAAAATATGGATCCATCGAGAAGTAGATCGTTATTTTGTAGCAACCGATCATGTGAAAAAAGTGATGGTTGATATCGGTGTACCTGCAGAACAAATTGTTGAAACAGGGATTCCGATTCGTAGCAGTTTTGAGCTAAAGATAAATCCAGCAATTATATATAATAAATATCAGTTATGTAAGGATAAAAAGATGTTACTAATTGTAGCAGGTGCTCATGGTGTGCTAGGGAGTGTAAAAGAGCTATGCCAGTCATTTATGTCAGTACCAAACTTACAAGTAGTTGTCGTTTGTGGGAAAAACGAAGCTTTAAAGCAGGATTTAATGGAACTACAGGAACAAAGTTTTGATGCTTTAAAAGTATTTGGTTATGTTGAAAACATTGATGAATTGTTCCGTGTTACTTCTTGTATGATTACGAAGCCAGGTGGTATTACATTAAGCGAAGCAGCAGCATTACAAGTACCCGTCATTTTATATAAACCTGTCCCAGGACAAGAGAATGAAAATGCGTTGTATTTTGAAAAAAAAGGGGCTGCAGTTGTAATTCGTGATGATAGTGAAGTTTTTGCAAAAACAGAGGCGTTATTACAAGATGATATGAAGCTTCTTCAGATGAAAGAAGCAATGAAAAGTATTTATCGTCCGGAGCCAGCTGGTCATATTGTGGATACAATTTTGGCAGAAAATCATGCAGAGCCGAATCATATACCTATTAAATCACCAGTTCTTGCCGAATCTTTTACTTAATATGAAACCCTCTTTTAAGCATTTAAAGAGGGTTTTTTTAATTGTTGTAAAAAAATAAACGTGAATTATTAACTTATCCCGCAAAAGCCCGATTGGTGAGGGCTAATAATCAGTGGGGATAAACAAAAATCCGACTGATTAAAGTTTCACTTTATCCACAAGGGATTACGCCTTCATTAGACAGTAAAATCGGAATATTAACAGCTATATCCACATAATCCACAATTTTTAGAAAATTATCCACAATTCTCACGTTACGAATTCATTTAAATAAATGAATTCGTAACATACTTTTGTAATTTATGCACAATTCTACGTTTTTTGTGGATAAGGTTGTCCACAAAAAAGGTTCCTTATAAATAAGGAACCTTTTTTACTAATTCATTGGAAAATCTTATGTAATGAAACTGAATAATTAGGGGGGAAACCTTCTAATTATTCAGTTTCACTTTAAATACTTTTTGAGCGATAGCCCGCTGCACGATCTGCTTTTCGAAATTCTCGCTGATAGAGAACTTCTTGTGTACTAGATAATGTGTTTTTTGCTTTATCACGTTTCCTTTTATCCATTACAAATCACCTCGTGTCCTAAAGTCACTATCTATCGTTTCCAAAGACATGGGGTGATATACATATATGTCAAACTAGTAATGATTAATTATCATTTCTGAATTTTTAGATTACGCTTCTTTTAATTGGTGTGCTTCTTGGAAGGTTGTATCTCGCATTGTTGCAAGTGTATACTGATCTTTTGGAATTTCATATAAATTATATACTTCTTCATGCGCGTTAATTTCATCATAAACGGCTTTTCTTGTTTCGTTTGCTAGATTTACATATTGTAGTTTTTCGGCAGCTTTAATAGACCGAATATTTATTTTACGAATACGCATAAAAATCGTTTCAATATCTAATTCATAGAAAAGTTCGCTAAAAAATGAATCTTTCGCCAATTTATTATATCCTTTACCATGATATGGTTTGCCAAGCCAAGTTCCGAGGAATCCAGCTTTTTCTTGCACATCAAATAAAGTAATTGTGCCGATGGGGTTACCCCATTCATCTAAAATTGTGCGTGAGATTAATTCTCCACGCTCTTCGGCTTCGATTGTTTGTTTCGTTAAAAATAAATATTCTTCATAAGAATAGGCCTTTTGACGCACAAAAGGGAAGACAGCAGGATCCACCATTAATTCGTATAGAACGTGGCTGTCGTGTAAGTCGCGTTTTTTCAACACACTAACTCCTCCTCACACGAGGGTAGCATGACGAAAAAGCACCCACCCTCGAAATTTTTATATCAATCTTTAAAAAATTTCGGGGTGGGAATCGAACCCACTAGAACCAGTTTCTAACGCTGGTGGCGCACCATTTGCCTTCCCCATTCATCAATTTGAAAATGATAATCACGACACAAATTGATTATGGTTTCATTCAGTTTATAATCGTATAATACTGTATCTAGTCAAAAAAATAAACTAGTTTTTTTTATTTTTTTTGTAAATTATTTTTCCGTCAATCATAGTGAGTACAGGCTTGGCTAAATAATGGAAAGGATGATGTGTCCATAACACGAGGTCAGCATCTTTTCCAACATCAATGCTTCCAATTCTATCCTCCAAACGTAAATTTCGAGCTGGGAAAATAGTGATTCCTTCCAACGCTGTTTTCTCATCTAATCCTTCTCTTACTGCAATGGCAGCGCAAACATTTAAATATTGAATTGGTGTATAAGGGTGGTCGGTTGTAATAGAAACTTCTACTCCATTTTTCGATAAAATATGATAAGTATCCCACGTTTTGTTTTTAAGTTCGATTTTCGAACGTCGCGTAAGAGTAGGTCCAACTGAAACTTTTAAATTGTGTTTCGAAAGCTCTTCAACAATAAAGTGTCCTTCTGTACAATGTTCAATACGTAAATCAAGATTGAATTCTGTCGCAAAGCGTAAAGCTGAAGTGATATCATCTGCGCGGTGAGCGTGGATACGTACCGGTATTTCTCGGCGGAGTGCTTTTAAAATAGGTAGCATTCGAAAATCAGCTTCATGCCCGTAGTGTTGTGCGTCATAGAATGATTCACGAAGTAACCCCATAATTCCCATACGTGTTATTGATTCTTTTGTACCGTTACTATGGAACTTTTTAGGGTTTTCTCCAAAGGCAATTTTTAAACCAGCAGGTTCCTGAATAATCATATGATCTATACAAGTTCCAGCAGTTTTTATTACGCAAGTAGTACCGCCGATAATGTTTTGGCTTCCGGGCATCACGTGAACAGTCGTAACACCATTTTGTACAGCGTCTTGAAATGCAATATCAAAAGGATGAATCCCGTCTAAAGAACGGATATGTGGTGTTGAAACTTCGGATGTTTCATTTGCATCATTACCAGCCCAACCAGTACCTTCATCGTAGAGGCCAAGGTGAGTATGAACATCAATAAATCCAGGCAAGAGATGAAGAGCTCGTGCATCTATAACGGTCATATCCTGAGTAGTATCGATATGAGGTTTGACCGCGGCAATGCGTTCTCCTATAACGAGTACATCTCCTTGAAACTTTTGGGATGTAATAGGATATACAATGGCTTGTTTGAGCAATATTTTCATAGAGACCTCATTTCCGTCACCTTGTAATGTGTAGAATAGGTTTAGACAAAGTAACTGAAAGGTTTTTCGTGTAGTAATGCTCCGGTGTTTAAAAAGTAAGAAGTCTTGGAGGAGATAGACTACCCGTAAAACTGTATTTTAAAAGTACTACATTGTATGCAAGAGGATATTTTGTAATGCATGGTTAACTGTTGGAAATGTGTATTGATATCCATGTTTAATAGCTTTATTGGGTAATACATGTTGCCCTTCTAATACAAGTATACTCATCTCACCGAGTAAAGCGCGAAGTACAAATGAAGGAACAGGTAGCCAATGAGGTCGCCTAGTTATAGTGGCAATAATTTCACCGAACTCTTTCATCCGTATTGGCGTTGGCGCTGTAATATTAAAAGGTCCGTCAATTTCTTTTTTGTGAATGATGAAATCAATCATGCGAACGACATCGTCTATATGAATCCATGATAACCATTGGTTTCCAGATCCAAGTGTACCGCCGATATATAATTGATAGGGAAGTAGCATTTTTGGAAGAGCTCCTCCATCTGCGCCTAATACGACTCCAAATCTTGTGTAGACAGTTCTTATTCCAATGGAGCGGGCTTTAGATGCTTCTTGCTCCCACAAATATACTGTGTTTGCTAAAAAGTCATCTCCTGGAGTCTCTTGCTGTTCTGTAAAAGATTCGGTTTCAGATGTCCCATAGTATCCAATGGCACTTGCATTAATAAATGTGTGTGGCTTTGTTTCAAGTGTTTGTAATTGTTTAATGAGTCCTTTTGTTGTTTGAATTCTACTGTTTAAAATTGATTCTTTTTGTTTTTTTGTCCATCTACTATTAATAGATTCTCCGGCTAGATTAATAACTACATCGATAGAGGAGAGAGGGAAGGTCTGTAAATCCGGTGTCCACTGTACGTATTGAAGGTTAGTGTGTGAAGTTTCAGCAATTTTTTTTCGAGTAAGAATGTAAACAGTAAATCCCTTTTGAATAAAAAAACTAGAAAGGGATTTGCCTATAAAGCCAGAGCCACCAGAAATTGCGATTTTCACAATCATTTCCTCCTCATTATATATATTCTTGAAAAGAAAAAACGTTCCTTGACTATGTTAAAATAATAGAGAGGTGAGAGTATGACTGTCATTACAAAAATAGAAGTGCAAAAACGATCGAAAGAACGATTTAATATTTATATTGATAAAGGTCAAGGCGAAGAGTACGGGTTTAGTGTGAATCAATCAATCTTAATGAAACATGGGTTACAAAAAGGCTTAGAAATTGATGAAGTAGCGTTAGGGAATATTTTGTACAATGAAGAGGTACAAAAAGCATATTTACAAGCGATTTCCTATTTATCCTATCAAATGAGAACAAAACAAGAAATAGAAGATTTCTTACGAAAAAAAGAAGTGGGACAGGCCATCATCTCTGAAGTCGTTTCGAAATTATTACATGATCGATATATTAATGATAAAGAGTACGCTATTTCATACGTGCGAACGCAAAGTAATGTGAATCAAAAAGGTCCAACTGTTATTAGGAGAGGGCTATTAAGTAAAGGTGTTCAGGATTTAATCATTACACATAGTTTACAAGAGTATCCAAAGGAGAAGCAAATGGAGAATGCTTTGTTTCTTATAGAAAAGAAGAAAAAATCTTATCAAAAGCATTCATTTTTACAAATGAAGCTAAAGTTAGATGAAATGCTTGTTCGTAAAGGATATTCTAGAGATGTGATTCAAATTTGCTTGGAAGAATTGAAAGACGAAAAAGATGACGAACAGCAAGAAGAAGCGTTACACTATCATGGGAATAAATATTATGAGAAATATAAGAAGTATGATGGTTGGACATTCGAAAATAAGGTGAAGCAAGCGTTATATCGAAAAGGATTCTCTATTGATGAGATAGATATATTTTTACAAATGAAACGTGAAGAGGGATGAGGAAATAAGATGGGTACGCCAAAACGCTACAGTGAAATGACACCACATGAGCTAAGGGAAGAAATTGGGGTTTTGAAGGAGCAAGCAGTAAAGGCTGAGCAACTTGGAATTGTAAATGAATTCGATGTATTAATGAGAAAAATGGCTATGGCTCGTGCTTATATGATAGATATAAATAAATTCCATATTGGTGAGACATATGAATTAGTAGAAGAACCTGGTGTGGTATTTAAAATTACGTATTTCAATGGGGTATTTGCTTGGGGATATAAGCAACATGATAATGAAGAGATTGGAATACCAATTTCCTTGCTACAAGAAAAATAAAAACCAGAGAGCGAATCTCTCTGGTTTTCATCTTTGGTAGGCGTTAAAGGAGATAGGAGATTCTAAAATTGGCGTTTTTTACATTCGTTTGCCAGTATAATGAGAGACTGGGTTTGTTGCGTCTGTCCGTTAACTTGCGCCTTCGCATGTTTTGGACGAGTCCACGTATGGTTAAATAATTCAGAACGACGATCTAAATGGTCACGGTAGCTCATCTTTATCACCTCGTGTAGGAATTTAATTTGTACTACTCTTCCTGCTGATTTGCAGCACGCATACGCTCTTGTGGGTGCGTGTTAATTGTGCCGTTAGGTCGTTTCGAAGCGAAGCGTGATTTCGCTTTCGGTTGACTGTCGATTTTGCTGTTGTTTTTTGACTCAGACCAAAATTCGGCTTGTCTACCCATTAAGAACGCCCCCTCATTATCAGTTGATACCTCTTTAAGAAGTATCACTTATAGAATGTGCAAAATAGAAGAAACTATCCTTTAGAAATTAAGGGAATAAATAGGTAAAAGGAGAATAGAACATGAATGATATTTATGAAACATTAACGAAAGAATTATTAGATAAAAATGACAACCTTTCTTACGCACAAGCTCGTGCATGGGTTGAATTACTGTGGGAAGACTTCCGAACAACTTATGCTAAATCAGGTCGTTACCAAGGTGAGGAAATGACTGAACAAGTGGTACGAACATGGGTTAATAATCATGGAGGGCGCCTTCATGAAATGCGTACAAATAATCCGAAGTATAGCCATTTAATCAATCAAGAAGATCATTTGAAACATTAAAAAAAGCGACGTAGGTCGCTTTTTTTAATGTGGAAGCAATTCCAGTTTCTTTCGAAGTTTCTCTTCGCTGAAAATCCATCCTGTATATGAACTAATAATATTTAAATTTTGATCGAGCTGAACGATTGCGACGAATGGATAATAATCTTTACTTCGATACCGCAAATCAATAAATCGAACTTCATAATAGTTATCATAATCGAAAATATCCCAGCGATATACAGGCGAGAAAGATAAGAAAGCAGATATATTTTCATCTCGCACAGCGGCTTGCATAATGGCGGTATTCGGGAACGGTACGCGATCGAATTTGTCGTATATAAGGATGTTACCGCGGTGCCATCTTGCGACGTAGTAATGTTCAGTTGTAACGACGGCTAAATGATAATGATAAAATTTGTAAGAAGGAGAAATAATTACTTTCTCTACATTTTTGAAACGTTTGTATACTACACTTTTGATATTTCGATGCATCATAATGCGGCCAATGTAGTAAACAAACATTAATATATACGCTGCTAAAGCAGTATAGCCTTTATGTGCTCCGACAAGCATACAGGCGATAGCTAGTATATGGATAAAGAAAATGACAGTATCAAACGTATTAATTATGCCGAGCGCTACCCATTTTTTTGTGAAGGGCCTTAATGCCTGTGTACCATAGGCATTGAAAATATCCACAAAGACATGAAGAAAGACGGCAATAAATGACCAAAGTAGTAGATGCAGATAGGGAGCGTCTGAAAAGAAGGCGAAAGAGATGCCACTTATAAGGAGTGACCAAAGGATCACTGCAGGGATGGAATGAGTAATCCCGCGATGATTTCTTATATATTTAGCGTTATTACGCAATTTTAAAACTGTATCGATGTCAGGAATATTGGAACCGGCAATTGTTGCAAGCATCACTGCTTGTGGCCCAATATCACTTTGTGCTATAGCTGGATCTAATGTTGCCAAACTGCCTAGAGTAACGCCCATAACAAGGTGAGTGGCTGTGTCCATAGAAATCCACCTCCGTTTTTTATTAATGTAACTCTTTTTATTCGATACCTCAAGTCCTTTGCCTTCTATTTCCTATGTCATCTTACTTAAATTTTTTCCTAAAATCTTTATAATAGTACGTATATGCAAAAAAATGAGGGGGATCAAGTTTGACACTTGAAATATTAAATGAGTTTAACATAGAACAGTTTCAAAATGATTTAATTGGTTGGTTTGAAAAAGAACAACGTGATTTACCGTGGCGAAAAAATAAAGATCCATACCGTGTTTGGGTTTCAGAAATTATGTTACAGCAAACAAGGGTAGAGGCTGTAAAACCATATTACGCAAATTTTATGGGGAAGTTTCCTACGCTTGAAGCGCTAGCAACTGCCGATGATGAAGAAGTATTAAAAGCATGGGAAGGCTTAGGTTATTATTCTAGAGCACGAAATTTACATGCTGCAGTAAAAGAGGTAAAAGAAGTATACGGCGGGACAGTACCGAGCGATGTAAAGAAAATTGAAAAATTAAAAGGAGTGGGACCATATACAAAAGGTGCCATTTTAAGTATTGCATATGGCATACCAGAGCCAGCGGTTGATGGAAATGTTATGCGCGTATTATCTCGTATTTTATCAGTGTGGGATGATATTGCAAAACCGAAAACGAGAAAAGTTTTTGAAGAGATTGTGCGTGAAATTATTTCTATAGAAAATCCATCTTATTTTAACCAAGGTTTGATGGAATTAGGGGCATTAATTTGTATACCGAAAAATCCATCTTGTTTACTTTGTCCTGTACGTGAACATTGCAGAGGGTATGCTGAAGGTGTTCAAAAAGAACTACCAGTGAAGAGTAAAGCGAAAGCACCTACAATGGTACCGCTCGTTGCGGGAGTACTTCAAATTGAAGATGGCCGTTACGTAATTAATAAACGCCCAAGTACGGGATTACTGGCTAATATGTGGGAGTTTCCGAATATTGAACTAAGTGAAGGTATTCGTAATCAAAAACAACAGCTTACGGATTATATGAAGGAGAGCTTTGATCTCTCTGTTTCTATTGATGAATACGCGATGAATGTACAACATACTTTTACACATCGTACTTGGGATATCTTCATATTTTACGGAAAAGTAACAGGTAATATTGTCGAAACGGATACATTAAAGTTTGTATCGAAAGAAGCGTTTGAACAGTTACCTTTCTCGAAATCACATCGTACAATTTACGAAAAGTGTGTTGAGAAAATTACAATGCAGTAAAGTGAAACTTTAATCAGTGGGGTTTTCTTCATCCCCCCACTGATTATTAGCCCTCACCAATCGGGCTTTTATGGGCAGCAAGGCCCCAACCTAACTTCTTTGCTTTCGCTGCATTTTGAGGTGGGGTCTTACTGCCCGGCAAATAGCGGGATAAATAATAAAAAACGTGTTCCAGAACTTTGGAACACGTTTTTTTATATTGAAAATAAATTTGTATTTTGAGGTTGAAAATCCACGCGTTTATAATCCGCCCCGTGACTCGATTTCTTTCACAACTTCTTTATAAATCGTTTGTCCCTCTACATTTAGATAAGGCATAATTTGCTGAAATGAATGATGAAAATAAGCTAATTCATCCTCTTTCCATTCATTTTTGGAAATCATAGTTAGCTCAGTCATATCACGTCCAGTATACATATTCCCACCTCCATCATATGTAGTTTGAATGAGTGATAAGAGATATATACGTGAATTTTCAAAAAGAAAATTAGGGATAACTTCTAAGTGAATTGGTTACATTATTGATTGTGGAGGTGAGAAAGATGAGTAAAAAACAACAAGGTTATAATAAGGCAACTTCTGGTGCTAGCATTCAAAGTACAAATGCTAGCTATGGTACAGAGTTTGCAACTGAAACGAATGTACAAGCAGTAAAACAAGCGAACGCACAATCAGAGGCACAGAAAGCACAAGCTTCTGCTGCTCAAAGTGCAAATGCTAGTTATGGTACAGAGTTTGCAACTGAAACAGATGTGCATGCAGTGAAAAAGCAAAATGCACAATCGGCTGCAAAACAATCACAATCTTCTAGTTCAAACGAGTAATGAAAGAAAAACACTTCTCCAATTCGAGAGAAGTGTTTTCTTTGTGTGCGTGTCACTGTAATGAAAATAAAGGGAACGACATAACTTCTAATAAGTCAACAAATGTAGTCAAAGGAGAAAGAAGTTCACGATTAGAAATATGTAATAGGAATTATAAATGGCGAATGAATCAAAAAAGGGGGTAAGTGATGAACGACTTTGATAAGTTGGTAGGAGAGCAGTTGGAAACGATGGATGAGCTTTTAAAGTTACAATCGCATTTAGAGAATTATCAGCAAATTGAAATGAGTGAAAGGGATGCGTGCGATAAAAAAGAATTGCATTTTATCCGTCAAGAAATATATAGAACAGAAATAGCATTAAAACTTTTACATGAAAAATTTGAACAGCAAACGAATAATGTGATTCAATCTTTTGAAATCGAAAAAATAATTTCAAATTAAGGGTGAGATATGTTGTTGATTTTAGGTGAAAAGTCCTTTCTTAAACTGAAGTGAACCCCGAAAACGGGACACCTATCAAAACACCTAAACCATCTGTTCCCTAAATTCTTTAGGGGATAGGTGGTTTAATTTTTCTTGAATTCGCACACAATTGTAGTAATGAATGTATTCTAGCACAATCTTTCGCACAGTTGTGTTGGATACTTTTGTTATCTTTTGTGAGTAGAAAGCTTCACTTTTTAAATGACCAAAGAAGCTTTCCATGACGGCATTATCATGGCAATTTCCTCTCCGGGACATGCTGGTGATAATGCCGTTTTCTTTGGCACATGCTTGAAATTCCTTCGCTGTATAAATACTCCCTTGATCTGAGTGAAGGATCACATCTTTTATTTTTCTTCCTCGCATTGCTTGTTTTAATGTCTTCATCGCTAATGTTAGTGTTTGTGACTCACTGATGACATAACTAATAATTTCACGATTAAAGGCATCCATAATCGTCGATAAATACAAGGTACGCTCTCCAAATAATAAGTAAGTCACATCTGTGAACCACTTTTCATTTGGGGCTGATGCTTCAAATTGACGCTCCAATCGATGAGGAGCTACCACTGGTTCCGCACCATTCATATATTTCTTTTTCTTTCGACGCACTTTTGAGAGTATATGATATTGTCTCATAATCCGTAATACTTTTTTATGATTCACACACAGTCCCATTTTTCGAAGAGTGGCGGTCACTCTTCGATATCCATACCGCAATTTATGCCTAAGGCAGATTTTCTTTACTTTCTCTTCTATCTCGTCTTTAGGGCGTTCGGCTATCTGTAACCAACGATAAAATGAGGAACGTGGTAACTCTAATACTTTACACAGTTCTTGTACGGTTATTTTTGTTTTTAATTCATTCCATAGGGTAATAACGGTATGTGGTTTCAGCTCCTTTCGATTTCCAGATACTTTCCCCATACAAGTAATTTTGTTTTTAAATGTTTATTTTCTAATCGTAGCTGTTCCAATTCACTTAGCTCTTTTGACCCTTTTCCATAAGAATATTGTTTTCCTACAGGTTGTTGAAAACGATATGTTTGATCTGTACGATACCATTTCATCCATGTCTTAATTTGGGAAACATTTTTAATGCCGAGTGTCTCCATAATGGTACGATTTGAATAACCATCCTTTTTCATCTCAATCACTTTCCACTTTATTTCTTCTGGGTAATGAACTCTTGTCTTCAAACGAAAAACACCTCCATTGAATTTGCATACTTAGTATGCGAATTCAGGAGGTGTTTTTTTCATGTACCACTATTCGGGTTCACTTCAAACAGAGGTGAGGGGGCTTTTCTTTTTGTTATATCTTCGTTTAATCTTCTAAAATACGTATTGCTAATTCATAGGAAATGTTCCTTCGTTAAAAGGGTTAGTGATGTGGTATTCAATAATACAAACTTCATTATATTCCTCATGAAAACAAGTGTCCTATCGCTTTAGTTTTAAAATTTTGACAAAAAAGTTATAATAGAAAAAAAGTGAATGCAGTTCAAGGGGTAGTTAAAATAACTTAAGAAAAGCATTTGCGGTTGAAAGAAGGGAGCATATATGGGATTTCCCAAAGAAGGAGAAAAGGTACAAATACATAGTTATAAACATAATGGCTCCATTCATAGAATGTGGGAAGAGACAACAATTTTAAAAGGGACGCAGAGCCTTGTGATCGGAGCAAATGATCGTACAGTAGTTACGGAATCAGATGGTCGAACATGGGTTACTCGCGAGCCTGCGATTTGTTACTTCCATGCTAATTATTGGTTTAATGTAATTGGAATGCTGAGAGAAGAAGGAGTATATTATTATTGTAATTTAAGTTCTCCTTTTGCATATGACTCTGAAGCATTAAAGTATATTGATTACGACTTAGACATTAAAGTGTATCCAGATATGACATATACACTTTTGGATGAAGATGAGTATGAAAAGCATAGTCAAATCATGCAGTATCCACCTGTTATTGATACAATTTTAAAACGAAATGTAGCACATTTAACACAGTGGATTCATCAAAGAAAAGGTCCATTCGCACCGGATTTCGTAGATATGTGGTACGAAAGATATTTAATGTACAGAAATTAAAACAAACCTGCAGGGAATTTCCCGGCAGGTTTGTCCTATTAGAGGGGGGATTATGTGCAAGGTATAAAAAGATATTTACAATTTGTTAAACCATATCGATGGCTTATTGCTATTACAATTATTATTGGTCTTGTGAAGTTCGGTATCCCGCTTATTATGCCATGGTTATTAAAGTATATTATTGATGATGTTATTCAAGGCACGGGATCGCTTCAAGAAAAAACGTCTCAATTAATAACCGCAATTGGGATTGCTTTTTTTATTTTTGCAGTAGTAAGACCGCCGATAGAATATTATCGTCAATATTTCGCGCAGCGCATTGCCAATACAATACTATACGATTTACGAAAATACATTTTTGGGCACTTGCAAAAATTGAGCTTACGTTATTATTCGAACACAAAAACAGGGGAGCTTATTTCACGTGTAATCCATGATGTAGAACAAACGAAGGACTTTGTAATTACTGGTCTTATGAATGTCTGGTTAGATACTGCAACAATTGTTATTGCCATTATCGTTATGTTTTCTATGAATATAAAATTAACCTTTGTTGCTTTATTAATCTTACCTATTTATGTAGTTGCAGTGAAATATTTTTTCGGGCGCCTTCGAAAATTGACGAAAGAGCGCTCGCAAGCGTTAGCAACTATGCAAGGGTATTTACATGAACGTATTCAAGGGATGCAAGTGACACGTAGTTTTGCATTAGAAGAGTATGAAAGAGGACAGTTTGAAAAGAGAAACAATGAATTTTTAACGAAAGCACTAACTCATACGAGTTGGACGGCGAGAACGTTTTCGGTAGTGAATACGTTAACGGATTTAGGGCCGTTACTTGTTATTGGTTTTGCGGCATATGAGGTAATTCAAGGGTCGTTAACACTGGGTACGATGGTTGCTTTTGTTGGATATATGGATAGTTTATATAGTCCGCTTCGTCGCCTTGTTAATTCATCTACAACATTAACACAGTCTTTCGCTTCGATGGATCGAGTGTTTGAATTGTTGGATGAAAAATACGATATTGTTAATGTGCCAAATGCGGTGCAAGCGAAAAGGCTAGATGGGGAAGTTATATTTGATAATGTTTCTTTTCGTTATAATGCGGATGAAAAAGAAATATTGCATAATCTGTCATTAACTATGCGCCCGGGAGAGAAGGTTGCGCTTGTAGGGGCAAGTGGAGGAGGAAAGTCATCTCTTGCTAGTTTAATTCCGCGTTTTTACGATGTTTCTGAAGGTGCAGTTTATATAGACGGGATAGATGTAAGAAAGTATAATATGAGAAATTTACGTAGTCATATTGGAATTGTGCTACAAGATAATTTATTATTTAGCGATACAATCGGGGCTAATATTTTATATGGCAATCCGAAAGCTACAGAGGCGGAAGTGATTTCAGCTGCCAAAGCTGCACAAATTCATAATTTTATTACAGAGTTGCCAGAGGGCTATGATACTGTCGTTGGGGAACGTGGTGTGAAATTATCTGGTGGACAAAGACAGCGTGTAGCAATCGCACGGGTTTTTCTAAAGAATCCGTCTTTACTTATATTAGATGAAGCAACTTCCGCTTTAGATTTAGAAAATGAACGATATATTCAAGAGGCACTGCAAACGTTAGCTGCAGATCGGACAACAATTATTATTGCACATCGATTAGCGACGATTACGCATGTTGATACAATTATTTATGTTGAAGATGGTGAAATAAAAGAAAAGGGTTCTCATGAAGAGTTAATGAAAAAGAGGGGGTTTTATTACAATCTATATCAACTTCAGCATATAACAGAAACAGCTCCTTTAGCGTAAAAGGAGCTGTTTTTTTATTCGTCTTCTTTTTTATCTTCGATTTGGAGTTCGCTTTCTGGTTTATGGTATGTGTAGAAGCTATCCACAAGTAAATCTAAATGCTCTACTTCCTCACTGTAGTTAATAATTGAAGAAATAAGAGGGAAGAGGTGTAACCATATTTTATATGCTTCCTCATCGTCTTTATTTTGATAATCCATAAAGATATCAATCAATTCTTGTTTACCGGTTTCAACTTCATCAAGCATCTCAACGGATTGTTGTTTCTTTGCTTTACCAATAAATTTTAATAACACTTGTTCGTGATAATGCGTTAATGAATCAAGTTCGTTTTGAATAGATTCCTGAAACTCTTCTGGCATATAGCGCAGTTCATTTTCGGTGCGATGTAATGATTTTAACGTGCTTAAAGCGCGGCTTGTTGTCGCTAACATTTGTCTGAATAAAACGAGCTTGCGAATTTTCGCGAATTGTATTTTTTTCGTATAGCTTCTTTCTTCTTTATACAGCAAATAGTAATGATTTAGTTTAATCATTTTTTCTTTCATGCGATCAATATCGGTTTTTAGCGTTGTAAAATCAGAAGCTTGCCTACTGTTCATACGAATCCATTTAACAATTTCCTCTGTATTATCAACGATGCGATGGTAAAGTTTTGTTTCATATTTTGGCGGCATAAATACTAAATTTACAAGCGAAGCCGCAATAATTCCAATCATAATCGTCGCGAATCGAAGTAAGGCAAAATTAAAGAAATCTTCGCCTTGATACTCCATAATGGCGATAACTGTTACTAAAGCGAGTGATATTGTTTTTTCTAAGCGTAATTGTAAAGTAAGAGCAATTACTAATATACACGTTAATCCAATAATAAAAGGATTATGTCCAAAAGCAGTAGCAAATACGATAGCGAATACAGCACCAATTACGTTTGCTTGAATTTGCTCAAGAGCAGTTAAATACGAGCGGTATACAGACGGTTGAACAGCAAAGATAGCTGAGATTCCCGCAAATACAGGACTCGGTAATTGAAGTAAAATACAAGCAAATAAAGCTAATGTAATGGCAATACCCGTTTTTAAAATGCGAGCACCAAGTTTCATACCCTTATTGATATCCTTTCTCTTGTCATAATGAATGTACAACATGATACTATACATTCATTACAATATGTTAGCAAGTGATATTTTAGTGACGTTAAAAAGTTTAATAAATAAATTACAATCAATTTATAATTTCTCCAAATTCTCTTTAAACATCTATTCTTTAATAAAAAAACCTGCTGAATTTCAGCAGGTTTCAAATTGTTATTCTAGATTACTATGCGATGTTCGCTTCGTCAATTTTTTTATGAAAATAAATATTGTACATGTCATTCAGTTGAAATAGATGGATCCGCCTGTTCTTTTTTCGGGATAATTTCATAGAAGTGAAGCTGGATATCATCTAATAATGGCGTTAACAAAGCGACTTCTTCATATTGTTCGTGCTCATTTAATACACGAATGTAGTCTAATAATAATTCATTCACATCTTGCAAACCATTTTTACTAATTGGCTGCAATGTTACATTTGCACCTTTAGCAATTCTTCTTTTTAAAGCGTGTTCTGTTAAACCTAAGTTTGGCTCATGATGTAAATAAACAACACCACCAGTCATGCCGGCACAAATCCATGGACCAGGATCTCCTAAAACAAGAGCGCGACCATTTGTCATATATTCAAAAGCAAATCCTTTTATATTAGAATATACTCCGATATTTCCTTGTTCTTTTTCGCGGAGTGGTTTTGTAATTCTGCCTCCAATTATCATATCTGCTCCAGAAAGGCGAATGCCAGCACGAGCATCAGCGTTACCTTGCACGTATAATGCACCTTTTTGAGCGCCGTATCCAAATCCTTTTCCGACAGATCCGTTATAATATGTTCCATTTTTACCTTTTGCTTTCGTTATATAAATGCCACCGCCAAATGAAGTTTTACCGATACCATCTTGCGCACCGCCATTTACGTGTATAAATAAGTTTTCGCTATTGTAAGCACCTAATCCATTTCCAGGAACAGAGCCATTTGTATACTTTAATGTAAGTGGTTCAAGCTTTGTATCTTCATATAATTTACTGCGAACGCGATAACAAGATTCTAAACCGCCCATAACTCGTTGTTCTACGCCAACTCCTACTAATTCTTTTGAGTGAGGAGAATGCACTGTTTCAAATTGTTTTTCTTTTACAGATACTGTTGTTGTAACAGTTGGATTTTCTATTGTTTGCAGTAAATTACATAACTCTAACAAATCTTGACCTCGAACTTGTTCTAATAAATCGGAACGCCCGACAATTTCTTGTAAATTTGTATAACCGAGTTGCCCTGTTAACCGTTTCAATTCTACACCGAAAGTGGTGAATAAATTTAATAGGCCAGCAACTGCGCTTTCTAATTCGCGCGGGACGAAGCGGCGTAATCCATGTTCTTTCGCTTGTGCTTCAGATTCAATTTGTGTTGCAATTCCAACATGGCAAGTATCTAGATGACAACCACGGCAAGTTGTACAGCCGATTGCAATCATTGATAATGTGCCAAACCCAATACGGTTTGCTCCAAGAAGCATGATTTTTAAGGCGTCATTTACACTTCGAATACCACCATCGGCCCAAATCTCTACTTTATGTCTCATACCTGATTCTAGTAGAGCGTTGTGAGCAGCTTTAACACCGATTTCTACTGGAAGACCTACATGTTGTAATGCATGAATACGTGCAGCACCTGTTCCGCCGTCAAATCCGCTAATGTTAATAAAATCAGCGCCAGCTTTTGCGATACCGACAGCAATTGTTCCGATGTTAGGAACGACAGGGACTTTTACGGCTACTTTTGCAAGTTGATTAGCCGTTTTAATTTCTGTAATCATTTGAGCTAAATCTTCAATCGAATAAATATCATGGTTGTTAGAAGGCGAAATTAAATCTGATCCAATTGTAGCATTACGTGCTTCCGCAATTTTGGCAGTCACTTTTGAACCAGGCAAATGTCCACCTTCACCAGGCTTTGCTCCTTGACCTATTTTAATTTCAATTAAATTTGATGAATTTAGTAGTTCAGCGTTTACTCCAAATCGGCCAGATGCAACTTGTTGTCCGCGTGTATGTGGGTACTTACCAATCATATCTTTAATTTCGCCGCCTTCACCGTTCAAACTAATCATATTTAGCTGATCGGCAGCCTCTGCATACGCGCGAAAGGCAATTTCATTTTGAGAACCAAATGACATGGAACTAATAATAAATGGTAAATCATGATTGTGAATGCCGATGGACACTTCTTCAGTCGGAACTACATGCTGTGCTTGTTTTGTTTGAACAAGGTGCCTGATTGCGATGGGAGTGTTTTCTTCTAATTCACTTAACTTGTCGCGGTAATCATCATAAGAGTTTCCTTTTGCAACATCACCAATTGCTTTCCAAATCCGTGGGAATATATGAAATGATTTTCGCATTCTAACTTTTGGATTGTTAAAATCCTCAGCTCGAATTTTTGCATCTTCAGCAAGTGATTCAAGTGAAAAAGCTAAATTATTTGAACCGCAGAAGTTTGTAATTTGTAATATATTTGCGATTTCCTCATGTAATCCAATAGAGGAGAAGAGGCGACCGTAACCGCGTAATTCATGAATTCCAATGGTTGAAATTACTTTCTCTAGTCCTTTATTAAGTGCGGTATACAAATTAGTAATTGGTACTTTTGTTTCATCATTTACCGTTGCGAACAATAAATATGGATTAATACCATCTGCCCCTAATCCGTATAGCGTGACGATATCGTGTAAGGAGCGAAGGGCACCGGAACGTATAACGAGAGAGCATTTCCGGCGTAATTTATTTTCAGTTAATGCTTGATGTACTTTAGCAGTAACTAAATGTGGGTCAATCCATAACAGTTCATTTTGATGAGATTTAGCGTCATCTAATAATAGTAGGGAAGCACCATTTTTAACGGCTGCTATCGCTTCGGAACTAATTCGATTTAATGCGATTTGTAGAGTTTCTGATGGACTAAATGTAATAGAAATTGTAGAGACAGAGCTATGAGTAATGAATAGCTGTATAAGTTGTTCGTACGTAATCGTGTGTAAGTCTGCCGCGATAGATTGAGCTAAATTCCCTTCTAAAATAATGGGTGAAAGCATCTCGATTACAAATGGTTGTTTAGAGTTATCTAATAAACCCGGACGCTCTCCGAGTACAGTACGTGTGGAGAAGTGTTCAACTTCGCGATCGCGATCGATTGCTGGATTTGTAACAACGGCTACACTTTCCTTAATGAAATCAGCAATATTTCGTCTATCTGTATCAAGTGCGGCAAGTGGTGAGTCATGCCCAAGTGACCGAATTGGTTCGACGCCTTTTGTCGCCATTTGTTCAAGGAGCTGAATATGTTCTCGATCCCAGCCGAAAGCGACGTATTGATTCGTTTCAACTTGAACCGAATCACATAATCCCTCAGTTTCTTTCGTTTCAGGGATAGATAAGTTTACATGATAATTGGTAACATCGATTCGTTTCTTAAAACGGTTATATACTTCAATTTGATAATTGTCGTATTCATAGAGAACCAGCTCATCTTGTTGATTCCATTTTAAGCCAACTTTTTCTCCAGGAGCGAGTGGTTTCGGCTCTGCTACATATTCAGTTGGTGATACAACGCCAGGTTCAGAAGAGAAAATATAGGAGCTCTCTGTCTCTACTTTCCAAACTGGGCGTAATCCAAGGGAATCGACACTGAAAACAGCTTCATCTTTATAACGTGAAATAATACCAGCTGGACCTTGTGCGAAATGCCCCCAAGCCTCACGTATATAAGTGTATAAGTTTTGTAAGTTTGTTTCGTAAAGTTTTATTTCATTAATAATTGGTGGAAATAATATATCCATTGCTTCAAATAAACTGTAGTTATACTGAACGAGAAGGGTTTCTAAGGTGCGGTTTAAATCTTGGGAATCACTGCCCCCGGCAGTAAGTGGTACATTAATCATTTCAGCTTGATCGCGTAATTTTGCAATCGTGTTAATTTCGCCATTATGTCCGAGAATGCTAAATGGTTGTACACGAAAAAAATTAGATAACGTATTAGTAGAATAGCGATTATGTCCTAGTGTCATAGTTGAAGCGATAAGTGGGTGTTGTAAATCATTGTAATAAGCAACGAGTGTATCGCCAGCACCGAGAACTTTATATACAACATGTTCATGACTTAATGAGGCAACATGAATTGCTTCATTTTCTTCGATTTTTATTGTTACAGAAAATAATGTTTGTTCAATATTTTTAACTTCACTTTCGGCGATAAGGGCAATTTGCCAAAATAAAGGTTCTTCTTGTTTACCAAGAGGACCAAGTGCATCTGAGTTTATTACATCATCATTTTCGAGAACAATTGTAAAGCTTTCATTGTTTAGTTGCGTACGAATGTAATCTTTTAACTCAGCAATGTTTTCTTTTTTGTTTAGAAAAAAATGTCCAACGATAAAGTGGGGATGATCCACAATCGTTGGATTATATCCGCTACTTTTCAGTTTTTCATTCCAAAGTGCTTTTGGCATGTCGATATGAATTCCGATACCATCTCCTTCGCCATTAATGAAACCAGCTCTATGATTCATTTTGACTAGCGATTGTATACAAAGATCGATGTTTTCTTTTGTAGGAATTCTTCGTTTTTCCATAACGGAAACGATTCCACACGCATCGTGTTCTGCATTTTTATAATTCCGAAATAAAGACGGTGTCCATTTATTTTTTTTGTTGAGCATCCGTCAATCCCCCCTCTGGAAAATGAATTTTGAATAATCTTACTATTTAAGGCGTGAACTGCCTTGTATACATGGATAGTAAGGATATAAAAGAATATAAAACAGATAATTATGAATAATTATACTATTAATGAGGGATTTATGAAATAGAAAAAAGGAAAAAAGAAAGATGGGCTTTCTTTTTTCCTTTTGTAATGAAGAGATTATTTATTGTTCGCTAGGGTAGAAAATGCTCTGCCAACAGCTTCAATTGTATATTCAATATCTTCTTTTGTATGTTCTGTCGTTAAGAACCATGCTTCATATTTAGAAGGTGCTAAATTAATACCTTCTTGAAGCATCAGCTTGAAGAATCTACCGAACATTTCACCATCTGTATTTTTGGCTGCATCGTAATCTTCAATTGTATTTGTTGTGAAGTATACAGTTAATGCACCCTTTAGACGGTTTACTGTAATATCGATGTTATGTTTTGTAGCTTGATCTAAAATTCCTTTTTCAAGCATTGCGCCAAGTGCATCTAATTTCTCGTATACGCCTTCTTGTTGAAGTACTTCTAGGCAGGCAATCCCTGATGCCATAGAAGCAGGGTTCCCAGCCATTGTACCAGCTTGGTATGCAGGACCGAGCGGTGCAACTTGTTCCATAATTTCTTTCTTACCACCGTAAGCACCAATTGGAAGTCCACCGCCGATAACTTTACCAAGTGCTGTTAAATCTGGGGTTACGCCAAGTAAGTCTTGAGCGCCGCCATACATAAAGCGGAAAGCAGTAATAACTTCATCATAAATTACTAGTGCACCAGCTTCGTGAACAAGTTCGTTAACTTTTTCAAGGAAGCCAGGTTTTGGCTCAACAATACCGAAGTTTCCAACGATTGGCTCTACAAGGATAGCTGCTACTTCATGTCCCCATTTATCTAACGCTTCTTTTAAAGTTTCTACATTATTAAACGGAACAGTAATAACTTCTTGAGCGATACTTTGTGGCACACCCGCTGAATCAGGAATTCCAAGAGTAGAAGGACCAGAGCCAGCTGCTACAAGTACTAAATCGGAATGACCGTGGTAACAACCAGCGAATTTCATAATTTTTGTGCGGCCAGTGTAAGCACGAGCAACACGAATGGTTGTCATAACGGATTCTGTACCAGAGTTCACGAAGCGAACTTTATCTAAAGCGGGCATTGCTTCTTTTAACATTTTTGCGAATTTTACTTCTAATGCTGTTGGAGTACCGTATAGTACGCCGTTTTCAGCCGCTGTTTTAATTGCTTCTGTCACGTGTGGGTGAGCATGTCCAGTAATAATAGGGCCATACGCTGCTAAATAGTCGATATATTTATTTCCATCTACATCCCAGAAATAAGCACCTTTTCCGCGTTCCATTGCAACAGGAGAACCGCCTCCAACTGCTTTAAAAGAACGGGAAGGACTATTAACACCACCAACGATATGTTCTAAAGCTTCTTTATGTAACGCTTCTGATTTTGTGAAATTCACTACAATTCATCTCCTTACAAAAATCTATGTATTATTCTAACATGTTTTTTGAAAAGACGTATTGTTTGTGATAGAAGGAGCAGTTGGGTAA
This sequence comes from Bacillus sp. FSL P2-0099, assembly GCF_038007445.1. NCBI lineage: Bacteria > Bacillati > Bacillota > Bacilli > Caryophanales > Bacillaceae > Bacillus > Bacillus sp. FSL P2-0099. The sequence continues at coordinate 520,632 of NZ_JBBOXE010000001.1, forward strand.
ACTATTCGTTGTGACATTTAGGAAGGGGGTCCGATTATGAAATCGGTAATTGAGGTACAAGGGTTACGTAAAGAGTTTACAGCTTATTCAAGTCGTCCGGGATTAAAGGGTGCATTTCGCGATTTATTAAATCGTAATTATAAAATAGTACCAGCAGTAAATGATGTTTCTTTTACTGTAAAGCAAGGTGAAATGGTTGGTTATATTGGTGAGAATGGTGCTGGTAAATCAACGACGATTAAAATGCTTACAGGGATTTTGACTCCGACATCAGGACAAATTACAGTGAATGGAATGAATCCACACAAACAGAGAGAAGAATTTGTAAGAACAATCGGCGTTGTGTTTGGTCAGCGTTCCCAGCTTTGGTGGGATATTGCTGTACAAGAATCATTTCGTTTATTGAAGAAAGTGTACGGTGTATCAGACGCTCAGTATAAGGAACATATGGAACATGTTATTGAAACGTTAGATATCGGTCCTTTATTAGATAAACCGGTACGGAAATTATCTCTTGGTCAAAGAATGCGTTGTGAATTGGCAGCGGCGTTAATTCATAATCCGCCGTTATTATTTTTAGATGAGCCAACAATTGGACTAGATGTTCTTGTGAAATTGAAAATACGAGAATTCTTAAAAGAGATGAATGAACGTTATAAAACAACAATTTTATTAACGACACATGATATTACTGATATCGAAGCTTTATGTGAACGCGTCATCATGCTTGATGAAGGGAATATTATGTATGACGGATCTTTAGATAATCTTCGTACGCAGTGGGGAGTAGAGAAGGAAATACATTTTCAGTTTGTTGCCCCAGTTTCATACCAGGAGTTATCAATGGTTATGCCGGATAGTCATGTTGTTTGGTCAAAAACGAAAGAAGAAAACGCATGGGTTGCAAAAATACCGAATGAAGAAGTTATCATTTCTATGTTGATTTCTAAAGTAGTACAAGCCTTTCAAATTAAAGATTTGAAAATTAACGAAGTGTCTACAGAGGAAATTATTCGTAACATTTATGAAGAAGGTATTATGCATGGGTAAGTATATTGAAATGATTCGGATTCGCTTTTTAATGATGCTTGCTTATCGTACAAATTATTACAGCGGGATTTTAATTTATACGATTAACATTGGTGCGTATTATTTTTTATGGCAAGCAATTTATAGCGGGAAAGAGAATATTGAAAGTTTATCTATTTCGCAAATGACTACGTATATTGCGATCGCATGGATGGCACGCGCTTTTTATTTCAATAATATAGATAGAGAAATTGCGATGGAAATTCAAGAAGGACGTGTGGCGGTAGAGCTAATTCGTCCATATAACTATTTAGGTATGAAAGTTATGCAAGGGCTTGGAGAAGGGATATTTCGTTTTGCTTTCTTTTCAATTCCGGGTATGGTTATTGTTACGTTATTATTTTCATTACAAATTACAACAAATTTTCAAACGTGGTTATATTTCTTCTTATCTTTAATATTTAGTTTTATCATTAATACACAAATAAATTTAATGACAGGAATGCTTACATTCTTCTTATTTAATAATAGTGGAATTATGTATGCGAAACGTGTTGTTATCGATTTATTTTCTGGTTTATTATTACCGATTAGTTTTTATCCGTTATGGGCCCAAAAAGCAATGGTTTTTTTACCGTTTCAAGCAATTAGTTATATTCCGAGTATGATTTTCTCTGAAGGTATACAAGGAAATAAGTTATATGAAGCTTTATTATTTCAAGTGATTTGGGCAATTATACTTATTATTCCAATTGTACTGATGTGGAAAACGGCGAGAAAACGTCTAATCGTACAAGGGGGATGACGAGATGATATATATAAAATTATTTTTGCAATATGCAAGTCAATATATAAAAACAAAATTGGAGTATCGTGGCGATTTTATCGTCGGATTACTTTCAGATTTATCACTACAAGCTGTTAATTTAATCTTCATTCTCGTTGTGTTTGGGCATACCCAAGCACTAAAAGGGTGGAGCCGAGAAGAAGTGATCTTTATTTATGGGTTCTTTTTAGTACCGTTTGCCATTTTTTCAGCTTTCTTTAATATATGGGACTTTAATGATCGTTACATTATTAAAGGAGAAATGGACCGTATATTAACGAGACCGATTCATAGTTTATTTCAAATTATATTAGAAAGAATGGAACTTGAATCTTTAATTGGAGCTATTACGGGGATTATTGTGATGGGTTATGCAGCAATGGAGCTGCAATTATCTTTTTACTGGTATGATTTCTTCTTATTCCTACTCATGGTAGGGGGAGGGGCACTTGTGTACGGCGGGATATTTGTTACGCTTGCAAGTTTTGGCTTTTGGTCGGATGCGAAAAGTTCCATTATGCCGCTTATGTATAACATAGGGAATTATGGACGCTACCCTGTTGATATTTATAACCGTGTTATTCGCTTTGTTTTAACGTTTGTTTTACCGTTTGCATTTGTTGGGGTATATCCAGCAGCATACTTTTTAAGAAAAACAGAGTGGAATAGCTATGCTTTCGCAACTCCAATTGTTGGTGTTATCTGTTTTACTATTGCAATTACCCTCTGGAATCAAGGGGTTAAAAGATATCGTGGTGCAGGAAATTAATTATAGAAGCTTGTTCGTTTCTAAGGGATAAATCAGCTACAGTCCTCATACATATAAAACGAGGTGGAGGACATGTTATGGGGATTTATTCTATTAATTGCAGCAATCGCTATTTTGAGAAGTGTCCAATTATTATGGAGTTCATATTCAAATTCCAATCGTTTCTTTTCGCTGTACAATTTAGCTACGTTGTTTTTGATTTATACAACGGTACTGATTGCGTTTGGATTAAGTTATGTTGTGCTAGAGGAAATGGGTTTTGCAGTTTTGAAAGAAGATGGGGATAGGTTAAGTGCTCATTCCTTTCAGCTTGTTGAAATATGTTTATATTTTAGCGCGGTTACTTTATTGTCCGTTGGATATGGTGATATAGCTCCGATTGGAATCGGAAGATGGATTGCAATTGGAGAAGCGCTAATTGGATATACATTACCGTTTGCCTTTGTGATGAGATCTGTAATAGACAATGAAAAATAAGGTCGCATTTGATATAGTAAAAGAAAAGAGAAGGAGTGATAACAATGATTACAGTAGGAGAAATGGCACCAGAATTTACATTAGAAGGAAGTAACGGAGAACAAATTCGCTTAGCTGACTTTCGCGGTAAAAATGTAGTCCTATATTTTTATCCGAAAGATATGACTCCGGGATGTACAACTGAAGCATGTGATTTTCGTGATGCATATGGATTATTTCAAGAGAAGGATACGGTTATACTTGGTGTAAGTCCAGATTCAGCAAATAGACATATGAAATTCATTGAGAAGCATGAGCTTCCATTTGTACTTTTAGTAGACGAAGATCATAAAGTAGCAGAATTGTACGATGTTTGGAAGCTGAAAAAGAACTTCGGAAAAGAGTACATGGGAATTGAGCGTTCTACATTCCTTATTAATAAAGACGGTGAGCTTGTAAATGAGTGGCGTAAAGTGAAAGTGAAAGGGCATATTGAGGATGTTCTTTCTTATATAAAATAAATCTATATTAATGAGGAGAAAAAATACATATGTAAGGCATGCGTCTATACATATTTTCTTGCGATACATAAAGTGAAAGTGTAGGGCATACCTCCTCAGATGATAGTATTCCAAGTGCGATTATGTCGCACTTTTTTCTATGTAAATGTATAGGGAATGGGGGAAGATACATAAGAATAAGGCTATATACGAAAATAAACCACATACTTATAGTAGAAATATTGACGATTTATAAGAAAAAGAGTACACTCTTTATAAGAATTATAAAATAATAATCCGTATAGAATCGGGGTGCATGACGGTGGTCAAAGAAGAATTAAAAGAAGCGCTAGAAATGCTGAAAAATACGGGTGTACGCATTACTCCACAGCGTCATGCTATTTTAGAGTACCTTGTGGAATCTATGACGCACCCAACAGCGGATGACATTTATAAAGCATTAGAAGGTAAGTTTCCAAATATGAGTGTTGCAACTGTCTATAATAACTTACGTGTGTTTAAAGAAGTTGGACTTGTAAAGGAATTAACTTATGGGGATGCTTCAAGTAGATTTGATTATGTTACAAGTCAACATTATCATGTGATTTGCGAAAAATGTGGTAAGATTGTTGATTTTCCTTATGGAGGATTGGAACAGCTTGAAGAGGAAGCTGCAAAAACGACAGGCTTCGTTATTAATAGTCATCGCTTAGAAATTTATGGCGTTTGTCCAGAGTGTCATAAGGCGTAATATATAATAAAAAGAAAGAGGCTGACGGCTATACGTCGACCTCTTTCTTTATTATATATGGGAATCGTGTTAGACTCATGAGGATTTAAAATGTTAAGTGAAGAATCAAATTTAATAAGAACAAATACAAGAGGTGATTTCTTAGTTAAGAAATCACCTTTTTAATGAGATGAAACTTCTTTAGTTTTGTAAGCTCCATATACCTATGATTTATAACTCTTCTTATTATATTTCTCATCAAATTCTTTTCCTTCTAGATTTCGATCAAGTGTTAAAGGTTGATTGCAATGCATACATGCGTCGACACGACCGAGCATTTTTGTTGGTTTATCGCAGCTTGGACAAATAATTTGTATCGTTTTTGTAGATAACATACCAATCCAAAAGTAAACAACAGTGCTAGCGATGACAGCTAAAAAACCAACCATCATAAAGGTTGTCATAATAATGATGTTTTCGCGAAAAAAGACACCTAAGTATGCAATGAAGAGGCCGATAAATACTAAACTCAATGCAAAGGTTCGGATTTTATTAATTTTGTTCGAATATTTAATACCCATTCCAACCACACTCCTATAGGAATAATATAACACACAATTTAGAATATTTTACGAAAACGAAGGTGATGATTAAATTTATCACTTATTAAAGAACAGTAGTGTTTTCTTTTAAGATGCAATACAGAAAGAGATTAGGTTGAAGGAGCATGTCTATAAAAGAGGAGTAGTAATTTTTTTCTATAGTTAATTTAGTTTTTTAACGGGATGTGAAATTTTTTCAGAAAAAGTATTGACCCTATATATACTGCGTGATATATTAATAAACGTCGCTGATGCGGAAACGCAGTAAACGACAAGAAAGAAATTTGAAAAACTTAGTTGACATCGAAAAACGAAGATGTTAACATAAGGAAGTCGCAATTGAGCGGCGAAGTAGTTCTTTGAAAACTGAACGAAACAAACAACGTGAACGTCAATTTTTATTTTTAGATGCTAGACAAACTAACTTTATTGGAGAGTTTGATCCTGGCTCAGGATGAACGCTGGCGGCGTGCCTAATACATGCAAGTCGAGCGAATGGATTAAGAGCTTGCTCTTATGAAGTTAGCGGCGGACGGGTGAGTAACACGTGGGTAACCTACCCATAAGACTGGGATAACTCCGGGAAACCGGGGCTAATACCGGATAATATTTTGAACTGCATAGTTCGAAATTGAAAGGCGGCTTCGGCTGTCACTTATGGATGGACCCGCGTCGCATTAGCTAGTTGGTGAGGTAACGGCTCACCAAGGCGACGATGCGTAGCCGACCTGAGAGGGTGATCGGCCACACTGGGACTGAGACACGGCCCAGACTCCTACGGGAGGCAGCAGTAGGGAATCTTCCGCAATGGACGAAAGTCTGACGGAGCAACGCCGCGTGAGTGATGAAGGCTTTCGGGTCGTAAAACTCTGTTGTTAGGGAAGAACAAGTGCTAGTTGAATAAGCTGGCACCTTGACGGTACCTAACCAGAAAGCCACGGCTAACTACGTGCCAGCAGCCGCGGTAATACGTAGGTGGCAAGCGTTATCCGGAATTATTGGGCGTAAAGCGCGCGCAGGTGGTTTCTTAAGTCTGATGTGAAAGCCCACGGCTCAACCGTGGAGGGTCATTGGAAACTGGGAGACTTGAGTGCAGAAGAGGAAAGTGGAATTCCATGTGTAGCGGTGAAATGCGTAGAGATATGGAGGAACACCAGTGGCGAAGGCGACTTTCTGGTCTGTAACTGACACTGAGGCGCGAAAGCGTGGGGAGCAAACAGGATTAGATACCCTGGTAGTCCACGCCGTAAACGATGAGTGCTAAGTGTTAGAGGGTTTCCGCCCTTTAGTGCTGAAGTTAACGCATTAAGCACTCCGCCTGGGGAGTACGGCCGCAAGGCTGAAACTCAAAGGAATTGACGGGGGCCCGCACAAGCGGTGGAGCATGTGGTTTAATTCGAAGCAACGCGAAGAACCTTACCAGGTCTTGACATCCTCTGAAAACTCTAGAGATAGAGCTTCTCCTTCGGGAGCAGAGTGACAGGTGGTGCATGGTTGTCGTCAGCTCGTGTCGTGAGATGTTGGGTTAAGTCCCGCAACGAGCGCAACCCTTGATCTTAGTTGCCATCATTAAGTTGGGCACTCTAAGGTGACTGCCGGTGACAAACCGGAGGAAGGTGGGGATGACGTCAAATCATCATGCCCCTTATGACCTGGGCTACACACGTGCTACAATGGACGGTACAAAGAGCTGCAAGACCGCGAGGTGGAGCTAATCTCATAAAACCGTTCTCAGTTCGGATTGTAGGCTGCAACTCGCCTACATGAAGCTGGAATCGCTAGTAATCGCGGATCAGCATGCCGCGGTGAATACGTTCCCGGGCCTTGTACACACCGCCCGTCACACCACGAGAGTTTGTAACACCCGAAGTCGGTGGGGTAACCTTTATGGAGCCAGCCGCCTAAGGTGGGACAGATGATTGGGGTGAAGTCGTAACAAGGTAGCCGTATCGGAAGGTGCGGCTGGATCACCTCCTTTCTATGGAGAATTGATGAACGCAGTTCATCAATAAACGTTGACTTGTTTTGTTTCGTTCAGTTTTGAGAGAACTATCTCTCAAGTTTAAATGTATGTTCTTTGAAAACTAGATAACAGTGTAGCTCATATTTTTTTAATTTTAGTTTGGTTAAGTTAGAAAGGGCGCACGGTGGATGCCTTGACACTAGGAGTCGATGAAGGACGGGACTAACGCCGATATGCTTCGGGGAGCTGTAAGTAAGCTTTGATCCGAAGATTTCCGAATGGGGAAACCCACTATACGTAATGGTATGGTATCCTTACCTGAATACATAGGGTATGGAAGACAGACCCAGGGAACTGAAACATCTAAGTACCTGGAGGAAGAGAAAGCAAATGCGATTTCCTGAGTAGCGGCGAGCGAAACGGAATCTAGCCCAAACCAAGAGGCTTGCCTCTTGGGGTTGTAGGACATTCTATACGGAGTTACAAAGGAACGAGGTAGACGAAGCGACCTGGAAAGGTCCGTCACAGAGGGTAATAACCCCGTAGTCGAAACTTCGTTCTCTCTTGAATGTATCCTGAGTACGGCGGAACACGTGAAATTCCGTCGGAATCTGGGAGGACCATCTCCCAAGGCTAAATACTCCCTAGTGATCGATAGTGAACCAGTACCGTGAGGGAAAGGTGAAAAGCACCCCGGAAGGGGAGTGAAAGAGATCCTGAAACCGTGTGCCTACAAATAGTCAGAGCCCGTTAATGGGTGATGGCGTGCCTTTTGTAGAATGAACCGGCGAGTTACGATCCCGTGCGAGGTTAAGCTGAAGAGGCGGAGCCGCAGCGAAAGCGAGTCTGAATAGGGCGTTTAGTACGTGGTCGTAGACCCGAAACCAGGTGATCTACCCATGTCCAGGGTGAAGTTCAGGTAACACTGAATGGAGGCCCGAACCCACGCACGTTGAAAAGTGCGGGGATGAGGTGTGGGTAGCGGAGAAATTCCAATCGAACCTGGAGATAGCTGGTTCTCCCCGAAATAGCTTTAGGGCTAGCCTTAAGTGTAAGAGTCTTGGAGGTAGAGCACTGATTGAACTAGGGGTCCTCATCGGATTACCGAATTCAGTCAAACTCCGAATGCCAATGACTTATCCTTAGGAGTCAGACTGCGAGTGATAAGATCCGTAGTCAAGAGGGAAACAGCCCAGATCGCCAGCTAAGGTCCCAAAGTGTGTATTAAGTGGAAAAGGATGTGGAGTTGCTTAGACAACTAGGATGTTGGCTCAGAAGCAGCCACCATTTAAAGAGTGCGTAATAGCTCACTAGTCGAGTGACTCTGCGCCGAAAATGTACCGGGGCTAAATACACCACCGAAGCTGCGAATTGATACCAATGGTATCAGTGGTAGGGGAGCGTTCTAAGTGCAGTGAAGTCAGACCGGAAGGACTGGTGGAGCGCTTAGAAGTGAGAATGCCGGTATGAGTAGCGAAAGACGGGTGAGAATCCCGTCCACCGAATGCCTAAGGTTTCCTGAGGAAGGCTCGTCCGCTCAGGGTTAGTCAGGACCTAAGCCGAGGCCGACAGGCGTAGGCGATGGACAACAGGTTGATATTCCTGTACCACCTCTTTATCGTTTGAGCAATGGAGGGACGCAGAAGGATAGAAGAAGCGTGCGATTGGTTGTGCACGTCCAAGCAGTTAGGCTGATAAGTAGGCAAATCCGCTTATCGTGAAGGCTGAGCTGTGATGGGGAAGCTCCTTATGGAGCGAAGTCTTTGATTCCCCGCTGCCAAGAAAAGCTTCTAGCGAGATAAAAGGTGCCTGTACCGCAAACCGACACAGGTAGGCGAGGAGAGAATCCTAAGGTGTGCGAGAGAACTCTGGTTAAGGAACTCGGCAAAATGACCCCGTAACTTCGGGAGAAGGGGTGCTTTCTTAACGGAAAGCCGCAGTGAATAGGCCCAAGCGACTGTTTAGCAAAAACACAGGTCTCTGCGAAGCCGTAAGGCGAAGTATAGGGGCTGACACCTGCCCGGTGCTGGAAGGTTAAGGAGAGGGGTTAGCGTAAGCGAAGCTCTGAACTGAAGCCCCAGTAAACGGCGGCCGTAACTATAACGGTCCTAAGGTAGCGAAATTCCTTGTCGGGTAAGTTCCGACCCGCACGAAAGGTGTAACGATTTGGGCACTGTCTCAACCAGAGACTCGGTGAAATTATAGTACCTGTGAAGATGCAGGTTACCCGCGACAGGACGGAAAGACCCCGTGGAGCTTTACTGTAGCCTGATATTGAATTTTGGTACAGTTTGTACAGGATAGGCGGGAGCCATTGAAACCGGAGCGCTAGCTTCGGTGGAGGCGCTGGTGGGATACCGCCCTGACTGTATTGAAATTCTAACCTACGGGTCTTATCGACCCGGGAGACAGTGTCAGGTGGGCAGTTTGACTGGGGCGGTCGCCTCCTAAAGTGTAACGGAGGCGCCCAAAGGTTCCCTCAGAATGGTTGGAAATCATTCGTAGAGTGCAAAGGCATAAGGGAGCTTGACTGCGAGACCTACAAGTCGAGCAGGGACGAAAGTCGGGCTTAGTGATCCGGTGGTTCCGCATGGAAGGGCCATCGCTCAACGGATAAAAGCTACCCCGGGGATAACAGGCTTATCTCCCCCAAGAGTCCACATCGACGGGGAGGTTTGGCACCTCGATGTCGGCTCATCGCATCCTGGGGCTGTAGTCGGTCCCAAGGGTTGGGCTGTTCGCCCATTAAAGCGGTACGCGAGCTGGGTTCAGAACGTCGTGAGACAGTTCGGTCCCTATCCGTCGTGGGCGCAGGAAATTTGAGAGGAGCTGTCCTTAGTACGAGAGGACCGGGATGGACGCACCGCTGGTGTACCAGTTGTTCTGCCAAGGGCATAGCTGGGTAGCTATGTGCGGAAGGGATAAGTGCTGAAAGCATCTAAGCATGAAGCCCCCCTCAAGATGAGATTTCCCATAGCGTAAGCTAGTAAGATCCCTGAAAGATGATCAGGTTGATAGGTTCGAGGTGGAAGCATGGTGACATGTGGAGCTGACGAATACTAATAGATCGAGGACTTAACCATATAATATGAAGCAATGTTATCTAGTTTTGAGAGAATATAAAAAACTTATTGACTTTTAGAGTGAATAAGTTATAATAATGATTGTCTCAAAAGAATAATGTCTGGTAATGATGGCAGAGAGGTCACACCCGTTCCCATACCGAACACGGAAGTTAAGCTCTCTAGCGCCGATGGTAGTTGGGACCTTGTCCCTGTGAGAGTAGGACGTTGCCAGGCAATATTATTCCGCAGTAGCTCAGCGGTAGAGCTATCGGCTGTTAACCGATCGGTCGTAGGTTCGATTCCTACCTGCGGAGCCATTGGAGAGCTGTCCGAGTTGGCCGAAGGAGCACGATTGGAAATCGTGTATACGTCACAAGCGTATCAAGGGTTCGAATCCCTTGCTCTCCGCCATAAGGAATTTATAATATTTGGCCCGTTGGTCAAGTGGTTAAGACACCGCCCTTTCACGGCGGTAACACGGGTTCGAATCCCGTACGGGTCACCACTTTTGGAGGATTAGCTCAGCTGGGAGAGCACCTGCCTTACAAGCAGGGGGTCGGCGGTTCGATCCCGTCATCCTCCACCATATAAATTATATGAATAATATTGTCGCGGGGTGGAGCAGTACGGTAGCTCGTCGGGCTCATAACCCGAAGGTCGCAGGTTCAAATCCTGTCCCCGCAACCAAACATTCTCGTAATGTGGTTGCTAACACTTATCATATAACTATATAAATAATATTGTCGCGGGGTGGAGCAGTACGGTAGCTCGTCGGGCTCATAACCCGAAGGTCGCAGGTTCAAATCCTGTCCCCGCAACCAAATGGTCCCGTGGTGTAGTGGTTAACATGCCTGCCTGTCACGCAGGAGATCGCCGGTTCGACCCCGGTCGGGACCGCCATTTTAATAAGGCTCGGTAGCTCAGTCGGTAGAGCAGAGGACTGAAAATCCTCGTGTCGGCGGTTCGATTCCGTCCCGAGCCACCATTTTAATAAAATATGCCGGCTTAGCTCAATTGGTAGAGCAACTGACTTGTAATCAGTAGGTTGGGGGTTCAAGTCCTCTAGCCGGCACCATGTAAGTTTCGGAGGGGTAGCGAAGTGGCTAAACGCGGCGGACTGTAAATCCGCTCCTTCGGGTTCGGCAGTTCGAATCTGCCCCCCTCCACCATTTTACATAGGGGCATAGTTTAAAGGTAGAACTGAGGTCTCCAAAACCTCCAGTGTGGGTTCAATTCCTACTGCCCCTGCCAAATATATAAACACAACATGGCGGTTGTGGCGAAGTGGTTAACGCACCGGATTGTGGCTCCGGCATTCGTGGGTTCAATTCCCATCAGTCGCCCCATTTTTATTTTTTAAAAAATTACAAATAAATTAATGGATACTTACATATAATTAAGTAAAACTTCGGTGGGCTATAGCCAAGCGGTAAGGCAACGGACTTTGACTCCGTCATGCGCTGGTTCGAATCCAGCTAGCCCAGCCATTTTTGCGGAAGTAGTTCAGTGGTAGAATACAACCTTGCCAAGGTTGGGGTCGCGGGTTCGAATCCCGTCTTCCGCTCCATTTTAACTTCATATGGCGGCATAGCCAAGTGGTAAGGCAGAGGTCTGCAAAACCTTTACCACCGGTTCAAATCCGGTTGCCGCCTTTCTTTTATGCCGATGTGGCGGAATTGGCAGACGCGCACGACTCAAAATCGTGTTCCTTCGGGAGTGTCGGTTCGACCCCGACCATCGGTATCATGAACGGCGTAACATCAAGGCTCTACACTAATTGTGTAGAGTTTTTTTTTGTTTTCTTCACACTACAAAATAAGCACTAATAGTGCGTTGGGGTAGTGTGCGGTGAGTAAGTGACGAACTTTAGATACAGTTGGAAGAAACTATGAAGTATTAAAAGGATAAAATTTCAGTAGAATATTACATATACAAGAATTTTTTCGAGCACCCTAGAGAGAATCTCTCCACCCTGGTGACATGAAGTTAAATTCGATACCACCAGTTGAAATTACCACATTATCAGCTGGTAATTTCGTAATTTCGAAAAACTTCTTTTCAAACTCTTCTCTGTTGTACTTGTACATAGTTGAGTGACACGACCATATTTGCGTTGAAGTACTCAACCAGTCCCCTAATTCCTTTAATTTAGGGAACGAATCAAAGTGAATTGGACCATCCAATTTCATGAATCTCACTTGATAGATAGTTGGGTTTAACTTCTCTCCTATTCCTTTAAAACCATGTGCTTTTTTCTCACTTGAATGTGTCATAATTACTCTCCCCTATCTTTTCTTCAAATTTTTTCCTATTTTAATTATACAGCAATAGAAAGTAATTATGGTAATATTATGGAATTAATAGAGGAATGAAAAGGAATAGCTTTAGTTTGATAATGAATAGTTCATAACATACTACATAACAAATCTTTAAAAGGAAATGGCAGCTTTGCCCTGTTTCTTATTGTTTAGCGAGAAATAATAAAATAAATCATCACAGTAATAAATGAAATATGATAAATTTAATCAAGGGAGAGAAATGAAAATAAAAGGTGTCAGTTATTTAATATGATTCCATTTTGGCTCCGTTTCATTTTAATTTATCATGTTTAAAGAAGCTCAAAATTTTTAAAATGCTTTAAAATAAAGGATTTTAAGGGTAGCACTCTATATAAATGTCACCTAAAAAGACCCTAACAGAAATGTTAGTTTTTTTTTTGTTAAATTATGCTATGTGATTCTAAAATTCGTAATAAACTTAGGAATTCATGTATAATATAACTTGTCGAAAGAACAAAATGATAGTGATTTATATTATGTCTGTAATATGAATCAAAAATGAACTTTTTATATTTCTTTTAAAAATGTGTTGAATACACATTATATTTCATATTAATATTTTTATGTAGATTTAAAATGGGAAAGAGAGTGGAAAGTATGGGCCGTAAATGGAACAATATTAAAGAAAAAAAAGCATCAAAAGATGCAAATACAAGCCGTATATACGCGAAATTTGGACGTGAAATTTATGTGGCAGCAAAACAAGGCGAGCCAGATCCAGAATCAAACCAAACGTTAAGAGTTGTATTAGAACGTGCGAAAACATACAACGTGCCAAGAACAATTATTGACCGTGCGATTGAAAAGGCAAAAGGCGGTTCAGAAGAAAACTATGACGAGCTTCGTTATGAAGGCTTTGGACCAAACGGATCTATGGTAATTGTAGATACACTGACAAATAACGTAAACCGTACTGCAGCAGATGTACGAGCTGCATTTAGCAAAAACAGTGGTAACATGGGTGTAAACGGTTCTGTCGCTTACATGTTTGATGCGACAGCTGTTATCGGTCTTGAAGGTAAAACATCAGATGAAGTTCTTGAAATCTTAATGGAAGCAGATGTAGATGCACGTGACATTCTAGAAGAAGAAGATTCTGTTATCGTTTATGCTGAACCTGATCAGTTCCATTCAGTACAATCTGCACTTAAAGGTGCTGGTGTTGAAGAATTTACAGTTGCAGAATTAACAATGCTTGCACAAAGTGATGTGGAACTTCCTGAAGATGCTCAAGTACAATTTGAAAAAATGGTTGATGCATTAGAAGATTTAGAAGATGTACAGCAAGTTTACCACAACGTAGACTTAGGGGAATAATATAAGACAGAAGACCCTTTCCTTTAACGGATAGGGTCTTTTTTTATGGAGTTAATTAAGGTGGTAAAGTATTAAAGGTATTTTGTAGCTGCTAGGGAATATGGTTATAGGTTTGTATTTTAAATAATCATATTTCTAGGAGGTATTTCTGTGGAGCATAAAACACCAAAGCATATTGTTGCCGTAGCAGGTTATTTAACAAATGAAAAGAATGAGGTGCTTTTAACGAAAGTGCACTGGCGAGCAGATACGTGGGAAATGCCTGGAGGACAGGTAGAAGAAGGGGAAGCGCTCGATCAAGCTGTTTGCAGAGAAATAATGGAGGAAACAGGATTAACTGTGAAGCCTATCGGAGTTACAGGGATTTATTATAATGCTTCTATGCATGTTGTAGCTGTTGTTTTTAAAGTAGCATATGTTAGTGGTGAAATAAAAATTCAATCTGAAGAAATACAAGAGGCTAAATTTGTTGCTTTAAACGAAGAGAACATTGATGAGTATATAACGCGTCCTCATATGAAATCAAGGACACTTGATGCGATGAAAGCAATGCATTTTATTCCATACGAAACATGGGAAGTTCAGCCATATAATCTTATAGGAAGGTTGTAAAGAAAAGGTTAGTTATTTGAGGACAGCTCAAATTGCTAACCTTTTCTTTATGTATACTGTTTCAGAAAAAGGTCACAATAATAAAGTGTAGGCTAATAATTGGTGGAGGAAGCAGGACTACCACCTAATTTCCTAGCTTTAGCCAAGTTTTGAGGGAGAATTCTTACTGCACACAAATAGCGAGATAATCCGAAAGCTAGTATTGATTTATAGAACGTTCGTTCTGTATAATGGTGATATATCGTATATAATTAGATTGCTAGATGTTTAAAAGTATAAATGTATAAACTGATATAATAAAAGAATAAAGTGAAATTAAGGAGAGTCCTACTTCCTATAAATAGTGTGATAAATAAATGTATATTCAATATTTCATATGAATAGTAGATAAAAAGGGACTGTGATACAATACATTTTTACACCTTACAATGTTGTAAGGTAGGTGTAAGAGAAATCGATGGGATATTCTTTTATAACAAGGTATTCTTAAATTAAGAGTTATATGCTGTGTGGAAAAGAGGTGTTCGAGATGAAAGAACGAGTATTATCTAGAGTGAACTATCATCAAAAAGTTGCATTAAATCCATTAACTAAATTTCTTTATAAAGCCATTATATTATTATTATTGTTAAGTTTTGCATTATTATTCGTTGGAAATGTAATGATTGAGCGAAGTGATATTAGTAAATTGCATGTACCTGCTAATTTAGAGGTGCCAGAATCATTAACACACGCATTTATTGCGACGGAAGATAAAAGATTTTATCATCATAACGGTTTAGACTATATAGCGATTATCAGGGCGTCTATTGAGAATATAAAAGCTGGTGGTGTTGTGCAAGGAGGAAGCACGATTACACAGCAGTTATCTAAAAATGCTTTCTTATCTAATGAACGTACATTTTCCCGTAAGTGGAAAGAAATTTTTTATACGAAAAAGATTGAACGTACATTCACAAAGGATGAGATATTAAAATTGTATGTAAGTAATATTTACTACGGAGAAGGCGCATGGGGGATTGAAAAAGCAGCAAACCTTTACTTCGGTAAAAAAGTGGATCAATTAACACTGGCTGAAAGTGCAATGATGGCTGCTATAGTAAAAGCACCGGCTTATTACTCACCTGCACAAAATTATGATAAAGCAGTTGAGAGACGGAATGTAGTTTTAAGGCTAATGGAGAAAGAAGGGTATATAAATCATGATGAATATGTGCAAGCAGTTAGTGAGAAATTAGTAATTCGCCATGATATAAAAACAGAGCAATCCATGTTAAAAAATGCCCGTGAAAAAGCAGTAAGTTAAAAGAAGTTCCTACATAGGAGCTTCTTTTTTTAATAATTTGTGACAAAAGGCGACACAATATTGTCACAAACGTTGTATTTTTGTAATTTATGTGAGCGTGTTCATTGCGTGACCTATGTAAGTATTGATATTATGTGTATTGTGTACAATGATGTATACAGAATATGAAATTAAAGAGGAATGTATATGAAATCATCAAACAAACTCATGGCTCTTGGTATAGTTTTTTCTATCGCAGTATTGATTGTAATCGGGACGATTGTGTATAGCATCATAAATGACAAGAAAGATAAAGGGAATGAGATGTTTGCTTATTCTACGCAACAATCTTTAGGGAAAGATGATGCTCCAGTTAAGGTAGTTGAATTTGGAGACTTTAAATGTCCAGCTTGTCGTACTTGGGATGTAACAGTATTACCACGATTAAAAGAAGAGTATATTGATAAAGGTAAAGTGCAGTTATATTTTATTAACTTCCCGTTTATCGGAAAAGACTCTGATTTAGGTGCAGCTGCCGGTGAAGCAATTTATAAACAAGATCAAGATTCATTCTGGATTTTCTATGATGAGATTTATCAAAATCAAAAGAAAGATACGGAAGAATGGATTACAGAAGAATTACTTCTTAATATTGTGAAAGAAAAGCTTCCGAAAATTAATGTAGAACAGTTTAAAAAAGATTTACACAGTAAAGAAATGAAAGACAAAGTACGTAAAGATTCAGATCGTGCTCAAAAATTAAAAGTTCAAGGTGCTCCTTCAGTATATATAAATGGGAATCTTGCAAACCCTGATTTCGATAGTATGAAGAAGGCGATTGATAAAGAATTGAAAAAGTGATGAGGTATCTCATCACTTTTTCGACTTTTTTCGATAAATTTCTTGCTTCGATTTTTTTTACATGCTATACTACTTTACATAAGTTATTTCAATATCTTATATTTTTTTCATATTTGCGGGTGTAGTTTAGTGGTAAAACAAGAGCCTTCCAAGCTCTGGTCGAGAGTTCGATTCTCTTCACCCGCTCCAAATTTTATTTAATGTTTTTCTAATAAATTGTGATCAACGCAGTGTTTCGTTTCTAAGATAAACGAAGCATTGCGTTTTTTAATGTTTGAAAATCATAATTGTATGCGAAAATAGAAGTGAAGAATATTATCCAAAAGTGAATTGATAACCAGTATAGTCGTTACATAAGGGATGGATTCATCGGTGGAGGCGATTGAAAATGGACTTTGAACAATTAAAGCAAGATGTAATTGCGTATAGTAAAACGATTGGTATAGATAAAATAGGTTTTGCCAGTGCTTCACCATTTGAGGAATTAAAGCAGCGTCTAATCCAGCAACAACAATTGAATTATCAGTCTGGATTCGAAGAGCCTGATATAGAGAAGAGAACGAATCCACAGCTATTGTTACCTGGTGCGAAATCAATTATTGCGATTGCTTTAGCATACCCTTCAAAATTAAAAAATGCACCATTAAGTAAACGAGGGGAACGACGTGGGATTTTTTGCCGTGCTTCTTGGGGCCAAGATTATCACCTTGTTCTACGAGATCGTTTGCAAAAGTTAGAGGCGTATTTAATCGAAAAGCTGCCGGATATAGAAGTGAAATCAATGGTTGATACAGGGGAGCTAAGTGATCGAGCTGTTTCAGAGCGTGCCGGTATTGGATGGAGTGGTAAGAACTGCGCTATTATTACACCGGAATTTGGTTCGTATGTATACTTAGGAGAAATGATTACGAATGTTCCATTCCCCCCTGATCGGCCAATAGAAGATCAATGTGGAAGTTGTACGAAATGTATTGATATTTGTCCTACAGGTGCTTTAGTACAAGGCGGGCAGTTGGACTCGAAGAAATGTATTGCATTTTTAACACAGACAAAAGGGTTTCTGCCTGAAGAATATCGCGATAAAATAGGAAACCGTATATATGGATGTGATACGTGTCAGACTGTTTGTCCGAAAAATAAAGGAATGGATTTTCATAACCATCCTGAAATGGAGCCTGACCCTGAGTTAGTTAAACCGTTATTAACACCACTTTTAACAATTAGTAATCGTGATTTTAAAGAGAAGTATGGAATTATGTCTGGTTCATGGAGAGGTAAAAAACCATTGCAACGAAATGCTATTTTAGCACTTGCACATTTTAAAGAAACAGCAGCAATTCCTGATTTAATCGGTGTTATGAAAGATGATCCAAGACCAGTACTTCGAGGAACAGCAGCATGGGCACTTGGGAAAATTGGTGGAGATGGAGTAGGAGAAGCGATTGAAAAAGAGATGGAACGTGAGAAAGATGAAGAGGTTCTTCATGAAATGAATCGTGGACTTGAATTGTTAGCACAGAAAAAAGAGTAGATAATATCTCCCTTTTTCATATTGTAATATGGGAGGGAGACGAAATGGTTGTAAAAGCGAATATTGAAAAGCAAGTGCAACAGTTTTTAGCATATATAACAGAGAAACGAACAGATGTAGATGGTATTGCAGTAGATTTGTTACAAATGGTACAGAGAAAGAAACAATTGTTTCAAAAGCGTAGTGCACATATAGTGAAAGCAACTGCAGATATTTCTTTCGTTAGACAATTAAATAGTAATGAGCATCAAGAAATTGATTATCAAATACACTTGAAATATTTAATTAAGCATAAAGAATTATTTTATATCGAAGAGGAACAATTAAAACGACGAGTTTGTTTAAAAAATAGTTGTATAATAGATGATTATGCTCTCGAAGTGTCAGAAGAAATAGGAATAGGTGAAACGTTAGAACGGGAAGTCACGAAAGAAAAATACGGTTCATATCAATATAATCGTTTAGAGGCAGTGAAATATGCAGAGCGTTGGTGGGATGATCGCAATTCTGCATACCGTAATTTTCCGGATAATTGTACAAATTTCATTTCACAATGTCTGCATACTGGAGAAGTACCAATGAATGGACATCCTAACATTCGTAAAGGGTGGTGGCAAAGGGGAAACCAGTGGAGTTGGAGCTGGGCTGTAGCGCACTCTTTTTATTGGTATTTGTCAGGTGCTACAACAGGGCTTCGAGCAGAAGCAGTAGAAAGGCCAGAAGACCTTATTCTTGGCGATGTAATTGCGTATGATTTTGAGGATGATGGTAGGTGGAATCATACGACAATTGTAGTAGCAAAAGACGCAGATGGTATGCCGCTTGTAAATGCACATTCAGCGAATAGCCGCAGGCGTTATTGGAACTATGAAGATTCTAGTAAATATACACCACAAATGAAATATAAATTCTTTCATATTATTAATGGGTAGAGATTTTTCGTTCAAGTGGTATAATACGTAGTAGATAAAAAATAGAGGTGAATATCGCGTGGGAGTACATGTTGTTTTATATCAACCAGAAATTCCAGCAAATACAGGAAATATTGCACGTACTTGTGCAGCAACTGGAACAGAATTACATTTGATTAGACCGCTTGGATTTTCAACGGATGACAAAATGTTAAAGCGTGCAGGATTAGATTATTGGCAGCACGTAAAAGTTACGTATTATGATTCAATCGAAGAATTCTATGAGAAAAATAAAGATGGTGAATTCTTTTATTTAACAAAGTATGGCGAGAAAGCTCATACAGCATTTGATTATAGCAAACGTGAGAAGGATTACTATTTCGTATTTGGAAGAGAAACAAATGGATTACCAGCTAATGTAATTGAAGAAAACTTCGATCATTGTTTACGTATTCCAATGACGGATAAAGTACGTTCATTAAATTTATCTAATACAGCAGCAATTTTAATTTATGAAGCGTTCCGTCAACAAAATTATCCAGGATTAGATTTAGAAATCGTGTATTAAAAGTCGCCATTTGGCGGCTTTTTTATTTTTTAAAAAAATATGTAATCATACATTTTAAAAAAGGTACATATTCATATAGAATGAGATATATGAATAAAAATAGATAAGACGGGTTGAGATAAATATGAAGGAACAATATAATAATCAAAATACCTTTTTAAGTATGATAGATATGGATTTAGTAAGACAGGGATTGTTACATGCTATTCAAGATTTAGTGTTTATTGTGAAAGTTATTGATGATGAAACTTTTAAATATATTTATGTGAATAAAATAGGAATGAATCACGCCAGGCTAGGGAAAGAATGTTATGGGAAAACTTTTGCAGAAGTATTACCAGAAGATACGGCAAGGTTATTGCAAGGACACTATGCAAAAGTAATGAGAGAAGCGAGAGCAATTACATTTTGTGATGTAATTAGTTTGCCAACTGGTGATATACATTATGAATCTTCACTTAATCCAGTATGCGATGTAAATGGAACATGTCAGTTTATTATTTGTATTACTAGAGATATTACAGCACAGGTTAAGAAAAAAGTGGAAATAGAAGAAAAACAAATGTTATTTAAGTCATTACTAGAATATAATAATGATTCCATTATATCTGTAGATTCTATTGGAAGAATTACATATGCAAATCCAGCGACTTATGAAATTTTTGGGTATCGATATGAAGAGTTAAAGGACCAATTTATTTGTCAGTTTATAAATAAAGAATATGAAAAAACTTTTCAAATTATATTTAAAAATGCTTTACAGGGAAGAGCAAAACAAATTGTTGCAAAGAAATATATTCATAAAGAAGGATATGAACTTTATATTTCCGTGAGGACAATCCCCATTATTGTGAATAGTGAAATCGTCGGGGTGTACATTGTTACGAGGGATGTTACGAGGCAAGTATTAAATGAGATGAAAACAGAATATTTAGCTTACTTCGATCAGTTAACGGGGTTAATGAATAGAATATCATGCACAAATAAGCTAAATGAATTTTTAGCTGAGAATAAAGAATTCGCATTGGTTTTTATAGATTTGGATGAATTTCACCTTATTAATGATACATTTGGTCATAAAGAAGGGGATCAAGTCTTAAAAAAAGTTACTGAATGCTTACGAGATCTAAAAATAGAAGATATGCATTTATTTAGAGAACATGATGATCAATTTGTTATGTTAATAGAAAATATAACGAGAGAATACGTAGAGGAAGTTGCACAAACAATATTAAAAAAAATTAGTGGGCATTTTGTAATAGAAGAAGAGGATGTTTATTTGAGTGCATCAATTGGGATTGTAATGGCCCCAGAAGATGGAATGGATGAAAAAATGCTTTTCCAAAGAGTCGACGCAGCTTTGGAAAAAGCAAAGGAAAAAGGAAAAGGGTATTATCATTTTTATTGTAGTGGATTAGATTGTGAACGTGAACAAAGGTTTATAATAGAAAATCAGTTACATCGTGCTATAGAGAAAAATGAATTTTCCCTCTATTATCAACCTCAAATTAATATTGAAACGGAAAAGATAGCCAGTATGGAAGCCTTAATAAGGTGGGAGAATAAGGAGCTAGGTTTTGTCTCGCCCAATCAATTTATCCCACTTGCTGAAAGAACAGGGTTTATTATTAAACTTGATGAATGGGTAGTACATCAAGTTTGTGAACAGATACGTGAATGGTTAAATAAAGGATATGAGGTTGTACCAATCGCAGTTAATATTTCAGCTAGACATTTTCGTTCTATTACATTAATAGAGATGATTACACGTGCTTTAAATAAGTACAACGTTCCCCCTCATTTATTAGCAATAGAAGTTACAGAAGGGGCTCTTATACATAAAGATGTATCAAAAAGAGTGTTACTGCAGTTAAAAGAACAAAATTTAAAGATTCATTTAGATGACTTTGGAACGGGATATTCATCTTTAAGTTATTTAAAAACATATCCGATTGATACGTTAAAAATTGATCGTTCTTTTATGGAAGGTATATATAAAGATGAAAGAGATACGAATATTACGGCTGCAATTATTCATTTAGCACATACTCTAGGGTTAAATGTGATTGCAGAAGGAGTAGAAAAGGCGGAACAAATACAGTTTTTAAAGGAAAAGAATGTGAAAATCGTACAAGGTTATTTTTATAATCGCCCTTTATCGATATACGATGTGGAAAATATTTATTTTAAATAGTGTATAAAAAACAAGAAAAAAAGTGATGTGCTGAAAAGCACATCACTTTTTTTGTGTACCTGGCTTATCGTTATAACCAGATGTGAAAATAGCTGTAAGAAATGTGAGTGATACACCTAAAATTAATAATAACTTCATACTAATTTCCCCCTTACTTTTTCGGTTTACGAATCCTATTTGTGAATCGAAATGTATGTAAGGTTCCCAGAAGAAAAGAATTTATTTACAATGAATAGCAGCGTGAAAACTTTAATACCTTTATTATACAGAATTTTCTTTGAATTTTGGAGAGAATTTTATTGCGCTATTATATATTTCGTTTTGATTTAAAGAATGTTTAAGGACATCCTAGCATACCTTTTATAATAATCCGATTGAACAAGGAGATGGGGGAGGAGCTATAATGGATATTCTAAAGAAAATTGAACAATATCGGGAAGCAGAAGAACGTTTACAATGGGAAGGTACGTTTGCGGAGTATTTGGAGCTTGTGAAAGAAAGACCATGGGTGGCTCAAACAGCACACTCTCGCATTTACAATATGATAAAAGATGCTGGAATTGAAGAAGTTGATGGTAGAAGAAAATATAACTTCTTTAGTAATCAGCTATTTGGATTAGAGGATGCTTTAGAACGCCTTGTGGAAGAATATTTTCATCCATCTGCAAAACGATTAGATGTTAGGAAACGTATTTTGTTATTAATGGGGCCTGTTAGTGGGGGGAAATCAACATTAGTTACGATGTTGAAACGAGGATTAGAAACATATTCACGAACAGATCGTGGAGCGATTTTTGCAATAAAAGGATGCCCAATGCATGAAGATCCACTTCATTTAATTCCGCAACATTTACGGAATGATTTCTTTGATGAATATGGAGTAAGGATTGAAGGGAATTTATCACCATTAAATGTTATGCGTCTAGAGCAAGAATACGGGTCAAGAATTGAGGATGTAGTTGTAGAGCGTATTTTCTTCTCTGAAGATCGCCGTACAGGAATTGGTACATTTAGTCCTTCTGATCCAAAATCACAAGATATTGCCGATTTAACAGGTAGTCTAGACTTTTCTACAATTGCAGAATACGGTTCGGAATCAGATCCTCGTGCATATCGATTTGATGGAGAATTAAATAAGGCGAACCGCGGCATGATGGAATTCCAAGAGATGTTAAAATGTGATGAGAAATTTTTATGGCATTTACTATCGCTTACACAAGAAGGGAATTTTAAAGCAGGAAGATTTGCGCTTATTTCAGCAGATGAATTAATTGTAGCGCATACAAATGAAACAGAGTATCGTTCCTTCATAGCAAATAAGAAAAATGAAGCATTGCATTCACGAATTATTGTAATGCCGGTTCCATATAATTTACGGGTTAGTGAAGAAGAACATATTTATGAAAAAATGATTCGTGAAAGTGATGTGTCCAATGTTCATATTGCACCGCATACACTTCGCGTTGCAGCAATGTTCACTATTTTAACTCGTTTAAAAGATCCGAAGCGTCCAGATATTGATTTAATTAAAAAGATGCGTTTATATGATGGAGAAACGGTAGAAGGATATAATACGATTGATGTAGAGGAACTGCAACGCGAATATCAAGATGAAGGTATGAAGGGGATTGACCCTCGTTATGTCATTAACCGAATTTCTTCTACAATTATTCGAAAAGAGGTACCATCTATTAATGCACTAGATGTACTGAGATCGTTAAAAGACGGATTGGATCAGCACCCGTCAATTAGTAGTGAGGACCGAGAGCGCTATATGAATTTCATCTCATTAGCGAGAAAAGAATACGATGAAATTGCTAAGAAAGAAGTACAAAAAGCATTTGTTTATTCATACGAAGAATCAGCTAAGACACTTATGGATAATTACTTAGATAACGTCGAAGCATACTGCAATAAATCAAAATTACGTGATCCGTTAACTGGTGAAGAAATGAGCCCAGATGAAAAACTTATGCGTTCGATTGAAGAGCAAATTGGAATTTCAGAAAATGCTAAAAAGGCATTCCGTGAAGAAATTTTAATTCGCATTTCTGCTTATGCACGTAAAGGAAAACGCTTTGATTATAATTCACACGAACGTCTTCGTGAAGCGATTCAGAAAAAACTATTTGCCGATTTAAAAGATATAGTGAAAATTACAACATCAACGAAAACACCAGACGAAAATCAGCTTAAGAAAATCAATGATGTTGTTGCACGCTTAATTGATGAGCATGGCTATAATTCTTCATCTGCGAATGAATTGTTACGATATGTAGGTAGTTTGTTAAATCGATAGTTTGATAACAAAACGCTGTCTCTTATTCTTGGGGCGGCGTTTTGTTATCTATTGATATTTGTAAAAAATGTCATAGCTTGTCCGAATATAATAAATTAAGATGCGATTTTATGAATTTCTTGTCAATTATTTTTACAATATGCATATGATAGAGTAACCAACCATTCATACAAAAAAGCCAACACAATACAATATGTTGCAAAACGAAAATGTGTGCAACAATGCATTGTGTTTCTTTCTTATCAACGGCTGAATGTTTCTTTCTTATTATGTGAGTGGCAAAATTTTGTTTAGGATGCTCGGAGTATTGTATGAAAAACGCTATATATGTTTATGGGATGATTTTCGATGAACAGTTATTTTTCAAATATTCTAGTTACGCACACTAGAAAACAAAATTATAGATTGCTGTTCATAGGGGAAGACAATTACAGTAAGGAGGGAAAGGAATGAGCGAAGAAAACCAACCAAATTACACGATTTCACAGGAAAACTGGTCCCTCCATCGCAAAGGATATGACGACCAACAACGCCATCAAGAAAAAGTGCAGGAGGCAATCAAAAATAATTTACCAGACCTTGTAACAGAAGAAAGTATAGTTATGTCTAATGGCAAGGATGTTGTGAAAATACCGATTCGTTCTTTAGATGAATATAAGATTAGATACAATTATGATAAAAACAAACACGTTGGGCAAGGAAACGGTGACAGCAAAGTTGGTGATGTTGTTGCAAGAGATGGATCAGGTGGTCAAAAGCAGAAGGGACCAGGAAAAGGGCAAGGGGCAGGAGATGCAGCTGGAGAAGATTATTATGAAGCAGAAGTCTCAATTTTAGAATTGGAGCAAGCGTTTTTCAAAGAGTTAGAGCTGCCTAATTTAAAGAGAAAAGAAATGGATGAAAACCGGATTGAACATATTGAATTTAATGATATTAGAAAAACAGGATTATGGGGAAATATTGATAAGAAACGGACGATGATATCTGCATATAAACGAAATGCAATGCGTGGTAAAGCATCTTTTCATCCAATTCACCAAGAAGATTTAAAGTTCCGTACTTGGAATGAAGTGTTAAAGCCAGATTCAAAAGCTGTTGTATTAGCGATGATGGATACGAGTGGATCGATGGGGATATGGGAGAAGTATATGGCACGTAGCTTCTTTTTCTGGATGACAAGATTTTTACGCACAAAGTATGAAACCGTAGACATTGAGTTTATTGCTCACCATACGGAAGCGAAGGTCGTCACAGAAGAAGAGTTTTTCTCAAAAGGGGAAAGTGGTGGAACGATCTGTTCTTCCGTATACAAAAAAGCACTTGAGTTAATCGATAATAAATATTCACCAGACCGTTATAATATTTATCCATTCCATTTTTCAGACGGTGATAATTTAACTTCAGATAATGCTAGATGCGTAAAGCTTGTGGAAGAGTTGATGAAAAAATGTAATATGTTTGGGTATGGGGAAGTGAATCAGTACAACCGCCACAGTACGCTTATGTCAGCATATAAAAATATTAAAGACGAGAATTTCAGATATTATATTTTAAAGCAAAAAGCAGATGTATTTCATGCGATGAAGAGCTTTTTTAAAGAAGAATCAGGAGAAAAAATGGCATAACCCCTTGTAAAGGGGTTATTTTTTTGTAAACTTTTTATTTTTTTAATTGACAATGATAATGAAAATCATTATCATTTATTCGAGAAATGATTACATTTCGATTTATATATTTTGGAGGAGATGTAAAGTTGAAAAAAACTAAAAGAAAACATATAAATGCGATGATTATCGCTGCGGCGTTATCACTTCCATTTGCTACGTATTCAACGTCTGCTTTAGCAGCTGTAGCAATTGAGGCGAACAAAACTGGACATGCTTTAGAAGATGGTACATATGATGCTGTTATTAAAGCGTATAAAGATAAAACGAATGAAGAGTCTATGGCAGCTGTTTATATAAAAGATCCTAAATTAACTATTGAGAATGGGAAGAAAATTGTAACGGCAACGTTAAGTGATAGTGATTTCTTCGAATACTTGAAAACAGAGGATATTGATACTCCTGGTGTATTCCATGATGTAAAAGTCATATCAGAGGATAAAAAGAAAAATGGGACGAAGGTTATTCAATTTGAAGTTGGAGAATTAGGAAAAAGATATAATATGCAAATGCATATTTATATTCCGACAATGGCCTATGATAATAAGTACCAGGTGCAGTTTGAAGTAAATGCGTTAAATCTAGAAAACAATGTTCCAAAAGATCAAAAGGAAAATAAAGAGGATACAGTGGATCAACAAGATGGAAATGTAATAGTAGATAAGCAATTGCAAATGCATATTAATAAATATAACTTAGAGAGAAAAAATATAAATGAACCTATAACGAAGGAAGATTTATTACAAATTAAAACATTATCCATATACTCAGGTGAGGGGATAAATGAAATAGCTGGTTTAGAATATATGACAAACTTAGAGAAGTTGACATTAAGAGAGTCTAATGTAACAGACATATCTGTTATCTCGGGATTGAGACATTTGAAATATTTAGATTTATCCTCTAGTCCAATTGAAAGCATTCAACCCGTTTCTAAGCTAGAGAATCTTGACATGCTCTTTTTAAGAGATAACAAAATTGCAGATCTTACACCGTTAAGTCAAATGAAAAAGATTAAAATATTAGATTTAATTGGTAATAATATAAAGGATCTTACACCATTATTTACAGTGTTATCGTTAGAAGAAGTATACTTAGCAAATAATCAAATTAGTAATCTTTCGGGTATTGAGAAGTTAAAGAATGTGAATCTATTATGGATAGGAAATAATAAAATTAGTGATATTGAGCCTATTAGTAAAATGAGTAATCTTATTGAACTAGAAATTGCTGATAGTGAAATAAAAGATATATCATCATTATCTAAATTAGTAAAAATACAAGTATTGAATTTAGAAGAGAATTATATCTCTGATATATCGCCACTGAGTAATTTAACAAATTTACATGAGATAAATCTTGGAGCGAATGAAATTTCTGACATAAAGTCTGTTGAGGAATTGGGTAAGCGAACTTCAATAGATATTCAAAGACAAAAAATCTTTTTAGATGAAGCAAGCGTAGATGAAGAAATAAAAATTCCAGTATACAATTTTAAAGGAGAGCCACTTCAAAATATTAAATTGAAAAGTGAGGGGGCTACGCTGAGTAACGGATTTATAAAATGGAATAGTCCTGGAGAAAAAATATATGAATTTAAACTAGATACGAATCCTGCTGAAAGTAAAATAAGATTTAATGGGACGGTTATACAAAGTATAGTTGAAAAACAAACAGAAAGTAAAAATGTAATTCTTGATAAAAATTTACAACAACATATTAATAAAAAGAATTTTGGTAGAGAGAATCTAAATGCCCCTATAACAAAAGAAGATTTATTACAGATTAAAACATTAGAGATACTTAAAGAAAAAGGAAAAGAGATAAAAGATCTAACTGGTTTAGAATACATGACGAACTTAGAAAACCTCACTTTAGAAGGAGTAGGGTTGAAAAATATTAAGTTCATTTCAAACTTGAAACAATTGAAAGACGTGAATGTATCTCATAATAAAATTGAAGATATAACGCCGTTATCTTCACTGGAAAATTTACAGTGGTTAAACCTTGCGGATAATCATATTAAAGATGTATCAGTTCTTGGTTCAATGTTAGACCTACTCAGTTTAAAATTAGCTGGAAATGAGATTCGTGATGTAAGGCCGTTAGTACAATTAGGTCAATGGTTTTCAATTGATGCCGGAAGACAAAAAATCATTTTAAATGAAGCGAAAGTAAATGAAGAAATTCAAGTTCCGGTATATGACTTAGAAGGAGAAACTATTGAGAATATTAAACTAACAAGTGAGGGTGGAACGTTTAATAACGGAGTAATGAAATGGAGTACTCCAGGTGAAAAGGTATATAAATTTGATTTAGATTCGGATGAAACTAGTATAAGCTTTAATGGAACAGTTATCCAGAATATAGTTGAAAAAGAAGAAGTGACAGAACCAACAAAAGAAGTTGAGGAAACAAAAGAAGAAGTAAAAGAGCCGGTAAAAGAAGTTGAAGAAACAAAAGAAGAAGTAAAAGAGCCGGTAAAAGAAGTTGAAGAAACAAAAGAAGAAGTAAAAGAGCCGGTAAAAGAAATTGAAGAAACAAAAGAAGAAGTAAAAGAGCCGGCGAAAGAAGTTGCAGGTACAAAAGAAGAGGTAAAAGAGCCGGTAAAAGAAATTGAAGAAACAAAAGAAGAAGTAAAAGAGCCGATAAAAGAAGTTGAAGAAACAAAAGAAGAAGTAAAAGAGCCGGCGAAAGAAGTTGCAGGTACAAAAGAAGAGGTAAAAGAATCAGCAACTGGATTGGATCAAGAGCCAAAAGGGAATAATCAAGTTGGTCCAGTAAAAGTGGTAGGACAAGAGAGTGCGAAAGAAAAAGATTCAAATAAACAACATGCTAATAAGCAAGAGGAAAATCAGAAGTCTTTAGCAGCAACTGGTGGTCAAGCTAACACACCGACCTTACTTTCTGGATTAGCACTTGTTCTTTCAGCATTAAGTATGTTTGTATTTAGAAAGAGATTATTTAAGAAGTGAATAACGTTTTATCTTATTATTATATAAAGTGATTATATAAGTTTTTGAGAAGCCCTTATTATAGCAGTTTCATGTTGAAATATGCTTATGATAAGGGCTTTTTGAATAGGGGAAGGATATTAATACGAGGATGTTTCGATTGCTTAAATAATGGAGCAACTGTAGCGGAAACTGTAAGTCCCTTTCGTTCACTATATGTTCAAAATGTATGAAGAAATAATATGAAATATTGCATTTTATATCATTTTATCCAGATAATATGTTAATTTTTTGAATGGAATATATAAATAGGGGGGCAATAATATGAACAAGAAATCAAAGATCGATAAAGTGTTGCTTAGTATTAGTACAATGGCGCTATCGCTCGGAGCAATTCAAACGAATGTATCAGCAGAAGAAAAGGTACCGTATAATGTATTGCATTCGAAACCAGTTGGAATTGAAAAACCAGTAGATGAGATCGGACACGCTTCTAAAGCCGAGGAAACATTATCATTTCAAGAACGTTTAAAAGTAGGAGATTTTTCACAGCGACCAGCATCTATTACGAAGAACTCGGCAGTAAAGCAAGCTAAAGAAAGCTATTCAATGGCTGATTTAAACAAAATGAATGATCAAGAATTAATTGAAACGTTAGGCAGTATTAAGTGGCACCAAATTACAGACTTATTCCAGTTTAATGAAGATGCAAAAGCCTTTTATAAAGATAACGGAAAAATGCAAGTAATTATAGACGAATTAGCTCATAGAGGTAGTACATTTACGAAAGATGATTCAAAAGGAATTCAAACGTTTACTGAAGTGTTACGTTCAGCTTTTTATCTTGCATTTTATAATAATGAATTAAGCGACTTAAATGAAAGAAGCTTCCAGGACAAATGTTTACCAGCGTTAAAAGCTATTGCGAAAAATCCCAACTTTAAGCTTGGAACAAATGAGCAAGATACAGTCGTATCTGCATACGGAAAATTAATTAGTAATGCATCAAGTGATGTTGAAACGGTGCAATACGCATCGAATATTTTAAAACAATATAATGATAATTTTAATGCATATGTAGACGATCGTATGAAGGGACAAGCTGTATACGATATGATGCAAGGCATTGATTATGATATACAGTCTTACTTAAATGAGGCTCGTAAAGAAGCGAATGAAACGATGTGGTATGGAAAAGTAGATGGGTTTATTAATGAAATAAATCGTATTGCTCTTTTAAATGAAGTAACGCCAGAAAATAAGTGGCTCGTTAATAATGGAATTTATTTTGCTAGTCGTTTAGGTAAGTTTCATAGTAATCCAAATAAAGGATTAGAGGTTGTTACACAGGCAATGCATATGTACCCGCGTTTAAGTGAGTCGTATTTTGTTGCAGTAGAACAAATTACAACAAACTATAATGGGAAAGATTATAGCGGGAATACGGTAGATTTAGAGAAGATACGTAAAGAAGGAAAAGAGCAATACTTACCAAAAACGTATACATTCGATGATGGATCTATTGTATTTAAAACTGGGGATAAAGTGTCAGAAGAAAAAATTAAGAGATTATATTGGGCTGCGAAGGAAGTAAAAGCGCAATATCACCGTGTGATCGGAAATGACAAAGCTTTAGAACAAGGTAATGCAGACGACGTATTAACGATAGTAATCTATAATACTCCAGACGAATACCAGTTAAATAGACAATTGTATGGATATGAAACAAACAACGGTGGAATTTATATTGAAGAGACAGGGACATTCTTTACATATGAGCGTACGCCAGAGCAAAGTATTTATAGTTTGGAAGAGTTATTCCGTCATGAGTTTACTCATTATCTTCAAGGGAGATATGAAGTTCCCGGTTTATTTGGAAGAGGAGATATGTATCAAAATGAAAGATTAACTTGGTTCCAAGAAGGGAATGCAGAATTTTTCGCAGGATCTACTCGTACAAATAACGTTGTACCAAGAAAGAGCATCATTAGTGGATTATCATCTGATCCTGCAAGCCGTTATACAGCAGAGCGTACACTATTTGCTAAATATGGTTCTTGGGATTTCTATAACTACTCGTTCGCATTGCAGTCTTACTTATATACTCATCAATTTGAAACGTTTGATAAAATTCAAGATTTAATTCGTGCGAATGATGTGGGAAATTATGATACGTATCGTGAGACTTTAAGTAAAGATTCTAAGTTAAATAAAGAGTATCAAGAGTATATGCAGCAGTTAATTGATAATCAAGATAAGTACAATGTGCCGGAAGTAGCAGATGATTATTTAGCTGAACATGCACCAAAAGCACTAACAGAAGTGAAGAAAGAAATTAGTGAAACGTTGTCTATGAAAGATACAAAAATGACAAAGCATACATCTCAATTCTTTAATACATTTACATTAGAAGGTACGTTTACAGGTAGTGTAACAAAAGGTGAGTCAGAAGACTGGAAAGCAATGAGTAAAAGAGTAAATGAAGCTTTAGAACAATTGGCGCAAAAAGAATGGAGTGGCTACAAAACTGTTACAGCATATTTCGTCAATTACCGTGTGAATAGCTCTAATCAATTTGAATATGATGTAGTCTTCCACGGTATCGCAAAAGATGACGGAGAAAATAAAGCCCCGACGGTTAATGTAAACGGACCTTATAACGGGCTTGTAAAAGAAGGAATTCAATTCAAAAGTGATGGGTCAAACGATGAAGATGGAAAAATCGTTTCTTATTTATGGGACTTCGGGGATGGAAGTACAAGTACAGAAGTTAATCCAGTACATGCATATGAAAGAGAAGGAACTTATAAAGTAGCCTTAAGAGTAAAAGACGATAAAGGTAAAGAGAGTAGAAATGAAACAACTGTTACGATTACAGATGGAAGTTTAACAGAATCAGAACCAAATAATCGTCCAGAGGAAGCAAATCGTATCGGGCTAAATACTACTATAAAAGGTAGCCTTATCGGCGGGGATCACACCGATGTTTATACATTTAATGTGGCATCAGCGAAAGATATCGATATTTCTGTTTTAAATGAGCATGGAATCGGGATGACATGGGTACTTCACCACGAATCAAATATGCAAAATTACGCAGCTTACGGTCAAGCTAATGGAAATCATATAGAAGCAAAATTTAATGCAAAACCAGGTAAGTATTACTTGTATGTATATAAATATGATAATGGCGATGGAGCGTACGCATTATCAGTAAAATAAGTGCTTTTCCAATGTATGTTTAACTTTACTTTTTGTGGAAAATAGTATATTATATAGATATACAATATATCGGTTATTTACTAGGAGGAGCCTGTCACAATAGGTTTCTCCTGTTCTTTTTTAGAGACCTGTCTATAGGTTTTTCTTTAAAAAGTAAATAACTGAAAATTAAGATTAATGATTTTTGAAAGAGGTGGGGCATACACATAACAAAAAAGGGATTGTTTAAGAAAGGGGGATAAGAAATGGTCTTGTTTGGTTATCCACTTGAAACAATTTATTTATACGGATTTATAATTGCAACTATACTTACTGTCATTTATATCTTCTTTGGAGATATATTTGAATCAATATTTAGCTTTGGTGGAGGATCTGTATCCATTGTAACTTTATTACTTAGTTTTTTTGCCATGTTATGTGGACTTAGTTATATAGGAGAATATTTATTTTCCTTTAATAGTACTATTATTTTTGCTGGTTCATTTGCTATATCTTTTATCGGTGTTTTCATAATGAAAATATTAATTTTAAAACCGATTGCAGAAGCAGAACAAAATACGGTGCAACGTATGGATGAATTCATTGGTCGCAAGGGGGAAGTCATTACGACAATTCCTACAGAAGGATTTGGAGAAGTGTTAATCTCCTCTCCATTTGGAAGTAATGCAATACCAGCGAAAACAATTGGAAAGAAAGATATTTCACAAGGAACCGAGGTCATTATTGAGGGAGTTCAAGATGGTGTTTTACTTGTACAGAACATCGCTTATTCTTTAAAAAAACCAAAATTATAAGGGGGAATTTACATGACGATTCCATTAATTATCGGTGGAGTTTTACTCGCAATTTTAATTCTACTTATTTTAGTATTCATTACGAAGTATCGAACAGTTGGCCCAGATGAAGCATTAATTGTGACAGGGAACTGGCTTGGTGGTGGAAAGAATGTTGTTATCACTGATGACGGAAAGAAGATTAAGATTATTCGCGGTGGCGGTACTTTCGTAGTTCCAATTATGCAAAGGGGAGAACCTCTTAGCTTACTAAACTACAAATTAGAAGTTGGTACACGTGATACGTATACGAAGCAAGGTGTACCGATTACAGTAAACGGTGTTTCTATTATTAAAGTAGGATCGACAATTGAAGAAGTTTCTACAGCGGCTGAACAATATTTAGGAAAAGAAACAGAAGAGTTGAAAATAGAAGCAAAAGAAGTTTTAGAAGGGCATTTACGTGCTATTTTATCTTCTATGACAGTAGAAGATGCGTATAGTAATAGAGAGCAATTCGCACAAAAGGTACATGAAGTAGCTTCTACTGATCTGAAGAAGATGGGTCTTCGTATCGTTTCCTTTACAATTAAAGAAATAATGGATAAAAACGGCTACCTAGATGCACTTGGTCAGCCGCAAATTGCAATGGTTAAGCGTGATGCAACAGTTGCGAATGCAGAGCGTGAAAAAGAGGCACGAATTGAAAAAGCTCGTGCTGAGAAAGAAGCGAAAGAAGCAGAGTACCAGCGTGATGCACAAATCGCTGAAGCTGAAAAACATAAGGAATTAAAAGTACAATCTTATAAGAGAGACCAGGAACAAGCTCGTGCAGATGCAGATCTTTCTTACGAATTACAACAAGCGAAAGCGCAACAAGGTGTTACAGAAGAGCAAATGCGAGTTAAAATCATTGAGCGTGAAAAGCAAATTGAGTTAGAAGAAAAAGAGATTGCGCGTCGTGAAAAGCAATACGATGCAGAAGTAAAGAAAAAGGCAGATGCAGATCGCTATGCTGTTGAACAATCAGCCGAAGCGGAAAAAGTAAAACAAATGAAAAAAGCAGATGCGGATCAATATAAAATTGAAGCAGAAGCAAGAGCACGTGCAGAAGAAGTACGTGTAGAAGGTTTAGCAAAAGCAGAAATTGAAAAAGCGCAAGGTCAAGCGAAAGCGGAAGTACAAAAAGCGCAAGGTACAGCAGAAGCAGATGTTATCAGATTAAAAGGTTTAGCAGAAGCGGAAGCGAAACAAAAAATTGCAGAGGCATTTGAATTATATGGTCAAGCGGCAATTATGGATATGGTTCTTAAAATGCTTCCAAGTTATGCGAAAGAAATTGCAAGTCCACTTAGCAATATTGATAAAATTACAGTTGTTGATACAGGCGGCGGTGGTAAGAATAGCGGTGCCGGGAAGGTTGCAGGCTATGCGACTGATTTAATGGCAACAATGCAGGAAACACTAAAAGCTTCTTCTGGTATTGATTTAAAAGAGTTATTAGAAGGGTTTGCAGGAAAAGGGGCAGTACAACAATTAGCAAATGATAAACCTGTTGTATCTGTAGTAGAAGATAAGGAAAAAGAAGTAGAAAAAACTAAAGAATAGTAAGATGGAAAGAACCTCTAGTAAGTGGGATACTAGAGGTTCTTCTGTGAATTATAATATTTTGAATAATATACATTTTTATACATTGTTTTAATTATTAAATTTTTATAGAATGAAGTATGTATGCAATAATCTTTTAAATTTAGAAAGATGAGTAAAGAGAAATAAAGAGTCTCATTAACGTATTTATATCTTATAATTTTTATAAATAGATTAATCGTAAGTTATTGCATGTAAAACGGTATGAAGGGGTAGGAATATGTTTCAAAGGAAATTAAGGAGTAGTAGTTTAAAAACAAAGTTACTTGTGTCATTTATTATTATTTTAATTCTTCCAAGTATTGTAATTGGTTGGACGTCTTATCAGCAGGCGAAAACAAATTTTAATGAAACGATTTTAAAATCGGCGAAAGATAATATAAAAATTTTGGATAATGTAATTAATAAGGAATTGGATAGTAAAAAAGTAGATGCAACTTATTTTACGAAATTATTTAAACAATCAAGTTACCAAGCGGATCAAATTCAAAACATCCAAAATAAACTAGAAGAATATAATAAATTACATCCAGAAATGGAAGCGATCTATACAGGATCTAGTAATGGACAATTTATTCAATCACCAGCTATTCAAATGCCCGAAGGATATAATCCTACAGAAAGAGATTGGTATAAAGAGGCAGTGAAAAAAAGCGGAGAAGTGATTGTAACTGCTCCATATAAGTCAAAAACGACAGGGAATATTGTTATTACACTAGCAAAACAAAACGAAGATAAAAGTGGTGTTCTCGGGATTGACTTAATTATCAATGATATTGTAACTACTTCTAAGATGGTTAATATCGGTAAGGAAGGGTATGTAGCGATATTTGATCAAGATAAAAATGTAGTCGCACACCCGACACTGAAGCCAGGAGAGAAATTAGAAGAGAAACTTAGTAAGGAATTTTATAAACAGGAAGCTGGTGATTTTCATTATTCATTAGATGGTGAAGATCGTAATATTACTTTTAAAACGAGTAAGAAAACTGGATGGAAAATAGCAGGAATTATGCCTTCAAAAGAAATTATTCAAGCGGCGGAGCCTATTTTCTATAAAACGATAACTGTTATTGGTATTTCATTAATGATCGGCGGGGTTTTAATTTACTTTATAATTGCTTCTATTATTAAACCGTTAAAACAACTTGTAATATCATCGAAAAAAATTAGTGAAGGTGATTTAACAGAATCAATTACAGTTCATTCTAAAGATGAAATTGGGCAGTTAGGAGAAAGCTTTAACGAGATGGCATTATCATTACATAATGTCATTTCAAATATAAATATTTCAGCAAGTCATGTAGCAGCATCTTCAGAAGAATTAACAGCTAGCATGAAGCAGACAAGTGAAGCAACGGAACAAATTACACAGGCGATAGAGCAAGTATCGAGTGGGGCTGAAATACAAACGAGAGAAGTTGAAGAAGGAGCAACATTATTAGAAGAAGTTACAGAAGGAGTTCAGCGTGTTGCAGATAGTTCTTCATTAGTATCTACAGCCTCTATGTATACGAAGAAAAAAGCTGAAGATGGTGGAAAGTTAGTTGAGCAAACTGTGAATCAAATGCAATTAATTCATGAGTCTGTTTCAAAGTCAGATAAAGTCATTGTTTTATTAGATGATAAGTCGAAACAAATTGGAGCAATCCTTGAAGTGATTCAACATATTGCAGAGCAGACAAACTTATTAGCATTAAATGCTGCAATTGAGGCTGCAAGAGCTGGGGAACAAGGA
Organism: Bacillus sp. FSL P2-0099; assembly: GCF_038007445.1. Taxonomy (NCBI): domain Bacteria; kingdom Bacillati; phylum Bacillota; class Bacilli; order Caryophanales; family Bacillaceae; genus Bacillus; species Bacillus sp. FSL P2-0099. Next base: position 556,487 of record NZ_JBBOXE010000001.1, read on the forward strand.
AGAGGTTTTGCAATTGTAGCCGATGAAGTACGGAAATTAGCAGAACAATCGGGACAATCTTCTACGGAAATTGATAAGCTAGTGAAAGAGATACAATTTGATATAAAAGAAACAGTAAGCTCTATGAATCAAGTTGGGACAGAGGTACAATCAGGGCTTGTAGTTGCAAATGAAACGAAGAAAAGCTTTGTAGAAATATTGAAATCTACAAATGATACAGTAGTACAAATTGATAGTATGGTAGAAGTAGCGAAGCAAATGACGGTAGATGCAAAACAAGTAAGTGCATCTATTAATGAAATTGCAGCAACGATTGAAGAAAACGCAGCAAGCGTCCAAAATATCGCGGGCTCTTCTGAAGAGCAATTAGCTTCAGTAGATGAAATAAATGCAGCAGCAGTTCATCTATCGCAAATGGCGGAAGAATTACAAGGGATGATTGGCAAGTTTAAAGTATAAGAGGCAAGTGTTAAGAAACGAGGTAATCATTTTACTTCGTTTCTTTTTTATGGCAACGGTAATGAGATAAAGTGAAGAAATATATAGTAATCGTGTTATGATTAAATACGAAAACAAAAGACTGTATTTTCTTTAAATTCTATCTTCATTGATGTTAGGGGAATGATTTTGAAATTGAAGAAATTGAAACTGCAACCGAGAATTACATTAACTATTAGTACACTTATTCTTGTTGTACTGCTGTTAACGAGTTATTTATTTTACTACATATTATCTGAAACAGTAGAAGACCAAATCGGAAAAAGAGCGCTGTATGTTGCGAAAACAGTTGCTGCTATACCGGAAATCGGGGAAGCTTTTCAAAAAGAAAATCCAGCTTCTATTATTCAGCCAATTGCAGAAAAAATTCGAATCGAAACAGATGCTGATTTTATTGTAGTTGGAAATAAAGATGGTATTCGTTATGCGCATCCTAAGCGAGATAAAATAGGAGAGAGAATGGTTGGCGGAGATAATGAAGGGGTTCTATTAGAAGGGGAATCTTATGTTTCGAAAGCAACGGGATCATTAGGGCCTTCACTACGCGGAAAAGTCCCGATTCGTAATCAGGATAATGAAATTATTGGTGTAGTATCTGTCGGTTTTTCAATGGATGATATTCATGGAGCGATAGAAGTGTATGGAAAGCGTGTGTTTTGGATTACAATAACAGGTCTGTCAATTGGGATAATTGGCTCTGTATATTTAGCTAAAAGTATTAAGCGGATGATGTTTGGAATGGAGCCAGAAGAAATTTCATCTTTATACGAGGAGCATAGTACAGTTATTCAATCTGTACGTGAAGGAATTGTAGTAATCGATAAAAATGGTATGGTTAGTTTAGTAAATCAAGCGGCATACGATATCCTTTCTTTAGATAAACAACAAAATATAATAGGGAAATTTATTTTAGATGTTATTCCTAATTCATCGATACTGGATGTACTTCAAACTGGAGAAGAACAATTTGATCGCCAATTAAATATAAAGGGGCAGGATGTTATTGCCAATCGCCTACCTATTAAAGTTAATAATAAAGTAACTGGTGTAGTATCCAGCTTGCGCTTGAAATCTGAGATGGATCAATTAACAGCGGAATTATCTCAAACACGGCAATATACAGAGGCATTACGGGCGCAAACACACGAATATAACAATTTATTGTATACGCTTTCAGGTCTTATTCAATTAGAGTCTTATGAAGATGCTTTAGAGCTTATTCATAAGGAAACGGCAGTATATCAAGAGTTCGTTCAATTTATTATGAAACGAATTCAAAATCCATGGTTAGGTGGGATTTTAATTGGATTTTATAATAGGGCGCGAGAGTTGAAGATTGATTTTATGTTAGATCGGGAAAGTAGTTTAGAAGAGTTAAGTCCGCATATTGAGAGTAATTACGTTGTTTCTATTTTAGGGAATTTGATTACGAATGCATTTGAAGCAATTGAAAGAAATCACGAGCATAATAAGAAAGTAAGAATGTTTGTAACAGACATTGGCGAAGAAATATTAATTGAAGTGGAAGATTCAGGACAAGGTGTTCATGATGAAATAATTACAAGCATATTCTATAAAGGTTTTTCGACGAAGGCGGGCGAAAAACGTGGATATGGATTAGCGAAAGTGAAAGAGTTAGTGGAAGATTTAAATGGAAGTATTGCGATTGAAAAAGGGGATTTAGGTGGTGCTTTATTTATCATTGCATTACCGAAAGAGAGAGGCGAATTGTAATGAATGAGGGGATTGAAGTATTGATTGTAGAAGATGATATTCGGATTGCGGAAATTCATCGTCGTTTTACTGAAAAAATTGAGGGGTTTAAAGTAATTGGAACAGCAACGACTGGGGAACAGGCGAAAGAATGGCTAGAGTTTGTAAAGCCACAACTCGTTTTATTAGATGTATATTTACCTGACATGCAAGGGACAGAACTCGTCACATATATTAGGCATAATTTGCATGATACAGATATTATTATGATTACAGCCGCATCAGAGACGGATGTAGTGTGGCATGCTTTACGAGGCGGGGTAACAGATTATATCGTAAAGCCACTTACATTTGATCGGTTTAAAACAAGTTTAGAAGGTTATCAAAAGAAGATTACGAAGTTAAAGAAAAATGCTCAATTATCTTCAGAACAGATTGAACATCTATGGTCCCAAAGAGGGGTGCAGGCAAATCCAATAGAATATGCGCCAAAAGGAATCGATCCTTTAACGTTAGCAAAAATAAAAAAGCATATGTTAGCTGTTAATGAGGAGGGAATTACTGCAGAGATGCTAAGTTCAATGGTAGGTGTAAGCCGATCAACTGCGAGGCGCTATTTAGAGTATTTGATCTCTGGAAAGAAAGTGCATGCGGAGCTTATATATGGAAGTGTGGGGAGACCAGAAAGAAGGTATTTCCGCGTTTCTTCATAGGGGACTTTCACAACAATAAAAACAGTAGAGGATTACATTTCCTCTACTGTTTTTCCTAGTTGCATCTTATATTGGAATAATTCCAATTACAATTCCAGTAATCAACATAACCATTGTCGTTCCAACAGCCCAAAGTAAAGTAAATCGTTGGTGTTCACCAAAATCAACCTTGGCCATTCCGACTAATAAATAAGTGGAAGCAACGAGGGGACTCAGTAAGTGAACAGGTTGACCGAGTAACGAAGCACGTCCCATTTCTGCGGCACTAATTCCGTAAGCGGCAGCAGCTTTCGTTAAAATAGGTAATACGCCGAAGTAAAAAGCATCATTAGACATGAAAAATGTGAACGGCATACTTAGTAAAGCTGTAATAATTGGAAGCTGTGGGCCAAGTGCATCTGGTATAAGAGTAACAACACTTTGAGCCATCGCATCTACCATTTTTGTTCCAGATAGAATACCTGTGAAAATTCCAGCAGCAAAGACGAGAGAAACAACCGCTAATACGTTTCCAGCATGAGAAGCAATACGTTCTTTCTGTTGCTCTAAGTTTGGATAGTTAATCATAACGGCAATAGCAAAAGCGACTGTAAATAGAACAGGTAGCGGCATAATTTCTAGTATGAGACAGACAAGTAATGTAGCGGTCAATAAAAAGTTAATCCATAGAAGTTTAGGGCGTTTATGCACGGCAGCTTCTACTGTTGCAGCTTGCTCATCCATTGTTTGCATTTGTTTTAAATATTGTACATCCATAATTCCTAAACGTTTTCTTTCTTTTTTTCCAAGATAATAGGCAACGAAAACTACCCAAATTGCACCAGCAATCATTCCTGGTATAAGTGGTGTGAAGAGTTCTGAGGCATCAAGTCCAAGAGCACTCATAACCCGGGCAGTTGGTCCACCCCAAGGTGTAAGATTTGTCACACCTGCTCCTAACATAACAACCCCAGCTAATATAAGTGGATTCATCCCAAGACGTTTATATAGTGGATACATTGCAGAAACTGTAATCATATATGTTGTTGTTCCGTCCCCATCTAATGAAACGATAATAGTAAGGATAGCCGTACCAACAACAATTTTTAAAGGATCTCCTTTTACAAATTTTAAAATTTTACTAATGACAGGATCGAATAAACCGCTATCAATCATAATTCCGAAATATAAAATGGCGAACATAAGCATAATACCAGTAGGTGCTAGCTTTTGAATTCCTTCTAACATCATCGGGCCCATATTGGCATAAAAGCCACCAATTAATGCGAAAATAATTGGAACTAATATTAATGCTACTAAGGCTGACATACGTTTAGTCATAATCAAAAACATAAAGACGAATACCATTGCAAATCCAAGTAATGCTACCATGTAATTTCCCCCTCAGAAAATGATTGCGCTTTCAAAATGAAATGAAAATTCAGATAAAAGGTTTTTTATTTATAATAAAAGGTTCAATTCGAATGGTAAATAATTAAGAAAATAACATCATTAGAAGCATAATCTTTATTTTGATCATTTTGTTCACGAGGTAATTTTGAATTTTTAAAAAGATAAATACCTGTATACAAGAATGGTAGAATAAGGTGAAAAAGAGAAGCGCGTGAAGTAGGGAGTAGATTTTGAATGGAAACAAGAATAGAAGAGATTTATAGTTCATGTACAGGAATAGTAGAAGAGATTTGTATTAATGAATCCTCTTACGTATATGAATGGGAGAAATTAATGATGATCCGAAAAAATGACGGTGAGATTGAAAAAATCGCAGTAGGCATCAGTGGAAATATAAGATTAGTAAATGTAGAAGTTGGACAGAACATTGATGCGGACACATTATTAGTTAAGTTAGAAGATGATTTATTAATTACTGGTTGTGAATGATGAGAGATGTGTAGAAGTAACTGCACATCTCTTTTTTGTTCCATATATTACAAAAAAAACATTGTTTTTTCACAAATCTCACACAACCTTTTGATATTCTTTTCGTGGAGTAAACGGTTTTTAGGGAGGAATATTGATGAGGATAAAATATGTCGTACTTGTTATATGTTTATGTTTCGTATTTACAATAGTAGGGTGTGGAAAAAAGGAAATAGAAGTTGTTGCAGTTGATGAGAAAAACGATAAGTGTGATATTTGTCAAATAGGGGTAATGGATAATCAATTCACAACAGAAATTATTTTGGAGAGTGGAAAAGCATTAAAATTTGATGATATTGGCTGCATGTATAAATGGATGGAGATCAATTCAGGTGAAAAGACGAAAGAAAAATTTGTTCGAGATTATGATTCGAAAGATTGGGTTTCGTTAGAAGATGCTACTTACGTATATGATAAAACAATAACGACACCGATGGCTTATAATGTCATTTCATTTGAAAATAAAAAAGATGCAGAGAGTTTTGTATCTAACTATAGGGGGAAAGTTCTTTCGTATAAAGAGCTATCAGAGCATAAATGGGAAATGAATAAAGAGATGATGGGAAAACCGAAAACAGGGAATCACGGTGGGCATCATTAATAATAGAAAAAGACAACTATATAGTTGTCTTTTTCTATTATTACTCAGGTGCAAATATAGAAAAGGTGTAAAAATTTTAGAAGAACGGTTACAATGGAATATAGTAACCTAAAGCAATCATTTATGTACTTTTTAGAAATATATACAAATGAGGTAAAAACGTGCTAAACTAATTGCTTCATAATGTTAATGATGAGGCCATCAGGCGTATCATTCCAATAGGTTGAGAAACATAGTATAAGTTTAAGATAATCCGATTAAAGAAGGAATCTAAAGGGCTTATGGATAAATGTACTCAAGAAGAGTTATTGTATGTGATGGAGGAATGGTTAAGAAAACATTATCTTTCATAGGAGCTGTAGTTGTGAGAAAACAAAAAATTTTATTATGTATGTTATTAGGACTTTTAATGACGGTAGTGGCTTGCGATAAGCAAGAGGAGCCAGAATCAAAACCGGTTCATGTGAAAAACGAAAAGAAAAAAGAAAAGCATAAAGAACAGGAAGAATCTAAAGAAGAAAAAAGTATAAATTTAATGGACAAACAGTTGCTACTTTCTGCGACGCTTGGAGACACAGAAACAGCTATGAAGCTGATCCAAGATGGAGCGAATATCAATGTAGAAGGTGACAACGGAGAAACGCCTGTCCTTGCAGCGACGTATCAAAATCATGTAGAGACAGTTAAAGCATTAATTGATGCGGGTGCTGATATTGAAATTCAAGACGAAAAACAAAGTAATCCATTTCTTTATGCAAGTAGAGAAGGATATACGGATATTGTAAAAGTATTAATTAATGCAGGAGTTAATACGAAGGAAACGACTAAGTCAGGTGGAACAGCACTTATTTCTGCATCTGAGCGTGGCCATGTAGAGGTTGTTAAAGAATTATTAGAGCATACAGATATTGATGTGAATTATAAGAATGAACGTGGTGGAACAGCTTTATTAGAAGTAATTGTATTAGGAAATGGTAGTGAAAGTCATAAGAAAGTAATTCAAATGCTTATTGACCACGGGGCAGATGTAAATATGGCCAATAAGGAAAATATTACGCCGCTGCAATATGCTGAAAAAAGAGGTTTTAAAGATATTGCGAATATGTTGAGGATAGCTGGAGCGAATGAAGTAGTACAGCCGCAACCACAACTGGCGGAATAACAAGCTGAAGAAATAAAAAGCACGAAATAATCCCATTTAGATAGACAGAATGAAGAAGTCATTTTAGTATGATGGATTCAGTAATGTGTATTTAAATGGGATTTTTGTTTTGAAAAAATGGATGGATGCTATATCGAGAAGGCTACAAATAGTAATTAAGGAGGGTATAAATGCGATTTTCAGAACTTGAGTTAATAGCAATTCAGGCAGAAGTTTTATTTGTTCATAATCAAGTAGGAAGAATAAAGTGTGGAAATGAAAATGGAAATCTGAAAGCACCACGTTTTTTTCTTAGCAGAACTCGTGAAGGCAATATAACGAGGTATCATTATAAACTGCATGGTGAAATGATAAGTAAGATTGAGAAATTAATTCGAGAATGCTCAAATCACATTGAGATAGCAAAGATCATTAAAGTATTAAATGAAGAGAGAACGGTGGAGAATATTTGGGTGGGTCCTGCTTTCATGTTTCCTAATAATTTACATAAGCCAACTAGAACAATACAAATAACAGAGAAGAATAAAGAGCTTTTGCGAGAAAATTTTTCTAATCTAATAGAACAGATGGAATGGAGGCGACCGTATTTTGCAATTGTAAAAAATGAAAAGGTAGTTTCTATATGTTGCAGTGCCAGAAGTACGCCCGTAGCTGCTGAGGCAAGTGTAGAAACTTTAGTGGAGTTTCAAGGGAATGGATATGGTGCTGATGTCGTTACAGCCTGGGCACTATCAATACAAGAGGAAAAGCGCATTCCGCTTTATAGTACTTCTTGGGATAACTTTGCTTCGCAAGCAGTGGCGAGAAAACTAAAACTCATTAACTATGGAATGAATTTACACATTGATTGAATTTTAAACATTGTTGTGTTCTGTTGGGGTTTATTCGTATATCTAGATTATTGTAAAAGTAATATGGTGAATATTAACATTCGATTAACATCTAATTAACAATTTATCAAAACTGACTTAATAAATGCGTAATATAGTAAAGGTAACAAAATAACTAGGGTAGAGAACATTTGAGAACACCCGCTTACATATAACGTGCCGCTTTCTTAAGTGTGCTCTATTCCCTAGAGTTCAAATAAGGAGAAAGGTGTTCTATGTAAGTAGGTGTTTTTAGTTTTGATAAAAATAGAAAAGCTAGGTGGCATAAATGTTTAAAGAACCTTATATTGCGATGATAAAGGATTGGAAAGGGTACAAAACATACAAAAAATTACCGAAAACAGTTTTTCTTATGACTGGTTCAATGCTGGAGTTACCAGAGCGTGTATATGAACTACAGAAACATGGACACGATGTATTTCTTCATTGTGATTTTATACAAGGCTTAAATACGAACACAGAGGAAGCACTTTTATATATTCAAGATGTTATCGGAGCACAAGGTATTATTTCGACAAAGGGATCGACAATTCGAAATGCCAATAAAATTGGATTGAAAACGATTCAACGCATTTTTATTGTTGATACTTTATCTCTTACAAAATCAATTGAAAATTGTAAAACGACTAAACCGAATGCAGTAGAGATTATGCCTGGCATTATGCCTTCTATTATTAAACAGCTAGCGGAGGAAATAAAATTCCCTATTATTGCAGGTGGGCTGATTCAAACGCGAGAGGATGCAGAAATCGCAATTCGTGCAGGAGCAAGTGCAATTTCAACGAGTCATTATGAAGTGTGGATACAAGAAGAAAAAAGGAGTGCAACCTTGTGATTGAATTGAAAAATGTTTCAAAGGTATATAAAAATGCGGAAGAGACAGCAGTTAAAGACGTATCAGTTCATATTAAAAGAGGAGAATTTTTTGTTTTAGTTGGACCTTCTGGATGTGGAAAAAGTACATTATTACGAATGCTGGCTGGTTTAGAAGAAATTTCTTCGGGAGATTTAATTATTAATGAACATGTTGCAAATGATTTAGAGCCGAAAGACCGTAATCTATCAATGGTATTTCAAAATTATGCATTATACCCACACCTAACTGTAGAAGAAAATATTTTATTTGGACTTAAGGTAAGGAAGGTACAAAAAGAAGAGCGACAAAAGCGATTAATGGAAGCTATTGAAATGGTAGGACTGAAAGAGTATGTGAAAATGAAACCGGGCCAATTATCAGGCGGGCAAAGACAGCGTGTTGCACTTGCTAGGGCCATCGTCAGTCAAGCACCGATTTGTTTAATGGATGAACCACTTTCGAATTTAGATGCGAAATTACGTGCACAGATGAGGATTGAAATTAGAGAAATTCAGCAACGATTAGGAATTACGATGATTTACGTTACTCACGATCAAATAGAAGCAATGACTATGGGAGATCGTATTATGGTTTTAAATAAAGGAAGTATACAACAAGTTGGAACACCGCTTGATATATATAACGAACCAGCAAACGAATTTGTTGCAAGTTTTATAGGTTCTCCTTCTATGAATATAAATGATGGGGAAGTGGATAAAGAAAAAGGCATATTACATATAGGGCAATTGCAAATTCCATTATCTATTGGACAGTTAAAGCAATTACCAGAAGGAATAATTCGAATCGGCATGCGTCCTGAGTATATTGCATTGTCTGAGGAAGGACAAGAAGTTACGCTGCAATCTGTAGAAGTATTAGGGAATGAATCTATATTAAACTTTGCGGTAAATGGAACAACTTGGAGTGCGAAAGTCATCGGACAGTTACTCCTGAACAAAGGTGACAAAGTAAAATTATTATTCTCGCAAGAAAAACTATGCTTCTTTCACCAAAATACGAATGAACGATTAAAAGTGGTGGCTGAAGAAGAGTTGAAAGTGGTGGCGAAATAATGATTGAAGTAGGTAAGTTACCAGTTCAAACAACAGTGTCAAAAAAGAAGAGTTTATGGGGCAGAACGAAAGATTTAAGAATAGGATTATTGTTTTTGGCGCCATCTATTTTGTTATTTTCAATTTTTCTTTTCTATCCATTGTTTAGGACGATCTACTATAGCTTTTATTTAACAGATATACACGGAGAAGCTAATCTTTTCGTTGGCTTAGAAAATTATCAATATTTATTTTCGGATCCTGCTTTCTATAAAAGTATAAAGTCAACTTTATTATTTGTTTTATATACAGTGCCTACTAGTATTGTATTCGCCTTATTTCTTGCATTAATTGCAAATGAAAAAGTAAGAGGGATCGGGTTATTCCGAGTACTGTTTTCTTCAACGATGGGAATATCAGTAGCTGCTAGTGCAGTGATTTGGCTATTTTTATTTCATCCAAGTGTAGGGTTATTTAATAATATATTAGCCTCTATGAATCTTCCGGCAATCGCATGGTTAACGAGTCCGGACTGGGCACTGTTTTCTGTATCGGTTACAACGGTTTGGGTGAATACAGGATTTGCATTTTTAGTTATATTAGGTGGTTTACAAAATATTGATACGTCTTTATATGAGAGTGCATCTATAGATGGTGCTAGTTATTTACATAAGCTTCGCCGCGTCACATTACCGATGCTATCACCAACTTTATTTTTTATCGTGACAGTAACGTTAATTAGTGCATTCCAAAGCTTTGGACAAATTGATATTTTAACGCACGGTGGACCGAATGATGCAACGAATTTAATTGTGTACTCGATTTATAAAGAGGCATTTGTAAATCATCAATTTGGAACAGCAAGTGCACAAGCGATGGTATTATTTATTTTCATTTTTATTGCTACATTGATTCAATTTAAGTTTGCTGAGAGAAAGGTGCATTATAAATGATCGTTAAACAGTGGAAACAAAATTTCCTATTATACATGCTGCTCATTATTAGTGCAGTAATGGTGTTTTTTCCTGTACTGTATGCGTTTTTAATAAGCTTTATGACACCAGACGATATTCAAATGAGAAGGTTATTTCCAACTCAATTTACTTTTGATAATTTCATTAATATTTTTCAAAAAGTACCTCTTTTTACATACTTATATAACAGTTTAATTGTATCGACAGTTGTTATGCTTGGACAACTTATCGTATCCAGTTTAGCAGCTTATGCTTTTGTTTTTCTTCAGTTTAAAGGTAGAAACTTAATTTTCTTCTTGTTTATTTCAACAATGCTTATTCCGTGGGAAGCAACGATGGTACCGAACTTTTTAACGATTCAAAACTTCGGATGGATTAATAGTTTTGCTGGGATGACGGTGCCGTTTTTTGCAACAGCTTTCGGTATTTTCTTACTACGTCAACATTTTATGACACTTCCGAATGAACTGAAAGAAGCTGCTTTTATTGAAGGGATTGGAAATGTAAGGTTTTTATTCAGTGTTGTAATTCCGTATTGTAAAACGAGTTTTATTACGCTTGGAGTATATAGCTTTTTAACAACGTGGAATATGTATTTGTGGCCGCTCTTAGTAACCACTGATGAAAAAGTAAGAACGGTTCAAATTGGTGTAAAGCAGCTTCAATCTCAAGAAGTTGCAACTGATTGGGGCAGTGTAATGGCCGGTGTTACGGTTATCGTCATTCCAACGTTGATTTTACTATTTTTAGGGCAAAAGCAATTACAAAAAGGATTAACAAAAGGTGCAATTAAATAAGCATACATAGGAAAAGGTGGGATTGAGATGAGTTTATTGAAAAAAAGTGCTGCTCTTTTAATGGCAGCCACAATGGCATTAACCGGCGCAGCTTGTTCAAATAGTAAAACAGAGGGGAAACCTGAAGCACAGGCAAAAGTAGCTCCAGTTGAAAAGAATGGTGATAAAACTGTAATTCGTTTCTGGCATGCAATGGGTGGAAAAACACAAGGTGTACTAGATGGGCTTGTTGCAGACTATAATAAGTCGCAGAATAAATACGAGATAAAGGCAGAGTTCCAAGGAACATACGAAGAGTCTTTAACGAAATTTAAAACGATGTCTGCAACGAAAGAAGCGCCAGCTCTTGTTCAATCGAGTGAAATTACAACGAAGTATATGATTGATAGCAAAAAGATTACGCCTATCGATAGCTGGATTAAAAAAGATAAGTACGATACATCAAAATTAGAAAAAGCAATTACGAACTATTATTCAGTTGATGAAAAAATGTATTCTATGCCGTTTAATTCATCTACACCAGTATTAATTTATAATAAGGATGCTTTCGCGAAGGCTGGATTAGATCCAGAGAAAGCTCCGCAAACATATGATGAGTTAAAAGAAGCGGCGAAAAAGTTAACGATTAAAGAAGGCGGAAATGTAAAGCAGTATGGATTTTCAATGCTGAATTATGGTTGGTTCTTTGAAGAGTTGTTAGCGACACAAGGTGCTTTATATGTAGACAACGAAAACGGCCGTAAAGATGCTGCAAAGAAAGCGGTATTTAACGGAAAAGAAGGTCAAAAAGTGTTTGGGATGTTAGATGAATTAAATAAAGCTGGTGCACTTGGAAAGTATGGAGCAAGTTGGGATGATATTCGTGCTGCGTTCCAGTCTGGACAAGTTGCTATGTATTTAGATTCTTCAGCTGGTGTTCGTGATTTAATTGATGCATCTAAGTTTAATGTAGGCGTTTCGTATATTCCGTATCCAGAAGATTCGAAACAAAATGGTGTTGTTATTGGCGGTGCATCATTATGGATGACGAATATGGTTTCAGAAGAAACGCAGCAAGGTGCTTGGGACTTTATGAAATATTTAACGAAGCCAGATGTACAAGCAAAATGGCATACTGCAACAGGATATTTCTCAATTAATCCAGATGCATATAATGAGCCGTTAGTAAAAGAGCAGTATGAAAAGTATCCGCAGTTAAAAGTAACGGTAGAGCAATTACAAGCAACGAAGCAATCTCCAGCAACTCAAGGTGCATTAATTAGTGTATTCCCAGAATCAAGAGATGCAGTCGTAAAAGCATTAGAAGCAATGTATGACGGGAAAAATAGTAAAGAAGCGTTAGATGAAGCTGCAAAAACAACAGATAGAGCAATTAGTATTTCAGCTCGTACGAGTCAAAAATAAGAGAAAGCCGCATCCTTTTTCAGGATGCGGCTTTCTCTATTGGGAGATAAGGGATCAAAGAAATGATGAAGCCTTATCTCTTTTATATGAGTAAAGGGTCTAGAAAGAATATTGTCCTTTTCATTATTTGTTTAACTCCATTGCAACTTGTTTACCATTTACGAAAACCTCTGCCACTGCTACTACAACTTCCATCACTTTTTTCATATCTCATCTCTCCTTGTTTTTTGTTTCATTTCTTACTTTTAGTATAAAGAAATATAGTAATTGCAACTATCGAATTGGATGACAAGAGACTTACAGTGTTGTAAGGATAATAGTTTTATTTGTAATAAATGCTATTTCGAATTATGATTCAGAAATTTCTGTCGTTTTAATCTATAATTAGAAAGAGAATGGTTTAGAAAGAAGGGGAAGAAATGAAGAGAATACTTGTTATTAGTGATATTCATGGAGAAATAGAAAAGTTCGAACAGTTATTGGAAGAAGCTCAATACGATGCAGGACAGGATCAATTGATTTTATTAGGGGATTATATAGATCGTGGTCCAAATGCGCGTGCAGTAATTGAAAAGGTAAAAGAGTTAAAAGAAGCGGGAGCCCTCGTTCTAAAGGGCAATCATGAAGATATGATGATCAAGGCGTTAACGACTGATGAGGAACGTTCATGGAACCATTGGGTAAAAAGGAATGGTGGAGATAAAACGTTATATAGCTATGGATTTGTAGAAGAAGACATTGCGGTTAATGAGGAAAACTTCCAAAAACCGATTTTACAATCTCATATATTAGAGGAACATGTAACGTTTATTCAAGAATTAGATCATTACATTGAAACAGAAGAGTATATCTTTGTACATGCTGGTGTTGAGCCGATGAACCGAGTTTCTGAATCTGAACCATATACATTAATGTGGATCCGTAATGAATTTCATAATGGATATAGCGGCGAAAAGGTTGTTGTATTTGGCCATACGGAAACAAAAATGCTTCATGGTAGTGAGAATTGCGGAGTGTATTTTGGTAGTAATCGTATTATTGGAATTGATGGTGGGGCTGTGTATGGTGGTCAGTTAAATTGTTTGGAGTTGCCAAGTAAAAAGGTATATGTAGTAAAAAATTGAAAGAGATAAGAGGAATCTTATTTCTTTCAATTTTTTATTAAGCAAAATTTAAGAAAGAGCCTTTATAATAAAGGTTCAAAATTTTATATCGAGCAAAACTTTAGAAGGAAATAGTTGAAAATGAAATTACATAATATGATTACATTATTTTGTTATGAAGAGAAGAGATGCAATAATAAAGAGAGTTGAAATAGATTGTGGAAGGTGAGAATATGCGCTTACTTGTAGTAGAAGATAATGCCTCGTTATTAGAGTCTATCGTACAAATTTTACGTGATGAATTTGAAGTGGATACGGCAATGAATGGGGAAGACGGCTTGTTTTTGGCGCTGCAAAACATTTATGATGCAATTTTGCTTGATGTGATGATGCCAGAAATGGACGGATTTGAAGTGATTCAAAAAATACGTGATGAAAAGATTGAAACGCCAGTCCTGTTTTTGACAGCGAGGGATTCTTTAGAAGATCGAGTGAAAGGATTGGACTTTGGTGGAGATGATTATATTGTTAAACCGTTTCAGGCCCCTGAATTAAAAGCGAGAATTCGTGCATTACTACGCAGAAGTGGTAGTTTAACAACACAGCAGACCATTCGCTATAAAGGGATTGAATTGTTCGGAAAAGATAAAGACATTCAAGTAGATGGACAAGGTATTAAGCTGACATTAAAACAATATGAGCTACTAGAGTATCTCATTCAAAATAGCGGGAAGATTTTAATGCGTGAACAAATTTTTGATCGTGTTTGGGGATTTGATTCTGATACGACAGTAGCAATTGTAGAAGTGTATGTACATCATTTACGTAAAAAATTAGAACCATTCGGTTATCAGAAAGATATTCAAACCGTTCGTGGTATTGGATATATATTAAAAGAACAATGAGAAAGGGAAGCATGTTTCAAAAGACACGTATTCGTCTAACTATATTGAATTCGTTAGTATTTATCCTATTAATAGGTGTATTAGGTAGTATTATTTATTCGTACACATACAAGCGTACTTATAATGAAGTGGATCAATCTATAAAAATGATAACTCAGTATAGAGAAAAATTTGATGTTAAAATGCCACCACCAAGAAAACGTATAGAGAATATCAAAATTCGAGACCCACGGATAACTATAATAACTTGGAATGGAAAAATAGTGGAGATAGAAGGCGATAACCATAAATTTCGCTCTAACTTTGAAGGGGATTTGGAAAAGTTTTCTCCAAAAAAGGTAGGGGATTTGCAAGATATTGAAGTGCAAGGACGATATTTTAGAACGTTTGCGTTTCAAGAAGATGGAAAAATAGTTCAAATTGTACGTGATACAACAGCTGAAGAAGAAATGCTAAATACTTTATTTTTAATTCTCATAATAGGTTGTAGCATAGGCAGTCTATGTGCAATAGGTATCGGTTTTTTCCTAGCTGGCAGGGCACTCATACCTATTCAAAATTCATGGGAGAAACAGCAGCAATTCGTTTCCGATGCATCACATGAATTAAGAACACCGCTTGCAGTTATTCAATCAAAAACGGATGTATTATTCCAGTCCCCATCCGCTACGATAGAAGAAAAAGCCGTGGATATCTCTACAATTTCAAAAGAATGTAGGCGGCTATCGAAACTCGTTAGCAATTTATTGTTGTTAGCACGTTCGGATTCTAATCAAATTGAGATGGAAAAGAAAACATTTGAACTGGATAAGTTGTTAGAAGAAATTATAAATCCATATAAAGAAATTGCCTCTTATCAAGAAAAAGCGATGATATTAAAAGTAGAACGTGATATAACGTTTATGGGTGATAGAGAGAGAATCCATCAAATGATGGTCATATTGTTAGATAATGCGATGAAGTATACGAATGAAGAGGGGCATATTCAAATTGATTGCATACAAACGAGTAATTCAATTCGTATACGGGTGAAAGATAATGGGATAGGAGTTAAAGAAGAAGATATTCCAAATTTATTTGATCGTTTTTATCAAGGAGACAAAGCAAGAAGTATGTCAGAAGGAGCTGGGTTAGGTCTTTCAATCGCTAATTGGATTGTAGAAAAGCATTATGGAAAAATATCGGTAGAGAGCAAATGGGGAGAAGGAACTTGTTTTGAAGTGATTTTCCCTAAAAATCAAAGAATATAAGTGAGAAGACGATCTTGTTTTTACAAGGTCGTCTTTTTTTTAAGGGAAAGTTAAGAAACAACTTGTATCATGTATTACATCATGGAAACTTGTGATGGAAAGAAAAGATGTAAGTTTTTTTGAATGAACTGGATAAATCATAAGGTTATTTCTAACAGAGATGAAGTTTATGTATAGTATAAAAAAATTTATGGGAAAGCTGGAAAAAGAAAGCGTGAGAGGGAGGAAGAAGTCTTGAAAAAGAAAATGATGACGGTATTCACTATTGGAGTAATGAGTTTAAGTATATTAGGGGGTGCCTCCCCTTCTGGAATGACAAAAGGAAAGACAGATTACACGCAGCGTAGTAAAGAACAATTAAATGATGGGAAAATACATGCAATGCATACGGAAGAAAAAGCGGAAAAGTTAGGCATTGAAACGGATGGGAAAGAACAAATTACGTTAGAAAAAGAAATTCATGAGACGGAAGTAGGAAGAGAAGCTAATCAATTGGGTATCTCGGCAGAAGGGAAAGATGTTGGAATTCTTTCAGAAGAAATTTATGAAACAAAAGTGAGGCAAGAAGCGTTGAAACTAGGAATATCTATAGAGAATACGTCGATTGTGAGTTTAATTGATCAAATTAATAAGATTAAAATTAATAATGAAGCAGAAAAGCTTGGTGTTTCAACTGAAGGAAAAGAAATAGAAGAGATTGAGGAAGAAATCTACGGAACGAAAGTTAGAGAAGAAGCAGAAAAGCTAGGTATTGCTCAACAAGGAAAAGAGATGGAAGAGTTAGCACAAGAAGTGTACGAACAAAAAGTACAGGAAGAAGCAAAAAAATATCATATTGATTTATATGGCAAAGATATATATCAAGTATTAAGAGAAATAAATGAGCAAAAGGTAATAGAAATAGCAGATGAGCTAGGTATGGATAAAACGAATTTGAAGATTCAAGATTTAGCGGAGAAGATAAATCTTGAACAACCTGAAAAGGGAAAAGAGCTTAAGTTTGTTCCTATGGTTCAAACAGATGCTGATGCGTTTTATTCGTATTTAACGAATTAAAAAGGGCGTGAGAGTGATACGAAAATGGAAGTGGTATATATGTATGGCCTTACTATGTATAGGGGTATGGGGTGCATATACAAATGGAATTACAAAGTATGTAGAGAAAGTAAAGGGGTTACTATTTTCAAGTGTACAAAGTCAAAAACGAATAGAGTTTAGTAATAACGATGAAAAAGTCATGTTATCAAATGTGCCTTTAATTCAGCAATTACCAGAGTTAGATAGAGGCTGTGAAGTAACAAGTTTAGCGATGATGTTACAATACGCAGGTGTTTCTGTAGATAAGATGAAATTAGCAAATGAAATAAAAAAAGTTAATTTTATGGAAGATGGTGTACGTGGGAATCCGAATGAAGGATTTGTAGGGAATATTTATACCTTTTCTGAATCCGGATACGGTGTATATCACGGACCACTTTTTCAGTTAGCAAAAAAATATTTACCGAATAAAGCTGTGGACTTAACAGGGAAGAGTATAGAAGAAATTTATAAGAGTGTAAAAGCAGGGCACCCGGTAGTCATGATTACGAATGCAACATATGCTCCTTTAGATGAAGATGAATTTACTACATGGGAAACAAATAGTGGGGATGTTTCTATTACGTATAATGAACATTGTGTTGTACTTGTTGGGTACGATAAGGAATCTGTATATATTCGAGATCCCCTCGATGATAGCTTAGATGTAAAAGTGCCAAGAGGAAAATTTGAACAGGCATGGGTGCAGATGGGGAGTCAGGCAATTAGCTATGTAAATAACTCCAAATAAATTAGGAAGAAGAGCATGAACTATATAACTATAAGGTGAAGGATAAAGATTTAAGGAATTGTAAGAGAAGCTGTTAAAAAACAAGAGAACTTTAGCATATTATATATGCTAAAGTTCTCTTGTTTTTTAGGATTAAAATGTTTAGGAGAAGTGGATATGTAAAAATGCATAATTGACGAAAAAATTACATGTTATCATTATATATTGTTTTATACATGTTGATTGTATAAAATTACACAAGTGTTCTATTACATAAAGGAGGCTTATTATGCAAAATATATTTAACTGGGTTAAAAGTATGAGTATCAAGAAAAAATTAATCATTTCATTTTTTATTATTTTAACTATACCAGGACTTATTATCGGTGGTGTTTCATATCAAACTGCCAAAACAAATTTTGAACATCAAATGACCGATAAAGCAAAGGAGAATATTTCAGTTTTAAATACTGTTATTTCTCAAAATATAGAAGAGAAATTTGTTGATGCGACGTACTTTTCAGACATCTTAACAGAGGATACATATCCAAATGGACAAGAAGAAATAGTAAGAACGAAGTTAGCACAATATATAAAGCTTCATCCAGAAGTAGAAGGTATTTATATTGGAACGCAGACGGGTAAGTTTATAAGAGAACCATTTATTCAAATGTCTGATGGCTATAACCCAACAGATAGATCATGGTATAAAGAAGCGCATGAAAATAAGGGAAAGGTAATTGTTACTGCACCGTATCAATCAGCATCTACAAAAAATATGGTAGTGACAATTGCTAAAGAAGTAAAAGATGGTAAAGGTGTTATAGGTATTAACTTGAATTTGGATAACATCCTCAAGGTTTCAAAAATGATTAATATTGGTGAAAAAGGCTATGCAGTTATTTTAGATCAAAATAAGCAAATTGTTAGTCATCCGTCTAGAAAGCCAGGTTCAAAGGTTACTGATCCTTGGATTAAACCAATTTATGAAGACAAACAAGGAAATGTATCTTATACAGAACAAGATGATAAAAAGAATTTAATCTTTACAACAAATGAGAAAATAGGATGGAAAATAGTTGGAGTTATGTTTGACGAAGAAATTATGCAAGCTGCCAGTCCAGTGTTTTATAAGACTTTGATTGTCATAGCTATCGCTATTGCATTTGGTAGTGTATTAATTTATTTCATTACAAATTCTATTACAAGGCCATTACGACAAATAGCTGAATCGGCACATAAAATTAGTAAGGGAGATTTAACAGAAAAAATTACAATCCATTCCAAGGATGATATAGGGAAACTAGGGAATGCATTTAATGAAATGTCTACGTCTTTACAAGATGTGATCACCCAAATTAGCTTTTCAGCAGAACATGTTGCAGCATCGGCAGAAGAGTTAACAGCGAGCGTACAGCAAGCGAATGATGCGACAGATCAAATTACAATTGCAATGGAACAAGTATCAGGTGGGGCTGAATCACAAAGCCAAGGTGTTGAAGAAGGCGCGGCTACATTACAACAAGTAAATACAGCAATTCAAGATGTAACTGGAAGCGCAGAGTCAATTTCTATTTCCTCATTACATGCGCGAGAAAGAGCTGAAGAGGGAGAAGATTTAGTTGAACAAACCGCAAAACAAATGCAGTCTATTTCTAGGTCGGTATCCCAGTCAGATGCTATTATTAAACTTCTTGATGAGAAATCAAAGCAGGTAGGAGCTATTTCTGAAGCAATTCAAAACATTGCTACTCAAACGAACTTATTAGCTTTAAATGCAGCTATTGAAGCGGCAAGAGCAGGGGAACAGGGCCGAGGCTTTGCTATTGTAGCAGATGAAGTAAGAAAGTTAGCAGAGCAATCAGGAGAGTCATCCGGAGAAATCGCGAATTTAATTACGGAAATTAAGGCTGATATTGAACATACTGTTAAGGCAATGGATAATGTGAGTGGGGAAGTTCAACAAGGCTTAGATGTTGTAACAAAAACGAAAGTAAGTTTTACAGAAATTTTAAGTTCTACTACTCATATTGTTTCTCAAGTTAATCAAATGGTAGAAACAACGAAGAGTATAGCTGGAGATGCAAACGAAGTAACAAATGCTATTGATGAAATTGCAGCGGCGGCAGAAGAAAATACAGCTAGTATGCAAAGTGTTGCAGCTTCAACAGAAGAACAAGTAAATTCGATGGAAGAAATTAGTTCGGCTTCGCAAAACTTAGCTGAGATGGCCGAAGAACTACAAGCAATGACTAGTAAATTTAAAGTATAATAACAGCAAATAAGTAAGGTGAAAATAATATCACCTTACTTATTTTTATATTCAGTAATTAGGGGAGTCATTAACGGGATGAAAAAAAGAAAAAGACTATGGAATTTATGGAAAACGATTACATTGTTAGTTTGTACGGTTGTAATTTTTTCTTTACTTGTTACAGATATATTAATTAGTCATAATGTAGAGCGGACAACGGAGGATAGCCAGGCAGAGAAAGCGAAAACAATTGCACATATTGTGGCGAATGATTCAGTTGTAATCAATGGTTTGATTGGGAAAGCAGATACTTCAGCAATCCAAACGTATACAAATAGGATATTAAAAAATACAGGTGTTCAATTTATTGTAGTTATGGATATGGATGGAATAAGAAAATCTCATCCAAATCCTCAAAAAATAGGTCATCATTTTATTGGGGGAGATGAAGGACCTGCATTGAAAGGGAAGGAACATGTATCGCTAGCAGAAGGAACTTTAGGTATTTCAATGCGAGTGTTTGTACCAATATTTTCTGAAACAGGGGAACAGCTTGGAGCAGTAGCTGTCGGTATTTCAGCAGATAATGTAAAAGAAAGAGTTAAGCAAAGTAGACATATTATTTATATTGGTGTCGGAGTTGGAGTATTAGTTGGGATTATAGGAGCAATATTGCTAGCTAGACATATAAAGAAAAGTTTATTTGGTCTTGAGCCGCATAGGATAGCAAAAATTCTTGAAGAAAGAAATACGATGTTGCTTTCGGTGAAAGAAGGTATTATTGCTGTAGATAAAGAGGCGAATGTAACTTTAATAAATAATGAAGCGAAACGGCTATTTAAAAAAAGTGGACTGGAAGAAGACTTTATTGGTAAAGATGTTGAATTGTATATGCCAAATTCACGTATAAAAGAAGTGTTGCAAACAGGCGAGGTACAATTAAACGAAGAACAAAATATTTACGGAATTACGATTGTCACAAATCGTGTTCCTTTATATGTAAAAGGAGAAATAGTTGGCGCGATCGCAACATTTCGTGATAAAACAGAAATTAGAAACTTAGCAGAGGAACTAACTGGTATTAGGCTATATGCGGAAGCGTTACGGGCACAATCTCATGAATTTATGAATAAAATGCATGTCGTATTAGGGCTCACACATATGAAACAGTATGAAGAATTGCAGAAATATGTAAGTAGTATGGTATCAGAGCATCAATATGAAATTGGTGGGGTTATGAAAAGAATAAAAAGTCCAGTATTTGCTGGTTTTTTACTAGGTAAACTTAGCTATGCTAGGGAGAAAAATATAAAGTTAATTATAAGTGAAGATTCTTACTTGCCGGAAATATATGATGAAAGTATTACTCATGAACTTATTACGATTGTAGGGAACTTAATAGATAATGCATTAGAGGCAGTGATACATTGCAAAAAGAAACAAGTTGAAGTTGGGATACAATATCAGAATGCATTAACTATTACAGTGCAAGATACGGGGAAAGGTATAGAAGAAGACGCAGTGGATGCATTATTTACAAAAGGTTATTCCACAAAAGGGGATAATCGCGGTTATGGTTTGTATCTTGTAAAAGAAAGTATACAGCGAATAAATGGGGAGATTCACATTTCCTCCTTATTAGGAGAGGGAACAACGATAACAATTGAAATACCTAAAGGTAGGGATGAGAAGCAAATATGATTAAAGTTTTAATTGTAGAAGATGATCCGATGGTTGCGATGTTAAATACGCATTATTTAGAGCAAGTGGGAGGGTTTGAACTTGTCCATGCAGTTAACTCAGTTAAAGAAGCGATAGAAGTGTTAGAGAAGTCACGAGTAGACTTCATATTACTTGATATTTTTATGCCTGAGGAGACTGGATTTGAGCTTTTAATGTATATTCGAAATCAAGAAAAAGAAATTGATATTATGATGATTTCAGCTGTACATGATATGGGAAGTATTAAAAAAGCATTACAATATGGAGTTGTAGACTATCTAATTAAACCATTTACATTTGAACGCTTTAAGGAAGCATTAACGGTGTATCGAGAAAAATTTACTTTCATGAAAGAACAACAAAAAATTAGTCAATCGGAATTAGATTCATTAATTTTGCAAAAAGAAAAAAGAGAATCTTTTGTTAATAAAGAACTTCCAAAGGGATTAACAAAACAAACATTGCAATTAATTTGGAAGAAAATCAAATCACTTAATGGACAAGCATTTACAACTGATGAAATGGCACAATTAGTAGGGGTTTCGAGAGTTTCTATTCGAAAGTATGTAATGTTTTTGACTGAAATCGGAGTATTAGAGAATGAAATGGTGTATCAAAATGTGGGAAGACCGGTGAGTAAATTAAGGTGTATTGACCAAAATAAAATAGACTTTTACGTATAAGCGACTTATTATAGGTCGCTTATACTTTTTTTAATTACAAAAGTAGTTACAAAACTTACAAAAACTATTTTTACTATTGAAAGCGTTTTAATATTGTTATTAAGAAAACAAGGGGGTGCCATATGGGAATTCAAAAGAATGTGGAAGCGGTATCATTTTCTGAAGGCAATGAATTGAAAAGTGAATCTTTCGCTTCTAAAATTATGAACGTTAAAATCGGTGTTATACCTTTACCGTTATATGTAGTATTGGCTGCTATTATTTATGGAGCATCTGTATATAATAAATTGCCAGCAGATATGATTGGTGGTTTTGCAGTTATTATGATCATGGGTATTTTCTTAGGTGACATTGGGATGAGAATTCCAATATTAAAAAATATCGGTGGTCCAGCAATTCTCTCATTATTTATTCCATCGTTACTTGTATTTTTTAACTGGATGAATCCAGCTTCAATGGAAGCTGCGACTATGTTAATGAAAAAATCGAACTTTTTATATTTATATATTTCTTGTTTAGTAGTTGGAAGTATTTTGGGAATGAACCGTAAAGTGTTAGTACAAGGTTTCGTTCGTATGTTTATTCCTTTAGTAGTAGGAACGTTAGCTTCTGTAGCAGTGGGCTTATTAGTCGGTTCACTATTTGGATTTGAAATGAAGCAGACATTTTTCTTTATCATCGTACCAATTGTGAGTGGTGGTATCGGAGAAGGGATTTTACCATTGTCGCTAGCTTATAGTGATATTTTAAATGAATCATCAGCAACGTTTGTATCACAGCTTATTCCGGCAGCTATTATTGGGAATATGTTTGCAATCGTGAGTGCAGGGTATATGAAGCGTTTAGGTGAGAAGAGACCTGAGCTTAGTGGTAACGGTGTATTAGTAAAAACAGACAATCAAGCAGATTTATTAAAGGAGCAAAATACAGAAAAACCAATTGATTTCTCATTAATGGGAGCAGGATTATTGATTGCATGTACATTCTTTATTTTCGGAGGATTCGCTTCTAAGTTTATCGGTATTCCAGGAGCAATCATTATGATTTTTTCAGCGGCAATTGTGAAGTACTTTAATCTAATGCCAGCAAAAATGGAGCAAGGAGCATTCCATTTATATAAATTCATTTCAAAGAATTTAACATGGCCATTAATGGTCGGTTTAGGATTGCTATATATTCCTTTAAAAGACGTAGCAGCAGTTCTTTCGGTAGGATATGTTGTTGTGTGCGCATCGGTTGTTCTTACAATGGTAGCGTCAGGTTTTCTTGTAGGGAAAGTGATGAAAATGTATCCAGTTGAATCAGCGATTGTAACTGGATGTCATAGTGGTTTAGGTGGAACTGGAGATGTTGCTATTTTATCAGCTTCAAATCGTATGGAATTAATGCCGTTCGCACAAATTTCAACGCGTTTAGGTGGGGCTGCAATGGTCGTAACAGCGACAATTTTATTAAAAATGTTTTCATGATCAAACAAGCTAGCTATATTCATATAGCTAGCTTGTCAAATTAAGGGGAGATTATAAGTATGTTAGAAAAACAAATTAATGAAAGATCATTGTTATTGCATAAAGAGTTAGTAGGGAAAATTGAAATTACAAGTAAAGTAGAAGTGAATACAGCGGACGATTTAAGTTTGACTTATACACCGGGGGTAGCAGAGTCTTGTAAAGCAATTGCGGCAGATGAGGAAACAGCCTATGACTATACAGCACGTGGTAATATGGTTGCAGTTGTTTCAGATGGAACTGCAGTACTTGGTTTAGGGAATATTGGACCGAAAGCGGCTATGCCTGTTATGGAAGGGAAAAGTATTTTATTTAAAAAGTTTGCGAATGTAGATGCTTTCCCGTTATGTTTAGGGACGACTGATGTGGATGAAATCGTTACCCTTGTTAAAAATTTAGAGCCTACATTTGCAGGAATTAATTTAGAAGATATTGCAGCACCACGTTGCTTTGAAATTGAAAGACGATTAAAAGAAGAAACGAATATTCCTGTATTCCATGATGATCAACATGGGACGGCTATTGTCGTTTTAGCAGCTGTTATTAATGCATTAAAAGTTGTAAGTAAACAAATGGACGATGTGAAAATTGTTATTAACGGTGCGGGTTCGGCAGGAATTGCAATTGGAAAATTATTATTAAAAGCTGGCGCAAAATACATTACGTTAGTTAGTTTAGAAGGTATTGTTTGTGAAGGTGAAACATGGATGAACGAAGCGCAAATCGAAGTTTCAAAGAAGACAAATCGAGAATATGTACGTGGAACATTAAAGGAAGCGATTCATCAAGCTGATATTTTCATCGGTGTATCTGCTCCAAACGTATTAACGAAAGAACTTATACAGACGATGAACGAGAAACAAATTGTGTTTGCAATGGCGAATCCAATCCCAGAAATATTCCCAGAGGACGCATTAGCAGCTGGAGCTGCTGTAGTTGGAACTGGTCGTTCTGATTATTCAAATCAAGTAAATAATGTATTAGCGTTCCCTGGTATATTCCGTGGTGCATTAGACGTACGCGCGACTGATATTACAGAAGAGATGAAATTAGCAGCAGCATATGGGATCGCTAACATAATTACGGACGAAGAGCGTAATGCGAATTATGTAATTCCAAATCCATTAGATAAAAGAGTTGTTCCAAGTGTTGCAGAAGTAGTAGCGAAAGCAGCCATTGATTCAGGTGTGGCACAGCTTACGAAAATGCCAAGTTATAAATAGTCAAAAGCAGCGCCTTAAAAAGGCACTGCTTTTTTTTGAGATAAGAAATCAAAATAATGAAGAAGTGTAAATTTATTCAAGCCCCGTTCATTATTTATTTAACTCCATTGCAACTTGTTTACCATTTATTAAAACCTCAGTTACTGCTACGATCACTTCTATCATTTTTTTTCATCTCTCATCTCTCCTCGCGTCATTTCTTACTTTAAGTATAAGAGAAGAGAGATAATCCACCTATCGAAGTACGTGACGTAGAAATTACATTGTTGTAAGGAAGTGTTTCAGTTTTGTCACTTTATTCGGCATTGATTACAAATTGATCATAATATCTTTCATTCACATATATATTTAATACCCATAATCCAGATGAAGGTAGTGACATTACGAGAGGGAGTTCCTTTACGGTTGTATCGACTGTATTTGAAGTAGTCCAAGTTTGTTTGGAGGTTTCTTTTTGAAAGAGTACTGGTGTTGGAGTTGTAGTTCCTTGTTTTAACGCGATAATAGATAGTTTTCCAGTTGGCATTTCAGGATCCAGGAAGAACCACATTATTTCATTTTGCTCATTTGCGATAATAGAGCTATCAGCCATTGCAATTTTTCTTTCAATGCCTTTTAACGGTATTTTTCCTTCTACGAATGATGGTGCTTCTTCCCAATTTACATCTTTTAAGACACTAAGGTGAAAAAAGGAAGGTGCGTTAATTTGAGAGGATGACGTTTCTATTACTTCTTTTTTAGGTACATTTGAATCGGGTTGCGATTGCGCGCAGCCAGTAATGAGGAAGGAGAAAAGTAGCATAGTTCCGATTTTTTTCATGGTGCCACACTCCTAATTTTTATTGTTAGTGTAATTGTATTTGCTAGAAGACGAGACAATTCCTTTAAATCATAAAAAGAGGTCGTAAGTTTTGTACGACCTCTTTTGACATTTTCTATCCCAATTGGTGAGGGCTAATAATCAGTGGGGGATGGAACCCCCCACTGATTAAAGTTTCACTTTATATTTGTTCAGTTGAAAAGGTGGGTTCTCTCTCTTTTTGAGGCATTGTTAAGAAAATAACAGAAAGGACGATACATACTCCGCCTAATAATTGATATGCTCCAAAAGATTCATTAAGCCAAGCGATTGAAACGATGGCAGCTACAAGTGGTTCAATGCTAGATAAAATACTTGTTTCTGTTGCTGCTAAATATTTAAGACTCCCGATATAAAGAAGGAAAGAAAGAGTGCCACTTATAATGATAAGAATAAGCATAGAAAAAGTTTGAAGTGTGAAAGTTTGCGAAATCTGATTCCACCCAAAAGAACGATTACAAATAAGCAGTGCAATCCCTCCAATTAACATCCCCCAGCCAATTACTATAGTTGTTCCGCATTCTTTAATAAGGGAAGCCGGATAAAGGGTATAAAACGCAAAACCAATCGCTGTTAATAGGCCGAAAGTAATAGCTGCTTTAGATAAAACAATATTTTCAATTGAACCGTTTGTAATAATAAAGTATGTCCCTGTTAGAGCAGTTATAATTGCGAGTATTTGCATAGAAGCAGGGAATTTTCTTTGCTCAAATGCAACATACATTGTAATAAGAACAGGGCCTAGAAATTGAAAGAGTGTTGCTGTGACCGCATTACTAATATGAACTGTTTCGATAAAAGCGTACTGCGCACCAAGCATGCCAAGAATAGAGAAAATAATAAGCTGTATAGAATGTCTAGGGTGTTTCCAAATTTGAAATATGTTTTGTTTCTTTATTAGTAAGAAAGACAAAATAAATATTCCTGCAAGCAACAAGCGAATTGTTAAAAAATCAAGTGATGATACGTTAGTATGTTGAAATAGCCATTGAATCATCGGTCCAGATAATCCCCATAATGTGGCTCCTGTAATAATCATAATAAGTCCAATACGTCTACTTTTGTTCATGATCATGCATCTCCTCTTTAGTATTTGATTTTTTATGTGTGACATGATAAAAGGAATTATATATAAAATCTGGTACTGTAAAAAGTATCAGATTTTAGTTTTATTAAGGGGTCAGATATTATGTTAGAATTAACGCCTCATTTAAATATGAATAGTAAGAAGGCATTGTATGTGCAGTTGTATGAGTATATAAAAAAAGAAATTAAAGATGGAACGATTCTATCTTTTACGAAATTACCGGCTAAGCGAAAGTTAGCAACACATTTACAAGTAAGTAAAAATACAGTAGAGGCGGCTTACGAGCAATTACTTGCAGAAGGTTATATTGAGTCAATTTCGAGAAAAGGTTATTTTGTATGTAAGGTTGAGCAAATGGTTCATGTAGAAGAAAACGAAGAGAGAATAGAAGAAGTATCCTTTCAGGAGAGGGATTATAAATTTGATTTCACACAAACAGGAGTCGATACAAATGCTTTTCCGTTCAATATGTATCGGAAAATTATAAATGACGTATGGCAGCCTCATAATAATGAGTTGCTCTTTCTTGGTCACCCACAAGGAGAATGGAGCTTAAGAGAAGAAATTGCGAACTATTTGTATGAATCTAGAGGTGTGCGTTGTGCAGCTAGTCAAATCGTATTAGGAGCGGGAACACAAATATTAGTGAAACTACTGTTTCAATTATTAAAGGGAAGTAATTATGCAGTTGAAAATCCAGGATATCATAGAAAAATGGTTGTTTTTGAACAGGGAGAAAAAAGAGTTCAAATGTTATCTTTGGATAGAGATGGGATTTGTATTGTAGATTTAGAGAATAGTGATGCGAACGTTGTATTTGTTACTCCTTCGCATCAGTTTCCGTACGGAATGATTATGCCTATCACGAGAAGGATGCAGCTTTTACAATGGGCGAAGAAAGAAGAAGGTAGGTATATTATTGAAGATGATTACGATAGTGAATTTCGTTATTCGGGAAAACCTATACCGGCACTGCAAGGGTTAGATACAGACGGGAAAGTTATTTATATGGGGACGCTATCTAAAGCATTGTTGCCATCATTACGGATGAGCTATATGGTGTTACCAAAGAAATTGATTAAAAAGTATCAACAACAATATTTATTTTATACACAAAGTGTTTCAAGAATGGATCAAGAAGTGATTAGAAGGTTTTTAAGTGAAGGGTATTGGGAAAAACATATTCATAAAATGCGTGTCGTCTATCGAAAGAAGAGAGATCGACTTGTTTTTGAACTAGAAAAGTACTTCTCAAATCGTGTTGAAGTGATAGGAGAAGATTCAGGATTGCACATTTTATTAAAGGTGCATAATGGAATGCGGGAAGAAGAATTAATTAAAGAAGCTGCGAAACATAGTATCAAAATATACCCTGTGTCTACGTACTATAAAGACGGTACTGCACCTGAAAATATAGTGCTACTTGGATTTGCGATTTTATCAGAAGAAGAAATTGCGAAAGCGATTCAATTATTAAATAAGGCATGGTTTATAAAAAAGTAAAAAACATCCTCATAAATGCGAGGATGTTTTTTATTATTTTTCTTCATCTAGGAAAAGAACCATATGCTCTTCATCCCAATATTGTCCGTTATATTTTAATGAACGTTCTTGCACACCAAATGTTTTAAACCCTAATGACTCGTAAAGTTTTTTTGCACCATCGTTGCCAACAACAACATCAAGCATAACTTGCTCTACTTCTAAAGATTTAGCAAGCTCAAGACATTCTTTAATAAGTGCTTTTCCCGCTCCAAGTCCGCGTGCTTTTGGAGACACGTATACTGAACCAATTTTCGCTTTATGTTCTTGTTTTACATATGGTTTCGTTTCCAGTGTTGCAACTCCGATTAATTCTCCATCTTTAAATGCACCTAGTGTATAGTTCTCATCTTGTGCTAATTTTTGGGCTTTATATTCAATAGCACACTCTTTATTAATAATATCTTCATAAGAAGAGCTGAAAGCTTCCGGGTTTTGTTTTAACCCTTCTACTCGAAGTTCTAAGTAAATTTCTGCTTCGTCTTTTGTTAATACATGGATATCCAATTATATCACCCTCCAAATCTTTGACAGTTGTACCTATATTTTATATTGAAATAAGAATAATTTCAAAAGCTTAGCTTATAATAGTTGGTTTTATAAATAAAATAGCACCAGTAGTGTTGACTACTACTGGTGATTTCACGCATATATTATACAAATGGTAATTCAATTATAAATTCTGTTCCGACTTCTAATTCGCTTTTAACTTCAATAGAACCATTATGAAGTTCTACAATTTCTTTTGCAACAGCCAGTCCGATACCTTTTCCACCTGTAGCTCGTGTTCTGGATTTATCGACACGGTAAAAGCGATCAAAAACATGTGGGATATCTTCTTTTGGAATACCTTCACCTTCATCTTGTACACTTATTGTAAAAGTATTCGCACTGGTTAGTACACGTATTATTATAGAAGTGTTTTCTGGTGAATGTTGATAAGCATTGTGTAATAAATTTAACATAACTTGTTCCATACGTCTTTCGTCTATGCAAACTTCTAAATCATCTTTGCAATGTACATGGAGTTGCATTTGTTTGTTTGTTAATGTTGTTTTTGTTTTTTCAACCATTCGTTCTAAAAATGGTTGAAGAATTACTTTTTGTTTTTTTATAACAAACTGGTGTTGCTCTAATTGTACAAGCATAAATAAATCTTGTACGAGATCGGTTACACTATCCGTTTCGTCTTCAATGATTTGTAAGTATTCTTCACGTTCTTCTTTCGTTAGAGAATCTCTTTTTGCTACCTTTGCATAACCTTTCATATAGGTTAATGGAGTTAGTAATTCATGCGCTACACTAGCGAGAAATTCGTTTCGTTCTTTTTTCATATACGTAAGTTCACTAGATAAATCTTCAATCGTTTTTGCTAAGCTTCCAAGTTCATCATTTCGTTTAATTCCTAATTGAATCGGCTTATTTAATTTTGACATTTTTTCTGTCGCCCGCTTCATTTTTATAAGCGGTTCTGTAATAACACGAGAAAAAACAAAGACAGAAATAGTAGTTAAAATAATTGTCAAAACACTAATGATAAGAAATTGATTCATGAGTTTAAGTAACATATTTTCTAAGAAAGATGTCTTTAATAACATATATAACTTACCTTGAAATCCTTGAATTTCCAGCGGGCTTACTGTTGAGATGAATTTTGATTTTTTCCAGTTTTTTTCAACGATTAATCCACCTTCTGGGATAGTCTCAGTTTTACAAGTAAGTTGTTTTTGCATTTCTTTCGTTACGGGTTCTGAGGTAGAAATAATTTTGCCGTTATTGTCTGTTATAATGATAGCTATATCAGAGTTAGCAATTAATTCTGATTCAACTAAGTGTTCAGCCTCAGTGTTGATATCAAACTCGGGGTACACAGCACGTTTAGGTCGTTTACTGTGTTCAGCGCTTTCTGTGAGTTGCCTTTCTTTAGAATATGCACCCCACTTCGCGCGGTTTTTAATCATTTTACTATAGCGATTTCCTTTCTCTAAAAGAGCAAGAGTTTCCTCTTCAATGCGTATGTTTGAAAGGTTCTTATAAAAAGATACGAAGGCAATTGTTTCAATACATAAAGCTAATATTAAAAAGTATGTCCCAACTTTAAGGGAAAGTTTGCTCATTTTCTCACCATACCTTATTTCATATAAAGGGCCAGTGGTCAACTATTGTCCACTGACCAAATTAATTATTCACTTTTCCATTTATATCCTACTTTATAGACTGTTTCTAAGTAATCTTCAACTGGAAATCCTTTTTTGCGTAACTTATCCCGTATATTACGAATATGTGAATCGATAGTTCTGTATTCGATGTCTGTTTGATATCCCCAAATCTTTTCGATTAAATCGTCTCGGCTGTAGGCACGGTTTGTATTTTGTAAAAATAGTCCGAGCAACGAAAATTCAATAGGAGTTAGTGAGATTTTTTCATTATAAACTGTAACAGTATGTTTCGTTTTATCCCACTCAATACCATTGAAGCTAACAAAGCCATCTTTCTTTGTGCGACGTAATATAGCCTCGATTCGCGCGACTAATACATGCTCATCGAATGGTTTTGTAATGTAGTCATCTGCTCCCATAGTCAGACCTTTGATCATATCATAATTTTGGTTGCGAGCTGTTAGCATAATAATTGGAACGTTGGAAATTTGACGGATTTGATAGCAAGTATCCCACCCATCCATATTCGGCATCATAACATCTAATAAAATAATATCGAAGTCCTTTTGTTCGATTAATTCTAGCGCTTCAAGGCCAGAAGTAGCTTTCATACAAAAATAGCCACGAGGGCTTAAGAACAGATCTAACAATCGTAACATACGTTCTTCATCGTCTACTAATAAAATTTTCACCATAATCTTGTGCACCCCAAACTATTCATTCTACTTGTATAGTTTACATGAAAATAATAAAAAACTCTTTTTATGTGATTGAATGGATGGCTGATTTTTTCAATCAGGGCAATTGACATAAAAAATGCACTAGTTTTGCACAACTATTTTTTATAATAGAAAACGTAGCGACACAAATACCCTATGTTGCGACATAACGTCATGTCATTTTATTTATAAAATGACAATTCCATTCTATTGTGTATGTGAGATAGAGAGGGTTTTCGTATTCACCTCGCATCGGATAAGAAAAATTTCCTATCTCACACTTTTTTTTTTATAAAGGGGATTGTACACATGAGTAAAAAAGTAGAACGTTTACAAAAAGAAAAGCAAGATCGTAATGCGATTGTAATGTGTGTTGCGGTATCTATGCTTATTATGATAAGTTGTGTAAATAAATTTTTCGGGATTTTATAATAGAAAAAAAGCTTATTGCTTCTTAAGAAGCAATAAGCTTTTTTAATGTGTTCTATATAATAAACCAGGGTAGAATTGCCAGTCCAGAAGTTACAATTGCTGTAGCAAATATTAAAAAGATAGCTTGTTTTTTTTGTTTCATGTTACATTCTCCTCTACATATCAATTGCATGCTATACGTTCATTTAATAATTAGCGGGAGACGGATCCTCCTCGCTGAGTGAAGTTTCACTTTATATTTTTAGTATAACGAATGGAAAGGATTGGAACGATCGATAAAGGTGACATGAAGATTACATTGTTGTAATGAAAAAAGCATCTTAATTAATAAGAAGATGCTTTTGAAAAATTATATTAAAATGTTAATTATTTAAGAATAAAACCATATGCTCTTCGTCCCAATATTGGCCATTATGTTTTAAGGACCGTTCTTGCACACCGTAAGTTTGGAAGCCGAGGGACTCATATAATTTTTTTGCAGCAGTGTTATCAGCGACAACATCAAGCATAAGCTGTTCTACATGTAATTTATCGGCATTTTCAATAATCGCTTTAATTAAAGCTCGTCCTGCACCGAGGCCACGCGCTTTTGGAGAAACAAAAACTGAGCCGATTTTTGCCTTATGCTCTTGCTTAATAAATGGCTTTGTTTCTAGAGTAGCAATACCGATTAAATCATTATCTTTGAAGACACCTAGAGTATACTTATCCGGATTGCTTAATCGCTTTGCCATAGCAGCGACAGGGTTTTCCTGTTTAAGAACATCTTCATAAGAAGAGCTAAAAGCCTCAGGGTTTTTCATTAAACCTTCCATACACACTTTCAAATAAATTTCTGCATCCTCTGTTGTTAATAAGCGAATTTCCATAGTTGTAACCTCCTAGATTGATTCAAATTTAATTCATTAACTTTGTAAGATTAAGTTTAGTTAAATGTATTCTGTGACTATTCTTTCTTAATTTGTAAAAGAATGAAAAGATTATGCTACTATGTTTTCATTTTATTTATCCCGCTATTTGTGGGCAGTAAAACTCCTACCTCAAAATTCGGCTGGAGCAAAGAAGTTAGGTGGGAGCCCTGCTGCCCGTAAAAGCCCGATTGGTGAAGGCTAATAATCAGTGGGGGATGAACACCTCCCACTGATTATAGTTTCACTTTATGTAATGAAATTATATATTAACTTTATTAACTATTCAAGGTTTTAATATGTTACATTTTTATAACTAAAATTTCCGCTTTGTAAAGGAGTCATTTTTATCCAACTATTCGTGGGAGTCGGATTGCAAGTAAAAGCCCGATTGGTTGGGCTAATAATCAGTGAGGAGGGAAAAACCCTCCACTGATTAAATTTTCACTTTCTTTTACGTATTCAATCGTTTATTTTGTAGCCATCGATTCGTTCCGGATGTGTATAAATATTGCAAGATCCATTTCGAATAAATCCTACTACGGTAATACCTAAATCGTGGGCGAGTTGCAGAGCTAGTTTAGTTGGAGCTGATTTAGATAGAACAATTTCGCAACCTATTTTTGAAACCTTCAACAAAATTTCAGATGAGATGCGTCCGCTAAACGCAATGATTTTCCCTTGAACAGAGATATTGTTTCGTAAACAATGACCGTATATTTTATCTAGCGCATTATGTCTTCCGATATCCATTCTTGATAAAAGAATGTTATTTCGATCGCATAAAGCGGTATTATGCACACCACCCGTTTGGCGAAATGTAGTTGAAGATTCTTGTAAGGAAGTCATTAGGTGAAAACATTCTTCCGGAGTAATAGTTATATGTATATCATGTAACTTTTTTGCTTTTGCTGCATCGTTGACGAAAACAAAACCTTGTCTACTTTTCCCGCAACAAGAAGTTACGTACCGTTTATTATATAAAGTTTGATAGAGCGGATTAATTTTTGACGATTTTACATGGACAATTCCGTTTTCTTTTTGGATCCATAATTCTTCAATATCTTTATAAGAAGAAATAATTCCTTCAGAAATTAAAAAACCGGTTACCATATCTTCAATGTAATTAGGAGTGCATACAACTGTTACGTATTCTTCGCTATTTAATTTAATTGTAATGGGAGATTCCGTAACAACCTCATCGGTTTGTTTTGAAAATGTACCAGATTGATAACGTACAATTGTATATGTTTCTTGAATAGGCCCCATATTAAATTCCCCTTTATATGTATTTTTCCCCATATTTATCATAAAACATCGAAAAAACAAAAGCATCTACTAACAAGAAGATGGCAGATTATTTTGGTTATTATTGTATATGTACGATATAATAGATTTGTAGAATAGCGACATTTTCAAGCTTTCGTAGTTATACCTTATAACATCTAGAATCGACTTCCAAAGGAAAGTATTTCAACAGGGCGCTTCAAAAATATGTACAACACAATTATGAAAACGGATTCATAATTGTGTTGTACAGTTAGTTGTAAGGAGAGGGGAAACTATGACAGAACAGACAGTCCGTGTAACCGTTGATGGTAAAGAATTTTTC
Organism: Bacillus sp. FSL P2-0099; assembly: GCF_038007445.1. Classification (NCBI taxonomy): domain Bacteria; kingdom Bacillati; phylum Bacillota; class Bacilli; order Caryophanales; family Bacillaceae; genus Bacillus; species Bacillus sp. FSL P2-0099. The sequence goes on from NZ_JBBOXE010000001.1 coordinate 590,840, forward strand.
GTATCAGGTGAAAAGACGATACTCCAATTGTTTAACGAAAGTAATTTAGAACATCCTCAAATTTGTCATGTACCAGAGGTAGATCCTATTCAAACTTGTGATACATGTATTGTAGAAGTGAATGGAAGTTTACTACGTGCCTGTTCGACGAAGTTGGAAGGTGGCATGCATATTGAGAGGCAATCGGAACGTGCAAAGGAAGCACAAACTGAAGCGATGGATCGAATATTAGAGAATCACTTATTGTATTGTACAGTATGTGATAACAATAATGGTAACTGTAAAGTCCATAATACAGTACATATGATGGAGATTGAAGAACAGAAATATCCATATGAACCGAAAGTAAGTGCATGCGAAGTGGATACGTCGCATCCATTCTATCGATACGATCCAAATCAATGTATTGCTTGTGGGCAGTGTGTAGAAGTATGCCAAAATTTACAAGTAAATGAAACTTTATCGATTGATTGGAGTTTAGACCGTCCACGTGTTATTTGGGACAATGGTGTGAGTATAAATGACTCGTCTTGTGTTAGCTGTGGGCAATGTGTAACAGTTTGTCCTTGTAATGCATTAATGGAAAAAACGATGCTAGGAGAAGCTGGATTTATGACTGGTTTAAAACCAGATGTGCTTAATCCAATGATTGATTTTGTAAAAGATGTAGAGCCTGGATATAGCAGTATTTTAGCAGTTTCAGAAGTAGAGTCCGCGATGCGTAAGACGAAAATTAATAAGACAAAAACAGTTTGTACATTTTGTGGTGTAGGTTGTTCATTTGAAGTATGGACGAAAGATCGTCAAATTTTAAAAGTGCAACCTGTTTCAGATGCACCGGTTAATGGTATTTCCACATGTGTAAAAGGAAAATTCGGATGGGACTTTGTGAACAGTGAAGAGCGTATTACAAAGCCGTTAATTCGCCAAGGGGATATGTTTGTTGAGGCTTCATGGGAAGAGGCTCTTGAAGTTGTTGCATCTAATATGCAACATATTAAATCAGAGTATGGTAGCGATGCGTTTGGGTTTATTTCTTCTTCGAAAGTAACAAATGAAGAAAACTATCTTATGCAAAAACTAGCTCGTCAAATATATGGAACAAATAATGTAGATAACTGTTCCCGTTATTGCCAATCTCCAGCAACAGACGGTTTATTTAAAACTGTCGGTATGGGCGGAGATGCTGGAACAGTGAAAGATATTGCTGAGGCAGGTCTTGTTATTATTGTTGGGGCAAATCCAACAGAAGGACATCCTGTACTTGCAACTAGAGTGAAGCGTGCTCATAAATTACATGAACAAAAACTAATTGTCGCAGACCTTCGTAAACATGAAATGGCGGAGCGTGCTGATATATTTGTTCACCCGAGTCAAGGGACGGATTATGTATGGCTTGCTGGGATAACGAAATACATTATCGATCAAGATTGGCACGATAAAAAGTTCATAGCTGAAAATGTAAAGAATTTTGATGAATATAGCAAAATGCTAGAAAAATATACGCTTGATTATACTGAGGGAATTACAGGGATTTCTAAAGCTCAGTTAAAAGAAATGGCTCGTATGGTATATGAAGCAGATGGTACTTGTGTACTTTGGGGAATGGGTGTAACTCAAAATACAGGAGGAAGTACAACGTCAGCAGCAATTTCAAATTTACTTCTCGTTACAGGTAACTACCGTCGTCCTGGTGCCGGTGCGTATCCGTTACGCGGGCATAATAACGTACAAGGTGCTTGTGATATGGCGACATTACCGAACTGGCTTCCGGGTTACCAAGCTGTTTCAGATGATGTGCATCGTGCGAAATTTGAAAAAGCATACGGTACTACGATTCCGAAAGAACCGGGATTAAATAATATCGCAATGTTACTTGCGGCCGAAGAAGGAAAACTGCGTGGTATGTATGTTATGGGAGAAGAAATGGCTTTAGTAGATTCAAATGCCAACCATGTACAACATATTTTAGCGAATTTAGACTTCCTTGTTGTTCAAGATATGTTCTTATCGAAAACAGCTCGTTTCGCCGATGTTATTTTACCAGCAGCACCAAGCTTAGAAAAAGAAGGAACGTTTACGAATACAGAGCGCCGTATTCAAAGATTGTATGAAGTATTGAAGCCACTTGGTGATTCTAAGCCAGATTGGTGGATTTTACAAAAAGTAGCTCGTGCACTGGGCGGAGACTGGGATTATGGAAGTCCAAGTGAAATTATGGACGAAATTGCATCGCTTGCACCGTTATACTCTCAAGCGACGTACGACCGTCTAGAAGGCTGGAATAGTTTATGTTGGGGTAGCCATGATGGTAGTGATACACCATTATTATATGTAGATGGATTTAACTTCCCAGACAAACTAGCACGTTTATCACTAGATGAATGGGTTCCGCCAGTTATAGCACCAGATGAGTATGATTTACTATTAAATAATGGCCGTATGCTAGAGCATTTCCATGAAGGGAATATGACGAATAAGTCGGCTGGTATTTTATCTAAAGTGTCTGAAGTATTTGTTGAAATTTCACCTGAACTTGCTAAAGAACGCAATGTGAAAGATGGTGGTCTTGTAGAGTTAGCATCACCATTTGGAAAAATCAAAGTACAAGCGCTTGTTACAGATCGTGTAACTGGAAATGAGTTATATTTGCCGATGCATGCGACAGTAAATGAAGAGGCAATCAATATTTTAACAGGAACAGCAACAGACATTTATACGTGTACACCAGCTTATAAACAAACAATGGTGAAACTGCGCGTATTACGTGAAAAAGGAAATCGTCCGTTACCATCTTCAAACCCGAGAGATAAAAAACGTCATCCGCAAAATGGTGTTGAAATCGAGCGAAAGTGGCAAAGAAAACAATACGTATCACTTGTGGACCAGAATTAGGGGGCGGAGATAATGGCAAAAGAGATTACTTTAATTAAAAAGAAGATTGTAACAGAAGAAGAAAAAAAACAGCAAGTAACAGATGAGTTGTTAAATGATCTAGCTGAGAATAGAGAAGCAGTAGAAGAGACGATGCAGCTATTAGCGCAGTTGCAAAAAGCAGGAATTTTAGATGCAGCAATTAGTTTACTTGCTGCAAAAGAAGATGTTTCCAAAATAGCTGTTGAACAATTGAATCGTGAACCAGTAAAAAACGCATTAAACAATATGATGGGGGCAGGAGAGGCATTATCTTCAGTGGACCCAGAAATAACGAAACAAATAACATCTAGTTTAGTCACTGGATTACAATTTGCAACAGAGGAATTAAATAGTGGTAAAAAAACAAAAGTGATGGATTTCTTTAAAGTGTTAAAAGATCCAGATATCAATAGAGCAATTACATTCGGTTTTAGCTTCTTGAAAGCATTTGGTCAAGGGTTAGAGAAAAAATAGAGTAAATGAAAAAGTGATGGCAAGTAGCCATCACTTTTTCATTGTATGTATAAGAGTGTTCATGTTAAGCGGAATATATTATTATTAAAAAGATGGGTTGGAAATGGAAATATGGAATCCATCTCAAATATCGTTTTAGAATGTGGAGGAATATATGCAACACCGTAAAAGACTATCTATACCAGGGGTAATGGGACATTCCTTTCAAACAGTTAGATTTGCTTTTTGGAATGTATTAACCTTTCAACTTGCTTATAAATTATTAGCAGCGATTGTATTTGTCCCGCTATTTGGGATCATTTTTAATAAGTTATTGTATTTTGGTGGTTATGCAAATGCGACGAATGATGAATTATTAGCGTTTTTAAAGACACCATACGGCATTTTGGCAATCGTAATTTTATCATTGTTAGCACTGTTTCTTATCTTTACGGAATTTGCGGTGCTTATTATCATTTCGTACTTCGCTCATAAAAGACAAAAGGTGAAATTACGTCCGATTTTATATAAAACCGTAACGTATTTACCTACTCTTTTCACATATTGCTTACCAGGATTTATTTTATATGCTGTCGTATTGTTACCTCTTTTAAATCTTGGATATGAAACGGCATTAATTCCGCAAATTCAAATTCCTAACTTTATTACAGGAGAACTGTTTAAGACAACGATGGGACAAGTTGGTTATTACACGTTCTTTGCTGTAGTTGCGTATTTGAACCTTCGCTGGATTTTTGTTCTACCTATTGTTGTTTTAGAGCAAAAGCCGTTTCGCACAGCAGCACGTAAAAGTGCAACGTTAGTAAAAGAAAGTTTTTTTAAAGTACTATTCTTTTTAGTAGGATTTTTTATTTCAATAGGGATTGTGTACGGTGTATTTTTTGGAATGTATTTATTGTGTCTATGGGGCATGTATGAATTTACAAATCCACAGGGAACATTTGCATTATTAGCAGAATCAACAATGTCTGTATTTTTAACGAGTACATTGTATTTATTTAGTTTTATCGTGACACCATTTTATATTATGGCAATAACACGATTGTATTTACAAAAGGTTCCGGTTGAAGATGTTTTATTAGAAGAAGGATTAGATTATTCGAAAACAAAAGCAGATAAATGTTTCTTCCAAAAACATCGTTGGAAATTTATTGGTGTATATATTGTAGGAATTATTACTGCCGGAATGGTCGTTGCCTTCATTGTAACGTTTATTTCAAATTCATATAAAGAACCAATTATTATGGCTCATCGTGGTTATATTTCAAAAGGTGTAGAGAATACGAAAGAAGCTCTGCAGGGGGCTATTGATGCCAAAGCAGACTACGCTGAAATTGATGTACTGCAAACAAAAGACGGTGAACTAGCAGTTATACATGATTTGAAGCTAAAACGTCTTGCGAATGCTAATGTTCACGTGTCAGATTTAACGATGGAGGAGTTAAGACAGCTTACCCTTAGTCAAGATGGGTTTTCAGGACAAATAAGTACACTTGATGAGATCATTAAGCTGGCAAAAGGAAAAATCAAACTTAATATTGAAGTGAAGCTCCATGGTGGCGAAAAAGATTTCGTAAACAAAGTATTAAAAGCGATTAAAGATAATGAATTTGAGAAGCAATGTGTCATTCAAACGTTACACTATCCGCTTATTAAAGAGTTTAAACGTGCAAATCCAAATATAAAAGTAGGATACATACTGTATGCGAGTAGAGCTAACTTAAAGAATGTGAAGGCTGATTTTTATGTAGCAGAAGAATACATGTTAAATAAGAAATTAGTAAAAGAAGCAAGGAAGCTAAACAAGCCAATTTACGTATGGACAGTAAATGATATGGAGAGTTTAAAGGCATATTATAAGTTAAACGTGGATGGTATCATTACCGATTATCCTGAAGACGCACGTGAAACAATCAAGATGTTAAAAGAGCAAGAAGATCGTGAAAGTGATATGTTTGATAAAATTAGTGAGACGACAGAAGATCTATTTTCAAAGTTATTTATAAGTTATCCAGCTGCTGGCTAAATGCCAGTAGCTGTTTTTTTTGTGAAAAGAATATATTTCTAAAGTATTGAACAAAGTAATAAGTGTATATGTATACGTCATTGCTTAGTTTTTTTACATTGTTACATTATTGTCAAATAATAAATAATTACTATGCATTTTGAATGGATATAATAGAAATAGAGTAATAGATGATGGAGTGGTACGGAGAACCCAATAAAATCAATGTTTTATATATTTACACTATTCTAAATATATAAACTTTAAAAAAATAGTATGTTAGCGTTTTCATAACTTTTAAGTTATGCTAGAATAAGGACATAAGTTATTAATTATTTAAAAAAGAAAAAAGAATTCCTTTTTTCTGTTAATTATAAGGGGGCATTTCATTATGCGTATTGGGGTACCAGCAGAAATTAAAAACAACGAAAACCGTGTGGCAATGACACCAGCAGGTGTTGTACATTTAGTTCGTAACAATCACGAAGTATTCATTCAAAAGGACGCAGGTGTAGGATCTGGTTTCACAGATGCTCAGTATGTTGAAGCGGGAGCGAAAATTGTTGATACGGCTGAAGAAGCTTGGAACATGGAAATGGTTATGAAAGTTAAGGAACCAGTTGAAAGCGAATACAAACACTTCAGCGAAGGTTTAATCTTATTCACATACTTACACTTAGCTCCAGAACCAGAATTAACAAAAGCGTTAATTGAAAAGAAAGTTGTTGCTATCGCATATGAAACAGTACAATTAGAAAACCGTTCATTACCATTACTTGCACCTATGAGTGAAGTAGCTGGTCGTATGGCTGCACAAATCGGTGCGCAATTCCTTGAGAAAAACAAAGGCGGTAAAGGTATCTTACTTGCAGGTGTTCCAGGAGTTAAACGTGGTAAAGTAACAATTATCGGTGGTGGACAAGCTGGTACAAATGCTGCTAAAATTGCAGTTGGACTAGGTGCGGATGTAACAATCATCGACTTAAGTGCAGAACGTCTTCGTCAATTAGATGACATTTTCGGAAACCAAGTAAAAACTTTAATGTCTAATCCTTACAATATTGCAGAAGCTGTAAAAGAATCTGATCTTGTAATCGGTGCAGTATTAATCCCAGGTGCAAAAGCGCCAAAACTTGTAACAGAAGAAATGATTAAATCAATGGAACAAGGTTCTGTTGTTGTAGATATCGCGATTGACCAAGGTGGTATTTTCGAAACAACTGACCGTATTACAACTCATGATAACCCAACTTATGAAAAACACGGCGTTGTTCACTATGCAGTTGCAAACATGCCAGGTGCGGTTCCACGTACATCAACTCTTGCATTAACAAACGTAACAGTACCATATGCAGTACAAATTGCTAACAAAGGCTACAAAGAAGCTTGCCTAGGCAACACTGCATTATTAAAAGGTATTAATACATTAGAGGGCTATGTAACATTCGAAGCAGTTGCAGAAGCTCACGGTGTAGAGTACAAGGGTGCTAAAGAATTATTAGAAGCAGAAACAGTATCTTGCTAATAGAAGCATTATACAAAACAAAATCGAACAATATATAAAACAACATGATAAGAGCTAAGAGATAATACCTCTTAGCTCTTCTTGGTAAAAGGGGGCATTCATCGTGGCCAACCTATTTAAAAAGAAATCCGTTACGCAATTGTTAGGGGAAAGTAAAAGTAAAACTTTGACGAAAACGCTAGGGGCATTTGACCTAACAATGCTAGGGATTGGTGCGATAATTGGTACAGGAGTTCTAGTATTAACTGGATTAGTAGCAGCAAGAGATGCTGGTCCAGCAGTTATTTTTTCATTTATGATTGCAGCAATTGTTTGTGGATTTGCAGCTTTATGTTATGCAGAGGTTGCATCTGCACTTCCTGTTTCAGGTAGTGTGTACACATATTCATATGCAACAATTGGTGAGTTTATTGCCCATTTAATGGGATGGACATTGCTATCCGTATATGTCGTAACGACTGCCGCAGTAGCTGGCGGATGGACAGGTTATTTCAATAATTTAGTGAGTGGATTTGGACTTGAAATTCCAAAAGCGTTGTTAACGATTCCATCGCAAGGTGGTATGGTGAACTTACCCGCAGTTATCGTTACGTTGGTGATAACTTGGTTATTATCACGAGGTACAAAAGAAAGTAAGCGTGTGAATAACATAATGGTATTAATTAAAATTGGTATTGTTGTTTTATTCATTGCAGTTGGTGTATTCTACGTGAAACCAGAAAACTGGATACCATTTGCACCGTACGGCTTAAGTGGAGTCTTTGCCGGAGGAGCAGCAGTATTCTTCGCTTTCTTAGGATTTGATGCATTAGCAACTTCTGCTGAAGAAGTGAAAAATCCACAACGTGATTTGCCGATTGGTATTATTGCTTCATTAGTCATTTGTACAATCATTTATGTTGTAGTTTGTCTCGTTATGACAGGTATGGTTTCTTATAAGGAATTAGATGTACCTGAAGCGATGGCCTATGTATTAGAAGTTGTAGGACAAGATAAAGTGGCTGGTGTAATCGCTATTGGAGCTGTAATTGGTATTATGGCTGTAATTTTCGCATACATCTACGCTACGACACGTGTATTCTTCGCTATGAGCCGTGACGGTTTATTGCCAAAATCTTTTGCGAAAATTAACAAGAAGACAGAAGCACCAACATTTTCAGTTTGGTTAACAGGAATTGGTAGTGCTTTAATTGCCGGATTTATCGATTTAAAAGAATTGTCGAATTTAGCGAATATTGGAGCGTTATTAACATTTGCGATGGTTGGTGTAACTGTCATCATTCTTCGTAAAACGCACCCGAAATTACAACGTGGATTTATGGTACCACTTGTACCAATCTTACCGATTATTTCAGTTGCAAGCTGTCTATTCTTAATGGTAAATCTACCGTTAAAAACATGGATATACTTCGGTGTTTGGTTAGCAATCGGAGTGGTTGTATACTTTGTTTATTCGAAAAAACATAGTCATTTAAAAGACGATGGAAGTTCGCAAGATAGTTTAGAAAAAGCTAATTAAAGGGATATAAAGTTAGTAAGCCTTGTGCGTCTAGGGAGCGCGCAAGGCTTTTTCTTTTGGGGAAATAAAGGAGACCAATGTTATGTTGTCAAATTTTTATGTCGGAATATAAGAAGGGGTGGAAAGATGGAGACGAAAGTTGTCGTTGGAGCAGAGGGATATAATAATAACCCAGGTTGGTTACATACAAATGAGGATGAATTAAATTTATTAAAAAGAGAAACGTGGCTTAATAAATTTCAGCCTAATTCTTTATCGGTAATTTTAGCTGAACATGTATGGGAGCATTTATCGTATGAAGAAGGTATAGAAGCAGCTAAAATATGCTTTGAGTTTTTACAAGATGATGGTTATATTCGTTGTGCAGTGCCGGATGCATTTTTCCCCAATGAAGAATATCAGCTTGGTGTGCAAGTGGGAGGACCTGGCCCGTTAGATCATCCAGCTGCAAGTCATAAAATTGTACATAACTACAAAACGATTATATCTATGTTTGAAGCAGTAGGTTTTCAAGTAAAGCTTTTAGAATACTGTGATGAGAATGGCCAGTTTCATTATAGTGATTGGGAAGAGAACGGTGGATTTATTTATCGATCGAAACGTTTTGATCATAGAAATCAAGATGGTAAATTAGGATTTGCTTCGTTAATTGTGGATGCAGTAAAAGTTAATAAATAAGAAGGGATGCACGGTAGTTTTCGTGCATCCTTTTTGTATGAAGGGCATGATAGATGCGGAGAATATTTATATGTTTATTTTGAAATGTGAACGAAATGTTTTAAAAAATGTATGAGAATTCATTGACACATATGAATGAACGCTCATATAATAAAGGTATAAGACATATGAATAGTTGTTCATATGTTCAAATAAAGAGGTGAGCTGTGATGGCTGAAAATAAAGTAGAAACGCAACAGGAAGCATGTTCTCAAACGGTAATTCACGAGGAAATCGTGGATCAAGTAAAACAAACAATTCCGACTGATGAAAGTTTAAGTAAAGTAGCAGAATTATTTAAAGTATTAGGTGACCGTACACGTACGAGAATATTACATGCATTATTTGAAGCTGAAATGTGTGTTTGTGATTTAGCTTATTTATTAGGAATGACGCAATCTTCAATCTCACATCAGCTTCGTGTATTAAAGCAAGCGAAGCTTGTAAAGAACCGTAAAGAAGGAAAGGTAGTTTATTACTCATTAGCTGATCAACACGTAATTCATATCTTCGAGCAAGCGTTTGAACACGTAAACGAGGAAGAATAAAAAAGCGAGGAGGGAGAACGATGGCAGAAGCATTAGTGAAAAAGAAACTTATGCTAGAAGGTTTAGATTGTGCAAATTGTGCAATGAAAATTGAAAAAGGTGTTGGGAATATAGAAGGGGTAACATCTTGTTCCGTAAACTTTGCAACAAAAACGATGCTTTTAGAAACAACGCAAAATAAAGAAAATCAAGTTGTTACGGAAGCGAAGCAACTTGTTACAAAATTAGAGCCACATATTAAAGTGCAAGAAGAGCAAAAAACAAAATCAGTAAAAGAAGTATTTGTATTAGAAGGCTTAGACTGTGCAAATTGTGCAATGAAGATTGAAAATAAGGTAAAGGAAATGCCAACAATTTCAGAAGCGACTGTTGATTTCGTATCGAAGAAATTACGAGTAGAAGTTGCAAATAAACGAGAACTTGAATCGACTGTACAAAATATAAAAAATGTTGTTCAAAAGTTAGAGCCTGATGTAAAAGTTGTTCGTGAAGAGGAAAAAGGACACGACCATGATCATGGTGATGGAAATGTGAAAAAGATGATAGGACGATTAGTAGTCGGTGGAATTTTTACAGGAATTGCTGCGTTAGCCGGATTACCGCAAATGATAACAATTCCATTATTCGTCCTTGCTTATTTATTAATAGGTGGAGATATCGTTTGGAGAGCGGTAAGAAACATAACTCGCGGCCAAGTGTTCGATGAAAACTTTTTAATGGCAATTGCAACTTTAGGAGCTTTCGCGATTCAACAATATCCAGAAGCGGTAGCAGTTATGCTATTTTACCAAGTAGGGGAACTGTTCCAAAGTATTGCAGTAAATCGTTCTCGAAAATCAATTACGTCATTAATGGATATTCGTCCTGACTATGCGAATGTGAAAGTTGGAAACGAAACGAAACAAGTATCACCAGAAGATGTGCAAATTGGTGAGTATATTATCGTAAAACCAGGTGAAAAAGTACCGTTAGACGGGAAAGTAGTTGAGGGAACATCAATGATGGATACTTCAGCGTTAACAGGTGAGTCTGTACCGAGGGAAGTAGAAGTTGGTAATGACGTATTAAGTGGTTTTGTAAACCAAAATGGTGTATTAATTGTCGAAGTTACAAAAGAGTTCGGTGAATCCACGGTATCGAAAATTTTAGACTTAGTACAAAATGCAAGTAGCAAAAAAGCGCCAACAGAAAACTTTATTACAAAGTTTGCACGTTATTATACTCCTGTTGTAGTTATAACAGCAGCAATAATGGCATTTATTCCACCACTTATTTTAGAGGGTGCTACATTCTCCGATTGGATTTATAGAGCTTTAGTGTTCTTAGTAATCTCTTGTCCATGTGCGCTCGTTGTATCGATTCCTCTTGGATTCTTTGGCGGTATTGGTGGGGCATCTAAAAGTGGTATTTTAGTAAAAGGAAGTAACTATTTAGAAGCATTGAATGATGTGAAATATATCGTTTTTGATAAAACAGGAACATTAACAAAAGGTGTCTTTAAAGTTACGAAGATGGAGCCTAGTGAAGGTATCACAGCTGAAGAGCTATTAGAATATGCAGCATTTGCAGAAGTATATTCAAATCATCCAATTGCACAATCTATTCGAAATGCATATGGAAAATCAATCGATGAAAATGCTATTGAAGACTATAGTGAAATTTCTGGTCATGGTACGGTTGTAAAAGTACAAGGAAAAGAAATTTTCGCAGGTAATGCTAAATTAATGAGCAAAGAAAACATTACATTTAAGCAACCAAATACAGTAGGTACACTAGTTCATGTTGCTGTAGATGGTAAATATGCAGGTTATATTGTTATCTCTGATGAGGTAAAAGAGGATTCAAAACAAGCAATTCAAAAGTTAAAAGAACTAGGTATTAAGAAGACAGTCATGTTAACTGGTGATGCAAAATCAGTCGGGGAAGCTGTTGGTAAAGAATTAGGTTTAGATGAAGTTCATGCCGAATTATTACCACACCAAAAAGTAGAAGAAATCGAAAAAATTGATGCAGCAAAACGCGGTAAAGAAAAGATTGCATTCATCGGTGATGGTATTAATGATACGCCAGTACTAGCAAGGGCAGACGTTGGTATTGCGATGGGCGGCTTAGGGTCAGATGCAGCAATTGAAGCTGCTGACATCGTTATTATGACTGATGAGCCTTCAAAAATTGTGACAGCAGTAAAAATTGCAAAACGTACACGTAGCATCGTATGGCAAAATATTATATTTGCATTAGGGGTAAAAGGGTTAGTGTTATTACTCGGCGCCTTTGGTATTGCAACAATGTGGGAAGCAGTCTTCTCAGATGTTGGTGTGACGTTACTTGCAGTATTAAATGCAATGCGTGTACTACGAGTAAAAGATTTATAAAAAAGAGGACGCAATTGCGTCCTCTTTTTTATTGGTTATTTTGTTGAAATGGACTCAAGAAAATAATATCAAATATTATTTTGTTTTTAAATAATTTAATATATAAATTTACAAAATATAATATTCTTCTTATTATTTTAATATATTTTTTACAAATATCCATATAGTATTGAAAAATGGAGAAGTGGGGGAGGGACAAAACCCCACTGATTAAAGCTTCACTTTATTTTTGTATGTTTTTTTCAACCTGTTCTCGAACAGTTTGAATATAATTCATTTTATGATCCCAACATTCTTGGCTTAAATCGACAGGGTACTCTTCTGGGTTTAAAGTTCGCATATACTCTTCCCAAAATAGTGAGAGGCTGCGTTCATTATACTTTTGAATATCTAATATATTAGGTAATTCATACGCTCTCTTACCGTTAATGAAAATATCTTGATGCAGTTCGCGTGCTTCAAAGCTTGTTACGAATTTACTTATATATGTATGAACTGGATGAAACATTTTTAAACGCTCTTCTTTTCCGGGTTCTTCTGACTCTAAAGCAATATAATCGCCCTCTGCATGATCGTTAACACGGTTAATAATACGATAAACTCGTTTAAGTCCTGGGGTTGTAATTTTTTCAGGATTAGATGAAATCTTAATCGTATCATTTAATTTTCCGTCAGTATCTTCAATAGCGACTAGTTTATAAACAGCCCCTAATGCTGGCTGCTCAAAGGATGTAATCAGCTTTGTACCAACACCCCATACATCAATTTTTGCCCCTTGAGATTTCAAGTGCATAATCGTATATTCATCTAAATCGCTAGAAGCGATAATTTTTGTGTTTGTAAATCCAGCTGCATCAAGTTGTTTTCTGGCCTCCTTTGATAAATATGCCATATCACCACTATCAAGGCGAATGCCATAAAAATCGATACGATCCCCGAACTCTTTTGCAACACGAATCGCATTTGGAACACCAGATTTTAATGTGTCGTATGTATCGACAAGAAATACACATTTTTTATGTGTTTCAGCATATTTTTTAAATGCAACATATTCATCGCGATATGCTTGAACGAAAGAATGGGCATGTGTGCCAGCTACAGGGATGCCAAATCGTTTCCCTGCGCGAACGTTACTTGTAGATGAAAAACCACCAATAAAGGCAGCTCGTGTTCCCCAAAGGGCAGCATCAAACTCATGAGCGCGTCTTGTACCGAACTCTAAAAGCTCATCATTATTTGCAGCGTGCTTCATACGTGCAGCTTTTGTAGCAATTAATGTTTGGTAATTTACAATATTTAAGAGGGCGGTTTCAATTATTTGTGCCTCGCCAAGCGGTGCATCAACACGTAATAATGGTTCGTTATTAAAAACAACTTCGCCTTCTTGCATACTACGAATCGTGCCAGTAAATTTCATGTTTTGTAAATAATGAAGGAAGTCTTCTTCAAATTGCAGCTCTGCTAAATAAGCGATGTCACTTTCGGTAAAGCTGAAATTTTCTATGTACTCTACAATTTTTTCAAGACCAGCAAAAACAGCATAGCCGTTTTCGAATGGAAGCTTTCGAAAGTATAGATCAAAAACAGAACGGCGAGTATGAATACCATCTTTCCAATATGTATAAGCCATGTTGATTTGATATAAATCTGTATGTAAGGCGTAACTATCGTCTTTATAATGATTCATTGCGAAAACACCTCCGTAATTTGGTTATAGTATACCAATTTTTCCCCTTTCGTAGCAAAGAAGTAATAGGGGATTGAAGTCAAGAGAGAAAAAAATGAAATAATGCATATTTTTTAGAAAATTTACATTTATCAATTTATATTTCTCTAGATTTTATGTATTATTAGAGTAGTGGGGGTAATGAGAATGGAGGAGGACAATGCAACAAACATTAGAAAAAATAGGCAAGCAAGTTTTTTATAAACGGCTACAGCAAAAAATGACACAAGAAGAATTATGTCAGGGCATTTGTTCTGTCTCATACTTAAGTAAGATCGAAAATGGAAAGATTGAAGCATCAGAAGAAATTCTACAATTGCTCTGCACAAGACTAGAAATTGCTGTGACGGATTTGAGAGATGTAGAAGAAGATGTGAAAGTGAAGTTGGACGAGTGGTTGAATGCATTAGTTCATTTGGACAAGCAACAAGTAGAGCGCATATACGAAGAGTTGCAAGGTGAAATGAAGCATGTGTTGGATTTTGAAATTATAAATTATTATAAACTGCTGTATACACGTTATTTAATGATGAAGCGGGATCTCCCTGCTGTTGAAGAAGAATTGGACGGATTGAAGAAAGTGTATAAGAAATACTCGCCTTTTCAGAAGATGTTATATACGTATAATAAGGCATTATTATATTCTGTGCAGTACAAATATACGCAGGCATTAGAATATCTGTTAAAGACGGAATCGATGGCGAAAGAGTTAGGATATTATGAAACAGGAATATATTATAATTTGGCATTGACATATAGTCAGATGGAAATAGACCATATGACATTATATTTTGCTAATGTGGCATTAGAAGGTTTTAAAAGTGAATATAAATTTAGAAATATAATTAATTGTAAGTTTTTAATTGCATTTAGTTATACTAGAAAAAAACAATATAATGAAGCTATGGAAATCTATAATCATATCATAAGAGAAGCAACTTCTTTTGCTGATAAAGATAATATTCTTTCTATTGCTTTAAATAATATTGGTTATCTGTACTACCGACAAAAAAATTATGCCAAGGCGAAAGAGTATTATATAGAATGCTTAAAGAATAAAAAAGAAGAGGATATGAATTATATTGATGCCATGTATGAGCTCTCATTACAGTGTATTCAATTAGGAGAACTTGAGGAAGCGGCTGAATGGATTGAAAAAGGTATCCTTGCTGCAAGGAAAGATGATAGATACAAAGGGATGTTATATTTATTGTTAAATTTAAGATATAAATATTTTGAAGAAAGAGACCTCTATAAAAAATTTCTAGAAACAGAAGTAGTTCCTTTCTTTAAAACAGAGGAAAATATAAAAGATTTAAAGAAAGTATACTTAGAACTAGCTGAATACTTAGAAGAATGCTCAGATTTTAAAGAAAGTAATCGCTATTATAAATTAGCGATTACTTTATTAGAAGAGTAAAGAGGAGGGATAGTATGAAAAAGTTAATTGCAGGAACATTTGTGGTTATGGCAATTGCAGCTGTAGTATTGGATATTCAGTATGCTTGGAAGCCGGATACTCTAGGGCAAGAAGCTAAAACAGTTGAACAAATTAATTTATAAAAAAAACCCTTTCCCAACGGAAAGGGTTTTTTTCAATATTTGTTCCTCAAAATTCTACAACACTTGAGAAAGAAATTAATTGAATTTTTAGTATATTAATAGTGGAAACATAATGATAATATGAAACTACTCTTTTTCAAAAATTTTTTATTAGGGGGAATGTTAGATGAAAAAGAAGAGTTTAGCGTTAGTGTTAGCGGCAGGAATGGCAGTTACTACGTTCGGAGGGACAGGCTCTGCATTTGCGGATTCTAAAAATGTACTCTCTACTAAGAAGTACAATGAGACGGTACAGTCACCTGAGTTTATTTCTGGTGATCTAACTGGAGCGACTGGTAAGAAAGCGGAATCTGTGGTGTTTGATTACTTAAACGCAGCAAAAGGTGATTATAAGCTAGGGGAAAAGAGTGCACAAGATTCTTTCAAAGTGAAACAAGTGAAAAAAGATGCTGTAACTGATTCAACAGTAGTACGTATGCAACAAGTTTACGAGGGAGTACCTGTATGGGGGTCTACTCAAGTAGCTCACGTAAGTAAAGATGGTTCTTTAAAAGTATTGTCTGGAACAGTTGCGCCTGATTTAGACAAGAAGGAAAAGTTAAAAAACAAAAATAAGATTGAAGGCGCAAAAGCAATTGAAATTGCGCAACAAGATTTAGGAGTAACACCTAAATACGAAGTGGATCCAAAAGCGGATTTATATGTATATCAAAATGGTGAAGAAACGACATATGCATACGTTGTGAATTTAAACTTCTTAGAGCCAAATCCAGGAAACTATTACTATTTCATTGAAGCGGAAAGCGGTAAAGTGTTAAATAAATATAATAAACTTGATCATGTAACGAATGATGATAAGTCACCAGTTAAGCAAGATGCTCCTAAACAGGAAGCGAAAGCGGTTGTAAAGCCTGTAACAGGGACGAATAAAGTTGGAACTGGTAAAGGTGTATTAGGAGATACGAAATCGCTTAATACAACGTTATCTGGATCGTCTTACTATTTACAAGATAATACGCGCGGAGCAACAATTTTCACATATGATGCGAAAAACCGCTCAACATTACCAGGAACATTATGGGCAGATGCAGATAATGTTTTCAATGCAGCCTATGATGCAGCGGCAGTAGATGCTCATTACTATGCAGGTAAAACATATGATTACTATAAAGCTACATTTAACAGAAACTCTATTAATGATGCAGGAGCACCATTAAAATCAACAGTTCATTACGGAAGTAAGTATAATAATGCATTCTGGAACGGCTCACAAATGGTATACGGAGATGGTGATGGTGTAACATTCACTTCATTATCTGGTGGCATTGATGTAATTGGCCATGAATTAACACATGCTGTTACGGAAAATAGCTCGGATTTAATTTATCAAAATGAATCAGGAGCGTTAAATGAAGCAATTTCTGATATTTTTGGTACTTTAGTAGAATTCTATGATAACCGTAACCCAGATTGGGAGATTGGTGAAGATATTTATACACCTGGACAAGCGGGAGATGCACTTCGTTCTATGAGTGATCCTGCGAAGTATGGTGATCCAGATCATTATTCTAAGCGTTACACTGGTTCAAGTGATAACGGTGGCGTTCATACAAACAGTGGTATTATTAACAAACAAGCTTATTTATTAGCAAATGGTGGTACGCATTCTGGTGTAACTGTAACTGGTATCGGTAAAGATAAATTAGGTGCGATTTACTACCGTGCAAATACACAGTATTTCACGCAATCTACTACATTTAGTCAAGCACGTGCTGGTGCAGTACAAGCTGCAGCTGATTTATATGGTGCTAGCTCTGCAGAAGTAGCAGCAGTTAAGCAATCATTTAGTGCTGTTGGTGTAAACTAAGGCTTTAAGGGATAGTTATTAATAAAATACCTCAAAAATAAAGAAGGAGCATAGGCTCCTTCTTTATTTTTTTCTCCATTTTTTCCACAAATAAAATAATCCAACACAACCTGCGATTGTAATAATCCATTTCGCTTCATTTGTTCCGTTAATGACATGATATGCAGAATATACTTCAATCAATAAAGCCGGTATTTTCCCTATTGTGCTGGCAATACTGAAAGAGAGTAATGACATTTTGCCTAGAGCTGCAAATAAAGTAACGATACTTGATGGGATGAAAGGTATGAATCGAAACGATAGAACGAGTAGAAAGGCCTCTCTACCTTCTACATAAAGTAGGCGTTCTACCTTTGGATACTTATTTACTTTGTTGTGAGTGAATTTCTGAAGGCCTATACGATAAATATAAAACGAGATAATAGCCCCTAATGCCTCACCTGCGATCGAAATAATGGTTCCGTTTGTTACACCGAAGAGTTGTATATTAATAGCGGTCAAAAAAATACTAGGGATAAAACCTAAAAGACTGATGATGATGTTAATTAAGATACTAAGTGGAATTGCGATTGAATAATAGTCTGTTAAGAAGTTTTGAATTGTTTCAGCCATTGTTTAAAATCCTTTATCTTTTTTTGCATTACACCATATTTCTATTGTGTAGGCAAGTGCAAATTTACATAATGTAGGAAACTGTTGATAGGAAGGGATTTGTATACCTTATATAGGTATTGGGTATATAAAAGTAGGGGTATATTTAGTTTGTTTAAAAAGCACTCCTTAAATCCTGTATTTAAAGGGTTTGTGGAGTATTTCAATTGGTGTTTTCATCTGGGAAATAATTATAAAAACATGGGGGTATATTTTAAAAAGGGAGAAAAACAGTGATTTGATGAAAGGGGGGTGGAAAATATAGCAAAATGAATGAGGATTTTAAAACTGTATATATTTTTTCTTTGTGAAATTGACTTTTAGTGGAGTTACGATAATAATCATGGAAGAGGTGATACGATGAAACGATTAAGTAGTCTTTTCTTGAGTAGTTTATTGGCACTAATGCTGATTTTAAGTGGATGTGCAGGAAAAGAACAAAAAACAGAAAAACCAAAAGAGGATCATTCTACATCAGTAGAAAAAATTAGTGATAATATTTTAGATGAAATGGAAGGGCCACCTAAAAATGGTCATACGATTGAAAGGCATGTAGGCAAATCAGAAGAGGATTTGAAGAATCGTTTGAAGACAGATAAAGTTTCAGCGGCAAGTACATACTATGATAAGGCAACAGCGACAAAGGCTGTGAAAGATAGTTTAAAACAACATGATAAAGAAATTCAGGATTGGTTGAAAAACTCTAAAGAGGCTCGTCTTGTATTGAATACAACTCATTCATTCCCAGTTGGAAAAACAGTAATAAAGAAAAATATGAATGTAAAAGACAAACTAGTAAAGACTGTTACTGTTTTAGCGAGAGATAAATCAGGAAATCTAGGGTTTAAGATTATTACTTCTTATCCATCAGATAAATAAAGGGGGGAGTATATATGTATCCAACATTACAATACTTTCTTAAATCGTACTGTACGTTAAGTATTCATGAGGATGAAATAGTAAGCGTGATGGAAGAGTTTATAGAGCAAGAGGACGAAGAGATTGTTTTGAAATTACGCGATGAATTAGTAAATATGAAGAAAAAGAACGCGTGGGAAGAAGCGTGCGTATTAGCTGCGAAGCAAGGCAATCGTGTGTGGTCTTTAGAAGAAACGAAAGATCATCTGGAAATTTTTTTACTATTATTGCAAAAGAAAAAGGCGTGAGTAGATCACGCCTTTTTGTATACGCTTTTTGAAATTTGTCCGTTTGATATTATCTCATTGTTTTGGGGCACTTTTATATACGCTTTTTGAAATTTGTCCATTTGAGAGTACTTCACCGTTTTGTGTTACTTTTTTATACGTAACCGCTGTTATTTTATCACCAGTATTACTAATTACTTGAGAAGAAACTTCAACATTTTTACCAGTATTTGTACCGAAAATACGTGTAGTAATACTACCGCCATTTGAAAATGCTTGAATGTAAATATGCTTACCTGTATTGTTTTTAAATTTTAAATCCGGACCATAATCTGCCACTGCTGCATCCTGCCCAAGTGGTAAATAATTTACGGGCATAGAATGATTGCTTCGAGAAACAATTCCTAAATCTGCCCTTAAAGCTGCGCTGTATAAAGTACTACTTACTTGGCAAACGCCTCCGCCTGCACTTTGTATAACTTTACCTTGTGAATATACTGCTGCGGATTTATAACCATGTGCAGCATCAGTTACGCCAACACGGCCATTAAAACTAAACGTTTCATCAGGTGCTACAATAACTCCACTTAACGTATTAGCTGACTTATTTACGTTATAGGATTGATTTCCATTACGGCCAGCCATTGGGGTGGAATATTCAGCAATCACTTCTTTAATCCCCATTTGTTGTATATCTTCTGTAGAACGTTCAGGTTTTATTAGTGTAACTGGTAATACAACATCGGGTGCGCCAGAAGTAATAGCTGCGCTTGTTAAATCGGTTAATTTTCCTTTATCAATTTTTTCTCCATTTTGACTTTGGGTAATATTTACTGTAGAGCCTTCAACACTTAATTCGGCGTTGACAGGATTTTTTAATGTTTCATTATATTTATCCTTTATAAAGGTTTCATAAGTTGTTGTATTTAATTGTGGTGTTAATTTATAGTCACGTTTTACTTCACCGTTTTCAGCTTGCTTACGCATGTTGTAACGATTCATTACGTTCCCTTCTTGTTCTTTAAAGATATTGTCGACAATATCCTTCTCTTTATAATCTACTCCTAAATCTTTCCACGTGTAATTTTGCTTATCATTTTGGAATACGTAGTTAAGAGATTTTTGATTTAATTCATTCATCTTTTGATTAACAAGGGCTTGAATATCTGCTTTATTTTTTCCATCAAGAGAAATACCTTCAAATGTAGTGTTTGGTAGTGCAGTTGTATTTAGTTGATTATTTAATTTGGATACATATTGATATCCACCAATACCACCAACACAAAGTAATATGCCACCAGCAATAGCGGAACCAATCAGTATTTTGCTTAGCTTCATTTATTTCCCCCCAGAAAAATTTTTATAAATATATGTATTACATTTTTTGTATAAAAATGATGAAAATAACATTATGTACGTCCTAGTATACTATTATTTTCACTACGTGTGTAATGTTTTCATAAAAAATGTTACACTGCTGTAATAATTGTCTCTTTTTGTCACAATATGCATGAGAAATATGTTGAAAATTATAATAAAAAGGCTGCTTAGAAAAATCTAGCAGCCTTTTTATTATAATTTTTTATGCTCATTTTTATTCGTAACACCGAGATGTTCTTGAAGTGTTGTCGATATATCATTAACACTCTTTTCGTTTGGAACGTAATAATAAATACCACCTATATATTTATCAGTACCTTCCACTTGCAATTTATCCATTTTTAAATTTGAATCCATTGAATTTTTTGCAATAGTCATCATATCATCAAAAGTTAAATTTGTTTTTAAGTCTGTATCGACAGCATCTAATAGGCTTCCGATTTTATTAATGGAATTGAGAGATAGGGCTTTTTCAGCAATAGCCTCTAAAACAAGTTGTTGTCGTTGACCACGCATATAATCACTATCAATATGACGCGTTCTAGCTAGTGCAAGTGCTTCTTCTCCATTTAAATGTTGACGCCCTTTTTTTAGGTGAATTGCATCTGCTTCGTCGCTACTATTTTGTTCTGTGAACTCAACTGGAACGTCGACAGTTATACCACCTAGAGAATCAACAATCTTGATAAAGGATTTGAAATTAAATTTTACATAGTAATCAACTGGTACATCTAAAAATTTTTCTACTGTATCAATTGTGCTGTCTACACCACCAAATACATGTGCATGTGTAATTTTATCATATTTATCACGTGATTTAATGAAGACGCGTGAATCACGTGGAATGCTGACTAGTTTAACAGATTTATCATTTTTATTAATTGTTGCAAGTAGTAATGCATCTGTACGAGTCGCTTTTCCGTAACCTTTTTCCCTGATATCACTTTCATCAACACCCATGATCAGGACAGAAATATTATCAGTCATAGGTTTAACAGCTTTTTCACGTTTGCTGGATTTATCTCCTCGGCCGAGTTCAGAATAAGCGTTGCTTAAGACGGATTTTGCTTTACTGTATATATGGAAGGAATAGCCTCCTGCTCCCATTGCTACAATAAGTAAGGGAATAAGAATGAACCAAAGTAGGCGCTTTTTCTTTGAGCGTCCTTTTTTGGCTCGAGTTTCGTTGTTAATGTCGGATTTCATCATTTTTTCTCCTTTAAAACAATCAAAGTGTATACATTTAGAAGCGTATTAAAACACATAAAAAATATTTTACGCTAAATAAAAGGTATTGTACATGTATAAAAAATAGATGTATTGATTATTTATCCCGCATTAACGGGCAGTAAAACTCCCACCTCAAAGTCCAGCGAATGCAAGGAAGTTAGGTGGGAGATAACTGCCCGTAAATGCCCGATTGGTGAGGGCTAATAATCAGTGGGGGATAGCCCCCTCTGATTAAAGTTTCACTTTATAAGACATCTATTCGTTATTGTATACAAAAGACAGGGATAAGAAAATGATAAAATTTTACCTAATTAAAGCATAATACTTACAATAATCGCAGATAAAATACTAACAAGAGTAGCGCCGTATAGTAATTTTAGGCCGAAGCGGGCAACAACATTTCCTTGTTCTTCGTTTAACCCTTTTACCGCACCGGAAATAATTCCAATGGAAGAAAAGTTGGCAAAAGAAACGAGGAAGACAGAAATAATACCAACTGTACGGATAGAGAGAGTGCTGGAAATTTTACTAAGATCCATCATTGCTACAAATTCATTTGTTACAAGCTTTGTTGCCATAATGCTACCCGCTGTGACAATTTCAGAACTTGGTACGCCGATAAGAAATGCAATAGGGGCGAATACATAGCCTATTAATTGTTGGAAAGTAATGCCGAATATAATGAGGAATAGGTCATTAATGCAACTCATTAATGCGACGAATCCAATGAGCATAGCACCGACGACAATTGCTACACGAAAACCATCAAGAATGTATTCTCCAAGCATT
The DNA here is from genome assembly GCF_038007445.1 of Bacillus sp. FSL P2-0099. NCBI lineage: Bacteria > Bacillati > Bacillota > Bacilli > Caryophanales > Bacillaceae > Bacillus > Bacillus sp. FSL P2-0099. The sequence goes on from NZ_JBBOXE010000001.1 coordinate 613,270, forward strand.
TCAAAGAAACTTTGTTTTTCCCCTTTTATTACCAAAATGTCTTCATCATCGTTAACGTCGTAAGGGTTAATAATGAGTACGATAATAAAACCACTAAATAAATTGAGAACGAGTGCGGTTACTACATATTTTGGTTCAATCATTGTCATATAGGCACCGACAATGGACATAGATACTGTTGACATAGCAGAGGCGCAAAGTGTATATAGTCGATGTTTTGGAATTTGGGCTAATTGTTTTTTAACCGTAATAAAAACTTCTGATTGGCCGACAATAGCGGAAGCGATGGCGTTGTAAGATTCTAATTTCCCAAGACCGTTTATTTTGCTAAGAAAGAAACCAATCCAACGAATAAAGAATGGTAGTATTTTGAAATGTTGTAATATACCAATTAAGACGGAGATAAAGACAATCGGTAATAATACGTTAAGGAAAAATGGCATTTCCCCTTTATTTGCAAGACCGCCAAATACAAAGTTTATACCACTGGCAGCATACTCAAGTAGCCTCGTAAACAAGCTAGAAATTACCGTAATAAGTATGAGACCAATTTCTGTATTTAATAATAAATAGGTTAAAATTAATTGTATAATAAGCATGATAAAAATTGGTTTAAATTTAATATGTTTCTTATTGTTGCTAGCAATATAAGCAAGGAAGAAAACAACGATAAGTCCCGCGAAAAAAGTAATAAATTTCATAGTAAGCCCCCTAAAAGAGATATTCTGCTATATATGTTTTTCATTTCAAGGGAGAATATGCATCTTTGGTAAAGAAAGGAATAGAGAGAGCATGAATATATGTAGAGTGCACCACGTTGCAATTATTTGTTCGAATTATGAACTGTCAAAGGATTTTTATACTCGGATATTAGGTTTTAAAGCGATAAATGAAGTATATAGAAAAGAACGAGATTCTTATAAGTTAGATTTATGTGTAGGGGAAGAGTATCAAATTGAATTATTTTCATTTCCTAGTCCACCTGAGCGCCCAAGTTTTCCAGAAGCAGCTGGACTTAGACATTTAGCATTTGCTGTTACAAATATAGAAGAAGCTGTAAACCATTTAAAACAATGCGGTGTGGAGACTGAAGCGATACGTATGGATGAAATTACGGATAAAAAATTTGTCTTTTTCCAAGATCCTGATGGCTTGCCTTTAGAATTGTATGAGGCTTGAAATTGGTGAATTTTATATAGGGTTGCTTTCAAATAAATGAAGAAACTAAAGTGAAACTTCTTTTTTAAAGGAGGTGTAACTTTAGCTAAGAAAGCTAAAGGACATATGTGGATATTTTAAAATTACTGATGGTAGCCATCCTTATTGCGTTAACAGCATTTTTTGTGGCTGTTGAGTTTGCAATTATTAAGGTGCGTAGCAGTCGTATTGATCAACTCGTTAGTGAAAAACGACGAGGAGCATTGGCAGCTAAAAAAGTAACTTCGAATTTAGATGAGTATTTATCAGCATGTCAGTTAGGTATTACAATTACTGCTTTAGGGCTTGGGTGGTTAGGAGAGCCCACTATAAAACATATACTCGAGCCGTTGTTTTTAAAACTACACCTATCTCCTGCAATTGCAAGTACAGTTTCATTTATTATTGCCTTTGCAGTTATTACGTTTTTACATGTTGTCATTGGTGAACTTGCTCCGAAGACGCTCGCTATACAAAGGGCAGAGCAAGTTAGCTTATTATTATCGAATCCAATTATTTACTTTTACCGAGTAATGTATCCGTTTATTTGGGCTTTAAATGGTTCTGCAAGGCTTGTAACAGGGTTATTCGGATTACATCCGGCTTCTGAACATGAAGTAGCTCATTCGGAGGAAGAATTACGATTAATCTTATCTGAGAGTTATGAGAGTGGAGAGATTAATCAAAGGGAATTTAAATATGTAAATAATATTTTTGAATTCGATAATAGAGTCGCAAAGGAAATTATGGTACCTCGTACGGAAGTTGTAGGTTTATATGAGGACGAACCATTTGAAACACATATTAAAATAATCGCACAAGAAAAGTACACGAGATATCCCGTATTTGGTGAAGATAAAGATGAAATTATTGGGATGGTTAATGTAAAGGATTTATTTATTCGTTATATGGATGGTAATCGAGACGAGGGGTGCTCGATTACGCCATATACAAGACCAGTTATTGAAGTGTTAGAAAATATCCCTATTCATGATTTGCTATTACAAATGCAAAGAAAACGAATTCCATTAGCCGTATTATATGATGAATATGGTGGTACAGCGGGGATCGTTACACTAGAAGATATTTTAGAAGAAATTGTTGGAGAAATCCGAGATGAATACGATGAAGATGAACACCCGCCTATAGAGCATATAAGTGAAGGGTATAAAATCGTAGAGGGAAAAGTGCTTATTAGTGAAGTAAATGATTTATTTGGCATACACTTAATCGCTGATGATGTAGATACAATTGGTGGCTGGATTATGGTACAAAAGCAAATCGTTGCTGAAGGAGATATTATTGAAAAACACGGCTTTTCTTTTAAAGTTCTTGAAAAGGATATGCATCAAATTAAGCGAGTTGAAATAAAGAAAGTAGAAGAATGAATGGATTTTCTATTATATAAACTTTAATAAAAAGTATATATAGAAAAATAAATGTTTGCGCTTTCAAAAAAGGTGCTATATAGTGAAAGTGGATACTGAAGAATTCATTTAATGATACTCGTATTTTATAGGGCGAATTCTTTAGATAAGGATTTAGAATGAAAAGTATAGGTGATGAAAAATGATAGCAACGAAGGATATACGTATAGAAAAAGATTTTTTAGGTGAAAAGGAAGTACCGAGTGTAGCTTATTATGGTGTACAAACATTACGTGCCGTAGAAAACTTTCCTATTACAGGATACCGCATTCATCCGTCACTCATTACGGCAATGGCAATTGTAAAAAAAGCGGCAGCGCTTGCGAATATAGATACAGGTTACTTAGCTAAAGATATCGGACAAGAAATTGCAGAAGCGGCACAAGAGATTGTTGATGGAAAGTTCCATGATCAATTTATCGTAGACCCGATTCAAGGTGGAGCAGGTACTTCAATTAATATGAATACTAATGAAGTAATTGCAAATAGAGCCTTGGAACGTATGGGATACGAAAAAGGTGAATATGCGAAAATTAGCCCAAACACTCATGTGAACATGGCCCAATCAACAAATGATGCGTTCCCAACTGGGATTCATATAGCAACTCTTATGATGCTGGAAGAACTTCTTGTTACAATGGAAGAACTTCACTCTGCTTTTCATGATAAAGCAAAAGAGTTTGATCACGTTATTAAAATGGGGCGTACGCATTTGCAAGATGCAGTTCCAATTCGCCTTGGGCAAGAATTTGAAGCATATAGCAGAGTGCTAGAGCGTGATATAAAAAGAATTAAACAGTCTCGTCAACATTTATACGAAGTTAATATGGGTGCGACAGCTGTCGGTACGGGATTAAATGCAAACCCTACTTATATAGAACAAGTTGTGAAGCATTTACGAATTTTTAGTGGTTTCCCTCTTGTTGGTGCAGAGCACTTAGTTGATGCGACGCAAAACACAGATGCATATACAGAAGTATCTGCAGCACTAAAAGTATGTATGATGAATATGTCTAAAATTGCAAATGACCTTCGTATTATGGCGTCTGGTCCACGTGTTGGGTTGGCGGAAATTCAATTACCAGCTCGTCAACCAGGTTCATCTATTATGCCGGGGAAAGTAAATCCAGTTATGGCAGAAGTAATTAACCAAGTTGCTTTCCAAGTAATTGGAAATGACCATACAATTTGCTTAGCGTCAGAAGCTGGACAATTAGAGTTAAATGTAATGGAGCCGGTATTAGTATTTAATTTAATTCAATCCATCAGTATTATGAATAACGGTTTCCGTGTATTCCGTGAATACTGTATAAAGGGAATTACAGCGAATGAAGAGTTGCTTAAGCAATATGTTGAAAAAAGTGTTGGAGTTATTACAGCAGTGAATCCTCATATTGGTTATGAAGCAGCTTCTCGCATTGCACGTGAAGCAATTGCGACAGGAAAATCTGTTAGGGAGCTATGTTTAGAACATGGTGTACTTACAGCAGAAGAGCTTGATATTATTTTGGATCCATACGAAATGACGCATCCTGAAATTGCTGGTGCTTCTTTATTAAAGACTAAAAAAATGTAATGTAAAAAGCACCGATCCATTTGGATCGGTGCTTTTTTTTAGAAGATATTAAATACAGAGTTAAGTTGAAGTAAGCTAATAATAGCTAAGAAGATTAAACTATATTTCATTACTATTTTAAATAGAGCAGATTCTTGACCAACTAGTCCAACTGCTGCACAAGCAACTGCTACAGATTGTGGTGAAACCATTTTTGCGATTGTACCACCAACTACGTTTAATGAAACGAGAGTAGATGGTACGATGTTTAACTGATCGGCAGTTACTGCTTGAAGTGGTGCGAATAATGAACCACTTGATACGACTGAACCTGTAATGAATACGCCAATCCATCCTAAGATTGGAGAAAGAACTGGGAATGCATTTCCTGTAGAAGAGAATGCAAGTCCAAGTGTAGATGACATACCAGAGTAGTTTTCTACGTAAGCTAAAGCGATAACGCTACAAATTGTATATACTGGAACTTTTAGTTCTTTTATTGTTTCGATCATTAATTCTTTAATCATTTTGCCGTTTACACGGTAGACGATAAGTGAAACGATGATTGCTAATACAATCGCAGTAGTTGTAGAAGAGAATACATCTAGTTTGAAAATCGCTGCGAAAGGTGTATCAGCCTTTGTAATTGGTGCAGTTTTCATAACCATATTATGAAGACCAGGGAATTGAATGTTAAATACTAAGTTTGCCAATGGACCATCCGGAGCAAATAAAGCTTTAATTGGTTTTAAATTAAAGATTGTTACGAATGCAGTTAAGAATACGAATGGGGACCAAGCATATAAAATTTGATTGAATGTATGAGATTTTTTTTCTTCTTGTTTTTCTTCTTTAGCAGAAGATTTTGGTTGCCAAACACGTAAGAATAATGCCAGAGCGACCATACTTACGACTGCTGCGAAAATATTAGTAAGTTCAGCGCCTAAGAAGTAAGTCACAAGGAACTGAGTAATTGCGAAAGAAACACCACTTACAAGAATACCTTGCCAAGTTTCTTTAATACCTTTAAATCCATCTACCATTGAAACAAGTAAGAACGGTAAAATAATGCTAATGAATGGCAAAATGTAAACAGCTTGACGACCGACAGTTAATGCATCTAGCCCAGTTAATTGTGCAGGTACTGTAACTGGAATACCCATAGCACCCATAGCACCACCAGCGATATTAGCTACTAAGCAAATACCTGCTGCTTTTAATGGATTAAAGCCCATACCTACAAGTAATGCAGCTGTAATAGCAACTGGAACACCGAAACCAGCTGCGCCTTCTAAGAAAGCACCGAAAGAATAAGCGATTAATAATACTTGTAAACGCTGATCATTTGTAATACTTGAAATGCTATCACGAATGACATTGAATTGTTCTGTTTTAACAGTTAATTTGTAAAGGAAGATAGCTGCGATAACGATAGTACAAATTGGATAAAATCCAGATAAAACACCGAATCCGGCAGATGCTACAGCTACAGTTGCGGGCATTTTATAAACAAATATAGCAAGAATAATAGCGACGATCACACTATAAAGCCCAGCCATGTAACCTTTCATTTTGAATCCCACTAAACAAATAATGAAGCAAAAAATTGGGAGTGCTGCGATTAGTGCAGATAACCAAATATTGTTTAATGGGTCATAAATTTGTGTCCAAGTACTCATAATAATGACAACTCCTATCTATTATATGTGAAGAAATTCACATTATTTGTGAAACTATTCACAATCAACTTACATGCTTAGTATATTCTCCTTCAACACTATTGTCAACGTGAAAAAGTATAATTATTCCATAATAGTATTAAAAGTAACATTTTGTTCATAAAGTAGACAAAAAGCGTAATCAAATTGATTTGATTACGCTTCTATAAATTATTTACATATTCTTTCATTTTTTCATATGTCATTGGTCCTACATGCTTATATTGAATGACACCGTTTGTATCGATGACAAAAGATGTTGGAATGCTGATGATTTGATATGTGGCACTTGCCTGGCCTTTCTGATCTAATAGGACGGGGAAGGTATATTTGTTTTCTTCAAGAAATTGTTTTACATTATTCGGGTCTTTTTCAGTAGCTGTCGCATTTACAGCAACAATTTCAATCCCCATATCTTTAGTATCGTGATAAAACTTTTCCATATCAGGCATTTCTATTTTGCATGGACCACACCAGCTTGCCCAAAAATTCAATATTACTTTTTTTCCTTTATAGTCTGTAAGACGAACTTCTTGACCAGTGGTTGTTTCTAGAAGGAAATTGCGGGCAACATTGCCAACTTCAGTTCCAATGGGGGTGTTTGATTTTGAAGCTATATCTTCTTTTTTGTATAGGAAGTGATTGATAATGGTCCAGCCAACCGCAATGCTAATTAACGCAAAAATAAACCATTTTTTAATATTACATCATCCTCCTTACTTAAATTTCCTTTTTATCGTAACAAAGTGGTTAAATATGGTCAAATTACTTTACGATAGGTTATCAATTATGGACGATATTTTACAATATCATTACTGTACATTTCAGTAAGGTGAAAATATAACAAAAAGCCTGATAAAACAACGTTTGTAAGCAAAGTATTGCTAGCCCTTTGTTTTGCTTTTTTATTGTATCATATAGTATAATATTCAAAATCAGGTGGGATTTTTTCTTGAACTGTGTGCTGATAAAAGTCGGAAAATTTTCTCAGCATTATAGGTTGATAAAGTTATGTCGTAACAGGAAATATAAGAACAGATATATAAATAAATAAAGAGAAAATAAAAAATGAAAATGAGGGGAATTTTATGAACCAAAACCAATTTGACTGTCGTATTTCAGAAGAAGACGTACAGATGTTAAGAGCATTAGCTCATCCACTTCGTCTACGTTTAGTAATGGAACTGATGCAGCGTGGAACATGTAATGTAACACAATTACAAGAGGTATTAGAAATTCCGCAATCAACTGTTTCGCAGCATTTAACGAAATTAAAACAAAATAAAGTAGTACGCTTTGAGAGACGCGGGTTAGAAGTGTACTATCAAATTCATAACGATAAAGTAAGTGAAGTAGTAAAAACATTATTTTCTTAATTTTTGAATATTATGGAAAGAAGACGTGTGAAATATACGTCTTTTTTTATTTGGAAAGGATCTAATAATAGGAAGATTTGAGAGCGTATATATTAGCGTGTTAGAAAGAAACAAACTATCGGTTGAAGTGCTAAATTGACGGAATATATTCTGAAGGGATATGAAAAGATAGAAAGGAGTGTTGTAAGCCAAAGGAGGAATAATATAATGGATGTAAAACGTGTGAAACAGATATTATCTTCTTCAAGTAGAATTGATGTTACATACGAGGGAGTCCCCGTATGGATTGAGAGCTGTGATGAGCAGAAGGGTAGTGCTCAAGTGTATGACGTATCCAACCCAGGAGAGAGCGTTCACGTGGATGTCACGGCTTTAGAAGAGATGTAATAGAAAAGACGCTTCTAATTGTAGAAGCGTCTTTTTTATTTACTATTCCATCATATGTGCAATTTTCTTAGAGAACATAAGAAGTACTAATCCTAGCACGATTACGATAACACCGATGCTTGCGAATACTTCTAAATATCCTAAAGACTGAGTGAAAGCAGCTAATTGTCCTGCTAATAAGTTTGCAAAGCCAGTACCAGCTAACCATACACCCATTAATAAAGATGCTAATTTAAGAGGTGCGATTGCACTTACCATAGATAATCCGATTGGTGATAAGAATAATTCACCGATTGTGTGGAACATGTAAGTGAATACAATGAATAGTAAGTTTGCTTTCATTGTAATGTTACCTTCATCGCTACCAGTTTTTAGAACAGCTAAAGTTAAAACTAAGTACCCGATTCCTAGTAAAATCATACCAAAAGCCATTTTTGTAGGGATTTTTAAATCACCATTTTTTGTTTTTGAAAGTTTAATCCATAATGCAGAAACTGGTAATGCTAGTAAGATAATGAATAGTGGGTTTACAGATTGGAACCAAGGTGTTGGAATTGTAAATCCACCAATTGTACGATCCACGAACTTATCTGTGTAAAGTGTTAAAGAACTACCAGCTTGTTCAAATCCTGCCCAGAAGAATACAACGAAACAAGTTAAAATTAAAATTGCAGTTGTACGCTTTTTCTCTTGTGTTGTTAAAGGCTTTTTCTCAATAGGTTTTGCATTTTGTTCTTTAGATTTTTTACCGACAACAGTTGTTCCGATAGACCCTAAGTAACGAGGTGCTAAGAAATTAAAGGCAATCTGTCCAATAATCATACCGATACAAGCTGTTAAGAAACCGTATCTATAATCTGTGAAGTAACCACAAATGAATGGAGCGATAAGAGCTCCTAAGTTAATTCCCATGTAGAAGATAGTGAAGGCACTATCACGACGAGAATCGTTGTCGCTATATAATTGACCTAGTAAAGTCGAGATATTTGGTTTGAAGAATCCGTTACCGATAACTAATAATCCTAATCCTAAAAATAGTCCAGTTTTCGTGTTCATTGAAAATAGTACGAAGTTACCAATCGCCATAATGATACCGCCGATGGTAATGGCATGTCGTTTCGTAATGAAATGGTCAGTTAACCAGCCACCAATAATCGGTGTGAAATATACAAGCATTGTGAAAATACCGTAAATTTGAACTGCAACTGCTTTATCAAATCCTAAACCGCCACTTACTAAGCTCGTTGTTAAATAAAGAACTAATAAGCCACGCATTCCGTAATAACTAAATCTTTCCCATGCTTCTGTAAAGAACAACAAATATAATCCTGGTGGATGTTTTTTTGGTGATTGTTGCTCTCCAGCTTTGTCTAATTTTAAAGCTGCATCCATGTTTGTTTCCCCCTAATCCTGTATAACGGATATTTATGTAATTATTTTAATTCACAAAATATTTAGAAGTCAATAGAATTATATGGAAATAGCAAGAAAATTTCTGAAAAAATCTATTTTTCTTCAACCGTTATTGTATTTTTCCCTGAAAACAAGATAATAAGCGTTTTCAAATGTAGTAATTGAATTCTAAAATAAAGTAAAATAGTGATAAATCAGAAAATTTAGATTAAAATATTTATTCTGATATAGGGAAAATAAACTATATTTACTTTTACAATATAACATATCGGTAATAAAAATACAAAATGAAATAATGTGACACTTCAGTGAAATGAAAAAAACAGCTCCATAAAAGAGGGAGCTGGTTACAATAAAATTATTTAACAAAGCGTTTTTCAATATCATCTAGTAGTAAGTTAGCGGCCATTACACCACCAGCTGTATTCCAAATAACGTCGTCAACTTTGTATGCTTTTCCGCTCTTTACTGCATTTAAGTTTTTAAAGAGAGGATCGTTTATATATTCTTTTTCTAGTTCAGAACCTTTTTTCTCATTGCCTTTATCGAATGTGAAGTAGAATAATACATCGCCATCCATTGCCGAAATACGCTCTTTAGATACGTTACGTTCTGCGAAATCATCTTTGTTTTGATCTCCAGGACGTTTAAATCCAAGTTCTTTTAAAATAACACCAGAGAATGTATCGCCATGATAAATACGAACATCACCAGGCATAAAGCGTACCATAGAAATTTCTTGATTTACTGTATCACCAAGTTTTCCTTTTAAATCTTCCATACGTTTTCCGTAATCAGCTAAAACTTTTTGACCTTCTTTTTCCTTATTTAAAGCTTTTGCATAAAATTTGAAGTTATCTTTCCATTCACCACGTAATGTTTCCGAGAAAACAGTAGGTGCAATAGCTTTTAATTGCTCATACACTTTTTCGTGGCGCATTTTGTTACCGATAATTAAGTCTGGTTTTAAAGAAGCGATAGTTTCAACGTTAACTTGTCCTTCATCGCCAACAACTTTTACATCTTTCATTTTATCCTTAATATGTGGATACCACGGATCACCAGTCCAAGACTTTACAGCCCCAATTGGTTTTACACCTAATTCGAGTAAAGCTTCAGTTCCTTCATTAGTTAAAATAACTACACGTTTTGGATTGGCAGGAACTTCTGTTTTACCCATTGCGTGCTCAACCGTAATCATTTCTTTTTTATTATCTTCTTTTGTTGATTCTTCTTTGTTATTTGATTTTCCACAAGCACTTAAAAGAAGTGAAAAAGCTAGTAAAAATACAAATACTGTAAACGATTTCTTTTGCATGAAATTCATTATGTACCCCCTACATGTTGAGAATATTTTTCAATAGCAAGCATGATGTTAAGCCTTTATCTTTGGATTGTCAATATATATTACTGAAAATAGTTCTCATTATCGTTGACAATGAGAATTAAGTTGAAATACACTTACAACGTATCATTATACATTGAAGGGGAAACGCTGCATGTTATTAAAAACAAATCAAGCAAAATGGATTGGATTACTTGTTGGAATCATTGCAGTCGTTATTTGTATTTGGGGAAGCATTATTTTCGGATATACAAATACGAGCTGGAAATTAGCTTTAGATGCTTTTTTCCATTTTAATGGTTCAAATGAGCATATTATTATTCAAAATGTGCGTCTACCAAGGGCGTTAATTGCAGCAAGTGTTGGTGCTAGTTTAGCCATTGCAGGTTGTTTAATGCAAACTTTAACAAAGAATCCGCTTGCTTCTCCAGATTTTATTGGATTAAATTCAGGCGCTGCGTTCTTTATAGTTGTAGCAATTGTACTCTTTTCCGTGACATCATTATCAGCTTTCACATGGATTGCCTTTTTAGGAGCGGCAGTTGCAGCAGTACTTGTATTTGCCTCTAGTTCTTTAGGAAAAGAAGGGACAACGCCTCTTAAGTTAACATTAGCAGGTGTAGCGATAAGCGCTTTATTTTCATCATTAACACAAGGGTTACTTGTATTAAATGAAAAAGCATTTGAAGAAGTGTTATTTTGGCTTGCCGGATCTGTGCAAGGAAGAAAGTTAGAGATTTTACAATCAGTATTCCCGTATTTATTAATAGGCTGGATTGCATCTTTTATGATGGCAGGGAAAGTAAATACATTAATGATGGGGGAAGATGTCGCAAAGGGGCTCGGGCAACGAACGATTTTAATGAAATCATTCGTGTTACTTATTATTGTACTGTTGTCTGGTGGTTCAGTTGCGGTTGCTGGTCCAATTGGATTTATTGGCATCGTTACTCCTCATTTCGCAAGAGCTCTTGTTGGGGTAGATCACAGATGGAGAGTACCTTATAGCGGATTGTTAGGTGCAATACTATTAATCTTGGCTGATATAGCAGCAAGATATGTCATTATGCCACAAGAAGTACCAGTAGGGGTTATGACAGCATTTATCGGGGCCCCATTCTTTATTTATATTGCACGTAAGAGAGGGCTTAGCAAATGAAGAAGTATATTCCGTTTCGTATTGGAAAAGGCGAGCTCTCGTTTTTAATGTATAAACGAGCTTGTCTCGTCTTATTGAGTTTACTAGTTGTTTTAATAGGATTATTTTTTGCGAGTGCAGGTATGGGGGATATGAAAATTGCTCCTTATGACGTATGGCAAGCGATTACCGGAAATGGTGATGCGATGTCAAATATGGTTGTAAATAAATTTCGTATGCCGCGTATTTTAATTGCTATCCTCGTAGGAATTGCGCTTGCGGTAGCGGGCTGTATTTTACAAGGGCTCGTTCGAAACCCACTTGCTTCTCCTGATATCATCGGAATTACGGGCGGGGCAAGTGTTGCAGTTGTACTCTTTTTAGCTATATTTAGTGATAAAAACAATGCGTTAACAGTAAGCATTCATTATATGCCGCTAGCAGCTTTTGCTGGGGCAACAATTGTAGCGTTTTTTGTATATTTATTTGCCTGGAAAAATGATGGATTATCACCGATTAGTCTTGTTTTAATTGGTGTTGGATTTTGGGCATTAACGAAAGCAGCAACAACTTTATTTATGTTGTTAGCACCAATTTATCAAGCAAGTCAAGCGAATGTATGGATCACAGGTACTGTTTATGGCTCTTCGTGGCAAAATGTTATGGTACTTGCGCCGTGGGTTCTCATTTTAACGACAATATCATTTATCGCTGCGAGACATTTAAATGCACAAGAGCTAGGGGATGATATAGCAGTGGGACTTGGTGTTCCTTTAACGAAGTCGCGTGTATTTATGTTGTTACTTAGTACAGCTTTAATTGGCGGGGCAGTTGCCTTTGCAGGAGGAATTGGATTTGTTGGTTTAATGGCACCTCATATTTCGCGAAGATTAGTTGGTTCTTTCTACGGTGCATTGCTCCCAGTTGCGGCGATTATCGGTGCAATTCTAGTACTCGCTGCAGATTTAATTGGGCGTACAGTTTTCGCACCACTTGAAATTCCAGCAGGGGTATTTACATCAGCAATTGGTGCACCTTATTTTATTTATTTACTTTATAAAAGTCGGAATTCATAAAGGGAGATGAATATGCAAAAAGCATTGGAGACGAAACGCTTGACGCTGTCGTATGGTGAAACGATTATTATTGATGAGCTGAATTTAGAAATTCCAAAAGGGGAAATTACAATCTTCATCGGTTCTAACGGTTGTGGGAAATCAACTTTATTACGTTCACTAGCTAGATTATTAAAGCCAACAACCGGTGACATTTTGTTAGATAATCAAGCAATTCAAAGTATGCAAACGAAGCAAATTGCTCGCCAAATGGCAATTTTACCGCAAGGGCCACAAGCTCCAGAAGGACTTACAGTATTGCAACTTGTAAAGCAAGGACGTTATCCATATCAAACATGGCTGAAGCAATGGTCCGAAAAAGATGAGGAAATGGTACAAAAAGCGCTTGCTGCAACGGGTATGACAGAATTTGCTGAGCGTGATGTTCATGCCCTTTCAGGTGGACAACGTCAACGTGCTTGGATTGCAATGACCCTTGCACAAGATACAGATATTATTTTGCTTGATGAGCCGACTACATATTTAGATATGACGCACCAAATTGAAGTGTTAGATTTATTATTCGAATTAAATGAAACAGAGCAAAGAACGATTGTTATGGTATTGCACGATTTAAATTTGGCATGTCGTTATGCAGACAACATTGTAGCTATTCAAGATAAACAAATATATGCGCAAGGTAAACCAGAAGAAGTTATTGACCAGAAGTTAGTTCGGGATGTATTCCGTATGGAGTGTCAAATAAGCGCTGATCCGTTATTTGGGACACCGCTCTGTATCCCGCATGGAAGAGGAAGACGTGTACTTAAAGAGGCTGTTCAGGCGATGAGATAACGAAAAAAGACGATGAGGATTCATCGTCTTTTTTACCCCGCATTAACGGGCAGTAAGATCCCCATCTCAAAATCCAGCGAAAGCAAAGAAGCTGGTTGGGGGATCAACTGCCCGTAAAAGCCCGATTGGTGCGGGCTAATAATCAGTGGGGGATGAACATCCCCCACTGATTAAAGTTTCACTTTATTTTCGGCAAGAAAATAATAGAAAAAGGGGAATACGTAAACGTCGTTCATATTCTTCTTCATCTTGAAAACAGTTTCGATTTGGTGTAGCTTCTTTTAAGCTTGTAATCGTAAATCCGGCTTGTTGTAATAATGTAAAATATTCTTCCGTAGTCCGGTGATATTTAATAACTTCTTGATCAATCCATGGCTCAACTCGTTTTCCTGTTTCGAAATAATCATCGACGAGCCAACTAGTTCTTTTACCACTCGTTTGCAAGCTTTCAAATGAAGAGGTAATAACGGGATGTTGAACGCTAAAGGTGAAGGTTCCGTTTGTTTTTAAAGTTTGAAACACATTTTGAAAAATGATATCAAGGTGTTCAATATAATGTAAGGCGAGTCTAGATGTTACTAAATCAAAAGTAGAAGGAGGGTATGTGTAGTCTTTGAGGTTTAAAAAATGAACGGTGCCATTTTTATTTTCTAGTTGTTTTTTAGCTTTTTCATACATAAGCTCGGAGCCTTCAATACCAGTGTAAGAGTGGCATCCATGTTCTAATAATTTTTCGCCGAATTTAGCATCACCACAACCTAAATCGAGGATTTGTTTTCCTGTTACATTGCCAATGAGCTGAAAGAATGCTGGTTTTTCAAGGGATTCGTTTGGACTATTTTCTCGATATCTTCGCTGCATATATTGCTCTAAAAACGATTCGTTATTATATACATCAGATTCAGTAAATGCCATTTTAAAAGCCTCCTAAATATTTTTTTAATTCTATCAAATATGAAAAGTAAATGATAGATTTCTTGTAATGAATCATTTATAATTTAAAATTGTAAGCGGTTTCTTTAAACTATTTTTCTATAATAAATTCTGAAAACGTGTTAAGCTAGTAGAGGGATTATTAGAACTATTAAGATAATAATCCGCTTACATGAACGATGGGAGGCTTCACGATGTCTAGTAAAACACTTGCAAACTTTTTAGAAGAAAATTTAGAGGATTTAAAATCAAAGGGGCTTTATAACGTAATTGATCCGCTTGAAAGTCCAAATGGACCGATTATTACAATTGGCGGAAAAGAATATATTAACTTATCTTCAAACAACTACCTTGGATTAGCGACTGATAATCGCTTACAAGAAGCAGCAATTGGTGCAATTCATAAGTACGGTGTTGGAGCAGGAGCTGTTCGTACAATTAACGGTACTTTAGATTTGCATATTAAATTAGAAGAAACAATTGCAAAGTTTAAACATACAGAAGCAGCAATTGCTTATCAATCAGGATTTAACTGTAATATGGCAGCGATTTCAGCTGTTATGGATAAAAATGATGCGATTCTTTCAGATGAATTAAACCATGCATCTATTATTGATGGTAGTCGTCTATCAAGAGCGAAAATCATCGTTTATAAGCATTCTGATATGGAAGATTTACGCAAAAAAGCAATCGAGGCAAAAGAATCAGGTCTTTATAATAAATTAATGGTTATTACAGACGGTGTTTTCTCAATGGATGGAGATATTGCAAAATTACCAGAGATTGTTGAAATTGCAGAAGAGCTGGATTTAATGACATATGTAGATGATGCACACGGTTCAGGTGTACTTGGCAAAGGTGCAGGTACTGTAAAACATTTCGGCCTTTCTGATAAAGTTGATTTTCAAATTGGTACATTATCAAAAGCAATTGGGGTAATTGGTGGATATGTAGCTGGGAAACAAAACTTAATCGATTGGTTAAAAGTGCGTTCACGTCCATTCTTATTCTCAACAGCTTTAACACCAGCTGATGCAGCTGCTTGTATGAGATCAATTGAAATTCTAATGGAAAGCACAGAGTTACACGATCGTTTATGGGAAAATGGTCGCTATTTAAAACAAGGGTTAAAAGAACTTGGCTTTAACATTGGAGAAAGTGAAACACCAATTACACCTTGTATTATTGGTGATGAAGTATTAACACAAGAATTTAGTAAACGTCTAAATGAAGAAGGCGTTTACGCAAAATCTATCGTATTCCCAACCGTAGCAAAAGGAATGGGACGCGTTCGTAATATGCCTACAGCAGCTCATACGAAAGAAATGCTAGATGAAGCAATTCGTAAGTATGAAAAAGTAGGGAAAGAAATGGGTATCATTTAAGTAACGACATCTTTTGAATAGCTTGCAAATGGGGAGTGGGAAAAATGAAAAAAATTCTAGTAACCGGTTCTTTAGGGCAAATTGGTTCTGAACTAGTAATGAAACTTCGTGATGTATACGGCGCATCAAATGTTATTGCAACAGATATTCGTGAAACAGACAGTGAAGTAGTAACGTCTGGTCCATTTGAAACGTTAGATGTAACGGATGGACAAAAATTACATGATATTGCAAAGCGTAATGAAGTAGATACAATTATTCATTTAGCGGCTTTACTTTCAGCAACTGCAGAAAAAAATCCGTTATTTGCTTGGAATTTAAATATGGGCGGACTTGTAAATGCATTAGAAGCAGCACGTGAATTAAACTGTAAGTTTTTCACGCCAAGTTCTATCGGTGCATTTGGTCCATCAACGCCAAAAGATAATACACCACAAGATACAATTCAGCGTCCTACTACGATGTATGGGGTAAACAAAGTAGCAGGAGAATTACTATGTGATTATTATCATCAAAAGTTTGGCGTTGATACGCGCGGTGTACGTTTCCCAGGCTTAATTTCTTACGTAGCTCCTCCAGGAGGCGGAACAACTGACTATGCAGTTGAAATTTATTATGAGGCGATTAAAAAAGGTACATACACCTCATACATTGCAGAAGGAACATACATGGACATGATGTATATGCCAGATGCTTTACAAGCAATCATCTCATTAATGGAAGCTGATCCAAATAAACTAGTTCATAGAAATGCGTTTAACATTACAGCAATGAGCTTTGAACCAGAGCAAATTGCAGCATCAATCCGTAAACACATTCCGAACTTTACAATGGATTACGCAGTAGATCCAGCTCGTCAAACAATCGCTGATAGCTGGCCGAACTCTATTGATGCAACAGCAGCAATGAAAGAGTGGGGCTTTAAAGCAGAATATGATTTAGACAGAATGACAACTGATATGCTGGCTAAGTTAAAAAAAAAGCTCGCATCTGAGTTAGTAATGAATTAATAGGAAGAGCCGATTCTTAGGAATTGGCTCTTAATTATTTTAGGAAGGGAGAAAAGCAACATGCAAAGAGTTGATGTTGTATATGCATTAATACACGATAGCGAAAAAGATAAAATATTAATGGTACATAATATAGAACAAAACGTTTGGTCATTGCCAGGCGGGGCTGTTGAAAAAGGTGAAATACTAGAGGAAGCACTAGTAAGAGAAGTGAAAGAAGAGACAGGTTTAACTGCCGCACTCAGTGGACTTGTCGCATTAAATGAGAAGTTTTTTGAAGAGAAAGGACATCATGCATTATTTTTTACATTCCGAGCAAATGTAGTAAAAGGTGAACTTCGTGCAGAAGATGAAGGAGAAATTTCCGCAATCGAGTGGGTAGATAGAAAAATCGCGAATGAGCGATTCCCATACTACGATGGAGGGTTCGAATTATTATTAGAAGTTTCCATTCCATACAAGTTTCAACCAGAAACAAAGTAAGTTAACGAAGAAAAACAGGAGCCTCGGGGCTCCTGTTTTTCTATTCAATCGTCTTCAGTAATAGTTTCTTCAACAATGGTTTAATCTTCAGGCGTAAATCTTCAGCATGATTTGCAACTAAGAAGTGATGGTTATAAATGTTTTTCATTAGTTGATAAGTCGCTTCTTTCGCTTCGCCTTCTTCGATAAAGATGCCGATTACTTCCATACCACTTTTACGAGCAAGTTTGACTGCTTCGTGCGTATCTAAAATTCCGTCTTGTTGATAGTCTAGTGCAGAAGGTTCACCGTCTGTAAAGACAAGTAAGAATTTATGTTTTTCTGGTCTTTTCGCAAGCTTTTCGGAAACGATACGAATAATATACCCGTCGCGGTTATCTTCTTCTTCGCGAAGTTGCATAATTTCTGGACCGACGTTTGGTAACGTTGAGTTTTTATACGTAACAACTTCATGGATAACGTTCGGTTTATCTTCAGGTTTAGCACTAGAAGCATCTTCCCAAAATCCACTAATAGCGTGCGGGATTTTTAAAGATTTTAAAGCTTCATGGAATAGGACCACACTCTTCTTCGTTTCTTCCATTTTGTTATACATAGAACCAGAGCAGTCCACTAATAGTTGGAATGCAACGTCGAGCTCTTGTGATTCTTGTCCTTTTTTATAAAACATACGCGGCTGCTTTTCAGTATAAATACGAAGGAATTTCTTACGAAGCCTTCCGTAATATTTATCACTGTTTGCATTCGTTTTGTTTTCAATTGTTTTTTCGATAATTTTCTTTAATTCTTTTACATCTTTATTAACGACTGATTTGATAGCTTGGTAATCTTTTTTCTCATCAGGATTCGATTTGCGAGCTTCTTTAAATGTATGAGAAGCTCCCACATTATACTTGCCGTATGCACCGTCGTTTTGGCTAGAAGCATGAGACGCTCTTGCTTCCTCTGTATCAGCACCATCAAAGTTAGATTGTGTACTTTTTTGGGAAGTACCTTGTACAGAACCAAGTGCTTGGTCACCATCTTCTGATTCACGAGCAGTATCACCCATCATATTTGTTTTTGTTCCGCTTTCTAAATCAAAGCGTAAAAAGTTCTCGTTTTCATTGTTTTTATTTTCACGGTGCCATGTCGAGAAGCTTTCATCCATTTTGTTTTTGTTATCATCGTCATCTAGGAGCTGCGTATCATCATTTGCTAATTTTTCAGCGCGACTGTCTTTCTCATCTGCAATCACAGATAAATAAAGCGGTGCATGTCCGAAATAATTATTAAGCATATCACTTTCAAGAAGTCCTTCTAAACGATAGCGAATTTTCTCAACAATATACATAATATCTTCCGTATTACGAGCTTGGAATGTTTCATGCAAAATTGATTCAATTTGCTCGAAATATTCATTATTAAACATTTCATATTTATCACTCGTTAATGAAAGATAGCATAGACAAAATAGACGATCACCGTGATAGTTACGAACACGATTTATTTCATTTTGTGAGCCAAAGTAATTGCGATACATTTCTTTTCGGCGTTTAAAAATATGTTTTGTGCCAGGACGTAAATTTTTGACGATTTCCTCAACACGTAAATCTTCTAATAGAACAAATAATTGTGTTAAAAACTTTTTTAGCGGCGATTCTTGTAACTCAATCGCATAAGAACGAATTAAAGTCATGTCCGAGTAATGTTTATTACCAAGTGCCTTTAAGAACACTTCGCTTTTTAATCCGATTACTGTATCCTCTTCTTTTCGATCATCCCAAAAGTGACTAATGACAACCTTTTTTTCAATTTCGTCGTAGTATGCTTTATAGCCATACTCAAGATAGGCATCGTCTTCTTTTAGAAGAGCATACATTAAGTTTTCCATTTGTAGAAACAGCGACGCATCAATTTTTTTGTCACTAAAAATTTGTCTCATGAATTATCCCTCAAAGAAATAACTTTCTGCTAATTCACGGACAGTCATTTGTTCTGTTTCATCGTTTAATTTTGCGATAATACTACGTTCAATTGCACGCATAACAGGAATATATACACCTAAATCACATGCATCGATAATGCCACGAATACTAGCTGCTTCTTCACTTACGCGCCCATCACGAGCTAAAGGCATAAGATCGCTTGCGAATGCAACGAACTTTTCAATTGTTGCAACATCATTTAATTTTGATTCAGATAGTAATAGTTCTTTTAATGTATCACCTTGAATGTAAGGAACTTCAATAATAACGAAACGGTTTTTTAACGCTTCGTTTAGTTCACTTGTCCCAACATAACCTTCGTTAATCGCAGCAATTACGCGATATTCGTCATCACCGTATACAACTTCTTGTGTAAATGGGTTTGTAATCATTTTACGGTAATCTAACGCACCATGAAGAAGTGGTAACGTTTCAGGTTTTGCCATATTGATTTCATCAATATAAAGGAAATGACCGTTTTTCATTGCCTTCATAAGAGGACCGTTAACGAACGTAACTTCAGATGCGCCGTCTTTTGTTTGTAATGTGTTGTATCCTAAAATACCTTCTACATCTAAGTCGACAGAACAGTTAATGCTATGCATTGGTTTTTGGAATAAAGAAGAAAGAGTTTCCGCTAGTACTGTTTTACCACTACCAGTTGGCCCTTTTAATAGAATGTTTTTACCAAGTAAAAGTGCTGTAATGGCATCTTCAATAATGCTATTATCAGATGCTTTATATATTTTCTTGCCAATTAAATGTGCATTTTCACCAGCTTCTTGTTTATTCTTTTCATGAATTGTAGAAAGCTGCTGTTTTAAATCAGAATGTATATGAAATTGTTCTAACATGTATTTCCCACCTAACATTATTTTCATAAAGTAATACATCTTATGATAACTTGTTTTAATATGGTATGCAAAGAAAAGGAGAAGGGGGAAATATAAAAGAAAAAGCAATCAATATCACATTGATTGCTTATAGTAAAGGAGAAATGAGTCGCATAAAGGACTCTAATATTCGTTTTTTGATACTTCTTTTTTGGAACGAGTTCCATTTAATTTCAGTGGAGTGTTTAAAGTCTTCTTCAAAATCGCGTTTAATATCATGAACGGTTTCTGATTCATATAGAACGCTAATAATTTCATAATTCAATTCAAAGCTACGTACATCCATATTTGCTGTTCCGATTGTTGCAATTTTATCGTCAACGAGTACAATCTTTGCGTGCATAAATCCATCTTTATAACTGTAAATAGAAGCACCAGCTTTTAAAAGTGGAGTGAAATAGGATTGAGATGCTTGATCGCTAATAATACTATCACTCTTACCAGGATATAAAATGCGTACATCTATGCCAGATATTGCACTTAAGCGTAATAATGTTAAAGTTTCTTGATCCGGAATAAAGTATGGTGTAGCGATCCAAATAGATTTTTTGGCTGAGCCCATAACAGCTAGTAATGTATTACGAATACTTTTATCATCTGAGCTTGGTCCACTTGCTACAATTTGCACCGCACCTTCTGCATCCGGAATTTCTTTTCCTGGGAAGTAGTGTCTATTCATAAATTGATCCCAAGAATAAGTATTCAATCCACTAGACGCATAAAGCCAATCTTCTAGAAAGATGGCTTGTAATTTATACAATGCTTTTCCTTCTATTTTTAAATGACTATCACGCCAAACAGGGAATTTTTTTGAGCGACCAAGATATTCATCACCGACGTTGAGCCCTCCGGTAAAACCAATTTCTCCATCTACAATGACGATTTTACGGTGATTACGATAATTAACTGTCTCGAGTAACCAAGCTGAAAAAATAGGGTCAAATTCGACAATTTCAATTCCAGCTTTTTTCATAGGTTGTAAAAATCGTCGTCTTAACGTATTACTTCCGAGTCCATCATAAAGGAAGCGTACAATAACACCATCTTTTGCTTTTTGTATTAAAGCATCTCGTACTTTTGTACCAATCTCATCAGATTTATAAATATAGTATTGAATATGTATGTGATGTTTTGCATTCTCGATTGCGTTCAAAATTTCTGAAAAGGTTTGATCACCGTTTGTTAAAAGTTTTGTTGTCGTTCTATCTGCGGCAGGCCCGCCTCCGAATTTTTGTAGGACTTCTGTTAAATGTATAGAACGTTCATGTAATGGGACTGTGAGTGATAATTCTAGTCGTCTTCCTTCTAATATTTCGCGGAATAACTTTCTTTGTTCTTCTGAACGATGAAGATGTTTTTTTCTTCTCCAACGGCTACGCCCGAAAATAGAGTATAAAAGTACACCTATAACAGGAAGAAGTGCTAATACTAAAAACCACGCTAAGGTACTTTGGGGTGATCTATTTTCGATAAAAATAACGAATGAAATTCCTACGATTGTGATGGACCATAGAGCACCAACAAACGTATATAACGAAATAACCGATGTATTTAATAGGAAAAGAACGATAGATACGATTGTAAATATTAATAATAATTGAACGATAGGTTTCTTCATTTCTATAAAATTC
The DNA here is from genome assembly GCF_038007445.1 of Bacillus sp. FSL P2-0099. Taxonomy (NCBI): domain Bacteria; kingdom Bacillati; phylum Bacillota; class Bacilli; order Caryophanales; family Bacillaceae; genus Bacillus; species Bacillus sp. FSL P2-0099. Next base: position 635,038 of record NZ_JBBOXE010000001.1, read on the forward strand.
CTCAAATCTTTCTTAAATATAGACTTCTTATATAAAAGGTGTAATCTGACATTCTTATTATAAAGTGTTTTGTTTTTTTTACAAAATATAGACATTTTCCCCATGCTTTCCGCATTTGTCCTACATACAGTATATTATTACATTTTTATATAGAAAAGGGGATGAATAAAATGTACGATCTTCCATTTGGTGGGTTTGTACATTCTCCATTTTTAGGAGGAGGATTCTTTCCTGGAAGGGGCTTTACTTAGTCCTGCGTTTGGTTATGGCGGATATTGCTATCCATACTATACGGATTATTAACAGTATCCTTACTATTCATACAACACATATTAAAGTAGGGAAATTGAAAAGGAGAGGAAGAGAAATGAACTATATGCTAAATCACGGAGGATATTATCGTAATCATCATGGTGGGGGAGGGCATAATCACCATGGAGGACACAATCATTATGATCATCATCATCATCATCATCACGGTGGTGGATGGGGCTGGGGTGGTGGCTCGTGGGGCGGAGGATTTTTCCCAGGAAGTTTTGCTGGAGGCATGTTAGGTGGGCTTACAGCTGGCGCATTAACGGGTGCGGCAGGTGGAGGCTACTATCCAGCACCGTACCCAGTAACATACCCAGCACCATATCCAATGCCATACCCGGGTTATCAGCAAATACCATATCAGTATTAAACTAAAAAAGAGGATATCCTCTTTTTTAGTTTAATAATTTATTTATAAAATATTTCCAAAAACAAGGTGAAAATATGTTAATATTTTGTTATTATGATTCAATATGTTAAATGCAAATTTTGGCTTTATCCCGCTATTTGTGGGCAGTAAAACCCCCACCTCAAAATTCAGCTGGAACAAAGAAGTTAGGTGGAAGCCCTGCTACCCGTAAAAGCCCGATTGGTGATCAGTTGGGATGAACAAAACCCCCACTGATTAAAGTTTCACTTTATATTATTATTCGTGAATCGTTGCATTTTGTATATTAATCTCTATTTCATTATGTATCGGCAGTTAGATTTACATCTTAACATTTAATGAAATAAAAGAGGTTAGGTGTGAGGTCGTATTAGTAGGGAGCAGAGGCTAATAGTGATGAAATTGTCACTTTACAAATTCAAAGAATGTAAGAGAATACTGTATAATAAGCTTAGATAAGTAGAGAGATGAGAAGCTTCTACTATAATTAAAACAGCACCATATTGCTTTTTTTTATAAATAATATTATGTTATTTTAATCGGCCTATTTAGAAAAAAATTGTGATTTATCCCGCATTAACGGGCAGTAAGACTCCCACCTCAAAATTCGGTGAATGTGAGGAAGTTAGGTGGGAGATAAAAGCCCGATTGGTGAAGGCTAATAATCAGTGGGGGATGGACAACCCCCCCCACTGATTAAAGTTTCATTTTATGTAAAGGCGTATTGTTAGAAAATGAAATATCTCTATTTCTATGAAGAGAAACGAGTTGTGTTTTAGTCAGATAGGAAGCAAGGAGAGGTGCGCATGCTAGAACAAAGAGGTCATGCATTATATGACTCTTCATTGCAAGATTTAAAATTAGCATTAGATGAGTCTTCAATTGTTGCTATTACAGACCGAAATGGTCTTATTACATATGTGAATGATAAATTTTGTAAAATCTCAAAATATAAAAGAGAAGAGCTAATAGGAAAAGATCACCGCATTTTAAATTCTGGATATCATCCGAAAGCATTTTTTCAAATCCTATGGAAGCGTATTTTGAGTGGAAAAGTCTGGACGGGGGAAATTCGAAATCAAGCAAAAGATGGTACGTATTATTGGGTTAAAACAACAATTGTTCCATTTTTAAATGAAAAGGGAGAACCTTATCAATTTATTGCAATTCGAAATGATATAAGTAGTAGGAAAGAAGCAGAACAAAGATTACGATTAAGCGAAAGTCGTTATAGGGAACTTGCTTATCATGATGCGTTAACAAGTTTACCGAACCGTTTACAGTTAATTACGACTGTAAATAAGATGATTGCAGAAAAAATAGAGTTTGGCATGATTTACTTTGATTTAGATCGTTTTAAATTAGTGAATGATACGTTAGGTCATATGATAGGAGATTTACTTTTAAGCGAAGTTGCTTCACGGTTGCATTATGTGTTAGGAGAGAAAGATGTTCTGGCTAGGCTAGGTGGCGACGAATTTGTGCTGTTAACAAAAGAACATACACAAGATGAGATGCGGCAGTTAGCGACATCGGTATTGTCATGTTTTCAGGCACCATTTATGCTTGAAGGTCATGAAGTATACATTTCAGCTAGTCTAGGACTTTGTTCATATCCACAAGATGGACAAGACGTGGAAACACTATTGAAAAATTCGGATTTAGCTATGTATAGTGCGAAAGAACAGGGAAGAAATGCGGCGTGTTTCTTTACAGATGAGTTACGTGCAAAAATAAATCGTAGAATGAAAATCGAGTTTGCTTTGCAAAAGGCAATTCGTGATGAAGAATTAGATGTGGCATTACAACCTATCATTGATTTGAAAACGAAGAAATATACTGGCATTGAGGCTTTAGTGCGCTGTATGACAGAAGAAGGGCCTATTTCACCAAGCGAATTTATTCCAATAGCTGAAGAATCTGGACTTATTATAAAATTAGGAGATTGGGTATTAGAAAAATCGTGTCGCCTGTTTAAAACATTACCGGATTACCAAGAAGGATTAAGGTTATCTGTGAATTTATCCATACAACAATTAATGCAGAAGCGTTTTATTTTGTCTGTACGTAGCATCTTAAGGAGAACTGGTTTTCCTCCGAATCGTTTAATTTTAGAAATAACGGAAAGTATTGCTGTTCGCCATTTTGATTATATTATCGCTACATTACAAGAATTAAGAAGTATGGGAATTTTAATCGCTTTAGACGATTTCGGAACAGGGTATTCCTCATTATATTATTTAAAACAACTACCACTTGATATTGTGAAAATTGATCGTAATTTTATTCGTGAGTTTCATTATGATCATGCACAACCAGAGCGAACGATTGTAAAATCGGTTATTGAAATCGCCCATAGTTTAAATTTATTAGTGGTTGCTGAAGGGGTAGAAACGGTAGAACAAGAAAGTTTATTAAAATCAATGAGTTGCGACTTTGTACAAGGTTTTTATTATGCGAAACCGTTAGATATAGGGGAACTAAAAGAAAAGTTATTAACTGATTTTTAATAAAAAAAGAGAAGCGAAAAGCTTCTCTTTTTTATTGTTTTTTTTGTGAATCTTTCATTAAAACTGGATAAAGAATAAGACCTAATACAAACAAACCAATGCCTAAGAAGAATGTTTTTAAATCAGCAGTTCCCGTTTTAATAACCCATATGGAATATAAAAATGCTAATGCAGTAATGATTCCATCTTTTATTCGAGATCCCGGCATTATATCATACGTTTCCCCCGTAATAACTAATTTTAACTGATACAAGGTAGAAACAAGGTACGGGATTAAATATGCTAATGTCGCTACAACAATAGCGAAATTATATGCTTCTGAAACAGTACCAGAAATCGTTGAGAATAAGAAAATTTGCGTCATCACATTTGTAATAAATAATGATTTTGAAGGACTACCTTTTTTATTTGTTTTACTGAAAAACTTAGGGAAAAGTCCATTTTTAGCAGCCTGGTAAGGTACTTCTGAGCTAACAACGATCCATCCTACAGTAGAGCCGAATAAAGATACGAGTGCAAGTAAGGCCATTATATAAGCACCTTTAGTACCAATTGCTAAATTTAATGCATCTACTAATGGTTTTTGAGACTCTTTTAAAGCGTCTTGTGGAAGAGCGCCCATTGTTAGTAGAGTAATTGCCATGTAAATAAGAAGAGCGATGATTAATCCGAAAATCGTAGCTTTCTTAACATCGTGCTGAGATTTTGCACGGTTAGAGAGCATAACTGCTGACTCAATACCGATAAACGCCCAAAGTGTTGCAATAGCAGCGGAATTTATTTGTCCACCCAACGAAATAGGTTGTCCAGCTTCATTCATAAATGTTTGACCGTCTCCGAAATTAGAGGCGTTGAAAATGAATAATGTAATCACAATAAACATTGTAAATCCGATAATTTTTGCAATGGTAGCAAGAAGATTCATATTTCCAGCTCGATCAATATTTTGAGAAAGAATATATTGAATTCCCCATAACATAAGGCTACATACTAGAAAAGTTAACCCTTTTCCTAGTTCTAGTGAAAATCCATTTATTGAAAAGAGAATTTGCTTACTTTGTAAAACTGGAAAAAATGTTGATAAATATCCAGCAAAGGAAATAATAACAGATGCTGTAGCAGCCCAGTTAGCAGCCCAGTATCCCCAAGCCATACTATATCCTGCAACTTTACCTGTCTTTTGAGAAGTAAACATTGCTTGGGCGTAACTTTGTGGTCCTGCTTTTAATTCTGGTTTACGAATTGCTAAATTTCCAAATACGAGTGCAATCATAAATACACCAAGTCCTGTAATACTCCATGCCAGTGTAGATCCCATTGGACCTGATACGTGTGCTAAATTTGCTGGGAGCATAAATACGCCACCGCCAACCATATTCCCGATAACAAAAGCTGTTAAAATCCATAATCCCCATTTTTTCGTTTCCATTTTTGTTAACTCCTTTGTAGTAAGTTTTGCTTAAACATCATTTTTTACTAGCATTTTTGGCAATAAAAAAAGAGCCATGTAGATAAAAAATACCTACATGGCTCTTTGCCAAAGCGTAGGTACAACGGGAATAACCCTTGTACCTACGCGTAATTTTTCCGCTAGGTTTCAAGGGTTAAGTATGATGATGATGTTTTTGTGCAAATGTAACTACAATTGTTGTATAAGTAAGCATAGTTCTTTGCTCCCTTTCTCCTCTGATTTTGAAGTTAGTATACTACATGTTTTTTTGAAAGAAAAGAAAAATTTATAAAAATACGTTTTAGAGACTAAAAATTTACCTATAGTTTTCTTGTACTGGAAAATAAGTGAGAGATTGGCAGAAGAGTATAGCGTGGTATAATACATATAGAACTAGAAGGTGACAAGGGGCTATTGTAGATGATGAGTAAGTATGAACAAATTTATACAGAAATCAGCAAGTCTATTGATAATAAACAATTAAAAGAAGGATGTAAAATCCCATCAGAAACGGAATTAATGAAGCAGTATGAGGCAAGTAGGGGTACTGTAAGAAAAGCTGTAGATTTATTGCAAGAGCGTGGATATGTTCAAAAAATACATGGAAAAGGTGTTTTTGTATTAAAGCGCAAAAACATTGAATTTAACTTTGGTGGTATTGTAAGTTTCCAAGAAGAAAATGAACGTCTAGGACGTCATTGTATTACAGAAGTCGTGGAAATAGAGAAAATGAAAGCGACACAAGATGTAGCAAAGTTATTAAACGTGAAAGAAAAAACGGAAATAAATCATATTAAACGTGTACGAAATATTGATGGAGAAAAAGTAATTTTAGATATAAACCATTTTGTATCGGAATATATTCCAGGATTAACGAGAGAAATTGCAACTGCATCGATTTATAAATATATTGAGAAAGAATTAGGGCTACATATTAGCTATTCACAGCGGGTAATTGAAGTGCAACCATGTACAGAGGATGACCGAAAGTATTTGGATTTAAATGGAACAGACTATGTTGTCGTTGTAAAAAACTTTACTTATTTATACGATGGGAGTCAGTTCGAATATACGGAATCACGTCACCGTTTAGATATTTTTCACTTTTCGGATGTGGCGCGAAGAAAATAAAGAGATGGAGCGAAATAATCGTTCCATCTCTTTATTTATAAAAAATCACCAACTTATATATATGAGTGTTGACTAACTTATATATACGAGTTAATATGTAAGTGTAAACGGTATCAAAAAAAGAAAAGAGGGACGGGAATATGGGGAAAGACTATCGTAAAACAGCAAAAGAAGTGTTGCAGTATATTGGTGGGAAAGACAATATTGAACAAGCTGCGCACTGTGTAACGAGGCTACGTATCGCTTTAAAAGATGAAAATAAAATAGATAATGATAAATTACAGTCTGTTTCATTGGTAAAGGGAGCGTTTCATAACGCTGGGGTATTTCAAATTGTAATTGGTCCAGGTGATGTCGATCGAGTATACGCTGAATTGATAACGCTTGCAGGTATGGAAGAATCGACAGTAGCTGACGTAAAAGGTTCAGGGGATAAAAAATTAAATCCAGTTCAAAAGTTTGTAAAAGTATTTTCAGATGTATTTATGCCGATTTTGCCAGCAATTATTACGGCAGGTTTACTAATGGGGATTAATAACCTGTTAGGGGCAAAGGACTTATTTTTTGATGGGAAAAATTTATTAGAAGTATATCCGAACTTAGGTGGGCTTTGGGATTTAATTAATATGATGGCCAATACAGCATTCGTATTCTTACCGGCACTTGTTGGTTGGTCAGCAACGAAGCGCTTTGGTGGTAGTCCAATACTAGGGATTGTTATGGGATTAATGCTTGTGCATCCGGCCTTATTAAACGCGTGGGATTATGGAAAAGCAGCGACTGGTTTAGAGGGACAAAAGATTGAGTACTTCGATATTTTAGGGCTATTCCAAATTGAAAAGGTAGGGTATCAAGGTCAAATTTTACCCATTTTAGTAGCAGCATTCGTATTAAGTAAAGTTGAAATCTTCTTAAAGAAACATGTGCCAAACGCAATTCAATTATTAGTTGTACCAATTACAACAATCGTTGTAACGGGTGTGTTAGCGTTAGGAATTATCGGTCCAGTTACACGTCATATTGGCGATTTATTAACGGCTGGATTAGTTGGCGTATATGAAACGGTACCAGTACTTGGAGCAGTATTATTTGGAGCATTATATGCACCGCTCGTAATTACAGGAATGCATCATATGTTTATTGCAATTGATTTACAGCTAATTGCACAGCACGGCGGTACATTTATTTGGCCGATGATTGCTCTTTCTAACATTGCACAAGGTAGTGCGGCACTAGCGATGTTCTGGATTTCTAAAAATCAAAATGATAAAAGTATGGCATCAACATCAGCAATCTCAGCGTACTTCGGTATTACAGAGCCAGCGATGTTCGGTGTGAATTTAAGAAATAAATTCCCGTTCTATGCAGCGATTATTGGGTCTGCTATAGCAGCGATATTTATTACATTAAATGGTGTATTAGCACCAGCAATCGGAATTGGCGGATTGCCAGCATTTATTTCTATCATTCCGAAATCGATTCCAATGTTTATTGTAGGGATGATAATCGCAGTAGTAATTCCATTTACATTAACATGGTTATTTGCGAAACGAGTAAAACAGAAGTAGGAGGAAATTAAGCATGAAAGATTGGCATAAAAGTGTAGTCTATCAAATTTATCCGAAGAGCTTTAATAGTTACTATAATAAAGAAACCGGTGATATAAAGGGAGTTACAGAGAAATTAGATTATTTAAAGGAACTTGGAGTGGATTATATTTGGTTAACACCGATATACCGATCACCACAAAATGACAATGGATACGATGTAAGTGATTATTACAGCATTGATCCATCTTACGGGACGATGGAAGAGTTTGAAGAGCTTTTAAAAGAAGCGAAAGTACGTGACATTGAAATCATGCTTGATATCGTTGTAAATCATAGTTCAACGGAGCATAAGTGGTTTAAAGAAGCAAAAGAAGATAAGAATAGTCCGTATCGAAATTATTATATTTGGCGTGATGAAAAGAATAATTGGCAGTCTAAATTTGGAGGATCTGCTTGGAAATATGATGAGAAAACAGGGCAATATTTTTTACATCTATTTGATGAGACGCAAGCTGATTTAAACTGGGAAAATGAAAAGCTTCGTGAAGAAGTGTACGATATGATGCGCTTTTGGTTGGAGAAAGGTGTAAAAGGATTCCGCCTTGATGTTATTAACTTAATTTCAAAAGATCAAAGATTTTTAAGTGATGAAGGCACCACTGCTACAAGTGATGGGCGTAAATATTACACAGATGGTCCACGCGTCCATGAATATTTACAAGAGATGAGCCAAAATGTTTTTGAAGGGAAAGATGTAATTACAGTTGGAGAAATGTCATCTACGACAATTGATAATTGTATTAAATATTCGAATCCTGAGCGCAATGAACTAAGCATGACGTTTAGTTTCCATCATTTAAAAGTAGATTATCCGAATGGTGATAAGTGGACGAAAGCTGATTTTGATTTCATTAAATTAAAAGAAATTATGTCTAATTGGCAAATTGAAATGCAAAAGGGCGGAGGATGGAATGCGTTATTCTGGTGTAATCATGACCAGCCTCGTATCGTTTCACGGTTTGGTGATGATGAGAAGTACCGAAATGAATCTGCGAAAATGCTAGCGACAGCTATGCATATGTTGCAGGGCACACCTTACATTTATCAAGGCGAAGAAATCGGTATGACGAATCCTAAATTCGAGTCCATCGAGCAATATCGCGATGTGGAATCGTTAAATATATATGATATAAAGCTGGAAGAAGGATTATCAAAAGAAGATATTATCGGGATTTTAAAACAAAAATCTCGTGATAATTCCCGTACTCCGATGCAGTGGAATGAAGAGATGAACAGTGGTTTTACAACAAGTACACCTTGGATTTCAGTGGCTGAAAACTTTACAGAAATAAACGTAGAAAAAGCATTAGAAGATAAAGAGTCTGTATTTTATCATTATAAAAAGTTAATAGAACTTAGAAAAACGTATGATGTAATTACAGAAGGGAAATATGCTATTTTAGATGGAAATCATCCTAGCATTTGGGCGTATACACGTACTGTAAATAATGAAGTATTACTTGTTATAAATAACTTCTATGGAGAAGAAATAACGTATTCTGTACCAGTTCATGTTCAATTAGATGGTATGAAACAAGAAGTATTATTATCAAATTACAAAGATTCAAGTAAAGATATTACCAATCTTAACTTAAGACCGTATGAGTCAATTGTATATCGTTATATGAAATAAAAGGTTGGATGCCGGCGGGCGTCCAACCTTTTTATTTTAAGACGCCACTATATAAAATCTTTACTTCTACTTCCGGTTTAAATTTTACCTTTGCATAATCTTTATTCCAATTCTTTTTCTTCCATAACTCTGGATGATAAGCGATAAGATTTCTACCTATACCGAAAGCATCACAATTTGCTTTTTGTAACCTGTTCGTTATTTGTTTTGCTTCTTTTGTAAGTTGTTTAGATAATTTTTCATTTAATTTTTTTCTTTCTTCCATTTTGTAAATATTATCTCTTGGAGCCTCAAGGGCTATAACTTTTAGTTGAAGCTTAATGTGAGCATATACATTTCCTTTTCTATCTGTTGTTATTTTTAAGTCTCGCTTTAACTTTCGATTACTAACTTCCATTGTTAAATAATCAGATGTCTTCTCTGATTCATCGCTAGTAAGTTTTTGGGTTATACGGGCACTTGTTCCCATTTTTCCGGTTAATAATACGAATAAAACAGATTGTTTCAAAGGTAAATGCCCAGTTAATTTATCATTGTTAAATAAAGCTAACCCGTTTGTAATTACTTCTTTTCCTTTTATTTTTATAGAAGGGAGGGTAAAGTCTTTACCGGGATCTAACATTTTTGTAGCAGCTGTTTCTAAAGTTTCTTTTGGAAATACACTCATATCTTCTAAGCTTTTCACTTTTTTCTTTAGAAAATCTCCAATTAGTAAATTTCCTACCTTCTTTTTTTCTAGTATCTCGGATGTTTCACCATCTACTGCAATAAGTTTTACTAAAGCAGTTGGGTTTGTTGGGTCCCGAAAGCTGACATCTAAATAGGGGAGTATACCTTTTTTTAGAATTTTGGTTCCTAGTAATTGAACACCATATTTAAAATAGCGAATATTCCCAGTCACATTTTTTTTTAGGGCATCGCTTGTATCCCTTATGTTATGCCCGTTTGCTGAATGTATTTCATTCTCGAATGAAGATTGCTCTCCGCTGGAACTTTTTACGAGTTCAAGCGTTTGCTGAAGTTTATTTTCTTCCGTAATATCATATCCAATGCTATAAGCTAATCTCGCTTCTCTTAATGGTTCTTGATCCCAACAGCCAGAAAGGAATGCACTAGTACATAATATAAAAAGTAATTTAACTCTTTTTTGGAACATACTGTTCTCCTTTCTTATTCCTTATTACTGAATAAAGTAGAAATAAAAGAGGGAGGACAACTATGAAAATATACGTGAACTTATCAGTAAAAGTTGCAATTACTTTTAATTCTTCAGGTGTATCTATAAATAGGGCTACACTAAAAGCAATAATACCAACGATTGGAACAGCCTTTTTATGATTAGCCAGATTGAAGATATGTCCAATTCCTATAGAAGCAGCACAGTAATAACTAGCAATAGAAGCTACAACAGTTATCATCCATATTGGGATGAATAGTAAATCGGTTCGGTCTATAATCCCAATATGCAGAGAACGCAATAAGTAAGCAACTGGCTCTGGAATAAGTTCAACTTGTTTTGGACTAAATACGATAAAGCAAATCCAAACAGTAAAAGTATAAAAAAGAGTTACAAATCCATTAGCGATAGAAATTGCTTTCAGTTTTGCCACAGAACTCCCGTTTACTTTTGGGAAAGCGATAAGAATAATCTCAAAACCATACATAGCTGTAATGGTTTCTTTTGATGCTTGAATAATATTCCACCATCCGGCTTCTGTAATTGGAAAAATGTAAGAAAAATCAGCTCGTGTAAGCCCTAGGGCAATTAAAAGAGCCATTGGTAAAATGAGAATAGAAGCCATGACGTAAAACCGTACGATGACTTTGAACGTATTATAAGCTATGTAACAACAAGCTATTGTAAATAGCATGAGGGTGGCATACCAAGGAGTTGCTTGTAATATCCAAACTTTAATGACATTACAAGCATTTAACATAACCGTCATACCGATAAGGGTAAAATAAAAAACATAAGCAAAACCTAATAGTTTTCCAAACTTATTCCCAAATAGCATACAAACACTTTCATACATATCTGCATCAGGAAATCGTTTTAAGAAAAGCCACATAAGTAAAATAATAAGTTGAATTGCAAGACCAGCGATGAGAGCAGAAATCCATCCGCCACCTTTCGCTATTGGGTGAAGACGGTTTGGTAGAGAAAGTATACCAACTCCGATTTGGCATTGAATAACGAAAAAGGTAAATTGAACAAGTGAAATTTTACTTTGCGTGTTTGTCACCGTTCTCATCCTCTCTCGTTACATGTTGTCGTTGCATTTTTTTCGGTTTTGAATCATGTGGTCGTTCCCAAAACGACCAAATTGGTAGTCGTACAAAAGAGTCTTTCATATCTTTTATCCGCATCGGAGCAACAGGAGAAAGATAGGGGGTATGAAATGAATGTAACTGGCATAAATGAACGAAAGTTATAATGAGACCGAATGATATTCCTACATAGCCGAATATGGCAGCAAGGAGCATTAACGGAAAACGAAGAATCCGAACTGCGGAACTCATATCATTTGATGGAACAAGAAAAGATGAGATTGCAGTTAAAGCTACAACGATAATCATTGTATAAGAAACGAGACCGGCTTTTACAATTGCATCACCAATTACTAAACCACCTACAATACCGATTGTTTGTCCAACTCGGCTTGGCAAGCGAATACCAGCTTCCCGTAATAATTCAAAGATTAATTCCATTAAGAGAGCTTCAAAAATAGGAGGAAGTGGCACTTTTTCTAATGAAGCTTTAATCGTATAAACAAGTTCGAGCGGCAACACATCAGGATGAAAAGCAACTGTTGCGATATATATAGCGGGCAAGAGAAAGGCAATCAAGAAACTGACTAAGCGAATCATTCGGATGAAAGAACCGACAATCCAGCGGTTATTATAATCATCTGGTGATTGATAGAAAGCAAATAACGTAACAGGAACGATAAGTGCAGTTGGATCTCCATCAGATAAAATAGCAACTCGTCCTTCCATTAAATTTGCTGCGACTCTATCTGGACGCTCTGTATTTAATTGTTGCGGAAAGGGTGAGAAAGACGTATCCTCTATAAATTCTTGTATATATCCTGGAGGCATAAGTGCATCTGTCTTAATCGTTTCTAACCTTCTTTTTACTTCTGTAACTAGATCGTCATTAGCTATGTTTTGCATATAAGCAATTGCCACTTTCGTATGCATTTCTTCACCGAGTGTGAAATATTTAACGACGACATGTGGACTTTTTATGAGTTTACGAATAGAAGCTAAATTGGTTGCTAAATCTTCTACTAAACCAGTATGCGGTCCACGGACAATCCCTTCATTATCAGGTTCTGTTATATCTCTCTTTAAAGATAGAGCTGTTTCGAAAATACAAAAACTGTCGACGTGTTCATGAAAATATAAAGATTTACCTTGTAATAAAAGCTGCACACCATAATTTAAATTTGTTTCTTTTTTCATATTTAATGTGGCAAAAGCTTTATCTAAAGACAGATCCGATCGAGTTAATAATGGTTCAAGAGCTAATTGATGAATTAAATTTGGGTCTGCTAAAGATTCGATATATATAATTGTTCCTTTTCCATTTTGGAAAGGGACATCTAATTTTTTTATATCATCTGAATGACAGAGCTTATTTTCAATGTAATTAATATTTTCCGGAAGTGATGGAAACATATGCTTTTTTTTATTATCTTGTTGTGAATTTTTCTGTTCGGCCATAATTTCCATCTCCTTTACATTGAAATTGTTTCTGTTAATTTTTGTTGTTTGTGAGAAAATTATGCTTGGATTATTTGAAAAAAGTAGCTTGAAGGTTACGTTACGTCATCTTTTATACTAAAAAAAATAGGATATAGGGGATGGAAAGAAAGCGTATATTAGATTAGCGATATTAATATATATCTTTTGTACTATAGAGGATAAGCCTAGCGGTATGCATAATTACATCGTTTGATGAATAGGAAATTTATGAGAATCGATTTATACTAATATTGTGTCTTGCCTTTTTAGGTGTAGTACACAGCCGGTGATTGGCTAGTGGAGGTTTTTCCATTTTGCCAGTGCCGGTTTTTTGTTGGATAATAGAGAAAATGAAGTTTTATAAAGAAAGAAGGGGTTGTTTTGAAGGATGTAAATTCTATCTTTATGAGAGAAAAGATTGCTAGTTCTTATCTTTATTTTATTTCTTTTCTTGGCTTGATTACTATAACCATATCTTTACTTGATATTAAAATCCCTTCTTATCCAACGATATTAATATTGTTATTAATATTTATGGGGATTGCAGAGTATTTTCCTGTACGATTTTGGAGAGGAACTAGCTCGCTTACCTTTCCGATAATTTACGCTATGAGTTGGCAGTTTGGAATCCATATGACTATTATTGCTATTGTACTCGTAACGCTAATTATTCACCTGCATCGTCGTTCACCGATACAAAGAATGTTATTTAATAGTACTCAGCATGCGCTTAGTTTGATCTTGGCCGAATGGTTTTCAAATAAATGTATGTCTTTATTAATTAACAAGATAGATATGTCAGTTCTATATGAAAATTTAATATCTTTGTTGTTATTTTGCGTGTTTTTTGGCTTCTTCAACAACCGCTTTTACGATTTGTTAATGATAATTCTTCCGCAGCCATATTCAATCTATCAGTGGTATAAAAAAACTGTAACGGTATTTCTTTGCGAAACTTTTGGTTTCTCTTATGCGGCCCTGATGCATGTATTAATTAGTACATATAGTGTGGAAATAAACGAGATTACAGTACTGTTTTTCTTTTTTCCACTTGTAGCAATTTCAGTTATTAGCTCTTTTTCTGTACGGATAAGGATGGAGAAGGAACGATTATATGAGCTGTTTCTTATTACGACAGAAATTAGTCGTGGACTAACCGGAGGGAACCTAAAACATATTAAACAAGCACTTAAAGGCTTTTTTGGCATACAAGCATATGTAATATGGACAAAAGATGATGGGAACTGGAATCTTCTATTGAAAGATGGGAAAGTTCGTCTGGATATTTCTGATCATTCAGAAATATCCAAGGCGTTTGAGGGAATCTCTAAAAATCTTGTGTTTCATGATTGGAAAACTGGTACGGCTCCTGGAGATGAAATATTTGATAGCGTCATACGCTCGCTTGTATATTTTCCTCTTATTGTAAATGATGAACTAGTCGGAATGTTTGTTGCAGGGAAAAGTAGAACTGCGGGTTTTTTTCCGGAAGATGTACAGTCGTTAGCTACGTTTTCTAACCAATTAGCTAACGTAGTTAAAACAAGAATATTGATTTCTGAACAGGAAAAAAGAATGATTTTAGAAGAAAGAAATAGAATCGCACGCGAAATTCACGATGGTATTGCACAAACATTGGCCGGGGTGATATACCAACTAGAATCCGCGCAGAAAAAATACCGTGATAAACCAATAGATATGCAGCAAATAGTAGAGAAAAGTATAAAAGATTTAAGAGGAAGCCTAGGAGAAGTTCGTTATTCTATTTATGCTTTAAAACCATATCCGACACAACAATTAGGGCTTAAGCAGGCGATAGCAAGTAAAATAAAATCTTTAAAACAAGAATATGAACTAGATATTACATATCATGAAAGAGGTCATGCACGTGCACTCAGCTTTTCAAAAGAAAGAGTTATTTTTGATACATTACAAGAGAGTTTGCAAAACATTGTAAAACATGCACAAGCAGAAAAGACTGATGTTTTACTTAGCTATCAAAGTGAGCACGTGCTTTTAAGGGTTAAGGATAATGGAGTCGGCTTTTCACTATTTGAGTCTATGGTTAAAACGAAGAATGAGCCACATTATGGTATATTACATATGAATGAACAAGCTGAACAATTAGGGGCTACTTTACAGATTGATAGTTCTGTAGGGAAAGGGACAGAAATTACACTATTAATTCCAGATTCACAAACAAGGGGTGCGTAAAATGATTAAAATATTAGTAGTGGATGATCATGCTTTTTTACGAGACGCAATTCGGAGCATACTAGAGGATGAATCTGATATGAAAGTGGTTGGAGAAGCTAGCTCTGGGGACGGAGTATTGGGAAAAGTAGAAGAATGCAGACCAGATTGTATTTTGATGGATATTAATCTTCCAGGGAAAAATGGGATTGAAGCCACAGAGTTAGTAAAAAAAAATTATCCAAATTGCCGAGTGCTTGTGTTTACAATGTATGAACATGATGAGTATTTAATGGATGCACTTCAGGCTGGTGCTGATGGTTATTTATTGAAGGATTCATCATCGGAGCAGGTAATAGCAGCAATTCGAATGTTATATCGAGGCGATTCAGTTATTCATCCGCGTATGACTAAAAAATTAATTACATATCATCAGCAAAAAATGAAATTAGAATCAAATGAAAATGAACTGACGGAACGTGAAAAGGAAATTCTTTTTGAATTAGTAAAAGGACTTAGTAATAAAGAAATTGCTGAAGCTCTATATATTAGTGATAAAACAGTTAAAATTCACATCAATAAAATTTTTAAAAAACTAAATGTAAAAAGTCGATCGCAAGCGGTGATTTATGCTGTTCGAAATCAATTGGTTCCGTTGGATTAAATAAGAGATGTTTAAAAGAACTATCGTGTTTCTTTATTCTATATTACAAAGAATAAAGGGCAAGGTAGTTCTTTTGTACTATTTGGGCATAGAATCATTAGAAAAAAATTACTCCTTTTGTTCAATATTCAGAAAAATCAAAATGTGAAATAATAAAAATAGAATTATTGCTTAACGCTACTAATAATTCATGTTGTAAATCGTTGTAGTTGGAAACAATTTATGGGGGCTTTTATAGAAAGAAGATTAGTAGTGTTGGAGATTCTCGATTGTTTTAAATAGATTCAAGGTTGATAGAATTGCCAATGCTAAATAGGAGATCAGAGGATTTATTTTAGAAAAAATAATTTTAATAATAAGGAGATGCGCTATGAAGAAGGGGAAATTCGGAAAAATACTTATCGGAACGCTAACTGTTGGTATGTTAATGTCTCAAGGAATTCCATATAACGTATTGGCCGAAGAGGTAAATACAACTACTTTAACTGGGATTGATGATGCAAATGCTATATTGAAAGGTCTTACAAAGGAACAACGTAATGCCTTAAAAACGTTAAATACAAAACCAGGTTTTGTTATTTCACCAGGCATCAATACAGCAAGTCCTGATAATGTGAATGTGATTGTAGAGTTTAAGCAAGCACCTAGCAAAATCGAGATGTTAAAACAAGCAGCTAAGGGGAAAAAAATAGCCCTTTCAACTGCGGAACAAAAGGTAGAAGCATCTCATAAAGAATTTAAATCAGAGTTTGAGCAGCTTCAAAAGAATAAAGATAAAGGGACGAATTTTAAATCTGCCAAAATAACAAGAGAATATAAGAATGCTTTTAATGGTGTAGCGATTTCGTTACCTGCGAATATGATTGAAGACTTAGTTCGCACTGGTATTGTTAAGCGCGTATGGGAAGATAGTGAGGTCAAAATTGATTTACCGAAAGAAACAGCTAAGACGGCTGCCGAACCCAAAATGGCAGATAGTGTACCACAAATTGGTGTGGACAAGCTACATGATGAAAAAATAACAGGAAAAGGAATTAAGGTAGGTGTACTGGACACAGGTATTGATTATAACCACCCTGATTTAAAAGATGCTTATAAAGGGTATCGTGCAAAGCAAGGTGAAGATGCAAGCAAAATAGATCCGAACTCAATAAAAGGATGGGATTTTGTTAATAATGATGCTGATCCAATGGAGACAACGTATAAGGATTGGCAAAATTCTGGAGGATATCCTGAAATTTATGATGGAAGTGCATACTATACATCCCACGGTACTCATGTAGCTGGGACAATTGCTGCAGACAAAAAGAATAGTGTGGATTATGCAGTTACGGGAGTCGCTCCGGATGTAGATTTATATTCATATCGTGTATTAGGTCCATATGGAAGTGGACAAACAAGCGGTATTCTTGCTGCGATTGATAAAGCAGTGAAAGACGATATGGACGTTATCAATTTATCATTAGGTGCGTCTATTAATGATCCTTTATATCCTACTTCTATTGCAGTAAACAATGCGATGTTAGCTGGTGTTGTTACAGTAGTAGCGGCAGGTAATAGTGGTCCAGAAGAAGGTACCCTTGGATCACCTAGTGCAGCAGCACTTCCAATTACAGTTGGAGCAAGTGACGCTGCGATGACTATCCCGACATTTTCCGCCGATGCAGCTGATTTACATGTGGATAAAATGATGCTACTTGGAAAAAGCTTTACTGATAAGATTGAAGATTTGAAAGGTCAATCATTATCTGTTGTATATACAGGTCTTGGGAAAATAGATGATTTTAAAGGGAAAGATGTACAAGGAAAGTTAGCACTCATCCAGCGCGGTGAGATTACATTCGATGAAAAAATTAAAAATGCTAAGGAAGCAGGTGCAAAGGCGGTAATTGTATATAACAATGTAGATGGTGAAATTACAAGTTACCTTGGGGAAAGTACTTCATCTATTCCATCGTTCCGCTTAACAAAGGCAGATGGTGAGAAATTGCAAGCAAAAGCTGTCCAAGGAGATGTCTCTTTAACATTTGGAGAACTGAGTAACACAAAAACAGAAGGAGATCACTTAGCTGATTTCAGCTCTCGCGGTCCTGCAAGTAAAACAGATGATATTAAGCCGGATATTGTAGCGCCAGGTGTTTCTATTTTCTCAACTGTTCCTGAATATATTAATGATCCAAAGGATGGAGAAAATTATCCGGTAGCGTATGGACGTATGTCAGGTACATCTATGGCAACTCCTCATACAGCGGGGGTGGCGGCACTCATTTTACAAGAACATCCAAACTATAGTCCGTTTGAAGTAAAAGAAGCGCTTATGAATACTGCAGTTGACTTAAAAGAGGCACGCTCTGTATTTGAGGTAGGATCAGGCCGAATTGATGCGTATCGTGCAGTTCATGCAGATACAGCTATCGAGGTTATCGATAAAACATCAAACGTTGTAAATGATGAAGAAGTAGAAATTGAAGAAAAAACAGGGTCTATTGCATTCGGGTATAAAAACCAATTGGGAAATGGACCTATTAAAGATAGTCGAAAAGTCTTAATTAAGAACAGCAATAAAACAGACGAGAAAGAGTTTAAATTAGAAGTAGAGTTTTCACCAACAAGTGTAGGTGTGCAAGATGCAGCGAAGAATGGTGTGAAGCTGAACGTACAAGATTCTATTAAAGTAGCTCCTAGTACATCAGGGGAAATTAGCCCTGAAATTATCATTCCAGAAAACGCTGAATTTGGTAGATATGAGGGATATATTCATATTTCAAATAAAAAAAATGAAAAAGAAGTATATCAAGTGCCATTTGCAGTTAAATTCACAGAAAAAGGAATTGAATCTGTAGATTTGCTGAGAGATGCAATGGCAACAGATACATCTAACTTCCATCCATTTATGGAAAGGCCGAGTTCACCGCTGACATTTAAATTGAACAGTCCACTTGAAACTATCGATGCAGTGGTGAAGGATCGAAAAACAGGAAAGGCATTAGGAATTGTGGGGACAATTAATGCTAGCAGTCTAACACCAAATATTGAATATATCATGTTCGATGGTATGGGTGGCTATGTATTCCCGTTTACAGGAGATCCAAATCATCCAATTGGAGACAAGCGAGTTACGTTGCCTGATGGAGATTACCAACTTGATTTCATTGGATATGACAAAGAAGGGAAACCTTATACAAAAGGAGATAGCGTAATTATTGATAATATCAAACCTGAAATGAAATTTACCGATGTAAAACCTGGCGTTCATGAGGTAAATGAATCTATGTTCAAAGAAGAAGATGGTCAGCGTGCATTATGGGTACATGGTAACATTTATGATTCTACGATAGATGTATTAAAGGCAAAAGGCCTTCAGTATGACCAAAAAACTAATGAAATTGTATATTACCAAAACTCTGCTTTTCCGTCAGGTTGGTTGAATACAATTCAAGCCAATGGTGATTTTAAATTTGGTGTACTTCCAGAGGAAATCAATGAACCGCTTAATTTAAGGTTATTTGGATATGATCTTGCAACTGCATCAAATATGGCAAATGGATTTAAAGATTATGTCTTTGTTAAAGAGGGAACGGAATACGCTGTCCCAAGCTATGACAAGGATAAAGTTAAACTAGGAGAAAAAATTACATTAACTTTAAATCTTAATAATGTGAAACAACTTATGTCAGGTACATTTGAGATTCCTTATAGTAAACAGTTGTTTAAATTTGTAG
Source organism: Bacillus sp. FSL P2-0099 (assembly GCF_038007445.1). Lineage (NCBI taxonomy): Bacteria > Bacillati > Bacillota > Bacilli > Caryophanales > Bacillaceae > Bacillus > Bacillus sp. FSL P2-0099. Next base: position 654,401 of record NZ_JBBOXE010000001.1, read on the forward strand.
ATGTTAAACCAAATCCAGCACTTGCAGAATATGCAAAACAACATGGATTAAATATTAAATTAGAAGATCCAGTGATAAATGAAGAAGGAAACTGGGAAAACAAGGTGAAAGTTGGTGCATCTTTAGAAGGAACAGAATTTAAAGGTCTAGATGGAGACGCACCATTTGTAGATGTTACATTCGAGATGACGAGTGACGAGTATTTTAATAATTTAACAGCATTTGGAGTAGATAAATTCTCTTATACAAAAACAGGTGCATCAGAAGGCGTTGAGATTCCTGTGTTTAAAGATAAATCCTTTTCTATTATTTCGAAACATGCAATGGTTACAGGATATATTGGACCAGAAGCTTTCTTAACTGAAGAGGGGTATTTAGGTAAGAATGACTACACAAAACTAGGAGCAAAAGTGTATGCAGTTGGTAAGGATGGAAAGAAATATACAGGAACGGTTGATGATAATGGGCAATTTGAAATTCATAGTGTTCCAGTAAGTGATACAGAATATAATATTTTCGTAGAAATGCCAGGTCATTTAAATAGTAAATTAACTACAAAAATAGGTAAAATGCAGGATGGAGAATTAGTGGGACAAAACTTTAGAGCTGATATGGATGACAGCCTTGCAGGTGATGTAAACGGCGATAAAATGGTAGATATTCAAGATGCTAGAATAGCAGCTCTTTCATATGAAAAAGGAAAAGTGGCTGTAAAAGATGGAGATGTCAATCAAGATGGTGTTGTAAATGAAACAGATATTCGTTTTATTGAGAAGAATTTCTTGAAAAAGGGTCCAGATGCCAAAGAAAATCAGAAACCGAAAGAAAATGTAGGGCCAGTGACGTTAGATAAAATCTTACGTTCCATTGGATTAGAGCCAAAAAAATAAGTGGACAAACTTCTAGAGTAAATAAAGCAATAAGACAATGAATATAAAATTAAATGAGATTGGCTAACAAATAACCGGTAATGATTTACGGTAACATTACCGGTTATTTTAAAAGTAATAGTCGTTTGGGTACATGAAGTAACTAGCTTAAAGTTAGTTCGCTTTCGTTGTGGGACAAGGTAGTTGCTTAATTATTATTGTTTGTGGGATGGAAATAAGGTTTGGAGTTTGAACTTTAAAAATAGGGGGACTTGTGAAATGAGTATTAAGAAAAAACTTGGTATGGGTGTTGTAACTGCAGGGCTTGGTTTATCTTTAATTGGCGGGGGGACATATGCGTATTTTAGTGATAAGGAAGTATCACAAAACACGTTTGCAGCGGGTACTTTAGATTTGAGTGTTAATCCTGAAGTTGTTATTAATGTCGACAATATTAAACCAGGTGATGAAATGGAGCGTGGTTTTCAATTAGTAAACAAAGGAACCTTAGCAATAGGAGATGTGAAACTTCTGACAGATTACAGTGTAATCGATGCTAAAGGAGATAATGGAAATGCTGATTTTGGTGATCATATCCGTGTTGATTTCTTGTGGAATTTGGATAAAAATGAGGTTCCAATTTGGTCTACTACATTATCTGAATTAAAGGTAGCTACGCAAAACGGAAGTATTCCTGATCTTGTACAAAAAGGTGTTGTAGACCGAGAAGGAAATGGACTTGCTCCTGGTGATGATGATACTTTCTACGTAATGTTCACATTTGTAGATAACGATGAAGAGCAAAATGTATTTCAAGGGGATTCATTGAAGTTAAATTGGACCTTCAACTCAATGCAGACAAAAGGTGAAGAGAAATAAAGATAAATATTATATATGAGAATGAATTGATGAAGAATTGAGGAATAGAATTTTTAATAGTGTAAAGGTTGATTGAGTGAATCAACCTTTTTTTATTTTGTGAGAAAATTATGCTTAGATTATTTGAAAAAAAGTAGCTTGAAAGTTACGTTACGTCATCTTTTATACTAAAGAAAATAGGATATAGGGGGATGGTGTAGATGACTTTAAAATGTATGTGGGGATGGAAAGAAATTTTATATTTATTTGTTTTTGTATTTCTGATTGTACCAGTAATGGTTGAATCTCTTTTTTATGATTATGCTTTAAAAATAATAGGGAACTCATTATATGCTGGAGTATTAATGGGACTTATAATGGCAGTGATATTTACATTTTTAGTTTATCTTTTTTGCATAAAAAGATATAAACTGTCGTGGAAAGATATTGGAATTCGGAAGCTTTCATGGAAAGATTTATTGTGGACATTTGTAGCGGTTATTTCTTTGATTGTAGTGAGTGTTGGAGTATTAATGATAATGGAGAAACTGGGGATTTCTTTCGAAAATAGTAAAACGGAGACGATCCAAAATGATAAATCAATATATGCGTTCTGTATCGCGGTAATTGGAGCAGCAGTTATATCACCAATCTATGAAGAAATTTTATATCGAGGTGTTTTTTATACGTTTTTTCGTGATAGATATGGCATATGGGGCGGTGTGCTTATAAGTTCAATAATATTTACCGTTGTTCATATTCCAACATATAACACATTACCGGTGAATTTTTTAAGCGGTGTAGTATTCGCGTGGTTATATGAAAAAACAAATTCTATTTTATCGGCTATGATTGCACACGCACTATTTAATTTCATAGCAGTACTTCTTACATTTATGTCGAATTAAGAAGATATATAGGAGGGATACAAATGGAAATAGCGGTAGAACGTGTTTTTACGAATGAAATTTTAGCAAGAGCAGCAAAGGCATATCATGTAACGGTGGAAGAAAAGCCACTTGGTGATTTTGAAAATTATATTTTTAAGGCGAAGGATAAAAATAATGAAGATTACGTATTACGCTTAACCCATTCTTCTCATCGGTCTAAAAAAGAGGTAGAGGCCGAACTAGATTTTTTACGGTATGTTGCAGAGCATGGGGCAAAAGTGGCGGGACCTCGTAATTCAATATCTCAAAACCTTGTAGAAGAAATTGGAGCGGAAGATGGCACTTTCTTTTTCGCGTCTTTATTTACATATGCACAAGGTGAGCAAGTAAAAGGAGAAGGATCGCCTTATTGGGGAGATGCTTACTTTGAAGCGTGGGGAAAAGCGATTGGACAACTGCACCGCCTTACAATGGATTATCCTAAAACAGACTACCGTGATACGTGGGAAGAGGATGAAAGTAGCATTGTTAATGGATTAGAAGATGAGAAGGTGAAAGGGATTGCTACTGTATTAATGGATGAAATAAAGGCTCTTCCAATCGAAAGAGAAACGTTTGGCCTTATGCATGGCGATATTCATCCAGGTAATTTTCATTATGATGGAAAAGGGCTAACAATCTTTGATTTTGATGACGCTGCTTATAATTACTTCATTCATGATTTGGCAATGGTTCTTTATTACTCTGTTCTTTTTACACCGTGGACATTGGAGAAAAAGACGGAATTTGCTCGTAAACAGTTACAAGTGTTAAGAAAGGGGTACGAATATGAGCACAGGCTGGCGGATAGTTGGTATGAATCGTTACCGTTATTTTTACGGTTACGTGATATAGGCCTATACGGTACGATTCAAAAGAAATTTAAGGGGAAAGATATGCCAGAGGATTTTCAAAAGTTATCAGATGAGTTGTATGAAAGAATTATAAAGCAAGAGGCAATAGTGAATACATAATACAGAGATAAGGGAACAAAGTATATAAAATAAATATATACTTTGTTTTTTTATACAAAAATATGTTTACTTTATTAAAATAATATTGTTATAGATTCGGTATACACTTATAATTTTATATATATTCTGAATATTCTTTATAAAGAAGGAGGGGGAAAGTTGGAAGCTATCGTAAGTTGGATAAATAATATTGTTTGGAGTCCAGCACTTGTCTATTTATGTTTAGGAGTAGGTCTATATTTTTCCATTCGAACAAGGTTTTTACAAGTAAGACATGTAGGAGAAATGGTGAAACTTACATTTCAAGGGGAAAAATCGGATGCGGGTGTTTCTTCATTCCAAGCTTTAGCACTTTCATTATCAGGGCGCGTTGGAACAGGAAATATTGCAGGTGTTGCAACGGCTGTTGCCTTTGGTGGTCCAGGGGCTGTATTTTGGATGTGGGCGGTAGCCTTTCTAGGAGCTGGTTCTGCATATGTAGAATCGACGCTTGCACAAATATATAAGACGAAGCATCAAGGGCAATTCCGCGGTGGTCCTGCTTATTACATTGAAAAAGGACTAGGTGTTAAATGGTATGCTTTAGTATTCGTTGCAGCGACAATTCTTGCGACGGGGATGCTGTTACCGGGTGTTCAGGCGAATAGTATTGCTGTAAGTCTAGAAACAGCTTTTGGTATTAATACTTCTGTATCAGGAGCGGTATTAGTAGCGGCATTAGCACTTATTATATTTGGTGGAGTTAAGCGAATTGTTAACGTAGCGCAAGTTGTAGTACCGTTTATGGCGCTTGGCTATATTTTAGTAGCCTGTGTAATTGTAGCTATGAATATTGAAAAATTACCAGACGCTTTCATGTTAATTTTAAAAAGTGCATTTGCATTAGAAGCGGCTTTTGGCGGGATTATCGGTTTAGCAATTTCTTGGGGTGTAAAACGTGGTATTTATTCAAACGAAGCAGGGCAAGGAACTGGGGCCCATGCAGCAGCAGCAGCTGAAGTATCGCATCCAGCTAAACAAGGGTTAGTACAAGCATTTTCCGTTTACATTGATACATTATTTGTTTGTTCAGCAACAGCATTTATGATGATTATTACAGGCATGTATAACGTATTTGATGCAAGCGGAAAAAACTTTATCGTCAATAAATTAAATGGTGCACAACCAGGTCCTGGTTATACACAGGCTGCGGTAGAATCTGTTTTCCCTGGATTTGGAAACGGTTTCGTGGCAATCTCTCTACTATTCTTCGCATTTACAACAATTATGGCTTATTACTACATCGCAGAAACGAATATAGCTTACTTAAATCGTGATAAAGACCGTCCTTGGATGTCTATCGTACTAAAGTTTGTATTCTTAGGAGTTGTATTCTACGGTTGTGTAAAAACAGCAGCAACAGCGTGGGCTTTAGGAGATATTGGTGTAGGAATTATGGCATGGGTTAACATTATTGCGATTCTATTATTACAAAAGCCGGCATTGATTGCATTAAAGGATTATGAAAAGCAGAAAAAAGAAGGAAAAGATCCAGTATTCGATCCGCAGAAATTAGGAATTAAAAATGCTGATTTCTGGGAGCATGAATACGGGAAAGACAAGAAAGAAGAAGTATCTTAAGAGAATAGAAATGAAGGAGCAAAGGGAAATCCCTTTGCTCTTTTTTATGGACAAAATGAAGATGAAAGTTATTTTTTTGCCTATTTTTGAATATAAAAAGAATGTACATGCTTTGTTTAGGAGAGGGGGGAGTATGGTGATAGAGTTTCGTAATGTAAATAAATATTATGGTAACTTCCAAGTTTTGAAAAATATTAATGTGCAAGTGAAAAAAGGTGAAGTGGTAGTAGTTGTTGGTCCTTCAGGATCAGGAAAAAGTACATTGCTTCGGTGTATAAATCAGTTAGAGGCGATTACTGATGGAGAGTTAATCGTACAAAATACAGATGTACACAATAAAAAAACAGATATGAATGAATTACGCCGAAATATTGGTATGGTCTTCCAGCATTTTTACTTATACCCACATAAAACAGTTCTGCAAAATATTACACTAGCACCAATTAAAGTAAATAAAACTTCAAAAGAAGAAGCAGAAAAAACAGCGATGGTTTATTTAGAGAAAGTAGGAATCCCGGAGAAGGCAGGTGTATATCCTCATCAATTATCCGGAGGTCAACAGCAAAGGGTAGCTATTGCTAGAGGGCTCGCGATGCAACCGAAAATTATGCTATTTGATGAGCCTACGTCCGCTCTTGATCCAGAGATGATCGGAGAGGTGCTTGATGTTATGAAAGCGCTGGCTAAAGAAGGAATGACGATGGTCGTCGTCACACATGAGATGGGATTTGCACGTGAGGTAGCAGATAGAATTTTATTTATGGATGACGGTCAAATTATCGAAGATACAACACCATCACAATTTTTTGCAAATCCTGAACAAGAAAGAGCACGTCTATTTTTAAGCCGGGTATTAAATCATTAAAGGAGGAATTTCATGCTTAAGATGAAAAAGTTGTTTACCCTAATCGTATTCTCATGTTTATTCGTGTTTATTGTTGCTGGGTGCGGGGGGAAAAAAGACGAGGCGAAAGAAACGAATACGAAGCAAGGCGGAGCTGTTGAGCAAATTAAGAAGCGAGGGAAGTTAGTAGTTGGAGTGAAGAATGATACGAATTTATTTGGATTGAAAAACCCTTCAACAGGGCAAGTAGAAGGATTCGATATTGATATCGCGAAGGCACTTGCGAAAAAAATTCTTGGTGATGAAAAGAAACTAGAGCTGAAAGAAGTAACGTCTAAAACACGTATTCCGATGCTGAAAAATGGTGATATTGATGCAATTATTGCGACAATGACAATTACGGAAGAACGCAAAAAAGAAGTAGATTTCTCAGATGTATATTTTAAAGCAGGACAATCGTTACTTGTGAAAAAAGGAAGCAATATTAAGAGCATTGATGATATAAAACAAGGCGTTAAAGTATTAGCTGTAAAAGGATCAACATCTACAAATAACATTCGCCAAAAATCACCAGAAGCAACAGTATTAGAGTTTGAGAATTATAGTGAGGCATTTACAGCGTTAAAAGCAGGTAAAGGCGATGTTTTAACTACAGATAATGCGATTCTTTACGGAATGGCAAAACAAGATTCTAATTATGAAGTTGTAGGGAAAATTTTCACGGATGAACCGTATGGAATTTCAGTACAAAAAGGTGCAGACGATTTAACGAAAGAGATTAATAGTTTATTAAAAGATATGAAAGCGAATGGAGAATACGATAAATTGTATGAAAAATGGATTGGTCAAAAACAAGAGAAGTAAAATGAAACTTTATTTCTCGTGATAAATAGTAAGAGTGAGAGGATGAGAGTACTCATCCTCTTCTTGTAAAGAAAGAGGGGAGAATATGTGCCTGATTTTTCTATATTAACGAATAACATTGATATGTATTTAGAAGGATTTAAATATACGGTTATGTCTAGTGTAGTTGCACTAATAGGAAGTTTTGTTTTAGGAATTGTTATGGCAGTGATGCGAATTTCACCTATTCGTATTTTGAATTGGATTGGCTCTGCCTATGTAGAGTTTGTTAGAAATATTCCACTCGTATTAATTGCATTCATTTTCTATTTTGCTTTGCCTGTAATAGGAATTACTTTCAACGGTTTTGTAGCAGGGACAGTTGCGCTTACAGTTTATACAGCGGCTTTTATTGCGGAAGTAATTCGTGCTGGTATTTTATCAGTCGCGAAAGGTCAAATGGAAGCAGCACGTTCTTCAGGATTAACTTATACGCAAGCGATGTATCATGTCGTCTTACCTCAAGCGATGAAAATCGTCATTCCTCCTCTAGGAAATCAATTTCTCAATTTAGTAAAAAACTCTTCAATACTCGGAATTATTGCTGGAACGGATTTAATGTATCAAGGAGACTTAATTTCAACGAAGACGTTCGTTACGTTTGATGTATATATATTTGTCGGGATGTTTTATTTAGTATTAACAATTCCGCTAAGTATGCTAGTGCGTTATTTAGAAAAACGCTTAGCAAAGGAGGCGGTATAAATGGATTTTAAAGGAGCGATAACAGGTGATCATATCCTCTTTTTATTAAAAGGATTACTCATAACGTTAGAGGTAGCGCTCATAGCAATTGTACTTAGCTTTATTATTGGTAGTGTAATAGGAATATTGCGCTATACGAAAATACCTGTCGTCTCACAAATATTAAGCTTTATCGTGGAAGTCATTCGAAATTTACCGCTACTTTTAATTATATTTTTTACGTATTTTGCACTTCCGGAAGCGGGATTGAAGTTAGAAATTATAACAGCTGCAATTGTTGCTTTAACAATATTTGAAGCGGCAATGATATCTGAAATTGTTCGAAGCGGTCTATTATCTATCGAAAAAGGGCAGATTGAGGCTGCAAGGTCTTCTGGATTAACGTATGTGCAAGCGCTTTGGCATATTATTTTGCCGCAAGCATTAAGAAGAATGGTCCCCCCGCTTGTTAGTCAATTTATTTCATTATTAAAAGATACGTCATTAGCGGTTGTTATATCATTGCCAGAGCTTATGCATAATGCTCAAATTATTAGCGGGCAGAATGTAAATTATATGATTCCGACATTTATACTAGCAGCCTGTATGTATTTTGTTGTAAACTACGGTTTATCAATTTTATCTAGAAGATTAGAAATACGTTAACTCTTACAAAAAAATGTAAGAGTTTTTTCCTTATAAATCCTTTTTTTCCTCAAATTAGTATTGCGAGCTCTTAATATTTGAATTTTTATATTGTTTTATCAGAAAAGTTTTAATTTTATATAGAAATTGTAATCGCTTTCGTGTATATTTTTATTATCAGAAAATTTTAAAAAGAGATAGGGGTACTTGTAGGGGGAGGATTAAGATGCAGCAAACAACGAATGAGCAATTACATCGTACGATGAAGAGTAGACATTTATTTATGATCGCACTAGGTGGTGTAATCGGAACTGGTTTTTTTCTAGGTTCAGGTTACACCATTAATCAGGCTGGACCAGGGGGAGCCATCCTTTCATATTTAGTGGGCGGATTTATTATGTATTTAACAATGCTTTGTCTTGGAGAGCTAACGGTAGCAATGCCAGTTTCAGGATCTTTCCAAAAGTATGCGACGAAGTTTATTGGACCAGGAACTGGATTTATGATCGGTTGGCTATACTGGATTGGATGGGCAGTAACAGTAGGATTAGAATTAACATCGATCGGTTTAATGATGAAAAGATGGTTTCCGAATGTTGATGTTTGGGTATGGTGTCTCGTATTCGGAGTTATTTTATATGCTTCAAATGCAATATCAGCGAAGAGTTATGCTGAATTAGAGTTTTGGTTCTCTAGTATTAAAGTAGTTACAATTATTGCATTCATTCTACTTGGTGGTAGCGCATTACTAGGATTCTTACCATACGATGGAAAAGAAGCAGCGCCTCTTTTCTCTAACTTTGTAAGTGATGGTGGGCTATTCCCAAATGGACTAGCTGCAGTGCTTCTTACGATGATTACAGTTAACTTTTCCTTCCAAGGAACAGAGTTAATCGGGATTGCAGCAGGAGAGAGTCAGAATCCTGAAAAAACAATTCCACGTGCGATTCGTAATACAGTATGGCGCATTATGTTATTCTTCATTTTAACAATGACAATTTTAGTAGGGTTAATTTCTTGGAAAGAAGCAGGGATAATTGAAAGCCCATTCGTAGTTGTATTTGATAAAATCGGTATTCCATATGCAGCTGATATTATGAACTTCGTTATTATTACAGCTCTTCTATCTGTAGCGAACTCAGGGTTATATGCAGCAACGCGTATACTATGGTCACTTGCAAATGAAGGAATGGCACCAACTTCTTTCAAGAAAGTAAATAAACGTGGTATTCCGATTACAGCGTTAGTCGTAACAATTGCAGTAGCGGGCCTTTCTTTATTAACAAGCTTCCTTGCAGAAGATACAGTATATATGTACTTATTATCTATAGCTGGTTTATCGGCTGTTTCAAGTTGGATCATTATTGCTTTATCACAACTTCGCTTTAGAAGTCAGTATTTAAAAGGCGGCGGAAAATTAGAGGACTTAAAGTATAGAACACCACTATACCCGCTTGTTCCAATTTTAGCTTTAATTACAAATAGTATCGTTGTTATTAGTTTAGCGTTTATTCCTGAACAACGAATGGCGTTATACTGTGGTATTCCATTTATCATTTTCTGCTACATATATTATTATATGAGTAAGAAACGGAAGAAACCGATGAAAGTGGAGATGGAAGCAAAGTATGAAAATAAAAATTAAGCATGATGATATAGAAGCAGATTTATCATATGGTCATTTAGCGATTGGAAAAGAAAACGGGTATTCACCGTTACAATTACTCGTTTCTTCTATTGCAGGATGTAGTGCAATTGTTTTTCGAACGATTTTAGAAAAGAAACGTATTACATACGATACGTTTACAATTGAAACTGAAATTGGGAGAAGTGAAGCTTTATCAAAACCAGTTGAAAGTGTTCATTTGCACTATAAAATTAAAGCGCAAAACATTACAGAAGAGCAATTAGACAAGGCGCTGCAACTTGCGGTGAAAAACTGTACGATCGTTCAATCTGTAAAGGATAGTATAAAAGTTACAGAAACAATTGAATTAGTAAAGTGAAACATAAAAACGTGAGAATAGGGCGCTCACGTTTTTATGTTTTTAAAAGAGGGATTTTTTAGTCTTCATACATATGTAAAACTTCTTTCGCACGTATACGTAAACCATTTATCAATTCTTTCGGTTCTAAAACTCTTGCATCTTTTCCAAGTCTATAAAATAAAGGAGTAATAAAGTTAATTTCAACTTTATCAATTGTTGAATTTATATATCCTGTCCCATCTTCGTCTACTACAACGAATTCTTCAAGGTAAGGAACGCTTTTGCATTGGCGCACACCCTCTGTCGTTAGTAAAACATGTAACCGAGTAGGAATGTTTATTACGTTAGAGTTAGAGGCGAACCATTCTTCTAAATTCATAAACTTATCTTTATTTTCTTCGGTCGATAATATGGAAAGAATACGATCCACGCGATACAGTAATACTTTGTTTCGACTATAGTCATAGGATGGCAAGTACCATAAACCATCGTGGGCATATACACCGATAGGATGAATATGTTTTGTTTTAATCCCCGATTTAGACTCGTATTGAAAGTGTAAGTTTTTATTTTCAATAGCCGCTGTTAATACTTCGTTTAAAAAAGTTGTCTCAATTGTTCTCTTCGGATTCCAAAAAGCGATATAAGAACGTATTTTATCAACTTTAGCTTTCGCATCATTTTGTAGAGAGCTATACAGTTTATGAGTAACAGAATTGATTTCTGTATTAAAAGGCAAGTTACGATAGTAGCCTAAAGATTGGAAAGCAAAAAAGATGGAGACCGCTTCTTCTTCGGTAAATAAAATGGGGGGAAGCATGCTGCTTGTTAATACTTTATATCCCCCATTACGACCTTGTTCAGCGTAAATGGGTAATCCCATATCACTTAAATCTAAAATATATCTATGGACCGTACGAACGGAAATATTAAATTCATCAGCTATTTCTTGAGCTGTAAATGTTTTTTTCGTAGAAGCAAATATAAGAATGTCTAGTAAACGTTTTGCTTTTGACAAGGATATCACCTTTTTCTTTTTTAACATGACATAAGTTGTCATGTTTTATGGTTAGTATAGTGCTTATAAGATGATTTTATCAAGAGAAGCTGTAAGGAGGAAAAGATATGTCACGTGAAATTGTTTTATTTATTGCAGCGAGCTTAGATGGATTTATCGCGAAAGAAGATGATGATTTAGAGTGGTTAATGGAAACAGAAGGTGAGGGAGACAACGGTTATACAGAAATGTACGAAACAATTGATACGATAATTATGGGAAAGAGAACGTACGATTATGTGGTAGAGCATACGGAAACATTCCCGTACCTAGATAAAAAATGTTATGTTTTTTCTAATTCAGAAAAAGGTTCAAACGAACATGTAGAGTTTGTAAATGAAGATGTATTAGAGTTTACAAAAAGGTTGAAAGAGCAGGAAGGATCTAAAATATGGATGGTCGGTGGCGGGAGTCTACTGAGAGAGTTCTTTAAGAATAATTTAATTGATGAATATGTTGTTACGATTACACCTCACATATTAGGTTCTGGAGTTCCGTTATTTAAAGAAAAGAACCCGGAAATTAATTTAACTTTAACGGATACGAAACGTTTTGGGCAATTCGTAAATTTATATTATAAAGTAAAGTCCTAAAGGATAAGAAAACACGACTATTGATGATAGTCGTGTTTCTATATAGATGGCAATGAAATTGTAAAGCAAGATCCGTGATCAATTTCACTTGTGACAGTAATATTCCCGCCGTGTAGTTCTACGATTTCTTTTACGATGGAGAGCCCTAAACCAGTGCCTCCTGTAGCTCTAGAGCGCGCTTTATCAACACGGTAAAAGCGATCGAAAATGTGAGGGAGGTCTTCAGGCGGAATACCTTCGCCTTCATCTTCAATTGTAATGGAAATACGTTTATGTTCTTCTGTAACAGAAATATTTATATGAGAATGTTCTTTTGAATGTCTATACGCGTTATTTAAAATGTTAGCCATAACTTGTTCAAAGCGTTGCTCATCTAGCTTTACTAAGAGTGAGGAAGGACATGTGAAAACAACTTTAATTTGTTTTTCTCCGTACATCACATTTATTTTTTCAGTGATGCGAGTAAGGAAGGTGTGTAAATGCACTTCCTGTACTTGAATGAAAAAGTTATGCTTTTCCATTTGAGCGAGTGAAAATAAATCTTGGACTAAGTTTGTAATATAATCAGACTCGTCTTTTATAATGGATAAGTATCGTAAACGTTGCTCTGGAGGTGTGTTTTCTTTTAATGCAATGTCAGCATAACCTCTTACGTACGTTAATGGTGTTCGTAATTCGTGAGCAACACTTGCTAGAAATTCACTTCGCTCCGTTTTCATATAATGTAAATCATTTGCGAGAGTTTGGATAGATTGTGCTAGTTCACCAATTTCGTCATTTCGAGTAGTTGTTAATGAAACGGATAAATCGCCCTTACTCATTTTTTCAGTCGCTTGTTTCATGTGTAACAATGGTTTTGTTAACAAACGTGATAATAGAAAAATGGTGATGGCTGTTAATAGGAAAGTAATGACTCCAGCGATAATGAATTGCCGTGTGAGCCCGTTAACCATTTCTTCGATTGATTCCGTCCCGAGAAACATATATACATAGCCTTCCGTTTTTCCTGCCACTACAATTGGGCTAACTGTACATATATAATTAGATGTTTTCCAATGATTCTCTATAATTGCTCCATCATGATCTGTTCGTGTTTGCATTCCTTCAATATGTTTTTTTATAGTAGTATTTATTTCATTGGATTTAGCTAGTATTTCCTTATTTGCATTTGTAATAATAACAGTTGTTTCAGCTTCGGATTCCATTAAAGCAACATGGGAGATTGTTTGCCTATCAAAATATTTTTCAAGGACATCTCGGTGACTATTTCCACGCTTTAATAAAGCTGTCATTTCTTCATTCACTCTATTGTTTACAAGGCTATAATAGAGCAAGACAAATAGAACACTTTCGATTAAAAGTGTAACAATTAGAAAATAAAATCCGAGTTGAATAGAAATTCGCTTCATCGTTTTGCTCCTTAGTTTTCAATATCAATCCATCGATATCCTACTCCGTAAACAGTTTTTAAATGGTGATCAATGGGGAAATTTACTTTTCGTAATTTATCACGTAAATTACGAATATGTGAATCGACTGTTCTATCTTCTGTATTTGTATTTAATCCCCAAATTCGTTCAATGAGCTGATCACGGCTTAATACGTAGTTCACATGACGTAAAAATAATCCGAGTAAAGAGAATTCGATTGGGGTGAGAAGAAGTTCTTCATTATGGACAGAAATGAAATGCTTGGCCTCATCCCATAAAATGCCGTGATATTGGATTTGTGCATGTTGATTGGTTCGGCGTAAAACAGCTTCAATTCTTGCGAAGAGCTCCTCTTCGTGGAATGGTTTCGTCACGTAATCATCTGCTCCAAGTTTTAATCCTTGAACGACATCTACCGTTTGATCACGAGCAGTTACCATAATGATAGGAACGTTACTAAATGATCGAATTCTTTTGCAAGTTTCCCACCCATCCATCTTTGGCATCATAATATCGAGTAAAACAAATTTGAAGTTTCGATTTTCTATATGTGAAATAGCTTCTTCTCCGGATACTGCACATACGCAGTTATATCCGATTGGAGTAAGATAAAGCGTTAATAATTCAAGCATTCTCGGTTCATCATCTACGAGTAGTATATCGATCATAGAGTACCTCCGCATTTGTAGTTATTACTTAAATTGTAAGTCAAAATCATGAAGAAATGGTGCAGATTATAATGCATCTGCATAATTTCTTCAGAATTGCTTGTTATTGTAAAGTTGAAATTCCATTTTAGGTAATAATATTGGCTCGAAAACGAATAATACGGAGGCGATATAGTGAAAAAGATGATCCGAATTTTGGGGATAACAATAATTGCAGCAGTCGGTCTTGCGGCATGCGGACAAACGAGTACAGATCATAAAAATCATGAATCTACAGAAGAGAAGAAAACAGAGCAAAAGGAAATGAAAATGAATCAGGAGGTAACTGCGCCGAAAGAAATGAATCAAGGTGCATCGAATGATTTATTAACGACAAGTTTAAAAAATGTAACGAGATTAAATACAAATGATCCTCTGCAAATGGCAGTATTAACTTCGCAAACGATATGGCCAGCAACGCATAAAGAGAATCAGCCAGGCGCTATTATTTTAGTGCCAGTAAGCGAGTGGCAATTAGGTATTGCAAGTGCGGATCTTATTCATCACCCGAATAACGGACCGATTTTATTTATAGAAAAAGAAAAGGTACCCGAAATGACGTTAAAAGAAATAAAACGATTAAATCCGCTCGGAACGAAAGATGGAACGCAAATTATGGTGATGGGGGATATAGGGGCATCTAGCCTAGAGCAATTAAAAGAATATAAAGTAAAGCAAATAAAAGAAACGGACCCAGCTAAATTTGCTAAAGATGTTGATAAAGAATATGCCGATATAGCAGGAAATTATCCAAATAGCGTTATTATCGGTTCGTCTGAAGAAGAAGGACGTTTATATACAACACCAGCTGTAAATTGGATTTCTCATATGCCAGAACCTCTTCTATATACTGAAAAAAATAAAGTGCCAGAAGCGACAATAGAGGCATTAAAGACGAGAAAAGATAAAGCGAATATATATGTGTTAGGACCAGAAAAAATAGTTTCGAAAGAAGTAGAAAAAGAGTTAAGTAAATATGGGAAAGTAACGCGTATTAGTGGGGAGACTCCAACAGAAAATTCGGTTGCATTTGCGAAATTTAAAGATGAAAAAACGAAATTTGGCTGGGGATTCACAAAACCAGGTCACGGTTTGTCATTTGTTTCAAGCAAAACACCAGACTTAGCAATTGCGGGAGCACCGTTTTCACATATGGGTAAACATGCCCCTGTTGTTTTGCTTGAGGAAGGAAAAGCTTCACAACCAGTTTATGACTTCCTTGCTACTATTCAGCCGAAGTTTAAAGATGATCCAACACTTGGACCATATAACCATGGTTTCCTATTAGGAAGTAGTAGTGATGTTTCATTTGAAACACAAGGTATATTGGATGAGAGGTTAGAAATTGTTCAGGAAAGTGGTCAAGGTCACGGTGGACATTAATGAAATGAGAAAAGACGCTGCTAAGGTAGCGTCTTTTCTTTAGGAAACTTTTACATAGCACAACATCCTTTGCTCGTTATATAATAGCCTTCGTGCAGTCGGCCTTGATTTTCTTATGGAGAAAATCAAATGATAAAAGAGTGGAGGAGTGTTACTTTGTTTCAAACTATAAAAAATGAATGGTTCTCAAATATGAGAGGGGACGTGCTATCAGGGGTTGTTGTTGCTTTAGCATTAATTCCTGAAGCGATAGCTTTTTCTGTTATTGCAGGTGTAGATCCGACGGTTGGATTGTACGCGGCCTTTTGTATTGCGGTTACAATTTCGTTTGTCGGCGGAAGACCAGGGATGATCTCGGCGGCAACGGGTGCGATGGCATTATTAATGGTCACTCTTGTGAAGGATCACGGTTTGCAATATTTATTTGCTGTGACAATAGTAACAGGTATTGTTCAAATTATTTTTGGAGTGTTCAAGCTGAGCTCATTTATGAAGTTTGTTCCTAAATCCGTTATGAGTGGTTTTTTAAATTCACTTGGAATTTTAGTTTTTACAGCGCAATTGCCGCATTTTAAAAATGCAACTTGGCAAATGTATGCACTTGTCGCATTAGGACTTGCAATTATATATTTATTTCCACGTATTACGACGGCTGTTCCGTCTACACTTATTTCAATTATTATTGTGACAAGCATTGCACTTATGAGCGGATTACAGTTAAAAACAGTAGGGGATATGGGAAGCTTACCGAAAGAATTACCGTTCTTTAGTATTCCTGATGTTCCATTTACACTTGAGACATTAGCAATTATTTTACCGTATTCAGTTATGCTAGCGGTTATAGGTTTACTAGAGTCATTATTAACGGCGTCGGTTTTAGACGATATGACACATACGGAAAGTAATAAGCATAAAGAGGCACGTGGACAAGGGATTGCGAACGTTGTTGCTGGTTTCTTCGGAGGAATGGCAGGATGTGCAATGATTGGACAATCTGTTATTAACATTAAATCAGGTGGTCGCGGGAGATTATCGACGTTTGTAGCCGGTGGTTTTTTAATCGTATTGCTATTTGTTTTAGGTGATTACGTTGTTCATATTCCGATGGCAGCTTTAGTTGCAGTTATGATTATGGTTTCGATTGGGACGTTTGATTGGAACTCTGTAGCGACGATTCATAAAGTACCAAAAGGAAACGCATTTGTTATGATCGTAACAGTTGTGATTGTCCTAATTACACATAATTTAGGATTAGGTGTAATTATCGGAACGATAATTAGTGCAGTTTTATTTGCATTCAATATGGCAAAGATTCACGTGAAACATTTGTATATTGAAAATAAGAAAATATACGAAATTCACGGCCAACTATTCTTCGCATCTACGGCAGAGTATATAAATGCTTTTTCATACAATGAAGATGTGAAAGAAATTGAGATGAACTTTACTAACGCACACGTATGGGATGATTCAGCAGTAGCGGCAATTGATAAAGTTATAATGAAGTATGAACAGAACGGTGTGAAAGTAAGGATCACAGGGTTAAATGAACGTAGCTCGAAGCTCGTTGCGAATTTAGCTACTTATAGTAAGAGAATTGCTAGTTAGAAGCCTCCTTTTTAGGGGGCTTTATTATATAATACGGGTAGGATAACGAAAAGGGGATTCAGCATATGTACAAACAAATTTTATTAGCATGCGATGGTTCTGAACATGCACTTCGAGCAGCCGAGCATGCAACATATATTGCGAAATTTAACGAAGAAACACATGTTGAAGTTGTGTACGTAGTAGATAATAGAATGGCAAAGTCAGATATTATACAAGGACAAACGGATTTAGAAACAATATCAGCTAGTCGAAAAGATAAATTAAAAGAGATTGAGGGTTTATTAAAGAAAGAGAACATTTCCTACAAAATTACGATTCTACATGGCGATCCAGGAGATACGATTGTTCAATATGTAAATACAGGAGATATAGATCTTATTATTGCTGGGAGTAGAGGGCTAAATACACTGCAAGAGATGGTGCTTGGTAGTGTAAGTCATAAAATAGCAAAGCGTGTGAAATGCCCGGTTATGATTATAAAATAAAGTGAGATATTCTGTAGTGTAAGCAGGACCTTGATATAATTCGAGGTCTTTTTTGATGTATTAAGAGGGAGAATGTGGACAGAATATATATAAGTTTAAAAAAATGTTAACTTACAAATTTGTAAGTTAGCTGTCAGCGAAATCGATGTTATGAAATTTTTCCCATTGATACAATAAGAATATCAAAGGGGATATAGGGAGGATGGAAGGTATGAAATCATTTCAAAATTTGTCTTATAGCCAAGGGGTAAGTTTAATTTGTTTAGGTGGATTTGCTGGATCTGTTATGTTAGCTGTTTTAATAAAGATGTTTCAGCAAATGTTTTAATCGTATGAATAGAAGGGAAATGATTAATATAAATAGCAAGAGAAGAACGATAAATAAAAAATAGCTCTTAGCATGTAAGTAAATGCTGAGAGCTATTTTTTATGTTTATTTTTCTACTTCTGGTTTTTCACTTGTTACAGTAACGTCTTTCCATTGTGAAGTTATTTGGTTCACTTGAGTGTTGACATTATAATTTTTTACTCGCTTATTAACACCTGTTAAATCAAATGTGTAATGAATTGGAATCATCGGTGCTTCATCATGAATTAATTTTTGCCATTTATCGTATACTTCTTTACGATATTTTTCATCAGTAGCTTTTTCTGATAATCCTTCGTCTAATAATTTAGTATTTTCATCGTTTACCCAGCGCTGATAGTTAAATCCAGCATCTTTGCCCCATAGGCCAGAAAGGTCAGGATCAGAACCAGTGTTCCAAGCACCAGAGAAAATATCAACCTTCGGATCATCTTTTTTAATCATGTCACGCATGGCATTAAATTCGTGTAAGCGTCCATCAACCAGCTCTACTTTTAAGCCGATATCTTTCCAAGATTGAATATAGAATTTTGCCAGCGGTTCACTTGTTTCACTACCGCTACTAGCTAAGAAGTTAATTTTGAGTTCATTACCTTTTGGGTCCTCACGGAATCCATCACCATTTTTATCTTTATAGCCCGCTTCATCTAATAGTTTTTTCGCTTTATCTACATCTAAGTTATATGCACCAACATCGTTATTATGATACTTTGGCATAGATGGTGGAATTGGAGAGTTAGCTGGAACGCGAAGTCCGTGATATACTTTCTCCGCTAATTTTTCTCTATCAATGGCATGTGCCATCGCTTGACGTAAACGAACGTCTTTGAACTTATCGTTATCCATTACAGCTTCGTTCTTTGTTTTGTCCATATGTCCAAATTTAAATCCGATATAAGTGTAAGCAAGGTCAGTTTTACCAATTAGTTGTGTATTTTTTAATTTACTTACGTTCGGATATTGATCAGCAGTAATTGATGCAATATCAATATCACCTTTTTTCAGAGATGCACTAACAATAGATGGATTTACAACTTTTAATATTACATTTTTCAGCTTAGGTTTGCCCCCCCAGTAATCATCGAAGCGTTCATATTCAACTGATTCACCAGGAACGATTTTCTTCACTTTAAATGGGCCGAATCCAATTGGGGTTTGACGGATTTTATCAGATTCTGCTAGTTTTTCAATTGGTACATCGCCTAAATATTTTTTAGGTGTAGGGTATGTCCAAATACCAGTTTTAAGTGAAGGATTTACTTCTTTATAAGTAATTGAAATTGTTTTTGGATCGACTACTTTAATACCAGAAATTTTGTCGGATTTTCCAGCGTGATAGTCTTCCATACCTTCAATCATTTGCATTTGTGTATCGTAACGAATACCTGTATATTTACTATTACCAATAACCAAGTAAGAATATTCCAAATCTTCGGCTGTTACAGGGTTACCATCGTGCCATTTTACATTATCTTTAATCTTAATAGTAATTGTTTTTTTATCTTCAGAAATTGTATACGTTGCAGCACCGTCATTTGTGATTTCCCAGTTTTTATCTGTAGCTAATAAACCTTCATCAAAGAAATCCATAATTTCTGAATCGGGAGCAACTTCATACAATACTCTACTTAAAACACCAGCGAAAGGTGAATTTGAAACGAGTCCATATGTTAATGATCCGTCTTTAATTTCTTTACCATCATTTTTTACAGCAGAACTAAATTTATTTGTTTCTACTTTTTTCGTATTTGCTTTTTTGCTACTGCTATCGGCACCCCCACATGCAGATAGTAATAATGTTGAAGCAGCAATTGTACTTAATACTTTGTACAGTTTTGGTTTGTTCATAACTTTTCCACCCCTTATCCTTTTCTTTGTCTCGCATCAGCTGCACGCTTTAACGCTTGACCAATAAAATTTATGCACAGCATCAACACTAAAATCATGATTGATGCGGGTAACCAAATCCACCATTTTTCTTGCAATACATCTGGGTTTGTTGCGTAACTTACAAGTGTACCAAGACTTGGTGTGCTTTCTGGTAGACCGAAGCCTAAGTAAGTTAAACTAGATTCAATCCCGATGTTACCAGCAAGATTTAATGTAATATTTACGATGATAATAGAACTTAAATTAGGTAATATTTGCTGGAAAATTATCTTCCAATTTGGTGTTCCTAACGTTTTTGATGCAGATACATAATCAAGTTCCTTCTCAGTCAATACTTTAGATCTTATAAGTCTTGCTTTTCCGACCCATAAGAAGGTGGTCATTATGAGAATAAATGTTGTAATATTGAAATTTGGAACGAGTGAGATAAACACGATAACAATCATTAAGAATGGTAAAATCATCATGAAATCGATGAAACGCATAATGATGTTATCTACAACACCTCCAAAATAGCCAGCAATTAGTCCCATCGTAAGACCAATAAGGGTTGCTAAAAGAGTGATGGCTAAGCCAACTGTAAAGGAGTTACGTGTACCAATAATTAATTGTCCGAAAATATCACGGCCTCCATAATCAGTTCCTAACCAATGTTCAGCAGAAGGAGGATCGTAAATGGCAAACAGATCGACTCGGACGATATCTTCTTGCTTCATAATAAATGAAGTTGCATAAACGGCTATTAATATTAAAGCTAAAAAGAATAGGGAAAACATTGCTAGTTTATCTTTACGAAATTCTCGCCACATAATGGAGAAACCAGAAGGGCTCTTTTCGTAATGAATGACTTCAGTTTGTTTTTCAGGATTTGCTAACATAACGTTTCTTCACCTCCATTAATCAATACGAATACGTGGATCAACGATGCTTAGAATAATATCGGAAAGAAGAGTCCCGAGTAGCGTTGCGAATCCAGTAAATAATACAAGAGCAGTTACGACACTGAAATCACGTTGAGTGATAGATTGGAAAAATAGTTGTCCAATTCCTGGGTAGCCGAAAATATTTTCTAGAATAATAGAGCCCCCAACTAAACCTGTAATTTCATATCCTAAAAATGCTGCAATTGGTAAAAATGAATTTCGTAAAATATGTCTTGAATATACTTTAGATTCTGGTACACCTTTTGCTTTTACTGTGCGTACAAAATCTTTATGTTTCGTATCAATAATTTCACTTCGTAAATATTGTACAGTTCCTACTGTTCCAATTAATGCCCCAGATAAAGCTGGTAAAATCATATGATTGAATTTACTTAAATAGTAATCAAAGGATCCAGCTGCAACTTGTGGATCAACGCTACCACTTGTAGGGAAAATTGGATATAAAAAGCCGAATAAGAATAACATTACTAATCCAAAAATAAAGAGTGGTGTACCAAATCCTAAAAAGTTATAGAGTGTAATGAGTCGATCAGCCCAAGTATCATTCCAACGTCCACTTATAACCCCAAGTGGAATAGCAATTAAGTAAGTAAGAATAAGAATAAGAAGAGCTAGCAGTACTGTATTGCCAAGACGTTCCCCAATAATATCCGTTACTTGTATTTTATGTGCGTAAGAAATTCCGAAATCCCCTTGCATAGCATTTGAAATCCACCTTACATATTGAGTGGGAATAGGATCATTTAAACCTAGTTTCTCACGTTGTTCTTCAATCACTTTTGGATCCGCTTTTGGGTTTGCTAGTTCAGCACCACTTAATGCATCACCTGGCATTGCTTTAGCAAGTGTAAAGACGAGTACACTTAATATGAATAATTGCGGAATCATCACTAAGAATCTCCGTAGTATAAACTTCCACATGTTTTATCACTCCCTTAAGGTAATGCCACCCGGTGCGTTGGCGAGATTGGTTTTAAATCGTAAGCACGACCATTTTCATTGAAATAATTTTCGTATGATTTCTCGTACTCAGAACTTACTTGCTGACGTAATTTACGTTGCTGTTCTCGGTTTTCAGGACGAATATCAGGAATTGCTGATATTAATCGCTTCGTATAAATATGTTGTGGATTATTATAAATCTCTGCACTAGTTGCTTCTTCCACAATGCGCCCGCGGTACATAACACCGATACGGTCACACATATGACGAATTACGCCCAAATCATGACTAATAAATAAATAGGTTAATCCTAGTTCAGCTTGTAAATCTTGCAAGAAGTTTAATACTTGAGCTTGTACAGAAACGTCAAGTGCAGATACTGGCTCATCCGCGATAATAAGCTTTGGTTTTAATGTAAGAGCGCGTGCAATACCAATTCGCTGTCTTTGTCCACCGGAAAACTCATGTGGATATTTATAAATAGACTCTGGGTTTAATCCAACTATACTAAGATACCCTTGAACGGTTCTACGTTCTTCATCAGGTGAGAGCTTCTCAAAATTCCGAAGAGGCTCGGCAATAATATCGAGAACACGTTTCTTCGGATTTAGCGATGAATATGGATCTTGGAAAATCATTTGGATATCTTTTCGTTGTTCTCTTAACTCAGAGCGACTTAATTTCGTTAAATCCCTATTATTAAAATGAATGCTACCGCCTGTCGCTTTCGTTAAGTGCATAATTGCTTTACCTGTTGTTGACTTGCCGCTACCTGATTCACCAACGATTCCATATGTTTCACCAGGCTGCAATTCAAAACTTACGCCATCAACTGCTCGTACGTAATCTAATGTACGTCCGAAGAAACCACCCTTAATTGGAAAGTGTACTTTTAAATCTTCTACTTTAAGCAGTGCCATGAGTTACGTCATCTCCTTTCTTATGTTGGAAGTTGAAGTGCTTGTAGCAAGTACAACGTACCCAATGGTCTGGTTTTACTTCATGTAAAACAGGATTTTCCTCATGTTGATCTGGTCTAACCCAAGGGATTCGGGCTTGGAATCGACATCCAGTGCGAGGAAGCTTCGCTAACGAAGGAACCACGCCTTGAATTACATGCAATTTTTCTTTTTCCGCATACGCAGATGGAATTGAGTTTAATAGAGAACGAGTATATGGGTGAAGCGGGTTATTAAAAATCTCTTCTACTGTTCCTGTTTCTACAACTTGTCCTGCATACATAACGACAATACGATCAGCTGTTTCGGCAACAACGCTTAAATCATGTGTAATTAAAATGATGCCCATTTTCGTTTGTTCTTGAATAGATTTTAGTAAGTCTAAAATTTGTGCTTGGATGGTTACGTCAAGAGCCGTTGTTGGCTCATCCGCAATAATGAGTGCTGGGTTACAAGCAATCGCAATCGCGATAACAATTCTTTGTCTCATTCCGCCAGATAATTCGTGAGGGTATTGTTTATATGTAAGTTCTGGTTTTGGAATACCAACTTGATGGAGTAGTTCTAAGGTGCGTTCTTTCTTTTCTGCTTTCGAAAGGTTTGTGTGGTAGTCTAAGTTTTCTTCGATTTGTTTTCCAACTGTCATAAGAGGATCGAGTGCTGTAAGAGGCTCCTGGAAAATCATACCGATGTTTGATCCGCGTACTTTATTCATCTCTGCGGTCGACATAGTAAGTAAATCCTTATCTCTATAGTTAAGTTGCCCTTGTAATTTTGTATTTGCTTCATTATGCAGTCGCATAATGGAAAGGGCAAGTGCACTTTTTCCGCAACCGGATTCACCAACTATCGCGACAATTTCATTTTCATGGACAGTTAACGAAACGTTATCAACTGCTGCATGATATTGATCTTGTATGCGAAAGGAAGTCTGTAAGTTTTCAATGCGAAGAAGTGGATTCTTCATGGTTATCCCTCCATCTTTTCTAAAAAGACTAAATATTTAGTATGTTGTTGCTATTTTAATATAAAGTGACAATGTTTGACAAGAGTAAATATTCAAAAATCTTTTTATATAGAGATGAGATGCAGTAATATAAGGATAAAAACCCTTTTAAAACGCTCACAATTATGGGGTGGATTGATAAATTATTTGTAATAAAAAAGTACTATATGTAGAAAAAAGAGAGGTGTTCTGGAAAGAACTGTCTCTCTTTTTTTTGTAAGTATAATATTATTGTTTAAGCTTGTTTTTGTTTTGTAGATCCTGTATTTAAAGTAAGAGCAAGGAAGAACATTGCAAGCACACAAGAAGCAAGGAGCAAAATGAATCCGCCGTCCCATCCGAATCCATCTACAATAAAGCCCATAGCTGCGCTAGCAAAAGTAGCTCCCCCTAGGTAACCGAAGAACCCAGTTAATCCAGCGGCAGTTCCAGCAGCTTTTTTGGGTGCTAAGTCAAGCGCGTGAAGACCAATTAGCATAACAGGTCCGTAAATTAAAAATCCAATGGAAACAAGTGCGATACTATCAATGATTGGATGCCCAGCAGGATTTAGCCAGTAAACAAGAACGGCAATGAATACACCGACCATAAATAGAATGCCAGCAGGTGCGCGGCGCCCTTTAAATAGTTTATCACTCATCCATCCGCAAAGAAGTGTACCTGGAATACCAGCCCATTCGTATAGAGCATAAGCTGTACGTGAGCTACTGTGAGTAAAGCTTTTTTCTTCTACTAAATAAGTAGGAGCCCAGTCTACAACGCCGTAACGAACGAAATAAACAAAGACGTTAGCGATAGCGATGTACCATAAAAACTTATTGTTTAATATGTATGTAAATAAAATTTCCTTTACCGAAAGTTCGCGTTCACGGTCCGCTACTTTTTCATCTGATGGATATTCCCCAGTATGTTCTTCAATAGAAGGTAATCCGCAAGATTGAGGTGTATCTCTCATCATAATTAATACATAAATCCCCACTAAAATTGAAAGAATACCTGGGAAGTAAAATATACTTTTCCAGTCATTTGCAAAGAAATATAAGCCTAATGTAACGAGAGAAGGCATAAGCGCGCCGCCGACATTATGAGCGACGTTCCAAATAGACATTTTTGTACCACGTTCACTAACGGAGAACCAGTGAACCATCGTACGACCACAAGGAGGCCATCCCATACCTTGTACCCATCCATTTAAAAACTGAAGTACAAACATAAGTATAATGCTCGTTGTAATGAAAGAAAATGAGCCGAAAATAATATTAATGATACCGGATAAAAATAGCCCAGCTGCTAAAAAGTAGCGAGGATTACAACGATCGGATACGATACCCATAAGAAATTTACTTAATCCGTAAGCGATAGATACTGCTGAAAGGATAACCCCAAGTTCCCCTTTACTAAAGCCTTGTTCGATTAAGTATGGCATTGCGAGTGAAAAGTTTTTTCGAACAAAGTAGTAACCCGCATAACCGATGAAGATGCCTAAGAATACTTGCAAACGCAATTTGCGGTATTCGCTATCAGTGCGATCAGCTGGTAAGCGTTCTGCGTGGGGCGCAGGTTTAAATAATTGTGTGAAAAACATAAAATGAAAATCCTCCCCTAATTAATTGGAAGCGTTTTAAGACAGAGAGAATACAAAAAGGCTATGAAATATAAAAAAGTTCCCTTTTTTATGATTCATAGCCATATACTCCGATTCTCCGTGACTGTCAATATTAACTTCGACGAAAATTATACAACTTTGTGACAAGAATGTAAACGTTTTTATAAAGAAAGTTGTTGACGTATTTTGTTTGTGGGATTAATATTTAAATACGTTAAATATTTTATTGCTTAAATAAGAGGTGGATAACATGCCAAATGATATGACTCATATTGATAAGATTCAAGCTCTTACATTCGCTATAGGAAAGAAAATGCAAACAGAGCTATTAGAACAAATGCAAGCATCAGGACTTACACCACCGCAGTTTTATATTTTAAAGATTTTAGATCATTACGGAGCTTCAAGAGCGACACAATTGGCGGAGAAAATGTACGTGAAACCGAGCGCGATTACAGTAATGACTGATCGTTTAATTGATCATGGGTTAGTAGAGCGCTATCACGACGATAATGATCGCCGCGTTGTTGTCATTGAGCTAACGAAGAAGGGGAAAACTACAGTAGAAGAAGCGATGGCGGCTCGTAATGAGCATATTGCAAAATACTTCTCACACTTAGAATTACAAGAGAGGGAAGATTTGTTGCGCCTCTTTGAAAAGCTAGAAACAATTATTTGCGGGAAACCAGAGAAAAAAGAGAAAAAAGAGAAAAAAGAGAAAAAAGAGAAAAACTAAGAGGAATTGAGGAGATTACATGGAGCAACAAGAAAATCAGAATAGAAAGTTGTTGTTAATCGGTTTAGTAATCGCAATGCTATTTGCTGCATTGGACGGAACAATCGTTGGTACAGCAATGCCGCGTATCGTCGGTGAACTAGGTGGATTAAGTTTAATGACATGGTTAACAACAGCGTACATGTTAACATCAACAACGGTTGTACCGATTGCAGGTAAATTAGCGGATTTACTTGGGCGTCGTAACGTATATATAGCAGGATTAATTATCTTTATGGTTGGTTCAGCGTTATGTGGTATGGCAAACGGTATGACAGAATTAATTATTTTCCGTGGTATTCAAGGTCTTGGTGGCGGTATTATGATGCCAATGGCTATGATTATTATCGGAGATATGTTTACGGGAAAAGAACGTGCAAAATGGCAAGGTATTTTTGGAGCTCTATACGGTCTTGCCTCTGTAATTGGACCACAAGTTGGTGGTTGGATTGTAGACGCAGTGAACTGGAGATGGGTATTCTATATTAACTTACCAGTTGGTATTTTAGCGACA
This sequence comes from Bacillus sp. FSL P2-0099, assembly GCF_038007445.1. Lineage (NCBI taxonomy): Bacteria > Bacillati > Bacillota > Bacilli > Caryophanales > Bacillaceae > Bacillus > Bacillus sp. FSL P2-0099. The sequence goes on from NZ_JBBOXE010000001.1 coordinate 680,984, forward strand.
ATCTTCATTGCAATGGGATTAAAAGCACATAAACAAACAGGACCAATTAAAATTGATATCGCTGGAATCTTCACGATGATTCTCGGTGTTGTAAGTTTATTACTTGCGTTAACGTTTGGCGGGAAAGATTATGCATGGGGTTCTTGGCAAATTATCGGGTTATTTGCACTAGCTGCCATTGGTATTGTTAGCTTTGTTATCGTTGAAACGAAGGCTGAAGAACCAATTTTACCGATGCACTTCTTTAAAAACCGTACATTTACACTACTGAATGCGATCGGTTTCTTTATGAGTATCGGAATGTTTGGAGCAATTATGTTCGTACCGTTCTTTATGCAAGGAATTGTAGGCGTAAGTGCTGCTGAATCAGGAACGATTATGACACCGATGATGATTACAATGATCGTTATGAGTATTATCGGTGGTCAGCTTGTATTAAAAATTGGTGTGAAACCACAAATTATTACAGGGATGCTTATTATGGCTAGTGGTTTCTGGTTATTAACAACGATGGATATGCATACAACTAAGCTTACCGCTACTTCTTATATGATGGTTATCGGTTTAGGAATGGGTCTTGTTATGCCGATATTAACATTAGCATTACAAGAAAGCTTCCCGAAAAAAGATCTTGGCGTTGTAACATCATCAAGTCAATTCTTCCGTCAAATCGGTGGAACGTTTGGGATTACAATTTTAGGATCAATTATGAATAACACTTCAGGCACAACGTTAACAAATAAATTAGTACCTGTATTAGACACATTCCCAAAAGAAGCGGGACAAATGGTAACAAAATTTAAAGATATGATTCATACAGATCCACAAAGTTTGTATTCTATGCTATTTAGTCCAGAGGCATTAAAACAAATGCCAGAAGCATTTTCTAATAGCATCGTACCAATTTTGAAAAGCTCTTTAGTGGACTCACTTCATACTGTATTCTTAACAGGATTGGTATTTATCGTAGTAGGTGCTATCTTTACGATTTTCTTACAGAAAATTAAACTGTCTGATCGTAAAAAAGATGCTGAAGAGCCTGCTGTAGAAGAAAAGGAAAAAACTGTATCATATTCGTAATAAAAAAGCATCGCCTTATGGCGATGCTTTTTTTGAGTATAACCTTAAAAGCTTTTTAGTTAGAAATGATTGACGTATTTTTATAAATGCGTTATATTATTTTCTGTAAACGGTTACATGAAATGAGGAGAAAAGAGAATGAGTACGATTAAAGACGTTGCAAAATTAGCAGGGGTATCTGTTGCGACCGTTTCCAGAGTGTTAAATAAAAATGGATATGTCCATGAGGATACATTAAAAAAAGTAGAGCGAGCAATTGAAATGCTAGATTATAAGCCTAGTACAGTAGCGCGTTCTTTATATAATAAAAAGTCTCGTTTAATTGGCTTAGTTGTTCCAAATATCGTGAATCCATTCTTTCCGGAAGTTGCACGTGCTGTAGAAGATGTAGCACATAAGCAAGGATACACAGTTGTACTTTGTAACTCTGATGAAAATTTAGAAAAAGAGAAGCAATACATTGATGTGCTTAGACAAAATAATGTGGACGGATTTATTGTAGCAACGAATCCACAAAATAGTGTTAATTACATGAATTTGTCTATTCCAGTTGTTGCGATTGACCGTATGTTTAATGAGCGCATTCCTACTGTATATGCAGATAACTATGCAGGGAGTCAGGCGGCGACAAAGTTATTAATAGACAAAGGGTGTAAACATATTGCACATATTCGTGGACCGCGTGATGTGAGCACAGCTAATGAACGTTTTGAAGGTTTCGTAGACGTTATTACGCAAAATAATCTTTCTTATATGATTGCAGAGAGTACATTCGATCCAGCTAATAGTGAACAGGTAGCGGTGGAATTATTAGAAGAATATCCGCATATTGATGGAATTGTTGCTGGGAATGATTTAATTGCAATTGGTATTGTAAAGGCTGCACTTCAAAAGGGAATTTCTATTCCAAACGATTTACAAATTATTGGATTCGATGGAATTTCTTTAACTGAAATGATGTATCCATCTATTACGACTGTTGCACAGCCAATTTATGAAATGGGGAAAATTGCAACAGAATTGTTGTTAGAGCAGATGGAAGGAAATCCATTAGAAGAGAAACACTATCGTTTACCGATTGAAATTATAGAACGAAATACAACGAAGTAAGGAGATGAGACAGATGCCAAATATTGCAGTAGTAGGTAGCATTTCAATGGACTTAGTGGCTGTTTCAAAAATACGGCCGAAAGCAGGAGAAACAGTAATTGGTGAAGCGTTTCATACGATACCAGGAGGAAAAGGGGCCAACCAAGCAGTTGCTGCAGCTAGATTAGGAGCAAATGTAGCGATGGTTGGTGCAGTAGGAAATGATGATTACGGAACAGTAGTTAGAAAAAATTTGGAGAACGAACGCATTTTTATCGACTATGTGGTACCGGTTACAGATAGGACGACAGGAATCGCTCATATCGTTTTAGCAGAAGAGGATAACAGTATTGTTGTCGTACAAGGAGCAAATGCTCTTGTAAATGAGTCGATTGTAGATCGTTCAAAAGACCTTCTTGTAAAAGCAGATATGGTTGTTCTTCAACTAGAGATTCCGCTTGAAACAGTAAAATACGTTCTGGCTATTTGTGAGGAGCATAACATTCCAGTTATGTTGAATCCGGCTCCAGCACAAATCTTATCAGAAGATATTTTAGAAAAAGCGACTTATATTACGCCGAATGAACATGAATGTCGCATCGTATTAAATGATTTCACATCACCAATTGAAGAGTTACTTGCGAAATATCCAAATAAGCTATTGATGACGGAAGGGTCTAACGGTGTTCGTTTCCATAACGGAACGGAAGTTGTTCAAGTTCCAAGTATTGCTGTAGACGTAGTGGATACGACTGGAGCTGGTGATACATTTAACGGCGCGCTAGCAGTTGCACTTTCTGAAGGAGAAATACTTCAAAAAGCAATTCGTTTTGCGAACATTGCTGGTGGTCTTTCTGTAACGAAACTTGGGGCACAGGGCGGTATGCCAACAAGAGATAGAGTACGTGAAGTGCAGGTGATTGTCGGATGAAGAAACACGGTGTATTAAATAGTGAAATTGCGGCGGTCCTTGCTTCACTTGGACATACAGATACGATTGTAATTGCTGATTGTGGGTTACCTATTCCTGATGGAGTAAAACGAATTGATTTAGCAGTTGAAATCGGAAAACCTAGTTTTTTAGACGTATTACAAGTAGTTGCTGATGATATGGCAATTGAAAAAGTGATGTTAGCAGAAGAAGTTATTATAAATAATGCAGAGGTAAATAAAGAAGTTGAGATGCGATTAATAGAGCCAGCATTTGAATATGTGTCTCATAAGGAATTTAAAGAGCATACAAAGAGAGCGAAGGCGATTATTCGTACAGGAGAAGCAACGCCTTATGCGAATGTTATTTTACATGCAGGCGTGATTTTTTAATAAAGGGATGTGATGAGAATGCATATTGAAATGAAGAACATTTCAAAAGCGTTCAGTGGTAATCCTGTTCTAAAAAACGCACAGTTTATGATTGAAACAGGAGAAGTTCATGCATTGATGGGGGAAAATGGAGCGGGGAAATCGACGCTCATGAAGATTTTAACAGGTGTATATAAAAAAGACAGTGGAACAGTCATGTTTGATGGGAAAGAACGAACTTTTAAAAATGCGAAAGAAGCTGAAGAGTATGGTATTGCATTTATCCATCAAGAGTTGAACATATTACCGAATTTAACGGTAGCTGAAAATATGTTTCTTGGAAAAGAGTTAATGTATGGGAAAACGGGCATTTTACGTACGCGTCAAATGAATGCGATTGCCCAGCAACAATTAGCAGATCTTGGCCTACATGTGAGAGGTGCTATGCTAGCAGGTGAATTATCAGTTGGACAACAGCAAATTATTGAAATTGCTAAAGCATTAATGACAAAGGCGAGCGTTATTATTATGGATGAACCTACAGCAGCATTAACAGATCGCGAAATTGAAACGCTGTTTATTGTTATTAATAAATTACGTAAAGAGGGCGTTTCATTCGTTTATATTTCACACCGGATGGAAGAAATTTTTTCAATATGTGATGCTATTACGATTTTGCGTGATGGAGAATATGTAGGGAAGAGATTAATTCCAGAAACATCATTTGATGAAGTAGTTAGCATGATGGTGGGGCGCAGTATTGGTGAACGTTATCCAGAACGAAATAGTCAAATTGGCGAAGTGATTTTTGAAATGCGGAACGGAACGAAAAAGGGGAAATTTGAAAATGTTTCGTTTCAAGTTAGAAAAGGTGAAATCCTTGGTGTTGCGGGCTTGATGGGAGCTGGTCGCACGGATATTATGAAAGCAATATTTGGATATGAACCGCTCGATTCAGGAAAAATTTTCATGAATGGACAAGAAGTAAAAATTGATAGTCCAATTGATGCGATTAGACAACGAATTGCCTTTATTACAGAGGATAGAAAATCTGAAGGGCTTGTGTTAGATTTTTCGATTCGTGAAAATTTAGCTTTACCAAATTTAGAAAGTCTTTCAAAGGGAAGCGTTGTTAATAAAGGTTTAGAACAGCAATTTACTGAGGATATGATGAAGCTTCTTAATGTGAAAGCAGCAAACGGAGAGCAAGCTGTAAAATCTCTTTCTGGTGGAAATCAGCAAAAGATTGTAATTGCAAAATGGTTAGGTATTCATCCGCAGTTACTCATTTTAGATGAACCAACGAGAGGTGTAGATGTTGGGGCTAAAAAAGAAATTTACTCTATTATGAATAAGCTTACCGAGCAAGGAGATGCCGTTATTATGGTATCGTCTGAGCTTCCAGAAGTTTTAGGAATGAGTGATCGAGTTCTCGTCATTCATGAAGGGAAAATCGGTGGTATTTTAGAGAAAGATCAGGCATCGCAAGAGTCTATTATGGCACTAGCTACAGGGGGAGAGTAAGATATGGCTAAGAAGGGGAATGTATTACAACAACTTGGTTCTTTAATTGGATTAGTATTAATTATCGTAGTAATTACAGCTTTAAATCCAGCATTTATTGAAATTCCAAATTTATTTAATATACTGCGCCAAGTATCGATTAATGCACTCATTGCATTTGGAATGACCTTCGTTATTTTAACAGGGGGTATTGACTTATCGGTAGGTTCTATTTTAGCATTATCAAGTGCACTTGTTGCCGGAATGATGGCAAGTGGCATGGATCCGTTCCTTGCAATGGTAGTTGGATTATTAGCAGGTCTTGCAATGGGGATTGTAAACGGTATCATTATTGCGAAGGGAAAAGTAGCTCCGTTTATTGCAACTTTAGCAACAATGACTATTTTTCGCGGGTTGACGCTTGTTTATATGGACGGACGTCCGATCACTGGTCTTGGTGATCATTTAATGTTCCAAATGTTTGGCCGTGGTTATTTCCTTGGTATTCCTGTGCCAGCCGTTACAATGATGATCGCTTTTGCAGTACTGTACTTTATTTTAAAGAAAACAACGTTTGGTCGCCGTACGTTTGCGATTGGTGGAAATGAAGAAGCGGCAGCTTTATCAGGTATTAATGTTACGAGAATTAAAGTAATGATTTACGGTCTTTCCGGAATTTTGGCAGCGCTTGCAGGTATTGTCTTAACATCAAGGTTAGATTCTGCACAGCCGACTGCTGGTACTTCTTACGAATTGGATGCAATTGCTGCAGTTGTGTTAGGAGGAACGAGTCTTTCAGGTGGAAGAGGATGGATTGTTGGTACATTCATCGGTGTGCTTATTATTGGTGTACTAAATAACGGTTTAAATTTATTAGGTGTATCTTCTTTCTTCCAACAAGTTGTAAAAGGACTTGTAATCTTACTAGCTGTACTAATTGATCGTCGAAAAGAAGCGTAATGGAGGGGCAATTCATGAAAAAATGGTTACTGATACTCGTTGCATGCATCATGGTAGTTACTGCTGGTTGTTCAATGGAACCACCAGATTGGGCAAAGGATTCTAGCGATAAAGGTCGAAATAAAACTATTAAAGTTGGATTTTCTGTTTCCACTTTAAATAATCCATTTTTCGTCACGTTGAAAAAAGGTGCAGAAAAGAAAGCAAAAGATAGTGGCATTGAACTAATTGCTGTTGATGCACAAAATGATGCAGCGAAGCAAACAAACGATGTTGAAGATTTAATTCAAAAAGGTGTCGATGTAGTTGTTATTAATCCAACTGACTCAGATGCCGTTGCTTCAGCGGTAAGTGCAGCTAATGCAGCCAATGTGCCTGTTATTACAGTAGACCGAGTTGCGAATTCAGGTAAAGTTGTTTCTCACATTGCTTCTAACAATGTCGAAGGTGGTCAAATGGCTAGTGATTACATTCGGGAATTAGTTGGTGAAGGAACAAATGTTGCTGAGTTAGAAGGAATCCCTGGATCGTCTGCTGCTCGTGAGCGTGGGAAAGGATTCCATAACGTAGCTGATAAGTCTTTAAAAGTAGTAGCAAAACAAGCAGCTGATTTCGATCGTGCAAAAGGGTTATCCGTTATGGAAAATATTTTGCAAGCAAATAGCGATATTAAAGCGGTATTTGCTCATAATGATGAAATGGCATTAGGCGCAATTGAGGCATTAAAATCTGCTGGTAAAACGGATGTAGTCGTTGTTGGATTTGATGCAACGGATGATGCTGTAAAAGCGGTTAAAGATGGGCGTATGGCAGCAACAGTCGCTCAAAAACCGGAATTAATCGGAGAGAAGGCGATGGAAACAGCGAAAGAGATAACACAAGGTAAAAAAGTGGACAAATTTATTCCGATTGAATTAGAGCTTATTAAGAAAAAATAAATAAATATAAAATGAAAATTAGGAAGGAAGAATAACAAATGAAATTTTTTATTGATACAGCAAACATTAACGAAATTAAAGAGGCAAATGCATTAGGCGTAGTAGCTGGAGTAACGACAAACCCATCACTTGTAGCAAAAGAAGGCGTAGATTTCCATGAGCGTATTCGTGAAATTTGCAGCTTTATTGAAGGACCTGTAAGCGCAGAAGTAATTAGCTTAGAAGCTGACAAAATGATTGAAGAAGGAAAAGAGTTAGCAAAAATCGCTCCAAACGTTGTTGTAAAAGTTCCAATGACAACAGAAGGCTTAAAAGCAGTAAAAGCATTCTCAGATTTAGGAATTCGTACAAACGTTACATTAGTATTCTCAGCAGTGCAAGCATTACTTGCAGCTCGCGCTGGTGCGACATACGTTTCACCGTTCTTAGGTCGCCTAGATGATATCGGTCATAACGGTATGGACTTAATTCGCCAAATCGCAGAAATCTTTGCAATTCACGGCATTGAAACAGAAATCATTGCAGCATCTGTCCGTCACAGTGTTCATGTAACAGAAGCAGCATTAAACGGTTCACATATTGCAACAATCCCAGCAAACGTAATCGCTTCATTAGTGAAGCACCCATTAACAGATCAAGGAATTGAGAAATTCTTAGCTGATTGGGAAAAAACACAAGAGAAATAATACGAAATGGAGAACCCAAGTTTAATTAACTTGGGTTCTTTTTTTGTTTGAAAGAATTTTCATGCAATTGTGCATATTGTCTTTTAAATTTTTAATATAAGCTATTTAATATATACAAATCACTCTTTATTTTTCACATTTCGACATAAAAAGATAGAGGGTCTGACCAGAAAACTGGAGGACATGATTCTATAACAGAAAGCTTATTGCTTATAGAATCATGTCTTTTATTATACAAGGGAGGATAGATTACGTATTTTTATCTGAAGTTTAAGATTGATACAAGGGGATGAGTAAAATGAGAAAAAAAGCGCCATTTAAAGTGTTGTCATCGTTAACGATCGCGACAATCATCGGATGCTCAGCTGTAATGAGTGCTCCGTTAGCATACGCAGAAACGCCAGCAAAAGAAAGTGTGTCTACAACACCAATTGATTACAATTTAATTCAAGAAGATCGTTTAGCGGAAGCACTGAAGGAAAGAGGAACAATTAATCCAGCATCTTCTAAAGAAGAGACGAAAAAGGCTGTAGAGAAATATATTGAAAAGAAACAAGGGGATCAGGCAAATAAAGAAATTCTTCCAGCGGATACTGCTAAAGAGGCATCTGATTTTGTGAAAAAAGTAAAAGAGAAAAAAATGGAAGAAAAGGAGAAAGTAAAGAAACCTGAAAAAAATGTTAGCCCTGAGCAAAAACCGGAACCAAATAAAAATCAATTGAATGGGCAAGTTCCAACTTCTAAAGCAAAGCAAGCGCCATATAATGGACCGGTTCGAAATGATAAAGTATTAGTATTACTCGTTGAATTTAGTGATTATAAACATAATAATATTGATCAAACGCCAGGGTATATGTATTCGAAAGACTTTAGTAGAGAGCATTATCAAAAAATGTTATTTGGTAATGAGCCGTACAAGCTATTTGATGGTTCGAAAGTAAAAACGTTTAAACAATATTATGAAGAGCAGTCTGGCGGTAGTTATACGACGGATGGATATGTAACCGAATGGCTAACTGTGCCAGGGAAAGCGTCTGACTACGGTGCTGATGGTAGTAGTGGTCACGATAATAAAGGACCAAAAGGTGCACGTGATTTAGTGAAAGAAGCTTTACATGCAGCTGCTGAGAAAGGGTTAGATTTATCTCAATTTGATCAATTTGATAGATATGATACAAATGGTGATGGAAATCCAAATGAACCTGATGGTGTAATTGATCATTTAATGGTAATCCATGCTGGTGTTGGTCAAGAAGCTGGTGGCGGTAAATTAGGTGATGATGCAATTTGGTCACATCGTTCAAAATTAGCAATAGATCCAGTAGCGATTGAAGGTACAAAATCAAATGTAGATTACTTTGGTGGAAAAGTAGCAGCGCATGATTACACAATTGAACCAGAAGATGGAGCAGTAGGTGTATTTGCGCATGAATTTGGACATGACCTTGGTTTACCGGATGAATATGACACGAAATATACTGGAACTGGTTCACCTGTTGAAGCGTGGTCATTAATGAGTGGAGGTAGCTGGACAGGAAAAATCGCAGGAACAGAGCCAACTAGTTTCTCACCACAAAATAAAGATTTCTTACAAAAAAATATGGGTGGTAACTGGGCAAAAATTTTAGAAGTAGATTACGATAAAATTAAGAGTGGTGTAGGAGTTCCTACATATATTGATCAAAGTGTTACGAAATCCAATCGTCCAGGCGTTGTACGTGTTAACTTACCAGGTAAAAGTGTTGAAACAATTAAACCGGAGTTTGGAAAGCATGCATATTATAGTACAAGAGGAGATGATATGCATACGACATTAGAAACACCATTCTTTGATTTAACAAAAGGAACAAATGCGAAATTTGATTATAAAGCGAATTATGAACTAGAAGCAGAGTGTGATTTCATCGAAGTACATGCTGTAACAGAAGATGGAACGAAGACGTTAATTGATAGAGTTGGAGAAAAAGTAGTACAAGGAGATAAAGACACGACAGATGGAAAATGGATTGATAAATCATACGATTTAAGTCAATTTAAAGGGAAGAAAGTGAAACTACAATTCGACTATATTACAGATCCAGCTTTAACATATAAAGGTTTCGCGATGGATAATGTAAATGTAACAGTTGATGGACAAGTAGTATTTTCTGATGATGCAGAAGGAACATCTAAAATGCAGTTAAATGGATTCGTTGTTTCTGATGGGACAGAGAAGAAACAACATTATTATTATTTAGAGTGGAGAAACTATGCTGGATCAGATAATGGATTAAAAGCAGGAAAAGGTCCGGTGTATAATACTGGTCTTGTCGTTTGGTATGCAGATGATAGTTTCAAAGATAACTGGGTTGGGGTACATCCAGGTGAAGGCTTCCTTGGTGTTGTAGACTCTCATCCAGAAGCGTTTGTTGGTAATTTAAACGGGAAACCAGCGTATGGTAATACAGGCATGCAAATTGCAGACGCTGCCTTTTCATTTGATCAAACACCCTCATGGAGTGCAAATTCATTAACACGTGGACAGTTTAACTATTCTGGATTACAAGGTGTTACAACTTTTGATGATTCAAAAGTATATAGTAACAAACAAATTGCAGACGCGGGAAGAAAAGTTCCAAACCTTGGACTTAAATTCCAAGTTGTTGGACAGGCAGAGGATAAATCGGCAGGCGCTGTTTGGATTAAACGTTAATAACATAAAAGCACATTCTTCATATGAAGAGTGTGCTTTTTAATTTGTACATTAAGTTATTATTTTAGCTTATGTAATACAATTGTCTGTTCATATGTAGTGTATCAAATTATGTGGGTAAAGGAAATATTTCCGAGGAAATTGTCGAAGTATCGTCGGTATTTATACACTTTCTTTGTAGAAGAAGAAATGTAGTATTGCCTTTACAGTTTAATTTATTTACATTGTTATTTGGCTATACACAAAAGTGATATATTCGGCAATCAAAGAGCTCTATTCGATAGGGCTCTTTTTTATGGATAGAAAGGAGTGAACTAAATGAAAGAAATAATTGAATGTCCACAGTGTGAAGGGAATATTACTGCACAACATATTATTGATCTCCCGCATCCTTTTTCATTCAGGTGTCCACACTGTAAGGTGAAATTAAAAGAAATGAGGATCACACCATGTTTAATATTAGCGGCAATTTGTATAATTCCACTGTTTATTATGATTGGAGAGAGTATTAAGGAATTACTAGTAAAATATTTTTCTATTATAGATGATGTACCAACTGTACTTATTTTCTTCTTATTTTGTTATCCGTTGTATTATCTTTATGAAAAATATAATGCCATATTGTTTATTAAATACGGCTTGTTGAAAGTCAAAAGTTGAATAGGAGCTTATCATTATGTTGTGGAAAGTTTATTTAGTAATTATAGCGATATTAACTATAACTTCGCTAGTAAGAGGCATGTTTCAAACACTAATTCAAAAGTTTGATTTTGTGGTGACTATTATTACATGGATAGGACTATTTGGATTTGTTTTTGATGTACAAATATTGACGCCGATCGTTTGGCAATGCATCTTCGTATTTAGCATCATTTGGACTTTAACTGCAGTTTTTGTTTTACGTTTATATGAAGAGAAGGATGACCCGCTACCTTTTATATTCAAATTAATTGGTATTATCCCAACGCTGCCATTATATTACGGGTTATATCAATATGCATTTTAAAAAAGACAATGATGGAATTAACCCATCATTGTCTTTTTTACTTTGCTTCTTACAAAAATCATTCCAGCAAATGTTAACAAGAATGCAGTTCCGATAACGAAGCTAGCGCTAGGTGATGCTCCGATTGCTCCGACTGTAAAGGAGCCAGCAACAACTCCTAACGAGAAGAATGCATAAAACAATCCGAATGCTTTCCCTCGGTTACTATCTGTTGTATTTTCAACAAGTAAAGCATTAATTGCTGGGAAGAGGATAGCGAATCCAATTCCATAAATTATCATAACGATAAAGAGCATGCCTTTTGTTGCAAATAATCCGAGTAAAGATAACGCTAGTGCCATTACTGCAATCCCGATTAGCATTAGTTTGGAACGATTAAATCGATCGTAAATACGATTTGTTGGCAGTAAGAAGAAGAGGATAGCGGTAATTCCGAATACACTTAACATCATGCCTGTTGTAGATGCTTTAAGTGCTAATGCCTCAACTTTCACTGGTAACATATAAGTGACAATCCCTTGTGAAAACATTAGTGTGAAAGCACCAATATATGCTTGTAATAACGGTTCTGATTTCAATAGTTCAATCATATCTTCTTTGTTCATCATTTGTGTTCTTGATGTATCTTTTCTTGATACGTTATTTGGTAAGAAAAATAGAGATACGATTGTACCAAGGACCATTAAAATAGAAATAGTAATGAACACCCACTCTATACCAGCTGTTGCTTTCATAATGCCGCTGAAAGCAGGTCCTACGATTGCAGCTGTTCCAACAGCGGCACCAGATAGAGCCATTGCTTTACCTTGCCTTGCTGAATTCGTTTGCTTTGATAAAAACGTAAAGGCAGCAGGAATTAAAAATCCGTCACTAAAACCGTGCATAAAGCGCACAACTAATAGTTGTTCCCCACTTTGAACAACGGTGTATAACAAGACTATGAAACTCGTAATTCCCATGCTTATATAAAGGATTTTTTTTGCACCAAATTTATCGACAGCGGCTCCAGCGATAATATTACCGATCATATTAGCGAATGAGTACATACCGATAACTAGCCCGATAACAAGAGGGGTTCCTCCAAGACTTTGAGCGAAAGTACTCATAATAGGTAATTGTGAAAATGTATCTAAAAACGCTACGATAACAATAAAGTAAATAAAATATTTCAAGCCATATTCACCTCTCCTCTGCTATTATGGCATAATGCTAATTTCAACCGCAATGAAATTAGCATTAACAGATGTGGAAAAAAGTACAAAGTGACAAAATATTGAACGTTATTTGTTAAAATTTAGTGGAAATGAGATTGTTTTTTTGAAATATATGGATGGAAGTATTATAATAGAATTGTAAACTTCACCAGGTTAAGTATATACGTAGAGAGGGATGTATAAAATGAAAGCACTACTTTGGCATAATCAACGTGATGTACGAGTAGAAGAAGTACCAGAACCAACTGTAAGACCAGGAGCAGTTAAGATTAAAGTTAAATGGTGTGGTATCTGCGGAACAGACTTGCATGAATATTTAGCAGGACCTATTTTTATTCCAACAGAAGAGCACCCATTAACACACGTAAAAGCACCGGTTATTCTAGGTCATGAGTTTAGTGGTGAGGTAGTTGAAATCGGTGAAGGCGTTACTTCTCATAAAGTGGGAGATCGCGTCGTTGTAGAACCAATTTATTCTTGTGGTAAATGTGAAGCTTGTAAACACGGACATTACAATGTTTGTGAACAACTTGTTTTCCACGGTCTTGGCGGAGAAGGCGGCGGTTTCTCTGAATATACAGTAGTACCAGAAGATATGGTCCACCATATTCCTGATGAAATGACGTATGAACAAGGTGCAATTGTAGAACCAGCAGCAGTAGCAGTTCATGCAGTACGTCAAAGTAAATTAAAAGAGGGAGAAGCTGTAGCGGTATTTGGTTGTGGCCCGATTGGGCTTCTTGTAATCCAAGCAGCAAAAGCAGCAGGAGCAACTCCTGTTATCGCAGTGGAACTTTCTAAAGAACGTCAAGAGTTAGCAAAATTAGCAGGTGCGGATTATGTATTAAATCCAGCTACTCAAGATGTACTAGCAGAAATTCGTAACTTAACAAATGGTTTAGGTGTAAATGTGAGCTTTGAAGTAACAGGTGTTGAAGTAGTACTTCGTCAAGCGATTGAAAGTACAAGCTTTGAAGGACAAACTGTAATTGTTAGTGTGTGGGAAAAAGATGCGACAATTACGCCAAACAACCTTGTACTAAAAGAAAAAGAAGTTATCGGTATTCTTGGATACCGTCATATCTTCCCAGCTGTTATTAAATTAATTAGCTCTGGCCAAATTCAAGCAGAGAAATTAATTACGAAAAAAATCACAGTAGATCAAGTTGTTGAAGAAGGATTTGAAGCACTTGTAAAAGATAAAACACAAGTGAAAATTCTTGTTTCACCTAAATAATAGAGAATAGTAAAAAGTAGCCCTTTTCTAGAAATAGAAGAGGGCTACTTTTTTTCTATACAGAAAGGTGATAGACTTTCCTTTAACTACAGGTATTTTGTTTGGAAGGGGAAGTCTAATGCTTTCATTTATATTGACATTGAAACGGATGCTAAAAGCTTGTTTACGAGCGTGGAAAGATAAAGAATTTCAAGTATTATTCGTATTAACATTTTTAACATTAACATCTGGTACGATTTTTTATAGTACAGTTGAAGGATTACGTCCTCTTGACGCTTTATATTTTAGTGTGGTCACGTTGACGACTGTTGGTGATGGGAATTTTAGTCCGCAAACTGATTTCGGAAAGATATTTACAATCTTATACATATTTATTGGGATTGGACTAGTATTTGGATTTATTCATAAGTTGGCAGTTAATGTACAGCTGCCAAGTATATTATCGAATAGAAAAAAAGAGTAAAGCATGTGGATGCTTTACTCTTTTTTTACATTAGTTTAGACAATCATTTGCAGTAAATTAACAATACTTTATTACAATATAAGAGCATTCATTCATTATATTCACTATGTATAAAGTTATAATGATATGAACATCTGCATATTTTAATTTATTGATAGAATTTTCACGAAAGGTGGGATATTCTAGTCATAGGTTAACCGTAAGACATCGTAGGATCCTAACAAAAATCTTTACAATAATTCTATTATAAAATGGAGGATTTTATATGAAAAAGAAAGTACTTGCTTTAGCAGCAGCTATTACATTAGTAGCTCCGTTACAAAGTGTTGCATTTGCTCATGAAAATGATGGGGGAAGTAGAATAAATATAGTTCACCGCTGGTCTGCTGAAGATAAGCATAAAGAAGGCGTAAACTCTCATTTATGGATTGTAAACCGTGCAATGGATATTATGTCTCGTAATACAACACTTGTAAAACAAGATCAAGTTGCACTATTAAATGAATGGCGTACGGAGTTAGAGAACGGTATTTATGCTGCTGACTATGAAAATCCTTATTATGATAATAGCACATTTGCTTCACACTTCTATGACCCAGACAACGGAAAAACGTATATTCCATTTGCAAAGCAGGCAAAGGAAACTGGAGCTAAATATTTTAAATTAGCAGGTGAGTCATACAAAAATAAAGATATGAAACAAGCATTCTTCTATTTGGGGTTATCTCTTCATTATTTAGGGGATGTAAATCAACCGATGCATGCGGCAAACTTTACAAATCTTTCTTATCCACAAGGGTTCCATTCTAAATATGAAAACTTTGTAGATACGATAAAAGATAATTATAAAGTAACGGATGGAAATGGATATTGGAACTGGAAAGGTACAAATCCAGAAGATTGGATTCATGGAGCGGCAGTAGCTGCGAAACAAGATTACTCTGGCATTGTAAATGATAATACGAAAGATTGGTTCGTGAAAGCAGCTGTATCACAAGAATATGCAGATAAATGGCGCGCTGAAGTTACACCAATGACAGGTACGCGATTAATGGATGCACAACGTGTTACTGCTGGATACATTCAGCTTTGGTTTGATACGTACGGAAATCGTTAAATATTATAAAAAGGTCAAATCTCATAATAGAGTATTTGGCCTTTTTATCACTACACAGTACATGGAGGTATGAAACGTGAAAGGTAAATTGCTAAAAGGTGTACTTGGCTTTGGTATTGGTTTAGGAGCTTTATATAGCGGATCTTCCGTTCAAGCAGAAATGTCCACAAATCAAAATGATACGTTAAAAGTGATGACGCATAATGTGTACATGCTATCAACAAACTTATATCCGAACTGGGGACAAAATGAGCGTGCTGATTTAATTGGAGCAGCAGATTATATAAAGAATCAGGATGTTGTTATATTAAATGAAGTGTTTGATAATAGTGCTTCAAATCGCTTATTAGGAAATTTGGAGAAAGAATATCCAAATCAAACGGCAGTATTAGGTCGTAGTAGTGGAAGCGAGTGGGATAAGACGTTAGGAAACTATTCATCTTCGACTCCTGAAGATGGAGGTGTAGCGATTGTGAGTAAATGGCCAATTGTTGAAAAGATTCAATATGTATTCGAAAAAGGCTGTGGACCAGATAACTTATCAAATAAAGGATTTGTATACACAAAAGTTAAGAAAAATGATCGTTTTGTACATGTGATTGGGACTCATTTACAAGCTGAAGATAGTATGTGTGGAAACACTTCGCCAGCATCTGTACGTACAAAACAGTTACAAGAAATTCAAGAGTTTATTAAAAATAAAAATATACCAAATAACGAGTATGTGTTAATTGGTGGTGATATGAATGTAAATAAAATAAATGCTGAGAATAATAGCAATTCAGAGTATGCATCGATGTTTAAAACATTACATGCGTCTGTTCCATCTTATACAGGACATGCAGCAACTTGGGATGCGACGACAAACAGTATTGCGAAATACAATTATCCAGATGCACCTGCTGAACATTTAGATTATATTATTGCGAGTAAAGATCATGCGAATCCATCATTCGTAGAGAATAACGTATTACAAGTGAAATCTCCAAAGTGGTCTGTTACATCATGGTTCAAAAAATATACGTATGATGATTATTCTGATCATTATCCAGTAGAGGCGACTATTTCTATGAAGTAGAGTAGTCTTAAAAAAGTTTCTTCGTGAAGAAGAAACTTTTTTTATTTGAAAACAGGAAAATCATTTTTTCTTTCCAATATGTATAAGACATATATAGAAGAGGAGAGAAAAATGTGGATAGAGGAATTTTTAAGGAAGTTCCATTACCGTGTGCATTTTTAGATGAAGTGGCTTTAGAGAGGAATATTCAATCGATTATAGAGTTAAGTGGAGATAAGAAAATTCGTATAGCGAGTAAATCATTACGCTCTGTTCCAGTTATGAAAAAGATTTTAGCTGCAAATAATCGGTTTCAAGGTATTATGTGTTTTTCTCCTAGAGAAGCTTTGTTTTTAATTGAACAAGGATTTAATGATTTATTGCTCGGATATCCTGTTTATGATGAAAGAGCTTTACATGAAATTAGTTTGCTAACAAAGCAAGGGCACATTATAACTTGTATGGTGGATTGTGAAGACCATATTACTTATTTAGAAAAGATTGCTGAGAAGTCTAAAGGGTGTTTTCGCGTTTGTTTGGATATTGATATGAGTAGTCGTTTTTTGAAATTTCATTTTGGTGTAAAAAGATCCCCGGTAAAAGATGTGCAGAGCGCTTTGAAAATAGTAGAAAAGGTGAAGGGCTCATCATATTTAATACTAGATGGTGTAATGGGATATGAAGCTCAAATTGCCGGGGTGGGGGATCATATACCGAATCAATGGATGAAAAGTAAAGCTGTTTCGTATTTAAAGAAGAAATCAGTGTTAGAGGTTAAAGAAAGAAGAGAACGTATCGTAAAAGAAATACAAAACCTTGGTATTGAACTAAGATTTGTAAATGGGGGAGGAACAGGAAGTATAAAAACAACTGAGCAAGATAACTCAGTTTCAGAGATTACTGTAGGATCCGCCTTTTACTCTCCTAAACTGTTTGACTATTATAAAGAAGTAAAATTTCAGCCAGCTGCCGGATTTGTTTTACCAGTTGTACGTAAACCGGATCCTTTTATTTATACTTGCCTAGGTGGCGGATATATTGCCTCAGGTGCAGTTGGTAAAGATAAAGAGCCTGAGGTTTGGATGCCGCATGGTGCAAAACTATTAGCTTTAGAAGGTGCTGGTGAAGTGCAAACGCCAATTTTTTATAACGGCGAGGAACGAGTGGATATAGGAGATTCTATCTTGTTTCGCCATAGTAAAGCTGGGGAGTTATGTGAGCGTTTTCCTATTTTATATCGCATTAAACAAGGGGAAATTGTTGGAGAGTATTCAACATATCGGGGGGATGGACAATGCTTTCTATAAAGGGACAAAAATGGAGAAATTGGACAGGGAATGTAGAAGGAACGCCGCATTATACGATGTATCCAAAAAGTATACAAGATGTAGTAGAAGTTGTGGGGCTTGCACGAAAAAAAGGAAAGAAAATTCGTGTTGTCGGTTCAGGTCATTCGTTTACACCTCTTGTGCAAACGGAAGAAATTTTAGTTTCTTTAGATGAATTGAAGGGCATTGTGAATATTGATGCAGAGAAGAAGGTTGCCGAAGTATGGGCGGGAACAAAGCTACATGATTTAGGGAAGTTACTTCAGGAAAAAGGTTATGCGCAAGAAAATTTAGGAGATATTGATTCACAATCTATTGCAGGAGCGATTAGTACGGGGACTCATGGGACGGGTGTTACATTTGGAAGTTTATCAACACAAGTTATAGAGATCACGGCAGTTTTATCAACAGGTGAGAGTATAGTTTGTTCAGAAACCGAGAACGTCGAATATTGGAAAGCATTTCAGTTGTCGCTTGGAATGCTAGGTATCATTGTAAAGATAAAATTGAAGGTTATCCCAGCGTATTCGCTTGTTTATGAAAGTGAAAAACAATCATTGTCTACTGTAATGAACAAACTAGAAGAATATAAGAAGAATCGTCATTTTGAATTTTTCGTTTTTCCTTATTCAGATGAAGTGCAAGTGAAATTTACAAACGAAACAACGAGTAAAGAAAGTGATTTGAAATGGCATAAACTAAAGGTAGAGTTACTTGAAAATAGGATGTTCTCTTTATTATCTAAAGGGTGTAAATGGTTTCCTTCTATAAGTAAAGGAGTAAGCCGATTATCAGCTAAGGCTGTACCGAACACGAAAATAATTGGACCAAGCTATGAAGTATTCGCTACATCACGTACAGTTCCATTTTATGAAATGGAGTACAGTGTCCCTTCAAAGTATATGAGGGCTGTTGTAGAAGAAATTTCAAATCTTATTGAAAAGAAAAAGTATAAGGTGCACTTCCCGATTGAATGCCGCTACGTGAGAGGTGATGATATATGGCTCAGTCCAGCATATGGAAGAGATTCAGCGTATATAGCTGTTCATATGTATAAAGGTATGAAGTATGCCGCTTATTTTGGTGAAGTGGAGAAAATTTTTCTAAAGTATGAAGGGCGCCCACATTGGGGGAAAATGCATACGTTAACGTACGAAAAATTGCAAAATATATATCCAGAATTGCACTCGTTTCTAAAAGTGAGGAAGTCACTAGATGAAACAGGAATATTTTTAAGCCCTTATACAGAAAAGTTATTTACGATTATGAAAAAAAGCTGACAAATTAGTATTTGTCAGCTTTTTTAAGTGTAATTGCATTTCTTGTATGACTAATACGCTCGTAAAATAGTAATTTATCACTACTAAATATATGTAATAAAACATGAATAATAAATAGCCCGTTAATTACAAATTGGAATAACAGTATAACTAGTAATACTAAAGGCTCTGTATGATTTAAAATAGAGCTACTAGAAAGAATGTAATTGATTCCACCTAAAATGAAATAGAATATACCGTAACGAATGAATAATTCTTTTAGTGTAATACGCTCTGCTTGTCCTTTAATGTAAATACGAAGCAACGCTTTCCCTATTGTTCTTCCATTTGTAAAGTATGGGATGATAATAAAGTAAATTAAGATTGAACATGCGATGAAAAGGAGTTCGTATACATTTGTATAAGATTGGATGTTAGAAATAAATAGTGAGTTTCCTTTGTTTTTAATGAAAGGTACAACGATAGATAAGAAGATCCAATCAATTTGCATAGCGATGAGACGACGAACGAATCCGACTGGTTTCGTTTCCAAATCAATATGACTATCTAATTCGCTTGTTTTTGGCAGGAAGTACGTAAATATTGGTGCAATGATAAAACCGATTACGCCGCCTAGTGTGTTTAAAAACAGATCGTCGATATCGAATAAGCGATATGCACAATTATAAATACCATATAATCCAGTTACTTGTGTTAATTCAAAGAACAGTGAAAGGCAAAAAGAAATGCACACTGTTTGGAAGAAACTACGTCGGAAATAATAACGTAAGTAAATACCGAATGGAACGGTTAATAGAACGTTAAAAGCAACTTGTAAAAATGCAGATTCTTTTAATAACAAGAAATAAGTAGTAGGTTTCGTTAAAATTGCCGATGTATGATTACTAATCTCTTGTATGAAATAAAATGGTGAGAGTTGCATATGCTGTGTATTAGCGGGTTGTAGGCTACAAGTATCGTACGTTTGTGGTAACGGCAAAATAACAAGAAAATAGGCATTTAATAAATAGAGTAGTAATGAATACAAAATAAATGAACGCCATTTATTTAAATAACCGTATTTTCGATAATTAAATATTAAAAAAGGGATTAAGAGAAACATTGCTAAAATAGGAAATAAAATAAATGCTGTTTTTACTGGAAATAAATATGCAGTCAAAATGAAACTCCTTTCAATGAAAATTCGTTTATCATTATAGCGCTAAACGGAGTTTAAAACAAAGTTAAAATATTTCGAAATAGAAAGAATTACAAATTTTATCGAAATTAAGTTATACTAAATTTAATATAAGGATATTATGATTATTATAAGTTGAGAGAGGGTACAAGACATGCGATATGAGCTTTTTTCGGTAAGCGGGGATCATATTACAACTTTTGAAAGCACATGGCGTTTTCAAGAGGGGGAACAGATTTTTGTTCATGATGATAATACAAAACGAAATTTTATTATTATTCGCTTAACACATGATTTATTTCAAAAAAATACACATGTTATTCGCTTGTATTGTCAGGAAAAGAAAGTTTATGCATAAGGAAAACCTCTTACTGTATGGGGCAGTAAGAGGTTTTTTATCCCGCTATTTGTGGGCAGTAAAAGCCCGATTGGTGAGGGCTAATAATCAGGGGGGATGAACAAAACCCCCACTGATTAAAGTTTCATTTTATAAGAAAATGATAGTTAGCACACCTACGATAATACAGTAGAAAGAGAAATATTTTAAATTTCCTTTTGCCATAATGTTCATAAACCATTTTAATGAAATATATGTCATGACAAATGTTGCGATGAAAGCAACAATATAAGGTACAAATAATGTATCTAAATTTGGATCGTTTGCAATGTCTGTAATACTTAACAATAAACCCCCTAAGCTAACAGGGATGTATAGTAAGAATGAGAAACGAAGAGCTGTTTCTTGCTTCATGCCAAGTAACATTGCTGCTACGATTGTAGCACCTGATCTGCTTATACCAGGAATTAGTGCGCAAGCTTGTGCTAGGCCAATAATGATTGCATCTTTCATAGAAAGGTCGCCATCATTTTTACGCCCACGCAAGTTTCGAATAATCCAAAGGCCGATAGCAGTAATAAGAAGGGAAATCCCAACCATTTTAACACCTTTTAAATATTGGTCGATATAATCTTTAAATAAAACTCCAATTACACCTGCTGGAATGGTTGCAATAACAAGGTAAATAATAAAGAAGAAATCTGATTTTGCGTCTTCTGCTCTTGTAAATATATAAGATAGACCATTCTTTGTTAGACGAATTAAGTCATTTCTATAAATAAGTAATACAGCTAATAATGAAGCTGAATTAACAAGTAGCTCAAAGCTAAACCCTTCTATTTTTAGTCCTAGCAAATGCTGTGCTAAAACGAGGTGACCACTTGAAGAAATCGGAATTGGTTCTGTTAGTCCTTGGAACAGACCAAGAATTAAATATTTTAAAATGTAGTAAAATTGTTCCATAATAACCTCCTTGTTTATTAGTCGAAAGAAACAACTTGTCCATTATAACAAGAATACGGATGAATATTGAGAAGAAAATAATATTCGAAATATAATAAAAGTCCCCTATGACGTCATAGGGGATTTTTTACATTACTGAAAACCTAATATTTTTTGAATATTTTTTGATAATTGAACATCGACTTTTTCAGCATCATTAATATGATTCATAATAGTAGTATTTAATTTGTGGAACATTTGTTGTGTGTTTGCAAATTCTCGTAATATATCATCGTTACAAGATTTTTGGTTTTCGATAGCTTTAATAACATTTGTAGCGCCACTTTGTAATGTTTGAATCATCATTAAAATATTTTCAATTCTAGCGTTAGTATCAGCGCTCATTTCTACACCTTCATCAACTAAATGTAAATTATCTTTTGTATTTTCATATGCTTTTTCAATTTCTTCTTGAATTTTTTTCGTTAAGTTACCGATGTTTTTTGTACTTTCAGCTGTACTTTCAGCTAGTTTTCTTACTTCATTAGCAACAACAGCAAATCCTTTACCGTGTTCTCCAGCACGTGCAGCTTCAATACTTGCATTCAACGCTAGTAAATTTGTTTGTGCTGCAATGTTTTGAATCACTTCTACAATTTGTTCAATTTCTTTAGAGCGTTCGCTTAAATGATTCATACTATTAGAAGTACGTTGAGATTGTTCACCTAATCTATTAATTACAATGAGTAAGCGATGAACGGATTCTTTTCCTTCATTAGAGCAATCGATAATTTCTTCAATAGATTGAATTAAGTTTTGCTCTTTTTGTAGCATTTCGTTATTTAATTCGTTGGAATGTGTAGTACGCGTAGAAACATTTTCAAAGCATGCGTTCAATTGTTGAATTAAGTTTTGGAGTGTATGATGTTGGCTATTTACAAGTTCGTGCTCTTGCATAACGCTTTTTACACGATTATGGATAGAAGATATAATTTCTTGTTTTTCCACATCTTTTTGTTTTAATTCTGCTTCTAGTTCATGTATATGAGTTTCTAGTTGATCAATTTTATGTTGGAGTGATTTCTTTTGAGTAAACATTTTATTTAATTCAACCGCCTTTAGGATTTTTAATTTCTCTATATTTGGATTTTAGCATCTTTTATAATTTTTAAATATAGGAATTGTTAAATATTTAAGAATCTATTACATTTTGTTCATAATCCCCTTTTTTTGTCATGAAAAATAAACTGTATTTAATGGTTCTGTAAACAAACTGTAAAATAAATCATGTATAACTGTATAAGAAGGGAGTCGGATTATGAACTATTTTAAGCGAATCAGTAGTCTAGTATTAGCAGGAATTATCGTTCTTTCTAGTACAGTCGCTGTAAAAGCAGAGTCAAACGACGAGAAACTTAACAACATGCAACAGCAATTGCAGCAAAACGATGCAGATATGCAGAAGAAAGAGCAAGAGAAGCAAGCTGTTAGTAAAGAAATTCAAGGTATCGAAAATGAACTACATAATTTAAATAATACAATTGCAAAAAATAAAGAGGATCAAGCTGCTATTCAACGTAAAATCGATGAAACACATAAGCAGATTGAACAAAAAAAAGCAGATATTATCGTTTTAGAAGATAAAGTCCTTGCTCGTAAGGATATTATGAAAAAACGTATGGTTTCTGTTCAAAATAGCTCAAATACGAGTTTAGTAGTAGAAGTTGTTGTAGAATCAAAAAACTTTGCAGATTTCATACAACGTATGAATGCAGTTACTACTATTCTAGAAGCAGATAAAGAAATTTTACGTCTACAAGAACAAGATCTTCGTCAAATTGAAGAAGATAAAAAAGCAATTGACGAAAAAGAAGCATCTTTAGTAGTAGATAAGCAAAAATTAGCAAAAGCACAAGCGGATTTGCAAGATAACTTGAAAAAACGTCAAGATAACTTACAAACGGTTCAGGCTAAATATAATCAGATTGCAAGCCAACTTAATTTAGCAGCGGAAGAGAAAGCAAAAGTTGAAGCAAATATGAAAGCAGTACAAGAAACAATTGCTCGTGAACAAGAAGCAGCAAGAATTGCAGCAGAAGAGCGCGCAAAAGCTGAAGCAGCTGCAAAGGCTGAGCAAGAAGAGTTGGCAAAAGCGAAGGCAGCAGCAGCTAAGCAAAAAGAAGAACAGGCAGCTAAGCCGGCAGAGCCTGTAGCTAAAGATACAACACCAGCTAAGCCGGATCCAAAACCAGCTCAAGGTGGAAAAGAATTTTATGTAACAGCAACTGCTTATACAGCTGATCCATCTGAAAATGGCTATAAACCGGGTGAAACTGTAAAGTCTAAGTTAGGACATAATTTGACTGCAAATCCAAACATGAAACTAATTGCTGTAGATCCAGCTGTGATTCCATTAGGTTCTACTGTATATGTGGAAAATTATGGTACGGCGATTGCTGGAGATACTGGTAGTGCGATTAAAGGTCATATAATTGATTTATTAATGCCAGATTCAGCTACAGCTAATAATTGGGGCAGAAGAAGTGTTAAAGTTACAATTTTAAACTAAAACGTAATCCAACTTTACAAAACGTAAAGTTGGATTTTTTTGTAAAAATAATGTTAAGTTGAGTTTACATTTTGTTAAGGACATCATACAATGATGGTAAGAGGTGGTAAATTTGACCATTTGTAATAAGGTGAAGGAATTAAGAGCTCGCTTTAATTTTACGCAAAGTGTATTAGCAGAAAAGGTAGGAGTGACGAGACAAACGATCGCTGCAATTGAAAAAGGGGATTACGTTCCTTCATTGTTACTAGCATTGACGATTTGTGATGTATTCGAGTTAAAGATGGAAGATGTATTTGTTTTAAATAAGGAGGGGGAAGAGGATGAATAGAATTGGGGTTTCTTATATCTTAAATGTGCTGAGATTTGTGATAGCTTTTTGGGTGTTTATTGAGCTCTATTATGCTTGGATAGAGCTGGCAAATATTATTGAAACTGAGAAATTACCGTTTGAAGTAACAATCAATATGATGCCATTAGGATTGTTAACAATTGTAGCTATTATAACGACGATTTTTTATAAAGTTCAAAAGAAGAAACATAAAGCTCTTTCTTATTGGATGTACCCGTTATTATTTCCACAAGAAGACGAGCGGGAAAAAGCAATTACACAAAAGGCATGCCGGACAACATTTATTTCATTCTGGTATGGAATAGTTATTGCTATTGGATTTTTAACACTTTCTCCTGTAGCTAATTTATATATTCCTGGATATCCATTATATATTTTATTTTTCATGATTTTTATTCAAATGACAGTTTTTTACGTATCCCTGTACAGAAATAAATTAGTCTAAAAAAGAAACCTTCTTGCATAAGCAAGAAGGTTTCTTTTCAGCTTACACTTGTACATACAGCAATATTATCTTATCATTTTATATAGAGTAAGATTTTGTAACGGAAAGGAATTGTATATGAATAAGCAAAGAATTTATAGTATAGTAGCAATCCTTCTATTTGTTGTAGGTGGTGTATTAATCGGAAAGCCATTTTATGATGGATATAATGCAGAGAAGAAGCAGACAGCGAATGTACAAGCTGTTCAAAAGATGGAATATGAAAAGCATGATACAGAATTTGTAGATGCTTCAAAAATTAATCAACCAGACTTGGCAGAAGTAGCGAGTGCATCGTTAGATAAAAAACAAGTAATCGGTCGTATTTCAATTCCGAGCATCTCATTAGAACTTCCTGTTTTAAAAGCGTCGACTGAAAAGAATTTATTATCAGGTGCGGCAACTGTAAGAGAAAATCAAGTAATGGGACAAGGGAATTATGCACTTGCAGGGCATAATATGTCAAAAAAAGGTGTTTTATTTAGTGATGTATCAACTTTAAAGAAGAACGATAAAATTTATTTGTATGACAATGCAAATGAGTATGAGTATACTGTTACCGGTGTATCTGAAGTGACTCCTGATAAATGGGAAGTTGTAGAGGATCATGGGAAAGATGAGATAACACTTATTACATGTGTATCTGTTAAGGATAATTCTAAGCGTTTTGTTATTACGGGTGATTTAGTAGGAACAAAGGCTAAGAAATAAAGAAAAAAGAAGGTTCACTCTTTAAAGAGTGAACCTTCTTTTTTTATCCAATGTTGAGAAATAAAAGAATATTTTAGTTGGTATTTAAATATTTTTCTATTTTTATATAATAAAGTAATGATTCTAGATTTTGGGAGGAACAAAAGTGAAACAGCAAGTAAAAAGACTTCTTTTAACAACAAGTGTAGCGTTATTGGTAGCGCCAATTTCTGCTTATGCACATCCAGGACGTACAGATGCTAATGGTGGACATACGTGTCGTACAAATTGTGAAAAATGGGGATTGCAGTACGGGGAGTATCATTATCACAATAAACCAGCTTCTAATAGTGGTACAACGAGTCCTGCGCCGAGTCAAAATAATAATGGTGCTGTAGAAGCAGAGAAACAAGCAGAAGCACAGCGTAAGGCTGAGGCAGAGAAACAAAGAGCTGCAGAAGAACAACGTAAAGCAGAAGAAGAGAGACAACGTGCTGCAGAAGAACAGCACAAAGTAGAGGAAGAGAGACAGCGTGCGGCAGAAGAACAACGTAAAGCAGAAGAAGCACGTAAGGCAGAGGAAGCGCAGCGTAAAGCTGAGGCTGAAAAGGGACAAGCTGAAGGTCAAAAAAGTGGAGAGACAGATTTTAAAGCAGGAAAGAATAATGCAGAAGGACATGTAGCTGGAAAGTCAGACGCATATAAACAAGCATTTACAACTGCGTACGCTGCGGCATGGTCTTTAGAAGAACAGAAAAAAGCACATTTTGAAAAAGGTAAAGAGCAAGGGTTAACACAAGAAGCAATGGACGATAGTCAAATTACTCCTGAGTTTAAGGGGAACTTTGCAGAAGGTTTCCAAGTAGGTAATAAAGAGAGAACCGAAAAGATTGAAAAAGAACAAGCGGAACTTGGTGAAAAGGCTGGTAAAGAATTAGTTGAAAAGAAACCTGGAAATACTGAAAAGGATACATATGTGAAAGTATATGAAACCGCGTATGAAAAAGGATATAAGTCTGCTAAAAAGGCAGCGGAAAAAGCTGGATATACATATGCATTTGAAAACTACGACTTAAAAGTTCCTGCTAAGTATGAAAAGAATGAAACATTAAAGAAATGGTTTACTGAAGGATTTAAATCAAATAAAAAGGCAGCGGAAATTCGAGAAGAAGGATATAAAAAAGGAGACAGCTGGCTTTCGTTCTTCTATAAGAGTTTCGTGCCAAGTGAATATAAAGAACATAAAGGCTTGTATGAACAAGCAATAGAAAAGGGAAAGAAAGCGTAAAAAAAGATGAGGAATTTTCCTCATCTTTTTTTAATCCATCCATTTCACTAATTTCTTAGAAATTGATAATAAAACACAACCTAAAACGATCGCCACAGCGCCAATAACTGTGAATACTTCAGCATATCCAAGTGAAGTTGTGAAGCTTGCAAGCTGTCCGCCTAAAATATTAGCAATACCTGAGCTTGCTAACCATACGCCCATTAATAAAGAGGCTAGTTTTACTGGAGCGAGAGCACTAACCATTGATAGCCCGACAGGTGATAAGAATAGCTCACCTAACGTATGGAAAAGATACGTAAAGACGATAAATAGTAAGTTTGCTTTTTCTGTAATGTTATGTTCGTCACTGCCTGTTTTTAATGTAGCGATAACAAGAACAATATAACCGATACCGAGTAAGATCATACCAAGTCCCATTTTTGTTGGGATTTTCATGTCACCATGTTTTCTAGTTGCCAGTTTCGCCCATAATGCTGAAATAGCTGGTGCAAGTAAAATAATAAATAACGGATTGACCGATTGGAACCAAGATGTTGGAACTTCCCATCCGAACACAGAGCGGTCTACAAATTTGTTTGTATATAATGTTAACGAACTACCAGCTTGTTCAAATCCAGCCCAGAAGAAGACAACAAAGCATGTTAAAATGACGATAACTGTTGTACGTTGTTTTTCTTTTTTTGTTAACGGTGTATTTCCTATTGTTTGTTGTCCAGCATCCGTTTGCAAATCGCGAGTTGGTTTTTTACCGATATCACCAAGGAAGCGATTTGATAGTGTTGTAAATAAAATTTGTCCAATGATCATTCCGATTGAAGCGGCTAAGAAACCGTAACGGAATCCGAAATGAGCAACGCCATCTACTGTTGTTTTGAATAAATTTTCTGATAAAAATCCGCAAACGAGTGGAGCTAAAAATGAACCGACGTTAATACCCATATAGAAAATTGTAAATGCACTATCACGTTTTGGATCATTTTCTTCGTATAATTCTCCAACAAGTGTAGAGATATTCGGTTTGAAGAATCCATTACCGATAATAATAAGCGCTAATCCGAGGTATAGACCGACTTGGTTTTGCAAGGCAAATAGTGTAAGGTTACCGATTGCCATTGTTATACCACCAATTGTGATGGCTTTTCGTTTGCCTAGAAAACGGTCCGTTAAGTATCCACCGATCAATGGTGTGAAATAACAAGCACCAGTATAAAATCCGTAAATAGAGAGTGCCCAAGCGGGACTAAACCCAAGACCACCACTTACTAAAGCTGTTGTTAAATATAATGTTAATAATCCTCGTAATCCATAGTAACTAAATCTTTCCCACATTTCTGTAAAGAAGAGTAAGTATAAACCTGGAGGATGTTTCTTTTTTCTTTGTTGTTCTCTTTCTAGTTGTATCGCTGATTCCATAATAGTTTCCTCCTGACACAAGCAAAAAACAAAGTTAATAGTATTGTATGATTAATATTTTACCTTATTAACTATTATAAGTCAATAAAGGTTGATTTTTCAGAAGAAATTTGAAAAGGGAAATAGCTATAGAATGGGTGTTTCTTTTGTGATAGACTATGGACTATGTTTTCTTTGTAAGGAAGCGGATTACCGCATTTTTTTATTTGTGGAATTGATTTCATGTAAGGTGAAATTGAAGAAGGAGAAAGAAATGAAATTGTTACAGAAAAAAGAAATTTTGCTTATTAGTCTTATGTTATTCTCTATGTTCTTTGGGGCCGGAAATCTTATATTTCCACCTTTCCTTGGATATGAAGCAGGAGAACATGTATGGATTGCATTGTTAGGTTTTATTATATCAGCAACAGGGCTTCCTATATTAGGTGTTATCGCTATTGCGAAAGCAGGGAGTTTTCAAACGTTAGCGGGAAGGGTTCATTCTTCATTTGCAATTATTTTTCCGTGTATTGTGTACTTATTTATTGGACCAGGTCTTGGCATACCACGTGCAGGAAGTTTAGCTTTTGAAATGGGGCCAGGCCAGTTGTTCCCAGAAGCGGGTAGCATAGTTTTGTTATTGTACACGGCTATTTTTTTTAGTATTGTTTACTGGTTAAGTTTATCACCGTCTAAATTAATGGGCTTGTTTGGAAAGGTGTTAACGCCTTTATTATTATGTATGATTGCTATTATATTTATAAAAAGTATGTTTACATCAGTAGGCGGTGTGAAAGAGCCTGCAGGAAATTATGGACAAGCTCCTATGTTCCAAGGATTTTTAGATGGATATTTAACGATGGATGCGTTAGCAGCTTTAATATTTGGGATTGTTATTGCAAATGCTCTGCGTGCAAAAGGTGTAGCGGATGATAAAGGTTTAGCGAAATATATGAGTATTGCTGGTATTGGAGCAGGACTATTACTAACTATTATTTATGTCATTCTTGGATATGTTGGTTCAATTAGTGGTTCATTGGGTACATTTGATAACGGTGCGAAAGTGTTAGCACAAGTTATGACAACATTATTTGGACAAGGCGGAGTAGTATTATTAGGCCTTATTTTTACTATCGCATGTTTATGTGTTTCAATTGGGCTGGTTACGTCTTGTAGTCAGTTTTTTGCAAGTGTATTTCCGAAAGTATCTTATAAAGTTTGGGCATTTATATTAAGTTTTGTTAGTATGGTTTTAGCTAATTTAGGATTAACGCAAATTTTAAAAGTATCGGTACCGATTCTTGGATTTATTTATCCAGTTGCACTAACGCTTATTATTTTAGGGTTATTCCATAAGTATATTGGAAAGTATGTATACGTATATTCGGTAACGATTGGACTCGTAGCGGTATTTAGTGCGATTGATATTTTAAACAAAAGTGTACTGATGAATAAATGGACACCACTACTAAAAATGCTTCCGTTTTATTCAGAAGGTGTAGGTTGGATTGTTCCGGCATTTGTAGGTGTCTGCCTCGGTGTAATTGTTAGTATTGCTATAAATAAGAATAAATAAGTAAGAGGTGTTTTCCTATTTCGGAAAACACCTTTCTTTTTTTGGAAAAATAGTATTGAAAATGAATAGACTAAGAGTATGATAAAGGTAATTGGTAATATATAGGTCAAGTGAAAAATCGATGATGAGGGGGATTGTATGAAGGAGGATTTGAATAAGAAAATAGAAGCACTCGAAACGGCAATTGAAACGATGCAAGAGGCACTTTATGAATTGAAAGCGAAACAAAGAAAAATAGAAGTAGATAAAGTTCAACAAAATGTTAATAAGGAAAAGAAAGAATATATTGAAGCGGTAAGTAATGAAAAGTTACAAGAAGATGTAGTTAAGACGAGGAAGTCCATGCAAGAGCCAGAGGTGAAACAAGTAGATATATCTGCATTTAAACCAGAACCATTTAATATTATAAAGTTTTGTCAAACGTGGTTACCACGCATATTTGTCGGTATTATGCTACTTGGCGTTATTTGGTTATTCAAAGCAGGGGTAGATGCCGGATTATTGACACCAGCGATACGGGTTGTGTTTGGTATAGTACTATCTGTCGGTTTGTATTACGTAGGAGATATACAAATTAAAAGAGAGCGGCAAGCGTTAGGGTTAGTATTAGCTGGAGGAAGTATTACGGGAATTGTTTTAACAACGTTTGCGGCACATTATTTATATGAGTTTATTCCTGCAAGTATTGCGTTTGTTTGCAACATTATATGGGTTGTTTTAGGGATTTATTTAGCGAAAAGATATAGATCGGAATATCTCGCTATTTTCGTGGCGGTGGGAGCATTTTTTGTTCCTTTCTTGTTAAATAGTACGACTCCCAATACGTATATTTTCTTTAGTTATGAGACAATATTAACAATTAGCCTATTATGGTATGCATTGAGAAACCTTTATAAGTACTTGTATATGATTTCTTATGTTGTTGCGGCAATTGTCCTATTTGTCTTCTTTGTTGTTATGTCAATATTAGTAGAGAATGTGCAAGTACAGTTAACAGTTGTATACGGTGCAATTCATTTACTATTATTTTGGCATATGTTTTCGGAGAGAAGGTTTATACAAGAAGCACGATTGGCGATATTTAGTGCGAATGCAGTTTTCTTTATTTTAGCCATTTCTCAAATTCCTGAATTTACAACGTGGGGATTAGTTATAAGTGCATTTGTACATGCTGTTATGTTTGTACTTGAATATAGGAAGAATAAACATTCGGTATTTTCAAATCTAATATTTGGCTTTGCAATGGGTTCATTTAGTTTAGCGATTTTATACGAGTACAGTTTGGTGAATGCAGCAATCGTATTATTGTTACAAGGTTTCCTTGGTATGGTTACTGCTATTAAAGTAAAGCAAAATATTAAATTGTATGTAAGTGCAACGATTTATGCTATTGGAATGGTGCAGACGATTTTTAGCCCGTTTGATCATTTCATTTCGGCAGGATTTGTCGCTCATATTATTTTGATAGGAACGTTCTATTATTGCATGAGACAAGCGAAAGAAGTGCTAGCGAGTTTTGGTAAATATGTGTACTCTATAGCGCTCTACTCATTAATGGTTATTGTATTTATTACAATTACTAGAATCGGTGAAGTTCTTTCTACAGATGGAAGTATAATTAGCGTATCTGTATCGTTATTATGGATGGTATATGCGTTATTTGCAGTTTGGTTTGGTCGTTATAGACAGATGAACGAAATATTATATGCTGGCTTAGTTGTATTAGTAGTAACAGTAGGGAAGTTATTCCTTCTCGACTTACCAGAAGTGTCGATGATGATCAGGGCGGTGTTATTCTTAATCGTTGGTAGTATAGGTATCGTTATTTCAAGAATGTTTTTCTCAAAAGAAGAGAAGTGAAAAGAAGGCAATCCATATTCGGATTGCCTTTTTCATTATTTTTTATTAATCGTTACAGTTTCACTATATTTCGCTGTCGTATTTTGACGTAGACGAAGTGTTGCTTGTCCAGTTGTATTTGGATCAAGTTGTACATTCACAATTTTTTCAGCAGATCCTTGGCTATTTGTGATGAAAGAGAATGCACTGCTATATCCGAAAGAAGATGGCCAAGTGCCATTTGTATTTTGAACTTTTGCCACCTGTGTTCCGCCAGTTGTGAATATACCTAAAGAATAATTATTGTACGTTGTATTTGGTAATAAGTTATTTACTTGAATCTTCATTTGGAACACTTCATTGTTTGGTAGAATGCTAGGGTGCGTAATTACGTAATCACTCGTTGTCACTGCACCGTTATAGCCGTATGAACCTGGTTTGAAAGTATTTGTATTGAACCACTGGTAACCTTGACTTGGTGCGCTCCAAGGTTCTGGTTGTGGTTCTGTTGATAAACTTGGTTGTTCAAATGTTTGTAGAGCTGTAGGTGCATCAAGCTGTAAACCACTCACTTGATCTAAGCTTGTAAATGTTTCTTGTTTCGCTAACCAATTCACGATGTTTTCTAATAGAACAGCATCGTTTTCTTCTTTATAACCATCATAAGTTTTCTTTGTTTGACCTGAGTCTTCGCGAACATATTTTGGCGAGGCATCTTCAACAGGAGAAGAATCACCAATAAAGGCAGCTTTTCCAAGACCAACTTTCGAAATAGCAGCATAAGGTCCCTCTGCAACGCCACCACCGTTATAAACGCCGCTATCAACAGCGTTATTCCATTTTGATGGATTTTCTGGAAGATATACAAGGCCTTTCGCTAGTTTTGGATTTGTAATCGCAAGGGTAGAGCCGGCATGCATTGCTACAGATGAAACGCCAGTTGTAATTCCGAATGATTGCGCAGGTGAGACAATATTTTTAGCTGAAACATCACCAAGTGCATTGTAACGGAAGCGAATACCGAAATTATCGGATAGCCAATCAGAGCTTTCTACTCCTTGCATAGCTTGTGAAGTTGTTTCTTCATTAGACATTCCCTTTGCTGGATTATCCCATGCCCCGCGTCTATATCCATTGAACACTTCTGAGGAGTCCCAGCGGTTTTTATTACGATCTGCATTATAATGATCGGCAATGAAGAAAATACTGCCGCCATTTTTCACGTATTGTAACATTGCGTCTTGTTCAGATTTTTTGTAAGGAATATTTGCCTCTGGAACGATAAACACGTTGTAATTTTTTAAATCGTCGTATGTAATAGGTGTTGATTTACGCAGTTCTTTTACATGATATCCGTTTTGGGCAATGCCGTTTCCGAAATCAGAAAAACCGCCATCAATAACCCAATCAGCTGTCCCGGCCGTTTGACCGTGCGTATTATCAAATAATACTTTCTTCCCATTGTTTTGATTTACAACCTTTGCAGCAATTTCAGGAGCTGGGTCTACAGAGCTTTCGGCATAAGTAGACGGTATGAACGAACTCCCCATACTAAGTGTAATTGCTGTTGCTAAAGAAAATGTAATCCATTTTTTATTCTTCATAGAAGAATCCCCCTAATAATAAATATATGTGCTTTAATAATGTAATTTATTTTTCTGAAAAAATAAAGACAGAAAACGTAAAAAATATTAAAAAATTGTAAAAATACCGTGAATTTTGTTGAGAAATATTTATATAGGCAATAAAAAATCCCTTCCAATTAATAAGGAAGGGATAGCTTGTTTAACTAATTTTTGAATTAGGTGTTTCATCGATCTTATGAAACCCTTTCATGTAATACACGATAGCTAAGCCGATAAGCCAAATTGGGCCAATGATTAATGCAATTCGTGTATCTTCTGAATACGCCATAATACCTAGTACAAGTGCGAGGAAGCCAAGTGAGAAGTAAGAGCTTAATGGATGTAAAGGCATTTTATACGTTAGCTTGTCTTTTTTCTCAGTTGGTAATCCTTTACGGAATTTAATTTGAGCGACTAATATTATACCCCAAGTCCAAATTGCCCCGAAAGTTGAAATACTAGTTAGCCATGTAAACACTTTTGCAGGAACGAGATAGTTTAATATAACGCCAACGAGTAAAACAATCGCAGTTGCTATAATACCTTGACTTGGAATGCCATTTTTATTTAAACGTCCAAATCGTTCAGGTGCTTTCTTTTGTTGTGCTAGTGTAAATAGCATACGCCCTGTACTAAATAAACCACCGTTACAAGAAGAAAGTGCAGCTGTTAATACAACAAAGTTAATAATACCTGCTGCTTTTGCAATGCCGATTTGTTGGAATGTTAATACGAATGGACTTCCTTTCTCGCCAAGTTCGTTCCATGGATAAATTGCCATCATAACGAATAATGCCCCGACGTAAAAGATTAGGATTCTCCAAAATACGTTATCGATAGCTTTTGCGAGTGTTTTCTTCGGGTTTTGAGCTTCACCAGCTGTAACACCAATTAGTTCAACGCCTAGATAAGCGAATAATACCATTTGTAAGGAAAGCAATAATCCAGAGAAGCCATTTGGGAACCAGCCCCCATGTTCCCAAAGATTTGAAATACCAGTTGCAACGCCGCCATTTCCAAATCCGAATAGAATAATACCAAAGCCAATCACTATCATACAGATAATTGTGACAATTTTAATGAGAGCAAACCAAAACTCAAGTTCTCCAAATACTTTTACTGATAAGAAGTTGAAAGCGCTCATTAATAATAGAGCGAGTAGTGCCCAAGTCCAGCGCGGGATATCTGGGAACCAGTACTGCATGTAAATTCCAGCCGCCGTAATTTCAGCCATACAAGTAACAACCCATAAGAACCAGTAGTTCCAACCAGTAATATAGCCAGCAAGCGGGCCGATATAATCATTAGCATATTTACTAAAAGAGCCAGCAACCGGTTGTTCAATTGCCATTTCTCCGAGCGCTCGCATAATGAAAAAAATAACGAGTCCAGCGATCATATAACCTAGTAAGATGGAAGGACCAGCTAGTTTAATAGCAGAAGCAGATCCTAAAAATAGCCCAACGCCAATAGCCGAACCGAGTGACATTAAAGTAATATGTCGTTCTTTTAAACCTCGATTTAAAGTTCCAGATTTGTTTGTGTGCTGCATAAGAAGAATCCCCCTTGTAGAATGAGCTACCTAAATATTTAACTATTTCAAATTATAAAACATTTCTATCTGTTATGCTACAAAAATAATCAAAATGAACTGTACTACATCTGAACTTGTCAGACTTAAACTTAAAATTCTCACTATTAGAGAATATATTGACTCTTCTTTTTATTGATTGTTAAGATTAAGTATTATATTTTCTCACATACTAGTAAGAAAAGAATGTGTGATAATAATTCAGGTGTAGGAAGGGTACATAGCCATGTTTCAATTACAAAAATATAACACTTCTGTGAAGCAAGAGCTTTTAGCGGGCATCACAACTTTTTTTACATTTGCGTATATTCTTGTCATCAATCCGAAAATATTATCTGATGCAGGTGTACCATTTGATCAAGCGTTTACGGCAACTATTATTGCGACAGTTATTGGGACGCTATGTATGGCGTTTTTAGCTAACTATCCAATTGTTATTGCTCCAGCTATGGGGATGAATGCATATTTTGCTTATTCTGTCGTTCAACAGGCAGAGGGGATTACGTATGTCATTGCGTTTTCGGCAGTATTTGTAACAGGTATCATTTTTCTTTTATTATCTTTCACTTCATTTAGGCAAAAGCTAATTATCGCAATTCCTGACAGTTTAAAACATGCAATTGCAGGTGGAATTGGACTATTTATTGCTTTTATTGGATTACGTCTATCTGGAATTATCGTGGATCATCCATCTAACTTAGTTACGATTGGTGATTTTCATTCTCCAGCCGTTATTTTAACTTTAATTGGTTTAATTTTAGCGGCGGTATTAATGGTATTACGTGTGAGTGGTGCATTATTTATTAGTATGATTGTGACAGGAATTATCGCCTTCTTTACGGGGCAACTGAAGTTTGAGGATAAAATTGTAGCGATGCCTCATTTACCAGAGGGTATTATCGTTTCAAATCCAATCAATGCCTTTTCAGATGTAATTGAATACGGACTGTATGGTGTTGTATTTTCATTTTTACTTGTACTTTTATTCGATACGACAGGTGCATTACTCGGTTTAATTAAACAAGCAGGTTTAATTACAGATAATACAGAGAAACGTTTTGGTAAAGCGTTTATTGCAGATGCGATTGGCGGAACGACAGGTTCTATCTTCGGAACAAGCCCAACAGCAGCAACGATTGAATCGTCAGCTGGTATTGCTGCAGGTGGTAAAACTGGATTAACAGGTATTGTAGTTGTTGGTCTAACGATTATAACGGCATTTTTCAGCCCTGTTATCGCGTCTTTATCAAGTGTAGCTGCTATTACAGCTCCTTCATTAATTATTGTAGGTAGTCTAATGGCACAAAGCATTCGTGATATTAATTGGAATGAATTTGAAGATGCATTACCAGCATTTTTAATTTTCGTTGGTATTCCGTTAACGTCTAGTATTGCAAATGGAAGTGCAATTGGATTTTTAGTGTATCCAGTATTAAAGATTGTGAAGGGGAAAGGGATGGAAGTACATCCGTTACTATATTTATTTACAATTTTATTTGGATGTCATTTATTCTTATAGTATAGAGATAGGAAAGGGGGCTTCTTATGAGAGGCTCCTTTTTTGTGTATAATAAAGTGAAAAAAACAAATCAATTACGTAAAGTATAAATTACTTAATGGAATATATATGTTACAATAAAAACAGAGGAGGAACATGAATGGCTGTAAGTAAAATAAAAGTCGCACGTGTTCAGTTAGATTTAACACAACAACAATTAGCAGAAAAAGTAGGCGTCACAAGGCAAACGATTAGTTTAATTGAGAAGGGGAAATACAATCCATCTTTAGATTTATGTTTGAAAATTTGTTATGTAGTAGATCAAACATTGAATGATTTGTTTTGGGAGGAAAAGGAGTGATAGGGTGAAGATCGTGAAAGATGAACGTTTAATGATTGAGGGGTTAAAACATATTAGATTAGTTTTCATCTTACAAAATATTGTCATACTAAGTATCGTGTTTTACCGTTATGTTTTGCAAGGGGCAGGATATGAAAGTGTTTCGGATTTATTAATGGTATTTATGGGCGGGATAATAGTTATTAACTTTTTAAACTTAAAAAATTCGGTAGAAGTGTATGAGCATACAGGTGGAGTATCGCGTAGTTATTTCATGAAACTATTATTAATTCCAGTAGGGATTGTTATTGGACTGTTAGCTATTTGTATCATTGTAACACCGGATATTTCGATAAAGGAAATTGGTATAACAGGACTTATTATGTTTGCTTGTTTTTTAATTCCTAGTTTGTTTATATACATATATATGAAAAAAATAAAAAGTGAAGATGAAATATAAGAAAAGCTTTCCCGTATTGCGGAAAGCTTTTCTTATATCTTTTTATACAATACTTTATGAAGGCCAATCGATTCAATTTCAAAGATTTCACCATATTCATGGAAGCCTAAGCGCTTGTAATAGTCAGTTACAGTAATTCGGCCATTACACCATAAAATATTTGCTTTACTCTCTTGCAAGACTTGTTCCGCTTTTTGAATTAAGGATCTTCCAGCGTGTTTGTTTCGAAAGTTAGGTAATGTTGCTATTCTACGTAGTCGGAAGAGTATTTACAACCTGTTAATAGCTGGTTGGAGCGCAAAATTTTTTGACGTAATACGTAAGTTTCAGATGTATCAATATATTTCACGCTAACCATATTAACATCTTTTCTTATAATCCTTTTTCTGTTAGTTGTATAAAGAAATAGGCAGGTGCAGCGAAAAGTCCGAGTATGCTAGCAGTTCCGATAAGGAGCGAAAGCAAAAGACAAGTGTATTTGACGCCATTTGATTTTTTCCAGCCGTAACTACAAATTTCAATGCTAACACCGATGAGAATAATGGCAACGAGTACTTCCGCTAATAATAATAGAGCTAAAGTTACAATAGACATAATGTGATCCATCCCCATAATATGTGATAGTAACATTTTACCATATGGAATGGAAAAAAATGCCCCTCATTTATGTGAGGGGCGTTTTTCTACTCTAATATGTTTTTCATTGTATTAATATGTTCTTTTGAACCCGTTACAAGTAAAGTATCGCCATGCTGTAACTTCGTATCACCATGTGGTATTAATGCTTTATTACCACGGTAAATTTGAATGACAAGTACATCACCTAGAAACGGAAGGCGACGAAGTGCTAAGCCGTTATATTTATTACTTCGTAGTTCAACCTCACGCACCGTTTCATTTGCTGTTGTAATCAAGCGAACGAGACTCGGTTTATCAATAAGTGCACGTAATAAAATACGTGTAGAGTTAATAGTCGAGAATACAGCGATATGTTCTTGAGTCGCTTTTTCTTGTAGAAGGGGATCTTCTACACTTGCGATGACGTGTTCAACACCTAATTCTTTTGCGTGTTCTGCTAATAATAAGTTTTGTTCATCATCACTTGTCGCAACAACAACACGGTCTGCTTCGAAAGCTTTTTGCCCCATTAAAGATTGAATAGTAATCTCATCTAATTTTACAATAGGGAAGTCATGAGATTTCGCTTCCTCATCATTTATTTTATTTTGACGTATCATATATAGTGTTACGTTATAATCTTCACGTTTTAAATCAAGTGATAACGGAAGGGTAATTCTGCTTGCACCAATAATAGATACTTTCGGTTTTGGTGTTTCCACTTTTGGAAACATCTTTTTAAATAATATAGGCGCAAAAATACAAGTAATAACTGCACTTAAAATAAGAGATGCTGATAAACTTGGGCTAATGATGCCTAGCTTTTCACCGATTTGTGCAGCCGCAATAACTAAAGAAAGTGTTGATGTTAACAAAATAGCACTTCCGAGTACGATATTGCGTGGGTACCATTTTCGTAAGACGAGTGATGGCAACAGTTTTGAAATAAAGAGTCCCACAATTAGAATTGGGATCATTAGCATACTAGAAGGCTCGTTAAAAATAGACCATACTTCTAGATTTACACCAACCATTACGAAGAAAATAGGAATGAAGAAGCCATATCCGATGGAATCAAGTTTTTCAACCATATCTTCATTTGGTGATAATAAAGATACGAGTACACCTGCTAAAAAGGCTCCCAAAATATTTTCTGCCCCAACAGATTCAGATAATCCAACTAATATTAAGATGAGTGCAAAAACAGCTCGTGTATCAATTTGTACACTACCGGCTTTTAAGCTTTCTAGGTATGGAATATTTTTAAACCGTCTTGCGACAAAGTAAATTACAATACCAGCACCGAATAGAAGAAGTAGAAGCCACATGCTTTGGCCACTTTCGGAATTTAATCCGACGAATACAGCGAGTAAAATCATTGTAACTAAGTCTGCAATAACAGCGACTAATAAAATGATTTGCCCGATTGCGGTTTTTCCTAAGTTATTTTCTTTCAATGTTGGTACGACAACACCTAAAGAAATAGTTGAAATAATTAAAGTCATGAACATTGCATTGTCTACGAATCCTAGCCATACGAATAGTAATGATAGGGCATAAGATAAAATGAAAATAAACAAGAAGATAATGCTTGCTGCTTGAAATGTGTTCGGTTCGTTTGTCGTATTCTTTTTCCCTTTTTGTTTAAAGATCGAAAAGTCAATTTCTAAACCACTTAAAAACATTAGGAAGATAAACCCTAGTGTTGATAAGACTTGAAGCCACATATCTGGCTCAATGATGTTAAATCCACTTTTACCTACAAAGATTCCTGCGATAATTTCTGCAACAACGACAGGAAGTGCTTTTAATTTAAAGCGCTGTAACAAAAGGGGAACGAAAAACGCGATTGCGACGACAACCATAAGTGATAGAACAGAAGAATGATGTTCCATTGCGTTCTCTCCCTTCAAATAAATATAGTAACTATTTAGCCATATAATAGGAAGAAAAGCAACGGATATGGTTTCGATTTCATAAAGAAAGAGTTTTCTTAACATTTGTCATAATAAGTATATTTTGCATGATTTTGTTGTTAATTCCGTAATGTGGATGTAATGGGGAAGGGGATAAAGTGAAAATTTAATCAGTGGGGGTCTTACTGCTCGTTAATAGGGGATAAAAAAAGACTGCTGAGGAATCCCAGCAGTCTTTTCATGCAAATTACATTGAGAAGAAGATCCATACAGTAAGACCAACTGTTGCAGCTGCAACGAAGAAACTGTATATCATTGTAAGAACTTGAATTCTTCCTTCTCCTTCTTTTAAGTGCATGAACATAATTAATTGTAATAACGCTTGCGCAACTGCCATTATGATGATAGTTGTTAATATCGTTGAAAGTGGCAGGTTTGTGTAAAGTGCCACGTATAACGCTAGAAACGTTAGTGCAAGCGATAAAATAAATCCGAAAACGTGTGACCATGGGAATCCGCTATGCCCATGCCCGTTTGCTTGGTTGTTATTTTGACCCATTTACGCCACCATCCCGTTCAAGTAAACTAGTGTGTAAATAAAGACCCAAACAAGATCAAGGAAATGCCAGTATAAGCTGATAATAAATACTTTACGAGCTGTAACTGGTGTTAAACCTCGTTTTAAAATTTGGATAATAACACAAGTTGCCCAGATGATACCACCTGTTACGTGGGCACCATGCGTTCCAAGAAGAACGAAGAATGCCGATAAGAAAGCACTTGTTTGAATCGTTGCACCTTCACCAACGTACAAAATGAATTCTTCAATTTCAAAGAATAGGAAGCCTGCACCTAAAAGTAAAGTCAGGATAAACCAAGCTAACATTCCTTTTTGATTGTGTTTACGCATTTCGTGAATTGCGATCCCACATGTAAAGCTACTTGTTAAAAGTAACAGTGTTTGAATTAAAAGTGTTTTAACTTCAAACAATTGCGCTGGTGTTGGGCCATCAGCCGTACGACCAGCAAGGACTAGATAAGAGGCGAAAAGTGTTGCGAACAGCATAATTTCAGCCCCAAGAAAAATCCAGAATCCTAGGATATTCAATCTGCTTTGCTCGGATTGATATTCCAAAGGTAAGCTTTTATCTAAAGCCGCCATGTCATTTCACCTCTCATGCTATATGTTCTGTTTCTTTAATTTCATCAACGCTTACGTAGTAGCCATCATCATAATCGAATGAACGATAGATTAAGCAACCTAAAATACCAATACCACCGATTGCTGCAATCCAGAACCAGCTAAATACTAATGCAAAACCTGCAAGACCGAAGAATAAAGACGCAATAATAGGCACGCCAGAATTACTTGGCATGTGAATTGGTTTTAATTCATCTGCTGTTGGTGTAATTGTTTCTCCACGTTTTTTCATGAACCAGAAAGCATCAGCTTCTTTAATTTCAGGAAGTTTCGCGAAGTTGTAATGTTGTACAGGAGATTGAGTTGCCCATTCAAGTGTACGGCCGTCCCATGGATCTCCAGTTGTGTCACGCTCACCGTGACGTGCACTCCAAATTACGTTATAGCAAAGGATTAGGAAGCCAATAGCCATCATTACAGCACCAACAGATGCGATTTGGTTTAGCCAGCCCCATCCAAGACTTTCAGAGTAAGTGTACATACGACGAGTCATACCGTCTAAACCTAAGAAGTACATTGGGAAGAAACAGATGTTAAATCCGCTCATAAAGATCCAGAATGTCCATTTACCTAGGCGTTCATTTAACATATGACCTGTCATTTTTGGATACCAGTATGTGAATCCAGCAAGCATAGCGAATACTGTACCTGCGATTAATACGTAGTGGAAGTGAGCAATTAGGAAGTAGCTGTTATGGTATTGATAATCAGCTGCTGCCATTCCAAGCATAACCCCTGTAACTCCACCAACTACGAAGTTTGGAATAAATGCCAATGACCAAAGCATTGGAACTGTAAAACGAATACGTCCTTTATACAGTGTAAACAACCAGTTAAAGATCTTAACACCGGTTGGAATCGAAATCGCCATTGTCGAAATCGAGAAGAATGAGTTAACCGCTGGACCTGCACCCATAGTGAAGAAATGGTGAAGCCATACGACGAAACTTAGTAAAGAAATTGCAAC
Source organism: Bacillus sp. FSL P2-0099 (assembly GCF_038007445.1). Classification (NCBI taxonomy): domain Bacteria; kingdom Bacillati; phylum Bacillota; class Bacilli; order Caryophanales; family Bacillaceae; genus Bacillus; species Bacillus sp. FSL P2-0099. Next base: position 722,801 of record NZ_JBBOXE010000001.1, read on the forward strand.
CATCGAGTACACCATCGCACTGTAACCGAATAGACGTTTACGTGAGAATGTACTAATGATTTCAGAGAAAATACCGAATGCCGGTAAAATAACGATATATACTTCAGGGTGACCCCATACCCAGAATAGGTTGGCCCATAACATCGGCATACCGCCGCTCGCCATCGTAAAGAAGTGAGCATCGAATAGACGGTCAAATGTCATTAATGCAAGAGCAACTGTTAATACTGGGAAAGCGAAAATAATGATAATTGTTGTAATTAAGATTGACCAAGTAAACATTGGCATTCTCATTAATTTCATGCCAGGTGTACGCATTTTTAAAATAGTAACTAGGAAGTTAATACCTGTCATTAACGTACCGAGACCTGAAATCTGTAATGCAATTGCGTAGTAGTTATTTCCTACACCAGAAGTAAACTCTGTACCTGCCATTGGGAAGTAAGAAGTCCACCCAGCGTCTGGAGAACCACCGATTACGAAAGCGATGTTGAATAACATTGCTCCGACAAAGAATAACCAGAAACTTAAAGCATTTAAGAACGGATATGCAACGTCACGAGCACCAATTTGTAATGGTACTACAAGGTTCATTAATCCCATAACGAATGGCATTGCCATGAAAAGAATCATTACTGTACCATGTGTTGTAAAGATTCCGTTATAGTGTTCAGCGTTTAAATAAGTTGTTTCTGGGAATGTTAACTGTGCACGGATCATTAAACCATCCATACCACCACGGAATAACATTATAACGGCAGAGATAATATACATGGTTCCTATTTTTTTATGGTCAACAGTTGTCAACCATTCATCCCAAAGCCATCTCCATTTTTTGTACTTTGTTAGTACGAAAAGAATCGCTAATGTCACAAGAACGATAGAAGCGTCAGCTCCGTAAATAATCGGGTCACCTGTGACAAAAAATTCATCAAGCTTCACTGTGTTCACTCCAATCTGTTGGAATAATAGCTATTATTTTTTGTTTTTGTAGTAGTTGTAATCACAATATTCAAGTGATTTTGGATCTACATAACTTAAGTGGTGACTAGAGAACGTCATACGCCCCACTACACCAGGTTTAATAATTTCGTTGTATTTCTTTTCTGATAATTTAGGGGCAGTTTCTTGTACTTCTTTTACCCACTTATCATATTTCTCTTTAGTTTTTGCTTCAACTTCGAACTCCATGTGAGTGAATCCTTCACCAGAGAAGTTCGAACTACGACCTAGGTAAGAACCTGGCTTGTCAGCTTGTAAATATAAGTCCATGATCATGCCATCCATTGTATACTTCATACCACCAAGTTCTGGTACCCAGAAAGCATTCATTGGACCGACAGAAGTCAGCTTAAATTGAATTGGTACACCAGCTGGGATGTTTAAATAGTTAACGGTTTCAATTTTTTCCTCCGGGTAACTAAATAACCATTTCCAGTTTGCAGATGTAACATAAATTTCAACTGGTTTAATATGTTTGGACTCTTGCGGAACCTCTTCCGAAGCATAAGTTGCTTTAACTGTTGGAATCGATAATGCGATAACGATAATAACAGGAATAATCGTCCAAATGATTTCTAATAATGTGTTACCATGTTGATCAGGTGGCTCATAGTCCATATTCTCTGGTTTTTCACGATAACGAATCAAGATGACTGTAAACAAGATGAATACAATTGCGATAATTAATGACATAAGCAAGAATGACCAAACAATTAAATCATACTGTGCTTTTGCAACAGGTCCTTGCGGATTTAATACTGCGAGTTTTTTATCACAGCCACCGAGGAACAGAAGTAATGATAACGGAAGAAGCGAAGCCAACTTCCAAAACGTTTTCTTTAGTTGCACGATTGAAAATCTCCTTTCTCCTTGGATTGAAACTATGCCAATAAAACAATATAAACCTATTAATTTATAGAAGGCAATAGTTTTTGTCATATTGTTAAAAAATAGACACAAATGCACGCTTTTTAAGGTGAATATCATTTGTAACTTGATAACATTGTAAACTATTTTCCAGATAAAAACGTGATTGTGGGAATTTTAAGATAAATAAAGTTATACCAACATACCCAATAAATAGAAAAAAATTATCTTATCATAAGGAAAAATACTGAATTTTTAATATATTCAGTTTGTTACCTAAGTTATATTTCTTTTTTGCTCAAATGTGACAACTTTCCGAAACTTTAACTCGGTATAAAATGTAACAAATAATCATAAATGGAACCCCGCAATAAAGAGCAATTCTCTGATCTGGAATGAAAGCTAAACTAACAAATGTAAGGAAATTGAGTGAGAAAGCTACGATTGGAACTATTGGATAAAGTGGTGTGCGGTATTTTAATTCTGCCTGTTCTACTTGTTGATTCATATGTCCCTCCCCCATATTTTTTTGTATGTTTTAACTAGATTTTATCCCGCATTAACGGGCAGTAAGACCCCCACCTCAAAATTCAGCGAAAGCAAAAAATTTAGGTGGGGGATCAACTGCCCGTAAAAGCCCGATTGGTTCAACTAATAATCAGTGGGGGATGAACAAAACCCCCACTGATTAAAGTTTCACTTTATTCGGTGCTTTTAATCATTAGTGGGGGTGAAAAACATACTTGGTTTATTTTGTTGTGAACTGAGTATGTAAAGGAAAAACTAACTATGACTAAATACCTTAGAATGTTTATTAACCTAGTGAAGGAAACGTGATTCTTTCACTAGGTTAATAATTTTGTTTTTTTATGAAAAATTCTGAAAAATTATATTTTTTCTTTCTATTTCAAACAATCGGAATTTTGAAAAGGTATTTGTGAATAATAATTCACAGAATCTTTCTAGCAAACTAGTAAGAAGAAAGGTACAATGATAGGAGTTGTGCCTTTAAAATAATTGATATAATGGAGTTTGGTTTATGATGAAAAAGTTAAAATATATTTTTATTTTCGGTATTATATTTGCTGTCGTGTTCTTTTTCGAGAAAGATAAAATTATGAAAAAGGCACAAGAATTTCGGTTAGACCTTTTCTCTGAGATGAAAGAAAGTGCAATGATTACAGAGGTTCCGTTTATTAGACAGTTACCTGAATTACCTAGAGGTTGTGAAGTGACAAGTTTAACTATGCTACTACAACATAAAGGTGTACAAGTAGATAAGATGCAACTTGCTAGTGAAATTCATCGCGTTCCATTTAAACAAGATGGTTTGCATGGAAATCCGTATGAGGGATTCGTCGGAAATATTTACACGAAAGCTGAGCCGGGATACGGTGTATATAATCAACCGATTTTTAATTTAGCAGAAAAGTATGTTCCTGAAAAAGTAATTAATTTAACGGGTAGAGACGTGCAAGATCTATATAAAGTAATTAGTTCTGGTTCTCCAGTATGGGTGATTATTAATACAACGTTTAAACCATTAGCCGAAAGTAGTTTTGAAACATGGAATACGAGTTCAGGTGAAGTGAAAATTACATATTATGAGCATAGTGTTGTAGTAATTGGATATGATCAAAACTTTGTATACGTAAATGATCCTCTTGCAAACAATCCACGAAAAGCTGTTCCTCGTGCTGAATTTGAAAAGGCATGGGAGCAGATGGGGAAACAAGCAATTACTATTTTATAAAGTGAAACTATAATCAGTGGGGGTTTTGTTCATCCCCCACTGATTATTAGTTGAACCAATCGGGCGTTTACGGGCAGTTAATCTCCCACCTAACTTCTTTGCTCCAGCCGAATTTTGAGGTGGGAGTTTTACTGCCCGTTAATGCGGGATAAAATGAAAAGTCATCTTGAGATGGCTTTTTCTTTTTGAATATTCATTATAGAAAATTCTGAAAATTCTTTCGGAAGTTAACAATTCACGCTATAATAACATTTAACTTGGTAAAGAAGGGGAGAAGAGAAATGGATGTCGCAAAGGAACTTGTTTTATCAAAGAATCAGTTGATTGAGTGGAGAAGGCATTTTCATAAGTATCCAGAGTTATCTTTTCAAGAGGAAAAAACATCTCAATTTGTATTCGACATACTTCGGGAAATCCCGTATTTAGAAGTCTCAAGGCCTACTAAATATAGTATAATGGCAAGGTTAACTGGTAGGCAGCCTGGTAAAACTATCGCGGTTCGTGCTGATATGGATGCTCTTCCTATTCATGAAGAAAATAAGTTTGATTTTATTTCTATATATCCAGGTGTGATGCATGCGTGTGGTCACGATGGTCACATGGCAATATTGCTTGGTGTAGTACATAAGTTGGTAGAGGAAAGAGAGAAAGTTAAAGGAGAGATTCGCTTTTTATTTCAACATGCAGAAGAAAACTTTCCGGGCGGTGCAGAGGAAATGGTCGCAGCGGGAGTGATGACAGGTGTGGATTACATTATTGGTGCTCATCTTTGGGCGTCATTAGAGGTTGGAAAAGTAGGTGTAATTTATGGTCCTGCGATGGCGGCGCCGGACGTTTTTAAAATTACGATAGAGGGAAAAGGTGGGCATGCTGGAATTCCGCATGAAACAGTTGATAGTATCGCCATTGGTGCGCAAGTAGTTTCGCAAATTCAGCAAATTGTATCTCGCCTCACGAATCCGTTAGATTCTCTCGTAGTATCTGTTACGCAATTTCATTCTGGGACAACTCATAATGTTATCCCGGAACAAGCGGAGATTGAAGGGACAGTGAGAAGTTTAAGGCATGAATTAAGAGAAGAAACAAAGAAGAAGCTTGAAAGGATTGTAAAACATATTACAGAATCCTACGGTGCTAAGTATACATTTTCTTATGAATATGGATATCGCCCAGTTGTGAACGATTATGAAGTTACAGAGCTTATTGAACATACAGCATTACAGCTTTATGGAAGAGAAAGGGTTGTTCGTTTACAACCAACGATGGCAGGGGAAGATTTTTCAGCATTTTTACAAAAGGCACCAGGGACGTTCTTTTTTATAGGGGCAGGAAATGAAGAGAAGGGAATTATATATCCGCATCATCACCCTCGTTTTACAATTGACGAAGACGCATTACCAATTGGAGTGGAAGTCTTTGTATCATCCATTATGAATTTTATAAGTAAAGGAGAATGAGATGAAAAAAATACACGTGCTAGCACTTATTCCAGTTCTTTGTTTAGTAGTTGGACCAGTATTTGCAAATTCGGTCACTCCTTACGTATGGGGGATGCCATTTTTATTATTTTGGGTACTATTATCAGTGCTCATTACGTCTCTTTGTATGGGTCTTGTGTACGTATTCGACCCTGCTAATAAGGGGGACGTAAAATGACTGCATTATTTATCATTATTATATTTTTGTTTCTCGCACTATTTTTAGGAATTCGGGCACAACATGGAAAAGATATGAATTTAGAACAATGGTCAGTTGGAGGAAGAGGATTTGGAACTATTTTCGTTTTTCTCCTTATGGCAGGGGAAATTTATACGACGTTCACATTTTTAGGAGGAAGTGGCTGGGCTTATAGTAAAGGAGCTCCTACATTTTATATTTTAGGGTATGGTGCATTAGCTTATATTTTATCGTATTTCTTATTGCCTCCAATTTGGAAGTATGCAAAAGAACATAACCTCATTTCACAATCAGATTTCTTTGCGAAGAAATACAGGAGTAAGACGCTTGGGGTAATTGTTTCAATTATTGGTGTTATTTCGATTATCCCGTATCTTGTTTTGCAATTAAAGGGATTAGGAATTATCGTTTCGGAAGCTTCCTATGGAAGAGTGACACCTGTTATTGCGGTATGGATTGGTGCTATTGTTATAACTATTTATGTAATGGTTTCAGGTATACATGGATCGGCTTGGACAGCTGCTTTGAAGGACATTATGATACTATTTATCGTTATGTTTTTAGGTATATATTTACCGTATCACTATTACGGAGGATTTCAACCGATGTTTGAAGCTGTAGAAGCTGCAAAACCAGGTTTTTTATCTTTACCTGAAAAGGGAATGAGTATTTCTTGGTTTGTTTCTACTATTATATTAACGGCTCTCGGTTTTTATATGTGGCCTCATACATTTGCCTCAGCTTTCTCAGCGAAAAGTGAAAAAGTATTTAGGAAAAATGCAGCAATTATGCCTCTCTATTCTTTAGTTTTGCTTTTTGTGTTCTTTGCAGGTTTTGCTGCTATCTTGCAAGTTCCAGGGTTAAAGGGAGCGGATGTAGATCTTTCATTATTCCGTCTGGCTCTTCAAACGTTTGATCCATGGTTTATTGGTATTATTGGTAGTGCAGGAGTGTTAACGGCATTAGTTCCAGGTTCCATGCTTGTTATGGCGGCATCTACGTTGTTAGCAAAAAATATTTACCGAACAATGGTGCCATCTGCTTCAGATAGACAAGTTGCAAAAGTAGCTAAGTTATTTGTACCTGTTGTAACGCTTGTTGCAGTATTGTTTACATTTAAAGGGGGAGAAACGATAGGGGCTCTTCTTTTAATGGGGTACAGTATAGTTACGCAACTTTTCCCTGCACTTGTATGTAGTTTGTTTCCACGTCAAATTATTACGAAGCAAGGAGCGATTGCAGGAATGGGGATTGGGTTGTTAATTGTCGCATATATTACCTTATCTGGTTCAACTATAGCTACGATGTTTCCGGGTGTCCCGCAGTATATGAAAGATTTGAATGTAGGTATAGTCGCGTTGTTAGTTAACGTTATTGTGATGTTTGTAGTTAGTGGATTCACAAGAAATGTATCTGTAAAGACCGACAATATAATAGTAGAAAAGTAATTCGTATGTTAGAGCTATCTTCGAAAAGAGATAGCTCTTTTTTGTATATATTTTCTTCTATTAGCGGAATCTAACTAAAAACTTGTTGAAAAGGAAGTTAGGTGGGGAAATTGTTAGAGCTAAAAGGTAACTTGTTTGAAGTTATGAAGGAAATTAGAGATGAGTTAGGTTCACCTAATGATTTAACAATTAGAGAAGTTGCTCTTGCTGGTAGTTTTACACGTTGTGCGGTTGTTTTCTTATGTGGATTGACAGATAAGGATAATGTTTATAAATATGTAGTTCGTACACTTCAATATGAAGAAATACCAAATGAAGCAGCTGTGGTTCAGACATTATTGGATCGTTTTATTTCTATTGCAGAAGTCGGTATGAAGACGACTTTTCCAGATATTATAAATGCGGTTTTAGCAGGAGATACAGTCATATTAATTGATAATATTCAAACGGCTATTGTTGTTAACAGTAGGGCTTGGGAGAAAAGAAGTCTAGAACCGCCAGTGACAGAAGATTTAATTCGTGGACCGAGGGTTGGGTTAAATGAAGATATTAATGTGAATAAAATGTTAATTCGCCGTGGTTTACGTGATCCGAAGTTACGGTTTCAATCTTATATTATGGGGAAGCGATCGCAGAAAGAAGTAACCCTAGTATATATAGAGGATATTATTAACCCTTACATCGTAAACGAGCTAGATCGGCGTCTTCAATCAATAGTGACAGATGTCATTTTTGAGACAGGAACGATTGAGCAATTAATTCAAGATAATAATTTATCGCCGTTTCCGCAGTTTTTAAATACGGAAAGACCAGATAATATAGTGGCTGCATTGGCGAAAGGGAAAGCGGCCATTTTAGTAGATGGGTCACCATTTGCTCTTATAGCTCCACTAGTATTTGTTGATATTTTTCAATCTGTAGAAGATCATTATGAGCGTTGGATAATTGGAACGTTATTAAGAATGTTACGTATGGGATCAGGTATCGCTGCTGTTTTATTACCTGCCATGTACGTAGCGCTTGTATCGTATCATCAAGGGCTTATTCCATCTAAACTAGCTTATTCCATTGCGGGAGCGAGAGAAGGGGTACCGTTTCCTGCTTATATAGAAACGTTAATGATGGCATTAACGATGGAATTAATACGAGAAGCCGGGATTAGGCTTCCGAAACCGATGGGACAAACAATTGGCATCGTAGGCGGTCTTGTAATTGGAGAAGCGGCAGTAAATGCGGGGATTGTAAATCCGTTTTTAGTAATTATTATTGCGGTTACCGCAATTGCTACGTTTTCACTGCCTGTATATAGCATTACGATTACGTTTCGAATTTTACTTTTTGTTTTTGTATTAGCAGCAACTGCTTTTGGATTGTACGGAATCATTTTAGCTCTTATTTCACTTGCGGTTCATATTACAAATTTAAAGAGTGTTGGTGTTCCGTATACAACGCCTATTGCTCCTGCATTTTATAAAGATTGGAAAGAAGAACTTATTCGTATGCCAAAATCGATGTTGAAAGAGCGACCGGAATATTTACAAACGAAAGACTCTACATTAAATCCAAAGGAGCGAGAGTAATTGAAACCATTTGAATATGGGGATGAGGAAATTGGATCTCGGGAAATTGGGTTTGCGGTATCGTCAACCATTATTGGTATCGGGGCATTGTCTATGCCGAGAGATATTGCTGATCAAACTTTATTTTCGGACGGTTGGATTATTTTACTTTTGGGTGGATTGATATGTGCGGTTTTAGGTTGGTTTGTAACGAGGGTAGCTATTTTATTCCCAAAACAAAACTTTGTTCAATATACGAGTGCACATTTGACGAAACCTGTTGCATACACAATTAGTAGCATTTTAGTATTAACGTTTGCAGCTTTGACAGCATATGAATCGCGAATGATTGCGGTTATTTCACAAACATATTTATTTAGTGATACACCAATACAGCTATTGTCTTTCTTCTTCTTATTAGTTGTTATTTATGGAGTAGCAGGATCGAGAGCGGCTTTATTAAGGTTAAATGTTCTATTCTTACCAATTGTTTTAATTGCGATAGTGTTGCTTTCTTTATTGAATGTGAATTTAATGGAAATAAATAATTTACTACCGGCTTTTCAAACGAATGTCAGTCAGTATGCTGTAGGAGTTAAAAATTCTATTTTTACATTCATCGGATTTGAGGTAGCTCTGTTTTATGCTGTGTTGTTGAATGATAAGACAGCGAAAAAAGCGCCAATGGCAGTTGCAAAAGCGGTGATCGTAAACGTGTTGTCATACATTTTAATTTATGTAACTTGTATTAGTGTTTTTACGTATATGACAACACGTGGATTGACATATCCAACAATTGAATTAGGGAAAGAAATTGAAATTGGTGGAGGTTTTTTAGAAAGATTTGATGCGATTTTTTTTACTACTTGGATTATTACTATTTATAACACTACAGCAATGTATTATGACGTCGCATCTTTATTATTTTGTGCTATGTTTCCAAAAGTGAAGAAACATATTTTTATTTTTGTAAGTGCCCCGATTATTTTTATGGTGAATATGATACCTAGTAATTCGAAAGAATTGTCAAGTTATGGGACTTATTTAGCTTGGATAGATATGGGGTTTGTCGTGTTAGCGCCTTTGTTAGTTTTTATTGTATATAAAATAAAAAGAAGGAATGGTAGAAATGAAACGCCTTCTTAAAATAATAATGGTTATGGTTTTAGCTGGATCTATAAGTGGGTGCTCTGAGTTAGAAGAAATAGAAGAAAGAGGATTTGTAGTAGGCGCAGCTTACGATATTGTAAAGGTAAAGAAAGCAAATCCAATTATGAAAGGTACGTATCAGATGGTACTCCCCAGTAAATTGTCCCAACAAGGTGGACAAGGTGATGGAGATGGTGAAAATTATATTAATGTTAGTGCGAAAGCAGATAGTGTCTTTGAGCAAATACGAATTATCGCCAAAAAAATTAGTCGTTCATTATTCTTTCCGCATATACAAGTGATAATTTTTTCTAAAGATTTACTAGCGAATCCGTATATTTTACAAAATACGTTAGATGTATATATTCGCGATCATGAGATGAGAAGAAATATTCGTTTGTTCGTTTCTGAGAAAAATGCAGAAGCTATTTTAAAGCAGAGTGCCAAGCCTGAGAACTTACCGGCGCAGTATATTGATATGTTAGCTGAACACCCTCCGAAAAATGCTCAAATGATTGAAGCTGCAAGAATTGGTGAAGTACAGGAAAAGATGATTTCTAACCAAAGTTTCGTATTACCTATTCTCGAACTAACAAAACAAGGGGTACAAATGAATGGGGCAGCACTGTTTCGTGGGAAGGATAATAAGTGTGTAGGCAGTTTGAGTGGAGAACAAACAGTAGGAATGAATTATATAATAGGTAAAAAAATTGGAGGTTTTTTTACTATCCGTAAAAAAGACCAGCTTATTACATATGAAATTCATAAGGTGCATCGAAAGATTAAAGTGTCTACGACAAATGCTACAAAACCGAAGTTTGATATTCATTTATCTCTGGAAGGTACATTGGCTGAGTTGCACTTTAGTGATCATAAACAAGTTATGAATGAAAAGCGCTTGAAGAGGGATATTTCGAAGGAAATGGAGAAGCGTATTCAAAAATCGATTAAGCTTGTTCAAAAAAAATATAAGGTAGATGTATTGGAATTAGGAGAAGTATATAAACGGCATAATTATAAAGAGTGGAAAAAAATAAGTAAGAATTGGGATCAAGGTGAAAATTACTTTAGTAACGCTGAAATTACTGTTCATGTTCATCCGACAATTGAGCATTCAGGTTCAGCTTTACCGAAAAGAGTGAAATAAGGTGATGGAAGTTGTTTACTGGATTAGGAATTAGCTGCACGATATTAATGGCGGTTCTTCCGGGAGCCATATACTTTATTCATAAAAAACTCACAACGTATGGAGCGCAGCCGTGGAAAGAAAAAAAGAAACCTGAATAATTTCAGGTTTCTTTCACACAAAGCATATGTGAAGGGGGATACCTTCTATGTATGCTTTGTTTTTATACAAGCCCTAACCAATGTACCAATTGTGTAGAGAGGAATGTCACAACAATGGCGATAACGGTAGGGATTGCGAACGATAAGAATGTCCATTTTGCACTTTTTGTTTCTTTATATATGTTAACTAGTGTTGTTCCGCACGGGAAATGAAGAAGAGAGAACAACATTGTGTTTAACGCAGTTAACCAAGTCCAACCGTGTTCTAAGAATAGATTTTTAATTTGATTAAAATCATCTATTTCAGTTAAAGCACCAGTTGATAAGTAAGACATTAATAAAATCGGGATGACAATTTCATTAGCTGGTAGCCCAAGAATGAATGCAGCTAAAATAAAGCCATCAAGTCCTAACATTTTAGCGAATGGATCTAGGAAGTTTACAAAATACATAAGTAAGCTTGTGTCACCGATGAAAATATTAGCAAGTAACCAAGTTAATGCAGCTGCAGGGGCAGCTACAACTATAGCTCGTTTTAAAACATAAATTGATTTATCGAGTGTTGCACGTACAATTGTATTCCAAACTTTTGGCTTACGGTACGGCGGTAACTCAAGAGTGTAGTGAGTTGGCACACCTTTTAAAGCTGTTTTTGATAGTACCCAAGAAACAGTTAATGTCATAATAACACCAATTACAACCATTCCAACTACAACGCCAGCAGTAACAAGTGTTTGCATACTACCTGTATAACCAGCAGCCATAAATAATGAAGCCATTAAAATTAACATAGGCCAGCGACCGTTACAAGGAACGAAGTTGTTTGTTAAGATTGCAAGCATACGTTCACGTGGTGATTCAATAATACGTGTTGACATAATGGCAGCTGCATTACAACCGAATCCCATTGCCATTGTTAAAGATTGCTTGCCATGTGCACCAGATCGTTTGAATAAGCGGTCCATGTTAAATGCGACACGTGGTAAATATCCGTAGTTTTCTAATAGCGCGAACATAGGGAAAAAGATTGCCATAGGTGGTAACATAACGCTAATAACAGCACCGATACCGCGGAATAAACCAAGTATTAAAATGCCATGTAACCATTCAGGTGCATGCGCTGCTTGGAACCAAGATGTTAAATATCCTTCTACCCAGCCAAAGAACTTAGCGATCATATCAGAAGGTACGTTAGCGCCTGCAATTGTGAGATAAAAAATAATAGATAAAATACCGAGCATAATTGGGAATCCCCAGATTGGAGATGTGAAAATTTTATCTAGTTTTTCAGAACGATACAATTTATCGGTATTTGTATATTGGACAGCTTCTTTACATATACTTGCGGAGGTTCGATAAATATCTCCGACAATATCATCTCGTATATCTTCTTTTGAAAGTGTTTGTGCATGTTGAACAATATAGTCCAGCGGAAGAGCTTTACTGGCTGAGTGAGATTCCATTGATCACAACCTCCCTTACAAGTGGTTCGTTATGGTGTTTTTGAAGTGTAGTTAAGAAATTCTTATCGCCATCTAATATACGTAATGCAATCCAACGTGCTGGATACGTATCACCGAATACTTTATAAATTTGTGGTTCTAATTCCTGAATCATATTTTCGATTTTATCGTTATAAGTAATTTTAATTGGTGTTGGAATTAGTTTTTTATTTGCTACTTTAGCGATGACATTTAGCAAATGACCAATGCCTACTCGGTTGCGAGCAGAAATCTTCACTACAGGTACACCGAGTGATTTTGCTAATTTCTTTTCGTCAATAATGATTCCTTTTTTCTCCGCTTCATCAATTAAGTTAATACAAATGACCACATCGTTTGTCATTTCCATTACTTGGAGTGCTAAATTTAAATTTCTTTCCATTGCAGTTGCATCTATAACAACTACAGTTACTTCTGGTTTTTCAAATATAATATAATCTCGTGCTACTTCTTCATCTGCCGAATTTGAATACAGTGAGTAAGTTCCAGGTAAATCTATTATTGTATATATATTTCCGCCGTGCTTATATTCCCCTTCAGCCTTTAAAACAGTTTTCCCCGTCCAGTTTCCAGTATGTTGTTTTAAGCCTGTTAAAGTATTAAATAATGTACTTTTTCCGGTATTCGGGTTACCAGCTAACGCAATGCGGTGGTTACTCATCTGAAATCATCTCCTATTAATACCCCGAAAATAAGGGAGCTTTCTTCACTACGCAGTGCAATAGTTGTGTTGCTTACTTGATAAGCAACTGGGTCTCCAAGTGGGCTGCGTTGTAATACTTTAATTGTCGCTCCAGGAAAAAAGCCTAAATCTAATAAACGTCGTTTCATAGTTCCTTCTAATTGTATCTTCTCAATTTGTACAAACTCTCCTGTTTTAAATTCAGAAAGTGGTTTTGTATTAGCCGATACCATAAAAGTTACCTCATCTCTATATTGTTAGTTTAAGTTTAAAAAGTTTCCTTAGGTAAACTTTTTGATACTAATATATTAGACTACATTTAATGATGCTGTCAATTAGTACTTTAAAAATATTCAATTATTTTTAGAATTGTTCCAATTTATTTAGTTGTACCAAAAAATATTACTGAAATTCTTCTCAATGTAAATAAAGTAAGGGTGTAAAACCTTAAAAATATAGGGTGATTGTAAATGTAGTTTTAATCTAAAGGGGAAAATGCAGAAAATTATTTACACTAGCTTTACATTGTTAAGATTAAATTTACAATAATGCATGTTTAGTGTGGGTTTTGTTGGGTTTTTCAACTATAAATGTTGGAATGTCTAGCTTTTGCGGGATGTTACCCCTATTTACTTAAACTTAAAAATTGCTTAACACTCACATAATATTGTTGTCCTACAATGAATTTGTGTTCGAAAGAAGATGAATTCGAAAAGTGATAATCCAAATGGGGGTACAAGACATGGTTATGAAAAAGGGTATTAAATTTTCTTTAGCGGCTTTAGTTGTTGCAGGTGCATTAGTTGGATGTGGAAAAGCAGAAAGTACGGATAATAAGGAAGCTGCTAAAGGTAGCGATGCAAAACAAGAATTATCAGGTACGATTGCAGCGGCTGGCTCTACAGCTCTTCAACCTCTTGCGGAGGAAGCTGGAAAGAAATTCATGGAGAAAAATTCAAAAGTTTCTATTCAAGTTCAAGGTGGCGGTAGTGGAACTGGGATTAACCAAGTAGCATCTGGTGCAGTACAAATTGGTAACTCAGATGTTCCAGCTGGAGATAAAATAAAAGATGCTGAAAAAGCAAAAGAATTAGTAGATAACAAAGTTGCGGGTATCGCATTCGCACTTGTCGTAAATAAAGATGTAAAAGTTGATAACTTAACAGTAAAACAAGTGCAAGATATCTTCACTGGAAAAGTAACGAACTGGAAAGAAGTAGGCGGAAAAGATGAAAAAATCAATGTAATTAACCGACCAGCTTCATCTGGTACACGTGCTACTTTTGAAAAGACAGTGATGAAAGACGCGAAGATTAATGATGGAACTGGTACAACACAAGATTCTAATGGTGCTGTAGAGCAAGCGATTAACTCTACTCCAGGTTCAGTTAGTTACTTAGCAATGTCTTACATGGTTGGTGAGAAAAAAGGTGCGTTACAAACGGTTAAAATTGATGGATCTGAACCGAAAGTTGAAAATATTTCTGCTGGTAAATATCCATTCTGGTCTTACGAGTACATGGTAACTAAAGGTGAGGCAAAAGAAGCGACAAAAGCTTACATTGACTATGTAAAAGGTAAAGATTTCGAAAAACAAGTAGAAGATATGGGTTACATCCCAATGTCTAAATTAAATAAGTAATAAAATTTTATGGGGCTGGCTGCAAGGCCAGTCCTGTTCAATGCAATCTATGAAGTGGGGTCTGTCCTGTGATGAAGGGGAAAAAACAAATTAATTACGTAAAGAGTGAATATATAGGTAGATCACTTGTTACGTTTTGCGGTATCTTTATTGTTTTTATTACATTAGCTATTATTGCGTTTATTTGCGGCAAAGGCATTCAATCTTTCACGCAAAGTGGTATCTCATTTTCTGAGGTGTTAACTTCGATGAAATGGAATCCAAATGCTGATCAAGGTACGTATGGTGCTGTCATCTTTATTGTCGGTTCGACGCTTGTGTCGTTAGGTGCTGTTGTCATTAGTGCACCAATTGCTATAGCTCTTGCTATATTCATGAATTTAATTTCGCCGAAGTTTGGGAATAAAGTATTAAAGCCTGTTTTAGAATTATTAGTTGGTATTCCATCAGTTGTATACGGATTATTAGGGGTTACGATCTTGGTTCCTCTATTACGGGATTCGTTCGGTGGAGTGGGATTTAGTTTAATTGCGGGTATTATTGTCCTGAGTATTATGATTTTACCTACTATTGCTAGTATTGCCTCTGATGCAATACGCTCTGTTCCGTTTGATTACTTGGAAGCTTCTTACGGTCTAGGATCGACGAAATGGCAAGCGATTAGCCGAGTTATTGTTCCTGCTGCAAAACAAGGAATTTTAACAGGTATAGTTTTAGGGTTAGCGCGTGCTTTTGGTGAAGCGTTAGCGGTTCAAATGGTAATCGGGAACACGATTAAATTACCGGAAGGAATATATAGTCCAACAGCAACGTTAACAGGTATTCTGACAATGGATATGACGAATACATTGAACGGAACAGCTTGGAACAACGCGCTATGGACGTTAGCGATGATTTTACTTGTTATTTCATTCCTGTTTATTTTAGTAATTCGAGCGATTGGTCAAAGAGGTGAGCGATAATAATGAATGCAAGAACGGTAAATAAAGTTTGGACAGGTATCTTTTATGGGGTTGCAGCTTTAGTTGTAGCTTTGCTGGCTTTTTTAATGTACGAAATTCTGCAAAAGGGATGGGGATTTTGGGATCCTAGTTTCTTATTCGGAGAACCAAGCAATACAAGAGCTGGTGGAGGAATTGGTCCACAGTTATTCAATTCTTTCTACATGCTTGTTATAACACTTATTATATCTATTCCTCTTGGACTAGGGGCTGGAATATATTTAGCGGAGTATGCAAAACAAGGTCGTTTTTTAAGTTTTGTTCGTTTATGTATTGAAACAATGGCGTCTTTACCTTCTATTGTTGTTGGACTATTTGGCTTATTAGTATTTGTTACCATGACAGGCTGGGGATATACAGTAATGGGTGGAGCTCTTGCTTTAACTATTTTGAATTTACCTGGTTTAACACGTGTTTGTGAAAATGCGATTTCTGAAGTTCCTCATAATGTAAAAGAGGCGAGTCTTGGACTAGGTGCAACGAAATGGCAAACAATTGCCCGCATCATTATCCCGTCTTCGTTACCACAAATCATTACAGGTATTATTTTAGCGGCAGGCCGTATATTCGGTGAAGCTGCGGCGTTAATTTATACAGCGGGTTTAACATCACCTATTTTAAATTCAGCAGCGGACTTCTCGAGCCCCTCGCATCCTTTAAATCCATTTAGACCAGCTGAAACGTTAGCTGTTCACATTTGGAAATTAAACTCTGAAGGGATTATCCCGGATGCGAAGTTAATTGCAACAAAATCTGCAGCTGTATTAATTATTATGGTATTACTCTTTAATATCATTTCTCGTTTCGTAGCATCTGTATTACACAAGCGTTTTACAGGAGCGAAAAAAAGTCGTAAAACGACGAAGAAGGTAAAAGCGGCATAAATGTCCGTAAAAGAACTCTCTGTTTATAAACAGGGAGTTTTTTTACGGACATTTATTAAAATCATTAACGGTAAGAGGGAGTGAATCGACAGTTGTTGGGGGAGTCTCCTATGATATTGAGTGGAAACTGATAGGTTTTTTGTTGGAACAAGAACATAGTGTTATATTAGATAGCCCATGTCTCTATGAGGGGATGCTTGAAAAGGAATAGGTTTATGTCGGAAGTATGGGGCTACATATAAATATATTGAATGTTATCTTAATAATATAGAAGAAATTAATCGTAGGTTACAAACGCGTGAACGTAAGATAAGTCAAATTACAAAAGTAGAATCAGAAGTAGCATTTCAAAAATGTCTGGCTGGCAGTAAAAGGCCTTTACATGGTGAATATCTTATTGTAGATTCTGGAGAGCTGCTAGAGAAGTATGGTAAAAAAGTGATGGATTATATTATGGATAGGTAGAGGGATAAAAAGGCGTTATCTTCAATTATGAAGATAACGCCTTTTAGTTTAAATATCAGGTGTTTCTGTAGAAGTGCTTATTTTTCTGCGGGAGCGTCTTTTTCTCCCGATTTTATCTAATAGTTCATACATAACGGGAACGACTACTAATGTAAGAACGGTTGAGACTGCCAAACCACCGATTACAACGACGGCCAGACTTTTCGATACCATACTTCCTGCCTGAGATTGCCCGAAGAGGAGTGGTAGCATAGCGACGATTGTTGTTATAGCTGTCATAATAATTGGGCGTAATCTAGTAGATCCTGCTTCTAGTAAGGCTTCTCTGGTTTCCATACCGTTTTCCCGATTTTGTTGCACTCTTTCTATTAATACAATAGCATTTGTAACGACAATCCCGATTAACATTAATGCGCCGATTAATGAATTTACGTCAACAGGTGTTCTTGAAATGATTAATCCTAAAATACCGCCGACAGCAGCTAATGGTAAAGAGAATAAAATCGCGAAAGGAGCACGTGCTTGCCCGAATGTGATAACCATAATTAAATATACAATCCCGATTGCGATACCCATAATTTTGAATAAATCTGTGAAGTTCTCTTGCATAGATTCAGTAGCACCTGCGATATTTACTTTTGCTCCGGTAGGTAAATCTAAGTCGGCTATAGCTTTGTTTACTTCTGCGCTTACTTTACTTAAATCTTCACTTGAAGCTTCTGCAGTAATTTGAATCGTTTCTTTCCCATCTTTATGGAAGATTTCCGTTTGAAGTTGTTTTTCTGAAATAGTTGCAATGTCTTTTAAAGGAATTGGTCCGTTAATAGGTGATAGTATGTTTGTGTTTAAAATATCTTCTTGTTTGTTAACGGATGCCTTTTTATGTTCTATCATAATAGTTGTTTTTTCATTATTGATTGAGATTTCTCCAATAGGAGATTTCTTCATAAGGAATGATACTTGTTGTGCTGCTAATTCTGGTGTTAAACCTAGTTGCTCAGCCTTTGTTTGATCGATATGAATTTGCCATTCTTTTTTAGATTCTTCTATATTTGTTTTTACTTTAGAGAGATCGTCCATGCCTTTTAGTTTTGTTTCGACGATGTTAGCGGCCTTTTTTAAATTTGTTTCGTTAGTAGCGGTTACGTTAAATTGTAAGTTGTTTCCGCCTCCGGAATCAGAGTAACTCGTTTTTATATAATCAAGTTCAGCTGGTTCGAAAGCTGTATGATCCTTTTTTAATTCTTTAATATATTGGTCGATGTCAGATCCTTTTTTAAAGACTACAAATATAGTTGCAAGATTGCTTTGAGTTGTCTGTCCCCATTGTGCATCTTCTACGCTAGATCCCATTCGCAAAATAACATCTGTTACATCAGAATTAGAGAGGAGTTTCTTTTCGAAATCAAAGGCTTTTTGTTTTTTAGCTTCAGAATCATAATCACCTGGAAATGTCATGTTAACGGAAAGCATTGTATCGTCCTCAGACTTTATGTTAGCTTTCGGAAGTAGTATGTAGGCTGCAATTGATCCTGCAAATAATAAAAAAGAAGTGAGTAGAATGATAAACTTATGAGAAAGAGCCCACTTTAATGTAGCGACATATCGCGGTGAAGAATGTGAATTGCGACGTTTTGTTTTTTTGAGCATTAAAAAAGCCATAAGTGGAACGACTGTTAATGCCACAATTAAGGAAGAAAGTATAGAATACACAACTGCTAACACCATAGGTAACATTAGTTTTCCGATTACTCCCGATACGAGACCGATAGGTAAAAAAACGGCGACTGTCGTTAAAGTAGAAGAGGTAATTGCGACGGCGACCTCTTTTGTTGCATCGAGAATAATATCTTTAGAGAAAGATTCTTTTTGTAAACGACGGAAAATATTCTCGATGACAACGATACTATCATCGACGAGACGTCCAACTGCAACGGCTAAGCCACCAAGAGTTAGAATGTTAAGTGTGATGTTAGATTGATGGAGTAAAAATAGTGTTAATAAAATAGATAATGGAATACTAACGACAGCGATGAGTGTTGTTCGGAAGCTGCGTAAAAAGATTAAGATAATGAGAGTTGCAGCAATTGCCCCAAGGATTACTTCTTTTCCCATACTAGTAACAGCATTTTCAACTTGCTCATGAGTTGAAGCTAAAAGTTTAATAGAGAATTGATCTTTATATTGCTTGCTTATATCTTTAATCTTTTTATCAATCTCTTTTCCGATTGCAACCGCATTTTTACTCGGCTCTTTCATGATGATTAATCCTGTTCCTTCTTCCCCGTTTATGTGCGAGATTGTATCGTAATGTTGTTTTAATTCAATTTGAGCAACATCTTGTAATTTTACTTGAGGTGTAACGGTGATGTTTTTTATGTCATTTACATTTTTTATATCCCCGATGACACGAAGATTGTATTCTGCCTTATTAACGGTAATTGCTCCGGCTGGAGTGGAAGTTTCTTTTCCTTGTAAAACTGTTAATACTTGCTGTGATGTTACGTTTTTCTCTTTTAGTTGGTTAGGATCAAGTACGATGGATAATTCGGAAGTTGATTTTCCGAAAAACATAACATTGGCAACACCATCAATGCTTTCGAGTTGTGGTACGATTTCTTTCTCAATTTGTTTTTCGTCAGCTTTTGAAAATCCGTTTTGCTTCTGGATGGTAATTTGAGCGAGTGGAATCATAGAAGTGTTTAATTGGCTAACAACAGGTTTAGTTACATCTTTAGGTAATTTAATCGTATTAATTGTTTTTTCGACTTCGCGTGCCGCGTCTTTCATATTTGCCTTGGATGTATATGCAATGTCGATGCGTGACAATCCTTCATGTGTGGAAGAAGTGATGCCATCGATATGTTCTAAATTACGAAATTGTTTTTCAAGGGGATCAGTTACGTCCTTGGTCATCGTTTCAGCATCGAGCCCTTGAGATAA
This sequence comes from Bacillus sp. FSL P2-0099, assembly GCF_038007445.1. Lineage (NCBI taxonomy): Bacteria > Bacillati > Bacillota > Bacilli > Caryophanales > Bacillaceae > Bacillus > Bacillus sp. FSL P2-0099. Next base: position 742,662 of record NZ_JBBOXE010000001.1, read on the forward strand.
TGTCGTAACAGTTATTGCAGGGTTATCGATGCTTGGTAAAAATTCCATAGGTAATTTAGAGCCGGAATAAACACCGAGTATGGAAATGAGAAAAACCATGATAATAATAGCGGCTCGGTTTTTTAATGAAAATTTTGTTAACCTATCCATAAAATAATTCCTCCATTAGTTTATTTATAGTTTTGTGGGCACTTTCTTACTATATAACAAAAATTGGATATCTTTCATTAAATAAATGTAAAAAAATTCTAACAATAATCTTAATTTAATATTTCGAGGGGAAGTTTGTTATTTGTGGAAGCAAAATTCCTGATTGGAGAGAAAAATCAGGAATTAAAGTTTTGCTCTAGTATAGTGGCCACGTTTTTTGTTACTCTACATTTAAATGATTATTTGTCCTTCTTAAGCAGAACTATGGTAATTATAAAATTAAAAAAGAAGAAGACTAAAGGTTAGGAAGTTATTGTGAAATACTGCCTGGTTGATGATAGTGTATAGTAACTTGTATACAATCAAAATGAATGTTTTTAGTAGAAAGGATAAGGGTTCTTTCTATAGAAGAAAGTAGGATAGATAACTTTTTGTATTTTTTTATAAAAAATACTTGTTATTTAAAAACCATGATGGTATATTAATAAACGTCGCTGATGCGGAAACGCAGAAAACGACAAAAAAGAAATTCAAAACATAGTTGACATCGAAAAATGAAGATGTTAATATGATGAAGTCGCTTTTGAAGCGGCAGACAAGTTCTTTGAAAACTGAACGAAACAAACAACGTGAACGTCAATTTTTATTTTTAGATGCTAGACAAACTAACTTTATTGGAGAGTTTGATCCTGGCTCAGGATGAACGCTGGCGGCGTGCCTAATACATGCAAGTCGAGCGAATGGATTAAGAGCTTGCTCTTATGAAGTTAGCGGCGGACGGGTGAGTAACACGTGGGTAACCTACCCATAAGACTGGGATAACTCCGGGAAACCGGGGCTAATACCGGATAATATTTTGAACTGCATAGTTCGAAATTGAAAGGCGGCTTCGGCTGTCACTTATGGATGGACCCGCGTCGCATTAGCTAGTTGGTGAGGTAACGGCTCACCAAGGCGACGATGCGTAGCCGACCTGAGAGGGTGATCGGCCACACTGGGACTGAGACACGGCCCAGACTCCTACGGGAGGCAGCAGTAGGGAATCTTCCGCAATGGACGAAAGTCTGACGGAGCAACGCCGCGTGAGTGATGAAGGCTTTCGGGTCGTAAAACTCTGTTGTTAGGGAAGAACAAGTGCTAGTTGAATAAGCTGGCACCTTGACGGTACCTAACCAGAAAGCCACGGCTAACTACGTGCCAGCAGCCGCGGTAATACGTAGGTGGCAAGCGTTATCCGGAATTATTGGGCGTAAAGCGCGCGCAGGTGGTTTCTTAAGTCTGATGTGAAAGCCCACGGCTCAACCGTGGAGGGTCATTGGAAACTGGGAGACTTGAGTGCAGAAGAGGAAAGTGGAATTCCATGTGTAGCGGTGAAATGCGTAGAGATATGGAGGAACACCAGTGGCGAAGGCGACTTTCTGGTCTGTAACTGACACTGAGGCGCGAAAGCGTGGGGAGCAAACAGGATTAGATACCCTGGTAGTCCACGCCGTAAACGATGAGTGCTAAGTGTTAGAGGGTTTCCGCCCTTTAGTGCTGAAGTTAACGCATTAAGCACTCCGCCTGGGGAGTACGGCCGCAAGGCTGAAACTCAAAGGAATTGACGGGGGCCCGCACAAGCGGTGGAGCATGTGGTTTAATTCGAAGCAACGCGAAGAACCTTACCAGGTCTTGACATCCTCTGAAAACTCTAGAGATAGAGCTTCTCCTTCGGGAGCAGAGTGACAGGTGGTGCATGGTTGTCGTCAGCTCGTGTCGTGAGATGTTGGGTTAAGTCCCGCAACGAGCGCAACCCTTGATCTTAGTTGCCATCATTAAGTTGGGCACTCTAAGGTGACTGCCGGTGACAAACCGGAGGAAGGTGGGGATGACGTCAAATCATCATGCCCCTTATGACCTGGGCTACACACGTGCTACAATGGACGGTACAAAGAGCTGCAAGACCGCGAGGTGGAGCTAATCTCATAAAACCGTTCTCAGTTCGGATTGTAGGCTGCAACTCGCCTACATGAAGCTGGAATCGCTAGTAATCGCGGATCAGCATGCCGCGGTGAATACGTTCCCGGGCCTTGTACACACCGCCCGTCACACCACGAGAGTTTGTAACACCCGAAGTCGGTGGGGTAACCTTTATGGAGCCAGCCGCCTAAGGTGGGACAGATGATTGGGGTGAAGTCGTAACAAGGTAGCCGTATCGGAAGGTGCGGCTGGATCACCTCCTTTCTATGGAGAATTGATGAACGCAGTTCATCAATAAACGTTGACTTGTTTTGTTTCGTTCAGTTTTGAGAGAACTATCTCTCAAGTTTAAATGTATGTTCTTTGAAAACTAGATAACAGTGTAGCTCATATTTTTTAATTTTAGTTTGGTTAAGTTAGAAAGGGCGCACGGTGGATGCCTTGACACTAGGAGTCGATGAAGGACGGGACTAACGCCGATATGCTTCGGGGAGCTGTAAGTAAGCTTTGATCCGAAGATTTCCGAATGGGGAAACCCACTATACGTAATGGTATGGTATCCTTACCTGAATACATAGGGTATGGAAGACAGACCCAGGGAACTGAAACATCTAAGTACCTGGAGGAAGAGAAAGCAAATGCGATTTCCTGAGTAGCGGCGAGCGAAACGGAATCTAGCCCAAACCAAGAGGCTTGCCTCTTGGGGTTGTAGGACATTCTATACGGAGTTACAAAGGAACGAGGTAGACGAAGCGACCTGGAAAGGTCCGTCACAGAGGGTAATAACCCCGTAGTCGAAACTTCGTTCTCTCTTGAATGTATCCTGAGTACGGCGGAACACGTGAAATTCCGTCGGAATCTGGGAGGACCATCTCCCAAGGCTAAATACTCCCTAGTGATCGATAGTGAACCAGTACCGTGAGGGAAAGGTGAAAAGCACCCCGGAAGGGGAGTGAAAGAGATCCTGAAACCGTGTGCCTACAAATAGTCAGAGCCCGTTAATGGGTGATGGCGTGCCTTTTGTAGAATGAACCGGCGAGTTACGATCCCGTGCGAGGTTAAGCTGAAGAGGCGGAGCCGCAGCGAAAGCGAGTCTGAATAGGGCGTTTAGTACGTGGTCGTAGACCCGAAACCAGGTGATCTACCCATGTCCAGGGTGAAGTTCAGGTAACACTGAATGGAGGCCCGAACCCACGCACGTTGAAAAGTGCGGGGATGAGGTGTGGGTAGCGGAGAAATTCCAATCGAACCTGGAGATAGCTGGTTCTCCCCGAAATAGCTTTAGGGCTAGCCTTAAGTGTAAGAGTCTTGGAGGTAGAGCACTGATTGAACTAGGGGTCCTCATCGGATTACCGAATTCAGTCAAACTCCGAATGCCAATGACTTATCCTTAGGAGTCAGACTGCGAGTGATAAGATCCGTAGTCAAGAGGGAAACAGCCCAGATCGCCAGCTAAGGTCCCAAAGTGTGTATTAAGTGGAAAAGGATGTGGAGTTGCTTAGACAACTAGGATGTTGGCTCAGAAGCAGCCACCATTTAAAGAGTGCGTAATAGCTCACTAGTCGAGTGACTCTGCGCCGAAAATGTACCGGGGCTAAATACACCACCGAAGCTGCGAATTGATACCAATGGTATCAGTGGTAGGGGAGCGTTCTAAGTGCAGTGAAGTCAGACCGGAAGGACTGGTGGAGCGCTTAGAAGTGAGAATGCCGGTATGAGTAGCGAAAGACGGGTGAGAATCCCGTCCACCGAATGCCTAAGGTTTCCTGAGGAAGGCTCGTCCGCTCAGGGTTAGTCAGGACCTAAGCCGAGGCCGACAGGCGTAGGCGATGGACAACAGGTTGATATTCCTGTACCACCTCTTTATCGTTTGAGCAATGGAGGGACGCAGAAGGATAGAAGAAGCGTGCGATTGGTTGTGCACGTCCAAGCAGTTAGGCTGATAAGTAGGCAAATCCGCTTATCGTGAAGGCTGAGCTGTGATGGGGAAGCTCCTTATGGAGCGAAGTCTTTGATTCCCCGCTGCCAAGAAAAGCTTCTAGCGAGATAAAAGGTGCCTGTACCGCAAACCGACACAGGTAGGCGAGGAGAGAATCCTAAGGTGTGCGAGAGAACTCTGGTTAAGGAACTCGGCAAAATGACCCCGTAACTTCGGGAGAAGGGGTGCTTTCTTAACGGAAAGCCGCAGTGAATAGGCCCAAGCGACTGTTTAGCAAAAACACAGGTCTCTGCGAAGCCGTAAGGCGAAGTATAGGGGCTGACACCTGCCCGGTGCTGGAAGGTTAAGGAGAGGGGTTAGCGTAAGCGAAGCTCTGAACTGAAGCCCCAGTAAACGGCGGCCGTAACTATAACGGTCCTAAGGTAGCGAAATTCCTTGTCGGGTAAGTTCCGACCCGCACGAAAGGTGTAACGATTTGGGCACTGTCTCAACCAGAGACTCGGTGAAATTATAGTACCTGTGAAGATGCAGGTTACCCGCGACAGGACGGAAAGACCCCGTGGAGCTTTACTGTAGCCTGATATTGAATTTTGGTACAGTTTGTACAGGATAGGCGGGAGCCATTGAAACCGGAGCGCTAGCTTCGGTGGAGGCGCTGGTGGGATACCGCCCTGACTGTATTGAAATTCTAACCTACGGGTCTTATCGACCCGGGAGACAGTGTCAGGTGGGCAGTTTGACTGGGGCGGTCGCCTCCTAAAGTGTAACGGAGGCGCCCAAAGGTTCCCTCAGAATGGTTGGAAATCATTCGTAGAGTGCAAAGGCATAAGGGAGCTTGACTGCGAGACCTACAAGTCGAGCAGGGACGAAAGTCGGGCTTAGTGATCCGGTGGTTCCGCATGGAAGGGCCATCGCTCAACGGATAAAAGCTACCCCGGGGATAACAGGCTTATCTCCCCCAAGAGTCCACATCGACGGGGAGGTTTGGCACCTCGATGTCGGCTCATCGCATCCTGGGGCTGTAGTCGGTCCCAAGGGTTGGGCTGTTCGCCCATTAAAGCGGTACGCGAGCTGGGTTCAGAACGTCGTGAGACAGTTCGGTCCCTATCCGTCGTGGGCGCAGGAAATTTGAGAGGAGCTGTCCTTAGTACGAGAGGACCGGGATGGACGCACCGCTGGTGTACCAGTTGTTCTGCCAAGGGCATAGCTGGGTAGCTATGTGCGGAAGGGATAAGTGCTGAAAGCATCTAAGCATGAAGCCCCCCTCAAGATGAGATTTCCCATAGCGTAAGCTAGTAAGATCCCTGAAAGATGATCAGGTTGATAGGTTCGAGGTGGAAGCGTGGTGACATGTGGAGCTGACGAATACTAATAGATCGAGGACTTAACCATATAATATGAAGCAATGTTATCTAGTTTTGAGAGAATATAAAAAACTTATTGACTTTCTAAGTGAATCAAGTATAATAATGTTTGTCTCAATCAAATATAGTCTGGTAATGATGGCAGAGAGGTCACACCCGTTCCCATACCGAACACGGAAGTTAAGCTCTCTAGCGCCGATGGTAGTTGGGACCTTGTCCCTGCGAGAGTAGGACGTTGCCAGGCAAAATGGAGGATTAGCTCAGCTGGGAGAGCACCTGCCTTACAAGCAGGGGGTCGGCGGTTCGATCCCGTCATCCTCCACCATATATGTCGGAGGGGTAGCGAAGTGGCTAAACGCGGCGGACTGTAAATCCGCTCCTTCGGGTTCGGCAGTTCGAATCTGCCCCCCTCCACCATTTCTTAATTATTGGGCTATAGCCAAGCGGTAAGGCAACGGACTTTGACTCCGTCATGCGCTGGTTCGAATCCAGCTAGCCCAGCCATTAAGAGCCATTAGCTCAGTTGGTAGAGCATCTGACTTTTAATCAGAGGGTCGAAGGTTCGAATCCTTCATGGCTCACCATTTTCTTAAAAAATATGCGGGTGTGGCGGAATTGGCAGACGCACTAGACTTAGGATCTAGCGCCTTTGGCGTGGGGGTTCGACTCCCTTCACCCGCACTTTTAATAAAATAACTCAAACATGTCTTGCGGAAGTAGTTCAGTGGTAGAATACAACCTTGCCAAGGTTGGGGTCGCGGGTTCGAATCCCGTCTTCCGCTCCAATTTTCAGTATGACATGCCGGGGTGGCGGAACAGGCAGACGCACAGGACTTAAAATCCTGCGGTGGGTGACCACCGTGCGGGTTCGACCCCCGCCCTCGGCACCATATGCGCCCGTAGCTCAATTGGATAGAGCGTTTGACTACGGATCAAGAGGTTAGGGGTTCGACTCCTCTCGGGCGCGCTTTTATTAACGGGAAGTGGCTCAGCTTGGTAGAGCACCTGGTTTGGGACCAGGGGGTCGCAGGTTCAAATCCTGTCTTCCCGATTTTCCCAAAAACATGGGGCCTTAGCTCAGCTGGGAGAGCGCCTGCCTTGCACGCAGGAGGTCAGCGGTTCGATCCCGCTAGGCTCCACTTTATTTTTTATATGTCGGAGGTATACCCAAGTTCGGCTGAAGGGATCGGTCTTGAAAACCGACAGGCGGCGAGAGTCGCGCGGGGGTTCGAATCCCTCTACCTCCTCCATTTTTTTAAAAAGTGGTTTAGTTACATATAAAAATGAATAAGATATTAATTTTTCCTTCATGGAGGTATACCCAAGTTCGGCTGAAGGGATCGGTCTTGAAAACCGACAGGCGGCGAGAGTCGCGCGGGGGTTCGAATCCCTCTACCTCCTCCATTTATTTTTAAAACATAATATCGTCGCGGGGTGGAGCAGTACGGTAGCTCGTCGGGCTCATAATCCGAAGGTCGCAGGTTCAAATCCTGTCCCCGCAACCAATGGTCCCGTGGTGTAGTGGTTAACATGCCTGCCTGTCACGCAGGAGATCGCCGGTTCGACCCCGGTCGGGACCGCCATTTTATGTTGGCTCGGTAGCTCAGTCGGTAGAGCAGAGGACTGAAAATCCTCGTGTCGGCGGTTCGATTCCGTCCCGAGCCACCATTTTTTTGTTTTTTTTTTATGCCGGCTTAGCTCAATTGGTAGAGCAACTGACTTGTAATCAGTAGGTTGGGGGTTCAAGTCCTCTAGCCGGCACCATTTAGGGGCATAGTTTAAAGGTAGAACTGAGGTCTCCAAAACCTCCAGTGTGGGTTCAATTCCTACTGCCCCTGTAAAGTATATGGGCCTATAGCTCAGCTGGTTAGAGCGCACGCCTGATAAGCGTGAGGTCGATGGTTCGAGTCCATTTAGGCCCACCATATATATTCCGCAGTAGCTCAGTGGTAGAGCTATCGGCTGTTAACCGATCGGTCGTAGGTTCGAGTCCTACCTGCGGAGCCATGGCCCGTTGGTCAAGTGGTTAAGACACCGCCCTTTCACGGCGGTAACACGGGTTCGAATCCCGTACGGGTCATAAAAAAAGAGTCAGCATATTGCTGACTCTTTTTTATTATGTATAAGCCTCTTTTTATCACCTTATTTTCCTGAAATAAATAAAGGGATTTAGGAAAAGCTATGGTATGTATTAAAAGGAGGAGATGAAAAATGACGCAAGTTAGAGAACTTATGAGTACTCATATCGTACATTGTACACCATTAGACAATGTATATGAGGCAGCTGTAAAAATGAAGGAAGAATCGGTTGGATTGATTCCTGTTATTGAAAATAAACAAGTTGTTGGGCTTGTTACTGATCGAGACTTAGTTGTTCGTGGGATTGCTGAAAAACATCCTGGATCTAATCAAATTACAAATGTAATGACAACAAACATTGTTTCAGTTTCTCCAGACGATTCTATTGAAAAAGCTACAGAATTAATGGCACAATATCAAATTAGACGGTTACCGGTTGTTGAGAGCGGTCAACTTGTTGGGATGCTAGCACTAGGTGATTTAGCTATAAGAAAATCAGCAGATGATCAAGCAGGGTTTGCTTTAAGTGAAATCTCAGAGCATATGGAATAAATTATGTATAAAGATCAGATACATTATTCTAGTATATACGGATTAAACTAATATGTTAGCGTGATGTATCTGAGACATTATATAATAAGTATAGAGTCAATATTTTTGACAGTTTTTTTAAATTTGTCATTCCTAATTTTTAATAAGAGAAAAAATGATATACTGAGAGATATAAGTGTTATTATAGATTTTGAATATAACAATATTTGTTGTTAATGATGTAATAATGAATTAATATTTCCTACGTAGATAAAGTGAAACTTTAATTATTGGGGGGTGTCCATCCCCCAATAATTATTAGTTGAACCAATCGGGCTTTTATGGGCAGTTTTATCTCCCACCTAACTTCCTCGCATTCGCAGAATTTTGAGGTGGGAGTCTTACTGCCCGCAAATAGCGGGATAAAAAAGGAAGGGGAATTATATGAGGGCTGTACAGGGCGATCCAAATTGGAATTTGGTTACAGATACATATATAGAACCAAATAATTTCGCTGAGTTATTTTCTTTGCTTGTACCTTGTCATCCAAAAGGTGAAAGGAAAGAGCGAACTATATTAGTATGGAAAGAAAAAGAATTTTATAAAGAAGAAAATTTAGCGGCATTTATCGTATATGGCATGAATAAAGTAAAGAATTTACCGCAGTTTCATAAAGATGAAATTCCAACTCTAGTACGTATTCTTCGTTTATGTCAAGAGATTGGTTGGTATGAAGAGGCAAATGCTTTTATGATAACCCAAGGGCTAGATGAATTTGTCCGAACTTCATTGGAGTATGAAACATGGGATCTTTTGACGAAAGCAGTTGCTTTAAACTATTTAATTATTAAATATCGTATTGGTGAATTAACAGCTGAGGATGTAGAAATTTGGGATCGAGTTAAATTTAGTGAGAAATGTATAACAGATTGCAAACATCTATTATCTCATAAAGAAGTATTGGAATTTACATTCTTTTATATGTGTAAGCGAGCGAAAACACTGTCAAAAGAGAAATTAAATAGTGATATGATGAGTCTGGCAATGTATTGTAATACTTTTGTGTATGATTTATATACACATGACTTATTACGAAAGTATCGTAAGTGTACAGACTTCCTATCATATTATGGACCTAGTCAAGCAGTTTTAGCTTGTCAAAGAGCTGTACTTTCACAAATTTCCGATCGATTAGACCCTTTAAAGACAACTCATGTAGATGATTATTTATATGTGATGAAAGAAATGATGGAGCATATGACGATAGGGGTAATGGATCGGTATGGTCATTTTATTGGAAAGCTACTATCATATGTACCATTTTTCGAAATGATCCAAGTTCCACAGCATGCATATTATTGTGAAGAATTACTTTATATTTGTAAGGGAATTGAATACAAAGAAGAAATACTACGCAATTATATATTTATACAATTACATGATTGTTTACCATCATTCTTTAAACTATTTCTTAAAAATAAGCGTTATGCAACGATTCATGATATTCTTTTCTATTGGTGCGACGATGAACAAAGAATGAGCTTAGAGAAAAAATATAATCTTAGTTTCATTTATGAAAAATATGCTTGTGGATAAACCATATTTTACATATTAAAAATTAATATAAATTAAAAAGGATCTCAAGTTTATGTGAGATCCTTTTTTTGTTAGTAAAGCAAGGAGAAAGTAACTAAGATAAGAAATAACATTCCATAAAGGAGAAATTGTGCAGTATAACTTCCTTGTATACCAAAAAAAGTATTCATTTTTTCATATAAATTCAATATATATTTCATTGGATTATCTTTGAAAGATTGGTACACAGTGTCTCCTCTTTCTAAGCTTCTTGTTCATGTTTTTGGTTATTAGGAACATGAACGTATCTAGCTATGAATAATAAAACACCTATAAAGAATACAGGAAGTACGGTAGATAAATAAAAACCATTACTAATTATATTTGTTATAAGAGCACTTAAAAGAAAAATTACATTATAAATATGGGCAATTTTTTGTTTTAGCCGCATTTGTAATGCTTCCATAATGATTTCTAAAGCAACAAAAGCAATAATAATAGATAAAAATACAGTGTTCGTATTATAAATGATTAAACAACAGATTAAACCTAAAAAGGCCAGGTATTCAATAAAGAGAGGTATATTGCGTGGCATATAATTTACCTAACTAAATATGGCAGTGGGTTTACTGCATTTGTTTTTTCAAAATTCCATTCCCCATTATGTAATTCAAAATGGAGATGTTGCCCGTATGAATGACCTGTGTTTCCCATATGACCTACTAATTGTCCAGTTTGTACTTGATCACCAGCTTGTACAGTGCGATCCTTCATATGAGCATAAACTGTTGTATATAATTTCCCATTTATTTGATGGGCGATGAACACGACATTGCCGTAGCTAGCCGAATAATAAGATTTCACAACCTTACCTGCAGCAGCAGCTTGAATAGAGACATTTCCTTGTGCTGCTATATCTATACCATAATGCATTTGCTCCCAGCGCATATCAAAAGTGGAGCTGATTTTCCCTTGAGTAGGGAATTTGAAAACTGCTGGAATTGATGCAGGTTGAGCTGTTTTAGCTTGTGCTTGATTTTGATTTTGATTTTGCACTACATAGTGTTTTGCTACATATCCGTATCCTGTGCCAAAACGAATTTTATACCAAGTACCTACCGTTTCTACTACTTGTACTTGTGTACCATTTTGTAATGAGCCAAGTAGAGTACCACTTGTGCTAGCATTGCTACGTACATTTAATTTTGGTGTTGCAACAGTATAAGAAGGAGAACCTTGTACTGTTACACCTTTTACTAGAGGTGTGGATCCATTAGATACAAATGTTTTTTGTACGTAACCAATTTGACCGTTATGTAATATTTTGTACCAATCTCCTTGTTCACCTTGAATGGTAATGAATTGACCATTTGGTAATATATCTAGAATAGAAGACTCTGTATTAGGTTCAGAACGAACGTTTAATGCGTTTGCATTTACGATATATTGAGACTTTGGTTGAACATTTTTTTTGAATAGAATTGCATCTTTTTTCATATAGCCTGTTTTGTTGTTAACAGATACTTTATACCAATCTTGAACTGTTTCAAGAATAGTAACCGGGCTATTAAATCGAATGGTATCAATTATTGCACTGTCTGTATGGCTATTTTGATGTAGTGCAACGTTGTCAATTTTTACATATCCAGTTTTTACTGTAGATGGTTGCTTAGCAGCCGCTGTTTGTATATCGGATTCTCCCATAGAAGGAAGTAAAGAAGCAATTGCGATAGTAGTTGCTGTTAAAGCTGTAGCTTTCATATTCATGTAATAAAGACCTCCTCTAGTTGTATAGTTGTAATTTTATTATAGTATAAAGATATAATATATTGGTCGTATTCACATAAATGTAATATGAAATCAATAAAAATAATGTCAGAAGAGAGATTCGTATATAAATATTGTATATATCATTTGTGAGGTCTCATTTATATTTGTTTAACATGTTAATAATTAATTCTCAATTAAGAAAATTAAAACAGTTGATGATGTCTTATGGCGGTGTTATACTGACAGTGATAATTTTATAGTTTGCTAGGAGGGCTGGTGTTGCCAGCTGAGAGTAGGGCCGTAAGCCTTTGATCCTTTTTATTACCTGATCTAGATTATGCTAGCGTAGGGAAGCAATTCGGACATTAACAATGAGTCCCCGTTTCTTTGCGTATAGAAACGGGGCTTTTTTATTTGAAAATTTCATATTAACACCACTAGGGGTGCTTTTCGTGCTGAGAGAGGAATAATCCTTAACCCTTACAACACCTGATCTAGATAATACTAGCGAAGGGAAGTGGAACAACGAATAAATTATAATTTTATTTGCTGTAACCACTTCTTATATACAGAAGTGGTTTTTTTATTGAGATAAATAGATATATATAGGAAGGGGAATTATTAATGAAATTTTGTGAAAGATTATTTGATACGGTGCAGCCTGTTTGGGAGAAAAGTCATAATCATCCGTTTGTAGTAGGTATGGGGGATGGTACGTTGGAAAAAGACAAATTCCAGTACTATATTATTCAAGATTATTTATATTTGTTAGATTATGCAAAGCTATATGCAATTGGGGTTGTAAAGGCAACGAATCCACAAGTTATGGCAAAATTTGCAGAGCAAATTGATGGGATTTTAAATGGTGAAATGACGATTCATAGACAGTATGCAAAAAGACTTGGCATTTCTGCACAAGAGATGGAATCTGCGAAACCATCTGCTAAAAATTTAGCCTATACAAATTACATGATGTCTGTATCTCAAAATGGCACACTTGCAGAATTAATATCAGCTTTACTTCCATGTATGTGGAGCTATTGGGAGATCGGAAAGCGTTTAAATGATATTCCTGGAGCAAGAGATCATGAGTTCTTTGGAGAGTGGATTCAAGGATATAGTTCTGAAGAATACGGTAACCTTTGTATTTGGTTAATAGATTTATTAAATGAAATGGCAGTTGGAAAGTCAGAGGAAGAGCTAGACCGATTAGAGGAGATTTTCTTATATTCCAGCCGATTTGAATATTTATTCTGGGATATGGCTTATCGTAAGGAGATGTGGGGTTTTGAGGAGCAAGAACATACTACAGTTTCATAATGTTTCCTTTCATTATGATGAGAAACCAATCATCAATGAATTAAATGCTTCTATACAAGATAAAGAGTTTGTAAGTATTATCGGGCCGAGTGGATGCGGGAAAAGTACTTTATTTCGCCTTATTACAGGCTTAGAAGAGGCAAGTACTGGACAGATAGAGCTGACAAAAACAAAGAGTCATCCTGTAGGGTATATGCCCCAAAAAGATATGCTCTTGCCGTGGAGGACGATTATTGAGAATGCTGCCCTGCCGCTAGAGTGCCAAGGTGTGCAGAAGAAAGAAGCGCAAGTAAAAGCGAAAGAACTGTTACATAAATTTGGTTTACAAGGGTACGAGAAAAAATATCCGAAAGATTTATCTGGTGGTATGAGGCAACGCGTATCTTTTATCCGAACTTTATTAACAGGCGGGGAGATATTATTGTTAGATGAACCGTTTAGCGCATTGGACGCTTTAACGAAGGCATCTTTGCAAGAATGGTTGTTTGAACAATGGAAAGAGTGGGAAAAAACAATTTTATTTATCACTCATGATGTTGAAGAAGCATTGTTTCTTTCTAATCGAATTTTGGTTGTAGAAAATCAACCGATAGCAACTTTAACTGAGCGAATTGTGCCGCTTGATCGTAACCGAACAAGAAAAGATTTATATAAGCCTGAAGTGTTAGCGCTTAAAGAAGAGCTCCTTAGTATGTTACAAAGGCAGGTACTCGTATGATGAATCGCTTGAAGGAGTTATTACCTGCCCTAATATTAAGTGGAATTTTACTTGCTCTGTGGGAAGTAGGAGCAAGAATTGTAGATGAGATGTACATTTTGCCATCACCTTCTGCAATTGTAATGAAGATATGGGCGCTGAAAGATATATTATTTACGGTTCATTTACCTGCAACGTTGTACGTCGTTTTAATAGGCGTTGTTATTTCTATCGTACTGGGCGTAGGGCTAGCAATGTTAATGAATGCGAGTACGTGGATGGAAAGAGCATTTTATCCGTTATTAGTTGCTTCACAAACCATCCCGATTACTGCGCTTGCGCCGCTCTTCGTTTTATGGTTTGGATATACCATCTGGAGTAAGGTTGTTGTTACCGTTTTAATTACGTTTTTCCCAATTGCGGTCAATACGTATGATGGACTGCGCAGTACGAAAAAAGAATGGGAGGAGCTATTAGTTACATATGGTGCAACGAAAAAAGATATTTTTCTAAAGCTAAAGTTGCCATCTGCTCTTCCTTATTTTTTTTCAGCGTTAAAAATTGCGATACCACTTAGCGTTATTGGGGCAGCGATTGGTGAATGGCTCGGTGCACAAGCTGGGCTTGGATATTTCAGTAAAAGAATGATGACGCAGTTAGACGGAGCTGGTGTATTTGCACCAATTGTATTGTTATCATTATTAGCTATTTTCTTCGTCATACTTGTTTCGATATTAGAAAAGAAATTTATTAGTTGGAGGAAACATTCATGAAATTATTAAAACGCATCTTTGTGTTTACATTATTAGTTGCAATGATTGCAGGATGTTCGAGTAACTCGGCATCAGATAAGAATAAATCAGAAAAAGAAATAACAGTAATGCTTGATTGGTACCCGAATGCGGTACATAGCTTTATTTATACGGCAATTGAAAAAGGATACTTTAAAGAAGAAGGAGTCAAGGTGAATATTAAATTCCCTTCTAATCCGACTGATCCATTAACGCTAGCGGCAGCAGGGAAAGTGACAGTTGGTTTGTATTATCAACCAGATGTTGTCATGGCAAAAGCAAATGAACAAATTCCAGTGAAATCAATTGGAGCTGTCGTACGTTCACCGTTAAATCATGTTGTATCACTGAAGTCAGCAGGCATTCAATCGCCAAAAGATTTAGAGGGGAAAACAGTTGGATATTCTGGAACACCTTTAAGTGAGATGTATTTAAAAACGATGGTAAAAGAAGCTGGTGGTAATCCAGATACAGTGAAAGTAGTCGATGTTGGCTTTGATTTAGTACCAGCATTAATTACGAAAAAAGTGGATGCGGTAACAGGGGCATACATTAACCATGAAGTACCTGTTATGCGTCATGAAGGTCATGAACCAGCATACTTTAATCCAGCAGATTATGGTGTACCGAACTATCATGAGCTTGTGTTTGTAACGGGTGATAAAACGTTGAAAAAAGATAAAGAAGCATTGCAAGCCTTTTTACGTGGGGCACAAAAAGGGTATGACTTTATGAAGAAAAAACCCGATGAAGCATTAAATATTTTATTAGATCATCAAGAAAAAGAAAACTTCCCGCTTGTACCAGAAGTTGAAAAAGAAAGTATGAAAATTTTATTAGAGAAGATGGAAACGAAAGATGAGCCATTCTTATCGGATTCAAAAGAGTCATGGGAGAAACAAAACAAATGGTTGAAAGACAAAGGAATGACGAAAGAAATCGTTCCAGCCGATGAATTATTTGAAAACATTTTAAAGTAGGCGAATGAATATGAAAAATGAGCTCCATGTAATCTCAAATGGCCATATGCCATTCGAAGAGTTAGTGAATGTAGCGATGCAAATTGAGAGTGAGATCGATTATTTGCATATTCGTGAGCGTGAGAAAAGTACGAAGGAATTGTATGAAGGTGTGGAAAGTCTTTTGGGGAAAGGCTTTCCAGCATCGAAGATAGTGATAAATGATCGAATTGATATTGCTATTCTATTAAATATTCCGCGTGTTCAGCTAGGATATCGAAGCGCAGATGTAAGGTTAGTAAAAGAAAAGTTTTCTTATTTGCATGTCGGTTATTCAGTACATTCGCTAGATGAAGCGATAGTAGCATTTAAAAATGGAGCAGATTCACTCGTTTATGGTCATGTATTTCCGACAGATTGTAAAAAAGGTGTGCCAGCGAGAGGATTAGAAGAAATTGCTCATATGGCAAGTTGTTTATCCATACCAATAACTGCAATTGGTGGGATTACCCATGAAAATACAGGTGATGTTCTTGCAAATGGTGTAAGTGGCATTGCTGTTATGTCCGGGATTATAAGCAGTAGTAATCCGTATAGCAAGGCGAAATCTTATAAGGAATCAATAAGAAAGTGGGCGGAAAAACATGTGTAAGAAGTATGATGTAGCGATTATTGGCGGAGGTGTAATTGGTAGTTCAGTTGCACACTTTCTAGCAGAAAGAGGGCATAAAGTAGCGATTGTAGAGAAGCAAAGAATCGCATCTGAAGCTTCGAAAGCAGCTGCTGGTTTGCTCGGTGTTCAGGCAGAATGGGATGCATATGATCCGTTGTTTGAGCTTGCTAGAGAAAGCCGTGCTATATTTCCACAACTTGCAGCAGTTTTACGTGAAAAAACAGGCATCGATATTGGGTATGAAGAAAAGGGCATTTATCGCATCGCTCAAAATGAAGATGAGAAGAAAAGAATTCTTCATATTATGGATTGGCAGCAGAAAACAGGTGAAGATTCCCGATTTCTAACGGGGGACCATTTACGGGAAAAAGAGCCGTTTCTTTCCGAGTCAATTATAGGGGCGGTATATTATCCGAAAGATGGTCAAGTTATTGCACCAGAGCTTACGAAAGCATTCGCACATTCTGCAGCAATTTCCGGAGCTGATATATATGAACAAACAGAAGTGTTTGATATTCGTATTGAAAATAATAAAGTGACTGGAATTGTGACAAACGAAGGTGTAATCACATGTGAAAAAGTCGTTATCGCCGGAGGATCATGGAGTACGAAATTGCTACATTATTTTCAGAGTGATTGGGGTACATATCCTGTTAAGGGGGAGGTTGTTGCAGTAAGAAGCAAGAAACCGCTCTTGAAAGCTCCTATTTTCCAAGAACGTTTTTATATTACGCCGAAACGTGGTGGCCGTTACGTAATTGGGGCAACAATGAAGCCTCATACATTTAATAAGTCTGTACAACCAGAAAGTATTACTTCCATATTAGAGCGTGCCTACACAATATTGCCTGCTTTAAAAGAAGCAGAATGGGAAAGTACGTGGGCTGGGTTAAGACCGCAGTCTAATCATGAAGCTCCTTATATGGGAGAGCATGAAGAAATAAAAGGTTTATATGCTTGTACGGGCCATTATCGAAACGGCATTTTATTAAGTCCTGTTTCTGGTCAGTATATGGCTGATTTAATAGAAGGAAAGCAGGAGAATCACTTGCTAGATTCATTGCTTTCTAAAACGGTTTAGAAAGGGGATGGAAGTTTGAATTTAAAAATTAATGGTAACCAAATTGAAGTACCAGAGAGTATAAAAACAGTAGCTGGGCTACTTACACATTTAGAGTTAGATAACAGAATTGTTGTAGTAGAACGTAATAAAGATATTTTACAAAAAGATGATCATAACGATACATCTGTTTTTGATGGGGACCAAATTGAGATTGTAACTTTCGTAGGAGGCGGTTGATTATGTTAAACATTGGACAATTTTCATTTCATTCTAGACTTTTATTAGGAACAGGGAAATTCCCTGATTTTGATGTGCAGCAAAAGGCAATTGATGTTTCTGAGGCTGAGATTTTAACATTCGCAGTACGTCGTATGGATATATTCGATGCGAAGCAGCCTAATTTATTAGAGAAACTTGATGTAAAAAAATATACGTTATTACCGAATACAGCAGGAGCAAAAAATGCTGAAGAAGCTGTTCGTATTGCAAAATTAGCAAAAGCTTCTGGACTTTGTGACATGATAAAAGTAGAAGTTATTGGTGATGATAGAACGTTATTACCTGATCCAGTAGAAACGTTAAAGGCATCTGAAATGTTACTAGAAGAAGGATTTATCGTTCTTCCTTACACATCTGATGATGTTGTATTAGCACGCAAACTACAAGAACTTGGCGTGCATGCGATTATGCCAGGAGCATCACCCATCGGATCAGGACTTGGTATTGTAAATCCATTAAATTTAAGCTTTATTATTGAACAAGCGACAGTACCAGTTATCGTTGACGCAGGTATTGGTAGCCCAGCTGATGCGGCATTTGCGATGGAATTAGGAGCGGATGGTGTGTTATTAAATACTGCAGTATCTGGAGCGAACGATCCTATTAAAATGGCATACGCAATGAAATTAGGTATTGAGGCAGGACGATTAGGGTTTGAAGCAGGTCGTATTGCACGTAAGCGCTGCGCGACAGCAAGTAGTCCTTTAGAAGGAATGAGCGTAGTTGAATAATCGATATTCTCGCCAAGAACTATTTTCTCCAATTGGGGAAGAAGGGCAACAAAAGCTAGGAGAAAAGCATGTACTTATTATCGGTGCAGGTGCATTAGGTAGTGCAAATGCAGAGATGTTTGTAAGGGCAGGCGTTGGTAAGGTAACAATTGTTGACCGCGATTATGTAGATTGGAGTAATTTGCAAAGACAACAATTGTATGCAGAGAGTGATGTAGAGAATAATCTTCCGAAGGCTGTAGCGGCAAAAAAACGTCTAGAAGAGGTTAATAGTGAAGTAAGAGTAGAAGCTCTCGTTCAGGATGTAACGGCTGAAGAGTTAGAAGAACTCGTTACAAATGTTGATGTAATCATCGATGCGACTGACAATTTCGAAACACGTTTCATTGTGAATGATATATCGCAAAAATATTCTATTCCATGGGTTTACGGGGCATGTGTAGGGAGTTACGGTCTTTCTTATACTATTCTTCCAGGAAAAACGCCATGTTTATCTTGTTTATTACAATCGATTCCACTTGGCGGAGCGACATGTGATACGGCGGGTATTATATCACCTGCTGTATCTCTTGTCGTTTCTCATCAAGTAACGGAAACACTTAAACTGTTAGTAGAAGATTATGACTCGCTTCGAGATGGGCTTGTATCATTTGATGTATGGAAAAATGAATATTCATGTATGAATGTGCGAAAGCTTCGTAAACATAATTGTCTATCGTGTGGTGAACAAGCAGTATATCCATATTTAAATAAGGAAAACACTTCAAAAACAGCAGTGTTATGCGGGAGAAATACAGTTCAAATTAGACCACCTTATAAAGAGGAAATGGATTTTGAACAATATAAAAAATTGTTGAATGATCGTGTGACTGATTTAAATGTAAATCCATATTTATTATCATTTTCGGTTGAAGAAAAGAGATTAGTTGCTTTTAAAGATGGCCGTGTCCTTGTACATGGAACGAAAGATATAAGCGAAGCGAAAACAATTTATCATCGCTATTTTGGGTAGAAAAGGATGAGTGGAATGAAAGTGAATAAAGCTTTAACGATTGCAGGGTCTGATAGCGGAGGCGGCGCTGGGATTCAGGCGGATTTAAAAACATTCCAAGAGCTTGGTGTATATGGAATGACGGCTATTACAGCAATTACTGCTCAAAATACGCTTGGCGTTCAAGGGGTGTATCCTGTTTCTTTAGAAGGAATTACGGAACAGCTGCATTCAATTGGCACGGATTTAACGCCAGATGCTGTGAAACTGGGAATGTTATTTAGTAGTGAAATTATTCAAATTGTGGCAGAGCATATTAAGAAATTTTGCTGGAATAATATTGTGCTAGATCCTGTTATGATTGCTAAAGGTGGTGCGTCATTATTACAACAAGAAGCAGTACAAGCATTAAAAGAATATTTATTGCCAGTAGCAACTGTTGTCACACCGAATGTTCCTGAAGCAGAAGTGTTAACTGGAATGGAGATTCATAATGTAGAAGATAGTAAGGAAGCTGCAAAAGTATTGCATGAATTAGGGGCTAAATATGTGCTTATGAAGGGCGGACATGCAGAATATCAAGGTAATGAAGTAATTGATTTACTCTTTGATGGTGAGCAGTTTATTGAATTTAGAAGTGAACGAATTCCTTCGAAGCAAACGCACGGAAGTGGGTGTACATTTGCTTCAGCGGTTACAGCAGGACTTGCGAAAGGCTACTTGATGGAAGAGGCAGTTCAAGAAGCAAAACGATTTATTAGTATAGCAATTGAAGAGCCATTGAATATTGGAAGTGGTCATGGGCCGACGAATCATTTTGCATATAAATTGAATAAGACGCATGTATAAAGATACGAGAAGCCAGTTTGTTAACTGGCTTTTTTTGTGTTTACTTTTTCCAAATACAGGAGTAATATATCAGCCAGAATACATTTTTTGTAATACGCTGAGTCCAAATGTATGGAGCGGAGGAACCAATTTGTGCGTCGTCACTAGGGGTGAATCTTTCAATGTTGAAAGTAGGGCTACTCTCAAAGTCCGAATCCGACAGCTAACTTCGTAAGCGTCTTGAGAGAGGACGGTGCCATGATGGATACATCACTTCATCGGTCTGATTAGTATAGGAGAATATCAATCTATGTTTGAGTTCTTTTATGCTAAGGAGGATGAGGTACATGGAACTAACACTTATTTGTGTTGGAGAAAAAAACAAGGTAAAGAGTTTAAGAGAGCTAGTAGCATTTCAGCATGAGTTAATTATTTTTACAGCCAATGAAGAGATAGCGGCTGAAGTTAGAGAGTATGGGTTTGAATCAGCTTATAGCTGTAATAAGGAGAAGGATTTTACTAGTATTTGCACACGTATTAAGAAGGTGATTTTACTAGGGGATGAGCTTCCGATAGTTAGTTTCTTCACAGAACACATTCGTTTTTCTTTTCAAGCGCCTATTACTGTTGTTACAAAGAATAAACGCTATCCGGCCAGGCTCTATGAAACAATTGGAGCTAAATTTGTAGTGTTTACGAACTGTGATAATATTTCTTTTTTATTTTTTGAATAAGGTGGGGGAAATGAAGATGAAAGTGTTGTTACTAGGAGATATAGCGAATCGTTGGGCGATATCGGTAGAGAGAGTTCACGAATTGGTAGTGCTCGATCCTCTTTTTCCAGGTCCATATATTATATTACCATCAAAAGATGTTTTGTATTTAGAGGCGGATATTACCGAATATGAGCAGTTACATGCGGAATTATCACAAGTTTATATTCGAGGGAGAAATTTGCGTGCTTTTTTGCGTGGAGAATAAAGGTTGAATGAAAAAAGAGCGAATGCTGAGTGCAACAAGCTATGCACTTCATGTAATTCGCTCTTTTTATTTCGTATTTAAAAGATCATTTCTGTGAAAAAGAAAGGAAAGACGAGAAAACAGATGAAAAAATATTAATAACAACTAATGTAAACGCTTAAATAGATGGATATTTTCTTATTTTCAGTAATTTACCCCTTTACAAGTTAAATTTAGAGGAGTATATTTACTCTCATAAATCATTCATAAAATTTCCAAAAAAAACCTAAAATCGCTGAGTTCCAGAAATGGAGCGGGGGAACCAATTTTGTGCATTGTCACTTGGGGTGAATCTTTCAATTTTGAAAGTAGGGCTACTCTTTAGGCCCGAATCCGACAGCTAACCTCGTAAGCGTTTAGAGAGGAGGTTTACTTTGTGTTGTTCGTTTCGAACACTAAGTAGAGCTTAGTGTTCTTTTTTTGATAACTAGATGGTAAAAATTAACAAAAGTGAGGGGTAGTTATGTTAGATGTTGTAATGATCGGTATTTTTGTTGGGTTAGTCGCATCGATGGCAAGTCTTGCAAGTTGGTCAGATAAAGTTGTGAAAGAAGGGAAGCAATCATGATGATTGCCTTATCGGTTATTGTTGCAGCGATTACGGTGTACTTAGTATACGCATTATTAAATCCAGAAAAGTTTTAATTAGGGGGAATCATTCATTATGATTTGGGTTGCAGTCGTTATTACAATGCTCTTGTTTATTTTAGTAGCAAAGCCAACGGGGATTTATTTAGAGAAAGCCTTTCAAGGTAGCAAGAAGCTAGATAAAGTATTCGGGCCTTTTGAGAAACTTATTTTTAAAATTACAGGTGTAAAAGGATACAATCAAACGTGGAAACAGTATGCATTATCATTAGTTCTACTCAATGGATTTATGATTGTCGTCGTATATTTGATTTTCAGATTACAAGGTGTATTGCCATTAAATCCAGCGCATATTGAAGGGATGGAGCCTACGCTCGCTTTTAATACAGCGATTAGTTTTATGGCTGATACAAACTTACAACATTACAGCGGTGAAAATGGTTTATCTTATTTATCACAATTAATCGGGATTACATTTTTAATGTTTGCGGCACCAGCAACGACGTTAGCCATCGTTATGGCATTTATAAGAGGGCTCGCTGGAAAAGAACTTGGTAACTTTTTCGTTGATTTTACGAGAGCGTTAACGAGAGTTTTTCTTCCTATCGCATTTATTGCGGCGTTAGTCTTTGTCGCACTTGGTGTACCACAAACGTTAGATGGGGCGGTTACAGCACAAACAATTGATGGTGCGAAGCAAAGTATTTTACGTGGTCCAGTTGCATCATTCGTTTCAATTAAGGAACTTGGAAATAACGGCGGTGGATTTTTCGGGGCAAACTCTACACATCCTTTTGAAAATCCAGGGCAAATGAGTAATATTTTGCAAATGATGCTTATGATGTTATTGCCAACAGCACTTCCATTTACGTACGGAAGAATGGTAGGAAATAAAAAACAAGGACGTATCCTTTTCGTTTCACTATTTATGGTGTTTTTACTCGGATTTATAACGATTACTACATCTGAATTAAATGGTAATCCGGCATTAAATGGAATGGGTATCGAACATGTACAAGGAAGTACAGAAGGAAAAGAAGTGCGATTTGGAACAGTATTTTCTTCACTATACGCAACAGTAACGACAGCTGCTGAAACAGGGGCCGTTAATACGATGCATGATACGTTAACACCAATTGGCGGATTAGTACCACTCGTAAATATGATGTTGAATACAGTATACGGTGGTGTTGGAGCGGGCTTTATTAATATTATTATGTATGCAATTATTGCAGTCTTTATATCTGGATTAATGGTCGGAAGGACACCAGAGTTTTTAGGTAAAAAGATTGAAGGTAAGGAAATGAAATTAATTGCAGTAACGATTCTATTTCATCCATTACTTATTTTAGGATTTTCAGCATTAGCTCTTTCAACAAGTTTAGGAACGGATGCGATTTCTCACTCCGGTTTTCACGGTTTAACGCAAGTTGTATATGAATACACATCGTCAGCTGCGAATAACGGATCTGGATTTGAAGGATTAGCAGATAATACACCGTTTTGGAATATTACGACTGGTTTAGTTATGTTTTTAGGACGTTATTTCAGTTTAATTACGATGCTAGCTGTGGCAGCTTCATTGAAAGAGAAGACGGTAGTACCAGAAACAGTCGGAACGTTCCGTACGGATAATGGTTTATTTGGAGGAATCTTTATTGGAACGATTGTAATTGTTGGTGCGTTAACATTTTTCCCGATGTTAGTACTCGGCCCAATTGCAGAATTTCTTACATTGAAGTAATGGAGGGTACATGATGAGACCGGTAGTAGTAAAAGAAAAACAAGTAAATCAGTCACAAATACATGCTGTAGAAGATGAAGTTAGACAAGCGAAAACGATGGATCGTGATATCGTGACACATGCGATGAAACAATCCTTTGCGAAATTGAACCCGAAAGTAATGATAAAGAATCCGATTATGTTTGTTGTGGAAATTGGATTTATCATTACGTTAATTTTATCCTTTCTTCCAAGTATTTCTAGTAGTGTACCAGGATGGTTTAATATAACAGTTTCTCTTATTCTATTATTTACAGTTTTATTTGCTAACTTTGCAGAAGCTTTAGCTGAAGGGCGTGGTAAAGCGCAAGCCGATTCTTTAAAACAATCGAAGAAAGATGTGTTTGCAAATGTTGTAAAAGAAAATGGAGATATTGTTCAAGTTTCAGCAACTGATCTGAGAAAAGGTGACGTTGTTATTGTAAAACAAGGAGAAATGATTCCAAATGATGGTGAAGTAATTAAAGGTTTAGCGTCTGTCGATGAATCTGCAATTACAGGGGAATCAGCTCCTGTAATAAAAGAGGCGGGTGGCGATTTTTGTTCAGTAACAGGCGGTACGATGGTCGTAAGTGATGAGATTACGATTGTAATTACGAGTAACCCTGGCGAATCATTTATTGATAAAATGATTTCTTTAGTAGAAGGAGCTGCGCGTCAAAAAACGCCGAATGAAATTGCCTTAAATACAGTATTAACGAGTTTAACTCTAATTTTCTTAATCGTCGTTGTGACGTTGCCGATTTTTACAAACTATTTAGGGTTTCAAATTGATACAGCTGTACTTGTAGCATTGTTAGTTTGTTTAATTCCAACGACAATTGGTGGGTTATTATCAGCGATTGGTATTGCTGGGATGGACCGCGTAACAAAGTTTAATGTATTAGCGATGTCAGGGAAAGCAGTAGAAGCTGCGGGCGATATTAATACGATTATTTTAGATAAAACAGGTACGATTACTTTCGGGAACCGGATGGCACATACACTGCTACCAGTAGGAAATGAAACGATTGAGCAAGTAGGAAAATGGGCTGCGATTAGCTCAGTTTTAGATGAAACACCAGAAGGTCGATCTGTTATAGAATATGTACAAACGAAATCTATATCATATAATAGAGAAATTGCAGAACAAGGTGAATTTGTTCCATTTAAAGCAGAAACAAGAATGAGCGGTGTTGATTTACAGGATGGAACGAAAGTGAGAAAAGGTGCTGTTGGTGCCGTGATTGAATGGGTTCAATCGCAAGGCGGGATGATTCCAAAAGATGTGAATCAAAAAGCAGATTTGATTTCAAAAGAAGGCGGAACACCACTTGTAGTTGCAGTAGACAATCGTATTTACGGTTTAATATATTTAAAGGATACAGTGAAACCTGGTATGCGTGAACGTTTTGAACAATTGCGCCAAATGGGGATTAAAACGGTTATGTGTACAGGTGATAATCCGTTAACAGCAGCAACAATTGCAAAGGAAGCAGGAGTAGATGAATTCGTTGCTGAGTGTAAACCAGAAGATAAAATTGCGGTTATTAAAGCAGAGCAAGACAAAGGGAAACTTGTAGCGATGACAGGTGATGGTACAAATGATGCCCCGGCATTAGCGCAGGCGGATGTTGGATTAGCGATGAATAGTGGTACGACAGCTGCGAAAGAAGCAGCGAATATGATTGATCTAGATTCGAATCCAACAAAAATCATTGAGGTTGTAGGAATTGGTAAGCAATTGTTAATGACGCGTGGTGCGTTAACAACGTTTAGTATTGCAAACGATATAGCAAAATACTTTGCAATCATTCCAGCAATGTTTACACTTGCGATTCCGCAAATGGAAGCATTAAACATTATGAAATTAACATCACCGCTTTCAGCAATCTTATCAGCATTAATATTTAATGCGGTTATTATTCCGTTACTTATTCCTCTAGCGATGAAAGGTATCGCATATAAACCGATGAGTTCGAATGCACTACTTAGCCGAAACTTACTCATTTATGGGCTTGGTGGAGTTATCGTTCCATTCATTGGAATTAAAGTAATTGATATGATTGTCGGCTTGTTCATATAAGGAAGAGGGGAAAAAAGATGGCGAAAAAACAAAGTATACTTTCACCAATTATTCGTATTACTTTTACATTTCTAGTTTTGTGCGGCCTCGTATACCCGCTTATTGTAACTGGTATTGCGCAAGCGGTAATGAAGGATAATGCGGATGGAAGTCTTATATATAATGATAAAGATGAAGTAGTTGGTTCAAAATTAATCGGTCAAAATTTCACAGATCCACGTTATTTTCATGGACGTGTCTCTAGTATAGAATATAAAGCAGAAGCATCTGGTTCAAATAACTATGCACCGTCTAATCCAGATTTAGCAAAACGAGTTGAGAAAAGTATTGCAGAGTGGAAGGAACAAAATCCAACCATTCCAGTTACAGAAGTACCGATAGATTTAGTGACGAATTCAGGTTCAGGGCTTGATCCTGACATTAGTCCGAAGGCGGCTTCTGTGCAGGTAGATCGCATCTCGAAATTAACGAATATTCCGAAAGAAAAGCTAGATCAATTGATTAAGGATCAAACGGAAGGAGCTGCACTCGGTTTATTTGGAGAGGATCGTGTAAACGTCTTAAAGCTAAATTTAGAATTGCAGAAATTAATGAAATAGTAACAGTGCTACCTCAATCTAACGGATTGAGGTAGCGTTGTTTCGAAAGAAAGGTTGTGAGTGTTTTGTATGCGGATGACTATAAACCTACGTTTCAAAGGCGAACGCCAGAAGAGTATTTAGAATATATTCGGCAGCAAAATCGCGGAAAGTTAAAGCTATACGTAGGGGCTGCACCTGGAGTTGGGAAAAGTTATAAAATGCTATTTGATGCAAGAGAGATGAAAAAAGACGGTATTGATATTGTAGTTGGTTTAATTGAAACACACAGTAGAAAAGAGACGGAAGAAGCAATTGCTGATTTAGAAAAAGTTCCTTTAAAAGAAATAGATTATAAAGGGAAAGTATTTTATGAACTTGATGTAGAAGAAATTATAAAGCGGGCACCACAAATTGTTGTTGTGGATGAACTTGCGCATAGTAATATTCCCGGGTCGAAAAATAAGAAACGTTACATGGATGTGCAGGAATTGTTAGATGCCGGTATATCTGTATTATCAGCGTTTAATATTCAACATTTAGAAAGCGTTCATGATATTGTAGCTCAAATTACGAATGTCAAAGTACGAGAGCGTATTCCAGACTTTATTTTACAAAAAGCAAATGAAATTCAGCTTGTTGATGCAACACCTGAGGTACTCCGGAAGAGATTAATAGATGGAAAGATATATAAGGAAGAAAAAATTCAACAAAGCTTACAAAACTTCTTTACGATAAATAATTTAGGGGCATTAAGAGAGTTATCACTTCGAGAAGTTGCAGATGATATGGATGAGAAAATTAGCCAAACAGTAATAGAACCGATCGGTGTGAAAGAAAAAATTCTCGTTTGTGTACAATACAGTTCAACAGCAGAGAAATTAATACGGAGAGGTTGGCGCATGGCTGATCGGCTAAATGCTGAATTGTATGTGTTAAACGTTGAAAGAGAAAATATAGATTCTATTTCAGCTGGCAAAAAGCAAACGATTGAAGAATGGAAATCGCTAACGAATCAATTTGATGCGAGCTTTGTATTAGAAGAAGCAAAGGGAAGAAAGCCCGCTGATGTTATTATTGAAGTTGCAAAAAGACTACAGGTGACACAAGTTTTACTCGGGCAATCGGCGAGAACACGGTGGGAAGAAATACGAAAAGGTTCTATTGTAAATGAAATTATGAGACAAACGAAGTATATTGATATTCATATCGTTGCTGATCAAAGAGCTTAAGAGACCATCTATAGGTCTCTTAAGCTCTTTGTGCAGCATGGGAATGTAGCATTTTCATTGCGTGTAAAACTATAAGTAGAAATATAATTGCCCCTAGGAAGAAAATCCAAAAGTAATTTTGATTAAATAAAAGAAACCCACCTACAATAGGCCCTGTACCCATACTAAGATAGCGAATGAAGTTGTACATACCGATGGCAGTTGCGCGTTCTTGTACGAATTCTTCCGTTAATAAAGTAGTGTGAGTCGGCATAGAAAGTCCCATACTAAAACCGTATAAAGAGGTAACGATAATTACGGATGGGATATTGATGCTATATGTGAAAGAGAATAAAGTGACACATATAATGTTGAAGAAACTAGTGATGAAGAAAGCCTGCTTTGTTGTGAAATGTTTTTGCAAAAATTTGTAGCAATAGCTTCCTAACATAAGAGAAAGTGACATCGGTACAAACATAAGACCAATTTCACTTGCGCTTAGATGAAATATATTTGTTAATATGCTAGGTAAAAAAACGAGGAAACAGAAATATATACAAAATTGAATAAAGCCAATAAGTGTAATGGAAAATCCAGTTTTATTTTTTAAGATAAGCCAGTAATTCTTTTTTGCTTTAGGTTTCTCAATTACATTTGGTTTTGTTTCTGGAAGTAGTGAAATGTTTATAATTAATAAGATGATGCCAATTGTAGATAAAAAAAGAAATACAGATAAGTGGCCATTTATACTGCCGAGATAGCCACCTATGAGAGGACCGATTGCAGGTGCGAGAGCAAGTAACATTTGATAAAGGCTCATCGCTTCTCCGCGTTCTTTTCCTTCAAATAAATCACCGATAATCGTTGCTGCAACTACAGGTATAGCCGCTATTCCTATAGCTTGAACAGCTCTAAAAAATAGAAATAAGTAAATGTTTGGTGAGAAAGCACAACCAATTGAGCCGATTGTACTAATGATTAAACTAGGGATAAGGACAGATTTTCTTCCCTTTGTATCAATTAAAGGTCCGTATATGAGCTGCATAACCGCAAGAACGAATGTGAAAAGTGAAACGGTTAAATTTACAAGATAAAGAGAAGTATGAAACGAATTTTGAATCATCGGCAAGATAGGTGTATAAATATTTTGAGCGAAGGAACCGAGTAAGGCACTCATACAGACAACATATAAAATGAAATTCAGTTTGGTTTTTTCCATAATGTTAACCTCCTTGTCATTTGGTTTCCTTGGAAACTAAATTAATTTTAACATGATTTTCTCACTTGTAAAGATGAAAAAATGATTTTAAAATGGTATATAGTTAAATTGTTTCTTTGGAAACTTAGGAGGCGAATGGATTGGAACGTACAGCGAAACAAATGGAAATACTTTCGGATATTCGTACACTTTTTCATAAAAAAGAAGAGCATTTGAAAGAAAATAATGAGAAGTTTCTTCGTGAGACAGGTGTAAGTGGTATGTCTTTATCTGAGTTACATGTTATCGAGTGTATCGGAAAAAATGGTCTGATGAATGTAACTGCTATTGCAACAGAAATGGGAATGACGAAAGGCGCAATCTCTAAAATTTGTACAAAGTTGTTTCAAAAGCAATTCGTTGAGAAAATGCAAATGTTAGATAATCAAAAAGAAATTTTCTTCCGCTTAACGGAAAGAGGAAATGAAATATATAAAGCTCATGAAAAATTGCATAAACAAGCTGAAGAAAAGTGGCTGTTACTTTTAGATGGATATACGAAAGAAGAGCAAGATTTTATTCAAAGGTTTATAAAGGATGTCTCTGGTCATTTGGAAATATAATTGGAAGAAAAAACCCCTCCATTTCAAGCCTTTTCAATATAATTTCTGAAAGAACTCATATATAATAGAAAAAGATACTTAACATAGTGAATAATTAAAGAGTCAATATATATAAAGAGGAGAGAATAACATGCTTGAAAATACGGGGTTAGTATTAGAAGGCGGCGGTATGCGTGGTGTATATACGGGCGGGATATTAGAATATTTTATGGAACAAGATTTATATTTTCCATATGTAATTGGTGTATCAGCTGGTGCTTGTCATGCAGCGTCGTATCTTTCCAGACAAAGAAATAGAAATAAAACAGTAAATATTGATTATGCATCACATCCGCAGTATTTATCGTATAAAAACTTGTGGAAAAAACGTCAGCTATTTGATATGGAATTCATTTTTCATGAAATTCCAGAAAAGCATGTACCGTTTGATTTTGAAACATACTTTAATAGTCCAGAGCGTTTCCTTGTAGGAACAACTGATTGTGAAACAGGACAGTCTGTTTATTTTGAAAAAGAGGGAACGAATGATGATGCACTAAATTTATTGCAAGCATCTAGTTCATTACCTTTCATTGCACCGGCAGTAAACTACCGAGGTAAGCAATTGTTAGATGGCGGGATTTCAGATCCGATTCCAGTTCGTAAAGCACAGGAAGATGGATTTAAAAAATCAGTCGTTATTTTGACGAGAAATCATGGTTACGCGAAGAAAAAATCAAAATTTGGTTGGATTGCAGCAAAGGCTTATAAGAAGTATCCAAACCTTGTAAATACGATGCTGAATCGTTATGAAGTGTATAATGAAACACTTCACTACATTGAAAAAGAAGAGCAAGCTGGTAATTTATTTGTTATTCGCCCAGAAGTGCCGCTTCAAGTAGATCGTATGGAAAAGGATACGGCTAAATTACAAAGTTTATATGAGCAAGGCTATGAAGATGCAAAGAGACAATTTGCAGATTTACAGGCGTTTTTGCAAAAATAATAATTAGGCTGTGGAGAAGGAGTTCTCTGCAGCCTTTTTTATTATTGGTTTCAATACCGAATGTTGGTTATATACATTTTGGGATTATGGTATAATATGGATAAAAGTATGTAGAGAGGTGATACATATGGAAAATGTATATAAAGGGCTTAGACATACTGGATTTACAATGTTGCTTATTTTTGGTGGCGTATTTCTACTGCGCTGGTTCATTCATGATGAAATGTTATTAGATCAGCTTATTGGTTTTAGTATAGGAATGGTAATGGTTATTTCATCAGTGTTCATTCAAAAGTATAGTAAAGAATTGCAGGTAAATGAGAAATATTAAAGGTTTCTAACCTCTTTTAAGTAGTTTGGTCGTAGAGGAGGCTTTCATATGACTTTTTTATTTGCGGTATATTTTGTTTTTATTATGACATTGTTAATTACATTTCTTCTTTCTAAAAGATCATTTGAGAAGCCTTTTATTAAATATATACCAGCGTTCATTTTGTTTATTTTGGCTTTCATTTCTTCTATTATTTTTATATTTAATAACGGAATGGGAGAGCTTATGATAGCAATCTTCTTAGGTGTTACAGCAATAGCGAACGGTCTTTTACTTTTTGCGTTGAAAGTAGTTCGTGTGATTGTTGCAAAAGGAAAGTAGCGCATCGGAATTCGATGCGCTACTTTTTTATTTACGCTTCTTTTTAATAAATGAAAAGGCTAAAGCTGCAATTAAAATACTGCCTTTAATGATATCTTGCGCATAATAAGGAACGTTCATCATTGTAAGGCCGTTTAATATGATTCCAATTAATACGGAACCAAGAAATGTTCCGATGACATTTGGTTTCTTAGCACCGAACATTGCATAACCGATATAGGCAGCTGCAACTGCATCCATTAATAATGGGGCGCCAGCTGAAACTTGTCCTGTTCCAACGCGGCTACATAGAATAATACCGCCAATAGAGGCAAGTAAACCGCTAATCATATAAGCATATACACGGTAACGATCAGTAGGAATACCAGCTAGTCTAGCAGCTTCTCGATTCCCACCTGTCATATAAAAGAAACGACCGTACGTTGTTTTTTCTAAAAATACATATGCAATTAAAACGACGATAAGCATGATAATGACAGGGACTGGAATTCCTAACACAGAACCTTGACCGATAAATAAAAAGGATGGAATAAAATGTCCTTTGGCACCAGACATTCCTTCATAAATAGAAGATCCTTTTGAAAATGTTAAGTGTAGTCCATTCACGATATACATGATACTTAATGTAGCTAGTAAATCTGGTAGTTTAATTCGGATAACGAGTAGTGCATTTAATAATCCAACTAATAGCCCACAAAGAATAGGAACAAGGAGTGTGACTAATAGTTCTTGTCGATATAAAATGAGACAGGAAGCAGCGGCAATGGTTGCTAAACTAGCGGTAGAGCCGACTGATAAATCAAATCCATCTACAATTAATGTAAAGGTAACACCAATTGCAAGTAACGTTACGATAGAAATGGAACGTAAAATATCACTAATATTGTTGTATGTTAAAAAAGAATCGTTGACGATAGAGAAGAAAATTGTAACACCTATAATGATAGCAATCGTACTAAATTGATAAAAAAGATGAGTAGGTAAATATAGTTTCTTAGTTTTTGTTTTATGAACGAGATTCAATGGAATAACTCCCTTCAGATAAATGTAAAAGCTGTTCAGGAGATAGTTCGTCTGGTAAGTATTCACCTACAAATTCTCCGTTTGCGAGTATAAGAATGCGATCAGCGATATGTAGTGCTTCATCTTGTTCTCCTGTGAAGTAAATTACGGAACTTCCGTTTTCAGTAATGTTACGAATGAATTGAAAAATGTCTTGTTTTGCAGCTATGTCTACACCTTTAGTTGGCTCGTCCAAAAGAAATAGATTCGGTTTGAATCCATGCCACTTTGCAATGGAGACTTTTTGCTGGTTTCCACCGCTAAGTGAATGAATAAATGCTTTTGGGTCATTGGGTGAAATGCTGAAAGAAGAAATTGCTGTAGTAGCATTATTTACTTCGGTTTGCTTTCGTCTCCAACCTGATTGGTGTAAATTAGTGTGGCTTATAATATCTTCCGAAAGAAATACGCCTTGTTTTCTTCTTTCCTCTGGTACAAGTGCGATCTTTGCTTTAATCGCATCTCGCGGTGTTTTAATTGTTATTGTTTGACCATCTATTTCTGCGTGATAAGTATGACGAGTACCAAATAACGTTTCAGCAAGTGTTGTTTTGCCACTGCCAATTAATCCGTATATCACAACAGTTTCACCTTTCCGTACGGTGAGAGAAAGGGGAGAATGGTCTTTGTGTAATGGAAGTTCTTGTACTTTAAATAATTCTTCGCTCCCTCGTTTTGGCGCTGTATTAATAGGAAGTGTAAGTTGTTTTCCAGTCATCGCTTCCACAATTTGTTGATCTGTAACCTTTGTGATCGCTTCAGAAAGTGCAACTTTACCGTTATGTAATACGGTTACATCATCCGCGAAATTTCGAATCTCTGATAAACGATGAGAAATTAAGATGATGCCAATTCCTTTCAATGTTAAATCTTTTAATAGTTGCCCGAAGGTTTCAACTTCTTTCGGTCCAAGAGAAGAAGTAGGCTCATCTAATAAAAGATAATTTGTATTGTTGGATAAAGCTCTTGCGATAAGAAGTAATTGTTTTTCATGTAATGAGCAGTTTGAAACATCTTCCGAAACATTTAAATCAGCCTGTACAGTTTGCAAATGTTGTTTAGCGAGTGAGACTAATTTTGACTTTGAAAATAGTACTTTATTTTGCATTGCTAAATGATCGATTAGTACATTTTCTAATACCGATAATCCAGGAATAAGTCCGTGATCCACTTCTTGTGTTACGAAAGAAATACCATGTTTTTTTGCATCGCGTGGTGAAGTAAAGGAAATAGACTGATTATCAATTTTTATATTCCCAGAAACTGGTTGAATTTCACCAGTTGCTATTTTTAGTAAAGTACTTTTTCCTGCACCATTCATTCCTAGTAAAGCGTGAACTTTTCCTTTTTGTATGTTAATAGAAACATTTTCTAGTACAGGGGTAGAGATGTGATAAGAATGTGTAATGTTTTGAAGAGAGAATGTCATCATTTTTTCTCCTTCTCTAATTTTTTCATCCAAGGTGAATATGCATCTTTCGAGTCTCCCCAACCGTTTATATGTTTTGATAATTGATCCATCGTTATATTTTCTTGTGGCAAACTATTTTTCTTTACTAAATAAGGTTCTAGTGAATAAATATCTGGCGTTTGTTCACCAGCGATTTTCTTATATAAGAAACGCACTTGAACTTTACCGACTTCAGCTGGATCGGTTGCAGCCGTAGCAGTCCAAGGTGAATTTTCTTTTTGCATGAGTTGTAAATCTTCATTACTTAAGTCAATGCTGTATACTTTTATATCTGTACGACCAGCTTGTTCGAGTGCTTTGACGGCCCCCTTAGCAAACTCATCCCACGAAGCGAAAATAGCTTGTAAATCACCTTTTTTCGGATATTTTTTTAGTAAAGCCTCTACTTGTGTTTGCGTATCAAGTGGTGTGTTATTACTAGCGGTACCAAAGCGTGCAACTTCTTTTATATTTGGATAACGTTTATAAAAAGCATCAATGATAACATTGCGACGTTCCATTGGAGCAAATCCGCCAACCCATACGACGGCGATATTCCCTTGTCCATTCAGATCTTCCGCTAACGTTTTTAATGATTTCCATGCAAGACTATAGTCATCTTGATCAATAATCGTTACGCCTGGTAAGCGTAGGTCGTTATCAAATGCAACTACAGGAATATTCGCTTGTAATGCTTTTTCTACTCCGGGTTTTAGTGCTTCAGAGCGACCGTGATCAATTAAAATACCATCAACTTTTGAATTAATAGCAGTATCTAGATTTGCTGCCATTTTTGCTAAATCATTATCAGAATTGTAGACTTGCACACTGCCGCCGAATAGCTCGACTTGTTTTTTGACACCCTCAATATATTGAGAGGAAAAAGTTCCGATGGACATTTGCATAATTAATGCGATTTTTAATGGCTTTTTTACTTGGCTTGGAATTTCTGTTTGTAAATGATTTGCTGCTGTAGTAGTTTCTTTCTTCACCGTTTGTTGCTTTTGTGAAGAGATAGCATCTTGTTCATTTGTGCAAGCTGTTAATGCGAGTAAGAGAATAATGAGTACGGTGGAACATAATTTTTTCATAAAAAAATCCCTCCTAAATTAAGAAAAGAGAGGAGGGAGTGAAAATAAAAACGTCTTTTCATATAGAAAAGACGTCTTATCATATTACTCTTATCTTTCAACACAATGTGTTGTAAGAATTAGCACCGTGCCCATAAATGGGTCGGTTGCCGGGCTTCGTAGGGCTCATCCCTCCACCTGCTCTTGATAAGACATCGAATATTTAACTATTTCGAATTATTCCATAAGTGTATGCTGTTGTCAAATGTTTTTTTGTAAATAAAAAATCCCTCACAACGAGGGATTTTAATGTGGTAAGAAAACTAATTGATAAGCGAACAAGATCCCGAATAAATACACAAGTGGGTGAACAGCACGGAATTGTCCTTTTGCCACTTTCATAAGTGGGTATGAAATAAATCCAAGTGCAATACCTGTTGAGATACTTGATGTAAGTGGCATGCTTAAGATTACTAAAAATGCTGGGAATGCTTCATCGAATGTATCCCAATCGATGTGGCGAACTGAGCCCATCATAAGACTACCAACGATAATTAGTGATGGTGCTGTAATAGCTGAAACGCCAGAAACAGCGCTCACTAACGGTCCGAAGAATGCTGCTAATGCAAATAGAACAGCTACTGTAACAGTTGTTAAACCAGTACGACCACCAGCTGCAACACCAGCAGATGATTCAATGTAAGCTGTTGATGGTGTTGTTCCGAACATAGCTCCAATTGTTGCTGAGAATGAGTCAGATAGAAGAGCTCGTCCTGCTTTTGGAAGCTTTCCATCTTTCATAAATCCACCTTGTTGTGCAACGCCAAGTAGTGTACCTGTTGTATCAAATAGTGTAACAAGGAAGAATGAGAAGACAACGCCGTATAATCCGTAGTTAATTACATCAGATACAGCAGTAATTGGATTTGAAACGATAATTCCTTCTGGTAATCCAGGCATTGATGTAACGCCGCTTGAGAATGTTAATTGACCTGTGAAGTAAGCGATAATACCAGTTAATAACATTCCGATAAATAGTGCCCCGTTTATATTTAAAGACATAAGGATAATTGTAATTCCAAGGCCAGCTAATGCTAGTAGAACTGGAGCAGAGTGAAGATCGCCAAGCCCAACTAAGTTTGCATCATTTTTTGTAACAATTCCCGTTAAGCGCAAACCGATAAAAGCAATAAAAAGACCGATACCAGCAGTAAGTGCATGTTTTAAGTTCTCAGGAATTACTTCCATTAATTTCGTACGGAAAGATGTGAATGATAACAAAATTAAAATCATACCTGCTACGAATACAGCAGAGAATGCAATTGCGAAAGTCATGCCTTCATGGGCTTTTACAACAGAATAAGAGAAGTAAGCATTTAATCCCATACCTGGTGCAATTGCGATTGGTAAATTAGTAAAGATCGCCATAAATAATGTTCCGACAACAGCAGCGATAATTGTAGCTGTAAATGCTTGTTCAAACGGAACACCTGCATCCCCAAGGATGACAGGGTTTACGACAATGATATATGCCATTGTTAAAAAGGTAATAATACCTGCCATAATTTCAGTTTTAATAGAAGTTTTATGTTTTGAAAGGTTAAACATATAAACATCCTTTCTTTTTACGAATAATTTTCACAACAGTTATATATAATATTCGTTTTTTAACTATTTTGCAATAGTTTTGCATAAAAACTTTAGAACAACTCATATTTTATGTCGTAAATTCGAATATTAATCGTAAAACTGTGTGTGCATTGCGGTTCTTTAATGTGTAAGTAGTTTTTTTTATTGTGCGCATTATAAGGGGAAAGGAGTTGAAGGAAGTTATGCCGCAGCAAAAAAACTTTTTAACAATGCCAGCACAACATCAAAATAAACAACCTGGTATTGAATCGTTAATGAATCCTCTTCCAAAGTTTGAAGATCCAAATTATAAAGGAAGTGAAAAGTTAAAAGGAAAGAATGTATTAATTACAGGAGGAGATAGCGGGATTGGAAGAGCTGTTTCTATCGCTTTTGCAAAAGAGGGAGCAAATATTGCGATTGCTTATTTAGATGAGGACGAAGATGCAACTGAGACGAAACAACTTGTGGAAAAAGAAGGCGTGAATTGTGTATTATTGCCGGGAGATTTGAGTAATGAACAACATTGTAAAGAGATTGTAGAAGAGACCGCCCAGCAGCTAGGGGGGCTAAATGTTCTTGTGAATAACGTCGCACAGCAATATCCGCAGCAAGGACTAGAGTATATTACAGCGGAACAGCTAGAAAAAACGTTCCGTATTAATATTTTTTCTTATTTTCATGTTACAAAAGCAGCCCTCTCTCATTTAAAGCAAGGGGATGTAATTATAAACACGGCATCTATCGTTGCGTATGAAGGAAATGAAACGTTGATTGATTATTCTGCAACGAAAGGAGCGATTGTCGCTTTTACAAGATCGCTATCTCAGTCGTTAGTACAAAAGGGAATTCGTGTAAATGGTGTTGCACCAGGCCCAATTTGGACACCGCTTATTCCATCCAGTTTTGATGAGAAAAAAGTATCACAGTTTGGGAGTAATGTTCCTATGCAAAGGCCTGGTCAGCCGTATGAATTAGCGCCTGCATATGTATATTTAGCGTCTAGTGATTCGGCATATGTAACGGGACAGATGATGCATGTAAATGGTGGAGTAATTGTGAATGGATAGTTTTCATTTATAAGAGCAAAGTAAAGTTAATTGTATTTATCCCGCTATTTGCGGGCAGTAAGACTCCTACCTAACAATTCGGTGAATACAAGGAAGTTAGGTGGGAGATAAATGTCCGTAAATGCTCGATTGGTGAAGGCTAATCCTCAGTGGGGATGGACAAAATCCCCCAACGAGTAAAGTTTCACTTTATTATGATGTTAGTGCTAGGGAGGATTTAGATGAAGAAAGTATGGTTTATCGTAATCCTATTTTTCTGCCTGCCAGCTAGCGTTTTTGCTAATACAGATCATTTAATATTAGTTAACCTTACGACGAATCAGCTGTCTTTTTTTGAAGATGGAAACTATACTAAGACATTTCCGATAACGACAGGAAAAGACAGGACCCCGACGCCTGAGGGTAATTTTTGTATTATAACTAAATATAAAAATAAAGAATACCATCGTAAAAAAATAGCTGGGGGTGCTCCGAATAACCCTCTCGGTACGAGGTGGTTAGGTCTAGATAAAAAGGAATATGCAATTCATGGAACAAATCGGGAATGGACGATTGGAAGCAGGGAGTCGAATGGTTGTATTCGCATGCACGATCGGGACATACAATGGTTATACGACCGGGTACAATTACAGACGAAAGTAATTATTTCTCGTTTTCATACGGGTCCCGAATATGAAGCGTATAAGCTTGGTTATCGGGTTGTGAGTTGGAATGGTCGTAAAGTAGAAGAAGAACAAATTGGAATGCTTACGTTAGTAGATCGTGTAAATATATATTGGCAAGAACCAAATGGACAATTGACGAAAGTAAAAACGGTATTGCCAAATGAAAAATATACAGTGTATTCAAAACGAAAAGATGGAACCTATTATATAGGAAACAATTTGTATATTGTAGATGTAACGGGAGAAAAAATTCGTTATGAGCAATTACCTTATTCGATTTTAAGTAACATATATAAAAGGAAATATAATGTTCCATAATAGCTACCGTGTATAGGCGGTAGCTTATTTGTGATGAAGTTTAGTTGGTTTTAATGATTTCATACCAATCGCGCGCCTGTAAATAGTGAGATAAAAAAATTGGAACAGCAACTATTATGTTTTGCTGAATATAATACAGTACAGACTGGGGGGCGGTCACATTATGAAAAGTGAATTTGCATTTAAAATTTTCTTAATCACGACTTGTTTATTTATCGTGTATTTATATGCGTTACTCGTCTTCTCCTTTTATGTTCCATATATTGATTTAATATTGTTCGTTGGATTTATTTGGGCATTTGTTAAAGCGAGGGAAGGGGAGAAGAGTGTATATCGGCGCATTACTTTATGCGGGACGGTCCTTCTCGTTATTTTGTACTTTTTTATGATGCATGATGTTTGGAGAGGAATGTAAAAAAGCATACGACTAATCGTATGCTTTTACGTTTAATATTTCGGTTTAAATGTATGACAACACGTTTCTACACTCGTTGTTACAGAACTTTCAAGCGTCTCGTTTGTTAAAGTAGCGTTTGTATATGAACTGTTTTCAATTTGACCTGCTTCTTGTGCATCAGGTTGAACAACGATTGCACTTGCTTGACAAAGGTTACCTTGTCCCCAAAATGAGCAATTGGAAACAGAGCATTTCACTTCTGGCATAAAACCCCCTCCTCATACATTAGTGTGGGATTTTACGCCCATTTCATGTATAGAAGGAGTTTCCTTTTCTTATTATTTTTTCGTTTGCTCAAGCCACTCTTTTAATTTGTCTTCCGGTTGTTCGCCGCTAATACGGCTCACTTCTTTACCGTCTTTAAAATGAATGATTGTTGGAGTTCCTTTAATTTTATATTCATCCCAAGGAGCATCTAATTTTTCAATATCCATAACTTTCATATCAACATTCAAGTCTTTAGCCATTGGTACTACGATAGGAGATAATTTTTGGCAATGAACGCAAGATGTTTGATAAAAGTATACTGTTTCTTCTTTTTTCTCTTTTAAATTCTTTTGGAGATCTGAAAGAGAGATTTTATTTGTGTAGTAGTCAGAACCATCTGTTTGACTAGTAGCATTATCAATTTTTTGGCTTGTTGAAGCATTTTTTTCTTCCATTTGTGTTACAGCGAAAATTGCTGCAAACAAGGCGATAATAATACCGCCAAATATAAGCATTTTTTTCATTCTTTCATCTCCTTATTTGTTTTTAATTACGATGAAGCTACAAACAGCGATTGTGATAAAGCCGATAAGTGCTAAAAACGGGATTGTCACAAAGCCGAACCAGTTTATGTATTCTCCCGTACAAGGTACGCGGCCGCAAGCTGCCCCAGCAGCTGAAAATGCTGCGATTTTTTGAATTGCATAGTGATATAAAGAAATACAAGCACCAATACTTGCGATTGGTAAAGAATAACTTGCAATGCGATAGTCTTTCTTTACTACAGCGATACCGAGCCATAAAACAAATGGATACATAAAAATACGTTGATACCAACAAAGGACACAAGGCTCAAATTTCATAATTTCGGAAAAGTATAGACTTCCTAATGTAGCAATAAACGAAGCTCCCCATGCAGCAAATAAAGCATACTCTTGCTTTTTTTCTCGTCCCATATTTTATACCTCACTTATAATAGTTACATACTAAATTATAGTATGAAGTGGTAGGGAAAAGAAAGAAAAAATATGTTTATCAATAAAAGTTTTATAAGGAGAAACTTTTATTGATATAAACATTTTAAAAAAGCGCTATTCTCATAAAGAGAATAGCGCTATATTTTACATTTGAATTTGCTCTACTTCTTCTACATGTGACTTTTGGGATGCGTGGTCAATATATTGAAATAGGAGCTGCAATTGTTTATCAACTTCTGGTAGTTCTTTACTGTATTGATAAGCGTGTAAAAAATGCTCAATACGCTTAGAAAATAATTGATCGTTCGTTTGAACCATGAGAACGAGTAATTTATCCCAATTACAGCAATACGTGTAATAGAGAGCTTTATCATAGTCGTTATATGTTTGCACTGTGTACCCTCCTTACCGAGGAGTTATATATAGTGTGTGACAAGTAAGGAGAAATACACTTGAAAGAATTTGTTAAGAAAAAAGGTGAATGAAAAGAGAAAAACGAGGGATTTCCTCGTTTTTATGCTTTTGGCATTGGCGTAGGTGTTGGCTTGCCATACCCTTCTTTGTATTTATTGTCGATATAGTTACGAATTTCGAGCGTTGATTTTCCTTTTTGTTTCATGGAAGCCGATTCAACCGCGATTTCTAGGCAGTTGACACAAGTTGTTGCGTGGGAATCCCAAACAACTTCACCATTCTTTTTAATTTCACGAATAAAGCAGTTTTTATTGTTTTTATGTCCTACACTCTCACCGCAACCGCAGTAACATGGAATCCAATCTAATAGCTCTGCATTTTGTCCAGCGACAGTGTAGATATCTTTCATTTGCGGATCAAGCTTGTCTAGGAAGGTAGGGAGTGTGTCGATTCCTTTTGTCTTTTCTTGAATATCAGCTTGCTGAGTATGTGATGCGTGGTCATGCTCTTCTTTTGATTCAGAAGATTTTTTGTCATTTGTACTAGTACTCCCGCATCCAACAAGAATTAGGCTCAGTACTGCAAGTAAAGAAAATACATACTTTTTCATTCGCTTGTCCCCTTTACAAATGTATTAACCAAATTGTATCAAATATCATGGTGTGTCGGGTGAAGATTTTTTTGACTGATTTTTGAAGCGCCATCGTAGTGAATGGAATAGAAATAAAATTGGGATATAAGCGTATACAATATATAAACCAGCTTGAGACAGTACTGTATTTAATGTATTGATACTTTCACGGTTTGTGAAAAATAAGGATGAAATAAATATAGCTGCAATAAAAAATGGAAGTGTAATTTTAAATGGTACGTGAAAAGACCTTTTACTAATGCAACAAGAAGACCAAATTGTTAAACAAAGATTAGGTAAAATAATAAGATACCACATGAAAATAATGATGTACTCAAACCTTTGGATAAAAGGAATCTTTATGATTTTTAGCATTGTTAATGTTGGCCAAATTGTATGATGTAGTTGTCCTTGGCTATAGTACATAAGGGAAACAATGGCTAGTATTACGTATAGAATTGTTGTAAAAGCAATACCACCGTGCGCCCATTTATTTAATGATTTTTCTTTTTTTATAAATGGATAAAAAACAAGAATTGCTTCAAATCCAAGAAATTCTAATGCA
Source organism: Bacillus sp. FSL P2-0099 (assembly GCF_038007445.1). Taxonomy (NCBI): domain Bacteria; kingdom Bacillati; phylum Bacillota; class Bacilli; order Caryophanales; family Bacillaceae; genus Bacillus; species Bacillus sp. FSL P2-0099. Next base: position 783,579 of record NZ_JBBOXE010000001.1, read on the forward strand.
GATGATTTCGCTGCAGTTAGAATTTCTAAAGGTGAATGAGTTAGAATTGGGAGAATGTTACGGACATGCGCGTATTTCATTGGGAAAACTAAGAAAAATAGGACGAAAATCGGTATTACGACGCCCCAAAAACATATTCCTGTTACAGAGCGAAAACCACCTTTAATTACGTAGTAAGTCACAAGTAAAAATAATAAAGTTAATTTCCACGGTTTAATTGTAGGGAAGACCCAAACTTGAATGACTTCAATATATGTACGAAGGACAGTAAGGCAAAATAATAGAAGGTATGCAGCAAAGCATACGGACAAAAATGTTCCAATCCACTTTCCGAAACATGTCGTATGAATATTCATTAAATCATTATCTTTTTCTAACATTTTAAGCATGCAAAATAGCACGATATGAGTTGCAATGCCCGCAACAATAAGAGAAATCCAAGAATCATAACCGGCATATTGCGCAATAATCCTTTGGTATCCTAACACACCTACTCCAATTTGAAGGGAGTGTAATAAAAGAAATGTGAAATAAGGGGAAACAGTATGTGTTTTATCTTGTCCAGCCATTACAGCACCTCACTATTCTCCGATACCAGATTGCACGACATTGATTTGCACATGAACAGCAACGTCTACATTAGGGTACATTTCTTGAATTTGTTTTATAGTCCATTTTCTTGAATGACTACGAATTTCTTCTTGTATACCTATCGGATCGATTTCTTTTTCTTGGAATTGTTTTATTAATTCGTTTAAATGCTTCTCAAGCGTTTTTTCTACATGTTTTTTTACGTAAGTTATATTTTCGTGCTTTGCTAAATCGAGCCAGTCGGGAGCATTTTTTATAAGTCCGTTTAACTTTAAGTGGATGTTAACTTTCGGAATGTCACCGTTTTGGGAAAGAGAACAAAAACTTTTCCCGGATAAGTTTTGAGTAGCGATCAATCCTTTATGCTTACCTTGACGTATCGGAACTTCGTAACGACCATTTTTAGTTGGATTAATGAGTAGTTTTAATAAAAAAGATCCTTTTTTATCTGTGTACATAACCACTTTATCCTTTTTTAAAAAAGCAATTCCTTTAATGGAAGCAGACTTGTCTTCATCAACTTTAATATAAGGAAGAAATGGATCGCATCCAGATGAATAAAAGTTATATAAAAAAATATTTAAAGCTGTCCGAGGGATTGTCTCGGTTTCTATATTTTGCTCCAGTAAATCAGATAGATATAGCGATCCATTCGTTTTGACATGTTTAAGTAATTCTTCTGTTGAACCATCTACAAGCGCTAGTTGCACATCTCGGCCAATATTAGGATCACGTTGTAAGTTGTTAATAACATCCCCAATTCCACGTTCACCAAATGATTTTCCAAATAGGACAACACGCATTTGACCTACAGCGATCGTATGTGGTGATTTGGCGTTTAGAAGTGAAGAAATTGTTTCAATTGTATCTGCGGTAGTTGACTGAGTTTCTGGTTTTGATTGAACGCCTTTTGTGTAATCGGGATATAAGATTGTCCCGCGAAATTTTTTATCTTTCGTTATATCAAATCCACCTATATGAATCATTCGCTGTGTGTCTACTATATTCGGTTGTGTACAGCCGGATTGGAAAATTAAAATGATAATGGAAAAGCATAATAAAGTATTTTTCATTTCTCTTCACCATCATGTTTTTCTTTCGCTTTGTTTGGATCATAGCGCCATTTCTTTTTTGGTCTTAGAAAAGAGGCACGTCCTGCAGTTTGACTAAATGGCAAGCGAAAGAGACCTTCTGCCGTTCCTAAACCGCGAAATGGATATAGAGGTAATAAATAAGGTGATCCAAGTGATTTTAAGCGAATTAAATGAGCTAATATGAGTACGAATCCTACAATGAGACCTAAGCCCCCAAATGCACCAGCTAAAAGAATAAGTGGAAATCGTAGTATCCGGATAGTAGAAGACATTTTTACAGTTGGTGTTGTAAAAGAAGCGAGTGCTGATAAAGCAACTGCAATTAATAAAATGGTACTCGTTAAAGCAGCCTGAACAGATGCTTGGCCAATTACAATCCCGCCAACGATGCCGATTGTTTGTCCAACTTTTGTAGGTAATCGCGCTCCAGCTTCACGGAGCAATTCGATTGTGATTTCTAAAAAAAGTGCTTCTAAAATGGGCGGAAAGGGTACATTAGCTCTTGAAAAAATAATCGGACCTAGTAAATCCGCAGGAATCATTTGATAGTGATACGTTAATACAGCTGTATAAATAGCTGATGAAAATAGCGAGAATGCTGCTCCGAAAAAGCGAACCATTCGAAGAAATGAGCCTGCTATCCATGGTAAATAATAATCTTCTGGAGAGACGAAGAAATCGAGTAATGTCGCTGGTCCAGCTAATGCGTAAGGTGAACCGTCTGTTAAAATGACGACTCCTCCATTCAATAATGCATAAACGGAGCGATCTAAACGCTCTGTAGGAAGTAAAACAGGGAAGGGAGAGTTGCTGTTATCACTAATAAACTGTTCAATCATAGTTGCATCGAAAGGAACATCAAAGTCAATGTCTTGTAGGCGCTGCATCGCAGTATTAACGTGCTGCTCATTCGTAATATCTTCGATGTAAGCAACTACGACTTTTGTTTTTGATATAGAACCAACTATAACTTCTTTGAAAACTAATTGTTCTGTGACGATATTTCGCCGAAGTAAGTGTATATTTGTATCGATATTCTCAACAAATCCGACTTTTGGACCGATGACACTATATTCATTTTCAGTATCGTTATATAGCCGTGTACCTAAAACGGAACTTTCAGCACGAATAAGTGCATATTCTGCGATTTGAGAATCATTTTTTAGTTGTATAAGTACATATCCACTTAATAATTTTTCACGAATGTCATCAATAGTAGGGCCAGTGATAATCTCCTCAAGTGTGACGATATTTGCTATATCACTTATATTTTCAATGTGATCTAATTCTCTTTTTATAGGTGTTAAAATGAATCGATTAATGAGGAGTGATTCAGCCGTAGATTTATAGTAAAACAAACATAATGTCCCATCTTCTACGATGTTATAAGAAACGAAATCACTCGATTCTTTCATAGTATGGATAAACTCTGGAATGGAACAGATTGTTTTTTTCTTCTTTTTAGACGATAAACGAAACATTTTCTCACCCCTTACTACATCATTTTCTTATGTTAGTTTTTGGGAAAGACGGGAATTTATACTTGAAAATTGAAAGTTCATAAAGAAAAGGAAGAGTATTGAATATCTCTTCCTTTTTGACAGGCTAATTTGTTTTCTTTTCTTTAATAGACTTCACTAATTTAATCATTTCTGCCCGTATATCTTCTTTTTTAACATTTAATTTTTCCGCAATTTGTTTAATATCCATCCCATCTTTTTTCATTTTTAGTACATCGTCAAGAGGGGTATTACTTTTTTGAGAGATGATTGTTAACACGGTAAGTTGGCGTAAGCCGATGTTATATTCTTTCATTTTTTGTTTCAGTCCATCTGGTGTGGACTTTTGCATATTTGCTAATTTTTGCAGTAGTGCTTTTTTCGTTTCTTTATTCATATGATGCTTTTTCAATTTACTTGGGTCTACACCGAAATGCTCGGCTGTTTTCTCCCAAGATTTATTTTGCTTATAGTAAGCTAAAACGTCCTTAATTTCTTTTTTACTTATTCTTGCAATGTTGGCAGCTTTCCAAATTTCATGTTTATTATAGCCGAGTTTTTCGAGCGACTGCATTTCTTCTTCTGAAATAGGCTTATGATGGTGCATTGTTACTTCTTTTGGCGTGGCAGCGGAAGCAGGAAAGACAGATATCCCGCACAATAATGCTGCCATAGTCATACTTACTGCGATTTTCTTGTACATATAAACTCCTCCTAGATGGGTAATGTGGAAAACTTACACATATCATTTCCATAAAATGTGAAAAACTTGTGAACAAGTTAAGTTTTTTTATTCACAGTATAAAAAGAAGTTTTTCATGGTTTTCCAACATAAAACATTGATTAATAGTGAAAAACTAGGTTATAATCGAAATTGAAAATCAATATCAATGACGGATTTATACATATAGATAAAAATAAGGGAGAGAAAAATATGACTACATATACTTCCATCGCAAACGTTATTAAAGAAAGACGTTCTGTTCGTACATTTACAAATAAAGCAGTAGAAAAAGAGCTATTAATTGAACTATTGAACGACGCAACATGGGCACCGAATCATAAACACCGTGAACCATGGAATTGTAAATTATACATTGGAGAAGGCCGTCAGAAATTAGTAGACGCAGTACTAAACTCTTTCACAGAAGAAGAAAGAGCAAAACGCGGCAAAACTTTATCTGATCGTTTCTTAAGCACACCTGCACAAATCGTTGTTTACATTAATGAAGATCCGCGTCAAATTCAACGTGACGAAGATTACGCTGCAACATGTGCATTTATGCAAAACTTCCAATTACTTGCTTGGGAACGCGGATTAGGCTGCGTTTGGAAATCAGGTGGATTAAACTACAATCCACTATTTATAGAAGGAATTGGTTTAACAAGAGGTCAACGCATCATTGGAATTCTTCATATCGGCTATTTCGATAAAGCACCAGAAGGAAAAGCTCGTACACCGATTACGGAGAAGATGGAGATCATTGAAGGTTAATTAGAAAGAGGCATTCTCGTTTTTTTAGAGGGTGTCTTTTTATTATGCAATCAATCCTCATGAAAGCTTGTTCCTTATCATACACTTTCTTAAGGGAAAGTGTAAGGAGGGAAAATAATGAGAGCAAGTGATGATAAAGCACTACAATATGCGATTGCTGAAATTACGGAAATTGCGACTGGATTTGGTCTTGATTTTTATCCGATGCGCTATGAAGTATGTCCAGCGGAAATTATCTATACATTTGGTGCATATGGGATGCCGACGAGGTTTTCGCATTGGAGTTTTGGAAAGCAATTTTTCAGAATGAAATTACAATACGATTTAGGACTTAGTAAAATTTATGAACTCGTTATTAACTCTAATCCATGTTACGCCTTTTTATTAGATACGAATTCTTTAATTCAAAATAAATTAATCGTGGCGCACGTTTTAGCACATTGTGATTTCTTCAAAAATAATATTCGTTTTTCTAATACGAAGCGCGATATGGTGGAGAGTATGGCAGCGACAGCAGATCGTGTGAAGGCGTATGAACATAAGTATGGAAGAGAAGAGGTAGAAACATTTTTAGATGCCGTACTTGCCATTCAAGAACATATTGATCCATCGCTTATGCGTCCGAAACTTGCATGGAGTATTGAAGATTTAGAAGAGGATGTAGAAAAGAAAAAGATATCACAGTACGATGATTTATGGAATTTAGATGATCGAAACAAAAAGAGAGAACGACCTAATATGCATAAAAAGAAGAAAATCCCACCGCAGCCAGAAAAAGATTTACTCCTCTTTATTGAAGAATATAGCCGTGAGCTAGAAGAGTGGCAGCGCGACATATTAACGATGATGCGTGAAGAAATGTTATACTTCTGGCCACAGCTTGAAACGAAGATTATGAATGAAGGTTGGGCTTCCTTCTGGCATCAACGCATACTTCGTGAAATGGACTTAACATCTTCTGAAGCAATCGAATTCGCGAAGCTTAACGCAGGTGTCGTACAGCCATCAAAAACAAGTATTAATCCATACTACCTCGGTATTAAAATGTTCGAAGATATTGAAGAGCGCTATAACAACCCGACAGAAGAAATGAAACGACGCGGTGTGAAACCTGGTTCTGGTCGTGACAAAATCTTTGAAGTACGGGAAATTGAATGGGATGTATCGTTCCTAAGAAACTATTTAAATAAAAAACTCGTAATGAGAGAAGATATGTACTTATTCCAGCGCCAAGGAAAAGAATATAAAGTAATTGATAAAGAATGGGAGCATGTACGCGATCAACTCGTAAATATGCGCACAAATGGAGGTTTCCCGTACTTAGTAGTAGAAGATGGAGACTACTTAAAGAATGGGGAATTGTACATTAAACATAGCTATGAAGGAATTGAGTTAGATTTAAAATACTTAGAAAAAGTATTACCGTATCTTCATCAGCTATGGGGAAGAACAGTGCATATGGAATCGATTGTGGAGAGTAAGGGCGTTGTGTTTTCTTATGATGGGAAGATGGTGCATCGGAAGTATGTGTGATGGAAAGAACGGACATAGGATTTCTTGTCCGTTCTTTTTATTTTGAAAATGGTAAATATGCTATTCTTGAAGAGAGGGAGTTACATAGAGAAATGGAGCGATTCAAATGAGCAAAGTAGGGGTATGCAAGGTAGATATTACGCCGCCTATAGGTATTGATTTTATCGGATATCATAGAGATACAGGGATTAATAATATTGAAGAGCACATTTATGGGACAATTTTTGTATTTGAAAAAGATGAAATGAAAACTGTGTTTATAAGTATTGATAATATCGGAATGTTAGTAGAAGATACGACGATGATTCGTGAACGAGTAGCTAGTGAGCTGAATGAGCCGTTGCAGCAAATAACTGTCGTTTATACACATACTCATTCTGGTCCGGAAACAGTCGGTGATCATCCTTTAATAAAGTCGTATAAAACGATTTTACTAAATAATGTAGTGCAGGGTGCTATTACTGCGAATAATAATATGCGGTCATGTGAAGTTGGGTGGGATATTACAACAGGTGATATTGGAGTAAACCGAAGAGAGAGGACACCTGATGGAAAAGCAAAGATGGGCATAAATATAGAGGGTATTGTAGATAAAAGAATTGGTGTTTTAGCAATGAGAAATGCTGAGTCAAAGGAGTTAGCTGGGGTCATTGTATTTTGTACTGCTCATCCGAATGTTTTAAAAGGGGATAGCGATGTATTATCAGCAGATTATCCTGGAATGACGCGAGAGATTCTGGAGAAAATAGTAAACTGTCCTGTTATTATTGTTCAAGGTGCCACTGGAAATGTGAATGCGAAGTATCGTGGTTCACAGGAAGCATTAAAACAAATGGCTTACGTACTCAGTGGACATGTGTTAACGATATTACCAACAGTTACATATAGACCAATTGTAAATCTAAGAACTATTTCGAGTACGATGCAAATGAAATTAAAGGATATTCCAGAAATTGAGGAGATAAAAAGAATGGCCCAATTAGCTGAGAAGCAGTGGGGTGTGAATACTGAAGAATGGCTTACTATCGTTTTAGAAAAGCATAGGAGAAACATTCAGCAAGTAAGTATTGATTTAGAAATTCAATTGTTTCAAATTAATGATGGGATATTCTCTGGAATACCGATGGAACCTTTTTCAGAAACCGCTTTAGAAATGAAAGAGAGTGTTCAAAATGAACTAGCTTTCTTTGGTGGCTATACGAATGGATATATTGGTTACTTACCGACAAAAGAGGAGTATGCATATGGTGGGTATGAAGTGGAATTAAATCCTGTTGTGTATGGGCCAGTTACAAATTTGTTGATGCCGCCAGAGGAGAATACGGCAGAGCTGGTCGTGCAGAGAGTTACGGAATTATATAATGTATAAAATATGGGTATCCCATATATTTAAAACAAAATTTAAAGGAATCAATGATTTTAATAAAGCTGTAAAAAACGAATCCATTTTGAAAAAGACTAATCAAAATGGATTCGTTTTTTATATGGAGTTTTTGTTTACCAAACAGGTCGTATGTTGGATGATAATTTTCCTGCATCGTCTGTGTTAACGAATGTTGTCAAATCTTCTTTTAGCAATTGCATTCGATCCGCACCTATATTTTCAATCCATCGCTGTTCTATTTCAGCTACTATTTCTTTTTTTGCTTGCATTACTGCTAAACCACGTTCGGTGAGAACAATGATTTTACCTCTTTTATCAGTAGGATGCGTTTGGCGCGCGACATAACCACTGTTCTCAAGAGAATCTACCATTTTACTCACAGCTTGCTTAGAAACCCCTAAATATTCAGCTAGTTCTATACCTGTTGCTCCATTAGGAAGGATGCGTTTGAACATAAAACCATGCACTGGCCTAATATCTTCAAATCCCAATTCACTTAATTTGTCATGTAGTTCAGTGATTAGTGTGCTGAACGATAATGATAAAAGTGAAGTGAGATCTAATTCGTTAAATGTTTGATGATCCATGTATATAACCTCCGTACTTGTAGTCAATTAAGTTGACTATCTGTAAGGTCTATTGTACTATACATAATATAGTCAATCAAATTGACTATATTATGTTGGTAGAACAAATAATGATTTATATAAATAGAATCAATGGAGGTTTCACATGGTTAATATCGTTAAAATTAGAGGAAGTGTATTTGCACCATATGCATCGCTGGAACCTATTAAGGATCCTGCAACAGGAAGAGTGTTTAAATATGCCGGAGATGCACGTGAATTTACACCATACGCTGTGAACACAAAGCGTTCAAGATTAGAACAAGAAGTGGTTGTTGATTTTTATAAAAGAGAAATTTTCACATATGCAGATGCTTGTATCGTTACTGTGAAAATTACAAATCCAGATGGCTCAATTGAGTATCAAAAAGGAGAAACAAGTACAGAAAACATTGCATGTACAAATATTGTATGGAGTGAAGATGAAGTTTCATTTGAAATGAGAGCAAGTGCAAGTAATCCGTTAAACGCGGCAGCACCTGCAGCTGATTATTTTTTGACTATACGAGTTAATGAAAGTGGTACTGTGCATGTTGAAGGTTTACATGATGGTTTTCCTTGCTATGAATTTTATAAACAAATCGACTTTGGTTCATTTGAATTAATATATACACATGATTTCAGGAAAACGGATGATACCCCAGCAGCACTAGCTGGAGAAATGGAATATAGCTTTAAAACGAAAATCTAGATATAAATATAGCGCTATTTTTTAGAAGGAAGTAGCAAACGTAAAAGAGAAAGCTATTGGTTCTAGGATTGAAATTGTGGTCTATTTTATTCAATAGTATGCAGTATATAAAATTAGAATTACAGGGGTGTTTCTTATGACGAATATCGTTAAAATTAGAGCCAGTGTATTTATTCCAGTGTCTTGGACAGAACCGCGGAAGGATGTACAAACAGGGAAAGTAATCCAATTCGAAGGTGATTCACGTGAATTTACACCACATGCGGTAAATACTATGCGCTCTAGAGTTGAGCAAGAGGTAGTAGTGGACTTTTATAAAGAAGAAGTGTTTTCATATGCAAACACGGGTATTACGACAGAGAAGGTCACAAATCCAGATGGTTCTGTGAATAAAAGAACAGGAAAAGCGAGTACTGAAAATATTGTGTGTACGGATATTTCATGGAATTCTGACGGTGTGCAATTCAAAATGAGTGCAAGCGCTAGTAATCCGTTAAATATGTATGCCCCTCCTGTGGACTATTTATTAACTGTATGTGTGAAAAAGGATGGTAGTATTGATATTCAAGGAGAACATGATGGATTCCCTTGTTTCGAATTTTATAAGCAAGTAGATTTCGGTTCATTTGAACAAATTTATACACATGATTTTAGAGAAACTGGTGATACACCTGAAGCGTTAGGTGGAGAAATGGATTATAGTTTTACAAAGAGTTTATAAGAAGTAGGATAATAAAACGGTTGATTCCTTGATTCGTAAATGAAATGAATTAGTTGGACTACCAAGCAGTGTAGTTGAGAAATGCAAAAGCCAATGAAATCAGTGGCTTTTGCATTTTTACTATACTCTAGGATATTTCAAAAAAATAAAACACTTTACAATATACCCTTAAGGGTATATGATATTATACAAAGTTACAAAGTAATGTATAATATAGTTATAATTACGGAGGTGGTCTACAGTGGAATATAATCAAGATATGAAAAATAGATTGAAACGTATTGAAGGTCAAGTTCGTGGTGTGCTTCGCATGATGGAAGAGGGAAAAGATTGCCGAGATGTTATTACACAGTTAACTGCATCCCGTTCTGCACTTGATCGTACAATTGGACTCGTTGTTGGAACAAATTTAGAGCAATGTTTGCGCGAGCAGTTTGAAACAGGTAATGGTTCAAATGAAGAGTTAATTAAAGAAGCTGTTCAATTACTTGTAAAAAGCCGATAATCTGTCAAACATATGTGTTGACAGATTTTCAAAAACACTTTATTATACCCCTACAGGTATATGTATAATAGTTAGGGAGGAAATGATTATGAGTATAAAAGTTGATATGAATTTAGACTGTAAAGGCTTGGCTTGTCCGATGCCAATTGTGAAGACAAAAAAGGCGATGGAAGGATTGGCATCAGGACAAGTTATTGAAATAGAGGCGACGGATAAAGGATCGACGTTAGATATACAAAGTTGGTCAAATAAAGTAGGGCATCAATATATTGGAACGAAACAAGAGGGAGATATATTAAAGCATTATGTACGAAAATCCCACGAACATGAAGTAAATGAAGTTGTGAAGTATCCTCATACAATTACGAATGGGGAATTGCAAAATATATTATTAAGTGGTGAAGAGTGCACTGTATTAGATGTTCGTGAAGAAGCGGAATTCGTCTTTGGTCATATTCCATCCGCAATTTCGGTGCCGTTAGGTGAATTAGATAGTGCTATGTTAGACAGTGCGAAACCAATTTATGTCGTTTGCCGAACTGGTAACCGTAGTGATGTAGCTTGCCAAGTGTTGAAAGAGAGAGGTTTTTCAAACGTGAAAAATGTCATTCCAGGTATGTTAGAGTGGCAAGGAAATATAGAAAAATAAAATTTTTTAAATATAAATATACCTCAGGGGGTAATTGAATGAGTATTAAACTGTTACAAGCAAAAGATGTCGTAGAGAAAGTTTTATTCGGAGAATTGTTTATTTTAGATGTTCGTAATGAAACGGACTATGAAGATTGGAAAATTGAAGGGAAACAAGTTTCTTCTATAAATAAACCGTATTTTGACTTATTAGATGGTGTAGATCATATTGTAGATGAATTGCCGAGGGAGAAAGAAATTTTAGTCGTATGTGCGAAAGAAGGTTCTTCGCAGTTTGTCGCAGAGCAATTGTTACATGCCGGATTCAATGATGTTTATTATTTAGCTGGTGGTATGAAAGCTTGGAGTGAATATGTAAAGCCGTTAAAAGTAGGAGATGTACAGGGCGGAGGAAGTGTATATCAATTTAACCGTCTTGGAAAAGGCTGTTTATCTTATATGATCGTCTCAAACGGTGAAGCAGCAGTTATTGATGCAGTCAGAACGGTTGAAGCATATGAAGATTTTGCGGAAGAGCATGGCGTTACTATTACGAATGTCATGGATACACATTTGCATGCAGACCATATTTCTGGAGGACGTAGGTTAGCTGAAAAAGTAGGGGGTACGTATTGGTTACCTCCAAAAGATGCGGAGGAAGTCGTTTTCTCATATAAACCGCTTGTTGAAGGATCTGTTATTACGGTGGGGGGTACCAAAATTGAAATTGACGCATTATACTCACCGGGGCATACGATTGGAAGTACATCATTTATTATAGATGATTCCTATTTATTATCAGGCGATATTTTATTTGTAGATTCAATCGGGCGTCCAGATCTTGCTGGGAAGGCGGAAGACTGGGTAGGGGATTTACGAAATACTTTATATAAACGTTATAAGGAATTATCTCAAGATTTAATTGTTTTACCGGCTCACTATTCAAAAATAAGTGAAATGGACGACAGAGGTATTGTGAGTGCGCATTTACAAGATTTATTTAAGGAGAATGTAGGGTTAAATATTGTTGATGAAGTAGAGTTTCGTAAAACTGTGACAGAGAACTTACCGCCTCAGCCGAATGCTTATGAAGAAATTCGTCAAACGAATATGGGTAAGATTTATCCGAGTTTGGAAGAAGAGCGTGAAATGGAGATTGGTCCAAATCGCTGTGCAGTTCATGATTCATTATAAAATAACAAACTGGAGGAATAGATGATGAATGTAAAACAAGTATTAGATGCGAAAGGTTTAGCATGTCCAATGCCGATCGTAAGAACGAAGAGAGCGATGGATACTTTACAAACTGGAGAAGTGTTAGAAGTACATGTAACGGATAAAGGATCAGTAAAAGATATTCCAGCATGGTCAAAAACAGGCGGTCATGAAATAGTAAAGCATAATATAGAGGACGATGTACTGAAGTTTTGGATTAAGAAGGCGTAGTGAAGAACTAGTTTTGTAAAGGCGGAGAGGTTGGTTATATGAATACAATATTAAGTACGCTTTTCATTGTAATTGCTGTATGGTTTGTTATTTCACGTTTTTTACCGGTGAAAGGTGTTCAAAATATAAATGGAAAAGAATTAAAGAGTATAGTGGGAAAACAGGGAAAGCAGGGAAAGCAGTTTATCGATGTTCGTACAGTAGGTGAATATAGAGGAAATCATATGAAGGGATTTCAGAATATCCCGCTAAATGAGTTAGCTAGTAGAGCAAATCAATTAGATAAAAATAAGGAAATAATCGTTATTTGTCAGAGCGGGATGAGGAGTAAGCAAGCAGCAAAAGTATTAAAAAAATTAGGGTTTCAGCGCGTTATCAATGTTTCAGGTGGCATGAACGTTTTGTAAGGAGAAAGTAGGATCAGGTGTAGCTAGATAATTTGAGCCTTTTTACAATTTTTAAAATACCCCTATAGGTAATTAGGAGGAGAACAACATGGAACAACAGAAGAAAACGACGATTGTTTTATTTAGTGGAGATTATGATAAGGCGATGGCAGCTTATATTATTGCAAATGGTGCAGCGGCGTATGATCAAGAGGTGACTATTTTTCATACTTTTTGGGGATTAAATGCTTTAAGGAAAGATGAGCATGTGAAAGTAAAGAAAACGTTCATAGAAAAAGTATTTGGAAAAATGATGCCGCGCGGCGCTGATAAGATGGGATTATCAAAAATGAATTTTGCTGGTATGGGGCCAAAGATGATTAAAGGTATTATGGAAAAACATAATGCGATGCCTTTACCAGATTTAATTGATTTGGCTAAAGAACAGGGAGTTAAACTTGTAGCTTGTCAAATGACAGTAGATTTATTAGGGTTAAAAGAGGAAGAGATTATGGAAGGGGTAGAGTTTGCAGGAGTAGGTGCATATTTAGCAGATGCTTCGGATGGGAATGTGAATTTATTTATTTAAATCACCTTCTTTTTAGAAGGCGGGGGATACAATATGAGTTTAACAGTACTGCTTTTTATTATTGGGTTTATAGGGTCGTTTATATCAGGAATGGTTGGGATTGGCGGGGCAATTATTAATTACCCGATGATCTTATACATTCCAGTATTGCTAGGATTTGCTGGATATACATCACATGAAGTGAGCGGTATTACAGCGATTCAAGTATTCTTTGCAACTTTTGCAGGCGCGTGGGCGTATAGGAAAAGTAACGATATGGATAAAACTTTAGTTGTGTATATGGGAGCTAGTATATTAATAGGAAGCTTTGTAGGTAGCTTTAGTGCGAATTTATTAAATGAGCATGCTGTAAATGTTGTTTACACATTACTAGCTACTATTGCGGCTATTATGATGTTTATACCGAAGCGAAGCAATCGTAAGGGGACAGAAGGAATTATGTACAATAAGTGGCTCGCTAGTTTGCTAGCGTTTATTGTAGGAAGTGTTTCCGGCATTATTGGGGCTGGTGGTGCATTTCTTTTAGTACCGATTATGCTAGTTGTTTTAAAACTACCGATACGTACGACAATAGCAACATCTATCGCTATTACTTTTATTTCCTCGATAGGAATTACTACTGGGAAAGTGATTACTGGACAAATAGTTGTTATTCCGGCTCTTATCGTTGCGATAGCAAGTTTATTTGCCGCTCCTCTTGGAGTGAGAGTAGGGAAGAGAGTGAATCAAAAAGTTTTGCAATACGTATTGTCTACTTTAATTGTAGGAACTGCGATAAAGATGTGGGTTGATATGATATCGAAATAAAAAGATGGTGCTCTTGTAGCACCATCTTTTTAATTACGCCCAAATCACTTTCATTAAGTTCTTATATTCATCGTTTGCCAGTTTATATAGCATTCTCGTATGTTCAAAGACAAGTGCGGGATTAAAGTTTGGTTCTGAGAATGCAAGAGATGTTGAAATATCAATTGCATTTTGTTTGTTTAGCGTGAATTTTGCAAATCGATAAGATGTGTTTAATTCATTGATGACATGTAAAATATCATTTGTTGATGTTGAATCAGGTACAAGAGCAACATTGAAGCAGTATATATCCACAGCAGGATGTTCGCTTTGGAAAGCAGCGATAAGTTGAATTTTTGCGCCAGCTTCTGTTTCTAATCCTACTGAAAAATGTACCGAACCATCATTTTCATCTATATTTTCTTCCATGTATATATCGTTTGATTTTAAGTACTCTTTAAAATCTGAAATGTTATGTTTTACTGCAGCTTTCATATGTATGAGCCCCCTGATAATTGGAATAGATTACTACTATTTATTATAATTTAAAAATATTAAAAAAGATAGTTGGAAAGTTCTGATTTTTTATTTTGAAAGCATTAAAAAGAAGCAGTGCTCTACCTCCATAGAGCACTGCTTCACTTTATTCATTGTCATTAGACGATGTTTCTGTATCTTCACTGTTATTCTTCTTATTTTGAGTTTCATCGTTACTTGATTCGCGTTCACTCGTATTTTCAGACGTAGATTCTTTTGTTTTCTCTGAGTTTGTTTTTTTCGAATCAGAATCAGATTTTGTATAGGCAGGTAGTCCAAGGTGACTACGAAGTTCGTTTGTAACATTAGCTAATTCTTTTTTATCTGGATTGTAGTAGTAAGTTCGACCACCACCAGCTGACTTACTACATGTATCATCACCTTTTGCCATGTAACAATCTTCACCTTGAAGTTGTAATTTCTCAATTTCCGAATCCGATCCATATTTATAGAATGAAAGCATGTCATCGAATGTTAAGTTTGTAACGAATTGTCCGTTAATATCATCAATGATGTTACCAACTTTTGTTACGGATCCAACGCTTGTTAGTTTCTTTAAAATGGCTTCGATAACGAGTTGCTGACGTTGACCACGCATCGCATCACTATCAATGTGCCTTGTTCTAGCAAGAGCAAGAGCTTCTTCACTATTTAACTTTTGAACACCTTTTTTTAGGTGAATTGCTTCGGCGTTATCATTACTATCTTGTTCAGTAAACTCAACTGGTACGTCAACTTCAATGCCGCCTAAATCATCAACGATTTTCATGAATGATTTAAAGTTGAATTTTACAAAGTAATCGACGGGAACATTCATTAATTTTTCAACTGCATCAATACTAGCTTGTGGTCCACCATCTTTTCCGTTTTTAGTAGAACCAAATGCATGAGCGTGTGTAATTTTATCTTTTTTCTTTTCTACTGGAATATAAGTATACGTGTCACGTGGAATACTTAATAGCTTTACAGTTTTGCTATCTTTATTAAACGTTGCAAGTAATAGTGCATCCGTTCTTATAGCTTCACCATATTCTTTCCCACGGACATCGCTTTCATCAACACCCATTATTAAGACAGAGACGTTATTTGTAATAGGTTTTACAGCTTTAGCACGTAAATCAGACTTATCACCGCGTGCTAAATCGTGAGCGGCGTTTCGAACAGCAGAAGATGCTTTATTTACTAAAAACCATGTATAACCGCCACCTATTATTAAAACTAATAGAATAACGCTTATAATAATTTTTGTTTTTTTCTTACCTTTTTTCGGTTTATTGCGTGTATTTTCTTGCAAAGATGGGTTTTGCTCCATTTCTTGTACTCCTTCATTTGAATTGAAATACGACACTCATATCCACTTATTATAATGAAATTTAGCGAAAAAAAACATTACAAATCATTTACATTTCGTAAAAATTCAATTTATTTATAAAAAGTCAGATTTTCTATATTTTATTTTTAAGATGTAGAACAAGTATAATGTGTTTTAGTAGAAATGAAAATATGTAATGTGAGAAAGTGATAGAGAAGTAAGATTTGTTGAAATATAGCCAAGAAGATGTGATTAGCTGTATATGTACTTCTTATATAATAAAGAAAGATTTTACGGATGAAGGAGAGAGCGTAATGAATCATACATCATTCCGAGCAATTGTCGTGAACGAAAAAGAAAATAATCAATTTGAAAGAAATCTTGTTGAGAGAGAAATTAATAGTTTACCTGAAGGAGACGTATTAATACGTGTTTATTATTCTTCATTAAATTATAAAGATGCCCTTTCAGCTACTGGTAATAAAGGTGTAACGAGAACATATCCTCATACACCAGGTATCGATGCAGCGGGAGAGGTAGTTAGTAGTGAAAATAACGCCTTTCAGGAAGGCGATCAAGTTATTGTAACTGGATATGATTTAGGTATGAATACTTCTGGTGGTTTCGGAGAATATATTCGCGTGCCATCATCTTGGGTTGTTCCTTTACCGAAAGAAATGTCTTTGAAGGAAAGTATGATGTACGGGACAGCCGGTTTTACAGCTGCCTTATCGGTATATAAGCTCATTAGAGCGGGAATTACGCCTAGTATGGGAGATGTTTTAGTAACGGGTGCTACGGGCGGAGTAGGCAGTGTAGCAGTTAGCATTTTAGCGAAGCTAGGATATGACGTAGTAGGATCAACTGGGAAAATGGAAGAGGAACAGATGCTGCTACGTTTAGGTGCAAAAAAGATGATTCATCGCGCGGAGTTGAGTGATGAATCAGGAAGACCGATGCTTAAAGGAATATACGCTGGGGTTGTCGATACCGTAGGCGGAAGCATGTTAGAAAGTTCTTTAAAGGTAGTTAAGTATGGAGGCTGTGTAACAACGTGTGGTAACGTAGCAGGGCATGAATTAAATACAACTGTATACCCATTCATATTACGAGGGTAACTAACTGTTACGATTTATTTAACCAATTAAAACTAAAGTTAATTAAATATATCAGTAAGCCCTGCTAGTCAAGTGATTGGCTAGTAGTGAGGGTTAACTGCGGGCAATCCCTAAAGCTGATTGAACTACAACGTGGCTAGAAATGGCGAGCGTGAATGTCGCGAAAGCAGAAAAAATCAATCAGATCGTGCAAGGTTAAATCCTAAACACTAGAACAATGGGTCTTCCGCCTCGAATCATCTAAGTCAAAATGGATAAGATGAACGTTCAACGACTATCTCGTATAACTGACGAGAGTACATCACAAGCCTATGGTGGTGGAAAAATCCTCTATCTCTAAGTAGATAAACATATAGTCTGCGCTCATGTGAAAACATGAGAAGTTCATAAGAGAACTGGCTAAGGAATTGCGCCCTTAGTTGAACAAGATAAATTTTATTGAATCTATCAAACTTTATTGAATTTATCGAACGTACGTGCTGTGTTTGGTTCAATGAGGTGAGAATAATAATGAAATTTTCACGAGTTAGTCAAGTATCGGAATTAACAGGTTTGTATCCTGGTAGTCTCAGGAGAATGCTGGTGGAACACGCTACTATTCAGAAGAACAAATCTTTCATTAAAGAAGTTAAATTCTGATGATATTAGCGAAGAAAGTCAGACTGATTCCAACGCCTGAACAAGAAAAAGTGCTTAGAAACCATGCTGGAGCTGCAAGATTTGCTTATAACTATTGTAAAAGAATGAGTGATAGATACTATAAGCTATTTGGAAAATCTGTTTCACAGTTAGCTTTACAGAAACGATTTACAAAGATCAAGAAGCGAAAGCAATATGAGTGGTTAAAAAATATCAACGCACAAGTTCCCAAACAGGCTTCAAAAGATTTTGACAAGGCGCGAAAAAATTCGTTCGAAAAGTACCAAAATGGTTATCACACTTCTTATAAATCCAAAAAAGATTTAATCCAAGGATTTTATGCCAATTATGAAAGACTGATTATAGGAAAGAAAGTAGTTCATATTCAGTCTATTGGAGAAGTGAAAACAAGCCAACAACTACCAAGAAACAAAAAGCCATCCAATCCAAGAGTTACATTTGATGGTCGTCACTGGTGGATTAGTGTAGGGTTCCAAGAAGACTTTGAATTACAAGAGCTAACCAATGAGTCGATTGGTGTGGATGTTGGTTTAAAAGAGCTGTTTGTGGCTTCTAATGGTATGAAAGAACGAAATATAAATAAAGATGCTAAGGTTAAAAAACTTTTGAAAAGGAAAAAGTCAGCGCAAAGAGATATGTCTAGGAGATTTAAAAAAGGTGTAAAAATTCAATCTGCCGGATATGAAAAAGCTAAAGCGGAGCACCTGCGGTTATCTAGGAAAATTACGAATATCCGAAATAACCATATCCATCAAGCAACAGCAAAATTGGTGAAAACCAAACCAATGAAAATTGTTGTGGAAGACTTACCTATCTCAAACCTGTTAAAAAACAAAAAACTATCGAAAGCATTTTCATTTCAAAAATTAAACTTCTTCTTTCAATGTTTGTCATACAAGTGTGAGAAATATGGCATCGAGTATGTAAAAGCTGATAAATGGTTCGCCTCAAGCAAGATTTGCTCATGTTGCGGAGTAAAATACGACCATTCAGTTCAACCAGAAGGACAGTGGAGTTTAAAGATTCGTGAATGGAACTGTGTTGGGTGCAATAGCCATCACGATAGGGATGTAAATGCTGCGATAAATTTATCAAGATGGGTAAAATAAATGCTTGATAATAGGAGGTAACGATACTGCCTCGTGTGGAGTGTTATACCCCTCGTCCCTTCGGGGTTGCGAGAACACGATGAAGCACTAACTTGTGTAAATTTGATTGAATTGTATAGATTTAGTTAAGTTTATCGTATCGGATTAGCCTTTTAGGAATAGATTCAGTTCAATGTCCAGTAGATGTGAGAAGAGAAGTGTGGGCATTGCTAGCAGGTGAGTGGAAAAATTCAGAGCTATTATCTTATACAGAAGAATGTACATTAAAAGAATTAGATGAGAAGTTTGCACTTATACTGCAAGGAAAGTTAAAAGGAAGAACGGTTGTAAAGATGAAATGAAAAAAGAGACGCTTAAATTAGCGTCTCTTTCCTATTATAATGATTGTTTTAAATTTACTTTTCCTTGTTCGCCTAAAACACCATCAGCGATATTTACAGCGTGATCACCGATACGCTCTAAGTTACTTACCATATCAACGTAGATGATGCTTGCATCACCTGAACAGCTACGTTCGTTCAGACGTAATACGTGACGTTTACGTAGAACACGTTCCATTTGGTCAATTTTACGTTCTTTTGCAATAACCGTTTGTGCTAGTTCAGTATCGAAGTTTGTTAAAGCATTGATTGCATCTTGTAATGTTGAAATTGTTAATTCAAGCATTTCATTTAATTCAGCTAGTGCTTCATCTGATAGTGAAACGCGGTTTGAAATTTGGAAATCTACAAGTTCTACAAGGTTTTCTACATGATCACCGACACGTTCAATATCTCCAACAACACCTGCTAAAACTGAATGTTTTTCAGAGTCTGTAGGTGAAAGTGGTTTTTCTGATAGTAAAACTAAATACTCAATAATTTTTTTATCTAAATTGTTAATAGCTCCTTCTAATTGAGTAGCCATGTCAGCATGTTTTTTATCTTGTGTATTTAAAAATTGGTTTGCTTCTTTTAATCCATGTAATGAAAACTCAGCCATACGAATGATTTCTTTTTGAGCCTCTGTTAAAGCGATAGCTGGAGATTGCTCAATAAAGATTGGATTTAAATGTTGCGGTTTGAAGTTAATAGATGCATCTTCACCACGAATAATTTTTGTTACAATCCAGGCTAATACTGCAATGAATGGGAACTGAATGATTGTATTCGTTACGTTAAACGTCCCGTGTGCAAATGCAATCGTCATTTCTGGATTTAAGTTTAATGACGTTTGGAAATATTGAATTAAACTTGTAAATGGTATTAATATAATCGTAAAGATAATGGTACCGATAATATTAAAGATAACGTGAACTAATGCTGCACGTCTTGCTGCAATTGAAGTACCGATTGCTGCTAATACGGCTGTAATTGTCGTACCGATGTTATCACCGAACAATACAGGAAGAGCAGCTTGTAAGTCGATTGCACCTTGACCGAATAATTCTTGTAAAATACCGATTGTCGCACTTGAACTTTGTACAATTAAAGTGAAGACTGTACCAACAACAATTCCTAAAATTGGATTATCACTCATGCTAACCATTAACTCTTGGAATGACTCTAAAGAACGAAGAGGTTTCATACCTGCGCTCATTAATTCTAAACCGAAGAATAACATACCAAAACCGAATACAACTTGACCTACAGAATGTACTTTTTTATTTTTAAAGAAGAATAGTAAGATTGCTCCAACTGCCATAATTGGGAGAGCGTATTCTCCGATTTTAATTCCGATAATAAATGCAGTAACTGTCGTTCCGATGTTCGCACCCATAATAACACCAATTGCTTGTCTTAATGTCATAAATCCGGCACTTACAAGTCCGACTGTTAAAGCGGTTGTTCCTGAACTTGATTGAATTAATACAGTAACTAACATACCTGCTAGTACACCCATAAGAGGATTTGTTGTAAAACGATCTAGAATATCGCGAAGACGATCTCCAGCTGCTTGTTGCAGTCCATCGCCCATGTATTTAATCCCGAATAAGAAAATACCTAATCCACCAATGAACTGGAAGATCATATCTTGAATATTGTATTCCACGCATTCCACTCCTTAAATTTCATGTACGATGTAATTATTAACTAAACCTTGAGGCACTGTAAACGGTTTGTCTGTAAAATTTACACTAAATTTACAAAGTGATAAAAAGTTTACAATTCTTTAAAGAAACACCTGGATTTAATTGGTTTTCATGCATGGTATATGACTATTTTGTGAAGAAGTCACATTTATCACACTATTTATTGATAGTAAAAATAGGTGAAGGGAAACTACCCAACTGGGTATGCGGATTGGAATTTTATTTTGTTATGATGATGGTTCTTTGCATATTTTTTGATTAAAGTTAGAAAAATATGTAGGGAAACGGGGGAGGTTTGAAATGGATTTATTTAATGAAAGTAAAAAACGATTAAATTATTTTAAACTGTTTTCTTTTGAGATGCTCGCAACAATAAAAAAGAGCAATTCGCATATGAATTTGCTCTGCTTTTTTATGTTAAAAACTTTCGGTGCTTTGCATTTTAACAATTATGCAAAGTGTTTTTTCTTTATTTAGAATCGTCATTATGCTCCATAGTTATGACGACATTTCCCTTCTTATGTCCTTTTTCAACATATATGTGAGCTTCAATAATTTCTTCAAAAGTGTATTGCCTATCAATGACCACTTTTATTTTATCGTTCTCAACAAGTTCTTTAAGGAAATTTAATGCTTCGGAAGTTTCAGGTGCGTTTTGACTTAATATGAGTTTCATGCGACTTGTCAATTTAGTCCAGAGCATTTGAGCACTTGGTAACGGTTCAACGATATTTATATAGGTACCATCTTCCTTTAACATTTTAATACACTCTGAAAAGGAGCTCCTGTTTACCGCTTCAAAGATAACATCATAAGTTTCGTCTGTAGTAGAAAAATTTTTTGTGGTGTAATCAATTACTTCGTCAGCTCCTAGAGATTTGACCAATTCTAAATTGGAGCTACTGCACACACCTGTAACTGTTGCGCCGAAATACTTGGAAATTTGTACTGCATAACTTCCGACACTTCCAGAAGCTCCGTAAATAAGAATGTTTTGACCGCTTTGAACGTTAGCTTTCCTAAGGAAAAATAAAGCTGTACGTGCTCCAATTGGGATGGCTGCGGCTTCTTCATAGGATATGTTGGAGGGCTTTATGCACACTGCTCCACCTTCAGGTAGACAAATATACTCAGCATAAGAACCAAAATTTACTTGGGTAGCTGCAAAAACTTGGTCTCCTTTTTTAAATCGTGTGACGTCTTTTCCTACCGATTCAACTTCACCAGCCAATTCCATTCCGAGTATTTGTTTTTTCGGTTGCTTAAAGCCAAGTGCGATTCGAGCGGGTAGCCAAACAGAAGAGGGAACCGTAAAACTTCGTGAGCGAATATCTCCTGCTGTTACGGTTGTCGCTTTTATTTTTACTAGTATTTCATTGTCCTTAGGAGCAGGTTTTTCTATCTCTTTCAGTTGAAGAACGTCGGGGGGACCGTATTTTGTGTACACTATTGCTTTCATTAATATTTCCTCCAATTCGTTCTATATATTAATATCATACGAACAACATGAATAAATAGAACAGCGGTTCAATCTTCAATACAATGCAAAAAGCAGTGTGATTTTTCTTAGGAATCCACTGCTTTTTGTATTTGTGTATATATGATTTTCTTAGTCCAAGTATCTCAAAAAAGAATCAATTAGCATTACCCAACAGCTTTTTCTGTATTTTTATCTCTATGCTTTTGTTTTCTTATACTTGCAATATAAATGAACAAGAAAGCAATAAGTAATAAAGAGGAATATCGATATACAGTTGCATAATTGGTAAAGTGTGCAATGAATCCAAAAATAATTGCTCCAGCACCAATTCCAAGATCAAATGCTGAGAAGAATGTTGCTGTTGCTACTCCTCTCCGGTGCGGTGCTACTCGGTCAATCATCCATGCTTGTAGTGCCGGTTGAATTGCTCCGAAACCACTGCCGTAGCACGCTGCGGCAATAATTAAACTCGGAATTGTAGTTGTATACGACAGCAAGATAATACCTGTAAACGTAATAATAACTCCTGGAATGATGACGAATGTATGGCCTTTCGTATCATATAATCTTCCAGAAAACGGACGAGTTACAGCGATTGCAAGTGCGTTAAATAAAAAGAAAAGACTGATATCAGCAATCCCGACTTCCGTAGCAAATAATGTGATAAAGCTCCCAATTCCCCCGTACATTAATGTAATACATAATATTAATAATGAAGGAAGTAAAGCTTTACGCTCAATAAATCCATCGAGAAAGGTACCAGATGTTTGCTGTGGTGGTTGCGGCGATTTTTTGATTTGAAGTAGTTTCGTTAATATTAATGAAACTATTGTGCATGAAAGTGCACATAAAAAAAGAATCGTGAAGTTATATGCTTGCATAAGCCAAAGTCCGATAAGTGGACCGAGCGCCATGGCGATAGTTCCAGAAAGACCGAAATATCCCATGCCTTCACCGCGGCGAGCTTGCGGAATTAAATCTGAAACGACAGTTCCGTATGTAGTCGTTGTAATACCAAAACCAGCTCCGTGTAAAATTCGAACGGCAAGCAATAGGAAAACGGTTGAAGCGAAAAGATAACTGCCCATAGCGAGTAAACAAATAGCGGTACCGATCATTAAAATGATTTTTTTGTTGAATTTCTGCAAGGCATTTCCAGTTAGCGGCCTAATAAAAAGTGCTGCAACGGTAAACATGCCGACAACGAATCCGATATTTGAACTTGTGCCCCCAATTTCTTTCACATAAACAGGTAAAGTTGGAATTAACATTTGAAATCCTAAAAACATACATAAGTTTGCTAGAATTAGCGCAATAAACTCTTTTGTCCATAACGGTTCTCGTTTTACGAGTACTGCCTCTCCCATATATTCATCCCCTATATAAAAGTTTTCTCTATTCTTTCGAGTATATGTATTGGTCAACGTAACAGTCAAGGAAGGTGCCTTGAAAACGTATAACAATTTTCGAGGCGAAAAAACTGACAAATTTGTGTAAAAGCTACACAACTATGAAAAAAAGATGTAAAGTATAGATGTATAGACTAGTAGTTGTTATGAATGATAGAAATTATTTTTTCTTTAAAGAAAGCGAATTCAAATGGTAGTGGACGAGAAGGGGATACATACTTTTTTCACTACAAATATTTGAAAGGGTTTACAATATGATGAAGAAAGAGGCGTGTACATATGAGACGATTAGGTATTTCTATTTATCCAGAACATTCGACAGTAGAGGAAGATAAAGAGTATTTAACATTAGCAAGTAAATACGGATTTACACGTGTATTCACATGTTTATTATCTGTAGATGGCGAAAAAGAGAAAATTGTAGAAGAGTTTAAAGAAATAATTTCTCATGCGAATGCATTAGGATTCCAAGTATTGGTTGATATTAGTCCGTCTGTTTTTGAGCAACTAGGTATTTCTTATAATGATTTATCGTTTTTCCATGAACTAGGTGCTTACGGTATTCGTTTAGATGTTGGTTTCTCAGGATTAGAAGAATCGATTATGACGTACAATCCATACGGTTTAAAAATTGAGATTAATATGAGTAACGGTACGAAGTATGTAGATAACATTATGAGTCATAGACCAAATCGTGAAAATTTAATTGGCTGTCATAATTTCTATCCGCATCGTTATTCAGGATTATCATACGATCATTTCATTAAATGCTCGAAACAATTTAAAGATTACGGTATGAGAACGGCTGCTTTTATTTCATCATTTGATGCAACATACGGACCTTGGCCAGTAACAGAAGGGTTATGTACGTTAGAGCAGCATCGCGAATTACCGATGACAACACAGGCGAAGCATTTGTTTGCAACAGAATTAATTGATGATGTTATTATTGCGAATGCTTATGCTTCAGAAGAAGAATTACAAGCACTAGGTGCGTTAAATAAAGAGAAACAAACATTTGATATAGAACTATATGATACAACAACAGATTTAGAAAGAATTATCGTATTAGAAGAACCTCATTTTTATCGCGGGGATGTATCTGAATATATGATTCGTTCTACACAAAGTCGTGTGAAATATAAAAAAGAAGAGTTTAAACCGCATAATACGCGTGAAATTAAGCGTGGCGATCTTTTAATTGATAATGAGCAATATGGCCAATATAAAGGTGAATTGCAAATTGCTTTAAAAGATATGGTGAATACAGGAAAAACAAATGTAGTTGGCCGAATTATAGAGGAAGAAATCTTCTTATTAGATTATTTACAAGCTTGGGATAAGTTTGGATTTACGCTAAAGAAATAATGAACGTGGGATAAAAGGGAAAAAACTACTGATTTCAGTGGCTTTTTCCCTTTTATATAAAGAGCGAGAGGAAGAGCTATGACAAAAGTGCATCAGCGATTAATTTCCATTTTAGAGGAGTTTTTAGAAGAGAAATCGATGTTAAATCGAGCTTTTTTAGCGAGCCGTTTACACGTATCAACGAAGACGATTCAAAAGGATATAAAATTATTAAATGATATATTGGAAGAACACGGAGCGAAAATTGAATCACAAAGAGGGAATGGGTACGAGCTAGAAATTATACAAACTAAGAAGTTTGAAGATTTTTGCTTAAATGTATTTCAAAAACAGACAGAAAAGATTCCAACTTCTTATGAAGAAAGAGTAGCGTATATTTTACACCGTATTTTAACGACAGATGGGTATGTGAAGCTTTCACAGCTAGCGGAAGAGATTTATGTGAGTAAATCTACTGTAAACTTAATTATGAAAGAGGTTACGGATATTTGTAGTCGCTATGAGTTACAAATTGAAAAAAGACCATATTATGGTATGCGTATTGTAGGAGAAGAATTTAATATTCGTTCTTGTTTATCACAATATGGTTTACCGCGGTATGAACATACTCCGTTTCATGAGAACTATGAGCAGACGGACATATATTTATCGTTACCCCACATTTCTCTCATCCGCTCAGTTATACTAAAGTATATCGAGGGAGGAACGATATACTTATCAGATATAGAAATTGATAATTTATCAATTCATATTGCGATTGCTTTAAAGAGATGCAGGGATGATCATTACATTCAAGCACTGCATGTAGAGGAATCTGAACTTATAATAAAGAAAGAATATAAAATTGCGAAACAGATTTTAGGGAATTTAGGGGAAGAGCTAAAACTTCAATTTCCAGAAGAAGAAATTTTATATGTGACGATGCATTTATTAAGTACTGCTGTTACAGCGAGAGATCGCTATGAAAATGTAGAAGAGCTATTAGGGAAAGACGTATATGCATTCATGCAGCATATTCTTTTCAAAGTAGCGGAAGAACGGAATCTTACTTTTTATTACGATGAAGAATTATTATTTGGTTTTGGTGTTCATTTAAAAACGTTATTAAATCGTTTGAGATATAAGTTAAATACGAGAAATCCTCTTTTGGCAGAAGTGAAAAAAAATTATCCATATGCTTTTGAAATTGCAGTTCTCGTTGGAGATATAATTGGTGAATATACGGGTGAATCCATTCCAGAGAGTGAGATTGGTTATATTGCCATTCACTTTGGTGGGGCGATGAGCCGCTTGCAGGAAAATAATCAAAAGAAAAGATGTTTATTAGTTTGTGCAACTGGTCAAGGGAGTGCACAACTACTGAAATATAAAATTCTATCACATTTCCGAGATAAACTAGAGATTGTAGGTATTACAGGGTACTATCAATTGAAAGTGGAAGATCTTTATAAAGATAAAATAGATTGTATTATTAGTACGATTCATATACCGAGTGGTTTGCCTGTTCCGGTTATAAAGGTAAACTCGATATTTGATGATAAAGAGATTAAATCAATTGGTAAGCAGTTATTTACACATGTGAATGATAGTATGCAGCAATACATTAAGGAAGATTTGATCTTCTTAAATCGTAGTGCTTCTACGAAAGAAGAGGTTATTCAGTTTTTATGTGAGAAAGCTGCTGAGAAAAACTATGTACCCGCAAACTTTTATGCTTCTGTTATGGAGAGAGAGAACACATCTCCTACAGCGGTTGGAAACTTAGTGGCAATTCCGCATCCGATGCAATTATTAAGCGATACGACATTTTTGATGTTTTGTACACTCGATAAGGCGATTGACTGGGGAGATAAAAAAGTACAAGTTATTATTTTATTTAGTGTGAAGCGCAATAATAATGAAGATTTACAAAAGCTTTATGATTTTTTATATGATATTATGTCTAATCAAACTATAATAGAAAAATTGCATCAGGCTCAAGCTGTTGATGATTTTCAAGAAATCTTACTATCATTATGAAAAAGTATATTAAAACTTCCGTTACATAACGGAAGTTTTTTATGTTTAATTGTATGCGTTTTCATAATAAGATGAAAATATAGAAAAAACATAGCTTGGAGGAATTTAAAATGACTGATATGCAAACTCCATTTGCGTTAATTTTACATGGTGGTAACGCGAGAAGCGCGGCACTTGAAGCAATTGCTTTTGCAAGACAAGGAGATTTTCAGAATGCGAGTGAAAAGATGGAACTTGCTAGTGAGGAAATATCATCCGCTCATCGTATTCAAACCGATTTAATTCAAGAGGAAGCAAGAGGCAATCATGCAGAAATAAGTTTATTATTAGTGCATGCACAAGATCATTTAATGAATGCCATTACAGTGAAAGAACTTGCTGAGGAATTTATTACTCTTCATAAACGAGTGGAAGAGAAAGTGACAGTATAATATGTACATTTTATTATGTTGTGCAGCAGGCATGTCAACGAGTATGGTTGTAAGAAAAATGCAAGAAGAGGCAAAGAAACAAGGGAAGGATTATAAAATTAAAGCAGTTGATTCGGAACTTGTGAAACTGGAAATAAAAAATGCTGATGTTGTTTTAATTGGACCACAGGTGAAGTATTTGTTTCCAGCGGTAGAGTTTCTTGCAAAGTCATACGATATACCAGTTGCAATTATAGAGCAGCGAGATTATGGTATGTGTGATGGTTTGAAAGTACTTAAGCAAGCTGAACAATTAGTTTTAGCGTAATTATATTTTTTTAAATATAAACATTATAATGTTATAACTTTTGCTTTTGTCAGATTGAACATAGGGAGGGTTATCGATGAATGGTTTTATGAGTTTTATGGAACAGAAGATTATGCCAACAACGCAAAAGATTGCGGGGCAACGACATTTATTAGCAATTCGAAATGGAGTTATTTCTACATTACCGTTAACGATTGTCGGGTCATTTTTCGTTATCTTTTTAAACTTACCAATTGATGCATATATGGAGTGGATTGCACCGTTTCGTCATATTTTAGATATTCCATTCCGATTTACAGTAGGCTTAATGGCTTTATACGCAGCATTTGGGGTAGGGGCCTCACTCGCGAACTTTTATCAGCTCAATCAATTAAGTGCAGGATTATTATCTGTACTCGCCTTTTTACTAGCATCAGTTGAACCAATTCAAATAACAAAAGCTGTACCAGGTGTTATTGATGCAGGAAGATATATTTCAGTAGGGACATTAAGTGCAACTTCTTTATTCGGAGCTATTGTGACAGCATTAATTGCAGTAGAAATTTATCACTTTATGATTAAGCATAATATTTCGATTAAATTACCAGATAGTGTACCACCAGCAGTTGCAAACTCGTTTGCAGCATTAATTCCAACTTTAGTAGTTATTCTTTTATTCTGGGGTATTCGTTACGGTTTGAAATTTGATGTAAACACAACAATCACATATTTAATCGCACCATTAAAATCAGTATTAGTAGGAAATAATTTATTCGGCGGTTTATTAACAGTATTCTTAATCGTGTTCTTCTGGTCGTTCGGTATACATGGCCCAGCGATTTTAGGACCAATCATCCGTCCGATGTGGGATTCAGCAATTCTTGAAAATATGGAAGTATTCACGGCTACAGGAAATGCACATCAATTACCAAACTTATTTACAGAGCAATTTATTCAATGGTTCGTATGGATTGGTGGATCAGGCTCAACGTTAGCTTTAGTAATTATGTTTATGTTCTCTAAATCTAAGTTCTTAAAAGAGTTAGGTAGATTATCATTCGTACCAGGTTTATTCAATATTAACGAGCCAATTATTTTCGGGGCACCAATTGTAATGAATCCGATTTTAATTATTCCGTTCGTTATTACACCGTTAGTTACAACGACAGTATCATATTTCGCAGTTGTTTCAGGTGTGATTCCGCTCATGATGGCGAAGCTGCCATTTACGATGTTAGCGCCAATTGCAGCGATTATTAGTACGGACTGGACAATTATGGCTGGTGTACTTGTACTTGTTAACTTTGTTATCTCATTCGTTATTTACTATCCATTCTTCAAAATGTATGAGAAGCAACAATTAGCAGGAGAGGAGAAAACAGAATGCTCGGAGCAATTATCATCTTAATTACATTCGTGGCGGGGCAGTGTATTGCACATTATTCAAAATGGGTACAAAGTAAATCGCTATTAGTTTTACTACTTGTGTCGATATTATTTATTGGATGTTCAATGGGAGCTTATGTGGCATTTAGTTTAGAATCACCGTACTTTATAATCGTACCAACGATTTTATGTGCAACATGTTTATCTGCAAAATATAGATTTACGAGCATGGCATTAATACAACGTGTGAAGGAGATGCAAAAGCATGGAGCGTAAATTAGGAATTTCACTTTATCCAGAGCATTCAACGAAAGAACAAGATATGGCATACATTTCGGCAGCGGCACGCCACGGTTTTTCAAGAATATTCACTTGTTTACTGTCTGTTAATCGTCCGAAAGAAGAAATTGTAGCTGAATTTAAAGAAATTATTAATCATGCAAAAGATAACAATATGGAAGTTATTTTAGATGTAGCTCCAGCTGTATTCGATCAACTTGGTGTTAGTTATAGTGATCTATCGTTCTTTGCAGAGCTAGGCGCGGATGGAATTCGTTTAGATGTAGGGTTTGACGGGTTAACAGAAGCGAAAATGACGAATAATCCATATGGTTTAAAAATTGAGCTGAATGTAAGTAATGATATTGCCTATTTAGAAAATATCCTTTCGCATCAAGCGAATAAATCAGCTTTAATTGGTTGTCACAATTTTTATCCGCAAAAATTCACTGGTCTTCCGTATGATTATTTCATTCGCTGTAGTGAACGCTTCAAAAAGCATGGTATTCGTAGTGCAGCCTTTATTACATCGCATGCAGCTGACATCGGTCCATGGGATATTAATGACGGATTATGTACGTTAGAACAACATCGTAACTTACCAATTGAAGTACAAGCGAAACATTTATGGGCAACAGGGCTTATTGATGATGTTATTATCGGAAATGCTTATGCGAGTGAAGAAGAGTTAGAGAAACTAGGAAACTTAAATCGTTACATGTTACAGCTAAAGGTACAATTTGTAGAAGAAGCGACTGAAGTAGAGAAGAGAGCGACAATGCAAGAATTACACGTAAGACGCGGTGACATAACAGAGTATATGGTACGTTCTACAGAAGTACGTAAAAAGTACAAAGACTATGACTTCCCAGTGCGCGAAAGTGTACGACAGGAAAGAGGGCAAGTTGTAATTGGTAATAACTTATTCGGAAAGTATAAAGGTGAACTACAAATCATTCTGAAAGAAATGCCAATAGATGAACGGAAAAATATTGTCGGTACAATTGCAGAAGAAGAGTTATTCTTACTAGATTATGTAGGAGCTTGGACACAGTTTACTTGTGTGGAATAGGGAAGGTAAGAGAGGGTGCTATAGCATCCTCTTTTTT
The DNA here is from genome assembly GCF_038007445.1 of Bacillus sp. FSL P2-0099. NCBI lineage: Bacteria > Bacillati > Bacillota > Bacilli > Caryophanales > Bacillaceae > Bacillus > Bacillus sp. FSL P2-0099. The sequence goes on from NZ_JBBOXE010000001.1 coordinate 814,129, forward strand.
CTGTTGAAATAGTAGTCTATCGTATATAGAATTCAAAGGGATAGATTTAACTTGGACGGGGGAGAAGGAGAAAGAATGTAAGAATCATAAAAAAAGAGTCAGTCTCAACGTTGAGACTGACTCTTTTTTATATAGTAATTAGTTTAAAATTTTCACTGTAACTGTTTTACGTCCCCAGTTACTTGATGTACCTTTATCTGGCATTAAAACATCGATTTTATTTCCTTTAATAGCTCCACCAGTATCACCAGCGATTGCTACTCCGTAACCTTCAACCCATACTTTTGAACCTAATGGAATGACACTTGGATCAACTGCAATTAGTTTCATGTTTGGATTAGCTGTTAAGTTATGACCCATAGCTGATTTTACTTGGTCTCCTGCTTTGTAACCATTTTCAAGTGGATCCGCTGTGTAAGCTGTTGCTTGAACTCTTAATTCACGAGAAGAAGATGGTGCACTTGTTTCAGTTTCTTTTGCAACAGGTTGTTGTGTAGCTGGTTTTTGAGCTTTAGCCGCTTCACGAGCTTTAGCTGCCTCTTGAGCCTTAGTCGCTTCACGAGCTTCAGCTGCTTCCTCGGCTTTAGCCGCTTCACGAGCCTTAGCTGCTTCCCCGGCTTTAGCCGCTTCACGAGCTTTAGCTGCCTCTTGAGCCTTAGCTTCTGCTTGAGCTTCAGCTTCTGCCTGAGCTTTGGCTGCTTCACGAGCTTTAGCTGCTTCTTGAGCCTTAGCTTCTGCTTGAGCTTTAGCTGCTTCAGTTGCTTCTTGAGCTTTAGCCGCTTCACGAGCTTTAGCCGCTTCTTGAGCCTTAGCTTCTGCTTGAGTTTCAGCAGCTTCACGAGCTTTAGTTGCTTCTTGAGCCTTAGCTTTTGCTTGAGTTTCAGCAGCTTCACGAGCTTTAGTTGCTTCTTGAGCCTTAGCTTTTGCTTGAGTTTCAGCTACTTCCCCGGCTTTAACTGCTTCACGAACTTTAGCTGTATCTTGAACGTTAGTTACTTTTTCAGCTTTAACTACTGGCTGAACTTTAACTGGTGCTTTTCCTGTTAAGTAAGGAATGTGTACATAAGCTGTTTGGCCGTTATATTCAAATTGGATCCAATCATTTTGTACTTGGTGTGTTGTTTCGATTACATCATCTTTTTTCAATTTACCAAGAATCGCTGAATCTGTATTTGCTCCAGCACGTACGTTTAATACGTTTGCTGTTACGTAGTAAGTATCTTTTGTGTAGTCAGCGCTTATGAAAGCCTCTTTACCACTATTTAATTTAACTTTTGACCATCCGTTTTCTGTATGTAAAACGTTAACTTTATATCCATCTAATAACTTTCCGACAACTTGTGATTCAGTAGTTGGGTTTTCTCGTACATTTAGTACATCAGTCGTTACGATTGTTTCTGCTTTAGCAGATGTTGTGAAAATCCCAAGACCAAAAACCGCTGCTGTTGCTATACCCATAAATTTTTTCATAATAGCCTCCATTGCATTTGTTTTCGTTGACCTCATTATAGCAACCATTATTTTCTTATTTGCGGAAAACACAAAACTACAAAGCATTCGTAACGAGGCATTAATATTCTGTAATAATTCCATTTATATCCTGATAGCGTTTTCTTTGCGTTTTTGAGGGGATTAGAACATACGATTCATAAAATCAACACTTTTTTAATTACTAATAGATTAATAATGTTTCATTAGTGTTACTTGAATGTTTCTGTAATGTTACGAAAAAGGGATATTTAACTATTTGAATCGTAATGTAGTTATGAAAATATAATCTTCTTGTGTGTGAAGTCGTATATATAGGGGGGATTTTAATGAAATAGAGATATAATTGTTACAAAATAAGTTGTAGTATGGAAAAAATTACGCCTTGAATTTGTTCTTTTACATATTATTTTTGCAATAATAGGATTGTAGGATAGTGGTAATGCGAAATGAAAGTTGCAAGGATAAAAAGATAATCGCAACATGAAACATATATAATAGAAGAAACATGATTTAAAGGGATGATATCGTTATGAGTTGGTTCGCGAGTTGCAGTAGAATTATCCCGCTATTTGTGGGCAGTAAAACCCTCACCTCAAAATTCGGCTGAAGAAAAGAAGTTAGGTGGGAGATTAACTGCCGGTAAAAGCCCGATTGGTGAAGGCTAATAATCAGTGGGGGATGAACAAAACCCCCACTGATTATAGTTTCACTTTATATAATAGAAGTTAGAGGTTCTTATTTTTGTCAAAACGTCGATGAAATTACATTTGCCTTCAACAAAATAAAAAACGTAGGAGTGTAAACTCCTACGTTTTTTATTTACTCATATCGTAAACATTCAATTGGATCAAGTTTTGCAGCTTTGTTAGCTGGAAGTAAAACAAAAGTAATATCATTTAGAATTAAAAACCTTTACACAAAGGATTGCGTAAGCTTATTGAAATAATAAGTAACCCCCTTCTAAATAAGAGGGGAGTTCTACGAATTTTACTAGAAATATTTAAACGAATTTTTAGAATGTTTTTTTGGAAATAAAAAAATCTAGTGGGAATTTGCTTCGAATTACAAATAATAGAATGATTATACTCTATTTTTTAAAGAATTATAAACTAAATATAGAACAAAAGTTCGATTGATGGTAAAATATTCATACAGATATTTTGTAGTGTTTTTTTGGAATTAGGTACGTGGTTTAACAGATACAAATAGTTATGAAAGATTTAAAGAGAATTAGATCTTGCTTAAGAAGTGTGGGTAGTTTCATTATGTTTTTATAAATAGGTAAAATGATTATATACAGGGGGGATTAAATAAAGAAAAATTAGTAATGATAAGTTGGAAAGTTGTTCAGTAAGAAATCATTATCCTGTTAAAGGTGATGGAGGATTTTGGAAATGGAAAAAGAGGAAATCGTTAAGCTATTTATAAATACGATAGTAAAGATAGCGCCAGAGAAATTAGATGAATACATAGAAAAAATTAAAAGAAATAGCCATTCTTCTAAATAAATAGGCTATTTCTTCTCGGGTTTCGTATGAGTTTTATTTAGCGCCTGAGCGATAGAAAGCATTTGTTCTAATGCTATATCTTTTTCATCTTTTGGTAACGGTTCTAGCCATTCCATGATTTCTTTAAACTTTTTATATTTGTGTGCATTTAAATCTATTTCTTTACTTTCTCCATATAAGTAGTCAATAGTAACATTAAATTTTTTTGAAACTTTTTCTAATGTTTCTCGTCCAGGAAAAGCTTTCCCATTTTCAAATTTTGAAACAGTTCCTTTTGTTAAGCCAACCTCTTTCCCGAATTGTTCTTGGCTTAGCTTACTATCTATTCTAATTTGTTTTAATCTATCTTTTATTTCCACTGTATATTGTCTCCCCTTTAAACGAGTTTCCAAAATAACTCTTATTTTCATTATAAAGTTTACTAATAGGAATCGTAAAGAGGAAAGGATTGATATAATATGAGGCTATTTAAAGAAATGTTGGATCCTTCAATTTGTGAAATACGTAATGTTGAAGCGAGGTAGCAATAATCTTTTAATAACATGAAAAAAAATTTAAATGAAAAGTTTCACTGTATGAAACTCAAAGGGCATATGCCCTCATTAGAAAAAATACTTTTGTTTTAATGAGCAGATTGAATTGCATTATCCAATAAATGTAGAGTGATTTTTTGAAAAATAAGAAGGATTTTATACGAAAATAAATTATATTCTCGGGAGGTTTTTAATTTGGAACAACCACTTTTATTATCAATTATGGATAAAGAAACAGAAAAGAAAATACAAAAAGTAGTTATAAGTATTTTGAAGGAACATCGTGCATTAAAGGTGCGTTTTGGGGATGAGGTTGAGCAACAGCAGGGAGAAATCAATTTGTTTCCTGAAATTTGTAATACTAAACAGATTAACCAAATGAAGTATAGACAGGTTGAAAAAGCTTTAAAGTATAGTTTAGATGAGGACGAGAGAAACATCATTGAGATGAAGTATTTAAACGATCAAAAATTAAGAGATGATTATATTTATAATGAATTGTTCATAAAGAAAGATTCTTATTATGAAAAGAAAAAGAATGCCCTTCGTTTAATAGCTACAGCTTTAGGTGTAATGTGAGCATTATAAATAGGAAGAGTTCTCAAATAAATTTGCAATATTTATAAAGATATTCAAAGGAGAAATTTCCGATGAAGAGAGGGATAATTAGGGGGAATTTATAAATATGGATGAATGATAATCTTAGTATCAGAAGGGGGGAAACAAAATCCCTTCTGGTGACTAAGCGTTCCACCAGAATAGGACGCACTCGGGTTATCGTACAGTGATGCTTTCATAGGTCACCATGCACTTTGTTCGCGCAGATAACCAGCGGGGCCTTGGAGGTAAGAGTACTCCTATATGGTGTATGTACTGTTCAACTTTGTAGATATTATCTGAGCTGAACATAGAAATGAATCTTTTAATATTTCATGTATGTTTAGTTTCCTACATCTAAGCAAGTTTGAGAATAGGAAGATAATATTTTTATGGGTTGAATAAATTTATATACTCTCAAAATTAATAAATTTAAATTAGCGAAATAGCTTTTTATTTATTAGGTAAAAGAGTATTACAAGGAGGTATGATAAAGGAAGAAAATATGTATGCAATTCTCCTGAATCAACAGATTTAGAAAAGTATAGAAGTAAGTAACTATAAAGGTGCAAAGCGTAGCCTAATCAAAAATTAATTAGTATGGAAAAGGTTATTAAAGATAAAAACTATCCCTCCTATACAAATAAATCTTAATGATTTAATAAAAAGCGAAGAGAGACATTTGTCTTTCTTTTTTATTTGAAAAAAGAGAAAGGAACGTGGCTCATATTGCTAGTTTAATAAAGATATTTGGAGCGACATTTGGAGCTTTTTGTGGGTATTTTTTTGGAGGGTTTGATGTTGCATTGAAAGTATTGGTAATAATAGCAGTTATTGATTATCTGTCTGGAATGATTGCAGCAGGGTATAGCGGAGAATTGAAAAGTAAAGTTGGCTTTAAGGGCATTGCTAAAAAGGTGATGTTGTTTTTATTAATTGGAGTTGCAGCACAGCTAGATTCATTATTCGGTAGTAATAGTGGAATTCGAGAAGCAACAATCTTTTTCTTTATAGGAAATGAAGCATTATCAGTTTTAGAAAATGCTGGTCGTATAGGGATTAAGATTCCGAAAGTATTAATCAGTGCTGTTGAAGTTTTAAATAATGAACAAAAACAAGAACATAAAAAGGAGAAATGAAGTAATGGGACACATTGTAGATATTTCAAAATGGAACGGTAATATAGATTGGAGTGTAGCGGCTCCACAGCTTGATTTAGTTATTGCTAGGGTGCAAGATGGCTCAAATTACGTAGATCCTATGTATAAAGAATACGTTCAAGCTATGAGAAGTTATAAAGTACCCTATGGAAATTACGCATTTTGCCGCTTTACGTCTATTGCAGATGCTAAGAAAGAAGCACAAGATTTTTGGGCGCGAGGTGATAAAGGTGCATTATTTTGGGTTGCAGACGTTGAGGTTAAGACAATGGATGATATGCAAGGTGGAACTCAAGCGTTTATCGATGAATTACGTCGTTTAGGTGCGAAAAAAGTTGGTTTATATGTAGGACATCATACTTATGAAGCGTTTGGTGCAGCGAATATTAAAGCTGACTTTACATGGATTCCACGTTATGGTGGAAATAAACCAGCTTATCCTTGTGACATGTGGCAGTATACTGAGACAGGAAATGTATCTGGTATTGGTAAATGTGATTTAAATTATTTAATTGGTAATAAATCATTATCTTGGTTTCTTGATGGAAATGGTGATAACAAGGGGCAACAAAGTCGACCAGTAGGTATTGGGACCGCTGTCTCAAAATATCCTGTTGGATATGAGGTGAACTTAAATACAAATCCAACTGATTTTATATTTTCAGGTAATTCTATTAAGGATAAAAACCCATATTTAATTTATAAAGCTTGGTGGATCCCAGAATACATGATTAATTTTGGCGGGGATCAACAATGGGCAAAATTAGAGCATTTCGATGTTCAATGGTTTTATGCTTATTCAAAATATCCTTTTGGTTATCAAATTAGACATTACGATGGACCGAATGGAAAAGATACTGGTTTTGTAGATGGTAGCGAGCCGTATCGATTATTTGGGCGTCAAGATGGACATGTTGATATTGGTGGGAATCGTTGGATTCGTGAAGAACATGTAGTAATTAGATAATACAAAAGGCCACCTTATTTAAGTGGCCTTTTATATTTTTTATTAAATACTATTTGAAATTAATAGGATCGTTACTTTATATAAATTAAATAGAAGAAAAGGAAAGGTGATATATATGTTGGAAAATAGTGTAATGATGGGTACATTAGCGAGTGTTGATATGAAAGAAAATGTAGGAAAGTCATTTTATGCATATAATGAAGCTTCTTTTACATCAGGTAAATCAAATGGTGGAGTGGAGTATACGCCCCAAACAATTCTTGTGAAGGAAAAACGAAATAATGGTTGGTGGAAAATTCAAACTTGGGAAGGGGAGAAATGGATTAATTTAAATGGTGAGAAAAAGTATGTAGAAAAATCATTCTATACGTACAATGAGCCATCTTTCGTATCTCCAAAAGGAGGTGGAGGCCAATCCTTTTTAGCGCAAGAGGTACCTGTTATCGATGGGACGACAAGTGGCTGGTTAAAAATTATTTCTTATGAGGGAGAAAAATGGATCAATCCAAATGGTGAGAAAAAGTATGTAGAAAAATCATTCTATACGTACAATGAGCCATCTTTCGTATCTCCAAAAGGAGGTGGAGGCCAATCCTTTTTAGCGCAAGAGGTACCTGTGATTGATGGGACAACAAGTGGTTGGTTAAAGATTATTTCTTATGAAGGAGAGAAATGGATTAACCCAAATGGAGAGAAGAAGTATGTGGAAAAATCATTCTACACGTATAATGAGCCATCATTTGTATCTGCAAAAGGAAATGGAGGCCAATCCTTTTTAGCGCAAGAGGTACCTGTGATTGATGGGACAACAAGTGGTTGGTTAAAGATTATTTCTTATGAAGGAGAGAAATGGATTAACCCAAATGGAGAGAAAAAGTATGTGGAAAAATCATTCTATACGTACAATGAGCCATCATTTGTATCTGCAAAAGGAAATGGAGGCCAAGATTTTTCAGCACAAGAGGTGCTTGTTATCGATGGTACAACAAGTGGCTGGTTAAAGATTATTTCTTATGAAGGAGAAAAATGGATTAATCCAAATGCTTCTGAGGTCTCAGGAGTAATTGAATTAGCTCTAAAACAATTAGGGAAGCCATACGTCTTTGGAGAATCGGGGCCTAATTCCTTTGATTGTAGTGGTTTCATATACTATGTATATAAAAATAATGGGTATAGTATTTCAAGGAATAGTGTAGCGGGATATTGGCCGATGGTAATTAAAATTAATGATCCGCAGCCTGGAGATTTAGTCTTTTTACAAAACACATATACACCTGGCCCATCACATATGGGGATTTATCTTGGAAACGGTGAGTTCATTCATGCAGGAAGTGAACAGACGGGTGTTGTAAGAGGAAATGTGTTTAGTTCATATAATCAAAAACACTTCCTTGGTTATGGTAGATTTAAAAAATAAGTTAGCAACGTTAGCTTATGTGCATCAATAAAGATAATTATCTGGATTATTCGATAAAAAGATTCAAGAGGTTATAAAACAGCTATCAATTTTGATAGCTGTTTTTGATAGTTATGAAAAACTACAATGAATTTTCTGAAATGAAATATTCGTTGTTTTATAGATTATTAATTGAAATATACGAAAGGATATAGGTGATATATATGTTAAAACATAGTGTAATGATGGGAGTATTAGTGGATACAAAAGAAAATGTAGAAAAGTCATTTTATGCATATAATGAGGCTTCTTTTACATCAGATAAATCAAATGGTGGAGTGGAGTATACGCCCCAAACAATTCTTGTGAAGGAAAAACGAAACAATGGTTGGTGGAAAATTCAAACTTGGGAAGGGGAGAAATGGATTAATTTAAATGGTGAGAAAAAGTATGTAGAGAAATCATTCTATACATATAATGAGCCATCATTTGTGTCTGCAAAAGGAGGTGGAGGTCAATCCTTTTCAGCGCAGGAGGTACCTGTGATTGATGGGACGACAAGTGGTTGGTTAAAAATTATTTCTTATGAGGGAGAAAAATGGATCAATCCAAATGGTGAGAAAAAGTATGTAGAAAAATCATTCTACACGTACAATGAGCCATCTTTCGTATCTACAAAAGGAGGAGGAGGCCAATCCTTTTCAGCGCAAGAGGTACCTGTGATTGATGGTACAACAAGTGGTTGGTTAAAGATTATTTCTTATGAAGGAGAAAAATGGATCAATCCAAATGGTGAGAAGAAGTATGTAGAAAAATCATTCTACACGTACAATGAGCCATCTTTCGTATCTGCGAAAGGAGGAGGAGGCCAATCCTTTTCAGCGCAAGAGGTACCTGTGATTGATGGTACAACAAGTGGTTGGTTAAAGATTATTTCTTATGAAGGAGAAAAATGGATCAATCCAAATGGTGAGAAAAAGTATGTAGAAAAATCATTCTATACGTACAATGAACCATCATTTGTATCCACAAAAGGAAATGGAGGCCAAGCTTTTCTAGCACAAGAGGTGCTTGTAATTGATGGGGCAACAAGTGGTTGGTTAAAGATTATTTCTTATGAAGGGGAAAAATGGATTAATCCAAACGGTGGCATTGAAATGTTTTTTGAGTCTACAGCGTATAGTGTAGAGAACAGTCCTCCACATGAACGCATTACTGCATATGGTATTGATATAGGGAAAAACCCAAATATCAAGTTAATTGCTGTTGATCCTAAAGTAATTCCATTAGGAACGCAAGTAGATGTTGAGGGTTATGGTGTAGCCATTGCCGGTGATACGGGTGGTGCTATTAAAGGGAAAATAATTGATGTACTTTTCCCGACTGAAAGAGAAGCAATTAAATGGGGACGTAAAAAGGTGAAAATAAGAATTCTTAATTAATCTTTTAATACACGAACGTTGTTATTTATGATTTGCTTAGATGATGCACATCATAAAGTCGTTCATTTCTTTCGATATATAAAAAGGAGGTTGCACGCAGGCAACCTCTTTTTTACTCATATCGTAAACATTCAATTGGATCAAGTTTTGCAGCTTTGTTAGCTGGTAGTAAACCGAATGCAATACCGATTAGCATTGAAATACCTACTGAAAGAAGTCCAAGTTCTTTTGAGATAACGAGTGGCCATCCGGCAAAGATTGAGACGATCCAAGCGAAGAATATACCGAGCATGAATCCGATGAAACCACCGAGTCCTGTTAAAATACAAGATTCAATTAAGAATTGTGTTAATACTTTACCGCGCGTTGCACCAAGTGCTTTACGAATACCAATCTCACGTGTACGTTCTGTTACAGATACAAGCATGATGTTCATTACACCGATACCACCAACAAGTAAGGAGATAGCAGCAATACCACCGAATACCATTTTCATCATACCAATTGATTCGTCTAATTGCTTCGTAAACTCACCCATATCTTGAGCTTCAAATTTATGCTCAAATTTAGGAGCTTTCATTTCGTTTAAAACAGAAGCAGCTTGTTTTTCTACACTTTTACGTTCTGCTGGCGAAGTTAATATTAATCTTACAGAGTCATACTCAGTTACTCCTGAGATTACAGGAGCGTTTTCAAGTGATGTATAACCTTCTGACATAGCCATTCCGAAATCATTTTTTGCTTCATACACACCGACTACTTTATATGGCTTTCCTTTTATATCAGTATATAAATTTGATTCCCAACCATTAAACAATTTGTTGAAAGCTTCTTCATTTAAAATAACAGCAGGAATTGCTTGCTTTAATTCACTATCATTTAATTCACGACCGTGAACTAATTTTATTTTCGCATCTGTCATGAAGGCACCTGTTCCACCTTTTAAATCAAGAGAGACATCTTTTGAACCAGAAGATGCTTTTACTTTCATACTTACATCTGGATAAACATCTTTAACGCCAGGAACAGTTTGAAGACGTTTTAACATATCAGCTGTAATTTTGGCACTATCAGTTCCGTAATCAGGGTTGTTGTAGTAAATCGTTACTTCAGTATCTTTTCCTTGGCCTAACTCTTTTTTAAACTTTGCATTTGTACCATCACCCATTGAAATGATAGTAATAATGGCGCTAATACCGATAATAATACCTAGCATTGTTAATATAGAACGCATTTTATGAGCAAAGATAGAGGAAAGGGCCATGCGTATATTTTCACTCGTGTTCAAAATTAACCTCTCCAATCTTGGACGATATTTCCGTCACGAATTACAATTTGACGTGCTGCCGCTTCCCCAATTTCACGATCGTGGGTAATCATAATGATTGTTGAGCCTTGTTTGTTTAATTCGTAAAAGAGATCCATAATTTGTGTACTTGTTTTCGTATCAAGTGCACCCGTCGGTTCATCTGCTAAGAGAAATTTCGGGTTATTTACGATTGCACGTGCGACTGCGACACGCTGCTTTTGTCCACCTGACAATTCATTTGGTAAGTGAGTAGCACGATCAGCTAAACTGACTTTTGTTAAAGCTGCTAATGAGCGCTCACGTCTTTCTTTTTTATCGACTCCAGCGTAAATAAGAGGTAGTTCTACATTTTGAAGTGCTGTAAGTCTCGGTAATAACATAAAGTTTTGGAATATGAATCCGATCTCTTTATTACGAACATGTGCAAGTTCTGTTTCAGACATGTTTGAAATGTTTTGACCAGCTAGTTCGTACGCACCTGTCGTTGGTTTATCTAAGCAACCGATAATGTTCATTAATGTTGATTTACCAGAACCAGACGGTCCCATAATAGAAGTGAATTCTCCTTGGTTTAGTGTTACATCAATTCCATGTAATATTTGAACGGACTCTGCACCATTTTGGAAAGATTTCGTGATGCCTTTTAAGTTAATCATTGAGTGACAACCTCCATACCGTCTTTTAAGTCTTTTTCAGGTTTAGAGATAATTTCCTCTCCTTTTTTCACTCCAGAAACTTTTGCTTCGCTATCTGTCTCAAATTCAACAGTAACTGCTTGTTCTTTCGCTTTACCGTCTTTTACAACGAAGACAACATTTTTGTCACCTTTTTTCACAATGCTGCTTTTCGGAACAATCGTACCAGTTGCTTCGCCAGATTTACTTGTTACGTAAACATGGAAGCCGTTTTGTAATTCTTCACTATTATCTAATGTGACAGTGAATTGATAATTAGAAACAGTTTTATTTTCGTCCATGCTCTTTAATGGTGTAGAACCGATTTCTGTTACTTTTCCTGTCCAAGTTTTACCAGCGACAGTTTTTGATGAAACAGTTACTTCTTGCCCAACTTTCATACTAGCAAGTTCATATTCAGAAAGTTGACCTTTTACTTTAAATTGACCAGCGTGACGAAGTGTAATGCCACTCATACCTGTTTTTTCATCAGCAGTTTTTACGATATCATCAATTACACCGTCGGCTGGACTTGTTACAGAAAGTGTGTTTACTTTCTCTTTTGCTACTTTAATCATTTCATCAGCTTTTTCTACTTCAAACTTCTTCATTTCAAGTTGTGATTCTAATTGCCCAACTTCAATTTCTGATGCTTTTAATGCTTCAGCTGGAAGGCCTGCATTTTTATCTTTTTGTAATTTTTGTTTCGCTGCATCAATTTGTTTTTGGAACAATGTTACTTCTTTTTGTGCGATTTTCTTTTGCATTTCTGCTTCTGTTACACCTTGTTTAGCAGTAGGGTCATTATATTTAAATAGAAGCTGACCTTTTTTCACTTCATCACCTTTTTTAACAGCTAATTCATACGTACCTTTTGTTGGATCGAATGAAATTGTTTCAATACCATTTGGAATAACTTCGCCGCCAAATTTTTGTGCATTTTCAATTTGTTTTTCCGTAATTTTATAACCGCTATATGCCATTGCTACTTCTGAACTACCGCCAGCAAATGCAAAATATGATCCAGCTGCAATTCCGATCGCTACTACACTAGTAATTAACACTTTATTTTTCTTCTTCATCTATTTATCACCTTTTCGTTCGTTTTAGTATCTACATTAAGTATAGAAGAGGTGAAGAATCTGACAAATCGTTTTAGCTTACAATAACCTTACAGTTTTGTAAGGTATAAATATGTAAATGTAAGGTGGAGGTTTTCCTAGTTTAAGCAAATGAATTGACTCGTTGTTTTTTTCTAATAATAATATTGTATGAAGGAGAGGAGGAAGGAAGATGGAAGCTTATTTTAGTGCGCATCCATTAAAACCATTTATTCCGTACTCGAGGCAACATGCCATTATATTATTTATTATGTTGGTGGGGATATTTTTTCTGTATCAATACCAAGATTTATTGCGTCAAAGTGAGTGGAATATAACGGTTCGATATGCAATTGCATTTCTATTTATAGGAAGTGAGATTGGACTTCATATGTGGGAATGGAAAGCTGGGATTTTTGAGCTAGGCACTTCATTACCATTTGAGTTATGTACGATTAGTTTATTGTTAGCGTCGATTATGATTGTAACGAAAAGCTATCGAATATATGAGATTGTGTTTTTTACAGGGATTATCGGTGCATCGCAAGCTATTTTAACACCGAACGTGCAATATGCTTTTCCGCATTTTCGCTTTATAGAATTCTTTATCGCACATATATTGCTCATTTGGGCACCACTCTTTATGACATGGGTGGAAGGATATCGTCCGACATTACAATCTATTAAGCGTACGATGGTATTTTTAAATATATTGATTCCAATTGTTTCGTTTGTGAATTACAAAACAGGCGGTAATTATATGTTTTTAGCTCGTAAGCCAGAAACTGCTTCATTACTCGATATGTTAGGGCCGCATCCTTACTATATTATTTCATTAGAAATAGCTGCGCTTATGGGATGTTTCATTTTGTATATGCCGTTTGTGAAAAGAGAAGGGCATGCGCATAAAGAATCACTAGGATCATAACCTAGTGATTTTTTATCTTATAAATATTTACAATTCAGAAAATTAAGAATAAAATTAGAGGGTAAATTACATATAGAGAGAAGGGAAAACGTGGTCAAAAAAGTTTTTTTGAATGGGATGGAAGTGACGATTCAATTTATTATTTCGATTTTGGGTATTATTTGTTTAGGGGCACTGCCGAAGTTGTTTTATGGATTTGAGCTGCATGTATCAGAGTACATAAAGAGTTTAAAAGAAGTATTTGCGAACTTAATGGATCTCTCCAATTTGCAATATGTGAGAGATAAATTTTTATTCCCACAGTTGTTTGTCCATTATAAAGAAACGATTGTTATTTTTTTGGTCGCTTTTTTCATTTCATTATTTGTAGCATTTTGTATCGTTTATATGATTATGAGTAGTTCACCGCGTATACAACATCGAATTAAATCATTTCTCATCTTCCTAGAATCCATTCCAGACATTCTTCTTATTTTAGTATCACAAATTTTAGTTATATGGTTTTTTAAACAAACAGGTTTTTTACCTTTTCAAATTGCGTCAATTGGAGGCGAGTCGATTAGAGGATTGCCAATATTTTGTTTGAGTATACCGACTACGATTATGTTTGTAAAAATGTTAGTGCTTCGTTTTGAAAATGAGCTAGAAAAAGATTATGTACTATTTGCTAAGGCGAAAGGGCTGAATCGCTTTCATATTTTAAATCGTCATATTTTACGAAATGTGTTACTTAGTACACTTTTCTTTGCGAAAACGAATATCTTTTTTATGTTATCCAATTTATATATTATAGAATGGATTTTTAATACGGGTGGTATTTTTATGTTTTTGAAATCTTATGAGGGTATTAGGGTTGAGGTTTTCATCGTTAGTGTACTGCTTATTTATATTCCGATTTTTATTTTATTCAAATTGTTTCATTATCTCATTCCAGCTGCGATGAAGGAGAGATTATAATATGTGGACGTATATAAAACGCGATAAAAGATTTTGGATAAGCATTGGGTTTCTTCTCATATTAGTTCTTTTGAGCATCGGAAATACGATATGGAATGGTGGGCACATTAGACAAGTTACACTGCAATATGACGCGGCTGGAAATCCAGAAGTACCACCGTTTTCACCTTCATTACAATTTTTACTCGGGACAGACCGGAAAGGATATGACCTGTTACATTTAGTCATTGAAGGCGCGAAGTGGACGATTGGTATATCTATTTTAATTGCGGCACTTAGAATGGTAATAGGTGTATTTTTTGGTGTTGTACTCGGAACGTACATAAAAAGAGGGTTTTCAAAAATCGAAGCATTTTTTGATAGTTTTACAGTTATTCCAACAGTTATGATTGCGTATTTCTTTCTCCAATCTGTGAATACCTTTGGAAGTGGAGAGGAAACAACAACTTTTTTTAAAAGGGCTTCGTTTCAAGTTGTATTACTTGTAATGCTTGTGATGCCAGTTATTGCACTGTATGTTGCGAAGGAAGTTCGTAAATTGAGAACCGAAGAATTCATTGAGGCTGCGTGTATATTAGGTGGATCAAAAAGACACATTGTTATAAAGCATCTTTTTCCGCATCTCTATATGACGTTTATACTTGTATTTCTTCAGCAATTTACGCAGACTCTTACTATTTTACTCCACTTAGGGTTACTGGAAGTATTCTTTGGCGGAACTGTTAAGTTTTTAGGACCGGTAGAAGAAATAGACTCTTACACACATGAATGGTCAGGTTTAATTGGAGTTTATTTTAGATCATTAACAGTTAATCCGTGGATTCCTCTCGTTCCAATTACATTTTTTGGACTTACTATCTTTTCAGGAAATATGATTGTAAAAAGCATAGAAGAAGCGATGATGAAAGTAAGGTTAGGCGGAGTGATAAAGAAGACAGATGTAGAAAAGGAACAACCTGCTGTGCAGTCAAAAGAAGAATTATTTACTTTTAAACATACGATTTGAAAATAAAGAAGAAGCAAGCATAATCAATGCTTGCTTCTTTTCTTTATTTTGTAGAAACTTCACCTTCAGCTGCTGTTTGAGGAATAAAGTATCCGATTATACCACCAATTATTGCTGGAACGATCCAGCCGATTCCTAAGTTGTAAAAAGGAATTGTGTGTACGATATTAGCGATAAAACTTGGTATCATTCCCACATTATCAAGTGCATGAATACAGCTAATAAGGAATGCTGCAATCATCGCTCCGATATAGACAGAAGGTTTACGTTTCGTATATTTATCAATAAAGGATACGGAAATTAAAATGATTGTAATTGGATATAAAATAATTAATACAGGTAATGTAATTTTGATTAATAAACTTAATCCTAAGTTTGAAATAACGAAGCTAAAAATACAAACGTATAGTACAAGCTTCTTATATGAAACATTTGTTAATACTGTTGTGAAATAGTTGGCGAATGCACTTACAACACCGATTGCAGTCGTTAAACAAGCAAAGATAATTGCGATACTTAATAAAACATTACCGCTTGTCCCAAAAAATTGATACATAATAGTTGCTAATAGTTGACCGCCATTTTCAAATTGTCCTAAGTTTCCGTTTGAAGCGCCGATATAACCGAGTAAGAAGTAAACAATTGTTAAGAAAAGAGCCGCAATGCTTCCGCAAATAATTGTATATTTCGCAATGGATTTCTTATCTTGTATCCCGTTTTGACGAATTGCATTTACAACAATCGTTGATAATACGAGTGCTCCGATTGCATCTAATGTTAAAAAGCCTTCAAGAAATCCTTTGAAAAATGGAATTTCTTTATAGTCACCAACAGGTTCTGCAAATGATCCTGGTGAAAGAATCGCTTTTGTTGCCATAATTGCAATAATTCCAAGCAAAATTGGCGTTAATATTTTTCCGATATGATCTACTAATTTGGATGGATTTAACGATAAGAAGTAGACGACTATAAAGAAAATCGCACTAAAAACTAACATAGAGTACCATTGATCTGGGAAAAGTGGTGCAATCCCAATTTCATAAGATACAGTTCCAGTTCGTGGAATAACAAATAGTGGGCCGATGGAAAGATAAATAATGATAGCGAATACTGCTGCGAATTTTGGGTGAACACGGCTCGCTAAAGTATTAAAACTACCACCAGCAAGGGCAACAGCGACGATAGCTAGTAAAGATAAACCGACATCTGTAATAATAAATCCTGTAATGGAAACCCACATATTTTCTCCGGAAGAAAGACCGAGAAGAGGCGGGAAAATCATATTACCAGCACCGAAGAAAACTGCGAATAGTAATAAACTAATCGAAAGTATTTGCGCTGGTTTTAAAGTTGTACGCATATAAAGAAAAGCCTCCTAATGAGCGTTTTTTTGTCGAAAATTCAAATAATTTGTCGATTGACTGTTATTATTTTAAAGGTCTGATGACTAGAAAGCAAGAGGGAATTTTAAAAATATTTTAAAATAATGCGTAAAATTGAATAAATATACTATTTATATGTTAATGCAGGAAGAATTTCACTTTTAGCGTAAAAAAACACATATCGCTAGGATATGTGTATTAAAAATAAATTTGCCTATCACGTTCTTCTTTTAAAATTTCTACAGCCTCTCGGAAACGTTGAGAATGGACAATTTCTCGTTCGCGTAAAAAGCGTAAGCTATCATTTATATCGGGATCGTCTGATAAATCAATTAGCCATTGATAAGTCGCTCGTGCTTTTTCTTCAGCTGCAATATCCTCGTATAAATCTGCGATAGGATCTCCTTTCGCTTGAATGTAAGTGGCAGTAAAAGGAACACCACCTGCATTATGGTAAAACAAGGCGCTATCATGATTCGCATAATGCGCGTCTAATCCGGCAGCTTTCATTTGTTCAGGTGTTGCATCTTTTGTTAATTTATAAATCATTGTAGCAATCATTTCTAAATGTGCGAACTCTTCTGTACCAATATCGGTTAGTAAGCCAACGACTTTATCAGGAATTGTATAACGTTGATTTAAGTAGCGAAGAGCAGCGGCTAATTCACCGTCCGCACCACCGTACTGTTCAACTAATAATTTTGCGAGTGCTGGATTACAAGTACTCACTTTAACAGGATATTGTAATTTTTTTTCATAAATCCACATAGTTTCTCTCCTTTATATTTGCCATGGCCACGGTCCTTTGCTCCATTCCCATGGGGCGTTAGAATAACTGTTTCCAAACTGCTGAAGTGGTCCGTATCTTTCTTCAATTTTTTGTTTTAATACTCTTCGTTTATAAGAAAAATCGTTGAATTGATTTATAGCTGCAGTATCGTCGGGATGCGTATCTAAATAGAGAGTAAGTTCAACTAATACAAAGTCTAATTCTTGCAGTTCTTCAATCCATTTGTAATATTCATCAGGCAATGTTTGTGTCACGTTTTTATTCACCTTCCTTTTTTGTAAGGATTTTCATAATAATCATAAAAAGCAGGCCATAAAGTCCCTTTTCTTAAAGCTTCTTTTGGTGGGAATTGGGGTAAGTTAGGTGGTTGAAAGCCCATAAATAGGTGTGGGGGAGTTGAGTAGTATTTCTTTCCAATTGGAGGGCAAGGATCATTTGGACCGTGATAAGGTATGTGAGATTTCATGAATTTATCCATGTTACAACCCTCCTTTATAAATGAAATATCCATTATTATGTATTGTATTCGTACATAATTGTCATTTATGACTCATATAAAAAACTAATAGAGACAGGGGGAGTTGAGGATGGAAGGCATTACAACATGTATCGTATTAGAATCAAAAAATTTAAAAGAAACATTGTATTTTTATGAAGGGATTTTAGGCTTTAAACCAAGCAAGGAGAGACCTCAACTACATGTAACAGGTGTTTGGTATGACGTTGGTTTAACGAGAATTTGTTTTGTAGTAAATCGGAATTTACGAGGGCGAGAGAAGGTTGCTAATTCTTCGTGTGAATTAATAACCTTTTCAATTTCTGATATGGAAAAAGTAAAGAGAAAATTACAGTTTTACAAAATATCTTTTGCGGAAGAACAGCATGCGGATGGGGTGGTAATTACTCTTTATGATCCAGATTGCTATAAGCTTCAAATTTCATCAGAGGCATGAGTAACCATAGGGGGGATAGCGTGGATAGAATGTATGAAGAAAGCGCACTGTTTGAACATAAATTTTGGCTCAAAGTTCTCGGGGATCATGCTCAGTTTTTACTAGATGCTTTAGCTCCACAGGAGAAAGAAGATATACAGAAAGCCACCTATTTTGTAGAAAAATTCACGAACTTTTTAAATGAAATTCATACTGTAAATTTTATTGCATTTTCAAAAGATGCAGAACAAGCTGCAGAGGAGATTCGAGCATTTAAATTAAATATTATACAAAAGCAATTGGAAGGTAAAATTGTGATTCATTTTACTCCGACTTTTATTAATCATATGGTAAATGAAGTGGAGGAATATATAACAGTATTAGAATACTTAGGGAGGGGAGAAGTCCCGCCCGTTTTTCATGAACTACACTATCATCTCGCGTGGTTAACGGATGCAGCAGGGCATGCTGGTTCTATTTCAGGCGGATTAGATGTTGTGGAAAAAGGATTGAAGGAGAAAAGTGATTTGTTTGCTAAACATTTTGAACAATTTTATTTAAAAGCAGTT
The DNA here is from genome assembly GCF_038007445.1 of Bacillus sp. FSL P2-0099. Classification (NCBI taxonomy): domain Bacteria; kingdom Bacillati; phylum Bacillota; class Bacilli; order Caryophanales; family Bacillaceae; genus Bacillus; species Bacillus sp. FSL P2-0099. The sequence continues at coordinate 832,870 of NZ_JBBOXE010000001.1, forward strand.
GAAATGACAGGTTATTTACGGGCAGAACTGAAACATTTTCCAGCTTTGAAGAAGTTTACAAAAGACGTTTCACTAGAGCTAAAGTTATTCTCGCATTTCCTTCGAGAAGTAGAAGAATTAGAGTTGTCTGAGCAAATATTAAGTTCATTATCAGCCAGGATGGCGGATCATATGGCGAGGGAGGAGTGTTACTATTTATTGAAGTTAGCACAATCCTCAGGGTTAGAGATACCGAAATGTAATCCGCTTTAAAAATAGATTGTAGGGAAGATTAAGCAGACAAATTGTAACAGTGATAGAAGTATGTGAACAGGTTTCATTATGAAAAAAATATTGACAAGCCCCTCCAAATATCTTAATGTGATTGTATAAAATTGTGTATCTAAAGGGGAGTAACTTATTACAGTAAAGTCGTCATTACAGGGAGAAACCCTCGGCTTTATTGGCAACGTTTCGTTGTTAGTGAGACCTTTACCAGCAATGGTAAAGGCCCCTTATTGTCTTTTTTAGGACCCTTACCATATTTGGTAGGGTCCTTTTTGTATACAAAGAGAGGAGCTAGAAAATGAAAAAACTTTTTAGTAGATTAAGAGTTGTATTCCATGTCCGCCGTTTTGTTCCATTCCTATTTGACTTTTTTACTTCAAAAGAGGTTTCAATAAAGAAGAAAATTTTATCTATTGCTTTTTTAGTTGGTTATGTAGCGATGCCGCTCGATTTAATTCCAGACTTCCTACCGTTTATTGGTATTTTAGATGATATTGGAATTGTGTTATTTATTTTGAATCGAATTGTAAAGATGGCGCCAGTGCAATTACAAGAAAAGCATAACGTAAACGTAGGATAGGAGTTGAAAATATGGAGCAAATTATTTTAGATATAATCGAGTTTTTAAAGCAGTTTTCTTATTTTGGAGTTGTGTTAGCATTAACGTTTGAATTTATTCCAGCAGAAGTAGTTTTGCCCATGGTTGGGTATTGGGTATATGAGGGAGATATGAATTTTTGGCTAGCTGTATTAGCAGGGACACTTGGCGGAACTACAGGACCGTTAACGTTATATGCACTCGGTTATTACGGTGGTCGCCCTCTATTAATAAAATACGGGAAATACTTCTTTATTAAAGAAGAACAAATTCAAAAAGCAGATGATTTCTTTGAGAAATATGGGCCGGTTGTAGCATTTTTAGGACGCTTCATCCCGGGAGTTCGAACGCTTATTTCCGTTCCATGTGGTATGGCGAAAATGAACATATGGAAATTTAGCATATATACATTTGTAGCAATGTTCCCGTTAACGACTTTGTATATTTATTTTGGAATGAAATTAGGTCCGCATTGGGAAAAAGCAGCGGGTGTTGTTGGACAATATATGCTACCGATATTAGCCGTCGTTCTTATTATTGTAGGTGGTATTTTAATCTATAAATTTATGAAAAAACGAAACAGATCGGAATCTATCTAGTCATTGGTAATGGAATTTGCATATTTTTTGAAAATAGATGAATAGTACAGGCAAAAGACTCTGAGGGACATACACATATAGGGAATATAAAAGAGAGAGGGGAAACAACTATGTCTTGTGAGTGCTCAGGGTCAGCATTAACTTGCTGTCCAGATAAAAATTATGTGCAAGATAAAGTGTGTAGTCCGTGGTCTGCTACTGTAGTTGCAACAGCAATTGATAATGTTCTCTATACAAATAATATTAACCAAAACGTAATTGGTACTGGTTTTGTTAAATATGATGTTGGACCAGGCCCGATTACTGTAGAAGTACTTGATTCTGCTGGGGCTACAATTGATACACAAACATTAAACCCAGGAACGAGTATTGCTTTTACGTATCGCCGCTTTGATAGTATACAAGTTGTGTTACCTGCAACACCTGCTGGAACGTATCAGGGAGAATTTTGTATTACAACACGTTATCCACTTTCATAGTAGAATTGGAGAGGATCGAAATGGGAATGAGAAGTTCCGGTTTGTCTTGTTGTTCTAATAAAACACTTGTGCAAGATCAAGTATGTACAGACTGGTCTATTACAGGTGCTGGTACTCAAATTGTATATACGAATAATATTACACAAGAAGTATATGGTTCAGGTTATGTGAAATATGATGTAGGCGCGAATCCCATTACAGTTGATTTTTTAGTCGGTGCTACAGTAGTTGATACAATTACTGTACAACCACAAAGTAGTGGTACTTTCACTGTACGATATTTTACTACTGTCCGAATTACTACGACAGGAACAACTGTTAATCAAGGTGAGTTTTGTATTACAGTACGTTATCCAATTTCATAAAAAAAGCATACCGTAAATGGTATGCTTTTTTTAAATTGAGGAAGTAATAAAATTGGTATTCTATAAGCAACATGTAAATTGGCAACAGTACTTGCCTTCTAAATATAGTGAAGGATTATTTTGTATATTAATAATACTAACGGATTTTAAATCTTTACCTGTGTAAGATATTGTATTGCCAGGAAACACAGTGAAAATATTGGTTACTGCTCCAATGATTTGAATTGTAATTGCTTCAGTGCTGCTAGTACTATTGTAAACCGAGACAGTACCTGATATAAGTAGTATCCCATCACTTTGCCACAGTATCATTGATTGTAGTGCATCTTTGGTAGAGGGAATGGTGTTGTTAGTTATGAGGAAATTCCCTGCAAATTCATTTGTTACTCGCTCACAACTTGGATTTGGAGGAGGGGGCGGTGGACAAGGGTCTGGACAAATGATAGATAAAGGAGCGAAACAGCCAATATTTTTTTTGTTCTTCAATACAACCCCTCCTTTTTAAGTTGTCTTTTACTACTATTAAATGTAGAAGCATGGCCGATGTGTTAAGAAAAGAAGAAAATTTTTAAAATTAAGATTGTCTAATAGGCTTACAGCTTAACTTATCATTAATGTTATAGAAAAGATTATATGTGAATAGACATGGGAAAAGAATGATCAGACTCTTTTAGACAAAAGGTGGTTGTATACAATAGTACGAGTAATGTTGGACTTAACACTTAATTAACTGTATATTTACAAAAATCTAATAAAATTCATTTGTTATTTAAACGATATTAATATGTTTAAGATAAAATAGCCCTTGTAATGAATCAATTATTATGAGGAGGATTCACGTGGAAAGAACTGCTTTACGAAAAGTAAAAGGTCTTATTGGATTATTAATGGTGTTTGTATTGGCATTTGTATCATTACCGTGGAGTACGTCGGTTAAAGCGGAAGAGAAAAAGCAAGAAAAGGCACCAAGTGAGAAGAAAATCGTTTTCCCAGTTGTAAGTGATGTGCATATTAAAGATAGTGGAACAGATGATACGTTCCGCTGGAAAAGAGCGATTGAGCAATTTAATACGCTTGCACCAAGGCAAGATGCGTTTGTCATTGTAGGTGATTTTACTGATTCGGGTTCAGTAAAGCAATATGATCGTTTCATGCAAGTGTATAACGAAAATGCAAATAAAGATGCGGTACGAATGAATTCTCTAGGTAATCATGATTATTGGAACGGCTTATCTGTAGAGGGAGCACAGAAGCGTTTCTTAGAAAAGACAGGAATGGAATCGGTTTATTATCATAAGGTGGTAAGAGGGTATCATTTCCTTGTTATGTCTCCAGAGGATGGGACAACACATGGCTATTATTCGGACAAGCAAATTAATTGGTTAAAAGAAGAAATGGCAAAGGCACAAAAAGATGATCCAGAAAAACCGATTTTTGTGTTTTTACATCAACATATTAAAGATACAGTGTACGGTAGCCAAGAATGGGGAACGAAAGATAGTGCGAAAATTAATGCGGTATTAAAAGAATATCCACAAGTAATTACGTTTTCAGGTCATTCACATTATCCGTTAGATGATCCAAGATCGATTCATCAAAAAGATTTTACGTCTGTTGGAACATCTTCTGTAAGTTATATGGAAGTTGAAGGTGGTAAAGTGCAAGGGAATATCCCTTCAGAATCTCGTGCATTAAGCCAAGGCTTATTAGTAGAGGTAGATGATAAGGAAGTAACAATTAATCGTCGTGATTTCCATACGAATTCTTGGACAGGCGAGCCATGGAAAATTCAGTTGCCATCAAAGAAAGAAACATTTACGCATGTAGAAGATCGTGATAAAGAAAAGCCATCTTTTGCAAAAGATGCGAAATTGTCAGTATCAAATGTAACGGAAAATGCAGCAACAGTAACATTCCCGCAAGCGGTGGATAACCTTCTTGTTCATTCTTATCGTGTACAAGCGAAGGATAAGCAAACAGGTGAGATTAAAAATAAGTTATTAGCATTCTCAGAGTTTTATCGTGATCCAGTTCCAAAAGAACTTACATTTACACTTGCAGGATTAGATGGCGGGAAATCATATACACTTGAAGTAGTTGCGATTGATTCATTCGGCAATGAAAGTGTACAACCATTAACGGCAGAAATTACTACGAAAAAAGATAATATTGACCCGAATGTGAAAGTACCAAAGGCAGATGTTTTTGATGTAAACTTTGCAGATGGTACATTTAAAGACAGTTCATCATTTGGTACAAAAGGTGATGTTAAGGGCAATGTGACTATTGAATATGATAAAGCATTGAAAAAGAATGTTATGAAGTTAAACGGAAAAGCAAATACATTTGGATACCTTCCATTTTCAGCAGCACAAAAAGAAAAAGTAGCAAATTCATTTACGTTAGAAACTGTATTTTCAATGAATGAAATTCGCGGACAAGGTATTTTGCAAAATACAGAGAGCGGTGGAATTGGTTTTGAGTCTACAGGAAGTGGCTATGTAGAATTATGGGCTCATATTGGTGGAAGCTATAAACGTGTTGGCGTTCAATTAGAAGCAAACAAAACGTATCATTTAACAGGAACGTATAATGGAAGTGAAGTAGCAATTTATGTAGATGGTAAAAAAGTAAATAGTCAGCCAGCTCAAGGGAAAGTATATCATCCGAACGTACCATTCGCACTTGGTGCAGATCCAGATAGCAACGGAAATGGCGGTATTCCGTTAAATGGACAAATTGCATTAGCAAAATTATATAGTAAAGCATTAAGTTCTTCAGAAGTAGTAGCGGCATATAACGAGTTTTCTACTCGTACAAAATTAGAGCAAGTAAATGCGTTATATGAAGAGAGTGGAAAAGTGAAAGAAGTGTTAGCTGGTACTTATGAATTTGGTGAAAAGCCAGGTCAGTATTCACAAGCAGCTTTTAACGAATTACAAAGAAGTTATGACAATGCAAAGAAAGTGTTTGAGAATATAGCAAGTACAGGAGAACAAATTGTTCAAACGTATAATGAATTAAAAACAGCAAACCAAACATTTGTACAATCAAAGGTAGCAGAAGAACAGCCAAAAACACCGAAAGAAAAATTACAAGTGAATATTGAATCTGCAAAAGCTTTAGTAAAGAAAGCGCAAGATGGAAATGTAACAGACGGTTCTGTTAAATCATTAAGTCAAAAAATCACAGTTGCAGAAGCTGTGTTAAAAGATAAAAATGTAAAAGATGAGTATGTGGAATCAATGAATCGTACGCTAGAGCACGCTATTTCACTTGTTGAAAAAAGCATCAACAAATAAGGTATAAGAAAAAGAAGCTTATCATGATAGGCTTCTTTTTTGTTATACTAAAAGTAGTATAGAAAAAGGGAGCGAATAATTTGGAAGAGAAAAAGCTAAAAAGAATTCTGGAATATGTATGGATCGCCGTTGTGCTCCTTGTAGGATATTATTTATTAAAAGATAAAAGTATATGGATTCTATTTTTAATGACATTTTTATTAGCGGGATTAGGAACGCTATTTATTAACTTTTTCTTTGATAGTGTAAACGCGTGGAGAAAGAAAAAGAAAGAGACGAAGTAAGGGAGAATAAAGTGAAACTTTAATCAGTGGGAGTCTTACTGCCCGGCAAATAGCGGGATAAGTATACAAAAGTTGATCGGTATATTTTTCGTTTTACAATCGTTAATGAAAATAGCTCGCCTTTATTATAGGCGAGCTATTTTTTTATACTTCTTTTTTCTCATCATTTGTTTTTTTAGTAGCTAAATGACTATGTTTTCTAGAGTAGAAGAAGTATACGCATAAACCGACTATAAGCCAAAATGAAAAGCTGATCCATGTCGTTTTGGACAAATTAGTCATTAAATATAAACAACAAAGAATAGCGACAACCGGTAGTGCAGGTACGAGTGGTGTGCGGAAGCCTCGTTTTAAATCAGGATGAGTTTTCCGTAAAATAAGTACAGCAAAGCAAACGAATGTGAAGGCTGTTAACGTACCGATGTTTACTAAATTCGCTAGTAAATGTAGGTCTAAAAGTCCTGCTAATAAAGCTGCAAATACTCCAGTAATCCATGTGTTTAATAAAGGGATTTTTACTTTTTTATTTACGCGTGATAAAGCTTTTGGGAGTAAGCCGTCTCGGCTCATTGCATAAGAAACACGAACTTGTCCATACATAACGACTAAAAGAACGGTTGTCATTCCTGTCATCGCACCTACTGCAAGTAGCCCCGCAATAGTATCTTCACCAACGAAATGTAGTGCAAATGCAACTGGATCAGAAACATCTAATTGTGTATAAGGAACCATACCTGTTAAAACGAAAGATACGATCATGTATAAAACTGTACAAATAAGAAGGGAACCGATAATGCCAATTGGTAAATCACGCTGCGGTTTTTTCGTTTCTTCTGCCGCAGTTGCGATTGCATCAAAACCTAAAAAGGCGAAGAAGACAGTGGCAGCGCCAGTAATAATACCGTCGTACCCGAATGGAATGAACGGTGTCCAATTTTCAGGTTTTACATATTTTGCGCCTGCTACGATAAAGGCGATAATAACTGCTAATTTTATAAGGACCATAATATTATTAATGCGTGCGCTTTCGCGTATACCAAAACTTAAAAGACCAGTAATGAGAAGTAAAATACAAACAGCGGGTAAATCAATGAGACCACCTTTTCCCGTTCCGGGGGCCGAGGAAATAATGGCGGGAAGGTGTATATTGAACCCTTGAAGCAATGATTGTAAATATCCAGACCAGCCAACAGCTACCGCTGCAACAGCGAGTAAATATTCGAGCATTAAACACCAACCAACGATGAAGGCGACAACTTCTCCGACGGTCATGTATGCGTAAGTATACACACTTCCTGAGACAGGAATAGAAGAAGCAAATTCGGCATAACAAAAGGCTACACAAGCACAAGTAAATGCAGCAATAAGGAATGATAGCATAATACCAGGGCCAGAATGTTTTGCCGCTACGATACCTGTTAATACAAAAATCCCTGTCCCAATTACGGCGCCGATTCCTAAAAACGTTAAATCAAGTGCCGTTAATGTTCGATCTAGCTGTCGTGGTGATTCAGTACTAAGCGCTTTTTTTCGTAATAATGACTTCACTTTGAACTCTCCTCCTTTAGTTTTCATTTCCATAACTGCGAATATAGTACGAGCCCATTGGAAAAGAGTATGTAAGTGAATGAAAATACAGTTATGGTATGTAGTTTTTTAAAATTTCTGGGTTAATCTTATTATAATTCAGAATATTTTGTCAAATAAAATTTTAACAAATAAAAAGCCGGTTGTAAGGAGAAACTATGTGCAGAAATAGATGCAGGTTAACAATCAGTAGAGATGAAGAATAATCCACTGATTAAAGTTTTACTTTATTATAGTAGGAGAAGATGTTATGTTATTTTATTTTGAACTTGTCGTCATTTTACTTTGTACGAAATTAGCTGGTGATATTAGCGTTAGACTTGGCCAGCCTTCTGTACTCGGTAAATTAATCGTTGGTATTATTATCGGTCCGGCTTTGCTAGGTATTATTAATAGTTCAGAACTTATTGATGAGCTTAGCGAAATTGGTGTTTTGCTACTTATGTTTATGGCAGGACTCGAAACTGATTTAGAAGAGTTAAATCGTAATTTAAAATCTGCATTCGCAGTAGCGATGGGAGGAATTATTTTCCCATTCCTTGGTGGGTATTTAGCAGGACTTGCGTTTGGAATGTTACAGTCGCATGCGATTTTTTTAGGGTTATTACTTTGTGCCACTTCGGTTAGTATTTCTGTTCAAACACTAAGAGATTTAGGGAAAATGAATACGAGAGAAAGTACGACGATTTTAGGTGCAGCTGTATTTGATGATGTAATTGTCGTTATTTTATTAGCATTTGTGATGAGTTTTTTAGGCACACAAGATGTAAATGTAACGCTAGTCATTGCAAAGAAAATTATCTTTTTTGTAAGTATTGTTTTCATCTCTTGGAAAGTTGTTCCATGGATTATGAAAATGCTCGTACCACTTCGCGTAACAGAAGCATTAATTAGTGCAGCTCTTATTATTTGTTTCTCTTTTTCGTATTACAGTGAAATGATGGGGATTGCAGGTATTATTGGAGCATTCGCAGCTGGAATTGCCATTTCTCAAACAGAGTATAAGCATGAAGTGGAACATAAAATTGAACCAATTGCTTATGCAATATTTGTTCCAGTGTTCTTCGTAAGTATCGGAATGGAAATTACATTTCAAGGTATAGGAAGCCAGCTTTGGTTCATTATCATCATGACTCTTATTGCGATATTCACAAAGTTAATCGGATCAGGTTTAGGCGCAAGACTAACAGGGTTTAACTTACAATCTTCTATTAGTATAGGTGCGGGAATGGTTTCGCGCGGAGAAGTGGCGCTTATCATCGCAGCAAATGGACTTGCGGCGAATTTGTTAGCGAAAGAAAATTTCACAGCGATTGTCATTGTTGTTATATTGACGACAATTATTACGCCGCCGCTTTTGAAGAAGTATTTTGTATAGAGAGGAAGGGCTTATCTGATGTAGGTAAGCTCTTTTTTTATTGCAAAATGCAGTGGTCATGTAGCATGAATGGATTGTAATTATGATAAAATCTATGTATGTGATATGACAAGGAGAGGGAAGTGTGAAGATTACAAAGGGGAAAGTTATAGGTGTAATCATACTTATTGCACTATGTATACCATTTACTGCATGGAAAGATTCAAAAGTGAAAAATTTTCCAATTTCTATTTTTTCTTCCTATGTAGAAGATGAAAATCCGAAAGACTATAAGTACACTGCTTTTGTACCTGACTTTGCAATTTGGATACATGGATGGGAAAAACAGCGATCTGAAGGTGAAATAACGTCATATAAAAAAGGGGATCGAACTGTAATTGTTCACCATCCACCTGGCAATGATGGTTTTTATCTATATGATACAAATGATATTAGAGAATATACGCAACCATAAGAAGTGGAGGTTAAATAGTGAAAGCTTCAACATTACTATTTAAAATTGAAAGTAATATGGATCAATTTTCACCAGCCGAAAAGAAGGTTGCCATGTACATAATGGAGAATGCAGAAATTGTTCCGAACTTAACGACGAAAGAAGTGTCAACGAATGCAGGCGCAAGTGAGGCAAGCGTTGTTCGCTTTTGTAAGTCGATTGGGATTGGGAGCTTTAAATCATTTAAAATCGCGCTCGTTCGTGAATTAACGATTGCTGATTATAATATTAATGATTTTTCAGTGATGAATACGGAAGATGGACCGTACGACTTGTTTAATAAAGTTACATATGTGAATAAAGCTGCAATTGAGGCGAGCGTTACTGCGATAGATAAAAAGGAACTTGAGAAAGCTGCAGATCGTATTGTAAATGCAGATAAAATTATCTTTTACGGAGTAGGCGGATCAGCTACTCCGGCGATGGACGGGGCTTATAAATTTACAAGGCTCGGGTTTACAGCGATGATGCTATCTGATTTTCATATGATGTTGCCGCTTGTGACGAATTTAAAAGAGGGCGATATATTTGTGGCGATTTCAACTTCTGGGCGGACGAAAGATGTGCTCGAAATGGCGCAATATGCGAAGAAGCGAGGGGCTACAGTTATTGCGATTACGAAGCTAGACCAATCATCTCCGTTATATAAAGCGGCAGACATTCGCCTTTGTATGCCAGATGTAGAGCAAGACCATCGCATTGCGAGTATTGCTTCGAGAATGACGCAACTGAATATGATTGATGCTTTATATGTGATTACTTTCAATCGAATTGGTAATAAAGTATTAGATCAATTTATGGAGACGAGAGAAGAAGCATTACGGTTACGGAAATTGAAGTAGAAGAAAAGATGGGGAGACTCATCTTTTTTATTATCTTTGACACAAATATGTCATGTTGTGAAATTTTATTTCATAAAATAAGAAAGAGTTATTGATTTTTAGTTTCTTAAAGTTATAATAAAAGTGTGAAATATAATTTCGAAGAGGGTGGCAATATGTTAGAGAATTTATCGACAGAACACCGTAATGAGAAAACGATGAATCTAGATGAGATGAGTATAAAAGAAGTTTTACAAAGTATGAATGAAGAAGATCGAACTGTTGCGTTAGCAGTTGAAAATGAAATAGAAGAAATTGAAAAGGTTGTACAAATTGTTACTAAGTCTTTTGAAGAAGAAGGCCGTTTAATTTATATTGGGGCTGGTACGAGTGGCCGTTTAGGCATTTTAGACGCAGTAGAATGTCCCCCGACATTTGGAACAGATGATAACATGGTTCAAGGATTTATAGCAGGTGGATTGAAAGCGTTTACTAAGGCGGTGGAAGGTGCCGAAGATCGTGAAGAGTTAGCAAAAGAAGATTTAAAAAGTATTGGATTAAACGAGAAAGATACGGTTATTGGAATTGCAGCAAGTGGTAGAACACCCTATGTAATTGGCGGATTGAAATATGCAAGTAGCATGGGAGCAAGTACAGCTAGTATTTCCTGTAATAAAAATGCTGAAATAAGTAAATATGCAAAACTAAATGTGGAAGTGGAAACAGGCGCAGAAATATTAACAGGCTCAACACGGTTGAAGGCTGGCACAGCGCAAAAGTTAGTACTCAATATGATTTCTACAGCGTCTATGATTGGTGTAGGGAAAGTATATAAAAACTTAATGGTAGATGTTCAATCTACAAATGAAAAATTGGTAGAACGCTCAAAACGAATTATTGTGGAAGCAACAGGAGTTAGTTATGAAGTAGCGGCAGATTATTACGAAAAAGCAAATCGTAACGTGAAAGTTGCTATCGTTATGGCATTACTACAGTGTGAGTATGGGGAAGCACTGGAAAAACTAAAAGAAGCGAAAGGCTTTGTGAAGAAGGCATTATAAAGTGAAACGATAAGAATAGGGAGGGGGATTCTATTATGAAGAAAGAAGAGAGAATGGCCAAAGAAATTTCGGAGCAACTTGGGGGAATAAAAAATATTCGTGGCATTGCTCATTGTATGACGAGACTGAGGTTAACGCTTCATGATGAAAGTAAAGTGAACATAGATCTTTTGAAAAAGGTTGAAGGCGTTATGGGCGTCATTGAAGATGAAACACTTCAAGTTGTTGTTGGTCCAGGAACGGTAAACAAAGTAGCAGCCGAAATGGAAGTTTTAACAGGATTACGAATTGGTGAGGTTGCAGATCATCATCTTGAAGATATTGGTCAAGAGATTAAATCAGAGATGAAGAAGAAAAATAATACACCAGTGAAGAACTTTTTACGAAAAATAGGTAACATTTTTATTCCGTTAATACCTGGTCTTGTTGCGTCAGGAATTATAAATGGAGTTGCTAACTTCGCAAAAAACGCAGGTGCTGATCCGAATGCAACATGGCTACAAATGTTACTACTTATTGGCGGCGGTATCTTTACATTTTTAGGGATTTTAGTCGGTTGGAATACAGCGAAAGAATTTGGCGGGACACCAGTTCTTGGAGCGATTGCGGGTATTTTAATTTTCAATCCAGCGATGGCAAATGTGAAATTATTTGGTGAAGCAATGGTACCCGGGCGGGGCGGATTGTTTGCAGTTATTTTTGCAGCATGGCTTATGGTAGTAGTTGAGAGAAGAGTACGAAAAGCAGTGCCGAATGCAGTTGATATTATTGTAACACCGCTTATTACTGTATTAGCTGTAAGTATAGTAACGATGTTAGCGATTCAGCCAGTAGCAGGCTTCTTATCTGATGGTATTACAAGCGGTATTAATGCAATTTTAAATGTTGGCGGAGCATTTGCTGGAGCTGTGCTTGCCGGAACATTTTTACCTCTCGTAATGGTCGGATTACATCACGGTTTAACACCGATTCATATGGAATTTATTAATCAAACGCACGTAACGCCTTTATTACCAGTACTCGCAATGGCTGGCGCTGGGCAAGTAGGAGCAGCAATTGCGATTTATGTGAAAACAAAAAATAAACGCCTTCGTAATGTGATTAAAGGTGGATTACCAGTAGGATTTTTAGGAATTGGCGAACCGCTATTATACGGGGTTACATTGCCACTTGGGAAACCGTTTATTACTGCTTGTTTAGGAGCGGCTGTCGGTGGTGCATTCCAAGCTGTTATGAAAACGGCTTCACTCGGAATAGGTGTATCAGGATTATCATTAATTCCGTTAATTGCTGATAATAAATATTTATTATATTTCCTTGGATTAGTAGTTGCATATATTTTCGGATTCATCTTTACGTACTTCTTCGGCTTTAAAGAAGAAATGGCAGAAAACATATAGAGAAAGGGATTCCTTTCTCTTTTTTTATATTAATAGAAGGAGAGATTTATATGATAGGAGTTTCAATTTATCTTTCAAAAGAGCGAGTAGAGAAACAAGAAGCATGGTTAAAACTAGCGAAAGAAAACGGATTTTCATCTATTTTTACATCTCTTCACATTCCAGAAGATGATCCGAATACGTATAAGGAGTTAATTCAAATACTTGGGAAACAAGCTCTCGAAAATGAAATGGAATTAATGGTTGATGTCTCTCCAAAATCGTTAAACCATTTAGGGATGACGTATGAAAATGTGGAAGAGTTATTAGACTTTGGCATTACGGGTTTACGAATGGATTACGGTATTACACCAAAAGAAATCGCACGTGTATCTCATAAGATGAAGGTAGCTTTAAATGCGAGTACGATTACAGAATCATTTTGGAAAGAGCTACTTGCGGAAAATATACGAGTAGATCGAGTAGAAGCGTGGCATAATTTTTATCCGCGTCCAGAAACAGGACTAGCAAAGTCGTTTTTGCAAAAACAAAATAAATATTTACATGAGTGCGGAATAAAAACGATGGCGTTTATTCCGGGAGATGGTGAAAAACGCGGTCCGTTATATGAGGGTTTACCAACTTTAGAAAAGCACCGCTATATGCGCCCGCTTCAAGCATATTTAGAACTTGTGCAAGATTGTGCTGTTGATAAAGTTTTAATTGGCGATATAAGCGGGAGTTTAGAAAGTGTACAAGAAATAGCAAGTGCGAGTAGAGGGATTATTCCGCTGGGATATGAGCCATTTATAAATGAAAATGAAGTATTAAAAGTGGTAGAGAAAGTGCATACGAATAGATTAGATCCAGCACGTGATGTCATTCGCTCTGTAGAATCAAGAGAAGAAAATAAAGTTGCATTACAACCGATGAATACAATTTCAAGAAAACGAGGCAGTATTACAATTGATAATGAATTGTACGGTAGATATGCTGGGGAGATGCAAGTTGCTGTAAATGATTTACCTGTAGATGAGAAAGTGAATGTTGTCGGAATGGTTGTGGAAGAGGACGTACCGTTATTGCCTTATATTGGTGCTGGAAAAAAGTTTCAACTTTTTCTGTGTGATAGAGTAAAAGCTTGAATTAGCGCTATTTTATAAAAGACATTATTCGTAAAACGGATAATGTTTTTTGTTTTCTTTAAAAAAAGCATTTGACGAATGAAAAGAAATACCGTATTGTTTTGTCTTGTGAATAAATGTTCACCATAACAAAACAAAGAAGGAGAGTTCAAAATGAATCAATATATTGGGAATTTAATTATTCGTATCGTGTTAGGAGTGACATTCTTTGCACACGGTTTAGCAAAGTTTCAATCAGGTATAGATAACGTAGCAGGATGGTTTACAAGCATCGGTTTACCAGGTGGTCTTGCATATGGCGTAGCAACAGTTGAATTAGTTGGTGGTATATTATTAATTATCGGTTTAGGCGTGAGGTATGTAGGATTGTTATTCGCTCTTATTTTGGCTGGAGCTATCGTAAAGGTAAATGGAGCAGCAGGTTTATTAGGGGATGGAAAGAATCCAGGGTATGAATTAGATCTTGCATTATTAGCAATGGGTGCGTATTTATTTGTTGTAAAAGCAGAAGGATATGTAGATCGTTTCTTAAAAGAGAAAGTAATGAAAACGAAGTAAATTTTATTTTTTTAGTGTTGACTTGATGACTTGGTGTAACTATAATGATTACACCAAGTCGATTAGTAATAAAATGATTCGTATATTTTTTCATTCCAGTTGTAACTAACTTAGTTACAACTGGAATGAAGCTTAAAGAATAAAGGAATATAAAAGAGTAAATAAAAAGTGGAGGAAATAACATGTCAAAATTACATTTAGAGGTTTTTACAGGATCTGAGCAAGCATTTCAAGTTACATCCACAATTGTATACGGAGAAAAAGATGCAATTCTTATCGATGCACAATTTTTATTAAGTGATGCGCACCGTTTAGCAGCTCAAATTATTGAAACAGGAAAGAATTTAACTCATATTTATGTGACTCATTTCCATCCAGATCACTATTTTGGATTAAATGTATTACATGAAGCATTTCCAGAAGCGAAGATTGTTGCATTACGGAATACTGTTGAAGATATTCGTAACACATTTGAGAAGAAAGTGGAACAGTGGAAACCATCTATTGGGCATAATGTTCCTCATCAACCAATTGTTCCAGAGGAATTAACAGAAGAGAAATTGATTTTAGAGGGAAATGATTTAATCATTAAAGGTGGTTTGCAAGGTGATACACCGAATAATAGTTATGTATGGATTCCATCATTAAAAGCCGTTGTTACAGGCGATATCGTTTATAACAATACTTTCGTATGGACGTTAGAAACAGATGCTGAAGCTCGTCATAAATGGTTAGAAACATTAAGTGAACTTGAAAATCTTCATCCTGAAATTGTTGTAGCGGGTCATCGTGATTATGACGTACCAAATACAGCAGACGCGATTAAACATACTCGTAAATATTTAGTTGCATTTGATGAAGTTCTTGCAGGAAATCCTTCAAGTGAAGAAATTCAAACGGCAATAAAGGAACGATTCCCGCGCGTTAAAGCGTTAGAAATTGGACTTGTTTTAGCGGCAAACGCGTTTGGGGCGAAAAAATAATGAAGCAAAAAACAAATTTAGAAATTATTCAAAGCACGTATGAAGGATCAGCTTCTTCGAATGCAAAGTATCTAGCAGAAGCATTTTCTGAAAAAGTGGAATGGACAGAGGCAGCAGGTTTTCCGTACGGCGGAACGTATATAGGTACAGAAGCTATAATGGAAAATGTATTTAGTCGTTTAGGGTCAGAATGGGATGATTATAAAGCGAGTGTAAATACGTACCATGAAGTAAACGGAAAAGATGTAATTATTGCTGAAGGTGTTTATTCAGGAGTTTATAAAGAGACGGGAAAATCATTTGAGGCGGAATTTGTTCATGTATGGCAGCTTGAAAATGGAAAAATCGTGAAATTTAAGCAATATGTGGACAGTTACATTGTACGAGAAGCGATGAAGGCTTAAAATGAAATAAGGAAACAAATGGAATCGACTATGTGCAGGCGATTCCATTTGTTTATGTAATTATTAGGGGGAATGGGGAGTACATAATATGAAAAAATGGATAATAGGGACAATTACAATGATTGTAATTGCGGTAGGAGCTGTATTCGGTGTTACTAAACTTCTTAATTATATAGAGGAGGAGGAGAAGAGCCTTAAAGTACAAAAAGTAATGGATCAACAGGACAAGAAAGTAAAGGAAGAGAAGCCACAATTTAGTGAGGATGAAATTATTTCTACAATGCATAGGATGGTACATCAAAAAGTGAAATCATCTGATAAATGGGGATTTATCGAAATGACAAATAAGGAAATTCGTAGTGCGAAGAACGCAGTAGAAAGCAGTACAAATTTTAAATATAAAGCAAAGCTACTTTCTACTTTAGAGCGCTGGGAGAAAGGGGATTTTTCACAAACGGTTGAGGATCATAACTTTTTGTGGGAAATTCAAGGTGGTGATACCGGAAAGGCAACAGAACGTTTATCGCCAGAAGAAGAAAAACAGTATGTGAAAGAAATGAAAGGTAAATAAAAACATCGCCACTCTGGTGGCGATGCTTTTTCATTAAGAATGCTTTCGTACTAAAGCTCTAGTCGTCTGAGGAGAAACAGTTTTAAAATGAGAGAATAAATAGCACCCTGTAACGACGATAATTGTCCCGAAAATTTGAATCCATGTTAGTTCTTCTCCAAGGAAAATAAATGCTAAAATAGCTGTGAAAATTGGATTGAAATTTAGAAAAATCCCCGATGTAGTAGCGCCTAATTTCTGTACACCAATATTCCAAAACACCATACAAAGTACCGTTGAAATGAGTCCTGTATATAAAAGTGATGTAATGAAAGAAGAATTAATATTGGAAACAGTGAAGCTTCCTATGTTAAATGGTAGTAATAAAATAACGCCGAAAATACCAGAATATAATGTAGCCATTAGCGGTGTAACTGTTTTTGTCGCCCATTTACTACAAACAGAATAAATGCCCCAAATGCATACTGCCGCCATCATCCATAAATCTCCGCTATTAAAATGTAGTGAAAATAAAAGAGCAAAGTTTCCTTTTAAAAGAACGAGGATGACCCCGAAAAATGAAAGAATCATAGAAAGAACTTGAAGCGTATTTACTTTTTCTTTTAGAAATAGCACAGAAAATAATGCAATTGAAATAGCGTTCAATGTAGAAATAAGACCTACATTCGTTGCGGATGTTTTTTCTAATGCTAAAAATTGAAAAATGTTGAAAAGGGCGACGCCTGTAATTCCCATAATTACTAACGGGATTATAGCAGCACGCGGTGGAATAATTTTCTTCTCTTTAAACCATACGAGTGGTAATAAACAAACAATCGCAATCATCCATCTTAAACTTGTCAGTGTCATCGGAGACGCATGATCGACAAGTGATTTCCCAACGACAAAATTTCCTCCCCATAATAAGCTTGTTAATAATAGTAAAAAGACGTAAAAATAAGGCATACTAACAACCCCTTTGTTGAAATAAGAATGAACTGTAAATAATTTTAGCATTTTTCTTTATTATCTAATATATTATTTTGTATAATGGTAAAAACTCGATAAAATGTTTCGTTAGAAATCTTATTTACAGAAAAATATTCAGTTTTATATAAGTTATGAGATGTTTCTTCGAATAATCGTCGGTAAGAAAAAGGGGGAATTTTGATGGAGTCATCTGTTATTAAAGTGCTTGATGATTTGGATGTGAAAATTTTAGATATATTGCAGAAGGAGTCACAAGTAAGTAATGCAGAACTAGCACGCCGCGTTAATTTATCACCAGCTGCTATGCATGCACGAATAAAAAGGTTAGATGGGGAAGGATTCATTGATAAGCAAGTAGCAATTTTAAATCAAGAAAAGCTTGGATTTGATTTATTATGTTTCATTTTTATGAGTACGAATATTCATCAGTATGAAAAGCTTGAAGTGTTAGAACGAGAATTAGAATCTATGCCTGAAGTGTTAGAATGTCACTGTTTAACAGGAGAGTATGATTATTTATTAAAAGTTGCAAATCGTGATCGTAAGGAACTGGAGCATTTTATTAGGAAACTAAATAAATTAGGGATTACACGTATACAGACGAGTTTAGCACTTCGTGAAATTAAATATTCGACGGTATTGCCGATACGAAATGAGGAACCGAGCATCGATTAAGTTGCTTGGTTTTTTGTTTGTGTAAAGTGAAACTTTAATCAGTGGGGGTTTTGTTCATCCACCACTGATTATTAGCCTTCACCAATCGGGCGTTTAGGGGCAGCCCGACTCCCACCTACCTTCTTTGCTTCAGCCGAATTTTGAGGTGGGAGTCTTACTGCCCGTTAATGCGGGATAAAATTCAGAAAAGTGATTGACGGAGAGAAAAGAGAGATGTATTATTATATGAAATTATGAATTAAAATTCATTTGTTGTTATAAATATTAATGCTGGGGGCAAGGGGATATAATATGAAAATCTTTAATGCGGTTACAAGTGATGTGAAAGAAATTTATAATCTCATTGAAATGTATGCAAAAGAAGGAGTTGTTTTGCCGCGTTCTCTTTTGTCTCTCTATCAATATTTACAATGTTTATATGTTATGAAAGAAGGGGAGGAAGTCGTTGGAGTTGCTGGTTTGCATGTGTTAGGAGAGGATCTCGCAGAAGTACGATCGTTAGTAGTTTCGCATACATATGCAGGAAAAGGGATAGGGCGTAAGTTAGTGAATCATGTAATGAATGAGGCGGCAAAGATAAAAGTGAACAGGGTAATTTCTTTAACATATGAAACAGAATTTTTTCAAAAGTGCGGGTTTGATTTTGTGAATAGACAAGCATTGCCAGAAAAAGTGTGGATTGATTGTAGACATTGTCCAAAAGTTGATTATTGTGATGAGGTGGCGATGATACGGTATGTGGGGTGAAATTTTTAGAGAGAAAAAAGGCCCACTATTATTTAAGAAATAGTGGGTATCTATATTTTAATCAGAAATGAGATGTTGTTAAGAATTTGAATTCGTTTGTCTCACTGCAAAATTAAAAATGGGATTTTTAAGCTCATAGTTATAAGTAGAACCATCGACAAGTCCTACAACTTTATCGCTATCATAAAGGTCGAGCATAAATTGTGCCATTTGTTTTGCAGTGTGGAATTTTGGTACAACATTATCGTATTGGAATTCATCAATATCAAATGAACGTTTTGCGAATTCTGTTTCAGTTGCAGCAGGAGCTAAAACTTTTGCTTGTAGTTTTGCACCTTGTTCTTTCAGTTCGTGAGATAGTCCTTCTGTAAATGCACTTACATAAAATTTCGTAGCGCAATACGTAACAGCATTGGCAACAATCGTATATCCACCGCCTGATGAAACGTTAATAAGCTGTGTTCCTTCGGTCATTGAATAATCTCGAACGAAAAGGGAAGATAGTATTGTTAGTGCTTCTATATTTACATGCAACATCGTTTCTATCTTGTTTAAATTTTGTTCAGCAATTGAGGCGAAATTACCAAAACCTGCGTTGTTAATCCACGTTTCAATTTGAAAACTTTGTAGACCTTCATAAAATTTATAAACTTCTTCAGTGACTGATAAATCAGTTCTTCGAATGACAACATCCAATTCCGGATGCATTTCGTTAATTTTCAATTTTAATTCTTCTAATTCTGCTTGTCTTCGAGCTACAAGTATTAAGTTTTTTCCGCGAGATGCAAAGGCTAAAGCGGATTCATAGCCAATTCCTGAACTAGCACCAGTAATAACAGTATATTTCATATAAAAGCCTCCTAAATTCAAATTAATTTATCATGGTTAGATTGTATTTGTTAGAGTATACTCTAAGTCAAATGTTTTTTATAATTTGGATAAGGCAGTAAAATATATGAGAGTAAATGGCGTGCGGAGGGAGAATGGTTATGTACACAATTAGCGAGGTAGCTAAATTATTAGGAGTGAGCACACATACATTACGTTATTATGAAAAGGAGAACATATTAATTGCAAATCGCGATGCAAATGGGAATAGATTGTATGAAGAGTCACATATAAAGTGGTTGCAGTTTGTAATGAAATTAAAACAAACACAAATGCCGATAGCGAAAATAAGAGAATATGCTAGATTATATTTAGAAGGGGAGCATACAACCGAAGCTCGTTTACAGCTCTTAGAAGATCATAGGAAATCTATTCAGATTCAAAGAGAAAATTTAGAAGTTACAGAGAAGATGCTCGAAAATAAAATTATTGCATACAAAGACTCGTTGAAAAGTAAATAGCGTACAAAATATTTCGTTCTTTGTTGCATGTTGAAAAGGGAGTACAGGTCTTTGTTTTGAAATTTATCTATGAGTATTTAATTATAATGTGCCGATAAATTAAAAAAGAGCAGTTAGCTAAAAGCAACTGCTCGATTCAAAGGGATCTCCAAGGGGGGAATGGAGAAAATATTATGTTACTACCATTATTGACAGATTATTAAGAAATATACATGTGGATTTAAGAAATTTAAAATATTTTTTGGTTAATAGAATCCGGGTGTTGACACTTTATCAATTGGTCATGTAGAATATTTATGAATGACATTCAGTCATTTTTTTCTGTGAAAGGGTGTAGATAAGTAACTTTTATATGTAGTTAGCTTAATAACGGAACAAATATAAGGATAAATGAGGATGATATTGGTTTTTTAAATAGTAGTTAGCGTGAGATTATATTTTTTAAATTAAAAATGACTGATGGTCAGTCAGTAAATAATAGAAGGTGAGAGATATGAAAAATAAAGCTTGGTTATATGTCATATTAACATGTATCTTTGAAATTTTTTGGGTGTTTGGTTTTAATACAGCTCATACTTGGTGGCATTGGGTCATTATTGTAGGAGTTATCGCTGTTGATTTTTACTTCCTATCGAAAGCGTGCGAACATCTTGCAACAGGGACTGTATATGCTGTGTTTGCCGGAGCTGGTACGGTAGGTACTTTCCTAATGGATGTATTCCTTTTCGGCGGCAGTTTCAGTGTAGGAAAACTATTCTTTATCGTGATGGTCGTAGCGGGCGTTATCGGTTTAAAACTGGCTGATAATAAAGAAGAAACCGCGGAAGAAATTGTGAAAGGAGCTGCTTAAAAATGGGTTGGTTTTTCGTATTTTTTGCTGCAATTAGTGAAATAGTCGGTGTGATAGGCCTTAAAATGTATAGTAAAGATAAGACGTTAGCAAATGGAGCGATTTATATAGGTGGATTTGCAACTTCCTTTGCATTCTTATACACATCTTTCTTGTTCTTACAAGTAAGTGTAGCTTATGCGGTTTGGATTGGCATTGGAACAGCAGGAGCTGTTTTATTAAATATGTTTCTGTTTGGTGAATCGAAAAGTAAGGCACGTTTGATTAGTGTAGCTCTTATCGTATGTGGAGTTACGGGATTAAAGGCTCTTTCATAAGAAAAGGATATTAAAGTTAAATCTCCTAACGATTTGTTGGGAGATTTTTATTATGAAAAGTGCACGATGATTGACAGTACAGCTAGTTATTTTATAAAATGAGTGACAGTCATTCAATACGCGTGTGAAAGGGTTTAGATGATGAATAAAAAAGAAAAAATTGTCTATGCAGCTATTGAAGTGTTTCAGGAAAAGGGCGTTGAAAAAACGAAGATTTCTGATATCGTGAAATTGGCTGGCATTGCACAAGGAACTTTCTATTTATATTTTCCTTCTAAGTTATCTGTTATGCCTGCAATAGCAGAAGTGATGGTTGAGAAGATGATACTTGCAGTGAAAGAAAAAGTACAGAACGATTCACCTTTTTCAAGTAAAGTTGAGCAAGTAATAGATGCAGTATTTACCTTTATAGCTGAATATCGTGAAATACAAGCATTAATGTATGCGGGCCTTGCATCAACTGAACATATAAAAGAATGGGAAGCTGTATATGAGCCTCTTTATATATGGCTAAGTGGCTTTTTAAGTGAGGCAAAAGAATCAGGTGAAATTCGTGATTCGGTTCACGCTGAGCGAACAGCGAAGTTATTTATCGCTCTTGTTGAATCAGCAGCGGAACAAGTTTATTTATATGATCATAAAGATGATGAGCAAGTCGAGCTACAAAAGGCAGAAGTACTAGATTTTTTAACACATGCACTACATATAAAGAAGTAGTAAGATGAACCTGTCTGAAAAGGTAGGTTCATTTCTGCGGGAAACTGAATGATAGTCATTCACCCTGTGTTTATGTATGTGTGGAAGGATAGAGTGAAATTCTAATGAGTGGGGACATCTTTACTCAGTGTGAGCCCACAAATAGCAGGATAAAGAAAAAGCTTCTTGGGCATTATTTTTGAGAGGAACTGCGGGAAGAGGTGTTAAAAATTGAAAAAACCGATAAAAGAACAAAAGATGGTATTGATCATTCTTTTGAGTAATATATTTATCGCTTTTTTAGGGATTGGATTAATCATTCCGGTTATGCCGTCCTTTATGAATGATATGAATTTAACAGGAAAGACGATGGGTTATCTCGTTGCAGTGTTTGCAATGGCGCAGCTTATTACTTCACCTATTACGGGTCGTTGGGTCGACATTTACGGTAGGAAGAAAATGATAATCATTGGATTATTTATTTTTGGTGTTTCAGAGCTTCTTTTTGGATTAGGTACAGATGTGTGGATGCTTTATGCAGCGAGGGTGTTAGGCGGAATTAGTGCCGCGTTTATTATGCCGGGTGTTACGGCATATGTTGCTGATATTACTTCTATTCAAGAACGTCCAAAGGCGATGGGATATCTTTCAGCGGCTATTAGTACCGGATTTATTATAGGGCCTGGAATCGGCGGGTTTATTGCAGAATACGGTATACGTGTGCCGTTCTTTGTGGCAGCAGTGATTGCCTTTGTTGCATGCGTGATTTCTATATTTATTTTGAAAGAGCCGTTAACGAAAGAAGAACTTGCAGAGATTTCTGCTAATACGAAAGAATCCAGCTTTATCGGAGATTTAAAGAAATCATTAAATCCAATGTATGCAATCGCATTTATTATTGTATTTGTACTCGCATTTGGATTATCAGCATATGAAACTGTGTTTAGCCTGTTCTCTGATCATAAGTTTGGTTTCACACCGAAAGATATTGCTGCAATTATTACGATTAGCTCCATCTTTGGGGTAGTTGTGCAAGTATTTATGTTTGGCAAATTGGTTGACATGTTCGGTGAGAAAGTATTAATTCAAATATGTTTAATTGTAGGTGCAGTATTAGCATTCGTCTCAACTGTAGTCTTTAATTATTGGATTGTACTTCTCGTTACTTGCTTTATTTTCCTAGCATTTGATTTGCTTCGTCCAGCTTTAACGACGTTTTTATCAAAAGCAGCTGGAAAAGAGCAAGGATTCGTTGCTGGTATGAACTCAACGTATACGAGTTTAGGAAATATCGCAGGACCAGCGATGGGCGGAATATTATTTGATATAAACATTAATTATCCATATGCATTTTCAGGTGTTGTTTTAATCGTTGGTCTCGGCATTACATTTATGTGGAGAGAGAAACAACTAGCTCAAAGTTTTGCGAAGTAATGTAGTGAATAAAGAAAAGCCTCTTACTATTTTTATGGTAAGGGGCTTTTCGTTTATAAACTTAATCCAAACCGCTTTAATTCAATAAATATCCCCTCTAATTGCTTTCCTTTATCCGTTAACGTGTACTCTACGCGAGGTGGAACCTCTGGATATACTTTTCGCGTTATAATCCCTTGCGTTTCCAATTCTTTTAGGCGAAGCGATAAAGTTTTCGGACTAATCCCATCCATTGATTTTTGTAAATTACTAAAGCGTAAAGTTCCTTCGATAAGAAGGTCACGAATGATTAAAAACGTCCATTTTGTACTAATTACGTCAAGCGTTTTAGCGATAGGACAAGGTATACCAGGTAAACCTTTCGTTAATACAACTGGATCTATATTGCTCATGGAAATAGCCTCCATAAAAATTTTTCGGATGAATTTTCCTTATCGTATCACAAAACTATCTTTTTGGTAACTATATGAAAAAAATACCACTACTTCCATAAAGGAAGTTAGTGCATATACAATAGCAATACGAAATACAAAGGGTTTGTATGAGAAGGAGGTGATTTCCATGAGTATAAAAAAGTTGTTTGGGTTCTTTAGTTTTTTTGTCATTTGTATTGTGCTTGTAGCATGTAGTGTTGAGCAAAAAAATGAAATTCAGTTATTAAAGGAAATGCCGAAGCCAAAAGCAATGACAATTGATTCTTCATTAAGTAAAAAGGAAGCGACAGAAATCGTGCATGCAGCTCAGCGTTTTTATGCATTTTGGGATACAGGTAAAGAGGAGCTTATTCCGCAGACGGTTACTGAAAATTTTTTCGATAACACACTGCCGAAAGGTCGACCACAAGGCACTGAAGGATTAAAGCTTGCGGCGCAAAACTTTCGTAAAGTAGTTCCTGATATACATTGCGAGATTGAAGATTTATTAGTGGTTAGTGATAAAGTAACAGCTCGTCTTTCTTTTACAGGAACTCATAATGATAAGAAAATCAATTTTTTTGCAATTGATATTTTGCATGTGAAAGACGGAAAGATAACGGAAGATTGGCATTTAGAAGATAATCTTACGCTGAAGCAGCAACTGGGGTTAATAGCTGAGGAATAAAATAAGGGAGAGAAAAGTGATGAAAAATATATTTATTATAAATGGACATGAAAAATATGGTACGAAAGAAGGTCGATTAAATAGAACGTTAGTTGATTATATGATAACTGTATTAAGTGAGAATCATTATGTGAAAACAACGACGATTCAAGATGGATATAGTATGAAAGAAGAACAAGATAAATTTCTATGGGCTGATGTTGTAATTTATCAAACACCTATTTACTGGTTTAGTGTACCGGGATTATTTAAAACATATATGGATGAAGTGTATGAATACGGTTTGTTCTTTAAAGGTGCAGATGAATATGGAACAGGTGGTTTATTAAAAGAGAAGCAGTATATATTTTCTACAACTTGGAATGCACCTGAAAAAGCATTCGGAGATAAGACGAAGTTCTTTGAAGGAGAAAGTTTAGAATCAGCACTTAGTCATTTACATCGTGTGCAGAAGTTTCTTGGTATGAGTCCGTTAAAGAGTTTTGCTTGTTATGATGTGGTGAAAAATCCTACTGTTGAGAAGTATTTAGAGAACTTGAAGAACCATTTAGAAGAAGTCATTCAATAATTACAGTCATCCCCGTATTTAATGCGGGGATGGCTGTATCCATAACTTTGCAAAATTTGCCCAACCGAATGAATCAATTGTTACATTTTTTAAAGAAGCAGGGTATGTTTTTCTTTTTAAAACGTGATAGTTAAATAAAATGATGTTTTCAGCTTGTAAAAACTCTTCAATCTCATACATGAGCTTATACCGTTTTTCTTTATTGTCTTCTAATAAAAAGGTATCAAGTAAACAATTAATTTGTTTTGCATAGTGTGGGTCCATGAATCGATTTACGAAGCAACTTTTATTTTTAAATACATTTAAAAATGCAATTTCATGATCGGTAGCAAATACTTCCCCCATGAAAATAATATCCGCATGTTTATCAATAGAACGATCCATATAATCTGAAACGAGAAATGGGTGAAGTTCTACGTGTACTCCTAATTGTTGGCAGCGTTCTTTTAGGAAATGTGCATCATTTGCACTATCTTTAAATGCGAAGAAATAAACATGTATCGTTTCTCCATTATAGGTGCTCTTTTTTAAATAATCTTTCGCTTTTTCTAAAGAGTAGGGCCTGTTAGGAACTTGGCGGCTTCTTTCAGGAAAAAAGCTTGATGCAGCAATTGTTCGTCTACCTTCTATGCTATGAAGTATCGTTTCAACGTCATATAGTTCTCTCCAAGCCTTTCGAAAGTGAATGTCGTGATGAGGACCAGGTTTTGTAAAGTTGAAGCTAGCATAAATACAACCTATTTCTTCTATTTGTATATCATGCCTTTCATTTTCCTCTTCATTTGGTAGTTCATAATCAGCATCTATTTGCAAATGATCAGGAATACCCCAAAATTCAATACGGTCTAATAACGCACGCTCTTTAAAATAATGGGTGAACGCTTCGAGTACGATATTGTCTTCAGAGTAATGAGTAAGTTTAAAAGGTCCAGTACCTATGTAGTGATGATTTTGAATAACTGCATCATGCGGTAAAATTGCGAGTTGCATGGAACTCACATAACGTAAGAAAAAAACGTTAGGTTTTGCTAAATGAAATCGTATTTGCAGTGGTGATGGTGTTTCAATTTGAACAATTTCCTGTGTTAACCATGCGTAAGGAGATTGAGCTTGCTGCAATCTTTCAAATGAAAATTGTACATCTTTAGAAGTTAGAACAGTTTCGTTATGAAAATATATATCTTTTCTTAAATGAAACGTCCACGTAAGCCCGTCTTCGCTTAATTCCCACGTATGTGCAATGTGTGGTTCCATTTTTTCTGTAATATCGTTATAAATGACTAATGTATCAAAAATTTGGTTAATAAGATGACCCTCTGTTGTTACAGCCGTAAAAGCGGGATCTAATGGTAATATCTTTCTTGATATAGGGATCTTCAATATGTCATACATATCATTTGAAGGTTCGTATCCAAAATGATGATGTAGTTTATTTTCTATCTTTTTTTGAATTGCAAGAGGAAGGGGCTCTTTTAAAAGAAGAAAGACATCTTTTAATTTTTCTTGGGTTAACAGTTCATCTGTATAGGATTCAATCGCTTCTGCTAAAGTATGTGCAAATATAATTTCTGTTTTATTTCCGCGACCACGCCCTGGTGTCCACTTAATGAATTGATCCTCGTTCATTTTCTTTAATAAAATCTTTACGTTTTTCGTACTGCAATATAAAACATCCGCTAATTCTTGTAAGCTATTTCGTATATGTTGTTGGTCTTGTGCATGTAATCTTAAACGAATGTAATAGTCCATAATTTTCATATATACACTTCCTTCTATAATAAAGTGAAACTTTAATC
This sequence comes from Bacillus sp. FSL P2-0099, assembly GCF_038007445.1. Taxonomy (NCBI): domain Bacteria; kingdom Bacillati; phylum Bacillota; class Bacilli; order Caryophanales; family Bacillaceae; genus Bacillus; species Bacillus sp. FSL P2-0099. The sequence continues at coordinate 859,646 of NZ_JBBOXE010000001.1, forward strand.
AGTGGGGGTCCTACTGCCCGTTAATGCGGGATAAAAGGGGAAACTCTTTAGAATATTCTAACCTTTTTCTTCCTCTTTTTCAAAGTAAAATGAATAAGCATAAGGAGGGGGAAACAATGGGATTTTGGAGTATGCACCGAAATATAAAAATCAGAATTATAACTTCGTTTTTAACACGCACTGTATCCACAATGATTTTTCCATTTATGGCAATTTACTTTTCAATAAAGTTAGGTAGTGCGATTGCTGGTGCTTTATTACTCATCAATGTGCTAGCTGCATTAATTATCGGTTTATATGGTGGGTATGTTGGAGATCGGCTCGGTCGTAAAAAAGTAATGATTATCGGCCAAAGTATACAAGTCGTTTCCATAGCTTGTATGGGAGTTGCGAACTCAGATTATGTAGATTCACCGTGGCTAACATTTGTGTTTATGTTAGTGAATAGTTTAGGATCTGGACTTATGAATCCAGCGACGGAAGCGATGTTAATAGATGTGAGTACACCTGAAAATCGAAAAGTGATGTACAGCATTAACTACTGGGCTATTAACTTATCAATTGCGATTGGAGCAATATTTGGCGGATTACTATTTGAGAACTATAGATTGCAATTGTTTATCGGATTAACAGTTATTGCAGTTATTACTTTATATGTGATGGCTGTATATATGGAAGAAGTGTATGTGGCACGAAAAACGGTGGAGAAGAAAAATGTATTAAAAGATATGGCAGATAGTTATAAAGTCGTGATGAAAGATAGAGCGTTTTTAATTTTTTGTGCAGCAAGTATATGTACACTATCGTTAGAGTTTCAAATTAATAATTATTTAGGGATACGTTTACAGAAGGAATTTGAAACGGTGCACTTTTTCTTCGGGAATGGTTTTACATTCGATTTAACAGGTATTCGAATGCTCAGCTGGATATCGGCAGAGAATACAATTTTAGTTGTGTTATGTTCAGCGCTTCTTATTAAAATGCTGAAAAGCTTCAACGATTTGAAAATTTTATATGTAGGTTTATTCATTTACACAATTGGATTTACAATACTCGGAACGAGCAATAGTTTATGGATCTTATTAATTGCAGGGCTTTTCCAAACTGTAGGAGAGATGATGTATGTGCCGGTTCGTCAATCTATAATGGCGGACATGGTGCCGGATGAGGCAAGAGGTTCATATATGGCGATTAACGGAATGGTCTTTCAAGTGGCAAAAATGAATGGGGCATTAGGTGTTATGCTAGGCTCGTTTATTGCATCTTGGGGCATGAGCGCTCTATATTTCATCGTTGGTATGAGCAGTATTTTATTATTTATGAAGGCGATAGGGAAAGAGAAGTATCAGAATGAAGGAAATGTTTCTCAGATTGGATGAAACTATATAAAAGCGAACCAGTTATACTGGGACTCGCTTTTTATATAATTTTTAAAACGGATCAACTTCAGCTAAATCAGGATTGGCGTTAGGGTTTGTTAATAAGGTTTTCAGCTCACCTACTTCTGAGAGAGCGACGAGAATATAACCACTAATAAGGACGATGAGTCCGATGACCCGTAATGTTTGCAATTTAATGTCACGGCTATTTTCTTCTGAGTTGTTTTGGGGCGTTGCAGGCGGATTGTTGTTCATAATAGAGCTCCTATCTTTTTTATTTATATGTGTAAAATCATTATTTAACTTATGGATAGGAATTGTATAGTCATTTTCACTATATGAGAACTGCCTATGAAAAGTGATTAGAAATTTTGGGACGAGAAAAGAGGCTGTCTCAAAAAATCATTAAAGATGAAGAAATGTTTCATATGGTGTTAATTTTGTTTTTTACAAATAAAAAGGTTAACCTCTAATAACTACCCTAATATACGCAATGATTCTTCAATAAACACCGGGATGTCCTCCGGTTGTCTACTTGTTACTAGCTGATGTTGGCATACAACCACTTCTTTATCATGAAAATTTCCACCGGCATTTTTCAAATCGACCTCAATGGATTTATATCCAGTCACATCGCGTCCTTCAAGTGCTTGTGCAGTGATGAGTAATTGGGGGCCGTGACAAATAGCAAAAACAGGTTTTTTCGCATCCATAAATGCTTTGCTAAAGCGAACAAAACGTTCATCTGCACGAAGTATATCTGGGGAAAATCCGCCTGGTATAAAGAGGGCATCAAAGTTCTCTGGAGAAACATCATCAATACTTTTATCAATTACGACTTCACTTTTTCCTTGTTTACCGTGTACCGTTTTACCTTTTTCCATTTCAATAGTTGTTAATTCGTATCCCTTTTGATTAAAAGCTTCTACTGGCTCTGTGTATTCTGTATCCTCGAAATAATCCGTTATTAAAATAGCAATTTTTTTACTCATTGCAATCATCTCCTTATATTATATAATCGGTTCCAGAATCGTCCTTGAGCAACGCCTTTTATAAAGTGAAACTTTAATTCATATTTTTTCATTCCCTCCAGTTCCTTTGCCCTGTTAATTTAATAACTACCCTTTTTATTAGGACGTAAACATGTATTATCGTTTTTGTATGTAAAAATCATAAAATATCGGTTGTTTCAATGATTCTTGTTTGAGGAAGAAAAATAAAAAAGCCAAGGAGATAATTTATTTTCTCCTTGGCTTTTAAGATAATTCTTTTCGTTAAAACGAAGAAACGCGTTGCTTCGTTTTTGGTACAATAATAAATTTGATCCAGATTAACCCGATAATCATAATGATAAGACTATGTGAAAATTGCCCTGTGGCAATGAGTATAACACTTGAAAATACAATGAGTTGAATACTTAGCAATATGAAAATTAAGCTAAGAAATTGACTCATTCGTTCTTCAGTATCAATTGGATATAATGCTACAATAATATTTCCCGAAAAATATTTCCACAGGGAACGGAGCTGCATAGAAATCATATATAGGACGATATAAGCGATAGCACCTTTTACGTATATATTCGGAATGAAATATAGAGCGAACGCACCGATCAACCCTAAGCGAATATATATACCGAAATAATCATTACCGCGTAAAAATGCTAGTGTATGTAAATAGAAGAAAGTTGCTCGTTTTTTATGTAATAAAGGTTCAATCCAATTTGTAAGCCATTTTCTTTTATTTACTTGCTTATTCAGTTGCGGAACATCGGTGAAAATGCTAGCAAATTGATAGAAACGAACGTCCATTTTTTCTTCTTGTTCGATTATGTAATCCCACGGTATTCGTTTTGTAGGTTGTTTCTTCGTGTATAGAAGCAGGAAAGCAAGAAGTAAGAGTAGTCCGCCTAACACGATCACATTTGCAGTATAAAACAGCATGTAAATGATCAGGGCGTTACAAGCAATGCGAATGATAAACCATATGCTTTTTTCATAACTATCACGCCACATCCAATGTATGTATATGTTCCAGCCCTTTAGAATCATTAAAATTATAAAGATTGTACATAAGAAAGGTACGGTTAGTTGTAATGATTGCATGGCAAGCGGTACGATAACAAGGAACGTAAATATAAGCGGGAAAAGCTGAATGATGTAATTATATAGAAGAGATTTTTTAAAATAAGATGTTAATTTCTCTTCTAATGCAAGTAAATAGACAGCGTCCGGTTTTTGAATAAATGTGCGAACTTGGCATCTCGTTATAATGAGTGTAAGTACGATCGTGATGAGTAATAAAGATATTCCTTTAGAAGGATCCGTTTTAAGAAACTTAGCGTAATAATATGCACCTACACATGAGACGAAGATGAAGCTATATAGTAAACCGTTAATCATACGTGCAAAGTATGTGATGGCATTTTGAATATGTTGTTGAAAGCGAGAGCTCCATAGTGATTCGATTGACATGTTTTTCACCTCTTTTTTCTATTATATATGTTTTATAAAGTAAAAAACGAGCAAATTGCGTTACGCAACTTGCTCGTTTTTCTTTTCTTTATTTTTTTTCTGATCACGATTCATTAATGGATAGAAGGCAAAGCCAATTCCGAATAAACCAATTCCGAGAAGAAATGTTTTTATATCGGATGCGCCGGTTTTAATAACCCATAGTGCATAGCAAAGTGCGATAACTGCAACTACACCATCCATAATTCTTGCCCGCATTTCATTTTTATATGTTTCACCAGTTGCGACTAGTTTTAACTGGAAGATTGGTGAAACGAGATATGGAATGAGGTAGGCCAGTGTTGATACGGTAATAACGAATGTATAAGCTTCCGCAATTGTTCCTGATAATGTTGAGAATAAGAAAACTTGCGACATAATGTTTGTTAATCGTAGTGAATGAATTGGACTTCCTTTTTTATTCGTTTTTGCGAAGAAGGAAGGGAAGAAACCTTCTTTTGCAGCTTGATAAGGTACTTCTGAGCTTAATAAAATCCAGCCTAATATTGAACCGAATAGGGAAGTAAGAGCAAGTAATGCCATAAGTTTCCCGCCGCCGTGACCCATTGCAGCGTTTAATGCATCTGCTAATGGACGTTCAGAAGCTTGTAATTTATCAACGTGAAGTACACCCATTGTTAAAATTGTAATTCCTAAATAAATTGCAACTGTTATTAGTAAACCGGCAACAGTCGCACGTTTTACCGTTTTGGGAGAAGTAGCTCGGTTTGATAAAAGAACGGCTGATTCAATCCCGATAAATGCCCAAAGCGTTGTAAGAGCCGCTAAATTTACTTGTGAAAGGAGACCATGTGATACGCCTTCTTTATCGATCATCGGTGTGTACCATTGTCCAAACTTTGAAGCTTCGAACGCAAATAACGTAACGACGATGAATAGAAGGAATCCAGTTACTTTCGTTGTTGTTGCTAAGAAGTTTAGTTTCCCAGCTCCGCTTACACCGTTTGTTAATATTAAATGAGTTCCCCAAAGTAAGACGGAACAAATAGTAAATGTAATGAGCTTTCCAACTTCAATATCGAACGAGCCGATTGAAAATAATAGTCGCGTATCTTTCATAATCGGGAAGAAGAGTGATAAATATCCCGCGAAAGATGTAATAATGGCAACGTTACTTGCCCAGTTTGCAACCCAATATCCCCATACCATGCTGAAACCAGCCATTTTCTTTCTTTTTGGTGTTGAGAATAAAGCATATGCATGACTTTGTGGTCCTGTCGTTAAATCAGGACGACGAATTGCTAAATTACCGAAAACAAGAGCTAGCATTAAAACACCAAACCCTGTTGTTAACCAAGCTAAAGTGACACCGAGTGGGCTTGCTGTTTGTGCTAACGTACTTGGCACCATGAAAATACCAGCGCCAACCATGTTACCGACAACGAAAGCTGTTAGTACCCAAAAGCCCCATTTTTTTTGTTGCATAGAAAATACCTCCAAAGTTAGTATAACCAAGTCAAGCGAGGAGATATGTATGTCTTCCTGATAAGGAAGAGAAGGTCCAAACAAAACAAAAAAAGCACGTAATTTGCCGCTACATGCTTTCTATCTTATAAGAAACCCACGACATACCTCTCGATAGCTCTCCACAAACGAAACGTTTGTGACAGTTCTGCACTTATTAAATGCAGACCCAGCAAGCGTGCATGGTGGACACGAATTACTTCGGCAATCATTCCTTTCTCATTTCTTCATCAATGCCACTACATCTCCTGAAATGATACTCTTAATGACTGCAACCTCTACCTCACCGAGATACGAATGAGGATTTATGTATTAAATTAACATGTTTAAGAGTAACAAATGTATTTTTATACGTCAATGGATATAGTAATAATCAGATTATAGAGAAGAATTTGTTATTAGGTCCCGGAGGATTTTAACTAAAAAGCAGCTGACCTAAATATTAGATCAGCTGCTACATATAAGATTAAACTAAGTTTAATACAGTTACTTTTTGACGAGTCATAGACTCAAGGCTCTTACGAATACCTTGTGCGCCCATACCTGAACCTTTTACACCGATGAATGGGAAGTGGTCAGGGCCGCGCTCTGTGCGTCCGTTAATTTGAACAGAACCAGTGTCGATTTTGTTAGCAATTGCAAATGCTTTGTTAATGTCTTTTGTGAAGACACTTGCTTGCAGACCGAACTCTGATTTGTTAGCAATTTCAATCGCTTGTTCGTCAGAAGAAACACGGATGATTGGAAGGATTGGGCCAAATGGCTCTTCCCAAGCAACTTTCATTTCTTCTGTTACGTTGTCGATTAATGTTGGATAAATTAGGTTGCGCTCACGTTTGTTACCGATAACGATTGTTGCACCTTTTTCAGCAGCATCGTCAATTAAACCTTGAACGAAGTCAGCAGATTTGTCGTCGATTAATGGAACGATTGTGCTGTTTTGTTCTGGAGATCCAACTGATAGTTCAGCTACTTGCTCTTTTAATAAGCCAGCTAGTTCGTCTGCTACATTTTCATGTACAAGTACACGCTTAATAGCTGTACAACGTTGACCTGAGTAAGAGAATGCACCGCTTACGATATGCTTTGCAGCTTCTTGTAAGTCTGCATCTTCACAAACGATACCAGGGTCTTTACCACCAAGTTCTAATACAAGTGGAATCATCGCAGCTTTTTTCGCTAAATGTTTACCTGTATTTGTACCACCTGTGAACGATACCATATTGATGCCAGGATGTTCTACTAAGTAGTCACCAATTACAGAACCGCGTCCTGTAGCTACGTTTACAAGACCTTTTGGAAGGCCAGCTTTATGAAGTGCTTCAACCATTTTAACACCGCTAATTGCACCTTGAGTTGCTGGTTTGAAGATAACAGCGTTACCCATAATAAGTGCTGGTGCAAGTTTTGCAGCAGATAAGTTTACTGGGTAGTTAAATGGTGCAATTGCTAATACAACACCAAGTGGTGCGCGCTGAATAATCGCAAGTTTAGATTTAGATCCACCAGGGAAGCTATCACCCATCATGCTTTCACCGTGCATGTGAAGTGCTTCGTCAACTGTGTAACGAATTAAGTCAGCTGTACGAACGACTTCTTTTTGCGCATCTTTATAGCCTTTACCGACTTCTTTCATAATGATATCGGCAATTTCATCTTGCATATTTACGAGCTCATCAGCCCATTTATATAAATATTTTGCGCGATCTTGTAGAGAAGCTTCAGCCCATGATTTTTGAGCTTCTTTTGCAGATGCAATTGCTTCATCTACTTCTCCTTGAGTAATTGCTTGTACTTGCCCAATTACTTCGTGTAAGTATGGAGATGGAATGTCGATTGTTTGACCTGAAGAGCTTTCTCTCCATTCTCCGTTTAAATAAAATTTGTACGTATTGCTAGTTGTCATGATTAGTCCTCCTAAAATAGCAACTTGTAAGAGTGAGTATAAGGTGATTGTAGGTGGTTTGATAATATTTTTCAAATGAAATGTTTGTGAAAACGATTTCTTACTATTTTTTTATTTTGTATGCCCTTTCTTACAGAAGATTCTCTTATTTCAAACTGAATTGTAAGTAGAATGCATCACTTTTATTTTTTGTGATAAAAGATTATTTTATTCTAAAGCGAAAAAAATAATTGACAGAATACTCAATAAAGTTGTAAGATTATAAATGGAAAATAAATGAAGGGGGTGTGCGTAATGATTGTAATCGTAAATGTAATGGGCTTAGCTCTGTTAAATGGCGGAAAACATTCATATCATTACGCAACCCGTGCGGATATATAGGACCTTTTTGTCTTATGAGAAGCGTACGTTGCGTATATCGTAACGTACGCTTTTATGCATTCTATTGCATATCGTCAAGCGGCGGTATGCTTTTTTTTGTTTATTTTCCTTGTTACTATAAAAAATCAGAATTTGGAAGGTGGAAAAATGTGATGAAATTGTATGGCTTACGAAATGTAAATGTGATGGGTTTGGATAGCGGATAAAGAAATGTGAATCAAACGGGAACGAGAAAGGAGAGGTTATATTGTTTTCAGTATTACTAAAGTTAAGCTGGTTTTTTAGAGAGCATTGGAAAAGGTATAGTATCGCAATTGGGGTACTTTTAATTGTAAACGTGATAGAGGTAATTCCACCGAAAGTGTTAGGAATTACAATTGATAATATTAAAACGGGAGCCTTAACGAATGAGGCGATTATGCAATATATTCTTATTTTACTTGGGGTAACGATTGGTGGGTATGTACTTACTTTCATTTGGCAGCACCAACTATTTGGCGGTGCGTTCGTACTTGAGAAAACGATGCGTTCAAAATTTATGGGGCATTTACTTAAGATGACACCGACGTTTTATCAAAAAAATCGTACTGGCGATTTAATGGCGAGAGCGACAAATGATTTAAAAGCAATCTCCATGACAGCTGGTTTTGGTATATTAACGCTCGTTGATTCTAGTCTATATATGCTTACAATCGTTTGTATGATGGGCTTTTCAATTAGTTGGCAGTTAACATTTGCTGCGCTTATACCGCTTCCGATTATGGCATATGCGATGAATAGATACGGAAAGAAGTTGCATGAAAGATTTACAGTCGCGCAAGATGCGTTCGGGGATATGAACGATAAAGTACTTGAATCAATTGCGGGTGTACGCGTTATTCGTGCGTATGTACAGGAGAACGCTGATCAAGAAAGGTTTCATCATTTAGGAGATGACGTATACGAGAAAAATATGAGAGTAGCAAGAATCGATGCATTATTCCAGCCAACTGTAAAAATGCTCGTCGGTCTTAGTTATTTAATTGGTTTAGTGTACGGTGCATATCTCGTATTCCAATCAAAGGTGACACTTGGTGAGCTCGTTTCTTTTAACGTCTATTTAGGGATGATGATTTGGCCGATGTTTGCAATTGGTGAATTGATTAATGTTATGCAAAGAGGAAATGCGTCGCTCGACCGTGTAAATGAAACGTTAGCTTATGAACCGGATGTAAAGAATCCGAAAGATCCAAAGGTTGTACAAGAGCCAGATTACATTGAATTTGATAATGTTACTTTTTCATATCCTTCATCAATTGAAACAAATTTAAAAAATGTTTCGTTCTCATTAAAACAAGGAGAGACACTTGGAGTTGTTGGGAAAACAGGAAGCGGGAAAACGACGCTCGTTCGTCAGCTTCTTCGTCAATATCCACTCGGGGAAGGGGATATTGCGGTTTCTGATGTGAAGCTAGATAAAATTACGAATGATAACGTACTTGGCTGGATTGGGTATGTACCTCAGGAACACATTTTGTTCTCAAAAACAGCGAAGGAAAATATTTTATTCGGAAATAGAGAAGCGACTGAAGAAGAACTTGAAAAAGCGATTGAAATAGCTGCGTTTAAAAAGGATTTAGAGTTTTTACCGGAAGGTTTAGAAACGCTCGTTGGAGAGAAAGGTGTTTCTTTATCAGGTGGGCAAAAGCAAAGGATTTCGATTGCGAGGGCTGTTATTCAAAATCCGGAAATTTTAATTTTGGACGATTCTTTATCAGCTGTTGATGCTCGTACGGAAGCAGCAATTATTGAAAATATACGAACAGAAAGAAGCGGGAAGACGACGATTATAACGACGCATCGTTTGTCAGCAGTGCAGCATGCTGATTGGATTCTCGTTATGGATAACGGTGAGGTTATTGAAGAAGGCTCGCATGAAGCGCTCGTTCGAAATGGGGGCTGGTATGCAGAGCAGTTCGAAAGACAACAAGGTGAAAGTGAAAGTACGGATAGTGGGGTGAAAATATGAGTGTTTCAAAACGATTGTTTCAATACGCGATGAAAGTAAAAGGGCCGATTTTTGCAGCGATGGCGATGCTATTTGTTTTCGTTATTGCAGAACTCGCGGGTCCTTTCGTCGCAAAAACGATGATCGATGAGCATATCGTTGGAATAGAGAGACCCTGGTATGAAACAGAAAAGAGTGAGGATGCTGTTTCATATAATGGCGCCTTTTATAAGCGAAGTGATCGCTTTGAACAAGGTGAGCAAAAAGGGAAAGAAGTCCGAGTGATTCAAGTTGGTTTTCAGTACTATTTTGTACCGAATAAAATAACGCTTGAAGGAACTCGTTCTGTTAAGGGTGATGTGCTTACAGTACAAAGTGGTAAGGCAGTGCAAGTGTATAAATCGAAAGCCTTAACGAAAGAAGAAGTATTTGCGTTTTATAAACCAGAAATAAATAGGTTATTACTACTTGGCGGTGGATATTTCGCTTTATTAGTAGTCGTATCATTATTTGCATACGGAAAGCAGTTCTTCTTACAGAAGGCGGCAAACAAAATTATTCAAATTATGAGGGAAGACGTCTTTTCCCATATTCAAACGTTGCCAATTCGTTATTTTGACCATTTACCAGCAGGGAAAATTGTATCGCGTGTAACGAATGATACAGAAGCGATTCGTGATTTATATGTAACAGTGCTTGCGACATTCGTTTCTAGTATCATCTATATTATCGGGATTTTCGCTGCGCTATTTTTACTTGATGTAAAACTGGCGGCACTATGCTTACTCATCATCCCAATTTTAATTGTTTGGGCGATTATGTATAGAAAGTATGCGTCTGTATACAATCATAAAATGCGTTCGCGTTTATCGGATATTAACGGAACAGTGAATGAATCAATTCAAGGGATGCCAATTATTCAAGCATTTCGTCAAGAACATGAAACGAAGAAGGAATTTGAAGAGTTAAATGGTGATTATTTTAAATATCAAAATAAAATTTTAAATTTAAATGCAGCAACTTCGCATAATTTAGTGTCTGTATTAAGAAACATCGCTTTTACAGGTGTAATTTGGTATTTCGGTGGTGCTTCATTAAGTGCTTCTGGCCTCCTTTCTCTAGGGATACTGTATGCTTTCGTCGATTATTTAACGAGATTGTTCTCGCCAATTACGAACATGGTGAACCAACTTGCTAACTTAGAGCAATCGCGTGTTGCATCAGAGCGCGTCTTTGAATTGCTAGAGGAAAAGGGAGAGGCAGTAGAAGAAGAACGTATGCCTCGCTTAACCGGAAATGTGAAATTCGATAATGTTTCGTTTTCTTACAATGGAAAAGATGAAGTATTAAAAAATATTTCTTTTGAAGCGAAACAAGGGGAGACAGTGGCACTTGTCGGTCATACTGGATCAGGAAAAAGTTCCATTATGAATGTGCTCTTTCAGTTTTATGAATTTCAAAAAGGGAAGCTTACGATTGATGGTCATGATGTAACAGAGATGCCGAAACAAGCAACACGTGAACATATGGGAATTGTATTGCAAGATCCGTTTTTATTTAGCGGGACAGTGGCATCCAATGTAAGCTTAGAAAATGAAGAAATTTCAAAAGATCGCATCGTAAAGGCGTTACGTGATGTTGGTGCGGAAAGGTTTGCGAACAATATAGATGAAAAAATTACGGAGAAAGGAAGTACACTTTCAACCGGAGAACGTCAGCTTATATCGTTTGCTAGGGCACTTGCTTTTGATCCTGCTATTTTAATTTTAGATGAAGCGACTTCCAGTATTGATACAGAAACAGAAGCGATGATTCAACAAGCGCTAGAAGTTGTGAAGAAAGGACGAACGACGTTTATTATCGCTCATCGTCTTTCAACAATTAAGAGCGCTGATCAAATTATTGTGCTTGATAGAGGAACGATTTTGGAAAAAGGTTCCCATGATGAATTAATGAAAAAGCGCGGGCGTTATTACGATATGTATAAAACGCAAATGGAAGGAAACCAGAGTGCTTAATTTTTAGAAGAACTTGCGATTTTCGCAAGTTCTTTTTTGATCGGATTGTCCGCTTAGAAGTTAATATATTTCACCGGCTGAAAAACTTATAAATAAGTAGGTATTGTTTTACCTTTTTCTTTATAAATGCTATATTAAAAAATGTTACTTATTTTTTGTATGTAGCGCTATTTTTCCATTTTGTTTGATTATGAAGAAAAAGGTTAAACTAAATAAGAACATTTTCATTGAAAAATTGTTCGAAATTGCATACAATCAATATAGTTTTTAAATTCCTATCAGAATACTTGGAGGACTACTATCATGAAAAAATTATTTTCAGTGCTTGCAGTAACTACATTAGCGATTGGGATTGTAGCGGGCTGCGGTAAAGAAGAGAAAAAAGATACAGCTAATCAAGATGCATTACAGAAGATAAAACAAAGCGGTGAGCTTGTAATTGGTACAGAAGGTACATATCCACCATTTACGTTCCACGATACAAACGATAAATTAACTGGGTTTGACGTTGAATTAGCAGAAGAAGTTGCAAAACGTTTAGGTGTAAAGCCTGTATTTAAAGAAACACAATGGGATAGCTTACTTGCAGGAATAGATGCAAAACGTTTCGACATGGTTGCGAACGAAGTTGGTATTCGTGAAGATCGCCAAAAGAAATATGACTTCTCTAGTCCATATATTTCTTCTTCAGCAGCATTAGTTATTGCGAAAGATAAGGATAAACCTGCTACATTTGCTGACGTAAAAGGATTAAAAGCAGCACAATCTTTAACAAGTAACTACGCAGATATTGCTAAGAAAAATGGTGCGGAAATCACAGGTGTAGAAGGATTTAGCCAAGCAGCAGAATTATTAAGTTCTGGCCGCGTTGATTTCACAATCAACGATAAATTATCAGTGTTAAACTATTTAGAAACGAAAAAAGATGCAAAAATTAAAATTGTAGATACAGAAAAAGAAGCGTCACAAAGTGGATTCTTATTCCGTAAAGGTAGCGACAAACTTGTACAAGAAGTAAATAAAGCGTTAGAAGATATGAAAAAAGATGGTACGTACGATAAAATAACGAAAAAATGGTTCGGTGAAAATGTATCTAAGTAGCGCATTGATGTCAGATCGATTGTCTACTTGGATAGATATTATGCAGACTTCCTTCGCGCCTATGCTGAAGGAAGCTGTCTTTACGACAATTCCGTTAACGCTTATTACATTTATTATCGGTATTATACTTGCGACGTTAACCGCGCTCGCACGTATTTCAGGTAGTCGTATTTTACAATGGATTGCTCGTATCTATGTATCTATCATTCGCGGAACACCACTTCTTGTACAGTTATTTATTATTTTCTATGGTCTTCCAACTCTTAATATTGAAGTTGAGCCATATACAGCAGCAGTTATTGGATTTTCATTAAATGTAGGTGCATATGCATCTGAAATTATTCGTGCTTCTATCCTTTCAATCCCGAAAGGACAGTGGGAAGCAGCTTACACAATTGGGATGACATACCCGCAAGCATTAAAACGTGTTATTTTACCACAAGCAACACGCGTATCAATTCCGCCGCTTTCGAATACATTTATTAGTTTAGTGAAGGATACTTCATTAGCGTCGTTAATTTTAGTAACAGAAATGTTCCGAAAAGCGCAGGAAATTGCGGCAATGAACTATGAGTTTTTAATTGTTTATTTTGAAGCAGGTCTAATTTATTGGGTAATTTGCTTCTTATTATCTATCGTGCAACAAATATTAGAAAAACGTTCAGAACGTTATACTCTAAAATAACCCTTTCATAAAAGGAGTTTTTGTTTTTATGATTTCAATTCAACATTTACAAAAAAGTTTCGGAGATAATACCGTATTAAAACATATAGACCTATCAGTTGAGAAGGGCGAAGTGGTTGTTATTATCGGGCCATCTGGATCTGGTAAAACAACATTCTTACGTTGTCTCAACGTGTTAGAAACGCCGAACGCTGGTAACATTCGCATCGGCAATAAAGAGCTCGATTTCTCTCAAAAAGTATCGAAGAAAGATATTGTAAATCTTCGTACGCAAACAGGTATGGTATTCCAGCACCATAATCTATTCCCGCATTTAACAGCAATTCACAATGTAATGGAAGGGCTCGTTACAGTGAAAAAGATGGGGAAAGAAGAAGCGAAGAAAAAAGCAAACTATTTCCTTGAAAAAGTTGGTCTTGCGGATAAAGTAGACTTATATCCGTTCCAATTATCAGGTGGACAACAACAGCGCGTTGGAATCGCTCGTGCGCTTGCGATGGAGCCGGAAGTTTTACTATTTGATGAGCCAACGTCAGCACTTGATCCTGAGCTAGTTCAAGAAGTTTTAAAGGTTATGAAAGAACTTGCTAAAGAAGGAATGACGATGGTCATTGTAACGCATGAAATGCGCTTTGCTCATCAAATTGCGAACCGTGTTATTTTCATGGATGGCGGTGTCGTTGTCGAACAAGGTACACCGGGAGATGTATTTACAAATCCAAAAGAAGAACGAACGAAGAAGTTTTTACAAATGTTGCAATAAATTAAGGAAGGTCTCAAGGCATATGCCTTGAGACCTTTTTGCCATATATATTTATTTTTGGAATCCGCCAAGGCTTTGCTCAGCCATTGCAACTAGACGTTTTGTAATTTCTCCACCAACAGAACCGTTAGCGCGAGCCGTAGAATCTGCTCCTAATTGTACACCAAATTCTTGAGCGATTTCGTACTTCATTTGATCGATTGCTGCTGTTGCACCTGGTACTACTAATTGATTGTAAGAACTTTGGTTTGCCATAGGAATATATCCTCCTTAGAGTTATAAAAATTTTTTTGGTTGGACTAGCTGGATTTGAACCAGATTATCGCCCCGTTTGGCGCTAATCCATCGGTAATTAAGTTTGTACTCATAGTATGGATGTTACCTAGAAAGATATACAAAAAAATAATTTGTAAATTTTGTAAAAAACATTTCATCATTTCGTAAATTATGAAATAAGAGTAATCGTTGTATTTTTAAGAAAGAAGGCTAAACTAAGAGCGAAATCATATGCGTTTTTTTCTTTGTATAACCAGCTTGGCTTACTTAACTTATGATTTGTTAAAGTGAGACAAATTCCAGTTTAGTAAAATGAAATTTAAATTGGGAGCAACTGCATAGTTCTGTTTTAACCCAGGATGGGGCAGAAAAAGGAACTGACCGCGTCTATGCACGGATAGATGCTCTCTTCAATCTAAAAAAAGGGCTTTTTAATTGTTTTTAAACGATAACGTATGGAGGAATCATGATGGGAATTTGCCCGCTTTGCAACGCGCTAGAATCACAAACATATTCTTGTCAAAATTGCCAAGGTATACTCCAAGATTATGGGAAAACTGTAGATTACATAGACGATTACAGTGCATATATGGATCAAGAATTATTAAGTGCAGTAGACGGTTTAACACATAATAATTCACAGGAGTATTGCAATCATGTTTTTTATTGCGGAGTATGTAATGTGGAAACAGAAGTTGTAGTGAAGCTCGTTTAAATAAAAAACTTCCACCTTATGAAGGAGGTGGAAGTTTTTGTTTTTGTATTTGTGAGTTAATCATAGGGGAAGGGATGTTTTCGGTATGTGACGAAGGACCTGATTTTATTTGTGACATTTTTTCTTTCGTGTCGCGCAAAGAGTGTTCAGTTAAATAGATGGCATATTCATAAAATAATTGGCGCGTAAGTTCACTTTGTTCTTTTAACTTTTCATCTTGGAATACAGTTCGCCCCGGTTTAGAATTTGCTTCAAATAGCCACGGGTTTTCCGTGGTGTCTAAACCAATGTCAAAACCAATTTCTCCAATGTTCCCGGTTACTTGCCCATCAAGTGCATAACTGATTTGTAAGGCTGTTTGTTTTAGTTTATTTTCAATTTGAACTTGCTTTGTTGAATCAGGAAATAGTTCCTGAAGTAATTTCGTATCACCGCCGCTATTTACATGAGTTGTTAAGCTACCTTTGCCGGCGATTTTTGCGACGATTGCACTGACTACCCAATTACCAAAATGGTTTTTATTTGTATGAATGCGAAAATCGACGGGTTGCCCTTCGAATCGGAGCAGTGAGATACCTTGTTGTACGATAAACTTTTTTAAATCATGTCCTTTTAACACATGGTTAAGAAGGGCTTCTAATGATTGATACTTTCTTAGTTTGTTTTGTTCATTTTCACGATAACGACAATAGTAGCAATTATCAGTTTGAGAATAGAGTATTTGATGAATATTTCTTCCGAAGCTACCGTGTATTGGTTTCATATAAATGTACTTATACGTACCGAGAAGTCGTTCTACTTGTTCAAAATGTTGAAATACTTCTGTATTTGGTAAGAATGGTTTAATTGAATCTTCTTTCATTAAAAGTTGATGCACTTCCCATTTATTGAAAAATCCCGGATTAAACCACGGAATCCCATAGTCGCTTTCTAAACGTTTTTTTGCTCTTACGATAGGTTTGTAATTTTCTGCTTGCCGATTTGGTAATCGGTCGTAAATGACATTTGGTAAAGGGACTTTGTTTTTTACCCATTTTCCTTCTTGAAAGAAGTACCCTTCAATTGTTTCCTCTTCCCAGTTTATATGTTGAATGCCGAAGACAAATACAAATGGCTGCAATGTGAATGGTGGTGTTAATAACTCACTGAGAGAGATGGAACGACTTCCTAAAGGAGAATTAGAATCATCGTTAAAGCCAGTTGTGAAAATCCCGATTAATGGGCCGAAAACAATGGTTTGATTGTGTAAGAAGGCATGGATTGTTGCTGAATGCGGTAGTAAAAGATCGGCTGCAATCTGTTCGCCAATAATAATTTCTCGCGTGAATGAATAATGAATTTTAATATTCTCACATGTAATATAACGTAAGCCAAAGAAAAAGGATGTAATTGGTGGTGTAATAGAAAAAACGTAAGGTAAAGTAATACTATTTGGATGCTCATCTGAAATACTTAATGTATATATGTGCTCTTTCAACGGGGATTTCCTCCTTTCGTTATGGTGTAAATCGGCTAAACTTTAATGGACCATGAAAAATTTGTTCAGCCAGTTCGTCGTTGTACCTAGTATAAACATCGTAAGAAGGCATCGTATTGACGTACATAAGCCAAATGGCACCTTTTTGATCCATAATGGTAGAAAGCTCTAGTTCAAATAATGAAGAATAGGACTGATCGAGTGTTTTAAACACTTCATTTACAACATCATGTAAAGCATCTTTTAATAATTGAACGCCAGTTGGAGAAAGTAAATATTTAATTTTAGAAAATGGATGTAACATAGAACGTTCTGTTGCTGAAAGTAAAAATTGTGCTGGGAATGAAGATTTTTGTATAAATTGACCGAGCACTTTCCAATTCTGTTCTTTATTTTTTTGCATAATGGTTCGAATATGAATCGGATATGATAGTTGATTTGGAGGTTGTAACATTGGATGAATCATATAACGGAATGAGTGTATGTTCGATTTGCACCATGATATAAATTTATCTGTTCGTTTGAATTGAGTAGAAGTATGATGTTGTTCATTTATTGTATCGATATGAAATGTTTTATTTTTGTAAGTGGCCCGATATAAATTTTCATTGGAGTGTATATTGATTGGTCTTATAATAATATCTCTTGTTTCTAGTAGTAATTTAAAAATTCCTTGTACTGTTCCTTTTATTATTTTTGGTACGTAAGGGGAAAGACGTTTATTAGTAAGAAAAAGATTGTGTAAATCGCTTGGGTTAATAAGTGTGTTGTTTAAAAAGGTAGTGGAAGAACGTTTGTGTAATGAATGAATAATCGCATTTGCTTGTTGGAATTCCTCATCCTCTTTGAAATGACAACGATCATATATATATGAAGGAATGGGAAAGGTTTGATCTATCCAATTTCCTGTATCTGTATCGTAAATAAGACCAGAAACAAGATCTGTCTTTGAATCAATGCTAAACGGTGTGAATTGGGCAACGACGTTATGATAAAGACGAGCTCGCTTAGCGATTTCGGTGTAATACGTTTGCTCGTGATGGAGCCCGGAAGTTAAAAGACCAAGAACCAACGAAATCACTCCTTTAGTAATAAGATGTTTGCATTATAGGCGAAGCTATATATTGCAAATACGTTTTTATACCATTATACTTTTGTCCGTATGATGATATGCTATAGTTTTGGAGAAGTGAAAGGTTGATTGTGATGAATATATGGTTAAATATGTTAATAACGACAGGGCTCGGGGCAATTATTGGAGGATACACAAATCATTTAGCGATAAAAATGTTATTTCGTCCTCATCGTCCGATTTATATTGGGAAGTTTCAGGTTCCATTTACGCCAGGGTTAATTCCGAAGCGCCGCGATGAGCTTGCTGTTCAATTAGGTAAAATGGTTGTAGACCATTTGTTAACACCAGAAGGAATCGGAAAAAAACTAACAAATAAAGAGTTTCAAACCAGTTTAATTCGCTGGACACAAGTGGAAGTTGATAAAGTAATTACAAATGAACAGTCGTTACGGGATATGTTAGAAAAATGGAATTTAGAACATGTAGAAGAAGAGGCGATCGGGAAAATCGAACATGTTATTACAGAAAAAATTCATGCATTTTTAGCAGAGTACTATACATATACATGGGAACAGGCGTTACCTCATTCTGTTCATGAAAAAGTAGAGAATGCGATTCCGAATGTAGCATCTTTTATTTTAAAAAGAGGAATTAGCTTTTTGGAAAGTGAAGAAGGAAAGGAACGCCTTTCAAAAATGATTGATGACTTTTTCGCTTCCAGGGGAACGCTGCTTAACTTAGTTGGTATGTTTTTAGGGAATGTAAGTTTAGTTGATCGCGTGCAGCCGGAAGTCATTAAGTTTTTAGGACAAGATGGAACAGAGCGTCTGTTAACTGATGTACTGCAAAAAGAGTGGGAAAAGTTAAAAGGAAGAGACGTAAAAGAATTAGAAACGTTCGTAGAGAAAGAAATGATTGTGAACTCCATATTGTCAGCGGTTAAAGTAGAGGAAACAGTGAGTAGATTTTTAAATCAGTCTGTTCAGCAAGTATGTGAGCCAGTTCGAGAAACAATCGTTGAAAAAGTGGTCCCTAGCGCAGTAGAGAAAGGCTTGAAGTGGGGGACAGAAAATGTGGGAAGTATATTGGGAAATCTACAGCTTGCGGAAATTGTCCAGCAAGAAGTATCTACATTTTCAACAAAGAGACTAGAAGATCTCGTATTGTCCATTACAAAAAATGAGTTAAAAATGATTACATATTTAGGGGCGTTATTAGGAGGAACAATTGGATTTATTCAAGGCTTGTTACTCTTGTTCCTTAAGTAATAAAGATGGGTGTATAGAAATAAAAGTGAAATTTCTTCCCATCTCTTGCATAGTTTGATATGGTAGGAAGAGGTGCGTATGTAAATGCACTTAAAAGGCAGTGCGAGCGAAAAGCGCTAGCCTTCTAAAGGAGGAAAAATAAAATGACAAAAAACATTCATGATGTTGCATATGAATTACAAAAAACAATCGCTGAAAACGAAGATTTCCAAACATTAAAAGCAAGCTACGCAGCAGTTCAAGCTGATACTGCTTCAAAGAACTTATTCGATGAGTTCCGTACAATGCAACTTGGCCTACAACAAAAAATGATGCAAGGCCAAGAAATCACTGAAGAAGATAACCAAAAAGCACAAGAAGTTGTAACTCGTATTCAACAAGATGCAAAAATCACAAAGTTAATGGAAACTGAGCAACGTTTAAACATCGTTATCACTGACGTTAACAAAATCATCATGAAGCCACTTGAAGAATTATATAGCGCGCAACAAGCGTAATGATGGAAGACGCTCCTAGTATGGGGGCGTTTTTTTTGTGGGGAATTTGATAGTCCTTCCACAAAAAAATCCCCTTCGAAATAGCCATGTGTTAGTGACTATTTTGAAGGGAATATATGATGTATCTTTCAATTTCCCTTTTACATATATAATTACTTGTTGAAATACTCAGTTTTAATATTTTTTTCCTTCAAAAACTTTTCAATCTCTTTTTGCTTTCTACCATTAACTTTCTCAAAGCGTTTTGTAAAAGAAAAATCAGTTTTGAATAAGTTACCATCTTGCGCGAGTTTGTCTAATTCGTCCTCTAGTTCTACTGAAAGTGCCGTAGATGCTGAAATAAAATCATGAATTTCCTTCGAAGGCTGTTTGTAATCATTGGGGATCGTATTGTTACTAATAAAAGTATGGAAATTCGCATCATTTTGTTTTGCTAAATCTACTAGTTGTTTTAATTTCTCTCGGTCGGATTCAGTGACATTCTCGTCAGACATAGATGATGAAAGTGGAACGATGTTTTCGTCTAACTCTCCGCTATAATTTAAATACGTCTTTATATTTTGTTTCATTTCGTCTTCGTTAATCGTTTCATTCTTTTTTGAGGAAGTGAATATAGTTTCTGGAATTTTTATCGTTACATCTTTAATAGATTGCACATCGTTTTCTTCCTTAGGTTGTGCACTGTTTGAACAAGCTGATAGAAATAAAATTGTAAGTAACATGAGTAGATATAAAGTATACTTCTTCATTTTAATCTCCTTTTATATTCATTATTATCTTTGTAAAATAGCTATATTCCATTTCAAATACTTTACTAAAGTTGCGTATAGATGTTTTACCATTTGGTAAGATATGACGGATATGAGTAAACCGCTGCAAAAAGCGATGAACACATTATAAACATCGGAATAACTAATTTGATGAAATCCTTTAAAAAAGCCTAACCCTATTAATAAAATAGGTGAGATGATTAATAGTGGATTAGCAATGATAAGGGCTAGAAGAATCGGTAATAAAAAGAGTAGTACGAAAAAGGCGATAATGATAAAGGCAAAGTTTAAAACACTTAAGCTCATAACAGAAAATAGTGCGGTTATCATATTTTTGAAGCTTCGTTTATTGTCCGTGTTTTGTATTGCATAGGAAACATTAAGCTCTTTCGCGATCGTTTTAGGGTTTCCTAGTTTTCTAGCAATTTCTTCTTCACATTTCCCATCCTGTTTAGCACTGATAAAATGAGTTTCATACTCTGAAATAATATCTTTCTTTTCTAAACTAGGCATATTCCGCAGGGAAGAACTAAGTTGTTCCAAAAATTCACTTTTGTTCATAACAATCACTTTCCTTTATAAAATGATGAATTACAGCTGAGAATTCTATCTTTTGAAAAGGGGATACGAATTATAAGGTGCGTTCCAATTATTGGGCATTCCAATATTTACAAATATACCATTTAGTAATGTTCTTTGCAAGGTACTATAATTTTATTAATACTGTGATTAGATGGGATTTTTTCGTGCATTTTTAGAGGAGATATAAAAATATTATTTTAGGATAAACAAAGGGTTGTAAGCGTATTCCTTAGAGGTTGTCAAAAAACTGTCAAATTCATATCGTTGGAAAAATAATGCATTTGTAATATAATGATAAATAATACTTCACCACATTAATTAACTAGGTGAAATTAAAAATCTTTATTACACACATTATGAAATAAAGGGATGATTAGTTTGAGTACAGGTGTAAAAGCAAACGACGTGAAAACAAAAACAAAAGGAGCAGATCTTGTTGTTGATTGTTTAATTAAACAAGGTGTTACACATGTTTTCGGTATTCCAGGAGCGAAGATTGATTCTGTATTTGATGTACTGCAAGAAAGAGGACCAGAGTTAATTGTTTGTCGTCATGAACAAAATGCAGCATTTATGGCAGCTGCTATTGGTAGATTAACAGGGAAACCGGGCGTATGTCTTGTAACTTCAGGACCAGGGACATCAAATTTAGCGACAGGTCTTGTTACTGCGAATGCGGAGAGTGATCCCGTTGTTGCTTTAGCTGGTGCAGTTCCGCGTACAGATCGATTAAAACGTACGCATCAATCTATGGATAATGCTGCATTATTCGAACCAATCACTAAATATAGCGTAGAAGTCGAGCATCCTGATAATGTACCAGAAGCACTTACTAATGCATTTCGAAGTGCTACTTCTACAAATCCAGGAGCAACACTTGTAAGTCTTCCGCAAGACGTTATGACTGCGGAAACGACAGTAGAATCTATCGGTGCGCTTTCTAAGCCACAGCTTGGAATCGCTCCCACAAATCATATTGAATACGTAGTAGAAAAAATAAAATCAGCAAAATTACCAGTTATTTTACTCGGTATGAGAGCAAGCACCAATGAAGTAACGAAAGCAGTTCGTGAGTTAATTGCTGGTACAGAACTTCCTGTTGTTGAAACGTATCAAGCAGCTGGTGCAATTTCACGTGAGTTAGAAGATCATTTCTTCGGCCGCGTTGGATTATTCCGTAACCAACCAGGTGATATTTTACTAGAAGAAGCGGATTTTGTTTTATCTATCGGCTATGACCCAATTGAGTATGATCCGAAATTCTGGAATAAACTTGGCGATAGAACAATTATTCACCTTGATGATCACCAAGCAGATATCGACCATGATTACCAACCAGAGCGTGAATTAATTGGCGATATCGCTTTAACTGTAAATAGCATTGCGGAGAAATTACCGAAGCTTGTATTAAATACGAAATCTGAAGCAGTTTTAGAACGATTACGCTCGAAATTATCAGAGCAAGCAGAAGTTCCAAATCGTGCTTCAGAAGGTGTTACGCATCCACTTCAAGTCATTCGTACACTTCGTTCTTTAATTAGTGACGATACAACCGTTACATGTGACATCGGTTCCCATTCTATTTGGATGGCAAGATGTTTCCGTTCTTATGAACCACGTAGACTATTATTTAGTAACGGTATGCAAACGTTAGGTGTTGCACTTCCTTGGGCAATTGCTGCTACTTTAGTTGAGCCGGGTAAAAAAGTTGTTTCAGTGTCAGGTGATGGTGGTTTCTTATTCTCTTCGATGGAGTTAGAAACAGCGGTACGTTTAAATGCACCGGTTGTACATCTCGTTTGGAGAGACGGTACATATGATATGGTTGCGTTCCAACAAATGATGAAATACGGTAGAACATCAGCTACAGAGTTTGGCGATGTTGATCTTGTGAAATATGCAGAAAGTTTTGGAGCAATAGGTCTTCGTGTCAATACACCAGACGAATTAGAAGGTGTATTGAGAGAAGCGTTAGAAGCAGAAGGTCCTGTCATTATTGATATTCCAATTGACTACCGTGACAACATTAAATTAAGCGAAAAATTATTACCAAACCAATTAAACTGATGGGGGCATGAGTGAGATGACTGTTGCGCAATTAATTGATATTGATGCAAAAAGAACGAAAATGAGTAATGAAGTATATCAAACATCTACAATGCTTGCGCTATTAGATGGTATATACGATGGTGTTATTAACTTTGAGGAACTGAAAGAACGTGGTGATTTTGGCATCGGTACATTTGATCAATTAGATGGTGAAATGATTGCGTTTGATAATGAGTTTTACCATTTACGTTCAGACGGTTCAGCGGAAAAAGTAGAACCGGAAGAAACAACACCGTTTGCGACTGTAACGTTTTTTGAAAAAGAAATGAGTTATACGGTAGAGCGTCCGATGAATCGTGAAGAAGTGGAAGCATTATTACATGAGTTAATGCCAAGTAAAAACTTATTTTATGGTATTCGAATGGACGGTACGTTCCGTGAAGTTAGAACGAGAACTGTTCCAAGACAAGAAAAACCGTATACGCCGCTCGTTGAAGTGACGAAATCACAACCGATTTTTTCGTTTAAAGATACAGAAGGTACGCTAGCTGGATTTTGGACACCAGATTACGCGCAAGGTATTGGTGTAGCTGGTTTCCACTTACATTATATTGATGATGAAAGAAGCGGGGGAGGACATGTTTTCGACTATGTTGTAGAAAACTGTACGATCCAAATTTGTCAAAAAGCTCATATGCATTTAGCACTTCCTGAAACAGCTGATTTTATGGCAGCTGAATTATCAAGAGAAAACTTAGAGAATGATATTGCGACCGCGGAAGGTGCGGAGTAAAAAGGAATCGAAATTATGTATTCTCTATATAAAGAACCGAAGTCTTGTTCAGGCTTCGGTTTTTTTCATTGATTTGCAATCTTCGAGTGAAATTCCCCTATCCAATTTCACTGCACCGCCTCATTATGTTTCTTTTGTAAAATGAAAACTCAATTTTGAAGCAAAAGAAATATAAATTTCTCTCCAAACATATACATCAAAAGGATAGGGGGGGATATGATGGAAAACTCCATTACTATTAGTTTATGCATGATTGTAAAAGATGAAGAACAAACTATATCAAAATGCTTAGAATCGGTTAAAAGTGTTGTGGATGAAATTATTATTGTAGATACAGGTTCAACAGATGGTACAAAAGAAATTGTGAAGAAGTACGACGCGAAAGTTTATGATTTTCCATGGATTGAAGATTTTTCAGCGGCACGAAACTTTGCGTTTTCTAAAGCTACAAAAGAATACATTCTTTGGCTAGACGCAGATGACATAATAGATACGGAAGATATAAAGAAATTGTTGCAGTTAAAACATACGTTAGATCGTAGTACGGATGCAGTATCTATGAAATATTATTTAACTTTTGATATAGAAGGAAATCCAACACATTCTTTAAGGAGATATCGATTAGTCAACAGAAGTAAAAATTTTCAATGGTATGGATTTGTTCATGAATATTTAGAGGTGTATGGAAATCTTATAAATAGTGACGTAGGGGTAAGTCATAAAAAAGAAAAAGCATATACTAATCGTAATTTGAAAATATATGAAAAACATCTTGAGAGTGGAAAAGAGTTTAGCCCCCGCGATGTGTACTATTATGCAAATGAATGTAAGGATCACAGATTATTTGATAAGGCTGTTAAGGGGTATTCTAGGTTTTTAGATGAAGAAAAGGGTTGGGTTGAAGATAACATTCAAGCTTGTTTAAAAAGAGCCGAATGTTATTTAGAATTGGGGGACTTAAAAAAATCTATACAGTCTTGTTTACAATCATTTACGTATGACACGCCTAGAGGAGAACTTTGTTGCCACTTAGGACGTGTATTTTTGCAACAAGGGGAATATTCTAAAGCGATATATTGGTACCATGCAGCAATTGACGGGCCAAGGCCAAAGGATTCGCCGTTTGTCCGAGAAGAGTGTCATACATGGTTGCCGCATATTCAACTATGTATTTGTTATGATCGAATAAAAGAATATGAAAAGGCAATTTATCATAACGAACAAGCTGCACTGTTCATACCTAATAATCCGAGCATTGAATATAATAGAAAATATTTTGATAGTTTATCGGAAAAATAATATTTAATAATACTAGATATCATTTTGGCTGCTGAGAGGAGTTTGATTCATGCTCACAAGTATAATTATATTGACTCATAATCAATTACAGTATACAAAAGAATGCATCCAAAGTATTAGAACTTATACAGTGGAACAAGAGTATGAGTTAATAGTTGTGGACAACGCGTCAACAGATGGTACTGTAGAATGGTTACAAAAACAATCGGATATTATGCTAGTGGAAAATGCGGAGAATATGGGTTTTCCAAAGGGATGCAATCAGGGAATTAAAGAGGCAAAAGGTGACAATATTCTATTATTGAATAATGATGTGGTCGTAACTGAAAATTGGCTAAGCAACTTAATTCGGTGTTTATATGAAAGTAAGGATACTGGAGCGGTAGGGCCCATAACTAATAATGCCGCTTACTATACTGCTATACCAACCTTTTATAAAGATATTGAAGGAATGCAGAAGTTTGCAACTTTATATAATCAAAGTGATAAAAATAAATGGGAAGAACGTATGAAATTAATCGGATTCTGTATGCTTATAAAAAAATCAGTGTTAGATGAAGTTGGATTATTAGATGAACGATTTACACCGGGGAATTATGAAGATGATGATTTGTCACTAAGAATGTTTGAAAAAGGATATAAACTGTATTTATGTAAAGATACATTTATTCATCACTACGGAAGTGTCTCATGGAAAGAAGATAGTATGAAATTTTCTGTAGTTTTACATGCAAATAATATAAAATTGTATGAAAAATGGGGATTTTATGGTGAAAGTTTATACATTCATTATGATTTACTAGCAATTGTAGATCGATTTGCGCCTGATCAAGTGAATATTCTTCATATAGGAGCTGGATGTGGTGCAACTTTATTAGAAATGAAAAGGCGTTACCCGGCAGTTCCCATATTTGGAGCAGAAATTAATGAAAAAGCAGCAGCTCTTGCAAATAGGGTAGCTCCTACAACTTCTGCTGAGTATGACAAGTTACATGAGGTATTTACAGATGAAAAATTCCAGTACATTTTGTTATCACATCCTATTGAGCCAGCGAAATTACCGCATGTCATACAATCTATGTCACAACTTTTAACGCCAACAGGAATTTTTATTATGTCGAAATTCAATTTAGATAATTATTATACATTAAAAAAATAATGCTTTTAAGATTTTTTCTTTGGAGATGAACTGTATTTGGCAATGCTTTAGGAACAACGGTTTCTTTTATAGAAACAAAACCGAAATCCGATCCCGGATTTCGGCTTTTCGACGTGTGATGAATTATGAAAAAAGAGCTATCCTATAAGTTGGTTTCACTTACTTACAGGATAGCTTCTTTATTTTGAAACAAACGGATGCTTTTCATAATAAAACCGCCATGGGTAGTGAACGGCTTCTTCTGCGTAATCAATATTAATACGAGGGCCAGCTATTATGTTATGTGTGGATAATAAATGTTCTTCTTCCGGAACTAATTCAATATGTAACGTATCACTTTGTAATGATACCCCGCGCTCTTCTAAAGTGATTCCGAGCGCGCGGCATAGTTTTCCGGGGCCATTTGTTAAGTTTTTATACTGAGCTTTCGTAATGTCGGTTTTGTTGTAGCGCGCTAGTTTCATGTCTTCGATTCCATCTACAGGTTCAAGAGCACGAATGAGAACTCCTTGCGGGGTGCCGATTGGTGCTGTAATTACGTTAAAGCAATGATACATGCCGTAAATTAAATATACGTAAGCATGTCCTGGTGCGCCGAACATTACTTCTGTTCGATCAGTCCGTCTGCCTCCGTAACTATGAGCGGCCTTATCATCTGGACCTTTGTATGCTTCTACTTCTACAATAATTCCGCTCCGCTTTATGCCGTCTACAATATGAACGAGTTTATGTCCGAGTAACTTCTTTGCGACCTCTAACGTATCGCCTTCATAAAAAGAAGGAGGTGCCTGCATTGTACTATCTCCTTTGCCAGTTGTATATGTATATAGTAAACCAAATTTTCAGTAGTAATTCTAACTCGTTCTATTTACTACATTTATTTCATAAATTATGGATAGAGTACAACAGCGAAGAGGGGGAGTGCGACATGATTTATCGCTTACTAGCTCTTAATATAGATGGGACACTACTATACAACAACGGAAAAATCGCAAAAGGGTTAAGGGAGACAATTGACTTTGTGAAAAGAAAAGATGTATACGTTACATTGTTTACGAATCGTAATTTTCAATCTGCTCATAAAATAGCGAAGGCGTTAAAATTAGATTCTATATTAGTTACACATGGTGGTGCCTTCGTTTCAGCATCGTTAGATAAGCCGTTCGCTCAAAGGAGATTATCTGAAGAGAAAACCTTTAATATTGTGCAAGTGTTAGAGCATTTTGATTGTAATGTTCGCATTTCTCATGAACGATATTCAATTGGTAATCGTGAGAGAAATACACCAAACTTAATTGCGCGTACTGTATTATCAAGCGCAGATCCATTATTTTATCCGGTTCAATTTGTAGATTCGCTAGGGGATGCACTGCGTGATCATCCAGTAGCTGCACCAAAAATTGATATTGTTTTCCATACGAAAGGTGAAAAAGAAAGAGGGATGAATACGTTAAGAAAGGCATTTCAAGATGTAGAGTACGTTGAGTGTGATGAAAGACGTATAGAAATTCTCCCTCAAAATGTATCAAAACTACGTGGTTTACAATTACTTGGGGAGCATTTAAATATTAACCTTAGTGAAATGGTTGCGATTGGAGATAGCGTAGAAGACTTAGAGGTAATTGAAAATGTTGGGCTTGGGGTAGCAATGGGGAACGCTCCTGTAGAATTAAAGCAAGCGGCGGACTGGATTACACGTTCTAATACTGAGAACGGCGTAGAGTACATGATTAAAGAGCATTTTCGTAAGCAATTCCCGCTTCCTTTTTTAAAGAATCATAAACATACACCGAAACGATGAAAGAAAAACGTAGCTTTTTGGCTACGTTTTTTTGTTGAACTTATTAAAATGAATGAAAACGTTTTAGATTGTGAATTGTGTATGGAATATATACAATTTACTTGAATACTCTAGGAAACTGTTGTAAAGTGGATGATGTTGCCAAAGTAGTTACACCATATGAAATATTCTCCAGGTTAATTTTGTTGAGCTCCAAACGCAAAAAACACTTCCGCATGTTAGTTTAGTTCACGTATTATCTCAAAAATGGATTGTAGTAATTTTATTAATGAGTTGTAGAGTTTCTTTGTTTTATTTAAATGGATTATTTTAAGTTAATGTGAGTAAGACTTGGTACATACGAAATGTACTTCTTTTTGTGGTTTTAGGAAGTTTAAAAGGGGGAATGAATTTCTTGAGGAAATCATTTAATCAAAAATTTAAAAAAGTAAGTAGTAGTTTTATAGTTGTATTACTAATATGTATGAATTTTTTAATCCATTTACCATTTAAAGCAGAGGCAGCTACAACAGAATTAAAAGGTTTAGGTGATGTATCTTATTACAACGCCATCATTTTTGGAGATCATAGTGCAACGAGTGCGGATATTGAGGGTGCGATGGCTGTTCAAAAAAATATGAACGCATCAAGTTATACAGTCCTAGCGGCTGCAACTGGAGCAAACAACTTAGCTGGAGCAACATGGAAAGATGAAGGATATCCATCATTATTACTAGGTGGTCAATTTACGAAAGCGGGAGCAGGACAAGTAATCATCCAAGATGGAACAGTGGCGATGACAAAAGATGGCGACCCAGAAGGTGCAATGAAATCATCTTATGACCGTATCTCTTATAAAGAGCAAGCAGAGATTGATGCCAAGTTCAAAGAATTTAGAAAAGACGTTGATGGTGTAATTGGAGATGCGAGTCAATTACATACTGATAAACCAAAACCTAATATGAGCTTTGGAATCGGTGAAGATGTAAACAACCCTAATATTTACGTTTCTTCAGGCTTAACAGGAAAGAAAATATTTGATGTAAAAGATGTTTATCTTCCGAATGTAAATAACAAAGACTTTATTGTTATTTATTCAGACGCAGAAGAAGTGAATTTTGGTAGCGGTGCAATTTTGTACGATACGAGAAATACTGGGATGGCAACAGACTTAATTAATACATCTCAAGCATATGACCCTAATTCAGCTTTTACTGAGTTAGCTAGTAAAGTCATTTGGGTGTTCCCTAATGCTACAAAGATAACAACTAAAGGTTATGGTGTAGTAGGTAGTGTGTTTGCGCCTAATGCTGTTGTAGAGACAAAAGGTGGTTCTATTAACGGACAAGCCTATGTTGGAGGATTACACCAAAGAGATGGATTTGAGGTTCATAACTTTAAATTTAATTGGCCAAAGTGGAATAAGCCAGTAGTTGAAAAAGGAAACTTACAAATTAAAAAAGTTGATGCAAATGATGAAAATATTGTTTTAAAAGACGCAAAGTTTGATGTTATAGACAAAGATAATAATGTTGTGGCTACTGTTACAACGAATGAAAAGGGTATTGCTGAAATCAAGGATTTACCACTTGGTGACTATTTTGTAAAAGAAATAAGTGCACCAGAAGGATATATAAAAGTTGATACACCAGTAAAAGTAACAATTGATAGTACAAACGTAATTGAAATTGTTATGAAGAATACGAAAAAAGTAGAGAATGGCCAATTTAAATTATTGAAAAAAGATAGTGAATCTGGTCAACTTCTACCAGGTGCAAAATTTGATGTTATAGATAAAGATGGAAATGTTGTTGAAACAATTATTACAGATGGTAAAGGTGCAGCTTTATCAAAACAACTTCCAGTTGGAACATATACATTAAAAGAAGTTGAAGCACCAAAAGGTTATGAACTATCATCTAGCTCAGTTCGTGTTGATGTAGCTGCTAATAAAACAGTGACTGTAGATGTGTTGAATAAAAAAATCGCTGAAAAAGCTACAGGCCAATTTGAAATCGTAAAAGTAGATGCGAATGATAAAACGAAGCTATTATCGGACGCAGAGTTTGAAGTGTATAAAGATGGTGAAAAGGTAGATACGTTACGAACAGATAAAACAGGTAAAGTAATATCTACGAAATTAGAACCAGGAAAGTATACATTAAAAGAAACGAAAGCACCACAAGGATATAAGTTGTTAAAAGAAGAAATTGAAGTCGTTGTGGAAGCAAACAAAGTAGTACAAGTACAAGTAGAAAATGCGAAAGAACTAGGAAGCTTACAAGTAATCAAAAAGGATGCAGAGAGTGGAAAAGTTCTAGAAGGCGCAGAATTCAGACTGAAAAACGAAAATGGTCAAGTAGTTGGAGAAGCGAAAACAACGAATAAAGATGGTGTTGTGACATTCGAAAACTTAGTGCCAGGTAAGTATACGCTAGAAGAAACGAAAGCGCCAGAAGGCTACAAAGCGGTAGAATTAAAAGTGGAAGTAAATGTTGTAGCAAATGAAGTAGTAAAACAGGAAGTAATGAACGAAAAAGTTCTGGGTCAATTTGAAATCGTAAAAGTAGATGCGAATGATAAAACGAAGCTATTATCAGATGCAGAATTTACTGTGTATAAAGATGGTAAAAAGGTAGCAGAGTTGAAAACTGATGAGAGTGGAAAAGCGATGTTACCGAAATTACCATTAGGTGAATACACAGTGAAAGAAACGAAAGCACCAGCAGGTTACAAGATTTCAAATAAAGAATGGAAAGTAACAATTCAAAATGAGAAAGAAGTAGTAAAAGTAGAGGCAGAAAATGAAAAACTCTTGGGCTCTCTACAAATTATTAAAACAGATGATAAAGATCAAGCGGAACGTTTAGCAGGCGCAGTATTTACATTGAAAGATGCTAAAGGAAATGTTGTAAAAGAAAAAATTACAACAGATAAGTCTGGAACGGTTAAAGTAGAAGGACTAGTACCGGGTGAGTATACGTTAGAAGAAACAAAAGCACCAGAAGGTTATGAGTTAACAAAACAAGTAATTCATGTAACAGTCGACGGTGAAAAAGTTGTTGATGTAAAAGTAACGAATAGTAAGAGCCTTGGTCAATTTGAAATCGTAAAAGTAGATGCAAACGATAAAACGAAGCTTTTATCAGACGCAGAATTTGAAGTGTATAAAGATGGTAAGAAAGTAGAGATGTTACGAACAGATAAAACAGGTAAAGTCATCTCTGGAAAATTAGAACCAGGAAAATACACGTTAAAAGAAACGAAAGCACCAAAAGGATATAAATTACTAAAAGAAGAAATTGAAGTCGTTGTGGAAGCAAACAAAGTAGTACAAGTACAAGTAGAAAATGCGAAAGAACTAGGAAGCTTACAAGTAATCAAAAAGGATGCAGAGAGTGGAAAAGTTCTAGAAGGCGCAGAATTTAGACTGAAAAACGAAAATGGTCAAGTAGTTGGAGAAGCGAAAACAACGAATAAAGATGGTGTTGTGACATTCGAAAACTTAGTGCCAGGTAAGTATACGTTAGAAGAAACGAAAGCGCCGGAAGGCTACAAAGCGGTAGAATTAAAAGTGGAAGTAAATGTTGTAGCAAATGAAGTAGTAAAACAAGAAGTATTGAATGAAAAAGTGAAAGAAAAAATCACAGGTCAAGTAGAAATTACAAAGATAGATGCTAATGATACAGAGAAAAAATTAGAAAGTGCAGTGTTTGAAATTCTGAAAGATGGAATAAAAATAGACACATTAACATCAGATAAAAATGGTAAAGCAACTTCGAAGAAACTGGAACCAGGAGATTACGTTTTAAAAGAAGTCCAGGCTCCAGAAGGATATAATTTATCTGATAAGGGAATTGAATTTACGATTTCTAATGAGAAAGTAGAAGTTATAAAGCTTCAAATTACCAATGAAAAAGAAACAGGAAAAGGTCCAGAGAAACCAGGTGGAGAGACAGAAAAACCAGGTGGAGAGACAGAAAAACCAGGTGGAGAGACAGAAAAACCAGGTGGAGAGACAGAAACACCTGGTGAAGGAACAGAAAAGCCAGGTGAAGGAACAGAAAAGCCAGGTGAAGGAATAGAAAAGCCAGGTGAAGGAATAGAAAAGCCAGGTGAAGGAACAGAAACACCTGGTGGAGGAATAGAAACACCAGGTGGAGAGACAGAAAAACCAGGTGGAGAGACAGAAACACCTGGTGAAGGAACAGAAACACCTGGTGGAGGAATAGAAACACCAGGTGGAGAGACAGAAAAACCAGGTGGAGAGACAGAAAAACCAGGTGAAGGAACAGAAAAGCCAGGTGAAGGAACAGAAAGCCCAGGCGAAGAAGTAGAAAAGCCTAACTTACCAGAAAAAGAACAAGGCGGTTCTAATAATCAAAAACTTCCAGCTACAGGGCATAATACGGATTACCTTCCATTTATAGGTGTAATTCTGGTGTTATTAGGAATACGTTTAAGATTTATGACTAAAAATAGTTAATAGATGTATAAAAGGCAAAAGAGATAATATTATCTCTTTTGCCTTTTAGGTTAATACAGAAGGATTAAAGTAAAAACATCTATATTTAGTTATAAATGTTTTTAAGCTTCAATCACGTTAAGCATTCTGTTTATAAATGCAGCTGCGTGAGCACGTTGTGATGGTCCTTTTGGTACGAATTGATTAAATTCATTACCTTTTACAATTCCATATCCATACACTCTTTGTACTTCTTCTTTAGCGTAAATTAAGTTTTGGTCTACGAATGGTAGTTCAACTGGTTTTGCGAAAATACCAGC
Source organism: Bacillus sp. FSL P2-0099 (assembly GCF_038007445.1). NCBI lineage: Bacteria > Bacillati > Bacillota > Bacilli > Caryophanales > Bacillaceae > Bacillus > Bacillus sp. FSL P2-0099. Next base: position 892,389 of record NZ_JBBOXE010000001.1, read on the forward strand.
GTGTTTTAGAGAACGATCAATCATAATAACAGCTTCTTCGCGTGTAATTGTAGTATTTGGATCAAAGGTATTATCACCACGTCCGCGGATTATGCCTGCGCTTGCTGCACGATTAATACCGTCTCTTAAAGATGGATGTACTTGTTCTAAGTCTGTGAAATTAGCATTTCCACTTGGTAATTGTAAAGCACGAGTAATTAATGTAGCAAATTCAGCACGCGTTACAAGACGTTCTGGGAAGTACTTACCGTTCCCTTCTCCTTGCATAATGCCTCTAGCTGCTAATTGACGAATGTCTGATTCATACCATCCACCTGTAATGTCATCAGTTACTGGATCTTTTCGGTTTTCCTTATAGTATGTTTCAGTTCCTTTTAAGAAAGCATCCCATTGTCCGCGTTGAATCATATACGCAGGGCAATTTTTTCCTGACCAAAATTGGTGTTTTTGGACCTTATCTAGAGAAATATTTAATTCGTTCATTAAATAAGCTGCTAATTTACGGGCATTCTCTACCGCTTTTTCATAGTTTCCATCTTGATTAACGGCAATTTCAATTCCGATAGATTCATAGTTTCCAGTTTTATTTCCAGCATGCCATCCAACTTCATTTACTGGAAGATGTTGATAAATTTCTTTATCATCTACTGTGAAATGCCAAGATGCGGCGCGATCAGCTGTTCCGCGTGCTTGACTATCTAAGAATTTTGCGTGATTTAGAGCATTGGCACCTTTCGCTGGATTAGCCGTTTCGTGAATCGTAATATATTTAGGGACCATCGCGTAGCCAGGGCGAATATCGTCATTTCCTTTTGGGACAATCATTTCTTTAAATGTAACGCCATAAATATTGTTTGTTTGTAGAGTAGCTGGAGCTCTCAATAAACTACTTTTAGCAGAACGACCGTTTTTTAATAATGAAGCTTTTGTACCTTCAAATGTAGCAGAAGGTGCATAAATCCATTTTGATGTTTCATTTATTTGGACTTTAAACCAATTTCCTGCTTGTTCAGTAGGAATAATTACTTGAGGCTGTAGTTTACCCTCTTCTTTAAACGTTTGGAATGGTAATGAATGTATGGAAGCTTCTTCTTTCACAATTAATTTTTGATTAGATAGTTTATGAATCTCTTGAACTTCTAAGCTATTATCATTGTTATTTATCCACCCAGCGCCAGCTGGAGTTGTTATGTAGTATGCATTCCCTTTTTTCTTTGTCGCCGTTACGACTTGTTCTGTAATCTCGATATTCGATTTGTTTTTTAAATCATTCGCGGTATATAATGAATGTTTTTTTGATGTGTATAGTAGGAATTGGCCAGTAACCTCGATATCTTCTTCATGAGTACTATGCTCTTTCACATGCTCTTTGATACTTTTAAAAACTTGATCCTCCGTATATACTTCGGCGGATTTTTCAGCACTCTCTGCAAATGAATAAGTAGGTGCAAGAACAGTTTGTAATGCAAGAGAGAGAGTTAAAACACTATAAAATTTCTTTTTCATATTTTTTTTAACACATTAGATTATGGAATCTAGTGTTAACATTCCTCCTTTATATATTGTATTTTCACTATGTATAGATTTTCGTACTAATAAATTTTAACAAGAGAAAATCATGATGTCTATATACATGAGCGATATTCATAAAAAGAATTATTTGAAAAAATGTAAGAGAAACAGGTAAAACCTTCTGTATTGACCTTCAAACGCCCTTCAAGTAAACTAAAGAGAGTTTGCAAATGAAAAGGTGATAATGTTGTTAATTTCAATTAAAACGTTACAAGATGATCGTTTTTTACGTCCGCTACAAAATATTGGCGGTTTATTTTTTGAAGAGAGCACGATAGGGTTTGAGAAAGAAGAAGCAAATCTTATCGTTGATATACAGATAGAAGGTAATGTGACAGCATCGGCTCGTTTAACAGATGTTGCAACCGGAAATGTATATGAAGAAACATTCGCAAAAGATTTATCTGCTTTCACAGAAGAAAAAGAACGTATGAAGCAAGTGAAACATGTTGTTTCTTACGTATATCTTTCTGTACTTCAACAGCTAACTGGACTTGAACAGAGCTGGGGAATATTAACTGGGGTACGCCCAACGAAACTTCTTCACAAACTGCTTCAAAATGGTATGTCAAAAGAAGAAGCGCATAAAGAACTTCGTGAAAGTTATTTAATTCATGAAGAGAAAATTGAACTTCTTCAGCGTATTGTTGATTGCCAATTAGCGGTTGTTCCGGATTTATACCGTTTGAAAGAAGAAGTAAGTATTTACATCGGTATTCCGTTTTGTCCTACAAAATGTGCGTACTGTACGTTCCCGGCTTATGCAATTAACGGACGCCAAGGATCAGTTGATTCGTTCTTAGGCGGGTTACATTATGAAGTTCGTGAAATTGGTAAGTTTTTAAAAGAAAAAGGTGTTACAGTTACGACGATTTATTACGGCGGCGGTACACCGACGAGTATTACAGCAGAAGAAATGGATATGTTGTATGAAGAAATGTACCAAGCTTTCCCTGATGTGAAAGATGTACGTGAAGTAACAGTTGAGGCAGGTCGCCCAGATACGATCACACCAGCAAAGCTAGAAGTGTTAAATAAATGGAATATTGACCGTATTAGTATTAATCCGCAGTCATACCACCAAGAAACACTAAAAGCAATTGGACGTCATCACACTGTAGAAGAAACGATTGAGAAGTATCATTTAGCACGTGAAATGGGAATGAACAATATTAATATGGATTTAATTATTGGTCTTCCTGGTGAAGGATTAGACATCTTTAAGCATACGTTAGGTGAAACAGAAAAGTTAATGCCAGAATCGTTAACAGTTCATACGTTATCATTTAAACGTGCTTCTGAAATGACGCAAAACAAACGTAAATATAAAGTAGCAGGTCGCGAAGAAATTACTGCGATGATGCATGAGGCGGAAGAGTGGACGAAGAACCATAATTACGTACCATACTATTTATATCGTCAAAAAAATATTTTAGGTAACTTAGAAAACGTTGGGTATGCAATACCGACGCAGGAAAGTATCTACAATATTGTTATTATGGAAGAAGTACAATCGATTATCGGACTTGGTTGCGGGGCATCAAGTAAATTTGTTCACCCACAAACAGGAGCAATTACACACTTTGCGAATCCGAAAGATCCAAAATCATATAACGATGGCTTCGTGAAATATACAGAAGATAAACTGAAAATTTTAGAAGAGCTATTCGTGTAAGAAGAAGGGGGTTGTTCCGATTTGGAACAGCCTCTTTTTATATTGTCAGTTTTTGTCGGTAAGTCGATATATTCGAAAAATAGCTGATATAAATTGAGTTGTGTTCGATATATTCAAAAAATCGCCGATATAATTTCATTCACCATCAAACGGTCCATATGTAAAACTATGTCGATAATAATCAGAAAAATTAGTCAGATTATTAGAGGACAATGTCTACTTATAGACGAAATGATAGATTTATGAAAGAGAAAAGGGGGAAATTGTTGGCATGTACATGACGATAGGGAGAATTTTTGATTTGACAGTTGGCAAGTATCCGAATAAAGAGGCGTTAGTAGAACCAGAAAAAAATATTCGTTGGACATATAAACAGTGGGATGAGCAAATAAATAAAACGGCGCAAGCTCTATTGAAAGAAGGAGTAAGAAAGGGAGATTGTGTATCTGTTTACCTATATAACTGTCGTGAATTTGTAAACGTTTACTTAGCCTGTGCGAAAATTGGCGCGATCTTCAATCCAATTAATTTCCGCTTAAAAGCAAAAGAATTATCGTATATCCTCCAAGATGCAGCCTCGAAAGTAGTTGTCTTTGAAAAAGCAGTCGAATCAACAGTTACTATGATTGAACGAGATTTTCCAAATTCGTCTTTTTGGTACGTGGAAGACGATGCACCTTCCTATGCTAGTTCTTACCATGAAAAAGTAAATGAAGCATCAGCTGAGAAAGTAGATATTGTAGTCGATGAAATGGATTTTTGTTCTATGCTTTATACGAGCGGAACGACTGGTCATCCGAAAGGCGTACTACATCGCCATCGTGATATGGCTGAGCATAGTATGATTTGTACGTATTTCATAAAATATAACAGGGATAGCGCCGGGCTTGTGGTAGCACCTTTATATCATTGCGGCGAGTTAAATGCTGGAATCATACCGCGCATTCAAGTTGGCGGAAAGAATGTTATTTTACATCATTTTGATACGGATAGAGTATTACATACCATTCAAGAAGAGAAGATTACGACGTTTTTTGCAGCACCGACGATGTGGAATATGTTACTGCAAAAAGATCTAACTAAGTATGATTTAACTTCAATGAAAATCGGTGTATATGGCGGGGCTGCGATGGCTCCGGCGTTAGTGAAGGAATGTAAAGAGCGTCTTTATATTGATCTTGTCCAAATTTACGGAATGACAGAAATGGGACCAGTTGTTGCGTTTCTCGTAGAAGAGGATCAAATTACGAAAGCTGGTTCAGCAGGAACACCGTGCTTTAGCCATGAAATTCGAATTGTGAAACCGAACGAAGATGGACCAGCAGAGCCAGATGATACGTTGCCTCCTTATGAAGTAGGGGAAATTATTTTGCGCGGTCCAACTATGATGGCTGGTTATCATAATCGAGAAGAAGCAAATGCAAAATCGATGTATAAAGGGTGGTATCACTCTGGTGATTTAGGATACTTCGATAAAGACGGCTATTTATTCGTTGCAGACCGCGTTGATGATATGGTAATTAGCGGTGGCGTAAATATTTATCCTCGCGAAATTGAAGATTTTCTTCATAGTCATCCTGGTGTATTAGATGTTGCAGTACTTGGTGAGCCAGACGAACTATGGGGAGAGCGTGTCGTTGCGGTCGTTGTAAAGAAAGATAAAAATATTTCAGAAGCTGATTTAGAAATGTATTGCAAAGAAAGTGATGAATTAGCCGACTATAAACGTCCGCGTCATTACTTATTTGCAGATGAACTTCCTCGTAATGCGAGTGGGAAGTTGCAAAAATTTGTGCTGAGAGAGTCGTTAAAAGGTATGAAAAAATAATGAAAAAATGCCTTTCCAAATTCGGAAAGGCATTTTTATTACTTGCGTGAGAAACCTTCTTCATCAAGGTATTCCGCAGCTTCTGGATAAGAGTTGAATGTACCGTCTAAGTTTACGCCAGCGTAAACATTCCACATGTCATCCTCTTGAATAAGAGTTAGGATATGACCGTCTTCGTTCTTCCATTCTTCTTCTGCAGCAGGTTCCATTGGTGCTACAATTTCCTCTGGCTCCTGTGATAGACGTTCAATTACTTTTTCAATTAATGAACGCAGTTCTTCTTCTGAAAACTCACGGATGTTAATCATACCTTTAGCATCTGTTTTATAACCTTTAATGAAGTATGCATATACAAATCCGTTTCCATTTGGGTGTAAATGATATACAACGTTCTTTTTATCTAAACGACTTTCTTCAAAGTGAAAGTTTACGCGTTTTAATGATACGTTCTTTCTTTCTAATTCCGGGAAAGATTCAATAATCGATAATTTTTCTTCAAAAGTTAGCATAGTGCCTCCAAGTATATAGTAAAAGATTTAATTTGTTCATTATAGCATAGTTGTAATTGTTTCCAAAGGTAAGGGGGAAACTTTTATTTGGATGCGTTTACTTCACGATACTGTAAAGAGTTTCTTATAAACAGGCTAACGGATGAGTATTTTTAGGTGTACAATGGAACGTGGACTTTATCCCGCATTAACGGGCAGTAAGACCTCCACCTCAAATTTCGGCGAATGCGAGGAAGTTAGGTGGGAGATCAACTGCCCGTAAACGCCCGATTGGTGCGGGCTAATAATCAGTGGGGATGAAAAAACTCCCCACTGATTAAAGTTTCACTTTATATGAAGGTGGTTATTTATATGTTTCAAAAAATAGCAAAGGAATGTTTAGCAGGATTTACTGTTGCGATTGTTGCGTTGCCGCTAGCAATTGCATTTGGTATTGCCGCGACAGGGACGTCTGAGGGAGCACTTGTTGGATTGTATGGTGCGATTTTTGCAGGTTTATTCGCAGCGTTATTTGGCGGGACACCTGGGCAAGTAACGGGGCCAACTGGACCAATTACTGTTATCGCAACAGGAGTTATTGCGACGCACGGCTTAGAGGCAAGTTTTATTGCCTTTATGATGGCAGGGTTATTTCAAATTTTATTCGGTGTATGTAAGCTCGGTTCTTACGTTCGATATATTCCGTATCCTGTCGTTTCAGGATTTATGAATGGTATTGCATTAATCATTATTTTAGGTGAAATAAAGCACGTACAAAATAGTTTTCTACTTGTTGTGTTAACGATTATTGTAATGATTGTTTCTGGCAAATGGATTAAGGCGATTCCGTCTAGTTTAGTAGCACTAGTCGGTGTGACAGCTTTGCTTCCTTTATTTTCTTCTCTACTCGAAGGACTTACAGTAAAGTTACCGATTATCGGAAATCTTTCATTAAATAAAGTAATTGAAAAGATTGGAACCATTCCAGAAGCGATGCCTACGCTTCATATTCCATCTTTAAGTGGAACAGGAATAGCAACACTTATTTTACCAGCGCTTAGTATTGCTTTATTAGGATCGATTGACTCGTTGTTAACATCGGTCGTAATGGATAATGTGACAGGTACACGTCATAAAAGTAATAAAGAGCTCATTGGACAAGGTATCGGTAATATGATGAGCGGATTGTTTGGCGGATTAGCAGGTGCAGGTGCGACTGTAAGGTCTATCGTGAATATAAGAAGTGGTGGTAAAACAGCACTTTCGGCATGTATGCATAGTGTTATATTATTTATTTTTATTATGGGTCTTGGTTCGGTCGTACAATACATTCCGCTTGCTGTATTATCAGGTATTTTAATTTTAACTGGTATTGGAATGTTCGATTGGGAAAGCATGAAAAAGATGCATGTCGCTCCTAAAGGTGATGTCGTTGTTATGCTCGTAACGATGATTGTAACGGTGAAGTTCGATTTAATGATTGCTGTTGCATTCGGTATTATTCTTTCGTTCATCATATATATGGTGAAGTGTAAAGAACGTAAAACTTCTATCGTAAAAGAAAGAGAAGAAACGTACACGATTCAAGGGCCGCTCTCTTTCCTATCAGTAGATCGTATTTTCTCTACTTTACAAGATGTGAAGTCACCGGTTGTTTTACGTATGAAAGATGTGCGTTATATGGATGTATCAGGAGCTATGGCATTATTAAATTTTGTTGAGCAATCAAATAAAGTAGGAGCAAGTGTAAAGCTTGAGCAAGTACATCCGAGTATTGAAAAAACAATCGTAGTAATGGCGAACGATGAACAGAAAGAGCAATTGAAAATCTTAAGTGTTTAGATGGTAATTAGAATATCTCACAATCTTACATACATTATAATGTAGAGTTGTGGGATATTCTTATAATGTTTTTAGTAATATGTATCGCATTGATAGAGAAGAAGAGCTTTTTTGAGTAACAGAAACAGTGATAATATGTACATATATAATGGAAAGAATTAGAAAATTAATTGTGAAGAAATAGGCGTGAACTGGTTCTCTTTTCTATTTTGAAAAAAAAACCAAGTATTCAACCTATAATAAATTTGTTATGATAATCAATGGGATAAAGTGAATCCCTATCGTTTAAAACAATATGTTTGAGAGTATATGTATAAAAGAAAAGAGAAAAAATATGAATAAAACATTTGTAAAAGGAGCAGCAATTTTAACCATTACAACTTTTTTGTCGAAATTGCTTGGTAGTTTTTTTCAAATTCCATTACAAAATATTGCAGGAGATGAAGTGCTCGGTATTTTTCGCCTTGTTTTTCCTGTATATATGATTGCTCTTACATTATCGGTAGCCGGAGTTCCGCTTGCAATTTCGAAATTAATTGCAGAGTTGAACGAAAAAAATAAGCAAAAGGAAATTGCGAAATTATTTAAATCAGCGTCAATTATAGGGATAGCATTTGGCGTTTTCGGCTGTTTAGTCATTGTATTATTTTCTATTGAAATTGCAAATATGCTTGGTGGACAAGAAACTAGAATGCCGTTGCTTATTACTTCATTAGCATTACTCATTGCGCCATACATGGCGGTTTATAGAGGGTATTTTCAAGGTTTCGGTGATATGAAACCAACAGGGGTATCACAAGTCATTGAGCAATTTGTACGTGTGTTTTTTATGCTAATAATTGCTTACATACTAGTATCATGGGATAAGAGTAATACTATTATTACTAGTGGTGCGATGGTTGGCTCTTTTCTTGGAGTCATTAGTTCGCTTATATATTTGCGTATAAAATATAATAGAAGTCCATACTACAATAAAAGCAATTCCTATTCGCTCCGAGATTTAAGAGAAAACGGCAAAAAGATATTGCGGGTATCGATCCCAATCGCTATCGGAGCTTTATCAATGCCACTTTTAAATTTAGTAGACTCGCTTACAATACCACATGTATTACAAGGATCATCAACAGAAATTCAAGAACAATTTGGAATATACAGTCGCGGTTTTGCATTCACGCAAATAATTGTTATTTTTGCAAGTGCAATTGTATTTCCGTTAATACCACTCTTAACTTCCGCATTGGCCAAAAGAGATATAAATTTGGCGAAAATAACAATTCAAAATACAAATCGACTAGCGCATGTTTTGACAGCACCGTTAACAATATGGTTGATGGCATTAACAGTACCGTTAAATATCGGATTGTTCACAGACGTAAAAGGCAGTAGTATGTTAACAGTTATGATTGGCAGTTCGTATTTTACTGCGGTTATGGTATTAACAATAGGTGTTTTACAGGGGATTAATCGTTCTGCACAAGCTGCATGGATTGTTATTGGCGCGAGTTTTGTGAAAGTCGTGTTAAACATGATGTTAGTGCAGGAGTTTGGCATAGATGGAGCGGCGTATAGTACATTAATTACTTACGTATTGATTTGTATTATAAATTATTTGCATATTCGAAGCTACATTGCCTATTCTATTCATTTAAAAAGCTTTTTTGGTGTGCTAGGAATAGCATGTATTTTGGGACTAGGATTGTATGAACTGTGTAATGTGATAGATGTTACATCTTCAAGAATTATGACGTTATTATTCAGTGGTATAGCATTAAGTATTACAACCATTTTGTATGGTGTATGTGCTTTGAAATTAAAATGGATATCAATAAAAAAAATACCATTTTTGAAAAGATAAATATAGAAATTTAATTTTTTATTAAAATTCATATGAGCTGATAAAGAGGAAACTATGTAGGGTATCAAGTGTTTAGGTAAGGAATGGGTACCAGTTTATGTTAAATGAGATAAACGGTTACCTAGTTTTGGAGGAGATTTAGGGTGCGTTTAGTCTTATCAGGATATTATGGTTTTTATAATGTTGGAGACGAGGCGATTCTACAATCAATTATTGAATCGTTAAGTAAAGAGAACCCGGATATAGAACTATTAGTACTATCAAATGATTCTAAATATACAAAGGAAATGTATGGTGTAGAATCGGTAGATCGCTGGAATATAAAAGCTGTTTATCATGCGATTAAAAACAGTGATGGAGTTATTAGCGGTGGCGGGAGCCTTCTTCAAGATCAGACAAGTACGAAGAGTATTCTATATTATACGGGTATTATGGGACTCGCTCGATTATTAAAAAAGCCGTATTATATTTATTCACAAGGAATAGGGCCAATTACAAAAGGATATAATCGTCTATTAGTAAAATGGAACTTGTCAAAAGCTTCCTATGTATCAGTTCGAGATGAGGATTCGTTTTTATATTTAAAAGGACTTGGTATAAAAAACGATATTGAAATTGTTCCAGACCCTGTTTTAACATGGAAACGAACAAAACAATCGGATTGGTTGCAAAAGCATTCGATACATGGAAAAGTAATCGCGGTTAGTGTACGTTATTGGCATGCAAAAGAAGATTATATAAAAAAATTAGCTATGGCATTAAAAAAATTAAAGCAAGAAGGATACCAAATTTTATTTGTTCCAATGCATGAGCCATTTGATCAAAAAGCTTCGCGTGAAGTAATAGAATTAATGGGAGAAGAGACGTATATGCTTCCATATAAAATGGATATCGACGAGAAAATATTCATTTTATCACAATGTTCATTACTAATTGGTATGCGTCTTCATGCACTTGTTTTTTCTGCAGTAGCCAAAACTCCAATGGTCGGGATTTCGTACGATCCGAAAATTGATTCGTTTTTAAGTCAAGTGAATCAGCCAGTTATAGGAAGTGTGGATGGCGAATGGAGTGCTGAGTATTTATATGAACTTGCAAAAAAGCAATTAATGCAACAAGGAACTGTGCAGCAAGAGTTACAATTAACAATAGATGAACTTCGGTTGCAAGGCAAACAGGCAACAAAGAAACTCATTGATCATATGGAAAAAGACACTTTATTAAAAAAGTAAAGTGTCTTTTATTTTGTTTTTTAATTTAATGAAAATTCTAATTATAAAAACGTTTTATGTTAATTTCTATTTATTATGCTAAAATGATTGCGATTATTATATAATCAAATTTGTGATAATAAATTCGTAGATTACGAGGAGGATAACCTTGAAGACTTTTTCAAAAGGTATAACAGCAGTGGCATTAACGGGATCATTACTTTTAACTCCTATTTCAAGTTATGCGGCAAATGATGATATTACAGGACATATGTTTGAGACGCATATGCGTTCACTTATTACTAAAGGAGTTTTAATGGGGTATGGTGAGAATGTATATGCGCCTGATAAACTAGTAACAAGAGCAGAGTTTGCTACATTCATAGCAAGGGCTTTAAATTTACCGAAAGCTGATTCGAATTTCGAGGATGTGCCGAAGACTTACGGTTTATATGATGGTGTAAGTAGAGCATATGGAGCGAAAATTATTAATGGTCGTACTAACGAGACATTCTCACCAAATGATGTGATTACACGTGAAGAAATGTCGATAATGGTAAAGCGAGCGTTAGACTATAAAAATATTAAAATAGCTGTAAGTCCGCTTACCTTTACTGATAAAGATAGTATTAACTATAAAGAGCATGTACAAGTTATGGTGGCTACTCAAATTATTAAAGGGTATCCAGAAGATAATACATTTAGACCACATTTATCAGCTACAAGAGGTATGGCTTCAGCTATGTTGGATCGCATGCTTCAGACAATTGAAAAAAACGGAAATAGCAATCCTGTAGAAACTAAGAAATATGTCGTGATAAATGTAAGAGAAAACGGAACAGAGCAAGAAGTAGAGCGCTATAATACGTATAAAGAAGCGGTTACGGCTGCTCAAAATAAAGGTATGAATGCGGTGAAATACGAGAACGAATTTTTATGGATTAAAGATGGTTTTGCAAGTGCGAAGAGAATAACTGGGCAAAATATTATTAATATTTATGACGAGAAATTGTCAGCAGTATATACATATATTCAGTATGGAACAGAATTGAAAGTGTTAGAAATTGGCGAAGATCGTGTGAAAGTTCAAGTTTCTGGTTTGACAGGTTATGTGAAGAAGAATGAAATCACTTTAATTCCTACAAATGAAATGAAACAGTCTTCTTATTATGTGAAATCAGATGGATATTTATACCATAAATATTATACATATAATACAAGCTCACCTGGATATACAGAATTTAGATATGGTGTGGCACCTTCTTTCATGAAGCAAGGACAGCAAATGTATAGTGTAGATGGAAAGACATTTGGAGACGAAACTTTCTATCAATATTTCAATTATTTATCATTACGTTCGAAAACAGGTTATACAGCTGAACAACTAGATAGTTATGTGAAATCGATTAAGCCAGACTCTCCATTAATTGGTTTAGGAAAGAAATTTAAAGAAGTAGAAAGCAAGTATAATGTAAATGCATTATTCTTATATTCATTAGCAATTCATGAAAGTTATTATGGAACAAGCGCTCTTGCAAAAGACAAAAATAATTTATTTGGTTTAAAAGCAACAGACGATAGTCCATATGGTAACGGGGAAGCATTTAATTCAAAAGAAGATTGTATTGAACATGCAGCAAAAGTATACATGAATGAAGGATATTTAAATCCAGGACATTGGCGTTATACAGCAACATATACAGGTGATAAAGCTGCTGGTTTAAATGCGAAATATGCATCTGATGCGAATTGGGGTAAAAAAGTAGCGGGGCATATGAATCGTTTTGATTCTTATTTAGGTAAAAAAGAATACAACAAGTATAAACTTGCTCGTGTGAAGAATGATGTGGAAGTGAAAAAGGATCCTCATAGATCAAATGAACGACTTTATCGCTTAACTACAAATAAAGTTGTAACAGTTACAGGCGAAGAAACGATAAATGGACAAGTGTGGGTTAAAATTATTTCTGATAATCCTGCTGTAAATGAAGCATATATCGCAAAAGAAAACTTAGAATACGTAAAACACTAATTAAATATAAAAGAGAAAAACTGATTATTTAGATGCATTTTAAAAAAAGGTGCTCAAAAAGCCAGAATAACTGACTTTTTTGAGCACCTTCTTTTTTTATTATTCAATTTCAAAATCAACAATTAAGTAAGCGAGTATAACGACGAAGAAAATACTAACGGACGGCGCTGTTAATACGTGGCCGGACATAAAGCCGATTCCGAGTGATAGTACAACGGTGCTAGCTAATAGCATATATTTCACAGTTAATATTTTCTTGAAGTTTGTCATGATACGAATGAATAATTTAATACCGAAGTATAGAAATGGTATTAAGTAAATAAGGAAACCGACGATTCCGAATGCAAAGAATAGGTCGTGGAAATCCATTTCGATTAACTTAATTTTATCAGTATAGTTACCAGCATAGCCCATTCCGAATAGTTTTTGTGATAGTGGTGCGTCTTTATAGTATTGTTTGTATACTTTTAAAAATTTATCGCGATCACTGTAAATTAAACTTTTCATTTCAGAGTCTGTTAGTTCACCCTGCTCATGTTTTTCTTCTTTAATTACTTTTCCTTCTTTTCTATCCTTTTCTTCTTGTACTGATTTTTTGTATTCGTATATTTGCATGTGGATGCCCATATTTTTTGCGATAGGAGTATGCGGTGTAAGTGCAATTAAACCTCCTAGTACAATAGCGGCAACAACTGTATTTACGAGATATGTGAACCCTTTTCCTTCTTTTTTGCGATGAATCATATATTCAATGAATGAGAATAAAAGTGCCACGCCAAGCGTTAGAACAATTGCACCATATCCTACTTTTGTTCCGATCATAATACTTGCATACATCGCAAGTATTGTTGGAAGCCAGTAATAGATTTTCGAGAAAGAAGTTGTTTTATGAATCGAATAGAGCACTACGATTGGGAACATAGTTGCAAAAATAGAACTTAAATCATTTCCAGCAAAGAACCAACCTCTTGAGCCGATCTTTGAGTGAGGGTAGCTTGGGAAATCTGTACCAGTTTGCATTGCAACAATCAGTGTGATGCTCAAAATTAAAGTTGCATATAAGAAATATGTAATGATTTTATGAAATGCATATTCTTTATTTTTTAATTCTTTAAAGACGATAATATATCCAAACAGTAGCACAATTGGATATATGCTCTTTAAAATAAATTTCACCTCTTCGCCAAATGAAACTGGAGATTTAATCATCATATTATTTGCAAGACCAATTGCGAGTACGATACCGAGTAGGCATAAATAGAGAATGTACTTTTTCGCTCCATGTTGATTTCTATGAAGAAGTAGATAACCTAATGCAAGAAGCATAAAGGCGAAACGGACTACGATTCCAACTGTTGCGCTCATGTGTAATACATAGATTGAAAAAGACGTTAATAAATCTAAAATTGGTTGAAACACAATGAATAGCAATAGGAAATGCGGGAAGTAGTTATCCGTTTGTTTCAACTTATTAACCATATATTCCTCCATTTCTTCATTCCTTTAGTTCAATACCCAAGAGATGGGGATAAAAGCCTTATTTACATAATAAGGCGAATGAATTTCAATATTTATTTTTTTGCATCAAATTTAAGAATACACCATTTCATTGTAATGGTAAATAGATGAAAAGCATTGATAAACCGACTTTAATTTCTATATTTTTTAACGAAATTGTATGTTTTATGCGGAGATATATACAAATTGCGAGAATATTAGACAGAAAATTGAGAAAAAAGAAGGATTTTTAACATGCTTTCTATAATTATATAAGTATAATCTTTATGTGGAAAAGAGGGGTATTTATAATGGAAGTAACAAGTAAAACAGAATCTGTTGTTGTGAAATATGAAGGGCGCGTAGCAACGGTTATGGTCAATCGTCCAGAGGTTTTAAATGCATTAGATGAATCAACGTTAAAAGAGTTATTACAAAAGTTGAAAGAAGTGGCGGAAAGTTCTGTTCACGTTGTTGTGTTATGCGGAAGTGGCCGTGGTTTTTCTGCGGGTGGAGATATTAAATCGATGCTTTCAAGTAATGATGAAAGTAAGTTTGAAGGTATCATGAATACAATTTCTGAAATCGTTGTGACGTTATATACGATGCCGAAGCTTGTTATTAGTGCAATTCATGGGCCAACTGCTGGACTTGGATTAAGTATTGCATTAACAGCTGATTATGTCATGGCAGATATATCATCAGTTATTGCGATGAACTTTATTGGAATCGCTTTAATTCCAGATGGTGGTGGTCATTTCTTCCTTCAAAAGCGTGTGGGTGAAAATATGACGAAGAAAATCATTTGGGAAGGGAAGAAGTTATCGGCAACAGAAGCATTAGACATCGGTTTAATTGATGAAGTAATCGGTGAGGATTTCCAAACGGCTGTGAAGCAAAAAATTAATGAGTGGTTACAAAAACCAATCAAGGCAATGATTCAAACGAAACAAATTTTATGTGAAGTAAATCGTTCTAATTTAGAACAAACGCTTCAGCTCGAAAAGCGTGGTCAATATGCGATGAGACAAACAGCGGACCATAAAGAAGGTATTGCTGCTTTTCTAGAAAAACGTTTACCAGCATTTAAAGGGGAATAAAGTGAAACTTTAATCCGTGGGGGGGTGTTTATCCCCCGCGGATTATTAGTCTGACTGCCCGTTAATTCGAGATAAAGGGAAGAAAGTGCTAACACATTTTAGTATAATTGTGTTAGCACTTTTTTTAGGAGTAATAAATGAAGAAAATGATTGGTATTGTCGCTATTATTTTACTTACAGCCCTTCCCGAACGAGAAAGCCCATCGCCTTTAGGCATGGGATGAAAGTGAGGTTGGATACGGAG
This sequence comes from Bacillus sp. FSL P2-0099, assembly GCF_038007445.1. Lineage (NCBI taxonomy): Bacteria > Bacillati > Bacillota > Bacilli > Caryophanales > Bacillaceae > Bacillus > Bacillus sp. FSL P2-0099. Next base: position 907,733 of record NZ_JBBOXE010000001.1, read on the forward strand.
TACCACTGAAAATCGCAAGGTTCGTGGTACTTTAAGTATCCAAAGTATAGGTAGTTTCTTCGAGTCTTTTTGTTGTAATTTTTCGAAAGTAAATGATACATTGTAACTAGAATCAATGATGATAGAAGTGCGTTTCAAAGTGTTTGAGAGGAAAATCTCCTCACCTCATGTAGTTGTAAAGTCTATGGACACGTTCTCATTTTGTTTCTATTGCTAGGAATGTATCACATGAACGATGTTGAAAATCAAAAAACAAGGGGATGAAACGTATGTCACAGACCCTAACAGTGAAAGTCAAATTGATTCCAACAAAAGAACAAATCCGTTTATTAGAACAAAGTAGTCAGGAATATATCAAAGTCATAAATACACTTGTATCAGAAATGGTTGAAGCAAAAGAAAGTACGAAAAAAAGCACGAAAAATATTGAAGCAAATATCCCAAGTGCGGTGAAGAATCAAGCAATCAAAGAAGCGAAAAGTTTGTTTGCTACAAAAGTAAAGAAAAGCAAGTATAAAATCATTCCGATTTTAAAGAGGCCTGTTTGTATATGGAACAATCAAAATTATTCGTTTGACGCCACTCATATTTCAATCCCGTTTAAGGTAAATGGAAAGTCCACTCGTGTAAAAATCCGAGCTTTATTAAGCGATAAAAACAATCGTAATCTGAATCTGTTAAAACATAAATTAGGTACACTTCGCATCACAATGAAATCGAATAAGTGGATGGCCCAAATATCTGTCACGCTTCCTACAAATGAAAAGGCAGGAACGAAAATTTTAGGAGTAGACTTAGGTCTCAAAGTCCCCGCGGTAGCAATCACTGATGATGATAAGGTTCGTTTCTTTGGAAATGGTAGGAACAACAAATATAGGAAGCGTAAGTTTCGTAGTGCTCGCAAAAAGTTAGGAAAAGACAAAAAAGTAAATGCCATTCGGCGAATGGATGATAAAGAACAAAGATGGATGCAAGATAAAGATCATACAATAAGTCGTGAAATCATTAATTTTGCGATTGCAAATCATATTTCTGTCATTCGATTAGAACAATTAATGAATATAAGACAGACGGCAAGAACAAGCCGTAAAAACGAAAAAAACCTACACACTTGGTCATTCTATCGTTTGTCAAAATTTATTGAATATAAAGCGATATTAGCTGATATTCAGGTTGAATATGTGAATCCAGCTTATACAAGTCAAAGCTGTCCGAAATGCGCTAAAAAGAACAGGGCACAAGACAGAAAGTACAAGTGTCCATGTGGGTTTGAGACACACCGTGATATCGTTGGGGCGATGAATATTCGCTATGCAACTGTGATTGATGGTAACAGTCAATCAGCCTAAGCACCTATATGGTCTGGTTTAGGAGGGGCAATGAGATGCCCTCATCTTGAAGGCTGTTCAAAACAGAAATGGACTGCGAACGCTTAGTCATTCAAGAATCCCACCCGTAATTTCGTAAGGATTCGGGCTTGCGACTTTAGTCGTGGGAGTCTCAAATATTATGCTTTGCATAGTACACCATCTCTTGCGGTACGGACTGCATTATTCTTTGAGGGACATCCAACTGTTGCTTTCTCTGGTGAAGTGAAGAAAGAACGGGATGTGAAAAAAGAGTGGTTTTTCTATAAAGTGAAACTTTAATCCGTGGGGGTTTTGTTCATCCACACTGATTTAGCCTTCACCAATCGGGTGTTATTAAAAATAGGAGGAAAAGTGATGTCAACTTATAACAGGTTAGTAAGAGATCGTGTCCCGGAGAAAATTTTGATGTCTGGAAAAACATATACAGCACAAAAATTAACAGGGCAAGCTTACATACAAGCGTTAGCGAAAATTGGTACAGAAGAAATTCGTGAATTTGCTTCGATGAAAGAGCGTGAACATGCGCTAGATTCACTTGCAGATGCACTTGAAATTATTATTTCATTAGCGCGTGCAGAAGGTGCAACAATGGAAGATGTAGAGCTTATTCGTAAACAGAAAGAAGAAGAGCGCGGCGGGTTTACAAGAGGGATTTATTTGATGGACGTTTCGGAAGAGTAGTTTTATAGAAAAAGCACAGCTTACTCAGTAGCGCTGTGCTTTTTTCCTGCAATTAGGCTAATGATTAAGAAGATAATAGTTAATGCCCAGCCAATTGTAATTGAGGTAGTAGTGTGAACGACATAAGAGACTTGTAAACATAGTAATGATGATAAAAACCAAATAAGTGCAATATGTACATGTTTTTTCGTTACATTCATTTTTGTTATCTCCTTTTCACTTACTAAACTAAATTTTACTATAATTTAGAAAATTAGACTATATGAGTAGAGGTTTTATTGTAATTTCGCTATACTAAATAGTAGAAAAAACGAGGGGGAAACGACAATGGCACATCATGCGAAAGAAACGATGGAATTAATCAAGGAGCTTGTCTCTATTCCAAGTCCATCTGGAAACACGGCGAAAATTATTAATTTTATTGAAAACTATGTAAGTGAGTGGAATGTAGAGACGAAGCGTAATAATAAAGGCGCTCTTATTTTAACGGTTAAAGGGAAGAATGATGAGCAGCACCGTTTATTAACTGCACATGTTGATACGTTAGGCGCAATGGTGAAAGAAATTAAGCCAGACGGTCGTCTTCGACTATCTATGATTGGTGGATTTCGCTGGAACTCTGTAGAAGGGGAATATTGCGAAATTGAAACGTCAAGCGGTAAGACGTATACAGGTACAATTTTAATGCATCAAACTTCTGTCCATGTGTACAAAGATGCAGGGGAAGCGAAGCGCGATGAGAAAAATATTGAAGTGCGTATTGATGAGCGTGTCTTTTCAGCAGATGCAGTACGTGAGTTAGGAATTGAAGTAGGAGACTTCGTTTCATTTGATCCACGCGTTCAAATTACAGAGAGTGGATACATAAAATCACGTCATTTAGACGATAAAGTAAGTGTAGCAATTCTATTAAAATTAATTAAAAGATTGCAAGATGCAAAGGTAACATTACCATATACAACACATTTCTTAATTTCTAATAATGAAGAAATTGGATACGGTGGTAATTCTAATATTCCAGAAGAAACTGTTGAATATTTAGCAGTTGATATGGGAGCGTTAGGTGATGGACAAGCATCTGATGAATATACAGTATCCATCTGTGCAAAAGATTCTAGTGGCCCATATCATTATGCATTACGTAAACATTTAGTTGAGCTTGCGAAGGCGAACGATATTGAATATAAAGTAGATATTTACCCGTACTACGGATCTGATGCATCAGCTGCGATTCGCGCCGGCTTTGATGTAAAACATGCGTTAATTGGGGCGGGTATTGATTCTTCTCACGCATTTGAGCGTACGCATGAAAGCTCGATTACACATACGGAAGCATTAGTCTATGCGTATGTAATGTCTAATTTAATTGAAGACTAATTTCATAGATAATAGAGAGCTGATTAAAGGTACTATTTTTAATCAGCTTTTCATTTGGCGAAGCGATTAGGAGATATGTCCTAATCGCTTTTTTATCCCGCTATTTGCGGGCTGACTAATTTTTTATTTTATATACATTCATTACAAATTATATATATGCGATTTTCGTTATACGGCGGGAAACGTATTTACTATAGATATATAATGTTATAAACTATGAAAGGATTAATTATTAGTTAATATTTTATAGTTAGTTTAATGGGAGAAATTGTATAAATATGAAGTTTCGAGAGGAGATTTATTTTTCATGAAGTACAAAGCAATAGCCGCAGGTATATTAGCAGCAAATTTACTAGCACATCCAATTAGTAGTTTAGCAGAAACGAAGAAATTTCCTGATGTTTCAGATAGTGCGTGGTCGAAAGACGCAATTTATTATTTAGTAGAGAGAAATGTAATTAACGGTATGCCAGATGGTAACTTTATGCCATACGGAAATTTAACACGTGCCCAGGCAGCAAAGATTATCGCAACAGCAATTGGCGTTAAAGTAGATCCAAACGCAAAGCCGTCTTATAATGATGCAAAAAATAATTGGGCAGCTCCATTTATTGCAGCCATGGAAAAAGAGAATATTATTAAAGGGCGAGAACCAGGAGTATTTGATCCTGAAGGGAAAGTAACTCGTGCTGAAATGGCAGCTATGCTTGTAAGAGCATATAATTTGAAAAACAAAGTAACAGGACCAGTGCCTACAAAATTTGCTGATTTAGAAAATCATTGGGGTAAAGAAGAAGTTAATATTTTAGTAGAATTAAAACTTTCTTTAGGTACAGAGGATGGCTGGAAACCGAATGATTCTATTACGCGTGAACAAGCAGCTCAACTTACTGCGCAAACAGATAAATTTAGCAAAAATAGTGATCGTCCAGTAGAAACAAAGAAAATGTACATAGATAGAAAATTCATTACATATCACGCACCATCATTAACATCTGGGATTAGTGCAAATCAGCATGATCCACAAATGGTTGAAGTAAAAGAAGAGCGAGATGGATGGATCAAAATTGCAACAAGTAACGGTGATAAATGGACACCTTTAGTAGAGAAAACAGAAGCTATTAATGAAGGATTCACTACATATGCAGGGGCTGTCCATACTTCTAAAGTACTAGGTACATATGGAGCACAACAAGTAACTGTTATTGAAGAAAGCGGTAGCTGGATTCGCATTCGTACAAATAGTGGTTTCCAATGGGTTGATAAAAATCAATTGAACCCAGTGAAACAAGGGAACTTCTTAGAAGGAAAGGCAATTATTATTGATCCGGGGCATGGTGGAGCGGATTCAGGTAATCCAGGTTATTATGAGAAAGAAAGTCAAACCGTATTAGATGTATCATTACGATTACAGAAAATATTTGAGAAAAAGACACCATTTACTGTGTTATTCACTCGTACAGATGATACACGTCCAGGAACAAGTGCTTCTGATTCTTTAAAGAAACGTGTAGAATTTGCTCAAAAAAATAATGGGGATATCTTTGTAAGTATCCATGGTAATGGTACGGAAAGTAAAAATGGACAAGGTACAGAAACGTTCTACTATGAATCAGCGACAGCAAGAGGAACAAATCCTAACGTATCAGAAAGTCGTTTACTAGCAGAAAAAATTCAAGAGCGTCTTGTAGATGCAATGGGAACAAAAGATCGTGGTGTGAAAAAAGGCGATTTATACGTAATTAGAGAAAATACAATGCCAGCTGTATTAGCAGAATTAGCATTTGTAGATAATAAAAGTGATGCGGATAAAATAGCTACACCAGCGCAAAGACAAAATGCAGCGGAAGCTATTTATCAAGGTATTTTAGATTACTATGAAGAAATGGGTAACAACGTGTCTTCTTTCCGTTAATAAATAAAAGAGATTGCCATTGGCAGTCTCTTTTTATTTGTTGTATGAATGATAAAGGTTTCTCTTTATTTCGGGCATGTGATATCATTTAATTTTATATAAATAGTATTCGAGTAATTGTAATCATAACAATTTAAAATGATAAAGGATGATCATAGATTGAATAATCATAGTAAAACACCTGCCTGTATATATACGTATGCGTTTCGCGAAGAGGAGCGTGCTTTATGTTACTTGGAAATGCGCTCGTTCTTTGGGATGGAGTCTCACGTTAATATTTTGAAAAGTGAAGTCAAGATTGCTCCGAGTAGAAGTCCGTTTATTAAAGAGCGCGTTGAGGTTATGTATGAAGGGGACGACTTAGAAAGCATTTTAGAACAAGTGGAACAAATTGATTTAGCAGGAGCGACATTCAAAGTTATCTTCGTTAAAATCAATGATCTTGGTAAAGAAAATAAAATTGAATATGGGGAAAGACGCCTTATTGAACGAGACCTTGGCATGCATATTGAAGGAGAAGCGGATGTTCGTAATCCAGAGCGTGTATTCGGGATTGTTCCTCTTGGAGGACGCTGGTACTTCGGACACTATGTAGAAAGTGATCCGGTTTGGTATCATCATATAAAAAAACCGCATAGCTATTCGACATCACTGAGCACACGTGTTGCTAGAGCTGTCGCAAATATCGCTGTACCAAACCCAGATGGAGTACGAGCTATTGACCCGTGCTGCGGCATTGGAACAGTAGTAGTAGAAGCACTTTCCATGGGAATTAACATCGTTGGTAGAGATATAAATCCACTTGTAGTTCTTGGAACGAGAAAAAACATCGCACATTTCGGATTTGAAGGAACAGTAACAAAAGGTCCAATCGAGGAAATTACTGAGAACTACGACGTTGCAATTATCGATATGCCGTACGACTTATTTACGCATGCAACACCAGAAGACCAGTTCTCCATTCTTTCAAGTGCGCGCCGCATTGCTAAAAAGGTAGTCGTTGTCACGATGGAAACAATGGACGACATGATACATGAAGCAGGATTTGAAATTACAGATCGCTGTATCACAAGAAAAGGATCATTTTCTAGACAAATTCTTGTTTGTGAATAGGAAAAGTCACCCGTTTATTAAATTAATAAATTACAGGATAGTTAGTCCATTATGAGGCTGATTATCCTTTTTTATTTAACAACAAATACAAAAACTCCATTTTGAATAAAGATTGATCAAAATGGAGTTACCCTTTTTAGCTAAGTATGAGATTTTTATAAAAAAGTTTGATTATTTTACTGAGCCTTAATGAATAACATTTCAAGAATACCAATAAAAAGCATAATCAGTCATAACTGAAGAATCACCCAACTGATGTAACATAGCTGAAATATTCCCTCTATGATAGGTTCCATGATTCACAACGTGTAAGACCATTTCAGATATACTTGTTTCTCTTAATCCTGCCCATGGATTATCCAACATTATTCTCTTTTCCATATCTTCCTGTCTGTTCAAAAAGGTTTTAAACCGGGATGTTAAAGTGTGAAATTCCGTTTCTAAGTCTTCAATGGGCAGTTTCTCAATCTTTTCTTGAATTTGAAATGAAGATTGCATTGCTTCATTCATACTCTGACCCTCAAGGGTATGAAGCCATCCATATTCCACCAAATAGAGATGAGATAAAACCTTTGAAACAGAAGAAAAGACACTTTTCATTTCCTTTTGATATTTCTCAGGAGAAAGTGTCTTAAGATGATCAATAATCCGTTGATTTGCCCATACATGATAGTTATATAGATTTTCTACATGATTTGCCATACAATCGCCTCCTTATCATCACGTTTTTTAATGTTCTTTATCAGAATGAATTATTCCTTTAAATATCATTACTTATTTGATGAGATCTTCAACTAAATGGCCCAATTGTTGAACAAAGGTCAAAGCAATCTTCAATTAACCTGCCCCGTTAGTTGAAGTACATTTCTTCACAATGTTTATCGTTAGATTAACATAAATATCCAACAAGAAAACATCAAACCTCTAAGAAATCTATAGAGGTTTGATGTTTTTAATCAATCTTTTTTACAAAGCTACACTTGTGACAAAAAAGCTTATTTTTTCATTTTGTGGTGATTCTGAATTCTTAAGTTGATGGGTATGCCTGTTTGGTTGACCTTTTTTAGTTTGTATCAGTGTGTGATTAGTTGGTAGTTTAGATGGGAGATTTGACGGGATTTGTTGAATAGACGATATATCTCGAGAGTTGTTTTGTTAGTAAATTACTCTTCTTTCGTTGTCTCTTGTTGTGCGATTAATAAATTGCGTAATACGTGTGCACGGTAACTTTCTAGTTTTCGTCCTTCATGATAGCGAACACCTAATTTTTTTAGCTCAGCTACGTACCAGCCTTTTGTTCCGTAATACATTGGATCACTTCCTTTTTTCTTTTGAACAGTATATGTGCTGGGGCGAGAGAATTTTCTTTTTTTATTCATGAAATTTGTAGAATTTAATATTGAATATTCAGTTTATTTTTATTATGATTAACTTATTATCGGATGACAGTGATTAGCCTCGCTGTAGGCCCGGATTTATGTTTGAAAGTGAAGAGAGTAAACTTCTTTCCACTTGAGCTTCTTTAGCAGAAGTACGAGCTATAAGGATAAGGGTAGTAAAATTCAATGCAAATGTGTACATTGTTTTTCTGGCTCTTAACATAGTAACGGAGGATGAAATATGCGTAAAGGGACATTTTTTATGGCAGGACATTCGAGACTTCCGAAAGGGATGGCTGTTCGCAGTATGTATGAAACATTAACGATTACAATTGAGGCAGATCATAAATATCACGTTATTATTGAAGCGTCATGTACGCTTGCGACAGATCACGGTAGAGACTTCGTCGCTCAAATGTTGAGAGGGCATAGTTTGCAAGATGGTATTGAGGAAATCGTTCAAGATATTACGGACCATTATCAAGGAAAAGCGCAAAATGCTATCGTCAGTGCGGTGAAAGATTTACATCGCCAATATGTAAGTTATTTAAATGATGAACAGCCCAGGGGAGAGTACGAGGAAACAACACCATAAAAACTATCCAGTTTACAACCATAAACGAGAGCCAGTTGTATTTCTTTTAAAGAGATACGACTGGCTTATTTTATTGAGGAGGCAAGAACTATGAAAAAGTTAAATGAAGTGTAAGTTGTAAAACAAGAGATGAAAAAAAAGGGTGCGTAGAAAGTAAGGGGATTTTTAAAACGTATAAAGTATGTAGAGAAAATAATAAAAAACGAATTGACAGTTATAATATTTTGAATTATTATTTAATTAATCAATAAGGTCCATACGAGAAATTAGCCTTCTCTATATTCGATCTTACTTTCCTGTTTTACAAATATTTTCATACAAACTGTCTATTATTATTGTACTTTAAGAGATTAAAGAACACTCGTAATTATGAGCCAGTTGTACGTTTCTACGATTTTATGTCGTGGATACGTATGACTGGCTTTTTCGATGTTAGGGCAGTAAGACCGAATCTCAGCATAAGAAGATAAGGATAACTGTCTGTAAAAAACGTCAATACGTTCTTCATATTTAAATTAGGGAGGAATTGAAATGTCGATTATTACAGAACAAAATGCAAAGATGAAATTTGCAAAGAAATATGAGGGGTATGAAATTGCTCCTCATCCAGAGCATAAACGTTTATATCATATTACGCTAAACCAGCAATTGCTTAAGCAGTTTTTTGAAGAGGTAAAAGAGCATTCAGAGCAGTCACTGCAATATATTCCTTATTCTCGATTTAATCTTGCGGATGGAATGAGAAAGATTTTTGGGCAATCATTTATGGATAACATTCGCGGCATTGTTCATGACCGTGAAACGGGCGGATTTACAATTGGGGTACAAGGTGAAACGGCAGATCCAGCAGACTATGTGAAATTTGCAACAGCATTAACACATTTAATCGGGGAGCCAAATTTTGATGCAATGACAGGAACGTATTATGCTAGATTTAATGTGAAAGATACGGATAGTAGTGATTCTTACCTTCGTCAAGCGTACCGATTGTTTACTCTTCATACGGACGGTACATTCGTTGATGAGCCGACAGATTGGCTTCTTATGATGAAAATTGAAGAGCGAAATGCAGTAGGCGGAGAATCTCGTTTACTACATTTAGACGATTGGGAAGATCTTCAGAAATTTAGAGATCATTCACTCGCATCTGTTAAAATTACGTATAAAGCACCACCAAGTAAAAATTCGCAAGAAATCGTCTATCGTGAAACGTTTTTTGATGTAAATAACGCACCATGTATTTGCTTTATTGATCAGTTCGCCTATCCAGATAATATTGAACAAGCAAACTATTTGAAAGACTTATCATATTCTGTTGAAAATTCACCAGCAACGCATGCATTGAAATTACCAATTGGCGATTTAGTCCTTTTAAACAATTTATTTTGGATGCACGGAAGAGCTGCATTTGAGAAAAATAAAGATTTATATAGAGAACTAATGCGTCAACGTGGTTGTTTTTCTAAATAAGTTTGTACGGCGGGTCTTAAAAAAGGCCTGCCTTTCATCATATTAAGGGGGAAGTAGGATGTATGACTTTATAATTATTGGCGGAGGAATTGTTGGGCTTTCAACGGGAATGGCTTTAACGAAAAAATTCCCTCGTGCGAAAATCGCGATCATTGAAAAAGAAAAGGAACTTGCACATCATCAAACTGGACATAATAGCGGAGTAATTCATTCTGGAATTTATTATAAACCAGGGAGTTATAAAGCGAAGTTTGCCAAAGAAGGAAACGCAGCTATGGTTCAATTTTGTAAAGAAAATGACATCGCTTATGACATGTGCGGAAAAGTAATTGTCGCTACAGAAAAGGACGAACTTCCTCTTTTACATAACTTATATGAGAGAGGCTTACAAAACGATTTACATATTGAAAAAATAAGTAAGGAAGAATTAGCTGAAATTGAACCTCATGTAAAGGGACTTGGGGCAATCAGTGTTCCATCTTGCGGAATTGCTGATTATAGAGGAGTAAGTTATGCGTTTGCTCGCTTGATCCAAGAAAGCGGCGGAGAAGTACATTTAGGAACAGCGGCGGAGCGTATTACTGAGAAGAAAGACGCTGTAACAATTGAGACGAATCAAGGTGTATTTAAAACGAAATTTCTCATTAACTGCGCTGGATTACATAGTGATCGCATTGCGAAAAAGACAGGAATATTAACGGATATGAAAATTGTTCCGTTCCGCGGTGAATATTACGAACTTGTCCCAGAAAAACGCCATCTCGTAAAACATTTAATTTATCCAGTTCCAAATCCAGAATTCCCGTTTCTAGGTGTTCATTTCACAAGAATGATAAACGGAGACGTACATGCAGGACCAAACGCCGTATTAAGCTTTAAGCGAGAAGGCTATACGAAAACAGACTTCAACATAAAAGACTTCATGGAAACAATGACATACACAGGCTTTTGGAAAATGGCGATGCCAAATATGAAAGAAGGCATAAAAGAAATGGTGCGCTCATTTAGTAAACAATCATTCCTAAAAAGCTTACAGCGCTTAATACCAGAACTTACAGAAAAAGATATCGTGCCAACCCATGCAGGTGTAAGGGCACAGGCTATATTATCGAACGGAAATATGGTTGATGACTTCTGCATTATCCCTGGCATAAACTCTCTGCATATTTGCAACGCACCATCCCCGGCCGCAACGGCTAGTATAAAGATTGGTGAGGAGATTGTTAAGCAAGTGCCGGATGTGGTGGCGGTTAGGGTTTGATGGGTAATGGGTCCCCGAGTGATTTGAGTCATAAATCCGCCTCACTTTGAACGATAATATTACCGTGAATCATGAATTTGAAGAATCCCTTCTCACAAAGTGAAGCTTTAATCAGTGGTAGTTTTTCCTCAGCATTAGGACTACGAAATTGAAAAATATTTAAAGAAAATACGACATCACTTCTATTTCTAGTTTATTAAAGTAGGCTTATAGTAAGGATTTCTAAAAATATAAAGGAGGGATATGCTTTGTTTCCAGGTACTTTATATGAAACACATGTTAAAACAAAAAATTTAGAAGTGGCAAAAGAGTTTTATACTAAACTTGGATTATTTCATGCTCACACTATTGAAGAACGCCGCGTAGCATTCTTTTGGTTTAATAAAGAAAATAAGAAGGAACAAATGCTGGGCATTTGGGAAGTATCGGAAGAAGCATTCCATACAAGCCACTTTGCATTCAAGGTTAACTATGAAGAAATCACTTATGCAAGAGAATGGCTTCTTAATAAAGGAATAAACCCAAGAGCCGCTTTCGGTCTTGAACCTTCCGAGCCTATGGTTCAAACGTGGACACCGACTGCAAATCTTTATTTTTATGATCCTGACGGCAATTCTTTAGAATTTCTATGTTTACTTCCTGAAAAGAAAAAAGTAAAACAAGATGTCATGTATTTGAGTGAGTGGGAAAGCTTGGAGAGTGAAGAATAAATTTGATTTTTAACTCGAATTTCGCAACGCTATTTTAAAGGGAACCATAACCTTATCTAAGTGGTAAAGTTATGGTTTAAATCATCCCCCTGAGTTTTCGGGGGATCTTTTTGTTTTGGGGTTAATAATCACATACTGTATAAAAAAATAGACAGTAGTATGTATTTTTCAAAAAATGTATACAGATTTATCCCGCATTAACTGCCCATAAAAGCCCGATTGGTGTGGGCTAATAATCAGTGGGGGATGAAGATCCCCACTGATTAAAGTTTCACTTTATACTCTATGCGTTGGCATGATACTTGCAATGAAAATAGTATTAACATATAGGGGAGAGATAGAAATGAAGGTTAGTAAAATATACACAACAATTGATGCTCACGTAGCTGGGGAACCACTTCGAATCATTACGGGCGGAGTGCCAGAGATAAAGGGAGAAACGCAACTAGAAAGACGCGCATACTGCATGGAACATTTGGATCATCTTCGCGAGGTTCTTATGTATGAACCGAGAGGACATCACGGCATGTACGGTTGTATCATTACTCCGCCCGCAAGTCCTCATGCTGATTTTGGCGTATTATTTATGCACAATGAAGGCTGGAGTACGATGTGTGGTCACGGAATTATCGCTGTTATTACAGTTGGAATTGAAACAGGTATGTTTGAAGTGACAGGTGAAAAACAAAAATTCATTATTGATAGCCCTGCCGGGGAAGTTATTGCGTATGCAACATATAACGGGAGCGAAGTAGAGGCAGTATCATTTGAAAACGTTCCTTCGTTCGTATACAAGAAAGACGTTCCTATCAAAATAGATGACTATGAATTTCAAGTAGATATCGCGTTTGGCGGAGCATTCTACGCTGTAGTGGATAGTAAAGAGTTTGGTTTGAAAGTCGATTTTAAAGATTTAGCTGCAATTCAAACGTGGGGCGGTAAAATTAAACACTACATTGAAAGTCAAATGGAAGTAAAACATCCACTTGAAGAAGATTTAAAAGGAATATACGGAGTTATTTTCTCAGATGAACCGAAAGGAAAAGACGCTACTTTACGAAATGTAACGATCTTTGCTGATGGGCAAGTAGACCGTTCCCCTTGCGGTACAGGAACATCCGCAAGAATCGCAACTCTTTTTGAAAAAGATGCGTTACAAAAGGGAGAAATTTTCGTCCACGAATGCATTACTAACGGGAAATTCGAGGGGGAAGCATTGTCGTTAACCGCAGTAGATACATATGAAGCTGTCGTTCCGAAAGTAACGGGGAATGCATTTATTACAGGATTTCATCAGTTCGTTGTAGACCCGAGAGATGATTTGAATCGGGGATTTTTGTTAGAGTAGAAGGAGGAGGTGGAAAGATATGCTAGTCATAAGCGCGAACGAACAACGAAACTTAGTAAATATGAAGGAAGTCATTGAATACGCGGCGCTTGCTTTAAAAGAATTTTCAGCAGAAAGAACGATCACACCAATTCGCGGTTCATTACCATTTGCGAACGGCCAAAATACTGCGTTAATTATGCCTTCAGTAGCGGAAGGACTTGAAGCACTCGGTTTAAAAGTAGTAACGGTAGCTCCGCATAATAAAAAGATAGGAAAGAAAACGATAAACGGAATTGTTATGCTATCAGACTTTCAAACGGGAGAACCGCTTGCACTTTTAGAAGGATCGTACTTAACGATGATTCGAACAGGCGCCTTATCAGGAGTAGCGACAAAATATTTAGCTCGTCATGACGCAAAAAACTTATGCATCATCGGCACTGGTGAACAAGCGAAAGGAATTGCAGAAGCTGTACTCGCCGTTAGGGATATCGAAAAAATCATTCTATATAACCGAACGGAAGAAAAAGCCTATGCATTTGCGCAATATATACAAGAAAAATTCAGCAAACCAGCGTACGTCTACAGAGATCCAAATGAAGCAATAAGCGAAGCAGACATCATCGTCACAACAACGAATGCATCCACACCAGTCTTCTCAGAAAAACTACAAAAAGGCGTCCACATAAACGCCGTCGGTTCATTCAGACCGAGCATGCAAGAACTACCATCTCACGCCATCGCTAACGCAAACAAAGTAGTAGTCGAATCAAAAGAAGCAGCATTAGAAGAAACAGGTGACCTCCAAGTTCCTATAAAAGAAGGCTTGTTTGAGGCAAGTGACATCCATGCTGAACTTGGTCAAATTATAAGCGGGGAAAAAGCTGGTAGAGAGAACGATGAAGAGATTACTGTTTTTAAATCAGTTGGTTTGGCGGTAGTGGATATTATCGTTGCGAAGTATTGGTATGAAAAAGCGGTGGAGTGTGGAGTTGGTACTAGGATTGAGTTGTGAGACTGCCTTTTGGTGGTCTTTTTAATTTGGGGGATAAGTTACTCTGTTTGGCTATTCAAATATTTTTGTATATGAAAGTGTGTTGAAATTGTGGTGTTCTTTTTGTTTATAATGCGCTTTTGCATCTCAAATACAATGCAAAAGCTAGGGGTTAAATGACGTTCATAAGCAGTTGTTGAGCTTCTTCGCATGGGAGGGCTCGAATTCTAAGAAAGCAGCCGACTTTTATACAAAGAGTCGGCTATTTTTCTGTTTATTTAATACTCTAAAGATACACATCTTAAAGGGTATAAGATATTTATGTTCAAAACACCTTGGTAATTGATTAGAGAAATGAGTTTGGAAAATAGATTAATTTTAGTTAGAGAAGAAGGACTTAGAAAAATATCAGTATTGGATTCTATTGGAGTTGTCTTTGTTTGTCCCTTATTTTCCAATTGGAGAATAAGGGACAAAGTTTTATGAAGGAGTAAATTTAGATATCAAGTATGCAGATTTTTTTACCATTCCCGCCATTCTTCTGTTATATCTTCTTCGGATTCTAAGCCAGCTATTCGTGCTGCTGTATCGATAAATTCATAGAGATCTTCTCTTTCCATTGTTTCGATAAAATGGTCATGTTCGATATTTAGTTCATTTAGTTTAATAACTACCTCTTTAACAACTTGCATTACTTCAACTTCGGTTGGAGTCTCGCCTAATTGCTCTAGATGGTTAATGTAAGTGTCAAGAACCTTATTTGTTGCACTTATATTTTCTTCAGTGAAAAATTCCCCATCTTCATCATACTCAACCCATGAGGTTGTTGGTTTGTTTTTTTTCAATTCATCAAATGTCATGATAACCTCCTAAAAGTGTTTTTTATCTTTAATCTCATTCTACATTTTCAATTATATATAACAACCATTTCAGAGAAACTTTCTGTAGGCTGCTAGTTTTCTAACTCATTTTGCTAGGCCACCTATTCGTGGTCTTTTTATTTTACCCTCCGCATAAATATAGTTTATCGCAAGAGTTCATTGATAGATTTCAAACTTTCTACCTTTGCGAAAAAGTTTGACAATACATACGGGTAGTGGTAATTTAAAACCTATAAGAAAACTCGGTATTAATCCCGAGTTTTCTTATAGGTGTAAATAGTCGAGAGGGGTCGAAATATGAAGAAGAAGTTGTTTGCATTACCATTTGTCCTACTATTATTTATTGCATTAGCGGCTTGTTCAGGGGAGAAAGATTCTTCGAAGCAAGCGAACACTAGTAAATCAGGGACTCCGAAAGATGGAGGAACGTTAACAGTTGGTGTTAGTGATAATCCAGATACGATGAACCCGCTTTATGCGAATGATCGTGTGTCGTTAACGATACAGCAAGCTTTATATGCACCGCTGTATCATATGGAAGACGGTAAGAAAAAGTTTGTTCTTGCTGAGAGCTTTACGCCTTCAGAGGATCAATTAACATGGACTTTAAAACTAAAGGATAATTTGAAATGGCATGATGGTAAGAAAATTACATCAGACGATATTGTATTTACATTCCAATCTATTTTAGATGAGAAGCAAAATAGTTCAAGCCGTGAAAACTTTATTTTTAAAGGAAAGCCGCTTGAGGTGAAAAAAGTGGATGAGCTAACGACTCAATTCGTATTACCACAAGTAAGTGCATCTTTCGAAGGGGTTATGAACGATTTCTTCCCAATTCCGAAACATGTATTTGAAGGTGAAGCGGATTTAGTGAAGAGTAAGAAAAACTTACAACCTGTAGGATCAGGTCCATTTAAGTTTAAAGAGTATAAATCAG
Source organism: Bacillus sp. FSL P2-0099 (assembly GCF_038007445.1). Taxonomy (NCBI): domain Bacteria; kingdom Bacillati; phylum Bacillota; class Bacilli; order Caryophanales; family Bacillaceae; genus Bacillus; species Bacillus sp. FSL P2-0099. Next base: position 923,749 of record NZ_JBBOXE010000001.1, read on the forward strand.
ATGAGTATGTTGCATTAGATCGATTCGATGATTATGTCGGTGGTAAAGCTAAATTAGACTCTATCGTATATCGTGTTGTAAAAGACCGTAATACAGCAAATGTTTCACTACAAAATGGTCAAATCAACATGAAGATGATTGAGCCGCAAGACTTTAAGAAATTAGATAGCACTGGGAACTTCTCAATGGTGACATTCCCTGAAGGTAGATTATTCTACTTATCTTATAACCAAAATACAGATCTTATGAAGAAAAAAGAAGTGCGCCAAGCAATTGCGCATGCGTTAGATAAGAAAGAAATGATTAACTCAGCATTCGTTTCTAGTCAATTCGCAGAACCAGCAAATTCAATCTTAACGCCAGACGCTATGTATTATGCAAAAGACATTAAAGATTATAAGTATGATAAAAAAGAAGCGAAAGATTTATTAGCAAAAGCTGGCGTGAAAGATAAAGAAAAAGTACGCGTTATGTATGTAACGAATAATAAAATTATGGAAAGCTTAGCGCTTTATACACAACAAAAATTACAAGAAGTTGGCTTAGAAGTTGAACTGAATGCATTAGATGCTAGTGCAGCAAGTGAAAAAAGCTTAGATAAAGCGAATAAAGAATATGATATTACATTCGGTGGTTACATAATGGGACCTGAGCCAGATTCATATAAGAGCTTATTCTTAAGTAATGCTGAATACAATTACGCACGTTATAAAAACGCTGATTTCGATAAATTATGGGAAGAAGCTGCGGTTGAAACAGATAAAACAAAACGCGCAGAGCTATACCATAAAATCCAAGATACAGCGAGAGAAGACTTACCTTATCTTCCAATCGCATATCCGAAAGCAGTTATTGCAGTAGATAAAAAGTTTGATGGATTAAAAGAAGCAAAAGCAATTCCAGTTACAATGTTTGAAGATCTATCGAAAATTTATGAAGTGAAATAAGAAACTGTAAAGAAGCTGGTGGAAATCAGCTTCTTTATCCCGCTTTAATGGGCTAATAATCAGTGGGGATGGACAAAACCCCCACTGATTAAAGTTTCACTTTATCTTGAGGGGGGAAGTTTGTGTATAAAGTAATTGCAAAGAGGCTTTTAAATGCAATTCCGCTTTTATTTGTTATTTCTATTATTTCTTTTCTATTAATAAAACTAGCGCCGGGCGATCCCGTTCGAAACTTTGTAACGCCGAATATGAGTCCGATTGACGTTGAACGTATTCGCAAAAGTTTAGGACTAGATCAGCCGATTTACGTGCAATATTTTTTATGGTTAAAAAATATTTTAACAGGGAATTTTGGATACTCACTTCAAAACCATCGTCCTGTTTTAGAACTTATTACAGAAAGATTACCCGCAACAATCGGGTTAATGGGATCATCTTTACTCGTCTCATTTGTAATCGCAATACCGCTTGGGTTATTTACAGGTGTGAAAAAGAACTCGTTCTTTGACCGCATTGTGAACTTCATCTCCTATGTGGGAATCTCAATGCCAGTCTTTTGGTTCGCGTTACTATTAATCTACTTATTCTCTTTAAAGTTGAACATGCTTCCGAGTATGGGTATGCGCACAGTCGGTCAAGATTCCTTCTTGGATATTGTCCAGCACGGTATTTTACCTTGCATGGTGCTAGCGTTCCAAAACATCTCTGTCTATATGAGATATATTCGCTCAAGTACAATTCAGCAATTAGAAGAAGATTACGTACAAATTCAATATGCGTACGGTGCTTCACAGAAAACAGTTTTATTTAATCACGTACTTCGAAACGTATTAATACCGATCATTACAATTTTCGGATTATCCATTCCAAGTTTAGTAGGCGGAGCGTTCATTACGGAAACAGTATTCTCATGGCCGGGACTTGGTTCACTCGGGGTGAATGCTATTTTTAGATTTGATTATCCAATTATTATGGCAATCACATTATTATCATCGTTCATGTTAATTCTCGGTAATTTAATTGCTGATATTTTATATGGCGTAGTAGATCCACGCATTCGAATGAGGGGGTGATTTGGAATGAACAATAGGAGATTTCAAACGATAAAAAATAGTTTTACAAAAAATAAGTTTGTAGTAATGGGAGTTATTATACTGGGTGTTTTAACAATCGCGTCTCTTTTCGCATTCATATCACCGTACGATCCTAGTCAAATGTCGATTCCAGATCGTTTACAAGAACCGAGTTTAAGTCATCCTTTCGGCACAGATGATTACGGAAGGGATTACTTAACGAGAGCGTTATATGGCGGACGAGTTTCGCTTGCTGTTGGTTTTCTAGCGATGGTTGTTTCCATTACAATCGGAACCGCAGTAGGAACAATTAGCGGATATTTTGGCGGAAAGTTAGACAACTTCTTAATGCGAATTGTTGAAGTTTTAATGTCAATTCCATCATTCTTTTTAATGCTGTTATTAAATGCGTATTTAAAACCAGGCATTACAACGCTTGTTCTTATTATTGGATTACTAACGTGGATGGATACCGCGCGTATCGTAAGGGCAGAAACGTTATCTGTAAAAGAGCGTGAGTACGTTTTATATGCAAAAGTATCCGGACAAAAATCATTGATGATTATTGTAAGACACATCATCCCTAACATTTTATCGACCATTATAATCGCAGCGACATTAACAATTGCGACATCGATTTTAATGGAATCATCACTTAGCTTCTTAGGGTTAGGTATTAGAGAACCAGATTCTTCTTGGGGCAGCATGCTAAATAATGCGCAAGGATACATAGGTGAAGCTTGGTATTTAACACTCTTCCCAGGGTTCCTTATTCTATTAACTGTACTAAGTTTTAACGTAATCGGTGAAGCGTTGAAAAAAGCTTTCGCACCAAAAGGGGCTCATCATGAGAACTAATGTTTTAAGTGAGGGGGAGTGAAAAGCGTGTCTGAAAAACTATTAGAAGTGAAAAACTTAAAGACTTCTTTTTTCATAGAAGACGGCGAAGTAGAAGCAGTTCGCGGCGTTTCATTTAGCTTGAAAAAGGGTGAAGTCGTTGGGATTGTTGGCGAATCGGGAAGCGGAAAGAGCGTTATGGCGAAATCGGTTATGGCCCTCGTTACGCCTCCGGGGAAAGTGAAAGAAGGAGAGATTCTTTTTCAAAACGAAAACGTGCTTTCTAAATCGGAGAAAGAATTGCGTTCTATTAGAGGAAATCAAATTTCGCTTATTTCCCAAGATCCAATGTCGGCATTAAATCCAGTTGTGAAAATTGGTAAGCAAATGACGGAAGTAATTATTCGGCATCAAAAAGTGAAAAAGAAAGAAGCACAAAATATCGCGGTCAACTTACTAAAACAAGTCGGTCTTTCTTCACCGGAAGAAAGGGTAAAACAATATCCGCATGAACTAAGCGGCGGTATGAAGCAGCGGGTTATGATCGCAATGGCAATGTCTTGTAACCCAGACCTTCTCATTGCGGACGAACCGACGACAGCGCTTGATGTAACGATACAAGCACAAATACTAGATTTAATGAAAAACTTAAAAAACGAAACGAATATGTCATTACTTCTTATTACACATGATCTTGGAATTGTTGCGCAAAACTGTACACGCGTCATCGTTATGTACGGCGGACTTATTATGGAAGAAGGACATGTACTTGATATTTTTCAATCGCCGAATCATCCATACACGAAAGGCTTATTAAACTCTCTGCCAAAAATATCGAACGGAGTAAAAGAAAGACTAGCGCCAATTCAAGGTGTAACGCCAAACTTACTACACCCGCCGAAAGGGTGCCCATTCGCAGAGCGTTGCCCACATAAAATGGACATTTGTGAAAAAGAACGTCCACCATATTTTGAAATTGGAAACGGAAGACGCTCCATGTGCTGGCTAAACGATAGGGCGGTAGGTGATTCACATGCATGAAGAAAACTTAATTGAAGTTCGGAACTTAAAAAAGTATTTTCCTATTAAAAAAGGACTATTCGGCAGAAAAACAGAGCAATTAAAAGCAGTCGATGACCTAAGCTTCACAATTAAAAAGGGTGAAACATTCGGACTAGTAGGAGAATCCGGCTGCGGGAAATCAACGACAGGAAGAAGCATCATTCGTTTACACGATGTAACTTCAGGTAACATCCTATTTGACGGAAAAGATATCGCGGATCTAAAGGAAAGTGAACTAAAAGAATACAGAAAACGAATGCAAATCATTTTCCAAGACCCATACGCATCATTAAACCCGACAATGAACGTATTCCAAATTATTAGCGAACCGATGAACATTCATGGCTCTTACACAGCCGAAGAAAGAAAAGAAATCATTCTAGACCTTCTCAAAAAAGTAGGCCTAAAAGAAGAACACCTATATCGCTATCCGCACGAATTTAGCGGAGGCCAAAGACAGCGCATCAGCATCGCACGCGCACTATCTGTAAAACCGGACTTCATCCTATGTGACGAACCAATTTCAGCACTAGATGTCTCAGTCCAAGCACAAGTCGTAAACATGCTGCAGGACATTCAAGAAGAAACAGGAGTCACATACTTATTCATCGCACATGACCTATCCATGGTAAGACACATATCAGATAGAATCGGAGTCATGTATTTAGGAAACATAGTAGAAATTGCCGATAGCGAAGACCTATACACAAAACCGGCACATCCATACACACAAGCACTACTCTCATCCATGCCAGAACCAGATCCAACAAGCACAGGCAAAGAACGGATTATTCTAGAGGGAGAAGTACCAAGCCCACTAAACTCACCATCCGGCTGCAAATTCAGAACGAGATGTAAATTCGCTACTGAAAAATGCGCACAGGAAGTACCGAAAATGGTTGAGATTGCGAAGGGGCATGAGGTGGCTTGCCATTTGTTTTAGATTTGAGGAAAAGCATTGGGGGGGACCTGGTGGTATTTCAGTTGGTAATATGATAGCTGGTATGGCTTGTAGCGTTAAATAATTTATATAATAAACAATAAACATAAAAAAGAGCTAAGGTTCTCATACAGCCTTAGCTCTTTTTTATGTTTATTAAACAATTGATCATCTATTTTTCTTTACATAATCTCCAGATACAGTCCATATCAACTATAGATTCTTGTCTTATGCTAAATGTAATCAAAAAGCAAGTAGATAAAGATAATGACTAAAGCATTAACTCTAGATACTTTTTTGATGAATATTACAAATAAACAGGAGGTAATGAAAAATGATTAAAACATTATTAGCAGGAGCACTTTTAAGTACAGGATTGGTAGCGGGAGGTGCAGTAGGTGCAGATGATGCGAAAATGGACAATTTAAAGTCAAATGAAAATAGCTCCAATCAAGTAATTACACAGAGTGCAGATGGAACAACGTCTTTCTCACAAAACTTTGATTTACCTAAAGATGCAGTGCCAGCAACTCCTAAAGGAGACGCAAAAACTGTTGAAAGAACAGAAGGTACAGGTTCTCAAGAAGGAAAAATGGTGCCAACAAAAGAAGGTACAGATTCTCAACCTGGATTTGAAATGGGAGCCCCTGAAAAACCAGAACATGCAAAAACTGTTGAAAGAACAGAAGGTACAGGTTCTCAAGAAGGAAAAATGGTACCAGCAAAAGAAGGTACAGATTCTCAATCTGGATTTGAAATGGGAGCCCCTGAAAAACCAGAACATGCAAAAACTGTTGAAAGAACAGAAGGTACAGACTCTCAAGAAGGAAAAATGGTACCAACAAAAGAAGGAAATTAAATACTATATAGTTATAACGAAGAGCATCCAAAAGGGGTGCTCTTTTTATATTGTAGGGATTAACTAGTTTTACTCAATATAGAACTATAGGAGGAATTCAAGCTAGAATAGGGGTTACTGTCTCTTCAAATCATGGTGTTGGAAGCACTAGTTTTGGTGGTAACGTTACAACATAAACATTTTATTAGAGATTTTCTAAATTTACATACACTCTAGATGGACTACATATCAACTTCAGATACTTGTTTTATGATACAAGTAATCAAACAAAAGGAGGGCAATACAAAATGATTACAACAGTATTAACAGGGCACTCTTTTAAGTACAGGAGATTATTAACAGGTGGAGAAAATGTTGAAGATGTACAGACAGATAAACATATTCCATATGAACAAAATGAATTGCAGCGGACTCTAGAAAAGTACGATTCGAAGAAATTTGAGTTATAAAAAGAAAATAGATAAATATAGTGAAAATAGATAAATATAGTGAAAATAGATAAATATAGTGAAAATAGATAAATTGACAAGAGAAAAGCACTTTGTGTATATCACAGGTGCTTTTTATTTTCATTTTGATATAGGGCTTGAATTAAATTTTTACACTAAAATATATACGGCAAAAAGGGGGGAGTTCATTGCACAAAGTTATTTATGGAATATTAATTTTAATTTATACTTTGTATTCATTTTTTGTAAGTGATGGAAGTGAAGTAAGGTTTATTATGGTGTTAACTATAGTACTTATCTTTTCTGTAGTTTTAGAAAAAGGAAATGCAAACAAAACGACTGATTAAAGGTCTTTTTGTTTGCATTTTTTAGTTGGCTATTATAGTCCAGATACTTTAGGGGTAGCACCAAATTTCGTTTTTGAGACACTATTACATTTTTAGTTGATGAAAACACCCGCCTAAAATAGAAAACTTTTAACCTATTATCATTTATTCCGTAGCTTTTAAGGTGTTTAACACGACTTTGGTTGCGTCTGCAATAAGTTTATCATCGTATTTAGCATCTTCTTTATCATGATTAGAAAGTATAGCAAGAACAATCGGCTTTTTATTTGGTGGCCAAATAATTGCGATATCATTTCTTGTTCCGTAAGATCCCGCGCCTGTTTTATCAGCTACTTCCCATCCTTTTGGTACGCCCGCACGAATCAATTTATCTCCAGTTGTATTTCTCTTCATCCAATCTACTAATAGTTCACGTTTTTCTATTGGAAGTGCAGTTCCTAATGTAAATGATTGAAGTGTCTTAGCTATCGCTTCTGGTGTACTAGTATCATGTGTTTCTCCTGGATGCACTTCATTTAATTCAGGTTCAAATCGTTCTGAAGTAGTAACAGTATCTCCCATTTCTCTCAAGATTTTTTCAAATTCAGAGGGCCCCCCTAACTGTTTAAGAATCAAATTATGTGCTGTGCTGTCACTATATCGAACAGAAGCATCTGCAAGTTCTTTTAAAGTCATTCCTGTATCAACATGCTTTTCAGTAATTGGATTATAATTAGAAAGATCTTCATGAGTATACGTAATCCTTTGATCAAGAGCTTCTAATGAGTTCTTGCGTAAAAGAGCGCCCACAGCTAATGATTTAGATGTAGATGCAAATGCAAAACGATCATCTGAATGATAAGCAACAGTTTGATTTGTACCTGTGTCCAGTGCATAAATACCAAGCTTAGCATCATATTCTTTTTCAAGTTTAGCGAAAGATTGATTACCTGTATTTTCTTGTTTAATTTGATTAGCTTGATTCGTTTGTTTAGGTGGTTCAGATTGAGTGTTACTATTGGAACAGCCTATAAGTGATACACATGAAAGTAATACTACAGGCACAATCTTTTTGTAATGTAAAATGTTAAAGAACTTGTTTAAAACGAACATAAATTTTCAACCTCTTTCAAGAATATATGGATTTTGTCTAGGTATTCTAAATACCAATGCAATTAAAGATGGCATAGGGTAACAATACTACTGCAACTAAAATTTCACAGGTTAAAGGACATCCAAAACGTTTATCCCGCTATTTGTGGGCAGTAAGACCCCCACCTCAAAATTCAGCGGAAGCAAAGAAGTTAGGTGGGGGTCGGGCTGCCCGTAAAACCCCCACTGATTAAAGTTTCACTTTATATGATTGATAAGTCACGGTTTGGGGTGTTTCTTTTTTGCTTTCACTTGTAATGGTTCACCTGTGAAAGTATTAAACTTGTAATACTTAACCGTAGTATTACAATACATATTTTTTACTTTTGGGAATAATAAGTCCTTTCTTTTTTTTGTAATACATAAAAATAGATGTCAAACGGGATATGCTGTATCCAATCTGGACAACTACTATTAGAAATACACTTATTAGACACTCTAAGTAATAAATTTGTTCCACTTTAAGATGAGGAAGAATTTGGGGTTTGTAAAATAACAATGGAACTACGTGTTTTTTCGTCATACAAAAACTTCTACATATAAGTAGAGGTTTTTAAATTGTATATTAATGAATTATGCTTTTTTAGATAAAGAAAATCGAGTTCAGGTAAACGAAGAACATAGAAGAAACGTTGTTTGATAAACTTAAAGATACTGTTGAAAATAACGTAGAAGCGATGGATCAGTTGTACGAAAAATTTATTCGCCAGATAGAAAATACTCCTATTATCGGGCAATATCATAACTACAAAAAAGGGAAAAATGAAGCGGTGTTAGATGAACCTAAAGGAATATTAAACACAATTTTACATCCAATAGATAGTGTTGAGGGCGAAGTTAAAATACCGTTACCTTTTATTGCTGATTGGAAACTAGTTGTTGGCGGAGATGTAGCTTATGGTAGTATAGGTGGAGAGGCAAAAGTTGGATTAAAAAATGAATTAAGTGTTGGTCTTGGACCTGTTGGTTTAGGAATAAAATTTGGAGTAGAAAAGTAGAAAAGAGTTAGAATGTTATATTTATGAGGGGGAAGTTTTTTTATACTAATATTTAGGCCCCATCATCATGAATTGATTCGCGAAGCTATCCATTGCTCTTCTATATCTATCTAAATCATCTCCTATCTTTCTAAATTCATCGATTCTATAGACGAGCTCCTTCTCTACTTCACTTAACCTTCTTTCAATTTCTTTAGCGGTATTTCCTTTCCAGCTATGTGCTAATAGTGTTTTTATGGCATTGACATTCTTTCTGTGATTTTCTAATTCTAAAATACACGATTCTAAATTATTTTTGGCACCTACTACATCGGCAGCATGTGCTATAACATCATAATTTTTCATGAAGATCACCCGTTTTTCAGTTTTGTTTATCAACAGTTTCAAATTCAACCGCTCTTTGTTCAATGAAATCAGCCTCAGAACGAATACGTTCCATATACCCTCTTTGAAATCCATAAATACCGTATGTAAGTGTATTTATTAAATTGCCATCAACACTAGCTGGCGATTGTTGTAATACATTAATAATTTTATTGCTTGCTTGTACGATCTTTTGGTTAATATCATCAATTTCCCTTTTTAAATCTGAAGTAATTTGTTTAACTTCTTCGACTGTTAAATGAATTGTAACCCCATCAGCGCGCGGGGACCCCTGAATTTTCTCTCCTGTCTCGCCATCGTACATATTCTGTATATTTAAATAACCGTATTTATCGTGACTAAGGTTATCCATGGAATGAAAGCTTGGACCCATAAAACCCATGAAAAAACGAACAGTATTATAACCATTTGTTAAAAAAGGTAAAAATGGAATATAACTACTTGCATCATGAATCCTATTATCATTTTTTATATCTGGTTTATCTGTATAAAATAAATGACCTATACGACCTCTATTTTTATTATCATTTCCTCTAAAACCAGTAAATACAGTATCATTGGGGTTTCCGATAGTTGTAATTTGATCTTTATAATCTCCCCTTAAGGCTTTTTCCTTTTTATCTTTAGGTAATGAAGCAATAACATTTGGAGCTTCGTAACTAACAACTGCTACATCATTCATAACCCCAGCGTATTCACCTAAACCACCACCTAGAGAATGGCCGGTTAATGTAAGCTGGTATCCGTCTAACCCATTTTTAGGGTCTTTCATATATTTCTTTACTTCTTTTGTTAAATCATCAGCATTAGTAAATTGACTTTCTGCAACTATTTTTTGCTTTCTTTCTTTCGCCATAGCGAAATTAAATTGTTCAGTTAAAGGAAGTGATGAAGTGTCAAAGCTATTCATTTTTTCCAAACTATCTTGATTTTTTCTAAAACGATTACCCATAACATCAAATACATCTGCATCATAAAAATCAGGTGCTTCCCAAGAGCCGCGAAAAGCAATCACAACTTGTTTTGTTTCTTCATTCTTGTAAACGGTGGCATCAAAGCTATTTTTTGAGTTATGAAGAACAGCACCATTTATTTCTACAGGTTTCCAAATCTCTTTTTGTTTACCAAATTCTACAACTTCTGTAAGAGCATCACCATAACTACTAGTAGCCAAATGGGAAAGGCTTTTATCTGAAACTGAACTTCCCATATTTCCATCTCCTCAAAAAAGATTTATAGTTATATTATAAATCTTCTTAAGGAGGAAATATATTGAATAAGAGAAAAAAGGTGAATATTGCTATTTTTACGATTTTATTATTAATAATAGGCTACGTATCTTATACAATGTACAACAAAAATATTACGCAAGATAAAGCTTCAAAAGTAGCAATAAATCATATGAAGGATAAAGAAAATATAGATCTTGTAGTTACTAAAGTTGAGATTTTACATGGAGTACGTGATGGTTTTATTGATGTAGAAGGTTATTCTAAAAATGATAAGAAAAAGGTAATCCGCGTTACGATAAACAAAACGCAAAACTATTTAGTCTCCGGTTGGGGATTTAAGGATCAGAGGTAAATGATTAGATTACTCAAATAGTAAATTCAAATGAGAGAAAGGCACCTGAAGGTGCCTTTTTTAACTAGATTTATTATTAACTAATGTATCTCCACCACTAAGCTCCGCCTCAATCTGCGAAGTTTTCGATGACTCATCCATACGCCAATACGTAATAAAGCTTATCGCGATACATCCAGCTACGTAGAAGTAAAATAGTGATTCCATTCCGATACTTTTTAGCCATAATGCGATGAACTCGGCTGTTCCGCCAAATATCGCAACAGTTAGTGCATACGGTAAACCTACGCCTAGTGCGCGAATTTCAGTTGGGAAGAGTTCGGCTTTTACAATTGCGTTAATGGAAGTGTAACCAGTAACGATAATGAGGCCGACCATCATGAGTAAAAATGCTACCATTGGGTCTGTCGTTTTTTCCATAAAGAAGAAGATTGGTGCTGTTAGTAACGTTCCGAGAATACCGAAAGCCATTAATAGTGGGCGGCGTCCAATTTTATCGGATAATAGCCCTGCAATTGGTTGAAGTACAACGAATATAAGTAGTGCGGCAAAGTTAATCCAGCTTACAACTTCTTTCGGAAGACCGACTGTATTTACCATGAACTTTTGTAAGTATGTTGTGTACGTATAGAATGCGACAGTGCCTCCTAGTGTTAGGCCGACTACTGTTAATACTGCTTTCGGGTGTTTCATAAGAGCGCGAACGGTTCCTGCGCTTTCGCGGTTTTTCGATTCCATGTTTGAGAACTGCTCTGATTCATCCATTGTACGTCGAAGCCATAATACAGCTACTGCTCCCATCGCACCAATAATGAATGGAATACGCCATCCCCAAGCTTTCATATCTGGTTCGCTTAGTAATTGCTGAAGAACAATTTGAACGCCTAACGCAACCATTTGCCCAGCAACGAGCGTTACATATTGAAAACTTGAATAAAAACCACGGCGTCCACTACTAGCCATCTCAGATAAATATGTTGCGGAAGTTCCATACTCTCCGCCAAGTGATAACCCTTGAAGTAAACGAGCAAGAACTAAAATAATTGGTGCCATAATACCGATGCTTTCGTAACTAGGTGTACAGGCGATAATTAAAGAACCACCGGCCATAACTGTAATGGAAAGCGTTAATGCTGCCCGGCGTCCGTGCCGATCTGCATAGCGTCCCATTAATAAACTTCCGATAGGGCGCATTAAAAATCCGACTGCGAAAATAGCTGCTGTGTTCAGTAACTGACTTGTTGGATCTCCTTTAGGAAAGAACTCTGCTGAGAAGTAAACAGCGAAAGCAGAGTAAACGTACCAATCGTACCATTCAATTAAATTGCCGACTGAACCTTTGAAGATATTGCCGGCGACTCGGCTTGATTTTGCTTGAGCCATATTAATTCCTCCTCTTACTTATAAATAAAATGATAATTATGAAAGCGTGTTCAATGTAGTTGAATTGTACTGTTTATAGAATAAAATCTCAATATTATGACAATTTTATTCTTTTTGTACTTTATGTACATGGAGAGTTTTAATAGTTGCTTCATTATTAGTTTTGTCATAATAATAGAAAAAGGAGATTGATAGTTTTGAATATTTTATCAAAGGATATGAAGCATGAAGAAATCAAGTAAAGTATCATTGCAAACGAAAATAGTAAGCTTAATTATTACGTTAATTTTATTTGTCGTTCTCCTGTTAGCAGGAATATTTGTTTATATTCAGTCCGTTGATACGAAGCGTCAAGTAGAGCAGCTAGCACTGCAAACGGCGAAGTCACTTTCTTTTATGCCAGCTATAAAAGATGCTTTTCAATACAACGAGCATAAAAGTACGATTCAATCCATTGCGGAACAAGTTCGCGAGCAAGCTGGTGCAGATTATGTAATTGTGGAAGATCGCTACGGGGTTATGTATTCCCATTCTAATTCTGAGTTGATTGGAACAAAAAGTAACAATCCATATAACTATGAAGCACTCACTTTTGGTGGCTATTATACACTCGAAGGAAATGGTGCAAGTGGCCCGGCTTTAATGGCGAAGGCGCCTATTATTGTTCATAACGGAGACTACGATCAAGTAGTAGGCGTTGTGACAGTAGAGTTTTTAATAAAAGGTATTGAATCTAACATACTGAGTAGAACGAAAGAAATTATACTCTTTTCTTTAGCGGTGTTACTAGTTGGAATTGTTGGCGGCATTCTTTTAGCGCGTAGTATTCGTAAAGATACACTCGGTTTAGAACCGAATGAAATTGCAGCGTTATACCGGGAACGAAGTGCGATACTACTATCTATAAAAGAAGGGATTATCGCTATTGATCAAAATGGTTTTATTACAATGATGAACACCTCGGCAGAAGAAATGCTGCATGTAAGTGATGACTATATGCAGCAGCACATTTCAAAAGTTTTACCGGAATTTAATATGGAGAGAGTGCTAGAAAACGATCAAGAAATCGCGTTTCAAGATAAAGTGTTTATTTTAAATAGGACACCGATACTTGAAAATAACAGTACAGTAGGAGTTGTATGTAGTTTTAGAGATAAAACAGAACTACAAAACTTAGTGAATACGATATCTGAGGTAAGAAAGTATTCCGAGGACTTACGTGCTCAAACACATGAATTTACAAATAAACTTTTCGTCTTATCAGGATTACTTCAGTTAGGACATTACAAAGAAGCGATTGAATTTATTCAACAAGAATCTAATGTTCATCAAAGCCAAAACCATATTTTATTTCATCAAATTCATGATGCAAAAGTACAAGCTATTTTATTAGGCAAAATCGGAACAGCATCTGAGAAGAAAATTGATTTTCATATTGAAGGAGATAGTGCGCTTCAGCCATTACCAGACCATATAAAAGTTTCACACCTCATTACGATTGTTGGAAACATAATCGACAATGCGTTTGATGCGGTGAGTGAACGAGAGGGAAAGAGTGTTTCCTTCTTTGTTACGGATATTGGATACGATATTGTGTTTGAAGTGATAGATAGTGGAGCGGGAGTACCGACAGAAAAAATCGCAACTATTTTTCAAAAAGGATTTTCAACGAAAGGAAATGATCGTGGTTACGGGCTAGCAAACGTGAAAGAAATGGTAGATCTACTAGAAGGAACAATTGAAATTCAAAACGAGAAAAATGGGGGAGCTATTTTTACAATTTACCTTCCAAAAACATTGAGAGAAAGTATATGACAAACAGGGGGATGGGCATATGTTGAAGGTTGCAATTGCAGAAGATGATTTCCGCGTCGCGCAAATTCAAGAGGAGTTTTTATCAAAAATAAAGGACGTAAAAGTGATCGGAAAAGCATTGAACGCAAAAGAAACGATGGAACTACTACAAAAGGAAGAAATCGATTTACTTCTATTAGATAATTATTTACCAGATGGAATTGGTACAGACTTATTGCCGAAAATTCATGCTGAATTTCCAAACGTTGACGTCATTATGGTTACAGCGGCGAATGAAAACCATATGTTAGAAAAAGCAATTCGAAACGGCGTAAGCAACTATCTTATAAAACCGGTCACGTTAGAAAAATTCGTTCGCACAATTGAAGACTATAAAAGAAAGAAGCAATTATTACATAGTAACAATGAAGTGAATCAAGAAATTATCGATAATTTCTTTGGCACTTCGCAAACACAAGACATGAAAAACTTACCGACAGGTGTGGATCCGTTAACACTGCAAAAAGTGAAAGGGATTATAAAAGGATTTGAAGAGGGAATTACAATAGAAGAAATGGGAGAACAAATGGGGGCCTCCAGAACAACCGCAAGAAGATATTTAGAATACTTAGTAGCCACAAACGAATGCACAGTAGAGTACACATACGGCATTATCGGACGACCAGAACGAAAGTATCGAATAGGACGAGGGTTATGAAAAAACGATTATTACTATGTATATGGATCATAACAGGAGTAATAGCTGGTTGTTCTTCAGAAAAATCTCAAACGAATACAGTAAACATAGACGAAGTAGAAATCGTTGCACCAAACGTTCAAGGAGCGGGATGGGACTTAACAGCACGAGCGATGCAAAAAACGCTGGCAGAAGAAAAAATCTTCACAAAACCAATCACTGTCACAAACAAAGTAGGTGGCAGCGGTGACGTCGGATGGAAATATACGAAACAAAAAGGCGGTCACGTACTGGCGATCAACTCAAGCTTACTCATAACGAACAACCTACTAGGCCACAGTAAACTAACATATAAAGACTTCACACCGCTCGCAACACTCGCGTCAGATTGGGAAGTCGTTGTCGTATCAAAAGAATCAAACATAGAAAACGCAAAACAGCTAATGGAACAACTAAAACAAGACAAGAAAAACTTCAAAATCGGCGTTGCCCCCGGCTTAGGAAACGACGATCACCTATCATTCGTACAAGTAAGTAAAGCCTTCGGCATAAACCCTGCCGAACTAGAATTCTTCGTCTACGAAAACAAAGAAAAAATCATAAACGCCCTAACGAACAAACAAATAGGCGCCGCAACCATGACCCTATCCGAAGCCGAAAAACAATACAAATCCGGCAAAATAAAAATACTAGCCGTATCCGCACCAAAACGGCTAGACCGACTACCAGAAATCCCAACATGGAAAGAACAAGGAATCGACGTCATCTTCCAGCACTGGAAAGGTATTATGGGGCCAAAAGATATGACGGAGGAAGAGGTTGCTTATTGGGATAGTATTATTAAGAAGATGGTTGAGAGTGATAGTTGGAAGGGGATTTTGAGGGAGCGGGGTTGGGAGAGTTTTTATAAGGATAGTGGGGAGACGAGTGGGTTTTTGGAGGAGAATGTTTTTGAATATGGGGGAATGATGAGAGAAGCTGGAATGAAAAAATAAGAGGTAGTAATCATATAGAAACAAAGTGAATTTGTTATAAACCATAATCTCCTTCTCAATTCACATAATAATTACGTAAATAGAGAAGGAGACTTTTGGTGATATAAAGATTGTAGGTTAAACTTAAATTACTCTTTAACGTTATTAGCTATAACAGAAGCAATATAAGAGTTATTCAACCAATAACACTGCTTTGTAATTTGCTGCCCATCAGGTAAAGTTACTTTATCAGCACCATTACGAGCTTTTGGTCTAATATGCGCGACGCCGTTGAAATTTATTTTTGGTAGGTTATTTGCTTCGACGACTTTATCACCACGTGTTTTGTATTCAATTTGAATACCTTCATCTATCACTTTATTAACTTCTTCCCATAGTTCACGTATTTCTTTTTCTATTGTAGGGACAGGCATGTTCCAAAGCTTAATACCTTTAAAGTAGAGTTTACGGTTTGGATTTTCTTTTTTTGTTTGGTTAAATTCAAAAATTACGAATAAAAACTTGGTTTGATAGAAGCGTTCTCGAATTTCGCTTTCTTCCCATGATTCGTTTGTCCATTGATGAAAATCAATTGTTTCAAATGACATGCTTTGTTCTGGTTTTCCGTTTGGCTCTAAACGAATTGTCTTAAATTCTATATTGGCCTTCGCAAATTCTTCAATTTTATCGAGTCGAGTTCCTTTAATACCAAGTAATGAGCTTACTAATAATGGAACAAAGCTCTTGGTTGTAGGTCTGTAATCGATAGACAATTTTTGAGCAATTTTTTGATTAGTTAGGCCTATGTAATTCTCAAATTTTGAGTAAAGGATTTCTTCTAAAGATTTTCCTTTTAGTTCATTTGTTGTTGTGAAACTTACCAGTTCTTCGTTTAGGATATATCTACGAACTAGTGCGGTCATATAAGAAGGCTTTAATGAAAAAGCTCTTTGCATTGCTTGAATTTCAGAACACGGTTGTGAGCGAAGTGAATTTTTATTGGATCCTTTTGTGCAAGCTCCTAAATAGTTTGTATCACCTTCAGATAATTCATGTGCTTTGCCGGCACGAATTTTATTTACGATGATTTCCCAGTCTTGTTTAATTATTTCTAAATCAGCTTCAGGATAGGTGAATAGAAAGCTTTTTGTAATATGAAAATCTTTACGATCTACGTCAGGTACCCATTCATAGAACATTAATAGTAGCTTTTCGTTTTTCTTCCAAAAGCTTGATGTCTCAAAGTGTGTATGAACTTCTTCCATATAGTTGATAATATTTAAAACCAAGCGTTCTTTGGCTGATAATGAACCGTTTTTATTTTGTTTAAATGCAGTTACTTTGAGTTCAATACCAAGGTGTTTAAAATCAGCTTCTGCGTTTGAATTTACTTCATATCCAAAAAAACTTTCCTCGATTACTTGTCCTAGCCCACCTTTTGATTTTGCGTTTGCAAGTCGGTTAGTTGAATCAATTTCACCAAATGTCTTTCCTTCAGCTTCATGTGCTTTTTTCATAAGTTCTTCTACTGTAGTGTAGTCCATAATAATTTCCTTTCTGTATTCAGTGCTGAGTGTATGATTTTAATACATATTAAAGTTATGCTATAATTAAAAGCTGTTTCAATTTTATATAAGTAAAATTTATAAGAAGGAAAAGGTAGTTGTTACCATTAAAAAACAGTTATATTGGATCTTTTCAAGATAATTTATTTCGTTTATAATATTGATATGGTAGCGAAGTATGCTCTTAATTGTTATAAGCTAAAAAAGGATGGTTCTTAAACTTTTATAGATAATCTTTTCCGCACTTTTAATTATAAAGAAGCATAAGTAAATAAAACACCGAAAGGATGTTCGTGTATTTATGGTGAAAGTAGTAGAACTTTTTGCGGGAGTAGGAGGCTTTAGATTAGGACTAGAAGCAAACGAAAACTTTGAAGTTCTTTGGGGGAACCAGTGGGAACCTTCAACTAAAGCACAACATGCATTTAATTGTTATGCAACTCGCTTTGAAAATAGAGGAATACATGTAAATAGAGATATAGCTGAAGCTTGGCCGGAAATACCTGAGCATGATTTATTAGTAGGAGGTTTTCCTTGCCAAGACTATTCTGTAGCACGTACTTTATCAAGTGAAAAAGGAATACAAGGGAAAAAAGGTGTTCTTTTTTGGGAGATAATGAACATAGTTAATTCTCGCAAGCCAAGGTTTGTTTTGTTAGAGAATGTAGATAGATTATTGAAGTCACCAGCAAAACAAAGAGGTCGTGACTTTTCTATTATGCTGGCGAGCTTTAGAGATGCAGGATATGTAGTGGAATGGAGAGTTATTAATGCTGCGGATTATGGAAATTCACAAAGAAGACGAAGAGTATTTATTTTTGCGTACTTAAAAGAATCTCATTTCGCATCTGTTCAAAGTGAAATGAAGTCGTTGGAGATATTATGTGAAAATGGATTCTTTGCTCCGATTTTTAATGTGCATGAAGCACCTGAGGAAAATAAAAAAAGAGGGCAATTTGAGTTGCCGGTCGATATTATTGAGGTTTCTGATACATTTAAAGCGGAATACTATAATTCTGGTGTGATGATAGAGGGACAAGTATATACTGAAGAAGTGGTACCAGTAACTGAAAACCCAGAGACTTTAGGTGAGGTTGTTCAGAAAGTATATGATAAATTTGGTCCTGCAGATGAATCATATTATTTGAAAATGGATAAGGTTAACAAAAAGGGAAGAACAGAATTTGAGGAACTTAAGTACCTTAAAGGCCCTAAGAAGGAAGAAAGAGTATCAAAGGCGACGGGTCATAAATACTTCTACGCTGAGGGAGGAATGGCTTTCCCAGATGGTTTAGATAAGCCTGGACGTACAATGTTAACAAGTGAAGGAACATGTAATAGAAGTTCCCATGTAATTGAAGATCCTTATACAAAAAGGCTAAGATATTTAACGCCAGCTGAATGTGAGTTGTTAAATGGTTTCCCAATGGACTGGACGAATACAGGAATGCCACAAAGAAACAGATACTTTTGTATGGGAAATGCTTTAGTGGTTGATTTGGTGGAGCGAATGGGTAAGAGAATTTTGGAGATTAATATGGAAGAGGAAGAACAAGGTGGATGGGTGCAATTAAGCCTTATTTAGGTATATGAAGTTAGTAGCTAGATGTTAAAAAATAAAATTAATATGAGTAAGTAACCCGATTTTGTGTATGGATATAAAATCGGGTTATTTGTGTTTTTTAAATAGTGAAATTTGTAAAGTGAAAAAATTTTTTATTTAAAAAAGAGAAAGATTCTGTATGTATATTATAACAAGAAAGGAATATTATTCAAAAAAATTATGATGTGATATAATTCTATAGTGTAAAATCGTTTTTTTATGTTGTATATATTAGATTGATGAATAGTGTAGTTAATTATAACAGTACTAGTGTTATTATAAGACGAAAAATTGAATTATATCTTATTATTTTAATAAAATGTTAAAGAGGTGTGCAAATGAATGAAAATGGAGTAGAGAAAATAGAGGAGTGCCTTTTTGAATTATTAAAGAGGGTAAAAGAAGAGACACTTTTGTTGAGGGAATCTTTAGGAATTCCTGAAAAACAGAGTATCATTGCTTTTCGTGGGGAACCTCAAGATTACGAAGGGACAAAATTATTACCATCGTTATATAGAAGAGGTTTAAGCCCAAAACAAGAAATTAAACTATTTGATTTATTAAATGATTATCAGGTAATAGGTGAAAAGGATAAAACAAATTTACAAAAAGCAATAGCCGCACAACATTATTTAGCAACTAGTAGGTTATTAGATATAACATATAATGTTCTGGTAGCAATATATTTTGCTACTGCCTATGAAAATGATAAAGGTGACAAGGATGGATATTTGTATGTATTCTGTTTACCACAGCATTTCTCTCCGAGTTCGAAGTATATCGAAAAATATTATAATGATATGTTATTAGAAAATCAAAATGAGCTAATTTTAAAAAAGAACTTTAAAGTGGTAACACATGGACATTTTAATGACAGGATAAAATTACAACGAGGAGGATTCATATTTTTCCCGGCAAGTAATATTACGAGGATACCGAGTTGTTTTTACAAAAGAATAAAAATAAGTGGTAAGAAAAAAGAAAATATAAGAAAGCAATTAGCAGAGTTCTTTTCTATATATGAGTCTACTCTTTTTCCGGAAAAGGATAAATTGAGTGATGTTATTTTTGAAGGCATCGATAAAACTTTGGAAGGATGTAAAACAGATAATACACTGGAAGCTGAGTTGGATTCGTATTTCGAAAACTTAGAATTTGAAATTAATTCGTATATAAATAATAAAGAGCCTAAAAAAAATGTTATGAGGCAATTAAGAAAGTACGAGCAAGATTTATTTTGTGCTCTTGATGAATTAGAAAAAAAGGCTAAAACCAAGGGAGAAGATATGGGAAGGTTAAATGAAATTAGGAAAAGGGCTTGCCATGACTTCGAATATTTACGTTTATATTATACAAAAAGGGGCTAGTAATATGATATTAAGAGATGAAGATATAAAGAAGATATACAAAATATTAGGTGATACAGGATTAGAAGAGCGAAGCGTTGATTTGAAATCTGAAATCTTAGAAGTTATTAATGATAACGGGGATATAGTGGAGTATCATGTAGGGGATTTTCGTAAAAACAGTAAAGATAATGTTACATTCAAAGAATTTTGGGAAAGCTATGAGCAAAAAAATAATTTAGAAATACAGCCATTAATGATATTTGAATCGTGGGAAGAGGAACAGGACTTTCGGGATCAGGTAGTTGTCGAAGCAAAAAGCGGTATAGAAAAACGAAAGATAAAAAAAGATTTAGAATCTTTAAAGACATGTTATTTAATTCGAGATAGTGAAATTGAAATGTTTTTGGAAGAAGATGGAGTGAATTATTTAGAGTATAAGGCTGCCAGTAAGGAAGTCGAAGGTGGTCTAGGTTTAGTTTATAATATTTCATTAAGAGAATTGTACAAGCTATATAATCAAACAGGGAGTGGATTGTTTAAAGATAATGTGAGGGTAGGGATTGTTGGTAACGAGGCAAATCGTTTACGAAATAATTTCAAAACGAAATTTTTATTAGGTTTATATGGTCTGAATAATTCATATAATACAGATTCGACATTTAAGGAAAAAGTGAATGAATATCTTAAAGAGAATAATGGTTCAGAGAATTTTGATGGATATGAAAATGCTTTGGAAAATTTTTGGTTTCACCATAATGGAATCACGATTTATTCACCTGAAAAGTTCCGAGTTGAAGAAGATAAAATTATTTTCAACCCATTAAATGTTAGTGTAATAAATGGGGCACAAACATTAACGCATTGTACTGATATTGTAAGAACAATTACAAAGGGTTTGAAGAGCAAACTTGGGGAAGACAATTCAGAAGTAATTGATTTTGTTAATCAATTAATGGATAGATTAAAACAGTCTGTTAAAATAAAAACAATATTCATTGCAGTGAATTCTAAATTGAAGAGATCTGTAACATTAGGATTGAATACTCAAATCCCAGTTAAGATTGAGGATATAGAAACTAATACTGAGCTGGTAGAGAAAATCAATAAAAAATTAGACAAAAAAAATAAGAGAATTTGTAGGAATGGTGAAGATAGAAGTTACGGCGGTTTTTTATTGCCAGATTTCGTTAAATCTTATTTGTTATTTAAAAATAAGCCAGGGACGGCAAGAAATCTTAATAAAAACAAATTGGTAGAGTATTTAGAGGAAATAGATAAGTTTTTAGATGAAGATGTTGAAATGGTTGATGATTTTTTAAGTAGTATGGATATATTTAATTATATTGACAAGTGGTGGAGAAAAAGGGAGAAACCTGAAATGGTGTCTGAAGAGGATTATTCTGGATTATCTAGTAATGGTAAATTTTATTTCAAGTCTTATTCCAAAGATGTATATAATGATGCAGAAGATGAGAATGATAAAGAGGAATATTTTCAGGGGATATATGAAAGTTTTGTAGATACATTTATTCAATTAGCTCCTAAAATAATAGATTCTAATATGTTGAAAAGGGATGATTTGTACAAAATTTATCAAGAAAATCATAAGAATTTAGAAGAGGATGAAGATAAAGCGATTGAATTCTTTAAAGAGCCTTCAGAATTGGCCAGTAAATTTGAAACCTACAAGGATAACAATAAATCTAAATCTAACCGAAGTATGTTTATAAAAAAAGAGTTGGAGGAACAGGGGATAAAAGTAGATTTTAGGACAATCAATGTAATTTTTAAAGGTAAAGATGAAGGGTTTAATTTGAAAGAGTCATTTGCTTTACCAAGTAAAACATTTAGTCAATTTTATGAGACAGAGGATTACCCTAAAATATATGATGGTGCAAAAGATGATGAAATATTGTCCTTTGAAGATTCATATTTAAAAAAAGAAATTGAAAAAGAGTTTCTCTTTTTTATCTTTATCGAAAATCTAGTTGGAAAGCTTGTCGGTATCCACGTAATCCCTAAGTTTAACTTCTCATACCTTTCTCATAAGGCAAAAGTAGTATATAAAGATACTGTAGATAAATTTAAGGCTGGAAATGCAGAGGAGTTTGTAAAAGCATCTGCTAATAAAGGGTTACATATTAGGCCTAAGGCTAAAGATGCAAATGATACCTTTACTTTTACAGATGGTAGCCAGCAAATAAAAAGAACATTTTGGGTTAATAGAGAAACTTTATTGGAAACTATAATTCCTGATTTGAATAGTTTTATGGAGCATATAACTGAAGATCAGTTAGTAGGAATATAATTCTGAGGTTAATCAATGGATTGTTTTTTATTTTAAGGGATTCTGAAAAATATTTATTTGAAAGGTAGTATATGTTGTCATAAATGATGTAGAGATAAGATGAAATGGAACGTTAGAGAGGCAAAGCGGCTTATAATAATAAAAGAGTTAAAAGAAAAGTTTGATTGGCGATTTATGGATGTGATCGGGAAGTTGAAAAAGTATAAAGAAGAAGAGCAGGACCCGAGTCATCATGAAGTTCAAGTTACCTTGAAGGAATTTTTCAATTTAATAGAAGAGGTAACGAACTATCTTGATACACCTCAAAGTGATATAGAGGATATAATTAATCAATCGAACTTCCCACTATCTGAATTCCCAACCCTTTTCACAACTGAAGAAGAAAACTATATAAAAGAAGCAATGAAGCAGTTTAACAACTAGTTAAACTGCTTTTTCATTATAATAGAAGAAAAAACTAACGGAGGAAAACCCCATGCCAACCTACAACAAACTAATCCGAGACAAAATCCCACAAATAATAAAAAACAACGGAAAAACATCTACAACAAGAATCCTACCCGAAGATGAATACATAAAAGAACTCTGCAAGAAAACACAAGAAGAACTAACCGAATACCTAGAAGCAAAAACAAAACCAGATAAACTAGAAGAACTCTCCAACCTCCCAGAACCAATAAACGCCCTAGCCGAACACGCAGGCACAACACTAGAAGAAATCAACAACATCCGAAAAAAGAAAGCAAAAGAACGAGGCGGCTTCTCAGATCGAGTCTTCCTAATCGAAGTAACCGACAACTAGCCCCTCCCATACCCCTTCCAAGCCCCTACCAAGTAATAAATCACTAAGAAAAAACACAACAAAACAAAAACACCAACAAACACCGTAGTAGTAGTCAAAAAAAATTTGAAATAACACGCCAAAAACCTGGCCCTCCTTCCTATATATAGTACAAAGAAGAAATTTTTACTTTTGAATGAGGACGGGAGGAATTAGGATGGCGGTGTATCGTAATGTGCAGGTGAATTTTTGGCAGGATGATTTTGTTTTAGATTTGACGCCGGAGGAGCGGTATTTTTATGTTTATTTGTTAACTTGTTCGAAGACGACGCAGTGTGGGATTTTTCCTTTTCCGAAGCGGTTAGCTGAGATGGAGACGGGTTATAATCGGGAGACTGTTGATAAGCTTGTGCAGCGCTTCATTGATTATGGAAAGATTCTTTATGATGCAGATACGAGAGAGTTATTCGTTTTAAATTGGCTTCGTTATAATCCTGTGACGAATACGAATGTGGAGAAGTGTGTGCTTCGTGAGCTTAAGGGTGTGAAGAATAAGGAGTTTGTACATATGTTTCTTCAGAAGTGCATAGAGGAGGAGCTGAGTGTTCCGATGCTTTTAGCACATTTCGGTATGCCGAGTGATTTGGCCGTTCATGATGTTGATCCGGTTTGTGAAGAGGCGGAAGAAGAGGTTATAGAGGAAGAAACGGGAAGTCGCGTGTTTTCTTTTTATGAACAAAATTTCGGTAGTTTGTCTCCTCATACGGTAGAGGAATTGAGTGCGTGGATGGAAGATTTGTCAGAGGAGCTTGTGCTGAAGGCTCTTCAAATTGCGTATGAGAATAATAAGCGGACGGTTGCTTATGTGAAGGGGATTTTGAGAGGTTGGCACGGGAAAGGATTTACGAAAGTGTGTGAGGTTGAGGCGGATACGGCGAGCTTTAGGAAGAAGGAGTCGTCTGTTAGTACGGCGGAGACGGAGGAGTTTTTGGCGAGGTGTGAGGAGTGGGAGAAGAATGCGCCGTCTGAGGAAGAGTTGCAGCGGTTCTTAACTGAACGCGGGTGGCGTCCATGAGTATTCAAAATGTGGAGGCGGAAAAGACGGTGTTAGGTTCTCTTTTAATTGATGGAGAGCTTATTAAGGAGTGCCGTTTGACGGAGCATTATTTTTCTATGCCGGTGCATAAGTCTATATTTCGGTTAATGCGAAAAATTGAAGATGAAGGGCAACCAATTGATCTTGTGACGCTCGTTTCTCGGATGAATCCAAATTTTTTGGAGAATATCGGGGGGATGGAGTATTTTATAGCATTAATAGAGGGTGTGCCTACAACTGCCAACTTCTCTTATTATGAGGGGCTTGTTCGGGGTGCCTGGAAGATGTATCAGGCTGGCGTTCTTGGGCGTAAGATGGGAGAGCGTCTTATTGCGGAGAAGAATGAGAAAATTATTGGTGAGACGATTACGGAGCTTTGTGAGTTAGAGGAAAAGGACTGTGTATGTGAGTTTGATTTGAAGGATGCTTTAGTTGGTTTGTATGAAGAGCTTCATCAAGATACGAAAGAGAATACTGGTATTGAGACTGGTTATATATCGTTAAATAAGATGACGTGCGGATTGCAGGAAGGGGATTTTGTCGTTCTTGGAGCGCGTCCTTCTATGGGGAAGACTGCGTTTGCGTTAAATGTTGGGCTACATGCGGCGAAGTCTGGAGCGGCAGTTGGATTGTTTTCGTTAGAGATGAGTAGTAAGCAACTGTTAAAAAGGATGGCGTCTTGCGCGGGCGAAGTGTCAGGAGGTAGGCTGAAAAATCCGAAGCATCGTTTTACGATAGAAGACTGGGAAAAGGTGAGTAAGGCGTTTGCGGAGATTGGTGAGTTGCCACTTGAAATTTATGATAAGGCCGGTGTTACAATGCAGGATATTTGGATGCAGACTCGTAAGTTAAAGCGGAAGCACGGTGATAAAAAGCTTTTAGTTATTGTAGATTATTTGCAGCTCATTACGGGCGATCCGAAGCATAAGGGCAATCGATTTCAAGAGATTAGTGAGATTTCTCGTAAGCTTAAGTTATTAGCGCGTGATTTAAATGTTTGTATAGTAGCATTGTCGCAATTGTCTCGTTCCGTAGAGTCACGTCAAGATAAGCGTCCGCTTTTATCTGATTTAAGAGAGACGGGACAAATTGAGCAAGATGCGGATGTCATTATGCTTATGTATCGAGAGGATTATTACGATAAAGAAACGATGCAGAAAGAGATGACGGAGATTCATGTGGCGAAGCATCGGAATGGGCCTGTGGGTAGTTTTAAGCTGAGATTTTTGAAGGAGTTTGGGCGGTTTGTGGAGATTGGATGATAAAATAGAAGAAGGCATATAAAAAGGTAAAGGAGTGGTTACGGTTGACAAAAGTAGGTCGTTTATCCCGCATTAACGGGCAGTAAAACTCCCACCTCAAAATTCGGCTGGAGCAAAGGAGTTAGGTGGGAGATCAACTGCCCGTAAACGCCCGATTGGTTCAACTAATAATCAGTGGGGGATGAACAAAACCCCCACTGATTAAAGTTTCACTTTATATGAGCAAGAGAAGCAAGAAGAAATAGATAAAGCACTTTCGGCAGCTGGAATGCTCTTTAAGGGAATGAGTATAGAGGAAGTGGCTAAGAAATTAGATGTAACAATTGAGAAGGTGAAAGAGTGGGAGAATCGTTTATCTCATTAATCGCTGGGTTAATGGGAATATTCCGCAAAGGGAAAATGGCAGCGTCTGTATAAATTTATATAAAAATAGCCGACTATTTACTATATAATAGTCGGCTATTTTTGTACGGAGAAGTTGTTAGGTTTAATACGCAATTTTTTTGATTTGCTCTTGAATATGTTTCTTATTTTTCCATAAAGAAGGATTTTCTCTCTGTAGTAATCCATTGCTCCAAATCGTCTTGGCTACGTCGGACAAGTCGATTTACTAAAACATCATGCCATACGTAATCCTCTAGTAAGTATATATGAATGGGGTCATCTGTATAAAAAGCAATATTACGCTCTTCAATTGATGGTCCATAAATCATCTCTTTAGAATCTATCGATAAAATAAACCAATGTTCTGTAGACAGGGTTTCTGTATAAGGTGTTATACGATGGGCTTCTAGATTTTTAATGGGATTTTCAACATGCAGGGTAATACCTTGTACTGTAACTTTATCAGCTACCTCAGATAGTTCCTCTTTTAACGCTTCATACATCTCATCCCACATTGAAATGACAATACGTTTTTGGGCTTTTTTTATTAATGCCTGACAGTAGCTAATTATTGTTTTATTGTCTTTTAAAGTAATCACTCGATTATCCATTTTTTCCTCGAAAGTTTCCAGTTTTTTTAATGAATCACTGATTACTTCATAAGTAGACTGCCATTCTGATTGCGCCTTTTGTAAAAAGATTTCAACAGGTAGAGGTGAATAGCGAGTGGTGTCATTTATTTCTTCCTTCATGACAATTCCTTTTTCTACAAGGTTACCCAAAATCTCATAAATTCGCGCTCTTGGGATACCCGAATCCTTACTCACTTGGTAGGCTGTGACAGGCCCCTGTTTAACAAGAGATACATAAGATTTAGCTTCATATTCATTAAAACCAATTTTTTTAAGCTGTTGCACTATGTAGTCCACTTTTTTCGTCCTCCGATGTTTGCTTTTATATTTCAACGTTACAATAACTGTTTACATTTAGCAAATTATTAGTTACTATTCGGATAGTGACTAAAGGGGAGGTTAATAGTATGGATTTTTATTTAGACCCATCAGTATTAATTATTTTGATTGCTTTTGGATTTTTAGCTGCATTTATTGATTCAGTTGTAGGTGGTGGAGGACTCATTGCCTTACCCGCTTTATTATTTACAGGACTGAATCCAGCAAGTGCAGTAGCTACGAATAAACTAGCGTCGACAATGGGGTGTGCAACTAGTAATATTGTGTTTTATCGTTCTGGTAATCTTGATTTGAAATCGGCGTTTAAATTAGTTCCACTCACTTTCGTAGGTTCCATAATAGGGGCATGGACCGTTCATTTAATGAACCCAGAAGTACTGAAGCCATTGATGCTGATTATGCTTGGTGCGGTTGCCATTTATACGATATTCAAAAAGGATTGGGGTAGTATTTCCACTCATAAAAAATTGTCTGGTCGACACGTCATTATCTTTACTTTTTTTGTTTTTGCTATTGGTTTTTATGATGGATTTCTAGGGCCTGGCACAGGTTCGTTTTTAATGTTTGCTCTTTTATTTATTGGGTATGATTTTTTAAAAGCAGCAGGTAATGCGAAGTTTCTTAATTTAGGAAGTAATGTTGGTGCATTGTTAATATTTATGTATGTAGGGCAAGTAAACTATGCGTATGGTTTTATAATGGGGATTGCTCAAATTGCTGGAGGAATTGCTGGCTCCAAGTTTGCTATAAAAAAAGGAAGCGGGTATGTTCGTGCTCTTTTCATTACAGTAACTTGTTTATTGTTAGCGAAAAATCTGTATGACTATATTCAGTAAGTAATTTTGAACATCTTTACTTCAAAGAACGTAGAAAAGGTCAAATATGAAGGCTACATAAAATATAAGAAGATACTAGGGGCAAATTTCTTTTAACATTTTTTAGATGCTACCTTATTCGAAGATAGCATCTAAAAAAGTCTCATTTAAAAGAAAATCTAAGTGAAGAGAATGATATAAACTCATATTTTTCTGGGGTATGTTTATTGATCATAGTGAAATGTTTACTCTATATTCTTCTTATAATTAACCCGCAACAACCCCTTAAAATCTATCTCAGCAATCAACACACTCAATAATATAAGCGTCGCCCCTAAATACCCTTTTCCTGTGAGCGTTTCGCCTGTGAAAACGAAGGCAAAGCCTGCGGAAAAGACGGGTTCTAATGAAAAGATAAGTCCTGTATGTGTTGGCGTCGTGTATTGTTGGGCGATAACTTGCACGATGAAAGCGACTGCGGTGCAAAATATGCTTAAGGCTAAGATGATTAGCCATGAGTTGATCGTGCTAGGAAGTTTTGGGGTTTCCATTACTAATGAAAAAATAAGACTAAATAGGCCGACGAAACCGAGTTGTATGACCCCGAGTGCAATCGAGTTCACATGTTTTGTTACGTTTCCAGTAATGATGACGTGAATCGCATAAAATAAGGCAGACAGTATGCAAAATATATCGCCGTTACCGATTTTGAATTCACTAGTTAATGTTAATAAGCCAATTCCTATTATCGTTAACACAATTCCTAATATAACTTTCTTTTCAGGAATGTGTTTTAAAAATATAGCTGATAATATTGGAATGAAAATGACTGTGAGACATAGTAAGAAACCAGCATTAGACACACTTGTATACTTTGTACCGAATGTCGCGAAAATGTAAACGATAAATAAAACGGAAGCTAGTATAAAAGCATATTTTACAGTTTTAAAATCGACTTTGAATAAATGTTTGTAAAATATTAAACCTGATAAAAGAAAGGCAATAATAAATCGTAATGCGATTAAATTATATTCTTCTATGCCATCAAGTCCAAGCTTTGTAAGTAGGATGGATGCACCCCAAAAAAATGTAACTAGTAGTAGCATTAAATCAGCTTTTAATTGAATTTTCATTTCTATTCCCTCGTTATGTATAATTTATGATTCCATACCCCTATCCCCATTGTTTATTTTAATATTAATTCTGAATATTTGGAACAAAAATTTATCGACGTTTTATTCTATAGTTACGTACGAATTAACGTTATCTACCGCAAAAACATTAGCGAAGTTAAATCCAAACATGACATTCATTTACGTATCCGGTAGCGGAACAGATAGTACAGAATCAGGACGTACGATGTGGGCGAGAGTGAAGGAGAGAACGGAAAATGAGTTATTACGTTTACCTTTCAAATCTGCGTATATGTTTAGACTAAGATTAATCATTCCGGCAAATGGTGTGAAATCAAAAACGAAATTGTACCAATTAATGTATGATGTGATGAAGCCCTTTAATCCTCTGTTGAAGCGATTCGGCAGTGTGATAACTTCTAAGCAGTTGGGAAGAGCTATGGTGCGAGTTGGGAAAGATGGATATTCTCGTTCAATTATAGAAAGTTCGGATTTGAAGAAAATCGGTAAGTAATAGTATGTAAAAAACGCCTATTTCATATAGGCGTTTTTTTGATGGTGAAGTTATTCTTCTTCAAACTGAAAAATATTCCGGTTAATAAGTTGGTGGAGATACCTATCCATTTCAGCAGCAGAAACGCTTCTTTCATTTTTAAACCACCATGCACTTAATGAGGTGATTGCCCCTGAATAAAATTCAATGATTAAATTATTTGGCATCGTATGGTTTTTGCAAAGTTGATTTAACGCTTCTATTTCTTGTTTTCTCGTTTCGTGACTTAAATACTGTGTACGGCTAATAAATTGTTCATCAGACATTTGCGTCTCTAATATTTTACCGATTTCTTCATGGTGTAGAAATTGTTCCATTACTTGAAATGGTTTACTTAATCGATCTGAAATCGGTATTTCAGCAATCATCTTGCTGTAGCGTTTAAATCCAAATGCTAATAAAGCATCTTTATCTTCAAAGTGTTTATAAAAAGTTGTTCGGTGTACCATTGCACGATCACAAATTTGGTTAATCGTGATAGTACTATATTTCTGTTTTGATTGCGTCATTAAGTCAAATAAGGAATCCCACAATAATTTATGTGTACGTCTAATACGTAAATCAAGCTGTTTTTCATTATCATTCATCTACAATTCTCCTTTTTTGTAGATTAAATATACAATGGCTTTAAATTGATTCTCCCTTTTTAATCTACATATGTATATTATATTACATGTGTTCCGGTTTATTTAAAGATTTTCAAGTAAAAAACAGGAGGAGAATCAATACATGAATATAACAACTAAGAGCCCTGCAAGTGGCAAAGTTGATACTTCTAATATGAAACATACCCCGATTTTAATTGCATTACTTTTAGGGGCAATGGTTGCATTATTAAACGAAACATTACTTGGTAATGCGTTAACTGTATTAATGAAAGAATTCGACGTAACAGCTTCAACGATTCAATGGCTTTCTACAGCTTACATGTTAGTAGTTGGGGTTTTAGTCCCGATTACAGCGTTACTTCAGCAATGGCTCACAACGAGACAAATGTTTTTGATCGCTATGGTAACGTTTTTAGTCGGTACATTAATTGCGGGATTCGCACCGACATTTTCTATTTTATTAGTTGGCCGTATCGTCCAAGCTGTAGCGACGGGGTTAATTTCACCGTTATTAATGAATACGATTTTACTTATTTGTCCGCCTGAAAAACGTGGTGCCACAATGGGATTAATCGCACTTGTGATGATGTCTGCTCCTGCAATTGGTCCTACATTATCTGGAGTAATTGTGGATTCATTAAATTGGCGCTGGTTATTCTATATTGTTATTCCTATCGTGATCATTTCAATTATGATTGGGATGAAGTACATTCAAAATGTTTCAGAGTTAACAAGGCCAAAAGTGGATTATCCATCTATCCTTTTATCGACATTAGGATTTGGAGGGCTTGTGTATAGCTTTAGTGCATCGGGTGATGTAGGATGGTCTGATGCGAAAGTGTATGGCACTTTACTTGTTGGGCTTATCTCATTATGTATTTTTGTCGTTCGACAATTGAAAATTGAGAATCCGATTTTAGAATTACGAGCATTTAAAGTTCCGATGTTTACAATATCAGTTGGATTAATCGTCATTGTGATGATGTCGTTATTTTCAACGATGACTTTATTACCGATGTTCCTACAAACAGTTTTACTCGTTACAGCATTTAAATCAGGACTAATAATGCTTCCAGGAAGTATTATTAGCGCCATAATGGGACCAATCGCAGGTAAACTATTTGATAAATTTAGCCCGAAAGTTGTTATCGTTCCCGGTATTGTGTTAGTAGGTATTGCAATGTTCTTATTTAAAGGCATTACTCCTGATACATCAATGGTACAAATTATTGTCATGCATAGCGTATTAATGGTCGGACTCATGTTTGTAATGACAGCACAAACATATGGATTAAATCAATTAACACCAGATTTATATCCGCACGGAACAGCACTGTTTAATACGTTACAGCAAGTAGCTGGCGCAATTGGTACGGCTATCTTTATTTCGAAAATGTCTTCAGGAACAACTAAGTATATGGAAAGCTCCGCAAATCCAATGGACCCAGTAGAGAAGTTAAATGGCTTAACATCAGGATTCCAAGGTGCATTTACACTTGGATTAATCTTTATCATTATTGCTTTTATCGTATCGTTGTTCTTAAAAGAAGAGAAAAAGGAAGTAAAGGCAGCGAGGGTTTTACAGAACGAAAATTAAGGTTCATATTAAAAAGACATCTTTACAAGATAAAGATGTCTTTTTACATTTCTTTCGTAATATCATACTGCAACAACTGCCGTTGATCATAAAACTTCTCAAAAACGATGCCCATTACGTAGAAGAACAACAGACCGAAGCAAATGTGAACGAGCGTAAAGGTAGCTCCGAATGAAGAAAATTCATACACCATAATCGGTAATTTCGCAGTTGTCCAAACACCTAAGAAAAATACGATGTACCTAATACTTGCGCCTTTTTTTAATAGTAGTGCTGCAATCGGAAAGGCAACATAGAGGGGACCAGCTGCAATTCCGCCTAATAATAGAGAGAATAATATTCCATATATGCCGGACTTTTCTCCCATGTATTTCATTAGTGTTTCTTTCTTCACCCACTGATCAAGTAACCCTACAAATACTAGGACAGGGGGGAGTAGAAACAACATATCTAAAATGCTATTCCCCGTTAATTGTAATGCGCTCCATCCTAAAGATTGGTTTATAAAAGTTAGTATGATAAGTCCAATCAGCAAAATGAAAAAGAAGCGATATCTTTTTAGTTCCTTCATACCATCACCACCCAAATGATATATGAGAATAGGAGTGACATGAGTAATGCAGATGCATTACGAGCGTAAGCAAAGCTTCGTCCGAATATCTTTTGTTCCATCGGCAAGGTTGTAATTCCTACTGACATTAGTGTAGACATGAGTGCCGCAACTTGAGGAAGACCTGCGCCGTGCTGTACTAACGTATTACCAAGTGGGAACACGACAAAGCTTGGAATGAGTGCAACGGAGCCGAGTATTGCTGAATAAATAATACCTATGAACCCGGACTGTTCTCCAATGATGGAAGAGATGAAGGACGGCGTTAAGATAGAAAGTGATAGTCCAACGAAAAGCATAATGGAGAGCATGGCAGGGAGGAGGTTTCGAAATATTTTCCATGATTTTAATAGGGCAGCTTTCGTTTTAGTCCGATCCTTCATAAAAGAAATCCCCGTAAGAATAATGGCCAAAATGTAAAGGATAGCGCCATTAATCATGATAAGATTCCTTTAAGTCTTTATATTTGTCTAAGAAAAATGATAAGTTTTTCATTTTTTCCTCAATATCCATTTGAAAATCTGCTAATTGTTCTTTTCCGGCTGTAGTAATTTTGTACATCTTTCTCGGCTTATCTGGAACTGATGTACTTACATAAGATTCAATAGCACCTTCGTTTTCTAATTTCTTCAGCGTGCGGTAAAGGATGGCACTATCGATTGGATTGATCGGAAGTTCTTCTTCACATTTCTGAAGTAGTTGCCCGCCATAGTTATCACCTTCTGCTAAAAATAACAAAAGAAATGCACCTGTATGTCTTCCTGTATGCTTCATAAATATACCTCCTAGAATGAATTGGAATATATACTGTTAATGACAGTATACTGTTGTTAACAGTATATGGTGCATGAAGTGCTATGTCATTTAAAAATGTTACTGAGGGGAAATGGCAATTCATGTTTTAATCTTGTTAAATAACAAAATAAAAGCCTACTGTTTTCTTGTGACAGTGGCTTTCATAGTTGGTAAACTACTATATTACGCTTAGGGAATCTCGCCTTTTGATAGTAACACATATATGTTAGCCCTATATTGAGAAATAAAAAAAAGACACTCTCAAGAGTGCCTCTTATTAGCAGCCGAATCCGCCGCCCCAACAGCTAGCTCCAACGATGATTAATAAGATAAAGAGCACAACAAGTAAGGCGAATCCACCGCCAAAACCACAGCCTCCACCACAACTACCACCATAGCCTCCACAACTACCACCATAGCCCATATTAACTCCTCCTTCCATAAAGTCCATATATTAATGGATTTATATCACTTTATGTTTTTACGGATAAACTTGAGCAGGTCCTTTTGAAAAAATAAAAGTACTCGGTATTTTAAAAGAGTTGACGAACTTATTTTTGTCACGAGTATTCCGCTTATTACATATGGTATTTTATTCTGTGCATTGGGGGAAAGGAGATCGTTATGGCTAATTCTGAGATGATATTACGTTTACTTACGGATTTAAAGATTGAGCAGCAAGCTTTAAAAGAACAGCTGGAGAAAATGCAAACAGCTTTGAGTATTCTTGAAGAAAAACCAACTATTCCTGAAGAGAAATCAACTACTCTTCAAGAGAAACCAGTTGTTACAAAGCAACGTGGACATTCTGGGTTTCCAACATCTTTTCGTGATTGGAGAGCATCTTCTCAAAAGAACTAAGGAATCCTATTATAGTGAGTTATACAAAATCACAAATGAAAAAGTACAGTCTACTGTAGTTAATACAGAGGCTGTACTTTTTGTTATGTTAGTATAAGTTGTGATAGGCGGTTTGTATTTTCTTTGACTATTCCACCTTTAACTCGATCCCTTCATCCAGCATATCTCCATTAATTTTCAAAGTTAATCCTTGCGTATTTTTCGGAACATCGAATACAATGTTCCCTTCCGAATTTTCATTAGGATTAAGAACACCAAATTTAAATGTAGCAGTATTTGCAGCTTTAAGTACTAATTGAGATTCATTAGAAATGTGATATTCTCTTCCGGTTCCGTCAATTAATTTAAAGTTATTGTTATTTAGTGTAATGGGTTCCTCTTGACGATTATAAACTGCGACGTCTAATACTTTAAATACACCTTGTGCTTTAACTTCTCCATTACCTATAACATCTAATGAATCGGCAGAGTGTATTGATATGTATACATCAGAAGAATCTCCATGGGTGGGAAGTTCTTTTTGAGGATCCTTGTTGCTAAGTTCATCATTCTTTGTTTCTTTAGAAGTCTCCTGTTCGTTTTTCGTGTTACTGCTAGATGTATCATGTGAACTGCAAGCTGATAATCCAAATAAGAATGTGCTACATAATAATGATGTTAATAACTTTTTGTTCATAGTTTGTTCCTCCAAAATAAAAGTACTTTCATGGGTGCCATAATGATTTAATAAATCTATATTTTTCTTTATATGTATTAAATGTTGCATTTGATTATATTAGTTTTGGGATAAAAAGGAAACTCGATACAAATAAACAAGACACTTTGCAGTGTCTTGTTTATTTAAGTTATGCGCATTACTTAATAAGACGTTAGTTTCTCATCCTGAACATGAGTAACTATGTAGGATGGTTTAATTATAACATTTTAACCAGTAATGGGTCTATATGGAATTTTCAATAGTTGTTTTTAATTATTCAGAATGATACATGTGGTGAAAGGTATATATTATCTATAATAATTGTATATATAACTAGCCTTGTAATGAGTTTCTACTATATTTAAAATTGAAATATAAATGAAAAGAAAAGCACAAAGAAGGGGCTGTGGAATATGGGCGCTTGGGGAACTGGATTATTTGATGATGATACAACTTGTGATGTGAAGGATCAGTTTATTGATTATTTAGATGAAGGAAAAGTGCAGAAGAAGCAACTAAGCTCGTTTTAGAAGAGTATTTAGATGAGTTCGATATTGATGAAGATTTAGAGGAGATGTCTTTAGTGTTCATCGGTCTTGCGGCAATACAACTGGAGAAAGGTTGTATTGCCGCAAGATGAGGTTCGCAGCAATGCGATTACATTAATCGAACGCGGAGCTGATCTTGGACTTTGGGAAGAAGCCGGTGAGGAAGATTATGATGAGAGAAAGAAAGTTTTAAATACATTAAAGCAGCAGTTGATAAACTGTTAGTATTTTGAAACAGTAGAAAAAGAAGATTTGAAAGATTTATCACCTGCTGAAAATAATGAGAAGGAAAGGGTATTAGAAAATAATGAGTGAAATTAAGGGATTGTTTCAAAAGATGCTTGACGAGTATTATTTTAAAGAAGTAGGCGATTTTTATGTTGTTGATACTTTTCCAGCGGTAGTAAAGAGTGAGAAGTATTTTGATTTCGAAGATAATGTATTGATACCCAATAAATATAATATTTTGAACAAAAGTGTGTTAGCTTTAAGCAAGTTATATTTATATGATGAGAATATATATGTTTTAGATGATGTAGAATCGTTAACATATAGCAAGTACACCAAAAACATAATTGAATTTAATGATGATGTGTTAAAGTTTTTACCAAGTAGAGAAGTTGATAAACTTATATTAATATTTTCTGATTTAAGAATAGGTGTATTAATTGGTGATGGGTGTTTTAATTATATAAGTTTTGAATCTAAGGAATTAAAGTTAGTTGAGCAACTTTGTGTAGCGGAAGGATTATTTGTATGTCACACTAAAGACCGAAAGTGATGAAGAGCTTTTTATTACAAAGAAAAGACACCCATATAAGAGTGTCTTTTCCGATAGTTTTTTAGCAGAAGCAAGAAGCTCCAACAATGATCAATAAAATAAACAATACAACTAGTAAAGCAAAGCCGCCGCCACAACTACTACAACTACCACCAAATCCCATAATAGTTCCTCCTTTAATAAGAGGGGAAAACAAGGGGTCACTCATGTATTTTAACGGATTCAAATTACTTTATGTTTTTTACGCAATAATTGAGCAGGTCCTTTTGAAAATAAAGAAAAGACACCCTAAGGTGCCTTTCTCCGACTTGAACCATCTTAATTTTAATAATATTGGACTCCCGTCCGAATATTATTTTACCATGTTAAGTTGTTTTTGGAAATATGCCATATCGATAATTACAATATACGTTTTAGTTTTTAAATTATTTATCTTTCTAAAAGTTGAAATTAATAAGAACCCCATAAATGATAAACCATTCCACTAACGAAAAATACTAATCCTAAAAACAAAACAATTAAAGCAAGTACTCCATTTTGATTATGTTCCATAAAATTAGCTCCTTTTAGATTTATAGTTGTTTATTCTTTCATACAAAAAAGCCTTTAGTCGTAATTATGGCTAAAGGCTTTGATCATTATACTTTTCACTTTATAAAATCTTATGAGAAGAATTTATAATGTTTTTTTATCAAATTTGAAACTGAAAATGTACTAGCTTGATAATGAAGATTGGCTATTAGAATTGAAAAATTTTAGTTTTATTATAATTAACAGAAATGAGAGTAGTGTGAAAATGAATCCGCTCCAAATAAGTTGGTGAATACCTAAGTTTGAAATGAACCAGCCTCCAATAGTTGTTCCTAAAGTAATTCCGAGATTTGAGAATGAAACGAATAGGCTATTACCAAATTCAGGTGCTTCTTTAGCTTCACTTATTAACCATGTTTGACCAACGATTAATCCACCAGCATGTACGATTCCCCAAATGAATACGATAAAAATCATTGGAACAAGGTAGGAACCTAAATAATAAACCAATATGTAAACAATAGAATATAGAATAGGGAATGATATTACAGTGTTTATTATGCTTTTTTGCAGAAGACCACCAAATAAATGATTACCTAAAATCATAACTATACCAAATATGAATAGCATGATACTGATGAGAGATCCATTCATGGAAGTTACTTTTGCAAGGTACTCAGCGAAGTAGCTGTATACGGAAAACATGGCTGCAAAAAGGAATGTGACGGTTAAAATATTTAACCATAATCCTGGTTTGCCGAGTATACGAATTTGTTTGCCGAAAGACATTTTTTCTTTAACAGGCATAGAAGGAAGTAGGAGTAGTATTCCAATGAATGCAAGAGTGTTAACGAATGCTCCGAATAAGAAAGCCATTTCGAGTGAAAATTGGTCTGCAAGGTAAGAGGTTAGTGGTACACCTAAAGCAAAGCCAACAGTAATTCCCATGAAAACTTTTGTAACTGCTTGACCGCTCTTTTCTGGAGGGACAAGTTTAGCAGCTGTTACAAGAGCAATTGAAAAGAAGAGTGGGTGAAGTGCTGCCGGTAAAATACGAAAAATAAGCATGATTTCAAATTGTGTTGTATAAGCGTAGATTATATTTGAAATAACAAATGCAAAAATTGCTGTTAATAAAATTATTTTGCGATTAATACTAGAGACGAGCAGAATTAAAAACGGACCAGAAATAGCAACAACTAGTGCAAATATACTTACTAAAAATCCAGCTTGTGTAGTTGAAATTCCAAATTTTTGAGTGATTTGTGGTAATACGCCGACAATACCCATCTCGGTAGTAATAATTCCGAACACACCTATTGCGAGTGTCAGAATAAGTAAAGGATTTACTTTTTTCATTTATAAAACTCTCCATTCGTATCAGTATTTTGAAAGTAAATTCATTAACAAAGAAGCATTATTACAAGTATGATTGGATGCCAATATTATCAGGATTATGTAATTTCAAATACAATAACAGATATCTAAATAACTAGATATGATATGTTAAAAAATTTTCTCCTTTCTATGTTTCTTGCTTTTATAAGTAGTGCAATTTTATAAAAAAATAATTGGATACCTGTAAAAAAGCAGAATGTGTGAAAGCTAATAATCAATCAATTGATATGTAGATTGATTATTAGCTTTCATTTTATAATTCGTTTTGAACGTATTCAGAAAACTCTCGTATTGTTTTTTCATTTCGGCGATAGTAGGTCCATTTTCCAATTCGGTCAGAGTCTAGTAAGCCTGCCTTTTTCATTGTTAATAAATAACTAGAAATAACCGATTGGGCTAAGCCAGTTTTAAGCTGGATATCTCCTACACACACTCCAACTTGAAAGTTAAGGCCTTGCTCTAGATAAGGTTTTTCATCGAAATAGTTTTCTGGATTTTTCAACCATGATAAAATTTGACATCTTGTTTCATTTGACAATGCTTTATAAATTAATAAAGGTTCCATAAGGATATTATATCTACTTTTATAGATTTGTAAATGGGTTTTGGTGATTTTAAGGGGAGAAGGTATACGGGATCCTCTTAAATAGGAATGAGGTGCTCTTGATCTGTACCTTTTGTAAAGGACATTCTAAAAAAAGTTAGGCAACCTAAAAAAGATGATTTCGGTATGCAAACAGGAGTCATCTTCTTTAAATTCTATTGATAGCAAGAGTGATTATAGTACGTCATATATTTCTTAATTTCATGTTTTAACTGAACAAACGATTCACATGATTTTATATATGCTTCATCGGTTAAAGTACTACGAGGATTACGTGCAAAAATGATAATATTGTTAGGTTTAAGCATGTTGTTGCCTAGCTATCAATGGCGGATTCCTAAGAAGAGTAATAATAAAACCCAACTGAAGATTTAAGAAAAATTTTATGTTTACCCCATTTTTTATTTTAAAAGTTTTTCCTATCCTATAAATGAGTTACATCAAGAAGGATACTAAAAACGATAAAGTCATAGATGAAAATGTAAAGTTAGGGGATTCTGCATGGATACAGAAGTTTTGATGAGTTATTTGTATACTTATTTCTTTACTATTATTTTTTGTATTGTGTTTCAAATTGGGTTTTATTTTAAAGCGAAAAGAAATATATCTATTCTGCATTTTCTATGGGTATATGTTTTTCTATTCTACCTTTCGCTAGTATATGGGGTGACGCAAATCGCGACTGTATGGGATATAAGTAGATATGAAACGTGGATTCGTGTCAGTCAAATTAATTTGACTCTATTTGATACGGCAGGTAGTACTACGTATCTTTTGAACATTGTACTGTTTATGCCGTTCGGTTTTTTATTACCGACTATTTGGCCACAGTTTAGAAAAATGAAAAACACCGTATGTGCGGGATTCTTTTTTTCATTGGCAATTGAGTTAAATCAATTACTAAATAATAGAATTACAGATATTGATGATTTATTTACGAATACCCTCGGGGCAATTGTTGGGTATATAATATATAGAGTTTTATTTAAAATGATATGTAAAAGAGAGGAAAAAAAGCTTGATACCAACTCTTCTTTAGTCATAAAATACGAGGCTATTTTTTGTTTAGTGTGTTCATTTGTAGGTGCGATGTTAATTTATTATCCTGGAGACCTGTAAGCTTCCAATAAGATTACGATCTATTCTAGTTCTCCACGCTTAAACACGGTAAAATATGAATAATTCATTGCATTTTCTAACTTAATAGATATAGTTTATGTATTACATGATAGGTAGATGTAAATATGTTACATGTTCAATTATCTCAATACTTACTAAAAGAGTCTCAAACAGCTCTTCATACAGATGGAAAACGAGTGTATATGTTAAAAGATGAAGGGTTATCACCTTATCCTATCTATTTAAATCACCGTATTATGATGGGTGTGGGAACGAATTGGAATCAGCATAAAGGATTTGAAGAAATCATTAAAGGATTTATAGGCTTAATTAACAAATTTCCTATGTATATGGTATTTGAAACTTATTTGCGCGGTGACTTTATGGAAGGATTTTTAGAAGAGAATAAATTCCCGTTTGAGCTGATTTTTAATAATAAGAAAAGAGATACGAACTTTTTTAAAGTGTGCATTACCGATAGTGATGATATAGCTACACTTATGAAGTATTTCTTTCAATCAGCACAAGATTCTCTCTATACGTTATTAAGCTATTCAGCAGACTGTAAGACGATTAGTAATCATACTGGTGAGATTGAAATAAAAGCGGACAGTTTCTATCCAAGCTTTTCATTTATGTATGATGCGCAAGAATTATTTGTTATTGGTGGGGAAGAAAAGTGGTCACATATCCATTATATAAAAAGATTTTTTCATCTTGAGCAGATTACAGATGAGCTAACTATTGATGTAAGGAAATGAATTTAATGATGATGTGTGTTTTAATTATATAAGTTTTGGATCTAAGGAATTAAAGTTAGTTGAGCAACTTTGTGTAGGGGAAGGATTATTTGTATGTCACACTAAAGACCGAAAGTGATAAGGTGCGGTATGAATAACTAATTTGGATGACTTGAATGTATAAACTTAAAAATTTTCCTTTATGGAGAGTTTTTTATTACAAAGAAAAGACACCATATAAGAGTGTCTTTTCCGATAGTTTGTTTAGCAGAAGCAAGAAGCTCCAACTATGATTAATAAAATAAACAATACTACTAATAAAGCAAAGCCGCCAGAAAATCCACAGCCGCCACAACTACCACCAAATCCCATAATAGTTCCTCCTTTAATAAGAGGGGAAAACAAGGGGTCACTCATGTATTTTAACGGATTCAATTTACTTTATGTTTTTTACGCAATAATTGAGCAGGTCCTTTTGAAAATAAAAAAAAGACACATTAAGGTGCCTTTCTCCGACTGGATAACCGCATTTCGAAACTGGCGGATAACTTGCAAATAGTATGTATGCTTCGATTTATTTACAGATACCTAAGGTTTATACATTCTTCATATAAGTCAGTACTTTTGATTACTAAACGTTCAATCATCATAAGGTTTAGTTTATTGTTACCAACCACTCGCTCTAACATCCGCCTTCAACCACTTCACCCAATCCGAATCTTCTATTTTAAGCAAACTGAGCGAAACACCTTTCATATCTAAAGAAGTGAGAAGGGTACCAACCTTTACGAACTTCACATGTAAGCCTTCCAGCTCACATAAACGGCGAATATCGTTTGCGAAAATGTATTGTTCCATTAATGGTGTCGCACCGAGTCCGTTAATGAGGATGGCGAAGTTGTCACCTTTTCTCCAGCGATAAATGCTTTTTAGTTTGTTCATAAGTTCAATCGCTAATATTTCAGAAGAGGATAGTGCTTCTTTGCGGTAACCTTTTTCGCCATGAATACCAACGCCGTAAAAGACTTCATCGTCGTTTAATGTGAATGAAGCTTTTCCTTGTACTGGATCGTTTGCAGGTGAAAGGGCGACTCCTAATGTGTGTAAGTTTTGGATGACAGATTGGCCAAGTGCTGTTAGTTCTTCTAAAGAATGACCGCTCTCAGCGGCCGCACCTAATATTTTTTGAACGAAAACGGTGCCAGCTACGCCGCGTCTTCTTTTATTAAAAGAAGCGTCATCTTCAATTGAAACGTCGTCATTTACGATGATGTGGTCAATTTGTCTTCCTTCTTCTTTGGCGATTTGTTCTGCAGCTAAAAAGTTTTCTACGTCATCTTTAAAGTTTTTAATAATGAATAAAATACTTTTATCTTGTGGCATTAAGCGAGTTGCCGCCACAATTTGTTCGACTGTAGGGGGAGTGAAGATACTGCCGTTTACTGCCGCCGTAAGCATTCCGTTTCCTACATAGCCAATATCAGCTGGTTCGTGTCCGCTACCACCGCCGCTTATAATGACAACGGTTTGTTCCATTTCTGCGATATCTTTTACATAAATGATGTTATTTGTTTCGTCGTAATTTACTTTGTCGTTATGTTCAAAATAAAAGCCATGCAGCATATCTTGAACAATATTTTGTACATCATTCATAATCTTTTTCATTGCTTTTTCCACCCTTTAATTACTTTGCTGATTGCTCCAGTAATAGTAGTAATTGATTGTTTATCATATTTTTCATGAGAGAAGACATAATGGACGGATCTACTTCACATTTACTTTCAATCCAATCTTTTATCGTCCCAACGAAGCCGTGACTATAAAAAGAGGCAATCGTATTTTTTGTCTCATCAGAAAGGCTGAATCCACAGCTCATCGATAGTTCATCAATAATCTTCATATATAAGTTTTTCGTATGCTCAAATAAATAGTGATTAAACGAGTTTTGTTCAATGACTTTAAAAGCATTTCGGTAAAATTTTTGATTTTCATAAAAGTAATCAAATAATAAATCGAAAATGTTTTCCCATGTTTCATAATCAAGAAAGTCTATAATATTTTCTTTCGTTTCTTCTTTATAAATCCAGCTTAATAGTTCGAATTTATCTTTAAAATGATAATAAAAAGTTTGCCTACGCATTTGACAGTGTAACATAATATCGCTCACTGATATTTTATGAAACGATTCTGTTTCCATTAAATGTTTCAATGAGTTCGCGATTATCTTTTT
Source organism: Bacillus sp. FSL P2-0099 (assembly GCF_038007445.1). Lineage (NCBI taxonomy): Bacteria > Bacillati > Bacillota > Bacilli > Caryophanales > Bacillaceae > Bacillus > Bacillus sp. FSL P2-0099. Next base: position 966,147 of record NZ_JBBOXE010000001.1, read on the forward strand.
AGAAATTATAGAAGAGGTCATCTGAATCATCCCTAGAATGTTAGTAATATAAAAATCCTATCTATAAATGAGAGCGGTGTCTTTAGACAGATTGTCCTTTTTGTCCGTTTACTATAAAACGCTTTCATTTTAACATGAGTAGTAAGAAGAAGATTTCAAATATATCACAATATATTAAAGGAATTGAGGGAGAATCACAATGAAAAAGATTATAAACAAACCAGAAACATTAGTAATGGAAATGTGCAACGGAATGGTTATGGCTCATCCAGAGCTTGAGTTTTTGAAAAAATATAAAGTTATTAAGAAGAAAGAAATGAATGAAAATAAAGTAACGTTAATTAGTGGCGGCGGTAGTGGTCATGAGCCAGCGCATGCAGGTCTAGTCGGAAAAGGAATGTTAGATGCGGCAGTGTGCGGAGATGTGTTTGCTTCGCCTTCACAAATTCAGGTATATCAAGCAATTAAAGAGACAGCAAGTAAAAAAGGTACGTTATTAATTATTAAAAATTATAGCGGCGATATTATGAACTTCAAAAACGGAGCTCATTTAGCGACGGAAGATGGAATTGAAGTCGACTACGTAAAAGTGGACGATGATATTGCGGTAGAAGATAGCCTATATACAGTAGGACGCCGCGGCGTTGCGGGCGTTATTCTCGTTCATAAAATTGCCGGCGCAGCAGCGGAAGCAGGTATGGATTTAGGAGCGGTGAAAGCTGTCGCAGAAAAAGCAGCGGCTAACGTGCGTACAATCGGTTTAGCGTTAACTTCTTGTACAGTTCCAGCGAGCGGATCACCTACTTTCACACTTGCGGAAGATGAAATGGAATACGGCGTTGGTATTCACGGTGAACCAGGAATTAAGCGTGAAAAAACGATGTCAGCTGATGAATTAGCTAACCGTATGACAAATGATGTAATAAAAGATTTAGGAGTAAAAGATGGCGAGGAAATCGCACTTCTAGTTAACGGTTTTGGCGGAACACCACTACAAGAACTTTACTTATTTAACAACGCAGTGACGCGAGAATTAGCTGCTAGAAACATTAAAATTAATAGAGTATTTGTCGGAAACTATATGACAAGTATCGATATGGCTGGTATGTCTTTAACAGTGATGAAATTAGATGATGAGCTAAAAACATTATTATCGAAAGAGTGTAATACACCAGCGTTCAAAGTAGATGGACCAGTTGAAAGTGTAGAGTACGTGAATGTGCTTGAAGACGTAGAAGAGAAGGAAGTTTCATTTGAACTAGAAACAGCAGAAGAGCATGCTGTTATTAAAAATAATGTCATTACATTAAATAACATGATTTATCTCGTTGATAAAATGAGTGACATTATTATTAAAAATGAAGTACCGTTCTGTGAGTTAGATACACATGCAGGTGACGGAGACTTCGGAATGAGTGTTGCAAAAGGATTTAAGCAATTAAAGCGTGAGTGGCATTCTATTTTAGGACAAGAGAATGTAACGATAGGATCATTCCTTGACGGTTGTTCAATGATTATTATGGAACATTGCGGCGGCGCTTCTGGTCCAATTTGGGGCGGAGCATTCCGTGCAGCTAGTAAAGCAGCAGGCGAAAAACGTGAGTTAACAGCCAAAGAGTTCGCTGAAATATTGCAAGCGGCACTTCAAGGCATACAATCTATCGGTGAAAGATCGTTCGGTAGAGGAGCGGTAGTTGGTGATAAAACACTTGTTGATGCACTTGCTCCATGTGTAGACTCTTGGTTAAATAGCGCTTCAAACGAATCAGACATGAAAACTGCCTTCGAAAAAGGAGCAGAAGCAGCGGTTAAAGGAGCAGAGTATACGAAAGAAATCGTAGCTCGTATGGGCCGCGCTGGTACAGTTGGTGAAAGAAGCTTAGGCTATCCAGATGCAGGTGCACATGCACTTGGGGTTATCTTTACGGAGATTGCGGGTAGTTTGAAATAGGAATTAGAAGATCCCCTCTACCTTGTGGTGGAGGGGATTTTTAATTATAACCATCATTCTTCCAGTGAAAAAATTTATTTGTTAGCCAATCTAGAAGCTGCTTCTTCAACTTCTTTATATGCATTTTGTAATACTTCATTTGGATCTAGTACTGCTGTTCCTTGTGCACGAACGATTTGATAATCTTCAATACCTAGGAAATTAAACATTGCTTTTAAATATTTATGAGAGTATTCCACTTCTGTATACCAATCATCATTTGTATAGATTCCTCCACTTGCTTGTATAACAAGCATTCTTCTTCCATCTTTAAGTAATCCCACTGATCCAGTTTCAGTATATTTAAATGTTTCACGTGCAATCATGATATTGTCCATGTAATCTTTTAACTTTGATGGAATATTAAAGTTGTGCAGAGGTAATACGATAACATACGTATTTGCACTTTTAAATTGTTGTAAAATTTCGGACATACGCTCTGTTACTTTTTGTTCTTCATCAGTTAACTTCTGTCCATTTCCTTGCTTTTCCCATGCGCTTAAAACAGTTTTATCTATCATTGGTACTACATCATCGTATAAATTAATCTGTTCAATCGTTTCATTATTAGGAATTAATTCTTTATAAGATACTAAAAAGTGGTTAAGAACCTTAATGCTGACTGATGATGTATCATCTACTTTCGGATGTGCGTTTATGATAAGTGTTTTGTTCATTTGTATTTCCCCTTTTTAAAAGTTTTTACGTCTTAATTATCGACTAAATTAATCGTCGATTAGTTCGGTCTTTAATATAAACTCTGAAATTATTTTTGTCAAATGAAATACATACTATTCTAAAAGAGCCTTTTTTTATTTGACTAAAATTCTAAATGGTCCTAAGATACAATTTGATAACCCTTAAAATAAAAAGCAGGTGATTTGTATATGCAATATAGTGTTGGGGTTGAATATGCCTTGCATTGCCTAGTTTATTTAATTAATACTCCTTCCAAGGAAAGTGTTGGAATAAAAGATTTGGCAGAGTTTCAAGGACTTTCTGAAACATTTCTTTCAAAAGTTTTCGGTAAATTATCTAAAGCTGACATTGTGAATTCTGTCCCAGGTGTAAAGGGAGGATATAGGTTAGCTAAGTCTCCAGAAGATATCTCTTTTTGGGATGTAATAGAAGCTGTCGAAGGTCCAAAACCTATTTTTCAATGTAAAAATATTGTGCAGAATGGCCTACTATATCGAGACGAGGCTTGTAATTCTTGTGAACCTAGCAATTCTTCTTGTACAATTAACTTAGTAATGCTTGAAGCAGAAGAACACATGCGTGAGTTTCTCCGTAAAAAGACTCTTGCATGGTTAGATAAAGAACTTGACATTGTTTTACCTGAAAAAATAAGGGTAGATACTCGTGAATACTTCAAACAAAAAAACTCTAACTAAATCGCCATGACGAATTAGTTAGAGTTTTTTTGTTTTTTAACATTAATTCCATCATGTGAGTACTTCATCATAAATTCCTTCTTTAAATATCACATTTAATTAACTCATAAAGTTTCAAATTGATTAACATTAAAATTCTAAAAAATACAATTTTATTTTCGTAAAAAGTAAATGAATTTATGTTTTCAGATATTTTAAACGTAGTGAAAATCGCCTTTGAAAAAGGAGCAGAGTATACGAAAGAAATTGTAGCTCGCATGGGCCGCGCTGGTACAGTTGGTGAAAGAAGCTTAGGCTATCCAGATGCAGGTGCGCATGCGCGCATGCGCTTGGGGTTATCTTTACGGAGATTGCGGGTAGTTTGAAATAGGAATTAGAAGATCCCCTCTGCCTTAAGGCGGAGGGACTTTTATATATTCTTCATTTGTATCTATATCAAATTTTTCATTGCTTTTTGCTTATTTGAGACTTAGTTTTTTTGTGATTGCAGCTTATCGATTTTCCAGTGTGCTTCTAGAGATTCTAAAGAGCTTTCAATATAAAACATATATTCATCTGCGGTACTTGTTACTTCAAAAGCTATTTTCAATTCTACTGTTTCATTTGGTTTAACTTGTATATCAGAAGGGTTTTGATCAAGCACCTTTCCTTCATAGGCCTTTCCGTCTTTTTCATCTTTTAAGTTATATTTTAATTCTGATAGTCCAATCGTTTGACCTCGTACATTTTTTACAGAGACATTAACAACGACGGAATCGTTGTTAGCATTTAAATATGCACTTTGAACGGTGGCCAAGTAATAGCCTCCTTTAACACTCTCACCAACTAATAAAATACCTTGTTCTAAGCGGCTCATATCTTCTTTTTCTTCAAAATTTATTAATTCTTCATTTTCATTTTTTGCGGTTGGTTCTTCTATTGGACCATTTTCAACGGCACTATCTTTTTTATCTTGTGTACAAGCAGCCGTAACACTGACTAATACTAGAATTAAAGTAAGTAATATGAATAATTTCCTCATAAAATTTATCTGTCTCCTTAAGTTTCTCAATTTTGTGCAACTATACATATTATAAAGAGATTCTATTAAGATTAACATAATGTCTCATTATTGGCTCAAAATAGGGGGTCCTTTAGACACCTTATTCTTGTTTTTTATTAATATGATTGGTGTATTTACTCTAGTTGTAGCGAAATCGTCCGTTGTTATCACTCCTACTGTAAATATGTAATTAGTATTATTTTATTCTTTAAATATCTCCGGTTTTTCAACTCTAAATGATTGCACCTCACCGCACTCTAAACAAAATGTGGTTAATAGTTTGGAACGTTTCCCTCCTGAAAAGAATCTACTAGATTCATCCTCACAAACATATGCATGATAAGCAGATCCAACCCTTCCTTCTTTAAATGTAGTAGAACCACAATTCTCGCATCGTTTATTTTTCATGTTACTAACACCTCATTTGATTGATATTTATTTTTCTGTGTTTTTAAGATAGAAGTAAAGCAACTTGGTTATAAATGATGTTTTCGACATGATACAACATAGCCCTTTATATATCCGCAAGTAAAACAACATAATACCCTATAAATCTCTATAACAATATGATGTTTCATATATCATTTAATGTTTATCGGAAAAATAAGTATTAAAGTATTGAGTTTTATTATTCTGATGATTATAATAAATAAAAAACAAACAATTCTTATGTTGAGAAGTGGAGGGACGGGCCCTATGAAACTTCGGCAACCTCGTTTTAGACGAAAGGTGCCAAATCCTGCAGGTGAAAAAAACACCTGAAAGATAAGAGCAGTTCACTTAGTCAAGAAGGCTACTCTTATTTCGATAAGAGTAGCTTTTTTTATCCCGCATTAACGGGCAGTAAGACCCCCACCTCAAAATTCAGCGGAAGCAAAGAAGTTAGGTGGGGGATCAACTGCCCGTAAAAGCCCGATTGGTTCAACTAATAATCAGTGGGGGATGAACAAAATCCCCACTGATTAAAGTTTCACTTTATGGCTAAAAGATAAAGGGGGAATAGGTAGTGGAGTATGGTTTTTGGTTACCGATTTTTGGGGGATGGCTTCGAAATGTAGATGATGAATCTATGCCACCTACGTTTGAGTATGCAAAACAAACAGCGCAAGCGGCAGAACAATTAGGTTTTTCAACAACGCTTATTGCGGAATTAAACTTAAATGATATAAAAGGTGTTTCAGCACCAAGTTTGGAAGCATGGACAACTGCGGCAGCACTTGCTGCGGTAACAGATCGATTAGAGATTATGACAGCTGTAAGACCTGGTTTTCACAATCCAGCAGTTACAGCGAAAATGGTAGCGAATATTGATCAATTAAGTAATGGCCGTTTTACATTGAATGTAGTTTCAGCATGGTGGGAAGAAGAAGCGAGACAGTACGGCGGGGTATTTACGGCACATGATGAACGATATGATCGCACAGAGGAATTTGTAACAGTTTTGAAAGAGCTTTGGAAAGAAGAAGAGTTTTCTTATAAAGGGAACTTTTATGAGCTTCATCATACACATTTAAGTCCAAAACCTGTGCAGAAACAAGGCATTAAGATCTATGCAGGTGGTGAGAGTGAGCGAGGAAAAGAAGTAATTGTAAATCACGCGGATGCATATGTAATGCATGGCGGAACAGTGGAAGAAGTATTTGTGAAAATAGAAGATATGAAGAATCGTAGAAAGAAAGTCACAGAGGAGCCATTGCAGTCATTCGGGCTTGCGGCTTACGTCATTTGTCGTGATACAGAAGAAGAGGCGTTAGAAGAATGGAGACGCATAACGGATGTGAAAGACGATGCTTTAGGTTACGCGGGTTATCAAGACTTTATTAGTAAATCGCATTTGGAACAGCAAGTGAAGCTAAATGATTATTCCGTATCTAATCGCGGGTTACGTCCTAATTTAATCGGAACACCAGAACAAATTGCAGAAAGGATACTTGCTTTTGAAAAAGTGGGTGTTACGTTATTACTTTTACAATTTTCGCCACAGCTTGAAGAGATGAAACGATTTTCTGAAAAAGTGATGCCATTAGTTGAAGCAAAAAGAAAGGAATTGATTACAAATGAGTAAAATTTACATATTACATGAGAATAAGGAATGGACGGATCATTTGGTGAAAAGATTGGAAGAACTGGAGTTACCTTATGAGGAGTGGTTTTTAGATGAAGGAACTGTTTCGTTAGAACAAGAACCTCCCCAAGGTGTTTTTTATAGCCGTATGAGTGCCTCTTCACATACGAGAGGGCATCGATATGCACCTGAATTGACTGAAGGGGTTCTTGCTTGGCTAGAGGGATACGGACGAACAGTATTTAATGGGTCTCGTGCATTACGCCTTGAAGTAAGTAAATTGAATCAATATGCAGCATTAAGAAATTTTGGGATACAAGTGCCGAAAACAATTGGTGCTGTTGGCCGTGATAATATAGTAAAAGCAGCAAGGGAGTTAGGGGAAGTACCGTTCATTACAAAGCATAACCGTGCAGGTAAAGGCCTTGGTGTTCAACTTTTTCATTCTATTGATGCTTTAGAACAATATTTGGATGGTCCGACATTTCAAGAACCCATTGATGGAATTACTTTAATCCAGCAGTATATTGAAGCGCCAGAACCATATATTACACGTTGTGAGTTTGTAGGCGGTCAGTTTGTATATGCAGTTAAAGTAGATACATCAGAAGGATTTGAGCTTTGTCCAGCAGATGCGTGCTCTATTCACGATGCTTTTTACCCAGTAGGAGAAGAGAGTAAGAAAGAGTCGTCAACAAAATTTGAAATTATATCGGACTTCCAAGAGCCAATTATTGAACAATACAAAGAATTTTTGAAAGAAAATGAAGTTACCGTTGCTGGTATTGAATTTATTCGCAGTTCGGATGGAACAATTTATACGTATGATATTAATACAAACACAAACTATAATTCTGACGCAGAGTCTGTAGCTAATCAATTTGGTATGCTTGAGCTTGCTAAATTCCTTGGAATAGAATTAGAAAAACAAGTAGAGTCAGTTAGATAATGTTGATTAAAAAATAAGGTTCTGGTGCAAACCTTTGCTAAATTAATAGTATCAGTATGTCCAAGTTTAAGAGCGTACTTACAAGGTTTTTAGAGTTTTTGCACCAGCAAGAAAAGTATCAGTTTTTATGTTGTATTTTTTATCCTACGTATCCCACCCTGCACAAAAAAATATTTCTCAACATTTTATTTGTTGAAAAAGATTGAATATTCTCTATAAAGAGAATATTATGTTTCTATCGGCAAAAAAAACGATAATTCGCAGACACTGGGGAGGAAATGCATTGAAAAAGAATAAGAAGTTAAAACCATTATCAGTTTTAGCAACAGCAGCAGTACTAAGTAGTAGTTTTGCTTTTGGAAGTCATGCAGCGTATGCTGATTCGCCATCATCTCTACCAATAGATGAGCATTTAATACCGGAGGAGCGTTTGGCAGAAGCGCTAAAACAACGGGGCGTAATTGATCAATCTGCATCACAAGCTGAGACGTCAAAGGCTGTCGAAAAATATGTTGAGAAAAAGAAAGGGGAAAACCCTGGTAAAGAAATCTTGACAGGAGATAGTCTTACGCAAGAAGCTTCTGATTTTATGAAAAAAGTAAAAGATGCAAAAATGAAGGAAAATGAACAGGCGCAGCAGCCAACAGTAGGGCCAGTAGCTGGACAAGGTGCAGGATTGAATTCTAGTAAATTAAATGGAAAAGTACCTACTGCACCAGCGAAGCAAGAAGAGTACAACGGTACTGTTCGAAAAGATAAAGTACTTGTTTTACTTGTAGAATTTAGCGATTTTAAGCATAACAATATTGATCAAGAGCCAGGATACATGTATTCTAAGGACTTCAATCGTGAACATTATCAAAAAATGTTATTTGGTAATGAACCATTTACGTTATTTGATGGATCGAAGATTAACACATTTAAACAATATTATGAAGAACAATCTGGCGGGAGCTACACAGTTGATGGAACTGTAACGGAATGGCTTACTGTTCCAGGAAAAGCTTCAGATTATGGTGCGGATGCAGGTACTGGTCATGATAACAAAGGTCCTTTAGGGCCACGCGATCTTGTGAAAGAAGCATTAAAAGCAGCGGTAGCAAAAGGAATTAATTTAGCAGACTATGATCAATTTGATCAATACGATCAAAATGGTGATGGAAATAAAAACGAGCCAGATGGCATTATTGATCATTTAATGGTTGTACATGCTGGCGTTGGTCAAGAAGCTGGCGGCGGTAAATTGAAAGATGATGCGATTTGGTCTCATCGTTCAAAACTTGGATCAAAACCATATGCGATTGATGGCACAAAATCTTCTGTTTCGAATTGGGGCGGAAAGATGGCTGCATACGATTATACAATCGAGCCTGAAGATGGAGCAGTTGGTGTGTTTGCGCATGAGTATGGTCATGATTTAGGCTTACCAGATGAGTACGATACAAAGTATTCAGGACAAGGTGAACCTGTTGAGTCATGGTCTATTATGAGCGGCGGCAGCTGGGCTGGAAAAATTGCAGGAACAGAGCCAACAAGTTTCTCACCACAAAATAAAGAGTTTTTCCAAAAGAATATGAATGGCAACTGGGCGAATATCGTTGAGGTAGATTATGATAAACTTCGCACGGGAGTCGGTGTTGCAACATATTTAGATCAAAGTGTTACAAAATCAAAACGACCAGGAATCGTTCGTGTTAACTTGCCAGACAAAGATATTAAAAATATCGAGTCAGCATTTGGTAAGAAGTTTTATTACAGTACAAAAGGAAATGACATTCATACAACACTTGAGACACCAGTATTTGACTTAACAAATGCAAAGGATGCTAAGTTCGATTATAAGGCATTCTACGAACTTGAAGCGAAGTATGATTTCCTTGACGTATATGCGATTGCAGAAGATGGAACGAAGACACGTATTGATAGAATGGGCGAAAAAGATGTAAAAGGCGGCGTGGATACAACTGATGGTAAGTGGGTTGATAAATCATACGATTTAAGCCAATTTAAAGGGAAAAAAGTAAAACTGCAATTTGAGTATTTAACAGATATTGCAGTAGCTTATAAAGGATTTGCGTTAGATAATGCTGCATTAACTGTAGATGGAAAAGTTGTTTTCTCAGATGATGCAGAAGGCGGGCCAGCAATGACGTTAAAAGGATTTACTGTATCTAACGGATTGGAACAGAAAAAAAATAACTACTACGTAGAGTGGAGAAATTACGCTGGTTCTGACACGGCGTTAAAACATGCGCGTGGTCCAGTCTTTAATACAGGAATGGTTGTATGGTATGCGGATCAAAGCTTTACAGATAACTGGGTAGGTGTTCATCCAGGTGAAGGATTCTTAGGAGTAGTAGATTCTCATCCAGAGGCAATCGTAGGTACATTAAACGGACAACCGACTGTGAAGAGCAGTACGCGTTATCAAATTGCCGATGCGGCATTCTCATTTGATCAAGCGCCAGCATGGAGAGTAGACTCGCCAACTCGCGGTATCTTTGACTATAAAGGATTACCAGGAGTTGCAAAATTTGATGATTCTAAGCAGTACATCAACAGCGCTATTCCAGATGCAGGACGTAAGTTGCCGAAATTAGGATTGAAGTTTGAAGTAGTAGGTCAAGCTGAAGACAAATCTGCAGGTGCAGTTTGGATTCATCGATAGAATAAGGTGAAACTATGAGAGCTGTCCATAAGTTGGTGAAACTGACTTATGGACAGCTCTTTTCTTATTCTAGAAACGTGGCAGTTTAGTTTAGGAACCAGTTCATTGGAAAGGAAGATATAAAATTTATTTTCAATAAAAACGAGAAATGATATCTCTAGAGAATTTCCTTTTCCTTCCACATGCGAGGTATAAAACAAAGGGAGAAAGTCAGTAGCGGTCCTGTTATATTCTGCATAGCAGCGATTTATATGTCGAGAAATCAAAATAGATTTATGTAGCATGCCGCTTTAGTTTTAAAAGTAGAAATAAATCAACAAATTACAATGTAGCATGATTTAAATTAATTGAAATGCATGAGCAAAAATACATTCTCATACGAAATTTTTATTAAATTACAAAATACTTATCAGATTTGATTGTAAGAAATGATAAGTATAATTGATTTTTTATGATGTACAGAAAAAATTAATTATCACATCCCTTTATTTTCACACTAGAACCTAAAAAGAGGTTCTGTTACAAAGTTTTTTAACAAGAAAAAGTTATGTTGCAAAAAGGGTTGTGCCTATTAATTATATGAAGAGAGGCATGTAGTGTGTTACTAGACAAAAATACTTGATACACCAATGTTACCTTCACTCACCCTCCTCATTATTATAAGCTAATAGTGGTTCGTACATCATTATAGCGTGATTCTCCGTTACATATTGGTCTTCTATAAACTGTTTCTGTTGAGTATATACTTTACGTTGAATAACATTATGTCGTATATAACCACCCCAGTATGCAGATTGGATTGAGTGTTCTTTTTCATATACTTCATATTGATAAAGCTGCGGATGGGCAATTCTCCACTCACCGACTAAATGCTTATCTGTAATATAAAGGTGAAGTTGATACGATTGGTCCGTTTCATTTTTGATTTGTAAATCCAAATAATTATAAGAACAAGTCGCTCCACTTCCAAATGGTTGGGTCCGCTTGGAATCAGGAAAGACATCAAAACTATGACGATATCGCTCTGTTACTGTCAATGGTGTATGTAAGGTCATCCAATATATTAAATTTGAAAGCTGACAAAGCCCTCCTCCAATGCCTGCTTGAAAAGATCCATAGTGTAGTATCATGCCCTCTACATACCCTTTTCTTCTCGTAGGCTTACCTATTAAACGCCAGTAAGAGAATGTTTCTCCCGGTCTAATGACGATACCATTTAGTTGTTTAATAGCAATCTTCAAATTAACAACTTTATTCTGTTGATACCATATATCTACATCTTTGAGCTTACGAAGTAGTATCGTTCGATGCTGAATCGCTGTATAGGGTAACTTTTCTTGTTGAAACGTTTTTGCATATGTTTTTCCATCTGCTAACCACTGAATGTACCTCTTTGTAGAGTAATACCATGTCCCTAGTAGAATGCGATACTTAGACCGCTGTTTAGGACGTAAGTTCACTAAATTCATTTTATTTCCTCTCTCCATCGTTTTCATATGTTACCATTTCCGTAATTACGATCCCAATCAATTGTCTTATTAATGCCTTTGAATTTACCCAAGTTTTCCCGCACAGAACTGTAATATTAATTGTCGCATTCTCTCGTTTTTTAACTACATTCTTATATGTATATCCATCAATAAATTGTACTTTTCTTAGCTGCATAGTAATTAACATAAATAGATAAGAGACGCAAAAAAACAGTATAATTAATCTAATGGGGACCTTGTTTTTTCCATTTTTCGAATTGCTTATAGTCATGTGAAACTCTGCCTCAATATGATAAATTCAAATAAATACATTATAAATATAAAGGATAACCTTAAATAAAGAATAATGAAAATTAAAGAAATTCTAAAGAATCAATATATTTTTACTAAATATTGATTGATAATAAGTTGTTTTTTGAGACTTTACTAGGTTCTGTTGCAAAGTTTCTTAGCAAATAAAAAGTTAAGTTAATTACAATGAATCATGTTAAAAGGTATGTTCTCAGGATTATATTGTGATTTTAATGGAGATAGCATTGTTTTTTAGGCTACATTTTAGCGAAATAAAAGCTTAAAAATCGATATGTATATTTACAATGTTACATTAGTATTTTTCTTTTTATTTATCCCGCATTAACGGGCAGTAAAACTCCCACCTTAAAATGCGGCTGGAGCAAAGAAGTTAGGTGGGAGATCAACTGCCCGTAAACGCCCGATTGGTGAAGGCTAATAATCAGTGGGGGATGAACAAAACCCCCACTGATTAAAGTTTCACTTTATATATTCGCAAGTAAAATAGCATAATATCAGTATGAATCCCTATAGTGATATGAATTTTTGCATATTTTGAAATTCAGTATATCCTCCGAAAAGTTTTGATTGTATAATGTGTTTTGTTATATTATTTTAGATTTTTCGACAAAAAACAACAAAAAATAGAAGACGTATTGGGAGAAGGCATTATGTACACAAAACTATTAAAATCAATTACATCATTATCACTTATTGGTGGTGCGTTATTATATACAAATGGCAGTGATGTGAAAGCTGCGGAAGCGGGCGTTTTTTCTGATGTACCAACATCGCACTGGTCATATCCTGCGATTAAAGACTTAGCGAGCAAAAATATTATTTCAGGTTATGGAAATGGGATGTTTGGTTTTGGTGATGTTGCGACGAGGGAGCAAGTTGCAGCTTTAATTTATCGTGTGTTAGTACCGAATAAGCAAGGTGGTACGTTTAGTAATGATGGTGCTCGTTATGTATTAAAAGATGGGTCTACTTTAAACAATCCGTATCGTGATATTCGCTCAGGTTCTACAATGTTTCCGGAAGAGGTTTTAACGTTAACGAAATTGGGGATTTTTAAAGGTGATGGAAATGGCGGTTTTAGACCGAAAGATTCTGTTAGCCGTGCAGAAATGGCGCAAATTATTAAAAATGCGTTCCAAGTTTCAGCTAAACAAAAACATACATTTAATGATGTTCCAAATGGGTTTTGGGCAGAAAACGCGATTAGTGCGGTGCAGTCAAACGGGATTGCATCTGGTACAGGAGACGGGAAATTTGAACCAGCTAAAACGGTAACGCGTGAACAGTATGCACAGTTTTTATATAATGCATTGAAATATAAAAAGCCTGAGGTTGCGGTGCAAGATACAGAAGATGCGGCATTATTAACAGCATTCAAAAATGAAGTACAAACGCTTATTAATACGTATGAAACGAATATTACACTTCCATATAAAACGAAAAACAGTAATACAAAAGAAGTGATGAATACACTTTTCACCGCATATAAAGAAGTCGCAAGTAAAAATGAGTATACAAATTATAATAGATCGAATGTTTCATACTCACTATCTGGATCGCCAGGGAATTATACGTTTACGCTAAATATTACATATCGTGAAACGAAAGAACAAACAGAATATGTGATGAAACAAGCGAAAGCGATTGTTTCTTCTATTATTCAAGTCGGGATGGATGATCATGAAAAAGTGAAGGCGATTCATGACTATGTTGTAAAACATGTTTCTTACGATACGTCTTATAAAGCGTATACAGCATATGAGGCACTCGCGAATCGTTCTGCCGTTTGCCAAGGTTACACACTATTAACCTATCAATTATTAAAAGAAGCTGGAATTGAGAATCATTTTGTAGTAGGAACTGGAGACGGTCAGCCTCATGCTTGGAATTTAGTGAAAATCGATAACAAGTGGTACCATCTTGATACGACATTTGATGATCCAGTGCCAGATGAACAAGGCCGCGTAACATATTCTTATTTCAACTTATCTGACGAGCAAATTGCAAGAAATCATGAGTGGAACCGCGTGGACTATCCGCAAGCTACAACAAACTATTATAGTACATTAACAAATAAAATTGCGACAGGTGGTACGAAAGCACCTGCATATCAGCAAATATTGAAAGATACAAAGTTAAATTATTTAGGAAATGAATATATCGCAAATAACTATAATGAATTCAAAAATAAAATGCAGCAGCGTTATAGCACAAAGTCAGCAAAGATTGAAATTCTTTATAAACAATCAATGGATGGCGCATTGCAAGATGTGAAAAAAGTAATTGGAGAAATCGGTTATCCGAAAGGAGCGAACCGTGTTTCTTATAAAGCTGAGCCGTATAATGCGAAAGAAGGGTATTCTTTGGTGACGATTACGTTTATGTATTGATAATGAAAAAAGCATCTATTTCAGATGCTTTTTTATTATTTTAGTTCGACATAATGTGATAACGGAACATAATTGCATCTGTTATGATAACTTTTGAAATTTTACATTTTGGAGGATTAGCAATGGACAAAAAGAAGATTTTTGCTGTGTTAATAGGAATCGTGGTTTTACTTGCTTTTGTTACCCATACAGGCGTCCCAGACAAACGTGTTCCTCTAAAAAATAAACTTGCAGTAATCCTTCCATTGATTGTTATATCCGGTTTAATTTCCTTGTATATATAATTAAAACAAGTACTTATCAAGTAACGTTAAGGTAGGTATAGAAGTATATATCTACTTTTCTACCTATGCGTAGTTCAGTAAAAAACCTCACAAACACTTCCACTGCGGCTTCTCCTTCACGATAATCACTTACTAATTCTTTTGGCTTAATATATAAGATATACAGTATGAATTATATTGATATGTTACGCCGTTCAAAAAAATCTGCTTTATAGAGCGTGCCCCATGCCCATCAAGCTAAAAATTTAGAATTACTCCAAAACGAAAAAATGAACTTTTTGTCTCGTTAGAAGAACATGCTGCTAATCCCATAAATAAAGCGCAACAAATAAGTGTTTTTAATAGTTTATTGTTCATAATATGTATCCCCCAGTGTGTAAAATGTTAGATTTCCTGAACTAACATAACAAATGTGGTTACAACTATTTTGTTATGTTTTGTCGAATGAAAATAAAAAAAGAGAAATTCCGCTTATATGAAGATCATTTATCTAGTATTGAGCATTTAATAATTATGATAAGTACAAGCATCGTAAGGAGGTGTGTACATGAATGAAAAAAATGAGTTTTTGAGTGGGGCAGCATTTGATCCAAATTTATTGGGTCCTACATTACCACCTATTCCACCATTTACTTTACCTACAGGACCTACTGGTCCGACTGGGATTACAGGAGAAACCGGACCGACGGGAACAACAGGACCTACTGGGCCAACAGGAGGACCTGGAATCACAGGCCCAACCGGAATTACCGGACCAACAGGAGCAACAGGGGAAACAGGAGCAACAGGAGCAACAGGAGCAACAGGGGAAACAGGAGCAACAGGGGAAACAGGAGCAACAGGAGCAACAGGGGAAACTGGGGAAACAGGAGCAACAGGGGAAACTGGGACAACAGGAGCAACAGGAGCAACAGGAGCAACTGGGACAACCGGGGAAACAGGAGCAACAGGAGCAACAGGAGCAACAGGGGAAACAGGAGCAACTGGAACACTCTCAACTGCTAGTGCTAGTGTTATAACAATTACATCACAAACTCTTGCTAATCTTGCTCTAGTCAATTTTAGCACTGGAGCTGTTATATTAAACAATGTTTTATTTGATGGAATTTCCACATTTACAATTCAAGTGCCTGGTATTTATTATTTTATTGGTGCACTAATGACTTCTGCAAATCAAGCAGGACCTGTTGGAGTAACTATATCTCTTAATAATCTTTCTCCAGGCTTGGATGGAGTAAATTATGGAACTGCAGCAGGCCAAGAAGTTGTTGCTTTTGGATTTCTTCAAGTCGTTGCTGGGGATACAATTACTCTTAATAATGTTAGTGGGCAGTCAATTACGATAGGAGGTAATACAGGTAGTAATCAACCAGCCGCTCGATTGTCTTTTTTCAAAATCTCATAAGACTTAATTTTGTGAACGAAAAGTCCATTCAGGCTGTTTCTGAAGGGACTTTTTTTATAGGTTTAGAGATACATTGACTGCTGATAATAATGCGTTATGTTAAATAGAATTGTATAGAGCATTCATCTATTTTTCTTTCAAAGATCAATTCATAATATAATATAGAAAATATTTCTTTGTTTCGTCGATTAAGGAGGGAATTTAATATTGGAACAAGAAAAGATTGATATTTTAGCTGAAACCTTATTATTGGAGGTTATAACACAAAAAGTTGAAATGATAGAGCAGCTTCCCATTATGCTAAAAGGTATTGACTATTTAGATGATTGGGCAGAAGTCATTTCAAAAACAACAGAATGTGAAATTTTTGAATCAGATGCACCCAGTGTTATGAATTTTTTTGCCGTAGGAGAAAAAGTTTTAATTGAGCTAGAGATGCCATGTCTTATATCAACATGGCAGGATAGAGAACAACTTCTGAGAATTACAACTACTGTGAAAGCGAAGTGCTTAGTTTCTCATGCAGAAGTATTTGATTGGAGCAATATGAATAAAAAAGAATTGTTAAAACGCCAAAAAGATGTGGAATTTGTAGAGTTAAACTATATAGATACTGAATGTGATGATATTCGTGCTTATTGAATTAGCAAAAACAACAAATTCCAGTTTGTTGTTTTTCCCGTTTTTTACATAAATGAAACGTCTTTACAGGAGTGGCGAAGCCACGACTACATGAACAGCCCTCCAATATCTAACAGGGGCGCAAATTAACCTATAATTCCCCTTTCTGAAAGAAATGTGATTACCATTAATTTGTAATAAAAAAAGACTAGCGAAAATGCTAATCCTTTTTTATTTGATTGATTTACTGCCTATAACAATAATTATGTAAATAAGCTGTCCATATGGGCAGCTTATTTTATTTTTTGTTTAGCACGGGGATCTTTTCCGATAGTTTTTTAGCAGAAGCAAGCAGCTCCAACGATGAGTAATAAAATAAACAATACAACTAATAAAGCAAATCCTCCAGCGAAGCCACAGCCGCCACAACTACCACCAAAGCCCATAACAGTTCCTCCTTTAGATAGGAGGGGGAAGACAAAGGTTCACTCATGTGTTTTAACGGATTCAATTTACTTTATGCATTTATGAATGGAGCAGGTCCTTTTGAAAATAAAGAAAAGACACCTTATAAGGTGTCTTCCTTCGATTTGAAACATTTTAAGTTTAATAATATACGGTCTCGCCACTGACCTATTAGGCTGGAATTTTATAGTGTTTCTGAACAAAATTTTGTGCTAATTTTGAATTCTTAAGTTGATGGGGATCCTTTTATGTTTTATCATTTTTAAAAAAATCCTTCATTAGCTTAGCGCCTTTAATATTCACCGTTACAGCTTCTGCTTTATCTTTCTTCTCATCTTTAGCAATCGTAATTTGTTCCTTATTATCAACCCACACAAGAAACTCTTCTTTTGAGTCATCTTTATATGTAACGGTTATAGTAGAATGCGCAGATTGTTTCTTTTTTTGATCTAGTGTGATTGTTTTCGGTGTTCCTTTTTGGACTGCTGAAGCGATTGATTGTATCATTTCCTCGTTATCTGTTTGAGATTTGGAACTAGTATTACTTGTTGTTCTAAGCATCTCAATGTTGGTAATGTCTGCAGAGTTTAATTGAATGGCATTTTTCGTATTTTCTTGCTTAGTTGTTGGAGTATTATTTGTAGTAGAAGTGCTTGTACAGCCTATTAAAGTGAAAGATAGAGCGGTTAGAGCGCATATAGATATGATTTTTTTCATAGTATCCCTCCTTACGTTTAATTATAACAATTTTCTGTTATTTTAGGTAGTTATTGTAAGGAGATAATTTTGTAAATCATAGGGAGACATGTTTACTAGTTTTAATGATGTTCGTATGAATAATATGAAGCGTATATATGAAAAATATGCGGTTCATTCTCTATCAAAATCAAAATTCACATAATTTTTTTCATATTTTATGTTTAACATTTCGAAAATGGGTGTATTACATATAATATAACAAATAATTCATTTTAGAGGAGGAAGTTAAAGATGGAAACGAAGTATAGTAAACCTTTTGTATATGAATTTATTACGGAGAAAGAGGTCATGAATGCAGCGAATGATCTAGTGAAGAAAGGAATCGACCAAAAAGATATTTACGTATTAACACATGAGAAAGAAAGGACAGATAGAATCGCAGACAATGCAGACGTGAATACAATTGGAATAAAAGAAGAGGGACTTGGGACAAGTATTATTAATGTTTTTCAAAAAACAGGAGATCAGTTAAGAAATAAGATGCAAGAATTAGGACTTAATGAGGAAGAAGCTAACTTTTATGAAGAAAAACTGGATGAAGGGAAAATCTTGTTATTCGTTAAGGATTTAGAAAGAGTCGGTGAATGGTTACAAGAAAGAAGATGCACGTATTCTATTTAAATTCATACTCTTTAAATCTACAAATCTATTACGAAAAGGAGATTGGAAATATGAGTGAGAGCGGGCTAAAAGAACAAATTACTGGTAAAGTTGAAAAGAAAAAGGGGCAAGTAAAAGAAGGAATTGGTGAAGTTACAGAAGATAGAGAGTTGAAAAATGAAGGGAA
Source organism: Bacillus sp. FSL P2-0099 (assembly GCF_038007445.1). NCBI lineage: Bacteria > Bacillati > Bacillota > Bacilli > Caryophanales > Bacillaceae > Bacillus > Bacillus sp. FSL P2-0099. The sequence continues at coordinate 984,768 of NZ_JBBOXE010000001.1, forward strand.
GTGGGAGAAGACGAAGGGAACTGTAAAAGAAAAAGTCGGAAAAGTGAAACAAAAGATAAGTGATGGATTGGATAACAAAGAATAATACATGTTTATCAAGCTTTGGTTAAACGCCAAAGCTTGATAAATCCATTATAAAAATATATAGGAGGTCTAATTGTGGGACTTATTATTACGTGTATTGTAGGTGGACTTATTGGTATGTTAGCTGGAATGATTACGGGAAAAGACTTTCCTTTAGGTATAGTTGGTAATGTTATTGCTGGATTAATCGGATCTTGGGTAGGTAGTGCCTTATTTGGTCACTGGGGCCCTGAATGGGGAGGTATCTTTATTCTTCCAGCTTTATTAGGTGCAATCGTCTTTATTTTAATCGTTACATTCTTTTCTAGAATGCTAAGGAAAGCGTAAGTATGATAATGAATAGTAATCTTAAGTTTATTATATATAGCTATAAAGTTAATAAACTGATAAAAATACATAAAAAAGCATCCAATTAAAATAATTTGGATGCTTTTTTAATGTATTTTACATAGGAATGAGTGAGGATGGCCCCACTGATTGAGATTTCATATTAAGCTATCGTTACTTTTTTACAATTATTTATTCTTACGACCTGCCTCGGTTCTATATGAGATAAGTCCTCGCTATTACCTATATCAACTACAATTGTATTCGTTAGTATGTTAATAATGGAACCAATTAATTTTGTAGCATGATCGTGTCGATAAGAAAATTGAACAAAATCTCCCTTTTTAAAGCTGTGCTCTTCCATAGATAGATCCCCCTAAAAATAATGTTTATACATTATACATACACAAATTTATAAGGTTTAAACATTTGGTAGTATTTTTTTTAGTGTTAAGCTGAGAAAGGTGTAGAAAATTTATTTATAATTAAAATGAAAAAATATGTTTAAAACTAATTTTTATGGGTAATTAAATAGTAGTAGTTTGAGATAAGGGGGCGGAAATGATGAATTTGGCAATAAATATTTTGCAAAATGATTTAGGTTATACAGTACAACTTAATGGTGAGATTGATGCGTATACGGCATCAGATTTAAAAAATAAGGTAATGCCTATTGCAAGTGAGAAAGAGGTTTATATAGTAGTAGATTTTAATAAGGTAGATTATATGGATAGTACAGGTTTAGGCGTTTTTATAGCGCTATTAAAAGCAATTAAGAAAAATGATGGAAAACTAGAGTTTATTGGTGTATCTAAAAGACTAAAAAGATTATTTGATATTACAGGACTAACAGAAATATTAAATTTGAATTCAGATTTTGAAAAAGTAGAAAGAAGGTGACTAGGGATGATGGAGAAATTTGAAAAGATAGAAATGAAAATTCCTGCAAAAGCAGAATATGTGGCTATTATTCGTTTAACAATGGCTGGTGTTGCGAATCGAATGGGCTTTGCTTATGACGATATAGAAGATATGAAAATTGCTATTAGTGAAGCATGTACAAACATTGTACAACATGCATATAAAGAAGACGTTGGAGAAATTACAATTGTCTTTGGTCTATATGAAGATCGATTAGAAATTATGGTTGCGGATAATGGAGTTAGCTTTGATTTTAGCACCTTAAAAAGTAAAGTTGGTCCGTATGATATTAATAAACCAGTAGAACATTTGCCGGAAAATGGTTTAGGTTTATATTTAATAAATACGTTAATGGATGATATACAAATTATGCATGATGAGGGCATGACAGTTTTAATGACAAAATATATACAAAGAGAGCAGGTGGAGAATGATGGAAATCCAATCTCAACCTACAAATCTTACTAAAGAAGACGTTATTAAACTAATTGCAGAATTCCAACAAAAACAATGTGATGAAGCGCAGGAAAGATTGGTTAATCATTATAAAAATCTCGTATATTCCATTGCATATCGCTATTCAAAAGGTGGGCCGATGCATGAGGATATTATACAAGTAGGAATGTTAGGACTCTTAGGCGCAATAAGAAGGTATGATTATTCGATAGGGAATGCTTTTGAGCCGTTTGCAATACCTACGATAGTAGGGGAAATAAAAAAGTATTTACGTGATAAAACTTGGGGTATTCATGTTCCAAGGCGAATTAAAGATTTAGGCGGGAAAATTAAACTTGCGATAGAGGAGCTAACAGATCAACTGCAACGTTCACCGAAGATTATAGAGATTGCGGATCATTTAGGACTATCCGAAGAGGAGGTTCTGGAAATTATGGATGCTAAAAATAATTATCAAGTATCTTCCTTAGATGATGTAGTTGAAAATTCATCTGATGGAAGTTCGGTAGCGAGAATTGAATCTGTAGGTGAAGTAGAGCAAGGATATGAACAGACAGAAAGACGTCTCGTTTTAGATGATATTTTTAACGTATTAAATGATACGGAAAAGAGTGTTATTCATTATATATTTGGAGAAAATTTAAATCAAAAGGATACAGGGGAACGGTTAGGTATTTCACAAATGCACGTTTCTCGTATTAAAAGACAAGCGATAAGTAAATTGAAGCAAGCGGCGTTTTTAGATACATAAAAAATTTAAAATAATTATGTTTAAAACATGAGAAAAGGGGTAGTTATTAAGTATAGGAGGAGATATTAAAATGTCACACGATGTGAAAGAACTAATCGAAGGATTGAATGAAGATTTAGCAGGAGAATACTCGGCAATTATTATGTACAACCATAATGCAGCTACGGTTTCTGGTATATATAGACAAGTGTTAAAACCTTTCTTTGAATCTGAAATTAGTGATGAACAAGGACATGCCCTATATTTAGCGGAGAAAATTAAGACGCTAGGTGGTACACCTACTACGATCCCTTTACCAGTGAAACAAGTAAAAGATGTTAGAGAAATGTTAGAATACGCTAGACAATCAGAATATGAAACAATTAAGCGTTATGAAACGAGAAAAGAACAGGCAGCGAAATTAAATATGACAGAGTTAGTTGTAAAGTTAGAAGATATGATTGCAGATGAAACAAATCATATGGAAGAATTAGATCGTCTTTTAAATGACAAAGCGATGGTGTTAAATTAATAGTGGAAATTTACCCCACTTTAATGGGCAGTAAGACCCACACCTCAAAATGCAGCGAAAGCAAAGAATTTAGGTGGGGGATCAACTGCCCATAAAAGTCCGATTGGTTCAACTAATAATCAGTGGGGGATGAAGAAAACCCCCACTGATTAAAGTTTCACTTTATAGAGTGAAAGAACAAACTCTCATTTCTAGGGGGTTTGTTCTTTTGCTGTATAAATACGTATGAGTAGGAAATTTTTATTTTATAACTGAGTATGTAATACTAGAAAAATAGAAAATGATAATAGATTTACATTTTAAATAAGAAAAGGGGAAATAACTTGTGTCCATTTTAATTGTCGATGATAATCCGGTTAACATCTTTGTAATTGAAAAAATTTTAAAACAAGCCGGATATCAGGATCTTGTATCGCTTAATTCTGCACAAGAGCTTTTCGAATACATCCATTTTGGAAAAGATTCTTCCAGGCATAATGAAATTGATTTAATACTATTAGATATCATGATGCCTGAGATTGATGGACTTGAAGTTTGTAGGCGATTACAAAACGAGGAGAAGTTTAAAGATATTCCTATTATTTTTGTAACAGCTTTAGAAGATGCGAATAAATTAGCTGAAGCGCTTGATATAGGCGCAATGGATTATATTACGAAACCTATAAATAAAGTTGAATTGTTAGCTCGTATGCGTGTGGCATTACGCTTGAAATCGGAATTGAATTGGCATAAAGAACAAGAGGAAAATCTTCGTAATGAATTAGATTTAGCTACACAAGTACAAAGAAACTTATTAAGTAGCCCATTAAGAGAAGATCATATAAAAATTGAAGCAAGTTACTTACCTTCATTCAAACTAGCTGGAGATATGTATTATTGGTATAAAATCGATGAAAACCGCTACGGTATTATATTATTAGATGTGATGGGACATGGTGTATCTGCTTCATTAGTTTGTATGTTTATTTCGTCTGTATTACGTGAATCGATTAAATGTTTAATCGATCCGGAACTTGTCATTAAAGACTTAAATAAATATATGACTCTTTTACATAATGAGAATGACAATATTCCATATTATTTTACAGCGATATACTTAGTAGTTGATACAGAAAAGAGAACAATTGAATATGTAAATGCAGGACATCCTTCTGGATACGTTTTAGTTGATGAAGAGAATGTAGTGGAACTAAATCGCGGGAGTTGTGCGGTAGGATTTTTTGATGAAATAAAAGTCGAGAAGACAGTCATACCTTTTGAGAAGAACGCTCAAATTGTATTATTTACAGATGGTGTTCTTGAAGCAATTGCAAATGATGAATTTGAGTCTGAAGAGAAATTACGTGCTTTTACAGAAAGAAAATGGGGAGATTTAGAAGAAGAGATAGAAGGGTTTTATAAGGAAGAACAGAAGAAAACACAATCAGATGATATGTGTCTAATTATGATACAAACGAATGCGAAATAAAAAGCGTATGAAATCCAAACATAGGATTTCATACGCTTTTTATTGTATTTTTTGATAGATTTGTTCGTTAGGATTAAATTGGATATAATGCGGCATTATATCTGAAAAACGAAGAGTTTCTTTATTTCCTAAACATAGGAACCCATTGTGTCCTAAACTTTCATAAAATAGTTGCTGTACTTGGTTTTGAAGTTTACTCGTAAAGTAAATTAAAACGTTACGGCAAAGTATAATATGAAATTCGTTAAAAGATTGATCGGTTACTAAATTATGCTGCGCAAAAATAATGTTTTGTAACAGGGATGGATTAAAATAAGCAAAACGACTATCTGTTGAATAATAGTTAGAAAATGCTTGTGTACCGCCAGCTTGTAAATAGTTTTTCGTATAAGTTTGCATTTTATTTAACGGAAGGATGCCTTGTTTTGCTTTTTCTAACACATTCGTATTCATATCTGTTGCGTAAATAACAGCTTTTTCACTTAATCCTTCTTCGTGAAGTAAGATGGACATTGATAACACTTCTTCACCAGTTGCGCATCCAGCATGCCAAATTCTAATTTCAGGATACTTTTTTAATTCAGGAATAACATGCTCTCTTAACGCTTTAAAAAAAGTAGGGTTACGGAACATTTCAGTTACATTAATGGAGAAATCATTTAATAACTGTTCTAAAAACCCTTCCTCATGAATTACTTTTTCAATTAATTTTGAAATGGTAGGGATATTAGAGAGCTGCATTCTATTACAAATTCTTCTATAAATAGATGTGCGAGCATATTGGCGAAAATCAAATCCTGACAGTTTAAATACCGCTTCCAATAGTAATTCAATTTCTAAGTTCGTACGCTTATCCATATCTACGGATGGATCAAAATTATAATACTTATTTTCCACTTAAACTAAACCTCACTTATTTTATTAACCATACACTCATTACCGAATAGAGTTGATGTAAATTTAATGGTTTACTTATATAATCTGAAGCGCCAGCAGATAAACATTTTTCTTTATCATTTGGCATTGCTTTAGCAGTTAATGCGATAATAGGTATTTCATGTAACCCTAAATTCATTCGGATATGTTCCATCGTTTCATAACCGTCCATATTCGGCATCATAATATCCATTAAGATAAGGTCAATATTTGTATTGCTTTTTAGTATTTCTAAACACTCTATGCCGTTTTGTGCAGTAATAATGTTGGCATGTTGTTTTTCTAATGCATTTTGTAATGCAAATATATTTCGATGATCATCATCGACAATTAAAATAGTTTTCTCTTGGAAGACGTTATTTGTTTCTGGAGTAACTATAGTTTCCTCAACAACTTCAACAGGAATAATGTCATCTATCGTTGCTGCGACTTCTAAATTGGATAACTGTATATCATTTAACCCATTTGGAAGGTTAGGAATATATACTGTGAAAGTACTGCCTTCTCCTAAATTACTCTCTAACGTAATCCAACCGCCTAATAATCTAGCAAACTCTTTACAGATAGATAATCCTAAGCCTGTACCACCATATTTCCGAATCGTTGCGCCATCTGCCTGTTGAAAGGCTTCGAAAATGAGTTGATGCTGTTCTGTAGCGATACCAATACCAGTATCTTTTACTGAAATTGTAATCCAATCATTACTTATAGACTGCATTTCATTACTCAAATTGGTTGTTTCTATCGGATCGAAATGTAAAGAGACGGATCCTTTTTCCGTGAATTTAAATGCATTGGATAATAAGTTTTTAATAATTTGCTCAATCCGCTTTGCATCTGTATAAAATAAATCAGGAATAATATCACTGTCTTCAATAGTAAATGCGACATTTTTTTGTGCAGCTATATGTAAAAAGTTTTGATGCATATTTGCTGCCATGTCACTTATGTTCGTTGCTTCAAAAATAACATCTAGTTTCCCAGCTTCTACTTTAGATAAATCTAGTATGTCATTAATTAAAGTAAGTAAATCTTTCCCTGATGAATGAATGACGGTTGCTAATTCAATTTCATCATCGGATAAATGATTATCATGATTTTCTCTTAACATTTCAGATAATAGTAAAATACTATTTAACGGTGTGCGTAATTCATGTGACATATTTGCTAGGAATTCTGATTTGTATTTTGAGCTACGTAATATTTCACTTGCTTTTTCTTCTAATTCTGATTTAGTAATTTGTAAGTCAGCTGTCTTTTGCTCGGCCTCTTCAGTTCTAGACTCTAGTTGTTCATTAGTTGTTCTTAATTCTTCGGCTTGCATTTGTAGTTCTTCAGCTTGCGTTTGTAATTCTTCTGATTGAACTTGCAACTCTTCTGTCATTGCTTGTGATTCATGTAAAAGAGTTTGAATTCGCATACGTCCCATAATACTATGGATGGTTAGACCTAGGTTATCAACGGTTTGTTGAATTAAATCTTGATGTAAGTCTGAAATCTCAGTTACACTTACTAACTCCATTACTGCGATCACTTCATCTTCAAATAAGATAGGGACGACTAGTAGGTTTTGAGGGCGTATTTCTAATAAGCCGCTAGTGACATAACGAAATTCTTCTGGTATTTCTCGAAGAATAAAGCTTTGTTTTTCTAAAGCACATTGCCCAATTAAACCTTCACCCATTTTAATGGATTGTTTTCCAATATCAGCACCTTGATCAGCGAAAGAAGCTTTCTTTACATAGTAGACAGTTTCTTCAATTTCTTCACGTACATAGAATGCACCGCAAGAGGTTTGCGTTTTTTGTATAACTCCACTAAGAATTTTTTTACCTAACATCTCAATAGAAGGTATACCTTGATACATTAAAATTAATTCTGCAAGCTCGGTTTGTAACCACTCTCTTTTAGATATTTCGTCTAGTAGGTGGTTCGTTGTATGAGCAAGCTCTTTTATTTCATCCCGCGTGTTTACATGAATTCTTTCAGTAATTTTTTCTTTAGAAGAAATGGATTTAATAGCTTGAATTACGTTTTTAATCGTTTTTGTAATGGAATTCGAAATATAGAGTGAAATGATAATAGAGATACAAGAAAGTAAGAACAATAAACTGTATAACCAAATCTCTAATTTATTATTTTCAGTATCTAATTGTGCAGCTCTTTTTTTCGTTAGTTGCTCCTCTACACCACGGAAGTTAGTTAGCTGCGATTGTAATGACTGAATTTGAGTCGTGTCGATTGCTTGTATGTTATTACTATTATGATTTGTAATTAATGGATGAATCTCTTTATTAATCCAACTATTAATATTTTCGTTAATCTGTTTTAATTTTTCTTGCTGAGAGGGATTATCCTCTAATAGAGCCAAAAGATCTTGATAATGTTCTTCGTAATCCTTTTCCGCAGTGTTCAGGGATTGCACGTAATTTGCGTTATTAGAAGTAATAAATCCTTTCGCTTTATTTTCAATTGTTAGCAATTCTTTCTCCACTTGATTCGTTAAATTAAGAACTTTAAAATCGTGATCAATAATAAAATTACGAGATTTTTGTAAATTGGAAATCTCATTGTTTAACATAATGAAAGAAATAAGTAAGAACAAAATCATAACTAAATAACCAGCCATAATTTTGTAGCGAATACTAAATTTTGCTTTCGATTTCATTAAAAATTCCTACCTTCAAGGTTATTCAAAGTTTTCAATTGTAAAGGATGAAAAACGTAATATATATTATATCAGTTTTCATAAGGCCAAACTAGAAAGCCCCCTATTGTATTAGGGGGTCTCGTTTTGAATAGAGGAAATCAGTTTGAAATATAAAAACATATATGAAAAGTAACGATCGAGGGAATAGGGGGATAATAAAACTTTTAAGAAGGAAAGAGTGTTCTTAAAGCTTTTTTTGCATCTATTCCTTCAAAGATAAATAATACAAGCTCTCTCTTTTTTACAGTAAGGAAAAAGGATATTAATGTGCTTAAGCTTTTAATAGAAGTAAGTGTTCCGTGTTTACTTATAAATAAATTAGTTTGAAATGTTGTCATTAAAGCATAAAAATGATGAATCTGCTTTATTGTAGGTGTTTCATTATAAAGAATAGTAGTAGATTGGATTGCATTCATCGAAATATTCCTTTCTGTATAGTAAGCATAACAATATAAACATACCCGTTTTAAAAAATGTTAAACATATAAATAAGAAAAATATAATTCTAGTTTTTTAGGTTTAGAAAGGGTTACGAAGGGTATACATATACTACAAAGAGATTGACTGAAGATGAATTGTAAGATTTCTATGTTTAGTAGATTAGTCTATCAAAATATAATTTTACTTTAAATAAAAAGGAGTCTGGTATACATGAATGAAATGATGATTGATATTACATTTGATTTAATTTACTTGTTAAGTAGTTCGCTTGTAATGCTGTTACTATTCGCTTTTTTCGTAAATGGTTATGTTAATAAGAAGGTTAGTGTATACAGAAATGAAGAAAGATAAAGATACATTATATAAAACTTTAGGAGGTTAATAGTTATGGATGTAGATAGAAAAATAGTAGGTATTTTTAGAACAATTGATGATGCGGCATTCGTTATTAATGAATTAAAAGATAAAGGATACTCGGCGGGTAACATTTCAGCTATTGCGAAGGATCAAAAGGAAATTGAACATCTGGAAGAAAAATCGGGTGAAAAAGTGAATAGTGAAACGCCACATAAAGCGGATATCTTTTCAGCGACAGGGCTTGTGGCAGGAGGAGTAGCAGGCGGACTTGGTGGTTTATTAACAGGTCTTGGTATACTTGCTGTTTCTGGAATGGGTCCAATCGTAGCAGCGGGACCTATCGCAGCAGCTATTGGAGGAGCCGGTATTGGCGGAGGAGCTGGAAGTTTAATAGGAGCATTTATCGGATTAGGAATTCCCGAAGAACATGCTAAGAAATATGAAGAATACATTTACGATGGAAATATATTAATTTTAGTAGATGCAAAATTAGATGATAAGTTAGAAATCTATAAAATATTTGATAAGCATAATGCTTATAACTCCGATTTCTTTAAATAATATTTACTTCACATATCAATTATGCAAAATGTAAACATAGTGAATATCGTTTTTGATCTTACAACTTTGGCGCGGCCGAGGAGTCGTATGACTATAAGAGAGGAAGGGCTTATAGTAAAAGATCAAGTTCTATTATGATATTAAAAAGGGAAGAGGTGTCTTTTCGTGATTGTAAAAATATTAAAGGATAGTAGTAATAGTTTCCTTTGTACAGTTCAAAATCAAAATGGGGAGAAGTATGTAAAGAAATGGTTTCATAAACAGAAAAACAAGGAAGAGTTAGGGCGACCAACTTTTAAAGAAGTAGAAAAGGATTGGAAAGAAAATAGAGAATCATTTATGTATCCTAATGTTAAAGCGCTTTAGTGAACTACTCACAACTTAACGTCCTTCATTTGAGCATTCGCCAACGCAAGACTATCGACTTCCTTTAGGAATGGAAATTCAGCCTTATATTGTGCAGGCGTAGGATATTTAACAGATTTATCAAGTTTATCCTGTGATTCTTGATAAGATTTGATTCTATCTGCAAGCATCTTGTTGTATACAAATCGAACACATCCAAATGTTTTTGAGAAAAACATTTGTTGTTCTTTATTTGGATAGATACGATATTTGTATGATTTTAACATTTCCTACACCTCACTTTTTCCTTGATTTTCAATATATTTCTTTACTACATCTATCGGTGAACCACCCGTAGTAATCAAGCAAAAGCTTTTTGACCAAAACATTTCTTTCCAAAGTTTCTTTCTCACATGTGGAAAGTCTCTCTTGATTAGTCGAGAACTTGCACTTTTATAAGCATTAATGAACTTTGTCATTTCTGTATTCGGATGTGCCTTGAATAAGATATGTACATGGTCTACATCATGATTCCATTCAACTAATGTGATGTTATAGTTTTCAGATAGTCGGACAAAAATGTCTTTTGCATAGTCCGACATATCATCATCAAATACATTTCTTCTGTATTTCACGACCAATACAAGGTGACAATAAAAGGCAAAGCCTTTTGGCTACGCCAAACCGAAATTCATCTCCCACCTATCGTTGGGCTACGCCCTTCACACACTTGAGGAAGGAGAATTCGTTAAATAGAATAGGCGCTTTATTATTACAAAATTGTCACACTCCTGTAAGGTAATTCAATAGATTAGTTGCTTGTTCCATGTCATAATAAAGACATAAGAAAGCTAATCAAAAATTATAAGTTATAGGAGAGTGTCAGTCATGATTGTAACAACAACGTCTGGAATTCAAGGTAAAGAAATTATTGAGTATATTGATATTGTAAATGGTGAAGCTATTATGGGTGCAAATATTGTCCGCGACTTATTCGCTTCCGTTCGTGATGTTGTCGGTGGTCGTGCTGGTTCTTACGAAAGCAAGCTAAAAGAAGCTCGTGATATCGCAATGGATGAAATGAAAGAACTTGCAAAACAAAAAGGTGCGAACGCTATCGTTGGTATTGACGTAGATTACGAGGTTGTTCGTGATGGAATGTTAATGGTTGCTGTCAGTGGTACAGCTGTACGTATATAAGTAAATGAAAAACAGGCTCCCCCTTGAAGTTGATGCTTTGAGGGGATTTTTTTGTTTCATGATTAAAGTTAAAATGAAGAAGAGAGGATGGATTTTTATAGTGGAAAAAATAAGATGAGGGCGAATGTACTAGCTTACTCAAATGATATAACCGTTTAAGTGATAAAGTTGAAAAGAAACTATAATTTACATATGTTTAAAGTGGCCAAAACTTTTTCGTCAAACGTTATTGTAAAAAATGCTAGGATTGCTCCTAGCATTTCGTGAAGGGATATTGCACGGGAATTTAGATAATAAGCAGACGTACCCGCTTATTTCAAATGTAGTATATATTGTTTTCAAGGAGAAAAGTAAGAAATACAACAATCTTTATATATGTTTAACGAGAGTGTTAACTTTATGATAAATAATAAAATTGTTATTTGAGGTAAGGGGAGAAATAATGGTATGAATAACTTTAGAGGATGTATAGTTTATAGAAATAAACGATTGAGCATGTAAGGCGTTGTATTACATAAAATTTATAAAGCATTGGAGGCAGTCACATTATGTTTTGGTTAGGATGTTTTTTAGGATATATTGTAGGTTCAGTTATTACATGTGCTCTACTTTACTATGGGTATAGATCCAATGAAAATAAAAAAGTGGATATACAAAAGAGGGAGGAGAGGAAAATCAATAAAAAAGGTGTATAGGATGTGAAAGGCAAGGTGATAGCATTGATGCAAAAATAAAGGACAGTACATATTGTATATGACTACTATGTACTGTCCTGATTATTCTTTTTGGATTATGAAAAATTATCTCCTGTCTTACTATAAATTTCATAGGCGAAATAACCAAATAAATAGCCTATTCCGGCCCCTAAACTAACTGAAAGCAGGGAGAAGTCCGGGAAAAACATACCGAAAATCAAACCGATCATACAGCCAACAAGCATTCCCATAGGTATGAAACTATCTAATAACAGTTGAGCTTTTTGAGATTTTTTCTTACCTAATTTTCCGTTCTTATATTTATGTTCCAATCTTTTAATTACAAATACTACAATTCCACCAACTATTACAACAGGCGCGATTGCCGAAATGAACCACATGTTAGAAGCTCCTTTCGTTTTTAATTAAATTATACCATATATTAACATTTTGAATTTAAGCGGAGACAAGATCTTCTGCATTTCTTTTCCTTTTATTCATGACTAAAGTTAATAGGAATAAAATGAAGCTTAAAAGTGCCATTATAATAAAAACTTGCGTATAACTATTAAAATAATCACGAGCGATTCCTGCTAGGACAGGAATGAATCCGCCCATAATATATCCTCCTGACTGCATCATAGCAGTCCATGCACTCGCATCTTCTGAAGTTTTTGTTTCATATAGCGGTAGCATGAGAGCGAGTGGAAATATGCCGCCGAGCCCGATACCTAGTAAAATAGAAGGGACCCATGGTGTGGTTAATGGGTAAATCATAAGCGATAAACCTACGAGTACAAAGCATATACTTCCTAATAACCAAAGTGCTCTGTTTTTATAAATATCCGCTAATGTTGGAATTAAAAAACTGCATATCATTTGAATCACTGTAAAAACAGTTATAAGAGTCCCCGCTTGTTCGCTACTCACACCCATACTTTGATTTGCCGGCGCAAGCCAAGTTGTAATAGAGTAAAATATTCCTGATTGTAGTCCGAAAAAGATTGTAAACAACCATGCTTTTTTATTTCTTAAAGGCAAGCTATTATTCTTTTTATTTTGTGTACTCGTATTCTTTTTTCGTTTCATAACGGGATACCAAAATATAATAGCGATAATAGTAAGCACACCCCAAAAAGCGAGTGCCATATTCCAATCGTCTTTTAATACATGTTGTAAAGGAATCGTTAATCCTGCACTTAAAGAAGCACCAGTTCCCATACCTACTGAATATATGCCAATCATTAAGCCGATTTTCGTAGGGGATTTTTCTTTAATAAAACCTGATAGTAACGGACCTGCAAGTGCAATTCCAATACCGATAAATAAAGAGCTCGCGAATAATGTGGAAATGGAAAAGGTAAAAGCTCTCATACATGTTGCAAAGCCGATTAAAATAAGACAAGCCATAATTGATTTTTCTGCCCCGTATTTCCTAATTACCTTCCCAGTCAGTAAGGCGAATGTCCCCATACAAAAAACAGGAATAGCTGTTAAAAAGCTAACGGAAAAATTGCTTATATTTAAGTCTTGTCGGATTGTTTCTAATACAGGTGAAACAGATGTAATTCCGATACGTAAATTAATAGAAACAAAAAATAGTGCTAGTATATACAAATAAGTTCGTTCTTGATGTTTCAATTTCATTTTCTCCTCTCTTAAACATCAGATGTTATTCAGTATATCATCTGATGTTTGTGTGTAATAGATAAGGAGCTTATTTCAGCTCCAAATTTTGAACGGCGTATGTTCGTGCCTCTTCGGTATTTTGTTTAAAAATAGCTTGGAATAACTTTTCATGAATGTCAGAGTTATCTTCATAGTCCACTGTATTTAATATGAATTGGCTTAAAATGTGGCGAAGGGCAGGTACGAAAGATTGATACAAATCGAGTAGAACTTCGTTTTTGCTCGCCTTTGCAATTGCTAAATGAAACTGAATGTCTGCATCTATGTATGCTACATAATTACCTTCTTGAAGGGCATGTTTTCTTTTATTCAAATGTCCTTTTAAGTATAAAAGATCCTCGTCGCTTCGGCGCTGTGCCGCTAACATCGCTACTTCTTTATCTAGCATATTTCGTGCTTCATACACATGATTTATATTAGCTGCTTGCAATCGTTTTTCAAATGAATCTTGCGTTGTATTGAGTGAGACAATACGAGTACCTTGTCCTTGTCGAACTTCTAATATGCCAGCATGTACTAATATCTTTATGCTTTCTCGCAATGTTGAACGTCCTACTCCTAACTCTTCCATTAATTGCGGCTCTGTAGGGAGGCGATCACCAACTTCATACTCGCCAGAAAAGATTTTTTCTTGTAGACGTTCTAGCACTTCATCGACTAATTTCCGCCGAGAAACTTTTGAAAAAGATTTCTTTTCGTTCATATTCATCTGCTCATCTCCTGTTATATTCGCTTTTATAATAACCAATTTAAGTTCGGTTGACAATGTTATTTTTTAGGTAGTTGAAGCTGGGATACTACAATAGGGTTTATAAGACATAAAAAATCTATTTTGAAAAAATCGATTTCTCCTGAATACATAGTAATATAAGAAAAAGACGCCCTTGTGAGCGTCTTTTTCCAACTTGAGATAGATGTATCATTATTGTTCTGCTAGGTGACATAGTTCTCGTATAAAGTTTTCTCACACAAATGATCTGTGTATCAATGTGTTTTTGATATACAGATCATTTGTATGATAATTCTTATAAATAATTGCTGAATGATAACCTTACATGAATGCTTTTAAAAGCTCTTGAACTAATGGAATTACTCCACCTACAAAGTTTAAAACTGCCATTGCGATTTCCATATGATTGCCTCCTTTAGTAGTAAGATGTAATAAATCTTTATAAATTCATTATAGTAAGCGCTTACAAAAACATCAATGCATTTCGATATGCAATAGTTCATATTTGTATTTGGTAATGAGGATGAAGAGGAATAAGTGACTTATCCCGCTATTTGTGGGAGTCGGGCTGTATGTAAAAGCCTTCACTTTATCAAAATGTAAGCTGTATCTTGTATAATATAATGGTGGAGGTCGAATATGAAAAAAATAAATTCAAATATAGATTTGGATAAAAATGTCTTGGAAGCGGTATTTATTCCAAGAAGGTTTATTGTTTTATGGATTACACTCGTATATATAGCTTCAGTACTTTTAGAGTTTCGTAATAATATTTTCTCTATGGATAGTTTTTTCTTTACAATAGTCATTGTTATTCATACTATTTTTCATTGGTATGCGAGTTCATTAAAAAATAGGCAATTGTTGTACTTCTTTTTTGTACAACTTTTCATTGTGTTTTTGGCTGCGTTTATTGCAACAAATGCTTCGATAGCGATTTTTGTTGGATTAACTCCTATTTTAATCGCCCAAAGTTTATATGTTTATAACAATATATTTAAAGTAATGGCAGTTTTTACTCTTATGTATGCAATATTTTGTGCTGCAATTAGTATCAATTATGGTGTGAATAAATTAGCTATTCTTATCTCTATGTTTCTTTTAGTGTTAGCAATTATTATTCCTTTTTCTTATATTAATAAGCAGCAATTTGATGCACGTAATCGTATACAGAGCTATATTCAAGAGTTAGAGTCTGCATATATGAGAGTGGAAGAATTGACATTAGCTAATGAAAGGCAGCGTATGGCAAGAGATTTACATGATACGTTAGCGCAAGGTTTAGCAAGCTTAATTATGCAATTGGAAGCGATAGATGCCCATATGCAAAAAGGGAATACAGGACGATCTCAAGAGATTATGAAACAAACTATGATAAGAGCGAGACAAACTTTACATGATGCAAGGTTGGTTATTGATGATTTGCGTCATACTACTAATTCATTTAATGGAGCAGTAAAAGAAGAGATTCAACGTTTTTCTGAAGCTACGTCTATACATGTGAGATTTACTATCCAAAGTCCACCGTATATTTCAAGCGTAGTAAAAGAGCACTGCTTATATGTAATTAGTGAATGTTTAACGAATATCGCAAAACATTCGCAGGCAGCAGATGTAAATTTAAATGTTGAATATATCGATGATCTTGAAAAACTTACTATTGAAGTTGAAGATAATGGAATTGGTTTTGACACTAGATATATCGGTAAGAATCCTGGACATTATGGTTTAATTGGTCTAAATGAGCGTGTTCGATTGATTAAGGGAGAAATACATATATTGAGTGAAAAGATGAAAGGTACGAAAGTGTATATTCAAGTGCCTATAAATAAAGAAGGAGATAGCCATGAAACATAACGTATTAATTGTAGATGATCATTTCGTTGTAAGAGAAGGTCTGAAATTAATAATAGAAACGAGTGATTCATTTCAAATTATAGGTGAGGCTGCAAACGGAGAAGAAGCCCTTTCTTTCATAGAAAAGAAGAAACCTGATGTCATTTTAATGGATTTGAATATGCCTAAAATGAGTGGTTTAGAAACAATTGAGGCTTTGAATGAAAAACAAAACCATACGCCGATTATTATATTAACTACTTATAACGAAGATGAATTAATGTTAAAGGGAATTGAGTTAGGGGCAAAAGGATATTTGCTAAAAGATACGGATCGAGAGAATTTGTTTCGAACATTGGAAGCGGCTATTCGAGGTGAGATTTTACTACAACCAAATATTATGGAAAAGATAGTGAAGTATAAAAGGAAAGAAGTACATGCTGATAAGGTTGCAGAAAATAACTTAACAGATAAAGAATTGTTTGTGCTGAAAGCTATTGCGCGCGGATATAAAAATAAAGAAATTGCGTTTGATATGGGAATAGCTGAGCGAACGGTAAAAGCATATTTAACAAATATATACAATAAATTAGGTGTTAATTCAAGGTCAGAAGCAGTAGCTGTATCTATTGAAAGGAAGTTAATTCATTTTTAAAACATTATATATGCCCAATCGTACATTATAGGCTTGCCCTTTTGTACGATTTTTTTATTTCTTTCTCATGTTATGCTTCAGAAAGTATGAGAGATTTAAGAACAATCTAATTGCATTACAATTATAGACGTTTCTAATGTAGGAAAGGAAGAAGAATAAGTAAATGGAAACTTTGCTTTTAATTCCTGTATTAATTTTCTTTATTTGGCTGCAAAGCAAACAAAGAAAATTAAACTGGATAGATATTATAACTTTTCTCATGATGATAGGGATTATTACTTATACGGCGCCGCAACCAATGACTAGGGATTTACAAGCAGAGTTACTGGCAGTTACGCTTATTTCTTTCGCTATTGGTGTTTGGCAAGGTGGGGGAATAACAGTCTGTTATGAGGATGAAATTTTATATATTACAAATGGAAAACAGTATTCAATTTCATGGATTCTCTTAATAATTGGCAACATAATTATTATTAATATATTTGAAGGTGGATTTACATTTAATGGATCGTGGTTTCTTTTGTGTGGTGTTGTCATTACATCTGGGGTGAAAAACAGTATTCTATGTGTTCTGTACAAATTAACAGTGCGAAATTGAATGGAAAACCAAAGCTGTTTTCTTTTACCCCAACATAAAACGTATTGCTGTAAGTTCATTAAAAGACCGTAGTTGATAAAAAATGAGATGGAAGTATTGGAAGAATGGGGGAGTTAACGTAGATGTTTCTACCTATTACTACATTTGATAGGTTTAGTTGGCTGGGGAATGTTGCTTTCTCTTCAGAAAAGACTAGTAGAAATCGAGCGCTATCGAGGGCTGAAGAAAGAGATGTTAATTTGTGTAATAAGAACTGTATAGGTTCAGTTAATAATATGCATCAAAAAATAACGATAGATTCTGTGGAATATGGTGATAATTGTGTATTGGGCCGTGCAGAACCTCATTCAACAATTGTCATAACGAGTGGCGATATGTATGTTGGAAGCGGACCGGTTAATAAGTATGGAGAATTTAAAATATATACAAATGATTATCTGGAAGAGTATTCGGTAATAGAGATTCAGTTGATAATGGGCGGTTTCTATCAAGGAAGTATAACGGTAAAGTTAAGGGATGATGATTTCCTTTTTATTTAGTAAATAAAAAGGAAGCAACCGTAGTCGCTTCCTACATCTATTAAGCCGAAGCTTTCTTCATTCTCTCAAGTAAACTAGATAAAATATGTGTACGATAAGATTCTAGTTTTTTACCTTCGTAAGTACGAATCCCTAATTTTTTAAGTTCTTTTACATACCAACCTTTGCTTCCGAAATACATGTGATCGCTCCCCTTCAACTTTGTTTATTTGTCCTGATTGTACTTGGAGGTACGGGTAATATAATGAAGGAAATGAATTTCGCGCGAAAATGGTTAACTTTGTTGCAAAAGACATATATACTAAGGGTAGTATATAACGAGGTGGGCAAGACGTGATTATAGAGAAGCACGAAATTCAAATTGACCAAATTACGAGCGGTAAAGTGAATATCTTTACTTTCTATAGAAATAGAAAGCAAGTTGATGATCATTTTTTACGATTGCAAGAACCATCGCTTACAGCAAACTACTTCTTCCATTTTCATTTTGATGCAGAGAGCTTGCATCTTCTGCAGGAAGAGTTTCCGGGCGTATATCCGTACGACCGTAGTGACACGATTCACGACTGGACGGAAAAGATGAAAGCGGAATTGCAACATCAGATCCAAACAGGTAAATGGAATAAACGCGTACGTATCGGTAATCGCATTCTAGATGTGGTGTTTACGTGGTGTGACGAAGATATAGTAGAGTGAAAAAGAAGCGGATGACGCTTCTTTTTTTAGCGCTGGAATAAAACGAGCTTACCTGCAGAAGATGTGCAGCGATGTGTTTTTTCATGCAATCCTTTTTCTTGTAAAATAGATTCACCTTTTGCTTTCGCTTCTTTTTCAGTTGCTGCCTCGAATGATTCGTCTAATGCTTTTGAACCATCTTTTTCAAAGACTGTTAGAACGTATACTCCCATGAAAATTCCCTCCAATAATAAAAATCAGAATCTTATAACTATTTTGGCATAAATCACTAGAATATGCAAAGAAATATATGACATTGCGTGTTACAATAAAGTGAAACTTTAACTAGTGGGGAGTCTTTTCATCCCCACTAGTTATTAGTTGAACCAATCGGGTATTTATGGGCAGTTTACTTTCAGATTGGCTTCTTTGCCTACTGCCCGTTAATACGGGGTAAAGTGAAACTTTAATCAGTGGGGGATTTTTTATTTCCTGCTTATTACTAGTTTTCGCCAATTGAGCATTTATTGTTTGTGTTCATGCGGATAAGATGAAACTTTTGAACTATAGAAAGGATCGTTATTTGTGAAACAAGTGAAGTTTATACATGCGGCTGATTTGCATTTGGATAGTCCGTTTAAAGGGATGGAGATGAATGTACCACAGTCTGTTTGGGAGAGAATGAAGCAGAGTACGTTTGAATCGTTCGAGCGTATTGTTGATAAAGCGATTCAAGAGCGCGTTGATTTCGTATTACTAGCCGGGGATTTGTATGATGCGGAGACGAGAAGTTTGAGGGCGCAAGTGTTTGTGCGTGAGCAAATGAAGAGACTTTCGCAGTACGATATTCCCGTTTTTATTATTCATGGTAACCACGATCATTTAGGGGGAAGCTGGGCAGCGATTGAGTTTCCGGAAAATGTTCACGTGTTTACGGAGCCTTATGTGGAAGAGAAGTCATTTTATAAAAATGGTGAGCTTGTAGCTTCTATTTACGGGTTTAGTTATTTGCAGCAAGCGGTAACGGATAATATGACAGCGCAGTATACGAAAATGAGTGATGCGCCTTTTCATATTGGAATGCTTCACGGAAGTGTGGAAGGGGATGCAGAGCATAATCGCTATGCACCGTTTCAAATTCGTGAGCTGAAGGAAAAGCAGTTTGATTATTGGGCTCTTGGCCATATACATAAACGTGAAATTTTATCAGAAGAGCCGTACATTATTTATCCAGGTAATATACAAGGGCGTCATCGTAAGGAGACGGGCGAGAAGGGTGCGTACCTTATTGAACTCACGAAACAAGGATCGCAGTGTTCATTTTTCCATACGGCGGATGTTGTGTGGGATGAGATAGAAGTGAATATTGATGGACTTGAAACTGTTGATGATCTTATGACGAGCGCGTCAAGTGCGATGAATGAATGCAGAAGAGAAGAGGAAGGTACGCTTTTAACTGTCATATTTACAGGACAGGGACCACTTGCTCCTTATTTGCGTGAAGACAAGCGCGTGGAAGAGATTTTTCATATTTTAGCAGCGGGAGAAGAGCGAAAAGACTTTGTATATGCGATGAAGTGGAAAAACGAGACGGTTTCTTTTGCGGAAATTGAACGTTTGAAAGAAGAAAATCATTTCGTCGGTAGTGTGCTGAAAGAGTTAGAAGCTTTCACAAATATGGACGGAGTGTTGCGCACCATTTGGACATCTCCTGTAGCGCGTAATAGCATTGAAGCTTTTACGGAAGAAGAGAAGAAAGAGATTCAAAAGGAAGCGAAAAATATTATTTTAGAGCAATTATTCCAGCAAGAGAGGGATAAAAAATGAGAATTGAAAAACTCCATATTTATGGCTATGGAAAACTAGAAAATGTGGAAATGGATCTGTCAATGCTGACGGTACTGTACGGTGAAAATGAAGCGGGGAAATCGACAATTCGCTCGTTTATGAAAAGTATTTTATTCGGTTTTCCGACGAGAGGACAGCGCCGTTATGAGCCGAAAGAAGGCGGGAAGTACGGCGGAGCGATGACTGTTCAAACAGAGAAGTACGGCCGTTTGAAAATTGAACGATTGCCAAAGACGGCAGTAGGCGCGGTGACCGTTTATTTTGAAGGCGGGAAAACTGGCGGCGAAGATATTTTAAACGATATATTAAGCGGTGTGAATGAAAGCTTATTTGATTCTGTTTTTTCATTTGATATGCATGGTCTTCAAAATATTCATCAGCTCGGCGAAGCGGATATCGGCAATTATTTATTTTCGGCCAGCGCAGTCGGAAGTGATGCGTTATTGCAGTTAGATAAAAAATTAGAAAAAGAAATGAATCAGCGTTTTAAGCCGAGTGGTCGTAATCCTGAAATTAACGTGTCACTGCAAGAGATGAAGAAAATTGAGGAAAAGATGAAAGAGTGGCAAGGGAAGATTGGCACGTATGAAAAACAGGTCGAGCAGTTAAAAGAAAGTGAAGAGAAACTTATCTTTGTTCGTGCGGAAAAAGAGTCAGCCGAAAGACGAAAGCAAGACTATGAAATATTAGCGGCGCTTGAGCCTCTCGTTATTGAAAAGAGTGCGCACGAGAAAGTGTTGAAAAGCGAGAGGGGGCAGTTTCCTGTAAACGGAATGGCGCGCTATGAGGCGGTAAAGGCAAAGATAGAACCGCTGCAAGTACAAGTAGATTCGCTTCAAAAAAAGATAGAAACAGTGCAATCAGAAATTGATTCCACAGAAATAGATGAAGTATTTTTACAAAAAGAAAGTTACGTAGAAGAACTTCGTATGCAGCATATGTCTTATGAAAATGCACGCCAAGAAATGCGTGATATGACGGGAAGTATTGCGAATATAAAAGAAGAAATCGCAGAACTACAGCAACAAATTGGCGCTACTTTTGAACAAGAGACTGTTCTTTCGTTTGATATAAGTTTAGCGACGAAAGAATTAATTATGCAAACTGTGCAAAAGGCGCGTGAATTAGAATCGCAAAAAGCACAACTAGATGAACGTTTTAAAACGGCTCAGGAGCAATTAGAAGAGCAAGAAGAAAATATAAGACAAATAAGTAAGCAAATGTTAGCTGATGAAGAACGAAATACGTTAGTTGAGAGAGAAAAATCATTTCAGGATGCGGCATTTTTAGGAATGGGCGCAGAGAGAATGAAGCGTAAGTATGAGGAAAAAACAGGGGCGGCTATGCAAAAGAAAAAACAGTGGCAAAGAATTTGTCTTCTTTTACTTCTTATTAACACGCTTGTTTTATTCACGAGTCTATTTATAGATAACCGCGTGCTGTTATTTATTAGTGTGATTGTTTTTGTAGGGATTGTTTTAGCACTCGTTTTATATAAAGATCCTTCGGGTGGATTACAAGAAGAGCTTCTTACTCTTCAGCAAAGTGCTGGCGGGCGTCAAAGTGAAGAGGCGATGTCCGTTCGTTATCAGTTAGAAAAGGATGAAGAGATTCGAAAGTTATTTGAGCGAGAGTCTTATAAATTACAACAAATGGAACGTGCTTATGATAAAGTCGTTTCATCTTATGAAGAATGGGAGAGAGAAACTTTCCAAATAGGAGAACAAGTAGATGCGTATAAAACGCGCTATATGTTCCCTGAATTTTTTACATATGCGCACATGTTGCCAGCGTTTGAGCGTATTGAAAAAATGCAGCAATTATATCGTGAGCTAGATAAACAAGGCGAGCGGAAATCTTCATTATATGAAATGATTTCGCACTTTGAGCATAAACTAGAAACTGTTATCGGTAGTAAAGAGTATAGTAATTTGCATGAGGCGCAAAGTCGTATGCAAAATGAAAAAGAAAAGCGCCAAACTTGTAAGCAGCTGAAAGAGAAGCTGGCGGAATGGCAAGAAGAATATGAGTTCATGCAGCAGCAATTAAAACAACTACTAGTAGAGCGAGATGGGTTATGGCATATCGCAGAATCTACAGATGAAGAGATGTTTTTAGAAGCAGGAAAATTGGCAGAGAAACGTGAAGACGCGGATAAGCAAGTGGGGCGTTTATTACCTCAAATTGATTTGTTAGAACAGCGCTTAACGAGTTTGTCATTAGCTGAGCATTATGAGGCTGACGGTTATGATGAAAAATTAAAGCAAGAAATTACAGCCGTGCAAAACTGTCTGGCGCAAGAGAAAGAACTGACAGAGCGTATTGCGAAGCATCGAATAGAAATTGCGAATTTAGAAGAAGGCAGTACGTATGGTGATTTACTACATGAGTGGGAAATGAAAAAAGCGCAAGTGCGTGAACAAGTGAAGAAGTGGGCTGCATATGCGGCCGCAAAGACAGTGCTAACGAAAACGAAGCAGTATTATCATGAAGTGCATCTTCCGCGTATTTTACAAAAATCCGAAGAGTATTTCGTGTATTTAACAGGCGGGAGATATAGTAAAATATTCTCACCGTCAGAAGCGGAACCGTTCATTGTCGAACGTAACGATGGTATGCGTTTTTACAGTCATGAACTAAGCCAAGCGACAGCGGAGCAGTTATATTTATCATTGCGATTCGCGCTAGCGAAAACGTTTGAGCATGACTATCCATTTATTATTGATGATAGCTTCGTACATTTTGACGCGGTAAGGACGAATCGAACGATTGAACTTATAAAAGAAATTGCGAAAGATAGACAAGTTATCTTCTTTACATGCCATGCGCATTTATTAACGTATTTTACAGAAAATGAGATTATAAAATTAACACGTAAGCGTAAAGAAAATGAGTTGTAGTATGCTATACTAAAAGTAACTGATTTGGTGGAGGAATTCGAATGAAAAAGAAAATTGTAGAATATGAAGTTGGTGAACAAGTCGATGTTTTCTTGTTAATTAAAACAGCGACAAAAGGTCTCGCAAGCAATGGCAAGCCGTTTTTAACAGTAATCTTACAAGATCCAAGTGGAGATATTGAAGCAAAGCTATGGGACGTATCGCCAGAAGTTGAGAAACAATATGTAGCGGAAACAATCGTTAAAGTAGCTGGAGATATTCTAAACTATAAAGGACGTATTCAATTACGTGTGAAACAAATTCGTGTTGCGAATGAGAATGAAGTAACAGACATCTCAGACTTTGTAGAAAAAGCTCCAATAAAAAAAGAAGATATGGTTGAGAAAATTACGCAATACATATTTGAAATGAGAAACCCGAACATACAGCGTCTAACAAGACATTTGTTAAATAAGCATCAAAATGAATTTTTAGAATATCCAGCAGCGACAAAGAACCATCACGAGTTCGTATCTGGACTAGCTTATCATGTTGTATCAATGTTAGATTTAGCGAAAGCTATCTCGGCTCTGTACCCATCGTTAGATAAAGACTTACTATATGCGGGCGTTATTTTACACGATCTTGGTAAAGTATTTGAGCTATCTGGACCAATTTCTACGACGTATACGTTAGAAGGAAATTTACTAGGCCACATTTCTATCATGGTGAACGAAATTGGTAAAGCAGCAGACGAACTACAAATCGATGCAGAGGAAGTATTAATCCTTCAGCACATCGTCCTTTCCCATCACGGAAAAGCAGAATGGGGTAGCCCAAAACCACCATTAGTGAAAGAAGCAGAAATTCTGCACTACATCGATAACTTAGATGCAAAAATGAACATGATGGACCGCGCATTAGGACGCACAAAACCAGGCGAATACACAGAACGTGTCTTTGCGCTTGATAATCGTTCGTTCTATAAGCCAACTTTCCATAATTAAGATTGTGAATAGAATGGCCTCATTAAGTGTTAAAAGCTTAGTGGGGCTGTTTTCTTTATTAAAAATGAAATAGTTAAAATGAAATAATTGAAGAAGAAGCATTGAAAAGGGTAGGTTCTAAACATGCGAAAAAATGAGTTAGAACAGAAATTATTACAAGAAGAGGTGCCAAAGGATTTATATAGTTTAAAGGGTGGATTACCAAACGAATCGTATTGTTTTAATGAACAGAATGGAGTATGGAAAGTATATTATAATGAGCGAGGAACAAAGAGTAACCTTAAGACATTTAATTCTGAGACAGAAGCATGTGAATACTTCTATACTAGTTTAATTGAGATGTTAAAAGGAATGGGTGTAATTTAAAACTGAAATAAAAGGGCATTTCCGTTTGGGGGTGCTCTTTTATTTTATATACACATTATTATACTAATCTAAAGTTTCTGTATTTGCATTTTTTTCTTTTTATCTCATAATTTTAATTGGGGAAAGGGAGGAAAGAAATGGTTCAAATCAAAGTGACACCTGAAATGCTAGAAGAAGTTGCTAATCGTGCAAGTAATACCAGAATCGCATTAGAATCTATACATAATAATTTATGTAATGAAATTGATCATTTGTGTTCCCAATGGATTGGTGCCTCTAATCAACAATTCGTTCAAATGTTCAATGATGCGAGACCAAAAGCTTTTACATCTATCAATTCAATTATACAAGTAGAAGAAGATTTGAAACGAATTGCCGAAAAATTCCGTAACACAGATAATCAAGATGTTACAATGGAAGAAGGGGCAATGTGTGGTAAACCTTCTTCGGAGGGAAAAGGATTTGATGGTGGAAAATTAGCCAGGGATATAGCTGGGGAAATAAGTGGTGAGTATGATGTTCGTCGTGTTTGGGATGGTATTGATCCATCTACTGGCGAAAAACTTTCGGGGTGGGAACGTGCTGGGGCAGGTGTCATGGCTGTAGCCGGCCTTACACCCTTTGGAAAGATAGCTAAAGTAGGAAAAGGAGTTAAAATGACTGCTAAGGCTACTGATGCTGTAAATACAGCTAAAAAAGTTAAGGGTTCAGATAAAGCTTTAGAAAATGGTCCCTATATTAAAAACGGAAAGCCTAATGGTAGACCACAGTTATCTGGTAAAAAGAAATATGAATTTGAAAAAGATGTTTTTGATAAACAGATAGACCCAGATGGGATTTTACGGGATCCTAATACTAGTGAGGTACTTGACTGGAAACCTGGACAGGCACGAAAAAATAAAGTAGATTTTGGTCATACAGAAGGAAATACTTATAAGAATATGTTTGAGAAATATAAAAATCGTGAGATTACTCTTAAAGAGTTAAAAGAATTTCAGTTTAATTCGGATAATTTCAGATTAGAAAAGCCCTCTGTAAATAGAAGTCATAAATATGAGTAGTTAGGAAGATGATGGAATGAAAATATTAAATGTTTTTGATGCAGTTAGAGAAGGAACTTTTGAAGATTTCAAAAAATTTTATGATGGTGATATTAATCAAATTGATAGTGATTTAGATATTAATTTATTGTGCATGGCTATGACTAATAATAAAAATTCTAGTGAAAAACTTAAAATTATAAAATTTTTACTAGAAGAGGGTATTGATATTAATTACACTACAGCTAAAGATAAAAGGAATGCATTGCATATGTTTTATTTTTGTGTTTTACGCCCAACAATAGAATATGAA
This sequence comes from Bacillus sp. FSL P2-0099, assembly GCF_038007445.1. Lineage (NCBI taxonomy): Bacteria > Bacillati > Bacillota > Bacilli > Caryophanales > Bacillaceae > Bacillus > Bacillus sp. FSL P2-0099. The sequence goes on from NZ_JBBOXE010000001.1 coordinate 1,010,706, forward strand.
TTAGAGATAACAAAATTACTTATTGATAATGAAATTAATATAAATGCTTTGGATAAATATAATGCTATTCCTTTGAAGTATGCTATTACGATAAATAAATTGTCTACAGAAGACAATAAAGACATGTATAAATTACTTATTAAAAATGGTTCAAACTATAATTTGAAAGATCAATCTGGAAAATCATGTGTAGATTATGCTAAAGAGTATTCTTGGAGAAATGATTTATTAACTATTATTGAGGAGTGTTAATATGAAAGTAAATAATTCTGATTACGGGGGCTTTATTGTTTCTAAAAATGTTGTAGCTGGAAAATCAATACGTTATACATTTAGGGAAAAATCAGAAATTCCTCAATTAAATGGGTGGACTATTTATTCTTCGGAAGATGATGATGAATATGTAAATGATTCTAGTAATTTTCAAGTATTAGGAGCAAGCTCTATATTAGAAATAGCTCCAGTTATGTTAGAAATTTTTGATGCTCCTTATGGTACTGATTTATGTTGGCTGTATGAAGAAGATATTCATGTAGGATTTTATGATTTAATAAGTGAAAATGAGAAAGAGATTGATCAAATTTTAAAAGGAAATTGATATTATTTTTTAAGTTGAGAGGGCAATTCCGAAAGGGATATGCTCTTTTTGTTTTATCTAGATGTATAGAAGACATATAGGGTGTTTTATGAAGATTTATGTTTGAGAACAGGGGTGAAATGAAAATTGGAACTAAAATCGGAAATGTATACACCGAAAATTATTGCGGATCATTTAGGGGTGACTCTCGATTTGCTTAAAGTATGGTCAAACAGAGCGAAGTCAGGAAGGATATTCGAGATACTCGAAGGAAAATATAGAAGAATTAAAAGCTATAAGAGAAAAAATACAGGTGCAAAAATGGTCTTATGATCAAGTTCGAGATGGTGTAATAGAGAAATTGATTCGTTTCTTTCAAAAGAAGAAAAATCGCAAATAGAAAAGAAATTGGATGAAGTATTAGAAAAGTTATATAATTTGTGGTTTTCTCAACCAAACTTAGATTTAACTTCTAAAGATAGTACAGGATTTTCAGCTATTGAATACGCTAGAAAATTCCCATATGGAGCAAGTTTAATTGAAAGGATGGAAAAATATGAATAAAAAAGAGCCTATTGAATTTATTGAAAAAGCTGGGGCTTGTATTGTTTCAAAAAATATAATAAATGAAACAGGAAAATTGAAATGGATATTGAGAGAGCAATCAATAGATGCGGTAGATAATGGTTGGAGATTTTTTTCAGAAATTGATGATGATGATTACATTAATAATCCTGATAATTTAGTAGTATGTAATTTTAATACTGTAGCAAATATTGAACCGGCCATTCTGGGAATATACGAACTACCAATAGGTAGTGATTTACAATTAGTTTCTGAAAATGGAAAAATAAGATTTGTTGATAATTTAACTGGTAAAGAAGTTTGATGAGAATACGAAAATCTAAAGACAACAAGGTAAAATGGTTCGAGGAGATGTAAATTTACCAAGTGTGAATTCATTAAATATCTTCGAAAAGAATGTAAAATATTATAGTAAGCGAGTAATAAAGAGTAATATTAAGATATTTAATTTTGAGACAGAAGCATGTGAATACTTCTATACTAGTTTAATTGATATGTTAAAAGAAATGGGTGTAATTTAAACCTGAAATAAAAGGGCATTTCCGTTTGGGGATGCTCTTTTATTTTACTAACTTTATTTCACATACACATAGGTTCTATTTGCAATTAAGCAGATTTTATTTTACATGGAAATTATTATATTAATCTAAAGTTTCTGCATTTACATTTTTTTCTTTTTATCTCATGATTTTAATTGGGGAAAGGGAGGAAAGAAATGGTTCAAATCAAAGTGACACCTGAAATGCTAGAAGAAGTTGCTAATCGTGCAAGTAATACCCGAATCGCATTAGAATCTATACATAATAATTTATGTAATGAAATTAATCATTTGTGTTTTCAATGGATTGGTGCCTCTAATCAACAATTCGTTCAAATGTTCAATGATGCGAGACCAAAAGCTTTTACATCTATCAATTCAATTATACAAGTAGAAGAAGATTTGAAACGAATCGCTGAAAAATTTCGCAATGCGGATGATCAAGATGTTACAATGGAAGAAGGTGCAATGTGCGGTAAAACATCTTCTGAAGAGAAAGGCTTTGATGGTAAAAAACTAGCTAGAGATATTGCCGGTGAAGTCAGTGGTGAATACGATGTTCGTCGTGCTTGGGATGGTATTGATCCATCTACTGGCGAAAAACTTTCCACTTGGGATAGAATCTTTGCTGGTGGAATGGCGGTAGCTGGTCTTACACCAGTTGGAAAGATTGCCAAAGTAGGAAAAGGTGTTAAAATGACTGCAAAGGCGGCTGAGGCCGCTGATACAGCTAAAAAAGCATCAAAAGTAGATCGCTCAGTTTACATTAATTCCGGTGGACGAAACGGTAATATTTCCCTAAACGAATGGCTTAGACGAGAAGAGGATGCAATAAAATCCTATGAAGGAATTAGAAATTCCACTACAGATGTTCAGACTATAGCTAAAAATACAGGAATAAATGAAAGACATATAAGAAGAGCGAAAGAACATGTATTTTTTAAAGAACATGATTTACGAGAATTAGGGATCGGTAGATTTCATCCGGATTATCCAATAGCACAAGGATGGAAACGTCTTGAAAGTGGAGAATTTTTATCAAATGATATGGAGTTAATTAGACATGAAATATTCGAATCTCGATTTGAAGGGATTTTTAAAACTGATTATAAAACAGCACATGATGCAACTTTAAGATCCGGTCGCCCTTGGAAAATACCTGATATAGATGCAGAATAAAAATGGAGGAGATACACTATGGCAATCCATATAACAATGAATAAAGAATTTGAAGATGAAGAGATAGTTGTATATCAATATTATCCATCTGAATCACCAGAAAAAGTTGGGAAAATGTATTTTCATAAAAAAGAGGAAATGTTTTATGATTTAGAACCTGTTCCAGAAGAATCAATCGGAACAAGAAAGCATTATTTTAATTGTGCGATTTCTAGGATAGTAATATGCCTGAGAAATGGCGGAGAATTTTTGGACGAAATGACATATGGAGTATAGAACAACAAACAAAGATATAAAAAAACCGGCTCAAATAAAGAGTCGGTTTTTTTCATACTGTTACTAGGTTAATAGACTTATACATAGACTTCATTTAAAGTAACATCTTTACCCTGCCAAGAAGAGTATTATTGAAACGTAGATTATTAATCTATAAACCTTGCTGATTAATAATAGGAGGAAAAAATATGAAATACATGACATATGTAGAAAAAATCGGTTAGTTATTTGATCTTAAAAGAACAGCTTTTTCTAAATAAGGGATTGCATTAGTTGCAAATGAACTTAGCTTTGTAAATCCACATTTTTATGACGTTATCCCATATAGAAATTCATCATTCTCTAGTCCAAAATGTTATGCAATAAAAAATGTCTCGAATTTGAGATAAATAACTTGCTTTTTAATCACTTGAGTTGTAAAGTGATATTAACGAAAGCGATTGAGTCATATGAAAAACATACACTCAATTGCTTTCGATTAAAAAAACGAAGTAACTTATTCAGTAAAAACTAAGATGAATTTACAAAAACATAATAAGCATAAATTGAAAAGTTAATAACCATATTATTTGTTGGAAATATTATTTTTTAGGTATCACTTGACTAGTAAAATGAAACGGAGGAATTATCAATGTATGAAATTAAAGGGCATCATCACATTTCAATGGTTACAAAAAAAGGAAGTGAGAATAACCATTTTTATAAAAATGTACTTGGTTTACGTCGTGTGAAAATGACGGTAAACCAAGATGATCCATCCATGTATCATTTATTTTACGGAGATAAAACAGGAAGTCCAGGTACGGAACTATCATTTTTTGAAATGCCTTTAGTAGGAAAAACGTATCGTGGTACGAATGCAATTACTCGAATCGGATTACTCGTTCCTTCAGAGGAAAGCTTACATTACTGGAAAGAACGATTTGAGGGATTTGGTGTAAAACATAGTGAAATAACAACATATGCAAATCGTCCTGCTTTGCAATTTGAGGATGCGGAAGGCCTACGTCTCGTACTACTCGTTTCAAACGGAGAAAAAGTGGAGCACTGGGAAACTTGGGAGAAATCAGAAGTTCCTGCACAGCATCAAATTCAAGGAATGGGTTCTGTGGAAATGACAGTGCGTAGACTTGATAAATTGGCGAGTACACTTACAGAGATGTTTGGTTATACAGAGGTTAGCCGAAATGATGAAGAAGCGATTTTCCAGTCTATAAAAGGGGAAGCCTTTGGAGAAATCGTTGTGAAATATTTAGATGGTCCTACTGAAAAGCCGGGCCGCGGTAGCATTCACCATTTAGCAATTCGTGTAAAAAACGATGCAGAGCTAGCTTATTGGGAAGAACAGGTGATACAAAAAGGTTTCCATTCTTCAGGCATTATCGACCGTTTCTACTTTAAAAGCTTATATTTCCGTGAATCAAACGGAATTCTATTTGAAATTGCGACAGATGGACCAGGATTTACAGTTGATGGAGATGTGGAGCATTTAGGAGAAAAACTTGATTTACCACCGTTCTTAGAAGGTCAGCGAGCAGAAATTGAAGCGAAATTAGCACCTATTGAAGAGAAATAATAGAAGAGAAAATATAAAATTAAAAACCACTGGAGGAATATAAAATGAACCAATTAAAAGGAATTCACCACGTTACAGCAATTACAAGTAGTGCAGAAAAGAACTATGAATTTTTCACTCACGTTTTAGGAATGCGTTTAGTTAAAAAAACAGTAAACCAAGATGATATTCAAACGTATCATTTATTCTTTGCAGATGATAAAGGTAGTGCAGGAACAGATATGACATTCTTTGACTTCCCAGGTGTTCCAAAAGGGGTACACGGTACAAATGAAATTTCAAAAACTTCATTCCGCGTTCCAACTGACGCAGCATTAGCGTATTGGGTGAAACGTTTTGACCGTCTTGAAGTAGAACATACAGGAATTAAAGAGCAATTTGGTAAGAAAACTCTTTCTTTCGTTGATTTTGATGATCAACACTATCAATTAATCTCAGATGAATTGGATAAAGGGGTGGAATCAGGTACACCTTGGCAAAACGGACCAGTTCCATTAGAATACGCAATTACTGGCTTAGGACCTGTATTTATCCGTATCGCGAACTTTAGTTATTTCAAAGAAGTGTTAGAAAAAGTTCTATTATTTAAAGAGATTGCTCAAGAAGGAGAATTCTACTTATTTGAAGTAGGTGAAGGTGGAAACGGTGCATCTGTCATTGTAGAACATAATACGGTTCTTCCTGAAGCACAACAAGGTTTTGGTACAGTGCATCATGCTGCATTCCGCGTAGAGGATCGTGCTGTATTAGAAGAGTGGATTGAGCGACTAAGTCGAGTTGGACTCCCTTCATCTGGTTATGTAAATCGTCACTTCTTTGAGTCATTATACGCAAGAGTTGCGCCGCAAATTTTATTTGAATTCGCAACAGATGGCCCAGGGTTTATGGGAGATGAGCCATACGAAACACTTGGGGAAAAATTATCTTTACCTCCATTCTTAGAGCCAAAGCGTGAAGAAATCGAAAAATTAGTTCGTCCGATTGATACAGTGAGAAGTACGAAGGAATTTATTAAAGAGTAAAGATAGAAATAATAAGTAGAAGAGTAAGTAGTTTTAGCTGATAGCTGGAATTGCTTGCTTTTTTATTTGGGCTATAAAACTTTCTGAAAAATGTTTCTCAAGTTTTTTAAATAGAAATATTTGGTATAATTCATTTAAATTATAAATTTTCTGACAATTATTTTTCAATACATATAAAAGGGGTGATAATATACAATTCGGATAATTGTATAAAAATTCTAATTTTTTGAATTTGGAGAAAAGGGGATGCGAAGGTATGGGAACAGATGTAGTAACGAAGGAGCAAATGAAACATTCTTTAGATAATTGGTATCGTGTAATGTTGCAGCAAGATATAGAGAAAGCTAGGGAAATGAAGGAAGATATTGAGAGTGAATTTTCTAATGTAAAAGAGGATGGGGATTTATGGCTATATTACTCTTTATTAGATTTTAGATATAAAGTGCTGGCGGATGGCTTACAAATTACTAAAAATAGTTTTGATAAAATTGATGAAATTTATAAAACGTCTGAAAATCGTTTGTCATATTACTATTATTTTTTTAAGGCAACGCATGCAACTCTAATATCAAATTACAATGATGCAAGTAGATGTTATGAGAAGGCCAAAACACTAATAAAATATATTCCTGATGAATTAGAATATGGGGAATTCTGTTATCGTCTTTCTGCATTTTTCTACAATACAAGGCAACCAATGAATACAATAAAATATGTAAATAAAGCTAAAGAAATTTTTTCAAAACAATCAGGACAAGATATGAATATTGCTTTATCTCAAAATCTTTTAGGACTAACTGCCATACAAATAAAGCAATATGAACAAGCAGAAGAGTGTCTAAATTCAGCGATAGATATTCTACAAAAACAGGATAACGCTATATTGCTTTTAAGGGTACGTCATAATTTAGGATGGCTATACGCAAGTCAAAACCTTTCTGCACTAGCTATTCGACATCTTTCGGAAGTAACAGAGAAATTCCCAGCACATTTCAAAGCGATTTTCCTACAAGCTAGGGAACATTTTAAACTGGGAGAAACAAACATTGCTGAAGAATTAATTGATAGAGGATTAAATATTTGTATGGAGTTAGAAAATGAAGAGTATATACATCATTTTAGTATTTTAAAAGCAGTAAATGGTAATGTTCCTATTAAAGAATTAGAGCAGATTATCCTTAAAGGAATTACTTATTTTGATAAAGAATCTTTATATAGTTACACTCAGGAATATGTGGAAAAACTTGCAATAAAGTTTCGTGAGGATGCTAATTACATGAAAGCAAGTGATTATTTTTACAAAGCATTACAGGCAAAAGAGAAGAAGATAGAGAGAGGAGCATTAAAATAATGTTTAAAAAAATAGGTATGGCTGTAACTGGTATAGTGTTAGTTGGTATTGTATCTGTCGGTTTAAATAGTTCTTTTGTACAACAAGCGGAGCACGGTGATGTTCCAGCACCAGCAAGACCAGACTACGTTAACGTTGGCGACACAGGCGGAGCACCAGCAGATAATAAAGGTGACGGAGGAGCACCAGCAAGACCAGACTACGTTAACATTGGAGATACAGGTGGAGCACCAGCAGATAATAGAGGCGATGGAGGAGCACCAGCCAACTTCAATAAAGGTGACGGTGGCGGTATTAGCAAGCAAGACTCACACGCTGACCATTTTTAAATTAAATAATAAAGTGAAGGGACCTCATAACGAGGTCCCTTTTCTTTTTGGTCGTAAAAAGAATTGACTTACTTTAAATATGTAACTATAATAGTTACAAAATAACCATCATTAATAGAAATGATTTATATTTTTTTAATATAATTGTAACTAAAGTGGTTACAATTAAAAAAGAACATAAAACAACCAAATAATGTAAAAACTTTAAATAGCAACATGAGAAAGGAGACGGGGATTTTGAAACGGTTTAAGTTTTATATGATTAGCGGTATTGTTCTTGTTTTATTAATAGTATGTAACTTCGTTGATAAGCCGATTGCGAAGGTTGAAGAAGTGAAAGATACTGTGATGATGAGGCTGAATACGAAAGAGAGTATGGCGCAGATTGATGGGCAGACGATTTATTTTAAGCAAATTGGTGAGGGGAAACCGCCTTTACTTATGCTTCACGGGTTCGGTGGTTCTTCAGATGGGTTTAATGATATTTATCCGGAACTTGTAAAGGACCATACGATTATTGCGGTTGATATTTTAGGGTTTGGGCGTTCTTCTAAACCAATTGATTTTCAGTATTCGTTTCCCACGCAAGTGAATTTATATTATAAGTTAATGAAGAAACTCGGATACGATCAATTCGCAGTACTTGGTCATTCGATGGGCGGAGAGATGTCTCTAAATTTAGCGTATTTATATCCGGATGCAGTAACGCATCTCGTTTTAGCGGATTCTACAGGAATAGAGTCTTTCCAGCAAAAAGAAAGTTATGAAGTGCCGCCACTATCGACAGACTTACAAACTGTAACAGAGATTACGGATTATAATAAAAATGAAGTGAAAAATAGTCGCGATGATAAAGAGCATTATGATCAGCTTACGAAAATGAGAGAGCGCCGCATTGCGATGGAAGCAGATAAAATTAAGGTACCGACTTTAATTATATGGGGACGACACGATAAGAGTGTTTCTTGGAAAAATGGTGAACTGTATCATGAGCTATTTGCAAATAGTACGTTCCATATCATTGAAAAAGGATACCACGCACCGTTTCGCCAGGAGCCAATCGAGTTTATGGAATATGTACAAGCGTTCTTCGCGAAGAATCCACAATAAAATTTTAAGCATAAATCCACTTCTTTCCTCATAAAGTGAAACTAATAAGGCTTGTCTAAGGAAAGGGATGAACGAAAGTGGAAACTTTACCATGGTGGATTTATCTTGTAATCATTGGGATTGTACTAAGTGGCTACATGGTTTTATATACTTCGAAAAAAGAGCAAGAGATGGATAATGATTTTATCGAAAAAGAAGGCGAAGTATATATGAAGCGCTTAGAAGAAGAACGAGAGAAACGGAATCAGGATAGTGATAAAGATTCGGTATTGCTTTAATAGAAACTTGTAAAGAAGAGAAAGGGATTTCTCTTCTTTTTTATATGTTAGTTTGCTGGATACTCCCTTTTAAATTAAGATCGCATCAAGATTTAGCGGATTGTTAAGGCAGAACCCCTTGTATCCATAGTCACAGTAACCATCCAAAGCCCAATTCATACACTATGATGGAGGCTTTTTACTTAATAATCGGATGAAAAAGGAGTGTAATGATGAAAAAACGTACTGTTAATGAAGCGGGAGGGAGTATACCACAGCCAATCCGTAGCGATGGAGCTGGTGCGATAGATTCTGGACCTCGTAATGTTATGCGGGATATTCAAAATCCGAATATGCTCGTTCCGCCTATAACTGATGCTGGCTTAGTTCCTAACTTGAAATTTTCGTTCTCAGACACTTCTATGATTTTAAAACACGGTGGGTGGTCCCGGGAGATTACTGTTAGAGAACTTCCGGTTTCGACTACGATTGCTGGTGTAAATATGAGTTTAACGGCCGGAGGAGTACGTGAACTCCATTGGCATAAACAAGCAGAATGGGCATATATGCTTTTAGGAAAGGCACGTATAACTGCCGTTGACCAAGAAGGGCGAAATTTCATTGCTGACGTTGGTCCAGGTGATCTTTGGTACTTTCCCCCTGGTATCCCGCATTCGATTCAAGGATTGGAACATTGTGAATTTCTGCTCGTTTTCGATGATGGACATTTTTCTGATCTATCTACTTTAGCTATTTCTGACTGGTTTGCACATACGCCAAAAGAAGTGTTGTCGGCTAACTTCGGAGTGCCGGAAAGTACTTTTCACTCCATTCCTTCAGATCAAGTTTATATTTATCAAGGGGAGGTACCGGGTTCGCTTGAAAATCAGGAAGTTCAGTCGCCAGAAGGAGAAGTTCCTTTAACATTTAAACATGAACTGTTAAAACAAAATCCGATTAAGACTCCTGGTGGTAGCGTCCGAATTGTAGATTCTACGAATTTTCCTATTTCCAAAACAATCGCAGCAGCGCTCGTTGAAATTGAGCCTGGTGGAATGAGAGAGCTTCATTGGCACCCGAATAATGATGAGTGGCAATATTATCTTACCGGGCAAGCGAGAATGACGGTGTTTCTTGGAAATGGTACAGCTCGTACATTTGATTATAGAGCTGGTGATGTCGGATATGTACCGTTTGCGACTGGACACTATATTCAAAACACAGGCAATGAAACATTATGGTTTTTAGAGATGTTTAAAAGTAACCGTTTTGAAGATGTATCGTTAAATCAATGGATGGCACTGACTCCTAAAGAAATAGTGGAAAGTAATGTACATGTTGGCCCGCAATTGATGGATTCTTTACGTAAAGAAAAGTGGCCTGTTGTGAAATATCCGGGTTTTTCTTATAAACCGAAAACGGATGAGTAAACATGGATATATGCGTTATTCTTTCTGGAGAACTATAGGAAGGAATGGCGTATTTCTTATGTCTAGTCCTGTCTTTACTAGTATTCGTTATTTGTATTATTGTTCGGGAAATTATTATAGAAGAAAAACATATGAAATCTGCATGGCATAGAGTATGAAATGGCGCCATTTTAAAGTGTAACGCACAAGTTGCACAGGTTACGCAACGATAACTAGCTTTACTCTTCATCATTTATTTGACCATACTAGACATAGAGAGGTGATAAACACAGTATGATTTTTAGTGAACGTTTAAAAGAAGAAAGGGAAAAAAGAAATTGGTCGCAAAATGATTTGGCTGAAAAAATTCATGTAAGTAGGCAGTCTGTTTCGAAATGGGAGACGGGAAAGAACTATCCGAGCATTGAAATTATTATTCATTTAAGTGATCTGTTCGGTATTACAATTGATGAGTTATTGAGGAGTGATGAAGAGTTGACGCAAAAAGTAATTGAGGATAGTAAGCAATTAGCGTATCCGAAATGGAAGGTGTTTTTCGATAGTCTATTTATGATGGGCGTATTTTTATTTATTACAAAAATCGTTGTATGGGCGTTAAATAAGTTTGCAGGAGCAAGCATTACAATTGTCGCAGATGCACCATATGTAATGAATTTTTTACCGCTCCTATTAATGATTATAGGTGGTACGGTTTCTGATAAGTTGAAGAAAATATATAGATAAGAGAAAGATTTGTAAGAAATCCCCTACACTAGCTGTTCTTTTCACCCAAATTGTGTACTATAAAGGATAGATAGGAAGGGGACGTTTAGAATGGAATTTCATGAGCAAAAGATTTTGCCGGCAGTGAGGCAAATTAAAGATTTGGAGAAGCTATTACATAGTTCGTATGAGTATATAGTTATTTTAGATATTCATGTCGGTCAATTGAAGAGTGTTGTGTCGCTCGCGAAGCAGCATAATAAAAAAGTATTTTTACATGTGGATTTGATCCATGGATTACAAAGTGATGGGCATGCGACGGAGTTTTTATGCCAAGAATATAAACCGTACGGGTTATTATCGACAAAGGCGAGCGTAATTATGAAGGCGAAGCAAAAAGGTGTCGTCTCCATTCAACGCATCTTTTTAATTGATTCTAGCGCAATGGAAAAGAGCTGTAATTTGCTAGAAAAGACGAAGCCGGATTATATAGAGGTGCTTCCTGGTGCGTTAACGGGTGTCATTGCTGAGGTGAAAGAGCGTACAGGTGTACCAATTTTAGCAGGTGGTTTTATTCGAACGGTAGAAGACGTTGAAAGAGCGTTAAATGCTGGTGCGACAGCAATTACGACATCGAAAAAAGAACTATGGAAACATTACCAAAAAAAGTGACGAAAATGTGAAAAAATTCTGTTGACACCGCTTTCATTAAGGGTTAACATTATAGACAAGTTAATAAACGTGACGGAGAAAAGAAGAGATCCACATTTTATTGTTTCTATATATACTATATAGAAGCATGTAAGCTGTGGATCTTTTTCTTTTGAAAAAAACGAATGGCCATTCATTTTACCTCTATCACTTTTCGAAAGCATTTAAATTGATTGTGGAGGGATTTTATGTCAGCATTTTTAGGGGAATTAATAGGGACTGCATTGTTAATCTTACTTGGTGGCGGCGTTTGCGCTGGTGTAAGTTTAAAGAAATCGTTTGCGAAAGATTCTGGTTGGATTGTAATTACAATGGGTTGGGGTCTAGCGGTTGCTATGGCAGCGTATGCAGTTGGATCAATTAGTGGGGCACATTTGAATCCGGCTTTAACGATAGGACTTGCTTTTAAGGGAGCGTTCCCATGGAGTGATGTACCTATGTATATCGCAGCACAAATGATTGGGGCAATTATAGGGGCAGTTCTTGTATATTTACATTACTTACCACACTGGAAAGAAACAGAAGATCCAGGAACAAAGTTAGGTGTATTTGCAACAGGTCCAGCAATTCCGAACACATTTACAAACCTTTTAAGTGAAATGATTGGAACATTCGTTTTAGTATTTGGTATATTAGCAATTGGAGCAAATAAATTTGCAGATGGTTTAAATCCATTTATCGTAGGTTTCTTAATTGTAAGTATTGGTTTATCATTAGGTGGAACAACAGGATACGCAATCAACCCGGCTCGTGATTTAGGTCCGCGTATTGCACACTTCTTCCTTCCGATTGCAGGAAAGGGCGGTTCAAACTGGAAGTATGCATGGATCCCAGTAGTTGGTCCAATTTTAGGTGGATCACTTGCAGGATTATTCCATCAAGTTGTATTTGAAGGAAAACAAAATTCAGCACTTATTTATGTGATTATTACAACTGTGATTGTACTAGCAATCTCTTATATGACAAGTAAAAAAAGTGGAGCTACTACAAATAGTAGAAAAGTAGCATAGGGGGAAACTGATATGAAAAAATATATTCTTTCATTAGACCAAGGAACAACAAGCTCACGCGCAATTCTTTTCAATAAAGAAGGAAAAATCGTTCATTCAGCTCAAAAAGAGTTTACACAACATTTTCCAAAGCCAGGCTGGGTTGAGCATAATGCACAAGAAATTTGGGGATCTATTTTAGCAGTTATCGCAACTTGCTTAAGTGAAGCAGATGTGAAACCAGAACAAATCGCTGGTATCGGTATTACGAACCAACGTGAAACAGCGGTTGTATGGGATAAAACGACTGGAAAACCAATTTATAATGCAATCGTATGGCAATCTCGTCAAACAGTTGAAATTTGTGATGAGTTAAAAGAAAAAGGTTATAGCGAGATGGTTCGCGAAAAAACAGGTCTTTTAATTGATGCATACTTCTCTGGTACGAAAGTAAAATGGATTTTAGATAACGTTGAAGGTGCAAGAGAAAAAGCAGAAAACGGCGAGTTATTATTCGGAACAATTGATACATGGCTTGTATGGAAATTGTCTGGCGGTAAAGCGCACATAACAGATTACTCAAATGCATCACGCACATTAATGTTTAACATTCACGACTTACAGTGGGATGATGAGCTTCTAGATATGTTAACAGTACCAAAGAGCATGCTTCCAGAAGTACGTCAATCATCTGAAATATATGGAGAAACAATTGATTATCACTTCTTCGGTCAAAATGTACCGATCGCAGGTGTAGCTGGTGACCAGCAAGCAGCATTATTTGGACAAGCTTGTTTCGGTGAAGGTATGGCGAAGAACACTTACGGAACTGGTTGCTTTATGTTAATGAACACAGGCGAAAAAGCAGTAGCTTCTGAGCATGGCCTATTAACAACAATTGCATGGGGTTTAGATGGTAAAGTGAATTACGCATTAGAAGGAAGTATTTTCGTAGCTGGTTCTGCAATTCAGTGGTTACGTGACGGACTGCGTATGTTTAAAGATGCGAGCGAGAGCGAAGTGTACGCTAGCCGTGTTGAATCAACTGAAGGTGTATACATAGTACCGGCATTCGTAGGACTAGGTACACCGTATTGGGATAGTGAAGTACGCGGCGCTATGTTTGGTGTAACACGCGGTACGACGAAAGAGCATTTCATTCGTGCAACACTAGAATCTTTAGCATACCAAACGAAAGATGTACTATGCGCAATGGAAGCAGATTCAGGTATTGAACTAAATACATTACGCGTTGATGGCGGAGCAGTTAAGAATAACTTCTTAATGAAGTTCCAAAGTGATATTTTAGACGTTCCTGTAGAGCGTCCAGTGATCAATGAAACGACAGCTTTAGGTGCAGCATACTTAGCTGGTCTTGCGGTTGGATACTGGAAAAACCAAGATGAAATTAAAGCACAGTGGCATATGGACAAGCGCTTTGAACCAACGATGGAAGCGGAAACAAGCGAAGAGCTATATGCTGGATGGAAAAAAGCAATTGAAGCAACTAAAGCTTTCAAATAATCATAAACAGTGTTATAATGATGACAAGTTAATAATTCGGTAGGAGATTTGGAGAGACCACAACACGCTATAGAGGCGAAATCTATAGCGGAGCTTGTGGTCTCTTTTTTCGTTATCAAAGGGAGGAATTACCATGAAATTTTCAAGTAAACAACGTAAAGACGTATTAAATGGAGTAAATAAACAAGAGTTAGATGTGATCGTAATTGGTGGAGGTATTACTGGTTCTGGTATTGCATTAGATGGGGCAACACGCGGTTTATCAACGATTGTGTTTGAAATGCAGGACTTTGCAGCAGGTACATCAAGTCGTTCAACGAAACTTGTACACGGCGGTTTACGTTATTTAAAACAACTTGAAGTGAAAATGGTAGCAGAGGTGGGGAAAGAGCGTGCGATCGTATATGAGAACGGTCCCCATGTAACAACACCGGAGTGGATGTTACTTCCGTTCCATACAGGCGGCACGTTCGGGTCATTCAGTACATCAATTGGTCTTCGTGTATACGACTTCTTAGCAGGTGTAAAACGAAGCGAGCGCAGAAAGATGTTTAACCGTGAAGAAACGCTAAATAAAGAGCCTCTTGTAAAACAAGAAGGATTAAAAGGCGGCGGTTACTACGTAGAATATCGTACAGACGATGCGCGTCTTACAATTGAAGTAATGAAAGAAGCGATTGAACATGGTGCGAAAGCTGTTAACTACGCAAAAGTAGACAGTTTCTTATATAAAGATGGAAAAGTATGCGGTGTACGTGTAATCGATTTACTAGACGGAGAAGTGTATGAAGTTTACGGTAAGAAAATTGTAAACGCAGCTGGTCCTTGGGTAGATACACTTCGTGAAAAAGATAACTCTAAAAAAGGGAAAGTACTTCAGTTATCAAAAGGTGTGCATTTAGTAATTGACCAAAAACGTTTCCCATTAGGGCAAGCAATTTACTTTGATACACCAGATAAACGTATGGTGTTCGCGATTCCTCGCGAAGGAAAAACGTACGTAGGTACAACAGATACGTTCTATGATAAAGACGCAGCTGTACCACACATGACAACAGAAGATCGCACATATATCATTAATGCGATTAATTACATGTTCCCAAGCGTGAAAATTACAGAAAAAGATGTGGAATCAAGCTGGGCTGGTGTACGTCCGCTAATTTATGAAGAAGGTAAGAATGCATCTGAAATTTCTCGTAAAGATGAAATTTGGACTTCTGAATCTGGTTTAATTACAATCGCGGGCGGTAAATTAACAGGATACCGCAAAATGGCTGAAATGGTAGTAGACTACGTAACGAATCTATTACAAAAAGAAGGCCATAGCTCATATAAGAAGAGCGATACGAAACATATGCCAATCTCTGGTGGTCATGTAAGTGGTTCACACGGATTCCCGGCATTTGTTGCGAAAAAAGCAGGCGAAGGTACGAAATATGGTTTAACGACAGCACAAGCTGAAAAATTCGCGAAATTCTACGGCTCTAACGTTGACGTACTGTTTGACTTAGCGAAAAAACATAAAGACGAAGCAAAAGAATACAACATGCCGCTAGACGTTCTAATCCCACTTGTATACGCAATGGATTACGAAATGACAGCGAAACCAGTTGACTTCTTCGTACGCCGCAGAGGCGCTGTATTCTTCAACATCCACTGGGTATACGAGTGGAAAGAAGCAGTAATCAACTACATGGCTGCGAAACTAGGCTGGAGCAAAGAAGAGCAAATGAAATACACAGCTGAATTAGAAAAAGCGTTAACAGACGCTGTAATTCCTGTAGATCAACAAGAGCAAGCAGCTGCGTTAGCGTAAAATAGATAGATATGTTTTTGGAAGAACGAATTGCGTAGGTTTGAGAATACACAATTCGTTCTTTCTTTTTTGTAGGGTATAAACTATGAGTATTTGGCTATTTTGAGTTTTTTTACTTAAATTTTTTTATTGGTTTTGGTTTGTTCTGGTGATAAATATAGTATGAGAAAGCTATTCATTCGAATTACTTTTTCTTTTTTTTAATTTCATTAAGTTGTTCCATTAAGAAGGTGGCATCGGATTGTTCTAACTCAACTTTTGAAATGCCATTTTCCAAAATGATATATGTTTCTTTGAGTTCATCAGTAAGTAAGCGTTTTTCACTATTACTTACAGAAATAATAACAGGTTGCTCATCTTTCTGATCTTCACCATCATTGATATCTTCAGGATCTTTTCTCCAATCATTACGATCGTCTATAATAGCTTTTATAAATCTATCCATAGCCGTAAAAATTGTTATAGAAATCCATGTCATATAATCTGTAACTGGATTTTGAATATCCATTTCTATCAATACACTAAAATCTTTAAAACTCTTTAAGATTACTAAAACAATGATTAAAAAGTAACTTATAATTCTCCTAACATTTTGTTCTACTTTATTTTTTGTTAAATAAACAAACATAACTAAAAAAATAGGGACACTTAAACAAAAAATATAAAATAGATGTATTGAAATATTACGGAAAGTAGCACTTCCGACTACTATTACAAATAAAATTAAATTATATAATAACAATGTGTATAGGGTTTTATAAGAATTTTTTATTCTATTTATAACATAAAATTTTTTCGAATCAATCTTCTTTGATATTTTTCCGATGAGACCTTTGTACTCTACACCGTGTGTTCTTAAATTTGATAAAGTACTTCCCAACAATATAATTACTGTTAAATAAATAGAACATACATATACAAATTTACTTATCGTGTGTTCAATTTTGAATAAAAGTGTATCAAAAGCTTCATAAATAAACCAAATTGTAGAAAATAATACTATAACCTCTATAAATATCATAAATCCTGAAATTTGTTTCTTGAATTTTTTAATTAAAAGTGATGAAATGATTTGACCTATCTTCTCTAAAATAGGAACTAAAATCTTAGTTAATAAAAAATATACTAAAACTGGAATCAATATAAACATTATTGTTAAATATACAATAAAACCTTTTAAATCACTCATATCTTTTGCCTCCAAAGATGTAAATAGAATTACAGGAACTTAAAATGTGCAGATTAATATAAAGTAATATTCTTCGGTATAGTACGAAAAAACAATGGATTTATATGCAATCTAATCTTATGAATTTTTAAACCTTAAATTTAGACGTATCCGTAGTCTGGGTAGCGTGTTATTTGTAAAAAAATAAATTATAAGGGGAGGTAATGTTACTTTTTTATAATCCTATGTAGTGTGATTTTGTATATAAAATTTTTTATGAAATAAGTGAATCTGCTTTAATAGAAATACGTAGCTCATCGCTAGAGAGTTTGTGAATGAGTTGTTGTAAATATAAGTATTCTTCCGCATCTTTTTCGGAAGTTTTAGGATCTAATAAAGGTGAAGAAAGAAGTACATCAATTGTAAGTATGTCCGAGTCATGAGAAGAGATATTATAGCCCGCAAATACAGGTCGTTTTAAGTCTTTTACTTTTTGAATCATTTTATGGAATTTCGTAACACTTATATTAATTTTGGCTAATGGAAAGCATTTTTGGGTAGGATTCTCGATGGTCTTTCTAATTTTATAATCGTATACGTAATAGTACTTCTCTTGCTGTTCAAGTGCTTGTAATTCTTTCGTTAATAAGTGGTATTTATCTGTAAGTCCAGTTGTTAGTACATCGTTTTCTTCACCAACTAATAAGGTGAAAGGTCTTGGTGATGAGATTGAAATGGTGCGGACGTTTAGTTCGGTAAAAGTGGGATTAGACTGTAAAATGGTATGTAATTTCTCGGTAGGAAACACGCCGTCATAAATAGCAATAAAATAATGGTTCATCTTTTCACTCCTTAGCTTTTTTCTAAAATGATATATTCTATTTTTTAGTTGTAAGTCCTGCATAAAAAAACACCTTGATAAAAATCAAGGTGTTTGCGTTATACATTTAAAACTCTCCGAAGCAGCCCCTGTTACAAAAGGACTAACCTCACCAACGCTATAAAGCTGCAATTCATGCATTGCGCGTGTACAAGCAGTGTAGAACAATCTACGTAGGCTCTCATCGCTGTACACATCTTTAGAAGCATTGTAAATAATAACAGCATCAAATTCGATACCTTTCGCTAAATAAGCAGGGATAACGACGATGCCTTGCTCATACTCGGCTGAGTTACTTTTCACAAGTTTAATATTCTCGATATGACTGAGTGCTTCGTAGGCAGCGGCACTTTCAGCCGCGGATTTACATATAATTGCGATCGTATTGTGCTGTTGTTTTTGTAGTTCAGCAACTTTGGAAGTGATACGATCATGCAGCTCACTGTAATCCGAAACTTTAGTTACTGTAGGCTTCTCACCGTCACGTTCAAATGCATTAATGTTCTTTCCTTCAGGTACGAGGTCCCGTGTAAATTCAATTATCGGTTTTGTTGAACGATAGCTACGAGTTAAGTTAATGCCGTTCGTTTCATCTGGTCCGTATAAGCTAGTAAGTGTATTGAAATTCACTGCTTCACTCGCATGGGCAAATATTGCTTGGTTAAAGTCTCCGAGCACTGTCATTTTTGCGGCAGGGAAGAGACGTTTTAAAAACTCGAACTGAAACGGAGAATAATCTTGTGCTTCGTCTACGAGTACGTGTTTAATTGATCTGTTCGTTTGGAAGCCTTCAATTAATTCTTTTAAAAGTAAAAATGGAGTCGCATCCTCGTAATGTAGCTTTCCTTCATCAAGCATGTTCACAGTTAATGAGCAAATTTCGTCCCATTCTTTAGGCTTTTCGCCAGTAACCCATGATGCATCTGTGAAGAGTTGTTTATATATTCCTGTGAAATTGATGAAACGCAATGTTTGAACGCCTTTACGCAACGGTTTTAATTTTTTGCGGACAATCATACGTCCAAGTACTTTCGTTTCTTTCTCATAATCATTAAAGGAGTTGTCATCAAACTCGCCTTTTTTCTGTAAGTATTTATAAGCTTTTTGATACTCATCTTTACTAAGTAGTTCAATTTCTTCTTCTACCCAAGGCTTTTTCAGTTCTGTTTTTTCAATTGTGTCTATTTGTTTGTTTAGCCAATCCGTTAACTTCTCAATTCGATTATGGAAGCGGAGGGAGGAATCAGTATTATAAAATTGCTCTGTAATTTCTTTAGCAGAGGCAATCAGTTTTCCTCTAAATTTCATTCCTCTAAATAGCATGCCTGAAGATTCAAGAGATTGTCTGTACGCTCTAATCATCTCGAAAAATTGAGTAGATGCTTTAAATCGAATGCTCGCATTTCGAGTTTTATAATTTGCGCTATTCGTTTCAGTTAGCATATATTCTAATTGCTCGTAAGGATCCTCAACGTCAAATGACTTACTTAGTCTATGGTTTAAATATTCTTGGAATGTAACTTGCTGCATATTCTCTTCACCGAGTTCTGGCAGTACGTTAGATACGTAGCTGTTGAACATGGAGTTAGGGGAGAAGAGAATGATTTGATCTGCTTTTAGCCATTCGCGATATTTATATAGTAAGTAGGCGATTCGCTGCAGGGCAGCTGACGTTTTACCGCTACCAGCAGCTCCTTGAACGATAAGTAGTCGCCCTTCATCGTGACGGATAATTTCATTTTGCTCGCGCTGGATAGTAGCAACGATACTTTGCATATGTTTGTTTGTTCCTTTTCCGAGCGCTTGTTGCAGAATTTCATCGCCAATTGTGAGGCTCGTATCGAACATTGAATCAATCTCGCCATTCTGAATTATATATTGTAATTTCTTCTCCACATTACCGCAGATTACGCCTCCTGGTGTGCTGTATTCAGCCGGTCCTGGTGGATAATCGTAGTAAACACTTGAAATTGGTGCGCGCCAATCGTATATGAGAAAGTTTTCTCCGCTTGCATCGGTAAGTGTAGCAACGCCGATATAAATTTGTTCTGCACCAATTTCTCCTTCTTCTTTGAAATCAATTCGTCCGAAGTAAGGTGCTTTATGCATACGGCGTAGTGCGGCAAGTCGATTAAAGGTGTGCTTATGGGTAATTTGTGTTACGGCTAGTGACTGAGCTTGTTGTCTTAAGTTGATAACTGTTTCAAGATAATCGTCAAAAGTATCAGTATTAACTTTTACATCATCCCAAAAGTGTTTACGAATGTTGATTACTTCTGCCCGGCGTCTGCCAGTTTCGCTTTCCAGTTTATCAATTTGCTCCGTAATCGTTTCTATTACGTTATCCAATCGTTTTTGCTCTTGATCAAGTTTTTTGTTCATACGTAAGCACTCCTTTAAAAGTGAAAAATAGAGGTTGACTGAAGATGTGTTTTGGTGTACAATTAAGATACGGATAAATACATTCTTTTATTTTTAGCGAATGCGTTTCTGTACTAATTTAACATAGTTTTTTAATTTAATCAATGATAATAAGATAAACCTTGGTTTCGTGCTGTACGAAATCAAGGTTTTTTTTTGTTGAATGGAGTAAGATGGGGGAGTATATCGATTTATCGGTAAAAAACTACTACAAAATAAAAAAGCTTGGGGCTACCCAAGCTTTTTTCACTTCATTATTTCTTTGCGTCTTTTTTAGCGTCAGCTTTTGGTTCTTCGAAAAGATCTTTCAAATCTTTGTCGTCAACTTTTACGTCAGCTTTTTTGATTTCTTTCATCATAAGATCGTTCATAAATTGAGCATCTTGTGTTTTTTCTTGAACTGCTTCTTTTTTGATGTCAGCTTTTGCTTTATCGAAAGTTGCGTCAGCATGAGTCTCAGTTACTTTAATGATATGGTAACCATGCTGTGTTTTTACTGGTTCACTTACTTCATCTTTTTTCAGCTTACGAGCAGCTTCATCGAATTCTTTTACCATTTTATCTGGTCCGAAGAATCCTAAGTCGCCACCTTTTTCTTTTGAACCTGGATCTTCAGAGTACTTTTTCGCTAACTCTTCGAAAGATTTACCTTGTGCAAGTTCTTCTTTCACTTTTTTAGCAGTCTCTTCATCTTTTACAAGAATATGGCTTGCTTTAATTTCTTGCTTATAGTCCTCAAATTTTGCTTTTAAGTCTTTATCAGTAATTGCTTTTTCAATCGCTTGTTCTTGAGCTAATGAAGCGCGAACGCCATTTTTAACTGTTTCTTCTTTAAGGCCTTGTTGTTTCATTAGTGTATCGAATTGGTCACCGACTTGCTTTTTCATTTCATCGAACTTTTTGTCTACTTCTTTTTCATCGACTTTGTAGTTTTTAATAAGTACTTTTTCCATAACCATGTTATTTAGTACTTGTTTACCAGCTTGTGTCTTCATTTGATTGTAGAACTCTTCTTTAGTGATGTCACCAGCTTTAGATGTAACAATTTTGTCTGATGATGATGATGTTCCACATGCTGATAATGCGATTACACTTGTTGCGGCTAAGGCAAGCATAGCTTTCTTCATTCAATAAACACTCCTACTATTATGTATTTTTAATTTATCCCATACGAATGAAGAAACGCCTTATGATAGGTTATTTTCGTTCATAAGAACCTGATTAAGTCTCACTGATGTCTTTGCTTTTTTTATATGTAAAAGCATGCTTAACAGGGCTTACCGAGGCTTTAGGATAAAGTTTAGATGCGTGTCGTTTATTTCATAGTATAAGCAATATGTACAAAATTTAATATATCATATTTCGACGGGTTTTCCTATTGATAAAGAAATTTTAACCAGTTTGTGTCAGATTTTGAAAGGGTACCATATTGGGCGGATGTCGCATATACAGAAAAGAGGAGGGGATGGGGGATGAATTCAAAACTTATTTTATTACTTGTACTGTTTATTTTATTAGTTATAGTAGGTATAATTTGCTTATAGAGGAAAAAAATGAGGAAGGGGCTTCCTTCCTCACTTTCCATGAAATATAATTTCTACATAACTAGAAATTAATAGAATGGTAATACATACATTAATAACTCGAAAGACACCGGGCTGGCGGCTCGCAGATATTTGTTTTCGCTCACACAGTGTATGTGTCATGAAATTCGTGTAAAATATAACAAGAAGTGCGAATGCAACAAAAACAACGGTTATAAGAGTCATGAGGCGAGACCTCCTTTTGGCTAAAATACATATACTTTATATATTGTATCATACGATATTTTGTTCGTGTTACAAAATTCAGAAATAGAAGACTTTGTGTTAGGAAGCGAGGGAGAAAATGGACGTTGTAAGAAGACTAGAACAAGCTGAATACTACGTAGACCTACTATTTAAAATGATTGATGAAGAAAAGTGTCCATTTTATTCTTTAATCATAAAGAAAAAAGCTCGTAAAAAAGACATCGAACGTATACTAAAACTTTGTGAAAGACTGAACGAACAATATGTAGTGGAGAAAGCAGAAGGCCTTCTATTGTTTGATGCGCTATTAGATCAATTTGAAAAAGCGCTTCCACATCAGCTCGAAGTACACGAAACTGCGGAAGCGCTAGCAAAACAAGGTTTATTTAAGCCGCTTATGAATGAATTCTTAAGCATGATTGCGAAAAAATAAATAGATTATTTCTTAACTAACTTTTGATCGGATTCCGTAAAGTTCTCCTCAATATCTTCTAATGATTTCTCAAAAATATCGATGAAGTCTTGTCCGTAAATATTGCGAAGGATCGCAATAAGTTCGATATTTTCTGGGAACTTACCGTAAAAATTACGAAGTTCAAGTGCCCCATTAAAAACAGAATTATTTTCAGGGTCATACTCCTCCATTAAACGAAGTAGTAATTCTTCCCCTTTGTCTGTAATTTCAATGTACGTATTTCGTTTATCATCTTCTTTTTTTGAGAATATAAGATAGCCGCGTTCTTCAAGCTTTTTAGAGAAGTTAAACGCCGTTGATACGTGCATAACTCCAAACTTAGCAATCTCAGAAATAGAAGCCCCTTTTAAATGATAAGCGATGGTTAAAATGTGATGCTCATTAATGTTTAAATCGTAAGGTTTAATCCATTGTTGCCAATCTTTCTCTACGCATTTCCATAACGCTTTCGATAATTGAGCAATACGTTGGCTGAAAATCATCGCTTCTTTTACCGAGTAATTTTTTTCTCCACTTTTCATTTACTCACCCACTTTAACATTCTTTTTTCATTATTATCTATTATGCCAGTAAAATAAAAATTAATAAAGTCTTTTTGTGAGAATTGTGAAAATTTTTCGGAAAAATAACATTCTATACAAATCATGCATAACTATGGAAGCGTTTTATGAGTCGAGAATACATGTGTTGTCTTTACATGTTAAGGGATAACATATATTGTAAATGCATAAAAACACGGCATATCTATGTGATATGCCGTGTTAAGGTCAATTCGTATGAAAAATATTTGTTATATGCAAAAAACTAAGCAGGAATATGTTTACGCTTTTTCTGGAACGGCTTCTTGTAGTTTCTCAATTGACTTTTGAATGTCTAAAATTTCTTTTTCGATATGTCGTTTGTTTTGAGAAATATCTTGTTTCCAGTTAGAAAGCGTGTCATGCATATCGTCTTTTAGTTCTTGGAATACTTCTTTACCTTCTGAAGCAGTTTCAACGATTTGACGCTTTAATAACTTCGTATCAGCTGTAATATCAGCTAATGTTTTTTTAATATCAGTTCCTTTTTCTTTCAGCTTACCGCGCATAGCTTTACCAGAAGAAGGAGTTGAGAAAAGAACGGCTAGTCCAGCAACTGCTCCGCCGCAAAGTACACCTGTAATAAAGGATTTAGCTTTTGACATAAAAGGAAACCTCCTTATTTTTCGTTCGTATTCATGATGTATAAAAGTGTGCATATCTTTAAGACAAGGGGAAGAAAAGTGAGCTTTTCTCTCTTGTACATGCTATGCACAAAAAATCATACCCCCGGCATTTTTTGTGAAGAAAGAAGCCATACAATAAATGCCAGAGGAATCGGCTTATTATGTATTACTTCTTATTATAGTGGCACTATTTCACACTATTTGCAATTGTACTTGCGATGTTTTGTAAATTTTCCATTGTGTATTCATTTTGGTGTGATTTCCAAACAGCACCGAAACCATCGTTTTCACCGTAGCGTGGAATTAAATGAAGGTGGAAGTGGAATACAGTTTGTCCAGCTTTCTCGCCGTTATTGTTAAGTAGGTTGAAACCAACTGGATTAAATTCTGCTTTCATTGCATTTGCGATTTTTGGAACGACAGCAAAAATATGTGATGCGATTTCTGGCGTTAACGCAAAAATGTCTTGTTTGTGTACTTTCGGAATAACAAGAGTATGTCCTTTTGTTACTTGACTAATATCTAAAAATGCAAGTACATGTTCATCTTCGTATACTTTTGAGCAAGGGATTTGCCCGTCAATGATTTTACAAAAAATACAATTGTCCGCTGTATGATTCATCGATCTCATCCTTTCAAATAGTCTTAGCCGTATTTTACCATAATTACATAGGAGAACAAACACGAAAAACAGGAAGCTGACTCAGCTTCCTGTTTTCTGAAGATGGATTGAAAAAGCATTTTTTATAATTTACGGTTCGCAGACACCTCATTTATTTAAGAAATGCACGGTAAATCGGCTAAAGTTTCTGCCGTAGACACCCCATTTTCAAGTGAAATGAATTGCAATCTTTTTTTAAAATGAAATTGTTTATTTTTTAAAACAGTATATGCTCTTTCGGAGACACCCCGTTTCGAAAATGAAACAAATTATCTGGTTATGTGTAAATTTCATTGTCCAACTTGGACACCCCATTTCATGATGACTTCACTATGTTGTTGTACTCATCAATTGGTGGTTGCTTTTTCAATGTGTTCCTTCTTCACTAATTATGATGTCCGCTTTCGTAAAAATATATGCCAAGAAATTTAAATTTTTTTTTGAAGGCATCGATACTATGTAGTGCACCATGATTTTTGGTAAGATGAATATATACATTTCTTACAAAAGTGAATGAATATAAATGAAGAAAGTGGTGTCGTATGAGCGAGTTATTGCGTGTAGAAAATGTTACAGGAGGGTATACGAAACGACCTGTACTGCAAAATGTTTCGTTCTCTGTTAATAAAGGCGAACTTGTCGGCTTGATCGGTTTAAATGGAGCCGGGAAAAGTACGACAATTAAACATATCATCGGTTTAATGGAGCCGAAAAAAGGAACTGTCACAATTAACGGGAAAACAATTCGTGATGATATGACAGCGTACCGTTCTAGTTTCTCCTTCATTCCAGAAACGCCAGTATTATATGATGAGTTAACGTTAGAAGAGCATTTGAAATTAACAGCGATGGCGTACGGTGTAGATGAAAAACAATATGAAGAACGCGTAGGGCAACTATTACAAGAGTTTCGCATGAAAAATCGCTTAAAATGGTTTCCGTCTCATTTCTCAAAAGGGATGAAACAAAAAGTGATGATTATGAGTGCATTTTTAGTTGAACCATCACTTTACATTGTGGACGAACCTTTCGTGGGGCTTGATCCGTTAGCGATTCAATCACTTCTTCAAATGATGGATCAAATGAAAAAGAGTGGTGCGGGCATCTTAATGAGTACACATATTTTAGCGACAGCAGAGCGCTATTGTGATTCATTCATTATTTTGCATCAAGGTGAAGTGAGAGCGATGGGAACATTATCAGAACTTCAATCCGGGTTTAATATGCCTGGTGCAACGCTTGATGATATTTATATTGCGTTAACGAAGGAAGAAGATTATGAATAGCACAGCGTTATGGAAAGAACGATTTCGGCACTTTCTAAAAGAAGTTCGTACATATAGTAAATACGTATTTAATGATCATTTGAAATTTATTTTCGTATTTATCATCGGCGCAGGAGCGTATTATTACCAGCAATGGTTACAAACGTTAACACCTTCGTTTCCGACAGCGATTGTTATGGCAGTCTTACTTGGCCTCGTATTAACAGCTGGGTCAGTCCAAACGTTATTAAAAGAAGCAGACCTCGTGTATTTGCTGCCAGTTGAAGAAAAGTTAAAGCCTTATTTTACGAAGGCATTTCTTTTTACGTTTATGATTCAGTTATACATAATCGCAATGGTAGCCGCTGCGCTTGCCCCGTTATATTTCCAGCAAATGAAACAAACAGGTGCCAATTACATATGGATTGTAATCGCGTTTGTCATTGTAAAAGCGTGGAATTTATTCGTAGCGTGGGAAAAATCATTTTTAACAGATCAAAATGTACAAAGAGCGGATTGGTTTATTCGTTTTATTTTAAACGGCATATTTGTGTACGTCCTTGTAGAACGTACTTCAGTCATTTTTACCGGTGTGATTGTCTTTCTTATGGCACTATACCTTGCTGTTATGCATCAAAAGGTGAAAGGAAAGCCGCTAAACTGGGAGTATTTAATTTCTGAAGAAGGTAAAAAAATGATGCTGCTGTACCGCATTGCGAATATGTTCGTTGATGTACCAGCGTTAAAAGAGAGAGTATCACGTAGGAAATGGCTTGATTTCATTCTTTCGATGATTGGTGAGAAACGTACATATTTATACTTATATACGAGAACATTTTTAAGATCGGGTAACTATTTCGGATTATATATGCGTTTACTCGTTCTTGGGGGAATTATTCTTTACTTTATCCCATTTTTATATGGACGTTTTATCGTAAGCCTTGTTTTCTTATACTTAATCGGCTACCAGCTCTTAACCCTTTGGAAACATCACCGTATGAAAGTTTGGCTTGATTTATATCCGGTAGGGGGAGACGAGAAGAAGAGAGATTTCCTTACTTTATTAAATGCGATTCTTATTATCGGCAGCGTTGTATTTACAGTTATATTTGCACTTGCGACGAAAGATTTCATAATGACCGGCATTTTATTTGTAGTAAGCATATTATTTAGTATTGGTTTCGTTTATCAATACGGTGCAAAGCGCATTGAGCGTTTAAACTGAAAGGAATGAACCTATGATTACATATGAAGAGAAGGTTATAAAAGAATTGGAGCAGTGGAAAGCTACATTCATGAAAGATTCTTCTATGATGACACGGTTCTCTAAAAAAGTGCAGGTGAAAGTGCAACAACTAGTGCCCGCGAAAGTGCAAAAGGTACTAACAGAAACGATTCGGATGATGGTGCAAACAATTAGTGCTGGATCAAACTTCATAAAACCGAAGCTAAAAGAAACGAACTGGTCACTGCAAAGACGAGACGATGAAGTACGTAAAAAAATGGATGAGTACAAAAAAGTCGCAGCGGCAGAAGGGGCAGGAACAGGAGCAGGTGGTATTCTCCTTGGTCTTGCCGATTTCCCGTTATTACTTACTATTAAAATAAAATTTTTATTTGATGCAGCAACATTGTACGGATTTGATACGAGTAAAAAAGAAGAGCGCCTTTTTATTCTTCACGTTTTCCAACTTGCTTTTTCAAGTGACGATCACCGAAAAGAAGTATGGAAAGCGATTGAAACGTGGGATACAGAAGAAGAAAATCATATGGACTGGGAAAAGTTCCAAACAGAATACCGAGACTATATCGATTTAGCAAAAATGCTTCAACTCGTTCCAATCATCGGTGCCCCAGTCGGCGCATATGCGAACTATCAATTACTGCAAAGACTCGGAGAAGTGACGATGAATTGTTATCGTATGCGATTGCTGAATAGAAATTAAAAAGAAAGCACCCTACATGTGTAATTTAGGGTGCTTTTTGTTATTTTTATTCATATTTTTCATTTTTTTACCAATAATATACAAATAGAGTTAATTGAGATTACTTTACTGTATTTAGGGGTGCAAATATGAAAGTATCAATTTTTATCACTTGTGTGGCAGATGTTTTTTATCCAGAGGTCGGAAGTGATGTCGTCGAAATTCTTGAAGATTTAGGCTGTGAAGTTGATTTTCCTAAAAGCCAAACTTGCTGCGGACAACCTGCTTATAATAGCGGGTATGTGAAAGAAACAAAAACAGCTGCAAAGCATATGATTGAAACCTTTGCTAGTTCAGAATATGTTGTGGCACCATCGGGTTCGTGCGCGATGATGGTTCACGAGTTTTCTAGCTTATTTTCTGAAAGTGAAGCGGATTGGAAGAAAAAAGCTACTGAACTTGGAAATAAAACATATGAATTCACACAATTTCTTGTGGAAGTATTAGGGAAAGAAGACTTAGGTGCAGAGCTTCATAAAAAAGCAACGGTTCATACATCTTGTCATATGAGCCGATTAATGGGGATTAAGGAACCACCGCAAAAACTATTAAAGTGTGTAAAGGGACTGGAAGTTGTTTCATTGCCGCATAATTATGATTGTTGCGGATTTGGAGGGACATTCTCGGTGAAAATGCCAGAAATCTCTGAGCAAATGGTTGAAGAAAAAGTAAAGCATATTATGGAAACCGGTGCGGAATTGTTAATTGGGATGGATTGTAGCTGCTTAATGAATATAAAAGGACGTTTAACACGCAATGGTTATCCAATTGATGTAAAACATATTGCTCAAGTATTAAATGAAGATCGAAAACAAGGGGGGATATAGAGATGGGAATGAAAATTGGGAACGATCCCTTTCATAAGCGTACTGCAACAGGCATTGGGGATCAATTTATGCGACAGGCTGTCAGGAAAGCGCAAGATGGTCTTAGAGTTAAGAAATTAAAAGCTACTGAGAGTCTTGGAAACTGGGAAGAATGGCGAGCTTTAGGAGAAGAAATTCGAAAGCATACATTAGAAAACCTTGATTATTATTTATATGAGCTGAGTGAAAATATTGAGAAAAACGGTGGTTTCGTTTATTTCGCAAAGACTGCAGAAGACGCAAGGGAATATGTAAAAGAGATTGTAAAAAAGAAAAACGCGAAAAAAATTGTGAAATCAAAATCGATGGTAACGGAAGAGATTAGTTTAAATGAAGCGATTGAAGAAGCTGGAGCGGAAGTGTTAGAAACAGATCTTGCTGAATTTATTCTACAAGTGAACGACCACGATCCTCCATCACATATTGTTGTTCCGTGTCTTCACAAAGATAAAGAGCACATTTGTGAAATATTTAAAACAAAGTTAAATTACACTGGAACATCTGATCCTACGGAAATGGCGAGGTTTGTAAGATCGTATTTACGTGATGATTTTTTTGCAGCGGATATAGGGGTGACTGGATGTAACTTTGCTGTTGCAGAGTCGGGATCAATTTCTATCGTAGCAAACGAAGGAAATGCAAGACTTACTACGACACTTCCAAAAACGTTGATTACAGTTATGGGGATGGAACGTATTGTTCCAACATGGGAAGAGCTTGATGTTTTAGTAACACTTCTATGCCGAAGTTCTGTAGGACAAAAGTTAACAAGTTATATTACAGGGTTAACTGAGCCTGGCGGAACAGATGGACCTGAGGAATTTCATTTAGTCATTGTTGATAATGGTCGTTCCGATATTGTAGGAACAGAATTCCAAAGTGTCCTCCAGTGCATTCGTTGCGCGGCATGTATTAATGTGTGTCCTGTATACAGGCATATTGGTGGGCATGCATATGGCTCTATTTATCCAGGACCAATTGGAGCTGTGTTGACACCGCTTTTAGGGGGATATGATGAATATAAGGATTTACCTTACGCATCTAGCCTTTGTGGTGCTTGTACAGAAGCGTGTCCAGTGAAAATCCCGTTACACGACTTATTAATTAAACACCGCAGCCGCATTGTAGAAGAAAAACAATCACCCGTAGCTTGGAACGTGGCTATGAAAGGTTTTGAAAAAGCGGTTAAGAGTCCTAGACTATTTTCTTTTGCAGCGAAGAGCGCTCCGTATGCATTAAAACCTCTTGCAAAAGGGGATAAGATCGAGCGTGGAATTGGGCCGTTAAAAGCTTGGACGGATGCGAGAGATTTTCCAGTTCCGAAAAAACAACCGTTTCGAGAGTGGTTTGAAAAACACGAAAAGGAGAACAATGATGGCCATCCAAAATCGTGAGGAATTTTTACTCCAGTTATCAGAAAAGCTTGGTAGGAAACGTCCAGAAGCAGTGGAAAAACCGAACTGGTCTTTTTCCCCGCAGTGGGATGTTTTTGACGGACTGGCGCAAGACGAACTTGTATTAAAGTTAATAGAGCACTGCGAAGTCATTCATACAGAAGTAAAGCGAACAACA
The DNA here is from genome assembly GCF_038007445.1 of Bacillus sp. FSL P2-0099. NCBI lineage: Bacteria > Bacillati > Bacillota > Bacilli > Caryophanales > Bacillaceae > Bacillus > Bacillus sp. FSL P2-0099. Next base: position 1,040,965 of record NZ_JBBOXE010000001.1, read on the forward strand.
AAGGGAAATCTTGTTGAAACATTGGGGTCTTTTATAACAGATTGGAATATCAAATCTGTTATATGTTCGAATGATGAGCGCTTTAATGAGTACGGTCTTACGCCATGTTTCAACAATGAAGGAACAACACATTTTCGTACATGGGGATTAGATCATAAAGAAGAGGACGTAAAATTTGCGAAAGCTGCTGACCTTGGCATTACGTTCAGTGATATGACTTTGGCAGAATCAGGAACCGTTGTACTATTTAATGACGGTTTAAAAGGAAGACATGTGAGTCTTCTTCCGGAGTCATATATTGCAATCGTTCCTAAAAGTACGATTGTGCCAAGATTAACCCAAGCTACAAAACTGATTCATGATCAAAGTAAAGCGGGAGAAAACTTGCCGGCTTGTGTGAACTTCGTTTCTGGTCCATCAAATAGCGCGGATATTGAAATGAACCTTGTCGTAGGTGTACATGGGCCAATTAGAACAGCGTATATTATTGTGGATGATCAATAACGATTTACGTGTGCGAGTTGGAAATATAGATGAAGCATTATAAGAATACTGAAAATAGAAAGCGCTGGCTGTTAAATATAACCGGGGCTTTCTATTTTGTGTGCCCTTACTGGTGAAGAAACCTTAAGAAGGAAAATTTTAATCTCTGTTTAAGTTTTCTACGCTACTATAACTAACTGAATTGTGTCTTTTCTTAGAAGCTAAACACACTATAACTAGCTCCAATTATAATGAATACGATAAAGAGCAGAATGAATAATAAAAGCCCACTACTACCGCTCTTACCATCTTTACCGCCAGATCCCATATGAAAATCCTCCTTATCGTTATACATTGTTTTTACTTTATATTTTTCTAGGTTCATCAAGAAGTTCCTTTTAAAACTCTAATTAACTTGCAAATCATTCATTTTCATTTTACAATTTACTTACCGACCGGTAAGTAAAAATAAGTGAGGTACAGTATGACAAAGAATTTACAAACATCGAAGAACATTGTAGAGGCATCATTTAAACTAATGGCAGAGCACGGTATTGAGAAGATGAGTCTTTCAATGATTGCAAAAGAAGTTGGCATATCAAAGCCAGCTATTTATTATCATTTTCCGTCTAAAGAAGCGCTAGTTGATTTTTTATTTGAAGAGATTTTTTCTGAATATCAATTCGAGGGTTACTTCGTTAAAGAACAATATACGAAAGAAAATTTTGAAGAAAAATTAATCGCAGATGGTTTACATATGTTGTCTGAGTATAGAGGTCAAGAAGGCATATTACGCGTTATAAATGAATTCATCGTAACTGCGACGCGAAATGAAAAGTACCAGAAACGCTTATTTGAAATACAAGAAGAGTTTTTAAATGGATTCCACGATTTATTAAAGAAAGGTGTGGAACTTGGTGTTGTGTCACAACATGCAACTGAAGAAAACGCGCATACGTTAGCGCTCGTTATTGATAATATGAGTAATTACATATTAATAGGATTCGATTTAAAGTATAAAGAAATTTGGATTCGAAATGTGAAAAACGTAATGAAGGAGGGGGAATAAAAATGAAAATGCAGAAAAACTGGTGGCTCGGTTTTCTGGGGTTAATTGGAATTTATAAAATCCCAGGTATGATTGAAGCTTTTCAAGCGGATAAAGGTTGGTTCGCGTTAATTAGTTTAGTTTGGCTGCTTTGGTTCGGGTATTTTATTCCTGAGAAAAAAGAGGATAAATAATAAATTTTCAATTTTATGTAAAGTTATGTAAAATATAGATTGAGACAATTCAAATATTAGATTAATAGATTTGGAGTGGTTACATGGATCCATTGAAAAATGAAATTCATCCTGACATGGTCAAGGTGTGGAAAGTTCGTGCTGTAATTGAGGAAGGGATCGGTATTCTCGTCATTTTAGCTTACCTGTTCCTTATGATAAAGTTTGATTGGTGGGCGTGGATTTTGTATGTGATGGTTGGGTTAACAGTTGCGCTAGCACCATTTTCGTACTTTGTATTCCCGAAACTACGTCAGCGTTATTATAGCTATCAATTAAATGAAGAAGAGCTTGAAATTCAGCACGGTCTTTTCGTAGTAAAGCGCGTATTAGTACCGATGATTCGTGTACAGCACGTGACAATTGAACAAGGGCCAATTATGAGAAAATATGGATTAGCAGAATTACATATTGCAACGGCAGCAACTTCTCACAGCATTCCAGGCTTAACGATGTATGAAGCAGAAATGTTAAAAACGAGAATCGCAGAATTAGCGAAAGTGAGTGATGAGGATGTATAAGAGGCAGCATCCCATTACGATGTTATTAGAATTAAAAATAACAGACTTTATACCATTACTTATTTTCATGTTTAGTTTAAATGGAAAGTTTCCATTTTGGTATTTAATTCCCGCTGGATTCGGTTTATTCACCGTCTTTTCAGCTTTTGAAAAATGGTATTACACAACATACTGGGTTGAAAATAACGTATTACATGTTAAACAAGGGCTCTTTGTGAAGAAGGAGAGCTACTTAAATAAAGAACGTGTTCAAACGATTAATACAAGTTCAAACGTGTTATATCAAATGCTCGGTTTAAAGAAAATTCAAATCGAAACAGCTGGCGGAGGCGATGATGCAGAAGTTAGCTTAGCTGGTATTACGGAAGACGAGGCGAAGGAGCTTATTTCCTTACTAAATGAGCCAACTCCAGAAGTGAAAGCAGAAGAAACATCAGAAGAAGTAGTAGAAAAAGAAGTTATGACAGAGGAAAAGCAAGCGACAGAGTACAAATTAACTTTGAAAGAAATTTTATTAGCATCTGTTACATCTGGTCAGTTTGGACTATTATTCTCATTAATCTTTTTCGTGTATCACCAAGTAGATGAGTACATTCCGAAATGGATAAAAAATAGCGTAGAGTCGTATGTAATGGATCATGATATATACGGCTGGATTTACATGGTAGCTATTTTACTCGTCCTTTCGTGGATTATATCTACAATTGGTTACGCGTTAAAACATGGTAATTTCACAGTAAATCGAAAAAACGATGAAGTGCGTATTTCTCAAGGATTACTTGAAAGGAAAGAACTTGTACTAAAGTTACACCGCATTCAAGGGATTACGATAAAAGAAGGTATTTTCCGTCAGATGTTCGGTTATTGTGCTGTGCAAGTCGAAGTCATTCAAAGTAAGGGATTGGGAGAAGAGAAAGACAAAGTTACGCTGCATCCGATTATTCGAAAAGATCGTGTGCAAGAGTTACTCGCTCATTTACAATTGCCATATGAACTGAATACAAATATTACTGCATTACCAAAAGCAGCCTTGCGCCGTTATTTAATTGATAGTTTCATTTTCTTCGCAATGCTAGCAATCCCGCTTACTGGGATAAGCATATACTTTGAAAAGTATTTCATCATGTGGGCGTTGTTACCGCTAGCTATCCTCATCTTTACACTTGGATACGCAACATTTAAAACAAATGGTTACGGTGTAAACGGAGAACAAATTACGATTATACATCGTAGTATTGGGAAACATACAGGACTTGTAAGAAGAAGACACGTCCAATCAATTGAAAAAACACAATCATATTTCCAGCGCCGGGCGGATTTATGTACGTATACGTTTTCTAGTGCATCATCGAATTATAAACTAGAGCATACGAGAGTAGAAGATGCGGAGAGAATGCAGGATTGGTATAAGAAGAAATTAAGTGAGAATTAAATAGAATGGCTTGCCTAGTATGAAAGGCAGGCTTTTTTGTTATGGAGAAATGAGTAGTTTGATTCATATATGGGTGCAAATACAGCTCACATTTCTCAATACGTATCAGAAAAAAAGTAGTACCTTTCTATTTCAGGGAAATTCGTGAAATTTTTGATATAAATGGTATACTAATGTAGAAATAATATTAGGAGGTTATATATGATAAGTCAGTTGAAAAGAGAAGCACTTGATTCATTAAAAGGAAAATGGGGATTAGCGGTAGGGGCAACCTTATTACTTGGAATCCTTATTGGAGCTATCGAACTTCTAACCACAGGTGTTTTCTCAATGTTTTGGGGTTGGGAAGAAGCAAGTGATTCGCTTACAGTAACTATTATTGCAATGCTTATTATCGGTCCGTTAACAACGGGTGCCTATTACTTAGTTTTAAATGTAATTCGTGGGACTAATGCTAGTATCGGTCATTTATTTAGATGGTTTAGCGATGGAAGTAAGTTTATGAAGGCATTTTTAACATATTTACTAATGTATGTATACGTAATTCTATGGACATTACTTCTTATTATTCCGGGTATTATTAAATCATTTTCTTATTCTATGACGTATTTTATTTTGAATGATCATCCAGAATACACAGCGAATCAAGCAATTACCGAAAGTCGCCGTATGATGAACGGACATAAAATGGATTACTTTTTACTATGCTTAAGTTTCCTTGGCTGGTTCATTTTAAGTATTCTTACTATAGGAATCGGTTTCTTATGGTTAGCACCTTATTTCTACGCGACATCGGCAGCATTTTATGAAGAGATTTCAAAAGAATATTATAAAAAAGAAGGTACTACTTTCTAATAAAACATCTAAACCACTTATCCTCTAAAGAATATAGGGAACAGATGGTTTAGGTGTTTTGATATGTATTCTGTTTTCGGGATAAGGTATAGGTTTTTATATAGAAATTATTCCCTCTATGTTTTATCATAGAGGGTTATTTTTTTATGTGAAAATGATAGGAAATAGTGAATAATATATATATAGAAGGAAAAAAGTGAGGTGAATGAGATTGAGCAAATTTTTAATTCCGTATTCATTTTCTATATTAAGTTTCTTTATTTCAGCAACGGCACTTGATTTATATGATAGGATGGGAAAAAATGATGAGATGACTTCGCCGAACATAATTGGAAAGATAATTCAATCTACTGCGCAAATGGGAGTCCTTACATTGTATTTTGGAGTACCTATCATTTTAGGTGGCTGTCTTCTTGGTGAGCTATTGTTTAGAGGTATCATTTTACGATTTAAATTAAGCTATATTATATCTTTATTATTATATTTACTTTTAGCTTGTAGTATTGTTTCAGTAACGGTTGGGATTCCAACTACATATGAAGATTCTAATATTTTTTTCATGGGAATAACTATGATTTGCGCTGTGACATTCTTTGTGGGCCGGAATATATGGGAGAAAAAACAAGTTAATAATGGAGTGACAGAATGAAATACACTTGTCCATGCTGCGGATATAAAACGTTAGAAGAAGAACCACCAGGTACATATGAAATCTGTAACATATGTTATTGGGAAGATGATCCTGTTCAGTTTAACGATCATGACTTTGAAGGCGGAGCAAATGAGCCCTCGTTAAGACAAGCGCAGAGAAATTTCATTGCGTTTGGTGCTTGCGAGGAATGTTTCGTTGGATCAGTTAGAAAGCTGACTAGTGAAGATGTGAAGGATGCTAGTTGGAGAGAAATTTGTTAAGTGGTTTATAGGTAGAAAATGTTATTACTTATAGAAAGAGAAGTAATAACATTTTTTATTTAGTGATTAAAGAATTGGCACCGTCTTATAAAATAAAACAATAAAGCTGATAGGGTGGTAGGAAGACCAGCGTCGAAAAATGCTTGAAAACTAAAAGATAGGAAATCGACTCGTTAAAATTGTATTTCATTTTTATGGGAATATTAGGAATTTATATAAATGTATAGATGTATAGTCTACGGAGTGTATTTAATGTTATCATATTGGATGATATGGAAATTTTTAATAGAAGAAGCAACTAACAATTCAAATGTAATGAAGCCTATATTGAATAAAAAATATCTAGTAGTATTCAACAATATTAAAAATAAAATACGTATTTAGATAGAATTAGTAGAAATGAGGGTTTAAAAAGGAATGAACACGAGCATAACACGGCAAAAAATTTTAGCCGCCGCTTCTCAAATTGTTCAATTTAAAGGAGTAGCTAAGTTAACTTTAGAAGCAGTAGCAAAAGAGGCAGGTGTAAGTAAAGGTGGGTTATTGTATCACTTTTCAAATAAAGAAGCTTTAATAGAAGGCATGATACTTAAAGGGACAGAGGAGTATCATGGTGCTATTCATAATAAGGTAACGGAAGACACAGAGAAGAAAGGAAGGTGGGTTCGTTCTTTTGTAGAGGAAAGATTAAGTAATGAGAAAAGAACAGAAGAGTTGTGTAGTAGTATGATGGCAGCATTAATGCTAAAACCTGAATTACTTGAGCCATTACAACAAGCATTTCAGCAATTGCAAACTAAAATAGAAAATGATGAAATGGATTCTGTTTGTGCCACAATTATTAGATTAGCAGCTGATGGATTATGGTATTCGGAATGTTTAGGGGTCGGAAGACTAAGTCCCGAATTAAGAGAAAAAGTGATTCAAACCCTTATTAACGCTTCCTATAAATAGAATATATAAACTATAGAATAAAAGATAATTCCCCATTGGTTTATTTAATCCGGTGGGGAATTATTTTTTTATTAGAATAATAGAACAATTTTATATGGTGTTGAATTATAACCGTCCAGACGGTATAGTAATATTTGGTTTAAGAGGAAAATGAAACAAAAAAAGAATAAAAAATATTTTTAGCACACTATTCGAAAGGATAGGCCGCAAAGCTTAGAGTCTACGGTAATATTTATTGGTTACTAAGATCGTCTGGTTGCACATTTTTGATGCAACCGGACGGTCTTTTTTTGTTATATAAATATAAAAAATCAGGAGGGAATTATGCAAAAGAAAAGTACTAAAAGGCACATTTCAATGGTTTCATTAGTTTTTCTAGTATTATTTTCAGTGCTGAATGTATGGGCTCCAGTTATTCAAGCCGCTGTGATAAAAAATCCAGTGGACGAGATTAATATTTCTCGTACTGATGGCACAACATCTGAACCATATCAGGCCTCAGATGGTATGAAAGTAGAAGTGAAGTGGTCAGCTAAAGAGCAAATAAAAAGTGGAGATAAATTCACAATTGATATGCCAAAAGAATTTAGAAAAGATCTTATGAATATGAGTTTTCCTTTAAAAGATGCTGAAGGCAAAACAGTTGGTACATGTGAGATGAAAAAGGGTCTATTAACGTGTACTATGGGTGATTATGTAGAAGGAAAGAATAACGTTAAAGGTTCTTTATTCGTAGAATTTTACTTTGGTCTAGAAGCATATGATGGTGTCCAAAAAATCCCATTAGAATTTAACGTTGATGGTCAAATCGTAAATAAAGAAGTAAATGTAAGTAATACGACAGAGAGGCCGAAGCCGCAGCCCAATACAGATAACCTATTGAAATGGGGTTCTTATAATCAAGAAGATCCGTCCATTGCTGATTGGCTTGTATATGTAAATGCAACTGGAACAGAAATGCAAGATCTGAAATTAACTGATACATTAGGACCTGGGCATGAGTTAATTACAGACAGCGTAGTATTAGAAGAGGCTGTATTTGAAGATGGTTATGCACCAACAAATATTAAGCCAGCAGATTTATCTAACATTAAAATAAATGCAACGAAGGCTGGATTTACAATTGAATTTCCAGACAGTTCAAAAGGCTATATTTTAAGATATAAAACAAAGGTTACAAATCCTGCTGCAAAGCCTCATAAAAATACAGTGAAATTAGAAGGAAAAAATATTAAAACTGAAGAAAAAGTAGGAGAAGTATTCGTAAGTGGTGGGGGAGGAACCGGTTCAGGCGACGATAATCCACCTAGTATTGAAAAGAATATAGTTGATGAGAATGGTAAGCTTGTAGAGAATCAGCAGTTAGCGCAAATGGATCAACCTATTCAATATCAAGTTGGTACACATATACCAAACGATCCTCCTAAATACACATCTATGGTAATTAGTGATGATTTAGAAGATGTATTAGAAGTATTAGAGGCAAAAGTGTATGATCAAAATGGCCAAGATATTACTTCTAAAGGAACACTAAAGATAGATAAACAAAAAAGTGAAGTAATATTTACGTTCGGTGAGAGTTTTGACTATAAGTCATATGAGGACCAGATAATTAACTTGAATATTAAGGCGAAAATTAAAGCTGATGCAGACTTATCTTCTTACGTAGATAAGAAGATTCCTAATAAAGCAGAATTACATTTTGATGATAAGAAATTAACATCAAATGAAGTAACGGTTACGCCGCCTGAACCTCCAAAAGACGGTACAGTAGCTATTCATAAAATAGATGCTGAGGATCCGAATAAAGAGTTAACAGGTGCCGAATTTGAAGTTCGAAATAGTGAGGATAAGGTTGTTGCAGTACTGAAAACAGGCAAAAAAGGTTTTTCAGCCCCTCAAACTTTAGCACCTGGAACGTATAAAATTTATGAAAAAGTAGCACCTGAAGGATATCAAAAATTAACAAGTCCGGTAGAGGTTACACTTCAAGCTGGAGAAACAAAAACAATTGAAATTAAAAATACCATGCAAAAGGGTCAAATTGAATTAAAGAAAATTGATTCGGAAAATGGTGGTAAAGCGTTAGCAAATGCAGAGTTTGATGTAGTAAAAGACGGTGTAGTAGTTGAACATATTATTACAGATAAAGACGGTAAGGCAATTTCTAAACCGTTAGCACCAGGAAAATATATTTTAAAAGAAACGAAAGCGCCCGAAGGATACCAATTAAAAGAAAAAGAGTTCGAAGTAAATGTAACAGGGGACGGCATATTCCCAATAACAGTAGAAAATGCAATGGTAGACAAAGGTAATGTAGAAATTACAAAAGTGGACAAAGAAAGCGGCGCAGTATTAGCGGGTGTCGAATTTGAAGTCCAAGATGAGAAAGGTGAAGTAGTAAGAAAAGTAACAACAGATAAAGATGGAAAAGCAAACGTTTCAGATCTATCAGTAGGAAATTACAAATTAGTAGAGACGAAAAGCTTACCAGGTTACAAAAAACTAACAGAGCCAGTATCATTTGAAATTAAAAAAGGTATGACAGAAGTTTTATCATTGAAAGTAGAAAATGAGCAATTAGACAAAGGCTCAGTAGAAATTACAAAAGTAGATAAAGACAGCCAAAAAGCATTAGCAGGCGTAGTCTTCGAAGTGCAAGATGAAAAAGGCAAAGTGGTGAAAAAAGTAACGACAAATAAAGATGGAAAAGCAAATGTCTCAGACTTATCAGTAGGAAAATACAAATTAGTAGAGACGGAAAGCTTACCAGGTTACAAAAAACTAACAGAGCCAGTATCATTCGAAATTAAAAAAGGTATGACAGAAGTCTTATCATTGAAAGTAGAAAATGAGCAGTTAGACAAAGGTTCAGTAGAAATTACAAAAGTAGATAAAGACAGTCAAAAAGCATTAGAAGGTGTAGTCTTCGAAGTGCAAGATGAAGCTGGAAAAGTAATAAAGAAATTAACAACAGATAAAAATGGAAAAGCAAAAATTGCAGACCTATCAGTAGGAAAGTACAAACTAGTAGAAGTAGAAAGTTTACCAGGCTATAAGAAACTAACAGAGCCATTATCATTTGAAATCAAAAAAGGCATGATTGAGGTACTATCATTAAAAATAGAAAATGAAATGGTAGATACGGGAAATGTAGAAATCACAAAGATAGATAAAGATAATAAGGCACCGTTAGCGGGAGTAACGTTTGTTGTCCAAGATGAAAAGGGCAATGAGGTGAAAAAAGTAACGACAGATAAAGATGGAAAAGCAAATGTTTCAGATTTGCCTGTAGGAAAGTATGAATTAGTAGAGGTAGAAAGTTTACCTGGTTATAAAAAGTTAGAAAAACCAGTATCATTTGAAATTAAAAAGGGTATGACGAAGTCTTTAACATTTACTGTAGAAAACGAAATGGTGGATACGGGGAATGTTGAAATCACGAAAATAGACAAAGATAGTAAAGCACCATTAGAAGGTGTTGTGTTTGAAGTACGTGATTCAAAAGGTAAAGTAGTTACTAAAGTAACAACGGATAAAGATGGAAAAGCAAATGTTTCAGATTTATCTATTGGAAAGTATGAGTTGGTAGAAGTAGAAACACCAGCAGGATACAAACCGTTAGAAAAACCAATTTCATTCGAGATTGAAAAAGGTAGAGTTACAGCATTACAATTAACTGTCGAAAATGAATTAGTGGATACAGGAAATGTAGAAATTACAAAAGTAGACAAAGAAAATAAAGATGCTTTAGCTGATGCCGTATTTGAGATTCAAGACGAAGCAGGACAAGTAGTCGCTAAAATAACGACAGATAAAAAAGGGCACGCACAGGTTACTAATTTATCAGTTGGAACATACAAGTTGGTAGAGGTAAATGCACCAAAAGGATATAAGCAATTAGTAGATCCTATTACTTTCCAAATTGAAAAAGGTATGACAAAATCTCTTGCTTTAACAGTAGAAAACGAAATGTTAGACAAGGGTAATGTAGAAATTACAAAAGTAGATAAAGAGAGCCAAAAAGCATTAGCAGGCGTAGTGTTTGAAGTGCAAGATGAGCAAGGAAAAGTAGTAACAGAAGTAACGACAGATAAAGATGGAAAAGCAAACGTCTCAGACTTATCTGTAGGAAAGTACAAATTAGTAGAAAAAGCAGGCTTACCGGGATACAAAAAACTAACAGAGCCAGTATCGTTCGAAATTAAAAAAGGTATGACGAAAGTTTTATCATTGAAAGTAGAGAACGAACTGTTAGATAAAGGTTCAGTAGAAATTACAAAAGTGGACAAAGAAAGTAGCGCAGTATTAGCGGGCGTAATTTTCGAAGTGCAAGATGAAAAAGATAAAGTAGTAACAAAAGTAACAACAGATAAGGATGGAAAAGCAACAATTTCAGATTTATCAGTAGGGAAATATAAGCTAGTAGAGGTAGAAAGCTTACCAGGATACAAAAAACTAGCGAAACCAGTATCGTTCGAAATTAAAAAAGGTATGACAGAAGTCCTATCATTGAAAGTAGAGAACGAAAAGTTAGATAAAGGTTCAGTAGAAATTACAAAAGTAGATAAAGACAGTCAAAAAGTATTAGAAGGCGTAGTCTTCGAAGTACAAGATGAGCAAGGAAAAGTAGTAACAGAAGTAACGACAGATAAAGAAGGAAAAGCAAAAATCTCAGACTTATCTGTAGGAAAATACAAATTAGTAGAAAAAGCAGGCTTACCAGGATACAAAAAATTAACAGAACCAGTATCATTCGAAATTACAAAAGGTATGACGACAGTCCTATCAATGAAAGTAGAAAATGAGCAGTTAGATAAAGGCTCAGTAGAAATTACAAAAGTAGATAAAGACAGCCAAAAAGTATTAGCGGGCGTAGTCTTTGAAGTACAAGATGAGCAAGGTAAAGTAGTAACAGAAGTAACGACAGATAAAGACGGAAAAGCAAAAGTCTCAGACTTATCTGTAGGCAAGTACAAATTAGTAGAAAAAGCAGGCTTACCAGGTTACAAAAAACTAACAGAGCCAGTATCGTTCGAAATTAAAAAAGGCATGACAAAATCTCTTACTTTAACAGTAGAAAACGAAATGTTAGACAAAGGATCAGTAGAAATTACAAAAGTGGACAAAGAAAGTGGCGCAGTATTAGCGGGCGTAACCTTCGAAGTGCAAGATGAAAAAGATAAAGTAGTAACAAAAGTAACAACAGATAAAGATGGAAAAGCAAACGTTTCAAATTTATCAGTAGGGAAATATAAGCTAGTAGAGGTAGAAAGCTTACCAGGATATAAAAAACTAGCAAAACCAGTATCGTTCGAAATTAAAAAAGGTATGACGGAAGTTTTATCAATAAAAGTAGAGAACGAACTGCTAGATAAAGGCTCAGTAGAAATTACAAAAGTAGATAAAGACAGTCAAAAAGTATTAGAAGGCGTAGTCTTCGAAGTGCAAGATGAGCAAGGAAAAGTAGTAACAGAAGTAACGACAGATAAAGAAGGAAAAGCAAAAATCTCAGACTTATCTGTAGGAAAGTACAAATTAGTAGAAAAAGTAGGCTTACCAGGATACAAAAAATTAACAGAACCAGTATCATTCGAAATTAAAAAAGGTATGACGACAGTCCTATCAATGAAAGTAGAAAATGAGCAGTTAGATAAAGGCTCAGTAGAAATTAAAAAAGTAGATAAAGACAGCCAAAAAGTATTAGAAGGTGTAGTCTTCGAAGTACAAGATGAGCAAGGTAAAGTAGTAACTGAAGTAACGACAGATAAAGACGGAAAAGCAAAAGTCTCAGACTTATCTGTAGGCAAGTACAAATTAGTAGAAAAAGCAGGCTTACCAGGTTACAAGAAGTTAACAGAACCAGTATCATTTGAAATCAAAAAAGGTATGACAGAAGTTCTATCATTAAAAATAGAAAATGAAATGGTAGATACGGGAAATGTAGAGATAACGAAGATAGATAAAGATAATAAGGTATTGTTAGCAGGTGTAGTCTTCGAAGTTCAAGACGAAACTGGCAAAGTAGTAACAAAAGTAACAACAGATAAGGAAGGAAAAGCAAACGTTTCAGACTTATCTGTAGGAAAGTACAAGCTGGTAGAAGTAGAGAGCTTACCAGGATACAAAAAATTAGAAAAGCCGGTACCATTTGAAATTAAAAAAGGTATGACAAAATCTCTAGCGTTCACTGTAGAAAACGAAATGGTGGATACGGGGAATGTTGAAATCACAAAAATAGACAAAGATAGTAAAGCACCATTAGAAGGTGTTGTGTTTGAAGTACGTGATTCAAAAAGGAAAGTAGTAACAAAAGTAAAAACGGATAAAGATGGAAAGGCAAACGTTTCAGATTTATCTATTGGAAAGTATGAGTTGGTGGAGGTAGAAACACCAGCCGGATACAAACCACTAGAAAAACCAATTTTATTCGAAATTGAAAAAGGTAGAGTTACAGCATTACAATTAACTGTCGAAAATGAATTAGTGGATACAGGAAATGTAGAAATTACAAAAGTAGACAAAGAAAATAAAGATGCTTTAGCTGATGCCGTATTTGAGATTCAAGACGAAGCAGGACAAGTAGTCGCTAAAATAACGACAGATAAAAAAGGACACGCACAAGTTACTAATTTATCAGTTGGAACATACAAGTTAGTAGAAGTAAAAGCACCAAAAGGATATAAGCAATTAGTAGATCCGATTACTTTCCAAATTGAAAAAGGTATGACAAAATCTCTTACTTTAACAGTAGAAAACGAAATGTTAGACAAGGGAAATGTAGAAATTACAAAAGTAGATAAAGAGAGCCAAAAAGCATTAGCAGGCGTAGTGTTTGAAGTGCAAGATGAGCAAGGAAAATTAGTAACAGAAGTAACGACAGATAAAGAAGGAAAAGCAACAATTTCAGATTTATCTGTAGGAAAGTACAAATTAGTAGAGAAAGAAAGCTTACCAGGTTACAAAGAACTAACAGAACCAGTATCATTCGAAATTACAAAAGGTATGACGAAAGTTTTATCATTGAAAGTAGAGAATGAACAGTTAGATAAAGGTTCAGTGGAAATTACAAAAATGGCTGCTGAAAGCAAGAATATATTATCAGGAGCTGTGTTTGAAGTTCATGATGAAAAAGGTAAAGTAGTAGCGAGAGTAACAACAGATAAAGAAGGAAAAGCAAAAGTCTCAGATCTATCTGTAGGTAACTACACACTTGTAGAAGTAGAAGCACCAAAAGGATATGAAAAATTAACTAATCCAATTCCATTTGAAATCACAAAAGGAATGATAAATTCAGTTCAATTAGAAGTATTAAACGAATTGAGTCATTTAGCACCACCAGGTCCAGAAAAACCAGATCCAGAGAAACCGGAAAAACCAGATCCAGAAAAACCGGAAACAACAGATCCAGAGAAGCCTGGAACAACAGATCCAGAGAAACCTGGAACAACAGATCCAGAAAAACCGGAAACAACAGATCCAGAGAAGCCTGGAACAACAGATCCAGAGAAACCTGGAACAACGAATCCAGAGAAGCCTGAAAAAGAATTACCGAAGACAGGGCAGAAAATGCCTGTGGAACCATATATGGGAGCACTTCTTGTAATGATGAGTTTTGGATTACTCGTATTAGGTAGAAAACAGCAAAGATAATAAAAGTGAAAAGGTATCCTCAAAGTATTTGAGGATACCTTTTTTATCTTTATTTGGCATAAAAAAAAGCATCTAGCAAAAGAATTAGCTGCAAATAAAAAACACAAGGGAAGATAAATGTCTTCCCGCTTCACGAATGTGCTTATTTCAAAAAAAGTATAAAAACTAGCTTTATTATATATATTTGATGTGTAAAGGTATGGAAGGAAAAGGTTATACGTTTTCGTAGTGTTTTGTTGAAAAAAGAGCAATCTATGTAATTAATTTTAATGATTTAGGAAATAAGTCCCGTTCTTAAAGCGTTTGAAGAGCGATAGTCCAATAGTAGGTGGGAGATGAAATTAGGGTTGGAATCTTATTGGATCTTAAAATGTAGAGGGGGAAAATAATGTAAAAAAACTATTGTATGTTTAAAACCTTTATGTTACATTTGTGTTACAAGAGAGTTACGAATTGTGACTTTTGTTACGGTTTGTTTTCTGTTGCTTTTCGGTATGTTACATATTATAGTTTGTATTCCAATTAGCTGAGAATATTTAAAGCTGAAGAAATAGCAAACTATAAACGAAAAATGATTTTTCTATGTGTATAAGAGTGTGTGTAGTAAAGATTCTGAGTAAGGGCTTTATTAAAATTCCTTTCTGTCTTAAAAGAAGAAGAAAACCAACTACCAACTATTTAGGAGTTTTAAGTAATGATAGTAAATGAAATGTACAGTACATATTTACTTTCAGTCTAATTACTACACAGACTTTTATACATATGATGTTATTGTTTTAGGTATATATAGGGGGAGAGAAAATGAGAAAGTTATTAACGGTAATTGGACTTACGTTTTTAATGCTAGCTGGATGTAGTAATGGGGATTTTGACAAAGCAATGGATGAAGGGAAGACCGCGTTAACGAATAAAGAATATAAAAATGCTTTATCATCATTTGAACGAGCATTAGATGAGAAAAAAGATGATTCAGATGCAACAGTGCTTGTAGAACAAACGAAAGTAATGATTGAAGCAGTGAAGTTAAAAGAAGAAACAAAGGTAGAAGAATCAATCAAGTCATTTGGAAAAGTAGAGAACATGAAGAATGGAAATAATACGCTTATAAAACAAGCCAAGGAAGAACGAACAGCATTAGTAGCGATCTTAGAACAAAAAAAGAAGTATGAAGAGCAACTGGCAAAAAGCGAAGAGTTAATAAGTAAGAAAAATTATGCAGAAGCGAAAGAGATGTTAAATAAGGTAGTTTCAGAAACAAAAGATAACAAGAACCTTGAAGAATATAATAAAACGGCTTTAGGATTAATCACTAAAATTGATGAAGAAGAAAAAAATGCAAAGAGTGAAGCAACGAAGGCACAAAAAACAAATGTAGTAACGAATCAGAAGGTAACGACAGAGAAGCCCCAAAAAATAGAGGCAGAAAAGAATGAAAAGGTAACAACAGAGCAGCCCAAAAAGGTAGAGGCAGAAAAGAATGAAAAGGTAACGACAGAGAAGTCGCAAAAAGTAGAAACAGAAAAGAATGAAAAGGTAACGGCAGAGAAGCCCAAAAAGGTAGAGACAGGAAAGAATCAAGATGCATTTACTTTTGAGAAAGCTAAAGAATATATCAAAAATGAATATAAAGAAGAATATGATTACACACTAGAGAATACGCAAGTAGAAAATGGAAAGAAATATTATCAAATTAGAGTGCGTACGACATATAAAATAGAAGGCGCAGCTGGACCAGGATTTACTGGCGTATTCAAAGTATTTGAAGATGGTACAATTGTTGAAATACACTAAATCGATAAAAAGGTATCCTCAAAGTATTTGAGGATACCTTTTTAAGTTTGTTTAGCATAAAAAAAAGCATCTAGCAAAAGTACTAGATGCAAATAAAAACACAAGGGAAGATAAATGTCTTCCCTTTTCCCGTAAGTAATTATATCAAAAAAATTATAAAAAACTAGCTTTATTTTTAATATAATGAATGTGTGAGGCTATGAAAGTAAAAGATTACACTATTTTCGTAGTGTTTTATTAAGAAAAGGAGTTGTGTCCATGATTAATTTTAAGCCAGAAAATTTAAACCAACTATTAAAAGTGATGTTAATTAGTGCGAATAAGTCTTATGACGCGATTAAAGATTATGAATTTACGGGAGAAGCAGTAGTATTCCGTGTAGACTTCGAATATATTGACGTTTCTCTAATGATTATAGATATGTTAGGAAGATCAGCTTCTAAATTTAATATTTTGCCATTTGCTCGTCCTAATACGAATGAAATAGATTACATTCAGTTTCAAGTGTATTCCATTAATGAAGGGAATTTTAAAGAAATGCTCGACACAATGTAAGGAACTATAATTTTACAAAACTGTATATAACAACTAATATATAATTAATAAATTCATATAATTGGAGTGATGAGATGCAGCCGTTAGAGAGGGAGATTCATTCTAATATGCTAAAAGTGTGGAGAATTCATGCTTTAATTGGGGCGGCAGTTATACTAGCAGTCGTAATTGCGTATTTCTTTTTTATGATTAACTTTAACTGGTGGGGCTGGTTGTTTGGATTGTTAGTGACAGGAGCAGTTATATACATACCACTCGACTATTTTGTATTTCCAAATTTACGTCAACGTTATTATAGTTACAGATTAAATGAAGAAGAGATTGAGATTCAAAAGGGAATGTTCGTTGTAAAACGCGTACTTATTCCGATGATTCGCGTGCAGCACGTAACGATTGAGCAAGGACCAATTATGAGAAAGTATAATTTAGCAGAATTACATATTTCAACAGCGGCAACTTCTCATAGTATTCCAGGTTTAACGAAAGAAGAAGCAGAGCAGCTGAAAAGACAAATTGGAGAGCTTGCGAAAGTGAGTGATGAGGGTGTATAAGAGGCAACATCCGATCACGATATTGTTAGGTATTAGGATTTCTAGTTTATTTCCACTTATTATCCTTGTTATGTTTAAACCTGAAGAACAAGTGAAACCCTGGTATTTATTTTATCTTTTCATTTTGTTTATTATATTCATTATGACGATATTTTCAGCTATAAAATGGTATTTCAAAGTGTACTGGGTTGAAAATAATATTTTACATATAAAACACGGTGTTTTTGTAAAGAAGGAAAGTTATTTAAATAAAGACCGTGTGCAAAACATTAGTACATCTTCTAATGTCATTTATCAAATGCTTGGGCTTACGAAATTAAATATAGAAGTAGCGGGCGGCGGTAGTGAGCCGGAATTGATGTTAGCTGGTATTAAAGAAGATGAAGCGAAGGAACTGATTGCCTTATTAAATAAAAAAAGAAGCACTGCGAGTGAAGAAGTACCCATGGCAGAAGAAAGTAAGACGATTTATCAGTTAACGATGAAAGAGATTTTAGTAGCTTCCATTACGTCTGGTAGATTCGGATTAGTGTTTTCTGGATTACTTCTTATTTACACAGAGTTTAATCAATTTCTTCCAGAATGGCTCATAAATAAAGTGGAAGCGTATGTGATGGATAACGGTGTATATGAATTAATCGTTATGGCCGCGATTTTAATGGCGGTTTCGTGGGTCGTTTCGACAGCTGGTTATGCGCTAAAATATGCGAACTTTAAAATAGAGCGAAACGGAAATGAAATTCGTATTGTGCAAGGGTTATTTGATAAGAAAGAGTTTGTGTTAAAATTACACCGCATTCAAGCAATTACTGTGAAAGAAGGAATTCTCCGCCAGCCTTTCGGTTATTGCTCTGTCGAAGTGGAAGTCATTCAAAGTATAGAAGCGGCAGGGAATGAAGTGATGTTACATCCTTTTATGAAGAAAAAAGATGTACAGCAGCTACTTGCCTATTTACAGTTGCCGTATGAAATAGAAGAGGAAATCGTTCATTTACCGAAGGCTGCATTACGCCGTTACGTCGTAATGGGCTGGATTACAAGTGCTGTGCTCGCTGTGCCAATCACTGGTGCGAGTATATATTTTAAACAACATACTGCGTTGTTCGTTCTTATACCGCTATTTATTGTATTTACAATACTTGCATACGCTAGATATAAAAGTGGTGGATATATGATACGAGACAATCAGTTAGTAATGGTGCACCGAGGTCTCGCGAAATATACAGGGATCATGCGAAGAAGGCATATTCAAGTGGTCGGATACAATCAATCTTATTTTCAAAAGAAAGACGAGTTATGTACAGCTGCTGTAGCGGTGGCGGGACATGGTTATGAAGTGAAGCATATGCGAAAAGAAGACGCGCTTCGCATATATAATTGGTATAAAGAAAAAGGAAACACCGGTGTGTAATGGTGTTTCCTTTTTTGTGTGTCGTCATTTGTCGATAAGTCGATATATTTCGAGTTGCGCCGATATATTCGAAAAATCGCCGATATAATTTCACATACCGCTGACTCCGAACTCCGAAAATTAAACTAACACATCAAAAGTAGTCACGAACGACGGGCGAGAGAAAATGCTTTTTTGCTGTTCTGCATGTGGATGCGCTTGTGCTTGTCCTTGTCCTTCTGCTTGTGCAGGGCGTTTTTTATGAGCGTTTTCGAATGAACGTGATTCTGTCCAGTCTTTAAAGTTTTGCTCAGTTTCCCACATCGTTAAGATGACATATGTATCATTACTTAATGGGCGAAGAACACGGATTGCTTGGAAGCCAGGCTCATTTTCGATTAGACCAGCACGGTTTTTAAAACGGTTTTCAAATACAGGGCGACCTTCGTCTGTTACAGAAATGTTGTTACAAACGATGTAGCCAGATTGTCCTTTAAATTCTCCAACAGCGTCTAATACGTCATACTGAAGTGTTGATTCTACAGATTCTTCAGTATTTTCTTTATAAAACATATCTTTTTCGTTATTTTTTGCAGTGAAATGTGCTTGTTCTAGAGGTGTTTCGTATGAAATAATAGCCTTCATTTTAATGCCCCCTTTATGGTTTGTCTCTATTATATCAATTCTCTTAAAAAACTTCGAAGATTATATACATAAAGATACTTCTTTTTCAAATAATAAATGTACCATCATTTGGAAAGAAGGCCGATGTATGAAGAAAGCAAAGTGGACTTTATTAGGCGGGGTAGCAACGTTCGTAGTAGCGATTGTACTCTATAAACTTATTGTGTTAACTGGTGGCTATATGATGGATGAAAAGCAGCTTGTTTTCCACTCTTCATCACGTATCGTTGACCAGAAAGGAAAAGAAATTACGAAGTTATATGTAGAAAATAGAGAGCTCGTGCCGATTGAAGAAATTCCAAAGTACGTGCAGCAAGCATTTATTGCTGTGGAAGATTCTCGCTTTTATGAGCATCAAGGAATTGATTACCCTTCTATATTTCGGGCGCTTTATAAAGACGCGTTAGCTGGAGAGAAGGTAGAAGGCGGTAGTACGATTACGCAGCAACTGGCTAAAAACGTCTTTTTAACTCGCGAAAAAACATTTACGCGCAAATTGAAAGAGGTCGCAATTTCTCTTCAATTAGAGCAAAAATATACGAAGCAGCAAATTCTTGAAATGTATATGAACCATATTTATTTCGGTCATGGGGCATATGGTATTCAAGCGGCAGCAAAGTTGTATTTTAATAAAAATGTAGAAGATTTAACAGTGGAAGAGGGAGCTATGCTTGCAGGGCTTCCGAAAGCGCCAAATGGCTATTCACCGTACTTATCCCTAGAAAAGAGTAAGGGGCGCCGTGATCTTGTTTTGTCACTTATGCATAAACAAGGCTATTTAACAGCGGAAGATAGTGTTCGTTACCAAGGGAAAACAATCGCTCTTTATAAAAATTCAGATGAACGTGAACTCGCATATATGCCGTATATCGATATGGTTATAGATGAAGCGGCGCGTTTATATGGTTTATCGCATCAAGAAGTACTGCGCGGAGGATATACGTTTGTCGTACCGATGGATGAAAAAGTTCAAAAGGTAGCATATAACCAGTTTCAAGATGCGAGAAATTTCCCTGGTAAAGAAAACGGGGCGCAAGGTGCATTTTTATTAATGGATAATCAGACTGGCGGAATTAAAGCCGCGATTGGCGGAAGAGAATATGTTCCGAGAGGGCTTAATCGCGTTTTTGCAAAGCGGCAGCCTGGTTCTGTTTTAAAGCCGCTTATCGTATATGGACCTGCACTTGAGACGAAGAAATATAATCCATATTCTTTATTAACGAATGAAAAAAGTTCGTTTGAAGGTTATGAACCTCGAAATTATAATCATGAGTATACGAAAGAGATGACGATGTACGATGCGGTATTAGAATCAGCAAATGTGCCAGCTGTATCTTTATTAAATGAATTAGGGGTAGATGAGGGAAAGCAATATTTAGAGAAAGGGAATGTTCATATTGCAGACTCAGGTTTAAGCACAGCACTTGGCGGGCTGAAAAATGGTGTGTCTCCATTTGATCTTGTCAAAATGTACCGATCTTTTTTAGCAAACGGGAATATTATCGAACCGCACGTTATCGATAAAGTATTAAATAGACACGGGGCGGTCATTGGAGAATCATCAAAAGCTGAAACGAAAGTCTTTTCGAAGCAAACGGCATGGTATATGACAAAGATGCTTGAAGGAGTTGTGAAAGAAGGTACGGCGAAAGCTGGCGTATATAATGGAGCTTTAGCTGGAAAAACAGGCACAACTTCATTGCCGAATGATGACAATGGTGCGCGTGATATGTGGTTCGTTGGATATACACCGAATTTAGTAGGTGCAGTTTGGATTGGCTATGACCGCACCGATAAAGAGCATCAATTACAAGATGGAAATGCATCTGCAACGATGTTATTTAAAAAGATTTTAACGAAAGCAAACATACAAGATAAAGCGAGTTTTCATAGGCCAAAAGGTGTTGAAACAATTGGACTGCCAATTCGTTTAGATAAGATTCAAAACGTGGAAGCAAAACTAGCATTTAGTCCTTTCGGTTTATTTGCAATGAAACTAAGCTGGACGCCGCTTCCTGATGAGCGAATTATGTATCGGATTTATAAAGTTGAAAAAGGAATTCATACTCACGTTGGAACGGCAAAAGGAACAGGGAAATATGAGGAGAAGTTTATTAATATATTCTCAAAACCAAGTTTTTACGTTGTGCCATATAACACACAAACGAACCGTGAAGGAGAAAAGTCAAAAGTAGCTAAACCGTAGTTTTTCTCTGTGCTATAATAAGAATGTTGTGAAAATAGTAAACGTTTTTACGAACGTTTGTGTCAATTTAATGAACAACGTACATAATGTTATGCATTTTGTTTTTACAAGCTGTATAGTAAAAAAAGATAAATATCGGAATAGAGCATATTTAAAGAAAAAGCATTGGTAAGGAAGGGAGCTAGGGTCTTGGTAAGAACTATAAATGAGACATTTTTAAAAGCATGTAGGGGGGAACGTACAGAGTATGTACCAGCATGGTATATGCGTCAAGCAGGTCGTTCACAGCCGGAATATAGAAAGATAAAAGAGAAATATTCTTTATTTGAAATTACACATAATCCAGAGTTGTGCGCTTACGTTACAAAGTTGCCAGTTGATCAATATAACGTAGACGCAGCAATTCTTTATAAAGATATTATGTCACCACTACCTGCAATTGGTGTTGATGTGGAAATTAAATCTGGCATTGGTCCAGTTATCGATAGTCCAATCCGTTCTTTACAAGACGTAGAAAAATTAGGGGAAATCAATCCAGAAGATGACGTACCTTACATACTAGATACAATTCGTTTATTAACGACAGAAATGTTAGATGTACCGTTAATCGGTTTTTCAGGAGCTCCATTTACGTTAGCGAGCTATATGATTGAAGGCGGTCCTTCTCGTAACTATCATAATACGAAAGCGTTTATGTATGCAGAGCCGAAAGCTTGGTTCGCTTTAATGGATAAGCTTGCAGATATGGTTATTACATATTTAAAAGCGCAAATTAACGCAGGAGTAAAAGCGGTTCAAATTTTCGATTCTTGGGTTGGAGCAGTAAATGTAGCGGATTACCGTATATTTATTAAACCAGCGATGGAGCGTATTTTTGCAGAAGTTCGTAAGGTGGGTGTTCCAATGATTATGCACGGCGTAGGTGCTGCACATTTAGTGAATGAATGGCACGACTTACCGCTTGATGTAGTAGGTTTAGATTGGCGCTTACCGATTGAAGAAGCACGCGCACGTGGTGTTCACAAGGCGGTACAAGGAAATATGGATCCTTCATTCTTATTAGCACCTTGGCCTGTTATTGAAGAACATGTAAAAGGTATTTTAGATCAGGGGATGAAGCAGCCAGGTTATATCTTTAACTTAGGTCACGGCGTATTCCCAGAAGTAAATCCAGATACATTAAAACGCTTAACTACATTTATTCATGAGTACTCTAAAGAACAGTTAGCGAAGTAAAGGAGATTGTCTGTATGAAAAAGAAAATTGGTTTGCTTGTAATGGCATACGGAACGCCATATAAAGAAGAAGATATTGAACGTTACTATACACATATTCGCAGAGGAAGAAAGCCAAGTCCTGAAATGCTAGAAGATTTAACAGGGCGTTACCGTGCAATTGGTGGTATTTCTCCTTTAGCTACTATTACATTAGAGCAAGCTAAAAAGTTAGAAACGCGTTTAAATGAAATGCAAGATGAAGTAGAGTACCACATGTATCTTGGTTTAAAACATATTGAACCGTTCATTGAAGATGCAGTACAAGCTATGCATAAAGATGGAATAGAAGATGCAATTGCACTCGTTCTTGCACCTCACTATTCTACTTTTAGCGTGAAGTCTTATGTAGGACGAGCGCAAGAAGAAGCAGAAAAACTTGGAAACTTAACAATTCACGGCATCGATAGCTGGTATAAAGAACCGAAATTTATTCAGTATTGGGTCGATGCAGTGAAAGGTATATATAACGGTATGTCAGAAGCAGAACGTGAAAAAGCAGTGTTAATCGTATCTGCACATAGCTTACCAGAAAAAATTATCGCACTCGGCGATCCATACCCGGATCAATTAAACGAAACAGCTGACTATATTGCACGTGGTGCTGAAGTAGCAAATTATGCAGTTGGCTGGCAAAGTGCCGGAAATACACCAGATCCTTGGATTGGTCCAGATGTACAAGATTTAACGAGAGAATTAAATGAAAAGTACGGCTACAATTCATTCGTATATGCACCAGTTGGATTTGTTGCGGAACATTTAGAAGTTTTATATGACAATGACTTTGAGTGTAAAGTTGTAACGGATGAAATTGGCGCGAAATATTATCGTCCCGAAATGCCTAACGCGTCGGACGCATTTATCGACTGTTTAGCAGATGTTGTATTAAAGAAAAAAGAATCTGTAATGTAAGTAGAAAGGGGGAGCTTACTTGAGGAAAAAAGTTGTGATCATCGGCGGTGGCATCACAGGATTAACAACAATGTATAACTTACAAAAAGAAATTCGTGAAAAAAACTTGCCGATAGATGCATTGCTTATAGAAGCGTCTGGTAAACTTGGCGGGAAAATTCAAACCGTTCAAAAAGATGGATTTACAATTGAACGCGGTCCTGATTCTTTCTTAGCAAGAAAAGAGAGCGCAGCTAAATTAGTGAAAGAATTAGGACTTGATGCTGAACTTGTAAATAATAAGGCCGGTCAATCGTTCGTTCTCGTAAACAATCGGTTACATAAAATGCCGAGCGGTTCAATGATGGGAATTCCAACGCAAATTACGCCGTTTCTATTTTCCGGATTGTTCTCCCCAATTGGTAAACTAAGAGCTGGTTTTGATTTATTAATGCCTAGATCAAAACCAGTTTCTGATCAATCACTCGGGCAGTTTTTCAGGCATCGCCTTGGAAATGAAGTTGTTGAAAATTTAATTGAGCCATTATTATCTGGTATTTATGCAGGGGATATTGATGAAATGAGTTTAATGTCAACATTCCCTCAAATTTATCAAATTGAACAGGAGCACCGTAGTATTTCACTCGGTATGCGTACGCTCGCTCCAAAGCAAGAGAAGGCTGAATTGAAAAAAGGAATCTTTAAAACTGTGAAAACGGGTTTAGAATCTATAGTAGAATCTCTTGAAACGAAGATTCCTAATGATATGGTAATGAAGGGAACTCGTATCGAAAAGGTTGCAAAACTTGGTGATAGTTATACGATTACGCTTAGTAACGGAAAAGAAATGGAAGCAGACGCGATTGTAGTTGCGACGCCGCATAAAGTATTGCCATCTATGTTTGCGCAGTATAAGCAGTTTCGTTTCTTCCGTAACATTCCGTCTACATCAGTTGCAAACGTGGCACTTGCTTTCCCAAAGTCTGCAATTCAGCGTGATATTGATGGTACCGGATTTGTCGTATCAAGAAATAGTGATTATACAATTACAGCGTGTACGTGGACACATAAAAAATGGCCACATACAACGCCAGAAGGAAAAACGCTTCTTCGCTGTTACGTCGGACGCCCAGGTGATGAAGCGATTGTTGAACAAACTGACGAAGAAATTGTACAGCTCGTATTAGAGGACTTACAAAAGACAATGGATATTACAGAGGATCCAGAGTTTACAATTGTAAGCCGCTGGAAAGAAGCCATGCCTCAATATACAGTAGGCCATAAAGAGCGAATGAAAAAGCTCACAACATTTATGGAGGAAGAATTGCCAGGTGTGTATTTGGCAGGTAGTTCTTACGCTGGTTCTGGTCTTCCGGCTTGTATTGAGCAAGGTGAGTTAGCGGCGAAACGTGTGTTATTTCATTTAGAGAAAGTAATGGAGACTAAATTAGTCGCACATTAAAATATTTCAAACAAAACGCCTTCAATTATATTGAAGGCGTTTTGTTTATTATATAAAATACTTATTCGCCAATAAACATATATAAGTTATTTGGCTTTATAACGGCATCTCCTGCATAAATAACCCACTCTGTTAAGTTATCAAAATCTAAATGATAACTATTTCCTTCACTCATATCTTCTATAAAATATGGTTCATTAATGAGTATTCCTTGAATGAAATCTTCGGTAATGTTTTGCATTTCAAACCACATATGTTCACTTTTTCCTTCTTCGTAGGAGACACCAAACTTAGCGAGGAAACGAAAATCTTCATTTGATTGTTCAATGTGAAAAATGTTGCTGAAATACCCGAAAGTATTCTTCGCATTATAAGCCATACGATCAGTTTCACTATTTGTTTTATAGAACATGAGCCCTGTAGCTTCCTCGTGTTCTTTGAAAAAACTTTCAATATATTCTTCTGAAGTATTAAACTTGAATAAGAGAACGGATGGAGATTGATGGTATTCATCTCGGTCATCCATCCCGCCAAGAAATACGTTTTGTGCATCTATTGGTTGTAGTTTCACTTCTTCATCCTCGATTGAAGATAATTGATCCATACTCGTTTTATGCCCAATATAAGATAATCCTTTTTCCCATGGAACAGCTACTGTATGTATAGAACCTTGCTGACTATGCGCGATAACGATAGGCTCATTCATAGGGACTTGTCCATTCTCAACGGCATTATTAGCAAATGTTTGAAAGAGATCACCAATGCCGTAATAGGAAGAAATACGATTTGGAATAATTAATTCTATTTCTGTTACGCCTGCTCTTAAAAGGCCGTGTGTATGAAACCAATATTGCGTAGGCTCACCTTCTTTATCGTCTTCATAAACGGAATGAATAACATACAAGTCAGGAATGTCAGGTAATAATTCATTTTCAACGTGATATTCAATATAGCTTCTAGATATCACTTTCATTGCGGCACTTGAATCGATTACAAATAACAAGTCTGGGGCGAGGTTCCATAGAAACTGTAACTGCTGGAAAAAGCAGCCCAGCACATCGCCTACAAATAGCGTACGAGTGAAAATTTCAGTGCCATAAGCAGCATCTTCAAAATTACGATCTACGATTGTAGAATCTTGTCTATTGTACATTTTATATTCTTCTGGGTCATTCGCCTCATCAATATGCAGTTCATACGGTATGATTTTTTCATCCATATGTAACTCGACAATAAGGCTTATCTCATCACTATAAACAATTTTCAACTCATCAACTTTAGTAGAGATAGTTTCTAGCCGCTGTTTTAACTGTTCAATTGTAATTTTAGTTGGTATAACAGCAATCATATCTGAAAAATGACGTTCTAATGTTCCATTCATAGCTGCGCGGTATGTTTCTATTTGCACTTCCATCCAATCACTCCTATTCAAATGAATCTATTTTACATGCCAATTAAATTTCTATATTTTCTGTTTTCTCTCTCTAACATTATAGAGCGCATTCGTAGAAGGTGTAAAATTATTATTTTGTATTATAGTTTGAAAACTTGTAAATTAAATAAATTTTGTGTAAAACTTGTCGAAATATAGTTCTATATAACGAATCATTTGATATGATAGAAATGCTGAGAAAATATGAATTAGGGAGAGGGAAATGGCTGTGAAGAAATTATTAAGTGTCTTTTTATCATTGATGTTATTGCTTTCATTTACTGGAACTTTAGCGCAGGCGGAAGAAACTACTTCTATGTCAGTAGAAAAAGCAATTCAAGTATTTAAGCAGCAAGGGAAAACGAAGGGGATAGTGGAAGGATATATCGTTGGGTATACGCAAAGTCCTTCTAAATACACGAAAGATCCGGCTAAGTTTGACGACACAAACGTGGCAATTGCCGATTCGCCAAACGAAACGAATCCAGACAAAATCATGCCTGTTCAATTGCCAAAAGGCGATGTGAGATCGGCAGTAAATGTGAAAGACCATCCTGAAAATATCGGAAAGAAAGTTAGGTTGACAGGGACGCTTGAGTTATATTTCGGTAGCCCAGGTTTAAAATCAGTAACAGCTCATAAGTTTCAAGGAGAAGAACAAAACCGCGTTAGCGATGTAGTGGCATCACCAAATGGTGGGGAAGTCGCAAAAGGAACAGCAGTAACATTAACAACGAATACAGAAGGAGCAACAATCTACTATACGTTAGATGGCTCTAATCCTACAAATAAAAGTGTTCGTTATAAAGGACAAATTGTAGTGAATGAAAATAGTGTAGTGAAAGCAATCGCTGAAAAAGAAGGGCTTACTTCTTCAGCAGTTTCGACATTTTCATTTATAATCGTAACAAATGAACCAGTTCGTATTCATGATATTCAAGGGAAATCACATATTTCTCCTTACAATGGGAAGAAAGTAAACAATGTGGAGGGCGTTGTCACAGCGCTTGATAAAAATGGTTTTTATATAGAAGATAATCAGCCGGATAATGATCCAGCTACTTCTGAAGGTATTTACGTATACAAAAAAGATGCGAATGTAGCAGTAGGAGATCTTGTCCAAGTTGATGGAGAAGTAGAAGAATATGTTGGACCTGGATATGCAGAGCGATTTGAAACAGACTTAACGACGACGGAAATTAAGGCGAGTCGCGTTGCTGTAATCGCAAAAGATCAACCTTTACCAGCGCCGATTTTATTAGGAGAAAACGGTGTGAAAATCCCTGATCAAATTATCGATAATGATGCATTCGGTCTATTTGATCCAAATGAAGATGCAATCGACTTTTATGAAAGTGTAGAAGGTATGCGCGTTACGATGCCAACACCAAAAATTATCGCTCCGCAGAAAAACGGTAATTTATATGTAACAGTAAAAAATGGCGGAGATAAAGTAGTAACGAAGTATGGTACACCTTTATTAGATAAAGAGCAATTAAATCCAGAGCGCCTTTCTGTAAAAGTACCTCGTGATTATGTCGCGAAAGTAGGCGATACGTTCACTGGAGATATAACAGGCGTAGTAGGATATGACTACGGTTCGTTCCGCATTTCGCCAGTAACGGAATTACCATCTGTAGTGGACGGCGGATTTAAGCAAGTAGGGGCAAATATTCAGCCGCGTCTTGATAAGTTAACAGTTGCTACATATAACATTGAAAACTTCTCAGCGAACAAAAAAGAAACAACAGATGAAAAAGTGAAAGCGTTAGCTTATTCTATTAAATATAATTTAAAAATGCCTGATATTATCGGTGTACAAGAGATGCAAGATAATAATGGAGCAATCAATGACGGTACGACTGATGCATCTTTAAGCGCAAAACGCATCATTGATGCTGTATTAGAAATTCGTGGACCGAAGTATGAGTATGTAGAAATTGCGCCGAACAACAATCAAGACGGCGGGGCACCTGGAGCGAATATTCGCGTCGGTTTCTTCTATAACCCATCTCGTGTGAAATTAACGACAGTACCGAAGTTACTAGATAAAAATGTAGTTCGTATTGGAGACGAAAATCCTTTATTTGAAAGTACACGTAAACCGTTAGCGGCAGAATTTACGTTCCAAGGACAAAACGTTGTTGTCATTTCAAATCACTTAAACTCAAAACTAGGAGATGCAACGCCATTTGGAAAAGTGCAGCCGCTCGTATTAAAGAGTGAAGAAAAACGAGTTCAATTAGCACAAGAAGTGAATCATTTCGTACAAGGTATTCAAGAAAAGAATACAAATGCACCAGTTGTTGTATTAGGTGATATGAATGACTTTGAATTCTCTAAACCTTTAGAAGCACTAGAGGGAACGATATTAAAAGATATGTTAAACACAGTGCCGAAAGAGAACCGCTACACGTACATTCATGAAGGTAACGCACAAGTGCTAGATCATATTTTAGTAACAAACAACATCGCACCGCACACAATTGTAGACCCTGTACACTTAAACTCAAACATTATGAAAGAACATGGACGTGTAAGTGACCACGATCCAGTACTTGTTCAAATTGATTTGAAGAAGGCTTCTTAAATAGTCGAGAAAGAACGCTTAGAAATATACTAAGCGTTCTTTTTCTGTAAAAATCATGTTAAAATTAATTAAAAATTCAGTTTTTTATAATGAGGAGGTTAAAGATGCAAGCATGGTTAAATGGAAAGTTAATGAATCAGCTTGCAATTTTTTTTAGTACGATCGTCATGATCCAATTTGTAGCTGATGTAACAGGGCTTACTCAAAGTTTAGACATTACGTATAACTTAATACATACAGCATCGTCCTATATAACGTTTAGTTTGGCGGTTATTTTTACTTTAATCGGTGCAAAAAGAGAATTAAGTAAATATGCAATTATTTTATTATGTTCAGTTGTAGGTATTAAAGCGATTTATTTTGCGGCTGTTGTTATTTTGTGGGGATTGGCTGGCACGCCGTAAAGGGGAGAGGATTATATGAGTATTGAAAATATAAGATTGATAAATGTAAATGATAATAAGAGCGTAATTCTCTAAGCTAACTTAGGGAATTACGCTCTTATTCGTTCAATTATTTAGTCCGAAATTGCTTGAAACGCTTTTCTACACCGATCTCTTTTTTGCAGTCTTCTTCTATATTTTTTTCTATCCCGCTTTACTCCTTGTATATACATAAATAAGCTAACGAGAAGGAAGAAAGCACATTGCATCGTTAAAATGTACGGTGACATGCCTTGCAATGGTTGTTTGGGATCATATAAATGAATAGGTGCTCCGCCTATTGAAGGAAATATTGTATTTAGCAGGACGTAAGGAATGGAGGCAACTGCAAATGGAAAGAGAATTGCCATATAGTCCTTTTGTGACCATACAGATGCAGCAAGTCCTAAAAGAGCCATTAAACCTGCAAATAAAAAATTAATTCCGATATATACAGTAATGTAAGTGAGAGGCGCATCGAAATATAGGTTTGCGAACATTCCATCAGCATTTATGATGCCTGAACCAATCGTAGGTGTTCCGTCTGGAATGGTTAATTTGCAAAATAATAACGATAAGATGAATGGAAATGTATAAAGAAATCCTCCGCAAAAAAACGTAACGATATATTTCATTAATGAATAAGGAAATAAAGAAATCCCCTTACTCACAAACGGTTTAAAACCATCTGACTTATCCGAATTGTAACTTGTACTAAAGGGGAAACTCGCAATAACTGGCATTAATAATAAATAAACATCCATTTCATTGTCGCGAAATCCGATCCATTTTATATCTGTTGAAATAGGTCCACTCGCTGCGTCTCCTAAATAACGAATTACATAGTAATAGTGATAAATACAAATAAGAACGAATCCACTAAACATAATAATTAAAGAAATACGACTACAAAAAGCTTGCTTTATATTTAAACGAAGCGCACGCATCATGACTGAAAAAGCCTCCACTATTTTGATAAACTTGTCTATTTTCTATATTACTATTAAATGTAAAGATTTTCTTGTTTTTTTATTTGATTATTTGAAAAAAGGGAATTTCGTTGTCGTTAAGTAAGGTTTAATCATATATCTTAAGAACACCTTTTATTTTTCTCTTTTCTTCTGATACACTATGACAGTATTATATAACTTGACTGGAATTTTTTTATACTGGAAATAATAAAAAAGAGAACTTGTCTAGAATGTAAGCGTGTGGTAATATCAAAGATGTACTGATTGACTATATTATCCAATTGGTCATTTTTGGAGGTGAAGATGTGGCGATAGATCGAAAGCGTTCTATTATTGAAGCTGCAACAAAGTCTTTTTCAGCGTTCGGTTATAAAGCAACAACGATGGATCAAGTAGCGAAGTTAGCGAATGTAGGAAAAGGAACGATTTATACTTTTTTCAAAAATAAAGAAGAGCTATTTGGTGAAATTATTTCTAATTTAATTACAGAAATGAAGCAAGTTGCAGAAAATGCAATTCGTTCAGATATTTCATTTTTTGAAAATGTACATAGAGCATTATATAGCATATTAGAATTTAGAAAAGAACATCAGCTCATGATTAAATTAATTCAAGAAGAGCGCGATATGGGAACGAAAGAAGTACAAGAAGTGATGCAACAAGTAGATGTGGAAATCGTTTCTGTTATTCAATCGTATTTAGAAATTGCGATTGAAAAGGGTGAAATTAGCAAATGTGATCCAGAAATTACAGCGTTTATTATGCTTCGCCTATACGTATCGCTTATTTTTGATTGGGAAAAAAATCATGAACCGTTAGAAAAAGAAAAAATATCGGAATTATTCGAACTTTATTTACTAAAAGGATTGTCAAATTAAGATAATCCTTTTAATATTATAAAAAATGACTAATTGAACAAATTGGTCAATCGTATAAGGAGGATGGTTAAATATAATCATGTAGATGAAAATGTGCATAGTATAAATTCGGGGATAAGGCATATGTATGAACAGATATAGCCTTTTTATTTGGGTAAAAATGACCATAAATGAATTTTGGTCATTTTTAAAAAGGGGGATAAATTATGAAATGGCATAAGTTGCTTAGTAAAGAATTTGCAGAGATTATAAAAAGTAAAAAAATATTAATCCCAATCATTGCGGTTTTATTTGTACCGATTTTATATGCGGGTATGTTTTTATGGGCCTTTTGGGATCCGTATGAACAGCTAGATGACTTGCCAGTTGCGGTAGTCAATTTAGATAAAGGTGCAGAACTTGATGGGAAACCAATTGAGGTCGGGAAAGGGCTCGTTGATAACTTAAAAGATAATAAAAGTTTTAAATGGGAATTTGTAAGTGAAAGAGAAGCGAAAGAGGGAATGGAAGGCAGAAAGTATTACATGTTAGTACGTATCCCAGATGACTTCTCAAGTAACGCTACAACGTTATTAAAAGACGATCCGAAACCATTAAACTTAGAATACATTCCAAATGAAAGTTTAAACTTCTTATCTTCACAAATTGGCGGAACAGCCATTGAAAAAATTAAAGGTGAAGTATCAAGCACGTTAACGAAAACATATGCAGAGAAAATGTTTGATTCCATTCAAGACGTTTCAAAAGGATTAGCAGATGGGGCGGAAGGAGCAAATAAACTACACGACGGATCAAGTGAACTGCATGATGGTTCAAGTAAAGTGACGGATGGCCTTCATACACTTCAAGGGAAGTCTGGTGAGATGAAGGATGGAGTTCAGAAATTAGCAGATGGATCTAATAAATTACAAGATGGGTCCGGAAAAGTAACAGATGGTTTAAATACGTTAAATAGCAAAACAGGTGAAATGCAGACAGGTATAGGTAAATTACAAGATGGGTCTGGAAAAGTAACAGATGGTTTAAATACGTTAAGTAGCAAAACAGGTGAAATGCAGACTGGTATAGGGAAATTACAAGATGGATCCGGAAAGGTGACAGCAGGTTTAAATACGTTAAATAGTAAAACAGGTGAAATGCAAAAAGGAATTGATGAATTACAAGGTGGATCGGAGAACGTGACCGGTGGTTTGAACAAATTGGTAAGTAAATCAGATGAATTAAAAACAGGAACAACTGAACTATCAAATGGTATGGAACAACTTGTTGGAGGACAAAGTGAATTAGAAAAAGGGTCCCAAGAGATTCAAACAGGTTTGCAGGAGTTAAATAGTAAAGTACAAAATTCTGTTGCAGGCCTAGAGAAAGCGCAGTCGAATATTCCTTCTATATTAAATACAGTAAATGAGAAAATGACTGGGGCTGAAGAAAACGTAAATCAGTTAAATGAATTTACTCAATCAACAGCGGGGGATGCAACAACTGCAGCGCAAGATGTAGCTAATTTGCAAAAGCAAATTGAAAGTTTACCAAAAGAATATCAAGAGCAGTTACAACCATTTATAGCAAATGCGGCAAAAAGTACAGCGACAGTTCAGCAGAAAGCTGCCGGAGTAGCAGGTGGAACAAACAAATTAAATGAAGAAGTAAAACAATTAAAAGGTGAAATACATCAAA
The DNA here is from genome assembly GCF_038007445.1 of Bacillus sp. FSL P2-0099. Taxonomy (NCBI): domain Bacteria; kingdom Bacillati; phylum Bacillota; class Bacilli; order Caryophanales; family Bacillaceae; genus Bacillus; species Bacillus sp. FSL P2-0099. The sequence continues at coordinate 1,073,830 of NZ_JBBOXE010000001.1, forward strand.
CAACAAGTGGATTGCAAAATAAACTACCAAATCCAGCAGAGGTGAAGAATTTAACGGAGGGTATTGAGAAACTAACGAACGAACAAACCAAATTTGTTAGTAAGTTTCATGGATTTGGTGAAGGTTTAGCTAATGTGAAAATAGGTGCCGATAAACTAAATGACGGATCAGGTCAACTAATTGATGGAGTAACTCAATTACAAAGTGGATCTGGAAAGGTGACAGCAGGATTAGGTCAATTATCGGTAGGAGCCAACCAAATGTCAGGTGGAGTAACCCAATTAGTGGACGGTTCAAGTCAAGTAACAGGCGGTTTAGGTACATTATCTGCAGGAGCAAATCAAATGTCAGGCGGAATAAATCAATTGGCAGATGGATCAAACCAAGTAACAGGCGGTTTAGGCACATTATCGGTAGGAGCAAGTCAAATGACAGGCGGAATAACGCAATTAGCGGATGGATCGGGCCAAGTAACAACTGGCTTAGGTACTCTAAATGGTGGACTAAATAAAATGTCAACTGGCTCAACCCAGCTAATCGACGGAGTAAATAAACTAGCAGACGGCTCTGGAAAAGTGACAGATGGGCTCGTAAAGGTAAATGATGGATCAGGTACACTGGCTGAGAAACTTGGTGAAGGTGCAGAAAAAACAAGAGAAGTAAAAGGAACGGATAAAACGTATGATATGTTTGCAAGTCCTGTAAAAGTGAAGACGGAGAAAATGGCGGAAGTTCCAAACTACGGAACTGGATTTACACCGTATTTCTTATCACTCGGTTTATTCGTTGGGGCATTACTATTATCTATCGTATATCCATTACGTGATACAGTCGGTGTTCCGAAATCAGGATTTAGCTGGTTTATTAGTAAGTTCGGCGTGTTACTATCAGTCGGTATTATTCAAGCGATAGTAGCAGATATTATATTACTATTCGGATTAGGTGTAGAAGTACAAAGTATTCCGTATTTCATACTCTTTAGCATCGTTACAAGTTTAGCGTTTATCGCATTAATTCAATGTTTAGTAACAGCTTTCGGTGATGCGGGCCGTTTTATTGCGATCTTAACATTAATTATACAGCTTACAACTAGCGCTGGAACATTCCCGCTAGAGTTGATTCCGAAGTATTTACAACCATTTAATGCTTGGCTACCGATGACATACTCTGTATCAGGATTTAAAGCAGTCGTATCAAGCGGTGATTTTAATTTCATGTGGCAAAATATAGGGATACTCATGATCTTTATCGTTTTATTATCACTTGGAACAATTGCTTCATTAACGTGGATGCACAAACGACAATTTAAAAATATTGCTGAAAATCAATCGATTGAAGCATAAATAAGAAATATAAAAAAGGCACCGAAATGGTGCCTTTTTAATGGTCTTGTTTTATTGGCTGAGAAAGTTCATTTGTTTTTCTATTTTTACGGAACAAGTATATAACAATACTTATAAGAATAATTGTTGCTACAATCCAAACAAATGGACCATATCTTTCAGCAAAAGTATATAGTTTCATGTTGCTGGAAATGTCCTCTTTTGTTTTTCCTATTAGAATTTCAGAGCCACTATAACCTTCAAGTGTATCTCCTTTTTTTATACCAAAAATAAGAGTGTCTGATTTGTTTTCTATTCCTGTGTATCGGTATCCTTTACCTTTAATTGTTAATTGAGTATCATCTTTTTTTAGTGTGTAGTCTTCGGCGGAAATATCTTTTCCTGACAGTGTAATTGGTTCCATTGAGAAGCGGATTTCTTTTAATGCAGGAAGAGCCTCATTGTTTAGTAAGAGCTGCTTTGCAATATGCTGCTCGGTATCAATGTTTTTCCAATTTGCCTTTCGTCGTTTATATGTATTAATTTCAAGAAGTGCAAATTCTTTATTTTGAAGTTTTTCCTCTGTAATAGGTTGCGCGGTAGTTAATGTTCCTTTTAATAAAATCACACCGTCTTGTGCAGATTGAAATGAAGAGACTTCCTTCGTTTCTTTTAATGTATTGATAGCACCTCTATAATCTTCTTTTCCTAAAAGAACAGCTCCCGTATGTACGGTTAAAATAAGATATAGGATGCTTAATACTATAATAGCTTTTTTCACTATTTTCCCTCCAAAATATGTATAAGTTAATTGTAACATAATTTTCCATATATAATTTATTAATTTTAATAATAGGTTATGAGAATGAGGGTGATAAGTAAATTAAGAGAAGTGAGGATGAGAGAGAAATACAGTTGTAAGAAAGGTGAACTGTACTTCTCTTTTAGATGAAAAGTATTTTATTCCGTAAAATCCCGATTGGTGTAGGCTAATAATCAGTGGGGGATGAACAAAATCAACCACTGATTAAAGTTTCACTTTATTGAATTCTTTTTCTCTGTATTACATTTAAAAAACCCTCAATATTTGAGCTTAAAATTTGTCCCACCGTTATATATTCGTCTTCATAGTAAAATATTAGTTTTTTATCAAAGAATGTTCTTTTCGTCTCTATGGATAGAATTTTTTTATATTCAAATTCCACAATCAATGCATTTTTACAACATTTGAATGATTGTCCATAAAAAATAACCCTCCTATTAGTGGCAAGTAACACTCCGGAACGAGGGACATTATGTGTAATAATATAGCCAGTAAGTGAACATCTTAAAATGGATAAAATATTTTCTTCATGATGTAATAGTTGTTTTGCATCCTTTAAAATTTGATTCATTGCATGTAATCCTTTTTTTATTTAAGATACAATCTATATGGTCTTTTGAATATTACTCAGAATGGTTCTTACTTTCCAAAGAGCATCTTTTCCTTAATTTTCCTATATTTTATGTGTAGCCTAAACGAAAGAAAGGAATCACAACAATTTGAATAGAATCATATTACAGGGGAGTTGATAGTATGAGACAAAAATCTCGCTTCTATTTCATCATATATCCGCTAGTCTGCTTCTTAGTTTATACACTATCTCCGATTTTGTTTCATAAAAAGGAATATACGAGTATGAAAGACATAGTGGGAATGATTGTAACCTATTATATTTTAATTGGTGGATATTACTTTATTGATTTTTTAAGTAAAAGAATAAAGAAAAACGGTAAAGTTTAATAATATAAAAACTGATGGAGGAGAACGAAATGACCGAAAGCCAAATGAAATTTCGTGATACGACCATTCGCAACTTTTTTGATAAAGAGGACCGCTTAAAATCGATTCCAGGTCAAAAGAAGAAAAAGTTAGTGTTATTGGAACATTTGATTAGAAAGCTGGATGTTGGAAACCAATATACAGAAGAAGAAATTAATGCGTTCGTAAAACAGTATCATGATGATTTTTGTACGATTAGACGAGAATTCATAGTGCATGGATTTATGGATCGTGAGGATAATATGTACCATATAAACGGGAGAGAAGTGTGGACGAAGTGGGAGGAGTTATAAGTGTAATGAGGAAGGGGAATTTTCTTGCAAGCTAGTAGTCTTATACAGGAAGAGATTTCGGGAAAACCATCGATTATTGGGATATTTACTTCACCAACACTGCAATTCAAAAAGATGAAGAATCAAAGAAATATATTTTTTCCGTTAGCTCTTTTAATTGTGCTTATTATAATTTCAAGTGCTTTAATGTCTTGGAATACTTTAAACAATCCTGCGCTTAGTATGTTTCATGATAAAACTGGATTTACTGTTCCAAAATACATAACTTTCTTTACTTCATTTGGAATTTCTACAGTAAGTGGAATAGTAGCTATACTTTTTGCGCCTATATTCTATAAAAACATTATGATTTTTTTTGGAGTCGATATTAACTACAAGGAAACATTTCCTATCATTATCTATGCATCTTTTGTATTAAAATTAGGGATGCTTTTAAACGGATTGATTGCGTTCTCCCTTGGTGGATATGAGTTGTCCTATACAGGTTTAGGTGCGATAGCAACAGATAATATGGTTTTACATGCAATCGCTCAGAGGATAGATATATTTAATATTTGGTATTACGTTTTATCAGGAATAGGCTTAAAAACAATTACGAATTTAAATGAAAATAAACTTGTCACTCTCATTATTGTGCTTTTCGTTTTTACTAGTGCATTAGCAAGTATATCTGGATTTATGCAAGAAATATCTAAATTACAATAAAAGTATATTGGATTATATTTTTATTCATTTGTATGAAGAAAGGTGGTTTGGCTATGTGCCAAACCACCTTCTTTCATTCTTTATGGTAAATTATGAAATACTGTGATCCAATCTTTCTTTCTGACGAAGATGATGTGAAAAATGCATAGAAATGAGCTGGAACCACTCTGGAGCATTTAAGTACCCAAGTCCAGGATGCTCCACTTTACAATCATTTGGAATAGAAGCAAGCATTGGTTCAATGTTTTTTACAGCTGTAATTAATTTTAGAAAACGCTCCTGTATCTCTTCTTTGCATGATGGATTTTCAGGTATGTATCCAGAGCGATTTGGCACTTTTATTTGTATAGGAGGGAAAGCACCCATTGTATATACTTTTTCACCCATATCCGTTTTTTTGTTAGCTACAGATGGTGTTTCATTTTTACATTTCTCGATTGCATCTAATTGCATATATGTAGCAGCTAGCAGATGGTTATACATTTGACCGAGCGACCATTCTTCTTCAGAAGGTTTTTTTCTAAATTGTTCAATCGTATATTTGTCTAATTCCTTCACATAACACGTTGCTAAACTTTCGAATTTCTCTAACATAACAGTACTGTTCATATTGGTATCCCCTTTTTAAGAAAATATATTTGTTAATACCTACAATAAAGGAGGGATGCTGACAACATTATGTCAGTAGTAAAATAAAAAATTAAAGTTTTAACATTTTTTTTACTTCATCATATATTTTCTCAGAAAGAATTTTTGGCTCTAGTACTTGTACTTGGCTCCCCCAGCTTAATACCCATTGAAATACTTCGTCTATGCTTCTTGATTTCAAAAAGACGTGAAAATCATTATCTTTATGCTCGTATGAATCTATAAAAAAGTATCGTGATTCAATAATTTTATGTGCAATGTGGGCTGGGAATAATAAATGGATCGTAACAGTACGATTGTTTTCAGGTTGATAGTCTTGTAAAGAAAAGTCCTTCGGTTTTGTAAAAAATTCTTGTTCTTGCTGTAATGTATCCATACGGTCTAAGCGAAAATTACGTATTTGTTTTCGCAGTAAACAATGAGCAACGATGTACCAAATTCCAGAAATGTTGACTAAACCGTAAGGATGAACGGTACGTTTTGTTTTTGTAGTTTCTCTCGGTTTACGATACGAAAAAGAGATAGATTGCTCTCTTTGAATAGCTTCTTGTAACAAGAAAAGTTGGCTCTCTAGTTTTTCTTGCTCGGCTTGCTGGTTTGAAAATATAGGAGAAAGGAAACGGAAAGTTCCTCGCAATTCCTCAATTTTCTTTTGTTGATCAGTAGGGAGGACTATCTCAAGTTTCTCTTTTGCTGATTGCGCATGTACAGAAAAAGAAGAGGTGAAAGCTTTCTCAATATAATCACCGCCCAATAAAAGAGTAACGGCCTCTTCTGGCGTAAGCTGAATGGGTGGTAAGAAATAACCATCCATTAATGAATAGCCGTGACCAGGCATTGAGAAAATGGGAACACCGGATTCGTTGAGTGCGTCCATATCTCGATAAATAGTGCGTATACTTGTCTCGAATTTTTCAGCTAAGCTTTGTGCTGTGACAGTTTGTTTTCTTTGTAATTCAATTAATATAGCTAATAAACGATCCGTCCGATTCATGAAATATCATCCTTTATTTTATAAATATTCTTATTGTGAAATTCTAAAAGTAGTGTGTAATTCCCTGCCATTAACAGACTTTTCCCTATGTATAATATTAATATAGTAAAATCATAAGAACCTATATTGCAGTTTCCAATAATATACTATATAATCAGGATAAGAAAACGTTTTCATGCAAAGGGGGAAATTTCGTGTCGACTATCGAGGACGTGGCGAAATTAGCGGGGTTATCAAGGACAACGGTTTCTAGGGTGATCAATAATCATCCATATGTTTCAGATGAGAAGAAGAAAAGGGTTCAATTAGCAATGAAGCATTTAGGCTTCGTTCCTAATTCTGCGGCGAGAAGGCTTCGTAAACAAAAAACAGAAACAATTGCGGTGCTTGTTCCAAGGATTACAAATCCTTTTTTTAGTAGATTTATTGAAGCAATCGAGATTGCTGCTTCTGAACATAAATATAAACTGATTATTTGTCAAACAAGATATTTACCGGAAAAAGAGATGGAGTATTTACAATTATTATCTACGAAACAAGTAGATGGGATTATTCTATGTTCACTAGAAAATCCATGGGAGAATGTGGAGCCATACTTGCAACACGGTCCAATCGTGTTATGTAATGAATATATTGAGGAAGCAAATGTTCCAACAGTGAAGTTCGATCATGCACAGGGTGCATACATAGCTGCCAATCATGTATTAGAACAAGGATATCGTAATCTGATTTTTTGCCGTGGCAACGAAACGAAAGTAGTGAGCCAACAGCGAAAAATGGGCTTTTTACGCGCTATTACTGAAAAGAGTAGAGAAGTGGAAGCGATCGATTTTCTTGAAAACGCTTTCTCTTGGGATGATGGAAAACGAATATTCAATGAAGTATTAAAGGACAAAAAAAATCCTACCGCGATTTTGGCAGGAGGCGACGAGGTTGCAGCTGGAATTATCTCAGAGGCGAAACGCCATGGTTGGAGTATTCCAGAAGATCTTGCTGTGATCGGTTTTGATAATCAAATTTTGGCGCAGATTACAGAGCCAGGTATTACGACAATTGAACAACCAATCGACGAGATGGCCCGAAAAGTTGTCGACTTAATGATGGATAAAATCCATACGAAAAATTATCGACAAAAAGAATTGTATGAGTTTGAACTGGAGCTCTTGGTGAAAGGTTCAACGATGAAGGATACGATGTTATTAGCCTAGTAGACTATGTCTGCTAGGTTTTTTTATGTTTACAAACTACTATTCTTCGTGAACGCAATCGTCACATTTGTTATGGTATGCTTCGTGCTGCTCATCAATTTCCTTCCCGCAATGAGCACAAGTTTTCGTCGGTAAATTTCGGAAAAACTCCATTGGTTGATCGATCATGTCAATCCCTCCATTTCCATTTCTTACTATCATTGTATTAGTACAAATGGCTAAAGTCAACAACTGTTTTATAACAAAAGTGAAAATTAATGAAAAAGTTTAGGAAATGGATTATAGTTAACAATGTAGGATGTAAGTAAAAAACTTTCTCAAGTACGGAAAAAACGGCATTCCTACGCGGTTTTAGAAAGGATGGATACATATGAAGATGACTGTTGTCGGCTTTTGGGGCGGCTTTCCAGAAGCGGGAGAAGCAACGTCGGGGTATTTGTTTGAACACGATGGTTTTCGTTTACTTGTAGACTGTGGCAGTGGTGTACTAGCACAGCTTCAAAAATATATAACACCATCTCATATAGATGCAGTTGTACTGTCGCACTATCATCATGATCATGTTGCAGACATTGGGGTATTGCAATATGCGAGATTAATTACAAGTGCGACAAAGGGACAACTACCGGAATTACCAATATACGGTCATACGTTTGACGAGAATGGATTCCGTTCTTTAACGCATGAACCGCATACGAAAGGAATCGCCTACAATCCAGAAGAAACACTTCAAATTGGACCGTTTTCGATTTCATTCTTAAAAACTGTTCATCCTGTTACATGTTTTGCGATGCGCATTACAGCTGGTAGTGACGCTGTAGTATATAGCGCAGATTCCAGTTATATTCCTGAGTTTATTCCGTTCACAAAAGATGCTGATCTTTTCATTTGTGAGTGTAATATGTATGCACATCAAGAGGCTGCAAAAGCAGGGCATATGAATAGTACAGAAGTAGCAAGTATTGCGAAAGATGCAAATGTAAAAGAACTTTTATTAACGCACTTACCGCATACAGGCAACCCATCTGATTTAGTAACAGAAGCAAAACAAATTTTCAGTGGCCATATTACGCTAGCGCATAGTGGCTACGTATGGAATTCATGAGGTGATACGATGTTATTTATTGATAATAAAGGGATTACAGATCCTAGAATAAACTTAGCGATTGAAGAATATTGTGTGAAGAATTTAGATATTAACGAAACATATTTACTGTTCTACATTAACAAACCTTCCATTATCATTGGTAAAAATCAAAACACAGTAGAAGAAATTAATGCAGATTACGTAAAAGAACAAGGAATTCATGTCGTTCGTCGTCTATCAGGCGGAGGCGCAGTATATCATGATTTAGGAAACTTAAACTTCAGCTTTATTACGAAAGATGATGGAGATAGTTTCAGCAACTTCAAAAAGTTCACAGAGCCTGTAACGAAAGCGCTTGGTAAATTAGGCGTAAATGCAGAACTAAGTGGTCGTAACGATATTTTAGCTGAAGGTAGAAAAATTTCAGGTAACGCGCAGTTCTCAACGAAAGGTCGTATGTTTAGTCACGGTACGTTACTATTTGACTCTGAAATCGATCACGTTGTATCGGCACTAAAAGTGAAAATGGATAAAATTCAATCAAAAGGAATTAAATCAATCCGTAGCCGCGTTGCGAATATTACAGAGTTCTTAAACGAAAAAATGACGACAGAAGAGTTTAGACAACTTCTTCTAGAAACAATTTTCGAAGGAGAAACAGAAATTCCAACGTACGAATTAACAGAAAATGATTGGAAAGAAATCCATAAACTTTCTGAAGAGCGCTACCAAAATTGGGATTGGAACTACGGAAAATCTCCGAAGTTCAACTTACAACATTCACACCGCTTCCCAGTTGGACAAGTTGACGTTCGTCTTGAAGTGAAAAAAGGAACAGTAACAGAATGTAAAATTTTCGGTGACTTCTTCGGATCACTAGATGTTCATGACATTGAAGAGCGTCTAACAGGCGTACAATTTGATAAAGGTGCATTCACTGTAGCTTTAGAAGGCGTAGATATCGTACGCTATTTCGGTAATATTACAACAGAAGATTTCTTACATTTATTCTTCTAAAAGAAGAAGCCATCCCGAAATATTTTTTGGGATGGCTTTTTTATTATGAATTCATTTACCGTTAAAAGCGTCCCTAAAAACATCTACTAGCAGGACATTCTTTTATTATAAAGGAAGTATATATAATTAAAGGAGGATGATCGAAATGAAAAGGATAATACACTTTATATTATTGATCAGCTTCGTTATAGGGATGACAGCTTGTAACGATGAAACTTCTTCAAACCGTACGACTTTGTCTATTGGCAAGCCAGCGAAGGATAATGTCATATATTATACGCATACAAATAACAAACAAAAAATAAATGATGTACAAACTATGTTTCAAAATAAGAAATGGAAAAGAAATGAAACGTTTAGTAGCGTTAATAAAACGCCAGATGTTGTCTTGTCGATAGATGAAGAAAATAAAGGATTACCGACACTATATGTTACAGTCTACTTGCATAAAAATGGAGCGGACGCTCTCAATTTGTATGGAGAGTATACGGCTTTAAATAAAGAGGAAGTTGAAAAACTTAGGGGAAAGATGAGTGCATATTATCCTACAATGATTTTAGCTACAGTTTAACTATATGTTTGTACCTGTTTCTTTCACATATAATTCTCGTATCTTACTAAAGTGTTCTGGAAGAAAGTGGTCGATGTATATTCGATTAATGGAATATCACTTGCTACTTTAATTTTCTTTTAATATAATTAATTTAGAATTTTTAAATATTCTAAATTTTATAAAGGTGGGGTTTGTGTGAATCTCGTTCAATCTTTGGCTGAAACGGCAAAAAAGAAGGGGGATAAACCGGCGTACATATTTATGGATCAGTCGGTCTCTTATGACCAATTAAACAAAGTGGTCACTAGGTTTTCTAGTAATTTAGCAAAAATGGGCATTGGAAAAGGGGACAATGTCGCATTAGCTGTAGGCAATTCACCACATTTTTTAGTAGGTTTATACGGAACGATGAAAGCCGGAGCAACTGTCATTCCGATTAATCCAATTTATACAGCAGACGAAATACATTACATATTACAAAATGGAGATGTAAAAACAATCATTGTACTCGACGTCCTTCTACCTGTTATACAATCTCTTACAACAAGACTTCCTTCACTTGAAAATATCATCATATGCGAAACCTCATCAGATTTTACTCATACAGAAACGGAAAAAATGAAAACGTTTACTAGTTTTATAGGAACTGGAGATATAACTTACGAAGGTCCTGAACTAGATGAAGAAGATGTAGCTGTTATTTTATACACTTCAGGTACAACTGGAAAGCCAAAAGGCGCTATGTTAACACATAAAAACCTATATAGTAACGCAAGCGATGTTGCGTCATATTTACAATATACTGCGGATGATCGCGTCGTTGCGGCATTGCCGATGTTCCATGTGTTCTGTTTAACAGTTGCAGTAAATGCGCCGATTGTGAACGGGGCAACGATTTTAATGGTACCGAGGTTTAGTCCGAAAGAAGTATTCCGTATTTGTCGTACGTATGAACCAACGATTTTTGCAGGTGTGCCTACGATGTACAATTACTTATATTTATTTGAAGAAGCAAGCGCAGAAGATGTAAAGACGCTTCGTCTCTGTATTTCAGGTGGTGCGTCAATGCCTGTTGCCCTTCTGCAAAACTTCGAAAAACGTTTTGATGTGATTGTTTCAGAAGGATACGGCTTATCAGAAGCATCACCAGTTACTTGTTTTAATCCGTTAGATCGTCCTCGTAAACCAGGTTCGATTGGTACAAATATTTGGCACGTAGAAAATAAAATTGTGAATGAACTTGGGGAAGAAGTGCCTGTCGGTGCAGTTGGGGAGCTAATTGTTCGCGGACCTAACGTTATGAAGGGTTACTATAATGCGCCAGAAGATACAGCTGCGACACTTAAAGACGACTGGCTATATACAGGTGACTTAGCGAAAATGGATGAAGAAGGTTACTTCTATATCGTCGATCGCAAAAAAGATATCGTCCTAGTTGGTGGTTATAACGTATACCCTCGTGAAGTAGAAGAAGTATTATATACTCACGAATCTGTGGCTGAAGTTGTCGTAATTGGTGTACCGGATGAAAACTTAGGAGAAGCAGTGCGAGCTTACGTCGTTCTGAAGCAAACGAACGTAACAGAAGAGGAGCTTACGCATTACTGCACGCTGCATTTAGCGAAATACAAAGTGCCAAAGAGCATTGAGTTTTTAACAGAATTGCCGAAGAATACAACTGGTAAGTTGTTACGAAGAGCTTTGAGAGAGAAGGCATTGCAAGTATAAAAATAAAGATATCCATCTCTATGACTACATGTTTAGAGATGGATATCTTTTTGTCCTGTAAAAGCTCGATTCGTGTGGATGGACAAAATCCCTACTGATTAAAGTCTCACTTTATTTTTTAGAATTGGTTAAGTTATAAGCCCATATATTTAAACCGTAATATTGCTAATAAGGAGGAGATATACGTGGAGCAGAAGGAATTACGCTTACGGAAAGTACAATATCTTATTTGTGACATTATGGATGAAATGAATATGGAGAGTGAAAAGAAGAACTTAGAAACATTGCAAAAGGTAATTGATCACCTTTCAGGAGCGATTGGGGATTTAGTGGATCCATCGGGTACGTATTCATTAGATTATTTAGAGAGAAAAGTGCATACTGCTCATTATTTATTGTTTAAAAATGATCGGAAAGCATATTTGTGTAATAAATAGGTATTATTCGTTTAATTTTTTATTTCACATTGATAATCGTTATCAATGTGATAGTTATGTTGGGTATATTCATATAATTGAAACTAAAATCAGTGGGATTCCATTCCCGCTGATTTTTAGCTTGTATGAAGTTTCTTATATAATAATTCTGAATTCCAAGTTGACACATGTGAATTACGGAATTAAAATGGAAAGAAATCAAACAGAATACAATAGAAGCTCATCAGAGAAACTGAAGGCGCACAACGTTCACTTTTGTGAATAGATTGTGTGCCTTTTTCTATTGTACAAACTAAGGGGGCTTTATATATGAAACAGTGGAGTAAGACAGCATTAATGAAAAGTACAGGTGTTTTATTATCAGCATTTGTCCTTTTGTCAGGGTGTGGTTCGGCAACATCCACTAACAATTCTGAAGGAAGTGCAGATAAGAAGACAGTCGAACTTTTAAATGTTTCATATGATCCAACGCGTGAGTTATATCAAGATTTCAATAAAGACTTTGCGAAGTATTGGAAAGAGAAGCATGGTCAAACAGTAAATGTAAAGCAATCACACGGGGGATCTGGAAGTCAGGCACGCTCCGTTATTGACGGTTTAGAAGCAGACGTTGTAACACTAGCGCTCGCTTATGATATTGACGCGATTAGTAAGAAGAAACAACTAGCAGAAGATTGGCAGAAGCGACTTGCGGATAATTCTACTCCGTATACATCAACGATTGTATTTCTTGTTAGAAAAGGAAACCCGAAAGGAATTAAAGATTGGGATGATTTAACGAAAAAAGGTGTGTCTGTCATTACACCAAACCCGAAAACATCTGGGGGAGCACGGTGGAACTATTTAGGGGCGTGGGGATATGCACTGAAGAAATATAACAATAGTGAAGATAAGGCGAAAGAATTTGTCGGTCAAATTTATAAAAACGTGGAAGTACTAGATTCAGGAGCACGCGGGGCAACGACAACTTTCGTTGAAAAAGGAATTGGTGATGTGTTAATCGCTTGGGAAAATGAAGCGTTATTATCACAAAAAGAACTTGGAAAAGATAAATTCGAAATTGTAACACCTTCGATTAGTATACTTGCCGAGCCGCCAGTAGCAGTTGTAGACAAAGTCGTTGATAAAAAAGGAACGAAAAAAGTAGCAGAAGGATATCTTGAATATTTGTATTCAGAAAAAGGGCAAGAAATTGCGGCGAAAAACTTTTATCGCCCTCGTAATGAAAAAGTAGCAGAAAAGTACGCATCACAATTTCCGAAAGTTCAATTATTTACAGTTGATGAACTATTTGGAGGATGGAAAAAAGCACAAGAAAAGCATTTTAATGATGGCGGCGTATTCGATCAAATGTATAAAAAATAAGGGGGGATGAGGTGACGTTATATGAGGAAGAAGCGTGTCTTACCAGGGTTTGGATTATCTCTTGGATTTACAATGCTATATATGAGTTTATTCGTACTTATACCACTTTCTATCGTATTTATTCAAACATCGCAGCTAGGCTGGAAGAAGTTTGCTGGGGTTATAACGAGTGAGCGCGTGCTGCATTCGTATCAAGTAAGTTTCACAACTTCACTTGCAGCGGCAATCGTAAATGCCATTTTTGGTTTATTAATTGCTTGGGTACTCGTTCGCTACACATTTCCAGGGAAGCGGTTATTAGACGGACTAATCGATTTACCATTCGCTCTTCCGACTGCTGTAGCTGGTATTACACTTACGACGCTTTATGCGGAAAATGGCTTTATTGGAAAAATATTTAGTGTGTTTCATATAAAAGTAGCTTTTACCCAGCTCGGCATTATTGTTGCACTTACGTTTATTGGCTTACCATTTGTCGTTCGAATGGTGCAACCAGTGTTGCAAAGTATTGATAAAGAAGTAGAAGAAGCAGCTTCTAGTTTAGGGGCATCACGCTTTCAAATATTTGTGAAAATCATTTTGCCAGAAATATTCCCTGCTCTACTTGCTGGTTTTTCACTCGCCTTTGCTCGGGCGTTAGGGGAATATGGATCTGTCGTGTTCATTGCAGGTAATATGCCGATGAAAACAGAAATCGCACCGCTTATGATTATGACGAAACTAGAACAATATGATTATGCAGGAGCAACAGCTGTAGCGGCTGTGATGCTTATTATTTCTCTCCTTTTCCTACTACTTATTAATATGATTCAAACTTGGAGCAGAAGGCATGAATTGAAAAGCGAATAGGAGGGGAGAAAATGGAACCAACATTATTAGAAAAGAAAATAGTAAAAAGCGTATCAGTTAAAAAAGAATCTAAGTTTGTACCAATTTTATTCATTACGATAACAATTTTATTTTTATCTCTCTTTCTATTACTGCCGCTCGTGACAATTTTTATGAAAGCATTCGAACGAGGAATTGATGTATATATTGCCGCTGTAACAGATCAAGAAGCATTTTTGGCAATCAGGTTAACGCTTCTCGTTGCAGTAATTGTTGTGCCGCTGAATACGGTATTCGGAATAGCAGCAGCTTGGCTTATTACGAAGTTTCAGTTTAAAGGAAAGCAACTATTATTATCTCTTATTGAACTGCCGTTTGCTGTATCACCAGTTATCGCAGGATTAGTATTCGTTTTACTTTTCACACCTCGTGCAGCCTTTGGCGGATGGTTAATGGAACACGGGATAAAGCTCATCTTCTCTGTTCCTGGCATTATCATTGCGACGATCTTTGTTACGTTTCCGTTCGTTGCGCGTGAATTAATCCCAGTTATGCAGGCGCAAGGGAAGAGTGAAGAAGAAGCGGCTCTATCACTTGGCGCAAGCGGATGGAAAATGTTTTGGCGCGTCACATTGCCAAATATAAAATGGGGTCTATTATACGGCATGATTTTATGTAATGCCCGGGCCATTGGTGAATTCGGCGCCGTTTCCGTTGTATCTGGTCACGTGCGCGGCGTTACAAATACGATGCCGCTTCATATTGAAATTTTGTACAATGAATATCAATTTTCAGCAGCGTTCGCTGTGGCGACTTTAATGTCACTCATCGCAGTTTTTACGCTCGTTATAAAAAACTGGATTGAATGGAGAATGGAAAAACGACAATAAGGAGTGAGTGCGGTGAGTATTCAAATTCAAAATGTATCAAAACAATATGGTACATTTCAAGCGCTGACAGACATTCATTTGGATATTCCAAAAGGAGAACTGGTCGCTTTATTAGGCCCATCAGGTTCTGGGAAGACGACATTATTACGAATTATTGCAGGACTAGAAGAAGCGGATGGAGGCTCCATTTCATTTGATGGAGAAGATTTAACTGATATTCACGTAAAAAACAGGCAAGTCGGTTTCGTCTTCCAGCACTATGCACTTTTTAAACATATGAATGTATTTGAAAATGTCGCTTTCGGTTTAAAAGTAAGAAAGAAAAACTTACGACCTTCAGCTGAAGTAATAAAAGAAAAAGTAACAGAACTATTGAAACTAGTAAAAATGGATGGTTTCGCAAAACGTTATCCAGCGTAATTATCTGGCGGACAACGCCAACGTATCGCACTAGCCCGGGCACTGGCAGTCGAACCGAAAATTTTATTGCTAGATGAACCGTTCGGTGCACTTGATGCAAAAGTACGGAAAGAATTGCGAAGATGGCTCCGGAAACTACATGACGAATTTCAAATTACGAGCGTATTCGTAACGCATGATCAAGAAGAAGCGCTAGACGTTGCGGACCGCATCGTTGTAATGAATGAAGGACGCATTGAACAAATGGGAACGCCGGAAGAAGTATATGAAAAACCAGCAAGTCCGTTCGTATATGACTTTTTAGGAAACGTGAATTTATTTCACGGCCGCGTTCATAAAGGTAAGCTAAATGTAGGATCAGTGGAGCTAGAAGCACCAGAGCATAAGCACGTTTCAAACGTAGACGGAGTGGGATACGTAAGACCACATCACTTATCAATCGATCGTACGAAACAAAGTATAGATGCCATCCCGGCGAAAGTAACATACTCACATGCAGTTGGCCCTGTCGTATATGTAGAATTGAAGCGCGACGGAACAGATGAGTATCTAGAAGCAGAAATTAGTAAAGAACAGTTTAGACAACTAGGCATTCAAACAGGTGAGTTTGTATACGTACATCCGAGAGAAGTGAAAGTGTTTATTCCGGAGGATTTTGTTATTTAAGAGAGTTAAAATCAGCAATCTATTAATAAGAGGAAGCCTTCTAAAATATATTTTGGGAGGCTTCCTCTTTGTTTGTAGTGATAGTTTTTCGTATGCGAAATGTAGTGGGGAAAAACTATAGATATCATAAGAAGAGGGGGAGCGTGTTCAAACAGTTATTTGGTATGAATAGTAAGGAAGATATTCTAATTACCCGCTATAAATAATGGTATTACAGTTAGGGAACCATATTTACCCCAGGAATATGAAGATCAGTGTACTAGATTCATTGAATGTTAGAACAAAATCGAAAGTGAAAATAAAAGGTTAGTTGAATGATGTTCATATCATGTCGCTAGCGAACAATAATAGATAAAATTATCGTAAATTTTTAAATATATAACAAAAACAGTTATCTGTAATGACATTTATAAAATTGTGTTAAATTGTCGGATTTTGTGCACAAAATCTTCAAAACTTTAAAACTATATTTACTTTACTCTTTCCTTTGTTTAAATTGTGATATGTAACATTATATATGTTAAAAATATTTCAGCGAGGTGAGTTTATGAAAGAAAAGAAACAAAAGAATTGGTATAGGTATTTAATCCAACTTATGGTAGTTGCATTAATTGTTACCTCTATACCACTGAATGGATTGGCGGAAACAGCACCACCGTTTACACCATCTCCGAATTCAGAACAAAGTCCAGAAGTGGAAAAGAAAGAGGAAAAGGAGTTACCAGCTCCACATCCAGATCAGTTAAAGAAGGATAAGGCTAAAGCACAAGCAAATCCAACTGAGATTGTAGAAGAAAGAACGGAAACCGAAAAGGTTTTTGATAACAATGATGGTACTTTTACAAAGAAGGTATATACGGAACCAATTCATGCAGAGAAAGATGGAAAGCTAGAAGAGGTTTCACCAAAATTAGTAGAAGCACCAAATGAAAAAATTGTAACGGAAAATACAAAATTAGAACCAGAGTTTGAGAAAACAACACAAGATGGAAAGTACGTTCAATTTAAAGTAAAAGATCATACTATTCAGTACAAATTAATGAGTGCAAATGGTGAAAAAGGTGAAGTGAAGCCATCACCAGTAACCGCAACACATGAAAAAAATACAGTATGGTATAAAGGGATTTTCCCAAATATTGATTTAAAGAGTACGACATTTAATGAAAATGTAAAAGAAGACTTTGTATTACGTGAGTATACAGGGCATCATATTTTTACGTTTGCATTAGAAACAGATTTAACACCGAATATACAGGAAGATGGTTCAATCGACTTCCAAAATGAGAAAAAAGAAAAAGTCTTCACATTACCGAAACCGTATATGAACGATTCAAATGTAGATCAACAATCAGGTGAGGCTGTAACGTCAGATGCGGTTCGTTACAATATTGAGAAGACAGATGAAAAAACATATACGTTAACTGTTACAGCGGATCCAAAGTGGTTACAAGCGCCGGAACGAAAATATCCGGTATATGTAGACCCTTCAATTGAACTGGATAACTTTGAAAATGCTTATGCTTCAAGCGCGTATCCAACTGTCAATTATTCAGGAGGAAAGCTTTGGGATGCTGGTCAAAATGCTTATACATTAAAAGTAGGTTATTATGACGGGGCCTCTGGGACAAACTTTTCATTCATTAAACCAGACGTTTCAAATTTAAAAGGTGCAAAGATTGAAAGTGCAACATTCCATGCCTATGCAGTTTGGCATTATTATGGAAATCAACCAAATGGTGTTTGGTTAGATGAAGTTACAGGTGGATGGAATGTCGGAGGTATTAACTGGAATAATAAACCAGGTTCTAACAACATTGCACACGCTGATGTAGGCCGCGGAAAATGGGCTCAGTTCAATGTAACGAATACAGTGAAAGCATGGGTAGAAGGTGCGAGACCAAACAACGGTTTTAAGCTACATGCAAATGGAAATGGTCAGAATCATTGGAAAAAGTTTATTGCAGCTGAAAACGGAGAAAATGCACCGTACTTAGAAGTTAAGTATTCGTATGCAAAACCGAATACACCGAGAGTACAAGCTTACTCGAATGGGAGTGGAAGTAGTTCAGGTCACTTTAATGTACAATGGGATCCAGTTCCAGGAGCAACAGAGTATAAAGTAGCTATTTTTAATGGATATGACTATGAATATATTTCAGTTGGTAATGTGACAAGTTGGACAACGAAGGATAAAAAAATATTCCCAACGCCAGAAGAAATTGCACAAGGGCGTTACTGGATACATGATGACGGACAAGGTGCAGAAGCACCTACTGACCCAGGACAAATATATATAAATGCTTATCAAGCAGGAGGTCCATACGGGGATTATAGCGGAAGAAGTAGCTACTGGATTCGTATTGTGGCAGAGTATCCATTTGGTGATAGTCCGCTTTCTGATGGAGTAGTTCCATTTATTCCACTAGAACAAGTGAAAAAGCCAGATGGCTCTGCATATATTAATGCGACAGATCAGCAAACTGGTTATGTAACGCTGAAGTGGGACTCAGTTCCAGCAGCAACAGGTTATAAAGTTTGGATTTATAACGGAAAAGATTACGAAGCGTTCGATGTGGGAAATAAAACAAATTGGACAACGCAAAATGAGAAGATTTGGCCAACGAAAGATGAAATAACGAAAGGCCAATATTTACTTCATCACGATAAAAAAGGTGCAGAATTAGCAGTTGATCCATCACCTGTGTATAAGAATTCTGGTGGAATCTATGCAGGTTCGAAAAACTACTGGTTCCGTGTAACAGCGTATAGTAAAGCTGGACATGCTGAAAGTGAAATTTCGCATGAGTTTGTTCCTAAATTCTCCCAAGATTTTGGATTTATAGGGATGTTTGATTACTGGGCATCAGTTCCGGTGTTAAATGGTAAAGTAAATGCTACAAATGGTAACTTTATCATGAGTGAGAAAGATATTACGTTATCAGGGCGCGGGCCGGATGTATCAGTAGAAAGAACGTACAATAGCCAGAGTAAAAAGGTAGGCTTATTTGGTACGGGGTGGTCTAGTGGATTAGAAGAAAGAATTTGGGCCGACGGAAATGGAAACTTACTTTTAATTTCTGCCGATGGTGCGAATATTACTTTTACTAGAACAGGAGATAATACGTATCAAGCTCCTACTGGTATATATTTAGAAATTAAGCAAGTATCAGGTGGGTATGAAATAAAAGATAAAGACCAAACTGTTACTTTCTATAAATCTGGCGATGCACAGGGGCGTATTGAGTATACAAAAGATAAATACGGAAATACGACGACATATGAGTATGATGGCGAATTCCGTTTATCAAAAGTAAAGAACGCTTCTGGCAAAGAGTTATTAGTACAATATGATGGGAATAATAAAAAAGCAGCAAGAGTAATCGGTCCAGATAATAAGACGATTACATTTAAGTATGATGGAGATTTACTCGTTTCTTCTACAACACCAGAAGGAAAAGTATATAAATACGGATATGATAATGGTTTATTAACATCTATTTATGACCCGCAACATACAGATGCAAAACCGTATAAAACATCGTATGCATACGAGAATAATAGATTAGTAAAAGTGACAGACCCATTAGGGAAAGCAACAACATTAGCATATAATACGGATGCGAAAGAAGTTACGTTAACGAATCCAAAAGGGCGTAAGACTGTTTATACGTATAACGATGCTGGAAATCCAGTGAAAACAGTCGAAGATTCTGGGCGTCTGAATTTAACAACGGCGTATGAATATAATGCAAATAATTTAGTGAAAACTACGACTCCTAAAAATCAAACAGAAACAGCGACCTATGATAATAATGGGAATGTTACGTCTGTTACCGATGAAATGGGGACAGAAAAGTTTGAGTACAATAAAGACAATGGGATTATAAAAGCGACAGATAACGAAAATCGTGAAACAACTGTTGCTTATAAATCAGCAAATACAGAAGTGTCTGAAACTGACCAAGCAGCAAATACATCATCTTTCATGCAGTATGATCAGTTTGGAAATCCAATTGCAACAACTAGAGAGCTGGGAACAGGAGAAAACCTGATTCAAAATCCAAGCTTTGAAATGAATAACACTGAGAGATGGAATGAAGAGAAGACTAATAGTCATGGATCATTGAAAAAAGATGAAATATTCGCGCCAGGTGGATTGGGTGGATCTTCATCTTTACAAATGATAGTAAAGGCGCAAAATGCTGGTTGGGGATACCATAGTGCGATTCAAGATGTGGTAGTAGAACCAAATACAACATACACATTAAGTGGGATGATGAAAACATCATTAACTCACGCTGGTGCATTTTTTAATGTTCAGTTATTAAAAGAAGATGGAACTCCTCTTGGAAGTGGAAATAACTGGTTTGATACACGTCATAATAGGATAGAGGGCGAGAAAGATTGGACGAATCGCCAAGTAACCTTTAAGACAACAGATCAAACAAAAAAAGTTAGAATATATCTACAAGTTGATTATAATCGAGCGGATTCAAGTGGTTCAGCATGGTTTGATAAGATTCAATTGGAAAGAGGAGAAGTGTCTTCCAGCTTTAATCCAATTGAAAATAGTAGTTTAGAAAATATAGCGGGAAATGGCTGTATGCCAGGTTGGATTCGAGGAGATGGAACAAGTTGTGATGCAAAAGATATTTCTCATAACGAAAGCTTTACAGGAAATTCGTCTATTGTATTAGAACGTAGCCAATATGGAGGTTCAGATGTAGGATATGGCAAGCATATCACTATAAATCAGAAAAAAGCAGAACCAATCACGCTAACAGGAATGTCTAAATCTGAAAATGTAGAAAATACTGCACCAGATAAACTCTCTCGAGATTACTCTATTTGGGCGGATGTGCATTATCAAGATGGAAGTGGGGAAAATTTCCAAGCTAAATTCCCAAGTGGGACAAATGATTGGAATCGTAGTGCATTTGTAATCCCTGCCACTAAACCAATTAAACGTATGGAAGTTTATCTTCTATTTAGAAGAGAAAACAAAGGGAAAGTTTGGTTTGATGATATACGTTTACTAGAAGGAAATGCTCTTATTAAAAATGAGTATGACAACGATGGAAATGTCATCGCAGCGTATGATGAAGAGGGGCAAAAAAATACATTCACGTACGATGCATCAGGAAATAAAAAGAGCGAAACAGATGAAAAAGGAAATACAAAATTATATGATTACAACAAAGATAGTTTATTAACAAAAATCACCCTGAAAAATGGGACCTCTGTAAATTATCGTTTTGATCATAATGGAAATACAACAGAGAAATCTGTCATGTTTGGCGGGAAGACACAGACACACAAATATGAATTTGATGTAGATAATAAAAATACAGTGTATATCGATGCGTTAAACCGTCGTATTGAACATACGTATGATGAAAATGCAAACCAGATTAAAACAATAATGCCAAATGGCTCTATTGTAGAATCTGTATATGATACAGCAGATCGCGTCGTTGGTGAAAAGCGCAACGGAAAAGATTCATTTACTTTTGAACGTGACCAAAATGGACAAGTTACGAAAGTAAAAGACCATGTCAATGGTGTAGAACGTACCAAAACATACGATAAGGCTGATCGTGTCACAAGTGCAACGGATAGTCGAGGCGGAAAAGTTGACTGGGCATATCATGACAAAGCAAACAGTAAGACAGAAAAATTAAAAGAACAAACCGTAACACAAGGCGGATACACAAATAAAGTATCATATGATTACAACACGTTAGATCAAAACATTCGTGTGACAGATGGTTCTCAAACGTACCGATTTGATTATGACGATCAAGGAAATGTTCGTACGTATACAGCTGGAAATGGTTCAGGTTCTACCTTTAACTATGACCATGCAAACAAAATTAAAGATTTAGTAGTAGGTACATCAAACAGTATTCTACTTTCTGAACGATATGAATATGACCAAGCAGGTAACCGTACGAAGATTAAACATGAAGGTGCGGGCGGAAAATTAACAGAAACAAACTTTGTATATGACCCGATTAACCAACTATTAAACGAGGCATTACCAAACGGAACAACTAAATCATACACATATGATGGATTTGGAAACCGTACAAGTGTGAAAGTTGTAGAGAATGGAAAAGAAACAAAATCTATAGCGGCAACATTTAATGAAGGAAATCAACTTGTAAAATTCGGAAATGAATCCTTAACGTATGATGCGAATGGAAATCGTACATCTGATGGGAAGTATAAGTATACATGGAATGAAAATGATCAAATTGTAGCGATTACAAAACAAGGTGAAAGCAATGCATTTGCAACTTATAAGTATGATGATGATAATCGTCGTATTGAAAAGAATGTAAATGGTCAAGTAACACGCTATTTCTATGATGGAGACAGTATTAATCCGTTGTATGAAACAGATGGAAGTGGAACTGTACTTCGTCAATATGTATACGCTACAAGCGGTACGCGCTTAGCTATGAAATCGCAAGGACAAACGTTATACTATCATTATAACCCTCGTGGTGATGTCGTTGCGATGACGAATCAAGACAAAGAAGTTGTAGCAACGTATGAATATGACTCGTGGGGTAACGTATTAAAGAGCGACGCAAAAGGTATCGCAGCAGAGAATCCATTTGGGTATGCGGGATACATGTATGATAAAGAAATTAGTATGTATTACTTGATTGCGAGATACTATAATCCGGAGCATGGTGTGTTCTTATCGGTGGATCCAGATGGGCATAAAGCATGGAAAAGTAAAGGGAAACAGATTTGGTATGCAACAAAATCTGGGGGGAAGGCTGTTTGGAAATCTTATGTTGGAAATCCAGCTACATTTATCCCACATGTTACTTCATTTGGCGCTGGGTATCGTTTAGGGGCAAGAAACTATAAGCTTGCAAATACACCTTCATTCAATAAAAAACAGTTAAAACAGGGAATGCGAAAAGCTGGAACGAAATTAGGATTAAAAACTTTAGGGTTTATAGGCTTTATTCCTGACGGTTACACATTTTATCAAGGGTTCAAATCGGGATATAAAGAATATGATAAGAAACACAATAAAAAAAGTAATAAAAAAAGAAGGTAAAATATAAGTATGGGGTCGAATGTATGTATATTTTTAAGATGGTTTTGGGAATAGGAATTTCCATATATTTAATGTATACATTGCTGAGAGAAAGGCATTACCTTTCAGCTTTGATTGCTGGCATGTTATTTGTTAGCGGGATTTTGGCAATAACTACAAGTATTCTAAATGATATTTCATTTTTCTTTCAATTAATAGTAGCTATTAGTTTAGGTTTGGGATTTGTATTAGCATATACGTATGAGTTAGCAAAGGAAGATAGAGAATAATTGGTTCTGAATAAATCTTATAATTCCTTGTACGTTGAAAAAGAGAAGTCTGGAATGTGACTTCTCTTTTGTTTGTATATAGCATGAATCGTTTCAATGCCTTTCAAGGTACGTGAAGCATGACGAATACTTTGAAATCCCGTGGGTTTGTATATAATAAGGATAATAGGATTATTAAAGAAATAGATAATGAAGGTCGTGAATCGACTATTGCGTATAAAGCAGCTAACACAGAAGTATCTGAAACGAATTAAGGTATTAATAGAATCGAGGTTAAATGAAAGGAAGCGGGAAGACGTTAATGAAGGGAGACTAAAAGTGCTTATAGAAATTTTAGAATTTGCTTCTATCTTGGCTTTATTAGGTGTATTAATATTAACTGTTATGTTGCAAGATATATTTTTTGCAGATATAAATAAACAATATACTGAAACACGTATTGGGGCGATTATTCTTTGTATCCGTATGCTGTTCGGGACATGGGTAGTGTTTGTTACGGAAACTACTATATTTGCTGTCTTAAAAGTGACTGCAATTCAATTAATTATTTTACTTCTTATTCGGATATGCTCGAAGTATGTACAAAAAAATAGTGAAAATTGGCTAATTACTATAGTTGCTTTTGTTATTTATGGTGTTGGTACTTACATGTATATTCAGTTTGCTTTTAGGGGCTATTAATATATCACCAGAAAAATTAGTGGTTAGAAAGATTCATTTGTTAAATATGTGTATGAAGATCTACTATATAATGCAGAAAAAAGATGGAGAATAACAGAAATTTTATGTAATCGACAACGTTGAGCGATGGTTTAAGTTACATTAGGATGTATAAAAGAGGTGGTATCAATGTTAAAACGAGAGCCTTCAAAGCTTATAATAGAGGGAAATCAATTTTATATACCTTGGGTGTATTGTATAATACAGGATAACTTTATTGTTGTGGATTCTAAATCTCGAAAGTTACAGTTTAAAATTATATGCCCAACATATAAGACCTTAGTAGAAGATGATTTTTTGGATATATATTTAAATAAGTATCCTGATTTTATACATAAGGATTATAGTTATTATTATAAAGAGTTTAATTTTCAAGAATGGGAATTTAATATAGAGGGAGCAACTTTTACGGTCCTTAATGGAAACGTTCGAATTAGTTATTTATCAATAAGGACTTTTTCTATAGAAATGGAATTAGAATTAAGAGCGAGAAATGGTTTCAGAACGATGGCTACTTTATATTTATATCCCATTATTAAAGAATCGATAACGGATGAGAGAAATATGTACTTTAGTAATCTTATTCCTAAAGTAGTTAAAGAGGCAGGATCACTGGTGGGTTCAACTAATGGAAAACCAATAGAAGAGTTAAGTCTTGAAGATTTCTCGGTCGCACCAATCTGGGAGTGGGATTACGAGAATGAAAGTGTAGATTATCAAGACGAGACTTGGGTTCGCCCGTCTGTTGTTACAAATATATTTGAATTCGGGAATGCGGATGTTCATATAAAAGCGGACTTAGTATTAAATAATGAGGATATTCTATATCAATGTATTTTAAATATAGATATAGAACAAGGAGCGCAGAATCTTTCTATTATGGAAGGGGCTGTGTTTGCAAAGGAAAAGTATATTGATTTGAGAGATTTTTTATTCAATCCGACAGTAAATATACAGAAAATAGTTTTTCATATTCAAAATCAAAAATTTGAAAAGATGAGTCCGATAAATTATAGAAAAAAACAATGGAATTTAATATTTTCTATAAGAGATTAAAATGTAGCAGTTAAAATAATAATTGAGGGTAAGCGTCAAACTTATTAGAATTAAGGAAGTTTGACGCTTATTTTTTATGTTTAGAATCAATGAGAGGATTTTCATCTATATGAAAGATATCGCATGTAAAGAGTTAGTAAGTTTTAAGGATATTGTTGAAGCTTATCAGTTAAAAAAAGTGAGTTTGGATTATAAACAAAATGTGATTTTACTAGTACAAGATAATACTGATCAACCTTGTATTATTTATTTGGATAAAAATAATATGAATATAAGTAAATTCAATTTAAACGTAGATATCGATGTTGAATCTGTCCAATGTATGCAACGAATCGGAGAGAAATGGTTACTTATATTTAATTATGAAGAGGATAATGCGGTTATTTATAATGCGGACGGAAGTGAATATTGTAAGTTTTATGCCGGAGAAGGGATTCAAGATTGTCAGGTTGATGCGAATGAAGATATATGGATTAGTTATTGTGATGAAGGGGTTTTCGGAGAGTGCCCAATTGGAATAAATGGTATAGTTGCTTTTGATTCTAAAGGTCAATTGATTTTTAATCATTATGATCAATATGTAGAAAGGCTTAATGTGCCTCCTATAGATGATTGTTATGCGATGAACGTTATAGATGGAGACGTTTGGCTCTATTATTATTCAGAATTTCCTTTAGTTCAAATGAAAGATAAAGAAATTCATATGTCATGGAATGAAATAAATGTAATTAAGGAAATACGGTCGGAAAGTTTTGCGGTTGCTCAAGATAAAGTAGTATTCATTACTCGAGATAAAAAGTTGGTTGTTTATGATTTAAACAATAATCATGTGCATGATATGAATCCTTGTAATGAACTAGGTGAGACGATTCAATTTGTTACTTATTATAGCCGCGGATCTGTTATGTATTTTCAGACGGATGATACGCTGTATTATGTTGAGTTACTTAATACATGAGGGGATAAATGTGAGCGAACGTTTAAAGAGAATTGCAATGTTAAGAGAAAGGATTGTCTTTATACGGAGGGTTTTATCTTTGGTATTCTACAGGTAAACATAATTATAAACAGCAAAATAGGCCAGGCTATAACAAGGAATATGTGAATAAAGCTGCTAGAAAAGCAGGTTACTATAAAGAAAACCTGTAAAAATAACTTTGTGCTGTAGCAGATAAAGTAGCTTATTACGGTCCGTTTGGAACGCTTAATATTTACGTTATTGGTACATAACAAGTTATAATAGAAGAAATCAATAAGGAGGCTGGCTGTGAAAAGTTTTCGTTATCTCAATATATTCACTATTTTAATTGTATACACACTACTCATGTTTTACATCGGCTGGAACGGATGGGTTTGGCTTCATGTGGTGTTCGGCTGGGAATCTTGGGGGTATTACGCTTTCGTAGTTGGCTTCATTTCATATGCGTATATTCTCGTACAAGTGTTTAAATTCCTTCCTTTCCTGCGAACGGTCGGTTCAATTTGGTTTGCGGTTATACAATACGCGCTTATGTTATTGCCGTTAGCCGATATTACAGTTTTCCTTCTACAGTTTTCAATGGAGAAAGAGACGGCAATTGTTTGGACAGGATCGGCCGTGTTACTTGCGTTCATCTTTATTTTTGCGTATGGAGTATTCAACGCATATAGTCCAGTAGTAAGAAAGTACGAAGTGGACATACCGAAAAAAGTAGAAGGGCGTAAAAGTTTACGCATTGCGATGGCCTCTGATATGCATTTCGGTAAACTGTCTGGAGTTGCTCATTTAAAGAGACTCGTTCGTCATGTAAATGAAATGAAACCCGATATTATTTTACTGCCTGGTGATATTATCGATGATCATCCAGGTGTGTTCATTCAAAAAAATATGGGACCAATCATGAAACAGATGAAAGCTCCATTAGGCGTATATGGTGTGTTAGGAAATCATGAATATTACGGCAGAGCTGTTCCTGAGTTTTTACAAGAGATGGATAAGATTGATATTCGTATTCTTTTAGATGAAGTCATTACAATTGAAGATGATTTTTATCTCGTTGGAAGAAGGGATAAAACAGAGCGAGATCGTCAAAGCTTTGAAAATCTAATGAGTACGGTAGATAAATCGCTTCCTGTTATCGCAATGGATCACCAACCATTTGAATTAAAACAAGCAGCGGACGCCGGCGTTAATTTATTATTATCCGGTCACACGCATCGCGGACAAATGGCGCCGAACCATATTGTGACGAGAAGAATGTACGAACTAGACTGGGGATATGCACAAAAAGGTGCATTCCACGCAATTGTTTCTTCTGGATTTGGATTCTGGGGACCACCGCTTAGACTGGGAAGTAGATCTGAGATTGTGCAGGTTGAAGTTACATTTGAATAGGATTGTGAAATAGAGAGCTGAGTGCTCTCTATTTTTTAATTTAAAGGTACAAAATATTCGAGTGAAGTTCTTTATTTACTCTCTGAAAAAAGAGATACTATAAGAAGACTCTGCTTGAAAAGGGGGATTTTAAGTGATCATATTAGATGTCATATACGGTGAGTTTAAAGTAGATAAAGTGTTAGAAGAATTAATTTTAAGTAAACCTGTGCAAAGGCTGAAAGGGGTCCATCAGGCCGGAGCAAGTTACTTAATGAATGAGAAATGGAATGTAACACGTTTTGATCATTCAGTTGGTGCTATGTTGTTAATTAAAAAACTTGGTGGTTCAGTAGAAGAACAGATTGCTGGTTTACTGCATGATGTATCGCATACTGCTTTTTCCCATGTGATCGATTACGTTTTTGATAACGAAAATGAAAGTTATCATGAAGAAATATTTAGTTCTGTCGTGAAAAACTCGGAAATCCCGGCGATTCTTTCAAAACATGATTATAACTATGAAGATATTTTGTTAGATGATTCGAAGTGGACATTACTTGAAAAATCTGCGCCAGAATTATGTGCAGACCGAGTGGATTACACATTACGGGATATGTTTACATATGGATATATTTCTTTAGAAGAAGTTCATAGTTTTTTAGAGGATTTAATCGAAGTAGATGGGAAAATGGTTCTTCAAAATATTGAAATTGCAGAATGGTTTACGAAGACGTATTACAAAGAAGTAATTGATTTCTTTATGAAACCAATGAATATTTATGGAAACGATATGTTAGCTAAAACGTTAAAATTAGCTCTTCATAAAAAGATAATCCATCCAGATGATTTTCTTCTTGAAGATCATGAGCTTATTACGAAATTGCGGCTATGTAAAGATCAAGAAGTAGATGCTTTATTAAGAAAAGTTCATCCAAGTATAGAAGTAAAAGAAGATAGAAATGAGTATGATCTACATCAGAAAAATAAAGTGCGTCTTATTGATCCTCCATTACTTCGTGAAGGTGAAGTTGTTCGATCGTCTGTTGTATCGGGAAAAATAAGACAGATGAGCGATATCGCTTATGAAAAGGCGATAAGAGGGATGTATGTGAAAGTGATTTCTAATTAGTTTATTTGTAATAGGAAAAGGTGTCATCAATTATGATGACACCTTTTCGCTTTAAAGGGTTGTTCGTATGGAAATGTGTTACATTTTTACGAGACTATAATATTTTACCAGAGAAATACCTTTTATAGTAAAAAAAAATTTTTATAAAGTTTTCCATCAAAAATAATTTGTGAAAAAAGTACTAATTTTTAATGTGACAAAAATAATATATTTTTCAATAATCGCTTTAGAATCTTTCGTTCTTTATATATGGATTGTTATATTTTTTAAGGTAATTTAAAGGTTTTTGTCGTTTTTTGTTGTAATTTTCATATTATGATAAACATAATGTCCGGAATCAACCATTATAACAGAAAAATTTTAAAAAAACAGAATTGAATCATATTGCTTATTTTAATATAATTTATTTGTTAATTAATAACATATTTAGGGTATGATTCTTTATTGCGGTGAGAATTCTTTTTAGCATAGGAGGATTTACAGAATGGTTAAAACGGCAAAACCTGAAATGATGAATGAATTAAAAGAAACAGTTTACAAATTCTTTCCGAAAAATATTGTGAAAGAAAAAGGATTGTACGAGGAGTCCAAAGAGCATAAAAAGTTTGTAGACTTGAAAGAGAATTTTATAAAAAACGAAAGCTCTCAAAAGGAAATTTTGTCTTTAATCGAGTCAACATTTTGTGATTATCACGTGTCAGACTATACAGATTTAAACCTATATAATTGTCTAGAATATAATGTGTTACTAAATGGAAAAGAACCGATGTTAAATGATGATATTGATTGGATACGAAAATCAAGAGGCGAGCGCCTTGATTTAGGGGTTTTTGTTAGCTTACTTGATAAATATTATTATTACTACGTATTAAAAACAACATATGATGAAGATGTAAGGGAATGGACTTTTGAAACAATCGATGTAGAAATGGATACCATTTGTGAATTTGATAAACTAATGAATACAAAAGGATTTGTAAGAGTAGAACGAGAGGTTGCTAGAACTGCAATTCCTGATATAGAAACGGAATGTTTACGTATGGGGGAAGTTAACGTATTCCACGCTTTGTTCACAGATTCTGTTAGTGAAATATAGGTTTTAAATTATTAAAAAGGTTGTGTAGAAAATAGCTGCTATTTTCTACACAACCTTTTCATTTTCACTAATCAAACCAATTCCAAACCTCAATATCTCCAAGAGTCGCATAACGTACGTGCGGGGAGTTTTGTAATTTTAATAATTCTTTCGACGGCCCCGTAATGACAATGCCGTATACTTTTACGCCGTTATCTTTTACATATTTATAACGTTTATCTAAGTTGAGTTCTTTCTCAGGAAGTGCTGCTATTTTACTTACTGTTTTTTTATGGATAGAAAGGACGCGCATCATTTCGATTACTTGATCTTCTGGCATTTTGTACTTGTCTGCGTTACTATCTAGAAATCTTACATGTTCTGGAAATCCTATAGCTTCTCCGCCATGTAAGATATAGTCATCTACATTTTTTCTTTCTTGTCCTGTATCTAAAGCGTACCATACAGGAGTTGGAGGGAGTTCTTGTGCTTCGAATATGCTATATAAAAGCGGTTCTAATTCTTTTAAAGTGTAAGTTTTATCAAAAGAAATTGCTACTTCTGCAACGGTTCCATCATGTACTTTTGCAAGTGTATCCCATACTTTTTTTGAGGAATCCTTTAAATAATCACCTTGCTTTGTTTTGGGATGAACAAAGAAGAGTTTTGGTTGATAGAACGGATTCATCCAAGTTTGTTTCGTGACATCTACAGATGATAAGAAGCTTTTTGTTTCTACTGTACCGAGTGGCATTTCTTTTTTACCGACGGTTCTTACTAAATCGAAGCTGCTGTTCGTACGGAAAAAAGCTTCTACACTTGTTCCGCCCCCCATAACACGGCTATTTGGGATAGTTGCTTCAAGTGCAAGCGAAGGAACTTCTCTAATTTCTTCTAGCCTTTTATCATTATTAGCTTGAAAATAAAAGGCTGATAATACCCCACCGATTATATATATAACGATGCAAATGGATAATATAAAACCAAACGTTTGTAACCGATGTTTCCACTTAATTCTCCAAAAAGGAACTTTAAGATCTTTTGGCGGTAATTTTTTCTTTACGGGTTCACTCTTCGCAAGCAATTCATCTAAATGAGCTTCACATTCTGCACAAGTTTCTATATGACTTTCTAACTGTTCTTGTTCGTCATGTGTGAGCGTTCCTTTTTCGTATTTCGTCCACAGTTTTTTAAACTCTGCACAACCCATCTGTATCACTCCTTTATGCTTTTCGTTTCTTTTCGTCCTCGGTGTAATTCAATTTTTACTTTTGCTAACGAGAGGTTAGTCATTTCTGCTATTTCCTTATAGGAGAATCCGTAGTAATCTCGTAGTAGTAACACATTTCGTCTTTCGAGTGGAAGAGAGGATATACTTTGTAACCAACTAGCAATCTCATGTTTTACGAAATAAGAGTGTTCTGTACTTGGCACGTTTGGTAAATGGAATTCTTCAATTTGCGTTGTTTTATACTTCTTTTCTTTTCGGTACCAATCGATAAAGGCGTTGTAGGCGATTGTAAATAACCACGGCCTAATTTCTTCTCCTTTATAATAGTCAATATGGACGAGCATTCGGTAAAATGTTTCTTGCATGAGATCTTCAGCACTATGAGAATCTCCGGTTAGGGAGAGAAGATAGCGAAATAAATCTTGCATATGCTCTGAGTAAATTTCTTCTAATGATTGTTTGCGTTTCACTACATTTCCCTCCCTTCATACATAACAACGAAATACATATAAAAAAGTTACAATTTTTACGAAATTATAGTAAAAAACGTCAAGAATTGGATAGGATTCTCTTTTATCATAATACATATAAGGCGGGTGAACAGAGATGGAAAGCTATGAAACACAAATTCAAAGGTCAATTGATTATATTGAGGAAGATGTAATGGAAAAACAAACGCTGCGTAATTTAGCACGTGTTGCAGGTTTTTCTGAGTCGCATTTTCATCGTGTATTCCAGGCGTTAGTAGGCGATACAGTAATGGAGTATGTTCGAAAGAGGAGGTTAGCCCGGGCAGCTTATCAACTTTCTCATACGGATGAAAAAGTTATTGATATCGCATTTGAGCATGGCTTTCAATCTCATGAAACGTTCACGAGAGCCTTTAAAAAATTATTTCAAATGACACCAAGTGAATATCGAAAACAAGAAATTGAAACACCAATGTATTATAGAGTGAATGTAAAGCAAAGAAAATTAAATCCATATTTAGGGGGCATACAAATGGAATATCGTATTGTAAATAAACCAGAATTTTTAATGGCGGGTTATGAGCTGAAGACGACAAGTAAAGAAGGAAAAAACCATCAAGACATTCCAGCATTTTGGCAAGAATATTTACAAAAAGATCTTGGAACGACGATTCCGAATCGTAAAGATACGAGCCAATGGGTAGAACTTGGATTATGTACTGATTTTAATTTAGAAACAGGGGACTTCACTTATATTATCGGAATGGAAGTTACAGACTTTGAAAATGTACCAAATGCAGTTGCAAAGCGTACATTCCCAGCGGCGACATATGCAGTATTTACAACGCCGAAAGTTCCTCATGAAGAAATGGTATCGTCTATTCACCAAACGTGGAATGCAGTATTCTCAGAATGGTTCCCGCATTCAGGATACGAACATTGCGGCGTTAATGAGTTTGAGCTATACGATGAACGTTCCCATGCAGATAAAAGTGAGTTCGCTCAAATTGAACTTTGGATACCGGTGAAGAAGAAATAATAGAAAGAAAGACCGTTCAAAAGGTATTTTTGGACGGTCTTCTTTTATTAATAGGTTGCTACTATTGTTGTGTTTTATAGTAAGTCGATATAATTTCATTTACTAGCGCACTGTTCCGAAAAGAGAAAGGTGCTTTATAAAAGCACCTTTTCCTACGAACTAAATGGAAACACAAGTATAATCGTCGTTCCTTTTCCAACTTCACTATCAATGAAAATCGTTCCGTTATGGGCATGAACGAGCTGTTTTGTAATGGCGAGACCAAGTCCAGTTCCGATGTTGCTTTCTTCTGTATTCGTTCCTCTGTAATATCGCTCGAATAGAAGTTCTTTCGTTTTATCATCCATACCTTTTCCATTATCTGAAATAGATAGTGTAAATGAATTTGCATTTTGCGAAAGCTTTACGATTACGTTTGTCGTTTCATTATTATGTTTTACAGCGTTTGCTAGTAAGTTTTCGATAATACGTTGGAACCATTTTTCTTCAATAAAATATTGGATTTTGCTTGAACTTGGCACGAATTCAATGTTTTGATTTTGTAGTGTCGGGTTATTAATAAATTGTAATAGTACTTTTCGGACGAACTGATTAATTTCAACATTTACGTGTTGCGCAGGCAGAGTATCATTTTTTAATTGATATGTTAAGCTTAAGTCGTCAATTAATGTAGTCATATATTGAGATTTTTCTTTCATTACATGGCCAAATTGTTGAATGTCTTGATCCGTCCAATTATATTGTTTCGATTCTAGTAATAATGCATAGCCGTATATAGAGCTAAGCGGTGTTTTTAGATCATGCGTCAGGCCGGTAATCCACTCTTCACGTGTTTGTTGCAGTACTTTTCTCATTGCATCGTTCTTTTTCAAAGTAATAGAAAGGTGCTCTAGTGAGTTTGTAACATCTTTAAATATGCGGAACGACCATTTTTCTTTACCGGAGCGCCGAAACCGAACAGGTTTGCCTTTTTTACTAACAGGTTCTTCATATTTTCCTCCGGCTATGTTTTTAAGCCAGCGCATCGTGTGTAATAAAGGCTTTCCAAACTTATTTCCATACCAAATTGAAAGAATGACTAAATAAGCAAACACAATAAGGAGGATTAAGCTGCATCCGATTAGAAGTTTCTTGGTAAATATATCATCTAATTCATCATCTGGATAATAATGAGCGTTTGGGGCGGATACAACGACGAGATGACCGCTATTTGAATCGTAAAAACTAGATGTATTTTCTTTATAATTCCACGGCTCTTTTTCATTAAGAGCCGTTTTTATAGCCGAAAATGTTTTTTTCTTCTCAGTTGGATAGGAAAAAACTTCTTCGCCATTGTTATTAAATATTTGCAGTGTTGCTTTTTCTTTAGAAAGTAATTGTTTTTCTTGTTCAGTTAATGCAAATTCATTTAATGATAAAGAAGGGTGTCCTTGTTGTATCGTTTTTAGTAATGCATTACTTTTTAGTTTGGCACCGTAAATAACGATCACTGGTTTCTTTTCTAATTTAATTTCCCAATAGTTAAATTTATAAATATTGTTGTTACTATTCTGTAAATACGTAAGTAAGGATGTCTTTGTGTAAGAGGTCGGAACATCGTTAGGCGTATTAAAGTTGTAAAGGACCTTTCCATCTTCAGCTACAATTTGAAGCCAATCACTCTTTTCTGTTATTAAATCTTTTACCTCAGATTTTAAAGTAATGTTATTGTCTTCAGAAGAAATATATTCGGAGATTGTAAAGGTATCATAATCAGAAATATTAGGTTCATATAAAGTACTATTAAGAAGAAAAATTAAATAAGAAAAAGAAGCAATTACTGCGATAAGTAACGTAACTAAGACAAAAACGTGTTGTAAAATAAACTGGATTATAAGTCGTTTATTAAAATTCATATCTTTAACCTACTTTGTAATGAACTTATAGCCAAGTCCACGAACTGTTTTTATGTATTCTGGTTTACTTGGATCTTGTTCAATTTTTTCACGTAGTTTTCGAATGTGAACCATAACAGTATTATCATCTCCATTATAGGCAGGTGCTCCCCAAACTTTTTCGTATAATTCTTCCTTCGAAAATACGTAGTTCGGATTCTCACAAAAGAATAGTAGTAGTTGAAAGAGTTGAGCGGAACATTCGACAACGTTTCCATCTACTGTTAGTTCCGCAGAATGTTGATCAATTTCAAATCTCCCAAAAGAAAAGGAGTATATTCTTTGTTCTTGTATGTTTTGTTTCATATGTCTTCGGAGTTGAGCTTTCATACGAGCGACTACTTCTAGTGGATTAAATGGTTTCGTAATGTAATCATCCGCACCGTATGAAAATCCGGAAATTTTATCTACATCAGATGTTTTTGCTGTTAGGAAGAAGATAGGGCAATCCGTTTTTTGGCGAATGATTGGACAAATGTCAAAACCGGATTGTCCAGGAAGCATTACATCTAAAATAATTAAATCGTAATTGTTTTGCTCGGTGAGAGATAAGGCTATTTCCGCAGATGTTGCAGTTGTAATATGAGAAAAACCTTCTTTTTCAAGAATGGTAGTTAGTAATTGTAAAATTGCTGTTTCATCATCAATGAGTAGAATATTTGCGTGATACATATGAATCCCTCCTAATTTCCTCGAATATCATATCATCTTTTTGTAACTTATGGAATTTTTAAGGAAATTTTAAGGTTTTCTTTCACAAAAAATTAAGATTCAAATGATATGATAAAAGTAACATGGGGAGGAGATGAATGTGAATCCGTTTCAAACGATGCGAGCTAGATATTTTTTAATTGTATTTGCACTATTAATTTTAATAGCACGAAGCAGTAATGAATTGCTAGAAAGTACATTTCATATACAAAATTCATCTTTTATAAATATGCTTATATTTTATATCCTTCCAATAATATGGCTTTTTTACGGATATAGAAAGCATCGTGTTTCATTTTCATTATTTATTAATAGAAACGAAACATTTAACCTAGTGCAAGTTTTGTACATCGCGATTATGCTTTGTATGTTTAGTTACGGCTATCTTATTTTATATATGTACAGCTTTGCATGGATTACACCAGATTTTATTATGAATGCCTTGCATGAACCGATTATAGATAGTACCGGGGGATATGTATTTCAATTTATTAGGGTTGTATTTATCGCGCCTATTGTCGGAGAGTTTGTTTTTCGAGGGTTTTTACTGCAGCGTTTTGCAGCAAAATGGGGTACTAGTATAGCAATGGTCGTTGTAGCACTTTTATTTGCGATATTACATGTCGATTTTCTCGGTGCCGCCGTATTTAGTATCGTATTATCAATCGTATATATTCGTACGAAAAGCTTACTCATGCCAATTGCGATACATATGTTAAACAATACATTTGTACTCTGTGCATCTTTCCTAGTAAGTAGAGAAAAAATCATGAGTTTTGCAGATTTCTCAAACTATACGACGTTCTTTCCAGGACTTATTATTTTTATAACGGGATTAAACTTAGTACTCATCTTTTTATTTGTTAACCGCAAATATTGGAGTAAAGAAATGCCAGCTATATATGTAGAGCAGGAAAAAATCTTTTCAGACGTAGTGGGGAGTAAATGAGATGAAGAAAACGATTGAAAAAATATTGAAAGACATTATAGATTCTACGTCTATTACAGATATGTGTGATAGAAACGTTTGCCATTGGCTTCAACCTGTAGTAGATACGATTGTGTTTCCAGAGTATTACTTATTTTCTAGTACTCATTTAAAAGAAAATATTATTTCTCTTCTTATTGTGTTAGGGGTTTTACTAATATTTGGTCTAATTGTAGAAGAAATGATGAAGCGCATCTTCAGAAAAAATGAAGAGAAGTATATGTGGGTTCATAAAGTATTCGAGAAAGTAATAGTGGCTTTCCTTTTGTTTTATGGCATGAAAACAATCATTTACTTTATAGCTTTGAAACATCATTAATTCGAAATTTGAAAGGGATGTATAAAATTATATGAATGAAACAATATCATCAAATAAGTTTTTTTATTTGATTGTGCTTAGTATAGTGCTGATAACGACAGTCAATGTTATTCTTCGCTGGGAGGAAGCGTATTTCTTTATGTATTTAGCACTCCATTTGTTAGGAATATTATGTATAAGCGGCGGAGTAGTTGCTGAGAAAAAGCATGAAGAAAGTATTAATTATATGTGTGTGATGGGTCTTATTTTACTTTTAACTGTACAAGGTATTATGAAATATAGTTCTTTTTCTTTGCAAGATTTTAGTTTGTTAATAGATGTACTTCCTTAAGAAGGATTTTAAGGACTATGAATATATACGATATGTAAAAGGCACTGGTTTGTAAGTACATTTCTTATACCAGATTATGAGCCGGTGAAACTCTTCTTGTAATAGAAGAGTTTTTTTATGTAAATTGAACGAGCTAGAACAATTATCACGATTAGCTTGTTCTAATTTTGAAAGTACGAACTTACAATAATAATAGACAGGCAGCATAGAGGAGGGAATAGCGTGAGGAAAGTTATTGGGTGGTCGCTTTTTTTATACGTTGGGTTTGCGTTACTTATATATTGGTATTTATTTGGATGGAATCATGAACTCATTCCGGACATGTATAAAGGAACGAGTGCAGATCCAGAAACCTTTATGAATGCGAGGGAGCTTACGCTAAGTCAAGATTATTCGCGTGTGAAAAATTTACTGTTCTTTTTAGCGACGCCTCTTGAATGGATTATTTTATTATTTGTACTTGTGCTCGGTATTTCAAAAAAGTTTGAGAAATGGTCGAAGGAAACGACCAAAATAAATGTCTTACAAGTTGCGATTTATTTCTTTTATTTATCACTACTAACAACAGTTCTTGCATTACCGATGCAATGGATCGGGCGTAAAGTGTCCGTTGATTACGGAATATCTACGCAAAGCACACAAAGCTGGATAAAAGATCATGTCATCGATTTTTGGGTGAACTATGCGACTATGTTACTCATTGTTACGGTTTTGTTATGGCTCATCCGTAAATTCCCGAAGAGATGGTGGCTAGCAGGATGGGCGCTCTCTGTTCCGTTTACGATTTTCTTAACGTTTGTGCAACCTGTTGTAATTGATCCACTTTATAATGATTTTTCAACGCTGAAAAATAAGGAATTAGAAACGAAAATTTTAGCGATCGCAGATAAAGCTGATATTCCAGCTAAACACGTATATGAAGTAAATATGTCGGAAAAAACGAATTCGTTAAATGCGTACGTAACGGGAATTGGCCCTAACGCCCGTATTGTAATGTGGGATACAACACTTAAGCAATTAAAAGATAAAGAGATTTTATTTATTATGGCCCATGAAATAGGGCATTATGTTATGAAACATATATATTGGGGCGTTGCGAGCTATGTGTTGCTATCGTTTATAGGTATGTATTTAATTAGTCGTATTATAAATATGTGTATTCGAAAATGGGGAGATACACTGCAAATTCCAAAATTAGCATGTTTCTCAATTTTACCTTTATTTTTCTTAATTTCCTCTTTATTATCTTTTGCAGCACAACCAGCAACAAACTACGTTTCTCGTATAGAGGAACGAGCGGCAGATCAATACGCTTTAGATATGACGAAAGATGGAAATTCAGGTGTGAAAACTTTTCAATATTTATCAAAAACGAGCTTAAGCCAAGTAAATCCACCTGCGTTAGTGAAGTTTTTCTTATATACACATCCACCAATTTTCGAAAGAATTCATACGTTTGAACAATATGAAAAACAAAAAAACAAGAAGTAGCGATTATGCTACTTCTTGTTTATAGAAATATAAGTTTGGTATTGGGAATATTTATCATTGCTTTTTATTGTGATTTTGTAAATAATAAGCTATAAAATTCTAAAAATCTATATATAAAGGAATAAAGGTGGAAATATGTATTTTTTACAAAATTTAAAAGTGAAACATAAATTATTCTTACTTATCTCATTAGCAGTTTTGGGCATGGCAATTATGAGTTGTGTAGCAATTAATTCTATTAATAAGATTAAGCACGATACAGAGGTTGTAGTAGATGATTATCAAAATTCTGCAGTTTTATTAGAAGGAATGCTTCGTACACAAAATTCACTAGAATATAACTTACTAGAATTAATTACAACGTCACAAAATGAGGGGACAAATAAAGAAGGGATTATTGGTAATGTTGAAAAGGATCTTAAAAAATATGATTCTTTATTAAAAGAATATGATGATGGCGTTAATTTAAGTAAGCAAGAAGATGAACTGTTTCAGAAGATGAAGAAATCTTTGCCAAGTTATATGGAGACATATAAGAAGTTGTTTGACAAAGCAAAGGGAGCAAATGAATCTCAAATGGTAAACGAATTTCAAAAGGACTTAAAACCGAAGGGAGTAGAGTTAGCTGCTTATGCTGTAGATTTAGAAGAGTATGTTTCAAATTTAGCTGACCAAGTATTTAAAGATTCTCAAAAAATGATAGATCGGTCCGTTATTACCTTTATCATTCTTGCAGTAGTTACTACAATCATTATATGTATAGTAAGTTATATTATTAGCAAACTTATAGTTGCTCCTTTACAAACGGTTAGTCGTATGATGGAAAGAGCAAAAGAGGGAGATTTAACTGTACATGGTGAGTATAATGCTAAAGATGAATTAGGTATATTAGTAAGTGATTTTAACGAGATGATTGCAGGGCTAAGAACAAATATGCAAGAAGTAGAGAATAATATTCAGCTTTTATTCCAACATGCAGACGGAGTAGTATCTGCATCAGAAGTATCTAGCGGTGCAGCAAAGAAAATCACTATGGATATTGAAGAAGTTGCCAATGGCGCAGAGAGCCAAATGCAAGCAATGGAACAAACTGCGGGTGCGATGGAAGAGTTGACACAAGGAATGCAGAGTATAGTGAATACATCATCCTCTGTAAATGAATTGTCTGCTCAATCAGCATTAGATGCAGAGAGTGGTAACAAATTAATGAAACAAATGATTCAACAGATGGATACAATCCAAAATTCAGTACATAGCGGTGTGAAACAAGTAGAGACTATGAAAGAACAATCAGAAGAGATTGTTAAAATCATTGATGTTATGCAAGGTATTACCTCTCAGATTAACTTATTAGCATTAAATGCCGCAATTGAGGCTGCACGTGCTGGAGAAAGTGGTAGAGGATTTGCAATTGTGGCAGATGAAGTAAGAAAATTAGCAGAACAATCTAGTGATTCTGCAAAACAAATTGAGAAACTTATTATTCAAGTTATGGGAACAACGAACCATACGGTAGACATGATGGGGAAAGTAGATAATGAGGTACAGGCAGGTACACAAGTAGTGATGAATACAGAAAAAGTATTTGGAAAAATCACTGAAAAAGTGCAGCAAGTATCTAATCAAATTCAAACTGTATCTATGTCTACAGATGAAATTGCAGCGAGTAGTGAGGAGATTTCTGCTTCTGCAGAAGACATGGCTCAAATTTCCCAAAGATCATCTGATCGAACTGATAGGGTAAAAGAGTCTATTCATCAGCAAGAAAAATCAGTTCAAGAAATCTCAGTTTCAATTGAGCATCTGCATAGCGTAGCAGGAGGATTAAAGCAGATTGTTTCACAATTTACTCTTCAAAAATAGTATATTTAAGTTTATATATAGTGAAATTCCTCTGAATAAATAATAAAAAAATCATCCTTTATAAGAAATAAAGGATGATTTTTTTATTATGAAAATTTGGTGTGAACTCTACTTTTTACATTCTATTTTTTTACAGTTTTTCAATTGTGATATATAATGATATGTAATGTTTTTAGAATTTTTAGTTTATAAAGAGATGATTGTAGGGGGAGGAGAAAATTGTTTCATTCAAAATCAATGCCGGCTATAAAAATGATCCTTTCGATGTCTATTTTCGGATCGATTGGATTTTTTTCTGTCCAAACGGGTTTACCATCTTTTGAATTAGTATTTATTCGTTGTATTTGTGCGACTTTATTTTTAACGCTATGTTGGTTTGCAACAGGACAATATAAAAATGAGAAATGGAATAAAAAAGAAATTGTGCAAATATTAGCGTGTGGCGTATTTCTCGTTTTTAACTGGGTGTTTTTATTTAAAGCGTTTGAACTCATGTCGATTACAATTGCGATTTCAGTGTATCATCTCGCTCCAATTATCGTATTAATGATCGGTAGTATCGTATTTAAAGAGAGACTTACAGTATTTGCTGTTATGTCCATTGTTATTTGTTTTATCGGCACAGTGTTAGTAGCTGGAGTGGACGGTAGTATGTCGCTTGAGAAATTAATGTCATCTGGAATGGTATGGGCACTTCTTGCGGCTTTATTTTATGCTTTTACAACGTTGCTCGGAAAAGGAATTAAGCATACGAGTGCATATGCGATGACCTTTTTACAAACGTTTTTAGGTATATTTTTATTGCTACCATTCGTAGATTTCGGGAAGTTTCAAGGATTAACAGAGATGAACTGGATGATGATTACTGCGACAGGACTTATACATACTGGGTTTGTATATTACTTATTTTTTGACAGTTTAAGAGATTTACCGACGAGACTTATTTCTGTATTAGTGTTTTTAGATCCTGCTGTTGCAATTTTGTTAGATACGATCTTTACTGGATTCAGACCGACGAGTATGCAAATTGTAGGGATTGCCTTAATATTTGTAGGAATGGCATTTACTTTTCGAAAGAGAGCAGAGAAGGAACTATCGGTGAATACGAGTGCAACATAATCTACTTATCTCACTATTTGTAGCAATAAAGTGAAATTTCAAAATGCAAAGGAGATCATAAAGAGATTATAGAATACTTCATTATATATCACATTAGATTGGACACTTCCCTTTTGACAATAGAAGAAGGAGTAAGGTGGTAAAAATGTTTCTTCTAGAAGATTTGCATTTTATCGTACATTCATCAATAAATGAATACTCCTAAATCAGTGAAGCTTATGAAAATACATGACTAAAAATATTTGCTCATGTTATTTGGAAATGCTTCATATGTAGTATGGATAACTTCGTATTATCTATTATTTTTCTATTTTAAATTAAATAGAAATAGGGAGAGAGGACAATGAAGAAAAAAATATTGAGTGCTATGATGATTGCGACAATGGTAGGAGGACTATTTGTAGGAACGAATGTTGCGCCTGTAAAAGCGGAAGAGTATCCGGAAATGATTGTATTTGATGATGTTCCATACGGATATTGGGCATTTGATGCTATTATGGATTTAGCTTATCATAAAATTATAGTAGGGTATGGAAACGGAAAGTATGGTGTTGGAGATCTTACAACACGTGAACAAGTAGCTGGGGTTATTTACAGAACACTTGAAATGAAAGAAGAAGGATCAGTAGCGAATCCATATAAAGATCTGTCTGAAAGTACAACGAATTTCAAAAAAGAAATTTTAGCATTAACAAAACGTGGTGTTTTTCAAGGGGATGGACAAGGAAATTTTAGGCCGAAAGCGCCAATTTCCCGAGCAGAAATGGCTGTCGTTCTAAAAAAAGCATTTACTTTTGAAGTGAAACAAAAACATACATTTAAAGATGTCCCAAAAGGTCATTGGGCAGAAGATGCAATTAGTGCACTCCAATCTAATAATGTTGTAAGAGGAACTGGTAATGGTATGTATGAATTAAATCGCTTTGTACCTAGAGAGCAATATGCTCAGTTTATAAACAATGCGATTATTAATTATCATTTGAAAGAAGACTGGAAATAGAATAGGAAAAGGTCATTGTTGTATAACAGTGACCTTTTTTGTGTGAAATAAAGCGCGAAAGAAAGGCGGTTTGAAAAAAACGAAGTGAATTTTCAAAAAAAACTTCCTTTTCTGAAGATTTGTTATATAATATAAAACATAAAATCAAATCTGTTATAAAACAGTTTAAGAAGGGGATGCTAATATGTCGACGCAAACTTCACGGGTTACACTGGCCGGAGAAATGTTACCAGCGTACAACGAAATATTGACACCTGAGGCGCTTAGTTTTTTAAAAGAACTACATGAAAATTTCAATGGGCGCCGCATAGAACTTTTACAGAAGCGTGTGGAGAAACAAAAACGAATTGATGCGGGAGAGTTTCCGAAGTTTTTAGAGGAAACAAAAAGCATACGTGAAGGTGATTGGACAATTGCCCAGCTTCCGAAAGATTTAGAGGATCGCCGCGTGGAGATTACTGGGCCGGTGGATAGAAAGATGGTCATTAACGCTTTAAATTCAGGAGCACATCTTTTTATGGCAGACTTTGAAGATTCGAATGCACCAACTTGGAGAAATGCTGTCGAAGGTCAAATTAACTTACGAGATGCGAATAAGGGAACGATTTCACATAAAAATGAAAACGGAAAAGAATATCGTTTAAATAGTAAAACAGCTGTATTAATTGTGCGTCCGAGAGGGTGGCATTTAGAAGAAAAACATATGCAAGTTGATGGCAAGAACATGTCTGGCAGTTTAGTAGATTTTGGCTTGTACTTTTTCCATAATGCGAAGGTGCTTTTAGCAAAAGGAAGTGGCCCGTACTTTTACTTACCGAAAATGGAAAGTTACTTAGAGGCAAGATTATGGAATGATGTTTTCGTATTTGCTCAAAAGTATATCGGTATTCCGAACGG
Source organism: Bacillus sp. FSL P2-0099 (assembly GCF_038007445.1). NCBI lineage: Bacteria > Bacillati > Bacillota > Bacilli > Caryophanales > Bacillaceae > Bacillus > Bacillus sp. FSL P2-0099. Next base: position 1,116,892 of record NZ_JBBOXE010000001.1, read on the forward strand.
AACGATTAAAGCGACTGTGTTAATAGAAACGATTCACGCTTCATTTGAAATGGATGAAATTTTGTATGAACTAAGAGATCATTCTGCTGGTTTAAACTGCGGGCGATGGGATTATATATTTAGTTTCTTAAAGAGCTTCCGTAATCATAATGAATTTTTACTTCCGGATAGAGCGCAAGTCACGATGACAGCGCCGTTTATGCGCGCGTATTCTTTGAAAGTTATTCAAACGTGTCATCGTCGTAATGCGCCAGCAATCGGAGGGATGGCGGCGCAAATCCCAATTAAAAATGATCCAGAAGCAAATGAGGCAGCTTTCGAGAAAGTGCGTGCTGATAAGGAGCGCGAAGCTTTAGACGGTCATGACGGGACTTGGGTTGCCCACCCGGGACTTGTACCGGTTGCAATGGAAGTATTTAATCACATAATGAAAACGCCAAATCAAATTTTTAGAAAGCGTGAAGGAATACGTGTAACAGAAAAGGATTTATTAGAAGTACCGATGGGAACGATTACAGAAGGTGGTCTTCGCACGAATATTAACGTCGGTATTCAATATATTGCATCTTGGTTAAGCGGGCGGGGAGCAGCTCCAATTTATAACTTAATGGAAGATGCAGCAACAGCAGAAATATCAAGAGCACAAGTATGGCAGTGGATTCGTCATGAGGGTGGAAAGCTAAGTGATGGCCGTAATATCACTTTTAAATTAATGGAAGAATTGAAAGAAGAAGAACTAGCAAAAATAGAAAGAGAGATTGGTAAGGAAGCATTTAATAAGGGGAGATTTGAAGAAGCTACAAAACTGTTTACAAACCTTGTTCGTAATAACGAGTTCATGCCGTTTTTAACATTACCGGGTTATGAAATTTTATAAGAAACAAGAAAAGGGGATGGAACATATGAAAAACGAAAGAATTGATAAATTGCAGGAAAGCTGGGAATTAGATACGCGCTGGAAAGGGATAACACGTCCATATACAGCTGAAGATGTAATTCGTCTGCGCGGATCGATTGATATTGAACATACGTTAGCGCGCTGCGGTGCAGAGAAGCTTTGGAAATCACTTCATACAGAAGATTATATTAATGCACTTGGAGCATTAACAGGAAACCAAGCGATGCAACAAGTGAAGGCTGGATTAAAAGCAATTTATTTAAGCGGTTGGCAAGTAGCGGCAGATGCGAACCTTTCTGGACATATGTATCCGGACCAAAGCTTATACCCAGCGAACAGTGTGCCAGCTGTTGTAAAACGAATTAACCAAACACTTCAACGTGCTGATCAAATTCAGCATATGGAAGGTAACGGTGATACGGATTATTTCGTCCCAATTGTGGCGGATGCTGAAGCTGGGTTTGGTGGACAGTTAAACGTATTTGAATTAATGAAAGGGATGATTGAAGCGGGTGCATCTGGCGTGCACTTTGAAGACCAATTATCTTCAGAGAAAAAATGCGGGCATTTAGGCGGAAAAGTATTATTACCGACGCAAACAGCGGTGCGTAATTTAATTTCGGCACGTCTTGCTGCGGATGTAATGGGTGTACCAACAATTATCGTCGCAAGAACAGATGCAGATGCGGCAGATTTAATTACGAGCGATATCGATCCAGTTGATCAAGAGTTTATTACAGGCGAAAGAACGCCAGAAGGGTTTTATCATACGAAAGCAGGTCTTGATCAAGCAATTGCACGTGGTTTAGCGTATGCGCCGTATGCAGATCTCGTTTGGTGTGAAACGTCGGAGCCAAATTTAGAAGATGCAAAACGCTTTGCGGACGCAATTCATAAGAAATATCCAGGGAAGCTACTTGCTTACAACTGTTCCCCTTCTTTTAACTGGAAACAAAAATTAGATGAAAAAACGATTGCAAGCTTCCAAAAAGAAATTGCATCGTACGGTTATAAATTCCAGTTCGTAACGCTTGCTGGATTCCATTCATTAAATTACGGCATGTTTGAATTAGCGCGTGGTTATAAAGAGCGCGGCATGGCAGCGTACTCTGAATTACAACAAGCAGAGTTCGCAGCAGAGAAATACGGTTACTCTGCAACGCGCCATCAACGCGAAGTAGGAACAGGATACTTTGATGAAGTAGCACAAGTGATTACAGGCGGTACTTCATCAACGACTGCTCTAAAAGGATCCACAGAAGAAGAACAGTTTACGAAATAAAGGTATAAGTAGGTGCCCCAAAAAATATTTTTGGGGCACTTTTCTTATTTATTATTACGTCGCTGACATTGTTAAACTTTGTCGGAAAGTGGATGTAATTTTATTTGTCGTCGTATTGTGGAACGTTCACTTCTATTTAAAATATCCAATCTAATATGGTGAATATACCAACGATAGCAGTAAAAAGAAGGAATGCGAATAATGATAGACAGCCCCATGTAAATAGTTTGTCTTTCCATGTTTCTTCATAATCATCAATTAGTTCCTCTATCACTTTTTTCTGCAATGGCTGTAAGGGACGTTCGGTGTGTAGTCCTGTAATAATGTTACGATCTCCTTTGAATTTTAAAGCACGTACAATATGATAAGAGTCGTTTCCCATCGATTTTTCAAATTGTAGACATGCCGCGTGCATAACATCTGTTTTCTCTTTTTCAAGATACCAATACCGTCCGGCCATTTCTGGGTATTGTAATGTAAAGTAAATGTCCCCGAGTTTTTTCCTAAGTGCTAATTCATTCGGATAAGTAGTGATTAATCCGTGTAATCTATCTCTTGCTTTTCCAAGGTTGTTATTTTCAATATCTTTTTCAATTCTCTTTAATGTTTTTTTAGGGATTATTTCTGTCATACACGCCTCCTTATTAGAATAGGTATGGTTATATTTTATAAGAAATACTAAAATTTAGAAATTTTATTTTTAAAAAGATTGTACATTCTATTTTAAGTGTGTTATGATAATACCAGTTGAATAATTAAATTAAGCAATCCATATATTATCAAATGCCGAAAACAAACGGGAAAAAGTATGTGAGAACTAGTTTATGTTTCGAATTTGATAATGTGTGGATTCTTTTTTTATACATGAAGACTAAATAAAATGTATTTTCGTAGGAGGAAATAATTATGACAGTTACAGGACAAGTAAAATGGTTTAACAATGAAAAAGGCTTCGGTTTCATCGAAGTTCCAGGCGAAAACGATGTATTCGTACATTTCTCTGCAATCGAAACTGATGGTTTCAAATCTTTAGAAGAAGGCCAAAAAGTTAGCTTCGAAATCGAAGATGGCAACCGTGGACCTCAAGCTAAAAACGTAATCAAACTATAATTTTATAGTTTATTATAGAAAAAAGGATGGCTTATGCCATCCTTTTTTTTGTTGGTGAGATATACGATATTTATATTAGTAATAAAGACAGCCTAAAAAGTACGATTGAAGAAATAAAGGCGTACTCGAAAACTTATGAAAATGATAAAGTGACGGTAATTGATTTGAGGAAGTCTCATTCTCGGTATTTAGATCAAGAACCATATATAATCATAGTACAGGTTGAAAGAGATACAGAGAATCTTGGAAGAAAAAATAGTAGGTTTTTTTGAGGGTGAAGAAGAATGAAGGAAATGGCAATCAGTATGTAAAAAGGGCTTTCCGTAAAGGAAGGCCTTTTAGTGTTCTTTCACAGCTTTTTTCTTTTCACGTTTCTTGCATTCTGGACATTTAGATTTACGAAAAGACTTCGCGAAGAACAGTAAAATAAAAAATAAACCGAATATAATACTCGCTGAATTTTTTACGATAACAATGCTACTATTTTTCATTTGAATTGTTGGATGATCTTGCTTTTCTTCCATGAGAGACCTCCGTATATTTGATTTATATTTTAATTATAGCAAAATTAATTGCTGTAATTATATGAAAAGGGGAATGTGTTAAACATATTACAAATGATATAAATTCTTTTTTCGTATATAGAATCCTTTTTTTATACAGATTATTCCTTTGATATTCATATATCATTATTAACAGATTTGTATTATATTTGATTTATTATAAGTATTTGTAAAGAATCGTGGAATGTAAACCATTTCCTTTTCGTAGGTGCTACTATAAAAGGGAAATGAAGAAGGGAAATTAAATAGCAATCGAAAATTTAAAAAAGAGAGGTGAAAAATCTGTTACTAACAAAAGAGCGAGTATAGATAAAAGTATTCTTAGCGTGCAAAAACTACATACTCTAAGGATATACATTTGCCTATATTTGTAGTAGCAGACAGTAGACTATGGAAAGTAAAGTAGAACGTTATGTCGAAAACTATGTTGTAAGCAAAAATACAATGGCCTTACTTCCTGTTGTTCTAGGAGAAAAGAAAGTTGTTACGCGAATTGTAGAAATGGAAGATTCTTTTTTCGTATTTCAAAAGCCTCTTGATATTATAGAGAGAAGTTGCCGGAAGCATGGTTCTAGTTTCTTTGGAAGAAAAGAAGGAACGAAGGAGTTAACTCGTATTACACATAAAGCTCCTATCGCAATTAGCCCGACAGATCAACTTTATTTTTTCCCTACGTATTCTTATTCTCGAAAAGAGTGTGCGTGGTTATCTCATTTTCATATTGAAGATAATAAAGAATTAAAAGATGGAAATCTTATTATTAGATTTATAAATGGTTTCGCTGTGAAACTAGAAATGTCAAAAAGTAGCTTTGAAAATCAGCAAAATCGTACAGCGAAATTACGGACAGAGTATGAAGATCGTAAGAAAAAACAAGGAAATCCTTGCTTTAAAGAGATTGATAAAAATGAAGAATCTAAATTAACACCAGCATATGAGAAAGTGTATTTTGTGAAGGAAGGCGAAGTGTGAGAGGGAAAGGGTGGGGAGACTCATCCTTTTTATTTGTCTGTTTTTGTCGGAAAGTCGATAAAAATCAAATTGTGGTCGATGTATTCAGAAAATCACCAGTGTAATTTCATTTACCGAAAAAATCATCAAAAAATATTGTTCCTCAAACAACCAAACGTACAACAAACCTTGTCGAATATTGAAAGATTATCATAGCATAATAATGAAGGAATTCTAGCGAATGATATGGAAACTTTAATAAATATATCTCCATATGTCGTATCTACCATTTCCTCTTTCATTTAAGCGATGATACAGTAGAGGTAGTAATTAGAGTAAAGGGGTAAAGTGTAGAATGGATTTTCAAACGATCAAAGAGTATTTTTCACCAGAAAATATGGATCATATTGTTGAAAGTTATCGTGCGTTCGGACCGCTTCTCGGTATTGGCTTACCGATGATAGAGGCGCTTATTCCGGCATTGCCACTCATTGTGTTTGTGTTGGCGAATGCTGTTGCATTTGGTTTTTGGTTCGGTTTTCTTTATTCATGGATTGGGTCAGTAATTGGTGCAATGCTTGTATTTTTCATTATTCGTAGCTTTGGAAGAAGTCGTTTCTTTTCTTTTGTAAATAAGCATGAGAGAGTGCGAAAAGCGATGGGATGGATTGAAAGAAAAGGGTTCGCGCCAATCTTTGTTATATTTTGTTTTCCGTTCACACCATCTGCGCTTATAAACGTTGTAGCTGGTTTATCTCGCATTAGCGTAAAACAGTTTGGACTAGCATTAGCATTTGGAAAGCTTGTTATGATCTTTATTTTAACGTATATCGGTCATGATTTAGTGTCATTTATTCATAAGCCGGTGAAATCGGTTATTGTGGGCGTTGTTATTTTTATTTTATGGTATGTCGGTAAAAAAATTGAAGTAAAGTTAGAACTACATTAGGAAAAGTCTTCTTTGTAAAGATAAGCTTCATCATTAAAGGGCGAGGGGAGAAGCAAATGAAGAAAACTTTGAAAAAAGAAGGGCTAGAGTGGGTAAGAACAATTTTAATTGGTGTACTATTAGCTGTATTTTTTCGAACGTTTTTCTTTTCAACGTACGTTGTAGAGGGGAAGTCAATGATGCCGACATTGCAAGATGGAAATATGCTCGTTGTGAATAAGGTGAGTTATCAAGTAGGGGACTTGAATCGATTTGATGTCGTCGTTTTTCATGCGAATAAAAAAGAGGACTATGTAAAGCGAATTATCGGTTTACCTGGGGATCATATCGAATATAAGCATGATAAATTATATATAAACGGACAATTCGTGGATGAACCTTATTTAGAGACGTATAAGAAAGAGATAAATGGACGGCAATTAACAGGTGATTTTAAATTAGAAGAATTAACGAAAGAAAAGTTTGTACCACCTGGTTCTATTTTTGTAGTTGGCGACAACCGCCTCGGTAGCTGGGATAGTAGGCACTTCGGCTTTGTGAAAGCTGATACAGTTGTCGGTAAAGTTGATTTACGATATTGGCCGATTCAAGAGGTACAAACGAATTTCTCAAAAGGCTGATATAATAAAATGAAGTATAAGGAAAAGACAAACGAGTATGTTTGTCTTTTTTATCGTCCTATAATACAATTGTGATAGCAAACTAACGTTCGTTATGTAAGTGAAAGGTGGGGTTACATGTCACTTCGATTTGTGATTGGTAGAGCTGGAAGTGGAAAAAGTACACTTTGTTTACACGAAGTGCAAGAAGAGTTAAAACAGCGCCCAAGAGGGAAAACAATATTATATCTTGTGCCAGAACAGATGACATTCCAAACGCAGCAGGCGTTAATTGGGAGTGAAGAGGTAAGAGGTTCTATTCGGGCACAAGTTTTTAGTTTTTCGCGATTAGCGTGGAAGGTGCTGCAAGAAGTTGGCGGAGCGAGTCGTCTTCATATTGATGAAGCTGGTGTACATATGTTGCTTCGTAAAATTGTAGAATCTCGTAAAGATGGACTATCTGTGTTTCAAAAAGCAGCGGAGCAAAACGGTTTCTTTGAACATCTTGGTAGTATGATTGCTGAGTTTAAACGTTACAATGTGACGCCGTCTAACGTATATGAAATGTGGCAACAATTAGACACGCATAGCAGTAGTGCAGAGCAAAAGCTACTAGCGAATAAAGTGTATGATTTACAGTTACTATATGATGATTTTGAACGTGCTTTAATCGGAAAGTATTTAGATTCAGAAGACTACTTACAATTATTAATTGAGAAGCTTTCAGACTCTGAGTATGTAAAAGGCGCGGAAATTTATATAGATGGATTCCATTCATTTTCTCCTCAAGAGCTAGAAATCGTTAGAGGGCTAATGAGATTAGGAACAAGAGTAACAATAACATTAACGATAGATGAAAAAACGTTAGCGCAGCCAGTGAATGAACTAGATTTATTTTATGAAACGACGTTAACGTATGAACGAATAAAACAAGTAGCGCGTGAAGAGAAAATAGAAATTGAAAAAACAATTCCACTTATGGAACAACCGCGTTTTCATTCTCCAGCATTAGCTCATTTAGAAGCGCATTATGAAGCGCGTCCGAATGAAAAGTATCATGGTGAAGCGAGTGTAACAATTAGTACAGCAGCTAATTTACGAGCTGAAGTAGAAGGTGTAGCTCGTGAAATTAGAAGACTTGTGGCGGATGAAGACTATCGTTACCGAGATATCGCAGTCCTTCTTCGTAACGGAGAAAGTTATTACGACGTAATGCGAACGTTATTTACGGATTATAATATCCCGCATTTCATCGATGAAAAACGCCCAATGTCACATCATCCGCTAGTAGAATGTATTCGTTCTGCACTCGAGATTATTAGCGGGAATTGGCGTTATGATGCAGTATTTCGCTGCGTGAAAACAGAGCTTTTATATCCATTAGATGTAAGAAAAGAAGCGATGCGCGAAGAGATGGATGAGTTTGAAAACTACTGTTTAGCGTACGGTGTACAAGGGAAGAGATGGACTTCTGAAGATCCGTGGATGTATCGTCGTTATCGTTCTCTTGATGATGCGAGCGAAATGATAACAGACAGTGAGCGTGAAATGGAAGAGAGAATAAATCGACTTCGCGACGTTGTAAGAACGCCAGTTATTCGTATGCAAAAAAGACTGAAGCGTGCTGGAACAGTTATGCAAATGTGCGAAGCGGTATATTTATTTTTAGAGGAGCTTGACGTTCCGAAAAAACTAGAAGAATTACGTGTTCGTGCAGAAGAAAATGGAGATTTCTTATTTGCGACAGACCATGAGCAAGTATGGGAAGAAGTGATGAATCTTCTTGATACGTTCGTTGAGATGCTTGGCGAAGAGAAGATGTCCCTTTCAATGTTTACGGAGGTTATGTCGACAGGTCTTGAGGCACTTCAATTTGCGAACATTCCGCCGTCACTAGATCAAGTGTTAGTTGCTAATATTGATCATTCTAGATTATCAGATATTAAAGCGACGTTCATTATTGGAGTAAATGAAGGAGTGATTCCAGCAGCGCCTATGGATGAAGGTATGCTTTCTGATGAGGAAAGAAATGTTCTCACCGCTGCAGGTATCGAATTAGCACCAACGACGAGACAAACTTTATTAGAAGAACAGTTCGTTATGTATCAAATGGTGACGAGAGCATCTGAGAAGGTATACATTTCCTGTCCGCTTGCGGATGAAGAAGGAAAGACGTTACTTGCTTCTAGTTTTATTAAAAAAATAAAAAGAATGTTCCCTGATGTGAAAGAATCGTTTATTACGAATGATGTAAATGACTTATCGCGTTCGGAACAAATCTCATATGTAGCAACGCCAGAAGTAACGTTGTCTTATGTCATGCAGCAATTGCAAACGTGGAAGCGTTACGGATTTGAAGGCAATTTAGACTTTTGGTGGGACGTATATAACTTCTACGTTACTTCAGATGAATGGAAGCAAAAAAGTAGCCGTGTGTTATCAAGTTTATTCTACCGAAATCGTGCACAGAAACTAAGTGCAGATGTAAGTAGGGATTTATATGGAGATACAATTAAGGGAAGCGTTTCTCGTATGGAGCTATTTAATCGCTGTGCGTACGCTCATTTTGCTCAGCACGGTTTATCGCTAAGAGAGCGTGATATTTTCAAACTTGATGCGCCAGATATCGGTGAGTTATTTCATGCAGCGCTGAAGAGAATTGCAGACAAGCTATTACGTGAAAATCGGACTTGGGCGGATTTATCAATAAAAGAGTGTGAACACCTTTCTGCTTTAGTAATAGAAGAAATTGCACCGTTATTACAAAGACAAATTTTATTAAGTTCGAACCGTCATTTCTATTTAAAGCAAAAACTACAACAAATCATTTTCCGTACGTCACTTATTCTTCGTGAACATGCGAAGTCGAGTGGATTTGTACCAGTTGATTTAGAAGTACCGTTCGGTATGGGCGGGACTGGATCGCTTCCGCCGATGGAATTTGCGTTGCCAAATGGTGTGAAGATGGAAGTAGTTGGCCGTATTGACCGTGTTGATAAGGCGGAAGATGAGAGTGGTACGTTCCTTCGTATTATTGATTATAAATCAAGTTCGAAAGCGTTAGATTTAACAGAAGTGTATTACGGACTCGCACTTCAAATGTTAACGTATTTAGATGTTGTTACTTCAAATGCACATACGTGGATGAAAAAGGGCAGTACTGCATCACCGGCGGGTGTATTGTATTTCCATATTCATAACCCGATTGTTGAGATGAAAGGCGATGCATCTGAAGAAGAAATTGAGAAAGAAATTTTAAAGAAATTTAAAATGAAAGGTCTCGTACTAGGCGATGCTGACGTTGTGCGTTTAATGGATAATAAACTTTCAACAGGAAGCTCTGATATTATTTCTGCTGGTCTGAAAAAAGATGGTAGTTTTAGTGCGCGTTCTAGCATTGCAAGTGAACAAGAGTTTAACGTACTTCAAAAATATGTACACCACTCGTTTGAAAATATCGGAAAAGACATTACAGAAGGTGTTATCGATATTGCTCCTTACAAAAAGGGGAATAAAGCGGCATGTACGTTCTGTAACTTCAAATCTGTTTGTCAATTTGATGAATCACTTGAAGATAACCAATTCCGTACGTTAAAAGATATGAAAGATAGCGAAGCGATGGAGAAAATTAGAGAGGAGGTTGGCGGAGAATGAAAGAAAATTGGCCTCAGAAACCAGAAGGTAGTCAATGGACAGATGACCAGTGGAAAGCGGTTGTAGCGAACGGACGTGATATTTTAGTCGCAGCGGCAGCTGGATCAGGGAAAACAGCGGTATTAGTTGAACGTATTATTAAAAAGATTATAAGTGAGGAAAATCCAGTCGATGTCGACCGCCTGCTCGTTGTAACATTTACGAATGCAGCAGCGCAAGAAATGAAAAATCGAATTGGGGAAGCGTTAGAAAAATTATTAATTGATGGGCCAGGTTCACAGCATATAAGAAAGCAGCTTAGCTTATTAAATAAAGCTTCCATTTCAACAATTCATTCATTTTGTTTACAAGTTATTAGAGGATATTATTACATGCTTGATGTCGATCCTCGTTTTCGTATTGCGAACCAAACAGAAAATGAGTTATTAAAAGAAGAAGTGCTAGATGACATATTAGAAGAAGAATATGGAATCGAAGATAATAGTATTTTCTTTGAACTAGTTGATCGTTATACGAGTGACCGTAGTGACGATGACTTACAACGAATGATTTTAGCGCTTCATACAGAATCAAGAGCGCATCCAAACCCGGAGAAGTGGCTTGATAAATTAGTAGAAGCATACGACGTTGAAGGAAAGACGATTGAAGATTTAGTGTACGCTTCTTACTTATTAGAAGATGTGAAGTTTCAGCTTGAAACAGCGGAAAAGCATATTCGTAAGGCGACTGAACTCGCAATGCTTCCTGATGGTCCAGCGCCTCGCGTTGAAACTTTACAAGCAGATTTAGCTTTACTTGGAACGTTATCCTCAGCAGCGCGTGGATCGTGGACAAGCGTTTATGAAGCGATGCAAAATGTATCGTGGCAAACGTTAAAGCGTATTAAAAAAAGTGATTACAACGAAGATGTTGTAAAACAAGTAGATTCTCTTCGTAATAAAGCGAAAGATGAAGTGAAGAAATTACAAGAAGAGCTATTTAGCCGCAGACCCGAAAGTTTCTTACGAGATTTTCAAGATATGCATCCTGTATTAGAAAAACTCGTGAAGCTTGTAAAAGTATTTACAGAGCGTTTCCAAGCGATTAAGCGAGATAAAGGAATGGTCGATTTCACAGATTTAGAGCATTTCTGTTTGCAAATTTTAAGCGAGCAAAGTGAAGGCGGTGAAATGAAGCCGTCAGCAGTAGCGCTTCAATATCGTAATAAATTTGCGGAAGTACTAGTTGATGAATATCAAGATACGAACTTCGTACAAGAATCAATTATTAAATTCGTAACGAAAGATTCTGAGAGTGAAGGAAACTTGTTCATGGTTGGTGACGTAAAACAGTCAATCTATCGTTTCCGACTAGCAGAGCCTGGTTTATTCTTAGGAAAATATAAACGTTTCACACAAGAAGGATCGGGCGGCGGAATGAAGATTGACTTAGCGAAAAACTTCCGTAGCCGTCATGAAGTGCTAGCAGGTACGAACTTTATTTTCAAACAAATTATGGGCGAAGAAGTCGGCGAAATCGATTATGATGCTGACGCTGAATTAAAGCTAGGTGCTAGCTATCCAGAAGGTGAAGATGTAGCGGCAGAGCTATTATGTATTCAGCAAACTGAGGAAGAAGTGCAAGAAGGTGAAGAAGGTGCCGAAGTAGAAAAAGCGCAGCTTGAAGCTCGTCTTATGGCGCAGCGTATTAAAGCAATGGTCGATTCAGGCTATGAAGTGTATGATCGTAAAACTGATAGTATGCGCCCGGTGCAATATCGTGATTTCGTTATTTTACTTCGCTCCATGCCATGGGCGCCGCAAATTATGGAAGAGTTAAAACTACAAGGAATTCCGGTATATGCTGACCTTGCGACTGGTTACTTTGAAGCGACAGAAGTAAATATTATGATGAATGTATTCCGCGTCATTGATAACCCGATGCAAGATATTCCGCTTGCAGCTGTACTTCGTTCACCGATCGTTGGACTAAATGACGAAGAACTCGCGACGCTTCGTGCTCATGGAAAGAAAGGCTCGTTTTATGAAGTGATGAGCTCATTCTTAAAGGGAGCGCCGCTTGAAGAAGAACAAGAATTACATGATAAATTAGAGTGGTTTTATAACTTACTGCAAGGGTGGCGTGAATTTGCGCGACAACAATCACTTTCCGATTTAATTTGGAAAGTGTATGGTGAGACAGGCTATTACGACTTTGTCGGCGGTTTACCAGCCGGAAAGCAAAGGCAGGCAAACTTACGCGTACTATATGATCGTGCAAGACAATATGAAGCAACATCGTTTAGAGGATTATTCCGCTTCTTACGTTTTATTGAGCGTATTTTAGAACGCGGAGATGATATGGGAACGGCGAGAGCTCTTGGAGAACAAGAAGATGTTGTTCGCATTATGACGATTCATAAAAGTAAAGGGCTAGAGTTCCCAGTCGTATTTGTAGCTGGACTTGGTCGCCGTTTTAATACACAAGATTTAATGAAGCGTTTCTTACTTCATAAAGATTTCGGTTTCGGTTCACAATTTATCGATCCTCGTAAACGAATTAAATATACGACATTATCGCAACTAGCGATTAAGCGTAAAATGAAGATGGAATTAATTGCGGAAGAAATGCGCGTACTATACGTAGCATTAACACGTGCAAAAGAGAAGTTAATTTTAATTGGAACAGTTAAAGATGCAAATAAAGAAATGGAAAAATGGCTCGATGCAAGAGAGCATAGTGAATGGTTATTACCAGACCATATTCGTGCCGGAGCGTCTTGCTACTTAGACTGGATTGCACCTTCCTTATATAGACACCGTGATAGTGAAATGCTTCTTGAATTAGGACAAGGAAATATTCCAGGCGAAATTTATGAATATAGTGCTAGCTGGAAAGTAGAAGTTGTTGAAGGAAAAGATTTACTTGCACCAGAACCAGTTCAAGAAGAGAAACAAGAGTTATTAGAAGCGCTTCGTGATAAAAAAGCTGTTCCGTTAGAAAGTGAACGGAAAGAAGAAGTGTACGACAGATTGATGTGGGAATACGGGTATGCGGACGCGACATCTCACCGTGCGAAGCAGTCTGTTACAGAAATAAAGAGAAATTATCAATCTGAAGAAGGTAGCGATAACGCCTTTATTAAAAAACTTCGTGCACCAATTAAAACACGTCCGCGCTTTATGGAGAAAAAAGGGCTAACATACGCAGAGCGAGGGACAGCAGTCCATGCCGTTATGCAGCATGTAGATTTGAAGAAACCAATTACGATTGAAGTTCTTCAAGAACAAATTGCAAGAATGGTAAATAAAGAACTATTAACATTTGAACAAGCTGAAGAAATAGCGATTGAAAAGGTAATTTCATTCTTTGACAGTGACTTAGGTAAAAGGGTATTAGCAGCAAAAAGTGTTGAGCGCGAAGTACCATTTACGATGATGCTTTCAGCAGAAGAAGCGTATCAAGATTGGCAAGGGAAGAAAGGCGAATCAATACTTGTCCAAGGGGTTATCGACTGCATGATCGAAGAGGAAGACGGAATTACTTTAATCGACTTTAAAACAGATACGATTGAAGGAAAGTTCCCAGGCGGATTTGATCAAGCGAAACCAATTTTAGAAGACCGATACAAAGTACAGCTTTCACTATATGCAAAAGCACTCGAGAAAAGCTTAAAACATCCTGTGAAAGAGAAATGTTTATATTTCTTTGATGGAAATCATGTTGTAAATATTGACGAATAGAGCTTAGAAAGGGGTTATGGATTATGGCGACGTTAAGAACTTGTGATCAAGGACACGAGTACTACAAAAGTAGCGATTGTCCAACTTGCCCAACCTGTGAGAAAGAGAGAAAGCCAAAAGAAGGCTTTCTTTCTCTTCTTTCAGCACCAGCAAGGCGAGCGTTAGAGCACCATGGAATAACGACTGAAGCAGAACTTTCAAAGTATAGTGAAAAAGAAATTTTGAAACTGCACGGTATAGGGCCAGCATCTTTACCTAAATTGAGAGCGGCTTTAGAAGATAAGGGATTATCATTTAAATAAAAAAACTAATCATTAGCGGGGAGTAGCATCTTCATTAATGATTAGTTTTTATAATCGGTATTAATTAGCTAGATAAACGCGTATAACGAAATCCCATTTTGAAAATCGTAAATCGATGGACAAAACGCTTTAAAAGATGGAGTTATGAAGTATAGAGAACTTGATAAAGAAGATAAGCGAATTGATTATAATATTGAGGAAGGAAGTGCAACGCGATGGATTTTGAAACAGTAATGCAAGAGCTTGAAACTCTCGGCAAGGAACGAACTAAAAAAATATACATATCCAATGGTGCAAAGGAGCCACTTTTTGGAGTAGCTACAGGTGCTATGAAACCAATCGCGAAGAAAATAAAAATCAATCAAAGTTTAGCTGAAGAGCTTTATGCTACAGGTAACTATGATGCGATGTACTTTGCAGGCATTATTGCAAATCCAAAAACTATGAACGAATCGGATTTTGATCGTTGGATGGATGGGGCGTACTTTTATATGCTGTCCGATTATGTGGTGGCAGTAACTTTATCAGAATCAGATTTTGCACAAGACGTTGCTGATAAATGGATTGCAAGTGGTGACGAACTAAGAATGTCAGCGGGATGGAGTTGTTACTGCTGGCTTTTAGGGAATCGAAAAGACCATGAATTTTCCGAAAGTAAGATTACCAATATGCTAGAAGTTGTGAAAAATACAATTCACGATGCGCCAGAACGAACGAAATCCGCTATGAATAATTTTCTAAACACTGTGGGGATTTCATATGTGCCGCTACATGAAAAGGCAGTTGAAACTGCAAAGGAAGTAGGCATAGTGGAGCTAAAACGGGACAACAAGAAAAGCAGTTTTCTAAACGCTTACGAAAGTATTCATAAAGGACTTGATAGAGGAAGACTGGGGTTCAAACGTAAATATGTAAGGTGTTAAAAAACAGAAGGAAAAGCATTAGCTCTATACAAGAAGAGCTAATGCTTTTTTTACGCTGTTCCAATTTGATCTTGGTCTGCAACGTCCGAATCGAATGTATTTGTTGCACTAACGCCGCTAAAAGTGTTAACGACAAATCCGACATTGGAAGCCCCAGATCCGTTATAAGCTTTCGTATTTTCTTTCGGAGACACGTTATAAAAATCTCCTAAGTTGAAAGAGCCGTTACTGTTTTGAACGACGAGATTTCCTACAACCGAAGGCATACCATCCACCTACTTTACTAAGCTTTTTAATTACTATATGAATTATTTAGAGGAAGGTTCATCAGTAATAAATTGGCGGATTTGTAGCGTACGAGAATTATTAAAAACATAGTCAACATTGCCGATTTGGAAGCACGCGGAATTTAAAAGGGTTCGCAAGTGAACATCATTTACTTCAATAAAAGGGCACTCATTTACAATATTCATTTTTACATCTGTTGTTCGCTTTGGAATTGTAATGTATTCATCTGTAAAGATTTCAAACGCATCAAAACGACCTTCACCTTTTATATAACAAGGGATTTCTCGATGAACGATAAGTGCTCTATTTTTTAATTCTATTTGATTAGAATCCCCGGCCTGGAAGACAGCTGCAACCCCCATAGAAACGATAGAAACATTTTGTACAATTGAAGTATGACGGAGCATAATTTTTCCTCTCCTCAACCTGGAGTCGGAGGGACATCTGTTACTAATGGTACAAATGGTCCCTCTGTAACGGATTCGAATGGCGTATCAAGAATAGAAGAAAGGATGAGAAGGTTAGCATCTCCAATTAAAAATAATGCGGAAGAAGAAACCCCGGTCATTTTAATCTGCCCTACTTTTAACTCGCGGTTCACAACATTTAAATTCATACATACTTACTCCTTTCGGAAATTACCCGGTATGTGTTGAATAAAGGAAAGGAACGCCTTGTCAATATCTTGTTTCATCGCTTGAATAATGACGTCTCGTAAATAATCGGGATCTGAGGAAATACCCTCATACGATTGAACTTGTGATAAATAATATGGAAGTCTATGTTCCATCTGTTTTTTTATGTCATCCACCATCATTTGTCGATACATCTCATCAAGCGGCGTTCTCTCTTCTTGTTCAAAATGGAGAATTCGACTATATGCTTCTTCATCTAAATAGCGATGCATTTCTTGAAGGATACCTTGATAAAAATCTGGATTTGTTTCTGTTTCAGGATTTACTTTTAATGTTTCTGTATCCACTTGAAAATCTTCAATTTGTTGCCCTTTTGTTGAAAATGGATTCAAGCCAATATTTAAAGTGCCGTTTAAATTTTCTACTTTTAATTGATCGAATTTATATTCCACTTTTCCTATAGAAGAGGAGGGACGACTTTTTAACTCATTAAGCTCTTCTTGTAGTAGGCGAACTTGCTCTTCAAGATTTAGAATAGTTTGCTGCTGTATTTGGAGAGCTTGTTGAAGTTGGTGTAGGTAAGTATATATATCTTGATTCATTTGTGAAACCTCCTTTTCAATAGGGAGGGGAAATATATTCCTGCTATATATTTATGACAAGGATACCTTAAGAAGAACTAGTTGATGGTTTGATGGAAATAATTTGTCCTTTCGCCTGTAATGGACGAAGAGGTTCTGTAAATCCGCCAGAATTTGAGAATTTAGAAAGAGCTTTAATACTACCTGCAGTTCCAATTTGAAAAACGGAAGAGGTCGTAATGCTATCGATTTTAATGCTGTTAATGATGATACTTTGGTTCACATAAAAATTCAATGCAATCGCCCCCTTTAGTTCGAACCAATTATTGCTTGATCAATTACATCTGAATCATTGACGGTCGTTGAGCTTTGATAATTGTAGACAGAGACGTTATCCCCAACATTAAATGAACCGGCTCCGGCAAAAGCGCGTGAATAACTAATAGGCCTAATCGCAAATACATCTCCAATATGAAAAATACCACTTGATCCAATGTTAACGATACGAATATGTCCGACCATAGCTGGCATACAAAACACCTTTCGTTTTTAAAATTTTCTTTTCTACTATTGTATGGGCGTTTTCAATAAAATGTGTATTTTTTCGAAATAAAAGAAACACATACGTTATTGCGTATGTGTTTCGAACATTTGAGTATGTGTGCAATCTGTATGTATAGGCCAAACAACATTTAAGAGCCTGTCCAATTCCTGGCTACAATCTACTGTTTTTTGAGAAGTCATTCCGTAGCGTTCAGCAAAATAGATCATTTTTTCGCGTTTTTTTTCGATAGCTTGCTCAAACATTGAAATCGGCTCCATCTCTCAATAAATTTTATGTATATATGTAGTACATATTATACAAAAATCCCATAAAAAAGAAACATCTTCGCTAAAAAAAGTATAATTTCTACATTTTATGTCAAATAACGGATGAGGAACAAATATAATAATGGTTGAATATTGTAAAAATTAGCGTGTATAAGAAGGTTTTTTTCTTAAGGATGCGAATACAATTATAGGGTATGAGTTTTAGGATGGAGAGTGGAAATGTTGCGTTTTGTAACGGCGAAGAAAGAAGAAAAAGTATTTGTAGGTATTGTGGATGAAGAGGAAGAAAAGGTATTACATTTAAGAGAAGCGCAAAGACAAAAAGGGGAAAAGGTTACTATCCCAATTACCATGTTAGAGTGTATTGAAAGAGGAAGCGAATGTCTTGAGAAAGTGTACGATATTGTAAATTGGGCGAAGGAAAATGCGGGATCGGCGTATTATCCGTTAGCAGAGGTGAAAATATTAGCACCGATTCCAAGGCCGAGAAAAAATATTCTTTGTGTTGGAAAGAACTATCGTGAGCATGCGGTAGAAATGGGCGGAGTAGAGTCTATCCCTGAAAATATAATGATTTTTACAAAGGCGCCAACAACAGTGATTGGAATTGATGAGCAAATTAATGGTCACCCTCACGCGACGAATGAACTTGATTACGAAGGTGAACTAGCAATCGTTATCGGTAAGCGAGGGAAACAAATAAAAATAGAAAAAGCTCTTGATCATGTTTTTGGATATACAGTTATAAATGATGTAACTGCTCGGGATATTCAAAGAAAACATAAACAATTTTTCCTAGGGAAAAGTTTCGATACATTTTGTCCGATGGGACCGTATTTAATTCATAAATCGATGGTTAGAACGCCGAATGCATTACACATTGAAACAGTGGTAAATGGAGAAGTAAGGCAAACTTCAAATACGAGAGAAATGATTTTTTCAGTAGAAGAAATTATTTCAACTATAAGTAAAGGCATGACATTAGAGCCAGGAGATATCATTGCAACAGGGACACCAGCTGGTGTTGGTAAAGGTTTTACACCACCGAAGTTTTTACATGCTGGTGATGAAGTTGTTATTACAGTAGAGGGAATTGGTACGCTTAGAAATATTGTGAAATGAAAAAAGAGCTATCTTGTGAAAAGATAGCTCTTTTCTATGGGCGTGGATTAACGGAGTAATCTATGATGGCGAAAATATACAATCCGATTAATGCTAAAGTACAAATTCCAATTAGCATAACTGCAAGTGCGCTTCTCTCACGGCCAAAACCGATAATTGTAAGGAAAACAGCAGCCCAAAATGATGTTTTGAGTAGTGTGAATGTATTAGGAGTTGAATAATGACTGAGTAAAGTTGTAGATAATATGAAGCCGATGAATGTCATAGAAATAAAAATTGTAGCTAAATTATTAATGTGTTTACCGTATTTCAATAGCATACAGTTACCCCCTTTTTAATAAAAACAGAATATTCAATTTTATTTTACGGTAAACTACTAAAAAAGAAAGAGGTTGTCCTATATTTAGGACAACCTCACTATGATTAAGATAGTACAGCTTTAATTTTTTGGAACGCCCACTCTAAATCTTCTTCAGAGATTACTAGAGGTGGTGCAATACGAATTACGTTTTCGTGTGTTTCTTTACATAATAGACCAGCTGCTTTTAGTTGTTCACAGTAAGGACGAGCTGGCTCGTTTAATTCGATACCGATGAATAAACCTTTACCGCGAATGTCAGTAATCATTGGGTTATCAATTTCTTTTAATTGCCCAACTAGTTTTTCTCCTAATTGAAGAGAACGCTCTGTTAATTTTTCTTCTTCTAATACTTCAAGAGCTGCAATAGAAACAGCACATGCAAGTGGGTTACCACCGAATGTAGAACCGTGAGAACCTGGCTCGAATACACCTAAAATGTCGCTGTTTGCTGCAACACAAGAGATTGGGAATACGCCGCCGCCAAGTGCTTTACCAAGTATGTACATGTCAGGAGTTACATTGTCCCAGTCGCAAGCAAATACTTTACCCGTACGGCCTAAGCCTGTTTGGATTTCATCTGCTACGAATAAAACGTTTTCTTTTTTACATACTTCGAAAGCTTCTTGTAAGAAACCAGCTGGTGGAATGTTAATTCCTGCTTCACCTTGGATTGGCTCTAAAATGAATGCAGCTGTATTTGGTGTAATCGCAGCTTTTAACGCTTCTAAATCACCATAAGGAATTACAATAATGCCAGGAAGCATTGGACCGAAGCCGCGCTTGTACTCTTCGTTTGATGACATAGAAACAGCACCCATTGTACGTCCGTGGAAGTTATCTTCACAAACGATGATTTCTGCACGGTTTGCTTCTACCTTTTTCACATCATAAGCCCAGCGACGAGCTGTTTTAATTGCAGTTTCAACAGCCTCTGCACCTGTATTCATAGGAAGTACCATATTTTTATTTGTTAGTTTCGCAACTTTTTCGTACCAAGGACCTAATTGATCGCTATGGAAAGCACGAGAAGTTAACGTCACTCGATTAGCTTGGTCAATTAAAGCGTTAATGATTTTTGGATGACGATGACCTTGGTTTACTGCAGAATATGCACTTAATAAGTCCATATAGCGGTTTCCTTCAGGATCTTCTACCCAAACGCCTTCTGCTTTAGAAATAACGATTGGAAGTGGATGGTAGTTATTTGCCCCGTATGTGTCTGTAAGTTCGATAATATCCTTAGTTTGAATCATGATTGTTCCCCCTTTTGTTATTACAAGAAGTTTGTAAATACTCTAAATATTATAGCATTTAAATATAAAAAAGCGAAACATTTCCTGAAAATATATGAACATGTTATCATATAGAGTGAAAAAGTGTGAAAAAGAGGAGGCAGGGATACGATGGTACATATGCATATTACAGCATGGGCGTTAGGATTAATTTTATTCTTCGTTGCGTATTCACTTTATTCAGCAGGAAGAAAAGGTAAAGGTGTACATATGGGGCTTCGCCTTATGTATATCATCATTATTGTGACAGGTTTCATGTTGTACATGAGTATTGTGAAGACGGCAACAGGTAGCATGCACATGTGGTACGGCATGAAAATGCTAGCTGGTATATTAGTAATCGCTGGAATGGAAATGGTTCTTGTGAAAATGAGCAAAAACAAACCAACAGGGGCGGTTTGGGGCTTATTTATTGTCGCGCTAGTAGCGGTATTATACTTAGGACTAAAATTACCGCTTGGCTGGTACGTATTCAAATAAAAATAAAACCACCTTATGATCTCAAATATTTGGGAGATAAGGTGGTTTTTATTTTATGTCACATCAATATGCAACTCTTCTCCGTTTACTTTCGTAAATCGCAAAATATTTTTATTAGAGGAAGAGTGGCGTACAAAATGATGCTGCAATGTACAAATCATTTCGTCGTTATCGAATAAAAGAATATTTACTCCTTCGCATGCTTCCTCTTTTGGCAAGAAGGATAAATAATTATGACAATACATGCAATCATATAAAGAGTAATTAAGTGATTGCAATGATTCGGTTAATAATGTAAAGAAAGAGTCAGGTAATTCCTCAAGCCATTCATTATAGCTAAGAAGTAATTTTTTTCGAATTCGTATCATTTCCCCGTTTTGGAGAGAATGTTGTTCATTTGCAATTTGTAATATGTCTTGTTCATAAAAGCGAGCTGGTAGCCAATTGTTGTTATATAAAATTTCAAAACCATCTTCAGCAATATCTTCTAATAGAAAAGCTTCATCATTTTCATCATCAAAGAATACCCATTCTTTGTTTATATATTCTACATTACCGACTGTATGAGCGCGCGGTTGGTTATACAAAATATGTTTGCGTTGTATCATAGTTCATTTCTCCTTTTATAGAAATAGTTATTCTTGTTATGGACAGTTCGTACGTTCTTTATAACTAGACACACCTAAAGATAGATGGGCATACAATAAAACACGCTTTACACTGTGAAACTGCTATTCCATATGTGGATAGTTAGTTATCGTCAAGTTTGTTGTTTTTATGTATCCGCACTCATAGGGTGGGGATTACTGCACGTTCAGAAACAGATATTAGATTAGGAAGGATGATTCTTATGTGCGGGATTACAGGATGGGTGGATTATAAACGCTCATTAGAAGGGGAAAGGGACATCGTGACGAAGATGGCGGAAACGCTAGCGAAACGCGGTCCAGATGATAATAAAGTTTGGATTAAAGGGAACGTCGCATTTGGGCATAAACGGTTAATCGTTGTAGATCCTGAAGGTGGTAAACAACCCATGACTTGTTTAAAAGACGAAACGAGTTATGCGATTTGCTATAACGGAGAGCTCTACAATACAGAAGATATTCGCAAAGAGTTATTAAGAAGAGGTTATACATTTAAAGGGCATTCCGATACAGAAGTACTATTGGCATCTTATATTGAATGGAAAGAAGAATGTGTCGATCATTTAAACGGTATATATGTGTTTGCAGTATGGGATGAGAAAAATGAACGAGTCTTTATTGCCAGAGATCGATTAGGTGTAAAACCGCTTTTTTATAAATATGATAGCGGACGATTATTATTTGGTTCAGAGTTAAAAGCGATACTAGCGCATCCAGATGTGAAGGCGGAAGTAACGTTAGAAGGGTTGTCAGAAATATTTGGCCTCGGACCATCTAGAACGCCTGGTCACGGTGTATATGCTGGTATTCAAGAACTGCGTCCGGGTCATGCAATGACGTTCTCAAAAGACGGTTTATGCATATGGAGATATTGGAATGTAGAAAGTAAAAAACATGAAGATTCATTTGAAGAAACAGTAGAGAAAACTCGTTTTTTATTACAAGATGCGATTACGAGACAATTAGTTTCTGACGTACCACTATGCACTTTTTTATCAGGAGGTGTAGATTCAAGTGCTATCACAGCAATTGCCGCGAAAGAGTATGAAAGATCAGGGAAAGGTCAATTGCACACGTATTCTGTTGACTATGAAGATAACGACAAATATTTTAAAGCGAATGCGTTTCAGCCGAATTCAGATGCACCATTTATTAATTTAATGACAGAGACATTTCAAACAATTCATCATCGCTGCGTCATTTCTAATGAACAGCTAGCACAGTATTTAACAGAAGCAGTACTCGTTCGCGATTTGCCTGGTATGGCAGATATTGATTCTTCATTATTATGGTTTTGCCGTGAAATAAAACAAGATTTTGTCGTCGGTTTATCTGGAGAATGTGCAGATGAAATATTCGGCGGTTATCCGTGGTTTTATAGAGAAGATGATTTACAATCAAGTGCATTTCCGTGGATGCGTTCTACAGAAGCGCGTGAACAACTTCTGAAGAAAGAATGGAGAAATAAATTAAATTTACAACAATATGTACAACAACGCTATGAAGAATCCATTCAAGAAGTTCCTATTTTAGAGGGAGAAAGCCCATTAGAAGCGAAGAGACGACAATTATTTTATTTAAACATGGTATGGTTTATGACAACATTATTAGACAGAAAAGACCGTATGAGTATGGGGGCAAGCTTAGAAGTACGCGTTCCATTTGCGGACCACCGACTTGTCGAATATGCGTGGAATATTCCTTGGGAAATGAAAATGTATAAAAACCGCGAAAAAGGTCTATTGCGTAAGGCTTTAGAAGGATTACTTCCAAATGATATATTGTATAGAAAGAAAAGTCCGTATCCGAAAACGCATAACCCGCACTATACGAAAGCAGTCACAGTATGGCTCCAAGATTTATTAACGGATAAAGGCTCAATTTTGCATGAATTGTTCGATAAGGAGCAATTGAGCGGATTGATCCAGTCTGGCGGCAGTGCATTTCAAAAACCGTGGTTCGGGCAATTAATGACTGGGCCGCAACTTTTAGCTCATTTAGCGCAAATTCATGTTTGGTTTAAAGAGTATGGGGTAAATATTAAAGAATAGAGGAAAGGGCGGCTTACAAAATATATGTAAGTCGCTTTTTTATTAAATGAATTGTCATATAAAATTCGAAATCATATTAGAAATAATACTTATTTAGAATTATTATTTTGACGTACTTATTATTGCTTGTTATAATTGGAAACAAATGTTCTTGAAAAGGATTCTCATTTCCAAAATTGAGGTGCTATATAGATGACGAAGAAAATAGGTTTGCTTGTGATGGCGTATGGAACGCCGGAGTCATTAGATGATGTATACTCGCATTCGTCATGGGCGTAAGCCGTCTGAAGAAGCGCTCCAAAATTTAATCGGACGGTATAAAGCAATTGGTGGAATTTCACCGCTTGGGAAAATAATGAAAGAGCAGGCGCATAAATTAACAGATTCAATGAATAAAATGTTTACAGAGTATGAATTTTTTTGTTACTTAGGTTTAAAACACATTGCTCGATTTAGGAGTTTTATCCCGCATTAACGGGCAGTAAAACTGCCACCTCAAAATTCAGCTGGAGCAAAGAAGTTAGGTGGGAGATCAACTGCCCGTAAATGCCCGATTGGTTCAACTAATAATCAGTGTGGGATGAACACCCCCCCACTGATTAAAGTTTCACTTTATATGACACCGATTATGAATGTAAAGTTGTAACTGATGAATTAAATGCCGCATATTTTAGACTAAATATGCCCAATTCACAATCTGTATTTATTGCTTGTTTAGCTGAAATTGTTTCCAAAAAAATGAAGGAAATAGTTGACAAGGATTTAATTTTGAATAATAATTAGTTTATAATAATTTTAAATAAATAATAATTACTATGAAGGAAAGAGGAGGATCACCCTTGATGAATCCAAATAAGCGCTTAACAACAAACCAAGGTGCTCCAGTTGGAGATAACCAAAACTCTCGTACAGCTGGTCGCCGTGGACCGGTATTGTTAGAAGACTATCATTTAGTAGAAAAACTTGCTCACTTTGATCGTGAACGTATTCCTGAGCGTGTTGTGCATGCACGTGGTGCAGGTGCTCACGGTGTATTCGTAACGAAAAACAGCATGCAGCAATATACGAAAGCAGCGTTTTTACAAAATGAAGGAACTGAAACACCTGTATTCGTTCGTTTCTCAACGGTTATTCATGGTCAAGGTTCTCCAGAGACAGCTCGTGATCCCCGTGGGTTCGCTGTTAAATTTTATACAGAAGAAGGAAACTATGATATCGTAGGTAACCATTTACCGGTTTTCTTCATTCGTGACGCAATTAAATTCCCTGACATGGTGCATTCTTTAAAGCCAGCACCTGATACAAATGTTCAAACGCCAGATCGTTACTGGGATTTCATGACGTTAACTCCAGAATCTACACATATGATGACGTGGGTATTTTCTGATTATGGTACACCGGCAAACTACCGTGAAATGGAAGGATTCGGCGTACATTCATTTAAATGGATTAATGCAGAAGGTAAAATTGTTTACATTAAGTATCACTGGAAACCACAGCAAGGTGTACGTAACTTAAGTGCAAAAGAAGTCGAGCAAGTGCAAGGAAAAGACTTCAATCATGCAACTCGTGACTTGTTCGATGCAATTGAAAAAGGAAACTATCCGAAATGGGATTTACACGTACAAGTGATGCAACTAGAAGAAACGGATTCTTTAGATTTCGATCCACTAGATCCGACGAAAGTATGGCCGGAAGATCGCTTCCCATTAATTGAAGTAGGGACAATGACGTTAAATCGTAACCCGAAAAACTTCTTTGCGGAAGTAGAACAAGCGGCGTTTACTCCAAGTGCAACTGTAAATGGTATTGAACCATCTGAAGATAAATTATTACAAGGTCGTTTATTCTCTTACCCAGATACGCAGCGTTATCGCCTTGGTGCAAACTATTTACAAATTCCTGTAAACTGCCCATACGCAGCTGTTCGTAATCAACAACGTGATGGTGCGATGCAAGTGGATCAAAACCCATCTACAATAAACTACGAACCGAGCCGTCATACTGAAAATCCAGTTGAGGACCCAACTTACCGCGATTCAACTATGAAAGTAGAAGGCTACGTATCTCGTGAAAAAATTGAAAAACCAAATGACTTCAAACAAGCGGGTGAGCGTTACCGTTCATTCTCTAAAGAAGAGCAAGACAACTTAATTGCGAACTTAACAAACGACTTAAAAGGCGTAAATGAGCAAACGAAATTACTAGCTATTTGCAACTTCTTCCGCGCAGATCATGACTACGGAATGCGTTTAGCAGGGGCGTTAAATGTTGATATTACGCAGTATGTAGGGAATGTTCCGAAGTAAATAGGAAAAGACGACTGTTAAACGGTCGTCTTTTTTGTGTAAAATCATGCAGGGTATTTTTCGTTTTAGTTATGTCGGAATTTGTTGGTAAATCGATATATTTGAAAAAACGTTGATATATTTACGAAAATACAAGGCGGGGTATGCTGCCGCCCTGTACAATAAAAAGAGAGGCAATCTACTACCAATAGATTGCCTCTCTTTTTTTAGTTCACTCGCTCAGTATACTCATAAGCTTTCTCCCCATGCATCGAAATATCAAGCCCCATATGTTCCTCATGCTCATCGACTCGAACAGGGAGGAAGAAGTTGATCGCTTTAATAATGGCATACGTCATTATGATTGTGAATGCATATGTTGCTCCTATTGCTACAAGTTGTTTGAAAAGGAGAGCTGCGTTTCCGTAAAATAATCCGTTAGCGCCATCACCGTTTACAGTAGTGGTTGCAAATAGTCCAGTTGCAATACCACCCCAAGTTCCTCCGATGCCGTGGCATCCAAATGCATCGAGTGTATCGTCGTATCCGAACTTCGTTTTTAAGAAGAAGACAGCGCCAAAGCATAATATACCGCCAATTGCTCCGATAAGAAGAGCGGAGAAAGGTGTAACGAATCCGCAAGCCGGCGTAATTGCGACTAAACCAGAAACAACCCCACAAGCAGCTCCCATCGCAGTCGGCTTCGATTGGAAGAACCATTCAGAAAGCATCCAAGTTAGAGCTGAGGCAGCGGCGGCTATATTTGTATTAATAAATGCAGTTAAAGCTACGTCATTTAAAGATAATGCACTACCGACGTTAAAACCGAACCAGCCGAACCAGAGTAAGCCTGCGCCTAACATTGTAAATGGTAAATGATGAGGAGAGGTGCCGCTTATGTTTTTTCGTTTTCCTAGGAAAATAGCTAATACAAGACCGGCAACACCAGATGTGATATGAACGACATTACCGCCAGCGAAGTCTAACGCGCCGAGTTCTCTCAGCCATCCGCCAACGCCCCATACCCAATGAGCGACAGGATTGTAAACGATTGTTGTCCAAAGAAGGATGAAAATAAGAAAGGCAGAAAATCGCATTCTTTCGGCGAATGCACCTGAAATTAAAGCGGGAGTTAAAATAGCGAACATGAGTTGGAACATCATAAATAAATTGTGAGGAATAGTAGATGAGTAGTCTGGATTTGGTGCGTAGGTAACTCCGTTTAGAGCGAACCAATCGAGATTGCCGATAAGTCCGTGCCAATCTGGTCCGAATGATAAAGAATAGCCGATAACAATCCATTGAATCGAAACGATAGCCATTGCGCTATAACTATGCATTGTCGTGCTGAGTACGTTTTTACTGCGAACCATGCCCCCGTAAAAAAGTGCCAATCCTGGTGTCATCAACATGACCATTACTGTCGTTACAAACATAAAAACTGTATCTCCCGTATTCATTCTCTCTCCTCCTATGATGTTAGAAAAAATAACATCGTCTTGTTATGTTTCATATCATATTCGAAATAAAAAGAAAAATCAACTAAAAATTCAGAAAACTTTTTAAGTGATGTTAGAAAATCTAACATTAGGTATTTTGGATGGATAAAATCAACGTATGCGATTTGTTCTAATAATTGGTATAATATTCTTACAATTAGAAGTTTGGGGGATGCGTGTGAAAAAAATATGGACTAAGGAACTATTCATTTGTTTTTGTTTAGCTGTTATTTTGTTTGTACCAGTACATACTTTTGCGGAAGAAAAAAGGGAATGGCGAGATGAAGTTATATATTCCATTATGATTGATCGCTTTAATAACGGAGAACCGAAAAATGACAAACAGTTAGACGTTGGTAATTTAGAAGGGTATCAGGGCGGAGATATAAGAGGGATTATAAAAAGATTGGACTACATAAAAGAAATGGGATTTACTACTATTATGCTTTCGCCGCTTTTTGAAAGTGAAAAGTATGATGGATTAGGCGTTCGAAACTTTCAAAAAGTAAATGAACATTTCGGAACAGAAAATGATGTGAAAGAACTTGTAAAAGTGGCTCATCAAAAAGGAATGAAAGTTGTCTTTCAATTTCCGTATGCAGAAAATGAGCAACAATTAATAGACTCGATGAAATGGTGGATAAAAGAAGTTGATTTAGACGGAAGTTATGTGATACATAGTGAAAAAAAGCCGCGTGCTTTTTGGGATGAAGTGCAAAAGGATTTGCAGAAGGTAAAGCAAGATTTTCGCATTATGACAAAGGAAGATAATGAGTACTATAAAAAAATAGTAGAGTCATTTTCAAAAGCAGATATGTCTGTGAAACCTTTATATGATGTGAGCGGAAAAGAAGAGGAATTCGCTACGTTTTTAGATAATCAAGAAACAAAGAGATTTGCACGTATTGCAAAAGAAAATATGTATTACCCACCGTCTCGTTTAAAACTAGCGATCACTTACTTATTAACATCCCCGGGGATACCGAATTTTTATTACGGAACTGAAATCGCATTAGATGGGGGAGATGCTCCAGATAATAGACGATTAATGGATTTCAAATCTGATGAAAAGTTTATGCAGCACATAACGAAGCTAGGTGAACTTAGACAAGCGAGACCATCTTTACGACGTGGTACGTTTGAACTTCTATATGATAAAGATGGAATGAGTATATTAAAACGAAAGTATAAAGATGAAGTAACACTAGTAGCGATTAATAATACGAAAGAGACGAAAAAGGTTTCCTTACCTGTAAGTGCAATTGGTGAAAAACAAGAGTTAAGAGGATTGTTAGAAGACGAAATTATAAGAGAAGAAAACGGAAAGTTTTATCTTGTTTTAAAGCGTGAAGAGTCGAATGTGTATAAAGTTAGCGAAGAAACAGGTGTGAATTGGTTGTTTATCTCCTTAATAGTCGGTGTGAACGTATTATTTATTGCTTTTTTAATTGCGGTTAAAAAGAAAAGATCCTCTGTATAGATAGAGGATCTTTTTTTCTTAGCGGTAGTTAATGAACTGTACGTCGATTGGTAAGTCGACGCTGCGAACGGCTGCGATTACTGCTTGTAAGTCATCACGGCTTTTCGCTGTTACGCGTACTTGGTCATCTTGTACTTGCGTTTTTACTTTTAATTTCATTTCTTTAATGATGTTGTTAATTTTTTTCGCGTTATCTTTATCGATACCTTGTTGCAGAGTTGCACGTTGGCGAACAGTATTACCAGATGCGGTTTCAACTTTTCCGTAGTCCAAGTTTTTAATTGGAACGTTACGTTTTACAAGTTTAGAAATTAGAACGTCTTTTACTTGGTCTAATTTGAACTCGTCATCAGAAGTTAAAACAAGTACTTCTTTTTCTAATTTAATATCACTTTTACTACCTTTAAAGTCATATCGGTTTTGGATTTCCTTTAATGCGATGTTAATTGCGTTTGTTACTTCAGGTAATTCTACTTTCGAAACGATGTCAAAAGAACTCTCTTTTGCCATAGTCAGCACCTCCAAATAAATTTCTATCTTTTCATGCACCTAAATAGGCTATGTAATATACATATTAAAGTATAGCGGAAAATACATCGATTAGATAGAGTGTTGCAACTTAAGTGTTTTGACGGGTCATCCGTAGGGGAATATAGTCCTATAGATACAGTCTTTATTTAATTATAGTGAATTTTGGGCAGTTGGACAAATAAAGGGAAAATCGTGTTATAATTAACTTTTGTTTGGAATGATAAAAAAGATAATTTTATATATATAGAAGGGAATTAAAAAATATGTATTTGCAATTAGGATCGATTGAACAGGTAACTGTTTTACGCGAAACGGAAATCGGATATATGGTTGGAAACGAAGAGGAAGAAATCTTCCTACATAAAAACGAATTAGCTGGAGAAATTGCAGAAGGCGATACGATTGATGTATTCTTATACCTTGATCACCAAAATCGTATTTCAGCAACAATGAAGGAACCAATTATTACAACACATGATTGGAATTGGGTAAAGGTTGTAGAAGTTATTCCTAGTTTAGGTGTGTTTGTTGATATTGGTGTATCAAAAGATATACTAATTCCACTTGATGAGTTTCCAATTTATATGCCAGTATGGCCTCAGGAAGGCGACGAATTATATTGTACGTTAAAATTAACGAATCGTGATCGTTTAATTGCTCTTCCGGCAAGAGACAGTGATATGCAAGAAATTATCGTAGATGCAACGCCATCTATGCGTAATAAAAACGTAAATGGACGTGTGTATCGCTCACTTCAAGTTGGTTCATTCATACTAACTGACGAGCATTTCCGTGCTTTCTTACACCATACAGAAAGAAAAGAACAAGTCCGCATCGGTGAGCGCGTAACAGGTCGTATTATTGACGTGAAAGACGACGGTACAATTAACATTTCACTTCTTCCTCGTAAAGAAGAAGGAATGGAAGATGATGCAGCAGTACTTTATGCATATATGGAAGAACGAGGCGGAGCAATGCCGTTTTGGGATAAGAGCAACCCAGAAGACATTAAAGAACGTTTCAATATGAGTAAGGCTGCATTTAAGCGTGCGCTTGGTAAACTGATGAAAGAAGAAAAGATTTACCAAGAAGAAGGCTGGACTTACTTTAAGAAATAAGATAAATGAAAAAGAACTATTTTTTCTCTTAATTTTTAAGAGAAGAGATAATTCTTTTTTTTATTATAAAGTACATAAAAAGTAAATAAGGTGTAATAAAATTCGCAAAATCTGAAGATATACAAACGACTAGAATACGTTATGGTTTTTATTATAACAAGAAAGAAGAGTATTTCGAATAAAAAGAATATTAAAATGAGTTTTTGGGCTTTTAGTTAACAAAGTTTCGAAAATAAACACTTTATAAAGGTTTCCTTTAAATATGATTATTGTGTTTCGAGGGTTTCCTTATAAATCTTAGCTATATATTTTACAAAATCAATGATGGGATAGTGTATGAGCGAGCGGTGCTGCGTAAAACGAACTCCTGATTTTTCCATTTTTGAAATGATTTGTTCAATTTCCAACTCTTTTTGTTGTATCTTATTATAATTTTGATATACAATGTTTTTCCATTGATAGGAAGAACCATGAAAATAACTCTCTCCTTTTACCCTGTGATTAAATATTATTTCTATTTTTTCTCTACGTTGTCTTTCCTTCATATACGATTCCGTTGACTGCATGGTTATCGCCTCTTTCCTTTGTATTGTATACTGTTTCCGAAAATTCGGTCTAACTCATCATAGCCAATGTACAGTGATTTTGTTGGGGATTGTCGTTTAAGGCTATCTTATCAACTGTATATATTTTGCAATTTCTTAATCTAATATCTTATATCTAAATAAATTGTTAGTGTGTATAAAACGCCATTAATCTTTTAAGTTTTTGCTACCAATAACAAAATTAGAAAGTAACGAAAACGGATGAAAGATAAATTGTTTATCAATCTTTATTATAAAACGATTCTTTATGGATATGCACCTTTTTATACTCACCAAGATTTACAATATGACGAGTATCTTCATCCATGAATGTTATCCTCTATTTGCTGAGGATAGTTTTTTTATTTAGGCTAAGCAACATATCGTATGCCTCAGAACCCTTTTTATAAAAAAATGACAATATATGTAACGGTTTCCCTTTTGATATGAAAAAAATCATATAGAAATAAAGCGTTCTTAAAGTGGTTTGTTAAAAATTTGTTGTATTTGACTTAAAAAAAGGAAAGTAATATTTATTTGTAGAAAATTTTTAAGGATACAAATGAATGTAAAAATAGAATGACTATCTACGATAAAAAAGGGGGCACTTATATATGCTAACAAATGATTTAGATTTCCGATTAGAACCACGTTTAAAAGAACTGTATGAACAACATAAAATAAGAGCGCAGAAGATAGACTGGGGTTATCATGAGTTTTTACCATGGGATAAGGGAATGGACTTTAAAAGAGTTCCTTGGGATGAAAGTCAAGTTACTCTTCCTTCTGGTGTAATTACGGCTATTGAGACAGCTTTATTAACAGAAGTGAATTTACCATGGTTTACAACGTATTTATCGGCGACCTTTAAAGGATCCCTTTCTGTTATTACAGACTTTATTCATACTTGGACCTCAGAAGAGGATCAACATTCGAATTTATTGGAGACATATTTACTACTCACTCGAAGTGTGAACCCTAAACGAATACATGATTTAAGAAAGTCAGTCGTTGAGGGTGGATTTGAGCCTGATTTTCATACACCAATCGAAGCAATGACGTATACGACGCTACAAGAACTTGCAACGCTGGTGTTTTATAATAACGTAGCTAAGGTTTCAAGTAAGCATGATCCAGATCTTGCTACATTATTACGTCGTCTCGCCAAAGATGAGACTCTTCATTATGCGTTTTATCGAGACGTCATTCGAACACATTTGGAATTAGAACCTAATTATTGCTATCATATTGCCAATGTGATTAAGAATTTTAAAATGCCAGGTGCCGTCATGCCTGATTTTGAAAATAGAATGGCTGTGATTGCAAAAGAAGCGAATTATGGACCACTACAATATTTTGATCAAGTACTTGATGTAGTGGTTGATTATTGGGGGTTAAAAGACTTACGACCAATTGCACCTTTAGCTGAAAAAGCAAGAATTGAGATTTTGGAATACCACACAAGATTGAAAAAAATACGGGATCGATTTGGTCGTTTTCAAGGGAAAACTGATCTACGTTAATGAGTAGAGATTTCTGAATATAAGCGGGGGAATCTGACACACTCCCTATTGTTTTTGGGGTGTTTTTTACTTAATTTAATTTTTGTCAAAAAAGTAGTTGACGATAAAAACAATTTTATGATATTATAAAATATTTGATAAAAAATCACATATATGTTAAGGTTGAGAAGGTTACCATATATGGAGGTGGATTATATGTTTCAAATTGGCGATAACATTGTTTATCCAATGCACGGAGCAGGTATAATTGAAGCCATAGAAGAAAAAGAATTCTCAGGAAAAAAACAACAGTATTATGTTATAAAAATGTCGATCAGTAATATGCAAGTCATGATTCCTATGGGGAAAATATTAAGTTCGAGTATACGCCCAGTTACTGATATACTTGCATTAAAACACATTATACAAATTTTTCAGCATGGAGAATCAGATAAATTATTGCCGTGGAAACAAAGGTATAAAGTGAACAAGGACAAAATAAAAACGGGTGAAATACAAGAAGGTGCTGAAGTTGTACGTGATTTAATGCGTATGAAGAAAGAAAAGGCACTTAATACAAGCGAAAAAAAAATGTTGGATAACGCACATGAATTTTTGATTAGTGAACTAGGATTAATTAAAGGAATCACTGAAAATCAAATAAAAAGTTTCTGTTAAGATTCATTATAGATAATGTATTACATCCCCCGAAAATATCCTGAATTTTTCGGGAATATGATGATTATTAAAAGTAAATCATTTCAAAGACATTCAACTTCTTTAACTCACTTTTAGAGTAGGAACCTCTTTTGTTATTACTTCAATCTAATCCATTTTTATTTTTAAATTTCTTTTACGAACGTTCGAAGTTTCATCAAATAACTCGATTAAATAGTCACTTGATTTTGCAATCCTGATTCACACTGGCACGGACAAGGAGCCGTAAGGATGAAAGAGAGGTAGGGCTTTCATTGTTTTAGGTAATATACTATCTAAGTCATTATTTCTAGAAGAAAAAACAATCAATCTCACCGCTATCTTTAAGAATTTCTTACATCTACTGAGACAGTGAATAGTAATTGTTTATCTTCTTTACGTAAAATTGATAAGCGAACTGGTAACACCATATGGTTAACTACAAAAAATGGTTTCCAGACCAGGAAACCACTTTTAATTTTATTTACATAACAATAGTAAATTAAGTAGTAAGAAGGAGTGCACACATGAAAAAAATGTTAACCAAAGAATTAAGTAAAGAATTAAAGAAGCGGGAAGGGGTCATTTCTATTACAGTTGAGCCTTATGAAAAAATCGAAGTTGGTGGAATTCGTGTAGATGGACCAGCTGTTATTCTAATTAATCAAGAATAGCTAAAAATAGTTGAATGCACGAAGAAAAGGATCAGCCTTTAAGAGAAGGGAGGATCCTTTTTGTTTGCTGCAGCTAATATGGGGTACACATAATTTTCATCTGATGTGTTGGGGTTAATAGGAAGGAGAGGGTCGGGATTATCATAGTGGAAAGCTTAACATTGGTAGGATTTCTTTTCATGTTATATACATTAGTTGCTAAAAAAACAAACTAATTATTTAAATGGACAGATTTTTCTTTTTAAGGTCGGAATTTATTTTATAGTGAAATGGATAATTTAGATGGATGCAAGGAAAGAACGCATAAAATACGAGGAAATGTCAAAGAATTATGACTGTATTTATTTAGTTTCGTTTATCTTATTAATTGTGCTTGTTTGTAGTAGTGTGATTATCATAGGAGCTACAGGGGGGAAATATGGAGTGTTTTTATTGTTAACAATTTTACTTAACGCACGTATTACTAAAGAATCTCAAAAAATGTATGAGCACTATTCTAATAAAGGGCGTATTTAAAATGATACATATCTTGAAAGGAACAGCCTGGATGTACATTCAAAATATCCCTATATCATCACCTATTAACTAGTAAAAGTAACCTTATATAAATAATTTTTTAGCAATTTAGGAATAGAAAACGCACCTTATTAAAATGTTAGTTTCGTTTTTATAATGAAATATCCTTCTAGTATAGTTATAAGATTTATATCATATATTAAGAGGGAAAATGTAAGTTAGAAAGGAGTCCTATAGAATGAGTTTTTTAGAGGTAAATGACTTTAGTGAACAAAATATGGTAAGTGTACCTAATCCCTACGTATATTAGACATTACAATCGGTAATTGGTAAACATGTGGTTATTGAAGCTGTAAGAGGTAATGTAAGAGGAAAGTTAAAGAATGTGAACCGGATCATTTGCTCATTGAAGATAAGGTGCCGCATATTGTACGTATTCAACAAATTGTATGGATTATGCCAAAACAATGATCAAATTACATCTAGTTTGATTTATAACCGATTGGCGTCATAGACGCCCAAATAAAAATACAGGGTTTTATCTCTGTGTTTCTTCAAATTTTCGTTTTTGAATATATGCTTGAGCATGAATGATTTCTTCCTGAAGTGCTTCTAATTCTTCCGTAGATCCTGATTCAATCCTCATATAAGTAGTAACTAAACTAATCATCATATCCATCTTCTCTACTATATTTTGAATGACCTGTTCAGATTGCTCTTTTTTAGGGTGTTGTATTGCTATTAATACATTTTCCATATAATTGTTCTTTCTTTGCTGGATATCATAAATAAACTGTTTTGTGTTTGAGTTCATTTGTTGTTCCTCCTTTTGGATATATTTTCATTCTATCATATTTGAATAGAAAATATTGGATTCCCCTAAATTCACACCTGTCTCGTATATCTCCACAAATATACAAACTAATTCCTTAACGTACAGGGAATAAATTGAAATACGTCAATTTAATGTCTAAATGTACAGTTTTCTTTTTTGGGTATGGTGCCCCCTAATAGCTTCAGTTGAATTTTGTATGCTTTTGTTACAAGAGATTAAGAAAGAATAGATGAGATATTGAAACGGAGGTACGGAAGTGCAAGATAATGTACTTGAACAATTAATAAACCGTCTTTCCATAGTATGCCCTGAAAAAGAACGTGAAATATTAGCGGTGGATTTAAATGATATATATGAGAGTAGTGAAAGATTCGAAAAATTGCTTGAAAATATTATGAAATCTCAGCAAAATAAAGATGACTTAATAGATATATTAATCGAAGTAGAGGCAGAACTAGATCACATCAATTGGCATTATAAAAGTCTGAAGAAAAAGCACGACCTTATTTGAAAAAATAAGATCGTGCTTTATTTTAGTTCTCTTTCCCAAAAAGATGAGAAAATGTATCTTTCAATTCACTATCGTTTATTTTAATATCCGCCTTTTTTAATTCATCTTGTAATAATTTTTGACCGAAGGAAGGGTCGGCAAGACGTTCTTCTTCTAAGTCTTTACGTATAGAGTCTTTCACTTTATCGTAAGGTTGTAAATCTTTTTTATCAGTTAGTTTAATAATGTGATAGCCGTTTGGTGATTTTACGGGATTGCTAATTTGGCCGGGCTTTAATTTGTAGGCAGCTTTTTCAAATTCAGGTGTCATTTTGCCTGCCCCGAAGTATCCGAGGTCTCCGCCATTATCTTTTGATGCTAAATCTTGAGATTCTTGTTTTGCTAATTCTTCAAATGAAGTGCCGGTATCTAATTTCTTCTTTATCTCTTTCGCTTCATTTTCGTTACTTACTAAAATGTGACTAGCTTTAATTTCTGGTTTATAGTGGTCTTTCACATCTTTTTCTGTAACGCTTTGTTTAATCGCTTCATTCAATGCAAGTTTGAATTTAATTTGATTTTTGAAATCTTCTTCATCTTTTAAACGATTATTTTCTAGTGTTGCTTTGAATTGTTCTCCATATTGATCTTTTGCTTTTTCTACTTCTTTATCTACTGCATCATCAGATACTTTATATTTTTTAGTAATAACATCTTGTGCTACCATTTCGTATAGCGTGTCTTTTCCGTATCGATCTTTCAATTGTTTTTCGAAATCGCTCTTCGTAATGGTTGAGTTTGTTGTTGTAGCGATTGTGCCCGAGTCATTTTTTTGTCCGCAAGCAGATAGCATTAATATACTTATTAGTGCAGTGATAATGAATGTACTTTTTCCTTTCATGCTAACACCTCATCCGAATATGTTATCGCTATTGTAGAATATAGAAGTGAACATGAAGTGAATTTTTAATGTTTTTTCCCTGTAAAATGTAAAAAAAGTACATCAACATTAACGTTGATGTACGATGTAATCAAAGGTGATCGGTTTTCTTAGAATATGCACGTTTTCCTTGCTGAATATTTTTTTGCTCTTGTTCATTTTTTTGAGTGCGCTTTGCATTATTGTCGCGTGCTTTTTTGTCGTTATCACTAGTATGTGGCATATGTATCAACTCCATTTCTAAACGTTGTATGTTTATCATTTCCTTTTTCGTAAAGACTATGTATAGCGGTGCATTCATGAATACTAAAGGTGGATTAGAAATGGATTTGAAGCTGAATTATACTGAACTTATTAAGAAGTTAGTCGTTGTAATTATTGCGGGTTTATTAAATGCGATTGGGATGAATTTATTTTTAACACCAGCGAAAGTGTATGCGAGTGGTTTTGCTGGATTGTCTCAATTATTGTCACAAATATTAGGTGACTTTTTATCTATTCATATATCTACGGGGGTATTGTTTAGTTTGTTTAATATTCCTGTCGTTATTTTAGCGTGGAAAAAGGTTGGGAAGGCCTTTACATTTTTTAGTTTTCTTTGTGTTGTATTTATGACTTTGTTTTTAGAAATTATCCCAGTTAGAGCGGTTTCGCACGATATTATATTGAATGCGATTTTTGGTGGTATTATTTCAGCGATTGGGGTAGGGGTTGCTTTAAAGTGGGGGGCTTCTACAGGTGGTCTAGATATTATTGCCATGATTTTATCAAAAATAAAAGATAAGCCTGTCGGCACGTATTTTTTCTTCTTTAATGCACTTATCATTATCGCTGCTGGCTACGTATATGGATGGGAAAAGGCATTATATACTTTAGTCACTTTGTATGTATCAACGAGAATTATTGATGCGATTCATACCCGTCATGTGAAGATTACGGCATTAATTGTTACAAAGAACGGGGCAGATGTGCGAAAAGCGATTCACTCTCGCTTAGTGAGAGGGATTACAACTATACCAGCAACAGGTGCTTATACAAATGAAAATAAAGAAATGTTAATGATTGTTATTACTCGTTACGAGTTGTACGAATTAGAGAGGGTTATTAAACAAGTGGACCCAGGTGCATTTACAAATATACTGCAAACGGTCGGTGTGTTTGGATTGTTTAGAAAAGATTAAAGAGGACCAAAGCTGGTCCTCCTTTTTTAATGCGAATTCGTAATGTTTTGCAATTGCTCCTGCATTTCACGTAGCTGAACTTTTTCAGCAGTTGAAGAGTTTGCATAAGCAGAGTGCAAAGAGTTTTTTGCTCTATAAACGAGTTCCTGTTGTTCAGCGCCACTTGAACAAGAAACGGCACTTGAAACAGCGTCTCTAGCTTGTTGGAATAGTAAGTTCCCCATTTAAACCCCTCCAAATGAAGAGTTACTTCTCGCTTTTTCTGCCTCAGCTAATGTACCTCTGTACGGGAATCTTGCATCATGCTTCATAACAGCATCGGCTCCTTGCTGGATAAAACGTTTTGATTTGTTCTTTTTACCCATTCGAAAAACCCCCTTTATTTAGCTGAAAACAATTGACGCGCTGACTTTTGCGTCTAATAATAGTATGAGCGTTTAGCGAGAAACTATAAGCAGGGAATTTTTAGATTACAATCCAAGAACCTCTTCTAAATATAGAGCGATACCATCTTCTTCATTCGTTAATGTCGTATGATTTGCAAGTGATTTTAATTCAGGAATCGCATTACCCATTGCGATTCCATGACCAGCAAATTCGATCATTTCAAAGTCGTTATCCTCATCACCAAAAGCGATAATTCGCTCTTTAGGAATGTTATAATGGCCTGAAATTTTTTGTAATCCGACAGCTTTATTTAATCCGCTTTTTACAATTTCAATAATTGGCCAAGGTGCACCCCATTTTCTATGGTCGATGACTTCAGCATGCATATCTGTTAAATGTTGGCGAATTGCAGCAGAATGCTCGTCATGTGCATCGATTAATAAGCAAGTTGGATGGTCGTTTAAAATATTTAATAAATCTCCTGTGAAAATCTTTGGAGAACCGAATTCAAAAATATGTTTTTTATCTTCATCAATTTCACGGACATACACATCATCGATGACTTCAGCATAGACATTTTTCACGCCGAAATCAAAGCAAGCTCGGACGATTTCTTGCGCTGTTGAAAGTTCAAGAGGAGAGTGATGTGTTCCCCAACTTGAATCAAGAGGGTGATGCACGTAAGCTCCATTAAAGTTTACGATTGGTGTGTTAAGGCTAAGTTCTTTATAATAATCGTAACTAGCGCGGAATGGACGCCCTGTTGAAATAACGACAATATGTCCTTGTTCTTTTGCTTTTGCAATTGTGTTTTTCGTTCTTGGAGAAATTATTTTGTTGTCTGTTAATAAAGTTCCGTCTAAGTCTAATGCGATTAAATGTTGTTTGTTCATAATTTCACCTCTTATAATAAATTTTTTGATTCTATCTGTATTTCCGTTTTTAATATGCAGAAATAAGAGGTTAGACTGGGTGAAACTACTGTAGATGAAAGTTTCACTATATATCCATCTTACGTCGCGAAGCGCTGTGGTGTCTACTATTTCTCGTTGGAAATTAGGGAAAGTCAATATCTTTTTAGAAAGTTCAAACAATGTTTCTTTCATTATGTACAATTTGTGAAAAGGGTTACATTGTTTGAATGATGCGACTTATAATGAACATGTAATCTTCTCGTATATGTTTGACTCTCCTTTGAAACTGGCCTAAAGTAGGTTGGTTTCTTTTTTTTCAACAAATATGCCAATAATTCCTGCTTAAGCTTGTGTAATTATATATATGTACATGGGTAAACCGTAGTACTTGTTTCCTAAACATGACAGAAAAGCTTTCTTTTAAAATGGATATACTAATGAGGCAAGACGTCATGGAAGGAGAATGGAAATGGGACAAAATCGCAGGTTTCGTTCAGGGCAAAAGGCGCCAAATGATGGCATTTACGTAGAAATTGGTGAAACGGGAAGTATGGTGAAAAATCCGCAAATGGTACAATTAACTGCCGGTGAAAAGTTTCCAGAGAACGCAAATCATAACCGTCAGTGGACATATAAAAGAAAACCGTAACAGAAGCCGCAATCGTTATTGCGGCTTTTTTGATTAGGAAAATGAATGTTACTTTTTTCTTTTTCCAATAATAAGTTTGAACTACATAAGCAAAATTATTGTATAAAAAAGTCAGTTGGCGTATAATCAAATCAAAGGTCAAAGAAAGTCAAACATTTGGAGGGCTGTAAAGATGGACTTAAATCAAATGACAACGAAAACACAGGAAGCGATTATGAGTGCTCAATCTTTAGCGGTATCTCATCATCATCAAGAAGTAGATACTGTTCATCTATTGCTTACGTTATTAGAGCAACAAGACGGATTAACGGTACGTATTTTTCAAAAAATGAATGTCGATATAGAAGCGTTAAAGCAAGGCGCCGAAAGTTTAATTAAGAAAAAGCCTTCTGTAACTGGAAGCGGGGCAGAGGCAGGGAAATTATATGTAACAGGTGCTTTGCAACAACTGCTTGTAAGAGCAGGAAAAGAAGCGGAGAAACTGCAAGATGACTA
Organism: Bacillus sp. FSL P2-0099; assembly: GCF_038007445.1. Classification (NCBI taxonomy): domain Bacteria; kingdom Bacillati; phylum Bacillota; class Bacilli; order Caryophanales; family Bacillaceae; genus Bacillus; species Bacillus sp. FSL P2-0099. Next base: position 1,156,912 of record NZ_JBBOXE010000001.1, read on the forward strand.
CATTTCAATCGAACATGTATTACTTGCTTTTTCTGAAGAAAAAGGCGATATAAATCAATTATTCGCAAAATTTTATATTACGAAAGATAACTTATTACAGTCTTTAATGACAGTTCGGGGGAATCAAAGAGTGACTAGTCAAAATCCAGAAGCAACTTATGAAGCGTTAGAAAAATATGGCCGTGATTTAGTGGCTGAAGTGAGAGCGGGGAAAATTGATCCTGTTATCGGTCGCGATAGTGAAATTCGACGTGTAATCCGCATTCTTTCACGTAAAACGAAAAACAACCCGGTTTTAATTGGTGAACCCGGTGTTGGTAAAACAGCAATCGTTGAAGGATTAGCGCAGCGTATTGTGAAAAAAGATGTCCCAGAAGGATTAAAAGATAGAACAATTTTCGCTTTAGATATGAGTGCACTTGTGGCCGGGGCAAAATTCCGCGGTGAGTTTGAAGAACGTCTGCAAGCTGTATTAAATGAAATTAAAAAGAGTGAAGGTCGCATTTTATTATTCATTGATGAACTTCATACCATCGTCGGCGCTGGTAAAACAGAAGGAGCGATGGATGCGGGAAATATGTTAAAACCAATGCTAGCGCGTGGTGAACTACATTGTATCGGGGCAACGACATTAGATGAATACCGTAAATATATTGAGAAAGATCCAGCGTTAGAAAGACGTTTCCAACAAGTGTTAGCAGAAGAGCCAACTGTTGAGGATACAATTTCCATTTTACGTGGTTTAAAAGAGCGTTTTGAAATTTATCACGGTGTAAATATTCATGACCGCGCGATTGTAGCAGCATCTGTTTTATCAGATCGATACATTTCGGATCGCTTCTTACCTGATAAAGCGATTGATCTAGTTGATGAAGCTTGTGCAACAATTCGAACAGAAATTGATTCTATGCCAACAGAACTAGATGAAGTAACGCGCCGCATTATGCAGCTGGAAATTGAAGAAGCTGCTCTTGGGAAAGAAAAGGACTTAGGTAGTCAAGAGCGCCTAAAAACATTGCAACGTGAATTATCGGATTTAAAAGAAGTTGCAAGTAGTATGAGAGCGAAATGGGAGAAAGAAAAAGAAGACATTCATAAAGTGCGTGACTTACGTGAACATTTAGAGCGCTTGCGCCGTGAGTTAGAAGAAGCAGAAGGAAATTACGATTTAAATAAAGCAGCTGAGCTTCGCCACGGGAAAATTCCAGCTATCGAAAAAGAGTTAAAAGAAGCGGAAGAGATGGGTGCACATAATAAACAAGAGAATCGTTTATTACGCGAGGAAGTAAGTGAAGAAGAAATTGCAGACATTGTTTCAAGGTGGACTGGTATTCCTGTCGCAAAACTCGTTGAAGGTGAACGTGAGAAATTATTACGTCTTGAACAAATTTTATCAGAGCGTGTTATCGGTCAAGAGGAAGCGGTAAGCCTTGTATCAGACGCAGTACTTCGTGCTCGCGCTGGCATTAAAGATCCGAATCGTCCAATTGGTTCATTTATTTTCTTAGGCCCTACAGGTGTTGGTAAAACTGAGCTTGCAAAAACGTTAGCACAAACGTTATTTGACAGTGAAGAGCAAATGATTCGTATCGATATGTCTGAGTATATGGAGAAACACGCAGTGTCACGCTTAATTGGTGCGCCTCCTGGATATGTTGGATATGAAGAAGGCGGACAATTAACAGAAGCAGTAAGACGTAAACCATATTCTGTTATTTTGTTAGATGAAATCGAAAAAGCACATCCAGAAGTATTCAACATTTTATTACAAATGTTAGACGATGGCCGCATTACAGATTCACAAGGACGTACAGTAGACTTTAAAAATACGGTTATTATTATGACTTCAAATATTGGATCTGCTCACTTATTAGAAGGGCTAGAAGAAGATGGTTCTATTAAAGAAGAGTCAAGAGAACTTGTAATGGGACAATTAAGAGGACATTTCCGACCAGAATTCTTAAACCGTGTCGATGAAATTATTTTATTCAAACCTCTTACAAGGAATGAAATTAAAGGTATTGTTGATAAGATTGTACAAGAATTACAAGGGCGTTTAGCAGATCGCCACATATCATTAGAATTGACGGAATCTGCAAAAGAATTTGTTGTAGAAGCTGGATTCGATCCGCTGTACGGAGCTCGTCCGTTAAAACGATACGTACAGCGTCAAGTTGAGACGAAATTAGCGAGAGAATTAATTGCAGGAGCGATTACTGACAATAGTCACGTAGTGGTTGATGTAAAAAATAACGAATTAGTCGTGCGTGTGAAGTAAAAAAAGAGTTCGGATAAAATCCGGACTCTTTTTTTAGTGTTGTTCTACTGGCTCGTTTGGAATCGCAGCTGCAATCGCTAATACTAATACCGCAAGAACAACTGAGAAAATAGACGCTTGGTTAAAATCGTATGTACCGCCAGTCATAGAGCCGATTACGTAGCTCATCATATGTACAAGTGCGAACGACCAAATTAATGCCCAAATGAAACGCATATTTTACACCTCTATTCGTTCAATCTGTCCTTATTGTAACACAATTGAAAAAAGAATATAGAAAAATATTTGTAGATTTTTCAACGCAAATTTGCATTCTGTTCATACATTATAAAGAGTACTTTTATACGTTTAGAAAATAAGGCGGGGGAAAAATGAGTATTACGGAACGTTTTTTTTACTTAGAAAAAGAACCATGTGTAATTTATTTACCGGAAAAGCCAAATGGATTTTCTGTTATGCTCCTAGGAGATTATAACTATTTTATTGAGAATGGTACAAGTTTATGGACACAGCATGCAGGGAGAGCTTATTTTTTACAGGGCCTTATTGAAAAAGGTTATACGGTCTTTTCATCTAACTTATACGGAAGGCATTGGGGGAACGATCGAGCTGTTCGTCTTGCAAAACGTTTGTATGATGTCGTTCTAAGAAAAGAGACATTGAATGCGAAAATGCACATTATGGCAGATGGTATGGGAGCGCTTGTAGCACTGGAGATGATGAACAAATACCCTGAATGTATACGTTCTGTCGTTATGTTAAATCCGTGTTTAGATTTACCAGAATATGTGGATTTTGAGAAAGAGCATAAGTTTTTTTACAAAAGATTAGTGAAGGAATTAAGTTTGGCGTATGATTCCAAAGAAGAAGAATTAGAATCAAAAATAAATAAGAAATCATTTGCGCTTCTGCCGTCTTGTGTACCTGTTAAAGTTTTTGTCTCAACACAGGAAAAAAGAGGAAGAAAACAATTGTTACGTAAATACGAGAAAATGAGGCAATTCAATCAATGCGATACTTCTGTTTTATTCCATCTGCAAGATGTGAAATATAAAATGGTTAGACAAACGACTGATTTCTTTAAAAAATATGAAGAAGAATTGTGAAGCTCCCATATACATAAATGAGGAGCTATTTGTTTCAAGGGGAAAGGGTTGGTGGTATGAAACGCGTGCTGATTATAGGTGCACTTACGTTTGTAGGTTATCACCTTGTGAATAAAATGATTGCAGAAGAAGTAGAAGTATATGGTCTTGATTTTGATGAATTTGATAGTATGACAAAAATTAATGAAGAGAAATTATTGTTGATTGGGCGGAATGCGTTATTTACGTACTATTCTATAAGGGATGAAGACGGATGGCGATCGGTAGAGGAAGAGAGTTTCGATACAGTTTATTTTTGCTTGTATGAGCCGAATCAGCAAAGTGGATTTCGGAATGAAAGGGTCATATTACAATATTTAAAACGAATCGTAAGGATGTGTGAAAAAAATAAAGTAAAGTTAAATCTAATTTCTTCTATTGAAATAGGAAGCACTGAAGAATCCGAAAACAAACATCTATTTTCGAAAGTGGAAGAAGGGTTGAAAAAAGGCGAATTACAATATAGTGCATATCGAGTTCCTACATTATATGGGCCGTGGCAACCGTCGTTTATGATGTATCATCAGCTTATTTTATCAGAACTTGATGAAAAAGAGTGCCGTTGTATAAATGGAGAAAAAGGAAGTGATTTACTTTACGTTGAAGATGTATGTGAATATTTATGGGAAAATGGAATGAATGTAAAACACCTCGGTATATATAATTTACTTAGTGGAAAAGAAGAGTTATGGGAAAAAGGTATGAGTCTTTTACATGCAGATGATAAAGTAAATAACAAAAATGTGGAAGTAAGAGATGAAGCTGTAGAGGTTATTTCTATTCAAAAAAATACACCAGTAGAATTCGGTTTAAATAAACAATTGGCACATATGAAAAAATATAAAGAGTTATACGAAGGGTAGCATGCATGTTACACTATTGTATGGATAATTGATTGAAAAGCTTTAATGGAGAGGAAGAGATTACATGAACGAAAAAAGTATGCAATTTTTACAAATCGCAATGAAGCATTTACCAGAAGCAAAGGCAATTTTAGATTCTAATGGAATTGCACTTGATATGGAGAAAGCACAGCCGGTGTTAGAGCTATTGATGAAAGTAATGGGCGAAGCATATGAGCTTGGGAAAGCAGATAAAGAATAAAACCAAACCCTTCTTTTTTGATGGAAGAGAGGCTCGAACCGTGGATAGAAGCGGTAAGGGCCTTTTTTTATTTCGAGCGAGGTAATACCAGAGAGATGATGAGGTTAAAGGGAAAGGTTATGAGGAGAAGGTCTTAGTTTTGAAGGAAAGCAGATAAAGAATAAAAAAATCTTCTTTTTTGATGGGAGAGAGGCTCGAGCTGTGGATAGAAGCGGTAAGGGCTTTTTTTGTTGCGAGCGGAGTAAGGTCAAAAGTATTGGGAAGTTTATCTTTTGAAAGGATAGGGATTTTTCTGTTTCTTTTAATGAAAAATAAAGTTAGTAATACGCTGTCTTATTTTTTTAGCTGAAATATATTCTAGACAAAAGTACATTTATGTTTTAAAATTAGTACCAAGTCATAATAATTGATATAAAACGGAGGGCTGCGATGTGAACGTGGGCATTTTAGGGATCGGAAGATATGTGCCAGAAAAAGTAGTCACAAATCACGATTTAGAGAAAATCGTAGATACATCTGATGAATGGATTCGTACGAGAACGGGAATTGCAGAAAGACGCATTGCCGATGATACAATAGATACTTCATATATGGCGGTAGAGGCTTCTAAAAAAGCACTTGAAGATGCCGGGATTAGCGGAGAGGATATCGATCTTATTTTAGTGGCAACAGTAACGCCAGATCGCGCATTCCCAGCAGTAGCTTGTGTAATCCAAGAAGCAATTGGCGCAAAACACGCAGCAGCAATGGATTTAAGTGCAGCATGTGCTGGCTTTATGTACGGAATGATTACAGCGCAGCAATTTATTCAAACGGGAACTTATAAAAATGTATTAGTAGTTGGTAGTGACAAACTATCTAAAATTGTAGACTGGAACGATCGAAATACAGCAGTACTATTTGGGGACGGAGCAGGTGCTATCATAATGGGAGCTGTTTCGGAAGGAAAAGGTGTACTTTCTTTTGAATTAGGAGCGGACGGAAGTGGCGGTAAGCATCTTTATCAAGACGAGTATGTTATGATGAACGGCAGAGAAGTCTTTAAATTTGCTGTTCGCCAACTTGGTGATTCCTGTCTTCGCGTGTTAGAAAAAGCGGGACTTACGAAAGAGGATGTGGACTTCTTAGTACCACATCAAGCGAATATTCGTATTATGGAATCTGCAAGAGAAAGATTAAATTTACCGAAAGAAAAAATGAGTATGACAATTGAAAAGTTCGGTAATACATCGGCTTCTTCAATTCCAATTGCAATGGTAGAGGAATTGCAAAATGGACGTATTCAAGATGGGGATTTAATTATACTAGTCGGTTTTGGCGGCGGGTTAACATGGGGAGCAGTAGCTCTTCGTTGGGGTAAATAAGGACTGAGAGAAAAAAAGGAGTGTATTTTGTATGGAAAAAAAGAGGGTCGTAATTACAGGGCTAGGAGCTGTTACACCGATCGGAACAGATGTTGAAACAGCTTGGGAAAACATTAAAAACGGTGTATCCGGAATCGGACGACTTACAAGAATAGATTCAGAACAAATTCCTGCAAAAGTAGCAGCAGAAATTAACGACTTTGAAGTCGAAAAATATATAGATAAAAAAGAAGCGCGCCGTATGGACCGCTTTACGCAATATGCAGTAGCAGCAGCGAAAATGGCAGTTGCAGATGCGAAGCTTGAAATTACAGAAGAAAATGCACCACGCATTGGTGTATGGGTTGGTTCTGGTATTGGTGGTATGGAAACATACGAAGAACAATTTAAGATTTTTGCTGAAAAAGGTCCGCGCCGCGTGAGCCCATTCTTCGTACCAATGATGATTCCAGATATGGCAGCAGGTCAAGTGTCAATCGCTACAGGAGCGAAAGGAATTAATACTTGCTCTGTAACAGCTTGTGCATCTGGAGCAAACTCAATTGGTGATGCGTTTAAAGTAATCCAGCGCGGTGATGCTGATGCGATGATAACAGGCGGAGCAGAAGCGCCATTAACAAGTATGGCATTCGCTGGGTTTAGCTCAGCGAAAGCATTAACATTCAATGAAGATCCAGCAACGGCTTGCCGCCCATTCGATAAAAATCGTAGCGGTTTCGTAATGGGTGAAGGATCAGGAATTCTTATTCTTGAAGAATTAGAGCACGCATTAGCACGTGGTGCTCACATTTATGCGGAAATTGCTGGTTATGGTGCAACTGGTGATGCGTTCCATATTACAATGCCTGCTCCTGGCGGTGAAGGCGGAGTTCGTGCGATGCGTCAAGCTTTAGCTGATGCAGGTCTAGAGCCAAAAGATATTGATTACATTAATGCACATGGTACAAGTACAGATGCAAATGAAAAGTATGAAACGATGGCAATTAAAGAAACTTTCGGTGAGCATGCATATAAAGTAGCGATTAGCTCAACGAAATCAATGACAGGTCATTTATTAGGAGCAGCTGGTGCTGTTGAAGCGATCTTCTCTATTAAATCAATTACAGACGGAGTAATTCCTCCGACGATTAACTATGAAACACCAGATCCAGAATGTGATTTAGATTACGTACCAAATACAGCGAGGCATCAAGAAGTGCGAGCTGTATTAAGTAATTCATTAGGATTCGGTGGTCATAACGCAGTATTAGTATTTAAAGCATATAAATAATATGTACCATAAGGTGTCTTTTCGTAAAGTATTACGAAAAGATACCTTATTTATTTTTAATCACCTTTACGTTCCTTTCTTTTTTGCATATACATAAGAAAAGGAGGGATGAAGGTTGGGGGTTGTTGAAACGGCAGAATGGTTACATCTGTATTATGGACGTCCAGAGAAGCTTTGTGAGAAATTTACAAAGTATATTCCATTGCCAAAAGAGAGACTGTATCGCTTTTTAATCTCTAAAGGTATGTATCGCCCAGTAATGCGGGGGGAGCAGGAAATTAAAGAGTTAGAGAAGAAAGAAATTTGGAAAGAACTTAGCATGGAGTATGAAAAATTGAAAGGTTGGCTAAAAGGTCCAGATGTCCCTATCTTTATTTTATTATCAGATTCATACAATCGAACTGTACAAGAGGAATATAACGGGAAGGCTGGCTTATCTATGCGTCACGTTATTTTCTTATTCGTATGTGGACGTAATTCAGTAGAGGAACTAAAAGCTTTATTAACGCATGAATACCATCATATATGTAGGTTACATCAAATTGAGACGAAAGAAACAGAGTATACATTACTTGATACGATGATTATGGAAGGGTTAGCTGAGCAAGCTGTGTATGAAAGGTATACAGAAAAAAGATGTGCACCGTGGACTACTTACATTTCAAAAGAAGATGCTATTTATTATTGGAGGAATTCAATACAAGAACGAATAGGCGTAAAGAGAGGTACGAGGGAGCATGATGTTTTATTAAATGGACTGCACTCGTATCCGAAAATGCTTGGCTATGCACTTGGATTTCATATTGTGAAAGATTGTGTAGCATTTGAAGGAGAAAATACACTTTCTTTATTATCTATAGATGCGAAAGAAATCTTGAATAAAGCAAATACATTTCATGTTTCATGAAAAACAGGGGAGCTATCTCCTGTTTTTTTTATATTATAGAAGAAAAAATAATAATTAGAATATATTTCCTCAAGTGGAATAAAGTTAAGCGAAACTGAACATAATGATTGGTACAAACAGTAGTGAAGTGAGGGGTAGTGAATGTTATATCTACATGATGTATGGGTAAATTGGTTTGAAGGTGAAGAGAATGGGTATAACGTTTGTCATTTTTACGAATGGCGGAAAGATGATACGATTGAGCTATTAGATCAAGTGCCATTATTAAAAGTAGATGCCACATTATATCATTACATCGAGAACGAATTATTAGAGCTTCCGCAAAAATTATTGGAAGACGTATATCATAAGGCTTATATTCGTAAAAATCACGAACGTTTGCAACAAGAATATTGTTTTGTAGTTACAGATGGAAAAGGAATTATTGCGATTGATTCAATCGGCTATAATGTGCCAATTAGAAAAAGTAGGCTTATACCGCGTCAAGAACAGATGGTATATGAGATGGTAGAGAATGTGCAAGCAGAAAAGTATGAGTTCCAAGTGGAAGAGATTGAAAAAGAACATCATATTTTATCACCGTCGCCTTTCATTATGAACGGCCTAACTCGTAAAGAAAGACAGTTAAAACAATTATTATTTATGGCATTAGATCAATTACATACAACGAAAAATCCAGCTGAAATTCGCTATTGGTTCACAGAGTGGGATCCATCAGCGTACGGAATGGTCCAACATATGGAGTTTGAAGATGTTTGGGCTAAACTTTATGATGAAGCGAAAACTGGATGGTCTGAGAAGCACGAGCAATTATGTGAGCGCCTTGTAAAAGGACAGCCGTTTTTTGAAAAGTTATGGGAAATGGAAAATGAGCAGAAGGTAAATTAAAAAAACCGCCAATTGGCGGTTTTTTTTTATGGAGGTGACAAGAATGTTCGGTGGCTTCGCGCCTTCCTGCGAGGCAAAAAGCGCCTCGCAGGAAGGAGCTCCATCCCCCTCACATTCTGAACGAGCCACTTCCGCTTTTTGTAGTAATCCAGCTCTGGCAGCAAGCTCTTCGTGTCTAAGAACCTTCCGCATAAGAAGACAAAAAGCGTCTTCTATGCGAAAGAACCTTAGCCAGTCAGAGCTGAACGAGCTGCCTCCGCTTTATAAGTTACCTACGTTTTCTACTCAGTCCCATTGCGTTTTCTACTTTGCGTAGTTGTTTGAATGCAACGCGGTTTGCTTTTTCTGCACCTTTGTCTAGAATTTCGTCTAGTTCTGGTGAGTTGATTAGTTCGTTATATTTGTCTTGGATTGGACGAATTGCTTCTACGACTACTTGTGCTAGGTCGCCTTTGAAGTCCCCGTATCCTTTTCCTTCGTACATTGCTTCTATTTCTTCAACTGTTTTTCCAGAGAATGAAGAGTAGATTGTTAATAAGTTAGAGATTCCAGGTTTGTTTTCTTTATCAAATTTCACGATACCTTCAGAATCAGTTACAGCACTTTTAATTTTCTTTTCAATTGTTTTTGGTTCATCAAGCATACTGATCATTGCTTTTGGATTCGGATCAGATTTACTCATTTTTTTCGTAGGTTCTGTTAATGACATAACGCGAGCTCCTACTTTTGGAATACGAATTTCAGGAACAGTGAACACTTCACGGAAGCGTTTGTTGAAACGCTCTGCTAGGTCGCGTGTTAATTCCATATGTTGTTTTTGATCATCACCAACAGGTACGATTTCAGTGTTGTAAAGTAAAATATCAGCAGCCATTAATGGTGGATACGTTAGTAATCCAGCTGGAACTGAATCTCTACCAGAAGATTTATCTTTATATTGCGTCATACGCTCTAATTCTCCAACGTAAGCAACTGATTGCATAATCCATCCTAGTTGAGCGTGTGCTGGTACTTCTGATTGTACAAATAAAGTAGCTTTTTCAGGATCGATGCCACATGCTACATAAAGTGCAGCAAGACTGCGAATGTTTTTACGAAGTTGTACGGGATCTTGAGGTACTGTAATCGCATGTTGGTTTACAATACAGAAATAACAGTCGTGTTCATTTTGAAGCTCTGTAAATTGCTTCATAGCTCCTAAATAGTTTCCAAGTGTAATTGTTCCGCTTGGCTGAATACCAGAAAAGATAACTGACATAAGTAATTCCTCCTAAAATTGAATGTGCGATGGGGAAGAGAAGGCATACAAAAAAGCCCATTCATCCCAAATTACATAGGGACGAATGGACCGCGGTACCACCCTAATTATTTCACAGCTGTGAAATCTCTCAAGATCCATAATAACGTCTGGATATAACGCCAAAGCCTACTACTTTCGGTTCGGTTTGGTGCTCAAAAGCCCATTCCATACTGCGCAATTACTTGTTCACACCAGCCACAAGCTCTCTGAAATTGCCTCAATATGTACTCTTCTTTATCATCGCATACATATAAATTTATTTATTGTTACCTAAGCTCTTTTAATATGAAAGAACTAAAGTTTTATAACAAAATGTTTTGCTGATTATTATATCATATGGGATAGTGTTTGCAAACTACATCAAAATAGTAAAGCTAATGAGGATCGAGAACAATCCAAGTACGATACCGGTAATACAAATCGGATACGTCCATTTGAATGAATATGTTTTATAAATACGTTCTTTCTTATCGATAGGTTCCTCTGCTTCTTCAATTAAAGAGTCAATTTTTTTATTCGTACCAAATACTCTTTGGAATGCGTAAATTGTTACGTTAAAAAATCCGTTTTGAAATATGAATAAAAAACCACCTATAAGAATAAAAACCAATGCAATATAGAATGAGATGTTGACAAAATTCAACAAAAAATGTGATGAAACGAGGAATGCGCCCACACTAGAAGCGATTATCGCAACCAAAAATAGTATACAAGTATGAAAAAAAACTTTATTCAAAATATTCCCCTCCGTCAAAATATTACTAGAATTATTATACTATAAAAGTTATAATAAGTAATATAAATAATTTTTTGAAAATTATACGCAATTGAGGTTCTAATTTCAAGATGATGGTAGCAATGTTAACGTATCCCTTTACAAAAAATTAAAAATATAAACATTTTATTAAAAATTTTAACAAAAAAACAAAAAACTATATTCACAATCGTCATATTATATGTATAATGAAAATTGTAGAAACTTGGAGATTATTCTTTCAATTCTGTTTTTCTACAAGTGAGGGTACAGGAAGTGCAATTAGGGGAGGCAACACAGCATGAAGAAAAAGATACCGCTATTGCTTGCATCGACGTTGACAGTAAGTGTGCTAGGAGCCTGTAGTTATCAAAAAGATGATAATAAGGCAAGCGCGAAAGGATCCAGTACTTCAAATAAGCAAGTATTGAATCTAACAGAAACTGCTGAAATACCAACAATGGATACGACGCTATCAACGGATGCAGCATCTTCTAACATCATGAATAACACAATGGAAGGGTTGTATCGTCTGGGGAAAGACGATAAACTCGCTCCAGGAGTCGCTAAATCTTATGAGAAATCAGAAGATGGTAAAAAGTATGTATTTAAATTACGTGAAGATGCGAAATGGTCGAATGGTGAACCTGTAACAGCGAAAGACTTCGTTTATTCTTGGAGAAGAGCTGTTGATTCAAATACGGGTGCCAAATTTGCTTACATACTATTTGATGTGAAAAATGCAGAGAAAATTAATAAAAAAGAATTACCAGTTGAGGAACTTGGTGTAAAAGCAATTGATGATCACACACTTGAAGTGGAATTAGATAATCCTGTTCCTTATTTTGTAAGTCTAACAGTCTATCCAACATTTTATCCTTTGAATGAGAAGTTTGTAAAAGAACAAGGAACAAAATTCGGATTAGAATCCAATACGACACTTTATAATGGCCCATTCGTTTTAAATGAATGGAAACATGAACAAAGTTTCCACCTTAAGAAAAATCCAACGTATTGGGAAAATAAAGAAGTGAAGCTTGAGGAGATAAACTTCAATATTGTTAAGGATCGCTCAACTGCTATAAACTTATATGAAACGAAAGCGATTGATCGTGTAGTATTAACATCAGAATTTGTAGATAAATACAAATCAGATGCTGATTTTAAAACAATTAAGAGACCATCTACACAATTCATTCGTTTAAATGAAAAAAATAAATTTTTAGCAAATAAAAATATCCGAAAAGCAATTGCGATGTCCTTTGAACGTGAAAATATCGGGAAAGTTATCTTAAACGATGGTTCAGAAGGAATGTATGGTTTTGTTCCGAAAGGTTTGGCAAAAGGACCTAACGGAAAAGACTTCCGTGAAGAGAACGGAAAGCTTATAAAAGAGGATGTTAAAGAAGCTCAAAAATATTGGGAAGCTGGTAAAAGAGAACTTGGTGTAGACAAAGTAGAGTTAGAGTTATTAAACTTTGATACTGATGATGCTAAAAAAATCGGAGAGTATTTAAAGGGACAATTCGAAAAGAACTTACCAGGTTTAACAGTTTCAACAAAAATGCAGCCATTTGCACAAAAGTTAAAACTTGAAGCAAGTGGAGATTATGCGATGTCATATGCGGGATGGAGTCCAGATTATATGGATCCAATGTCATTCCTTGAAATGTATACAACAGGTAATTCGCAAAATAAAGTGAATTACGCAAACCCAGCTTATGATGAACTAATTAAGAAAGCCAAAACAGAAGTAGATGTACAAGCTCGTTGGGATGCTCTATTAAAAGCAGAACAACAATTGCTTGAAGATGCAGCGATTGCTCCAGTATATCAACCTGGAAAGGCATATTTACAACGTAGTTCAATTACAGGCCTATTAGAACATAAATACGGCGGAGAATTTAGCTATAAGTGGGTTGAACTCAAAAACTAAAAATGGTTTCCATCATGAATAAGGGTATATGCCTATGATGGGCATGTGCTCTTATTTTAAAAAAATAAAAGTAAGAATATTTCAAACTATCTTATTGCTTTTGAGAAAAACGGGGAGGTGCTTGACTATGGGACGTTATGTATTAAAACGTTTCGTGTACATGGCTTTGACATTATTTTTAATTACTACACTGACTTTCTTTTTGATGAAATTACTACCGGGTTCTCCGCTTAAAAACCAGGAGAAGCTATCACCGGCACAAAAAGAAATCATTCTTGAAAAATATGGATTAAATGATCCAGTACCAGTTCAATATGCACGTTACTTAGGTAACTTAGCAAAAGGTGATTTAGGGGTATCATTCCAATATGATAACCGCCCAGTAACAGATATGATTGTGGATCGTATTGGACCATCAGCACAACTTGGTTTACAAGCGATTATATTAGGAACATTTATCGGTTTAATTTTAGGAATCGTTGCGGCGCTTCGTAACAATACGTGGGTCGATTATGGGGCGACAATTATTTCCGTACTCGGGATGTCGGTACCCTCATTCGTATTCGCCGCATTACTACAATATTTCGTAGGGGTAAAGCTTGGTTGGTTCCCAGTAGCATTCTGGAAAGGACCGGAGTTTACAGTAATGCCTACAATTGCCTTATCGATGGCAGTTATCGCAACAATCGCACGTTTCGCTCGTGCAGAGTTAATTGAGGTTATGCAAGCAGACTACATTTTAACAGCGAAAGCGAAAGGAATTAGCCAAGGCGTTATCATTATCAAGCACGCACTGCGTAACGCATTAATTCCAGTTGTAACAATTTTAGGACCAATGGTTGCAGGATTAATTACAGGGACACTAGTTATTGAGCAAATTTACGCTGTACCTGGACTTGGGGAACAATTCGTTAAATCGATTACAGTGAATGACTATACAGTTATTATGGGAACTACAATTTTCTATAGTGCGATCTTCATCTTAGTTATTTTCATTGTCGATATTTTATACGGAATTATTGATCCTCGTATTCGTTTAGCGGGAGGGAAAAAATGATGAAAGATGTACAAAAATTATCTCCAGATTTATTTCAACCAGCCAATCAGAGTAATGTTGATAATGAAGTCATTGCCCGTCCAAGCTTAACGTTTTGGCAAGATGTAAGAAGACGTTTGTTCCAACATAAAGGTGCAATGTTTGGTTTCATATTATTAATGCTTATTGTACTACTAGCAATTTTAGGACCGATGGTAAGTAAGCATTCTTATAAAGAGCAGGATTTAGGTCGTGCGAAAATGCCACCGAAAATTCCAGTGATTGAAAATGTTCATTGGCTACCATTTGACGGTACAGATCAATATGGTGTTGACCAATATGAAAAACGTGATATTAAAGAGTACTTCTGGTTTGGTACAGATGATCTTGGCCGTGATTTATGGACAAGAACATGGGAAGGTACACGAGTATCATTATATATCGCTCTTTTAGCAGCAGCGATTGACTTAGTAATTGGGGTTGCATACGGAGGTATTTCAGCCTTCTATGGCGGCAGAGTAGATAATATTATGCAACGTATTATGGAGATCATTAACGGTATTCCATACTTAATCATCGTTATTTTAATGGTAATCATTATGGGATCAGGTATTTGGTCAATTACACTTGCGATGGCAATTACAGGTTGGATAGGGATGTCGCGTATCGTTCGTGGACAGATCCTAAAATTAAAAAACCAAGAATATGTATTAGCATCTCGTACATTAGGGGCAACGAATACACAGTTAATTGTGAAGCACTTAATTCCGAACGTAATGGGACCAATTATCGTAATGACAATGTTTACAATTCCAACAGCGGTATTTGGTGAAGCATTCTTAAGCTTCATCGGACTAGGTATTCAGCCACCATTCGCATCACTTGGTTCTCTTGTAAATGATGGTTATAAATCAATTCAAACGTATCCACATATGATGTTCATCCCAGCGGTTGTCATCAGTATGTTAATCTTAGCATTCAACTTAATTGCAGACGGATTACGCGACGCGTTAGATCCAAAAATGCGTAAGTAAAAGAGGGGAGAAGTAAAAATGAAAACATTGCTAGAGGTAAAAGATTTGCAAGTCTCCTTTGATACACATGCAGGTGAAGTACAAGCTGTACGCGGTGTTACTTTTGATTTGAAAAAAGGAGAAACATTAGCGATTGTAGGAGAATCTGGTTCTGGTAAATCAGTTACTTCTAAAGCGTTAATGGGATTAATTCCGAATCCTCCAGGACGTATTAAAAACGGTGAAATCATATTTGAAGGTCGTGACTTAACGAAACTAACAGAAAAAGAAATGCAGCAAGTACGCGGTAAAGATATTGCGATGATTTTCCAAGATCCAATGACATCATTAAATCCAACGATGACTATTGGTAATCAAATTATGGAAGGCCTTATTAAACACCAAGGGATGAGTAAAGCAGATGCACGTAAAGTTGCTTTAGAATTAATCGACCTTGTAGGTATTCCAAATCCAGAAGCACGCTTAAAACAATATCCTCACCAATTCTCAGGTGGTATGAGACAACGTGTAGTTATTGCGATGGCGTTAGCTTGTAATCCGAAATTATTAATTGCCGATGAGCCGACAACAGCGCTAGACGTTACAATTCAGGCGCAAATTTTAGAACTTATGAAGGACATTCAGCAAAAAACAGAAGCAGCAATCATTTTCATTACGCATGACTTAGGTGTAGTGGCAAACGTTGCAGACCGAGTTGCGGTTATGTACGCTGGTAAAGTTGTTGAAATTGGAACTGTTGATGAAATTTTCTACAATCCAAAACATCCATACACATGGGGCTTAATCGCATCTATGCCAAGCTTAGATGGTGCAGAGGACGAGCTATATGCGATTCCAGGAACGCCTCCAGACTTATTAAAACCGCCAAAGGGTGATGCTTTTGCACCACGTAACCCGCAGGCATTGAAAATTGATTTTGAAATGGACCCACCTTTATTTAAAGTAAGTGATACACACTATGCGGCAACTTGGTTACTTCACGAGCAAGCTCCAGAAGTAAAACCACCGGCAGTCGTTGAAAAACGCATTCTTCAAATGAAAGCAGGTGAACAACATGACTAAACAACGTGAGAAATTAATTGAAGTAAAAAATGTAAAGCAGCACTTCGACGTGAGTGGTGGTGTTGTCAAAGCGGTTAATGATATTTCATTTGATATTTACCGCGGAGAAACATTTGGTCTTGTAGGAGAATCAGGTTGTGGTAAATCGACAACTGGAAGAACGATTATTCGTTTATATGATGCAACTGCTGGTGAAGTGTTGTTCGATGGTGAAAATGTACATGGTAAAAAATCACGTGCAGAGCTGAAGAAGTTCAACCGTAAAATGCAAATGATTTTCCAAGATCCATATGCATCATTAAATCCTCGTATGACAGTAGGGGATATTATCGCAGAAGGTATTGATATTCACGGACTAGCAAAAGGCAAAAAAGAGCGTATGGACCGTGTTCATGAATTATTAAATACAGTTGGTTTAAATAAAGAGCACGCAAACCGTTTCCCGCATGAATTCTCAGGCGGACAACGTCAACGTATCGGTATCGCTCGTGCGCTAGCTGTAGAACCTGAATTTATCATTGCTGATGAACCAATCTCAGCACTTGACGTATCGATTCAGGCGCAAGTTGTAAACTTACTGAAACAGTTACAAAGAGAAAAAGGTTTAACATACTTATTCATCGCCCATGATTTATCAATGGTAAAATACATTAGTGATCGCATTGGTGTAATGTACCGTGGTCAAATCGTTGAGTTGACAACAAGTGAAGAGTTATATGCGAATCCAATGCATCCATATACAAAATCACTACTATCTGCAATTCCGCTTCCAGATCCAGATTATGAGCGCAATCGTAAACGTATCGTATACGATCCATCTCAACATCAATATGGTGAGGAAGCACCGACAATGCGTGAAATTCGCCCAGGACATTTTGTATTATGTTCTGAAGCAGAGTATAAGAAATATAAAGAAATCTATCAATAATAAAGTAGAGCCATTCTTCTATTACAGAAGGATGGCTCTATTTTTTATACTAATTAAACTTAATTTAGTATAAAGAGATTTTATCCAAGTTCTTTTTCTGTTTAAAGACAGCAAATTAAGAGTTTCCAAGAATGAAGAAAAGGCGACTGAAATCCAGCCGCCTTTTTCTTCATTTAGAAACAATTTTATTTTACTGCGCCTGAACAGAAACACTCTCATCTTGCTCATTTGGTTTAACAAGTGCATAATTTTCCCACGATCTACTTCTCCAGCGGAAGAACATAATAATTGCTCGCGTCCATTCGTCGATAGCAATCGCTAGCCAAATACCAACGAGCCCCATGTCTAAATGGAAGGCGAAAAAGTAACCGAGTGGTAAGCTCATTAACACCATGGAGAATGCGCCGATTAAAACAGGATATTTTGCATCGCCAGCTGCACGAAGTGAATTAATGATGACGATGTTCATCGTCCGTCCTGTTTCAAGTAGTACACTTAGTAAAAGAACGCTTGCCCCTAGAGCGATAATATGAGGATTATCTGTAAATAGTCCCATTAATTGTGTGCGGAATGTAACAACGAGCATGACCATAAATAAAGTTACGCCAATCGCCCATTGTACACTTTTCCATACGCGTGTGTAAGCTTCATCCTTTTCATTTCCGCCAACTAGGCGTCCAACGATAATAGCTGTTCCCATACCGATAGCAATGGCGAATAAATAAGTGAACATGGAAATGTTAGTAGCGTATTGTCTTGCAGCTAACGATTCCGTACCTAAGTATGTTGCGTAATATAAGAAGACAATTTGACAAGCTTGATACATGACTTGTTCGAATGCAGATGGAATGCCGATCTTCAAAATTTTGCCAACGTATTCTTTTGATAAAGTGAAGTAATATTGTAATTTCACACGGTATTCCATAACGCGGTACAGTAACCAGAAGAAAACGATAAGTGCGATTAACCGGCTGACAGCGGAAGAAATCGCGGCTCCTTGCACACCAAGTTCAGGGAAACCGAATTTCCCGAAAATAAGTACGTAGTTTCCGGCGATATGAATAATATTCATTCCAAGCGAAACAAACATTGCTTGTTTTGTAAAGCCGTGAACGCGGATAATTGCGGCTAATGAGTTAATAATAGCTTGAAGGAAAATAGCTCCTCCGACGATGGATAGATAGCTTTGTGCATACGTTAGTACATCGCCTTGTAAATTCATTGCCATCATCATATGTTTTGAAAATAAAAGAAAACCAGCGCTTATAATGAGTCCGACCACTAAATTTAATGTGACGGCTAATGCTGATATTTTTGATGCTTCCATAAAGCGTTTAGAACCGAGGTATTGGGATACAACGATAGCTGCACCATTCCCTATGACTTCTAGTACTAAAATCGCGATATGAAGGTATTGATTCGCTGCACCAACCCCAGATACAGCATCGTCTGATAATGCACTTAACATGAAAGTATCAGCGATCCCCATCAGCATAAAAAGAAAAACTTCTAGAAAAATAGGCCATGTTAATAAGAATAAACTCAATTTCTCTGTTGGCCCGTTTTTTGAGCGAATTGCTGTCATGTCCGTCCCCTCTTTACCGATATCTATTTTTAGCAAAGTGTATCGTAACACACTTTCATATCCTTTGCACTCATTTTAGCCTACATATTTTCAATATGAATAAACCTTCATTTTATGATAAAAAAGGAGGGATAATTATGCTTAAGATATTATAGAATATAAAATTTGTTTTTCCCTGATAATTTAGAAAATTATAAAAATCGTCATTTTTAACACTTTAGTTCAATAAAAACGCAGTATGAAACGTTTACAAATATACTGAGTGTTCACAGGGAATTTTAATAAGATAGAAATATAAATATACAAAGATTATATTTGTGTGTATAATATGAATTATTAGAACATATATATATTTCTTTCTGTTTGAAAATGAAAGGGCTAACATTTTTTTGGAGGGTGGAAGTATGAAAAAAAAGATACCAGTTTTTGTAGCATCAACAGTAGCAATGAGCATGATTTTAGGGGCATGTGGCTACCAAAAAGATGAACCGCAAGCGAACGCAAAAGGGGATAGCGGGAAAAGCGGTGCGAAGCAAGTTATTAACTTAATTGAAACACAAGAAATTCCAACGATGGACCCAGCGTTATCAGCTGATGCAGTTTCTTCAAAAGTAATGAACAATACGATGGAAGGTCTATACCGCCTTGGGAAAGACGATAAATTAGTTCCAGGTGTAGCGAAGGAATTCCAGAAGTCAGAAGACGGTAAAAAGTATACATTTAAATTACGTGAAGATGCAAAATGGTCAAATGGTGAACCTGTAACGGCGAAAGATTTCGTGTATGCATGGCAAAGAGCAATTAATCCAGATACAGCTGCGAAATCGGCGTACATTATGTACGATATAAAAAATGCTGAGAAAATTAATAAAAAAGAGATGAGTCCAGACCAATTAGGTGTAAAAGCGATTGATGATCATACACTAGAAGTAGAATTAGATAATTCTATTCCATATCTTGTTGATTTAATGGTCTATCCGATCTTCTATCCTGTTAATGAAAAGTATGTGAAAGAGCAAGGGACGAAATTTGGTTTAGAAGCAAATACAACACTTTATAACGGACCATTTACATTAAGTGATTGGCAACATGAACGTAGCTTCAAAATGACAAAGAGCTCATCATATTGGGACAATAAAGAAGTGAAGCTTGAGGAAGTAAACTTTAATATTGTAAAAGATACGTCTACGCCAATTAATTTATATGAAACAAACGCAGTCGATCGAGCGACGTTATTAGCAGAGTTCATCGATAAATATAAAGGCAAACCAGATTTCAAAACGGTAGAAGATACATCTGTATTCTTCCTTCGCTTAAATCAAAAAGACCCAGCTTTAGCAAATAAAAATATTCGTAAAGCAATTTCTCTTGGTTTTGACCGTAAACCATTCGTTGATACATTATTAAATAACGGTTCTAAGCCAGCGACAGGATTAATTCCTGACAATTTTATTAAAGGACCGGATAAAAAAGATTTCCGTGTTGAAAATGGAGATATTGTAAAACCAAATGTAAAAGAAGCGAAAAAGTATTGGGAAGCTGGTAAAAAAGAGCTTGGTAAAAACGAAATTGAATTAGAGATGTTAAATGAAGATGTTGAATTATCGAAGAAAACTGGTGAATATTTAAAAGGTGAATTAGAAAAGAATTTACCAGGATTAACAGTGAAAATTAAACAACAGCCATTCGCGCAAAAACTAAAATTAGAAGATGCGGGCGACTTTGTAATGTCATTCTCTGGATGGAGTGCAGACTTCCCAGATCCAGTTACATATCTTGATATGTTCGTAACGGATGGGGCACAAAATAAAATGAAGTATTCTAATCCGAAGTACGATGAGATTATTATGAAAGCGAAGAAAGATGGAAGCGACGTAAATGCTCGTTGGAAAAACTTACTTGAAGCAGAAAAAATGTTACTTGATGACGCTGCGATTGTTCCGGTATATCAACGTGGTAGAGCATATTTACAAAGAGAAACAATTAAAGATATGTACAACCATAAGTATGGCGGGGAAGTAAGCTTCAAATGGGCATCAGTAGGAAAATAACAAAAAAAGCAGGTGATTACCTGCTTTTTCTAGTACGTACGTTTTTTATAAATGCCTTTTCCGCCAACTTGGTTCCAGCCAGATTGTACATCTAAACTTTTATTAACAAACTTCATTTTTTCTTTCCCACCAAAGAGTTTTTCACCGATGCTATTTGTAATGACACCAATCAATGCTGTTATTCCGATGATGAGGGTAGCAACAATGATAAAATCAGTAAAAAAAGCGATCATATGCAAATTCCCCCTTTGTCTGTCTGTATTTTTATTGTATGAGATAAATGGTAAAAAAGAAAGAAATGTCAGAAAAATATTCGATTTGCTTTAGAAAGCATATAGACATGAGCGGGGAGATTTGTTAAAATAAGAACAAATGTTCCTTTTCGTTTCTAACCTTTAGAGTCTTACATTTCTCAATTGTTTTGTTGGGAAAAGGTAAGAAAACGCTCTCTTTTTAGTGGGGAAGATTATGAAACTGTAATTGTATATCAAGTGAATATTATTGTAGAAAGTAAGTATCAAAAGGGTTGAGGACCGTTGTTAAAGGACAGTTTTACTGAGTATAATCATGTTGCATAGCAGTGGAGTACACGGAGGGATTTTCTCAACTAGCAGTAAATTCACTGTATATTTCTTGCAAAAACTATTGTATAATGATTATAGAAGTTACTTATTAAAAGTAATTATTGTTGCTTACATGAATTGCGATTTTTTACTTTGCTATAAGACAAGTTATCGCGAAAAATTGCGGAAGTTAGAAATTTAAACTGTAATTAGTACAGAATTTGTACTCTTTAAGGAGAGTGAGCTTTGTATGGTAACATTATATAGTTCTCCAAGCTGTACGTCTTGTAGAAAGGCGAAATTATGGCTAGAGGAAAATCATATTCCTTATACAGAACGTAATATTTTCTCAGATCCATTAACGATTGATGAGATTAAAGAGATTTTACGTATGACAGAAAGCGGAACGGATGAGATTATTTCTACTCGTTCAAAAGTTTTCCAAGAATTGAATGTGAACTTAGAGTCTTTACCACTTCAAGATTTATATAAGATGATTCGTGACTATCCAGGTATTTTACGTCGTCCAATTATGATTGACGAAAAACGCCTTCAAGTAGGTTACAACGAAGATGAAATCCGTCGTTTCTTACCACGTACAGTAAGAACGTTCCAATTACGTGAAGCACAGCGTCTTGTAAATTAATTATAATAATATGAAAACCTTCTACCTATTATAGAGTAGAAGGTTTTTTTTTACTGTTTAACATTACGTAATCGCACTTGTTGAACGATAAAGCCTATGCATAAAATGGTGAAAATGAACAAATAAGGGATACTTGTGGCAAAACTAGGATTATGATGAAAAAACGTTGCAAGTCTGTCTTCATGTGTAATCATTTTTCCTGCTGTATAGGCGAGAACTGCTGCTCCGCAATAAATGAGAAATGGAAAGCGTTCCATGAGTATTAAAATAAGTTTGCTTCCCCAAATGATAATCGGGATAGAAATGAATAAACCGATAATTACGAGTGAAAGTTTTCCGTGAGCTGCTCCTGCAATGGCAATAACATTGTCAAACCCCATAACGAGATCCGCGAATACAATTGTACGCACAGCTTGGAATAAAGTCGTTTTTCCTTTGATAGAAGAAAGATCGTTGTTATTATCAGTGAGTAAATTGACCGCAATTAATGTAAGTAAAATTCCGCCGGTGAGTTGTAAAAATGGGATATCAAGTAAATAGACAGCTAGTATCGTGAGGAGAATTCGTAGCACAATTGCTAACATAGTACCAATCAAAATGGCTTTATTTCGTTTTGCTTCAGGTAAATTTCGGCTAGCTAGTGCGATGACAATTGCGTTATCGCCACCTAGTACAACATCGATACCGACAATCATTAGTACAGATGTTAAAAACTCTAAGTCCATTCGTCTGCCTCCATTTATGATGTTTTAATAAGCGAAATATATGTATGTGGTGAAGAAAGTTTGTCTAGTTTTGATCCCGCGTTCCCAGGGACAAAATAATCACCTCTAATAGAAGTTTCACTTTATTACAGTGTACGAGGGAATATGGGAATGTATGTCCAAATTTTTTGCGAGCAGTGAATTGGTATAATGGTATATTTATTCCGATTGGTGCGAGCTAATAATCAGTGGAGGATGAAAAAAATACTGATTATTGTTTCACTTTATGTAAAAAGTCGAATACAGATAGGTATATAACTATTTTTGTAAAATAAATCGATTTTATTTCCCTTCTGGAGAATCTTATCATAAAATGAGAGTACAAGAATCTATTGTTTTGTCATATGAGTGGGGAATCCCTTCATAACAATTCTAAGCAGGAAGGGAGCGTTGTATTTTGGATATTGAAAGAATTAATGACCATACGATGAAATTTTTTATTACGTACATTGATATAGAGGACAGAGGGTTTAATCGTGAAGAAATTTGGTATGATCGCGAACGAAGTGAAGAGCTCTTTTGGGAGATGATGGACGAAGCTCGTGATCATGATGATTTCTTTATCGATGGGCCGTTATGGATCCAAGTGCAAGCAGTCGATAAAGGGATTGAAGTACTTGTAACGAAAGCGGAGCTTTCAAAGGATGGACAAAAGCTGGAACTACCAATAGGTGTAGACAAAATTATAGACATTCCTCTAGATGAAGGCATCGAATCATTATTCCAGCAAGAATTAGTGGAAGAGGTAGAAGAACAAGTAGGAACAAACTTTAATGAAGATGGTACGTTTGGCTTTTTAATTAAGTTTAATGATTTTGAAGATGTGATTTCATTAAGTCATCGTCTTATCTTTGAAGATATAAAAGATGAATTACATTCATTTGAGGACCGATATTATGTATATGTGGAATTCGATGAAGTGCTACATGATGAAGAAGAAATTGATCGTATTTTAAGTATTGTTTTAGAATATGGAGAAGAATCTACTTTAACGATTCACCGTGTAAGTGAGTATGGGAAACAGGTTGTGAAAGAGCGTGCACTTGAGACAATTCGCAACAATTTCCCTCCTAAAATGTAGGCCGATTTCTATAGTATGAAATCGGCTTTTTTTATGAAGAATAGGAAGGCTTTCTTAGTAAGGAGGTAAGAGATGAAAAACACGTTAAAACTACTTTTCTTTTTTCTACTATTGTTCGCATTATTTGTTTCATTACGCATGTTTATTGATGTAGCATTTTATTCGGATGTCATCGGGATAAAGGATGTTTCTATTTTAGGTATTATTAGTATTTTATTTACGGTTTCCGCATTTTTAATTGGATGTGTTATTTTCTTAGAAAACCGCCATCCGTCTAAAACACTTACGTGGTTAATCGTACTAGGTATTTTTCCAGTGTTCGGTTTCTTTGCTTATCTTTTATTTGGACAAAATTTTCGTAGAAAAAGAATGTTCCAAAAGAAGGCATTACTCGATGAACAGGCGTTTTTACAATATAAGGGACACGAAGATTACGAAGAACGGATTTTACGAAATCATAAGCATCAAGAATTGTTATTTCGTTTAGCAGATCGACTAGGTGCTTTAAATATTTCATTTCAAACTGAAACGAGGACATTAACAAATGGAGACGAAACGTTTCAGGCAATTTTAGATGGGTTAAATCGAGCGAAACACCACATTCATATGGAGTATTACATTGTGCGTGATGACAAGCTCGGTACAGAAATTAAAGATATTTTAATAAAAAAATCAAAAGAAGGCGTTGTCGTTCGTTTTTTATACGACGCGGTTGGAAGCTTTAAATTATCAAATTCGTATATTGAAGAATTGAATGATGCAGGAGTAGAAATGATTCCATTTTTCCCTGTGCGCTTTCCAATTTTAAACGATAAAATTAATTATCGAAACCACCGAAAAATCGTTATTATAGATGGAAATGAAGGGTTTGTAGGTGGATTAAATATTGGTGATGAGTATTTAGGGAAGGATAAATATTTCGGTTTTTGGCGAGACACGCATTTATATTTACGCGGTGAAGCAGTTCAAAGTTTACAGCTAATTTTCCTTCAAGACTGGTTTTATATGACTGGTGAGGCGGTATTAGCACCTGAATATTTACAAGCGGAAGCAG
The DNA here is from genome assembly GCF_038007445.1 of Bacillus sp. FSL P2-0099. Taxonomy (NCBI): domain Bacteria; kingdom Bacillati; phylum Bacillota; class Bacilli; order Caryophanales; family Bacillaceae; genus Bacillus; species Bacillus sp. FSL P2-0099. The sequence continues at coordinate 1,181,662 of NZ_JBBOXE010000001.1, forward strand.
TTGAGGGTGATCATTGGGGCGGAGTCCAACTTGTTGGAGGTGGACCGGATAATAAATGGGAAACAATTAAACATTTATATTTTGCAATGATTGCTTCAGCTAGGAAATCGATTTGGATTGCAACACCATACTTTATCCCAGATGATGATATTTTATCTGCATTAAAAGTAGCTGCACTTGCTGGTATTGATGTTCGTTTGTTAATGCCAAGTAAGCCAGATAAGCGGACTGTCTTTTATGCATCAAGATCGTACTTTCCGGAGTTATTAGATGCAGGAGTAAAAATATATGAATATGAAAAAGGTTTTCTTCATAGTAAAGTTGTCATCGTGGATTCTGATCTCGCATCAATTGGGACAGCTAATATGGATATGAGAAGTTTTCATTTAAACTTTGAAGTAAATGCCTTTTTATATGATACAGGTAGCATTCGAAAGCTCGTTCAAGATTTTAAAGACGATTTAGAAGAATCCAGTGAAATTCATGTTGACCGATTTCATAAGAGACGTCTTCATAGGCGGATTGTTGAATCGACGTATCGGTTATTATCACCTTTATTATAGAAAGAGATGTCCTAATTTAGGACATCTCTTTTTTTGAGAGGAATTTGTAGTAAATTGTAGAATACAAGAAGTTGAAAGGGTGTGATGGTGGATGTTTATTGCAAGGAGAGAAAACGGAGAGAAAATTCATCTATTATATAACCGGGATGAAGAACGTTTACGCGAAATGCGTAAACGAGAAAAATTCTTTTGTACAGCTTGCGGAAAAGAAGTGCAAATGAAATTAGGAACACAAAAGAGCTGGCATTTTGCTCATAAGAAAGTGGATTCATGTCTTACCTTTTATGAAGCAGAATCTATGTATCATATGCAAGGTAAAGAATTGTTATATAGATGGTTAAAACATCAAGATTTTCATGTCGATATAGAGCATTATCTGCCAGTAATCAAGCAACGGCCAGATATTTACGTAGAGAGAGCGGATAGAAAAATTGCGATTGAATATCAATGTGCAAATCTCTCCGTAGAGCAGCTTTATAAGCGAACATATTCGTATTGGCAAGCTAGTATACAAGTCATCTGGATAATCGGTGGAAATCAGTTGAGAAAGCAATCCGCCTATTGGATGACATTCTCCTCCCTTATGGCTTTCTCCTTACAACCTTATCCTCAGCCATTTCTTATTTTCTTCTGTCCGAAACAAAAATCGTTTATGAAATGCGCATTTATCACTCCGTTTTCTACAAATGTCTCTTTCTCACATACTATTTATTTACCAACTGATACGACTACTGTTGACATGATCTTTTCCCCCGTTCCTTTCCAAAAAGAGGTATTAGGACAAGAATGGAAGAGAAAAAAGAACCATTTTCGGCAAAACGCTCTATCTGTCTGGAATTATAATCATAAGTCACTACTCCGCCTCTTATATCAATATAAATGTACCCCAGCGGGTTTTCCTTCTGAAATCGGTGTTCCGCTCCCATCCGCGTTTGCTTTTCAAACAAATCCATTTATATGGCAAGCTTCTCTTTATTTGAAGTGTATAGGTATGCTTAAGGTAGGGGAGTATATTTCTCTGCAATACGTATGTAACTATGTAGCAAAATATACGAAGAGGCGTCTACTTCCGTATTTTGCACAACATATATGGAAGGTAGCAGTTGCGGAGTATATGACATTTTTATGTTATGCAGGTGTATTAATAAAAATAGGTATTAATAAGTATCGAAAAATAAGAGATGTTGTGTTGGTAAAAACAGAGGGAGAAATTATGAAATATGATGAAATTTGCTTAGCACATGCACTATCTCTATTTGAGATAAAGTACAACATGAGAGAGGGAAAAGGGGATATAATAAAGACTGATCGTGAAGGAATTACATAAGAAAACTCGAATTGTACTTAAGTAGAGATATTATAAGGAGGGCTTAAAGAATGGCTGAAAAAAATACAGTAAAATCATTACCAAATCGCAATGAGATTGAAGAAGCAAGCACATGGCGATTAGAAGATATTTTCCAAACAGATGCAGAATGGGAAAAAGAATTCCAAGCTATTAAAGAGCTATTGCCAAAGTTAACTGAATTTAAAGGGAAGCTTGGCGACTCTGCAGACAATTTGCTTGAGGCATTGCAATATGAAGATGAAATTTCAATGCGATTAGGTAAGCTATATACATATGCACATATGCGTTACGATCAAGATACAACAAACTCTGTGTATCAAGCACTGAATGATCGCGCAACAAATTTATACTCACAAGTATCTAGTAGCACAGCGTATATCGTACCTGAAATTTTATCTATTTCAGAAGATACATTGCAAACATTCTTACAAGAAAATCGAGAACTAAGTGTATATGAGCATGCATTAGAAGAAATTACACGTCAACGCCCGCACGTATTATCTGAGGCAGAGGAAGCGTTATTAGCAGAAGCATCTGAAGTGATGAGTGCATCAAGTAATACATTCGGTATGTTGAATAATGCGGATTTGAAATTCCCATCTATTAAAGGTGAGGATGGAGAAGAGGTAGAAATAACACATGGCCGTTACATTCAGTTTTTAGAAAGTGATGATCGTCGTGTTCGCGAAGATGCATTCAAAGCTGTATTTGAAACGTATGGGAAATTTAAGAACACATTTGCAAGTACGTTAAGCGGGGCAGTGAAACGTAATAATTTCAATGCACGTATTCGTAAATATGACTCTGCTCGCCAAGCAGCATTAAGCAATAATAATATTCCTGAAGCAGTATACGATCAACTCGTTGAAACGGTAAATGACAACTTACATTTATTACACCGTTACATTGATATTCGTAAGCGTGCACTAGGACTTGATGAGCTTCATATGTACGATTTATATACACCACTTGTACAAGAAGTGAAAATGAATGTGAAGTATGAAGAAGCGCAAGACCTGTTATTAAAATCTTTAAACGTACTTGGTGATGAATATGTTGAAATTTTAAAAGAAGCATATGAAAATCGCTGGGTAGATGTGTACGAGAATAAAGGCAAACGAAGCGGAGCATATTCATCTGGTGCATACGGAACAAATCCGTATATTTTAATGAACTGGCATGATAATGTAAATAATTTATATACACTTGCTCATGAGTTTGGTCATTCGGTGCATAGTTATTACACAAGAAAGACACAGCCACACGTATACGGTGATTATTCAATCTTCGTTGCAGAGGTAGCATCAACTTGTAATGAAGCGCTTCTAAATGATTATTTATTAAAAACGACAGAAGATAAAAAAGAGCGTCTATATTTATTAAATCATTATTTAGAAGGATTCCGTGGTACTGTATTCCGTCAAACAATGTTTGCAGAGTTCGAGCATATCATTCATAAAAAAGTACAAGAAGGACATGCGGTTACGCCAGATATGTTAACGGAGATCTACTACGATTTAAATAAGAAATATTTCGGGGATGCTTTAGTAATCGATAAAGAAATCGGTTTAGAATGGTCTCGTATTCCGCACTTCTATTACAACTATTACGTATATCAATACGCAACAGGATTTAGTGCAGCGACTGCGTTATCTAAACAAATTTTAGAAGAAGGGCAACCAGCAGTAGAACGTTACATTAACGAATTCTTAAAAGCGGGAAGCTCCGATTATCCAATTGAAGTGTTGAAAAAAGCAGGAGTTGATATGGCATCTCCTGAACCAGTGAAAGAGGCACTTCAAGTATTTGAAGAGAAATTAAATGAATTAGAAGCGTTATTATTTGAAGAAAAGTAATGAGAAAAGACGAGGGATTTTATCCTCGTCTTTTTTGTTTGAAAATGTTTTTGTCGATATTTGTCGATAAAATAAGGAGGATTTCCTTACTTTTTCTAAATTAGAAGGCAGTTTTACAGTTGATTTTTGTAATTAAAATCCTTTAAATCGTTTTCTATAGTTGAAATAAGAGACAGCGATGACGATAACTCCGAATAAAAGAGGAAAGGCAATAATTTTAGGGAAAGCTTGTAATAGAGAGAGGATATACAAGAAAAAAGAAACAATAACACATAGAAAGATAAGAAAAATATGAGACTTTTTCATTAATAAAACCTCCTAAATGTTCTTTTTTATAGCTTATTCAAAAATGAAAACGTTTAGAATGTGACAAAAATGTGAAATTCGACAAAAGGGGTTGTCATCTGACGTCGAATCTTGTAATATAATAAGCGTGAACGAATTCACATACAAACATATACCCCTTTGTTTGAACGTGAAAATTTCTCCCATCCCCTTTAATATTTTTATAAGCCGTAAAGAAAAAGACCTGGTGTTTACACCAGGTCTTTTTCTTTTGCTATCCATTTCCAATAACGCTCGCACTTCACTTCAATCATTTGTACTTTTCGTTTTAGTTGTAATTTTTTTAGTTCACGCTCTATTTCTTGTTGAGGGCAGTCATATATAAATGAGATTTCCTTTGAAGAAATAAATTGTGTTGCTTCTAGTAATACTTCTAAAGGAGGTAATGGCTCTGGCTCAATTTCGCATTTTACCAGTTCTTTTAATAGCTGTACGTATACATCATAGGAATAAATCCCTGTGATTTTAATACCTTCCTCATCTGAATTTGCATGAAAAAATAGGAGGGAAGGTATTTCTGTAATATGCATCTCATTTGTGAATTTTAGGTCGCATTGGAAAGCTTTTTTTGCGCTAACTGAGTGTAGGTCTTTTTTAAATTCCTCTACATCAATGCCACTATCTTTAGCACATGTAAGCAATAATTCACAGTCAGGGTTTGATACATTTTCAAGAAAAATGTATTCTTGGAGTTTTCGCAAAAACTTCGAACCTGCTTTTCGGCCTTGCAACTCCGCCGCCTTAATTGCCATCGAAACTAAATACGGTGTTGACGACGCCTCTTGCATATGTACTTTTCCATCACATGAAAAACCTTGTAAACTTGTTGTCTTTTCCCACACAAATCGAATATTAGCAGGTTTATTCCATTTGTGTGAGGAAGCGTTTGCCCCGTCCACTTTTCCTGTTACTATATGACGAATAGAGAAGTATTTCCCATACTCAAGCCATAGTTTAATAATAAATGGCTCGATATCCCAGCAATCTTTACAAAGTGGATCAATAAATAAATATGCTTCTACAGATTTATGCTCGCATGTGGAAGGAGAAGGCATATTTATATGCTTTGCTTCCTGCTTATCCATTACACTTCACCTGTTTCATTTGGAGTATTGACCATATGTTGAGCAGTTAATGCTAAACGTTCAAAAACAAACTCTCTTATATGACCGTGCACTCCTGTATCATCCATTGCTTGCTCCATACATGACAGCCAAGCTTCTGCGCGTTTTGGAGTAATCTCAAACGGAAGATGGCGTGCTCTTAGCATAGGATGCCCATGTTCTTCAGTGTATAAATTAGGACCACCTAAATATTGTGTTAAAAATTGTTTCTGCTTCCTAGCAGTTTCTGTTAAATCATCCGGGAAGATCGGAGATAAGTCAGGGTGTTCACTGACATAGGAATAAAATGTATCCACTAATGTTGCAATGCATTGTTCACCGCCGATTGCTTCAAATGGTGTCATCGGTTGCTTGCTCATCCTTTATAAACCCCTTTTTCCATGAAATGTATATCTATTGTAGCAATGGAATGTTATGAAGAGCAACTAAACAGCCTTCATAACATTCTTTGCTTATTCTATATGTTGCTAATAAATCTTTTACTTTTCAAAAAGGTGAAATGTAGCCGTAAGTACAGCTCTTCTTCACTGATGGAAATTTTACTTTAGCGCTCTTCGTTTTGTTTGGCAAGGAAAAAGCGTTTTACTTTGTTGTTTGTATGACGAACTGGTACGTTATGTTGCTTTAATAACCTTATAAATGCTGCTTTACCGGTCTTTTCATCTTGCACTTCGTATTCAATTTCATAATCATCGTGATTGTAATAGAAACTATGATCAAAGACAAGCGTTCCGCCTTCAAATAATATTTCAGCTCTTTCTGTTGTTAAACTACCCATATAAGTTAAAGAGGAAACGGGAATTTGTAATTTGTGTAGCTGATCCATTACAGTTCCTTGAATGATTGTGTTTGTTTCCATCATAAGTTGTGCTTCTTTTTCTGTTACAGACTGATGAGTTTCTAATAAACCAATTTCAGCAGGTTGTTTTAATGTTAATGTATAAGTTCCATCTTTATGACGAATACGAAGTGCAGAGCCCGTATCTTTTAAAGAGAAGTGAGGCGTTTCAAAGTAGTGATTTACTTGTTTTGTAAATGCTTCAATAGAAAAAGATTTGCATAATGTTTGGAATTCTTCCTCTGTAACCATATTTTTAAATTCAATTTCAATTTCTTGTGTCATTGTATGCGCTCCTTTTGAAAAATAATTCTTTCCACATTATCGCTTTTTCGCAAATTTGGTTCAATGTTTTATTTGTTTGCGTCCATGTTATGATACAATAATACTGTTAAGTAAGACAGGAAGTTGAGATGGAGGAGTTTGAGTATGCAAAATAAAATTCAAGTTAAGAGCGTAGAAACGAGAGAGAATGCGCTTATTTTTTGTGCGGAAAATACTGAAATAGAGGTAAAGGAGTTAAGTGCGCGTAATCACGTACTTGTAGACTCAGACAATTTATCATTTTTATATATCTTAGAAAATGAATCATCTTTCATTTATGTAAGTATTCCGCATACATGCTGGGAAGCAGTGCATGAAGCGATGAATAAAGATACAGCGATGTTTATTCGCGTGAATGATGTTGAAATAGAATTAGAAGGATTAAAAGAAGAAGTAGAATATTTAGTTGAAAATATTGAAGGTAATGCAAATTACGGAGAAGAACTAGTAACTGCTGTAGAAAAAGTGTTTCTATAAGCAAATGGATTGATTTTGGTGGTGGTTGAAATGAATCGTAATTGGGAAGAATTTTTAGCACCGTATCACCAAGCGGTGGCGGAGCTGAAAGTGAAACTAAAAGGAATGCGTACTCAATTTGCAATGTTAACGGAGCATTCTCCAATTGAGTTTGTAACAGGAAGGGTAAAGTCGGTTGCAAGTATTATTGATAAAGCGGAGAAGAGAAATGTACCGCTAGACCGAATTAGAGAAGATATGCAGGACATCGCGGGCCTTCGAATGATGTGTCAATTCGTAGATGAGATTAAGCCTGTTGTAGAATATCTTCGAAAACGAAATGATTTTGACATTGTAGAAGAACGTGATTATGTAACGCAAAAGAAAGATAGCGGCTATCGCTCTTACCACGTTGTCATTAGTTATCCTGTTCAAACGATACAGGGGGAGAAAAAAGTGTTAGTTGAAATTCAAATTCGCACGTTAGCAATGAATTTTTGGGCAACGATTGAGCATTCTTTAAATTACAAATATAGTGGACGTTTTCCTGAAGATATTAAAATACGCTTACAACGTGCAGCGGAAGCGGCGTTTTTATTAGATGAAGAAATGTCTTCCATTCGTCTTGAAATTCAAGAAGCGCAAAAGGTCTTTTCACGAAAGCAGGAAACGAAAGATTCTGAATCATAAACTAAAGGGTGTTGGGCGATGAAATTTACAATTATGTCAAAGGGAGATCAATCATCAGATACACTAGCAAGTACGATGAAAGAATACTTGTTAGATTTTGGGTTTACAATGGATGAAAAGGAACCTGATATTGTAATTTCTGTTGGGGGAGATGGAACGCTTTTATATGCATTCCATCGTTACTATAATCGATTAGATGAAACCGCATTTGTTGGTGTACATACAGGGCATTTAGGTTTCTATGCAGATTGGTTACCGACGGAAGTAGAGAAGTTGGTGATTGCAATCGCTAAAACACCGTTCCAAGTGGTGGAATATCCACTTTTAGAAGTGATTATTCGCTATGTGAATGGTAGTAAAGAGTCGCAGTATTTGGCGATGAATGAAGCGACTGTAAAAAGTGCAGAAGGTACATTAGTAACAGAAGTGGAAATACGCGGAGAGTATTTCGAAACGTTTCGCGGAGATGGTCTTTGTATTTCTACTCCTTCAGGAAGTACCGCGTATAATAAGGCGCTTGGCGGAGCAATTATTCACCCTTCTATTGAAGCGATTCAAATTGCAGAAATGGCATCTATCAACAATCGTGTATTTCGTACGGTAGGTTCGCCGCTCGTACTGCCGAAGCATCATACATGCGTTTTAAAGCCGGCTGCAGGAATGAACATGCAAATTACCGTGGATCATTTGACGATGGTTCATCAAGATGTGAAATCAATTCAGTATCGCGTTGCAAACGAGAAAGTACGATTTGTTCGTTTCCGTCCGTTCCCATTCTGGAAACGTGTTCGTGACTCGTTTGTTGCAGATAAATAGAGAGGGTTTATATATTTGAACAGATTTACATTGAAATGGGATATAGGGCTGGCTGAAGAGGGAACTTTAGTTAGAGAATTTTTGAAAACAAAAGGGATTTCGAAAGCTGCTTTAACGGATATAAAGTTCCGCGGGGGAGCAATTGAAGTAAACGGTCAACACACAAGTGTTCGTCACAAGTTACAAGCTGGTGAAGAGTTACAAATCTTTTTTCCAGTGGAGGAAAGAAGTGAAGGGATGGAAGTGGAAGATATCCCTTTATGTATCGTATATGAAGATGATGCGGTTCTTGTTATAAATAAAGAAGCAAATATGTCGACGATTCCGTCTAGGGAGCACCCGTCAGGAAGTATTGCAAACGCTCTTTTATATCATTATGATAAACAAAATCTTGCAAGTACGGTGCACATTGTGACGAGGTTAGACCGTGATACTTCAGGGCTTATGTTAATTGCGAAAAATAGATTCGTTCACCACCTTTTATCGAAGCAGCATCAACAAAAAGGGGTGAAACGAACGTATGAGGCAATCGTTCATGGGACTATTTTAGAAGAAGTAGGAACGATTGACGCGCCAATCGGACGAAAAGCGGATAGTATTATCGAGCGAACTGTCTGTGAAGATGGTCAAAGAGCTGTTACTCATTTTAGAGTGATGGAGAGTTCTTCCGATAAGACGCATGTAGCGCTTGAGCTCGAGACGGGAAGAACACATCAAATTCGTGTACATATGGCATATATAGGACATCCGCTACTTGGGGATGACCTATACGGTGGCCGAAGAGATGTGATAAAACGTCAAGCGCTGCATAGTACATCTTTGACGTTTTATCATCCTATTTTAGAAAAGGGAATGACTTTTACCGTAAGTATCCCAGAGGATATGCAATACGCTTTACATAACAATTAAAAGGGAACAAAATTCTTATCATAAAAAGAATTTTGTTCCCTTTTTTTAGCGGAATAATATTAAAATTTGATTTTCACCAGTACGTTTTATAACGAAAAAGCCACTTTCAGCTTTCGTGGCAATACCGTCATCATTCGGACGACAATATCCGTGTGTTTCGCAAGTGCCGTCATCACGTACTAACATTTGTCCAATTAATCCGACAGGAAGCCACTCAGTACGGTCTCTTCTTGATATATACTTACAAGCTGGATCCCATTCTGTATTTAAAAGAGGTCGTATTTCTTGCGTATCCGTACGCGTATATTGACGTTTTCCGAAGCTGTCTGTTTTATAGCGTTTTTGCCAACTTAAAGCACCGCTATTTCCTATGAGAGCGGGGGTAGCACTAGATATTCCTAATATGAATGAATCATTTGAAGTAGCTTTTCGAATTTTTTCTTCGCTACTAAATGTAATGAAATAGCCGATATCAATAGGGCTATGATCTGCTGCCTCAAACATTTGTGCAAAATCAGTACCACCTGCATTGTAAGAAGCACCATCGATATACATTTCTCCGTTATGGGCAAGCCATTTGGCACCTATATTATAATCAGTGTCATTTGTCCCATTTGCGATAAACCAGGAATAAGCTTCTTCTGCTGTACCAAATTTACCCATAATATGGCTGCCTGCAAAATTAGCTGTTGATGTATGATTTCCTTCCGCATGAGATGAGAATCCGTTAGCGATAGTTGCGGTTCCTTCTGCATGTGCTGCTTCGCCCAAAGCAATTGCATGTTTTCCTTCTGCATGAGAATAAGAGCCGCCTGCTGTCGTTTCACTTCCTTCGCTATGCGAACTATGTCCAGTTGCCTTTGTTTTTGTCCCTTCTGCATGAGAAAAGGGACCCGTTGCATGTGTAAGAAGCCCTTCTGCATGTGAAGCGATTCCATCAGCTTTAGAGTGAAGTCCTTCTTTATATGCGTGACGAGCTCCTTTGTTATTTTCTTTTTTTATAGGTGTAGGTACAGGAGCCTGAATAGGGGCGGATCTTTCTATTTGTACATCGTTGCCCGAGATTAATGCTTCTTTTATTTTTTTTACTTGATTTATAATAGTAGCTGGAATTTCTGGTTGTACTTTTTCCTTTATTGCTGCAGGAATGTTTGCTTCTATATTTTCTTGTATCTTTTCCGAATTAAGCACAGGTTCATCATTATTAGAAGCGAGCTTCTTTTTTTGTTTTGCTTTTATTTTCCTGCTATCTATAATTCGCCTCATAACAGCATTTTCTAAAGAGATATATTTTTCTCTCGGTTTGCTTTTTTTTGATGACTCTTGTTCTTCTATTTCTTCTATAGCTGCCGCTCGAATACTGCACCAGTTGTTAATTCCATACATGGGATGGTATAAAGGGTGGAATTTTCTTTTTTGTTTAGAAGATTTTTTCTTCATTCCGTCACCTCCTGCGACAGTATATGCCGTGCAATTAAAAAAAGATGCACTTTATTGCATCTTTTTTTAATTGCTTTATCTAGTTTTAGTGTGGAATATGTCTAGAAAACACCATGATCCTCTGCAAATCGTGAATTGTATTAAGTAGAGGTATTTATCCAGATTGGTGCGGGCTAATAATCAGGGGGGGATGAACAAAACCCCCACTGATTAAAGTTTCACTTTATGAAATTGGGCGGAACTTTTCAGGGACAAAAGGTAGGGAAGAAGGGACAGAAACGGTCTCCAACTCAGGGTAACGTAGTCCAGTTAGTTTACCACCAAATACAGCACCAGTATCAATATTGACTGTATGATTCACAAAGCGAGGTTCATTGACAGGTGTATGCCCATAAACAATCCATGTTTCACCCTTATACTCTTTCGCCCAATCTTGGCGGACAGGTGAGCCGTCAGGGTGTTTTTCGCCTGTAATATCACCATATAATACAAAGGTTTGTACTTTTTTATCTTGTCTTCCTATGTAATCTTGCCGAATACCAGCGTGACAGACGGTTAATTTTTTTTCATCCAGTATGTGATATAGCGGTGATTGTTCGTAAAGAGTAATGAATTTTTCTTTTATTATTTGTTGCTTATTAGAAGGCAATGCTTCATATTCTGCAACAGTTGTTTCGAGCCCATGAGCGATTGTAACATTACGTCCAAGGAAGAAACGATACAGTTTATTACAGTGATTCCCTGGAGCATAATAAGCATCTTTTCTATTTATTACGAGCTCCCATACAATTTCAATCATCCGTAATGAATGAGGACCTCGGTCTGTAATATCACCAACGAATGCAAGCCTTCGTTTTGCGTTATGAATTGGGATACCACTATCCCAGCTATACCCTAGTTTCGTTGTTAAATCTTGAAACTCTTGGAAGCATCCGTGAATATCACCTATAATGTCATATTTCATATTTAAACCTCCAGCTCATTTTTTCATTAGTATATCTAAAATGGACATAGAAAAAAACCATACCGTTTTTCGATATGGTTCATTTAAACATAAAGATTTTAGTTCTTGAGCGTACGTTTAAAATAAATCCAATAGCAACCATATATGTGAGCAGTGAACTCCCGCCGTAGCTCATAAGCGGTAACGTTATTCCTGTAATAGGGAGTAAACCAATTGTCATCCCAATATTTTGGAATACTTGGAACGTAAACATTCCAATTGTACCAGCGCAAATATAACTACCGAAAGGTTCATTGCTTTCTAAAGCGATATGGATCATTCGGTAAATGAGTAAGAAAAAAAATGAAATAATAACACTTGCTCCTAAAAAACCGAATTGTTCAGCGATATTTGTAAAAATAAAATCTGTATGTGGCTCTGGAAAATATACTTGTCTATTTTCCCATCCTTTTCCTTGCATCTCTCCTGATCCAGTAGCTAAAAATGCTTGTCTTAATTGGTATCCTTGTGCGTCATATTCATAAGGTGCAAGCCAACCATAGAAGCGATTTAATTGATATTCTTTTAGAATGTGCTCTTTAAAAAACTCTGTATGCGTGAAATAAATATATGTTAAAGTAGAGCCTATGGCGAAAATACCGGAGGTTAATCCGAGGATAAAGCGCCAACGTATACCAGAAACTAAAACCATTGTTGCAAGCATCGCTGAAATGACCATTGTGTTTCCTAAATCAGGTTCTTTTGCGATTAGAAGTAGTGGAGGTAAACTAGCTGCAAATATTTTTAAAAGTAAAATGAAATCTTCACGAGTTGTCCGAAAAAGGTATTTTTCATTATGATTCGCTATAATTCGCCCAACGACGATAATCAAAAATAATTTCATAATTTCAGAAGGCTGAAAGTTTCCGATGCCTGGAAGTCTGTACCACGCGGTAGCCCCTTTAATTGTAACGGCGCCAGGAACTTGAAGTTCTAGGCCAATTAGAAGTATGAGTGCAAAGCTATATAAATACCAAGCAATTTGTTTATAGCGATCGAAATCAATAACCATAATAACACCAATGGCGATAAATCCAATGGCATACCATTGGATTTGTTTTAATACAAAATTTACGTTTTGTAAAAATGGTGGTAAAGAAGCTTGTGCACTTGCGATAGCAAAGCAGCTAACAATCCCAATGGCAAATAAAATGAATATTAATATGTAGTCTATTTGATATTGAGTGTTCGGATCTTTCACTGTATGAATTCCTTTCTACTGCTCTCTATATTAGTGGGTTTTAGTTGGTGCATCACATAGTTTAAAAAGAATGTATGAACTATACGCATTATTCACGTAAAGCTCACACATTTTATTTTCGCAGAATAGACTAATGATGTAGCTCTTTTATAATTATGTCCAAACAATGGGAAAGACGTACATGTGCATCTGGAATGAGGTTTGGTAGCTGGCTATAATATTCTAAGGAACCTTTACACCATTTATAAGCGCTAATTAGACCTAGTCTATAATCTGTATTATCTTGTAAAAATCCGTATTCTTTTGAAGTTATAACGAGGTGCGTAAAATCCTCAGATCCTTCAAGGAGCTTGCTGTGTATTTGTTGCCCAGTATGGTAGCGAAATTGGCTTAAAGGTTCGGATATGTATACTGCGTCTCCTTTAGAAAGTAAGGAAATCCATGATGCCATATCGACACTACAAGAATAGTGCCTTCCTTTTAGCGTGCCGAAAGGTTCAGTGAGTAACTGTTTTCTAAACAGAATAGTTGTAGGCTCACCGATAATGTTATGTCCACCTTTTAACATCCAGTCGCCTAAAAATATTCCGTTTAATTGAATGTCTTCGCTATATAATCTTTGTGTTGGATGAGCATCTCCAATCAAATTCCCATGATCATCAATACGTACTCGATAAGAAGTTATAAGAGCGATATTTTTATTTGTGTCTTGCTCAAAATAAGCCATCATTTTTTGTATTTTATGATTATAAAACACATCATCGTCCATTAAAAAATTTATATACTCCCCATTAGATTTCTCTAAGAGCATAAGATCGTTATGAAATTGTCCTAAAGTAGTGGTATTTCGAATGTATGTTATGTTTTTATAAGTAGGTAAATACTGTTCATTTATTAAGATTTCTGTTTCATCATTTGTACTATCGTCTCCTATAATAATTTCAATGTTTGGATAAGTTTGTGCTAATGCACTTTCTAGAGCAATTTTGAAATAATGTGGTCGATTATAAGTGGGAATAAGGATGGAAACGAGAGGTGACTTTTTTTTATTATTCATACGAAACTACCTTTCAGAAGCTTTTTTTGTAAGAATGATATCTTGATAACTTGTATACTCATTTCTGCCGCACCATAAACCATAATGCGGTTTATTAATTACCTCTAAGCCATGTTTATTTAATAAGGTGCGGATATCTTCTTCAGGATAGGCAACTGCGAAATTAGGAATATCTTTATTCACAACATAACAATTTTCAATTTGATGATAAAAACCTAATGTACTTAGCCCAGAATTTAAGTAATAGGATGATTCAGGGTTAATGAGAAAGAAGGTAATAAAACATCTCCCATCTTTTTTTAGAACACGTACAATCTCAGATACGTAATGTTCTAATTCTTTCGGAAGGAGATGGGTAAATACAGAAGTTAAAAAAATAAAATCGAATGAATCGTCTTCATATGGAAATTTGTATTGAGAAGCATCTTCTTTTCCTTCTGGGTTGTAGAATTGATTATATATATCAACATGTTCGAAATGGAAATTACTACGGGCAGTTGAAATATTATTTTTGCACCATGTAATGCCATCTTTAAATAAATCAAATCCATAATAAGCTCCATCATCACCTAAGTAATTCATTAATGGAACCGCCATTCGACCGACACCACAACCTACATCTAACACTGTTTCATTGGATTTTAAACTGCCAATTTGAATAAAATGCTTTATGAATTCTTTTCCAACCTTTTGAAAGTCGCCACCTACATATTGGACGAGTTCGGGAGGTGGGATTAATGCGATTTTTTTTTCAAGCTCGCTCATAATTTCACTCCTTCCTTGTAGTAAATAGGGAACCAACATTTTTAATATGCAGCTAACATTTTATAGTGGGAGGGGAAACGATATTAGAACTGTTGCGATATGTAAAAAGCTCCCTAGAACAACTGGAAATAGTAATGGGAGCTTTTGTTTTTATTTATCATGCTATTGGCGAAGGCTAATAATTAGTGTGAGATGGAGAAACCCTAACTGAATAAAGTTTCGCCCTATTCTTTTCGCCAATAAACCCCGAATACATCAATTTTAGTAATAGGAGCTTTTAAGTTTCTTTGATTTCTAAAGTCTGTCACGGCCTCTGCACAAGCTGGTAGTCCATAGTCATCAATAATAATATAGCCGCCCTTAGAAACTTTATCGTATAAGTTCACGAGACCATCCATTGTGGATTCGTACATATCACCGTCAAGGCGTGCAATTGCAATTTTTTCTATTGGTGCTGTTGGTAAAGTATCTTTAAACCAGCCTTTTAAAAATTTTACTTGATCATTTAATAAATCATATTTTCTAAAATTCTCTTGTACTTGTTCTAAAGAAACGCGTAAGTAATCGAAAGAGTGTAAATAATCTCCGTAATCTTTCGGATAGTGTTCTAAATTCGGTGTTGGCAAACCTTCAAATGAATCTGCAACCCACACATTACGATCAGTAATGTTATTTGCCTGTAAAAAACCATTCATAAAAATGCACGATCCCCCGCGCCACACACCTGTTTCAATAAAATCACCTTCTATATTTTCGCGGACAACTGTTTCTAGTGCTTCATGTAATTGATTCATTCGTTCCCGGCCGATCATACTGTGTGCTGCTCTTGGCCAATCCATCCCATCTTGACGTTCACTTTTTAAAACATCTGGTTTCACAATTTTCAAGTTATGGTTTTCAGCATATTGCTTAATGAATAAAGGAAGTGGTACGGTAACTGGTTCATATGGAAGTTCCTTAGAAATATGTAATGAAGCAGGTAAATATGGCTCATACTCTAGCCATATTTCAAATAAAATTGTTTTCTTTAACAACTCGAGATAAAGCTGAACAGCAAATTTATTTTCCATATTTGTGCCTCCTGCAAAATGTCATACAACAATATGATTATGTAGATAGTGAAAGTTTCATGCTTGAATTCATAATTGAAAAAGCAGTAAAACTGATATCAGTTTTACTGCTAAGTAAAAAAATTAAGCGATTTTTTCAATAATAATGGATGCACTTGTACCAAGAGCTAGAGATAATCCAAGTCCTGTAACAACAGCTTCAACCATTGATGGCGTTATTGTAATTTGTGTAATTGCCTGGATAACGAGAGGCGCGCCAAGTGAGATTAAACTTGTTCCAGCGCCAGGTATATTAACGCCGTTCACTTGAATTGCAAGGCTACCTAATATACTTACTGCTGCAGTATATGCGATAACAGTAATTTTATAGAATCCCGTTTCACTTATGATGAAAGTATCAGCGTCTAATTGAGAAATTGCTGTACCAAACTGAGATCCAACCGTGTTAAACGGTACAGGATCATTAATTCCAAGAGCTAAAGAAATTGTAGCAGAGTTAAATGCATACAATCCTGCTGGAAGTCCTAATCCAGATGGCCCAGTAGGCCCAGTAGGTCCAGTCGCACCAGTTGCACCAGTTGCACCAGTCGGCCCAGTCGGTCCAGTTGCGCCAGTGTCTCCAGTCGGCCCAGTCGGTCCAGTTGCGCCAGTGTCTCCAGTAGGCCCAGTAGGTCCAGTAGGCCCAGTTGCGCCAGTGTCTCCAGTCGCGCCAGTTGTACCAGTGTCTCCAGTCGCGCCAGTTGTACCAGTGTCTCCAGTCAGCCCAGTAGGCCCAGTCGGTCCAGTCGGTCCAGTCGGTCCAGTAGGCCCAGTAGGCCCAGTCGGTCCAGTCGGTCCAGTCGGTCCAGTAGGCCCAGTAGGTACGGTAGGTCCAGTAGGTCCAGTAGGCCCAGTCGGTCCAGTAGGCCCGGTTGGAAGTGTAAACGGTGGTATTGGTGGTAAAGTTGGACCTACAAGATTAGGATCAAATGCACTAGCTGATAAGAATTCATCAGGATTTAAGCCATCTGAATAATTATTATTTGACATAAATTCACCTCCATAAAGCTTTCATTATATAGTAGATGCAAAATCACAAGAAAATGACACGGACATTTGAATTATTAAAAAGAAATCTTAAATAGCTTGAACAAGTTAAAAAAATGGAAAGTTTATTGTATGTATAACATATGATTGAGTTGGAAGAGGGTGATTATGTTGAACAAGCAAGGAATTACAATTAGTCTATGTATGATTGTTCGCGATGAGGAAAATACAATAGATCGATGTTTGGACGCGGTAGAAAAAATTGTTGATGAAATTATTGTAGTTGATACAGGATCGACTGATCGAACGAAGGAAATTGTAGCAAAATACACTTCTAACATACACGATTTTCCGTGGATTGATGACTTTGCGGCAGCTAGAAATTTTGCGTTTTCAAAAGCAACGCAAGAATATATATTATGGTTAGATGCTGATGATGTGTTATTAGAGGAAGCTCAAGAATCACTGAAAACATTAAAACGAGAGTTAGATGGTAAAGTTGACGCTGTTTCTATGCCTTATTATCTTGTAATGGATTCTAATGGGAAACCTTTATATTGCACAAGAAGATATCGACTTGTAAAGCGTGAAAAACAATTTCAATGGTTTGGAAAGGTGCATGAGTATTTAGCTGTTTCTGGTGAGATTTACAATAGTAATGTCGCCATTACACATAAGAAAGAAAAAGAAATAACGAATCGTAATTTGAAAATTTTTCAAAATGCTGTAGCAGCTGGAGAAGAATTAAGCCCGAGAGATTTATTTTATTACGGTAATGAATCTATGGATAATCAAAAATACGACGATGCGGTTCTTCTGTATGAAACATTTCTTAATCAAGAGGAAGGATGGCATGAAGAGAAAATTTATGCATGTGGTAAGTTAGGAGATTGTTATGCGAAGTTAGGAGACTGGGAGAAGGCAGTTGAAACTTGTACGAAGTCGTTTCGTTATGGTATTCCTAGAGGAGAGAATTGTACAAGAATAGGATATATATATATGGAACAACAAAAGTATAATGAAGCGATATTTTGGTTTAAGCTAGCAACTGAAGTGCCGCTAGCAGAGGATAGTCCTTTTCACAGTCCGGCTAGTTATACGTGGATTCCATATTTACAAATGTGTATTTGTTATAGCAGATTAGGAGATCAAGATAAAGCTTATTATTATAATGAATTGGCAGCTTCTTATGTTCCGAATAATGCTGCGATTGAATATAACCGTAAATATTTTAGAGGCATCTATGATAAACAATATAAAATGTAATTTGTTCTCTTTTTAGGAAATGACTTGTCGCTATTCTAATGATAGTAGAATGGCTATATATTAGATTATCGGTAATGCAACCAATAGAGATGGCATCCTTTGTAGAATATCTTTTGTTTATATTTCAAATTCAATTTGCATAAGGAGTGTGTGAAATGAATCGGGAGAAAAGTTCTTTATACGAAGAAAAATCTGAACATTATTATAATGCGATAAATCCTAATTTATTCAAGCATATAAAAAAGGAATGGCAAGAAGTTCTTGATATTGGTTGCTCGAGCGGTGCATTAGGAGCGGCTATAAAAGAAAATGGAGCACGTGTATCAGGAATTGAGGCGTTCCCAGAGGCTGCCGAAAAAGCGAAAGAAAAACTAGATCATGTTATTTTAGGTGATATAGAAACAATGGATCTTCCTTATGAGAAGGAACAATTTGATTGTGTCATATTCGGGGATGTATTAGAGCATTTATTTGATCCGTGGGCTGTCATAAAGAAAGTAAAGCCATATATAAAAGAAAATGGTGTGATTTTAGCTAGCATACCAAACGTTGCGCACATTTCAGTATTAGCTCCCTTACTCGCTGGAAATTGGACGTATACAGAATATGGATTATTAGATAAAACTCATATTCGTTTCTTTACTTTTAATGAAATGCTAAGAATGTTTTTAAAAGCAGGATATTCTATTAGTAAAGTAGATCGTGTATATGTTGATCATAAAATATATGAGCCACTTATTGAAGAGTTATATGGAATTTGTAAAAAGTATCGTCTTGGAAGTGGCTTCATGGCTGAGACAGTTGTATTTCAATATATTATTGAAGCAGAAAAATCACAATTATGAGTGCTGCAGAAAAAACAATACTATTTGTTACATGTATAAATGATCGGAAATTGTATGCACAATGTGCGCGACATATATTGAAATTGGCAGTACCTCCTGGGTATACTATACAATTTATGCCGATTCGAAATGCAAAAAGTATGACGAGCGGATACAATCAAGCCATTTCACATCCAGCGAAGTATAAAGTGTATTTACACCAAGATGTCTTTATTATAAATGGAGCCTTTCTATACGGATTAATTCAATTATTTGAGGAGCATGAACATCTTGGGATGATTGGGATGGTTGGATCCCAATATGTTCCTCCAAATGGTGTATGGAACGAAGGGCGTGGGATTGTCGGGAAAGTCATTGGTTATATGAACGATTTGTTTTATATGGCAAGTTTAGAGCAACCATTTCATGAATCGAAAACATTTATTCCTGTGGAATGTATTGACGGTTTATTGATGGCGACACAATATGATATTCCGTGGCGAGAGGACTTATTTGATGGGTTTGATTTTTATGATGTATCCCAATCTTTTGAATTTAAAAAAGCTGGGTATACAGTCGGTGTCCCTGTGCAGCGTGATGCTTGGTGTATTCATTATCATTTCGATGTAAATATGACGAACTATGAAAAGTATAGAAAAGTATTTGTAGAGAACTATATGTCAGATGTGAATAAGGAAGAATAGAGGGCTACAAAATGAAAGATCATACAATATTAGTCGTTGTTTGTGTAAATAATGAAGAGCTTTTCGAGCAATGCGAAAGGCAAATAAGAAACATTGTTGTTCCCCCTGGCTATGTAGTGCAAATTTTTCCGATACGAGATGCGAAAAGTATGGCAAGTGCGTACAATCGAGCACTTTCATATCCGGCGAAATATAAAGTATATATACATCAAGATACTTACCTTATTAATCGTGATATGTTTTGTACCCTCATTTCTCTTTTTAAAGAAAATGAAAAGCTTGGTTTAATTGGAGTAGCTGGTGCTCAGTTTTTACCGAGTAACGGGATATGGTGGGAAGGGAAAAATTTAGTAGGGAAAGTGATTGAGCACAGAAGACAGAATTATCAATTATTAAATTTGGATCAGGGGTTTTATGGAAATCAATCTTTTATGTCAGTGCAAGCAATCGATGGTTTACTCATGGCAACGCAGTATGATATTCCGTGGCGAGAGGATTTGTTTCAAGGATTCCATTTCTATGATGTGTCACAGTCTTTAGAATTTCAAAAGGCTGGATATTTAATTGGTATCCCTAATCAAGCAAATCTATGGTGTATTCATTACAACGGAGATGAGTTTGATGCGGATACATATGAGAAATACCGGGAAATTTTTGTGGAACATTATAAAGAGGTGCTATCTCCATCATAAGGGAGAGATGAAGGATGAAAGGGATTATTTTAGCAGGCGGGACAGGATCGAGATTATATCCAATAACGAAAGTAACGAATAAACATTTACTTCCCGTTGGGCGGTATCCGATGATTTATCATGCGGTATATAAGCTGAAGCGATGTGAAATTACAGATATTATGATTATTACAGGTAAAGAGCATATGGGAGATGTTGTGAGCTTTCTAGGAAGTGGTCAAGAGTTTGGTGTATCCTTTACGTATCGTGTGCAAGATAAGGCGGGCGGGATTGCGCAGGCGCTAGGACTTTGTGAAGATTTCGTAGGAAATGATCGGATGGTAGTTATATTAGGAGATAATATCTTTTCAGATGATATTTGCCCGTATGTTAAAGAGTTTGCAAGTCAAAAAGAAGGGGCTAAAGTGCTGCTTCAATCTGTAGAAGATCCCGAGCGATTTGGTGTAGCACATATTAAAGGCCGAAAAATAATTGAAATTGAAGAAAAGCCGAATGAGCCGAAAAGTTCTTATGCTGTTACGGGAATTTATTTGTATGATTCGAAAGTCTTTTCTTATATAAAAGAATTAAAACCTTCCGCAAGAGGGGAACTTGAAATTACAGATATAAATAATTGGTATTTAAAACGAGGAGTACTTACTTATAATGAAATGAGTGGCTGGTGGACTGATGCGGGAACGCATGCTTCTCTTCAAAGAGCGAATACGTTAGCGCGGGATATAAACTTTGGGAAACAGTTTAATGGAGAATAGGTGAAAATATGAAAGTTGTAGAAACAAATTTTACCGATGCGAAATTGTTAGAACCGAGATTGTTTGAAGACGAGCGAGGTTTTTTTACTGAAAGTTATAATAAGAAGATGCTAGAATCGTTAGGGATTACGCATTCATTTCTGCAAGATAACGTATCTTATTCAGCGCATTCGGGGACGATTCGAGGGCTACACTTTCAAAAAAATCCGAAAGCACAAACGAAACTCATTCAAGTTATGCAAGGTGCAATATATGATGTTATCGTTGATTTACGAAAAGATTCACCTACATTTAAAAAGTGGAGAGGTTATATTTTAAGTGCGGATAATCATAGGCAATTATTAGTGCCGAAAGGATTTGCTCATGGTTTTTGTACACTTGTACCTCATACAATTGTTATGTATAAAGTAGATGAGTATTATAGTGCTGATCACGATTCCGGTTTGCTTTGGGAAGATAAAGAATTATCAATTCCATGGCCGGTAACAAATCCTATCTTGTCCGATAAGGATCGAATATTACCATTACTTCAGGAATATGAAGATAGTTTTTAAGTAGGAGAGTTGTTTATGAATATATTAGTTACAGGTGGAGCTGGATTTATTGGAAGTAATTTCATTCACTATATGTTAAAAAACTATGAAACATATAAAATCATTAATTACGATGCATTAACATATAGCGGGAATTTAAATAATGTAAAGTCTATTCAAGAAAATCCTAACTACTCATTTGTAAAAGGGAAAATCCAAAATGGAGAGCTGCTGGAACATGTTGTTAAGGAACGTGACGTGCAAGTAATTGTAAATTTCGCAGCTGAATCACATGTGGATCGTAGTATTGAAAACCCAATTCCTTTTTATGATACGAATGTAATAGGTACAGTCACGCTGTTGGAGTTAGTGAAAAAATATTCACATATTAAACTCGTGCAAGTATCAACAGATGAAGTATACGGTTCTTTAGGGAAAACAGGAAAGTTTACCGAGGAAACCCCGCTAGCTCCTAATAGTCCATATTCTTCAAGTAAAGCGAGTAGCGACATGATAGCCTTATCTTATTATGAAACGTATCAATTACCGGTTATTATAACGCGTTGTTCTAATAACTACGGACCGTACCAATATCCTGAGAAATTAATTCCGTTAATGGTTACGAATGCGCTTGAAGGAAAGAAACTACCATTATATGGTGATGGATTGAATGTAAGGGATTGGCTGCATGTAACGGATCATTGTAGTGCAATTGACACCGTTTTGCATAAGGGATGTGTAGGAGAGGTGTATAATATCGGCGGAAATAACGAAAAAACAAATATAGATGTTGTGGAACAAATTATAAAAATTTTAGGGGAAACGAAAAAAGATATTGAATTTGTAACAGACCGTTTAGGTCACGACCGTCGTTATGCGATTGATGCACAAAAAATGAAGAATGAGTTTGAATGGGAACCGAAGTATACGTTCGAACAAGGATTAAAAGAAACGGTGGAATGGTATAAAAACAATGTGGACTGGTGGAAACCACTAAAAGAAAAGTAAGGGGCATGTAGATGAAAGAACGGATTATCATAACGGGAGCGAACGGTCAGCTAGGGAAGCAACTACAAGAAGAGTTGAATTCTGAGGAATATGACATATATCCATTTGATAAAAAGTTATTAGATGTAACAAATATATCCCGAATTAAGCAAGTGATACAAGAAATAAAGCCACATACAATTGTTCATTGTGCAGCGTATACGAAGGTAGATGGTGCTGAGAAAGAACAGGATCTTGCTTACTTAATAAATGCGATTGGAGCTCGAAATGTAGCGGTTGCTTCACAATTAGTAGGGGCTAAGTTAGTGTATGTCAGTACTGATTATGTATTTCCAGGTGACAAACCGGATGGCTATCATGAATTTCATAATCCAGCACCGATAAATATATATGGAGCTTCTAAATTTGCAGGAGAGCAGTTCGTAAAAGAGTTACATAATAAATATTTTATAGTTCGTACATCGTGGTTGTATGGTAAGTATGGAAATAATTTTGTGAAAACGATGCTACGATTAGGAAAAGAGAGAGAAAACATATCTGTTGTAGCTGATCAAGTTGGTTCTCCTACGTACGTGGCGGATTTAATTACTGTGATTAATAAGCTCATTCATACATCCTTATACGGTACGTATCACGTATCAAATCGCGGTTCATGTTCTTGGTTTGAATTTGCTCAAAAAATATTTTCGCATACAAAAATAAGAGTGAATGTGTTACCTGTGTCGACTGAGGAATTTGGATCGGCGGCAGTGAGACCGAAATATTCGATCTTTCAGCATAAAATGCTACAATTAAATGGTTTTTTACAAATGCCTACTTGGGAAGAAGGATTAGAAAGGTTTTTTATAGAAACAAAAAGTCATTAACAAATTTATGTTAGTGACTTTTTTGTTTGCCTTTAAGAGGTTTTATGGTACTATAATTATAGTATCAGGTACTAATAACAAGTATAAGTATTTCTGGGAGGATATATCATGGAACTATTACAAGGGAAAACATTTGTTGTTATGGGCGTTGCGAACCAAAGAAGTATTGCATGGGGAATTGCTCGTTCTTTGCATAATGCAGGTGCAAAATTAATATTCACATATGCAGGAGAGCGTTTAGAAAGAAATGTTCGTGAACTAGCGGAAACATTAGAAGGACAAGAATCACTTGTATTACCTTGTGATGTAACGAATGATGAAGAACTTACAGCTTGCTTTGAAACTATTAAGCAAGAAGTTGGTACAATTCACGGTGTTGCACACTGTATTGCTTTTGCAAATCGTGATGATTTAAAAGGCGAATTTGTAGATACTTCTCGCGATGGATTTTTACTTGCACAAAATATTAGTGCATTCTCTTTAACAGCTGTAGCAAGAGAAGCGAAGAAAGTGATGACAGAAGGCGGAAATATTTTAACTTTAACATACCTTGGCGGCGAGCGCGTTGTGAAAAACTATAACGTTATGGGTGTTGCGAAAGCTTCGTTAGAAGCTAGCGTGAAATATTTAGCGAACGATTTAGGACAACACGGCATTCGCGTTAACGCTATTTCTGCAGGACCAATTCGTACGTTATCTGCGAAAGGTGTAGGCGACTTTAACTCAATCTTAAAAGAAATTGAGGAACGCGCACCACTTCGTCGTGCGACGACTCCAGAAGAAGTGGGAGATACAGCAGTATTCTTATTCAGTGATTTAGCACGCGGAGTAACAGGTGAAAACATTCATGTTGATTCAGGATATCATATTTTAGGATAAATATAATAGGAATTAAAGTTTAAAAAGGACAGTCTCTAAACGTTGAGACTGTCCTTTTTAATTGTTCCCAGAAAGAACGATTTTTAACGAAAGTTCTAGCCACGTTATGAATATAACTATAATAGTACACGATTTATCCAGCTACGTATGGAAGTGGGAGGGACGAGTGTGAAGAATAAAAATAAAAGTTCAACAGTTGGAAAACCGTTGTTATATATTGCACAAGTAAATTTAGAACTCGCTGCACCGAAAATAAAAAGAATTATTTTAACGAATTTCGAAGATGAGGATCAAAAAGAGCAAAGTAATAGAAATGAAAGTATTGTAAGTAGTGCTGTGGAAGAAGTGGTAGAACAAGAGAAACAAGAACTACGAGAGGAGCCTCAAGTGGAGGTGGAAGAAAAAGTAGAGGAAGAGGAAGAGCAAGTGAGAACGGTCCCTTACAATAAATCCTTTAAGGATATGAATAATGAAGAAAAAATTCATTTTTTATTAAATCGTCCTCATTACATTCCAAAAGTAAGATGTAGAATAAGAACGACGACCGTCTCATATATAGGATCGATTATATCTTACCGTAATGGCATTGTATCCATTATGCCACCAAATAGTATGAGAGATATTCGATTATCTATAGAAGACATCAAAACGATTGATATGGCCGGCTTTTAAATATGTAAAGGTGGTAGAAAGCTTCTACCACCCCAATAGTTTTTTAGTTTACTTAACTATAGAAACGTCGCGTAAGCACTGAATAGCACAGAAGCAGCTTAAATCAACAGTAATGCAAGTAGATGTCGAGATTAATCTTGTATTTGGTACAGCTAAAAACGTACAAATTGGATCGTCAGCAGGTGGTACAGGAGAACCGTCACCTAATACTACAGTTAACACACGTAGGACAGCACAGCTATCGTCATCTACGCTTTCCACACGGAAAATTGGAGATCGGCAGCTAGTAAGGCTTGAAGATGGTGCAAATGCTTCAAAAGGTTCACCAGTTTTTGTGTATAAAATAAAAGGGCGTGTATTTGCTACTGCTGCAGTATTGTGTGCTCCTAAAAATGGAATTTCACAACCAGAACCACATGTTGAACTAGAGCAATCTTGTAGTTCATTGATGAATTTTACGACGTCAACTACGCAGTGAGAAGAGCTATGGTGTTTATTTTCGTTACAACTCATTAATGTCACTCCTTATCTTCTTGTTTGTATTTACATTAATAAGATATTGGAGTGGGGGAGATTTGGTCACAATCTTAAGACCTTTTTTTTTAAATAGGCTAAAGAGGATAGGGAAGGTGGAATTATGTTATTTACAAGCTGGCTTTTATTTTTTATTTTTGCGCTAGCTGCATTTAGGTTAACTCGTCTTATTGTTTATGATAAAATTACAGCTTTTTTGCGAAGACCGTTTATTGATGAGTTAGAGATTACAGAGCCTGATGGAAGTGTATCGACTTTTACAAAGGTGAAAGGAAAAGGATTAAGAAAGTGGATGGGAGAATTATTAAGCTGCTATTGGTGTACAGGTGTGTGGGTTAGTGCTTTTTTATTAGTTTTATATAAATGGATTCCTATTGTTGCAGAGCCTGTACTAGCATTATTAGCCATTGCAGGTGCAGCAGCGATCATTGAAACAATTACAGGATATTTTATGGGAGAATAATAAAGTGAAAATTTAATCAGTGTGGGGCATCCCCCGCTAATTATCAGCCCTCACCAATCGGGATAAATCTTCATGATGTTAGAAAAAGCGGAGTTTAAGAGGATGCGGGAACGGAAATAAAGAGTTGTTCATATAGTAAATAGACAGAATTGACAGTAGAGGAGATGTTTGCTGTGAGCAATAATCCAAGGCAAAATTCATATGATCTACAGCAGTGGTATAACATACAGCAACAGCAACAAGCACACCAACAGGCATATCAAGAACAGTTACAGCAACAAGGATTTGTGAAAAAAAAGGGATGCAACTGTGGGAAAAAGAAGAATACAATAAAACAATATGAAGAATGAAACACTCATGTTACGGTGAGTGTTTTTTATTGTAAAAATAAAAAGCGGTATTTCAATTAAGAAATACCGCTTTTTACTAGCTAATTTGTGCAACTGTTAATGCTGCAGCACGGATGTCTACAGTTCCAAGCAGTTCAACTGGTACAATTTGAATTAAGTCACCAGGGTTTAAGTTAATAAGAATAACACCACTGGATACGTCTACTTCACCAGTACCAATAACGTTAGAGCGAACCGCTGTACCTGATCCAGGAATAATGTTAGCTGGTGTACCTAATGATAAGAAGAAACGACCAGCTTCTGGTGCAGTAGGAACGTTATCAAGACTGATCGTTAATGTATAACTGATTTGATAAATACCAGCTACTTGAATTCGAATACCGTCTCCGACACTTACTGTATTATTTATTACAGGAACAGTAATATTTGGGTTTGGACTTACGCTAGGTAATAGTAGTGGTGTGAATAGTGAAGCGAACTGAGGTGCAGAAGCGTTGAAAGCAAAACCGAAGGCAGGTAGTGTACTAGCTGGTTTCGCCTCACAATCAATGTTATTAAATTCGCAATCAGAAGAGAACATGTTTTTCACTCCTTTATCTGTTTCTACTTTTAGTTAATGAAAAGGACAGGTTCTATGTTCTAGACAAGTTCCCAATTTTATAAAAAATACATAATAATACCTTTTAAGCATGGATTGGGTGGCAGAATCATCTGCCACCCAATCCATGCTTAAATTAGTATTCAGTTTTATATAGAAACATCGCGTAAGCATTGAATAGCGCAGAAGCAACTTAAATCAACAGTAATACAAGAGGAGGTTGATACTAATCTTGCATTTGGTACAGCTAAAAATGTACAGATTGGATCGTCAGCAGGTGGTACAGAGGTACCATCACCTAAAACTACAGTTAATACACGCAATACAGCACAGTCATCATCATCTATACTCTCTACACGGAAAATTGGAGATTGGCAGCTAGTAAGGCTTGCAGATGGTGCAAATGCTTCAAAAGGTGTTCCAGCTTTTGTGTATAAAATAAAAGGACGTGTATTCGCTACTGATGCAGTGTTATGTGCTCCTAAAAATGGAACTTCGCAACCAGATCCACATGTTGTGGTTGCACATTCTTGTAGTTCATGTATAAAACGAACGACATTAGATACACAGTTGAAATCACAATCATGGTGTTGATGATCTTCATTACAATTGCAGCTCATTATGTTCACTCCTTATCGTGAGTTCTGACATACACTATTACAATATGAACGGGATATGGTTGATATTACGTTAATTCTCAGGATAGAAACAGGGAATTTATATAGAGGGGATGTACATATCGTGATATGGAAAAAGACACCCATTATTTAATGGATGTCTTTTCAGGTAAATCTTTTTGCGTAGTATATAGAAAACGAGATATATCTAGTTTCTTTCCTCTGAAAAATTGCGGGGAGGAAATGTAAAGTTCTTCTTTTGCGCGTGTAATGGCGACATAGAGTAATCGTCGTTCTTCTTCTAATGCTTCAGAAGTCTCCGTCACACGGTCATTTGCATCTTTTAAAGAAGAAGTATGCGGCAATATACCATCGCTTGCTCCGAGTAAAAAGACGCATGGAAACTCAAGGCCTTTCGCGTTATGAATTGACATAAGCGATACAGCATCTTTTTGCGGCATTGTTTTTAATGCTTCCATTTCTTTTTGACCTTGAATGGCCTCGTTAATAAATTGTAAGTAAGCTGGAATATCCGTAAAGCGAGTTGCTGATTCCATTAATTCTTCTAACATTTCTTCTTGTATGTCCTTATGCATGGTAAAGGAAGAACGATCATTACTTTGTAAGTACTCTAAATACTTTCCTTTACCATGAATAATTTCTTTCAATGCTTTTTTAGGTTCAAGTTCTTTTATAAACTTAATAAAATCGATTCGCTCATTTACTTTTTTAACTTGAAAAGGTTTCAAGCTTGGGTTTAGTAATAGAAAATGAAGAAGAGAAGGGAAACGGCCCTCACCATATT
Source organism: Bacillus sp. FSL P2-0099 (assembly GCF_038007445.1). NCBI lineage: Bacteria > Bacillati > Bacillota > Bacilli > Caryophanales > Bacillaceae > Bacillus > Bacillus sp. FSL P2-0099. Next base: position 1,210,056 of record NZ_JBBOXE010000001.1, read on the forward strand.
TCCATTGTTCACGTTCAATAAATGAAATGCACTCATCACGGCCAATATACATTGTTGGTAATATATTTGAAAGTGATTCGAGGCGGAACGGTTCAAGCACGAGTCGTAAGTGATCTAATACGGGCCTAATTAAAGAATGTTCGTAGAACGATTGGCTCGCTCCATGTTTAATAAATGGAATCTTATGAATTGTAAGCTGATCAAGTAAAGAACGGCTTACAGAATGTGTACGATATAATAAACAAAAATCTTTATAATTTCGTTCACCACTATCTACTTTTTCCTGAATGAGTTGCAAAATTTGATTTGCTTCATCAAGAGTTGTCGCAGGTCGTGCATAAAACGGCTGTATGCCATCGTTACGAACAGAATATAGCTCTTTATCAAAACGTTCTTGATTGAGCTTAATAACTTCATTTCCAAGTCCTACGATAAATGGATTAGATCGATAATTCGTATTAAGTGCGATAATCGTAGTATTATCAAATTCCTTTGGAAAAGATAAAATAATTTGGTGACTTGCCCCTCGCCAGCCGTAAATCGCTTGATCGTCATCACCTGCGATAAATAAATTATTTCTCGGCGTGGCTAACAATTTTACAATTTCATATTGTGCATACGACGTATCTTGAAACTCATCTACTTCAATGTAATGAAAACGCTCTTGTAATTGAGTAAGCAGGGGAGCGTTATTTTCTAACATATAATACATTTCTAATAAGATGTCGTCAAAATCGATATAATTGTGTCGTTGTTTTACCTCTTCGAAACGTTCGTATACTTCTTTGAACTCTTGTTCAACCGGTGTTTTCGCTTTTACATCTTTCGGACGATTCAATTTGTTTTTCTCAAGTGAAATCATAGCGAGTATCGTTTCGGCATCATAATCGTCTTTTAAGCGCAATTCTTTCAAAATTTTCTTTATCATAATTTGTTTATGTTTTTCATTTGCTAAAATTTGCTGATTATATCCTTGACTACGAAGCAATTTTAAAAAGACAGAGTGGAATGTACCAGCAACGACATAGCTACTTGCGGCATGATTCATACCAGGTAAATTCGCTACACGGCTTCGAATTTCTTCAGCTGCTTTTTGTGTAAACGTCAGCAGCAAAATATTTCGCGGATGGACATGTTTTACATTAACTAAATAACCAACGCGAGTTGTTAAAACAGATGTTTTACCACTTCCAGCACCAGCTAGTGTAAGGACAGGTCCTTCTGTCGTTTGCACTGCTTCTAACTGTTTTTCATTTAAATAAACACCTTGCTGTTCTAAAGCGCGGAAATACGCCGCATCTGCATCTTCTTCCATAATTAAATGGGTAGATGTTTTCGGAATATGATACGCCGCTTGCGGAATGCCAGCGTGTGTTAACGGTTTTTGTGAAAATTTTTCTTGTGTCATATATTCACCTTCAAAACTATAGCATCAACATTTAACTTTAGCGGAAGAAAAAGAAAATAGCAATGTAAAAAACAGGAGGGGCTACCTCCTGCTACAAAATTACCCCGCTATTTGCGGGCAGTAAAACTCCCATCTTAAAATTCAGGTTGGAGATCAACTGTCCGTAAACGCCCGATTGGTGAAGGCTAATAATCAGTGGGGGATGAACAAAACTCCCACTGATTAAAGTTTCACTTTATAATTCTTTTATCATTACGACGTGTGGGATATTTGCTTCCATAAACACATCAGAAGCCGTCACGTATCCTAGCTTTTTATAGAAAAATTCAGCATGTGTTTGAGCATGGAGTTTCAATTTCGGTAGAGACTCTTCCTTCGCATACGCTTCAAGTGCATCCATAATGATTTTACCAATGCCTTTTTTACGATGTGAAGCTAGTACGCAAATGCGCTCCATTTTTCCTATTCCATCAACGATGCGGAAGCGACCAGCACCAACTGGAACATCATTATCATATATAACAACGTGTGTTGAAATCTCTTCAAACTCATCATACTCTTCTTCTGCAGAAACACGTTGCTCATTTACAAATACTTGCTTACGTACAGAGAATGCATCTCTTAGTTGTTCGTCCGTTTGTACGATTTGTGCGTGCAAATTAGTTGTTCTCCTTTCCAAGGTGGAATGTTTCATGTACAGTCCACGTTCCATTTTCTAATTGGTATAGAAGGTGGAAACGATCGATTGGTTGCTCATAATAGAAATCTTTCATACGTAATCGACCTAATACATCAGCGTGCTCTGCGTCTGATAAGTCTTGACCGATTGTTAAATGAGGTACGAAAGAGTACTCGCGCTCTTGTGTAAAGAAACCATTATGCATTTCTTCATTTAAGAAAGTAAGTTCAGGTGTTTTTTCTACTTTAAAATAAAGAACATTATTAACAGGTGCGAATGAACCGACTTTCCCAACATGAAGGGTGAAAGGGTTCGTTTTATTTGCGATTGTATGTAACTCATTCACAATCGATTCTAATTGTTCATCTTGCGTCTCAAAGGGTGTTTTCAATGTAATATGTGGCGGAACTAATGCGTAATGCGGATCATAACGTTTACGTAATCCGTTCGCTTTATCTTGAATCATTTTTGATGGGAAAATTACAATTCCTAATTTCATGTTCCAATTCCTCCCTTTGCAAGTCTAGTTAGATTTTGAGAATAAATCTCTTTATCTATTATATCAAATTATTCTGAATACCGCTCTCTATTATTTCATTGATAGGATATGAGAAAATGCTTTTGGTAAATCTGCTTGCCAATATTTCCATGTGTGATTCCCTTCAAACTCTTCATAATGCGTGATGAAATTTCTATCTGTAAGTAGTTTATTTAACTCGCGATTCGGTTCTACGAAATCAGATACTTGTCCGTCTGTACGCTTGACAGCTGTTTCTTCGGTCCCAATTACGTGATAAAGATCTAGCGCCCCCGGATTTTTGAAATCTTTTGCTAAGTTCATGACTGTTTCATCAACAAATGGTGATTGCATAACGACCTTACCAAATGTATGCGGATACATAAGTGCGGTCATGAAGGAAACTGTACCGCCGAGAGAATCTCCAATTAAAACGCGTCCTTTACCCATTTGATATGTTGGATAATTTGCATCAATATATGGAGCAAGCTCATGAGCAAGGAAACGAATGTAAGCAGCATTCTTTACATCATTTGGGAAATATTTTTCCTTACGATCGTGTACATTTTTATATGGAATACCGACAATAATTGTGCGGTCGATTTCTTCAGTTTCACGAAGACGCTCAATTACACGGTGCGCTTTACCAAGCTGAAAATAATCTCTACCATCTTGTGCAATAACAATCGTATGCTTATGGAGAGGTGTGTAATTTACTGGTAAATAAACAAGAAGTGTAAGCTCCTCTTGAAGTGATGTACTAAAAAATGAAATTTCTTCAATTCTCCCTATTGTTTGATTCATGTATATCCCCCTAAATAAAAATTTACTGTAATGATTGTAAGAGCGACGCTTGTAGTGAAAAGGAAAGAAATAATCACTAATAGGTGCCTTAATTTCTATTTTACCATAATGGTACGAAGAATCTAAAAAATTAGTATTTAAGTTGTGAAAGAAAACGGATATAATGAAGTGGGATTTTTTACAGGTGAGAGGGGAGACAGGATTTGAAACAAGAAAGATCAATTGCACTACCACTAGCAATTTCCATTATAGCAATTTCATTCGCAGCTGTTTTTGCAAAGATGTCCTCAGCACCATCTTCCGTTTTAAGTATGTATCGATTATGGATTATCGTACTTATTATGCTGCCGATCGTTTGGAAAAAACGGGAAGAGTTTAGTAGGATTCAAATAAAAGATTGGGGATTTTTAATTGGATCTGGTTTCTTTTTAGCTCTTCATTTTCTTCTATGGTTTGAATCCTTAAAGCATACGACAGTTGCTAGTTCGACGATTATTTTAGCACTTCAACCGATCGTATCTTTAGTGGGAGGTTTTTTCTTATTTAAAGAAAGAACAACCTATTCAGCAATTGCGACGATGGGAATTGCGATACTAGGCGTAATGTGTATTGGCTGGGGAGATTTAGGGCTAAGTGAGCAAGCAATTTATGGGGATATATTATCCTTTTTAAGTGTAATTGCAGTTGTCGGTTATTTATTTATCGGACAAACGACAGTAAAGAAAGTATCTCATTGGATTTATAGTTTCACTGTATTTGCCTTCGCTGGTATATTTATAGCGATTTATAACGTCATACTTCAAGTGCCATTTACAGGCTATACGAAGTGGGATTGGAGTATTTTTCTTTTACTTGCGATTGTACCGACAGTGTCACACGTCATTAATAATTGGTTATTAAATTACGTAAATGCAACAACGATTTCAATGAGTATTTTAGGAGAACCAGTTGGGGCATCTATACTAGCGTTCTTCTTACTTGGAGAAAAATTAAACGCAATGCAAATTATCGGTAGCATGCTCGTATTGTTTGGTGTATCTGTTTTCTTACTACAGCAACAAAAGCGAACAGCAAAAAATGTGGTGAACGAACCGGCTTATACACAGGAATTATAACGAGCCTATTCTAATATACGAAAAGAGAAGTTATTGGTAACTTCTCTTTTTTTGTTCTATGCAGAAAATAAAACAAATCAATAGGAGGAATCCCCTCCATATAGCATGAAAAAAGATAATATATAGTGGAGTTACATCATACGTTTCTCATACAAATATAGAAGGGGAAGGGGAAGGAGAGACCAAATGAAAGAGATTTTAATGAAATACATGACAAATCTTACAACATTAAGTGAAGAACAGCAGCGCATGATCGTAGAAGAATTACAAATTGAAGAGTATAAAAAAGGAACAGTGCTCCTAGGGCAAGGAGATGTTCCGTCTAAATGTTATTTTGTATTAAAAGGATGCGTGAGGCAACATTGTATAGATGAATCTGGAAAAGAAGTTACATCAAATTTTTATACAGAAGAACAAGCAATCGTAAATTTCAATCATCATAAACAAGATAAATTATCCCCACATACGTTAACGTGCCTAGAAGATTGTCTAGTTGTAGTTGGCGATCTGTATAGTGAAAAGGACATGTATAAGAAATATTCACAGTTAGAAGAAATGACGCGCCAAATGATTGAATACAATTTTGGTGAAGTACAAGAAGAACTTACATTATTTATTGCATCGACACCAGAAGAGCGCTACAAATCATTATTACAAAAACGACCGCATTTAATCGATCGTGTTCCTCAATATCAATTGGCAAGTTATCTAGGTATTACGCCAGAATCATTAAGCAGAATTAAGAAACGACTCAAACAGTAGAGTTTTTTCCACCTCTAAGCAATAGCCATATACTAAATCCTAGTTCACCTGCGATCATCGGTAGTTGAAAGACAACGTTAAGAATGGAAATAATCGCATCATATTGTGAAAACATCGTATTCATTACGTTAATGATGATATAGCCGATTGCAGCAATGAGCGGTAATATACTAATAGTTTTCGGTATGTTTTTAGATTGAAAGGTTACGTATCCTAAGGTGAGAAGATGTAAGCCGAAAATGATTAATCCTACAGACCAAATGTATTCAAAAGCTTCTAGAAATAACATTGTATATGCTTCTGAATTAGCAACTGTGTTTTTTGAAAGAAGTAATACAAATATTAAATTGAATATAGCAATCCCAAGTATAGCTGTATACATAAGACGAAGACAGGCAGCTAGTAATGAGAGGCTAGTATGGATAGGTTTTAGAAAGAAATAAAGAGCCCACGAGGCGATAATATCCGTAATGAAAATGATAATCCATCCGAAAATTTCTGCTTTGAAAAGTGAACTTGAAGTTTGAATATTATGGAGTGTCGTGCTCGCATCTCCTTGTACAACGAGATTTCCGTGAACAAAACCGTAAGAAAAAAATGCAGTGAATGCCATGATAAGAAGAGAAGTGCCTGCAAATAAGGCGAAATTTCGCTCAGTCATAATACGTCCTCCTATTCTAATGTTGTTTTCATTGTAATAGGGAAGAGGAGGAGATTCATTGACTTAAATCAAGGGAGAGGAAGTTTAGTGGAATTTCCATCAAAAAAAGATGTATGGTTATATCCAATTCTTTGTATTGTTGTAGGTGTCTGTTTTGCTCCGATATTTGCAGGGAGCGAATATTTTCTTTTATTTTTTACAATTCCTTTAGCCATACTATTTATTTGGAGTTGGTTTTCAACAAAATATATTGTTGGGGAAGAAACAATTACAATTAGATCAGGTTTCGTTAAAAAACGCATATTTATACGAGATATAAAACAAATTTCAAATACGAAAAATCCAATAGCTGCTCATGCATTATCATTTGATCGACTTGAAATTATTTATGGATCACATCAAACAGAAATTATTTCTCCTAAAGATAAAGAACAATTCATCAATCTCGTTACAAGTAAAAATTCACACATTGAAACAAAGTAAAAGAGTGGCTATGAAGCCACTCTTTTACTTTGGATTTGTCATATAAGGTTGTACATGAATGACGCATAGGTCACGAAATTTCCCTTCAGCAGTTGTGACAATTACGACTGCTCTTCCGGCACTTTTTCCAGTAATCGTTACCGTATCACCTTTTGGATACATTGTGATAACATCAGCATTCATATTTGTCCAAATAAGTTCTGTATTCGTTGCTTGCACTGGCAAAACGGAAGCTGATAACTCAGTGCTTTGTCCAGTTCTTACTTTCAGCTTATTTTTTTTCATATGAACACCAATGACTGAAATAACAGAAGGAGCGATTGAAATTTTAGGTGGATTAGGTTGTATGTTCAAACAAGACGTAGAAGTATTTGTGATGGGTGAAAATTTTCGTGTTTGTTGTTGCTGGAAAGCTGCTAACATGTTGGAGTCCCCTTTCTGTATAAGTGCTGATACTCATACTATAAAGGAGTAGTGTTATGTTAAATTTAACGAAACATAAAGAATTTGTTAAATTTGAGAAGAAGATTGTCGAACTGTAAAAAAAGCTCTGCTGTTATCATAACAGCAGAGCTTTCTTTTTATAGATTATGACTATGTTGTTTTTCGAAATCCTCAAATTGCTCTTCAACTTCTTTTGAAGGTTGTGTTAGTAAACTAACAATTACGATTACTAGTAAACTAATAGTGAAACCAGGAATCATTTCATATAAGAATTCTTTTAAGAATTTGAACTGAGTCCAAATAATTACTGTAGCGGCACCAGAGATCATACCAGCAAGTGCGCCCCACTTCGTCATACGTTTCCAATATAAGCTTAATAAAATAGCAGGTCCGAATGAAGAACCAAATCCAGCCCAAGCGTATCCAACAAGAGCTAAAATTGTATCATTTTGTTTAAGTGCTAATGCACATCCAATTAAAGCGATAACAAGAACAGCCATACGACCGACAAATACAAGTTCTTTATCAGAAGCAGAACGTTTAAAGAATGTACGATATAAATCTTCTGTTATAGCACTCGAAGTAACGAGTAACTGAGATGAAATTGTACTCATAACCGCTGCTAAAATAGCTGCTAATAAAAATCCAGTAATAAGTGGATGGAATAAAATAGTGCCAAGTTCAACGAAAATCGTTTCTGGATCAGAAAGTTTTAAACCTGCTTTTGAATAGTACGCAATACCGATAAGGCCAGTAAACATAGCTCCGACAACAGAAAAAATCATCCAGCTCATACCAATACGTCGTGCGCTTTTAATTTCTTTTACAGAAGAAATTGCCATAAAGCGTACGATAATATGTGGTTGTCCAACATAACCAAGGCCCCATGCGAATAATGAAATAATTCCTAATACAGAAGTACCTTTAAAAATATCTAATAATGCCGGATCGATAGATTTAATTGTTTCAAATGCTGGACCAAGTCCATTTACGTGCATAATTGTTACGACTGGAACAAGAATAAGAGCGACTACCATAATGATTCCTTGCACGAAGTCTGTCCAACTTACAGCTAAAAACCCACCAAATAATGTGTAAGCTACGACAACTCCACCAACGATAAGAAGACCAACATGGTAATTGAGTCCAAATGAATTTTCGAATAATACAGCGCCAGAGACAAATCCTGAAGCTACATAAAACGTGAAAAATATCATAATAACAAGTCCAGATACTAGGCGTAGCATATGGGATTTGTCGTGGAAACGGTGTTCCAAAAATTCTGGGATAGTAATAGAGTTGTTTGCAATTTCAGAGTAGGTACGTAAGCGAGGAGCGACATAGATCCAGTTTGCGTATGCGCCTAATGTTAGGCCGATCGCAATCCAACTACTACTTAATCCAACGCTAAACATTGCACCGGGTAAGCCCATTAAAAGCCAACCACTCATATCAGCTGCTCCAGCACTTAATGCTGTTACTGCGGGGCCTAGTGTACGCCCGCCAAGCATATAATCTGTTAAGTTGGACGTTCGTTTGTAGGCGAAATAGCCGATTACTAACATCCCGAGCATGTAAATAGAGATAGAAGTTAAAGTTAACATCTGCGTACTCATGTAGTTCCCCTTCCTTTTGTCATGTCTTTTGATGCATTATGCATATTTATAATCTATCATGATTATTCTGAAAAATCCATTCGAAAATACGAATTTTCTGAAATGTAAGCGTTTTTCGACAGTGTTTTTCTTTTGTAATATATAATTTTCTGACAAAAAACCTTAATTTTAATAGAGTATTTATTATATTTACATAAAAACAGGTTGTTTTGTCAATATAATATCGGATGAAGAAAAAAATTTTTTTTTTGAAAAAAGTATTGACTTATTAGAAACGTGAGGAATATAATGAGTGCAACTTAAAAAAATGCAAGCGTTGATGAAGAAGAGTACACATGATGAACATGTCAGAGAGCTGATGGTTGGTGCGAATCAGTATGGAATTGATGTGGAATGGGCTTCGGAGCTTCCAAACCGAAACGAAAGAAGTAGGCTTTGGCGACATGATCTCATCGATATAAGAGACACGTATTATTTTTGATACGGCAAAGTGCGTTACATTCGTAACGAATTAAGGTGGCACCACGGGAGTACCCGTCCTTTCTATAGGATGAGTACTCCCTTTTTGTGTATAAAAAATTAAATAAGCTAAATCGTTTAAGTAAGAAGAGTACGTATATTTGGAGACGTTACAGAGAGCCGGGAGCAGGTGGGAGCCCGGTACGGTACCATATACCGAATGGGCTTACGAGAGGTATGCTGAACAATTTCTATTCAGTAGGCAACCCGGGTTCCGCCGTTAAAAGGATAAGGTATATATTTTGTACCTGAATAAAGCGGGATGCTTTTGCGTCCAACATGAGGTGGTACCACGGTAAATTTATCGTCCTCTACATATTTCGATATGTAGGGGACTTTTTTATTTTTCAGAGTGAGGTGAAAGGCATGATGACAAAAGAGGAATTTATGAAGCAAAAAGAACAAAGAAACACATTTTTAGTAATCGCTGAAGAAGAAGGAGATAGCATTACGCCAATTTCTTTATATAGACGTATGAAGGGAAAGAAAAAGTTTTTATTAGAAAGCTCGCAGCTTCATCAAGATAAAGGGCGCTATTCTTACTTAGGGTGTAATCCTTATGGAGAAGTGAAAAGCGTTGGTATGGAAGTCGAACGAACGATTTACGGCCAAACAGAAAAGTTGCAAGGTAACGTACTACAAGTGTTAGAGGAAGTAATCGCGTCAGCACAAGTAGACAGTCCGTTTCCGTTTTGCGGAGGAGCAGTTGGTTATATTGGCTATGATGTCATTCGGCAGTATGAAAACATTGGAGCAGATTTACACGATCCATTAAATATTCCAGAAGTACACCTTTTACTATATCGTGAGTTTACCGTTTACGATCATTTACGCCAAAAGTTGTCATTTGTATATGTATGCAGGGAAGACGATTCAGCTTCTTATGAAGAAGTATACGAAAGATTGCAAGTATACAAAGAGGAAGTGCTAAACGGAGAAGAAGAGAAGGTGAGTGAAGTAATATCATCTTTATCATTCACTTCTTCAATAACTGAAAAAGAATTTTGTGAAATGGTAGAAACAGCGAAAGAATACATTCGGGCCGGAGATATTTTCCAAGTTGTATTATCCCAGCGTTTGCAAAGTGAATGTATTGGAGATCCATTTGCATTATACCGGAAACTTCGAATTGCAAATCCATCACCATATATGTTCTATATCGATTTTCAAGATTATGTTGTACTTGGCTCTTCGCCGGAAAGTTTGTTATCAGTAAGAGAGGATAAAGTGATGACAAACCCAATTGCTGGTACGAGGCCGAGAGGGAAAACGAAGCAGGAAGATGAGGAAATCGAAAAAGAACTGTTAGGAAATGAGAAAGAGCGAGCAGAGCATATGATGCTTGTGGACCTGGGACGAAATGATATTGGCAGAGTAAGTGAAATTGGCTCTGTGACGATAGATAAATATATGAAAGTAGAAAAATACTCTCACGTTATGCACATTGTATCTGAAGTTTACGGAACATTGCGAAAACAAACAAGTGGATTTGATGCATTAGCGTATTGTTTACCAGCTGGCACAGTATCAGGTGCTCCGAAAATAAGGGCGATGGAAATTATTAATACGTTAGAGCGTGAAAAAAGAAATGTATATGCCGGAGCGGTTGGATATATTTCATTCTCAGGAAACCTTGATATGGCGCTAGCAATTCGAACGATGGTTGTAAAAGATGAGAAAGCGTACGTTCAGGCAGGAGCGGGTATCGTCTACGATTCAGACCCGGTTGCTGAATATGAAGAAACATTAAATAAAGCGAGAGCGCTTTTGGAGGTTATGAAATGATTGTACTTATTGATAATTATGATTCGTTCACATATAACTTGTATCAACTATTAGGCGAGTACGAGAAAGAAATTGTTGTCGTAAGAAATGATCAAATAACAATTGAACAATTAGAGGAGATGAAGCCGAAAGGAATTGTGCTCTCACCAGGACCTGGGAAACCAGAAGATGCTGGAATTTGTATCGATGTTATTCGTCATTTTTATAAGAACGTTCCCATCTTAGGAATTTGCCTCGGCCATCAAGCAATCATATCCGCATTTGGAGGAGAAATTGTTAGAGCAGAGCGCATTAAACACGGAAAAACATCGCGTGTGAAACATAACGGAACGTCAATCTTTTCGTACGTAACGCAGCCGTTAACAGCGATGCGTTACCATTCACTCGTCGCAGTGCAAAATAGTTTGCCGCAGTGTTTTGACATACTTGCGACAGCGATGGATGACGGAGAAATCATGGCAGTTCGTCACAACTATTATCCGCTCTTCGGATTACAGTTTCACCCAGAATCAATTGCAACAGAAGAAGGCGGAAAGTTAATACGTGCCTTTTTAGCAGAAGTGAAAGAGGAGGAGAGAGTATGAACAGTTATCTTCGAAAATTAGTAGAGGGACAACATTTAACAGAAGAAGAAATGTATGAAGCGGGACTTCTTTTATTAAGTGACAACATATTGGAAAGTGAAGTTGCAGCTTTCTTAGTATTGCTGAAAGCGAAAGGCGAAACAGCAGAAGAAATATACGGTCTCGTTCGTGCTCTTCGCGAAAAGGCATTACCGTTTTCAAATCATATAAAAGGCGCGATGGACAATTGCGGAACGGGTGGTGACGGTGCGCAAACATTCAATATTAGTACAACATCGGCATTTGTACTTGCCGGAGCTGGTGTAAAGGTTGCGAAACATGGAAACCGCGCTGTTTCTAGTAAAACAGGAAGTGCTGATTTATTAGAAGAACTCGGTGTAAACATAAGCTGTACGCCGGGTGAGATTGACTATTTATTAGAGAATGTAGGTATTGCCTTCTTATTCGCACCAGCGATGCATCCAGCATTAAGACGCATTATGAAAATAAGAAAAGAATTAAACGTTCCGACGATCTTTAACTTAATTGGACCGTTGACGAATCCGGTTAATTTAGAAACACAATTTGTCGGTATTTATAAGCGAGATATGTTATTGCCAGTAGCGGAAGTATTGCAGAAACTTGGCAGAAAACAAGCGCTCGTCGTAAACGGAAGTGGCTTTTTAGATGAAGCATCATTACAGGGAGAAAATCATGTCGTCGTTTTAAAAGATAATGAAATAGTAGAAATGAGTATTGATCCAGAAAAGTATGGTTTTTCAAGAGTGAAAAATGAAGAAATTAGAGGTGGGAATTCAAAAGAAAATGCAAAGATTACGCTCGGAGTATTAAGCGGAGAAAAGAGTGTCTATCGCGATACTGTTTTATTAAATGCAGGTCTAGCCCTTTTCGCAAATGGAAGAGCAGAAACGATTGAAGAAGGAATTACACTAGCAACGCATAGCATTGACTCTGGAAAAGCATTAGCCAAACTAAACTTATTAATTGCAGCAAGCCATGAAAAATTAGAAAGGGTGAATTAAAATGGGGACGATTTTAGACAAAATTGTAGAGCAAAAGAAAGTAGAAGTTGCGGAGTTATATGAAACATATTCACCAGTGAAAGAAAAAAGGAAAACACACTCACTTGTAAAAGCTTTAGAGCGGTTTACTGTAATTGCAGAGGTAAAGCGAGCGTCTCCATCAAAAGGCGATATTAATTTACACGTTGATGTGCCAAAACAAGTGAAAACATATGAAGAATGCGGTGCTGGAGCAGTTTCGGTTTTAACAGACGGTCAATTTTTTAAAGGGTCGTTTCACGACTTACAAACGGCAAGAGCAGAAAGTAACATTCCGCTTTTATGTAAAGATTTTATAATCGATAAAATCCAAATTGATAGAGCGTATGAAGCTGGTGCAGATCTTATTTTATTAATTGTTGCAGCATTGTCAAAAGAGAAATTAAACGAGCTTTATAACTACGTGCTAGAAAAAGGATTAGAAGCGATTGTTGAAGTTCATGATGAACAGGAATTAGAAATTGCAATCCGATTAAATCCGCACGTTATCGGTATTAACAACCGTAATTTAAAAACGTTTGAAGTAGATTTAAGCCAAACTGAAAAGCTCGGAAAACGACTGAATGAGGAAAACCTACTTTGGATTAGTGAAAGCGGCATTCATTCAAAAGAAGATATCATTCGCGTCAAACGAGCTGGTGCAAAAGGTGTATTAGTTGGAGAAGCGCTTATGACATCATCTTCTATCAGTACCTTTTTTGAAGACTGTAAGGTGAGCATATGAAAGTGAAGATTTGCGGCATCACTGATATGGAAACAGCAAAAAGAGCGTGTGAATACGGAGCAGATGCAATCGGATTTGTTTTTGCAGAAAGTAAACGGAAAATCACTCCAGGACAAGCGAAAGAAATTATTGGGGAAATTCCAGCCCACGTTTTCAAGGTAGGTGTTTTCGTAAATGAATCAGTCGAAGTGATCCAGAAAATTGCAGAGGAGTGCGGGTTAACGCATGTGCAACTACATGGGGATGAAGACAATCATCAAATTAAGAGATTGAATATTCCGTCTATAAAAGCGGTAGGAGTAACTTTAGAGAAAGATATTGAATGTGCGAAAAAATACGATACAGATTATCTGTTATTTGATAGCCCGAAAGAAAAGTTCCACGGAGGAAACGGAAAGACATTCTCATGGGAGTTACTCGCACATATGCCAAACGAGTTGCGAGAGAAAACGATATTAGCTGGCGGATTAAACATCCTTAATATAGAAGAAGCAATTCGAACCGTTCAGCCATATATGATCGATGTGAGCAGCGGAGTAGAGACAGAAGGAAAGAAAGATATAGAGAAAATAAAACAATTTATTAAAAAAGCGAAGGAGTGTTCCAAATGAACTACGCATATCCAGATGAAAAAGGTCATTACGGTATATACGGGGGGCGATACGTTCCAGAAACGTTAATGCAATCCGTATTAGAACTAGAAGAAGCATATAAAGAAGCGATGCAAGATGAAGCGTTTCAAAAGGAATTAGATCATTATTTACAAACGTATGTTGGAAGAGAAACACCGCTTTATTTTGCGGAAAATATGACGAAGTATTGCGGTGGAGCAAAGATTTATTTAAAGCGTGAAGATTTGAATCATACGGGAGCTCATAAAATTAACAATACAATTGGTCAGGCACTTCTTGCGGTAAGAATGGGTAAGAAAAAAGTTGTCGCTGAAACAGGAGCAGGACAACACGGAGTTGCAACAGCTACTGTATGTGCACTTTTCGGTTTAGAATGCGTCATCTTCATGGGAGAAGAAGATGTGAGACGACAAAAATTAAACGTGTTTCGAATGGAATTACTCGGAGCAAAAGTAGAAAGCGTTGCGGCAGGTAGCGGCACGTTGAAAGATGCGGTAAACGAGGCGCTTCGTTACTGGGTTTCACATGTACACGATACGCACTACATTATGGGATCAGTTCTCGGGCCACATCCATTCCCGCAAATTGTTCGTGATTTCCAAAGTGTAATTGGGAAAGAAACGAAAAAGCAATACGAAGCGTTAGAAGGAAAATTACCAGAAGCAGTCGTTGCTTGTATTGGCGGTGGTAGTAATGCAATGGGAATGTTTTATCCGTTCGTACACGATGAAGAAGTTGCTCTTTACGGTGTTGAAGCAGCTGGAAAAGGTGTTCACACAGAAAAGCACGCAGCCACTTTAACGAAAGGAAGTGTCGGTGTTTTACACGGATCGATGATGTACCTTCTGCAAAATGAAGAAGGGCAAATTCAAGAAGCGCACTCTATTTCGGCAGGGCTGGATTACCCAGGTGTTGGGCCAGAACATAGCTTGCTAAAAGATATTGGCCGCGTTTCTTATCATTCCATTACAGATGAAGAAGCGTTAGAAGCATTTCAATTATTAACGAAAAAAGAAGGGATTATCCCGGCATTAGAAAGTTCACATGCTGTTGCATACGCTTTAAAACTAGCGCCGCAAATGAAGAAAGACGAAGGACTTGTCATTTGTTTATCCGGCCGCGGTGATAAAGATGTAGAGAGTATAAAACGTTATATGGAAGAGGTGTAAAAAATGGGAGTAGAAAAAATTATAGCAGCGTTTGAAAATGGCAAGAAAGCATTTATTCCGTATGTAATGGGCGGAGATGGTGGACTTGAAAAGTTAAAAGAAAGAATTCGTTTTCTTGATGAAGCAGGAGCAAGCATCGTTGAAATTGGTATTCCGTTTTCAGATCCAGTCGCAGACGGTCCAACTATTCAAAGGGCAGGAAAAAGAGCATTAGATAGCGGTGTAACATTGAAAGGTATTTTTCAAGCATTAATAGAGGTGAGGCAAGAAGTTCAAATTCCATTTGTACTTATGACATATTTAAATCCAGTACTCGCATTCGGAAAGGAACGTTTCATTGAGAGCTGTCTTGAAGCAGGGGTGGACGGTATTATCGTTCCAGACTTACCGTATGAAGAACAAGACATTATTGCACCGCTCCTTCGCGTGGCGAATATCGCTTTAATTCCACTCGTTACCGTAACGAGCCCTATTGAACGAATCGAAAAAATTACGAGTGAATCACAAGGATTCGTCTACGCCGTTACAGTAGCGGGCGTAACGGGAGTACGTCAAAACTTTAAAGATGAGATTCGTAGTTACTTAGAAAAAGTAAAAGCACACGTCCACTTACCAGTAGTCGCAGGATTCGGTATTTCAACACGAGAGCAAATTGAAGAAATGATTACAATATGTGACGGCGTTGTCGTTGGAAGTAAAGTCATTGAGCTGTTAGAAAATGAAAAGCGAGAAGAAATTTGTGAGTTAATACATGCAGTAAAAGAAACAGAAGAGGCTTAAGTCTCTTCTGTTTCTTTTGTGTAATAAATGTTAAAATATACAGAAAATACTTATAACTTAGAGGGTGAGAAGGCATGCTAAGACGTAAACTATTATATCTTCTTTTAACTGTACCATTATACGCTTGGCTCATTAGCATGACGAAAATAGAGTTGATGGCTCTGTTTTTAGGATATGTATTCATCTTTTCCCAATTAAATCGAATACAAGAGCAATCTATTTTAGAAGTATGTATATTTTCGGTTAGTATAGAACTATTTAGTATCGTTTCGATTGTATTATTAAGTGAATTATTCCAATGGATCCATTCATTTGAATTAATAAAACTTGGGAATATTGTATTGCAAGTAATATGTGCTTATATTGTGTTTGTTGTACTAGAAAAAATGATTGGACAGCAGACGGTTTTTCAGGATAAAAGATAAAATATTAGTTATTCAAAAAAGGAGCCAAGTGGCTCCTTTTTTAAATCTGTTATAAAAATAATTGAAAATCATAACATCTGTTATATAATAGTTAAAAATTGCAATTTTTACGAAAAGAGATGATAGCATGGCCATATTGTTGGCACTTATCCCGATTATGATGATTTTTATTTGTTTGTTTTTGTTTAAACAAACGTCATTAAGAGCCTCACTAATCTCTTATGCCGTTTCTGTCGGAATCGTTTTACTCTCGACAACGTTTCAATTAGGGATAAGTGAAACTGTACACGCAACAATTAAAGGGTGGTTAATTTGTTTTATTGTCGGATACGTTTTATTTTTCGGTATTTTTTTATTTCACCTCATGAACAAAATGGGATACATCGATCAAGTAGCACGATTTCTAGAACAAGTCACGCGCGATCGATTATTGCAAATGCTTCTTATGTGTTTTGGTATTTGTCCACTTATTGAATCAGTGAGTGGATTCGGAATTGGTTTTATGGTAGCAGCACCTATTTTTCTTTCGCTCGGTTATAAACCGTTTCAAGCTGTGCTACTATCGTTTATCGGTTTACTTGCAAGTTCATGGGGCGCGATGGCAACGGGTACGATTATCGGTTCTCAGCTTATTAACATGCCGCTCACAACTCTTGGTACAAATACAGCATTATTAAGCATCCCGATTTTCGCATACTTTATCATCCTTTCTTTATACGTTGTCGGTGGCTGGCAGGCAGTTATAGAAAAGTGTAAGGAAGGAGTAGGATTCTTTCTATTATTTTCTCTCGGAATCTATCTTTCTAACGCATACGTAAGTGTTGAACTTGCAGGGATATTAAGTTCTATCGTTACCATTACATTTGGCTTTCTAATCATTAAATTAAAAGGAAAAAGTGAGCAAAACTTTATAACAGAACATGCTGCGGCTGTAGAGAGAGAAGTATCTATTATAAAAATTATTAGCCCTTATATATTCTTAACAGTTTGTATTTTACTTTCTCGCCTCGTTCCAGCATTACATGATTTTCTTAGGTCATATGCAGTTCTCGATTTAAAATCATATTCTTACAAACTAGAGCTACTATATTCACCAGGATTTTGGCTCGCTATGACTTGTTTATTTACAATTATTTTCTTCCGCATTCCATCAAATATTATTAAACAATCACTCTCACAAACGATAAAACAATGGATTCCTTTCGCTATTACAACGACGATGTTCATCGCCATTTCAGAACTAATGGGTGCATCTGGTATGCATTCATTACTCGCAAAAACAGCTGGTGAAACATTTGGGACATTTTTCGTTTTCGTTGCTCCTTTCATAGGCGGAATTGGCGGCTTTTTAACAGGTAGTAACGCAGGATCAAATGCGATGTTTATAAAACTACAAATGCAAACAGCGCAAAACGTAGCGCTCCCGTGGCAATACGTCACAACACTCCAAAACACCGCATCATCAGTAGCCACAATCGCTTGTCCATCACGAGTTACACTAGGCGCGTATTTATGTAATATCCCTTATCGTGAAAATGAACTATTAAAGAAGACGACGTTAATGATCTTTGGTGCGGTGTTGCTTGTAGTGGTAGAGGTTATTGTTTGGTATATGTTGAGAAAATAAGAAATCCTCCTGGGAAAGGAGGATTTTCTTTTTATATGGATAATGCCTAAAGTATGAAAAGCTTCTACTAAATGAATAGGAGATGAAATGTATGCCCCTAAAAAACTACGGCGTGTTAAAAGGTACAGTTATACAGTCAAAGATTGGAAAAGGGAACACACCTCATTATCAAGTTCATTTACAAGGCGAAGCAGAAGTAGATTATCGTATTGCAATTAACGTAAAGTCGCAAAGTTATCCGTCAGAAGTTTTATATTTTGCAAGCGAACATATTGATTCAGAAGCTATTCACATTTTACCAACATTACCGTTTGGGTTTACAGAAGTGAAAAACAATGAGCCGAAAGTAGCTTTAGATTATGTAAGAGGTAATTTATTTGATTCAAAGCAAATGATTCCTTTACCTGCTGAAAAATCGGGATCTGATAATGATTTAAATGAGAAAATAGAACATTATATAAAAAGAGCAATAGATGAGAAAGCAATTATTTATGCGTTTGGTGAAAGGTGGGGACCAGAAGAAAAGGTTCCGGATTCGTATTTCCACTTTACACCTGGAAACGGTATACACGATATTCATATGAATCAAGGGAATGTAGAGAAATGGCAAGGTGATGATGGCAAATGGCAAGACGGTGGGATATTGATTCACTTTGAGAAGAAGGAAGAGTGGATTGGTATTTTTCTTGCCTTTCAGTCACAGTCATGGGGTACGGATGAAGAAGGGCATGCTCGTGTGCCGGTTGAGCATTGTGATTATAAGAGAAATAACTGATGAGAAGAGGACGTTCACAATGAACGCCCTCTTCTCATTTTATAAAACCCAAAACTAACAAGTGTAGAAATACAAGAGAAAAGAAGCGCTACACTAGAAAACGCGATGAGATACATATTATATTTCATCATTTTACCGATTAGTTGATTACTATCGTACTGAAAAAGTCCTGCTATTATATTGAATAAAAATAATATGATAAACATGACGATGACACCGTCTATTGATCCTTTAATGTCTGGTTTACTTAAAGCGATATGTGCAGAAATACAAATAGCGATAAACAAAAATAACCAAAAAGAAGGGGTCAATAAATTGCCCATTGTAAACAAGCTTTTTAATAAAAAGAATGTTGATAAAAACATGTTTTGGATCATGTCTAAGTTAATAGAAGTCGATGCAACAGTTGTTTCGAGAGTTGTATTAAATAAAGAATATGATTCTGGTACGAAATAGCGCATTAAAAGTATTAAGGCAGTAATCCCAGAAATAATAGGACCGATGCCGATAAAGAAATTACCGATTCGTTGGTATATACTTTTTTGATTGTATTGATGTTGTACGTAACCTAAAGCTCCTTGACTTGTATCTGTCGGGAAGAACTGCGTTGCTACAATTTTATGGCGGAATAATAGACACATAATTGCATGCCCAAGTTCATGAACGGGAACACCAATCCACGCGGTTAAAAGAAAACCTTTCCTACCAAAAGCTCTCGACCAATACGTTCGTGTGAGAGATTCTAAATAACCTAATATAAATCCAATTACAATGATGACACCAATTAAAGAAAATAATTGGATCACACTTGTAAGGAGTGTTTGAAAAATCGAGTTTACAAATTCCACTGTCTTCATCCAATCTGTTTAAAATGTTAGTTGCTCTGTTTCATAATACCATTATTTTTCTATAATACTAGCACACATAGTTTCGTTTAAAAGAAGGATTTCATATTCTTTTTCTTGTAGTCATGTTTTATGTACAAAGTCATATATTGAATTTGTAACACCCTATAAGGTATATGCTTAAGGAGGGATGAGAGAATGAAATGTACGGCATGTAATACAGAAAATGCAGCGGAAGCAAGGTTTTGCGGGAATTGTGGACATTCGTTAACGGAAGAAGTGGTAGCAAGTGGTGCACAGGAAGAAGGACAGCAACAAGCGCGCGCAGCACAAGTAAAGGAAAGCCGTCCGAATGAAACGGTAGAGCAAGCGAAACAATTTGCAAGTGGCTATTTTCAGTTCTTTAAAAATGCTTTTAAATCACCATCGGCCATTATGAAAAGTGGAAATATTGAAGTGCGAAATGGAATTGTAAGTCTTGTACTTATTTGCTTTTTAGGAGCATGTATTTTTTATAGAATGATGAGCGCAGCGGCGACTGTTACGAGGACATTAGTGCCAGATATAGCTACTCCTACTTTCTTTGGAGAATCTGTAATGGTCTTTTTCTTTTTATTAATTTTAACTTTATTTGTCGGATTTATTATTTTTGTAAGTGGTAAGATGATGAAATCATCTTTTTCTTTTCTTGAAGCATTCGGTATATGGGGGACGATAGCGACGCCAGCTATTGCTATACTAGTTCTTTCTTTTCTATTTAGTTTCCTATTGATCTTTTTTTTACCAATCTTATTAGGGCTGGCTACAACATATATGGGAATTAGTATAATTGTAGCTATATTAAAACTAGACAACGGCGGAGTAGATCCTGTTTACACACTTATTATCGCAAATGTTTTAATCGGAATTGCAACGTTTATCGTGTTTTGGTCTTACATTAAAACGATAATCCAAACCTTTATCGGGGGATTAACAGGCTTCTAACGAAAAGGTGGTTGAACGGATGAATGTATGCACAAAGTGCGGGACTCATTTTGAAGACAGTGTGCAATTTTGTCAAAACTGCGGGACGAAGAGGCGGGATCCTGTAGTAAAGAAGCAGAAAATGAGCAAAGGGACAATAATTGGAATTACACTTTTAACATTTTTTATTATAGTATTGGGCGGGTTATATGCGTATGGATCTTCATATTACTCACAATCATCGCAAGTAGAGAGAATTATTACTGTTTTACAAGAGAGGAACGGGGAGAAATTAGCTGAGATCACCACGGCAGATGATCCAGCCGTTATTGTCACAAGAGAGAGTGTAACGCCTCTATTTTCATATATAAAAGAATCTATCTTACAGCCCTTTCCGAATGAGAAAGCCCATTGCCTTTAGGCATGGGATGAAAGTGAGGTTGGATACGGAGTACCACTAAAAATCGCAAGGTTCGTGGTACTTTAAGTATCCAACGTATAGGTAGTTTCTTCAAGAATTTTTGTTGTAATTTTCTGAGAATAAATGATATATTGTAACGAGAATAAATGATTATAGAAGAACGGTTCAAAGTGTTTGAAAGAAAAATCTTCTCGTCTCATGCAGTTGCAAAGTTTATGGACACGTTCTCATTTTGTTTCTATTGCTAGAAATGTATTAAATGAATGATGCTGAAAATCAAAAAACAAGGGGATGAAACGTATGTCACAGACCCTAACAGTGAAAGTGAAATTGATTCCAACAAAAGGACAAATCTGTTTATTAGAACAAAGTAGCCAAGAATATATCAAAGTCATAAATACACTTGTATCAGAAATGGTTGAAGCAAAGAAAAGTACGAAAAAAAGCACAAAAGATATCGAAGCAAATATCCCAAGTGCGGTGAAGAATCAAGCAATCAAAGACGCGAAAAGTTTGTTTGCTACAAAAGTAAAGAAAAGCAATTATAAAATCATTCCGATTTTAAAGAGGCCTGTTTGTATATGGAACAATCAAAATTATTCGTTTGACGCCACTCATATTTCAATCCCGTTTAAGGTAAATGGAAAGTCCACTCGTTTAAAGGTCCGAGCTTTATTAATCGATAAAAACAATCGCAATTTGGATTTGCTAAAACATAAGTTAGGTACACTTCGCATCACAAAGAAATCGAATAAGTGGATTGCCCAAATATCTGTCATGGTTCCTACAAATGAAAGAGCAGGGACGAAAATTTTAGGAGTAGACCTAGGTCTCAAAGTCCCTGCGGTAGCGATCACAGATGATGACAAGGTTCGTTTCTTTGGGAATGGTAGGCAAAACAAATATAGGAAGCGCAAGTTTCGTAGTGTTCGTAAGAAGTTAGGAAAAGACAAAAAAGTGAATGCAATTCGGCGATTTGATGATAAAGAACAAAGATGGATGCAAGAAAAAGATCACAAAATAAGTCGTGAAATCATTGATTTTGCGATCGCTAATCATATTTCTGTCATTCGATTAGAACAACTAACGAATATAAGACAGACGGCAAGAACAAGCCGTAAAAACGAAAAAAACCTACACACTTGGTCATTCTATCGTTTATCGCGATTTATTGCATACAAAGCAGCATTAGTTGGTATTCAGGTTGAATATGTGAATCCGGCTTATACAAGTCAAAGCTGTCCGAAATGTGCTGAAAAGAATAAGGCACAAGACAGAAAATACAAGTGTCCATGTAGGTTTGAGACACATCGTGATATCGTTGGGGCGATGAATATTCGCTACGCAACTGTGATTGATGGTAACAGTCAATCAGCCTAAGCACCTATATGGTCTGGTTTAGGAGGGGCAATGAGATGCCCTCATCTTGAAGATTGTTCAAAACAGAAATGGACTGCGAACGTTTAGTCATTCAAGAATCCCACCCGTAACTCCGTAAGGATTCGGGCTTGCGACTTTAGTCGTGGGAGTCTCAAGTGGGGACCGATAGCGACCGATGGAAGTGCGGCGATTTATTTAGAACGAAATGGAGAAAACGGAAGGGAAACGACAAAGGTAGAAACGGTAACGGCACTTTCGGCTTATAATCTTCCATTTCAAAAGAAAAGTGTAGAAAAAACAGTTGTTTACAATGTTACTCCACCGCCTACGACTCATTATGTATATAATGGTTTCATCTTCCCTGATAGTGATATTCGAAAATTAACGAGTACGGACTTGACATATTTATCGAAAGAACAATTGAAAATAGCAAGAAATGAAATATACGCAAGACATGGACATATGTTTCAAACGAAAGATATGCAAGCGTATTTTTCAAAACAGTCTTGGTATAGAGAAAATCCGTATTTTACAGAAAAGCTAACAGATATTGAAACTTATAATGTTGAATTGATCAAATCAAGAGAATAAACACGTGAAAAAGGTACAGTGCATAGCTGTACCTTTTCTATGGTTATTTAGCTGGACCAGGATCCCTTGAGAAAAAGATATGAAAGAGGAATGTGACTTTGCTTGCTCCTCCTGATGTACTTGCTTGCACATCAGATAATGCACTAGATGTTAAAACACCTTCAGAACGAGGGGGTACGACTATTTTGAGAGTATCATCTTTTTCTGATGATGCAGTAACTGTTATTGTATCATCAGATAAGTTTACAATTTTAACAGTACCAATTGGTAAGATGGACTTGCCAGCGTGTGATGCTGAAGAGAAGCGAGAGCCTTTCCAAATCGTTTGTGCGAAAGTCTCATCATTAGATAACCAAGCACGAGCGCTGTATAATGTTACGTTAATAGAAAATTCTTGATCAAGTGGCATGGCGGCTTTCGGTTCTTGCGGTTCCTCTGGAGTTTGAGCGAGAAGGCCGGCGCACATGTATATTTCACCTACTTTCCATAGTTGCTGTTATAGCATATTAAACATCTTGTTTATAAGACACGACGGATACCTATTCATGCATAGGTTTGTGCACCAAATTTGTAGATAGAATTCTCTTTCTTTACAATGGAAGTAGGTGTTATTTCTATAAAATATGGAAATCGTAAAGAGTATGTAAAAAAGAAGGAGTGGTAAAGTGAACTATGTCATTATTGGCGGAGATGCAGCAGGTATGAGTGCAGCAATGCAAATTGTTAGAAACGATGAAACTGCAAATGTTGTAACGTTAGAAAAAGGTGAAATCTATTCATATGCTCAGTGCGGATTACCGTATGTGATTAGTGGTGTTATTGCTTCTACTGAAAAGTTAATTGCCCGCGATGTAAAGACGTTTCGTGATAAATATGGAATTGATGCGAAAGTACGTCATGAAGTAACGAAAGTAGATACGGAACAGAAAATGGTGTACGCAGAGCATACGGAGACGAAAGATGTTTTTGAATTTCCGTATGACCGTTTATTAATTGCGACTGGAGTGCGTCCAGTTATGCCAGAATGGGAAGGGCGAGATTTGCAAGGCGTTCATCTTTTAAAAACAATTCCGGATGCTGAGCGCATATTAAAAACGCTAGAAACGAATAAAGTTGAGGCTGTAACTATTATTGGCGGCGGTGCAATTGGACTAGAGATGGCAGAAACATTCGTCGAACTTGGTAAGAAAGTAAGAATGATTGAGCGAAACGATCATATCGGTACGATTTATGATGCAGATATGGCTGAATATATACATAAAGAAGCAGATAAACACAATATTGAAATTTTAACGAATGAAAATGTGAAAGCATTTAAAGGAAAAGAAAGAGTGGAACAAATTGAAACAGATAAAGGTACGTATAAAACAGATCTCGTTTTAGTATCTGTCGGTGTACAGTCAAATACTGATTTTCTTGAGGGGACAAATATACGTAAAAACCATAAAGGTGCAATTGAAGTAAATGCTTATATGCAAACGAATGTACAAGACGTATACGCTGCTGGTGATTGTGCAACGCATTACCATGTTATAAAGGAAACTCATGACCATATCCCGCTCGGAACGACTGCGAATAAACAAGGGCGACTTGCCGGACTCAATATGGTTGATAAACGAAGAGCATTTAAAGGTACGTTAGGTACGGGCATTATTAAATTTATGAATCTGAC
The DNA here is from genome assembly GCF_038007445.1 of Bacillus sp. FSL P2-0099. Classification (NCBI taxonomy): domain Bacteria; kingdom Bacillati; phylum Bacillota; class Bacilli; order Caryophanales; family Bacillaceae; genus Bacillus; species Bacillus sp. FSL P2-0099. The sequence continues at coordinate 1,234,498 of NZ_JBBOXE010000001.1, forward strand.
GCTCGCAAGAACAGGCTTAAATGAAAAAGAAGCGAAAGGGCTAAACATCCCGTATAAGACGGTCAAAGTAGATTCAACAAATATGGCAGGCTATTACCCGAGTGCTTCGCCACTTCACTTGAAATTACTATATCACGCCGATACGAAACAATTATTAGGCGGTCAAGTAATTGGAGAAGAGGGCGTAGATAAACGTATTGATGTTATCGCGATGGCACTTTTCAATAAAATGAGTATTCACGATTTAGAAGATGTCGACTTAAGTTACGCACCACCATATAACAGCGTTTGGGATCCAATTCAACAAGCAGCAAGGAGAGCGGAATAGCACTTTTTAAGTGCTATTTTTTTTGCAAAGGTAGGTAAACTTTTTTAGCGAATAATAAAGAGGGAGAAACAGTTACATATAGGGAAGGGGATTATTAAAAATGTTTGTAACACTTCAAACAGTTCAAGAATCAGAAAAAGAAATATTACGTAATTTGTACGCACTATATCTTCATGACCTCTCTACATTCACTCCTAATATAAAGATTGGGGCAAATGGATTTTTTGAATACGAAGATTTGCATATGTTTTGGGTAAATGATGGAATCACTCCGTATTTTATTAAAAGTGATACTGATATCGTAGGATTTTTATTACTATTGGAACGCCCGTTTTTGAAGAAGGAAAACGACTTTGGTATAAATGACATTTTCATATTGAATCAGTACAAAGGAAAAGGAATCGGTAAACAAGTTATTGAGAATGTATTAAAAGAGAAAAGAGGGCAATATTTCGTTATCGAACTTGTGAAAAATATACCAGCAGTTTCTTTTTGGAAGAAAGTATATAGGGAGCTAAACATCGAATTTGATGAGAAAACACAGTTAATCGATGATGAAGAATGTCTCGTTCAAACGTTTAAAATATAATAAAATCGGTGCCCCTAGTAGATTACTTTGAAATTTAACTTTATCCCGCTATTTGCGGGCAGTAAGAGCCCGATTAGTGAGGGCTGATAATCAGTGGGGGATGAAGAAAACCTCCACTAATTAAAGTTTCACTTTATTTCGAATATACCGTTCACCCTTGAAAACATAGTATGTATCGCTTATATTGTCATATAGTATTTATTTTTTAATAAAGCAATGAACGAACCAGGGGGCACAGTATGGCAATTAACATGAATACAATCGAAGAATGGATTGCTGAATCAAATGCAAGAAACGAAGAAGACTTAGGAAACGTTGTTGAAGAGATGAAAGAAGTATGTGTCGGACTTGATAACGCGACATTAATTTATACGAAAAACGTATTTTGTTTCGGTAAGAAAGTAGAAGTATTCTTCTTCTTCCAAGATCACGTCGTTATCGGAGAAGAGAAGGAAGAGTATATTGAGATTGAAAAATTAAAGTATGATGACATTACAAATAGCAACTTAAAAACAAATGACAAAAATACAACGTTAGAACTAAAGTTTTCTAACGGGAAAGCTATTAATTTAGATAGTCTAAATGATAACTACGGTACGAAAAACTGGTTATTTGCAAGACAAATTAAGAGTATTTTTAAAGTAATCTAGTAAAAAAGGCAGACCTTGAAAGGTCTGCTTTTTTACTTATTTCCTATTAAACAAAGGCATCCTCTTTCTTCGTAACATTTCACGTTTGTAAATCCCGTCTTATAAAAAAGGTTTACTAATTCTTCGGTCGTCTTAAATTTATCCATATGATATTGGATTTTGAAAGTTTCAGCAACTAGTAAAAAGGATCCATTCGGTTTTAAGACGCGAAATACTTCTTTCATATCATTCTCAACATCAGGCCAAAAGTAGTGGGTTTGAAAAGCGGTAATGAGATCAAAGAAGTCCGGATGATATGGAATAGAGGAGACGCTTGCTTGATGAATAATTACTTTCGCTGCTTTGACATCCTTCATATTTGCTTTCTTTGAGTTTTCAACAGCTTGATTGGAGTAGTCGATCCCGTATATTTTCCCAAGCGGAGTTCGGTTTGAAAGAGTCTGTATGGTTTTACCACCCCCACAACCAATATCTAAAATAACTGCATTTTCACGTATATGTATTTTTTGTAAAGCCCAATTTGTTAGTCTCGTATGCGCAGCATTCATAATGCAAAGCATAGAGGAACCAATTGTCCCGTGAGGATTTTTCGCTTGCTCGATTAACCTTTGTAAAATACTCAATTCAAACTCTCCTTTTATATAAGAATATGTATTTATTTCGCTTTTAATAATTTAACTCCTTTAAAAAAAGCACGCCATTAATCGGCGTGCTTCTAATTATGCAAGGACCCTTTTAGCCAATTTCGCGCCCTGTAAGCCCCAACCGGAATTTGAATGAGTGAAGTTTCATTTCCGGTATCAATCCCGTACAATTGATCACATGAATTTGTATCAAAACTAAGTAAAGGGTGCCCGCCCATCCCCATAGCTGTCGCAGCTAAAACGAGTTTATGAACGAGCATGCCAGCTTCCATTTGATGAATTCGATATCCTCTATAACCTAATTTATTTTTATAGTAATCTTTATTTCCGATTACATGTAGACAAAGTGGTACTTGAAAAAGATTTACGTTATCCATCGTCATACTGGATTGCAGAGAATAACGAAGGTCTCCATGCCGTATTGGCTGTATGGAATGTGTCCTACTGTTATAAGCGTAAGCGCCGTTTTCTATGTCTTTTACGTTATAAAAACATCCATATAGTGAGACTCGTGCGTTTTCATTTAAATATTTGCCATCAAGGTCGTTGTAATAAGGGAAGGAGAGGCTCGCTTCTTGTAGTAGAGTAGCGAGCTCGGCTGCATCCCATTTCGTTAAAATGAAGTCAGAATCAGGTGAATATCGTTTTTTACAAAGTTGTAAAAAATCGTATGATAAACGTTCCACTTTAGGTAGCTGCATAGCGTGTGCACTATATTGTTGTCGTTCTTCACAGGTAAATGTTTGGAAGTGTTCTGTTGATTCAATCATAGAAGCCGCATTTATTTTTTTTATCATAGGATATTCATCTACATATTTTGAGCGAACGAAATGCTCATGTGTTAACGGCGGGATTTGCTGCAACAAGTCATGAGAAGTAACGGTTTTATTTTTACGATGATCATCATGAAACCAATCTGTATTCGGTTCTGTACTTAAAGGAATAACAGCATACACACTTTCTTCACCTTCTGACAGTCCAAGTAAATGATTCATTGCCCGATCTAGAAACTGAAAATATACACCATTTGTATAACCAAATTGTTTTGCGCATTCAAGTAATTGACCGATGAGAACACCGCTATCTAATCCTTGAAGACGATACGAAAAGTTATTGTATTTAAAGAAGTTTTTCCAAAACATAGTGGATACAAATGCAGCACCAAAACAAGAATGTACGTTACAACGATTGCCGAGTGCTTCTGTAAGATAAGAATCGAAATTTCCTTCGCGAAGTAAGATAAGACGGTGATGCGCGGCGTCGTAATGGTAAATGCCGTCTGGATAATGATCAATTTTTAAATACATATATAATTCATTTGGATATAAAGCACCCCCAGAAGGGATGAATCTTCGAAATAGAGTCGTTGTTTTATTATTTTCTAGGTTAGTAGCAGGCTGACATAATTGTGTTAAACCAAATGAGTACCAAAGATAATGACCGATTTCCTCTAAGTTAGGTTTAGTAGAAGAATTCCGCAAAGTTAATGGGATTTCTAAAGAGAGAGGGATGACTGGTAAATTTCGATATAATTTATAAGGAAGTGGTGCGTCTTCCCAGTCAATCTCTTTATCGGACGACATAATTTCATTAATAGAAAAATGGAGATGATGTAAAAAAGTATCAGGTTGCATCAAATTTCCCCCTCACTATGAATTATGGAAACGGATGCGGATGTGGATTTAAACTTTCATTCGTTAAAGGCTCAGCCCAATATCCAAGTGTCATCGGTACGGTATACACTCTATCCAGTCCTGTAACCCGAGTGAGATGGTGACCGAACGTCATCGGTAACATGCCTGGAATAATTACTTTTACACAATGTAAGCCGTTCTTTTTTATAAGGGGGACCGTTTGATCTACAACAATTACTTCAAGTCCAGATTGATGTAACCTGTTTAAAAGTTGATGAAGATCAGATGTTAAATCCATATCAAATGATTGTAATGCATTCATTTCTTGGAACGTTTGCACTGGAGCATCCTCACGTAAAAGGAAGTGAAGACGTTCTTCCGCTTCTTTCAATCCGTACAACATACTATGGTCTTCCATTTGCGAAACAAGATATGGATCTTGTAAACAGTTTTCATATTTCTCTCTTTTTTGTTCAAGCTCTTCATCTGTTATAAGTAACATGCCCGCTATTTCATGAATTGCATTTTTTACAGCTCGAATTGGTTCCATATGTGCGCCGCCAGCACAGACGAGATTCATACCATCTTGCCTTGTATTTTTCGCAATGACCCATATGCTCGGAATACCATGTTCCATCGTCGCGTTGAAAACGTATAATTCATATCCAGTAATTGTGCGTAAGCGTTCCAACATTAGTTGCAATTCAGTATCATTGGCTGAACTAAGATCGAGACGGGGAAGAGGTAATTCGGCATACCAAGTGAGCAAAAAGGCGTCACGCTCTACAATTTCTAAAATGCCGTGAAAAATTGCTTCTTCTAAACTACCACCAATGGCACATCCATTTGATGTTTCATACACGAAAGCATCTCTATGACCAAGGCTATAATAAGCGATTGATTCTGGAACTAGAAGTGGTCGGTTTTGTAATAAAGAATATCCCCATACCCAGTTTTGCTCATAATCAGGATCAAACGGCTTAAATGGAAAACTATCACGATTGTAATGTTCATTTGTATGCACACCAAGTGTGAGGGGATTCAGTGCAATATCTTCTAGCTCACGAAAACTGCCATGTACATTTGTTTTTTTTCCACGAGGCGACATACCGCAATAGCGTTCTAAACCTTCTAAAATAGCGGTTGCTTTACTAAGTGAAAATGAATGAGTCCGGCCCGCGACACCTTCATTTCCAAACAGTAACGGCATGTTTATAATGACATCAGCAAACGGTAATAGAGAATGTTGCATTTTACCGTTCAAAATACCAGTCCGGTAATCTAAATAGTCTCTCGTTAAAAATGTGTTTAGCTCATGAATGGAACGACAGCGATACGTTTCAGTACTCGTTTTCAAACTTGGTTGTAAAGAAATTTGCGCTGCATCTGCTGTATCGTCAGGCAAATTTCTGCATATCGGACAGAGAGGGTCTGGAAGAAACGAATTCCGGGTACATTGTAACGTTTGTAAGTCCAGTAAAATGAGTTCGTTTTCTAAAGAAGAATATCCATGAGCTAATATTTTCTCTGTTTCAACATGAATGAGCTGGCACATTTGTAACATTCCATTTTGGGTGGCGCGTACATCACGCCTCGTCACGTTCTCTGCTTTTAATGCATATTTTCGTTGTAGTTCCCACATTTCTTTTTGATCAAAGCCAGCTATAAACCGGCGTCCATCAGCGCAGTGGGAACATCCAGTTGTAAGAGGCTTCACGTAAGGACCGATAATACCTTCACCAAACGAAGTAAACGCGCGAAGCCACGGAATATTATTTGAGCGAAAGATAAGCTCAGCATCACGATGTACGGAAGAAGGAGACCCGTCATGTAAAACGAGAGCAAGATGAATGTTTTCAGGGAGAGCTTCTGTAATTGTATGCTGGCGGATGAGTGAATATTGCTTACACAATTGCTCATGTACATAGTCTGTGAGTAGGCCATCTCCTATAAGTAGTATGTTTTGAGTCATTGGTCATCCTCCTTTGCAATTAATACCCCATATACACCGTCTAAGTTGTCTCTTAAAAATGACTCAATAGCTAAATCAAAAACGAATGGATACAAGTTGTTTTCCGTTAAATTTTGCAAAGCAACTTGTAAAGACTGTACGCCTGGAATTTCTTCCTCTTCTTGTATTGCTACTCTAACAGGATCCGTACTATATAAAACAATGGATGATTCCGGTAACATATTAGCTTTATAAGGAATCTCTTCATTTTGAATATGAAGGAGTGCTTGTTGCAGAGCATTTCTTAATGCGAGTGTTATATTAATATTTGCCGCACCATACCATCTATCATTAATACCGATCCAAACGACAGGAAAACCAAGTAACTCCTCACTCATTCCTACTTTAGGTATTTCATGAATTGTAGAGAGAGCATCGTAGTAAAACCTACAATGTTTATCATGAATTTCGGTTAAATAAAGCTCTGTAATCTCTTCTAGCATATGTGATTGGCGTTCATATAACTTATTATTTAAATGTTTTTGGAGTGCTCGGTATACACCTTCTGTCATCGTTTCCCCAGCACCAATACCGATATCAGTATGTTCGGGGATAAGACGATGAATCATTTCAGCTACATATGTTTCAACTCCTGTTAAACCAGCTTCGCGGCGTGCTTCATTATGAGTTAATCCACCGCAAGTTATAGTAGGAAGGGGAGAGGTAGGTCCGTCTGATAATGGATTTGCAACTTGAATATTGCACTGTGATAAAGGCAATTGGTGTAAATCTTGTTCATCCCACATGTGGAATATACCAGCTTCTTTAGAAGTTAACGTATCAAAAAAACGAAAAAGTTCAGTTGAAGTATATTGTCCGGAACGTTGGGCAAGGTTTTCTTGAAGATTTTGCACCGTATCAATTGTAAAGATTTCATCGGTTGCGAGAAGATGTTTTATGAAAGGGTGCCACTTTCCTTCAAGTGTTTCCAAGTTTAATAAAAAGAATTGAGGATTATGCTGCCTATGTGAACCTTCAGCGACATGTTTAAATAACTCAAAAACGATAACATTTGCTAACATTGCAGATGCAATTGGTGAGAAAAGTTCAGGTGGATTTTCACTTTGTAAAGTAGTTTCGTGTAGACGATGCCAAGCTGATTCCCAGCATTCTTCACGGTCTGCGGTTACGACGGGTCCAGCTAAACCAATTCTTGATAAGCAAATAGCTGGTATGAAATTTTTCTTAAACTCTCTACAAATAGTATGGATTGCTCTTAAACTTTCAATATCTCCATTTTGGGAAACGTATAAAATCCAGTCGAAAGGCTCGAATACTTCATGTAAAGGGCGATCAATTGTAATATCTATTTCTTGAATAAGTACATTGTCATCATTTGCATATGCACGTTCGCTTAGTTCGTGAATTCGATCGTAGTTTGTTTCAGCACGATCTGTAACAAGATAATGGAATGTAGGTAAACCAGATTCTAATAAAGAAGAAACTAGGGAAGTAAGCATATCGCCAGAACCAATTATAAGCACATTTGCTGCGCGGTACGTTTCGAATTTTAAAGCGCCTGAATGGGAATCAGCTTCTAAAAACTCAATTTGCGAAGCGTATCTGTCGAGTAATGCACTGTTTAATTCGTGGGGAGCATCTTGGCTTACATCACGAATGAAACCATTTTCATATAAAATCTCTCCAATTTCAAATACACGATTTTGATAGGGGAGAGGGAGACCATCGGTTATTTCTGTCAAAGAATGATTACCGTTAAACATAGGCATTAATTTCTCAATCCAGTCATAAATTCCATCACCATCCATACGGAATGAACTGGAGTTATTTCGAAAGTAAACACCCCCGTTTGAATCGGGGAGGAAGAAAGTATCCTTATTTGCTTTAAGTTTTGCATGAACTGGAAGGTTATTCATGTTTATCCCCCTTACGTTTTAGGCATACATTGTTAGTCTATGTAGTGTGATTTGTCCCGTATGAACATAATGAAAAAAGGCTGTAGAATGATTCATTCTACAGCCTTTAATAGATTAATAATCTATCAACCTTCTAATAATAATGATTTTGGATCTTCAAGCATATCTTTAACAGCAACAAGGAAGCTAACTGCTTCTTTACCATCAACAATACGGTGATCGTAAGATAGTGCAAGGTACATCATTGGACGGTTTTCCATACGCTCTGCATCAATTGCAACTGGACGTACTTGGATTTTATGCATCCCTAGAATACCTACTTGTGGACTATTTAGGATTGGTGTCGACATTAGAGAACCGAACACACCACCATTTGTAATTGTAAATGTACCACCTTGTAGCTCTTTTAATGAAAGTTTATTATCGCGTGCTTTCAGACCTAAATTACGAATCTCGCTTTCAATTTCAGCGAAGTTCAATTGGTTAGCATCGCGTACAACTGGAACAACTAATCCATCTGGAGCTGCTACTGCAATACCGATATCATAGAATTTTTTAATGATAAGCTCATCGCCTTGAATTTCAGCATTTAATAATGGGAACTGTTTTAATGCTGCAACAACTGCTTTTGTGAAGAATGACATAAAGCCAAGACGTACATCATGTTTTTTCTCGAAAGCATCTTTGCGTTCTTTACGTAATTCCATGATTGCACTCATATCAACTTCGTTAAATGTAGTTAACATTGCAGATGTTTGTTGAACTTCTACAAGACGTTTTGCAATTGTTTGACGGCGGCGGGACATTTTCACACGCTCAACTGGTTTTTCAAATTCAGTTTTTGCAACTGGAGCCGGACTTTGTTTTGGAGCAGCTGGTGCTTCTTTTGGCGCTGCAGCGTGAGCTTGTACATCATGTGGTCTCACACGTCCAAGTGGATCTGTGCTACGTACTTCGTTTAAATCGATTCCTAATTCACGAGCCATTTTGCGAGCAGCTGGTGATGCGATAGGACGATTTGTATTTGGTAAACCTTGCAACGCTTTATTTTGTTCAGCACTTGGAGCTGCTGCTTTCGGTGCTTCAGTAGTTTCTTGTTTTGGTTGCTCATTAGCCGGAGCAGGTGTGCTTACTTCAACCGCTGCGCCGTTTGCATCTAAAATTGCGATAGTAGCACCAACTTCAACTGTATCTCCAGGTTCGCCTAGTAACTTCGATACAATACCTGAATCCTCTGCAATGATTTCTACATTGACTTTGTCAGTCTCAAGCTCAACAACGCTGCCACCTTTCTCAACTTTGTCGCCTACGTTGATAAGCCATTGTGAAATAGTTCCTTCTGAAATAGATTCTGCAAGCTCAGGTACTTTAATTTCGATCATTTTAAATGTCCTCCCCTTATTTGCCTAACGGTGTGTTTTATCTTCTTTAATCTTCGGTAATCTCCATTTGTTAGCCTGGCTGTGGCAGACTATCTGCCACAGCCAAGCCTGAAAAACTCATTGTTACTTTCAGTTGCTGAAAACTTCAATTTCTTGTTTATCTTGACGGAAGTTGTACTTCACATCTAAAGCGTGTGCAACGATTAATTCTTGCTCAGCTTTGTGAGCGAATGGATCGCCACCAGATGGGCTAGAACGATCCGGGCGTCCAATGTAACCTGTTTTCACTTTATCCCCAGCTAGTTCGAACAGAATTGGAGCCATGTAATGCCATGCGCCCATATTACGAGGTTCTTCTTGAACCCAAATGATTTCTTCTAAGTTTTTAAAGCGTTTAATAATAGATTGAACTTTTTCAGCAGGGAATGGGTACAACTGCTCGATACGAACCATATGAACTTCATCTAGGCTGTACTCATGCTTACCACTTTCGATTTCTGCTGCTAAGTCAATTGCCATTTTACCTGTACTTAAAACAAGACGTTTTACTTTATTTGGTTTCGCACCAAGGTTTCCTTGTTCTAAAGCAGATTGGAAACGTCCTTCACTTAACTCACTACCTGTAGAAAGTGTAAGTGGGTGACGTAATAAGCTTTTCGGCGTCATAATTACTAATGGTCGAACAGCTTCTGTTCCTAAGATAGATGCTTGACGGCGCAAGATATGGAAGTATTGTGCCGCGCTCGTTAAGTTTGCAACTGTCCAGTTGTTCTCCGCAGCTAATTGTAAGAAACGTTCTGGACGTGCACTAGAGTGTTCTGGCCCTTGACCTTCATAACCGTGTGGTAATAGAAGAACTAAACCAGATTTTTGACCCCATTTTGCTCTTCCTGCTGAAACATATTGATCAAATAATGCTTGCGCAGTATTTGAGAAGTCACCGTATTGAGCTTCCCACATCACAAGAGTTTCTGGAGCAAATACGTTGTAACCATATTCGTAACCAACAACAGCAGCTTCTGATAACGGACTGTTATGAACAGAGAATGATGCGTTAATGTTCGGTAAACGGTGTAATGGTGAATATGTTTCGTTTGTATCAGTATCGTGTAATACGATATGACGGTGCGCGAATGTACCACGCTGTGAATCTTGACCAGTTAAACGAATTGGCGTACCTTCTTGTAAAATTGAAGCGAATGCTAACGATTCAGCAAGTGCCCATTCAATTTTACCGTTCTCTTCAAGAGCATCTTTACGGCGCTCAAGAATTTTCTTCACTTTTGGATATACGTTAAAGCCTTCAGGCCAAGATAATAGTCCTTCATTAATTGCACGAAGTGATTCAATTGAAACACCAGTGTCAATCGGTTGAATTCCTTTTGCAACAACCTCTGGAACTTTAACGTGAATTGTTGCAGCACTCGTATCAGCTGGTGGCACTTGTGCGTATTCAGCCTTTAATTCCTCTTGTATAAACTGAGTAATTGTTTCAACCTCATCTGCATTCAGAACGCCAGCAGATTGTAATTGATCTGCATAAATTGCTCTTACAGTTGGGTGATTTTTAATTTTTTTGTACACTTGTGGTTGCGTAACTGCTGGATCATCCATTTCGTTATGACCATATCGGCGGTAACCGATTAAATCGATTAAGAAGTCCTTTTTGAACAGCGTACGATATTGGATCGCAAGGTTTGCAGCAGCAAGACAAGCTTCCGGATCATCAGCATTCACGTGAACAATCGGAATATCGAAACCTTTTGCAAGGTCGCTTGAATATTTAGTAGAACGAGAATCATAGCTATCAGTCGTAAAGCCGACTGCATTATTTGCGATAACATGAATAGTTCCGCCAGTTTGGTATGCATTCAATCTACTTAAGTTGAGTGTCTCAGACACAACACCTTGACCAGGGAATGCAGCATCACCATGAACTAAAATTACGAATGATTTTGTAGTATCTTGTTCTGGAAGACCAGATTTTTTACGATTCTCTTGAGCTGCACGTGCGAAACCTTCAACAACAGGGTTAACGAACTCAAGATGACTCGGATTATTTGCTAATGTAACACGAGTGCTAACCTCTTCATTACCAACGACTTGTTCTCTACCTAAATGGTATTTCACGTCGCCAGTCCAGCCAGCATTTGCCACTGCACCTTCTATTTTTGCATGTTTGAATTCTGCAAACATGTGATTATATGGCTTTTCTAATACGTGAGCGAGTACGCTTAGACGACCACGGTGAGCCATACCAATCATGACATCTTCAACGCCGCCTTTAGCACCTTCTGAAACAATTTCATCTAGTACAGGTACAAGCATATCAACGCCCTCTATTGAGAAACGTTTTTGACCAACGAATGTTTTATGCAAGAATTGCTCGAAACCTTCAACAGCAGTTAAACGTTTTAAAAGAGCAGTTCGTTTTTTATTTGATAATGGTTGACGCAATGAATTTGATTCCACCATTTGATGCAACCACGCGCGTTCTTCACTATCTTGTATATGTGAGAATTCATAAGCTAAAGATTTTGTATAAACGTCTTTTAATCTATGAATTACATCAAGTGCAGTGTGAATACCCTCTGGTGCATCTTGCCATACTGTTTTTGCTGGAATCGCTTTCAAGTCAGCATCGCTCAGTTCGTTCATTGTTTTCTCGATAAGAGATTGTCCGTTTGCAGCATCTTCCATCGGATTAATGTGGGCCAATGTATGCCCGAAAGAACGAATCTGTTCAACAAGTTGAACGACTTTAAGAATCTTTTCAATGTTCCCTGTGTTTTGAGGAGAAAAATGTGTTGCTGTGTTGTCCCCTGTTACGACATCATCTTGAAACGAAGGAGCTCCAAAAATTTCAAAAAGCTCTTGTAATTCCGGATCAACAGAACCTGCTCCAGTTACGTAAAGATCATACTGCTCAATAACATAACCAAGGTTCGGACCATGGAACTTGGCCCAAGGGTTTGTCGTTGTATTCTTCCTCGTCATTTGTTTAAACCTCCCAATGCATATAATCCTTTTTCCATACAAAAAGGTGCATTTTGCTCTTTTCAATAATTGATGAACCAATAATCAATGTAAATGTTTTTCTTTACTCTTATGTTATTACAATAATTTACATAATACCAAACACTATTACTTATCTGTTTTGTAAAAAAACATTCACAATAACTTATCACCCAAGTTAATCTTTCATGTTATAAAGTAATTTCACGGGAAAACGGGGTGGATATATTTGGTATACCTACATTAATACCTATAATTGTTGCATTTAAATATAAGTATAACTATCAGAATGTTTCGATAAAATTTAGTTCGAATTATGTATATTGGAATAATAAGCGCTTTCATTGATATTATACAACAATATAACGGAATATAGTATAAAAAATAAAAAATTATGAATTTACCATAAACTTTATCTCGATAGTGTTAAATATCGAAAGGAAAATGAAGGATTTCTACAAAAAAAGTGGCTATACATAAAAAATGCTTCATAAACCGTTAGTTTCTATAAATATGGCGAAAAACAACGTAAAAACAATAGCGTATTTCACCCGATAAAGAGCAGAATGAAACATTTTAAAAGGATAAAACAAATATGGAGATATTAAATTTTCATAAAAACGGAGAGGAGATATAGTAACGGCTATATACATTGTTCCATGTTTCATTTCAAAATAGACGTGCTGAATTTGAAAAAGTTTCTTCTATATAAATAGAATGAAAAATAGACGAAATGAATGTAAAGGAAACTTGACGTAAAGTTTCCTTTACATATATACTCGGTATAAGGAAGGAGGGAGAAATTTCCTTGGAAAATAAAATGGTTGAATACCGAAAAAAATTTGGACTATCTCAAGAAAAATTTGCTGAGAAACTTGGAGTTTCCAGACAAACCATCATTTCAATTGAAAAGGGAAAATATGATCCATCACTTCCGTTAGCATTTGAAATAGCAAAAACATTTCAGACAACGATAGAACATGTATTTATTTATGAAGGAAAAGAAGGGGAGGAATAGAGATGAATTATTCACAAAAGTACTTTGTAATTATGGGAATTATCTTTTTAATTATGAGTGGAACTATGATATTAGCAGGTATAATGACACATTCCGCGCCGCCAATTCCAACCTATACAGTACTTGCAATGATGATCATGTGTTTTTGCCTAAGCTACTTGCACCCGCAATTTAAAGAAAAAGATGAGCGAATGAAACTCATTCGTTATAAAGGAATGTTCTTCAGTTTTTTTGCACTAACGGCATACTATCTTCTTTTCTCTATTGGCTTAAACTTAAAAGTAATTACGCTATCTGCGGTTGAACTATTGAATATATTAATGGCACTTACGATGAGTACAGTTTTTATATCGTTTGTTGTTTTATCGAAAAGATATTAAGATGTAAAAGAGAAAGGAAGATTAACATATGCAAATGATGTATGCTTTTGGCATGGGGCTTGTATTATTTTTAGCCGTATTCTTATTTATTCGTAAAGACGTTCAGGGCGGAACGTTAACGAAACGAGGATTTTATAAAATGATCGGCTGTTTAGTTGTTATGTTTATAGCGATTATCGTAATGATCGTTCTAATTAATAAAACATTATAGAATTTAAAAACGGAACCTTACTTTTGTAAGGTTTTTCTTTTTGAAAATAAAACTAAAAATTTCCATAAAATCCATTTACTATCTATACTGTATATTATATAATCCAATGAAATGATAGGTAAGGAGAATAGTATATGAAAAAAAGGCTATCTTCTTTATAGCAATATGTCTACTACTGATAGCTAGTATTACTTATATAATATGTAACAAACGAGAACAAGTGCCACCTATGTTAGTATGGGAGGATCAAGAATACTACGTTACGAATGAACCTGCCAAAGCAGAAGAAGTTGGGCAAAAGCTTGGCGAAGTGACAAAGAAAATTGAAGCAAGTAAAGCACCTACTAAAAATAGCTAAATACATTACAAGAAAAAACAAAAGTATTCACAATGATTGAAGAAAAAAGATGATCAATCACCTTTAATCATAAAGGAACCTTTTGGTGACGAATATAGAATCGTAAGAACGATGTTAAAACAAGTATTATAATATAAATGAAGAAACAAATTTTTAATAGAGAGTAGTGAGCGGTATGGGATGGAAAGCAGGAACTTTTGAAAAGATAGAAGCGAATGATTTATCTATTGAGCAGCTTAAATGTGCCTATAAGTTATTTTAAAGTACATAACGAAAATTTTTTCAAAGAAATACTTTATGAAAATATTAAAATATGCAAAATTGCATATTGGTTATTCTAAATCTTATGCTAACCTTATAATGAAAAATATAACATTTGTTGGTAATGAATGATTTTTGAAGGAAATAAGTTATTAAAAAAGATACCATATAGGAAAAATGTTGAAAATTCAGATTTTACAAATGTCATTTTATTTTTAATGTCTGATAAAAGAGATGTCATAAGAGGTCAAAATATTGTGGTTGACTGGATATACAATTGTATAAATAAATCATCTTGAGAATTAAGGGTGTGGATAATGAGTTTACTAATTAAAGATTTAATAAAGAAATTTGACGAACATGTTGCAGTTAATAATTTGAATATCGAGATACCAAAAGGTGAAATATTTGGATTCTTGGGCGGGAATGGAGCAGGTAAAACGACTACATTTCGAATGATACTTGGACTTTTATCGAAATCAAGCGGAACTATTTCATGGAATGGTAAACCTATAAATTATGATGTTACGGATAAGATTGGGTATTTACCAGAAGAACGTGGGCTTTATGCGAAAATGACTGTCAAAGAACAAGTTAACTTTTTTGCAAAACTAAAGAACATGAAAAGTAAAGATGCAGAAAAAGAACTTCACTATTGGCTGGAGCGTTTTAATATAACTGAGTATCTGAACAAAAAGGTAGGAGAACTTTCAAAAGGGAATCAGCAAAAAATTCAGCTGATAACAGCGATTATACATAAGCCTGAACTCTTAATTTTAGATGAACCATTTAGTGGTTTAGATCCAGTAAATGTTGAAATGTTAAAAGAAGCTGTTCTTGATATGCAAAAACAAGGGGCGTCGATTCTTTTTAGTTCACATCGAATGGAACATGTGGAAGAATTATGCCAACACATTTGTATCATGCACAAAGGAGTACCTGTTGTTCAAGGAGACATTGCCAAAATTAAAAGTGACTTTGGTAAAAAGAATGTTGTAATCGTTGGCGATCATGACTTTGACCATTTGAAAGAAATAAAAGGTGTAGAAAGTATGAAGAAACGTAAGAATGCAGTTACTCTTAAAATCTCATATGAAGAAGTTTCGCATGTTTTATTTAAAGAGATAACGAAATTAGGGTATGTTAAAAAGTTTGCAGTAGAAGAGCCTACATTAAATGATATCTTTATCGCGAAAGTAGGTGCGCAACATGAGTAGTTTCTGGACAATTTTTTTACAAAACTATAGATCTAAGGTGAAATCAAAATCATATTTTGCTATTACAATAATAATTTCTATGTTAATTATAGGATTGATGAATTTTGACAAGATTTATAACTATTTTGCAGGTAACGAGGACGATCAAGTTGTTGTTGTTACAGAAAAAGAAGAATTATATACAACTATTAATCAAGTGTTTAAAAATGTCGATAGTAAGATACATGTTAAGCGTAGTACGGATAAACCAAAAGCAGAATCAGGTGTTAAAAATGGTGATTATACATATGCAATCGTTGTAGAGGAATTGGATAATAAACAACTAAAGGCTACGTATATAACTGAGACAGATGTAAATCAGCAAGATGTTAGCAAGGTTCAAACTATTTTATCTCAAATACAATCTTCTAATTTCGCTCAGCAATTGAATCTATCGCAAGATGAATTAAAGGTGTTAACAATGCCAGTAGAAATACAAACCAAAACTGTTTCAGATAAGGTTAAAGATGGAGAACATACAGAGGGTGTAGGAATTTTAATTAATACCTTTATCATGCTAAATTATGTAATGATATTAATGTATGCTGCACAATTAGCTACAGATGTTGCAACAGAAAAATCTTCTCGTGTAATGGAGTTAGTTGTTTCAAGTATTTCGCCTACAAAACATTTATATGCGAAGCTCTTCTCAACATTATTGGCAGGTATTACACAAATAATAATTTGGGGCTTGGTCGCAACTGTAGGGTATAAAACAGCAATTAATGAATCGAAAAATGATATTTTAAATAGTATTGATTTAAATTCTGTTGCTCCTACTCTAGTAGTGTATGGGATTCTATTCTTCACATTAGGATTCTTATTATATGGCTCATTATCTTGTCTACTCGGCTCTGTTATTAGTCGTATAGAGGAATCTTCTCAAGCTGTTATGCCACTGATGTTTATGTTAATTGCTGCTTTGTATATCGCACTTTATGGAATGTCAAATCCAAGCAGCACGGTTGTTACCATTACTAGCTATATACCTTTCTTTACTCCTATTGTTATGCTCGTACGAATTGGATTCCTCAATATCCCAGTATGGGAGATTGCGCTCACATTAGCGATTCTATTAGTAACAATATGTATGATGATTGGTTTAACGAGCCGTGTTTACCGCGGTGGTGTATTATTATATGGTAAAGGTGCATTCAGTAATATAAAAAAGGCAATCAAGTTAGGGAAGAAATAAGATTAGCCCATTCATTTTACAACAACAAAGAACTACATGGTTAATCTATGTAGTTCTTTGTTGTTGTAAAATGCATATAAATAAATATAAAAGAATGTGTTGTCAATTTAGAAAGCGTTGATAATTTAAAAAACCTTATGTTGCAAACGATAGAAAAAGAAGAAGTAGGATCATAAACACATATGCACCATTAGGTAAATACGTGGAATTTATAAAATAGGTAGGGACTGTTTCGTTCCCTACCTATCTATTTCTGAATATTAATATTCAATTTTATATATAAAAAATAAGCTCCGAAAAGCTTATTTTTTCATGATTATTCATTAACAACTCTCCAGTTGTATATAGCTAGTTCGGCTTGTCACCGGGCTGGCTCCCTTTTTACGCAAAGGGTATCTGGAGGAATATTATAACCAAGACAGCTACAAAGAATCACCACATATAAAATAACCTATGAGGAGGAAAAGAAATGGAACACTATGTTGACTTAGAAGGTTTACTACAGAAGCACCGAATTACATTAGCTGATCTATCGAGGCGAACAGGGATTGAACGTCCTAACCTAACTCGTATCAAGAGAAACCAAACAGCTACTCTAGGTAGTATCAGTCGAATTGCTCAAGCGCTTAACATTAAGGAGATTAACGAGATAGTAAAAGTTCGATAGTAACAAAGGGAGCTAGACGGACGAAGCCAAGGAGAGGATGACTAATGAAGTACAAACTAAAAATGATGAAACTCAAACAAGGGTATCGCTTAACCGAACTAGCTTATGAGTCCAAACTCAGAGATCTACGAGTAGACATTCACTTAAAGAATGAATTTAGGGAGGTAGCTAAATGAAGCGATACTACTTATACACTGTAAAGATGAAGTTTATAGGTACTCGTACAGTTCTTAAAAGGTATCACCTAGCTCAGGTGACCGAGGGAAAACAGGATAAGCATTCAAACCTAATAGACAAGACCTATGCTGATTTATACAACACGAGGACGACGCAACTCGTTAGCATTCTCTGTGAAGAGATCACTGAGGGGAAATACAATAGGTTAAAAATACAATATGAGGAGGCAAACTAATGGATAACACTTGGGGAACTTACTTGCAATGGAGAACGAATCAGGGCTACACGGGTATTTCTACTGAGGATGAGTACAACGAGTTTTTAATTCAAGTAGGTAAACAAGTTGAGGCAGACAAGCTTACAAAGGAAGAAGCTCAAGAGTTAGAAAGACAGTTTGCTGACTCGATGGTAAAAGACAAAGTGGCTCAAACTTTTGAGGCTATCCGCTCACTAGTCACTGTAGGAACAACTATTACGTATGACGATTTAGCGCAGCTAACTGGGTTATCCTTGAGAACGGTAAAGCGCCACGTAGAGGAGCTACAAGAGAAAGGATACTTGCATATCACACGAGGTATTCATGCTAACACGTATTACTACGGAGTGGATATGAGAGACACTAACAAAAAGAAAAGCATTCACTTTGTAGATACTTTTGAGTGGGCTAACGGTATTGAGGATATCACTGGAGAGGTTACTATCAAGGATGGCATTGGTGAGATCCACGTAACGATGTATAACATTGAGGGGATGCTGGAGAGAACTTCTCAGTTTATGAGAGAGGTAGGATGTCTTTATCGATATTGTTATACTACGAAAAAGGTAAGCTAGTAAACAACTAAAAGGTAAACTTCATTGATAGCTTAGAGGTCGCAAACATGACAGGTAAACGACACGATCACCTACTAAGAGATATCGACAACTACATGGATATATTTTTAACCAACCCAAATTTGGGGGCGTTAGATTATTTCCAGAAAGCAACTTACTTAGATCTCAAAGGTGAACCAAGAAGGAAGTATTTTCTTACTCGTAAGGGTTGCGAATTAGTGGCTAACAAGATGACCGGCGAGAAAGGAATCCTCTTCACAGTAGCCTATATTGACAAGTTCCACGAGATGGAAAAGGCTATTCAGCAACCAGCTCTACCGACTACCTACAAAGAAGCGCTACTTCAGTTAGTCGAGCAGGTGGAAGCTAACGAGCAGATGCAAGCACAGTTAATCGAGCAAGCGCCTAAGATAGCCTACCATGACAGAGTGTTAGACATTGAAGGATTTGTTACTATCGAGCAGACAGCTAAACAGCTTGGACTTAGATCAGCTATCCAATTGAATCAACTACTCAAGGACAAGAAAGTAATCTACATGAGTAAGAAAGGCTGCTGGTTAAACACTGCAAATTATACCTACCTCAACAAAGGATACATTAACTACAAGCCACTCCAAGGTGGAAAAGTTCAAATGCTAGTGAGCCAGAAAGGTATTGAAGAGTTCGCTAGATTGCTAAACCTGATTTAATCCCCTACCCAAGTTCCACACAGGCTACCCCTTAGCCGACTCAATATAAACTAAACCCAAACCAAAGGAGAATGATGACAATGATGAACTCAATTAAAAACTTATTCGCTATGAACACAAAGGTGAAAACAGAGGAGCAAGCTACAAAGGAGATCGACAAGTTACAAACTCAAGAGAATGACCTACAGAGCCAGCTGGATCAGGCAACTACAGAACACTCAAAGGTATCAGCTGCATTAGACATTATCTCCGCTAGCCTAATAATTGATGAGAACGACAAACAAGCTTTAACTACTAAGAAGAAAGCTGAGGTTAAGCTAGAAGCATTAGCTAAACAGATTGAGACTACACAGGTAAAGCTATCAGAGGTAGCTGAGAAGAAACAAGCTGCTGTACAAGAGTTATATCGCTCTCGTGGAGAGGTAGCTCGTAAGCACAATCAAAAGGTTCGACGGGATATGGTTATCGCTAGCAGATTCAACCGAGCATTCGGTATAGAGGATGTCTTCCAGTTAAACACTCAACATGACCAAAGTATCGACTTAGGAGTTGAATATGGATTAGGTGCTATTGATAGCCTTGACTCTAATAGTGAAGATTGGAAGTTCATCGTACAGTTAAGCAATGAAGATACTGCTGAAGGTGATCGCCAAGCAGATGTAATCGCTAGAGATTTAGAAGAAGCTATCAAAGGTGTATTTGAGAAACACAACGTAGAGTTACAGGAGCAAACGTTAGTTAACCTATCTCGTATCTAAGTGAGGCAAGATAATTATATAGAGTTGGATGCTGGGTAACTACTTGCTGAAGTCCTACGAGGCGGAGAGTAGTTACTCGGTAGATTGACTCCACTAAAGGAACAAAGAGTGTGACTAGGAGGCTTTAGCTATGCTAAGGTCTTCTTTCTCATATAAATTAATCTAAGGAGGTAGATAATATGTTTAAGCAATTTAAAGAGTCAGGACAATTGATAGACAACTTCTCGGTAAGCAACTCAGATGGCGACCTAATCAAGGATGCTGAGTTGTTCTCAGTAGGTGTACACCGAGGTAAACCCTACACAGTAAGTGACCTACATGCTTTAGCTAACTCATTTAACGCTGAGGAGAATGTTCCTTTGCAGCTAGACCACAGTACCAGTGTTCGCGATACCGCTGGTTTTCTCCAAAGCGTATCTGTAGTAGGTAACAAACTGATGGGTAAAATCAGGGTAGTTGACGAGGCTATCAAGAAGAAGGTGGCTAATAAGACCGCTAAAAAATTAGTATTTCATTCTACACAGACAATCAAGGTAAGCCTACAAAAATTCGAGAGGTGAGCCTAGTAGCATTCCCTCAGGTGAGAACAGCTCAAATGTTTAGTGAGCAACCCCAACTAAATGAACGCCAGCAAGAACTATACGAGAAAGCAAAAGAGTTCCAGCTCCAAATGAGATTTAGAGAGTTACAAGCTCAAGTAGAAAAGAACAAACTCAAGTTAGAACAAGCAAAGCAGGAGCTGGTTCAAGAGAAAGCTCAGGCACAAGCCTTTAGAGAAGCTCGAGAGGAAGCTGAGTATCAAACTTACATGGCTAAACTTAGAGGAGAATACACACACAACTTTACTGCCGAGGAAGAAGCACAATATAAGGCTTACCTAGACAGTTTTAAATAAGGAGGTAGACAATACGGTGACTAGACCTAACCCCCTACCAGATGGACTAAGAGAATATATTAACAACGTAGCTGACAGGCTCCAGAGTGGCGACCTCAAAAGGGAATCTGATGAGACGGTAACCATAAAGGAGAAGCTACAGAAAGAAGAAAGTATCTGTGGAGCTATCATGAAGAGTGGAAAAGTATGCACCAAGAAGCCGACTAATGAGAAGAATCTTCGTTGTAATTGGCATGGTGGTAAAAGCACAGGAGCTAAAACCGAGGAGGGAAAGAAAGTGAGAGATGCAAACTTAAAGAAGGGACACGAAAAGACGATCCATGGGATTTACTCCCGCAATTTCCTTGAGGAGTGGACTTTAGAGGAGCAAGCCTTCTACGATAATACTTGGAGTTACTACAAGGAAAACTATGACTTGGAGCCGCTAGATGAGGTAGCACTAGATCGCTTCCTCATAAATTCAATTAAGGCTATGCGAGTTGACTCTGTAGGTATGAACTACGCAACCAACTTAAAGGTTAGCCTAGTAGATTTTGAAGGAAAAGCAATCCGTCAGGCTGAGACTCTAGGGCTTAACCGTAAGTACCGTAAGAGTCGTGACAATTCGGATAACCCTAGTGGGGTAGATCTAACAGTATTATTCGATGGAATGGACGGTAATTAAATAAAAAACTTATGAGAACGATAACCACCTAGTTACTAACGAGCTAGGTTTATTTGTCGTTCTCATAGGTCACATACAAGGGTGGTGATTACAATTGACGCCGATGATCGAGCCTCAGCCACGTGTAGACACACCTCGTCAGAAGCTAAGAAGATGGCAGCAATCATAGGAGTCCCAGGAGGCGGCTAGAACCATTTTAGTATCGTTCTATAGAGATACTATGCAGAAAACAGTTGATAAGCACACCTCAGGGGGCAAAGTGCTAGATGTAACTGTTAAGAGTATTAGTGAGCTGGAATATAAAAGAGAAGCCTTTAAGCCGCACAACAAAATAAAAGAGATGAACAGAAAGAGAGGAAACTAATATGAACAAATATATTAAAGTAGCTGTTGCTTATAAGTTTAAACCTGAGGGGGAAATGTACAAACAGGCACACTATAGAGAGGTAACACCTGAGGAACATTTCCGCACAGTTAAGATTGATACGTTCCACATGTTTAGTAACCTGTTTGATAAGTTAGTCTACCTCGAGGGGGTTAACGTTACTGAGGTAAGTGAGCTGGAATACCGAGCAGGTAGAGCTGAGGAGGATGCTGAATTGAGATTTCTCCAGCAGATAACACTAGATGGTCGTGTCTCGTGAGTAGAACGATTAATTCAACCTTATTCATGTGGCTGTTAGTATATGATAGTTATTCGTGAGGTAGTAATCCTAAGTTACCTCTTTAGTTTTACCTAGAAAGATAAGTCTTGGAGTAGATAGTTTTTGGATTATTAAGAGTATAAAAAATATTATTCTGTAAAATTAATTTTCTGTGGTAAAATATTCTATATAAATATTTAAAGGGGAATGGCTATGGGGGATATAAAAGTTACTCCTGAACAGTTGAGAAAAGTGGCAGGGACTATTAGATCAACTATCACGAATGCAACTGTAACACAGGAGCGACTAAAAAGAGATATTGATATGATTTCTAGTAATTGGTTAGGCTCAACTTATATGAAATTTAATATGGATTTCCGGGATTCATCTTTTAAGATGGCGCAATTTATAACTATATTAGAACCTCTTGAGAAGTTTCTTCTTGATTCTGCTAATAAATTCGAACAGGTAGATAATATGGATGTTGCTATTGTGATGGCTTCCACCATTTTAACAGGGAAACCTTTTAAAGGGGATTATGAAACTTTCGTAGGAAAAACAGATTTTTCTACAGATGGTAAGTTAATGATTAAGGGAGAAGGAAGTATATTTAAAGGGGAATTTGAACTTGCTGAAGGAACTAATTACGGCATTAAAGCAGGAAATGGACTTTTTGAAGGAAATATACCATATACATTTAAAACCATTTCTGAAGATATAGTTCAAGGAAACCTTATAGGAGCGAAGTTTGAGGCGAATGCTTTAGACCACTCTTCCTCTAAAAAACTTCCCTTTGCAGAGGATTTAACAGTTACACAAAAGTTCTTAAATGGATCTTATGTATTCGGAATAGATCAATATACTTTTAAAAATGATTATGAATTAACAGCACATAAGTATGAAGTAGTTCTTAATAAAATTGAGATTCCGGATTATATCCCTTTCTTAGGTGACTATGATATTACACTAAAAGGTGAATATGGGTTTGGATATGGTTACAAAGTCCATTTAGGACAAGAGACTGGGGGGTATGCGACAGCACCTAATGGTCATGGAGGAGGATTCTTTTTTAAACTTGATAAAGACAAAAAGGAGTAAAAGTATGTTCAGACAAGGACGGTTTATGATTATTATTGGTACTATGGTACTTGTTATTGCAGGGTGGTTTTTCCCATTTAATTTATGGCAGAAATTATTTTTCAGTATTGCTATGATTGGCATTGGGATGTTGGCATATGGAAGTTCAATATTATTTGACCGTTTAGCTAAAAAATTTACAAATAGAGGAGAATAAATACCTATGAAACTATTTCCAATTGGAACAGTAGTTAAACTAGAAGAGGTAGAACCAATTATTATGATTATTGGAAGAATGGTTGTATCAGCAGATAAACGTGATTTTGATTATATAGGCGTACCTTACCCAGTTGGCTATTTAGGTGAGGAAAAAGTATTATGCTTTAATCACGATAAGATTGTGGAAGAAATGCATAGAGGGTATATGACTGAGAGTGAATTAGTTCTACGTGAGAAATTAGTAAAAATATAAAAGAAGAGATTAATACAGAGTTGGTAGGAGCAGGGAGAAATCCTTGCTTTATTTATTTTGAAGAAAGATGAGGGGATCTAATGAGGTTTTCTTCCTTGAAAGTTGGCTATCTCGGGGTTGATATTGAATCGAAGGGGATGGTTAGAGGATTTGTGCTGGATAAATAGCAAGTTTGTGAGCTATCTAATTGGTTTCAACGAGTGCACAAACTGTAATTTCAATTACCGTAATGGGTAACCCTGAGGAGGAAAACAAAAGAGCTGGCCTATTAGAGTCAGCTCGTTTGTTATTACTTATTATCATTATGAACGTTAACCTGTATAGCTTGAACCTGTGGAGTTAACAATCCTCCTCGGTTAATTCATCTAGATTAAAACTAAGAGTTTCAGAGATTTTTCCAGCTCGTAAGATAACTACATACATAATGCCTAGTTGGAATGTATCTACTTTGCAAATTTTATTAGTAATACGAGATAGTGAGTCTTGGAAGTTAGATACTAGAGTATCGATCTCCTCCATAACGATATCAAAATTAGTTGGTTGAATAATGTTTGTTGTCATAAATAATTGCTCCCTTTAGTTTTTGTTTATTTACACGAGATAGGTAATACTTACAGGTGTACAATCATGAGTGAAACGATGTAACCGACTGTGTAAAGAAAGGAAATCTGCCGCCAGCTACCAAGGTTGATTTAACCCAATCTTTAAGTTTCAACTTATTCGCCTCCTGTGGAGTCGAACCTTTACAGCTATTCCTGCTCGTGATACCATAGGGAGGAAAGAGCCTTATAGGTTCGACTGAATTGCGTAGCCTTGTTCGGTATACTCGCCAAAGTATAACTACCGAGTAGGGCTATTTTGTTTTGTGTAGTTTTAGGTTAGTCAGTTAACTTCTTGCCAGCATACATACGAGTTAACATTTTATCGATCTTATTAGCTTTATCTACTGTGTTAATCTTGTTGAGTTGATTAAAAGCTGTATAAAACCTCTTAGCATCCTCGATGGACTCCAGCTCATAGAAGTCTTTGACTTTACCGTAAAACTTTTGTTGCTTACTTTCCAAAAGTCTTGCTCACCTCGTTTCCTAAGTGGCTTAATTACATATTAATTAAAAGTTCTAGAACCGTCAATACTTTTTTGAAACTTTTTTTAATCCCTTTCTTTACCCCACAGTTTACCTTTATCAAATAACAATACAGCAAACTGAATATCGCCTTCTCCATCATAATTAACAATAGTTGTATCCTCGATAGCTCCATCATCGACTTTACCTTTACCACCAACTATGTCAGATACTTCCTCTTGAGTCATTCCTACTTCGATGGCGTTATATTCCTCCTCGCTGATTAAAGTAGGGGAACAAGCGCTAAGAAGGCCAACAATAATGAGCAGGGAACCAATGCGTTTAATCATTTGTATTCCTCCTTTGATTAGCTGAGACAGCCTAAATAAGTACAAACTTCTCTAGAATGCGTACAAGTTTGGTGAACGAGAGATAGCCTGTTTAGGTACAAATCTAAGATGACTGATAAAATCTCATGCAGGGAAATCTGGAACTTCGTTATATGGAGCGTCTCGAAAATGTAGATATTGTTTTTACATCATATGGTATTCAATCGAGCATATACCTAATCAGTTGCCAGCTCTACAGATACAGCCCACCGAGGACTATCCTAAATTAGATAGTCGTACAGGAACCAGATGAAATGCCACCCTAGTAATCAATCGGGCATAGCTAAATAGAGTCATCTCTTGTATTAAAGCACTGTAGGACAGCAACCAGATAGTAGGGATTATTACCTACAGTAATGCTACTGAAGGAAGTTGAAAAGTTTACACTTAAGAGATCGCTGAGCAGTGGATAACTTTTGAGCCAGAACCCCATAGAAGTAGCCTGTGAAATCACGTACACGTTTAACCTTGCTAGCAAGCACGCTAGCTCGTAACCCTGAGACAGCCACCTCTACAGTATCAACTAGATCGGGTGCATATTTTCGAGCAGCCAGTTGAACACGACTCCATAGCTTGTACACCTTAGTTGCATCAAAGTAGGAGATAGCCGTGCTAGCGAAATCAGTAGGAACACCAGCATCCACTAAGTGGTTTATTCCTAACTCGTCTAATACGTATGTATTATCTTTAGAGCTTTTAGTTTTGTAATTAATTGTATCTGTATGAGATGGAGGCTCCTCAGCACAATCAGGAGTAGGATCTACAGCTTCCTCGCAAGGTGACTTATCAAGGTGACTCTCATAGGGATTAATAACACAAATGAACGCTGAATAGCCACCTTTAACAGGTTTAAACTGTTCAATACGAGTAATGATGCCTAGCTCGCTGAAATGCTTGAGGGCACGCTGAACAGTACGCTTAGAGTATCCTGTTAGATCAGCTAATGTATTATTCTTTAAATATGAAACTCCTAAAAATTTACACGAATAGTTTGATAGCCTTAGAAGTATTACTCGCTCGCTGTCCTTTAAGTTATATTCTTTTAGAGTACGGTCAATAGTCTTGTCCATCTCAGTAATTGAATTAAATGATTGATACTTGCGTAATTCCTTCATAGTCATTCCTCCTATATAATCAAGAAGGAAGACCTCTTGAGCTAGTACCAATAAGCATGATACAATAGCAAACAAGAAAGCTCCTTCGAGTTTTCCTTCAAGAGAGAACCCTGTCAGGTCGCCAAACTAGAGCAGGGTTCTCTTTTTATTTGTCTTAAATCTCAAGTGAGTTAAGTGGGTTAAACTTATCGTTTTGTTCTTTCAAGGCAGTTCCCCAAAGAGCAAGGTACCTCTCAGTCATTCTTAAATTGCTATGCCTCAGCATTCTTTGGAGAGTGAAAACATCCATACCAGCCATTAAGCAACGATGAGCAAAAGTGTGACGGAAAGTATGAGCTGATAAGCGGACATCAGTAAAGTTCATTACCGCTTTGAGTCGTTTAAATATGAGTTTGATACCATTAGGTGTAAGCTGAGTACCTTCCCGAGTAGTAAAGACATACTCAGGGGTTTTACCTAGCTCACGTTCTGTAAACACCTTGTACTCACAAAGCTCTTTTACAAGCTTGCCCGTGAGAGGGACAGTCTGCTGCTTACGAGCTTTACCGAATAAGGTTACTGTTTGGTTTGCCAAATCCAATTCACTCCAGCGTATATTGATAAGCTCTCCTAACCTTGAGCCAGTTCCTAAAAGGAAAACAATAATAGTGTGATCTCGATAAGCGTAGAAGCTTTTATTTCTTGCTTTAAGTCTCCTATAGTAGCGAAGCATTTGTTTGATATGTTCATCTTGAAAGACCTCAATTTTTATTTCCTCTTTAGCCAGCTTCATTTTACGAATAGGGTTTTCTTTCTCAGCGATAATCTCCTCATGTTGTAAATAGTTAAAGAAAATCTTGAGATGGTGAAGCTTGGTATTTCTAGTTACTACGTTGTTACCTCTTGTCTTTTGGCAATACATGAGGTAACTCTTAACAGTTGCTTCTCTAATATCTCGTGTATCTATCAGTTCTCTCTCAGAGCAGAAGTTCTGGAACTCATGCATGGTAGCCATATAAGATTGAATTGTACGAGGAGACAGATTAGCGAACTCTTTTTCCTCTTTGAAATCCTTCATAGCAAACTTAAGTAGCATTTTCTTCTCAGTCCTTTCTCGGGTTTATAGAAACAAAAAAGAGGACTACCCCTGAGCCAGCTGATTTGCTGACTAGAAGTAGTCCTCTTTTAACATGTGGTGTCTGATGGAGACCTCCACAGTTTTAGCTTTTGAGAATATCCTCTCAAGCCTTGATACTATTGAGTTTTATGACCCCGGAGAGGCTCGAACTCACGACCTCCACCCTGTCAAGGTGGCGCTCTCCCTGCTGAGCTACGGGATCTTCAATAAATGCTTATGTAACAGCATCTTTAATCATTATGCTAAAGCAATTATATATAATTAACTGAAATTTTACAATATTTTCGTGGTAATTTTTTAAAGGTAAAGTATTTGGAATCACGCTAGTAGCGTATTAAGGAATATATAAGAAGAGCATTTAATTGAAAGTGGATTTTGAATAAACCGGGTATATTATGATTTCCGATACCAATCCAAAGGACCTTCATCACTTAAATCAACAAGAAAAGGGAATAAGAAATGTAAAGGTAAGCTTATAAGTTCTGGCATAGCGTTCAATGTTTTCTTTGATAGATATTGTCTTCCGAAACAATACGGACAATCTTTTTCAAATGTCACGAGTATCGACCATACATCTTTTACTTTCCACTTCGTTTTACAATATGTACAACGCGCCATGGAGTTCCTCCTCATTTTAAGGTGTTTTCTAATATATTCTATTTGATCGTACTAAAGTCAAGTGTATTTAGTGTGATAGAATATAAGTTGGTTTGTTTTTTTATATGGATGTATTCCGTAATTTATGACTAAATGAATGTAGTGTGAGGGTTATATAATAAGAGATTTTCATTTTTAATATGCAAATTGGCCAATATATCCTTTTTACAATTTTCAAGAAATCATGTATAAAAGAAGTACAAGATATTTATAAATATTCAGAAGTAGAGGGAGAATTATTGTAATGGTAAGAAAAACGTTCAAGATGCGCGTATCTAGAAATAGGACGATTTCGATTAATGGCTCAATTCTTGATGTGGATGTTACACATGATGAGTTTTTACAAGAGTTTGTTGAGTGGGTCGATTCTAAAGGTTGGTCGTTTATGGGGATGACAGATGAGATTACACCTGAGGAAGCTAGTCAAAATTTAATAGACTCATTGATTGATGAGAAGGATAAGAAAGAGTAATTCCTTCTTATTTTTTGTTGTATATTTATGTTCCTAATCGTAAAAGTGTGATATAGTAAAAAAAGTGAATATTCTTCCAAATTAATACAAATTACATATAGGTTGGTAGAGGTATTTTATAGAATGTGAAAGTAAAGGGAGAGTCATATGGTAAATTTTAAGAAAATTTCGGTTTTTGTTATGGTTATTTGTTTATTTTTTTTGACACCTATGACGTTATATGCTGAGACGAATATTGGAGTAAATCCGGAGCAAGTGGCACCTCCACCTGCGGAAGGGCCGAATGTTTTTAGTCAGTTTGCGACTACGATTGATGCGAAAACAGGGGATATGTTGTACGACAAAAATGCACATCATCGTGCGTTCCCTGCTAGTATGACGAAAGTGTTAACGGCGATTTTACTGATGGAGCATACGAAGCCAGAGGATCAATTTACGTTTTCACAATTAGCATTAGATCAAGAGAAGAGTAATTATCAAATTGAGTTTCAACCTGGTGAGACTATTAATAGAAATACTGCACTTATGATTTTAATGGTGCTGAGTGCGAATGATGTATCCTATGCGATTGCGGAGCATATTGGAGGAAGTGTTGAAAACTTCGCCAATATGATGAATGAAAGGGCGAAGCAATTAGGGGCTAAAGATAGCCATTTTGTAACGCCAAATGGATTGCATGATCCAAATCATTATACGACGCCATATGATATGGCCATGATTACGAGAGGTGTGCAAAAGTATCCTGAAATTTTACAAGCGATGAATACGAAAAGAACGACGGTTACGACATCTACGCAAACAGTTTCTATTTTTAATAAGTCTACTTATTTTGAAAATCCATATAGCATTGGTGGTAAGACAGGATTTACGAATGAAGCGCGCAATACGCTCGTTTTATTAAATGAGAAGGATGGTAATCGTATTATAAATGTAGTAATGGCTTCTCAAAGACCTGAAATTTATGAAGATTTGAAGCAGATGGCGGAATATTCTTTTGGGCAATTTACGAAGCAAACTGTACTAGATAAACATAGTTGGCACCAAAAGACAACGTATTTAAATAAAGATGTTGATTCTGAGCTGGAAAAAAGTGCTGAGCTTATGCTAAAGAAAGATGAAGGGAAAAATATAAAAACGGCTTTTCGGGTTAATTCAGTGGATAAAGAATCTTTGTATCAAAAAGGAATTCATCGCGGTGAAGTAGTTGGTGCGGTAGATATTATAAAGAATAATCAAACGATTGCGACTATAAATGTTCTTTCAAAAGAAGATGTTACTTTTGCGATGCCTAAAAAAGATACAGTTGCACCTGAAGTAAAGGAATCGAATGTGAAAGTGATAAGTGTTGGAATAGGTGCGATTTTATTATTTGGAGCGATTTTATATGTAGTGCTGCGCCGAAATAACCAAGGGATGAAATCAGAAGAAAAATAAATTGCTAGTAGACCGTGATGAGATTTTGTCACGGTCTTTTTTGTATGCATTTCAAAAATGATTTAACTAATAATTGTAAATTTTCACCTTGCATTTCTTATTTGTTCGTTATATTATTTGTGTATGTTCTTGTTAAAGAACAATTAGAGCGTTATTAATTTCAAAATGATATAAAACAACAGAGAGGGAGAGAGACGATGAAATTAATTTGGAAGGTGATTAGCAACGTTATCTCATTTGTTTTATTTGCGGTAATGGTTTGTTTAGCTTTTGTAGTTATTTCTTCAAAAGCGAGTGGTGGTGATCCAACAGTGATGGGATATCAATTTAAGAGCGTTCTTTCAGGATCGATGGAACCAACATTTTTAACAGGATCAATCATTGCGATAGAGCCAACGAAAGATGGTTCTAAATATAAAAAAGGTGATGTTATTACGTTTAAAGAGAAAGATGACAAAATTATCACTCACCGTATTATCGGTGTGAAAGATACAAATGGAAAAGTAATGTATGAAACAAAAGGAGATAACAACAACGGACCAGATTTAGCACCAGTACTTGCAGAGAATGTAATTGGAAAGTATGCAGATATTACAGTTCCATACGTTGGTTATGGACTGAATTATGCGAGTTCAAAAGCGGGAGCAGCATTACTTCTCATTATTCCTGGAGTCTTTTTACTTGGCTATTCCGCAATTTCTATTTTTGGCGCTATTCGTAGCATTGACGGAGAAAAGAAAGATAAAAAAGTAGAACAATCCGTCTAGTTCGTTTGGTTATACTTTCCGTTTAGGAAGTTAACAAATATATATATATATTAAGGGGATATGGACATGACTTTAAAGAAAAAATTAGGAATGGGTATCGCATCAGCAGTATTAGGAGCAGCATTAGTTGGTGGAGGAACATTTGCATACTTTAGCGATAAAGAAGTGTCAAACAATACATTTGCGGCTGGTACACTTGATTTAGCGGCAAACCCATCAACAGTTGTTGATGTATCGAATTTAAAGCCTGGCGATACAATTAAAAGAGATTTTAAACTAGAAAATAAAGGCTCTTTAGATATTAAAAAAGTTTTACTAAAAACAGATTACAAAGTAAGCGATGCGAAGGGCGACAATAAAGATGATTTTGGTAAACATATTAAAGTAACATTCTTAAAAAATGTAGATAAGCATGAAACAATTGTAAAAGAAACAACGCTAGATAAATTGAAGGGTGACACACTTACAGCGGTAGACAATGATTTATCTGCTTGGTTCTGGGATGAAAAAGGTATTTCTGCAGGTAAGTCAGATAAATTTACAGTGAAATTCGAGTTTGTTGATAATAAAAAAGACCAAAATGAATTCCAAGGCGATAAACTAAATTTAACTTGGACGTTTGATGCACAACAAACAGATGGTACAGAAAGATAAATATATTATAAAAGGGGCTATCAATTTGATAGCCCCTTTTACAGTTAAATAGCGTGGATTGGAATGTATTTTTCTAGGATATGGCTATCATTTTGTACAGGTCTTTATTATAATAAAAGTAACGTTCTGTATAAAGAACACATTGTTCGATGGGAGAGATTAAGATGCTGAAAACACCTCGCAAATTAAAAAGGATGCTTATATTGCCGTGTATGTGCTCTATTACGTTTTATTTAGGCTCTCAAGTGATGACGTATACAGAAGCTTCATTTATTCACGAAACGAAAGTAGAAGCCACTCTTTCTACAGCGATTATATTTCCGAAAACAGTTGATACGTTAAAAGAGCAAGCTGAGCAACATAAACAGCTTATTGGACATGAGTATGGAGAAATGAAAGCGAAATTGAAAGTTACTTCTATTGAAGAAATAGAACAAGCAATTGTTGTATGGCAGCAAGGGCGTGAGAAAATTGCTTCTGAGAATGAGGCTTTACAAAAAGTATATACTTTAATAGAAACGCCTTATAATCAAATACAAGAAGAATTAAAAGTGAACAAAAGTGAATCAATTCATCAAGTATCCTTGTATGTGAACGAAGGTTTTCATAGTATTAAAGAGAAGCGTGATTATGTTGATAAAGAAGCTAGTTTGCAAGCCATTGATGAACAAATTCAGGCTCTACAACAACTATTAAAAGATGAAACAGTAAAGAAACAGAATGAAACAGAAGCGCAAAAGAAAGCAGAAGAACAGAAAAAGTTAGAAGAACAGAAGAAAATAGAAGAACAGAAAAAGTTAGAAGAACAGAAGAAAGCAGAAGAACAGAAAAAGTTAGAAGAACAGAAGAAAGCAGGAGAACAGAAAAAGTTAGAAGAACAGAAGAAAGCAGGAGAACAGAAAAAGTTAGAAGAACAGAAGAAGTTAGAAGAACAGAAAAAATTAGAAGAGCAGAAGAAAGCAGAAGAACAGAAAAAGCTAGAAGAGCAGAAGAAAGTAGAAGAACAGAAAAAGCTAGAAGAGCAGAAAAAATAGAAATAGATAAACAGCCTGATCAAGTGGAGCATGAAAAGGCACTTCAACTGATCCAGTGAAACAGCTGGAGAATAACAAAGTGGTGCAAGGTGAATACGAATGCATTAGCTGTAAATAGCTTATAAAAAGATAATGCTTATATGAGTGTGAGGAAACGTCAGTCCTCACCTCTTTGTCTTATTTTCTTTTCTTTTCTTTTCTTTTCTTTTCTTTTCTTATAGGATTAAATATGAATAATGGTTAAGTTATCAAATTATATTTATAAAAAATCAGAAAAATCAAAAAGATATTGATAAATAAAAAAAAATGAAATATATATTGTATTTATATAGTCTTGTTCGTTATAATGAACTTAAGGTTTTCAAAAAAGAACAAATATTAGCTAAGCTAATATAGTTTTAGTTACACCTCTTATTTTGAAATAAGAGATAAAAATACAAAAAACAGCTAGGGGGAATTGATTGTGAGTCTGAAAAAGAAATTAGGTATGGGAGTTGCATCAGCAGCATTGGGGTTATCTTTAATTGGTGGAGGAACATTCGCTTACTTTAGCGATAAAGAAGTATCAAACAATACATTTGCAGCTGGGACGTTAGATCTTACATTAAACCCTAAAACGCTTGTAGATATTAAAGATTTAAAACCAGGGGATTCTGTTAAGAAAGAGTTCTTATTAAAGAACGACGGTACTTTAGCAATTAAAGATGTTAAATTAGCGACAAAGTATACTGTGAAAGATGCAAAGGGCGATAATGCTGGTGAAGATTTTGGTAAGCACATTAAAGTGAAATTCCTTTGGAACTGGGATAAACAAAGTGAGCCTGTATATGAAACAACTTTAGCAGATTTACAAAATGTGGATCCAGATCTTTTAGCTAAAGACATCTTTGCTCCTGAGTGGGGAGAAAAAGGTGGCTTAGAAGCTGGTACAGAGGACTATCTATGGGTACAATTTGTATTCGAAGAGAATGGTCAAGATCAAAACAAATTCCAAGGCGATTCATTGAACTTAGAATGGACATTCAATGCTAACCAAACAGATGGAGAAGAAAAATAATAAATAAAAAAAGCGGGGGATTCCCCGCTTTTTTTTATAAAGAAAAAAAGAAGTGCCCGTTTTAAGCACTCTTTTATATGTATTATTGTTGATTTTTCTTCCATTGTGTAAATTCGAGAAATTCACGAAACTGTTCTTTTGAGACACCAGAGCTCATCGCATCTTTAACGAGCTGTGTCCATTCGGAGTCTAGATGACTTTCCGTTGTTGTTTCATCGTGAAGTAAAGTATCAACTGGAATTTGTAGAACAGCTGCAATTTTTTCAAGAAACTGAATAGAAGGGTTTTTTTGTAAATTCCGTTCTATAGAACTAATGTAAGATTTAGCGACACCAGCTTTTTCGGCGAGTTCTGTTAATGAAATGCCTTTTTGTAAACGAAGGCGTTTTATACGTTCTCCTATCATATTTGCGCACCTTTCTATCAATATGTAGTCGTCTTATGATGTGATCATTATAACATAAACTTCGTTAAAAAGAACGAGGCTATTGGGCCTGGCTCGTATGCTTCATACGTTGAAAAAAGTGTTCAATATCTTGCAGGGCAATGCCAGCATCTAGAGCTTCAAGTATTAAATCAATCCATTCTTGATCTAGTGAGTCAGCCTTATCTTTGTACAAATGTAATTCCTCCCTAATTAGTGGTCATAATTGCTGCTACAGAATATATGATAATGCAATCGGATTTTGTATTTTATATAGTGAATTATCATATATTTTGTAGATGAAACAAAGATAAAATCCCCATTAAATTCCCTCTATGGCGATTATAAAGTTTCTGGCAAATATTTTCAATATTTTCTGAAAACATTGTTGAATTGTGATATATTCGTATACTAACTATGAAATTTTTACAAATATATTAAAAAAATTACATAATATAACTAAATATTGAAAATATATTGAATTTTTAATAATATAGAGTATGTAATACATATTTTATATTAGGGGAGGCAATAAGGGATGAAAAAGAAACCATTTAAAGTGTTATCATCAATTGCTTTGACAGCTGTTCTAGGCTTGTCGTTTGGTGCTGGAAGCCAGTCTGTATATGCTGAAACGCCGGAGAACAAGACAGCTACAAGCCCAGTTGATGATCACTTAATCCCAGAAGAGAGATTAGCAAATGCGCTAAAAAAACGTGGGGTAATTGATTCATCTGCTTCAGGGACAGAAACAAAGAAAGCTGTCGAAAAGTATGTAGAGAAAAAGAAGGGTGAAAATCCTGGGAAAGAAGCGGCAAGTGGGGACCAACTTACGAAAGATGCATCTGACTTTTTAAAGAAAGTGAAAGATGCAAAGGCAGATACGAAAGAAAAATCAGAGCAGCCAGCAAACGGGACTACAGCAGGAACAGGTCCAGTTAGAGGAGGCTTAAATGGGAAAGTACCAACTTCACCTGCTAAGCAAAAAGAGTATAACGGTGAAGTTCGTAAAGATAAAGTACTTGTTTTACTTGTAGAGTACGCTGATTTCAAGCATAACAATATTGATAAAGAGCCTGGCTACATGTATTCTAACGATTTTAACAAAGAACATTATGAAAAAATGTTATTCGGTAATGAGCCATTCGCGTTAGAGGATGGAAGCAAAATCGAAACGTTTAAACAATATTACGAAGAGCAATCAGGTGGTAGTTACACAGTGGACGGAACAGTCACAAAATGGTTAACAGTTCCAGGTAAAGCTGCTGATTACGGTGCAGATGCTGGTACAGGTCATGATAATAAAGGACCAAAAGGACCACGTGATCTAGTAAAAGATGCATTAAAAGCTGCTGTAGATAGCGGACTTGATTTATCGCAGTTTGATCAGTTCGATCAATATGATGTAAATGGTGATGGGAATCAAAATCAACCGGACGGTTTAATCGATCACTTAATGATTATTCATGCGGGTGTTGGACAAGAAGCTGGCGGTGGTAAATTAGGTGATGATGCAATTTGGTCACATCGCTGGACAGTTGGACCAAAACCATTCGCAATTGAAGGTACACAAGCGAAAGTTCCATATTGGGGCGGAAATATGGCAGCATTCGACTACACAATTGAACCAGAAGATGGCGCGGTTGGTGTATTCGCACATGAATATGGCCATGATTTAGGTCTTCCAGATGAGTATGATACACAGTATAGCGGTGATGGTGAACCGGTTGAAGCTTGGTCTATTATGAGTGGCGGAAGCTGGGCTGGTAAAATCGCAGGAACAACGCCAACGAGTTTATCACCACAAAATAAAGAGTTTTTCCAAAAAACAATCGGTGGTAACTGGGCGAATATCGTAGAAGTAGATTACGAGAAATTAAATAAAGGTATCGGTCTTGCAACATACTTAGACCAAAGTGTTACGAAGTCAGATCGTCCAGGTCTGATTCGTGTTAACTTACCAGATAAAGATGTAAAAGGAATTCAGCCTGCATTTGGTAAACAGTATTACTACAGCACAAAAGGTGATGACCTTCATACAACGATGGAAACGCCACTATTCGATTTAACGAAAGCAACGACTGCAAAATTCGATTATAAGTCATTGTATGAAATCGAAGCAGAGTACGATTTCCTTGAAGTACACGCTGTAACAGAAGATGGACAAAAAACGTTGATTGAAAGAATTGGTGAGAAAGCAAATAGTGGAAATGCAGCTACGACAAATGGAAAATGGATTGATAAATCATATGATTTAAGTCAGTTCAAAGGTAAGAAAGTGAAATTAACATTTGAGTACATTACGGATGGTGGTTTAGCGTTAAACGGATTTGCTCTTGATAATGCGTCATTAACAGTAGATGGTAAAGTTGCATTCTCTGATGATGCAGAAGGTACACCACAATTCAAATTGGACGGTTTCGTTGCATCTAACGGAATGGATAAGAAAAAGCATAACTACTATGTAGAGTGGAGAAACTATGCGGGTTCAGATAACGCATTGAAATTTGCTCGCGGTCCAGTATATAACACTGGTATGGTTGTATGGTATGCGGATTCAGCTTACACAGATAACTGGGTTGGCATACATCCAGGACACGGTTTCCTTGGTGTAGTTGACTCTCATCCAGAAGCAATTGCAGGAACTTTAAATGGCAAACCAACATTTACAAGCAGTACGCGATTCCAAATTGCTGATGCGGCGTTCTCATTCGACAAAACGCCAGCTTGGAAAGTTGTATCTCCAACGCGTGGAACATTCGTATACGATGGATTACCAGGGGTACCGAAGTTCGATGACTCTAAAAAGTATATTAATGAGCAAATTCCAGATGCAGGACGTATTTTACCGAAGCTTGGTCTGAAGTTTGAAGTAGTAGGACAAGCTGATGATAATTCTGCAGGTGCTGTTCGTTTATACCGTTAATACAGTAAAACTACCGAGAGAATTTCTTTCGGTAGTTTTTTGTGAGCAATGAATTTTATATAAAAGAAAAAATTATATATAATGTAATTTTACGAGTGAAAAAGTTCTATATAAATAATGAAAGAATTGGATAAAAATAGTGGGAGAAGGTGAATAGATGAGCATTTCTTCTATTGTAAATAAACAAAAGCAATATTTTTATAATGGATATACGAGAAGTATAGAAACAAGAAAAAATAATTTAAAAAAGCTTTATGATGGAATTCAGCGTTTTGAAGGTGAGATTTTTCAAGCGTTGAAATTAGATTTGAATAAATCAGTTCACGAATCATTTACAACAGAAATTGGATATGTACTAAAAGAGATTTCTTTTCAAATGAAGCATATTTCATCTTGGAGTAAACCGAAGCGTGTTCGCACAGCTCTTACTCATTTTGGATCGAAGGGGAAAGTGGTGCCAGAACCGTATGGTGTGACGCTTATTATCGCACCGTGGAACTATCCGTTTCAATTAGCGATTGCACCACTCGTAGGAGCATTGGCAGCTGGCAATACAGTCGTTTTAAAGCCGTCAGAGTTAACACCAAACGTTTCAAAAGTGCTTACGAGAATGTTAGGTGAATTATTCCCAGAAGAGCTTGTATCGGTAGTAGAAGGCGGCGCTCAGGAAAGCACTGCACTTTTAAAGGAACCGTTTGACTATATTTTCTTTACAGGTAGTGTTGGTGTCGGAAAAGTTGTGATGGAAGCAGCGGCGAAAAAATTAACGCCTCTTACGTTAGAGCTTGGCGGGAAAAGCCCATGTATTGTACATAAAGATGCAAAGCTAGATGTAACCGCAAGACGTATCGTTTGGGGCAAGTTTTTGAATGCTGGGCAGACGTGTGTAGCGCCTGATTATATGTACGTTCATTCTTCAGTGAAAGAGCAGTTAATCGAGGCATTACGACATGAAATCGCAGAGCAATATGGAAAAGATGCTTTGCAAAATGACAATTATGTACGAATTGTAAGTGAGCGTCATTTTGAACGCTTATGTACATTTTTGCAAGACGGTAAACCTGTGATTGGCGGGAATTATACGAAAGAAACATTACACATCGAGCCGACAGTATTAACGAATGTTACATGGCAAAGTGCTGTTATGGAAGATGAAATTTTTGGACCTATTTTACCAATTATAGAATATGACAAAATAGAAGAGGTAATTGAAACGATTCAGCACCATCCAAAGCCGTTAGCACTATATGTATTTTCTGAAGATAGAAAAGTGCAAGAGAAAGTGACGAGTAATATTTCATATGGCGGAGGATGTATAAATGATGTCGTATATCATCTTGCAACGCCATATTTACCTTTTGGGGGCGTTGGAAGTAGTGGATTAGGCAGCTATCATGGTGAACAAAGTTTTCGGACTTTTTCCCATTATAAAAGCATTTTGTCCCAATCTACAGCATTCGACATGAAAATTCGTTACTCTTCTACAAAAAGTGCTTTAAAATTCATACGAAAGTTGTTAAAATGATGATGGTGTTTATCAGTAGGCGTAGCCGTATGATAAAAACCCCTTCGCAACTGAAGGGGTTTTTCTGTTCGACATATGTATCATGCGAAAATGAATCAAACATACTACATAAAGAATAGAAGAGAACGCTGCTAAACAACCATTTTTGTTTGGATCGAAACAAAAAAATAGTCTATAGAACATAAATATTTATTCATGAATATAAAAATTAAAATTTAAGGTAGATAGGACGGGAAAATGAAAAAGATTATTAAAGTTGAAGCAGTAGAAAAACATTTTGGAAATCAAGTGATTATCCCCCCTCTTTCTTTAGATATTAAAGAAGGAGAATTTTTAACAATTTTAGGACCGAGTGGTTGCGGGAAAACGACTTTACTTCGTATGATCGCAGGATTTGAAACCCCAACTAAAGGGAATCTTTTATTAGATGATGAAAAGATTAACGATTTGCCGCCATACAAGCGTCATATGAATTTAGTGTTCCAACATTACGCACTATTCCCACATATGAATGTTGAAAAAAATATTTGTTTCGGTATGAAAATGCAAAAAGTATCAGCAGCAGAACAGAAAGAACGTGCGGAAGAGGCAATGCGTTTAACGCAGTTACTTGAGTTCCGTAATCGTAAACCTTCGAAGCTTTCTG
Organism: Bacillus sp. FSL P2-0099; assembly: GCF_038007445.1. Taxonomy (NCBI): domain Bacteria; kingdom Bacillati; phylum Bacillota; class Bacilli; order Caryophanales; family Bacillaceae; genus Bacillus; species Bacillus sp. FSL P2-0099. Next base: position 1,273,462 of record NZ_JBBOXE010000001.1, read on the forward strand.
GTGGACAGCAGCAGCGTGTAGCAATTGCAAGAGCAATTGTAAACAACCCACGTGTATTACTATTAGATGAGCCACTTGGAGCGCTTGACTTTAAGTTAAGAAAAGATTTGCAACGTGAATTGAAAAACTTACAACGTAATTTAGGAATTACGTTCATATATGTAACGCACGATCAAGAAGAAGCGATGAGTATGAGTGATCGTATTGTCGTTATGAATAAAGGGCATATCGAACAAGTCGGCACGCCTAAGGAAATTTACAATAAGCCGAAAACATTGTTTGTTGCGACGTTCATCGGTGAAAATAATATCGTGAAAAATGGGGGAAACTACGTAGCAGTTCGCCCTGAAAATGTAAAAGTTCGCTCGGTTGAAGAGCCAATTTTAAAAGAATACCATCTTGGACATATTGAAGATATTGAATTTGTTGGAAATATGGAAAAGCTATATGTACGTGAGGAGAAAACAGCGGAATTACTAATGGCATACCAAACTGCTGAAGAAGCAACGCAGTGGAGCATTGGAGATAATGTATATGTAGGCTGGGAGCAAGAGGACGAGGTGACCTTAAATTGAAGAAAGGGAAATTACTCGCATTACCTACAGTCGTATGGCTGTTACTCTTCTTCCTAATTCCACTTCTGTTCGTATTAGCATTTGCCTTCATGCAGCGCGGAGCATACGGGACAGTGGAAATGAAATTTACATTAGATAACATAGCACGTGTGTTTGATCCATTATATATGGGGACGTTATGGGAAACAGTGAAGATAGCTGTTATTACGACAGTACTATGTTTATTAATCGGTTATCCATTCGCCTATACAATTACAATTGTTGATCGTAAATATCGTTCTATCCTTCTATTATTGGCAACGATTCCGTTCTGGATTAACTTTCTTGTTCGTTCATACGCATGGATTGTTATTTTACGTTCACAAGGTCTTGTAAACACATTGCTATTGAAACTAGGTATTATTAGTGAACCTTTAAATCTGCTATATAATACGCCTTCTGTAATACTCGGAATGGTATATTCTTTATTACCATTTATGATTTTACCAGTGTATGCAGCAATTGAGCAGCTTGATAAGCGTAAGCTAGAGGCGGCTTATGATTTAGGAGCAACACCAGTAAAGGCATTTTGGAATGTAACAGTACCGATGACGATGTCAGGGATTACAACTGGTTCTATTTTAGTATTCGTTTCTTCTATCGGAATGTTTGTTGTATCAGACGTTATGGGTGGATCGAAAGTAGCATTAATCGGAAACGTAATTCAAAACCAATTCTTAGGTTCACGTGACTGGCCGTTTGGTTCCGCGTTATCTATGATTGTTGTTCTATTCTCTGTTCTGTTAATTTACTTATATTATCGTGCAACGAAAGTATATAAATATGATGGAAACGGAGGGGAATAGGCAAAAATGAAGAAGTTTTTAGTTTCTTATTCTTGGTTAATCTTATTGTTTTTGTATTTTCCAATGATGGTTTTAATGGTATATTCCTTCAACGATTCTCGCATTAATGCGGAATGGGAGGGCTTTACACTCCATTGGTATACAGATTTATTTCAAAAACAAGATGTTATTGATGCGTTTGTAAATAGTATGACGATTGCTGTTATAACGACAATTGTGACGACAGTTCTTGGTGTGATTTTTGCTATTGCATTACACCGTTACAAATATCGTTTTGAAGGGGCTATTAACGGTCTTGTATATTTACCAATTTTAATTCCTGATATTTTAATGGGATTATCTTTACTTATCCTATTTAGTCAATTAGGTATGGAACTTGGAAAAACAACAATTATTATTGCACACATTACATTCAGTATTTCATTTGTTGTTGTTATTTTAGCGGCACGTCTTTCTGGTATGGGACGTGATTTAGAAGAGGCTGCAAACGATTTAGGAGCAACGCCGTGGCAAACGTTTCGTTATGTAACGTTTCCAGCAATTGCACCAGGAGTTATTTCAGCCGCATTATTAACATTCACATTATCGATTGATGATTTTGTAATTAGTTTCTTCGTATCAGGACCAGGATCAACAACATTGCCATTATACATTTATAGTATGGTTAAGCGTGGAGTATCGCCTGAAATTAATGCTCTTTCTACAATATTAATTGTTGTAATTGTAGGATTAATGGTGCTATCGGAAATTTTCCGTAATAAAGGTGCAGACGGTGAAGAGAACTCTGGAGGACACCTTCCTTTATAATACGAATGATATAGAAAGAACGAGGAGGTAATAAACCGATGAAATTAGTGAAGAGATTAGCTGGTATAGCAATTAGCTTCAGTCTTGCTGCAGGTGTACTTTCTGGTTGTGGTGAGAAAAAAGAAGAATTAAACATTTATAGCTGGGCTGACAATTTTGATGAGCAAGTTTTAAAAGATTTTGAAAAGAAATATAACGTGAAAATTAACTACGATAAATATGCAAGTAATGAAGAAATGCTTGCGAAATTACAAGCTGGTGGCGCGACATATGATTTAATTCAGCCATCTGATTACATGGTGAAAACGATGGCGAAGATGGACTTATTAGCGCCTTTAGATAAGAAGAATATCCCGAACATCGAGAACCTTGTTTCTAACTTTAAAACACCTGCGTTTGATCCAGAGAATAAGTATTCTCTAGTATATACTTGGGGTGTAACAGGAATTGCATACAATAAAAAGTATGTGAAAGAAACACCTACAAGCTGGAATGATTTATGGAACGAGAAATATAAAGGACATGTTACTTTATTAAACGATTCTCGTGAAGTATTAGGAATGGGACTTAAGAAAAATGGTTTCTCTAATAGCACGAAAGAGGATGCACAGTTAAAGACAGCGTCTGCTGATTTGCAGAAGCTACTTCCAAACTTATTAGCATTCGATACAGATAACATTAAACAAAAATTCATTACAGAAGATGCTTGGATCGGGACTGTATGGTCTGGAGACGCAGCATTCATCGCGAAAGACAATAAAGATGTAGGATACGTTGTACCAAAAGAAGGCGGCACAATTTGGGCTGACACGTTAGCAATTCCAAAAGGTGCAAAAAACAAAGAGCTTGCAGAGAAGTTTATGAACTACTTATTAGATGAAAAAGTAAGTGTGAAAAACTACGAGTCAATTGGTTACAGTAATCCAAATGAAAAAGCTCATCCTCTTCATAGTAAAGAATATCGTGATAATCACATGATCTTCTTAACAAAAGAAGAATTAGATCGTACAGAGTGGCTTGTTGATGTAGACGATAAGTTAAAAGACTACGATCGCTACTGGACAGAGCTGAAAACAAAAGGTAAATAAGTAAGAAAATGCGGTTTCTAAAGTAGAAATCGCATTTTTTCATAGTAGGAGGAAGTCGATTGAAGAAAAAGTTACATCAGTATGAGTTAATGTGTATCATTTTATTGTTTGTTCTATTTAGCATCATCGCTTGGAGGGTATATGTAGGTGGTGTTACAATGATGGATACATACGTACGTGATATGGTAAAAGGATTGCAAACGGAAAGCTCACTTACATTCTTCTCATACTTTACAAAGCTAGGATCTGCAATTGGAGTTATAACGACACTAATTATAAGCTTGCTCGTTTTTTGGAAAAAGCGTTATTATGCTGCTATGATTGTGTATCCAATGGCTATATTAACGACACACCTTGTTAATAAGGGAATAAAAGAAATTGTAAAAAGAGACCGCCCATCATTAAATGAGGCACTTGACGCACTTGGGTATAGCTTCCCAAGCGGACATGCAATGCTATCTATTATAACATTCGGTTTTCTTGCCTATATCATTGCTGCCAATTTGAAGAGTGTAGCTGGAAAATGTGGTATTACGATTTCGATGGGCATATTAATTATATTGATTGGATTAAGTAGAGTTATTTTAAATGTTCATTACCCGACTGATATTTTAGCTGGTTACTGTGCAGGTGGCATTTTGTTAATCATCGCAATTTATTGTCATCGTTTACTTACCGAGAGATTGGGACTTAATAACGAGAGATAAAAAAACGTCTAGAAAAACTAGTATTATAGTTTTTCTAGACGTTTTTTGTTTATGGGGAGATGTGATAAAGTATAAATGACAAGTGAATTATATAAAGTAGGTGAAAATGTGTGAAGACAAATGTACATAAAATTGATAAGTGGGGGAAGTTAGGAACTTTTTTGTATCAATTTCGTTATACAGTAATTGTAGCATTACTACTACTTGCGATAGTGCTCGGTATTTTTGCTCCAAAACTTCCAGGAGTATTGGGCGGTGATGGTTTCCAAACAGAAGGGGATTATCAAAAGACGAAAGAAATTTTAGATAAGGATTTTAAGCAGTCTCAAGATACACTTTTACTCGTTTTTGAGAAGGAAAAGGATACTTCGCATGAGGAGTTCCAAAAGCGTATAGAGGGGATAATAAATCAAATTGAAGAGAAAGAAAAATACGAATCTTTCCATCATCCAATGCAAAATAAAGAGATGTTACAAGATGATATCGGTTATGCGACGATTTTATTTTCCGGGAAAACAAATAAAGAACGAATGGAAAAGACATTACAATTTGCCGGGAAAATCGAGAAGGAAAGTAATAGCGTATTAAAAGTAACACCGACAGGATATCCGAAAATTAATCAAGAGATTAATGAAAGAACGCAAAATGATTTAAAAGTAGCAGAGATGATTGGATTACCTATTGCTTTTCTCGTACTATTATTCTCATTTGGTAGTCTGATTGCGTCTATTTTACCGATTGTAAATGGCGCGCTTAGTGTCATTAGTACGATGGGGATTTTATATTTTATAGGTAGTGATAAAGAGCTATCTATTTTCGTGTTAAATGTTGCACCGATGATTGGGCTCGCATTATCAATTGATTTCGCACTGTTATTTGTAAATCGTTTTCGAGAGGAAGTTGCGAAGAGAACAGTGAAAGAAGCGATAGCGATTACGTATCAAACGGCAGGGCGTGCTATCGTATTTTCAGGGTTATGTGTATTCGTCGGTTTATCAGGCTTATTTTTCTTTAAGATAGATTATATTCAGTCTGTTGCTATTAGCGGGATGATTGTCGTTATTATGAGCATTTTGTTTTCGCTCACACTTCTTCCGGCGCTATTATCTTTAATTGGTAAAAGGATATTAAAAAAGAATCAGGCGGCGCCTACGCCATCAAATGTATGGCGTAAATTTGCACAGTTTGTAATGAAACATCCAATCGTCATGATTATTGTTGTTACAACATTTATTGTTATTTGTTTATTACCGCTACGTACAGCTAACTTGCAGTTTCCTGGTGTTGAAGCGTTACCTGAAAAGAGTGATACGAGAGTTGCATTTGAGAAGTATGAAGAAGCCTTTAATAAAACTGTCCAAACACACGCTGATGTGACATTAGTAGTAGAGACGAAGAAAGATATAACAGAAAAAGAAAGTTTACAAAAGATAGAAGCTGTTGTTCAAAAGTTAAAAGACGATAAGCAAGTATATAAGGTGAAAAGTGTATATGACGGGCTAAATGGAATGAAAGCAGATCAAGTTGCTGGAATGTTACAGTCGCCAGAGGCTGCGAAAATAGCTCCTGTATTTGAAGCGTATACGAAAGGGAATAAAACAACAATGGAAGTCTTTTTGGATACGAAGCCAAGTACAGAAACCGCAAAACAATGGGTTCGTGATTTCAAAAAGAATTATAAAGAAAATGATGTTACTTATTATTTGGGCGGTATGACGACGTTCCAGCAAGAGTTAGAAGATGAAATTAAAGATAAAGTTGTAATTGGTATGTCTGTTATATTTGGATCAACCTTTGTCATTTTATTATTCGCATTCCGCTCTATACTCATTCCAATTAAAGCTATTATTATGAACGTACTTAGTTTAAGTGCAACAATTGGAATTGTAATTTGGTTATTTGAAGGTGGTCATTTCGGATTAGAAGAGAGTTCAGTTTTATTTGTATTACCAATCTTTATTTTCGGCCTCGTATTTGGGCTTAGCATGGATTATGAAGTATTTCTTATTTCACGTATTCATGAGCTTTATGAAGAAACAGGAGATAACGATCAAGCAACGTTAGAAGGGCTTGTTTCGACAAGTAGGATTATTACGTCCGCCGCTTTAATTATGATTGTTGTTACCGGTGCGTTCGCCTTTACTGATATTTTACCAGTAAAGCAGATGGGGCTTGGGGTTGCATTAGCAATATTTCTTGATGCAACAATTATCCGTCTCATGCTCGTACCAAGTTTAATGAAATTGTTTGGGGATTGGAACTGGTGGCTACCATTTCGAAAGAAAAGAGAAAAATCATCATAAAAAAACTCATCTATAAGATGAGTTTTTTTTATGAATAGCAGGGCCTATATTTTGCGCATAGTATGTGATAAGAAGATTACATACAAGTAGGTGAAGGCAATGTTTCGTTATTTTAAGTTTAAGCTAAATGATACAGTACAGTTTGCTGAAAACGATGGGCATATGTATCGCATTGTCGGTTATCGGTTAGAAAAAGGGTTTTACCCAAAAGATGAATGGACTCATATTATTTATGAACTACTTAGAGAATTTGACGGGTATACGATGGACGCGGAAGAAGAGGAAATTGTAAAAGTTATTCAAGTAGAGGATGAGTATTACAAAATACAAGAAGTATCGGGGTATCGTTATCCAGTAAAAATGAAGCAAAAGCAGCAAGTTATGAAAGGAGAGAAAATAGACGACTTATTAGATACGTACAACGACTATAAACGATTGGCGGATTTCTTTAAAGATTTGTTGTATGAACAAAAAGCTGAAGAAGTGTTGCAGGAGATGAAAAGGCTTAGAGCGTGAGGGGACAGTCGATTATAAGACTGTCCTCTATTTTTGACGGTGCATCAAAGTATGTTTTCCGTTACAATGAGAGAATCAATAGAAATAAGGTGATTATAGTATGGAAACAAAGAAAAAGGGCGAATGGTGCGAAATTACGGTTCCAGCGACGTGGAATGGTATAAGTATTGAGTCGTTGTTAAAAGTAGAATGGGAAGTACCAAAAAAGTTATTACATCAGCTTCGTATGGAAAAAGGTGTTACGGTTAACGGAGAACAAAGGAGATGGAATGAACTTTTAAAAGAAGGAGATAAGTTACAAGTTCATATGTTTATGGAGGAGGAGTACGGCGTAGAGCCGGAATATGGTGAATTAAATGTAGTGTTTGAAGACGATCACGTACTCATTGTAAATAAGCAGGGGCAAATGGATACACATCCTTCTGAAAAAAATGGGACGGGAACACTTGCCAATCTTGTTGCTTTTCATTTTCAAATGCAAGGTTTAGAGACGAAGGTTCGGCATATCCATAGATTAGATAAAGATACGACAGGTGGTGTTGTATTCGCAAAACATAGAATTGCGGGTGCAATTATGGATCGTTTATTAATGGAACGGAAAATCAAAAGAACGTATATGGCACTTGTTGAAGGAAAAATAAAAAAGAAGCAGGGGACAATTGATGCAGCTATCGGAAGAGATCGACATCATGCTACAAGGCGTCGTGTTTCTCCAAAGGGAGACCAAGCTATAACGTATTATAAAGTAGAGAAATATTTTAAAAAACAAAATGCGACGCTCGTAACGTTACAGTTAGAAACTGGTAGAACGCATCAAATTCGCGTTCATATGAGCTATAATGGAAATCCATTAGTTGGGGATGTATTATATGGTGGGCAAACAACATATATGTCCGGGCAAGCGTTACATGCGATGAAGATTAATTTTTTGCATCCGATTACGAAAGAAGAGATCGTTGTTGACGTACCTTTCCCTACAAATTTAAACGATACAATGAAAAAATTTGAAAGAGAAAATAGGTAAAGTGTAAGTTTAAAGTTGAAAAAGGTAGATTTTTGCAGGGATTTCTCTGAAAGAGGCGAAGCCGTTAAGAGAAAAGAGAGGTGAGAATTACTTGATCAAATATAAATATATGCTAGGGATATTTTTCGCTTGTCTTTTACTTACTTTATGTATTTATCCATATTTACCAACTCGTATGGCAGTGCATTGGAACGAGAATGGTGGAGCGAACGAGTTTATGAGTAAACAAGTTGTCGTATTATTTATCCCTGTCCTTATTATTATTTTACATGGATTAGTATATGTTATTTTACATAATATATATAAGTTTAATGAAGGAGAGTATTTCATTATAAATGGATTTATAAAGAGTATTACTTTATTTATGATGTTTGTCCATATACTAATTCTCTTTATTAATTTGGGAAGTATTATATCCTTTCAGACAGGACTAACGATTGGAATTAGTATGTTTCTTTTTATGTTTAGTAAAGTGTTTAAAAAGGTGAAGGATAGAGAGAAAGAACCGATCAAATTACAAAAAATCCGTTTAGTTAGTAGGCGAATCTTTCAAGTGATGGCATGCAGCATATTATTTTCGTTGCTTTTGAGCCTGAAGTGGGGATTTTACTTGTTAATTAGTGTAATAATTTGCGGGGCTATTTTGTTTATGTTCTACATTTTATACGCATACATATTAGAAAGCTATGAAACATAAAAAAAGAGTCTTCTCCTAGAAGACTCTCTTTTTATTTACTTCGTAATAAATTGTTGTGTCCAGTAGTTGCCGCTTTCTACATAGCCAACACCGATATGAGTGAAGCCACTATTTAAGATGTTTGCACGGTGTCCGGCACTGTTCATCCAAGCTTGTACAACTTCTTCTGGAGTACGTTGTCCTTGGGCGATGTTTTCACCTGCAGATTTATAAGAAATACCAAATTTTTTCATCATGTCAAACGGAGACCCGTATGTAGGGCTGTTATGATCAAAGTAGTTGTTTTTTTGCATATCTTCAGACTTAATGCGTGCTACTTTGCTTAATTCAGTATCGATTTGTAATGCTGATAAGCCTTGTTTTGTACGCTCTGCGTTTGTTAATTCAACAACGCGTTGTTCGAATTCGCTTAAAGATTTTGCTTCTTCAGCAGGCTTTTGCTCAGCTGGTTTTTGTGTTTCGTTTTGAGTATTGTTGTTTTCAGCTGGTTTTTGAGCTTCTGGTTTAGCAACTTCTTCAGCAGGCTTTTGTTCAGCTGGTTTTTGAGTTTCCTCAGCAGGCTTTTGAGCTTCTGGCTTAGCTGTTGGTTGTTCAGTAACAACATTTTCAGTAGGCTGTTGACCAGGAATGAAGCAATCTTGTTGGAATTGTCCTTGGTTCCATTGTGCTAATGATTCAACTCCCATAGATTGTAAGAATGCTTGTAATTCTTGTTGGCTCATTTGCTTCATCATCATTTTTGAATGCTGAATATTTTGAACCTTTATGTTAGATGGTTGTACTGTTGCAGCTTGTGCATCTAAAGAAGATACTCCTAAAGTAAGAGCTGTTGCAGCAGCTACAGATAATAAAACACGCTTTTTCATGATGTGTGTCCCCCTATATAAAGTTTTAATTTGTTTTCACACGATTTGTTTTTGACAGCCTGTCTGACTGACCAATTCATCGTAGCATACAATTTGCGAGAAAAAAGATGGAAAAAAATTCATAGACTTAAAAATTTCCTAATTTATCCTAAGAGGAGGAAAGGGATGAAATAAGAGAAACATAGAGTATAAAAGGAATTTTTAGCATTTTTATACTTGGTTTTAAGAGGGTGTTTTTGGATAAATGTACCTATATTAAAAATGAAGAATCCTATTGTATCAATGATTTTAGCATTTTTTTGAGGAATATACTGGATGTATTTTTACAAAACTGTAATGTTTCTGTTGTTCTTTTTTATAATAAAGTAACATATTTTTAATGTTGTAGCGGACAAAAAAGCGGCTATCTCTTTACATAGACGAAGGAGATAGCCGTTTTCCTATTATTACGTATGTTACGAGTTATTACGAGTTGGTTTCAATTGCTTCTAATAATAGATCAACAATGTGAATTCCTCTCATTTTATGAGAAAGACCTTCACGTTCAATACCTAGTTTCATTTGTAATAGACACCCAGGATTTGCAGTAACAATTGTCGCTGCATCTGTTTCATGTACACGGTCCATTTTGTAATCTAGAAATTCCATTGATAACTCCGAATGGACAATATTATAAATACCAGCAGAACCACAGCAACGGTCCGCATCTTTCATTTCGCGGTATGTTGCGTCTTGAATGGCCTCTAGTAACATACGAGGTTCCGAAGATGTTCGCATAACATTGCGTAAATGACAAGAGTCTTGATACGTAATGATTTGCGGCGTGAGTCGTAAGTCATTACGTTTATGGAAATCTAGTTCTACTAGTATAGCAGTAATATCTTTAATTTTAGAAACAAATTGCTTTGCGCGTTCAGACCATTTGGGATCATCTTTTAGCAGATAATCATAGTCTACGAGGTAAGCTCCGCAACCACCTGCATTCGTAATAATATAGTCGATGTTTAAATCTTCGAATGCTTCTATATTTCGTTTTGCTAATTCTTTTGCTCCACTCTTTTCACCAGCATGCCCATGTAATGCCCCGCAGCAACTTTGTGTTTTCGGAATAACGATATCACAACCAGCTAACTGAAGAAGTTTCATCGTTGCGTTATTTGTTTCTAAAAACATCGTATCCATTAAACAGCCTGTGAAGAATGCAACTTGTTTCTTCTTTGCCACCTCAGCAGGTAAAAATTCAGGACGATCTTTCATTGCTTTCATTTTAGGGACTTTTGGCAAAACGAGGTCCATCGTTGCAAGTGTTTCAGGGAATAACTTCATAATACCTGTTTTATGTGTTAGCGTTTGTAAACCAGAACGCTGGTAAAATCCGATTAGTCCTGTTAATGTTCGCATTCGGTTTTGATGCGGGAATAGTCCTTCAAAAACAACTTTACGAACAGCTCTCACGGGCATGGAGAACTTTTTATTTTGATTAATAATATCACGAGCTTCTTCTAATAAATGTCCATAATTCACACCAGATGGACAAACAGGTTCACAAGCGCGGCAGCCAAGGCAAACATTTAATGTATCTTCAACATCTTCATCCGGCTCAATTAAACCATCAACGACGGCTTTCATTAAGGCGATACGTCCGCGTGGGGAATGTGATTCTTTATACCCAGATTGAATGTAAGTAGGGCAAGTTGGTAAGCAAAAGCCGCATCGCATACAGTTTAGTAGTTCATCTTCACTTAATCGCTCTTTAAATTCCTTTTGAATGTTTTCTTTATTTAATGTGGTCATCGCTCAACCACCACTCTTTTACGAGAGTCTTTCGCGAACATCTTTCCAGGATTCATAATGTTGTTTGGATCGAAGGCTTGTTTAATCCCTTGCATAGCAGCAATACCTTCTTTACCTAATTTCATTTCTAAATACGGAGCTTTCATTGCGCCAACACCATGTTCGCCAGTAATCGTACCACCAAGCTCAATCGCTTTCGCAAATATTTCAGCAAAAGCTTGTTCGGCACGATGCATTTCTTCTTCATTACGGGCATCTGTCATACAAGTCGGATGCAAATTACCATCACCAGCATGACCAAAAGTACAAATAGGAATATTATATTTCTTTGCAATTGCATTAATTGCTTCAACCATTGGAGCGATTTGTGAACGTGGTACAGTTGCATCTTCTAATATTGTTGTCGGTTTTAGTCTTGCAAGTGCTGATAGTGCACTCCGGCGTGCTGTACGAAGCGCATCTGCTTCGGCTTCATCTTTTGCAACGCGAACATCGACCGCATTCATAGCACGGCAAACGTTAGCCATTTTTTCGATATCTCGATTGACAACCTCGGGCGGGCCATCTTGTTCAATTAATAAAATTGCTTTAACGTCAGTTGGTAAACCGATTTGTGCAAACTCTTCTACAACTTCAATTGTTGGTTGATCTAAAAACTCAAGTGTCGCCGGAATAATTTTATTTGCAATAATAGCAGAAACAGCTCGAGCAGCTTCGTTAATATCTTCATATAGCGCAAGCATCGTTTTCTTCGTTTCAGGCATAGGGACAAGTTTTAATATAGCTTCCGTAACAACACCAAGTGTTCCTTCAGAACCAATAAATAAACGAGTTAAATCATAACCAGCTACATCTTTTGCTAATTTACCACCAGTGCGAATGATATCGCCGTTCGGTAAGACAAGTTCAAGCCCCATTACATAATCACGTGTTACGCCATATTTTAAACCACGTAATCCGCCGGAGTTTTCATTAATGTTACCGCCGATTGTAGAAATTTTCATAGAGCTTGGATCTGGTGGATAAAATAAACCTTTTTCTTCTACTGCTTTAATAATATCAAGTGTAATAACACCAGCTTGTACAGTAATTGTTAAATTCTCTTCGTCAATTTCTAAAATATTGTTCATATGGCGGAAAATAAGGACGATACCACCTTCAAGTGGACACGTTCCAGCGCAAAGATTTGTTCCAGACCCGCGAACGTATACGGGGATTTTATGAGTGTTACACACTTTTAACACGTCTGCTATTTCATTTGTATTACGAGGAGCAATGACTGCATCAGGCATCGCTTGGAAGTTTGGAGTGGCATCATAACTATAAGTTAAACGCCCCATATTGGATGTATCTACATTATCTTCGCCAACAATAGATACGAATGAATCAATAATTTGCTTTTCTAACATTGGAAATCCCCCTCAAACTGTTAACGTATTTCGTCATAATAAAAAACGTTGTAACAGTGCTTTCATTATAATGATAAAAAAGTTGGAGGATTCTTTCTATGTGCAATCACCTAAAGATTAATCTGTTTTATCGTTATTTTTTGTATGATTATCTAATAAGAGGAGTGCGAAGTATAAAATATTTAAATCTTTGAATTGTTTCGGGTCAAGTCCTGTATGTTCTTCAATCTTTTTTAGCCTGTAATGCAATGTGTTAATGTGTATATGTAATTGCTCAGCTGTCTGTTTATAAGATTGGTTATAATCGATAAATAAACGTAAAGTGTGCATAAGCTCAGGAGATGATACTAAGTTTTCAATGGTACGCTCTAGAAACTGTTCTCGAGTTTCAGTAGAAATATCTTGTAAGCACATTTCTAAACGTAAATCTTCATTAAATACAATTTTTTTCGTTTCAAGTGATACTGAAAGGGCGCGTAATGCTTGTTCGTACGATAAGTTCATATTGCTTGGCGTAACTGTTTGTCCAATCCCGATATATAAAGTAATAGAAAATAAAGTTTCACAGTCTTGTTTTAACCGTTTTAAAAATTGAAAGGTTTGCTCTTTGGATTGGATTGTTGTAAACAAAATAAACCGATCATTTCCCCAGCGAACAAATAAATTTTCTTTTGCTAAAATGTTGCGCATATGTTGCCAAATTTTACGCTGGAGCATCGTATTATCTTGGGCGATTGATAATAAAATAAGTTGTTTCTTCTTATATAAATCAATGCCAAGCGTTTTTGCACGATCGAGAAAACTTGGAGACCAGTCTGTACTTTGAAGCCAATCAAAGACAAATGCTTCATAAGAACGGTGCTCAAGTTCTAGTTGTTCTAAAAAGTAGTTTTCATGAATTAATAATTCGGTCATCTTACGTAATATTTCTCCGTATTGTGAAATATTTTCAGGTTCTCCTGTAATTCCAATCACACCGATTACTTCGTCATGGAATAGTAAAGGAAGGTTCATCCCAGCTTTTACACCTTGCAGTCGTCGTTCATCATCTTTTGTAATAATGACAGTTTTCTTTTGTTTCGCACAGCGGAGTGCACCTTCATGAAATTGACCGATTCTTTCCGCATCTGTACTTGCGATAATAACGCCTTGTATATTAATAATAATAATGTTTTCAGTAATTAATCTGCGTACTTCACGTACAATTTTATTCGCTAAATCAGGAAAAAGCATAATTTACACACCTCAAATTCTATTTGTTGTACATTATATATGTAAGTTTATCCCGCATTAATGGGCAGTAAGACCCCCACCTCAAAATTCAGCGAAAGCAAAGAAGTTAGATGGGGGATCAACTGCCCATAAAAGCCCGATTGGTTCAACTAATAATCAGTGGGGGATGAAGAAAACCCCCACTGATTAAAGTTTCACTTTATTAATAAAGGAAGATTTCACATTTTCCACACATTTATTTGTTATTTTACAATTATAACGAAATCATCCGAAGATGGAGGGAATCTTTTGAGAAAATATGTTTTTCTTCTCTGTTTTTTATTTCTATTAGTAGGGTGTCAAGGAAGTTCGTATACACCGATTGCTAAAGATAAAAGTGTTATTATAACAACGAATATAAAGGAAGGTAGTATTAGTTTTATTGATAAAAAAACAAAGAATCTATTAACAACATGGGAATTAAATGAGCCGATTGCGGGGGTTACGCTACTTCCAAATGGCGAGGAAATACTTGTTTATGGTAAGCAATTAGAATATATGTATGTATATTCATTAGCAGAAGGAAGACAAGTGGACAAGTATAAGATTGGAAAAGGAATTGCTAATGTTATCGCATCAGATGATGGAACACAATTATTTGCTGCCGATCAAAATGAACAAAAGGTAAGGTTCTTTACGATAAAAGGAAAAGAGACAGGGAGTGTTTCAACAGGAAAAGGGCCGATAACGATGGTAGAGCATCATAACCAGTTATCTGTACTCAACTTTTATGATACGAAACTAACGACCATTGATACAAAGAAAAAAGAAGTGATACAGTCCTTTATGATTCCACCAGCATCAACAGGAGCAACGGTTAGTGCTGATGGGAAAGAAATATGGATTGGTGGACATGGTGATGGAAGTCAAGTGAATGAGAAAGTATTAGTGTATTCTTTACAGAGCGGAGAGATGATGCGTTCTTTACATGCTCCGTTTATGCCTGTGAATATAACAAAGGATGATAAGTATGTATATGCGCTAAGTCACGGTTCAAATACGCTTAGAAAGTTTGATGCAAGTACGTATCAAGAGGTAGGATTTGCAGAAGTAGGGTCTAATCCATTTGCATTTTTGAAAAGCGGTGCAGAAGGATATGTAGCTAGTTATGATAGCGATGAAGTATGCGTAATGGATATGAAGAATATGAAAATAAAACAAACAATTAAAGTCGGAAAAGGACCGTTTCAACTCATAGAGAGAGAAGGGGAAGGACAATGAGTAAATATAACGTGCTAGTCGTAGATGACGAAAGTGATATGAGGCAACTTGTCGGAATGTACTTAGATAACTTCGGATACGAGTGGGGAGAAGCTGAAAATGGAAAAGAGGCACTTCGAAAATTAGAGACGGAACATTACGATTTCGTTGTACTAGATATTATGATGCCTGAGATGGATGGGCTTTCAGTTTGTAAAGAGATTCGAAAAACGTCGGATGTACCTATTATATTTTTAACAGCAAAAGGTGAAGAGTGGAATAGGGTGAACGGCTTACGTATGGGAGCAGATGATTATATTGTAAAGCCATTTAGTCCTGGGGAACTAATTGCTCGTATGGAAGCTGTTTTAAGACGATATACAAAGCAAGAACAGCAAGAAGAGATTCAATTTGGACCGATTCTTATTAATGAAAAAAGTAGGAGGGTCGAGACGAATGGTGAGACGATTCCTCTTACGGTAAAAGAGTTCGATTTACTATATTTTCTTTGTCAACATAATGGACAAGTATTTAGCCGGGAACAATTGCTTGAAAAGGTGTGGGGATATGATTATGCAGGAAGTACAAGAACGGTAGATACGCATGTGAAAACGATGCGTCTAAAGCTAGGAGAAAGTGGAAACTACATTCAAACCGTTTGGGGTGTAGGTTATAAATTTGAGGTGTAACGTATGTTTACGATGGTACAAAAGCTTTGGCTTACAGTAGTATGTGCAGTATGTGTAACAGTTTCCTTTCTTTATTTTGTATCTTTATACTCATATGAAAAGTTATACGTTGATAATTTAAAAGATTCATTAGTAATGGAAGGGAAACGTCTTGCCACGCAATATGATAAACGTGAAGGAGTATCCACTTTTGAAGAGAAAGTAAGGGCATATGATCAAATATCTAGTTCAGATGTCCTTTTCGTATACAATCCGCGTGATTTAAGCGCATGTTTGCCTTTTGATGTTCACCATCATTCTCTTATAAGTGAAGGGGATAGACAGGCGCTATTAGATGGGAAAACAGTGACAAAGATAGGGTATGAAGAACATTTTGATCGTAATATTATGGGTGTTGTCATCCCTGTTTTAGATAATAAAAAATTAGTTGGTATTGTATACTCTTATATTCCTTTAAAAAGTATAAAAGACTTAATATTTGATATGGGTCTTATTTTAGCGCCGTTAGCACTTGCAATGATTTTAATTACAATATGGATTGGTAGAAAAATTATTATCGCCATTACGAGACCGCTTTCGCAAATGGAACGAGTTGCAAATCATTTGGCTACTGGAGATTTCTCAGAGCGGATTACAATTTCTTCAGAAGATGAAATTGGACGATTGGGAAAAGCCTTTAATAAAATGGCAAATTCCTTAGAAACAGAAGATGTAAAGCGTAAGGAATTTTTAGCTAATGTTTCGCATGAACTTAGAACACCGCTTAGTTATATTAAAGGATATAGTGAAGCTATTTTAGACGGTGTAGCGAAGGGACCGCAGCAGGAAAAAGTAACGCAACTTATTCATAAAGAAGCAGGTCGCATGCAGCGCCTCGTTCATGATTTATTAGACCTAGCGCAGCTAGAAGGTGAACACTTTCCCTTAAAGAAACAACCTATCGTTTTTTCACAGCTTATTGAAGATGTACTAAATACGTACGAGTTGCAGTTTGTAGAAAAAAAACTTCGTATTTCAACGAATTTAAATCCTGAAATTATCGTGATGATTGATGAGGATCGTATGCAACAAGTACTTCATAATGTATTAGATAATGCGATACGTTATACAAATCAAAACGGGGATATCATAATAACATTAAAGCAAATCGATGATTATTGTGAATTGCACATAAAAGATACAGGAATAGGTATTGATAGAGAGCATTTAGAAAATCTGGGGGAACGTTTTTACCGAGTAGATAAAGCGAGAAGTCGTCAACACGGTGGAACAGGTTTAGGTCTTGCAATTGTAAGGCAAATTGTTCATATACATGACGGTGAGTGGAGAATAGAAAGTGAAAAAGGTAAGGGCACGACAGTTAGTATTAAATTAAAAGCACAAGATGAGGAGAGCATATTCTAACTTTTGGAATATGCTCTTCATATTGAAGGTAAATAGTTACGCGTAAATGTATTAATTAATATCAAACAAATATCAAAAATTTGACTATTTTATGAACAAAACATTTGTACTTCTTACTAATTCGTTCTAAAATAGTTATGGATGCTAAGTTCTTATAAAACGTTACAATTGTTGTTTGGAAGATACTGAGGTGATTTAACTGGAGTACAAATCTATTAAACCGAAAAAAATTTACGAAGAAGTATCTGAAGCTATTTTAACAATGATTAAAAATGGTACGTTAAAACCTGGTGACAAACTACTTCCTGTTCATCAATTAGCTGAGCAGTTTCAAGTTGGCAGATCTGCTGTTCGTGAAGCGCTAAGTGCGCTAAGAGCAATGGGCTTAATTGAAATGAAACAAGGAGAAGGTACATATGTAAGGAATTTCGATCCTTCTTCATTAACAAAATCACTAAATAACAAGTTATTAATGAAGAAAGAGGATATTTTGAATTTATTAGAAGTACGGAAGGTGCTCGAAGTGGGGGCAGTTCGAGCGGCAGCGGCAAAACGTACGGAAGCTAATTTGCAAAATATGAAGCAGTGGTTAGATGAAATGGCAAAGAGCATTGGAGATGAGAAGGCTGGCGAAAAAGCAGACTTTCATTTTCACATGGGAATTGCAGAATCTTCGCATAATAACATCTTGCTTGAGCTCATGAATCATGTTTCAGAGATGATTGCTGAAACGATTGGTGAATCAAGACGCATTATTTTATATGGTGAACAAACAACATCAGAACGACTTTTAGAAGAGCATCAATCTATATATGATGCGGTGTTAAAGCAAGATGTGGAATTAGCGCAGCAAGCGATGCTAGATCATTTAACAAATGTAGAACATATTGTCACAGGTAAAAGCGATATAAATTCGTAATTTAATCTTTTAAAAATCTAATTTTCTGATAAAATAGAGAGAGATTAAGTAAGCGTTTTCTTTAGAAGAGGGAGAGGATAGGCCATGGTTGAGCCTACTTCTTCTAATCTTAGTCATCTGATGACCATATGATTTTTAGCGGAGTTGTAATGAGGGGGAATTATAGTTATGAAAGTTACTTTATTTGTTACTTGTTTAGTCGATATGTTTGAAACAAACGTCGGTAAAGCAACAGTTGAAGTATTGGAGCGTTTAGGTTGTGAAATTGAATTTCCAGAAGCACAAGTTTGTTGTGGTCAGCCTGCTTATAATAGCGGCCATGTAGAAGCAGCAAAAGAAGCGATGAAACATATGATTGAAACTTTCGAAGATGCAGAATATATCGTTACGCCATCTGGATCTTGTGCGACAATGTTTCATGAGTATCCGCATGTTTTTAAAGATGATCCGAAGTGGGCTAAACGTGCACAAAAGGTTGCTGATAAAACATATGAATTTACACAATTTATTGTAGATGTTTTAAAAGTTACAGATGTTGGTGCAAGTTTACCAGGGATAGCTACTATTCATAAATCTTGTCATATGACACGCCTGCTTGGAGTAAAAGAGGCACCAGGAATTTTATTATCAAGCGTAAAAGGATTAATTGTGAGAGAACTGCCGAACGTGCAAAATTGTTGTGGGTTTGGGGGAACGTTTTCAGTTAAGATGACTCCAATTTCTGAGCAAATGGTAGATGAAAAAGTAGATAGTGTAATGGAAACAGGTGCTGATTATTTAATCGGTGCAGATTGTGGGTGTTTGTTAAACATTGGCGGACGTATTGAGCGTTTAGGAAAAGAAGTAAAAGTAATGCATATTGCTGAGGTCTTGAATAGTCGCTCATGAAGGGGGAACATAAGCTATGTCTATGAAAATCAGTGAGAAAAAATTTAATGATCGCGTTGGCGATGGAATTCAAGATTCGTTTATGCGCGGAGCGGTATCTTCTGCACAAACGCGTTTATATACAAATCGATTAAAAGCAGCTGACGAGTTGGGAAACTGGGAAGAGTGGCGTGAACTAGGTGAACAAATTCGTCAACATACGTTAGAAAATCTTGATTATTATTTAATGCAGTTAAGTGAAAATGTATCAAAAAGAGGCGGTCACGTTTACTTTGCGAAAACGAAAGAGGATGCAGCAAAGTATATTCAAGACGTTGCAAAAAAGAAACAAGCGAAGAAAGTTGTAAAATCAAAATCAATGGTAACTGAAGAAATTAGTATGAATCATGCCCTTGAAGAGATTGGTTGTGAAGTGTTAGAGAGTGACTTGGGAGAGTATATCTTGCAAGTAGATAACGATCCACCATCACATATTATTGCGCCTGCACTTCATAAAAACAGAACGCAAATTCGTGATGTATTTAAAGAAAAACTTGGATATGAAAATTCTGATGATCCATACGAAATGACAAAGTTTGTTCGTAAACAACTTCGTGAGAAATTTATGGATGCAGAAATTGGTGTGACAGGTTGTAACTTCGCTGTTGCAAATACTGGCTCTCTTTGTTTAGTGACGAACGAAGGTAATGCCGATCTTGTCATGTCGATTCCGAAAACACAAATTGCAGTAATGGGTATGGAACGTATGGTTCCGACAATGGAAGAATTAGATGTTTTAGTTGGTTTACTATGTCGTAGTGCGGTAGGTCAAAAATTAACAAGTTATGTAACAGTAGCAGGACCAATTCAAGAGGAAGAGGTAGATGGACCAGAAGAGTTTCATTTAGTCGTTGTTGATAATGGCCGCTCTCAAATTCTTGGATCGGAATTCCGTTCAATATTGCAATGTATTCGTTGTGCCGCTTGTGTTAACGTATGTCCCGTATATCGTCACGTTGGTGGACATTCGTATGGATCTATTTATTCAGGACCAATCGGTGCGGTATTAACACCACTTTTAGGTGGGTATGACGATTACAAAGAGCTTCCTTATGCATCTAGTTTATGCGGAGCATGTACAGAAGCTTGTCCAGTAAAAATTCCATTACATGATTTATTATTAAAACATCGTCAAGTCATCGTTGAGCAAGAAGGTCGTGCCCCACTTGCAGAAAAATTAGCAATGAAAATGTTTAGTATGGGTGCTTCTTCAGCAGCTTTATATAAAATGGGATCGAAAATGGCACCGGCAGCAATGAGTCCATTTACATCTGGTAACCGTGTATCAAAAGGTGTTGGACCACTTAAAAACTGGACGGATATTCGTGAATTCCCAGCTCCAAGTAAAGAACGATTCCGTGATTGGTATAAAGATCATAAGAAAGGCGGGGACAAATAATGACAGGATTAATTCAAAACCGTGAGTCCTTTCTAGATAATATCGCAAAAGAACTTGGGCGCGCGCGTAAAACAGAAGGCGTAGAACGTCCAGCATGGAAAAGTAATGTGAATGTAGAAACGTTAAAAGATTATTCACAAGAAGAATTGTTAGAAGTATTTAAAAAGCAATGTACAAACATTCATACAACTGTTGTGGAAACGACAAACGACCGCTTACGTGAAGATATTCAAAAAGTAATCGTTGAAAACGGCGGAGGACCTATTATATTATCAGCAGATGAACGTTTTGATTCCTATGGATTGACTTCTTTATTTAAAGAAGAGCTTCCAAAGCAAAATGTTGAGGTAAATGTATGGGATCCTGAGAAAAAAGAAGAGAATATGCGTATAGCGGAAAAAGCGAATATCGGTATTGCATTTAGTGATTATACTTTAGCTGAATCTGGTACGATTGTTGTACAAAGTCATAAAGGACAAGGGCGTTCTTTACACTTTTTACCGACTGTATACTTTGCTATTATTCCACGTGAAACACTTGTACCGCGTATTACACAGGCAGTTCAACATATGAACTCACGTGTGGAAAAAGGTGAAGCAGTCGCATCTTGTATTAACTTTATTACAGGACCAAGTAACTCTGCGGATATTGAAATGAATCTTGTTGTCGGAGTACATGGGCCGTTAAAAGCAGTATATTTCATCGTATAAAATAGGGGAAAGCAGGCCGGAAAACGGCCTGCTTTTTTAATAGAATAAAGATAATATGAAGTAGAAGTTCTCTCCTTTTTTTGTTATGTTCTTTTGGAAAGGAGAGGAAGGGATGTTCACTTATTTATATGCATTGTTAATAGGTATGGTGTTTGGTTCTTTTTTTATGGTGATTGCGATGAGAGTTCCAGTAGGGGAATCTATTATTACACCGCGTTCGTACTGTCATTACTGCAAGTATACGTTACAGCCGAAAGAACTTATTCCAATCATTTCATTTTGTATACAAAAAGGGCGTTGTACGAATTGTAAGAGCAAAATCTCAAGTTTGTACATAGTATTTGAATTTGTTACAGGCAGTTTATTTTTTCTTACTGTATATGTAATTGGAATGGAAAGAGAGCTCATCATCATTTTATCGCTTTTTTCGTTACTTCTAATTATTTCAGTTACAGATTTAGTATATATGCTAATACCTAATCGTATTTTAATTTGGTTTGCGCTTTTGCTTATTTTAGAATGTATTTTTGTACCGTTAGTCACTTGGACAGATAGTATAGTTGGTAGTGGCGTTATATTCATTTTGTTATATTGCATGCAAAAGATATATCCAGAAGGGCTTGGTGGAGGGGATATAAAATTACTTTCGCTGCTTGGATTTATAGTGGGACTGAAAGGGGTTTTTATGATTTTATTTTTAGCATCTTGCTTTAGTCTTTGTTTCTTTGGAGCTGGTATAGTATTAAAACGTATGAAAATGAGGAGCCAAATTCCGTTTGGTCCTTTTATTAGTCTTGGAGCAATATGTTACATGCTGGTCACGTATACAAAATAGAGAGGGGATAGAACATGAATGTATATATGGATGATCAAAGAAGTTGTCCATACGGGTATGTACTCGCCACTACAGTAGAATGTGCTTTGCAAATGGTTCGGGATTATGATGTAAATATTCTTTCCCTTGATTTTAATATGGGATGGGGAGAAAAAAGTGGGTTAGATTTCGTAGAAGCTTTCTGCAACGAAGGTTTATATGTTAATGAAATTCACCTTCATACAAATGATGTCGTCGGTATGCATCAGATGAAAAAGAGCATAGAGAGAGGGAAGGAAAACAGGGAAATTAATCCTTATATTTCCTTGAAATATGTAGGGAGCTAAAAACTCCAAATTATTATTATCAAGACCTAATTTCAAAAAATATTATTAAATCAATCCCCTAACATATTAGACATATATAATATGTTAGGGGGTGGTTAAATTTAATTAATCAAAAAAATTGATTTAATTGTTGCATTAAACTAGAAATTTCACATATAGGGGGCCCGCCACATGCCCATCAAGCTAAAATTTTATAGTACCCCCAGAACCAAATTTTTATCTCTCTACAGTTATTTATGTGAATTCAACTCGATTTTTTGTTTTGTGGGATAATTAGTTTTTTAACTTGATGGCGATAGGGAAAATGCTTTTCGTGTAAGCGTCAAATATTCCCCACCTACTATTTTTATTGTATATTTTAGAGTTACTTGATGTTTACTCTATTCGGGGTACCGCCACATCACCATCAAGCTAAGAAAAGCAAATACCCGAAAATGAGAAAATTGACGTCTCCAGATTAAAACGTACAATTTTCTCGTTTTGGGGGTATTTTAAAATTTCAACTTGATGATGGGGGATGCCCTACTAAACATAAAGTTCGATTCTCTTTTTATCACTTTTTTTAAAAGTACTCGCTGCAATTGTTTTTCCTATTTTTAATTTTTACTAAACAAAGATAACATTATAGCTTTAACTCTTTAAACACTTTGTTACCTGTATACTAATTTTAGTAAGATATTCCTCCTTATTATTAGTTCTTAATGGATTGTAGAAGTAATCTTCATAGGCATTTCCTTCAATAACATAGCCCTCTGATTTGATAAATTCCGTGATATTGTGGTATGCGGATTCAATATCTTTATAAGATCCTTGGTGATAATATATGACATAAATTCCTCCTGGTTTTGATTGACCTGTTTCTAAATCACTATAACAAAATAAGTGATCTACCTCCTCATATCTTTCTTGAATCAGGCTCTCTCTTGTTATCACAGATCCAATAGGAGCAGGAACAAACAAGCCTATTTGCTTGCTAAAATGTTTTACCCAATCGAAATCGGTCATGCTATTTTTCGAATTTACATCGCTTAAGAAAATAGATTTTTTCTGTGTCTTTTGGATATAAACCTTCCCAACTTCAACGTTTTTTCTTTCTTCTTCCATTGAAATAATACCCTTAAAGAAACGACGAATTTGAATTAATTTCTCAATTTCTTCTTCCACCAGAACTGTCTGCTGTTTTGCCATTTCAACAAGTTTGTAAGTGTTGGGAGAATTAAGATATTCTTTTAGTTCCTCAATCGAAACTCCCACTTTCCGAAGAGATTGGAGTGTTGAGAATGTATTAATTTGATCGTAGGTATAATATCGATAACCATTGGGAAGTTTACCGGCAGGTTTAAAAAGATTGATTCTATCATAATAAAACAAGGTGTCTTTTTTCACCCCAAAATAACTAGCAAATTCTCCTGTACTTAAGGTTTTAAGGTTTTTTCTCTCCAAGTTAAAAACTCCTCTTGACTATAGACTAACTCCACACTTCATACTAGCATAAGCAAACGCATGTTAATACAGGAGGTTTTTATTATGGATTATTTTCACCCCCTCGTCTGGCAGCTGCTCGGTGGTACGACCTTCGCCCGCACAGCTAGCTTTATGACGATACCATTTTTAGCACTTTATTTACAAAATGATTTACATGCCTCACCAATTATGATTGGTTTAGCAGTCGGTATTTCACAATTGACTGCGACATTTGGTGGCTTCTTCGGTGGTTTCTTTACTGACCGGTTTGGCCGAAAAAAAATTATCATCATATCGATGTTCTGTTGGAGTATAGTCTTTTATGGCTTTGCATTCGCAAACTCTGTTTGGATATTCGTTCTATGCAATGCTCTCAACGGTATCTGTCGTGCATTTTTTGAACCAGCTTCACAAGCTTTGATGATTGACTATACTGACGAAGATAGGCGTCGTCGCCTATTTTCAATTCGATATACTGCCATCAATTTATCAGCTGTGATCGGCCTTTTGCTCGGTATTGTCATTTCAAAAGCATCATCAATAAGTTTTCCATTCCTTATTACTGCAACGATGTACTTATTGTATGCGATTTTCTTAGTCATCACTTTACGACGTATAGAGGAGCAGAATACGGTCAATGTTACGCAAGATATTGGCGACTTGATGCGTGTTCTTTTACAAGATAGCACACTTATGTTGCTCATTATTGCGAGTGTTATTTGCAATTTCGTATATATGCAAACAGAGGCAACAATGCCACAATTGCTTAATTTAACTATGGCAGACGGAGTAGCATTATATTCAGTTCTAATTGTGATTAATGCTGCAACAATCGTAATTCTTCAATTGCCACTCGGCATTTTAAGCGAAAAAGTAGCAATCAAAACAAGTCTTATTTTCGGGGGCGGACTATTAGCACTTGGTATGTTAATCTTCCACTTCGCTGATAATTGGACACTTTTTATTGTCGGTATGGTTGTGTTCTCACTTGGTGAAATTTTTGTTTTCCCAATGACGAGTGCTATAGTCGAAATGATTGCACCCGCGCATCAAAAAGCAACATATCTTGGTTTTATGCAATTTCAAAACTTAGGTGGCTTCTTAGGCCCAGTGCTTGGTGGCTGGTTGATTATCCATTTTGCACCACAATTGTATTTGGTGATGGTTAGCCTATGCTTAGTAGTTATTATTTGCTACATAGCAGCTTTACGTGGCAAATCATTTCGAATGTCTTAATACAAATAAAAACTGTGACTACATGAGGTACGGTCACATTACCATAAAGCTAAGGTTTCACACTATTCATTAAGCAAAAAAGACGTTATTCTTACTGTAGAATTATAGGAAAGGATGGCGTTTTTTGTATGTCTAATTCTGTATCTGACGACTTACAATTATTTGCACAGGAGATAAAGAGTCTTTTATCCCCAAATACCTTACAGAATCTAGCTAGAGATGTTGGATTTGTACAGCGAACAAGTAAGTATCAAGCACAAGAGTTAGTAGCTTTATGCGTATGGCTAAGCCAAAGTGTAGCAAAAACTTCCTTAACCCAGTTATGTAGTTGTTTAGAAGTATCAACAGAAGTACTCATCAGTCCTGAAGGACTAAATCAAAGATTTAACGCCGCAGCCGTCCAGTTTCTACAACAAGTTTTAGCCAAACTTCTAAACCAAAAGTTATCTTCAGCTAAGCTAATTTCTTCTCCATATACTTCTATTTTCAAGCGTATTCGTATCTTAGATTCAACTGCATTTCAACTCCCGGATGTATTTTCATCGGTTTATCCAGGTGCAGGAGGATGCAGCCATACAGCTGGGATAAAAATTCAGCTTGAGTATGATTTGTTAAGCGGACAGTTCCTACATATTCATACAGGTCCAGGTAAACAACATGATCGCACTTACGGCTCTCTGTGTGCCCCAACTGTGGCAGCGAATGATTTATGTATCCGAGATTTAGGTTATTTTCATTTAAAAGACCTTCAATATATACAAGATCAAGAGGCCTACTATATTTCTCGTATCAAGTCGAATACACGTATTTATCAAAAAAATCCTAACCCTGATTATTTTCAAGATGGAAGAATTAAGAAAGGTACAGAGTATATACAGTTAGATATGGAGACGGTAATGAACTCCCTTCAGCCAGGACAAACATGGGAAATAGCTAATGCTTATGTAGGAATGATTGATAAAGTGTCAGCTCGTGTAATTGTCCATCGATTAACAAAACAACAGCAACAAAAACGATTACAAGATCAAGCTGTAAGAGAAAAAAAGAAAGGAATGAAGTATTCTCCTCGTAGTAAACGACTCAGTGGTATCAATGTATATATGACAAACATTCCTACGGAATGGGTACCAAAAGAGAAAATCTATGATTTATATTCACTACGCTGGCAAATTGAGCTGTTGTTTAAAATATGGAAATCTTGGTTTCAAATTCATCGTTGTAAATCTATTAAACAAGAGCGCTTAGAATGTCACCTTTATGGACAACTCATTAGTATCCTATTATGCTCTTCTACTATGTTTAAAATGAGAGAACTCCTGCTACGTAAGAAACAGAAAGAGTTAAGTGAATATAAAGCGATGTACATAATTAAAGATTATTTTTTACTTTTTCACCAAGCATTACACAAAAACACCCAAGAGCTATCAAAAGTTCTTCTTCGTCTGTTTAACCTCCTACAGTACAACGGACGAAAATCTCATCGATACGAGAAAAAGACAGTTTTTGATATTTTGGGTGTTGTTTATGAGTATGCCACTTCTACTCATAAAGTAGCATAGTAAAAAAAATGAAATCCGTCAGGGTTTATTTGATATGCCTACTTTTATAACATCTATAAAAGATAATAAAAAAACTAAATGGAAAGATCGCATTTTGTAAAAAAATATACTTTAAGTTGATGGATGTGTGGCGGTACCCCTTATATCTGTTTGTATACATCGGCGTACGCAACTTTTAATTGCTCACGCAATTCCTTATTTGCTCCTTCCAATTTCTTGATGCGACGTTTTAAAGAATCTATGATGGCATCTTTGCTGTTTTCATTCAACTCACGTTTGATTTGCTTCAAAGTAGGCGCTTGTGCTTGTTGTTTCCGTAAGGATTCAATTCTTCCGCGTAGCTCCTGATTGTTGTATAACGTTGCTTTTGCTATGCCAGCTTCGCTTGCTACACTATTAAAATTGATAGGATCAGAGGCTCGTATGAGTCTTTGAATAGCTTCATCGACTTTCTTAGCGGTAATGGCCTTTCTTGATGCATGTAGTGCTTTTAACTGTTCTTTTCGGTTATAATTGGCCATTTCTCACACCTGCCTTTCTCTTCATGCGGTCCTGTCTGCCAAAGATAATATTACCCTCACGGATATTGTTTAAAATACCATGGTAACGTTGTAAATTTTCCTTTTGTTTTTTTACCACATCATCCCGACCATATTGTTTTGCCACTTCAATGGATTTGTTTGTGGTTTTTACATGAAGTTCATATTTTTGAACATCGTATTCTGAAAATCCAATTGCCAAGTCCTTGCATGGGCTGCCTCCGTTGCAAGTGAGGCAAGGAGGGGCTTCCATATGTGGGCAATTTCCTTTCAAACGCGCATGGCATGTCCCGTAGGGATTATCCATCGCATTCAACTTATGATCCTGCCAGAGAGCTTGCAGGATGTCTGCTGGGATATCTTCGCCTGCTTTTATCTCCTGCATCTCGCCATTCAAGTCAAAGCTAAATACTCCTTGACTGATGACAGATTCAAATGCTTTTCGCTTCGTGTTGTCCAATAGTTTAGCATACCGTAAAGTCATTTCAGGAGAGGCGTGGGCTAACAATTCCTGTACCGTCAAAATATCCGCACCACCGTTCAGCATTTTTACTGCGTAGGTATGACGGAATTGGTGATTCGTAAAATAAAAGAGATTTCCTTGCTCATCCACAATGTTTTTTTGTTTTGCCAAGATATTTAGTTTATTTCGAATCCAGGACTGAATAAATGGCATTCCCTTACGGGAACCACGATAGCGAACGAAAATAAATCCGTCAGGATTATTGTCTTGATTGCTGTTCTCTTTGGAGTGTTGAATAAGAACCGCTAAGATATTTGCCAATTCGTCGTCAATTGGAATTCGATGCCCGTTTACATAAGTTTTCTCAATATCCGTAACAATGGAATATTTGCCATTTAACTGTTTTAAACAATCAGAGGTAAGCTCTAATACATCCGAAATTCGTAATCCTGTTTTAAAAGCCACCCATACGACAGGAATGACTTCTTTATGTAAATCGTTGATGTATGTGAAAAGTTGTTCCAACACAAAGTCAGGAATGTAATCAATCTGGTCAACTGACTTCTTTTTTAGCTTCGGTTTATCTTCTGAAAAGAGTAGCAATCGCACATCTGTTTCTGGGGCGATATCATATTCATATCGCTGGATATCTGTAAGAATCTTTCCTATAACTACCAAGCCATAGTTTATATATTTTTCAGGATGCGCATTTTTTTGCTTTAAATTGTTCTTAGCGTATTCATGTATCCATAGAATGTATTGCTCTATATGTGAACGATTCAATCTCTTTAAATCTGTCCATGAAGGTTCTAACGAAAATATAAACGATACGAACCTCGAAAAGTATAGTAGATAATTTTGAGCTGTGCCCCAAGAAAATTTATTTTTGCTCAGAATACGTTGTTTGAAGTATTTTTTTATTTGCTCACGCATTTTACCTTGTTCAACTTTGGTGAAATCAATGTAATAATCAGGCTTACTTTTGTTATAAGCAACTCCATATTTATCATGTAATACTCGTACATCCCATCGTTCTTTCTCCCACTCTTCACGGGTATCTGTCAGTACAAAGAAAGATAAATAAATCTTTCGCAAAAAGGTTGCTAGGGGTGATTTAGTAGTGTATTCACGATATGATGATCTACGTGATATTCGCTGTATTGAAGCTCCTTGCTCCTGTAACCAAAACCACCATTCCCGTTCCGTCTTTTCAATGTTCAAATCTAATAGGGAGTGAAGGGAAGAGTATTTCTCGTTGAGAAATCTTGTTAGCTTGCGCATCATTCTTGCTTCTACGCCAAAAGCACTGCTTAACACCCATGCATCGTTGAACAGCTTCTGATACCATACATATTTTACTTCCAGGTTGACAGTCGGGCTGTTGATTTTAAAACCCACATTCTGACTCCCGCTATTATTAAAAGGCACTGTTATCTTAAACTGTGGAATGACTTCAAAAAAGTTGGCATTCCAAGTGTCATTGACCAAGAAGTAGGGGTCCTTGATATACCGAACTGTAACGGAACCATTATCTTGTACCGTCTTCATAGGGTATCTTGATAACTCATGCTGCAATTTTTCATGAAATCCTAATTGTTCTATGTTGATCTGCTGTTTTTGTTTCATTCTGTCCCGCCATTCTGTTGTTGTATTTGAAATGCACCCTGTGCCTTTTCCCAATCCTTACGGATTTCTTCGTCCGAGGGATGAAGGTACAGGTTCATCGTTGTTTGGATTTGTGAATGCCCCAGGCGTTCCTGTACTTGTTTGATGTCTTTTGTTTCCTGATAGTACATCGTTGCGTGTGTGTGGCGGAACAGATGAGGGTGAACATTAATTCTTGTTTTCTGTCGTAATCGTTTAAACATGGCTTCCACATCGCTGTACGTCATGGGTTTGCCTTTGTTCTCACCACGTAACTTTACAAATACAAAGTTTGTATCGATATTCAGTTCATCAATGACCTCATACAGATAGTCATCGTATAAATCCATGAGGGCTTGTGATACAAAAATCTCTCGTTCGCCTGTTTTTAGTTTCGCTCCGTTTTCCAATTCTCCACGGTCCGTCAAGCGAATACGATGCCCTTTTCCATAATCAAATTGGAAGTCCTCTAGAAATAGGGAAAGTGCTTCTCCAATCCGCAACCCCGTTTCAAATAAAAGCTGAATTAGGAATGTATCCCTTATATTTGTGGTAGCTACTAAGGTTTGCTGTACCTGTTCCTTTGTAAGTATTTGTATCCTCTTGCGTGGTTCTTTGACCTTTAACACATTCCTTATAGATGATTTGTCTTTATTGACATGGTGAAGAAAGCTCTTGTAACGTGTTCGCCCACCTGTAAAAAACTGACGCATTAACTTTTCACCCATATCTTGTGATAACTCTTCATTACGATACAAATAGTCATAGAAGTTTGTGACAGCGGTGACCGTCAGGTTCACTGTTCTCTCTGTTTTCTTTGTTTTCACGGGAACAAGTGATGTTATCCTCTTACTCCCATAAGGATTTTGCAACCATCCCACAAAATCTGCCAAGTCTTCTAATCGTATTTCTCTATAATCCTTCTCTGTCTCTTGTAAATAAGAGAAATACTGTTTTAATGCATAACAGTACGTTTTCTGTGTATTGCTGCTTTTTCCTGTGAAATCTAAATATTTGAGGTACTTCACCACTGGGATTACAGGAATTCCTTTTTCATCTATTAAAATGTATCTTTTGCCCTCTTCTAGTATAATCTCTTGTACACGTATAGTTTTTCACTCCTAAACCTTTTTCCATTTACGATCTGTCTCGCGACCTTGCTATGCCTTCCACTATGAGCTACGTCTTCTACTCTCAAAAACAAACATAGGTTTCTTGAACATTATATACATATTAAACTATATCTATAATATCTAGTTATACATAACAATATGTATAAAAAAAGAGGATCTATGCTCTCATACTGAACATAGTATCCTCTTATAATTATAGTCTGTTTAAGTAAAACTTTGGAGTTTTTAATGTTTCATATGTGCTTGTAAAGGAATAATTTCCTCCGTTTGAGCTCCAACTAATTGAGTTTTCTCTTGTTCAACAACAGGTGCTTTCTTTGTTAAGTAATGATATACCATACCGACAAATACGGATCCGCCAATAATGTTACCGATTGTAACTGGAATTAAGTTATGAATAGCGCCCGCAAAAGAAATTGTCTCAGGATGTGGTGATACTAAAGATAAAGCAAACAGTGATAAGTTTGCAATGCTATGCTCATAACCAGATAAAAAGAAAGTGAAAACGAGCATCATCATCATTAATATTTTTGCTGTGTCACCTTTCACTTGAGAAGGTAAGAAGCAGGCAAGACATACGAGCCAGTTACATAAAATCGCTTTAAAGAATAATTGCATTGTAGGTGTATTCATCTTTCCTTCAACAACTTTATTCATTAAATGACTGTGATCAATTGCTTCGAAAATTCCAGTTGCGTAAAATAGTAAGGCAAAGAATAAAGCGCCAGCTAAGTTACCTGCATAACAAGCAACCCAGTTACGAAGTGTATCAGAAATCGTTGTTTCTTTTCTTAAAGTTGCCACTGTGAAGTACATCGTATTGCCAGTAAATAATTCAGCGCCGCCATATATAATAAGTACGAGAGCAATTCCGAAAAACATGGAGGAAGCTAAATATGTTGCTGGTGAATCTGCAATATGAAAAAAGTTACCTAATTTAAAACATAGTACAATAATAAAACCGATATAAATGCCCGCAAGTGCAGCACGAATGAAATATTGCATTGGATTTATATCTAGCATTTGTTTTTTGCTCTTAGCCAGTTTTACAACGTAATCTAATCCTTGTTCTAGCATGAGTAATACGCTCCTTTAATACATCGTCTATAAATACTCCTTATATGAATAAGGTACATGGATTTGTTCATAGTTTCAATAAGTTTGTGCAATATTTCACAAAAAGGACATACATCTATAAAGGAAGCGTTTACAAAAGGTAGTATAATGGAATTTTTTCTAAAAATAGAGAGGGGAATTGAAACGAGAAAAAAGAAAAAGCGCTGTAATTACAGCGCTTTTTCGTCTAAATTCTTTTCTACTTTTACTTCTACTTCTTTCGAGAAGAACCAACCGCAAACTGCGATTCCAACTAATACAATCCAGAATGTAAGCTTCCACGGAGTGGATTCTGGGAATGAATGCGGAAGGACATTTAAAGCAGGGTGTGCTAACGTATAAACTGTTAATTTCACACCAACCCAACCTACAATTAAAAATGCTGCAGTTTCAAGTCCTGGTTTACGTTTTAATATTTGTACGAAAGCAGTTGCTGCAAATCGCATTATAACTAATCCGATAAGTCCACCTGTAAAGATAACGATAAATTGACCTGTATCAAGACTACCAATCGTACCTAATCCTGTTTTCGGTAAAGTCACTGCTAATGCAACAGCAGCTAAAATTGAATCAACTGCGAAGGCGATATCAGCAACTTCGACTTTAAATACAGTCCACCAAAAGTTCTCTTGTTTTTTCTTTGCTTCTTTTTCTTCTGTTTCTTCATGTGTATTCTTTTTAACATACGTTTTAAATAAGTGATTCCCCGCGATAAACATAAGATAAATCGCACCAATTGCTTGCACTTGCCATACATCTACTAGGAACGAAATCATAAATAGTGATCCGAAGCGGAAAACGAACGCTCCTGCTAATCCATAAAATAGTGCTTTCTTTCGTTTTTCTTCTGGTAAATGTTTTACCATAATTGCGAGAACGAGAGCGTTATCAGCCGCTAAAATCCCCTCTAGTGCAATTAGGATGAGTAATACCCAACCATACTCCAATAATAATGATACATCCATGTACATTCTCCTCTCATTTCTATAAAGACTAAACAAGTGAAGAAGTTCCCCACTGTTTAGTTTCCCCATACTCCTGCGTATCAACGGTGGAAGGAATTTGAAAACAAAAAAGACCTCTGCCGTTGATAGGCAAAGGTCTTGCTAGACATATGTAATGAAAATGCCAACAAAGCCGGAAGAACTAAGTTCTACGTAATGACGACTTTGTTTCCAAGAAATAGTTCTTGGACGCTACTCCCCTTTGGAGATATGCTATTGTACTCTCATTATATGGATAATTTATACGGTTGTCAACCTGTTAAAATATCTTCGTTGGGATATTTTATTTTTCTTTGTTTTTTACGTGCAAATGAAAAGGCTAATGTTAAAGGGCCCATCTTTCCAAAAAACATCATAAAGATAATAATTGTTTTGCCGATGATTGTTAAGTGTGGCGTCAAATTCATGCTAAGGCCGACAGTTCCAAATGCTGAAAATACTTCAAAAGCACTCATTAATAAAGGAACCTTCTCAGTGATGCTTAAAATTAAAATGGAAAGAAAAATAAACGAAATTGAAATAATAGTAATCGTTAATGATTTGACAATGAGCGTATCTTTAATGGATTTTTTAAACACGACAATATCATCTTGTTCTTGCAAAAATTTAAATACGCCGAAAAACATAATCAAAAAAGTCGTTAACTTAATCCCACCACCAGTTGAAGCACTGCCAGCACCAATAAACATAAGAAGCATCATTAATAAAAGTGAAGGTTTTGATAATACAGAGATATCAACAGTATTAAACCCGGCAGTACGTGTTGAAACCGCTTGAAAATAAGCAGCCATACCTTCTTCAAATGGTGTAAAACCTCTCATGGAAATTGAATTATGGAACTCAAATATAAAGATAAAAGCTGTAGCAATAATATTGACGATTAGAGTAGAAGAGAGCATAAGCTTTGAGTGCAAAGTAAGGTTTTTAAAGTTTTTCTTTCTTTTTATATCTACGATAACCGTAAAACCAATCCCACCTAAAATAATGAGGGAAGAAATAACGAGATTGACGAGAATGCTATGGGAGTGCGACATTAAATTATCGCTCCACACAGAAAACCCAGCATTGTTAAAGGCTGAGATAGAATGAAAAAAGCTATAATATATACCTTTGGCAACCCCGTATTTTGGTACCCATTCAAAAGAGAGAAGTAAAGTAGCGATACATTCTACAGTAAAAGAAAATAAAAATAATGCTTTTGCAAGACGAATGATTCCGCCGACATTTGTTTGATTTAATGCTTGTTGTAATAAAATCCGGTTTTGAAGGCCGATTTTTCTACCGAGCATAATTGCGATTAAAACAGCAAAGCTCATAATGCCAAGCCCGCCAACTTGTATAAGTGTTAAAATGACACATTGGCCAAATAAGGTAAATACTTTACCAGTGTCCACAACACCAAGCCCTGTAACCGTACAAGCAGAAACCGTTGTAAATAAAGCATCGAGCCATGAAATAGACGTTGTTGTAGCAATTGGCAATTTCAATAGGCATGTACCGATAATTGATAGCATAATAAAAGATACAGTAAGAACACGGGGAGGACTCATGCTAATGTTAATCCGTTTCATTTCACATATCGTTCCTTTCGATTTGCTCTTACTAGTATGTGAAGAAGCACTATTATGTATGTTAAAAAAGAAAGAGGCAGAGAATATCTGCCTCTAAGCCATAGGTTATATAGTTATCCGCGTAATTGTTGTTGAGCTAAAGCAACAAGACGTTTCGTTACTTCACCGCCAACTGATCCGTTAGAACGAGATGCTGTATTAGATCCTAAGCTTACACCGAATTCTTGTGCGATTTCATATTTGAATTGTTCAAGTGCTTGCTCTGCACCCGGAACTAGTAATTTGTTTGTTTTCACCATGTTGATACACATCCTTAAAGAGTAATCCAGTTTAGCTAAGTGCTATCTGGTAATGTTATTTTATGTGTAAACGACGTACTCATACACGGAAGTAAACGGTGTGATTAGAAGTTCTTGGATAGAAAAAAGAGTAGCAAATTTGCTACTCTTTTTTCAGTATTGTCGCTGTACCTTCTACGACAATATCATCAGATTGATTATATATGTTTGTTTGCAATGTGATAATTTTTTTATCGTCCCGTTTTTTAATAACTTCTGCCACAACGCGAAGTGTATCACCGATTTTGACAGGAGCACGGAATGAAACGTTTTGTGATAAATAAATCGTATTTTTGCCAGGAAGTTTCGTTCCAAGAATGGTAGAAATAAAACTTGAAACGAGCATGCCATGGGCAATACGTTCTTTGAACATTGTCGTTTTTGCAAAAGAGTCTAGAATGTGAATAGGATTTACATCTCCAGTCAATTTTGCAAAATTGATAACGTCCTCATCCGTAATTTTTTTTGTAAGTGATGCTTGATCACCGACTTGAATCTCATCGTAACGAAGCTCCGGAACAGTTTGTGCTTCTTGAAATGGATTCATTTTGTCCTCCTTCTTTTCCATATCGAAAAATGTAAGCCATCTTGATGTAGTAGGAGGAAGAAAGAGTTTTGTTTGTGCTGCAGTTAGTTGCCACATTTTTCTTACTTGATGGAAGTAAATAGATTTTTTGAGTTTTCCTCGAACTGCTTTGCGAGTTCTAGTTGTTTGGACTTGAACTCTCCCAAAAAAACTTCTAACTGTTTTTGAACCTCTTCACGTTGCGACTGTTGTTGTTCGATAAAGTGTTTTGTTGTTTCTTCAAATTGGCCGCTAGTTTGAGTAAGAATAGACAAAGATGTTTTTGTAGGCGAAACAGTAAGTTGGTGCATTTGATTAGAAAGCTCATTCCACTTTTCTTGCCACTCGTTAATTTGATCATTTAAGGAGTTTCCAGTTAATTGCTTCACATAGTCTGTATATTGGTTATTGAACTGAGCAGTGAATTGGTGTAGTTCTTTTTCTAGTTCATCTACTCCTGATGTTAATTTATGCAAAGCGTCTTGTTGTTGTTTTAACGTTTCTAAAGTAAGTTGCTCTAATTGTTTCCCAGCTGAAGAGAAGAGGGAAAGAGATTGAGACCAGTTTTTCCAAAATGCATCGACTAATTCGTATGGCTTAGTTTCCATTGTTTGACCTCCAAATGTTTTTTTGCATATTGTGAACGCAGATTACTCTGCTGTACCACCAGGTGAAGATGAAGAATCCTTTTCATCCTTTTCTGGAGAAGTAGAAAATGGAAAGAATGCATTGGTGTATAACGTGAAAAACGTCCGCAACATATTTTGATAATGTTCAAAAGAAGTCGCACATGTTGTTAAATATTGCTCTCCATATTCTGTTAAAGAATAAATTCGTTTCGCTGGCCCGCCTTCGCTTGTATCCCAAGTAGAAGAAATAAGATTTTCTTTTTCTAATTTGCGTAGTGTCCTATACACATTACCTTGGTCAACAGAAGAAAAGCCGATGTCCATTAGCATTTGAATAAGTTTGTAACCATGAAGACTCCAGTCTTTTAGACAGAGAAGTAAGAAAGGAACTAAGAAGTTTTTTGGCATGGAGTTTGGTTGTTTCGCTTGGTTTTTTTCCAAACTTTCTGGGTGTTCTGGTTCATTATGTAGCATGATTGTGCATCACCTCATGAATCAGTTAGATGGAATTTTTTGCTTATAAGTGCAATTTACACCTATCTGTTTTTAATGTCAATACATTTGTTAGAAAATAAAGAAAAATAAAATATATACTTGAAGTTTTATTCGGAATATTAGAAAATAGTGAATAGGTTGAATTGTTTCAAAAACGAAAAAGGGAGTGTAGTCGAAGTGATTGATCAAAAATTCGATCCATTGCAAGCATGGAAAAATGCTTATGAACAAACCGAAACATTTTGGGGAAAAGCGCTCAATGAAACAATTAAAACAGAAGAATATTCTGCTTGGATGGGCAGCGTTCTAGATTTGAATTTGTTTTATCAAAAAGCATTAAATGATACGACAAAAAATTATTTAGAACAGGTGAATGTGCCGACGAGAGAGGATATCGCTAGAGTAGCTACGCTTGTTATTAACTTAGAAAATAAAGTTGATAACATCGAGGAAATTCTAGAAGAGAAAGTGGATTCATTAGGACAAGCTCCTACATTAAAGCGTGATGTTACGAAAGTAAAACAAGATATGCGCACGTTAGAAACGAAAGTTGATCAAATTTTAGAATTGCTAGAAAAGCAAAATGCAGTACTAGCTAAACTACAAGTACCTGTAAAAGAAGAAGTAAAGCCTGTAAATAAGCCAGAAAATAAAAAATGATAATGGCGTTTGTTTATAACGTGTAAAAGAGGGAGGGAGAATCTCTTTTCATGTATAAACAACGAAACATAATTAATATATGGACTCAATTAGTATGAGTACCAAAATGATTCATAACAATCGTTCACAAATTCATTTAAGGGGGAAAAGAAATGGTTCAATTAAATGGCAAAGTAGCAATCGTAACAGGTGGGGCAAAAGGAATTGGAAAAGCAATCACAGTAGCATTAGCACAAGAGGGAGCAAAAGTAGTTATTAACTATAACAGCAGTAAAGAAGCAGCTGAAAACTTAGTAAATGAATTAGGAAAAGAAGGACATGACGTTTATGCAGTTCAAGCGGATGTTTCTAAAGTAGAAGATGCAAACAGACTTGTAGAAGAAGCTGTGAATCATTTTGGTCAAGTTGATATTCTTGTTAATAATGCTGGTATTACAAGAGATCGTACATTCAAGAAGTTAAATCGTGAAGATTGGGAGCGCGTAATTGACGTGAACTTAAGCAGTGTATTTAATACGACAAGCGCGGTACTTCCATACATATCGGAAGCAGAAGAAGGAAGAATCATTAGTATTTCTTCTATTATCGGCCAAGCTGGTGGATTTGGACAAACAAACTACTCAGCAGCAAAAGCAGGTATGCTAGGATTTACAAAATCATTAGCGTTAGAACTTGCAAGAACAAATGTAACTGTAAACGCAATTTGCCCAGGATTTATTGATACTGAAATGGTAGCAGAAGTACCAGAAGAAGTGCGTCAAAAAATCGTTGCGAAAATCCCGAAAAAACGTTTTGGTCAAGCTGATGAAATTGCAAAAGGTGTAGTATATCTATGCCGTGACGGTGCGTATATCACAGGTCAGCAATTAAACATTAACGGCGGATTATACATGTAATGAAGTAAGAAAAAAGTGCATATCCATAGCAGGAATGCACTTCTTTTTTTAGAAAGAAATTGACCAAAAAGGAGATAGGAAAAATGACTACATTCGTAACGGAATGGGAAAAGCAATTGGAGTTGTACCCAGAAGAATATCGTAAAGCATATCGCCGTGTGAAAAGAGCGAGCGAAGTTTTATTACGCGAACCAGAACCACAAGTTGGTTTAACACCGAAAGAGGTTATTTGGACGAAGAATAAAACGAAGCTGTATCGTTACATTCCAAAACAAGAAAAAACACAGAGAGTTCCAATCTTATTAATATACGCTCTTATTAATAAACCGTATATTATGGATTTAACTCCAGGAAATAGTTTAGTGGAATATTTAGTAGATCGTGGTTTTGATGTGTATATGCTTGATTGGGGCACATTCGGTTTAGAAGATAGTCATTTGAAGTTTGATGATTTCGTGTTCGATTATATTGCAAAAGCAGTGAAAAAAGTAATGAGAACTGCAAAATCGGACGAGATTTCTTTACTTGGTTATTGCATGGGTGGAACGTTAACATCTATTTATGCAGCGCTTCATCCGGACATGCCAATTCGTAACTTGATTTTTATGACAAGTCCTTTTGATTTCTCTGAAACAGGATTATACGGTCCTTTATTAGATGAGAAATATTTCAATTTAGATAAAGCGGTTGATACATTCGGAAATATTCCGCCAGAAATGATTGATTTCGGAAATAAGATGTTAAAACCAATTACAAACTTTGTCGGTCCATATGTTGCTTTAGTCGATCGTTCAGAAAATGAGCGCTTCGTCGAAAGTTGGAAATTAGTTCAAAAGTGGGTAGGCGATGGTATTCCGTTCCCAGGTGAATCGTATAGACAATGGATTCGTGATTTTTATCAAAATAATAAATTAGTGAAGGGTGAACTCGTTATTCGCGGACAAAAGGTAGACCTTGCAAATATTAAGGCGAATGTCTTAAATATTTCTGCGAAACGTGATCACATTGCTCTGCCATGTCAAGTAGAAGCTTTACTTGATCATATTTCTAGCACAGATAAACAGTATGTATGTTTACCGACAGGACATATGTCTATCGTGTATGGTGGAACGGCTGTAAAGCAAACATATCCGACGGTTGGAAATTGGCTGGAAGAGCGTTCTAATTAAAGAGAAGAAATCCAACTAGCGTATGTTAGTTGGATTTTTTTATGGAAAATGACGAAACATAGAAAGGAGAAAATTACATTGTAGGAGTATAATTATGAAGCTTATGACTGGTAAGTTGTTTTGGAATGCTGGAGTTTCTGTACCTTGTTATCCAACGTTAGAAAATGATATGATATGTGATGTACTAGTAATTGGAAGTGGAGAAGCAGGTGCTCATATAGCGTATTCGTTAGCTAAAATTGGAATGCGTGTTATGCTCATTGAAAAAAGAGCAATTGCATGTGGTAGCACAGCTGCAAATACAGGATTATTACAATTTGTTCATGATAAATCGTTAACCTCTCTTATTCATACATTTGGTGAAGAGAAAGGGGTACGAGCATATAGACTTTGTTATGAAGCGCTGCAAACAATGGAGAAGGTTGTGCCAACTCTCGATATTGATCCCCATTTTATTCCGCGAAATAGTTTGTATTATGCAAGTAGAGATGAGGATGTTTCATTTTTACAAGAAGAATATAATACGTTACGCCATTATGGATTTCCGGTTGAATATTTTACAGAGTCTGATATTAAGAAACGTTATTCATTTGCAAAACAAGCAGCGTTATATACAAGCGGTGATGCAGAAGTGAATCCGTATTTATTAGCACATAGTCTTTTGCATAAAGCGAAACAAATGGGCGCTACTATATACGAACATACAGAGGCATTACATATTAAACAAATCCAAAATGATTTAATTTGTTACACGAAAACAGGAAATAAAATTGTAGCAAAGAATATTATTATGGCGACAGGTTATGAAGCAATTTTTGGAAAGAAAGAAAAAAATACAACAGTAGAAACGTCTTATGCCGTTGTGACAAATAAGATAGATTATTTTGAAGGCTGGCATGAGCAATCGTTAATTTGGGAAACAGCACGTCCGTATTTGTATAGTCGAACGTATCAAAATCGCATTGTTATAGGCGGATTAGATGAGGCGCTGAAAATTCAAAAAATCGGCGATACGAAATTATTGCATAAGCGTGATCTTCTTATTAACATTGTAAAAGAAATGTTCCCGCAGTATAAAAATATACGGGCAGAGTACTATTGGGCAGCAGCATTTGGTGGCAGTCATGACGGTCTTCCTATTTTAAAAGAAGATAAAAAAATACATAATTTATATTACGCACTGCCGTATGGGGGAAATGGAACTGTATACGGAATGGTATTTGCGAAACTATTTCAGCAGTTATTTACAAATGAAGAAAGTGATGATTTTTCTTTATTTAATCGATAGAAAAAAGGTAGCGAAGTGATGGAATGAGAGATATAAAAAAGTTTTTACAAAAGTTACGTCCCGTACAACTTATCGTTGTATTTTATTTACTAGCCGTAGTCGTATCGGTAATTTTGCTTAGTTTACCATTTGTTACGAAGCCTGAAGTGAAATGGACATTTATCGATGCACTATTTACATCTGTTAGTGCGGTAAGTGTTACGGGACTGTCTGTTGTTACGATTTCAGATACGTTTACAACGGCAGGAATTATTGTTTTAGCCCTTATTTTACAATTAGGCGGATTAGGAATTATGGCGCTTGGTACATTCGTCTGGATTATAACGGGGAAAAAGATTGGTTTGCAAAGAAGAAGATTAATTATGGCAGACCATAACCAAGGGAATTTATCGGGCCTTGTAGAATTGATGCGTTCTATTTTAATTGTAATTATTTCGATAGAACTCATTGGAGCAATACTGTTAGGTACAAGGTTCTTACTATATTTCCCGACTTGGCAAGAAGCTTATTTTCACGGTTTCTTTGCCGCTGTGAGCGCAACAACGAACGGAGGATTTGATTTAACAGGACAATCACTTATTCCGTACAAAAAAGATTATATTGTTCAAATGATTCATATGTTGCTTATTATTTTAGGAGCTATCGGTTTCCCAGTGTTAATGGAAGTAAAACAATTCCTTAGTAAAAGGCGACAACAACTATTTCGCTTTTCGTTATTTACAAAATTGACGACAACGACATTTTTTGTACTCGTTATTGTTGGAACAATTATGATTTTTCTATTGGAACGAAATCATTTTTTAGTAGGAAAGTCATGGCATGAAACTGTATTTTATACATTATTCCAATCTGTGACGACGCGAAGTGGAGGACTGGCTACAATGGACATACGTGAATTATCACAACCAACGCTTTTATTTATGAGTATATTAATGTTCATTGGGGCATCTCCAAGTTCAGTTGGGGGCGGAATACGT
Organism: Bacillus sp. FSL P2-0099; assembly: GCF_038007445.1. NCBI lineage: Bacteria > Bacillati > Bacillota > Bacilli > Caryophanales > Bacillaceae > Bacillus > Bacillus sp. FSL P2-0099. The sequence goes on from NZ_JBBOXE010000001.1 coordinate 1,314,520, forward strand.
ACAACAACATTTGCAGTTAGTATATTATCGTTATATACATTTGCAAGAGGCGGGAGAACAGTCCGAGTTTTCAAACGTCAGCTACATGAAGAGGACGTGTTGAAAGCATCTGTCGTTATGACGATGGGGATTTTATTATGTGCCTCAGCGCTATTCATTTTATCTATTACGGAAAATGTACCGCTTATGAGCTTAATCGTTGAAGTTTGTTCTGCTTTCGGGACGACGGGACTATCAACAGGTGTTACTCCTGATTTAACAACTGTTGGTAAACTTGTACTTATTGTACTTATGTTTATCGGACGCGTCGGTATTTTAACATTTATATTAGCTAGTGGCGGAAGAGAGCAACCGCCTCGCTATAAATATCCGAAAGAGAGAATTATTATTGGATAGTATGAAACCATTCTACCTATGTTAGGTAGAATGGTTTTTTAGTCGTTAATTCCGAATTGGGGATGCATAAAAGCATCATTTTTATTATCAACTTCGTTTTTAAGTAATTCTTGATTTTCTTCTGCAATCCATCCGATATCATTTGTAGGATGGATCCATTCTTCCCCAGCCATAATAGCAGGATCTACCTCATCACTCCAATTATTAAGAGGACTGTTAGTGGAATCGTATTTACTGTCTCCAATTACAACATCATATTGATTTATAAAAGGTTGTTGCATCTTTTTGCCTGTGCCTTTAAAAGAAGGAAAGTTCATTTGATGAGGGAGCGTCTCGTCTAAAATTGGCGATTGTATCGTTTCTTTTTCTTTCAAAGTAATCGCTCCTCTTTGTAATGGCTTGTTCGTATGTAGTATTTCCATCTATAAGCTCTTATGTACTTGTTAACACTTCCCAGTAATAATTACTGTAAGTTGTTTCAAACTAGAATAGAAAGTTATTTCGTGAGAGCAGGTGAATATGTTGGTAAAAAGAAAAGTAAAACAAAATGCAGCAATTAATAATAATAAAACTCCGAAAGAAAGCTTACCAGATGCAGAATTTGCATTAGAGTATGAAGGAGAAAATAGTGCGAAGTATGCAAATCGTAATTCAAAAAAAGGTAAACAAAAATGAGGCGTTTTTTACAAACGCCTCATTTTTTTGTGGGATTATAAAGGTTTTTTTAATTATTTGTAAATTTCACGTTTGATATTAGCAGAAAAATGCGAAAAAACATATAAGTAGCAACGTATTACACAAAAACAAACAACAAACAAAAGATTAATGTTGGTTTAATACTGCTTTTACACTAGTTGTTTATATTAGAGTTGTACATAAGATTTGTAAAAGGAGAGAGAGACAGTGAAAAAAACAATCTTTAAAGCTGTAGCAACTGGAATGGTATTTTCGTTATTAATGGGGTGTGGTGCAAAGAAAGAAGAAAGTGCTGGAGCAAAAGTAAAAGATGATAAATTATCTGGATCATTAACTGTTTACACAGCGATTGAAGAAGAGCTTGTACCGATTTATCTTGATTCTTTTAAACAGAAGTACCCAGACGTGAAGTTGAACATTGTTCGTGATTCAACAGGAGTTATTACAGCGAAATTGCTAGCTGAAGGAAAAAATACACAAGCTGATGTTGTATGGGGAACTGCAGCGTCTAGTCTATTAGCTTTAGAGAAAAAAGATATGTTAAAAGGATACTCTCCAAAAGGAGCAGATCGTGTCCTTTCGCAATTTAAAGACGATAAGAAACCAGAAAAATGGGTAGGAAATACTGCATTTATGACGGGGATTGCTGTAAATAAAGAAGAATTGAAGAAGAAAAATTTACCGATGCCAGAATCATATGAAGATTTAACGAAACCAGAATATAAAGGAACGCTAGTTATGCCGCATCCGGCTTCTTCTGGAACAGGATTTTTAACAGTTTCTGCATGGCTACAAATTATGGGAGAAGATAAGGGCTGGGATTACATGAAGAAACTTCATGATAATATGGCAACTTATACTCATTCAGGTTCAAAACCAGCGAAATTAGCAGGCGCAGGTGAATATCCAGTTGGTGTATCAATGGTTTATAGTGCTTTGAAAGAGAAACAAAAAGGTGCACCAGTTGAAGTTGTACTGCCGAAAGAAGGATTAGGCTGGGAAGTAGAAGCGAACGCACTTATTAAAAAAGATAATGCTAAAAATGATAAATTAGCGCAAGCATTTTTAGATTGGGCAATTACAGATGATGTAATGAAGTTATACTTCGAGAAAAATGGATTTGCGACAATTAAAAATGATTATAAACTTCCAGATGGATTCCCTAAAGATGTGACAGAAAAGTTATATAAAAAGAATGACTTTAAATGGGCAGCAGAAAATCGTGACAAAATTTTAGAAAAATGGGAAAAAGAGTTTGGCCAAAAAGCAGAACCGAAAAAGTAAGTGAGTGGGAGAGAGAAAAATGAGCGAATATTTATCAATTCAACACATCCAAAAACAGTTTGATGCATTTACAGCGTTAAAGGATATTTCTTTTACTGTGAAAAAAAATGAGTTTGTTTGTTTATTAGGCCCAAGTGGTTGTGGGAAAACGACATTGCTCCGAATTTTAGCGGGGCTAGAAGAGGCAACAACAGGTAGTATTGCTGTGAATGGAAAAGATATTACAGCATTACCACCTGGAAAGAGGAACTTCGGAATGGTTTTTCAATCGTATGCATTATTTCCGAATTTAACTGCACTTGAAAACATTGAATACGGCTTAAAAACAAAAAAATATGGAAAAGCAGAAATAAAAGAAAAAGCGCTATCGGCGTTAGAACTTGTGGATTTGCTGAATGTAAAAGATAAATATCCTGCTCAAATGTCTGGTGGACAACAGCAGCGAGTAGCACTTGCACGTGCGCTCGCTCTGTCTCCCGATATTTTGTTACTTGATGAGCCGTTATCTGCTTTAGATGCAAAAGTGCGTGAAAAGTTGCGCAGAGAAATGCGTGATTTGCAAGAAAAAGTGGGAGTAACAACTATTATGGTAACGCATGATCAAGAAGAGGCATTAACGATGGCTGATAAAATTGTTGTAATGAATCATGCGGAAATTATGCAGATTGGAACACCAGAGGAGATTTATCAAAGACCAGCCAATCCATTTGTGGCAGATTTTATTGGTTCTATTAATTTCTTTTCGAAAAATAACGAAGAACATGCGATTCGTCCTGAACATGTAACAGTTGTACAAAATAATGGTATTAAAACAGTTGTAGAAAGCATGGAATTTCGCGGTTCTGTATACCGGACGGAAGTGCGGGTCATAGAAGAGAAAACACACCTTTATAATGAGAAAATTGTAGTGGATATATTGGCATCAGAAGTAGAGGAAACTGCTATTAGAAAAGGAAAGCCAATTCAAATCTCTTTCTCAGAAAATCATATGTTGTCATATGGAAAGAAGGTCATTGTATAGATGGAGATGTTAGAAAACTTTAAGGCAGAAAGTACAAAAAAAAAGATTAAGAGACGTATCGGTAAAGAAGAGTGGATACAAAGACTATTAATTATTGGTATGCTTCTTTCATTTTTTATCATGCTTGTATTGCCTTTATTACAACTGTTTACACAAGCCTTTTATGATAAAGATGGAGCTTTTGTTGGTGTTGCGAATTTCAGTAAATATTTCACAACACCAACGCTAGTTCAATCACTACAAAATACGATATGGATTTCGGGCGCTACAACAATTATTTCAGTTACACTCGCTTTCGCTTACGCATATGCGATTGCTCGTACAAATGTTTTTGGAAAGCGCGTATTTCAATACATAGCATTATTACCATTATTCGCACCAACGATGATGCACGGTATTGCGCTTACATATTTATTTGGTAATCAAGGGTTAATAACAAAAGGAATGTTTGGTTTATTTGAAGGAATACAAATACCGTTATACGGACCAGTAGGAATTGTAATGGCTGAAGTTATGTATACATTTCCGCAAGCATTCCTTATTTTATTAATTGCTCTCCAAGGTTCTGATTATCGTTTATATGAAGCTTCTAATATGTTGGGTGCAAGTAAAGTGAAACAGTTTTTTACGGTTACTTTACCTAGTGTGAAATACGGATTAATTAGTGCGATGTTCGTTGTATTTACACTTAGTTTCACTGATTTTGGGGCACCTAAAATTGTTGGAGGACAATATAACGTACTTGCTACTGACGTATATAAGCAAGTAATTGGACAGCAAAATATGTCCATGGGCGCAACTGTCGGAATGATTTTATTGATCCCAGCTATTTTCGCATTTGCAGTTGATCGTATTACGCAAAGAAAACAGGCGAATCTCTTATCTTCAAAAGCAGTACCTTACAGAATAATAAATAATAAGAAAAGAGATGTTATTTCATTCGTATATTGTAGCGTAGTCACGTTTATGATCATTCTTTTATTTGTGGCAGTTGGTATTGCTGCAAGTGTGAAAGTATGGCCATATAATATGAGTTTTACACTTGAGCATTTTAATTTTTCAAGTTTGACAGGAGACGGAATTGAAGCATTTAAAAATAGTGTAATTGTCTCAGCTATTACGGCAGTTATCGGGGCGATTTTAACATTTGTGTTCGCTTATGCGATTGAAAAAATAGAACAGCTACAGTTTTTCAGAAAAGTAGGCTACTTTTTCTCTATTGTACCGTTAGCGATTCCTGGATTAGTACTTGGATTAGGATATGTCTTTTTCTTTAGTCAACCAACAATTCAAATTCTAGGACTTTCAGTAACAAATCCGTTTCATTCCTTATATGGCACAATTGCTGTTTTAGTATTAGTAAATATCATTCATTTTTACTCTGTAACGTTTGTTACCGCAACGACTGCTTTAAAGAAACTGGACCGAGAGTTTGAACTTGTTTCACAGTCGATGAGCGTACCGTTTTATAAAACTTTCTTTCGAGTAACAGTACCAATGTGTTTACCAGCTATGTTAGAAATGGTTATGTACTATTTCGTAAATTCAATGGTGACTGTATCGGCAGTAGTGTTCTTATATGCGGCTGATTTTAAACTAGCTGCTGTATCAATTGTAAATATGGATGATGCAGGAAATGTAGCACCAGCAGCTGCAATGAGTGTACTTATTGTTGTTACAAATATTGTAGTGAGGGTTGTATATGAATGGGGAACGAAAGCACTTCGTAACCGAACGTCACAATGGCAAAAAAGATAAGTAAGAAGGGTGATGGATAGAATGAAAATTGAAGCAGTTATTTTTGATTGGGCAGGTACGACAGTTGATTACGGATGTTTTGCACCATTAGAAGTATTCATGAAGATTTTTCATAAACGCGGTGTTGAAATTACAGCAGAAGAAGCTCGTAAACCAATGGGGTTATTGAAGATTGATCATGTTAGGGTATTAACGGAAATGCCTCGTATTTCGAATGAGTGGAAGCATGTCTTCGGACAATTACCAACAGAAGAAGATATTCATGAGATGTATGAAGAGTTTGAAGAAATTCTCTTTGCTATTTTACCGTACTATGCCACGCCAATTGATGGGGTAAAAGAAGTGGTTTCTTCACTACGTGAAAGAGGTATTAAAATTGGATCAACAACTGGTTATACGAGAGAAATGATGGACATTGTTGCAAAAGAAGCAGAAATACAAGGGTATAAACCTGATTTTCTTGTGACGCCAAATGATGTTCCAGCAGGTCGTCCATATCCGTGGATGTGTTATAAAAATGCGATGGAACTCTGTGTATACCCAATGAATCATATGATAAAAATTGGAGACACCGTGTCAGATATGAAAGAGGGTAGAAATGCTGGAATGTGGACAGTTGGTGTAATCCTCGGTAGTAGTGAGCTTGGTTTAACGGAAGAGGAAGTTGAGAATATGGATCCGTTAGATCTTCGTGAAAAAATAGAAGTAGTTCGTAATCGTTTCGTTGAAAATGGGGCTCATTTTACAATTGAAACGATGCAGGAGCTCGAAAACATAATTGAACATATCGAGAAACAAGAACTTATTATTTCATAAAGGGGGGCACACGATCATGAATGAAAATCACTATTTATTATTAACACCAGGACCATTAACGACAACAAAAACTGTAAAAGAAGTTATGTTATACGATTGGTGTACGTGGGATGTTGAATATAACACGATGGTGCAAGATGTAAGAAATAGGCTTGTATCGTTAGCGACAAAGGAAGAAGAAAAGTACACAACAGTTTTAATGCAGGGAAGCGGTACGTTTGCGGTTGAAGCAGTAATTGGTTCTGTTATTCCTAGAAACGGAAAGCTGCTAGTTTGTACAAATGGTGCGTATGGTAAGCGGATTGTACAAATGGCAGAGATGTTACATATAGATGTGGTGGTCAGTCAAACAGAAGAGTGGGAGCCTACTAATATTGCAGAAGTAGAACAGTTATTACAACAAGATAAAGAGATTACGCATATTGTAGTTGTTCATTGTGAAACAACTACAGGTATTATTAATCCAATTGTAGACGTATGTAAATTGGGAAAACAATACGGAAAAGTTACACTGGTTGACGCAATGAGTAGTTTCGGTGGTATTGAAATAGATATCGCTGAGTTGCAAATTGACTTTCTAATTAGTAGTGCGAATAAATGTATTCAAGGTGTTCCCGGATTCGGTTTTGTCATCGCAAATCGTGATGAACTATTGAAATGTAAAGGGCAAGCTCGTTCTTTATCATTAGATTTATATGATCAGTGGGAAACGATGGAAGAGCAAAATGGGAAATGGCGCTTTACTTCACCTACACATGTTGTACATGCTTTTTATCAGGCATTACTTGAATTAGAAGAAGAAGGCGGGGTAAGAGCCCGTTACAATCGATATTATAGCAATCAAAAACTACTAGTGCACAAAATGAAAGAAATGGGCTTTAAGCCATTAGTAGATGAAAAATATCAATCTCCTATTATTACATCTTTCATTTATCCAGAAGCAGGATTTGAATTTTTGCAGCTATATAATGAATTAAAGCGATATGGATTTGTTATTTATCCAGGCAAAATTTCGAAAGTAGATACGTTCCGCATTGGGAATATCGGTGATGTACATGAAGAAGATATAAAACGTTTAGTTGATAGTATTGCTAAAGGAGTTGTTATAGGATGAAAGTATTTTGTTTAGGTGGAGCAGGTAAAATTTGTCGTGAAGCAATTTTAGATTTAGTTCAATTTTCATCTTTTGAGACGATTACGGTAGCCGATTTTAACGAAGAAGAGGGCCGTAAAGTAGTAGAGTGGTTAAATGATCCTCGTGTTGATTTTGTGAAAGTCGATGTGACAAATCATGAGGATACGGTCGCAAAAATGAAAGGCTATGACATTGTAATGGATGGTACGACGATAAAGTTAAATGGATTGTCTACTCGCTGTATCGCAGATGCCGGCTGCCACGGTGTGAACTTAAATGGATTCGGTGAAGAAAATGAATCCCACTCTAAATTTGTTCAACATGGAACAACATGTTTACCTGGGTTTGGTATGACACCAGGTGTAACGCAAATGATGGCCATGCATGCAGCAAATCAGCTAGATACTGTAGAGTCAGTTCGAGTAAGTCATGGCTCGTATCGTCCAATTGCTTTTTCTGCATCAATTACAGAGACAACGACATATGAATATGATCCACATTTGCCGACGCGTACAGTGTATGAGGAAGGTGAATTTAAGCAAGTACCTCCGTTTGCGCGCCCGAGAGAAATTGAATTACCAGCACCTTACGGAAAAACAATGCAGTATATAATCCCGCATTCAGAAACGATTACGTTAGCGAAGGCACTGGAAGATAAAGGTGTACAGCTTATTGAAACAAGAGGAACTTGGCCAGAGCAAAATATGCAGCTCGTTCGTGCTTTATATGATTATGGTATATTGCGTAATGATCAAATTGAAATAAACGGTAAAGAAATTGGTATTATGGATTGTATTTCGAAGTATCTATTAAAATCGAAAGAAGGACAAGCAACAGAGCTTTATGGTTATGCACTTCATGTAGAAGTAGTAGGTATGAAAAATAATCAAGAACAAAGGCATGTGTTATACCATACGCATCCGCTATCTGACGGTTCTGTAGTAGGTTGGGAGAAATTAAGGGCCTATACAAGAAATGTTGGTATCCCATTTGGAATCGCTACAGAGTTAATTGCAAAAGGAGTAGTTAATAAGGCCGGTGTTATTACTCCTGAAGAAGCTTTCGAAAATCCACAAATTATTTTTGACGAACTAGAAAAGCGCGGTATTTATATTCATGAAGAGATTTTCACTGAAAAAGAAAATTATAACTTTGTATAAGTAAGACAGTTTATGAGGTAGATATAAATGGGGTGAGGCTATGTCTGTAGTAGGTGAAGAGAGAAAGAGGACAATTCTTGAGAAGGTAGAGTTTAAAGGAAAAGTAAAAGTTTCAGAATTAGCGAGAGAGTTCGCAGTATCAACAGAGACGATTCGTCGGTATTTAGAAGAATTAGATCGTGAAAAAAAATTGAAGAAAGTGTACGGTGGAGCCGTTCAACTTCCGGGAGCTGGGATAGAGGCACCGATGTTAGAACGAGAGATGCTGCATATAGAAGAGAAGAAAAGAATTGGGTATAAAGCAGCAACGTTTGTGGAAGATGGAGATGTTATTGCGATTGATGATGGAAGTACACCACTTCAAATGGTGCCATATCTTGTTCATCGTAAAAATTTAACGATTGTAACAAGTTCATTTCCAGTAGCAACACAATTAATTTCTTCTATTAATAAAAAGATGTTTCACGGTGAAGTTTTATTTATAGGCGGGAAAGTATCTCCAAAACATTCACGTGTGTCGGGATCTATTTCACAGCAAGTAATTCATCAATTTCATTTTCATAAAGCATTCGTTTCGATTGATGGGTTGTTGCAAGGTTTTGGGGTTTCTAGCTTTGAATTAGAAAAGGCGAAACTGTCAGAAGCGATGATGAAATTAGCTGAGAAAACGTATATTTTATGCGATCATACAAAGGTAGGCGTAAAAGGGAACTACCGAATAGCAGGATTTTCTCGTATTCAACATATTATTTGTGATAAGAAAATGCCCTATAGTTTTGAAGAAGAAGTCAAAAAGCATAATATTCAATGGACAGTTTGCTAAATGAATTGAATACGTTAAAACTCCCACCTAATTTTTAGGTGGGAGTTTTACTATCAGCAAGTAAAAAAATAAAAGCTTTGTATTTATGCAAAAAGTGGACACATTTTCTCATCTCGTTCATATAATTTACCAATACAAAAAAAGTTGGTCGAAGGAAAGAAGGGAAATTATGTCGGAACGGATATATAATAAACTTGTATTGTATGCAAATATTTTGCAAAAAATTGGTGTTATTAATGAAAAAGAAAAAAGTGAAATCCTTCATACGATAGGCAAAAAAGCCCTTTGAGTAAAGGGTTTTTTATTTTTTATCTATGGAAATATAAACTTAATGTAATATTCTTGTTGACAATGATAATGAGATTCATTATCATTTATTATGTTAGCAATTGATAGTGATTATCAATTGAAATATATATAAGATAAGGGGATATTATTTTGAAAAAAAGTTATATTAAAGCTCTAGTAGTAGCAACAACATTAGCTATTCCATTTGCTGCGTATTCTACTCCAGCGTTAGCAGCAATAAAAATTGAAGCAAACCAGTCGGTAGCAGCAGCCAGTGATCGCACGTATGATACTGAGGTTAAAATATATAAGGATCAAAAAGATGAGCCATCTATGGTTTCTCAGTACATAAAAAATCCTAAAGTAGCAATTGAAGATGGGAAAAAAATCGTTACTGTAACAATACAAGATAGCGATTATTTTCAATATCTTAGAATAGAAGATAGAAATCAACCTGGTGTATTTCATGATGTGAAAGTTCTGTCAGAAGATAAAAGAAAAAATGGAACGAAAGTAGTCCAATTTGAAATTGGCGAATTTGAGCAGAAGCACAATATGCAAATGCATATATTTATTCCGGCTATTGGATATGATCACAAATATCAAGTTCAATTTGAAATTAAAGATCCAACTGTAGGTGAAAAAGAAACAGAGAAACCAGATGATAACTCTAATTCAGGCAATACGGAAACAGATAATCCAGTTGATAATCAAAATATGATAACAGATAACAAATTAAGAGAACTTGTTAATAAAAAAGTATTTAATAGAAAAGATTTAAATACACCAATTACGAAAGAAGAGTTATTACAAGTAAAGGACTTGTTTTTAAACACGAATGAGATTCTGGATTATAGTGCATTAAAATATATGCCAAATTTAAAATCTTTAACAGTTGCGAATGCGAAGATAACAGATCCGTCGTTCTTTGCGAATTTAAAGCAATTAAATCATTTAGCTTTGCGTGGTAATGAATTTTCAGATGTAACACCACTTGTTAAGATGGAAAATTTAGAATCTCTTGATTTGAGTAATAATAAAATTACAAACGTTGCACCACTAATTGAAATGAAAAATGTAAAAAGTTTATATCTATCAGGCAACCAAATAGAAGATGTAACAGCATTAGCGAAAATGGAACAACTAGATTACTTGAATTTAGCAAATAATAAAATTACGGATGTTGCTCCATTAAGCGCATTGAAAAATGTAACATACTTAACTTTAGCAGGTAATCAAATTGAAGATATTAAACCGTTATATTCATTACCTTTAAAGGACTTAGTATTAACGCGTAATAAGGTTAAAGATTTATCGGGTATTGACCAAATGAATCAATTAAATAAATTATTTATCGGTAAAAATCAAATTGAAGATGTGACACCACTTGCTAAAATGACTCAGCTTACAGAATTAGATTTACCTAATAATGAGTTAAAGGATATTACTCCATTATCAAATCTAGTAAACTTACAAAAACTTGATTTAGAAGCAAATTATATTTCAGACTTATCGCCAGTTAGTAAGTTGAATAAGTTAGTATATTTAAGTTTTGTTGCAAATGAAATCCGCGATGTTAGACCAGTAATAGAACTAAGTAAGAAAGCTTATATTAATGTCCAAAACCAAAAAGTCTTTTTAGAGGATACAGAAGTAAATAAAGAAGTAAAAGTACCTATATACGAAAAAGACGGCGAGGTATCTACAAAAATTCGTCTGAAGAGTGATGGTGGTACGTATAGTAATGGTGTAGTGAAATGGAGTACACCAGGTGAGAAAGTATATGAATTTGGTGTGAAAGATCCATTTGCGGATACAGGAATCTTCTTCACAGGGTCTATTATTCAAAATGTTGTAAATGAAAAAGTAGTGGAAGAAGTAATTGAATTTAAAGATGTGCCAAAGGGTCATTGGTCAGAAGAAGCAATTAACTATTTAGCGAAAGAAAAGTTATTTATAGGCTATGGAAATGGGCAATTTGGATTTGGTGACAACATTACTCGCGGGCAAGTAGCACTTCTAATACAAAGGTATTTAAAATTAGACACTGATTTAGAACAAAAAACGATGTTTACAGATACGAAAGGAAATATGTATGAAAAGGCTATTGATGCAGTGGTACAAGCTGGAATTATGACAGGATACGGTAATGATAAGTTCCGTCCAGATGGAGTATTAACTCGTTATGAAATGGCAGTGGTATTACAAAGAGTATTCCAGTTAAAGGAAAATGAAAATAGTGTAGAGAGCTTTAAAGATGTGCCATCTGGTCATTGGGCGGAAGGATATGTGAAAGCTTTAGTGGATAATAAAGTATCAAAAGGTGACGGCAAAGGTAATTTTTCAGGTGATGATTTCGTAACACGTGAACAATACGCACAATTTTTATATAACGCAATAATTAAATAACAAATGAGAAAAATACGTTATTCTTTAATAAGAAGAATAACGTATTTTTTATATGTACAAAATCAAATGCTAAATAGACAGGAGTGTTTACATGTGATAGGCCTATTTTTCCGATAGGTGCTGAAACCATATTGACAAAAAGGCATTCTCGTGTGATAATTCAATTAAATTTTTAGAATAATCAAAAAACATTCCTTTTATATAGAAAGGATTTGAATATTATATTAATATTACGCCGGGGGTGACGAAATGTTATTTTTTCTGAAAAAATGGAACGAATTAAAAGATGTGAAAGCAGAATTGGCACTTCGCGATTGGTTTTATGGTACGAAAATTAGTTTATCTATGTGTACGTCAAAAGAGCCATTAACATTTTTAGTGAATGTAGAGGGAAGAGATAAAGGGGTATTTTCTGAAGAAGATTTTATTGTCGTAAATTGCATGTGTGAGCCAGTATTTGAAAACGAAGAAAAACCAGCTATAGAGTCATTTATGCATGCGGATATTTATAAAAAAAGTAGTGCAGAATGCATTTTACAAGTACAGACTGTAGATAGTCATTTAATGTCAGAGCTATATGGGAAAGAAGGAGAAGTAACATTCGAAAAACGTAGTGTGGAACGTGTTTTTGGAAAAGACGGTATTACAGAAATGACAATTCCAATTGTAGAAGATGAAAAGAAATTCGCTAATTTATTAGAAAATAATGTTCCGAATTTTATTGAAGGTGGAGGAGTAGTCCTTGTTCATAATTACGGAATGATCGTGTGGGGGAAAACTCCAGAAGAAGCGAAAAAATGGTTGGAAGGTATAGAGTATTTAATGAACTATCACGTAAAGCTTTTAATGATAAAAGGGGCAAAAAGTTCTGTTATATAAAGATGTATTCACAGAGATTACCATCCCTTAAAAAAATGAAAGCGTTTTAAAAAGAGATTTTACTCATAAAATATAGGTCTCCTTATTATATATAGATTACATGTTGACATGTAAGGAGGAACATATTTTGCGAGTTAAATATCATTTTCTGCCAAAACAGCAGGTGACATTTTGCAAAACGAATGATTCTGGTGAAAAGGCGTTACAAATTATGAATGAAACGGGATTTCGCGCAATTCCTGTATTAGCAGAAAATGAGAAGGAATTCACGGGGATTATTTATAAAGTAGATCTTTTAGAAAAGAAGTGTAATAGCAGATTAGAGGATGTAAGTACAGAAGATGTACTGGAAAGTCCAAATTCGTTTATTTTTGAAAAGGATTCTTTTTTTAGAGCTTTTTACGTTATTCGTCGTCTCCCGTTTTTAGCGGTTTTAAATGAGTATAATGAATTTGTCGGCATTTTAACACATTCTAATGTATTTGATGTCATTGAGGATTCGTTCGGTATGCGGACGGGTGGTTATATATTAACAATTGCAACACAAGATTGTAAGGGAACAATTAAAGAGCTTGGGACATTATTAAAAGCATATAATATCGGTGGACTGTTTACTCTTGATAACGGTGATCAATATATTCGCCGTGTTATCGTAAATATATCGGATGAGTTAAATGAAAAAAAATTAAAGCAATTAATTGAAAAGATAGAGAAAAAGGGATTCAGGGTGAGTCATGTAGATTATATTTAAGTTGAAAAGGAAAGGTACCTATCTGCTATGTGTAGATAGGTATCTTTTTTAGTGCAAGAAATGAATTTTATTTTGAAACAGAAGGTGGAGACAATGCTAAATCAGATAAAAAAATAAAGTCTGCATGCTCACGAATTTTAGGAATAGAAGTTTCGATAATACGTGATGTAATTTCACCTGGAGCCCCAACGTGTCCGATAGCTACCATAATGGGTTTGTCTTGGATTTTTTTTATGAGTAATTGTGCTTGTTTTGAAATGTGACTTACCGTATATACATCATCAAAAAATAATTGGTTTTCAATAATAGGAACGCCTAATTCTTTACCGATTTTTGGGACAACACTATTAGGGTTTGTTTTACTATCTAAATAAAATAAACCGTGCTTTTTACAGGCAGAAAGTATAAGACGTACAATTCTTTCATCAGCGGTTACTTTTGATCCCATATGATTGTTCATTCCTATTGCATGAGGTATTTCTTGAATTGCTTGTTCGAGTCGGTTGTTTATTTCTTCATCGCTTAAATCTGTTGTAATCGCTTTTGGTCCAAGCCACTCTTTTTTTCCTCTAATTGGTTCCATTGGCATATGTATAATAACTTCATGCCCTTTTTTATGGGCAGCTATTGCATCTTGTTTAGTAGAAGGAAGAAATGGCATAACAGCAACAGTGAGTGGAATAGGAAGTGATAACATCTTATCTGTGCCTTTCATATTATTGCCGAAATCATCGATGACAATAGCAACTTTATTCGTATGAGCGTTTGCTTGAATAGGAAAGAGGAAGAATGGTATGAACAGGGTGAAGATGAGAACTGTAATAGTATATTTGCGCATATAAATATTTCCTTTCTATTTTATCCCGCTATTTGCGGACAGTAAGACTCCCACCTCAAAATTTGGCTGGAGTAAAGAAGTTAGGTGGAAAATCCACTGCCCGTAAACGCCCGATTGGTGAAGGCTAATAATTAGTGGGGATGGACAAAACCCCCACTGATTAAAGTTCACTTTATCAATCATCATTATGTTTTGCGTTTTTACATAAATTAAACAAAAAATGTCGAAGAAAAGTACATTGAAAATAGAGAATCCACTGTTTACGGAGTATTTACAAAAAAGAAGATGAAAAAAATGTCTATTATTGCGAATGTATTTACAAAGATAGAATAATTTGTAATAATTCTCAAAGTGAGGGTAAAGATTTGTAAATTACAGGAGAAAAATGTTAAATTTTCTGATTCTTCAATTTTAAATAGAATTAAGTGTTTAAAGGGCTAAAGTAGAAGAGGCGTTGAGAGTATGGAAGAAAAATAAGGGGGATATGGATGTTTACTGTAAAAAGGAAGTACACATTAGAAAAGCTTTCGCATGATATTCATATGAAACGTGAAGAAATGATTCATTTAGGATTAACAAGTGGGTTAAATAGTATGGAGACAATTCAAGTTAGTCAAGAATTGGACAAGCTTATCGTACAGTATCAGCGTTACAAAGAAAAACAAACACCGAAATGGTTTTCAATTATAAAGGTTCCTATTTTTCAAATTGGGTATGAAGGGAAATCAAACAATTTTTGGAGAATGTTTGTAGCTGGTTTTATGAAATAAGTATAATTACCCTTTTAGGATAAGGATAATTATACTATGTGTAATGGAATCTCTATATGAACTGTCGTTCCTTTGTTTTCTTTACTATCAATAAATATATGCCCATTGTACATCTCTACAATTCGTTTACATATAACAAGCCCAAGACCTGTTCCAGTATCTTTATTAGTAAAGAACGGATGAAAGAGGTGTTTTTGAATATGTTTAGGAATCCCTTTTCCAGTATCAATAATTTGCAAGTGTGCGTGTTTTTCGTTGTTTGTTACTACAATGGTTAATGTATCACCAGAAGCCATAGCTTCAATTGCATTTTTTGTAATGTTTAAAACCACTTGTTTCATATGGTCTTTTGAGCAACGTATATGAACAGGGTGGTCTGGCAAATGTAAATGAAATACAATGTTATGTAGATTCGCTTCAGATTGGATAATTAATGCTACCTCATTAAGAATCGTTCTTACATCATATGTTTGTTCAATGATGGCAGTTGGTTTTCCAAGAATAAGAAATTCGCTTACAATTTCATTAATTCGCTCTATTTCTTGTTCGATTACGGAAAAGTAGAACTGATCCTGTTCATCTTTATATTTCTCTTTTAACAGAGCAACGAGTCCTTTAATTCCAGTAAGAGGGTTACGGATTTCATGAGCTGTACTAGCTGCAAAAGTTCCAACCAATTCAATTTTTTGTAGTTCATTTTGTTGTCTTTCTAGTTTTGTTTGACGTTTTAATAACATATATTGAGCAAGTAAAAATAAAATAGACATTAAAAATAAAGTAGCTATACACTCTATTGAAACTAACTGGTATAAAGTTTGTTGATGAATAGGTAACGGAGAAACAGAGACTTTCCAATTTAATCTTTGGAGTGGGGTAGTAAGCATGTTAGAATGCCCATCGCTTGTTTCGTTATTATCATCGGTTAGAAAAACTACATCATGTTTATCAGTCACTTCGAAATGATATTGTGGTTTAATAGCATTTAAAGAGGCTGAAATGTAGTCAAAGCGTAAACTTGCTAATAATAAGCCTGAGAGTTCCTTTTGTCTATTAAATATTGGAGACGCAATCATAATAGCTTGATGTCCAAGAACGCGATCTGTAATAACTGATGATACAGTTGTTTTCTTAGATTGCAATGCATCTTGGATGTATTGGCGGTCAGAAACATCAATAGGCGGCGAATCGCCTTGGGATGCGAGTGTAATCATCCCATCTGTCGTAGCGTAATATAGACCGGAAAAACGTTCATCATTTCCATCGGTATCATGTACAATCTGTTTAATCCCATTGATGTTTCCAGTTTCGGTCCCTACGACTTTTGCGAGCATTTCTAAGGCAGATATAGCTTCACCAAGGTGATGGTCTAAATAGTCTCTATATAAAAAGAGAACAGTGTGAGCAGATAGTTTGTTTGCCTGTTTCATTTGATAAGTGTGATATGAAAAAAATGTGGCACCAATCCCTATCGTTGGCAGTATAACAAGCAGTATGTAAAAAACTATGCTTTGTAATTTGACTTTCAAATTTGGTACTCCTTCTTTTTTTATTATCATTATATATAAACTATGTTAAAATTGTCATGTTTTTATTCAAGAATCATTTGTATTACATTAGGGAAAGGAAAAGGAATGAGTGAATATTCATTCGGAAGTTGTAATGAGGTGCTACGTTGCTTTTCTTTTTGTTGCGGAGAATTTAAGTGAAGGGTTGAAATGGTATGACATCAAATAATGAGCGAGAAGACATTTCTCAATCTTTAAAAGTATTTATTGCATTATCCCGTGTACATCGTTCTGTTATGGATACTACAAATAAATCCATACAAAGTAACGGATTAAATCCAACTGAGTTTGCTGTATTAGAATTACTATATCATAAAGGAGGCCAACCACTTCAGCAAATCGGTGAGCGTATTTTAATAGCTAGTGGCAGCATTACATACGTTGTAGATAAGCTAGAGAAAAAAGGGCTTGTAAAACGAATTCCATGTCCAAATGACAGGCGTGTTATTTATGCACAATTAACGGAGTCTGGAGAGAGCTTTATTGCTTCTATTTTTCCAGGTCATGAGCAAGTTATATATCAGTCTTTTGAAATGTTAACGAAGGATGAGAAGGATGAATTACTCGAGCTATTGAAAAAAATTGGAAAGTATGAAAAATGATGATATGTTCCAAAGGAGCTTTGGATAAAGAAATCCAAGGCTTTTTTGTATGCATGTATTTATGATATCATCTACCGCATTTTGCTGAAGAATAAGAGGAGATTTGTAAGTAAGAATTGAATTATAATAATGATGCATATAATGGAGAGGGGGCTCGTTCATGTCATTTAAAGACTATGAATATAAACGGCCAAATATTGAAGAATTAAAAGGGAAATTTACTGTTGCTTTAGAGAAGTTTGATAACGCAAAAACTGTGGAAGAACAAAAACAAGTTATCAATTCAATTAACGAAATTCGTAATGACTTTGGTACAATGGGTAACCTTTGTTACATTCGTCATTCTGTTGATACGACAGATTCCTTTTATAAAGATGAGCAGGATTTCTTTGATGAATTCTCTCCAGTTGTACAAGGGTATGGTACAAAGTATTATAATGCGTTAATTCATTCTCCATTCCGCGAAGAATTAGAAGCGTATTATGGAAAGCAATTATTTGCTCTAGCTGAATGTGATTTAAAAACATATTCAGATGAAGTAGTGAAAGATTTACAATTAGAGAATAAATTGTCTTCACAATATACGCAGTTATTAGCATCTGCAAAAATTGACTTTGCAGGAGAAGAAAGAACGTTATCGCAACTTATTCCGTTTATGCAAGGAAAAGAAAGAAGTGAACGTAAAGCAGCAAGTGAAGCATACTACGGATTTTTAGCTGAGAACGAGGAAGAGTTAGATCGTATTTATGATGAGCTTGTTAAAGTGAGAACGAAAATCGCAAAAACACTTGGTTTTAAAAACTTTGTTGAATTAGGATATGCAAGAATGTATCGTACAGATTATAATGCTGAAATGGTAGCGAACTATCGTCAGCAAGTATTAGATTATATCGTTCCAGTTGCAACCGAGTTAAGAAATAGACAAAAAGCACGCATTGGTGTAGAAAAGCTCGCTTATTATGATGAAAACTTTGAGTTTGCTACAGGTAATCCAACTCCAAAAGGCGATGCCGATTGGATTATTAATCACGGGAAAACGATGTATAAAGAATTATCAGCTGAAACAGATGAGTTTTTTAATTTCATGCTCGATAATGATTTATTAGATTTAGTTGCGAAAAAAGGAAAAGCTGGTGGTGGATATTGTACATATATCGAGAATTATAAAGCGCCATTCATCTTCTCAAACTTTAATGGAACGTCTGGGGACATTGATGTATTAACACATGAAGCTGGTCATGCTTTCCAAGTATATGAAAGTCGTAAGTATGAAATTCCAGAATATAATTGGCCAACATATGAAGCATGTGAAATCCATTCAATGAGTATGGAATTCTTTACATGGCCATGGATGAAGTTATTCTTTGAAGAAGATGCGGATAAATATTATTTCTCACACTTAAGTTCAGCACTTCTATTTTTACCGTACGGTGTATCTGTAGATGAATATCAACATTATGTATATGAAAATCCAGAAGCATCGCCAGCAGAACGTAAGTCAGCATGGCGTAACATAGAGAAGAAGTATTTACCACATCGTGATTATGAAGATAATGATTATTTAGAGCGTGGTGGTTTCTGGCAACGTCAAGGTCATATTTATAGCTCACCTTTCTATTATATTGACTACACGTTAGCTCAAATTTGTGCACTGCAATTTTGGAAACGTGCAAGAGATAATAGACAAGAGGCTTGGGAAGATTATGTGAATCTTTGTCAACAAGGTGGAAGTAAATCATTCTTAGAATTAGTAGAAGTTGCAAATTTAACATCACCATTCGCTGAAGGGTGTGTAAAAAGTGTAATTACAGAAATTGAAGCGTGGTTACGTGCTGTTGACGACACAAAATTGTAAAAAAACATGCACTTTTTTCCTATGTTTAACATCGACATAATAGAAAAATGATGAGATAATAAAAGAAAATTCAGAATTATTTTAGGGGTGTTTCTAATGGGGAGCGCCCCTTTTCACCAACAAAAGGGGGGAAAGCACTATGCTTCAATCTAATATGGATGTTAGTTTAGAAACTTTAGTCCACTCATTACAGTCTACACGAAGCACGCTGTTATCAGAAATTGAAATGTTAAATGATACGGAGGTGAATGTAAAGCCACGCCGTGATAAATGGAGTATTATTCAAATTTTGCATCATTTGCATTTAGTTGAACAGTCTGTCACATCTGCCCTTGTATATGCTTTGCAAAAAAAAGAAAGAAAACTTGCTCCATTTAAAGACCTCCAACTTACGCTTGATCGCACACATAAAAGGGAAGCTCCTCAACAAATGAAACCAACAGAAACATTAATGAAAAAACTGCAAGGAATTCAATTACTAGAACATTCACGACAAGAATTATTACATGCCCTTCATAGTGTAATAGATGAAAAAGAATTATTTGAAAATGGATTAAAACATCCTATTTTTAATGATTTGAATTTATATCAATGGGTTCAATTTCTAGATTTACACGAACAAAGACATCTTACTCAGCTAAAAGAAGCGAAACATGCAATTTTACAGCGTTAAAATGAAAGAAGTGGGGAACCGCTTCTTTTCTTTTTTACTCATGCATAGTTTTCTTTCTCATTTTGGAATACTACATGGAGAAAAGAAAAGAAGGAGTTGAAAAGCATGTCAAAGAAAAAGAGAGAAGAAGAGCGCGCCTGGAAAGCTCGGAAAGAAAATCAAAAGCCACATGGGAAAGTGAAAGCTTTTGCAGAATTAGTTGAAGGAACAGAAAAAACGTGATGAAGTTCATCACGTTTTTTGTATGAGTGGGAAAGTTAATAAGAAGGTTGTACCTGTCCCTTTTTCGCTTATAATATCAATCTTTCCATCCATTGCTTGAATGACGCTGAAGACGACCATCATTCCGAGTCCGGTCCCTTTTTCTTTCGTTGAGTAGAAAGGTGATCCAAGGCGTTTTATTTGTTCTTGATCCATACCAACTCCTGTATCTTTTATATATAATTGTATATGTTTATGGGCTGGAACTAATGTAAGAATAAGGTCGCCACCTGTAGGCATAGCCTCAATACAATTTTTAAAAATATTTAATAAACATTGGTTCAGTTTTTGCTTTTCGCCAGCGATAAAGAAAGATGTACTTTGTTTTATATAATTTATACGAACATTTGCTAAATTGGCGAGAGGTGTGATCAAAGACAACGCATGAAGTAATTCTTCCTCTACTTGTAATTGTTGTTCTTTTTCAATACTCGGTTTTGCAAAAGTTAAGTAGTCTGTAAGAACGTGATTTGCTTGTTCGATACCATTAATGGCTATGTCGATATATAATTTTCGTTCTTTCTCAGAACATGCATCTGACTGTAAAAGTTGTAAAAAACCTTTCGTTGCAGTTAAAGGATTACGAATTTCATGAGAGATAGAAGCTGCCATTTCGCCGATTAAATGAAATTTCTCAGCGTTCATAAGTTCATTTTGGAGACGAACTTGCATTTGTAATATGTGTAGTAAATATAAAATAAGGATCGTACCAATCATCGTACATAGTTCGTACACAATGATATGTGGTATATAATCTGCCTCATTTGTAACACTTGCAAGGAAAAATGGTATCCAACCAAATCCATAAGTAAGACTGTAAAAAATAGCAAGTGTTATTTTTATATGATTAGAACTTCGATTAAAAAATTTGTATGTTAATAGTAGAACAATAAATAGGAGAATAGAAGCGATAAAGGATGGAAACGCACCTATTCCTCCCAATAAAAAGCGATAAATGTTTAATACAGCTAAAATAGAGCCACCAGCAATAGGCCCTCCCGTTAACGTGCCGACAATTAATACGATATGTCGCATGTCGAACTGAAAACCATTATTTGTTTTTGCTGCGAAAGTGATACATAGTATGGTAGCGAGGCAACACAATACAATAAATATGGCTGAATTTAATTTAGGAGATCGTTTCCCTTTCTGATTCCAAAATAAATGATATACGAGCATTGTAACGAGAATAGATAATATATTTAAAAAGAGGTAAATAATAAAGAGTTCCAGTGGGATGCCTCCTCTCTTCTAACATTAAATTAATCATACTATAAAATGAAATAAATGAAATGCGAAATAGCGGAAAAAATCAGAAATTTTTTCTGGTAGTATACAATATGTTACAATAATCTTTGTCAATGAAAGAAGAAATTCCGTGCACTGCATGGGAGAGGTTCGCGAACTCCCTCTATAAAAAACTATGGAAACAACAATATCATTAGGTATTGTTTTGTTTTTTTATTGTGACAGTTCAAGAACGTTCTTTCTTCTTATTCGTAGTAGAGAAGGAGAATGAGTGAAATGAAAAAAGAAAAAGCAGTTGTTGTTTTTAGTGGTGGACAAGATAGTACAACATGTTTATTTTGGGCGATACAGCAGTTTGAAGAAGTGGAAGCTGTAACATTTAACTACAATCAACGTCATAAATTAGAAATTGATTGTGCAGTGGAAATTGCGAAAGAGCTAGGAATTAAACATACGATACTAGATATGAGCCTATTAAATCAACTTGCTCCAAATGCGTTAACGAGAACGGATATGGAGATTACACATGAAGAAGGTGAATTGCCATCAACATTTGTAGATGGACGAAATTTACTATTTTTATCATTTGCGGCTGTATTAGCAAAACAAGTTGGAGCACGTCATATTGTAACGGGTGTATGTGAAACTGATTTCAGTGGTTATCCAGATTGTCGTGACGTGTTTGTGAAATCATTAAACGTTACATTAAATTTATCTATGGATTATCCGTTTGTTATTCATACACCACTTATGTGGATTGATAAAGCAGAGACATGGAAATTATCGGATGAACTTGGAGCATTTGAGTTTGTTAGAGAAAAAACATTAACATGTTATAACGGAATCATTGGTGATGGTTGCGGTGAATGTCCAGCATGTCAACTTCGTAAAGCGGGATTAGATACGTATCTACAAGAACGCGAAGGAGCGAGCAATTAATGGATAACTTTTTTGGATTTCGCATCGTAGAAAATTTGCAAAAAATGGACAAGGATATTCAGCGTGAACAACTCAAATATCATAATAAAAGAGTAATGGTCAGCAAGGAATTTACATTTGACGCAGCGCACCATTTACACTGCTATGAAGGGAAATGTAAAAATTTACATGGACACACATATAAAGTTGTATTTGGAATTAGCGGATATGTAAATGAAATAGGCCTTGCAATTGACTTTGGAGATATAAAAGAGATTTGGAAAAATGAAATAGAAATTTATTTAGATCATCGTTATTTAAACGAAACATTGCCAGAAATGAATACGACTGCTGAAAATATGGTCGTTTGGATTTATGAAAAGATGGCAGAAGCATTAACGAAAGATAATCGTGCGAACGAATATAAGGGAGCTCGTGTTGAATTTGTTCGTCTTTTTGAGACGCCGACTAGTTATGCGGAAGTAAGACGGGAGTGGATGCTCGATGAGTAAAATCCCCGTCTTAGAAATATTTGGTCCAACCATTCAAGGAGAAGGGATGGTTGTAGGACAAAAGACAATGTTTATCCGTACAGCGGGCTGTGATTATAGCTGTGCTTGGTGTGATTCTGCTTTTACATGGGATGGATCGGCCAAAGAGCAAATTAAACAAATGACACCGGAAGACATTTGGAATGAGCTTGTAGAAATTGGTGGAGAAAATTTTTCTCATGTTACGATTTCGGGTGGAAATCCTGTTTTGCTGAAAAATATGCAATTTCTTCTTTCTATATTAAAGGAGAATGGAATGCGAACAGCGGTAGAAACACAAGGGAGTAAATGGCAAGATTGGTTGCTTCAAATAGATGAGGTAACGATTTCTCCAAAACCACCAAGCTCAACTATGAAAACAGATTTTCAGATGTTAGATTCTGTTATTCATAAACTAGCAGGGAAAGATTTTAGTTTAAAAGTAGTAGTATTCGATGATCAAGATTTTGAATATGCAGTTAAGATGCACGAGCGTTATCCGAATGTACCATTTTTCTTACAAGTAGGGAATGATGATACGAAAACAGTGGATGATGCGGTGCTTATAAAAAAACTATTAGAAAAATATGAGTGGCTTATTGAAAAAGCTGTGAATTGTAAAGAAATGAATGATGCGAAAGTACTGCCTCAGCTTCATGCGTTAGTATGGGGAAATAAACGAGGGGTATAATGAGAAGGGATGTTTAAAATGGCAGGAAGATTAGATGAAGATTTAAAAGATGTAACATTATTAGGAAATCAAAATACAAAATATTTATTTGAATATAGCCCGGAAATTTTAGAGGTATTTGATAATAACCATCCAAACCGTGATTACTTTGTAAAATTCAATTGTCCTGAATTTACAAGTTTATGTCCGAAAACAGGACAACCAGATTTTGCAACAATTTATATTAGCTACATTCCAGAACAAAGAATGGTAGAGAGTAAATCTTTAAAGCTATATTTATTTAGCTTCCGAAATCATGGTGACTTCCACGAAGATTGCATGAACGTTATTATGAATGATTTAATTAAATTAATGGATCCACGCTATATTGAGGTATGGGGGAAATTTACACCACGTGGTGGTATTTCAATCGATCCTTACTGTAACTACGGCCGCCCAGGAACTAAGTATGAGAAAATGGCAGACTACCGCATGATGAATCACGATTTATATCCAGAAAAGATCGATAATCGTTAATATAGAAAGAAAGGATCTGTATGATATACAGATCCTTTCTTTCTATTATATTATGCATGTTGATTAATGACAGTATAGTTTTTATGGCTTACAACTGTAAGAGGTTCCATATCTAGTTCTCTAAAATTCTCCATAATTGTTATATCAACAATAACGGAGTTTTGATTTACCTTTTGAACACGGCCTTGCATTCCACCTTTAAATTCAATGATATCTCCAGTTTCTGCGATCTGCATAAGCAACTCTCCTTGTTCCAGTTTTCCCAAAAAAAGAATAATTTGGGCTTTTTTATTTCTTCTTATTTTGAACTATATTTACTACTTTGTAAATGTTTCCAAAGTAAAAATTCGAAAAATATTCACTTTTTGTAAGAAAATATGTAAAAAATATTGTTTAGGAGAAGAATGATGAAAATGCATACATCTTTATACGGGAGTATAATAAAAGATACAATGACCTACTAAAGTGGGAGAAATTAGGGGCTGGAAAATGATGTTTGAAATTGTGGGGAGCTTTATAGCGATTTTATTATTTTTATTTTCATATATACAGTTGAAGAAAGTGCGTCATCATGAAACAACTACATATTTTGATGGACTGGATGGTGTGCACACTTCGATAACACATGATAGTGGTGGGGATATATAACTTTCTTTTTATGCATGGTATGATGGCAAGAAGAAATAGTACGTAATATAGTTCGTAAGTGATGAATGGGGAGTGGAAAGAATGCGAATTTCTTTTATTCGTCATGGTCGTTTGGACAGTACTATAGAGCCAATGACAATTATTTCATTTCGTGAATGGATGAAGCAATATGATTTAGGGACTACAGTAAAAGAAACTCCTATACCAATTGAAACAATTGAGGCGATTGAATCAGCGAAACTGGTTGTAACGAGTGATCAAAGGCGCGCTGTACAGTCAGCGGCTGAGTTATTGGATTCCCTATCTTTTGTGCAAAATCCTCTTTTTAGGGAAGCTGAAGTTCCAACGAGTTTTTATGCTCCAAAATGGTTGAAATGTAAACCGAATGTATGGATGTTTATTGGACGTACACGATGGATAGTTGGTTATAGTAAAGAGGTTGAGTCTTATAAGGAAGTACGAGAAAGAGCAAGGCAAGCCGCTAATATGTTGCACCGCTATGCGCTCGTACATGGACATATTGCCCTTGTAGGTCATAGTTATTTTAATGCGATGCTTGGGACTGAACTGAGGGCAATGGGGTGGTCTGGTTCGCCTATTTTTCATAGGAAGCCATGGGGATGTACAACGTATACATTTCATGAGGCGATGGATGGAAATGTATTAAATACAAAATTAATTTAAAAGAGGCTGTCCCTTTGGCAGCCTCTTTCTCTACATAACAAGTAAAAAAGAATTGTCCTTTTAAGATATAGAAACCAATGACCGTAATGGTTTTATTAGATGGGCATACGGTTCACCGACGAGCATAACGGTTTTATCTTCTTTGTAACCAAGTTTTTCATATAGTGAAAAAGCGCGTTTGTTTTCTAAATTAACAAGTAAGGCGATTTTTTCATGCCCTTTTTCAGTTGCATGAAGTTCAGCTGCATCGATTAATTTAGAGCCAATACCACGTCCACTGTACATACTTGAAACTGACAACGTGTCAATATAATACTCATCAAGTTCAGCTTCTTTTTCTAACGTAATGGATTCATCTTCATGTAGTTCTCTTAAGTAGTGTATGATTGGTGCATCAAGTTGTTCAGCGTCACTACCGTGATAAACGACAATAACCCCAACTACCTTTCCACCTTGTTCAGCCACTAAACAGTTTTCATAGCTCAATCGATTATTTTCTTTTACGAACCATGTTTCAAGTCCTAGTATTACTTTTGCTTCAACTGTGCTACCTGTGATTTTTTCAGCAATTTCGTGCAGAGCGTTATACAATAAAGGTGCTACTTCTACCGCATCTGTCTTTTTTGCTTTCCGAATCATAGTATCCCTCCTAGTTCTAAATATATATTGTAGCATAAAATAAAATATCAAACAGTGATTTGGAACTTTGTTATACAGGGTATCAAAAAGTTTGATATAGAGAAGTAGCTATGTTAGTATATGATATTTAGTGCGAATATAATAAAGTGATATAGATATAAAAATAATGAAAGTGAATTACATAATAGTAACGGGATAATTTTACCGTTGTCGACCTATAGAAGATGCGATAGAATAAAATATTGCAGAGAGGTGAAATACATGGATAAACAATTAGCAAATACAATTTTGGATCAGCTGAAAAATGATGAAATAAAGGAGTATGTTGCGACGAAAGATGTATTTTATACGTTCAGAGAAGTTGTTGTAAATCGAGAAGATTTTAAACATATTATCGGGAACGCACAGCGCGGTGGACAGGTAATTTATACATATTCAGAAACACCACGTTCATAAATAGAAGGTAAAGGAGAGGAGAATTATGGGGGATTTTAAACAAGGCATATTGCCACATTGGGATTATATGTGGAAAGATAGAGCTGGGAATAGGTTTATGGGAATGGTTATGTATCCAGAGAAACGAAAATGTTCAGCAAAAATGCTTCAGAAAATAAAAAGGGCGTATGAACAAGCAGTAGAAATTAAAGTAACGGTACAAGTTCAACATACATATCAGTACGTAGAAGGAATGATCGTATACTTTGATGAAGAAGCTCCTGTATGTACAATGCTCGATAAAGATGAGAATCCACATCATATATTTGTAAGAGATATTTTGCGTATTGAGCACCCTGAATAATTTTTTTCATAAATAAATTGAAGTTCCATAATAATAATCTTTTTCTATAATAGTTATCTTTTAGTATGTAACGAGGAACGAAAGAATATGTATAATATTTAATAAAGTAAAATTGATAAATGTAATCGTTTGTTAGAACAGATTATCGTTTAATATCTGTTCTTTTTTGCGTGATGCTGGAGAAATATATTACTCCAGCATTTACTGTTTTATGACAAAAAATATTGGTAACTTTTTTAAAAATAAGGTTAAATTCGTTGACAACTTTTTTGAAAAGCACTTTATTGACATGAGTTTTAGAATGTTGTTTCATAGTCTTTGTATTGAAAAAAATCGACGGTCATGTCGAAAAGTAAAAGTTAAAAAAAGAAAGAATTTATACATATATCTTGTGTCTTATTTTGAAACGTAATACAATATATAGAGAAATCAAGAAACGACATACAGAGAATATAGATTGGAGAGGGAGGGTCGGAAATGTTAGTTGCATATGATTCTATGACAGGAAACGTGAAGCGTTTCATTCACAAATTAAATATGCCGGCCGTTCAAATTGATGAAGCTCTAGTATTAGATGAAGACTTTATTCTTATTACGTATACAACAGGTTTTGGAAATGTACCGGAACGTGTTTTAGACTTTTTAGAACGCAATAATGAAAAATTAAAAGGCGTATCTGCAAGTGGCAATCGTAATTGGGGAGACATGTTTGGTGCAAGTGCTGACAAAATCTCTACTAAATATGAAGTGCCTATTGTATCAAAATTTGAGTTATCTGGAACAAATAATGATGTAGAATATTTTAAAGAAAGGGTGCGGGAGATTGCGACACATTGAACTGAATAATGAAATCACGCAAATGCAGGACGGTTTTTATCAGCTTCATAAAGATAAAGAGGCATTAGAAGTCTTTATGGAAGAAGCTAGAGAGAATACCGTTCATTTTAATAGCGTAGCAGAGCGAATGGAGTATATGAAAGAACATGATTACTATTACAACGTTCTGGACGAGTATAGCTTGGAGGAAGTAGAAGGAGTTTATAACATCGCTTATGGTGAAAACTTCGAGTTCCAATCTTATATGGCAGCATCTAAGTTCTATAAAGATTATGCGTTAAAAACGAATGATCAAAAACAATACTTAGAAAGCTATGAAGATCGTGTAGCAATTGTTTCATTATACTTAGGACGCGGTGATGTTGCGAAGGCAAAACACTTCGCAAGCATGATTGTAAAACAAAACTACCAACCAGCGACACCAACCTTTTTAAATGCGGGACGAAGCAGAAGAGGAGAAATGGTGTCTTGTTTCTTGTTAGAGATGGATGATAGCTTAAATTCAATCGGCTTTAACATTAATACTGCAATGCAATTATCGAAAATCGGTGGTGGAGTAGCTTTAAACTTATCTAAGCTACGTGCACGTGGTGAGCAAATTAAAGGTATTGATAACGCCGCAAGTGGTGTAGTACCTGTTATGAAATTACTTGAAGATTCGTTTTCGTATGCGAATCAGTTGGGTTAACTTTATGGCTCAACTATAAAACCAGGTCAATTGCTGGAACGCCTGAGTATATCAAGGTAGGATACTACGAAGAAATTACGTAGCGAACCCTGAAAATCCAAGATTGCAGGAAATCAGCAGCCGAGCTCCTAAATTTATTAGATAAGGAGAAGGTTCAACGACCAAGTGGCTATGTAGGTGACTAAGTAGCTCGAACCTGGCTTCTCAAAACAACCAAATTCAAAGGGTGTATACATTTATTATAGTTTATGCCATATTCATGTGCATCAAACATATGATAAATGGTTAAATGAAGAATTTGGCGAGAAGAAGATATGGTCTGAACTCTATAGCGATATAGAGAGGATAGCAGAAATGACTATCCCCCATACGTTTTGACGATATGGAGTAACAATATGCAACGAAAAGGTGCAGGTGCAGTATACTTAAACATTTTCCATTGGGATATTATTGAATTCCTTGATACCAAAAAAATAAATGCCGATGAGAAGAGCCGTATTCAGTCTCTATCAATCGGAATTATCGTTCCAAGTAAGTTCTTTGAGCTTGCTGAGAAAAACGAACCTTTCCATGTTTTCGCGCCTTATACAGTATTTAAAGAGTACGGAAAACATTTAGATGATATAGATATCGACGAAATGTACGATGAATTAATGAGCAATCCGAAAGTGAAGAAGAAGCCACTAGATATTAGTGCGCGTGATATGCTTATTAAAATTGCTATGATTCAGCTTGAGTCTGGTTACCCATACTTAATGTTTAAATCAAATGCAAATAACCAGCATCCACTGAAGGATATTGGAACTGTGAAGATGTCGAACTTATGTACAGAAATCTTCCAGCTACAAGAAACTTCTGAAATAAATGATTACGGTACAGAAGACATTATCCGCCGTGATATTAACTGTAACTTAGGATCGTTAAATATCGTAAACGTAATGGAAAATAAAGAAATTCGTGAAGCAGTTCATGCGGGAATGGAAGCTTTAACAGCTGTTTCTGATATGACGATCATTCCGAATGCCCCAACTGTGAAAAAAGCAAATGATGAGCTTCATTCAGTTGGACTTGGAGCAATGAACTTACATGGATATTTAGCAAAAAATAAAATCGCTTATGAAAGTGCTGAAGCGAAAGAATTCGCTCGTACATTCTTTATGATGTTAAATTACTACTCGATTGAGAAAAGTATGGAGATCGCTAAAGAAAAAGGCGAAACATTTAAAGACTTCGATAAGTCTGATTATGCAAACGGCACATACTTTGAAAAGTATGAAACGACAGATTACAGCCCAGTAACTGAAAAAATTCAGCAATTATTTGAAGGAATTCATATTCCAACAAAAGAAGATTGGACAAGTTTAAAAGAGCAAGTACAGAAGAATGGTTTATACAACTCATATCGTCTTGCAATCGCTCCGACACAATCGATCAGTTACGTTCAAAATGCAACTTCAAGCGTAATGCCAATCGTAAGTCAAATTGAATCAAGAACGTATGCGAATGCGACAACATATTATCCAATGCCGTATTTATCAAAAGATACGTTTTGGTACTATAAATCTTCTTATGATATGAATCAGTTTAAATTAATTGATTTAATCGCAGAAGTTCAAGAACATATTGACCAAGGAATTAGTACAATTCTTTATGTTAATAGTGATATTTCAACACGTGAGTTAGCACGTTACTACATTTATGCACATAAAAAAGGCTTGAAGAGTCTTTATTATACGAGAACACGTAAATTAAGCGTGGAAGAGTGCGTGGCTTGTACCGTTTAATATAAAAAGTGAGACATTATGAGCAGGGTTTTTCTGAACCCTGCTCATGCTTAGTTATCAATTTTTTATGTTTATTTAGAGAAGGGGCGATTTAATGCGTGCGGTAAACTGGAACAAAAAAGAAGATGATTTTAGTTTAATGTTTTGGAAGCAAAACATCGCTCAGTTTTGGACAGAAGAAGAAATCGCAGTGTCTTCTGACAAAAATACTTGGGCACAATTATCAAAAGAAGAGCAAATTGCTTATAAGCGTGTATTAGGTGGTTTAACACTTTTAGATACGAAACAAGGTGGCGAAGGGATGCCTCTTGTACTTGTTCATCTTGAAAATTTACAAGCGAAAAGTGTATTAGCTTTCATGGGCGCTATGGAAGAAGTACATGCGAAGAGTTACAGTCATATTTTCACAACATTAGCTACTGAAGAAGAAATTGATGATATTTTTGAATGGGTAGATAACCATCCATTACTTGAGAAAAAAGCTGGTATTGTTACTAGTTACTATCGTCGCTTATTAAAGCCTGAAGTAACGAAAAAAGAGTTATACATGGCAATGGTAGCAAGTGTGTTCTTAGAAAGTTACTTATTCTATAGTGGATTCTTCTATCCACTTTACTTAGCGGGTCAAGGTAAATTGACGGCAAGTGGTGAGATTATTAACCTAATAATTCGTGACGAGTCAATTCACGGCGTATTCGTTGGTATTTTAGCACAACAAATCTTCACAGAACTTTCTGCAGAAGAGCAACAAGAAGTACAAACGGAAACGCAAGAGTTATTAATGGAACTGTATGAAATTGAATTGGCATATACAGAAGAAATTTACACTTCTATCGGTCTTGTAGAGGATGTAAATCGTTTCGTTCGTTACAATGCGAATAAAGGACTTATGAACTTAGGACTTGAGCCGAAGTTTGAGGAAGAAGAAATTAACCCAATCGTTTTAAATGGTTTACGTACAGATACGAAAAACCATGACTTCTTCTCTGTAAAAGGAAATGGTTACGTAAAAGCAACGAATGTTGAAAAGTTAGCAGACGATGACTTCGTATTCAATTTTTAATATAGTGTTATAGAAAAAGCTGTCTTTATAGAAAAGACAGCTTTTTTGCTATGAATAGTTTACATAATGTTATTATTCCATGGAAATATTTTAATCTTGTAAAAGCCCAATTTTTGAGGAAGTGGGAATGAAAAAACAAGGATTAAAGTTTTATTTTTCATATTTAGTCGTATGAGAGATTGAATAACTTATGTCAAAATGAATAAAAAATGAGAAGAAATGAGGTCTAATTCCACCTATACGTTCTTTTTAATATTGAATTTTTAAACTCTAGAAATTTTGGCTTGAAAATTGCATGAATATTTAAAAAGAAACAAAAAGGGAGGTAATACTCGGTGTGATATACGGTCATTTGAAAACGCTTCCTTTTGATTGTCGATTTTTAAATGGAAATTAGATAGAGAAAATAGGAGGAATGATAGGTGGGGAAAGTAGTTGGTTTAAAACGTTCATTAGGGCTTTGGTCAATTGTTATGCTAGGGGTCGGGTATATGACACCGATGGTTGGATTTGACACATTTGGAATCGTTTCTGAAAAAACGGGTGGTCATGTTCCAGGAGCTTATCTTATTGCATTAGCGGGGATGTTGTTTACCGCTGCAAGCTACGGAAAAATGGTAAAGGCTTTTCCTACCGCAGGATCTGCTTATACGTATACACAGAAGACAATTAGTGCAAGGCTTGGGTTTCTTGTTGGATGGTCCGCGTTATTGGATTATTTGTTTCTACCAATGGTGAACGCACTATTAACGAGAATTTATATGTCAGCATTTTTCCCAAGTGTTCCTAGTTGGGTATGGGTCATTGGCTTTGTTCTCCTGGTTACATTAATAAATATGATTAGCGTAAATGTTACTGCTAATTTCAATACGTTCTTAGTAATATTTCAAGTGTTAGTAATGGCCGTATTTGTTTTTCTAGTTATAAAAGGCTTATTAGCGGGAGAGGGAACAGGAGAAGTTTTTTCCATTCAGCCGTTTTTTCAATCAGATATACAAATATCACCGTTAGTTGCAGGTGCAACAATTCTTTGTTTCTCATTTTTAGGTTTTGATGCAGTAACTACATTTTCAGAAGAGACACCAAACGCCAAAAAAACAATTCCTCGAGCTATTTTTCTTACTGCTTTAATCGGCGGAGTTTTATTCATTACTACAACGTATTTTACACAATCTATTTTTCCAGATACATCTGTATTTAAAAATCAAGAATCAGCATCCCCAGAAATTGCGCTATATGTTGGCGGGAAATTATTTCAAGCTTTCTTTTTAGTAGGAACCCTTATGGGGACACTTGCGTCTGGTTTAGCTTCTCATACAAGTGTATCCAGGTTATTATACGTAATGGGGCGAGATAATGTAATTCCGAAGAAAATATTCGGATACATTCATCCTCGCTGGAGAACCCCAGTATATAATATTATTTTTGTAGGAATTATTTCGCTCTTCGCTATATTCATTGATTTAGAAACAGCAGCATCTCTTATTAACTTCGGAGCGCTTATTGCATTTACATTTGTTAATTTGTCTGTAATTTCTTACTATATAATCAAGCAAAAAAGATATAAGACGATAAAAGATTTCTTAAATTACTTAGTTATGCCTATTTTGGGTGCTGCTACTGTAGCCGTACTATGGTTTAATCTCAATATCCATTCACTTATTTTGGGACTTTGCTGGGCTGCTATTGGAATTGGGTACCTTCTATATGTTACAAATATGTTCCGTTCAGCTCCTCCGCAAATGCATTTTGAAGAAGCACAGGAAATATAAAGTGTGGGGGGTGTTCATCCCCCTCCGATTATTAGCCCTCACCAATCGGGCGTTTACGGGCAGCGGGGCTCCCACCTAACTTCTTTGCTCCAGCCGAATTTTGAGGTGGGAGTTTTACTGCCCACAAATAGCGGGATAAAAAAGAAAAAGACATCGGGAATGAATCCGATGTTTTTTTCTTTGAAGATTGGGCAACCATGCAGTATTGCATAATTCATTCAACGGTTCATAAGGAAGAGAGGCAAGTCTAGGGAGTATGGCTGATAAATGATGATCAATATAGTATTTTCATTTGGCACAATTATTGCTTTGTACAATTAGTAAAAATATAAAAGCGGGGTGTTTTCAGTCACAAAGGTTAGAAGAACAATATTAATAGAATAAAAGAAAGGGATGATTGATTATGTATTATGATATTATTACGAGTCCGTGTTATGGAATAATTGAAAAAGTGTCTATCGATAAGGATTCTCGAATTTATGAATGGGAGCCATTATTCGCTATTAAAGATATGAATGGTAAACTGGAAGTAATTAAGATGGGATGTAGTGGAGAAGTTCAATCTTTAGAAGTAGAAGCGGGAGATAAAGTAATTCCAGGTATGGTATTAGCTTATATTCAAGAAGACCTTTTCGTTAGTGGTAGTGATTAATGATAGAACAATGAGGAAGATGGAGGCGTTCATCTTCCTTTTTTATTTTCAGATTAATTAAAAAAATCTGTATTTAATGATACAATACAAATTATATAGTTCAAAGGAGGAATAGCAGCATGTTTTCCATTGCTCATAAAAAAATTAGACCTATTGTTTCTCTACCTATCGATCAATCTGAAAAGGAATGGAATATAGATGTTGAAAATATAAAAGAATCTTTTCTATTTTTAAAAAGAGAAGAGAAATTATTTGCATACGTTCATGTGAAGGATCTGCTATCAAATAGTAAGGGATTAACTGCTAAGGTATTGCTTTCAAATGCTGTTTCACTAGATACAATATGTCATCTTAGTAAAGATATTTCTTTAACAGCTCTTTTTCAAATTATTGGAGCGCCGATTGCAATAGTAAAAAATGAAATGGATGAGCTAACAGGATATATAAGAAGAGAGGATGTTTTTGCAGAACTATTTAAACAAGAAAATCAGAGTGTTGATATATTAAAAATTATTTTAACGTCTATTCCAATGGGGATTTTTGTAGTAGATCGTGAAAAGAAAATTGTAAATTGCAATGAGTCTGGTTTGAAGATGATTAAATCGACTCCTGAAAAAGTTATGAATGTACCAGCAAAACTGATTTTTAACGAAGAGCACATTAATAACGTATTTACAACGGGAAAAACGATCTTGAATCAATTACAAATCACAAATGAGATGGGTGTATTAGTTGACTATAGTCCAATTCCAAACTTTGATCAAAGTATTGAAGGAATGGTTATTATTGTGCAAGATTTGCCGATGGTCGAGGACATGGCGATGGAAATTGAATATATAAAGGATTTAAATGAAGATTTACATGCAATCTTGTCTAGTATTTATGATGAAATATTAGTTGTTAATCATAAAGGGGAATTAATTCGTTATAGTGAAACTGTTATCAATGATTTTTGGGGGAGTAGTTTGAAAGACCTTTTAGGAAAAAATCTTTTAGAATTAGAAAATAAAGGATTATTCAGTCCTTCTGTTACGCGATTAGTGTTGGAAAAACAAAAAAAGGTATCAGTTGTACAAGAAACAAAAAGCGGAAGAAAAATATTAGCAGTTGGAAACCCTGTATTTAATGAAAACGGAGAGCTTCATCGTATTATTATTGCCTCAAGGGATATTACCGAAGCAACGAGATTGAAGACGGAATTACATGAAATAAAGAAGATATCAGAGCAATATAAGAAGGAGTTAGATGACTTTAAAAATAAAGATCGTTTTCTTAAGAAGCTTATTTACTGTAGTCCGAAAATGGAGCAAATTATTAACCAAGCTAAAAAAATAGCAGATTTTTCTTCCAATGTTCTTATTTCTGGAGAATCTGGCGTCGGAAAAGAAGTAATTGCTCAGGCAATTCATCAACTTGGAAACCGATCTTCAAAGCCATTTTTAAAATTAAATTGTGGTGCAATTCCAGAAACTTTGTTAGAAAGTGAACTATTTGGTTATACGAAAGGTGCTTTTACAGGAGCCGATAAAAATGGAAAAGAAGGATATTTTAAGCGGGCGGATCAAGGTATTTTATTTTTAGATGAAATTGGAGAAATGCCTTTACATTTGCAAGTGAAATTGCTTAGAGTCCTACAGGAACAAGAAGTAATTCCTATTGGAAGTACAATCCCTACGAAAATAAATGTACAAATTATTGCTGCTACAAATAAGAGCCTTGAAAAGATGGTCGAATCTGGAACATTCCGTGAAGATTTGTTTTATCGGCTAAATGTAATTCCACTGCGAGTTCCTTCTTTACGAGAGCGAATGGAAGATGTTCCGGTACTTGCCTTTCATTTCTTACAACAGTTAAATGAAAAATATAATAAAAATTATCATTTAACTCCAGATGCGCTTAGCTTACTAGAGTTTTACTCATGGCCAGGAAATGTACGTGAATTACAAAATATGATTGAACGTTTAGTAGTATCAGCAGACGATCCAGTAATTGAAGCGGAGTTTGTTAGTAAGTTTTTAACAACTGGTTATGACTTTAAAAAATCAAAACCAGCTATTACAAGAGTATTACCATTACAAGAAGCACTACATTCTGTAGAAGAACAATTGATTTTACTTGCAATGAAGCAGTACAAAACAACGACTAAGGCTGCAAAAGCTCTTGGAATCAGCCAATCTTCAGTGAGTCGTAAATATCAAAAAATTGTTAGTGAAAAAGGGATAGCGGCTGATATCATCTCTTATTCCTAAAAAAGGAGAAGGTCACATAGACTTCTCCTTTTTGTGTGCGCTCAGCATGTATATATTCTCTAGGAGTCAAGTCCCGAGTGGTGAAGGCGGTAGCGGAAATGATTAACATTCCGTTTTATGCAAAATGGAATAGTGTATGCGAGAGTGCATAAATTGTTTATTGTTTTTAAGAAAATAGTCAGTTTATGTATGATTCCTTTGGATTTTAAAGATTGGCATGAAAATTGCTTATAAATATATAAATGATCGATGAAGGGGGATTCAATATAGTGCTAGATTTAAAAATGTATGTAAACGGTGAATGGAGAGACTCTAGTGATCAAGAAAAAAGAACGATTATTAACCCTGCGAATGGCAAGGGTATAGCATATGCACCTGAGGGAACGATTGAGGATGCAAAATACGCGATAGAAGTGGCAAGAACGGCTTTCGATAGCGGAATTTGGTCAGCAACACCCACCGCTGAAAGGGCATCATATTTATTTAAAATAGCAGATGAAATTGATAAAAATATGGAAGAATTAGTATACCTTGAAACAATGGATAATGGAAAAACGTACCGTGAGGCAGAAGGAGATATTGGAGATGCAGCGGCTTGTTTTCGCTATTATGCCGGATTGATTACAAAGCCAGATGGTCAAACATATCATGTAGCCGATCCGATGCAAGCGATGGTTGTAAGAGAGCCAGTTGGTGTTTGTGGATTAATTGTTCCATGGAATTATCCGCTATTGATGAGTGTATGGAAAATTGCACCTGCTTTAGCAGCTGGAAATACAATTGTGTTTAAACCTTCTGAAGTGACACCAATCACTGCAACAAAGCTATTCGAAATCCTTGAAAAAGTAGGGCTACCAAAAGGTGTTGCCAATATGGTAATGGGGGCCGGTCCAATAGTAGGAAATGAAATTGCAGCGAGTAATAAAGTGGATATGATTTCCTTTACAGGTGGAACAAAAACAGGTAAGCACATTATGAGAACAGCGGCAGATAATATGAAAAAGATTTCGTTAGAACTTGGAGGGAAATCTCCAAATATTATTTTTGCAGATGCAGATTTTGAGACCGCTATTGATTATGCTCTATTCGGTATTTATGCAGGTAGCGGACAAGTATGTTCAGCTGGATCAAGAATCCTTGTCGAAGAAAATATTTATGATAAATTTGTTAATAGTTTTGTAGAGCGAGCACAGCAAATTAACGTTGGACCTGGTGATAATCCAGAATCAGAAATGGGGCCACTTGTAAGTCAAGAACATATGGAAAAAGTATTACGCTATATTGAAATTGGGAAAGACGAAGGTGCAAACGTTGCTTGCGGAGGTAGACGAATAATGGAGGATGGAAAAGGTGATGGTTTCTTTATTGAACCAACAGTCTTTGTCAATGTAAAACCTGATATGCGCATCGTCCAGGAAGAAATCTTCGGTCCTGTTGTAGTAATTCAAAAGTTTAAAGACGAACAGGAAGCAATTGAGTTGGCAAACGGTACAGACTATGGTTTGGCTGGAGGAGTATTTACAGTCGATGGTGCAAAAGCAATGCGTGTGATTCGCAAACTTCGCGCAGGAATTACGTGGATTAATAGTTATCATCCAACATACAATGAGGCGCCTTGGGGCGGATATAAGCAAAGTGGTATAGGTCGTAGTCTAGGAACGTTTGGTTTAGAAGAATTTCAAGAGATTAAGCAGATTAATATAAATCTAGAAGTAGAACCTATTGGTTGGTTTGCAAATAAAAAAAATGTAGAGGTGAATTAGATGGAAACGAACGTGAAAAATAAATTGAATGAGAAAGAATCAAATGTAAATGAGTATATTACGAAAGTACTACAGTTAATTGAAAAAGAAAAGGTTACTGAAGAAGAGGCAAACTGGATTCAAAAAGAAACAGTAGATGGATTTAGAGAGCATGTAAACCCTGGTTTTCTTGCTTATAGAAAAACAGTAACAAAAGATGGACAATTTGCAGCAGTAGAATGGTCAGATGAAGGATCTTGCTTCATGGATATTAATGGTAAAAAGTATATTGACTGTTTAGGTGGATTTGGAATTTATAATGTTGGTCACCGTAATCCGAAAGTGGTAAAAGCTGTAACGGATCAATTAAAGCGTCAAGCATTGCACAGTCAGGATTTACTAGATCCACTTCGAGCAATGCTTGCAAAGATTTTAGCGGATATTACACCTGGTGATTTGAAATATGCCTTCTTCACAAATAGTGGAACAGAAAGCGTAGAGGCAGCATTAAAACTAGCAAAAATGTATAGTGAACGAACAACTTTCATTGCTACAACGCGTGCTTTCCATGGTAAGAGCCTTGGTGCTTTATCTGGGACGGCAAAAGGAATGTTCCGTAAGCCATTTTTACCATTAATTCCGGGTTTCCGTCATGTTCCGTTTGGCGATATTGATATGATGAGAAAAACATTTGAGACATGTGCATTAGTGGGAGAAGATGTTGCAGCAGTTATTTTAGAACCAATTCAAGGAGAGGGCGGTATTATTTTACCTCCAGAAAATTATTTGAAACAAGTACGAGAGCTTTGTGATGAGTTTGGATCACTCCTTATTTTTGATGAAGTACAAACTGGAATGGGACGTACAGGAAAAATGTTTGCTGCGGAATTATATGATGTCGTGCCGGATATTATTTGTCTTGCGAAGGCGTTTGGTGGAGGTGTAATGCCAGCGGGAGCTATTGTTGCGAAAGAAACAGTATTCAAAAGTTGGTTTGAAAATCCATTTATGCATACAACAACATTTGGAGGAAATCCACTTGCATGTGCTGCTGCAATTGCAACAATCCATGTATTATTGGAAGAGAAATTACCGGAACGAGCTATGGAAGTTGGGGAGTATTTCTTAAATGGATTGAAACAAGCTGCAGAAGGGCACGAAGATAAAATCTTTGAAATTCGTGGTCAAGGTTTAATGATTGGGATTGAATTCCATAAAGACGAGATTGGTTATGAAGTGTCAAAGGCGATGTTTGATCAAGGTATTCTTGTTGCGGGAACATTAATTAACTCAAAAACAATTCGTATTGAACCATCCCTTACAATTAGTTATGAAGAAGTAGATACAGTTATTAATACGTTTAAATCTGTGCTAGCTCAAGTAAAAGTAAAATAAATTTCGCATAAGGTTATATGTGAATTCAAACGATTGAAACTATAATTAGAATAGATTTACCTGTATTTTATTACAGGAAGGCAGTGTAACGAAAAGTTACACTGCCTTTTTATTACATTTTTTGTTGTTGAGTATTTACATATAATTTGTCTTAGTGTACTATTTAACTAACACACTAAGACAGGAGTGGAGAAATGAAAATCGAGTTTTCTCCAAATACACCAATTTACATTCAGGTAATGGAATACATAAAGAAAGAAATTGTAACGGGTCATTTATTGCCTGGCGATAAAATTCCCTCCGTACGTGAATTAGCGAGTGAATTACAAGTAAATCCAAATACGATTCAACGTACATTTCAAGAGTTAGAGCGGGATGGAGTTGTTGTAACACGTAGAGGAATGGGGCGATATGTAACGAATGAAGGGGAGAAAATTATGGAGCTGCGAAAAGATATGGCGAAAGAATTACTTCATTCTTTTATAGATGGAATGGACAATTTAGGTTTTTCAGAAGAAGAAATTCTTACAATCCTTCGTTCTTCATTACATGAGAAAAGGGAGGAGAGCGAATGACAGAGTTATTAAAAATAGAAAATCTATGGAAGCGGTACGGATTAAAAGCAGTGATCCGTGAGTTAAATATAGAGATTACAGAAGGAAAAATCGTTGGGCTTGTTGGAGATAACGGAAGCGGGAAAACGACGTTATTAAAAATGATTGCAGGCCTACAACATCCTTCTGAAGGCAGCATAGTAATTAACGGTAAAAAAGTAGGGCTAGAGACGAAAGAAATCGTTTCATTTATGTCTGATAAGCCAGTCTTTGATGATTGGATGACTGTAAAAGATGCCCTATTTTTCTATCGAGATTTTTATAAAGACTTCGATATTCAAAAAGCAGTAGATACGATTGCAGAATTTAAAATACCATTAGAAGAAAAAATTACAGCATTATCAAAAGGGATGATTGAAAAGCTTCAAATTATTTTAACGTTTTCTCGAAAAGCGAAGTTATATGTACTAGATGAACCACTTGGCGGGATTGATCTTGTTTCTAGAGAACACGTATTGGATCTCATTCTACAATTTTATAGAGGAGATTGTACGATACTAATCTCGACTCACTTAATAAATGAAGTTGAAAATATTTTTGATGAAGTAATCTTTTTAAAAGATGGGGAAATTGTATTGTATGAAAATGTAGAAGAACTTCGTTTTCAGAGAGGAAAAGCAGTTCATGAATTGTTTAAGGAGGTGTTTAGTAAGTGAAGTCAATATTGTCCTATTTGTGGAATGTAAATAAGAAAAGATACATTGTCGCTTTTTTACTTTTTGTGCTAATTGAAGCTGTTTTGTTTTCACAAATGATTGTAAGGAAGAGTGATGCGGCTATCGATAGACAAGAGGGCATATTTGGAATCATTATGATTATATTTATTTTTTATGCCATTTATATGTTTATACAAACAATGAAATCATATTCACGCTTACTGACTAATCCAATGTTACGTCTTACAGCACTATCTGGGAAACAATATGTGTTTTCTATGCTTATCTTCTTTTATATTGTGATGGCTATGTGGTATGGAATAGTTGGGATTCTTTTCTACGTAGGTTATGTATTAGCATTTCCTACGACGTATGTATATATAGATGCAAAAGAGATTTTGCAAGCAGGCATTATTAATAATTTAATATATACAATGAGTGATTTATTTGAGTTTTTATTTGCGGTGTTACAAATTTTATTAGTAGTTACTTTAGTTAAATTGCTGACTAAAAAGAAAAAGGCACAAAATATACTAATAGTAATTATTTCTTTAGTAATAAATATAGCCTTTACTTTAGTCTCCGTATTGTTAGGGAAATTAATCCCAACTTTCCAATGGTTGCGGAGAGATGAATATAAGAGTGAAAGCGGAAATCTGCTTATAGATATGTTTAATAATAATGGGTTTAATGCTCTTAATATAAGTTTTATGCTAATTGTTAGTATTTTAATCGTTTATTTAATCGCTTATATTATCGACAAAAAACTAGAAGTTTAAAGGAGGAATCATCATTGGGAAATGTAGTAGTGAAATTAGAAAATGTCCGAAAAAAAATCGGTAGAACAGAAATTATTCGGGGCTTATCATTTGAGGTTCGTGAAGGAGAGGTATACGGATTCCTTGGACCGAACGGTAGCGGTAAGACGACGACAATTCGTATGATGACAGGTCTTATTTCTATGACAGAAGGCGATATTACAATTTGTGGTCATAGTATTCGCACAGAGCGTGAAAAGGCGCTAGAGCAAATTGGAGCGATTGTAGAAAATCCCGAGCTATATGATTATATGACTGGAATGCAAAATTTAAAGCATTTTGCGAACATGGCGATTAACCCAATTAGTAAAGAGCGCATCGCTGAAATTGTGAAGCTTGTTGAAATGGAGCATGCAATCCATAAAAAGGTGAAAACATATTCACTTGGTATGAAACAACGTTTAGGAATCGCACAGGCATTACTTCATCAACCGAAAATTTTAATTTTAGATGAACCGACAAATGGATTAGATCCAGCTGGTATTCGACAAATTCGTGATTATTTGCAGCGATTAGCGAAAGAAGAAAATATTGCGGTCATTGTATCAAGTCATTTATTAAGTGAGATTGAATTAATGTGTGATCGCGTCGTTATTATTAAACAAGGTGAGTTTGTACAAGAGTACAACTTGCATGAACAAGCGAAACATGATGAGAAGGTAGTTGTAGTGTTTGAAGTAGATGAAGTTCAGAAAGCGAATGAAATTATTAAAGGTAAAGCACAAGGTAATGTAATCATGGCATCCGTAACAAAAGAAGAAATTCCACAGCTTGTAAGAAAACTTGTGCATGATGATGTGCTTGTATATGGCGTTACTGTTCAAAATAAAACGTTAGAGGATGAGTTCTTAGCGATTACAGGGGGAGTGAAGGCGTAATGTTTAAATTAATTCAAAATGAATTTTTAAAGTTACATGCGAAGAAAGGTATGTATATTTTGATTGGTATAATTGCGACACTCGAAATTTTAGGGAATTTAGCAATGTTGAAGTGGGGAAAAGGTGATGAGTTTAAGGGATCGTATTTAGATTATGCAAACTCAGAGAGTTTCGTAATTTTGTTATTTGCAACGATTTTTGGGATTACACTTGCAACTCGTACTCTTACTGATGAGTTCCAAAAAGGTACAATTAAACAATTGTTAATTCGTCCAAGAAAACGACTCACAGTTTTATTTTCTAAATATATTACTGTGTTATTAGCAATGTTATTTATCGTATTTGTGGGTATGTTAATTGGAATGATTATTGGTAGTATTTTTATGGATGGTAGTAAAACAGATTTAACGTTAGGAATTGTTTTAAAAACGATGTTATATCAGCTTGTATCACCATTTTTCTTTGCAACACTTGCCTTTTTCTTAGCAAATATATTTAGAAAATCCGTTTTACCATTAATTATTACGCTGTTTTTATATTTCTTAAAATCGGCAATGATGATGGCACTTATGATGTTTGCAAAAGGTGTAGCGAAGTTTGTAGTATTCTTCCATTTAGATTTAAGAGCTTACGACAGTAATAAATTGGTAAGCGGTGGAATGGAACCACCATTTGCAGAATTTACGTTTACAACTTCATTATTACTTGTAGTTGCATACTTTGCTGTATTACTTGTAGCATCAAGTGTATTATTCCAAAAACGTGACGTATTATAATCGAAAAAATCCCCGTGTTAACGGGGATTTTTATTAACCAGCTTTTTTGATTTATGTAGCTTTTAAGTGTGGCAGATACATATTTACTTAGGAACATAATTGTAACTAAGTTGAAGAAAATTGATATGGTATATCAAATAGGATCGTTATTATATAATTTAATACGTATATTATTCGGAATAAAGTGAGAAAAATAGGAAGATTTTCAACTATATTCATATTATAATTTAGTTATCCGGCCATTTGTGGAGAAGGTCTACCCATAAAATACTGAATAAAGTTTCACTTTATATCATCTCTGGAGGTGTTCCATATGCAACATGCATTTTCACGTATAAGGCTACGTAGTTTTTTTGGATGGATGATTATAGGGATGTTCCTGACGATGATTCCATTAAGGTTATCAGGTGCTTCTGACAATACGATAGAGTTACTGTCACAAATATCAATATTTTTTGCATTTCCACTATTGTGGCTATATTTAAAAACAAGTAAAAATAATGTTGTTTTTAAAAGCTTTTTTGATAAGCCTGGACGTTTACATTGGGGGTTAATTGTATTAGCAACGATAATGGGAATGATTTTTGCAGTCGGTATATCCCAAATTCAATTTTATATTTTAGCACATACTGTACCTAATTTCTTAGTTACCATGTTAGAAGATGGAAATGTAATTAATACGAGT
Source organism: Bacillus sp. FSL P2-0099 (assembly GCF_038007445.1). Taxonomy (NCBI): domain Bacteria; kingdom Bacillati; phylum Bacillota; class Bacilli; order Caryophanales; family Bacillaceae; genus Bacillus; species Bacillus sp. FSL P2-0099. The sequence goes on from NZ_JBBOXE010000001.1 coordinate 1,357,782, forward strand.
ATATACATGACGATATTTACTTTCATTTCAGCATGTGTATTAGCCCCAATAATGGAAGAGGTTATTTTTAGAGGTTTTTTCTTGCAGCGAATGGCGTACAAATGGGGGATTAAACGAGCGGTTATTATATCCTCTCTTATTTTTGGACTAGGACATTTTGATGTTATCGGTGCTTTCATGTTCGGTGTTATTATGTGCCTTCTATACATAAAGACAAAAAATATATGGACGAATATTGCTGTGCATGCTCTAAATAATTTGATTGCAACGAGTATGCAATTTGTAGGTGGAGATGGAAGTGACGCAATCTCGATTACTGAATTACAAGCACAAAGTAATTTATGGATCGGCATTGGTCTTGTGATTATCGGTTTATTATGGTTCATTCCTTTTACTTGGAACCAATGGCGTACAGTAAAAGAAGTTGGTGTGCCACCGATTCGTTTCATAAATGAAGAAAAAGTAGTGAATACATCAGAAGAAAATGAAATATATAGCCAAGTGATAGTAACAGATAGATTGATGGCTGTAGAACTACCTGATGAAGCTGTAAATAAGCTTCGGTTAGAGGAAAATGATTATGTAACAGTTTCTGTAGAAGAAGATAAAATTGTTATAAAGAAAGCGCATAATAGATAATTAAAAAGTAGCTCCTAAAGAGCTACTTTTTAATTTGTAATAATCTCTACACGAAAATTATTACCGTTCTTTACATATTTAATATCTGTAACGATCCGAACGGTTTTTAGAAGTTCAACTTTTTCACCAATTCGAGGGATGGTCGGAACATTGTCCCAAATACCAAGCAAGTCATCTAATTGTGCCGTTTTTTCATAAAACCAGATTTTCAATGTAAAGCCCCTTTCTCGAACTTTATGTATTTTAATACATGATATATCATTTTTATTCTTAATGTAAGGGGTTTTTACTCTTTTTGTGAATAAAGATGAATTAAACTTCTGGGAATATATGTTCAATGTCCGGAGTAAGAGCTACTTCTGATAATACGATATGAGAAACTGTCGTTGCATATGAAGAAACATCATTGATAAATTCTTCAAGTTCAACGAGTGAAGGAACAGAGATTTTTACAATGTAGCATAAGCTTCCTGTTACTCGGTAACAAAAACTTGCAGATGGATAAGACTGAATAAACTGTTGCATACGTGTTGTATCACCATTTTTTAAAGTGATTTCTAAAATACAATCTAAAACAAGTCCTGCTTTTTTATAATTGATATCGATTGTGTATTTTTGAATAATCCCCTCACTTTCAAGTTTACGTACACGTTCTGTAGTAGACGGAGCCGATAAGTTTACCCGTTTTGCTAATTCACGCATCGAAAGGCGGCTATCATTATATAATTCATTTAAAATTTTTCGATCAACACGGTCTAATTGCATTTGTAAATATACCTCCAGTAAAATGATAATTTTTGTAAAGAAAAATTTAAAATTAAGATTCATATGAAATGTAAAGTGAACTTTATTTATTTTACAATAAAAAAGAAGGAAATAGGAGGGGAAATGATGGAGAGAATTACATTATCAAATGTAGGAGATACAAAGTTTCAAAAATTATTAGGTCATAATCCAGATATATTAAATTCGTGGAGTACGTTAGAGAATACACTGTATAGTACAGGGGCCCTTTCCGTAGAGTTAAAGGAGCAAGTAAGAAGAACATTAGCGTTTGGGAATGAATGTCCGTACTGTATGGCAAAGGGAAAGCCGGATGATATACAAAAAATAGAAGAAATTAGCGTAGCCGTTACTTTTGCACATGCATTTGTTCATGACCAAAAGGCGATAGATGATAATATGTTTCATATATTAAAACAATATTGGACTGAAAAAGAAATTGTAGAGCTTTGTGCCTATATTTGTTTTATTACTGCTTCACAGCAACTTGGTTTTCTGTTTCAATTACAGCCCAATTAATTAGGAGGATATTATGCTTAATCAAGCAGCACTTATAATCATTGATGTACAGGAAGCATTCAACTTACCATACTGGGGCGTGAGGAATAACCTTTTGGCGGAAGAAAATATGAAAAGTTTGTTAGAAGAATGGAGAAAAAGAAAACTACCAGTTTTTCATATTCAACATGTAAATAAAGAAAATGTTCAATCGATGTTTTATCAACATGCGGAAACGGTAAACTTTAAAGAAGAAGTGCAACCAATGCCAGATGAAATAATTATCCAGAAATCCGTTAATAGCGCGTTCATTGGGACAAATTTGGAAGAACAATTAAGAGAACAAAATTGTAATACGGTAGTGATTGTAGGATTAACAACAAATCATTGTGTGGAGACTACAACACGGATGGCAGGTAATTTAGGGCTTACAACGTATTTAGTGAGCGATGCGACGGCTACATTCAATCGTAAAGGTCTGGACGGGACAGAGTATAGTGCAGAGGACATTCACAATATGACACTTGTAAACTTACATGATGAATTTGCCAAAATCGTTACGACTGAAGGTGTTTTAAAATTATTTTAAGAAAATAATTGTGGAATTATGTAGAAAAAAATAAGAATATTTCGTATAATCTAAGTATAATCATTTTGAAAATAGGGGTGGCATCATATGGAGCAAATTCCAGTAAAGAAAATAGAAGAAGTACTCGTTTTAGCAGGAGATGATAAACAAAAGCAAAAGGAATTTTATGAATTGCTCTTATCAACGGAGTTTTATGTTGCTGGTTCACTTGAAGCAGAAGACGGGGCAACGGAAGGAACACTTCGTTTGCGTCATTTCCAAGGAGAGGGTAGATGGATCGTTCCGTTCTTTACACAATTGAAATTTGTAAAAGATGTGTTGCCAGAAGGTACACCCCTTATTACGATACGTGGAAAAGAATTATTGGGTAGCATCGAGAAAGATGCGACAGCTGTATTAAATGTTGGAACAGATATGAGTAAAACATTTATTCCAGAAGAAATTGCAGAGATAGCATCAGGACGAATCTTTAATTATTATAAGTAAAAGGAAAAGCTTAGCAGCTTTTCCTTTTTAATTTGAACATGGAGTGGCTATACCAGAAGAAATAGAAACAGTTTTGTTAGTTGTATTTATTGTTGCTGTAGCTCCGAGGGGAATACCGATATTTGGACTTATATGTCCAATCGGTAAACCGAATAACACAGGTATATTATATGGCTTGAAATATTCATATAATATTGTTTGCAATGATTGAGATGGCTTAGAAGGGTTGCAGTCGTGACAACTTGTAAAAATAACGCCGCTGCATTCATTAAACTGTCCAGATAAAAGTAGTTGATTTAACATCCGGTCAATGCGGTACGGTTCTTCACCAATATCTTCAAGCAATAAAAGTTTATTTGACGTATTTATCTCATAGGGCGAGCCAATTATACTTGTTAACACAGTTAAATTCCCTCCAACTAATGTGCCTGTAACTGTACATGGAGAGGTAGGTACGATACATTCTGATGCATATAAGATAGATGAATACGGATGGAATAGTTGATTGAAAGAAGATAAAGAGAGAGAATCTATACCTTTTCCTAATTCTTCAATCATTGGACCATGAAAAGTAACCAGCTCCGCATAACGTGAAAAGGCAGTATGTAAAGCCGTAATATCACTATATCCCCAAAAAATCTTTGGATTCCGTTGAATGATTTCATATTGAATGTAAGGGAGGAGACGAGCGCTGCCGTAACCACCTCGTGCACAAAAGACTGCTTTGACCTCAGTATTTGTAAATGCTTCATGTATATCATCAAGACGAACTTGATCACTTCCAGCTAAATATCCATATTTTTCATAAACACTCTTTCCAATTATTACGGATAATCCCATCTCTTGTAATACGTTCACACCTTTTAATATATTCTCAAGTGTTGGTGGGCCAGACGGTGCAATAATCATTACTGTATCACCTTTTTGCAAAGCATTTGGATAAATCATTGTTCTCAGCCTCCTTCTCTTTCAATATATTCGCTTGAGCGAAAGTTCAATCCTTGTAAAAGAAGGAGAAAGCATGTCATATAAAGAAGGTATAGGGAAAGTAGGAGGGAAAATGATGTTTACAAGTCGAGTAATAGATATATTACAAATTAAGTATCCGATCATTCAAGCAGGTATGGCAGGAGCGATTACAACGTCAGAACTTGTTGCAGCTGTGAGTAATAGCGGAGGATTAGGTACGCTTGGAGCAGGGTATATGAGCCCAGAACAAATCCGTGAAGCGATTTATAAAATAAGGGAACTAACAAATAAGCCTTTCGGTGTTAATTTACTTTTAACGAAAGAGATACAGATAGAAGAAGAGAAGGTAAACGAGGCGAAAGCATTACTTAGTGGAGTGAATAGAGAATTAGGTATAGAGGAAGAAAAGACTTTAAAACTTCCAAAAAGCTATAAAGAACAATTACAAGTATTATTAGAGGAAAAGGTACCAGTCGTTAGTTTTGCATTTCAAACGTTAGAAAAAGAAGAAATAGATGATTTGAAAAAGGAAGGGATAAAAGTTATCGGAACAGCTACCCATGTAGCGGAAGCGAAAGCACTTGCTAAGTTAGGGGTAGATATTATTGTCGGGCAAGGTAGCGAGGCAGGAGGGCATAGAGGAACGTTTATTGGGAAAGAACAAGATGCGATGATTGGTACATTTGCATTAATCCCGCAATTAGTAGCGGAAGTACCTCATATCCCGATTGTTGCAGCAGGTGGTGTAATGAATGGGCAAGGGCTTGTTGCGGCATTTGCGTTAGGGGCAGAAGCTGTTCAAATGGGATCAGCCTTTTTAACGAGTGAAGAAAGTATTACGCATGACGTGTATAAAGAGGCGATTTTACATAGTACAGATACGAGTACAACGGTAACCCGTGCGTTTTCCGGGAAATATGCACGGGGTATTCGTAATGAATTTATAGAGAAACATGAAGGAAGAGAAGAGAATTTACCGATGTATCCAGTGCAAAACGTATTAACTTCAAAAATACGTCAAGAAGCAGCGAAGCAAAATAAGGAAGAGTATATGTCGCTTTGGGTGGGACAAGCATCATCATTAGCACGAACGGAATCAGCTCAGCACGTAGTGAAACGTGTCATGAAAGAAGCAGAGAACGTAATTGAACAATTACAAGATGTATATAAAAAAAGACCACTTGAATAATTCAAGCGGTCTTTTCGTTAGTTTGCTTTATAAAATTGTTGGATAGCTTCGTCGATGTAAACCCAGCCTTTCCAACCTAAGTGCATATGATCTTTTAAGAAGTACTTATCATATTCATGATTTGAGAAATCAGCAATTGGATAGCCAGCTTGCTTAATTTGCTCATGAACTTTATTGTAGTATAATTCGCGTTTTTCTTTCGGGAAGCCAGCGTAATCATACCAAGGACCTTTTACAGGAACAGAAATGAAGAGCGGTTTTGCGCCAGATTGTTTTAATAAATCAAGTACAATTTGTAAATCTTCATATTCTGGTGATTGGTCATAAGCATCATTTTTTAAGTAACCTTCACGTTGTTTTAATTTCTTCTTAATTTTGCTATTGAAGTAATCATCTTCGATGCCATATTCGTTAGAGCTTGATTCTACTGCACCTGTTTGATCAGCATGCTTACGAGCTTCTTCCCAGTTCATTTGTTTCAATGATGGATCAAGCTGTTCTTTATGCGGCTTAATATTAAACATAACTGTAAATAAATCTTTACGATCTAGAATGTTACGATAAATATAAGCGAAAGGTTTAGCAGCAAGTGCTTTTACTTTATACTTTGTATCATCGTAGGCGATACCTTCAAGCGAAATTTTTAATAAAGTTTCTTTTTTAACAATCTCAAAGTTTAATAAGCGTTTTGCAATTTGTTTTTTCATTTCAGGTTTTAAATCATCGTTGAAAATGAAGTGGTAACCTTGTTGTTTTGAAAAGTTAGGTGCAAAGTGTGTCTCATCAATACCTTGTGGTACAAACCATTGCGGAGAAAGAACGAATATCATTTTCTTATCTTTCAATTGATCCATTGTAGATGTGAAGTTTAATACATGTACAAGGTCTTGTGTTCCACCGCGCCCAAGTAGGAATGGTGTGAATCCTTCAGGCTTTACTTTGAAATAATTCGATGGATGGAAAGCATCCATACGTGCGAATTCCGATGAACCGTACATCGGAAGATATTTCGGGTCTGCTAACATCTTTTGCTGTAAAATCATACTTTGAATCTTTTCTTCTTTTAAAGAAGTCGCAGCTTGTTCTACTTTCTCATCACTTAAAAGTGGGAGTAGGAAGCGCGTAGGAATAAGTAAGAATACAGCAAAAAGGGCCAATGCTAAAAGCATCGGACCAAATTTCACTTTGTTCATCGGATTTCTTCTAACTTTTTAATAACCATATTTGGTGTAGCCCACTCATCGCGGTCAAAATCAGAAATAGAAACTTCAATCTCTAAACGCTCTTGGAATTCTACTAATAAAGATACTACAGCGAAAGAATCAAGAATACCTTCTTCAAATAATTGAACATCTAAGTTTTCTTTCACAATATCGTTTTCACATACTTCTTCTAAAATATCTAATACTTGCTCTTTGAATTCTGCCATTTTTAAAATCTCCTTTATATCCGAAATATATTATATATGTGCAACTTCTTAATAGTATAAGAAGGGTGCATTAAAAGTATCTGTTAAGGTGTCCAGAGAAGATCAGGAAACCGAAACATACAACGTGGAACGTAATTACAATCGCAAGGACGTGTGTAAATTTATTGTTTGGCCAAAACTTATGCTTCTTGTTTTTTCGTTCGAAAATATCGAATAAGATAAACAAGGCAGCGTGATAAAGACCATAAATAATGTATTGATACACATGCTCACCAGTAATATGCCATATTCCCATGATGAAAAAGTTTAAAAATGCACCGATATACGAAATTGTGTAACGGTTTTTAATTAACTTTTTCTTCGTTGCGAAAAAGACGAAACGCATGTAAATAAAGTCACGGAACCAGAATGATAAACTCATATGCCAGCGGTTCCAGAAGTCTTTAATGTTACGACTAATGAATGGTTTATTAAAGTTTTCTGGAGTTTTAATTCCCATCATATAACTTACACCAATTACAAATGAGCTATAACCAGCAAAGTCAAAGAATAAATATAAGCTATAGCTATACATGTAAATCATATTTGATAGGATTGTATCTTGCTGAGCGAATGCCGGATCCATAAAATATTGCTTTATTAAGTAAGCAATAATAAATTTATACAAGAAACCTTGGAAAATACGGTTTAGCCCTGTATATAGTAAATTTTGATATTCTTCTACACTAGGTGGCTTTTGAATATCTTTTTGGAATCTGCGGTAACGATCGATAGGTCCCGTTGAGATAGCTGGGAAGAATAAAACGAATTCCCAGAAATTAAAGAAGGAAAGTTCTTTAATTAAGTTATCACGAACTTCAAATACCATTTGTACTGCTCTAAATGTTACATAGGACATTCCTAAAAATACAACAAACTTTAGCTCAGGTACAAACGGTGCAATTTTTGCTAAAACAAGCGGTAAAATCGACAAAATAACAGCCATATAAAACCTAAATGTACTATTATTTTGTTTTCTTAACATTAAATAGCCTTTAATAAGGGCATATTGCCAAATAATAAATGCGGCTAACATGATTGCTTGCTTCGGTTTATCAGAGAAGATAATAACGAGCATTACTAATGTTAAAACGGCATTATATTTACGCAACATTTTACCTTTTAATCCAGCTATGATAGTAGGTATTAATAAAATGCCTACTATAGCGAAAAAATAAAATGATCCATATGCGGTCATGCTGTAACCTCACTCAATAATTTTTTGCGATCTACCTTTCCATTTGGTGTCATTGGAATAGAAGATTGATACATGAATTTACGTGGAATCATGTAATTTGGTAATCGCTCATTGAGTTCTTTTTTGATTGCAGATGTTAATTTGAATTCTTTTTCAAACGAATGCTCTCCAGGAACAACAACCGCTAATAAGTAATCATATTTTTCACCTTTTTTAATTGGAACAACAACTGCACCTTCTACGTAAGAACACGCGCGAAGATGATGTTCGATTTCTTCTAATTCCATTCGATAACCATGAAGCTTAATTTGGAAATCAAGACGACCATTATAGAATAGAAGACCATTTTCTACATAGCCAGCATCACCTGTTTTATAGGCACGCTCACCATCAATCATGGTAAATACTTTTTCTGTTAATTCAGGGCTTCCTAAATAGCCAACGCTTACGCTTGGACCGACAATTACGATTTCACCTTTTTCACCGTCAGGTGCAATTGTACCATCTTCTTTCATAATAAGAAGGCGACAGTCTGATTTACAGTAGCCAACTGGAAGTGATTTGTATTGATCAAGCACTTCTTCTGTAACGTGAATGCCTGTTACAGCAACAGTAGCTTCTGTTGGACCGTACGTATTCATAATTGCTGCTTTCGGGAAACGCTCAATTAATTTTCTAGCTACTTCATTTGGTAACACTTCACCGCAGAATAAGAATGTTTTCATGTTTGGTAGCATACTTTCAGAGAAAGAGGCTTCCATTAAACACATTTCTGCGAAAGATGGTGTCGAAGTCCATACTTGTATATCCGATTGCTCTAAAGAAGCAAACAAGTCTTTTGGACGTGCAATCATATCTTTATCGATTGCCCAAAGTGTACCACCTGTTACTAACGATGGGTAAATATCCATTACAGATAAATCGAATGAGAAAGGTGCTTGGTTTAAGAATACTTGCCCTGTTTGTAAGTTGAAATCTTCTACAGCCCATTTTGTAAAGCTAACAAGACAGTTATAAGTAATCTGAACCCCTTTCGGATTACCTGTACTTCCTGATGTGTAAATAATGTAGAAGTTCTCATCACCTTTTACCGCATGTTTAGGATTTGGAATGTTCCCTTTATGAGTAAAGAAAATATCTTTTAAGTTGTCTTCACTTACGATACGAACTGGTAAATCAGTTACAGTTACTTCAGTTCCTGATAAAAGTAATTTCGCACCAGAATTTTCAGCGATACGTTGTACGCGATCAGCTGGGATAGATAAATCTACAGGAATGTAAGCATGTCCAGCTTTTACACAACCTAAAAAGTTAATAATCATTTCAGGTTGCATATGGCCATAAACCATAATTGGTGAACGATCATCTGGATACTCAGAAGAAATCCAATGTGCTAACGCATCAGAATCTTCCTTTAATTGTTTGTACGTAATTTTCGCATCTCGCCAAACAAAAGCGGTTTGATCAGGCGTTTCTACAGCCCACTTTTCAATTTGTTCTAATAACTTCATAACGTTCCCACCCTAAAATTCGTTGTAAATAAATGTACTTGTGTTTGTATCATGGAATCCATACAACCAAAGCAATGCAAATAAAATTGCAAGGTAATAAACCGTCTTTGCAACCCATTGTGTGAGTGGTTGAGACCATATCTCTTTTAATCTTTCCATGTCTTTCCCTCGCTTAATGAAATAATAGCTCTTTGTAGGTATCATGTCCTACATTATTGTGAAAAAAACAAAATCCCACATTTTAGGTAAAAATAAGTCAAAAGGCTCTTTTCTGATATTAGCACTAAATACTAAAAAAGAAAATCCCTAACTTAGCAATTATATTACATTCAGCATGAATTTGTAATGGGTTTGACATGTAAATAGGAAGTGGATTGTGTGAATGTATAAAAGTGGATTGTGAGAAGGCGGGAAAATATAATATTTGTTTTGTTATTCCTGAATTGGAGTGGGTTAATAATCACTGGGTACTTAGTACATTTTCAAGGTATAGAGCCTTTTAAAAGGAGGTAATTATTATGAAAAGAGAGTGGAGGAGTTTTATTTCAGAGGAAAATATCATTAAATGGAGACGGCATTTCCATAAGTATCCGGAATTATCGTTTCATGAAAAAGAAACTTCGCAATTTATATATGAAACATTATGCTCATTTTCTTCTTTTGAAATAACGAGACCAACGCAGTACAGTGTGCTAGCAATTAAAAGAGGAAGGCAACAAGGGAAAGTAGTTGCGATTCGAGCTGATATAGATGCTTTACCAATCCAAGAGGAGACAAGGAAACCTTATACGTCTGTGCATAAAGGAATAATGCATGCATGCGGGCATGATGCTCACGCAGCTATTTTATTAAGTGCAGCAGAGACGATAGCAAATATGAAGGAAGATTTTGCAGGCGAAATCCGTCTGTTCTTTCAGCACGCAGAGGAAGTGTATCCCGGTGGTGGACAAGAAATGGTGGAGGCCGGTGTTATGGACGGCGTCGATTATGTAGTAGGTTTGCACGTTATGTCTGGATTAGAAAGTGGAAAGATAGGAATTGTATATGGCCCTATGATGGCAGCACCAGACGTATTTACAATTGAAATTTTAGGAAAGGGTGGTCACGCGGCACGACCAGAAGAAACGATAGATCCTATTGCTATCGGAGCACAAATTATTACAAATTTACAACATATCGTATCAAGAAATACAAGTGCTTTTATGCATAGAGTAGTGTCAGTTACACAATTTCATGGGGGGATGGCCGATAATATCATTCCTAGTGCAGCAGCTTTAATGGGAACTGTTCGATCTTTTAATCAAACATTAAGAGAGGAAGCAAAAGAGAAAATTGAGCAAATTGTAAAAGGAATTACAGAAGCACATGGGGGAGATTATACATATACGTATCGTTACGGATATGATCCAGTTGTTAATAATGAGTACATTACGAAAATAGTAGAAAAAAGTGCGATAAAATTGTTCGGAAATCAGCGTATTGTGCATCTTGAACCTTCTATGGGAGGAGAAGATTTTTCAGCGTATTTAAGAAAAGCACCTGGTTGTTTCATTAAATTAGGAACAGGGAATAAAAATATTGATACTTGTTATCCACATCATCATCCGAAATTTGATGTGGATGAATCGGCTTTAATTAATGGAGTGGAACTATTTTTAGAGACAACTATAAGACTACTAGAAACTGATAAAACATAAAAAAAGGCAACTGCACTCTATTGCAGTTGCTTTTATTTCTTCCGTCAGAGAGGGCTGAGAAAGAACTATGCTCATTTATAGTATATGAATAGCTAGCGGACAAGCTTGTACATTTTAACTATTTTTTAAAAAATAGTTATTGACTTTGATAATCAATTTCAATTAATCTAATGGTATAATTGAAATTGATAATTATTATCAATGAAATAGATGAGGAACCTTAATGAGAAAAACATTTCACCTTTTACGAAGGGGATTAAAAAATAAAGATGTTGATAAGCATATTGAATGGCAACGAAATGTAATTCGTTCTGAATATGTAGATGAGAAGAGTACACTTCAAACAGAAAAAGAGATACAAGGTAAAAGGAGAGGTTCAGTTGAGTAAGTTAGTAATGATTTTTGCAAGTATGAGTGGAAATACAGAGGAAATGGCTGACCATATTGCGGGTGCGATTCGTGAAACAGAAAATGAGATTGAAGTAATTGATATTATGGATACACCAGAAGCTTCTATATTAGAGCAATATGACGGGATTATTTTAGGTGCTTATACTTGGGGAGATGGTGATCTTCCTGATGATTTTTTAGATTTTTATGATGCAATGGATTCTATTAACTTAACTGGTAAAAAAGCAGCTGCATTCGGTTCTTGTGATTCGGCTTATCCGAAATACGGGGTAGCGGTTGATATTTTAATAGAAAAGCTGCAGGAGCGCGGGGCAGCAGTTGTGTTAGAAGGATTGAAAGTAGAATTAACGCCAGAAGATGAAGATGTAGAAAAATGTTTACAGTTTGGAGCTGAATTCGTAAAACACCTTTCTTAATGGCAGAAGGGAGATGAAGAGCAATTGCATGAGAAAATCTCAATCAAAACGATGACAGATTACCATTTGTATGATTTTATGCGTTGTCCGCATAAATTTTATTTCCGTCATATAAAAAGAAGAGAACCTTCTTCATTTGAATGGCAACAAATAGCACAAATGATTGTGAATCAAATTATTAATGAATATTACACGCTACCTGCGGGCCAACAAACGAAAATTGTACTTTTAATATTAATAGAAAAGTATTGGAAAAAAGTAAGGATTAATATGTTTGCTTCAAAGGCGGAGTACTATATTGTTTTAGCAAAGCTAACTGATCACTTATTACAGTTTGTTGAAAGGGATGATAGTCAGGCACCGCCGTTATTTTTATATGAGAAGTTTCAAACATATATGGAAGAGTTAGGTGTCCACATGTCATTGACATTTGAAGTTGGTGAGTGGAGTGCTGAATCGTTTGTAATTAAAAAGTATGTTATCGATGCGGATGAGGAAATGCTTGCTCTTTGTCAGAAGCTAATGACAGTATTCAGTTATAAAGCTTTCGGTATTCTTCCAGGGAAAATTGAAGTTATTAATTTAATAGAAGGAACTAAGTATGAGTACATTCCAAAGCAGGAAGATATTATAACTGGAATGGATGATTTATTTAGAATGAAAGAAATGTTGCAACAACCTGAGCACTATACAGAGCGTCATTTTCGTTCTGAGTGTATGAGTTGTGCGTTTCGTAGTGAATGCCAAAGGGAAGAAGTAAAGAAAGAAGCGAAGCAGAAGAAAAATATAGTACATTAAAGGATGCAAATTTGCATTCTTTTTTGTTATTGACATGAAAAGCTTTTCATCATTTACCGTATATTTGTAGCAGATTAATAAAGGGAGGAATAATCAATGAAAGATGAAACGGCAGTATTTCAATGGTTAAAAGAACAGAATGCTCCTTTTGGAATTCAACTGCAAATTTTACAGGCATTTCAATTGTATAAAGTTATTGTTGAAATGGATAAAAAGTTAATGATGTATGAGGAGAGAGAGTATAGGGAGAGAATTTAATCTCGTCCCTGTAGTATTGCTTTAAGCTGTTCTTCATTCTTCTTTAATGTTATTTCGTTGTTTGTTTCAATGTTATAAATAAGGTTATGTAGTAAAGGGCTGTATTGATAAAAGGGAGTGATGCGGTGAATGAGTAATGGATCGCGGTGAGAAATAAGTGCACTGTATTGTTCATATACAGATGTAGTAAACTCACGACCGAAATCATAATATAGCCCAGCAAAATCAAAAGCGGGATCGCCAATTTGAGCATCTCCAAAATCGATAACACCTGAAATGTTTTTGTTCTGCGTATTAAATAAAATGTGATGATGTGTAAAGTCAGCATGAATGATTGTATTTTGAAAGGTAGATTTAGCTATATTGGCAAAGAAATTTTCGAATAAACGATTTAAGGCTGATTTCTGTAATGAAGTAAGACTGTTAGTAAGATATTGATTTAATTTTGTTTGTAGTTCTTTCCAGTAGGTAAGTGTTTTTTCGATAGGGAACCCTAGCGTTTCAGTACGTTTTAAAGGAATACTATGTAAAGCCGCAAGGAAAGTGGCTAATTGTGTAATGATTGCTTTCAATTCTTTTTTCTCTAGCTTTGCAACTAGTTCAGTTGTTAACGGTTCACCATGAATGAGAGGATAATAGCTACAAAATGGAACGGTATTACAATTATTCTTATACAATAAATGATACTTAGGAATCTCGATTTCTTGTAATAAATGAGAAAGAATTGTGCACAGTTCTTTTTCTAACGGAATTCGGTTTGCATATTCAAGTTTTCGCGGGAAACGAAATAGTAGTTCGTCATTTATAATAACCGTTATATTATCCCACCCTTCTTCATTTTGTATATATGAATGTATAGAAAGATCTGGTAGAGCTTCTTTTATATATTGTTTGTAAGAGTCCATAATTGTTCCTCGTTTCTAAGTTAAAGGTAGGTTATTCTACTTTATAATATCAGAATTTTCTTTCTAAATGTTGAAATATCACTATCATTAATGGAGGAGGGTGGGGTGCATTACGAAGAAAAGAATATTAATCATTTTTCTATGTATCGCTTTTGGATTGTTTTGGCCATATAAAGAGGAGGTTTTTGCCACCTTTAAACAGATAGATCGCTACGAGTTAAATAAGGAATTAAAGAACAAAAGTATAGAAACTTTAACTGATAAAGAAATGAAAATGATAGGAGAACACTTTGTGACAGCGCAACTATCAGTGTTTGAGTTTAATAATAAAGAAGATGTGAAACGAAAAGGTGAAGAAATATTTGTAAATAGAGGGTATGAACAGTTAATAGAAAATTATTACCCAAACCGTTTTCGGGATTTAGAGTATAAATTTACAAACGAAGAGATACGTGAAGAGACAGATGAGAGTTTTCGCTATCATGCTGTAGCGTACGTTACTGGTATTGAAAATGGCAAGAGAAGTGAAATGAAATTAAATTATGACATGAAAATTGTAAAGGTTAATAATTTATTCATGGTGTTAGAACAAAAACAATATGTACAATAAAAAACCCTCTAGAAGCAGAGGGACTTTAAAGATTTTCATTTTGTTGACCAAGTTCTTTTTGAGCAATGTATAAATTTCCTTGCTCAACTTGTTTCAGTGTATGAACAGAATCTCCTGCATATCCTTTTTCTGTTTTAACAGTTCTTTTTGAACGATTTGAATCTTGTTTCTTCATATAATAGACCACCCTTCCTTAAAAATAGACGAAAATGATGAGCACGAGTAATACAGCTGCGAAAATGGTAATGCCCATTAAAAAAGAAGTATTTTTATATTTAGGTGGCTTATGTACATCTTGCCGATATCCAGGTGAAATTTCAGGGGCGAATTCTTCATCGAATGATTGTTTCTTTTGTTTTTCGTCCATATGTATCCACCTTTCTTTTTCATTATGTTACACGTTACAAGAAAAAATATGCATGAAGAAAACAGCCGCTATATCATTAGCGGCTGCTTTGCGTTGTATATTTTCTTTGTACTTGAAAGAGACGGATAAGCAGGAAGATTGCTCCAAATGCTAGACCGATAATAAGACCAATCCAATAACCTTTTGCTGCCCAGTCAGTATAAGTTGCTAACATGTAGCCAAGAGGTAGACCTATTACCCAATAAGCTATTAATGTCATAATTAAGGCAACATTTACGTCTTTATAACCACGAAGTGCTCCTTGTACTGGAGTTGCAATCGCATCTGAAATTTGAAATAAAATCGCGAATATAAGAAATTCTTTAGCTAAATGATGGACATTTGCATTTGTCGTATAAATAGAAGCAATTTCATCATCAAAGAAATAAAGAAGGATTGAATATAAAAGAGCGAAAGCAAGGGCTAACCCAATTCCGATAAATCCATATTGTTTCGCATTATTGTATCGTTTTGCTCCAACTTCAAATCCAACGGCTATCGTCATTGCCATTGCTAAACTTAAAGGAGTCATATATAACAAGGAAGCAAAGTTCATAGCTGCTTGATGTGCTGCTATTGTTGTCGTACTAAAATTACTCATCATAAGTGTTACCGCAGCGAAAATACTCGTCTCAAAAAAGATAGCAAATCCGATAGGGACGCCAAGTTTCAGGAATTCCTTCCAGATTGTAAAGGAAGGGCGGTATAACTGTTTAAAGATATTGAAAGAAGCGAAAGGCTCTTTCGTACGAATAATAATAACCGTAATAATTAAAATACACCAATAGGTTGCTGCAGAAGCGATTGCAGCACCAACACCACCGAGTTTTGGAAAGCCAAAGTGACCAAAAATTAATAAGTAATTTAATACTACATTAATTGGTAATGATAGTAATGTAATAATCATCGTTGTTCGAGTTTTTCCTAATGCATCAATAAATCCGCGTAAAACGGTGTAAGTAAATAAAGGGATAATTCCAATCGCGATAATAATTAAAAATTGTGCTGCAATACGTTCCACGGGTTCTTCTAATTGCATGCCATTTAAAATAGGTGAAACAGCGAAGAATCCGATAAGGATAACAACGAAACTAGCACAAATTGCTAAATATACTGCTTGTATGACAATGTGGGGAACGTCCTCCTTTTTCTTTGATCCAACGAGCTGTGCAACAATAGGAGTAGTAGCCATTAAAATTCCTGTTAAGCCGGTACTAACGGGAAGCCATATACTTGTTCCGATAGCAACACCCGCTAAATCAATAGGACTCGCATGTCCTGACATTGTCGTATCAAAAAAGCTCATCGCAAATAATGACATTTGCGTTACAAAAATCGGGAAAAAGAGTAATGAAAATTGCTTTAACTTTTGTGAGAATGAATTAGTTTCTTTCATAAAATCCCCTTTCAACGTAAAAAACAAACTCTTATTATCATACAATTTAATCAAAAAATAGAAAAGAAATAAGCGTATACAACAAATGAAATCAATAAAAAAAGGATGCACTTTGAAAAGGGATAAGGTATTATGATAAGGTGTGAAAAAATTACATATGCGTTATTAAGGAGGCACTAATTGTGGCTGATTGGTTAATTGGATTAATCATGGGTGCTGTTGAAGGTTTAACAGAGTTTCTACCAGTATCATCAACAGGACATATGATTTTAACAGGACACTTAATTGGATTTGAAGACGATAGAGCGAAAGTTTTCGAAGTTGTTATTCAGTTGGGATCG
The DNA here is from genome assembly GCF_038007445.1 of Bacillus sp. FSL P2-0099. Lineage (NCBI taxonomy): Bacteria > Bacillati > Bacillota > Bacilli > Caryophanales > Bacillaceae > Bacillus > Bacillus sp. FSL P2-0099. Next base: position 1,374,350 of record NZ_JBBOXE010000001.1, read on the forward strand.
ATTTTAGCAGTTGTTGTTATATTTTGGAAGCGTTTATGGTCATTGGTTGGAATAGGGAAAGTAACAGATGGGCCATCGTTAAATTTATTACATATTATTATCGGGATGATCCCTGCCGGAATTCTTGGTGTATTATTCCATAGTACAATTAAAGAAGTTTTATTCGGTCCAGGACCGGTTGTTATTAGCTTAGTAGTTGGTGGTATTTTAATGATTGTTGCTGAGAAGTTTTCAAAACCAAGTACAGCAAGAACGTTAGATGAAATTACATATAAGCAAGCATTTACAATTGGAATGTTCCAATGTTTAGCACTTTGGCCAGGATTTTCTCGTTCTGGATCAACAATAAGTGGTGGTTTATTAGCTCGCGTTTCGCATACAGCGGCAGCTGAATATACGTTCATTTTAGCGGTACCAATGATGGTAGCTGCAAGTGGCTTAGATTTAATTAAAAGCTGGGATATATTAAGCTCGGCTGATATAACGTTATTTGCAACTGGATTTATTACAGCATTCGTTGTTGCGTTGCTTGCAATCGTTTCATTCTTAAAATTATTAGCTCGTGTAAAACTAACACCGTTCGCTTACTATCGTTTCATTTTAGCTGCGGTATTCTATTTCTTCATTATGTAAGTATAAAATATCAGCAATACCCTATAGAATAGACACTTGAAAAAAAGTCTACACTGTAGGGTATTTTTTTATAGAGAGAGAAAAATGAAACTTTTACCTTCAATTACTTGTATTTCACCATGTGAAATATGCCATAATGATTTCGTTATAATAATTTTAAGGAAATCGATAGGGTATTTGAGAGGAGCAATTTAGTGAGTTTTGCAATAGAAATAGTAATTCCAGCACCAATTGATGTTGTATTTGATTATGTACACAATGACGAGAAAATACTAGAATGGAGTACCTTTATGGTAGAAAATAGGTATCCTTCAAATATAGATGTTGAAAACCCTCGTGAAGGTGACAAATATATATCTGTGCAAAAGATGGGGAAGAAAATATATGAATTTGAGGCGGAAATTTTAGAGTATGATGAACCGTATATCGTTTCAGTTGGATGTGAGATGAAGCAAGGTTATACAGCTGCAACTTATATGTTAGAAGAGGATGAAGAAGGTACATCGCTTACTTTAATCGTAGAATTTGAACCGAAGAATTTTTTATATAAGATTATGTACAAGTTGACTGGGTGGATGACACGTGGAATATACATGGGTGAAATGGAACGTTTAGCAGCGTGCGTAGATGCTGTATATTCTCAGAAAAAAGGATTATAATTTAGTAAAATAAAAAACCTGCCGAAATCGGCAGGTTTTTTATTTTACTACTTTCTCAATCATGCTTTCCATTACATGTTCCCAAAGAGAAGTATCATCAGCTAATGTAGCACGGAAATTAGCATACATTTCTTTTTGTTTCTCTTCGAATGTTGGATCTTCTTTTTCAGGTAATGTAGCGCGCATTGAAGTTACTAATTCTTGTACTTTTGGAGCGCGTGGTCCAAAGACGGCTTGTTCATTTCCGTCTTTATCAATGAAAATAAAGATTGGAATCGCACGTGCTGTTCCGTTTGTTAAGTATTGATCCATTAACTCTAAGTTTTCATCGCGAATTAATAAACGCATATCAATATTTGCAACTTCAGAAATTCGTTTCATAACAGGTACACATAAAAGAGCGTCGCCGCACCAGTCAGCTGTTAATACGATAACGCGCCAGCCATCATTTTGACGTTCTTCTAAAACTGGAAGTAATTCATTTGGAATTAAAAAGTTATTGTAAATGTGTAGTAGCTCGTATTGGTTTACTTTCATTTCATTCACATATGTATCAAAGGACATGCCTTTATCAGCCCATTGTAGTAAGTTCATAAGTAACACCTCTTTAGTATGATTTATTTTTATTGTACCAATTTTTATATAGAAAAGCTTGTATTCTTACTCTTTCTTATCACTAAATAATTTATTTAGTGTGTAAAGGAATAGTGCGACACATAATTCAGCTATGTTGGGCATTTGTACACTCTCTATCCAGTCATCGGCGGTATGTATGACAAACCAATCTAACGTAATTTCAATTATAGAGAGCAGAGCAATTGAGAGCCAATTGGGCATACTTGTCATCATTGGATGTAGGAGCACTTTAAAGAAAATGAATATAAAATATGTAATACCGTCTAATAAAAGAATGAGTAAAAAAAAGAGTAGTAGAGCTGTTCTTGATGAATATTCTATACCTGTAATATGAAAGATTCCTACATATACAAAAAATATAAATGCAAAGAATATAATGAGAATAAGAATAACAACACTAATAATAATAGTCTTATTTTTTAGACTGAGATTAGAAAGTTTGTCTTCTTCACTCATTGCCCCAACTCCTTTTTCTGGAAAATCAATTTCATTGTACCATGAAATATCTATTAAAAAACTACGAATTATGGGGAAATAAGGTGACAAAAAGTAAGATTTCGTGTAAAATTATTAATAAGGTTTTTATTTAACTAAATTAAATAAAAGGGGCTGTCAAAGTTGTCTCAAAATCGAGAACAATTAATGGAAGAACTATCGACAAATGTTTTTGCAATGTTTCGCACGTTGCGTAATGATATTGGAAAAATATTTGGTGGTTACATACCGTGGAATGAGTTCATTGTCCTTAGAATATTGAACCGTACGAATAAAGAAATGGTCTCACGTGTAGCTAATGAGTTAAATGTGTCGAATAGTCATATTACAGCTGTTACAGAAAAATTAATTAATAAAGGCTTTGTAACTCGTTCACGTTCTACATCAGATCGCCGAGTTGTATATTTAGAGATTACAGAACAAGGGAAAGAGTTAGTTGCGAAAATGGAAGGTGAGAAAAAGAAATATTTACAAGAAAGATTTTCCGCACTTTCAGAAGATGAAATGGATATAATGATATCTATTTCTAAAAAACTTATTTAAATAATTACAAATAAGAAAACGCTTACCTAATTAAAAAGAAGACCTTCCTCATATATGGAAGGTCTTCTTCTGTGTATAATAGATGATAAAAAATAAAATGTGTATGAAAAAAGATAGAGCGCCATACTACTAATAAAGGAAGGAGGGAGAAATATGACGAATCGTAATGGTAGTCAAGGAAGTGGAAATCAAGGTTCACCAAAATCAGGGCAATTCCAGCAGGAGTTTAGTACTGAATTTGAAACGGGAAATGATAATAAAGGAAAAGAATATCGTTCGAAAAAAGGAAGTAAATCAAAAAAGGAGTGAAATGATTCACTCCTTTTTTGATTTAAGATGCTGCAGATTGATCCGTATTATATTTTTCTTCTGATTTTGCAACAATCATTGCACAAATTGCATCACCGGAAATATTTACAGCAGTTCTAGACATATCTAGAATGCGGTCAATACCGATAATTAAAGCAATGCCTTCTACTGGTAGATTTACTTGATTTAAAACCATCGTAAGCATTACTAGTCCAACACCTGGTACACCTGCAGTACCGATACTAGCTAGTACAGCAGTTAATACGACCATAGCTAATTGTGGTAATGTAAGTTCAACGCCGTATACTTGAGCGATAAATACAGTTGCTACCCCTTGCATAATAGCAGTACCATCCATATTAATCGTTGCACCTAGTGGTTGTACAAAAGAGCTTATCGCTTTTGGAACTCCAAGTTTTTCTTGGGCGGTTTTCATGGCAAATGGAAGGGACGCATTAGAGCTAGATGTACTAAACCCAATTGCCATTACCGGACCGAAATGTTTAAAGAAACGAATAATACTTTCTTTGGCTAGTACCTTTAATAAGCCGCCGTATACGAAGACACCGTGAATAATGAGTACCAACATAACGACAATCATATACTTGAACATCGCAACGACGCCTGCAAGACCCATTTTACCAACGGACGAAGCGAGCAACTCGAATGTTCCAATTGGAGCTAATTTCATGACGAGATTAACAAGATACATCATTAATTCGTTGCCCTGTTCAAGTAATGAATGGACACCTTGAACTGGTTTTCCTAAAACAGCTAAACCGAGTCCGATCAATGCGGCAAAGGCAATAATTTGTAGCATGTTCCCATCAGCCATCGCTTTTGCTGGATTATCTGGCACAATATTCAGCAATGTATCAACGAAAGATGTTTCAGTTTTTGCACCTTCATACTTAAGCCCGTCTGTTTTAAAGTTACCGCCAGCTCCTCGTTTTATGATAAGTGCAAATGTAACTGCAATAGAGATAGCGACAGCTGTTGTTACGAGAAAGAATGAAATTGATTTTAAACCAATTCTTCCAAGTTGTTTCGGATCTCCAAGACCAGCAGCCCAAAGTACGATAGAAATGAATACAACAGGAACAACTAGCATTTTAATAAGTCGAATAAACAATTGACCAAGTGGATTGAACGCATATTGATTCAATGGCTCAAAAATAGATGGAGCAGCTAAATTTAAAGTGAGTCCGACAACTAGACCGAGAAATAATGCAATTAAGATTGCATTTGTTTTTGTAAAATTGCTTTCTAAATTAATTATACCGAAAAAATACCTATTTTGACAATATTCTCTGAATATTCAGTATGAAATTGTCTGTTTCAATGTATATAGTCCAGTTTTGCTGAAATATGTGGAAAGAATAGATTTATGTATTTGGAAAAAAATAGACCATCACATGATGGCCTAGGGAAGGGGACAATTTATATCAATTTAATTAGGGATGGAAGCTATTCAAAGACACTGGGGAATGTCTTATAAATTAGGGAGGAACAGCTTCGATATATATGCTATAAAAGATAGATGTGAACATAGAGTGAAAGAGAGAGAGGGAGTTTTAAGTAAGAAGAAAGAGAGAATAAAAAAATAAGACCATCACATATAGGATGGTCAAAGGAAGGGGACAATTTATGTCAATTTAATTAGGGATGGAAAGCTGTTCAAGACACTGGGGAATGTCTTATAAATTAGGGAGGAACAGCTCCGATACGTATACTATAAAAGGTAGATGTGATCCTCGTGTGAACATGGAGTGAAAGAGAGAGGGAGTTTCAAATAAAAGATAGAAAGAATAAAAAAATAAGACCATCACATATAGGATGGTCAAGGGAAGGGGACAATTTATGTCAATTTAATTAGGGATGGAAGCTATTCAAAGACACTGGGGAATGTCTTATAAATTAGGGAGGAACAGCTTCGATACATATACTATAAAAGGTGGATGTGATCCTCGTGTGAACATGGAGTGAAAGAGAGAGGGAGTTTCAAATAAAAGATAGAAAGAATAAAAAAAATAAGACCATCACATATAGGATGGTCAAGGAAGGGGACAATTTAATTAGGGATGGAAAGCTGTTCAAGACACTGGGGAATGTCTTATAAATTAGGGAGGAACAGCTCCGATACATATACTATAAAAGGTAGATGTGACCCTCGTGTGAACTTGGAGTGAAAGATATGGGAATTTGAAAAGGGATAAAATAGTTGTTGTAAGAGTTATAGTATAAGTGGAGATATAATAGAAAATATTCTTTTGTAAAACGATAGGAGTCTGAATATAAATAAAAGTTGAAATCTATGAAAAAAAGGATTATGCTCAACTATGTTATGAGAATATAAGGTTTATCCCGCTACTTGTAGGTTCTTAAAGAGTCTTTATTTATGAGGGGATAAAAGCTTCACTTGATAAAGGGAGTTAGTGATATGGAAGTAGCAAAAAAACAAGGGTTGTATAATCGTTTTATACGATTGAATCCACCACAAATTTTAGCATTAGGCTTTTTTTGTTTAATTGTGGTCGGAGGATTGTTATTAAAGTTACCGTTTGCAACGAAAGTACATATTAGTTGGGTAGATGCTTTCTTTACAGCTACGTCGGCAGCGACTGTAACCGGTTTAGGTGTTGTAGATACTGCGAGTACGTTTACGATGTTTGGTGAAATTGTTATTATGTTTTTAATTCAAACGGGTGGTCTCGGTCTTATGACGATAGCCATTTTAATTGTTTGGGTATTAGGGAAAAAAATTGGTTTACGCCACCGATTATTAATTGGAGAAGCATTTAATCAAACAAATATTGGTGGTCTTGTGAAATTAGTAAAACGTGTTTTTATTTTTTCTATTTGTATTGAGCTAATTGGAGTTATCTTTTTATCGATTCGCTTTATTCCAGAGTTTGGTTTTGGAAAAGGTTTATACTATAGTATTTTTCACGTTATTGCGTCATATAATAATGCCGGCTTTGCGCTTTGGCCAGATAATTTAACAAGATATGTAGGAGATCCTATTATTAATATTGGGATTTGTTCTTTAATTGTAATAGGAGGGTTAGGATTTACGGTATTAATTGATATATGGTATAGCCGTAGTTTCCGAAAATTATCACTGCACTCCAAAATCATGATTGTTGGAACGATAGCACTTAATGTTATTGCGATGCTTGTGATTTTTGTATTGGAATATAATAATGTGAAGACTTTGGGGCACTTATCTTTAAATGAAAAATTATGGGCTTCGTTCTTCCAAGGAATTACACCTCGTACAGCTGGTTTTAACACGGTAGATTATGGGGGGATGGAAGAGTCATCGATACTATTTACAATGGTATTAATGTTTATTGGTGCGGGAAGTGTATCGACAGGCGGTGGAATTAAGTTAACGACATTCGTTATTTTAATTACATCAGTTCTTTCTTTCTTTAGAAAGAAAGAGGATTTTGTTTTATTTCAGCGTACGATTAAAATGTCGACAGTAACGAGAGCGTTAGCAATTGTCGTTGCTAGTCAAATACTTATTTTTACAGCGGTATTTGTATTAATGCTTACAGAAGACTTCAGTTTTATTCAGTTATTATTTGAGACAATTTCAGCGTTTGGTACAGTAGGGTTAACAATGGGGATTACTGCGAAGCTATCGGCGTTTGGAAAATGTATTATTATGTTTGTTATGTTTTGTGGATTAATCGGACCGTTAACACTTGTGTTCTCTTTGGCACGACCAGCAAAACAAAAAATTAAATATCCATCAGAAGATGTATTTACAGGATAAGGTATCCCGCATAAAGCGAGATACCTTTTTCTTTTTAAAAAAGAGAGAACAATAAACCAATAAGCGCCACTCGGAATAAAATCGCAATGAGTGCAGCGATACCACCGACAATGGCAGCGGTACCGCCAGTTACAGTAGCCCCGCGATTATAAGCGTAAATACCAAGTAGAACAGACACAAGACCAAATAGTGTTGGGAATGTGAATAATGATAATATTGCTAAGGCAAGAGCAATGAAACCAGCAGTCGATCCAGCTGCAGACGATCTTACATCATCGTTATCTTTATCATCATAATCGATACGCTGTGGTGCAACTTCAGCTGCGTATTCTTCTTTATAATCACTATCTATTCGATCTCTTTTTTTATATTCATCAAATTTCTCAGTCAAAGTAAGGACTCCTTTCATAACAAGGTTCAATAGTAGTATGTATCTCTTTTTCCTTTTTATCCGAGCATGTACAGGGAGTAATATCCAATTGGAAAGTGGAAAATGTTTTTTCAAAATAGGAAAACTTAGTATGACTTCCTCTATTTTGGAAAGTATAAAAAAGAATAATGAGGAAAGGGTGTAGTACATAATGGAACATCCAATTGAAAATTTAATGAAAACAGCAATGACAAATTTAAAAGAGATGGTAGATGTAAATACGATTGTTGGAAGTCCGGTTTCAACAGCTGACGGAAATGTAGTATTAACAGTATCTCAAGTGGCTTTTGGTTTTGGAGCTGGTGGAAGTGACTTTAAAGGTGATTTTATTTCCGAAAAACATAACGGCGGACAAGGGCAGCATAAAGAGAACAAGCAAAGTCATCCATTCGGAGGCGGAAGCGGGGCTGGGGTTTCTATTAGCCCAGTTGCTTTTTTAGTAGTTGGTTCTAACGGTGTGCAAGTGTTGCATCTCAATAGTAGTACACATTTAATTGAAAAAGCGTTAAATACTGTGCCAAGCACTGTGGATAAATTTGTGAATGGTCGCCAAAAGTGAACTTGCATTTTTTAGGAATTATGATATATTAGAAAAAGTGCGCTTTAGGACGATCGGAATAATTGAACTGTAAATATATATGATGTGTGGAATAAGGGAGAGGAATTTATGATTAATATCAAAAACTTAGTAGTTGGCTTATGTATGTTAGTAAGCGGTTTTGTTGTATATGTAATAAAAGAAAAAGCTCCATTCTAAAACAGACAAACCGTTAATGTCTGTTTTTAATTTGTAAAAAATATTGACAAGTTATTGTATTGGTGTTAAAATTTTAATTCGTGTCTCGGTTAAAGCTAGTGTAAAGTAAATAAATCTTATGAATATAATACGAAAAGTTTGCGAAAGATCGGGTAGTCTTACCAACAACTTTTGTGAACAAACCCTATAAATTGTATATGTAAGCTTTATATGTATACTAGTGAATCAAGGAGCGGTCAGTGGAACCGTAATGATGAGAGAGAGGTAGGGCTTTCATCCAGTATATGTTACTTTCCCGTTAGGTGAATATAAAAAAGAGGGCTCCTTTTGAAAAGGAGCCCTTTTTCTATAAATAAATTGAAACTATAATCAGTGGGACCATTCCATTCCCTTTACATGTTAGCTCACAAATAATGTGATAAAAATGATTAAGTGCGGTTTTCAACTTGCTGACAAATTTCATCTGTTGTTAAACCATGTGCTTTAATTACAGATCCTTTTATCGATGTATCTGCAATGCCCATCATATTAGAATCTTGCCCGGTTACAACGCAACAATCACACCCATGTGCATCATTTTCAGAGTTAAGTGAAACGACTTCATGTCCTTGTTGCTGAAGAGCTTGTTGAACATCTGTTAAAGAGTTCTCAACACCAATTCTAGCCATAATTTTCACCTCCTACCATCTAGTTGCTAGTATGCTCAAGTCCATAGCATATATTTATGAAAAGATGGTAGGAAGAGAATATTTGTTTAGTCGTTATATACACCAGTAAGCATTTGACTAACGAATTGATCATTTAATGTATCTTGTGATGAACTGTTATTAGACTGAATATCGATTGAAGCTGTGTAGTTGTTATGTTTCCTACTATTTGGTTCTACTTCAACGTAATTATCGAATTTACAAAATCCTTTCGTATCCATTAGATCAAATAGTTGTAGCATTTCTACTACCTCTTGTCTCGTTCCTTTAATTTGTACACACGCCATTGTTATTTCCTCCTTCAATTTGACAAATTGTTTTTTAAAAATAGGATTATGATTACTAAATGAAAAATATGAATGTTATTTTTAGACAGCGTTATTTTTGTTATTTTCCCCCTTTTTCACCAAAAGTCGTTGTATATTCCCGGATTTATAAAATCGGACGTCCGTTTATTGAATACAATAGATTCGTATCAATTGGCGAAAACCCTTCTTTTAAACAAATATTTTTTTAGTAGAATTTGACGAAAAAATTTTTTTGACTTTTTGTAAACGTTAACAATGTTATTAAATCAGTATGAACAAAGATGTACGTACGATTAAAAATTAAAAATTTTCTAAAAATTAACTTGATTTATTTGAAAAGGAGAGTAGACTAGGAAACAATAAAAAACTCATAGAACATAGGGGGCGCTTTCAAGTGAACGAGCAGTGGATTTTCTTAAATGGAGAATTTGTTCCAAAAGACGAAGCAAAGGTTTCAGTATATGATCATGGCTATTTATATGGCGATGGAGTGTTCGAAGGAATTAGGGTATATAGCGGTAATGTTTTCCGTTTGAGAGAGCACCTTGTCCGGTTATATGAATCAGCGAAATCCATCATGTTAGAAATTCCATATACGTTAGAAGAAGCAACGAAAATCGTTGTTGAAACGATTCGACAAAACAAACTATCTAATGGATATATCCGCCTCGTTGTATCAAGAGGACCTGGGAACTTGGGATTAGATCCTGATTCTTGTACGAAACCAAATGTAGTAGTAATTGCAGAGCAATTATCTTTATTTCCACAAGAATATTATGAAAAAGGGATTCCGATTATAACAGTTGCAACGCGTCGCAATCGCCCGGATGTTCTATCGCCTCAAGTAAAATCTTTAAATTACTTAAATAATATTTTAGTTCGCATTGAGGCGAAATTAGCTGGAGTACAAGAAGCACTTATGTTAAATGACCAAGGATATGTAGCTGAAGGCTCTGGAGATAATGTATTTATTGTGAAGGGAAATAAATTAATTACACCACCAAGTTCTGCTGGAGCGTTAGAAGGTATTACACGAAACGCGATTTTAGAAATCGGCGAAAAACTTGGATATGACGTAAGAGAAGAATTATTTACAAGGCATGATGTATATGTAGCTGATGAAGTGTTTTTAACAGGAACAGCTGCTGAAGTAATTGCTGTTACGACAGTAGATGGAAGAACGATTGGTTTAGGTAGAACAGGGCCACATACGAATCGTTTATTAGAAGAATTCCGTAAATTAGTTGTAGAAGATGGAGAGAAAATTTACGAAGAAAATAAAGTTGGATAATAGCTCTTATGACATGATAAAGCGTTGATAGGGAGGAGTAGTTGACTGTGAAGCCTCACAGAGAGTCGGTGGTTGCTGGAAACCGATGGTTCACGTCGACGAACATCACCCTTGAGTGCTAAGCTGAAACGTTTGTTTAGGCTTAGACGGTAGCTCCGTTATTAGCTAGACTCATATCCCGAGTCACTGAGGCAAGAGTAATCTTGCAAAGAAGGGTGGTACCGCGAAATCTTTCGTCCCTTCAGCACATAGCTGGAGTGTGGACGTAGGATTTTTTTATTTTATAAATGTTTAAAAAAGGGGGCTTATAAGAAAAATGTCTTCAAAAACGGAAGAGAAACTGGCAACTGGTGCACAGCTATTGTTAGAAGCGCTAGAAAAGGAAGGAGTAGAGGTGATTTTTGGTTATCCAGGTGGTGCGGTTTTACCTCTATATGATGCGCTTTATGATTGTGAAATTCCGCATATTTTAACGAGGCATGAGCAAGGTGCAATTCATGCTGCTGAAGGATATGCAAGAATTACAGGAAATCCAGGAGTGGTAATTGCAACAAGTGGACCGGGTGCTACAAATGTTATTACTGGTCTAGCTGACGCGATGATTGATTCATTGCCACTTGTTGTATTTACAGGGCAAGTAGCAACAACGTTAATCGGGAGTGATGCTTTCCAAGAAGCTGATATTATGGGGCTTACGATGCCGGTGACAAAACATAATTATCAAGTACGAAAAGCATCGGATTTACCCCGAATTATTAAAGAAGCATTTCATATCGCTAGAACAGGAAGACCAGGCCCAGTCGTAATTGACCTTCCGAAAGATATGGTAGTAGAGAAAGGTGAGCGATGTAGTGATGTTCAAATGGATTTACCAGGATACCAGCCTAATTACGAACCGAATCTACTACAAATAAACAAATTATTACAAGCGATTGCGACTTCAAAAAAACCGTTAATTTTAGCTGGAGCAGGTGTATTGCATGCAAAGGCATCGAAAGAATTAACAAGCTTTGCTCGTAAATATGAAATTCCTGTTGTTCATACATTACTTGGTCTTGGTGGTTTTCCGCCAGATGATAAATTATTTCTTGGGATGGGAGGAATGCACGGTTCTTACACGGCTAATATGGCGTTATATGAATGTGATCTACTTATAAATATAGGAGCAAGATTTGACGATCGTCTTACTGGAAATTTAGCTTATTTTGCTAAAGAAGCGATTGTCGCACATATAGATATTGATCCAGCGGAAATCGGAAAAAATGTGCCGACTGAAATTCCAATTGTTGCGAGTGCGAAGCAAGCATTAGAAGCTCTACTCAACTTTAAGGAAGGGGAAGTAAATCACAATGATTGGCTCTCATTATTGAATAGTAGAAAAGAAAAATACCCTCTTTCTTACAAAGAGCATTCGGAATGTATTAAGCCTCAATATGGAATTGATATGCTATACGAAATTACGAAAGGGGAAGCAATTGTAACGACAGATGTTGGGCAACATCAAATGTGGGCAGCTCAATATTATCCGCTGAAAAATCCAGATAAATGGGTAACTTCTGGAGGCTTAGGAACAATGGGCTTCGGATTTCCAGCAGCAATTGGTGCACAAATTGCAAGGCCAGAAGAATTAGTTATTGCGATTGTCGGTGATGCGGGATTTCAAATGACCTTGCAAGAACTAAGTGTATTAAAAGAGCATTCTTTACCAGTTAAAGTGTTTATTTTAAATAATGAAGCTTTAGGAATGGTAAGACAATGGCAAGAGGAATTTTATAATGGGCGATATTCGCACTCCTTACTTTCATGCCAACCAGATTTTGTTGCGCTTGCCAATGCTTATGGCATAAAAGGTGTTCGTATTGAAGACCCACTTCTTGCAAAGCAACAATTACAGTATGCAATTGAGTTAAGAGAGCCTGTTGTAATTGATTGCCGCGTACTTCAATCCGAAAAGGTAATGCCGATGGTTGCCCCAGGAAAAGGCGTTCATCAAATGGAGGGAGTGGAGAAAAGGTGAAGAGAATTGTAACAGCGACAGTTCGAAATCAAAGCGGTGTGTTAAATCGAATTACAGGTGTTATGACACGTAGACATTTTAATATTGAAAGTATTTCAGTAGGTCATACGGAATCATCGGATATTTCGAGAATGACGATTGTTGTACACGTTGAAAATGAACAGCAAGTTGAGCAGTTAATTAAACAACTTCATAAGCAAATCGATGTACTGAAAGTATCAGATATTACAGAAGAAGCGATGATCGCTAGAGAACTTGCACTTATTAAAGTAGCAACGTCTGTAGCAAGAGCAGAATTATATAGTTTAATTGAACCGTTCCGAGCCGCTGTAATAGACGTTGGGAAGGATTCCATAGTGGTGCAAGTAACAGGTACCCAGGAGAAAGTAGAAGCGTTAATTGAATTACTTCGTCCATATGGTTTGAAAGAAATTGCTAGAACAGGTGTAACAGCATTTACACGTAGTATGAAAAAACAAGATAAACAAGTTATGTTAATTCAATAATTATTTAAAAAATAGGGGGAAATGAAAATGGCGAAAGTTTATTATGAAAAAGACGTAACGGTAAATGTATTAAAGGAAAAGAAAGTAGCAATCATCGGATATGGATCGCAAGGCCATGCGCATGCGCAAAACTTACGTGATAACGGATTTGATGTGGTAGTAGGACTGAGGAAAGGGAAGTCATGGGATAAGGCGAAAGAAGACGGTTTTTCTGTATATACAGTAGCGGAAGCAGCAGAAAAAGCAGATGTAGTAATGATTCTACTACCTGATGAATTACAGCCGGAAGTATATGAAGCTGAAATTGCACCAAACTTACAAGGCGGTAATTCTCTCGTTTTCGCGCATGGATTTAATGTTCACTTTGATCAAGTAAAACCGCCAGCTAATGTAGATGTATTTCTAGTAGCACCGAAAGGTCCAGGACATCTAGTACGTCGTACGTTTGCGGAAGGGGGAGCTGTTCCTGCATTATTTGCAGTATATCAAGATGCAACAGGAGTTGCGACTGAAAAGGCACTTTCATATGCAGATGGAATTGGGGCGACGAGAGCAGGTGTATTAGAAACAACGTTTAAAGAAGAAACAGAAACAGATTTATTTGGAGAGCAAGCTGTACTTTGCGGCGGAGTAACTGCACTAGTAAAAGCTGGGTTTGAAACGTTAGTTGAAGCTGGTTATCAACCTGAACTTGCATATTTTGAATGTTTACATGAACTGAAACTAATTGTTGACCTTATGTATGAAGGCGGACTTGAAAATATGAGATATTCAGTTTCAGATACAGCGCAGTGGGGGGACTTCGTATCAGGGCCACGCGTTGTTACTGAAGATACGAAGAAAGCGATGGGTGCAGTACTAGCAGAAATTCAAGATGGTACATTTGCAAGAGGCTGGATTGCAGAGCATAAAGCAGGAAGACCAAATTTCCAGGCGACAAATGAAAAAGAAAATGAACATGAAATCGAAGTAGTTGGACGTAAATTACGTGAAATGATGCCTTTCGTACAGCCCCGAGTAAAGGTAGGGATTAAATAATATGAAGCAAATTTTGTTCATGGATACGACGCTTCGTGATGGCGAACAATCACCAGGAGTTAATTTAAATGAACAAGAGAAATTACAGATTGCGAGGCAACTAGAGAGACTTGGTATTAATGTAATGGAAGCTGGATTCGCAGCAGCTTCTGAAGGTGATTTTCAATCGGTAAAACGTATCGCAAATACCATTCAAAATGCTACGGTTATGAGTTTAGCTAGAGCGAAAGAAAGTGATATTCGAAGAGCCTATGAAGCTGTGAAAGGCGCTGTCTCTCCTCGTTTACACGTATTTTTAGCTACGAGTGACATTCATATGAAATATAAGCTTTGTATGTCAAAAGAAGATGTATTAGATAGCATACATCGCTCGGTTACGCTTGGGAAATCACTATTTCCAACAGTTCAATTTTCAGCAGAAGATGCAACAAGAACATCGAGAGCATTTTTAGCGGAAGCAGTAGAAGTCGCGATTCGCGCAGGAGCGAATGTAATCAATATTCCTGATACAGTTGGATATACGAATCCAGAAGAATATTATTCTCTTTTTAAATACTTACAAGAATCCGTTCCGTCGTATGAAAAAGCAATTTTCTCTTGTCATTGTCACGATGATCTTGGGATGGCAGTAGCGAATTCGTTAGCTGCGGTTGAAGGCGGAGCGTTACAAGTAGAAGGAACGATTAATGGAATTGGAGAAAGAGCGGGGAATGCGGCGCTAGAAGAAGTCGCGGTTGCTCTCCATATTAGAAAAGATTTCTATGAAGCAGAATCCTCTATGACATTAAAAGAAATTAAAGCGACGAGTACGTTAGTAAGTCGGTTAACGGGTATGGTTGTACCGAAAAATAAGGCGATTGTTGGAGCAAATGCTTTTGCTCACGAATCAGGTATTCATCAAGACGGTGTATTAAAAGAAGTAACGACGTATGAAATTATTGAACCATCACTGATTGGAGAGTCACAAAATTTATTTGTATTAGGAAAGCATTCCGGGCGCCATGCGTTTACTGAAAAAATGAAAGAACTTGGTTATGAGTTTACAAAAGAAGAACGAGATGTGGTGTTTGAAGCATTTAAAAACTTGGCTGACCGTAAAAAAGAAATTACAGAAGAAGATTTACGTGCGCTTATGCTTGGTGAAGCAGCATTTGCGGCCCAGCAATATAGCATTACTCAATTGCAAGTACATTTCGTATCAAATAGTACACAGTGTGCAACGGTTGTACTAAAAGATGAGGAAGGAAATATGTACGAAGATGCAGCAACTGGTTCTGGAAGTATTGAAGCGATCTATAATGCAATTCAAAGAATTTTAGGATTAGAATGTGACTTAGCGGATTATCGCATACAATCTATAACGCAAGGTCAAGATGCACTTGCACATGTTCATGTTGAATTAAAAGAAGGAACTCATCAAGTATCAGGTTTTGGTGTTGCGCAAGACGTATTAGAAGCATCGGCGAGAGCGTATGTTCATGCGGCCGGAAAATTAAAATCTTTTATTACTCTTGTCAAGTAACTGTTTGATAAGTGAGGGGATCGTCCCTTACTTATCAAAATATATTTCTGAAAATTCAGATAAAAAGGGGTGTTTTAATTGGAAAAACGTATCGTTTGTTTAGCGGGTGATGGTGTTGGTCCGGAAATTATGGAAAGCGCGAAGGAAGTATTGCATATGGTAGAGAGGCTATATGGACATCACTTTCATTTACAAGATGAGTACTTTGGCGGAGCGGCTATCGATTTAAATGGGCAACCATTACCACAGCGAACACTTGCCGCTTGTTTAGCGAGTGATGCGGTTTTACTTGGAGCGGTTGGTGGACCGCGGTGGGATGATGCGAAAGAAAGGCCAGAGAAAGGATTATTAGCTTTAAGAAAAGGACTTGGTGTATTTGCGAACGTTCGTCCTGTAACAGTAGAAAGCGCAACTGCACATTTATCGCCATTAAAAAACGCAGATGAAATTGACTTCGTTGTCGTTCGTGAACTAACAGGCGGTATTTATTTCTCTTATCCGAAAGAAAGAACGGAAGAATCGGCAACTGATACACTTACGTACCATCGTCATGAAATTGAACGTATCGTGTCGTATGCTTTTCAATTAGCGAGTAAGAGAGAGAAAAAAGTAACCTCTATTGATAAAGCGAATGTTTTAGAATCTAGTAAATTGTGGAGAGCTGTTACGGAAGAAGTAGCTCTTCGTTATCCTAATGTTGAATTAGAGCACATTTTAGTAGATGCAGTTGCTATGGAGTTAATTCGAAACCCAAGGAGATTTGACGTTATCGTAACAGAAAATTTATTTGGTGATATTTTGAGCGACGAGGCTTCTGTATTAGCAGGGTCATTAGGAATGCTTCCATCAGCGAGCCATGCGGAAAACGGGCCGTCTTTATATGAGCCTATTCACGGATCAGCGCCAGATATTGCAGGTAAAAATAAAGCGAATCCAATTGCGATGATGCGTTCAGTAGCGATGATGCTTGGGCAATCATTTGGATTAACGAGAGAAGGGTATGCGATTGAAGAGGCAATTTCTGCAGTTCTTCAATCTGGGAAATGTACAGCTGATATTGGGGGGAATGAGACGACAACTTCATTTACGAGGGCAGTTATTCAAGAAATGGAAGAGCAGGCACTAGTAGGGAGAGGAAGATAATGGGGAAAAGGTTACTAGATAAGCTTTGGGAAAGACATGTAGTTGTAACGAATGAAAATGGATTGGATTTATTATATATCGATCTTCATCTCGTTCATGAAGTAACGTCACCGCAAGCCTTTGAAGGCTTGCGGCTTGCAAATCGAACTGTTCGGAGACCGGAATTAACGTTTGCAACGATGGATCATAATATTCCAACGAAAGATGTTTGGAATATTACCGATCGCATTGCGAAGCAGCAATTGGATACACTTCGTGACAATTGTAAACAATTTAAGGTGCGATTAGCCGATATTGGTGATGAAGAGCAAGGAATCGTTCACGTTATAGGACCAGAACTTGGGCTCACACAACCGGGGAAAACGATTGTATGCGGTGATAGCCATACAGCAACCCACGGTGCTTTCGGTGCTTTAGCGTTTGGTATTGGTACGAGTGAAGTAGAACATGTATTAGCAACTCAAACGCTGTGGCAACGAAAACCGAAAGCGATGGGGATTGAATTAAAAGGAAAGTTACCGAAAGGCGTTTATGCAAAGGATATTATTTTGCATCTTCTCTCAAAGTACGGTGTAGCGGTTGGAACGGGGCATGTAATGGAATTCTACGGAGAGACGATTCGTGATATGGGTATGGAAGAGAGAATGACACTTTGCAATATGGCGATTGAAGGGGGAGCGAAAGCTGGCATCATTGCACCAGATGAGAAAACATTTTCTTATGTAAAAGGGCGTGAATATGCACCGAAAGACTATGAAACGTTTACGGGAAAATGGTCGGAGCTTTATACAGATTCAGATGCAATTTATGATTTACATATTTCGGTAGATGTTACGGATTTAGCACCGTATGTCACTTGGGGAACAAATCCTAGTATGGGTGTTCCTATTGATGAAAAATTACCAGAGAAGCATAACGAAAATGATGAAAGAGCATTTTCATATATGGGATTGAGACCTGGGCAAAGTACGTTTGAAATTCCTGTTAAACATGTCTTCATTGGTTCTTGTACAAATTCACGTTTATCTGACTTAGAAATTGCTGCATCTGTTGTAAAAGGGAAAAAGGTAAAAGAAGGTGTGCGAGCACTCGTTGTACCAGGATCAAAAAGTGTGAGAGAGCGGGCGATGCAAAAAGGCTTACATCGCATATTTGAAGAAGCGGGATTTGAATGGAGAGAGCCTGGATGTTCAATGTGTCTTGGGATGAATCCAGATCAAGTACCTGAAGGGGAACATTGTGCTTCTACTTCAAATCGTAATTTTGAAGGAAGGCAAGGGAAAGGAGCACGAACACATTTAGTAAGTCCAGCTATGGCTGCAGCAGCTGCGTTATATGGTCATTTTGTTGATATTAGAAAGGAGAGTTACGATGGAACCATTTCATATTCATAAAGGTACTGCCGCAGTACTTATGAATGATAACATTGATACAGATCAAATTATTCCGAAGCAATATTTGAAGAGAATTGAAAGGACGGGATTTGGAAAATATTTATTTGATGAGTGGCGTTACGATAATGAGCGCCATGAAAATCCTAATTTCTCCCTTAATGCACAAGAACGAAAAGGAGCAAGTATATTAATTACAGGTGATAATTTTGGATGTGGTTCTTCAAGAGAACATGCTCCGTGGGCGCTTGCGGATTATGGTTTCCGCGTTATTATCGCCGGAGGATTTGCAGATATTTTTTATATGAATTGTATGAAGAATGGTATGTTACCGATTGTAATGGATAAAGAGATGCGTGAACAACTTGCCCAAACGAATGCAAGAGATCAAATGGAAGTTGATTTAGAGAATGAAGTAATTATTACGAATACGCACAGGTTTCATTTTACAATCGAGAAAATGTGGAAAGAAAAATTATTAAATGGTCTAGATGAAATCAGCATTACAATGCAATATGAACAAGAAATTGAAGAGTATGAAAGAAAAGTAGCTTCACATTAACTAAAAGTAGAATATTCGAAATGTATTTACATTCAGAATTAACTGTTATATAATATGTAAAAAATCAGAGGAGAAAGGGAGTAAGTATTATGAATATCGTGCAATCTATTAAAATGCTTACAAAACTACATCATCATACATGAAACCCTTGAACCTAACGTGAAAACGTGTAGGCACAAGGGTTATTCCCGTTGTACCTACACTCGACTAAAGAGCCTTGTAGGTATTTTGTCTACAAGGCTCTTTTTATTTTCGGTTTGGGTGGATGGAATGGCATAAATTAAAGAGGGAAGGGTGTGTGAATTCAGATGACAAAGTGGAAACGGGCAAATCCGAATGGAACGAGAGATTACTTATTCGAAGAATGTACGTTAATTGAAGAAGTGGAACAAAAATTAAGACGGACCTTTTTAGAGAGAGGTTATGAAGAAATAAGGACACCTACAATTGAATTTTATGATGTTTTTGCATTTCAAAACAGGCCGATAGATGAAGAAAAGATGTATAAATTTTTCGATGAAAAAGGACGGATTATCGTTTTACGCCCAGATATGACAATTCCTTTAGCAAGAGTAATTGGAACACAGAGAGGAGATATTCCTCTTAAAGTAACTTATAGCGGGAATGTATTTCGGGCGAATGAGTCCCTTACTGGGAAATATAATGAAATAGTGCAAAGTGGTATTGAAATTATTGGGATTGAAAATGTAAGGGCTGAAATTGAATGTGTGATAAGCGTAATTCAAGCACTTCAAAAATTAAAGGTGCAATCTTTCACAATTGAGATTGGGCAAGTGCAGTTATATAAATGTATCGTAAAAAAGCTCCCCATTAATGATGAAGAAGAGAAGTTACTTAGAACGTATATTGAAAGTAAAAATTATGCCGCACTCTCACACTTTATAGAAGAAAAGAAATTAAATCGGTGTGATGAAACAGTAAGGTTACTTGAGAAACTACCAAGGTTATTCGGGAGTTTAGATGTTGTTGAGGAAGCAGAAAAACTCGCCTCAAGTAATGAAATGAAAATGGCCATTGCGAGAGTGAAAGAAATATATGAAACAATTGAACAGTTAGGATATGGCTCTTACATATCAATTGATTTAGGTATGGTTCAACATTTGGATTATTATACGGGTGTTATTTTCAAAGGGTATATATATGAAATTGGAGAAGAGATTGTTAGTGGCGGAAGATATGATGAGTTAATTGGAAATTTTGGAGAGATGATGCCAGCGGTTGGGCTCGCGGTGCAAGTAAATCAAATAGTTAAGGCACTTCAAGAGCAGCAAGAACCATATAAACGAAAGAGAATAGATATTATGATTCATTATGAGTTAAATAGATTAGCAGAAGCGGAAAGGTTACGAAATTTACTTCAAAAGGACGGGAAGAATGCCCAGTTATCTTTATTCTCTAATTTAAACGATACTTTTCAATTTGCAAACAAGAATAAAATAATGACAGTCGTTGAGGCGAAGAGTGAGTCACTAGTGGAATATGTATGGAGAGAGAAATGGATCATCCAGAAAGAAGGGGAGGCTTCATGCGTAACATTCAAATTGCGTTAACGAAAGGAAGATTAGAAAAGCATGTTATTCCACTGTTTGAAAAAATTGGAATTGATTGTTCAGAGCTCAAAGATAAAGGAAGAAAACTTGTGTTTAAAAGTAAAAACACAAACATTTCATTTATTTTAGTGAAAGCGGTAGATGTTGCTACTTATGTAGAACATGGCGTAGCTGATATTGGAGTCGTTGGAAAAGATATATTAATGGAATTTGAGAAAGATATATATGAGATGGTCGATTTAGGAGTGGGCGTGTGTAAATTTTGTGTCGCTTCTATTCCTACGTATAATCCGAAGAGTTATCGAAAAAAACGAATTGCTACGAAATATCCGCACATTACTTCTACATATTTTCATGATAAAGGGGAGGATGTAGAAATTATTAAAATAGAAGGATCTGTAGAGATTGCTCCACTTCTAGGTTTGGCAGATGCCATTGTTGATATTGTTGAAACAGGAAAAACATTACAAGAAAACGGGTTAATTGTATTTGAGGAAATGTGCTCTATATCAGCTCGAATGATTGTGAATAAGGCTGCATTGAAAACTAAAAAAGACGAAATATTCTGTATTATAGATATGATGGAACAAGAAATTTTGTCAGGGAAATAGGGGGACTTTAAATGGAGATAGTTTTTGAAGATTTCCAAGAGGCTTTATCGAAAATAAAATCGCTACGAGAAAGCGCTAATATAATAGAAGAAACTGTTCAAAGAAGTGTAAGTGAAATTGTTCAAAACGTAAGGAAGAGTAAAGATGAGGCTTTATCGTTCTATACAAAAAAGTTTGATGGTGTAGAGACAAAAGATTTTCGTGTAAGTGAGGAAGAAATAAAACAAGCAAGTAAGTTTGTAGAACAAGCTTTTTTAGAAGCGTTAAAAGTGGCGAAGAAAAATATTATCTCGTATCATGAAAAGCAAAAAAGACAATCTATGTTTGATTGCGTGAGTGAAGGGGTAATTAGAGGGCAGCTTATTCGTCCGTTAGAAAATGTAGGTGTATATGTGCCGGGCGGGACTGCTTCGTATCCTTCATCAGTATTAATGAATGTATTGCCAGCAAAACTCGCAGGAGTGAAAAAAATTGTAATGGTAACACCGCCGAAGCAAGGAGGAATTGATCCGCATATTTTAGCTGCTGCAAGTCTTGCAGGTGTAGATGAAATATATATGGCCGGTGGTGCTCAAGTAATTGCTGCTCTAGCATATGGAACGGAATCGATTCCTAAAGTAGATAAAATAGTTGGACCAGGGAATTTATATGTCGCGCTAGCGAAGCGAGAAGTATATGGGATAGTCAATATCGATATGATTGCTGGACCATCAGAAATTGTAGTTATCGCAGATGAAACAGGAAATGCCGAATATATTGCTGCTGATTTATTATCACAGGCAGAACATGACGAGAGGGCAACAGCTATTTGTATTACAACAAATATAAAGCTTGCTAAAGAAGTAGAAAGAGAAATAGAAAGGCAGCTAGAGACGTTGCCTAGAAGTGAAATCGCTCGTGAATCCATAAAAAGAAATGGAGCAATTTTTATTGTCCCTTCTTTAGAAGAGGCGTTTCATTTATCAAATGAAATCGCTCCAGAACATTTAGAGTTACACATAAAAGAGCCAATGAATGCCCTATCTTATGTAAAGCATGCTGGATCAATTTTTCTTGGTCCATATGCACCTGAACCGCTTGGAGATTATTTGGCGGGGCCGAATCACGTATTACCGACAAGTGGAACGGCAAGATTTTTTTCTCCGTTATCCGTCGATGATTTCGTAAAAAAATCAAGCTTCGTTTCGTATACGGAAGAAGCGTTAAGAAGTGTACAGCATCATATTGTAGAACTTGCAAATAAAGAAGGTTTACATGCACACGCAAGAGCAATCCAAATTAGGTTTAAGGAGGAAGAATAATGCGCGAGTCTAGTCAAGTACGTGAGACGACGGAAACAAAAATTAAATTAAGTTTGCAACTTGATGAAAGTACGAATGTTTCTGTGCAAACAGGAGTTGGATTTTTTGATCATATGCTAACTTTATTTGCTAGACACGGAAGATTTGGTTTGCAAATTGAAGCTGAAGGTGATGTATTCGTTGATGCTCATCATACGGTTGAAGATGTTGGAATTGTACTCGGAACTTGCTTGAAAGAATCATTGCAAAATAAAGAGGGGATTAACCGTTACGGCTCAGCGTATGTACCGATGGATGAATCTTTAGGATTTGTCGCGATTGATATAAGCGGGCGCTCATATATTGTATTTCAAGGTGAATTAACAAATCCGAAGCTAGGGGATTTTGACACAGAATTAACGGAAGAATTTTTTAGAGCAGTTGCTCATGCTGCAAATATTACGTTACATGCTCGCATTTTATACGGAAGCAATACACATCACAAAATTGAAGCTTTATTTAAAGCGTTCGGTCGAGCGCTTAGAGAGGCAGTCGATAAAAATGCCAATATTAATGGTGTAAATTCAACGAAAGGGATGTTGTAATTGATTGCAATTATAGATTATGGAATGGGAAATATTCGTAGTGTGGAACAAGCATTAAAATATATTGGAACAGAGTACATCATAACGGATGATAAAAAAGAAATATTGAGAAGTGATGGAGTTATTTTACCAGGAGTAGGCACATTTCCGAAAGCGATGGGCGTTTTAGAAGAAAAAGATTTAGTATGTGTGCTAAAAGAAGTTGGGAGTTTAGGAAAACCGCTTCTGGGTATTTGCTTAGGAATGCAGCTTTTATTTGAAAGAAGTGAGGAATTACAAAATTGTAACGGATTAAATTTATTGCCAGGTGTTATTCGAAAGTTAAAAGTTCCTTATAAAATTCCACATATGGGGTGGAATGAATTAAAAAAAGAAGGAGAAATATCGCTTTGGAATGGAGTAGAGGACGGTTCTTTCGTATATTATGTCCACTCTTATTATGCAGATTGTCCGAATGAAATTGTGTATGGGGCAAGTGAATATGGAGTGAAAGTACCTGGTTTTGTAGCAAAAGGAAATATATTTGGCGCACAGTTTCATCCTGAAAAAAGTGGGGAAATTGGGATGCGAATGTTAAAAAATTTCAAAGGGGTGGTAGAAGCATGGAAATCTTCCCAGCTATCGATATAAAAGAAGGACGATGCGTCAGGCTTTATCAAGGAGAGTTTAGTCAAGAAACGGTGATGAATGAAGATCCAGTCGCACAAGCAATCATATTTGAAAAACTTGGAGCGAAAATACTACACGTTGTTGATTTAGATGGAGCAATTGTTGGGGAGTCAGTAAATTTACCTGTCATTGAAAAAATATGCAAGGCGGTACGTATTCCGGTGCAAATTGGAGGAGGAGTTCGGTCACTCGCGGCAGTGGAGAAGTTGTTGTCAGTAGGTGTAGAAAAAGTGATATTAGGAACGGCTGCCCTTTACGATAAATCATTTTTAGAAGAAGCGGTTCGTCTATATAAGGAGCAAATCATAGTTGGAATTGATGCGAAAAATGGTTTCGTAGCAACGAGGGGCTGGTTAGATGTGTCTGAAATTTCGTACATCGATTTAGCGAAGCAAATGGAAAGTGTAGGTGTTCAAACGATTGTGTTTACGGACATTTCAAAAGATGGGACACTTGCAGGACCAAATTTTGAGCAATTAGAGTTACTGCAAAAAAGCGTGGGTATTCGTGTGATTGCATCTGGAGGTGTCGCATCTATTCAAGATGTGAAAAGATTAAATGATATGAACATATATGGCGTCATTATTGGGAAGGCACTTTACGAGAAAACGATTGATTTAGAAAAAGTGTTACAGGTAACAAAACTATGTTAGCAAAACGAATTATTCCATGTCTAGATGTGAAAGAAGGGCGGGTAGTAAAGGGTGTGAATTTTATAGGGTTACAAGACGTCGGTGATCCTGTTGAAATAGCCGCATTATATAATGATGCGGGAGCAGATGAAATCGTATTTTTAGACATTACTGCGACGCATGAAGGGCGAAAAACGATTATAGATGTTGTAGAAAAAACTGCTTCAAAAGTATTCATACCTCTCACAGTTGGCGGGGGGATTTCAAGTGTTAAAGATATGTACAATTTACTAAGAGCTGGAGCAGATAAAGTTTCAATAAACTCAGCGGCAGTGAGAAATCCGAAGTTAATCCAGGAAGGTGCGGAACATTTTGGCTCACAATGTATTGTCGTAGCAATTGATGCTAGAAAAGTAGAGGAAGATAAATGGAATGTATACGTGAACGGCGGAAGAGTCGATACAGGGATGGATGCAATCGAATGGGCAAAGCGCGTTGTTAAGCTCGGGGCAGGAGAAATTTTACTGACGAGTATGGAGGCAGATGGAACAAAAAATGGATATGATCTTCGTTTAACAGGAGCAATTTCAAACAGCGTTTCTGTTCCAGTAATCGCATCAGGTGGATGTGGTCATGTGGATCACATTATAGAAGTATTTCAAAAGACAACAGTTGATGCAGCATTAGCGGCATCAATCTTTCATTATGGTGAAGCGACTGTACAAGATGTAAAGAGAAAATTAAGAGAAGCAAACGTTGAGGTACGGTTATGAAACCTAATTTTGCAAAAGGATTGATACCAGCTGTTGTTATCGAGGAAGATACGAAAGAAGTTTTAATGTTAGCTTATATGAATGAAGAAGCGTATGACAAGACGCTGGAAACGAAAAGAACATGGTTTTATTCCCGTTCGAGACAATCGTTATGGAATAAAGGAGGTACATCGGGAAATGTCCAATATGTGCAATCACTTTATTTAGACTGTGATCAAGATGCAATCGTTGTTGTTGTAAAGCAAGTAGGGCCTGCTTGCCATACGGGAGAAAAAACGTGTTTTCACTACAAAATTATATAGGGGGATACATATGGAAGATATCCTTAAGTTATTATTTGAAACAATTGAAGAACGAAAGAAAAATCCACTCTCTGAATCATATACGAATTATTTATTTTCAAAAGGTGAAGATAAAATTTTAAAGAAAATTGGTGAGGAGTGCACCGAAGTAATTATTGCGTCTAAAAATAATGATAAAGAAGAAATAGTAAAAGAAATGGTTGATGTGTTCTATCACTGTTTTGTTCTATTAGCCGAAAAAAATATTTCATTAGAAGATGTCATGCAAGAAGTGAAAGAAAGAAATGGAAAGCTTTCGCGAGTAGGGGACAGAAGAGAAATAGATACATTATAAGGGGGAATATGGATGAAAGTGGACTATCACATTCATTTAGAAGAAGGGCCATATTCAATAGGGTGGCTAGCTAAAATAAATGATGCGCTACAATATTTTGAACCGCTTAAAGAAGAAAAACATTCTATGGAATGGCTTATGAAAACACAAGAACGCCTGCAAAGACGTGTGAAGGAAGGTCCATTTACAGCGAAATGGATTGATTTATATTTAGAAGAAGCTGAGCGAAAAGGTATAAAAGAAGTTGGCATTGTCGATCATTTATATCGTTTTCATGAAGCGAAAGGATATTATGAAAAGTATGTAGATATTAGTGATTCTAAGCTTGGTCGCCTGCAAAAAGAATGGTTAGATCAAGTAAGAGTAACGTCTATTTATGATTTTACAAAGGCGATTGAAGAGGCAAAAGAGCGATGGAGTAAACGAGGGATAACGCTCAAACTTGGAATTGAAGCGGATTATTTTATCGGGGGTGAACAAGAGTTAAAAGGTTTACTAGCATTAGGAGACTTTGATTATGTAATCGGTTCGGTCCATTTTATAGATGGATGGGGATTTGATAATCCAGATACGAAAGAGTATTTTGGTACGCATGAGTTACATACTTTATATCACACGTTTTTCGCTACAGTTGAAAGTGCTGTTCGTTCCGATCTTTTTGATATTATAGCTCACCTCGATAACATAAAAGTATTTAATTACCGGTTAGATGAGAATGAACAGCTTTCTTATTATAAGGAAATTGCTCGTGCGTTAGTGGAAACAAATACAGCAACAGAAATAAATGCGGGATTGTACTATCGATATCCTGTGCGCGAAATGTGCCCAAGTCCGCTTTATTTACAAGTATTAGCTAAGCATGGAATTCCGATTACTCTATCCTCAGATGCCCATTATCCGAACGATTTAGGAAAGTATGTGGAAGAGAATATAAAGACATTACGCAATCATGATATTTCTCACATAGCTACATTTACGAAACGAGTAAGAACGATGAGATTGCTTGAAGAAGAAGGAATAATTTCAAAATGAAACACGATTTTTTGATGAAAATCACTCTTTTTGTTCAAAATAAGAAAGAATGAAAAGGAGGATAAAAAATGGCGAAACAACAAAATAAACAAAACGTACAAGCGGTAGATCAAGCCTATACTTCTGAAACAAATAATACTGCTAACTCAGTTATTGAGGAACAAATTAGCGATACAGTTGCAGAAGGAACAATCGATGCGAAGCTTGGGAAAGAATCGCAAGAAAAAGCGTAAAAAGAGGGGAGAGTTGCATCTCCTCTTTTTTTATGGAAAAGTGTCGATTTTCAAAACTATAATCAAATTCCTTGGTTTTTATATGTAGATTTCTTACAATGAAATATAAGAGATATCATATTTTGTATAGAAGAGGTGTTAGTAGAGTGGCGAAAATATTAGTAGCAGGGAAAATTCCAGAAATCGGATTAGAATTATTGGAAAATCATGATGTAGAAATGTATAATAAAGAAGAATTAATTAGTGTAGAAGAGTTAGCAGAACGTGTAAAAGATAAAGATGCACTTTTAAGCTTACTTTCTACGAAGGTATCGAAAGAGGTTATTGACGCAGCACCAAACTTGAAAATTATCGCAAATTATGGTGCTGGTTACGATAATATTGATTACACATATGCTGGAGAAAAGGGTATTGCTGTTACAAATACGCCGAAAGTATCTACAGAGGCAACAGCAGAATTAACGTTTGCACTGCTTTTAGCAGCGGCACGTAGAATTCCTGAAGGTGATACGTTATGTCGTACAACTGGATTTAACGGATGGGCACCGTTATTCTTCTTGGGCCGCGAAGTACACGGTAAGACAATCGGAATTATTGGCCTTGGAGAAATCGGGAAGGCAGTTGCAAAGCGTGCGAGAGCATTTGGAATGAATGTTTTATATACAGGACCAAATCGAAAGCCTGAAGCTGAAAGTGAACTGGAAGCGACATACGTAACGTTGGAAGAATTATTACAAACAGCGGACTTTATTACAATTAACTGTGCTTATAATCCGAAATTACATCATATGATTGATGAAGAACAGTTTAAAATGATGAAGAAAACAGCATATATTATAAATGCTTCACGTGGACCAATTATGCATGAATTTGCACTTGCTCATGCACTAAAAACGAATGAAATTGAAGGTGCAGCTCTTGACGTATTTGAATTTGAACCGAAAATTACAGAAGAGCTAAAAGGATTAAAGAATGTAGTACTTGCTCCTCACGTAGGAAATGCAACATTCGAAACACGTGATGCAATGGCTGAAATGGCAGTAAGAAATATTTTAGCTGTATTAAATGGTGAAGAACCTGTAACACCTGTAAATCAAAAAGTATTAGTTACAAAATAAAAAAGAAACCTTCCGAAATACGGAAGGTTTTTTTATTTTTCTTTATTCGCTTTTTTAGAAGGTCTTTGTCTAATAAATTGAGATAACATATACAAAATGTATAGTGGAATGGCAATGAATAAGAAAACAGAAATGTTGCCAAAACTTGTTTGGTACATTGTGATAATAATTCCAACTAAAAATAGTGTAATAATTATGCTATATCGTGGAATTGGTACATCTTTTAAACTTGGGATACGAACACGGCTCACCATTAAAAATGCGAACGTTACAAATACGGTAATGAGAACGATTTTTGGAATGGTATGTGAAAATAATGTTAAGAAAGCAACAAGCCCTCCTGCTGCAGTAATCGGAACTCCAGTGAAATATTTCATAGAAGTAGAAGATGGTGTTACATTAAATCGTGCTAAGCGATATGCTCCGAACAGAGGGAATAATCCCGCTATGTATAGTCCAATGATTCCATAGTTGGAAAAAGATGTGTAATACATTAAAACAGCAGGTGCTGCGCCAAATGTTACAACATCCGCGAGTGAATCAAGCTCTTTTCCCATTTGTGAATCAACGCGTAATAAACGAGCGACACGACCATCAAGACTATCTAACATCATCCCGATCAGTACTAAAATAGCAGCTGATTTATAATATCCTAAAGATGCATAGCCGATTGACAAAAATCCGCTATATAAATTCCCGAGCGTAAATAAGTTTGGAATAGCTGCTCTATACAAAATCTGATCCCTTGCTTTCTGTTATAAATTCTTAATTAGTGTATGAAAGTTTACTTATTTTATCATACCATAAATTTCTTTCTCATACGAAAAAAATTCCCAATTTGTGAAAGATTGTATAGAAGAGAAATTTGAAAAATAAGTAAAAAAAGGAAGCAACTTTTGTAAAGTTGCTTCCTACACTATTCAAATTTCGTTGTCATCGTTCCGGTTTTATATCGATTGTTAGGATCAAATCGTAATAAATCTCCATAAATGAGTTTGTCGGATAATTTTAATTCTGTTTTTGCTTTTTCAATATAAGGCTGACATAGTGTTAAATCAGCTTCTTCACCTGTGCTTCTTTTATAGCACATATTTTTTGTATAAACATAATCTTCCGAAACAAAACTGCCGTCCCGCATTACCATAAGAGGGTCTTTTTCTTTCGTAAATAAGTCTGTTCCAAATTCTACGGATTGATTTGTTTTAATACCAAGAAAATGAAGTAACGTTGGTTTAATATCAATTTGACCAGATACTTTAGAGATGACCTTTCCTTCTTGGCCAGGCACATGAATAATGAGAGGGACGCGTTGTAATTGCATAGAATCAAACGGTGTAATAGCGTCTTTCCCAAGGAACTGAGCCATAGCTGCATTATGGTTTTCAGAAATGCCGTAATGATCACCATAAATGACAATAACGGAATTATCATACAGTCCTTCGTCTTTCAATTGTTTAATAAATAATTGAAGAGCTTCATCCGTGTAACGAACGGTTGGGAAGTAGCGATTTAAAACACCACTTTCGGAATTAAATTCATCAACATATTGATCTTCTGGATTTAGAAGAAATGGAAAATGGTTTGTTAACGTAATAAATTTTGTATAGAACGGTTGTGGTAAAGATTTTAACTTTGGAATAGATTGCTCAAAGAACTCTTTATCTTTTAATCCCCAACCGACAGACATTTGTTCCGTTCCTACGTAATCATTTAAATTAAAGTAACGATCATATCCAAGCGCAGGATACATTACGTCACGATTCCAAAACGTTTTATCGTTTGAATGGAAGACAGCAGAAGAATATCCGTATTTCTTTAATTGTTCTGGTGTGGCAGTGTATTCATTTGTTGCATGAGTAAAGAATACAGAACCACGGTCTAACGGATAAAGGGAATTTTCAACGATAAATTCAGCATCAGAAGTTTTACCTTGTCCCGTTTGATGATAGAAGTTATCGAAATAAAAACTATCTTTAATAAACTCATTTAAAAATGGAGTAATCTCTTTTCCATTTATTTTTTTATTAATAACAAAACTTTGTGTAGATTCCATTGAAATTAAAATTACATTTTTACCCTTTGCAGCTCCAAATAAGTTTTTATCAACTTGTTTATCTTTTGAGTCTGTATAGTTTTTAATTTCAGAGAACCCGTCTCCACTTGCAAATACACGCTCAGCTGAAGACTTAGATTGAAGTGTAATATCAAATAGATGATATGTGTATAACCCTAAATTTTTCACGACAGTTTGACGATCAAATGAGCGTGAGAACATTTGTGGTTTATATATAACTGAAACAACAATTTGTAGTGCTAATAATACTGTTACACCGCTAAAGAAAGTTCGCTTCTCAGAGCGAGAAAGGGGTGTTTTATCACCAAATGATGGGAATTTACGCAAAATAAACATTAAAATAATTGCGTCTGCAAATAAAAGTAATGTTTTATACGTAAAGAGTTCTTTTATACTCGTCCCTAAGTCAGCCATATTATTTGTTTGGAATAAAACAGGGAAAGTAACAAAATCGTTATAGAACCCGTAAAACATTGCATTTCCAAATAAAATAAATGACAGTATAAAACTAATTACAATAATAATTCGGTTTCGGTACTTAGATGCAAGTAAAGCGAAACCAAAAAATAAAAGTAACGAAGCTAGTGGGTTAATAAAAAGCATAAACTCTTCAAAGAAGTTATCAATTCTAATATCAAATGCTAGCTTGTACACAATATATGTTTTTATCCATAATAAAACGACTGCAACTAGTGCAAATCGCAGTTTTGGAAACAGATTTTGTAGCATAATATACTCCTCTCCTAAAAGCATGACGGTTCTTGTGAGTGAGCCGGTTTGATTAGCGCCTCATTTTATATATACGAACAGTCCTTTGTTATTATGTTTATTATACTATGAGTATCATTATACGAAAATAAAAGAGAGTTGTGGGCTTTTTTATAATAATTGAGTAGAAAAAGGGCAGTGGGAGACAATAAAACGGAGTTTCTATGTATGATAATTATCGTGCGCAAAAAGAATCGAGTAATAAAACGGAGGTTATAATGCGAAAATTATTATATTTTATAGTATGCAGTAGTGTTATACTTTTTGCTTCACCGAGTGTATCGGTAGCACAATATGATGCACCCCTTATGGAAGATGCCCTTTATTCTGTTTTATTTCCAAAAATAAATAAGGTAATTGAAAAACAATATGGGAGCTTGAAGCCTTATCAATGTCCTAAAATTATTAGTTTAAAAAAAGTGTATAGTGGTACATATTTATTTCAAGCGAGTATTGAAGTAACGAAGTATGAACAGGTTGGTGGGAAAATTGTTCCACCATTTGAGAAGGTAACGATTACATTTAATAACGAAGAGGGCGAATGGGAAGTGACAAAGGTTTCAGTAAAGCGCTTACCAAATGATACGAAATTAAACTGTAAAAAAACAATATAAAAAATTGTTTGACAAATAAAATGGTCCTTTGGTATTGTTAATAGCAACAATTAGATGTTTGAAAATTAAATAGACTTACCTCATCTACTCTCAAAGGTAGAGGCCGCGATAGGAAAGAGTAAGCTATGGGAGATTTAATGGAATCTGTGATCATGGGTTGAAAGGGACTATTGCCGAAATATAAGAATAACCATCTTATTCATATATTGGGACTGCATTGAATAAATGTAGTACTGTCATAAGATTTATTTTATGAAGAGCTATTTGGAGATGTTGATGCGGTTTCTTATTTTGAGGAGATAACAACTCGTTTATTTTTTCAATATATATTTTTCCTAATAAGAAACGCGTGTGAACATTGTTCCGCGCGTTTTTTGTCTATCTAAAAGCGTGCTGCAATGAATAGAAGATTGGGGTTATGAGTTTTAGAGGAAATAAGGGAGGAATTCAAATGTATTTACACGGCACAAGCCGAATCAATGGGCAAGGACACTTAGAAATTGGTGGGTGCGATACGACGCAGCTAGCAAAACAATACGGAACACCACTTTATGTATACGATGAAGAGTCTATTCGAGGAAAGTGCCGCGCGTTTCATCGTGCTTTTAAAGAAAGTGGTTTCTCTTATCAAGTAGCATATGCAAGCAAGGCGTTCTTGTGCATGGAGATGTGCCGAGTAGCTCGTGAAGAGAATATGTCTTTAGATGTTGTTTCTGGAGGAGAATTATATACTGCGCTCCAAGCTGGTTTTCCGGCATCGCGTATTCATTTTCACGGAAATAATAAAACAGAAGAAGAAATGATTATGGCTCTTCAGGCGAATATCGGTTGTTTTGTAGTAGATAATTTCTTAGAATTAGAAATTTTACATGATTTAGCAATGCAACATGGGAAATTTGTGAACATATTAATCCGTGTAACGCCTGGAGTAGAGGCACATACACACGAATATATAACAACAGGTCAAGAGGATTCGAAATTTGGATTTGGTGTTTCAAATGGTCAAGCGATGCAAGCAATTGAGCTTGCCTTGCAAAAATCAAATTATAATGTGCTAGGAATTCACTCGCACATCGGATCACAAATATTTGAAACGGCTGGATTTGTTCGAGCAATTGAAGTACTCCGCCAATTTTTAGAAGAAGTGAGAGAGCGAACACATTATGTGATGAAAGTATTAAATGTGGGCGGAGGTTTCGGTATACGTTATACGGATTCAGATACACCGTTAACACTTGAAACGTATGTGCACGCTGTAACAAGTACGATAAGAGAACAATTTACATTATGTGAATATCCGCTTCCAGAAATATGGATTGAACCAGGTCGTAGTATTGTAGGTGATGCTGGAACAACACTTTATACAGTCGGAGCGGTGAAAGAGATTCCTGGCATTCGGAAATATGTTTCAGTCGATGGTGGAATGACAGATAATTTAAGACCAGCGCTATACGGAGCCCGTTATGAGGCGATGTTGGCGAATCGAGGGAATGATGAGAATGAGGAACTCGTTTCGATTGCTGGGAAATGCTGTGAAAGTGGAGATATGCTGATTTGGGATATTAACTTACCGCAAGTTGCTTCTTCTGATTTACTAGCAATTTCTTGCACGGGGGCATATGGGTACTCGATGGCGAATAATTATAATCGTATTCGTAGACCAGCTGTCGTCTTTGCAAAAGGCGGGACGTCACAAACTGTCGTAGAACGTGAAACATATGAAAATATCATTGGGAACGATCGCATACGTATTAAAGAGCTGGTGTGAATGAGAAAGAAGGAGTTGTCTAGTAAAGGCAGCTCCTTTTAAAAAAATAAAAATAATTAAATATATCGGAAAACTAGGATTGAAAAAAATCAGAATTGTGATAAAATACAAATACAAAGCTTATCAAGAGAAGCTGAGGGAACTGGCCCTACGAAGCTCGGCAACCTGCTTATAGAAAGCAAGGTGCTAAATCCAGCAAAATGGAATCCATTTTGAAAGATAAGGTAAAATATATTACCGAACAGTCTTTTCGAAATGGGAAAGATTTTTTTTATGAATAAAAAGGGGGGCTGTTTGCGTGAGCGTACGGGAGCATTTTGATGAAGTATCTGAGAAAATTCAAGCGATGCTTGCTGATATGAAATATGGTTCCATTACAATTGTTGTGCAAGATGGAAAAGTGATTCAATTAGAAAAAAGTGAAAAGGTTCGTTTAAAGTAAAAAGCGCTGACTAGAAAAACTAGAGGCGGTTTTAATCTATTTTTAATAGGTTAAAGCCGTCTTTTTGCTTTTACAGGGGGAAAAAACATGTTGACGTACGAAACGTGGAAAGAAAATAGTGTTTCATTTTCTGAAGAAGATGAAACGAAAGGCGCGCTATCAGTATTAAGTTGGGCTTATAACGAATATAAAGATGAAATTGTATATGCATGTAGCTTTGGGGTGGAGGGAATGGTTTTATTGCATCTTATAAACCAAGTAAATCCATCTGCTAAAGTTGTATTTTTGGATACAAATGTTCATTTTCAAGAAACATACGAATTAATTAAGAAGGTACGCGAGAGATTTCCTTCATTAAATATTATAGAAAAACAGCCAGAACTTACACTCGATGAACAAGCGAAGCTTCATGGAGAGAAGTTATGGGAAAGTAATCCGAATCTTTGCTGTAGTATTAGAAAAATTTTACCGTTAGAAAAATCATTAGCAGCGGAAAAAGCGTGGATATCAGGCTTAAGAAGGGAACAATCAGAAACGCGTAAGCATACACAGTTTATAAATCAAGATCGTCGTTTTCAATCTATTAAAGTTTGTCCACTCATTCATTGGACTTGGAAAGAAGTTTGGCGATATGTATATAAACATAGTTTGCCGTATAACCCATTGCATGATGTTGGCTATCCGAGTATTGGGTGTGAGAAATGTACATTACCTGTAGGTGATGGTGGCAACTCAAGAGATGGAAGATGGGCTGGGAAAATGAAGACGGAATGTGGCCTTCACTTTCAATGAGATAGATTTTGAAATAAAGCTAAGAAGGGATATAAGAAGATGAGTACAACAAATGAATTAGTAAACCGCATTGATGAAACATATGAAATATCGAACATTGTAAAGGAAATCGAGATAGACAAAATTGCACTTAGTGATTTAGAACTTTTGGCGACAGGAGGATATAGCCCTCTTACAGGATTTTTAGGGAAGAGAGATTATGATTCAGTAGTAGAAACGCTTCGTTTAGCAAATGGTAGCGTATGGAGTATACCGATTACACTACCGGTAACAGAAGAAGTAGCCGAGAAACTGCAGGCTGGAGAGGAAGTAAAACTTGTCAACGCCGGAAATGTATATGGTGTTATTCAAATAGAAGATATTTTTGTACCAGATAAAGAAAAAGAAGCGTTACTTGTATATAAAACGATGGATGAAGCACATCCAGGGGTGAAAAAATTATATGAACGACCAAACGTTTACGTTGGAGGAGCTATTATTCTTACAAAACGCTTTGGAAATAATCCGTTTCCTTCTTATCATTTAGATCCAATTGAAACGAGAGAAGAATTTAAAAAACGCGGTTGGAAAACAGTAGTTGGATTTCAAACGAGAAACCCAGTACATCGTGCCCATGAGTATATTCAAAAATCTGCCCTTGAAATTGTAGATGGTCTCTTTTTAAATCCGCTCGTTGGGGAAACGAAGTCAGATGATATTCCTGCTGATGTAAGGATGGAAAGCTATGAAGTATTACTTCAAAACTATTATCCGAAAGATCGTGTCTTTTTAGGTGTATTTCCTGCAGCAATGCGTTACGCAGGACCAAGGGAAGCGATATTTCATGCACTAGTAAGAAAGAACTTTGGTTGTACCCACTTTATTGTAGGGCGTGATCATGCTGGGGTAGGGGACTATTACGGAACATATGAAGCGCAGGAAATCTTTACGAATTTTACAGTAGAAGAGTTAGGGATTACGCCGTTATTTTTTGAACATAGTTTTTACTGCACGAAATGTGAAGCAATGGCTTCAACGAAAACATGTCCGCATGGAAAAGAAGACCGTGTCATTTTATCGGGTACGAAAGTACGAGAAATGTTAAGGAATGGTGAGATTCCGCCAAGTACATTTAGTCGTAAAGAAGTAGTGGAAGTGCTAATTAAAGGTTTGAAAAAAGAAGTAGTAACAGAATAGGGAGAGAATGAGATGGATACGAATATTACTTGGCATACAGCTTCTGTTTCAAAAGATGAGAGAAGAGTGAAGAATGGGCATCACAGTTTTGTAGTTTGGTTTACTGGTTTATCAGCTTCAGGTAAATCTACAGTAGCGAATGCGGTTGCTCGTAAACTATTTGAAAAGAATATAGGAAATTATGTGCTAGATGGGGATAACATTCGGCACGGTTTAAATAAAGACTTAGGTTTTTCTGAAAGTGATCGTATGGAAAATATAAGACGTATTGGCGAAGTGGCGAAGCTATTTGTAGATCAAGGTACTGTTGTCCTTACAGCGTTCATTTCACCATTTCAATTAGATCGAAAACAAGTTAGGGATTTATTAGCGGCAGATGAGTTTATAGAAGTGTTTGTAAAATGTCCAATTGAAGAGTGTGAAAAACGTGATCCAAAAGGGTTATACAAAAAAGCGAGACAAGGTGATATTAAAGAGTTTACTGGTGTTGATTCACCGTATGAGGAACCAAAACAAGCAGAATTAATTGTAGAAACGCACAAGTATTCTATTGAAGAATGTGCAGAACAAATCGTGAAATACTTACAAGAGCGTAGTTTTATATAGGGGGATTAAAAATGACTTATGAAAAAGTATGGGCAAATAATGAAAAATTGAATCCGTCCGAGAAAAAGAAATTAGAAAAAGATGGATTAGAAATCTTTAATGATATTCCTTACTATGCGGAGAATGGATTTGAATCTATTCCGAAAGAAGAGTGGGACGCTTTTAAATGGGCGGGATTGTATTTGCAAAGACCAAAAGAAGCGGGCTATTTTATGATGCGTGTCAACATTCCTTCTGGAATTATTACAAATGCGCAGGCAGAGGTGCTGGCTTCCATTGCTGAAGATTATGGGCGTGATGTGTTAGATATTACGACAAGACAGGCGATTCAGTTTCATTGGTTAGAAATTGGGCAAATTCCGGATATTTTTAAGAGGTTAGCTAGAGTTGGTTTATCTTCAGCGGGGGCATGCGGTGATATTACGCGTAATATCACAGGAAATCCACTTGCTGGAATTGATGCGAATGAACTATTTGATACAACATCGATTGTTAAAGAAATATACGATTACTTCCAACATAATGAAGAGTTTTCTAATCTACCACGTAAATTCAAAATGTCTATTAGTTCTAACATTTATAATTCAGCAAATGCAGAGATTAACTGTGTGGCGTTTACACCTGCTACGAAAGAAATAAATGGTGAGGAAAAGGTTGGGTTTCATATAAAAATAGGCGGAGGATTATCAGCTCGTCCGTACTTAGCGGAAGAATTAGATGTATTCGTTTTACCAGAAGAAGTGAAGGCAGTGTCGATTGCAATTGCTACTATATTCCGTGATTTTGGATATCGTGAAAAGCGTCATTTAGCACGTTTGAAATTTCTTGTTGCTGACTGGGGTGCGGAGAAATTTAAAGAGAAACTAATAGAGTATACAGGACCATTGCAAAGTAAAGGGGGAAGTGCTCTCAAAGGCTGGAATGCAGGATACTTTTATGGCGTTCAAGATCAAAAACAAGCAGGATTAAAGTATGTCGGCTTTAATGTACCAGTAGGGCGTTTACACGCAGAGGAAATGTTTGAGATTGCAAGAATTGCGAAGAAATATGGAAACGGGCAAATTCGAACTTGTAACTCTCAAAACTTCATTATTCCGAATGTTCCGCCGGAAAAAGTTGCAGGATTATTAAGTGAACCGTTGTTTGAAGCAATTTCAGCAAATCCGAAATCGTTTATCGGTCATGCGGTTTCATGTACTGGCATTGAGTATTGCAATCTTGCGTTAGTAGAAACGAAAGAAAGATTACGCAAAATCGCAGAGTACTTAGATACACAAATTGCACTCGATGTTCCAGTTCGAATTCATATGGTAGGATGCCCGAACTCATGTGGTCAACGTCAAATTGCTGATATTGGTTTGCAAGGGATAAAACTGAAAACGAAGGAAAAGGGAATCGTTGAGGCGTTTGAAATATATGTGGGCGGAACACTATTAGACGGAGGAGCATATAACGAAAAGTTAAAAGGGAAAATAGATGGAGAAGATTTGCCGGATGTTCTCGTGTCCTTTTTAAGTTATTTCCAAAAGAATAAATTACTAGCCGAAACGTTTTATGATTTCGTAGGACGTGTTGGAGTGGAAGAATTACAAATTGTACTAAATCGTGTATTAGAAGAAGTAATAGCATCTTAGGAGGGGCAATATGGACTTATATCGATTTGAAGCTGTATTAGTAAATAGTATTGTTCCAATTGTTGTCGTTGCTCAGAGTGAAGAACAGGCATTTAAGCTTGCGGAAATTGAGCTTGAAAAACATTTTTTACCGTTACCAGAAGTGAAAGAGATTTCTTTGTTTGAAAAAAAGAAGATTCGAAAAGGGGCGGCATTTGTTATTCATGAGTAGAGAACATGTAATACGAAATAATAGTAACTTCCATTCATGATTAAGAGTGGAAGTTTCATTTTATAGTAGAAATGAGGAGAGATTATGGGGAAGGTTTATATCGTCGGGGCGGGTCCTGGTGATCCGGATTTAATTACTGTTAAAGGGTTGAGATGCATCGAGAAGGCTGATGTTATATTGTACGACCGTCTCGTGAATAAAGAATTGCTTTCTCATGCAAAGCCTGAAGCGGATTTAATTTATTGTGGGAAACTCCCAAATTATCACACGATGAAGCAAGAGACAATTAACACATTTCTTATTAAATATGCGAAAAAAGGAAAAGTTGTAACGAGACTTAAGGGCGGAGATCCATTTGTATTTGGAAGAGGTGGAGAAGAAGCTGAAGCGTTAGCGAAGCAAAGTATCCCATTTGAAATTATTCCTGGTATTTCAGCTGGTATAGCTGCTCCTGCTTATGCTGGAATTCCAGTAACGCATCGCGATGCAAGTGCAAGTTTTGCTGTTGTGACAGGGCACCGGAAAGAAGGGGCTGAAGAGGAAGTGAAGTGGGAAAGTTTAGCGAAAGGTGTAGATACATTAGCGGTCTATATGGGGGTTAGTAATTTACCTTACATATGTGAACAACTAATAAAACATGGAAAAGATCAAAGTACACCTGCCGCTATCATTGAGTGGGGAACGACATCTATGCAGCGTACTGTTACAGCGACGTTAGGAACAATTGTAGATGTTGCCAAAAAAGAACGAATTCAAAATCCAAGTATGATTGTTATTGGAGAAGTTGTCCGTTTTAGAGAAAAGATACATTGGTTTGAGAAACAAACGGAAAATGCATATCAAGTAAGCGGAGTATTGTAAAATGAAGGCTGTTATATATATATGTCATGGAAGTCGTTTGAAAGCAGCAAAAGAAGAAGCGGTTGCATTTATTACGTCATGTATGAACCGTGTAGAGGCAAATATTCAAGAAATTTGTTTTTTAGAGCTAGCGAATCCTTCTATTGAAGAAGGATTTCGTACATGTGTGAAGCGTGGTGCTACAGAGATTGTCGCTATTC
Source organism: Bacillus sp. FSL P2-0099 (assembly GCF_038007445.1). Taxonomy (NCBI): domain Bacteria; kingdom Bacillati; phylum Bacillota; class Bacilli; order Caryophanales; family Bacillaceae; genus Bacillus; species Bacillus sp. FSL P2-0099. Next base: position 1,413,387 of record NZ_JBBOXE010000001.1, read on the forward strand.
CTGTTTTTTTATTAGCGGCAGGACATGTAAAGAAAGATATTCCGTTTGAATTACGAAAGTTAAACGAGGAATATCCGGATATCAAAATAGTGTATGGTAATCCATTTGGTGTATCAGAAGTGCTTGTAAAAGCGGTATATAACGGAAGTGGTATTAAAGACTATAAAGAAGAAGTAACACTTTTGCTCGTTGCAAGAGGGAGTAGTGATCCGGAAACTTTACAAGACATAAAGTGGATTTCTTCTTTATTTCAAAAAGAAGAGAACATTAAAGAGGTGGAAGTTTGTTATTTAGCAGCCGCGGAGCCGAAGTTTGATGAGAGGTTGAAAGAAATTGTAGAACAAAAAGAACGGAACATTGTTGTGTTACCTTACTTATTATTTACAGGCTTACTCATGAAACATGTTGAGAAAGAAGTGCGTCAATATGAGTCGGAAGAGATAAAAATAAGTCCCTATTTAGGAAAGAATGTAGCGTTTCGAGAGATGTTAATTCAGAAAACAGAGGAAATATTGAAGGGAGATCAATATGTATCCACTTACAGTGCGAGTTGATAAGAAACGTGTTGTTGTCATTGGTGGAGGGAAAGTAGCGGGGTTTAAAATTATTCCTTTACTAAAACAAGGTGCGGATATTGTTGTAGTAAGTACAGAATTAGATGCAAATTTAGTGAAACTTGTAGAAGAAAAGCAAATTCGTTGGTATCAAAGAGAGTATGAGAAAAGTGATATTAAAGATGCTTTTTTAGTAGTTGCAGCGACTAGTGATTCGGTACTAAATGAACAAATTGCTGAAGATGCCGCAGTGAATCAATTGGTAAATGTTATTACGAATCCGGAAAGTGGAAATGTTCATTTTCCGGCGGCAATTCATCGTGGATTACTTAATGTAGCTGTTTCTACTGGAGGGGCAAGTCCGAAACTTGCAAAAAAAATTCGTGATGATATCGCAAATAAATATGATGAGAAGTATGAATCGTATCTTGATTTTTTATATGAAGTTAGACTAAAAGTGAAAGAATTACAAGTAGAGAAAAGGCAAAAAAATATATTGTTACAAGAAGTATTAAAGTCGATATATGTTCAAAGTGAACAAAAAAGAGAGCTTTTTTTACAAGAATTAGAGAGGGGAATTTATATAGGATAGTGAGTGAATTGTGCTTTACAAATATAAAAATATAATTTATAATCACAAGTAACTTCAAAAGATGAAATCGATGAGCAAGAAGAGTACGTATATTTGATGCGTTCAGAGAGCTGGGGTAAGGTGTGAGCCCGGTACGATAAAATATACAGAATGGGCTTGCGAGAGGTATGCTGAACATTGCAGTAGGCAACCCGGGTTCCGCCGTTAAAAGGATAGGGTATCGGAATTTTCCTGTACCTGAACAAGTGGGATTTATTGATCCAATTGAGGTGGTACCACGGTATTCTATTACATATATCGTCCTCTACATGCATATTTGCGTGTAGGGGACTTTTTTATTTTCTAAAGGAGGTGTGCGAGTATGAAATGAAAGTGTATAATTGTTAAAAGTTATAATATTCAGAAAAGGAGAATTTATGATGAAAGAAACACAGCAATGGACGTCGAAAATTGGCTTTGTACTCGCAGCAGCCGGAGCCGCAGTAGGTCTTGGTGCAATATGGAAGTTTCCATATGTTGCAGGTAATGGTGGGGGAGGCGCATTCTTCCTTGTATTCTTACTATTAACTTTATTTATTGGTATGCCTCTTCTTTTAGCTGAATTTGTTATTGGCCGTAGTACTCAAAAAGAGGCCGTTACAGCTTATAAAGTATTAGTACCGAATAGCAAGTTATATCCTTGGATTGGTCGTATGGGGGTTGTTACTTGTTTTAGCGTGCTATCTTTTTATAGTGTTGTAGGTGGATGGATTTTACTTTATTTATACTATAGTGTCACAGGTAGTTTCTGGAACGGAGTAGTCGATTATGGACAATTGTTTGCTGAAACAATTTCAAATCCAGTAAGTGCGATTGGGGCGCAATTCATCTTTATGCTTTGTACCATTTTTGTTGTTAGTAAAGGTGTGGAAAAAGGCATAGAAAAAGCAAGTAAGTACATGATGCCGTTATTATTCGTTTTATTTATTGCTATCATTATTCGTGCGTTAACACTTGATGGTGCTATGGCTGGGGTAGAGTTCTTCTTAAAACCAGATTTTTCAAAGCTTACAGCAGATACGATTTTATATGCGATGGGACAATCTTTCTTCTCGCTAACGGTAGGTGCCTCGGTAATGGTAACGTATAGTTCGTATTTAAAGAAAGAAGAGCACTTAGCTAAATCAGCAACATCTATTGTAAGTTTAACTGTATTTATTACAGTACTTGCAGGATTAGCGATTTTCCCAGCGATTTTCGCATTAGGAGTTAAACCGACAGAAGGACCAGGGCTACTGTTTATCGTTCTTCCTGCTGTCTTTGCGAAAATTCCATTTGGACAATTTTTCTTCATTATGTTTTTAGTGTTATTCTTCTTTGCGACTTTAACATCTGCGATTTCAATGCTTGAAATTGTAGTAGCATCTGTTGCGAAAGATAATGAGAAGAAGCGTCCGTCAGCTTCTTTATTAATTGGTATTCTTATTTTTGCAGTTGGTATTCCATCAGCGTTATCGTTTGGAATTATGAGTGATGTAAAAATATTTGGTAAGACATTCTTTGATTTCGTCGATTTTTCGGTAAGTAATGTATTACTGCCACTCGGGGTGCTAGCCATTTCGCTATTCGTACCAAATAAAATGAGTAAAGAGTTATTAATGAAAGAATTAGAAGTTACGGAAACGAAAGGGAAAACATTATTTAACATTTGGTTCTTCTTACTTCGTTATGTTATTCCGGTAACTGTAATTATCGTATTTTTAAATGCGATAGGCGTATTTAAAATGTTTGCATAATAAAAAGACGGAGATGTGGATTCTCCGTCTTTTTATTGTGTTGTAGAAGTATTTAATAAGCGATTATATGCTTTATAAGCTGTGACAACTGCGATAAATGATCCAATTAAAAATAACGCTGAGCCGCCGAATGTAAATAGCCGGCCAATATATGTTTCTCTAGCTTCTTCTATTTCTTCTTGTAATTGTGTATTCATATTTATCACCCCGCAAAATATAGGCATTTAGTTGTAGTTTATGTAAAACGCCTAAAAAGTGTGAAGTAGTAAAAAAAACTCGGTATGCACCGAGTTTTTTATAATCCGATATAAGGAGACGGATCAACTGCGTTTGTCTTACCAACATTCCATTCCCCAAGGTGAAGTTCGAAGTGTAAATGTTGTCCGTATGATTGGCCAGTGTTCCCCATAAAGCCAAGTTGAGTGCCTTGTTTTACAGTTTGTCCATTAGATACAGAACGGCTACTCATATGTGCATATACAGTTGTATATGTTTTTCCGTTTATACGGTGAGATAAGTATACAACATTTCCGTAACTAGAGGATAATTCTGAACGGATAACGACGCCATCTGCAGCGGCAATAATTGGCACTGTTCCTGAAGATGCGATATCGATTCCTTTATGGTTATCTAAAGAACGTGTACCAAATCCTGAAGTTTTCGATCCAGCGGCAGGTTTAATAAATCCACCTTTGTTCGTATCTTGCGGTGTTGGTGCGGATTGTGTGCTTTCTTTAGCAGAAGCGGCGGCTTGTTTTTTTGCTTCCTCAGCCTTACGTGCCTCTTCAGCTTTACGCGCTTCTTCTGCACGTTTTTCTTCTTCAATTGCTTTTTGAACAGCTTGACGCTGGTTTTCTAAAATGCCTTTTGATTCTTCTAACCCTTCAATCTCTGAATCTACTTTTGCTACTTTCGTATGTAGATCGTTAATAAAAGTTTGTTGCTGTTGTTGGTTACTTTGTAATTCTTGCTGTTTTTGTTCTAATTTTTGCTCGGATTCTTTCAATTGTTGCTCTTTTTTCTCAACAGCTTCTTTTTCTGTCGTCACAGCATTCTGATCACTTGTTTGCTTTTTCACAATATCTGTATCGTTATTTAAAATTAAACTTACAGAATACATATTATCAACAAGATCGGCAATATTTGCAGAACTTGTTATTACTTCTGTAATGATACTCGTACGAGGCTTTTCTTGCATAGATTGTAGTCGTTGTTTAATAACTTCCTGTCGTGTATCTATATTCGTTTGTAATTGCTCTATATGTTTCTTTTTTTCAGTAATAACTTGCTGTGTGTTGCTAATTTCTTTTTTTGTATCGTTTAATTCAGCTTCGTTTTTATTAATAGAAGTAGTTAATTCGTCGATTTTCTTTTGTAATTCCTGGATTTCTTTTTCTATTTGTTCTTTCTCAGCTGATTTATTTTGTAAGTCATTTTGTTTGCCTTCTAATTCGGATTGAATATTAGATAATTTATTCTCATTCGTTTCAGCGTATACGGGTGAAAGTAACGGGGAAACGAAAATCGTTCCAGCTGCTAAAACACTAAATGCTGCAAATTTCTTTTTCATGGTTGTCTTGCTCCTTTCCCTATGAATGTTATATATCATAAGAAGAAGAGTGTCTATCGTTGTAATCATAATGTAAAGAAAATTTTATAATTTTGCTAAGTTTTGTCGGAATTTAGTATCTTTTCGTAGTGTTTGTCATAAAGTTAAAATTCTTGAATGTATAGAAAAAGATATCAATTTCTATATTTTTAAAAAAAATATGGGAAATGATGGAGTTTTCCATAATGAAACAGTATTTTAAAAACCTATCAATCACTAGTAAGGAATCGATTTCATGTGAGGTTTTCTGACATGGAGTTTGTTTTTGTCAAGAAAATTATTTGCATTCGTGCAAACTTATTTTGTTGTCAGATTTTAAATTTTGATTTATGATTTTCAACAGGGACAAAATGTAGTGAATTGTCGAATAATATGTAATACTCTTAATTTCAAGTTTTATAGAGATAGAATGAGAGATAGAGTGACACATCGAAGAGGGGGGTACCACAAGTATGAAAAGAATAGGACTTGCATGGCAAATTTTAATAGGACTTGCGCTTGGTATTACAGTTGGGGCGATTTTCTTTGGCAATCAGGAAGTCGTGAAGTACTTACAACCAATTGGTGATATTTTCATCCGATTAATTAAGATGATTGTTGTACCGATTGTTGTAGCGAGTATTGTTGTTGGGGTTGCTGGTGTTGGCGATATTAAAAAGTTAGGTCGACTAGGCGGAAAAACAATTATTTACTTTGAAATTATTACAACACTTGCAATTGTTGTTGGTTTATTAATAGCAAACATTTTCCAACCTGGAAAAGGCGTTGATATGGATAAGTTAACAAAAACAGATATTTCTAAATATACACATACGACAGAGCAAGTACAAAGTCATTCGTTCGCGGATACGTTTGTAAATATTGTTCCGACGAACATTATGAAATCATTAGCTGAAGGTGATATGCTTGCTATTATCTTCTTCTCAGTATTATTTGGTTTAGGTGTAGCAGCAATTGGTGAGCGTGGTAAACCAGTTCTACAATTTTTCCAAGGTGTAGCAGATGCAATGTTTTATGTAACGAACCAAGTTATGAAGTTTGCACCATTTGGTGTATTCGCATTAATTGGTGTTACAGTTTCTACATTCGGATTAGCTTCATTAATTCCATTAGGGAAATTACTCATTGTAGTATACGGAGCAATGATCTTCTTCGTTGTAGTTGTATTAGGACTTACAGCGAAAATATTTGGAATAAACATTTTCCAATTCTTTAAGATTTTAAAAGACGAGCTGATCTTAGCGTATTCTACAGCAAGTTCAGAAACGGTTTTACCGAAAATTATGGAGAAAATGGAGAAATTCGGTTGTCCGAAAGCAATTACATCTTTCGTTATTCCAACAGGTTATTCATTTAACTTAGATGGATCAACTTTATATCAAGCAATTGCGGCAATTTTCTTAGCGCAAATGTACGGTATTGAATTATCCATTACACAACAAATTACGTTATTACTTGTATTAATGGTTACATCAAAAGGTATCGCGGGTGTACCGGGCGTATCATTCGTTGTATTATTAGCAACACTTGGTACAGTAGGTATTCCAGCTGAAGGTTTAGCGTTTATTGCAGGTATTGACCGTATTCTTGATATGGCTCGTACAGCAGTTAACGTTGTAGGTAACTCTTTAGCGGCTGTAGTTATGTCTAAGTGGGAAGGTCAATATGACGCTGAAAAAGGACAAGCCTATTTAAAAGAGATATCTGAAAAGGGTCAAGCGGCTTAATTATAATATGAACAAGCTCTCACATAATATGTGGGGGCTTTTCTATATATAGAAGAGGAGCGGACGTAATGAAACGTAAATATGGTGACGGTTCTTCGTGGAAGCGACTAATAGAGAAGGATTATATGGTTAAGCAAGTAGAGGATGGAATGTTAGGAATACTGGACATAAAAAAAGTGAGAGAACCTAGTTATAAAGAATACAATGGTAAACAGCTTTGCATTGCAGGTGATGGGTATACATGGATGCAATATTTTATAAACGGGGAAAACTTTGCAATTACAGCTATGTTAGACAATCAAAAACAATTACTGCAATATTATATCGACGTGACGAAAGAATATAAAATAGACGAGCGTGGTTTACCTTATTTTGATGATTTATATTTAGATGTAGTATTGTTACCGAACGGTGAAATCTATGTACTGGATGAAGACGAGTTAGAGGATGCCTATAAAATTGGTGATGTTACAAAAGAAGAATATGAGTTAGCATGGAATACAACAAAATGGATTATCGCGAAGATAAAAAATAGAAAATTTTATTGGATCTCAATATTGGATAAAGAAATCGAAAAGTTAAAATGATTGGTTTATTCATATTTTTGCATAATTACCAAAAAAATCTATACAAAAAATAATTGACTTTTGTTTTGTAAGCGAGTAAAGTTAGGAAAGAAATTATTATTAAAAAATAAATATGAAACCTTCTTATAAAGAGAGGCGGAGGGACTGGCCCTACGATGCCTCGGCAGCGGACTCGATTTCAGAGTGCTGTGCCAAATCCAGCAAGCGTGTGCTTGAAAGATGAGAAGAGCGTTTCTTATAGATGTATAAGACCTCTTCTCATCGGAAGAGGTCTTTTGTTGTTAATTAGAAAAGGTTGAAAACTAGGGAGAGATGATACTTTGAAAGAAACGAGAGGAAATGGTTTAGCTTTATTACCACTTGGAGTATTTTTGGCGCTATTTATTGGTTCTGGAATTATTACAGGTGATTTCTATAAATTGCCGATACTTGTAGCAATTTCAATTGCTGTAGGAATTGCTTTAGTGATGAATCGTAAGGAAAGCTTTAATGTGAAAGTAGAACGATTTGCTAAAGGTGCAGGAAACCCTGATATTATGATCATGGTTCTGATTTTTGTGCTTGCAGGGGCGTTTTCTGAAACAGCAAAAGGAATGGGCGGAGTTGATTCCACTGTTAACTTAGCGTTATCTATTTTACCCCAAGGATTTATCGTTGCTGGAATTTTTGTTATAGGGGCATTTATTTCATTAGCGATGGGAACTTCAATGGGAACAATTGCTGCATTAGCACCGATTGCTGTAGGTATTAGTGGGCAAACTGATATCTCAATTGCGCTTACGATGGCTACTGTTGTGGGTGGAGCGATGTTTGGTGATAATTTATCATTTATTTCTGATACGACAATTGCTGCTGTTCGTTCGCAAGGAACAGAAATGAAAGATAAGTTTAAAACGAATTTTTTAATTGTATTGCCAGCTGCAATCATTACAATTGTACTATTAGTAATGATTACTTTAGGTAATGATACAGAAATTAAAGCTCATACATTTGATTGGGTGAAGATTTTACCATATGCAGGTGTACTTGTTACAGCGCTACTTGGCTGGAATGTACTTATTGTATTAACTGGTGGAACTGTACTATCTGGTGTTATCGGTCTTATAGATGGAAGTTATACGTTAGAGAGTTTCTTTAAAAGTGTAACGACTGGAATGGGCGGTATGATGGAGTTAGTGTTACTTGCCATTTTAATCGGTGGTATGGTTGAACTTATCCAGTATAATGGTGGCATTCAATATTTAATGAATCTTTTAACACGTAATATTCGTTCGAAAAAAGGAGCGGAGTTTGGTATTGCTGGCTTAGTGAGTATGACGAATGTGTGTACAGCAAACAATACAATCTCTATCATTTTTACAGGTCCGCTTGCGAAAAAAATTGCGGATCAGTATGAAATTGATCCCCGTAAATCAGCGAGTGTACTGGATCTTTTCTCTTGCTGTGTACAGGGGTTAATCCCATATGGTGCTCAAATGTTAACAGCGGCAGGATTTGCTGCGTTATCTCCGGTCGAATTGTTACCATATGCATTTTATCCAATTTTAGTTGGAGTATGTGGAATCATTTCTATATTAATTGGTTTCCCGAGATTTTCTAAAGTGGCGGAAAAAAAAGAGTATCATAAAACTGCATAACATAAAGAGACATTTATTATTAGCAGTTGAAAACGCTCGGAGAACATTCTCTGAGCGTTTTTTATTATTTATAAATCCTTTTTCAAATAGTAGTGTTTATAATCTCTTCCTACGTTATCGAGGATACCATACTCTTTATAACCATATTTTTTATAGAAATCTAATGCTTGAAAGCTTAAAGTGTTAACTTTTATAAAATCACAATTTCTTTCTAAAGCGATTTTTTCTACTTCTAATAACAGTTTAGTTCCATACCCTGATGCACGTATATCTTCATCGATGATAAAAGAGTGAATCTCTAACCAATTCCAACAGACTTCACCTAATATTCCCCCGCATATTTTACCATTTTCATCTTTAAGAAATAAATGAATCTCTAAGTATCTGTCTCTTAAATCAGATGGAAAGTGCTTTAAATTATATTCATAAAGCTGATTGTTTATATAGTTTTTAGCGGCGGTATTGATTTCTTTCGTAATGTGTAAATTCATGATATATCCCCTTTAATTTAAATGTAGCCTTTTGATTTATTTTAACGTAATTTTCTTAATAATATATTTAATGTAATTTAATAAACGTTTGTATGTATTGCTAATTTTTTGGACGCGCAAGTTGAGATTTTCATCCGTTATTGAATAAGAATTTTTCTGTATCTATACGCATCGCATCCATGTTCGTTTTGCAAAAGGCTGAATGCAACTCAGTCTTAAGTCTGAGTCGAAAACAGTTCTTAAGCTCGTTATGAAAAAATGAAAAAATAGTTAAGATAAGAGTATCAAATCGAAGGGAGGCAAGCACAAGATGAAACAATTTCTAGCGTTTATCGCAGCCGGTATTTTGGCTTTAATTGCTCTTGGTAGTCTTGCTGGTATTGTAGGATTCGCCATTGGAGCAGGAGTTGTGTACTGGAGCTATAAATCATTTGTGCGAGCTAAATCATTCTTTGGAAAGTTAGCTTGGGGTATTGTTGGTTTAATCGGTTTGTCCATTGCACTTTCTCATTCCCCAGCATTAATCGGTATCGCAGCATTAGTAGTTTTATACTACGGATACCGTGAGTGGAAAAAAGGAAAAAATGTAGTTGTTGATTCTGCTCCAGAAAGTGCTAAACCATATAGCAACTTTGAAGATGAGTGGAACAAGTTAATGAAAAACTAATATAAAATAAATCAAATTATAAAGTAGAAGAGAGGAAGATTATAATGAAACAATCTTTATTCGGACGTGTACGCGATGCAATTTTAGCTGATTTTCATAATGTGTTAGATGAGAAAGAAAGAAAAAATCCAATTGCTATGTTAAACCAATATTTACGCGATAGTGAGCGTGAAATAACAAAAATTGAGAAGTTAATTCAGCGTCATAAAACATTAAAATCTAACTTCGCTCGTGAGCTTGAGCAAGCACGTTATTTCGTTAATAAAAGATCAAAGCAAGCTATCATCGCACAAGAAGCAGGCGAATTGCAATTGCATGAACGTGCATTAGAAGAAGTAGCGTATTATGAAGGGCAAGTAACTCGCTTAGAAGAAATGTATGCTGGTGTTGTAGAGCAAATTGATGAGTTAGAGCGTCGTCTTTCAGAAATGAAAAATAAATTAAAAGAAATGAACGCAAAGCGTATGGAATTAATGGCACGTGAAAATATGGCGCATGCAAACCGCCGTATGAATACTGCTATGCATAAAATGGATGAAAATAATCCGTTCTTACGATTCGAAGAAATTGAAGATCACATTCGTGACATAGAGCTTCGTATAAATGAAGAGCATGAGCGTGATACATTTGATATGAAAATTGCAAAACTAGAGAGTGAAATGAAAGAGAAAAATGAAGTATCGTTAACGAAAGAAGTAACAAAATAATTGTAGTATATAATAAAACAGGCTTATGATATAGTGATAGGAGAAAAGGTGTTGGAAAGCAATGCCTTTTCTTCTATGTATATGTGACAAGGAGGGGGGAGCTGAAATGAAGAAGCAATTTTCAAAAACACAATTTATGGGGATGCTCCTCATCATATTTGGATTCGGTCTTTTTCTTGATATGATACTTGGACATTTTGAACCAGGTGGTCTAATATTTGCATTTATTATGATTATGTTTGGAAGACATTATCGAAAGAAGAACCGTTATGTAAGAGGGAATGTATTTTTATTTGTCGGTGGTATTGTCTTCTTATTCTTCTTATTTTCATCAGCGGCATTCGTACTTGTTGTGTTTGCTTGTTTAGCTTTAATTGGTTATCAACTTATTCAACAAGGACATCGGCAAAAAGCAATGAAAGTTGAAATTAAAGAAAAAGGATATATAAATGAAGAAAAACAAATATATCGTACAGAACCGTATATAAAAAATATGTTTGTAGGTAATGTACGAATGATGGATCATATTTATGAAATAGAGGATATTAACGTCCAATATGGTGCTTGTGACGTCGAGATTGATTTAACAACTGCTATGATTCCAGAGGGAGAAACAGTTATTGTGATTCGGGGCGTCATTGGTAATATTCGCTTATATGTACCATATGATATTGAATTGTCTTTAAATCATTCTGTTATTGTTGGGCGAGTGCTCCTGCCAGGACACGAAGAAACTGGATTTAACCGTAATGTTACGTTTAGAACAGAACAGTATAAAGAAGCCCCTCGTCGTATTAAAATTATTTCTTCGCTTGTCGTAGGCGATACGGAAGTGAGGAAAGTATAATGAAAAAACAAAGGAATATTTCGTGGATGTATATTCGTTATTCTATGTTGTCCTCTGTGAGTATCGCACTTATTTGTACAATTGTATATGTATGGAAAAGCGAGCAACAAGTTTATGATTTACTCTGGAAAGAATCCATTGCTTCTGTTCCAATTGGCTTGTTTATTATGAGTACGAGTCTTCTTATCGGAGGAATTGTAGGATATGCAATCGGTTATTATATAGAACAGCGTATACAAGGATTAAATACTTTTCTATTTGAAGTAGAGCGAGGGAATTTTCCGAGTGATGTTTCATTTACTGCGGACGATGAATTTCATGAAGTGGAACGAAAAGTAATTGGTCTTGCTCGTCGCTTAGAGGAGCAAGCTGGGCTATTTCAAAAAGTAACGAATGAACGAGCCCATTGGAATGAAGAGATGAGACAAGAAGCGATTTCTCAAGAAAGGCATCGATTAGCGAGAGAGCTGCACGATTCTGTAAGTCAGCAGCTTTTTGCAATGTCGATGATGATGTCAGCCATTAATGAGCAAGCAGCTGAAATTCCAGACACGACGAAAAAACAGTTGCAGCTTGTTGAGAATATGGTTGTAAATGCACAATCAGAAATGAGAGCGTTGCTCCTTCATTTACGCCCAGTGCAGTTAGAAGGTAAGAAACTAACAGAGGGTATAGAAGAATTATTAACAGAACTGTCTAGAAAGCAACATATGAAAATTGAATGGTTAATTGAACCGATTCAATTAAAAAAAGGTGTAGAGGATCATTTATTCCGTATTGTACAAGAGGCGCTGTCTAATACTTTACGGCATGCGAAGGCAAAGAAAACCGAAGTACGCCTTCGGAAAATTGATCAATATGCGATTTTGAAAATTATTGATGACGGTGTTGGGTTTAAAGTTGGTGTTAATAAGGCTGGTTCATACGGTTTAAGGTCAATGCAAGAGCGAGTTCATGAAATTGGTGGTACATTAAAAGTTCTTAGTTTTCCGAATAAAGGTACGCAAATAGAAGTGAAAGTACCTATTATGATTGAGAGAGGGGGAGAATCATGATAAAAGTATTACTAGTTGATGATCATGAAATGGTTCGAATGGGTGTATCAGCATATTTATCAACACAGCCAGATATTGAAGTAGTTGGAGAAGCTGAAAATGGAAGAAAAGGTTCAGAGTTAGCGTTGCAATTAAGACCGGATATTATTTTAATGGACCTTGTTATGGATGAGATGGATGGGGTTGAAGCGACACGTGCTATTATTCAAGAATGGCCAGAAGCGAAAATTGTAGTTGTCACGAGCTTTTTAGATGATGAAAAGTTATATCCTGTTATTGAGGCGGGGGCGACAAGTTATTTATTAAAAACATCAAGAGCGAGTGATATTGCAGATGCTGTAAGGGCTACTTATGATGGGGAAACGGTATTAGAGCCGAAAGTTACTGGCAAAATGATGTCTCGTATGCGTCAGAAGAAAGAACAACCTTTGCATGAGGAGTTAACAGAAAGAGAGTCTGAAATTTTGTTATTAATTGCAGAGGGGAAAAGTAATCAAGAGATTGCAGATGAGTTGTTTATTGCCCTTAAAACAGTAAAGACACATGTGAGTAATATATTAAATAAGCTAAATGTAAGTGACCGGACACAGGCGGTTATTTATGCGTTTAGACACCAATTGACGAAATAAGAAGGAAGCTTTGACTATATATGGTCAAAGCTTTTTATTGACGATTATTTATGTAAGCGTTATCATTAAGGTGTTAACAGTACATACAAAGGGGAGAGAGTGTATGTTAGTTCAAACGATATTTGGAATGGATGAAACGAAAAAATTAGGTAACTATGTGAATGCGTTGCAAGCACTTTGTGAACAATATGATATTGAAACAGATCGTATTGCAATTATTGAGGCGACAGAAGAATATTATTTATTTCTAGTGAAGCAAGAAGATTGCTATGATGTTGTAAAAGTAGAAACAGTGGATACGAATATTGATTACTATACGAAGGCTTATAAAGTAAGTAGCTTTAATCATACTTCTTATCAAATGTAAAAAACTCCCGAAATGGGAGTTTTTTTATGATACTTTCGATTCAGGTGAATGATCCGTTAATGGTACTGCTTTGGCGCCACTTAATTTTGCGATAGCAAAACCGATAATAGCCCCAACTAATGCTGGTACTAACCAGCCAATTCCTTCATTATATAATGGAATAAACTCGAAATAAGATGTGATAGATGAAACAGGAATATTCCCTTGTTTTAATCCATCAAATACGCTCACAATTGCAGATCCAATTAACGCACCTACATAAACAGAACGATATCCACCGAAATATTTATGAAGTAATGATAGTAATACGAGTACAATCGCAATTGGATATACAACAAGTAAAATAGGAACAGAGATTGCGATAATTTTTGTTAAACCTAAGTTGGCAACTAATAATCCTAATGTGCAAATGACACTTGCTAACGTTGTGTATGAAAATTTCGTTAATAATGTTGAGAAGTATTGACTGCATGCAGATACAAGTCCAATACAGGTTGTTAAGCAAGCGAGTGTAACGATAAGAGATAATAGAATTAGACCATATGGACCGAGTAATTGTTGTACGATAACGGTAAGTAGCTGTCCGCCGTTTGTTGCGTATCCGAGAGAGACACTAGTTGTACCGAGCCAGCCAAGTGCACCATATACAAGTACGAGACCAGTAGCGGCAATAAGTCCTGCTTTTGCTGTTGCGATGGCAATTAATTTGCGGTCATTCACACCTTTTGAGCGAATTGCATTTACAACGATAATTCCAAATGCAAGCGCTGAAATGGTATCCATCGTTAAGTATCCTTCCATAAAACCTTTGAAAACTGGAGAAGTTTGATACTCTTGCATTGCTGGTCCTGATTGCCCAAGTGGTGAAAATACACTCTTAAAGAATAATAAGAAAATAGAGAGTAATAAAATAGGTGTTAATACGCTTCCGATACGATCGACGAGTTTAGAAGGATTTAAACTAAGCCAAAATACGATAGCAAAGAAGATGACTGTGTATAAAAATAGCGTTAGGCTGCTAGAGCGAATAGTTTCTGGTAAGAAAGAACTAATTCCCATTTCATAAGCGACATTAGCAACACGTGGGATGCCCATAGATGGACCGATTGCAATGTATACAACTACCGTAAAGAATATTCCGAATAATGGGTGAACATGACTTGCAAGTTGTTGCATTCCATTTCCTGATAGAGAAATAGCGATAACAGTAAGTAGTGGTAAGCCGACTCCTGTTAGTAAAAAACCAATCATTGCTGGCCAAAAGTTTTCACCAGCATTTTGTCCAAGCATTGGAGGGAAAATTAAATTTCCTGCTCCAAAAAATAAAGAAAACAGCATAAGACCTGTGAAAAAAACATGTTTTTTTGATACAGTGTTCATTGTTTTTTTTCTCCTTTTTTGTAAATTCATTGTAAGAACACAAAAAACTCGTCCCTTAAGAAAGGGACGAGTTATATTTACCCGCGATACCACCCTAATTTATACATGTAGAAATATATCTATATGTATACGGCTTTACAACGTACAACATGATACGTGTTCCTTGTAACGGGGGACGACCGGTAAGAACTTACTTTAGCATTCGGTTCTACTTCTCGGAGATGATTTTCGGTTACGAACTGAGCGTTGGCTTTCAGCAAAATACCAACTCTCTGGGGAACAGCTCTATAACATACTCGTTCTCGTCAATGAATTTTTATTCAAGTATTCTGACAACATTTTTACATGTTTTTTTTAGAAAGTCAACATATTTTTTGGGAAATACACTTTCCTGTAGAAATATAGCTGAGAATATAAGGGTTAATACTATTTGTAAAAATGCTGTAAAACATTATAGAGAATTGTAAAGTTTATGGAGAAAATCGATATTTATAGGAGTAAGGAAGGAATTGTTTGAATTTGCAGAGAATAATACAACAATCCACTTGCTGGAAAGAACAAACCAAAAGAGGTGACTGAAATGCTTGCGATGGGAGTATTATTTGGCATTATTGCTATAATTGGTTTTATGTGGTTATATTATTCGCGTTCGTTTAAACAAGCAGAAGTTTTACTCTTTCAAAAAGGTAGTTTGTTGACAAATCAGTCTAGATATTTAGTATGTCCGAAGTGTGGAAGTGCACAGGCCAGGAGTGGAGGATATCAAGAGTGTTGCAAAATTAGATTATGAAAGAAGGAAGCCTCACATTATTTTGTGAGGCTTCCTTCCTTACAATTTTTTCGCGCTCCAAATTGTCCAACGATCTCTTTCGATGATAGGAGAGACGTTTTGTAATGCCGTTTGGATATGATATAGAAGCTGAGAAAGTTCATTATCTGTTAGTTCATATAGAATGGATCGGCCTGTTCGAGGAGATAAATCTTGTAGCAAAGCCTCTACAGAATCATGTACTTTTCGTACTTCCCATTGTGTTTGAATGGGGAGCGCTTGAAGAGGATATGTTTGTAATAATTGCTGTATAGTAGTGGTTTTTGGTCTTCTTTGCGCTTCTGTTTCAATGAGTTTTGGAAAGACCGAGAAAAAATATCCACGAAGGTGTTCAGGACTTCCTGGGATTATACAATCTTCAATGGTCCGGTCTTGTAAAATAAGTAGACCGTCTTTTTTTAATATACGAGAAGCCTCTCGTATAAATGTGGGAATATCATGCAAATGATGAATGACTGCACGAGAAATGACAAGGTCGAATGTTTCATTAGGGAATGAGATATTATGTGCATCACCGTGAATGAATGAAATGTTTGGGAAGGCATTACAATTTTCTTTTGCAGCTTGTAATATTTCTTTTGAAAAATCAAGCCCAACAACACTTTTGGCTCCCATAAGAGCAAGTTCTTTCGTGTAAATGCCGCCACCACAACCTATATCAATTACTTGTTTATTTTGCACATCTACAATATTGTTTATTGTTTCCTGCCATGAAATATGTGCGTTACGATTTGCATACGTATACTTATTATTTGCATCATGAAAATTAATGGACATTGTAAAATCCTCCCTTCAGTTTATAGTATAGCTCATTCTATATAATGTAACGTTTTTGTTTTATGCATGAGGATTATAAGAATTTCTTATTGGAAAAGGAGAATCGATTTGAAAGGGAAATATTTAATGTTTTTATGTGTTATTTTACTCGCGTCGTGTGGTCAATCCGAGCAAAAGAAAGAACCGGAACAAGTAGAGGAGACAGTGAATGAAATGAGAGAACCATTACAAGTAACTGTTATGCAAAAAGGTAAAGAAGAAAAAAAATTAAAGAAAATGGATGCGGAGTTGGTGGTGGATATTATAAACAAAGCGGAAAAACAAGAAGTAACGGGTAGTTTTGGTGAACCGGAATATGAAATACAAATTAGTAGTGATGGAAAAAAAGAAACATATTATGCATGGTTAAGAGGAGAAGATCGCCGAGGATGGATTCAATATAAGAAAGATATGTATATGCTTAACGAAAAAGATACGGAAAAGCTTTTGGCTATCTTTCCAAAGATTCCAGAACAAAAAGAAGATGAGATGCAGGTAGGTACTTTAACGGAAGTAACAAAAAAAGACATGCAGATTACTGCGTTTCATATTAAAGCTGGTGATCAAAAAATGAATTATACAGTACGTTATACGATTTCACAATCACTATATAATAAGTTAGCAAAGGAACAAGAATATTATTTGCAATTAATTTTCCCGGAAAAGGTCCAAAAATTAATTGGCGCAAAAGAGAGTGAAATAATTTCAGCTGAAAAAGTAAAGGAAGGGTATAAACAGTATGAGTTGAATGTTACTGTTCCGATAAAAGATGCTTCAGAATCACAATTAAAATCACTAGAAACCTATTATGATAATCACGATTTACAAATATTAAATAGTAAGAAAGAAAAAGTAGGAGCATTTCAAAACATTATTCAAATTGTTAAAGAGTATGGTGAAAAAATGAATTTACAAAGATAAAGTGAAATTTTAATCAGTGGGGGCATCCCCCGCTGATTATTAGCACGAATCCTACCTAAATTCTTTGCTCCAGCCGAATTTTGAGGTGGGATTCTTACTGCCCGTAAATAGCGGGCAGTAAGAATCATAAAGTCTATATGGCCTTTCCTAGGAAATGATAATAGAGGGGAAAGATCCCCTCTATTATTTTGCTTTTGCAGATGGCTCATTCATTGATTTTCGTGTAATTAGAAAGGAAATCATAAGAGCAGAAAGAATAATAAGGGCTATAAATAAGTGATTTGGCAACCAATCTAATAATAATACGTAGCTGACGGTATAAAAAATAAGAGTTGAAGCTAAAAACGATAGAGCGCCTATCATAAGAGATTGTAATTTCATTTGTATTTACCTCCTTTTATTTTTATTTTTGGCTAAAAATGGATGGAATAAACATTATTTCTAACAATAGAAAAAAATATGTCATAATAGAGAAAAAGAATAAGTTTTGATGAGTGTATATGGCTCAATAAAGCGAGATAAAGGAGAGGAATATGAAAAATAATAAAAAAGGATTATGGGGAGTTATCGTTGCAATAGGGTTATTTTTACTATCTAAGTTAAAATGGGTATTTGCAATTTTTAAGTTAGCAAAATTTTCAACAGTATTTAGTATGTTTTTATCGCTTGGTGCATACGCAGTCATATATGGTTGGAAGTTTGGGGTAGCACTCGTATATTTATTGTTTGTACATGAGATGGGGCATTTATGGGCAGCGAGAAAGAAAGGGATACCAACATCGCCAGCAATCTTCATACCATTTATGGGAGCTCTTATTGGGATGAAAGAGATGCCGAAAAATGCAAAAGATGAAGCTTACATTGCATATATGGGACCTCTTTTCGGGTTGCTTTCATTTTTACCCGCGATCCCACTGTATATAATCACGAAAGAGCCGTTTTGGGCGCTTATTATTTTACTTGGAAGTATGATTAATTTCTTTAACTTAATTCCAGTTTCTCCATTAGATGGCGGACGAATAATTTCAGTTGTAAGCACGAAAATTTGGGGAGCAGGGCTAGTTTTACTACTCGGCTATTCTATTTACTTCAAAAGTATTTTAGGAGGATTTATTTTTATTATCGGCTGTATGGAACTATATAGAGTAATAAAGAGAGATGAGCCGATTAAGGAATTAGGATATAAAATCGATGGAATGAAAGAATATGCTGCTAGGCTTGAAGAGGAATTAAAAGAAACTGGTGCGGTGCATCGAACGATTTATATGATTCACCATGAAATGAACGTATTAAGACAAAGAGAACGTGAAAAAGAATTAAAAACAGGAGAACTTCAAAAGATTGAAGTGCTAGAGTACCTTTTACCAAAATTTGAGCCACTTGATTATGTCCCATATGAAGATGAAAAAGAAATGCATACAATTCATATAAGAGAAGCATTTGAAATGTCAGAAAGAAAATTAAATGAATGGGAAACAGAAAAGGAACAACAAGAAAATTATTATAAAGTCGATACGAAAACGAAATGGACAGTATTTGCTTGTTATATCGGATTAATGGCTATACTCGGTTATACAGCTTATGAAGGTTATGTTGTTTTACAAGAGCATTTACCAAGGAGAAGTTTGTAGAAAAATAGTGTCGAAATGAAAAGGAGGATTTAAACAGGAATTACATTTCTACGAGAGAATGTTACAAGTGTAACAGTACATTGTAATATTCATAGTAGAAAAGGGGTTCTGTATATGAAGAAATTGTTAAGTGTATTGGTAACTATTACTGTGATGGCAATAGCGAGCTATAGTCTTATGAAAGTACTATTATATTATGCGAATAAGTCTGCTGGAGTAAATACAGTAGCACAAATAGAAGAGGTGCAAGAGAAGAAGAAGACACTCGATTTTGTTCGTACGACACATGAAAGTTATAATAATTTCTTGAATTATGGCAAGGCAGAGAGATATACAGATGGGGATTGGAAACATTTTAAACGATGGTTTCAAGAGCAAGAAGCCTCTTTAAAAAATATACATAAAGAAATAAAAAATGAAAAAATAAAACGCGATGTGAATAGAAGTTATGAAATTGTAAAAAAAGGTGTGGAGCTTCAGAATATGGAGTATGTAATCTATGCTCATCGCGTATATCATGACTTGGATATACTTGTGAATAAACATAAAGGTGAAACGAATATATGGGGGTATACAGAGTTTGGAGATGGGCAAAATATAAGAGTAATTGAACAAGCAATACAAACAAAGTAGTAGGCTAGCTAGAATTCTAGTTAGCTTTTTTTTTGAGCACAATTAATGGGGGCTAATAATTAGTAGCGGATGGGAGCACATCACTATTTAAAATTTATTTAATATGTGCATTGTTCATATATTTTTCACAAAAACACCATGTTAATAGTGATTAAAATCACAATATGTATTATACAATTCAGTTAAACTAAAAACAGTTAAGGAAATAGAGGAGTGGGATACAATGTTAAGTGCAAAAACAATTGAAATCGTAAAGTCAACAGTACCGTTATTACAAGAAAAAGGCGTTGAGATTACAACGAGATTTTATCAAATTTTATTTTCGGAACATCCGGAGTTATTGAATATTTTCAACCATACGAACCAGAAAAAAGGAAGACAACAACAAGCATTAGCAAATGCTGTTTATGCAGCTGCAATGTACATTGATAATTTAGAAGCTATTATTCCAGTTGTAAAACAAATCGGTCATAAGCATAGAAGTTTAGGTATTAAAGCAGAGCATTATCCAATAGTAGGTACATGCTTACTACGAGCGATTAAAGAGGTCGCAGGCGCGCCTGATGAAGTTTTAAATGCATGGGGAGAAGCGTATGGCGTCATTGCTGATGCATTCATTAGCATTGAAGCGGGTATGTATGAAGAAGCTGCACATAAAGAAGGTGGGTGGAAAGATTTCCGCAACTTTGTGATTGTTAAAAAAGTGAAGGAAAGCGACGTTATTACATCATTTTATTTAAAACCTGAAGATGGCGGGAAAGTTTCTTCATTCATCCCAGGACAATATGTAACGATTCAAATAAATATTAAAGGTGAGACATATACACATAATCGTCAATATAGCTTGTCTGATGCTCCAGGAAAAGAATATTATCGTATTAGTGTAAAGAAAGAAAAAGGTGTAGATACACCAGATGGTAAAGTATCTAATTACTTACATGATCATGTAGGGGAAGGGGATGTCTTACCAGTAAGTGCACCAGCGGGAGATTTCGTATTAAATATGGAGTCAACATTACCTGTTGTACTAATTAGTGGTGGAGTAGGTATTACACCGATGATGAGTATGTTAAATACGTTAATTGAACAAGAATCCAAGCGTAATGTATGCTTTGTTCATGCAGCGATAAATAGTAATACACATGCGATGAAAGAGCATGTTGAGACAGTAGAAAAAGAGTATGAACAAGTTAAAGCATATACTTGCTATTCTTCACCGACAGAGCAAGATGTGGAAATGAAGAATTTTGATCAAGAAGGATTCATTGAACGTGAATGGTTACAAACTATTATTCCAACAACTGAAGCAGAATTTTATTTCTGCGGTCCAGTACCATTTATGAAACATATAAATGCAGCATTAATTGATTTGGGTGTTAAACAAGAGAACATTCATTATGAATTTTTCGGTCCCGCAGCAAGCTTACAATAGGTTAACGTTGCCAAGCGAAAAACGAGGTATTATTTTACCTCGTTTTTTGCTTGTTCTCTAAGTAAGCGATTTACTGTTTCGCGGCGTACACCTATGAGCTGACCAATTTCAGTTTGTGTTAATATTTCATAAATAGGGATGTCACCTAAATAAAAGGTGAACCACTCTTGTAAACGATGAAGGCGCTCTTTAGGAGAGACAGTTGTCAATTGATCGATACGCTGTTGCATCATTCTTAACTTCGATTGTAATTGTATAGCGATATTTTCATATGATGCAGGATTTGCCTGAAGTTTGTCGTACCATTCATTGCTAATTATAGGCTCGACTTCTGTTTTCATTAAAGCGATAGCTGTACCGTGATATTCCTTCGGTGAAATTAAAGAATGGTGAGGTATCGTTTCACCAGGAACGATAATATTAAATAAAAATGGTGTTCCGTCTTCTTCTAACCGAATCACTTTTAATAAACCTGTTTTTATAAAATATAATGGACCGTCCTCACCTTGACGGAATAATACATCTCCCTTATGTAGAATCAATGTTAGCCCCCCATTAAAACATTTCTATTTCTTATATTTTAGCGTATATGTATAAAGACAATATGCTTTTTAAACAGCAATTTCATTGACGAAATGTATGCTATTACAGTAGTATACTATTTAGTGTGTAATAGTACTAGCAATGAATACGCTGTAGGGGGTTTAGTATATTGTTAGATGCGATGAAGATGACGGATATGAGAATTCCGGCGAATGCTATCATTCATGTAGAAGAGATGAAAGGTGGAGTCGTTTTATCCGTTGAAATAGACGGCCAAATTATTTATACGATGGCTTATGATGAAGAAACAGATAGTTATGCTGAATTATATGATCGAAACGATAAGAGGGCGTGCCAAGTACATGAAGACTTTATGGGATGGTCACTTCTTCACTAAAAAGATGTCAATATGACATCTTTTTTTATTGAATCGATAGATTATACAAAGAAATGAAATATAAGGATAAAATTTGTAATAAATGATTTTGCATTGTTAGCGCTTTGTAACTGTAAGATGACTGTTTTTTCGCTATCATAAAGATAACAGTCATAGCTATAGGAGTGGTCAACTTGAAGAAATTACATATTTCAAATTTTATGCTATTAAGTGTTTGTTTAGTTTTATTTGTTCTCCTAGGAGCCTTTTTATATTCATGTGTATAAGAAAAAACGCGTTATAAAAATGAAGTAATGATTAATCTAGTTCCAAGAATAATTAATGTGATACGTAATAAATTAATTATTGCATTACCGCTTAATTTTGTGTTAATATAAGCCCCGATTTTTCCGCCAATCCATGCACCAGGAATAAGAATTAATGCATAAGCCCAGCTGACATTTCCTAGAGAGATGTGAGTTAAAGAACTTACAATTGCTGAGAGAAATACGATAAACATTGAAGTTGCTACAGCAATGTGTGCTGGGAACGCAAAAAGGAGCATCATCGCTGGCACAAGTAAGGCACCACCACCGATTCCAAATAATCCGGATATAAATCCAACTATAAAGGCAATAAAGATAGCGAGAAATGGTGGGAATTGATAGTCTACAGTATTTCCTTCGTTATCTGTAAAAGATCGCTTAATTACAGTCATATTTGATAGGGAAAAAGGTTTCAATTTGTCTCGTAGTATAAGAAGAATGGAGACGAATATAAGAAAAATCCCAAAGTATAAAGAAAATGTATCTTGGTTTAAAAATTTGTTTGCCCATGATCCGATAATACCACCAGGGCCACTCCCGATAAATAAAATAAGTCCACTTTTATAATCTACCCGTTTATGTTTCATATAAGTAAGGGTAGAAGCCAGCCCTGTAAAAACGACTGTTACCATAGAAGTTCCTACTGCGAGTTGTGGTGATAAACTGTGTAATCCAATTAATAACGGAACGATAATAATTCCGCCCCCAAGTCCGACTAGGCTCCCGACTGTCCCGGCGATTAATCCGATGAAAAGTAACATGATGTATTCCAAAATTGCCAACTCCTCTATATAACTTATCCATCAATCATTATACACGCTTTTTAATAAGAAATAGGCTTGTTCACAAAAAAGTCGTCTTCCTAGAAAAATAAGGAAGACGACTTTTGATTAAAAGATTAAGTGTAATAAGTAGTAAAATAATGCAGCTAAAGAAGCTGAAATAGGAAGTGTAATAACCCATGTAATTAACATGCGTTTTGCAGTTCCCCATTTTACACCTTTCACGCGATGTGAAGCACCAACTCCTAAAATAGAAGAAGAGATAACGTGCGTCGTACTAACCGGTAAGTGAATAAATGTTGCGCCGAAAATAACAAGTGATGATGATAAATCGGCAGCTACACCATTTACAGGACGAATTTTCATAATTTGTCCACCGACAGTTTTAATAATTTTCCAACCACCGACAGAAGTACCAAGACCCATTGCGATTGCACAAGATAATTGTACCCAGAAAGGGATATCGCCAGAAGTATGATAGTTATTGGCCATAAGAGCCATCGTAATGATTCCCATTGCTTTTTGTGCATCATTCGTACCGTGCGTATAAGCTTGCAATGCAGCGGTGAAAATCTGGAATATACGGAAGTTCTTGTTCGTTTTCGTTAAGTTAAAGTTTTTAAATACCACTTTAAAAATACTATATACGATGTAACCAATAACAAAAGCGATGATCGGTGAAATGATTAAAGCTTCAAGAATTTTTATAAACCCTTTATAGTTTAATGAGCTAATACCAGCAGCAGCAATTGCTGCACCAGCGATTGCGCCAATGATTGCATGCGAAGAACTACTTGGAATGCCATAGTACCAAGTGATCAAATTCCAGACTATTGCCGCAAGCAAAGCAGCTAAAATTACAAGAGAACCATTTTGCAAAGCAAACGGGTCAACAATATCTTTTGTAATCGTTTTTGCTACACCTGTAAATGTCATCGCACCTAAAAAGTTCATAATAGCTGCCATAACAATTGCATGTCTAGGCTTTAGAGCTTTCGTTGAAACAGCCGTTGCAATAGCGTTTGCTGTATCGTGAAATCCATTGATAAAGTCAAAAGCTAAAGCGCAAATGACTACTAAAACGGTCAGTATCAAGAGTGTATCCATGATCAAACTCCTTACGCGTTCTTCATAATGATTGTTTCTAATACGTTTGCAACGCTTTGACAGCTATCAGCTACTTCTTCAAGCTCTTCGTAAATCTCTTTAAATTGAATAATCTTAATCGGATCTTTCTCACGAGAGAATAAGTGCTTAATCGCATGACGGCGAATATCATCACATTGTGACTCGTAATCCTTAATCTTGATCGCATTTGTACGAATATCGACTAATTTCTTTTTAGAAAGTAGTTCAACAGAATTTGCAATCTCAATCGCACATTGATTAATTGCTTCAACGAATTTAATCATGTATTCATCAGCTTCTGTAATAGAATACATTTCGAATAGACCAGCACTGTGATCTAATCCGTCTAATACATCATCCATACTCATTGCAAGTTGTAGGATGTCTTCACGTTCAATAGGAGTAATAAACGCTTTGTTTAGCTCCATAATGATTTCGTGAATGAATGAGTCACCTTTTGACTCATACTCTTTCATGCGCATAGAAAACTCTTTTAAATCGCTAGCATTTTTAATTTTATACTCCACGAAAAACTGCGCGCCTTCTTTTAAATTTTCGGAAACGTTCATAAGCATTTCAGAAAATTTATCTTTTTTTGATTTAAAGACCATTATTGTTACCCCCACAAAAGTAATATATGTAAAATATATTGGCTAATCAATTCTAACAAAAAACTGTCGTTTTTTAAAACATTTTATCGAAAAGTTTACAAAAACTTAACAAAACTCTCATTGTTGTATTAATAATATTAATACTCAACAATGAATATCTTACTTGTAGAATGTCCTTTTCTTGCAAAAAGTATGAATGTGAAAGAAAAGCTTTACACTATAGGAACGACTACGTTATTATAATAAATTTAAAAGGAGGTATATTCTTCCTTTTAAAAAAAAGAGTGTAAACAAATGAAGGAAGTGAACCAATGAAATTGAAGAACACTCACTTTAAAAAAACGCTTGAGTGGTTCAATAAGAGGAAGAAACTACGCAATTCATTAATTGTATTGGGAAGTTTACTTGCTACTCTATTTATTGTTGTAAATATAATAATTTCCATTCAAGATATATCTGAATTAAAACAAGCTGTTCCACAACCGACTTTAATTTATGATGCAAATAATGAAGTTGCGACTAAATTAGCTTCTTCTAAAACAGAAGGGGTCAAAAGGAAAGATATTCCTGATATTATGGTTCAAGCAATTGTTGCAGTAGAAGATAAGGAATTTTTTAGTCATCATGGTATTTACTATAGTGGAATTATAAGTGCTGTATTTAAGAACATTACAGCCGGTGAAGTTGTGGCAGGTGGTAGTACAATTACACAACAACTTGCGAAAAATGTATTTTTAACGCAAGACCGTACATTCTCGCGTAAAATAAAGGAATACTTTCTAACGAAAAAAATAGAACGTACTTATACGAAAGATGAAATTGTTGAAATGTATATGAATCAAATTTATTTTGGTGAAGGTGCTTGGGGGATAAAAAGAGCAGCTAAATCTTATTTTGATAAAGAAGTAAAAGACTTAACGATTTCAGAAGCTGCAACGATTGCAGGATTAATTAAAGCGCCATCTGCGTATTCGCCGTATAAAAACTTTAATAAATCAATTGAAAGACGTAATGTCGTATTAGGTTTAATGAAGGAGCAAGGATATATTTCTGAAGAACAATATAATCAGGAGAAAGAATCAGGTCTTGTATTACGACGTGGTGTTGACGATAAATATAAGGGGAAATATTCTCAATACGTAGATTATATTGTTAGAGAAGCGATGGACAAGTATGAATTAACACAAAATGAAATTTTAGCAGGTGGCTATCGTATTTATACGGAACTTGACTCGAAAAAACAACAAGCGGTTGAAGATGTTGTGAATAATGATAGTTATTTTAAAGATAGTGGCTCAGATCAGCTTATGCAAACTGGAGTGGTCCTTATGAATCCAAAAACTGGCGGTGTTCCGGCTTTAGTTGGAGGCAGAGGTCCTTATCAATTTTTACAGTTTAATCATGCAACACAATTAAAAAGACAGCCAGGTTCAACGTTAAAGCCTCTTGCAGTGTATGTACCAGCGTTAGAACAAGGATATGAAGTATACGATGTCTTAAAAGATGAACCGTTTAATATTAAAGAATATGCACCACAAAATAGTGATCATACGTTCCATGGTAATGTGACGATGTATGAAGCGGTGGCAAAGTCATATAATGTTTCAGCAGTTTGGCTATTAGAGAAAATTGGATTAGATAAAGGATTGAAATCTTTAGAGCGGTTTGGTATTCCATTAGAGCCTGAAGACCATACGTATCCGATTGCTTTAGGAGGTATGCATGTAGGGACTTCACCATTTGTAATGGCTCAAGCGTATAGCGCACTTGCAAATGATGGTGTCCAAGTAGAAGCTCATGCCATTAGAGAAATCCAAAATGCTGAAGGGAAAACAATTGGAAAATGGTATAAGAAAGAAACTCGTGTGACGAACGAGAAAGTTGCCCAAAAGATGACATACTTATTAAAAGGTGTTATTGAAAGGGGAACAGGTGAAAAAGCGAAAGTTAATAATATCGATACCGCAGGCAAGACAGGGACTACCCAGCTTGTAAATGGACCAAGCACTGGTGCGAAGGATTCGTGGTTTGTTGGATACACACCGGATTTAGTAGGTGCGATTTGGGTAGGGTATGATAAAACGGATAGTGAGCATTATGTGCCAGGAGGCAGCCAAATTACAACGACAATGTTCCGGGATATTATGAAGAAAGCGAATGGAAATCCAACTCAAAAGGCATTTCAGTTATCGCTAATACCTGAGGCGGATTATACAAAACAATTAAAAACGATTGAGGAAGAAAAACGAAGGAAAGAAGAAGAGAAAAAACGAAAAGAAGAGGAACAACAAAGAAAAGAACAGCAAAATGAATGGATAGATAAAGTGAAAGAGTGGATTCCATTTTGGTAAAAAAAGAGGCGAATAACGAGTTCGCCTCTTTTTTATGAGAAATGAGCGGTTTTATCTCGGTTCAAAATGTGGCAACAGAAAAGAAGTTAGGTGAGAATCGAGCTGCCTATAAAAATTTGATGGGTTTAACTTAATAATCCGTGGGGATGGGAAAAGCGCCACGGATTAAAGCTTCAGTTTATTTATTTAGCGTAACATTGGTCCTACCGAAGGATTGAGAATCATACGTGACGGTTATTATTCCTTTACTAATAGGTTCATATGGCAATTCTTCTTCGAAATTTCCAGTATTCTCATTATGGATAGAGAGTGTTATTTCATCAACGTCTTTATTTTTATATTGATCTTTAATCGTTTCAGCGATTTGAAGTAGGTTTTCATAACTAGAAGCTTCTGTAATAAGCATTCCTTTTATAACTTTTTTTTCATTTTGTGTGGAAGAGGAATACGGGATGTTGTTTTGTTTTGTATACAGAAGTTCGTATGGAATTGTTTTTCTTTCTGCTTTTGAAACATTTGAATAGTTTAGAGTTAAAAGAAACCCTATACATAAAATTATGCATACCATAAGAACAAACCAAAAACGTGTCAGTGATATAATTCGCATTGTCATCCCTCTTTCATGTCTTTGTCTTCACTATTCATCATACAAAAAGAGGATTAAGCTAGAGTAAATTTGAAGTAAAGAAACGTAAAGAAGGAGCACTTATCCTCCAAAATAAGTGCTCCTTTTTATTAAAAGAAAGATTTAACATACAATCAAAATAATACAAATTACTATAAATCAAACATTCTTGGTCGTTCAAAAATAAAATGAAAACTAAAATTAGTAAATTCGGAAGACTGATAGTGTAGCTGTTGTGTCACCAGTGTTAGGGATGGAAATAGTATTTACTGTAGGTTGTACAGAGATTGTTGTACCAACTGTTAAAGTAACAATTGTGGAGAAAGAAACCGCACTACCGATAACGTTAGTTGAAAAATTACGAGTAGGTGGTTGACCGTTGAATGAAATACCGAATCCAAATGGTGAAGAACCCGGGAAGGTTGTAGATGCTGAGAAACTAATATCGTATACTCCTGTTTCTAAAATAGTTAAAGTATCTGAAGTGTCATTAAAAATGAGATTATTTAGTTCGAAAACTTGATTAAATTGGATATTCGTTCCAGGTGATATAGTTTGTGGATTAGAATTTCCTATTGCTGCTATAGTTACAGGGAGTGGTGTGCCCGACGGTCCAGTAGCGCCAGTAGTACCAGCAGGACCTTGAGTACCTTGAGCACCCTTGAGCGCCAGTAGCACCAGCCGGACCTAATGATTAATTCGTTCATAGTTCGCTTTAGGTAAAATTGGAATAGAAATAGTGAAAGTTGTACCGTTTTGATTACTAGACATTTTTAATGTACCGTTATGATTTTGAATAATTTTCTTCGTTACTGACAAGCCCAGTCCTGTTCCTGAATCTTTTGTTGAGAAGAATGGATCAAAGATATATTCTTGAATAGCTGGAGGAACCCCAGTTCCGTTATCTGTGAAAGTAATCCGAACAAAGTTATCTAGGCGATAACTAGAGATTTGAATGGAAAGAGGTCTTTCGCCTCGAGCATCGATAGCATTTTGAAATAAATTTAAAAAAACTTGCACAAGTTCATGACGATCGATATTGACAAGTACACCATCTAATTCCGTAGAAAATTCATAGTCAATAGAAATGTTGTGTAAAAAAACTTCACTAGCAAGTAGTTGTTGAATATATTCGCGTAAAAACGTATTGATGGGAAAAGGTTCTCTAGTAAATTCACGTGTTTTTGAAATGGCTAAAAATTTTGTGATAATACTATTTGCACGATCTAGTTCAGGAATGAGTAGACTTTTAAACAATTCTTTATTGGATGGAGAAACGTTATCTTGTAGAAATTGCAAGTATCCACGTACCGTTGTAAGGGGATTTCGTACTTCATGAGCAATCCCAGCTGCGATTCGTCCTGCTAATGAAAATTTTTCTGCATCACGTTCTGTGTTTAAATAATGGAAGACACTAATAACTCTAAAAATCTCTCCGTTATAATCCCGAATAATTCGATTGTTTAAAATACCATAGTTTTTGTCTAACACTTCTTCATTATATATTTCTGTTCCTGTTCTTAATGTTTCAATCGCTTTAATTTGTTCTTCTGGCAAGTTTAGTAATTGTTGAATTGGCTTTCCAATTATATCATTTCGTACTACACCAAAATCATCTGCTGCAGCTTGATTACATAAAGTTATATTTCCTTTACTATCAACAAAGGTGACATGATGTGAAAAAGCATCAAAAATATGAACAAAGTATGTTTCAAGTTGTTCAAATAAAAATAATGAATCGCAAGTAAGTTGAAAATCAGCCTTTTTATTCTCTTTTTGTATGTTTTGAATGGAATGAGTCGTTCTCGTTTTCTTTATTTGTAAACCAATATGTGGATTCTTGTATGTGAAATGATGTGGTAATTGATTCACAAGCTCTTCATATAACCGCACTTTATTTTCTAGTTCTTCTATTCGTTTTTCATGAGATACAATATCATCGTTTGGAAGCATAAATAAATAACCCCTCAATTTAAAAATTCTTCCATTTAGTATATCATATTTTTATACGGATACTCTTAAAGAAGGGGCTACTTAATGAAATTGATTAGCTGAAATGTCCGGGAAGTGAGTAGAATGGATAGAAGGTGAAGTTAAAAAGGGAGGGATATATTTGCTTTTCATTGGAGTGACAGGGTGGGGAGATCATGATTCTTTATATATAAATCCCTATGAAAATAGAAATAAATTGCGAACTTATAGTGAACATTTTCCCATTGTGGAAGTAGATAGTTCATTTTATGCGATACAACCTGCGCGGAATTATACAAAATGGGCGATGGAAAAGCCGAAAGATTTTTCTTTTATAGTAAAAGCCTATCAAGGAATGACAGGACATATGAAAGGGGAAATCCCTTTTTCTACGTTCGATGAGATGTTTGATGTGTATAAACAATCCATTCTTCCTTTAATAGAAGCAAATAAATTAAAAATGATTTTATTTCAATATCCACCATGGTTTGATTGTAAAGTGAAAAATGTAGATTTACTTCGATACACGAAAGAAAAAATGGAAGATTTACCATGTGCAATAGAATTTCGAAATCAAACATGGTTTTATCCAGAAATGAGAGATAAGACGTTACAGTTTTTAGAAAAAGAAAACTGGATTCATACAATTTGCGATGAGCCTCAGGCTGGAATAGGATCAGTACCGCTTATATTAGAGGCAACAAACTCGGACATGGCGTTAATACGTTTCCATGGCCGAAATGTTCATGGTTGGCTGGATAAAGGAGAAAATTGGAGAGCGGTTCGCTGTTTGTATCGTTATAATAGTAAAGAATTGGCGGAATGGGTAGAACGATTAGAGCGATTGAAAAAGAAGACGAAGGATATATTTGTATTGTTTAATAATAATTCGGGCGGAGATGCAGCGGATAATGCGAAACAGCTTATGAAAATGATGAACATTACATATGGTGAGCCGAAGCCTGAGCAATTAAATTTGTTTGAATGATGATAAACAAGAAAGGCACTGTACAAACAGGGGGAATGTACAGTGCCTTTCTATATGAAAAAGAGGGGTAACAATGTTACTGAGCGTTTGGTTGATTCATCAATTGTTGGCTTCATAATAAATGATAATGGTTATCATTATCATTGTCAATGGTTTTTCGGAAAATAAGTAAAAAACTTTTTATCCCGCTATTTGCGGCAGTAAAACTCCTACCTCAAAATTCGGTTGGAGCAAAGAAGTTAGGTGGGAGCCCTGCTGCCCGTAAACGCCCGATTGGTGAAGGCTAATAATCAGTGGGGGATGAACAAAACCCCCACTGATTAAAGTTTCACTTTATATTTTAAATAGTAATAAAAAAAGAACAGCAATTACTGCTGTTCTTTTCCATTGATGATTTGTTGTAAATCAAAAGGAGTTATCGCTTGGATAAATTCCTTTGAGATAAGTGTTTGAACGAGAGTGCTTTCAGAAATTGTAGCACCTGTTTTCTTTTCATAAGATTTCTTTAATAAATCAAGTTTTTCAGCCGTTTCTTTCGGTAATTCAATTGTTAATGTGTTCATAATTTCTCCCCCTTACTATTAGAGTACCACTACAGTATAGGAGAGACAAGACAAGAAAAGAGAATATGAAACATAAAAAAGGTTACCAAATTTACAAATGGTAACCTTTTTATGTATAAGAGTTATTAAGCAATACCGATATACTTTAAAGTTTTGGATGGAGTACTGTGATCAAAGAAGTGTTGTAAAAATGCAATATCAACACCTGATTTGTATGCACAATAGCCCCAAGTTTTTCGAAGTGTATGTGAGCTAATCCCTTCTAATCCAACTTCTTTTGCAGCTTTGTTTAAAATGTACCATGCATGTTGTCTCGTAATAGACTTTGTTCCTTTTTGAGACTTTAATAATGGTTCATTACGTTTCCAAGTTTTACGTTCTTTCATGTAGTCTTCGATTGCGTGCTGTAAGTCTTCATTTACAGCAAACCATTTATGTTTCTTTACTTTTTCATTGTAAAATAAAATGGAATGGCGAACATTTTCGTCTTCATCGATTACATCACTAACTTTTAATTGTAAGATTTCACTTACTTTTAAGCCAGAATTTACAGCTAATACGAATAATAAGCCATCACGTTTCGAAGATTGTAAAAGTATATTTTTGATAGTTTCTAATTGTTTTTCATTTTGAATAGGTTGTCCTGCTTGTTTCATTTCACGCACTCTCCTCTTTTATATGTGTAAAGGAAAGGATTAACTTGTTTCTTACTATAAAGGGAGAGTGTGAATTTCATGTGAACTCCTAGTGAAATTAAGACAAATTATTTGACTTCTTTTACTTTTTGTAAATTAAAATAAAATACAACGCTATTAGTGGTATTATACACGCCGTATTCAGCGTGATGGAGATCTAAAATGTTTTTCACAATGGATAACCCAAGGCCAGTACCTCCAGTATGACGGCTACGAGAAGCGTCTAAACGGTAGAAGCGATCCCAAATTTTTTCAAGGCTTTCTTCTGGAATAGGATTACCTGTGTTTTCAATTTTGATTTTCACTGTATCTTCCGTTTCTATAATAGAGACGTGTATTTTTTCACCATCTGGAGTATATCGAATTGCATTGCTAAGTAAGTTTACAACGACTTGCTCAATACGGCTACGATTTGCTTTAACAAATAGAGAAGAGTCAGCATGGATGTCCACTTGTAAATGTTTTTCCTCCATGCTAAATAATAATTTTGTATAGACTTGTTGAATTAATTCACCGATCGAGAATGTCGACATTTCTAGTTTGTACGTACCTGATTCTAGTTTTGCTAATTCTAACATTTCAACAATGAGCCTGTTCATATTATCTGTCTCTTCCAAAATAACATTTGTATAATATGTCGTATCTTTACTTACGCCATCTTGAATACCTTCAGCGAAGCTACGAATAACACTAAGTGGTGTTTTTAATTCATGAGATACACCAGAAATGAATTCTTTTCTCGTTTTTTCCAATTGACGTTCGCGTTCAATATCTTGTTGTAATTTTGTATTAGCAACATTTAATCGGTCGATTCGATCTTTTAAATTTACAGAGAGTGTATTAATACCACTTGATAACCCGCCAATTTCATCGTCTGCTGTAACAGGTAACTTCTCGCTAAAATCAAAGTTGGCCATTTTTTTTGTAACACGATTTATCTTAATTAATGGTTTAACAATGATTTTTGAGTAGTAGAAGGATAACAAAATAATAACGAGAAACACGATAATTAAGGCATAGACATAATAATCTTTTAAAACGAGCATTGCTTCATTCACAGGTTGTAAAGATGCTATCACAAAAGCGTACTCCTTAGTTTTTCCGTTTTCCATAATAGGCTTTACAAAGACACTGTTTTTTATATTTTCCCCACTATCTAAAATATACGTGTTTAATTGATTTGAATTAGAAGTACCTTGTCTAATAGTGCTTGCAAAATATTCAACAGCTTGTAATGTTTCAAAATCATTTGCAAGGCGAACCTCAGATTTGGAAGGGATATGTAATTTAGATATCACACCGGTAAAACTGATCTGAGACGTAGTTTTATATCGATTTGTGAGTCTATTTTTAGAGGGGTTACCACTAATTGTTTGAAAATCCGAATTGACATTTTCATTTCGCCATCGATTATAATTAGTCGTCAGTTCTAGTGGCGTTATTATATTATCTTGTAAAAATCCCTCTACGTGAATCATGCCCTCTTTTTTTAAGCCTAAATTTTCGAATTTATTATATTCTTCGGGTGTTAAAAGATTATTAAGTGGGATGGAATAGGTTTTATTGTTATTAGGGTTAATTACCTCAATGTAGTAATTGTTTTCACTTTTAATAATGCCGTTAGAATCTAAAAATTGCATTTCAGCATTCGTTTTATCGTGAAATTCTTGTTTTAGCTTTCTGATTTCCTCAAAACTTTTGTCGCTTTTTTCATAATTATCTACGAATTTTTCAAAAGCCGTTTGAACGGTTTTTACTTTTTTATTAATATAAAACTTCTCTAAAAATAGAGATTGTCCAAGGAAAAAAAGGAGAAATATGATTGTAAATAAAGTTGATGTTAATAAAAATAGTTTAAAGACGATGCTTCTGTTCTTCACTGTTTCACCTCGTATGAAAAATACTGTAATACAAATGATTTCTTAATTATAACAAAGGTTACAAAAAAGTAGAGGGGATAAATCTGTCTCTCTCTAAAGTAGTTTTTTATAGAAAGTCACATAAAGAGAAGGTGTAGTGACTATAGAAGTATTTTAGCATAAAAAAGAACTCGCCAGACGTATGACGAGTTCTTTAGTGTACTATTGCTGAATTGCTGCATCTAAAGCGATTTCAATCATTTCGTTAAAT
This sequence comes from Bacillus sp. FSL P2-0099, assembly GCF_038007445.1. Lineage (NCBI taxonomy): Bacteria > Bacillati > Bacillota > Bacilli > Caryophanales > Bacillaceae > Bacillus > Bacillus sp. FSL P2-0099. The sequence continues at coordinate 1,447,362 of NZ_JBBOXE010000001.1, forward strand.
GTAGTTTGACGCTCTTCAGATGTAGTTTCTTCACCAGTGAAGATATGGTCGCTTACTGTTAATACAGATAATGCATTTACACCATATTTAGCTGCTAATGTGTAAAGAGCAGTCGTCTCCATCTCTACTGCTAATACACCGTAATCTGCAAGTTTTTTAACCATGTCCATGCTCTCACGATAAAATACATCTGCTGTTAATACGTTACCAACACGAACGTGTAATCCTTTTTCTGTTCCAGCATCGTAGGCTTTCTTTAAAAGATCAAAGTTTGCAGCAGGAGCAAAATCAAAACCCGGGAATGTTAAGCGATTCATATTAGAATCTGTACAAGCCGTCATCGCAATAATAACGTCACGTACCTTAACATCTTTTTGAATTGCACCACATGTCCCAACACGAATTAAATTTTTCACTCCGTAGCTTTGAATTAATTCGTTTACATAAATAGAAATAGAAGGAACACCCATACCTGTACCTTGAACAGATACACGCTTTCCTTTGTAAGTTCCAGTGAAACCTAACATGCCACGCACGTTATTATAACAAGTAACATCCTCTAAAAATGTTTCAGCAATATATTTTGCACGTAATGGATCACCAGGTAATAGAATAGATTCAGCAATTTCGCCTTGTTTTGCTTCAATATGTACACTCATGAAAAATCCTCCTTATTAATGTATTGATAGAAATCAATATCATTTGCATTATACACTACGACTCCTTTCAATTAAAATCTTTTTTATTTGTAATATGTGCAAAAGAGGAGGATTTCATAAATCATAATCTAGAATATATATTTAAGAGGTTTTGCATGGATAAAGAAAATAAAAATGGTAGGTGATATTTTGAAAAATCTTGTCATTGGGCTTATTGCACTAGTACTTATTGTGGCAGGAGGATTTTACATAAAAAAATATCAAGAAACTGTAGAAACGACCGGAGATGTTCAAGAAGTGAAATGGGATGTGAAGAATAAAGAAGGAAATGAAAAAGTCGATATTTCGTTTCAATTGCTAAATAAAATGAATAATGAAGTTCGTGGTGTGAACGATCAAATTCGAGCAGTGATAGTGGATGGGAATTTGAAAAACATACAACAAACGAAGCCTATATTTGCTGGAAATGGATCGTATAAGCTATCTTCAGATGTAGCAAAAGGTGAAGAGTACACGATATTTTTGTATGAAGATGAAAACAAGTCCGTGGAATCATTTTCTAAGCAAGATTTTGGTGAAGAAAAAAAGGAGAAAAACAAGGACAAGAATAAAAAGAAACTACCTGTCGATACTGTACTTACAAAAAATATAGGAGAGCATCAAGTGTCTCTTTTATTTGGTGCATTACATCCGAATGAGGCAACGACATTAACATTTCAGTTTCAAGCGAAAAAGGGAGAAAAGCTGAAATTAAATTCAGGGAGAGGCGAAGTCAACGCGCTATATATCGTTGATGAAACGAGGGGACATTTTTTATATGCCATTCCTGTTGATACGGATGAGCAATTACAATATCGTATTACATTTCCAGAAGAAGGAACATATAAAATATGGGGGGATTTCTATATAAATGGTAAGAAGTATGAAAAGGAGTTTAGTATACAAGTGCAAAAACGAAAAAACAGCTAAGTACTTAGCTGTTTTTTCGTTTTCCTATTAATTTTGTTACAGAGAGCATTGTAATTGGTAAAGAATGATTCTTTCGAAATGCTAAATATTTTCCACTCCATGCAGGTTTATATTTTTCTTTGAAATGTCGTAAACCGCTGAAGCTATATGTGTAACGAACGTTATTAAATATTGCAGCAGCAACTCGTTCAGACCAAAACGATTGCGTTGATAAACCGACATTTGAGAGTGGTGCCATACCAATATTAAAGGAATGGTATTCATTTTCTTTTGCCCAGTGGAATAAGTGGATAAAAATTGCATCCATAATTCCGCTAGGGGCATCTGGATAATAACGCATTAAATCAACAGATAATATGCCACTTTGATATACTGGCATAAAGGTTGTGAATGCAATGATTTTTCCTTCTGCATCAGATAATGTAGCGATAGGGGCACGACTAATATACTCACGATCGAAGTACCCAAGTGAAAATCCTTTCTCTTTTTTTCCGCCGAGCCAAGCATCAGACACTTTCTTTAATTCCTCGTATAATTCGTCTGAGAATGGTGGCTCATGAATAGAGAATGTATAACCTTCTCGTTCAAAACGGTTGAAAGTGGCTCGCATACCAGCACGTTTCTTTCCTGTTATTGTAAACGTATTTAAATCAACGACAGCTTCTTCACCAAGTTTAAAGAAGTTGTAGCCAAAATCGTGGTATAAGCTCATCCATTTGCTTTCAATTTGATAGAATACGCAAATATAGCCAAATCGATCAGCTTCAGTCAAAAATTCTTGCAATACAGTGCGGTAGGAGGATGGATCACCAATTGGATCACCTAGTACAACAAGACGTTTTCCAGTAATTGAAAAGAGAAGAAGTGCTTTTCCGTCACTACTGAAGAAGAACTGTTTATCTCCTAAAAAACCTAAATGACTAAGTACATTCCCGCCATGTTCATCTAAGAAGTTTTCTAACCTTTTATCATTAGCTGGTTGCCCGGGAAATTGACTACGGTAACGATTGGCAATTAGTGAGCCGATAAGTAAAAAAGTAGGAACGAAAAAGGCTGCTGCTAATGCACTTCGTTTAACTTGTGTAATATTTCGAACGACAAAATCAGGTTGGAACGCTTCTTTTGCACCCGCAAATAAAATACCTAAGTTTTTATATAAATATAACGTAAGTAATAAGAAGATAAATACTTTTACGATATCAGAAAGAGAGACTTCCATTTTTTCGCGTGCAAATCTTTTACGAAGCATATACAGCACAGCAAGTACGATTAATAAAATAAAGGTTTCTTCAATATCAATTCCTTTTAGGGTATTAAAGATTGCTGCTCCAATTAAAGAAACAATCGTCATATAGTAAGAACGCTTTGTTCCATAATATATGCCTCGCGAAAGAATCAGGAGGAGAATACCGAATGTTAATGATAAGCTAAAAGAAAATTGAATAAGGTGCTTTGGAGCTAAAATATGTAAGGCGTGAGCTCGATTTATACTAGTCGGTAAAATTGTTGATAGAATAACCATTAAGCCAGCGAATACTGTTAAAGCGGCGGATGCCCATGAACCTAATTTCCCTAAAAAATCACGTTGTAAAGTCCAAATTACACCAGTTGTTTCTAACGCAGGTGCAATAAATGGTTTATCTTCAATTTTTTTTATGGCAGCTCCTGTCATTTCAAAGGCTGCAAAAATGAGACCTAGGCAGAATGGTAAGATGTAATAGACAAGTCGGTATAATAACATAGCAGGTAGTAATACGCCTGTATCAACGCCGTATTGTCCTAGTCCAGTTAAGAAAACAAGGTCAAATGAACCAAGGCCACCAGGAACAAGACTTACGACACCAGCTAAAGCAGCAATTACGTAAACACCTAAAAACTTTTGAAATTCGATATCAATTCCAAACAATATTAAAATGACGTACATAACGATACCGGCAGATACCCACTCGACTAATGAAACTAATGAATATAAAACAGTTGGATTTTTCTCTTCTTCTTCTTCCTCTTGTCCGTCTAGCTGTTTTGTTTTTCTATTTTTAATTTTAGAAAACCCAATATATATAGGAACGAAAAGAGCAAAGAAGATAAGAACAGGCCATAACCACGGTTTTTCGTGCAGAATAAAACTAGTGTCTAATATTCCAATAAGGCCGAGGAATGACAGAATGGCTAATCCGTTAATAAAAGCGGTTGTCATCCAAGCAATACTTTTAATAAGTTTTCCATTATCTTTTATATGCGGACGATATAGCATTGTACGTACACCGGCACCAACAAGACCACCAAAACCGATAAATCCATTTAAAGTGTTGGCAATCCATGAGATGCGGAAGATCTTTTGTACAGGTATATCTGCTTTTAAGTAACGAAGCATAACAAAGTCATAAAAGAACATTGTTGAAACGGCAAATGCACCGAGTGTAATCGCTAAAAATACCCCACCAGTTGGAATGTTTTTAATTGTTTCAATTGCTTCTAAAAAAGAAATGCCTGCTAATTCTTTTTTAGCTTGAAAGAAAACAATTGTTAAGACAACAAATGGGAAGATTATTTTCCCGATTTGTAAGAAACGTTTCCATGAAAACGACATAAATACAACTCTCCTTGTGTAAGAAAACTGAGACAATAATATTATTATGACAAACTTCAAGAAAAATAAAAAGGTAAATTCCTGTATAGGGAAGCTATTTTTTATATAGGTTATATTTAAAAGAATATTTCGTTTATTAGAAAATTGAGTTAAGATAAGGTGAAAGAAGGAAGAGAGGGGAAGTAGATGATTATAATAGGTTATGCAGGATATGAGTTAGAAAAAGCAAAACCGAATACATCAGAAGATTTTTTTAATAGATCTGAAGTGACATATATATTAAATAATCAAGAAAAAACCTTTTCTGTCTTATATGTTAGATATTTTGAAGAAATTTTACAAGAAATTACCCCTTTTGAAGGAAATCCAGTTTATAAAGTAGAAGAACAAGACGTATATTTACGAGATATTGTAGCGATCGCTTGTTTAGTGAAAGATAAAGAGCTACGCGCGCAGAAGCGCTTGTATCTCAATGAAGTAACAGACTTTCAACGATACTTTGATGAGGGAACAGTGGTGAAAGTACAAGAAATATTAGCTGAATTACATAAAAATAAAAGAGTAGAAATAGCGTAAAACGGCAAAGGAGAGAGAAGCCATGTCTAATTTGATGGTTGAAAATCAAACAGAACAAGTTTCTATATTTTTAGAAGATGTAATTTCCTTGATAACTAATTATGTAAATTATCATACGTTACCTTCTTTATTGGAGGAGACACCAACAGGAAACGAGCAATATTATAAAGGTATATTAGCATCAATAAGAAGACTTCTTGTTTTTTGTGAAGAAGGACTTGATGCATGTTTTGTTTTGTTGAATAGCCAACCATTTCGAAAGACCGCAGCTGAAACAGTTTTATATAAGATTTACCATCAAGTAATTGCAGAGTTTTTTTCGCCAAAGAATGATCATTGGTATGAAAATAGTCGTTCTGCTTATACAGGGAAAAATTCTATTGTTTTTCAGCAAACCCCCCCTGGGTCTATAGAACGAATGATGAAGGATTTAGAAGGGAAATTTCAATTGATGCGTGAAGAACTAGAATATTATGAGACAGATTACCAAACAAAAATGTTGCACAAATATTAATTAAGGAAAAGAAGCTAAGGATACTTAGCTTCTTTTCCTTTTGTACAGTTATATAAGGGATTTTCATTGAATATATTTAAGTGGATAGCAATAAGGAGGTGTGACATGAGTCAGCAAGGTGTATTTACAGATTACTTTCATGAAGTAGAAAGCTGGTGTGAAAGTGTTCTTCAAGTATTAGATAGCCGTGCAATGGAAGTGTATGATGTCCATATGCTTGCTTATAAAATTCAAACGTTATTAGAGCGTATGAAAGAGCATGAATACGACACAGATGCCGAGTTTATGTATGAAATAAGTGAGGATGTAGAACATATTCAACACCATTTACAGGAAGTATTTATGCAAGAAGGAGAGGAATATGAACTATGTGAAAGAGGGGATAGCGAACGAGCTGTTCCGATTGGGGGGCATACCCTTCCGCCATTACCTTATCCATATAATGCGCTAGAACCGTACATTTCACGAGAAATTATGATGTTACACCATGATAAACACCATCGTAGTTACGTGGAAGGATTAAATAAAGCAGAGAAGATGATGGAAGAAGCGAGAAAAACAAATCAATTTGATTTAATTAAGCATTGGGAAAGAGAAGCGGCTTTTCATGGATCAGGTCATTACTTACACACGATATTTTGGAATAATATGAAAAAAGATGGGGGCGGGGGTCCACGAGGGGCATTATCACAAGAAATTGAGAAGGATTTTGGGAGTTACTTACGTTTCCAAAAACATTTTACAGAGGCGGCCTCGAAAGTTGAGGGGTCTGGATGGGCAATCCTTGTATGGGTGCCTCGGTCCGGAAGGTTAGAAATTTTGCAGAGTACACTTCATCAATTGTTTACACAATGGGATACGATACCGCTCCTTGTACTAGATGTATGGGAACATGCGTATTATTTACAATACCAAAATCGAAAAGATGAATATATTAAAAACTGGTGGAATGTTGTAAATTGGCCTGATGTAGAAAAAAGATTTGAAACTGCGAAACAAATTGAATGGACACCGTATTAGACGCATATCTCATGCGTCTTTTTTAGTGGAGGTGGAAGGAAGATTTCGTTCATATTTTAAAAGGCCAAGCATACACTTGTACAAAAAGTGCCAAAAGGACGTGGGGGGAAATATGAGACGAATTTGTATAATAATTACGCTAATTATAATGTACGCAAGCGTTATGCCAATTCCTGCATATGCAAAAATGAACGGTGGTGTCAGTGCTCGTAACGCAGTCTTAATGGAACAACAATCCGGTCGTGTGCTATATGGGAAATTAGAACATGAGCCACAAAAAATTGCTAGTATAACAAAAATTATGACAGCATTGTTAGCTGCTGAATCAGGAAAAATGAAAGAATTAGTATCGGTTAGTAATGAAGCGGTACGAGTAGAAGGATCGGCAATTTATTTAAAACCTGGACAAAAAGTTAAGTTAGAAGATTTAGTTTACGGATTAATGCTTAGATCTGGTAATGATGCAGCACAAGTAATTGCTGAAAATGTGGGAGGGAGTATAGAAGGATTTGTATATTTAATGAATGAAAAGGCGAAAGAAATCGGAATGAAAGATACGCATTTCTCAAACCCGCATGGCTTGGATGGGGATGGATCGCATTATTCGTCGGCTTATGACATGGCATTATTAACGAAATATGCAATGGGGAACGAGACCTTTAAGAAAATTTTTGGAACAAAAACGTATAAATCAGATTCTTGGGATTATCCTTGGAAAAATAAACATAAGCTTGTGACATCTTATTATGAATTTGCAACAGGGGGAAAGACAGGTTTTACGAAGAAAGCAGGACGGACGCTTGTCACAACAGCTTCAAAAGATGGACTAGATTTAATTGTCGTAACTTTGAGTGCTTCTAGTGACTGGGATGATCATATGAATTTGTTTGATAAAGGCTTTGAACGCTATAAGCAAGCGAAAGTTTTAGGACAAGGCGCACTCGCTGAAATAAATGAAAAGAAATATGCCAATCATGTTTATACGAAAAATAGTTTTTCTGTACCTTTAACTGAAGAGGAAAGAAAGAGCGTTTTATTGAAAGTTGAGCTCGATAAAAGTGCAAAACTTACGGATGGAGTAAAGATTGGGAAGACAGAAATTTATGTAGGGAACGAGAAAGTTGGAGAACGAAATTTGTTTTACAGTAAACGAAAGTTAGTAGCTACAACAGGAATGTATTGGAATAACGTAAAAGAAATCTTCTCTTACATGATAGGTGTTGGGATAGATGGTTAATCTCGTATGGGCAGCGATGGCAGTTATAGGGATTGTGTATGCCATGATAAATGGAACGATGGAAGAAGTGACCAAAGCAGTGTTTGAAGGGTCAAAAGATGCTGTAACGATTTGTATTGGACTTATTAGTGTTTTAGTATTTTGGCTCGGTTTAATGAAAATTGCTGAGGAAGCTGGATTGTTAAAGAAGTTAGTATCACTTTTTATGCCGATAGTAAAAAGATTATTTCCAGAAATACCGAAGGATCACCCGTCAATGGGATTCATTTTATCAAATATGATGGCGAACTTTTTTGGGTTAGGTAATGCAGCAACACCTTTAGGTATTAAAGCAATGGAACAACTGAAAGAGTTAAATGGTGGAAAGGATTCAGCAAGTCGTTCTATGGTGACGTTTCTAGCATTAAATACTTCAGCGATTACATTAATTCCGACTACTGTCATTTCGATTCGAATGACTTATGAATCAGCAAACCCTACTGAAATCGTTGGCGTAACATTTATAGCACAAGTGTTATCGATGATTGGCGCGATTTGGATTGACCGCTATTTTTACCGGAGAAGGAGTAGAAAGGGGCGGAAAAAATGAGTATTGTAAATACAATTTCATTATGGGTAATTCCTTGTGTAATTGGTTTTATCCTTTTGTATGGCACGATAAAGAAAGTTCCAACGTACGAATCGTTCGTTGAGGGCGGAAAAGAAGGGATTCAAATTGCGGTTTCCATTTTGCCGTTTATGGTTGGAATGCTTGTATCTATTTCTATTTTCCGGGCATCAGGTGCTTTAGATGCGATGATATCGGTAATGAAGCCGATGTTAGACTTTATTCATGTACCAGCTGAAATCGTTCCACTTGCACTTATACGTCCGATTTCGGGATCTGCTGGTTTAAGTATTACGACCGACTTAATCGCTACATATGGGCCAGACTCGTTTATTGGTAGGTTAGCTTCAACGATGCAAGGTAGCACAGATACGACTTTTTATATATTAACAGTATACTTTGGGGCTGTCGGTATTAGAAAAATGGGAGATGCATTAAAGGTAGGACTTTTTGCAGATTTAATCGGAATTATTTGTTCAATTGTGTTTGTTTCCCTATTGTTTCGGTAATGCTATTCATTTTTTGCGCTATTTAGCTTATAATACGTATACGACCACTATTAACGTGTAGTTTAATAGTGGTTTTTTTATGCGGTGTTTTTGACAAAATGATGAACTTTTATCGTGGACAACATGAAAAAGTGTAAACAATAATAAAGGGTGAAAACGTGATATGCCTTTAGACGTTTATCATCATGGCTATGTTGTTAAAGATAGGCGAAGTAAATGGCATAAAGCTTAGGCGGTTGCCAAGTCTTTCTAATGTAAGGTAAGATAAATTTGAGGTGAAAAAAAGAAATGGAACGATTACAAAAAGTGATTGCGCAAGCAGGTATTGCATCGAGAAGAAAGGCTGAGGAATTAATTCAGCAAGGTAAAGTGAAAGTTAATGGGAAAATAGTGAAGGAGTTAGGAACAAAAGTAACTCCTCAAGATAAAGTGGAAGTAAATAACATCCCTCTTGAAAAAGAAGAACCTGTTTATTTTTTACTATATAAACCAACTGGTGTAATTTCAAGTGTATCAGATGATAAAGGAAGAAATGTTGTAACAGACTTTTTCCCTGAAATTAGACAACGTTTATTCCCGATCGGACGCTTAGATTATGATACGTCTGGCGTATTATTGATGACAAATGATGGTGAATTTGCAAATGTATTAATGCATCCGAGATATAAAGTTGAAAAAACGTATGTTGCGAAAATTAAAGGGCCATTAACAGGTGAGAAAATTCGCATGTTAGAACGAGGTGTTGCATTAGAAGATGGGAAAACAGCACCAGCACAAGCGAAAATTATTTCTTGGGACAAGCGTAAAGAGATGGCAATTGTACAATTAACGATTCATGAAGGACGTAACCGTCAAGTACGCCGCATGTTTGAAGCGTTAGATTGTAAAGTAATGAAATTAAAACGTGAACGGTATGCCTTTTTAGAAGTGGGTAGTTTGCGTCCTGGCGATGCAAGAGAATTGACACCACATGAGGTGAAACAATTACGTGCATTGGCTTCTACAAAGCCTCGCTAATCTATATTGTGAAACTTTCACCAGTGGAATGCTCCGCTGGTGATTTATTAAAAAATACATATATTTATCACTCGTCGAAGAGAGGGGAGACAACATGAAAAAAAATCGCTTATTATTTCGTGTTATCATTTTGCTCATTTTAAGCGGTGCGGTAGGGTTTACGCTATATCAAGGATTTTTTACTGATAAAGAGAAAATGCAAATTGGAAAAGAAGCACCTAACTTTGTTGTAACTGATTTAGAAGGAAAGAATATTGAATTAAAAGACTTAAAGGGAAAAGGTGTATTTTTAAATTTTTGGGGAACTTGGTGTAAACCTTGTGAAAAAGAAATGCCTTATATGAATGAGTTATATCCGAAATATAAAGAAAAAGGCGTTGAAATTATTGCCTTAGATGCAGATGAAACGGATATCGCAGTGAAGAACTTTGTGAAACAATATGATTTGAAATTCCCAGTTGCAATTGATAAAGGGCAAAAGATCATAGGTACATATGGAGTGGGACCATTACCAACAACCTTTTTAATTGATAAAGAAGGCAAAGTAGTAGAGCAAATTATAGGTGAGCAAACGAAGGAACAATTGGAAGAGTACTTAAAGAAAATCACTCCATAATTAAGAAAGCCTTTACATAAGAGGTGCTTACGTATAGCACCTTCGCTTTAAAAATTCTGAGTATTGCGGTAACTCTAGGCTGGAATATACAATAGTACATATAGATAAAAGGGCGGTGAGAGCTTTGAAAGAAATTAAGTGTGAATGTGGACATGTTAATCCGATAGGAACCATTTTTTGTGAAGCATGTGGGAAACCATTTGAAAGTAATGAAAATATAAAATTATTGGATATGAGATATGAGGGGAGTGCTCGGAGATCTCTCACACATACAAAAACGATAGTCGATAAAATTTGGAGTTTTTTCTCTTCTGTAAAAGTAGGTGTATGGTTAATCGTAATAACTTTAGCTTCATCGGCAATAGGAACTATCTTTCCCCAAGAAATGTACATAACTCCAGGAATCGAACCAGCTGAATATTATAAGACCGAGTATGGATTTTTAGGACAATTATACTATCAATTAGGATTTAATAATTTATATGGATCATGGTGGTACATGATTTTAATTGCTTCCATTGGTATTTCACTTGTTATATGTAGTTTAGACCGTGTCATTCCTCTTTATAAAGCTTTAAAAAAACAAGGGGTGAAAAGACACCCAAGTTTTTTGAAAAGACAGAGAGTGCACGGGACTGGTACGCCGCATGAAGGTGACTTAGAACGAGTTCAAATTAATTTAAAGAAACGTAATTATAATGTAAAAGTGGAAGACGGGAACGTTTTAGCGGAAAAGGGACGTTTTTCACGTTGGGGTCCATATGTAAACCATATTGGTCTTATTATCTTTCTATTCGGTGCAATGCTACGTTTTTTACCGAGTATGTATGTAGATGAAGCACTTTGGTTACGTGACGGTGAAACGAAAGAAATACCAGGAACAGATGGTCAATACTATTTGAAAAACGAAAAGTTTATCAAGGAAGTTTATGATAAGAGTAAGGATAAAGAAGTTTTTGATGAAGCAATTGATCGTGTTGGTGATAAAATGATTGCGAAAAACTTCCAAACAAATGCTGTATTATATAAAGCGGTAGGAGAAAATATAGCGGGTCAAAAACCAAAATTAGAAAAGGTAAAAGAAGCTGAAATTCGAGTGAATGAGCCACTGAAATTTGATCAATTTGCTGTTTATCAAGTGGATTACAAAGAAAGTGAATTTAAAAGCATGTCATTCCATTTGCAAAACAAAGAAAATAATCAAAAGTGGGGACCGATTAAAGTAGATTTAACGAATCCTACAGAAAAATTTGATTTAGGAAATGGTTATTCTTTAGAACTATTAAGCTATTTTCCAGATTTTTATTTTGACGAGAATGGAAGACCAAATACGAAAACGAAATTACCAAACAACCCTGCATTTGTGTTTAAAATGTTTACGCCTGAAACACCAGATGGTGAAGTGAGTTTCGTCGGTATTCAGCAAAATATAGAACCAGATGGGAATAACAAATATAAAATGTCATTTGCAGGTGTGGAAATGCAAAATGCAACAGCTCTTACAGTAAGAAAAGATTTGACGCTTTGGATTCTCGGTATTGGAGGATTTATATTTATGGTTGGTGTGATTCAAGGTATGTATTGGAACCATCGCCGTATTTGGATACAACGTGTTAATGATGAATGGTGGGTTGCAGGCCATACGAATAAAAATTGGTTCGGCTTAAAGAAAGATATTGAAAGAGTACTAGAAGGAACAGCGATTCCACAACCACACGATAAAATGAATGAAAAAAATTAGTTAAGGTGGGGAAACGATATGGTACAAATAAGTAGTAATTTTCTGTTCGCGGCGTTTATCTTATATTTAATTGCAACTTTATTTTTTGGAGGAGCAATTAAAGAAAAAGGTAACAAGTGGGCAAATATAGGTATAACTATAACAATTTTAGGATTTATTGCACAAATAGTATATTTTGTTACAAGATGGATCGCATCAGGACATGCACCGGTTAGTAACTTTTTTGAATTTGGTACATTTTTTGGCATGATGCTTGTGGGAGCTTTTATCATTATGTACTTTGTGTATCGTGTAAGTATTATTGGTTTATTTGCTTTACCGGTAGCTCTTTTATTAATCGCTTATGCAAGTATGTTCCCGAGAGAAATTTCGCCGCTTATCCCATCTTTAAAGAGTAATTGGCTACATATTCATGTAACGACAGCGGCAGCGGGACAAGCAATATTAGCAATTAGTTTTATTACAGGCGTAATGTATTTACTGAAAAATGTAGATCAATCAACAAGAAGTAAGCGTACATTTTGGTTAGAGACAGTAGTTTTCACACTTGTTTGTACAGTTGGGTTTATTGGAATAACAACGGTATTTTCTAGTATGAAATACGAAGCGAAGTTTCAATGGATTGATAAAAATGAACAACAAGTTGAAATGAAGTATAATCTCCCTGCTTTAGTTGGACCGCATGAAGGGAAGTTAATGACAGAAAATAAATTAGAGCCAACAGTTGAAGTTCCAGCGATTGTAAATGCGAAAAAATTAAATACTGTTATTTGGTCAGTGTTAGTCGGAACGCTACTTTATATTGTATTAAGACTTGTTTTACGTAAACGAGTGTCAGCGGCACTTCAGCCGTTAGTAAAGAATACGAATAGTGATTTATTAGATGAAATCGGATATCGTTCTATTGCGATAGGATTCCCGGTGTTTACATTAGGAGCATTAATCTTTGCAATGATCTGGGCTCAAATCGCTTGGACGCGCTTTTGGGGTTGGGATCCAAAAGAAGTTTGGGCGCTTATTACTTGGCTCTTTTATGCTGCGGTATTACATTTACGTTTATCTAAAGGATGGCATGGAGAAAAATCCGCCTGGCTTGCAGTGATTGGTTTTGCAATCATTATGTTTAACTTTATTGTAGTAAACTTAATTATCGCGGGTTTACATTCATATGCATAGAGAAATAAAATAGGAGAGTGTATGTCACTTTCCTATTTTATTTTTGTCAAATTTTCTTCTTTTTTGAGAAAAACATGACAAAGTAGCGGTTGATTCTGTAAAATGATGTCGAGGACCAAATATACTGTTCAAAAAAAATACATAGTTTTGGAAAAAAAATGAACAAACTTTATTATTCTTGTGAAGCATAATATGGGAAGTGGAACGTTAAAAAATGCTTAATTAAACGAGGATAGGTGCAACATTATATTGTAGAAGGGTAGGTGTAAACCGTTGTGGTAAAAGTACGCAGCGGGTAGAAATGGAAAATGAATCAAGAATTTTAATTGTAGACGATGAGGATCGTATTCGTCGTTTATTAAAGATGTATTTAGAAAGAGAGCAATACACAATTGAAGAAGCGGATAATGGTGATACAGCTTTAGAAATGGCGTTACAAAATGATTATGATTTAATTCTACTGGATATTATGATGCCTGGTAAAGATGGTATCGAAGTGTGTAAAGGGATTCGTGAGAAGAAAGCGACGCCAATTATTATGCTGACAGCAAAAGGTGAAGAAGTAAATAGGGTACAAGGGTTTGAAGTTGGAACTGATGATTATATTGTAAAGCCGTTTAGCCCGCGTGAAGTAGTACTTCGTGTGAAAGCAGTATTACGCCGCGCTGTACCAACGACATTCTTTACACAAGATACAACGACGAAAGATGTTACTGTTTTCCCTCATTTAACAATTGATAATGATGCGCACCGCGTTACAGCGGATGGTAATGAAGTAAACTTAACACCGAAAGAATATGAATTACTATTATTCTTAGCGAAATCCCCGGATAAAGTTTTTGACCGTGAGCAATTGTTAAAAGAAGTATGGCAATATGAGTTCTTCGGAGATTTACGTACAGTTGATACGCATGTAAAGCGTTTACGTGAAAAGTTAAGTAAACAATCACCAGATGCAGCGAAAATGATTGTTACCGTTTGGGGCGTAGGTTACAAGTTTGAGGTTGTGAACGACTGATGCTTTGGAGAAGTGTAGTAGGGAAGTTATGGATGACCATATTACTTCTCGTTTCGTTTGTTCTTGGATTTGTTGCTATTTTACTTTCACAGTTTTTTAGAACGTATTATGTTGATATGAGTGAAGCTAGGCTTCAGAAAGTTGCAACAAGTGTCACGGAATTAATTGAAGAAGGTGCCGATGTAAAAACGATTGAGGATATTGCTTACAAATTTTCTGATCCACTTTCAAGGATTATCATTGTAGAAGACGGTAAGGAAATTTCTTCTTCGCCGAAACAAGAAGGATTAGTTACTCTTACAATAGATGATTTGAAAAATGATAAAGAATTAGCAGCTGTTTTTACAGATAAAAAGGATATTAAGAATAATATTAGAAAAGCTTCTAATAGTAGGAAGAATAAAAATACTGAAAATGATATTATGATCGTCGGGAAACCAGTACAGTCAAAAAATCAAAGTGCAGTGTTTGTATATGAATCATTGCAAGTTCCAATACAAGGTATGGAGAGAACGACTGATTTTATTTTCTTATCAGCCGGGATTGCGATTATTTTAACGACTTTCTTTGCATTTTTCTTATCTACTCGAATTACGGCACCACTTCGTAAAATGCGTGAGGTTGCATTTGAGGTAGCACGCGGGAAATTTGATACGAAAGCCCCTATGGTGTCGCAGGACGAAATTGGTGAGCTTGCAACTGCTTTAAATCAAATGGGAAAACAGTTGAAGTTTAATATGAATGCCCTGCAGCAAGAAAAAGAGCAGTTAGCTAGCATTTTGAGTAGTATGGCAGATGGTGTTGTTACGTTAAATCAAGAAGGTGAAGTCGTTGTTATCAACCCACCGGCAGAACACTTCTTACAAGTTTGGCAAGAAGAAAAAGAAGTAGAGTTAATTAAAAAACTGCCTTCTGAACTTGTTGAACTATTCCATCTCGTTGTAGAAAGTGAGCAACAACAAGTTGTTGAAATTAATTTGCAAAAAGGTAACTACGTAGTTCTTATGACACCGCTTTACAATCAAACAAAAATTCGTGGAGCTGTAGCAGTATTGCGAGATATGACGGAGGAGCGTCGTCTTGAGAAAATGCGTCAAGACTTTATTGCGAATGTATCACATGAACTTCGTACACCGATGGTAATGCTTCAAGGATATAGTGAAGCAATTTTAGATGATATTGTGCAAACGAAAGAAGAAATTAATGAGTTTGTTCAAATTATTTATGATGAATCTGTTCGTTTAGGTAAACTTGTAAATGAGTTATTAGATTTAGCCCGTATGGAAAGTGGACATGTAGAGTTACATATAGGGGAAGTAGATATTCATCCATTTGTCGAAAAAATTGGCCGTAAATTCCAGGGGATTGCAAAGGATAAAGAAGTCCAATTAACAGTGGATTTCCAAAGTCCAATTGAACAATATCCGTTTGATGCAGACCGTATGGAACAGGTACTGACGAATTTAATTGATAATGCAATCCGTCATACAAATGCAGGTGGACATGTTACACTTGTAATTAATACGAAAAATAGTGGCCTTACTTTCGAAGTGCAAGATTCAGGTGCTGGTATTCCAGAAGAAGATATTCCGTTCTTGTTCGATCGATTCTATAAAGCTGATAAAGCGAGAACTCGCGGGAAAAAAATTGGAACAGGACTCGGGCTTGCGATTGCTAAAAATATTGTTCAAGGTCATGACGGGAAGATTTTTGTATCAAGTGTCGTTGGAGAAGGAACTACATTCTCTGTATATTTACCAAATCGTATAATTTAGATATATATGTTTTTTAAAAGTTGATTATGAATAAAAGCTTTACTGTTTTTTTATTTTTTTGTAAGTGCAATTAAATAAAGAATGGTAGAGTTTTTTTCTTTAATAATCAGAATGAAAATAAAAAGAGAGGTGTCATAATGAAATGAAACTTTATACAAAAACAGGTGATAAAGGGGAAACGAGTGTCATAGGTGGCCGAGTGGATAAAGATCATATACGTGTAGAAGCTTATGGAACAATTGATGAGGCGAATTCTCATATCGGATATGCCATGTCTAAATTACAAGAGGAATGTTTTCGTAACATTTATAACGAACTTGAAAATATTCAACATGAACTATTTGATTGTGGAGGGGATTTAGCAATAGTAGAGAAGAAAATCCCTTATAAAGTAACGATAGAGATGGTCGAGTATTTAGAGAGACGAATTGATTCGTATACAGAAGAAGCGCCGCCTTTAGAGCGTTTTATTTTACCAGGCGGTAGCGAGATATCGGCTGCACTACACATTGCACGTACAGTTATAAGAAGAGCAGAACGTTGTATAGTGTCATTGCAAAAAGAAGGAGAAACCAATGAAATTGTTCTAAAGTATGTAAATAGGTTATCTGATTATTTATTTGCGCTTGCTAGAGTAATAAATGCGCGTTTACAAGTGAAAGATGTGGAGTATAACCGCAGTGCACTTGTTTTTCGTAATAAAGAAGAGAAGGAAGTGGAGTAATACACTTTCTTTTTTTTGTATACTTTTTTCTGTAATATCCCACAATAGAGAAGGTATGACGGCTATTAGAAAACGGAGGATGTATATGAAAGCGTTAAAATGTGGCGTGGTGATATTGAGTGTGTTATTTTTATCTCAATTACATGTTTACGCTGAAGGGAATCAGTGGATATGGCCTGTTGATGGGCAGATAAGTGATTATTTTGGGACAAGACATGGGAAACACTATGGTATTGATATAGCTGCGCCTATTGGAACGCCTGTTGCAGCTATTCAAGATGGTAAGGTGACAAAGTCTTATTTTTCAAGTAGTTATGGAAATGTTGTGTTTATTAAACATGGAGAATATGAGGCTGTTTATGCGCATTTAAATAAGAGATATGTAGTTCAAGGTGATAACATTTCAAAAGGAGAGCTAATTGGAGAGGTAGGGAATACAGGAGAATCGCGAGGAGCGCATTTACATTTAGAAGTGCATCAAGGGAGATGGACGATGGAGAAAAGGAATGCGATGAATCCGTTGCTTGTTTTAAATGAACAAAAAAATCAAGTTGTGTCATCATCACTATATATTGTACAAAAAGGTGATACTTTAGTTGGTATTGCCCGGAAATTTAGTATGACAGTTGAGGAAATTAAAGTGAGGAATGGATTGCGACAAGAGCAAATCTATCCGAACCAACAACTATACGTCAAGTAAAGGCAACGTCCCAAAAGCATAACTTTTGAATAAATTTATTTTCTTCTTATTTAAGATTGCGATAGTAAATGAAATTATATCGAACATAGCTATTATTATATCGACATTTCGACAAGAAATATCGACTAACAATAAAATGCGACAATAAGAGCAACCTATTCCTAACGAAAAACCGTCCCAAAAAGATCTTTTGGGACGGCTTCTTTTACCAAAAAATAAAGACACATATAAATCCAGTAATAGCTAAGTAGCTATATAAGTAAAAGACTTTTGTTCTTGTTTTTTCTTTTGTCCGAAATAGTACGATAGTTGGTTCGATTAGACCAATTGTAAGACAAAGTAAACCAAGAAGCATAAAGCCAATTGAAAGAGAATACAGGGCGATTTGTGGTGCTTGAAATGGAATCATCCATTTTAATAAAAATGCAATAAGTGCAGTGTAACAAATGCAACCGATGTATTTATTCAATGGTGTATCAGAACGGAAACCAGGAAGTTTCTTGGAAAACGGACGGGAAACAACTTCCGTTTGTAAAGATGTATGTTCTTCAATTATTTTTTGAGCTTCTTTTCCTTTTTGGAAAAGGGATAAAATCCAATTTCGCTCACCTTGGAAAATAAATTGAGAAGTTGTTAAATAGTGATCAACTTTTACCTTATTCCAACTCTTCCATGGATGACGCTCACACAATTTTAATTTACTTTCTGTTTTTTTATCATACTGATAAATACTTATGCCATCTTGGTCAAAAGTAGCGTAGTATGTCTCTCTTGAGAATGTGCCTAGATCAATTGGACAGTAGAAAAGTAATTCTTTTTTCAAATAAAAGTATTCTTTTCTTAAGTTCTTTTTCATTGCTTCTCGAATAGAGTGTCTTTTATCTTTCTTCATGACATTTCCTCCATAACTCAGAAAATGTTCTTATCTTAACAATTCAACATCTTATCACTTTTGACGACATATGACTAGGGGGATTCATAAGAGAAATACCGAATTATAAAAAATATGGGTTGTATTGTAAAAAATAGTGATCGTTTCTTTAATTATATAAAATTAATAACTTATTTTTAGTAAGTTACACTTTTTTTGTTCACAATACGATCATGTTGTTGTATAATGAAGTGGAAAATAGAATATCGGTCTATCTTCGGGGCAGGGTGAAAATCCCGACCGGCGGTGATGAACATTTAATAATTTCGTTCTAAGCCCGCGAGCCGTTAAGGCAGGATTTGGTGTGATTCCAAAGCCGACAGTACAGTCTGGATGGGAGAAGATGGAGGTTCAAGCGTTCAAAAAAGATAAGTATTTGAACGTCTGTTTGATGTGCCTTAAAATTCTCCCTTTGTGTAAATCACAAAGGGTTTTTTCGTTCTATGAAAAAATAGGCATAGCAGAACCTTTCCACTTTCCATGAGAAGATCGATGGAAAAGGAGAGAGAAAGATGAAACAAAAAAACAGTGTAGTGCAGATGGTGAGTGTAGCGATGCTAAGTAGTATTGCGTATTTACTAATGATGTTGGATTTTCCATTCCCAGGGCTTCCGCCATTTTTAAAAATTGATTTTAGTGATGTGCCAGCTTTAATTGCGGCGATAATTTTTAGTCCAATTGCAGGTGTAATTGTAGAAGCGATAAAAAATATTTTGCATTACGGAATTCAAGGAAGTTTAACGGGAGTACCAGTAGGAGAAGTAGCAAACTTTATAGCGGGATGTTTATTTATTGGTCCAGCAGCATTCTTATTCCGAAAGTATCGCACAGTAAAAAGTTTAACGACAGGATTAATGCTAGGTACAATTACTATGACAGTTATTATGAGTGTGTTAAATTACATTATTATTTTACCAGCGTACACTTGGTTTTTAAATTCACCAGCTATGTCTAGTGATATTATGCGACAAACTATTGTAACGGCGATATTACCGTTTAATGTAATTAAAGGAATTGTTGTAACAATTGTATTTGTAGCACTATTTTCACGCTTGAAAGTATGGGTATTTGCAAAAATGAAAAATGCTTAAAAATATTAAACCATTGGCAGCGTAACTGCTAATGGTTTTTTTGTTAGTGAGAATGAAAAAGAGTGCAAAAAATCCCCCTCATACTTATGAGGGGGATTTTTTGAAGTTAATAAAAGACTATTCGAATTTTAAAGAGTCGCCATCAAATGATTCGTCAGCAACTTTAATTGAGTCAGTTGGACAACCTTCGAATGCATCCATCATATCTTCGATTAATACATCTGGAATTTCAACGATACCTTGGTTATCGTCTAATGTTACAAATGCAATGCCTTCATCATCATAGTCATAAATGTCTGGTGCAGCAGCACCACAAGCACCGCATGCAATACAAGTATCTTTGTCAACGATTGTATATTTTGCCATATTTTTTCCCTCCTGATAATATGTATGTGAAAAGTTCGCCAAAAAATTATAATCTTATTGTAAAACGGTTTTAAAAACTTTTCAACATAAAATTATAATGATAATGCTTATCAATTAGAGTGTCAACTTATTTTTGAATTATTTCATAAGATTTTCAAAATACTTAAATGTTATTTCGTTTGATACAATAGAATATATACAAGCATGTAGTGTGAATATGATAAGTTAAATGAATAGCAGTTAATGTGCAATCGTATTGAAAAAGGAATGAAGTTAGACTGAGAGGTGGAAGCGGTAATGCAGCTACAATATACTTTATTATATTGTTTAAAACAATTGAATGGTGAAAGAACCGTTTCTTCGATTTATTATTTATTAAAAGGAAAGAGATCGTCGCAAACATTACAAGATGGGAATATGTTTCAAATTTCTTTTTTGTTTGGGATTTATAAGTCATTAAATAGAGCTGATTATGATCAAGAAGTTGCAAAGTTGTTACAAACGAATTTAGTTCAAGGTATACATGATAATACATATGTGTTAACGACGGCTGGTAACGTGCAATTAAACAAATGGGAAGGTGACTTTGCCTTTCCGACATATTTAAATGGTTTACACTATGGTGAAATAGGTGAAACGTTTTGGAAGAGGTTATCATTGATCGTTCAAACTATTTCGAATTTACAACAGGCGAATACGAAATTTATTCCAATTCAACAGGATACAGAAATAATGATGTGGGTGAAACGTTTTCTCACTGGAATACCGTATATGAGAAGTGAATTGGCTAAAAGATTATGGAAGGAAATGCATACTCTTTTACAAAAAAATAATCCAGTAGAGGCGACAATCGTAATATATCGGTTAACTGGGTATAAACGTATTGGGTGTACTTTACAACAATTAGCGGAAATTACGAAACAAGATATATTTCGAGTGTATTTTTTATTTTGGGGTACAATTCATTTCCTTATTCAAGAAGTTCGCAATAAAGAAAATGAGTTTCCATTATTAGCTGAAATTATATCTTATCCAAATGAGAAAGCTGATTTATTTAGTTTATCAACGAAAAAAACATATAATCTTTGGAGACAAGGACGCTCTTTAGAAGAAATAGCAACAATTCGGAATTTGAAGGTTGCCACGATAGAAGACCATTTTGTAGAAATTGCTTTACGAGAAAAAGAATTTTCTATTGAAATGTTTATGGAAAAAGAAAAAATGGAAAAAGTAACAAAAGTAATTGAAGCATTACAAACACGTAAATTGCGTGTGTTGAAGCAAGCGGTTGGAGAGGAAATCTCTTATTTTGAAGTACGTCTTGTATTGGCACGGATGGAGGGTATAAATGAAGCTTGAGGAATATTTATATAAGTGGTTTGGATATTCTGAATTTCGTCCGGGGCAAAAAGGAGTTATTACGGACTTATTGGAAGGAAAAGATGTTGTAGCAATGCTTCCGACTGGAAGGGGAAAGTCAATGTGTTATCAACTTCCGGGGCTTCTGCAAGAGGGTACGGTGCTTGTTGTATCACCATTATTATCTTTAATGGAAGACCAAGTTACGCAATTAAAGTATGTCGTGAAAAATCGAGTTATTGCATTGAATAGTTTTCGGACGTTAATTGAAAAAAGAGAAGCAATGAAAAAGCTATCTTTTTATAAATTTGTTTTCGTATCACCAGAGATGTTGCAGTCGGAACTTCTAATAAGAGAATTGAAAAAAATTCATATTTCATTATTTGTCGTAGATGAAGCGCATTGTATTTCACAATGGGGCTATGATTTTCGGCCAGATTATAAAAAATTAGATAAAGTAATTGAGAGTATCGGATCTCCGACAGTATTAGCATTAACAGCAACTGCGACAAAGGATGTATTGCGAGATATAGCGGAAAGTTTAAATCTAAAAAATATTGCTGAGCATGTGTACTCAATTGATCGTCCAAATATTGCGATGGAAGTGCAATTTGTGGAAACAATAGAAGAAAAAAAAGAGGCGCTTTTTGAGCATGTAATGTATTTGCAAGGGCCTGGTATTGTTTATTGTTCAAGTAGGGCCTGGACAGAGCGTTTAACCGAGTATTTAAGAGGAAAAGGAATTACAGGTGTAGCTTTTTATCATGGTGGTATGGAACATGAAGAGCGTATGTTAATTCAACAACAGTTTATGAATGACCAGTTGCAAATTGTAATATGTACAAGTGCTTTTGGGATGGGGGTAAATAAGGCGAATACAAGATATATTATTCATTTTCAATATCCGACAAATGTAGCTTCCTATTTACAAGAAATTGGAAGAGCGGGAAGAGATGGAGAATTGAGTATAGCCATTTTATTATGTAGTCCATTGGATCACGATTTGCCAATTTCAATCATTGAAGATGAATTACCAAGTAAATCGCAAATACAATTTTTATTTTCGTTACTACAAGAAAGAATGTTTCAAACGAAAGTATTACCATTAGAAGATGTAGAAGAAATTTGTTATAATGCAGCAAGATTTAATGAACAGTATTGGCGCTTTACACGTTATCATCTCGAACATCTTGGAATCATACAACAGCGAAATCTCATGTTAGAGAGCTTGTCAGATGAAATAATGCACAGATTAATAGCGGAAGTGGAAGTGAGAATGCGTAATAAATATAGTGAGCTAGAAAATATGAAGTCATGGATACAGGTTCAAGGATGTAGACGTGAATATTTATTACAACAATTCGGTTATAGAAAAGAAAAAGAGATAGAAAACTGTTGTGATTACTGTGGTATTACAAAAACGGATTATAAAAAAAGACGAGCGCAACAGTTAGTTTTCGACTATAATTGGGAAACAGAGTTACAAAAGCTTTTCGGCCTAGGAAAGATGGAGGAATGATGAACATTCAAAGGCATAATGTTGAAGATATGAGTCCGAGAGCAATAAGACTGAATCTCTACATAACACAACTAATCATTATTGGTATCGGTTGTTTACTAGCATATATATTATTTCAAGATAAAAGAGAAGTTTATAGTTTATGGAAATGGGAACCGGTTTCTATACTTTTAATAGGTAGCTTGTTAGCGATTTGTATTGTCTTATTAGATTATGTTGCAATGCGAGTGTTTCCAGAATCTTGGTTTGATGATGGTGGCATTAACGATAGAATGTTTCAAGGGATTTCTGTCATGCATTTACTCGTTATCACGTTTATTATTGGCTTTGCGGAAGAGTTTTTATTTAGAGGTGTAGTGCAGACTCATTTCGGAATTGTAATAGCGAGTTTAATTTTTGCAGTGTTACATATTCGGTATATAACGAAGCCTTTTTTGTTTTGTTTCGTCTGCTTTATTAGTTTTGTTTTTGGTTATGTATTCGAGTGGACAGGAAATTTATTTATAACAATCTTTGCACACTTTCTTGTTGATTTTATAATGGGGCTCCAATTAAGAAAATAAATGGAAGGTGGTGGTGAACAACATGAGAAAACGAATTCCTGATTTTGAAGAGGAGTTAGAAGTTGAGCAAGTGGAAGAAGATGAAAGTTTACCGCCGCGTAGTGAAATTCATAGAAATAAAGAGAACAAACCAAAGTTTAAAATGAATCACATTTTCGTCCGAGTGTTAACATTTTTGTTCATATTGTTACCTATTAGTATCCTATGGTATACAGATAAGTATATACAGGTAAAAAGTGATAGTAATAATGCTGAGAAAAGTGCGTTTGAAGTAATTTTCTTTGATTCCGCTAAGACTGAATCAAAGAAGCAGTCTGAGAAAGTAGCAACTCATGTTGTGAAAGATGGAGAAACTTTAGAAAGTATAGCGAAGCAATATTTCTCAGATGAAGATGGGATAGAAATAATAAAAAAGTATAATGATTTACAAGAAGACGAAGTGAAGGTAGGACAAGAATTGAAAATTCCTATAAAAGATAAGTCCACGAAGTATGAGAGCTAGCTAAATGAGTGATATATAGCTCCACATAAAATTAAGGACTATACTTTACGAGGAGGGAGAGTAAAAAATATATGTCATGGATTATATTATTATGTACTCTCATATGCATTGGTTTTGTATGTCTTCTTGGAATGTATAAAGAAGCGATGCGTAATACAGTGTTGGAACATACTTTAGTGTTCGAAGAATTTCCGGAAAGTTTTCAAAAAGTTAAAGTTTTTTTTATTTCGGATATTCATAGAAGGATCATTTCTAGCTCGCTAATTGAACGAGTGAAAGGAAAAGCAGATATCGTAATTATTGGCGGTGATTTAGCTGAAAAAGGAGTACCTTTATCGCAAATCTCTTTAAATATTCAAAAGTTAAGAGAAATAGCCCCTGTATATTTTGTATGGGGAAATAATGACTATGAAATTGAATATCACGAATTAGATGCTTTATTAATAGAAAATAATGTGAAGGTATTAGATAATACAAGAGTTGTATTTGAGTCTGAATTAGGAGAGAAAATTTGCTTACTCGGTATCGATGATGTTGGATTAGAACGAGATCGTTTAGATTTAGCGTTGTCTGATTGTAAAGAAGAAGGTTTTCGCATTTTAATTAGTCACAACCCAGATATAATAAAGAAAATGTCTGGTAATGAACAAATTTCGCTCGTATTAAGTGGACATACACATGGAGGCCAGATTCGGTTGTTTCCATCTGAAAAGTATTTAAAGGGTGGCGTATATAAGCATTCTAATACGACTCTCTTTGTTAGTAATGGGTATGGAACAACATTGTTCCCTCTTCGTTTTCGGGCACCTTCCCAAACACATATCATTACGTTATGCGGAGGGAAATAATGCCGAATTCAAATGGGAAATATAATATAAAAGCTGTCTCAAATATACTCGGAATTCAACCGAGTACACTTCGCGCATGGGAAAGACGCTATCATATTATTGCCCCAAAGAGAAATCGTGCGGGGCATCGTTTATATACAGAAGAGCATATTCATATTTTGAAATGGTTAATGAACAAAGTTTCTGAGGGGATGATGATTGGACAAGCAGTTCAGTTATTAGAAGGGAATCGGTTGCAGAACAACGTTCAAAAAGAAAAAATTATTGATACAGAAGTTGTTTTAGTGGACGATATACTACAAGCTTTGTTAGAATTTGATGAAATTACAATTTCTGCATTATTAAACGAGGTTTTTAGTATATATTCAACGGAAAAGGTTGTTGCAAGCATCATTCTTCAAGTGGCAAACAAGTTGTTAACTTTAAAAAGTAATAATGAGATTACAATGTCGCAATTCAAATATGTTGTATCATTCTTACAAACACGTTTAGGAATGATCTATCATAATGCGTCGGTGTATTCTTCCGTTAACAAAGTTTTCGTTTTAGAAAATAATATATTAAAAGGATTTATTTTCGCGACGTATTTACGACTAAAAGGATATCAAACAATGTATATGGGGACAAGTTTAGATGAAGAAGGTATTTTACTAGCTATTGAACAATTACAACCTAAATATTTGTTTATATCTTTTGATGATGAACGAGAACTTGAAGAGGCAGTAGAATTTATTGACTTGTTGCAAGAAAAAAATGAAAACATCTCTGGTGGTTTTATAGGAAGAAAAGGCATTGGAGATCAATTAAA
Source organism: Bacillus sp. FSL P2-0099 (assembly GCF_038007445.1). NCBI lineage: Bacteria > Bacillati > Bacillota > Bacilli > Caryophanales > Bacillaceae > Bacillus > Bacillus sp. FSL P2-0099. The sequence goes on from NZ_JBBOXE010000001.1 coordinate 1,472,797, forward strand.
TCTTCAAAATATCCTAATTGGTAACACGAAAGAAGAATGGGATGGATGGTTAAAGATGCCGGAATAGTCGTTCGAAAAGAACCATCTATTTTCTATTTCATATAATAAAAATTAGATGCAATGGTTACGTAGGGAGGGTATGAGATGAGACTGGAACGTTTAAATTATAATAAGATTAAAATTTTCCTAACATTTGATGATTTATCTGAACGAGGATTAACGAAAGAAGATTTGTGGAGAAATGCACCGAAAGTACAGCAACTATTCCGTGATATGATGCAAGAAGCAAATACAGAATTAGGGTTTGAAGCGGATGGACCGATTGCTGTTGAAGTATTTTCTCTACAAGCTCAAGGTATGGTTGTAATTGTAACAAAAGAAAATCACGAAGTGGACACAGAAGATGAGTTCCGTGACGAGTTTATTGAAATGCAAGTGACTCTTGATGAAAGTGAACATATACTTTACGAGTTTGCTACATTAGATGATGTAATCAATTTGTCAAATCGCTTATATAACCTTGGTGTAACTGATGGGAAGTTGTATACGTGGGATGATCGTTTTTATCTTTGGATAGAAGAAGAAGAGCAATTTCAATTATTGAAGGCGGATTTTATAGCTATTTTAGCGGAGTATGGTAATCCGTCAACAGCAACAATTTACCGCGTAATGGAATATGGTAAAGAATTAATGGATTCTCAAGCGATTGAACAAATATACAATTACTTTGTGAAAAAACAAAACCTCAGCTAATGTAACGTAGCTTGAGGTTTTATTTTTATTCAGCTGAAAATCTATAAAACGAAGTGTAGGTAACAAGACTAGCCGATCTGTATGTTAAAATGTAATCAGTATTTCTTGATGAAATAATGGTTTTATCGAATGTATTTTGATGAAAATAAAAAATATTTAAATATTTAAGTATTTTACTTTTCTAAAAGCAATAAAAGGACTATAATAATAGTGAAAACGCTTGCAATGCAAAATAGTTTGTATATATTTGTTAGCGTTTTCTATTGCATTCCAAATTTAACGGTGTATACTAGGCAATGAAGGTTTACTAAACAAGTGAAATTACAGGGGGTTTACTTACTATGGTAGCCGAAAAGGGAACTCAAACGAAAACACAACAACAAGGGGAACAACATTTTGAATTGTTAAATTCAACACAAATTGTAATTAATGAAGCATTAGAAAAATTGGGTTATCCAAACGAAGTATATGAATTATTGAAAGAACCAATTCGTATGATGACAGTGAAAATTCCAGTTCGTATGGATGACGGGACTGTTAAAATATTTACAGGATATCGTGCACAACATAATGATGCTGTTGGTCCAACGAAAGGTGGAATTCGCTTCCATCCAAACGTAACAGAAAATGAAGTGAAAGCACTTTCTATTTGGATGAGTTTAAAATGTGGTATTGTTGATTTACCATATGGTGGAGGTAAAGGTGGAATCATTTGTGACCCACGTGAGATGTCTTTCCGTGAATTAGAAAGATTAAGCCGCGGTTATGTACGAGCAATTAGCCAAATTGTTGGTCCGACAAAAGATATTCCGGCTCCAGATGTATTTACAAACTCACAAATTATGGCATGGATGATGGATGAGTATAGCCGTATCGATGAATTTAATTCACCAGGATTTATTACAGGTAAACCACTTGTATTAGGTGGATCACACGGACGTGAAACAGCGACTGCAAAAGGTGTAACAATTTGTATTCGTGAAGCTGCGAAAAAACGTGACATTGATATTAAAGGTGCACGCGTTGTTGTTCAAGGATTTGGTAATGCGGGTAGCTTCTTAGCTAAATTTATGCATGATGCAGGCGCGAAAGTAATTGCAATTTCAGATGCTTACGGTGCATTACATGATCCGAATGGATTAGATATTGACTACTTACTAGATCGTCGCGATAGCTTTGGTACTGTAACAAAACTATTTAATAATACAATTTCAAATACAGAACTGTTAGAACTTGATTGCGACATTTTAGTTCCTGCTGCAATTGAGAACCAAATTACAGAAGAAAATGCTGATAAGATTAAAGCGAAAATTGTGGTTGAAGCTGCAAATGGTCCAACTACATTAGAAGCAACAAAAATCTTAACAGATCGTGGTATCTTACTTGTTCCAGACGTATTAGCAAGTGCTGGTGGCGTTACGGTATCTTACTTTGAGTGGGTACAAAATAACCAAGGTTACTACTGGACTGAAGAAGAAGTAGAACAACGTTTAGAAAAAGTAATGGTAAAATCATTCGATTCAATTTATGAAACATCACAAGTTCGTAAAGTGAACATGCGCTTAGCTGCATACATGATTGGTGTTCGTAAAATGGCTGAGGCTAGTCGCTTCAGAGGTTGGGTATAATATATAATGTTTTGAGAAAACGTGATTTCCTTTCGAGGGAATCGCGTTTTTTTGTTGAAGTATTAAATGAGGTGTTGTATATGGGGAATGAAATAATGGAACGAGTAGATCAATTAGAAGAAAAGGTTAAGGTGTTAGAGGGTGAACTTGCAAGAGCTAAGAGAGCCCGAAAAACAAGTGTCGTTCGGGTGTTCGGCGAAGGATTATTGTTTTTAATATTTGGTGCAGTTGTAGTTGGACCAATTATCGCGTTTATATTCACAATTATTACTTGGTTTGGTGAAAAATAGAATAAAAAATAAAAAAAGAACGCTTGTTCCACACGAACAAACGTGCTATACTTTCCTTAGATAAGCAAAACGGAAATGATTTTAAGGAGAGATAAATGATGAAAATGACAGTAGACCAAAGATTTATGATGCCAGCAGATGTTGTAGAACGAGTGGAAGTATTACGAAACAAACAAAGCAAGCGTGGCACATTATTACAATCGGTAAATAAATTTTTCGGTTTAGATACGAAAGAAGATTGTATTTGGTTTTACGGTTTTTACGGAGTGGCTGTAAGTATTGTATTATTTATGGTATTCACATCAAATATTTTCGATGTTCTCTTCGCATAAGAAATATGCCATAAGGACATTGCCACCGAATACATATATAAGGAAGTAAGGTAATTTTTTAGAGCGGGAGTTGGTAGTAATGGCGATGTTCCCTATAGAGCGTAACTATATTGGGTATGGAAATTCACGACCAGGAATTCCTCTTTCAAAAGTAAGATTTATTGTAAGTCATGACACGGGGAACCCTGGTAGCAATGCGATAGGAAATCGGGATTACTTTAATGAAATACAACCGAAAGCTTCAGCGCATACATTTATTGATGATAAAACAATATTAGAAATTGTCCCTATAAATGAAGTTGCGTACCATGTTCGATACAATGTGCCAACGGATAATGAGTTATTCGGTTATGATGCGAATAAGGCTGCAATTGGGGTTGAACTTTGCTATGGTGGCGACGTAAACTTTTGGGAGGCGTATACTCGTTTTACGTGGTATCACGCTTATTTATGTCAAAATTTCGGTTTAAATCCTAAAAAGGCTATTGTGTCACACAAAACGTTGGATCCTACTCGGAAAATCGATCCTGAGAATGTATTAGGGCAACAAGGAATTAAATTTCAGCAGTTTTTAGCAGATGTCTATCGGATGTATGTTTCGTTTAGATGACAAATATATGAAAAATGAATACAATAAAGATAGATGCCTACTGCTGTAAGTAGGTTTTTTCTTGTTTATATAAATAGAGCAGAGGTAGAAGACTAGGAGTGAACTAAGTATGCAAAAAGAAACAGTTATTATTATCGGAGGCGGTCCATGCGGATTAGCAGCGGCGATTTCGTTGCAAAAAGTGGGGTTAAATCCGTTAGTAATCGAAAAAGGAAACATTGTAAATGCAATTTATAATTATCCAACTCATCAAACATTTTTCTCCTCTAGTGAAAAATTAGAAATTGGTGAAGTTGCTTTTATTACAGAAAATCGTAAGCCATTTCGTAATCAGGCGCTTGCGTATTATCGTGAAGTAGTAAAGCGTAAATCTATACGTGTAAATGCATTTGAACGAGTGGAACAAGTTCAAAAAGATGGTGATGTTTTTAAAGTTGAAACGACGAAGCGTGACGGAAACAAAGAAATATATGTTGCGAAATACATTGTTGTCGCAACTGGATATTATGATAATCCGAATTATATGAATGTACCTGGTGAGAAACTTGAGAAAGTAGCTCATTACTTCAAAGAAGGACACCCTTATTTTGATCGAGATGTCGTTGTAATAGGTGGTAAAAATTCAAGTATAGATGCAGCGTTAGAGCTTGTTAAATCGGGTGCACGTGTAACAGTTCTATACCGTGGTGGGGAATACTCGCCAAGTATTAAGCCGTGGATTTTGCCGGAATTTGAGGCGTTAGTACGAAATGGGACAATTCAAATGCATTTCCATGCGCATGTAAAAGAAATTACTGAGCATACGTTGACGTATACAGTAGATGGTGAGGCAAATACAATTCAAAACGATTTTGTATTTGCTATGACGGGTTACCATCCAGACCACAGCTTCTTAACAAAAATGGGAGTTCGGATTGATGAAGAAACAGGGCGCCCGATTTATATAGAGGGTAGTATGGAAACAAACGCTGAAAATATTTTTATTGCAGGTGTAATTGCTGCGGGGAATAACGCAAATGAAATATTTATCGAGAACGGTAGATTCCATGGAGATGCGATTGCGCAAACCATTGCATCAAGAGAAGAATAAAAAGAAGCTGTCGAAATCTTCGACAGCTTCTTTTTTAATCGTGCATAAACATATGTTGGATTGTTTCGTGAGAGTTTGTGTTTTCTAGTGCGACTAGTAATTTAATTCGCGCCTTTTGAGCGTTTAAACCGTAGGTGAAAACAATGCCCATATCTTTTAATTGTTTTCCGCCACCTTCATAAGAGTATACGTCTTGAACGATACCGTTAAAGCAGCGTGAAACTAATACAATTGGAATGCCTTTTTCTATTAATCGCCCTAGACTAGGAAGTGTTCTTGGAGGTAAATTACCTTGACCAAGTGCTTCAATAACAATTCCGTCTACTGGTAGTGTTTCGATTGCTGATAATAATGTATCATCCATACCTGCGTATGCTTTTAGAACGACAACGTTTTTAGAAATCTGTCGTACTGTGCATGTTTCGTGATGCACTAAAGCATGATGGAAAACAACACCACGTTTTGTTACCATGCCAATTGGTCCGTACTGTGGACTTTGGAATGTCGCGACATTACTTGTGTGCGTTTTTGTTACATTTGTAGCACAATGTATTTCGTCATTTAATACGACTAGAACACCTTTTTCAGCAGCTTCATTACTACTAGCAACTTTTACAGCTGATAAGAAATTATATAGACCATCGGCACCTAATTCATTACTAGAACGCATTGCCCCTGTCACAACGATTGGGATAGTTGCTTGAACTGTTAAATCAAGAAAATAAGCTGTCTCTTCTAATGTATCGGTACCATGCGTGATGACTACGCCGTGAATATCGTCTTGTTTTACTCTTTCGTCAATGATGACTTGCAATTGTAGCATTTCGCTAGGAGTCATGTGAGGAGATGGAAGATGGAACACATCTTCGACAATTAAATCAACATCGCCTTCTAAATCAGGAATGAATTTTAAAAGAGGATTCTTTTTACCTGGTTGTACGACCCCAGTTTCTTTATCTTCCTCCATTGCAATTGTTCCACCTGTGTGTAAAACTAGGATTCTTTTCAATGCTTATACCCCTTTCAAGTTGAAAAATACATTTAGAACATAACATGTTTTGAGTAAATTCGACAATGAAAATGTATAAAAGTATGCTTAGAAAATGACAATAAAATAAATTACTTTAAGTGTGCTCCGGTAAGTGGTTATTAGGTTAGGTTTTGTTTATGGAAATTTATGAGAGTAGATGTGTAAGTGTAGAGAGGGAAGGAGTGAGTTTTTTTGAAAAAAATGGAGAAAATTATAATTCGTATATTACTGATTCAATTTATTTTTCTTTCTGTCGTCCAACTGCTTTTTATACATAAATCTTCAGTGAAATATTTATCGAAAATTGTTTATTACGAAGGTGTCGTCACGAAAAATAAGGCGGAAATCTTACAGGTGAATAAGTAGTTTTCATTTTCTTCTATGATGGATTATGCTACAATTATTGAGGATTTAATGACGTGAGGCAAATGAGAAGAAGCAGGGGGAAAATACCTGCTTTTCGTTTTGTTTTATAAGTGAAAAATGAGGTGTTACAATGGATAAACGAATTTCGATTGCTATAGATGGTCCAGCGGCTGCTGGGAAAAGTACAGTGGCAAAAGTTGTTGCAAAAAAACTTTCATATGTTTACATTGATACAGGCGCAATGTACCGTACTATTACATATGCAGCCCTTGAACAAAAAGTGGATATTGAAAATGAAGAAAAGTTAATGGAAGTTGTAAAAAATGTAAATATTGAATTTCAACAAGGGGAAAATACACAACTTGTATTTTTAAATGGACAAGATGTTTCTGAAGTGATTCGTACGCCAGATGTGACGAATCGTGTATCTATTGTAGCAAAGCATCGTCTTGTTCGTGAAGAAATGGTACGTCGTCAACAAGGATTAGCTAAAAAAGGCGGCGTAGTAATGGATGGCCGTGATATTGGTACACATGTACTACCAGATGCTGAAGTGAAAATCTTTATGCTTGCTTCTGTAGAAGAAAGAGCGGAAAGAAGACATTTAGAAAATATGAATAAAGGTTTCGATTCTAATTTAGAGCAGTTAAGAGAAGAAATTGCTAGGCGTGATAAATTAGATTCAGAACGCGAAGTTTCTCCTTTGAAAAAAGCTGATGATGCATTGGAATTAGATACAACTTCTTTATCAATTGAAGAAGTTGTCCAAAAAATTATGGGTATTGTTTCAGGAGTATTTGCGAAATAAAGAAAGAGGACTATCCCTTTCTTTTTTTTTTTTTTTTTTTTTGAATTGTAAAGGATAAGTGAATTATAAGTCTCTTTTCTTGACAAATGGGCTAATTTGTAAGAAGTTAGTTACAGAGGGGAAAAAATGTCAGAATATATTCGCTATTATATTTCAAATCATACTTTCTTCAAGATGATTTTGCTGTATACTATTTATATAGATTTAATATAGTTTCTTGTGAACTGTATTGAAACAGAATATGTGATGATAAATTCTTAAACATGCAAATGAAAACATTTGTTTTCATTTCGTATATACATAAAAATGCTTTGTCAATTCTGTAGGGAGGTATTTCCATGGTAGAGAAAATGAATGAAGAAGTTATGAATTCAAAAGAATTACAAGTTGGTGACGTTGTTACAGGTTCTGTAACGAAAGTTGAAGAGAAACAAGTTCTTGTAAATGTTGGATACAAAACAGATGGCGTAATTCCGATTAGTGAATTAGCTAACGTTCATATTGAAAAAGCAAGCGATGTTGTAGAATTAGATCAAACACTTGAATTGAAAGTTATTAAATTAGAAGATGATGATCTTGTTTTATCTAAGAGAGCTGTTGACGCAGAAAAAGCGTGGGTAGAATTACAAGAAAAATTTAATTCTGGTCATGTATTTGATGTTATTGTAAAAGATATCGTGAATGGTGGGTTAGTTGTGGACCTTGGTGTTCGTGGTTTTATCCCAGCTTCACTTGTAGAAGTACATTATGTAGAAGACTTTGCTGACTATAAAGGAAAAACATTAGCGGTGAAAATTGTTGAATTAGACCGTGAAAAAAATCGTGTTATTCTTTCACATAAAGCGGTAGTAGAACTAGAACTAGATTCTAAGAAAAAAGAAGCAATCTCTTCGTTAAAAGAAGGGGATATTGTTGAAGGAACAGTACAACGATTAACGGATTTTGGTGCTTTCGTTAACGTTGGTGGTGTGGACGGTTTAGTTCACATTTCACAAATTTCACACGAACGTGTAGAGCAACCTTCTGAGGTATTAGAGCAAGGTCAAAAGGTAAAGGTAAAAGTGTTATCTGTTGATGCTGATACGCAACGTATTTCTTTATCAATTAAAGCAGCTCAGCCAGGACCTTGGGAAAATGTTGCTGGCGAAATAAAAGCTGGAGATATTCGTGAGGGAGTAGTAAAACGCCTTGTTACATTCGGTGCATTTGTTGAAATTTTACCTGGTGTTGAAGGGCTTGTACATGTATCTCAAATTGCAAATCGTCACGTGAAAAATCCAAATGAAGTATTGGAAATGGGACAAGAAGTAAAAGTGAAAGTACTTGAAGTCCATGTAGCAGAAAAACGTATTTCTTTAAGCATAAAAGAAACGCTTGAAGAAAATAATGTAACAGAAGATTATAGCCAATATGAGCCAAATGCTGATTTGGCTACTTTCCAGTTAAGTGATATTATTGGTGAACAACTGAAAAAATTAAAGAAATAAAGAGGGGTACAAGTGGTAAGGGCAAAACGTAAATTAGATCATATTGAATATGCTCTTTCTACTGGTCAGTCTCGTACGCATGGCTTTCATGATATTGATTTTGTGCATCAAAGCTTGCCAAATTCAAGTTATGACACTATAACATGTGAAACAAAAATCGGCGAACTTTCACTAAGTTCGCCGATTTTTATCAATGCGATGACTGGTGGTGGAGGAGAGCAAACATTACATATTAATGAGCAATTAGCATATGTAGCGAAACATCATAACCTTGCTATGGCTGTAGGATCGCAAATGGCAGCTTTAAAAGATGAAAGTGAATCGGCTTCGTATAAAGTTGTTAGGAAAGTAAATCCGAATGGGATTTTTTTCGCAAACTTAGGAAGTGAGGCAACTGTCGAACAGGCAGAGCGTGCCGTTGATATGATTGAAGCGAATGCACTGCAAATTCATTTAAATGTCATACAGGAGTTAACGATGCCAGAAGGAGACCGTGATTTTACTGGTGTACTTCAGCGGATTGAGAAAATAGTTTTAAAAAGTAAAGTACCTGTCATCGTAAAAGAAGTCGGTTTTGGAATGAGTAAGGAAACAGTACAACAGTTAGCGAATATAGGTATAACAGCAATTGATATTGGCGGACAAGGTGGTACGAATTTTGCTGCTGTTGAAAATGAAAGAAGACAGCGAATGCTTTCTTATTTTAATAACTGGGGCATACAAACAGCTACCTCGATTATTGAAGCAACCTCTACAAATAATAACCTCTCTTTTATTGCATCTGGGGGTATACAAACAGCACTTGACGTGGCGAAGGCAATCGCATTAGGGGCGAATACAACTGCGTTTGCTGGATACTTTTTACGTATTTTAATGCAAGATGGCGTTGAGAATTTAGTGGATGAAATTGATCTTTTACATACAGATTTAAAATTTATTATGACAGCTCTTGGCGTGAAGACGATAGAAGAGTTACAATCTGTACCTCTTGTTGTAAAAGGTGAAACGTACCATTGGTTAGCGCAGCGAGGGATTGACACTGCACATTATAGTAGGCGATGAAAAATCAACCATCTGGTTGGTTTTTTTGCGTTTTATTTTCGTAAAATGAAGAGGGAGGGCGAGAAGTTATCATTCTATATAATTCTATAAATGGAAAAAAGAGAGAATTTACATTATAATAAAAGTATATATAAATATTGTGCAGAAAAACATGGTAAAAGTAAGAAAGTATTCCTCTCTATATAGCTGGTTAGCGATAAAACAAGATAAGAGATTGCTATTTAAGAGTCAAAAGAAACAAGGGGAAATTTACGATGATTTTGAGGATGAGGATGTTAATAAAAAAGGAGATAATGTATCTTCAAATAGTAAAAATACAATAGGACGCATTACATATAATAGTGAAGATGTTAACATCCATGCACGAAATATAAGAGAAGATACAGCGGTTTCTGGATATAATAAAAAGGTTGAAATTTCATTAACTTCAAATGTAAGAGAAGGAGATTCTAGTTCAACAATAGCACAATCAGCAATTAAAACGGCGAATATTGCAATCGCAGTCGGGAATAAATTGTATAGGAATCCAACGGTGAATGCAGGAAGTGGAATAGAAGCACTAATTTTGCCAAGGGAATTAGGAGAAGACAAAAATCCATCGGAAGATTCGTATGCAATTTATTATTTTAATATACCAAATGAAGTGAGTTTAAGTAATGCTGAAGTAGTATTGCTTTCTGATCAAGGATATACCATTGTGAGTAGGGAAATTAAAGGAGAAAAAGAAGGTATTGTAGGTGCGAAAAAAGAGGTTGAGCGAAAGTTAAATGAGATAGGAGAGACAGATTATGTACGTGTAGAGGTAAAGAGTAAAAATCCTTCTCTACATACGTATTATGTTATTACATATTCTAAAAACCAACAGGTGTAGTTACGATTAATGCCTCGTTGAGTGATAGGGTTTATAATGCGAAAACAAAAGAATTATATTACGAGTAGAAATAAATAAAATAATTGTGTAAAAAGACGGTTTCGTACAATATCGAAACCGTCTTTTTGTATTGCCTATTTGAGGGCAACTTGATTGGTGTGAGCTAATAATCAGTGGGGATGGATACCCCCCACTGAGGTTTCACTTTATTTAATGCTGATTCTGCTTTCGAGCTTGCTCCGGTGTATCAAGACTTGTTGCACCGGGATATTGAAGTGATTGGTCGCGATCAGATTCAACGCGGCGTGATTCTCTTAGCTTTCGTTCTTGGCGATCTTTACCCATTGTGAGTTACACCTCCTTATTAAAAGTTTTGCTGTTATGAGAAAAACTATGCACAAAGAAAAGGAGGATTAACTTTCATAAAAAGTTCCCATAATGGAAATCATAGGAGGTGAAATGATGGATGGGAGTACTTTTTATTTTGTTGCTTGGATAGGGTGGATTGTCGTGACCTTTTTTATGAAAAAGGAATCTATTCGTTGGAAGATAAGTGCTTGTATATTAATTTTTATTATTTGTTCTCCGTTAAATGTGACGATTGCTTCTTTCACGATATCGGTAAATGCCCTTTTGCTTTGTATTATTTCTTTTGTAGGTATCGCGTTATATTCTATTTGGAAAAAATTATATACCTTACTTTCGGCACTTATTATTGCAATGTTATATACAAGCTTTCATTTGTTAGAAGTATATGATCCAATTTGGATTGTGGTTGATAGGTTATTGCTGTTAAGTGGTGCACTTGTGTATGCATCGGTTTTATTGCACGGGGATCGCATATTACGATTATGCTCCTTATATATAGGGATGTTACAAGGAGAATTATTGGTGACGCTGATTTTTCGTAAATTACATTTTCCTTATGAATACGGCAGTTTAGCTTTTTTAGATGTTGCTGCTGTTTCCACTTTATTTATGGCGATTTTACTTTGGATTACAAAGGCATCGGTATATATGGAACAATTTAAGAGGAAAACACGTAAAAGAAAGGCGAGGGTAATACATGACTGAATATACACCAGCTATTTTATGTGGCGTAATTGCAGGTACAATAACTAGGTTGTTAATGCTTCGTACCGATACGAGGCAATATCCGACGAGGCTTCACGGGAAAATTATTCATATCGCGATGGGATTAATTGCGGCTGCCTTAGGAGCAATTGCGATTCCGTCTGTTTTGAAAAAAGATTTTTCTGCAATTACATTTCTTACGTTAGCGGCGACGCAATTTCGTGATGTGCGCAATATGGAAAGAAATACGCTTCAACAATTAGATGGATATGAGCTCGTACCACGTGGTAATACATACATTGAAGGAATTGCATTAGTATTTGAAAGTCGTAACTACTTGGCGATGTTAACGTCGTTTGTAACAACGTTTGCGTATATAGGACTCGATTCATGGATTGCCGGGGTAATTACTGGTATAGTAAGTTTTTTCATTGCGAAAAAATTAATGTCAGGTAAAAGACTTCATGACCTTGTAGAAATAGAGCACGTTCCACTTCGTTTTGAAGGAGCGGGACTTTATATTGATAATATTTACATTATGAATATTGGATTGCCAGCAAGGCAAGAAGAAATTATGAAATATGGAATGGGATTTATTTTAAAACCGAAATCGATAGATGCGATGGTTACAATCTCAAACTTAGGACAACGGCAAGCTATTTTACATGATGTTTCGGTTGCTTTAGGAATATATAGAGATTCTGGAACGCCGGCACTTGTACCGTTAGCGAAGCGTGATTTAGAGGATGGGAGAGTTGGGATTTTTGTTCTGCCGCAAGATCAAGATGCAGAAAAAGCGATAGGGGTAATCGGAAATGTACCAACATTAGAGAGTGCTGTTCATATGTCATCAGAAGCTCCGAAAGGAAGGGGAGATAAGAGATGATGTTAGAAAGTGTTATTCTCGCAGTCATTACAACAACGCCAGAGAAATTTGCAGGTGGTGCCCCTTTATTTATTTGCGAGTCGACAGAGGAACTGGAATTTGTTGCAAATAATTTAGAGGCTATTTTAGATGGTATTGCACATCGCTTACAAGATAATGTATATATTATTGTGAAACATTAGTAACGTGTGGTATAATGTGAGGTGTTTTGATACGTTGAGAAATATTCTGGAATGCAAATCCCTTCTTGCACAAAGAAGGGTTTTTTACATAATAAACAGAAGCAAGTTGAAAGGATGAAAGTATATGCCGAAACCAGTAATAGCGATAGTAGGCCGCCCGAACGTAGGGAAATCTACTATTTTCAATAGAATTGTTGGAGAAAGAGTTTCAATCGTAGAAGATATACCAGGTATAACGCGAGACCGTATTTATAGTGCGGGAGAATGGTTAAATCATGAGTTTAACATTATTGATACAGGTGGAATTGATATTGGAGACGAGCCGTTCTTGACACAAATTCGTCAACAGGCGGAAGTAGCGATTGATGAAGCAGATGTTATCATTTTTATGACGAATGGTCGCGATGGTGTAACTGCAGCAGATGAAGAAGTTGCTAAAATTTTATACCGTTCTAAAAAACCAATTGTACTTGCGGTAAATAAGGTTGATAATCCAGACATGCGTAGTGATATTTATGATTTTTATGCATTAGGATTTGGCGAGCCATTCCCGATTTCAGGTACACACGGTTTAGGACTTGGTGATTTGTTAGATGAAGCTGCAAATCATTTTCCAAAGATTGAAGAAGAAGCGTATGACGATGAAACAATCCGTTTCTCTTTAATTGGACGTCCAAACGTAGGGAAATCATCACTTGTAAATGCACTTCTTGGTCAAGAACGTGTAATTGTAAGTAATATAGCGGGAACGACACGTGATGCTGTTGATACACCATATAGTAAAGATGATCAAGATTATGTAATCATCGATACAGCTGGTATGCGTAAAAAAGGGAAAGTATACGAAAGTACAGAAAAGTATAGTGTACTTCGTGCACTTAGAGCGATTGAACGTTCTGACGTTGTTTTAGTCGTTTTAGACGGAGAAGAAGGAATTATTGAGCAAGATAAAAAAATCGCTGGATATGCTCATGATTCAGGACGAGCTGTTATTATCGTTGTAAACAAATGGGATGCAGTGAAAAAAGATGAAAAAACAATGAAAGCATTTGAAGAAAACATCCGTGCTCATTTCCAATTTTTAGAGTATGCACCGATTGTATTCTTATCTGCGAAAACGAAAAAGCGTACACAAACGTTATTACCGGTTATCAATGAGGTAAATGAAAGCCATAGCATCCGTGTACAAACGAATGTATTAAATGATGTAATTATGGATGCGGTAGCGATGAATCCAACGCCGACACATAATGGTAGCCGTCTGAAAATCTTCTATGCGACACAAGTTGCGGTAAAACCACCAACATTTGTTATATTTGTAAACGATACAGAATTAATGCACTTTTCATATGAGCGCTTCTTAAAGAACCGTTTACGTGAAGCGTTCGGTTTTGTAGGAACGCCGATTCACATTATCGCTAGAGCAAGAGACTAATGGAGAGGATGTGATTTTATGACAAAAATCACAGTAATAGGAGCAGGTAGCTGGGGAACAGCGTTAGCGATGGTATTAGCTGACAATGGGCATGATGTACGTATTTGGGGAAACCGTCCTGAACTCATGAATGAAATTAATACGAAGCGTGAGAACAGTAGATATCTTCCAGGGATTACATTGCCAAGCACAATCGTAGCCTACTCTTCTTTAGAAGAAGCATTAGTAGATGTAAATACAGTACTGCTAGTAGTACCGACGAAAGCGTACCGAGACGTATTGCAAGAGATGAAAGAAATTGTTACAGAGCCAATTACTTGGATTCATGCAAGTAAAGGAATCGAACCAGGTACGTCAAAACGTATTTCGGAAGTGATTGAGGAAGAAATTCCAGAGAGCTTGATTAAGGATGTTGTTGTACTATCTGGGCCGAGTCACGCTGAAGAAGTTGGATTGCGTCAAGCGACAACTGTTACGTCTGCAGCAAAGCGTATGGAAGCGGCTGAGGGAGTACAAGATTTGTTTATGAATAGCTATTTCCGTGTATATACAAACCCAGATATCGTTGGAGTTGAACTTGGTGGTGCTTTAAAAAATATTATTGCACTAGCTGCGGGGATATCTGACGGGCTTGGATTAGGTGATAATGCGAAAGCGGCATTAATGACACGTGGTTTAACAGAGATTGCTCGTTTAGGAAGAAAAATGGGCGGAAATCCGTTAACGTTTGCTGGTCTAACTGGTATGGGAGACTTAATTGTAACTTGTACAAGTGTGCATAGCCGAAATTGGCGCGCTGGAAATATGCTTGGAAAAGGGCACTCTTTAGAAGAAGTGCTAGAAAGTATGGGTATGGTTGTAGAAGGTGTAAGAACAACGAAAGCTGCTCATGAATTGGCAGAGAAAATGGAAGTTGAAATGCCGATTACAGCTGCTTTATATGACGTGCTGTTCAATGGGAATAATGTGAAAGATGCAGTAGGCTCATTGATGGGACGTGTTCGAAAACATGAAGTTGAAGCGATACCTGATTTGTTATAAAGAAAACGGTAGAAGTACATTTCGTACTTCTACCGTTTTTTATTTTTTATGGGTCTTTTCACCAATTTTTCATCTCTGCATAGGATGAAGAGTAACTTGAGGAGAGGGTGAAAAGAATGGATAACAACATTTTTAATAACATTGAAAAAGAAGCGAAAGTGAACAAAGAAGATATTTTTAAATTAGCGTCGTCTGTTCAAAATGCGAACTTACGTGATGAGACAGTGCTTCGCCAATTGATTCATCAAGTTGCTCTAATGGCAGGACGCGAAGTGCCGAAAGAGCAAGAGGATCAAATTGTAAAAGCGATTATTAACAATAATATGCCGGCGGATTTTGGTTCGTTAAGTAAAATGTTTAAAAAATAAATTATGAGAAACAAAGAGTTTAGAGAATGCATATGATAGTTATGAAAGAATGGGAATAGAGCTGTTAAGGGCATATTTGGTCAACCGAAGCGCATCATTTCGTGCTTCGGTTTTATTATTTTAAATAAAAATCATCAATTCACGGAAAAATGATGATTTTTATTTGTTTAAAGATTTTAATTTGTTAAAATAGTATAAAAATAGATTGAAAGTAAAGGGGTGTATATATGTCGGAAGGGCTTATGAAAATGTGGTTTGCTTTAGGGGCAATTGGATTTATGTTTCTTGCAGTAAGTTTTATTTTATTGAGTAGGCATAAAATGAAGAATAAATTTTTGAAAGGGATTACAGCTTTAGTAGCGTACACCCTCATGATTGTATCGGGAATTGTTATTTTCCTTGTTGTATTTAGTGGCCCTATTGAGCAATAAAGGATGTGTAGTCGGTAAATGTTACAAAAGCAACAGTCCATACTAGCATGAAAAGGTGATTGTCAGTGAAAAAAATCCATATTATTTTAATATTTTGTTGCATGAGCATTTTAACAGGGTGTATGTATCCAAGAGAAAATATGAAACAAAGTGCTATTCCTTATGAAGACCAGTTGCAAGTTGTACAAAAAGCCATTAATACATATAAGGAGCAAACGGATGGTTTATTACCAATTAAGACGCGTGATATGAGTACGCCGATTTATCAGAAGTATCCCATTGATTTTCAAAAAATTGCTCCAAGGTACATACAAGAGGCACCAGGGAATGCGTATGAAAGTGGTGGAGTATATCAATATGTATTAATAGATGTTGAAAAAAATCCGACAGTAAAGTTAATTGATGTGAGAATGGCGGAACAAATTCAAGAAGTGGCATTGAAGCTAAGAATGTATCGTGATGAACATCAATATCCACCTTTTAAAAAAGTGATCACAGATGGTGTTTATGAATTAGACTTCAAAAAACTAGGATATAAAGATGTACCACAAGTGACAAGTCCGTACTCAGGAAAAGGCCTCCCTCTTGTAATTAATGAAAAAGGAGAATTGTTTGTTGATTATAGAATCGACTTATATGAAGCGTTGAAAAAAAATGAAGGACAATTTAAAGAAGGTGAAGATATCCGGAGTATACTATCGAAGGATTCCCCGTTTGTTCCTGCATATTCTTTGCCGTACACAGTAAAAAATGGAGAACCAATTTTTTTGAAATCATAAGTCATGAACCTTTCTTTTAGTGAATAAGTTCTAGAAGAAAGGTTTTTTATGTTATACAACTTGCGATGCAAACAAAAGGTATTTTTAAATAGTCATATGAAATTGGACAAAATTATATGATATATTGTCCGAACTTCTAGAATACCATTATATTATATCAGATATTATAGGCAACATTAGAGAAGGTATTAGTTGACTATAAACGTGGAATTATTCCCAAAAATATTGAGGGAGGGAATCACTTGGAAAAGGTAGATATTTTTAAAGATATTGCGGAACGCACAGGCGGTGATATTTATTTTGGAGTTGTAGGAGCTGTTCGAACAGGGAAATCAACATTTATTAAAAAATTTATGGAACTTGTTGTTATTCCCAATATTGAAAATGAGTCAGACCGTCAAAGAGCGCAGGATGAACTGCCTCAAAGTGCTGCTGGTCGTACAATAATGACGACGGAACCGAAGTTTGTTCCAAACCAAGCGGTTTCTATCGAAGTAGATGAAGGTCTTGAAGTGAATATTCGATTAGTAGATTGTGTTGGATATACGGTTCCAGGAGCAAAAGGCTATGAAGATGAGAATGGTCCGCGCATGATTAATACTCCTTGGTATGAAGAGCCTATTCCATTCCATGAAGCTGCAGAAATCGGAACACGTAAAGTAATTCAAGAGCATTCAACAATTGGCGTCGTTATTACAACAGATGGAACAATTGGTGAAATTCCAAGAAGAGATTATATAGAGGCAGAAGAACGCGTTGTAAATGAGTTAAAAGAAGTAGGAAAGCCTTTCATTATGATTATCAATACTGTACAGCCATACCATCCAGATACGGAGCAGTTACGTCAAAGTTTATCAGAAGAATATGATATCCCAGTAATTGCGATGAGTGTAGAGAGTTTAAGAGAAACAGATGTGTATAACGTACTGCGAGAAGCATTATTCGAGTTCCCGGTTTTAGAAGTGAATGTAAACCTTCCGAGCTGGGTAATGGTGCTAAATGAAGGGCATTGGTTACGCCAAAGTTATCAGGAAGCGGTTCAAGAGACTGTAAAGGATATAAAACGTCTTCGTGATGTGGACCGTGTCGTTTGGCAGTTTAGTCAATATGAATTTATTGATCGAGCAAGTCTAGCTGGCATCGATATGGGGCAAGGTGTGGCAGAGATTGATTTATATGCGCCAGATGAATTGTATGATCAAATTTTAAAAGAAGTAGTAGGAGTAGAGATTCGAGGGAAAGATCATTTATTAAAGCTTATGCTCGATTTATCTCATGCGAAAACAGAATATGACCAAGTGGCGGATGCCTTGCGGATGGTAAAACAAACCGGATATGGAGTAGCAGCGCCTGCATTAGCTGATATGAGCTTAGATGAACCGGAAATTATTCGTCACGGCTCAAGGTTCGGTGTTAAATTAAAAGCGGTTGCGCCGTCTATTCATATGATTAAAGTGGATGTAGAATCAACATTTGAACCAATTATCGGTACTGAAAAACAAAGTGAAGAACTAGTTCGTTACTTGATGCAAGATTTTGAAGATGACCCGCTATCAATTTGGAATTCTGATATATTTGGGCGCTCTCTTAGCTCTATTGTTAGAGAAGGAATTCAAGCGAAGTTATCTCTAATGCCAGAAAACGCTCGTTATAAATTAAAAGAAACGCTAGAAAGAATTATTAATGAAGGATCTGGCGGATTAATTGCGATTATATTATAAGAAAAAAATCCCTCTAATTGCAGAGGGATTTTTTTCTTTTTGAGTAAGTAATAGAAAAATAAACAGTCATTATCTAATATTTTGTTGTAAATTGTCAAGTTTCATCAGAATTTCACATTTTTAGAGTAACAATTTCCTTAAAAATATTGAATTATAAAGGAGAATCGTATAATATAGGCGTTGATAATGATTTATCTACATCTTTGTAGTATAGAATTTGTAAAAATTGCCTACAAATGAAAGTAAGACTCATTTTATGATCATTATACAGTCTTATCTTTGGGAGGAGGTGAATGGCATGAACAAGACAGATTTAATCAATGCTGTTGCAGAAGCAAGTTCCCTTTCTAAAAAGGACGCAACAAAAGCAGTGGACGCTGTTTTTGATTCTATCTTAGAAGCTTTAAAACAAGGTGATAAAGTACAACTAATCGGATTCGGTAACTTCGAAGTTCGTGAGCGTGCGGCTCGTAAAGGTCGTAACCCACAAACAGGTGAGGAGATTGAAATCGCTGCAAGTAAAGTACCTGCATTCAAACCTGGTAAAGCGTTAAAAGATGCGGTTAAATAATCCTTACATATTAACAGGGAAGAAGAGTTTCCTTTTTGGAAACTCTTCTTTTTGCTTTTAAAAACATAAATATGCTAGAATGTGTTCGTATCACTTTTAGGTTTTTCGGGAGGGCTAGCGGATGGCAAAAGTTAATTTAGAACAAATTGAACATGCAGTACGTCTTATTTTAGAGGCAATCGGAGATGACCCAAATCGCGAGGGAGTACTTGATACACCGAAACGTGTTGCGAAAATGTACGCAGAAGTATTCTCAGGAATGCATGAGGATCCGAAAGAGCATTTACACAAAGTATTCGGAGAAGACCACGAAGAGCTTGTGCTAGTAAAAGATATACCATTCTATTCGATGTGTGAGCATCATCTTGTTCCGTTTTATGGAGTTGCTCACGTTGCATATATTCCGCAAGGTGGAAAAGTAACGGGACTAAGTAAATTAGCTCGTACTGTAGACACAATTGCGCGTCGTCCGCAACTACAAGAACGTATTACATCAACAGTAGCTAACTCTATTATGGAAGTACTAGAGCCGCATGGTGTAATGGTAGTAGTAGAAGCAGAGCATATGTGTATGACGATGCGTGGTGTGAAAAAGCCTGGTGCGAAAACAGTAACGACTGCAGTGCGCGGCGTGTTAGAAAATGATGCAGCAGCACGTAGTGAAATTTTATCGTTTATTAAGACGAATTAAAGAAGAGCGGGAAACTGCTTTTCTTTTTTTTATATACAAAAAAATGATATAGTTTTAATGTTAAAGAGAAAGAATATAAAGGTTGAAAATTACTTCTGCCTTTTGTGTAAATGAATGTTTGTAGTAGTTAGAGACGAAGATAACTTGTATGAATAAAAGTTGAGGCTTTATTCGGTGGCAGTTTGGCAGAAGTAGCCAAGTTTTGATTATAGAAAATAGAATGTATGTGTTATAATAAATTTTATGAATTAGAAAACAAGGGTGATTTTTTGTGTGTGACATCTACGGAGGGTATGCGGGTATTAAAGAGAAATTGATGGAGAAATTACGCCATCCTTATTTTATAAACTATATTGAAGAACCATTTATTGATGAAGAAAAAATAGCGCTGTTATACGGTGCATTAAAAAGTGCAAATATACATAAAGAACAAATTGATCATTATGTCGTAACGATTATGCTTGTACAAATTGCTCTTGATACACATGAAAAAGTATCAAATAAAGCAAACGAAGAGACGAGTGGATTCCATAAGCGTCGTCAATTGACAGTTCTTGCAGGGGATTATTATAGTGGTCTATACTATTACTTATTGTCAATGAATTGTGATATTATCTTAATTCGTGCACTTGCTGAAGGAATTAAGGAGATTAATGAACATAAAATTATGCTGTATCAAAAAGCACATGTGACGATTCAAGACATAATGGAAAGTGTAGTAATAATTGAATCTGCGCTTTTGCAAAAAACATGTGATCATTTTCAGTTATTTAATTGGAAACCATATATAACTTATGTGTTAGGAAAAAATCGTCTTCAAAAAGAGTGTCAATTGTATGCTGATAAACAAAATTCACCTGTTTTTCAAGCAGTCCAAAAAATCTCATTGGATGATGATAAAAATTTGGAAACAGTTATTAATGAATGGCTTATGGAAATGAGAAAGCAAGAAGAAAATTTTTTAGAGAATCATACAGAAGTTAATGAGATAATTTCTATGTTAAGAGATAAATCAAGGACATAAGCAACTTTACATTGGAAGAAGGTACGAGCATGCAACAATCAAAAGAAGAAAGAGTACATGACGTATTTGAGAAAATTTCTGATAAATACGATGTGATGAATTCTGTAATTAGTTTTCAAAGGCATAAGGCATGGCGCAAAGAAACGATGCGAATTATGGATGTGAAACCCGGGAGTAAGGCACTTGACGTATGCTGCGGGACGGCAGATTGGACAATTGCACTAGCGGGAGCTGTAGGTGAAGATGGGAAGGTTTACGGTTTAGACTTTAGCGAAAATATGCTAGCTGTCGGTAAACAAAAGGTAGAAGCTTTAGAATTAAAGCAAGTAGAACTTATACATGGAAATGCAATGGAACTTCCTTATGAAGATAATACGTTTGATTATGTAACAATTGGTTTTGGGTTACGTAACGTTCCGGATTACATGCAAGTATTAAAAGAAATGACGCGTGTAGTAAAGCCTGGTGGAAAAGTAATTTGCCTGGAAACATCTCAACCAACGATGATAGGTTTTCGTCAAGGGTATGTCTTATACTTTAAATATATCATGCCGTTATTTGGAAAGATGTTTGCGAAAAGTTATAAAGAATATTCATGGCTTCAGGAATCTGCTAGTACATTCCCAGGGATGAAAGAGTTAGCACGTATGTTTGAAGAAGCTGGGCTTAAGAATGTGCAAGTGAAACCATTTACTTTTGGTGTAGCAGCTATGCATTTAGGTATTAAACCAGAATCAAAATAGAAAAAAGAAAAAAGACGTTTTAGGTTAAGGTGAACAATATGAAGTTACAACTTATGTACTCTTTTTTACGATCGGATATTAATGTTATAGAAAAAGAATTGAAGAAGACAGTTGCTTCTGAGCAGCCGTTAGTAGAAGAAGCGGCATTACAGCTTATTGAAGCAGGCGGGAAGCGGATTCGCCCTGTTTTTGTTTTGCTTGCAGGGAAATTTGGGGATTATAAGTTAGATGCAATTAAGCATGTTGCGGTTGCATTAGAACTAATTCATATGGCTTCGCTTGTTCACGATGATGTCATTGATGCTGCGTTTTTACGACGCGGTAGCGCAACAGTGAATGCGAAATGGGGAGATCGTATTGCAATGTATACAGGAGACTACTTGTTTGCGAAGTCTCTTGAATGTATAACAAATATAGAAATTCCAGATGCACATCAAGCGTTGTCTCATACAATTTTAGAAGTTTGTAAAGGTGAAATCGAACAAATTAAAGATAAGTATAACTATGATCAAAATTTACGAACGTATTTAAGAAGGATAAAACGAAAAACAGCATTGTTAATCGCCGCAAGTTGTCAGTTGGGAGCGATTGCTGCTGGTGCTAATCGTGATACTGTAAATCGTCTATTTTGGTACGGATATTTTGTTGGTATGTCTTATCAAATTATTGATGATATTTTAGATTTCGTATCGACAGAAGAGAAGCTTGGAAAGCCTGCTGGTGGTGATTTATTACAAGGTAACATTACATTACCTGTTTTGTATGCCATGGAAGATCCAGTTCTTCGTCAAAAAATTACATCTGTGCATGAAAATACAACAGCAAGTGAAATGAAAGAAATTATTGATGATATTAAAGCGAGCGAAGCTATTGATAAAGCATTTTCGTTTAGTGAACGTTATTTACATAAAGCATTAGAAATAATAAAACCACTCCCTCGTGGACAGGCGAAGTATGCGTTGCAAAATGTCGCAAAGTATATTGGAAAACGAAAATTTTAGTGTTTTGTCTAAAAAATAAAATAATCTCTCTATTTCAAAACTATTGCGCAATTGTGATAAGGGTGTTAATATGTGTGTGGGGATATACAATTACATACATAATTCAGAAGTGGAGAGATTTTTTATGGAAAAAACATTTCTAATGGTAAAACCAGACGGTGTACAACGTGCCTTCATTGGGGAAATTGTAGCTCGTTTTGAGAAAAAGGGCTTTCAATTAGTTGGTGCAAAATTAATGCAAGTTACTCCGGAAATTGCTGAACAACACTACGGTGAGCATAAAGAAAGACCTTTCTTTGGTGAATTAGTAGACTTTATTACATCTGGTCCTGTATTCGCAATGGTATGGCAAGGTGAAGGTGTAGTAGATACAGCACGCAATATGATGGGTAAAACACGACCACATGAAGCTGCTCCTGGAACAATTCGTGGAGATTTCGGTGTAACTGTTGCGAAAAACATTATCCACGGTTCGGATTCTTTAGAAAGTGCAGAACGCGAGATTGCTATTTTCTTTAAGGAAGATGAATTAGTAGACTACTCAAAATTAATGAATCAATGGATTTACTAATTATTTTGAAATAATTTGTAAACGCTTTAATAACTGTGATAATAGTAAAAAGTGTGAGAAGAATAGGGGTATTCTTCTTGCACTTTTTTTATTTCGATCAGTTACGAAGTTAGGGCTGTTATGATATATTGGTATGTAAAGTAAAAGGTTTACTATTATGAAAATAATCGAACAATTACAAGTAGGGAAAGCAAACATTCGATTTACTATATAATTTCTTTGTATTTTAAAGAGTGATGGAAGATAATATAGCTGCTTTATGTAGCGGGATAAATACATATGCGAAAAGAGGAATAACGTATGCGATATATTACAGCTGGTGAATCCCATGGTCCGCAACTTACGACAATTTTAGAAGGTGTTCCGGCAGGGGTATCTTTAGTAGCGAATGATATAAATGAAGAATTAGCTAGAAGACAAAAAGGATATGGACGCGGTAGACGCATGCAAATTGAGAAAGACCAAGTGCAAATTGTAAGTGGTGTTAGGCATGGGAAGACGATGGGGTCACCGATTGCACTTGTTGTTGAAAATCGTGATTTTACACATTGGACAAAGGTTATGGGTGCAGAGCCGTTAACTGAGCAGGAAGAGAAAGAAATGAAAAGGCAAGTTACGAAACCTAGACCTGGACACGCAGATTTAAATGGTGCGATTAAATATGGTCATAGAGATATGAGGAATGTATTAGAGCGTTCTTCAGCACGTGAAACGACAGTTCGTGTTGCAGCTGGTGCAGTTGCAAAAAAAATATTAGCGGAATTAGGTATACAAGTAGCGGGACATGTTATCGAGATTGGTGGTGTACAGGCAGCTAATATTAAATATAACTCTATTGTGGAATTACAAAGTACTACAGAAGCATCTCCTGTACGTTGTTTAGATGAAGAGGCCGGTAAAAAGATGATGCAAGCAATTGATGATGCGAAGGCAAATGGTGATTCTATCGGTGGTATTGTTGAAGTAGTTGTAGAAGGAATGCCAATTGGAGTAGGTAGCTATGTACATTATGATAGAAAATTAGATGCAAAATTAGCAGCGGCAATTATGAGTATTAACGCTTTTAAAGGTGTTGAAATTGGAATTGGTTTTGAAGCAGCACATAGACCTGGAAGTGAAGTGCATGATGAAATCCTTTGGGATGAAGTGCAAGGGTACAGAAGAAAAACGAACAATGCAGGTGGATTAGAAGGTGGCATGACAACTGGTATGCCGGTTGTTGTGCGCGGTGTTATGAAACCGATACCGACATTATATAAACCGCTTCAAAGTGTTGATATTGATACGAAAGAACCTTTTACAGCGAGTATTGAACGTTCAGATAGTTGTGCAGTGCCAGCAGCTAGCGTTGTGGCTGAAGCTGTTGTGGCTTGGGAGCTCGCAACAGCTTTAATTGAACAATTTGGATTAGATCGTATCGATCTTATACGTGAAAATATTGAGAAACATAATGAATATGCGAGGGGATTTTAATGGAGAACATACATATTCAAACGAAATCAAAAGAATATGATGTACATGTTGGAAGGGAGGCGTTGTCACACTTAACAACGCTTATTCAAAAAATGAATCCTGCAGTATCTAACATAATGATCATTTCTGATGAAGCTGTTGCATCACTGCATTTACAGACAGTTGTTGATGCATTGCAAGTAGAGCAAAAAGTATTTTCGTTTGTTGTACCGAGTGGCGAAAAAGAGAAGTCTTTTGAAAATTTCTATGAGGCTCACACTTCGGCTCTTGAAAATAAATTAGATAGAAATTCTTTAATCATCGCACTTGGAGGCGGAATGATTGGAGATTTGGCTGGATTTGTTGCCGCGTCGTTTATGCGTGGTATTCGCTTTGTCCAAGTTCCAACGACTTTATTAGCTCACGATAGTGCAGTAGGCGGGAAAGTAGCAATTAACCATCCACTAGGAAAAAATATGATTGGAGCGTTTCATCAGCCAGAAGCTGTTGTATATCATACACCATTTTTACATTCACTTCCTGAAAAAGAGTGGCGATCAGGTTATGCAGAAGTGATAAAGCATGCTCTTATTGGTGATGTAGAGCTATATCATTGGTTAAAAGAAGAAGTGCAAACGTTAACGGATCTTCGTGATGAAAAGTTAATTCATATATTAACGAAGGCGATTCCTGTGAAAGCGAATATTGTGTCGCAAGACGAAACAGAAAAAGGTGTACGTGCGCATTTGAATTTTGGGCATACGTTAGGACATGCTCTTGAAAAAGAGTTAGGATATGGGAATATTACTCACGGTGATGGAGTAGCGGTTGGCATGCTATTTGCTATGTTTTTAAGTGAGCAAGTGTACAAAGTTGATCTTTCTTATGAAGAAATGAAGCAGTGGTTCTTGAAATACGGTTATCCAAAAATGCCAAGTGACTTGAATGTAGAACGTCTCGTTCAGTTGATGAAACAAGATAAAAAAGCAAATGCTGGAACAATTCATATGGTGCTTATGCAGGAATATGGGGGAGTGAATGTCGTATCTATTTCAGATGAGACTGTTCATATTGCGTTAAAAGCATTTCAAAAGGATATGGTGTAAAAAGTCATAGAACAGGTATGAAATGCATATTTAAAGGTATTCTCGTAATGGTGACGGTTATGATTAAAGATGACAGTAAGACATTATAAATCATATCAATGACTGGGGGAAGAAAAGTGAGAGTAAAAGAGCAATTGTTAACTTTGAGAGCATATGTACCTGGGAAAAATATTGAGGAAGTAAAAAGAGAATACGGATTGTCAAAAATTGTAAAACTAGCATCGAATGAAAATCCGTTTGGCTGCTCTGCGCGTGTGACAGAAGCATTAACTTCGTTAGCTAATCAATATGCACTCTATCCGGACGGGGCGGCATTTGAGCTTCGTGAGAAAGTAGCAGAGCATTTAGGTGTAAAAGCGGAACAACTTTTATTTGGTAGTGGGCTAGATGAAGTCATTCAAATGATTAGTCGTGCTTTGCTACATAATGGAACAAATGTTGTAATGGCGAACCCTACGTTCTCGCAATACCATCACCATGCTGTTATTGAAGGAGCAGAAGTTCGTGAAGTACCACTTAAAGATGGCATTCACGATTTAGATGCAATGTTACAACAAGTAGATGAGAAAACGAAGATTGTATGGATTTGTAATCCGAATAATCCGACAGGTACATATGTAGAAAAACAAAAATTACTTTCATTTTTAGAATCAGTTCCAAAGTCAGCGCTCGTTATTATGGACGAAGCATATTATGAATATGCTGGGGCAGAAGATTATCCGCAAACATTACCTCTTCTTGAAAAGTACGAAAATCTTATGGTGTTACGCACATTCTCAAAAGCATATGGATTAGCTGCTTTTCGTATTGGATATGCGATTGGTGATGCAAAGCTTATTGGGCAGCTAGAGGTAGCAAGACTACCATTTAACACATCAACTATCGCCCAAGCGGTAGCATTAGCGGCAATAGAGGATCAACAGTTTTTACAAGAGTGTGTGAAGAAAAATGCCGGAGGATTAAATCAATATTATGCATTTTGTAAGGAATATAACGTATTCTACTATCCATCTCAAACGAATTTCATTTTCTTGAAACTTGGTATACCTGGTAATGAAGCTTTCGAACGATTAATGAAAAAAGGATATATCGTTCGTTCTGGTGCAGCATTTGGTATGCATGATGGTATTCGTATTACTGTTGGATTAAAAGAAGAAAATGATGAGATTATTGAATTACTTACGGAACTTGTAAAAGAACAAGTGAAGAAAGAAGAAACGTATTCTTAAGAAATGGTGGAGGCTCCTGTTACAGGAGCCTTTTTCATTTGAACTGCAATAAGGGGAGTTGTTTGCACGTTCAAGAAAGAAAACGTTACAATAGAAGTAGACGTATAAGAAGAACTATTGTACATATAACTTATTTAAAATGTGAGGAGGATACAGTTTGAAACTAGTAGGACGAAAAAATAGTTTGAATGGGAACATTGTTGTTCCAGGAGATAAATCTATTTCGCATCGCTCTGTTATGTTTGGAGCGATAGCGGAAGGGACGACGAAAGTATCAAATTTTTTATTAGGAGAAGATTGTTTAAGTACAATTACATGTTTTCAAAAACTAGGTGTCCAGATTGAACAGTTTGGTAACGATGTCACGATTTACGGTAAAGGATTACATAATTTACAAGAACCGAAAGAAGTATTAGATGTGGGGAATTCAGGGACGACTATTCGTCTTATGCTTGGGATTTTAGCAAATACGCCGTTCCATAGTACGATAATTGGTGATGCATCAATTGGAAAACGTCCTATGAAACGTGTTACAGACCCGCTTAGTAAGATGAATGCTCAAATTGATGGTAGAGAAAACGGACAATATACACCTTTATCTATTCGCGGTGGTAAGGTAAAAGGTATGCATTACCATTCACCAGTAGCAAGCGCACAAGTGAAGTCAGCAGTTTTACTTGCGGGTTTGCAAGGGGAAGGGATTACTACGGTAACAGAGCCTATGCAATCTCGTGATCATACGGAAAGAATGTTGCGTGCATTCGGTTGTACCGTAGATGTTAATGGACGGACTGTTTCATTACAAGGTGGACAACAACTTAAAGGTGCAGACATAGAAGTTCCAGGAGATATTTCTTCGGCGGCATTTTTCTTAGTAGCTGGTGCAATTGTCCAAAATAGTAAGCTTGTATTGGAAAACGTTGGTTTAAATCCGACGAGAACAGGGGTTTTAGATGTATTAACAAAGATGGGTGCACTTATTTCTATCGATCATATTAGAAATGAAGAGTTTGAACCGTGCGGGGATATTACGATTGAAACATCTAAACTAAAAGGAATAGAGATTGGTGGAACTCTTATTCCAAGATTAATTGATGAAATTCCTGTAATTGCTTTATTGGCAACGCAGGCAGAAGGAATTACTGTTATTAAAAACGCTGAGGAGTTAAAAGTAAAAGAAACAAATCGTATCGATACGGTTGTAGATGAATTAGGTAAATTAGGTGCGAAGATTGAAGCTACACCAGATGGTATGATTATATATGGTAAACAAAGTTTAAAAGGAAATACTGTTAATAGTCACGGCGATCATCGTATTGGGATGATGCTTGCAATCGCATCGTGTATTATAGATGGAGAAGTGAAAATAGAGAATAGTGATGCGGTCGCTGTATCGTATCCGGAATTTTTCGAACAATTAGCTGCGCTATGAGAGAAAGTATAGGAAGAGGTAGCTCACTCAAAAGGTTGCGTTCTTACACCTAGTTGCTTATGATAAATGAACAGAAGAGAATATTTTTTGAATTAAAGGAGACGTTTATGCAAAAGTTTGAACAGGCTGTTTCTTATATTGAAAACGGTGAAGCAGAAAAAGGATTACAATTATTAAAAGAACAACTACGAGTTGCTAATGATGAAGAGAAGTATGATATCGCTCGTTACTATCATACACTTGGGTTTATGGATGAGGCGTTAGCAATTACTGAAGACTTACGCTTGCTATATCCGGAAGAAAGTGAATTTACGGTATTTTTAGCAGAATTATATATTGATTTAGATAAAGAAGATGAAGCGATTGAAGTGCTTCATGATATTCCAGAAAACGATGATTTATATGTTCAATCGTTATTACTTGTAGCGGATTTATTCCAAATGCAAGGTTTTGATGATGTAGCAGAACAAAAACTATTAAAGGCGAAAGAAATGATGCCAGACGAACCTGTTATTACGTTTGGGTTAGCAGAATTATATAGTAGTAAAGGTGAAGAGCAAAAGGCGATCACTTATTATGAATCGTTACTAGCAGAACATAAAGTTATGGGTGGTGTTGTCATTGCGCTTCGGCTAGCAGAAACTTTAAGTGCTATTGGAAACTGGGAAGAGGCAATCTCTTACTATGAAGCGGGGTTAGAAGAGCAAAAAGATATTCACTCATTATTTGGATATGCCTTCACATTATACCAAGGAGAAGAATATCAAAGAGCAATTGGTGCTTGGCAAGAATTAAAAGAATTAGATCCTGAATACGCATCGTTATACATGTATTTAGCGAAAAGCTATGAAAAAGAAGGCATGCTTCAAGAAAGCTATGAAACACTTCAAGAAGGAATTAAAGTAGATGAGCTGTCTGTTCCTTTCTATGTAGAATTAGCGAATATTGCGGCGAAATTAGGTAAAATAGCGGAGGCAGAAGAAGTGCTTCAAAAAGCGCTGGAGCTAGATCCGGGACATTTAGGCGCGATATTAAAATATGCGTATATTTTAAAAGAACAAGAGAAATACGAAGAGCTAATTGCAGTTGTAGAGCGTGCAATTGACAGTGGAGAACCAGATACACAACTACTTTGGGATCTTGCATTTGCAAAAAAACAATTAGAAATGTATTCGGATGCATTAAAACACTATGAAAGTGCATATACTTCTTTTAAGAATCATCCAGATTTCTTGGAAGAGTACGGTTATTTCTTATTAGAAGAAGGAATGCGAAAAGAGGCGAAAGAAGTATTTACGCAGTTAATACAACTAGACCCGACACAAATTCATATTGAAGAATTGTTATATAATTTAGAGGATTTTTCATAAGTTGGAAGGAAACTGAATACCGCTTCTTGAATCTAAAAAGAAAAGAGAAAGACAGAGGAGGGACTTAATCGCTATGAATACCCCTGTTTCTGTAAACGAGAAGAAGGATTTTGTAAAATGGTTTTTGAATAATTACCAACTGAAACAGCGTGAATGTGTATGGATTTTGAATTATTTAATGAGTCACGATCAATTAATGCATAAAGTCCACTTCGTAGAACATGCAAAATATTGTCCGCGTGGCTTAGTAATGTCAGCAAATTGTGTGAAAGACACACCGTTTCATTTTTTTAAACAAAATGTAATGACAACAGATGCAGAAAAATCGTTTCATGATATTCGTTTGAATCGAGATGAGGATATTTATATTCAGCTTAATTTTAAATCATCGTTCCAAAATGCAAACTATGTAGCTGTATTAGAAGAAAACCCATATTTGCCAAAGCATATTGAAGTGAATGAAAAAGATCGATTGCTTGCAGAACGATTTTTAGAAGAAAGTGTATTCTCATTTAGAAGAGAACGTCTTTTGAAACAAATTGATGAAGCTTTGGATAAGCAAGATAAGGAAGCATTTCATAGGTTAACAGCAGAGTTGAAAATTTTATAGAATTCATTTTGATTATGTAATCTTTACGAAATTCAGACTTTTTAAGAAAAACTACTTAATAATAGGTAGTTTTTCTTTTTTTACCTCTTTTAGTATGGTTTAATATATATAAAGTGAAAGTTCTGTTATTTCGAATGGAGGAGGGGAGAAAAGGTGAAATGGATTGTAAAAGATGTAGAACAGTTTGAGCAAGCGAGGGAGTATGTAGATACAGGGATTATACCCCTTTTGTCTATTTCGGCAGCAAAAGAGATGAAAATGGTTGTAGAGCAAGGTGAATTTATTGAGGCTTTGAGTATGGAGTTGGAAAGGGAGTATAAAGGAAGAGTGCTTTTACTGCCCGCATTTACGTATTTGGTAGAGAGCCAAAAGAATGAAAAAGACCGTTTGCAAGAATGGACAGATCATTTAAAAAGGCAAGGTTTTAAGCATATTGCCTATGTGACAAGTGACTTTTCATGGAAAGAAGATATGAGAGATGTGCAGGGTGATTTATTTTGGTTTCCATCGTTATCATTAGAGCAATTTAGTGACCAAGCGAAAAGGGAAGTTATTCGTGCACACATAAAAAATATTATGGAAATGTTGGAAGAAAGATGGATAAAATAATAATAAACAGAAAGTTCTTATTATTATGAGTAGTATGATATTGACCTATGCAAGAGGGTATTATATCATGATAGTGTCCTAGTTTTTATTTTTTATATAATTTTTTCACGAGGGGACAATTTCTGATAGAGGGGGGAAATTTTCGTGAGCGAGAAAGAACATCGTGTGTCAAGAAGACAGTTTTTAAATTACACACTTACAGGGGTAGGAGGCTTTATGGCGGCGGGTATTTTAATGCCGATGACGAGGTTTGCGCTTGATCCGGTGTTAAGAAAAGAAGTGGGAACAGATATGGTTGCTGTTGGACAAGTAAAGGATATTACAACAGAGCCGAAGCGCTTCGATTTTAAGGTGAAGCAGGTTGACGGATGGTACAAGTCTGAAGAGCCAAAATCTGCTTGGGTGCATAAAGATGAAAGCGGAGACATTGTTGCATTTTCTCCAGTATGTAAACATTTAGGTTGCACAGTGAACTGGAATTCGGACAAAGCACATCCTAATCAATTCTTTTGCCCATGTCACGGGGGACGTTACACAAAAGATGGGATGAACATTAAAGGCACACCGCCTCTTGCTCCGCTTGATGTGTACGAGTCTAAAGTGAAAGATGGAACGCTGTATTTAGGAAAAGCGAAGCCAAGAGGGGGTGCAAAGTAGATGTTAAATAAAATTTATGATTGGGTGGACGAACGTTTAGATATTACACCGATATGGCGTGATATCGCTGATCATGAAGTACCTGAGCATGTTAACCCGGCACATCACTTTTCTGCATTCGTCTATTGCTTTGGAGGACTTACCTTTTTCGTTACAGTAATTCAAATTTTGTCCGGAATGTTTTTGACGATGTATTATGTGCCGGATATTAAAAATGCTTGGGAGTCGGTTTATTATTTACAAAATGAAGTAGCTTACGGGCAAATTGTTCGTGGTATGCATCACTGGGGTGCTAGTCTCGTAATTGTAATGATGTTTTTACATACACTCAGAGTTTTCTTCCAAGGTGCGTATAAAAAGCCTCGTGAGTTAAACTGGATTGTTGGTGTTCTTATTTTCTTTGTTATGTTAGGTCTTGGTTTTACCGGATATTTATTACCGTGGGATATGAAAGCGTTATTTGCTACGAAAGTAGGGATTCAAATTGCAGAGCAAACGCCGCTCATTGGTCCTTATATTAAAACATTACTCGCTGGTCATTCCGAAATCGTTGGCGCTCAAACATTAACTCGCTTCTTTGCTATTCACGTCTTCTTCTTACCAGCAGCACTTCTAGGTTTAATGGCCTTCCACTTCATCATGATTCGCAAACAAGGTATTTCCGGTCCGCTATAAGAGATTGCTAAATTAAAGGGGAAAGAACAAAAGGAGGGAGATTATGCATCGCGGCAAAGGGATGAAGTTTGTAGGAGATTCTCGGGTACCAGTAGCCCGGAAACCAAATATTCCAAAAGATTATTCTGAATATCCAGGGAAAACAGAAGCGTTTTGGCCGAATTTCTTGTTAAAAGAATGGATGGTTGGTGCAGTTTTTTTAGTCGGTTATTTATGTTTAACAGTGGCGCATCCGTCACCGCTTGAGAGAATGGCGGATCCTACAGATGCAGGATATATACCACTTCCAGATTGGTATTTCTTATTCTTGTATCAGTTATTAAAGTATTCGTATGCTTCAGGCTCATTTACTGTAATTGGTGCGTTTATTATGCCGGGGATTGCGTTTGGAGCGTTACTATTAGCTCCGTTTCTAGATCGAGGCCCAGAAAGAGCACCATTGAAGCGTCCTGTAGCAACGGGGTTTATGCTTTTAGCAATTGCATCGATTATTTTTTTAACTTGGGAATCTGTAGCACACCACGATTGGGAAGCTGCAAAAAAACAAGGAGCAATTGTAAAAACAGCACCAGTTGATAAAAATGATGACGGCTACAAGTTGATGCAAAAAAATACTTGTTTAACATGTCATGGTGACAATTTACAGGGCGGAGCGGCAGCACCGGCTTTGCAAAACTTAACTTTAAAACCAGAAGAAATCGCTAAAATTGCGAAAGATGGAAAAGGTTCAATGCCTAAAGGTGTATTTAAAGGTACAGATGAGGAACTGAAAAAGCTTTCGGAATTCGTTGCAAAGTATAATAAAAAATAATAGAAAAGCTGACTACAAAATCTGTGGTCAGCTTTTTATTTTGCGTGCCCAGCTAAGCTGGGCACTGTTTGATGGTGAAAGGTTTAAATAGAATTCTACAAGGATTCAAAAATTATTATAGCCTATCTTCAATTGGACAGAAGTGGCTCGGTAAAATAGATTGGTACGTCTTAGAACGGCTTAACCTTTTCTGGAATAAGAAAAGAAATGTTCGAAAGAAACATGGTCGTATCAAGGACTTGATGAAGAAAATAACATACACACTCGTGAAAGTAGGAAGCTAGAACAAACTGAAAGCTAAAGAAGGAAGAGCATCGGAAAGCCGTATGAGGGAAAACCTCACGTACGGTTTGATGAGGGGAAGCTGAAACAGAAAAGGGATAGCAAAGCCATCCCTAAAGAAAATTTAATCTGTTTCAGTTTTCTACTCTACGATGACGGAAAGTTTGCTATATAATAGAGTAGAGTTCGATGAAAGAATTACTTTGTTTGAAAGGTGTTGGACATACAGATTGGCTTACTTGTATGCAATGTTAAGGCAACGTTCGGTACTATTATTTTTATTGGTTGTTAACATATTAGGTACAATTTACGGATTCATATGGTATGGAAATCAATTAAAAGAAACCTCACCTATATTTTGGCCGTTTGTACCAGATAGCCCTATGGCGACTCTCTTTTTTGTCTTTGTTTTAATTGCTTTCTTGATGAAGAAGAACTGGGGGTTAATAGAAGCGCTAGCGATAGTTACTTTAATAAAATATGGTGTTTGGGCTGTTGTTGTAAATGCAATTATGATTTATGTAAAAGGCCCTATTGGCCTTATGGGATATATGTTAATGTTATCTCATTTTGCGATGGCAGTGCAGGGAATGTTATATGCTCCGTTTTATCGGATAAAAAAATGGCACTTCACTGTAGCTGGCATATGGACATTACATAATGATGCAATTGATTATTTATTTTGGCAAATGCCGAGATATGGGATTATGCATTTATTTGTAGAGAAAATTGGTTATTTTACGTTTTGGTTAAGTATTGCTGTACTGTGTATTACATATTATTATTGCTTACGTGAGAACCGAAAACAGTTTTCTTTATGATGGTGAGGACATTTAGGGGGAGAAAATGAAGAAAAATAAGAGCGGTATAAACATATTGGATCGATTGATCACTTTAGTAGTTTCCTATAGCATAGCATTTTCTGTTTTCGCTCTCGCGACAACGGTAGTTGTATATGGAAAATGGTTGTATTATTTTGAAATTGATTTTTTAAATATTCCAGATTTAGCGGATATGACGAAAGATGAAATTAAGAGAAACTATGATGTGCTTATTACATATTTATCGCCGTTTTATGAAGGTGCATTACAATTGCCGACATTAGATATGTCCACAAATGGACGCATTCATTTTGTAGATGTTAAAAATATTTTAGTAAAGATTCAATATATAATGTATGGAACGATTGTAATTGCTGTATTAGGAGGAGCGTATTTATTAAAAAAGAAAAAAGAAAAGTTTTTACTTCACGGAGCGATTCTTACAATTATTTTTCCAATAGCTCTTACGTTACCAATTGCTATTAATTTTGAAAAGAGTTTCGTATTATTTCATAAGCTTTTATTTAGCAATGATTATTGGATGTTTGATATTGAAACAGATCCGGTTATTTTAATGTTACCGGAAGAATTCTTTATGCATGCTGCATGTATTATTTTATTATTGATTTTAGGTGGTAGCATGCTTTGTTATGGTGTGTATAAATATTTAGTGAAAAAGAAAAGGGTTTCAAAGAAAAAATTCTCTGTTTAAAGAGAATTTTTTTGTTTTCATAGAGATAATATATTTTTTGGTTTTGTTCTGTTCTATTCTTGTCCAATTCCACATATTTTGTACTAGTAGTTATAGGGGGGACCGGGATGAAGAGAACATTAATTGGACTGATAGCATTTCTAATTATAATGTTTCCAGTACGTATATATGCTGAAGAGTGGAGTGAACTAACTGGATTGCTAGATGACTCTTTGCAGTTAGTGAAGAAAAAAGAAGATAAAAAGGCAATACAAGTACTGTACCATTTCTCAGAGCAATTTCTATCAAAGGAGAATGAAAATAATTCAAAAGTAACTCCGGGACAAATTAGAGTCGTTTCTTTAGCATACGATAAGGCGAAACAATCTCTCGCGGAAGATTCAGATAGGCAAGTTAAAGTGGATAATATGTTAGCGTTACAACTTGCTGTTGATGCACAAGTATCTAAATATCAGCCACTTTGGATGGAAAGAGAAAGAAAGATAATGAATGCTTTTTCTCAAGTAGAAAAGGCGATGGAAAAAGAAGATGATGGACAGTTCCAACAGACGCTAAATACATTTTTAAATGAATTTAATATTATTTATCCTAGTTTAATGATTGCTCTGCCAGAAAACGAAGCGCAGCGTGTAAATGCACATTTATCTTATTTGGATGAATTTCGTAACGTTATGTTAAAAACGAAAGGTGGACAAATGCAACTAGGGATTATTAAAGGTGATTTGCAAAAAATATTTCATACAGTAAAAAAAGATGAGATTGCTCCCTCTCTCATTTGGTTTATGACAATTACTGGAGGACTTATTTTGTTCACTTTAACGTATGTTGGATGGAGAAAGTATAAAGGGGAGAGAGAGAAGCGGAGAAGCAACTTGCATTCTAAAGATAGATAATACGCATAAATAAAGATACGGATTGTAAGGTTTATTTATTGACAACGGTGGAAGAAAAAAATAGAATGAGAAGTACTATAATTAAAACTTCAATGGAGGTTTATGATGTTTTATTTAATTTACTTCGCGATCATTTTGATCATACCGTTGTATGCACAGTCAAAAGTACGTAGTGCCTATAGCAAGTATTCACAAGTTTATTCAACATCAGGTATGACAGGAGCGGAAGTGGCTCGGAAAATTTTAGATGAAAATGGATTGTACAATGTAGCCGTAGAAGAAACGCCAGGTCATTTGTCAGATCATTATGACCCGCGTGTAAAGACGGTTAGATTATCGACAGATAACTATTATGGTCATTCAGTTGCTGGTACAGCTGTAGCAGCACATGAAGTAGGACACGCAATTCAAGATGCGAAAGATTATAACTTTATGCGTGTACGCCATTCGTTAGTGCCAGTTGCTAATTTTGGTTCAAACATGTCATGGGTTTTTGTCCTAATTGGTGTATTTGCACAAATGTCTGGTTTGTTGTTACTAGGAATTATTTTAATGGCAGCAGGTGTTATTTTCCAACTTGTTACATTACCAGTTGAGTTTGATGCATCAAAACGCGCAATGCAACAAATTGAAGCACTTGGTATCGTATCAACAGATGAGTACGGTCAAGCTCGTAAAGTATTAAATGCGGCAGCATTAACATATGTAGCAGCAGCTGCTGTAGCAGTATTTGAATTATTACGTCTCGTATTAATTTATACTGGTATGCAGCGTAGCGACGATTAAAGACTATCAATTTTGATAGTCTTTTTTTTGTTTTGTGGATTGAATCTTATAATATGTTACAAATGGAAATAATAGAGAGAATATGGGGTATAGAACTAGTTAAAATAAAGATAAGTATGGAATGATGAAAGAAGGTGACGGACATAGAATATCCATATCATTTAGTTAAACAAGTGAAGGAGCGTAGTGCTATATACCAATTAGAAGGTTTTTTAAGTGGACAGGGCCCTAAAAACCCGAAATTAATGCTTGTTGGAGAAGCACCTGGTGAAACAGAAATTCATAATGGGATTCCATTTAGTGGGAGAGCGGGAAAACATTTAATGGAATTTTTAGAACGTATTCACGTTACAAGGGAAGAAGTATATATTACGAGTGCGGTCCGGAGTAGACCTTATAAATGGAGAGAGAAAAGGGAACGAAATGGCGAAATAATACAGAAGAAGTACAATAGAACACCGAATCAAGGTGAGATACTTGCCCATGCACCTTTGCTAGATTATGAACTGGAATTTATACAGCAGCCGGTTATTGTCACACTTGGTAATATTGCATTACAGCGTTTAGTTGGTAAAAATAATAAAATTACGGATGTTCATGGAGAATTGTTAAAGCAACCTGTGCAGCGATTGAAAGATAGCAGCAGTACAGAATTTATTTGGTCAGAAAAAGAATATCATATTTTTCCGACCTTTCATCCAGCTTCTATTTTCTATAATCGGAGTTTGTTGGAGCTTATTTATGAGGATTTGGAGAAACTTAAAAGATTTATAATAAAAAACTAGAAAAGCTACAGAGCTTTTCTAGCTGAATTTAATTATGTAACGGTTTTTTATTTTCATCTAATGTAAATCCTTCACCAACAACATCGTGTACATCACTTACAGCGACAAAGGCATGTGGATCTACTGAAATAATGATATTTTTTAATTTTACGATTTCATTTTTAGCAACAACACAATATAGTACATTACGTTCTATTTTTGTATAGGATCCAACTGCTTTTAAAAAGGTTGCTCCGCGCTCCATTTCTGATAAAATTTTTGAAGCAATTTCATCGTTTTTATCAGAAATAATAGTTGCTCCTTTTGCTGCATAAGCACCTTCTTGCATGAAATCAATAACCTTGGCCCCGATAAAAACAGCAACTAACGTATACATGCCCTCGCGATATGATAAATATGTAAGAATAGAGATAATGATAACGACCGCATCAAACATAAACATCGTTTTTCCCATACTCCAGCCAACATATTTGTGAGCTAGCCTTGCGATAATATCAACACCGCCAGTAGTCCCGCCGTATTTGAATATAATTCCAAGTCCTATGCCGATAAATGCCCCAGCGAATAAAGCAGCCAGTGTCATATCATTTTGCAAGTTTAAATGTAAGTTGAGAACCTCGTAGCGCTGAAACACCCAAAGGAATAAAGAGACGCTAAATGTACCGATTAATGTGTATAAAAATGTTGTTCGGCCGAGTAATTTCCAGCCAATGAAAAATAGAGGGACGTTTAAAATTAAGTTTGTATAGGAAGGATCAAGTGAAAATTTAAAATATAATAATAGCGTAATGCCGGTAAATCCACCCTCTGCAAGATGATTTTCAATATTGATATTCACAATACCGAAAGAAAAAATAGCGGAACCGATTAAAATAAAAATGATATTTCGAATCTTCAAATTTGATGTCATTTAGAAATCCCCCTAATTATGTAATGATT
The DNA here is from genome assembly GCF_038007445.1 of Bacillus sp. FSL P2-0099. Taxonomy (NCBI): domain Bacteria; kingdom Bacillati; phylum Bacillota; class Bacilli; order Caryophanales; family Bacillaceae; genus Bacillus; species Bacillus sp. FSL P2-0099. The sequence goes on from NZ_JBBOXE010000001.1 coordinate 1,510,811, forward strand.
GCATTGTTCCTCTTAAACGATAGAACATAATAATAAGTTATTTCTAGTTGATAGTAAAAATAGAGAATGGTATAAGAGCTTAATTAGTTCAGCCTGATATTGTGCGGAAAAAATGCAAAAGAAAGTTTCACTTTATCCCGTCCCAACGGCTGGTAGAGGGAAAAGCGAAGAAGAAAAGGTCGAACCAGCCGCAGGGACCCGATTGGTTCAGGCTGATCTTTTGTAAAAATCACGCAAAAGAAGTTTCACTTTATTATAGTCTATCCTAAAAAGAGTCGTAAATAGTGATATGAGGGAATAATATTTGTCAAATCGCGATGAATTGGCTAACATGAAAGAGGAAGGAATAAGAGGTGACTAGTATGGAAGCAAAAACGATGAAAGATATGCAGAAAGAAGTAGATGCATATATCGGTCAATTTAAAGAAGGTTATTTTAGTCCGCTTGCAATGATGGCTCGTTTAACTGAAGAAATGGGAGAGCTTGCAAGAGAGGTTAATCATTATTATGGTGAGAAACCAAAGAAAACGACTGAGAAAGAACGAAGTGTTGAGGAAGAGCTTGGAGATGTTTTATTTGTTATGATTTGTATGGCAAATAGTTTAAATATTGATTTAGAAACAGCGCATAACATTGTAATGAATAAATTTAATACACGTGATAAAGATCGTTGGACACGTATTGATGAGGGAGAGAAAGACGCATGAAAGAAATTAAAGTAATTATCGCTGGACCACGAGGACGCATGGGATATGAAGCAGTCCTTCTTATGGAAAGAACAGCGCATTTCAATTTAGTAGCAGCAATTGATTATAAGCATGGCGGAGAAAAAATTTCTGATTTACCGGGAATGCCAGCGCTAGATGCACCTATTTACGCGGATTTACATACTTGTTTAGATGAAGTAGAAGCAGATGTATTGTTAGATTTAACAACACCAGAAATTGGAAAGAAACATGTGACACTTGCAGTTGAACGTGGACTTAGATCAGTTATTGGTACAACTGGATTTACTGAAGAAGAACTAAAGCAATTAACAGAAAATGCAAAAGAAAAAGAAGTAGGAACAATTATCGCTCCAAATTTTGCGATTGGTGCAGTTCTTATGATGAAGTTCTCTCAAATGGCAGCGAAGTACTTCCAAGATGTTGAAGTAATTGAATTACACCATAATCAAAAATTAGACGCACCATCTGGTACAGCTGTAAAAACAGTAGAATTAATCCGTCAAAATCGTGTACCAAAAGAGCAAGGGCACCCTAATGAAACGGAACAATTAGAAGGGGCACGTGGTGCAAATGTAGACGGTATTCACATTCATAGCGTACGTCTACCAGGGCTTATTGCACACCAAGAAGTAATGTTCGGCGGAGATGGACAAATGTTAACAGTTCGTCATGATTCATTCAACCGTGCATCATTTATGTCAGGTGTAAAACTATCAATTGAAACAGTAATGAACCTTGATCATCTTGTGTACGGTTTAGAAAATATTATCGACTAAAGGGGAGACAACGGATGAAAATTGCCTTAATCGCACATGACAAAAAGAAAGATGATATGGTTTCGTTCGCATACGCATATAAACCAATTTTTGAAAAACATGAACTTTTTGCAACAGGAACGACAGGACTTCGTATTATGGAGGCAACTGGTTTAGTTGTAACAAGATATCAATCCGGTCCTCTTGGTGGCGATCAAGAAATTGGTGCAATGATTGCAAAAAATGAGATGGATATGGTGATTTTTTTCCGGGATCCACTAACAGCCCAGCCGCATGAACCAGATGTTAATGCGTTACTTCGTTTATGTGATGTATACGCCATCCCATTAGCAACAAATATGGCAAGTGCTGAAATGCTAATGCATGCATTAGAGCGGGGAGATTTAGATTACCGAAAGTTAAGAAAATGAGGGGAACAATTATGAGTGGATTACATATATTAGCGTTTGGTGCTCATGCCGATGATGTTGAAATCGGCATGGCAGGTACCATTGCAAAGTATACGAAGCAAGGATATGAAGTAGGCATTTGCGATTTAACAGAAGCTGATTTTTCTTCAAATGGAACGGTAGAACTAAGAAAAGAAGAAGCAAAGGCTGCAGCTCGTATTATGGGAGTAAAAACGAGAATTAATTTAGCAATGCCAGACCGTGGTTTGTATATGAAAGAAGAATATATACGTGAAATTGTAAAGATTATTCGTACATATAAACCAACACTAATTTTCGCACCATATTACGAAGATCGTCATCCAGACCATGCTAATTGCGCGAAACTTGTGGAAGAAGCTATCTTTTCAGCGGGAATTCGTAAATATATGCCTGAACTTCCGCCGCACCGTGTAGAGTCTTTTTATAATTATATGATTAATGGTTTTCATAAACCGAATTTTTGTATAGATATTAGTGAATACCTTTCTAAAAAGGTGGAAGCGTTAGAAGCGTATGAAAGTCAGTTTTCAACAGGGAGTGATGGTGTTAAGACGCCATTAACCGAAGGATACGTTGAAACTGTAATCGCTCGGGAGAAGATGTTTGGGAAAGAAGTTGGAGTGCTGTATGCCGAAGGATTTATGAGTAAGAAACCGGTTTTATTACATGCTGATTTAATAGGGGGATGTAAATGAAATTGAAAATAGGTATTACATGTTATCCTTCTGTAGGTGGTTCTGGGGTTGTTGGGACAGAGTTAGGAAAGCAATTGGCGGAACGCGGGCATGAAATTCATTTTATTACATCGGGTGTACCATTTCGGTTGAATAAAGTGTACCCGAACATTTATTTTCACGAAGTAACAGTAAATCAATATTCTGTTTTTCAATATCCACCTTACGATTTAGCATTAGCGAGTAAAATGGCAGAGGTTGCTCAAAGAGAAAACCTTGATATTTTACATGTGCATTATGCAATCCCGCATGCTATTTGTGCATATTTAGCAAAACAAATGATTGGGGAGCGTATTAAAATTGTTACGACCTTACATGGAACGGATATTACTGTGTTAGGTTCCGACCCTTCGTTAAATAATTTAATTCGCTTTGGTATTGAACAATCTGATGTTGTTACAGCTGTGTCACATTCGTTAATTGAAGAAACAAATGAACTTGTAAAACCAGATAAAGAAATTGAGACGGTATATAATTTTGTAGATGAACGTGTTTATTTCAAACGTGATATGTCTCAATTAAAAAAAGAATATGGTATACGAGAAAATGAAAAAGTGTTGATTCATATTTCAAATTTCCGAAAGGTTAAGCGTGTACAGGATGTTGTGCAGGCATTTGCTAAAATTGTAAAGGAAGTAGATGCGAAATTGCTTCTTGTTGGTGATGGACCAGAGTTCTGTACTATTTTACAATTGGTGAAAAGTTTACATATTGAGGAACGTGTCTTATTCCTAGGAAAGCAAGATAATGTTGCAGAGCTTCTTGCGATGAGTGATTTAATGCTACTTTTATCAGAAAAGGAAAGTTTTGGTCTTGTTATATTAGAAGCGATGGCGTGTGGTGTGCCTAGTATCGGAACGAGGGTTGGGGGCATTCCAGAGGTCATTCAACATGGTGAAACAGGATATATATGTGAAGTTGGAGATACAGACGGAATAGCTAAGCAAGCAATTCAGCTACTAGAAAATGAAGAACTTCACCGTAATATGGGAGAGCGAGCGATGAAATCTGTAAATGAGCAGTTTCGTTCGGAAAAAATCGTTTCACAGTATGAGGCGATTTATTATGACATACTAAGGGATGACAAGAATGGAAAGATTTAAAAAAGCTAGTTCAATTATTGAGATGTTAAAAGAGCACGGACATGAGGCTTACTTCGTTGGTGGAAGTGTACGCGATCTTATTATCGATAGACCGATTGGAGATATCGATATCGCAACATCTGCTTTACCAGAAGAAGTAATGGCTATTTTCCCAAGACATGTTCCGGTTGGTCTTGAGCATGGAACTGTAATTGTTGTAGAAAATGGTGAACCGTATGAGGTAACTACTTTTCGAACAGAAAGCGAATATGAAGATTTTCGAAGACCTAGTAGTGTTCAATTTGTCCGTTCATTAGAAGAGGATTTAAAACGACGTGATTTCACGATGAATGCAATTGCAATGACAGAGGAAGGCGAAATGGTTGATTTATTTGCTGGGAAAGAAGCGATTCGTCTGAAGGAAATTACAACGGTTGGAGATGCTGCAGACCGTTTTCAAGAAGATGCACTGCGAATGATGCGTGGTATTCGGTTCGTAAGTACGTTAGGTTTCTCTTTGGAAATAAAGACGAAACAAGCAATTGAAACGTATGGGCATTTGCTCGAACATATAGCGATTGAAAGAATTACAGTTGAATTTGAAAAATTGTTGACCGGTACATATTGTGTGAATGGTCTTCAAGAGTTAGTAGAAACTAAGCTATTTTCTCATCTGCCATATTTGCAAATGTCAGAAGAAAGACTCTTGAAAGCTACGCAGTATAAATGGGATTCTTTCGAAACAGACGTTGAGGCGTGGGCATTTTTCCTATATTGTATCGGAGAAGAGCATCCATCTGTCTTTCTGCGTCAATGGAAGTTCTCGAATAAAAAGATTAAAGATATCGTAGCGGTTTTATTAGCAATTCGTTCTAGAAAGGAGAAGGAGTGGGATACAATCCTTCTTTATAAAACTGGGATTCGCATCGCTGAGATGGCGGAAAGAGTATATGAAGCGATAATAGAAAGTTATAATAGTGCGTCTGTTAAGCAAGTACAATCATTATTTCATGCATTGCCGATAGAAAATCGTCAAGAAATGAATGTGACTGGTAATGATTTATTAAGCTGGACAGATAAAAAGCCAGGTCCGTGGGTTGCCGAAATGCTTCAAAATATTGAAGAAGCAATCGTACAAGGAGATTTAGTTAATAAGAAAGAGGATATAAGGGAGTGGCTACAAAGATGCAATCTACTATAAGAAAGCAGTTATTACAAGTTTTTTCTGAAGCAGATGGTGCATTTGTATCTGGTCAAATACTTAGTGACAAACTTGGTTGTTCGAGAACCGCTGTATGGAAGCATATGGAGGACCTTCGTAATGAAGGGTATGAACTAGAAGCTGTACGCCGCTTAGGGTACCGAATTGCTAGTAAACCAGATAAAGTAACTGCGAATGAGATTCAATTAGGATTACAAACAGAGCGTATCGGTAGAACGGTTTATTTTGAAGAATCGGTTGAGTCTACTCAGCATATTGCAGCGAGACTTGCTTATGAAGGCGCAGAAGAGGGAACAATTGTCGTTGCTGAAGAACAAACAGCAGGTAGAGGACGTTTAAGTAGAAAATGGTATTCCCCAAAAGGAACAGGAATTTGGATGAGTATTATTTTGCGTCCCTCGATTCCAGTTCATCATGCACCACAGCTTACTTTATTAGCAGCTGTTAGCGTAGCGCAAGCAATTGAAAAATGTACCGGTGTAAACGTAGGGATTAAGTGGCCGAATGATATTTTAATTCAAGGTAAAAAAGCTGTCGGTATATTAACGGAGATGCAAGCTGATCCAGATAAAATTAATGCTGTTATTATGGGAATTGGCATTAATGCAAATCAGAAACAAGAACATTTTGATGAGGCAATTCAGCAAATTGCAACTTCATTAGCAATTGAATCGGGTAAGCCAATTGTTCGTGCGGAACTTATGCAACAAATTTTCTTGCAACTAGAGAAATTGTATGAAGAGTATTTAAAAAATGGCTTCTCTGTTATTAAAATTCTTTGGGAAAGTTACGCAGTAAGTATCGGAAAAGAAATTACAGCTCGAACGATGAAGGAAACTATTAATGGGCTAGCAAAAGGAATTACGGAGGATGGTGTATTGTTACTTGAGGATCATCAAGGACAAGTGCACCACATTCATTCTGCTGATATAGAAATTAAGTAAAAGAAGTTCCTATTTTGGAGCTTCTTTTTGTCATTTAGATACTAATAGATACTAATAAATTTCACATACCGTAATAGGGATAAAAAATTATTTTTTCGAAAAAATGTAGCAATTCCTTTTCAGAGTTTGCTATAATTAGTTCGAATATGGGCAGTATCAAAGCGAACTGCACCATTATTTTACGCAGTATGAAAAAATAATAATTTGGATTCTGCCTTGATCCAATAACGGACTGGGACAGAGGGATGAATAATGCCGACTAACACACAACCCTTCTGCCCTTTTATGGCCAGAGGGGTTTTTTATATGATTTCGGCCATCTCCTCTCTCCTGCATAAAGGAGGAGTAGTTTTTGAAAACAAAAACAGATTTTTTGAAAATGAAAGAGCAAGGTGAGCCGATTACAATGCTAACGGCGTATGACTATCCATCTGCTAAATTAGCAGAAGAAGCTAAAGTCGATATGATTTTAGTGGGTGATTCTCTAGGAATGGTTGTACTTGGGTATGATTCAACAGTTCCAGTAACAGTAGAGGATATGATTCATCATACGAAAGCTGTACGCCGCGGAGCGAAAGAGACGTTTATTGTAACTGATATGCCATTTATGTCTTATCATGTCTCATTGCAAGATACGATGGTTAATGCACGTCGCATTGTTCAAGAGAGCGGGGCACATGCATTAAAGGTAGAAGGTGCTGGAGAAGTTATATCAACTATTCATTACTTAACGAATGCGGGAGTTCCCGTTGTGGCGCATTTAGGTTTAACTCCTCAATCTGTAGGAGTGCTAGGTGGGTATAAAGTACAAGGGAAAGATGCTGAAAGTGCAAAAAAATTAATAGAAGATGCAAAGAAATGTGAGGAAGCTGGTGCAATAGCACTTGTGTTAGAGTGTGTGCCAATGCAATTAGCAGAACTTATTTCAGAGCAGTTAACAATTCCTACAATCGGAATTGGAGCAGGAAAAAAAGTAGATGGGCAAGTTCTTGTATACCATGATCTTATCTCGTACGGCGTAAATCGTGTTCCGAAATTTGTGAAGCAATATACGTCTGTTCAAGAGGAGATTGTGCGAGGGATTTCGCAATACGTTACTGAAGTAAAGACAGGGCAATTTCCTGAAGAAAAACATTCATTCACAATGAAAGAGGAAGAATGCTTAGCGTTATACGGAGGAAAACAATAATGAAAATCATAACTACAGTGCAAGAGATGCAGCAAATTACAAACGAACTTCGTACAAGTGGAAAAAGTATCGGTTTTGTTCCAACGATGGGGTATTTACACGAAGGGCATGCTACTTTACTACGTAAGGCAAGGGAAGAAAATGAAATTGTAGTTTTAAGTGTATTTGTAAATCCACTACAATTTGGGCCAAATGAAGATTTAGATCGATACCCACGTGATATTGATAGAGATGAAAATGTAGCAAAAGAAAATGGTGTTGATTATTTATTTTATCCGAGTGTAGAAGAGATGTATCCAGCAGAACAAACGACAACAGTAGAAGTTGTGAAGCGTACCGACGTATTATGTGGCAAACAAAGACCTGGTCATTTCGCTGGTGTTGCGACTGTACTAATGAAACTATTTAATATTACATTACCAACGCGTGCTTATTTCGGTATGAAAGATGCACAGCAAGTAGCTGTAATTGAAGGATTCGTAACGGATTTTAATATTCCAGTTACGATCGTACCAGTTGATATTGTAAGAGAAGAAGATGGATTAGCGAAAAGTTCTCGTAATGTGTATTTATTACAAGAAGAACGTGAAGAGGCTCCTCATTTATACCGCAGTCTATGTATAGCGAAAGAACGAATTGAGGCAGGCGAACGTAATCCAGAAATCATTATGAATCTTGTGAAAGAGCATATTGAGAAGTATACGAAAGGCACTGTAGATTATGCTGATTTATATGCATATCCTTCATTAAAAGTAATGGGTGAAATTGAAGGAAGAATCATTTTAGCGATTGCAGTTAAGTTTGAAAATGTACGATTAATTGACAATATAACATTAATGGGGAAATAAGGGGGAGCATCTATGTTTCGCACAATGATGAGAGCGAAGTTACATCGCGCAACTGTAACAGAAGCAAATTTAAATTATGTAGGTAGTATTACAATTGATGAAAATTTAATGGATGCGGTAAATATTGTAGAAAATGAAAAAGTACAAATTGTAAATAACAACAACGGAGCTCGCTTAGAGACATATGTTATTAAAGGAGAGCGCGGTAGCGGTATTGTTTGTTTAAATGGTGCAGCTGCAAGGCTTGTACAACCAGGTGATAAAGTTATTATTATTTGCTATGGTTTAGTGGCAGAAGAAAATATTCATAAACAAGAGCCGAAAATTGCAGTATTAGATGATGATAATCAAATTATTGAAATGCTAGGTGCTGAAAAAGCTGGCACGATATTATAAGTAGGAAGGCTATCTCTAATTAAGGAGGTAGCTTTTTTGTGCATCTTTTCATTAAGATGAGGTAAAACGTGGTATAGTAACATTATATAATTTTTGTGTTTGATAGGTAAGAAATTGAGGTGTTACATATATGAGTAAGCGTTATGTCGTTGTTGATTTAGAGACGACAGGGAACTCCTGGAAGGATGGGAAGGATAAAATCACCCAAATTGCAGCTGTTGTAGTGGAAGATGGAGAGATATTAGAGATTTTTTCATCTTTTATTAATCCGAAGAGAGAGATTCCCCTATTTATTACAGAATTAACTGGGATTGATGAAGATCTTGTAAAACAAGCCCCGTTATTTCGAGATGTAGCCCCGATGATTGTTGAGCTATTACAAGGTGCGGCTTTTGTTGCACATAACGTTCACTTTGATTGGAATTTTTTAAATGAAGAATTAAGGCAAGCTGGATATACAGAAGTACATTGTCCTAAAATTGATACAGTTGAATTGGCGCAAATTCTTTTGCCGACAGCTGATAGTTATAAATTACGTGATTTAGCTAAGCAGCATGAGCTAGAGCACGATCAACCACATCGTGCGGATAGTGATGCTCTTGCAACAGCGGAGTTGTTTTTACAATTTTTAAGTGAAATTGAAAAGTTACCACTTGTCACATTACAATCGCTTTATGAATTAAGTGATGTTTTCCAAAGTGATATAGCTGATGTACTTTCTGAAAATATTTTAAAGAAAATGATGCATGGTAAAGAAGAGGCAGAGGAGTGTGAGGTGTATCGAAATATTGCGCTTCGAAAGCGGAATTATTCTTTAAGCCTCAGTGAAACATATTCATCTAAATTTGATGCTTTCTTACATAAGACAATCGATAAACTTGAATTGAATATGCCAAAGTTTGAAAAAAGAGAAAGCCAACAAATTATGATGAAGGAAATATATACAGCGCTAAGAGATTCTAGGTTTTCACTGATTGAAGCAGGAACAGGTACGGGGAAGACGCTTGCATATTTACTTCCAAGTATTTATTTCGCAAAGAAAAAAGAAGAGCCTGTCATTATAAGTACACAAACTGTACAATTGCAACAACAAATACTAGAAAAAGAAATTCCTTTATTAAAGAAAATAATGCCATTTTCATTTGAAGTAGCTCTTCTGAAAGGAAGAAAGCATTACCTTTGTCTACACAAATTTGAATATGCTTTGCAAGAGGAAGAGAAAAATTATGATATGGCGCTCACAAAGGCAAAAATTTTAGTGTGGTTATTGCAAACGGAAACTGGCGATCGTGATGAATTGAATATTCCTGAGGGCGGCAAGTTACTTTGGAACCGTATTTGTAGTGATGTACATAGTCCAGGCGGGATGCAAAGCAACTGGTATAGTCGTTGTTTTTATCAAAGAGCAAAGAATAAAGCACTATTTGCAGATATCGTTATTACAAATCATGCGTTATTATTTCAAGATTTTTCAAGTGAAGAACCACTATTTGCTTCATGTGAACATATTATTTTTGATGAAGCTCATCATATCGAGGAAGCGGCGAGTAGAACATTAGGTGAACAGTTCTCATGCATGTATTTTCAATTAGCTTTATCTCGTCTTGGTACGCTAGAAACAGATGATGTACTTTCTAAAGTATATAAAATGATGAAAAAATCAGAGCAAGCATCGCGTTCAACTTTCCGTATGGTGAGTCATAGTTTGAAGGAATTGAAATTTGATGCGGATGAACTATTTCAAATGTTACGGACTTTCGTATTTAAACAAACAAAGCAGGAACAAGGGATGAGCAATATGCCACTCATTTATCGATATAACACGGAAGTAGAGAAAGGTAAGTTATGGGATAGCATTACCGAGTTAACAAATCGATTTGTGTATGATGTAAGAAAGTTATTGACTACACTTGAGAAGCAAGCTGAAATATTGCAAAGTAAATTAGAATGGGAGATGCATGTCGTTACAGGTGAATTTATGCATTTAATTGAGTTGTTGAGAAAGATGGCACAATCTTTACAATTACTCATTTTAGAAAAAAATTCATACGTGACATGGATGGAGACTGAAACGAAGGGAACGATTCATTCAACAGTTCTATATGCGCAGCCTGTTCATATTGGTGAAAGATTTGCTGATGAATTTTTAACCCAGAAAAAGAGTGTTATTTTCACATCAGCAACGTTAACAGTTAATGATTCATTCGACTATATAAAAGAGGAGCTAGGTTTACATGATTTCGCTCCCAATACATTAAAGGTTCCATCACCATTCCGTTTTGAAGAGCAAATGAAATTAATGGTTTCAACGGATGTACCTTTTATTAAGAAAGCAAGTAATGAAGAATATATTGAGTCTATATCGGCACATATTGCGAAAATAGCGAAATCTACAAAAGGTAGAATGCTCGTTTTATTCACTTCGTATGAAATGTTGAAAGAAGCGTATATGAATTTGAAAAATGATGAGACATTAGAAGGATATTTATTATTAACGCAAAGTGTGAATAATAAGAGCCGAAGTCGTCTAATCCGCAAATTCCAGGAGTTCGACAAATCGATTTTGTTAGGAACAAGTAGTTTTTGGGAAGGGATAGATATACCTGGAGATGCCCTAAGCTGTCTTGTCATTGTCCGTCTGCCTTTTACCCCTCCTCATCAGCCGATGATGGAAGCAAAAGGAGAGTGGTTAAAAAATCAAGGAGAAGACGTATTCGATAAGTTGGCGCTCCCGCAAGCAATCTTGCGTTTCAAACAAGGGTTTGGTCGCCTGATTAGAACAAATACAGATACGGGAACTGTATTTGTATTAGATCGTCGTTTGACAAGTTCTTCCTATGGAAAACGATTTTTACAATCAATCCCAACTGTACCGCTCTATGAAGGACCGTTAGAAGAATTGTTAGTACAGTTAGAAGAATCGTCAAATGAATAAAATTGGAAGAAAAATACGCCTGAAGTACATTTAAACTTCAGGCGTAAAAAATGTGGGTAGGAGGAATTTTATTTTTCTTACTTCTTGTATACAAAATATATTGCTTTTCGATTTGAAACCTTTTTTTGCTGTACATGTCCTGCTATAATAGATGGGTGATGAAGCAGGGGTTGTAAAGAATGTACTCTTATTGTAACCGCATTGCGTTCTTCTATAATTAGAAATTTTTGTGTAACGGAGGAGTTTTTTCATGGATAAGAAAATCGAAGTCCTATCAACGACGCGTATTAAATATTCGTCTGACTTGTATAAAATTGTTGATGGTTTGAATCGTACGTTAAAAGAGCAGGACCTCATGTTCGGATTAGCATTAGACGAAAAAGATAAAGAAATAGCTGTATTTACGATTTACAGAACGTAGTGATACAATGAAAAAGTGGATCTTTACAATCATTATCGTTATCGTTGCTAGCGGAATATATGGGGCATATGTTTATAATAAAGCGATGGAAAAGAAAATTCCAAAAGAGTCAAAGTCTGTAGAAATTGCGAAAGAAAAGGCAAAGCTTACAAAGGTAAATACCGTTGATTATTATAACGGAAAATCTTCATATACAGTCGTACAAGGTACAGATGAAAAAGGAGAACAACTTATCGTTTGGGTGCCTGATAAAAAAGGAAATGTCCTTGTGAAGAAAAAGAGCGAAGGTATTTCTAAAAAAGAAGCTTTGCAAAAATTGGCTGAACAAGCTACAGGAGAAGGTGCTGAGCCGAAGCCGAAACCAAAAGAAATTATAAAAGTAAAATTAGGTGCTCAAAACGATATTCCATTGTGGGAAATTACATATATTGATCAAGAAGATCGTTATACGTATTACTATTTAGAGTTTCAAAATGGGGTTTATGCTGGACACTACAGCATTGAAAAATAGATGTAGGGGGAACTACAAATGAAATTAGCAAAGCGAGTAGCTGCTTTAACACCATCTGCAACTTTAGAAATTACAGCAAAGGCACAAGCATTAAAAGCAGAAGGTCATGATGTAATTGGATTAGGAGCAGGAGAGCCTGACTTTAATACGCCAGAACATATTATGGATGCTGCGCATAAAGCGATGTTAGAAGGACATACGAAATATACACCAACAGGTGGATTACAAGCGTTAAAACAAGAAATTGTGAAGAAGTTTACTCGTGATCAAGGAATTGCGTATGATCCATCTGAAATTATTGTATGTAATGGTGCCAAGCATGCATTATATACATTATTCCAAGTGTTACTTGATGAAGGAGATGAAGTTATCATCCCAACTCCTTATTGGGTAAGTTATCCTGAGCAAGTAAAGCTTGCTGGTGGTAAGCCAGTTTATGTAGAAGGTCTAGAAGGCAATGAGTACAAAATTACAGCAAAGCAGCTGCGTGAGGCAATTACAGAGAAAACGAAAGCTGTTATTATTAATTCACCGAGCAATCCAACAGGGATGATTTACAGCAAAGAAGAATTACAACAGCTTGGAGAAGTATGTTTAGAGCATGATATCTTAATCGTTTCAGATGAGATTTATGAAAAATTAATTTATGGTGACGCGGAATATACTTCAATTGCCCAGCTTTCTAATGTATTAAAAGAACAAACACTTATTATTAATGGTGTATCTAAATCACATTCTATGACAGGTTGGCGTATTGGATATGCAGCAGGAAATAAGCAGCTTATTAAAGCGATGACGAACTTAGCGAGTCATAGTACGTCAAACCCTACTTCAATTGCTCAATACGGTGCAATTGCTGCGTATGCAGGCTCACAAGAACCTGTAGAAACAATGCGTCAAGCGTTTGAAGAAAGATTGAACATTATTTATGATAAATTAATTCAAATTCCTGGTTTCACTTGCATTAAGCCACAAGGTGCTTTTTACTTATTCCCAAATGTAAAAGAAGCCGTAGCGTTAGCTGGGTATGATACAGTTGATGAGTGGGCAAAAGCATTATTAGAAGAAGAAAAGGTGGCTCTTGTTCCAGGTACAGGATTTGGTGCACCAAATAACGTTCGATTATCGTATGCGACATCTCTTGAGCAAGTTGAGAAAGCATTAGAACGAATTCATACGTTCATGAAAAGTAAAGTACAGGCTTAATCGTCTGTTTCTTGTAGTAAATGGCAAAAAACCTCCCTATATATAGGGAGGTTTTTTTGACGAATTGTGGCAAAAAGAAATGGCTAAAGGTGTGTTATACTAGAGAACGAGGTGTTTGGTGATGAAAAAGAAAATGATGTTACAATGGTTTGAACAGGGAAGCATAGCGATTCCTAAATTGCTTATGATGCATTATAAAAAGCTAGGTTTAAATGAGACGGAATTTATGGTAGTACTTCATGTACACACATTTTTAGAATCAGGTAATTCGTTCCCGACTCCTTCAGAGATTTCAGAACGGATGACGATAACAGAAATGAAATGCATGGAAGTGATTCAGACTTTAATCCAAAAAGGTTTTTTAGCACTAGAAGGTGGACGAAGATCTGAAGCGATGATGTGTGAAAGTTATTCTTTACAACCACTGTGGGAAAAAATATTGCACTTTTTAATGAATGAATCTATAGAGGAAGAGCAAAAAGAACAAAAGCAAATTCAAGTAAATTTATATACAGTATTTGAAAAAGAATTCGGAAGACCACTTTCGCCATTTGAATGTGAAACATTAGGGATGTGGGAAGATCAAGATCAACACCATCCGAATTTAATTCAAGCGGCTCTTCGTGAAGCTGTTATGAGTGGTAAACTTAATTTCCGGTATATTGATCGTATTTTGTTTGAGTGGAAAAAGAACGGAATTAAAACGGTAGATCAAGCGCAAAATCAAGGCCAGAAATTTAGAGCGAATCAACAACGCGCACAACAAACGACAAAACAAGAGACGAAATTTACTGGGAAAGTGCCTTTTTATAATTGGTTGGAGCAGTAGTGTAGGAGGAAAGATATGTTGAACAAAACGCAAATTCGTTATTGTTTAGATACAATGGCGGATATGTATCCAGAAGCGCATTGTGAATTAATTCATGATAATCCATTTGAACTTGTAATCGCAGTGGCATTATCTGCACAATGCACAGATGTACTTGTGAATAAAGTGACGAAAAACTTATTTCAAAAATATAAAACACCAGAAGATTATTTAAGTGTGTCTTTAGAAGAATTACAACAAGATATACGTTCCATTGGATTGTTTAGAAATAAGGCGAAAAATATTCAAAAATTGTGCCGGATGTTACTAGATGATTATAACGGGAAAGTTCCAGAAGACCGTGATGAGCTGACGAAATTACCAGGAGTAGGGAGAAAGACAGCGAATGTAGTTGTTTCGGTAGCGTTTGGGATTCCAGCGATTGCTGTTGATACGCATGTAGAGAGAGTGAGTAAACGGTTAGCAATTTGTAGATGGAAAGATTCTGTGTTAGAAGTGGAAAAGACATTGATGAAGAAAATTCCAATGGATGAGTGGGGAGTTACACACCACCGTATGATTTTCTTCGGACGTTATTACTGTAAGGCGCAGCGACCACAATGTGAAGAGTGTCGATTACTAGAAATATGTCGCGAAGGAAAGAAACGAATAAAGGGGAAATAAAGGATGGAGCGAGTTATAGAAATACCGAAAGAGTTTCGGTGCGTACCATTTTTTAAAGAGAGTGCAAATTCGATTACGTATCACACAGACCAATCTTTTGAAGAGATAATACAAAATACTTACTTTATATTTGACATTGAAAGAAAATATGAGCCATGGAATGAAATTGAAACAAGTATTCCAGCGGTGTTAAATATATGGAAAAGCAAGCATGAAGAAATTGCTATACTATTTCGGAACAGAAAAAAACAAGAAGCTGAGGGTCCGATGATTCTTTTTGCAGCGCACTTTCTATCGGTTATATATTGGTTAAATGAGCAGCCTGTTCATAGTTTGAATGAGATGCAAGTAAATACGAATAAATTGGAAGTACAACCTGTTAATTTTATGGAGCGATATTCATTTATTATAAAGAAACCGAGTAATTACCATTCGTATATTCAATTAGTCCAGTTGTATATCGAAATAGAAAAGCTATATGTAAAGAAAATGATAACAAAAAAGAAGTCGGTTTCTCATTAAGAGAAACCGACTTCTTTTTTTGGTTTATTAAGACTCTGTTGTAACAACATTTCCGTCCGCGTGAGGTGTATCTTCCCCGGTATTTTGTTGCTGTTGCTGCTCTTCAGCTTTTTTTCTAGCTTCTTCGTCAGCTTTTCTCTTAGCTTCTTCGTCGGCTTTTCTCTTAGCTTCTTCGTCGGCTTTTCTCTTAGCTTCTTCGTCAGCTTTCTTCTTAGCCTCTTCGTCAGCGGCTTTCTTTTGAGCTTCTTCTTGCTGTTTACGTTGTTGTTCTTGTTGCTGCTGTTGTTCTTGTTGTTTACGTTGTTGTTCTTGTTGCTGTTGCTGTTCTTGCTGTTTACGCTGATCTTCATCAGCTTTTTTCTTAGCTTCTTCTTGTTTTAGTTTATCTTCATTGGTCTTTTTCAGGGCTTCTTCGTCAGCTTTTTTCTTAGCTTCTTCGTCAGCTTTTTTCGCATCTGGAGTTCCGCCAGGCGCAGTGAAGGATGCACCAACTGCAGGGCTTGTTCCAGTACCCTTTTTCGCTACTACAGAGAAACTGTAAGTAACACCTGGTTTAATACCACCAAGAGTAGCTGTCGTACCGCTTACTGATAAGCTACCACTAGAACCGTCAGTAGCTTTATAGCTTGCTGCGTATGCATCAACATTTGATGATGGTCCAGACCAGTTCAGTGTCACTGTGCTAGCGCCATCGAAAGCGACATTAAGACCACTAGGAGGATCTACTTTAATTTGTTTAATTGCATCTTTCTTCGCACCTTTTACGTATAACTCTCCGTTTATTTCTTGTACAGAAGAAGGGCGTTCGAAACGAGATTTATCTGTAGCGAATTTGCTCATCATTACTTGGAACATTTGTTGTGCAATTTTAGTATAACGATCGCTAATGTAATTTTCTGGACTATCTTTTTCATAACCAGTCCATACAGCCATTGTATATTGTGGTGTATATCCAGCGAACCAGCTGTCTCTGTTTGCGTCATCTGGGATACCATATTTTTTTATAACTGATTTATCAAAGTTTTGTGTTCCGGTTTTACCTGCTACGTCTAAACCTGAAACATATGCTGTTGGACCTGTACCGCCAGAACCAGGTTTTACTACGTCACGAAGAACGTCAGTGACCATGTAAGCTGTATAGTCATGCATTGCGCGTTGTTCTTTCGATTTAAAGCTTTTCTTTTTCCCATCTGGGAAAATAACTTCTTTAACGAAATGAGGTTTATTGTATACACCGTCATTTCCAAATGCTGCATAAGCTCCAGCGACATCTAACGGAGAGCCTTCATTACTACCGATTGCAGTAGATTCATATGCTTTCCCATCTTTAAACGTCATTCCTAAACCTTCAGCAAACTCTTGTGACTTAGGAATACCGACTGCTTGAGCTGTTTTTAAAGCCGGGATGTTTAATGACTTCTTCAATGCTTCACGAAGTGAAACGTCACCTTTAAAATTACCTGTAGCATTTTTAATCTTTGTGCCATTAGAGTAAGTGTAATCAGAGTCATTTAATTGATGATAAGTAGACCATTGAAGATTCTCAATTGCTGGACCATAGTCGAAAATTGGTTTCATTGTTGAACCAACTTGGCGTTTTAAATCAACTGCCATATTATGACCTTTGAAAGTAGACTTACTTTCTTTACGCCCAGCACCAATTGCTCGAACTTCTCCAGACTGTGTATCCATAAATACAAATGATCCTTGGAACTGATCGTTTGGATACTTAATGAGATTGCCATCCATAATTTTCTCAGCGTAATCTTGAGCATCTTGATCAAGTGTTGTATGAATCGTTAAACCATCTGAACCGATATTTACATCAGGGTATTCTTTTTCAACTTCCTTTACAACAGCATCTATAAATGCTTGATACTTCATTTCAGTCACTTCTGAAGATGGAAGAAGTCCTTGTATTACAGGGATTTGCATCGCATCATTCATTTCTTGTTTCGTTATATACCCGTGTCGGTTCATTAATGTTAATACGATATTACGACGTTTCGTTGCTCTATCAACGTTATCTGGTTTTGTTGGATCATAAATGTTAGGACCTTGGGGTAAACCAGCGAGCATTGCAGCTTCGTGTAGTTGTATGTCTTTTAAATCTTTGCCGTAATATTTTTTGGCAGCTGTGGAAATACCATAAGAGCGATTACCTAAGTTAATCTTATTTAAGTACATTTCTAAAATTTCATGTTTTGAGTACTGTTGCTCTAACTTATAAGATAAGTACCATTCCTGCACTTTTCTTTTTGCAGTTTTGTCCATCGTTAGAAAATAGTTTTTAACTACTTGCTGTGTAATCGTACTACCACCTTGTGATCCAAAACCACCAGTGACATTTTCCATGACTGCCATTCCAGTACGTCTAAAATCAATTCCATTATGATCGTAGAAACGAGCATCCTCAGTCGCAAGGAATGCACTTTCAATTACTTTTGGAATTTGATCGTATGTAACATGGGTTCGTTTTTCAGCACCGTATTCATAGAAGAAATTCCCGTTTTTATCAAGGAATTTTGTTGATAAAGGATTGACTAGCTTTGATTTGTCTAGTTTTGGAGCGTCCTTTACCATAACAAAGAAGGCCGAAACGCCAGCTACGAGACCGACGATACCAAGAAGTAGACAACCTATAAGAAATCTCTTGAAAAAGGAACCTTTTTTCTTTGGTTTTTCTTCTTTATTATTTGTTTCTTTCGTTTGATTTTTTACATGATTTCGTTCTGTACGAGAACGATAATTATCTGACATTATACTTTCTCCTACCTTTCATTCTCTCCCCCAAAAGTCGAAAAAAGAGCCTTAGTGATGACTCTATCACGAAAAATAAACCGTGTCTAGTACACGGATATAATCAATCCGAGGGTGATAACCGCATGATAATAAAGATCCATGCTCTTCGATTTCTTCTTTCGTAATCGATTTCCGTCCACCAGTATTTTGACGATTCCAAAATGTAATAATATGTTTTGCATCTAGTAAATAAAATTCATCAAAAAGTGTAAATTTAATAATAACAAATGCAATTCCATCATGGGCGATTACTTGCTTCATATGTTCAATTTGATGAAGGTGGAAGTTTTGAAGTGGAAAGCTGGTTTTATTTTTTGTTTCTTTCGCTTCAAAATCGATGTATTTCCCTTTATATACACCGTTGTAATCTGTTGTAGAAGGTTGTTTAAAATACGCTTCTTTTACCACTGCAGCACTTCGAGCGGGGTAATCTACTTTTACAATTTGAAGAGGTGTAGGTTTTTTATGTACACATGCAATATTATGGGTTAAGTAATATTGATTGGTGTCATTCAATTCCTCTTCAAGGGACATACCTCTATTACTGTAAGTATGTTTTTTTATTGGTGTTTTATGAGGTTGTGAAGCTTGATCGTACCTTTTTCCATTTGGGTAACGAATGGTCATATTTTGTCCACTCCCAACTTGATAAGATTTACTTACAAAGGTGATTATATCAAAAAATGAAAAAAGATGTGACCTTTTTCAAGAAAGGTATGGTGACTTACTCATGTTTCGATGGAATGATTACGAAAAAATTAAACAGACCCGTAATGATATTTTTTGTACAGAAGAGGAAAAAGCTATAGTTCTTACTATTAAGGAGAGCACGGATGTAGCTAACGTAGATAATATTTCACGTACACAATCTTACCAAGAATATTATTTGAGAAATAGAGAAATTAGATGGTCTTTTTTAGCAAGCATGGTTTCAAGGAATGGGGGATGGAACATGACAGATTTAGAAGGAGAATATTATTCTAATCTTTTATCTCAAACAGTTAAGAGACGATTATTTCATTTGTATGAGAAAGCCAATTGGCTCATTTTTTTAGATGCATTTCCTCAACTATTACTGTATGAGGAAAGTAAAAAGAGATGTGCGCCGCTCTTTCATTTGTTACAATTTTTCAACATATCAATTTTTATGGAAAAAGAATGGGTCGCGTTTTGGGAGAAAAAAGATATAAATAGGCTTATGACGGCACTTATTATTAATGAACAAAATAAAATTCAAAAACCAGTAATTGAGAATGCATACTTTCAAAAACATGTATTTGATACTGCACTATTCAAATTTCAAGAAATATTTCACGTTAGTGCAGTTATTTTTCCAATGGTGGAAGGGGGAATGTATGGATTTTCAGTTTATCAATTTGAAACGTTGCAAAAACGTATAGAACTGGGGAAACAATTAGCTTGGTTATTATTTCATTCAAAGTATAAGGCTTCTTTTTATAAATTTGCAGTGCAAACTAGGCATACAGGATCAAGGATGGATTATGAATGTAATATAAGGGGAATTAGAAAATCATGTACGCCGGCTCTTCGGGATGTGTATTCTATTGTCACTCATGAAAAATTAATTGAAAAAGATTGGTTTAGTGAAGGGTTGGAAATAGATTCATTATTTTTACTTGAAAAACCTAAGGGGGAAATTAATATAACAGAATGGTATAGAAAGAAGAGGGAGCAAATACATACTCTTTCTATATTAAGTAGTTTTGTTAAAAGAATAGATGAGTTCATGATATAATAAAGAAGTCCCGCCTTCTTAAATGAAGGTGGGACTTCTTTATTAAAAGTAATATGCTCTACAACAAGTTATTTTCTAATCGGCTATTTGCCGGCAGTACGACTTTAACTTCAACACTTATCGAAAGCGAAGAGGTAAGGTAGACTAGAAAATAGTTGTTTGTAAAAGCCACTTTGGTTAAAGTGTCATTTTATCCCGCTATTTGCGGACAGTAAAACTCCCACCTCAAAACTTGGCTGGAGCAAAGAAGGTAGGTGGAAGCCCTGCTGTCCGTAAACACCCGATTGGTGCGGGCTAATAATCAGTGGGGGATGAACAAAACCCCACTGATTAAAGTTTCACTTTATGTAGCGGGGAAATTTGGACCATCAAGCTTTGGATTACCAGTCTCAGGTTTGTTTTGTTGTTTGTTTTGCTTTTTCTTTTTTTCGTTTTTATTTTTTGCCATCGTAATACACCTCCTTTTTGTATTGTTACCATTTCTAATAATGGCATACTAAATGATTTCTTTGACGAATATCAACTAGTTTTGTCATGTGAGAAGGAGTAATTAATCAATCGGCGAAATTACATGACAAAGGAAAGGCAAAGAAGGGGGCGTTTTAAATATGGCGATGGTTCAGAAGGAAGATGTTATGAAAAAAATGGATCAAATGTTAAGTTCTCTCGATTTGCTGGAAATGAAGATTGGGATTAGAATGAATCATGCATTGAAGGATAAAGGTGAAAAAATACGCAATAAGATAGAAATAACAGAAATGCATATAGAACATATGGAAAATAAATTAGTGCATCACGAAGAAAAAGGGAGCTGGGTAAAGACATTTCAAAACGTCGTAGTGAGTGCATAATAAGGTGGGAACAAAATGGGACATGAAGCATTAATCCAGTCTTCGGAGAAGTTAATGCAGTATAATGATGAAGCGAATGTGAAAAAAAGAGAGATGGCTGAATACGATTTTTATAAGGATATGAAGCCATTTGTTGATATTGTAGATGCGGAGTTAGAGATGTGGAAAGAATTAGCTTATAGGTGGATAAAGGAAGAACGACCTAAGTATATACATGTACAACAAATTGATCAAGTGTATGATAATTTACAAACTAATGTGCTACAATGTTTTGTTAATAAGGGAAAAGGCAAACGTTTCTTTGAAACTCATCAAGCTATTTCGTATACTTTGCAAAATATCGTAGATCAATGTAAATAACAAGAGGGAAAACCCTCTTGTTTTTTTATGCCTCTGTCACTGTTGTAGGTTTTGTTGCACCGTTTATTTCTAACTCTCGTATTAATGTTCGGTAATCTGATATGCATACTTTTCCTTCAAGATAACAATGTCTTGCAAAGTCTAACAGTTCATTCGAATTTTCTGTGTAATACCCCTTTTTTTGAGAAAACGCTTGTTTTAAATCCCCTAATACCATTTTGATTCCTCCCCCATGAGAATCTTCTTCCTTATTATCATAGCATGGAAGGGTTTACTTTCTAATTTTTTTAAAAATTTAAACTTCCGACAAAAACAGACAGGTACTCCGTCACACATTTTATTTTATAGGTACATATTCTATATGTAGAAACTTATGCCAAGGAGGAGAGAATGCATGTTTCAACAACCTAATGTATATCAGCAAGCAAATCCATATGCACAGCAAAATATGTACCAATATAATGAGGATACATATTTACGATATAATATGTATCCTTTCGAGCCTCATTATGGAAACCAAAATTATTATCAACCATTTGAAGTGTCGTTTGGGAATCAACCGCAGCAAGCGCATATGAATCAGCCGCAACAAGCATATACGAATCAACCACAGCAAGCGCATATGAATCAACCGCAACAACCGCACATGAATCAGTCGCAACAAGCGTATATGAATCAACCGCAACAAGCGCATATGAATCAGCCGCAACAACCGCACATGGATCAGTCGCAACAACCGCATATGAATCAGCCGCAGCAAATGTATACGAATCAACCACAGCAAGCGTATATGAATTCACAAAACTACATGTCGCCAGCCCAATATGTAAATCAACAAGCTATGTTTTATCCACCAAAACAACCATATCCAACGATGAATAAACAAAAGCAACAACAACAGCAACCAAGTCAGTTTTCTAGTTTTGTTTCACAATTTAAATCATCAGATGGTAACTACGATGTAAATAAAATGATGAACACGGCTGGACAAATGATGAACGCGATGAATCAAGTAACAGGGATTGTTAAGCAAGTTGGGGGCTTTTTTGGTAAATAATAGTAGGGGGTTGTCTATAATAGGTATTACGTATGAAATTGGATACTAGACAAATTTCCATGAAATAAATGGGTATATATAACAAGCGGCTTTAGCCCCTCGCTCATATTGTAAAGTGTAGTCAGATTTTTTTAATGAGAGAGGAGAGAAAAAACTATGCATCATTGTCATCCTTGCTTTGGAGGGCATAAGCCTGTAGGACCTATTTGTACGACAGCTCCTGTCATTCATCCGGCAAAACAATGCGTAACACATTCTTTTTCAACAACGGTGGTACCACACATTTTTCCAACTCATACAACGCATGTTCATCATCAACAAATTAAAAATCAAAGCTTCTTCCCACAAACAAACTCGAACGTAAACGTTGTAGATCCTGGTGATCCAGGATTCGGCGGAGGATGTGGACCATGCGGTCATGGCCATCATCACCATGGGCATCAAATATCACCATATGGACCAGGACCGAATGTATCACCATTTGGACCAGGACCGAACGTATCACCATATGGACCAGGACCGAATGTATCACCATTTGGACCAAATATCGGACCAAACGTTGGTGGAATGTTTAAAAAGTAAATGATATGTTAGAACTAGCGAAATGCTAGTTCTTTTTTTGTAATTGGAGTGTTGATATGAAGGTTGTTGCTGTAACAGGATATAAGCCGTTTGAACTTGGAATATTTAAAAATGATCATCCAGGAGTAGAGTGTATAAAAAAGGCGCTGCGTCGTAAATTAACTGTTTTTGTAGAAGAAGGTTTGGAGTGGGTTATTATAAGTGGTCAGTTAGGAGTAGAGCTATGGGCTGCTGAAGTTGTTTTTGAAATTCAAGTAGAATATCCAAATTTAAAATTAGCTGTATTTACTCCTTTTTTAGAACAAGAGGAAAATTGGAAGGAAGATAACCGTGAATATTACGAATTTATTCTTTCACAAGCAGATCATATTGATAGTATTACGAAACGGAAGTACGAAAGCCCAGAGCAATTTAAATTAAAGAATCAATTTTTTATTGAAAAAAGCGATGCACTTTTAGCTGTATATGATGAAGAAAAGTCTGGGAGCCCTAAATATATTGTAGAAGCAGCTAAGAAAAAAGGAGAAATAGAAAATTATCACAGTTATTTCATTCTTTTTTCTGATTTACAAGATATAATGGAAGAGGAACAGTGGAATAATGCAGAGTAATATGTAATATAGTACTCGTATATTTGATTGACAAAAGGCGTTGTTTCTGAAAAAATTTAGTTAATGAAAGCTTTGGCAAAAATTTGAGGTGAAGAAAATGATTTCGGATAAAATTAAATTAACAGCGAAAGATATTTTAGAAAAAGAATTTAAAACAGGTATGAGAGGTTATCAACAAGAAGAAGTAGATAAGTTTCTTGATATGATTATTAAAGATTATGAAGCTTTTCATAAGGAATTTGATCAATTAAAACAACAAAATGCTCGTTTGAAACGTGAATTAGAAGAACAAAAAGTAGCGGCAACACAAGTTCCGCAACAACCGGTACAAACACCAGTTGCACAACCAGTGTATAACAATACGAATACGGATATTTTAAAACGTCTATCTAATTTAGAAAAAGCTGTATTTGGAAGTAAGTTATACGAATAAATTAAGGTAACAAAAAGGTTAAAGCATTTTACATAGAAAAAAACATTGCAAAATCTTTTTGTTTCCACTATACTAATGTTTGTCATAACGTTTGGGTAATCGCTGCAACGCCAACGTTGTAGAGGAAAGTCCATGCTCGCACGGCCTGAGATGGCTGTAGTGTTCGTGCCTAGCCAAGTCATAAGCTAGGGTATTCTGGCTGCAAGGCTGGTTTAACGGCAGGGAAAAAACCTAAGTCCTTTCGGATATGGTTTGACTACCTTTAAAGTGCCACAGTGACGAAGTCCTTGAAGAAATGATAGGAGTGGAACGAGGTAAACCCCACGAGCGAGAAACCCAAATAATGGTAGGGGAATCTTTTCCAAGGAAATGAACGACGGAAAAGGACAGGTTTTCGTAACCTGTAGATAGATGATTACCACCGGAGTACGAGGCGTGGGCCGTTTGCAGTACAAAGGAACAGAACATGGCTTACAGAACGTTATGAACCAACTATGAAATAACTCAGCTCTCCTTTGTTAGAGGAGGGCTTTTTATTTGTATGAAGTTATAAGTTGTGAGTTAAAATGGTAAGTGAGAATATTCTTCGTAATATGTGATAATTAATAGGACAACATGTTATTAATTATTGTTTGATTATACATAAGAGGTGAATGCAAATGGGAAAAGTTACTTTAATTGCAACAGCGGCAATGGGTATTGAAGCGTTAGTTGCCCGAGAAGTTCGCGATCTTGGTTATGAATGTGAAGTGGAAAACGGAAAGGTAACGTTTGAAGCGGATGAAAAAGCGATTTGTCGTACGAATTTATGGTTACGTACTGCAGACCGTGTGAAAATTAAAGTCGGCGAATTTAAAGCAACAACATTCGATGAGTTATTTGAAAAAACAAAAGCGTTAAACTGGGGAGATTATATTCCAGAGAATGGAGAATTTCCTGTTATTGGGAAATCTTTGAAATCAACATTATTTAGCGTTTCAGACTGCCAACGTATCGTTAAAAAGGCTGTTGTTGAGAAATTAAAAACAACGTATAGACGCACAACTTGGTTTGAAGAAGATGGACCGTTATTCCGTATTGAAATTGCAATGCTCAAGGATATTGCGACGTTAACAATCGATGCAAGTGGTGTAGGTCTTCATAAACGTGGATACCGTCTTGAGCAAGGTGAAGCGCCTTTAAAAGAAACATTAGCTGCGTCTTTAATTAAGTTAACAAACTGGAAGGCGGATCGTCCTTTCGTTGATCCTTTCTGTGGATCTGGTACAATTCCAATTGAAGCTGCATTAATTGGACAAAATATCGCACCAGGATTTAACCGAGGCTTTGCATCGGATGAATGGGGCTGGGTTGGTAAACAAAATTGGCGCGAAGCTCGTCAAGAAGCTGAAGATTTAGCTAATTATAATCAACCATTGCAAATCATTGGATCAGATATCGATCACCGTATGATAAGAGTTGCCCAAGATAACGCAGAAGAAGTTGGATTAGGGGATCTTATATCATTTAAACAAATGCAAGTAAAAGATTTCACGACAAAAGAGGAATATGGCTATGTTGTAACGAATCCTCCATACGGAGAACGTTTAAGTGAAAGAGCGCTTGTTGAAAAATTATATAAAGAAATGGGAGAGGTATTCCGCCCATTAGATACGTGGTCAATGTATTTATTAACAAGTTATGAAGCATTTGAGAAATGTTATGGGAAAGATGCATCGAAAAAGCGTAAACTGTTTAACGGATTTATCCGTACAGATTACTATCAATACTTTGGAAAGCGTCCACCGCGTAATTCATAGTATAAAACTCCTCCAGCACGCATATACTGGCTATTATGTAATGCGTAAAGGAGGAAGTGATATGGATAGTTTCCAATTATCGATGATTCAAAAAGCTATTCACCGTACGTATGATGAGCTCGGAAAAGAAGTGGATAGTCAAGGTGCAATTGTAGATGGAATACAAAAAGCGCAGGAAGAATATTTGTCAGCTCTTTCACATGAAACAGCGATTGATAAACGTTATTTAAGGTCATTAATATAGAAAAAAATTTTCCTTTTTCGAAAGGAAAATTTTTTTTCGTGTATTTCTATGTATTGTAACAGGGGAAAGTGGCTGCGCACATGTGAGTAGCAGTTGCTATATCTTTTTATAGAAAAACTGTTTGGTTGGAGGCTAAGGATGTTTACTGAGAATAGGTTACCATTTGAAGTAGGAAAACAAGATAATTTTTATGATAAGTTGAATGAGTGGATTGGAGATGTGTTTTACGACATTCTTCCGGAAAAAGGCTTTGAAGAGCGTGATGAACAGATTTTTATGGCGTTTCAGTTAGAGCGCGCTTTCCAAGAGAAGAAAGTTATGTTTGCAGAAGCAGGTGTAGGAACAGGGAAAACAATTGTATATCTTTTATATGCAATTTGTTATGCACGTTATACAGGGAAGCCGGCTATTATCGCTTGTGCAGATGAAACGTTAATTGAGCAGCTTGTGAAAGAAGAAGGAGACATTGCTAAGTTATCTGAAGCATTAGGGCTATCTGTTGATGTTAGACTTGCGAAGTCAATGGATAATTATTTATGTTTACGTAAACTTGAAGATGTTATGAGTGGACGAGCTCCAGAAGTAATTGAAGATGTATATTACGAATTACCTCAGTTCGTATTCGATCATGGTACGATGCAGAACTTTACTCACTATGGTGATCGAAAAGAATTTCCACTGTTAAATGACGAGGAATGGTCAAAGGTAAACTGGGATTACTTCCAAGATTGCTTCACTTGTGATTCTCGTCATCGTTGTGGTCAAACTCTTTCGCGCGAGCATTATCGTAAAGCGGCAGATTTAATCATTTGTTCTCAAGATTTCTATATGGATCATATTTGGACGTACGAAGCTCGCAAACGTGAAGGACAAATTCCGTTATTACCAGAAAGTAGCTGCGTTGTATTCGATGAAGGGCATCTTGTAGAATATGCAGCTCAAAAAGCTTTAACGTACCGTTTAAAACAAACGATGATGGAGCAACTTTTAACGAGATTATTACAAAATGATATTCGTGAAGAGTTCGCACATTTAGTAGAAGAAACAATTTGGCAAACTGAACAATTCTTTGGGGTACTACAAGAGAATAAAAAGGAAATTGAAGGTTCTGATCGTTTAGAAATTACTGTGACAGAAAAGGTAACTGCAGAAGCGAAAAGACTTTATGCGAAAATCGGTGAAGTCGGTGATGCATTAGTATTTGAAAGTGAAATGCATACAGTAAACACATACGATTTAAATATTGTTGATGAGCATTTAGATGTGTTAGAGCATTCACTTCGTCTTTTCATGCACGAGAAAAATGTAATTACGTGGGGTGAAGAAGGCGATGGTGCTTTCACGTTAGTTATTATGCCGCGTGCAGTTGAAGAAGTGTTACAAGAAAAAGTATTCTCGAAGAAGATTCCATATATTTTCTCTTCTGCGACATTATCTGACAATGATTCGTTCGCATTTACTGCAAATAGTCTAGGGGTAAAAGATTACTTATCATTCTCAGTTGCTTCGCCGTTTGATTATGAAGAGCAAATGACAGTAAACTTACTTCCGTATACGAAAGAAAATGAATGGGAAAGAAAGTGTCAATATACACTTGAAAATATACAAAAAACAAATGGACGTACACTCGTATTATTCCGTACAACGCAAGAACTTGCAGCGTTTAAAGAATATGTAAGTAAAGAGCAAATGTCAGTTCCGTTCCTATATGAAGGAGATCAAGAAATTAGTCAGCTCGTTTCTCGTTTCCAAAATGAAGAAGAGACTGTACTTTGTGCCGTTCATTTATGGGAAGGTTTAGACATTCCAGGTTCATCATTATCACATGTTATTATTTGGTCATTACCATTCCCTCCAAACGATCCTGTGTTTGAGGCGAAGCGTAAACATGTGAATGATCCATTCTGGGACGTAGATGTGCCTTATATGATTTTACGTCTTCGCCAAGGAATTGGACGTTTAATTCGTACAAGTGAAGATAAAGGTGCTATATCATTATTCTTATCAGATAATGAAGATGAAAAAGTGATAGAAGCAGTGAAGAAAGTACTTCCGGTAGAAGGAAAAGTACTTTAAGCGAAAAAATGTTGTAGGGAAAAGTTTGGCATTTGCCAAGCTTTTTTTCTATTAGAAAAGGAATTTATGTTTCAGTGTCGAAATAAGTTTGAGGTAGAAAAAGGAGGTTTTTTATACTATGACAGTTGCTACATATGAAGTGGAAAAACAATTTTTAACATATGTCAAGAAGATAGAGAATTACGGAGAGGCATTAAGCTTAATGTTTTGGGATTTAAGAACAGGTGCACCAAAGCAAGGAGTAGACCAGCGTTCAGAAGTAATTGGAATGCTTTCATCCGAAGTGTTTGCGATGTCGACTTCAGATGAGATGGGGAACTATTTAACTGAACTAGAATCTTTAATTGTTGAAAATAAACTTTCTGAAACGACAAAGAAAATGGTTGAAGAGTGTCGTAAAGAATATGATAGAAATAAGAAAATTCCACAAGCGGAATATGAAGCGTATGTGAAATTAGAGGCGAAAGCGGAAAGTGTATGGGAAGAAGCTCGCGAAAAATCTGACTTCGAAATGTTCCGTCCGTATTTAGAAAAAATTGTTGAATTCAAAAAGAAGTTTATTACATATTGGGGTTACGAAACGTACAAATATAACACGCTATTAGACATGTATGAGCCGGGAATCACAGTAGAAGTGTTAGATCATGTATTTGGTCAACTACGTGAACGTATCGTTCCGCTTGTGAAAGAAATTTCTGAGTCTAAAAAAGAATTAAAAACAAATGCTTTAGCTGAACATTTTTCAAAAGAAAAACAAAAGAATTTTACTTTAGAGTTATTAAAACAATTGAACTATAACTTTGAAGCGGGTCGTCTTGATGAAACGGTACATCCTTTTGAAATTACATTAAATAGAGGGGATGTTCGTATTACGACTCGTTACGATGAAAAAGATTTCCGTATGGCAGTGTTTGGAACAATTCATGAATGTGGCCATGCTGTATATGAACAAAATATTGCGGAGGAATTTGAAGGTACACCGCTATGTAGTGGAACTTCTATGGGTATTCATGAGTCACAATCATTATTCTTTGAGAACTTTATCGGTCGTAATAAATCATTCTGGAAGAAAAATTATGATTTATTAAAAGAGTATAGCGATGGTCAATTCAATGATATATCAGTAGATGAGTTTTATGATGCGATTAACGAATCGAAGCCATCGTTTATTCGTATAGAAGCAGATGAGCTTACATATCCGCTTCACGTCATGGTTCGTTATGAACTTGAGAAAGAATTATTTGATGGCACATTACAAGTGAAGGATTTGCCAGCGGCTTGGAATGATAAGATGGAAGCATATTTAGGAATTCGTCCGGAAAACGATGCACAAGGTGTATTGCAAGATGTTCACTGGGCTGGTGGTTCATTTGGATACTTCCCATCTTATGCGCTTGGTTATATGTATGCAGCGCAATTTAAACATAGGATGCTAAAGGATATTCCAAACTTTGATGCATTATTAGAAGAAGGAAACGTGACACCAATTCGTGAATGGTTAACAGAGAATATTCACCAATATGGCAAAACGAAAAAACCACTTGAAATTTTAAAAGATGTGACAGGTGAAGGTTTAAATGCAAACTACTTAGCTGATTATTTAGAAGCTAAATATAAAGAGATTTATGAGTTATAAAACAGGAGCTGCTTAATTGCAGCTTTTTTTTATGAGGGAGTGAGAGAAATGGGTTATATGTTTACAGTAATGTCGCAAGCGGAAGCAGAAGAAGTTGCATATAACTGGCATTATGAAGGGGAGTATTCCTTTTATGATATAGAGGCAGATGAAGAAGATTTAGCTGAGTTTTTAGAGGATGAGAGTAGAGGGAATCATACATTTTCTGTGAAGGAAAATGGTACTCTCATTGGTTTCTTTAGTTTTAGTAACATAAATAATCAAACGGTTGATATAGGTCTCGGAATGAGACCTGATATAACTGGGAATGGATTTGGTCTACAGTTCATAAAAGCTGGACTAGCTTTTAGTAAAGAAAAATACGGATGCAATTATATAACGCTATCAGTAGCGACATTTAATGAAAGAGCGATTAACGTGTATAAAAGAGCAGGATTCGAAGCTGTTGGAACGTTTATACAGAAAACAAATGGTAGTTGTTTTGAGTTTTTGAAAATGAATTATATATGTAAAAATGTTTAAAAAACAGAGGAGAGCTTCTGTTTTTTTATTTTGATGTAGAAATAAATGATGTTTGTTTTTGTACTTGTTGTAATTAGAAGTTTTGAAATTTTGGAAGAGGATGTGTATGATTGAAGTTTAGTAGCAAATAGCAAGTTTAGTAAGGAGAGGTAGTATGATTACAATTAAAACGAAAAATGAAATAGATTTGATGCATGAATCTGGGAAGTTACTAGCTTCTTGTCATAGGGAAATTGCCAAAATGATGAAACCAGGAATAACGACACAAGAAATTGATACGTTTGTTGAAGCGTATTTAGAAAAGCATGGTGCAATATCTGAACAGAAAGGTTACAACGGGTATCCATATGCTATATGTGCATCTGTAAACGATGAAATGTGTCACGGTTTCCCTAGTGATGTACCTTTACAGGAAGGAGATATTGTGACAATTGACATGGTAGTAAACTTAAATGGTGCGCTCTCGGATTCTGCATGGACGTATATAGTTGGAGATATTTCTGATGAAGCAAAAAGGTTATTGTTAGTAGCTGAGAATGCTTTGTATAAAGGGATTGATCAGGCGGTAATCGGTAATCATGTAGGAGACATTGGCTATGCAATTGAAAGTTATGTAGCAAATGAAGGTTTTTCTGTCGCAAGAGACTTTACGGGACACGGGATCGGTAAAGAGATTCATGAAGAACCAGCGATTTTTCATTTTGGTAAACAAGGACAAGGGCCTAAGTTACAAGAAGGAATGGTAATTACAATTGAGCCCATAGTAAATGTAGGTATGCGATATTCTAAAGTAGATTTAAATGGGTGGACTGCAAGAACGATGGACGGTAAATTATCAGCTCAATATGAGCATACAATTGCGATTACAAAAGATGGTCCAATCATTTTAACGACGCTTAAATATGAAATGTAAGAGTTTGCAAAACTCGAACGAAAATAGTGTTTTCATAAAATTCGTACGTGTTTTTTCAATAAATACTTTCCAAAATTTAAAAAGTGCGCTATAATCCTTCTATAAAATAAATAGTTAGCTACACTCATATAATCGCGGGGATATGGCCTGCAAGTTTCTACCGAAGTACCGTAAATACTTTGACTATGAGTGAGGACGAATATATTTGCTTGTTTAGCATTCTTTTTTGCGAAACTCCAAAAGCGCGTCTCTCACTTGTAACGAGTGGTGGCGGCTTTTGGAGTTTTTTATTGCATAAGAGGGGGAACAAACATGAAAGTATTACAAGAAAAGATTTTGAACGAAGGAAAGGTTTTATCTGGTGACGTATTAAAGGTAGATGCATTTTTAAATCATCAAATTGACCCAGTACTTATGCAAGAGATCGGAAAAGAATTTGCTAAACGTTTTAAAGAAGAGAACATTACAAAAATCGTGACGATTGAATCTTCAGGCATTGCACCAGCAGTTATGGCTGCATTAGAGCTTGGTGTAAAAGTAATCTTTGCAAGAAAACGTAAATCGTTAACGTTACAAGATAATATGTACGTTGCAAACGTATACTCATTTACGAAACAAGAAACGAATGAAATTTCATTATCTCGAAATCATATCGATGAAAATGATCGCGTTTTAATTATCGATGACTTTTTAGCAAACGGTCAGGCTGCTTTAGGTTTAATGAGTTTAGTAGAGCAATCTGGAGCAAGTATTGCCGGAATTGGTATTGTTATTGAAAAAGCATTTCAAGATGGAGGAAAGAAGCTGCGTGAACAGGGTGTTCGTGTTGAATCACTAGCAGAAATTGCATCACTTGATAACGGCACAGTTACATTTGTACAGCAAGAAACTGCGGAGGTGAACTAACGATGAAGCAGCACCCATTTAAAATCGCATCGCTTGGTATTCAGCACATGCTTGCCATGTACGCTGGCGCAATTATTGTTCCTCTTATTGTCGGCGGGGGACTTGGTTTAAATCAACAAGAATTAACGTATTTAGTATCGATTGACTTATTAATGTGCGGCGTTGCGACAATTTTACAAGCATTATCAAATCGCTTTTTCGGTATTGGACTTCCAGTTGTACTTGGTTGTACATTTACAGCGGTTGGACCGATGATTGCAATTGGTAAACAATACGGCGTGTCCTCTATATATGGAGCAATTATTGCTGCGGGATTATTTGTTGTTATTTTCGCGAAACTATTTGGGAAGCTTGTAAAACTGTTTCCTCCTGTTGTAACAGGATCTGTCGTTACAGTTATTGGGGTTACACTTGTTCCAGCAGCTATTAATGATATGGCTGGAGGAGTTGGAAGTGAAGATTTCGGAAGTCTAGAAAATTTAGCGTTAGCATTTGGTGTTTTATTATTTATCATTATTATGTATCGTTTCTTTGATGGATTTATCCGTTCAATCTCTATATTACTAGGTCTATTGTTCGGTACAATCGTTGCAGCATTTATGGGGAAAGTAAGTTTGCAAGCGGTTGGAGAAGCGGATTGGTTCCACGGTATTCAGCCATTTTACTTCGGTACACCAACATTTGAATTAACGCCAATTATTACGATGATTTTAGTTGCTTGCGTAGGGATTGTAGAAGCAACAGGTGTATATTTCGCATTATCTGATATTTGCAATAAAAAGATCGGTGAAAAAGAATTAACAAAAGGCTATCGCGCAGAAGGATTAGCGATGGTTCTAGGTGGTATTTTTAACGCATTTCCATACACAACATATTCTCAAAACGTAGGACTTGTTCAATTAACTGGAGTAAGAAATCGCGTCATTATCTATACTTGTGGTGGTATGTTAATTGCTCTTGGGTTTATTCCTAAAATCGCAGCCATTACAACAATTATTCCGAAATCAGTACTTGGCGGTGCAATGCTAGCAATGTTCGGCATGGTAATGGCATATGGTATTAAAATGTTAAGCAGTGTTGATTTTGGAAAACAAGAAAATTTATTAATTGTTGCATGTTCTGTCGGAATCGGACTTGGAGTTACAGTTGTTCCAACGTTATTTTCACAGCTTCCGGAAAACATTCGTATTTTGACAGATAACGGAATTGTACTTGGAAGTGCATCAGCAGTACTTTTAAATATTGTATTTAATATGGTGCCGCAGCGTAAAGTGAAAGTAAAAGAAGAGCCAGTTCCGATGCAAAGTGCAGTAAGAGAAGCATAGAAAAGCAAGGTCTCATTATGAGACCTTGCTTTTCTTTTTAAGTGGCATCATTTTCCCGTACGTACCAAGACGCCAAATGTACTCAAGTGGCCCATATTGGTAACGTGAAAGCCACCAGTGGCTAATAAAGATTTGTAACGTATAAAAGCCGATGCAAAATAGTGGTCCCACCCATAATGGAGCGGGATAATAATTTTTGAAAAATAGGCCGAATACAAGTAACGTAACAATCGTATGCGTGATGTAATTTGTTAACGCCATTCGTCCGACATATTGGAACGGACGTAATAATGTTTGCCATCTTTCTTTTTGTAATAAACGCATGAGCGTGAAAATGTAGAATATGAATAATGTTTTTCCACTAAACATTGTAAAGGCCTGCAGATAAAATGGTTCATAAGATGGTTTTGATAAGAAGTAACGGACCATGAAGAACCACATTGGTAATGTCAAAATGAACATAATGATTTGCCATTTTTTAAGCTTTGGATCCAACTCTTTCGTGCGGCGGAAAATATCTTTTTTGCCGGCGTATAAACCAAGTAAAAATAGTCCAACTGTTTCTGGGAGCATGAATACATTTAGTCCAATTCCTTCAGAATAAAATGCATGGAAACGATTTTGTATTTGTGACACCCAGTCTTCAAGTGGCATGATCGGTAAGGAAAACCCTAACTCTGCCTTTGGTACTAAGGCAACCACTATACTAGCGATTAGCATGAAAAATTGAAAAATACTTAGTAAAACTAATGCCCAAATCAAAATAGTACGAGGTTCTCTCTTATAAAATAACAATAAGAAAAATCCAGCGATTGCATAACTATGTAAAATGTCCCCGTCCCATAAAAGAACGTAATGCAAGAACCCAAATAATAATAAAATGAGCAAGCGGCGAACAAATAAAGTTTTCGGATGATCTGTTTTCGCCTCAGCACGACTCATAAAGATATAAAAACCTAATCCGAATAAAAATGAAAAAATAGTATAAAACTTCGTTTGAATAAACATGTCATAAAATAAGCGAATATAGCTGTCTAATCCATCATAAACGCCGGAAATGTCTCGAGAATCAACACCAGCGATAACTGGCCAGTTAACAAGAAAAATACCTAGTACAGCTATTCCTCTAATAATATCGATGGAATGTATCCTCTCGCCTTGTGAAATATTTTGTGTCATTATTTTCCTCCTTGTTAAGTAATTCCCTTTTATCCCGCATTAACAAGCAGTAAGACTCCCACTTCAAAATTCAGTGAATACGAGGAAGTTAGGTGGGAGTCGGGCTGCTTGTAAAAGCCCGATTGGTTCAACTAATAATTAGTGGAGATGGGAAATATCCCCACTAATTACAGTTTCACTTTATTATACAAAATGTAAAGGGGAGGGTATATAGGTTATTTCCAATTTTTAAAACTGCTAAGATGTGTATTATGAGATATAATAAGAGTGCACAGCAAGTTTTAAACTTCTTTAAAACAGGCAGTAAAGCTCCTTTTCCCGAAGGAGCTTTCTTTTTTTAGAAATTTGTTGATAATGATTCTCTTTAATGATAAAATGTATTCAAAAGTGATAATCATTATCAAAAAAAGGTTGGTGTGTTAATATGGTGTATGCACTTGTTGCAGGAACGATTGCTATATATGTTGGTGTTACAAAGTATGTATTAAATGGAGTAGGAACAACAAAATGAATAATATTACATAAAATCCCTTTCATTTGTAAAAAGAATGAAAGGGATTTTTTATTTTTGATGTGAATATGCTGAAAATTTAGTATGATAATAAAGTGAAACTTTAATCAGCGGGGAGGTCTATCCCTCACTGATTACTAGCCCGCACGAAACGGGTTTTTACTGCCCACAAATAGCGGGATAAAGTATATACATCTTGGATAAAGGGGAACAAGGGGATGACAAACATAGTACAGACAAACGGTATGAAAAAACTTGTTTGTTTTTATGAAGAGTGGCAAAAAAACGGCGATGTAGAGAATAGTTTGAAGTTGTTTGAAGTGATTCAAAAATATAAACAAGAGCAGCTTATGCTAGCTTTTTGTGGTCATTTTTCTGCGGGGAAATCGACAATGATGAATCACCTATATAAAGCGCAATTATTACCGACAAGTCCGATTCCAACGAGTGCTAACGTTGTTAAAATTGAAAGAGGATCTGATCGTGTTGTTGTAACGATTAAGTCTGGAGAACAGTATGAATATGACGGCGCATATTCAGCAGAAGAATTAAAACAAATATGTAAAGACGGTGATGAAGTAATTGGTGTTCATATTTATCGAAATGATGCGCCAATTCCTGATGGGGTTATGTTAGTTGATACGCCCGGAATTGATTCTACGGATGATGCCCACCAATTAGCGACGGAATCAACACTGCATCTAGCAGATGTTATTTTCTATATGATGGATTATAACCATGTCCAATCAGAGGTTAACTTACAGTTTGTTAAAGAATTGAAACAACGTAATAAAACGGTTTATCTCGTTGTAAACCAAATAGATAAACATAAAGCAAATGAGTTATCGTTTGAAGAGTATAGAGATAGTGTAAAACAGTCTTTTTCTAACTGGGATATTGAAGTAGATGGTATTTTCTATACATCATTGCGAATGATGAATCATCCATACAATGAAATTCAAAGTTTAGAAGCATTAATCTTTTCTATCATGAAAGAAAAAGAGCAGTATGTAAGAAAGGGAATGGAGCGAGAAACAGAATATTTACTGCAAGAACATTGTTCGTTTATTCTTTCTGAAAATGAAAAACATCTCATGAAATATGAAGAAGAATTAACATCACCACTGTCACTTTCAGAGGTAGTTGAAAAAAAGGAAGAGTTAACTGAAAATAAAGATCGGGTGGCTAGTAAAGAATCTGATGTGAGAAATGAATTTATAAAAGGTTTACAAGCCATATTAGATAACGCGTATTTAATGCCATTTGAAATGAGAGAATTGGCAAATAAATATTTAGAAACGAAATTAACGAAGTTTAAAGTTGGTTTGTTATTTGCGAAAGGAAAGACGGAGCAAGAAAAACAGAGACGTGTAGATGCTTTTTATTCTGCTCTTCAAAAGACTGTTGAAACGCAACTTGATTTTCATGTGAAAGAATTTATTGTAGCCTTCTTAAAAGAAGAAGGGTTATTTACAGAGGAAATAGGGAAAGACATATATGCGTTAGAAATTGCTTTCGGACCGGAAGTGTTGGCTGAAACAATTAAACAGGGGGCTGGATTTACCGGTGATTACTTACTTCTTTATACTGCTGACGTTGCAAATGAGTTAAAGAAAAGATACTTTATGAAATCTCAGCAAATCTTTGGAAAAAGTACGGGTGTATTGCAGAAGAAAGTGAAGATAGAGATTGCTCGTATTGAAGAAGAAATTGAAAAATACACGATGTTACAAACAGCAAAAGAAACAAAATTACAGTACATTAAGACGTATGAGGAATATGAGAGCTATTTAGGAGATATTTGGAATGAAAATGTTTCTATACCAGATGGATTGCAAATAGACGAAATATTACAAAGTAAAAAACAAGTTGTTAGTGAGAAGTTTAAACTACAAGAGCAAGAAATTGTAAATGATAACGTAGCGGCTAGTGAAGAAGAGATTAAAGGAACGAAAGCTTTAAATATTCAGCGTATATTAGAAAAAGTGAAGAAAGCTGAAACGATATTAGATCCATTGCCTACACTGAAACATCTACAGCAAGAAGTAGTTGGAAAAAGACAGCGTGTAGAAACGAAGCAATTTACAGTAGCGTTATTTGGAGCTTTTAGTGCTGGGAAATCATCATTTGCTAACGCATTGCTCGGTGAAAAGGTACTTCCTGTATCGCCAAACCCAACGACAGCAACAATAAATCAAATTTTGCCAGTTACAGAAGATAAACCACATGGAACGGTAATTGTCCAGTTTAAGTCAGAGCAAGCGCTGTTAGAAGATATGAAAGCTGTTTATAAAATGTTTCACTATGAAATTGCTACATTGGAAGAAGCGTTAACGAAAATTGATCAAATTATGAAATACCCTTCACCAAGCGGGAAGCAAAAAACAACATTTAGCTTTTTGCGAGCGGTACAAAAAGGATATGAGGCAGTTGCTAATCATTTAGGGGAACAATTACAAGTTACGTTAGAGGAATTCTCTGATTATGTAGCTAATGAAGAAAAATCATGCTTTGTTGAGTATATGGAGCTTTATTATGATTGTGCTTTAACAAGGCAAGGAGTAGCTCTTGTAGATACACCAGGGGCGGATTCTATTAACGCGCGCCATACGGATGTTGCATTCCAGTATATTAAAAACGCAGATGCTATTTTATTCGTAACATACTATAATCATGTTTTCTCTCGTGCAGATCGTGAGTTTTTAATTCAGCTCGGTCGTGTAAAGGATACATTTGCACTTGATAAAATGTTCTTCTTAATAAATGCTGCCGATTTAGCGCAATCTGAAGAAGAACTTGAAATGGTAAAAGGTTATATTGCGGATCAGCTCCTGCAATACGGTATTAGAAATCCACGTTTATTTGCAATTTCAAGTTTATGTGCGCTTGAAGAAAAGCAAGGGAAAAGTATTGATAAAGAAAAGTATGGTATTTTACAAAACTCCGGGATTACTAAGTTTGAAGAATCATTTACGTCCTTTATGATGAGGGATTTAATGCTTGTATCTGTGCATGCTTTATATGGTGCATTACAAGGAGCGAATCAGCTTCTTGTAAATATGATAAATGGCGCAAAGCAGGGAAATGATGAGAAAGAGAAGCAAACAAAAAAATATGAAGCAGAGCGTAATCAGCTACTTCATATTATTTCATCATATAGTGTACTTGCTGAAGAGCAAGCAATGCAAAATGAAGTGAAAGAATTGCTTTATTATGTGCACCAACGTCTATTTTTACGCTATAACGATGTGTTTACTGAATTTATTAATCCGGCGTCGTTACGAACAGATGGGAATGTGAAAATGCAGTTGCAGCAATGTGTAATGGAATTAGTTTCATTTATTCAACATGATTTATTACAAGAAATGCGTGCGACATCATTACGTCTTGAAAAATGGATAGATGAAGCGATGAAGCGTGCAAAGGATGAAATTGTTGTGAATTGCAAAGTGGAAAATGAATCGATTTCTATGGGTGGAACAGTGGATTATGAATATAAAATTATTACACATAAAGAGCCGTTTCCTTCAATAGAAATAAAAGATTTTAAAAAGGCACTAGCACATTTTAAAAATGAGAAAAGCTTTTTTGAAAAAAATGATAAAGCTTTTATGCAAGAAGACGCTAAAGGAGTGTTAGAACCTTTCGTATCAAACTATGTAGTTGATGAAGAAGATTTATTCGTTCATCATTATAAGCAAGAGTGGGATGCAAAATGGAACCTATTCCAAAAGGTGATGCAGCAAGATGTTGAGAATTATTATGAAAGTATATTATTCGCTTTAGCTGAAACAATTGATGTATCACTATACGAACAAAGTAAAGAAGAGCTACAAAAGCAGTTAGTAGAAATTGAAAAAGAAATTTATATTAAATAGCTGTTATGAAAAAAAGATTCGTTCAATTTTCTTTTGTAGTACAGTATCTAAAGATTTTACAAACCCTGCAAACTCATCAGTAGAAATCATATGGGTAAGAACTAAGCGTCTGCCGTCTGGTGTTTCACCGCATAAGACGAATGAAGAAAACTCATACGTTTTGTTTTCTACTACTAATTTTGGATAGGAATATGTGTCGCTCTTCTTTTTCTTTCCATCAATAGAGATGACGTTGCATTTTTTCTCATTGTTGTCCATGGTGAATCCCTCCTTTCTATTATCTATGGTAGACAAGGGGGGTTTAGAACAATAGAGGAGGGGGAATTTTTATGTCTGTTGTCATAGAGCGTATTTCGAAAGAAGCTATACCGAAATCTTTATTATTTCTTGCTGATCCAAGTGAAAGCCAAATTGATGCATATGTACAGAGAGGGTATACGTATATAGCTAAACAAGAAGAAAGAATCATCGGTGTATATGTGCTTTTGGAAACAAGACCAAGGACAATGGAAATTATGAATATTGCGGTTGTAGAGCATTTGCAAGGAAAAGGGATTGGAAAGCAGCTATTAAGTCATGCCGTAGAAACTGCTAAAGGATATGGTATGTCAAAACTTGAAGTTGGTACAGGCAATTCTAGTGTTTCACAACTTGCTTTATATCAAAAATGTGGATTTCGTATTTTTTCTATTGATTTTGATTACTTTTCAAAGCATTATGAAGAAGAGATTATTGAAAATGGGATTGTATGTCGCGATATGATTCGGCTTGCAATGGAATTGAATAAGAACGTATAACTTATTTAGGGGGAAGAGAAGATGGGAGTACATAAAGCAATTACAGCACATTCTCGTAAACAAAATGAAAGTGTAAAAGCATGTTTACAATTAGATGCGCAGCGTGAAGCAGCTATTGAAGCAGCCGTATCTCTTGCGTCAAAGGGGAAAGAATTTTCGGTTGATATCATTAATGTTGTAACAAAGCAAATTAATGATCTTGCAAAAAATGGTGTTACACTGCAGCGTAAATTTGTTACAAAAGAAATGGTTATGGAGTATGTAAGTCGTTTGCAAGAGAAAGAAGGTCGTTAAAGATGATAGTTACAGTCGAATGGTTACGTGAGCATATAGAAGATGAGAATGTCCGTATAATCGATTGTCGTTTTGATTTAGCGAATCCTAATTGGGGTAGAGAAAAGTATGAGGAAGAACATATTCTTCATGCGTTATATTTTGATTTGAATTTAGATTTATCAAGTCCTGTAACAGAACATGGTGGTCGCCATCCATTGCCGAATATTGAGGAGTTTGCAGACAAGCTTTCACAAGCTGGTATTGGTGAACATACGACAGTAATTGCATATGACAGTCAAGCGGGTGCAAATGCTTCTCGTCTCTGGTGGTTATTAAACTATGTAGGACATGAGAAAGTATATATATTAGATGGCGGATTTCCAGCTTGGAAAGAGAATGGACTACACACAACGCCGAATATCCCAGTTATTGCACGAAAACCTTTTATACCGGAAATACAAGAAAATATGCTTGTAACGATGGAAGATGTGAGAGGGAAAATTCGTGCAGGTGCAAATATGACATTAATTGATTCTAGGGAACCAAAACGTTATGCTGGTGCGGAAGAGCTCGTTGATTCGAAGGCAGGGCATATTCCGACGGCAGTAAACTATTTTTGGAAAGATGGGATTTTAGAATCGGGACACTTTAAAAACGAAGAGGAACAGCAAGGGCGTTTCCAAAATCTTGATAAAGAGAAGGAAACAATCGTATATTGTGGTTCTGGTGTTACAGCGTGTCCGAACATAGTTGCATTAAAATTAGCTGGTTTTCAAAATGTTAAATTGTATACAGGTAGCTGGAGTGATTGGATTTCTTATCCAGAAAATCAAATTGCAAAAGAAGAAGATTAATCACTTGCATGCAAAAATAATTTGTATTAAAATAAGGTCACAAGCAAGAGATTGCTTCAAAAAAATTATATTTTACACATTGGAAACAATGTGATAATATAACGACAAGTAAATAATACATCCTGCGGTGTGCGTAACTTATTTATGTCTAAAACCGATGTTAGTTTTACGGAAGCTCAATATTTAGTGACCATTATCAAGCCTTCCTTGTGGAGGAAGATATACGGTAACTGTGAGGGCATCCACCTGCGAGTAGCGGGTTTTTGGACATTTACGAGAGACGGCACTTGCGGGGGTCTTATTTCAACTAATAGTATATAAAATTCCTACGGTGTACGTAGCTTGTGTATGTCTTAAACCAATAAGTATAATGCGGAAGTTCAATATTTAAATGTAGATAGCAGGCCATCTTTTTAAGAAGGAAGTTACAAACATTTGTGAGAACATCCACCTGTGAAAGCAGGTTTATGGACATCTATAGATAACGGCATATGTGGGACTATATAAAAAACCTTACGTTTTATACGTAAGGTTTTTTTGTTGAATAAATATACTCATGTTATCTAGATTTACCTGTAAAGTTCCCATAATAAATATAGCACTTGCGGTCTTCATCAATTTCTCTTGAATCGAGGGTGAATTCCAAATGTATTCCATCCCGTTGAATATATATAATATCTGAATGGAGAGAGGGTAAGATATCCTCGTAATTCCAAATATCTTTACTTTCTATCATAATTGAGCAGGTTTCCTTTAGTTCTCTAATTTCAAAACCTATGTGCGAATATGTAGGATCTGAAGGGTCGTTGGAAAAAACTTCTTTTTGTATATATAACACTGCTGTCCCGTCTGGATCTACTGAAGTTGCAGTAACGATATATGTATTTCCATCTTTTATAAAATATTCACAAGTCATGCGCGCGACAATTTCAGAATTAGAAATATTTGCGTAGTTCCATAAAGCTGGATACCCGTTTGTTTCATCATTGAGCCGATATTCCAATCGCATTTTATCCCTCTTCTTCCTTTTTCTTCTACTTTATCATGACATCTTATATAATAGAAATATAATTTAAAAAGGGGAGTGCAAAGGTGACAAAAACGAAATGGCTAGTAGGTGGTGTCCTAACATCTTTAATGACGGGCACTTTATTTGGCTGCGCGCAAGATATTCCCCCCGAACCGAATGATAATAGTTGTTCTGATTGGGATTGGGATGATGAGCTTGGTGTTTGGCAGTGTGATGATAGTAGTTCAGGTTATCGTGGACATTACTTTTATGGTGGTACATACTATCAAAATAAATCCACCTTCAAAAATTCATCAGAGTTTAAAACTTATCAATCTTCGGCCGAATTTAAAGGTGGAATTGGAAGCGGTTCAAAAGGTGGATTTGGAGGTTAAAATATGTCGCAATACATAAAGGAAAGAAAAGAATTTTATTCGAATTATCCTCATTTCTGGTCGGACTTATATGAATGTGAGTATAGTTTGTTTCATGTTTTCCCGATAACAGAGCAAACAATGAAACAATTACAAGTAGCAACTGAACGAATGGGAAAAATATTTTTTAAGACTGCTAGAATTCTTCGGAATTTATCTAATGAACAGCTTCTTGAACTCGGTTTTCCAACTGCAAGCTTGCCTTTTATTAGACTGAAAGGGATGTATCCTGAATCTGTTATTTCACGATTTGATTTTGCTTTAACAGAGGATAATCGTATTAAAATGCTTGAGTTTAATAGTGATACTCCAACTTTTATTGTGGAATGCTTTCAAATGAATGGAAAAGTTTGTGAAGAACTTGACTATGATGATCCAAATGCAAATCAAGAGCGCTTACTTTCTTCTGGTATTACAAAAGCCGTAATGGAGTTTACAAAAGGAATGGAAGAGCCAAATGTTGTTTTCACAGCTCATCCTGAACATATAGAAGATTGGAATACGACTATGTATTTGAGTGGGCTATGTCATGTTGAAAATAAAGTGATGCCAATGACAGAACTTAGAATTACAGATGATGCTTTAGTAGATAGAGATGGTTTACCAATTGATGTTTTGTATCGCCAAACATATCCAATTGAAGACTTGATTGAAGATCAAGATCCCGAAACGGGGGATTTGGTGGGAGTAGAACTTTTGCAACTTGTAAAAGAAGGAAAGCTTTTTATTATAAATCCTTTGTCGGCCTTTTTACTTCAGCCGAAATCAATTCAATGTCTTATTTGGGGATTAGCAGAAGAAGGTGCTTTTTACACAAGTGAGGAACAAAAGTGGATTAAAGAATATATGCTTCCTACATATTTAGAGCCAGATTTATTTTTGGGGAAAAGTCCTTTCGTTCAAAAACCTTCGTTCGGTAGGGAAGGTGACACGATTACGATTCGTGATAAGGATACAAATATTATGATTCGAAATGCACATGAAACGTATAAATCGTCACTGCCTATATTTCAGAAATATACAGAGCTTCCAGTTGTATTTTTGGAAACTGAAAAAGGAATTGAGAAGCTGTCGTACGTGTTTGGGGCTTTTTTAATTGCTGGAAAAGCGAGCAGCATCGGTATACGTGCCGGAGAAAAAATTACGGGAAATGAATCGTATTATTTACCGGTAGGTATTAAGAAGGAGGAAAATAAATGATTAATTTTTTACTATATTTAGCAGTATCACTTGTACTTTTATGTATCGGTCTTTTTCTTATGGAAGTGACAACGAAAGTTAAGGAATTTAAGTTAATGGCTCAAGGGAATAAAGCGGTAAGCTATGTACTTGGAGGAAGACTACTTGGTCTTGCTATCGTTTTATATTCAACGGCTGCTAATTCTATTTCAATTCTTGATATGGTTTCATGGGGAGCTGTTGGGATCTTAGCTCAAATTATTGTCTTTTATTTAGCGGAATGGCTTACACCACGTTTTAATATTAATAAAAGTCTTGAAGAAGATAATCAAGCAGTTGGTCTTTTCCTTATGTTTTTATCACTTTCCATCGGAATTGTAATTGCTGGTTGTGTAACGTATTAAAACCCTTACATTTTAACGTAAGGGTTTTATTTTTCATTTGCTAATTTTTTGCAATATGTGTTCAATTAATTTATGTAGCCGAACGCTGAGCAGGATGCGTATTAGTGTACTAAACTCGAGATAGTTATTGTAATAAGGAAAAGTTTCCATACAAAGTGTTGACATCTATTTTAAATAAGAGTAACATTTTCTATGTAATTATAATAAGTCTCTGTTAGGTGAGGCTCCTGTATAGAGAAATGCTACTGCCCAAAAATGTCGAGAGACGCCAATGGGTCAACAGGAATGATCGAATTAAGGTTTTTCTTAACGTAGCTGGTAATGAACCTATGCTATACAGTGCTAAAACTCGGCGAGGGAGAGGTCCATAGATTTCTAATTTTATTATATTAGGAATCGCTTATTTGTGTATGCAATGACCTTTGCTCTCTTATGAGTAAGGGTCTTTTTTGTTAGCAAGCTATGAGTAATTTCATAGTATAGATTATAACTAAAAAATTAAAGAGGAGGTGAGGAGCATGTCAAATTCTGACTCGGTTCCGTTACCCATATACTTCAAATCAAAAATATATGATGTAGGCAGGAAACGACTTGTTCCTCCCTCTATATTTATCATAATGTAGCGTTTATTCGAGTATTTAAGCGCTAGACACTTTCACAGTAAAGTGGATAAATTGAGAAACAAAGCGTTTCTTCCTATGTTGTAAAGGAGGAGACGATAATATGTTATATGTAAATAAAAGTGTGGGTAACACTTCGTATAAATTAAGTAAAAAAGCAATGAAAGAACAAACAATGCTTCAAAAAAATAAAGATTTATTAATTGAAATTGCAACAAGAGATGTAAAATCTGTATTTGCGTATTTTAAAACAACAAGAGACGGACTATCTATGAAAGAGGCACAAAAGCGTATTCAAGTATACGGCCGAAATGAATTAACTTCAAAAAGAGCACGTATTGCGGAAGTAATGATGAAGCTAAGTGGAATGATCCCAGGTCTTTCAAAACAACATATGGGTGATGAATTACAATGTGAAACAGTTACTGTTTCTAGAGTAGCTGGCTGTAGCGTAACA
This sequence comes from Bacillus sp. FSL P2-0099, assembly GCF_038007445.1. Lineage (NCBI taxonomy): Bacteria > Bacillati > Bacillota > Bacilli > Caryophanales > Bacillaceae > Bacillus > Bacillus sp. FSL P2-0099. The sequence continues at coordinate 1,555,719 of NZ_JBBOXE010000001.1, forward strand.
GGGCTAAACAGTGAACTAAAAATGATGAAATTACCAGTACAAGAGCTTGTACCTGGAGATATGATTTTTCTTGCAGAGGGCGATACAGTGCCGGCAGATGTACGTATTATTTATGCAAATGATTTATTAGTAAATGAATCTATGCTGACAGGAAATAATGCTAGTATTGAGAAATTTGAAAGTTGCTATCATCTTGAACGTAAACGATTTATTCCATTAAAACGGATGAAAGACTATAATCCACTTGAACTTGAAAATGTATGTTTCAAAGGTACGTATATTGTTGACGGAAATGCAAAGGCTGTAGTTGTTTCGACAGGTAAAAATACGTATTCAGGAATACTTCATACTTGCTGCGGTAGAATGTCTTAATGTGTTAATGATGCTAAATATACAAAAACAATGTATAATAGACAAAGTTGAACAAAAACGTAGAATGGTAATCTATATATAACCTTACGTGATAACGTGAGGTTATTATTTTTTGTTAGTAGGAGAGGAATTATGAAAAAAGTATTATTAGTTGATGGTATGGCACTATTATTTCGTGCTTTTTACGCAACAAGTGTATATGGACAATTTATGAAACGACAAGATGGTACCCCGACGAATGGGATTCATGGTTATATGAAGCATTTATTAACAGCAATACAAGCAATCGAACCAACGCACATTGTAACGTGCTGGGATATGGGAAGTACGACATTTAGAACGGAATCTTTCTCGAATTATAAAGCAAATCGTGCAGCACCGCCGGAAGAATTAATTCCGCAATTTGATTTAGTGCAAGAAATGACTGCGAAATTATCTATGCCTGTAATCGGTATGAAAGGTTATGAAGCGGATGATTGTATCGGTACGCTTGCAAAACAATATTGCAATGAAGCGGAAGTTTATATTTTGACAGGTGATACAGATTTACTTCAACTTGTTGATACGAATGTTACAGTTATGCTTCTTCGTAAAGGAATTGGAAATTACGAGTATTACACACCGGAAAAAATCATGGAAGAGAAAGGTGTAGAACCTTGGCAAATTGTTCATGCGAAAGCTTTCATGGGAGATACAAGTGATAATTATCCGGGTGTAAAAGGTATTGGTGAAAAAACAGCGTATAAGCTGATTCAAGAATACGGGACAGTATCGGCAGTGCTAGAAAATATAGCATCATTAACGAAAGCGCAGCGCACAAAAATTGAAAGTGATTTAGAGAATTTAAATATCTCTTTACAATTAGCGCAAATTCATTGTGAAGTTCCAATTTCATGCTTATTAGAAGAAGGGTTACACACAATGGACGAAGAAAAACTACGCTTTGTTTGTAACGAAATGAATTGGGGAAGACCTGAAATATTAATTAATATGCTTTAAAGAGTATGGAAAGGTTGATCAAATATATTTTTGATTAACCTTTCTTTTTTTTGTTCACAAAGTTGTCAGAAAATAAACGGAATTTTCATATGAAGTTCAAATGGAATTCACAACAATCAATTATTATAAGGACACACAGATAAATCCTTATCCCGCATTAACGGGAGATAGGACTTCTATCTCAGTATTATAGCTGAATAGAGAGTGATGATGGAAGAGTAACTCCCTGTAAAAGCCCGATTGATGTAGGCTAATAATTAGTGAGGGTAAATCCTCTCATTGATTAAAGTTTCAAGTTATCTTTTATGTAAACCATCCCCCAAGGAGGAAAATAAACATGCGAAAAAAAGTGAGAAAATCCTTTAAACAATTATTAATAGAAAATAAACAATCCCTACTAACTAATAAAGAGAATATGAAAGAAATTGAAGAACGGATTGAGAAACGACATGTAGCATATAGTGCTGCTAGTAATTGATAATTTTGTTTATGAAAAAAGCTTGTAGTTTGGATATTATCCGAACTACAAGCTTTTTCTTTTTTGATTAACGCCACCAAATCCAAGTCCAAAAGTAATTTCGTATATTTCGAGGAGTAATGCGTATGAAACGTTCACCGTCAAAGAAACAATTTAAATTTGGAAGTGTTTCATCTGGATTTTCTAGAATGAAGGTGACGATGTTTTCGTTACTTGTAATGGTTACTGTGATTGGTGGATCGGTAGGAGAGACTTGAAGTTGTAAAGAAACGTTTGCCGTGTTTTTAAATTCATTATTAATAGGTGGACTTATCACTTGTACTGTGAATAACACGATAATTGTTTCGTTAGGTTCCAAATTAGTAGCGACTAGGAAACCGATATTCGGATTCGCTAGTGGAGAGCGTTCCCCATTAATGAAGACCGTACCGTTCATAAATTGTAAACCTGCTGGAATGGTGTCTTGTAATGAAATATTTGAAAGTGAAATCTCGGAAGTATTCGTAATACGCACTGTATAATCAAAATATTGGTTTAAATAAGCAGAGCTGACGGAAGCATTTTTTATCACTGCTGCCGTTATAAATTGAACTGGTATACGAACAATATTCGAATTGACAATGAAAATAATAATTGGATCCTGTGGTGTCAATTGGAAAGCAGCTGTAACTGTTGCGGAATTGATAATTGTACTGTTTGAAGGGATAGAAGTTACGAGAACTTTAAATGTTATAGTTGCTACTCCATCTGCCGATAAGGAACCAATGTTAATACCAGTGTCTGGTCGAATATTTGGAACCGGAGTACCGTTAATTGTTACACTGTTTTCTATAAATGTTGTACCAGCTGGAATCATATCTAAAACGGAAGTACTTACTGTAGGAATTGGGGAATGATTAAATACGTCTAGTGTGAATGTAATAATATCCCCTATAACGACAGAAGATTTGTCAGCGTTTTTCTCAATGCGCACCATTGGATCAACGATCGTTGTTGTAACGGTATTTGTTTGCTTTGTAATTGTAATAGGTGGTTCATTCGGATCAATGGTAACAGTATAGGAAACAGAAGCGTCGTTATTGATAGCAGTTTGAAGAGTCGAAGAAGATATTGTTACTTGGAACGTAATGACAACAGGTTCATTAGGAGCAAGGTTTCCTAATGGAATACCATTTTCAGGATTCGCATTAGGCTGATTGATCCCGTTAATCGTAACACTGCCAGTAATGAAAATTGTATCTACTGGTACGGTGTCTATGGCAAGAAGGTCTTCAATCGTTACATTACCGCTATTAGTAATTGTAATTGTATACGTTAAAGTTTGACTAGGTAATGCATTCGTGGCATTAACAGATTTTATGGCAACGACATTATCATTTTGGACAGTTGTTGTGACAGTATTTGTTGTAGTCGTATTTGTAACAGGTAAGTTATTTGGATTGACTATATAGTTAAAAGTAGTAATTGCTTTGTTGTTGAGTTCATTTGGTGTTGGAATAGAAGTTACAGTTACTTGGAATGAAGCGATGGCATCTCCACCTACAATTATAGTACCAATTGGTATGCCGCTTACTGGATTAACTCCCGGAACAGTTTCTCCGTTTACAATGACACTATTTTCTATAAACGTAGTACCTTGAGGAATAATATCTTGAATGACTACATCATCTGCTGAAACATTACCAGTTTGATTTAGTGTAATCGTATACGTTAACGTATCACCGACCGTTGCAAATGCAAGGTCAACAGTTTTATTGCTATTTAAATTCGCGTGATGAATTTCTGTTACGGCAGCTGATGAAATAATAGTTTCGGTAATAGGTGGCCTATCTGGTACCGTGTATTCATATTCAATTGTACTCGTGTTAGAGATTGGATTTGTTTGCGGAATGGAAGTAACCCGGACTTGGAATAGAATAGTTGCTGTCGTATTAGGCGGAATGTTATCAATTGGTATACCGCTAAGTGGATTGTCATTTGGCCGAGCGTTGCCATTCACAATAACACTATTCTCTATAAAGCTCGTATTTGCTGGAATGATATCAGTAACGATAATGTTTTCTACTTGTATATTCCCATTGTTTGTGATGGAAATTGTGTAAGGGATGATAGTTTGTAGGTCAGCGTATTGGATAGGCGTTGTTTTTGTTGCAATTACATTAGCAGAAATAACTTCAGTGAAGGTAATATTACTAGTCGATATTTGTTCTTCACCATTAATTGTATAACGAGAAGTGGATTGATTTTGAATACGACCGCTAGCTGGAAGAGCTAACACAGTAACGGAAAACGTGACTGGGATAGAAATGTTAGGAGCAATCGTTCCTACAAGTATACCGGCACTTGGATTGGCGTTAAGCTGAGGAATATTATTTACTAAAACGCTACCGTTTATAAAGGTTGTTCCATCAGGAATATTGTCTGTAAATACAACCGCAGTAGCATCCGTATTCCCTGTATTCGTTAAAGTTGTTGTATAAGTTAAAATGTCACCAATCGTTACAGAAGTCAAATCAACAGTTTTCAGTGAAACGATATCAGCGTCATTAATTTGAACGAAAGTAGTATTGGAAGTAGTAGATTTTTGAATTGGTGCAAAGTCAGGATTGAAAATAAAATCGTAGACGATGTTTGCAGTATTAGGTGTTGGATTTACAGCAGGTAAATTCGTAACGGAAACTTGGAATGTTATTGTTGTCGATTGACCTGACGCGATATTAGGAATGGAAAAGCCGATATTCGGATCTGCTGCAGGAATTATAGTATTGTTAACTATTACACTTCCAGGAATAAATACTGTTCCATCCTCGATAGTATCTGTAAAAAAAATGGAGTTAGTTGTAGTCGATCCGTTATTTTGGATTAATACTGTATATTCAATGGTTTCATCAATGTTAGCTAATACTTTATTAGCGGATTTTGTAGCGATAAGAATAGCATCAATAAATTGTATATTTGTAGTATTGGAAGAGGTCGTTTCTGAAATTGGTGGTGAGCTTGGATCCGGTTGATATTCATAGTGAATGACAGCGATATTATTAATATTATTTTGAGAAGGTATAGAGACTACATTTACTTGGAACGTAACAATAATCGTATTATTTGGAAGGATAATATCAAGGGTGATTCCAGTAATTGGATTTTCGTTAGGTCTTGGTATGCCATCTACAAGGATGCTATTTGGAACGAATGTGGTGCCAGCTGCAATTGCGTCAATTAGGAGAGTATTTGTAATAGGTACTGTACCAGCGTTTGTAACGGCGACTGTATATGTGATGATTTGACCGATGCGTGTAATGGATCTATTGGCGGATTTAATTGCACTAACATTTGCCGTCCGCACTGCCGTGTTTACTGCATTTGATAACGATCTACGCTGAATAATCGGAGAGCTAGGGTCAATTTGGTATTCGTACGAAGTGTCTGAAATATTAATGACTGTATTGCCGGACGGTATATTTGTAAGTTGTACTTGGAATGAAATAGTGACTGTTTCATTTGGTTGTATCGTGCTGAGAGTTACTCCGTTTTCAGGATTCGCGCCAGGCTGAATCACATTATTTATTGATAAGCTATCTTCAATGAATATAGTACCTTCTGGAATGTTATCAATAAACACGGTATTGTTAGCTGGAATGGTTCCTATATTTTGTAGTGTATTTGTGTAGGTAATAATTTGCCCAATTGATACGAAAGTTACATCCGCGCTTTTAACAGAAATAATATTTGCATTTTGAAGTGATGTTGTAACAATGTTAGAATTTGCAGAGCGATTCACCGGTGGAGCTGTAGGAATACTTACATATTGGTAATTTACAGAAGATTGATTTACAATTTCGGTTTCAGTAGGTGGATTGTTTGTTTGCACTTGAAATAGTATTGTTTTGGAACTGTTTGCTGCAATCGTTCCAATTGGTATTCCGTTTTCTGGATTTACACCTGGTTGCAGGACACCGTTAATTGTGACACTATCGGGAACGAATGTAGTCCCAGCTGGAATAGAATCTGTAAAAATAATATTTATTGCGTCAACATTGCCGATATTTTTCACTTCAGAAATATAAAGTATAGTTCCGCCAATATCTACAGTTATTGGATTGGACGTTTTTGTAATTGTCAATTGTGCTTGCACAAAATTTGTAATGACAATATTACTTGTAGATGTTTCAGTAATAGGCGGCTGGCTTGGATCTGGTTGAATTGTATATGTTGTATTGGATTGATTTGTAATCGATTCTTGCGAGAATGGATCGTTAATAAGAATTTGGAACGAAATAAGGTGAGTAGCGTTTGCTACTAGGTTAGGCAAAGCAACCCCTACATTTGGATTTGCACCAAGTATAGCTGTTCCATTAAGTGTAAAACTATTTTCTACGAATGTAGTCCCTTCTGGAATAGTATCTGAAAATATGAGATTAGTAGCTGGAATATTTCCGGTATTTTCTAGTGTTATCGTATAAGTCAAAATATCACCTGTTGTTGCTTGTTGTGCATTGACTGCTTTTAAAGAAAGAACATTCGCATCCGAAATTTGTGTGAAAGCTGGATTAGACGTAATTGTTCGAGAGATGATAGGAGAGGTTGGATCGGCGATAAAAGTATAGTCAATACGGGCTATATTAGAAATTGGATTCACGCTTGGAATGGATTGAACGATAACTTGGAATGTGACGGTGACAATTTCTGACGGCGCAACGGAGTTTAATGGTATTCCTACGTTTGGATCGGCACCTGGAACTGAAACTCCATTAATGGTCACGCTATTCGGAATAAATGCAGTTCCTTCTGGGACCAAATCTGTTAAAGTAACTGTATTTGCAGTTGTATTGCCGTTATTTTGAACGACTACTGTGTAAGTGATTGTACCTTCGGTAGATTGTACGAGAGAATCTGTATTTTTAATTACGGATAACGATGCATCAACGACAGCTGTATTAACCGTGTTAGATGAGGATGTTGCTGTAACTGGAGGTTGACTTGGATCGACAATATACGTGTAACTTGTAATGGCTTGATTTATAATCGCCCCTTGCGGTGGAATAGAACTTGCAAGAAATTGGAACGTAATAGTAGCAGAATCACCTGGTGCGATAATACCAACTGGAATACCGAGAGTTGGACTGGCATCTGGAAGTGAAATCCCGTTTAGCGTAACACTATTTGGAACGAATAATGCTCCTTCAGGAACACCGTTAATGAGTAATACAGAATTTGCAGGGAAGTTTCCAGTATTCGTTAATGTTGCTGTATACGTAATTACATCTCCGATAGATACAATTGAACGATTTGCTTCTAAAACAGTTGTAACAGTAGCGTTATTAATTTGTGTTGAAGCGCTATTAGAATTTATTGTGCTTGTAACAGGAGGAGCTGCCGGATCAACAATGAATGAGTATTGAATAGATGCAACGTTTGTAATTGGGTTTGAAGGTGGAGTAGTTGTAACTATGACTTGGAACGTAACAGCTAATGAACTGTCTGCGTTAACGGTTCCGATATTAACTCCATTATTTGGATTTGCCCCTGGAATGGTACTTCCATTTACAGTAAAACTATTTTCAAAAAAAGTCGTTCCAGCTGGAATAATGTCTGAGAAATTTAAATTTGTAGCGTTTGTATTGCCGATATTTTGAATCAAAACTGTATAAGTGATCGTGTCTCCGATATTTGCAAAGGCTGTATTAGCAGTTTTTACGGCCGAAAGTATTGCTGAATTAATAGAAGTAACGAAGACGTTCGTCTCCACATTGCCAGGCTGAGCTTGTAATGAATTGCCTACGTTATATTGGAAGTTAACAAATCCTAAGTTTTGGAGTTCAGGTGTGAACGTTGTTGGATTGCTTACGATTTGCACTTGGAACATAATTGTTACGATTTGATTTGGAGTTATTGTATTTATGCCAACACCGTCAATGATAGAAGCGGATGGTAATGAAGTGCCATCAACAATGACTGATCCTGCAACAAATTGTGTCCATGTCGGTATAGGGTCTGAGAAAACAACGTTGTTAGCAGAGATATTTCCTGTATTCGTAATAGTGGTTGTATACGTAATCGTATCACCGATCGTTGCAAAAGCTTTATCTCCTATTTTAATAGTGTTTAAAATTGCACTTTCAATTTTTGTTGTAACGCTATTAGAAGTAATATTTTTTGAAACAGGTGGATTAGCCGGATTAACGATATGCTGGAAGCTAACGCTAGCTTGATTGGTAATTGGATTTATAGGCGGAATTTCATCGGCACTAATATGAAATGTTACGATGACAGACTGGTTTGGCGCGATATCACCAATTGGAACGCCTGTAATTAGGTCTACATTTGGGATGGTAGTTCCGTTAAGTGTAAAACTATTCGGTTCAAAGGAAGTTCCGTCTGGAATTAGGTCGGTAAAAATAACACTCGTCGCACTAACATTTCCGCTATTTGTAATCGTAACTGAGTAGACAATATCTTGCCCAATATCTACTGTTTCCACATTTGAATTTTTTTGTGCAGTAAGGATAGCGCTATTAACTTGTGTTGTCGTTGTATTAGATTGATTAGAGGTTGAAATGAACGGCTGATCTGGATCAACAATATAACGGTAAGTGGTAAGAGCCGAATTAGAAATAGGATTGTTGATTGGGAGGGTTGAAACGATGGCTTGGAATGTGACGATTGATGTGTTTCCACCATTAATTGAACCGATATTTACACCAGTAGATAAATCAGCGTTTGGAATGGTTTGCCCATTAACTGTGAAACTGTTTGGAACGAAACTTAAATTGCTATCAAGTATATCGATAACGGTAACATCAGTAGCAGCCACATTCCCGGTATTAGGAAGGTTAAGTGTAAATGTTATTGTATTACCAACATCCGCAAAAGTAAGATTTGCTGTTTTGGTGCTAATAATATTTGCGTTGTTTATTTGAAGAAGTGTAGTGTTGGAGCTAGCTGTATTCGATACCGGCGGATTACCTGGATCAACAGTAAACTCATATGTCGTTGATGCTGTATTCGGTGCTGGATTAATAGGTGGAATGCTGTTCACTGTAACTTGAAAGACGATACTATATATTTCATTTGGTGGAAGTGCTGCAAGTAATACACCTGTATTTGGATCCGCATTAGGTTGTAAAATGCCATCGACAGTTAATGTGTTAGGAACAAATGTGAGTCCACTTGGTAATACATCTGTGAATACAATATTAGTTGCATCCGTATTGCCTACATTGGCAATAGAAGTAGTGTAAAAAGCAGTTTGCCCGACATCTGCAAAGGATAGACTTTCATTTTTCGTCATAGATAATATAGCTTCTCTAATTTGTGTTGAAACAGGATTACTAATTGAAGTTTCTGCATCAGGCGGTGAGACTAATTGATACGATGTTGATGAGAAATTTACAATTGGGTTTTCGGTTGGTAATGACGCCACGTTTACTTGGAATGAAACAGTTACTGTAGACCCAGCTGTTATAGGCCCAATATTTACACCGTTCGATGGGTCCGCACCACTTTGAGAAACCCCGTTAATAGAAAATGAGTTTGCAATAAATGTAGTTCCGCTCGGCATTGTATCTGAGAAAATAACATTTTGTGCGGATGAGTTTCCATTGTTTGTTAAAGTAACAGTATAGGTGAGTGTGTCTCCAATACGACTAAAGGATTTATCGACTTGTTTTAATGAAAGAATGGTAGCTGTGTTAATTGTAGTGAACACTGTGTTTGAAGTAACATTCCTTGAAACAATAGGGGCATTAGGGTCAGCGATAAATGTGTAAGAAGCACTAGCCGAATTGGCAATAGGATTTTGAACAGGAGTAGAAGTAGCGGTAACTTGAAATGCTATTGATATTGAGTTGTTAGGAGCGATTGCTCCAATCGTTATACCTGTATTAGGATTAAGACCAATTTGCGTGATGCCATCTATTGTAACGCTATCAGTAATAAACGTTGTACCATCTGGTATAAGGTCAGTGAAAGTAATATTAGTTGCGTTTGTATTACCACTATTCGTTAAAATTGTCGTATAGGTAATGGTATCACCTAGCGTTACAAGTGTTTGATCGACTGATTTAATTATCGTAATCATAGCATCTAATACAGGGTTTGTAACAATATTCGTTGAAGTAGAAGTAGAAGTAGTAGCTCCGTTTGGATCAACAGTATAAGAATATAAAATTGTATCGTTACCCATAATCGAGCTTGAAGGGGGAACAGAAATAACATTTACTTGGAAAGTAACGGTTACTGTTTCACCGGGTGCGATATTTGGTAAATTTACTCCAAGTGCTGGTTGCGCACCAGGTTGCTGAACTCCATTTACTGTAACTGAATTTGGTATGAATGTAGTGCTAGCTGGAATAGCGCTTGTGAATGTTATATTCGTTGCTGCTGTATTCCCTGTATTTGTAATAGTAGTGGTATACGTAATCGTATCTCCAACAGACACTATAGATTTATCAGCACTTTTTGTTGTAGTTAATATTGCACTATTTATTGTCGTAGTAACGGTATTAGATGAAACGGTTTGTGTTATAGCGGGTTGACTTGGATCAACAATATGCTGAAATTGTATAGAACTAGAATTAGAAATTGGATTTATACTTGGAATGTTTGTAACAAGTACGTTGAGAGTAATAATGGCCGTTCCACCTGGATTTATATTTTCAATCTGTATCCCGCTAGCTGGATTTCCAATTTGCTGTGTACCAGAATCGCTTGTAAGAGTCCCGGAAATAAATGTCGTTCCATCAGGCAAAATATCCGTGAAAATTATATTTTGTGAAGTGACATTTCCAGGGTTATTTAATGTAATTGTATAAGAAATTGTATCGCCGATCGTTGCGAAATTTTTATCCGCGGATTTAACCGCTACAATTTCCCCGGAATTTATTTGTGTCGAAACAGAATTGGATGTTGTACTTCGTGAAACGAGTGGTAAATTAGGTCCTGTCATAAATTGGTAATTAATAGAAGCACCGTTTACAACCGGTGAGTTTGGTCCCCCAGGCCCAATTGTGAAAATTGGATTTGGAATACTAACTACTTGCACGCGGAAGGTGACGTTTATAAAATCTCCTGCAATAATATCTCCAATTGGTATCCCATTCGCTGGATTTACTCCAGGTAATAAAACCCCACCTACTCGAACGCTATCTTCTATAAATACTGTATTATTTGGAATCGGATCTGTAAAAATGATATTAGTAGCAGTCGTGTTCCCTATATTGTCTAATAAAACAGTATACGTTAAAAATGAATTTCCAGGTGCTACGTCAGAAAAGATACGATCCACACTTTTCGTTGCTTGAATGATTGCTTCATTTATTTGAACTAAGACCGGATTACTAGTAGCCGTTTCTGTAACAGGCGGCTCGGTAGGGTCAACAATGATAGAGTATGTTGTACTAGATTGGTTCATCGTAGGGTTTGAAGCTGGTATTGAACCGACAATGGCTTGGAAACTAATGGTTGTCGTTCCTCCAACTGGAATTGGGTCTAAAGGAATCCCGCTATCTGGCCTAAATCCAAGTTGTGGGATGGTATTAATTTGTACGCTATCAGGCACGAATGAAAGTTCAGGTGGTAATATATCTATAAAAACAGGTGTGTTTGCAGTTGTATTTCCACTATTGGTAAGGGTTGTTGTATACGTAATTGTATCTCCAACAGCAGCAAATGCACTACTCGCAGTTTTTGTTGCGATAACGGAAGCAGTATTTACTTGTGTAAAAGTTTTATTGGATTTAACTGTTCGTGAAACAGGTGGTTCATTAATATCTACAATAAAACTATATTGAACCGATGATTTATTAGGGATTGGATTAGGATTTGGAATCGTTGTAATGTTTACTTGAAAGCTGAGTATAACTGATGCATTTGAATTTATGTTACCGATATTGATACCATTTTGTGGATTTGCATTAGGAATAGTTGTTCCATTTACTGTAAAACTATTTGGAATAAACGTTGTACCATCTGGAATTAAATCTGTAAAAATAACATTGTTTGCGGTAGTGTTACCGGAATTAGTAATGGTAGAAGTGAAAGTAAGTGTATCTCCAATAGTAGCGAATGTTGAATTGACAGTTTTATTTATAGATAGAGTAGCATCAATGATTGGAGTAACTGTTGTGTTTGTAATTGTACTACCAACAGCAGGTGATTGGTTTGGATTCACTGTATATTCATAATTTACAAGGGCGTTATTTGTTAATGTGCCACTAGGCGGTATCGCTAAAATTTGTGCTTGAAAAGAAATAAATACAGTATTACCTGGTGGAATATCTGCTAAGTGAATACCAAGTGATGGATCTAATCCTGGTTGTGGAACATTATTTATAGTTACGGAGTTTTGGATAAATGAAGCTCCTGCGCCAAGCCCATCCGTTAAAACATTTGCACTAGCAGGGATATTTCCAGTGTTTGTAACTGCAATCGTATAGGTAACGATATCTCCAATTGCAGCTGTCGGTGTATTCACTGATTTAGTAGCGACGATCGTAGCATTATTAATTTGAGTTGTTATTACGTTACTTACCGTATTGGCAGATGCTGGAGGTAAGTTAGGATTTACAATATATTGATACGTTGTATTACTTTGGTTCGGGATTGGATTTGGACTAGGGATGGAATTTACTTTTATTTGAAATGAGATTGTAGTATTTGCATTCGGATTGATTGGATCAATTGCAATTCCATTTGCTGGATTTACATTAGGGAGTGTATTCCCATTTACTGTTACACTATTAGGAATAAACGATGTCCCGTTTGGAATTACATCTGTAAATATTACATTTGATGCAAGTGTGTTCCCACTATTCGTTAAAGTAGTCGTGTACGTAATAATATCATTTACGTTAGCAAACTGTTTATCTGCAGATTTTGTAGCGGCAATTGAGGCGTTATTAATAGTTGTCTGTACCGTGTTAGAAGCCACCATCTGCATTACAGCTGGTTTGGATGGATCGTACGTATATTGGAATGTTGTGCCTGATTGATTCGTAATCGGATTTACAGCAGGGATAGTTGGTACAAGAACCTGGAATGCAACGGTTCGTGATGAATTCGCTCCTATCGTACCGATAAAAATACCGTTAGCAGGATTTGCATTTGCTATAGGGACATTGTTAATCGTTACAGTATTAGGAATGAACAGGGTACCCGCTGGAATGATATCTGTAAACGTTACATTAGAAGCAGGGATATTCCCGTTATTTGTTAAAATAGTCGCATATAATATGACATCACCAACATCAGCGAAATTTGTGCTCGTTAGTTTTGTAGCAACAATATTAGCAGTATTAATTTGTGTAGTTACTATATTACTAGTAGCGTTTTTCACAACAACAGGTAAATTTGGATCAGCGATAAAGTTATATTGAAGTGAAGCGCTATTTTGAATTGGATTTGGTGAAGGTAGCCCATTTGCACTTATTTGAAAAACAATCGTTGTAAAACCACCTGCAGGAATGGAGCCGACTTGAAGGCCGGTACTTGGGTCTGCACCTAGCTGTAAAGTGCCACCTATAAAAATACTATTTGGTACGATAGTGGTGCCGGGAGGGATTATATCGGTAACAACAACATTGTTTGCTGTAGTATTGCCAAGGTTAGCTAAGGAAATTGTATACGTGATTGGTTGCCCGACATCGGCAATAGTTAAATCTACCTCTTTGACAATAACTACATTTGCTAAATTAATTTGTGTACTTACAGTATTACTTAAAGATGTTTCTATAATTGGTGGATCACCTGGATTTAGAACGAAACTATACTGTGTACTCGATGAATTAGTTGTTGGATTTTGGGCTGGTAAAGCAGTGACAGTTACTTGATAAGAAACGGTAATTAATCCGCTAGCAGGAATAGAAGGTAACAGGACACCGATATTTGGATCTGCATTGTTTTGCAAAACGCCATTAATAAGAAAAGTATTTGGAATAAAGGTAGTACCATCTGGATTTATATCTATGAAAGTAGGATTATCAGCAGAAACGCTTCCTGCATTCGTTAAAATAACGGTATAAGTTAATATATCTCCAACAGTAGCGAACTCTCGATCCACTGATTTTGCCGAAATTACATTTGCATCATTAACTTGGATAAATGTAGTGTTTGTAGTTGTGTTTGTACTTACAGGAGAAGCGTTTGGATCAACGATAAAGTTATAGGAGATGGAAGCGCTATTCAAAATAGGATTAGGATTTGGAATACTAGTTATTAATATTTGGAATGAAGCTGTAATTGTAGTATTAGCATTGATGCTACCAATATTGATGCTAGCTGGTGTTGCGCCCGGCTGAGTAACACCGTTAACTATAACACTGTTCGGTACAAAGGAAGTGCCATTCGCAATGGAATCGGATAGTAATACATTGTTCGCTGTAACATTTCCATCGTTTGTAAGAGCAAAGGTGTAAGTTAATACATCACCAACTTCCGCAAACGTTTGACTTACAGATTTATTAGCATGAAGATTTGCTAGTCTAATTGTTGATGTAACAGAATTAGAATTTGCTGTTTTTGAAGTTGGTGGCAGGCTTGGATTTACAGTGTAAATATAAGAGGAGAAAGCGTTATTAATGATAGGGTTTTGTGCAGTAATGTTAATGACTGTTACTTGGAAGGATAAGGTGAAAGTAGCTCCACCAGGAATTGTGCCGATAGGTAAAGCAACGAGAGAATCTACATTTTGCAAAACGCCGTTGAGCGTTACAGAACCTAATGTTAATATCGTTCCGTTTGGAAGTGGATCTGTTAGTTGAACGTTATTAGCGGGCGTATTTCCACTGTTTGTAATAAGGATTGTATAACTTATCGTTTCGCCAATTGTGGCAAATTGTTTATTTGTAGATTTTGTTAATGTTAAATTCGCATTGTTAATTTGAGTAGAAACGAGATTAGAAGAAATGTTTTTCGTAACGGGCGATTGGCTAGGGTTGACGGTGTACTGATAAGAAGCGCTTGATCCGTTAGATACGACATTTGACGCGGGTATTGTATTAACTACTACTTGAAATGAAACGTTTTTGGTTGTGCCAGTTGCGATGGATCCTATATTCACACCGTTAGCCGGATTTGCTCCAACTTGTGTCGTACCATCTATTGTTAAACTGTTTAGGACAAAAGTTGTTCCTGTAGGAATGACATCTGTAAAAATAACATTGTTCGCATTCGTATTACCTGTTCCTGTAAAGGCAACAGTGTAAGTAAGTGTATCGCCAATATCTGCATAGTTTTTATCTACTGCTTTTGTCATTGTTACAGTAGCATTATTCACTTGCGTGGAGACAATATTCGTCGTGTCAGTCCCGCTTACTGCCGGCTGGTTTGGTACAGGAATGTATTGATATGTTGTTGTACCACTATTTAATATTGGATTTGTTTGTGGGATAGAAGGAACGAATACTTGAAAGGAAATAGTAGTAGTAGAATTTGCAGCAATAGATCCGATTGATATACCATTAGCGGGATTTGCTCCCCCTTGAGTAACTCCGTTAACAGTTACACTCCCTGGAATGAAAGTGGTCCCGCTAGGAATCGGATCTGTATATATAACATTCGTTGCAGCGATATTTCCTATATTAGCTAAGGCAATACTGTAAGTTAATGTTTCACCAATATCGGTAAAAAGTTTGTTAACTGATTTTGTGCCATTAATATCTGCGAGGTTAATTTGTGTTCCTGCAGAGTTACTTGTTGCAAGACCGTTAAAAGTCGTTCCTCCGGCAATCGGTGTATATTGAAATGTAATATTCGCAGTGTTAGAGATAGGATTTTGACTTGGAAGAGAAACGACAGTCGCTTGGAAAGCTACTGTACGAGAAGAGCCATTATTAATTGTCCCCAGAGATATACCGGCGACCGGATTTGCATTTGTTTGTGGTACGTTATCTATCGTTACGCTTCCAGGTATAAAGGAAGTACCGTTTGGGAGAACATCTGTAAAAGTAACGTTATTTGCAGGAAGAAGCCCGGTGTTAGGAACAGTAACTGTATAGGTTAGAATATCTCCAATTGTAGCGACACTTTTATTCACGCTTTTAGTTGCTTGTATATTAGGTGAGTTTATATTGATTTGTAAACCGACTGTATTTAACATATATGCATCCCCGTTAGTAGTTAAACGAATTGAGGCAGATACTTGGGAATTTGTTAAATAAGGAGAAATATCAATGGAAGTAATGTCCCATCCTTGTCTTCCAGCGGAGATATTTGTACTTGTAGAGGCACTCTGGTTTCGCGTTCCAAATGTACCAGTTGTATCTAAGTTCCCTGCAGCATTATTAATTTGAGAACCGAAGAAATTATTAACAGCATTATTTGGCCCAGATAATGCATTTAATGAACTGAAATTTGGTCCAAATAAAGCTTGATCCCCAGTTAAATCAGCATCCCCTTCAGTAGAACTTAAAAATAATCTCCCGCTTACAGGTCCCCCAGCAGGTGTTAAAAACCCTGAGACAGATACATCTGCACTACCGGTTTCTACAGAAACACGGTTACCAGCTACGTAAATTGTTAAATTTCTTGCGGGTAAGGAACCGTTTTGATAAGCGACAATAAGCGTCCATCCTGCAGAATTAATGGCTCCATTAGAAGCGTCTAAAGGATCTACAAGTCCAGGAACAGAACCTGTTGTATAAGATCCAGATCCAGCAGCTTGAACGAGTGATGTTACATCCGCTGATCGTGTATAAAATCCAAATGTGACAGATCCAGAAACGAATGTTTGATTTGAAGCTGTAACAGCCGAAGGGGTAATTGAGTATGTTGACACAGGTGTTGTAAAAGAAACTGGGTTTCCTAATACACTCGTAATGTTTTGATCCCGAGATAAATAGTTTCCACCCCAAACGAGTTCTGCGTAAAGAATAGTACTACCAGCAGGGATATTCAAAATAGCGGTAGAACTATTTTGTGTATAGCTTAACGTTGTACCTGCAGGAAAAGTAGTTACTTGTAAAGCGGTATTCGTAGTTACGAATGCACCAATTGCCCCGATTGTACCAGCACGGTTTAGATTGCTAATTTTACTTAATCCTAGTGTATTTCCTGTAATAGCGAGTGCGCCGTTAGTGGTGGTAGAAAATCGATTCGTAATGGGCATGTTGTCACCTCATTTACAATATAGTCTTGGTCAAAATAGGATATGTGTGTAAGTGATAAAGGGAAACATGTACAAGTTGATTCATGCAGAATGGTTCAAACGTCTAAAGAAGGAGATGGGGAATGATTGAAGTGGAGATTAGGGTGGAGCGTCTTAGGAAAGGGAAAATAGAGGATATTGTAGCATTATCTTCTCATATTGGCTGGGATTACAACAGAGAGGAAATTGAGATGATTTTGAATACGGGTATAGTATATGGTGTAGTAAATGAGAGAGAAGAGCTTATTGCTAGCGCAGCAATTATACTATACGGGGAGACATTAGCCTCAATTGGAATGGTAATTGTACATCCAGATTATAAAGGAAGAGGGATTGGAAAGATAATAACGGATTCATGTGTTAAAAGCGTATCAACTCAAACCCCCATTATGCTTATTGCTACGGATGAGGGGGAAATTTTATATGAAAAAATAGGATTCAGGGCTGTTAGTCATGTTTCTAAATACATATGTAACTCGTACAATGCGAATTACCATTGTGTAGGAAATGAAGAGTATATTGTGAATTATGAAGAACGTGATTTAGAAGAAATAATACAAATAGATAAAGATGCATTTGGAACAAATAGAGAAGAGTTTTTAAAGTATCGAATTATACAAAGTGAACAATGTATTGTTACAAAGGATGCACAACAAAATGTATTAGGTTACGGTTTAAGTATACAAACGCCAGAAAATAAAATAATAGGACCGGTCGTTGCTAAAAATGATGCGATGGCAATGAGAATGGTACATTATTTAGCAAGAGAGCATCATGGTAAATTAAGAATTGATGTACCAGAAGGAAAGAAAGGTTTCATGAAAGAATTAGAGATTACTGGTTTTCAAAAGGTTAATACCCCACCAATTATGATAAAAAATAGTGATCAATTTTTGAAAAGAAATGGAGAACTATACAGTATTGCAGCGCAAATTTTTGGATAAAAAAGAATCCTTTTGTGAAAAGGATTCTTTTTTATAGCCAAATTAATCGCGATATTGATCATGAATAGGTTGAAAAAGGTCTTCCTTGATATCTCTCACCATAGAAAAATGATCAACATTATAATGACCGTGTAGAGTTTTATTATGATGACCAATAATTTGCTCTGCAGACAATACGTCAGAATCAGTTGTGGAATGACCATTTTTAATTAATGTAACGTCAAATCCTTGTACAGTAGCTGTTCTAACTGCGGTGTCAATGCAATGTTCTGTTTTACATCCACCTATAACAATATGATTAATTTTTTCTTCTTTTAAAAGTTCAAGTAAAGAAGTGCCATAGAATGAGTTTGTTGCTGCTTTATTAATAAGGATTGCAGACTGAGGTACTTTAATTTGATTATGTACTTCAAATCCTTCTCCGCTACCAGAAGCAACATCGATATCTCTTACGAAAACAATAAGGGCATTTGAATCTATTGCTTTCTGTACGGCTGTATTTAGTGTAGATAATAGCTCGGTTTTACGAAAAACTTCATTTTCTTGTTCATTTCCATCCATTAATTCTTGCTGAGCATCGATAATTAATAGTGCTTGTTTCATTCGATATCCCCTTTAATATAAAATAAATTCCACTTTACATATTCTTTTATATTGTAAGGAACTCCTCTTTTTTCTAAGAAGTAGACGATAGATTTACAAAGTTGTCAAATAAATTTCATTCTCATAGAGTATAAAAACATGTATGATAAGAAGTGGAGAATTTTTGAGTAGGTGGGAATATCATGCAAACAGTAGAAGATTATCTTTCATTCTTACATACGAAAGGATTTAAATTATCAGAGGAAGCACAAGGATTTATTATGTTCGGACAAGGATATACTGGTGCATCTGATGGGATTGTGAACGTAGCAATAGAAGCGACGATTAAACATCAATTACAGTTTGATGGCAGTTATTTTGTTGCGTTATTAGAACGATTGAAAGAAGAAGAAATTACAGATAAAAAAAGCGCTAAGGCTTTTATGCGGAAGTTACAAGCGTAACTTCACGCAGCCTGCGCTTCTTTTTTCGTTTTGGAAGGTAATTCAACAAAAACCATACCTAGGAAAATACATAGACATCCAATAATAGCAGAAATAGAAAGCTGTTCATTTGCAACTAGAACGCCTGTTAATGCAGCAAAAACGGGCTCCATTGCGAAAATAATTGCTACTCTTGTTGGAGAAGTATGTTTTTGTGCCGATGTTTGAATGAAAAAAGCAATGGATGTCGCAAATAGGGAAGTTAGAAATAGAGCGAATAAAAAGGATTGATTCGTCCATAGTGAAACTGAAAATAATTTTTCCCAATCTTCAAACAAAAAAGCGCAAATAGAAGAAAATATACCGACAGCTAATACTTGAGAGGTGCTTAGTAATAAAGGTGATATTTTCTTAGAAAAGAAACCGTTAACAAGAATATGGGCAGCAAAAGCAACTGCACAACCGAGAACGAGTATATCTCCAATGTTTAATTGAAAAGAATCACCAGCCGTTAATAAGTATAAACCTGCTGTTGCTACAGCAATGCCAAGTACGATGAAAATGGTAGCTTTTTGTTTTAAAAAGATAAAAGACAAAATTGGTACCATAACGATACTAAGCCCTGTTAAGAAACCAGCTTTTGAAGAAGTTGTATAAAGTAAGCCGAATGTTTGTAATAAATAGCCAACACATAAAAAGAATCCAACAATCAATCCAGCGAGACTACTCTGTTTTATATCTTGTTTTGAAGCTTTTTTTGAGAAAATCATTTGAACGAATAATAAAATAATTCCAGCGAATAAAAAGCGAATCCCATTAAAAGTAAATGGACCAACGAAAGACATAGCATTTTGGACGACAACAAACGTAGCTCCCCAAATAAAAGAGACAAATAATAAAGCAAGAGGAGCAATCCAATCCTTTTTCACACTCATACCCCCGTTAATTTTGTAAGATAGCTTTCCTAGCCAATTCATCAGCAACTTTATTTTGACTACTTGGAATCCACTTAATAAAAAAGAGATCGAAACTTTTTATGTACTGCAATGCTTCCTCTAATAGTGGTGCAAACATTTTATTTTTTGCGTATTCTTTTTCAACAGCTCGCTCGACAAGTTGCGAATCGGTACGAAAAGAGACAATGTTATAATTATGCTCCGTGCAATATTTTAATGCCGCAAGTAAGGCGTGGTATTCTGCTTCATGATTGGACATTGTCCCAAGGGGCAATGATAATTGTACAGCTGGTTGCACCCCTTTAATAAACACTCCAGCACCAGAAGGACCAGGATTTCCTTTTGATGCACCATCAATATATACTTCAATCAAAATGAGAAACCTCCAAATTATAAGATGATCCCCTACTTATATGTTTCTTTGAAGTAGGGGATAGAGTACTTTAGCCGATTGTAATACTATAACGACATGTAAATGTTTCATTCGCTTGTAAAGATTGAATTCCTTTTTTTTCCTTGAAATCTTTTGCCGGATTTACTTCATCAGCAATACCGTACCAAGGTTCAATACATAAGAAAGGTGCGTTTTCGCCTGGTGTCCATACGCCGACAAATGGGAATCCGTCAAATTCTACTTTTACAAATTTATTATGTTTATGAGAACGAATAGAGATTTCATCCGTATTCATATTTTCAAAAATAAGCGCATCATTTTTGAATAAATCGTATGTAAGTGGTAATTCATTCGTATTTTCAGCAATTAATTGTTTTTTACTTGAAAGATAAGGTCCTTCTAATACGCTTGTTTCTAAGCGTTCAGAACCATTAAATGCTAAATGATAATCAGTAAATGATTCGCCCTCTAATAAGGGGAAGTTGAAACCAGGATGTGCTCCGATTGAGAAGAACATCTCTTTTGAAGCAGGATTATTTACTTCATATGTTACATGAACGATTTGTCCGTCTAGCTCATAAGAAACGAGTAATTCGAATTCGTATGGGTATTTTTTTAATGTTTCTTCATTACTAGTTACAATATAAGTGATTTTCGTTTCACTTTGTTCTTGTACAGAGAATGTAAGATCACGAGCAAAGCCGTGTTGTGTTAAAGAATACGGTTTACCATCTACGTAGTATGTATTATCTACTAATCGGCCGACAATTGGGAATAAAATTGGTGCGCGGCGCCCCCAATAAGTAGAATCGCCTTGCCATAAGTATTCAGTGTTATCTTCTTTTAAGCGAACGCTTTGTAATTCTGCACCTTTGTCAGAAATGGAAACGATCACTTTTTCATTTTGAATTGTTGCTGTCATGAAGTGAAACCTCCTAAAACTTTCATATGTTTTATTATACGTTTTCTAAAAGAAAAAAGGTAGTTAATGATAGGAATCTATTGACGAGAGAGTGTCTATTGCGTAAAATGTAATCTTGTTGCTTAAAAAACGAATAACGTGGTTCGAAACCATCCCACGTAAAAAAACTAAGGAGATTTTGTCATGAATATAAGAACATTAGTCGGTAATGGTATTTTAGCGGCATTATATATTGCTGTTTCTATGCTTATTCAGCCATTTGGCTTTACGAGTGTACAGTTTCGTATTTCAGAGATGTTTAATCATCTCGTTGTATTCAATAAGAAAGCAATTTACGGGATTGTATTAGGTGTATTTTTAACGAATCTCTTTTTCTCACCTATGATCGCTTATGATTTAGTATTTGGAGTAGGGCAATCAATTCTTGCATTACTTGCAACTATTATTTCTATGCGCTTCATTAAAGGTGTTTGGGCTCGTATGATTTTTAATACAGTTATTTTTACAGTCACAATGTTTATGATTGCAATTGAACTTCATCTTGCGTTTGATCTGCCATTTTTATTGACATGGCTAACTTGTGCAGTTGGTGAATTTGTTGTAATGGCAATTGGTATGCCTGTAATGTACTGGATTAATAAGCGAGTGCAATTTGAAAGATTTATGCAATAGATGAAAGAGCTATTCCTATAGGGATAGCTCTTTTTGTATGTAATCACATTGAATATAATGCTGTGACTCTTGATACAATATAATAAAATAAAGTGAGGCTTTCATTAGCTGGCTACATATAAGAAGTCTTATAAAAGGGGAATCTAGTATGAAGTATAAAATTCATTGGTTGTATAAAACGAAGCGCGGTTTGCAGACGGAATTAACGACAGATTATATGAACATAGAAGATGTACTGCAATTTGCAGAGGATTTTGAGAAAACAGGAAGAGTGAAAGAACTATCATTTTATGATGAAATGGATGCAGAATGGTCCTTAAAGGAAATGAAAAAGCTGAGTAAGCAAGTGGAGGAAGATCCGCAAGAAATTCAAGTTTATTTTGATGGTGGTTATGATGTACAGACGAAAGAAGCTGGGGTTGGTATATGTGTATACTATAAAAAAGGAAATACAAATTACCGAATTCGTCGCAATGCATACATAGAAGGCATATATGATAATAACGAAGCGGAGTATGCAGCATTATTATACGGGATGAATACACTCGAGGAATTAGGAATTAAATATGAAGCAGTTACACTTCGTGGAGATTCTCAAGTTGTACTGCAGCAATTAGCTGGTGAATGGCCTTGCTATGATGAACATTTAAATCATTACTTAGATCAAATTGAACAAAAAGCGAAGCAAATGAAATTAAAACTTATTTGTGAACCGATATCTAGAAAACAAAATAAAGAGGCACATCAATTAGCAGCGCAAGCATTAGAAGGGACGACAATTGATAGTCATAAAGAAATAACCGAATAGAGAGGTGCACACGTGAAGAAGAAGCAACTCATTACAGAGGTAAATGACTTATTAGAAACGTATTGCGGAGGGTGTTTCCTGCAGGAACATAATCGGAAAAATCATAGTAAATACTATGCCCATTCTTTTTGTATACGGCAATGTACGGTTGGAGAGAAGTTGAAAAAGTATGGGGAGCAATTGTCATAAAAAAACATCCAGAGAATTTTCTCTGGATGTTTTTTAGTGCTTCGCTTCATGTAATTGATGCTCGCATTTACTTAATTTTTTTTCTTCATTCATTAGAAATGGCTCATCTAAATCCGTTGCAACGGATTTCATGATTTCAAGCTGAGAACGAGCCGATTCTACTGCAGTAGTGGCATGCTCTAATGTGTCTGGATCCATTGAAATTGTTGCAGAACCTACCATTTTTTGTGCAGTTTCTACACGGAATTTTACTTCTTCAAAATCATTTACATGTGACCCCATTGTTATTGCCTCCTTTGTATTTTGCGCATTTCACATAGTTTTTGCTCTGGAAAACGGAAATATACAAAGGAATAACAAAGGAGGTTACCAAGTAAGGTAACCTCCTGTCATATGTGGGATTAAAGTTTTGCTACGTTAGCAGCTTGAGGTCCACGGTTTCCTTCAGTAATGTCGAAAGATACTTCTTGACCTTCCTCTAAAGCTTTGTAGCCGTCGCTTTGAATAGCAGAGAAATGTACGAATACATCTTCAGAGCCTTCCATTTCGATAAATCCAAAACCTTTTTCATTGTTAAACCATTTTACTTTTCCTTGCATGTCACAATTCCTCCTAAAAACGATTCCTTTTTTCATTTAGTGAAATTCATTAAAAAATAATAAAAATAAAAAATGCTATATTATCGAATATTCTGCTAAATGATTAATTTAAATATACATGAATTGGTAGAATTTAGTCAAGTAAGCGTTTTTAAAATTTTGTATTTTGAACTAATTTTTTCTTGGATTTTTAAAAAGGTATAGGACAAGCCGAGTATGTAATATTCTTAAGTGAATGCTGTACATAATGAGGTGAAAGAATGGATGAGTCTTATTTATTAGATAATGAAGGGATGAAAAATAGAGTCGACATACCGAATTGGGTTGCAAAAGAATTTCATGATTTTTCGAGTGTCGTGTTAGAACCAACCTTCCCGTGTTATTTCGGTTTAACAGCTTTGAAGAAGAATGAACTTCGTTATTCATTTCTCTCTCATAATGATTGGAGTCATTTGCCAAATACAATGTTAACTTTTTTGGAGCTAATGAAAGAGCGGCCGATTGTAAGAAGAGGATTTTTTCTTTTTGTGGAACCGGAATGTGAAGAAAAATCAATCGAATATTATCGAGATTATTTTTGGAAAGTACTACAATATTTGCATGAACAAGATAATCAATTATGGCCAAAGCAAATCCCGAAAAATCCAGACCATCATTTATGGGAATTTTCATTTGGTGGTGAACCAATATTTGCATTTGGGAATGCGCCAGCTTATAAACAGCGAAAGACTAGGCATTTAGGAAATTCTCTCGTTATTGGATTCCAGCCACGAACTATTTTCGATGGATTAGAAGGAGATCGTCCTAAAGGGTCGTATTCAAGACAAATGGTCCGTGAACGAGTTGAAAAGTGGGATCAGTTGCCGAAGCACCCTAACATTAGTCACTACGGCGATCCTAATCATCGTGAATGGAAACAATATTTCATAGGGGATGATATTGAGCCGATTAAAGGTAAATGTCCTTTTCATCATAGGGTAGAGAAATAAGAGCCATCAACTGGATGGCTCTTTTGTATATTTTGGATAAAAAAGGGTATTGTATTAGTGAATAATTTTTATGAAAGCTAGTCTATTTTCTTTATTTGCATCATTACTTAATAGTAAAAGAAGTAGAAAGGATAGAGTGATGTTTGGAGCAATTATACAACAAATAGTATTAGGTATTTCATTAGCTGCACCTGTAGGTCCGATTAATATTGAAATGTTAAAACGAGGAATTGAACGTGGATTTTGGCATGCGTGGATTGTTGGAATCGGAGGAATGACTGCTGATATTTTGTTTATGCTGCTTATTTATTTTGGTTTATCTTCTATGTTTATGTATACATATGTACAAGCTTTTATGTATTGCGCTGGTTTTTTCTTGTTATTTTATTTAGGGTTTCAAAGTGTAAAACAAGGAATTTCTCACTCTAATATGGAATATAAACAAGAAGAGATAGGTGGACTTAAACAATCTTTTATGGCAGGATTTCTAATTGCGATATCCAATCCATTAAATCTCGTTTTTTGGTTTGGTATATATGGAAGTACACTTAGCTCGTTGCTTACAAAGGTAACGAAACAAGAAGCTTTTTTGTACAGTCTTTGTATTATTGTTGGTATTATTTTGTGGAATTTAAATATTGCTTTTTCTGTACATTTTGGAAGAACTTTATTAAAGAAAAAAGCACTTGGCTATATTACAGCCGGAGCAGGTATTATTTTAGTAGGATATTCTATCCATTTTGCATACAAAGCTTTACAGTTGTTCATATAAGATTGAAGGGGAGATTTTTATGTATCGAACCACTATTGACGGAAAAGAAATTATCATCACTTTAGCACCAAAAATCCGAAAAGAAATTACTGATAGGAATCCACTATATGAAGCGGTATTTAAAAATGCAGCAAGGTTACTGCAAACGAAACAACCAACGTTTGCGGTAAATCATGAAGTATTTGGTCTCATTATTGGAGAAGTACAAAGAGGAGAAGTAACAGTGTTTGCAGTAGAACACATTATTCCGAAGCAAAATATATTTGGTCCGAACACTTTTTTCTCGACAATAGAACAGCAGGCAAATTTGTAAAGTGAATAGAATAAGAATGAAATAGAAAAAAATGGTCGTAACGATATGTTGCGGCTGTTTTTGTGGAAAAGGGGGAAGTAAGATGAAGAGAGTGGTGAAAGAGTTTTTTTTACAACATGATATTGTTATTATGCATAGTGTTCTATTAATTTTTATTATTATTTTAAAAATGCAATTTTTCACATGGATTGGTATGTTAGCGTGTATGTTTGGGATTGTTTTTTATACGTTTAACGAATATATGACACACCGTTTTTTATTCCATTTAAAGCCGCCTAAAAACGTATTTTTATTAAAAATGTTAAGAAGATTACATTATGATCATCACGTATATCCAGATGATTTAAAACTTTTATTTTTGCCTGTATGGTTTAGTATACCTAGCTTTACTATATATTTACTTATAACGTATGGTATTACAAAAAGTGTTACTGTTACACTTTCATTCGGAATCGGAATGATTATCATGCTCCTCGTTTATGAATGGAAACATTATATTGCACATAAACCGATTCGTCCCTTCACTAAGTTTGGAAGATGGCTAAAAAAACAGCACATATTACACCATTATAAAAATGAAAAGTTTTGGTTCGGAGTTTCAAATCCAGTATTCGATTTTATATTTAGAACACTTAAAGATGGAAAAGACGTTGAATTAAGTGAAACAGCTCGTAATTTAGAAAAGGAGACAAAGAAAGAAGTAGTGCGATAAGCACTACTTCTTTCTTCTATTTTAATGGGAATAAAAGTTTAATCGAATCAATCAAATTTTATGTTAAAAAAGTATATTGAAAATTTAGGAGAAAATGACGAAAAATGTCTATCGAAAAATCTTTGCAGGAATGTATGGATTGTCTAAAATGGAAATAAGTTTCTGAATATTTATAAAATTTAGTCTTTAGGTATGCAAGGAGGAATTGTACTTTAAGTTAAGAGAGGGGACCAGAGAATGAAACGAGATGATACGTCAGCACGTAAGTTACAAAATGAGGTGAACTATACAGAAGTTGTTCAGTCTGAAGAGTTTCAATTGTTATTAAATACGAAAAAGAAGTTTATCGTTCCGATGAGTATTTTCTTTTTAAGTTTTTTTATAGCACTACCTATTTTAACATCGTATTCAAAGGTGCTTAATACACCGGCGTTTGGTGATGTGACATGGGCATGGGTATTTGCTTTTGCGCAATTTATTATGACATGGTCATTATGTATGATTTACAGCAAGAAAGCCGAATCCTTTGATGAAATTTCGCAAAAAATTCTGCAAGATATGCAAAAAGGGAGGGGCTGAATTTGAATACTACTGCGTTTGTACTATTTTTAATTATTGTTCTTGGTACGCTCGTCATAACCTATTTTGCATCAAAAAAAACGAAAAATGCGAGTGAATTTTATACGGCTGGAGGGGGATTAACTGGCTGGCAAAATGGTCTGGCTATTGCTGGGGATTACATGTCTGCTGCGTCATTTCTTGGTATAGCCGGAGCGATAGCGTTAACTGGGTTTGATGGGTTCTTTTATAGTATTGGCTTTTTAGTTGCTTATTTAGTTGTTCTATATCTTGTCGCAGAACCGCTTAGAAATTTAGGGAAGTACACGTTAGCGGATATGATTGCGGCACGTTTTGATGCGAAAAAAGTTCGTGGTATAGCAGCACTTAATACGATGACGATTTCAATTTTTTATATGATTGCACAATTAGTTGGTGCGGGTGCACTTATTAAACTATTATTAGGTATTGAATATACAACATCTGTATTAATCGTAGGTACACTTATGACTGTGTATGTTATTTTTGGAGGAATGACAGCTACGAGCTGGGTTCAAATTGTAAAGGCTGTACTACTTATGGCAGGGACATTTATTATTTCTGTTATCGTTTTCTCCAAATTTAATTTCAGTGTGACTGAAATGTTCGCTCACATGAAAACAGCTACTCCATTAAAAGATTCGTTTTTAAATCCAGGAGTAAAGTATAAGGATGGTCTTGATACACTTTCTTTAAATTTAGGACTAGTCCTTGGTACAGCGGGATTACCACATATTCTTGTCCGCTTTTTTACAGTACGTGATGCAAAAACTGCACGTCAATCTGTTGTATATGCGACGTGGTTAATTGGCGCGTTTTATATTATGACAATTTTCTTAGGGTTTGGAGCAGCAGCGTTTGTAGGAAATGAGGCGATTATTAAAGCAAACCCTGCTGGTAATATGGCAGCACCTTTATTAGCAAAAGCATTAGGCGGAGATTTCTTATTTGCTTTCGTATCAGCAATTGCTTTTGCAACTATTTTAGCTGTAGTAGCAGGACTTGTGTTAACAGCAGCATCAGCATTCGCGCATGATTTTTATAATGAGATTATCCGTAAAGGAAAATCAACGGAAAAAGAGCAAGTGTCAATGGCTCGTTATGCGTCTATTGGAGTAGCGATAGTATCTATTATACTTGCTTTATTTGCTCAAACATTAAACGTAGCATTTTTAGTATCACTAGCATTTGCGGTTGCAGCGAGTGCAAATTTACCGGTTATATTATTTACAATCTATTGGAAGCGTTTTAATACAACAGGAGCAATTTCTGGTATGATTGTTGGTCTTGTATCAGCGATTGTTCTTGTAGCGTTAAGTCCAAATGTTTGGAACCCAGTATCTGGAAAAGCTATTTTTGTTGGAGAAGCGATATTCCCATATACGACACCTGGAATTATTTCGATCCCACTCGGGTTTCTTGCAGCATATTTAGGAACTGTTTTCTCTAGTAAGAAAGAAGATGCAGCGAAATTTGATGAAATTCTTGTGAAATCTAATACTGGTCATGGTATTAGTGATGCATCTTCGCATTAAAAAAAGAGGAGCTTTTCGAAATATAAGAAAAGCTCCTCTTTCTTTTGACATTTTCTTATAAATATTACTTTAATTTTGGTAGGATTTGTCTTGTGTTTGTGGAATGAAAATAGGCAGGGAGAAATTTAACTCATCATGGCACCAGCGCAGCTTTGTGAAAAATAAGTTGTTATGGAAGGTGGAAGAAATGATGAAGACAAAACAAACCGATGAATTATTAGCAAAAGATGAGCAATATGTGTGGCACGGAATGCGTCCCTTTAGTCCAAGTAGTACAATGGTAGGGGCAAAAGCAGAAGGGTGCTGGGTTGAAGATATACAAGGAAAAAGATACTTAGATGGTATGAGTGGTCTTTGGTGTGTAAATAGCGGATATGGAAGAAAAGAGCTTGCAGAGGCAGCTTATAAGCAATTGCAAACATTATCATATTTTCCGATGTCACAATCACATGAACCAGCAATTAAGCTCGCTGAAAAGTTAAACGAGTGGCTTGGTGGAGAGTATGTTATTTTCTTCTCTAATAGTGGATCAGAAGCGAATGAAACCGCTTTTAAAATAGCAAGACAATATTATGCTCAAAAAGGTGAACCGTATCGTTACAAATTTATGTCGCGTTATCGAGGTTATCACGGAAACACAATGGCGACGATGGCAGCGACTGGACAAGCACAGCGTAGATACCAATATGAGCCATTCGCTTCAGGTTTTTTACATGTAACGCCTCCAGATTGTTACCGCATGCCAGAAATGGAATCAAAAAATATTTATGATGTAGAATGCGTAAAAGAAGTAGATCGTGTTATGACATGGGAATTAAGTGAAACGATAGCAGCATTTATTATGGAGCCAATTATTACAGGCGGAGGTATTTTAATGCCACCACAAGACTATATGAAAGCAATTCACGAAACATGTCAAAAACACGGAGCACTACTTATAAGTGATGAAGTTATTTGTGGTTTCGGGCGTACAGGAAAAGCATTTGGGTTTATGAACTATGACGTTAAGCCTGATATCGTTACGATGGCAAAAGGTATTACGAGCGCATATTTACCATTATCAGCAACAGCTGTAAAAAAAGAAATTTATGAGGCATTTAAAGGAACAGGAGAATATGAATTCTTCCGCCATATTAATACATTTGGTGGAAATCCAGCGGCTTGTGCATTAGCGCTTAAAAACTTAGAGATTATGGAAAATGAAAATTTAATTGAGCGCTCTGCACAAATGGGTTCACTTTTATTAAATCAATTAAAAGAAGAAATCGGAGAACATCCACTTGTTGGTAATATTAGAGGGAAAGGGCTATTAGTTGGAATCGAACTAGTAAATGATAAAGCGACGAAAGAACCAATTGATAACGACAAAATTGCAAGTGTTGTAAATGCTTGTAAAGAAAAAGGGCTCATTATTGGGCGTAACGGTATGACAACAGCAGGATATAATAATGTCTTAACATTGGCACCGCCGCTCGTTATATCAAGTGAAGAAATTGCTTTCGTTGTTGGTACGTTGAAGACGGCGATGGAGCGTATTTAATTAATTGAGCGAGCTGTAATATACAGCTCGCTTTTGTTTATTACGTGAAATAGGATAGCTTTTTAAAGGAAGGGATATTAATGGAGAAATATGACCCTAGTAAACATTATCACATCGGATATTATGAAGATGGATATGATTTAGAAGTGACAGCGTATAAAAGAATAAATGAACCAATTTGGGATGCCTATATTCCACACTATGAGGTAGATGATTTTTACAAAAAAAGTGGAGGAAATGAAGCTAGGTGAATATATAGATGATTATGGCATTAAGGTGTATTCATTTAGTAATGATATCGATGATGAAGAAGCGCGAACTATGTTTGAAAACTGGTTAAAAATGAATGAAATTGTTTAAAGATAAAATGAAAAAGGAGATTGCTATCTTATAAGATAGCAATCTCCTTTTATTATATGAAACTTATTTACTTGCTTTCATAGCTTTATCTTTTGCACCAAAAGTGTATTTTAACATTGGTGGTGTAATCATTGTAGTTAAAATAACAACAATAACGATAGCTGTAAAGTAATCTTGTGCTAATAGGCCAGAAGAAAGTCCTGTTCCTGCGATGATAAGTGCAACTTCACCACGAGAAACCATACCAGCACCGATAATTGCAGAAGACTTTGCATCAAATCCAGTCATTCGTGCACCGAATCCACAACCAATTAGTTTTGTGAATACAGCGATAACTGTTAATGCTAAGATGAACCAAATTTGATCGCCAATACCGTCAAATGTAATATTCATACCGATACTAACAAAGAATACTGGAACGAACATAGCGTAAGCAATTGGTTCTACTTTCTTTTCTACTTCATGTTTGTAGTTCGTTTGAGAAATAGCGATACCAGCTGCGAAAGCACCGATAATACCAGCAATTCCTAATAGTTCGCCGAAGTATGCGAATGAGAAACAGATGATAAGCGCAGCACTAACGATAGACTCAGATACGCGAAGCGGTGATAACCAACGCATGATTGCTGGAACACCTTTCCAACCAATTAAAATGATAGAAGCAAAGAATACTACTTTCTTCAAGATAATCATTGTTAAGTTAACGTCATCTGTGCCTAAGAAGCTCATTGCAAATGCTAATAAAATAACAACAAGAATGTCATCAAATACAGCGGCTCCAAGCATCGTCGTACTTTCACGTGTTTTCATTTTACCTAAATCACGAAGTGTTTGAACGGAAATACTAACACTTGTTGCACATAGAAGTAATCCTAAAAAGACAGCATTCCCTTGTTCCATACCGACAACAAGACCGGCAACGTAACCACCTACGAATGGAAGAACGATACCTCCAAGTGCAACAGCTAAAGAAGAATTACGATTTGCGTTTAATTCTTCTAAGTCTGTTTCAAGTCCTGCCATAAACATTAAAAGAATAACTCCGACATTACTTAATTGTGTTAGAAGCTCTGAATTTTCAATCCATCCGAATATGGCTGGACCGATAACGATACCAACAATTAATTTACCGAGTACAGAAGGTTGACCTAATCTAACACTAAGGTCACCAGCGAGCTTTGTACTTAATAAAATAAGTGCAATCTGAAAGAAAAATTCGAATTCCATTTGATCCTCTCCTCATCATTTTTTATTTTTATCATACGATTTCTCGGAATTTGCCTAATGATAATATGTAAAGATCCATTAAACAAAGGGTCTGATTACGAGTTCTTTTGAACTTGTAATTTGAACCTGTAATTAATATATAATAAAATTTATTAAAAATCAATGAAAAAATAGCAGATTTTCATGAGAGGATTCGTTTTAGAAACGGGGGATATAGATATATAATAGGAAGTAATAAAGTTTACATATAATGAATGGAGAAAGAAAAATGTTATTAAATCAACGTTTTACAATTGGGGAAATGGCGAAAATGCATAATATAGCGGAATCTACATTACGTTATTATGATGAAAAAGGGATTTTTCATCCGTCAATTGTTGACCCTCAAACCAATTATCGTTATTACACAATTGATCAGTTTTCACTATTAGATACGATTAAATTTTTACGCCAATTGAACATCCCGTTAAAGGAAATAAAGAAATATATTGATGAACGAAATCCATCTTATGCGCTGAATTTACTTGAAAAACAACAAGAAATGATGCTGAAAAAACAAAGAGAAATCGAGTATGCTTTGGCAAAAATGGAACATAAAATCCATTTAATGAAGAAAGCGACGAAATCTGAAGCAAATCAAATTATTTATAAAAAGATACCGAAACGAAAAATTACAGCAATTGCAGTTGCACCAAATACAACGGATGATATGTTTGAATATTATATCCATTCGTTGCAAAAAAATATGAAGCAAATTGATAATAGTTTATTTTCAGGTGATATCGGTGTAACAGTTTCAAAAAAAGCATTAATGCAAAATGAGTTTCAAGCATATAACAGTGTGTTTATTTTATTGGATTACATGCCTTTTGAAGCGCATACTTCAGATGAAATAAAAGAAGGGATATTTGCCTGTTCTTATCACCATGGACCATATGAAGAAACAGACGCAACGTATACGGAATTATTAAAGCACATTGATAACGAAGGATATGAAGTGTGCGGAGATGCACTGGAACTTGCATTAATTGATTGGTCCGTAACAGAAAATCCGAAGGAGCAAGTAACGGAAATTCAAATACCTGTTGTTAAAAAATAGGCTTATATATTTTTCGATTCTCTATTGACCTTCAAGTAACTTGAAGGTTTAAACTGTGAACAGAGGATTGAAAAAGGAGCATTTATATGATGGAAACAACAGAAAAATTAAGAGAAAAACCAATTAAAAGTTTATTTATTACGTATTTAATACCAGCTGTTCTTGGGATGGTATTAATGTCGGTTAATATTGTGATTGATGCAGTCATGATTAGTAGAGGAGTTGGAGCGAACGGTTTAGCCGGAGTAAACGTAGCTATTCCAGCATTTTCAATTTTCTTCTCTATTTCATTATGGATTGGAATGGGCGGAGCAACGCTATATTCCATTGCACTAGGTGAAAATAAACTGGAAAGAGCAAGGTCTATCTTTACTCAATCTATGACAGTGGCAGTTATTATCGTAGGCATTTTAGCGGCTATTTGCTTATGGAGAATAGAAGATTTAGCATATTTATTTGGTGCGAATGAAGTGATTTTACCATACGCATTAGACTATTTACAGGTGTTATTAACATTTGGAATGATATACGTTTTAGAAAATATTTTAAGTACATTTATACGAAATGACGGAAATCCTAATTTAGCAATGGCAGGTCTTGTTGTAACGGCTGTATTAAATATAGTGTTCGACTATATTTTTATTTTCATCTTTGGATGGGGTGTAACTGGTGCTGCTTCAGCGACTATTCTTTCGGCAGCAATTGGTTTTCTTGTATTATTAACTCACTTCTTTAGAAAAAGTAGTATTTTAAAATGGACGAAATTCCACTTTGAATGGGATACGGTTAAACAAATTATGGTGATCGGTTTCCCAAGCTTTACAGCAGAAAGTACAGTTGCAATCGTAACGATCGGTTTTAACATTGCATTCGTTCAATATGCAGGAGAAATAGGAGTCGCTTCCTATGCGATGGTGAATAGTATTCATGCAATGACATTACTATTATTCTTCGGTGTTGGTGCAGCATTACAACCAATCGCTAGTTTCCATTACGGTGCAAACTTATCAGAAAGATTGCGTGAAGGATTACAGTTTGCTGTGAAAATTGCGCTTGTACTCGGAGGCATTGCAATTGTTGTCGGTTTATTCTTCGGGAAATATATTATAGGTTTATTTAATGTTCAATCGCCAGAACTATTGGAGTTAACGTTAACAGGTATTAGTTTATTCTTTATTCAATATGTATTTTTAGGCTATAACATTGTGTATGGAGAGTATTTCCAATCAGTGCGACAAACGAAAAAATCAGTACTTATAATAATGAGCCGAGGTTTACTATTTGTTATCCCATTGTTATGGATTATGCCAAAAGTATTTGGTATAAACGGAATTTGGCTCGTTATGCCAGTAGCGGAAGTATTGACAGCAATTATCATATTTACGATGAATCGTATGAAACATCCTGTTCCGTTAAACATGGCGAGAGAGAAAAAAGCAATATAGTGAAGAAAATCCCCTTGAACAAGTAAGGGGATTTTTTTCATTCTTTTAAACTAATCGCAAAAGATCCATCTGTCTCCTGCACAGAAGCGAAAGCCACATTTTTAATATTTGTAACGCCTTTCTCCATTAACTCTGCATGTAACCACTTTTCATTTTTATGGATTAATTTTAAGTTATCGTATTGAATTTGTGAATCAACGATAAGAGCAATTGGTAAGCCTGCATACTTAACATTTATATTCAAATCTTTTGGAGTCAGAGGCACAAGTTCTCTTTTTGGTAAAATACTAATAGCTCCATTCGCTTCTAATATCGCATACTCAATTTCATGAACACTTGGATATCCTGCGACGCGAAGGTTAGAAAGCAATTCAGGGATCGGATATCTACTTTTTTGTAAGTTCTCAAAAATAATATCACCATGTTTAATTAAAATAATGGGGTGTCCGAGAATAAAACGATTTAGTTTGTTGAGTAGGCTTAATTTTGTAAGAAGCAAATGCAAACATGTAATAACGACCATACCGAGAAATGCTTGTAAAGCACCAGCGACTGGTATGGCTTGAAAAGCTAAATAAGATAAAAAGATAATAGCCCCAAAATCATGAGGAGTTAGTTGTGCTAATGCAGATTTACCAAGTAGCTTAAGTGATAGTAAAAATAAGATAAAAAAGAATGATACGTTACATAAAAAGAGAAGCAATAGGGACACTCCTTCGTGCGAAGTTGTACTTACTATTCCCGAAATTAATAGAAATATTACCTTTTGGAGGATAAATTAGGCTTAATTGGAATTTGTCTGTATACAAACGAATAAATGGATATTATGATGAAGGAAGTAAAGGGAATAGGGGTATATGGATATGAGAAAGAAGAAAATAATCAAGTATATTTTAGTTGTTATAATGATTTGCGCCGTATATGCGGGGTTTTTACAATATAACATTTATAAGCATGGGCATATGAATGCAATTGATGATGCGGATTATATAATTGTACTAGGATCGAAAGTAAATGGAACACAACCTTCTTATTCATTGCAATATCGTATTGATAAAGCAGCTGAGTATTTAAAATTACATGATAAAACAATTGCTATTGTATCTGGAGGCCAAGGAAAAGGTGAAGATATTACAGAAGCATTAGCGATGAAACAAGGATTAATGAAACAAAATATTGCAGAAGACCGCATTATAATGGAAGATAAGTCGACGAGCACAGATGAAAATATTAAATTCTCAAAACCGTTAATTCCGGCCAATATGAAAAAAGGTATGATCGTAACAAACGATTTCCATATGTTTAGAGCGAAAAAAATAGCTGCAAAACAAGGTTTGCAATTAGAAGGGCTTCCGGCCAAAACACCGAAGCCAATTATCATTCCATCGAATGTACGAGAATATTTAGCGATTACGCAATATTGGTTTATGAATCGAATATAGTTAAAGTAATCCCGCCCAAAATTTGAGGCGGGATTTATTTCGAGGGAAATCTTACAAAAATGTCATGTTCATGAAAGGTAAAGCGATAGTTTGTGGAAAGGTTTCCTGACATAATGAAGGTAACAAAAAACTTTAGAGGTGATTCGGTTGAAAGGAAATAATATTTTATCTTCGCTATGTTACTTTAGTATCTTTTTTGCACCATTTTTACTACCAATTATCGTGTACTTCGTTGCGGAAGATGAAGTGAAATATCATGCGAAAAAAGCATTTTGGTCACATGTTTTTCCATATGCAATTTTATTTGGAGGGTTAGCAGTGTCGGGCGTATACGGTTTAAGCTTCAATCAATCTGATGGTGCTGGAATTGGAATGATGATCACATATGCAGTGTTCATTCTTGTAGGGATTTATTACTTCATTTGGAATATTGTTAAAGGTATTAAAGTGTTGAAAGCAGCTTAACAAGCATTGCATAACAGCATATAAATTCGTCGTTATTTGCCAAAACGTCGATATAATTTCATATACCGTATTAATAAACATTAAAAAAGAGCAATTCGAAAAGAATTGCTCTTTTTGTGCTTATAAGTTGTGAATAATGAAAAAGATATGGTAATTTTTCATTATGAACAGAAAAAAGGAGTGATTTTCATGAATGAGATGATACATAAAATGGAGAAACACGTTTCAGTTCGTAAATATAAAGAAGAACCAATTTCAAAAGAGATAGTAGAAAGAATGGTGCAAGCTGCACAACATGCGGCTTCCTCACATTTTGTACAGGCGTATTCTCTTATATATGTAACAGATCAAGAACTCAAGGGTAAACTAGCTGAGTTATCCGGGAATCGTCACGTGAAAGACTGCGCAGCATTCTTTGTTTGTTGTGCAGACTTAAAGCGACTTGAAATGGCATGTGAAAAACATGGAACAGAGATTAAACATGAGGGAGTAGAGGACTTTATTGTAGCAACAGTAGATGCCTCATTATTTGCACAAAACTTAGCACTTGCAGCTGAATCTTTAGGATACGGTATTTGTTATATTGGCGGAATTCGTAATAACCCGAAAGAAGTGAGTGAATTGCTTCATTTACCGGATAAAGTATATCCGGTATTCGGAATGACGGTCGGCGTACCAGATGAAGAGCATGGAGTAAAACCACGATTACCGGTAGCAGCCATTCTTCATGAAAATGGATACGATGAAAAGAAATATGATGAATTATTAAACGAATATGATGAAACGATGAGTGCGTATTACAAAGAAAGATCGTCAAATCAAAAAAACGTAACATGGACGGAATCAATGAGCTCATTTATGTCCAAAGAGAAAAGAATGCATATGAAAGAGTTTTTAAATGAAAAAGGATTAAATAAGAAATAAGTAAAAAGGCAAACCTGAGATGTTAGCTTAAGTTATAACATCACATGCAAAACCGAAGCTAAGAAAGCGAGACTCGCTTTCTCAACTTCGGTTTTTATTTGTTATTATATAAAATGAAAATAAAAATTAATAAATTTTTACAAAAGTGATAGAAAATGAGAATGAAATGCCAATAGTAAGTAAAAGCAGCTGCTAAAGGGGAACTGAGGAAGGAAGATGTTTATGATTTTCGATTCTGAAGAGGATTTAATTATAGCTATGAAAAAACGCGATCAAGATGCTTTGAAAGAAGTAATTGATCAATATGGAAAATTAATTTTGTACATTATTCATAAATCATTAAGTACCCCTATTGAAAAACAATATGTGGATGATTGTTATAATGATGTATTTACTATCATTTGGTTTAATATCGAACAATTTGATATAGAAAAGGGAAACTTAAAATCTTGGATGATAGGTATTACTAAATTAAAGGCATTGGAATATAAAAAGAAAGTATATAGAGAGAACAAAATGGATAAAGACGTAGAAATAGATAAAGGTATCCATGATAGTTATGAAATAGAACAAGAAGAAGAGATTATGGAAATAGTGCAAGATTTAAATAAAAAGGGTTTTTCTTATTTTTTAATATATTCGTGATAGTAAGTGCAGGTCTTTGCTTTATAAAATATTTAATGTAAAAAGCGGCATAATAGCCGCTTTTTATCGTTTTATTTAGTATTCGATTTAAAATATTTGTCTTATGAAAGAACGAGTATTGTTAATTGTAAACTGCCAATAAAGTTATTTAAGTTTTGATATAGAATGCCCCATCGCACTTGAAAATGCAGCAATAATTTCGTTTGAACCTATCTATTATTGTGCACTACCTAAAGCACCCTCTATAACAAGTTCAAACTTTCAATAAGAAGATAAACCCCCGTACAACTTAAAAGGATGTACGTAAATATTTTAAAAATCCGTTGATTAAGCCATTTGAAAATAATTTGACCTATATACAAACCTAGAAATACGATTGGAATAGCATAAAAACTTGATTCCCAAATTGTTTTGTTTGTGCCAGTAAAGAGTATTTGAGTTAGTAGACTAATGAAATATATAAATAGATAAAAAGCTAAAGTAGTTGCTCTCAACTTCTCTTTTTTCGTATCAGTTCCTGTAAAGTAAAGTAACAGGGGTGGTCCTGGCATACCGATACTGGTCGTTAAAAGCCCTGATAATCCACCAACTATAAAATCTCTAAATGGTGTTGATTTAACCTTAAAGTTGCATATTAGCATCAATGTTAATAGTAAGAGCAGGATGCTAATTGCTAATTTAAAAGCGTTTATATTAATGAAAATGAAGAGTAAAATACCAAAAGGTACACCAACTATACTTCCAATAGTTAACCTTTTCAGTAGAATAAAATCAATGTCCATTCTTATTTTCCAAATGAGTGATATTGAAATAACTAATGATAAAATAATATTAATTTGTATAGCTTCTTGTGGTAAGAATAACATTAGTAAAAAAGGTGTTGCCATTATGGAAAAGCCAAAACCTGTACTTGTTTGCAAAACAGAAGCCACCAATATAATACATATGAAACTTAATGTAATCTCCAAAATAGCCCTCCTATTTAATCAAATACAATAAATATTTTAATACCATGAAAATCGAATTTAGCTATTTTGAGCCTATAGCATAAGTGCAATGTTTCACAATCTTACTTTTATTTTAACATAAATACTTAGTTTCTTCTCAAATAGCATTCACGTATAGGGCCCATTAACGAATATGGTTGACATTTTCAAATAATTGTATTGTTACGCAGCGCTAATAAATGAGATCAAATAAAATTTGGTGAAGAATCTATTGATTATCAATAGATTCTTCACCAAGCTCACCGCGATAAAACAAGAAAAGCCATATAAAACTAACAAAAATACAGCATATAGCTA
Source organism: Bacillus sp. FSL P2-0099 (assembly GCF_038007445.1). NCBI lineage: Bacteria > Bacillati > Bacillota > Bacilli > Caryophanales > Bacillaceae > Bacillus > Bacillus sp. FSL P2-0099. Next base: position 1,594,585 of record NZ_JBBOXE010000001.1, read on the forward strand.
ACAAGCTACCAATCACTTGAGGAGAAAGGATTTCTAAAAACCATCCTGTAATAAACATAGATAACTGAATAAGCGATCCGTAGATGGAATAATGAAATGAAAAAACTTTACCAATCATGTTTTCTTGCGTATACGTTTGTAGTAATGTCGTATCAAGTGGAACGATGATACCTCCTGCTATACGCATACAGAGTAATGTAATGATACCGATAATAAGTTGATCGGATAGAATAAATCCGAGAAAGAAAATTCCTTGTAGTAAATAGGCCCAACCAAATGCTCTTTTCATTTTGTCTTCATTTTTAGACAGATAAAGATTAACGAGGAGACTGCCAATCATAAGTCCAGCCCCTTGAACCGCATATAAAATACCAATGTTAGTGTGGAAGATTCTTTCGGCATAGATTGTTAGAAGTAACTGATAGGCACCTCCAATAATGCCCCATGAAATGCCGACAAGAATTAATGTTAAAATAATTTTGCTTTGTAATATGTATGTATAACCATCTTTTATATCAGTGAAAAACGCTTTTTTCTTGCTAAAAGTGTCACGAGAAGGGATCTTTATTTTATAAATAATATAGGCTGAAATAAAGTATGATAGGCTATTAATAAAAAAGGCAATCTCGATACTTAAAGATTGTGCAATGAGCCCACCTAAAGAAGCTCCCATAATAGACATAAAACCATTGATTGTACTAGAAAGAGAGTTAGCGGTTACGAAATGCTTTTGATGTACGATATTTTTTAGAGTTGATTGCTTAGCAGGCTCGAATAAGCAAGAGAGTACCGCTAAACATATATTAGAAACGAAAATAATTTCAATCTTGTAGAATGCTAATAAATAAGTGAGGACGATAATTCCTCGTAAAATATCGGTAAAAATCATAATTTTCTTTTTTGAAAAACGATCTACAATTCCGCCTATGAATGGGCTCAGAAGAAGTTGAGGTAACCCTTTGCTCATAAAGGTGAGTGCTAACATAAATGAAGATTCTGTTATGTTATAGACGAGTGTTAATAAAGCGACAGTATGAAACCAATCCCCAAGTACACTTAATGTTTGACCGAAAAATAGTCTTTTGAAGTTTGTATTTGTTTTAAGAAGCCTGTAATAAGAAATTGACATGAGAAATTAAACCTTATCTATAAGTGATGCCTGTACTTGTTTTTTCCATTCACTTAAATACATTTTCTCTGCTTTAGGTAGTCCAACAGGCAATTGTGTAATGAATTCTAAACTATTTCCATCAGGATCGTTAAAATATACGGAGGCGTGTGCTAATTCTGGAAAAACGATTGGTTCAATTGGTTCCATTCCAAAGTCTTTTCGTGCTGAAATTCCTTTCTGTTTGAGCCAGTGTATTGCGTTTTCTAAATCGTGTAAGCTTACTTGGAAGGCGATATGTCGTAAGGCTGGATGATAATTGACTTTGTATTCTTTTCCTTCCCAAAGACCAATCCAACTTGCATTTTCTACAATCCAAAAGAAGGCGATATCTTTGTCTCTTTTATATAATTTCAGCCCTAGTGATTCATAAAAAGGTATCGAAATTTCTAAATTACAGACAGGTAAATGTGCTTCATAAAGACCTTTAATCATCATAATCCTCCTTAGTAAAAACGTTTTCTTATTCAATAGTAAACGATGTTTTGTTTATTGAAATCGCAAAATAGAAGGAGAATAAACTCATACGAAAGTATGAAAAAACAGCTCAATTATGAGCTGTTTTCATATAGTTTTTAGTTAACATATTTCATTCATTTAGAGTTTAGCGAAAAGGATACGTATTATATTTAAAACCCTCCGCCGCCACCCCAACAGCTACATCCGATAATGATTAGAAGGATGAATAGCACGATGAGTAAAGCAAATCCACCGCCGAAACCAGCGCAACTACCACCAAAGCTCATGTTTTTTCCTCCTTTTTAGGAAATTAATCTATATAACTAATGGATTACTTTATAAGATATGTTTTTATTTAGAAAAGGAGCAAGTCTTACTTCTAATTAGACAAGAGCCTGTGATCGGATTTAAATGTGATATTTACTTTGCTTCATAGCGAAATGGTAAAACAATGTGGAAGTGTATACTAGGTGAATGTATTGCAAATGAAAGGGGTATGTAACTTACAATTACATTAAAATTTCTTTTCATAAATATAAAATTTGTAAAAAAAGCCATTTTTTTATTTTTTTATGAGTGGAAATGTACTATAATTTTACAAGTAATATTATGGGAAAAGGGAGTTTTAGTATAGAGATGGAGATGGGACAATTACACAATAAAATAGAACATAAAAAGAAAGAGTTAATTCAACTTGTTGCTAGGCATGGATTAGATCATGATAAAGTTTTGTTATTTAGTCGAGATTTGGATATACTAATTAATAAGTTTATGAATATAAAAGGCAAAGTATGTAAGTGATTAATCTTTAATTTTTTATATTAGGATTATTTACTGATAAAGGAGAGAACAGTTATTGGAACATTTACAAGAAGAGTTGTATAAACAAATAAAAGAAGAAAAAGGTGCAGTTACTATATTTTTAAAGAGCGGAGTAAGAATAGTAGGGGAAGTAGTTGGAGTAGATAGATTTACAGTATTAATATTAGTAGATGGAAAACAACAACTTATTTATAAGCAGGCAATATCAACAATTATGAAATAAGACACTCATTTTGAGTGTCTTATTTCATAATTAAATGGTTATTGTTTACATGCTTCAACGTCAATGCCAGCAGCTAGTAATTTTTTTTCTCCGTCTTGTTCAATGATTTTTTGTAATCTAGATAAGAAAGAGTCAAAATCTGTATGTTTACCAACTTGGAAAGTCATTTTATGCTCAATTGGTAGCCAAGTATCAATATCAGCTTCGTTATGCTGAATTTTCACTTCAAGTTTATCAAGTGCGTTAGCAACTTTTGCTTCATACGTTTCTTTCGCTTCGAACTCCATCCATAAATCGTATAATTCCACGCCGAGAGGACCTTCTAGTGTACGTTTAATATTTAAAATGGCCTCTAGCTCATTTTTCTGTTTTTGTAATTGTAATTCACGGCTATTCATCGTATCAAAGGCAGGAATATCACCAGCTTCTGCTTCGACAAGGTCATGAATAATAACCATTTTAAGTAATTTTTCTATATTTACTTTTTGATCCAAATAAGGCTCAACTAAGATAGCCATTAGGGACATACGCCACGTATGTTCAGCAACACTTTCTTGACGTCCGTTAGAAAGCCAACTATGTCGCATTTCATATTTTAGTTTTTCTGCTAATGCAATGACTTGTAAAATGTTATGTTCCATCGTGATCCTCCTCATATTTCCATACTATAATTCTAATATAGAAATGAAATGTGTCAATTTAATGAGTATATTGCGATAAATAGATGATACGCGTATAATGATTGTTATATGTGAAAACGCATTATTAAAATAAAAAAATGTTTTACGAAAACGAAAAAGGAAGGGCAGGAATATGGGAGACGAAAATCAAGGATTAGCTAGACCGCAAAGGAAAAAAAGGAAGTTTGATATTTCTAGCCCCTTTGGCATTGTAGTAGGTTTCGTTATTTTAATTGCAGCGATCATGCTTGGCGGTGGTGGAATAAAAGCTTTTAAAAATTTCTTAGATGTTTCATCTATTTTGATCGTTATAGGGGGAACAACAGCGACAATTATTGTGGCATATAGATTTGGAGAAATAAAAAAATATACGAAAAGTATTTTTACTGTTTTACATAGAAGAGAGGAAAATCTAGAACAGTTAACGGATTTGTTCGTTGATTTTTCAAGGAAGTCTAAAAAACATGGTTTACTCTCGTTAGAAGTTGATGGAGAGCAAGTAGACAATCCTTTTATTCAAAAGGGGATTCGTTTAATGTTAAGTGGATATGATGAAGCAGAATTAAAAGAAGTATTAATGAGAGATGTTGAAACAGAAGTATATGAGTTAAGAAAAGGAGCAACATTATTAGATAAGATTGGTGATTTCGCTCCAGCGTGGGGTATGATAGGAACTTTAATTGGTCTTATTATTATGCTTCAAAACTTGCAAGATACAGCGCAAATTGGTACAGGAATGGCAGTTGCTATGTTGACGACATTGTATGGATCTGTTATTGCAAACATGATTGCAATACCGTTATCTGAAAAAGTGTATCGTGGCATTGAAGATTTGTATACAGAGAAGAAGTTTGTAATAGAAGCAATCACAGAGCTTTACCGAGGACAAATTCCTTCTAAGTTAAAGTTAAAACTTGATACATACGTATATGAAACGAAGATAAAAAAAGAAAAACGAGCAGCCTAATATTTCAAGGAGTGGTATGGTGATGATAAAACGACCGCAAAAAGGATCGCCTCGTTGGATGACGACTTTTACTGATTTAACGATGTTGTTATTGACTTTTTTTGTACTATTAGTTGCTACATCAAAACAAGATACAGTAAAATTATCGAAGATGCTTGAAAAGTTTAGTGATGCAGAACAAGTGGATGCGAAAGTAATGGAAGGTACAATACCAGATATTTCACATGAAAAAAATGATGAAAAAGCAGTTTCAAAAAAACGAATGGATGAATTGTATAAAAAGTTAAAAGCATATGTAGATAATAATGGTGTTAGTCAAGTGAATGTATATCGAGAAGATACAGGTGTTAGCATCGTTATAGTAGATAACTTAATATTCGATACAGGCGATGCGAATGTTAAGCCGGAAGCAAAAGAAGTAATTAGTCAATTAGTAGGGTTCTTTCAATCGGTACCAAACCCAATTGTTGTAGAAGGACATACAGATAGTAGACCGATTCATAATGAAAAATTTCCTTCCAACTGGGAATTATCTTCAGCACGAGCAGCTAATATGATTCACCACTTAATTGAAGTGTATAATGTAGATGATAAACGATTAGCAGCGGTAGGATATGCGGACACAAAACCAGTAGCATCAAATGATTCACCGCAAAATTGGGAGAAAAACCGGCGCGTTGTAATATATATTAAAGAATAATATATTTCCATTTTATTAATAAAATAATAAAAATACAGAAATTCTTTTAAAAAAATATTAAATTTTCTCGTTTTATTTTGTATAATGAGTGAGAATGATAAGGTGAAATATTAAGATATATTTATACATAGAGGGAGAGAACCAAAAAGAATGGCACATAAAATTTTAGTTGTAGACGATGCAATGTTTATGCGAACAATGATTAAAAACTTATTAAAAAGTAATTCAGAATTTGAAGTTATCGGTGAAGCAGAGAATGGGGTAGAAGCGATTCAAAAGTATAAAGAACTTCAACCTGATATTGTAACACTAGATATTACTATGCCAGAAATGGACGGACTTGAAGCATTAAAAGAAATTATGAAAATTGATTCGAGTGCAAAGGTTGTTATTTGTTCTGCAATGGGACAACAAGGTATGGTATTAGATGCAATTAAAGGCGGGGCAAAAGACTTTATTGTAAAGCCATTCCAAGCCGATCGTGTTATCGAAGCTTTAACAAAAGTAGCAAATAGCTAATATAGAAGGGGTGCCACAAAGAATCAAATCAATGATAGCGGATAGACGTGTGGCCCCCTTTTTTCTCGTTGTAAAACACTAAATTGTTATACATAAATGAAATGTTTGTTAGACAGGTAGGGGATTAAAATGCAAACAGATCTATTAAATATATTTTTTGAAGAAGCAGAAGAACATTTACAGTCGCTAAATGAAAATGTGCTAAATTTAGAACAGAATCCTGCAGATATGGGTGTTGTAGGGGAAATATTCCGCTCAGCTCATACATTTAAAGGTATGTCTGCGAGTATGGAATTTGCGGAAATGGCAGATTTAACTCATAAGATGGAAAATGTTTTAGACGAAATCCGTCATGGAAATATGATGGTGAATGCTAATATTATTGATGTTATTTTTGAGTGCATTGATAATTTAGAAAAGATGGTTACAGATGTGCAGCAGGGCGGAATGGGTAATATTGATGTTGTATCTACAAAGCATAAATTAGAAGCATTATTAAATGGGAATGTAGAAGCTTCTATGGAACAAGTAGAGCAAAGTAGTATAAACAATGATGATACAGTTTCACATGAAGTATATATAACCGTCGAACAACAAGCCATTTTAAAAGCAGTACGTGCCATTATGTGTATTGAAGCATTACAAAATGTAGGGGATATACAAAAAACGGTTCCAAGCATTGAAGAAATCGAAGCGGATGCTTTTGGATTTGAGTTTACAGTATATATGGATACTGATCGTAGTGTTGAAGAATTGAAACAGGTGGTGCTTCACGTTTCTGAAATTGAGAAAGTAGAAGTGAAGCAAGGAGATATAGCTGAAGAAGGAATCGTACAATCTATTGCAGCAACGCAGCTGGATCCATCTCTAGAGGCACGAACTCCAACAGCTAGTACTACACCGGCTAAAAGTAATACAAAAACGAAAAATGCTAAAGTAGAGAATCGTTCTATTCGTGTTCAGTTAGAAAAAATCGAAAGATTAATGAATATGTTTGAAGAAAGTGTAATTGAGCGTGGACGAATTGATGAATTAGCAGAAACGATTCAAAATAAAGAGTTAATCGAGCATTTAAATCGATTAGGGGATATTTCAAAAGATATCCAAAATGTATTATTAAATATGCGTATGGTACCAATTGAAACGGTCTTCAATCGTTTTCCGCGTATGGTACGTATGTTAGCGAAAGATTTAGGTAAAAAAATCGATTTACAAATTAAAGGTGAAGATACTGAAGTTGATAAAATTGTTATTGACGAAATTGGTGATCCACTCGTTCATTTAATTCGTAATGCAATTGATCATGGTATTGAAACTGTCGAAAACCGACGTGATGCCGGGAAAAATGAGACAGGTACTATTAAATTAGAGGCGTTTCATAGTGGAAATCATGTCGTAATTCAAATTACTGATGATGGAAATGGTATTCATAAAGGAAAAGTATTAGAAAAAGCGATAAAAAATGGTGTTGTAACGGAATCAGAGGCAAATAAATTAACGGATCGTGAAGTTTTTGATCTTATCTTCCAACCGGGATTTAGTACAGCGGAAGTTGTATCTGACCTTTCTGGACGTGGGGTTGGATTAGATGTTGTTAAACATACGATTCATAGTTTAGGTGGGCATTTAATTATTGATTCTGAAGAAGGAAAAGGAAGTACATTCAGAATTGAACTTCCTTTAACATTGTCTATTATTCAATCAATGCTTGTTCAAACAAATGATAAGCGTTATGCCTTGCCTCTTGGCAATATTGCTGAAGCCATTCGAATTAAGAAAGAAGACATACAATCGTTACAAGGGAAAGACGTTTTAAACTATCGCAATCAAATTATTGAAGTGAAACATTTAAGTACTGTATTTGGTGAAAAAACAGTAGATGAGGCGTTCGCATCATATGATAGTCAAATGGTTCCTGTGTTAATTGTTCGTAATACACATCGTAGCTATGGACTTATCGTAAACACAATTATCGGTCAAAGAGAAATAGTTTTAAAGTCATTAGGTGATTTCTTTGCAGAGAGCTCTAACTATTTCTCTGGTGCGACAATTCTCGGTGATGGACGAGTGGTCCTCATTTTAAACCCAGAAGGTTTATAATAGGAATGAAGGAAGCTCCCCACTTGTATACAATTGGGGAGCTTTTTGGGTAGAATTAATAATATAAGTATATGAAAACCGTCGTTTACACATATTGTGGAAGTAAATACATGTTCACAATTCGGATGATAAGTTTGGTAAAATATAACGAGTGTAATAGAGAGTTTAAATCATTTGATAGAAAAACAAAAATGAGGAGGCAGGAAAAATGCCTGAGCAACACACAAAAGGGGATACTGGCACAATTGTGCTAGAAAAAGAAAATGAACATTTAACGCCTCAAGAATGCGATATTCTTGGTGAAATCGCTAATATATCATTTGGTTCAGCTTCGACTGTATTATCAACAATTTTAAATAGGCAAGTAAGTATTACTGCTCCTCAAGTAGAATTGGTAGATTTATATGATACAAGTGATGTTGAAATTCCACATGTTGTATTAAATATCCATTTCACAAAAGGATTAGATATGGAAAATCTTCTTGTTCTTCAACAAGATGTTGCTTTATCTATTGCTGATTTAATGATGATGGGAACAGGTGAAGTTGAAGAGGGAAAAGAGCTTGGTGAATTAGAGCTAAGTGCAGTACAAGAAGCTATGAATCAAATGATGGGATTCGCAGCAACATCTATGTCAGAATTCTTCCAAGATACGGTAGACATGTCTCCGCCAACAATTAAAGTTGTGCAACTTACAGAAGAGATGGAGAAGATTTCTGGTATTAATGGGAATAATATGGTTGTTAAAGTATCGTTTGAATTAAAAATAGATAATCTTGTGAATTCTCAGCTTGTACAGGTTGTTTCAGTTGAACATGCGAAGCGAATGATAAATAAATTGTTACAATTATCTGGTGGTGTGGAAGAAGAAATAGATGAGCCGGCGGAAGTGCAGGAAACTGAGATTGTAGAAGAGCATGTAGAAAAAGAGCAATTAACACAAGAAGAGAAAGATGTGCTTGGTGAAATTGCGAATATTTCAATCGGTTCGGCTTCAACAGTACTATCGACGCTTTTAAATCAGCCTGTCACTATTAGTACACCAAATGTAGAGGCGATTAATGTTCGTCATTATGAAGGAGTACCGGTTCCGTTTGTTATTTTAAATGTCGATTTTGTTGAAGGACTAAAAAATGAGAATGTATTCGTATTTACGAAAGATGTTGCTTTAACAATGGTAGATTTAATGATGATGGGAACGGGTGAAATTGATCCGGAGAAAGAGCTAAGTGAATTAGAGTTAAGTGGCATTAAAGAAATTATGAACCAAATGATGGGGCATGCTGCAACAGCGATGTCAGAAATGTTTAAAGAAAAAATGGATATGACACCACCAGACGTTAAATTTGTTTCTTTAAAAGAAGAAATGGAGTATTTGGGAGAGTCGATGGCAGTTGACGAACTCGTTCAAATTACTTTTAATCTTGAAATTGGTGATCTCCTTCAATCAAAGATGTATCAAATACTACCGATATCAGAAGCGAAAGAAATGGTTAGAAGACTTCTATATCCAATGGTGGAAGAGCAAGAAGAAATAGTTGAGGAAGTTGTTGAAGAGGAAGAAATTCCTGCACCAGTCGTACAGCCAATTGAATATAAAGAAGTCAAGCAAGTTGAACCAGTATATATGGATACATCTATTCTACAAAATGTAGAAATGAATGTTAAATTTGTATTTGGAAGTACAGTGAGAACAATTCAAGATATTTTAAGTCTACAAGAAAATGAAGCGGTCGTACTTGATGAAGATATTGATGAACCGATTCAAATTTATGTGAACGATGTATTAGTGGCGTATGGAGAACTTGTAAATGTAGATGGGTTTTTCGGAGTAAAAGTGACGAAATCGCTATAAGGCGTCAAAATAGGAGTTTGAACAAATAGATGAAAAAAGTAAAGTTTTTTCTAGTTAGTTGGCTATTCTTACATATATGCATATTTTCACCATCACAAGGGCAGGCAGAAGAAAAAAGTGTACAAGATCAAAATATAAGCGAAATGAATGACCAAGAGGGAAAAAATAAAGAAGTTCAGGAACAGCCGGAACAAGTGGAAATGCCCTCGGTTGAAGATGAAAAAAAAGTAGTAGAAAATGAGCAAGGGAAAGAACAAAAAGAAGAAAGAACGATAGAAACAGACCGAGGGGTTATTACAGTTAATAAGCAGGAGCTAAAGGTTGGCGAAGAAGTGTGGATTGCTGTAGAACCAAATGAAAAAAACATTCAAAGTGTAAAAGGTATATTACAATTACAAAAAAATGGTGAGCAGTACAGACAAGAGAGAATAATATCTTTTGAGTATGAAGAAGAAACGAAGCGATGGATCGCTAATTATAAGGCCGGAATATATGATTTACAAGGTGATTGGAACCTTAGGCTCGTTGAAAGCTATAAAGAAGATGAGAAGGAAGAAGTAATAGAGAACGAATTAAATGTCCCGCTCATTCGTATAAACAATGAAGCACCAACTATAGATAAAGAATTGCCAAAGTTAGAGAAAGTTAGTATTGATGAGGCAAAAGGGAACTTAATTGAACGGAAAAAGGGAGAATCCGTTCATATACGAGTACAAACGGTAGATATAGAATCGGTTGTTAAAGAAGTGCGCGTTATATTAAAAGGAAAAGAAGACGGTAACGATATTACTTTTTTATTAGACTATAATAAACGCGACATGGATTGGCAGAAAATATTTGAAATAACAGAAGCTTTACCTGTTGGGCCGCATCAACTTATTGTGGAAGTAACAGATGGGGCAGGTAACAAACTTGTGACAGAGAGTGAATATATCGTTTCTATCATCGAACAAAAAGTGAAAGATGATGAAAAGATAGAAGAGCAAGAGAATCAAAATGAAGTAGAAGATAAGAAAGAAATTGAGAAGCAGGAAGATCCGAAAATAGAGATGCCACTTCCAGAAGAAAAACTTCCAGTTGTTCAAATTCCAAAGCAAGAAGAGAAAGTGAACTCTTATATAAAAGAGCCGTTGAAAGAAAAAGAGGAAATCAACTACGTTATAAAAGAGTCGTTAACAGACAACAAGGAAGTAAATAATGTGAAGGTTCATAAAGAGAAAAAAAGCGAAAATGACAATCAAGTCGTTTCTAAAAAGAAAGAGAAAATAGAAGAACAACAAGAAAAGAAAGAGGAAAAAAGTGAGCAGGGAGTACAGGCTTCTAATGTGTTTGCTGTTATGTCAGGATTATTTGTACTATTTTTAGTTTTAAAGAGTAATAAAGAGTGGGGCTAATAATTTGATAGTAGTGGAGGCGCTTAGATGGAAATTAAACGTACTACAATTGAAAATAAGACGCTACAACCATTAAAACAGCCTGCAGCTATTTCAGAACATGAAATTCAGAAAGAACGAAAGCGGAGTAACCTTGTGTTTACTGGGCAGCCCAAAATCATTTCGAAAAACAATGAAATAGGGATTTTGCTTGCAAGTTTAGGTGATGGAAAGATTGTAAAAGAAATGCTTTCTAAGGAAATGGATACGGTGTTGCAGTTGTTTTCAAAGTTACATATGTTGTCCGAGGAAGGAAAGCAATCGGAAAAAATATATGAACAAATTGTTAGAAGTTTACAAGGGATTATTAAGCAAGCGTATATAAAAGATATTCCGTTACTCGATGGGACGTATGATTTCGCTGAAGTACAGCTTTCATTCGGGCGAAAAGTACATATTCCTTTACTTGACGTAAGTGCTCTCATTTCTAGAGTGGAAAGTGATTCTTCAGAAGGAAATATAAATTTAATGATAACGGTTATTACAGCTTACATGACGAAATTGTCTAATGAAACAATCTTAATTAGCGGTACAGATCGTATTTCTAAAGAACGTGATGTGAGCGTGTGGAGAGCACTTGCAGAAATGAATATGACGCAATTATCTCATGCGTTGAAACATACGATTCAAGAGCATAAATGGTCTGTTACGGCTCTATTTCTCTTCATGTGGGTTATAGGTATCATATTGATTCGTATTATATAATAAAAAAGGTCGTCATTTTAATTATGACGACCTTCTTTTATACTTTTTCGTAAAAGAATGTATCAAAGCGCTGAAGATTGTAGCGTTCAGGTGTTAAAATTTGTTCAGTGCTACCAACGAATAGTACGCCGCCCTTTCGTAATGAACGACTAAACTTTTCATAGAGCTTTACTCTTGCTTCTTCTGTAAAGTAAATCATTACATTACGACAAATGATTAAATCGTAGTTTGTATCGAATGACTGCATTAATAAATCATGTTGTTTGAATGTGACTTGTTGTTTAATGTTTTGATGCAATATATATGTATCATCTTCTTTTGTGAAATGACGCTGTTTCAAATCATTAGGTAATTCTTTTAAAGAGCGTTCTGTATATTGACCGCGTTTTGCAGTTTCTAAAATATGGTAATCGAGATCTGTTGCTTGGATTTCAAAGCGAAATGGAGCTAGATGCTTCGATAAGATTAAAGAGAGTGTATACGGCTCTTCACCAGCAGCACAAGCGGCACTCCATACTTTTAATTTACCATTATTTTGTTCAAGTAGCTTTGGTAGAGCTTTCGTCTCTAACGTTTGCCAGCGATCTTTATTTCTGAAAAATTCTGATACGTTAATTGTAATATAGTCAATAAAACTTAAAAATAACGTTTGATCAGTACGTAAATGATTTGAAAAGTTTGTGTAATTTTCAAAACCTTTTCTCGAAATGAAAGCATCGATTCTTCGGCGCATTCTATCTTGTTTATAGGAAGCAATATCCATATTAAATTGTTGTTTAAAACTCGTGATAAAATAATCATAATCTTGTTCAGTTTTCATATTTACAATAGGCACAATAACGATATTGTGCCTCCCCCTTTACATCATACGAATTTTTTGTTCAAAGCTTTTTTTCATCTGCTTTTCATGTAAGCCTGGTAAATCATAAATAACAGCATCAATTCCTGCTTCTTTTGCAACGTCAACGGGAATGACAGACGTATGTTTATCTCCGTTATAAAAACAGAGAACTAAATCGGTATCTTCGACAATTTGCTTTACAAAAAACATATAATCTGATCGATAAATGGAGTCGGAAGGATGATCAAAAGCGATATACTCGGCTCCGTGTTTTTTTAAGTAATCAACGACTTCTTGAAATTCGTCTGTTAATACTTGTAACGGTTGTAGTGTGTAAAGGCATAAATTTTGAGCGAGCCTTTCATTTTCAATGAAAAAACGAAGAACTTCATTTTCAATAGATTTATAACATAATATGTAAATTTTATGTTTGTGAGCATAGTCAATTAAAAATTTTTTTATTTCTTCCTGATCTAATGCTGTTAATTGATTTGAACCACAAAGAAAAATATTCATAGATTTGTGCCACCTCATGCTAAATTGTAACATATCTTCTATAAAAAATAACTGCAAAATATCATTGTACAGAGTATAATTATAAATAACTAGATTTTACGATTAAGTTTAGAAGGAAATAAAAAAATAAATAGGTGATATATATGCTGCGTTCTATCTCGCATAATCCAATTTTATCGCATATACCGCCTGCTACTCAAATGCCGAAAGAAGCAAATGTCAGGACAGGACTTGCTTTTTCGGATAATTTGCATGCAGATCCGAAAAACGATAAATTGTTAGAACAAATGGAAGCACTTGTTGATAACATTGGAGAAATTAAAGAGAAAATCGAATTAGAGTTAACGCTCGATAATGTAATGGAATACAAAAATACTGTAAAATCATTTTTGAATTTTTACGTTGATAACGTATTGCAGTATAAAGATGTTATGTCTCGTCATCCGCGTTACGGATATTCGCAGAAAATGACGATCGTAAAACAAGCTGAAATGGGATTAACTGAGTTAGAAGATGTTATGAATTTAATTAATACGAAAACAGGGCATTTAGAAATGTTAAATCAAATTGGAGAAATTCATGGTTTGATTGTAAATTTAGTCTTGTAAAGGAAAGGAAGCTATATGTACATACAATTATATGAAAAGCTCGTTATTATTCAAAAGGCATATGAAAATATTCAAACGCTTGGGGAACAAATATATGAGAATTTAAAAAATAAAAATGTAAATGCAGTTCAAAAGTTGCAAGTAGAGCAATTGCAGTACATAGAAGGTGTTAAAGGATTATCGCGATCTTTTGAGGAAATGGTTGTTCAGCTTTGTAAAGAAAAACAAGTTGAACCGTTGCGTATGCGTTCGCTATTTTCGTATTTTTCACAGGAAGAAAATGAAAAAATGGAAGAATTACAAAAAAGTTTAAACGAATTAGAAGAAAATGTAAAAATGATTCTTTTGAAAAATCAATATTACTTAAACGTACTATTAAAAACTACAGAAAGTATTGTGGATTCCGTTTCTGAATACAATTTGGAGAAAAACAATAATTCGCAAATCTTTATGAATGAACTATTGTAAAGGAGAAGTGAAGCATTATGAGATTATCTGATTATAATACGCCGTTATCTGGTATGCTAGCGGCCCAAATGGGATTACAAACGACAAAACAAAACTTATCTAACATTCATACGCCGGGTTATGTTCGTCAAATGGTAAATTACGGATCTGTTGGAGCAAGTAACGGTCATACGCCTGAACAGAGAATCGGTTATGGTGTACAAACATTAGGAGTTGACCGTATTACAGATGAAGTGAAAACGAAGCAATTTAATGATCAGTTGTCACAGTTCTCTTACTACGCATATATGAATTCTACTTTATCGCGAGTAGAGTCTATGGTAGGAACGACAGGGAAAAATTCATTATCTAGTTTAATGGATGGATTCTTCAATGCTTTTCGGGAAGTTGCAAAAAATCCAGAACAACCAAACTATTACGATACATTAGTTTCTGAAACTGGGAAGTTCACAAGTCAGATAAATCGTCTTGCGAAAAATTTAGATACAGCAGAAGCACAGACGACAGAAGATATTGAAGCACATGTGAATGAATTTAATCGTCTTGGTGCTAGTTTAGCAGAGGCGAATAAAAAAATTGGGCAAGCAGGGACACAAGTACCTAATCAACTATTAGACGAACGTGATCGCATCGTTACAGAGATGTCTAAGTATGCCAATATTGAAGTATCTTATGAATCTATGAATCCTAATATCGCGAGTGTTAGAATGAACGGTGTTTTAACAGTAAATGGACAAGATACATATCCACTTCAATTAAATAAAGAAAAAGAACCAATGTCTGTTGCGATTTATGGATCGGATATTCCTTTAAATGGTGGAGCAATTCAATCAGCGATAGATACGAAAGCGAAGATTGCTAGTTATAAGAAAAACCTTGAAGAATTAATGAGTTCTGTAAAAGGTCAAGTGAATACAGTGATGGGAAAAGATTTCTTCGTTGGAGATCATGCGAAAGATATTCAGTTAAACCCTGAATTCGCAAAAGATGTTTCGAAAATGAAAATCTCTGCTGAAACAGCAAATAAACTAGCAGGAATTACAGATGGAGATTATAAAGAAGGTCTTTCTTATAAACAAGCATTAGACCAATTTATAGTTGGTGTAGCTTCTGATAAAAGTGCAGTGAATGCTTATCAAAATATTCATAAAGATTTATTAGAAGGTATTCAACAAGAAAAAATGAGTATTGAAGGCGTAAATATGGAAGAAGAAATGGTTAATTTAATGGCTTTCCAAAAATATTTTGTCGCAAACTCTAAAGCTATTACGACGATGAATGAAGTGTTTGATAGTTTGTTTTCGATTATTAGATAACATGTAGAAGGATCGAAAAAGCTTTTATTGTGATGGAAGAGAGGGTCCGGCGCAGGGTAGAAGCGGACAGAGCCTTTTAGTGGACCGAGCGATGTTAGACCAGAGATATGAGATGGTTGAATGGGAAGTTAAGGGGGAGAATAGCCATGTTTAGCAAGCGTCCTCCCCCATGTAAATTAAATGAAAACGAAAAGGTCTTTTTTTATGAGGGAAGAGGATAGCTGTATATAGGTGCGGTTTCTTCTTCGCGCCAATTCAAATATAGATAAAGGAGAAGGTAAAGATGAGAGTATCTACATTTCAAAATGCAAACTGGGCAAAGAATCAGATGATGGATTTGAATGTGCAACAGCAATATCATCGAAATCAAGTAACTTCAGGTAAGAAAAATCTTTTTATGAGCGAAGACCCACTTGCGGCAAGTAAATCATTTGCGATTCAGCATTCGTTAGCAAATATTGAACAAATGCAAAAAGATTTAGCGGATTCGAAAAATGTATTAACACAAACTGAAAATACATTACAAGGTGTTTTTAAATCTTTAACAAGAGCGGATCAATTAACAGTACAAGCGCTAAATGGGACGAATAGTGAAAAAGAATTGAAGGCAATCGGTGCAGAGATTGATCAAATTTTAAAACAAGTTGTATATTTAGCGAATACGAAAGAGCAAGGCCGTTATATTTTCGGTGGGGATAGCGCTGAACAAGTTCCATTCACAGAAGATGGTACGTATCAAGGTGGAAAAAATGATGTGAACTGGCAACTAAATGACGGTTATCAATTAAAAGCATTTCGTAACGGAGAAGAATTATTATCCCCAGTTATAAAAACGTTAAAACAGATGAGTGAAGCACTGAATAACGGTGATCAAAAAGCTTTGCAACCGTTATTAGGAGAAAATAAGAAGAACTTAGATAGCGTCATTAACCGTACAACTGAAGTTGGTTCAACAATGAACACAATGGAAACGTTTAAAACAATTTTAAGCGAGCAAAATTTAGCGCTTCAAGAAAATCGTAAAGAAATTGAAGATGTTGATTTAGCGGTAGCAATTTCTGACCTAGCGTATATTAATGCAACGTATGAAGCAACGCTTAAAGCAGTTAGTACGATGAGTAAAACGAGCATTTTAGATTATATGTAAACAATAAGGAGTGAGAAATATGGCAGGGACGTTAACAGGTATTGGTGGTAGACAACAGATTTGGAACCTCGGAAATAATATGATCGATACTTCTAACTTTGTAGAATTAGAAATGCAAGCGTTAGATATGAGAAAAGCACCGTATACGAAAGAAAAGAGTGATCTTTCAAACGATAAACTATTATATACAAGTTTAAAATCAGAATTTAGTTCTTTTACACAGACTTTTAAAAACTTAGCAGCTTTTAAAGGAAATGAGAAAAAGGTAACAACATCACAAGACGGTTATATTAATGTAAAAGCTGATGGTGGAGCGATTGCAGGAACTTTTAATATGACGATTACACAGCTTGCACAACGTCATCAAATAGCCTCTAATAAGATTGCTGATATAAATGCGAAGCTTCCTAAAGATGAAACATTACAACTAGGCGGTAAAGAACTAAAAGTAACAACTGATATGACATATAAAGATTTAATTAACAAAATTAATGACGGAGATTATGGTGTATCGGCTTATACACTTGGAGATAAAATCTTTATGTCCTCGAAAAAAGAAGGAACAGATGGAGAAATTAATTTTAAGGGGAACACATCTACACTGTTTCAAGATATTGGTTTAGCTAAGGCGGATGGGACAGCAGTCAATACAATTAATGAAGCGCAAAATGCCAAATATAGTATTAATGGTATTGAAACTGAAAGTTTTACCAATACAATTGAAGCTCTTCCGGGCGTGAAAATTGAATTGTTAAAAGTAACTGAGCCGAAAGCAGAAGGAACACCAGATGCAGGTACAACAACAGATCCAAAAGCAAAAGGTATAGATCTGAAGTTTACAGTAAGTGACTCAAACGTAACAGATGCATCGAATGTTATTAAAAAGATGGTGGCGGATTATAATAAAGCTGTTTCTACAGTAGATATCTTTGCTGGGAAAGGTGGAGCTTTCCAAGGTCAAGCCATTATGCAAAGTGTACGTCAAGCGATGAATAATGTCGTGACATTTTCTCAAGACGGTAATTATTTATTCTCATTTGGTATCCAATTAAAGCAAGACGGGACGATGGAAGTTAATGATGAACAATTAACAAAAGCGTTAAAAGACAAGCCGGATGCAGCGAAGCAATTTTTCTTTGGTTCTAACGGTTTAGGGAAGATGATGGAAGAACCACTTGATAAACTATTTGGTGATAAAGGTGTAGTCGGAGAGCGTGTAAAAAACATCGATTCACGTGTAAGTGATTTAGATAAAAAGATTAAAGATATTGAAACACAAAATCTGCAAAAACAAGATGAGATTGTGAAGAAGTATCAAAAGCTAGAAAGTACATTAGCGGCGCTAGATAGCCAACTAAAAACAATTAAAGCAATGACAAAACAAAAAAGTGATGATTAATGAAAGTTAAGGAAGTGATTGTATGCAAGCATGGCAACGTTATATGCAAAATGATATTATGACGAGTAATCCAATTAAAAATACAATTTTTATTTATGAAAGATGTATCGTTGAGTTTCGTAATTTAGAAGAACTTTTAAATACTTTTAAACTACAAGAAGGAGATGCGCTTCTTGAAAAATTAGAACGTATTTTTGAAGAGTTAAAGCTTCAATTAAATCCTGAGATTACTAAAGATTTATATGATAGTCTATTCGGTTTATACGATTGGATTAGCATTCAAATTCAGACGATGAAAGTAACGCGTGAAGCAAAAGACATGGATGCGATTGTACAAGTGTTACAAGATTTAATAGACGGTTACCGCGGAGCACTCGAAAATGAACAATGATATTTATCGAGCGTTTGTCGGCTGTTTTAATGAAATCGGTGAATTGCAAGTATCAGATGGGGAATTTGCTGAGAAGAGTGCAATGTTAAATCGCTGGATGATGACATTGGATGAAGAGACGCGCGCAGATGTTGCAGCGGAAGTGAGTCCATTAATAATTAAGGCAGCACAGCATATTCGAGATAAGCAAAAATTTTTGGAAGAAATGATTATGACAAATGATGGACGAATGAAAGCGAATTCGTTTTACGGTAAATTTTAATGGTAAATTAAGGAAATGGATACCCCTTTTAAAAGGGGATCCATTCCATTGTTTGAATAAGGCGTTCCGCTGATTGAGGTTTCACTTTATGACTGTAATAAAAAGAATGGTAATAATCCAAACAATGAAAAATAAGATGTCTTTATTTTATAGAGAGAAGTGTATGGAAGCTCTTTTTTTATTGTTTATATATCAAAATGTTACATGGATTACTACGCGTATACAGTTTTTTATATTCTTTTTTATATTTTTGTATTTTTCTAAAGACAACAATGGAAAAATGGAATAAAATATGTAAGGGTACATAATAGATAATATTTTAATAAATAAATACATATAGGAAAATGAATAATAAAGTGAAACTTCCATCAGTGGATGATCATGCGCTAAACGAGCATGATGGAAAAGGAAGGGTGTGGAATATGCCAGATTTAGTTAGTGATGTAAGTCATTATATGAACTATTTAGTAACGAAGCGAAATACCGTTTCTAGTAATATTGCAAATGCGAATACACCTGGCTATAAAGCACAAGATGTAACATTTGCTGAGAAAATGAATATGAGCAGTGCATTATACAAAAAAAATGCTGCGGATTTAAAGAGTAATCCAGATTTATATCAAACGAATGTAATGCACTTACCGACAGCAAATACGAAAAATACATACGCAAAGATTCAAACGAAATCAATGCAAACGAATAAAGATGGAAACAGTGTTGATGTAACGACAGAAATGCTAGATTTAATGAAAACAAACCAATTATACGGTGTTTCAATTAATGCAATTAATACGCAATACGCTATTAACCAAGCAGCACGTGGACGTTAATAGTTAAAAGGAGAGACAAAGATGTTTCAGGCAATTAATGCAAGTGGTTCAGGGCTAACTACAGCGAGAAAATGGATGGAAGTTACTTCTAACAATATCGTAAATGCAAATACGACGGGAGCACCGGGTGCAGAGCCGTATCACCGTCGAAGTGTAGTATTAGAATCAAATAATAGTTTTGCAAGTATGCTAGATGGAGCTCCTACTAACGGAGTGAAAATAAAAAGTATTGAAACGGATCGAAATGAAAATCTTGTGTATGATCCGACGCATCCGCATGCAAATGAAGAAGGATATGTACGTTATCCGAACATTGATGTGACAGCTGAGATGACGAATGTAATGGTTGCTCAAAAAATGTATGAAGCAAATACAAGTGTATTAAATGCGAACAAAAAAATGCTCGATAAAGATTTAGAAATCGGCCGAGGATAAGAGGGAAGAGGGGAAATATGAAAATTCAACCAATGTTAAATACACAGCCATTTGGAGCGATTCAGCCGATTGGCACACAGAAAACTTCAGAAAAATCTGTAGTTGAAGGCAAAAAGTTTATTGATTTATTGGAAGATATGAATCAAACGCAAAATAATGCCCAAACAGCAGTATATGATTTACTGACAAAAGGGGTAGGAGAAACGCATGACGTTTTAATTCAGCAGAAGAAAGCTGAATCACAAATGAAAACAGCTGCTCTCGTACGCGATAATCTTATTGAAAATTATAAGTCACTAATTAATATGCAAATTTAGGAAAATGGACGGGTGTATTTAAATGGAAAAGATAAAAAATGTTTTCCAATCGTTGAAAACGTGGCATAAGTTAGTGATTGGTGCTGCGCTTTTAGCGATTGCAACAGGAGCACTTTTATACTTCACCTTGCCAGATAAATATGTTGTTGTATATCAAAATTTAAATGATACAGATAAGCAAGAGATTACAGCAGAATTATCGAAGCTAGGTGTTGATTACCAATTAGCAGCCGATGGTTCGATTCGAGTGCAAAAGAACGATGCTCCATGGGTTCGAAAAGAAATGAATGGAATGGGCTTGCCGTTTAATTCAAAAAGCGGTGAGGAAATTTTATTAGAAAGCTCACTCGGTTCAAGTGAACAAGATAAGAAAATGAAGCAGATTGTCGGCACGAAAAAGCAATTGGAGCAAGATATTGTACGAAACTTCGCGACAGTTGAAACGGCAAATGTGCAAATTACATTACCGGAAAAAGAAACAATTTTTGATGAGGAAAAAGCGAAAGGGACAGCGGCAATTACTGTTGGTGTGAAACGTGGACAACTATTAACAGCTGATCAAGTTGCGGGTATACAGCAAATGATTAGTGCGGCAGTTCCTGGCGTGAAAGCAGAAGAAGTAAGTGTTATTGATAGTAAAAAAGGTATCATCTCAAAAGGAACAGATGAAGCGCATTCTAACAGTTCCTCTTCTTATGAAAAAGAAGTAGAGATGCAGCATCAAATTGAAGGTAAATTAAAGCAAGATATTGACGCAACGTTAATGACGATGTTTAAATCAAATGAATATAAAGTGAATACGAAAGTGTCTGTAAACTACGATGAAGTTACACGTCAGTCAGAAAAATATGGCGATAAAGGTGTACTTCGCAGTAAACAAGAGCAAGAGGAAAGTTCTACTGCGCAAGAAGGAGCAGATACGAAGCAAGGTGCGGGTATTACAGCGAACGGTGAAGTGCCGAACTACGGTACGAACAATAATCAAAACGGTAAAGTTGTCTACGATAATAAAAATGGTAACAAAATTGAAAACTATGAAATAGATAAAACAGTTGAAACAATTAAGAAACATCCGGAATTAACAAAAATAAATGTTGTTGTATGGGTAGATAACGATACGTTAGTAAAACGAAAAATTGATATGACAACATTTAAAGAAGCGATTGGCACAGCAGCTGGGCTTCAAGCTGATCCGAATGGAAACTTTACAAACGGTCAAGTTAACGTTGTAACTGTTCAGTTCGACCAGCCGAAAGTTGAAAAAGAGAAAGAGCCAGAAAAAAGTGGTATGAACTGGTGGTTATTCGGTGGAATTACAGCTGGCTTGCTAGCAATAATTGGCCTAGTATGGTTCTTCTTAGCAAGACGTAAGAAAAAGAGAGAAGAAGAGGAATATGAAGAATACTTAGCAGAAGAAGAAATTGCTGCTAGTAGTGAAAGTATCCTGGAAATTCCTGAAGAAAAAATAGTACCAGAGCCAAAGCCAGAACCGGTAGAACCATCAGAACCTACATTAGATGATCAAGTGCAGGAAGCTACGAAAGAGCATGTAGAAGGTACTGCAAAAGTAATTAAAAAATGGTTAAACGGACAGTAAGGGAGGAAAAACAATGTTAGATGAAATCTCCTCCAAAGAGAAAGCTGCCATCCTCATTCGTACATTAAACGAAGAGGTGGCAGCAAAAGTCATTGAATATATGACGGCTGAGGAAAAAGAAGTGTTACTTCGCGAAATCGCGAAGTTTCGTGTATATAAACCAGAAACGTTAGAAAATGTACTAGGGGAGTTTTTGTACGAACTAAATGTAAAAGAGTTGAATTTAGTAACTCCAGATAAAGAATACATTCGTCGTATATTTAAAAATATGCCAGAAGACGAGTTGGAAAAATTATTGGAAGACCTTTGGTATAACAAAGATAATCCATTTGAATTCTTAAATTCACTTACAGATTTAGAGCCACTTCTTACAGTGCTTAATGATGAATCGCCACAAACGATAGCGATTATTGCTTCTTATATTAAGCCGCAACTTGCTTCTCAATTAATTGAGAGATTACCAGATCATAAACGTGTAGAGACGGTAATGGGTATTGCAAAGCTTGAACAAGTAGATGGTGAATTAATTAATCAAATTGGTGAGTTATTAAAAGCAAAATTAAATAATATGGCATTTAGTGCTATTAATAAAACAGATGGATTGAAAACAATAGTGAACATTTTAAATAATGTTTCACGAGGTGTTGAAAAAACAGTCTTTCAAAAGCTGGATGAAGTCGATTATGCGTTATCTGAGAAAATTAAAGAAAATATGTTTGTCTTTGAAGACTTACTTGGTCTTGAGGATCTTGCGCTTCGCCGTGTATTAGAGGAAATTACAGATAACGGTGTTATCGCGAAAGCACTTAAAATTGCAAAAGAAGAAATTAAAGAGAAACTATTTACATGTATGTCTTCAAACCGTAGAGAGATGATTCTTGAAGAGTTAGATGGCTTAGGACCGCTTAAGATGACGGATGCTGAAAAAGCACAACAAACGATTACAGGTACGGTGAAAAAGTTAGAAAAAGAAGGAAGAATTATCGTTCAAAGAGGTGAAGATGATGTCCTTATTTAAAAACAGAATTCCGAAGAATTCTGTTTCTTTTTCTGAAGAAACGTATGAATTACAATTTCCGAAACCAGTATCAGTTCACATTGAAGAAGAGATACAAGTGGATCATGCAGAACTTCTTGCACAGCAAGATGCATTACATATTGAAATGAATCAACTAAGGCAGCAGCAGCAAATGCTAGAACGAGAGCGTCAGCAGTTGTTGCAAGATAAAGAACAGTTTCAAATGCATATTCATGAACAAATGGAACAGATGGAAGCAGCGCGTATACAGTTTCAAAAAGAACAACAAGAAACAGCATACGAATGGACAGAGTTATTATGGAATCAATCTTTTCAGTTAGCAGAAAAAGTAGTGAATCAAGCGGTAGATTCGCGCTTATTAGACGTTTTGCCGATTTTAACAGGCATCGTGCAAACATTGCCTACTTCATTTGAAAAATTAATTATAACGGTTCATCCAGAAACATTTGAACGTATACAAGAAGAGAAAGAAAATACGAAAGAGTATTGGCTACTACAATTAGTAGAATGGAAGTATGATTTTTCTTTACAGTTTGGCGAATTTGTTCTGGAAGAAGAGAAAGAGTTTTTTGAGTTTAAATTTGCGCCTATATTTGCGAAGCTTCGTCATAAGTGGGAAGAAGAGAAGTTGTTTGAGGAGCAAAATGTATGAACAACGAGCTAATGAATGAACATAATAAATGGAATACATTTATTGAAACACCGTTTTATACGAAAGTTGGCAAAGTTCATAGTGTACAAGAGCAGTTTTTTGTAGCGAAAGGTCCGAAAGCAAAGATTGGAGATGTTTGTCTCGTTGGAGAACATAGTGTCTTATGTGAAGTAATTGCGATTGAAAAAGAAAATAATATGCTACTTCCATTTGGACAGACAGAAAAAGTATGTTACGGAGATGCAGTTACATTAATTACAGAAGATGTCGTTGTTCCCCGTGGTAATCATTTACTTGGTAAAGTGTTAAGTGCAAATGGAAAAGTGTTAAACGAAGATGCCGAGAACATTCCACTGCAAAAAATAAAATTGGATGCACCGCCGATTCATGCATTTGAGCGTGAAGAAATTACAGATGTATTTGAAACGGGAATTAAATCAATTGATTCTATGTTAACGATTGGGATTGGTCAAAAGATAGGTATTTTTGCTGGATCAGGTGTTGGTAAATCTACTTTACTTGGAATGATTGCGAAAAACGCAAAAGCTGATATTAACGTTATTAGTTTAGTAGGTGAGCGTGGCCGGGAAGTAAAAGACTTTATTCGAAAAGAGTTAGGCGAAGAAGGTATGAAAAAAAGTGTCGTTGTTGTAGCAACGTCAGATGAAAGTCACCTTATGCAACTTCGTGCGGCTAAGCTTGCAACATCTATTGCTGAATATTTCCGTGACCAAGGTAATAACGTATTACTTATGATGGATTCTGTTACTCGTTTTGCTGATGCACGCCGAAGTGTTGATATTGCGGTAAAGGAATTACCGATCGGTGGTAAAACACTGTTAATGGAAAGTTATATGAAAAAGTTATTAGAACGATCAGGAAAAACGCAAAAAGGGTCAATAACAGGTATTTATACAGTGTTAGTTGATGGTGATGATTTAAATGGTCCTGTACCAGATTTAGCTCGTGGTATTTTAGATGGACATATTGTATTAAAACGTGAGCTCGCAACTCTTAGTCATTACCCTGCCATTTCTGTATTAGATTCGGTAAGTCGGATTATGGAAGAAATCGTATCGCCGAACCATTGGCAGGTTGCAAATGAAATGAGAAAAATTTTATCTATTTATAAAGAAAATGAATTGTATTTCAAATTAGGAACAATTCAAGAGAATGAAGAAAATGCCTATATTTTTGAATGTAAAAATAAAGTAGAAGGTATTAATACGTTTTTAAAACAAGGTCGAACGGATAGTTTTCATTTTGAAGATATTGTCCAAGCGATGCACCATATTGTATAAGACCTCATGCTCATGCCTTGGGGTCTTATTTTTTTGTTTTTTAATATTTCACAGATTTTTTTGTAAAAAAACTATATAATAGAAAAAGGTAACGTTATAATAGGAAGGAGCTATGAAAACAGGTGAATAAACAGCAGTACGACACGATTAAATTGCAGATTAATCAAGAGAAAGAACATATCTTGAAAGAAGTGTACGAACTAACAGCTGAAAAAAGAAAAATAGAACGAAAAAAAGAATATGATCTATATGTTGTGAAATCACGCAATAAGGTTGTACAAACGGGACAACGTATTATGGCTGGTATGCTGTCTTCACATACATTTTCACCTGAAAGAATAGAAGAATGGAATCGAAAAATTAAAAAAACAGAAGGTTTTATTCAAAAAAATGAAAGCCTTTTAGAGCAAATAAAAGAAAAAGAACGTGTCATTGATGAAATGTATCAAGAAGATTGTAAGAAGCTTGCGAAAGTAAAAGAAAAGCTGGAAGAAAAAATGCTTCTTGATTTAAAAATGTGTATGAACGGATGAGGTGGATGTAGTGATACAGTTTGTATTACCGGTGCAGCAAAGTTTACCTCCGCAAAAAGAAAAAGGGCTAGAAGTACAATCGAAAAATGAAAATTCTTCATTCGATAATACAATGAGAATTGAAAATAAAAAACAGCCGAAAACGGAGAAACCGAAACGAGAAGAAGCACCAGAAGAAGAGAAGAAAGAATATATTCTCGCAAAAAAAACGGTAACGAAAGAAGAGCCGATTGTAAAGAAAGAAGAAAAGAAAGAGACAGAACAGTTATTGTTAGCTGTATCTGAGCAGATGGTTGCAATTGAGCAATTGCATATGCAGCCAGAATTGTTATATCAATACATACAAAAAATACAGGCGTTATATAAAGAATACGGAAATATTAAACTGAACGAATTGCCCGCAGCTGAATTACAGCAATTACAAGAGCTTTTTTCTAACATGAATATTAAAAATGCCATATGTTTAGAAGATACAATGCAAATGGTGCTAGACAAGGTGACGATGCCAGAGCAAACGTTGCAAGTATTAAAAGTCGTAGAAACAGAAACTTGTAATATCGCAAAGAAACAAGAGGAGTCCAAGGAAGTAGAACTCCAGAAAGCTGAAAGCGATGATGTGAAGTTAGAGTTACCAGAAGTCGATCAATTAAACGATTCAAGTTCGGCCGGAGCTGAATTATTAAATAAGGCAACGGGGACTGATCAAATAGGAAAACAAAATAGTGGAGCTGAGAAGGTTACATTACCTGACTTAGGCAAGAAAATGGAAGCACAAGTAGAGGCTCTGCAAAAGTTTGTAGTGAAACAAGAACGTGTTTTATTCCAGCTAAATCCAGAGAAACTTGGTTCATTAACTGTATTTATGAAAAAGCATGGAGATCAAATTGAAGTCCATGTAGAAATGGAAAAACACGATGCGAAAAAGCGTGTTGAAATAATTTTTGACGAATTGAAGCTGAAATTAAAAGAAAAAGAAATTAATATTCAAATAAGTTATTCAGAAAAAGATGAACAACGTAAAGAACAGCGAGAACAAGAGCAAAGACAAAAACAAAAATTAGCAAGTACGAAGCAAGAAAAACAAGAATCGAAAGAATTTGCAGGATTATTGGAGGAATAAAGCGTGCCAACAGTTGGATTAAACACAACGAGTACAAATCATATTCCATTGCAGGCAGGAGCGCAAAAAAGTAATGCACCTGTTAACGGTGTACAATCGCCAGTTCAACAAACAAACGGAGTATCAGAAAGTGCTCAAAAAACTCCTGGTGTAATGGGGAAAGACGATTTTCTAAAATTATTTTTATCGAGTTTCCAGCACCAAGATCCGTTCAATGCGATGGATATGAATCAAATGATGAACCAAACAGCGCAGTTATCTCTTATGGAACAAGTGCAAAATATGACAAAAGCAGTTGATTCTTTAAGAACGACGATGTATTCGACAGCGCTTGATGGTGGAATGAAATTTTTAGGGAAATACGTAAGAGGTATTGACGGTGAAGGGAACAAAGTAACTGGTCAAGTAGAGACAGTTCGCCTTGCAGAAAATAACGATGTACAGCTCGTTATTAATAATAAAGTAGTATCTCTTCGTTTCGTTGAAAGAGTGTCTGATAAACCGATTGGAGAAACGAATCCAGAAGATGCAAAGAAAGACGATCAAAAAGTAACTGAAGAAGTAAAAACTACAAATTCATAAGGAGTGTACATACGTTATGATTAAAGCGTTATATACAAGTATTACAGGAATGAACGCAACACAAAATGCATTAAGTGTAACTTCAAATAATATTGCCAATGCACAAACGGTTGGTTATAAAAAACAAAAAGCAATGTTTGATGATTTACTATATAACAATTCAATTGGTGCAAAAGGTGACGGTAAATACGCAGGAACGAATCCGAAAAGTATCGGTAACGGTGTGAAAATGAGTGGTACGGTTACGGATTATAGTGATGGTACAATTACGTTAACAGGTGGCAAAACACAAGCTGCAATGGAAGGTAATGGTTTCTTCGTTGTAGGTGATTCAAAAGGCGGAAACATGGAATTTACGCGTAAAGGTACGTTTGGAATATCTTCAGATTATTATATTACGAACACAGAAGGTCAATACGTATTCGCATACCCTGCTAATGAGGCGACTGGTGAAGTTGATTTATCTGGTATTCCAGGCCCATTGCAAATTCCAATGGGGACGGCAATTGGTGGTATTCGAACATCGCAAGGGACAATTAAAGGGAATATTCCAACTGGTGAAAAACAAATTACGCAAGACTTACCTGTATACGATAATGCCGGTAATACATGGACAATGCGTGTAGAATTTACACAAACAAGCGAACACAATTATACATATAAAGTACAGATGCGTAATGACTCGAAAAAGGATACAAAGTTTGAGGATGTTCCAGGTGCAGGTGGTAATATGACATTTGATGCTGTTGGAAATCCAAATCCGAAAGAGCAAGGGGCCAATATTCCATTTGATGGTGGCTCTATAAAGTTAGACTTAAGTCATTTAACGAATCATCCGACAGATAAAACATTATCAGTAACAAATGTAGATGGTAGAGCGGCGGCGACTGTTAAAGATTGCTTTATTGCTGACGGTGGATATGTGATGGTAAAATATTCTGATGGAAGTATGAAATCTGCTGGTCAATTAGCTGTTGCGATGTTCCCGAATGAAGGCGGTTTGATGAAAACTGGAAATGGTAACTATACAGCGACGAATACAACTGGTATTTTAGCGTTAGGTGCATCTGGCCAAAACGGTGCAGGAAAAATACGTGGTGGTGCACAAGAAGGTGCAAACGTAGATTTATCTGTAGAATTCGTTGATTTAATGTTATACCAACGCGGATTCCAAGGAAATGCGAAAGTAATCAAAATTTCAGATGAAGTATTAAATGAAGTTGTGAACTTAATTCGATAATAAATCGTAAAGAAAAATTGTAACGTAGTAGAAAGGGTTTTATATTCGTATGACAAGACAAGAGCGAATTTTACAATTGCCTTTTTTCGAAAATAAACGTGAGCTTGCTGAGCAAATGTTAAAAATAGAACGAGAAGAGCATGTATATTTACCAGATCAATTTGAAATCAAACAAGTGCCTCCATATTCGTTTGGTGAAAAGCAAGCAATCATTGGCCGTATACACGAGTTTTATTTCGTAAGTATTGGTAGCGATAGTGTTTGGAAGTATCAACTGTTTAAAGATGAGATGAAGTGCCGTGAGTTTTTCGTTATGTTGCCGGATATTACGGATCAGCAGCTTGCTTTTTGGTTCAATAACATTGAGCTGTTAAAAGGGGCTTAAAAGCTTTCTTTTAAGGTTTTGAGAGAGGGCCTAGCGATGAGTAGTAGCGGTTAGTGCTTATGAGTGGCTCGCGCATTGTGAGAACAGAGATATGGAGTGGTTCTAGGTTAGTTGAAGAGGGGCGAGGACCTAGCTGAGTGTAGTAGCGGTCAGTTGCCTATGAGTGGCTCGTACATTGTAAGACGAGAGGTGTGGAGTGGTTCTAAGGTAGTTGAAGAGGCCAAAAGCCAAGTGTAGGTGGTGCCTCTTCACTTTTGGGAGAGAGGATTTATCCGAGTCTAGAAGCATTGATTTGAAATAGATTTAGATTAATTAAGATATTGTGCAATTAGACTAAGTTTATATAAAAGGAGAGGTGAGGAGGATGGCGCAGAATAAGTATCGCGTTACATTCATTTCGCCAAGTGAGGTTGAGCAACGTACTGTAATGGCGGCGAGTAGTTTACCTAATTTAATACGTCAAGTAGAGAGTATTATTGCAGATCCGAACGGTTATTTTGTAAATGATAAAAAAAATAATTGCTATTTTAAAGTTATTAAAGAAAATGTTACGTATATTCAATATGAGTTACTATTTTCTGATAAGGAAATTCACATTGAAAAATTAAAGCATATGGCGCCTAGTGTACTGAAGAAATTATTTGAGAAAATAAATGATCCTGAACTATACGCTCTTTCGCTTATCGATGTTGATATAGCGACGAAAGAATATGTGCTAGGAGAAATGGGTCCAGAGCTAAGAATGAGAGTGGAAACAGAGCTTTCAAAAAAATGGGAAGCGATGCCGACAGAAATTGTAGGAGCACAAGAAGTGTTACTAGAGGCACTTGCTTCGTTTATACAAGATTAAGTTTTACCGGTAGTATTTCTACTTTAAAACTGTGAGAATCACTCAACTATCTATATTTTTCATATAGGTAGTTGACTTTTCGGTTTTAATAAAGCTTAATAATTAGATATACGGAATTAATGGAAGGGGAGCGACACCTTTATGTCACAAGCACAAAGTATTTTATTAGAAAGCGGAACAAACGAATTAGAAATCGTAACGTACACTGTTGGTGAAAATTTATTTAGTATTAATGTAATGAAAGTGCGTGAAATTATTAATCCATTCCCTGTTACAACTGTGCCAGAATCTCATCATGCAGTTGAAGGTGTTGTTCAAGTACGTGGTGAAATTTTACCTGTTATTAACTTAGCAACGGCTCTTAATTTAAAATCTATAAAACCACTTGATCAAACGAAATTTATCATTTCAGAATTAAACCAAATGAAAGTTATTTTCCGTGTTGATGAAGTGCATCGTATTCAACGTATTTCATGGGAACAAATTGATGAACCAGCTTCATTATCTATGGGACTAGAAGAAACGACATCTGGTATTGTAAAACTAGATGGGAAAATCATTTTACTATTAGATTATGAAAAAATTGTATGTGAAATTAGCGGTACTGGTTATGACAATAAATCACTTGCAGGATTAGAGCAAAAAACAGATCGAGCTGAAAAAGTTATTTATATTGCAGAAGATTCAGCGATGCTTCGTCAAATACTAGAAGAAACATTATCATCAGCTGGATATACGAAAATGAACTTCTTCAGCAATGGTGCAGAAGCATTAGCTCAAATTGAAAAATTAGCAAAAGAGCAAGGTGAAAAAATGTATGAACATATTCACCTGCTTATTACAGATATTGAAATGCCGAAAATGGATGGACACCACTTAACGAAAGTAATTAAAGATAGTGAAGTAATGAATCAATTACCAGTCATTATTTTCTCTTCATTAATTACAAATGAATTATTCCATAAAGGTGAAGCAGTAGGAGCGAATGCTCAAGTAAGTAAGCCAGATATCCAAGAATTAATCGGGCTAGTTGATAAGTTAGTACTATAAAGCTTCTTTTAGTTGGAAGAGAGGAGCCAGCCATATGTGTAAAGACAGAAAGGTAGAGTGTTTCTGAGATATTTTTGTTTTTCTGTAGCCACGGTGGTAATAATGGTCATTCTTTCGGTTAATTAGTTAGCGTTGTGTAAAACCCTCACCTTTATAGTAAAGGTGAGGGTTTTTTTACATGATGTTCAATTATTTCATCTATAAGATTTCGTGGTGGCGCAAACTTTTTCGGTGAAAATATATTAGGAATACCATATAATATAATTAAGTAGAATTTTTCTGATATAATATTTTGCTTAGCTATTTTTATTTTTTAATATTTGTTAAAAATCATTTTTTATTTCGATACTTTTTATACCTTTTTATATGTTAATTATTTGACAGATAATTTCGAAATGTTATAATATGGATATGTAAAAATTTCTATTTTCTTAAAGGGCATGGGAGTCATATGAGAATTGTGAAAGGATGAGGGGGAGTGACACAGATTATGTATCACCACACAGCAATCAATGTATTAAGTCTTTTACAAAACATGTCAAATAATAAAACGAACGATATGAAATTAGAGGCGGAATTTAAAAAAATAGAGAAACAATTCCAAGTCAGGTATGAAGAGCTAATCGATTTATATAATAGAATGGTATTATTTCAAATAGATATAGAAAAAAATGGCGGTATGCGAGTATATGAAAAATCAGCGATTACTTGGTTGAAGTCTGAACTAGAACTATTGTATGAAGTGTATCAATTTTGTCAACGTCATGGCTTAAACATCGCAAATATTTCAAAATATGTTAGTAAAAATGAAATGAATCTTTTCCGAAAAACGGAAAGTCAATTGCAAAACACGTATTATAAATTAAAAAAACAAGAGATGCCGTTTGAAAATATTGAAAAACAAAAGCCGGGGCGAAAACGTAAGTATACACCTGTAAAAGAGACAATTGTTGAGACAAAACAAGAAAGCAAGCAGGAAGTAAATGAAGACGTTCGAAATGAAGAAGATGAAAAAAGCCTCGTAACAGTTATGTCTGGCATCGTGGATAACTTTGAAACAATTAGTCAATGTAGTGAAAAGAGAGAACACGAATTGCATCAGTTCATGGAGGGAATCTATAAGCTTTCTAGCATGGCGGCAGAGCGTTCGAAGGATGAGAAGAACGCACGTGGTCTTGAAGGCGAATTACATTCATTACGAGCTGAAAATGAAAGATTAACACGAGAGAAGGCAGAGCTCGTTCATGATATTAAAGAAATGACGCATCATTTAATTCATTTCATTACGAGCTCGGATATCGATCAAATTCGTACATTGCCTTACTTCGTAAAAGAATGCAAACAAGATCTACATAAGCTAGGGTTATATAACGCTCAAGACGGAAAAATGAAAATTATGGTTGACCGTAGTGGACAAGTTATGACCGTAACACAATAAAAAAATTGGGTACAAAATAAAAGGGAGATACATAGTGTATATGTATTTCCCTTTTGTTTTGTATGGAATCATTTCGGGCAGAGGAAAAGTTACAATTAATTTTAGTAAATCAAAAATTTGTACAAAAGGAAGGAGCTAGGTCTTACTTTGTAGTATTGTGATCCGAAAAATACTGGGAATATGCGTATTGTCACTGTGAAAGGGCTTAATACATAATGATTTTAAAGATAAACCGGCTCTTCCTCAATATTTAACTGATTTCATTGAGGTGAATAAGTTGTATAATCGTACAGTTGTTATTACATTTCATCAACAAACTTTTAATACGGAGAATTGAAGAGTAAAGTAGGATTCCAAAGCATAGCCAAAAAGGTGGCTGTTATAAGTTATTTGCCTACCAAAATAATCAATATTTGTTTAAAATATAAGATTACTATTTTATTATACTGAGTAATTATTCATATTATATAATAATTACTTACTATATAATTAACATGGTTATCTTACAAAAATGTAAGGTTTTTTTAATTGACACTCGTACATACAAGTAACTATACTGGTTACACAATGTTGGTTAATATATTTAATAGTCTCTATCTATAAGTGTATGTCTCAGGATTCTTTTCGGAATAATAGTTCGATTTGAATTTGTTATCTTTAATATAGGGATAATGCGGTTCTTGATCTATTCTTTATTCTAAGTCGTATTATTTAAAGATTAACTATAAATGATATATTTACCAAGTTGTAATAATTTTTAGAGGTGTTACATTTTGAAATACAAATTAATTGCTACAGGAATTCTTGCTGGAAGTCTACTATCCTATTCATCTAGTGCATTTGCAAATACTCATAAATTCCCAGATGTTCCTGCATGGGCTGACAAATCCGTTAATTATTTAGTTGATAAAAAAGTATTGAGTGGTTATCCAGATGGAACTTTTGGTTCAAGCGATACATTAGATAGAGCTTCTGCGGCAACAATTATGACAAAGGCCCTTGGTATACATATTGACTTAAATGCAAAACCATCTTTTACAGATTCACAAAACCACTGGGGAACGCCGTATATTGCTGCTGCTGAAAAAGCAGGAATAATTAAAGGTGAAGGAAATGGAATATTTAATCCTTCTGGAAAAGTTACTCGTGCTGCAATGGCAACAATGTTAGTAAATGCATATAAGCTACAAGATAGAACAAATAGTAATGGGCAAAGTAAATTTGATGATTTAAAAGGACATTGGGGTGAAAAATTTGCCAATATTTTAATTGATTTAAAGATTTCTGTTGGTACTGATAATGGTTGGCAACCAAATAAATTCATAACACGTGCAGAAGCCGCACAACTTACTGCCAAAACAGATACCCTTCAATACAGTCCGAAAAACCCTTTAGAAAGTAAAACAATCCTTATTGATCCTGGACATGGTGGTGCAGATCCCGGAAAGTCCACAAAAGGATTGCCTGAAAGTAAAATCGTATTAGACACTTCCTTACGCCTACAACAATTGCTCGAAAAACATACACCATTTACAGTTTTACTAACTCGTGAATCTGATACTAGACCTGGACATGACCAAAAAAGCTCTTTACAGGAACGTGTTAAATTTGCTAAGCAAAATGAGGGGGATATCTTTATAAGCATTCATGCAAATGCTTTTAATGGTAATGCAAAAGGGACAGAAACATACTACTATAAATCTTCTGAATCCGAAAAAACAAATCCTCATGTGGAAGAAAGTCGTGTGTTAGCGGAAAAAATTCAAACACGTTTAGTAGAGGCTCTTCAAACACGTGATAGAGGCGTTAAACATGGAGATCTTCATGTTATAAGAGAAAACGACATGCCAGCTGTGTTAACGGAACTGGCTTTTATAGATAATGGTATCGATTACAGTAAACTATTTACGGCAAACGGCAGAAAGATTGCAGCAGAAGCCATTTATGAAGGGGTTTTAGATTATTATGAATGGAAAGGAAATAATGTATCTGAATATAGATTGTAATAGGTAAAAGAAAGTTTAGTAATTCTAGGAATATGAAATTTATAAATTGCTAAAGTATAGTTTTGTTATTTGAAATGTGTTTTAGTTTTATAGTGTATACTAGCACCGACTTATTAAGGATTATAAATAAGTCGGTGTTTAAGTTAGCGTACTTAATGAATACTATAGAAGTTATGAAGAAAAAAAGATAAATAGATAGGGGCATACACCTACATTCATTATTTTTACGTGAAATTTTAATTTAAAAATAGTTAAGTTATATGATTCAGATGGGCAGTATACAATTAGTTCAAAGAAAACATTCTTTGAACTAATTAGCTATTAAATAAACTTGTTACATAAATAGTTCGTATAACAATAATTGATAGTGTTAAGGACATAGCTGTTCATATTTTTTTGTAATTCCTGTTATGGAATTATTAAATATTTGCAGGTGTAATGTAAGGCTGCTTTATTTTGAAAGAAATCTTTTGAAATGGTCATAATATGAATAATAATTAGAAACAAATTTTTAAAAAATGATGAAAGACTTAAGAAGGTGAATATATTGCTTAAACATTCACATTTGCAATTTATCTTATTAACAATAGCTCTAATATTCTATATAAGCTTTTGCTATATATTTTTATTTGTTTTTCCGAATCAATATTTCGTATCAGATTTTAATATCCGACTATCATCCTTAGTTGTTGAAACTACTGTATTTATCTCATTACTGTATTCTATATTATCCAGAAAAATTAAGTTAGGAGTATTCTGGGTTTGCATTACTATTGCAATAGGGTGTTTCTTGATAGGGAATTTTATATCCGCTTTTCAAGTGCTTAATGTAGAATTACCAATACAAAATTTTAATATCTCTGATGTGTTTTTGTTGTTTTTCTTATTCTTCTTTCTCTTTGCATTCTTTTATAAAATCATTATGGAATGTAACAAGTGGGAAAAGGCGTATTTACTTTGTGATTTATGTATTGTTGTTACTGCTGTTTTTACATTAGAGTGGTACCTATTTAATAAACCTTCTGCAAATATCTTATTCTTATCAATTGGAGATGTTTTTCTTTCATTTATTTTTCCGATTATAGATTTATTGCTTCTTTTACTAGGAATTAGCCTGATCTTTCGACCAGCTATTTTTAATGCGAAAAGTAAATTATTTATTTTTATTCTCGTATTAACTGGATTGGCTATTACGGACTACTTGTATTTTTACTTACAAGATGATTTGTCAGATCGTTCACTTATATTATTAAGGTGTTTGTATAGAGTTTTCCTATTATTAATTGCTATTGCTGCTTCGATCTCAAAGAATGCATCTTCTAGAAGGAATTATTTCATTATCGATCCCACATTTGGGAAGAAACTTCTTGTTATATTTCCTTATCTTGCAGTTGCGGTATTAATTGGCTTTACTTTAAAAGAGCAAACTTCCTCGGCTACACTTATTACTGGGAATTGTATTGCATTTGTATTTGTGCTGATTCGTCATACTATCGTACGAATGCAAAACAGCGATTTAACCGAAATGTTAAAAGTGTTTAATAATCAATTAGAACAAAAAGTATCTCAAAGAACAGAAGATTTAATAAAAAAATCCAATGACTTGGTCAAAAATCAAGAGAGATTTAAGTCATTATATGAGTATCATCCAGATCCTATTTTAACGATTAATTCAAATGGTACTGTGTTAAATATAAACCAGGCTGGAAGTATGTTATTAGGAAAAAACAGTGATGAGTTAATAGGTAAAGAGTGCTTCTCGATTTTTTTAGACGAAGATAGATCTGAATTGGAAGCAGCTCTACAGGAAGGGAAACGATGCAGTTCGGCTTCGTTACAATTACGTGTGAAAAATAATAATGAGAAGGACATTCATTTTTGGTACGTCACCATTGTTCCTATTATGATAGAAGGACAAACTTTTGGGAGTTATGTAATGGTAAAAGACATTACGAGAATGAAGAAACAACAAGATGAGATAAACTATCTAGCATTCCATGATACAGTGACGGAGATTGGAAATCGAATATTCTTCCAAAAAGAATTAGAAAAATCCATTGAGCGTGCACGAAAAACGCAGGGTGAATTTGGACTCTTGTATATAGATTTAAATCGTTTTAAGACTATTAATGATACACTGGGACATTCAATTGGTGACAGTGTTTTAAAAGAAGTTGCTAAACGTTTTAGGACATGTCTGTTACCGGCTATTCCTCTAGCGAAAATAGGGAGAGATGAGTTTGCAATCATAGTCCATAACCATACAGAGCAACAGCTATTGGATTTGTGTGAAACTCTATTTCGTATAACTGAAGAAGCATTTGTAGTAAATCAGCATAGCTTTTACTTATCTCTTAGTATAGGAATAGCGGTGTATCCGTTTGGAGGAATAAATACTACTACACTTTTACAACATGCTGATATTGCTATGTATCGTGCAAAGGAAAAAGGTAATAATGCTGTTTGCATGTATGACGAGACATTATCAAAAAAAATAACAAGACGATTACGATTAGAACAGGATTTACCGAAGGCATTAGAAAATAATGAGTTGTTTTTATTATATCAACCACAAGTTGACAGTAAGACTGGTATGGTTATTGGTGCAGAGGCTTTAATTCGTTGGCAACATCCAGAACTGGGACTTATTTCTCCTTTTGAATTTATACCTATCGCGGAAGAAACATCGCAGATTATTTCAATTGGGAAATGGACGTTACAGGAAGCGTGTCGACAACTGAAAGAATGGCATTCTGCGGGCTATTCAAATCTAAAAATGGGGATAAATTTATCAGCTATAGAGTTTGAACAGAAGGACTTTGTTCAAACAATCATATCTACTATAGAAGAAGTAGGGGTACCTGCTAGTTCGATCGATTTAGAATTAACTGAGCGGATAGCAATGGTAGATGAAAAAGAAACGTTAGCGAAGTTAAAAGCATTAAAATCATATGGTGTACATTTATCAATTGACGATTTTGGCACAGGGTATTCTTCATTAGCATATCTCCCTTTGTATCCAATTGATACCTTAAAAATTCCAAGAGAATTTGTTAATAGGATCGGAAATTCTACTGATGGAAATGAAATTATTCATACCATTATTTCACTAGCGCATACTTTAAACATGAAAGTGATCGCAGAAGGGGTAGAAACGAAGGAACAATTAACAGTGTTACAACGTAATGTATGTTATCTAATTCAGGGCTATTACTACAGTAAACCTGTAAGTGAAGATGAATTCATCAAGTTTTTAAGCACAATGTCGCGTCGCCTTTTCTAAGAAAACCACAATCTAGATTTGTTTTTTGTTGAAATTATAACAAATAGAGGACAGCAAAGTAACTGTCAAAATGTTTTAGCATTTAATTTGGCTTAATAGGAAATTCTAATGAGCAAAGACCTTATCTGATTTTAGTTTTAGAAAGGAGAGAAGCGGATGGATTCAATATGGCTAGAGTATGCTTGGGCATTATTAATTTTAATCGGATTAGAAGGATTGTTATCGGCTGACAATGCCCTTGTACTAGCAGTTATAGCCAAGCATTTACCCGAAGAAGAGAAAAAAAGAGCTATAAATTACGGAATTATTATGGCCTTTGTTTTTCGATTCGCAGCCCTTTTTGCTATATCATTTATTGCAAATGTTTGGCAAATACAGGCGATAGGAGCAGCGTATCTTCTTTATTTAGGATTAAAGCATGTCATTCAGGCGCAATTCGGAAAAAATAATCAAAATATTCACAAGGAAGATGAAAAGGAAGCAGCAGGAAAAAGCTACTGGTTCACAGTAGGAAAGATTGCATTAGCTGACCTTGCCTTTGCGATTGATTCAATATTAGCCGCAGTTGCTCTTGCTCTGGGGCTTCCGGATTCTCCGCTTGACGATTTCGGAGGTATGGATGGAGGACAGTTCATTGTTGTACTTCTTGGAGGGATAGCTGGACTTATTTTAATTAAATTTGCGGCAACTTGGTTTGTACAATTACTGGAGAAACGTCCAGCACTAGAAACAACAGCATATGCAATTGTTGCCTGGGTCGGCGTCAAACTTGCTGTAATTACACTTGCCCATGAGGATATAGGTATTTTAGATCATGATTTTCCACACAGTACAACTTGGACTTTAATCTTCTACGGAGTATTAGTTGCCATCGCACTAATTGGTTGGTTTGCACCGGGAAGTAAGTCATCTCAGAATAATCCTAAAATGTAATACAAAGGTCAGAGCATTATGTGCTTTGTCCTTTGTAATGATAATTATATTGTGTATTTTTCGATTTAACGCTATAATTACAGTGTTAAAGATGGAATCGTGATATGACCTGTTATGAATCTATCATTTTATTTATGAATAAATGGATTGGTATTTTAGCAAGATGTGCTAATAAACTACTCCACCATGATGATAACGTGCCAAAAATGTGGTGCGTATATTTTCGTGGTGGAGTTTTTTTTATTCTCAAAAAGGGGGAGTAACCATGAACGACAGCATGGTTCATATTACAATTAACGGCAAAGAGTATAATGCTGAGCCTGGTTCAACTATACTGGGTATTATTAATGAGAACGGAATTGAACATCCACAAATTTGTTATGTGCCGGAAGTGGATCCTATTCAAACGTGTGATACTTGTATTGTAGAAGTTAACGGAAAGCTTGTGCGATCCTGTTCTACTGTAGTGACGAGCGGTATGAATATTGAGTTGTCCTCTACTAGTGCGAAGGCAGCACAACATGAGGCGATGGACCGTTTACTAGAAAATCATTTACTTTACTGTACGGTTTGTGACAACAATAACGGGAATTGTAAACTGCATAATACGGCAGAATTAATGGAAATTGAGCATCAAAAATATCCTTATGAGCCAAAAGTTGATACAGGCGAAGTTGATATGTCCCATCCATTTTATCGCTATGACCCGAATCAATGTATTGCGTGCGGTCAATGTGTAGAGGTGTGTCAAAACTTACAAGTTAATGAAACGTTATCTATTGATTGGGAGGAAGAGCGCCCACGTGTTATTTGGGATGAAGGAGTAGATATTAACGATTCTTCATGTGTAAGCTGCGGTCAATGTGTAACGATTTGTCCTTGTAATGCTTTAATGGAGAAATCGATGCTCGGTGAAGCTGGATTTATGACTGGGCTGAAGCCGGATATTCTTGAACCTATGGTCGATCTTATTAAAGAGGTTGAACCTGGATATAGCGGTATTTTCGCTGTGTCAGAAGTAGAAGCTGCGATGCGTGACACTCGTACGAAGAAGACGAAAACAGTATGTACGTTTTGTGGTGTAGGTTGTTCATTTGAAGTATGGACGAAAGGGCGCAAAATTTTAAAGGTGCAACCAACTTCTGAGGCACCAGTTAATGCAATTTCTACTTGTGTAAAAGGAAAATTCGGTTGGGATTTCGTTAATTCTGAAAAACGACTTACGAAACCTTTAATTCGTAAAAATGGAGTGTTCGTTGAATCGACTTGGGAAGAAGCGCTTCATGTAGTGGCGAATAAATTGGGCTCTATTAAAGAAGAGTACGGTAAAGGCTCTATCGGCTTTATTTCTTCTTCTAAAATTACGAATGAAGATAATTATGTTATTCAAAAATTAGCGCGTCAAGTGTTCGAAACGAATAACATTGATAACTGCTCACGTTATTGTCAATCACCAGCGACAGATGGATTGTTCCGCACTATTGGAATGGGCGGGGATGCAGGAACGATTAAAGATATTGCGCAATCAGGTCTTGTTATAATCGTTGGTTGTAATCCAACAGAAGGTCATCCTGTGCTAGCAACTCGTGTGAAACGTGCGCATAAACTTCACGGTCAAAAACTAATTGTTGCAGATCTTCGTAAAACTGAAATGGCAGAGCGTTCGGATATCTTTATTAGTCCAAAGCAAGGAACAGACCAAGTATGGTTAATGGCTGTTACGAAATATATGATTGATCAAGGTTGGCACGATCAGCAGTTCATCGATGAGAATGTAAACTTCTTTGATGATTTCAAAGATAGTCTTAAAGAATATACGCTTGAATATGCAGAAGAGATTACAGGCATTTCAAAAGAAACGCTCGTTACAATGGCAGAAATGATTCGTGATGCAGATGGTACATGTATTCTTTGGGGTATGGGTGTAACGCAAAATACTGGTGGTTCAGATACTTCCGCTGCGATTTCAAACTTACTTCTTGCAACAGGAAACTATCGTCGTCCAGGTGCTGGTGCATACCCGCTTCGAGGTCATAATAACGTACAAGGTGCTTGTGATATGGGAACACTTCCAGGCTGGCTTCCAGGATATCAGCACGTTACTGATGATGTAGAGCGTGCGAAATTTGAAATAGCTTACGGAGTAAAAATTGATAACAAACCAGGTCTTAATAACATTGAAATGCTTCACGCAATTGATGAAGGGAAAATGAAAGCTATGTATCTTGTTGGAGAAGATATGGCTCTTGTAGACTCGAACG
Organism: Bacillus sp. FSL P2-0099; assembly: GCF_038007445.1. Classification (NCBI taxonomy): domain Bacteria; kingdom Bacillati; phylum Bacillota; class Bacilli; order Caryophanales; family Bacillaceae; genus Bacillus; species Bacillus sp. FSL P2-0099. Next base: position 1,635,016 of record NZ_JBBOXE010000001.1, read on the forward strand.
CAAATCACGTACATGAAGTGTTATCAAGCCTTGAATTTTTTGTCGTTCAAGATGTGTTCCTTTCTAAAACAGCTCAATACGCTGATGTAGTATTACCAGCAGCGCCATCTCTTGAAAAAGAAGGTACTTTTACAAATACAGAGCGTCGTGTACAAAGATTATATCAAGTGCTTCCAACGCTAGGAGATGCGAAACCAGACTGGTGGATCGTGCAGGCAATTGCTAATAAATTAGGTGCAAACTGGAGCTATAATCACCCAAGTGAAATCTTTGCGGAAATGGCAAGCTTATCACCACTATTTGCACACGCAAACTATGAAGTGCTTGAAGGGTGGAACAGTTTCCACTGGGGAAGTTTTGATGGTACGAATACGCCGCTTCTATTCAAAGATGGATTTAACTTCCCGGACAAAAAGGCTCGTTTTGCGATAGCTGATTGGGTACGTCCTGCTGAATTCCCAGCAGAATACGATCTTCACATTAATAACGGCCGTATGCTTGAACATTTCCATGAAGGGAACATGACAAATAAATCAACTGGTATTCAATCGAAAGTACCAGGTGTTTTCGTCGAAGTTTCTCCAGAGCTTGCAAGGGAACGTGGAGTGAAAACTGGTTCGTTAGTACGCCTTGTTTCTCCATTCGGAGCACTTAAATTACGTGTACTTGTAACGGATCGTGTAAAAGCGAATGAACTGTATTTACCGATGAATTCGACTGATAAAGAATCGGCAATTAATTTCTTAACAGGTCCTGCCGTTGACTTGCGTACAAACACGCCGGCATATAAGCAAACGAAAGTACGTATGGAAGTGTTAGAAGTTGATGGCGAAAATCCGATGCCAAAAACGAACCCACGTAATAAAAAGCGTCATCCTCAAAACGGAATTGAGGTAAATCGTAAGTGGGCTCGTCCAGGATACGTACATTTAACGGATAACTAAGGGGGAGAAAAGAATATGGCAGCACCTATTCAAGCGATCCAGAAGCAGGAGCTAACTGAGGAAGAACTTAAACAACAAAAACTCGAAGCTTTAAAAGAACTGCTAGCTAATAATGAAGATGCTTTAAATCAAATGTTTAATATAGTAGGTGAATTAAATGACATTGGGATGCTGGAAGCAGCAAATTCTATGCTGAAAGCGAAAGAACCAATCGCAAAAATCGTTCTAGGCCAAGTCACTCGTGAACCAGTTACAAATTTAATTAATAATATGATGGGCGCTGCAGGAGCTTTAACAGAACTTGATCCGGAACTTACGAAAAAGCTTATAGGTAGCGTGTTGACAGGTATGGATGAAGGAAACCAGCATCTGCAAAGCAATAAAAAAGTAGGAATATTAGACCTTATGAAAGTACTGAAAGACCCAGATATTAATCGTGCTATCGGATTTGGTCTTCATTTCTTAAAAGGTATGGGTAAAGGGTTAAAAGAAGAATAGATAAGCAACAATAATAGTATTTCATATGTTGTTTGCGTACTTGAGATAATTGTAAAAGGTGATCCATTTCGTCTCATTATTAAATAGTTTAGGCGAAATGGTCATTTTGTTAAAATAGTTGTGATGGAATAACTAGGAAGGAATGAGAGTATGTCAAAAATGGTACATGAATTTAATGATATGATCCGAAAGCTTCGAAAAGAGTTGTTCGGGAAAGGGCCGGAAAGAATTCATACTGTATTTACCGAGAACATGGCGATTGCAACACTTTATGGGAATTTAACACCTACTGAGAAATTTATTTCGGGAACTACGGATGGGGCGGAAATGGTTCATATGGCTCGAACGAAAATGATTCAAGAAGTGTATGTGGCTAATCCTCATGAACATTTAGAAGAACTTGTTGGTGCGAAGTTAGTTCATCTGTTTTCTGATATGAAAGTAGATGAAGATATTGCAGTTTCCGTGTTTGTTTTTGATAAAAATATAACGTGAGAGAAGGATGCTCATCGTGAAATCGATTCAGGTGGAACGGAAAATTTTTAAATATGAGCAAGGGGAATTTAAACATATAGAGGACAGCATTGTAACAGAGTTTCCTGTTACGGTTAAAATTAACGGCCAGGAATTTGTTACAATGGTTAGTACTCCAGAGTATATTGAAGATATGGTAATTGGCTTTTTAGCCTCTGAAGGCATTATCCGAAAGTATGAAGATATTGATGAAATATGGATGCAAGAAAAAGAAGGCTATGTACATGTAAAAACGACGAAAATCAATCCTTATTATCGTGACATACAAAACAAACGTTATATTACTTCGTGCTGTGGAATGAGTAGGCAAGGGTTTGTTTTTGCGAACGATGCGCTGACTGCGAAAGAAATGAATGATATTCGCGTAAAGATCTCTGCCGAGGATTGTTTTCGGTTAATGAATGATATGCAGCAATCTGCGTCTACGTTTCAACATACAGGCGGCGTTCATAATGCAGCTTTATGTAATGTGAGTGGAATTGTTTTAAGCCGCATGGATATAGGAAGACATAACGCTTTAGACAAAATTTACGGCTATTGTTTAAAAAATAACATTTCGATTGGTGATAAAATTATTGTTTTTAGTGGACGTATCTCTTCTGAAATTCTATTAAAAGTTGCGAAAATTGGTTGTGAAGTAATATTGTCAAAATCAGCTCCAACTGAGTTAGCATTAGAACTAGCGGAGCAGTTAGGGATTACTACAATAGGCTTCATTCGTAATAAATCTTTAAATGTATATACGCATCCAGGGCGGATTATAAATATAAAATAAGTAGAAACGAGGCAATAATCATGAAATCTGTTACATTAGACAAATTAGATCGTCCTTTAAAGGATTTACGTATTTCTGTTACTGATCGCTGTAATTTTCGCTGTCGATATTGTATGCCAGAAGAAATATTTGGTCGTGATTATTCTTTTTTGTCTAATGATAAAATTTTATCTTTTGATGAAATTGAAAGGATTACACGTATTTTCGTTTCTTTAGGTGTAAGAAAGTTACGTATTACCGGAGGAGAGCCTTTACTTCGAAAAGACTTACCTGAACTCATACAGCGGTTAAACGAAATTGATGGAGTAGAGGATATTGGTTTAACGACAAATGGATCATTACTTAAAAAGTTTGCTCCAGATTTATATAAGGCGGGTTTATCTCGTGTAACAGTTAGTTTAGACTCGTTAAATGAAGAACGATTCTCTTATTTAAATGGGAATAGAAGTAAAGTAAAAACGGTTCTTGCGGGAATACAGGCTGCAGCGGAAGCCGGAATGAAAATTAAAATGAACATGGTTGTCCAAAAAGGGAAAAATGAAGAAGACATCGTTCAGATGGCAGAGTACTTTAAAGAGAATAAGCATATCCTTCGTTTCATTGAATATATGGATGTCGGAAATTTTAACGGCTGGGAATTAGGTGAAGTAGTTTCTAAGCAGGAAATAGTAGAGATGATTCATAAAGTTATGCCGCTTGAACGTATTGAGGCGAACTATCCTGGTGAAGTTGCAACACGTTATCGTTATGTTGGTAGCGAAGAAGAAATAGGAATTATTTCATCTGTAACGGATTCGTTCTGTTCATCATGTACAAGAGCGCGTATTTCTGCAGAAGGAAAATTGTATACATGTTTGTTTGCGTCTAAAGGAAACAATCTTAAAGAATTACTTCGCTTTGGATATACGGATGAGGAGATTACTAATGTTATTCGTGACATTTGGAATAATCGTTCAGACCGTTATTCAGATGAACGGTTAAGCAATACGAATAAAAAAGCAATGCCGAAAATTGAAATGTCGCATATCGGTGGCTGAGAAGCTACTAAGAATGTAGATTCTCTTTGTTAACGTAAATAGTGGGAAATGTGCAAGTTTTGTACACTTTCTATGAGTATAGTAAAAATGATGATTGATATTTCTGTAAGAGATATGCAGAGAGATTAAGCAGCATTCAAAAATCCTTACGATGTTAAGGGTTTTTGGTGCTGCTTTTTTTAGATGAGAAAAATGGAGGAATTGGTTATGGCATTTCATAAACCGGAACAAATTGCTGCGCTTGTGATTGAATCCGGTGTTCAAAAGGTGGGGCAACCGCTATCAGCGATGCTTATTCTTGGTTTTTTAGGAGGAGCATTCATTTCATTAGGATTTTTACTTAATATTCGTGTTCTAGGTAATGTACCGGAGCAGTGGGGAAGTTTAGTCAATTTTATAGGAGGAGCGGTTTTTCCTATTGGACTTATGCTCGTTGTTTTAGCAGGAGGAGAATTAATTACGGGAAATATGATGTCGATGGCCATGGCACTGTATGCACGGAAAATTTCATTGAAACATGTGTTAAACAATTGGGCGTGGATCACTTTAACGAACTTCGCAGGTGCACTTTTCGTAGCGTATTGTTTCGGTCACCTTGGCGGGTTAACTGAAGGTGCGTATTTAAATAAGACGATAGCGATAGCTCAAGATAAGTTACATGAATCTTTCGGAAGAACGTTAATTTTAGCGATTGGCTGTAACTGGCTCGTTTGCCTTGCGATTTGGTTAGCGTACGGAACGAACGATTTAATTGGGAAGATTGTTGGAATTTGGATTCCGATTATGGCATTTGTCGTAATTGGGTTTCAGCAAGTAGTAGCAAATATGTTTGTCATTTCAGCAGTTATTTTTGCGGGTCACCTTACGTGGATGGATCTTGCGAAAAACTTTGTGCCAGTCTTTATCGGAAATGTAATTGGCGGAGCTGGATTTGTTGGATTCGCTTATTTTTCTTGTTATCAGAAACAAAGTGCTACCGAAGAAGATGTATTGAAAAAATAACAGTATTTGAAAGGAAGGCACCTCATGATAGAGCGGTATTCACGACAACAGTTGTTCACTCCTATTGGAAAAGAAGGGCAAGAGAAAATTAGAAATAAGCATGTATTAATAATAGGGGCAGGTGCATTAGGAAGTGCAAGTGCAGAAAGCTTTGTACGTGCAGGTATCGGGAAATTAACGATTATTGATCGCGATTACGTAGAATGGAGCAATTTACAGCGGCAACAACTTTACGCTGAACAAGATGCGATAGAAAAATTGCCAAAAGCAATCGCAGCGCAGAATCGTCTCAAACAAATTAATTCAGACGTGCAAATTCAGGCGCTAGTAATGGATGCAAGAGTAGATAATATGGAAGCTTTATTAGGTGGTGTCGATGTCATTATTGATGCTACAGATAATTTCGATATTCGGTTTGTAATCAATGACATATCACAAAAACATAATATCCCTTGGATTTACGGTTCTTGTGTCGGAAGTTATGGCATGAGCTATACAATTATTCCGAAGAAAACACCGTGCTTACATTGTGTACTGAAAAGTGTTCCTGTTACAGGGGCGACGTGTGACACAGTTGGAATTATTAGTCCAGCTGTTCAAATCGTTGCAGCGTACCAAGTGGCAGAAGCATTCAAAATTTTAGTAGAAGACTATGAAGCAGTTCGGAAAACTTTTTTAATGTTTGATATATGGAGTAATCAATATCATTCTATCAAACTAGGAAAAATCAAAATGGAAGACTGTTCTTCGTGCGGAACAAATAGAACTTATCCTTATTTATCATACGAAAATCAAACGAAGACAGCTGTGTTATGTGGAAGAAATACAGTTCAAATTAGACCAGCGCATAATAGACATTACAACTTTGATGAGTTAGAAAAAGTATTAAAGAATCACGGGAAAGTTGATCGGAATCCGTATTTGCTCTCTTGCCAATTAGAAGAGTATCGCATCGTCATTTTTCATGATGGTCGTGTATTTATTCATGGCACGAATGAAATTCAAAAAGCAAAACAACTATACTATCGGCTATTAGGCTAATAGAAAGGGATTGGTAATGATGGAAAGAAGGGTACCGATTACAGTTGAAGCGGCTGTTCGTAAAGTGATGGAATTTGCTAATTGTGGTGTAAAAGAACTAGTACCACTGGAATTAGCATATGGGCGTACGTTAGCAGAAGATATAGTGGCGGATCACGATGTGCCTTCTTTCAATCGCTCGCCATATGATGGATTTGCTATTAGGGCAGAAGATACTTTACGAGCTAGTCGTGAGAATCCAATCGTATTTGAAGTCATCGGTGAAATTGGAGCAGGTTCCGTATTTCCTACAGAAGTAGGAGCGTTTCAAGCAGTTCGAATTATGACAGGGGCACAAATTCCGAAAGGATGTAGCGCGGTCGTCATGCTAGAACTGACTCGCCATCGTCAATATGAGAATATCGGAAAAAGCTATATGGAAGTGAGACGCTCATTTAAAGAAGGGGACAATATATCCTTTCAAGGTGAAGACGCACGTAAAGGAACCGTTCTCGCAAAAAGAGGTGGTTACATTAATCCAGGTATTTCAGCTCTTCTTGCTACATTCGGTTATAGCGAAGTGCCAGTAGCGAAAAAGCCCATAATTGGACTATTAGCGACTGGGAGTGAACTTCTCGATGTAAATGAAGAACTACAACCTGGGAAAATTCGAAATAGTAATACGTATATGATATCGTCTCAAATTCGAAGAGCAGGTGGAAGAGTAAAATACTTTGGGAAGTTTAGTGACGATTTGAATACGTGCTACGAGGCAGTGAAAAAAGCGTTAAGCGAAGTGGATATGTTAATTACAACTGGTGGTGTTTCGGTAGGCGACTATGACTATTTGCCAGTTATATACGAAAAATTAGGCGCATCAGTTCTTTTTAATAAAGTAGCCATGCGGCCGGGTAGCGTCACGACTGTAGCGCAATTAAACGGAAAATTATTATTTGGATTATCAGGTAATCCATCTGCTTGCTATGTAGGTTTTGAATTATTCGTAAAACCTAGCATTCGTGCGTATATGTTTAGCGAAAAACCACATGTAAAACGAGAAAAAGCAATGCTCGGAGAAGATTTTCTAAAACCGAATCCATTTACAAGATTTGTACGAGGTAAGCTTCAGTATAACGAAGGACAACTAATCGCTTATCCATCAGGATTTGATAAATCTAGTTCCGTTTCTTCATTAGCAGAATCAAGCATTTTTATCGTCCTACAGGGCGGAACGAGAGGATATAAGAAAGGGATGTTTGTAGACGTTCTTTTATTAGAAGATAACGAAGGTAGTGAATGGCCTTGGACATTCCGTAAAGTGGGGAGAGGTTTTGATGGGACAAGCACTATTTGAAATTGTCGATAATCCGATTGTAGTTGAAGAAGTAACGAATAAAGTAGCAAGACGAGAAACAGGAGCAATTACAACTTTTATAGGAACGGTTAGAGAATTAACGAAAGGAAAACGAACGTTACATCTTGAGTATGAAGCATATAAACCGATGGCAGTAAAAAAGCTTACTGCAATTGGAGAAGAAATTAAGAAAAAGTGGCCGGATGCGAAAATAGCAATCACGCACCGAGTAGGACGATTAGAAATAATGGATATCGCCGTTGTTATTGCAGTATCGTCACCGCATCGTAAAGTAGCGTACGAAGCGAATGAATACGCAATTGAACGTATAAAGAGAATCGTCCCAATTTGGAAAAAAGAATTTTGGGAAGATGGAACGGAATGGATTGGAGATCAACTTGAAAATACTCCGTATCCAGAAGGAAAGCCAAAGAAAGAAGAATGAGAAAATGATTACAATTTTACTGTTCGCAAATTTGCGAGAAGAAGTCGGGTCAGAGAGGTTAGCAATAATAGAACAACAATTGATGAACGTTCATCAATTGAAAAAATGGTTGAAGGAAAACTATCACTTACAGACGCTAGAAAAAGTTATGGTAGCAATCAATGAAGAATTTGTAACGGACGAAGATGTTGTAAAACCTGGAGATACCGTCGCGTTTATCCCGCCTGTAAGTGGAGGTTAATTTTTTCTATTCGAGTATTAAATCTTTCATACGTTAAGGAGGATCATTATGAGTGAATTTTCGCACTGGAATGAAGAGGGCAGAGCCAAAATGGTTGATATCTCTCAAAAGGATATTTCAACACGCACAGCTGTTGCGCAAAGTACGATTTCTTTATCAAATGAATTATTTGAGGCAATTCAAAGTGGTGGATTGAAAAAAGGAGACCCGCTCCAAGTAGCGCAAGTTGCTGGCATAATCGGTGCTAAAAAAACAGCGGATATAATCCCGATGTGTCACCCGATATTAATCCAAGGAACAGACTTTACGTTTCATTATGAAAAGAAAACCGATGGCTATGAATTAATCATACGAGCTACAGTAAAATGTAGTGGGAAAACAGGTGTAGAAATGGAAGCATTAACTGCCGTATCGATTGCCGTTCTTACTTTTTACGATATGTGTAAAGCTGTTGATAAAACGATGGTTATGAAAGAAACGTATTTAGTGCAAAAAACGGGTGGGAAAAGCGGAGACTTTTTCCATCAGGTGAAATGACTATAATGGAAGGAATGTGTATGATGATTACTCACGAACAAATTATGAATGCTTTAAGCCGTGTAGAAGATCCGGAGTTGCACAAGAGTATTGTGGAATTAAATATGGTCAGAAATATAAAGATAGATGGTACAGAGGTTGGGCTAGAAGTAGTTTTAACGATACAAGGTTGTCCGCTAAAGGCGAAAATTCAACAAGATATTGAAGACTCTCTTCGAAATATTGGAGCATCGAAAGTGTCTTTAACATTTGGTTCAATGACACCGGAAGAACGAGCGGCATTAACAGCGTCTTTAAAGAAAGAAGCTAGAACAGAAACAGGCATGCCTAGTATGTTGCGACCTGATTCAGGTGTACGTTTTATTACAGTAACGAGCGGAAAAGGGGGAGTCGGAAAATCAACTGTAACGATTAACCTTGCTACCGCTTTAGCACGTATGGGGAAAAAGGTTGGAATTTTAGATGCAGACATATACGGGTTCAGCATCCCGGCTATGATGGAAACGAATGAAAAGCCAACAATGATCGATCAAACAGCAATTCCAGTCGTTAGTCACGATGTTAAAATTATGTCGATGGGATTCTTTACAGAAGGCAATAACCCAGTAATGTGGCGCGGACCGATGTTAAACAAATGGATACAAAACTTCATTGCGAATACGCACTGGGGAGAATTAGACTATCTCCTTCTAGATTTACCACCTGGAACAGGAGACGTTGCGATAGATGTCGCTGCGATGATTCCGCAAGCGAAAGAAATTATCGTTACGACGCCCCATAACGTAGCTTCATTTGTCGCGTCTAGAGCAGGGGTAATGGCAAAACATACGAAACACGATATTTTAGGTATCGTTGAAAATATGGCATATTACGAAGAACAAGATGGTTCAAGAAACTATCTTTTCGGAAAAGGTGGCGGCGAAATGTTAGCAGAACAACTGCAAACAGAAGTGATAGCTCAAATACCGTTTGCGAAGCGTGAAGAGAATAATGGCTCATGTGTATATGATGAAGATTCACTTGTTGGGGAGATATTTACTTCTTTAGCTGAGGATCTAATTTATAACGGATAGGTTAATATAAAAAGAGGGACACATAGCATGTATGTATCCCTCTTTTTATTTTTTATGGAGTTATTTCAATAGTTTTAACGGTTATATTTACGATTGTAGTAATTTAGAAACCATTTGTGGAATTTGATTAACCTGCGAAACCATACTAAGCGCAACTTCAGTTAACAATTTAAACTTTAAAAAATCGCTCATTTCTTGCGCCATATCCGCATCTTCAATTCGAGAAGCAGCATCTGTTAACGCTGTACTTTGACTATTTAAATTATCCATATTAAATTGCAAACGATTTATCATTGCACCGAGATCAGCACGATGAAGTGATACATTTTGTAAAGCTTCTTCAATTTTACGAATCGCCACTCTTTCTTCTTGTTCAGTTGAAATCTTGATGTCATGTTGTGTAGGGGAAGGGGGAATATGTTTCGTGATATCTACCGTATGACCGATATCGTCTAACGTAACAGTACGGTTTTGATTGTCAAATACGGATAAATCATTAAACTCAGTTGTCTCACCGATATAGCCAATTTGTTCTGTTAAAGAGTGAAACTCTTTATTCAGCGAATTACGGTTTGTATTTGAATTTGTACCGTTCGCAGATTGAACAGCTAAATCACGCATACGCTGCAAAATATTCGTCACAGTTTGAAGGGCAGCTTCCGCTGTACGAAGCATCGATATCGCATCTTCATTATTACGAATTGCCACACGCATACCACTCGCTCTCGCATGCATACGAGTCACAATCGCAACATTTGCCGGATCATCAGAAGCAGCATTTAACTTCTTACCAGTCGCCAAATGCCCCATCGCCACATTCATACGCTTCTCATTCTCATACAACGACTGCCTAGCATTCATACTCAAAACATTCATACCAATACGCATAATAGACACTCCTTATAGATTTATATATGATTTTAAAGCCAATAAACAGCTGTGAAAAGAAAAAGGGTTTTATTTTTGTTTTAACATGAGAGGGGATCAAGATAGGCACTGACCGCTCCTACACATCGTGGATGCTCTCTTCCACCTAAAAAAAGAAAGGTTTTACAAATAATTCATCTATATAGAAAAAATGAACCTCTCCGCAAGCAGAGAGGTTCATTCATGAAACTAAATCAAATGGCTTATTGTAATAATTTAGAAACCATTTGTGGAGTTTGGTTTGCTTGAGAAAGCATGCTGATACCAGCTTCGTTCAAGATTTTGAACTTAGTCATTTCAGACATTTCTTTCGCCATGTCAGCGTCCTCAATTTGAGAAGCAGCTGAAGCCATAGAAGAAGATTGGCTCTTCAGGTTGTTTACGTTAAAGTCAAGACGGTTTAATGTAGCACCTAGAGTTGCACGGTTGTCAGCAACCATTTTTAATGCTTCATCAATTTTGTCAACGGCAGCTAATGCATCAGCTTTAGTAGTAGTTGCTGGTTTCATACCTGTGAACGCTGCGGCAACATCTTTTGCAGCAGCATCATCTTTTCCAGATTTAGCATAAGCTTCAAAAGCAGCTTGCATTTTTGCTGCGTCTTGTTCGCTATATAAATCTTTTACTTTTTCGAAAGAAGCAGCGGCTAAGTCAACAGCATCATTTCTATCACCATCGTCAGCAATTGTTGTAGCAAGTGCTGTAATGTTTGTTTCAGCAGTGTCTATATTTTTTTGAGTAATTGTCATTTTGCCATTAAAAGCAGTGAAGATTGCTGTAGCTTTAGTTGCATTTGGAGTAGCAGCGAATTCGTCAAATGCGTGTTCAATCGCTCCAGCAGTTCCCTTATCAAATAAATCGCTTGCTTTTGCAAAGGCCTCTTTAGCAGTTTCAACCTCAGCTTTAAGTGCATCACCAGTAGCAGCTGAACCGTTAAGTTTATCAATTGCAGCTTTAGCAGCTTTAAAGTTCACATCAGCACTGTTATCAGTACCAATAGCTGTATTAGCGATACCAAGTTTATCAAGCGTAATACCTTTTAAAGAAACGCCAATTTGTTTTGATTTATCACTTGAGTCAAGAGTTTGAATGTTGATTGTTTGGTCATTTTTAAGTAAGTTCTTATCGTTAAATTGAGTGTTGTCAGCAATATAAGTAATTTGCTTTTGTAATTCACCGAATTCTTTTTGTAGTGCAGCTTGGTTTTTATCTGTGTTTGTACCGTTCGCAGATTGGTTGGCAATGTCACGCATACGAAGTAAAATGTTAGATACAGAGTTTAAAGCTGAGTCAGCTGTACGGATTAATGACATACCATCTTGTGTGTTGTTAGCAGCTACGTTTAGACCACTTTCACGAGCACGCATACGAGTTGCAATTGCAAGACCTGCTGCATCGTCAGAAGCGTTGTTGATACGTTTACCGCTTGATAAACGGTCCATAGAATTGCTCATTTTTGCTTGGTTTTGACGCATGTATTCTTGCGTACGCAAACTATTAATATTTGTATTGATTCTCATGTTAAGAACCCCCATTTTTTTATATTGATTTTTCTGCAAATTGAAAAACGGTAATATGCGAAAAAATCGATTTCGAGATTTATTGTAATCCTTGCTACAACGGGTGTCAACTAAAAATTCGAATTAATGAATATAAAAAAATAACAGTTTAACAATCTATTCATTTTTTTATTACAATATTATTAAAAGGATTATTGCAAACTTTTTAAAAAAACTCTAATATTAGATTATCTTTGTTTACCGAAAAGGTGATATTATGGTAGTTGGAAATATAGTAAAAGAAGTTCTTGCATATAAAAAAGGACAGATTCAGCAAAAGTTAAGTAGTCCACAGGCGTTCGTTAGTAGCCGTTTTCAAGATCAATTGCAGAGTGAACCTGCGAAGGAGACGAAGGTTACTCCGCAAACGGCAAAAGTAGAAGATATGAGTCAGCCGGTACAATCTACGAAAATAGAAACGGTTGTTAATAAACCAGAAGAATCTATTAATAAAGTAGAGGAAGCGAATAAGCCGGAGGAAAAAGCTGAAACGAAGCAAGTAGATGAAGTGCAAGTTGCACAAAAAGAGTTTGAACGACGTTTTCCAGAAACGAAAAATGAGGCTGCTGATACGTGGGGGTTAACGAATAAATATAATATTCAGAAAATACGTTCTTCAAATGAAGGTAAGTATGAGGATATTATTGATCGCGTAAGTAATACATATGGAATTCCGAAAACGTTAATTCAAAAAATGATTGAAGTAGAGTCTAATTTTAATCCGAAAACGGTGTCACATGCAGGGGCGATGGGGCTGATGCAGCTTATGCCAGCAAATGTGAAAGAGATGGGTGTAAAAAATCCATTTTCACCAGCTGAAAGTATTGAAGGCGGCGTGAAAGAGTTAAGCGGTTATTTAAAGAAAAATAACGGTGATCTCGTATTGGCGCTTGCTTCTTATAATGCTGGCCCTGGTAATGTGAGAAAGTACGGAGGCGTACCGCCATTTAAAGAAACGCAAGGATATATTAAAAAAATATTAAATATCGACGTTTCAAAATAAGAAATTTCATATATAGAGAGAACATGAAATTTTCGTGAACATGATATGGGAGTTGGCTAGATTTGAAATTACAAGATGATATTCCGTTAACAATTTATTTTGAAATCGGAAATACGAAAAAGAAAATTGAAGATCTGCTTCATATTACGAAAGGTACATTGTATCGTCTTGAAAATTCAACGAAAAATACGGTGCGTCTTATGCTTGAGAATGAAGAGATTGGAACCGGAAAGATTTTGACGAAGAATGGGAAAATGTACGTTGAAATCGTTGAATTGAAAAGGTAGGGAAGGGGATTGTCATGAGTGGCGAAAAATTAAGCCAAGAGCAAATTGATGCCCTGCTGAAGGCGGTGAATGAAGGCGAGGAAATGCCAGCTTTCGCACAAGAAGCAGGGAAGCAAGATAAATTTCAAGAGTATGATTTTAATAGACCGGAGAAGTTTGGTGTTGAGCATTTACGTAGTTTGCAGGCAATTGCGTCTACATTTGGAAAGCAGACGTCACAGACGTTGTCAGCGCGTATGCGTATTCCAATTGAACTAGAGCCTTCAACGGTTGAGCAAGTTCCATTTACGAGTGAGTATGTAGAGAAAATGCCGAAAGATTATTATTTATATTGCGTTATTGATCTCGGTTTACCAGAGCTTGGAGAAATTGTTATTGAGATTGATTTAGCGTTCGTCATTTATATTCATGAATGCTGGCTTGGCGGAGATAGTAAGCGTAACTTTACGATGCGCAGACCGCTAACGGCGTTTGAGTTTTTAACGCTTGATAATATATTCTTGCTTCTTTGTAAAAATTTAGAGCAATCATTTGAAAGCGTTGTTGCGATTGAACCGAAGTTTGTAACGACGGAGACAGATCCGAATGCGCTGAAGATTACGACGGCGAGCGATATTATTTCATTATTGAACGTAAATATGAAAACAGAGTTTTGGAATACGACAGTTCGTATCGGTATTCCGTTCTTATCTGTTGAAGAAATTATGGATAAGTTAACGTCTGAAAATATTGTCGAACATTCTTCGGATAAGCGTAAAAAGTATACGTCTGAAGTAGAAGTGAAAGTAAATCAAGTGTACAAGCCTGTTCACGTTGCGGTTGGTGAGCAGAAGATGACAATGGGCGAGATTGAGCAAATTGAAGAAGGCGATATTATTCCGCTGCATACGAAAGTTTCAGACCAACTACGTGGTTATGTAGATGGAAAGCATAAATTTAATTGTTTTATCGGGAAAGATGGAACGCGTAAGGCGCTCCTATTTAAAAGTTTTATAGAGTAGGAGGATCCATATGAAGCATGAAGTATCTCCTGTGTCATTAATGGGATTAGAAGAATTTGCAGGGAAACGAAATGAAGCGGGGAAGGCACATATTGATACCGTTTCAGATATTTCGATTGAACTTGGTGTAAAGCTTGGGAAGTCATCTATTACGCTTGGTGATGTGAAGCAGTTAAAAGTTGGCGATGTTCTTGAAGTAGAGAAAAATTTAGGACATAAAGTAGATGTATATTTAAGTGATATGAAAGTCGGTATTGGTGAGGCAATAGTAATGGACGAGAAGTTTGGTATTATTATTTCTGAAATTGAAGCTGATAAGAAACATGCAGCGCTTATGAAGGCGCAAAATCAAATGCAGGATAAAGAGTAGAGGAGGAGTCATATGTCGTATATGACGACCTTATTTCAAGTCGTTTTACTGTTTGGTGCGCTCGGCTATGGTGCATATTATATGACGAAAAAGACGCGCAAACAGCAGTTTTTTAAGCAAGGTGAAAATGGACACATTCAAGTGAAAGACGGTGTTTATTTAAATCATCAAACGAGCGCCTTTTTATTTGAAGTGGACGGAAAGCAAGTGTTCACTGTTATTAGTAATAACGGTGTACAATCTGTGCAGTTAACAGGAACAGGAAATCAGTTTCAACAAGCGTTAGAAGACGCGGTGAAGAGTGAAACGAAAAAAGTAGAGGATCCATCATGAGAATAAAGAAACAGTTATCGTTATTTGCCGTTATTTTCGCATTTTCTATTATTTTTTCATTTGTTTTTGTAAATCCAGCGTATGCAGCCCCGAACGGCTTTATTAATTTCGAAAATGGAAAAGAGTTTACGAGTAATTCAAGTGTACAACTATTCGCGCTCGTTACCCTTCTATCATTATCTTCTTCTATCGTTCTTTTATTTACGCATTTTACTTATTTTATGATTGTTCTTGGGATTACTCGTCAAGGGCTTGGGGTTATGAATTTACCACCGAACCAAGTGCTTGTTGGACTCGCATTATTTTTATCGCTGTTTACAATGCAGCCAGTGCTTGGTCAATTAAAGAGTGATGTGTGGGACCCGATGACGAAAGAAAAAATAACAGTAAGTCAAGCTGCGGAGACGACAGCTCCGATTATGAAAGATTATATGTCGAAGCATACGTATAAGCATGATTTGAAAATGATGCTGAAAGTGCGTGGAGAAGAGTTGCCGAAAGATTTAAAGGATCTTTCACTGTTTACGCTTGTGCCATCCTTTACGTTAACGCAAATTCAAAAAGGTTTACTTACAGGGATGTTCATTTATTTAGCGTTTGTCTTTATTGATTTAATTATTAGTACACTTTTAATGTACCTTGGGATGATGATGGTACCGCCGATGATTTTAAGTTTACCATTTAAAATACTCGTTTTCGTATATTTAGGTGGATATACAAAAATCGTCGATATTATGTTTAAGACGGTCGCCTGAAGCGTTTGATGCTATGTGATAGGAGTCATATAAATGAATACGTCACCAATTATAGATATTTTCCAAACCTTTTTTTATAAAGGGGTTATGATTTTAATGCCGATTGCCGTTGTAAGTATGATTGTCGTTATTATTATCGCGGTTATTATGGCGATGATGCAAATTCAAGAGCAAACGCTGACGTTTTTACCGAAAATGGCGAGTATTGTGCTCGTTATTATCATTTTAGGTCCGTGGATGTTTCAAGAGTTAACGATGCTTATTTTAGATTTATTTGATAAAATCCCATCGCTATTGCGTTCGTACTAAGATAGGTGAACTGAAATGAATATGGAATTATGGGCGGCGACGTTTTTTGCGTTTTGTCGCATTACTTCATTTTTATATTTTCTACCGTTTTTCTCAGGTCGATCAATTCCGGCGATGGCAAAGGTTACATTTGGACTCGCTCTTTCGATTACAGTGGCAGATCAAGTGGATGTCTCTCACATAAAGACAGTTTGGGATGTAGCAGCTTATGCAGGAACGCAAATTGTAATTGGATTATCACTTTCAAAAATTGTAGAGATGCTGTGGAACATTCCGAAAATGGCAGGGCATATTTTAGACTTTGATATCGGTTTATCACAGGCGAGTTTATTTGATGTAAATGCAGGGTCACAGTCTACTTTACTATCAACAATTTTTGATATATTTTTTCTTATTATTTTTATTTCACTGGGCGGCATTAACTATTTCGTTGCCACGATTTTAAAGTCGTTTCAATATACAGAGGCGATTTCAAAATTGTTGACGACTAGTTTTTTAGATAGTCTACTCGCAACGTTATTATTTGCAATTACATCAGCGGTTGAAATTGCTTTGCCACTTATGGGCAGTCTATTCATTATTAATTTCGTCCTTATTTTAATTGCAAAAAATGCACCGCAATTAAACGTTTTTATGAATGCGTACGTAATTAAAATAACGTGTGGTATTTTGTTTATTGCGATGAGTGTACCGATGCTCGGTTATGTGTTTAA
Organism: Bacillus sp. FSL P2-0099; assembly: GCF_038007445.1. NCBI lineage: Bacteria > Bacillati > Bacillota > Bacilli > Caryophanales > Bacillaceae > Bacillus > Bacillus sp. FSL P2-0099. The sequence goes on from NZ_JBBOXE010000001.1 coordinate 1,651,733, forward strand.
AAATATGACAGACGTATTACTGGAAGAGTATACGAAACTATTTAACTTTTTCTTAACGAAGTAGGGGGACGCGCATGGCAAAGGATAATAAAACAGAAAAGGCCACCCCGCAGAAGCGTAAAAAATCGCGTGAAGAAGGGAATATCGCCCGGAGTAAAGATTTAAATAATTTATTTTCCATTCTTGTATTAGCAGTTGTCGTTTACTTTTTCGGAGATTGGCTCGGTTATGAGATCGCACATTCCGTAGCGGTACTGTTTGATCAAATTGGAAAAAATACAGATTCGACCGAGTATTTTTATTTAATGGGCATATTACTTCTGAAAGTATCGGCTCCTATATTAATACTTGTATATGCTTTTCATTTGTTCAATTATATGATTCAAGTCGGTTTCTTATTTTCTTCTAAAGTACTTAAGCCGAAAGCATCACGTATTAATCCGAAAAACTATTTTACGAGATTGTTTAGTCGTAAAAGTTTAGTAGATATTTTGAAATCACTATTTTATATGGGATTAATCGGTTACGTTTCGTACGTTCTCTTTAAAAAGAATTTAGAGAAGATTGTTAGTATGATTGGATTTAACTGGACAGCGTCACTTACTGAAATTATTAGCCAAATTAAATTTATCTTTCTAGCCATTTTAATTATTTTAATCGTTCTTTCTATTATTGATTTCATTTATCAAAAATGGGAGTACGAACAAGATATTAAAATGAAAAAAGAAGAAGTGAAACAAGAGCATAAAGATAATGAAGGGGACCCGCAAGTAAAGGGGAAACGAAAAAACTTTATGCATGCCATCTTGCAAGGGACAATCGCGAAGAAGATGGATGGTGCAACGTTTATTGTGAACAACCCGACGCACATTTCAGTTGTGCTTCGTTACAATAAACAAGTTGATGCAGCGCCTATTGTCGTTGCAAAAGGGGAAGATGAGCTCGCATTATATATACGAACGCTTGCCCGTGAACAAGAAATACCAATGGTGGAAAACCGTCCGCTTGCTCGTTCTTTATATTATCAAGTTGAGGAAGACGAGACGATTCCAGAAGATTTATATGTAGCTGTAATTGAAGTTATGCGCTATTTAATTCAAACGAAAGAACTTGAAGTATAATAGCGCGTTTGGAGGGGATCTCTTTGTTTAAGATGGATTCTGCAAGAACCTATTTTTCTATCTTTTTAGCAGCGTCATTCGTTGTGGCGCTCTTAATTCCACTTCCACCATTTATACTTGATATCGTTATCGTTTTTCTACTAAGTATGTCAGTGCTTATTTATATGCGAGCTACAAGTATTAACGAGTGGGATGAATTAAAGTCATTTCCGACGATGTTGTTATTAATCGGGATTTTCCGCGTATCGATTAACGTTTCGACGACGCGAGCGATTTTAACAGACGGAAATGCGGGTCATGTTATTGAAGAGTTCGGCCAGTTCGTAATTGGCGGAAACTTATTAATTGGTATCGTTATTTTTATAGTTTTAATCATATTCCAGTTTATCGTTGCAAACGGTGCGTCTCGTACAGCTGAAGTAGCAGCTCGTTTTACACTTGATTCTTTACCAGGGAAACAAATGTCTATCGATGCTGACTTGAATCAGCGTCTTATTACAGAAAAAGATGCACAGGCGAAACGAAAAAAATTAAATATGGAAACAGAGTTTTACGGAGCGATGGATGGTGCCGGAAAGTTCATTAAAGGGGACGTTATTTTCGGGATTGTCATTTTATTCGTAAACATTATTTTCGGCTTAATTGTTGGTATGATGCAGCAAGGAATGAGCTTTGCAGATGCGGCTATTCACTATACACAGTTAACTGTCGGTGACGGAATTGTAAACCAAATCGGTTCGTTAATGCTTGCGATTTCAACAGGTATTATCGTAACGCGTGTATTTGACGGTTCAGCTGATACAGTAACTGAAGGAATCTTTAAAGAGTTATTAGCGCATGAAGTTGTTGTATATGCACTCGGTGGTTTATTTATCGCAATGGGTGTTTTTACACCGCTACCATTTTTACCATTTGCTCTCGTTGGAGGCACGATTATTTTCTTAGGAATTCGCAATAAAAAGCGAATAAAGAAAGAGAAAGAAGACGAGCTTCAACAAGAATTAGAAATGATTCAAGGCGAGGATGAGCAATTACAGCAAGTGGAAGATTCATTCGGAGTCTTTACGGATAAATATCCAATTATCGTAGAGCTCGGTTTAGATTTAGCGGCACTTGTAAAGCAGAAGATTAACGGGGAAACAGCTCGTGATAAAGTTGTTCTTATGAGGAAGTCGATTATTACTGACCTTGGTATTAACGTTCCTGGAATTAACTTTAAAGATAATACGAGCTTTAGACCACGCGGACGTTACATTATTCGTATTAAAGGTGCGAAGGCGGCTGAAGGTGTTTTAAAATCAGGTTATTTACTAGCACTGAAAACACCGAACGTAATGGCTGATTTAGATGCAGAGCCGGCGAAAGATCCAATTTTTGGTGAAGATGGATATTGGATTTTGGAGCATATGGTACAAGATGCACAAATGAAAGGCTATCAAGTGTTAGAGCCGCTCAGCATTTTAATTACGCATTTAGATGTTGTCGTTAGACGTAACCTTCATGAGTTAATTCAGCGTCAACATGTGAAAGACTTGATTCACTCGCTTGAAACTGATAATGGCGTTTTATTAGAAGAAATTAAAAAGAAAGAAATCGATTTATCACTTGTTCAAAATGTTATTAAACAACTGCTGAAAGAAGGAATTTCAATCCGTGATTTACCAACGATTATTGAAGGTATTATTGACGGGAAAGAAATTTATCAAAACCATGTTGATGGTGTAACGGCGTTTGTTCGTGAATGTATTTCAAAAGTTATTTGTGAGAGTGCGAAAAATCCGGATGGGAAAATTTATGCAGCGCTTTTCGCTGATTCAATCGAGTTAGATGCGGATGTTGTTAATAATTCATACCAAGGTTATTTATTAAACTGGGATTTAGATTTAGAAACGCGAGTAGTAGAGCAAGTACAGCGCGTTTTCAAACAAGCTCGTTTAATGGGAAGAGAGCCAGTATTATTAACACGCAGAAAAGATTTCAGGTTTGCGATTGTGAGACTTCTTGAACGTTATCAAATAGAAGCTAAAGTATTATGTATTAGTGAATTAGCACCAGAAATTGTTGTAGATCAAATTGCTTATATTGAATAGTAGGAGGTGAAGTAATGGAAAGTACAGAAAAAAAAGAAGCGTTAATGCGAATAAAAGCAGCTTCGAAAAATGAATTGTATCGAAAATTATTTGACCAATATGGTACAGATTATTACTACGTTGTCGATGAAAGTGTAAAACGAAATATCCCGTTTTTTTGGAAAAAGAATTATGAAATGTTAGTCGCTTTTCCTGAAGGTAAACAGGATGAAAATAGCGAAGGAACAACTCAATTTCATGAACAATTAATGGATGTTGTAAATGAACCTTCAGAAGAAATTGTGAAGGCAAATGGAATTCAATCGGTCTTGCACAATTTAGAAAACGTAACGACTTCTATGTCATACGCAGCGATGCAAACAGGAAATAGTGAAGAATGGGCAAGAAAAAAAGAGAAACTATTACAACTGTTTGAAAAAGGTATTGTCGTTGTGAAACATACAGAAGAGACGAAAGTAGCTAAAAAACAGCCTGTTGTGAAACAAGCTATTTCTGTAAAGAAAGAAGAAGTAGTTATAAAAAAAGAAAAACAGGAATCTGTACCATTTATTATTCAAAAAGTAATTCGGATGTTAGAACAAAACGATGTGGAACAATATTTCATTCATGCATATGCTGAAAAATTAAAAGTGAAGTTTGAGAATGCAACGATGATTACAGAAGAAGAAGTCATCGGATACATATTGGAAGATATGAGATCTCATTTTAATACTGAAAACGTATTTGAGAAAGAGGTACAAACAATTGCATTAATCGGTCCAACTGGCGTTGGAAAAACGACGACACTTGCGAAAATGGCATGGCAGTTTCACGGTAAGAAAAAAACGGTTGGTTTTATTACGACAGATCACTCTCGCATCGGGACAGTACAGCAACTGCAAGATTACGTAAAAACAATTGGAGCAGAAGTTATCGCTGTGCGAGATGAACCCGCAATGGCAAGGGCACTTACTTATTTTAAAGAAGAAGCTCGCGTCGATTATATTTTAATAGATACGGCTGGAAAGAATTATCGTACGTCAGATACAGTTGAAGAAATGATTGAGACGATGGGGCAAGTAGAGCCAGATTATATTTGTTTAACGTTATCTGCTTCTATGAAAAGTAAAGATATGATTGAAATCATTACGAATTTTAAAGATATTCATATTGATGGAATCGTATTTACGAAATTTGATGAAACAGCGAGTAGTGGTGAATTGTTAAAAATTCCAGCAGTATCATCAGCACCAATTGTATTAATGACAGACGGACAAGACGTGAAGCAACATATACATATCGCTACAGCTGAACATTTAGCAAAACAAATGTTACAAACATCGTAAGAAAAGAGGTGAAGAATAAGGCGCTTGCCTTATTCAAACGAGTATGAACGGTCTTTATATAGGTTCTATGGGTATGATGAATTACATGCAGCATATTAATGTTCATTCGAATAACGTCGCAAATGCCCAAACCACAGGATTTAAAGCAGAAAACATGACTTCTAAAGTATTTGATGTGCAAGATACATATCGCCGCGGTGACGGTGCGATGACAAATATCGGTTCGGTCGATTACGCTGTCGTACCAGCTGCGACGCATGTGAACTTAGTGCAAGGAAATATACAAATGACAAATAGTGCTACAGATTTCTTTTTAGACGACGGTGCGGCTGGCACATCATCATTTTTCGTTACATCTAAAAATGATGAAACATTTTTAACGAGAGACGGTAGTTTTACATTAAATAGTGATCGTTATTTACAAACAGCATCTGGTGCTTTCGTAATGGGTGAGAATAATGAACGTATTCGTATTCCAGAAGGAGCAAAGGTAGCTGTACAAGCAGACGGTACATTATACGATGAAGTAACACAAAATAATATTGGCCGCTTGCAAACGAAAACAGTAGATGCAGAAACGAATGCTCGCCTTGTGCAACGAGAAAATAAAAGTTTTACACTAGCAGAAGGTAACCTTGCTGATTTACCGAACGGAACAGGAATAGTAAAAAATCATATGCTAGAAAATTCAAATGTAGATATGACGAAAGAGATGGCAGATCTTATGTCGAGTCAAAAAATGATTCAAGCATCGCAACGTATTATGACTTCGTTTGATAAAATTTATGAAAAAGAAGCAAATGAAATATTGAGATAAAGGACTTCCCGTTAGCGGGAGTCTTTTTTGTTATTGCATTTATTTCAGTAACATCATAAAATGATATTGATAATCATTATCATTTTATGATGTTATAAAAAATACAAGATGTGATGGTCGCATCACTTGTTTAACTAGGTGAATCAAAAACTAAGGGGAAGGTGTGTACATATGTCTACAAAAAAACAGCTTTGCATTGGACTATGTTTGATTTCTAGAAAGAAAGAACAAGAGAGTATGTTTAATTCAGGGATAGATGAACAAGTAGAGTTGGCACTACAGGCAGAAAAGGCTAAGTTAGATTTTGTTTTTAAAGCGGATTATTTAGTGGCACATCCAGATTTAATTGCACGTAATAAGGGGAATGTAATTTTAGATCCGACATTATTGTTTACTGCCATTGCTTATGCGACAGAAAAGATTGGAGTCGTTACGACCGCTTCAACATCATTTTATCCACCGTATATACTAGCGAGGCAACTACAATCTTTAAATTGGATTAGTAACGGCCGAGTAGGTTGGAACATTGTCACATCAATTGATGGTGCTGAAAACTTTGGTGAGACAGGGATGCCACCATCTGAGGAACGATACGCGAAAGCGGCAGAATGTACAGAGTTAGTAAGAAAACTTTGGAGGAGTCATCCTTATGAAGTTTTGAAAGAAGACAACGCAGATGTAATTAGAGAGATGGTACAGCCAATTGAGCATCGTGGTGAGCATTTTGAGGTGAAAGGTCCACTTAATATCCCGCAACATATTTCTGGGGAAATGCCTTTATTTCAAGCGGGTGCTTCAGAGTCTGGCCGGAATTTCGCTGCTTCTGTTGCGGATGCGATTTTTGCCGCAATGCCAGATGTAGAATCAGGAATCGAACTTCGTCAAGATTTAAGAAGAAGAGCAGAAAAGCATGGCCGAAAGCAAGATGATATACGTGTATTGCCTGGTTTATATTTCTTTATTGGTGATTCATATGAAGAAGCACTAGAAATGCACAGGCAAGCTCATCAACATCTCACAAAAGAGAAGAGATACGCTTTACTCGAAATGGTTCTCGGATTAGATGTTAGAGGGATGCCATTAGAAAGTAAGGTTACTGAACATATGCTACCAAGTAGAAATCAAGCTGTACGTAGTAAAACGCATGCCGAATTATTACGGAATTTCATCATAAAAAATGAACCAACTGTTGAGCAAATACTAGAACGACCAGAAGTTGTTGGTTCTGCTCATTGGGTCGCTATAGGCACACCACAAGATGTTTGTAAGCAAATTATGGAAAGATTTGAGGCAGGGGCACTAGATGGATTTATTGCAATTCCAGGGGGACCTCCAAAATCATTGGATTTATTCTTTAGTGAAGTCATTCCTTTATTCGTGAGAGCAGGTGTATTTAGAGAAGAGTATACAGGTTCAACCTTACGTGAGCATTTGGAGGGTAATATATCAAATGCTCTACAGTTGAAATAATTCATTATGCACAAAAAGCCTTTCAAAAGAAGGCTTTTTATTTCGAATAAAAATTCGGAATTGTCAGTTGACTTGTAGAGGCTTCTTTTTTATATTAGTAGGTATAGCAATAACTACTAATGGAAAGTGAAATCGTAGTTTTGAAATTAGAGCTATATAAATTGTGAGGGGTTACCGATGGATGAAATAATAAAGGAGTTACAAAAGTTAGGTTTTTCCCAGTATGAATGTAAAGCGTATATTGGTTTATTAAAACATTCCCCAGTAACAGGTTATGAAGTGAGTAAACAAACAGGCGTACCTCGTTCGATGATTTATGAAGTACTTGGCAAGTTGATGGATAAAGGAGCGGTGCATATCGTTCCTTCTGAACCAGTGAAATATGTACCAGTGCCAGCTACGGAATTAATGGATCGAATGCGAAAAGATTTTGAAAAGTCCTTTGAATTTCTAGACCGAAAATTAAATTGTTTAGAACAAGAGCGACAAATTGATGTAATTTCGCATATTCGCTCAAATGATCGTGTTTTGAAAGAAATATGCAATATAATTAATAGAGCAAAAGAAGAGTTATGGATTTCTGTATGGGAAAATCAAGTGCACGAGATTGAGCCGTTCATTCATCAAAAGGAAGCGGAAGGCGTACATATTTTTTCAATTTTATTTGGTGATCCAGAAACAAAAATAGGAGCGACATTTCACCATAATTATATGACACCTCACGTCGTTGAAAAGAGAATGGGTGGTCATTTAACTGTTATCGCGCGTGATGGGGAAGAAGTATTAATTGCTAACTTTTCAAATGATAGCACTTCATGGGCCGTTACAACGTATGATCCAGCTTTAGTTCTCGTCGCTACAGAATATGTTCGGCACGACATTATGGTGGAGGAGATTACGAAGGAGTTTGGAGCTGATAAATTAGATACATTATGGCGTGAAAACATAGATTTAGTTCATGTCGTAACAGGAAAACGTACTATGGAAGAAATGGAGGGAGATAATGGTGAATAAAGCTCAAGCACATATGACACTGCAGAGCGATGATTCATTTCAGCAAGGTGTAAAGGATTGTTTACCAACTGTATTTGGATATTTGAGCATCGGTATAGCGGCTGGTGTTATTGCGAAAACAGCAGGTTTCTCGATCATAGAAATTGCTTTTATGTCCACATTAATTTACGCAGGTTCTGCTCAGTTTATATTAGCGGGTATGTATGCAGCGGGTGCCCCAGCCTCGGCAATTATTTTTACTGTGTTCTTTGTTAATTTACGTCACTTATTAATGAGTGCTGCACTCGCACCTTACTTCACCAAGATACCTCTTTTTAAAAATTTAATAATTGGTTCGCAAATTACAGATGAAACTTTCGGCGTTGCAGTGCAACAAGCAGCACAAAAAGGCTATTTAGGCGAGAAATGGATGTTGGGACTTAATGTAACAGCATATTTAAATTGGATTTTAGCTACAGTTCTCGGAGGGCTTTTTGGAGAGTGGATACCAGATCCTCATACGTACGGAATGGATTATGCGTTACCAGCGATGTTTATCGGATTATTTGTACTTCAGCTAATAAGTAGTAAACCGAAACTAGCCATTCATCTAAGTGTTGCAATTGTAGCGATTATTATCGCATACGTTTCACACTTATTTATGCCAGATAGTATAGCAGTTATTATCGCAACACTTTTAGCTGCGACAATCGGGGTGGTGATTGAAAAATGGAAGTAAGATTGGACGTATTATTCCTTTTACTAGCAGCCGGAGCTGTCACACTCGTACCACGTATTTTACCTCTTCTCGTATTTAGTAAACTACAAATTCCAGACTGGGGTTTAAAATGGTTAAATTACATACCAATTGCGATATTAGCAGCACTTTTAGCACAAGTATTATTTATGCATGAGACAGTGCAGTGGGATTATATCATTGCGGCAATTCCTACATTTTTCGTAGCGATATATACTCGTAGTTTATTAGGAACAGTATTAACAGGAGTCATTGTAATTATTTTGTTACGTTTATTTTTCTAAAAAGGATTCAGCTCATATAATAGCGAAAGGTGTAATAACATGAAATATATAGGGGTGGTGTTATGATACTTTTAACGATAGGCGCTATTTTATTAACGGTATTCATTTTCTTTATTATCGGTTTTATTACGTTTATGATGGTGGTTGATAAGGCGACACCTCAAATTTACTACACACCTTGTGAATCAGTAACAGTGAAATCTAAAGGTAAAAATAGAAGGAAGAAAAGTTGATGTTGGGCTTTTCTCTCTTCTATTTTTTTTGCTTTATAATGTTCTATAAAACGTTATAGAACATGCTAATGTAAAAGGGAAGTCATGTTGAGGAATTGTTCGTTTCATAAATATATCTTAAAAAGGAATTCAATTTAATATCAAGTTTGTGTATAAATGTTCTATACACAAGGGTAAAGCCTTTTGATATACCATACCCTAAAATGACACCCATACAATTAAAAATTACATCGTTTATATCGACATATCGAAAAGTGAATCCGGCATAAAGTGCTGATAAAAGTTGTAGATTTTCTAACAAGAACCCTAAGACAATTCCTGATAAAACAACTTGTTTGAAATTCGTCTTTTTTATGTAAGGAAAACCAAAGCCAAAAGGAATTGTTAGTAGTATATTAAGTAACGATGTTGTTATAGCGAAATGCTCCGTGTTGAATGGTATAAAATTAGCATCTCTCCAAACATTTTGTCCAATTTCTTTTTTCATATTTTCATCTATAATAATTGGGAATTGGGTATAATTAAGTACTACACAAAGGTACAAATAAAATATTGAAAAAAATAGTAAGTACATGTTCCTCTTTTTTAGGTGTAACTTAAAAAAGAGGAGTGAAAATAACCATATAATAAATGCTCCAATAAGAATAAAACCATCAAAGTCAATTAGCATTTTTAAAATCCCTCATATTTTCATAGTTTAGTAGCAATATTTTAATTAGATATTTTTCCGTTCCCTTTTACATTCTGTCCATCGTCATTTGTTTTCCAAATAAATAAGTAGTATTCATTTGAATTTGTATCAACATTGTATGCACCAGAGAAAGATTTATTTATGCCGCCATTAACTGTTCCATAACTAGGGTCCGAACCCCATGCAGATCTGTACAGAGTATATTTTACATCGTAAGGTCCCATCGCTCCTCCATCAGTAGAATATACATATGCGCTCCCGTTGATATATACACTTCCTTTAGACAGTGTGTGGAACTGTTTGTTTTTACTGCCATCCACCACTCGATAGTCCATTTTAAAACTGTAACTACTAGATGTTGCTAATGTTGGTATAGCGAAACATGTCATTAAAGTTAAAGCTGTAATAATAGAAAAAATTTTTGTTTTCATGTTTTTCTCCCTGTTATTTTATTATTGAGAGGCCTTCTCAATAAAGAGAGTAATCCATCTTACCTAATGTGTGAATAACTAGTTATAAAGATTTATAATTTTTACATTGGTTTTACAATCATTAAGAAAATGCTATTTAATTTCAATCTGTTTAAGACAAAACAGTTCAATTGTTTTAAAAGTGATTAATGAATTCATTAAAATTGGTATGATTATATGGGGATCATGAATATACGACTTCAAAAGTATATTGAGGAGAATGAAGCAGCTGAACAATTCCTTGATACTATGAATTTCTAAGTTTAAAAGACCGTGGAATGATTTCAAGAAGAGAGTGTAAAATAGATGAGATATAATAATTACATAAAAATTAAGGAGAAATTAATAGACCCGAACTTGGTATTATACCAAGTTCAGGTCAAAGCTGTTAATGAAATAAAGTGATTAGGTTTTTAATAGCGTTTCATAGTCACATTCTGGAAGTAACTAACAACAATAACCCAAATAGAAAACTAATAAAGGAAAGAAAACCGATAGATACGGAGAAAACACGATTGTTTTTCCATTCGCGTGAGAAAACGATAAAGCCTAAAACGCAAAGGAAAAACCAAATGGGCAGGAATATGAATTCACTCACTTTCTCAGGTAGTAATGAATAAAAATTTGTTAAATATAATATCCAATTAGCAAAAAAACAAAGTGCATACGATGAATGATTGTAAGTAGGGACGTTTTAATAATGTCCCTTTTTTAACGTTTATAAAAATGAGAGCTAATGCTGAAAGAAAGGGAATTATTATGAAAATGAGTAATAGTAATGTTAGTGACATATGAAGCTCCTTTATAAGATTGTCTTCATAAGAAACGAATCTATTATTTTGTATGCTTGCTTTGTAGATTCCTTGTTATATTTTTCAGTGTATGGATTTAAAAATCCATGTTCACCTTGTAGTTGTTTTATTTCTAATAAAGGATTATCTTGTTGCTGTAATGTTTTCATTAAGGAGCATACTGAAAAATTAGTTTCTTTTTCAGGGAAAATAAGTAATGTAGCACACGAAGGTTTCACGTGAACATAGTCGCGTATACGAGAACCGTAACAACCAATGATAAAATCTATTTTTGAATTGGTACTACAGAGCCAAGCGATTGTTGCCCCAACGCTAAAACCAAGAAGTCCTATATGTGTGTAACTATTGGAAAGGCTAGTAATGAGTTCTTCAATTTGCTCTTTTCCATCATCAAATCCAATGTGATTCATAAAATGATGATATGCTTTTTCTTCATCACTATAATGAAATGCTTGTTGTAATTGTAGAAGATTAGGACAGAATACATCTATATGAGATGTATTGAAGTGGTCAATAACATGATGCATATGATCGTTCACACCGTATATTTCATGAACAGAAACGAGAGCTAATTTTTTCTTCATAGTTACAATGTATCTCTATGAAACTTATATTCTTTCTCAACAAGGCAGATACGCAGGTGGAAGTTTTCATACCATTGCTCACGGCCTCTTTTTTTCGCTTCTTTATGTAAGGCGTTCTTTTTCCAATTTTCAATTGCTTCGAGTGATTCCCAATAAGAAATTGTAATTCCGAGTCCTGGATTACCTCGTGCACTTTCTACACTTAAAAATCCAGGTTGCTGTTTCGCAAGGTCCTCCATTTTTTCGGCAACGGCATTATAGTCTGTTGTATCATTCGATAGATTAGAAGTGAATATAACTGCATAATAAGGATTAATTTTTTGTGGATTCTTTTCCATACAATTTCCCCCTTGAATAGTAGTTTATAGTTTGTATTTTAGCATGTAATAAAAAGAAAAGAAGAACGAGGCTTCTTTTCTTTTTTAGGCCGTAAATTTTAATCCAGCATACTTGTGTTGGTTTCTTTTGAATATTTTGCTCTTCCAATGTTATTTGTATTAATTGTAAGTAATCAGCGATAAAATTTTTTTATATTACCTTATAATTATTAAGTAATTCGTGTTGTGTAGAATATCATAAATAGGAGAAAAAGTATGAAGTTTCTATTTTATATTCGAAATTTAATTATTATTAAATACTTATAATAAATCTAAAAATCTTTATATAAAAATGTATAAATTAGTAATTTATCACATATTTTGTTAACAAATCTTATATTTTATATTAGAATAATACATATAAAGTATATTCGCATAATATATTAATGGATTTTAATTAAGGAGGTGACCTCTTTGCACAATAAGATAAAAGAAAATAAAAAAATATTAAATGTATTTGTAGTTGTTATGAGCTTATTTTTACTATTATCGCAGTTACAGTTTTTTAAACCAATGGATAGAGTAAGGGCAGAAGTTACAGATGAAGAAGGTTTTGATACACCAACCTATCAATCTATTCATAAAGGTGATATGTATTCTACTGGGAATGTGAATTTAGGTATTAAAGCTACTGAAGCTCAGAAACAAACGGCATTGTATTCGGATATAACGTATACGTACGGGACAACACCGAATGGTTATACACGTGAATTAATTGATGTGGATGACGACCCAACAACTACAAATTCATCTAAAGCATATATTCCTGTTCCAGAGGATGCTGAAATCGAATGGGCTGGGTTATATTGGAGTTCAACACGTTACGAATTAACGCAACAGCAATATGTGGCACCAGTTAAGTTTACTACACCGGCCGGGAAGAGCTTTCAAGTATCACCAAGTAATACGTATTACGGAAGTGGCTTGCTTTATGGTTTCGGTATTGATGGTACTTATTATTCTAACTATGCAGATGTTACAGGGCTTTTAAAGTCTTCTAATGCAAAAGCAGGAAGCTATACTGTAGCAAATATTCCTTATCCAAATACAAAACTTGCATATAATTCTGGGTATTATTCTTTTGCTGGATGGTACATGTTAGTAATCACGAAAGATAAGTCAAAAACTAGAAAAGCATTTACTGTGTATGATGGTGGATTGAAAAGAGCTACTGGATCTGGTGAAAAAGAATTCACGATGAAAAACTTTATTGCTTCAAAAACTGGAGATTTAGATCCGAAAGTTTCTGTTTTCGCTGTTCAAGGAGATAGATATTGGCAAGGTGATAAACTCTTTGTTCATACAGATAACACCTGGAAGGAAGTTACTGATAAGCTAAATCCGACAGGTAATATATTTAATTCCACTATTTCTGAATATGAGGAACATATGCGAGATAAGTATCCAGGTACATTTAACCCAGATTATAAAAATAATTTAGGGGTTGATGCAGATTTAATAAAGCTACCGGCAGGATATATTAAACCAAATCAAAAGGAAATACGTTTAAAAGCTGCGACATCTGGTGATGATTACGTATTAAATACATTAGCCTTTGCAGTAAATGCAACAGCGCCAGAGCTTGTAATCGCTAAGGAAGTAATAGATACAAAAGAAAAGTACGATCCCGGTGATGAAGTTACATATCGTTTACGGGTGAAAAACATTGAACCGAATTCGAGTTCTGTTGATACAAAAATTGAAGATGTTTTAGATTCGCGTCTAGAATTTGTACCAGATTCGGTGAAAATTATTTCTGGTCCGAATGCGGGAGATCAAACAGAACAGGTTGATTATAATGCAAAGACAAGAAAGTTAACGATAAGAATTGGTGAAGGAGCAAATGCTACGAAAGGTGGAATCTATACGGATAAAACACCTGAGACAACCGTTGAATTTAAAGCGAAATTAAGGGGAGAAAAGGTAGAAACAGAAATTCCTAATATCGCTGTTGTTCAAGGGATTGATGAGTTAACAGGAAGTCAGGTTGAAGCTAATGATTCTAATAAAGTAGTAGTTAAAGTAATACCTGAACTAGAAGAGAAACACGGTAAGTTAGTAGCTACTAAACTAGCTAAAGATATAAACGGTGGTACGCTGAAAGTTGGCGACAAACTAGAATATACAATTCATACTAAAAATAGTGTGCCAGATTCTCTCTTAAAATCAGTTAAAATTACGGATAAACTTTCTGAAGGAGTAGAATATGTTCCAAACACGTTAAAGATAAACGGGAAGGAACAAACGGATGTTGAAGATGAAGATCATGCACATATAAAAGATGGAACAATTTATGCTCATTTCGGCGACCTTAAAGGCGAGGAAGAGAAAGCAATCACGTTTGAAATTGTTGTAAAACCAGAAATGGCAAATAAGAAAGTAAAGAATATAGCAATAGTTGAGACTGATAGTTCGGCCGATAAGGAGAAGCCAGAAGTTGAAACACCAGTCGACCCGTTGTCTGGACAACTAGAATCGAAGAAAGAGATTATTGATATGAGGCAAGAAAAAGTTCATGTCAATGATAAATTTGAGTATCAAATTAAAGTTCGAAATAAGGTAGAAAATGGACTTATTAAAGATATGCGTCTAATGGATAAACTTCCTGAAGGTGTAGAGTATGTAGCTGGTAGTATGAAAGTGAATGGGAATTTATTGACAGACGCAGTTGACGAAGATGCAGGGTCGTATGAGGATAATACGATTAAAGTAAACTTTGGTGACGTGCTTGATACGGAAGAAAGAATGGTAACTTTTAAAGTGAAAGTTACGCAAGACGCATTAAAAACGAAAGAAATTGAGAACATAGCGGTTGTTGAGGGGAAAACACCAGATAATGAAGATTTACCACCACAAAAACCGAATGTAAAAACGAATGTGAAAGCAAAGGAACCTAAGGTGAGTAAAATGGTTTCGGACTCAGATGAAATAGAAGTGGAAAAGGCGACATTACAAAGTGTAGGTGAAGAGTTTACATGGCATGTAAACTATAATTTTGGAAATGATGTCATGGACCTTGAAAAAGTGGTATTACAGGATGACTTAGAAGATATTTTAACTATCCTACAAGTACAACTTGTAAACAGTGATGGAGAGGCCATAGAAGTTATACCGCAAATTGATGAGCTATTAAAGAAAGTAAGTATTGAGTTACCAAAGCGGGACGGAAATTATAATTATCTTGCGAATCAATCTTATACAATGCACATTAAGTCAATGCTAAATGCTAATGTAAATGCAGATATAGTAACGAAATACAATGCGAATGGTGGTATTCCAAATAAAGCGGAGTTACTGTTTGATCAGAAGAAATCCGTATCAAATGAAGTATTTGTAGTACCACCAACATTAGGGGAATTTGAGATTGAAAAAGTAGATGCGAACGATGAAAATCTCAAATTAGAAGGCGCAGTATTTGAAGTGATAAGTAAAGGTGGAAATATAGTATGTAAATTAACAACCGATAAAGATGGTTTGGCAACTTCTACTCCATTAATAGTTGGCAAATATACATTAAAAGAAGTACAAGCACCAAAAGGATATGTGCTGATGAGAGAGCCAGTAGAAATAGAAGTGAAGCCTGGAATGAATTCACAAAAAATAAGAGTAGTAAATAAGAAGAGTGAATTCGTTATTCCAGAGACTGGTGGAATAGGGACAATTATTTATTATGTAATGGGTGGAATATTGATGTTTGTTACATTGTTCCTCTTTGTTAGAAAGAGAAACAGTGAAAGATAGATAGAACAAAAGCAATAGAAATGATAGGGAGTGGGCAACTATGAAAAAGATTTTTAGTTTATTTTTAATTGGTATGTTAGCTTTTTCAACGCTATCTAACATGATTGTTAGTGCGGAATCTAGAAGTACAGGTACTTTAACGATTCACAAGTTTGAACAAAGTAAAGATGCTAAAACAACTTCAGAAGGTAATGGGAAAGAAGGACAAATTGTTCCGGAAGATGCAAAGCCTTTAGAAGGTGTAACTTTTGAAATTAAACGAATTGAGTCATTTGAAAAGATTTCAAATGATGGAACTGTTATAAAAGAAGAGGAAAATCCAGTAAAAGACGCTGCAATTACAAAGATAACAGATGCGAAAGGGGAAGCTGTTTTTAAAGATCTTCCGCTAGGACGTTATGAAGTAAAAGCTGTTAAAGGTCCAGACCATATTGAATTAGATAAGAGTACTTTTATTGTTGATATTCCAATGACAAGTGCAGACGGTAAAGATTTAAACTACGATGTTCATATTTATCCAAAGAATGAAACGAAACGTGGTTCAGTAGAATTAATAAAAAAAGGTGAAGGGGACAGTGTGTTATCAGGTGCGGAATTCCATTTATTCAAAAAAAATGAAGATGGCACAAACACACAAGTAAAAACACCACTTCCACTAGTAACAGGATTAGATGGTAAAATTAGTGTAGATTCTTTAGAGTATGGAAACTATTATTTTATAGAGGAAAAGGCTCCAAAAGGTTATTTAACAAGTAAAGAAGAATATCCTTTTGCTATTAAAGAAACTGGTAAACTAGTTAAGTTAGAAAAAGATGTAAAGAACTATAAAGAGCCTACAATTGAAAAAACGATTAACGACAGTTCAAAGAACGCGGGAATAAATCGTGAAACAGAGTATACGTATGATATTAAAACATTGCTTCCTGAGGATATTCAAACGTATCAAAATTATGTTGTAACCGATGTTTTAGATGATCGTTTAGAGGTTGTTGGAACACCAATTGTAATGATTGATGGTAAAAAAGTTGATGAGAGTATTGTAAATGTAATTGTTGCTGGACAAAAGGTTATTGCTTCAGTGGAAGATTTTTCGAAAGTAACAGGGAAAGAATTACACTTGCAAATTACTGCAAAAATTAAAGGTGATGTTCAATCTGGAGTGGAAATTCCGAACAAAGCAGTACTTGATTTTGTAAACAAAGATGATGTTTCATCAGAAAAAGATGGAAAACCATCAAACGAAGTAGTGGTTACACCAACAATGGGAAATATAAAAATCGAAAAAATTGATGGTAAGAATAAGTCTCTGAAATTAGAAGGTGCAAGATTCGAATTACGAGATAAAAAGGGAAATATTGTAGTAGTAAACAAAAAGAAAATGGATGATATCACTGATGCAAATGGTATTATTACATGGAATGAAATCCCGTATGGTGAATATCAAATTGTTGAAACGGTAGCACCAAAGTATAAAGATGAAGACGGTGCAGTAGAGCAATATCAAAAATTAAGAGATCCAATTGATATTAAAATTGATAAAGATCATAAATTAATTGATCTGCAGGTTGAGAACAATAAGAGCGGATGGATTATACCAGCAACAGGTGGTATAGGAACAATTTTCTTCACAGTAGTTGGTCTGTTATTAATGGTGACAGCAGCGTTTATCTTCTTTAGAAAGAAACCTGTGAAGAATTCCTAATTGATATTTTTATAATAATTGAGTTTGGAAAAGAGGAAAGGCATATTGCTTTCCTCTTTTCCACATTTTATCCGTAGTGAAAGAGGATGTTATGAGACGAAATATTATTTTTGGCAGTATATTTTTGCTAGGTTTAAGTATATTTTTATATCCGATTGCAAGTAATTGGTTTGCAACGAGAACGCACTATTCGGAAGTAAGTACGTACGATGAAGCAGTAAATAATTTACAAAAAGAAGAAATTGAACGTAAGGAGAAAGAAGCACGGGAATATAATGAAAAAGTTCAAAGTACGATGCAAACATTTTCGGACCCATTTCATGAAAATAGTGATAAGAACAAAAGTTCGCATATAGATATGTTAAATATCGGTGATGTTATGGGATATGTAGAAATTCCAAAAATTGATGTGAATCTTCCGATTTATCAAGGGACGACTGAAGACGTACTAACCCGCGGAGTTGGACAACTGAACGAATCTTCATTACCAGTAGGGGGAGAAAATACGCATACAGTTTTAACGGGGCATCGTGGTTTACCTTCAGCACTAATGTTTACTCATTTAGATAAAGTTGAAAAGGACGATATATTTTATATTCATTCATTAGATAAAGTACTTGCCTATAAGGTAGATCAAATAAAAGTTGTATTACCAAATGAAACAGGAGATTTATTAGTTGTACAAGGAGAAGATTATGCAACATTAATTACATGTACCCCTTATGGAGTGAATACGCATAGGCTATTAGTGAGAGGACACCGGGTTCCATATGATGCTGGAGAAAAAGAAATGATTCTAAAATCTTTTATTATAGAAGATTGGATGATTGTTCTTCCCATTGTTCTTATTTGTATCATCCTTCTAATGATTTATTTGAAAAAACGAAAATAATATGTATTGTGTGGTGTGTGTGTGAGAAGGAGCTTAATAAGTTTAGTATTGTTCCTTACAGGGTTATCTCTATTTCTATATCCATTGCTTGCTAATTATATAAACAATTATGTATATAAAACAAGAGTAATTCGTTATGAAAAGATGGTAAATAATTCAAAAGCAGAAGATGCCAATGAGAAATTTCGGAAGATGGAAACATATAACCATTTGTTAGGGAAAACTACTTTCAAAATGAATGATCCATTTGTTCATGATACTGAAGTAGATAATGAGCAGTTAGACTTTATAAACAAAAACGAGATGTTTGGTATGATTTCAATTCCAAAAATAAATGAGGAGTTGCCAATTTACTTAGGTGCAAATCAAGAAAACTTAAGTAAAGGAATAGGCCAACTTGAAGGGACTTCTTTACCAATTGGTGGGAAAGATACGCATACTGTATTGGCAGGGCATCGAGGCTATCATGGCGCGAGGATGTTTCGGCACCTGGATAAATTGGCTGATGACGATATATTCTATGTCAATGTACTTGGAAAACAACTTGTTTATAAAGTAATTGGGCGTGAGATAATTAATCCAAATCAAGTTGATAAATTGAGTGTAATAAAAGGACAAGATAGAGTTACATTACTTACATGTGAACCATATACATCTAGTAAATATCGATTGTTAGTATATGGAGAGCGAGTAGAAACAGACCAAAATGAAATTGAACGACAAAACAAAAGTATAGTAGAAGTTAGGAGTCATGAAACAAGAGATTTATTTGAGAAACTGGCTTTTGGCATAGTAGGTCTAATTGTAATTTGTATTGGGCTGTATGGTTTACTAAAAAGGAAAAACTAGTGATGAAATATATAATAAAAGAAAATGCCACTTCAAAAAAAAGAAGTGGCATTTTTTATATTTCCTCTAAGCTATTAACTGGAACCGTTAATTCGCGTTTTGGATTTGTTACTTCATATATGCGGGCGGTTTCGTTGCTTTCATCGACGTGTTGAATCATAACAGGCATGCCTTGAAAACTGACATTGGCTTCTTCAGATGACTCGGAAAGCTCTTTTGCGCGTTGTATATTCATTTATATTCCTCCCATCATTATTATCTTTGCAAAAAAGGAGGAATAATATACCATTTCGAGACATTTTTAAAGTTTTTGTATTATTTGTAATGTTTCTTTAATAAAAGAAGAAAAGATGGAATCCGGGTAGGATTGTATCTTTTGAGCGGCTTCTGTAGCTTCCTCCAGAGCCCTTTTTTTATCGTTAAGTTTTACATAACAAAGGGCACGATATGCACCTGCTGTTGTAAGCCACGCTTGATCAAGTGGATGGTTCATATAATCCGGCATGATACCACGTTGCAATGCTTGTAAAGCTTCCTCGTAATGTTTCAATCCGTATAAAGCTTTTCCTTTTTCAAGATAATACAATCCGTCGTCTTGAAAAAGTGGCTCATCTTTTAGTTTCTCTCGAAATTGTTCTAGATGTTTTAATGCGATTGTATATTCATTAGTAATCGTGTTGTAGTAGTAAGCTTTTAAAATATCAATAATCGCAATGGATAGAGTATCTTCTGTAAAAATGGCAAATTGCTCAGATTTTTTTATGTAATATAAATATTGTTCTTTATCAGCTGTAATGACTTTTTGGTAAGATAAAATCCGATAAAATTCGTCTGTTTTAAAATATACTTGATGCTTTTTTGAAAACTCGAGTGCCTCTAATATTGTTACTTCACATGTTTCATAATCGCCGCATGCTAGTAAAATGATGGCTTCATATAAACATAACTCGATATGTATAATGAGATCCATTTCTAAATGTTTCTCCTCATAATCATTTCTAATACTAGCTATAAGTTGTAAACATTCACCATACTTTTTACGTGTGAATATCGTAAAGGATAATTTTAATTTTGTTTCCGTACTGTCCCGGTATAACGTATATTTTTCAAAAATAGAAGTAGCCTTTTCAACGTAATATTCAATGTTGTAATCTTTCATAATCGCCGCAGCTGTTACAAATTGTTTATATAAACGAGCGGTATTTAAAGTAGAAGGTAGCTCTTTTTGAACGATAGGTAGTAAAGTCTCATATACTTCATCACATTTATTTGCCTTTATTAGTTGTTCCATTTGTTGAATGATTTCTACAATTTCTACATCATCTTCTTCTAGTAAAAAACTCGTTTCGCATCCAAGTTTTTCAGCGATGTATTGTAATGTTTTCATGGAAGGTGTAGCTTTTCCATTTTCAATTTGACTTAACATACTTTTTGTCAGTTCTGGACCTGCTAATTCAGTTTGAGTAAGCTTTTTTTCTTTTCGTAACGTTTTAATTTTCTCGCCGAGAGTAGCCATCATATGCTCCTTTATAATCAAAAAGTTAAATATAATTAAACTTTTCGTTGTAAAAATTGGAAAGTTTTATATATAATAAGTTTAACACAATTTAACTTTTAAAGGGAGAGTGTCATAATGGGGGATGTAAGTATAGGTCAAAATGATTGGAAAATGAAGATTGCAACGAGAAATATTATTTTAATGATGATTGGAAAAATGACGTCCTTGTTAGGGGCGGGTATTTATACGTTTGCAATGGGATTATACGTATTAAAGACAACTGGTTCAGGAATGGGGTTTGCAACTACCCTTATTTGCGGATCAATACCAAGAATGATCTGTGGCCCAATTGCAGGTGCTGTAGCTGACCGTGTGAACCGAAGATGGCTTGTAATTGGCACTGATTTATTAAGTAGCTTAACAATGCTTATCATGTTTATTCTTGCTACTATATTTGGACCATCACTTCTGTTTATTTATGTATCAGCGGCATTATTATCAATTTGTGCAAGTTTTTATTCTGTTTCATTAACTTCGTCTATTCCTAATTTAGTAGATGAGGAGCGTATTCAAAAAGCGAGTGCTTTAAATCAGACGGCATCATCTTTATCGAATATTTTAGCGCCGATTATTGGAGGAGTTGTATTTGGTTTCTTTTCAATCAAAACATTTTTCCTGTTAAATAGTATTACATTCTTTTTAGCAGTTATTGTACAATTATTCATCGTATTTGATTTATATAAAAAAGAATTGGTCGAAAGTAAAGAGCATTTCTTGACGAGTATAAAAGAAGGTTTTTCATATGTGAAACGACAGCATGAAATATATGGTTTAATGAAAATTGCAGTAGGGGTAAACTTTTTTGCGAGTGCACTTTTCGTTTCGCTTCCATATATTGTTATTAAAAATTTGCATTTATCCTCGAAGCAACTCGGTGTTGTAGAGGGAATGTTAGCAGTCGGGATGCTAATTGGTGCAATTGTTTTATCAGTACGTAAAGAAGTGAATAATCCGTTTCGCTCTGTTTATATTGGACTGTTTTTATTTGCGGGCTTGAGTTTATGCACAGTCTTTCCGTTGTTAGTTATCATTCCGAAAGTAGCAAGTTTTATTTACTATATCACTTTTATGATTTTAACCGGTATATCAATGATGGTTGTAAATATCCCGATGCAAGTACATATGCAAAAGACGACAGATCCAAACTATTTAGGACGTGTATTCGGTCTACTTGAAACAATTTCTACTGCAATCGCACCGCTTGGAATGATTGTATATGGATTATTATTAGATATGTTACCGACTAGCATTGTTATGATGACATTAGGTGGAGGATTATTGTTAGTTGTATTAGTTGGAGTAAAGCAGCATATGGCGAAAAAACAAGTGGATGTATCGGTTTAAAAGAAAATTTTAACAATATAAAAATGACCATATTAGTATTTTAGTTTTTGAAACTCCTTTTCATGTATGTTACAGTAAAGTGAGCAGGCAAAGAAAAGGAGAAAACATCATGAGAAAATTAAGTTTTGTAATGCTTTTTCTGTTAGTCGTAATGACTGGATGTAGTAATTATGACACGTATATTGAAACAGGTATGCAATCATTGAAAAATGAAAAATATAGTGATGCGATTATGTGGTTTGAAAAAGCGGAAAAAGAGAAATCAGGAAATGAAGCGAAGGCATATAAAGAAGTCGCTCAGTTACTAGATCGCGGTGCGACAGCATTAAAAGACGGTAAGTATTTAGAAACGAAAGATATTGCAAATGAAGTGTTACAAAAGAAAAAAGATGATGCACTTGAAAAAGCTGTGACATCAAATGCAGAGAATATGCTTCAAAAAGCAAAAGATGTGGAAGAGAAAGTAAATGAAAGAGTAGCGAAACGAAAAAAGGTAAATGAAGAAGGAATCGATAAATTAATTAAAGCTGTTGATAGTATAGATGATGTAAAAGAAAAAGAGAAAAAAGTTTCAGAAGCATTAGATAAGGCTGAAGAGGCACAAGCAAAAATTGAGGATAAGAAAAACAAATAGAGTTATAGTTTAAAAGGCTGTCGTGTATAACGACAGCCTTTTAATTTTTTTCTGCAAAAGAAGTAATACTATGTAGTAAAAAAGAAATTATTTTAGAATTCCATCTGTCCTCATGATGAATGGTATAAATATTACGCTGAAATTCAAAATCAGGGATCGGTATATAGCATAGCTCATTTCGTTGTACTTCTTGCTCAATAGCAAGTTTTGAAATAAAGGCAACCCCATTACCATATTTTAAAATTTGTTTCATCGTTTCTAATGAATCTAGTTCAATTTCTGATTGGAATGTAATGTTATGTGCTAACGTCCATTGTGTAAGTAAATCTCTCGTTGTAGATGGGTTACGATGCAATAATATACGTTCTTTTTCGATATCTTGTAATGATACATTTGTTCTTTTAGAAAGATGATGTTCTTTGGAAAAGGCAAGAACAAGTGTATCAGGCATTACATTCATTTGTTTTAGAAGTGGTTCGTCAAACGGTGCCGCAGAAATTACCCCGAGATCAATTTCATGATTTTGTAGCATCGTTCGAATTTCAGGAGCTGTTTTTACTATGAGTGTTATTTTTATATTTGGAAATTCGCATTGAAATTGGTGAACAACTTCTGGTAAAAGATAAGTCGCGGGTACATAACTAGCACCAATTGTTATAGCGCCTTTATTAAAATCTTTAAACTCTTGTGTGACCCGCCTAGCTTCTTTCATAAGTGCATCTATTTTACAAGCATAATGATGCAATGCCTCGCCAGCTTCTGTTAAGAAATACCTTCCGGAACGTAATTCAAATAAAGGCACACCAAGTTCCTCTTCTAAGCTTTTTATGTGAAACGTAATAGTAGGTTGTTTAACGCCAAGTTTTTCTGCAACAATAGTAAGCTTTTTGTATTTCTTAATAAGCACTACAATTTCTAATTTTAAGAGATTCATGATAAGTTGGCCCCTTTTTCTTCTAACTATAGAAAAAATCTATAGAAATAAATAGTTTATTAGAGATTTTTTAATTTAATCTTTACAGTACATTAACATTCAGTATAAAACTTCCAGATAGAATGAAAGCAGGTTAAGAATGAGGGGAGAGAGGTGAAACGATGGATATTAAAATTCATGGATTAGAAAAGGCATTTGGGAAAACACAGGCGTTAAAGCCGTTACAGATTGTAATGAAAAAAGGGGAATTCACCACACTTTTAGGACCTTCAGGATGCGGGAAAACGACTTTACTTAGAATGATTGCAGGGCTTGAGGAACCGGATAAAGGTGAAATATATTTTGGAGATAAGTGCATGTATTCTTCTGCTAAAAAGATAAAAACATCTCCTCATGAGCGGAATATCGGCATGGTATTTCAAGATTTTGCTTTATGGCCGCACATGACTGTATTTGAAAATGTTGCATTTGGTTTAAGGGCTACAAAGCAAACGAATCACTTAAGAGAAAAGGTAGAAGATGCGATAAAGCGAGTTCGTTTGCAAGGTATGGAGAAAAGATATCCGCATGAACTCTCAGGTGGACAGCAGCAACGTGTCGCATTTGCTAGAGCAATTGTAACGAAACCTCATTTTATTTTGTTCGATGAACCGTTAAGTGCACTCGATGCAATTTTGCGAGAAGAAATGCGATTAGAACTTATGGACATCGTTCATTCAATTGGTTTAACGGCATTGTATGTAACACATGATCAAACAGAAGCTATGTCAATGTCAGACCAAATTATTGTCATGAAGCAGGGTGAAGTATTACAAAAAGGAACACCAGAAGACATTTATGTGAAACCGTCTCATGAATTTGTTGCAAAATTTATTGGTAAGGCAAATTGGCTTGTAGAGGGGAAAAAAATGATTCGTCCAGAGCATGTGAGCTGGACAAAAAATGACTTGTGCGAAATGTATACAGGTGAAGTTCAGCACGTTACATATGTAGGAGAACGTTATGAAGTGAAAGTAAACATGGGGACACTGGGTGTATGGACAGCTTATCACAATAGTAAGCTAAGCGTTGGTAAACCGGTATCGTTATATGTACCAAAAAAATGTATTCATCATATAGGGGGAGAATCGTATGAAGAAATTCAGTTCGCTTAAGTCTTTATTTGTATGTACTTTACTATTTTCTGCTGTAGTAACAGGTTGTAGCTCAAAGACAGGCAGTGTAGATGCAAAAAATAAAAACGCTAATGAAAAGAAAATTGTTGTATATAGTGCAGGACCAAAAGGATTAGCAGAAAAAATTCAAAAGGACTTTGAAAAGAAAACAGGGATAAAAGTAGAAATGTTTCAAGGAACAACAGGTAAGATTTTAGCAAGAATGGAGGCTGAAAAGAAAAATCCAGTCGTTGACGTTGTCGTACTTGCTTCTTTACCAGCGATGGAAGGATTAAAAAAAGATGGGCAAACGTTAGCTTATAAAGGAGCAAAACAAGCTGATAAGCTTCGTTCTGAATGGTCGGATGATAAAGGACATTATTTTGGATATAGTGCTTCAGCATTAGGAATTGTGTATAACACAAAAAATGTGAAGACAGCACCTGAAGATTGGAGCGATATAACGAAAGGAGAATGGAAAGGGAAAGTGAATCTTCCAGATCCAGCACTTTCAGGTTCAGCTTTAGACTTTGTAACAGGATATGTGAAAAAGAATGGACAAGATGGATGGAATTTATTTGAACAGCTTAAGAAAAATGAAGTTACAGTAGCTGGGGCAAACCAAGAAGCGTTAGACCCAGTTGTAACAGGTGCGAAAGATATGGTAATTGCGGGTGTTGACTATATGACGTACAGTGCAAAAGCAAAGGGTGAACCGGTTGATATCGTATATCCAAAAAGCGGAACAGTCATTAGTCCACGTGCAGCAGGCATTATGAAGGATAGTAAAAATGTAGAAGGTGCAAAAGAGTTTATTGATTATTTATTATCAGATGATGTGCAAAAACAAGTTTCTAAAGCGTATTTGTTGCCCGGTAGAAAAGATATAAAAGCTGAAAATAGACCGAATGTAGAAGAGATTCCAGTATTAAATATTGATTGGAAAACAGTTGAGAAAGAACAAGATGAAATAGCAAAACAATTTAAGAAAGTATTTCAATAAGATGGTGATTACATGGTAAATCGATTCGTAACAGTAAGACAAGTTGGAATGACAGTAGCGTTGTTACTTGTGGCGATGTTAATCGTCATTCCGATTTTTCTCATTTTATTTTCTAGTGTATATGAAAATAGCAGTTGGAATTTTTTAAAGCCTTTTGAAGTCATGCAGAGTGGTGGATTAGCTGGAATTTTTCTAAATTCGATGCTTCTAGGTGTGCTCGTTGTAATAGGAGCTACAATATTTGCGTTTCCATTGGCGTTCATTATGAGCAAAACAGATGTAGGAAAGTATAGTAAGTTAGATATTGTTTTTATGATCCCATTTATGACCCCGCCCTATATCGGATCGATGGGCTGGATTTTGTTCATGCAACCTAACGGTTATTTTGAACAATTTTTTCCGGCTTTAAAGCCGATTTCATCATCGTTTTTTAGTTTAGGCGGTATGGTTTTAATTATGAGTCTGCATTTATTCCCATTCCTTTACTTCATGTTGAAAAACACGTTACTTCAGATTGGGAGTAGTAAAGAAGAAGCTGCAGCAGTTCATGGTGGAAGTTTTTTCTATCGTTTAAGAAAAATAATACTACCGTTATTGTTATCAAGTTATGTAATGGGCGCTTTACTCATTTTCGTAAAGACGATTGCTGAATTTGGAACACCAGCTACATTCGGACGTAGAATAGGATTCCATGTGTTAACATCTGAGATTCATAAATTTATCTCTAGTTGGCCGATTGATTTTGGCAGTGCCACAGCATTATCTTCTTTATTACTTAGTGCGTGTATGCTCATTTGGTATATGCAAAATGTATTGAATCGAAAGTATACATATGCAATGGTTAGTGGAAAAGGTGTGAAATCTAAAAGGTATACTTTGTCTATATTTGCGCGCGTTATAGCATGGGTTTATGTAATTGGCTTACTAATAGTAGCAATTGGAATCCCATACTTTTCTATACTTATTGCTTCTTTGTCGAAGTTAAGAGGCGGTGGCTTACATTTTAATAACTTTACAACAAGCCATTATGAAGCATTATTTACAATTGGTTCTCCGGGATTAGAAGCTTTATGGAACAGTTTTCTTTTTTCACTCGTAACGGCGATTGTTGCTGTAATTATTGGCGTATTTTTGGCGCTTATGATTCGAAAGGGGAAAAAGTCCTCTGAAAAATGGCTTGATATGTGCGGCATGTTACCGAATATGGTACCAGGAATAGTGATGGTTGTAGGGCTTATTTTATTTTGGAATTCACCCTATATGCCTATGTCAATTTACAATACACCAGTCATGGTTATCGTAACGTATGTTGTTCTCTTTTTACCTTATACGGTGCAGTATGTAAAAGCATCGCTCGGACAAATTGATGATTCTCTTGTACAGGCAGGAAGTATTTTTTCCGGGAATTATATTTATATTTTTAGAAAAATAATATTGCCGCTTATTATTCCAGGAATTCTTGCTGGATGGGCGATGACATTTACGATTTCGATAAGAGAGTTAGTAGCATCGCTTCTCGTACTACCTCCATCAGTAGAAACGTCAGCAACGTTTATTTTTGCTCAATTTGAACAAGGAGAAGTATCTATAGGAATGGCAATGGCTGTTGTTTCTGTTGGGCTTACAACAATGTGCTTATTACTTCTGCAACATATGGAGCAAAAACGAAAAGGGGTAGCATGATGAGGATGGAAGTATGGGGAGGAGCGGGAGAATACGGTCGTTCCTGCTATTTTGTAAAAAATAAAGAGACAAAAATAGTATTTGATTGTGGTATTAATCGATCATATGAGGATAGTTATCCCAAAATAGAAAGAGAAGTTGTTCCGTTTTTGGATGCAGTATTTTTATCACATATTCATGAAGACCATACGATGGGTTTACCTTTATTGACGAAGTATGGATATAAGAAAAAAATTTGGACGACTCGTTATACGAAGGAGCAACTTCCAGCTTATTTTGAAAAATGGGGAAACTACAATCTTTCAAAAGGGTGGAATTTACCTTATAACGATCAAAATATTAAAGATTTAAATTATGTATGTATTGATGAGATTAGTAATCCAAATGAATGGATACAGATTACACCGACGTTGAGGTTTCAATGGGGGTATAGTGGGCATGTATTAGGAGCTGTTTGGTTTTTAGTGGATATGTGTAATACATACGTATTTTATTCTGGTGATTATTCAGCAGAATCTAATATACTACGAGCTAATTTACCTGAAAATTTGCGAAGCGATATAAAAATTGCAATTGTAGATGCCGCTTATCACACTGATGATGTTTCACAAAAGGAACGAGTAGACGAATTATGTGCAGAAATTGAACGAGTTGCTCAAAATAAAGGAACAGTATTACTACCACTGCCCTCACTTGGTAGGGCGCAAGATATAGTATTGTATTTATATGAACGATATAAAGAGTTTCCGCTTATAGTAGATAAAGAAATTTTGGTTGGTTTTGAAGAAATGTTCATATATAAAGATTGGCTAAAAAATAATGAAAAACTTGAACGGGTTGTGGAGAGTTTAAAAAGAAACATAATAGTTATGGATAATGACATTTGTATGCAAAATAGTTATGGAATAGTTGTAATGAGTGATGCGAATATGCAAACGAAACGAGCACAGTTATATTATGAACAACTGCGATATGAAGAACGAAATTCCATTATCTTTACTGGACATATTGCTAAAGGAAGTTTTGCAGAAAAAGTTTTGAAGGAACGTGTAGGTAAAGAATGTAGGGTGAAGCGAGTTCCATATAAAGTTCATCAAAGTATAAGTGACGTTAAGGAAATGTTAAATACACTATTACCAGAACATACGGTGTTAGTACATGCTTTGAAAGAGGATACGGATCGATTACAACAAAAGCTAAGCACAGCAGGATATGAAAATGTGTATTCACTTGCAATGGAATGTGTAGAAGTCATATAAAATGTAAAGGAGATTGGTATATGAAAAAAGTATTTGTATTCGTAAGTATTTTCTTTTGTTGTTTCCTTTATAACGTTAAGGAAGGTTTTGCTGCTAGTTCAATGAAACCTAGCTTTGAAGTGAAGTTATTATTAAAGCCAGAACAAGTATTAGGTTATAACAAAGAGATGAAGCAAGAGGTACTAGAATATTTTCAGGCTGGTACAAATTATGAAAGAATACAGGTGCAATTTTTAGATACGGCAAATAAAAATTTAAGTAATGAAGGTTGGTTTGCGAGAATTCGAAAGAAAGAATTTAGTAAAGATTTTGAGCTAACATATAAAAAAAGATATCCTACTCAAAATGGTGTAATTCAAGAAGCACTAGAAGTGGCTAAAAAGGATGGATTTGATAGTAAAACTGATAATTATGAGGCGGAAATAGATTGGGGATTTGAGAAGAAAACGTTAAGTATTTCAAATAAGAAAAGTTACAGTGCTAAAGGATATGGAGTACTTGATTTACCAAACGAACGAGTTGCTCAAAACATGTTAATAGAAAAGTTGCCAGGGAAAATGAACAAATGGTTGTATACGAATTGGGGAGAAGAAATGCTCAAGAATTCTCGTATTTATGGTCCTGTATTAATGAAACGGTATACAGGTGAATTTGAAAATATAAAAACGAATATTGAAATTTGGCCATTAAGTAATACCGGGAAGATAGAAGATGACTTCGTAATAGAAGTGTCGTTTAAAACAAATGAGGAAAGTATCGCGACAAAACAAAGAGAATTATTAATGGCGAGTATAGAGAAAAAAGGATGGTTGTTACCGAAAGATAGTTTGAAGACAGAGCTTATTTTTCAGTAAATAGGAAAGAAGGAATCTATGTGCCATGGATTCCTTCTTCTAATATATGAGCATTAAGCTAAATCAGCTGACACGAACATATCATTATTTTGAAGGTTTTTAGAGCGTAAACTATAAGCAACTACCTTCTTTTTATGTTGTTTTACTACATCAACATGCTCTTCATGACTATAAATATAAAATGTAAAATCTTTTTTGCCACGTTTTGCATTGATAATTAAAGGAGTGCCTTCATTGTGTGGTGGTGCATAATAGCGATCTAAAAATAATCCTTCGTTAAAATCATGAATAATTTTGGATTTCTTTTCGCCTTCTAAGTTATTTCCATTGATTGTAACAGTCACATTCTCTTCTTCAAGTTGTGGATGTGTTTCGTACTTGCTAATAATGGATTCAATAGCAGAGTTAGGAAGGCTAGAAACAATAATTTTAAATGCTCCAAATACAACTAACATTACAATAAACCAAGTCGTCATAGTATTTCATCCCCTTTATCCCACAGTAACGGTCCGTAAAATCCTGGTTGGTGCGGGCTAATAATCAGTGTGGGATAGATACCCCGTACTGACTAAAATTTCACTTTATCCTATTTAACAATATAACTCATGTGGCAATAGTACATATGGTGAAGTTTTGTATAATTTGTGAAAAATATTCCATTTTTATGAACGAAATATTAGAAAAATCAATTTTGTTACAAAAAGTTGAAATCGAAGTATTTTAAAAGAAAAAGGTTTATAATAAAAATATAACTAATAACAACATTACTAATTATAAGGAAGTGTAACTATGAGTACTGTAACAATCGTATATGGTATTATTCTTTCTACAATTATTGTTTTATTTATTGTCGGGGTATCGCGTTATATTCATAAGTGGAAAGAAGGAGTTGCGAAATTAAATCACATTGAAGAAGAACTTAGTGATTTAATGTTACATCATGGTAAGTAAAAAGTTTATTTTTTAACTAAATAATGTGAAAAAAATCACAAAACATGCTCTCATCATGAAGGCATGTTTTTTTGTTATGTTGTTAATAGGCACATTTATAAAATTTCCCCATACGATACAGTGTAAAATCAGAAATGTTCGGAGCGGGAAAGAGGGATTGAATGAGTAATTCAGGTTATGTTACAGATAATAAAAATTTAAAGAAAAGCTCAGGAACGCCAAATCTTTTCTTTGATTCGAGAAAAAATGTCTTTTTTAAAAGAGATGAGAAAAACGTTGCATATGAAGTTACCTCAACGCAGTTACCTGCGATGATAGGAGGGGCGTTTGTTGATTTGTTTATGACAAAAGGGCATATGCGGGAACCACATTGGCATCCGAATGCGTGGGAATTAGATGTTGTTGTATCAGGAGAAGCAGTTACATCCATTTTAAATCCCGAAACGAATCAATTGCAAAATTATCATGTGAAAGCGGGGCAAACTGTCTTTATTCCAATGGGATGGTGGCATTGGATTACAGCGGTAACAGAGGAAGTACAATTACATTTGTTCTTTAATAACGATCAGTTTGAAACAGCGGAGGGATCAGACATACTTAGATTAACACCGCCAGAAGTATTTCAAGCTGCATACGGTGTAAGTGCAGAAAAATTAGGAAAGGACCTTTCGCCAATTAAGGAGTCAGTTGTAATTGGTCCTCCTAACTCAAATCGACTAAATAGAGTTAAAGAAAGTGACGACTCAAATATAGTTGTTACGTTAAATGGACAAATAACATCATGTGAAATAGAGTAACTCTTTCTTTTTTTAGGAAGAGTTACTCTGTTTTGTATAATTTTGTATTTTTATTCGTTATAATTATTATATAGAAGGGAATTTATAGAGGGGGCATATTGTGAACATATTAAAGATTATAGGAATTGTTGCAGGAGTCATTGTAGTAGCTGTTATAGCTTTCTTTGTTATTATGAAGTACTATTTGTCAAAAGAAGATCCTGATTACGTATTAAACTACATAAAAGAACATAAAGGTGATGAAACATGTTCATTACTTATTAGAAAAAACGGTGAAGTAGTAACATCTGTAAATGAAAATAAAAAATTACCATTAGCAAGTACGGCAAAAATCGTAATAGCAGTTGAATTTGCTAAGCAAGTGTCAGAAGGAAAAATAAGTCGAGATGAACAAATTTCATTGCAGGATTTAGAAAAATATTATGTTAAAAACACTGATGGTGGAGCGCATCCTGACTGGTTAGAAGATTCAAAAGTGAGAGAGTTAGTGCAAAATGGACAGATTGCTTTAGAAGAAGTGGCTAAAGGGATGATTCATTATAGTTCTAATGCGAATACAACATATTTGTTAGATAAGCTTGGAATAGAAAGAGTAAATGATAGTTTAAAAGAGTTAGAACTTACTAGTCATGACAAGTTCTCTTCGTATACTGCTTCATTATATATGAGAGGGTATGTAGAAAAAGAGCTTAATGAGCCAGAAAATCAATCGTTAGAAATGATACGTAACATGTCTAATGATGAATATAATAAACACGTGTTACAAATACATGAATGGATGAAAGATGAAAGTGAATGGAAGAAACGTGATATACCATTAAAAATAGATATGGAATTCCAGCGTATTTGGTCAGATCGATTAGTGAGTGCAAATGCTAAAGATTATTTGAGTTTAATGGAAAAGATAAATAGTAGAAATTATTTTCCAAAATCAATGCAAGATGAAATTGATAATGTTTTTAAAGGAACAGTTGAAAATAGTAAGTTGGAATATGCTGGTCAAAAAGGTGGTTCTACCGCATTCGTATTGACAAAAAGTTTGTATACTACAGATAAGAAAGGGAATAAGGTAGAAGTTGTAATTATGTTTAACGATATAGAAGATCAAGTTGCATATCAAAAGCTGAGAAATAATATAGATTATTTTATTCAAGATGCTATAACAGATGAAGAATTCAGAAGAAAGTTATAATGGAATAATTTTATTATGTAAACAAAAGAGCGCTTTTTAAAAGGCGCTCTTTTCTATTCATGATACAGGATTTCCTATTTACTGCATGGAATATAGATTGAAACTAAGAAAGGAAGTTGAATAATGACTACAGTATATTTCGTTCGCCACGCTCACTCTACATATACAAAGGAAGAAAGGGAACGTCCATTATCTGAAGAAGGAGAGATTGATGCAGGTAATGTAACAAGTTTGTTAAAGGATAAAAACATTGATGTTGTTATTTCTAGCCCGTATAAAAGGGCGATTCAAACCGTGCAAGGAATTGCGAATACATATAATTTATCAATACAACTGGAAGAAGATTTACGGGAAAGGTTATTAAGTAAAGAGCCAGTAACAGATTTTAATGATGCTATTCAGAAGGTATGGGAAGACTGGACTTTTGCATACGAAGGCGGAGAATCAAATGATGTAGCGCAAAGACGCGCTGTAATATGCATGCAAAGTATATTAAAAAAATATAAAGGTAAGAATATTGTAATAGGTACTCATGGGAATATTATGGTATTACTAATGAATTATTTTGATTCGAAATATGGTTTTCAGTTTTGGAAAACCCTTCATATGCCAGATGTGTATAAATTAACTTTTGATAATAATTGTTTCAGTTCTGCTGAAAGAATACAGTCTACAGATTATCAGATAAATAATTTGTAAAAGTTTATCAAAAAAAGAGGAAAGGGAGAAGGTATTGTAGAAGTATGACTTTGTAACATAAAAAATATTGGTTAAAGGAGGCTGTTTACATGTTTGAGAAAGAGAAAGAAGGGCTTATTGAAGTTCACAACGTATATGAAATCGCACCAGCAGATGGAGCAATTATAGGTATGGCAACGGAAGAAGAAATGGAGATTGCTGCTGAACTAGAGTTACAGTACTATGCCCATTCTCGTTTATTAGAAGCAAATATTCAGTTAGACGGTTCCTCCTATAAAGAGTTACTTCAGGAGTTCCAGGAGTACGAAAGAAAATCAATGAACTTTTGGAGAGCAATACATAAACGTTTAGCTGTGCCATGGGCATGGGTACTACGTATTGATGTTGCGAACGGTCCTATATATGTAAGCAATGGGAGTTCGTATTATGAAGAAGTCGATGATGAAGAAGACTATGAATAGATAAGTAAGGAAGCAGCTTTAGTTGCTTCCTTTTTTTATTTACAATAAGTGAATGGCTTCAATGATAGCATCTGGACGATCGTTTTCTATCCCGTGACTAGCATGTTCAACCAAAATGTATTGGCTGTTTATTGAGAGATTTAATTGTTCACGAATAAGTTCTTGCCACATATCTTCAAGTTGTGTAGCTTCTTCTTTTGGCATACCGCCCTCAATCAATTGAGCAATAGAATATTGAGGATCTCTACTGATCTATTAATAGTAATTACCCCTAAGCTTGAAATACTTTTTGGCAAGTAAAGACGATACACCAGGCACATATGCCGAAGAGTATAGATGTACTAAGTGAAAAGGAGTTCTTTAAACCGATATAAACAATAAATAATAGTAGTGCGGATGCAGGAAATCCATATAATACGCCTAAAGCGAATTGACTTAATTCTTGTTTACTCCCACCTTCGAAAGAAATCCAAAATAGGCTTAGTAAACTAACGAGTGGAAGGGCAGCGATAAAGCCGCCTATCGTACTATAATGTTTAGCGACTTCAGTAATAACGACGATAATAAGTGCCGAAACGATTACTTTAACGAGGAAATGCATATTTTGCCTCCTTCGCTAATAACGAAAAGGCTTTTTCAATTAATTGTTGTTCTTCTTTTGATAACTGTGATTCTAATATTTTTATCTTTTCTTTATCTAGTAAAGTATGCTTTTCTAATACTTCAATGCCTTCTTTCGTTAAAGTAAGGTTTACAACCCTTTCATCGTGTTTGTTTCTTTCTTTTATAATAAATCCTTTTTGAATAAGGCGCTTTACGTGTTCAGATGCTGTGTTATGAGAGAGACTAAGCTCAGTAGCAACTTTTCCAATTGTTATATCTTTCTCACGAGAAACGATTTGTAAAATACGAATAGCTTGGTGAGAAAGGTTGTCTTCATATTCATATCGTAAGTGATAATAAATACTTTCCCAATGTTGATTAATGTCTTTCATAATGATAAATCCTCCTATTTTTATATCGTATAGTAAGATATATTCGTTGATTAAGAAGTAAAATCCTTTTATTTTCATTAAAAATGTTGAAAAAGTTTATTTTTATTGAAATATAAGGTAATCTATGTGTAAAGGTATACATTTAGCAAGAGAGAGGATGATAGCTGTGAATACATTTAAATGGATTAGTCATGAAAAGATGTATGTAGATCAAATACATGTTGAAAAATGTGGTCCTCTTTCAGTCGGCGTATATGGAGGAAATCAAGAGAGTGATGCATATGAAAGAGGAGATGCAGTGCTAGCTTGGTGGGATCCGAAATTAGAATTTGAATTTGTTATGATTTTTGATACACATCATAAAACGAAAAATATACATTATATAATAGAAGCGATTTCAGAAAGAGAAGAAAAACTAAAAGAGTTATTTTCATACCCAATCCATTTAGCATTTCATCATACACATATGTATTTATTAGCGTTATTTACAGATGAGCTCTTTATCGAGAAATGTGACCAAGATGATGAGGAACTTGCATGTTTAATTTGTTTACGAAAAGGTGAGTTCTTATATTGGCTATCAGTTGGTGATTGCTTCGCGTATTTATTCCATTCAGAGCAAACGAAAAATGGAAAAGGTAGGCTAAATAAGCGTAAGAACTATGAGTATATAGGAAGAAAAAATGTTTTTGCAGCGAATACACCTTGTTTTACATCAGGGGTAAGGGGATTAGAAAAAGGTCAGAATCACATTGTAATGGCAACGGATGGTATTTTAGAGTGTGATAAACTAAAGTTTGATGATGATCAATCTTTAGTAGAAATATTACACGACGGATCTTGTTTACAGATTGAGCCTGTATTAACAAATGTACTTCAGTGGAAAGGTAGAGATTGTGCCACTATTATTGGATGGTCCATCGATACTGAAAATAGACAATGTGCCAATTAATAAATGAAAGAGAGTTCAAGGGTTTTTGTCCTTGAACTCTTTTTTGTTAAGCAATATGAATATGATACGTTTTTAACCATTCATTTACTTGTAGCATATACTCCATAGCACTTCTTGCTTCAAAATTGGTAATCTCTTTGTTACTTTGATCAGCAATTGCAAGTAATATGGAATGGTTAATGAGTGAGAAAACAGGATTGTTTTTATCGCTGCACATATCAAGCGTTAAATTGCGGATTGTTTGTAAATAGTGTGGATCCTGTGAAGTAGGGTAAGCGCTTTTTCTTCTATTTCGCACATCATCAGGTAAAGCCGGTTTCAGCGCTCTACGTAAAATTCCCTTTTCAATATTATCAATACTTTTTATGTTGAAAGGAACATTCCATAAATATTCAACTAGTCTATAATCGCAAAACGGTACACGAACTTCAAATCCTACAGCCATACTCATACGGTCTTTACGGTCGAGTAAGAACGGAAGGAATCGTGTTAAAAATAAATAAAACATTTGACGTTGTTTCGCGGATTTTTTACTTTCACCTTCAAGAGTAGGTACTTCAAGAGCAGCCTCATGGAATCGTTTATTAATGTACTGCTCAGGATTACATTGAGTTGTTACGTCGTTTAATAATAGAGAAGATGTGTTTTTCCAGTTTGTTAACCACGGAAACTTATCTACATATAATAGTTCTTCTTGATGAAACCAAGGATATCCCCCGAATACTTCATCAGCAGATTCTCCAGATAAAGCTACGGTTGCATCTTTTTTCATTTCGCAAAATAGTAAATAAAGTGAAGTTTCCATTTCGCCAGCACTTGGTAAATCTTTTGCATGGAGGGGAACGAATAAGTGATTTGCTAATTCTTCAGCATTCACAATAATATCATGATGCGATGTCCCTACATGTTCAGAAACACGTTTTACCCAAGGAGCGTCTAAACCAGTGCGAGCAAATGTCAGTTCGAAATCTTTCGCGCTATTTAAAAAGTCGATTGAATATGTGTGAAGTGTTTTGTGTTCCTCTCTAAATTCTTTACCTGCCAGTGCAGTAATACCACTAGAATCTAATCCGCCTGATAACATACAAACGAGGGGAACATCAGCAATTAATTGTCTTTTTACTGTATCTTGTAAAATAGATAAAATATGAGAAGATGTGTCTTGGGTAGAGTCTGTATGGATCTTACTTTCTAAATTCCAATACTTCTTAACTACTTTTTTATCACGTGTGAATGTTATAGAATGTCCAGCACGAACTTCTTGAATATGTTTAAAGACGCCACATCCTGGAGTTCGAAATAAGCCTAATCCAAATATTTCATTTATTCCATCCGCATCAATTTCAGCAGGAACAGATGGATGAGCTAATAACGCTTTTATTTCAGATCCGAAAATAATACTGTCATTTCTTTCTGTATAAAAGAGTGGCTTTACGCCTAAATGATCACGTGCTAAAAACAGTTGTTGCTTCTGATCATCCCATAAGGCGAAAGCGAAAATTCCGTTTAAATGTTGTACGCAGTCTTCTTTCCATTCTAAATAAGCATGTAGTAACACTTCTGTATCTGAATGAGTTTCAAATGCATGACCACATTTTTGAAGCTGCTCTCTCAGCTCACGAAAATTATAAATTTCTCCATTATAAGTAAGAGCATACGTATAATCACCGGCACGGAATGTTTTTGGCTGCGTCCCACCTTCTGGGTCAATAACAATTAAACGTCGGTGTGCAAAAGCCGCATGAGGTGAAAACCAAAATCCTTCAGCATCAGGACCGCGATGCTGAATACTATTCGCCATCTTTTCTAAAATAACATGTTCATTTGAAAGATCTTTCTTCCAATCTACCCAACCTGTAATTCCACACATATAAATCTCATCTCCTAATTTAAAATTATAAAAGTAGATTAATTAAATGAAATGTACACCAGGTTAAAGAGTGTCTGCATAAATAGTGTACTACACTAATTGAATTACAGACTTGAGAAAATTTTCTTCAAGCCTATATTTATATGAGACAATGGCTAAGGAAAAGTATTCCATTACATACAAAAAATAAAAAAGATGAGAGAAAATATTTTTTTAGACGTTATATAGGGTGTAAAAGCTTTTACAAAAAAATAAGGGGAATCGCTACATGAAATCAAATGAGAAAAATTTTATAAAAAGATTACAGCGGCAGAAGGAAGATGCGCTAGAATTCGTTGTCGATACATACTTACCGCTCATAAAGGGGATAACGCACAAAGTTCTTCTTCCGGTTCAAAATGATGGACTCATAGAGGAATGTGTAAACGACATATTTATTTCCATTTGGAATAATGCAAATAAATTTCATGGAGAGCCGAATGATTTTAAAAAATGGATTGCAGCGATTGCAAAGTTTAAGGCAATTGATTATTACCGGAAAGCGACTAAAAAAGTAGAAATCATTTCAGATGAGTTTCATATAAGTACGGAAAAATCGGCAGAAGACGAATTAATTCTTATGGAAGATAGGGAAGAGTTATTGAAGCTTATTAATCAATTGGAACCTTTAGATCAAAAGGTGTTCGTTATGAAATATCTCCTCGGTATGAAGACAGAGGAAATCGGGGACAAATTAGGGTTAACCAGGGCGGCGATAGATAATCGTGTGTATCGGGGGAAGAAGAAACTACAACAAAATGCTACGAATATTAGTTTTGGAGGTAGTGTAATATGAAAGACATTTATGAACTATTAAATGATATTGATATAGATGAAAAAGAACTTGAGACTTCTGAAATTGAAAAAGAAAAAGTGAAACGTAATTTAAAACGATCTATACGTACGAAGAAAAAGATGAAAACTTGGAAAAAAGGTATCGCTGCTGCATCCATTTTAGTAGGAGTATCAGTTGTAACACTCGGTATCGGATTTCCTACATATGCTGGAGGATTGCCAATTGTAGGTGACATATTCCGCTTTTTAGATAACGGTAGAACAGGATTATATGAAAATTATAAAGAGTTTTCGACTGAATTGAATATGACGAGAGAGAGTAATGGGGTTAAAGTTACAATTAATGATGCTGTGTTCGATGGTAGAACAATTACAATCACATATTCTATTGAGAGTGAAAAAGATTTAGGAGAGAAACCGTTCCTATTTGGAAGTCCGCAAGTTATGGGCTTTAATGGCGGAGGAGGTAGTTCAAACGTTTCAAAAGTTGGAGAGGGAAAATATGTAGGTATGACTACGATGAGTGGTCATGGTAGTGAAAGGTTAGATGTTGCAAATGTTTGGTGGGATATAGAGGCAATTGAGTTGGATTATGAAGGTAATGTAATAAAGGGGAACTGGAATTTCACGCTTAGTGTAAAAGCAATGGATAGTACGGAAGTAAAGGTTAATAGGGTTTCTGAAAATGAATTAATAAAAGTAAATATAGACAAAATGGAAGTAACCCCAATGTCATTTATCGTTTTTTTCAATCAAGAAGAATCTAAGGCATTAAGAAGTATATGGGATAGTGCGGATGTTGAGTTAGAAATAAAAGATGATTTAGGAAATCATTATGCTGGTGAAGGAAATGGCGGAAGTAGTACAGTAGCAGAGCCACATAAAAGTAGTTGGAGTACTACATTCCAAAAGTTGAACGAAAATGCAACAAAGCTTATCGTTACACCTCGTGTACACTTGCGAGTTCATACACCTGAAAATTATGGTGGAGTGGAATATGTGAATGGAAAAGAGAAGAAAATTGAAGTGCCGAAAAAAGAAGCGAAGAGTAAAGATATTGTTCTAGATGATATCGTAATTGATTTAAAGAAATAAAAGAGAGACTGCCTAAAGCCATTAGGCAGTCTTTTTTCGTTAAGAACAAGTAACGAGCAATGCATGTGGATGCTGCGTTTTATATTCATCTTTCCACGGAATGTTTAGTTGTTCCCACGTTTCACCGCTATCATTGGATTGAAATACGCCATTGTTATTTAAAGTGTAAAACGTATGTGGTTCTGCTTGGTTTGTCGCAAACATTGAAATGACTGTACCAATTGCAGAGGGTAGACCTTGCTGCACTTGCTCGAACGGAGTATCTTTCGTTTTTCGATAAATATAAGATTCATAAGGAATACGGTGATGAGCAAGGTCGGCACTTGGTGCGGCAGAAACGAGAATTGTATCGCAATCAGCCGGATCGATAGCCATACTGTATAAATAATGATGTTCAAGTCCTTCACTGCATGAGATCCAGCTGTTTCCGCTATTATAACTTTCAAGGTATGCGCGATCAGGTCCGCCCATAAATCCGTCACCGCATGATGCATAAAGGCGATTAGGGGCTTCAGGGTGCATAAGCAGTTGATGAGCATCAATAGGAGCACCGAATTTTTTATCAATCCATGTATGCCCTCTATCATTACTTTGAATAACAGCACCAGCTTCAATTGAAACATGGATTGTATTTGGAGTGTTTGGATCAACTGTAATCCAGCGTACGTGATGGGTGAAAGGTCTAGGCGGAAAAGCCCACGTATAAGAAGATAATAATGATTTCATATTTTTAAGTTCAGTCCACGTTTCACCACCATTTTCTGAACGGAATAAAGCACTAGGTTCTGTACCTACATAAACGACGCCGTAGCCGTTAACTTGTTCATTTGAGCTTATCGTTATAGAAGTAATAGAAGAGTGTAAAATACCATCCTCTTTAGGGAAATCAAAGTAACGATATGAATCTCCAATTGGTCTCCACGAATCCCCGCCATCGTCACTTAGCCATAAACCTCGTCCAAATGTGCCGCAATAAACACGATTTGTTTGGAATGGATCAACCACAATACAGGTAGGTTGCATATTTTGTAAATGATATGTGGTTTCATAGTTACCATATTGTTCTTTTACTACAACAAGTTCACGCTCCATGCAGAGAAATAGTCGTTTCAATTTTGTAACCCCCTTAAAAATTCTTTCATTAGTAAACAATATGAAAATAAAAAAGAAGTAGTCTTGTTTTTAGTTGAGAAAAAGGACTTGTTTGAAAAGTAGCGAAGTTTGTATACAGAGGAAGCGGGATAAAGTGAAACTTTAATCAGTGGGGTATTGTTCATCTTCTACTGATTAGTAGCATTCACTATCGGGCGTTAATGGGGGATAAAGATAGGGAATGTGTTTCATACTAACATACAGATATTGCACTTAAAGGAGCATTTGTATGGGGCACTCACATGATCACGGTCATTCAAAAAATAAAAAAGCGTTATTAATTGCCTTCTTATTAACAACAAGCTTTATGATTGCTGAAGTTATTGGCGGATTTGTAACAAATAGCTTAGCACTATTGTCTGACGCAGGGCATATGTTAAGTGATGCAGTATCCTTAGCTTTAAGTTTACTTGCGTTCAAGCTTGGGGAAAAAACGGCAACGGCCGCGAAAACATATGGGTATAAGCGAGTCGAAATGTTAGCGGCATTATGTAATGGTGTCGTTCTTATTGTCATTTCAGTATATATTTTTATTGAAGCAATTCGTCGTTTAAAGGAACCAGTTGAAATCGCTAGTAATGGAATGCTCATTATTGCTGTGCTTGGTCTGCTTATTAATATTGTATCAGCTTGGATATTAATGAGAGGCGGAGATGTGAAAGGTAATTTAAATTTAAGAAGTGCGTTCTTACATGTACTAGGCGATTTATTAGGTTCAGTTGGAGCGATTATTGCTGCGTTACTTATTAAATTTTTTGGATGGACTGCTGCAGATGCGGTTGCTAGTATTCTTGTGTCTATTTTAGTCATTATAAGTGGATGGCGTGTAACACGTGATACAGTTCATATATTAATGGAAGGTGCACCGCAGCACATAGATGCTGAAGAGGTGAAAAATACATTATTAACTATTACTATTGTAAAAGAAGTTCATGATTTACATATATGGTCTGTAACATCAGATTTTCAAGTATTAACTTGCCATCTTATTATTGAAGGTAATGAAACGCAAAGCGTATTGAAAGAAGCAACGGATGTATTAAAGGGGAAATTACATGTAGAACATGTCACCATTCAAGTTGAAATAGAGGGTGAATTTAACCATAATGAGACAACTTGCAAAGTATGAAAGAAAAAGGGTATGAAAAAGTGTCATAACATTTTTCGCGTGGCATACATATATATAATGTGGCCACAAATACTTTGTAAGGTAAATATTTCATAAGATTACTTTACTTATTAAGAATCATCTTTTATAATCAAAAGTGGTAATTGATAAAGATTATCATTTTCAATGATCGTAGAAAGGAGTTTTTTAAAAGATGAGTAGTCAACTCCGTTTTGCTGTTGAAAATCGTAAGAGACATTTAATTGATGAGTTAATTGGAGCAGGGGTGTTTAAGATTCGCGACCGACAATTATACGAGCTATCTTTAGAGGAATTGGAAAAAGAGTACGAGCATATTGAAGATTACGCAAACATTCAGGCATAGCATATAGATTATTAAAGAAGGAGCTGGTTACACTTTTGTGTAACCAGCTTTATTATTTCATAGAAATTATTTTTTGTATTTCTTTCATTGGACGGAGCCAGTTTTGAGACATCATTTGTTCCATTCGTTTTTCATCCTGTTTTTGTAGTGCTTGAATTATAGAGTGATGTTCTTTAATAGATTGACTTGCAGGCACGAAGTTTTGGAAAAATAAATATTCAAGGCGTAAAATGTGAAGTTGCATATTTTCTAGAAAAGGTTCAATATATCGGTTTTTAGCAATAGAAGTAATTGTATTGTGAAATCGTATATCTAGTTCTAAAGCTTTTTTTGAATCTTTTTCATGTATAGATTGTTGAAAAGTATCATTTATCTCGGAAAGTAGTTTAATATCAGCGTCTGTAACTTTTTGAAGTGCTTGCTTTCCTATAATTGAGTGAAGACCAGCTATCGTCTCATAAATGATAGATACGTCGTCTAGCTTAATAGGCGCGATTTTCGTTTTTTGCCCAGGTACCATTTCAACTAATCCAGAGAGCTCTAAAATTTGTAAAGCTTCTCTAACAGGTGTTCTGCTTACTCCTAGTGCTTCTGCCAATTCCCCATCATTTATTTTTTCATCAGGTCGTAAAACACCTTCTATAATCCAATCTTGCAGTTGATTTAAAACGAGTGACTTTGTTGAAACTCTTCCTGGTTTTTTATAATTTTTAGGGACAGGCATAGTGAATTCAATCCTTTCATTGTATATGTTTCTTTTTCGTATTAACAAGCTTTAATTTTGGTTTTCCTTTATCCGGTTTTTGGCTTAATATGAGCACCATTACAATTACACAAAAAGCACCTAATAACTGAAAAGATTGAAACGGTACGTGCAAAATAAGCACAGAAGAAATAATAGCTGCGAGTGGTTCTGTACAGCCAAATAATGTTGTTTCTTTAGGCGTAAGGTATCTTATGCTATCTAAGTATAAATAAAATGCGATGAGTGTCCCGAAAATGACGACAAATGTAATGAGCGGGAGGGTACTTAGTTTTACATATTTCATAGTTGATAATAAAATGAATTCGTTTGTGGAAATAAAGTGTAAAATCGTTACGCCAATCCCCCCAATGATCATCCCCCATCCAACGATAACGGATGAAGACCACTTTTCTAACAATTCTTTTGAATACAAACTATAAAATGCAAGAGATAGTCCAGATAAAACGCCCCAAATGATAGCAGGTGTAGATACAGCTAAGTTATGAACAGAACCGTTTGTTAATAGGAGAAAAGTCCCTACTAATGAGAGGGTAATTGAAATATAATCAATTTTTGATGGACGAACGCTCCATTTGAAAAGTAAGTATACAGTGATAAATATAGGGGCTAAATATTGTAACAAAGTTGCAACAGCAGCGTTTCCTTCTTTAATAGAAGCGAAGTACGTGTACTGTACAGCAAGCATGCCTAAAAGACCGAACAAAATTATCTTATTTGCATCAGACTTTTGTTTCCAAATTCCAAATATTTCTTTTTTGTTCGCTCCGAATGATGACATAATGAGCAAAATAGCACCGGATATAAGCAAACGGATTGTAACTAACCATTCAGTAGAAACGTTTTCATATTGAAAAAGTTGTTGCGCAGCTGTTCCGGATAAGCCCCATAAACAAGCACCGATTACAACCATAATAATTCCTTTTAAACGATTTGAATCCATAAAATATATAAGTCCTCCTTTTTAAAAAAATATATTGAATACAATATGCAATATATCACAGAATGGAATATCAATAAACTGAAATTTCTAATTTAAAATAAAATTGTTTATCCCGCATTAACGGGCAGTAAGACTCCCACCTTGAAATTCGGCGAATGCGAGGAAGTTAGGTGGGAGTCGTGCTGCTCGTAAAAGTCCAATTGGTGAGGCTAATAATCAGTGGAGGATGGAAAA
This sequence comes from Bacillus sp. FSL P2-0099, assembly GCF_038007445.1. Classification (NCBI taxonomy): domain Bacteria; kingdom Bacillati; phylum Bacillota; class Bacilli; order Caryophanales; family Bacillaceae; genus Bacillus; species Bacillus sp. FSL P2-0099. Next base: position 1,695,795 of record NZ_JBBOXE010000001.1, read on the forward strand.
ACCCCCACTGATTAAATTTTCATTTTATTAAGAACGATCATCTTTTTATGAAATATAATCATAATCGCGACGCCAAAAAAATAAAGATAAGAGTAATTTGGTTTGTTAAAAATATGTGTATAAGGAGATACGTGATGAACTGGGTTACTCATAAACCATCGTTTGAATTTGAAAATTTTAGTCCTATTATTCGGTCACAATCTGCGTGGAGTGGGCATTTAGATTTCGCATATGATTTAGTAAGATTTGAAGAACCAGCAACTTTAGTTGAGTTAGGTACGCATTTAGGTGCTTCATTTTTTAGTTTTTGCCAGGGGGTAAAAGATGGTGGGTTAGCCACAAAATGTTTTGCTGTAGATACTTGGGCTGGAGATGGGCATACAGGTCCATATGGAGAAGGGGTTTTTCAAATAGTAGAAAAAGTGGTGAGGGATAACTACCTGAATATAGGGAATTTAATTCGGTCTACTTTTGATGATGCTCTGGATGAGTTTCAAGATGAAACGATAAATCTTTTGCATATTGATGGCTATCATACGTATGAAGCTGTTTCTCATGATTATAAAACATGGTTACCTAAAGTTGCGAAAAACGGTATTGTATTATTTCATGATATTGAAGTTAAAAACGGTGATTTCGGTGTGTATAAGTTTTGGGATGAGGTCAAGGTGAAATACCCTCATTTTCAGTTTGGGCATTCCTATGGACTCGGAGTTGTATTTCCGAAAGGTTGTAGCGATAAGTTTTCGGAAATACTTAAAAATAAAGAAGAGATACAAAATATGTATAAATAAAAGAGGGGCATGCATCGATTAAATGATGTATGCTCTTTTTTTATGTGGAAATATATTATTACATATGAGTTGAAAGCGGTAGTAAAAAGTTTTGTTGAGGCAAATATTAAAAAGGTTATTATGGGTTAATAATTAGTGGGGATGGATAAAACCCTCATTGATTAAAGTTTTATTTCATTAGGTGTTTTTATCTAAATAAATAAAAATAAAACATTTTTTATATTTTTCATTGCGAAAAGCGCAATCTACTTTTACAATAGAAAGGGTTGTGAATATATTATACTGAAAAAATAAATCGAAATAATATGAAAATTTTGTTTTGTCTTCGCTAATTGTATACTACATACACGTAAGACTACATACATCATGTTATCGACTTGTAAGGAGAGAAAAAAATGAAAAGTGTAAGATTACCATCGATGCTAGAAATTATTATTCTTTTATGCCTATTTCTTGCTGTCGTCTTTTCCTTCCAAACGATTTTTGATCTCCCAATTCAATTAGCGCTATTTATTTCATGGTTTTTAGTTATTGCGCTTGGATTAAGATTAGGATTTCGTTATCAAGAATTGCAAGATGCAATTACGAAAGGGATTTCTAATGGATTAGAAGCAATTCTTATTTTAGTTGCAGTTGGGGCTTTAATTGGAACGTGGATTGCTGGTGGGGTTGTACCTACATTAATTTATTATGGATTAGAATTCATTCACCCTAGCATATTCTTATTGGCAACTTTAATTATTTGTTCAATCACTTCTATCGCGACAGGAACATCATGGGGAACAGTTGGAACTGCAGGTATTGCTATGATGGCGATAGGTGAAGGGCTTGGATTACCACTTCCGCTTGTTGCGGGTGCAGTCCTTTCAGGAGCTTATTTCGGAGATAAATTATCACCACTTTCTGATAGCACAGTTCTTGCAGCTTCTATGGCGAAAGTAGATGTTATTGCTCACGTTCGAGCTATGCTCGTATTAGACGTTCCAGCTTATATTATTACCAGCATTATGTTTACTGTTGCTGGATGGATGTATGGCGGGGATAATGTAGATTTAAATAGAGTTGAGTTTTTAAAAGAATCTTTATTAAAGCACTTTGATATTAAAATATGGATGCTTGTTCCAGCGGTAATTGTTATTGTGCTATTGGCGATGAAGAAACCATCTATGCCAACAATTGCTATGGGAGCTTTAATTGGTGCAATTTGGGCAACACTTTTCCAAGGAATGAACTTTGGAGAGGCAATTGGAACAGCATATAACGGATTCTCAATTCAATCTGGTGTCGAGTTTGTCGATAAGTTATTAAACCGTGGTGGAATTAATGGTATGCTTGGTTCAGTAGCTGTTATTATTTTCGGATTAGGTTTTGGTGGATTACTTGAAAAGTTAGGTGTTCTAAAGGTAATCGTATCGAAATTTGAGAAGAAATTAAATTCTGCAGGTAATGTAACATTGTCTACATTAATCGTTGCATTTTTAGCTAACATATTTGGTTGTGCGATGTACGTATCACTTATTTTAACACCAAAAATTATGGAAGATAGCTATGATAAATTAAAAATAGATCGCCGCGTATTAGCACGTAACTCAGAAGTAGGTGGAACTTTGACTTCTGGTATGGTTCCATGGTCGGATAATGGTATTTTTATGGCTGGTATTTTAGGTGTATCAACATTATCATACGTTCCGTTTATGTGGTTAAGCTTTGTTTCATTAATTTTGGCAGTTATTTACGGATATACAGGGAAATTCATTTGGTATGTAGATGACGCTGAAAAAGGAAAGCAAGCATCATAAAAAAATACCTTCTGCGATGGCGGAAGGTATTTTTTTTATACATACGAGTGAGAATTCTTATCATTTGAATGAAAGTCTGTTAAAATGAGAAATGTAGGTATTTTATTTTCAAGGGGATGAAAAAATGGAGTACAGAATTGAAAGAGATACATTAGGAGAAATGAAAGTTCCAGCTGATAAATTATGGGCAGCACAAACGCAGCGTAGTAAGGAAAATTTTCCGATTGGAACAGAGCATATGCCGCTTGAAATTGTAAAAGCATTTGCGATTTTAAAGAAGAGTGCAGCGATTAGCAATCAAAAATTAGGAAAGTTATCAGAAGAAAAAGCACAAGCAATTGTGGAAGCTGCTGATGAAGTTATCGCAGAAAAATGGAATGAACATTTTCCACTTGTCGTATGGCAAACGGGTAGTGGTACACAATCGAATATGAATGTAAATGAAGTAATTGCAAACCGCGGTAATCAAATTTTGAAAGAAAAGGGATCTGACGTACATATTCATCCGAATGATGACGTGAACATGTCTCAAAGTTCAAATGATACGTTCCCAACAGCACTTCATGTAGCGTGTGTAATTGCGGTAGAAAACCATGTATTGCCAGCTATTACGAAATTAAAAGAAACATTAGCAGAAAAAGTAACTGCATTTGAACATATTATTAAAATCGGTCGTACGCATTTACAAGATGCAACACCTTTAACGCTAGGACAAGAAATTAGCGGATGGCACCGTATGCTTGAAAAAACAGAGCGTATGATTGCAGATAGCAATACATATATGAAAGAATTAGCAATTGGTGGTACTGCGGTTGGAACTGGAATTAATGCGCACCCTAAATTTGGTGAGATGGTAGCAGAAGAAATTAGTCTGTTTACAGGTAAACAATTTGTTTCTGCACCAAATAAATTCCATGCGTTAACGAGCCATGATGAAATTGTATTTGCACATGGAGCATTAAAAGCATTAGCTGCTGATTTAATGAAGATAGCTAACGATGTGCGCTGGCTTGCAAGTGGTCCACGAAGTGGTCTTGGGGAAATTATTATCCCTGCAAATGAACCAGGAAGCTCTATTATGCCAGGTAAAGTAAATCCAACGCAAAGTGAAGCATTAACAATGGTTGTAGCACAAGTTATGGGGAATGACACAACAATCGGATTTGCTGCGAGCCAAGGTAATTTTGAGCTAAACGTATTCAAACCAGTTATTGCTTACAACTTCCTGCAATCTGCTCACTTATTAGCTGATGCAACCGTTTCGTTTAATGATAAATGTGCAGTTGGTATTGAAGCAGATGAAGAAGTAATTAATGAAAATGTAAATCGTTCATTAATGCTTGTAACAGCGCTAAACCCACATATCGGGTATGAAAATGCCGCGAAAATTGCAAAGCATGCCCATAAAGAAGGGTTAACTTTAAAAGAAGCAGCATTGCAATCTGGACTACTAACAGAAGAGCAATTTGATGAGATTGTAGATCCGAAAAAAATGATTGCTCCGAAAGAATAATAGAAGAAGCCAAGGTTCTTAGTATAGAATCTTGGCTTTTTTTGTATATTCATTTTTATGCTTCCTCCACTTGTACTATTGCAAGCTTCAAAAGATATTATTTGTTAGCAGACGTATTCATTACTTTCATATGTGGGCAGTTCTCTTTTAAGAGTAAAATGAATTTTTCTTCTTCTTGTGGTACGAAAGTTGTCACTGAGTCAAATAAATTATAATCAATTTCTAATTGCTGCCTAGTCCATTTTTCTGAACGGAGTGTTTTGCCAGAGTATTTAATGTGACGGATATTTTCAAATGGAATTTCAGTACGTAATATGAAACCGTGTTTTACAATAAGAGAAGATTCCGTTATGTTGTAGTGAGAGAAATAGAATGAAGAGAGATTCACGATATTTAACAGCATCATAAGAGTGAAAAAAATAGAATTTTCATTTTGGAAGAATAGCGAAATGAAAAAAATAATTATAAATAATGTAATGAAAATGACGTGAAAGGGATTTTTTTTCGCTTTAAACTTCAAGTTAGTCACCTCGTTATACGTGTTCATTAACTAAATTAAATCATAACATCGTAATAAAACGTGGGAATATGCAGAATTGCATATTCTTTCGGTTTATTATTCGTGTAAAATTTTTTGATAGGATAAATTTAAATGAAGTTTTTAGTAGTGGAGTGGCATAAAGTGACTAACAAGAATAGAAGTGTAGTGCTAGTCATAATTAGTTGTATGCTGATTATGAGTGGCTGCTCAAATAGATTCGTTGAGGATGGAAAGCGAAAACATGTACTTGTACAAGCGAGTAAAGTTTTAGTGGAAGTTGTTTATAAAATATATAAAAGGTAAAAGGTGTTTTCGTATATGGAAACACCTTTTTTGTAGTTTAAATTGAATGCTGAAGTTTTGGAATGTGTGAATGCCGGTTCCATGTTGAATTAGGTTTGTAGCACTTAAATATTGAACAGCATATTTCACATCTTAATAATAAGTGGTTTCTAAAAACACATTCGCTGTTTGTTGGGATAAGTCCTTTTTATAACGTATAAATAGATATTTTTATAAAGGTTTGTAAAATAGGTAAACGAAATATTGAATTGTTTGCTTTTGGTATGGTAAGATGATGGAGTGGTAATAAACGGTATCGTAATTTGTTTATGGTTTTAATAAACCTTTTGGAGGAATGTTTAGTATGAGTGATATTTCAGAAAAGTTTTGGGATGCGTCGATAGAGGAATTGAAGAAAGGGTATGTATTTGACGAGGAAGCAGAGGAGTATGTTTGTTTAGCTTGTGGAGAAACGTTTATTAAAGGGGTTATTTATCAAGAAAATCAAGTTTTGTATGAAGCAGAGAAGTTTGTACAGTTGCATATTCAAAATGAGCATACATCTATGTTTGAATATTTATTAAATCTTGATAAAAAGTTTACAGGCTTAACTGATTTGCAAAAGAAAATGGTTCAGTTTTTCCATATGGGACTTAACGATAAAGAGATTGTAAAAGAAATGGATGGCGGGAGCACATCGACGATTCGCAATCATCGATTTACATTGCGCGAGAAAATGAAGCAAGCGAAAGTATTTTTAGCGTTAATGGAATTGTCAGAAGAAAAATCAAAAGTTCAAACTAAATTTGTACCGATTCATAGAACAGCTACGATGGTGGATGATAGATACAATATTACAGAGGAAGAAAATGCTGAAGTTTTAACAGTGCATTTTACAGAAGGTTTGGATGGACCGCTTTCTAAATTTCCGAAAAAGCAAAAGCGTAAATTGATTATATTACGTCATTTAGTGAAGAAATTCGATAGTAATAAAAAGTATACTGAAAAAGAAGTAAATACAGTTTTAGAAAATATATATCCGGATTTTGTAACTTTGAGAAGATATTTAATCGAATATGGTTTTTTAGATAGAACAGCTGATGGAAGCCAATATTGGGTGAAGTTATAAGAATGAAGAGAAGAAAATGAATAGATGCACATAATAAAAACAACTATACAAAGAGATAGAGGATTACAGATACGAAAAATATGTTAAAGTTCTATGATGAATTTGAAAATAGTGAGTGGAAGAGGCAATTACTTTGACGAGCAAACAGTATAGAAATGGTTGGAGTAATTACAACTATTTGAGCACCGATTTAACCGTGCAGATTTTAAATAAAAGGAGAAATGAAATTTGAAACCACCTACAGATAACAATAAAGAAGGTGTAGAGTCACAGAAGTCAGAAACGGAACATAAGCCGATATGGAAATCGATGTCCATGTTTTTAGTGCCGTTACTTTTAAGTAATGTATTACAGTCAGTTGGACAGTTATTTGGAATGGTAGTAGTAGGAAGATGGCTTGGCGTAAATGATCTAGCAGCTATATCGGCATTTTTCCCGTTATTTTTCCTACTCGTTTCATTTGTAATTGGAATTGGTTCTGGTAGTTCAATTTTAATTGGTCAGGCATTTGGTGCTAAAAATGAGGAGCGCTTAAAAGCTATCGTTGGTACGACGCTTACGTTTACTTTTATTATCGGAGTCGTGTTGGCGATAATAGGTAGTATTTTTGCGATGGATATTATGCGTCTTATGGGAACGCCAGAAAATATTATTGAAATAAGTGTGCATTACGCAAGAATTTTATTTATATCTATGCCAGTATTATTTTTATATTTTGCATACACAACATTTATGAGAGGTACAGGAGATTCAAAAACGCCATTTTACTTTTTAATCGTAAGTACAGCGCTAAATATGATTTTATTACCAATTCTTATTTTTGGCTGGTTAGGAGCTCCGAAATTAGATGTTTACGGAGCAGCCTATGCTTCAGTTATATCTACAGTTATTACGTTTATTGTCATGCTAGTGTATTTAAAGAAGAAAAATCATCCACTACAATTAGACGGGACAGTAAGAAAATATCTTCGTATGGACTGGGAGTTATTAAAATTATTGTTACGCCTCGGTATTCCAGCGAGTATTAATATGATATTAGTTTCATTATCAGAGATCGCGGTAATCGCATTTGTAAATCGGTACGGTTCAGATGCAACAGCGGCGTATGGCGTTGTGAACCAAGTTGCAAGTTATGTACAAATGCCAGCGGTTAGCCTCGGTATTACAGTATCAATTTTTGCAGCGCAATCAATTGGTGCGAACCAATTTGATCGATTACAGAAAGTTGTTAAGGCCGGAATTATTATGAATTACATCATTGGTGGTGTATTAATATCTCTTATTTACTTGTTCTCAAGAGATATTTTAGCACTATTTTTAACAAGTCAAAATACAATTGACATTGCTCATAGTCTAATCATGATTACATTATGGAGCTACTTAATTTTCGGTCATGCACAAATTATTAGTGCGACAATGCGAGCAAGTGGTACTGTATTATGGCCAACTGTAATCAGTGTTGTATCAATTTGGCTTGTTGAAGTACCTGTGGCGTATTATCTTTCTTACCATACGAGCCTTGGAATAGAAGGGATATGGATTGGGTATCCAGCTGCATTCATCGTCAGCTTAATATTACAGTATGCATATTATAAGCTTTCATGGCAGAAGAAACGAATTACACGATTAGTGAGTTAAAAGATGAAAATGTCCCTAAGTCATTATACTTAGGGACATTTTTTTATGAATGCTTATAAATAACTTTTTAAAGTTATGTCAAAATGTTGTCTAATGAGTTCTCCATTATTCATATAAAACTCCCAAGCTGTATCTGGCTCACCGATAATTTCAAATGAACCTTCTGTAATATATAAAGCGCAATTATCCTCTAATGCAATACCTTCTATATTACCTTGGTGAGTTTGTAAAAACGTATGGAAGGCATTCATTCTATTTAATTGATTGTAATGGGGGCAAAATCTTTTGTTAACAATCCCCCAGCCACTACTTTCTATATAACCGGAACCTTCATAATCTGAACGAATGCTAGATGTGAACCAGCACATAGCACCGGCACTATATCCTGCAATAAGTGTTCCACGTTTTAAAGCAAATAGTAACTTTTCATCTAGTTTATGTTCTTTCCATTGTTCAAGCATGTGAACGTAATTTCCACCGCCAAGGTAAATTAAATCGGCAGAATGAATCATCTCATCTATTTCATATTTAGTAGGTGTTTCGGTTGAAATGCGTAAAATTTGAACCTCACAATGTAATTGCTTTTCAAATGTTGCTAAAAATAACTTTATATATCCTTCATCATCACGACTAGCTGTAGGAATGAATAATACTTTTGGGTATTGTTTATTCGTTAATTCTATAAGTCGTTCATTAATATGCAAGTGATTTGGATCTTGTAAATCACCGCCACCAATGACAGCTAATTTCATAGTAAAGCACCACCTAATAATATTTGTTATGTAAAAATTCGATAGTGGGGAGTTACATTCCTTCTGTGATTTAATGAATAAGGGGAAATAAAGTGAACAATATATTGAAATAGCATAAGGAGTCGATAGCTGTGGATAGAAAAGAATTAGAAGCAGTTTATCCAGCTATTTGCGGGCAGTAAACTCCAGCCTCAAAATTCGATTGGAGCAAAGCGGTTAGGTGGGAGCCCTGCTTCCCGTAAACGCCCGATTGGTGTGGGCTAATAATCAATGGGGGATGAACAAAATCCCCATTGATTAAAGTTTCACTTTATTGATATATAATACTGGAAAATATTGTTTCAAAATATGGGGACAATATGTTTAAATGAATATAACGACGTACTAATGAATGTTGAAAGAGTATTTATATTTAAAAAGTACAGGGAATACCAAAAGTTTTACAAAAGTGTTTTTTACTTTTTATAGGAACTTATTTTATAATATAGTTAAATTATATTAATATATTTATTAGCGTAGACTAAAAAGAGGGAGCGTGAAAGAGTGGATTTTCGATTTGAGTTCGCAGCGAAGGTGAAAGAATATTTAGATGATGAAAAAGATGAAAAAATAATAAAAGATGGACACAGAGATATAATTTATAAATATTTATATCCGTTAGAGAGTGAAATTGGAATTTTTAAAAACCCTAACTTTACTTTTTTTGCATCAGGAAGACGTTCACATATAGTATTAGAAAATATTGAATTTAAAACAGAAGTAAACGTAGAAAGTAATATAATTGAAATTACAAAAATAGTGGATAATGTGGTGATACCATTAGATACTATCGTAGCTAAAGATCGGGAATTATTTGCACTTGGGCGTAATGAGAAATTTAGTGTGCAAATATTAGAATATTATCTCTATGATACATTTGGAGAGAAGTTAGGTTTACAATGAATCGAACGTGGTACAGATAACTAATTAGTGGAGATTAGGATTCATTTAAGTATCAGTTAATATCATTTATGTTTGACCTTCTATATATTTTATACTACAATCTGTAGTGTGAAAGGGGCCATACGATGTTTACTCAAAACTACAAGTTAAATGAGCAAGGGTTAAATCACTTTTTCGGACCGCTTGAAGCGAAAATAATGGAAATTGTTTGGGCTACTGAGGATATTACCATTAAAGATGTGCAACAGAGATTAAGTGAAGAATCCCCGGTGAATTTTAATACTGTAATGACAGTTATGAACAGATTAGTAGAGAAAGCACATTTAGAAAAGCATATTGTGAAAAGAAGTGGTATGTATCGTACTACACAAACGAAGGAAGAATTTTTATCTAATCAAACGAAGAAAATGACACAGGAATTAATGGGTGAATTTGGAGATCTTGTTGTGAACCATATGATAGATGAGTTAGAGCAAGCTGATCCATCTTTAATAAAAAAATTAGAAGAGAAATTAAGTCGGCTAAAAAAAGAGGACCGATAAAATGAAGTGGCAAATGCGTAAAATCGTTTTGTTAGCAGTGACTATTAGTGTGCTTTTTTTAAGCATGTTAGTATACTACGTTACATACCCATTTCTTTTTCAAAATAAAGCATTTTTCCTTTCTCAATTTTGTTTATTTGAATTACAAAAACATATGAGGGAACTATCAATACTTCGTATAATGATAGCCGGATTACTGTTATTTACTGTAATCATTATGAGTAAAAGAATTTGGAAGCAATTTTTTTATAGTAAAAGATTGAAAAGAAATCTCGTGTCTATTACTAGAAAAGGAAAGCAAGTGTACGTATTATCAACGTTACAGATTACGGCATTTGCAATTGGATTATTTCGACCGAAAATTGTCATTTCAGAAGGAATGTTTCAGGCATTTTCTGAGGAAGAAATTGATGCGATTGTATTACATGAGGAATATCATCAAAAAAATCGAGATCCATTAAAGTTATTTTTCTTTACATTGTTAGCTGAGGGAATGATGTATATTCCTATATTAAAAGGGATGTTGCAGCGTTATCATGTATATCAAGAGCTATCAGCAGATAAATATGCGATGCAAAAAATGAAATCTTCATTTGAGCTAGGTAGTGCATTATTAAAGTTAATTAAAATAAAGACGATGGAAAATCAATGTATTACAGCGTCGTTTGCGAAAACCGCAATTAATTTACGAATTGAGCAAGTGTTGAATGAGAAAGTTGTTAAGCTGAATATGCCATTACATACGAATTCAGTATATGTAACGTTAGGGCTATTTTGTATGTCGATCGTACTTATTGTCGGAGAGTGCATATAGCCTCTTTTTTTAATAATTAACACTACGCATTGTAGTGTATTTAGGAGGGATAAAATGAATGCAGCGGATTTAACAATTTGGCTAGTAGTAGGGGCTGGGATACTTTCATTTATATCACCATGTTCTTTACCGCTATATCCATCTTATTTATCATATATTACAGGTGTGTCTATTCAAGATTTAAAAGAAAATCGTGGGATTATGCAAAAGTCAGCGATTATACATACAGTATTTTTTATGATCGGTTTCTCGGTTATATTTTATGTGTTAGGTTTATCGGTGAGTTGGATTGGGATTACTTTTTCATCTAATCAAAGATTGATTCAGCAAATTGGTGGGGTTTTTATTGTTTTGATGGGGTTATTTATGACTGGATTATTTCAGCCTAAGTGGCTTATGGCAGAGAAAAAAGTGCAGTATAGAAGTAAATCGACAGGATATATTCGCTCAGTTTTGGTCGGCATGACATATGCAGCAGGATGGACACCGTGTGTTGGTCCGATATTTTCTGCAGTGCTTATGCTCGGGGCGACCAATCCTGAAAGTGCGCTTCTTTATATTACGGCATATACTCTTGGCTTTGCAGTTCCGTTTTTCGTGATGGCATTTTTTATTGGAAAGGTAAAATGGATTGTTACTTATGCCAATGTCATGATGAAAATCGGCGGTGGAATGATGATTTTAACAGGGGTTTTATTATATACAAATCAAATGACGAAAATTACAGCGTTCTTTATTCGTCTATTCGGCGGATTTACGGGATTTTAGAAATGAGGAGGAAGAAAAGTGAAGAAACTAATTGCTATTATACTAGCTGGGGCACTAATTTGGGCAGGAGTTAACTTTTATAATACTAAGAAAGAAGAAAAAGAAAGAAAAGCGAAACAAGCGGAGTTACAAGAGAAGGAAGTATTACCACAAGTGGGATTTAAAGCGCCGAACATAACATTAAAAGGATTGGACGGGAAGCTTTATTCGTTAAATGATGCAAAGGGAAAACCATATGTTATTAATTTTTGGGCATCATGGTGTGGTCCATGTGAAATGGAGGCTCCTGATCTAGTTCGTTTGTATGATAAATATAAGGAGGATGTTGAAATCTTTGCGGTAAATGCAACAATCGGGGATCCAGTACAAGAAGCGAGCGCATTTGCAGATCGTCACGGATTTAAATTTCCTGTTCTATTAGATATGGACGGAGTAGCTGGAATAGATTATAAAGTATTTTCTTTACCAACGACATTTTTTGTTAATAAAGATGGAATTATTGTAGATCATGCACGAGGTGTATTACCTCCAGATCAATTAGAAGAGAAGTTTAAGAAAATAATTGAGAATTAAGAGGGGATTTCATAGTGATGGAGTGGATGGTGAGGTTACAACCCGTTTCTCTTATAATAGGAAGTTTATTTGGATTTACTCTAATGAAACTAAGGATGAAAAAGCAAAATATTCAATATGAAAAAATGATGGATGCAATAACGAATGGCTTTCTTATCATTGTATTAGTATGGAAATTCGCACCGGCAATTTTAAATCCGGTATGGGCCATTGGGGTGCCAATGCCAGCATTATTAGCTGTAGGAAGTATTCAGCATATTATAGTAGGGTGCGTAATTGCGAGTATATATATTGTTTGGAAAAGTAAAAAAGAGCAATTTTCTCTTCGGATTTTACTTGATACATTACCTTTTGGATTTTGCGTGAGTATAATCTTTTATTTTATATTCCATCAAGAAGTAGGTGCACAAACGACACTGCCGTGGGGGATGAAAATATATGAATCAAAATTTTTGTATCATCCTATTTTCATGTATGAGATTATACTTGCACTCGGTATAATTGGCTCGTTATGGATTAAAAATGAAAGATTAGGAAATGGAAAGAATATAAGCTTTTTTCTAATTTGCGAGGGAATTGCTCATATCATTATTTCACTTATTAGTGAACAAAATTCGGTTTTAGTTGGTCTTTCAATACAGCAAATACTCAGTTTTTGTGTTATTAGTCTAGGGATTTTGTTCGTACCAAAAAAATAAAAGTAGCCATGCACGGAGAGCATCTATGCATGGCTATTTTTGTATCATCATATGAATTAAAAAATCGGCGGAGTAACAGAAAATAAAACAATCGCATTTTTCTCGAATTGATTTACCCATTTATGTTTTAAATAAGCTGGTATTTTTACGCTATCACCAGTTTCTAATGTGTATTCTTCTTCATTTAAGTGCAATGTGATTTTTCCGTCTAATACAAATGCTAATTCTTCACCTTTATGTTCTAGAACATTTTCTGATGAAGCAGTATTTGGTGGGATAGTCATAATTGCTGTTGCTAAATTTCCTGTGAAATCAGGTGATAACAATTCATATGATAAATTATCGATAATCATTTTTTTTCTTTTATGAGAACGTACAATTAAATCGTCTGTATTATTTTCTTCAAGTAAAAAACTAAATGTTGGAACATCAAGAGCTTTTGCAAGTATCTTTAATGTTTGAATAGAAGGGTTAGCAGAACCACGTTCAATTTGACTAAGCATTGATGGTGTGATTTCGGCCATCTTTGCTAATTCTTTACTAGTGAATCCTTTTTCTTTTCTTTGTTTTTCAATCTTTTTACCAATATCTATATTTTCCATAATAAATGCTCCTTAATAATTATTAAATTATATTTAAATAAATTAAATTGAAATTAACTAAAATAAATTATTTATGTTAAACTATATTAAAATTAATTTAATTATAATTTATTATATGGCTATCTACAAGGATATGAGGAGGAAGAGGAATGAAGGAGATAGAGGCATTAAAAGAGCAATATCCACTAGTAAATAACTTAATCGCAACAGAAGAAGTATTTTGGGTAAACCCGAATATGGAAAAGTATGAAACAGCAATAAAAAATTCGCCACTTAATGAAGAACATGTAAAAGACGCGGAAGAGAGATTAAAGCGTTTTGCACCATATATTGCGAAAGTATTTCCTGAAACGAAAGAAACAGGCGGTATTATAGAATCACCTTTAGTGAAAATCTCTTCTATGAAACAATCTTTAGAGAAAAGTTATGGGAAACCTATTTTAGGGGAATTACTATTAAAATGTGATAGCGGGCTTCCGATATCAGGATCAATAAAAGCTAGAGGCGGAATATACGAAGTGCTGAAACATGCAGAGCAACTGGCACTTCAGCATGGAATGTTAACAGGGAAAGATGATTATTCAATTTTAGATAGTGATAGATTTAGAGATTTTTTTGCGAAGTATTCAATTGCAGTAGGTTCTACTGGGAATTTAGGGCTTAGCATCGGTATTATGAGTGCGAAATTAGGTTTTAATGTGACTGTTCATATGTCGGCAGACGCAAAAGAATGGAAAAAAGATTTATTAAGAAGTAAAGGTGTAAACGTTATTGAATATGAAGCTGATTATAGTAAAGCAGTAGAAGAAGGAAGACTGCAAGCAGATGCAGATCCTAGCTGTTATTTTGTTGATGATGAAAACTCGCATGATTTATTTTTAGGATACGCAGTAGCAGCGTCACGTTTACAAAAACAATTAGAAGAGTTAGAGATTGTAGTAGATGAAGAGCACCCTTTATTCGTTTATCTTCCGTGCGGAGTAGGGGGCGGACCTGGCGGAGTAGCATTTGGTTTAAAGTTATTGTATAAAGACAACGTACACTGTTTCTTTGCGGAGCCAACGCACTCTCCATGTATGTTACTCGGTTTAATGACAGGGCTTCACGATAAAATTGCCGTTCAAGATATCGGGATTGATAATGTAACTGATGCGGATGGACTTGCGGTAGGAAGACCATCTGGATTTGTCGGTAAAACGATGGAACCATTTTTGAGTGGAAATTACACAGTAAGTGATGAGGAGTTATATAGATTATTAAAAGAACTGGCTGATACTGAAAATATTTATTTAGAGCCTTCTGCATTAGCGGGTATGATAGGGCCGTTGAATGTATGTAAAGCTGAAAATGAGTATTTACAAAAACAACAGTTAACAGAGAAGGTGAAGAAAGGTACTCATATTGTGTGGGGAACTGGTGGGAGTATGGTTCCGGAAGACGTGATGAATGGGTATTATAAGAAAGGTTTCGAATTAACGTTAAAATAAAAATGAGGCTATTTACAGCCTCATTTTTTTCATGTGCATAAAATTCTTTGTTATTTTCGCATTAGTTCATTATAGTATAGATATAAAGGATTGCTAATATCGAATAAATATAACAAAAAAGCTTTATTTTACATAATAAGAGGATGTGTATACGATGTCATTACAGACTAAATATATAGCGGGTATTTCGCTTGGGGTTATGGGCGTAGGTTTTGCGGCTTCAATCCCTTTTCAAGGAACGGTAGCTGGAGAAATTATACAAGGTGGATTTGAAGCTGGGTTAGTTGGTGGACTTGCGGATTGGTTTGCGGTTACAGCTTTATTCCGTCATCCGTTGGGAATCCCAATTCCACATACAGCATTATTACCGAAAAATCGTAAGCGGGTAACAAAGGGACTCGTTTCTACGTTAGAAAATGAATGGCTGACGAAAGACAGTATTACAAGTAAAGTAAAAGAAATGCAGCTAGCGCAAATGGTACTGCAAATTGCTGAGAAAGAGTTACAGTCTGATGCTGTGAAAAAAGGGATTGTAACAATTGCTGAGAAAGCGATTCTTCAAATAGATACGGAAAAATTAGCAGTTATTATTGAAAAAGAATTAAAAACGTATTTGCATACAATTAATACAAGTAACATATTACAAGTTCTCGTGGATCAATTAGTAATGCAAGAATATGATGAAAAAACACTTGATTACATATTAGTAAAAGTGAAAGATTGGACAGCTCAAGATGAAGCACGTTATCAGCTCGGAAGCTTAGGCATGAAGGCGATGGAAAACATAAAAGTAGATGGATTCCTACAGTTTACTTTGAAATCGTTTATGAATATTGTTGATGAGGATAAAATCGGCGGCATTTTGCAGAAGTTTATCATTAGCAATATTAACAGCTTACAAGATGCAGATAATAGCACAAGGCAACTTATATTAGCGAAAATTCGTCAAGAGATTATAAATGTAAAAGAAAATGAATCTTTATTACAGGAATTAGAGAAGTGGAAAGAAAAATGGATTGCAAATTGGGATGCTACTGACAAAATAAAAGAGATGCTAGAGCAAGTACAGAGTAGGGCAGTTACTTTTGTGAAGAATGAAGAATTTGCTGATAAATATGTTGTTCCATTCTTACAAACACAAATGAATAAAATAAAAGAAGACGAATTGACTGTTCAAAAAATAGAAGATTGGTTACAAAAACAAGTTGTTACTATTGTTGAAAAGAATCATTCGAAAATTGGAAAGCTTGTGCAAGAAAACCTTGATAAGTTAGATGATAAAACATTAATCGAAATGATTGAAAATAATGTCGGTAAAGATTTGCAGTGGATTCGTGTGAACGGGGCTGTTTGTGGTTTTATGATTGGATTAATTTTAGAAGGAATAAAAGCGATTATATGAGAAAAACCTTCCACAATTGAGGAAGGTTTCTTATTTTTCGATAACGCTCATATTTAAATTATAAGCTTTCTCAATATTTAATTTGTACGTTCCATTTCCTGTTTTTATCGAGTTTTTATACCAATGTTCTTGCCCATTTAATTCTGGATTTTCTTCTGAAGAATTATTTTCTTTTTTCGCTAAATCTTCTACTTGTTCCCAAGGTGTGTTTCCGTGAGTTTCTTTTTGATTTGTTACGGCTGTTAAAGAAACATCACTTTTTTTAGTTAAATGAACAGATACGTTTGAACTGTTTTGTACAAACCAATTATTTTGTAATTGACCTGGATAAAGAGATAGTTCGTTATTCGAAGCGCGGATCTCTACATTTTTATTTTGCGGAAGAACGAGTGTTTGTTTCACCTGTGGTGCGAAGTTAAAAAACGTATGCTGAACCGGTAAGGGTTTTAACGTTATATACATCGTTTCTCCAGCCGTTTGAACTGAAAGGAAATCATCTCTTTTTAAATTAGGTTTTTCATTTGTTTTTGTCGTCATTTCATATGTTCCAAAAAGATGAATTTGATTTGTATTATCTCCCTCTATCGTTAGAGGGTGATGCCCCGCATCCACTACGATTTTTTTGATAGATTCAGGTATATCAAGTTGTCCGTCTGGAATATTACTCGTTTGTCTAGTTGTGTTAATAGAATGACGAACTTCTTCTAGCAATCCAGTTGATAATAAGCAGTAAAAAGCAATTCCAACACTTCCTAAAACTCCGATAAAGAAAATACTAAAAATATCATATTTAATAAATGAATGTTCCTTCTTAGAAAATAGAAGGTATAGTAAAATTTCAGCGCCAAGTATGATAAGTAAAACAGGCCACCAGGCTGTTAATGTATCTAATGCTTGAACTCCTTTTACGACTGAAAATAGTAAAAAGCAACCTAATGTAATAATGGAGAGCCCCATTGAGAATGTTCCAACGCGCCATGTTCTCATTCGTTTGTACCACCTTTGTTTTCTTTATTTCCAAGTAACAATTTAAAGCCGCCACCAATTAAAAGGAGAGCAACGATAGATGTTTGGAAATAGCGATAATATAGTTCGCTAAGATGAATATTAAATATAGTTGCAAAATAGTCATTCAAAATAGGAAGGACTGTTTGATCTAATAAATAATAACCACCGAGTGTAATTAACCCAATACCGATCCATCTTTGATGATTGATAAAATAGTCAATGATAGGTTCGTCATTTACACGTTCTTTTCCGTATTTTGCAGTTTGCTGTAACGCATCAAAAAAGCTATAGAACCAAATGATTGGTACTAAAAATAAAAACGCAGAAAGTCTTAATAAGTCGAGCAAATAAATTGATAGTAAAAAGGCTGCCATAAGCTGAAGACCACGGCGTTGTAAGCCTAAATACATATGTCCTGCTCCAGGAAACATTGCTAAAATGGAAGCGAATGTTTTATTTTTCTTTCCTTGTTCTCGGTGCTCTTCAAATTCTTCAAAAATAGTACGATCCACTAATTGCTCGCCGCGTTCTTTTTTCTGTAGTTGTTGAACAACATCGAAGAAATTATAAATCCATAAAACAGGTAATGTAATAAGAAAGATAAGGAAACTTCCTTGAGATGTTAAGAGTGCAACGAATATAATCATACTTCCGATTCCTGTGCAAGCGACTAAAAATGTAAGTCCGCGTTGCATAAGTCCTAATTGAAAATGACCAAGCCCAGGAATGATTGATAGAAGAATGATATAAAATCGTTCGCTTTCTTTAGAGGACTCTGTAAATTCTCCGGCTGCTTGTTTTTTCGATTGATTAATAATAGTGATAACTAAATCTAATAAATTGATCGCCCATAACACGACTAGTAAAAATAGAGAAAGAAAAGCAATATCACGCGCTCCTAATGCTATTGTACAAAATGCTGCAAAGATAAATAGAAATAAAGCCCCTCCGCTATATAAAATAAATCGTCCGAATTTCTTTAAATATAAATGTCCAAGCCCAGGAATTAGCCCTAACACAAGTGCTAAAAAGGGATTTTTATTCATGCTTTGAACCTCCGTCCTTTTTTGATGTGTCTACCGATTTGTTTACAATTTGTTGTGAGATAGAAGACTCGTTATGTTTTGAAGATTTCTCGAAATTTGATGTCGCTGTGAAAATATACTGGAATAAACCACTTACCATAAAAATAATTGTAGCCGCAGTCGCAATTATGTAGTGAATAATTGTTCGCTTTAGTGAGTTTGTTTTTATATTTTCATTAGATTGTAGTGTTTCAAAATTAATTTGCGTCATAACTTCGTTCGTAAATGAATCATCATTTATCATTGGAAGGTTTTCATGTTGTTCATCAATACTTTCCATATAAAGTGCTAAACAATGATCACATTCATAAAGATGTTCTTCCATAGATTCACGTTCATTGTTTGATATAACATCTAATGTATAATTGCGCCAATCTTCTTTTGAATAATGCATCATAGAAACTCTTCCTCCTTCCAATGTTTTTTAATCCATTTTCTTGCCCGATACAGTTTCATTTCGACTGTTTTCACTTCAATATTTTCTTGCAAAGCAATTTCTTGATAACTTTTTTCTTCTAAGTAATGTGCGAGAACGACGTCACGGTAATTGTCGGGAAGTTCTCGCAGTTTTTGAGCAATGAGTAATTTTTGCTCTTTCGTCAATAATAATGCCTCGATATTATGAGAGGATTTTATATTTTCCGCAGTTTCTTTACATAAGGAGAGTTCTTCGTTTTCTCTAGCTTTTTTTCTCTTATAATCAATAGCGTGATTGGTGGCAATACGTGCCATCCACGTTTTTAATCCGCGAAATTGATAATTTGGGAGAGAGGCGTGAATTTTTACGAATACTTCTTGTGTAACATCTTTAGCATCTTCTTCATGTCTTAAAATGGAAAAGATAACTTGAAAAATATAATGACGATATGTTTGTACAAGGATACGAAAAGCATGTTCGCTTCCTTGCTGTGCTTTTGCAACTAATTGTTTTTCCTCAATCGGTCTCTCCCTCCTTTTTGACGCATTCTATTATATAGACGTAAGAAATGATAAGTCACCCTACACATGTTATAAAAAAAGAATAATATATTTTTAGCAGGAGGGCTATATGAAAAAGGTGTGAAAAAATGGTAAAGAGAAGTATATAATGAGCAAAGAGGAAATGCTACATGGAGAAAGGATGTGAATGTTAGTAGGATAAGGTCCATACTAACAAACATGAAAATTAAAATATTAATAGCCGATGATAATTCTTTTATTAGAGAAGGTATGAAAATTATTTTAAATACATATGAAGAGTTTGAAGTATTAGATACTGTAAATGATGGGAAAGAAGCTGTAGCGTATTGTAAAAAGTATGAAGTTGATATTGCGCTTTTAGATGTTCGTATGCCAAACATGAACGGGGTAGAGGCGACGAAGTTAATTTGTGAAGAGACAAAAACGAAGCCTCTCATTTTAACGACATTTGATGATGATGAATATATTTTGGACGCAGTAAAAAACGGAGCGAAAGGTTATTTATTAAAAAATAATGATCCGGAGCGTATTCGTGATGCGATAAAAGGAGTTTATAACGGTCAAACTGTTATGCAAGATGTAGTGCTTGATAAAATTAAGTCTAATTTAATGGAAAGTAAAGAGGAAGAATCTAAAATTGATAAGAGCCTTTTCACAGAAAGAGAGCTTAGTATTATCGCATTAATTGCGAAAGGTTTCTCAAATAAAGAAATTTCGAAGCAACTTTTCATATCTGAAGGAACGATTGCAAATTATATTACATCAGTTTTAGGGAAAACTGGACTAGAACATCGCACGCAAATTGCGATTTATTACTTAACAGGGAAAGTAGATTAATGTTATGGAATTTTGGTTAACTGTAAGTAAACTTATTGTCTTTTTATATATAGTGTTTAGCTACATTCATTTAAATGTTACGAACTTACCATGGATTATACTTACTTTGCTTTTATATCTTTCTGTCAATGTGTTGATCTCTATATTTAAAAAAGATACGTACAAAAACATATTAACTTGTGTGTCAATTGGCGTAGTTATGTTATTTACATGGAAGGTTCATCCGTTTTTTATTTTGTTTTTACCTTTGAACTTATATGAAATTGCAAATTATTACATAAAAAAGAAATGGTTAATCTTTTTCATTATGATTCTTCCTATTATTTTTATAGGTGAAGGTATTCAAATGACGTATGGACTTATTAGTGCATTTTGTTTTTTTTCCTTAACGATAGCTCACCGCTATATAGCACGATTATTAAAACTAGAAATGCAAAATGATAAAATGAGAAAAGACATACAAAGACTTACGAAAAGCTTAAATGAAAATAAAGATTACATAAGGCAATCTGAATACACATTTAAATTAGAGGAAAGAAATCGACTATCTCAAGAAATTCATGATAAAATCGGTCACTCAATGACAGGTGCACTAATTCAAATGGAAGCAGCGAAGAGATTAATGGAAATAGATAAAGAAAAATCTGCGGAGTTATTACAAAATGCCATTCATATTTCAAAAGATGGAATTGAAAGCATTCGGATTACATTAAAAAATATGAAGCCACCAACCGAGCAAATTGGCATTCATCGTATGAAATTATTCATAGAGGAATTTGCCGGTAAGCATGATGTGAATATTCCTTTCGTTTATAAAGGTAACTTAGATATGATTTCACCGATTCAGTGGAAGATTATCGGTGAAAACGTTACAGAGGCGTTAACAAATGCGATGAAGTACGCTGATGCGACAGTTATTTCTATAGATATTCATGTGCTTAACAAGATGGTTAAAGTACAAGTGAAGGATAATGGTAAAGGTGCAGCTCTTGTTAAGAAAGGCCTCGGTATTATGGGGATGGAGGAGCGAACAGCATCTGTAAACGGAAAAATTATTGTAGATGGAACAAGTGGTTTTTCAGTAACAATGTTATTGCCGATATAAGAGGATGAGACGAGGATGAATCATCTCATATGAAAAAAGTGAATAATCTCATGTGAAAAGAGTGAACTTCTGCACTGAGCAGGTTCATTCTTTTTGTTTATAATAAAAGCAGAGAAACCGAAATAGGGGTGAAATGATGAATACATTGGAAATTAAAAATTTAACGAAAAAATTTGGTGACTTCATCGCAGTAGATAATATGTCTTTATCTATTAAAGAAGGAGAGATATTTGGCTTTTTAGGATCAAATGGTGCTGGTAAGAGTACAACGATTAATATGATTGCTGGTTTGTTAAGAAGTAATGAAGGTGAAATTAGCATACTAGGAAAAAATATAAAGAAACATAATCGATTTGCGAAAATGAATATCGGTATCGTTCCGCAAGATATTGCGATTTATGAAGAGTTAACTGCCTATGAAAATGTGAAATTCTTTGCTGGATTGTATGGATTACGAGGAGCCGAGCTAAAAGCGAGAGTAGAGGAAGCACTTCAATTTGTAGGCCTTAGTGATAAACATAAAAGTTATCCGAAAAACTTTTCTGGCGGGATGAAACGAAGACTGAATATCGCTTGTGCAATCGCTCATAGACCGAAGTTAATTATTATGGATGAACCGACAGTTGGAATTGATCCGCAGTCAAGGAACTACATTCTTCAGTCTGTCCGAAAATTAAATGAAATGGGAAGTACGATTATTTATACGAGTCACTACATGGAAGAAGTAGAAGAGATTTGTACGAAAATAGCAATTGTCGATCACGGTAAAGTAATTGCAGAAGGAACGAAAGAACAGTTAAAAGCAATTATTACAGATACGAAAGATATTTGGATTGAAGTAAAGTCAGTAGAAAATTTAGATGTAGAAAATTTAAAAGAGATAAATGGTGTGAAAGCTGTTCAAATTGAAGAGAACGTAATCAAGGTAAACTCGGATGCAGGATTAAATAATTTAAATAAAATTATTCAGCATTTCATTAATCATGACATTGAAATTCGTTCGTTAGAGGAGCAGGCTCCAAACTTAGAAACAGTATTTCTTACGTTAACTGGAAGAAACTTACGAGATAAATAAAGGTAAATGAAGAAAAGGTAAAGGGAGGTTCATCAATTGAACATCTTTAACATTGCAGTGATGCACATTAAAAGAGATTTCAGGGACGTAAGAACTTTAGTTTTTATGTTAGCATTTCCGATTGTACTTATGCTTGTGTTAGGAACAGCGTTAACGAATGCATTTAATAGCGATAGTCAATCGTTTAAGGATATACAAGTGCTATATAAAGATGAAGCAAGTAGCACGTTTTCTCAATCATTTGAAGCATTTACGAAAGAAGTCGATAAATCAGGTATTCATTTTAAAAAAGCTTCCGAAGGTATAGATGGGAAAGAAGAAGTGAAGCAAAATAAATATGCTGCTTATGTAGAGTTAAATAAAGATGGTGCAAAATTTTATGGAAGTGACAAAAGTAGTATTGAGGGAAGTATTGTGGAAGGCATGCTTACAACATTTGTTGATAAGTACAACGTAGTGGCCGAAGTTGCAAAAGTAGATCCGAGTAAGGTTAGCGCAGTTATTTCAAACGGAAATCATAATGATTATATTAAAGAAACATCTTTACAAGCTGCTAAAAAACCAGGTTCTATGGATTACTATGCGGTTGTAATGACGACGATGATTGCACTGTACGCTGCAATGGGGGCGAGTTTTTTAATTCGAGGAGAACGAATACGTAAAACAGGAGATCGTTTAATTGCAGCACCTATAAGTAAGGCTGAAATTTTCATTGGGAAAGTGCTCGGTAGTCTTGTAGCGAATGCACTTTGTCTATTACTTGTCGTTTTATTTAGTAAATTTGTTTTTCAAGCGAATTGGGGCGACCATATTGGAATCATATTTATTATTTTACTAACAGAAGTCTTTTTAGCAATTAGCTTCGGTTTAGGAATCGGATATATTACAAAAACAGGTGAGGCATCTAGAGCGATTATTATGGTTGTTGTGCAATTAGCGTCTATTTTTGGTGGTGCGTATTTCGTAGTGGAAGAAAATTTCGTTACGAATTTATCACCATTAACGTGGGCAAACACAGCTATTATGAAAATTATTTATGCAAATGATGTAGGAGCGGCACTGCCGGTAATATCTTTAAATCTTGGGATTTCAGCAATCTTCTTATTAATTGCGATTATTGCATTACGTAGACGGGAGGGGCTATAGTATGAAAGATATTTTATGGCTCATACAAAAAACGTTATCTGTGCTTCTGAAAAATAAAAAGGGGTTACTCATTATTATTAGCTTGCCGATAATAGGAACGCTCATTTCCTTTTCGATATATGGGAATGTAGGGCAAGGAACGTTAAATATTGGGGTTATAAATAAAGAAAATCAACCTATCGCAAATGATACAGTGAAATTTTTAGAAGGACTCAATCATGTAAATGTTAGTAAAATTAAGGAATCTGAAGTGGAAGATAAACTCACTTCAAAAAAACTTGATGGTGTTATTACATTACAGTCTGGTTTTTCTGAAAGTGTTCGAGAAGGGAAACCGAGTCATATTGAGATTTC
Organism: Bacillus sp. FSL P2-0099; assembly: GCF_038007445.1. Classification (NCBI taxonomy): domain Bacteria; kingdom Bacillati; phylum Bacillota; class Bacilli; order Caryophanales; family Bacillaceae; genus Bacillus; species Bacillus sp. FSL P2-0099. Next base: position 1,719,641 of record NZ_JBBOXE010000001.1, read on the forward strand.
ATCGATTAAAGGCGATCAAGTAACAGGATTTATAAAATCGTATTTATATAACTATGTTGATAACATCGCTGCGATTAGTAAAGTGGCAGGGGCCGATCAAAGTACGTTTAATAGTATGTACGCGGGTTATCAAAAAAGTTCATTTAAAGTAAAGTCTGAGACACTTGAAGATACTTCAAAAAATAAAGATATGACAAATCAAACGATGGGTTATCTTATTATGTTTATGTTATTTTCAGCAGTGAACTTATCAGGATTTATTTTAAAAGAAAAAGAGAACAGAACGTATTTTAGATTATTATCAACGCCGATTGACGGAAAGAAATTTATATTATCTAATGTCGCAGTAAATATGATGATATTAACAGTACAAATTGTAATTGCAGTATTCTTTATGACGAATGTTTTTCACACAACTATAAATATGCCTTTCATAGTTATGATTGGTGTGCTTATGATATTCGCTTTAATTGCAATTGGTTTATCATTAGTCATTGTGTCTTTTTCGAAAAGTTCAACTGCTTCAAATGCAATGCAAAATATAGTAATAGTACCAACATGTTTACTTGCTGGATGTTATTTCCCGTACGACATTATGCCGAAAGCAGTACAAAAAGTAGCTGATTTCCTTCCGCAGCGTTGGTTACTAGATACGATTTCAAAACTACAGCAAGGCATTCCATTTTCTGAGTTGTATTTAAATATTTTAATTTTATTCGCTTTCGCGATAGCATTCTTCTTAATTGCTATTTATAAGTTTGGAAGAAATAATGATGCGAGGAATTTTGTTTAATGAAAAAAGGTGTGACGTAATGCCACGCCTTTTTTGTTCGTAATTAAAAGTAAGGAATACATTTCGTATGAAAAAGTAATTTAATGAAACACTACGAAATAGTAAGTAATATGATCGGAAGGAAATCCAAATGATTAAAAAGATATTGCGAGTTACTTCTATTATTATTGCTATTTTCGTTGTTATTTTAATTTGGATGCATATTGACGTTACGCTCGGAAGGAAACTGGAAGCCGGGAAAAATATGCCGACAGAGTATGCGCCTCATTATAGTGACTTTCAATTATATGTAGAAGGGAAGTCGTTTTATAAACAGTTATTTACTGATATAAGTGAAGCGAAGCAATCTATTTACACTTATTTTTATATTTTATCGGATGATAAAAGTAGCCATACTTTTTTAAACTTATTAAAGGAGAAGGCGAAAGAAGGAGTAAACGTATATTTATCGGTTGATTTAATTAATGATTTATCATTTGAAAGAAAGATGAAAAATGAATTGCGGGAAAGTGGTGTTCATTTTACATATAGTAGAAAACCTGAATTGCCATTTGGATTTTATTCTCTACATCATCGGAACCATCGCCGTATTACGACGATTGATGGGGAGATTGGCTATACGGGTGGCTTTAATATGGGGGATGAGTACTTAGGGAAAGATAAGCGATTTGGATATTGGCGTGACTATCATGTGCGGCTTAGAGGAGAAGGAGCAAAAGATTTAGAAGAGCAATTCGCTTTAGATTGGAAACGAGATACGAAAGAACATATAAAAAGAAGTACGAATAAAGCGAGTAAAGGGAATACATTACATACGATGGTTAGCTACAATGGACATCACGTCGCTGAAAAATATATAAAGTTAATAAAACAAGCGAAACATTCAATTGTAATTACAACACCTTATTTTATAGCGAAAAATAAAGAATTAATGAATGCTTTAATTGGAGCGCAAAAACGTGGTGTTACAGTAAAAATACTATGGTCATATAAACCAGATATTCCTCTTATTAAAGAGGCAGCGTATCCTTATATTCGTCAAGCTGTTAATAACGGGATTACGGTATATGGTTATAAAAAAGGTATGTTTCATGGAAAGTTAATGCTGATTGATAAGGAATTAACCGTTATTGGTACAACAAACTTTACTGCGCGTAGCTTCTATATAAATGATGAGATGAATTTGTATATTCATGGTGGATCTATCGTATCAGAAGTGAATGCGGCGTTAACACAAGATTTTCATGATTCGAAAGAAATGACGAAAGAGTTTTTTGATAACTTATCTTTTTGGGAGCGTTGTAAGGAGAAGTTGGCGGGATTAGTTGATTTTTATTTATAATAATTAAGGAAGAAAGGGTGTCTATAAAGGACACCCTTTTTTGATGGGGATAACTATTTTTCATGCACAAGCATCGAAACATCATCATTAATCAACGTCCCAACATGTTCACCTAAACAAATTCTTTTCATAACACCAGGCTCATCAAAGTTAAAGACGTGTGCCGGTAAATTATAATCTCGAGCAAGCAATAAAGCTGCTTGATCCATTACTTGTATGTTTTGCCTAACAATATCGTTATAGTTCAGTTTACTGTACATTTTCGCTGATTTGTTATGTTTCGGATCACTTGTAAAGACACCGTCTACTCCTTGTTTTGCGACTAAAATGGCGTCGCTATTCATTTCAATGGCTCTTTGTACACTTGGGTAATCTGTTGTAACGAATGGTTGCCCGTTACCACCACCGAATATGACAACATAACCGTTATCTAAATGATGTACTGCACGTAGGCGAATATATGGTTCAGCTACTGCATTAAAAGGGATGGAAGTCATAACGCGTACTTCTCTATCTGTTTTACTTGTTAAAACGCCGCGAAGCATTAAGCTGTTAATAATCGTACCTAGCGTACCGATATTATCAGCTTCTACACGATCAATTCCCCATTCTTCAGCTAGATGACCTCTGAAAATGTTACCGCCGCCGATGACAATGGATACTTCGATATCTAGGTCAATAATGGATATTATTTCGTTTGCGATATGTTCTAATCGTTTGGAGTTAAAGCTATTTCCAGATTGATCAGCAAGTGCGCCACCACTTAGTTTAATTAGGACGCGTTTATATGGTTTCATAACAATTCCCCCTATATAGATTGCAATAAAAAAGGAACAAAGGCGAATGCCTTTGTTCCTTCGTAAGAAAATGAAATAGAAAAGAAATAGATATGATGAACTTCTTCACGTGATTTTTCATAACATCCACTCCTTTTCATCCCCATTTATTTAGAATACGTATATCTTTTAGATTATACGAAATAATCTGATGTTTTATCAAGGTTATTTTATTTCTTTTTTATAAAAAAGTGTCAATGAATATTATAAGAAATAAATTTGAATTTTTTGTGACGAACTTGTAGGTTTTTGTATGATTTTGTAGGTTCGCTTATATGATGTGTGAGTAGCTTTTATAAATTCAAATTGAAAGCGTTCGCATGAAGGGGATGAACATAAATGAAAAAATTCGGATTGGCAACACAAATTTTTGTCGCGCTTGTTTTAGGGATTGTAGTAGGGGCAGTCTTTTATGGCAATAAAACGGCGATTTCTTATATCACACCAATTGGGGATATATTTATTCACTTAATTAAGATGATTGTAGTACCAATTGTTATTTCAGCATTAATTGTTGCGGTAGCTGGTGTAGGCGATATGAAAAAGCTTGGGAAACTGGGCGGTAAGACAATTCTTTATTTCGAAATTATTACGACGATTGCTATTTTAATGGGATTACTTGCAGCAAATATATTCCAACCAGGTACTGGCGTTGATATGAGTAATTTACAGCAAAGTGATATTTCTTCTTATAAACAAACAGCAGATGCAACAGAGAAGAAAGGCTTTGCAGAAACGATTGTTCATATTGTACCGAAAAATATATTTGAGTCTATTACACAAGGTGACTTATTACCGATTATATTCTTCTCAGTACTATTCGGTTTAGGAGTTGCAGCAATTGGAGAAAAAGGAAAGCCTGTTTTTAACTTTTTTGAAGGTGTGCTCGAAGCGATGTTCTGGGTTACAAATCAAGTGATGAAATTCGCACCATTTGGTGTATTCGCATTAATTGCTGTTACGGTTGCAAAATTTGGTGTAGCAACACTACTTCCTTTAGGAAAACTAGTGCTAGCTGTATACGTAACTGTTATACTATTCGTTGTGATTGTATTAGGTATTAATGCGCGAATGGTTGGAGTAAATATTTTTACATTAATGAAAATTTTAAAAGAAGAACTTATTCTTTCATTTACGACAGCAAGTTCAGAAGCTGTTTTACCTAATATAATGAGAAAAATGGAAGAGTTCGGTTGTCCAAAGGCAGTTGCCTCTTTCGTAATTCCGACAGGTTATACATTTAACTTGACTGGATCGGCTATTTATCAAGCGTTAGCGGCATTGTTTGTTGCACAAATGTACGGTGTACACATGTCACTGACGGAGCAAATAACGCTATTATTCGTTCTCATGTTAACATCCAAAGGTATGGCGGGAGTTCCGGGTGCATCATTCGTTGTTGTATTAGCGACGTTAGGATCAATGGGCTTACCGCTAGAAGGCATCGCATTAATTGCGGGAATTGACCGCATTTTAGATATGATTCGCTCAGCTGTCAATGTATTAGGAAATGCATTAGCTGCCATTGTTATGTCGAAGTGGGAAGGCGAATTCGATGATGAGAAAGCAAAACAATATGTAGAAACGGTCAAACAAACAAAAGCAGCGTAAGAGATTGTTAAGGAGTGAGTAATCATGGCAACATTAACTGAAGTTAAAAATGGAGTACGAATTGAAAAAGATTTTTTAGGTGAAAAAGAAGTACCAAATTACGCGTACTACGGTGTACAAACAATGCGTGCAGTGGAGAATTTCCCGATTACAGGATACAAAGTCCATGAAGGTTTAATTAAAGCGTTAGCAATTGTAAAAAAAGCGGCAGCACTTGCTAATGCAGATGTAGGAAGATTGGAATTGAAAAAGGGTGGTGCTATCGCAGAAGCATCACAAGAAATCCTTGAGGGGAAATGGCATGATCATTTCATCGTTGATCCAATTCAAGGTGGTGCAGGAACTTCAATGAATATGAACGCAAATGAAGTCATTGCCAATCGTGCCCTTGAATTATTAGGAATGGAAAAGGGAGACTATGATTATATTAGTCCAAACAGTCATGTAAATATGGCACAATCAACAAACGATGCATTCCCAACAGCGATTCATATTGCAACATTAAATGCATTAGAAGGCTTATTACAAACAATGGGTTATATGCATGATGTATTTGAATTAAAAGCAGAACAGTTCGATCATGTTATTAAAATGGGTCGTACACATTTACAAGATGCTGTGCCAATTCGTCTTGGACAAGAATTTAAAGCATACTCCCGCGTACTTGAACGTGACATGAAACGTATCAAGCAATCACGTCAACATTTATATGAAGTAAATATGGGAGCAACTGCAGTTGGTACAGGCTTAAATGCAGATCCAGAATATATTGAAGCAGTTGTAAAACATTTAGCTACAATTAGTGAACTACCACTTGTTGGTGCAGAAGATTTAGTAGATGCAACTCAAAATACGGATGCGTACACTGAAGTATCTGCAGCACTTAAAGTATGTATGATGAACATGTCTAAAATTGCGAACGACCTTCGTCTAATGGCATCAGGTCCACGCGTTGGATTAGCGGAAATTATGCTACCAGCTCGTCAACCAGGTTCATCTATTATGCCAGGGAAAGTAAACCCTGTTATGCCAGAAGTAATTAATCAAATTGCGTTCCAAGTAATTGGTAACGACCATACAATTTGCCTTGCTTCAGAAGCAGGACAATTAGAATTAAATGTTATGGAACCAGTACTTGTTTTCAACTTACTTCAATCTATTAGCATTATGAATAACGGTTTCCGTGCCTTTACAGATAATTGCTTAAAAGGAATTGAAGCGAATGAAGATCGCTTAAAAGAGTACGTTGAGAAGAGTGTAGGAATTATTACAGCCGTGAACCCTCATATCGGCTATGAAGCAGCAGCTCGCGTTGCGAAAGAAGCAATTGCGACAGGGCAATCCGTTCGAGAACTATGTGTGAAAAATGGTGTATTGTCACAAGAAGAATTAGAGTTAATTCTAGATCCATTCGAAATGACACACCCAGGGATTGCAGGAGCAACTCTTTTAAAGAAAAATTAAAAGAAGAGGGGGACAATCCCCTCTTTTTTGTTTACAATATAGAAATGCTATATATGAATAGAGGTAGGGATGTTATGAGTAAGTTTACAGTGGCTTCTAATGGTGCATTAGAAACAACATTAAGAGGAGCAGAAGTATTATCAACACCACTTTTAAATAAAGGGGTAGCTTTCACACAAGAGGAAAGAGAAGAGTTAGGTTTAAAAGGGTTATTACCGCCAGCGGTTTTAACGTTAGAAGAACAAGCACGCCGAGCGTATGAACAATTTAGTTCTCAGCCGGATGATTTATTAAAGAATGTATACTTAACAGCGTTACATGATCGAAATGAAGTGTTATTTTATCGTATTTTAACAGAGCATTTACGTGAAATGTTACCGATTGTATATACACCAACTGTAGGTGTAGCAATTCAAAGATATAGTCATGAATATCGTAAACCACGTGGCATTTATTTATCAATTAACGATCCATCAGGTATTGAAGATGCATTTGCAAATATCGGTGCAACAGCTGAAAACATTGATTTAGTCGTTGTAACGGATGGAGAAGGTATATTAGGAATTGGTGATTGGGGTGTTGGTGGAATTAACATCGCAATCGGGAAATTGGCTGTATATACGGCCGCAGTTGGAATCGATCCTAGCCGTGTATTACCGGTAATTTTAGATGTAGGTACAAATCGTGAGGAATTATTAAACAATCCATTTTATATTGGAAATCGTCACCCTCGTATAACAGGTGAAGCTTACGATGAATTTATTGATACGTTTGTTCAAGCGGTAAATAAACAATTCCCGAAAGCACTTCTACATTGGGAAGACTTCAGTTCTCGTAATGCACGAAAAATTTTAGATAAATATCGTCATGACGTTTGTACGTTTAATGATGATATTCAAGGTACAGGGGCAGTTTCACTTGCTGCTGTATTATCGGCAGTAAAAGCTTCTGGTGTACCGTTAAGTGAACACCGTGTAGTTGTGTTTGGTGCTGGTACGGCTGGAATCGGTATCGCAGATCAAGTAAGAGATGCAATGGTTCGTGTCGGCTTATCAGACGAAGAATCACATAATCGTTTCTGGTGTATTGACCGTAATGGGTTGGTTACAGATAATATGGAAGATCTTCTTGATTTCCAAATTCCATATGCAAGAAAAGAAGATGAAGTAAGTGATTGGAAACAAAATGATGCTATCGGACTTGCTGAAGTTGTGAAACATGTAAAACCGACAATTTTAATTGGTACATCTACTGTTGCGGGCGCATTTAAAGAGGAAATTATTAAAGAAATGGCTTCTCATGTAGAAAGACCAATCATTTTACCAATGTCGAATCCAACGCCACTTGCTGAAGCGAAACCAGCAGATTTAATCGAGTGGACAGAAGGAAAAGCATTAGTTGCAACAGGAAGTCCGTTTGAACCGGTTACATATAACGGTGTAACGTATGTGATTGGACAGTCAAATAACGCACTTATTTTCCCAGGACTAGGTCTTGGTACAATTGTTGTTCGTGCAAGCGTCATGACGGATGGAATGTTCGCAGCAGCAGCAGAAGCAGTTGCAAGTATGGTAGATACAAGTCAGCCAGGAGCGCCTATTTTGCCAGAAGTTGAAGAGTTACGTAATATCTCTGAACTGGTTGCGATTGAAGTAGCGAAAGTTGCAGTTGCAGAAGGTGTTGCTAGAGAGAACTTAAGTGATGACGATATTAAGATTGCAGTAAAAGAAGCAATATGGGAACCGGAGTATCGCCAAATAAAAGCGGTAGAAAAGGTTAGAATATAGAAATAAAGCCCGTTTATAATTATAAGCGGGCTTTCACTTTTACAATTGAAAAAAAGCATAGGAAGTGGCACCTTTGAATTGGAATCAATTATGGAAGAAAGATATGTATCTTTTAATTATATTAATGGTTGTTGTTCCGATTGCTGGAGAGCTGAATTTTCATCCTTTTAATGATATGTTTCGTGTTAGTTTCGGGACACCACTTTTCTTCTTTTTATTACTATTTTTAAGAAGAGTGCCAGCAGCAGCTGCAGGTATTCTTGTAGGTATATCTGTAGTCTTATTTCGTGTATGTCTTGACTGGGTATTGCAAGGGTCATTTCATATGACAGAATCATTTTATTTGCGCTATCCCGTTTTCTTTTATTATTTTATATATGGAAGTCTTTTTTCGCTTTGTAGGGTGAATAAGTTTCATCAGAAGCCAATTGTGATAGGGTGTCTTGGAATTACAATTGAAATTATCGCAAGTATGTCTGAACTTGCGTTTTATCATATGTTAGTGCTGGGGACAACGATAACAGTTTCTGAAGTGAATAAACTAATTATTATTGCTATTTTCCGTAGTTTCTTTGCACTTGGTTTTTTAAATATGATGAACTTATATGAAACGAAGTTAAAAGAATCACAAGTTCGAAAAGAAAATGAAAATATGTTAATGTACCTCTCTAATTTATATGTGGAATCTGTCCATTTGAAAAAAACGTTACAAAATGCTGAGTTAATTACACAAGAAGCATATCAACTATATCGAAACTTACAAGTGAACGATGATTTAAATAGCAAAACAGCATTAAAAATAGCAGGGGAAGTGCACGAAATCAAAAAGGATAATCAAAGAATTTTTGCAGGACTATCTAAACTGTTATTAGATAAAAATGTGGCTGAGTATGTAGAAGGACATGAATTAGCGGAAATGATTGTAAGAATTAATGAGAAGTACGCTGAAATGTTAGAAAAAGATATACGTTTTTCGGAACATATAGAAGGTGAGCATGCAGAATATCATGTGTACACGGTCTTATCGATTTTTAATAACTTAGTTGCAAATGCAGTTGAAGCAATTGAGGGTAGAGGTCTCATTATTATTAAGCTATATAAACGAGATAAACATGTATTCTTTGAAGTAATTGACGATGGTCCTGGTATTGCACAGAAGTATAAGAAATTAGTATTTAAGCCAGGATTTACTTCAAAGTATGATCAAACGGGAACACCTTCAACAGGTATTGGACTTTCTTACATAAACGAAATGGTAACAGAGCTAGGTGGAGAAGTGAGATTAGAAGACCGAGAAACTGGCGGAGGGTGTAAGTTTGTCGTTTGTTTACCGGAGTGCAGTTTAAAGCGGGAAGGAGAATAAAGTTGTTTTATTATATCGTAGATGATGATGAAGTTTTCCGCTCCATGCTTTCACAAATTATTGAAGATGGCGATCTTGGGGAAGTAATTGGAGAGTCGGAAGATGGAGCTTTTATTGAAGCAGATCAACTAAATTTTAAAAAAGTAGATATTTTATTTATTGATTTATTAATGCCAATGCGAGACGGAATTGAAACAGTTCGTCATATTGCGTCTGCTTTTACTGGAAAAATCATTATGATTTCTCAAGTTGAATCGAAGCAACTTATAGGTGAGGCGTATACACTTGGTGTTGAATATTATATTACAAAACCATTAAATAAAATTGAGGTTATGTCTGTTGTACGTAAAGTAATGGAACGTATTCGTTTAGAGCGCTCTATACATGATATTCAAAAATCATTGAATAACGTTTTTAAGTGGGAACAGCCGCAAGTTCGAAATGAGCCAATGCAGGAAGGAAAAAGAATAGCAGATTCAGGGCGCTATTTATTATCAGAACTCGGTATTGCGGGAGAGAATGGAAGTAAAGATTTACTTAGTATGTTGGAATATTTATATGGACAAGAAAAAGAGCAAACGTTTGAATTTGGATTTCCTGCGCTAAAAGATATCTTTCACCATATAACTATAAGAAAATTAGAGAATATAGCTTCAGATGCAGATATAGATAAGGAGAGAAAAGCATCTGAACAAAGGGTACGTAGAGCGATTTATCAATCGTTAAATCACTTAGCTTCCCTTGGATTAACAGACTTTTCAAATCCTAAATTTGAAAGCTATGCTCCGAAATTTTTTGATTTCACTATAGTTAGAAAACGGATGACAGAAATGACAAAAGATGAAGTAGCGGCTTCTGGTCATATACGTATTAATACGAAGAAGTTTATTCAAGTGTTGTATTTTGAGGCAAAACGGTTGATGGAGATAGAATGAAAAGAGATAAGTGTTTCAGATTGTAGACAAAGTCTTGTTCAAGTGACATTGAGTTTCTTGGTGCTTAACATGCTTTTGACTCTCTTTTTTAATTAGAGTTGGAATAGAAACAAAAAATAAATATAATATTGTTAATGCACCAACGGGGAGGAGGACAGGACATGAATAAAGAAGAAAAGGTCATAGTGGGTTTCAGGGACTTATATAATAAGATTGTTTGGCTTAATAAGGATAAGATGGAAGACAGTCTTAAGGGGTATAATTCTTCTGAAGTACATTGTATCGAATACATTGAAAAAAATGTAGATTCTAACGTGACAAAACTTGCGGAGTCCTTTTATATGACTCGCGGTGCCATAAGTAGAATAACTAAAAAACTTATAAAAAAAGGCCTTATCGAAAGTTATCAGAAGTCGGATAATAAGAAAGAAATCTATTTTAGGCTTACTGAACAAGGGAAAGTAATTTATAAAATACATGAGGATCTGCACAAAGAGTTTGAAGAACGGGATAAAGTTGTGTTTGATCAAGTAACCGAGGAAGAATTTGATAGTATACTTAGCTTCGTGGAAAAGTATAGTAGACATTTGGATACAGAAATAAAGAAACAAGGTGTACATATTAAGTCGTAATCTATTCAAAAAATAAAAATGAAACGGCAGGCAGTCCAAGGATGGACCGCCTTTTTTATTGTTGTAATTTTGTTGACAGGGAAACAAAATGGAGTTATTGTTTTGTTGATAAGGAAACAAAAATAACTGTTGGGGAGAGAATGAAAATGTCCAAATTCAGATCACATAATGAACATAATACGGAACGAGTCATAGATAAACACGCCTTACTATTCGGTCTCATCTCTGTGTTTCTTTGCGGAATAGGATTCAGCATTATAATACCTGTCGTTCCATTTTTAGTGCAGCCATATACAAGTAATTCGGCAGAACAAGCGGTCGTCGTTACGCTATTAACTTCTGTTTATGCAGTCTGCGTATTTTTTGCGGCTCCCGCACTTGGAGCTTTGAGTGATAAATATGGTCGTCGTCCATTACTTTTAGTATGCCTTTTCGGTTCCGCAATCGGGTACTTAGTTTTTGGCATAGGAGGAGCTCTATGGATACTATTTGCTGGGCGCATAATAGAAGGTATAACAGGAGGGAGCATAAGCACTATCTTCGCATATTTTGCAGATATTATTCCTCCAGAACAAAGAACGAAATACTTCGGATGGGTAAGTGCGGTTGTAGGAGTAGGCACTGTCATTGGACCAACTATAGGTGGATATCTTGCCAAGTTTGGTTATTCTGTACCTATGTATTTTGGAGCAATAATAACTTTATTAAATGTTGCTTATGGAATCTTATATATGCCTGAGAGCCTTGACAAAAATAATAGATTGAAAGAGATTACCTTTGTAAGATTAAATCCATTTACACAGTTTGCAAATATACTTTCCATGAAAAATTTAAAATGGCTACTTGTCTCAGCATTTTTACTTTGGATACCAAATGGATCTTTACAGGCAATTTTTTCACAATTTACAATGGATACTTTTAGTTGGAAGCCTGCGTTAATCGGACTTATGTTTTCAATTATGGGATTCCAAGACATCATTTCACAAAGTTTCATAATGCCAAAACTTTTGACAAAACTTACTGATAAACAGATAGCAATTCTCGGAATGGTTTCGGAGATTATAGGTTATAGTCTTATTGCAGCATCAGCTTTGTTCTCATTTTATCCGTTTCTTATCGCTGGAATGTTTATATTTGGTTTTGGTGATTCCATCTTTGGACCTTCATTCAATGGGATGCTCTCGAAGTCTGTCGATTCTAGTGAACAAGGAAGGATTCAAGGAGGTAGTCAATCTATTCAAGCTTTAGCAAGAATGATTGGACCGATCATTGGAGGGCAAATTTATGTTTCACTTGGGCATGCCGCACCTGCTTGTATGGGGATCATCCTTATAGTAGCCGCAATAACAGTCTTATATAAGGGCACGCATGAAAATATGTAAATTACGTACTTTATCTTCCTTTTATAGACAGTAAGACCCCTGCATCAAAATTTGCACATCCATCTCAACGGTGTGTGTGAAAAACTTTTATTACTCTTCTTCATAAAATCATATCTTTTAAATTATTGATGCGATGGCCGGTAAAACTTTTACATGAATAATGTAGAAGATATTTAAATACTACGCTGGAAGCTTTCAGAATCGCCTGCATAATAGGCAGTTTTAACAAGTACTGAAACTCTATTTGCTTACAGTCTGAGGTGTTTATAAATAAGTATCTTTTTTGTTAAACCAACATTTTATATTTTCTCGTGAAGCATGTAAAATGTTAAGTAAGAGAAAATGGTTTTACAGTAAGGAAGTGTCAAAAAATGAGTTTTACATTAAATAAATCGATTATTAAAGAAGTATGCGGAGAGACCTCATATAAAAGAGGTGAAGCTTATTATAAATCAAATAAAGTAATAATAAATCATTATGATGAAAATAAAGAAATTTGCGAGGCAACGGTAAAAGGAAATGAAGATTTTCATGTTACAGTAGACAAAGCTAAAAAAGGTGATGTTGTTGCGAAATGTAGTTGTCCTTCGTTAGCGTCTTTTCAAACATACTGTCAACATGTTGCGGCAGTATTGATACAAATGAATTATAATCAGCAAACCGGTGGAATGGTGCCTATTAGTAGCGGAAATGAACAATTAACAAGCGGGATGTTTCAGTTGTTTGCAGAACAACCACTGAGGCCAAAAAGTAAACAACACCGTTTTGATACACGTGAAATACTTGATATTGAGTTTAGTTGTACACCAGTAGTTACGAAAAATGGTGGGGCACTTCTTGGGGTTCAGTTGAAGCTTGCCAAAACGTATTTTGTAAATCATATTAGAGAATTTCTTTCTAAAGTGGAGAAAAGAGAGTCTTTTAATTGTTCCAATGAATTTACATACACACCAGATGTACATAGCTTCAGGCAAGAAACGGATGCGATTATTCAGCAACTTATTAAAATGTATCATAACGAAAAAATGTATGAGGATACACTGGAAGTACAGGCAAAACAAGATGATAGTATGATTTTAATACCGCCAGCTTCGTGGATGGATATGCTTTCTTTACTTTCTAAAGTTGAGTGTGTGAGACTTAATCAAGATGGACAATCTTTTCATGGTGTACATATTTCAAAAGGATTACTTCCTTTGCATTTTGAGTTTAATAAGGGGAGTAACGGTGGGTTTACACTTTATATTGACGGCTTACAACAAGTAGAAGTAATGGATACGTATAGTTATGCTCTATTTGGAGGGAAACTGTATCAGTTGAATGCTGAGGATTGTAAGCGACTTATCGAATTACAAAAAATGATGAATCGTTCTAGTAGTAACCAATTGTATATTCCAGCAGATAAGATGGAGCACTTTGTAGCAAAAGTTGTACCAGGGTTAATGAAGCTAGGAACTGTGCGAATAGATGAGGTAGTATCAGATTGTGTGGAAACGCCTTCGCTAAAAGCAAAATTGTATTTAGATCGAGTGAAAAATCGTTTGTTAGCAGGTCTCGAATTTCATTATGGAAACGTCGTGATTAATCCGTTAGAAGAGGATGGGCAGCCATCTGTTTTTAATCGTGATGAGAAAAAGGAAAAAGAAATTTTAGACATTATGAGTGAAAGTGCCTTTGCGAAAACGGAAGGCGGTTATTTTATGCATAATGAAGAAGCTGAGTATAACTTTTTATATCATGCTGTTCCAACGTTAAAAGGTTTAGTTGATATTTATGCGACGTCAGCCATCAAATTACGAATTCATAAGGGAGACACAGCTCCTCTTATAAGAGTTAGAAGGAAAGAGAGAATTGATTGGTTATCATTTCGCTTTGATATAAAAGGTATTCCAGAGGCAGAAATTAAAGGGGTATTAGTGGCACTTGAAGAGAAACGAAAATATTATCGTTTAGCAAGTGGTGCTCTACTATCACTTGAGAGTAAAGAGTTTAATGATATTAATCAGTTTATAAAAGAATCTAGTATTCGAAAAGGATTTTTAAAGGGCGAAGAAATAGATGTCCCTCTTATTCGTAGTGTGAAATGGATGAATTCACTGCAAGAAGGAAACGTATTAAGTTTAGATGAGTCTGTTCAAGAATTGGTAGAGAACATTCAAAACCCTAAAAAGCTGAAGTTTGCGGTGCCAAGTGGCTTAGATGCGATAATGAGAGAGTATCAAACATACGGATTCCAGTGGATGAAAACACTTGCCTATTATCGTTTTGGCGGCATTTTAGCTGATGATATGGGACTGGGGAAAACGTTGCAAAGTATTGCTTTTATAGACTCTGTTTTGCCGGAAATTCGAGAGAAGAAACTGCCTATATTAGTTGTTTCTCCGTCGTCCCTCGTTTACAACTGGCTTAGTGAGTTGAAAAAATTCGCTCCACATATTAGAGCAGTTATTGCCGATGGAAATCAAGCAGAGCGCCGAAAAATTTTAAAAGATATAACGAAATTTGATGTTGTCATTACGTCATATCCTCTACTGAGAAGAGATATAAGGTTATATGAGCAGCCATTTCATACGCTATTTCTTGATGAAGCACAAGCGTTTAAAAATCATACGACGCAAACTGCAAGAGCGGTAAAAACAGTGCAGGCGGAGTACCGTTTTGGATTAACAGGAACACCTGTAGAAAATTCATTAGAAGAGCTATGGTCTATCTTCCACGTCGTCTTCCCAGAATTATTACCGGGAAGAAAAGAGTTCGGTGATTTAAGACGTGAAGATATTGCGAAGCGGGTAAAACCTTTCGTGTTAAGAAGGTTGAAGGGTGATGTATTACACGAACTCCCAGAAAAAATTGAGCACTTGCAATCATCAGAACTTTTACCAGATCAAAAGAGGCTTTACGCAGCTTATTTAGCAAAGTTAAGAGAAGAAACGTTAAAACATTTGGATAAAGATACGTTACGTAAAAATAAAATTCGGGTTTTAGCTGGTTTAACGAGACTACGGCAAATTTGTTGTCATCCTGCTTTGTTTGTTGATGACTATAAAGGTAGTTCAGCTAAATTTGATCAGCTGCTAGAAATTTTGGAGGAATGCAGAAGTACAGGGAAGAGAATTCTTATCTTTTCCCAATTTACGAAGATGCTTTCGATAATCGGACGTGAATTAAATCGTCAAGCAGTTCCATACTTTTATTTAGACGGGAGTACACCAGCGCAAGAACGTGTAGAGCTATGCAATCGGTTTAACGAAGGAGAAGGGGATCTATTTCTTATTTCGTTAAAAGCTGGTGGCACAGGACTAAATTTAACAGGTGCAGATACAGTTATATTGTACGACTTGTGGTGGAATCCAGCTGTTGAACAACAAGCTGCGGATAGAGCGTATCGAATGGGACAAAAAAATACAGTGCAAGTGATTAAGTTAGTAGCACATGGAACAATTGAAGAAAAAATGCACGAGTTACAAGAGAGTAAGAAAAATTTAATCGCTGAAATTATCGAACCGGGAGAAGAGAAGTTATCTTCTATTACGGAGGAAGAAATCCGCGATATTCTTATGATTTAATATGGAAAAAGCTATGCTTTCATAGAGATGAAAGCATAGCTTTTTTGTTGTAATAATTATATTTTGTTTTGTACAAAGTAAAGAGATAAAGTGAAACTTTAAATAGTGGGAGTTGCTCGTCTCCCACTATTTATTTTATTTCTTTGTACCTTTACTTTTGTATGGTTTTGCAGCTTTCTTTTTCGCACTTGATTGCCAACGGTTCCATCCTTTACTTCCTGTACCTTGTCCTACACCTTTTTTCGGTTTTGCTTTCGTTTTACTCATATGATCACTCCGTTATATAAAAAATCTGATTTGATAATAGCCAATGTTTTAGAAAAATACTATCGATAAATGACTATGCTTGCTTTAAATAAAAACAAACTGCTTGAATGCTATAGTATATCATGAAATTGCGAGTAAACTGAAAGGAATTATAAAGAAAATGAAAATAATAAGAAATACTGCGGATTCTATATTTCGAACAATCACACTAGTTGTTGTATATATGTTAGTTTCAATTAGTGAAATGTTTTTTGGATTGAAGAGACAAAGGAAATAAAAATGTTATATTAAGAACAATCGGTAAAGGCATAAAATAAAGAATTGAAAATTTTTTTGAAACTTTTTGTTGACTTTATCGATTTTTTGTATAGAATAATCATTAATAAAATGTTTCAGAGATGTGACAATAAAACGACTATGAAAGGACGAGTAGTAGTAGGATGTAGTTTAAGCGAGTCAGGGGCGGTGTGAGCCTGATACGAAGCCTATTATGAAGAACCTCCTGGAGTCGCTAACCGAAATCCTTTATAGGAAAGTAGACTTAGCCGGGAACTTCGCCGTTACAAGAAGAACAGTATCGAGATTTTTTAATCTCCGTACTGTATAAGTGAGCAACCTCTGTTGCTAATTTGGGTGGTACCGCGGAACCAAAGTCTTTCGTCCCAGTTTTTTGGGAAAGAAGGGCTTTTTTTGTTGGCTTCTTTTCACAACATCCAAACATTTTAGGAGGAAACCACCATGTATCAATCATTAATGACAGTAAGAGAGACTCAAATCGCAATTAAGGAAGTTAAAACATTTTTCGAGGATCAATTGGCAAAGCGCCTTGAACTATTCCGCGTATCTGCACCATTATTCGTAACGAAGAAATCAGGATTAAACGATCACTTAAACGGTGTAGAACGTCCAATTGAGTTTGATATGTTACATTCAGGAGAAGAATTAGAAATTGTGCATTCACTAGCGAAGTGGAAAAGATTCGCATTACATGAATACGGATATGAAGCTGGTGAAGGTTTATATACAAACATGAACGCGATTCGTCGTGATGAAGAACTTGATGCAACGCATTCCATTTATGTTGACCAATGGGATTGGGAAAAAATCGTTCAAAAAGAATGGCGTACTATTGATTACTTACAAAAAACAGTACAAACAATTTATGGAATATTCAAAGAATTGGAGGATCACTTATTTGAAAAGTATCCGTTCCTTGGAAAGTATTTACCAGAAGAAATTGTTTTCATTACTTCTCAAGAACTGGAAGATAAATATCCAGAATTAACACCGAAAGATCGTGAACATGCAATTGCGAAAGAACACGGTGCAGTCTTTATTATTGGAATTGGTGATGCACTCCGTTCAGGTGAAAAGCACGATGGACGCGCGTCCGATTATGATGATTGGAAATTAAACGGTGACATTTTATTCTGGCACCCAGTACTACAAGCTTCGTTCGAATTATCATCAATGGGAATTCGTGTTGATAGTAAAGCACTTGATGAGCAATTAACGAAAACTGGTGAAGATTTCAAACGTGAGTATGATTTCCATAAAGGTATTTTAGAAGACGTACTACCATTAACAATTGGTGGTGGTATCGGCCAATCAAGAATGTGTATGTACTTCTTACGTAAAGCACATATCGGTGAAGTTCAATCTTCTGTATGGCCTGATGATTTACGTGAAGCTTGTAAGAAAGAAAACATTCATTTGTTTTAATAGAAGTGAGAGGATAGCTCAAAGAGTTATTCTCTCTTTTTTATAGTGTAAACGAGTGGTTTACAGTGGGTTTTACTAATGGTTTCTTTCTTTTTTGGATCCTTTTATGTAATAATTTGTTAAAGGAGGGGACGTTATGAGCTTAGGACAACAACTTAAAAGATTACGAGAGTCAAAAGGGTTTTCACAAGAAGATGTTGCTAAGAAAATTGGTGTGACAAGGCAAGCTGTGTATAAGTGGGAACATGATAAAAGCTGTCCGGATATTGATAATTTAATTTTGCTTAGCGAAATGTATAATGTCACGCTAGATGAATTAATAAAAGGAAACCAAAGCTTTAAAGAGAAAATACATATTGATGAAGATTTTGAGAAAGAGAATGAATTTGGTTTCTACATTGGATTTGGTTTGCTAATTGTGAGTGCTTTCATTGATTATGAAGGAATGCAAGAGATTTTATTAGGAATTGCACTATTCATGATGGTTTTTTACTCTGACGTGAAGAAAGTTATTTTGAATGAGTTCAGATCGTTTTTTAAAAGAAAAGATATATATGATAAGAAGTGAGAAGAGTCCGTTATATTTCCTAGGAAAGAGTATAACAAGTAATTGAATTGTTTTATAATGATTTCGGGATGTTGATAGTATGTTAAAAAGTTTAAACAAGCATAACCCCGTTCTAAAGCTAGGACGGGGTTCAAAATCTAAGTTTTATTAAGCGTAAAGTTCTTTCAAATATTTTTACTTCAGTAAAGACGTCTAATAAAACATTACTTATTTGTTACCGAGTTCTTCCGCTAAACCGATTAAAATTCCTTCGGTTCCACGAATGTAGCACAGTCGATACGAGTTCTCATACTGAACTACTTCACCAACGAGCTGAGCACCATGCTTAGTCAGTCTGGATACCATTTCGTCAATGTCTTCAACGGTGAACATGACGCGCAAATAACCGAGGGCGTTTACAGGAGCTGTCCGATGGTCTGCTATAGTAGGTGGGGTGAGAAATCGCGAAAGTTCAATTCGGCTGTGGCCATCTGGCGTAACCATCATAGCAATCTCTACGCACTGAGAACCGAGTCCAGTTACGCGACCAGCCCATTCACCTTCAACAGTAGCTCGCCCTTCGAGATTCAAGCCAATCTCCTCGAAGAAAGAGATTGCGTTATCAAGTGATTCTACAACGATGCTGACATTGTCCATTCGTAGTAATCGGTTGTTTGCCATAGTTTTTATCTCCTTTTATGTATAAATTTATTATTTAATTATCCTCATAATTATACTAAAATCTTTTCTAAATAAAAAACATCTTGTCACAGTGTAGGAAAATGTGACAAGGTGTTTTCGGGCATAGTATATAAAATCTTGTTAACGAATAACACTTCGTCAACCCTTTACTATTGAAATATGCGAGAACTTTATTTCGTGAATGCTATCATTTCAAGAATTTGATACTGTAATTGCTATTCGATAGAATAACTTCGACTTTCCCACAAAACAGTCCCACCCTATTTCTATTTATATAGGAAGGAAATAGATTCATATAATTTATTGTAAGTTTTACCGGCGGAAATTAGCTCATTTGCACTAAAGGCTCAATTTTCGCCATAAATGATTGATGAAGTGCTTCAACACCCGTTACTAAATGGAGACGGTCAATAACGACAGATACTTTAATTTCTGATGTACTTACCATTTTAATATGAATATCTTCTTCTTTTAAAGTAGTGAACATATTCGCAGCAACTCCTGGGTTAGATACCATACCAGATCCTACAATTGATACTTTTGCTAAATGATTTTCATATTCTACAGATTCATAGTGAAGTGCTTCTTGATTTTGTTCCAATACTTCTAATGTTTCTCTTAAATCATTAGAATGGATTGAGAAGGAGAGGTGAACAGTTCCTTCATTTGTAATACTTTGAATAATAATATCTACATTAATATGTGCTGCTGCTAATGTAGAGAAAACTGTTGAAAGTGCACCTTGTTCTAACCCTTTAATTGTGACACGTGTAATATTATCCTCAAATGCAATACCTTTAACGATTGATTGTTGTTCCATGTTACATTCTCCCCTTACAATTGTTCCGTTTTCTTGTTCCATACTTGAGCGAACTTCTAAAATTACATTATGATTTTTAGCAAATTCAACAGCGCGTGGGTGTAATACGCCAGCACCGAGGTTGGCAAGCTCTAACATTTCGTCATAAGAAATTTCATCTAATTTATAAGCATCTTGTACAACTCGTGGATCAGTTGTATATACGCCGGTCACATCCGTATAAATATCACATTTTTTTGCTTTTAGTGCAGCAGCTAATGCGACAGCAGTCGTATCGGAGCCACCGCGACCAAGTGTGGTAATTTCATTTTCTTCACTTATTCCTTGGAAACCAGCTACTATAACAATCGTGCCTTCAGTAAGGTGAGACTGAATACGAGTGGTGTTAATGTCAGTAATCCGTGCACTACTATGTACAGATTCTGTTGTAATACCAGCTTGCCATCCTGTTAATGAAATTGCGTTATAACCTTTTGTTTGTAGTGCCATTGTTAATAATGAAATAGTTACTTGTTCTCCTGTAGATAGGAGCATATCCATTTCACGTTTACTTGGATTTCCAGTAATAGCGTTAGCGAGTGCTACAAGTTTATCCGTACTTTTTCCCATTGCTGAAACGACAGAGACAATACTATGTCCTCGTTCATATTCTTCAATAATTAAATTTGCTACATGTTGAATGCGTTCGACGCTTCCGACAGAAGTACCGCCAAATTTTTGTACAATCGTTTCCATTACGAATTCCTTCTTTCGTCCATTTTTAAGAATAGGTTAGGACATATACAAATCCCAATATTCCTGTAGTTACCAGAGAGAAAAACAAAAAACACCATCTCAAATAAGTGAGGATGGTGCTGTTACAGGAAAAGGAAAACAGAAAACGGAGCTAATAAAAAAACCGCCAAAAAAGGAATATCATAAAAATGATATCTCTTTTTTGTAGATAGCTCTTCATACGTACACGTCTGTACATATGACAGTTCTGTTTCTATTCGAAAACAGCCCCAATTGATAAATGCAGAGAAATTTATCAATTTCGGCAACACTTCCTTTCCTCTAAAATCATAGACATCTCTGTGTCTCCTTTAGAATACTTATAAGCGTTGCAACCTCTATCTCACGTTTTAGGCGAGAGTGTATGATTTATGAAGTTGTTGGTAACATTTGTTTTATAATAATTTAAATTTTTCAGGGAATCAAGTGTTTTTTGTGTTTTTTTGAAATTCTATCTTTTTATTAAATTAGTTTGTGAAAAATGTAGCAAAATCGATTCATTGCATGTACATTGAAAATATAGCGCATGGGAGGTGGAAGGATGGGGAAGAAAAAGCCTATTTATGTAGCCACAGAAATGAACACAACAATGGAGAAACTATGGGCATATACACAAGAGCCTGATATACATACAGAGTGGGATGCTCGTTTTACTGAGATTTCGTATTTAGAAAAAAAAGAGGGAGAACCACAGAAGTTTTTATATAAAACAAAGATCGGATTTGGACTTGAAATAGCCGGAGAAGGGGAATCGATAGGTGAAATAAGAAAAGAAACTGGAGAACGTATTTCCTCTTTAAAATTTTGGACAGACAATCAATTATCACTTATACAAATAGGGCGTGGTTATTGGAAGTATACACCGAATGAAGAACATATTCATTTTGAAACGCAATATGATTATGATACGAGATTTGGTCGCATAGGAAATGTGATAGATTTATATGTTTTTCGTCCACTATTAGGTTGGGCGACAGCATGGAGTTTTGATGCTTTAAAATTATGGTTAGAAAAGGGACTTCATCCTAAGTTGCTAATTAGAAGAACGATGACGTATTGGCTAGTTTGCTTTTTATTTGCTTTCGTATGGTTATATCAAGGGATTGTACCGAAATTGATGTTTACTCATTCAGAAGAAGTAAAGATGCTTTCTGTACTAATCGGATCGAATGAAAATAGTATTTTTATGCTTAAAATAGTTGGATTTCTAGAAATAATATTGGGTGTGATATGGCTATTGCCACTTCCAAAACGAAAATTATTTATAGGGCATATTATTATGTTAATCGCCTTAACAATTGCGGCAGGAATTACGAATATCACAAGTTTTACGCAACCGTTTAATCCGATTACATTAAATTTTCTTCTAATAGGGTTATCGATTGTCGGTTATATAAATAGCACGAATTTGCCAAGCGCAAAAAATTGCAAGAGGACGAGAAAGGGATAAGTATATGGTTAATATTTATGAAAGATTATTAGGGGATTCTTATAAAAGGCTTCATCCAAAATTGCAGGAACGATATGCGATAACAAAGGAAAATAGCTTTATTGGGGAAGGGGAAATGGATGAAATTTATGGAGGATCTTTTTTCGTTAAATTAATATTAAAAATTACATCGAAGTTTCGAATGTTTTTCTCTGAGCGAGGGCAAAAAGTTCCGTTTGTGATACATAATACCGCTGAGCGAGATGAACATGGAAATGAGTTTGTACGGTGGAATCGTACTTTTTATTTTCATAATAAGAAAAGATATTTTAACGCTGTTATGCAGTTGGATGAAGAGAATAATGAAATTGTAGATTATTTTGGTGAGCCACATTTACTCGTTTCTACATTGAATTTTTATATTGATGAAAAAGGCGGGATGCATATTTCTTCAAAGAAACAATGGTTTTTTATGTTTGGAAGAAAAATCCCGTTACCAAAATTTTTATATGGAGAGGCAAAAATTGTTGAAAGTTATGATGATGCACTGCAATGTTTTCGAATTCATGTACAAGTACGGAATCCGTTAATTGGTTCGTTATTTTCATATAAGGGAACATTTGTGGAAAGGGAATAAACGATATGAAAAATATACTATTTGGGCTTGCTTGCTATATTATTTTTCTAATATGTGAGTGGTCAAATGTAAACCCAGTTGAAGCAATTATTTTATTATCTATTTTGTTATTTATACCGATGTCTTTTTGTATTATTGACAAGAAAAAAAGAAATGGATCGTATGTATTATTTTATAAATTTGTATCGTTTTTATATCCAATCGCAGCAATTAGTGCGATGCTAGCTTTCGTAACAAATCACTATTTCTTTGCGCTACTTTGGTTTGCATATACAGGAATCGTTGCGTTATTTGGTGTAAGTAGATTGTTAGAAAGAGGATGGAAACCGATAGAAGAGACGGCTATCGATAGTGCGTTTATTTATTTGTTTTTAGGTGGTTTTTGGTTTTTTGCTTCAGTAGCAAAGGTTTCAATTATGCACTTTAGTTCTGACATTGTTTTACTTACAGCGGCACACTTTCATTACTCGGCATTTCTATTGCCGTTATCAGCTGGTTTACTTGGAAGGAAAAGAGAGCGGGGAAGTAAGTTATATGACGCTATTATGTTTATCATCGTCATTTCTCCAATGACAGTTGCGATAGGAATTACATACTCAAGGATATTTGAATTTTTTGCAGTGTTCATATATTTATGTGCGATTTATGGATATGGGATTTATGTTTGGCGCACGAAATTTAATGCTATCAGTGCAAAGGTTCTCCTGATCATATCGTCTAGCACACTCATGGTAACAATTATGTTTTCACTTATATATTCATATGGGAATTTGAAACATGTAATGACGATTACAATTGCTCAAATGGTTTGGATTCACGGTGTTGTCAATGGAATTGGAGTAGCGTTACCAGCATTTGTCGGCTGGATGATTGAAAAGAGTACTCCGAACTATAAATATTACGGGAAACGAATGAGCGGGTTAAGAGGAAATGCGATAGTTGGTGAAGCATTTTTACAGAATAGAAATTTAATAGATAGCAAGGAATACAAAGGTTTAGTTGATAAAATGAATGATTTTCATAGTGAGGCATTTGACGTGACGAAGATTCCTTTAAGTATTACTTGTTTCTATGAAAATACAAAAGAGTATGAGTTACAATCGCATATAAAATGGAATCGTTGGTTCCGCCCGCTTGCATTTTGTTATGAGAAAATGAGTAAGCGTGTAGGACAAATACATTTAGGTATGGGCGGCAAGTGGGAAACGATGCATGGCTCTATCATTGGGATAATAGATGAGAAGGATGGAAGAGAGAATGTAAGGGCTTGGCTAAGAAAAAATGAAGCAGGAGAATCTATTTTTGTAGCTCTTTACTCAAAACATACCCATGAGGATGAGAAATACATGAATATCGGATTACCTTTACCATATTCGAATATGACGGGGATTTTGAAATTATGTAATAAGAATAAAGATTTAATCATTACTAGTAAGTTGAGAAGAAATGGTAAGGGAGATGAGGGGATTTATTTACATACTCGTTTCTTTACAATACGTTTACCATTAGCAGAGACTTTTATTATTAAAGAGAGCACGGATCAAATATTAGAAGCTAATCATAGAATGTGGATATTTGGAGTTAAGTTTTTAGAAATTGATTATGAGATTAAGAAAATAGAGGAGAAGTAAGAAAAGCTTGGAGAGATTCCAAGCTTTTTTACGTATGCGTAATTGTCATCGCAACTTGTTTATCCAAGTTTCGGTCCCAAACACGTTGAATTTCAAACGTACCTTTTTCAAAAAATAATGGGAATCTCTCTTTAAACCAATCTTGCATAGGAAGATTTAGTGCTTCATCAATTGGTACCCATAATAATTCGCCTTCAGGAGGATTCAAAAGGAGTTCACCTTCAAATGAATCTGTCCAATAGTTAAATACCATATATCGAACATTTTCCATAGGATTTACATATTCGTCTAACCCCTTGAAAATTAAATTAGAAACGTGGAGTCCGGTCTCCTCTTTTGATTCTCGTATAGCAGCTTGTAATATGCTTTCTGGGAAATCTACTTTTCCACCAGGAGCTATGTAGCCAGGAAAACCTCGATGGTCGGGGCGTTTTATAAGTAAAACGTCATTATTTCGCTGGATCATACACATTGTATAGATGCGGTGTTCGATGTTATGAGAATTTTGAGGCATAATAATGTATTCTCCTTTATTTTTTCTTGATAATTTTACCATAACATAATAGTTTCTTATATAATTAAAAATGTAATATTATTAATTTTCAGTTATTTATTATAAAGTCTATAATCATTTGAAACGAGGAGAGAGATATGCAAGGAGAAATACCAACAGAGAAAAATTTAGGTTATGTCGGTAAATTGTTATTGCCAGTTAAAGTGTCACCGCACTTTAAGTTTTTATGGATTGGACAATTACTTTCGACTTTAGGTAGTTCGATAACGATGGTTATTCTGCCAGTCGTTGTGTATTCATTAACTGGTTCAACAGTTGTAATGGGAATGACTATGGCAATATACATGCTTCCTAATATTCTTGCGTTACCGTTTGCTGGATTAGTCGTGGATCGAATTGACCGGGTGAAATTAATGTTATTTACAGATATAATTCGCTGTATATTAATGCTCTTATTTGCAACACTTATATTTATGGACATTTTAACAATTCCACTTTTATATGTACTTGTTGCATTATATGGACTTATGGAAGGGATATTTCAGCCGGCATATTCAGCTGTAAGAGCGAAAGTATTTGTACCGGAAATTCGAAATGCAGCTAATGCATTAACGCAAATGAGTAATCAAGGAATACGATTAATTGGCCCAGCACTTGGTGGGTTAATAGTATCAGTTACATCTGCAGGGATAGGCTTCGGACTAGATGCAGCAACGTATTTGTTATCATTTTTATGTTTATTATTTTTAAAAGAAATTAAGTTTAAAAAAGTAAAACCCATTGAAAAGAGTAAGATCGATTACAAACAAGAGTTTATGGAAGGTATTTTAGTTTTAAAAAGTCATCCGTGGTTGTGGATTACCATTCTGGTCTTTTCTTTCGTTAATATTTGTTATGCAGGCGTTATCGTTGTATTAATTCCATGGTTGTTTAATGTTCATCATCATTTTGAAGCTTACGTGTATGGCTTAGGTATGGCTGCTTCTGGTGCTGGAGCTGTAATTGCAGCACTAATTTTTGGTGGGAGGCAGCGGTGGCATAAGAGAGGATTACTTGCGTATGGTGGTGTTTTAATTAGTGGAATGGCGTTATTAATTATGCCTTTCGTTTCTTGGGCATCCGCCTTAATTGGATTAATGGCAATTGAAGGCTTCGGTATTATGATATTTGGGCTTATTTGGGAAACAAGTTTACAAGAGCTTGTACCAGAAGAAGCTTTTGGAAGAGTGGCAAGTCTTGATATGTTAGGCTCATTTGCTTTATTACCATTAGGGTATGTGGTGGTAGGCTGGTTAGCTACTGTAATAGGTGGAAAGATAACAATTATAATGCTAGCTATTTTAGTACTCATAACAATTGGAATGGCATTGTCTGTACCAAGTATTCGGCGGTTCGATTGATTATGTAGGCAAAAAGGGGGATGGTATATGACTATAGAAAATCTACATGATTTAGTAGTACATGAGTTGGGATGTAAATACGTTTTGGGAGAAAAGGTATTTGAAGCAAGGAATTTCACGGTGTATATTGCTACTCCTATAGAAAATAAAATGACATATAATCGATTCATCTTAATTAAGCATTTGTCTAATGAAGAGCCTTCAGTACATGTTTGGGACAAAAAAATCTGTGTAGACGCTACAAAAATACATATTGCAAAAGAAGTGACAGAAGCAATTCAATCGGGTTTTGTAAATGAAGAGTAAGCCCTAATCAAATTAGGACTTACTCTTCATTAAACACAAATGTTTGCTTCATTTTTTTATTCTCATGTACTGGATGACCGTTGTAAGAGAAATTCTTTTCTTCCCAAGTAATGACAACTTTAAAATTATGGCTATTAAAGTCTAATGGGAATACCATGTAGTCAAAGCTTGTATGACTTTTTGAAACGTTGTTATTAGATGAAGTAGGATTAAAGGTAGCTTTAGATGTAGGTGTGTTATCAAGTATTTCCACCGATACATTTGCAACATCATTACCAATATTTTTTAAGAGTAAACTATACGTATCATATACACCTTGTTTTGGCTGCACGGCTTGCTTGTTTGAGTTATGAGATTTGTCAATTTCGATATACCACTGTTTAGACTTTGACGCAATTGGTAGTGATTGAAATGTGTATGCACTAGCTTGTATTGGTAGTGCTAAGCAGATTAGTGCAAAGAGAGAAAATATTTTTCGTTTCATCTTTAGAGAGCTCCCATTCTTTAAAGGATTTATTTGTTATTATCTTCTCTTTTTAAGATAATATACCATGTAGTTTAGGGGAGGGTATATTGAAAGAATTAGTAAGTATGGGAAGCGGCATGTTTCTACAACTGTTATTTTTGTATATATTTATTTCTGTTGTTTTATTGGAACTCAATCCATGGTATGCAGTAGTGGTTTATGTGGCTATTGCTATAATCAGTCTTCTGCTAGGAATATACTCGATTGCTTTCCCTATGAAGAGTAGCTTGAATACTATTTTTCTAATACTACCAGATGGAATTATAATAACATTATTTTCAATATTAATTATTGGATTTACAGTGTTTGCTTACTTTTTACGAGAAGGAGATATTCCGGCTGTAATTCGTTTGTAGTATAAGTGAATCGATAGAGCTCCTATCTTTTCGTTATTAATCTTCCCAAGTATGTCACACGCACATTTAAAAAAACAAGGAAACTGTGTAGAGATTTTTCGGCATAGTTTCCTTATTTTGTTTTTTTGATTAATAATAAATGCTTGCTAAAGGATACGAAAAAGCATATCAGGGGGATTAATTTATTAATATAAAGTAGCGTCCAACTTATAAAAGATAGATATAGGTGGAGGGGTACGAGTATTAGTTAAAAGAGATATTAATATGAAAATATTACCAATAAATATGTTAAAATAACATTGTCATATAACAAGGGGGATTCGTTTGATGGAAAAAGAGCATCTTGCTAAAGTAGATTTAACGAAAAAAATTGAATCAAAATCTAAGTACAATAAGAAACTTGAAAAATATCAAATGCGTTTATTGGCACTACAACAAATATTAAAAGAAGAGAAAATAGCCGTTATGATTGTTATGGAAGGTTGGGATGCGGCAGGTAAAGGCGGAGCAATTAAGCGAGTGACTGAGCATCTTGATCCACGCGGATTCCAAGTAAATCCAATTGGAGCGCCTGCTCCTCATGAAAAACGGTATCATTATTTGCAACGTTTTTGGCGGAAACTTCCTCAATATGGGCAAATTACTATATTCGACCGTTCATGGTATGGGCGTGTATTAGTTGAGCGTGTTGAAGAGTTCGCCACAAAGGAAGAGTGGACGAGAGCGTATGGTGAAATTAATGATTTCGAAAAACTATTAACTGATGATCATTACATAATAGGAAAGTTTTTCTATCATATTAGTAATGACGAACAGTTAAAGAGATTTACAGAAAGAGAGAACAACCCTCTTAAAAGATGGAAAATTACAGACGAAGACTGGCGTAATCGTGAAAAATGGGATGAGTATGTCGAAGCAATAGAAGACATGTTTGAAAATACAAATAAGCCGAATGCAAAATGGCATATTATCGCGAGTAATGATAAATTATACGCCCGTTTGAAAACATTGAAAGTAATTATTTCATTAATTGAGGATTATTTCTTAGAGCATAATATAGAATTACCTCCTTATTATAATGAAATAAAAGAAGGAAAGAAAAAGAAAATTGAATCTTTGCAAGATGCAGGAGTCAAATGGTAAAAAGGTTTGTATAGGAAATATGAAGGGAAGCTGTCTTGTAATTTGGTAAACCCAAATTACAAGACAGCTTTTTAGTTGGAAGTATTTTATATATTTATATAAAGCGAGTGTACCAATTATTTTAGTTTGTGCTGTAGTAAGTTTGTTGTTTTAGGAAGGGGAAGCTTTAAGAAAGAGTAGTAGGGGAATAGGCTAAATATGAATCGCATTTTAATTATGGAACGTTAGCTGTCAAAAAAATTATAGAATTATTTTGGGAACTCCTCGGTAATGGGCGAAACGTAAACCGTGGAGTTCTTTATTTTGTGATTATAGGCATATGTATCACTGTCATTAAATATTTGCTTTCATTCATTATCCGTCAAGATCAAGTTTTCGAAGTTTAGAAAGATAAACTGAATAATATTAATAAGATGTATAATTGTTTTTTACATGTCATGAATGGGCACGTATCAAGTTCAAATAACGGATGCATAATATTATTTTCATAGGATTTTAAATATATTTTTCAAAGGGGTGTTCTTTAAATGTTTATAAAACCTATAAATTTAGCGATTCGATTTTTTCTAGAATTATGTGCTCTTGCATCACTATGTTACTGGGGCTTTCAATTTTGGGAAAGTGTATATGTGAAATTTATTTTTGGCATTGGCTCACCACTACTTTTTGCGACAATATGGGGGATTTTCATTGCACCTAAAGCATCATTAAAACTGCCAGAACCATATAGGTTTATGTTGGAAATCATATTGTTTGGAGTTACCTCAGTTGCTCTATATGTTGTTGATCAAATAACCTTAGCTATTATTCTTGGAATGGTATTTGTAATAAATCGCACTTTAATCATTATTTGGAAACAATAATTTTTTTGCTAAGTTTCTCCACGAAAGGAACTTAGCATTATTTAAGGTGTAGGAGTAACGAAATATGGATAAATTTAAGCGCTTTAAATTTTGGGATTTTGTTGTTTTATAGTACATTAACAAGAGATATTAGTTTCATAGGGAGGGTGAGGAAATGATAGATACAGCAGACGCTTCATTAAGTAATCACATATACACCGAAGAAGAGCAACAAAAATTATATAAACGAACGTTAATAATCGTAAGTATTTCACAAATGTTTGGCGGAGCGGGGTTAGCTGCTGGTATTACAGTAGGTGCACTTCTTGCACAGCAAATGCTTGGGACGGATGCGTATGCAGGATTACCGGCTGCTATGTTTACAATGGGATCTGCGGTAGCGGCTTTCTTTGTTGGGAAGTTATCGCAAAAATATGGTCGCCGAATAGGACTTGCAACAGGGTTTATAGTAGGAGGACTAGGAGCTATTGGAGTTGTATTGGCTGCGTTAACAAATAGTATTATTCTATTACTAGTTTCTTTACTCATATATGGTGCGGGTACAGCGACGAATCTACAAGCTCGTTATGCTGGTACCGATTTAGCAGATAAGAAACAACGAGCAACTGCTATTAGTATTACGATGGTTATGACGACTTTTGGTGCGGTAGCTGGTCCAAATTTAGTAGGCGTAATGGGAGATTTTGCCCATTCAATTGGAATTCCTAACCTTGCTGGTCCGTTCATATTATCAGCAGCGGCATTTATACTTGCGGGTCTTGTACTTTTTGTTATGCTTCGTCCAGATCCGTTAATTATTGTTAACATAATAGAAACATATAAACAAGAACATACATATAAAGGGCAACCAGTAACAGAAGAAATGATAGAAAATAAACGTGGTGTTACTGTTGGAGCAATCGTAATGATACTTACTCAAATAGTGATGGTTGCGATTATGACGATGACGCCAGTTCATATGGGGCATCATGGTCATGGTTTAAGTGCAATAGGGCTTGTAATTGGTTTTCATGTAGGTGCAATGTATCTTCCGTCTCTCGTTACAGGAATGTTAATTGATAAAATCGGCCGAACTACGATGAGTATAGCTGGTGGAGTCATTTTACTAGCGGCGGGTGTCATAGCTGCGATAGCGCCGAGTGATTCTTTACTATTATTAATTGTTGCTCTGTCTTTACTTGGGTTAGGGTGGAACCTCGGTTTAATAAGTGGTACAGCTCAAATTGTTGATGCAACTATACCTTCTACACGTGCAAAAACACAAGGGAAAATAGATGTATTTGTTGCGTTAGCTGGAGCTTCTGGTGGAGCGATGTCAGGTATGGTAGTAGCTAATTCAAGTTATGCGGCATTATCATTAGCGGGAGGGGCTGTATCCTTACTGCTTATTCCAGTTGTGATATGGTCTCGGACAGGTAAATAAAATTCAGATAAAAGAAGCGGCGTTCAAAGGGAGATAATCAATCTTTGAATGCCGCTTTTTTGTGATCAACTAATAGTCTAACTGGAATCGTTGATATAATTTCATTTACCGTAATGTTAGTTGTATAAAAGGAAATTTCAGTTTAAATCCCACTCCACAATAAGCCCTAAATGCATACATCCATCGCCAAATCCCTACAGTAAAAGTGTATCTCCATTATTTAATTTTCCTTCTTTTCTAAATCGTTATTAGATAATATTTGATCTGGAACATAAGTACCAATTGCAGTAATACGAGATTGAGAATTCATAAGAACATCTCCTAACTTATTTTTTATAATCGATACTAATATTAGATCGTAAAAATATTGATAAAGATTTTCTGTTTAATAAAATTAATATATTTTAATAAACGGAAAGGGATTTGAGGAGTGATATCCAAATAATATACGGAAAGCTTCTAAATTTGATAATGAAGGGGTTTGAGATTCTTGAAAAGAATCGTATATGTATTGTCTCTTGTTTTAATTTGTAGCTTTACTTATTTTATTTTACCAGAGAAATCTTATGCTTGTGATTGTACTAAAGCATCACCAGAAGAGAGGTTACAACAAAATGATGTAGTGTTTGAAGGTAAGGTATTAGAAGTTCAAGAGAAGGACGGAAGAATGAAAACATTATTTGAAGTGAAGAAAATTTGGAAAGGGACAAGTTCTTCGCAAATTATTATATATACAAGCAGTAGTAGTAGTTGTGCGTTTCGTTTTGCAGAGGGAGGAGAGTACTTAGTCTTTTCTTCTTATAGAGGAGAGGAAAAGTTAGAGACATCTAGCTGCAGTGGAACGAAGAGATTAGATGAGGCAGAGATAGAGAAAATGGCTTTACGTCATATTGCAAAAGAGTCTGTTCCGACGAAGAAAGTGGATTTAAAAGATGAAATGGTAAGCGGTTTAAGTTGGTGGCAAGTAACTATCATTTCTATAGGTGTGTTATTGTTAATTGCTGTTGTTATTTTTATTGTGAGAAGAACTCGCAAAAAATGACGATTAAAGTAAAAATATAAAGATTTTCTTTCGGTTTCTATAGGTGGTTTAATCTTGTGAAAGCGAATTACTTATGCTACACTTTATGTAACTTAAAATGAACGGAGGGGCTTCCTTTGATCTTAATCAGATTACGTCTCAATACTTTGTGCCGATAATTGAATAGCGCTCAAAGGCTCTGTCTGTGTACAGAGTGAACGGGATTGGTCTGCCTATTTTAAAGGAACCCTTTATTAAGCTTATATGTGAAAAAGAGGGAGGGACGAATACGCCCTCTTTTTGTTTTGCCTTTATAAATAGAATGGGATAGTATAGGTGAACACTTGTTGGATACGTATACTATCTTGGGACTTTTTGACCATGTATAGGACGAAAGCACTGCTTTCTTCTATTTCTTTGGTGAACCCTTATCCGTTTACAAAAACACAGGCAGTGACCTGTGTTTTTTATTTTGCGTAATCGAAATGGAGGAATAAATATATGGAAGAATTATTACAAAGAGCAATATTAGTTGGAGTAAATTTAGGTAAGGAAGCTGATTTTGCATATTCGATGGAAGAGTTAGCAAATCTTACGGAAGCTTGTGATGTGGAAGTAATCGGTCAAGTGACGCAAAATTTACAACGAGTAAATCCGTCGCATTATATTGGAAAAGGGAAGATTGAAGAAGTAGCAGCGTATGTGAAAGAAGCAGATGCAAATATGGTCATCTTTAATGACGAATTATCTCCTTCACAAATTCGAAATTTAGAAGAGGATTTAGATTGTAAAGTAATTGATCGTACCATTTTAATTTTGGATATTTTTGCGCAGCGTGCGAAAACGAAAGAAGCGCAGTTGCAAGTAGAAGTGGCCCATCTTCAGTACATGATGCCTCGCTTAATCGGTCTTCGTGAATCGTTAGGAAGACAGAGCGGGGGAGTTGGCACGAAAAATAAAGGTGTCGGTGAGAAGAAGTTGGAATTAGACCGTCGTAAAATTGAAGAACAAATTGCAGCTCTAAATAAAGAATTAGAGGCACTTGTTGCACAGCGTCAAACGCAGCGTAAACAACGTAAGAAAAATGAAATGCCAGTTGTATCATTAGTAGGATATACGAATGCAGGTAAATCAACGATAATGAATACAATGCTTGAAATTTTTAATGGTACTGTAGAAAAACAAGTATTTGAAAAAGATATGTTATTTGCGACGTTAGAGACATCTGTACGAAATATTGATTTGCCGGATAATAAATCATTTTTATTAACGGATACTGTTGGATTTGTAAGTAAATTACCGCATCATCTTGTGAAAGCCTTCCGTTCAACGCTAGAGGAAGTGGCAGAAGCGGATTTACTCATTCACGTTGTAGATTACTCAAATCCCAATTATGAGCAATTAATTGATATTACAAATGAAACGTTAAAGAAAATTGGCGTGGAAAATATCCCGACGATTTATGCATATAACAAATCAGATTTGGTAGATGTTGAAATTCCGAAAGTGCAAGAAAATCGCGTTTATCTATCTGCGAAGAAACATGTTGGAATTAAAGAGCTTGTAGAAGTAGTTCGTTCACATATTTATAAAGAGTATACGAAGTGTGAAATGTTAATTCCGTATGATCAAGGGCAGGTAGTTTCGTATTTCAACAATCATGCACACGTTTTATCTACGAGTTATGAAAACGAAGGTACGAAAATGGCACTAGAATGTAAGACGAGTGATTATGAGAAATATAAGCGTTTTTCTATTTAATAAAAAAAGGCGACCCTAATATGTTTTAGGATCGTCTTTTTCTTCATAATTGCAAGCCTTCCTTTCGTCCTGCCTTAGTATAAAAGAAAATACAAAGAGTTCATATAAATAAATCCGACAAAGCACATAGAAAAAATATATTTTTTTAGAAGTTGAATTTCTGGAAAAAGAAATGAAACCAGTATAGAATAGAAATGTTTCAAAAATCAGAATTTATTACACCTACTGTAATAAATATATATTTTGTACAGAAAGGAGAAATACACATATGCAGGCAGTTTCACAAAAAAATACAGTAGAAACACCGACAATATATCGAATATTATTTGCGATTAGCTTCGGACATTTTTTAAATGATTCGATGCAAGCAGTTGTGCCAGCGTTGTTTCCTATTTTGGAAAAAACGATGAATTTATCCTATATGCAAGTAGGGTGGATTGCGTTTGCGTTAAATATGACGTCATCGATTATGCAGCCGGTTTTTGGGATGTATTCAGATAAGAAGCCGTCACCATTTTTATTACCGCTCGGTATGTTTTCGAGTATGCTTGGGATGATTGGACTCGCATTTGCACCGAACTTTATAGTTGTTATTATTTCTGTTTTATTTATTGGATTAGGTTCCGCGGTCTTTCATCCGGAGGGCGCTCGTGTTGCTTACATGGCAGCCGGTGCAAAAAGAGGTTTAGCACAAGCGATTTATCAAGTGGGGGGAAATACAGGGAATTCTCTAGCACCTATTTTTACAGCATTAATTTTCGTTCCGCTCGGTCAAATTGGTTCTTTAGGTTTTACAGCCTTTGCAGCAGTTGGAATTGTATTACTAATTTTCGTATCAAATTGGTATAAAAATGAATTAGCCACTGGTGCTGTAAGAAGGAAAAAGAGGGCTGCACTTGAGGCTGAAAATGCGATTGTAAGTACGCACATTAAATTTGTTATTATACTTCTTGTTTTTCTAACATTCGTACGTTCTTGGTACGGTGCTGGTATCGGGAATTTCTATCAATTTTATTTAATAGAGCATTACGGTTTATCTATAAAAAATGCACAGTATTTCGTCTTCGCTTTTATGATTGCTGGTGTATTAGGTACTTTCTTTGGTGGTCCGCTAGCGGATCGATTCGGTAAGAAAAAGATTATTGTCTTTTCGATGCTCGGTTCAGCGCCGCTTGCACTATTGTTACCTCACGTTTCTCTTATGTGGGTTGTACCGTTATTTTTATGCATTGGATTTATTAGCTCTAGTAGTTTTAGTGTAATCGTTGTATATGCACAAGAACTTGTTCCAGGGAAAGTTGGAATGGTGTCAGGATTAATTGTCGGTCTTGCGTTTGGTCTTGGAGCATTAGGTGCTGTAGTCCTTGGGAAATTGGCTGATGTGTATAGTCTTCAATTTATTATGCTATTATGTAGTTGTTTACCATTAATTGGACTGACTTCATTGTTACTGCCAAATGATAAGAAAACGATAGAATAGGGGATGTGCTATGAAAGTATGTGAAAACGTTACAGAATTAATAGGAGATACACCTGTTGTCCGATTATCTAAATTTATTCCAGAGGACGCAGCGGATGTGTATGTAAAACTGGAAATGTTTAATCCGTCACGCAGTGTGAAAGATCGCGCTGCCTATAACTTAATTCATATTGCCGAGGAACATGGTCTCATTAAGCCAGGTGATACAATTATTGAACCGACAAGTGGAAATACAGGAATTGGCTTAGCGATGAATGCAGCTGCTAAAGGGTATAAAGCTATTTTAATTATGCCAGATAATATGTCCAAAGAGCGTATTAATTTATTGAAAGCATACGGCGCAGAAGTAGTTTTAACACCAGCAGAACAAAGAATGCCAGGAGCAATTGCGAAGGCGGTAGAGTTACAAAAAGAAATTCCAAATAGTTTTATTCCGCAGCAATTTGAAAACCCAGCAAATCCGAATATTCATCGTTATACGACTGCACTTGAAATTTATGAACAAATGGATGGAGAACTTGATGCATTTGTAGCAACCGCAGGAACAGGTGGAACAATTACAGGGACCGGTGAAACGTTAAAAGAGAAACTACCAAGCTTATATATTGCCGTAGTAGAACCGAAAGGATCACCAGTGTTATCTGGTGGTGTTCCAGGCCCTCATAAACTAGTCGGAACAAGCCCAGGGTTTATTCCCAAAAACTTAAATACAGAAGTGTATAACGAAATTATGCAAATTGCAGATGAAGAGGCGTTAACTACAATGAGAAACTTAGCAAGACAAGAAGGATTACTAGTAGGGCCATCTTCAGGAGCTTCTGTTTACGCAGCAATAATGATAGCGAAGCGTTTAGGTGCTGGTAAAAAGGTTTTATGTATTGCACCTGATACAGGGGAGCGCTATTTAAGTATGGGGCTATTTGAATAAAATTGATGGAAACACCTTAAATGAGAAAAAGGTAACAAGGGGGCAGTTATGGGTTTTTTTAATAGGTTTTTCAAAAAAGTTGAACAAGTAAATAATCATGAGGCGACTCTATCAGAATTGAATGAAGAATTATATGTTGAATCACCGATAGAAGAAGCAAATAGTTATTGGGTATCGATGGCACAAAATATAATTATTAATGCTGTAAAAGCAGCTGATAATAATGTGGAACGTGCATTCGTATTGCTGAACTTGAAAAAAAGTGAAGCTTCATTTGATATTTTCTATCAAATAAACGGGCAATTGTATTTTTGGGATCAATTAGAAAATGAGAATATAAAAAATAGAATTCAGAACGAGTTGTTACCTCAAGCCTCAGAAGTTTCAAATGCAGTAAATCAGCAATTTAATGAAGCTGAACATCCTGCAATTTCCTTTGCAGAATTACAATTTGAATGGGAAACAAAAGCGTGGTTTTCGCATATTATCTGGGAAGATGATCCTGCCGCACAATTGCCAAAAACTCAAATGTTAAATGAGTGGTTTAACTTAATCAAAAAGGAAACTAAGAATAAACCGCTGGATAGTGACACGAAATTCTCTTGGTATCCATCAAACTCTTAAAAAATCTAATAATATTTGAAATAAGTGTCATGTTATGATGTTGTAAATTAGGCGGAATTAGAGGAGATTAAAATTTCATTGTTAAAAAAGGTGGAGCCTCAAGATGCTATTCTTGAGGCTCCACCTTTTTTGTTGATAGAACAAGCTTCATGCATTTAAAGAACTACAAAATTTCCAATATAAGAACCGCAGTTAATTTTCAAAATTCACTCTGCTGTTTGTGGGCTAATAATCAGTAGGGGACGGACAAAACACCCACTGATTATAGTTTCATGTTATCTTACTAACTTCCCTAATACGGGTAAACGTCGAATCCTATCACCGAGAATATGCGAAGCAAGTCCACTCGTTAATACGAATAAAAGATAAACAAGTCCTCCTGCTGCGGCGCATATAAACACAATGATCAGTGATTCTATATAAGATTGTCCAGGAATAATCCAGCTTATAATTGCTCTTAATGCAATTACAACAGCAGACATTGCTGCGGAGTAAATCGTAATTAGAAATACTGTTTTTGCTGTTTCGCCAATTTTAAATTTCGCAAACTTAACGATGCAGTACAACATAATAATATTTGAAACGAGATATCCAAGAATTGTTCCAAGTACAGCACCATGTCCACCGAATAAATGTAAGAGCGGTGTGTTCACCACAATTTTAACGAGAATACCGGCTGAGAATGCAATCATTGTTTTTCTTTGATAATCAATTCCTTGTAATATAGCGGCTGAAACTGTGAAAATTGCACTTAATACAGCAGAAGGTGCAAATGAAATTAAATATTGTGATCCACCAAGTGCAATTTCAGGATTTACATAAACCATGCGGAATGCATCGTAAGCGATACTAGCTAAACCGAATGCGGCTGGGATAGTGAAGAATAACAACACTTGAAATATCTTTGAAATTTGTCCTTGTAATTCATCTAGCTTCCCGCTTGTAAATGATTTCGTTATAGCCGGAATAATTGTTAATGAGAATCCAGTTGCAAGTGAAGCCGGAATCATAATTAACTTTTGGGCATAGTTCGTTATATAAGCGAAAACTGCATTCGCGGTTTCTAAAGGTTCTCCCATTGCTCTAAGGACATCAGCTACGGTATATTGATCTACTAACGTATAGAGCGGGATTGCAATGCCTACAAATACAATTGGAATTGCATAACGTAGTAATTCCATATAAATACTTCTTAACGGAATGTTTGATGATCTCGTTTTCAGCTCACCTTCAGGAGGTTTTAATCCATTATATTTTTTCCAGTACATCATTAAAATAGAGACGCTTGCAAGTGCCCCGATAACAGCACCAAATGTAGCAACTGCAACAGAAGAAGCTACTGAACCTCCTAATAGTTTTGAGACGATAAAACTACCAACTAAAATGAAAACGACACGTGCGATTTGTTCTACGACTTGAGAAACAGCACTTGGTTTCATATGTTGAAAACCTTGGAAATAACCACGTGTAACACTCATAGCTGGTACGATAATAAGCGCGAAGCTTAATGCTCGCATCGTAAGTGTTACGTCTGCGATAAATTGTGGATCTGGTGTTTTCGAGCGAATAATAAATTGTGATATGTACGGTGCTCCAATAAATAAAGTTAAAAATCCTAAAAAGCCCATAAACATCATTAATTTTACGCTCGAGTTATACAATTTTTTACTTGTACTATAATCACCAAGTGCATTATGTTTTGCAACAAATTTTGAGACGGCAATAGGAATACCAGCTGTTGAAAAGCTTAATAAAATACCGTACCAAGAGTATGCGTATCCATATAAAGCGACCCCTTGCGTTCCAACTAATAATTGAAAGGGGAAAAAGTATATAAAACCTAAAATTCGTGAAATCATTGTTGCACCACTTAATAAAGCGGTACCTTTTAAAACTTTTGAAGTAGACAAAATTCTTTCCTCCTACTCGTGCTGTCTTGCATTTATCGTATACTACTATAAACCTGCTAGAGAAGTTAATACAGTATAAACCATAAATGTTCTAATACTATTCATACAAAAGTCATATTTTGAATCTTTAAATAGAATGTAATGCATAAAATTTCAAAATATAAGTTGACACTATTTTTAATGTATGATAAAAATGATAGTAATCAATTCGGAAAATAATATTTGGGCAATGAAAGGGTATAGTAGTGAAAATCTCCCTATTTCAGAGAGCTGATGGTTGGTGTGAATCAGTATATAGATTATTCATGAAGTTCGTCCTGGAGCATCTTTCATAAATCTCACATTATGAGGAAATGAAAGACGGTAGTTTATACCGTTATCAAATAAAGTGGTGAAGATTGTTTCACAACTAGGGTGGTACCGCGATATTTATCGTCCCTACGTATTTACGTAGGGACGTTTTTTATTTAGGTCCTAATTTTGGTGTGGCTTCATAACTAGGGTGGTACCGCGATATTTTATCGTCCCTACGTATTTGCGTAGGGACGTTTTTTATTTAGGTCCTAACTTTGGTGTATCTTCACAACTAGGGTGGTACCGCGATATTTTTGTCGTCCCTACGTATTTACGTAGGGACGTTTTTTATTAGGGAGGAAGTGAACGTATTAGAAAAGAGTATGGATAGAACAATATAAATACCGGATTGTAAAACAGAAAAAGATAAAGATAAAGAGAGGAGATTAACAAATGAATTCACAGCAATGGACATCGAAATTAGGTTTCGTATTAGCTGCAGCAGGTTCAGCGATTGGTCTTGGAGCGATTTGGAAGTTCCCGTATATGGCCGGAATTGGAGGAGGCGGCGCGTTCTTCCTTATTTTCATCGGTTTCACATTATTAATTGGTTTACCGCTATTATTAGCTGAATTCGTTATCGGAAGAAGTACACAAAAAGAGGCTGTTGATGCGTATAGCGAAATCGCACCAAAAACACTATGGCCTTGGTTAGGTAAATTAGGGATTGTAACTTGTTTCATACTACTTTCTTTCTACAGTGTTGTAGGGGGATGGATTTTACTATATTTATGGAATGCAATTACAGGTAGACTATGGGAAGGAAATGGGGCATACGAAGCTACGTTTGGTGAAATCATTTCCAATCCATATTTAGCAGTTGGATCACAGCTATTATTCATCCTTATTACTATTTTTATCGTAAGTAAAGGTGTACAAAATGGTGTTGAAAAAGTAAATAAATATTTCATGCCAGCATTATTCGTATTATTCTTTGTACTAATTGTTCGTGCACTTACGTTAGACGGTGCTGGAGAAGGAGTTCGATTCTTCTTACAACCTGATTTCTCAAACGTAACGTCAGAAATCATTTTATATGCAATGGGGCAATCGTTCTTTTCGTTATCTGTCGGGGTAGCCGTTATGGTAACGTATAGTTCGTACTTACCGAAAGAAGAAAGCTTACCACGTTCAGCATTTTCTATCGTAGCTTTAACGCTTGTGATTACATTACTTGCAGGGCTTGCAATTTTCCCAGTAGTGTTCGCATTTGGGATGGAACCATCTCAAGGACCAGGGCTATTATTTATCGTACTGCCAGCTATTTTCAGTAAAATGGCGTTCGGGAAGTTATTCTTCATTGTTTTCTTATTACTATTCTTCTTTGCTACTATTACATCAGCAATTTCGATGTTAGAAATTAGTGTTGCGTCTTTAACAACTAAAGGTAAAAGTAAAGGGAAACGTGAAAAAATGGCATTAATTGTTGGCTTGTTAATCTTTGTTGTAGGGGTTCCATCAGCCTTATCATTCGGTTTGTTAAGTGATGTGAAACCATTTGGGAAAACAATTTTTGATTTAGCAGACTATGCGGTTAGTAACATATTAATGCCGCTTGGTGTTTTATTAGTTTCCATCTTTGTTCCGTTGAAAATGAAGAAAGATGTATTAATGAAAGAGCTTGGTGTAAGTAAAAATAAAGGCTATAAACTATTCGTATTATGGTTATTCTTACTTCGCTATATTGCACCAATTGCGATTATTATCGTATTCCTAAATGTGCTTGGAATTATATAAAAGAAAGGTAGCGTATCGCTCTATGATACGCTACCTTTTTATCCCGTAAAAGCCCGATTGGTTCAACTAATAATCAGTGGGGGCTGGACAAAGCCCCCACTGATTAAAGTTTCACTTTATTTTGCTCTTTTTTGTAATTCGTTTACTGTTACGAACTGATAGCCCTTTTTAGATAAAGAGTCTAAAATACCTTCAATGGTCTGTAAATTTTCATTAGACTCATCATACATAGAGTGTAATAAAATGATAGAACCTGGTTTTACATTTTTACTAACATATTCAATTTTATCAGCTGTAGATGTATAAAAAGTATCAGGTTCAAGGTCCCATGTGATTGTTTCGATATTGTTTTTATTTAAATAATAGGGCAGACCAATTAGCTTTTTACCGTTAGGTGGTCTAAAATCAATTTCGCCTGTAAATCCTGTTTGGCGGATTAATGAATTCGTTTTTTCTATTTCTTCTTTAATAAAAGAAGGTGTTTTAAAAACCATTCTGTTATGAGAGTATGTATGGTTTCCAATTTGGTGTCCAGATTGTACGATATCTTCTCCTAACGATAGGTTTTTCTCTAGTTCATTTCCGATTAAAAAGAAAGTAGCTTTTGCATTGTATGTATCTAGTAGTGGTAATATTTGTTTTACATTGTTCGTAGGGCCATCATCAAAAGTTAAAGCAATCACTTTTTCATTTGTTTCTACTCGGTTTGTTAAACCTCCAAACAATTGAAAACTTCTTGCGTTCATCAATTTGTATGTTCCGAATAATGCTACAGTAATAATGAATAATGTAACGATTGTAATGATAATATTCTTTTTCATAACGCAACCTCACTATACTTTTGGATTGGACTAAAAAGTATTATATCAAACTAAGTAACTTCGTGCTTTAAAAAGGATGTGGATGCAAGGGGAAGAAATTTATCATATAATAAAATGCAAAAGGTATATTAGGAGGTGTTTATATGGCGATTATAATTCAATTGCCAGACACTGCAGCGTCTCATGCAAAGCCAAGTATGGAAATGGCGATACTTTGCGTGGGGTAGACAAGTAATATACAATCGCCTAAATGAGCTCGTATCATTTTTTATATTTGGCTTTGCACCTTATTGAAATGAACCATAAAAAATAAGGGGCGAGCAGAAATGAAATACGTTAAAGCTGCGACGGTTTTACCAGAAAGTTTAATTGCTGAAATTCAAAAGTATATACAAGGTGAAACAATTTACATTCCAAAACAAGAAACAAAACATTATAAATGGGGTACACAATCTGGAGGAAGAAAACAACTAGATGAAAGAAACAAAGCTATTAAAGAAGCGTTTAAAAGTGGAATTTCCATTCATCAACTTGCGGAGGAGCATTTTCTTTCCGGAGAAACGATTAAAAAGATTGTGTATTCTAAATGAAAATAAAAGAGTCTAGTTCAATTATTAAATTGAACTAGACTCTTTT
The DNA here is from genome assembly GCF_038007445.1 of Bacillus sp. FSL P2-0099. NCBI lineage: Bacteria > Bacillati > Bacillota > Bacilli > Caryophanales > Bacillaceae > Bacillus > Bacillus sp. FSL P2-0099. Next base: position 1,761,684 of record NZ_JBBOXE010000001.1, read on the forward strand.
TGTTTTGTATCTATTGGATATGAATGGGCAAGATAATAGAAAAAATGTGCCGGCTTTTTACTAAATAGAATATAGAGCATTTGAGTGAAAAGCAGAAAGGTGAGCATATATGAATCATCTAGGACAAATAACGATAGAACTATTTTTTGGTTTTTTTGTGCTATTGATTGCTACTAAAATATTAGGGAAGACACAAATATCTCAGTTAACGCCATTTGATTTTATTTCTGCCATAGTTCTCGGAGAATTAGTAGGAAATACTATATATGATCCGGAAATAAAAGTATGGTCTATTTTATATGCAGTACTTGTATGGGTAGTGTTAATTTATACAATAGAAGTGATAACGCAAAAATTTAGGGGGACGAGAAGTTTTTTTGAAGGCTCTCCGTCAATCATTATCCGTAATGGATATATTGACCGGGAACAACTAAGTTCAAATCATTTGGATATTAATCAACTACAACAAATGCTAAGACAACAAAAAGATATATTTTCAATCCGAGAAGTTGAATATATGATTTTGGAACCTAATGGAAACATAAGTGTTCTGAAGAAAAGCAAATATGAATCTCCTACTATAAATGATTTAAGCTTAAAACATAAACCTGTATACTTACCGATTTCATTAATTAGTGATGGAAAAGTAGTGAAAGATAATTTGAGGGAAGCAGGTTTTGATGAAGGATGGCTTTATAAACAAATAAAGCAAAAAGGGATTACTAAATTTGAAGATGTATTATATGCAGAATGGAAAACAGATGATGGTTTCTTTTGTCAGGAAATGCCTCGGTAGAACATAGTCAGAGTATGTAATGTTCATTTCTAAGTTATCTTTTACATATCAAAAAGCTGAATCATTGTATACAATAAGACTAGATCAACAATTTGTATGGAGTGATAAAGATGGAAGCTTTTATTAGAAGTGATCAATATAATTTTATAAAATCACAAGCTTATATTTTAGCAAATGGGCACGCAACGGCAAATGATAGAGGTGTAATTCAAGCATTAAAATCACTTGCGATTGAAAAAATAATACATGTATTTGAAAATTTAACAAATGAACAGAAAGAGTTAATTGATACGGTATTAACAGTTCAAAATAGAGAAGATGCAGAATCGTTTTTAATGAAAATAAATCCGTATGTAATTCCGTTTCAGGAAGTTACAGCACAAACGTTAAAAAAATTATTTCCTAAAGCGAAAAAATTAAAGCTCCCTGATATGGAAGAACTGGACATGAAAGAATTATCTTATTTAAGCTGGATTGATAAAGGGTCAAGCAGGAAATTTATTATAGCGAAAAATGATAAAAATAAGTTTGTTGGTCTGCAAGGGACGTTCCAAAGTTTAAATAAAAAGAGCATTTGTTCATTATGTCATGGACATGAAGAAGTGGGGATGTTTTTAGTTGAAATTAAAGGTGATGTACAAGGAACTTTCGTTAAAAAGGGAAACTATATTTGTAAAGATGGTGTAGCTTGTAATCAGAATATGAAATCTCTTGATAAATTGAATGATTTTATTGAACGATTGAAGAAATAAAGAAAAAACCTCTAGTATTTAAACTGGAGGTTTTTATTTTTTGAAGAAGTAGTAATAGGCTTCTTTTATAGCTGTAAATTTATAAAAAAAGTCGGGTCATTTATAATGAAATTAGATAAAAATATCTATTTGGATACAGTTGCTTATTTTGAAGGAGGTAAAACATGAATTACATTTCACCGAAAGAAGAGATATTAAAAATGAAACGGTGGCCTAAAGATACGATAGCGGCGGGGCGTGGTCATACTGTTGGTCTTAAATCGGATGGCACAGCGGTAGCAGTGGGGCGAAATAAAGAAGGAGAATGCAATGTAAGCAGCTGGTGTGATATTGAAGCAGTCGCTGCGGGCAATGTTCATATGGCGACGAACACTGGGAACGCTCATACAATCGCTCTTAAAAGTGATAATACTGTGGTAGCTGTGGGTTGGAATAAGCATGAACAATGTGATGTAAATGATTGGCATAATGTTGTAGCGGTTGCGGCAGGGTGGCGTCGTACCATTGGCCTTAAACCGGATGGCACAGTAATAGCAGTGGGGCGAAATAAAGAAGGAGAATGTAATATAAGTAGCTGGAGAGATATTGTGGCGGTCACGGCGGGTGACTGGCATACAGTCGGTCTTAAAATGGACGGCACAGTGACGACTGTGGGTAATAATCGATATGGCCAATGCAATGTAAGTGGATGGCGTGGTATGGTGGAGTTGGCGGCAGGTTATCTTCATACTGTTGGTTTGAAATCGGATGGCAAAGTGATGGCAGTGGGTAATAATAAACTTGGTCAATGTGATGTAGGCAGCTGGAAATATATTATGGCAATAGCAGCTGGTACGAATCATACAATCGGACTTAAATCAGACGGTACCGTGGTGGCAGTCGGCTGGAATGAGTATGGTCAATGTAATGTAAGCGATTGGCGTGATATTGTAGCGATAGCGGCGGGTTGTGCGCATACGGTCGGTCTGAAATTAGATGGCACGGTGGTAGCAGTAGGTGATAATACATACGGTCAATGCGATGTAGGTAGTTGGCGCAGTATCCGATTGCCCGGTAAATAGTTTTTAATAACTATTTGTTGATAGATAATTTACAATAAATCACCAGTAATATTATTCTATTTTATGAGTAATTATGGAATAGGATATGTAGATAAGAATCCCTTTTTAAAAGAGGTTCTTATTCTTTTTTCGTAAAATGAGTGTCTAAATGGAATTTTTGAACAAACTTTATTTCAAAGCTACAGTAAAAAGTATAAATTACAAATAAAGCATAGGAGAGCTGAAAAAATGCTTAAAAAGTTTTTGCTTTCTTTACCGGATGTTTTACTTGTATGCATTGTTATCTACATAACATACACAACTACTCTTAGTTTTGTACAGATGTTAGTAATTTCAATTGCAATCGGAATCGTCGGTGGTTTTGTTATAAGAATTTGTAAGGATGTATTCACGTATATAAGGTGGACAATTAAACAGAGGAAATCTTAAATACGTTGTATTGCTATTAGGAGGAGAGGAAATGACTAAGAAAAAGAGTAGAGTGAAAAATGAAATAGCACTTTGGACATTAACAGCGGTTGTTCTCATCATTGTATGGTACTTTTTTCAAAGATAAAAATGCATCGTACTTAAAAGGTACGATGCATTTTTATTATTATTTTTGCCAATTTTCTTTTATAAAGTCTTCACGACCAGATTCTTTTTGCTCGGTAGCATATTTCTCTGGATTCTTTTTATAGAAATGCTGGTGGTATTTCTCTGCTTCATAAAAAGGTGCAGCTGAGCGAATTTCAGTCACAATAGGACCTTTAAACATACCGCTTTCTGCTAGAGTTTGCTTTGATTTTTCTGCAAGCTCTTTTTGTGTTTCATTATGATAAAAAATTGCTGTGCGGTAAGATGGACCACGATCGAAAAATTGTCCGCCGTCATCAGTTGGATCAATTTGTGGCCAATATAAATCTAGTAATTTTTGATAAGGAAAAATAGAAGGATCGAATGTAATTTGTACAACTTCTAAATGTCCAGATGTTCCAGTTTTTACTTGTTCGTATGTTGGGTTTTCTACATGACCACCTGCATAACCGGAAAGTACTTTTTGAATACCGGGAAGCTCATCAAATGGTTTTACCATGCACCAAAAACAACCGCCTGCGAAGGTTGCGAGTTCGTATGTTTTTTCAGACATTGCTGTAATCCTCCTAAATATATATGTTTTATATAGTATTATATAAATTGTTTTATTGCGCAATAAAAAAGATTTGAAAATATATGTTTTTTATAAACATGACCCTCCGCTAACATCAATCAATTGTCCAGTAACCCAGCGACTATCAGGAGAAGCGAGAAATGCAGCAGTATCGGCAATGTCTTCTACTTCACCTAAGCGATTGAAGGCGGAAATAGTAGTAGCGTACTGTTTCATCATTGGATCGCTCAAGAGTTCTGCGTTCATATCTGTTTTAATAAATCCTGGGAGTATTGCATTTACTGTTATTCCTCGTGCTCCGAGTTGTTTTGCAAGCGTGAAAGTCATCGTGTTAATTGCACCTTTCGTCATACTATATGCAACGAAATCAGGCAAAGAAATGCGGGTGGCAGCTGATGAAATATTAATAATTCGGCTATTGTCACGTAAACGTGGTAGTGCTTGTTGAATGATAAAGAATGGTGCTTTTGCATTTACTGAAACCATTCTATCAAAAAATTGTTCAGTCGTTTCTTCAATAAAAGCACCAGGTCCAATTCCAGCGTTGTTTATTAAAATATCAAATTCCGTTCCACCAGTTCGCTTTTGCAATTCAGTATCTAAAGAATTATAAAGGTTTTCTACACCGTGTAAAGATTCAAGATTTGCACCGATAGAAAAAGCTGATCCGCCATTTGATTGAATTTCATGAACAGTTTCTTCAGCATCTTCTTTTCGATTTCCATAATGAACAGCAACTAATGCACCTTCGTTTGCTAACCGTTTTGCGATAGCACGTCCAATTCCTCGGCTTGCTCCTGTAACTAATGCTATTTTACCTTTTAACATAGTTTTCTCATCTCCTCATAAATTTTATATGTTTTTAAGTTGTTTTTCTTTATGTAGTAATGCGAACATACTTAAGTAATATATGAGTATGTGTAAGAAGTTCATTCCGATTTTGTTTTGAGAAAAAAATAGTCTTCTAGTGAAATGAATTAAATTTTAATTTTTTTCGGAAAACATGTTGACAATGAAAAGAACAACGTCCTATAATACGTTTAACAAATAAAAGTTAATTAAGAATTTTCTAACTTTATATTTTACATATGCAAAGAAGAGGAAAGTAGATGATTATGATCGTTTCAGAGAGCTACTCCTAGGCTGTGAGAGTAGTAGCAATCGAATCATTGAAGATCACCTCGGAGCATCGCTTGCGAAAGGGAAACTGAGTAGAGGGCGGCGGCATCGTCTCCGGTAAAAGGACGGAGGTCTGATTGGACCTATGAAGCTTATATTTCGTGAGAAGTATAAGGAAGCTGAGTGGTAACGCGAAACTCTCGCCTCAGCAATCAAAGCTACTAATTTGTAGTAGTTGATTGCTGAGGCGAGAGTTTTTATTTTAAAAAATAGAATAAAAGAATGCGAGGAAGAGGAGAGTAAATGATAAAGGTTGTTTCAGAGAGCTGCCCAGAAGCTGTGAGGGTGGTAACAATTGAATCATTGAAGATCACCTCGGAGCACTGCTTTTGAAGTTAGTAAAAAGTAGCGGAGTTGTTTCCGATAGAAAAACAAAAGTCTAATTGGACTTGCAGAGCTTATATTTCGTGAGAAGTGTAAGGAAGCTGAGTGGTACCACGATTCCCTCGTCTCAGCAATGGATTGCTACAAGTGTGTAAGCAATCGATTGTTGAGACGAGTATATTTTTAAGGTTAGTATACTGAATATTCTGTTAAAAATACTCATCTCAGCAATCGATATAGAAATAGATTGCAAAAACAGAGATAAAACAGAGGAGCGATGTGAGATGGGAAACCAGTACATTTATATGAATGGGGAATTTGTAGAGAAAGAAAAGGCAGTTGTTTCAGTATATGATCACGGTTTTTTATACGGAGACGGTGTATTTGAAGGGATTCGTAGTTACGGAGGAAATGTATTTTGTTTAAAAGAACATGTGAAACGATTATATGAATCGGCGAAATCTATTTTACTTACAATTCCAATGACTGTAGAAGAAATGGAAGAAGTAGTTTTACAAACATTGCAAAAAAATGAATATGCTGATGCCTACATTCGATTAATTGTTTCAAGAGGAAAAGGTGACTTAGGACTCGATCCGAGAAGCTGTGTGAAACCGAGCGTAATTATTATTGCAGAGCAATTAAAGTTATTCCCGCAGGAATTTTATGATAATGGACTAAGCGTTGTATCTGTTGCATCAAGACGTAATACACCAGATGCATTAGACCCACGTATCAAGTCAATGAACTATTTAAATAACGTACTTGTGAAAATTGAAGCGGCACAAGCAGGTGTACTTGAGGCACTTATGCTCAACCAACAAGGATATGTTTGTGAAGGATCTGGAGATAATGTTTTCATTGTGAAAGATGGAAAAGTGCTAACACCTCCTTCTTATTTAGGAGCGTTAGAAGGTATTACGAGAAATAGTGTTATTGAGCTATGTGAGCGACTTAATATTCCTTGTGAGGAAAGGCCATTTACTCGCCATGACGTATATGTAGCAGATGAAGTATTTTTAACAGGAACGGCAGCAGAATTAATTCCAGTTGTAAAAGTTGATTCAAGAGAAATTGGAGATGGGAAACCAGGAAGTGTAACGAAACAATTGACAGAGGAATTTAAAAAGTTAACGAGAGAAAGAGGAGTACGTGTTCCAGGACTGGCGGAAAGCTTACTGTAGGGAGAGGAGTTAATTAAAATGGAGCAGCAGTATACAACACGTGAGAAATTACAGTGTGAAGAAGTGACAGGCGCCGGACACGTTATTCAATGTTTGAAAAAATTAGGCGTAACGACTGTTTTCGGTTATCCGGGCGGAGCGATTTTGCCAGTATACGATGCGTTATACGGAAGTGGATTGAAGCACGTTTTAACTCGTCATGAACAAGCTGCTATTCATGCGGCAGAAGGATATGCGAGAGCTTCTGGAAAGGTCGGGGTAGTCTTTGCTACCTCTGGACCAGGGGCGACAAATTTAGTTACGGGTTTAGCAGATGCTTATATGGATTCGATTCCTTTAGTTGTCATTACAGGGCAAGTTGCAAAACCTCTCATCGGGAAAGATGGATTTCAAGAAGCAGATGTTGTCGGAATTACAGTACCTGTTACGAAGCATAATTACCAAGTTCGTGATGTGAATCATTTATCACGCATTGTACAAGAAGCTTTTTACATCGCCGAAAGCGGGCGGCTGGGACCGGTGTTAATTGATATTCCAAAAGATGTTCAAAATGAAAATGTAACAAGTTTTTATAATGAAGTAATTGAGATTCCAGGATATAAATTAGAGCCTATGCCAGACAGTTTGAAGCTGAAAGAGGTAGCTAAAGCCATTTCAGAAGCAAAACGCCCACTTCTTTATATTGGAGGAGGCGTCATTCATTCGGGTGGATCTGATGAACTCATCAAATTTGCGAGGGAGAATCGTATTCCTGTCGTTTCCACTTTAATGGGACTGGGTGCATATCCGCCGGGAGATTCGTTGTTTTTAGGAATGCTCGGTATGCATGGAACGTACGCTGCAAATATGGCAGTAACAGAATGTGACTTATTGCTGGCGTTAGGTGTTCGCTTTGATGATCGTGTAACAGGAAAATTAGAACTCTTTTCTCCGCATTCACAAAAGGTACATATTGATATAGATCCTTCGGAGTTTCATAAAAATGTAACTGTGGAATATCCGGTTGTTGGTGATGTGAAAAATGCGTTACATATGTTGTTACATATGCCGATTGATACACAGACAGATGAATGGCTTACGAAAATTGAGAAGTGGAAAGAGGAATACCCTCTTTCCTACAATCAAAAAGAAAGGGAGTTAAAACCACAGCATGTTATTAGTCTAGTAAGTGAATTAACGAACGGTGAAGCGATTGTTACGACAGAAGTAGGACAGCATCAAATGTGGGCTGCACATTTTTATAAAGCGAAAAATCCAAGGACTTTTCTAACGTCTGGCGGACTAGGAACGATGGGGTTTGGGTTCCCGGCGGCAATTGGTGCTCAGCTTGCAAAAGAAGAAGAACTCGTCATTTGTATTGCAGGCGATGCTTCTTTTCAAATGAACATTCAAGAGCTGCAAACAATTGCTGAAAATAATATTCCTGTCAAAGTATTCATCATAAACAACAAATTTTTAGGAATGGTAAGGCAATGGCAAGAAATGTTTTATGAAAACCGTTTGTCGGAATCGAGAATTGGGTCACCAGATTTTGTGAAAGTAGCAGAAGCTTATGGTGTAAAAGGGCTAAGAGCAACAAATTCGTTTGAGGCGAAAAAGGTAATGTTAGAAGCATTTTCTCATGAAGGTCCTGTCGTAGTTGACTTTTGTGTAGAAGAAGGTGAGAATGTCTTTCCGATGGTTCCGCCAAACAAAGGGAATAACGAAATGATTATGAAGAGGTGGGAAGAATGAGTCATACTTTTTCATTAGTTATTCATAACGATCCGAGCGTCTTATTACGTATAAGTGGAATTTTTGCTCGGCGTGGTTATTATATTTCTTCTTTACATTTAAACGAAAGAGATACTAGTGGTGTTTCTGAAATGAAACTAACAGCAGTTTGTACTGAAAATGAAGCCACGTTACTTGTCAGTCAGTTGAAAAAATTAATCAATGTACTGCAAGTGAATAAATTATAAGGAGTGTATGGAATATGAAAACTTATTATGAGAAAGATGCAAATTTAGAGCTATTAAAAGGGAAAACAGTTGCGGTAGTTGGATATGGATCTCAAGGTCATGCACAAGCACAAAATTTACGAGATTCTGGTGTGGAAGTTGTAGTCGGTGTTCGTCCTGGTAAATCATATGAAGTAGCAAAAGCAGATGGATTTGAAGTAATGTCCGTTTCAGAAGCGGTTCGAACCGCACAAGTTGTACAAATGTTATTGCCGGATGAACAACAAGCTTATGTGTATCGAACAGAAGTAGAAGAGAATCTTCGTGAAGGACAAATGTTACTTTTCTCACATGGATTTAATATTCACTTCGGGCAAATTAATCCGCCAAGTTACGTAGATGTAGCAATGGTTGCACCAAAAAGTCCAGGTCATCTCGTTCGCCGTGTCTTCCAAGAAGGGAGAGGTGTTCCGGCATTAGTCGCAGTGCATCAAGACGCAACGGGAACAGCACTACATGTAGCATTAGCGTATGCAAAAGGTGTAGGTTGTACACGTGCAGGGGTAATTGAAACGACATTCCAAGAAGAAACAGAAACAGACTTATTCGGTGAGCAAGCAGTGCTTTGCGGAGGAGTAACAGCACTTGTGAAAGCTGGTTTTGAAACGTTAACGGAAGGTGGATATCGTCCTGAAATTGCATACTTTGAATGTTTGCATGAATTAAAGTTAATTGTTGATTTAATGTACGAAGGCGGATTAACGAATATGCGTCATTCTATTTCAGATACGGCAGAGTTTGGAGATTATGTAACAGGATCGAGAATTGTTACAGATGAAACGAAGAAGGAAATGAAACGTGTTCTTGCAGAAATTCAGCAAGGTGAATTTGCGAAGAAATGGATTTTAGAAAATCAAGCAGGGCGTCCAACGTATAATGCGATGAAAAAAGCAGAACAAAATCATCAGTTAGAAAAAGTAGGAGCAGAGCTTCGTGAAATGATGAGCTGGATTCATGCACCGAAAGAATTAGTAAAGAAATAGATTAAGAGAGTATAAGTGAAAAATATGTAAGAGGGGATTTGACAAGATGAGAAGTGACATGATTAAAAAAGGTTTTGATAAAGCTCCGCATCGTAGTTTATTAAAAGCAACTGGTTTGAAAGATGAGGATTTTGATAAACCGTTTATTGCGATTTGTAATTCTTTTATTGAAATTATTCCAGGGCATAAGCACTTGAACGAGTTTGGAAAACTTGTAAAAGAAGCCGTTCGTGCAGCAGGCATGGTGCCATTCGAATTCAATACAATTGGAGTAGACGATGGTATTGCGATGGGACATATCGGTATGCGTTATTCGCTTCCGAGTCGTGAAATCATTGCAGATTCAGTAGAAACAGTTGTAAATGCACATTGGTTTGATGGTATGATTTGCATTCCAAACTGTGACAAAATTACACCTGGTATGATGATGGCGGCTCTACGTATTAACATTCCAACTGTATTTGTTTCAGGCGGTCCGATGGCTGCGGGGAAAACATCTAAAGGAGAAGTTGTCGATTTAAGTTCCGTTTTTGAAGGGGTAGGAGCTTATCAATCCGGGAAAATTTCAGAAGAAGAATTAAAGGATATCGAAGATCATGGCTGTCCATCTTGTGGCTCTTGTTCGGGGATGTTTACCGCGAATTCTATGAATTGTTTATGTGAAGTGTTAGGTTTAGCTCTTCCAGGAAACGGTAGTATTTTAGCAATTGATCCAAGACGTGAGGAGTTAATTAAACAAGCAGCAGAAAAATTAAAAATTTTAATTGAAAGAGATATTAAACCACGCGATATTGTGACAGAAGAGGCAATTGATGATGCATTTGCACTTGATATGGCGATGGGTGGATCTACGAATACAGTATTACACACGCTAGCGCTCGCACAAGAGGCTGGATTAGATTACGATATGAACCGTATTGATGCTGTTTCAAGACGTGTACCGCATTTATGTAAAGTAAGCCCTGCTTCTAATTGGCATATGGAAGATATTGATCGAGCAGGTGGGATTAGTGCAATTTTGAAAGAGATGAGCCGAAAAGAAGGGGTACTTCATCTAGATCGAATAACTGCTACTGGGCAGACGTTAAGAGAAAACATTGCTCATGCAGAGATTAAAGATAGGGAAGTTATTCATTCTCTCGAAAACCCTCATAGTGAAGAAGGTGGATTACGTATATTAAAAGGAAACCTTGCGAAAGATGGGTCAGTTATTAAAAGCGGGGCAACTGAAGTAAAACGATTTGAAGGACCTTGTGTTATTTTTAATTCACAAGATGAGGCGCTTGCGGGCATTATGCTTGGGAAGGTTAAGAAAGGGGATGTAGTTGTTATTCGTTATGAAGGACCAAGAGGCGGCCCTGGTATGCCGGAAATGTTAGCACCAACATCAGCGATTGCTGGTATGGGATTAGGTGCAGATGTTGCGCTATTAACGGATGGACGTTTCTCTGGAGCTTCACGTGGTATTTCGGTAGGGCATATTTCGCCAGAAGCAGCTGCGGGCGGAACGATTGCACTTCTTGAACAAGGGGATATCGTTTGTATCGATGTTGAGGAAAGATTGTTAGAGGTAAGAGTTAGTGATGAAGAATTAAATAAGCGTAAAAAAGAATGGAAACGACCAGAACCGAAAGTGAAAACTGGCTGGCTTGGACGTTATGCACAGATGGTAACATCGGCGAATACAGGTGCAGTTCTAAAAATCCCGGATTTTGATTGAGCCAATTTAAAAGAGATAAGGATGATATGAAATGGTGCAGAAAGTAAAGGAGAGAGTGAAAATTGAAGATATCTTAATGGCTCATAATTGCATGAAAGATATCGTTATTAAAACACCGTTACAACGTGATACAGTTTTATCTGAGAAATATGATTGTGACGTTTATGTAAAACGAGAAGACTTACAATTGATTCGCTCTTTCAAAATTCGGGGTGCGTACAATTTAATTCAAAGTTTACCGAAAGAAAAGTTACAAAATGGTGTTGTTTGTGCAAGTGCTGGTAATCATGCGCAAGGGGTAGCTTACACGTGTAATTTATTGAAGATTCCGTCAAATATTTTTATGCCCACAACGACACCTAAGCAAAAAGTATCACAAGTCCAATTTTTCGGTGGTGATTTCGCAGAGATTGTATTAGTTGGTGATACATTTGATAGCTCTTTCCAAGAAGCACAGCGCTATTGTGATGAAAATAAGATGACATTCGTTCATCCGTTCGATGACCCGTATGTCGTTGCTGGTCAAGGAACAGTGGCAGTTGAAATTATGCATGATATGGAGAAACCAGTTGATTATATCTTTACAGCAATCGGCGGTGGCGGGTTAGCATCAGGGGTTGGTACATATGTGAAAGGTGTTAGTCCTACTACAAAGGTCATTGGTGTAGAACCGATGGGGGCTGCATCTATGAAAGAGGCTTTTCTTCAAAATGAAAATGTGGCATTGGAGAAAATAGATAGTTTTGTTGATGGGGCAGCGGTTAAAAAGGTAGGGAAGTTAACATTTGAAACTTGTAAAGATGTAATTGATGATATTGTTTTAGTACCAGAGGGAAAGGTTTGTACGACGATTTTAGAACTGTATAAGAAAAATGCAATTGTAGCTGAACCCGCTGGTGCGCTTTCAATTGCAGCGCTTGATCTTTACAGAGATGAAATAAAAGGTAAAACAGTTGTATGTACGCTAAGTGGTGGAAATAACGATATTGATAGAATGCAAGAGATGAAAGAACGTTCTCTTATTTACGAAGGGTTAAAGCATTACTTCATCATTGAATTCCCACAGCGTTCAGGAGCACTAAGAGAGTTTCTTGATAAGGGATTAGGCCCAGAAGATGATATTACACGATTTGAGTACATTAAGAAACATAATAAAGAAAATGGTCCAGCGTTAGTCGGTGTAGAATTAAAACATAAAGAAGATTACGAGCAATTAATTACTCGTTTTAAAGAAAATAATATTCAATTTATGGAGCTTAATAAAAATCCTGTTTTGTTTGATTTACTTATTTAAAAGAAATAGAAAGAGAGCTATTATTAGCTCTCTTTCTATTTACGTTTATTTATTATTTTCCCAGTATCATCAATTTCTACATCAGTTGAAACCGTTTGTAAATATTGCAGTGCTTTTTTCTTTTCTTCTTCATTTACAGGAGAAACTTGGTTGTTGCGAATGATGTAAGGATTGAATGACATTTGGACATCCTTACCTTTAAAGGTTAAAGTTAATACGCCTGTTTCGGCACTCTTTCCATTTACATAATTCGGGAATAAAAAGTTTCCTAACGAGTATGCGATAGGAATTTTATTGTAATACTCAAATCCTTGTAACCAATGCGGGTGACTTCCAACGATTGCATCAGCACCCGCCTCTACCATTTTCGGAACATATTGTTTCTGGTATTCTATTGGACGATTAGATTTTTCGACGCCCCAATGCATATAGACGATTACATAATCAGCATCTTTCTTTTGCTCTTGAATCGTTTTTGTTACAAGATCTAGATCATATCCGTTCGTAACGCCAGGCTTATTTTCACCAGCTACCCAATTAAAGTTAGGCATAAATCGAACGAAGGAAAGAAACTTGAATTTTTTTCCTTTTACAGTTAGTTCACGAGCAGTATAAGCATCTTCAGCATTTTTTCCGGCTCCAGTGTAAGGTAGTTTTAATTTTTCGACGTGAGAAATGGTGTCTAGTAGTCCATCTTGCCCATAATCAAGCGTATGGTTATTGCCAACGTTCACGATGTCATATCCGGTGTTTTTAATGGCTTGTAGTGTGGATGGATCACTTTTAATCCAAAATTGTTGCCCAGGTACTTTTTTTTCTCTCGTTGTAAATGCTGACTCTAAATTAACAAAAGAAATATCAGCTTTCATTATTTCTTCTTTTACGTGTTGGAATGGATAATCAGCCCCATTTTTTTCGATTACGGGACGTAATTGCCAATCGAACATTGTATCACCAGAGAAGGTGAGTGTGATTTCAGGGTCTTCGGTTTTCTGTTCGCTTTTTGAAGCTGTTTTACTAGATTTGTTTTGCATATCAGGTTTGTCTTTCGCTTTTGAAATAAAAGAGTAGTTGATTAATAAAACAATTGGTGTAATGAAAAAGGCTATTAACAGAAATCGTTTTAGTAAAGTTTTCATAAATACCTTCCCTTTTGAGTTTATCCCGCAATTAGATTAATAATGAATCTACTAAAGGCAATCGGTCTTTGTATAGTTACAAAAAAAATAGCGGGTTATGTAGTGAAAAACGTTTGTTAATATTCACAATATTACGTTAACATATAGGTAACCTGTAAATCAATGTATAAACCAAAATATAGAAATAAAGAATTCGAAGGGTGAAGAATGAGAAATGGTTATATTAGGAGCAGTTGTAAATGGGATTTGTATTATATTTGGTACTTTATTTGGTAAATTATTTAGTGCGATTCCAGAAAGTATGAAGGGAACAATTATGCATGCAATTGGTTTAGCGGTTACTGTACTTGGACTTCAAATGGCATTAAAAAGTGAAAATTTTCTTGTTGTCATACTAAGTTTAGTTATTGGTACGGTAATCGGAGAATGGCTACAATTAGAAGAAAGGTTAAAACTGTTAGGGGATTGGCTAGAAAATAAAGTTGGATCGAAAGGGAAAGGGAGCATATCAGAAGGCTTTGTAACAGCCACGCTTATTTTTGCAATCGGAGCGATGGGGATACTTGGTGCATTGGACAGTGGGATTCGCGGAAATCATGATATTTTATTTACAAAGGCGATTATCGATGGATTCATTTCTATTATATTAACGACAACTCTAGGAATTGGAGTGGTATTTTCAGCAATTCCAGTGATTTTATATGAGGGAGGTATTGCAGTTTTTGCAACACAAATTAATAGTTTTGTTCCAAAAGAATTAATGAATCAATTTATAGTGGAAATGACGGCTACTGGCGGTATTATGATATTCGCAATCGGATTAAACTTACTTGGATTTATTAAAATTAAAGTGGCAAATTTACTTCCAGGCATATTAATGGTTGGAGTAATTGTTTCTATTATATACGGTTATGGTTTGATAATAAGTCATTAGGGGAAGGGATATAGATGATGGAATTCCAATTTACAAAACGTGCATATAAAATATTGGAGATTGCAGCAGAAGAGGCTGAGTGTAGTAAAGGTATTATCCATCCAGTTCATCTATTTATAGGAGCTTGTAAGGAAGGTACTGGAGTTTGCGCGGAGTTACATATGTATTTATTTCACACGGTGGGTATGGGTTTTTTAGCAAAGATATCGTTACTCCAACAATATTATGCAAATGAAATAGAATACATAAATGTTGGGGAGTTTAAGGTTTCAAATAAGACGATAGAAGTTTTAAAAGTAGCGAAGAAACGGATGGAACGTTTTCAGCAAATAGTAATAAATGAAGGGCATGTTTTATATGCAATTTTTCAAGGGGATACAGTTATTGATAAGGTTATAAGTGAAAAGATGAAAAAAGATCTGTTGCAAATTACATCTGAACCAAGAGACTTGACGGTTGCATTAACAATATTTGATCCTATTTGTAATAGTTTAAGCTGTAATATTAGAAAAGCGATCTCTTCTGATTTTGAAAAGTTGGCACGTTTTGTTAAGGATGAATTTGGTGAGCGTTGGTTAAAATCTTTAGATTATGGATTTCGGACATATAAAGAAGAGTTACCTATATTTATTGCTGAACAAGGAGGAGAAATCATTGGTTTCGCTTGTTATGATGTTGTGAGAGGAAAGAAAGGGTTGTTTGGCCCGATGGGTACAGCGAAACATAATCGTGTGAACGGTGTTGGGAAGACGTTATTGAATCATTGTTTATATAACATGAAGAAAAGCGGATATGAGTATGCAATTATAGGACAAGCAGGTCCGATTGAGTTTTACGAGCGATGCTGTAATGCACGTTTAATACCCATAGGAGATAATTAACTCTATCCCTTTGCAAAGAATGCAAAGGGATAGAGTTTTATTATGTATAAAGCAAATTACTAAACTTTTTCCAGGAAACGGTGTAGAATGGGTATCTAATGAAAGAAGGTGTAAAAATGGCCAGCTGGAAACGAAATTTAATGATTTGTTGGCTAGGTTGTTTTACCACTGCAGCCGGTATGAGTTTAGTAATTCCTTTTTTATCTTTTTATATTGAGGAATTAGGGGTGAACGGCACTGCTAGTATTGCACAGTGGTCGGGACTTGCATTTGGTGTAACATTTTTAATGGGTGCGATTGTATCACCGATATGGGGAAAGCTCGGTGATATACATGGACGGAAATTGATGCTTATACGTGCTAGCCTTGGTATGGCGATAATTATGACGCTTATGGGGTTTGTGACAGATGTGTATCAATTAGTCGCACTTCGGTTTTTAATGGGATCGGTATCAGGTTTCCTTTCTACAGCGATGACACTTATTGCTGCAGAAACTCCGCAAGAACATTCAGGTTGGGCAATTTCTACAATTTCAACCGGAGGCGTGAGCGGTTCATTACTTGGGCCGATACTCGGAGGTTATTTGTCAGAGTTAATTGGAATGCGCCATGTTTTTCTAGTTACAGGAGCTTTCTTATTTCTTTCCTTTCTTATCGTCTTTTTCTTCTTACATGAGGAGAAACATTCTGCTAAAGAAAAAAAGGCACAGCCGAAGAAAGTATGGACGATGGTCCCTGCAAAACATTTAATAATAAGTTTATTTGTAGCAACGTTTATTATTCAGCTTGCAAATATGTCGATTCAACCTATTATTACGTTGTATGTAAAGCATTTGGCAGGACCAGGAACAGATCATATTGAAATGCTTGCAGGTGCAGTCATGTCTGCGACAGGATTAGCAGTAATTTTAGCAGCTCCTAAGCTAGGAAGATTATCAGATCATATTGGACCTCAAAAAACGTTAGTTGTAGCGTTGTTTGCTGCAGGAATTATTTTTATTCCGCAAGCATTTGTAACCTCAGCTTGGCAACTATTAATTCTTCGCTTTTTATTAGGTATTGCACAAGCAGGACTATTACCTTCCGTACAAACTCTACTAAAACAACATACGCCAACCCATGTAACGGGACGAATATTTGGATATAATCAATCGTTTCAGTTTTTAGGAAATATGATTGGGCCAGTACTTGGTGGACAAATTGCAGCTCATGCAGGCTTCCAATATGTTTTCTTCTCTACATCATCACTATTATTTATTGCGTGCATTTGGGTTTATTTTCATAGTAAGAACGAAGAGGTATCAGAGAAACGACATTTGGAAGTTAGTTAACTATGTGAATGAAAAACAGAAAAAGGATGAAGCAATATTGCTTCATCCTTTTTCATTAAAATTGAAGGCAAAGATAACTTAATGTACCAAGCTCGTAGCTACGGTGAATGACCGTACCGTCGTTCTCACCACTACCCATCGCGATAAATAGAGGAACAAAATGTTCCGCTCTTGGTACAGCTAATTGTGCATGAGGAGCATTTCTTTCCCAGTTAAACAATGCATCTTTATCGCTAGTATGCATATGATTTATAATCCAATCATCAAATTCAATCGCCCATTGTTCCGGAGTTGTTTCATTCCATTTTAATGCTCGTAAATTATGAACAGTAACTCCGCTGCCGATTACTAAAATATCTTCTTGTCCAAGTCCTTTTAGTGCTTCTCCAATTTCAAATTGTTCTTTTGCAGGAAGGAATGGATTTACTGATATTTGTACGACAGGAATATTGGCTTCTGGGTACATACGATGCAGGAGTGTCCATGAGCCATGATCTAAACCTCTCGTCATATTATGATGGACTGGAATGCCTTTGTTTTTAAATTTTGTTTCTAGCATAGACGCAATGCTAGAAGAGCCTTTCGCATGATATTTGATTTCGTATAACTCAGGAGGAAAACCTCCAAAGTCATAAATTGTTTCATATACTTCATCTGAAGAGGAGATCGTTAATACTTCACTTTCCCAGTGAGCGGTAAAAATAACAATAGCTTTCGGTTTATATGTTTCTCCAAGTGTCTTTAAAAAGCGTGTATAGTCTGTATCTTGAATAGCAAGCATAGGTGATCCATGTGCTAAAAATAGTGAGGGCATCATGATTAAAACCTCCTAAAAATATATTAATTACTTTATGTAAGTAACTATATAATTTTATTTTAAATTCGTCAAGAGAATAGTTTAATATGTAATCGGAAAAATAGATCATTTGTCATAATGAAAGCAATTGCATATAATACATAATAAGAATAATGAATGTTTATTCATTATAAAAAAAGATATACATAATAGATTTGGAGGCTGTCGGAATGAGCATACAGGAAAATTTCGTTACGGCATTGGATAAATCGGAAATTTACTTGCGTAAATGGTTACCAGAAGGAAATCTGCGGGGAATTGTTCAAATTGCACATGGTATGACAGAACATGCAGGTGTTTATACAGAATTTATTGATGCTTTATTAGAAGCAGGATATGGTGTTTATGCTCATGATCATAAAGGGCATGGAAAAACAGTGAAAAGGGAAGAAGACTATGGTCATTTTGAACCAAATGTAGGTTGGAATCAGGCTGTGTCTGATGTTATCTTTGTTTCGGAAATGATAAAAGAAGAGCAGACATGCCCGTTATTTTTACTTGGACATAGTATGGGTTCTTTTTTATCAAGACGTGCTGTACAACTTAAAGGTGAATTATATGATGGATTCCTTATTTCAGGAACTGGTGGAAATCCAGGGCTTTTAGGAAGTATCGGTCATAAAGTAGCGACAATTGAGATGAAACTTCGCGGAAAGAAAACGAAAAGTCCGATGCTGAACTTCTTATCTTTCGGAAACTTCAACTCACACTTTAAGCCAAATCGTACGAAATTTGATTGGTTATCTTCAGATATTCATCAAGTTGATAATTATATTGCGGATCCGTTATGTGGATTCATTTGCACGACTAGTTTTTACCGAGAATTGTTTCATGGAGTTCTAGAAGTAAATAAAATAGAAGAATACAAGAAGACACCAAAAAATCTTCCAATACATATATTCTCTGGTGATCGTGATCCTGTTGGGGATATGGGGAAAGGTGTAAAAGAAGTATACGAAAACTATAAAAAATGTGGTGTGAAAGATGTAACACTTCGTTTATATGAAAATGGTAGACATGAAATGTTCCATGAAGTGAATAGAGAAGATGTATTTCAAGATTTGATTTCATGGTTAGATGAGCATATTGTATAAGAAGAAACCTCACTTCATGCTGAAGTGAGGTTTTTTGAAAAATTGGAGGATTGATTATGAGTGAATTTGTAAATAAAGAATATGTAGAAATAGATTTTCAAGATGTCTGGATAAAAGAAGAGGAATTGAAAAATTGTACCTTCATAAAATGCCGTTTTAGAGGGATAGATGCATCAGAAGTTTTTACTAAAAATTGTAATTTCATAGAATGTGATTTTACTGGTACTCTTTTTAATGCTTCTATCCATCAAGGAACTACGTTTGCTAATTGTAGGTTTTTTGGTGCGAATTTATTTGTATCTAAGTTTGAAGAATGTAAAATGACTGGTTCGGATTTCGAAGAGGCGAATTTAGACGGAATAACAATTATATCAGGCGATTGGTCATATACGAATTTAAGGTTTGCAAACTTTAGTAAACAAATGTTAAAGGGTATTCGTTTAATTGAAGCTGACCTATATGAATGTAATTTAGAAAAAGCAGATTTGCGTGAAGCGGATTTAACGGGCGCACAATTAGGTAAGGTGAAACTTAGTGGGGCGGATTTAAGAGGAGCTGTAGTTGATAGAGTTGATTTTAAAGCTTTTGATTTAAAAAACGTGAAATTAGATATAGCGCAGGCGGTTGCAGTCGCGAGATGTTATGGAGCAAAGGTGAATTAAATCATTTGTAACACCGTTCAATATATTGAACGGTGTTACAAATAGTAATGATTTTTAAAAATTGCCTTTTACCGCTTTTATAATATGATGTGTGAAATTGTTAATGTCAGGAGATGCTGAATATGGATAGCATAAAGATTAAACAACTATATGAAGCATTAAGACAATCTTGGTCAATAGAAACGAGTTCTAAGTGGACGAGCGAAAGCCCAGCAAAGGGACAATGTGGTGTAACCGCCCTTATTGTCCAAGAATTGTGCGGGGGAGAGATAATAAAGACGAAGATAGGTGAAGTATGGCATTTCTACAATAAAGTAGATGGGAAAAGGTATGATTTTACTAGGACCCAATTTCATGAAACATTAAACTATATGGACATGAAGTCGAGCCGTGAAGAAGCATTTGCAGATACAAATGAAAAACAATATAGCATTTTGAAGGAAAAGACAACGAAAGAATTAAAATTATCTTTTGACTCTTAATCTTCAATAAGTTACTATAATGGTGGTAACTAATTAAAGGGAACTTCATAGAGTTGAAAGGGGAAATACTTTTGAAAACAACTTATGTAAACGCTACAATTGCAACGATGAATGAACAAAATGAAGTGATAGAAAATGGATATATCATTGTAGAAAATGATCAAATTATAGATATAAATAGCGGAGAATTCGCTAACGATTTTGAAGTAGATGAAGTAATTGACATGAAAGGAAAGTGGGTTTTACCAGGGCTTGTCAATACACATACACATGTTGTTATGAGCCTTTTGAGAGGTATCGGAGATGATATGTTATTGCAGCCATGGCTTGAGACGAGAATTTGGCCACTTGAAAGTCAGTTTACGCCAGAGCTTGCGGTCGCTAGCACGGAATTAGGATTACTTGAAATGGTGAAAAGTGGTACAACATCATTCTCTGATATGTTTAATCCTATTGGAGTAGACCAAGATGCAATTATGGAAACGGTATCAAGGAGTGGAATGCGTGCTGCTGTTTCAAGAACTTTATTTAGCTTCGGAACGAAAGACGATGAAAAGAAAGCAATTGAAGAAGCTGAGAAATATGTGAAGCGTTACTATAACGAAAGTGGTATGTTAACTACGATGGTTGCACCACATAGTCCATATACATGTTCCACAGAACTGTTAGAAGAGTGTGCTCGTATTGCAGTAGAAAATCAAACGATGGTTCATATTCATCTTTCTGAAACAGAGCGTGAAGTACGTGATATTGAAGCACAGTATGGGAAGCGTCCAGTAGAATATGCAGCAAGTTGTGGATTGTTTAAACGCCCAACAGTTATTGCGCACGGTGTAGTATTAAATGAAAATGAGCGTGCATTTTTAGCAGAATATGATGTTCGAGTAGCTCATAACCCAAATAGTAATTTAAAACTAGGTTCTGGTATAGCGAATGTAAAAGCGATGCTAGAAGCAGGGATTAAAGTAGGGATTGCAACAGATAGTGTTGCGTCTAATAATAATTTAGATATGTTTGAAGAAATGCGCATTGCAACATTATTACAAAAAGGTATTCATCAAGATGCAACAGCGTTACCAGTTGAAACAGCTCTTACACTTGCGACTAAAGGAGCTGCTGAAGTAATCGGGATGAAACAAACGGGCTCACTTGAGGTTGGAAAGTGTGCTGATTTTATTACGATTGACCCATCTAATAAGCCGCATTTACAACCAGCAGATGAAGTGTTATCACATCTTGTGTATGCAGCTAGTGGAAAAGATATAAGCGATGTAATTATTAATGGTAAACGTGTCGTTTGGAATGGTGAATGTAAAACATTAGATGAAGAGCGTATTATATTTGAAGCAAGTCGTTATAAACGAGGTTTACAAAGATAGGTATTTCAGGCTGTGGAGAAAGTCTTCTCCACAGTCTATTTTTGTGCCTTTCCCTTTTTTTCGTCAGTGTTGACACATAAAAAGAAGTTGTTTCGTGGTTGTAATGAAAATGGGCAAAGAATAGGTATAAGTACCCCCCTTTTTTTATATTACGTGGTAAATTAATCGAAATAAGGTTAATTAAGGAGAATGATGAAATGATGATTTTTGCTCCGATTGGATTGGGTGTATTTGTAGGTGCAATTGCAATATTGTTAACTGTTTTTTTAGAAAACAGACAGATTCTAGGGTAATAAAAAATGTTCCAGGTATTGTAGGGACATTCGCTGCATTGTATCTGTTTTATAAAGGTTTTTTTGAAGTGAGAGGGTTTGAAGGTGCAGCTTATGGTGTTATCTCCATAACGCTAATTATATTTTCCTTAATTTCAATAACAATAGCGAATAAGGGGAAAGGCGCAGTAAGTTAAATATGAAGATACCTGCCTTTTTATACCATTCAACATCATTTTTGTGGTCAGGAAGATATTCAACATAATAAATAAACATAAGGATGTCCTGTTTTTTTGTAATTTAGTCGGAATTTCAAAGACAAATTAATATTTTAGTAACGATTTCTTCTGAACTTCTTTTCATGTGTTAACACTGATAAAAAAAGAGAGATTTCTTAGGATGGTGCTTTAAAAATCATTGTGACGAACGTGTATCTGTTTCTGTAGAAGAGTTAGTTCCGAAAGAACATTTCCTTCATACAATTGAGGCAACAATTAGTTTTGATTTTATTAAGGAAAATCTATCCTTTTTTAAAAGGATAGCTTTTTTTCTTGAACGAATAAATATTCAAAAGAATGTCGCATCTTTCTATTGGTATTTCTGCTACAATATGGGCTGTATTAGGAGATAGGATAGTATTACATCACTAAATTATGCAGACATTCCTTATTGGAAAGTGATTAGTAATGCTAATAATATAATTACTATGGTATTTCGGGGTTTCGTATAGCAGTGCGGGAAGGACACGACCGGCCAATTTGTACAAGATATGCAAACATGACCGATGACGCAGATATCATTACTGTTTTCGGAGGTACAAATGATTACGGGAATACGGTTACACTGGGAACAATAAACAGTGTAGATACAGGTGCTTTTTACGGAGCATTGAACGTCCTGTGTGCAGGTTAAAAAGTAAAGTTGGCTTCAAAGGCATCGCCAAAAAGGTGGTGCTTTTTCTTTTGAGTGGAGTGGAAACCCAATTAGGTACAGCACTTGGAGGTAATAGTGCTATTGGTGAAGCGACAATTTTTTATCGGAAATGAGTTGCTTTCACTTTTAGAAAACGCTGGTCGTATGGGAATGCCGCTACCTTCAGCACTAACGAATGCAGTTGAAATTTTAGGTGGCAAGAGCAATAAGACAAGTTCTGAATATGATAATAAGAAAGGAGATGTTGAATAATGACACGTTATAGTTTACACGGAGGGCACAACAGTATTGTACAAGGGGCTAATTCCGGAAATCGAAAAGAGCATATTATGGACCGTCAGGTGAAAGATGCGGTGGCAGCTAAGTTAAGAGCTTTAGGACACACAGTCTATGATGATACAGACGAAGTAGGAAGCACTCAAGCGCAAAATTTAAATAATATCGTTCGTAATAGTAATTCCCATAATGTGGATTTGGTTGTTTCTTTTCATCTTAATTCAAGTGATGGGAATGGGCAGGGTGTGGAAGTTCTGTATTATGATCAGAAAGAGCTGGCGGCTAAAATCTCAGCTCAACTAGCAAAAGATATTGGATGGCGTGATCGTGGTGCGAAACAACGTACTGATTTAGCCGTATTGAATGGAACTAAAGCACCAGCTATTCTTATCGAATTAGGATTCATCGATAACGAATCCGACATGGCTAAATGGAATGTTGATAAAATCGCAAATTCTATCGTATATGCTCTAACGGGACAAACTATTGGGGATGGTGGAGGAAACGGCGGTTCTAATGGTGGATATCAATATGTTAAGTCTGGTGAATTCGGGACAAACTATCTAAATGAAGCGATTCAAGCTATGGTTGAACGAGGAACAAAGGGAAAAGTTGTTGTTAATCCATTAACAGGTCTTGCTTATATCCAAACTGAGGTATTGCCTAATTCAGAACTAGATAAAATCACTTGGTGGATGGATACTCGACCAGGTGGTAAGTGGTGGTATGAATATATTAAAGTGAATTAATAATTTTTTAACAAAAGAATAGTTTGGTGCCAAAAAATAAAAGTCGTTAATTACGGCTTTTATTTTTATTTTTGAGGATGAGCTATCTCCATTCTCTTTTATTCTTTTTTCGTGTTCTTTCTTTATTTCATCTGGAATGATGATTTCAATGTTATCACGTATTTTTTATATTCCTGATGTGAAATTTCGTGACGAAGAAGGGATACTTCATGGAGTCCAAGTAGATCGGTCACAGAAAATGAAAGTGAATGAAGAGAAGTTAAAAAAGTATGAAGAGTTCACACAAATATATAAGCAGAAATATAACGGGAAGATGCCAGTCATGAATTTCTTTACAGTCACAAAATACAGCGGGGAAAACTGGAAGAGTTAGCAGTTAAGTATGATGTGTTTGTGAAAGTGTATGTAATAGAAGAAATATAAAAAGCGTTAACAATTTTGCAAACGAACTTGCTAACACCTATACGAAATAGACATAAAATATCGCTGATATGTCGCTAAATAAAATGAGAATAATTAACCACTAATAATGAATAATGGTTTATTATAATGGGAGTAACAAAATATAACGTTTTATAATATTTTATACTTAAGGAGAACAACTCATGAAGCGAAAAAAGAGCCATTTAATGGTAATGGCACTTGTTACATCTTTATTTTTAACAGCTTGTAATAATAAAGCGAATAAAAGTGAAACAGAGGCAAAAAAACAAGTATTAAATGTAACAGTATCAGAAGAAATTCCTTCTCTTGATACTACAAAAACGATGGATGGTACGTCAGCACACGTAATGCAAAACATATTTGAAGGATTGTATGTATTAGATGATCAAGATCAGCCTATTCCAGCAGTAGCAAAATCGTTTAAAAGAAGTGAAGATGGTAAAAAATATACATTTGATTTGCGTAAAGATGCAAAATGGTCAAATGGAGACAGTGTGACAGCAAATGATTTTATGTTTGCATGGAAACGTGCAATTAATTCTGAAACAGCGTCTCAATATGCGTACATGCTCTTTTACGTGAAAAATGCGAAAGAGATAAATAAGGGAACAATGCCTCTTGATGAACTTGGGGTTAAAGTTATAAATGATTATAAGTTAGAAGTGGAACTAGAACAGCCAATTCCTTATTTTTTACAGTTGTTAGCGTTACCTATATACTTACCACAGCACGAATCATTTTTAAAAGAACAAGGAAAGAATTATGCATTGGAACCTAGTAATCTCATATATAACGGTCCATTTGTATTAGAGAAGTGGAAGCATGAACAAGAATTTCAATTAAAGAAAAATGATACATATTGGGATAAAAAGAAAGTGAAATTAGAAGAAATAAACTTTCAAATTGTAAAAGATACAATGACGGTTGTTAATTTATACGAAGCTGGTGATTTGGATCGAGTGCCTATTAATTCTCAATTTGTAGACAAGTATAAAGGCAGTAAGGAATTACATATGTCGAGCGATCCTGGGATTGCTATGCTTCGTTTTAATGAAAAAAATAAAGCGTTAGCAAATAAAAAGGTACGTCAATCTATTTCATTAGCGTTAAATAAAGATGATTTCGTCGCTCACTTTATTAATAACGGAGCAAAACCTGCAAGTGGGCTTGTACCAGCTGGGCATATAAATGAAGAGACTGGTAAAGATTTTAGAAAAGAAAACGGAGATCTTTCTCCATATGATTTGCAAAATGCGAAAAAGATTTGGGAAGAAGCGAAAAAAGAACTTGGAGTAGAACAAATAAAACTCGAGTTTTTAACGTTTGAACAAGATAACGCAAAACGTATGGCGGAATATATAAAAGGTGACTTAGAAAAGAATTTGCAAGGATTAACGATACAAATTAAACAACAGCCATTTAAGCAAAAATTACAGTTAGAACAAACAGGAGATTACGAAATATCTATGTCAAATTGGGGGCCGGACTATAAAGACCCAATTAGTTATTTAGAACTATTTACGACGGGTAATCCGAATAATAAAATGAGTTACTCTAATTCTCGTTACGATGAATTAATAAAGAAAGCGAAAAATGATTTTGTACTAGATCCGGAGAAACGATGGGAAGCGTTGGTAGAAGCTGAGCAGGTCTTATTAGAAGACGCTGCTGTGGCACCGCTGTATCATATTGGCTCAGCTTATGTACAAAAGGATTATGTAAAAGGAATTGAAAAACATCAATTTGGTGGTGTTTATACTTATAAGAATGCTTATATCGCTAATGAATAAATACAAAAAACCTTATTTTTTAAAAGTAAGGTTTTTTTAAAGAGTACATGGAATAAGGGAATACAGTACAAATCAGCATACAAACAATCTCTTGTTGTAACTATGTTTGTTTTTAATTATATAAAAAATATTAGATTATATATTTTGTCATTGATATACTTAAAAGGTAATTGAGGTATTAAGATGAATCGATAGAGATGTTTGTGTATAATTATTTGAGTATTATAAAAATAAGGGAGCTTAAGTGTTTGATTTGAACGGGGCTTTTTCTATATGAATTAATTGGTATGTATAATACTTGGGGATATTAATTTGGGAATCTCGGGGGATCCTTTGAAGCTAGAAAAAGCAGAGTCAAATTCCATGTACCATTAGGTTCTGGTGTAGGTTTATGGGGATTTGGTGGAGAATTTGCTATTAAAGAATAAAGGGGAAAATGAGTATGAATAAGAAAGTGAAAATTTTAAAATATTTTATGGTTATATTAGCTTGCATTGCAATTTTTGGGACAGTTTTACCTAATGCATTAGATCCAAATGAATCATTAGCAGGGAAAATTTCAATTGCAACTTTCGGTACAATTGGAGCTTGTTTACTATTCTCTATTATGTATTTTATTGTAAAAAAAGCTATTTTAAGAGGTGGGAAATAAG
Source organism: Bacillus sp. FSL P2-0099 (assembly GCF_038007445.1). Classification (NCBI taxonomy): domain Bacteria; kingdom Bacillati; phylum Bacillota; class Bacilli; order Caryophanales; family Bacillaceae; genus Bacillus; species Bacillus sp. FSL P2-0099. Next base: position 1,788,002 of record NZ_JBBOXE010000001.1, read on the forward strand.
ATGGTACAAAATTTAGAGTTAGAATTTTAATTCATATACATAAAAAAGGAGAATTTCTATGAAATTACTACGTTTATTTATGATTTTCACTCTTGTTGTATTGTTAAGCGCATGCAATACAGCAACACAAGTTACAAAGGTTCAAAAAAATGGCGAAACGACTTTGAAAATTGGTTCGTTGCAAGGGTATTACGATGTGCAAACGCTTAAAGCTGAAAAAGGAAATGTGGAAATTCCTTATGAAGCAGCCGTTGAAGAAGGTACGATTTTATTGCAAGTTACAAAAGATGATAAGGTTATTTATGAAGAAGAAGTCACTTCTCAAAAAGAAGGTCTGCTTTCTTTTGAAGCGCCAAAATCCGGATCATATGATTTAATTGTACGTGTGAAGGGTGAAAAAGAGAAAGCAAAAGAAATTCAAATACATACTAATCTATGAAAAAATGGCAAGTGGAGTGCACCCGCTTGCCGTTTCTATTTTCGGTTGATTCTATCACAACATATGTTTATCAATTTAAGAAATGCTTCGCTGAGTCCTGCTGTTTATTCCGCCGAAATTCCTGATGAAGTTAAAATAAGAGATGAACAAAAGAATGTGTTACAAACTTGGCATGTTAGAAACGAAATTGATAACTCTCTTTTACATGATAAAAAGACTGGTTTTGATGCATTTGTATTTGAAAGAGATATAGATGGTAAAGGGGGCATAAGGTGATAATCTTTTTAGAGAAGATGTCCCAGACCATACTACTGATATTGATTATATATGGGGGTAAATAAGTTGAAAAATATTGAGGTTCTAAATAAATACATTGAAGGGTTTTCTAATACTCTCCCTACGTGGTTAAAGTATCTAATCGAGGCAGAGGAGATACATCAAAACTATGAGAATGTACAAGTACTTGGTGAATTAAAAACAGATGCGGTGTTGTACTATGTACACCGTACGCTGCAAGTGTTAGATGGATTGTCTTTAGATGAAGAAGCGTATCGCATTATTGAAAAAGTACTAACGTATAGTGAGCTTGCAAAGGTAGGCTCTTTAAAACAGCGAGAGAAATGGAAGAAGAACGGAATCAATCTATTGGTACATAATGAGGGTTCTGCTGATATCTTTAGTGATATTCAGTTTATCGAACATATAGAGACAAACTTAAACTCTACTGAGTATTTGTTTGTTCGAGATTTAATTAGAACACATGGATTAATCGGGCAGTATATCCGCGGAGAGGCTCGTTTGAACTCTCATATTGATTTAATTGACACATATAAAGAAGAATACGGAGACGTTAGGTTAAAGGAGATTCTATACTATCTTAATCAATGTATTATTGAAGGTGTATCAAAATCTTTGTGGAGCGAAGTAAAGAACGATGTGAAGATTACAATTGATGGGCTATTTGATGGTTATGTGGAGCCATTTACTTCTCGTGTACATAGACTCACGCCAAAACATAAGGAGTCAGTATTTGAAAAAGATATAATTATGGGGAGCGAGAAGAGAGACGTTCAAACATTTTTATCTGATAAGGATTTGTGGTATGTAGAACCGTCTATGCATGCCCTTAGCTTCGAGGATATTTGGACAGTTTTTGTTATGTTAAAGAACGAGATAGGCACTAGAAAGGTTCAGCATATCCATTTCGAGAAATTGATGCAGCAGTTGCACTATGATTTCAAAGGCGAGAAGAAGGACAACGTGTATCGTAAGCGGGTTATTGAGAAGTATCTACGGGAGTACCGTGAGAACGAGAAGCCGAATACAACACATGTTTCTTTTGAGGTTAAAGTCGATGAAGATATGAAGACTGCGTATGTGTCGTTTCAGTTTTCTGCTGTAGGTGAAGCGTTAATCATCTTCTGTGTAGAGGCAGAAAAGATAGATATGATGCATGCTCGGGCAAATGTACTGCTCTTTGATTTCTTCGGGTTACGAAAGGATGCATATGATAGATTCCATAACGAAGAAGTGTATTTGGAGCATATGAATAGTTCGGCTGATGATAAACGAATTATTCTTGATTATATAAAGGGAGATACGATTGTAGATGTCGGATCCGGTGGTGGTGTTATGCTAGACATGATTGAAGAAGAGACCGAGGATAAACGAATCTACGGTATCGATATTTCCGAAAATGTGATTGATACGTTGAAAAAGAAGAAACAGGACGAAAGTCGTTCTTGGGACGTCATTAAAGGGGATGCTATCAACTTAGGTAGCTCGTTTGATAAAGAATCGGTTGATACGATTGTGTATTCTTCTATCCTTCATGAGCTGTTCTCTTATATTGAGTATGAAGGTAAGAAATTCAATCATGAAGTAATTAAAAAGGGGTTACAGAGTGCTTACGAGGTGATAAAGCCAGGAGGTCGTATTATCATTCGTGATGGCATCATGACTGAAGATAAAATGTTAATGCGTGTGATTCATTTTAAAGATGCAGGTGGAATGAAGTTCTTAGAGCAGTATGTCCGTGAATTTAAGGGGCGTATAATCCAGTATGAGGTACTTGCAGACAATACAGTCAAAATGCCTGTTAACGATGCGATGGAGTTCTTATATACGTATACATGGGGTGAGGATTCCTTCGTTCACGAGGTGCAAGAGCAGTTTGGAATCTTTACGCCAAACGACTATAAGTATTTCGTAAAGGGTATCTTTGGAGATAAAGTAAACATCGTTCAAGCTATGAACTATTTACAGGATGGATATACACAACATCTTAGCGAGAAAATCGATTTTAAAGATGAGTCTGGGAATGCGGTTGTGCTACCGGATAGTACGTTCTTTATGGTTTTAGAAAAGAGGTAATGATATTGAAAACTTATAAAAAGTTTAGTTTGTGGGTTTCGATATGTTTGTGGAGGATCTTGTTCTAAAGCATATGCAATGACGGGAGATTACATGGAAAGCGAACCTTTCTGTTATACATTCCAAAAGCATTGCGAAAACAGAAAAAGAACGTAAAAAAGGGACATGAGTAAGAATATGCTCATGCCCTTTGTTTAGATTATATAATTTATTGTACTTCGCATCAGTCGTATGATGATCTAAGAAATGAAAAACGCTCGGTTTCCCATCTTTCGTTAAAAATCCACTATCTTGATTCATTATGCTGAAACGAGTTTTTACGTATAATTTCTATTAAACTCATTTTAATAAAGAATAATAATTCGTATCATATGGGATATCATCTTGATACATATAATTTTTTAGAACGCCTTCTTTTTCAAATCCTAATTTTAATAGCACTTTATTGGAAGCTTCATTTTCAAGAAAGACAATTGCTCCGATACGTTTTAAATGAAGTGTGTGGAAACCGTATGATATAACTTCAGAAACCGCTTCAGTCGCATATCCATTTCCCCAGTGTTCAGGCAAAAAGGCATAACTTATATTTGCTCGTTTATGTTCGGAAGACCAATCATGAAAACCAATTGTTCCAATGAGCCCTTTCTTGTCTTTTAATTCGATTCCCCATTTAATGCCGCTTCTTGCGTTGTACCCCAACTTAAAATTAGTAAGGATTTGTTTTACTTGATCCAAATTTTGCAATGGTTTTTGGCCATAATGGCGCAGGACATCAGTATTAGAAAAGCATTGTAGTATACTCGGTGCATCTTCTTCGGTAAGTTCTCGTAAAATGAGTCGGTTGGTTTTTAATATAGGAAACATATTTTCACTCCATTTCTTCTGAAACTAGAATGTATTTGTTATTATATAATTTAATCTGAAAATAAAGATTATTCAAGAGGGAAGTATGGTTTTGATTTGTGATAAAATTGATTGTGGAATATATTTCAAAAAGAGGTTTGTATATGGAGAAAAACTCAATTTTAATTGTAGATGATGATCGAGATATTATTCGATTCGTTAATGAAAATTTAAAACAAGAAGGTTTTAGTGTTTTTAGTGCTGACAACGGAGAAGAGGCGTTAGAGGTATTGAATAATAATGATGTTCAACTTGCTATCCTTGATGTTATGATGCCTCAAATGGATGGGATTGAATTGTGTAGAAGGATAAGAGAGAAATATAGTTTACCAATTATGTTTTTAAGCGCGAAATCATCGGACGTAGATAAAGTCGTTGGATTTAGTACTGGGGCAGATGATTATATTGTGAAACCGTTCAGTACAATTGAATTTATAGCAAGAGTGAAAGCTCAATTAAGAAGGTATACATACTTCAATCAAAATGCTGTTCAAGTAATAGAAAAGAAAATAAACATTAGAGGTTTAGAAATAGATGAAGTGTCGAGAACAGTGATGTTATATGGAGAAACAATCAATCTTACGAAAACTGAATATGATATTTTGTACTTAATGGCCGCTGCAATGAATCGTGTGTTTACTATTGAAGAAATATATGAAAGCGTTTGGAAAGAAAGGGCCTATGAAAGTAATAATACAGTAATGGTTCATATTGCAAGATTAAGAAATAAAATTGAAGAGAATCCAAAAGAGCCGAAGTTTATTCAAAATGTTTGGGGAGTCGGATATAAAATTGAAGATTAAATCATTACAAGGCATGAGAGCTAAGTTTTTTATCGCATTCATATGTAGCATTTTGTTAGCAACTGTAAGTATAATAGCGTTTCAAATTGTAATTGGAAATATATATAGTCATGTTACTGCGTTAGAGGAAAAATATTCATTTTTATATTTAATAGTTTTTTTAATTTTTACTACAATATACTTTGCATTCATGACAAAAACAATGATGAAAAGATTATCTGAAATTAACAAGAGTCTGAAGGAAATAAGTAATGGTAATTTTGAAATACATATACTTATTTCAAAAAATGACGAGATTGGTGAATTAGCAGCGAATGTTAATAGAATGGCCAAAAGTTTAAAAGAGTCTATCGAGAATGAAAAAAAATCGCAAGAAATGAAAAATGAAATGATTAGTAATATTTCTCATGACTTACGAACACCTGTAACATCCCTAATAGGTTACGCGGACCTGTTAGGAAATCAGCTTTATTCAAATAGAGAAGAATGTGAACAGTATGTAAGTATATTAAAGCGAAAAAGTTATGAATTAAAAAATCAAGTAGATGGTTTATTAGAATATTGTCAAATAAATTATAGAGAGATCGAATTACATAAAAGTGTAATAAATATGAAAGCGTTCATTGAACAAATCATGATTGATTTTTTACCACAACTAGATGATGCTGATATGAGCTTTTGTATTAAAGGTGATAAGGTGTTACATGTGGAAATGGATGTAGCGGTTATGGTGAGGCTATTCGAAAATGTAATTAGTAATAGTATTATGTACGGGAAAGACGGAAAGGAGCTTTTAATTCAAGTTTCTAAAAGAGATATGAATGTTGAAATAGAAATTAAAAATTTTGGACAATGCATTCCGAATGAGAACCTTCCTTACGTTTTTGAAAAGTTTTATCGTGGTGAAAAATCACGTAGCGCTCATACGGGTGGAAAAGGAATGGGGCTTGCAATTGCGAGAAGTATAGCGGAACTTCATAAAGGAGATATCACTGTACGTAGTAACGATAAAGAAACGGTTTTCACTATCGTTTTACCGCAGTATAAAGAAATGTAAGAAAGTCGTAAGTATTTCTTTCATATGTCGTAATTTTTACTTCGTATCATGGGGAACAAAGATAGGAGAGTAGGGATACAGCATGTGGAAGAGATTTTTATTAGCGATTATAGTTGCTTTTTTAATTATAAGTTGGAGTTTAGTTTATTTAGGTAATGGCGTTACATCAGTCTTTGTTTGGTGGATTATACAGGCTTTTAGTGTAATTTCAATTTTTCTCTTAATAGGCTCAGCAGTAATGTTTGTTTGGAAAGGTATTTTTAGAAAGCGGATAGATGGAACGCTACTATTAATAGTTCTGTTTTCTACCATTGGAGCTTGGCCTGTGGGGTGGTTCGCTAACATTGGGAGAATTGCATACCCAGTAGATGTACAGTCTATGAGTCCTAAAGTAGTCGTTCGTTTTCCTTTGAATGAACGAGCATTGATAGGTTGGGGCGGCGATAAATTAGAAACGAACTATCACGTTATAAAACCAAATGAACGATGGGCATACGATATTCTCATTCCACCTGCTGAAGTGAAAAGTAGTAAGTTAGAGGATTATGGAATATATGGAGCGAAAGTAATGGCACCAGCTTCTGGGACAGTTGTATCAATTAAAAATGATGAAATAGATTTAGTTCCGGGGTCGGATGATTTTCAATCGATGGCGGGAAATCATATTTATTTACGATTGGATGAAACAGGTACATTTTTGTTTCTTGCCCATTTAAAGAAAGGATCAATTAAAGTGAGGGAAGGCGAACATGTAAATGAAGGAGAATTTCTTGCCCAAGTCGGTAACTCAGGAAGTTCAAGTGAACCACATTTACATATCCATCATCAAAGGCAGGATCCATCTAAGGTGAGCATATTTCTTTCGGAAGGATTACCACTTTATTTTCGAACTGAAAAAGGTGCGATAATGCCGGAAAGAGGGACATACATAAGTGGTAAGTAGAAGGAAATCATTTCATACAAAAAGGGTATTCCAAATCAAATTTGGAATACCCTTTTTTATTAACCTACAAATGTTTGATACAGTAAGAAAATATTTAAAACGATAATAAGTGCAGCGATTAACCACGCGATAAATGTTGTAATGCGATGGTTGACGAGTGCGCCCATAATCTTCTTATTACTTGTAAACATAATAAGTGGTACTAATGCAAAGGCAATACCGAAAGATAAGACAACTTGACTCATAACGAGAGCGTAAGTTGGATTTACACCTAAAGCGATAATAACGAGAGGCGGAATCATTGTTATAAATCGGCGTAAGTATAACGGAATATGCATTCGAATGAATCCTTGCATAATAATATCACCAGACATCGTACCAACAGAAGAACTAGATAAACCTGCTGATAAAAGTCCAATCCCAAATAATGCAGCCGATACAGGACCGACTAAATTACTGAACTGGTTAAAAGCAACATCAAGGTCTTCAACGTGCAAGCCGTTTTTAAAGAATAGTGCAGCTGCTACAATTAACATACTTGCATTAATTGCTCCAGCGATAACCATTGCAATAATAATATCGATTAATTCGAAGCGGAAAATCTTTTTCTTTTGTTCATCATTTGTTCCGACTACACGGCGCTGCGTTAAGGCCGAATGTAAATATATCGCGTGCGGCATCACTGTCGCACCTAAAATTCCAGCTGCTAAAAGGATGCTATCTACACCTTGGAATTTTGGAGTGAAAAGTCCGGAGAGTAGAGGGCTTAATTCCGGTTTTGCGTAAAAGACTTGGATACCAAAAGCGATAACAACGATAAAAATCATACCTGTTATGATGGCTTCTAATGGACGAAAGCCTCTGCGTTGAAATTCAAGAATAATAAATGATCCAACTGCTGTAATTAAAGCAGCTGGTAACATCGGAATTCCAAATAGTAAGTATAAGCCAAGTGCTGCCCCGATAAATTCAGCTAAATCTGTAGCCATAATAACGAGTTCCCCTTGTATCCATAAACCGATGGAAACTGGTTTGGGGAAGTTTTCGCGAGCTACTTCAGGAAGATTTCTCCCAGTAGCGATTCCTAATTTAGCTGATAAAGTTTGAATTAATACAGCCATTAAATTAGAAGCGAGTATTACCCAAAGCAATAAATACCCATATTGTGATCCAGCTGCGATATTTGTAGCGAAGTTCCCAGGATCAATATAAGCAACTGACGCGATAAAAGCGGGTCCTAAGAATGGTAACAGTCTTTTAAAGCCTTTTGTTTGTCCACTTAACGCTAAATGGGCTGATTGAACTGTTGTACTTTGAGAAGGGACTTGTTCATCTTTTGTTATATCTTTATTCATAGTAATATTCCCCTTTAAAATGTTAACTTGATGAAATTAATGTAAGTATTCTTATTGTTTATTTCAATACATTTAAATGTGTTAGGTGTTATTTTTATTTGAACATAAATGTTTCCTTAGTGCAAATTATATGCCTTTACGCAATGAATGGTGTGGTGTTATAAAAAATTGGGAGTTTATGGTGTGATAACGTGGGGAAACATAATGAATTAAAGGGCTAATTTTGAAATTTATGTGAACATAAAGCCTATAATACAGCATATTAATTGATGGAATTGAATTTGTATGATATATAATATATTGGGATTACAACTTAACCATAGTGTTTTGATGTGTAATCTTGTTTTTTATTTTTGTTAACTTATAGAAAATAGTATAAAGAGAAGAAAATGTGAATTCATTTTCTTATTATATATGTTTTGATATGAACGTTAACTTATACATGATTTTAAAATTTAGATAGGTGGTAGAAATACATTGGCAACTACAAAACCATATAGAGTATTACTATATTACATGTACACAACAATTGAAAACCCAGAAGAATTTGCTGAACAGCATTTAGAATTTTGTAAATCACTTGAGTTAAAAGGAAGAATTCTTGTAGCGACAGAAGGAATTAACGGAACTTGTTCTGGAACTGTTGAGCAAACAGAAAAATACGTGGAAGCGATGAACAATGACCCACGTTTTGCTGGAATCGTGTTTAAAATTGATGAGGCGGATGAACATGCATTCAAGAAAATGCACGTACGTCCTCGTTCAGAGTTAGTTACACTTCGTCTAGAAGACGACATTAACCCGAAAGAAATTACTGGGAAGTATTTAGAACCAAAAGATTTTTATGAGGCAATGAAACAAGAAGATACAGTTATCATTGATGCACGAAATGATTATGAATTTGATTTAGGACACTTCAAAGGTGCGATTAAACCAGATATTGAATCATTCCGTGAATTACCAGATTGGATTAGAGAAAATAAAGAAACACTTGAAGGTAAAAAGATTTTAACGTACTGTACAGGGGGAATTCGTTGTGAGAAATTCTCAGGTTGGTTAGTTCGTGAAGGTTATGAAGATGTAAGCCAGCTTCATGGCGGAATTGTAACGTACGGAAAAGATCCAGAAGTACAAGGTGAACTTTGGGATGGTCAATGTTACGTATTTGATGAGCGTATCGCTGTACCAGTAAACCAAAAAGAACATGTTATCGTTGGTAAAGATCACTTTACAGGTGAACCTTGTGAGCGCTATGTAAACTGTGCAAACCCTGAATGTAACAAGAAAATTTTATGTTCTGAAGAAAGTGAAGCAAAACATTTACGTGCATGTTCTCATGAATGTCGTGTACACCCACGTAACCGTTACATCGTGCAACACGAATTAACAGAAGAGCAAGTAGCTGCTACATTAGAAAAAATCGAAGCAGGTAAGTAAGCAAAATTAGCTTAATAAAAAAACAGATGGTAGCATCGTGCTGCCATCTGTTTTTTATTTACTTTGTACTATCCTTCTCTTTCACAGCAGAAAGTACAGTTTGTTTTACCCATGCTTTTCTTCGTTTATGTTGTACACTCCATTGGTATAAACTTTGTATACCTAAAATAAGTGAAATGACTATGCCACTAATCGCTATTAATAGAGCAAAAAATTCAAAAGGCGATGATATTTTGTTTGAGTCGGTGTTTCTTAAAAGATCAATCATAGTAAACCCTAACATTTGGCCTACAACAGAATAGAGCGTTAAAATTAATAATAAGAGGCTATCTTTTTTTGAAGCAACATTTTCTTGATATTTAAATAAACTATCGAGATTTTGTTTCGCGTTCGTGTACAGTACTTCAATGTTAAAAAGTTTTCTTAGACGAAAGAAAATATCTTCACTTTGTGATTGGGATACTAATTCTAAAGAAAAATAATTAGCTGTAAACGAATTTATTGAATAAATTAATTTCTCTATTTCATTTGTATCTTGTTCAATATTTAACTCGGCATAAGCGTTTGCCATCTTTAATAAAACAACTTTATGAAATAAATTTAATAATAAAGCGTAATAAAACTCCCCGTACATTTGACTAGCAAGTTTAGTGACTGCTTGTTCACCTTCATTTGTAATACATGTGAAAATATGTTCTTCCATAATAAAGTAACGGTTAGGGGCCCATCTTTGATAAGAATTTTTTGTTAAATAATCGTGAATATAAGGAACATTATTTGCACTAATATATGGCTTACCATCATCTGATAATCCGGAAAGACTGGAAGCTCGATATACATCGATTATATGAAGGTCTGACTCTTTGTTTATGGATAATAGAGTTTGTACATACATTCGCTGGTCTTCAAAGAAAGGGAATGTTTGAAAGTAAGAACTCCGCAATCTCTTGTTCTCAAAGAAGTCTGTTAAACCATGAAATAAATCACCGAATATAAGTTTTTCTACTTGTGAATATTTTTTTCCATCACATTCAATACAAATAGTCTCAGTCGTATCACTTTTAGTTTCAAGTACACGGAAGCGAGCCGCGAATTCAATTGCTTCTGATAATGTCATGTTAGGAGCGGTTTTTATTTCTGTCCGAATTGTTAAGAACCCAAGCTCATAAGGACAAAGTGTTACATCAATAGAATGTATCTTGAATGGAACGGAAATAAGGTTAGTTGTTAAATGTCCATTTAAATTAAGGTCTTTAGAATAGCGCTGTAATCCTTTTTGATGTTCTGAATGAGGAAAGAGAATTTTATTTGTAAAGGAAAGATAGTATGCTTCCATATTTTGATGTGAAACTTGAAATTTCCCGTAATATGTATTTTCATCTTCAAGATGATCGAGTCGAAAAGGTCGGAAATCATTTTTTTGTAAGAAAGGGAACATATTTTGTTCATATCCAGTTTTAAACGAAAACGGGAATATAAATTGAAATATAGCTGTTGTTACATCTTTTTCCTCGATTGTTTGTATTGCCTCCATTTACATTGTTTCCTTTCCGTATAAGCTATAGAAACAACATGCCCAATTTTTCTTGAAAATAACCTCTCTTGTTCATTAGATTAAGAATGAAAATTCAGCTTATTTAACAAGGGACATGTATAATGTTATGTATACTAAAATTAGTATAATTGTGTTAGAAAAAGGGGGATGTTGTATGCGTATTTTAGTATTAGGAGCTGGGGGAGTTGGCGGATTTTTCGGTGGCCGATTAGTAGAAAAGGGAGAAGATGTTACATTTTTTGTTCGCAGCAAAAGAAAACAGCAATTAGAAGAAAAAGGCCTTGTTATTCGTAGTGTTAATGGAGATTTTTCATTTCAACCGAAATTGGTAACGAAAGAAGATAGAACGACTCCATTTGATGTGATTTTATTTTCAACAAAAGCGTATCATTTACACGAGGCGACCATAGATTTAAAGCCGTTTGTAGGTGAAAATACTGTAATAATCCCATTGTTAAATGGTATCGCTCATTTATCACTATTACAAAAGGAATTCGGTGAAGAGAAAGTAATTGGCGGTCTATGCTTTATCGAGACGACATTAAACGATCAGGGAGAAATTGTACAAACGAGTGCTGCCAACAGACTTGTATTTGGAGAAATTAAGTCTCAAGATTCAGAGAGAATCAATCATATTTCCAAAGCATTTGCAGGTACGAAATCTAGTTTTGTTTTAAGTGAAAATATTACGCAAGATATGTGGCATAAATATTTATTTATTACTGTAATGTCAGGTGTGACAACATTAATGCGTGCACCAATAGGACCGATTCGCGAAAGCGAAGGTGGACGCGATTTTATCCAAAACTTATTTGAAGAATCTGTGCAAATCATGAGGGCATTAGGAGCTCCGGTAAAGGAAAACATTGTTGAGGAACATATGAAAACAATTGATAAAATTTCGTATGATATGAAGTCATCGATGCAACGGGATATGGAAAAAGGTTCGCTCATTGAAGGGAAGCATTTACAAGGATACTTATTGAAATTAGCAGAGGAAATGTCTATAGATGTGCCTTTATTAAGTGTTGTGTATCAAAATTTAAAGGTATATGAAAAAATGATTTTTACTAAAGAAATGGTATGAAAAAGAGTAAAGGATAGCAAAATATAAATGTTGCTATCCTTTTTTTGTTTCTTTTTGACAATTTATTCGTTTCTTTTCGGTTTATCTGTCGTATTTCGTTCTCTTTCACGTTTACCATATAGCTGATTAATTTCATTTGCTACTGCATCTAAATAGGAATCGGAAAAAAGTGGCTTCTTTTCTTTAGACATACGGGTCTCCTTTGTGGATTTTTAGTATTCATTATGTATATTTTTCGGTGGATTATGCGCAATCGTTTTAATTTTTTTCTTTTTTAAAATTTTTGTTTACTTTTTGAAAATAAAGGAGTATTATAATCCACAGTTTCAATTTTCTAAATCGCTGAAGCCGCATGGTGCGGGGGACCCGTTCTTATGGATTAGTACATAATCCAATGGGGTGAATCCTTGAAAAAGGTAGGGCTACTCATAGGCCCGAATCCGACAGCTAACCTCGTAAGCGTTATATTGAGAAGGAAGGTGGAGCTTGTGCGACAAAAAAAATAATGTCTACAAGTCTATTTCGTTATGGCTTGTAGACATTTTTGTTTTCTGAAGAAATAGTTTATCGCTGTAACTAGCAGAATCGTTCGTACAAAATTATTGGAGAGTGGACAGCATTGGTTTCATCTATTAAAAGATTTTTAATTGGAAGACCGTTAAAATCAACTGAGTTAGGAGAGCAAAAGCTTAATAAAACGAAGGCGCTAGCCATTTTATCTTCTGACGCATTGTCATCGGTTGCATACGGACCAGAGCAAATATTAATTGCACTAGCAGGTCTTGGAGCAATAGCTTATTGGTATTCCATTCCGATAGCTGTTGGGGTATTAGTATTATTGACAGCTCTTATTTTATCTTATCGACAAATTATTTTTGCTTACCCTCATGGCGGCGGAGCATATGTTGTATCAAAAGAAAATTTAGGGATGAATCCGGGATTAATAGCTGGAGGATCTTTATTAGTCGATTATATTTTAACTGTTGCAGTAAGTGTGTCCGCAGGTACAGATGCGCTCACATCAGCTTTTCCTAGTTTACATGCACATAATGTAATCATTGCGATTATATTTGTCATATTGATTACCATCTTAAATTTAAGAGGCGTAACGGAATCAGCTTCCGTTTTAGCATATCCGGTTTATTTATTCGTTGTAGCATTATTTATATTAATTGGTGTAGGAATATATAATATTTTGACTGGTCACGTTTCACCCACGCTGCATTCGCCAATTGGAACACCAGTTGCGGGAATTAGTTTGTTCTTACTGTTACGAGCATTTGCTTCAGGAAGCTCTGCTTTAACGGGTGTTGAGGCGATATCTAACGCAATTCCAAACTTTAAAGATCCTGCACCTAACAATGCAGCGAAAACATTGCTTGCAATGGGTGCATTACTTGCAGTTTTATTTTCTGGAATTGTCTTTTTAGCTTATTATTACGGAATTAATCCAAGTAAGGAAGTAACAGTCGTTTCACAAATTGCTGAACAAACTTTTGGACGTAATTTCATGTACTATTTCATACAAGGTACAACAGCTTTAATATTAATTCTTGCGGCTAACACAGGTTATTCTGCATTTCCACTATTAGCGGTTAATCTTGCAAAAGATAAGTTCATACCGAGAATGTTTACGATTAGAGGAGACCGCCTAGGTTATTCAAACGGTATTATTATACTTGGGATTTCTTCGATTATTTTAATTGTAGCTTTTCAGGGGAAAACAGAACACTTGATTCCGCTATATGCAGTAGGGGTATTTATTCCGTTTACACTTTCTCAAACTGGAATGGTACTAAAATGGCTTCGTGAAAAGCCTGAAGGATGGGCTTTAAGATTAACGGTTAATTTAATTGGTGCAGTCATTAGTTTTATCGTTATGAGCATGTTCTTTTTAACTAAGTTCGCACAAGTTTGGTCAATCCTTATTTTCTTACCTTTCATTATCTTCTTGTTCCATCGAATTAAGAAGCATTATGATGCAGTGGGCGATCAATTAAGTTTAAAAACTTGTGAACCACTTGTTCCGATTGAAGGGAATGTAATTGTCGTTCCTGTAGCTGGTATGACTCATGTAGTAGAAAATTCATTGAACTATGCTAAGGCTCTTTCTGCAGATCAAGTTATCGCTGTATATGTTGCTTTTGACAGAGAAGAGGAAAAGAAATTTGAAGAGAAATGGGAGAAGTGGCAACCTGAAGTAAGGCTTGTTACATTACATTCTCATTATAGAAGCATTATTCAGCCGCTTACAAAATTTATTGACACAGTGCAATATAAAGCGAGTGAATCAAATTACCGAGTTACGGTCGTTATACCACAGTTTATTCCGAAAAAAGGTTGGCATAACATTCTTCATAATCAGTCTAGTTTACTCATTCGTGCGTATTTACTCTATAAAAGAAATGTTGTTATTACGACAGTACCGTATCATTTGAAAAAGTAAGGAAATTTTTTAAGGATAACTTCACGAAAGTGAAGTTATCCTTTTTTTGTATATGCTATGCATAATTGCATATGGATCTAAAAAATATATTAGTATAATTTTAATGATTATGAATATGTAGTGTTTCCTGTTGTGGTATATAGATAGTTTAATCGAGAAAGTGAATTGAATTTTATTTTGGGATAAGGACATGAGAGCTTGAAAATAAAGGGAATTAAAATACTTCTTTACGTTATATAAATAGCTGTGTTTAAATGACCTTACAGTACAAAACTTTAATAAAAACAAAACGAAATTTCATACTTTTATATGTTAATTAGTTTAAAATGAATAATATTTTCATGTAATATATTCACTGTGTGAATGTGGAAATCGCAATAAGATAGAAAATTTATACAGTTTTATTCATACTAAGCACATATGAAAAGTTATGAAGTGTTTTATAACAATAAGTAAGTACTGTAGAAATAAAGTTTGAGAGAGGTGGTTCGTACATGACTCACGGTGAGAACGTTCTCTATTTTTAACCATCTCAAATCAATTGCAAGAAAATAGAATACTAAAATGCGATAGTAATAGTTGCTAATACATAGGAGGAGTTAAAGTGAAAAAGACTTTAATTACAGGGTTATTGGTTACAGCAGTATCTACGAGTTGCTTCGTTCCTGTAAGCGCTTACGCTAAGGGGGAGCAAACAGAAGTGAAAACAGTATATGCGCAAAATGTAATTGCTCCAAATACATTATCCAATTCAATTAGAATGTTAGGATCACAGTCACCGCTTATACAAGCATACGGATTAGTTATTTTACAACAACCAGACATTAAGGTAAATGCGATGAGTAGTTTGACGAATCATCAAAAATTTGCAAAGGCGAATGTACGAGAGTGGATTGATGAATATAATCCGAAGCTAATCGACTTAAATCAAGAAATGATGAGATACAGCACAAGATTTAATAGTTATTATAGTAAGCTCTATGAACTAGCAGGAAAAGTAAATGAAGATGAACAGGCAAAAGCAGATTTTACAAACGCATATGGAAAATTACAATTGCAAGTCCAAAGCATTCAAGAGAGTATGGAGCAAGATTTATTAGAGTTAAATCGATTTAAAACGGTATTAGACAAAGATAGTAATAACTTATCAATTAAAGCTGATGAAGCAATAAAAACACTGCAAGGATCAAGTGGAGATATTGTGAAATTAAGAGAAGACATAAAAAGAATTCAAGGGGAAATTCAAGCTGAACTAACTACTATTTTGAATAGACCACAAGAAATTATTAAAGGTTCTATTAATATCGGTAAACAAGTATTTACAATCACAAATCAAACTGCACAAACGAAAACAATCGATTTTGTTTCTATCGGTACGTTAAGTAATGAAATTGTAAATGCTGCAGATAGTCAAACGAGGGAAGCTGCTCTTCGTATTCAACAAAAGCAAAAAGAGTTATTACCACTTATTCAAAAGTTATCACAAACTGAATTAGAGGCAACACAAATTACATTCGTTGAAGATCAAGTAAGTAGCTTTACAGAACTAATTGATCGCCAAATTACAACTTTAGAGACGTTATTAACGGATTGGAAAGTTTTAAACAATAATATGATCCAAATTCAAACAAATATTGAAGAAGGCACGTATACAGACAGTAGTTTACTTCAAAAACATTTCAATCAACTTAAAAAAGTAAGTGATGAAATGAATAAGCAAACAAATCAATTTGAAGATTACGTTACAAACGTTGAAGTACATTAAACAGAAAAATAATTAGCGATATAGGGAGAGAAGAAAAATGACAAAAAAACCATATAAAGTAATGGCTCTATCAGCACTTATGGCAGTATTTGCAGCAGGGAATATTATGCCAGCCCATACGTATGCTGCTGAAAGTACAGTGAAACAAGCTCCAGTTCATGCTGTAGCAAAAGCTTATAATGACTACGAAGAATATTCATTAGGACCAGAAGGCCTGAAAGATGCAATGGAAAGAACAGGTTCAAACGCTTTAGTAATGGATCTGTACGCTTTAACAATTATTAAACAAGGTAATGTTAACTTTGGTAATGTATCGTCTGTTGATGCGGCTTTAAAAGGGAAAGTGATTCAGCACCAGGATACAGCTAGAGGAAATGCGAAGCAATGGTTAGATGTATTAAAACCACAGCTTATTTCAACGAATCAAAATATTATTAATTACAATACGAAATTCCAAAACTATTATGATACTTTAGTCGCTGCGGTTGATGCAAAGGATAAAGCGACTCTTACGAAAGGTTTAACTAGATTATCAAGTAGTATTAATGAAAATAAAGCGCAAGTAGATCAGTTAGTAGAAGACTTGAAAAAATTCCGAAACAAAATGACGTCCGATACGCAAAACTTCAAAGGTGATGCAAATCAAATTACATCTATATTAGCTAGTCAAGATGCAGGAATCCCGCTTCTGCAAAATCAAATTACAACGTACAATGAAGCGATTAGTAAATATAATGCAATTATTATCGGTTCATCAGTTGCGACAGCTCTAGGGCCAATTGCAATTATCGGTGGTGCAGTAGTTATTGCTACAGGTGCAGGAACGCCGCTAGGAGTCGCGTTAATTGCAGGTGGTGCAGCAGCTGTAGGTGGTGGAACAGCTGGAATCGTATTAGCGAAGAAAGAGCTTGATAATGCACAGGCAGAAATTCAAAAGATAACAGGACAAGTTACAACTGCCCAATTAGAAGTGGCAGGACTAACGAACATTAAAACACAAACTGAGTATTTAACAAACACAATTGATACAGCAATTACAGCGTTGCAAAATATTTCAAACCAATGGTATACAATGGGATCGAAATATAATTCATTACTTCAAAATGTAGACTCTATTAGTCCAAACGACCTTGTTTTCATTAAGGAAGACTTGAATATAGCTAAAGATAGCTGGAAAAACATTAAAGACTATGCAGAAAAGATTTATGCTGAAGATATTAAAGTAGTAGATACGAAAAAAGCATAATTGAATAAGAATCGTAAGAGCGTTAAGTATTAATGAATGAGTTGAAGCTCCTGTTCAGTTGTGAGCAGGAGCTTTTGATATCCTTATAAAGAGAATAGGTGAAAAGTATGGAGAAAAGATTTTATAAGAAATGCCTTTTAACGATAATGCTTGCTGGAGTGGCAACGAGTAATGTGCTTCCTTTACATCCTTTTGCAGCGGAACAAAACGTAAAAACATTGCAAGAGAGTGCAAAAAATTATTCTCTCGGACCAGCAGGATTCCAAGATGTAATGGCGCAAACGACATCAAGTATATTTGCGATGGATTCATATGCAAAATTAATTCAAAATCAACAAGAGACTGATTTGAGTAAAATAAGTTCAATTAATGGTAATTTAAGAGGGAATATGATTCAGCATCAAAAAGATGCAAAAATTAATGCGGCATATTGGTTAAATAATATGAAGCCTCAAATTATGAAAACGGATCAAAATATTATTGATTACAACAATACTTTTCAAGCGTACTATAGTGACATGCTATTAGCGATTGATCAAAAAGATAGCGTAAAGTTAAAAGCGGATTTAGAAAAGTTGTATGCGGACATTTTAAAGAATCAAAATGAGGTAGATGTATTATTAGGGAATTTGAAAGCTTTTCGCGATAGAATGGCGAAAGACACAAATAGTTTTAAAGAGGATACAAATCAATTAACAGCGATTTTGGCAAGTACGAATGCTGGTATTCCAGCTCTAGAGCAACAAATAAATACATATAACGATTCGATCAAAAAGAGTAACGATATGGTGATTGCTGGTGGTGTACTTTGCGTAGCGCTAATAACATGTCTTGCTGGCGGACCGATGATTGCGATTGCGAAAAAAGATATTGCAAATGCAGAACGAGAAATAGCCAGTTTAAAGAATAGAATTTCAGGAGCACAAGCAGAAGTGGCAATTTTGACAGATGTGAAAAATAAAACGACTAATATGACAGAAACAATTGATGCAGCAATTACAGCACTGCAAAACATATCAAATCAGTGGTATACGGTAGGTGCGAAATATAATAATTTACTACAAAACGTAAAAGGAATCAGCCCTGAAGAATTTACCTTTATAAAAGAAGATTTAAATACAGCGAAAGATAGCTGGAAGGATGTAAAAGATTATACAGAAAAATTACATGAGGGTGTGACGAAATAAACAGTGGACTAGTTCCGCTGTTTATTTTTTATCCCGTTTTTTGTGAGAGACGAGCTTGTAATTTTACCCATAAGTTTGCCGTGCATTTTATCAATGTAACTTTAGGATAATGTTTGGTCAAATTGATACTAATAACCTTGATAAACTCTTGATCACGCTTTTTATATTTAATATTTTAAGTAAAAAAGCTATACTATAGGCAAAACTAAAAATTGGAAAGGAAATACTAGAACATGGAAAATTATTTGTTATTTATCCTTACAGCAATCCTAATCATAATAATGCCTGGTCCCGGTTTTGCTTTAGTTACAAAAAACACTATCTCGCATGGTAAAAATGGTGGGATAAAGACCGTCTTAGGAACGGTATCTGGAATGATGATTCATACAATAATGGCTACACTAGGACTTTCTGCCATCCTAATGAAATTCTCTATGTTATTTACATTTATAAAATATGCTGGGGCTTTTTACTTAATTTACTTAGCTGTAAAGTCAATTAAAAGTGCCTTACATAAAAAAGAAGATATGTCAGGTTCAGTGGGAATGAACTCTAAGGATATTGGAACGATTAAAAGTTTTAGACAAGGATTTACCACGGCAATCTTAAATCCAAAAACTGCTGTGTTTTTCCTTAGTTTTTTACCCCAATTTATTGTGAGCAATCAAAGTCATCTCTTCCAATTTCTTTTGTTAGGACTCACATTTACGACTTTGACAGCAATATGGTATTTACTTTATATCTCACTAATACGTCAATTAAGAACTTTTTTAAGAAAAGAAAAAGTGAACCGTACAATAGAAGGTATTACTGGCGCAGTATTGTTAGTATTTGGAGTTAGGTTGTTTTTCCAAAAATAAATATGTATATGAAAAGAGAAATAATCAATGGTGGTTATTTCTCTTATTTGCTTATTCTAAAACTGCCATTATAGATTTCTAGAGGTGAGATGATTTTTTGTTGGGTATTTATGTTACTATCACTGTAAAAATTGTGAAGAAATGTACTTAAACTAACGGGGCAGGATAGTTGAATAAGAATAAAAATATTTTTATAAGTTAAATTTATTGAATATCATAAAATATTTATAATTAAACTTTTTTCTAAATCAACACTCGATGGCGAGGTGGTGTTACCTCAAATATAATTATTTTATTTGAAGATTTCATTTTAATTTTTTCAAATCTTTTCATAGGTTGATATACAAAGACGTGTAGTGATAAGCCTATAACTGCAGTAATGTTTAAAATAATACTTATAATCATTAAAGACCATTCTATAACTGGAGAAAAGTATCCGTCCGTACTTAATGTAGAAGAACTTACATCTAGTATTAAAATAACTATTAGTATAAAGGTAAGTTTTTAACCAATTTGAATCCCCCCCTTTTAAGAATGATATCTTTATATTATTATATTTAAAAAATAAATTATATAATTAATTATAAGATAGTTATCTATGAGAATTTAACTTGTTTTTTCGTTTTGGGGTGTTAAAAAATTCTTAAGTTGATGGGCATGGGATAGCACACCATGCCTATGAACTTAAGAACAGAAACTTACGCTTGAACATAATATCAAATTTAGATGAGCAAAGCTATTTCAAGTGAATAGAATCCACTCTTTAAGAATACATAAAATATATACATACAAGCTTAGTCTGATCACTACATCATTAGTGAAAGTAGGATTCTATAGATTTTGGAGGAAGAGATATGAAAAAAAAGGTTCTCCTGTTTACAGATTTGGGGATTGATGATGCGTTTGCTATACTGTACACTTTTTTTCGTAAAGACATTCAACTTGTAGGAATTGTAGCCGATTATGGAAATGTATCCAGAGAAAATGCAATAAGAAATATTAACTATTTGAAGTACATTGCGGGAAGAGAAGAGATACCCGTATTCCTTGGTGCTTCTGTACCGTTGACAGGTATATTGATTCAGTATTTCCCTGAGGTACATGGAAAAGTCGGATTAGGACCTATCATTCCCCCTGAAATTTCATATCCAGTTTATCCTTTAAATGATATTTATCAAATTATAGAATCAAATTTAGAAGATCTTACAATTATCAATTTAGGAAGACTTTCTTCGCTAGCTACGACTTTTGTGTTGAATTTAGAAACAATGCGAAACGTAAGAGAATGTATTTGCATGGGGGGAGCTTTTTTCTATCCAGGTAACGTAACTGCTGTGGCTGAAGCTAACTTTTACTCAGACCCTTATGCAGCAAACTTAATTCTGCAGCATGCAAAGAACTTGACAATTATTCCTTTAAATGTGACTCAACATGCGATTGTTACACCCGAAATGGTCCAGCAAATCGATGCATTTCATCGGAATACACAGGATCTTGCAGGACTCATCATCAAACCTATGTTAGACTATTATTATAAATTCTACTCTAAGTCTAATCCTGGTATAAGTGGAAGCCCTATGCATGATTTTGTAACAGTGTGGTATTTGCTGAATCAAGAGGCTGTTGGCCTTTCAAGAGTACCCATTAAAGTAATTCCTGATCAAGGAGAAGGATTTGGTCAAAGTATTGCAGACTTTCGTTTTGCTACTAATCCAGGCTATAAAACGCATAATGTAGCTTTTCAGCTTGATTATAAAAGATTCAAGAAGGATATTATGGAAACGTTTTTAAAGAAGAGAGTGTAACAGACTTTATTAACTTCAGATAATAGGGATTATGTGAATGAAATGCCACTTCACTTAACGTACAGGAATTCGACTTTTTTAGGTTAAAATTCGCTTAGCATATAAAACTTCCAAAATGTTGGCTGTATCCCATCACTATCAAGCTAACAAAACAAAATCCCCCTAAAATGAAAAAATCCGCTGACTTCTCAAAGTAATTAACTGTAGTGAAAGAAAATTTTTATTTTGGGGGTACATTAAAACTTTAGCTTGACGGGCAGGGGGTCTCGTCACATGCTTATCAAGCTAAGAAATTAGTTGTTCTCCAAAACGAAAAAATTAACTAAATCCCCATAAATAACTATAGGAAGATAAAAACACTGTAGCTTTCGAATAAAGTTTGATCAAAATTATGTAGTTGTTTGGTGATAATAAAATTGTTTCATTTATAATAAAATCATTTAAAAATTAATAGAGTTATTCAATTTATTCTGACGGTAATAATAAAGTAATTAAAAAGTGAAAATATTTGTTTGGAAAATACGGTTACTCATTTGCGATATTTACGTACCATGAAACAACTAATTACACTGTCTATAACTGAAATTCTCTTTGATTTCGAATGCTTTACAAACAAAAAAATAGCACGAATGTTCGTATGAAGGTATAATTATAAGTATCTTAAAATCAAAGGAGGTCTTGCCTTATGAGTCAAAGAATTTCCTACTATGATGTTGCACCTGATGGCATGAAAATTATGATGGATATGGAGAAGTACACTAAGAAATCTACAATTAATCGAATTACTAGAGAACTTATAAAGATTAGAGTCTCTCAAATTAACGGTTGTGCTTTCTGCATGGATATGCATACATCAGATGCCCGTAAGATAGGTGAAACCGAACAACGAATTTATTGCTTGAATGCTTGGAATGAATGTGATTTTTATACACCTGAAGAGAAAGTTGCTCTTGAACTATCTGAGCATATTACTCTAATTCCCACTAAAAGAGTTCCTGAAGACCTATATAAGCGAGTACGTGAACACTATGACGAGAAACAATATGTTGACCTTGTTCTGGTAATTAATCAAATCAACAGTTGGAATAGAATTTCTATTGCAATGGGAAATACAGCAACTAAAAAATAATTGCTCTCAACGAACGGTAAATAAGAATAAAATTAAAGATGTTTAAAAATCACAATACAATTGTTTCATTTTTCTTTATTACGCAGTTATCATAAACTGTAACATAACCAAATTTTTGAAATTTATTGATTCATCCTTTATAGCTTTTATAATAATATTATCTTGAAACACGAAGGGACTGAACTATGCGCAGATATCAATATCTTGACCCCAAAATAAAAACATAATGGAGGTAAAAATATTGATTACAGAACTACAAACCGAAAGATTAGTTTTAAGAAAAATGAAAGTATCAGACTCAGCTAGCATGTTTACAATTTGGGCGGATCCAGAAGTTACAAAATTTATGAATATCAATAGTTTTACTGATGAAAGCCAAGCGGTAGATATGATTGAAATGCTTGATAAGTTATCTCGGGAAAACAGAGCTATTCGTTATTCAATAATTGAATTAGAATCAAATGAAATTATCGGTTCTTGTGGTTATAATTCATTTGATTTCAAAAACGCCAAAGCAGAAATTGGTTACGATATTAGTAAAGCTTTTTGGGGTAAGGGGTATGCGCCAGAAGCCATTCTCTCTTTAATGGATTATGCGTTTAGTACTTTAGAATTCAATAGAATAGAAGCAAAAGTTGAATCTGAAAACATCAATTCAATAAAAGTCTTACAAAAGTTAAACTTTACATTCGAAGGGACAATGAGAAAGTGTGAAAAATCTAATGAAAAGTTTATTGATCTAAGTATTTATTCAAAATTAATAACAGATTAACTTATATTACTTAGCCTACATTCCTTAAAATGTAGACTATTAAATACCCTCGAAGCATCCTTAATTGCTATTAATTGAAAGTGAGGGCTACGGCTCTCTTTTTTAATTCACAATTTCTAGTACAATTGAAATAATTAAGAAACGTATAGAGTAATCCGTCCGATCTTAACCACTGAAGAAAAATTAACAGAGGAAGAGATCATGAACTTTGCTGTTGAAATGAGGGAAAAGAAATAGAAGGACACAACTATATAATAAGAAAAATCTAGAAGATACGTAATATTTAAAAATGAACCGTCTCATAAAGAACATGTAGTAATTTCTACGTGTTCTTTTTTAATAAAAATGAAAGTAAACTGTTAAATAAAAATTTACTTTCAATGTCATATAAGAAGAACAAAAAATAAGTCGTCTTTTGCTCTTAACAGGGTCTTACCAGCAGCATCCGTTACTTTAGAAACACTCCTATGAGATATAATTATTGATGGTACTTTTTAGGTGATATACTGGAGGTAGATTACTCATCTAATGATGAAGGGAGGTTTACGCGTATGGAAGTAACATTTACAGTAAGTAAATGGGATGAAAAGCCAGTCAATGACACTAGAAAAGATTTCCCTATTAATATTGCCCATGTCGAATATGATATTGACGGTGAATTAAAAGGAAAAGCTTTTGTTGAATATTTATTATATTATTTAGAATCAACTATAGATGATGGTCACTTGGCTACTGCTAAAATTTCTGGATTTTTACATTTCGAAGGAATTTATAAGGGAAAACGAGGGACATTTATAGCTATAGAGCAAGGGATATTTGATAAAGGAAATCTAGATTCCCCTGCAACAATCATCAAAGCTACTGGTGAATTAGAAAGCCTGAAAGGGTCCTATAATTATAAGTTTACAGGTCAAACCAGTAAAATGATTCTAGACTTTGAATTCTAACAAAATATCTTATAATTTAGCAAAAAGGGCATCCACTGTAATACCAGGAATGTCCTTTTTTAAACTAAATTATACCGAAAAACAAGACTCAAAATTTTCAATGGGAGGAAATGATATGAGGATCACGATACAAGAATATGTGGTCAATGAAATAGATTCAGGACCATATGGAATAACCGTAGGAAAAGACGGAGCATTGTGGTTTACGGAACAGAAAGGGAATCGAATTGGTAGAATAAATGCTACTGGTGAAATAAATTCTTTTCCCATTCCGACAGCAAATGCAGGAGCTATGTCAATTATCTCGGACCAGACCGGTGACTTATGGTTTACGGAATATAACTCAAGCAAGATCGGTAAAATGTCGATGAACGGTCTTTTTGAAGAATATGTACTCCCTACAACGAACGCTGCACCTTTTGGCATAACGGAAGGACCAGATGGAGCAATATGGTTTACAGAAATGAATAATGGTAGGATCGGAAGAATAACAAAGTCAGGGGAAATCACCGAGTTTGAATTGCCTAACTCCAAATCATTTCCCTCTTTTATTACTCTGGGATCAGACGGTGCATTATGGTTTACACAGAATCAGAACAATAGGATTGGGAGAATAACCACTAAAGGTGAGGTCAAAGAATATCCAATCCCAACACCCAACTCCGGGCCAGTTGGAATTGCGAGCGGCCCAGATGGAGCAATATGGTTTGTGCAAATCATAGGCAATAAAATTGGTAGAATTACGTTCGAAGGTGAGATCAAAGAATTTGTTATACCGACGCCGAACGCTCGTCCTCATGCCATAATACCTGGGAAGAACAGAGATCTTTGGTTCACAGAATGGGGAGGTAACCAAATCAGCCGTATTACAGTTGAAGGAGTTATTACGGAATATACGATACCTACAAATAATGCAGAGCCACATGGTATCACGTTTTGTCCGGATGGCGATCTTTGGTTCGCTGAAGAGTGTAATCAAATTGGACGTCTAACAATCATTACGTAATAGGGATATCGTCCATCGCTATCAACCTCAGAAAAGTAAATATCCCATCACCATCAAGTTAAGAATTTGGTTGCTCCCCAAAACGAAAAAATGTGCTTTTTTGTTACAAGTAGCACAAAATTTCGTTCTGGGGGTACTATAAAATTTTAGCTTGATGGCGATGGGGTCTCGCCATCAAAACGTGAATTTCGCACGCTAAGGAATTTCTATATTAAAAAACTTGGCTTTACCGTACGTTAAGGAAGTTCCATAAACGATATTTAATGTTTGTTATTGTTACTACAGAAAGAACAAAAAGAATGAATTAAATATGAATCGATTTATCCCGCTATTTGCGGGCAGTAAGACTCCCACCTCAAAATTCGGCGAATACGAGGGAGTTAGGTGGGAGTCGGACTGCCCGTAAAAGCCCGATTGGTGAGGGCTAATAATCAGTGGGGGATGAACAAAACCCCCACTGATTAAAGTTTCACTTTATCTGATTCAAGATCATTTGTATCGAGTGTATGAAGCTAAAAAATAAAAGTTTCATTGTAAATCCTAAGTGGAGTAGAAGTTTAGGTTGATAAATAAGGGAGTCGAATTTTTTTGCATAAAGCTGTATAATGCTTGTAACGAAAAGGAAATACAGGAAAGGATATGTAATGAGTTACTATGGATAAGGATAAACAACAATTAAGCGTTGAAGTTGCAAGATTATATTATCAATCAGATTATAGTCAGCAAGAAATTGCTAATAAATTAAATATTTCAAGACCGACGATTTCTAGATTATTGAAGTATGCGAAAGAAAAAGGATTTGTTCAAATTAGTATAGCTGATCCATTTGCTGACTTAGATAACGTTGGGAATTTACTTAAAGAAAAGTATAACCTGTTAGAAGCGCATGTCGTATTTTCTCCAGTACCAGAATATGCAACGATTACGGAGTATATTAGTAAATATGCAGCTGAGTATATGGAAAAGACAGTGAAAACTGGTGATATCGTTGGTGTAAGCTGGGGAATGACGATGTATGAAATCGCTAGAAAAATCGTACCGCAACATGTGAAAGGTGTAGAGGTTGTCCAGTTAAAAGGTGGCATTAGTCACTCAAGTGTAAATACATATGCGAATGAAACGATCGCGTTATTTGCAGATGCTTTTCAAACGACGCCAAGAAATCTACCTCTTCCAGTTATATTTGATAATGCGGTGACAAAAGAATTAGTGGAGCAAGATAGACATATTCATCACATTATTGAAATGGGGAAACAAGCAAATATTGCAATTTTCACTGTTGGAACAGTGCGTGATGAAGCGTTATTATTCCGATTAGGATATTTAGATAAGGATGAAACGAACATTTTGAAAGAACAAGCTGTCGGTGACATTTGTTCACGCTTCTTTGATGGAGACGGAAATATTAGTAGCGAAGAAATTAATAAGCGTACAATTGGAATTGAGTTAGAGGAACTTAAATTAAAGAAACGTTCTATTTTAGTTGCAGGTGGTAATAGAAAAATAAAAGCAATTGACGGTGCGTTACGTGGCGGGTATGCAAATGTACTAATTATAGATCAGCATACAGCGAAAGAATTGTTACATTATCAAAAAGGTTAGAAATAAAAGGCTTTCTCAAAATATTAATTTTGAGAAAGCCTTTTATTTTTAGTATGAATAAATCAATGTGTAGTACCTTGTAAAGTATTTGTAAGGAACGCTCTTTGATTGATCTCCTTTTTCAAAAATTAGTGAGTTAGCCATAATATCTCTATCTACAAAACTCCAGCCATCTTGCTCCATCATATCGATAAAAGGTTCCATTTTTCCGCGCTTTACTAAGTAGGGGTATTGATTATCTATCGGTTCTACTTCCACCATTTCTTTATCTTGAATAACCATCTTAGACATAGCTAAAGCAAATGGAACTGGGTTTCCTTCTTGGAAAATAACATCCCTTTTATAAAAAATAAATATGGATAGTGAGGTGCATACTAGCAATGTGAATATAAAGAATTTTGACTTAAACAAGTGGTTCACATCCTTTATTTACAAGCTTATACTACTTTCAATGTATTACTAGAAATTCCCTTCTAAAAAAGAATGAACAAAAGTTCAAAAGTGTATTTACATTTGTTCAACTAAGAGTTAGAATGAAGTTGTTAAAAGATATGAGGAGTGAAGATAATGAACATTGCAAAGTTAATTGACCATACAATTTTAAAACCAAATTCTACAAAAGAAGATGTTATGAAAGTAATCGAAGAGGCAAAGCAATACAAATTTGCTTCAGTTTGTATTAATCCTACATGGGTAAAGCTAGCTGCTGAAGAATTAGCTGGACATGATGTAGACGTTTGTACTGTAATCGGTTTCCCATTAGGAGCAAGCACTACTGAAACAAAAGCATTCGAAACAAAAGATGCTATCGCAAAAGGTGCAACTGAAGTTGATATGGTAATCAACGTAGGTGCTTTAAAAGATGGCGACAATGAGTTCGTTGAAAAAGACATTTATGAAGTAGTACAAGCAGCAAAAGGAAAAGCTCTTGTAAAAGTAATCATTGAAACTTGCCTTCTAACAGATGAAGAAAAAGTTCGTGCTTGTGAATTATCAGTAAAAGCTGGCGCTGATTTCGTAAAAACTTCAACTGGATTCTCAACTGGCGGAGCAACTGCAGAAGATATCGCATTAATGCGTAAAACAGTTGGACCAAACGTTGGCGTGAAAGCATCTGGCGGCGTTCGTACACGTGAAGATGCAGACAAAATGGTAGAGGCTGGAGCTTCTCGCGTTGGAGCAAGTGCTAGTGTTGCAATCGTATTAAATGATGCAAAAGGTGCTACAGATAATTACTAATTAATAAAGTGTGAAAAGCAATAGATACACGTTTAAAGTAAAGTGTATCTATTGCTATAACAATTGAAAAGAATGTAAGCGGATACGAATGGGAGGAGACGGCTTATGAAATACTTAATCGGTGTTTTAGGCCTCGTATTGATTTTAGGTATCGCTTGGCTTGCTAGTAATGATAGAAAGAAAGTCAAATATCGCCCAATCATAACGATGGTTATATTACAATTCATTTTGGGGTTTTTATTATTAAATACAAGCGTAGGGAATATATTAATTAGCGGAATAGCAGATGGTTTTGGAGAATTATTAAAATATGCCGCTGATGGTGTGAATTTCGTATTTGGTGGATTAGTAAATCAAAAAGAGTTTTCATTCTTTTTAAGTGTATTAATGCCAATCGTATTTATATCAGCTTTAATAGGTATTTTGCAACACATTAAAGTATTACCTATTATTGTGAAATCTATCGGTCTAGTATTAAGTAAAGTAAATGGGATGGGGAAACTCGAATCATATAACGCGGTAGCTTCTGCGATTTTAGGACAATCTGAAGTGTTTATTTCAGTTAAGAAACAACTAGGATTATTGCCAGAGAAAAGAATGTATACATTATGTGCATCTGCAATGTCTACAGTATCTATGTCTATCGTTGGATCATATATGGTGTTATTAAAACCGCAATATGTTGTAACCGCTTTAGTGCTTAACTTATTCGGTGGCTTCATTATTGCTTCTATCATTAACCCGTATGAAGTTACTGAAGAAGAAGATATGTTAGAAGTACAAGAAGAAGAGAAAAAGACATTCTTTGAAGTATTAGGGGAATACATTATAGATGGATTTAAAGTTGCGATTACAGTAGCAGCTATGTTAATTGGTTTCGTTGCCCTTATCGCATTCATTAATGCAGTATTTAAAGGTGTAATCGGTATCTCATTCCAAGAAATTCTTGGTTATGTATTTGCACCATTTGCATTTATTATGGGTGTTCCATGGCATGAAGCAGTTAACGCAGGGAATATTATGGCGACAAAACTTGTATCAAATGAATTTGTTGCGATGACAGATTTAGCACAAGGAAACTTTAATTTCTCAGATAGAACGACAGCGATTATATCTGTATTCTTAGTTTCATTTGCAAACTTCTCTTCAATTGGAATTATTGCTGGGGCAGTTAAGAGCTTAAATGAAAAACAAGGGAATGTAGTCGCAAGATTTGGTTTGAAATTACTTTTCGGTGCAACGTTAGTAAGTTTCTTATCAGCAACAATCGTTGGCTTATTATTTTAACAGATTCATATAATATAAAAAGGAATGGTGATTACAATGAGAATGGTAGATATTATTGCGAAAAAACGTGATGGAAAAGAATTAATGACTGAAGAAATTAATTTCTTTATTAACGGTTATACAGACGGAAGTATTCCTGATTATCAAGCGAGTGCACTTGCAATGGCAATTTTCTTTAAAGATATGACGGATCGTGAACGTGCAGATTTAACGATGGCAATGGTTGAGTCTGGAGAAACAATCGACTTATCAGCAATTGAAGGCATTAAAGTAGATAAGCATTCAACTGGCGGTGTTGGTGATACAACAACATTAGTATTAGGACCATTAGTTGCTGCTTTAGATGTACCAGTAGCAAAAATGTCTGGTCGTGGTTTAGGACATACGGGCGGGACAATTGATAAATTAGAAGCGGTAGAAGGATTCCACGTTGAAATTACGAAAGAACAGTTCATTGATATTGTAAACCGTGACAAAGTGGCTGTTATCGGACAAACAGGAAACTTAACACCTGCTGATAAAAAGATTTATGCATTACGTGATGTAACAGGAACAGTAAATTCAATTCCTCTAATTGCAAGTTCAATTATGAGTAAAAAAATTGCAGCTGGTGCTGATGCAATCGTACTTGATGTAAAAACAGGTGCGGGTGCATTTATGAAAACCGAAGAAGATGCAAAAGAATTAGCTCATGCAATGGTACGTATCGGAAATAATGTTGGACGTCAAACGATGGCAGTAATTTCAGATATGTCACAACCTCTTGGTTTTGCTATTGGTAACGCTCTAGAAGTGAAGGAAGCAATTGATACTTTAAAAGGCGAAGGTCCAGAAGATTTAACAGAATTAGTACTTGTATTAGGAAGCCAAATGGTCGTACTTGCGAAAAAAGCAAATACATTAGAAGAAGCTCGTGAAATGCTAATTGAAGTGATGAAAAATGGAAAAGCAACTGAGAAGTTTAAAGAGTTCTTAAGCAACCAAGGCGGAGACAGCTCAATTGTAGATAATCCAGAAAAAATGCCACAGGCGAAGTATGTAATTGATGTACCTGCAAAAACTTCAGGTGTGATTTCAAACATTGTTGCAGATGAAATCGGTATCGCAGCTATGTTATTAGGTGCAGGTCGTGCGACAAAAGAAGATGAAATCGATTTAGCGGTAGGATTAATGTTACGTAAAAAAGTTGGCGATGCAGTAAAAGAAGGCGAGCCGTTCGTAACGATTTATGCAAATCGCGAAAATGTAGAAGATGTAAAAGCAAAAATCTATGAGAACATTTCTATCGCTGAAACAGCAGTGGCTCCTAAATTAGTTCATACAGTTATTACTGACTAATCATAATTACATTTACTTTGAGGAGGAAATAATATGGATAAGAAAAAATATATCGAAGAAGCAAATAAGATGTTATCGAAAGCGTATATTCCGTATTCTAAATTTCCTGTTGGTGCAGCGCTAGTTACAAAAGAAGGTAAAATCTATACTGGTTGTAATATAGAAAACGCTTCTTACGGTTTATGTAACTGTGCAGAAAGAACAGCAATATTTAAAGCAGTATCAGAAGGTGAGCGCGACTTTAGTTACTTAGTCATTACAGGAGAAACTGACGGACCTATTTCACCATGTGGTGCTTGTAGACAAGTTATTGCTGAATTTTGTGATCCGAAAATGCCAGTTTTACTAACAAATGTAAAAGGCGATGAAAAAGAAGTGACTGTAGAGCAGTTACTGCCTGGTGCCTTTTCAATTGAAGATTTAAAATAAGTTAAAAGGCCATTCCACAATTAATAGTTGTGGAATGGCCTTTTTTATTTTCAATAATAGAATGTAATAATCTGTTCATATTCCGTTCATAAACTTTGCGTAAAATGATTGCAGTGAATATGGAAAGTTTACAGCAGGAGGAATATGATGAAGAAATTATATAATGCAGCATTCATTTACTTAATTATTGGTTTATTATCAGGTGTATTTGCTAGAGAGTATACGAAAGCGCAAGGCATTAAAGGATCCACTATGTTGCAATTAGTGCATACACACGTATTAGTGCTCGGCTTTGTATTCTTTTTGGTCGCTTTAGCTCTATTTAAAGTATTTAATGTCCGTGAAACAAAAAGTTTTCGTGCGTGGTTTGTTGTTTATAATGTAGGATTAATTTTTACTATTGCTACAATGGTATTTAGAGGTATTCTACAAGTAAATGGAACTGACTTTAATGGTTTAAGCCATATGGCTGGTTTAGGTCATGTCATTATAAGTGTTGGGCTCGTTTGGTTTATGATTTTGCTCAAAAAATCTTTTAAATAGATAGGAGTGGAGAGTATGAGTTTAGCACTTTTATCAAGTATAGTAGCGGTTTGTATGGCCGTTGGAGTTATGTTTCTTCGCTTTAAGTCAGCGAAAAAACCGGTAACGAAAAAGAAAATTATATTACCGCCAATTTTTATGAGCACTGGTGCAATGATGTACTTCTTACCAGAGTTTCGATTAACGTCTTTAGAAATCGTAGAGGCAATTAGCGTAGGACTTATTTTCTCTATATTTCTTATTAAAACATCTAAGTTCGAAATAAGAGGCGAAGACATATATATGAAACCATCAAAAGCGTTCATATTTATTTTAGTTGGTTTATTAGCTGTCCGGGTAGCATTAAAATCATATTTAAGTCAGTCGATTGATTTAACCCAATTAAGTGGAATATTTTTCTTACTCGCTTTTGCGATGATTGTATCGTGGAGAATTGCGATGTATCGCTCGTTTACTAAATTAGAAAAGACAATAAAAAGAGCTGGAATTTCTATATAGGAATTTCAGCTCTTTTTATGTTTTATACGATTGTTTTTTTAGCTTTGATTTCATTTGCTTAATTTTAAACGTATTTGAGCATCTTGTAATGCAACTGGTGTAACGTTAAGACCATTTTGATCAACGATTTTTGTGTTTAATAAAATGGAATCTAAGCTCCCGCGAAATGTTTTTGTATAGTTTTGACGCAACATTTGTTGTTCTTGTTTTTCATCAACTGTTAATCCAAATGTTCTTTCTTTTTTTGATAATTCGTTAATACGGAATAAAATGTTTTGCATTTTGTTCACCTCTTATCTTAAATTAAATTAGTTACTTACTAATTTATAGTTATTTTAACTTTTTCATATGAATATGTCAAGAAGGGTAAAAGAAAAGTAGACACCCGTATTACAGTAAGTGGGTGTCTACAAGGAAAATATAAAGTTTAGCTTAATTCATGTAAGTGACTAACAAGTTCTGCTGTTTTAGAAAAGAATGGAGAATGATCAGCTTCCAAAGTAATGATTTTCACACAAGGAGTTTCTGTATTCATTCGGCGCTGAAAATCAATCGGAATTGCTCTATCTAGAGTTGTTTCGATATAAATACGATTTACAGTTCCAAAGTTCTCTTCTGATATTTTCAGCTCTTTTTGGAACGGTCCTAGTGGTTGAGGACGCATTTGATTAAAAGATGCTCCTTTAATAGAACCGTCTTCTGTAGCATTTAAAAATGTTTGTTCAATCAACTCTGGTATAAGTTCTGCGGTTATGTCATTCTCATTTATAGAGAATTGTGGGCCAGCTTCTCCGTCTAACTTACTACCAAGACTTTCTCCATTTTGTGGCAAGAATGCACAAAGATATACTAATTTATCGATTTTATTTGGTATAAGCTCAGCGGTTTGAGTGATCACAATTCCACCCATACTATGTCCAACAAGAATAACTTTTTCATTTTGTTGATTTATAATAGTTGTTACTGCATTAACATAGGAATCTAATGTTATATTTTGTGATGGAGTTGTATCTTTCCCACTTCCAGGTAAGTCTAGTGTAATAACTGTATGTCCGAAAGCCTCTAGTTGAGGTTTTACTAAATCCCATGCCCATTCACCTTGCCATGCTCCATGTACTAAAACGTAAGTACTCATTTAATCAACACTCCTCTAATGTTTATATGTTTATTTTTTCGTAATATTGATGATGTATAATTAGTGTATATGAAGTGGATTGATAAATATAATGAAGCTTATTTATAGATGATATAAATAACTTTTATATAAGGAGAACAGAATGAACGTTTTTGATTTTAAAGTTTTTAAATACGTGGCTCGTTTGAACAGCATTAGTTTAGCAGCTAAGGAGTTACATATGACACAGCCGGCTATAACTCATATCGTAAACAAATTAGAGAAACGATATGCTATAACATTATTTGATCGCTCTAGACAAGGAACTGTTTTAACTGAAAATGGAAAAGAATTTTTAGTTTGTGTAGATCGACTTCTAATGGAGTATGAAAACCTTGAAGAAACAGCTTTACAATTAAAAAATAATAACTTGTATAAGATTGTATTAGCTACATATCCTTCAGTTACTGTATATTGTTTGGCGGAGTGTATCGAACTAGGTAATTTTGATCAAAGTCAGTATGTGCTTGCAGTTCGAGAAGGAAGCTATCAAGAAGTGTTAGATTGGCTGTCTTCTGGAAGTGCAGATTTTTCTATTTCTATAAAAGAAAATTTAATACCAGGATTTCATTATGATGTAATTGGTGAAGATCCGTATGTTATGGTTTCTTCTAAGTCAGTTCCATCAGGTCTTACAATGAAAGAGTTGAAAAATTATCCTTTTATAATGCCGCTCTCTGGTTGTAAAGAAGTACTTGAACCATATTTGATGAAAAATGAAATAGTAGTTAATAAAGTGATGGAATCAGAGACAATTAGTTCGGCGTTAGCACTGGCTTTACAAGTTAAAGGAATAACAATCGTTCCATTATCAGGACTTCATAAACAAATTATTCATGACTTCATCGTGCAACCGATAGAAATTAAAATTCCACGACAACTTATTATGCAATGGTCACCTAAAAAAGAAAATGACGCACTGTTTCTGGCGTTTGTTACGAATTTACTAAGCCAACTACAACAAAAGAAAAAATGAATAAAATGATACAAAGGGTAAGCTCATTTCACTGAAGCTTACCTTTTGTGTGTATTACCAATATAGGACAGTATCATAAAGCCCGATTAATATAAGGAGAACA
The DNA here is from genome assembly GCF_038007445.1 of Bacillus sp. FSL P2-0099. Classification (NCBI taxonomy): domain Bacteria; kingdom Bacillati; phylum Bacillota; class Bacilli; order Caryophanales; family Bacillaceae; genus Bacillus; species Bacillus sp. FSL P2-0099. Next base: position 1,822,306 of record NZ_JBBOXE010000001.1, read on the forward strand.
CCGGCTATACGCTGAATGTTTTTTCCTATTTTTCGGCTCTTTTTCAGTAAAGTCCCATTTAATCCAAGGTAGGAGATGATGAACATAAGTACAACGATAGGTAGAGCAGTTCCTATCGAAAAGAATGTCGGAAACAAGTATCCATAATTAGATGAGAAAGATAAAGGGATTAACATTCCGAAAAATAGAACGAACATAGTCGGACAGAAGGCTAAGGAAAAGAGAATCCAAGTAAAAATGAGCCAACCTCATTTTGTTTTCGTATAAATTTGATCGAGAAGAAACTTCTTCCTTTTATAATACCTGCCAACATTAGCCCCATTAAAATTAATAAAGGTCCAATTATTTTTCGTAACCATGGGAAATACAAAGTTAATATTTGCTGAATCTCTTTTCCTAAGAACCATACTAATAGTCCAAGTGTCGTAAAAGCTATTATTTTTCCTAAAATGAATAACAATATATGTTTCCATGCATGTCCCTTTTGTAAAGATTGATTGCCATAAAGTGAAACTTTAATCAGTGGGGGGGTTGTTCATCCCCCACTGATTATTAGTTGAACCAATCGGGCATTTACGGGCAGTTGATATCCCACCTAACTTCTTTGTACTATCCGAATTTTGAGGTGGGAGTTTTACTGCCCGTTAATGCGGGATAAAGTGTAATAGCGCTAATGTTTCCTGTTAATTGGCAAGGAGAAAGGGTACCTACAATGCCTAATAAAAACGCAAATAAAAGAGGAATTGATTTCGTAGCATTCGCGATATCCATTAAAGGAGACATGAGTTGATAACTCCACTCGCTAACTGTTGAAAACACGTTATATTCACCTTTCTAACTAGTTATATTGTAATGTTCCATTTTTAGTAATCTGCTTCCACGTTTTAGCGTCATCCATAGAAAGAAAGACATTTGCTTTCATTGTAGCAAAAACTATTTCAGCTGAATTTTGAGGATTTTGTGATATGTACATAATTGTATCTTTAGAATCTAAAGATGGAATCTGTAAGTTTGTTTCTTCATTTGTAGCAATTGATTTCTTCGTAATTAGTTGCTCAGTTTGCTTATTAATAGAGGCATAGATAATGTCTTCATTACTTAATGTAACTGCGGTCGATTCAACTGGTTTAGAAAATAGTTCAAATGTATTTCCATAATCTGTAGACAAATATACACCGTCTTTAGCACTTACCGCGACTACACTAGATTGATCTGGATGTGCTGAAAAGGAATGGATTGTACTTGAAAGACCGTTTAATTTACTATTTTTCCAATCTTGTCCGTTGTTCGTACTGAAATAAAAACCTTGTTGTAATTTAGAATTTGGACGCTCATTGTATAAATAAATTGCTTCCGTATTATATCCGACAGCAAGGTTATGAAAATCAGATTCTCCATAAAACGCTAGCTTTTCGAGGGTATTACCGCCATCAGAACTTTTCATTAACCCTAAAGGATTTTTTAAATTTGCACCTGGTTCAGGATGACCGCTGGCAACGAATCCATTCTTTGTTGCCTGAAATCCCATGTAATCATGTAGCTCAGTCGTAGTTTCAAACCATTTACCATTTTGATAAACTTTTATACCACTGTGAGTTGCGATAGAAACCCCAGGCATATTTCCCGCGTAGCCAATTCCATGAATGTGCTCGATTTTTCCAGATGTAATTTCTTTATAGAAGTTTTGCGGAATCGTAGTTGCTGTTTCTTTATTTTTTGGCTGAGATTGCACCGTTTCTTTTTTAGCTGGTGCTGTTTCAGCATTGCTAGAACATCCTGTAATTATTAATAAAGAAGTAATTGCTAACCCTGTTGCTACATAATGTTTCACTTTTGTAGACTCCTTTCCATATATATGAGATTTTAAGTATATGGAATAAATGTCAAGAAATTGTGGAGTGGTATGCATAATTTAGAGTGGAAGGGGCCCTAGTAATGAAGATTTTCTTTTCTCTATGAGCACTATTAATTGACGAAAAATTATAACAATAATAGAATGAATTATATTGGATAATCAGTTTCAAAATTATACATAGAATGCTAGGGGGATTATTATGAAATCAACATTTTTTGTTCAAAATAGAGAACGATTAGTAAACACATTACCGGATGAATCTATTACTATTTTATTTGCTGGGCAAGCACCTCATATGTCAGCCGATGCACATTATAAATTTGTGCCGAATCGAAATTTTTACTATTTAACGGGAATCGATGAGCCAAATGTTATTTTCATGTTGAAAAAGTTTGGAAATAGTGTGGAAGAAACTCTTTTCATTGAAAAATCAGATCCAGTAATGGAAAAATGGGACGGTAAAACAGTTTCTAAAGAAGATGCAGAACAAATTTCAGGCATAAAAAAAGTTGTATATATAGAAAGCTTTGAGAAGACAATGGCAAATACACTTTTCACAGAAAATGTGAAGCATCTGTATTTAGATTTAGAGCGTCGTGAGTGGAAGGGTACTGAGACGAAAACGTTAGCGTTTGCTAAATATGTAAGAGAACAGTATCCACACGTTTTAATTGGTAATGTATATCCGCATATTTGTGAATTACGAGTGTTTAAAACGGAAGAAGAAATTGAAATCATTAAAGAAGCGATTGTTGTAACTAAAGAGGGTATTTATAACGTGCTGAAGCATGCAAAAGCAGATGTGATGGAATATGAATTAGAAGCTCATTTTGATTTTACGCTTAAATCATCTGGAATTAAACATCATGCATTCAATACAATTTTGGCGAGTGGTAAAAATGCTACAGTCCTTCATTATGAAGATAATGATGCACAAATTCAAAATGGTGATTTAGTGCTGCTCGATTTAGGTGCTCAAAAAGATTACTACAACGCTGATATTAGTTACACATTCCCAGCTAGTGGAACATTCTCTAGTCGCCAAAAACAAATATATAATATAGTGTTAAAAGCATTGAAAGAAACAACTGAGCTTATTAAGCCAGGATTAAAGTTTACGGCATTAAATGAGCATACAAAAAAGGTACTGGCAGAAGAGTGTAAAGCAATTGGTTTAATTCAAGAAGATGAAGAGTTATCAAAATACTATTATCATGGCGTCAGCCATTTCCTTGGTTTAGATACTCACGATGTAGGAACATACAAAGATAGAGTGTTAGAAGAAGGTATGGTTATAACAATCGAACCTGGTCTATATATTGAAGAAGAATCAATTGGGATTCGTATTGAAGATGATATTCTTATCACAAAAGACGGGTATGAAAACTTGTCAAAAGATATCATTAGAACAGTTGAAGAGATTGAAGAGTTTATGAGAGAAAATAATGTAAATGTAAAAGAAGATGAAGTTGTTACGAAATAATAATTAGAAGAGGCGCTCAATTTTGGGCGTCTTTTTATTTGGACCATTTTAAACCTCCATATTTTCTTGAAAATTGTCTTCTATAATAATCTTGAAAAAGAAAAAGGAGGGATTTTCAATGAAGAGATTTGTATTAACAGCAGTTACAGTCTCCGTAATATCTTTAATTGCTGCATGTTCTGCGACCACAAATACAACAAATGATCATAAAAATATGGACGATAAAAAAACAACACAGACTGAAACGGCTACAAAACCATTGAAAGTTGTAAAAGGGCCAGAAGTTACTTTAGTAGCGAAAGAAGAAAAGCAAAAGCTAAGTAACGGTGTTATTGTTCCAGTCTGGACATTTAATGGCTCATCCCCAGGTCCAGAAATCAGAGTGAAAAAAGGTGAAAAGGTTAAAGTGACATTAAAAAATGAATTATCTGCACCAGTATCTATTCATTGGCATGGGTATCCTGTCCCAAATAACATGGATGGAATTCCAGGTGTGACGCAAGATGCGGTTGAACCCGGAAAGAGTTTCACCTATGAATTTGAAGCGAACGTACCAGGAACATATTGGTATCATTCGCATCAAGATTCTGTGAATCAACTAGATAGAGGTTTATATGGTGCTCTCATTGTAGAAGATACTAATGAAAAATATGATAAAGATTACACATTAATGTTGGATGAATGGGTTACAGATAAAGAAGAAATTAATAAGCAGTTAAAAGAAATGACAAAAGGGCCAACAGGTAATAAATCTAAGGGTAATGAAAATACGAAAAAGAATGATGATATGAAAGGCATGGATCATTCCGATATGGACAGTGATAAAAAAGACTCTAGTAATATGGCAGGAATGGACCATGGAAATATGAAGATGGAAGGTCATGATATGAGTATGTATGACTTATTCACAATCAATGGTAAAAGTGGAGATTTAGTAGAGCCATTAAAAGTGAATAAGGGTGATAAGGTTCGTCTTCGACTCGTTAATGCGGGTTATCTATCACATGATATACACGTTCACGGTCATGATTTAAAAGTAATTGCAACAGATGGTCAACCAATTAATGATCCAAAAGTTATAAAAGACAAAGTAATTTCAATTGCACCGGGTGAACGTTATGATATTGAATTTACAGCTAACAATCCTGGGAAATGGTACGTTGAAGACCATTCAGAAAGTAAAGGTGCAAAAGGAATGAAAGCTATTATTGAATATGATGGCAGCAAAGAGATGAAAGACAAAGCAGATGAAAAAGAAAAATTACCGAAATTAGATATGACGAAATATGGTGCTAAAAAATTAGGTAGTTTCACGTTAAATCAACAGTATATTGCCACATATAATATGGACTTGAATACGCAAATGAATGGAAATGAAATGGTATATACAATTAACGGAAAGGTATTCCCAGATATTGACCCAATTTCAGTGAAAAAGGGTGACTTAGTAAAAGTAAAATTAGTAAATCGCTCTAAAGTGGACGATCATCCGATGCATTTACACGGTCATTTCTTCCAGGTGTTAAGTAAAGATGGAAAACCGGTAGAAGGTTCTCCAATTGTGAAAGATACTTTGAACTTAAAACCAGGAGAAGAATATGAAGTAGCCTTTGTAGCAGACAATCCGGGTGAATGGATGTTCCACTGTCATGATTTACACCATGCTTCAGCGGGGATGGTAACAGAAGTGAAATATACAGATTATAAATCTGATTATGTTCCAAACCCTAACATTCCTAATAAGCCAGAATAATATGAAGCAGTTATCCTATGGATAGCTGCTTATTTATTTTTGTTGCAAGTGTTAATGCATATGTTGATCGTGCCCGGATGAAGATGGGGGAGTATGATCGGGGAATGTCACGAACACGGCAACGATAATTACCACACTAATTGAAAGTAATAATAAAAAACGCCGTTGGATAAAAGTAGAAAAGGTTTCTGATAAAAGTTGAATTATACATGACATAGTTATTGTTATAGTAAGTAAAAGACTAATGAACAGTATACTGTGGGCTTGTTGAGCATTTAACATTTCTGTAATCATAGCTCCCATCATACTTGCCATTAATCCAGAGAACAGTCCTTCTAAAGCAGTATATAGGTGAAAACGTAGACCGACTAAAAAACCGATAAACCCACTAATCAAAATAGCAAGCAAAGTAGAATATAGTAATTCTCCTTTGAAGAGAATCCCTAAATAAAAACCTATACTTAAACCGATACACATACTAAAAGACATAATAAATACCATATACTCCATTAGGGTACCCTTACGTTTAGAAATATATGATGTAATAATAATCGAGATACAACAAAGTGTTAAGGCAGTTAACGTATAAGCGAACATCATGATACCTCCCTGTCCTATCATTCACTTCATCATATGTTCAAATGGAGAGTACTTATGCTAATATATATCTGCAAATTATCTGCACAATTTAAAAAAGGTAAGTTCAATATAATTTTCAAATAATGATGGTTCTCTTAGTGGACGATGCTTCATAAAGAATTGTTGTATTTTTATTTTGAGAGAATATATGTAAGCAAGTAGTAGTGAATGGAAAAGATGTTCGATTTTTGAGCGTCTTTTTTGTCTATAAGCATGAGAAAGAAAGTGTTATATAATGAGTTTCTATTGTGAAGCCATAAAGAATAAGCGTATAATATTATAGGTCTCCCATTTGTGAGGCAAACCGCGAATGATAAATAAGATGGTTGTTTTATCATCGCTTCTAAACAGATAGACAATGAAAGTAACACTGGAATACAGATAGGGAGTTAGAAGATGAAATTAATTATTGCCGAGAAACCAGATCAAGGTTTGGCTCTTGTTTCACAGTTTAAATATCGCCGGAAAGATGGATATTTAGAAGTAGAAGCAAATGAGTTATTTCCAAATGGAGCGTACTGTACATGGGCAATTGGTCATTTGACGCAGTTATGTAATCCAGAACATTATCACGCTGAGTGGAAGAAATGGTCATTAAATACATTACCGATGATTCCAGAGCGTTTTCAATTTGAGGTAACAAAGTCAAAGTATAAGCAATTTAACGTTGTGAAACAGCTGTTACATAATCCACAGGTAACAGAAATTATTCACGCGGGCGATGCTGGGCGTGAAGGGGAACTGATTGTAAGAAATATTATTAATCTTTGCAACGTGCAAAAGCCAATGAAGCGTCTTTGGATTTCATCTTTAACGAAGCAAGCTATTTATCAAGGATTTAAAAACTTACTAGATGAAGCAGATACGATTAATACGTATTACGAAGCATATACAAGATCTTGCGCTGACTGGGTCGTTGGTATGAATGCATCGCGTGTCTTTAGTATTTTGCTAAAGAAAAAAGGAATGAATGATGTGTTTTCCGCTGGTCGTGTACAAACACCAACATTAGCACTCATTGTAAAGCGTGAAAAAGAAATAGAGAACTTTAAGTCAGAGCCGTTTTGGGAAGTGTTCGCAACCTTTAATATAGAAGGAAAGAAATATGAGGGGAAATGGGAGAAAGATAATGAGTCCCGCTTAAATGACCCTGATTTGGCAAATAAAATTGCAGCGTTTTGTCAAAACAAACCGGCTGTAGTAAAAGAAATGAAAACGGAGCGTAAAGAGTTTCAGCCGCCGTTTTTATTTAATTTATCAGCACTGCAAGCGACAGCGAATAAAGCCTTTAAATTTTCACCGAAAAAGACACTTGATATAACGCAAGCACTATATCAAAAAGGGATTGTCTCTTACCCTCGTTCGGATTCTAACTATGTTACACAAGGAGAGGCAGCGACGTTCCCTGATATTTTACAGAAGTTAAGTCAGTTTGATGAATATAAAGGTTTATTGCCAGCACCAATTGAATCGATTATGAATAATAAGCGTTATGTGAATGAAAAGAAAGTTACAGATCACTACGCAATTATACCGACAGAGCAAGTTACAAATCCAAGCAAACTATCAGGTGATGAAAAGAAAATTTACGATATGATCGTAAGAAGGCTGATTGCGGCGCATTATGAAGTAGCAATCTTTGATTACACAACGATTACAACTCTTGTAGACGAACGTGCTGCGTTCATTTCGAAAGGAAAACAGCAAATTCAAGAAGGTTGGCGTAAAGTTATTTTCCAAGACGATAAAGATGACGAAACGATTCTTCCAATTGTAGCTGAAGGTGAACAAGGAAAAGTTGTAAAGGTGAAAGTGAAAGAAGGAAAAACACAGCCACCGAAACGTTATACAGAAGGACAACTCATTACGTTAATGAAAACGGCTGGTAAGTATTTAGAAAATGAAGAGCTTGAGAAAGTATTGAAGAAAACAGAAGGTTTAGGTACGGAAGCGACTCGTGCTGGTATTATTACAATGCTGAAAGACCGTAAATATATAGATGTACAGAAAAACCAAGTGTACGCAACCGATAAAGGGAAAGTATTAATTACAGCAATCGGTGATAAAATACTGGCTTCACCAGAAATGACAGCAAAATGGGAGCAACGCCTTGCGGAAATTGGGGAAGGTACAGCTTCACCAGCGACATTTATGGAGCAAACGAAAAAGCTATCAGCTAAAATTATTGAAGATGCGGTAGAAATGTCGGAGAAATGGGATTTCACCGGATTACATGTTGAATCGATTGAACGAAAAGGATCGAAATTTACAACAGGTAAAAAGGTCGGGAACTGTAAAAAATGCGATGGCGATGTTATTGATAAGTCGACGTTTTACGGTTGTTCTAACTACAATACAACACAATGTGATTTTACCATCTCGAAGAAGATTTTAAGCAAAGCTATTTCGCAAAAAAACATGACGAAACTATTAAAAGGTGAGAAGACCGATTTAATTAAAGGCTTTAAAAAGGGCGAGAAGACCTTTGATGCGAAGCTAGAGTGGAAAGATAATAAGATTAATTTTGTGTTTGAGAATTAAGTGGTGTCAACAAATAAAAAAGTGCTTTACTAAATAAAAAAGCTCTTTCACGAGTAAAAGTTTCTGTAACAGGTTAGGTTTGAAAAAATTATTGATAGAAAAGAAAAAGCATGACAATTTTATGTCATGCTTTTTTATTTTATAATTACAGAGTTTTGTATACTAGCACTAAAATTTATTTGAAATAATTGTTTGAAAAGGTGTTATTAAATTGGACGTTTATATCATTTTGATCATTTCTTTGAATGAGGAATGCTTTTTGTTTTTGCTTGGAATAAAAATATACAACAAAAATACTATCTAAAATAATAAAAATTTATTGCAAAACGATAAAGTTTATATTAAAATCAAAAACAGAATAAATAAGTGTGGTGCTTTTTATGGAAAAGGTAACAACGTTATTTTTAAAATTAGAGGAGGTATAAATATGGAGGTTAACAATGTGATAATTGAAAATATGGATAACCCTCATGAGTTGGAGAGAATGTATAGAAAAGACCCGAAAGCTTTTAAAAAGTCATTCTCACAGGCATGGGATGAAAACCCTGATTCTCAGGTTCTTGGTGCTTGGTATGAAAGATTGCATTTCAAGGAGACGGCAAATACAGAAAAACCTTCATTGTTTCAAAAAGGTTTCTTATTCATGGGCATTTTAGCTATTCTGGCAGGGCTAAGCACCAGGGTAATCTTCCATTTTGTCGAGCAGGAAGCAATTGCTCCAATTAACTTGGCTTTTGGTGTAATTCCCTTTATTGCTGCTTATTTTATTTACAATAATACTCCGAAAAAAAGTATTATTTATTTCCTTGCAGCATTGTTCCTAATTGCCGGGGTGTATCTTAATATGTTGCCATTAAATTATAAAGACAGCAGTATCCTTGCGTATTTACATCTTCCTATATTCTTATGGGTCTTAGTAGGGCTTGCGTTTACAGGAAATGAATATTCAAAAGGAAGTACGAGATTAGCTTATATTAAATTTAATTTGGAATATTGTATTCTCTACGCCAGCATGGCAGTGAGCGGAATGGTACTAGCAGCATTAACCATGCAGTTATTTAGGTTTGTTGACTTGAATATAGAAGACTTCTATTTTAGTAATGTTATTTTATTTGGCGCTGCCGCTCTCGCTATTGTGGCTGCATACTTGGCATCAATGAATCTTAAACTTGCTAAGAATATTACACCATACATATCTAAAATTTTTAGTCCTCTCGTCTTGATCACATTGTTGATTTATCTTATAACGGTTATATGGGTCGGGAAAAATCCGTTCTTGGACCGCAATTTCCTAATGGCCTTCAACGGAATACTCCTTGGTGTATTGGCTGTTACCATATTTTCCATTGTTGAGAGTGAATCAGACGAGAAAAAGAACATTTCAGATTATATCAATTTTGCCTTAATTGTTCTTGCGCTTATTATTGACACTGTAGCTTTGTCAGCCATCGTATTCAGACTTTCTTCTTACGGGATTACACCTAATAGACTTGCTGTCTTAGGAGTAAACATACTGATCTGGGCAAATCTAATTTGGATTATGTTTTCCTATATGCGTTTTCTACAAAACAAATCAGGACCGACAGCTATCCAAGATGCCGTTACGAAGTATTTGCCAATTTACGGACTTTGGGCAGCTTTCGTTATATTTACTTTCCCTATAATTTTTAATTAGAAAGACTTTGTTAACGTAACGACAAGCTAATTTTCTATAACGTATAAAATCCTTAGAGCCGATAAGTATCGTTACTTCTATACTTTCTCGACAATAAAAAAACGTCCCAAAGTAGGACGTTTTTTTATGTGTATTGCTGTTTTTTCTTAATAAGTAATAACACTTGTGACACACACGCTAGTACTGGTAGTTCTATTAACGGTCCAATCACTAATGCAAGCGGGATAAGAGGCTCGTCTGGAAAAGCAGTCACAGCAATTGCGAGTGCAACAGGCGAGTTTCTCGCTAATGTTGTTAAGCTTAGGCTTACAGTGTCTTCATAGGATAAATGCATCATACGTCCTACAAACTGTCCTAGTATAAAGTTAATTATGAAGAACAGTAATACTGGTATAAGTAACAATAAAACAACATTCATATTTTGTAATAAGTACTTACCTTGTGAGGCAAACATCGCTACTATTGCTAAACTTAAAAATACAATTTGAGCAGAGCTGAAAAACGGAATGAGTTTATTCTCAAGTGTTTCAACTTTTTTCATTTTATGCATAATGAATTTTGTAGCGTGCGCAAGTAAAAATGGTAAGACGATTACGATAACAATACTTTCTACTAAAACAGAAACCGCTACAGTTTTCATGACACCAGCAAATAAAAATAAATAAATTGGAAGAAGTAGTACTTGCAAAATTAAATTTACAGGCAAAATTGCAGTAGAAAGTGCTACATTTCCTTTCGCTATTTCAGTAAAGATTAAGTACCAATCTGTACACGGAGTAACCATTAACATAATAAAGCCGACCCAAAGTGCTGGGTGATCTGAAAGAAATAACGCGCCTAATCCCCAAGCAAGAAAAGGTGTCCATATAAAGTTAATACCTAGGCTTGTTCCAGCGAATTTTAAGTTACGGAAGCCATTTTTTATATCATTTAATGGGATGCTGAGGAATAATCCGTAAAGCATTAAAAATAAGAAGGGGACAATAAATTTTTCTGAATGCATATGTATCATATTAAATTGTCCTAATATAACCCCGAATATAACAGCTGCAATAATGATAAAGGTTTGAATCTTTTCTAAAGTACTCATTAATAAATCCTCTCTATAGATGAATTTCTCTCTCTAGTTGTATTATACAAGGGATTTCACTTATGTGTTTTCGAATTTATCATTTCGAATGAGGAAATATATTTCTTTGTTATTTTTAATCCGAGACATTTTCATTTTCGAGAAGTTACTTGACTAAAGTAAGTAGGTGTATTACAATCACTTACATAAGGTAATTAAATAACAAAAAGTTTTAATTTACTTAGGTTAAGGTATCAATTGGAACTTTTTATTAGAATAAGAATTTTTATGATGATGAATAATGAATATGATAAGAAAGTTTAGGTGAAGAAAATGGGATTATTTAGCTCATTGTTTGGTAAAAAAGAAGAAAATACAAAAGTAGAGGGGAATAAAACGATGTCAAAAGTATTATTTGTAAAAGCAAACGATCGTCCAGCGGAGCAAGCAATTAGTTCAAAAATGTATGAAACATTTGTAAGTGCTTATAAGGAAGCAAATCCGAATACAGAAATTACGGAGTTAGATTTATTCGCATTAGATCTTCCGTATTACGGAAATATTGCTATTTCAGGTGGATATAAACGTAGTCAAGGAATGGAGATAACAGCTGAAGAAGAGAAGGCAGTTGCTACAGTGGATAAGTACTTAAACCAGTTTTTAGAAGCTGAAAAAGTAGTATTTGCATTCCCATTATGGAACTTTACAGTACCAGCACCATTAATCACGTATATTTCATATCTTTCTCAAGCGGGAAAAACGTTTAAATATACAGCGAACGGTCCAGAAGGTTTAGTTGGTGATAAGAAAGTAGTTGTTTTAGGTGCTCGTGGTTCAGATTACTCTTCTGAACAAATGGCTCCTATGGAAATGGCTGTTAATTACGTTACAAACGTACTTGGGTTCTGGGGAATTGCAAATCCAGAGACAGTTGTAATTGAAGGACACAATCAATATCCAGATCGTTCACAGCAAATTGTTGAAGAAGGTTTGGATAACGTTAAGAAAGTAGCGGCGAAATTTTAATTAATGATAGTAAATGTAAAACCAACATGGATGACCATGTTGGTTTTTTAGTCTAATTTCCATGTTAAAAAATGTATATTCATAAAATAAATGAAAAGTTTGAAAATAGTATTGCAAAATATTATATAACAAACTATAATGAGTTCAAGAATAGTTGATACTTAAATTAAATATTCAGAAAATTCAATTAGTTAAAATTGGAAAATGAAATAAGGAAATTTGAATGGGGGTTATATTATGGCGAATAAAGTACCGTTTTCGTTCATAGTAGTTATCGGATTAATGTTATTTGCACTATTTTTTGGAGCAGGAAATTTAATATTCCCAGCGATGCTTGGTCAATCGGCAGGAGAGAATGTATGGATTGCTAACGCTGGATTTTTAGTAACAGGAGTAGGTTTACCATTACTAGGTGTATTAGCATTTGGTTTTTCGGGTAAAGATGATTTACAGTCATTAGCAAGTCGTGCTCACCCGGTATTCGGGATTGTGTTTACAACAGTTTTATACTTAGCGATCGGTCCGTTATTTGCAATACCAAGAACAGGAAATGTTTCTTATGAAATTGGTCTTAAGCCTTTTATGCCAGAGGGATTAGGTTCTACACCTTTAATTCTTTTCACAATTATATTCTTTAGCATCACTTGTTTTTTTTCGCTAAATCCTGCGAAAATTGTCGATATTGTTGGAAAAATATTAACGCCAATTAAATTGACATTCATCGGTATTTTAGTAATCGTTGCTTTTATTCATCCAATTGGAGATATGCAAGCACCAGTTGAAGGATATACATCACATGCATTTTTCAAAGGATTCCAAGAAGGATACTTAACAATGGACACGCTTGCATCGTTCGTATTTGGGATCATCATTATTAATGCAATTAAAGAAAAAGGTGCGAAAACGAAAACACAAATTATGGTTGTTTGTGCAAAAGCAACACTGATCGCTGCATCTATTTTAGCAATTATTTATACAGCTCTTTCTTATATGGGAGCTTCAAGCGTTGCGAAGCTTGGACATTTAGAAAACGGCGGAGAAGTATTAGCAAAAGTTTCTAACTACTATTTCGGATCATATGGCGGGGTATTATTAGGGTTAATGATTACAGTTGCTTGTTTAACAACAAGTGTGGGACTTGTATCAGCGTGTTCTTCATTTTTCCATAAGCTATTCCCAAATGTTCCTTACAAGGTAATTGCAATTACGTTATGTGTGTTTAGTGCTATTGTTGCAAACGTAGGATTAACACAATTAATCACAGTTTCTGTTCCAGTATTAACAGCAATTTATCCACTAGCAATCGTGCTGATTTTCTTAACATTCTTCCACTCGTTATTCAAAGGTAGAGCTGAAGTTTATCAAGTGAGCTTAATCGTAACATTTATCATCAGCTTATTCGATGGATTAAGTGCAGCTGGAGTTAACATTGAAGTAGTAAGCCAAGTGTTCACTAAATTCCTTCCGATGCAGGAAGTAGGATTAGGCTGGATCTTCCCAGCGATTATCGGTGGATTTATCGGCTATGGTATTAGCGTTGTAAAAACGAAAAATGGAGTGCAACCAGCAGCTAGTGCGAATAAGAAAATAAGTTAAATGAAAAAAGTTATAGAATTTGATTCTATAACTTTTTTTGTTACTATTGATAAGAATAGAAAAAATAAAGTAATAGGGGAAATAAAATGAAAAAAACAATTGACCATATCGGGATCGCAGTTCGTGATATAGATAGTACGATACAGTTTTATGAAAAGGTTTTATCAGGAACTTTAATAGATCGATACGTAAGTGAAGCACCTGGTGTTGAAAGCGAAGTAGCTATTCTTGAAGTTGATGGTGATAGAATCGAATTACTTGCGCCAACGAATAATACGACTTCTCCAATAGCACGATTTATAAAGCAAAAAGGGAAAGGTGTCCATCATGTTGCGTATCGTGTAGACGATTTAGATGTAGCTTTAGAAGAATTAAAGGAACAAGGGATTCGAACGTTAGAACATACGCTTCGAATTAATAAACATGGTAGACGATTAATTTATCTTAACCCAGCGGATACAGAGGGAACAATCATTGAGTACTGTGATTATCCGGAAGAGAAGTAAAGGAAGTTTATCCTTGAGAAAAGGTGTTACGTAATAACGTAACACCTTTATAATGTGAGCGTTTAATTTTTAGTTTTTTAATCATCCCCTTTGTAGAGGAAGAGTGCAGCAGCGAAAAGATCCGCCAGATTTTATAATTTCTCCAAAGTCGATTTCAATAACCTCATAACCTCTAAGTCTCAGCTCTTTATTTGTTGTAGTATTAATGGGTAAACTAATCATCTTTTTATTGCCTAAAGATAATACATTGGTTGCTAAAGTAAATTGCTCTTTTTTAGATACTTCTATTAAATTATAACGATCTGATAACATTTTTAATGTACTATTACTAAATGCATGTGGATATATTAAGGCTTCTTCCTTTGAAATGATATTAAAAACACAATCTAAATGTAAAAAATCTTTGGAAAAAGGAACAGGAATTATTTTATAGTGTGTGAGCAACTGTTGAAGTTTTATTACAGAGTTAAATAACGTTCGATTGCTTACGCCAATATATACAATATCTTGATCGATAATGACGTCGCCGCCTTCTATATGACTATTAATACAATCTATATAAGTAATATCTTTTTCTAATAATATTTTCTTGAAAATTTGCTCTTCTCCTTTACGAACTTCATTTTTCATGTTAGAAATGAAAACAGTTTCCCCTACAGTAAAACCGATATCTCTCGTGAAAACTTGTTCGGGAAAGCGTACTTCAGGAGGTAGCATTAAAGTGTGTATTCTATTTTCTTTAAGTATATCAATAAATTTTGAGTATTGTTCTCTCGCTAGATTTACATTAAAGCCTAAATTGATAAAATATTTTTGGGTCTTGTTTATACCGCTAGAAATATTCATATATAATGGTTCGCATAGTACAACTTTTTTTAACGTACTATATTCACTTGAGCAATATGACTTTAAAATACTCATTCTAATAATCCTCCAATATAGGTGATTTTTAAATTGTTATACGATGATTGAAGCTTAAAATATTTTTGGATACAGAAGATAAAACGTAACAAAATATGAACTTAAAAAAGATTGAGCTTATAATAATTAAAGTGATTATTATAAGTTGTTATTTTTCTGTATTTTCAGTTTTTTATAACGACGGGTGTATCATTGCTCTAGAAAAAACGTAAAATAATTATAGGAACTCAGAATAATCTAGTATCTTTATAGATGAATTGTTTATCTGTTCCAAATCTGTATAACAAACCGCGATAGTGTAATTTTGCTCTAACCGATTTAGGCAGAAATAGAATTGACTAAAATCGGAATTAGTGTTCCGTAAGGTTATTTTATTTTGGGACCAATCGTCCATATTGAAGCCAAAACTATCTAATGGATATAGAAGTCCTTTTCCAATTGCTTTAACAAATGATTCTTTTAGAGTCCAAATATCAAAGAAAAACGATAACTGTCTATCGTGAGGAATATACTGAAAATAGTCAATTTCTTCTTGAGTAAAGCATAGTTCGGTTACGGAAAGATCTATAGGTTGAATTTTTTCAATGTCTACACCAATTCGTCCAGTTGAAGCAAGTCCACATATAATCCATTCTTCAGAATGAGATAAATTAAAATCCCCCTTCCAACCATGATATTTATTTAAAAAAGGGCGGCCTGTTCGATCTCTTTTAATAGAGATAGTATCTGCAGGTATGAGCAATAATCTTTGCAAACGTTTTCTGATGCATAGATGAGCTAATAATGTTCTTTGTTGATCTTCTAATTTATGAAATCTTAAAATTCTTTCCCTTTCATTTTTAGGTAATTCTGTGAGTTTCAGCTCTATGTCTTTGTAGGGTAGTAAAATTCCTAATTTAACTGCAATAATTTCTAAGTAACTATCAATTTTTTTCATAATGACCTCACTAACAATATAAATAATAGTCTCAAGAGAATTTAAATGTATAATTAATTTTATTATTTATCAACTACCATTAAGTTATAGAGAGCGATATAAGATTTATTGAGAAATCATGTGAATTATATTAAGTGTTATTGTATAGCTATTTTGAAGAAATGAACAAACTTATGTTTTATTTTTTTTTGAAGTCAATTCAATTATTAAAAAAGTTTCTCAAGTTTTGTTATGTATTTTAGATTGCTTTGAAAATTAAATGAAGTTACAATTAACCCTGTTTAATAGTTGGAAAAATCAGAAAAATAAAAGGGGATTGGGTAAGTGATAATTTCTGGAGAAATAAAAGAATTTATAAAGAATTATGATGATAAATTACCATTCTCAGGTGCGATTTTAATTCAAAATAAAAAAAAGATCTTTGAAGATGGATTTGGATATGCGAATAGAAGTGAACAAATTTTTAATACATCACGTACTCGGTTTGGTATGGCTTCTGGGTGTAAAATTTTCACTGCAGTGGCAATATGTCAATTAGTTGAAAAGGGTGTTTTAACTTTTGATACTTGTTTGAAAGAGTGTTTAGAAGACTCATTCCCAAATTTTTATGAAGGTATTACAATTCATCATTTATTAACTCATACTTCGGGCATACCAGATTATTTTGATGAAGAAGAAATGGATGATTTTGAAGATTTATGGAAGGATACCCCAATGTATTCTATTAAATCTCCTGCAGATTTTCTGCCTATGTTTCAAAATTATCATATGAAGTTTAATCCTGGAAGTAAATTTTCTTATAGTAATGCAGGTTATATTTTACTTGGGTTGATTGTAGAAAAATTGACAGGGATGAAGTTTGCAGAATATGTAAAAGAGAATATATTTCAGGTTTGCGGCATGTCAGATTCAGGATATTTCCGGATGGATCAACTGCCGGAACGAACTGCACTTGGATATATAGATAATAAAGATGATAACACTTGGAGAACTAATATCTATTCGGTCCCTATAGTTGGTGGGCCAGATGGAGGGGCTTTTACAACAGTTTTAGATTTAGGAGAATTTTGGAATGGATTATTTAATGGGAAACTCCTAAATAAAGAGTACACTAATCAGTTGTTAACTCCTTATGTGAAAAATAATAGTTTACATTATGGATATGGTGTTTGGATTTCAATGGAAAATGATGAGATTCTCAAATATTTTGTATTTGGATTTGATCCAGGTGTGAGGGTTCATTCATCTGTAAATGCAAAGTCTAAGATGCAATTCCATATTATGTCTAATGTGGAACGAAATGTAGTTCCTATTAAAAGTGGGATTGATAAATTAATTTCTGAAAAAAAGATTTAGTTTTTGAGATTCATGGATGTTTTTTGATACCTACAAAATAAAAAAGGATATGAATATTTAACTAAGAGTTAATATCCTTATAAAAACTGTTGGATTGTTCGCTTTAAATGATTAATTAGAGTATAAATTTTGAAATCCTAAGGGTGTTTGTTAAGGATTTAAATGAAGGATTCCTGATATAAATCAACAGCATTAATTTCTATATAAAGGAGTTAATAATATGATTAGAGGAACTACCGATTTAGGGGAAAGTCAAAAGAAAGAGTTAGAGAAGCATCGTTTTTCGAAAGAAATCAACTTGGAAATTCGCGAATTACAAAAAAACAACAATTGGTATAATTTTTTTGCCATAGGATTGGATTGGGGTATTGTGTCCTTAGTAATTGCATTGAATTATTTTATCCCTACTATGTGGATGTATTTGATTAGTATTGTTATCATTGGTAGCCGTATGCGTGGCCTTGATATTATGATGCATGAGTCAAGTCATCGTATGCTTTTTAAAAATCGTAAATTAAATAAGTGGGTTGCATGTTTCTTTGCTGCTTATCCGATAATGATTTCTTATAAAGCATATTGTAAGAGTCACATGAATCACCACAGGTATTTATGGAGTGAGATAGACCCTGATAAGCAAAGGTATCAAATTGTTGGGTTAGATAAACCGACTAAAAATAAAATGAAATTTTTTATTCAGCATTGCTTAAAGCCTTTGTTCTTAGTACATGTGCCGAATTATTTGATTGGAATGATCAAAGTAACAGCATATGCAAAAGAGGAACCTAGATTTGATCAAATAATCAGGACTCTATATTGGGGCGCTATCATTATTTGTTCAATTGTTTTCGGTTTCTGGCAAGAGTTGATTTTATTTTGGGTAGTTCCGTTTTTAACAACTTTTCAAATGTTAAAATATTGGGCTGAAATGGCCGAACATGCAGGACTAGAATCGGAAAATGAGATATTTGCATCAAGAAATTCTTTTGGGAATTGGTTTGAGCGCTTTCTCATTCATCCTCATAGAAACTCATACCATTTGGTACATCACTTGTTCCCTGCTGTTCCACACTTTAACATAAAGAAGGCTCATCTTATTTTAATGAAAGATGAAGAATATCAAAAAGCGCATCATTGTACAGGGTTCTTTTTTTCCACTGCACCAGGATTCTCTTCTGTAATAGATGATATACAAGGACGGATACCATTTTGGAATAAAGTGAAAGGGAAATAGATTATTATACGTGTTGTGCTACATAGGCTGTATGGAAATTTAATGGTTTACCAAAGATAATTCCTGATTGCACCCTAAAATATAAATGGGAGCTAGATTAATGAAAAAATTGGGAGATGTTAGGTGGCTAATTAAGTTCTATAGAGCCTTTTAAAATTTAGTAAATAATTTTGATTCATAGGAAAGGAGAGTATATGAATAACACGATGCTTTTTTGTTTTCCTTATGCTGGTGGATCCGGTTCGATATATAGTAAGTGGAAAAATTACTTACATCCTAGTATTGAATTGAAACCAATTCAATACGCAGGAAGGGGTAAAAGATTTCAAGAAGATTGTTATGATGATATGAATCACGCGGTTAATGATATATTCGAATGTATATATAGAGTTGTAGGTAAGTGCGATTACGCGTTTTTTGGTCACAGTATGGGCGGGCTTATCGCTTATGAACTTTGTAAGGAAATAGAAAGTAGAAATCTTAATGCTCCTGTGCATATTTTTCTATCAGGTGTAAAGCCCCCCAATTTTATTAGAGAACAAAAAGTGTCTAACTTACCAGAAAAAGAATTTAAAGATGTGATATTAAATTTAAATGGTACTCCAAAAGAAATTCTTAATAATCAGCAGTTAATGGATATATTTATCCCAATTTTAAGATCTGACTTTAAATTGATAGAAGAATATAAATTCAGTAATGAATTGTACAAGTTAAATACGTGTATTACTGCAATGTACGGTAAGCTGGATGATGTTACTGAGGAATACATGAAAAAATGGTGTGAGTTTACTTCGAGAGATACTGTTGTTTATGGCTATCCAGGAGATCACTTTTTTATTAAAGAAAATTACATTGATATTATAAATCTTATTAATTCAACATTGGTTGGGAGAGGAGATTATTATGAGCAATGATGTTTATAATGCAGATTTGTTAACTAAAGAGGAGAAGTTTTGGTTGGATCAACTATCAACGGATTTAGAAATGAGTAGTTTTGTAAATTTTAATAAAAAAGTTGGTGTGAAAAATCAGGAAGAAAAAATATTTACATATAGATTATCAGAAAACATATCACATAAAATTAGTGAAATAAGTAATCATTCTGAATATGGAATGCTTATCATTTTGATTGCTAGTGTGAAATATTTGCTCTCAATATACACGGATAGTAAAGATATTTCTATTGGAACGCCAGTAATTCAATCAAAATCTGGCACAGCATATTATGATCATCTTTTGATTATAAGAAGTAATGTCCATAGTAAGATGACATTTAAAGAGCTTCTATTAAAAGTACAACAAAACATTACAGAGGCAAATAAAAATCAGAAAGTATCGCATAAGCGATTAGCAAAACTTTTAGGAGATGAGAATGCAAATTCTAATAAACTGAATCCTCGTACAGTCATACAGTTTGAAAATATTCAACATAATATTTCTAATCATTATACAAATGCAGATACCGTCTTTAATTTTACATGGCATGGAGATAAACTAGAGTGTTGTATCACTTGTAAAGAAAGTGTAGGAGACTTGATTGAAAGAGTTATAAATCAATTGACTCATTTGTTAAAAGCAGTAGTAGCTAATCCGAGTATAAGGCTCTCTGAAATTGATATTTTATCCAATGAGAGAAATCGTATTCTAAATGAGTTTAACAACACAAAAACAGGTTTTCCTAAGGATCAATCTGTTGTTGACTTGTTTGAATTTCAAGTAGCTAAAAGTCCACATAAGCTAGCAGTCTTTTACCAAAATCAAAATTTAACTTACGAGGAATTAAATATAAGAGCAAATCATATAGCACATAAATTAGTTGAATTAGGAGCTAAAAAAGATTCTGTAATAGGAATTATGTTAGATAGATCGCTCGAACTTCCAATTGGTATATTAGGTGTTTTAAAGGCAGGAGCTGCATATTTACCCATTGATCCAAACTATCCAAATGAACGAATTAATTATCTTTTAAGTAATTCTAATGTAGATATCATTTTGAAGTGCAGCAATAATGAATTTAATTTTATAATTGAAAACACTAGATTTATTGATATAGATACAACTTTGAGAGACGGTACACCTATAGAAATGAGTGGGAATTTAGAATTGAAAATCCCATTAGAGAGCTTAATGTATGTTCTTTATACATCTGGAAGCACTGGTGACCCTAAAGGAGTTATGGTGAAAAGAAATTCATTTATGAATTTGCTCAACTGGTATACCAATGAATTTGATATGAATCCAACCGATAATGTATTATTAATTGCCCCAATTAGTTTCGATACAGCGCATAAAAATTTATTTGCTCCATTGATAAAAGGCGGGCGATTGCACCTTTTTGAGTCAGGTATGTATGATTACAATAAAATGTCTGATTATATAAATGTTCATAAAATTACGAGCATTAATTGTACCCCAAGTGGTTTTTATCCATTGGTTGATTATAATGAGAGAACTAATTTTAGTAGGTTAATCACGTTGAAGCGTATTTTTTTAGGTGGTGAATCGATAAATTGTAAAAAACTCAAACCTTTAGTTAAATCAATAAATTTCAAGAGCGAAATTATAAATACGTATGGTCCCACGGAATGCACGGATTTAGCCGCTTTCTATAGAATTAGTAATCAAGAGATAGAACAATTGAAGGTGATTCCAATCGGGAAGCCTCTTAATAATGTCGAAATATACATTGTTGATCAAGAAATGAATCTTGTACCTATTGGTGTAACGGGAGAACTGTGTATTGCTGGGGTTGGATTGGCACGTGGGTATTATAATGCTCCAGATTTAACGAGAGAAAAATTTGTAGAGTTTCCGAAAATTACCGAAAAAAAAGTTTATAAAACAGGAGATATGGCAAGGTGGATGCCTGATGGGAATATTGAATTTATTGGAAGGAAAGATAATCTTACGAAAATAAGGGGGTTTCGGGTAGAAGTTGGGGAGATAGAGACTGGTCTTATGAAGCATCCAGATGTAGATGAGGTTGTTGTTGTTGCAATCGAAGATACTTTCGGTACGAAAGTATTAAGTGCTTATTTTGTTGCCAATGTGCATATAACAAACTCAGAATTAAGAAATTTCCTTATTAAAAGTTTGCCGAATTTCATGGTGCCAACCTACTTCACTCAACTGAAAAAAATGCCACTCAATCAAAACGGGAAAATTGATCGTAAAGCATTGCCAGTGTCCAACTTGGATCCAGTATCAGACTTCGACTATGTTGCACCAGAAGGCGAATTGGAAAAAAAGGTTGCACATATATGGAGAGATGTTCTTAATATTCAAAAGATAGGAGTGTATGATAATTTTTTTGAGTTAGGTGGGCATTCTTTAAATGCTGCTTCGATTATATTGAAAGTTAACCAAGAATTTGACGTGAATATACACTTAAGTGAAATGTTTAAAAAGCCAACTATAAAAGAATTTACAACTCTAATACTGGATGGGGAACAACATAAAAGTTCAATTATATTACCTGTTGAAGCAAGAGAATACTATCCTGTTTCATCACAGCAAAAAAGGCTATTTATTATGTGGCAACTTAATCGTGATTCAGTAGCTTATAATTTACCGTCGGGGACAATCATAGAGGGTGATCTCGAATATGATATGTTGGTGAGAGCTTTCCAACATCTTGTTGATCGTCATGAATCTTTACGTACATCGTTTTCATTCATCAATGGACAAGTGGTGCAGTATGTACATCCTAAATTAAAGGTTATTGTTGATATCGTTGAAGCATCGGAAGAAGAATTAATGGAGTATGTACATGGGGTTGCTACACCTTTTAATCTGGGACAACCTCCTCTATTTAGAATCAAAGTTATTAAAATCAGAGAAAATAAGCATTTGCTGTTAACTGATGCTCACCATATTGTCTTTGATGGTATATCGATGGACATAATTATGGAGGAATTTTATGATAGTTATTTAAATAAAGATTTGCCTCCGATTAAATTACAATATAGAGACTATGCAGTATGGCAGGCAGAATTTTTTCAGACTGATGATTTTAAGAGTAAAGAAAAGTATTGGCTAAACATATTTAAAGATGAACCTCCATTACTGGAGTTAAATACAGATTATCCACGACACCCGGTGCAACTTTATGATAGTGATTATGTACCAATTATGGCGGGATACGATTTGACAAAGCGTTTGAAAAAGATAGCGAAGGAGAATGGGACAACCCTATATACGGTGCTACTTGCTGCTTTAAATGTATTGTTTTTAAAATATACGGGTCAAGAAGATATTACGATTGGTACCCCTACAGCTGGCCGATCTCGTCCAGGTTTGGAACGGACTATTGGTATGTTTGTGAATACGGTAGTAATAAGAAATTTCCCATGTCGCAAAAAAACATTTCTGAATTTTCTGGATGAAGTGAAGGATAATACAATAAAAGCCATTGATCATGAGGAATATCCGTTTGAATTGTTAGTAAATCAAGTAGATGCTTATCGAAATACAGGGAGAAATCCAATATTTGATATTATGTTTTCTTTGGATAATGATGAGTATTTCTTTAAGGATAAAAGGGAATTAACTTTCCGAAAATTCCCATTTGAAAGTAGTATGACTCAATTTGATATGTTCATTCATGTATTAGAAATTAATGAAGATATGCATTTTAAGTGGAAGTATCGTAAGGATATATTCAAGAAGGATACAGTACAAAGATTAGCAGAACATTTTATTTATCTACTTGATGAGATTACCGAAAAGATGGATATACCATTACAAGATATCCAGATGATGTCTGAATCAGAGATGAAAACCGTTCTTTATGAATTTAATAATACGACGGATGAATATTCGTATCAAATGACGGTGCATGAGATATTTGAGCAGAAAGTGAAAGAAGGTCCATCAGAAAATGCCATCGTATATAAAGAAATGACACTAACGTACTCTGAGCTGGATGCAAGGGCAAATCAACTGGCCCGCACTTTAAGAAAAAAGGGAGTGCAAAGAAATAGCGTTGTTGGACTTATTGCAGAGCCTTCCTTAGAAATGGTCATAGGAGTTCTCAGTGTGCTAAAAGCAGGAGGGGCATTTTTACCGATTGATCCCACTCTTCCAATAAGCAGGATAAAATATTTTTTGAGAGACAGTGATTGTCAGTTGGTTCTGGCTCGAAATAATATGAAGGAACGCTTTACTTTTGAACAGGAAGTAATTAGGTTGGATGATGAAATAAACTGTAAAGAAGATGGTTGTCATCTTGAAAACATAAACCAGCCCGACGATTTGGCATATGTAATTTATACCTCTGGAACAACCGGTAACCCTAAAGGGGTTATGGTCGAACACAAGAATATTGTGAATCAGTTGATAGGACTCATTCGGAAATTAAAATTTAATCAAGAAATGAATCATTTATTGCTAGCAAAAATCACATTCGATGTTTCTGTTCAACAAATCCTTCTCCCGATTCTCTCTGGGGGTAGGTTATATATTCCTGAGGAAGAGCTAATCGCTGAGCCAAGAAATATGTGGAACTTTATTGAGAAAAACAAAATTAATGTCTTGGGCGCTGTACCTACCCATTTGAAAGTTTTAATAGATAATATTGTCATAAGTCAACCTCTTAACTATGTTCTTGTAGCCGGTGAGGTCTTTACAAAGAGTCTTTATGATCAATTAAAGAGTACTGTTAATGCTGAGATGATTATTAATCTGTATGGTCCAACCGAGACGACGATTTTTTCAACATACTATATTTGTCGTGAAAATGAAGTGGGTTCGAGCATACCAATAGGTAAGCCTCTAAGTAACTATAGGGCATATATTTTAAATCAAGATTATTATCCTGTACCTATTGGTGTGACTGGGGAGTTATATATTGCTGGGGCAGGTGTAGGAAGGGGATATATCAATAAGTCAGATTTGACAGATGAAAAATTTATGTCCAATCCATTTATTCCAGGTGAGAAAATGTATAAAACGGGAGACCTTACAAGGTGGCTCCCTAATGGGGACATTGAGTATATTGGAAGGATTGACCATCAGGTAAAGGTTAAGGGAGTCCGAGTAGAGCCAGATGAAATAAAAAATCACATTTTAAACCATAAATATATTGATAATGCAATTGTTGTTGCGAAACAAAATCAAAGTAATGAAAGCTATTTGTGTGCGTATCTAATTACAAACCAAGAGGTTACTAGTACAGAATTAAGGGAGTATTTGAGGAATAAGTTACCTGAATATATGATTCCGTCACATTTTGTGCAATTAGAGAGTATGCCTGTAACGAATAACGACAAAGTCGACGTAAGAGCCTTGCAAGAAAGGGATGATGAGAATTATATATCGTTAGGTACTACTTATATAGCACCTGGAACGAATCTAGAAAAAATGATAGCGGAGATCTGGAAACAGGTACTTGGGGTAAATCAGGTCGGTATTTATGATCATTTCTTCGAACTTGGTGGTAATTCACTGAATATTATTCAAGTAAATGAACGGTTGAAAAATGATTTGAACATCGACATAACTGTAATGATGCTATTT
This sequence comes from Bacillus sp. FSL P2-0099, assembly GCF_038007445.1. Classification (NCBI taxonomy): domain Bacteria; kingdom Bacillati; phylum Bacillota; class Bacilli; order Caryophanales; family Bacillaceae; genus Bacillus; species Bacillus sp. FSL P2-0099. The sequence continues at coordinate 1,847,410 of NZ_JBBOXE010000001.1, forward strand.
AGATATCCTACAATTTATTCTCTATCCCAGCAATTAAAGATGACCGCTGAGAGCAGGGTACAGGAAAAAATGAACTCAAATAGAGTTCAGGTAATAAAGGAATCGAAAAATAGGTTAAAACAAAGACGTCAAAGAAAGAGGGATTCGAATGCATGATAGTGCACAGGAACCGATAAGAAATGGTATAGAGATTGCTATTATTGGAATGTCTTGCAGATTTCCTGGTGGAGATACTATAAATGAATTCTGGGAAAATTTGAAGAATGGTGTAGAATCGGTAACTTTCTTCACAGATAAGGAGTTACAGAAAGGAGGAATTGATCTAGAAACAATCCAGAATCCCAATTATATAAAGGCTGGTGGGGCTATTACAGGAACAGAATGGTTCGACAATAAATTATTTAATTACTCACCTAGGGAATTAGAGGTAATGGATCCACAGTTGAAAATTTTGCACGAGTGTGCTTGGGAAGCATTAGAGAGTAGTGCTTACTTTTCGGATACCTTTAATGGTTTAATTGGTACTTATATTGGAGCATCTACAAACTTATATTGGTTAGAAGCGGTATATGATGGAGCGAAAGATTTTATAAAAGAAGCAGAATTTTTAAATGGTTCTCAATTTTTCGGTACCAGATTATCACATAAATTAAATTTGAAAGGTCCTAGTTATACAGTTCAAACTGCATGTTCCTCTTCATTGGTTGCTGTGCACTTGGCATGTCAAGCTCTATTAAGTGGAGATTGTGACATTGCTTTGGCTGGAGGGGTTTCACTTACATTACCTGAGAAAAGAGGGTATTTATACAAGGATGGCATGATTCTTTCACCAGATGGACACTGTAGACCTTTTGATGATAATGCTAGGGGAACGGTCAATGGAAATGGAGCGGGAATTGTTGTTTTGAAGCGTATGGAGGATGCGATTGCTGATGGAGATTTCATCCATGCTGTTGTGAAAGGATCCGCAATAAATAATGATGGCGCTGATAAGGTTAGTTTTAATGCGCCAAGTGTAGAAGGACAAGCTGCTGTTATTAGAGCAGCTCATCACATGGCCGAGGTAGAATCTGAAAGTATATCATATGTAGAGGCTCATGGTACTGGAACAATGCTAGGTGACCCGATTGAGGTTGAAGCCTTGAAGTTGGCATTTAATACAGAGAAGAATAATTTTTGTGGTATTGGATCGGTTAAAGGGAATATTGGTCATCTTGATAACGCTGCAGGTATAGCAGGTTTGATAAAAACTGTAGTTGCTTTGGAGAATCGTATGATTCCACCAAGCATTAACTACGAGAAAGCAAATGAAAAAATTAATTTTGGTAATAGTCCATTTTATGTACAGGATACATTGGCGGAATGGAAGAACCAAGAGTTTCCTTTAAGAGCAGGAGTAAGTTCATTTGGTATGGGAGGAACAAATGCCCATGTTGTACTTGAGGAACCTCCCCAAAGAGAAGCTTCTGAGCGGAGCAGGAGATATCAATTACTTTCTTTTTCTGCACAAACGGAAAAATCTCTTGAAGAGCAAACTAAAAAGTTAGCTGAATATTTAAATCATAACAATAATGTGAATTTGGCTGATGTAGCTTATACACTTTTAAATGGAAGGAAAAATTTAAAATATCGAAGAGCATTAGTGGTTTCGGATATAGAGGAAGCGAAGCGAGAATTTTTTATTCAAAATTCTGGTAAGGTTCAAACTAACATTTGTGATGGCGGTAGTAAGCAAATAATTTTCATGTTTCCCGGGCAGGGTGCGCAATATGTAAATATGGGATTGGATTTATATAAAGAAGAGAAGAGATTTCGAGATGAAGTGAATCTTTGTTGTGAGATTTTAGAAGAGATTAGTGGGATTGATTGGAAGGAAGTCTTATATCCAAAGGACCTGGAAGCGAGAATGAGAGATGATATAAATCAAACATCTAATACACAGCCTGCAATATTTATTTTTGAATATTCATTAGCAAAAACATTAATGGAATGGGGCGTCTATCCGGACGGCATGATTGGACATAGTATAGGGGAATATGTGGCGGCTTGTTTGGCGGGAGTGTTCTCATTAAAGCAAGCGCTACAGTTGGTGTATGAGCGGGCGACCTTAATGCAGCAATTACCTAAAGGAAGCATGATAAGTGTAATGGCTTCGAAAAATGAAATTTTACCACTAATGAATCAAGATGTATCTATTGCCGCGGTGAATAGTCCAATATCATGCGTAATCTCAGGTTCTGATGAGGCAATCTATACTTTTGAGGGGGAATTGATTAGGAAAGGTTTTCAGTTTAAAAAACTTACAACTTCCCATGCCTTTCATTCATCCATGATGGACTCAATTTTAGATACCTATGGAAAGAAGTTAAAAGAAATTAATTTCCAGGATATTAAAATACCATTTGTATCCAATTTTACAGGAGAATGGATTACGGAAGAACAAGCAAAAAGTGCAGATTATTGGGTGAATCATCTGCGACATGTAGTGGAATTTTCTGAGGGCATTAAGCATCTACTATCGGGTACGGAAAGTATTTTTGTGGAGGTTGGACCAGGTAGAACATTAAGTAGTTTTGTTAGACAACATACTCAAGGAGAATCAAAATGCCCAATTATTAATACTGTAAGGCATCCTAAAGAAAAAATTTTTGATGACAATTACTTGCTTCAAAATATTGGTAAGTTGCATATTCATGGCGTGAAGATTAACTGGTCCAAGTATTTTTCGCAAGAAAGAAGATATCGTGTTCCACTCCCTACGTATCCTTTTGAACGGCAGTTCTTTAGCCTTTCTAAAGATATTGAAATGGAAGAGAGGACCCCTTTATCGCAAAGTGACTATGTAGAAGAGCTAAAGAGGAATGTTGTTCCGAAAGATGATAAACAGCGGAAAATTATAGAATCATATAAGAGAGTTACGGGAGTAAAACAAGTTAGTATCCATGATGATTTCTTTGAATTAGGAGGTAGCTCACTAACGGCTATCAATGTTGTTTCGAGCTTACAGAAGGATTTTGATATTTCTATTAATCATTTATTTGAATACCCTAGAGTCTCTGATCTAGCGCAGCATATGACATATAAAAAGGAGAAGACCATTCCAGATGCATTAGCAACTTATCTGATTGCTAGAGGAGAAAGGCATCGGTTGATGGAGGAGAAGATAAGAGGAGACATAGCGATACGAAGTTTATATGATGATAGAAACAAAAAGTATTACGAAATCAACCTTTCTTGCCAAACCGGTTATAAGGAAGTTCTATTGACAGGAAGCACGGGATATTTGGGCGTTTACTTATTACATGATTTATTAACTGAATTAGATTGCAATGTACATTTGATTGTAAGAAGTGACAATTGTATAAAAGCAGAAAATCGCATTAAAGAAAAAGTTTGCTCTTATTTTGGAACATCTTTTTATGATAAGTATAAGAAAAGAATTTTTGTATATAGTGGCGACCTGACAAAAAAATATATGGGCTTAGATTTGCCGAACTATCAATATTTGAGTGAAACAATCCAATGTATTATACATTCAGCAGGCAGTGTTAGTCATTATGGGAAATATGAAAAATCCTATGAAGCAAACGTTCTAGCTACGAGAAATGTAATTGATTTTTCGCTTAAGGGAGTAAAGAAAGATGTGAATCATATTTCTACATTGGCTGTAGCTTCTGGTGTAGTAAAGAATAACGAGGATATATTGTATACGGAGTATGATAATGATTTAGGGCAAATTATTGAAAATCCTTATCCAAAGACAAAGTTAGAAGCTGAAAAGATTGTACTGGAAACGAGAGATAAGGGGATAAATGTAAATGTTTTTCGAGTGGGAAACATTGGTTTTGATTCTAAAACAGGAAGGTTTCAAGAAAACATAGAGCAGAATGCATTATACTCAATGATGAAATCATATATAAGAATTGGATTGGTTCCAGAAATGGAAAGAGATATAGATTTTGCATGTGTGAATGATGTTAGTCAGGCAATTATTAAGTTGTTTAATAAAAAAGAATTAATGAATGAGACTCATCACATTTTCAATCCTAACTATGTAAGTTTATCAGCTCTTTTAACAACGTATGGATTAGACATAGATGTAAAAGAAACTTCAATTGATAAATTTATAGATTATATCTTTGATGAAAAGCAATTTAATCAATATGCATCAGATATATATAATTTACAGCTGCATTGTATAGGAGATGAATTGAAAACATTTAATGATGTCGAACAAACGTTGTTCCATATAATGGGAGATAAAACGAATATGCTGTTAAGAAAAACGGGTTTTGTATGGAATAATATTACGGATGAAATGACGAAAAAAATGATTAGATATGGTCAAAAAGTTAATTATTTCGAAAAACATTAAATATAAAGTGGTGATAATTTGAAGTATAGAGAATATTTTTCACTAACTCATCCTCAACAAAGGATTTGGTATATGGAGAAAATTAATCCTCATCAGCCAGTGCATAATATTGGGGGAACAGTAAAGATACAAGGAGAAGTGGATTTTGATTGTCTTGAGAAAGCAATTAATTATTTTATAAAAAAAAATGATGGAATCAGGCATCGATTTGTAGAATCGGATGAGAAGGTTCATCAATATGTGGAGAAATATCATAAATATCAAGTTCGATATACTATTTTTAATAGTCAGAAGGATTTAGATGCCTGGGTTCAGCAGGAAGCTGCAAAACCTTTCGATATCAATGAACAAGACTTATTTGATTTTGCTTTGTTCAAGTTACAAGATACTAAAGAAGGGGGATATTTCGTTAAGGTCCATCATATAATTTCTGATGGTTGGTCTATGAATCTTTTAACTGAACAGATTTGTAATGCATACACTCAAATTTTGAAAGGTGAAAAAATAACAGATCAGCTTAATAGTACCTATATGTATTGCCTTGAGAAGGAAGAATCCTATTTAACTTCAAAAAGATTTATGAAGGATAAAAATTTTTGGAATGAGAAGTTTAGTAAGCTCCCAATTGTGAAGCGGAAGAACGAAGTAGATTGTGCAAAGGCAAATAGAAAAACATATTCTTTAACAAATAATCAATCGGATGAAATTAAACAATTTGCTACTGACATAAATGTTTCTGTGTACGCATTCTTTGTTGCCCTATATTATATTTACTTAAATAAAGTAAATGGGCAGGATGATTTAATTATTGGAATGCCTGTACTTAATCGAGCGGGGAAAAATGAAAAAAATATTGTGGGGATGTTAACAAGTACTATGCCATTTCGTCATACTGTTGATAGTGAAATGACAGTCTTAGATTTTATAAAAGGCATTAATCGTGAATTGGTTCGCTGTTATTATCATCAAAAATATCCATATGATGTATTGGTGAAAGATTTGGAATTAAAGAAAAAGGGATACGGTGATTTATTTGATACATGTATTAACTATTACAATACAAAACTTCCTACTGAAATTAATGGTACACCAATAGAAAATGAAGAATTTTACAATAGGAATCAGATTTATTCAATTCAATTGATTATTCGAGAATGGTCTAGATTAGGAGAATATAATCTAGATATAGATTATAAGGATCATATGTATACAGAAAAGCAAATTGAACAAATGTATCTTGGAATCAGTCATTTACTGAATCAGATGTTGGAGTCGCCTAATAAAAAGTTGATGGAATTAGAAATTTTACCAGAAGATATGTGGAATAAATTGATATATGAATTTAATGCAACGAATAGGGAGTATCCAAAGGACAAGACAATCCATCAGCTTTTTGAAGAACAAGTAGAAAGGACACCAGATAGAGTTGCGATTTGCCTGGAAGATAAGGAACTTACGTATCGTGAATTGAATGATAGATCTAATCAATTAGCGAGGTATATATTAAAGAAAAATGTAACAAAAGGTACAGTAATAGGAATATCAACTACGCATTCTCTAGAAACAATTATTGGAATTTTAGGAATTTTAAAAGCAGGAGCGGTATATTTACCTATTGATCCACAATATCCATCTGAACGGGTCAATTATATGCTGCAAGATTCAGATATCAATATTCTGTTCACTAATTTTGATATTTCGCATCAATGGGATCTTTCTTTGTATGCGGTTGAGGTTATCCATATAAATGCAGCTCATATTTATATGGGAGATACTTCTAATATTAAAAATAGAAGTGAGCCGACTGACCTTGCTTACATCATATATACATCGGGTTCTACGGGAAACCCTAAAGGTACAATGATTGAACAGAAAGGATTGGTTAATTATATTTCCTGGGCAAATCAAGTATATGTAGGCGCAAGTGAAAATGAAGTTTTCCCATTGTATTCATCTCTTGCTTTTGATCTTACTGTTACAACTATATTTACCCCATTAATTAGTGGTAATCAGATTATTATTTATCCTGCTGATGCAAACGAATATGTATTATATAGGATATTTAAAGAAAAAAAAGCAAGTATTATTAAATTAACTCCATCTCACCTATTTTTATTGAAAGATTCAGACTTTTCTGGGTGTTCAATTAAAAAAATTATTGTTGGTGGAGAAAATTTAACAGTAGACCTTGCCGCAAACATACAGAAAAAATTAGGTAGAGAAACAAAAATATATAATGAATATGGGCCCACAGAAACAGTTGTAGGATGTATGATTCATCAATTCGATATTGAAAAAGATAAAGGGGTATCTGTTCCTATTGGTGTACCTGCACAAAATATGAAAATATATGTGTTGGACTCCGATCTTCGCCCAGTACCAATGGGAGTTGTTGGAGAAATTTATATTTCTGGGGAAGGTGTTGCAAGAGGATATTTTAACAATCAGGCTTTAACAAGAGAGAGATTTATTGTAAATCCATATTCGGAAAAAGAGCAGATGTATAAATCGGGTGATTTAGCTAGATTTATTGAAGGAGATAAGATTGAGTATTTGGGAAGGAAAGATGATCAAGTAAAAGTTCGTGGGTTCCGCATAGAACTAAAAGAAATCGAAATAAACTTGCAAAAATATCCGAGCATTAAGGAAGTGGTAGTGATTGATCAAGAGGATTATGATGGAAACCGCTATCTTTGTGCCTACTATACTGAGAATGCTAAGGTGAAGACATCCGAACTATTTAGATTCTTAAAAGAGATCTTACCAGTTTATATGATTCCTTCGTATTTTATTGTGTTGAAAGAAATACCGTTGACGTTTAACGGAAAGCTGGATAGAGAGGCCTTGCCGAAACCTGAAGTTAAAATAGAGAAAAAAACTGAAGGTGAGATAGAAAGTGATTTAGTAGGTATTATACTTGAAGTATTAAATGTTGAAAAAGTAAGTATAAGAGACAACTTCTATCATCTAGGCGGGGATTCCATTAAAGCAATTCAAATTTCTTCTAAGATACGTGAGAAAGGGATTAAAATAAAAACAAAGGATATTTTGGCTAATCCAGTTATTGAAGATATGATTTTATATTTAGAAATGACTAGCACAAAAGAGCAGAAGAGTAATCAACAATGTGTTGGTAGTATTGAAACGATACCATCTATCTCATGGTTTTTTTCGCAAGATTTGAACAATATAAACCATTATACACAGTCAGTGTTAGTCAAAGTAAAGGATGACGTTGAGGTTGGGATACTTGAATCGGCATTTAGCTTATTAGTTTGTCATCACGACGCTTTTCGCTTGAATTACCGGATGGAAACGAAGGAATTATTTTATAATCAAAATAATTACAATAAAAAAATAAAAATAGAATCATTAGATTTATCTGAATTATCAAAAACAGAGCAAAGTATTCGTATTGCTAGTATTGGAGAAATATTGAAATCGAGCTTTAATATTGAAAATGAAATTCTTCTTAAAGTTTGTATATTTGATTTGGGCGATTTTGGTAAAAAATTATTAATGACAGCTCATCATTTAGCTGTTGATGGTATATCTTGGCGAATTATTTTTGAAGATATAAATCAATTATATAAACAGATAGAAAATAAGCAAAAAACTTTTTTGCCGCCAAAAGATAATTCGGTACAGGATTGGGCAATTGAGTTAAAGAGAATGAGTAAAAAAATTCCAGAATCAGAAAAGCGATACTGGGAGCATGTATATCAATATGAAGAGAATTCATTTAATGATTTTGATTTAGGATTGGATCGTATGGAATTTTGCGAGAAAATGATTAAGAAGTTAACAGAAGAAGAAACTATGCAGCTGTTACAAAAAGCAAATGAAGCTTATCGAACAAAAGGTAATGAACTAATGATTATAGCGCTATCATTGGTAATGGCTAAGTATATTAAAACAAATGATGTGATTATTGAAATTGAAGGGCATGGGCGTGAAGAATTAAATGATGAAATTGATGTATCGCGAACTATTGGATGGTTTACGAGCCTATTTCCAATTCGGTTACAATTTGAGGATGTAGATATATCACAACAAATTAAACAATTAAAAGAGCAATTGCGTAGCGTTCCAAGTAAAGGTCTAAATTATGGAGTTTTAAAGTATATTTCGAAGGAATTAAGTTCTGAATCTCGAAAGTATGTTCGTTTTAACTATTTAGGTGATTTTAATGCTACATTTTCCAATGGGATTTTTGAATTTGCGTATGAAAATTCCGGTCAAGATAACAGCAATAAAAATGAGATGGATTGTTTGCTAGATATCGTTGCGTATACAGTAGATAAAAAGTTGAATTTGTCGATTACGTATAGCAAAAACAAATTTAAACAAGAAACAATATCGCAATTTTTCATGGAGTATATGAATCAATTGAGAGATTTGATTCAACATTGTTGTCAGAGAAAACATGCTGAATTCACCCCATCTGATTTTGAAACGGCAAACCTCTCGAGTGAAGATCTTGAAAATATATTTAATATATGATATTAGAGAGGAGTCATTCAATCATGATGAGAGTAAAAATGGTTTTGATTACCCTTGTAATATTATTAAATGTACAGATGCTATTTGGGATTCAAATAGCAAATGCAGAGAATGATAGAATGTTTACGGAAAACGATAAAGAACAACTAGACTCGCTTATAAAAAAACAAATGCAAGAAGCCAAAATTCCTGGAATGTCAGTGATAGTAGTCAAAGGTGATCAAGCTGTATATAAAAAAAGTTTTGGCTATTCAAATCTTGAGACAAAGCAACGTGTAACGGAAAAAACATTATTTGAAATCGGTTCGAATAGTAAGGCGTTTACAGCTCTCGCAATATATCAACTTGTTCAAAAGGGGTTAATTGATTTAAAGGACCCTGTTAGCAAATATTTGCAGTGGTTTCAAATGATATATGAAGGTAATTATAAAGGACAACAACTTAATAAAAATGTTGAAATAACTCTTGAACAGCTTTTATATCATACGAGTGGGATCCCTTTTCATACCATTGGGGACATACCTATCTCAAATGACAATGATGCGTTGGAAAATACAGTTAGAGAAATATTAAATCAAAAATTGGAGACATATCCAGGAGAGCAATTCAATTATGCCAGTATTAACTACGATATTCTAGGATTAGTTATACAAAAAGTTACCAATCAATCTTTTGAACAATACGTTCAGAATAATATATTAAACCAATTTAATATGGGTAATACTTTTTTGTTTAGAAAAGATGTCGCTAAATATGATATGTCAAAGGGATATAAAATAGGTTTTTTAAAGCCTATAGAGTTTAATGCACCTATTTATCGAGGAAATACACCCGCAGGTTATTTTATCTCGAATAATGAAGACATGGAAAAGTGGCTTCGTATGCAGCTTGGGATATATGGACTAAGTGATGATCACCAAAAGGCAATTTATAGTACACATATACCAAACAGATCAGTTCCACCATCTGAGGATGGCTCTTCTTATGCCGGAGGGTGGCAAGTTTTTCAAAATGGTCCTGGTGAAATATCACATGCAGGAAGTAATCCGAATTTCTCCTCTTTCGTTGTATTTCATCCTCAAGAGAAGTTAGGAGTTGCGGTGATGGCTAACATGAACTCCGATTACACTCAAAATATTGGCCAGGCTATTATGGACACACTTGTGGGGGAGAGTGTGGTGACAAACGGTAAAGATACGTATAAGAGTATTGATGCCTTTTCTGTTACTGTACTTTTGTTTATGGTTCCTTTTTCAATTATTACTCTATACTTCATTTTCATAGTTATGATTCAGGTGTATAAGAAAAAAAGGAAGTTGGAAAAAAATAAATTTAAAAGTATTTGTATTCCCTTTATAACGTTTCTGTTTGCGTTCTTAGCTGGGTATGCCCTTTATAAAATTCCATTTGTATTTTTCGGGAGACTTTCTTGGGATTTTGTTAATGTTTGGTTACCTATCAGTATGAGTTTTGCGGTATGGGCTACTTTAATTAGTATTGTACTGTTCTGCCTATATTTATCTTTAATAACTGTTTTTCCTTTGCATAATAAGAAAAATTTTTTTCCGATTTTTGTGTTGAGTGTAACCAGTGGTTTTGGAAATGCGATGATTATTTTTATTATTAATGAAGCTTTAACTAGAAGTAATTATTCAAGCAACAATAGTTTGTTTTTATATTTTTTGCTAGGAATTATTACTTATGTATTAGCGCAAAAATTGGTACGGACGCAGTTGATTACCATTACGAATAATCTGATTTATGAAAAAAGGATCCAGTTAATTAACGATATATTAAAAAATCCTTATGAAAAAATTGAAAAAATAGAGTCAGAAAGAATTCAAACCACCTTAAATAATGATACAGAAGCTATCAGTAATTATGCTGCCACCATAATTACTGGTTTGACTGATTCAATTACACTTTTATGTTGTTTGGTTTATTTGGGAGTAATTAATGTTTATGGACTGCTTGTTTCTATTGCAGTTATTTTGGTTGCAGCAGGTATGTATTATGTAGCTGGAAAATCAGCTAATAATCTTTGGGAACAAACAAGAAACATCCAAAACACTTTTTTTAGATATATAAACGATCTCATTGGCGGTTATAAAGAGTTAAGCATAGGAAAGTCAAAACGAGAAGAGTTTGGACAAGGGATGCAAGAGAGCTGTGAGGATTATAAGGATAAGCGGATTCAAGGTGGTCTTAAGTTTGCTAATGTTTTTATTATTGGTGAATTGCTGTTTGTTATGGTAATTGGGGCTGTTACATTTTTATTTCCGCTTTTATTTAAAGGGGTACAGAGTGAGTTTTTAAGAAGCTATGTTTTTGTTTTTCTTTATATGACAGGACCTCTACATAGTATACTCAATACTATCCCTAATGCGATTCAAATGAAAATTAGTTGGAAGAGAATAAATGATTTTTCAAGGTATTTAAAAACCGAAACTAATAAGACAGACGTAAACAGTACTCTGATACCTCAAAGTAAAATAAACATGGAGATTAAAGAGGTAGTATATCAATACGAAAGTGAACATGGAGAACCTTTTCAAGTTGGGCCAATTAATTTTGAACTTAAATCAGGAGAGGTTGTATTTATAACCGGTGGCAATGGTAGTGGTAAATCAACTCTTGCTAAACTAATTACAGGTTTGTATTCTGCAAATAGCGGAAACATATTTGTTAACAATCAAGAAATAAATCAGGAACAGTTAAGAGAGCTATATTCCGCAATATTTAGTGATTTTTATTTGTTTACAAAAGTCTATGGTATTGACTATAGCTCAAAGGAAGAAGAAATAAAAAAATATTTGAAAATATTACGTATCGATGAAAAAGTACAAATTCAAAATGGAGAATTTAGTACAACTAAACTTTCAACAGGACAACGAAAAAGACTAGCACTATTAATTAGCTATTTAGAGGATAAATCTATTTATCTATTTGATGAATGGGCGGCAGATCAAGACCCTGAATTTAGACATTTTTTCTATACAGAACTATTGGCTGAATTAAAGGAAAAAGGAAAAGCTATCATTGCTATTACTCATGATGATAGGTATTTTCATATCGCGGATAAAGTTATCAAGATGGAAAGAGGAGAAATTATAGAAAATATGAAGAAGCATAATTATTTAGATTCATTTGATTGTCTCAAGGAGGAGCTCAATGATGATAAAATTGGATAAACAAAATTTGGAAGATATTCTTGGTTTAACACCAATACAGGAAGGGTTGTTATTTCACTACTTAAAAAATCCTCAAAGTGATGAGTATTTTGAACAGATATGTTTGGGGATTTTAGGTAGAGTTGATGCAGGATTGTTTAAGAAAGCTTGGGACGCGGTTGTCCAAACAAATGAGCAGTTACGTACACTATTTCGTTGGGAAAAAGTGAAAACTCCTGTTCAAATAGTATTGAAAGAACATACCCCTCATATTAAAATAATTGATCTTACACACAAGAGTGAAAGTGAAAAAAATATTTTACTAGAAGAGATAAAAGTTAAAGATCGTGAAAAAAAGTTTAACCTTCGAGAAATACCATTCAGGGTTACTTTGTGCATATTAGCAGAAGAAAGACATGAAATGATTATAAGTAATCATCATATTATATATGATGGCTGGAGTAATGGAATTATTTTAAAAGAATTCCTAAACGCATATCGATGCCTTAGTGAATCAGAAACTTACAATCTGCCTACTAAAAAAAAATATAAAGATTTTATTAAATATATTCAAAAACAGGATAAAGAAAGGCAGAAAGTATTTTGGCAAGAGTATTTAAAAGGATTTAACTCGCAAAATAGATTGGAAGTAACAAAAAAGAAACATAAATCAATTCGAAAAGATCATCAGTATCGCATTCAATTTTCAAGGGATAAGTTGGAAGGATTTGCGAAGGGAAATGAAGTTACTCTTGCCGCCCTTGTTTATAGTTTATGGGGAATTGTGCTACAAAAGAATCATAATATCGATGACATTATTTTTGGCGCAACTATTTCGGGTAGAGCAGGAACATTTAATGGGATTGAAGAAATGGTAGGCCTATTTATAAATACAGTTCCATTAAGAGTTAAAAAGGATTCTAGCGAAACATCTATAGAACTTATCAAAAAGTTAAATAAGACATTGCAGGATTGGGAATTGTATGGGACATCATCTTTAGTAGATATAAAAAAATATAGTGAATTGGATACGGAAATCGACCTTTTTGATACTATTGTTGTTTTTGAAAACTACCCTTTAGATCAGACGATACTGACAAACAAAAATAGAATCGCTTTGAACTCATATTCCACCTTTGAAATGACTAATTATGGCTTATCTATTAGTATAAGTTTGCACAAAGATATTGAGATATGTTTCAGTTACAACGAACAATTATATGAATCATCTAAAATTGAGCGTTTAGCTCAACATTTTACTATAATTGCAGAAGCAGTCATAAAAAATCCTCATAAAAAAATAGAAGAGATTGATATCGTATCTATTGAAGAGAAAAAACAAATCCTTTTGGAATTTAATAATACTCGTAAAACATATTCACATCAGTTGACGATTAGTCAGTTGTTTGAGCAACAAGCGATGAAAACCCCGGATAATGTTGCGATTGTATATAAAAATAGGACTATGACTTATGAAGAATTAAATGCCATATCCAATAACTTATCAAATGAACTGCTTAGAAAAGGAGTGAAAAAGGGTGAGATTATTGGAATCATGACGGATCCATCAATTGAAATGCTAATAGGGATAATTGCTATTTTAAAAGTCGGAGCTGCATACTTGCCAATTGATCCAGAATATCCAGAGTCAAGGAAAATGTATATGATACAGGATAGTCAAACAAAGTTCATATTGACCAGTAAGGATGTAATTAATAAAAACGACTATGTAATTGAAAAATTCAACAATGATTGTATTTTTATATTGGATAATAGTAGAAAATTTTCGGATGAGACTCTTCTACCAAAAGTAAACCTTAGTCCGAATGATTTATTTACGGTTTTGTATACTTCAGGTACTACAGGAAAACCTAAAGGTGTAATGATAGAAAATCGAAATGTTGTTAATCTTGTTCAGTGGTTTGGAAAAACATTTAATATAACGGAAAAAACAAATCTATTACAACTAACAAATTATGTGTTTGATCCGAGTATTGAGGATTTTTTCGGTACATTACTTTATGGAGCGACATTACATATAGCCGAAAAGAATTTAATTTTAAATAAGAAGCATTTTTGTGATTATGTTGATCAACATGAAATTCATATTATTAATTTCATACCGACTGTATTAAAAGAATTATTATGTCATGATCGCAAATTGCAGAGTTTACACACAGTTATTTCAGGTGGAGAAAGACTAGAAGAATCATTAAAAGATGCACTGATTGATAGAGGATATAAATTATATAATAATTATGGTCCAGCAGAAACGACAGTAGATGCTTTAAGTGTTGAATGTTCGGAAAATACCGTCTCTTTAGGGCGGCCGATTTCAAATGTTAGATGTTATATATTAGATAAAGATAAAAATATTAGTCCAATAGGTGTTCCTGGTGAGTTGTATATTGCTGGAGACGGTGTAGGAAGAGGGTATTTGAATCTACCAGAATTTACAAATGAAAAGTTTATGAATGATCCCTTTAATCCAAATGATCGTATGTATAAAACAGGGGACTTAGGAAGATGGCTTCCAAACGGAGAAATCGAGTTTCTTGGAAGAGAGGATCATCAGGTGAAAATCAGAGGGTATCGGATTGAACTTTCAGAAATTCATAATTTAATATTAAAAAGGAACTACATTGAAGATGTTGCTGTAATTGATTGGGAAATTAATAATGGAAAAAAAGTTATCTGTGCATATATTGTTTCCCATGTTCAGGTTAACATGGAGGAACTTAAGGGATTTTTAGCAAAAGAATTACCAGATTATATGCTTCCGTCATACTATATTCAGCTAGAGAGTCTGCCCTTAACTTCCATAGGAAAGCTTGATCGAAGGAACTTACCAGCTCCTCAAATTCATACTTATAAAGGTTACGTTGCTCCAAAAAATAAAGTTCAAGAAGAACTAGTAGAGGTATGGTCTGCAGTATTGGGTCTACATCAGGGGGAAATTGGTATACATGATAACTTCTTCGAATTGGGAGGAGACTCAATTTTAAGTATTCAAATAGTAGGTAAAGCGCTTCAAAAGGGTGTAGAGATTACCGTGAGTCAGATGTTTGAGAACCAAACGATAGCAGAACTGGCGGATTGTATTGCAGATATTAAAGAAAGCTATAGTGAAGATCAAATAGAAGAACCTGAGACTGGAGAAGTGCTTCTTACACCGATTCAAAAGTGGTTTTTTGAGCAAGATTTGGAAAATTATCATCATTGGAATCAATCTGTGCTATTGGAAACACGAGCAGGTATAAATCCGACTTTGTTGCATGAAAGTTTTCGTATACTTACAAATTATCATGATAGTTTTAGGCTCCGTTATTATCAAAGGGCTGGAGAATGGATTCAAGTTTATTCAGAGTCCGATGAGAATGTGTTATTTGAATTACATGATTTTAATAATAGTCATATGCATGAAATTTTATCAAAATTGCAGTATGAATTAAACATTACAGATGGGCCATTAATTAAAGTTGCATATTTTGATTCTGGGGATCAGGAAAAAGGAAGGTTGTTTATAACAGTACATCATCTTGTAATAGACGGATATTCATGGCGACTTATGCTGGACACTCTACAGATGATATATGAACAGCTTACAAATAGTGGCTCTGTTCAACTTCCAGTGAAAGGCCTCTCTTTTAAAAAATGGTCTGAGCATCTCTATGAATATGCTTATTCCAATCAATTAAAAGATGAACTTGCTTTTTGGAAGAACAATGTCCCTTATTCTGTAAATACTATACCTATTGACATGGAAGGGGGGAGAAATGATGAAAACTCTGCTCGTACACTTTCTTTTATGTTGACGGAGAAAGAAACAAAGTATTTACTGCATGACACGTATCAATTATTTAAAATGAGAATTGATGATATTCTGCTTTCCGCACTTTCTAGTACATTAGCAAATTGGAGTGGTGAAACACTAGTTGATTTGGAGGGCCATGGTAGGAATCCTTTGTTAAAAGAGTACGACACTTCAAGAACTGTAGGATGGTTTACTTGTGTATATCCTATTGTTATGGGCGACATTGAAAAAGAGAAGGGCATAGCAGAAATATTGAAGCAAGTAAAAGAGCGGTATCGTGCTATACCAAATGGTGGAATTGGTTATGAAATTTTATATTACTTAGCAGAGAAAGAGATGCGAGGGCAAATTTCGTCTAGGAAAAGGGGACAAATAAGCTTTAATTATTTAGGACAGTTCGAACAAGCAATTAAAAAACAGCAGTTATTTAATATATCGGATGTGAATACAGGACTAACCCGTGATTTGAATGGAATTAGAAGTCACTTGCTTGAAATTGAATGTATGATCGTTGATAAAAAATTATGTGTAGAATGGAAATATAGTGCGAATAGTCATTTGGTTGAAACCATTCAAGGCTTGGCAAAGGACTTTGTCAACAATTTGAAGAATATAATTGACCACTGTCAAACAAAAGAAGGTACATATTTGACGCCTTCAGATTTCCCACTTGTCTCCATAGATCAAAAGAAAATTGATGAATGGATTGAGGTATATAAAAATATAGAAGATATATACATGCTTTCACCTGTACAACAAAGTATGGTTTTTCATCATATCTATTCACCAAAATCGTCAGTAACTGTGGAGCAAACAATATTTTCAATAAAATCAAAACTAGATATTGAGATATTTGAAAAGGCTTGGCAAAAACTTTTAGATAGACATGAAAGTTTAAGAACATCATATCATTGGGAAGGGCTAGAAGAACCTGTACAGATTGTTCATAAAGATCTAAAAATTCCTTTTCAAGTTTTAGATTGGACAAATTTTTCGAAATCTGAAGGATTGCAAAAGTTAGAACAACTTATTGAGGAAGATCGTAAGAAGGGATTCGACCTTTCAAAACCACCACTTATGAGAATTTTGGTCATTAAGCAAGAAGAGTATGCCTATGATGTAGTATGGACGCATCATCACCTTCAGTTAGATGGTTGGTGTAATAGCATCCTCTTTAAGGAACTGGGTCAGTGTTATGAAGCATTATGTGTTGACGAAAAGATAACATTTGGACATGTATATTCATTTAAAGATTATATCGACTGGTTACGTAGGCAAGACAAGAAGAAAGCGGAACAATTTTGGAGAACCGAGTTAGATGGATTTAAAACACCTATACGATTCAATAATATTTTTCCTGCAAAAAATTCAAATCAGTTATCTGCTTTTGGAGATGTAGTATACGAAGTGTCTGAAGACAAACAGCAGATAATTCAAGACTTTACTAGAAAGAATCGGATTACACTAAATACTATGATTCAGGGGGCTTGGGCAATTCTTTTAAATCGCTACTCCCAAGAAACAGATATTATTTTTGGGGTAACTTCATCAGGGCGTCCGGCTGAGTTAGAAGGCTCGGATTCAATAATTGGTTGCTTTATGAATACTCTCCCTTTTAGGGTAAAGATAAATAAAAATGTAAATTTGATTAAATGGCTTAAAGATGTACAACTGAAGCAGGTTGAAATGCGTCAATATGAATATACCTCACTCGTTGATATAAGAAGTTGGATTGATATGCCAAGAAGCTCTGCCTTATATGATTTGTATGAGAGTATTGTAATTGTTGAAAACTATCCATTCGATGTGAAATTGAAAGACGGAATTGGTTCATTACAAGTGAAATCAGTACGTATAGATGAACAAATGGATTATCCTTTGGTTGTTTATTGTAATCTACAACCAAAGCTTCAATTGAAGCTACTATTCAATAGTTCCTTTTTAAATGAAACAGAAGCAAATCAGATACTTTCACATTTAATCAATATTTTGTGGGAAATGCTTGTTAGCGAAGATGGTAAGTTAGAGAATATCTCAATGATTTCCGAAAAAGAACTTACACATATTTTAAGTGATAATAATTCTACTTCATTGGATTATCCTAAGAATCAATGTTTTCAGGATTTATTTACTGATCAAGTAAAATTAAATTTAAACAAACCTGCTGTTATACAGGGGAATGAAAGTTTATCTTACACAGAATTAGATATACTTTCAAACCAGTTAGCGCATAAGCTCATTAAATTAGGGGTAGGGCCTGAAATACCTGTGGGAGTGTATGTTGAACGTTCACCTAAAATGATTGTAGGAATTTTAGCTGTTTTAAAAGCTGGTGGAGCTTTTCTACCTATAGATATGGATTATCCTGGCGAAAGAATAAATTTGATGTTGAAAGATGCCCAAGTACCTATATTACTCACCCAAAATAATTTACAGTCGAAGATTAGAGATTATCAGGGGCATACCGTTTGTCTTGATATAGAATGGGATTCAGTGCTCAAAGAACCAAAAAACCAACCGAGTGTTAGAATTGAACCCCAGAATTTGGCATATATCATCTATACTTCGGGTTCTACTGGTCGACCAAAAGGTGTAATGATGTCTCATGAAGCAGTTGTAAGCCACTCCATTGATATTTGCAAACGTTATGAGCTGACACCGGAGGATCGTGTTCTTCAGTTTTCTTCGATAAGTTTTGATATTTCACTTGAACAGATTTTTACAACACTAGCTGCAGGAAGTTCTCTTGTTTTGCGTGATAAGAATATATGGACTCCTTATCAGTTTTCTCAGAAATGTGTTGAACTTGGACTCTCAGTTGTTAATCTACCTACAAATTATTGGGGCGAAATTGTACAAGAATGGTATACAAGACCAGAAATAATTCCAGATAGTAACCTCAGACTCGTCATAGTTGGTGGGGAACAAATGCCAGCGGAGAAAGTAGGGATGTGGGAACAGTTACCTTTAGAAGATATTATTTTGTTAAATGCATATGGACCTGCTGAAACGGCGATGACAAGTACTTTATATGAAGTGTCTGGAAAAGGAACTAAAAGTGCCGACTTAAAAGTTATTCCCGTGGGGAAACCACTTGCTAACAGGCGCATTTATATCCTTGATGAGAACATGCACCCTTTGCCGATTGGAGTGAAGGGGGAAATATTCATAGGTGGCATACCTTTAGCTAGAGGTTATATTAACAATTCTAAGTTGACGAAGGATAAGTTTATTCGAGATCCGTATTATCATAATTATGGAAAAATGCTTTATAAAACAGGAGATATGGGGAAATTACTTTGCGATGGTAACATTGAGGTTCTGGGGCGGAAGGATGACCAAACAAAAATACGAGGGCATCGAATTGATATAGGAGAGATTGAAGTTGTTTTAAACAAATGTGATAACATAAAAAACTCTATAGTTGTCGTGAAGAATGGAGTAGCAAATGATAAGTATCTTGTTGCATTCTATGATTCCCCCTCACATGGTACAAATAATCAATGCAGTATAAGGGGTTTTTTGCGGAAAAAACTTCCTGAATATATGATTCCTTCTTATTTTATTCAACTAGGAAGCCTTCCGCTCAGTCCGAATGGAAAAATTGATCGGAAGTCCCTAGAAAATATGGAGATTAAAGTACAGTTTGATGAAGAGTATCAAAAACCTTATAATACGATACAACAAAAACTTGTAAGTATTTGGAGGAAGATACTGGGAACTGATGGTGTAGGCATTAATCATCATTTCTTTGAAATTGGGGGACAATCATTAAAAGCAATAACACTTGTTTCTGAAATTCATAGGGAATTTGAAGTTGAACTTCCACTTGGAAATATATTTGCATTTCCTACTATTAAGGAATTGGCTGTAATCATTGAAGAAATGATGGGGAAAAAAGAAACATATGAAGCGATTCGTCTAGCACCACCACAGGAGTATTATGAAGTCTCTCCAGCACAAAAAAGTATGTATATTGTTAGTCAATTGAATGGTGCATCTACAAACTATAATATTACCGGAGCAGTATTTCTTGAAGGGGAAGTTAATATAGTACAGATAGAAAAGGCATTGCAAGCTTTAATTAATCGCCATGAAAGCTTGCGAACATCATTTAAACAAGTACGAGGGAAAATAGTTCAAAAAATCCATCAGAATCCTGAATGGAATATGCAACACTTGTATGCAGATGAACAAAATTTTGAGAGTGTTGTTGAAACATTTATTAGACCATTTGATTTAGAGAAAGGGCCCTTGTTCAGAGCAGCAATTGTGGAGGTGCTACCATCATCGAAATATTTGCTTGTTTATGATATGCACCATATTATATCCGATGGTTTATCAATGGGAATTTTAATTAGAGAGTTTGCATCTCTTTATCAAAAAAATAATTTGCCAGACGTAAGAATTCAATACAAAGATTTTTCAAACTGGCAAAACAAAATGATAGAATCCGGGAACTGGAAACTAAAAGAACTGTACTGGCTTGAAATATTTTCAAAAGAAATACCATTACTCAATTTACCAACTGATTATCCAAGGTTAGATGAGCCAATGTTTGAAGGTGATGTAGTTCAAGTTAATTTGGATGCATATTATACATCTAAATTAAATGAAATCTCAAGCCAAAAAGGAGCTACTCTGTACTCATTATTACTTTCGGCATTCAATATACTACTGTTTAAATATAGCGGACAAGAAGACATTATAATTGGAAGCCCGGTAGCAGGAAGACTGAATTCTGAATTAGAAAATGTGGTAGGTATGTTTGTTAATACACTTGCGCTCAGAAATTATCCTACTTCAGAGAAACGGTTTGAGGATTTTTTGAAAGAAGTTGCAAGCCGCACACTTCAAGCTCTCGAACATCAGGAATATTCATTTGAGATGCTCGTTGATAAGCTACAATTGCGAAAAAATGTGAATCGTCATCCTCTGTTTGATGTGATGTTTGCTTTTGAAAATGTTGATGCAGTAAGGGCGGAAATAGGTGATTTTGAAATTAAACCGTACGAGTATACGAATCGTACATCTAAATTTGATTTAGAGCTGAAAGTAACTGAGCAGGATGGACAACTTCGTTTTATATTTGAATATAGTACAGGTTTGTTCCGTAAAGAAACGATAGAACGAATGGCGGAACATTTCGTTAAAATTATTGATACTATCATAGAGGACATTACTATTCCAATTGAGGAAATTGATCTAGTAACCATGAAAGAAAAAAATAGAATAGGTGTTTTTAATAATACTGATACTTTGTATCCAGAAGAAAAAACGATTAAACGTATATTTGAAGAACTGGTGGAAAAACATCCGAATCGTACTGCTGTAGTGTTTGGACAGAGAACAATAACTTATAAGGAATTAAATGATAAAGCAAATCAATTAGCTAAACACTTGATTAAGAAGGGGGCAGGAAGTGATACAGTAATCGCTTTATTAGCTGAGCCTTCTATTGAAATGATCATTGGACTATGGAGTATTATTAAAAGCGGGGCAATTTATTTACCTCTTGATCCGGAGTTTCCATTAGAACGAATAAATAGCATGATTGAAGACAGTGATACAATTCTTCTTTTGACTCAGTCTCACTTAGTAACTTCTAATGATTTTACTTGTGAGGTTATGGAATTGGAAGATAAGAGCTTATTTTTTGAATGTCCTTCAAATATAGAGGAAAGAAGTACAGTTGATAATCCAATATATATTATTTATACATCTGGTACCACTGGGCTCCCAAAAGGGGTACCGATTAAGAATCAAAGCTTGGTAAATTATATTTCATGGTTCACACGAGAAGCAAGTATAACGTATAGGGATAAAACACTACTATTATCTTCCTTTGCATTTGATTTAGGATATACAAGTTTGTATACAGCTTTATTAAATGGGTGTGAGTTACATTTAGTTCCAAAAGAACATTATATGCTCCCAGAAACCCTTATCACATATTTGAAAGAGAAAAAGATAAGTTATATAAAACTGACTCCTTCACTATTTAATTATTTAGTTAACCATCGTATAGTTGAAGATTATGAGAATTGCATGGCGCTAAGGTTAATCGTATTGGGCGGTGAAGAAGTGAAGTCAGCTGATATTAGTAAGTTTAATAGGGTGTATCCGCAAACTGTAATTATGAATCACTATGGACCTACAGAAACTACTATTGGCGCTCTATTTCACAAATTTAATGCTACTGATTTTGAACTTGTATCCAAGGGAACGGTTATTGGAAAACCAGTAGATAACACGAAAATATTCATTTTGGATAGAGGTCAAAAACTTGTTCCACTTGGAATGGCTGGTGAAATTTGTATTGGGGGAGTAGGAGTGACAGAAGGTTATTTGAATCAAATTGATTTAAATAGCGAAAAGTTTATTACGGTTTCACCTTTGGGACATGAAAAAATCAAACTCTATAGAACGGGAGACTTAGGGAGGCTCACATGCCATCAAGAAGTAGAATTTCTCGGAAGAATTGACAATCAATTAAAAATTCGAGGATATAGAGTGGAGTTAGAAGAAATAAATTCAGTACTGTTGCAACACGATATGATACTTGATGCAATTGTTGTTCCAAAAAAAGATAAAGAAAATAATAATATACTATGTGCTTATATTGTGTTGAAAGAGAATGAGAATGGGTGGGGAATAAGGGAATACCTTTCAAGTAAGATTCCTTACTACATGATGCCCTCTATCTTTATTAAGTTAGATAGAATTCCTTTGACTCCAAATGGTAAGCTAAATTTTAAAGCACTCCCAGAAATTAAGGATGAATTATTGATAAAAACTAATTATGAACTGCCTGAGGATCCAATTGAAAAAACTGTTGCACAAATGTGGGAAGAAACTCTTAATGTTAAGCAAATTAGTATGAATGACTCGTTTTTTGAAATGGGTGGAAACTCATTGTCGTTAATGCTTTTAATGGCAGAAATTCACAAAAAGTTTAGTGTAGATATATCGTTAAGAGAAGCGTTTAAAGCACCAACAGTAAGAGGTATAAGTAAGCATATAAAGAAAAGATCTGAAAGTAAGTATGTGTCATTACAACCTGTAGAAAAGTGCGAATATTACGACCTTTCTTCGGCTCAGAAAAGGATATATACACTACAACAGATGGAAGGGATTGGAACTAGTTACAATATGCCAAGAGCAACCTTACTAGAAGGTGAAATCAATCTGGATAAATTGGAAAAAGCTTTTTGTGAGATTGTAAAGAGACATGAGGCATTTCAAACATCTATTGAAGTAGTAGATGGTGTGCCCAAACAACGAATTCAGGGAGAAGTGGATATAGAAATTAGTTATTCTGTTTTAGATGAACATTTATGTTCTAATCCATCAAGTAAGCTGAATGTCGAACTGGAAAATATAATTGATGAATTTATTGAACCTTTTGATTTAAGTAAAGCCCCTTTAGTAAGAGTTAGGATCATTCGCTTAAGTAGTCATAAACATGTGCTCTTAACAGATATGCACCATTTGATTTCAGATGGATATTCAGTCAATATTTTACTGCAGGAGTTATCAGAATTATATCAAGGAAAACTGTTACAGGAAAACCCTATTCAATATAAAGAATTCGTTTATTGGCAGAATGAGTTTTTAAAGACAAGTGCTGCAAGTCTACAAGAAAAATATTGGTTAGATGTACTTTCAGGGGATCTTCCAGTATTAGATATGCCTACGGATTTTCCTAGACCAATTATACAAAGCTTTGAAGGAAATAGTTTTATTTTTGAGGGAGGAAATGAATTAAAGCAACGTTTAGACAATTTATGTTTAGAAACAGATACGACATTGTACATGATTTTGTCTGCAGCTTATAGTATTTTGTTATCAAAATGTTCCTCGCAGCACGATATAATTGTAGGAATGCCTATTTTAGGGCGGACACATTCTGATTTGAAAAATATCATTGGTATGTTTGCAAATACTATTGCAATTAGAAGTTTCCCTATTGAGAAAAAAAACTTTTCGGAATTTTTGTCAGAGATTAAAGAACAGTTAATTAAAGCGTATGATAATCAAGATTACCAGTTTGATATGATTATTGATAAGTTAAAAATTAAGAGAGACTTAGGGAGAAACCCTATATTTTCTACAATGTTAGCTTTTCAAGAATCTCAAATCAATGAAAGTATAATGGGGAATTTGAAAATGACGCCTGTTCAATATAGAAATAAAATTGCGAAATTTGATTTAACCTTATTTGTAGAAAAAGGAAAAAAAGAGTTGTTTTTTGAATTTGAATATGCGAGTAGTTTGTATAGAATGGAAACTATAAAAAAATTAGCGGAGAATTTTTTAGGTATCTTAGACACGATTAGTTCAAATAAAGAAATAAAATTAGAAAATATTGAGATTGAAGGGTTAGTAATCGAGAATACAGAAATTGAAAATGTCAAATTTAATTTTTAAGATAGATAAGATATTGGTTATTGAGGCTATTCCTAATATGATACTTTAGGAATAGCCGTTTCATATAAATGCATTCTTTAAATATCTATAAAAAATAAAAGGATATATTGTATAGAAAAGGTTAGCTTTTAATTATAATTAAAACGATGATATAGAAGTGGCGATATAAAGGGAGTTCTCTATCATGGAGAGACTTAAAGAAGTGTTTCATTTTGTTTAGGATAGCGGTATCGTAGTTCATGATCTAGATAGTTATACGTTTTTACGAAAAGGTTTGGTAAGGAACAGTAATAGAGCGTTACGTAAGTGAGGTGCTAGGTGTGGAAGGAGAAGTAGTCATTCTTGAAGTGGATGGTGATAGAATTGAATTACTTACATCAACGAATAATATACCTTCTCCAATGGCACGATTTATAAATAAAAAGGTGTTACGTAATAACGTAACACCTTTTTATTTATGTATTTCACATTTTTTTCACAAATGATTCACGAGAACTTTTCTTCTTAGGAAACTTACATAAATATATTTTATGATATAATAACAATCGACTTTAAAAATGTAAGTTGTTTTAATTAAAGTAGTTGCTATTATATTAGAAGTTTAAAGGTGGGGAGAAAGAAAGCGTCAGGTTGTATAAAAAAATACTTAATCAGGTTAATATTTCGTCAGGGAATCAAACTAGGAAGTATAAAGTAATGAAAGTGTAGCGAGAAAGAAGAAAGAAGTGAAATGATTGTGAAAGTAATACGAAGGTTAGGGGCATGGCTATTAATAGCGTGCGTGTTTATCATATTGATACCAAAAAGCGCATCTGCTCATGCGTATGTTGTGAAATCAAATCCTGCTGAAAATGAAACGTTAAAGAAAGCACCATCTGTTGTGAAAATTGAATTCGATGAGGACATACAAGTTTCAAGTTTTAATACATTGTTCGTAAGAGATACCTCAGGTAAAAGAGTAGATTTAAAAGATGCACATATTGATAAGAAAAACAAAAAAATATTAGAGGCTGGGTTAAAAGAGAATCTCAAAAATGGTCTTTACTCTATTCAGTGGAAAGCTATTTCAGCTGATGGACATCCGATTCAAGGAGTTATTCCATTCCGTATTGGATTAGCAGAAGCGGGAACAGATGATATACAAGTAGAAGAGATGGGCTATGTTCCGCAAATCGATATGATCATGGAACGTGGGGTTCTATATACAAGTTTCTCACTATTTTTAGGAGTTCTATTCTTTAATCTTATTATGTATAAAGGGAATGCAACCTCAGTTCAATCAAGGAGTAAGAGAATAATATGGATATCATTATTTGGGATATTTATTAGTTTACTATTCAATCTACCATTGCAGGCGAAAATAAATGCTGATGTTTCATGGTTAGAAGCATTCGATCCTTTATTATTAAAAGAAACATTACAGCTATCTGTTTTTGGTTATGTATGGATCACTCAAATGGCTCTTATTAGTACGCTTATAATTGTTACATATTTTGCAGTGAAGAGTGAGAGGCTTTCGTCGTTTAAAGTATGGAGCATTCCAATTGTATTATTTATGGGGTTACTGGTTATGAAAGCTTTCAATAGTCATGCATATGGATTAAAGTTTAAAGAAATTGCTGTCGTTATGGACTTTCTACATTTATGCGCAGCTTCGTTATGGATTGGGGGGCTATCATCGATTGTTCTTCTTTTACGTAAAGAGGATGACAAGTGGACTATGTATTGGGATGCGATTAAGCGTTTTTCACCATGGGCAACAGGTACTGTCATAGTGATTTTATTAACGGGTCTTTTTAACAGTACATTTTTTATTCCCACAATCCATTCCCTATTTGATACGAAGTATGGATTAGCCTTATTAGCAAAGATACTTTTATTCGTGTGTATGGGGATATTGGGAATTATTCATTATGTGAAAGGGAGAATGCGAGCGCAGCAAAGGTTAGGAGCCACGGTGAAAGTAGAGTTTATCATTGGAATTATCGTTTTCGTAATCGTAGCGTTTATGACAAATGTACAAACGCCGCCGATGCCTCCTACGGGACCTTTTACAGAGAGTAAACAATTAGATAATGGATATGAACTTACTTTACATGTAAGTCCTAATAAGGTAGGACAGAATACATTTCATATTACTTTGAAGGATGAGAATGGACAGCCTGTTACTGATATGGAACAAATTGTATTGACGACTCAATCTTTAGATATGAATATGGGCAAAGGTTCATTTAAAGTTTCGGCAGTGTCACCGGGAGAATATGAAGCGGAAGGTATGTATATTAACATGACAGGAAACTGGAATATACAAGTTCACGGATTAACAAAATCTCTTGATAGTTTCGATACGGATTATAAATTTATTGTAGGTGGCAGATAAAAAAGACGTTATAAATGAAAAGGAGTTTATAGAAAATGAAACATATAAAAAAATTAGGAACAACAATGATCGCAACAATAATTGCAATGGGGATTTTTTCGTTACCTGTTAGTGCTCACGTAACTGTGAAACCAGCAACTTCTGACGTTAGCTCTTGGGAGACTTATACAATAAAGGTACCTGTTGAAAAGAATATGGCAACAACAAAAGTCACACTGAAAATACCGTCTGGAGTCGAGTTTCAACAGTACGAGCCAGTGCCAGGGTGGAAAGTGGAAGAACAAAAAGATGCAGCTGGAAAAGTTAAAACTGTAATATGGGAAGCAACAGGAGAAGGGATTTTACCTGGTCAGTTCCAACGATTTACTTTCGTTGCTAAAAATCCAGATAAAGAGCAACAAATAGCTTGGAATGCATATCAACAATATAAAGATGGAGAAATTGTTGAATGGACAGGCGATGAGAAAGCTGAGAAGCCCCATTCACTTACTACGATTGCAAAAGGTACATCATTAACAGGAGAACATGGTGAAGTATCTAGTGTGGAAAAAAATGAAGGTACAAGTAATATGCAAACAATAGCAATTGTTTTATCAGTTTTAGCAATTGTATCTTCCGTAGGTACGTGTGTTTTTGTAGTACGTCGTAAAAAGTAGGGAACATTGAAAGGTCTCATTGAAAGTAATGAGACCTTTGTTAATAAAATTTTGAGATTAAGCAGCTTCGAGTGGGATTAGAGCTACAAATACAACATGGTTTATTAAGATAAGGAACTCAATTGACTGTCATTACTTCTTCTGGTAGGTATCATGCTTAAGCCAGTTTTCAATTAAAGTATTAAATAGTTTGGGATTTGCTAAAGGGATTCCATGACCGATTTTAGGAATGATAATACCTGTGCAATTAGGATTGCTTTCAAGGATTGCAGTCATCGAGCCTTTCATGATTCTTTTTTCGTTTTCTCCAACAGTCACTAATATATTGCTACTAGCATTCTCGAAACCTTTTGGTATTGTAAACGACATATTTTCTTCTAATATCCTCACAAATGTATTTTTACTTATTTGACAACTTTCATGATAATAGTTATCAAATTGTGTTTCATCTATGTACATTGATTTTGCTTGTATTTTGGAAAACGTCTTACTCTTTATAAGTGGATAGGTTAAGCCGAGGGATCTTATTAATGTTTTAGCGAAAGGAATTAGTTTAACTAATGCGCTATTTATCATAGCGTATTGAATTAAGTTTGGTTTCATGCTGAGCATTGCAATTAATACTTGAGCACCTAACGAAAAACCGATTACTATAACAGTTTTACCTTGTCCTTTTTCTTCAACTAATTCAATGATTTTTTCAGCACTAAAGTGTATTGAAAAATGATCCTTACTACTATTTTCCCCTTGCTCGGGTAAATCAGGAACAAGGCAGTGAAAGTTAGTAAAATGTTTAATTTGTTTGTCGCACATCCATCCACTGACTCCGCCCCCATGAATAAAAACCATAAGTGGAGAGCTTGAATCTCCAAATTCTTTATACTGTAAAACCATATAATTCCCCCTGATGATTAGAATTGTTAGTCCATATATATGTATTAGAGATAATATTTTCTACTTAATTATCATCATACAATAAAAAAGGAAAATTTTCCTTTTGCTAAGATGTTAAGTGACTGTACTGATAAAATGGTAAAAAAGAAAGAGCCTACAAGTGGTAGACTCTTTCTCATATCTATTTATTTCACTTCAACTTGCTGCCTTACAGCAAGTGCTTTCGGCTTTATATTTACAAAACAAATGCTTACGATAATAAATAAAAGTCCGATGAATAAGCTAATTGTAATGGCCTCATGTAAGAAAATAGAGCTTACAATAATAGCGATCAGTGGGATAAGGAACGTATAAGCCCCAACTTTACTTGCCTCACCAGCTCCTACAAGTGTAAAGTAAGCGAGCCATCCCATTGCAATAACAAAGAACGAGATGAATAGTAGTACACTTACAAATGGTATACTCCAAGCGATGTTAGACCAGCTCTCAAATTCTGAACCAAATCCGATTAAGCAAAGTCCGCCAATAATAAGCTGAAGTGTTACCATCCAAATGGCATTAACGCGGTGTCCAGTTTTCTTAATAAATACTGTGCCGAGTGCCCAGCCGATAGCGCACCCTAAAGCAAGTAGTACACCGATAATAGAAATATGTCCAGTTAAACTACTAGAGCTAATAACCCCAACACCAATAAATCCAAGAATAAGTCCGAAAATTTTCAAGCCGTACATAGATTCTTCAAGCCAAATCCATGAGAAAATGCCGAGTAAGACAGGTTGGAGAAATACGATTGCGGAGAAGAGTCCGGCGGGCATATACTGAAGTCCGACAGTTTGTAGTCCGTAAAATAAAATAATATTGAGTAAAGATGAAATAAAGTATAAATGCCAAGTTTCCTTTAAATTTAATTGTTTGTATTTCGGTAATGCGAAAGTAAGTAAGATAAATCCTCCTATTAATGTTCTAATCCCTGCAAAGAGTACGGGTGG
Organism: Bacillus sp. FSL P2-0099; assembly: GCF_038007445.1. Lineage (NCBI taxonomy): Bacteria > Bacillati > Bacillota > Bacilli > Caryophanales > Bacillaceae > Bacillus > Bacillus sp. FSL P2-0099. The sequence goes on from NZ_JBBOXE010000001.1 coordinate 1,876,621, forward strand.
TGTGTAATGCAGAGCGAATTTTGATAACGGCCAATTAATTCCCCACATAATAACGAGAAATGTAAGGATTATGGCAGTCTTAGTTCGAGAAAGCTGTGTCACTGTAATCCCTCCTTGTTGTATTCCATTTCACTATGATATGATATCGACTATGATAAATAAAATGAATCTTTTTTATAAGGAGTATAAGTGATTAGTTATGACCATTACACAACTTCAAGTTTTAATTAAAACGGTTGAATTAGGAAGTTTTACGAAGGCTGCCGGGATGTTAAATATGACACAGCCAGCTGTAAGTCATGCGATTTCAAGCATTGAGTCAGAGTTAGGAGTTACCGTTCTTATACGCGATAAACGAAAAGGGCTAATCGTTACGGATGTTGGAAATAGAATTCTTGTACATATTAGAGAAATCTTAAACGGCGTTGAGAAGATTGAACAAGAAGTAGCGATGGAGAAAGGGCACGAAGTTGGGACGATTCGAATTGGGAGTTTTCCGAGTGCTTCTGCACATTTCTTACCCAAAATGATAAATCTTTTTAAGGAGAAGTATCCGAACTTAGAAGTCGTTCTTTGTGAAGGCACGATTAAAGAAGTTGAAGATTGGTTAGTATCGAGGGTTGTTGATATAGGAATTGTTATTTTGCCTAATAAAGATATGGAGATCGTGCCCTTAACGAAGGGGAAAATGGTTGTTGTCTTAAGAGAGGATCACCCTCTTTGTAAGAACGATTCTATTACAATAGGTGATTTAGAGAATGAACCGATCATATTATGTAAGGGTGGGTACGAACCACCCATTATCGATATGTTTAAACAAGCGAACGTACCACTTCGGGCTGAATATATAATTTCCACAGTTACAACAGCTTTAAATATGATTCAAGAAGGATTAGGAATCGCAATTTTGGCTGAGTTATCTTTAACGAGTTTACCAAAGAATATACAAACGAGAGAATTGGAACCACAAGTATGGAGAGAAATTGCTTTAGCTGTTCCTTCATTAAAGGATTCTTCAATCGCTGTGCAGCTATTTATTGAAGAATTTCAAGACTTGTTTGCAGAATAAGAAGAGGTGTCTCATATATTGTAATGGGGCACTTTTTTATTTGCTTTAAAAAATTTGTAAAAAGGATTGACTTATATTCCGGTTGTAACTATAATGATTACATCGAGGTGGTGATCACGATGAAAATTAGTAGCCGCTTTTCTATAGCTGTTCATATTTTATCTATTTTGAAAAACAATCCATCTTCAGTTTGCACTTCAGACTATATGGCCGAGAGTGTAAATACAAATCCGGTAGTCATTCGTAAAATAATGTTTTACTTGAAACAATCTGGATTTGTTTACGTAAATCGCGGACCAGGTGGCGCGGGATTATTAAAGGATTTACATGAAATCACATTATTAGATGTGTATCATGCAGTGAATGTAGTGGAAGAAGACAAACTATTTCACATTCATGAAAGACCGAATCCAGACTGTCCAATTGGGGCGAATATTCAAGCTGTTTTAGAAGTTATTTTAGTTCAGGCGCAATCTGCGATGGAAGAAGTTTTGAGAAATATTACGATGGGGCAGTTATTTGAATCTTTACAACAAAAAATGAATGCATAATATGATAATTGCAAGTCTCTAAAAGAGAATGCATATTTTTTTCTTAAAATTGTAACCGTTTTGGTTACATCTGAAAATAAAAAGAAGGTAAGGTGTAAAAGATATGACTGTAAAAATGAAAGTATACTCAGATTTTATATGCCCGTTTTGCTTTTTAGCAAAAGGCCCATTAGATGAAGTAGCGAAAGAGAAAGATGTGGAAATCGAATGGATGCCATTTGAATTGCGTCCAAGTCCATATTCTAAAATAGATCCTTGGAACGAGCCAGATAAGTTAGGTTCATGGGATTCTTTCATTATTCCTACTGCAAAAAAATTAGGGGTTGAAATGCGTCTGCCCCGCGTTTCTCCGCATCCATATACACATTTAGCTTTTGAAGGGTGCCAATTCGCGAAAGAGCGTGAACTTGGAAATGAGTATCATCACCGAGTATTTACTGCGTTTTTCCAAGAAGAGCAAAACATTGAAGATATTGATGTATTAACGAAATTAGCGGTAGAAGTAGGGCTTCCTGAAGCTGAATTTAAAGATGCTTTAGTAAATCGTAAATATAAAGAAAAACATCAAGAAGCAATTCAGCATGCATATGATGAAGCAAATATTATGGCTGTTCCAACTGTCATGATTGGAGATGAAGTCATTCAAGGACTTGCTAGTAAAGAAACGCTAGAAAGAGTAATTGATAAAGAAATCGAAAAGGATAAAACAAATTCATTTGAAGGTATGCAATGTAATACGGATGGTTATTGCTAATTCATCTTGCATGAAAGAATCAAATCAATTTGTTTAAATAAATTATAAAACTTATACATTTGGAGGAATTAACATGTCAGCAACTACAACAAATTTAAAAGAAGCAATCGTGAACCGTCGTTCAATTCGTAAAGTAACAAAAAGCGCTACAATTACAAAAGAAAGAATTGAAGAAGTTTTAAAAACAGCTTTACACGCACCAACTTCTTTCAATATGCAAAGTGGCCGTATGGTCGTATTAATGGATGGAGAGCATGAAAGGTTTTGGGATATCGTAAAAGAAACACTTAGATCACGCGTGCCAGCAGAAAATTTTGAAGCAACAGTAGAAAGACTAAAAGGCTTCCATGCAGGTGTAGGAACAGTTCTATTCTTTGAAGATCAAGCAACAGTAGAAAAAATGCAAGAAAATGCACCATTATATAAAGATCAGTTCCCATTCTGGTCTCATCAAGGAAATGCAATGCTACAACATACTGTATGGATGCTATTATCGGCTGAAGGAATTGGAGCGTCCTTACAACATTACAATCCAATCGTAGATGCTGAAGTGAAAGCAACTTGGAACATTCCAGCAGAGTGGAGCTTAGTAGGACAAATGCCATTTGGTGAGCCAAATGAACAACCAGGGGAAAGAACATTCTTACCTACTGAAGATGTAGTGAAATTTTATTAAAAAATACAATTCAAAATCAAAATTAAAAAAGTTAGATAAATGAAAGGACAGTAGATAGTATATATACTATCTACTGTCCTTTCTTATTTAATATTCACACCCAATCGTGGAAGACCTTATTTAAGATAAGCATTACTGTGAGAACAATTTCTTTAATATTGATGACGTATAATTAAAAATCTATTATGTTTATTTTTTTGAAATTACAGTAAACATCCCTGTCATGTTTGGTGAGTAATCTTTAAAATCATATTTTTTATAGAAAGATTCTTTACCTTGTGATGCAAACAAACCGACAAATGCCTTATCAGGGGCATTCTGATTTAAGTATTCAACCAAAATATGCATGATTTCTTTCCCGATTCCATTTTTCTGATAATCTGGATGGACTACTATATCTTGAATATAGAAATAGATAGCCCCATCACCAACAATTCTCCCCATACCCACAATTTGTTCATTATCCTTGACTGTGATGCAGTGGATAGAATTCTTCAGTGATGTTTCCGCCACTTCAAAATTCATATAATTAGTCCATCCCACAGACTCGCACAAATATTTGTACTCTTCCAATGTTGGAATGTTATTTTTAAACTCATATTTTTTCAAAGTGTATCCTCCAAGTCCTTAAATTCAATAAGTATATAAATTCGACATATTTTTATCTATTCCTCTTACGCAACAGAACTCCTTTTAGTTATTGAATACTATATCATCTGTCTCGTCTATTTAATTTAGTCCAGCTTCCCTATTCGTATTGGTGTTAATTTATGTGCATTTAGGGAAGAAATATAAGAAATAATCTGGTGAGAAAGGAAGTGGGAACATGAATGATGAGAAAAAATATACAGTTGTCGGTACTGATGTTGATGAAGTGAAACGTTTAAATAAAAATTCAGGGTTAACATATAATCAGGTGAAGGAATTGTTAGCAAAGCAAATGCAAAAAAAAAGTAATTAGATTGAAATCTTTCATTTTTTCATTTAGCATTTTGATTGGAGAGAGTTAAGTAAAAGGTAACTCTCTTTTTTATATAAATGAGCAACTTTTAGAGTGGAGGAAGCAACATGAAAAAATGGATAAAGATAACGTTGTCTATCGCTGGAGGTATTATTCTATTGGTGTGTGCCGGAGGATATTACGTGTATAAAAATTATTTTCCAAAGGAACCTGAGCGTATTGTATATGATAAAGACAGAGTGTTAAAACCGATACATAATCAGCTTAAAGGGATCGACATAGATAATATAAAGATAAAAGAAAAAGAAGTTGTAAATGCGACTGTGGATGAGCTTCAAAAAATGGTTGATGATGGAAAATTATCATATGAAGAATTAACGAGTATTTATCTTTTTAGAATACAAGAACATGATCAAAATGGAATATCATTAAATGCTGTTACAGAGATTAACCCTAATGCAATGGAGGAAGCACGACAGTTAGATAAAGAGAGATTTTTAAATAAGAAATCGAACTTATACGGCATTCCTGTCATCGTAAAAGATAATGTACAAACAGCGAATGTTATGCCGACAAGTGCTGGAACTTATGTATTAAAAGATTGGATTGCAGATGAAGATGCGATGATTGTGAAGAAGTTGAAAGAAGAAGGGGCGTTTGTTTTAGGAAAAGCAAATATGTCTGAGTGGGCGAATTATTTATCTTTTACAATGCCAAGTGGATATAGCGGGAAGAAAGGACAAAATTTAAATCCATATGGCCCGATTACATTTGATACATCAGGATCGAGTTCAGGATCTGCTACAGTAGTTGCAGCAGATTTTGCACCGCTTGCGATTGGCACAGAAACGACTGGATCAATTGTAGCACCAGCATCCCAGCAATCAGTAGTTGGATTACGTCCATCTTTAGGTATGATTAGTAGAACTGGAATTATTCCGTTAGCTGAAACGCTTGATACTGCAGGGCCTATGGCAAGAACGGTAAAAGACGCGGCAACGTTATTTAATACAATGGTAAGTTATGATGAAAAAGATACTATGACAGAAAAAATGAAAGATAGAGATAGAATAAATTATACGAATGATTTATCGATAGATGGATTAAAAGGGAAAAAGATAGGGATTCTTTTTTCTGTAGATCAACAAGATGAAAATAGAAAAGCAGTAGCAGAAAAGATTAGAAAAGACATTCAAGATGCAGGTGCGATATTGACTGATGATATTCAGTTAAACAGCGAGGGTGTAGATAATCTGCAAACATTAGAATATGAGTTCAAGCATAATGTTAACGACTATCTTTCGAAGCAAAAAAATGTGCCTGTAAAATCGTTAGAAGAGATTATAGCGTTTAATAAAAAGGATAGTAAAAGACGAATGAAATATGGACAAACATTAATTGAGGGCTCTGAAAAATCTGCTATAACGAAAGGTGAGTTTGAAAAAGTAGTTCAAACGAGTCAAGAAAATGCAAGAAAAGAGCTAGATAGGTATTTAGTAGAAAAAGGTTTGGATGCTCTTGTGATGATTAATAACGATGAAGTTCTTCTATCAGCTGTGGCTGGTTATCCAGAATTAGCAGTGGCGGCAGGGTATGATTCTGATGGCCAGCCGGTAGGCGTAGTGTTTGTTGGGAAACAGTTTGGTGAAAAAGAACTTTTTAATATTGGATATGCGTATGAACAGCAATCTAAAAATAGAAGATCTCCTAAAATATAGAGTTGATAAAGTAGTTTTTAGAAAAGTATTAGATGAAAAATCCGACATTTAAAAAGAAAAAAAGGATTCTTCCCAATTAGTAAGAAAGATTGTCTATAGAAGTTCATAAAATGTAATATATTCAATTTCCATCCATTGAAGGGGGAGGTTAATTTTTAATGAATGAAGTGAAAAATTTCTTTCGAAGTAGAGGGTTTCAACGGTTTCTCGTTTTAATAATATTAGTGCTTGTATTATATGGATTAAAAAGTATGATTAATTTAATATTAATTACGTTTATTCTCACGTTTTTGATGGATCGATTTCAAAAGTTTATTTCAAAAAAATTGAAAGTAAATAGGAAAGTGGTTATTGCTTGTTTATATATTGTATTAGTGACGTTTATTGTAACTACATTATATAAATATTTACCTGTGCTAACGATACAAATTTCACAATTAATTTATCAATTTAAATTGTTTTTTCAACATCCACCTGATAATGAGATGATTAGATACGTACTTTCAGCAATTAATGAAATGGAAGTATCAAAATATATTGAACAAGGTGTGGATGTCATTTATCAATCAATAGCAAACATAGGAAAGGTAAGTTTGCAAATACTATTGTCTCTTATTCTAAGCTTATTTTTCTTATTGGAAAAAGAGCGAATTATTTCATTCACGTCTAAATTTAAAGATAGTAAATTAAAGATTTTTTATGAGGAGATTGCATATTTCGGTGAAAGATTTGCAAGATCGTTCGGAAAAGTGATTGAAGCACAGTTTTTAATTGCAGTTGTAAATTGTGTGCTCACTGTAATTGCACTTGTCATTTTAGGATTTCCACAGCTTCTTGTATTGGCTGTCATGGTCTTTCTACTCGGCTTGATTCCAGTTGCTGGTGTTATTATTTCCTTGTTTCCACTTTGTATCATTGCCTATAACGTCGGCGGGGTTATGTATGTTGTATACATACTAGTGTTCATTACAGTAATCCACGCTCTTGAAAGTTATTTTTTAAATCCAAAATTTATGTCTGCAAAAACGAATTTACCAGTATTTTATACATTTATGATTCTTATCTTTTCAGAGCATTTCCTCGGAATATGGGGGCTTATTATCGGAATACCAATCTTTATCTTTTTATTAGATGTACTTGACGTAAATAACGATGAACCGATTAAAGATAATAAATGATAGAAAATGACCGATGTTTTCTCTTGATGAAAACATCGGTCATTTATTATTTTTTCTTTGGAGGAGGTAGTTTAATGAATCTATTTGCAATTAAAGCTATAATAACAGCAGCAAAAATAAAGACTGCGATTACACCAACTCCCATACCTGCCCATCCTCCTATAAGGAAGATACTTATCGGTATTGCTAACAAGCTTAAAATAATTAGAATCAATCCGAGATTCTTATCATATTTTTTAGTTGGAAATAGCGTTCTGATGATTAAGAAGAGGAAAAGTATTAAGGATGCTACAGCTAGCAAGAGGATTGCAATCGTCAAAGAATCATTCATGAAATCACCCCTTTTTATAGATAATATTACCGTTTAAATTGAGGGGGAACTATAAAAATATAAAAAAGCAATCCAATATAAATCGGATTGCTTTTTTGATTGAAAAATATGATTAAAGAACAGGAGCCATTGTTTCTTTCAACACTTGAACAGAGTGATCGAATTTTAATTCTTCCTCTTCACTTAGTTCAACTTCTAAAATTTCACGAACACCGCCGCGGTTTAAAACAGCAGGTACGCCGATATAAACATCTTGTTGGCCGTATTGACCTTCAAGATATGCTGATACAGTTAATACGCTGTTTTCATTGCTTAAGATTGCTTTCGTAACACGTAAAAGTGACATGCCGATGCCGTAGTATGTAGCACCTTTTCGTTCAATAATGTGATAAGCTGCATCACGAACGTTTACGAAAATATCATCTAAATCTTTTTGGTTATATGTGTTGTCTTTTTCAAGAAGCGTTTGTAGTTTTTGAATACCAATTGATACGTGACTCCACACAGGAAGTTCTGTATCACCATGCTCTCCGATAATATAAGCGTGAATGTTATGAGGTCCAATATCGAAGTACTCACCTAACATATAGCGGAAACGAGCTGAGTCAAGAGTTGTACCAGAACCGATTACGCGTTCTTTCGGTAATCCAGATTCTTTCCAAGTTACGTAAGTTAAAATATCTACAGGGTTCGTTGCGATTAAGAAGATGCCATCAAAGCCGCTATCCATAATGCTACGAACAATTTGCTTGAAAATTTTAGCGTTTTTCTCAACTAAATCTAAGCGTGTTTCACCTGGCTTTTGTGGCAATCCAGCTGTAATTACAACAAGGTCTGCGTCTTTACAATCTTCATAACTACCTTTCCAAACTTTTGTTGGAGCTGGTGCGAAAGGAACGGCATGGCTTAAGTCCATTGCTTCTCCTTCAGCTTTTGCTTCATTTACATCCACTAAAACAAATTCTTCAGCTACAGCTTGGTTAATCATGCAGTAAGCATAACTACACCCAACTGCTCCTGTTCCTACTAATACAACACGGTTAATACCTTTTTTCATTTCAAAATTCCTCGCAATTTCATGAATTTTATTATGTAAGATAATACGTCTTACTTCTATAGTTTCATATCTATTTTATTACATTTTATAAAAGATATTCAAGTAATTGAAAATGTATCCGCTCAATTACTTGAATGAAACATAGGAATCCTGTTAAACGAATATAATTCAGTAAAATCCTTCATAAAAGGGGAATTGGCATGGGGAATCCATTATCGATGGAAGAAATGCTTCAAATTATTCATGAAGGGCTTGCCAAAACGAATAACCCCAAACGGATTACAATTGCCGGTGCAGGGATGTCTGGATTAGTTGCAGCATCTTTATTAAAAGAGGCTGGGCATGAGGTAACGATTATAGAAGCAAATAACAGAATAGGTGGCAGAGTGTATACGATTCGTGAACCATTTAGTGCAGGATTATATTTTAACGCAGGTCCTATGCGTATTCCGGATACTCATGATTTAACTTTAGCCTACATTCGTAAATTTAAACTACCGTTAAATCTTTTTATTAATAAAACTTCTTCAGATATAATTTATACGAATAACAAAAGAACGAGATTGGATGTGTTTGAAAAGGATCCAAGTGTACTTGGATATCCAGTTTTAGATAAAGAAAGAGGGAAAACGGCAGAAGGGTTAATGTTAGAGGTATTGGAACCGATACTTAATTATATTAAGAAAAATCCTAATAAAAACTGGATTATTGTTGAAAAAAAGTATAAAACATATTCGCTCGCTTCATTTTTAACTGAGTATTATTCAGATGGAGCAATAGATATGATCGGAGTACTTCTTGATATGGAAGCATACATGGGAATGTCTTTAATTGAAGTATTACGCGAAATGATCTTTTTCACTTCAACGACGAAATATTATGAGATAACGGGCGGAATGGATAAATTACCAAATTCATTTTTACCAGAGCTAAAGGATAATATTTTTATGTCGTATAAAGTAGAAAAAATTATACAGGAAGATAATAAAGTAATGATGCAAGTAACACATGAACAAACGTTAAATTCATTTATAGTAACTGGTGACATCGCTATTGTCACAATTCCATTTTCAGCTTTGCGATTTGTAGAAGTTCAGCCATATCATTTATTCTCTTATTATAAAAGGCGGGCAATTCGTGAATTAAATTATATTGCTTCAACTAAAATTGCGATAGAGTTTAAAAGTAGATTTTGGGAAAGAGCAGGACAATATGGTGGTAAGTCAATTACAGATTTACCTATCCGCTTTACATATTATCCGAGCTACGGCATTCATACACCAGGATCAGCGATTATTTTAGCCAGTTATACGTGGGCAGATGAGGCGTTAACATGGGATAGTCTCTCTAATAGAGAACGTATTCGTTATGCGTTGAAAAATTTAGCACAAATATATGGAAACGTGGTTTATAGTGAGTATGTTGCAGGAGAATCTTTTAGCTGGAGTCAAAATCCGTATTCTTGCGGAGCATTTACAGCTTTTGAACCAGGGCAAGAGCTTGAATTGTTTCCATATATTACGCCGCCAGCGGGTAGAGTGCACTTTGCAGGAGAACATACGACATTAACACATGGATGGATGCAAGGGGCAATCGAGTCTGGAATTAGAGTTGCTTATGAAGTGAATGGAAAATGAAACGATAATCTAGTAGTTTTGTTTACAAATAGGTATTCTTTTAATAAAATGATAAATATAAATCGTAATAATTACGCTTTGAAGAAATTTGAAGTAGAGAAATGGATGGTCGGTCGAATGAGTAAAGTAGAAATTCATATATTAGGTGGTTTTTTAGGTAGCGGAAAATCAACATTGCTGCAAAATTTATTATTAGCAGAAAAGAAGAAAAATCGAAAAGTTGCAGTTTTGATGAATGAAATCGGTGAATACTCGGTAGATACAGATATTATTGGAAAAGAGAATGTGTTAAGGGAACTGCTGAAAGGATGTATTTGTTGTACGTTAAAAGAAGAGCTTGAAATTCAATTACATTCTTTATATCAACAAGAAAGACCAGATGTAATTTATATAGAAACAACAGGTGTCGCACATCCAATTGAAGTGTTAGATGCATGTGTATCACCAATTTTAGCTCCTTTCCTTGAAGTGAAATCTATAGTAGTCGTATTAGATGCAGTAAGATGGTTAAACCGAAGTATATTAAGTGCAAATGTACAACAGCTATTACATGAGCAAATGAAATATGGAAGTCATATTCTTATTAATAAATCAGATTTATTAACAGATTCGGATAAGAACAAAGTACTTGAAGACGTAAAGGCAATAAATAATCATGCGAAATTGTTTGAAACAAAGTATTGTAATATATCTTTAAAAGATATAGAAGAAGCTGAATTTGTGAGAGATGGAGAACATGAGACACTACATGTCAAACAGCATTTACATATACAAACGATGACGTATCAATTTACGAAATCGATTGATCAAGATAAATTATATGAATGGCTTTCGAATTTACCAGATAGTATTTATCGCGTAAAAGGATTTGTGAAATTCCATGGAGATAAATACCCTCACTTATTCCAATATTCATTTGGCGTACCAACCTTACTGGAACAAGACTTCGGTTTCCCGACAAATTTGGTAGTAATAGGGGAAGGATTAGATAAGAAGCAATTGGTTGAGGGGTTAGAGAAAGTAGAACTTAATTCTAATTAAGATTAAAGGACTAACTTCAAAATAAGTTAGTCCTTTTTTGTATGTAGAAAAACGCTTGCGGATTTTGTCTAATGAAAATAATTGAAAAATTCAGAAATATATTTATAATCAAATCTAAGAGGTGATTCAGGTGTCAGAAAAAATAATAATGGATGTAAAAAACCTAACAACAAAAGGGTTAGAAACGAGAGAGAAATTATTGTGTGCTGCAGAAGAGGTATTTGGTAATAAAGGATATTACGAAGCTTCTATCGTGAATATTACACAAGAAGCAACAGTAGCGCACGGAACTTTCTATAATTACTTTCCATCTAAAAAATATATATTTGATGAATTGATTCGCAGATTGAACCGTGAGTTACGCTTAATTATTAAAGAAGAAATGAAGGGGATATCAAGTTATGAAGAGGCACAAAGAAGAGGTTTTCAGGCCTTTTTTCGATGGGTGAAAGATCGTCCTAATCTATATAACATTGTACAACAGGCGGTAGTTGTTGATGATAATTTATATAGATGGTATTATGCAAAGCTCGCAAATGGATTTTTAAAAAGTTTATCGGCTGGCATGGAAGCGGGAGAATTTAAACAACTTGATAAAGAAACAATTGCGTATTGTCTTATGTCAATTGGTCAATTTTTAGGAATGCGATGGGGCTATTGGGAAGAGAAAGATGTTCCGGAAGATGTATTTGAAGCAGCGATGTCATTAATATTTGAAGGATTGAGAAAGAGATAAGGGAGTGGGGAAAATATGCAAGGCATTGCTTATTGGATTGAAAAACGAGCCTATTTACATCCAGATCGCATTGCCATTATTACAGAAGAGGAGGAAATGACATATAAACAGTTACATGAGTATGTAAGTAAAGTAGCAGCATATTTAATTTACGACTTAAATGTGCAAAAAGGAGAGAGGATAGCTATTTTATCACAAAATAGCTTGGAATATATTGTACTTTTATTTGCTATAGCAAAGGTAGAATGTATTGCTGTTCCACTGAATATAAGGTTAACAGAAAATGAACTTATATTTCAGTTAAAAGATAGTGGAGCTACAGTTTTATTTGTAGAGGAAACATTTCAAAATATGGCACTGTCAATGCAGAATGTAACATATGTACAAAGAGTTATTTCGATTAAAAGTTTAAAAGAAATAGAAGATAGAAAAATTGACAACTTTGAAGAGATAAATGAAAGCGCATCCTTTATTATATGTTATACCTCGGGGACAACAGGACAACCGAAAGGAGCTGTACTTACACAAGAGAATATGTTTTGGAATGCGCTTAATAATACATTTGCGATTGACCTAACTGTTCATGACCGCTCCATTGTGTTATTGCCTTTATTTCATATTGGTGGGATTGGTTTATTCGCATTTCCAACTTTATTTGCAGGTGGAATAATCATTGTTCCGAGAAAATTTGAGCCAACCATAGCTCTTTCTATGATAGAAAAATATAAAGTGACTGTTGTAATGGGAGTACCTACAATTCACCAAGCATTAATTAATTGCGCAAAGTTTGAAACTACAAATTTACAATCAGTTCGCTGGTTTTATAACGGTGGTGCACCATGTCCAGAAGAGTTGATGAGAGAATTTATAGATAGAGGATTTTTATTTGGTCAAGGCTTTGGTATGACTGAAACATCACCAACCGTATTTATGCTTTCAGAAGAAGATGCAAGACGTAAAGTAGGCTCAATTGGAAAACCTGTTCTGTTTTGTGATTATGTACTTATTGATGAAAACAAAAATAAAGTTGAGATTGGTGAAGTTGGAGAGTTACTAATAAGAGGACCAAATGTAATGAAAGGGTATTGGAATCGGCCAGATGCAACAGAAGAAACGATTCAAGATGGTTGGTTATATACGGGAGATTTAGCTAAAGTTGATGAAGATGGTTTTGTATACATTGTCGGTAGAAAAAAAGAAATGATAATTTCCGGTGGTGAAAATATTTATCCCCTTGAAGTAGAGCAAGTTATTAATAAACTATCAGAAGTATGTGAGGTAGCAGTAATTGGTACACAACATGTAAAGTGGGGAGAGATTCCAATCGCCTTTATTGTGAAAAAGAGTTGCAGTGTATTAACTGAAAAGGAAGTCATTGATCATTGTCGTTTATTTCTAGCCAAATATAAAGTTCCAAAAGAAATTGTGTTTCTAGAGGAATTGCCTAAAAATGCAACTGGTAAAATTCAAAAAGCACAGTTAGCAAATCAACTGAAAAGTAGGTGAAGGGATGATTATGTATAGTTCCGGTCAACAGGCATCATGTAGTAAAACAATAACAGAAACGGATTTTGTATTATTTGCGGGTTTGAGCGGGGATTTTAATCCAATTCATATTGATCATGAGTATGCAAAACAAACTAGATTTAATCAAAGAATCGCACATGGTTTATTAACTTCTAGTTTATTATCACAATTGTTAGGCGTTCATTTACCAGGAAAGGGTTCCGTTTATATGGAACAAACTATTAAATTTACAGCGCCAGTTTTTATAGGAGATACGATTACAGCTACGGCAACAGTACAAGAATTTATGATAGAAAAGAGAGTTTTGAAATTGTTAACTGAGTGTCATAACCAAAAAGGAGATTTAGTGTTAACAGGTGTAGCGACTATGATGGTGCCAAAAGAAGGAGGAATTGTCTAATGAGAATTGGGATTGAAGCAACTGGTGTTTTCTTCCCAAAAGACGTAGAGACGGCCGCAGATTTATCTAAAAAAACAGGTATTCCTGAGAATATTATTATAGAAAAGTTTGGGTTATATGAAAAACATGTCGCAGACGAAACGATGCATGCATCAGATTTAGCTATTGCTGCTGCAAAGCCAATATTATTACAAGTAGATCCTCAATCTATTGATGTAGTCATTTATTTTGGCAGTCCACATAAAGATTACCACGTATGGTCTAGTGCCCCAAAAATTCAGCATGAACTTGGATTGAAAAATGCTTATGCTTTTGAAATTATGAATGTTAGTTCTTGCTTTCCAATCGCTCTCAAAGTCGCAAAGGATATGCTCTACTCTGATAAATCAATTGAAAATATATTATTAGTAGGTGGATGTAAAGAATCTCAAATTGTAGATTATGATAATCCACGCTCACGTTTTATGTTTAATTTTGCTGATGGCGGAAGTGCAGCTTTAGTAAAAAAGGGAGCTAGCAACGGTGAAATATTAGGCAGTGCGATTATAACGGATGGTTCATTTCATGACGATGTTCGTATTCCAGCTGGTGGATCGAAGCAGGTTGCGAGCTATGATACAGTTGAGAATCGACAACATTATATTGATGTAATAGATCCTATTAGTATGAAAGAACGTTTAGATCCAATTTCAACCCCTAATTTTGATAAGGTTATTCGGGAGGCGTTAAGAAAAAGTGGATTTACTCCTAAAGATATTAAAGTATTGTTACCACTGCATACAAAACGCTCTATGCTAATAGAATTGTTACAGGGGCTGGGCTTAGTAGAAGAGCAAGTTGTATATTTAGATCATTATGGGCATATGTCAGCACTTGACCCATGTATAGGTCTTCATTTTGCAAATGAGCAAGGGAAATTACAGCCTGGAGATATTGCAGTAGTGGTTAGTGCCGGGACTGGGTATACGTGGGCAGCGACTGTAATTAGGTGGTGAAAAATACTAGATGAATATATGATAAATGGAGGTATTGTTACAGGGGCTGGGCTTAGTAGAAGAGCAAGTTGTATATTTAGATCATTATGGGCATATGTCAGCACTTGACCCATGTATAGGTCTTCATTTTGCAAATGAGCAAGGGAAATTACAGCCTGGAGATATTGCAGTAGTGGTTAGTGCCGGGACTGGGTATACGTGGGCAGCGACTGTAATTAGGTGGTGAAAAATACTAGATGAATATATGATAAATGGAGGTATTTGGAAAGAGGCGGCGAATGTAAAGGTACTTCATTAAATTTTTAAAACAGATTTGTTTGTATGATTCAAAGGAAAAGTCATAATTACGGATGGGTAACTTTGGCGTGTTTGACTCTATCAGAAAGTAAAGTATGGGGAGGATCACAATGTCGATGAAAAAACGTAAATGGCTGAAAATGGTGGCTGCTGGTTGTGTTTTAGGTTCGTTATTAATAACGGCAGCTTGTTCAGGAAAGAAAACAAGTACAGAGGATGAAAAGACGATTAAGGTAGGGGTTCTTGCTTCATTAACAGGTCCATTAGAATCATATGGAAAACAAACAGTGAACGGATTTGAATTAGGGTTAGATTATGCAACTGGTGGAACTGGGAAAGTGGAAGGGAAGAAGATTAAGTTTGTTGTAGAAGATACGGAAACGAAAGCTGATGTAGCGGTTAAAAAAGCTACGAAGTTATTAGAAGAAGAGAAAGTCGATTTTTTAGTCGGATCGTCTAGTTCAAGTGATACATTAGCGGTTTTACCACTTGCAGAGGAATATGAAAAAATAATGGTTGTAGAACCAGCAGTTGCTGATAGTATTACCGGGAAGAACTGGAATAAATATATTTTTAGAACAGGTAGAAACTCTTCGCAAGATGCGATTGCTGGGGCTGCCTCAATTGCTAAAAAAGATGTAAAGATTGCGACGTTTGCTCCAGATAATGCTTTCGGTCGTGAAGGAATTGCAGCATTTAAAGCGGGAGCAAAAAAATTAGGTGCGAATATTGTAAACGAGCAATACGCGGATACGAATTCAACTGATTTCACTGCAAATATTCAAAATATTATTAGCTCAAAACCAGATTATTTATTTATCGTTTGGGCAGGTGCGAATTCACCATGGAAACAGTTGAAAGATATGAATGTGGAAGCGCAAGGTATTAAAATTTCTACTGGTGCACCTGATATACCAGCATTAAAAACGATGGATGCGCTAATAGGGATGCAAGGGTTTTCTGTTTATTATCACTCACTTCCAAAGAATAAGGTGAACGATTGGCTAGTAGAAGAACATAAAAAACGTTTTAATGGTGCTGTTCCAGATCTGTTTACAGCAGGAGGAATGTCAGCGGCAATTTCTATCGTCGAATCTTTAAAGAAAACGAAGGGCGATACAGATGTAGATACACTTATTAAGAAAATGGAAGGGATGGAATTTGAGACACCGAAAGGAAAGATGAAATTTAGAGAGAAGGATCATCAAGCATTACAAACTCTATATTCTATAACGCTAAAAAAGCAAGATGGTGTTGATTATCCAGTACCAGTGTTAGAGAGAGAATTAACGATGAAAGAGACAGAACCATCAATTCAGAATGAATAGACTGAATTTTCTGTTGTTTTTGTATAAAGAGGGAATACCCTCTTTATACTTGTTTCTTTCATAAACATAGCTTTCAGTGGGAGGGATTTTATGACACATTTGTTAGAGACGAAAAATCTTTGTGTATCTTTTGGGGATCATCATGTTATTAAGGATGTAAATTTAACGGTAAAAAAAGGAAAGCTCATTTCAATAATTGGACCGAATGGTGCTGGAAAGACAACACTATTCAATTTATTAAGTGGGCAAATTTCTCCGACGAAAGGTGAAGTTTATTTTAAAGGACAGGATATTACAAAATTATCAATTTCAGATCGAACGCGCTTGGGGATTGGTCGTTCTTTTCAGCTGACAAATATTTTTCCAGAGCTAACAGTACTTGAAAATGTGCGTCTAAGTGTTCAATCGTTTGTTCAGGATTATTACAGTTTCTTTCCGAATGCAGCCAAGTTAAAGCAGCAAACTGGAGAAGCGAGACGTCTTTTGAAGACAGTACTCCTTCACGAGAAAGGGGACGTATTAGCTAAGGATTTAGCTCACGGAGAAAAAAGAAAGTTAGAGCTTGCTATGTTATTAGCATTAAAAACGGATGTATTACTACTAGATGAGCCGACAGCAGGTATTTCTGTTGAGGAAGTTCCGGCTATATTACAAGTAATCGAAAATATTAAAAAGAATCCAGAGAGCACAATCGTACTTATCGAACACAAAATGGATATGGTGCTAGATTTATCAGATCATCTTATCGTTTTATTTCATGGGGAGTTATTGGCTGAAGGATTGCCGGAAGAAATGATGAAAGACGAGCGTGTACAAAGTGCTTATTTAGGGGGATTATATAGTGGCACTACTACAAGTGAATAATATAGAGACGTATTTAGATCAGTTTCATATTTTACAAGGGGTATCTCTTACTGTTGAGAAAGGAACGATTACTGTACTGTTTGGAAGAAATGGGGCAGGGAAGACTACGACATTACGTTCGGTTATGGGATTTCACCATATCGCACATGGTGAAATTTATTATGATAGTACACAAGTAAATGGATTATCTACACATTTAATTTCAAGGAAAGGAATAGGGTATGTACCAGAAAATCAAGGTATTTTTCACGACCTGACAGTAGAAGAAACATTCGCTCTTGCTAGCGGGAAGGGAGTAGAAGCGGAAGGAAAAATAGACTGGATGCTTGAATTATTTCCAGATTTAAAGCAATTTTGGCAAAAAAAAAGCGGACTCTTAAGCGGAGGGCAAAAGCAAATGCTAGCAATTTCAAGAGCATTTATTAATAGTGATGGATTATTGCTTATTGATGAGCCGAGTAAAGGGCTGTCTCCAATTATGATAGAAAAATTAATGGTAGCAATTTTGAAAATGAAGGAAAAAACGACTGTTTTACTTGTTGAACAAAATTTTATGATGGCTAGTCAAATCGGTGATTATTTTTACATTATGGATAATGGGCGCATTGTGCATAATGGTTTCATGGAGGAACTGCGAGAGGATAAGGAAACATGTCATAAATATTTAGGTATTTCTTAAAATTGATACGGGGGGATAGAACGTGGATGTGCTAATTAACTTATTTGTAAATGGCGTTTCGACAGGGATGCTTATTTTTTTATTAGCGTCTGGTCTATCACTTATTTTCGGTTTAATGAGCGTACTAAATTTTGCGCATGGCGGTTTATTTGCATGGGGAGCATTTACAGGCGTTTGGTTATTTAATATGACAGATAGTTATTTATTAGCGCTAATTGGGGCAGTCGCTATGGGTATGTTTCTCGGTTTCATTTTAGAAAGATTTCTTATTAGACCAGTGTATGGAAACCATGTGCGGCAGCTTCTCGTGACACTCGGAGGAATGCTCGTTCTTAGCGAGTGCATCAAAATATTTTGGGGTCCTAATCCAATTGCTGCAAAATTACCGTTATGGCTTCAAGGAAGTTTTACATTTGGAGGAGTTATCTTAATAAAATATCGCCTATTCGTTATTTTAGTTGGGATACTAATTTACATCGCTTTACTATTGCTGCTGAAAAAAACAAAGATAGGACTTATGATTCGCGCTGGTGTAATGGATAAAGAGATGGTTCAAGCTCTCGGAATTAACGTAAAAGCGATATTCTCGTTTGTTTTTTTATTAGGAGCAGGGATGGCGGCGTTAGGTGGTTTTCTACTAGCACCATATTCAGGAGTTATTTTTGCTGAGATGGGTATGCAGTACGCAATTTTAGCTTTTATAGTAGTTATTATTGGCGGATTAGGTAGCGTACAAGGTTCAGCGCTAGCATCTTTAATTGTCGGATTAGCCGGTGCTTTTACAGCGTATTTTTTGCCAGATTTATCTCTTGCAATCAATATGTTAATGTTACTATTTTTCTTAATAGTGAAGCCAACGGGACTTGTTGGTGAAAAGGGGTGAAATGGTGAACAGCACATCAAATCGAATTAAAGTATACTTCGGAGTATTTATGCTCATTTGTTTAAGTGTATTTCCATTCGTAAATGATTCACGGAGCTTGTTAATTTTGTTCACTCAAATCTTCATCTTTGCTATTTTTGCAATGAGTTTTGATGTATTACTTGGATATACAGGAATTGTATCATTCGGCCATTGTATGTTCTTTGGAATAGGAGCATATGGGGTAGCACTTTTATTTGATCGGCAAGGAGTATCTATAATGAACTTCTTCATAGGAGTAGCAGCCGCAATTATTGTAGCAGCCATCGTTAGTTATATAATTGGTATGCTTTCATTACGTTTGAAAAGTCATTTTTATGCAATGTTAACGCTCGCTATTTCACAGTTGTTTTTTGTACTTGCTGAAAAATGGCGTTCACTGACTCACGGAGGGGATGGATTTACCTTTGGTGTACCAGATATATTTCGTGATCGTTTTACATTTTATTATGTAACACTTATATGTTTAATCAGTATTTTCATTTTGTTACGCCTTTTCACAAAATCTTCAATTGGGAAAGTATTAAAGGCAATTTCACAAAATGAACAACGAGTTGAAGCACTTGGCTATAAAGTTCTTCATTATAAAATTATTGCTAGTGTTGTTGCAGGAGTAGTTGCAGCGATTAGCGGTGGTTTATTTGTTATCACTTTACGCTTTGTTAATACAACTGTATTTTCAATTGAAATGACGTTAAATGCATTATTGATGACAATGATTGGTGGCGTTGGAACGTTAACCGGAGCAATCGCTGGAGCTGGGATTATTGAATCATTGAAATATTATTTATCCGAATTAGCGACGGAATATCCGATTTTTGAACGATGGACGATCATTCTTGGTTTATTATACATTATCGTGCTACTAGTTTTTCCGAAAGGGTTAGTTGGAACAGTTAAGAAGTTGAAGAATTTTAAAAGAAGTAAGAAGGAGAAGAGTACAGGGGTGGAGCAGAACGTGTGAAATAAGTCTTCAAGATGGAAAGGGATGTCCTAGTAGTTAAACATATTAACTAGGTAACATCCCTTTTTATTTTATTAGGCCGTACGATAGTATATGAAGTTATATTAGCGATTCGACATGGGATATCTATTTACCCGTAAAATACGACAAGTGTAGCCTCTTTATTAATTAAATAGTTCACCTGGAATCACTTTATCTAAGTCTCGAGTTGTAAAGAAGTTAATAGGTAGTTTTTCAACCGCGACATTTTCAACTGGAACTAATTTATCATTTCTAATCGGTAAAAAAGCTATCCCATTTCCCTCAACAATAAACTCTTCAATAAGCGAATAAGAATCTAACTGTTGAAGTTGATGCTGAGATAGATTGTTTTCTTTTAGAAATTGTATTGTCATATTTCTAAAAGGGCACTTTTTATCGTTACTAACAAAGAAAAGTTCTTTTGAAAAGTCAATGTTACACTGTTCTTTCGCTTTTAATAAGCCTACAGAAATTGAAGTGGTGAATACTTTTTTAAACGCTGCGTCGGGATAATCCTCATAGGTTATGACCATATCAACTTTTTGTTGCTGTAGTAGTTTTTGTAAATGGCTACTACTTTCTATATATATTTGATAATTCCTGAAATTTTCTTTAATACGCATACTTAAATAATTAGTCAAAATAGATTGTGACGTCGCTATTACATAAGAAGATGCACTTGTTTTAATTTCATCTTTGGCTTCTTCTAAAAGAGCTAATATTTTATTCGTGTAGTCTAATAAAATGTCACCAGAAGGTAACAGGGAGACACCTTTGTTATCTCTATGTAGTAAAGGCGTTTCTAATTCTTGTTCTAATTTTTTGATTCGCTCAGTTACATTTGGTTGTACATAGCCTAGCTCTTTAGCGGCTTTACTAATAGATCCTTCGTTAGCTACAGTTTTAAATATGATAAGATCATTTATTTCCATTCATTTCAGCCCCTTATACGGTATCATTATAAATGATATCAAACATAATTTATACCTATTTTACGTCAGCCGATCATCGGTTTATCATTATATATATAAGATCGAAAGTGAGTGATAAACATGATTGGTATGCAATATAAGGTCATTTTGCCAAAAGATTATGATATGGGGACTATTAGAGAAAGGGTGAAAAAGAATGGTTATAAAACGGATGGTTTTCAAGGGTTGAATTTTAAGGCTTATTTAATTGCTGAGGCAGGTAAGGATGGGGGTTTCCATAATTGTTATGCACCTTTATATATTTGGAATGGTCATGAAGGGATGAATAAATTTATCTTTGAAGGGTATTACGATAATATTTTGCAATCGTTTGGGTGGCAACAAATAAATATAGGTGTTCCATTAGTTGTTAATTTAAGTAATGATTTTAGAAAAAGTAGATATGCTGTTGAATATGCAGGGAATATTTCTCAAAGTAAATCGCTGATTGGGACGCAATTAAATAAAGTAAATGAAAATGTGCAAAACATAGAAAAATGTTTAGGGAATGTAATAGTTTATAATCCGGATAAGTGGGGATATAGTCAATTCAGTTTTTATAAGGAAAAGCCTGAAATAGATGTAATGGGCGATGTTACTATTTATGAGATTTTACATATTTCACGAGGATATGTTGTTGAATGCTAAATTAAGAAAAAGGAATGAAAATCTATGCCTTTTGTGAACGTTTATTATCATGAAGATATATTAAATAAAGAAGAGTTGAAAAAGATAGGTGAATGTATCCATCTTGCATTAATTGAACATTTTAACATCCCTGAAAATGATTATTTTCAAATATTTTTACCTTATCAACAAAATCAATTTTTGTATAATCCATATTATTTGTTGGAAAGAGGAGAACTGAGAACTGAGAATATGATTCATGTTTCTATTACATGTGGACCTGGAAGAACAGTGCAACAGAAAAAAGGTTTGTATCAATCTATATCCTTTGAAATTTCAGCATGTTCTAATGTGAAAGTTACTGACATTTTTATTACATTACATGAGACAGCTGCTGAAAACTGGTCATTTGGTCAAGGGATGGCACAATTGGTAAAAATGAAGGGAGCAAAATGATGAATGAACCAATTGAATTTTATATTCCAAAGAAAATGAGAGAAATAGCACCTGTATTTTCTCATTATAGTGAAGAGATATTATTTGAGGAAGTGTGGCGGGATGCCACTTTAACATTAAGAGAAAGAAGCTTATGTACATTGTCGGCACTAATCAGTCTTGGTAATACAGAACAATTATCATTTCATCTGAAGCTAGCTAAACAAAATGGGATAATGGAGAATGAATTAATTGCATTAATAACACATATGGCTTTTTATGTTGGTTGGCCAAAAGCTGTGTCAGCTTTAAATATAGCAATGAATGAAATGGAAAGTTAAGAATAATGATTTTGGGAGGTATTTTTAACATATTTCTACTTGCATTACTATCACTTGAGTGGTAAAGTGATAGTAAGATCAACGCTAGGAAGTGATAAAACATGCGTGAAAATACGATAGGATCGTTAATATGGCTACGTTTAATACGATTTACGAACCAAAGTAATCAAATGTCAAATGAGTTTTTAAAACGTTTTGATTTAACAACAGCCCAATTTGATGTGCTTTTGCAAATACGGACTTATCAGCCATTAACACAAATGGAGTTAGCAGAAAAGGTTACCGTTACACAAGGCGGTATTTCTCGAATGTTAACACGTCTTGAAAAAGAAGGATATATTATACGAAAACAAGATTGGAAAACGAAAACAATTAGTCTTACAGAGCAAGGGGAAGCGGCTTTAGAAAGAGCATTGCCAGAGCAACTTGCATTTCAATCATCATTTTTTGATGATGTATTAAATGAAGAAGAGCAGAAAATACTATACGAGTTGATGTCAAAAGTTCATAAGCATAGTGAAAAAAAAGAATTACCGAATGAGTAATTTTTTTTACTTAATCAATTGACTAATCAAGTGATAAAGAGGAGGAAGTTTTATGTATACAATTCCAGGACATCACCACATTTCTATGGTGACTAAAAATGCGAAAACAAATAATAATTTTTATCGAGATGTCTTAGGATTACGCCGGGTGAAAAAGACAGTCAATCAAGATAATCCATTTATGTATCATTTGTTTTATGGTGATTTGACAGGGAGTGCCGGAACTGAATTATCATTTTTTGAAATGCCGAATGTAGGTAGAACAATCCGTGGTACAAATGCAATAACACAAATAGGCTTGCTCGTACCTTCAATAGAAAGTCTTACATTTTGGAAGAGACGTTTTGAGTCACTCCAGGTAGCGCATGGGGAAATTACAACTTACGCTGGAAGAGACGCACTGCACTTTGAAGATCCAGATGGTCTACGGTTAGTGCTGTTAAATAATAAAGATGAAGAGGTGCCTGAATATTGGACTGCATGGGATGAATCTTCTGTAGAGCAGAATCATCGTATTTTAGGCATGGGAACAGTTGAAATGACAGTGCGCAGTTTAAATAAATTATCAAAAACATTAACAGGTTTGTTTAGTTATAAAGAAGTATCTCGTTCAGACGATGAGGGTATTTATCAATCTATCGATGGTCAATCTTTTGGAGAAATTTTGGTGAAACAGCAAGATGGAGAGAGTGAAAGACCAGGAAAAGGAAGTATTCATCATTTAGCTATTCGTGTGAAAAATGATGAAGAACTGAGTTATTGGAATGAAGCGGTGAAAGATAAAGGGTTCCAATCAACAGGGATTATCGATCGCTTTTATTTTAAAAGTTTATATTTCCGTGAGTCAAATGGCATTTTATTTGAGATTGCGACGGATGGACCAGGATTTACAGTAGATTCAACAGTTGAAGAATTAGGAAAAGAGCTGGATTTACCACCATTTTTAGAAGAGAGAAGAAAAGAGATTGAAGAGAAATTAATACCGCTTTATTAAAAGGGAGAGAGCAACTATGGAAAAATACCGTATTGATACAAGTAAGGGAATTGAATTTGGATTATATTCAATTGGAGATCATATTTTAAATCCGCATAATGGTTCGAAAATAAGTGCAGAAAAAAGAATTCATGAACTAATTGAAACAGCTAAGTTAGCAGATGAAGCTGGAATTGATGTGTTTGCTGTCGGTGAAAGTCATCAAGCGCATTTTACAACGCAAGCTCATACAGTTATTTTAGGAGCTATTGCACAAGCTACGAAAAACATTAAAATCGCGAGTTCTGCAACAGTATTAAGCACGTCAGATCCGGTTCGTGTATATGAGGATTTTGCCACAATTGATTTAATTTCTAATGGTCGTGCTGAAATCGTTGCTGGTCGCGGCTCTCGTATTGGGGGATATAGTTTACTTGGTTACGATGTAAATTATTATGAAGAACTATTTGAAGAGAAGATGGATCTTTTATTAAAAATAAATAAAGAAGAAAGTGTAACATGGAAAGGGCAGTTTAGAACACCACTTGAACATGCGGCAATTATACCGAGAGCTAAAAATAACAATATGCCAATTTGGCGTGCTGTTGGAGGACCGCCTGCTAGTGCAATTAAGGCAGGACGCGCAGGTGTACCAATGATGCTTACGACACTTGGTGGCCCAGCTGTTAATTTTAAAGTTTCGGTTGATGCATATCGTGAAGCAGCTGAGCAAAGTGGTTTTGATCCAGCAACATTACCAATTGCGACAACAAGTTTATTTTATACAGCAGAAAATTCACAAGATGCACTTAGTGAATATTATCCTCATATTAATGCTGGTATGCTTGCGCTACGCGGTGGTGGGTATCCAAAACAACAATTTACTAACGCAGTAGATCACCGTGATGCGTTAATGATTGGTAGCCCGCAACAAATTATTGAAAAAATGCTTTATCAATATGAATTATTTGGACAGCAACGTTTTATGGCACAGATTGATTTTGGCGGTGTACCATTTGATAAGATTGAGAAAAACATTGAATTAATTGCTACCGAAATTATGCCGGCTGTTAGAAAATATACAACGAAATAATGATTAAAGTACCGGGAATATAATTTATTCTCGGTACTTTTTTATTTAGTCTGTTTGAAAAATGACAAAAAAACGAATTTTATGTCTAGAGAAAGGGGAGTTTTTTTCTATTTGTGAATAACAATATTGTTGATTTGAATTTTGGAAATACATTTTTCTCTTGACAAAAAACTAGCATATTTCTAGGTTTGATTCGAGGACATTTTTCAAGGGGAAAGTCAAGCGTATGAAGAGAAAAACATAATAACAATTGATATAAGAGTGTGTTGTGTGTTTGAAAAGTACGTTTTTAAAATGTGAGAAATCAAATTCAAAAAAATTACAAAAGACATATTTCAGACAAAATCCTGTCAATAATACGTCAAAAATCACCTGAATTTATTATGTAAGTATATTATACAATTCGATTAACGAATAAAACACTACTGAAATAGTGAAAAGGTAAATCGTATGAAGAAAGTTCTTTTGTAATTATCTAAAAAACTGACAATCTATATTTTCAGAAAGTACATAAACGAATTTATCTTTTTGTATTTCCACATGATTGAATTGTTCGTTATGAAGTGAATTCATACAATTCAATCGATATTACGATATAAAAAAATATGAAGGAAGTGACTTTAGCATGGAAACGCTCGAATTGGCACGAATACAATTTGCATCAACAACGATTTTTCATTACTTTTTCGTTCCGCTGTCTATAGGTTTAGCTTTTATCATTGCGTTAATGCAAACGTTGTATGTGGTAAAGGGACAAGAAATTTATAAGAAGATGACAAAGTTTTGGACACAAATATTCCTTGTTAACTTCGCAGTAGGTGTAGTAACAGGTATTTTACAAGAATTTCAGTTTGGTATGAACTGGTCAACGTATTCACGTTTTGTTGGTGATGTTTTCGGACCATCACTTGCAATTGAAGGTTTATTAGCATTTTTCATTGAGTCTACATTCCTAGGTTTATGGGTATTCGGTGAGGATAAACTTCCGAAGCGAGTTCACCTTTTATGTATTTGGCTCCTCTCAATAGGAACAATGTTATCAGCATTTTGGATTTTAACTGCAAGTGCATTTATGCATGCCCCAGTAGGATATGAAATGGCAGCAGATGGACGTGCGCAAATGAATGATTTTTGGGCGATTATTCAAAATCCACAATTATGGGTGCAATTCCCGCATACAATTACAGCGGCAATTGCAACTGGTGCATTCTTTATTGCAGGTGTAAGTGCATGGAAAATATCAAAAGGTCAAGAAACTGCGGTGTTTAAAAAATCGTTTCGAGTTTCTATCGTTGTTGGAACAATTACAACTGCATTGGTATTATTTTTCGGTCATGCACAAGCACAAAATTTAATTAAAACACATCCGATGAAAATGGCAGCAGCTGAAGCATTATGGAATACGAGTGAGGATCCAGCGCCATTTACAGTATTTGCAAAAATTGATACAGAGAAGAAAGAAAATTCGTTTGAAATTCAAATCCCTTATATGCTAAGTCTATTGTCATACGATAAATTTAGCGGTCAAGTTGAAGGGATGAACCAAATTCAAAAACAATATGAAGAAAAATATGGACCTGGAGATTATATTCCGCCAGTACATACTATGTTCTGGAGTTTTAGAGCGATGGTAATGAGTGGAACATTCATGCTTCTTTTAGGAATGTACGGCTGGTTCTTATCAAGAAAAGATCGCTTAACTGAAAACCCTTGGTATTTAAAAATAATGGTATATGCAATTGCACTACCGTTTATCGGTAATACAGTAGGATGGATCATGACTGAAATGGGACGTCAGCCTTGGGTTGTCTTCGGTGTTATGAAAACAGAAG
Organism: Bacillus sp. FSL P2-0099; assembly: GCF_038007445.1. NCBI lineage: Bacteria > Bacillati > Bacillota > Bacilli > Caryophanales > Bacillaceae > Bacillus > Bacillus sp. FSL P2-0099. The sequence goes on from NZ_JBBOXE010000001.1 coordinate 1,903,144, forward strand.
ATGCTGTATCTCCAAACGTTTCATTTGGAGAAGTATTATTCTCTCTTGTTTCATTCACATCACTATATTTAATTGTTGGAGGAATTACTGTTTACTTATTCGTTCGTATCATTAAAGGACATGCGAATAAGAAAACGAAAAAGGATTATCAAAGCCATGATCCATTTGATAAGGAGGAAGAGTATGTTATCTCTTAATGAGTTGTGGTTTCTAATTATCTCAACCTTATTCGTTGGCTTCTTTGTACTTGAAGGTTTCGATTTTGGTGTAGGAATTGTTTCAAGGTTTTTAGGGAAAAACGATTTGGAAAAACGTATATATTTAAATACAATTGGGCCGTTTTGGCACGCAAATGAAGTATGGCTTGTTTGTGCTGGTGGCGCTATGTTTGCGGCATTCCCGCACTGGTATGCAACTTTATTTAGTGGGTTTTATATTCCATTTGTGTTTATGCTTCTTGCATTAATTATAAGAGGTGTTTCCTTTAAATTCCGTGCGAAAATAGAAAATCATAAATGGAAGAGTTTCTGGGATTGGGGCATGTTTATTGGAAGTTTGCTACCTCCTATACTTTGGGGAGTTGCAATCGCAAACTTTATGACAGGTGTACCAATTGATGGAAGTAAAAATATGGTAGGCGGATTTATGAAATTACTTCACCCATTTGCGTTACTTGGGGGAGTTATGTTTCTTCTTCTATGTATTGTTCATGGTTTGCAATTCCTTACTATACGTACAACAGGAAAATTACGAGAACGCGCACGTATTGCCGCGACAAAGATTGCACCTTTTGCATTAATAACACTTCTTGTTTTTGCAGCTGTAGGGTTATGGAAAACAGATATTTTCACCGCACAAGGTTCAGAGTGGCTAATGGTTCCAATTGGAGCTTTTGTAGCGCTATTTGTTTCTACTTTATTAAATAAAAGAAGAAGAGATGGTTGGGCTTTCTTTATGACGAGTTTAACAATCATTTTGTTAAGTGCAAGTGTGTTCATCGGTATGTTCCCGCGTGTCATGATTAGCTCATTAGGAGCGGTAAATGATTTGACAATTTATAATGCGGCATCAGGACCTTATGCATTAAAACTGATGAGCTATTTTTCTCTTGCTATTTTACCGTTTGTTATCGGTAGTCAAATATGGAGTTTCTATGTATTTAGACAACCTGTTAAGTCAGACAAAGATTTGGAGTACTAATGAAAAGAAAAAGAGGACTTCCGTCGTATCCTGGTAGCCGAGTTTTATATGTAACTTTAAGTCTTATTAGCATTTTAGAGGCGTGTAGTATCATTGCGCAGACAGTATTTTTAGCACGAGCAATCACATTTTTATTTCATGGAGAAACAGTGCAAGCTGTGCTAAATGAAACTGTTTATTTTGGGATCACGTTTGCAGCACGCCAAATGTTAGTGCGAACATCGCAAATATTGGTTGAGCGTTTCGCTGAAAAAACAGGATTTGCATTACGTAAACAGTTAATAGAAGCATATTTTACGTTAGGGCCGAGATTTGTCCAAACAAATGGGACTGGTCATCTGGTTACTTTATCGATAGAAGGTATTGAGAAATTTAAAACATATATTGAATTAACAATTCCTAAAATGATTAGAAGTAGTATCGTACCGGGGCTAATTGTTCTATATGTTTTAACACTGGACATTAAGTCTGGAATTATTTTAGTTGTGACGATTCCAATTGTGATCATATTTATGATTCTTCTAGGATTAGCAGCGCAGAAAATGGCGGATAGCCAATATGAGACATATCGTGTACTTTCTAATCATTTTGTAGATACGTTAAAAGGATTAGAAACATTAAAGTATTTAGGGAAAAGTAAACAGCACGAAGGAAAGATTGAAAAAGTAAGTAAACGATATAGAAAAGCAACGATGCGTACTTTGCGAGTTGCTTTTCTTTCTTCTTTTGCATTAGATTTCTTTACGAGTTTATCAATTGCATTTGTAGCAGTTGGATTAGGGATACGGTTAATAGATGGGACAATTATACTGTTACCAGCTCTTACGATTTTAATTTTAGCGCCGGAATATTTTCTGCCGATTAAGCAAGTTGGAGCGAATTATCATGCTACATTAGATGGACAACTTGCAATGGAGCAAATAGAAGAAATTTTACAGAAACAAAAAGAAATAGAAAAGAAAGATTCAAATGTAGATATAGTATGGAATTCTTCTAGTAGTTTGAAATTACAAGATGCAAAAGTAAATAATGATGAATCTGAAAAGGCTATATTAGAGGGAATTGATTTTACTTGGCAAGGTAACGGTGCTATAGGCATTATTGGTGAAAGTGGGGCAGGGAAATCAACGCTAATCGATGTGTTAGCAGGATTTCTACCGCCTTCCGGTGGGAAGATGTTAGTAAATGGTGTGGAAATTGGTGAATCTACTCGAGAAGATTGGCAAAAAAATATTGCTTATATTCCGCAGCAACCTTATATTTTTCCGCTTTCATTAAAAGATAATATTTGTTTCTATGAAACGAATACAATTGATGAAGAAGTTGAGAGAGTTATTAATGAAGTTGGTCTTCGTTCGCTCGTTGCATCATTACCACATGGGATGTACGAAAGAATTGGAGAAGGTGGACGTATGCTTAGTGGCGGACAAGAACAACGTGTCGCTATGGCACGTGCACTTTTAAGTAAAAAGCCAATCATTTTATTAGATGAACCTACAGCACATCTTGATATTGAAACTGAATTTGAAATAAAGCAATCAATGTTACGTCTGTTTGAAGGTAAGTTAGTATTTCTTGCAACGCATCGTCTGCATTGGATGAAGCAAATGGATCATATTCTTATTTTAAATAAAGGGGAAATTAAAGAAAGTGGAACATATGAAGAACTTTTAAAGAATGAGACATTACATTTTCATAGGGAAGAGAGGGGAGAGCGATGAGTAATTGGATTAAACCTTATATACAGCAAAATAAAGGTAGAATGACGTTGACTATTTTCCTCGGGCTTCTTGGAGTTAGTTCAGGTGCGATGCTACTTTTCATTTCAGGTTATTTAATTTCTAAATCTGCTCTCAGACCAGAAAATGTAATGGCTGTATATGTTCCTATAGTTGCAACGCGTGCGTTTAGTATAGGGCAAGCTGTCTTTCATTATTTAGAGCGTTTAGTAGGGCATGACGTCGTTCTACGAATTTTAGAAAAAATGAGAACAAAACTATATAGAATTGTAGAACCACAGGCGTTATTTTTACGCTCTCGATTTCAAACTGGTGATGTACTAGGTGTATTGTCTGATGATATAGAACATTTACAGAATCTATATTTACGTACAATATTCCCTAGTATATTAGCGTTAGTTGTATATAGCATTTTCGTAATTGTTATCGGTGCATTTGACTTAGTATTTGCACTTATCGCAGCTTGTATGTTAGCTGTTATTGTTTTTCTTCTCCCATTCGTATCAATACTTTTGATGAAACGACATCATGTTGCTTTGAAGCGAGGAAGAAATCGTTTGTATCAACAATTGACAGATGCTGTATTTGGGTTATCTGATTGGCAGGCGAGTGGTAGAAAAGATGAATTTATTAATGAGTATGTAGAGCAAAATGTCCAGCTGTTAAAGACAGAAAAGAGAGTGAAACGCTGGTACCATATTCGAGACAGTATCATTCATTTAATAGTCGGCATTGTAGTTATTTCAATGATTATGTGGACTGGAAATCAAGCAGCAAGTGAACAGATTGCACCTACAGTTATTGCAGCGTTCGTATTAATGACATTATCTGTGACAAATGCGCTTATCCCTATATCAGATGCTATTGATCGGATTCCATCTTATGTAGAATCTGCTCATAGGCTTAAAAGCGTAGAAAGTGATAGCATTTTGCAAGATGGAAATGAGTTACCTGGAGATAAAGATTACGTTGCACAAAAACATATAGATATTGAACTGAGTAATGTGTCGTATAATTATCCGGATAGTAATGAACCTGTATTAAAAGATGTATCATTGCAAATAAAGGCAGGAAAGAAAATTGCTATTTTAGGTAGAAGTGGAACAGGAAAATCTACTTTACTAAAACTGTTAACTGGGGCGCTACGTCCGGTGAGTGGGCAAGTTATATTGAATGGTGAACAAGCTCGTACGGGTTTTTTGTCAAAATATATTTCTGTATTAAACCAAAAACCACATTTATTCGATACGACAATTGGAAATAATGTGCGGATCGGTAAACCAGAGGCTAATGATGAAGAGATATGGAGAGCTTTAGAGAAAGCACAGCTAGCACCGCACATTGCTTCTCTTCCTGATGGATTACAAACAAAAATGCATGAAATGGGAAAGAGGTTTTCTGGCGGAGAAAGGCAAAGGGTAGCATTTGCAAGAACTCTTATGCAAGAAGCATCGATTATTGTGCTTGATGAACCAACTATCGGTTTAGACCCTAAAACGGAATTAGCCTTAATAGAAACAATGTTTTCTGCAACAGAAGAAAAGACTGTTATTTGGATTACACATCATCTTGTAGGAATTGAACATGTAGATGAAATTATTTTCCTTGATAGTGGCCAAATCGCTATGCAAGGTAGTCACGAACAGCTACTGAAAGAAAATGAGAAATATCGTAGGTTATATGAGCTTGATAAAGGTATATAAGAATGAGATGCAAAAAAACACAAATTCTTGGTAGTTCAAGGTTCGTGTTTTTTTGTATTTGTGGTGAAATCATATAAGCCGTATAAGCTATTTGATCATGAAATGGTTATATATTGTTAGAAAGGGTGTTTAAAACCTATCCTTTCAAGGCAATACTTGAGCCATAGTGAATGGATTGTTGGAAGGCGTGATTATATGTTTGAAGAGGATGGCATTGTTTTAATTTTGGAGCCTGCTGATGAGCGGAATATGAGGAAATTTATTTTTACAGTACCGAAGTCAGTTTATGAAAAAAAAGAAATTTTATTACATTACGGAACACCTTTAGGTCAAGGATATACGGACATTATAGAAGATATTATTAGTGTACATATAGACATAGATATTATAACAGTAATAGGGCATGTGAGAGGATAAAGAGAAACTTTAATTAGTGAGAGTTATAAGTATCTGGAAAACAGACGTACTTAAAATAAGTATGTCTGTTTTTATATTTAAATGAAGATAGTTTCGAGGTACATGTTGAACAGGATAATAATGATTTTTCTAGAATGTATAAGAGGAAGATTAAAAAAATAAGATATGATGTGATAAAGTGTATAAGAAGAAAATAAAGTGTTTATAAATGAATAAAAGTATGGCAATTATTTAGGAGGTAAAAATGAAGTTTACAAAAACAATGTTACTTTCAATTGTAGTTTCAATTGGTTTGATGGGATGTTCGCTAGTAGAGGAAGGGAAGAACTCCATAGATTACGCTCAAAAAGCGACAGACTATGTAAATGAAATAAGTGTATTTGCAAATGAAGCGCCAGCATTAGCTGAAAAGGCTGTTAAGGATGGGGAAGCCCGGAAAGAACTAGAAACGAAACTTACTGAAATTAAACAAGATATACCAGCTTTTAATGAATTAACACCACCAGATGTAGCGAAGGATCTTCACCAGCAAATCGTCGGTTATAATGAAAAGTTAAATACATTAATTGATACATCTATAACAAAGATAGAGGAAGGAAAAATGAATGTAGAGCAGTTTAAAAACTCTGAGCTTATGCAGACGATAGAACAAGTTCGTGATTTGAAAGATAAGGTTCAAAATTTAGGGCAATAACAAAAAGATCCGTTTATCATAAACGGATCTTTTTGTTATTGTATACAATAGATGATTACACCAATGACAATAATAATGTTGCCAATGATTTTTCGTTTCGTGATTTTCTCCCCTAGGAAGTACCAACTGAAAATTAAAATGATGATATAACTTAATGATTCTAATGCGGATGCTTGCTTTAACGCCAAGCCCTTTAAGGCGATCACATTTAATCCGGCATTAATTACAAATAAAAAATAGCCGATGATAACATAAGGATTCACATATTCTTTTATTCTAGAATCGTATTGTTGTAAAGTAGCCTTTTTTAATAATATTTGTGAGTAATTGGCTAAAATTATCCCAAATATCAATAATAACATATAACTATTCATCTTTTGTCACCACCACAATTCCGACGATAATAATAGCTGCGCCAAGTATGTGATTCCACTGTATCGTATCTCCAAACAGGAATACTGACCAAAGCATTGACCATAGTATGATAATCCCACGGTGTGAATATGCTCTAGAAATTTCAAAGTTCTTAATGACTTGTTGCCATAGAATTGCATATCCGAATAAAAGTACAACAAGTCCGAAGTAAGCAATAAAAAATGAAATTGATGCAATAGGGAATTGAGATGCCCATTTCATGTAAACCATAATGATAGAATATATCAAGAAGGCCACATGTAAAAATACATAGTTTTTAATAGTTGGTTTCATATATTCACTCTCTTTTACTTTATATACACGTATGTAAACTCGATGTATATAATCAATAGCTTCTTATTATATATAAAAGGCATATTGAAATGATTTTTGTTTATTTCTTCACATTCCAAAATATATAGTATCATGTCTTCTAATGTAAAACAATAGAAGGCAATGCGTAGCTTTAGAGCTGAAAATAATAGAGCTAGTAGAGTTAGATTTTCCACTGTTCTATAATTTGTATCGTTTTATTTGTTGCATCCATCTCTACTTGAATACCTATTGGTAAAGTAATCATTGGATGAGTATGACAACAGTCAAAATCGGCTAGAAAAGGAAGTTTTTGATTTTGTAATACTTCTAATAATATTTCGTAAGGTTTTCTATTTGTACCACAATCATCAAATTGCTCATGTTTTCCAAGGATGATACCTGAAACTTTATCAAAAACGCCGTTAATTTTAAGTGATGAAAAACTTCTTTCGATAGTAGCTGCATCTTTTGAGCTATCTTCAATAAAGAGAATGTCACCATCTTGAATAAGTGGCATATAGGGGCTACCCCAAATACCTTGTATAGTGTTTAAATTCCCACCAATAATACGTCCAGTAGTTTTTCCGCCCATTACTGAAATCCAATTGTTCGGTCGAAGATCTTTTTCTTTCGTTTTTTCTTCCCAATTAATAAATTCATCTGACCAAAATAACGGCTGGTTTATGTTGTAAGGAAGGTGTTGATCAGTTAATAAAGTATCCGCAAAATATTTGTACGTGCAATCTACGAAAGGCTCAAATTCACCAAAAGAAGGAACAAGTGCTGGACCATAAAATGTAGGAATTCCTGTTTTTGCATAAATACCTAGTAATAATGCTGTTGTGTCTGAATAGCCAATCATTATTTTAGGATTCTTTTGAAAAGTCTTATAATCAATATAAGGTAATAATGAATTTGAATTCAGTCCCCCAATTGTCGACATGATACAAGAGACGTTAGGGTTTCTAATCAAGTCATTTAATTCCTCAGCACGCTCTTTAATGCTCCCGGAACGATAATAATCATATTGACCTGTTAGTGAACCTTCTAATATATGAAATCCTTTCTTTTGTAAGTATAATTTTGCGCGCTCAAATCTCTTTGGAGAAGTATAGGTTACTGGTGAAGAGGGAGAGTAGATGCCAATGGTATCGCCATATTTTAATGCTTTTGGAAGTATCATTTGTATAAATCCTTTCTATTGTATAGTGTTTTTGTGTTTAAATGTAATTGAATATTCTTATATTTCGTTGTTTTTAGTGTAACACATATGAAAAAGAGAACGAGGTTGAAATTATAATTGTTATAGATGAATAAATATGCTTTTTACCTTGACGATATAAAGTAATTGTTGTTATGGTTAAACATGAGTGTATAAAAGGTTTGTTAAAGGAGTTTTAGAATGAAGCGGTTAAAATGGGGAAGATTAACAATCCTGTTAGTAGTAATTCTGGGTATATGTTGGTTCTTTTTCCAAGGAGTTCAAAAGAGTGAAACAAATGTAGATACTCAGCCTTTACAAGTGGCAGAGCTACCTAAAACAGGGCTATCTGAAAAAGTAGTTCCACCAAAATATATACCACCAGAAATTGATGCAAAAGCAGCTATTATTATCGATGCGAGTAATGGAGAAGTTATTTATCAAAACAATGAAAATGAAGCTGTTGCCCCTGCTAGTATGTCAAAAATGATGACAGCATATCTCGTTTTAGAGAGTATACATAATGGGAAAGTCCACTGGGAAGATCCAGTGAAAATAAGTGCAAAGTCGGCACAAACAGAGGGTGCAAAAATCCCGATGCAAGCAAATGATACATTAACTGTTAAGGACTTATATCATGCGTTAATGATTGAATCGGCTAATAATTCGGCTGTCGCTTTAGCGGAACATGTAGCTAAGACAGAAAAAAACTTTGTTCAACTTATGAATGAAAAAGCAAAGCAGTTAGAAATGTCAGATAAAGCTAAATTCGCGAATGCTTCCGGATTGCAGGAGCCCGACGGAAGTGAAACGAAAATGACAGCAGCTGACGTATCGAAATTAGCGTACCATCTTATAAAAGATTACCCAGAGATATTAGAAGTGACTCACTTACGTCAAAGTCAGTTAGCATTTAATAATATTAATGTTACAAACACAAATGAGATGTTAAACAAAAATAATAAAGCTTTATATATAGAAGGAATAGACGGTTTAAAAACAGGGTTTACAGATAGCGCAGGGTATTGTTTTACAGGTACTGCAAAACAAGGCGATAATCGTGTTATTACAGTTGTTATGGGGACAAAAAGTAAAACAAAACGTTTTACAGAAACAAATAAATTAATGTCCTATGCATTTCAATTGCTTAATTAGGTGAAGAAAGAAGTAATTTAGATTGTTATAAAAATAAGACAGACAGTTTATTGAACCTTGATTTTGGTGACAATAAACTGTTTTTTTATTCTTTGACGTATAGGAAGTGAAAACTCAAGTGATATCATTTGAGTTTGTTTTTGTTTGTTGATATTATTAAGTTAAGAACTTATTAATAATAAGTTCGAGAGGCATTATATGCTTCGTACATATGATACTGCCTCAAATGAAAATTGGAGGGAATTGTAATGGCAAAAGATTTTTACTCAGCAATTGAAGACAGAAGATCTATTTACGCGATTAGTAAAGAGCAAGTAGTTTCTGATGAAAGAATTCAAGAAGTGATTTATCATGCTGTGAAACATACACCTTCGGCTTTTAATTCTCAAAGTGCAAGAGTTGTTGTATTACTAGGTGAACAACACGACAAATTATGGAATGTTACGAAAGAAACGTTACGAAAAATTGTGCCTGAAAATAATTTTGCACCTACTGAAGAGAAAATGAATGCATTTAAAAGTGGCTATGGAACAGTTTTGTATTTCGAAGATAGTAAAGTAGTAGAAAGTTTGCAAGAGAACTTTGCACTATATAAAGATAATTTTCCTACATGGTCTCAGCAATCTTCTGGAATGTTGCAATTTGCGATTTGGACAGCATTAGAGATTGAAGGTTTTGGTGCTACACTACAGCATTATAATCCGTTGATTGATGAGGAAGTAAAAAAAGAATGGGATGTACCTGAAAACTGGAAGTTAACTGCGCAAATGCCATTTGGTAAACCGGTAGTTTCGGCAGGAGATAAAGAATATCAGCCATTAGAAACTCGTGTGAAAATTTACAAATAAAATAAAAAATAAAAGGTGAACAGAGATATAATCTGTTCACCTTTTATAAGTAGTAAGGATTTTTTTGTAGGAATTTTTCATCTGATTTTTTAATTTGTTTTTACGTGTTTCAATAGTTGATACTTTTTGTAATGTTATAATTGAAACGAATTGAAAAAAAGCATAGTACAGTTCTATATTTTTATTTATAGGATCATCTATTATGTTTTTCATAAATATATCTCCTTTTTTTATCTCACTATTTGCGGGCAGTAAGGCTTCCATATCAAAATTCAATGATACGTATAGAATACCGACCTGTAAAAGTTCAATTGGTTTCAGTGTGGGGTGAATAAAATTTGTATGGATTAAAATCCTACTTTATATATGATAATATAAATATCCTGAAAATTCCATGGATAGTGAAAAATAGATAGTGGAATGTGTATTTTCGTCAAATTAGAACAGAATTTTTGGAGTTAAATCTTACAAATCGTCAAATCTTTTAAAAACGATGGATAATATCAAAAATAGTTTTCTAAAAATATTATACTATTGATAAAAAAAGCATTTTTTGTCATGATAAGAGTATGCTTCATGGAAGGGACTTTACTAGAAAATACATTCTTTGCATTGTATTAGATTAATAGAGTTTTTTAAAGTGGATAGCAAAAGAAAAATATATATTAAGATAATGAATGGAATGTCGAATTTTCAATGAAATACATAAGGAATTTGAAAAAAGCATTGCAAAAACACACTGTTCAATGATAAAGTTCACATGAAGTTCACACTAAATTCACTTCAATCGTTTAAAATAAACGATGTGTGAAAAATAAAACTCTTGCTAAAAAATGGAACTGGATGAATATTTTACTTTGATAATATTGTAAAGTACTAAGTTTATAGTTTTCTCAAGAGGATAGTAGGGAAAGGAAGTAAAGACAACTTATGAAAAAAGTAATCGCAGGTTTAGCAGCAGCATCTGTAGTAGGTGTAGCAGTTCCTGGAATGGATTCTGCTCATGCACAAGTTTCAAATGATGCGCTAAAAGAAATTAATGGACAAACTCAAACTCAAACGACTGTAACTGAAACAAAAACGGTAGAAACAACTTCTGAATTAAAATACACAGTAACAGCTGATGTATTAAATGTACGTTCAGGTGCTGGTACAGGACATAACGTTATTTCTAAAGTGAAATCAGGTCAAGTACTTCAAGTAATTGGACAAGAAAACGGTTGGTTCAAAGTTAGTGTAAATGGTCAAACAGGTTATGTAAGTGGGGACTTCGTAACAACTGGTGGCAATAAAGGAACTACTACTACTGTTCAGCAGGGAACAGGTACTTACACAGTAAACGTTTCTTCATTAAACGTACGTACAGGCCCAAGTGCATCTCATACTGTTTTAGGTTCTGTAAATAAAGGAAAAACAGTTCAAGTTGTAGGTGAAGTTCAAGATTGGTTTAAAATTAACTTCAATGGTGGAACTGGATACGTAAGTAAAGACTTCGTAACAAAAGGTGGTTCAGCTGTATCTAACGAAACTCAGCAACCAACTACAAACAACAACAACAATACTACTACAGTTCAAACTGGTGGATCTTATGTTGTTAACACAGGTGCTTTAAAAGTACGTACAGGTCCAGCTACATATAACCCTGTAATTGGTGGGGTAACAAATGGTACAGTATTAAACGTTACTGGCGCTGAAAATGGTTGGTATAAAATTAACCATAATGGCCGCACTGGTTACGTAAGTGCAGACTTTGTTAAGTTTGTAAAAGGCGGAGTGAACAATGTAGTTACTGGTGGTAACCAAGGTACGAACCAAGTACAAAAACCAACAGCACCAACAGGTGGAGATACATCTTCAATCGCTGGATTCGCTAGATCTTTAAATGGTTCACCATACAGACCTTCTGGTACAACACCTGCTGGTTTTGACTGCAGTGGATTCATTCACTACGTATTAAATCAAACTGGTCATAAAGGCGAACGTCAAACAGTTGCTGGATACTGGAGCTCTAAAACAAAAACTAGTAATCCACAACCAGGTGATTTAGTATACTTCCAAAATACTTATAAATCAGGTCCTTCTCACATGGGTGTTTACTTAGGAAACGGACAGTTCATTAGTGCAGAAACGACTTCAACTGGTGTGAGAATTAGTTCTGTAAGCAACTCTTACTGGAGCAAGCACATGTTAGGTTACACAAAAGCATACTAAGAAAAAGTATTATATATACTTTTCGTATAGAGAAAAGGCTTTCCAGGGAAACTTGGGAAGCCTTTTTCATAGTTGGATAAACTAACAGTATAGTAGTATTTATCCTGCTATTTGCGGGATAATAATCAGCGGGGATGGACAAATCCCCGCTGATTAAAGTTTCACTTTATGTCAATTTTCCATGCAAAAACTTAGCATATAAATCATGAAAATAGTTTGGACGGAATAAGTTTGCTGCATGACCTGCTAATGGAATTTCTTTATATAAAACGTTCGGAAGAATGGACTTCAAATCAAAGAGACAAGATTTATAGAGATGATCATGTTCTCCCATCACCCATAATATAGGATGGGGAAGTGCTTTTAATTTAGATTTTAAGTCGAATTCTAAGCGGTGTCGTAATGACTCAGCAATAATGGACGAGTGTAATTGTAATCCGAAACGGTAATAAATATTTCGTGAAATAACAGCGAACGGATTTGCCCTTAGTATTCCACTTGGAAAAATAGTACTAGCATACTGAGAAAGCCAAGATGAATATTCATCACCACGTTTTTCCCAAAAATTCTGAAAAACATTATACAAACGGGAAGGGTTATTATAATGTCCACCAATATGACAAATACTCAATACTTTTTCTGGATGCATTTGTGCAAATGTCGTAGAGATATAACAGCCATAGCTTAGAGCGCAAATATGAGCCTTTTTAATTCCCTCTTTTTCATACAAGTTCAATAATTGATCTACGAGGCGCTGTATTGAAAAGTCGATAGCTTCTCCTTTATCGTCGCCGTGACCTAATAAATCATAAGTTATAATGTTGTAGGAGGCAGAAAATCGTTTATGCTCTTTTTTGAAGGCGCGGCGATTTCCAACTAATCCATGAATAAAAATGATTGTTTCCTTTTCGGAATGTGTATTTGTTTGCAAAAAGGATACTCCTTTCAATGCTGGAGATTTATATAGTGTTTTAAATTAGCTAATTGATAAAATTAGTTATATATTTTCTATGCGTAGTCTATAATTTACATAGAATAATAATAAGTACCAGGTAATAATATCAGATATTTATACTTGTTGTAAAGATGAGTTTATATGTATATTTTGTAAAATTAGAAAAAAGTGTGTTTACATTCAGTTTACATTTATAGCGTATTCTAGTTTTAGAAAGAATAGTTTTGTTTATAACGAGGAGATGAACGACAATGGAAGTTAGGAATACAGAAAAGAAAAAAGGGAATTGGAGGCAGTTTTTACGTCTCATTCAAGATACAAATCCACCGAAAGGCATTCTTATTTTTGCATTAATAATGAGCTTACTTTCTACTGGAGCGAGTTTGTTTATTCCAATGCTGACAAAAGGTTTAGTTGATAATTTTTCACTTTCTTCAATTAGTACGGGACAAATTGTTGGATTAATTGCATTCTTTATTATTCAAACAATTGCTGCAGGATTGTCAATTTATTTACTGAATTATATTGGACAAAAAATTGTAGCTGGACTTAGAGAACGATTGTGGAAAAAGGTACTTATTTTACCAGTGTCTTATTATGATCAAAACAGAACGGGAGATACAATTAGTCGTATGACAAATGATACAGGTGTTGTTAAAACATTAATTTCTGAGCATTTGTCAAACTTATTAACAGGCGGTATCTCAATTATTGGGTCATTAATTGTATTATTTGTTTTAGACTGGAAAATGACAATTTTACTTTTAACGGTTATTCCATTATCGGTACTAATTTTAGTTCCACTTGGACGGAAAATGTATAAGATTTCAAAAGCACTTCAAGATGAAACGGCTTCTTTTACTAGTGTATTAACACAAGTACTATCAGAAATTCGTTTAGTAAAATCTTCAAATACGGAAAAAAAAGAATATGAAACAGGTAATACAGGTATCCAAAAATTATTGCAATTTGGTTTGAAAGAAGGAAAAGTGCAAGCATTAATTTCACCTGTTATGTCGTTTGTTTTAATGGCATTGCTTGTTATTATCGTAGGGTATGGTGGAATGCGAGTTTCTAGTGGTGCATTAACAACAGGTGAACTTGTAGCATTTATTTTGTATTTAGTTCAAATTATTATGCCAATGAGTCAGTTATCAATGTTCTTTACTCAGTTCCAAAAAGCAATTGGTGCAACCGAAAGAATTAATACGATTTTAGAATATGAAGTAGAAGATTATGAAACAGGTATGAATGTTACAAATGCGAAGCAGCCGATCGTTATTGAAAATGTACATTTTGAGTATAACGAAGAAGAGAAAATCTTGAAAAATATCGACTTCACGATTGAATCTGGAAAAGTAACGGCGATTGTAGGACCAAGTGGTAGCGGAAAAACAACTTTATTCTCGCTGTTAGAACGTTTTTATGAGCCAACTAGTGGTTTCATAAAATTAGGGAAAGAACCAATTACAGCATATTCATTACAATCATGGCGACGTCAAATTGGTTACGTTTCACAAGATAGTCCGTTAATTGATGGAACGATTCGTGATAATATTTGCTACGGTGTTGAGGGTGAAGTGACGGATGAAGAAATTGAAAAAGTAGCAGCGATGGCGTATGTTGATGCGTTTATTCATGATTTACCAAGTGGATACGCAACAGAAGTTGGAGAGCGTGGTGTGAAGCTTTCTGGAGGGCAAAGACAAAGAATTGCGATTGCTCGAGCGTTACTACGAAACCCGCAAATCCTTATGTTAGATGAAGCGACGTCAAGTCTTGATAGTAAATCGGAATCGGTTGTTCAGAAGGCGTTAAATAACTTAATGAAAGGTAGAACAACTTTAGTTATTGCGCATAGACTTTCTACTGTTGTAGATGCAGATAAAATTATCTTTATTGAAAAAGGGAATCTTACAGGAAGTGGCTCACATGATGAGTTATTACGGACACATGACATGTACCGTGAATTTGCAATGCAACAATTGAAAATTAAAGAAGGAGCATTATAGAATGAAAACAATCAGTGAAGGGGCACTTCACTGATTGTTGATTTTAGAGTGCTAAAAAGTATGTTAAGCAGAAAGGATATGATTCCTTGATACCCAAAATTTTAATTGTAGATGATGATCCGCACATTAGAGAACTTGTTTCTATATTTTTGGAACGAGAAGGTTTTCAAACATATGAGGCCGTTGATGGATTAGATGCTCTTCGAAAAATAGAAGAAGTGAGAGTCGAAATGGCGATTATTGATATTATGATGCCAAATATGGATGGGTTTGATTTATGTTATGAATTAAGAAAATACTATGATATCCCAATTCTTATGCTGACTGCTAAAGGTGAAACATCTCAAAAAGTAAAAGGATTTCACCTCGGAACAGATGATTATCTTGTAAAACCATTTGATCCTTTAGAATTAGTTGTGAGAGTGAAGGCATTATTGAAACGTTACCAAATTACAGTATCGCAATCTATTCAAGTTGGGAATGTACTGTTAAATCGTAAAACATTTGAAGTTAACGTTGGAGAACAAACGGTGACGCTGCCGCTAAAAGAATTTGAGTTGCTCTTTACATTAGGATCTAAAGCGGGGAGAACTTGTTCAAGAGAGCAATTAATAGAAGACGTATGGGGATATGATTTTGAAGGGAATGAACGCACGCTAGACGTTCATATTAATCGGTTGCGTGAAAAATTTCAAGAAAAGTTATCGAAGTTTAGTATAAGGACGATAAGGGGCTTAGGGTATCGCTTAGAGGTAAGTAAATGAGGAAAAGAGAAAGAATGAGTAAGATGAAGATGTTAAAAGTAATGGGGGCGATAGTAGCGCTCTTTACTTTTCTTACTATAATTTGGTCAATAGCCTTTTTTGTATCGTCTAGTGTAATGAAAGCTTTTGAAATAAACGTATCGCCTTTTATTACTTTTCTAATTAGTGATATGGTCGGCTTTGTTTTTATCGTTCTTATTTGGACATTAATCGGAATTTTAATGAGACCGAAGCGAGAGGCGATGATTTGGACGATCATTGAACCGATACAAAAAATTGCAAAAGGGGACTTCTCTGTAAAAATACGGAATGAAGAAAAGTATGATGGCGAAATTGGTGTGCTTGTAAAAAGTATTAACGATATGACGGATGAACTTAATGCAATGGAGAAAATGAGACAAGAATTTGTATCGAATGTTTCTCATGAAATACAGTCGCCATTAACATCTATTAAGGGATTTGCTCGAGCGCTACAAGATGATAATCTACCAGTTGAAAAAAGAAAACATTATCTTACTATTATTGAAACTGAAACAACGCGATTATCTAAATTGAGTCAAAATTTATTGAAGCTAACACTTTTAGAGTCAGAGGAGTATTCACCAGAAAGAGCTACTTATCGATTAGATCAACAGTTGAAACAAATTGTGTTAAATAGTGAGCCTCTTTGGGATGAAAAAGGACTTGAGCTAGATCTTGATATGGATAAAGTGTGTGTTACTGCAGACAAAGAAAGTATGAGCCAAGTATGGATTAATTTAATTCATAACAGTATTAAATTCACACCAAATGGTGGCGCGATTACAATTCATTTAAAAGAACATAAGGAATTCCTGGAAGTAAGTATTCATGATACGGGAATTGGTATATCCGAAGAACAGAAGCAACATATTTTTGAACGTTTTTATAAAGCGGATTCTTCACGAAACCGTGCTTATGGAGGAAGTGGATTAGGTCTAGCAATTGTAAAAAAAGTACTCGACCTTCATCAAGGAAAAATAACAGTTGAGAGTGTAGAAGGAAATGGTACAGAATTTATTGTGCGTATTCCAAATCATGAAGAAAAATAGTGTTAGAAGGAGGCCTTCTAACACTATTTTTCTTTAAAAATGCATTTACCATTACTATAGTTACCTATAAGTAACCTACGCACATAAAAGTGCATCATTGCCTTTTTGCATAAACATAGATACACTTTTAATATAATAAACAACTGAGATGATTAAGGAGTGTTATACTTGGCAGAATTATTACAAGGAAAAAATGCTTTAATTACAGGAGCAGGTAGAGGGATTGGTCGTGCTGTAGCGATTGCGTTAGCGAAAGAAGGCGTAAATGTAGGTCTTTTAGCTCGTTCAGAAGAAAACTTAAAAGCTGTAGCGAAAGAAGTGGAAGCAGAAGGTGTAAAAGCTGTTATTGCGACTGCTGACGTATCTTCATATGAAGAAGTAACGACTGCAATTGAAACATTAAAAAATGGTTTAGGATCTATCGATATTTTAATTAATAACGCTGGTATTTCTAAATTCGGTAAGTTTTTAGAATTAGACGTTGCTGATTGGGAAAAAATCATTCAAGTAAACTTAATGGGTGTATACTATGCAACTCGTGCAGCTTTACCAAGTATGATTGAACAACAATCTGGTGATATTATTAATATTTCATCTACAGCAGGACAAAAAGGTGCACCTGTAACAAGTGCATATAGTGCTTCTAAATTTGGTGTTCTTGGTTTAACAGAATCGTTAGCGATGGAAGTTCGTAAACATAATATCCGTGTAACAGCTTTAACACCAAGTACAGTAGCAACTGACATGGCTGTAGACTTAGGATTAACTGATGGAAACCCTGATAAAGTAATGCAAGCGGAAGATATTGCAGAGTTTATCGTAGCGCAGCTGAAATTAAATAAACGTACATTTATTAAATCAGCAGGACTTTGGTCTACTAATCCGTAAGGGGTAAATTTATAAACAAAGAAGGGACATCTATTCTGTAATGGAATGGGTGTCCCTTTTTTATTTTTTTGTATGTAAAGCAGAATTGTCGGTATAATGTGAAGTGAATGGTAGAAAAGCATGAAAAACTTGAAGGGGATGGTATTTCCATGAGTACGATTGAGAAATGGACGGCTGTTGATCAATATATGAGTGATGTATTAATACCGAAAGACTCTACATTAGAAGAAGTTCTTCAAGCAAATGCTTCAGCTAATTTACCGGCACATGATGTATCGCCAACTCAAGGGAAGTTTTTACAACTATTAGTACAAATTCAAGGAGCGCGTAACATTTTAGAGATTGGCACTCTAGGCGGATATAGTACAATATGGCTTGCAAGAGCATTGCCATCTGGAGGGCGAATTGTTACATTAGAAGCAAGTGAAAAGCATGCTGAAATTGCACGGAGCAATATTGAGCGTGCCAATTTGAATGATAAAATTGAAATACGATTAGGATTAGCGTTAGATTCTTTAAAACAAATAGAAAATGAGAAGTATGAACCATTTGATTTTATTTTCATAGATGCGGATAAACAAAATAACCCTGCTTATTTTGAATGGGCACTGAAACTATCACGCCCTGGTACTGTAATTATTGGGGATAACGTAGTACGTGAAGGTGAAGTTATTGATAATACTAGTAGCGATCCTCGTGTACAAGGGATACGCCATTTCTATGAGCTAATAGCTGCTGAGCCGCGTGTAAGTGCTACTGCGCTTCAAACTGTAGGAAGTAAAGGGTACGATGGGTTTGTAATGGCAGTCGTAACAGAGTAATGTAAGGAGGAAAAAGGGATGAAAAAGAAGTTTCAAAAATTATAACGTGTATCTTGTACAACGAATTTAGCTCGTGGACCTCCAATTTACATAGCTTTATATTATATATTAAAAACTTGGAGGCTATAAGAAGATGAGAACTGAAAAAGAAATGTTAGACTTAATTATAAATACAGCAAAAGAGGATGAAAGAATTCGAGCTGTCATCATGAATGGGTCACGTGTGAATCCAAATGTGAAAAAAGATTGTTTTCAAGACTATGATATTATTTATGTTGTAAAAGATATACAATCTTTTACGTGTAATCATAGTTGGATTAATAGATTTGGAGAAATAATGATTGTGCAAATGCCGGAAGAAATGTCGTTACTTCCAGCTGATAAAGACGAGAAATTTCCGTATTTAATGCAGTTCATGGATGGGAATCGAATTGATTTAATGCTAGTTCCAGTTGATTTAATAAATAAATTTATTGGACAGGATAGTTTAAGTAAATTACTACTGGATAAAGACAAATGTATTGGAGAATTTCCGCCAGCAAGTGATAAAGATTACGTTATAAAAAATCCTACAGAAAAAGAGTTTTTGGATTGCTGTAATGAATTTTGGTGGTGCAGTACAAATGTAGGAAAAGGATTGTGGCGCGAGGAACTTTCTTATGCGAAAGGAATGCTTGAAGGCCCAATGCGTGATATGTTAATCGTAATGCTAGAATGGCATATTGGTATGAAAACAAATTTTACAGTGAATACCGGAAAGTTTGGTAAGCATTTCGAGCAATATGTTGAAAAGGATACGTGGGAGCAATTTAGAAAGACATTTTCAAATGCAGAATATGAAAATATATGGCAGTCATTTTTTGTAATGGGAGATCTGTTTAGGGAAGTTGCGAACGAAATTGCTAACACATATGGATATCAATACCCGCAAGATGATGATGACAAAGTGACAAGCTATTTAAAACATGTGAAAGTTTTGCCGAAAGATAGTACATCGATTTATCCCGCGTAAACGGGCAGTAAAACCCCCACTGATTAAAGTTTCACTTTATTAATTGTATAAAGCAGTAAGACTGTCCTAATTACGGACAGTCTTATTTTTGTTCATGAATAAGAATTTCTCTAACAAAGTACAGATGAATCACATATGAAATTTTAGGGAGGTTTTTATCATGTATTATTTTTACGCACCAGAAATGTTCGTTCCATTTCATTGGGGACTAGAACGAAATGTTTCGTATGCTTATATGCCATATCATTCATTTTATTATGGAAACTATATAGACGCAGTGCCGTATGTATTAAATGTTCCGCAAAATGATCAAGTCAAAGTGAAGGAAGAGAATCGGGGGTCATGGACACCTTTTTCATGGGTTGAAAAATATGCGTATGCATTTTCAGGACCATACAATAAAGCGGAAGTAGCTCTTACATTTGATGATGGACCAGATTTAGTATTTACGCCAAAAATTTTAGATAAGTTAAAACAATATAATGTAAAAGCTACTTTTTTCTTGCTTGGTGAAAATGCAGAAAAGTTTCCGAATGTAGTAAAGCGTATCGCGAATGAAGGGCATGTAATTGGTAATCATACGTATAATCATCCGAATTTAGCGAAAGTAAATGAGGCTGAGTACCGTAATCAAATTATAAAAACGGAAGAAATATTAAATCATTTAGCTGGTTATGCACCGAAGTTTATACGTCCACCATACGGTGAAATACTTGAAAATCAATTGAAGTGGGCGACAGAGCAAAATTTTATGATTGTACAGTGGAGTGTTGATACAGTTGATTGGAAAGGGGTAAGTGCTGATACGATTACAAATAATGTGCTAGGGAATTCATTTCCAGGAAGTGTCATACTTCAACATTCGACTCCAGGTGGACATTTGCAAGGATCTGTCGATGCACTAGACAAAATCATTCCGCAGTTAAAAACGAAAGGGGCACGTTTTGTAACACTTCCAAGTATGTTCCAGACATCTAAAGAGAGAAAATAAAAATGTTAATAATTGGGTTTTTAAGAGTTGTATAGTATAATGAAGGTGTAAGTTAGGGGGGATATAATTGATAGATGCACTAGTAAACATAGGAATGAGCATATTGATTGGTATTATATTTATACTTGCGGCACTTATTCTTCAAAAAAATCCACCGACGGATATTAACGCAGCATATGGTTACCGTACGAAACGGTCTATGAAAAATAAGGAATTATGGGATGCAGGTAACAAGTATAGTGCAGAAGTGATGAAACAAAATGGATTCATTATGATGTTAATTGGAAGTGTTATTAGTATACTGTTTAGATATCCACATACAATGATAGCGATTATGATTGTTATGCTGTTGTTAATTATACGATTATTTATACGAGTAGAGAAAAAATTAAAGATACTTGAGCAATAAAAAAATAAGACTCCCGAATAAAGTAAGCTGGGAGTCCTATTTTTTTATAAACTATTTTTGTTTAGCAATTCTTGTCCTTGCACTATAACAAATTCATAGTATTCAAGAGCATAAGGATAAATATCTTCAAATGTTATCGTTATCGGATTACTGTTTAAAACAGAATTAGTCGTTAAAGATGAAATCTCTCTTCTTAATAGTTGTAGAAAAGAAGTTGCATGTACTTTCATCACATCGTCTACTTCTTCACCTGGTGCAAATGGAAGTGGCTTTATTACATTGTGAAAATACATATGACAAAATTCACGATCAGTAAGATTTGAAATTTCATAATCTATTTTATAGATTCCTTTGTATGTTAGATCAGTAGTTTGAAAGGAAAGTCCTAATTCTTCTTCAATTTCACGAAGACCGCCAATTTCTACTTCTTCATCATGCATAATATGTCCAGCCGATGTAATATCCCATATATTCGGAGCTTCTTTTTTATTTTTAGAGCGTAATTGGAAATATAAGAACATATCCTCAGCATCTTTTTCTACAAACCAGCAATGAAATGTTTCGTGCCAATCACCGTCACGATGCACGTCATCACGTAATTTCTTTCCAAGTGTATTTCTTTCAGGATCAAATATTGTTAACCACTCTGTCATTTTAATTCCCCTTTCTGCAAATTTTATTATACAATATTTGTATTGAATTTTGGGAAAATAAAGAAAAAGGAGTGATTATTAGTGAAGATAGAGAATAAGGAAATAAAATCAATAATTTCAACTGAGGAAGAATTACGACAAATATTGGGGCAACCAAGTGAACGGGCTTTGAAAAAAGTTATTTCATCACTTGATCATCATTGTGTAGATTTTCTGTCTAAATCTCCTTTTCTAGTATTATCTACTGCAAATAAATTCGGAGAGTGTGACGCTTCGCCGAGGGGAGACGCACCTGGATTTGTATATGTTTTAAATGAAAATAAAATTGTTATTCCAGAAAGACCGGGAAATCGTCGTATAGACTCTATTTTAAATATTATTTCAAATCCACACGTAGGGTTAATCTTTTTTATTCCGGGTCTTGGGGAAACACTCCGAATAAACGGTAAAGCATATATTACAAACGATGAAGAAATTTTGAAAGAAATGCAGGCGAATGGACGTAATCCGTTACTTGGAATTGTTGTTGAAATAGAAGAATGCTATATTCATTGTGCAAAAGCTTTTATTCGTTCAAAAATGTGGGATCCAGAGTCATGGTTAAATAAAACAGAGCTACCATCAGCACCGAAAATGTTAATGGAGCATGCGAAAGTGAATGCTTCAGAAGAGGAAGTTAGACGTTCTTTAGAAGAAAGTTATAGGGAAAGATTGTATTAAAAATTATTTTTTAAATATAGTGTTGAAGTATGAAACTCTAAACGTTTTAGAGTGAGACTTTAACTATGAATATTGTTAATTTGTATGTGATGAATATATGTGCAAGAGAATAAATCTGTATTAGATGATTTGTTATTTTAAAATATAATTATTCATATTCTTAAAAATTGTGAAGAAAAATAGGCTTGCTTTTTGAAAAGTTGATAACTATAATAAGTTAACAAATAGACATGAACGAAAAAGTAACGATAAGGACATGAGATGATTTTTACGGTTTACAGAGAGGGAAGACAAGGCTGTGAGCTTCCTAACACGAAAAATGATTTTACCACCTTTGAACTTCAATAGTGAACGAGTAATCTAGTAATTATTGACGGTATCAGCCGTTATCTGAACTTGAGCAATCTAGAAAAAAGTAAGTCTAGGTTGGAACAAGGGTGGAACCACGAAAACACATTCGTCCCTTTCCTAGGGATGAGTGTGTTTTTTTTATAGTTTTTAAGATTGAAAATTTTAAATAATTAAAAAATATTATTGATTTTGTTTTTTATGCGAGTATAATGAGTTAACAAATAAACATGAGCGAAAAAGTAACGATAAGGACATGAGAACATTTTTACGGTTTACAGAGAGGGAGGCCAAGGCTGTGAGCTTCCTAACACGAGAAATGATCTTACCACCTTTGAACTTCAATAGTGAACGAGCAATCTAGTAATTATTGACGGTATCAGCCGTTATCTGAACTTGAGCAATCTAGAAGAAAGTAAGTCTAGGTTGGAACAAGGGTGGAACCACGAAAACACATTCGTCCCTTTCCTAGGGATGAGTGTGTTTTTTTATCCCGCATTAACGGTCAGTAAGATTCCCATCTCAAAATTTGGCGGATGCGAGGGAGTAAGACGGGAGATCAACTGTCCGTAAAAGCCCAGTTGGTTCAACTAATAATCAGTGAGGAATGGACAAAATCCCCACTGATTAAAGTTTCACTTTATTACTTTGAAAGGAGGTGCGGTAACATGAAACGATTAGTACGTACGGAAATAACCACCACCTGCATGATTAAAAAGCAGAGTAAGGTGATTCATAGGTGTAACAATTAAACTATTTAGGAGGAGATTAGAAAATGAATAACGTTATTAATGTTGGTGTATTAGGATTAGGTACTGTCGGAAGTGGTGTTGTCCATATTTTGAAAGAACATTATCGAAAAATCACTCTTGATACAGGATATGAAGTAAAGGTAAAGACAGTCGTTGTACGTGATTTGGAAAAGGAACGTGATGTTTGCATTGATGGAATCGTAGTAACAAGTAATGTCGATGAAGTTCTAAATGATTCAAATATTGATATTGTAGTAGAGGTAATGGGCGGAATTGAAGAAGCGAAACAGCATATTGTTACGGCTTTACAAAATAAAAAACATGTTGTAACAGCAAATAAAGATTTAATGGCCGTATATGGTGCGGAGCTTCTGCAACTGGCAAATAAAAATGAATGTGACCTATGTTACGAAGCGAGTGTAGCCGGTGGGATTCCAATATTAAGAGGATTATCAGACGGGCTAGCTTCAGATCAAATTGAAAAAATAATGGGAATCGTAAATGGAACAACAAATTATATGTTAACAAAGATGAGTCAAAATGGATGGTCGTATGAAGAGGCTTTACAGGAAGCGCAAAAATTAGGGTTTGCAGAATCAGATCCGACAGCGGATGTAGATGGACTAGACGCTGCGAGAAAGGTAGCAATTCTTGCAAACTTAGGTTTTTCGATGAATGTTTCTTTAGATGATGTTCAAGTTAGAGGTATTCGAAAGGTTGAAAAAGAAGATTTAGAGATGGCCGAAAAATTAGGATTTACAATGAAATTAATTGGTAAAGCTGAAAAACAAGGATCATCCATTCACTTAAGTGTAGAACCGACTTTATTACCACGTCATCATCCGCTATCGAATGTGAATAATGAATTTAATGCGGTGTATGTTCACGGTCAAGCAGTAGGAGAAGTGATGTTTTACGGACCTGGAGCTGGGAAGTTACCAACTGGTTCTGCTGTAGTAAGTGACATTATTTCAATCGTTAAAAATATGAATCAAGTTCCGAAAAATAAAAGTGCGTTAAAAGAACCAGAGCCTTACGAATTACAAGGAGATGAAGAAGTAGTTTCGAAATATTTCTTACGTATTTCATTACGAGATGAGCCAGGGATGTTACGAAAAGTAACGGAATGTTTCGTTAATTATTCTGTAAGTTTAAAAGAAGTTATTCAATTACCTTTAAATCGTGAGCTTGCAGAAGTCGTTGTTGTGACGCATCAAACTTCAAAATATCAATTCGAGCAAGTTTTAGGAGCGATAGAAGATGTCGCAAGTGAAATAAACAGTTACTACATTATTGAGGAGGAAAAACAATATGTATAAAGGACTATTAAAACAGTACGCTTCTTATTTACCGGTGAATGAAAACACACCTGATGTCAGCTTAATGGAAGGGAATACACCCCTTATTCCATTATTAAATATATCAAAACAATTAGGGATTCAGTTATACGGAAAATATGAAGGAGCGAATCCAACAGGTTCTTTTAAAGACCGTGGTATGGTAATGGCAGTTGCAAAGGCGAAAGAAGAAGGTTCAGAGGCTATCATTTGTGCATCTACAGGTAATACATCAGCATCAGCTGCCGCATACGCGGCACGCCTCGGAATGAAATGTATTATCGTAATACCAGAAGGAAAGATTGCGCATGGGAAATTAGCGCAAGCAGTTGCTTATGGAGCGGAGATCATTTCAATAGAAGGGAATTTCGATGATGCACTTAAGGCTGTAAGAAATATTGCTGCAGAAGAGCCGATTACATTAGTAAACTCAGTAAATCCTTACCGAATTGAAGGACAAAAAACAGCAGCATTTGAAATTTGCGACCAGTTGGAAAATGCACCAGATGTTCTAGCTATTCCGGTTGGGAACGCAGGGAACATAACAGCATACTGGAAAGGATTCTGTGAATATGAAAAAGAAAAGGGTTATAAAAAACCAAGAATTCACGGCTTTGAAGCCGAAGGAGCAGCTGCAATTGTAAAAGGGCATGTAATTGAAGAACCTGAAACGATTGCAACAGCGATTCGTATTGGTAACCCAGCGAGTTGGTCGTATGCAGTAGAGGCTGCCGAGCAGTCTCATGGTGAAATAGATATGGTGTCAGATGAAGAAATATTACATGCGTATAGATTGTTAGCAAAAACTGAAGGAGTTTTTGCAGAGCCAGGATCGAATGCTTCATTAGCGGGCGTCATTAAACATGTGCAATCTGGAAAAATCAAAAAGGGAGAAACTGTTGTTGCAGTTTTAACTGGAAACGGTTTGAAAGATCCTGATATCGCAATTTCTTCTAATAAATTTGATATTGCAAGTGTGTCAAATGATATAGAGCAAATTAAAGATCATATTAAAGGGGTGATTATGTCGTGATACCATTGAGAGTACGTGTCCCTGCTAGTACAGCGAATGTCGGACCTGGATTTGATTCAGTAGGAATAGCATTGTCATTATATTTAGATGTGGTGGTAAAGGCGGAAGCAGATAAATGGCAAGTAATCCATTCCTTTGAAGATTCAATTCCAACAGACGATAAAAATTTAATTGTTAGCACGGCATGTAAAGTGTTTCCTTCTTTATCACCCTATATAATAGAAGTTACTAGTAATATTCCGCTGACAAGAGGTCTAGGAAGTAGTGCATCAGCAATTGTAGCAGGAATAGAGCTTGCGAATCAGCTTGGAAATTTGAACTTAACAACTGATCAGAAAGTTCAAATTGCTACAAATTTTGAAGGACATCCAGATAATGTTGCTGCTTCTATTTTAGGTGGAACTGTAATCGGAGCGCTGGATGGAAAGAATGTTTCGGTTGTAAGGATTGAAAGTAAGGAATTAGGCGTAATTTCTCTTATTCCAAATGAAGAGCTAAATACGGAGGAAAGTCGATCTGTATTACCAGAGGTGTTTCCGTTTCATGAAGCGGTTAAGGCTAGTGCGATAAGTAACGTATTAGTAGCTGCATTATGTCAAAAGAAGTGGGAAGTTGTAGGTGAAATGATGGAACGAGATCATTTCCACGAGCCATATCGTTTAGAACTTGTACCGTTATTACCATCAATTCGTAAATGTGCAAAAGAATTCGGAGCATATGGCACAGCGCTTAGTGGTGCGGGACCATCCATTTTTATTTTAACTCCGTACGAGAAGCGTAAAGAAATAGCTGACCAATTAGCGAGAGTATTTGCAGCTATGAAAGTATGTGAGCTTGAAATTGATCATAAAGGGATTACTGTAAATAAGGAAGAACATATTGGATTATAAAAAAAGCTAGCATCGCTAGCTTTCTTTACGTTATGGAGAATCTATTTTAAAGGGGATTTTTCGGAATGAACATTAATTTTAGAGGTGATTATATGAGTTCAAAAGAGTCACCAGAAGAAAAAAGAGAACGCATGAGACAAAGTGAATTGAAAAATAATCCTACCGGTTCTTTGAATGATGGACTCAACAGGGCGGAATCAGGTAGCCCCGCTGATATGACAGGTGGTATGAATTGGAAAGGTACAGGGATATTAATTTTAGTGCTAGTTTTAGGATATATTATATATAGTTACTTTTTCAGTTAAGGAAAGCTTGATGGAATTTAGATTTGCTTGATCTAATTATTAGTGAGAATAAAAAAACAAGGATTAAAGTTCCACTGTATTACATATTTTCTTTAAACAGATTATAGTAATACGTAAATTTTTTTTGCTCATAATAGAGCTAGCATAATGCTAGCTCTATTATTTTTTTGCCATATTCCTGTAACAAACCTCCTGTATATTCATTGGTGGAGGTGCAGAAGATGAAAAAAATGATAGCGATATGTCTTCTTACAACATTGTCACTTTCGACTTTAGTCGGGTGTGATGTAAAAGGTAATGATGCTTTACAAGAGTCTAAAATAAAGAAAGCGACGTATAAAGATTTTACTTACGATGTAAATCCTGAGACTTTTACGTTAACTGTAGAACATGATGGTGTAAAAGAACAGGCATCACAACCGTTACCAAAAATGAAGGTATCGAATTTGAAAAAAAACAAGGATCATACATCATGGGAATATCCGGATCAAAAAGTAAAAGTAAATTTAGAAAAGAAAAAAGACCACTTAAATATTGAAGTGGAATCGACTGGTGCAGAAAGTTTTACATGGCCAAAAGTGCAAGCTGAAAATTATACACTTCCGTTATGGGAAGGTAAGCAAATTCCGAGTAATGATGAGAATTGGAAGAAGTTTTTAAAGGATGATGCATATTCATTTGCTGAATCATTTTCTATGAAGTTTTTTGCATTAAATGGTTCTAAATATTCGATCGTATATATTGCGAACAATATGTTTAATAATGAATTGAAATTTCATTCAGATCCGAAAATAGGGTTTGATTTTACACATGAATTCCCGAGTATAAATAAAAATAAAACATATGGATTTCAATTATATGTGACAAATAATGATGCAGTAAGTATCGCTAAACTGTATAAGGATAATATTGCTCGAAAAGGTGAATTTAAAACATTACAAGAAAAGGCAAGAAAAAATAAAGAAATCGAAAAACTTTACGGGGCAGCTCATTTTTACTTTTGGAATCAAAATGGTTTATCAGAAAGTAACGTGAATTGGCCGAAGCTAAGAGAGCAAATAAATAGCCCGGTGTTTAGTCATATAAAAGGGCTTATTCAAAAGAATAGTTCGGAGCCTGGAGAACTGAGTGTGTTTGAGCAAGTAAGTAAACAAGATTTCATTGATAAGTACCAAAAAAATGTTATTTTACGCTATACAAACGAAGTATTATCTATGAAGGAATTGTATAAAGAGGATATTTTCCCGAAAGTTAATCAGGAAGCTAGTGTGTTATTAAAGAAAGGTGTAGATCACTTATCGAAGACAGAGCTGTATAGCTTAAATAAACATTTATTAAAGTCAGTACTCGGTGATGCAGTTGAAGAAGTAAGTAAATGGGGTAAGGCAGATGGAACGGATATTATAAAGGAAATGAAAGCGGCAGGAATAGACAATGCATGGATTGGGCTACCGAATTGGGAACAAGGGTATATGCAGCCTAATTTCGTGACAGAAGCTAAGAAAATAGGATATTTAGTTGGTCCGTATGATTCTTATCATTCTATTCACGAAAAAGCTGATAAAAATTGGAATACAGCTTCTTTTCAGGATCCATCGCTATATGAAGAGGCAACTGTGACGAAGAAAAATGGAGAAAAAGTGCAAGGATTTTTAGGTAGAGGGCGAAAGTTAAATCCAACTTTATCTCTTCCTAGTGTAAAAGAGCGAATGAACGAGATATTACAAAATGGACCTAAATATAATTCATGGTTTATTGATTGTGATGCAACAGGTGAAATTTATGATGATTATTCGGCCAAACATTTAACGACACAAGAACAAGATTTAAAAGCAAGGTTGCAACGAATGGATTATATTGCGCAAGAAAAAGGTATGGTAGTTGGCTCAGAAGGCGGAAATGACTTTGCAAGTAGCACGATTGCATTTGCTCACGGCATTGAAACGCCTGTTATTAAATGGGACGATGAAGATATGAGGAAAAATAAAACAAGTCCGTATTATGTGGGCGGATATTGGTCACCGAATCAAAATGTTCCAGAAAAATATGCAAAACAAGTACCGTTAAAAGAAGAATATAAACAAGTATATTTAAATCCAGTATATTCGGTACCATTATATAAACTAGTATACAATGATTCGGTTATTACAACGCACCACTGGGAATGGGGAAGTTTGAAAGTAAAAGATGAGGTAGGAAACCGAATGTTATATGAGTTATTGTATAATGTGCCTCCGTTGTACCATTTAGATGAAGTAGAGTGGAATAAGCATAAACAAGAAATTACGCAGCATCTGAAAGTTTGGAATGAAGTTCATGAAAAGGCAGTAAAAGAAGAAATGACGAACTTTGCATATTTGTCAGAAGATAAATTAGTCCAATCTGCTTCATATGGAAAAGATATTAAAATTATTGTGAATTTCTCTAATGATGATGTGGAAATAGAAAAAACGAAAATAAAAGCAAAATCAGCTTTAATTTATAATAATGGGAAGCAAATGATATACACACCAAATGAGAAATAATAAAGTGAAATTTTAATCAGTGGGGGGTTTATCCCTCACTGATTATTAGTCATCACCAATCAAAATTTCACGGCCAAAACTTGACTCTTTTATTCCTGCTAAATTATGAGGTGAAAGTCTTACTACCTGCAAATAACAGAATGATAAATCTGTAAATTTGAATGTTTTGAAGTGTTAAATTTTTGAAGTTGATAAATAGTGACTTGCCAAAAATAAGCACGAGAGTATAATGTGAAATGGAATACATATTGGATTCATGATGTAACCTTACAAAAATGTAAGGTGATTGAAAGGAAATTCAATATGAAGATTACTAGACATACATTATACTAGGAAAAGAGAAAGAGAGGAGAATGAACATGAGCTCTGAATTAGAACAAAATACGAGAAGCAATAAAAAACGTTCTAAAAGAAAATCAATAAAATGGTTCATTTTAATTCCATTTTTCCTACTTGTTTTTGGAGGAGTAGGATATGGATCGTTTATATATAACAAAGCAAAAGCTGTTGTAAGTGATGCATATGCACAAATTGATAAGTCATCAAAAAGGGACAAAGAAGTGGAACCTTTAAAGGATAATATTTCGATTTTAATCATGGGTGTCGATGGAAGCGAAATGAGAAAAAGCCAATATGGTGAAGCGGTTCGAACAGATGCACTTTTATTAGCGACAATTAATAAAGATGATAAATCCGTTAAATTAGTAAGTATTCCTCGTGATTCACGTGTTTATATTCCATCTAGAAAGAAATTAGATAAAATTACACACGCACACGTATTTGGTGGTGTTGAAAGTACAAGAGATACAGTGGAAAGATTTTTAAATGTACCAGTTGATTATTATGTGAAGTTTAACTTTGAGTCATTTGTACAAATTGTAGATTCAATTGGTGGTATTGATATTGATGTACCTGTTACTTTCACAGAACAAGATAGTAAAGACCAAGCAGGTATGATCCATTTAGAAAAAGGTTACCAACATTTAAATGGTGAACAAGCCCTTGCACTTGCTAGAACGCGTAAAATTGACAGTGACGCAATGCGTGGTCAAAGGCAACAACTTGTAATTGAAGCAATTGCGAAAAAAGCAATGTCTGTTCAATCAATTAGTAAAATGGGCTCTTTACTTGATGCAGTTGATAAAAATATGAAAACAAACTTAACGTTTGATGATATGCTTGCTATTACGAAAAATATGGCAGGATCAGATTTGCAAATGGAAAAGATGCAAATAGAAGGAACGGATAAACGTATTGGTGGTATTTATTATTACATTCCAAACGAAAAAAATGTGAAAGATATTTCGACTAAGTTAAATGAGCATTTAGGTGTTACACCAAAACCAACTCGAAATGAATAAGTATAAAAAAAGGTTGGCCTCAGCCAATCTTTTTTTATGGAAATGGATTGCTTCATTTATTTTTAGTAGAAGGGCTACTAGTTTTTTCACGTCTACAGTTAAATCATTTTAATTTATATAAACAAAAGGTGCAATTGTACGATATACTAGAGGAAAGAATTTGGTAATTAACTCCTAAAATAGAGAAAATAAATTCATCTCATTGCAAGTTGAAAGCGAATTGAATTGATAGAAGATGAAGATCAAACAGGTTAAAACAAATCTTCTTGAAAGTTGTACATAGTGCAATCAAGAATTGGTATGAAAAGAATAAAGAGTTTGTTGAGGCAGGAACAACAATTTTGATAAAACTCCCATTATAATTCATATTTTAGATTGTTTATATAGTGTAATAAAATAAATAGATGTATAATTATATTGGGTGATTTATATATAAGATTAATAGGGAGAGGAATTCGATAGAATGGAAAAGGCTTTTAAAATTAAACGAGTTGCAGTTGTTTCAGTAGCGATTGCAATAGTAGCTATTGGGTATTTCATGTTTCAATCTATTACTTCACCAGCAAAAGCTGTTGCTAAGCAAGAAAATATAGTGCAGCTTGCAAGTGAACAATCGAAAGTTGAAATGAATAAAACGGCGCCAAGTCGTTTTAACGGAATGGAAAGAAAAGTTGCTTATCTTACATTTGATGATGGGCCAGGAAAATATACGGCTGAATTATTAAATATGTTAAAACAGCATGATGCGAAGGCGACATTCTTTTTAATCGGAGCGAATGTAAAAGCGTTTCCTGATTTAGTAAAACGTCAAAATGCAGAGGGTCATTATGTTGGAATGCATAGTATGACACACAATTTTGCGAAGTTATATAAAAATGGTGAATATGTTAATGAAATGAAAGAAGATCAAAGCTTAATCGCAAATATTATTGGAAAATCACCTCAATTAACACGTCCACCATACGGGTCGAAGCCTGGTTTAAATGAAGACCTTCGAAACAAAGTAGTAGAGGGTGGTCTTAAAGTATGGGACTGGACAATTGATTCTTTAGACTGGAAATACAACAAAGTACCAGTCGATGCAGCGGCAGCACAAATCGCTCAAAATGTATTAGCTGGTGCAACAAATCCTCAAGAAGTCATTTTAATGCATGATATTCATCCGCAATCAGTCGCAGCTGTGCCAGCAATATTAAAGGGTCTAAAAGAAAAGGGTTATGAGTTTGAAGCATATCATGAAGAGAATCACTTCCCCGTGAACCTCTGGCATGATAACCGTATGTAATGGAGGAATTGAAGTTGAAATATGGAAAAGTAGCAGTAGTTGGAGCATTATCAGTAGGATTATTATCAGGTTGTTTCGGTGAAAAGCCAGAAGAAAATTTATTTACGGCTTTTGAAGCAGCATCTACACAGGAAAAATCTTTAGCAGATGACACAAAAAAATTAGAGAAGTTAGAAAAGCAAGGACAAGAACTTTATTCTCAAATTTTACAAGAAGGTAAAGAGCATAATGAAGCAGTTTCAAAGAAAATAGAGCAAGCTACTGCAAATGTAGACG
This sequence comes from Bacillus sp. FSL P2-0099, assembly GCF_038007445.1. Lineage (NCBI taxonomy): Bacteria > Bacillati > Bacillota > Bacilli > Caryophanales > Bacillaceae > Bacillus > Bacillus sp. FSL P2-0099. Next base: position 1,935,448 of record NZ_JBBOXE010000001.1, read on the forward strand.
AGCGTGAAAAAGTATTGAAAAACGAGAAGGAACAGTTAGAAAAAGCGCAGAAAGAAACGACATCCGTTCAAAATAATATTGAAAAACTCGAAGATAAGAAATTACAAAAACAAGCAAAAACAGTAGAAGAATCGTATAAAAATCGTTATGATGCCTTCCAAAAGATGAATGAGAATTACACGAAGGCGTTAGCGACTGAAAAAGAACTGTATGAAAAATTAAAAGTAAAAGAAACGAAGTTAAAAGAAATTGGTGAAAAAGTTAAAACTGTTAATGAGTTAAATGTGGAAGCGCAAAAGGCGAAAGAACAATTTAATAAACATACAAAAGAGTATAATGATAATAAATTAGCATTTTATAAAGATGCACAAATTAAAATTAAAGAACAAAAATAAAGAAAGATCTTAATTATAATAAAAAGCCGGGGAAACATTGTCAAAAATGTTTTTTCGGTTTTTTACTTTAAATGAATAGAAAAGACTGGAATTGATATCATAAAAGAGTTATAGTGGATTGTTCCAAGGGAAACATTGTAAAGTAAGGAGAATGAAGTATGTCATATGAATTTTTATTTAAATTAGGTTTAGCACTCTTTTTAGGATTATTCATCGGAATAGATAGGCAGCTAAAGAATAAACCGCTTGGTGTGAAAACAAGTATGGTTATTTCCGTAGCGAGTTGTTTAATTACAATGGTTTCAATTGAATCAGTGAATGTTTATTCTGTACCGGGTCATACAAACATGGACCCAATGCGTCTCGCCGCTCAAATTGTTAGTGGGATCGGTTTTCTTGGAGCAGGGGTAATTTTACGAAGAAATAATGACGTTATTTCAGGATTAACGACGGCTTCTATGGTATGGGCCGCGTCAGCACTAGGTATTGCGATTGGTGCAGGGTTTTATATACAAGCGACGGTTGCTATGATTTTAATTATATTAGCGATTAACGTACTTCCGCAAATTGTGAAAATTGCAGGCCCTTATTCATTAAGACAAAAGGACTTATCCATAAAAATTACCGTAAACAAACATCGAGAGTTAGACGGGATCTTTAAGCAAATTAAAAATTTAAATATGCAAGTAAAACGAGTGAAAATTAAAGATATTGATAATGGGGCATCTCAGCAATTGGAAATGGTCATTTTAGCTCCAGAAGATTTATATACAACTGAATTATATAGTTCTTTAAAAGAAATCGATCATGTTGTTTCAGTAGAAGTTGAAAGTAGATAAAAAGAGTGATGAAAATTCACTCTTTTTTTAATGCACACAAAACATTTTGCTATAATTATTTTCTAAGGGGGATGAGTATGGTGGAGATACATATTAGAAAGGCAATGAAAGCTGATATTTCGGCAATTGCGAAAGTGCATGTGGAAAGCTGGAAAACGACGTATACTGGGATATTCGCTAACGAAATTTTAGAAAATTTAACATTTGAACAAAGAAAAAAGCAATGGGAAAACATTTTTCAAAAAGAAGACAATCTACAATATAGATTTGTAGCAGAGACGTTAACTGGGGAAATTATCGGATTTATCGATGGGGGAGTTGAAAGAACAGGTACATATAATTGTGATGGGGAATTATATGCAATATACATTTTACAAAAATATCAAGGAATGAAGATAGGACAAAGATTATTTCAAGCATTGCTATCGGAATGTAAAAAAGATAATATGCAATCTCTGTTAGTTTGGGTTGTTGCTAATAACCCTTCTAAAAAGTTTTATGAAAAATATAATCCTGAAAAAATTGACACGAGACTTTTAGAAAGACTAAATGTAGAAGAAATAGCATATGCTTGGCGAGATATGGATTGTTTATACAAATCACTATCAATCTAGAAAACGATAATGTTATTATGTAAACTTAATTTACGAAAATGAAAAAATACATCAATTATTATATTGGTGTATTTTTTTGTTGACGGATTAAATATTTTGAAAAGGTGAAAAGTTTAGCTAGATAAAAAAATTCTGAAATATATCTTGAAATGATTATCATTATCAATTAAAATCATAGTTGATAATAAAATTCAACTGTCAGAAGTTTCACAAAAAAATGATAGTGTTCGTCTAAAAGAGGAGGAGCAGTATGCAGCATGCGAAACAAATCGCAGAACATGCAACAATACAAAGCTTTTTAAACTGTTATTTAAGAGAAACAGGGAGTGGAGAATGGATTACAGAGGATGAAAGAATAGAAAGTATCTTCAGTAATACGTTGAATAGAAATATAGTCCCCACATATTTATGTTGTCGGCTATCGGCACAGAAGGTTACTTTGTATGGAGAAGTTATATATAAATCATCAACAGATCGCCATTTGTTTGGAGAACAGTTTTATTATCAAATCGGAGAAACTAAAACTGTTATAAAAGCAGATTACGTTACAGTTATTACATTTTTAATAAAAGAGATGTCTATCAACTATGGAGAAGGAACTAACCCTGCTGAACTTATGCTTCGAGTTATTCGTAGTTGTCAAAATATTGAGGAATTTACAAAGAAGAGAGCAGAAGATACATCTGCATTATATGGTTTCCATACAACTTTTATTGAGGCGGAGCAATCTTTATTATTTGGACATTTAACTCATCCTACACCAAAGAGTAGACAAGGTATATTGGATTGGAAAAGTTCCATGTATTCTCCTGAATTAAAAGGGGAGTGCCAACTTCACTATTTTCGGGCACATAAAAGTATAGTAAGTGAAAAGTCATTGTTACAAGATTCTACAACGGCGATGATAAAAAAGGAATTAAAGAACGATGAAAAGGTAGGTCAAGAATTTATTGAAGAGTACTGTCAAGAAGATGAATATTCATTAATTCCAATCCATCCGCTACAAGCAGAATGGCTCTTACATCAATCTTATGTGCAAAATTGGATGAATCAAGGTGTACTTGAATATATCGGTCCAGTAGGTAAGTGTTATATGGCGACATCATCACTTAGAACGCTATATCATCCTCATTCGAAATATATGCTTAAGTTTTCATTTCCGGTGAAAGTAACAAATTCAATGCGCATTAATAAGTTGAAGGAACTTGAGAGTGGCCTTGAAGGGAAGGAAATGTTAAATACGTCAATTGGTGAAGTACTAGAAAAGTATCCAGGTTTTGATTTTATTTGTGATCCAGCCTTTATTACCTTAAATTATGGAGCAAAAGAGTCTGGATTTGAAGTGATTATTCGAGAGAATCCTTTTTATAGTGAACATGCAAATGACGTTACTTTAATTGCAGGACTAGTTCAAGATGCTATACCGGGAGAACGTACTCGTTTATCGAATATTATTCATCACTTAGCGGATTTAGAAGGTAGAAGCTGTGAAGAAGTAAGTTTAGAGTGGTTTAGACGATATATGAATATCTCTTTAAAGCCGATGGTATGGATGTATTTACGTTATGGCGTTGCATTAGAAGCGCATCAACAAAATAGTGTTGTTCAATTGAAAGATGGTTATCCAGTTAAGTTTTACTTCCGTGATAATCAAGGTTTTTATTTCTGCAATTCAATGAAGTCAGTGCTAGATAATGAACTAGCGGGTATTGGCGAACGTACTGGGAATTTATATGACGATTACATTGTAGATGAAAGATTTCGTTACTATTTAATTTTTAATCATATGTTTGGACTAATTAACGGTTTTGGTACAGCAGGATTAATAAAGGAGGAAATTCTTCTTTCAGAATTAAGGTCTGTACTTGAAGCGTTCCTTCCATATAACCGCGAACCTTCTACATTTTTAAGTGAATTGTTGGAAGAAAATAAATTGGCATGTAAAGCAAATTTGCTAACGAGATTTTTCGATGTTGATGAACTGACAAATCCTTTAGAGCAAGCAATTTATGTACAAGTAGATAATCCACTCGTTAGAGAAGTGGCTGTTCGTTCATAAGTAGTGCTAAAATTTCACGTAATACAAATAATGGAATTTGATATTCCGTATTATAGCGGAGGGATTTATGAAAGAAGAAGTTTATCACATAAAAATATTGAAGGCACTCCAATCAAAAGAGTACATTTCAGTAAGAAGAAGAGTATTCCGGCAATTAGTAGAATCGTTAATTTATGAAGAAATCATTACGCCGATTCGTATACAAAAGGGAGAGCAAATACTTTTTATTATACAAGGTCTTGATGAAAAGGATCAAAATGTAATGTACCAATGCTATGGGCAAGAACGTATGACATTTGGGCGTATTTGTTTACATGACTCATTAATAATGAGAGTTCAAGATGAGGAAGAAGAAATACAATCAGTTTCACAATTTTTACAGGAGATTTTTCGGATTGTTCAAGTGGATCGAACAAAATTGGATTCTTTTATTCAAGAATTAGAACAAACAATCTTTAAAGATACGATTGCACAATATGAGAGAAGTTGTGAAGAAGACTATCTTGCGAAATCTTATGATGAGCTTGAAAGTCATTTAATAGATGGACACCCGTATCATCCTAGTTATAAAGCACGCATTGGGTTTCAATATCGTGATAATTTTCAATATGGATTTGAATTTATGCAACCAATGAAAATTATATGGATTGCAGTTCATGAGAAATATACGACTGTAGGATATGAAAGTGAAGAGAGTTATAACTGTACCTTTAAAGAAGAAATTGGTGAAAAGAAAATCGAAGAGTATATGGATCGTATTCGAACAATGGACTGTGATTCGAAGAAGTACATGTTTATACCTGTTCATCCTTGGCAGTGGGAGAACTTTATTATTCCGAATTATACTGACCATATACAGGGTAAATATATTATTTATTTAGGGAAATCAGAAGATGATTATTGCGCGCAGCAGTCGATGCGGACATTAAGAAATGTTACGAATCGAGAGAAACCATATGTAAAGTTATCAATGAATTTACTCAATACTTCAACTATCCGTACATTAAAACCACATTCGGTTGTGAGTGCACCTGCTATATCGAATTGGTTAAAAGATATAGTAAATCATGACCCTTATTTAAGGGATGAATCGCGTTTAATTTTGTTAAATGAATTTTCGAGTGTTACGTACGATACGAATAAAAAAGCTACGTATGGCTCATTAGGATGTATTTGGCGTGAAAGCGTTCACAAATATTTAGATAAGAAAGAAGAGGCAATCCCATTTAACGGTTTATATGCCAAGGGAAAAGATGGGACACCAACTATTGATTTGTGGTTAAAGAGATATGGAGTAGAAAGCTGGTTACAATTGCTTATTCAAAAAGCAATTATCCCAGTTGTACACCTCGTTGTAGAGCATGGAGTCGCATTAGAATCACATGGACAAAACATGATTTTAGTTCATGAAGAGGGAATACCAGTCCGTATTGCACTAAAAGATTTTCATGAAGGACTGGAGTTTTATCGTCCATTTTTGAAAGAACTCGAAAAATGTCCAGACTTTACTAAAATGCATAAAACATATGCGAATGGTCAAATGAATGATTTCTTTGAAATGGACCGTATTGAATGTTTACAAGAAATGGTTTTAGATGCGCTTTTCCTATTCAATCTAGGTGAACTGGCTTTCGTGCTGGCAGATGAGTATCAGTTGAAAGAGGAACAATTTTGGATCATTCTTGTTGAAGAAATAGAAGATCATTTTGAAAGATTTTCGCATTTGAAAGAACGTTTTGAAGCATTACAATTATATGCACCTACATTTCATGCAGAGCAATTAACGAAGCGTCGTTTATATATGGATGTGGAATCGCTTGTTCATGAAGTTCCAAATCCATTGTATAGAGCAAAGCAACTTACAATACAAAAATCAGTTGTTACAGGGGGAAATCATGCTAATCGTTAATAAACAAGAATTTAGCAAATATGATTTTGAATTGAGATTACAAGGTTACGAGGGAGTGGAACAATTTCAAGAAGCAGAAGGAAATAGATTTGCACTTTGTCTGAAAAATCCATTCGATATTATTACGCTTGTGTTTTTCCTAAAAGAAAAAAGAGCATCTGTACTACTTATTCATGAAGATACGCCAAAGGATACAGCTATTGAAATGGCAAAGCGCGCAAAGTGTACTGCACTTTTATACGGAGAAAGTAACGACTTTACAAAATTAGAAGTTCCAAATCTATTACAAGAAGAACCGTCTTTATTGCAGTATAGTTCAGGTACAACAGGAGAGCCAAAACTGATTCGTAGAGCATGGACGGAAATTGAAACAGAAATTGCTGCTTACAATGAAGCTTTAAAATGTGAAGAAGACGAAGTGCCAATTGTAATGGCTCCAGTTTCACATTCATACGGATTAATTTGTGGCACGTTATCAGCAATTACGAGAGGTAGTAAGCCTATAATCATTACAAATAAAAACCCTAAATTCGCATTAAATATAGTTCGTAATACCGAAAAACATATCATATACGCAGTACCACTTATGTTACATATTATGGGGAGTTTTCCACAAGGGACTTTTCAGTTTCATAAAATTATGACATCAGGATCACCTTTGCCAGAAACGCTATTTTATAAGTTAAAGGGCATGACGAAATACATGATGCAGCAGTACGGCTGTTCTGAAGCTGGTTGCATTAGTATATGTCATGCTATGGAAACACATTTGGATTTAGGAAAACCACTTCCTCATGTAAGTATTAACATAGGTTCAAATGAAGATGAACCTGAAGAAATCGTAGTGAAAATTGCTGAAAAGGAGATTTATACAAAAGATTTAGGTTATAGATCTGAGCAAGGCCTTCATTTCATGGGGCGAATAGATGATGTTATTAATGTGTCCGGTCTAAAGGTATTTCCTATAGAAGTGGAAGAAACGATACTTCGATTAGAAGGTATTCAGGAGGCGATTGTATACCGGGGCAAGCATCCTGTGATGGGAGAAATAGTAAAAGCGAAAGTAGTCGCTCGTATTGAACCAGTACAAATACGAGAATGGTGCATACAGCATTTACCGTCTTATAAAGTGCCACATGAAATTGAAAATGTAACAGAGATTCCGAAAAATAAAACAGGGAAAGTAAGTCGGAAGTTATTAGAGATGGGAGAGATAACAACATGAGTCGTGAAATGTTAAAAGAAGCAGTTTTAAGTATTATGAGAGAAAAAATGGAACTGAACAATGTAACGCATTTAGAAGAAACGATGCGTTTAAATCAAGATTTATATATAGATTCGGTAATGATGTTACAGCTTATAGTATACATAGAAATGGATTTAAAGCTATGCGTTCCAGAGGATGAGATAGACCCAAAGGCGTTTCTTACTGTAGGATCTTTGCTTGACTTTATGGAAGAGTTACAGCCGTTACACGAAATAAATGTGAATAACTAACCTTTTAGGAAAGTGGATGAGAGTATGACTTCAATTAAAGTTCACTGTTTAGTGAGTTGTTTTTGTGAAATTATAAAAAGGCGTAGCGATATAGATTTCCGTCCATTTTATTTCGGATTATGGGATGGAGATTTTGATATAACAGAAGGCGGGATTATTTCTTATCATTCCGAAAACATTAATCATGATAACTACTTACTTTGGTATGAAAAATTGTATGGCATTAAAGTGAACGAATGGTACGATCATTCAAAAGATAAAAGTAGCAATGTAGAAAAATTTTTAGAATTAGTAGAAAATAAGCCGGAAAATCGTTACGTAATTGTAATGGTTGATATGTCTTTATTGCCTGAGAGAGAAAATAAGTTTCATCAAAAACCGTTTCCGCATTACTTAATGATATCGAAGACAGAGAAAGAAGAGGAATGGTTCATGCTTGATCCTGATTTTCGCTGGGAAGGGAATATGGAAAGAGAAAAAGTGCTCCATTCTGTTAAAGACAACCCATTTGGTGGAGGCTATTTCATTGATATAGAAGGAATTCAGGAGCCAACACAAGAGATGGTAGAAAGTTATTTCATGGAAACATTCAAAAAAGATGATAATGAACTAACAATGGAATTAAAAAAATTAATAATAAAAATGGTAAATGAAGAGGATGGGTATTCACTTTCCGGGCTCGTAACGGCAGTAAAGCAAATACCCGTATTGGCAATACGTAAATATAGCTATGAACATGCCTTTGCATACTTCCGTGAAACTTTACAATATTCGGAGCAAGAATTTGATTATTGGTGTGATCGAGTGGAAGACATTGTACAAGGATTTACAAATGTACAGTACCGTGCTATTAAAATGGCAATGACAAATAATAAAGATATGTTATTACCAATTGTTGAGAAACTTGATGAAATGAATACAATTGAACTGCAGATTAAGGATGAACTAGAGAAACAGTTTCTGTTATGGAAAGAAATGATAACAAATCAGTCTTTCTTAACTAATACAAGTTCATTGAATTTAAGATAAGGGAGTTCAAACCAATGAAATATTCGCTATGTACAATTTCATTTCGCCATCAACTAATTTCATTTACTGATATTGTCCAATTTGCATACGAAAACGGTTTTGAAGGAATTGAGTTGTGGGGGACCCATGCACAAAATTTATATATGCAAGAGCGTGAAACGACAGAACGAGAAATAGATTATTTAAAGGATAAAAATTTAGAAGTTACGATGATAAGTGATTACTTGGACATATCATTATTAGCGGATTTTCAAAAAACGATGGAAAAATGTGAACAGCTGGTAACACTAGCTAATTGGTTCAATACAAATAAAATTCGTACGTTTGCCGGGCAAAAAGGTAGTGAGGATTTCTCGGAACAAGAGAGAAAAGAGTATGTGGAGCGAATTCGCATGATTTGTGATCTATTTGCTCCGCATAATATGTATATACTATTAGAAACACATCCAAATACGTTAACGGATACTTTGCCGTCTACTTTGAAATTGTTAGAAGAAGTAAATCATCCATATTTAAAAATAAACCTTGATTTTCTTCATATATGGGAGTCTGGTGCAGACCCTGTAGATAGTTTTCATCGATTAAAGCCGTGGATACAACATTACCATTTTAAGAATATATCATCAGCGGAGTATTTACACGTGTTTGAACCAAATAATGTATATGCCGCTGCTGGAAGTCGTATAGGAATGGTTCCATTATTTGAAGGTATTGTAAACTATGATGAAATCATCCGGGAAGTGAGAGATACTGATCATTTTGCTTCGCTTGAATGGTTTGGGCATAATGCGAAAGATATATTGAAAGAAGAAATGAAAGCATTAACGAATAGAAAATTAGAAGTAGTAAGTTCATAAGGTGAAATGATGAAAGAGTCTCGTTTAGGAGACTCTTTTTTTATTTTATTAATAACCAAAAATTACCATGTATTTAATTTCGGATTTGATACAGTTTAATATATATAAGGAGGTGATCGGTAATGGCTAGAAATCGTAACGCTAATCAATTAGCATCACATGGAGCACAAGCAGCTCTAGATCAAATGAAATATGAAATTGCACAAGAGTTTGGTGTACAGCTTGGAGCTGATACTTCTTCACGTGCAAACGGTTCTGTAGGCGGTGAAATTACAAAACGCCTTGTAGCGATGGCAGAACAACAGCTTGGTGGCGGATATACTCGCTAAATGTAGAAGGTTATAGGAGAAAGGAAGGATTCTTCCTTTCTTTTTTATTTTCAATTAATTGGTATGGATATATTGTGAACAGGATTCAAAGAATAGGGGTAATGCTATATTTTACCCAATTTCTTTTGTTGTAAATGGAAAGTAGTAAAGATGAAATAGCCCTGGTGGAATGTAAACATAATTTCCAGCAGGGCTATTATATGGTAAGAAATATATGATGAAAGGTTCCGAAATCAACATGTTAAAAAAAGAAAACTGTTGTTTAATTGCACTTGCATCAGTTCCACTTGTTATGACGCTAGGTAATTCAATGCTTATTCCAATCCTGCCAACCATTGAAAAGAAATTACATATTTCATCTTTCCAAGTATCCATGATAATTACAATTTATTCTATCATTGCAATTATACTTATACCGATTGCTGGTTATTTATCAGATAGATGGGGACGAAAGATGGTAATGGTTCCAAGTTTATTAATTGCAGCTATTGGAGGAGCGATAACGGGATGGGTATCATGGAAAGTTGATAACCCTTATGTTTGGATTCTTATCGGAAGAGCAATTCAAGGGATAGGTGCTGCTGGTGCTATGCCAGTTGTCATACCATGTGTCGGTGATTTATACAAAGATGAAAAACAGGTTAGTGCAGGTTTAGGAATCATTGAGACGTCAAATACATTTGGAAAAGTATTGAGTCCCATATTAGGATCAGCTCTTGCAGCAATTGTATGGTTCTTACCATTTTGGGCGATTCCAGTTTTATGTGTAATATCGATTGTTTTACTACTGGTACTAGTAAAGGCGAAGAAACAAGAAGAAGAAGCCCCACCACTTAAGGAATTTATTCAATCTATTATCTCTACGTTTCGAGAAAAGGGAAGATGGTTAATTGCCATTTTTATACTAGGTGCAATTATTATGCTTATTTTATTCGGAATACTTTTTTATCTGTCAACTATACTGGAGTCGAAGTACGATATTCATGGTATATGGAAAGGGTGTGTACTCGCTATTCCTTTACTTGTACTATCACTTAGCTCATATATGGCTGGTAAAAAAATTGGAGATAAACAAGATATTATGAAAAAGTGTATCTATATTGGATTTTTACTGGCTGCTGCATCTGTCTTCTTACCTTTATTTCTAAAAGGAATCTATTTGCTACTTCTTTGTCTCGTTATTATGGGGGGAGGAATTGGTATGGCGTTACCATGTCTAGATGCTCTTATTACACAAGGGATTGAAAAAGAGCAGAGGGGGACAGTTACGTCATTTTATAGTTCAATGCGATTTATCGGTGTAGCAGCTGGACCACCCCTGTATTCTTTTTTTATGAAAGGGGCAGACCATGAAGTGTTTTATTTAACAAGCATCTTCGCTGCTATTGGTGCTGTCATAGCAATTATTTGGATTAAACCAGCAAAAGATAAAGTGATGTTAAAACAGAAACCGGAACCAACTTCATAATGCGAAAGAGAATTGCATGCCAATTACATAACATGCAATTCTCTTTAATTAGTTAGGAAAAATAACTTGTTTTAACATATAAAGTGCGACTCCCCATATGATTAGCCCTGAAATTTTATTTAATACTATAATCGTTTTTCCTGTCGAGTCAAATCCTTTAAGAAATTTTCCAGCAAAAGCTAAACTAATAAACCAGATCCAAGAAACTATAATTGTTGCAAAAGTGAAAGCCCATTTCTCACTTCCTATGTACTGTATAGAGTTTGTTCCGATTACACCAATTGTGTCTAAAATTGCGTGTGGATTTAGTAATGAAACTGATGCGGCGAAAATAATTTGATTTTTTAAAGGCATGCTTTTTTCTTGTTTTACATCATTTGAAGGATCGCTTCTCCAAATAACCCAGCCCATATACATAAGAAAGAAAAATCCAATCATATACAAGGTGGTTGTTAACCAAGAGAAAGTTAAGAGGACAAGGGAGACACCTTGTACAGCAATTAATATTAATAATGTATCACATATAGATGCAGTCAAGACTACAGGAGCAGCTCGCCAAATATTTGGTTGACTAGCGCCTTGGTTAAAGACGAAAATATTTTGGACACCTAATGGAATGATAAGACCAAATGCAAGGATGATACCGTGAATAATTGCTTCACTCATCAGATTACCTCCTACTTAATTTGATTAATTATGATAGTCTATATTGTATAGAAGAAATGAAAATTTGTATCCATCCATATGGTTGGATAGGTTACCAACCATAAAGTATGTGAGGTGAGATAATGGAAAGGCTCGTTTGGAAACCTAATATGTCTTCATCTGTTCCTTTGTATAAACAAATAGAATCTTATATAAAAGAGAGAATTGTTAATGGGGAATGGACAATTGGAACTAAATTACCTTCACAAAGAGATTTGGCGCATACGTTTGAAGTGAATCGAAGTACAATTGTAATGGCTTTCGATGAATTAGTAGCAAAAGGGTATGTTGAGGGGAATGGCCGGAAGGGAACAATTGTTATAAATAATAGTGAGAGTACTTCTACATATGCCCCGCCTCCAAACTGGCAGTCTTATGTAGAAACAGGACTTCATTATCCGAATCTTCCTGCTGTACAAGAGATTAATCAAGCTGAATTTACTCCCAATGTAATTCGATTAGGAACAGGTGAACTTTCACCGAGTCTCTTGCCTGAGAAAAAGATGAAGGGTATTATTAATAAAATTCTACAATCAAATGTTACACTTGGGTATGAGGAACCGAAAGGAAATCTCCATTTAAGAGAAAAAATTGCGGAATATTTAAAAGGGCATGGGGTATATGTATCTCCTGACTCTATTTTAATTGTTTCGGGAGCAATCCAAGCACTGCAACTTATTTCTATGGGGCTTCTTCCGAAAGGAGCGTCAATTTTATTAGAAAAACCATCATATTTATATTCGCTTAATGTATTTCAATCAGCAGGAATGCGCTTGATTGGAATACCAATGAATGAGAATGGTATAAATACTTCCTATATCACAAAATATAAGAAACAATTTAACGCATCTATTTTATATACAATCCCATCTTTTCATAATCCGACCAATTTTAGTATGAACGCTAAGAAGAGGGAAGAAGTGATGGAGATATGTAATGAAATTGGATTACCTATTATTGAGGACGCGGTATATCAAGATTTATGGTTCGATGCACCAGTTTCAAAGCCTTTAAAGGCATATGATAAAAATGGTATCGTGCTACATATTGGAAGTATGTCCAAAGTCATTAGTCCTGGTTTAAGAATTGGGTGGGTTGTTGGATCAGAATCAGTTATTCAAAGATTAGCAGATATAAAAATGCAAACTGATTATGGTTCAAGTTCTATATCCCAGCAGATTGCAGCGGAGTGGTTTGAAAATGGATTGTATGATGAACATTTACAGTTTGTAAGAAGTGAATTGAAAAAACGTAGAGATTTTATGATAAGTATGTTAGAAAAGTATTGTAGTGGCATTGCAACTTGGCATGAGCCAGTAGGAAGCTTTTACATTTGGCTACATATAAATCTACCAATTTCGAATCGTAGTTTATTTGAAAAAGCTTTACAAGAAAGGGTGTTGTTAAACCCAGGCACTTTGTATGATAGAAGTGCTAACCAATTTTTACGTCTTTCTTATTCCTATGCAACTGTAGAAGAAATTGAAGTTGGAATAAAAAAGATTGCGCAATTAATTAAAGGGTAAAAGGAGAAAACCATGAAACAATATGTGATTTGCCAAATTATCGATGGGGATAAATATTTAGCTGCTTATGCAGAGACAAAACAGGATGCAGTTGAAAAAGCAGAACTATTAGGATTAAGAACCGGAAACCGTTACATAGTAATTACCGCAGAAGAAGCTGAAGGGTTAACTTATCCTTAAATAATGGGAGAGTACATAAGAAGTAAATAAGCCTAATAATGTACTATATTATTAGGCTTATTTACTATTAAAGTGTGACAGGGAAAATAATATAATTATGAGTCAAGTTGACGGAAAAATCGATTGGTTTTGCGATCCTGATTTCCATTTCTATATTCATCAACATATTGTCTGAAGTTCCAAGATTGTAAAAACTTATTAGCTGCATTATAACCAGAGTTATAGAGCCATTCTTTCTCTTCTTTAGTTAGTTGAAAATTAGTACTGGTAATGCTTCCTGTTGGAATTGTAATAGTTCTAGCCTTTGATTCTTTATCTAAATGCCGTAAATCATGAGCTTGCATCATCGTTTTAAATAATCCTTTGAACATGGAAATAGGTTCGTCATAGTGGGCGGGATCAGCTTGAATCTCATCTTTTACAAAATGAAATCCAAAGGTAGGCCAGCGAGGAGAAGTCGGTGAATCGAAAATCCAAATTGGGTAATTACTTAAAATACCGCCGTCAACCATATAACAAGGCTGCTTCCATTTTGGTGTTCTCCATTTTACTGGCTCAAAGAAGAAAGGGATTGTACTACTCATTCTTACTGCTTTAGCGATAGAGAAGCGATAATTTAAAAATCCATAGTTTGGTAAGTCATCGGGAAAAATAACCATTTTACCATTGCTTATATCTGAAGCAATAATTTTGAGTTTATTCAAATCGGGTAAGTCTGTAAACAAATGAATTCCTTTTTTTCTAAGCAGGTCTTCTAGCCATTCTTCGAGAAATACATTTGAATAAATACCTAGAGTAGACCAAGCGCTTAATCCTTTACCAATAAAGGGGATTCTATCAAGAAAAGTTTTTTTAGTGAATTTTTCATAATCAATGTCTGTTACAATCGTTTTTAATTCGGAACAAGAATATCCTGCTGCTAGAAGAGCTGCAATAATAGCGCCGGCTGATGTTCCAGCTACGCGCTCCCATTCATATCCTTTTTCGGCTAACGCGCAAATTGCCCCCACATGCGCAATTCCGCGTACACCGCCTCCTTCAAAAACACCATCAATTTTCATTGAACATACTTCCTTTCTAAAAAATGAAAATGGAAAAAAAGCACGTATTGTACGTGCTTTTTTACAATAGTTTTTAAGTTTACTAGCAGCCTACGAAGCCGCCCCAACAGCTAGCGCCGATGATGATTAGAAGGATAAATAAAACGATTAATAAAGCGAAACCTCCATAACCACATCCACCACAACTACCGCCGTAACCGTAACCACCGCCGTAGCCGCCGCAACTATATCCGTAACCCATGTGGAATTCCTCCTTAAATTAAAAATAAAAATGAACGAGGGGAAAATGTACTGGAAGAAATAAAGAACTATCGTGTTTGTAGGAACAATGTATACTATGCTTTTTTAAACTTGTTCGCGTACGAGGGATAAGCCCGTTTTTTGGAGGGCTTGTTGATTTTACAATGAATGGAGTATAATCTTTGTGCTATGATACAAATAAGTATGTAAATGTAAGGAGAATTTATGGAAAAGAAAATTGAAATATTAATTGATAAATATGAACTAACACATTTGAAACAGGAACTTATTAATACTGTATTTCCTTGTGTAAAAGTTGTGCCAAAACAACAGGAAATAATTACGATAGGCAGTTCGAAAATGGGCGGAGTTCCTGATTTGCCAAATACATTTGAATATCCAACATACAAAGAGAATCCGTTACGTTTCATCGCACAATTTAATTTAAGTGATTTACAAAACGTTGGTATGGAACATAATCTTCCTAAGACAGGGATGTTATATTTCTTTAGTATTGAAAATTACTTTGAAGAAGATGTGGATCCAACCGAAGCCGGACGTGTACTTTATTATGATATCCCTGTAGAGCAATTACGTAGAGCAGATGAAATACAAGCGAAATATAACCAGTGTGCAATTAATTTTGAACTGACATATAAATTGCCAGAACTTTTCATTGAAGATGAGGCGGATTCGGATCGTTTCTTGCAATTACTTGAAGAGCTAATCCCAGACAACTATGATAATCATCAAATGTTTGGAGAACCATTCTCTGTACAAGATGAGGTATTGTACGAGACTGGACAATATATGGGGATAGATCCACAGCAAATGACGCTTTTATTCCAAATTGATTCAGATCATAAAAATTGTAATATGGTTTGGGGAGAATTAGGAATGCTATATTTCTGTATTGGTAATGAAGATTTGAAAAATCGACGTTTTGAAAATACATGTTGTGTGTTACAAACTTGTTAATGAAGAAGGTTGTTCTTGTAAAAAGAACAACCTTTTTACAATGTTAAATATGCATAATCTCATATGACCTATTTTGAAAAGTATTGTATACTCTGAAACTATACGATACTTTTTCGTATAGTTATAGAATGTAAGGAGTGACAAGATGGGAAAGACAAGTAAGTATGTGACAGCTGCCGCACTTTGTTCAACTATAGTAATGGGAGGCTTACAAGCGTCATCTGTATCTTATGCGGCTACGAATCCGACTACAGTGACAACACAATCAGATGCAAAGTTGTTAAATGATTTCAGAAAAGAATTAAAAAAACAGATTGATAATCGTGAAGAAAATATTACAATCGCATATAAAACAAAAGATAGAGATGCTAGAAAGATTATGGACCAATTGTACGGCGAGTTTAATAAAATGGTAGATGCTGATGAGTATGTAAAATATAATGTAGCATCTACTAGGTATTCTATAAAAGGGATGCCAGGGAATTATACGTTTACATTACAAGTGGAGTATCGTGAATCAAAAGAGCAAACACAGTATGTAAAGTCTCAGGCGAAAGCAATTGTAAATTCTATCATTAAACAAGGTATGGATGAACATGAGAAAGTAAAAGCTATTCATGATTACGTTGTAAAATATGTATCTTATGATACGTCTTATCAAGCGTATACAGCGTATGAAGCGTTAGCGAATCGTTCTGCAGTTTGCCAAGGATATACATTATTAACATATCAATTATTGCAAGAAGCAGGTATTCAAAATCATATTGTAACAGGTACAGGGAATGGACAAGCTCACGCATGGAATTTAGTGAACATTGATAACAAGTGGTACCATCTAGATACTACATTCGATGATCCAGTACCAGATAAAGCTGGGCGTGTAACATATTCCTATTTTAATATGTCTGACGAGCAATTAAGCAAAGACCACGAATGGGATCGTAGTAAATACCCAGCGGCAACTACAAGTTACTTTGGTGAATTAACAAACAAAATAAAATCCGGTAGTTCAAAAACTGCTGTATATGAACAAATGTTAAAAGAAACAAATTTAAAATACTTGTCTGCACAATATGGAGCGGAAAATTATAATGAATTTAAGCAAAAGTTACAGCAACAATTTGCTTCCAAGCCAGAAAAAGTAGAAGTACGATATAAGCAGTCAATGGATGGAACGATGCAAGATATAAAGAAAGTATTAAATGAAATAACTTGGCCAAAAGGTGCAAAGCGTGTATCTTATCAAGTTGCGCCATATAGTGCAATGACAGGTTATTCATTAGCGACAATTACATTTACGTATTAAGCAATGAAAAAGAGCATCTGTAAAAGGTGCTCTTTTTATTATGTATTACTTTAAAAAATCAGAATTATGGGATGAAATAAAAGAGGAAGGATGTAGAATCTAAATGAATTTGTTCGAAAGTAGTATTTTTACATTGATATATACTTGTTTAGTAATCGGACTTATCGTTTTGTTTTTCCTATCATTTACATTGTTTGTTAGAAGGTTATTGCAAAACAGCGCTGCAAAAAAACAACATGTGATTAATATGAATCAGAAGTTAGATCGGATTATTGAATTGCTTGAAAAAGATAAGAAATAGCGATAGAAGATGTATGAAAAGGGGAAGAAGATGGCTAATTATATAAAAGAATTACGTGAAAAAGTAGGGCATGATTATGTTATTTTGAATTTTGCAGGTGGTTGTGTATTTAATGAATTTGGTGAAGTGCTTCTACAAAAAAGAGGAGACTTTAATGCCTGGGGATTTCCAGGCGGTGCAATGGAAGTCGGGGAATCTGCGGCAGAAACTGCGATTCGAGAAATAAAAGAAGAAACAGGATATGATGTGGAAATTGATGAGCTCATTGGTGTGTATACGAAATATTTTCAAACATATCCGAATGGAGATCAGGCACAGGCAATTGTAATATTCTTTAAGTTTTCAATCGTTGGAGGGAATACAAAAATAGACGGTGATGAAACGTTAGATTTGCAGTTTTTTCCTTTAGACAAAATGCCGCCATTGTTTAATAAATAACATGAAGATTGCTTGCAGGATTTATTAGAGAAAAGAGTAGGGGTATATCGTTAACGTATAAAAAAGAAGCTAAATGAGATTAGCTTCTTTTTTATGTTCTATTTCCACCAATCATCAAACATTGACGCTGGTACTTGTCTTTTATGTTCACTCACTTTATAACGCTTCTCGATCTTTTCAGCAACGTCAGCTGGAACGGATTTACCTTCTAAATAGTCATCTAATTGATCGTAAGTAATGCCTAGCTCTGTTTCATCAGCTTGACCTGGTTTTTCATCTAATAAATCAGCTGTTGGCATTTTTAAGTAAAGTCGCTCGTCTGCACCTAATTCTTGTAATAAATCACGTCCTTGGCGTTTCGTTAATCCCGTTAATGGTAATAAATCTGCACCGCCATCTCCGAATTTTGTGAAGAAACCTGTTACAGCTTCAGCAGCATGATCAGTTCCGATAACGAGTAGCCCTTGTTGTCCGCCGATTGCGTATTGTGTAACCATACGGATACGCGCTTTAACGTTCCCTTTATTGAAATCTGTTAATGATTCGCCTAATAAGTTTTCGTATTGATTTGAGAAAGCATCAACTGTTGAAGCGATATCAAAAGCAACAGACTGATCAGCTTGAATAAATTGTAATGCTAATTGTGCATCATCTTCATCTTTTTGTACTTTGTATGGAAGACGTACGGAGATAAACGTTGCGTTACCACCTTCATTACGAACTTCTTCGACTGCAAGCTGTGCTAAACGTCCTGCCAGTGTAGAGTCTTGTCCGCCGCTAATTCCAAGTACAAATCCTTTTGCACCTGTAGTTTTTAAATAATCTTTTAAGAAATCAATTCGTTTACGAATTTCTACTTTCGGATCAATTACAGGCTGAACATGTAATGCTTTCATAATTTGTTCTTGTAATGTCATTATGTTTTCCTCCTATTCATATTAAAGCGGTAAATAAGTTTATATGTATATTGGTACATACTTCTATCCTTTATTATTTCGCAAAACTAACGAATATACAATAGGATGCGTGTATGAATGTAGTCATTATAATGAAACTGTTTTATATAAGCAATTGTTTAAAACCTTTCAATAATGTAAGGTTTTTGTCATTTGAATCGATGGAAGGTATTTCCGAACTTTACTAATATAAAAGTATAGTTAGTAGAAGGGCGGAGAAGTAGTATGAACATTAGAGAACTCGCATTTCGAAATGTAACGCGAAATAGACGAACATACTCAGCTTATTTTTTGAGTAGTGCATTTGCAATTATGGCCTTTTTTGTGTATTCATTTTTTGCGTTTCATCCGGCATTAAGTGCTGGAGAATTAGGACGGTACGTATTCGTAAGTATGTCTTTTGCGCAGTCTATTATTTACTTATTTACATTCTTCTTTATTTTATATTCAATGGGAATGTTTTTAAAAACGAGAAAGCGTGAACTAGGAATTTTAATGATGCTAGGTATGACGAAATATCAATTAAAGCGTCTTATCTTCTTTGAAAATATAATGATTGGAATAGGGGCAATAATTTTTGGGATTCTTTCAGGTATGTTGTTTTCAGGGATATTAATATTTGTAGCTCCGATGATATTAAAACTAGATATCTCTTTATCCTATTACATACCGATGAAAGCGATTGTTGTAACGAGTATTATGTTTTTCGTATTATTTATGATCATTTCATTGTTTAGTGCAGGAATGGTTCGTAAAAATAAAATTATGAAATTGTTTAGAGGATCAGCAGAGGCGAAGCCAGAACCGAAGGCATCTATAATTTCTTCTATATTAGCAGTAGTATTGCTTAGTGCTGGTTATGCAGGAGCTCTTATGTCACATGGTGCAATGGTATTTATAATGATGATTCCTGTTACAACGGTAGTAATTATTGGTACGTATTTGCTGTACAAGCAGTTGAGTGTCTTTATTATTCGATTATGTAAAAAAAGTAAACGTTTCTATTGGACACAGACAAATATTATTACTTTGTCAGATTTAGCATACCGTATGAGAGATAATGCAAGGATGTTCTTTATTGTAACGATTATTTCAACTGTAGCATTTTCAGCAATAGGTACATTGGTTGGGTTTGCTTCGATGACGAAAGAAATTATGGACAGACCAATTGCGTTTCACTATCAGTCTAAGCAAGATAATAGCAATGAGTCACAGCATCTGAAAATCATTGACGAAGGATTAAAGAAACATAATATAGCAGCTTCAAAAATAAATATTTCATCGAAAAAAACGGAGGAGCAGTCGTTAAGAAGCGCCATTTTTATAAAAGAATTAGATTATAAAGAATATGCAAAGTTAACAGGAGAACCATTTAATAGTGTATCAAATAAAGAGGCTTTATTTTTGTCAGTCGAAATACCCGGACCACCGATGAAAGAAAGAAAAGAAATTACTTTACCAAATATGAATGAACCTTTAAATGTGAAAAAAGTTAATACTTCTTCATTAAGTAAAATACTAAGAGGTAATGTGTATGTAATCTCTAAAAATCAATATGATTCATTACAAGATGGATTTAAAGAAGAAAAAGATTATATGTATAAAACACAATCCGCGAAAGATGAAATTGAGGTCGGTAAAGAGCTTACGAATCAGATTAAGCCTTATCAAGAACATGCAACGTTTAGTGCAGAAGAGTACGATCAAAATCAAAGTCTACAAATCGCAGGACCCATTTTATTTGTAGGTTTCTTTATTGGTATTGTATTTTTCGTTTGTGCAGGAAGCTTCCTTTACTTCCGTTTATTTTC
Source organism: Bacillus sp. FSL P2-0099 (assembly GCF_038007445.1). Lineage (NCBI taxonomy): Bacteria > Bacillati > Bacillota > Bacilli > Caryophanales > Bacillaceae > Bacillus > Bacillus sp. FSL P2-0099. The sequence continues at coordinate 1,955,946 of NZ_JBBOXE010000001.1, forward strand.
AGATTTGGAGGACGATACTCGTTTATTTGAAATGATTCGAAAAGTTGGATTGACGAGAGGGGAATTATCGAAAGTAGTCACAATCCGCTTAGCGCTTTTATTCTTCGTTCCAGTTGGAGTTGCAACATTACACGGGGCAGTAGCATTAACTGCGTTAGGACAAATGTTTGAGTACTCACTGTTTAAAGAAAATACAATTGTATTAAGTATTTTCGTAGGTATTCAAGTTGTATACTTCTTAATTATAAGATCGCGTTATTTAAAACAATTGAAAGAAAGATTGAATATTCATTAAATGTGTTTTTTTAACTTTTGTACTATATTTTCTAAAAAGAGTAAGGCATTACCAAATATATAGTGATAAAATGAAAATAGCGAGGTGAAAAAAATAATAGAGAGTAAGGGGGGAGTAACATGAAAGCAACAGGAATTATTCGAAAAGTAGATGAATTGGGACGGATAGTTATTCCTAAAGAATTACGAGATGTATTAGGAATACAAATCAAATCACCACTTGAAATTTTTGTAGAAGAAGACAAAGTCATTTTACAAAAATATCAACCATACAATGCTTGTCAAATAACAGGTGATGTTTCAGATCAAAATATTTCATTAGCAAATGGAAACATTACTGTTAGTATAGAAGGCGCAAAACATGTAATAAAAGAAATTGAGCAGTTTTTGAACAAGAGTAAGATTTAGTCTTAATTTATCCCGCTATTTGTGGGAGTCGGGCTGTCCGTAAAAGCCCCCGATTGGTGAGGGCTAATAATCAGTGGAGATGAACAATCCCCCGCTGATTATAGTTTCACTTTATATTATTCTATTGAAAAACTGAAAAAGAAAAGGACCATAATAGGTCCTTTTCTTTTGTTTATTGAGAAACATTTGAGAGGAAGGGAAATGGAACGAATAAAACGAATGTTAAATCTAAACGCATTCAATAGTGGTCTGAAATGAAAATAATATATTTTCAGGAGGGATTACAATGAATAGTAGTACAGCGAATAAACAAAAAGGCATTAAATTGATTCCGTTTACTGTAAATAAAGTGGTTGAACAAGTAAATGAAATTCCACCAGGTGTACAATTGATTCATGCTCCGCAAGTATGGGAAAAGAGCGCGAAAGGAAAAGATATTGTCGTTGCTGTTTTAGATACAGGCTGTGATGTAAATCATGTAGATTTAAAAGATCGTATTATTGGTGGGAGAAATTTCACAAAAGATTATGAAGGAAATCCCAATATTTATCTTGATAATAATGGGCATGGTACTCATGTATCGGGGACAATTGCAGCGACTGAAAATGGTGTTGGTGTTTTAGGAGTCGCACCACTTGCTAAAATGTTAGTGTTAAAGGTTTTAGCGGGAGATGGTTCTGGGAGTTATGAGCAAATTATTGAGGCCATTCATTATGCAGTAAATTGGAGAGGGCCTAATAAAGAAAGAGTTAGAGTCATTTCAATGTCACTTGGTGGTCCGCAAGATGTACCAGAGTTACATGAAGCTATTCAAAATGCGGTAAAACAAGACGTACTTGTCGTGTGCGCTGCAGGAAATGATGGAGATTGTAACGATGATACGGAAGAATTAGATTTTCCAGGTGCTTATTCTGAAGTAATTGAAGTAGGTGCTGTTAATTTAGAGCGGAAAATTTCATGCTTTAGTAATTCAAATCAAGAAATTGATTTAGTAGCGCCGGGTGATGAAATACTGTCTACGTATCCAGAGGGGAAATATGCGGTATTAAGTGGTACTTCAATGGCGACGCCGCATGTCGCTGGGGCGCTAGCACTTCTCATAAAGCAGTGTGAGAGAGAGTATGGTAGAAAATTATCAGAGCTGGAAATATATGCGCAACTTATAAAAAGGACTGTACCTTTAGGGTATGAACGTACATCTGAAGGGAATGGATTAATAGATTTATTAAAAGAATAGTAATTACTAAAAAACATCTCATATAAATATGAGATGTTTTTTAGTATGGTTCTGTTGCATGTACTACAACATCTAATAAACCAGGGAATCTAGTATTTAAATCTTCTTCACGAATTGAAATGAAACGTTGCGTTCCCTCAAGTCGTGTAAACATAACACCAGATTCACGTAACACTTTGAAATGATGAGATAAAGTTGATTTCGCAATTGGAATGTTTAACGCACCACAAGATTGTTCATTTTTCTCTAGTAGCATAGTTACAATTTGTAAACGAATTTGATCGCTAAGTGCATATAAGACAGAAGAGAATTGAATTTCTTCTCGATTTGGATGATAGAGAGTACGCATTTTTTCACCTGCTTGTATAAGTTAATATATTTGCACTATAACATATAAAGTGGTATATTTCTATTGTTCGAATATAATCGAACAATAGAAATATAGGGGGGTAAAAAATGAAGTATACAAAATTGCAAAAGGCAGGACTAAATATTTCGAAGTTGGGGTTAGGAACAAACGCTGTTGGGGGATATAATTTATATGCTGATGTGAATGAGGAAGAAGGAAAAAGATTAATAGAAGAAGCAATTCGGCAAGGGATTACATTTTTTGATACAGCAGATTCGTACGGTTTCGGTAGATCAGAGGAATTGGTAGGAGAAGTATTAAAAGGAAAACGCCACGAGTTTGTACTTGCTACAAAAGGTGGAATTCAGCCGTTATTAAATGGAGAGGTTCATATTAATAATGAACGAAGCTATTTAAGAAATGCTGTGGAAAATAGCTTAAGAAGATTACAAACTGATTATATTGATTTATATTATTTACATTTTACAAATCCTGAAACAAGTTACATAGATTCAATTGGAGAGCTTACTCGCCTAAAAGAAGAAGGGAAAATTCGTTCAATTGGAATATCTAACGTAAATGTAGATCAACTAAAAGAGGCGAATCAGCACGGACATATAGATGTTGTACAATCACCGTATAATATGTTGGATCGTGCTGCTGGGGAAGAACTTTTGCCATATTGTATAGAATCAGGTATTTCATTTATTCCGTACGGGCCTCTTGCCTTTGGGATACTAGGCGGAAAATATACAGAAGATTTCAAATTGAGCGAAGGGGATTGGCGTCAAAGTGTAAATCTATTTGAAGAAAATACATATAAGAGTAACTTTAAGAAAGTTGAGAAGTTAAAAGGCTTATCTAAAGAAAAGAATCTCGAAGTATCGCATTTAGCTTTAGCGTGGTTATTAAACAAAAAAGGAATTGATACTGTTATTCCTGGTGGGAAACGAGCAGAGCAAATAAGAGAAAGTGTAAGAACGGTGGAAGTTTCATTGAATGAGAAGGTTATGAAAGAGATTGAATCTATATTAGAAGATTAGTTGAAAAGAGGGATAGGGCCCTCTTTTTATATAAAAGGAGAAGGTTTAAATGAAAAGAGTGCTAGCTGTATTCTTTACGATAATGTTTATGATTGGTACAGATACTTTCTTAATTTCACCACTTTTGCCGACATTACAACAGGTGTATCATGTATCAACTGAATTATCAGGATGGATGGTGAGTTCATATGCTTTAGGATACGCTGGATTTGCGCTTATCGCTGGTCCTATATCAGATGGCTTAAACAGAAAAAAAGTGATGGTATTAGGAATGAGTTTTTTTGCATTAAGTACATTTTTGTGTGGAATGGCACCGAGTTTTTTATGGATGCTAACATTTAGATTTTTAGCAGGTGTAAGTGCAGCTTTTGTATCTCCACAAGTGTGGGCATCTATTCCGCTCCTTATAGAGAAGAAGCAAATTGTAAAAGCAATTGGAATTGCAACAGCAGGGTTATCAATCTCTCAAATTTTAGGGCTACCAGTAGGGTCGTATTTAGCAATGATACACTATACTACACCATTCTTCATCATTGGTATATTATCAGCACTACTTGTCATTCTTATTTATGTAGTATTACCAGAAATACAACCGGTTCATATAGGTGGAAGTAAAACAAACATCTTAAAGCGCTATAAACAATTACTTACAGATTCAAAGGTTTCACTTTCTTATTTTGCATATTTTGTTTTTCAAACTGGTAATTTTGCTGCATTTTCATTTTTTGGTGTATGGCTTTCCATTCAATTTGGCTTACAAGTCCATGAAATAGGAACAGCTATGCTCGTATTAGGATTAGGAAATTTAACCGGTAACATTTTTGGGCCGAGAATCGTAAATAAAATTGGTTATAACCTTTCTTTCTATGGTGGAATTCTATTTACAGCAGTGCTATATGTCATACTTCCTCATTTAAAGAACATTATGTTTGTAGAGTTATTTTTCTTTGTTTTATTTTTTGTGACAGGAATTTTGTTTGTATTGATGATGGGGTGCTTACAAAATATGTCTAGTATAGCAAGAGGAACAGGAGCCGCTCTTGCTAATGCTTCTATGTATATTGGCCAAATGATTGGAGCGGCAATAGCAGGAATGTTATTTGCAGCATCTCACAATTTTATACTTGTAGGTAGTTTTACTGCGTTACTATATATAGGAGCTTTATTTTTGTTTAGAAAAAGTGAAAAGCTTAATGAAGATAGTGAAACAGGAATTGCATCATAAAGCCTTTAAAAATAAATCGGGGAAATTCAAAAAACAAAAAATCCCTAAAGAGATAGGGATTTATATATCGGCATATAGTTCCTTGGAAAAGGATATACTTAGTTTAACATATAGGAATACTTATATTTGTGAAATAGATGTGAAAGTAATGTGAAAAATGCCGTAATAAAAAGCACTGTTTTAGCTAAAACAGTGCTTTTCTCTTTGATTGAACAGTTGCTGCATTTTCATCATGTATGCCTGCATCATTAATAATTCGTTGTTTTGCTTTATTTAATAGATGGTTTACTGCTTCACCAAAATAGTTAGCTTCGCTTTTTGTGCGGGCTTCTCGTAAACATTTATAGTTTTCTAGCAGTTCCTCTTTTTCGGTGTTTGTTAAGAAATCTTCTATTTTCTTTTTTGTCATACGAAACACCCTTTCTTCTGACAAACGACGCAATAGAAAATATTTATTTTTTATTATAACAATAATTTTTAGAGAAAGTATAGACTAACGTCGTAATAGTTTGTCAATTTCTTGGATTTTCTCATCAGCTTTCCCAATTTGCGTATTTTTAGCCTGTTCACCACCAAGAGCTTGGTGAAGTAAAAACGTTTGACCGGAAATAGCGGTCACAATGGAGACTTTTATAATTTCTTTTATTAAGGTGACATCGAATAAAACGAGTCCAAGAAGTGCGGCGAGGCTACCTGTAAAAATATCAGTTAAAAATCCAAAATGAAAAAAAGTTTTTAAACGGCGTGGAAGCAATAACTTGCCTTGGTTATTGATCAGATGGGAAACGAAGCCAGTAATGCCACCAACGAGAACAGCGGTTAGCCATTGATACATTTCCATCGAATCCACTCCTTTTAGTGAATAAGATTCGATAATTTGATATTGATTCCTTTTAATATTTCATATAAGCATATTGAGAAAGTTTGTTTAGGTTTATTCCGTATTCAATTTAATTATAACAGAAAAATCTGATATATTTCAGTCTATTGTATGAAGCGGTTATTCCTTAATATGAATGTAGAAAGGGGTGCGTGATATGAATATAGATTATCGAATAAGAAGTGTAGATGGTTATACAAAAAATATAGGGGAATTAGTAAGCATGCTGGAACATACGAGGGCTGTAACATTACAGGGAATAAACGAGCTATCAGTTGAGCAATTAGATTTAATTATGCCGAGTGGAGGGAATTCCATCGGAGCGTTACTAAAGCATATAGCAGCTATTGAAAAAGCACATCAGCTTATTTCATTTCAAAAGCGTGACTTTACAAAAGAAGAATTAGAAATATGGGAAGATGCACTGTATTTAGGGGAAGCAGGGAAATCTATTCGTGGCTATGACATACCGTATTATGTACAACTTTTGCAAAAAGTGAGAGAAGAAACACTAAAGTGTTTGAGTGAACAGGATGACGAATGGCTAATGTCAGAAAGAAAGTGGCCTAATGGCGTAGCGTATAATCAGCACTACCTTTGGTTTCATGTGCTAGAAGATGAAATTAGTCATCGCGGACAAATTAAAATGCTAAAAAATAAGTTATTTGAAAATTACGTTAAATGAGGTAGCTTTTTAAATCAATATTCCATATAATGAGAGTAATTAAAATAAGAACGGGGTGATGTATTATGGCGAAATTAACTTATATGAATAATAAACCAAATACAAAGGTGGACGGAAAGGGCGATACTCTATAAGTGAGCGCACGATCCTTCCACTAAGTTCAAACTAGGGAGGATATCAATTTGGATCAAAATATTTTAGAATCTTTCGGATGGGATTCTTTTTTTGAAGAACAAGCTGTAGAGAACTATGAAGTAGGGCGTATTTTACTTGAGCATAAGCATATATATCGGATTATTTGTAATGATGGTGAATATGTAGCGGAACTGTCTGGGAAGTTTCGTCATGAAGCGTTAACGAAGGGAGATTATCCGGCAGTTGGGGATTGGGTATATATAAAGAAAATAGAAAATGAGAAAAAGGCAATTATTCACCGTATTTTTCCGAGAAGAAGTTCTTTTTCAAGACAAGAAGCTGGTAACAGAACTGAAGAACAAATTATCGCAACAAATGTAGATTATCTATTTTTAGTGAATGCACTTAACCATGATTTCAACGTAAGAAGGATGGAACGTTATTTGCTGGTGGCTTATGAGAGTGGTGCAATGCCTGTTATTGTTTTAACGAAGAGTAGTTTATGTGAAGATGTGGAACAGAAAATTGCAGAAACTGAAGCGGTAGCAATCGGTGTTCCTATATTTGTTGTTGATAGCTTAGTGTACGTCGGAATAGAATTATTGCAACAATTTGTTTCACCAGGAAAAACAATTGCTTTAGTTGGATCTTCAGGTGCAGGGAAATCTACTTTATTAAATGCATTAATAGGAACAGCTGTAGCAAAAACCGGAGATATACGTGAAGAAGATAGTAAAGGAAGGCATACGACAACTCACCGTGAATTGTTCCAATTACCGAGTGGCGGTTTAGTAATTGATACGCCTGGTATGAGGGAACTTCAGCTTTGGGAAGGAAGCACGGCAATTCAAACTACATTTTCCGATATTGAAGATCTTGCAAATACTTGCCGCTTTCGAGATTGTAAACATGAAGGTGAACCAGGATGTGCAGTGCGAAATGCTATAGATAACGGAACTATACCCGTAGAGCGCTTACTAAGCTATAAAAAGCTGCAAAGAGAATTGGCATATGTTATGAGAAAACAAAACATTACTCTGGCAAGGGAGGAACGAGATAGATGGAAGAAGATTTCTAAACAACATAAAAAAATGTAAAAAACCAAAGGACTATTCCTTTGGTTTTTTGTATTTGTAAATTTTATAATAATATTATTCATATATATAGACAAAGGGGGGATATTTGTTTAAACTTTACAAGGTGTTTATCAAAAACGAATTGTAAAAATAGAGGATAGGGAATGGGATATATTCATAATTGGTTATTTATCTTTAAAACTTAATATTTAAATGTAGGAGGTTTATAATGAGTAAACTGTTAAGGTGGTTTCGAGATATAAAAGTAGCAAAAAAGCTATTAATTTCATTTTTGATAATTTTAATTGCGGCTGTCTCTATTATTGGAGGAATGTCTTATCAAACGGCTAAAAAGAATTTTGAATCACAAATTACGAGTAGTGCTCACGATAATATAAAAATATTAGATAATTTAATCAATCAAATGATTGAGGCGAAATTTAACGAAGTAAATAACTTTGCACGAGTGATTCATAGTGATATGTATCAAGGAGATAATCAAGATGAATTAAGAAAGGTATTATCTCAATATATTAATTTAAATAAAGATATTGAACAAGTATATGTTGCCGGCAATGATAAGAAGTTTGTGCAAGAACCAAATATACAAATGGCAGCAGATTATGATCCAACAACTCGTTCTTGGTATAAAGATGCAGTGAGTAAACAAGGTGGAATCGTGGTCACTGAACCGTATAAGGCGAAAGGAAATGGACATATTGTCGTAACGATCGCAAAACAAACAGAAGATAAAAATGGTGTTGTTGCGGTAGATTTAAGTTTAGAGAATTTATTGAAAACAACAAAGTTAATCAATATTGGTAAAAAAGGATATACTTTCATTTTAGATGGAAAACAAAAAATAATTGCGCATCCTCAAGAAAAACCAGGAGATAAAGCAGCTGATTCTTGGGCAAAGAGAATTTACGAAGATAATCAAGGCACTTTTTCATACACGTATGATGGTAGTGAAAAGAAAATGGTATTTGCTACAAACTTAAAAACAGGTTGGAAAATCGGTGGAACGATGTACTCAAATGAAGTAATTGAAGCTGCTCAGCCTGTATTTTATAATATGTTAATTGTTATGCTTATTTCATTAGTTGTAGGAGGGGCACTTATTTATTTCGTAACTCTTTCTATTACAAAACCTTTAAAGAGATTAGTTGCCACTTCTAAAGAAATAAGTGAAGGAGATTTAACGCAAACAATTGAAATTAATTCAAACGATGAAATCGGTCAACTTGCAAAAGGTTTTAATGAAATGACAGATTCACTAAGAACGTTAATTGGAAGAATTAATACTTCAGCAGGGCATGTTGCAGCTGCATCTGAAGAGTTAACAGCAAGTGTGAGACAAGCGAGTGAAGCGACTGAACAAATTACATCAGCAATGGATGAAATATCAAGTGGTGCAACGACGCAAACAGCAAGCGTAGAAAATGGTGCTATGTTACTGTTTGATGTAACAGAAGGGATTCAGCATGTAGCAAATAGCTCATCATCTATTAATACTGCTTCTGCTCACACTCGCGAAAAAGCAGAAGATGGTGGAAAGCTAGTTGGAAAAACAGTAAATCAAATGCAATCTATTGCGGAATCTGTTTCACAGTCAGATGCTGTTATTCAGTTGTTGAATAACAAATCAAAGCAAATTGGTGATATTTTAGAAGTTATTCAAAATATTGCAGATCAGACAAATCTTCTAGCTTTAAATGCAGCAATTGAGGCTGCAAGAGCTGGTGAGCATGGAAGAGGCTTTGCAATTGTTGCTGATGAAGTACGAAAATTAGCAGAACAATCTAGTGTATCATCAAGTGAAATTAGTAAATTAATTTGTGAAATACAAGATGATATGAGTAAGACAGTAAAATCTATGAATAATGTAAATGAAGAAGTGCAATCTGGACTTGTTATCGCAAATGAAACAAAACAAAATTTCACTGAAATTTTACAATCTACAAATGAAATTGCTGACCAAATTAAAACGATGGTTGAAACAGCTAATGGGATGTCAAAAGGTGCAAATGAAGTATCTATTTCGGTTGGTCAAATTGCTATGACGGCACAAAATAATGCGACGAGTACACAAAGTGTTGCAGCGTCAGCTGAGGAGCAGTTAGCTTCTATGGAAGAAATTGGTTCCGCGGCTGGTACACTATCTCAAATGGCTGAAGAGTTACAAGTATTAATTGAAAGATTTAAAGTATAAAAAGGGGAGGCTGTCTCAAAATAGCATTAGTGCTATTAGAGACAGTCTTTTAGCTGATAAACGGATTAGAGGTTCAATGTATTTAATGTTTGTCGAAAAATAGAGGAATTTGTTAAGCGGGTGTATAATTAATATAATATAGACTACGTTTAAAGGAGATCAGTATGGGAGTGTATTGGGGAACGAAAAGACATTCTTGGCTTAGCTATGTCTCGTTTTGGTTAAGCATTTTATTCTTTGTTGCTTTTTTAATTGAAGTGTTTGTATTTAAAACACTTTCAAATAGCTCATTACAAATCGTTAAATACTTTTATTTTATATTTGTTCCATTAAATATCATTCTTAGTTTAAGGTTATTATTTAAGAAGAATGAAAAGAAAATATTACCGATTTTTAGTTTAATTGTATCACTATTATTTGCAAGTTTAATTATAGTGTTAGCATTAGCAGCTACAGGAAAAGTCTTATGAGGAGAGTGATATAAATTACTCTTCTTTTTTGTGGTTTTTTAAGAGTTATAAGTAGTGTGTAGGAAATAAGGAAAGTGATAAGTTATCAGTAAGAGGACGTACTAGTGAATAGAGAGTGAACTGAAAATACTATATGTTTTGTATGTGTTTATAAAGCAAATGAATGCAGTAAGATTCGTGATATATGGTACAATAAACATGGATAGTGATAGAGATAAAGGGTATATAAAATACTCATCGTTTTTTAGTAAGAGAGGGGTTATCTTATGCTATACGAGGATTTGATGACATTATTCCAAGCTGCTCCGATAGAATTAGATAGAGGCGGCTGGAAATATATAATCCAGGAACAAAATGATAATTATGAAATTGTTGATGAAATGTTAAAAAAGCAAATGAATGTTGAATTGTATTTTAATGAGTATGATGAGGTGAAAATCACTTTATATAAAGATGGAAGCCCTATTACTACTATGCAAAGAATTGCTATTTCAAAAGTTGAGTTGGATGAAGAGGAAGACGGCATTCAATTCGTATTGGAACGCATGCCAAGTCGAATGATTCGTTTGCAATTAAAGCCATATCTTGCAGTAGAAATGGGGCCGTACTGGGAAGTATGTGAAGAATGTGAATGAAGATGAAAAACATCCGTATACACGGATGTTTTTTTATGTTTTTTGAAGTTGTTTAAAGGCAATAATCGGTAGTAAAATGATGCTCACCCAACCGATAATAGGGTATAGAATATGAAGTAATTCACTATATCCAATGAAACTAAAGCAATAACTAATTAGTAATATGAAGTAAATAATGTTATTACTTTTCCATCCGGTAATGGATTGCATTTGTTTTGTCATCCCGAACACATTACCAACTAAAGTTGTGAACACTTCACCGAAAATAATAAGAACAAAGAAAAAGTGAAAAGTTGCATTAAATCTTCTTATGACTTCAGCCATTGGGATATTGTATTGATAAAATTGGTCGACTGATAAGATAGCTAAATGGCTGCATAATAAAATTAAAGAAAGTCCTGCACCACCTAAAATTCCACCCCACAAAATGGCTTTTCGATCTTTTACTTCACTGGCTAACGGGACGAGAACGCTTTGGGCGAGCGAAAGATTTAAAGCGACATATGTAATAGGGCTAGTAATCCACTTCATATTCCAGCTCTCTGCAGGAATAGTATTACTAATAGGTGTTGTACTATGGAAAAAGGTTGTAATAGCGAGTCCGATAATAAAGATCATCATAATAGGTACGACAAGCGTATTTACTTCAAAAACACCTTGTAATCCCCGGCTCCCAATAATGAGACAGGCGATGACCGTGATGAAAATACCAAGTTGTCTCGGGAGGCGGAGTTGTTCTTCAAATACTGCACCGGCTCCTGATAACATAACGCTCGTTACACCAAATAATACGAGTAATAGTAATGTGTTTACGACATTTCCAAATACATCCCCAAATAAATATTTGTTGAATTCTTGAGCTGAGAATGCCCCTATTTGTGATGAAAGTAACATCATCTTTGTGCCGAGCCAAATAAAAAAAAATCCACTTATACATATGCCAATGGTTCCGTAAAATCCGTTAACTGTAAAAAATTCAACAATTTCGCGCCCAGTAGCAAATCCAGCTCCAACGACCGTTCCGATATAAGTAGCAGCGACTTTCTTTGCTACTTGCCATTGTTGATTGTCCATGTTATCCCTCTTTCTTCTATGATGAGCTTGACTTACTATTATGCATATGTGTGAGCTTGGACAATTAGACATATGAAGTAGTTGAAAGGGTACATGAATTATATGATATTAGGGAAATATTAAGGTTGTTAAAACTTTGTTACATATAAGCTGTTCATTCAAAAGAATAGGGAATGTATGGTAAAATGAAGTTAGGTCATTAAAAGATAGTAACATGATAAGAGGAGTGGATTGTATGAGTACGAAAACGAATGTTGTTGAAGTATTAAACAAGCAGGTAGCAAACTGGAATGTATTATATGTCAAACTGCATAATTATCATTGGTATGTGACAGGACCGCACTTCTTTACATTACATGAGAAATTTGAAGAGTTTTATAATGAAGCAGGAACATACATTGATGAGTTAGCAGAGCGTATTTTAGCGTTAGAAGGAAAACCGTTAGCGACAATGAAAGAGTATTTAGCAACTTCAACTGTAATCGAAGGGACAAGCAAAGAGTCTGCAGAAGAAATGGTGCAAATTTTAGTAAACGATTTTTCTGCACTTATTCAAGAATTAAAAGAAGGTATGGAAGTAGCTGATGAAGCTGATGATGAAACATCGGCTGATATGCTATTAGCAATTCATACGACATTAGAACAACACGTATGGATGTTAAGTGCATTCTTAAAATAAACATAAATGGATTAAAGAAAAACTCTGTTGAAAAATTCTTTCAATAGAGTTTTTTGTAATTTTTCAGTTTTCTTTTATGCTATAATATAGTAAAAAGGAGGCGATACAATGTTTCGCTTTTTCAGAACTGGAAAAGAAGATAGGGAAATTACGAAAGATGAATTAGAACAAGCGATGGCGAAGTTTCTAGAAACGAATGCTAATATCGTTTATACAGTTTTAGTAAATGATGATTACACAGTAAATTATGATTTGTTAAAGCCCTATTTACCTGCATTTCCAACAAATTTTTTTCTGATAACGAAGGAAACGCTTGAAGTATTTGAACATACAGAAGAAAATTTAAACCTAGTTAAAGAAATTGATATCGTACAAAAGGCCGTAGATCAATATGTAACAGAAAAAGAAATGTTCCCAATTGTTGAAGATAGCGAAGATCGCCTCATATGCAGAGTGAAGCTAGGACCATATTTAAATCGTATATTAAAAAGAAATTTATATATTTCAGAAAAGCATTATTTAGTTTCAAGTAAACCAGATAAGAAAAAAAAGAATAGTGGGCAGATGTTATGAGAACAACAATAATATTATTGTTGTCTTTTTTTAATTAAAATATTGATTTTTCAGTTTATTTAACTTTATACTACAACTAGTGGATAGGAAGGAGTGGTGTATTATGCGTATACATACATTAACTATTAAATATCATTCTGAGAATCAGGTATTATTAAGTTGAATTGTAGAATTTAACTACTTATACCGTGACCCTAGAATGATAGGAAGACTGGAGAAGCAATTATTATAAAAGGTTACGGGGGAATTCCTATATGGAAAATAATATGACTTATATTAAGTTATTAAATGAAACGTTACATTGTTATGCAAATAAAGGAAGTTTTGAAGCGTATTCTTATATAATGAATAATGCTAAAGATGTAATGGGTAATGAAGCGCAAATATATAATTTTAAATATGCATTAGCAAGTGCAGCAGGACTTGAAGAAGAAGCGTTGCATTTAATGAAGAAAGCAATTATAGAAAATGGATTTTGATACGGAAGTGAGTATTTAATTTCCGATGATGATTTAAAACCACTACATAAATTTGAAGAGTTTCATAGAATGGTTCAATTATGTAAAGAAAGAGAAGAATTAGCAAAGAAATCGGAACAAGCAGACGTGAAATATAAATACAGCAAACAAACTGAAAATCTACTAATAACACTGCATGGGGATCAAGAAAATATACAAATAATAGAACCATATTGGAACTCTGTAATGGAACAAGGTTTTATGCTAGCATTGCCTCAATCTTCCCAAATTCAATTTTCAGATGGATATGTGTGGGATAATATCGAAAGAGGAAGAGATGAGTTAAAAGGACATTACAATAAGATTAAAGTGAATAAAACATTTGGGAATATTATTATTGGTGGCTTTTCTGCTGGGGCAAGAGTAGCGTTACATTCCATGTTACAAGGTGAAATAGAAGTGAACGGTTTTATTTTTGTGGCACCGTGGCTTCCGGAAATGGAAGAATGGGAAGAGATGATTGGAATATTGCATGATAAAAGCATAAAAGGATATATAATATGTGGGGATCAAGATGAAGATTGTTTTGAAGGTACACAGCAATTTGTAACGTTATTAAAGGATAAAAATATAGAACATAAGTATAAAGTTGTGCCTAACTTAAATCATGATTATCCTCATAATTTTGATGAGTTATTAAAAGAAGCTATTGAATATATAGGAAGCAAAAACAATTGATTGGTAGTAAGAAAAGGAGATGCATCATATGTGATGCATCTCCTTTTCGTTATTATAAATTAAAAGCATCTGCCAATAGGCGATAAGAGTTTAATTTATGTTCAAATTGATGAGTAATCGTGACAATCATAAATTCGTCAGTATTATACGCTTTGCTTAAGTTTAATATTTTTTCTTTCACAGAAGACGGATCACCGACAATCATACGTTGACGATTTTCTTTTATGCGGAATAGATCATAAGCACTATACGAATAATTTTGAGCAGTTTCAATAGAAGGAGTACCAGTAGTCCGTTTTCCTTGTTCTAATAGTAAAATCGATAAATCAAGGCTTGATGCAATCTTCTCCGCTTCTTCATTTGTTTCTCCGCAAATAACAAAAATAGATACGATTGATTTTGGTTTATCACCTAAATAGGAAGGTTGGAATTGTTCTTGGTAAGCCTTCATTACTTCAGGGCCACCGTATCCGTTAATGAACTGTGCAAATGCAAAAGAAGCGCCTTGCTTTGCCGCAATCATTGCACTTTCTCCGCTAGAACCGAGCATCCACATTTCAGGAGATGTTGGGATAACTGGAGTAGCCTTTAAGTTTGCATAATGATGGTTTTCTGGTACTTGATCATGTAAGTACATAGCAACATCTGCAATTTGTTCTGGATATTGATCAAGTGAGACCATTTTACCTTCTTGAAGTGCGCGAGTTGCTATCGGCATACCACCAGGCGCTCTCCCGACACCAAGGTCGATGCGGCCCTTATAAAGTGCTTCTAAAACGCGGAAATTCTCGGCAACTTTATATGGACTATAATGTGGCAGCATAACACCACCAGAACCAACTCTAATACGGTCAGTTTTCGCGGCAATATGTGAAATGAGTATTTCTGGACTTGAACCAGCTAAGCTAACTGAATTATGGTGCTCGGATACCCAAAAACGTGTGAATCCGAGTTTCTCAACTTCTTGTGCAAGCGTAACTGTATGCGAAATAGCTTGGGCTGCTGTGCTACCATCTGAAATAGGTGATTGGTCTAATACACTTAATTTGATCATAGAATATACCTCTCAATCTTAATGTACATCCTATTATATATTTACTTACGAAAAATGCGTAATGAAATGCTCAAAAGGAAAAGTGAATAATTTTTTATCCGCTTTTAATGAGAAAACCCTCGTTCATAATGATTCATTTCGACTAAGTTTAATATATATTCGTAGTTATCAATTTCTAAATGTATTTGCTTGCGTTCTTCTTCAGTTAGTTTAACGCTAGTGAGTTTTTTACATAACTGTTGTTTCTTTAATTCTAAATGTTTTTTTGTAGCCTGATAATCGTAAGTACGTTTCATGTGTATCCACCCTTTCCATACAGTTACTATCTGTATGTTTATCATATGAAGCATGTGGAAGGGGGAGAGCTGCACCTTATGTATTTTTAGTGAATTTTCAAATTGTGGTGGTGTTATGTTTAAGTGAATTTATGAATAAAATGCACTAAACCACTAATTTGTATTTCATGAAGTAAGGGGTGGGATTGTGCAGAAAGATATAATGTTTAACAATGAGATGGATGAAACGTTAAAAGTTATAAATAAGGGATTGAAGAAGACGACACGTCCGAAACAAATCATTGTAGTAGGGGCTGGTATGGCTGGATTAGTTTCGGCATCTTTATTAAAAGCAGCAGGGCATGAAGTGAAGGTTTTTGAAGCGAACAACCGTGTAGGTGGCCGCATAGAGACAGTTAGGATGGAAGATACCGGATTATATTTAGATGTTGGAGCGATGAGAATTCCGTATTCGCATACATTAACGATGGCATATATAAGAAAGTTTGGGCTACAGGTGAGCCCTTTTATTAATAGGAATGAGACAGATATTATATACGTAAATGGTCGGAAAACGACATTAAAACAATACGAAAAAGATCCAAGTATTTTAAGATATCCTGTGGAAATGAATGAAGTTGGGAAAACGTCTGAGGAACTATTAATGTTAGCGGTACAGCCCATTATAAATTTTATAAAAAAGAACCCAGAGAAAAATTGGGATATTGTAGTAAAGGATTTTGGGAAATATTCTACAGGTCAATTTTTAAAATATCATCCTTATCAATATAATACGTATTTTTCGCCAGTAACGATTGAGATGATAGGTGTTCTATTAGATTTAGAAGGTTTTTTAGAAAGGTCATTCGTTGAGACGTTACGTTTTTTATATATTATGCAAGAGGAGAGCGGATTTTGCGAAATAATAGGTGGGAATGATAGATTACCAAAGTCTTTTTTACCACAATTAGAAGGAAATATTATATATAATCAAAAATTAATGAAGCTTCATCAACAAGCCAATAGTGTAACAGCCTATTACCGGAACGAGGAAACTTTTGAATATAGTAGTATTACAGGGGATTTAGTTATTGTTACAATTCCTTTTTCAACAATGCGATTTGTAGAAGTAGATCCATTTGATTCGATATCTCATGCGAAGTGGAAAACAATTCGCGAATTGCATTATATGCCAGCTACAAAAATAGGAATTCAATTTAAAAGTCGTTTTTGGGAGGAACAAGGGCAATTAGGTGGGAGAATTATAACAGATCTTCCTATACGTTATGCGTATTATCCAAGCCATGGAATCGGAGAGAAAGGGCCTGCTATGATGTTAGGAAGCTATACATGGTCTTATGATGCGTTGTTATGGGATGGGTTATCAAAGGGGGATCGTATCTATTACACACTACAAAATTTAGCAACAATATTAGGTGGTCAAGTATATGATGAGTTCATGTCTGGAATATCAAAGAGTTGGACATTAGATCCATATGCGCTTGGAGGGTTTGCACTATTTCAAGCTGGCCAAGAATCAGAATTACAGCCAGTCATTGTAAAACCTGAGGGGAGAATATATTTTGCTGGTGATCATACAACGCTGTATCACGGATGGATTCAAGGTGCGATTGAATCTGGAGTTCGTGTAGCGATGGAAGTGAATGATCAAAAAGTTTAAAATTCAGAAATTTCTTTACTGTATAACTTGAGATGGATATTATTATATATAAAAGAATTATAGGGAGTGTTTACAGTGAATCCGTTATTATTCGATTTTCCTTCTGAATTTTATACTGACAGGCTTTTTATTCGAATGCCAAAACCAGGTGATGGTAAAGTTGTATATGACGCAATTCAAGCTTCAATACAAGAATTAAAACCTTGGATGGTCTTTGCACAAAAAGAGCAAACAGAGGAAGAAATAGAAGAGAGTATTAGAAAATCGCATATTCAATTTTTGCAGCGTGAGGATTTGAGATTACTAGTTTTTTCGAACGAAACAGGTGAATTTATTGCATCTGCCGGATTACATCGTATTAATTGGGATATACCTCAATTTGAAATCGGGTATTGGATTGATTCAAGGTTTAGTGGAAAGGGCTATATGGTAGAGGCTGCAAAAGGTATAACAGATTATGCTTTCACTGAATTGAAAGCAAACCGCGTAGAAATTCGTTGTGATTCTCTAAATAAGAAGAGTAGAGCGATACCAGAGAAATTAGGCTTTAAATTAGAGGGTACTTTAGAAAGCGCGAGTGTTGCGGTGGATGGAAATGGATTAAGGGATATGTGTGTATTTGCAATGACGAGAAATACATATGAAAAAGAAGAGCTGTAAAGAAACAGCTCTTCTTTTTGTTTATTATGGTACAGGATGTCCATTAGAGCTTTCGAAAATTGTAAACCATTGTTGGCGGTCTAAGTTAACTTTTGTAGCAAGAGCGGCTGTTTTCACACGATCTAATTTACCAGAGCCAACGATTGGCATCATGTTAGCTGGATGAGCGAGTAACCATGCATACATAACAGTATCGATGCTAGTAACACCTAGTTCAGTAGCAACTTTTTGTAAAGTTTCACGTACACGTATGGCACGTTCTGATTGACCAGTAAAGATTTCACCACCAGCAAGAGGTGACCAAATCATTGGATTAATTCGTTTTTCTTGGCATAAATCAATCGTACCTTTTTCAAAATGCTCAAGCTGCATCGCAGATACTTCAATTTGATTTGTAATGAGCGGGAAATCTAAATACGAACTTAACATATTAAATTGTGAAGGTAAAAAGTTAGATACACCGAAGTGACGAACCTTTCCTTCTTGCTTTAAGCGTGAGAACGCTTCTGCCACTTCATTTGGGTCCGTGAATGGATCAGGACGATGAATGAGCAATACATCAATATAATCTGTATGTAAGTTTTGTAATGAATCCTCCGCGCTTTTTATTATATGTTCAGCACTCGTATTGTAGTGAGCAACATATCGCTCTGGAAATTTAGGGGATGGGGGAGCGATTCCACATTTAGTGATGATTTGCATATTTTCGCGTAAGGAAGGCTTTAGTTGTAACGCTTCTCCAAACAATCCTTCACATGTATATCCGCCATAAATATCAGCGTGATCGAAAGTAGTAATCCCCAAATCCATACAGTCTTCAATAAAAGAAAGTAACTCTTGCTTTGTCATATTCCATTCTGCTAAACGCCAGAACCCTTGAATAATACGAGAAAATTCTAGTGTTTCGGCCATTTGAACTCGTTCCATTATAAGTACCCCCTTGATGAATGATAATATTTTTGAAAAGGCTTTCTTGCTACATATTATTATATAGTTACCCGGTTGTACATACAATAAATATGTTTTGCTACAAAAACGTTTTTCTCTATATGCTATAATGTAGAAACATATAGCTATAAGGAGATGTAAGGAATGATTCCAGTAACAATACTAACTGGTTTTCTTGGATCAGGGAAAACGACATTATTAAATCGAATTTTATCAGAGGATCACGGCAAGAAATTAGCAGTGATTGTAAATGAAATAGGGCAAATTGGTATCGATAATCAATTAATTATGAACGTTGAAGAAGAAATTATGGAAATGACAAACGGTTGTTTATGCTGTACTGTGCGTGAAGATTTACTTGTTGCTTTAAAACAATTACTGGATGTGAAAGCAGAAGGGAAAATGGACTTTGATGGATTAGTAATTGAAACAACAGGTCTTGCAAATCCAGGTCCGATTATTCAAACTTTCTTTTTAGATCCAGTTATTCAATCTGCATATCAAATTAACGGTGTTGTAACAGTTGTAGATAGCTATCATATACATAAACATTTTGAAAAGGGACTAGAAGCAAAAGAACAAATTGCCTTTGCTGATGTTGTGTTAGTTAATAAATTAGATTTAATTGAAGAAAATGAGAAAGAAAATCTCTTGCATGAACTTCAAGGAATTAACCCGACTGCAAAGTTAATCGAGGCGACTAACTGTGAGGTAGATATTCCATCGTTATTACAAATTCAAACGTTTAAAACGAAAGATACGCTGCAAATTTACCCTCATACAGAACATAACCATCTAGAAGGTGTAAAATCGTTTGTACTACGTGAAGAACGTCCGTTAGATTTACAAAAATTGAATGAATGGATGTCAGCTGTCGTTCAGGAACTAGGGGAGCATTTATATCGCTACAAAGGAATTTTATCTATTGATGGGGTAGATAAACGTATTGTTTTCCAAGGTGTGCATACGTTATTTGCTGCTTCGTACGATAGAGAGTGGCAAGAGGGCGAAGAGCGAGTAAGTGAAGTAGTTTTCATCGGAAGAGATATTAATAAAGAATGGTTCCAAGAACATTTTGAAGAATGTGTGAAATAAGTCTGCGTAAATCGCAGGCTTATTTTTTATGAGCATTTTAATGAGATAATACTAGATTACAAAAATGAAGTAATAAGGGAACGAAACTAAAAATAGAAAACATAACATTGATAAATGCATAATAAAAAGCCTGTTTTCACAGACTTGTATTTTCATCTATAAGTAATTCCATTACAACACCTACAACTGGACCTTCGTCATCAATATCCCCATTTAAACGGAAGCCAAATGATTCATATAGCCCCATTGCGAGTTTGTTGTCAGGATGTAAACTTAAATAAATTATTTTACATTCAAATTTTTCTTGTAAGAATTGAATGAGTATGCGAAGGAAACGTTTTGCGTATCCTTTTCCTTGATATTGTTGATCAATCATAAAGCGATCTAACCAGACACTTTTACGTTTTTCCCAATACCATCCATACATTGCATACCCTACAAGTGTTTCTCCATCATATAAACCTACTGACGTTCCGTTTCCTTCAAATAATGATTCTGCTAAAGAAAACGCATTGCTTTCAATAAATTGCTGCTGGTCTTTTGCGACGTTTAAAGCAGCTACTGAACGCCAATTTTTTGCTGTTACTTCACTAATGTGAAGAGTCATAATTCCAACTCACCTTCTAGATTAATATAGCTTAAAAGCTAATATGGATAATTTTACTTGTTATTTTGGTCAAGTCAAGGATAAATACATAAAAAGGCAGCTGAATGACATATTCAGCTGCCTAGAAAATATAGTTGATTAGTTTGTTGCTTCTTTTAAAGTATTTACGTTTTCTTCCATTAATGTGAAGTAATCTTTATTGTTCTTTGCATCATCCTCAGAAATAGTAGCAAGGTGATTTAAGCGTAAAATTTTTGTACCTGTTTCTTTTTGAATAACTGATGCTACTTTTGGAGTAGAGAATGTTTCAAATAAAATATATTGTAGACCGTGCTCTTTTACTGTTTTTGTAATGTCAGCAAGCTGTTTTTGAGATGGTTCATCAGATGCTGAAATTCCAGCGATTGGAATTTGTTTCAAACCGTATCGTTGTTCCCAGTAGCCGTAAGCTGCGTGTGAAACTAATATTTCTTTCGTTTTTGCATTTGCAACAACTGCTTTAAATTGATCATCTAAATCAGTGAATTTTGTTTGTAGTGCTGCAAAGTTTTTTTCGAACTCTTTTTTATGTTCAGGCTGTAATTCTACAAGTGCATTTTTAATTTTTTCTGCTTGTTTCATCGCAAGAGTAGGATCTATCCAAACGTGTGGGTCTTTATCGTGATGATGTTCATCTTCTTTATGACCGTCTCCATGATCGTGCTGCTCTTCTTCAGATGAAGCACGAAGTTCGATATCTTTAGATGCATTTACAATTTTTACGTTTTCTTTTTTTAATGATTTTTCCATTTTTTCGGCAAATGGTTCTAATTCTGCGCCGTTATAAACAAATAAATCGGCTTTCGCCACTTGTACAGTCTGCTTTTGACTTGGTTCAAATGTATGAGAATCCGCACCAGGTGGGTAAATTGTTTCTACATTTACATAATCACCACCGATTTTTTTTGCAAAGTCAGCGAGTGGGAAAATGGTTGTATAAACAGAAAGTTTCCCATCTTTTTTCGCTGCACCTTCTTTGTTGTTAGAACATCCAGCAAAGATGAGTGTGAAAATAAGTATAAATGAAAATAGAGCTAATTTTTTAGGCATATAATTCTCCTCTTTTCTTTTTTACAATTATATTTTCTCCAAATATAAGAAGAAAATATCGTTTTAATACAAAACGGAATAATTACGTTTTAGTTTGCGAACCTAGTATAATACATCTTTATGAAAGTTGCAATAAATAATAATCATTACGATTTGATTTTGTAATAAATCTGTCAAAAAGAAAGGTATTAATTTTTATGATTGGTGCATATGTGACAATGTTACTTTCATATATTGGGAGGGAGCAGAAAAAAGGGGATGAGCGCTTGGGTTACTTCATGGAAGCTATCTTATTAATACTTGCGGTTGTTTTGCCATTATCTTTTGTTTTAATTTTTTTAAGAAGACTAATAAGTAATTTAGGGGATGCTACAACAATTACAAAATTGCCAGCGGAAGAAAAAGAAGAGAAAAAAGAGTAAGTAAAGCACTATGCATACGCATAGTGCTTTACTTATGGTAAAATGGGAGAACGGAAACTCCTGTTAGCGACGATTAGCTATAGGAGAGAATAGTAAATAAAGAGGTATACACATATATGAATAAGCGAACAGCGTTAGTACTTGGCGCAAGTGGGTTAGTTGGACAAGAAATAACGCGACTATTACTTGACTCAGATTACTACGATTCGGTTACTATTTTTGTAAGGGAACCATTACAATTACAGCATGAGAAATTGCAACAGAAACAGGTGGATTTTTCAGTATTAGAGGAATACAAAGAATTTTTTGCAGTAGATGATGTTTTTAGTTGCTTAGGAACAACGATAAAAAAAGCGAAGTCGAAGTCGAATTTTAAAAAAGTAGATTATGAATATACATTACGAGCTGCCTGCTTAGCTGAAAAACAAGGCGTGCAAAATTTTCTTGTTATTTCATCAATGGGAGCAAAACCTAAATCATTTTTCTTTTACTCGCAAGTGAAGGGGAAAATGGAAGAGGAGCTGAAAAAGCTAGTTATTGGTGGCATACATATTTTCAGGCCGTCATTATTAGTTGGAAATCGACAAGAATATCGTTTTGGGGAAAGAATGGCTGAGAAATTATCTCGTATTCTTCCGTTTATATTTAAAGGGGCTTTTAAAAAGTATAAACCAATTTCAGCTAAAGATGTGGCGAAAGGAATGTATATAACAGCGCTACGTGAAGAATCGGGTATTCATATTTATAATTCAAATGAAATTACAACGATAGAATAAATAAAACCGAGAAGAATGACTTTTACTGAAAGACAAAGGAAATAGAGTTTTAGGCTTGGATTAACAGTAAATACACGTTGTTTAACACTTATACTAAAATGAAAGAGGAGTGGGGAATCCACTCCTTTTATCACGACAATTTTATTCCACTTTTATCCCTCATACGTCTCAAATAACCTTTTCAAATACGCCTGATTTCCTTTCGTGATATACTGCTCAGTTTCTATTAAACGCGTTGCTAATTCGGACTTCGTTAGACGCATATACTGTCTGTAAACATTCTTTAAATTCCTGTCAGACTTTAATTGTTCAAACTCGTGAAAAGCATGTTTTTCATTTTGTCGATAGGGAAGGTGCTTTTCGATCTCTTTTTGTTTTTTCTTATAACTCTTACTCTTTTCTTTATAATACGCATAGATTTTTTCATGATTTCTTATAGTATTAAAATGAATCCCTTGGCCTTGTTCATCGAGTTCTTTTGTCTTTTTAGATACATTGTGCAAGGTAACTTCTTTGCCCTCCGCAAGAAGGGCGTCTATTGCTTTTTTACCTAGTTCGAAGGAGGTAATCCTTCGTTTTTCGTAATCACACTCTAAACCATTTTTATGGTTTTTTTTATTTTCATTACTTCCAAATTAAAACCTTTTTCCCCGTAAAATCCCTTCGTTTTTTCTGCCCATTCTAGATAGTTTAGTAATTCATGCTTTTGTTCTGGTTCGGGTATTTTAGTGCTACGGGTAAAGAAGGCTTGGATTCCACAGTAGTTATTGTTAGTTTAATTGCAGGGGTTTTAGGAATTGCAGCTTTTGTCATTCGTCAAAGCTTCTTAGAAAAACCAATTTTAAACTTTAAGATCTTCCTAAACCCTAAATATACATTATCTATTTTCGTGCTAATTACAACTATCTTTGCAATGTATTCGGTGATGATTTCTGTACCGTTATTTTTGCAGAACATTCAAGGCATGACAGCATTAAAATCAGGATTAATTATGCTTCCAGGTGCGATGATTATGGGATTATTAGCACCAATTAACGGTAAGTTATTTGATTGTTTTGGAATTCGTCCACTTATCCTAATCGGTTTTCCTTTAATGATTGTGGCATCTGTAATTTTAGGGAATCTATGACTAGAAACCGCTTCGTGGGTTATTTGTTTAACGTATGCTATTCGTTTAATTGGCGTGGGGATGGTTCAAATGTCTCTTCAAACAAATGCACTCAATGCATTAAAGCAAGAAGAAGTATCATATGGTACTGCGATGAACAGTACGTTAGGGCAAACAGTTGGAGCAATAACTTCAAGTCTTATTGTCACGTTGATATCGAATCGTACACAGTTTCATGGTACAGAAATGTTAAAAGAACATAAATCTGAGATGATCGGAATGTCAGCTGATGCGATTCAAAAGCTGAAAAAAACAATTTCAATAGATGCCTTTATTGCTGGGAACAATGACACTTTCTTATAATCAATTGTGGTTGCGGTAATTGGTTTAGGATTGGGATTATGCTTAAAAAGCAAAAAAAGATGGGGGTTTCTAAATAAAATTTGAACTTTAAGATTAGGTTAGATTAGAAATGGATAATTGGTCCTTTGATCTAAAATGTTTTTTTGGGAGAAAATTAATGATATTTTATTATTAGTAAAGTTCTTTCTCTAATATGGTTGTAAAACGTAGATAAAGTATGTTTAATCAATATTTGGAATGAAAACTCTAGATTTTCTATGTAACATAGAAAATTTAGAGTTTTTTATTACCTATAATTAGATAAGTCTTATCGTTTTTGCACCAGAACCGATACCCCTACATTTATCTGCCTCTTTGGTAAGGCATCGAATAATCCTTACTTATACCATCGCGATTTCTGATAACTTACATGTAGAGGTATTACTCAATATAACAAAAATGTAATGTTAATGAAATGTAATTCCATCGATACTATAAATGAAATTATATAAAATGAATTACATAAATGAATGAGAGTTAAAGAATTTTTATAATGAAAAAGGAGAAGTATTAATGCGAAATATATTAAATGTAGAAAAAATTGAAAAATATTATGGTAATAAAGATAATGTAACAAAGGCTATAGATAATATTAGTTTTAAGGTAGATGAGGGAGAATTTGTTGGGATAATGGGGCCTTCAGGAAGTGGTAAAACTACATTACTTAACTGTATATCAACTATTGATAATGTTACTACGGGAAAAATAATGATAAATAATAGTGACATTACTCGGTTAAAATCAAAGTCACTAGATAAGTTTAGAAAAAATGAATTAGGGTTTATATTTCAGGACTTTAATTTATTAGATACCCTTACTGCTTATGAAAATATTGCCCTAGCGTTAACAATAAAAGGTGAGAAAAGTTCAAAAATTGATGGGAAAATACAAGCAGTTGCAAAATATTTAGACATTGAACAAGTATTAAGCAAATACCCTTATCAAATGTCAGGCGGACAAAAACAAAGGGTTGGTTCGGCAAGAGCTATCGTAACAGATCCATCTTTAGTACTTGCAGATGAACCAACAGGATCGTTAGATTCTAAATCAGCTAGATTATTACTCGAAAGATTTGAAAGTCTAAATAAGGATTTAAAAGCTACAATACTTATGGTTACTCATGATGCATTTACAGCAAGCTATGCTCGTAGAATTCTTTTTATTAAAGATGGAAAAATATTTATCGAGTTGGTAAGAGGGAATGATTCCAGAAAAGAATTCTTTACTAAAATTATCGAAGTTATAACCCTTCTTGGAGGTGACGATAATAATGTACTCTAAGATTGCTATTGGGAATGTAAAGAAAAGTTTTAAAGATTATGCAATATATTTCTTAACACTAACACTGGCTGTTTGTATATTTTATAGCTTTAACTCAATAAAATCACAAAAGGCACTTATGGAAATTAACGCTTCAGATAGAAAGTATGTGCCTACAGTAATGAACGCTATCTCAAATGTGTCAGTATTTGTATCCGTAATATTAGGTGGTTTAATATTGTATGCAAATAATTTCTTAATTAAAAAACGTAAAAAAGAATTAGGAATATACATGACTTTAGGTATGGGAAGAAGAAACATATCCAGAATATTAGTAACAGAGACATTTCTAGTTGGCGTTATATCTTTAGTGAGTGGACTTATAATAGGTATTGGAGTATCGCAGGGGTTATCTACATTTGCATTAAAGCTATTTGACTTGCCCATCAATAAATATAAATTTGCAATTTCAACAGGTGCTATAGGTAAAAGCGTATTATACTTTGGAATCATGTTTTTACTTGTTATGTTATTTAATGTATATGTTGTTTCTAGATACAAAATAATTGATTTGTTAACAGCAGGTAGAAAAAGCGAAGATGTAAAATTTAGAAATCCTCTTATCTATGTAATCACATTTATTATGTGTGTAGCATCACTTGGATATGCATATGTGACTGTACTAAAAATCGGATTGAATTTTACTAATCCTATGCTCGTGGTATCAATCATTCTTGGCATATTAGGTACATTGCTGTTTTTCTTTAGTTTATCTGGATTTATATTATATGTTGTAAAGAAAAATAAAAAAGTCTATTTTAAAGGTTTAAATATATTTATCATCAAACAAATAAATAGTAAGGTTAATACAAATTTTATATCCATGTCTGTAATCTGTTTAATGTTATTCCTTACAATGGTGGCTTTATCTACAGGAATCAGCTTTAACAGAATGATGGACGCCACAACGAAAGAAATAACACCATTTGATGCCAGTATTACGTTGGAGAATAAGGATGAAAGTTACACTATAGAAGAAGTATTAAATAAAGCTAATTTTAAAATAAGTAATAACGAAAAATATGTATCTTATAATGTATATCGAACAGGGATGGAAGTGGTGGACTTTGTACCAGAAGGTAAAGATTATAATAACGATATAGATTTCATTAAAGTATCTGATTATAATAAAATTTTAAATCTTAAAGGTGAAAAGGAAATCACTTTAAATAACAATGAAATTTTACTTTTATCAAATGAAAGCCGGTTGGCTAATTCGACAAATGAAAGATTAAAAAATAGCAATAAGGTGAATATTAAAGAAAAAGAATATTTGGTAAAAAACGCTAAAGTTATACAAGAGAACCTTTACACTTATGATGTGCGAACTAATTACTTCACAATCGTTATAAATGATGAGTTTTTATCAGGCTACAAAATTACTGAATCCGTACTTAATGTAAATTATTTAGATGGAAATAGAGAAGGATATAATAAAAAATATGATAACGTTGCACGGGGCTTTTATGACGAAAATGGCCCGAAATTAAATATTAATCGTATAGCAGGCAAATCAAAGGATGAAGTTTGTGCAGGAAGTAAGGGATTGAAAACTATCGTACTGTTTATTGGGATATATATAGGTATTGTATTTTTAATAACGAGTATGGCTGTATTAGCTCTTCAACAATTATCAGAAGCCAGTGATAGCATAGATCGATATAAATCTTTGAAGAGAATTGGTTCAAACGGAACAATGATCGACAAAACGATTTTCATTCAAACTTTCGTATACTTTAGTCTTCCAGTTTTTCTTGCCATAATTCATTCTATAGTTGGAATTTATGTAGTCAATTATTATATTAACAGATTTCAACAAACAGACATTATTTTACCAGCATTGATGACGGGCTTAGTATTTCTTGTAGTTTATGTAGTATATTTCTACACGACATATGTCGGTTATAAAAATATTGTAAAAAGTAATACTTGATTTTATAATGCTTATTAGGGCTATTACACTTTGTTTCTCAAGATGTAATAGCCTTATATTCTGTATAGGGAGGGAAAAGTCATGAAAAAAATCATTCTGATTGAAGATGATGAAATCATCAGAGAAGAATTACAACATTTTTTTATAAAGTATGGATATGAAGTAAAGGCTCCCACAGATTTTAATCATATTATCAAACATATAGAAAGTGAGAATGTAGACCTTA
The DNA here is from genome assembly GCF_038007445.1 of Bacillus sp. FSL P2-0099. Taxonomy (NCBI): domain Bacteria; kingdom Bacillati; phylum Bacillota; class Bacilli; order Caryophanales; family Bacillaceae; genus Bacillus; species Bacillus sp. FSL P2-0099. Next base: position 1,983,713 of record NZ_JBBOXE010000001.1, read on the forward strand.
TATTACTAGACATAAACCTTCCTGTGTTCGATGGCTATTATATATGCAGAGAAATACGTAAAACTTCAGATGTTCCAATCATCATGGTTACAAGCAGAGATAGTGATGTAGATGAACTAATAAGTATGAATTTAGGAGCAGATGATTTTATAACAAAGCCTTATAATACAGAAATACTATTAGCAAGAGTAACAAACATTTTAAGAAGGACATCTGGAGATTTAAAGACGAATCATATCTTAATTTATAGAGATTTTAATTTAAATCTCTCAAATGCAACAGTTACTTATCAAGACAAGTCTGTAGAGTTAACTAAAAATGAAGTTAAAATACTCTCATGCTTAATAAATAATCGCGGATATATTGTAAAAAGAGATTCACTCATAGAAACCTTATGGAAATCTGATTATTTTGTGGATGATAGCACCTTAACTGTTAATATAAATAGATTAAGAAAAAAGCTTGAAGAGATAGGTATAGAAAATCCAATTGCAACAAGAAGAAGCTTAGGGTATATAATGCCATGAATATAGGTGAATTTATTAAAGATAAAATGGTAGTAATACTATCTAATGTACTGGTATTTATTATACTAGCAGGTATATTGCTGACTGTGAATGTTCAGTTCATTATAATATTCTTTGTCTTTTGTATTTGGTTTTTTCCATTGATTATATATATGGCTATAGAATTTATAAAATGTAAAAATTATTATAATGAGATTAATGGCATATTAGAAAACTTGGAGAAAAAATACCTACTTCCAGAGGTAGTAAAGGAATCAAACTTTATACATGGGGAAAAGCTTAACGCTATACTGAAAGAAGTAAGTAGAGATATGCATGAAAATGTAAAATATTATAGCGATATGCAATCGGATTATAGGGAATATATAGAAACATGGGTACATGAAATTAAGACGCCGATAGCTTCTACAAAGCTAATAATTGAAAATAATCAAAATGAAGTAACTAATAAAATAGACTCACAATTGGATCGAATCGAAGGGTTTGTAGAACAGGTGCTGTATTATTCTCGAAGCAATAATGTCGGTAAGGACTATATTATAAAACCAATCAACCTTGATGATGTAGTAAGAACTGTAATTAAAAGAAATTATAGAGATTTTATTCATAAGAGAATAAAATTAGATATGAAAAATATTAATGAAATCGTATATAGTGATAAAAAATGGGTTGAATTTATTGTTAATCAAATATTAGGAAATTCCATAAAGTACTCAAATAACAAGGAACAAATGATACGTATATACTCAATTAAGAAAGCTAACTCAGTAATACTAACTATAGAGGATAATGGAGTAGGGATAATAACTAAAGATATAAATAGAGTTTTTGAAAAAGGATTTACTGGAGAGAATGGAAGGAGATTTAGCAAAAGTACAGGAATGGGTTTGTACCTATGCGAAAAACTGTGCTCAAAATTAGGAATGAAAATTGGCATTGAATCTGAAGTGAATAAAGGAACTAGAGTTACATTAATATTTCCGTTGTCAGGTATGGTAACTTTTGAGCCTTGTTTATAAAAGAGATGCTGCCATCTTTCCACGAATTTAGTATGAAACTTATAAATAAATTTAAAACGGTATGAAAAGAGTAGAAATTCTCTTCATACCGTTTGTATTATTTAGCCATTTAACATATTGGTATATTTAATTGTGAATCGGATGGATGTTAATCTGGATTAGTCATTACTATTTTTGATGTCCACTAATACTTAACGTAAGATTTGGTTCGGTTGCTACACAGACCTCGTAAGCGAGAAATTGTACACTATATAAAACAGTAAAATAAATATCCGATCCCTTAGCGTACAAGGAATTGGATATTTTGTGTCTAAATTGTGTCCAAATGTATATTGCAATTAAAGCAAGTATGAATAATTTCAAGTGTTGTTTTATTATGTATTAATTTCAATTTTTTAAGGTCTAATTTAATCAAACTTTATTTTTAAGCTACAACGGTTGCGTTACTTGAAGGGAAATAACCTAAGTTGTTTCTATTTCTCTATTTTATTATTCCACTATAAAGCGCTTTTCTTTAATAAGGTGGCATCTTTTTACATGGATAACACTTTTAAGAGATTGAATTTATTTAGGTGAAAAAAATTGTGAAGTATTGTACTTAAAGTAAAGAGGGCAGTTTTAAAAGAAAGGATATAACATATTTGTTGACTTAATGAATGTAGTGATAAATGAGTGATAAAAAACATAAAAAATAGGTGTATCAAGCAAAGTGTTGATACACCTTAAAACTACATTGTTAAACAACATGTGTTGTCGTGTAGTATATCTTATATATCTTATATATCTTATATATCTTTAATTATTTTAGATTCAGTATTACATATTCTTCTCGGTTTTATTTATTAGTTTTAATTTTCCCGGGTGCTCGCCCGTATTGATATGGTTCTTTTAATTCAAAGCCAAGTTCATTGGCAGCTATTCTTGGGAAGTAAGGATTACGAAGTAACTCGCGTCCAATCAAAATTAAATCTGCTTCGTTATTATTTAAAATTTGCTCCGCTTGTAATCCAGTCGTAATTAATCCAACTGCACCTGTTGCAATGTTAGCATTCTCTTTAATGTGTTTGGCATATTGCACTTGATAACCTGGATATACATCAATATGAGCTGGGACAACTGCACCAGAGCTACAATCGATTAAATCTACTCCTTGTTCTTTCATCCATCCTGTATACTGCACATAATCTTGAACTGTTAACCCGTTAGGATGATAATCATTTGCTGAAATACGAACAAATAACGGTCCGTTCCAAACTTCATTTACAGAGTCAATGATTTCGCGTAAGAAACGATAGCGATTTTCAGGTGAACCTCCGTATTCATCAGTCCGCTTATTTGCAAGCGGAGAAAGAAATTCATTAATAAGATAACCGTGAGCACCATGTAATTCAATAACGTCAAATCCCGCTTGTTTTGAACGTAACGCAGCTTTTTGAAAAGCTAATACGGTGTCTTTAATTTGTTGCTTACTCATTTCCACGGGTATTTTCATTCCATCGTTAAACGGAATTGCTGAAGGAGCTAAAGCGTCCGTTTCTAATTCAGCCTTTCTTCCGGCATGAGCGAGTTGAATGGCAGCTTTTGCGCCGTTATCATGTATAAATGCTGTCGTCTTATGTAAGCCTTCAATTAGATTATCATCCCAAATGCCTAAGTCTTTGTTAGAAATACGTCCTTCAGGTAACACAGCTGTTGCTTCAATCATAACTAAGCCTACTTGGCCAGCAGCCCTGGTTCCATAATGAATGAGATGAAAATTGGTTACTCGGCCATCCTCATTCTCTGATGAATACATACACATAGGCGACATAACGATACGGTTTTTTAGCGTAACGTTCTTAATTGTATAAGGTGAAAAAAGTTGAAGCTCCATCAAATATCCCCCTTGATTGAATTTTCTTACATTGTATCATCCTCTTTTTTGTTTCCCTAATAAAACGCTTATACGAAAAATTTCGTCTATTCGTGTTACAATGGCTAATATGAATTGAATTGGAGGATGACATATGTATCAGGCTTATTATGAAAGTGAATTAGGTTTGCTGGAAATTACAGCGAATACGAAAGGGATTACGTCTGTTATATTTGTTGAAGAAAGAAAAGAAGAACATAAAAATGAACTTGTTGAACAATGTATAAATGAATTAGATGAATACTTTGAAGGAAAAAGAAAAGAGTTTACAGTTCCATTGTCTGCTGAAGGAACACCATTCCAAAAGAATGTATGGGAAGCACTTTACACCGTACCATATGGCGTAAGTGCTTCATATTTAGATATTGCAGATAAGGTTGGGAATACGAAAGCTGTACGAGCGATAGGAGGGGCAAATAGCCGGAATCCAATTTCAATTATCGTTCCATGTCATCGTGTAATAGGAAAGAGTGGAAAACTTGTTGGGTATGCAGGTGGTTTATGGAGGAAAGAGTGGTTATTGAAGCATGAAGGCATATTAAAATGAAGTATGGATGGAAAGAGGGATTGTTTTGAAATGTATAAATTGTGGGCGACCTTGTATTAATGATCAGTTGAATTGTGCAAATTGTCAACGGAACTTGCATAATAAACAAGGTGAAGAAAGCTCGCTAATAGACAAAGAATTAGAAGTATATGTAGGGAGACAATATCCATATTACAAAAGAAAATGGGAGCTTGAGAATAAGCGAATTGCTAGGTGGAGCTGGAATGGTTTGGCTGCTATTTTCAATGTAGGTTGGCTTGGATATCGTAAGTATTATTTACCTGCTGCTTTATTTATACTGTTATTAGTAGCATGTGATGCATTTTCTTATTATATGGGGTTCAACGTAGCGTTGCCAATCATTAATATGGTGCCTCTTACGTTTTTATTACTCATTTTCATTCTATTTGGGATGGGGATTTTTGCAAATGGATTATATTATCAATTTGCAGAAAGGCGTATATATCGAATAAAAGCACGGGGAATTAAAGATGAATCGGTTGAAAATTATCTGATCCATGATAGTGGTGGAACGAGTAAAATGGGAGCAACAATCGTTACTATTTTAGCAGTTGCTAGTATTTTGTTTAGTCATTTCTTTTTCCCAACTGATCGGGATATTATTCAAAAAGTTCGTACAAGCTCGCTTTATGAATATCCAGTCTTTTCAATTGGTGAATCGTTCGAAAATTATTTTCAAAATTCAGGATGGATATACTATCGGGGAACGGAAGGATTAGAATTAGTAGAATTTCAGGGGGAGAGTCCTGAGATGCCAAGGAAAAAGGTGACAATTCAATTTATTGTTGATTATAAATTGGGAGAAGTGGAACCATATTCACTTACGATTAACGGTGAATCTAAAAATGAAGAAGAGTTTTTGAAGATAATGGAGGAAATATTTAAAGTTCAAAATCCATTTGATATAGAGGATGGCTTACAAGTAAATGCTATTCAACAAAGCGGAGGGAAAGCAATTTCTGACCGCTTTTTTTCTTTTTATGAAAATAAATATTTAAAATAATCAGAATTTTTTGTATAATAAAATATATTATACAAGTTTTAACTTATACATATAGATTGGGGGAAGGAAGAATGAAGAGAAAGGTAACAACGATTGCTGCAGTTGCATTATCGGCTAGTGTACTGGTTGCGGGATGTGGGAATGGGGAGAAGGCTTCGACAACGAAGAAAGAATCAAGTAAGGGAATGGCAGATAAACAAGTTTTAAATTTGCTAGAAACAGCTGAAATTCCTTCAATGGATACATCTAAATCAACAGATTCTGTATCTTTCCGTGTATTTGTAAATGCAATGGAAGGATTATATCGTCTAGATAAAGATAATAAACCAACTCCAGGTATGGCCAAAGACGTGAAGATTAGTGAAGATAAAAAGACATATACATTTGAATTACGTGATGCAAAATGGTCAAATGGTGATCCAGTTCGAGCACAAGATTTTGTATATGCATGGCAACGTACATTAGATAAAGCAATAGCAGCAGAATATGCATTTATTTTATTTGATGTGAAAAATGCACAGAAAGTAAATAAAGGAGAAGTACCGTCGGATCAATTAGGTGTTAAAGCGAAGGATGATAAAACGTTGGTAGTAGAATTAGAGCAACCAGCACCTTATTTCCTTGAGCTTACTTCGTTCCCTACATTCTTCCCATTAAATGAAAAGTATGTAAAAGGACAAGGGGATAAATACGGATTAGAAGCAGATAAATTATTGTACAATGGACCATTTACAATGAGTGAATGGAAACATGAACAAAGTTACCAGTTAAAGAAAAACCCAAATTATTGGGATAAAGATGCTGTGAAATTACAAGAAATTAATGTGGGTATAGTAAAAGAGACAAGTACTGGGGTAAATTTATATGATAGTGATCAAGCAGACCGTGTCATTTTAAGTTCTGAGTTTGTAGACAAATATAAAAAGAATAAACCAGATGAATTTAAAACGAAGCTAGACCCACGTATGTATTTCCTACGTTTTAATCAAAAAAATGCAACGTTTAAAAATCAAAAGGTTCGTGAGGCGATTGATTTAGCGTACGATAAAAAAGGAATTGCGGATGTAATTTTGAATGATGGATCATTGCCAGCGTATTTCTTAGTACCTGAAAAGTTTACGACAGGACCAGATGGAAAAGACTTCCGTACTGTAAATAAAAATTTCCGTGACAGTAAAGATAATGCTGCGAAAGCAAAAAAACTGTGGGAAGAAGCGAAGAAAGAACTTGGTCAAGATACAATTACAGTAGAATTACTAAATGATGATAACGGTAGTCGTAAAAAAGTGGGCGACTTTATTAAAGAAGAATTAGAGAAAAACTTACCTGGTATTAAAGTGAATTTGAAGCAACAACCATATAAGCAGAAGTTAGATTTAGAAAAGAAATTTGAATATGAATTCTCATTATCTGCATGGAGTCCAGATTATCCAGACCCAATGACATATATTGATATGTTCGTTACTGGAAGCTCATTTAATGAAATGGATTATTCAAATCCGAAGTACGATGATTTAGTAGCAAAATCAAAAGGAGAACTACTAAAAGATGACGCAGCACGCTGGAAAGCACTTGCAGAAGCTGAAAAAATCTTAATTGGTCAAGATGCTGCAATCTCTCCTACGTACCAACAAAGTACAGCTTACTTAGAGAAGACGTATGTAAATGGTATTGCTAACCATACGTTCGGTGGCGACTTTAGTTATAAATGGGCATATATTACAAAGAAATAGTATAATAAAAGATGAGTGAATTTTCGCTCATCTTTTATTTGTTTAGGGAGGAACGTGGAGTGTTGAAAGGAATCAATCATCTTTGTTTTTCAGTATCAAATTTAGAAAACGCTATTATGTTTTATGAAAGAGTGCTAGAAGGAGAACTATTAGTTAAAGGGAGAAAACTTGCATATTTCAATATATGTGGAGTATGGATAGCACTGAACGAAGAGGCACATATTCCAAGAAAGGAGATTCATCAATCTTATACGCACCTCGCATTTTCTGTTGAACAAGAAGACTTTGAACGCTTACTGCAGCGATTAGAAGAAAATAAAGTTCATATTTTACAAGGAAGAGAGCGTGATGTGAGAGATTGTGAGTCTATATATTTTGTTGATCCTGACGGTCACAAGTTCGAGTTTCATTCAGGGACACTGCAAGACCGTCTAAATTATTATAGAGAAGAAAAACCTCATATGACATTTTACTAAGGGGGGAAGAAGTTGCATGCACTTGTAATTGGTGGAACAGGAATGTTAAAGAAAGTTTCTATGTGGCTTTGTGATCAAGGATTTCGTGTGTCTGTTATTGGACGAGATGAAGTGAAATTAGAAAATGTTAAGCAAGCTAGTTCGGCACCAGAAAATATTACATGTCTTCCTTTAGATTATCAAAATGACGATGGTCTAAAGCGATCTATTACAAATACAATTGAACAGAATGGTCCAATTATATTAGTAGTTGCATGGGTACATTCGAGTGCTAAGCATGCATTACGACTCATTTGTAATGAAGTTGAATTGTCATCGGAAAAGTATAGTTTATTTCATATATTAGGTAGTAGTGCATCGCGTACGAAGTCACAAAAAATAGGTGGAACATTATGTAGTTATTATAGAATTATATTAGGGTTTATTTTAGAAGATACATATGCAAGATGGCTTACTCATGAAGAGATTGCTGACGGAGTTATAAAAGGAATTGAAAGTAAATGCACAGAATGGATTGTAGGGAGAGTAGAGCCGTGGGAATCGCGGCCAAAATGGTAAGGGGGCATGTGAAATGAAGACAACGGTATATGTAACAAGGCACGGTGAAACAGAATGGAATGTAGCAGGGCGGATGCAAGGACGGGAAAATTCAGCATTAACAGAGAATGGTATGATACAAGCGAAACAATTAGGGGAGCGTATGAAGGATTTACCACTCCATGCCATATATAGTAGTCCAAGCGAAAGAACGCTTCATACTGCTGAATTGATTAAAGGGGAACGCGATCTTCCAATTATAGAAGATGAACGTTTCTATGAAATAAACATGGGGATATGGGAAGGGCAAACAATTGCTGACTTGGAAATGCAATATCCAGAAGAAGTACATTTATTTTGGAATGAACCACATCTTTTTCAGTCAACATCAGGGGAAAACTTTGCGGCCGTTCATAAAAGAGTAATTGAAGGGATACACTTTCTTTTAGAAAAGCATAAAGGAGAAAATATTTTAATAGTTACTCATGCTGCAGCAGCGAAATTACTCGTAGGGCATTTTGCAGGTTTTGAAATTGAACATGTATGGGAAGAGCCATTTATGCATAGCGCGAGTCTTAGTGTGATTGAATTTGATGAAAACCGTGGTAAAGTAAAACAATTTGCAGATATAAGTCATTTTCAGTAAACGTAAAAAAGGTCGCAAAGCGACCTTTTTTGGTGGACATAAAAAACTAGCAATTACGTTTTTTATACCAGAAGTGATCGAATTTCTTATTTTTGCAAGATGGGAATTTATGTCCGCCTTTGCAATCATTCCATTTGTGCCCGTCATCGTGACAGTCTTTACCATGATCACAATCATCATCGCAAGAGCTACCGTGTCCGTGAGGGAAGAATTCGCATTTTTTACAGAAACTTCGTTTTGTCCAGAAAAATTTCTTTTCAAAGCGTATGCATTTTGTAACGAACGTACAATGTTTTCTGCGAGTACGTTTTGTAACTAAAACGCATTCTTTTCTACGAGTAACTTTTGTAACGAACGTCCATTTTTGAACGCGCACACGAGTGCATTTCGTAACAAACGTCCATTTTTTAACATGAGTACATTTTGTAACGAAAGTACAATGTTTTACGCGAGTACATCTTGTTCTTGGACATTTACGCCCTGTTGTACATTTACGCCCTGTTGTACATTTACGCCCTGTTGTACATTTACACCCTGTTGTACATTTATGATGAGAGAATTTATCATCATCGCACTCAAAAGTACTTGGATCTTGGTGTAAGAAATCCTCCATACCAGCACTTTTGATTTCTTCAACAGCTTTTCTAATATCACGTTTCATAGAAATCCTCCTTATCGAGTGTTAAATTGAAAAGGTATTCTTTTTCCTTAACATGATATGAGATTCGACTTCTTTCTGAACAGGACAAGAGTGTAATTTTATATAAATAGATGATAGCGGATGTATGGACAAGACAAGGCGCATACATTGAATGAAGAGAACTGAGAAGGGATGAGAAAATATGCTGCCTTCATATGATTTTTTTGTTCATCCAATGTACTTAGTGGAATTGAAAAAGGACATTTGGTCAGATAGTCCAGTGCCAGCAAAATTAACTTATGGAAAAAAGAAGTATGACATTGATATCGTATACCGAGGGGCTCATATTCGCGAATTTGAGAAAAAATCTTATCATGTTATGTTTTATAAACCGAAAAAATTTCAAGGCGCAAAAGAGTTTCATTTGAATTCTGAGTTTATGGATCCGTCTCTCATACGAAATAAATTATCTTTAGATTTTTTTCATGATATTGGTGTACTTTCGCCAAAATCACAACATGTATTTATAAAAATTAATGGTCAAATTCAAGGTGTGTATTTACAGTTAGAATCAGTTGATGAAAACTTTTTGAAAAATAGAGGGCTACCGAGTGGTTCTATTTATTATGCGATAGATGATGATGCGAATTTTTCGTTAATGAGTGAGCGAGATAAAGATGTTAAGACAGAGCTCTTTGCGGGTTATGAATTTAAATATTCGAATAAAAATAGTGAAGAACAACTGAGTGAATTTGTATTTCAAGCGAATACTTTGTCGAGGGAAGATTATGAAAAAGAAATCGGGAAGTTTCTACATGTAGATAAATATTTACGATGGTTAGCTGGAGTTATTTTTACGCAAAACTTTGATGGCTTCGTTCATAACTATGCACTATATCATAACGATGAGACAAATTTATTTGAAGTGATACCGTGGGATTATGATGCGACTTGGGGGCGAGATGTACAAGGGAGACCACTTAATCATGAATATATTCGTATTCAAGGCTATAATACGTTAAGTGCAAGATTGCTAGATATACCTGTATTTAGAAAACAATACCGAAGTATTTTGGAAGAAATATTAGAAGAACAATTTACCGTTTCGTTTATGATGCCGAAAGTAGAAGGTTTGTGTGAATCGATTCGTCCATATTTACTACAAGATCTATATATGAAAGGAAAATTAGAAACATTTGATCAAGAAGCTGATATGATTGATGAATATATAAATAAAAGAAGGAAGTATATACAAGACCACTTACATGAATTGGATTAATTTTGAAAGAGATTGGAACATTATCAATCTCTTTTTTTGTATAATAAAGATGTATCGATTTAATTGACGTAATATTTACTTAATAAAGAATGGAGATGTGGAAACATGACGGTCAAGTGGATTGATTGGGTAAAACAAATACAATCTATAGCTCAAGCGGGTTTAACGTATTCTAAGGATGTATATGATATAGAGCGTTTCCAACAATTACGGGACATTTCAGTTTCAATGATGTCACATTACACAAAGACAGATTGGGAAGTAGTAGAGAATTTATTTGCAAGTGAGACAGGCTATCAAACACCTAAAGTTGATATACGGGCAGTTATTTTTCAAAATGAAAAACTATTATTTGTGAAAGAAAAAAGTGATAGGAAATGGGCATTGCCAGGTGGATGGGCTGATGTTGGTTATACGCCAACAGAAGTAGCAGCAAAAGAAGTTTTAGAGGAGACGGGCTATGAAGTAGATGATTTTAAGCTACTCGCTATATTTGATAAAGAAAAACATCAACCATCGCCTTCAGCAACACATGTATATAAAATTTTTATTGGCTGTAAGATTATTGGTGGCGAAAAGAAAACTAGTATTGAAACAGAAGATGTGGAGTTTTTTGATGAGAATGAATTGCCTAATTTATCGATTGCTAGAAATACAGAAGAGCAAATTAAAGAAATGTTTGCCTACATGAAAGAACCTCAAAAAGAAATATTAATAGATTAATAATGCTTATGCCGATGATATTGTTGAAATGAAGATATTGGCAGAATGCAACCTTTATGTAATAATGGGATGGTATGTGAAGAAAAAAGGAGATAGAAAAGAAAATGTTAGCAAACATAATAGATCAGTTATTGCAATTCTTTGCAAGTCTAGGTTACTTTGGAGTAGCACTAGCTTTAATGATTGAAATTATCCCGAGTGAAATTGTACTTTCGTATGCTGGCTTTTTAGTCGCAGATGGTAAAATTAGCTTTGTCGGTGCAGTTATTGCTGGAACAATCGGTGGTACTTTAGCGCAAATCTTTTTATATTGGCTTGGATACTATGGAGGACGTCCAGTTGTAGAGAAATATGGAAAATATCTACTTATTAATAAACACCATTTAGACATAGCAGAAAATTGGTTTAAGCGTTACGGAGCTGGAGTAATATTTTCGGCACGTTTTATCCCAATTGTACGTCATGCAATCTCTATTCCGGCAGGACTAGCTAAGATGCCATTAAAACTTTTCACACTGTATACAGTTGTAGCGATTATTCCATGGTCAATACTATTTATATACTTAGGTGAAAAGCTTGGTGGAAATTGGCGACATATTAAAGAGTATGCATCTGATTACACACATTACATAATTATAGGGGCTGTTCTCTTTGTTGCTCTATACTTCGGTTTAAAGTATTTAAAAAAGAAAAAAGCAGCGCGTTAAAGTCAATGATTTTTCATTGGCTTTTTTTATTGTTTCAGTTCTAAAAAAAAGGAGTTGTCCATAATGTGTAATAATAAAGCGTAGCGGGGGAATGTGATGAAAGGATCACCGTTTTTACGTGGAACGATATTTTTAACGATGGCAACGATGATATCTAAAATGTTAGGGTTTATATATGTTATACCATTTACAGCAATGGTGGGTACGAGTGGGTACGTATTATATACGTATGCATACCGTCCTTATACAATTATGCTTAGTATTGCAACGATGGGATTGCCACTTGCCGTTTCAAAAATGGTTTCAAAATATGATCAACTCAATGATTATCACACTGTTAAGAGAGTGCTAAAGAGTGGTATCGTTTTTATGGTCATTATGGGCGTTATTTCTTGTTTAGCATTATATATGTTAGCACCACATTTAGCTAAACTTGTGATTGATGGAAATGATCAGTCGGGTAATAGTGTGGTAGCTGTCACACACAATATTCAAATTGTAAGTTTTGCGTTAATACTCGTTCCTGTAATGAGCTTGTTACGTGGTTTCTTTCAAGGTTTTCAATCTATGGGACCTTCTGCACTCAGTGTAGTTGTAGAGCAATTTTTTCGGGTCTTAACTATTTTGATAGGAAGCTTTGTCGTTTTATATGTTATAAAAGCTTCTGTTTCGTTGGCAGTTGGTATTTCAACGTTTGGAGCATTTATGGGAGCACTAGGTGGATTAAGTGTTTTAAGTGCGTATTATATAAGAAGGAGAAAACATTTAAAGAAAAAAGAGATTGCCAGTATACCACAAACGACGAAAACTTTTTTTTCGTTGTATAGAGAACTGTTTACATATTCTATTCCTTTCGTTGTAGTAGGATTAGCGATTCCGTTATATCAGACGATTGATACATTTACAATTAATAAGCTACTTATACAAGTAGGATATATGCAAGGAGAAGCAGAAAAGATTAATGCGATTATTGGCCTTGTTCAGATGGTTGTACTTATCCCGGTTTCTGTTGCAACAGCTTTTAGTATGTCCCTTGTACCTGAGATGACGAAAGCTTATACAGCGGGAAATGAGAAGCTACTGTATAAACATTTTACGAGGACGAATGTATTAGTAGTAGGAATTACCGTACCGGCGGCGATTGGAATGATGATCTTAGCAAAACCAGTGTATACTCTTTTATTTGGTGCTGGAAATGATCCGGAGATGGGCAGTATTATTTTGCAGTACTATGCTCCTGCTTGTATACTATTCTCACTATTTACAGTAACCGCTGCCATGTTACAAGGAATTAATCAACAACAGAAAACAGTGCTAGGATTAGTAATCGGAATAACTGTGAAGATAGTTTTAAATATTGTATTGCTACCGTATTTTGATTATGTAAGTTTTATCATTTCAACATACGCTGGCTATACGATTTCAGTCGGCTTTAACTTGTGGATGCTTTCTAAATATGTTATAAAGGCAACATAAGCTTTTTTAAAGGCAGAGAACACTCTGTCTTTTTCTATGTTTACAAGATTTTTCTTAAAAAAACGTTTTCAAAATAATTTTTCTATTGAAATTTAATCGTTTGTTTCATATGCTGAAAATAGCGGTTCAAAAACTGTTGTTTAAGTGAGGTAGATTCCCACATGTAAAAAGAATCGGGGTGATAGTATGTTAAATATTTATTTAACAGACCGAAACGGAAAACTACAAGAGATTGAGGAAATGCAAAAGGGCTGCTGGATTAATGTACTTCATCCAACAGAAGAAGAAATTCAGTATCTAGTACAAACTTTAAATGTAGACTTAGATTTCATTAAAGACCCTTTGGATGATGAAGAACGCTCTCGTATTGAAAAGGAAGACAATAATACTTTAATTATCGTGGATATTCCGACAGTCAGACATGATGAAGAAGGAAATTCAATTTATGACACGATTCCAATAGGTATGATTGTAATGCCAGATTGTTTTGTTACTATTTGCTTAGAAGAAAATCCAATTTTTGAACGCTTCATTAATCAACGTATTAAAGAATTTTATACGTTTAAAAAGACGCGCTTCGCACTTCAGCTCTTATATACAATTTCTACTTATTATTTAAGATACTTAAAGCAAATTAATCGAAAAACAATCGATTTAGAGCACCAATTAAATAAGTCGATGAAAAATAAAGAAATTTTCACATTGCTCGGCCTTGAAAAAAGTTTAGTTTATTTTACAACATCATTAAAGGCAAATAAAATTGTAATTCAAAAATTAATGCGAAACAGTACATTTTTGAAAATGTATGAAGATGATCAAGATTTACTAGAAGATGTATTAATTGAAAATAAGCAGGCTATTGAAATGGCGGAAATATATAGTCACATTTTAAGTGGAATGATGAATACATTTAGTTCGGTTATTTCTAACAATTTAAATAGTGTTATGAAACTGTTGACTTCTATTACAATCATTTTATCATTACCAACGATGGTTTCTAGTTTCTTTGGAATGAATGTAAAGGTTCCATTTGAAGGGGAAGCACATGGTTTTGTAATTGTACTTATAATATGTGTAACATTATCTTTCACTTTAGCATTTGTTTTTTGGAAGAAACGTTACTTTTAATGATAGGAAAGCTGCGCTAGCATAGTTATAAAACTGTGCTAGCGCAGCTTTTTTTGCTATGAAATCTCAATTTTGGAACAGAATATAACTTGTGAAATGTAATGTGTATGAAGGTTATGAATTCCATATAACTCTTGTTCAAATAATGAAATGGGGTTAAAATTACATATTGTTAATGAAAAGTTGGAGGAAATACATCATGGAATTGTTTCAATTACCGAAAGCATTCCTGCAAATGAATACAATCTTTATCTCAATATTAATCGAAGCACTTCCTTTTGTGCTAATTGGTGTATTTATTTCAGGATTCATTCAAATGTTTGTGACAGAAGATATGGTGGCAAAATGGATGCCTAAAAACCGATTTCTGTCTGTTTTATTAGCTACTTTTTTAGGTATGATGTTTCCTGGATGTGAATGTGGAATTGTTCCGATTGTAAGACGATTAATCGGAAAAGGGGTTCCACCCTATGCAGGAATTGCATTTATGTTAACTGGACCGATTATTAATCCAGTTGTATTATTTGCAACATATGTTGCTTTTGGAAGTAGTATGCACATGGTATGGTATCGTTCTATTGTAGCGATTATCGTAGCAATTATCGTTGGAATTATATTATCATTTATGTTTAAAGAACATCAATTAAGAGATGATCACTTCCCAGAAGTGAATCATAAGCGTCCGTTACGTACAAAAATGTGGGATGTATGTACACATGCTGTTGAGGAATTTTTCTCAATGGGAAAATACTTAGTGTTAGGAGCGTTAATTGCTGCTGCAGTTCAAACGTTTGTACAAACTTCAACATTGCTTGCTATTGGACAAGGTCCGTTTTCTTCATCAGCTGTAATGATGGGACTTGCTTTCATTTTATCACTTTGTTCAGAGGCGGATGCATTTATTGCTTCTTCGTTCCAAAGTACATTTTCAACAGCGTCACTTGTCGCGTTTCTCGTATATGGACCGATGGTGGATATTAAAAATATGTTTATGATGCTTGCGACATTTAAAACAAAATTTGTAATTGTTGTGACGGTTACAGTTACCCTTGTTGTTTATGCAAGCTCACTACTCATTTATGCGATGGGGTGGTAGGTTATGTTTCGAGCATATATATTATTAGGCTTTACAATTTTAATTGGACAGCTTCATATTTCCGGTAACATTACGAAGTATATAAATATGAAGTACGCCTATTTATCAAAAACTGCTGCTATTATTTTAGGTTTCTTAACGATTGTACAAATTATTATCGTTTTCCAAAAAGAGCACCAAAAGGAAAAAGAGAAACATGATTGTAGTTGTGATCATAGTCATTGTGGGCATGATCATTCGAAAGATGAGAATACATGGTGGAAAAAAGTGTTTTCTTACACGTTATTCTGTTTTCCAATCATTACAGGATTGTTTTTCCCAATTGCAACATTAGATTCCGATATTGTTAAGGCGAAGGGATTCCATTTTCCAGTAGCGCAAGCAGAAAGTAAAGATCCATTTATGACAAGACAATTTCTAAGACCTGACACGAGTATTTATTACGGGAAAGAAGGATATCGTGGTGTAATGGAAAAAGGGAAGAAAGAGTTTGTTACGAAAGATAATATCACTTTAAAAGATGAAGATTTCTTAAAGGGTATGGAGACAATTTATAATTATCCTGGTGAATTTACTGGTAAAACCCTGTCTTATAAAGGATTTGTTTTCCGAGATGATTCTTCTAAAAAGGAACAATATTTCTTATTCCGTTTCGGCATTATACATTGTGTTGCGGATTCGGGTGTATATGGTATGTTAGTTAAAAAACCAGAAGGGGTAGAGTGGAAAAATGATGATTGGATTCAGATAGAGGGAGAAATTTCAACTGAATTTTATCAGCCGTTTCATGCGAATATTCCAGTGTTAGAGGTAACGAAATGGAATAAAGTTGAACAGCCGAAAGAACAATATGTGTTTAGAGGAGCCGATTGATAAAATCGGTTCTTTTTTGTGGACTAAAAGTTCTAAAAATTGTTAATATTAAACGTGTAGTTCATGAGGTGTAGTGTATATTGGGATATTAGGGATAAATAATTAAAGGGGTGATAACAATGACTGAAGTAAAGGGTAAAACAGCTAATGAATCAAGGGTGTTTAAAACGAGTCGAGTATTTCCAACGGATTTAAATGATCATAACACGCTATTTGGTGGAAAGATATTGGCGGAGATGGATATGGTTGCTTCAATTTCAGCAACGAGACACTCGAGAATGGAATGTGTCACAGCGTCTATGGATTGGGTAGATTTCTTACATCCAGTACGTTCTTCAGATTGTGTTAGTTATGAATCTTTCGTAATTTGGACGGGAAGAACTTCTATGGAGATATTTGTGAAAGTAGTAGCAGAAGATTTAATTTCAGGTAAAAAACGTGTAGCAGCAACTTCATTCGTTACTTTTGTTGCGCTTAGTAAGGAGAATAATCCAGTTCCTGTACCGCGTGTTATCCCTGAGACAGAAGAGGAGAAAGAATTGCATCGAATTGCTGTGTTACGTGCAGAACAGCGCCATATTCGTAAGGCAGAGAGTAAGAAGGTAGCTACACTGCTAACTTTTTGATATAAAATACTTTCCTAGTGGTACTATTTTGTAATAGGTTAGGAGATTTTTGAAATGAAAAGCGGACACCTAAAAATAGGTGTCCGCTTTTATATTTTTTTCATCCCCATATCGTACTACAATAACTGCTTAGCAGAAGCAAGCAGCACCGACGATAATTAAGAGGATAAATAATACGACTAGTAGCGCAAATCCATTACCATGTGCGAAGCCCATTGTTATTTCCTCCTTTTATTTTAAGATACAACATACAATATGCAGATGAGCTCCTGTTTGATATGGACGTATATCATGTAATGACATATTTTTTGTATGATAATGTTTTAAAAAAGGAAAGATATAGGAATAACAGTAGTTAGAGAAAGGAACGTATCCATGAAGCGCTTTTTAATTGTAATAATTTGTTTTATAGGTGTATTCATATGGATGAACGTTGATGTGGAAATGGGGAAGAAAATGGCTAGTGGATATGAATTAGAAAAAATCCGATCAGGGGATTTTCAAGTATATACGAACGGTGATGAGTTATATAAAAGTTTATTTGAGGATATAAATCGTGCAGAAAAGAATGTGTATATTCATTTTTATATTGTAGGAAAAGATGAAATAAGCCAAAAGTTCTTACAGTTATTAGAGAAAAAAGCATCTAGCGGAGTAGATGTGAAATTGTCAGTAGACCGCATTGGCGGATATAAGCTTAAGAAAAAGATAATTGATCAATTAAAAGAAAAAGGCGTGAAGTTTACATTTAGTAAAAAACCTAAATTAAAAAACTTATTTTATTCTTTGCATCAACGTAATCATAGACGCATTGTTACTATAGATGGGAAAGTTTCGTACATTGGTGGCTTCAATATCGGAAAGGAATATCTTGGACAGGATCCTAAATTTGGTCCGTGGCGTGATTATCATGTACGCATCGAAGGGAATGGAGCTACTGATATGGAACGGAAGTTTGCGGAAGACTGGCAAGAAGATACGGGAGAAAAGTTTCCTATACACCAAGAGTTACCTGTACAAGGAAATGTAAAATATCAATACGTATTTTCGAATGGAAAAGGTTTATGGAAGGAGTATGGAGCGTTTTTAAAGAAGGCAAAACATTCTTTAATTATCGCTACACCATATTTTGTACCGAGTAAAGAAATGGTGAAGGGGCTGAAAGATGCATTAAATCGTGGTGTCCATGTAAAAATCCTCGTCCCATTTAAAAGTGATGCAGTATTGCTAAAACAGGCTGCCTATCCTTATTTGAAAGACATGTTAGATGCTGGAGCGGAGATTTATCAATATCGAAATGGATTTTTTCATGGGAAAGTAACAATCATCGATGAGGAAATGGTTGATATTGGTACAGCAAATTTTGATAATAGAAGTTTTTACTTAAATAACGAATCTAACTGTTTCATATATGATAAGACAGTCGTTGCTGACGTATGGAGTCGATTAAAAGAAGACTTTCATAAATCAAAACGATTTTCTGAAGAAGATTTTGAGAAAATTAGTAGATGGGATTGGTTTCTAGCAAGAATATCAAATGTTATCGCATCATATTTATAGTATAGAGATGAAATAGGAAGGGAGGCGCTTTAATGGATTGTATGAAAGAATTGATGACATATAGTTACACACTTATATATAAAGTTGGAGAATACACGAGCAAGGTTCGAGATGAAGAATTAAAGGATATATTACAGCATCATTTGCCGTATATGTTACAAGCATATAATGAACAAGTGAATTTTCAAGAAGGAGAAAATATACAACATATAACTTGTAAACAAATGTGGCCGGAATTTACTGAAATGGATAGGGAAACAGATAATGAGTATACAGGGGATATTGGGATTGCTATTTGTTATATTTCACATTTGAAGCGATTAGCATTAAAGTTTGCTCAAGTTGCAGTGGAAGTTGCGAACCCAGAGTTTCGTTCTTTCTTGGAAAATTGTTTTGTGAAAATGAATCGTTATGCTTATAGTGTTTGGCAATATGTTGTGAAGAAGGAATATAAAATTAAACATTTATATGAAAATGAAAGTGAGAAGTTTGCGTGAAAAACTAAGACGGAATGAAAGGCGTCTTAGTTTTTTTATGTCTAATGAAAGGCACAATTAGAAGAATTGAGACAAACCAGTTGTGTTATCAGAGTATTTACAAAAGTTTACAATATCTTTACTGTTTTTAAATCTTTCCTTTAAAAATAAAGAGTAATATGGGGTTGTACATATTCTATCAAAGGGAGGAAACGCAAATGAACAAATGGGTTAAGTCATTAGCTGCTATGGCACTTGCAAGTTCTTTATTAATGGTAGGTTGTAGTAAAGATGAGGATAAAAAGAAAGAGGATGACACAACTTCGCAGCAAGATGAAAAGAAAGATAAAGAAACAAGTGGAACAGAAAAATCTTCTGATTCGAAAGAAAAGAAATAAAGTGAATCTTTAATCAGTGGGGATTTTGTCCATCCCCACTGATTATTAGCCCACACCAATCGGGCATTTACGGGCAGTTATCTCCCACCTAATTTCCTCGCATTCGCCGAATTTACTGCCCGTTAATGCGGGATAAATGGATAATAGAGCTTCCTCACATATATGAGGGAGCTTTTTTGTTGCGTATTTGTAAGTTTTGCGGAAAAATAGAGAGAAAGAATGGAAGAGGGGATAATATATGAAAGTATGTATATTAGGAGCGACAGGTAGAGTAGGATCACACATTATGAAATTGGCATTACATGATTCATATGAAGTGACGGTATTAGTTCGTGATTTGAGTAGAGTGGAAACAGAGCATGAAAGGTTACATATTATAGAGGGAAATGTGTTAAACGGAAATGATATAAAGGAAGCGATTAAAGGATGTGATATTGTAATTAGTGCTCTTGGAACTGATCGGAATGGGACGTTAGAGAAGAGTTTACCGATTATTATAAAGCAAATGGAAGAAGAGGGCATAAAGAAAATTGTTACAATAGGAACTGCTGGTATTTTACAAGCACGAACAAACCCAAGTATATATCGTTTCCAATCAAAAGAATCGAAAAGAAAAATGACAACAGCTGCGGAAGATCATTTAGCTGCTTATGAAGCGCTGAATAATAGTAAACTATGTTGGACTGTTGTTTGTCCGACGCATTTAATAGATGGTGATGTAACCGGTGTATATCGAACTGAACAAGATATGTTGCCAACAGATGGATCGAAAATCACAGTTGGTGATACAGCTCAGTTTACATGGAGTTTACGTAATAAAAGCTTATACGAGAAAAGCCGAGTAGGTATTTCATATTAAAAACCATCCCAAAATAGGGATGGCTAAAAAATGATATAGCATACAAAGATGATAATCATAATGATTTGGAGAATTGCTTTCGCTACTGTACTACTTAAAAAACCGACAACAGTTGCAATTCCGACTAAAAGGGCGTCTTTTGGCGCCTTTTTATGCATTAGTTCCGTAATAAATACAGATAAGAACGGTATGATAATAAGCCCGAATGGTGGGAAGAAGAACGATCCGACAATGATAGAAACCATACCAACACGTTCGCCCGATTTTGTACTTCCGTATTTTTTTAGGAAGTATCCATTTGCAATAAAGTCAGCAACGAAAATGAAGAGTGTAAAAATGACTTGAATAATCCAAAAAGATGTCGTTAACTCTCCGCCGTTTATTCCAAAATGATAAATGAAATAGCCAGCCCATACGGCAAGGATGCCAGGGATAATGGGGTATATAAAGGCAAGAAATGAAACAATGAAACAAGCAATGATACAAATTGTTAGTAAAACAGTCACTTTATAACTCCTTTGTAGTATCTAATTTATGTACAGCAATCTTTTTAATTTGATGCCCATCAAGTTCTAATGCTTTAAATTGAAAACCATCATATTCAACTGAATAGCCAGCCTCAATATTTAAATCAATTGATTGAGAGAGAAGCCAACCACCAATTGTATCTAAATCACTTTCATCGATATGTAGGCCAAACATATCATTTACTTCAGAAATGAGTACTTTCCCATCTAAAACAGTAAGCCTAGGAGTACGCTTTTCAATCATTGGTGATTCGTCTGCGTCAAATTCATCTTGAATTTCTCCGATAATTTCTTCAAGAATATCCTCCATCGTTAAAAGGCCAGCAGTTCCGCCGTATTCATCCATAACAATCGCCATTTGTACGCGGTTCTTTTGGAGGTGTATTAACGTTTTACGAATGGGAACTGTTTCAAATACAGTTAAAACAGGATGTATGTAGGCATCAAGTGGTTTGTAAATGCCTTTTGTTTGATTATGAAAAATCTCTTTCGTATTTATCATTCCAATAATATCATCTTTATCCTTTTCAATAATAGGATAACGTGTATACTTTTCAGTTGCAACGATTTTCATATTTTCTTCTAACGTATTTTCAGTAGATAAACAAACCATTTCAGTTCTAGGTACCATAATTTCTTTAGCAACACGATCATCAAATTCAAAAATATTATTTACATATTTATATTCGGTTTGATTAATTTCGCCGCTTTTATAGCTTTCACCTAAAATGAGTCGTAGTTCTTCTTCGGAATGGGCAAGTTCATTTTCTTTCGCAGGCTCTAAACCGAGTAATTTTGTGAAAAATATAGCTGCACTATTGAGAAGCCAAATGAACGGATACATAATTTTATCAAATAAAATAAGCGGTTTTGCAAATTTTAATGTGATTGCTTCAGCTTTTTGGATTGCGAAAGACTTAGGAACTAACTCGCCTAATACAACATGGAAAAAAGTAATCACACTAAAAGCAATAATAAAGGATAACGTGTTAGCCATTGTTCCAGTAATATTGATTTTTTCAAATAGTGGTCGCAGTAAATGTTCCACAGTTGGTTCACCAAGCCAACCAAGTCCTAAAGAGGTGATAGTAATGCCAAGCTGACAAGCGGATAAATAAACGTCTAAGTTAGATAAAACGCTTCTTGCAGCTAATGCTTGTTTATTACCTTCATTAGCAAGCTGGTCAATTCGACTTTTTCGTACCTTTACGACAGCGAATTCTGAAGCAACGAAAAAACCAGAAATAAGGATAAGTATAAAGATGAGAAAAATATTTAATATGTCCAAGTGTGTTCTTTATTCCTAATTTGGAATAAAGATGTCACCTCCTGTAATTATGTTATACTTTTATAATAAATCCAAATGAAAAGATTAGTCAAAGAAAATGGGTAAATAATGGTAGGTTTCTATAGTAGTTTTTTAATTTGCTGTTATTTTGTCCTCTATATAATAGGAATAACCGTCTACTTTTAATTTAAAGTAGACGGTTATTCTACGTTATGGTTTTGAAATACTTCTTGTTAAAGTGTATGTTTGCTGTTTATTGTAGTTTGTTGTCCATAGTGTTTGGAGAAAAGATAATACGCTGTATGGGATGTAAAGAAGTAATAAACCAATTGCGACAACTATAGGTGCATTTCCACCAAATTGAACGATAAATTGTAAGAGTCCGTTTACGTGAAAAACACATTCCATAAAAACAAATGAAAGAATAATGGAACTTAGAATAGATTTATGATTGGAAGTAAGCGCCATAAATAACGTATCAACAAGGAAGGCTGAATTTTTTATTTCGTATTCATTTGTATTATTTAAGAAAGGAAGCCATTTTTTTATTGCTTGCAGAACGATTATCATGGAAGTACTACATACGATGATAAAAGAGGAGAAGAAAGGAACCTTCATGAATTCCGCGATGTAGAGTAGTAGTAATAGTACTGAACATTGTAATATCACAGTACCAAAAGAATATGGTATCCAGCGCAATAAGGAAGTGCACTTTCTTACTGATCTCGGTGCTTTTAAAAATAGATGACCGATCCCTAAACTAATAAAGAAACCGATTACAAGAGTGAATGTGAAACGAACGATTGATAAAAAATATATTTCCCATATGTAGGGGAATAGTGGTGACGAATGGCTAGAAGTATGTATCATATTTTGTGTATTTATAATCTGATTTGCTGAGAAAAGGATAGGTTCATGCATCCAATCGATTCTTGGAATTGAAATAGAAAAAAGTTGTGCAAAGTTATGAAAAATGCTAATAAATCCAGTTGTGTAAGAGTAATTATGTGTAATGAATAATGCTGGAATAGGACTTATGACAAAAATAATAAAAATACCAACTATAAATTTACATATATGTGAGCGCAATAAGGACATACAACCACCTACTCTTAGAATATTCAGAAAATTCTTATTCTTATTTTAGCTTTTTTCGGGGGAAGTTACAATATATTTTTCTTTACGTATTGGTATATGGATAGTTTTAAATTATTTTTAGAAATTTATTTTATGTATGGGATGAATGAAAAGAAATGTAGGTAAATGTCGAAAGGATTAAATTGATTTTTCAAATTGGAAAGTGATACCATAAAATTAAACAATGTTTAAATCATTGTTTAATCGATAAATTCTAGAGGGGGAGATAAGTTGGGGGAAAATGAAAACATATCAACGAAAGAAAAGATTTTAAATACAACCTTGGAGTTAATTAAAAACGAAGGTTTTGAAAGGGTAACGATAAGGAAAATTGCATCATTGTCAGATGTAAATATTGCGCTTGTAAATTACCATTTTGGTTCAAAAGAAAAGTTGATTAGTGAGGCGATTAAAGTTTTGTTAATTAGCTTCCAAGGCACTTTTTCTATTTTAGATGATATTACAGTACCAGCGAAAGAAAGATTAAAAATATTTTTATTTGATTATGTACTAGTAATTCGGCAATATCCTGAGTTAGTCAGGAAGATTATTGCAATGGGAACTACGGTATTTACATCTCAATACGAATATGGAGATTTTTTGAAGAGGCTAGGTTTTAGTAAAGTGAAGAATATTTTGAGCGAAATAACAAATGAAGCGGATCAGGAAATTTTAATGATGATGACAGTGCAAATATTTGGATCCATTTTTCTTCCAGCATTAATGATGCCAATTCTTGAATCAGGGGCAGATATAAGAGTACTACCTATAGAAAAACAGATTGATTTCCTATTTGAACGCTATTTTTATAAAAATTGAGATAGTGGGTGATAGAGATGGTTAGTTTCTTTAGAAAGCATTGGTATGATATAGGGTTAGTTGTGGCTATTGTTGTCGTTGTTTGTTTAGTCGCGAATTTGGGAGAAATAAGTGAAATAAAAGTACTGTTAGCGTTAAGTTTTGTAGCCATTTTAGTGCATCAATTTGAAGAGTATCGTTGGCCAGGTTATTTCGCTGGTCTGTTTAATGTAGTTATATTTAAAAGTGATATACCAGATCGCTATCCATTAAATACGCAATCTGCTATGGTAATAAATATTTTGATTGCGTATGTTTTTTATTTACTTCCGGTTTTCTTTCAAAATATAATATGGCTTGGGATGGCACCTATTTTAATGGGTTTTTTTCAATTCATATGGCATGGTATTTTTGCGAATATAAAAGCTAAAACAATATACAATCCGGGATTAGGTGCGGTTGTATTACTACATGTTCCGATTGGCTATGCATATATGAGATATGTTCTTTTACACAATCTGGCTACAAATTTGGATTGGATATTAGGGCTGATCTATTTTCTAGTAGCTACCTATTTTTTAATTATAAAAGGAAATATGTTAATGAAAAGTAAGGAGACAAATCATTATTTTTCTAAAAAGCAATTAGGTCCGTACAATGATGCAGTAAAGTGATCCAGAATTCAGAAGGGATTTTTGATGCTGAAGAGAGTACAAGTGAATGATTCATGAATAAATTATGACGAAAAAATGAATAATTTTCAGAAAAATAAAATAATATATTTATTTTTTTCTGAAAATATAATATAGTTATGGCACAGAAAGTATTTTAGCATAAGGAGGCTTTTTTATGAGGATTAAAGGGAATTATGTGCCAAAAAGGGAAGTTTTGTTTTGCTCAAGTTCAATTACGATAGGGGAAACGCTGGAACATTTAAATAAAACGGGGTATCGTTGTGTACCAGTTTTAGATGAAAAAAAAGAGAAGTTTTTAGGGAATGTATACAAAGTAGATATTTTAGAATATAAAGGTTCACTTGAAGATAATGTATTACAATTATTGAACGATAAAAATGGGTACGTGAGAGAAGACTCTTCCTTCTTTAAAGTATTTTTTACAATTAAAAAACTACCGTATTTATCAGTAGTTGATGAAAAAGGGGTCTTCCTTGGTATTTTAACTCATAAAAAAGTTTTTGAACTATTAGAAGATGCGTGGGGAGTCCATTCTAGTAAATATTCTGTCATGATTGGAACACAAGATTATAATGGGGCCATTCAAAAATTATCGACAGTGCTAAAGAAATACACTGGTATTCAAAGCTTAATGACTTTTGATAATGATGCTTTATTAGTACGTAGAATAATGTTTACATTGGGAGAAGAGTTTGAAGATAGTGAATTAGAAACATTGCTAAAGGATTTAGAAGATCATGGATTTAGAGTTGTGTATGTTGAAGAGATGAATAATCCACGTGAAGTTGAAACGATAGACTAACAAGTAAAAGCCATCTTATTTTTTGATGGCTTTTACTTTCTTTTGTATAAAAATATTCAAATATAATAAAATGTAAAAATCGTAAATTTCTAAAAAAATTTGTGTAATAGAATAAATAAAGGAGGTATGTGTGGATAATTTTGATTTTCAAAAAATTCTATTTAAAAATATGTTTTTATTTTTCAGCCAAATATGTTACTATATGTGTGATAAAAACAAAGAGGTCTGACAACTAAACTCCACGTTATAACACTCTAATGACTCGAATATTCAAAAAAATCAAAAATCAAAAATTAATAATTAGAGTAAGAATAAGGGGAATGGAGAAATTATGGAGAAAGACATTGCTTTGTAAGGGGCATATTTTATCATCTTGAGCAGAGAGGAGGATGCATAGCATATTGTGAAAAGAGATATAAACAATGAAAAAGTGCTATGCAAATGAAAAGCATGAAGGGACGTTTAAGGCCAGGTGATACGGTAGCGATTGGTTTAATGTTATTTGCACTATTTTTAGGGGCAGGAAATTTAATTTTCCCGCCAGTTTTAGGTCAACAAGCAGGAGAAAATGTTTGGATTGCTACAATTGGATTCCTTGTAACGGGAGTCGGATTACCCCTATTAGCTGTAACAGCTGTCGCGTTTGTAGAGGGGGACTTGAAAGCGCTATCTTCTAGAGTTCATCCTATATTTGCGTTTATTTTCCCATTGATTAGTTATTTAGCGATTGGACCATTTTTCGCGATTCCGCGTACTGGAGCTGTTTCATTTGAAATGGGTATGAAGCCATTTCTATCAGAGACAATGGTTTCTGAGTGGTACATGCTATTTCTTTTCACTATAGTTTTCTTCGGAATAACGTGGTATTTATCATTAAATCCATCTAAATTAGTGGATTGGTTCGGGAAATTTCTTACACCATTGTTAGTATTGATTGTTGCTGTTATTGTCGGAAAAGCAATTATTGATCCAATTGGAGAACCGGCTGCACCTTTAGCTGCTTATAAAGAGAATGCTTTCTTTGGTGGATTTATTCAAGGATATTTAACGATGGATGCGATTAGTGCACTTGTGTTTGGGATTGTTGTTGTACAAGTTATTCGCTCAAAAGGGATAAAAGAGAGCGGACAAATCGCAAAAATAACAGTTGTATCAGGGATTATTGCTGTATTAGGCTTAACGTTAATATATTTATCACTTGCATATCTCGGATCTACAAGTACATCACTTGGTGTGTCGGAGAACGGTGGTCTTATTTTAACGAATGTTGTAAATGAGTTATATGGAACAAGTGGCAAAATTTTATTAGGACTTGTAATTATACTCGCTTGTTTAACAACTTCTGTTGGATTAACATCTGCGTGTGCTGGCTTCTTTACAAACTTATTCCCAAAACTTTCGCATAAAACGATTGTAACTATGGTATGTGTATTTAGTTTAATTGTATCTAACCTAGGGTTAACACAATTAATCACAGTAACATTACCAGTGTTAATGATCATTTATCCAGTTGCAATTGTATTAATCGTTCTTTCATATTTCCATAAATGGATAGGGAAGCGTAATACAATATATATTGGAGCGATTTTAGGTGCGTTGTTAATTAGTTTCTTTAACGGTTTAGAAAGTGCGAACATTAAAATTGATGCGATTTCTAATGTGCTACAAATGTTACCATTATATAAAGAAGGAATAGGATGGCTAATCCCATCATGTATTGGCGGGATTCTCGGTTTCTTCTTCTATAAATCAAATGAATTAAGTGAATTACAAAAGAAAGGTGCTTAGGCGCCTTTCTTTTTTTAAAGGGGATTTTTGTATTTTGTCTAAGTAATAATTGGGAGGAATGATAAAATGGCTAATTTTGAAGATTTTTTAACTTTTGATGTAAGAATTGGAACAGTAACACAGGCAGAGGAATTTAAAGAAGCGAGAGTGCCAGCGATTAAACTAGAAATTGATTTTGGGGAGCTTGGGGTCAAGCAGTCAAGTGCTCAAATTACGAAGAGATATAATCCAGAAGACTTAATCGGTCAGCAAATTGTTGCTGTTGTAAATTTTCCGCCAAAGCGTGTGGCAGGATTTAAATCGGAAGTGCTTGTATTGGGTGGTGTTCCTGAAGCTGGTGATGTTGTGTTGCTTCAGCCTAATATGGAATTGCCAAATGGAACGAAAATTAGTTAGTGTGAAGGTAGGGGTAAACATGGATATCGGACGAGAATATTTACAATGTGCCATTTCGAATTTCAAGGCAACACAAAAACAAGGAGAACGTGTACTTTCTCAATTATCTTATGAACAGATAATGTGGTCAGCTCAGGAAGAGACAAATAGTATCGCGATTATTATTAAACATTTACATGGTAATATGCGTTCAAGATGGACGGAATTTTTAACGTCTGATGGCGAAAAAATAGATCGTAACCGAGATGGTGAATTTGAAGGTGGCTACAATTCAAAACAAGAAGCGCTTGCTGCGTGGCAAGAAGGGTGGGAGTATGTCTTTAAAACGATGGATACTTTAACAGCAGAGCAGATTTTGCAGAAAGTATACATTCGTGGAGAAGAACACACTGTCATGCAAGAGATCGAAAGGCAAATTTCTCATTATGCTTTACATATTGGACAAATCATTTACATTGGTAAAATGTTAAAAGAAAATGAATGGGAGTGTTTAAGCATTCCCAGAGGTCAATCTACTAGTTATTTACAGAAAAAACGTTCAACGTAATAATATGAAAGAAACCGATATAAAATAGGAAGCAAAAAAATAAGCCAATTGATAGAGGGCTCCGTGAACATTAGAATGCTGCCAGCAATAAGCCCATATGTAATAAGAAAGAAACCAAAGAGTGTATTTATAGGAATAAAACGTGAGACAAATAATTGCTGATTTTTGAAACAAGTGTTATGAAACAAATAAAAGCGGAAATGCCATGTAGAGGTAATAAGATCTTTCCTTCTCGTTATTCTTTTTTTACATTTATGACAGATGAATGGTGGCTGCATTTCGTTACACTCCATTTTTGGAATTCATTAGTTTCGTAATAATTTGAGACAAAATTAAGTACAAAGTGTATATCCCTATATACGCTCCTGCAAGTAGAAAAAGTGGATTTAGTAAAATTCCATGAATGCTTGTCATGAAAACTAAATTTTGTATTAAAACATCATATATATTAATAGAAATAATTGTCCCGAGTACATACAATGCTAAG
The DNA here is from genome assembly GCF_038007445.1 of Bacillus sp. FSL P2-0099. Lineage (NCBI taxonomy): Bacteria > Bacillati > Bacillota > Bacilli > Caryophanales > Bacillaceae > Bacillus > Bacillus sp. FSL P2-0099. The sequence goes on from NZ_JBBOXE010000001.1 coordinate 2,012,440, forward strand.
TATGCGGAAATATGTAGCACAATACGAATTTTAGGATGTAAAGCAAACAAATAAAAAATAAATGATAAGACGATTGGTAATGTTCCTATTAGTAGCTTCAATTCATTTCACCTCATTAACAATATAGCCGGAATTTAAGCGGTCTATTCTCTAGAGCTTGTACATAACTTGAAATAGAGAGGGTGATAGTATGAATCGAGGCTTTTTTTACGTGAAATTAACAAGTGTACGCAAGTTAATTATATTTATTATTACTACGGTATTAGCGACTTTCTTTCTTATTAGTGTAATGGTAACTTCCATGAAAGAGACAAAGTCAACGTATTTATATAATTGGTTAAATGAGTTATCAATGAATGGTTACATGTACGTTATTGGGAAAGAGAATCATTATTTTACACAGGAGTACCGGAATTTGAATCAAGACTTTTCTATTTCTTCATTCCTCTTTTCGATGGCTACGAATATTCGTTTTGATGATGTACGTAGTTTTGTCGGGAAAGAACTTCCGGGATTTGGGAAATATGATACAGAAATCGTTATAGCAGGTGAAGGAACAAATTATTCCAACTTACCGATAGAATCGAGTGTTCCTCTTGAAGAAGTAGTGAAGGAACGGACTGGAGAAGCTGGACAAGTTCCTAAGCCTGATCCGAATAAAGAGAAGAAACAACCAGCTCAAACGACTGGAAAAAGACAAGTTGCATTGATTTATCATTCACATAGCTGGGAATCTTATTTGCCGTTACTTAACTTAACGAATGATCCAAATCCAAATAAAGCAACGAGTTCTGTAACGAATATTTCAATAGTTGGCGATCGATTGCGAGAACAGTTAGAAAGTGAAGGGATCGGTGCTACTAACGATAAAACTGATGTTGGTCAAAAATTAATAAGTAAAGGATTAAATAGTAATAGTTCTTATAAACTGTCACGAGAAATTGTACAAGAAGCGATGGCTGGTAATAAAGAACTCCAATATTTTTTCGATTTGCACCGTGATAGTGCACGGAAAAATGTCACGACAAAAACAATTGGAGATAAATCATATGCAAAGCTTGCTTTTGTAATTGGGAAAGGTAACAAAAACTATGAAAAAAACTTACAATTAGCAACTGCGTTACATGAGACGATTAGTAAGAAATATCCGGGAATGAGCCGTGGTGTAATTCAAAAAGGATTCCAAACAGGAAATGGAGTCTACAATCAAGACCTATCAGGACAAGCGATATTAATTGAAGTTGGCGGGGTAGATAATACAGAGGAAGAATTAAATCGATCAATTGATGCACTTGCTAAGGCATTTGGTGAATATTTTTGGCAAGCAGAAAAAGTGAATGGATAAAGTGAAATTTGAATTAGTGGTAGGCATTGCCGATGGTTATCAGCCTACATCAATTGGGGGAAAACGTAAGTGTACAGCTTACGTTTTTTGTTTGTCATGAAATGAGGATGAAAAGATGTCACATTATAGACATAATTTGTAATTGCTATAGTAATATCGAAATTTGTCTATTTATAATAGGAGAATTAGAAAGGGATTTTCGCAAAAATATAGAAAATCTTTTCACAAGGAAAATTTTTAACTAACAGAATGGGTAGGGGATTAAGGTGATACGTGAGATTAGAGTAGAAGATGCAGCATCATTTTTACAATTAAGTAAGCAATTAGATGAAGAAACGAAATTTATGTTATACGAAACAGGAGAACGAAAAACTACAGTAGAGCAACAAGAAAAGATGGTCCACCGTTTTATAGAAAATGAATATGCGACAATATTTGTAGCAGTTAAAGAAGAGAGAATAGTAGGGTTTATTTTAGTTGATGGAAATAATATTCAAAGAAAGAGACATGTGGCAGGCATTGTAATTGGCATTTTGCAAGAGTATAGTGGCCGAGGTATTGGAACGAGTTTGTTTAAAGAAGTAGAGAAGTGGGCAAGATTACATGATGTATGGCGTTTAGAATTAACGGTAATGGCCCACAATACAAGAGCTCAGGCACTATATAGCAAAATTGGATTTGAACAAGAAGGTGTCAAAAAATCTGCTCTTATCATCGATGGAAAAGGTATCGATGAGTATGAAATGGCCAAATTATTAAAATAAGAGGTCGTTATATGAAAAAAAGATGGGCACTACTTGGTATCGTAGCAATGATACTGATCATTGGAGTAGCAGGAATAAATTATAAGATGTACAAGGAGCAAGAGGCGAAGGAAGTAAATGTAAACAATATATTTCCGAAAGCTAAAGAAACGATTGCTAATATGGATGGGGATATCGCAGTCATTAGTAATCCAAGTTCGATGCTTGTACTTGTGAATAAAAATAGGCGTTTACCAGATGGGTATAGACCGCCAGATTTAGTTGTTCCGAAAGTACGTTACTCTAGTGAAGGTGATCAAGAGAAGAAAAAGATGAGGAAAGAGGCAGCGGTGGCACTTGAGGAAATGTTTCAGCAAGCCAATAATGAGCGGATTTTCCTTTTTGCAGTCTCTGGATTTAGATCTTTTGATCGACAAAAAGCATTAAATACAATGTATAAAAGACAAGATGGAGAAGCAAAGACAGCAATGTCTAGTGCAGTCCCTGGTACGAGTGAACATCAAACAGGACTAGCTATGGATATTACATCTCAATCTGCTAAATTTCAGCTAGAAACTGTTTTTGGGGAGACGAAAGAAGGAAAGTGGCTTTCTGAAAATGCCCATAAGTTTGGTTTTGTTATTCGATATACGAAAGAGAAAGAAGGGATTACCGGTTATCGTTATGAACCGTGGCATGTACGTTATGTTGGGAATCCGCAAGCTACATATTTATATGAAAACCAACTAACGATTGAAGAAGTAACGCAGTAATGAATTGAGGGGAGAGGGCTAAGATGACGATGTTATATAAGAAAAAGGTACATGCATATATTACGAGAGAAAAAGAAGGGGTTATGCAACTACTCGTTTTTAAACATCGTGATATACGAGAGGCTGGTATCCAAGTGCCAGGCGGGACGGTAGATGAAGGCGAAACGTTAGAGGCAGCAATTTTACGTGAAGTACAAGAAGAGTCAGGACTACGCCATTTTTGTATCGAGCGCTTCCTTTCTGATTACATTATTTATATGAAAGAAAAAAAGGAATATCAAAAACGTCATTTTTTCCACATTTCATTATTAACAGATGTGAAAGATACGTGGGAACATATAGTAAGTGCTGGTGAGGAAGACAAAGGTTTAGTATTTTGTTATGAATGGGTTGATATTAACAAATGCCCTGAATTAGCAGGTAAACAAGGCGAGTTTTTACATTTGTTAGAAGAGGTATATGTAAAATAATAAAAAGAGTCTGAGGCGATATTGTATTCGTTTCAGACTCTTTTTATTTCTCTGGAAATTAAAGGTTTTTAAACTGGTGAGTTGAATTTCTTTAAAGGGATTGTAGCTGTTTATGCGAGGAGCGGAGAAAATGAAAAAGTAATAGATACATGTTAGCAATAAAAGACTTTATAGAAGGAGAATGACGATGGAAATTCAGTTCAATACACTATTGCAAAAAGAATTAACAATTCATGATATTCAAAAGGAAATGGAAGCTGGGAAGTTAACTTCAAAAGAACTAGTCATGTATTATCTTCATAGAATCGCAAAGTATGACCAAGATGGACCGAAAATCAATTCTATTTTAGAAATCAATCCAGATGCTATCTTTATTGCAGAAGCGTTAGATTATGAAAGAAAGACAAAAGGAGTAAGAGGTCCATTACATGGTATACCTGTTTTACTTAAGGATAATATTGAAACGAATGACTCGATGCATACAAGTGCTGGTACGATTGCCCTGGAACAAAATATAAGTAGTGAAGATGCATTTCTTGTTAAAAAGCTCCGAGAAGCAGGTGCGATTATACTAGGGAAAGCAAATATGACAGAGTTAGCAAACGGAATGTCTTTTGAAATGTGGGCTGGATATAGCGCTAGAGGCGGTCAAACGATTAATCCTTACGGTACAGGAAAGGATGATATGTTTGTTGGTGGATCGAGTACAGGATCTGCCGTTGCAGTTGCTGCTAACTTTACTGTATTATCCGTTGGAACAGAGACAGATGCTTCTATTTTAAGTCCAGCTGTTCAAAACTCGGTTGTAGGTATTAAGCCGACTGTTGGGTTAATTAGTCGTAGTGGAATTATTCCTTTCACTTATTCACAAGATACAGCTGGGCCATTTGCTAGAACGGTAACGGATGCTGCAATTCTATTAGGGAACTTAACGGGAGTGGATGAGATGGATGTAGCCACTCATAAAAGTGAAGGAATGGCATATCAAGATTATACACCTTATCTCGATGTAAATGGATTAAAGGGAGCAAAGATTGGCGTATTTAACAATGCTCCAAAAGACTATTACGAAAATGGTGAGTACGATGAAAAATTGTTTGAGGAAACGATCCAAGTATTACGTAGTGAGGGAGCGACAGTAGTAGAAGATATTGATATTCCGTCTTTTCATAGGGAATGGAGTTGGGGAGTTCCACTTTATGAGCTGAAGCACAGTTTGGATAACTATCTTTCTAAATTACCTTCTACTATTCCAGTACATTCTATTTCGGAGTTAATGGAGTTTAATAAAAACATAGCAGAAAGAGCTTTGAAATATGGACAAACTAAGTTAGAAAGAAGAAAAGATTTTCCTAATACGTTAAGAAATCCAGAATATTTAAACGCAAGATTAGAAGATATATATTTTTCGCAAAAACAAGGTATTGATTTTGCGTTGGAAAAATATAACCTGGATGCGATACTGTTCCCTTCTTATATAGGATCTACTATATGTGCGAAAGCAGGTTATCCGTCTATAGCAATGCCTGCGGGATATATGGATAATGGGAGGCCTTTTGGAATTACTCTTGCAAGTGCTGCTTTTAGTGAAGGGGCATTAATTAAACTAGCATATGCTTTTGAACAAGCGACAAAACATAGGAAGATTCCCAACTTGTCATGAATAGAATAAACAAAGAGGACAGGAATTCCTGTCCTTTTTGTTTTATTGATTAAAGTGAAATATCTTTCTGCTCCGTCTTCTGATATTTTAATAAGTTAAAGGATAAACAAGCAGAACATAAAATAAGAAAAGCGGCGATAATATAAATAGTACGAACGCCGAACATATCAGTAATAATTCCAACGCTAAGCATAGAAAGACCAGAAGCTGTCGAGAGAAGTGCACCATGAGCTGTATACATCTTCGATAATAAAGAAGGAGTGACGCTTGATTGTAAAACCGTCGTTTGAGAAATATCTCTAATTTGATAACATGGCCCCATTAGAACACAAAGAAATAGAGCAATAAATCCGCTACTTGTCATACCATATAAAAATGTAAGAATACTAAACATAAGAGAGCCTATCGCCATGGAGCGTATTAAATTTTTTTGAATATATGTACTCATTTTCCACGCTAATATCCCACCAATTAATGTGCCGACGTAATAACTTGTGTTAATATATCCCCACCAATCTTCGCCTTTATGAAGAACAGTCGTTACATATGCCATCGTAATAGCACCGATCCATATCGTCCCTGCGAAAGTTTCAATTAAGTCCATAATTGTAACGATGCGCAGAGACGGGTGTTGAAATAACAGTTTCCATCCTTCTAATAATGCAGTAGTTTTCGAAGAAGTGGGTTCTGCTACTCGTTCAGCTTGTATAGATTGTAATGAAAGGTGTAATGTAATACATCCGAAAATCATCAATATGTTATTAATCATGAGTGTCGAAGTAACGCCAATGAGAAGAACAATTATGCTTGTAAATGAGTATGCAGCGGCTTGTATAATTTGTGTTGAAAAGGAAAAGACACTATTTACTTTTACTAATTTTTCTTGTGGTGTTAAGCGTGGGATAACGGCGTATAGTAGAGGAGCGCTCCAGCCACTACATAATGAAATGAAAATAACAAAAGTTAAAAGAGCAGAAATGTTTGCTGATAGTATAGGAAATAATATCATTAACAATATTAAAAGAGCTGTTTTAATCCATTGTAGAGTATATAGCAATGAATAAGATGGAAACCGATTCATTATAAGTGGTGCAGAGGTGTTCGCGATAAGATTTGTGATAACCTGTAATAATGGAAAAAGAGCAGTAATTGTAGCTGATCTAGTTGTGATATAGATGTGAGTTGTAATAATCATTATGTATACAATGTCAGCGAGAGTAATGCATATTTTGGAGCCCAAATAGTAAGTTAGTGAACGTTTAGGCAATAAGAATACCACCTTTCAAATCAATACTGCTTTTAATTTTAATTATTATAATCTGTAAGTTATATTTTTGAAAGAATTAAATTTTTTGTCATTTTTTGAAAGGGATTTTCGTGTATAATGAAGAATATATTAATATAGCATTTTATTAATGCTTGTTGTAACAGCGAATACATATAATAGCTTGTAGCAAACGCCCCCTCTATGAGAAAGGGCGGATAAACCATTCTTTTCTTCATATACATATAGAAAATGAGAAAGAAAGTGAGGGTTGCATATGGCTGGATGGGTGATTTGGTTTATAATAGCGGGTATTTTATTTATTGCAGAAATGTTGTCGATTACGTTTTACATGCTTTGGCTTGGAATTGGAGCTGTTGTCGGAGGTCTTATTGCTTTGTTTGCTCCTGATGCACTATTTTTACAAGTTGTTGTTGGGGCGATTGTAAGTTTAACATTGACTTTCTTTACGAAAAGAATTTCTAAAAACTTTCGAGAAGCAAAAGGTTTTACTGATACAGTAGATAAACTTGTTGGTAAAAAGGGAATTGTTATGCAAACGATTACAAGCGAAGTGAACGGTATTGTGAAAGTGGATGGAGATACTTGGACAGCTATTTCGGATACTCCTATTGATGCTGGAGAAAAAGTCGTTGTTATACAGAGGCATAGTACTATTTTACAAGTGAAAAAGGAGAGTGAATAAATATGGCAGTAGCATTAACGTTAACGATTATTTTCGCATTGATTGTCGTTGTATTTATTGCATTGACAATTAAAATTATTTCTCAGCAAAAAGTTGGGGTCGTTGAAAGGTTTGGTAAATTTCAACGGATTATGCACCCAGGATTAAATATTCTAATCCCAATTGTAGACCGCGTTCGTGTATATCACGATTTGCGTATTCAACAAACGAATGTACCACCACAAAAGGTAATAACGAAAGATAATGTACAAGTAGAAATTGATACAATTATTTTCTATCAAATTGTTGAACCAGAGCTTGCGACATATGGTATTTCAAACTATGAATATGGTGTTCGTAATATTACATCTGCAACAATGCGTCAAATTATTGGTAAAATGGAGCTTGATGAAACATTATCAGGTCGTGAAAAAATTTCAACAGAAATTCGTTTAGCACTTGATGAAGCGACAGAAAAATGGGGCGTTCGTATTGAGCGTGTCGAAATAGTCGATATTAATCCACCAAAAGATGTGCAAGTATCAATGGAAAAACAAATGAAAGCAGAACGTAATAAACGTGCGATCATTTTAGAAGCTGAAGCAGCGAAACAAGATAAAGTCCTTCGGGCTGAAGGGGAAAAACAAAGTAAAATTTTAATGGCTGAAGGGGATAAAGAAGCGCGTATTCGAGAAGCTGAAGGTTTAAAAGAAGCAAAAGAATTAGAAGCACAAGGGGAAGCAAGAGCGATTGAGGAAATCGCAAAAGCAGAACAAAACCGAATTGAATTACTTCGCGCAGCAGATTTAGATGAACGCGTACTTGCTTATAAATCGTTTGAATCATTAATTGAGGTTGCAAAAGGACCAGCGAATAAAGTCTTTATTCCGTCTAATGCAATTGAAACACTTGGTACTCTTGGTGCAATTGGGGAAATCTTCAAAGAAAAACAAGCGAAGAAATTACCTTCGTCAGATACAGAAAAAGAACAATAAGAGTGAGAAAGAGAAATGGGATGCCATTTCTCTTTTTTTTTTGCGTATATTACGAAAAGCTTGTACATATCCATGTATAAAGAAGGTGATACATTGAAAAAGTATGCAACCCGTATACATGGGAAGAAACTAATCTCGTTACTCTTTCTATATGCACTAGTCATAATTATTATTGCGTCGATTTTGACGTCGCTTTTACATACAATAAAATCGAATTACGTGAATCAATGGTTTGGAAAAGTATCGATGCAAGGTTTTGTTCAAATGATAGAAAGTGAGAATCGCTATTACGGATTTGATTATTTTAAGCAGAATAAAAGGGAGTCATTTGGAAATTTAATGTTCTCGATTGCGACGGATTTGAAAATTAAAGATTTAAGAACGTTTGTCGGTAAAGAAGTGCCTGGTATGTCAAAGTATTACTCTAACATTATTGTAGCTGGGGAAGGGACAAACTTTACGAATATCCCAAATGAATCTAGTGTACCGATTGAAGAAGTAACGAAAGAGCGAGAAGTAGCAAAAGATAAAGTTACAGAAGCTGAAAAGAATAATCCGGTTCAGAAAAAGAATGGAGCGAAAAAAGGTGAAAGTGCAGTATATATTTATCATACACATAGCTGGGAATCTTTCTTTCCGTTATTACCAGGGGCTACCGATCCATCAAGTCCAGATGTAAATGTGTCCTTACTAGGGAAACGTATGAAAGAACAACTTGAAGGACAAGGAATTCCAGTAGTTCATGATAAAACGAATATGGGGGATTTATTAGCGAGTAAAAAATGGAAATGGCCGCAATCATATAAAGCGTCTCATGAATATGTAAAAGAAACATTAGCACAAAATAATAATATTGCGTTTCCGATTGATATACACCGTGATGATCAGCGGAAGAAGGTAACAACAAAAGTAATTAACGGGAAATCGTATGCAAGATTATATTTTATAATTGGGATGGAAAATGAAGGGCGTGCTGAAAATGAAAAAATTGCAAGAGCAATCAATAGTTATTTAGATGAAAACTATTACGGATTAAGCAGAGGAATCTTTCCAAAGTATAAAAAAGATGGAAATGGCGTTTATAATCAAGATTTATCTAAAAATGCGATGTTAATTGAAGTTGGTGGTGTTGATAATACATTAGATGAATTATATAACACAATTGATGTGTTGACGGAAGCGTTTAGTAAGTATTATTGGAATGATGCAGAGAAAGTGAATGGATGAGGGGCGGGAAACCGTTCCTTTTTTGTTATATAAAGTTAAGAATGTGATATAATGGAGTTTTGTGAATATTAAACAAGGGAGCGGAAGAAACATGCAAATACTACTAATACGCCACGGTGAATCAGAAGCAGATATTTTAAATGTACATGAAGGTCGAGCTGACTTTGAATTAACAGAAAAGGGAAGACAGCAAGTACAAAGACTTGTACAGAAAGTGAAAGCAGATTTCCCGCCAGATTTCATTTGGGCAAGCACATTAAAACGTGCTCGCGAAACTGGTGAAACATTAGCAGAAGGAATTGGGTGCCCAATTCAACTAGAAGAAGAATTAATGGAGTTTAATAATGGGGTACAAGCAGGGTTATCATTTGAAGAAGCGAAAAAATATCCAGAGCCAAAATTTCTTCATGATCGTTTTGAAAACGGGGAATCATTTATTGAATTTAGAATGAGAATAGAAGGGATTTTTTCTAAAATCGTGACAGAGAATACGTATGACCGAATTGCAATTGTTGCACACGGTGGTGTAATAAATAGTATTTTACGAGCGTTTTTCCAAATGCCAATTAGCATGGACTATTATTTTAAAATGGGAGATACGGGAATTAGTTTGATTGAAATTGAGGGTGCACAAAAAACGGTACATTTCATAAATGATACGAATCATTTGGACGGGATGTAAGGACCTGTGTACAAAGTTGTATTTTTCGATGTTGATGGTACCCTTTTAAGTGAGATTGATAGAAGTATGCACGAAAGTACAAGAGAAGCGATACAAAGGTTAATAGATAAAGAAATTCACGTAGTTGTTACAACCGGGAGACCATATAGCTTATGTTCACAATTTAAAGAGCTGGGCATAAACACGTTTATTTCTGCAAATGGTGCACATATAAAATGTAGGGAAGAAGTTATACATAAATCGGTACTTTCAAGTGAAATTGTTCATGATATTTCAAATTTCGCTGAATTACATGGTCATAGTGTTTCTTATTTTACAGAAGAATTTGCTATGAATGGTGTTGCTTCGAAAGATGAACGTGTAATACGAGCACTAAACGAAACGTTAAATTTAGAGCAGTATCCTGACAAAGTTAGAAACTTATCAGAAGAGGTTTATTGTGTATGTCTGTATGCTGATGAATCAGAAACTCAAAAATTTTTGAAAAGATATCCAATGCTTACGTTTGAACGTTTTCATGGTTACGTTATGAATGTGTTGGAAGATAATAAAGTATCGAAACTAACTGCAATTCAAAAGGTATTGGAACATCTGAAAATTTGTAAATCAGACGCAATTGCTTTTGGTGACGGTGAAAATGATGTTGAGATGTTACAGTATGTAGGACTAGGAATTGCAATGGGGAATGGCGGAGAAGAGTTAAAAACAAGAGCAGATTTCGTTACAAAGAAATCAAGTGAAGGTGGCATTTCTTTTGCTTTAAAAGAGTTTGGGATTATTTAGAAATATTAGTTAGTCAGTGTGAAAAATCCTGTTTTAAAAACAGGATTTTTTTGTCTAACAATATTCTTGCAATAGAAGGAAGAATATGAGTATAATAAAAAGTAGTTAGGTAAGCTAATTAAATGAAAGAAAGGAGAGTGAAAATGAATGGATTCAAAAAAAGATGCTCTTCCTTTAGGGATTGAGCCTTATGCAGAGTTAATAAAAAAGACAGTATCAGCGGATACGGATCCAATCGCAGCAAAACTTGGTTTGTTAATGTTATGGACGTCTGATAATGTTCTAGATGCAGTTGACGTAGATTTAGCTCCGTTGGGTATTTCAGAAAGTAAATTAGATTTTTTACTGTTGTTTATTTTGCGTGAAATGGAATCGAATGGGGGAGAAGTGAACATGAGTCCTTCGGATATTGCGAGCCGATTAGGGATTACACGTGCTTCTGTCACTGGCTTATTAGATTGGATGGAGAAACGAGAGTTAATCGTAAGATTCAATCATTCTGAAGATCGAAGAAGATTAAAGGTGAAAATTACTCCGAAAGGAAAAGAACTAGTTGCGCATTCTTTACCGACTTTTTGGTCATCTTGCGCGTCGTTAGTTGATGACTTTAGTCAAGAAGAGCGTCAAACTTTAGAGAAGCTATTAAATAAAATGCAAGTAACTATGCAGAAGAAATTAGGAGAAGGCAGATAAAGAAGTTGATTGTGTGAGTCAACTTTTTTATTTAGACATATAATTAGGTTACCTTATTATATGTCTAGCTAATTTGATGAGGGGTGGTGATATGTCTTTTAACGTAAACAAATTAAGTAAGTGTTAAAGGAATGTCGTTTTGAGTAGTTTACTTTAGATGTTTTAAACCGATGGGGAAAATCATTGTAAGGGGGAGATTTTATGATGGAAATATCAAAAGAAGTAAATAGTGAAAGGAATTACACAATAATGACAGCGGTGTTATGTTGGGCAGGCATGGTAGTTATGTCCAGCCTATATGTGACGATTCCTTTAACCGCTCTATTTTCAGACCTTTTTAAGGTTTCATTAGCACAATCTGCGGCTACAGGCAGTATATTTTCTGTTGGCTTTGCTATAGGTTGTTTGTTATTTGGGGCAATCTCTGATAAATATGGGAGAAAAAAAGGGATCTTTATTGGACTGCTTGCACTGTCGATTGTTTCTTTTTTCTTAGGGATTGTGGATAGTTTATTTTGGCTTGTTATTCTTCGAGGGTTACAGGGGATAGCAGCAGCTACATTTTCTCCAGTAGCGTTAGCTTACGTTGTAGAAATGTTTCCAGTAGAAAAAAAGGTTACAACAATAGGATTTGTTAGTACCGGTTTTTTAGTAGCTGGAATTGCAGGGCAAGTAATAAGTACAGCTGTTAGTCAGCATTTTGGATGGCATATGGTGTTCTTTCTTCTTAGTATTGTCTATATCATTACTGCTGTATTGGTTCATTATTCTCTTCCGAAAGGGGAAACGTCTCAATCCAATACTGATATTTTGGGACCAATTAAACAGATGGGTAAAGTTTTTACACATAAAAGCTTAGTATTGAGCTATATGATTGCATTTGTTTTGTTAATGGCTTTTGTTAACATGTATACTGTTTTAGGGAATTATTTGAGCAGTCCTACTTACAATTTAACTTCAGAACAAATTCTTTATTTTCGCTTAGCGGGGCTATTTGGTATGTTGCTGTCACCACTTGCGGGTCGTTTAACAAAGAGATTCGGAGTAAGGCAAGTTCTTCAGGGCGGATTGTTGGTCGCTATTTTTAGTTTAAGTTCAATGGGCTTTATTTCGAACCTGCCGCTACTTGTAATGATGAGCATCTGTTTTGTAATAGGTATTGCTATATCCGTTCCATCGTTAGTTTCTCTTGTTGGCCAATTAGGAGGGGAAGCAAGGGGAATAGCAGTTTCTATTTATACATTTATTTTATTTTTAGGAACTAGTATAGGACCTATTATTTCTATTTATCTTATGAAAATAGGAGAATATGCTCAGACGTTTGTTTTATTAGGATTGATACTCTTTATTGGTTTTGTTTCCGCTCTTTTTATTCGAATAAAGGAATGCAAGGATTTTTAATATGCTCACATAATAAAATATGAATTTGCCCGCGATGATGATAAAAATGTGCAACGATTTCAAGCAACCATTCGAATCGAGAGTAAGAAATACCCCAATAAGCAGTCATAATTTCCGCTAATTCTTTATTGGAATAGGATAAAAAAGTTTTAGAAAGTAAATCGTACCCTTGTATCATCGTTTGCTGTATTTGAGTAATTGTTTCTGGTGTTTGTTCTATATAAAAGGTATGTAAGTCTTTTTCCGTAATACCATTTAATATGAGTAAATCAGCATGGAAAATAAGGGAAAGATGTGTGCACATTTCAAATAATGACCGCTTTGATTCAATCGGCTTTATTTTCAAATCACTTTCAGTATATTGGTTCAGTATTTGAATGGAAGTATCGATAGCAATTTTAACTTGATTCAATGCAGATGGAACAAACATTGTAATTATTCTCACCTCCGTATATAATAGTTTCTTAAGGGTATTATATCATACTCAAAATTCCGAAAATTCTAGTAGTTTGACTAGCATAGTGAAAAGTATTATATTGTAAAAGGTCATATGAAACGTGAAATAGAATGGAATGTAATTATTGAGTTAGGAGTTAGACCAATGAGCTTGAAATATGGAAGAGATACAATTGTTGAAGTTGACTTAAATGCGGTAAAACATAATGTAAAAGAATTTAAAAGACGTGTGAATGATGAAAATATTGCAATGATGGCTGCTGTAAAAGCGAATGGGTATGGTCATGGGGCAGTTGAAGTTGCGAAATCGGCTATTGAAGCAGGAATAAACCAACTTGCAGTTGCATTTGTAGATGAAGCGATTGAATTAAGAGAAGCTGGAATCACTGTACCTATTTTAATTTTAGGATATACACCAGTAGCAGCTGTAGAAGATGTAATTCAATATGACGTTATGATGACTGTTTATAGAGTAGAAGATTTACAAGGTATAGATGAAGTTGCAAACCATCTTCAAAAGAAAGTGCGAATTCATGTGAAAATTGATACAGGAATGAGCCGTATTGGTTTACAGGAAGAAGAAGTTAAACCGTTTTTTGAAGAGTTAAAACGTATGCGATATGTAGAAGTAGTAGGGATGTTTACACATTACTCTACCGCCGATGAAATAGATAAAACTTATACAAATATGCAAACAAGTTTGTTTGAGAAAGCTGTAAATACAGCGGAAGAATTAGGAATTCATTTTCCATATATTCATAGTTCAAACAGTGCAGGATCAATGGAACTTAGTAACACATTTCAAAATATGGTTCGTGTCGGTATTGGAATTTACGGTATGTATCCTTCAAGAGAAGTGGATCATACAGTTGCTTCCTTACAGCCAGCGTTGTCTTTAAAATCAAAAGTAGCTCATGTTAAACATGCGAAGAAAAATCGTGGTGTTAGCTATGGGAATACTTATGTAACAACGGGCGAAGAATGGATTGCAACTGTACCGATTGGTTATGCTGATGGTTATAATCGTCAGCTATCTAATAAAGGGCATGCACTAATAAACGGAGTACGAGTACCTGTAATTGGCCGTGTTTGTATGGATCAGCTTATGCTAGATGTTACAAATGCAATGCCAGTACAAGTAGGAGACGAAGTTGTATTCTACGGCAAACAAGGTGAAGAAGAGATTGCGGTGGAAGAAATAGCAGATATGTTAGGTACAATTAATTATGAAGTTACATGCATGTTGGATAGAAGAATTCCACGTGTTTATAAAAAAAATGATGAAACGACTGCGGTTGTAAATATATTAAGAAAAAAATAAGAAAAAACTGAATCGATATGATTCAGTTTTTTTATTTTTGACAAATGAAAAATGTTCTATTTATACCGTGTAGTTGTATATTGTTACATCCTACAGATTTTAAAGAGGTAATAATTTCGTCTCTAAAATAACATGCTTCCTCGATAGAAAAGTCACTCCTATTCCAACAATCTATAATAATCATACTTTGTCATAATTTCAAAACCACATTGTGTATATAGTTTTAAAGCATTGTTATTTTTCGTTTCGACGTCTAGTTCAATTGTTGAAACTCCTTCTGTAATAAGTGTATGTACCATATAACTAAGAATACCTTTACCATATCCTTTACCTTGATAAGAAGGATGAACTGCAAATCCTGATAGTGTAGTAGATTGCTCTTGCTCAGTAACTGTAATCGTTCCTATCACTTTTTCATCGATAAGAGCACTATAAACTTGATGGGAAGATGAATTCATCATCTTTTGTAACCATGTGGATGTATTTGCTGCCGAATCTCCAAAAGCTTCACTAGCGATTTCTATAAGATCAGGAAGTAATTCAGAAGATGCAACAGTAAGATTAATATTATTTTTCATTGTTTTTTGTGCTTCGTTTGTTTTGAACTCCATACCGTATTCACTGTATAAATAAGGAAAGTTCATTTGTTTTGCAAATGATTTCCCTGAAATAGAGTCACCATTAATTATAAGAAGGGCTTCATCTGCCTCTCTTTTTTGTATTTCTTTCATTGCGGTTTGTAAAAGAGTAGTGCCTATATGTTGTTTCCTATAGTTCGGATGAACAAACCCTATTAACTCCAGTTTTGTTGGTCTCTCAAAGTCATACATACTTAATGCGCCGATTAATTGAGTATCATCATAAAATAGAAAATCATTTACCACTTCTATATTACGGGCAGTTAAAAAGTTTATATGTAAATCTGACGAGTAATCAATTTGATCGTGTTGTCCGCAAATATGAGATAAATCTTTCATTTGCTGAATTTCGTTTGCTGTTAAAGATTTCTTTTGTTCAATATTCATTTCATAATCCCTCTCATTCGTATTTAAAAATAGGATGGATGACTTAGCCACTTGTCTAACTCCACACTGCCCTGAACAGATAATAACCGGTACAAATATCGATAGGGATGTCTACATTCTTCAAGACGAGGAATGGGCATAATGGTTTCGTAACCTTGTTTAAAAGCATGAGCCTCTTTTTCTGTAAGTACATATTCTAATCCAATAAAATCAAACTCTCGTGGAGCAATTGCATAAGCTTCTGTATCTACTAAACCAGTAATAGATTGATCATCTGATAAAAACTGGGTAGGATCCATATCAATTAAAACGAGTGTAGATTCCTTCGGTGACGGCAAGGAAGATAGCTGTGACTCAAAAGTATGAAATGCGTTTTGGATGCTCGCGTTATCGGAATAGAATCTATTTACAAGATCTTTACTGACTTTTAATATGTGAGATTTAAATTCTTCTAGTGGAATGTGGAAAGTATTTGATGGGTTTCCTATAAACTCTGCTTGAAACGAATGAATTTCTGCTAGTCCTTTTCCAAGGCTGAATAAAATAGAATCAGGTTGTCCGAAAAATGATTGCAGCGTATTTCCGGTTAGTTTTTCGACGATTACATACTCTCGCTCATTTAAAACATGTTTTTGCAAAATAGTCGGGATGGGCAAGGTAGTATGCTTTTTCAATAATGCGTGTATTGTTTCTAAATGATGTACATGCCTTGGATCAATTCCAAAAAGGTTTTTACATCCCCACCAAAAATCATTGTTGGGCTCTTCAGTCATTTTTGAGGAACGAACAATAACTTCTTCAGTTTCTGTTTTAACAAGAAACACGTCGCTTGCATGGTCTTCATAGCCCGGATGTAGTGCTTGAACAGATATAATAGGTGAAATGAATAGTTGTTGTAGCATGAAAGGACTCCTTATTCTGTAAATTCTATAAATTTATTATATAACAGAATATGTACCAAGTGGATAATAATGGGGACAACATAGAACTTAAATAAATTTATGGTGAGAAATCAGTGTGAAAATTATATTTTTCTAGTTTTGTATGAATTATCAAAATAATGTTTCTGATGATAAATCTGTAAAAATGCCTGAATGTAAATCCCGTATTTTTCAATAAATGAAGGGTTAAGTCTACTTTTATAAGAGTTATAATGTAGGTTATGAAAAATATTTCTCAATAATAAAATGAAGAGAAAAATATGAAGAAGTAGAATAGATTACTTAATAGTTTTAAATTAATTAATATGATTAACTATTGATTATATTAGATAGGAGAGAATATTATGGCAAATGTACTCGTAATAAATTTCCCTGGAGAAGGTCATATAAATCCGACTTTAGCTATTGTAAGTGAATTAATTCGGCGAGGGGAAACAGTTGTTTCGTATTGTATTGAAGATTATAGAAAGAAGATTGAAGCAACAGGTGCAGAATTCCGAGTGTTTGAGAATTTCCTCTCTCAAATTAATATTATGGAACGAGTAAATGAAGGTGGGAGTCCTTTGACGATGCTATCTCATATGATTGAAGCATCAGAGCGTATTGTTACTCAAATTGTAGAAGAAACAAAAGGGGAAAAGTACGATTACTTGATATACGATAATCATTTTCCAGTAGGACGTATTATAGCGAATGTTTTAAAATTACCTAGCGTTTCTTCTTGTACAACGTTTGCTTTTAATCAGTACATTACTTTTAATGATGAACAAGAATCGAGACAAGTAGATGAAACTAATCCATTATATCAATCTTGTTTAGCGGGAATGGAAAAATGGAATAGGCAGTATGGAATGAAATGTATTAATATGTATGATATTATGAATCATCCTGGTGATATTACTATTGTATATACTTCAAAGGAATATCAGCCGCGTTCAGATGTATTCGATGAATCGTATAAGTTTGTCGGTCCATCAATTGCTACTCGAAAAGAAGTAGATAGCTTTCCTATGGAAGATTTAAAAGATAAACAATTGATTTTCATTTCTATGGGAACAGTTTTTAATGAACAACCTGAGTTATATGAAAAATGTTTTGAAGCGTTTAAAGATGTAGAAGCGACAGTCGTATTAGTTGTTGGTAAGAAGATAAATATAAGTCAATTTGAAAACATTCCGAATAACTTTAAGTTGTATAATTATGTGCCGCAATTAGAAGTATTACAGTACGCTGATGTATTCGTGACACACGGTGGTATGAATAGTTCGAGTGAAGCACTATATTACGGTGTCCCGTTAGTTGTAATTCCGGTAACAGGAGATCAGCCTTTAGTTGCGAAACGAGTGAGTGAAGTAGGAGCTGGAATAAGGCTTAATCGTAAAGAATTAACTTCTGAATTGTTACGTGAGACTGTAAAGAAAGTAATGTATGATGTAACGTTTAAGGAAAATAGTCGTAAAGTTGGAGAGTCACTTCGAAATGCTGGTGGGTATAATAGAGCAGTTGATGAAATATTTAAAATGAAAGTGAATTCATACTTAAAACTTAAATAAATGTTTGGAGCACACTTACTGAAATACGTAAGTGTGTTTTTATAAATAAATCACATAAAAAATCACTATAAAGGTGAAACTTTTGTGTATATAAACTGATATCTTTGAATTAGTAGTAAAATTACGTTAAAATAATACTAAGAAAATATATATGTTTTGGGGGTAATGAATGAAAAGAGTATTTGAATACGTATTATTAACAATTGGATCGATTATTGTAGCGGGTTCATTAGAGCTTATTTTAGCACCTAATGGATTAGTAGATGGCGGGGTAACGGCCATTGCTATTATGGCAAATAAAGTTGCTGGATTACCGCTTTATGGAGTATTTTTAGGACTTAATATCCCAATTTTACTATTTACTGCAAAAGTAATGGGTAAGAAGTTCTTTATCCGTACGTCTTATGCAAATGTTGTTACAACACTTGGATTGATTTATTTAAAGCCATTTCCAGCAATTACAACTTCGGAATTATTAATTGTACTTTATGGAGGAGTTCTTTTTGGTGTTGGTGTTGGGATTGTTGTAAAAATGGGTGGAGCAATTGATGGGTCAGAAATGTTAGCTGTTTGGATGAACAAGCATTTTAAAGTACCAATTAGTACATTTTTACTTGCTGTAAATGCGGTTATTTTCATTTTTGTTGCCATTTTATTTTCAATCGAACAAGCGATGTTCTCATTAGCTATTTTCTATATTGTTACGAAAATGATTGATTTCATATTAGATGGTATTAATCAAGGAAAGAGCGTTATGATTATTTCTGGGAAAAATAAAGAAATAGGCGATTTGCTTATGAAAGAATTGCAATTATCCGTTACGTATCTACATGGAGAAGGTGGTTTTTTAGGAGAGCACAAGAAAATCATTTATTGTATTACAAACCGTTTCATTTATCCAAAAATGAAAGATCTCGTTCTCTCTGTAGATCCAACCGCTATAATTGAAGCTTCCTATTCAACAGAAACAACTGGTGTTAAGCGTCCAGGAAGGACTGCTCGATCAGGAGACGTATCAGAAAAATAGTGTGTAAAATAACTCCACATAAGTATAACTTATGTGGAGTTATTTTACTTAGGGAACCAGGCTTCCTTTAGTAATTTGACTACAATTTCGATACTATCTTCGGGAATGCTGCCGAAACCGAGTAGTACATATGACGCCTCGCTTAAATTATGTACAGAATCATATGTAGAGAGTGGGTATAATTTGATTTGTTGTTTTGCAGCAGTATGAATCAGTTCTTGTTCGTTCATACCATTATGAACATGAAGTACGATATGCAGTCCAGACTGTTCGCCAAGTATTTGAACACGAGATCCCATGTCATTTTTGATAGATTTAACTAGTAATGTGTGCTTTCTTTTATATAACGTACGACTACGGTTCAAATGGCGCTCCCAATCACCATTGTGAATAAAGGTTGCAAAGGCAAGTTGCTGCAGGGTAGAAACAGTTTGTTTAAACATGCCCCCAAGCGCTTTATAGATTTTTAAAAGATGAGGTGGTAAAACGATATACCCCATTCGCAAAGAAGGTAAAAAGGATTTCGAGAAAGTTCCCATATAAATAACGCGTTCATTTGAATCTAGTCCCTGTAAAGAGGGGATAGGTTTTCCTATATAACGAAATTCCCCGTCATAATCATCTTCAATAATATATCCTTCGCAATCATTGGCCCATCTTAATAATTCGAGCCTTCTAGATAATGGCATAATCATTCCAAGAGGAAATTGGTGTGATGGAGTGACGTATGCTACATTGGAACGTGATTCACGTAAAGCTGAAATACGAATCCCTTTATCGTCTAATGAAATAGGGTGAACAGGAAGACCAGAACTTTGAATCATGGCAGTTATACGGTGAAATCCAGGGTTTTCGATTCCATATTCTTTTTTTGAACCAAGCAGTTGAAGTAGTAGCCAAAGAAGAGGCTGCGTACCGGCTCCGATAATAATTTGATCAGGTGAAGAATGTACCCCGCGGGCATGGTATAAATATTTTGAAATATGCTCTCGTAAAACGAACTCACCTTGAGGATCTTCTCTAGCAAATAATTCATTTTCATACTGGAATAAAGTTTCTTGTAATGCTCTTTTCCAGTTTGTAATTGGAAAAGCTTTTTGATCAATCAGCCCTTGGCTACAATCATAGTCATATTGTTCTTTTTTTATATTGTTAGCGCTGTTTGACACAACTTGTTGTTTATTTTGAATGACATCAATATCAACTTCTGCAACAAAAATCCCGCGTTTCGGTTTACTTTCTACATAACCTTCAGCTAGTAATTGTTGATAAGCAGATTCAACAGTAATACGACTAACATTAAGTTGTATCGCTAAATTTCTGTGAGAAGGAAGGCGTGTACCAGTAGGTAGTAAGCCCTGAGAAATTTCTCGTTTCATATATTCGTAAATTTGTAAGTAAATTGGTGTTTTACTTTCAAGTTGTAATGGGATAGTAAGATCCATTTTAAGAATTCTCCTTTAAAAACTGGCCATATAAAAAATAATCGAACTGTCACTTAAGTTAAGGGCAGTTACTTTTTATAATGATGATATAACATTTAGAAAATTTAATAAATAGAAAGGGGAGAATTATAATGAGTATTAGAGAAGTAGTAACAGAATCTGATTTATATGATGTATTCCCTGTATTACAGCAATTACGAACAAAAATTTCAAGAGAAGAAGCAAGTTCTTTATTTCAAAAAATGAAAAAAGAAAATTATAAACTACTCTCGTTACAGAATGAAGATGACGAAGTTGTTAGTCTAGCTGGTGTAGCGATTTGTACGAATTTTTATAATGAGAAACATGTTTTCGTATATGATCTTGTAACTGCAGAAGCTCACAGATCAAAAGGATATGGTAAGGTTCTGCTGTCATATGTAGAAAAATGGGGGGAAGAAAAAGGGTGCAGTTCTATCGTTCTTACATCAGCGTTTCCAAGAGTTGATGCACATCGTTTTTATGAAAGAGAAGGCTATGATAAGGTAAGCTATTCTTTTTATAAAGAATTATAATAGTAAGGGGGTTCTATGTGTGAGAGCATATGGAACCCCTTTTAATTTAGAATTGAAGAATGAGGAGGGGTAATTACTTATTTTGTCGAATAGTCTCTTTATAATTGAGACGATAATATGGAATTAAAAGAAGGTTAGGAGAGTTTATACTTGGAAAAAATTCAGAAACTATTAATCCCAAAAGGTGTAAGAGTTATCGTAATATCTGATATTCATGGCGAATTAAATCTTTTAAAGGAATTATTACATAAAGTTAATTTTAAAGATGATGATTATTTAATTATAAATGGAGACCTTTGTGAGAAGGGGAACGATAGCATTGGCGTCGTAAACTATGTGATGGATTTAGTAGTTAGCAAGCCAAATGTTTATGTAATTGAAGGGAATTGTGAAGTTGTAGTTGAAGCGCTTGTAAATGAAAATCCTGCGCTAATAAATTATTTATGTACGAGAAAAAATACAATTTTTAATGAATGGCTAGGGCAATTGAACGTTACAGTTAATGAAGAAAGTGATATTTGTGAAGTGAAAAACATATTGATGAGCTATTTTTCAAAAGAAATAAAGTGGCTAACAGAATTGCCGACAGCGATTGAAACAGAAGATTATATCTTTGTACATGCTGGTCTTGAAGATAGAGAGAATTGGAGACAAACAGACAGGAAAAATGCAATTGCAATGCCGGAGTTTTTTAATAAGTCACATAGAGCGGATAAGTACGTAATTGTTGGACATTGGCCTGTTGTGAACTATTCCGAAGAGGCGCCGTCTAACAATCCAGTTATTGATAAGGAGAAAAAAATTATTGCGATTGATGGTGGTAATGCGATTAAAGAAGCAGGGCAATTAAATGCATTTATTATTCAGAGGACAACTTCAGGTGATACGTTTTCTTATACATTTGTAGATCATTTTCCACAGTATGAAGTATTGGCCGATTTTAATGCGAATTCAGTAATGCAGGGCTGGGTTACATATCCACATTATTACATAGAACCTGTGGAGAGAATGAAAGGTTTTACCGTATGTAAACAACTAGGAACAAATGAATTACTTCATGTGAAAAACGAGTATATAAAGCAACTTGAATCAGGTGAGTATACAGTGAAAACGGATATTTCTTGTGCGCAAATCAGTATTAGAAAAGGGGATACAGTTTCTTTAATTGATGGTAGCTGCATGGGATATGATTTAATTAAAAAAGATGGTGTAGAAGGCTGGATAGAGAAAGGAATTCTACTTGAGGTAGAAAAGAAGGGAAATGCAATATTTAGCTAAAATGGGAGGGATATAACCTCCTATTTTTTTATTAACTATGCTACGAGTTCGTACTTCATCTAATTTTTCCGAAATTCCGTTTCTAGATTAAACTCGAAAAAATTGGTTAATTTACATAAATAATTCGTATTTTATAACAAAATTATACAATATAGAGTATAGTTTTGTTTTGATTTTTCAGAAAAAACATTATAATTATATATGAAATAAAGAGAGATGTAGGAGGAAATTATGCAAAACGTTATATTAAAGGGGAACAAAGTTACAATTCGTACAATTGAGGAATCAGATATAAAAACATTATGGAGTATTGTATATAAAGAAGAAAACCCAGAATGGAAGAAATGGGATGCACCATACTTTCCAATATCAATGCAAGAATACACGCCATATAAAGAAAATTCACAAAAACGTTTAATAGAAGAGCCGCTATCGAATTTAATTGTCGAAAATGACGGTCAAATTATAGGGACAGTCGGATTTTATTGGGAGCATAAACCGACGCGTTGGTTAGAAATGGGAATCGTAATTTATGACCCAGCATACTGGAACGGTGGATATGGTACAGAAGCATTAACATTATATAGGGACTTACTATTTGAAAATATGGAGATTGGTAGAGTAGGGCTTACAACTTGGTCTGGCAATGAAAGAATGATGAAAGTAGCAGAGAAAATAGGAATGAGCTTAGAAGGAAGAATGCGAAAATGCCGATATTATAACGGGACATACTATGATTCTATTCGAATGGGAATGATTCGTGAAGAATGGGAAGTGCTATGTGTAACGAAGGGGTGAGGAAGCATGTACGCTATTATTGCTACATTTGATTGTGTGTTCACTAATAAAATTAGAGAATTGCAAAATGAATTAACAAATATAATTGGAATAAATCAACTAGCTGGAGTAGAACCACATATTACATTGGCTGATTATAATGAGTTAGATGTTAATTTATACACGAAGAAATTAGAGGAGTTTGTAGTTTTTCAAGAGAACATCTCCGCTGTAACTTTTCCTTCAGTTGGAACTTTTCCTACTAACGGAACGATCTTTCTAGCACCAACCATTACTGATGAGTTATTAAGACTTCATCATTCTTATCATGATTATTTCAAAGTTTTTCATGATAATCTACAGTCATATTACGTACCAGGAAAATGGGTTCCACATTGCACGATTGCTAATGGGTTAAATTCAAATCAATTTTTAAGTGTAATGGAATATATATATGAAAAGTTTGATGTTACACTAGCTTCGATTGAGAAGTTAAAATTAATTAAGGTAAATTATGAAGATGGTTTTGCCGTTTCTTCTAGTATTTTAGCAGAGTGTAATTTAAAGAGAATGGAGACATCGAGATGACATATGTAATTAGAGAAATGAAGCAAGAAGATATTCATGCTGTACAAAACGTAGCGAAAATAGCTTGGCATGATACTTACGAAGGAATTATTCCGGGAGAGATTCAAGACAACTTTTTAAATGAAGCGTATTCCGATGAAAAAATGAAATATCGCCTTGAAAATACACATTTATTTGTTGCGGAAGAAGAGGGAGAAGTAATTGGCTTTGCAAATTTTTCACCAATTAGACTGCAAAACGAAGCAGAATTAGGTGCAATTTATTTGTTGCCAGATCAGCAAGGGAAAGGGATAGGGACAGCTTTGTTACAAAAAGGGATCACGACGTTAAAAGGGATTCGAAAAATGTACATTCATGTAGAAGCGGAAAATGAAAAAGGAAAACGATTTTATGAAGCAAAAGGTTTTGCGGCTTTAGAGCAATTTGAAGAAGATTTCGAAGGACATATGCTGCAAACAGTGAGAATGGTTTTATACATATAAGGAGGATCAGAAATGAAAATTTTTGATTTCAGTGAAAAAGTGGGAGAGCATATATCAGCATTTCAATCTAATTTTATAATGTCAAAAATATTAAAACATCAAGGGAATATACATATCGGTTCTATGCATCTACAAGAGAATGGAATCATCGGATATCATGAAGCAGTTGTATCTCAACTGCTTCTTATTGTGGATGGTGAAGGATATGTATGCGGGGCAGATAAAGAAAAAGTGAAGGTAGAAGCTGGACAAGCTGTATTTTGGGAGAAGGGTGAGTTACATGAGACGAGTACGGAAAAGGGCTTGATGGCAATTGTTATGGAAGTGGAGAATCTTGAACAAGCGATAATAATGCCTATTATTCAAGGGGAGTTGTGAAAAATGATAATAAAGGCAAATCAAGAAGATACAAATGAAATATTAAAATATGCAGCTCAATCGCTTTTTGAAGGGACGAGAGGAAATTGTCAGTTAAGTACGGAGAAAGCGATTGAAATTACAGAGCCAATTATAGAAAAGGGAGCATATTATTTAGTCGTTAAAGAAGCAAATAAAGTAATGGGTTGGATATTAATAGGGGAAAATACTGATTATTTTTCTCGTGAAAAACTTGGATTTATATATGAGTTATACGTTTTCCCGGAATATCGCGGGAGAGGATTATCACGAGAATTGATGGAGGCTGGCATTAAGGAATTGAAGGAGAAGTATTCCGAAATTCGTTTGAATGTATTTGCTGGGAATTTTGCAAAAGAGATGTACGAAGATTTTGGGTTTGTTGAAAGACAGGTAATTATGACTTTGAAGTGAGAGAAATATTTCCGGCGGGAAGTGCTCTTGTTGAATTTAATTTATCTAATAGTTGGAATGCAGTTAAATAAGATTTTTTGAAAAAGATATAATAGGGGTGAAAATTGAGGGAAAGTAGCAAAAATTACTATAAATATGAAGAAAAAAACATGATAGCTTTGCAAGTATACGAAGCGGAAATTACGAAGATTAAGATCCCTGATTTTATCCTTATATCAGTATTTTATGATATAAATGTTACAGGTGAAATCATACTGGGTGGGTATGGTTATAAAATCCGTGCAGGTGAAGAATCAGGCTTTTCCGCAACAGCACCTAATGAATATGGTGGAGGATTCTCATTTAAATTAAAGAGAGAAGAGTGAGGATGGGATTAAAATGCGTAGAGTAACACGAATAGTAATATGTATTGCTGCAGTATTATTCATTACACTCGCTATGATAAATGGAGAAACGTGGAAAGATAAAATTGTTATTTCGCTAGCTGTTCTTATATTTACTGGGGTTTCACTAGTATGGAACTCAATTGTTATAAATATTATGGAGAAATTCAATAGAAAAAGGAGTAAATAAATGCGCCCTTTTAAACATATGAGAACTATATATTTAATAACAGTACCTATTATTGCATTACTTTCATTATTTTTTCCGCAGTCATTAGGGGATCATATTCTTACTTTTTTTTTGTACTTGTTTTTTGCGGATTAGCAATTGGATTTACATATATAATGGAATTTATTAGGGGAATAAAAACTGAAAGAGAGTGACTATGAAGCTTTTACAAGTGGGAACAGTAATAAAACCCAAAGGTGTAGATTTGTAAATCTTGAGAAGACGGATAAGGAGTAATAGGATGATAAAAATTGCAAGAATCGTAATGATAATAGCAATTGTAATAGTAATCATTGCAGGACTAATAGCTCCATTTTCGTTAAAAGAAAAGAT
This sequence comes from Bacillus sp. FSL P2-0099, assembly GCF_038007445.1. Lineage (NCBI taxonomy): Bacteria > Bacillati > Bacillota > Bacilli > Caryophanales > Bacillaceae > Bacillus > Bacillus sp. FSL P2-0099. The sequence continues at coordinate 2,038,366 of NZ_JBBOXE010000001.1, forward strand.
AGTACATACACTAGGTATGGTCTTTTATGGTGCAATCGGGTTAGGTGGAATTACTTTATTAGATTACATTATTAAAAAGCAAAGAAAAGAGGAATAAATAAAAATTTTACCAAGTTGAAAAGTAGTTGGTGGGTTGTTCGCAAAATTCAAGAATATTTGGGAGAGGAATAAGAGAATGTTTAAATCGTCAAAAATTATTAAAATTGTTGGGTTTATAGCAATGGCTATTGCTAGTTTGTTTTTTCCTTTCGATTTAAAAGGGAAAATTATTACTTTCACTTTTATACTTGTATTGGGTGTAATGTCTCTTAGGACTACAAGCTTAGTAGAATATATAACTAATAAATTTAGAGAGAGATAGAAATAATTAGTTTGTTTAAGAAAGGAAGGATCTAATTTATTATAGGTATATCCTGCTAATAAATTAATTATGGTGAATCAAAAATTTAATAAGAAGATGGATAAGGGGCAGTAGGATGATGAAAATTGCGAAAATTGTAATGATTATAGGAGTTGTAATTTCAATCATTGTTGGACTAATGGGTCCATATTCAATTAAGGAAAAGGTAATATATACATTTAGTATGGTTTTCTGGGGAGCTATGGGGATCGGAGCTATTACTTTAATGGATTATATTAGCAGGAGGATAAATAAATGAAACTTGGATTGATGAGTATTTCTATAGAAGGAGAGTTACACGAGCATTTCTTTTCTATAAATTGAAATGAAGAAAAATAGATATTTCTGAGATTATTCTAAATATAGATGAATACAAATTCAGTTAATATGGCTATAAAGGTAGCTTGGACAAAGAAAAAGGAGTAACTGAATGTTAAAACAAGGAAGAATTATAATTATTATTGGCACATTAGTAACACTCATCGCGAGTTTTATGGTGCCTGCAGACAATAAAACAAGATTAATAAATGTACTTGTAGTATTTTTATTTGGTGTAATAGCTGTGGGGTCTTCAGTTCTATTTGAACGAGTTTATCAAAAGATACATAAAAAGTGAAATGAATGAACTTTTTCCGATTGGAGCAGTATTGAAACTAAACGAAATAAAACAATCTTTATAATTATTGGTAGAATGCTTGAATCGGCAGATAAATGTAATTTTGACTATGTAGACAGCCAAACTAGCAATAGAAGTTCCGGTTAATAAGTAAGAAGTTGAATGAAATCTTTTCTTATATTAGATTTCACTCTAGTTATAGGAGATCATAATCTGATAGCAATAGGAGAAGTTGAACTAGGTTCATCTGGCTCTAGGGTGCAATTAGATGCTGAGACAGACGGTTACTTTGGAGAAGCATTTGGACTTGGAGGATTTATTAAAGTTGAAAAAACAAAGGAGGGAAGTTGAGATGGATCCAATTAAAATGGGGAAATATATTACATATGTTGCAGTCGCGATACTTCTTATATTTTCTATGTTATTGCCATATAGCCTATCTAAAAAGATTGCTCTTATTATTTTTGTTTTTATTTTAGGAGCTATTTCGTTGGGGGCCAATAAAGTGGTAGGACGAATACATAACAAATTTAAACAATAATAAAGTTTGAAAAAGGATAGGGATAATCCAATAATAATTAGGATAAGAAACGGTATTATATGTTGGAGATGGTTATGGACTAGGTGGTACCATTAAGTTTGAAGATTAAGAGAGGAGCATATTAATATGCAACCATTTAAGACTGGAAAATATATTACATATGTCGCAATTGCTATATTTCTTGTAGTCGCTATTATGTCTCCTTATGAATTACCTAAAAAGATTGGATTTATTATAGGTGTTCTTATTTTAGGAGCATGTGCCCTTGGTTCTAATAAACTTCACGAACGAACGTATAGTAAATTTAAACATAAATAAGGCTAATACAATAGGGGAAAATCATCATGATAATAGTACCTATTAAGAGTGATTTCAAGAGGAGTAACCCACACCGGTTTCTCTTTTTTTGTACAAATAATCTAGGGTTAACACCAGAATTTCCCTTATACTCTTTATCAGCTATCGGTGCATTTATTAGTATTGATAAAAATTGTTTCTATGAAGTGGATCAAATGAATTATATGATAGCGAAGGCAAAATCTCAAAATGATGTCGAGTATTTCCAAGGTAGTGCAGAAGCGCTAAAGGATGGCAGATTTGGTGCAAAGCTTAACGGAACTGTAATGACTTCCAAGCATACACTGTCTGATAAAACAAACTTTACATTCAAAGCGCTTACTGGCTCGGGTGAGATGAATCTACCTTACACTTTAAATTCTATTAAAGAAGACGTTTTGCAAAAAAATATGATAGGAATAAAATTGGAAGGTGCAGTTGCGGAAGAGTCTATTGTCTATAATTATAATTCACCCAAAGGTCTTGGTGAGAGTGTTACTTTCACTAGTAAACAAGGGACAGCTTCTTATGTACAGGGAGGGACTTGAGGGTTTTACTGCTAAGAGTGAAGTGATGGTCGCTGTACAAACGTACGAAGCTGAAGTTAGTAGAATTAAGATCCCTGATTTTATCCCTGGAATTGGTGACTATGATATCACCGTTAAAGGAGAATTAATACTTGGTGGATTTGGTTATAAAATCCGTGCAGGTCAAGAATTTGCTTTGTCCGCAGTAGCTCCTAACGGTTATGGTGGAGGATTTTCTTTTAAATTTCAGAAAGAAGAGTGATGATAACTTGAATATGCGTAAAGGTACAAAAATAATTATATGTACTGGTGGACTAATAATGATGATACTGTCAATGGTCGTACATGACACATGGAAAGATAGAATTGTAGTTGCTTTGGTTGCAATTTTATTTACTGTAATTTCCTTGGTGTGGAACTCTGTTGTTGTAAATATCATAGAAAAATTCAATAAGAAGAAGGAGAATAAATAACTATGAAACTTTTTCCAATTGGAACAGTTGTTAAACTAGAGGGTATAGAACACCTAATTATGATAATTGGAAGAATGGCTGTCTCGGCAGATAAACGTGATTTTGACTATGTAGGTGTTCCTTATCCTGTTGGATATTTAGGTGATGAAAAAGTGTTGGGATTTAATCATGGCAAGATTATAGAGGAAATGCATAGAGGGTATATGACTGAGAGTGAATTGATTCTACGTGAGAAATTAGTAGAATTGTAAAAAGAATGAAAAATACATATAGATTTTAAAAACATGATAGGGGAAACAAAATGGGAAAGATAATGAGAACTCTTGTAATCATAGGTATACTTATCCCTCCGGTATTACTGTGGAGTGCACCTGATATTCCTTTAAATGATAAACTGCTGTTTACAGGTTTACAACTAACTGTAGGATTCACCACAGTAGTAGTGTTAGAGATTATATTTAGAAATCGAAAAAAGAAGAGGGCAAAATAGAGATAGATTGTATGGAATAACAGCTGAAAATATGTAACATGTATGACTAATAGTTTTACTTGGGAGGTGGCCTACTGGTTGCCTCTTTTAACGTTACCCTCATGGTAATGGAGGGTTCATTTTTTCTTTGAAAAAGAGGAGCGAAGTTATGCTTAAACAAGGCAGATTTATGATTATTATTATTATTGGTACAATGGTACTTGTTATTGCAGGGTGGTTTTTCCCATTTAATTTATGGCAGAAATTATTTTTCAGTATTGCTATGATTGGCATTGGGATGTTGGCATATGGAAGTTCAGTATTATTTGACCGTTTAGCTAAAAAATTTACAAATAGAGGAGAATAAATACCTATGAAACTATCTCCAATTGGAACAGTAGTTAAACTAGAAGAGGTGAAACCAATCATTATGATTATTGAAAAAGGAGCAATCAAGCATGTTTTAAACAAGGGCGTATTTTAATGTGTATCTTTACCGCAGTGTTATTTTTTTCTTCCTTCTTCTTTCCGCAGCCAATGGGAAAAAGGGTTTTAACAGCTATTGTTGCTCTAATTATTGGTGGAGTAGGTATTGGAATTTCCTATTTATTAGAAAATTTCAGTAGCAAGTCGAAAAATATATCTAAATAAGAACAGAGAATAACGATAAAGCGTTCCTAATTGGTTCAGTTGTAAAGATAAAAGATTTAAATTGTTTTTTTATGTTATAGAAATTAACAAGAGTTAACAAGTAAATTCATAGTATATCATATAGTAACGACAAGCGGAGTACATGTGAATAGATATTAGTTATACGCAGAATAGGCTACTTATAATAGGCAGCCTATTCTGCGTGTATTATGCATTATTATCGATACATCGTCCACATTCCAATATCTTTAAACCCTAATCGCTTATAAATTCGTCCTGCAGCTGGATTGTTATAAAATAAGCAAAGCGTTCGGCCTTCATTTGTGAAGTCTTGAATCATTTTCTGTAATATGAGCGAAGCATATCCATTCCCGCGATGATTCGGATGTGTACAGACTCCAACAACCATAGCAGATAATGAATTTTCAGCGGATGTAGAGGCGGATGCGATGATTACACCGTCTTTTTCAATATAGTATGTACGTCCTGTTTTAGTTTCGATAGCTTGCCTTAACATTTTCTCTGATTCATTAGCAGTTGGGAATTCAGCGATGTCACTTCGTAATTTCATAATTCGTTCTATATCATCGAGTGAGGCAAGTTTAATTGTTTCATGAATTGGTGTGTTAGGTAAGTTGCTGTCATTTAGACATTCGCAAAAATACATTTCATTTTTGGCGCCTAGTTGTACACTTGGAGCAGTTTCAAATCTTTCTACAATAGTTGACTTGCCAGAGAGTTTAAGCGGCTTATATGCGGAAAGAAGTGCCTCATAGTCAGTAACCACAAACTCTTCTTTACTATACGGTATAAATGTATCGTGAAAGCGAAGTAAAATCGATTTTAATGTTCCATTCTCTTTATATACGCCCCATAATTCTTGAAAGTCTGTTTCATAACCGAAAGCTTCTAAATCCCCAATAATAAACAAGTTAAGGGCTGCTTCTTCTTTTAGGTAAGCGAATACTTGTTCATGATCTTTCTTTGTTAATTTTCTCATCATAAAAAATCGACCTCTTTTTTATTTTTCTAAATATTACAACTTAAGTTTTTTGAAATCAATATAAAATTTTATGTTTAGTTCACCAACTTTCGGAAAAACTAGGAAAGATATGACAAAGGAGGTTATGAACGGTGGATCATCCAATTCAAGGGTTAATGAAAGCGGCAATGGAAAATTTAAAAGAAATGGTCGATGTAAATACGATTGTTGGAGAGCCTGTTCAAACGGCTGACGGTGGTGTAGTGTTAACGGTTTCTAAAGTAGCGTTCGGTTTTGGAGCAGGAGGTTCTGATTTCCAAACGAATGATGGACAAAGAGCGAACGGTAACCCTGCATTTGGTGGCGGTAGCGCGGGTGGTGTTTCTATTACACCAGTAGCATTTCTAGTCGTGAATAAAGACGGGGTAAATATTCTTCATTTACAAAATGCGACACATTTAGCAGAAAAAATAATTGAATTAGCTCCACAAACAATTGATAAAATTCAATCGATGTTCCAAACAGATGAAAAGAAAGAGGGAAATCATCACCCTCAAAACCCAGATGAAATCCTTTAAAAACGCCTGCTCATAAGCAGGCGTTTTTTCTTGTAATCAGTATGTAATAAAACACATGAAATTGTAAATAGTTTTTGAAGTTTTTTCTATGTTTCTAAAATTTTTCATGTTAAAATATGCTATAGAATTGAAACATATAAAACGAAGGTGGCTAGGTGCTTTGTCTGGAGGATCTGACCAAGTAAACAATATGATATATATTAATGGTAATCGTCGGGGTCATTGTTTTATTACATCTGGAATTACGTTTAAAGAGTTTGCAAGTAACATCCCTTCACCGCTCCATCAAGTATTGCTTTTAAAGCATAATTTTGAGTGGACAGATTTTCATTATCATACTTTATTTGAATATGTTGAGGAAGAAAACATACATAAACTCATTCAAGCAGAGATTGATGAATTTGATGAATTTTGTTGGGTAGATTTCGATGATGCAAGCGATTTAGATGAGTTAGAGCCAAAAGAAATTGCAGAATTATTATATTTGGCTCACAAAAAAGAACCACTTGGAAGAACGTTCTTCCCATTGTTGAAGAATAGATTCGTTTATTTTTCACATGATGACGGTTGGTACAACAAAGTGTATTACCGTAGAATCGGTGATTTTGTAGGAATGCTAAGTAAAGTGATTCCATATAAACTCGGTTCGTTTGGAAAGAAACGTTTTACTTTCTTCCAAAAATCAAAAATTTTCCCAGCAATTTCAAAGGAAGTTATCCTTGGGCTTATGCCGTTAATGGAAGATGGGTTATACATTGATTTAGCGGGGAAAATTGAGTCGAGAAGAGGTCTTGAAATTCCGGTATATGTAGTAGGATCATTCGAAAGTACGGATGAGGTACTAGATAATATCGATGAATTGAAAGCGGAAGCAACAGAAACGGGTTGGCTCATTTTTGATAAGAAAGAACAAGAGTGGCAATGGGTTGTAGACTAAGAAAACTTGGCGCATGAAGTCAAGTTTTCTTGTCTTTTGAAAGGAGAACAAATGAAGAAATATTATACAATTGTGGGTATTGTAAGTATTATTCTCGTGGCAATATTACTTATAACTTGTCCGAAAGAATCAGATTTTAAATTGTATTTAGAGGATAAGTATGCATTGAAATGTGACGAGAGTAGCTTTGAATGCACGCAAAATGTAGATGAAAAAAAAGAGAAATTACAGTTTGAAAGTATTGATGCACGAAATGGTGTTTTCTTTATGACTGTAAAGCAAACGTATAAAACAGAAGCTGGTGTTACGAAAGAATATAGCGGAGTAGGTATATTCGGTACATTTCTTTTTGTTTCAGAGAAGACTTTCTAGTAATAGAAGGTCTTTTTTTTATGTTTATGTTCATATAGATGAAGTAAGACAAGCATAGGAGGGGTATTGATGAAGAAGGGATGTATCGTTTGTGGTGGTGAGGAGTTTTTTTCTTCAACATTATATGCACGTACGAAACAAGATTGGGCATATGCGCCAAACATGTACCGATTTGAAAAGGTGTTTATTGAGCATAGAGATGAAGAAAATTATCCAGTTTTTCAAGAAATTACAGCGAAGCATTGTTGTGGATGCGGTCATATTATGTTGTATCATGAATGAACACACCAAGTATAACTTGGTGTGTTTTTTTTAAAACGCTGACAAAGCAAGCGGATAGAGTAAAGTAAATAAAACAGAAAAACTACCAAAACCAATTGCGGTATATCCAAGTGTTCTCGCTCCAAAATTGACAGCTAATAAGCCAACTAAAATAGCAAGGGAGCCGAGTGTAACAGGATAAAAAGCAATGGAGAATAACGAAAGAAATAATGCGACATAGCCGATGATTGCACCGGTATTTGTACCTTCTATTTCATTTGCAATTTCTTTGCGCTCATGTCTAATCGGAATACCAGCCGGAGATATTTCAGCTGCATACTCTTCGTTTTTTTCACCACTTTTAAAATGATGATTTCTCTTTCTTCGCATGTACATCCCTCTCTTTCAATTGGGTGTATCTATAGTATCTTTCATAAGGAGCAGAACATGAGTATGAGTTAAACCCAAGTAAAGCAAAAATTGGAGAAAATAGATTCCGTTGTTATCCTGTTTATCCCGCTATTTGCCGTGCAGTAAGACCCCCGCCTCAAAATTCGGCTGGAGCAAAGAAGTTAGATGGGAGTCGGGCTGCCAGTGAAAGCCCGATTGCTCAAATAATAATCAGTGGGGGACGAACAAACACTCCCACTGATTAAAGTTTCACTTTATCTCCTTATGAAGATAAACAGGGATTTTGGAACATGATGTAGAATGAAATGAATGATAATACGTGAAGGTAGGGGAATGTATGGCGAAGTTTAATTGGCATGAATCGGCAGAGAAAAAATGGGATAACAATGCAGAGTTTTGGAATCAAAATAGTCAAGAAATGTGGGATAGCGGGAGCAGGAGTACAATCATTCCATTTTTTGAGCAGTACGTGGAAAAGGAAGTACAAGTGTTAGATGTTGGCTGTGGTGATGGGTATGGTACATATAAATTAAGTCTTACTGGCTACAAAGCGGTTGGGGTGGACTTATCGGAAGTTATGATTCAAAAGGGTAAGGAGCGCGGAGAAGACCCAAACTTATCTTTTATAAAAGGTGATCTTTCTTCATTACCATTTGAAAATGAGAAATTTGAAGCAATTATGGCAATTAATTCTTTAGAATGGACCGAGGAGCCGTTGCGAGCATTAAATGAAATAAAGCGTGTTTTAAAGAAAGATGGATACGCATGTATTGCAATTTTAGGACCGACAGCAAAACCGAGAGAGAACAGTTATCCGCGCCTATATGGCAAAGACGTTGTTTGCAATACGATGATGCCTTGGGAATTTGAACAGTTAGCAAAAGAACAAGGATTTGAAGTTGTAGATGGTACCGGCGTATATAAGCGCGGAGTAAATGAGAAGATATTAGGTCAGCTACCTACAGAGTTACAACAAGCGTTAACATTTTTATGGGTATTTATGTTAAAAAACGTATAACAAAATTGTAGGGTTTTAGGAGGTAAATAAGTGCAGAAAATACAAAAAACTGATACAATATCATCAGAATCAATTAAAGGGGGACTAGGGTATATGACAACTACTACAACAGTTAAATCTGATATTGAAATCGCACAAGAAGCAAGTATGAAGAAGATTCAAGAAATTGCAGCTAATTTAAATATTTTAGAAGAAGAACTAGAGCCATACGGACATTATAAAGGCAAGTTATCTCTTGATATTTTTAAGCGTTTACAAGATGAGAAAGACGGTAAAGTTGTTTTAGTAACAGCGATTAACCCAACTCCAGCAGGAGAAGGTAAATCAACAGTAACAGTTGGTTTAGGTCAAGCTTTTAATAAAATTGGTAAGAAAACAGTAATTGCACTTCGCGAACCATCTCTTGGACCAACAATGGGATTAAAAGGCGGAGCAGCAGGTGGTGGTTATTCTCAAGTAGTACCAATGGAAGATATTAACCTTCACTTTACTGGAGATATTCATGCGATTACAACTGCCAATAACGCATTAGCGGCGTTCATTGATAATCATATCCAACAAGGAAACACACTTGGAATTGATACGCGTAAAATCGTTTGGAAACGCTGTGTTGACTTAAATGATCGTGCCCTTCGTAACGTAGTAATTGGCCTTGGTGGACCGGTTCAAGGTGTACCACGTGAAGATGGCTTTGATATTACAGTAGCATCTGAAATTATGGCCGTATTCTGCCTTGCAACAGATATTCAAGATTTAAAATCACGTCTATCTCGCATTGTTGTCGCTTATAATTTTTCAAATCAACCTGTAACAGTTAAAGATTTAGGAGTAGAAGGAGCGTTAACACTTCTATTAAAAGATGCATTAAAACCGAACTTAGTACAAACATTAGAAAATACACCAGCTATCATTCATGGCGGACCATTTGCGAATATCGCTCACGGTTGTAACAGTGTTATCGCTACGACAATGGCAGCAAAATTAGGTGATTATGTTATTACAGAAGCTGGATTCGGTGCAGATTTAGGTGCCGAGAAGTTTTTAGATATTAAAGCACGTGCAGCTGGTATTAAACCAGAAGCGGTAGTTATTGTTGCGACTATTCGTGCGCTTAAAATGCACGGTGGTGTTGCGAGAGATCAATTAAAAGAAGAAAATGTAGATGCGTTAGCAAAAGGTATGGAGAACTTACAGAAGCATGTTGAAACAATTCAAAGCTTCGGTGTTCCTTTCGTAATTGCCATTAACAAATTCATTACTGATACAGATGCAGAAGTTGCATACTTACAAGAATGGTGCAATGAGCGTGGCTATGCAGTATCCTTAACAGAAGTTTGGGAGAAAGGTGGCCAAGGCGGAGTTGACCTTGCTGAGAAAGTGTTAAAAGAAATTGAAAAAGGTGAAAACAACTACGCACCACTTTATGAATTGGAATTACCATTAGAAGAAAAAATTCGTACAATTGCTCAAAAAGTGTACGGCGCAAAAGATATTGAATTTGCTCCGAAAGCACGTAAGCAATTAGCTCAATATGAGGGAGAAGGTTGGAGTAACCTACCGATTTGTATGGCGAAAACACAATACTCTCTTTCAGATGATGCAACAAAATTAGGTCGCCCATCTGACTTTATCGTTACAATTCGTGAATTAAAACCATCTATCGGTGCAGGGTTTATCGTTGCGTTAACAGGAACAATGTTAACAATGCCAGGCCTTCCAAAACAGCCAGCTGCGCTACAAATGGATGTAAATGAAGATGGAAAAGCAGTAGGTTTATTCTAAAAGGTTGTAATTCATCTCGTTTATCTGTAAACTATATATACATCAAGTGGCGCCTTTCCATCGAAAGGCGCCTGTTTTTTGGAGGAAATTATGTTTGATCCAACTGCTTTTGAAAATTTAAAGGTAATTGTGGAAGGAGCTGTCTATGATTTCGATTTACACGGTGATATTCTCGTAACGGATCGAAAAGATGTGATGGACCTTGCTTCATTAAGTCGTATGTATAGTATTTCATTTCAACTAACAGAAACATTTAAAACGATGGTAGAGGCGACATTTTCACTATCTGTTGATGCAAAGAATTTATCAGGTGAAATATTAGAAGTACCTCAGTTTATACCAGGTTGTGAAATGAAGCTGGAATTCTCGTTCGAAATGGAGCAACCAGAGATAGGATGCGAAGAAATTGAAACTTTATTGCATTCTATATGGGGAAAAGAGCGAATGATTACGCAAAAAATTTCATACGAATATAATAAGCAAGCGATTTCATATCATAATAAGGTAGAGGTTCTATTTCAAAAATCGATTACAGAAGACCATGTTGATGATTTAATAGCTGTTATTTCACACATGATAGAAACGGTGCGAACAATACAACATTTTCTTCAAAAATAGAGATAAAGGAGAAAAACAAATGATAAAAGATATGCAACCATTTTTACAACAAGCTTGGGAAAAGGCTGGTTTTAAAGAATTTACTGAAATTCAAAAACAAGCGATTCCAACTATTTTAGAAGGACAAGACGTTATTGCTGAATCTCCAACTGGAACAGGAAAAACATTAGCGTACTTATTACCACTTTTACATAAAATTAATCCTGAAGTTAAACAACCTCAAGTTGTAATTTTAGCGCCAACTCGTGAACTTGTTATGCAAATTCATGAAGAGGTTCAAAAGTTTACAGCAGGAACGGATATTTCAGGTGCGTCTTTAATTGGTGGTGCGGATATTAAGCGCCAAGTTGAAAAATTAAAGAAACATCCGAGAGTTATTGTCGGTTCACCAGGACGTATTTTAGAGTTGATTCGCATGAAAAAATTAAAGATGCATGAAGTAAAAACGATTGTATTTGATGAGTTTGATCAAATTGTAAAACAAAAGATGATGGGTGCTGTACTTGATGTAATTAAATCAACGATGCGCGATCGTCAATTAGTATTCTGCTCGGCGACAATAACAAAAGCTGCAGAAGATGCGGCACGTGATTTGACAGTTGAACCACAATTAGTACGTGTAACACGTTCAGAGGCACAGAGCCTAGTTGAACATACGTATATCGTTTGTGAGCGTCGTGAAAAAAATGATTATATTAGAAGAGTTATGCATATGGGAAATGTAAAAGCAGTTGCCTTCTTAAATGATCCATTCCGTTTAGATGAAATTACTCAAAAACTGAAGTTCCGTAAAATGAAAGCAGCAGCACTTCATGCAGAGGCAAGCAAACAAGAGCGTGAAGTAACGATGCGCGCGTTCCGTAGCGGGAAATTAGAAATATTACTTGCTACTGATATTGCAGCACGTGGATTAGATATCGATGATTTAACACACGTAATCCACTTAGAGTTACCAGACACAGTAGACCAATATATTCACCGCTCAGGACGTACTGGACGTATGGGCAAAGAAGGAACGGTTGTTTCTCTTGTAACAGAACAAGAAGAGCGTAAATTACTTCAATTTGCGAAAAAATTAGGTATCGTGTTTACGAAACAAGAAATGTTCAAAGGAACATTTGTAGAATCGAAACCACCAGCACCAAAGAAAAAGAAACCAGCTTTTACTGGTAAGAAAAAGCCTAGATAAATAATTGGGAAGACGTAACTATGCCTTCTGGTAAAGTGTTTAACTTTGCTGATAGTAAAGGGAATTACTTTGCAGTAATGGGAAAAAATAAATAATTATATAGTTATGTGAAAATCCCCCTCGTAAATAATGAGGGGGATTAAATATTTGAAGTCAATTTTTTATTAACGAGTTGTTCTATAAAAAATGTTCCTTTTTCAATTGCAGTCTCAATATAACCAACGATTTGATCAAATGAAAACACTTGTAAGTTTTCGTGCAAGTGTTGCTCAGGATATAGCATATCTTCAAAAATATATTGCCGAAAAGCTAAAACATTCTTTCTAGAAATCTCCTCTATATTCACAATGTTAGCCTCTTGATTAAGTAGGGCGAAGAGCTGCTGTTCTTTATCGTAATGATGCAACAATTGTGCGTTCAATAATTTAAAATCGTTATAGTACATAGGTGCGATAGTTTCGTCGTTTTCTATTCTGTTTTTAAGCCAAGGTAGAAAAAAGCCGCTTAGCCAATTATCATCGGCAATGAGGTGGGTATAATAACCTAAAATATAAGGGGAATCCAGATGATCTTCGTATTTATGAATAAATGAATCATAATCTATTCTTCTCGTATAGTTCTTCGTTGTACCAGCGTAAAAATGTGAAGTTCCTTTTTCTTTTTTTGAATGAACAGCATCAGGAGCTACACCACCAAGTAAGAAAGAAGTTTTATCTTGAATAGAAAGTTTCTCAGCAATACCGCTCGCGATAATGATATGCATAATTCGTGATCCCATGAATAACACCTCTATTTCATGTATTCATTTTAGGGAGCTGTCTGAACGTGTAGTATTACTTTCCCTGTACTTTGTCTACTTTCGACCCATTCATGTGCTTTCCCTGCATCTTGAAGAGGAAAAGATTTCGTAGCTTTAATTTGTAAACTTCCATCGCGTAAATAATGGAAAACTTGATTCGCCGTTTCTTGAAGCAATTCAGGACGTTTTTTCCGTGTAGTGCCAAAGCTGAAACCGAGTATAGAACGGCAACTTGCGTGTAAATCTTTCGTTTGAAAACTACCAACTTCTCCGCTAGCATTGCCGAAATGGACGAGACGACCGTAATAAGCAAGGCAGTCTAAACTTCTTTCGGACACAGTACCAGAAATAGAATCTAAAACAATATTAACGCCTTCTCCGTTTGTAAGCTGATCTACCCTCTCTACAAAATCTTCATCTTGATGACAAATAACATAATCAGCGCCAGCATCTAAAGCAATTTTTCTTTTTACTTCACTTCCGACAGTCACGATTACTTTTTTAGCCCCTAATAATTTTGCGAGTTGAATCGCGGTAGTACCAATTCCTCCAGCAGCGGCATGAATTAGAACAGATTCACCTTGCTGAAGTCCTGCAACATTTGCAAGTAAATTGTAGCTTGTAAAAGATACGATAGGGCAGGCAGCTGCAGTTTGGAAATCAACTTCATCAGGTAATACAAAAGTAAGATTTTCGTTCGCGACAACATATTCAGCGTAAGAGCCATTTTGAGGAAAAGTAATGACACGCTGGCCAGGGTAAATATTTTTCACATGAGAACCTACGTGTTCTACAATACCAGCTGCATCTATCCCTGGAATAAAAGGTAAGGCTTTGTTTCCTTTTTTGCCATAACGTGATTTAATATCGGCGAAATTAACACTAGTAGCGACAACACGAATTAAAACTTGATTGTCTGAAATAGCCGGCATCTCCACATCTGTATATTTCATCACTTCAGGACCACCGAACGAAGTTACAACGATAGCTTTCATATAATATCCTCCTAAATTTGACTATATAAATCATTTTAAATCTTCATTAAGAATTGGAAAATTATATAATTGTTATGCAAGGTTATAAGTGAAGCTTATGAAGTCATTGGATCATTATATTAATGTATATAAAAAACTTTTTGAAAAAATCGAACGAAATATCAATTACTTGCCAATATATAGTGTATGACAAAGGAGGGAAGGTACATGAAAGATGAAACAGTGTATACAGATTTAATCCAATTAACTTTATCAGGCAATAAAGAAGCATATAGCGAATTGTATGATAAAACGATTCAAGAAGTATATAAGACAGCACATTTTTTAATAGAAGATAAAACGGATGTAGATGATATCATTCAGGAAATATACATACAACTATATGAATCGCTTCGTAAATATGATATCGAGAAGCCATTTCGTCCTTGGTTAATTGGACTTGCGATTAAACAAATTCATTCTTATAGAAGAATGAGGTGGATGCGATTACGAATTATAAAAAAAGCAGAAGAGCAAAGAAAACCAGTACAAATTGATTTTTCTAGCGATGTTGTAAGTAAAATATCAAATCAAAAATTAATCGAACTCATTCATAAGTTACCGTATAAATTGAAACAAGTTATTATCTTAAGATACTTACACGATTACTCTCAAGAAGAAGTAGCACAAATATTACATATTCCAATCGGTACAGTGAAGTCTAGAATTCATGCGGCATTAAAGAAACTACGCCAAAAAGAACAAGTAGAAGAAATCTTTTTAGGAGAGGTAGGCAATGTGAAATGAGCTTAGATTGTAGAGTTAGAGAATCTATACAAGAAGAAGCGAAGGGGATTATTGCCCCGCCGGAGTTAAAAGAAAAAGTAATTGTTCAAATAAAAATGAAGAGCGGGGGAAGTAAAAGGAAGAAGCGCCTTATCGCAGGAGTGCTTGCAGCCGCATTTTTAATCCCAACGACTGGTTTTGCTTACCAATCTATTATGGCGGATGGTATATACGGATCTTTTGAGAACTTAAAAAAACATGCCGGAGCTATAACATTAGAAGGATACATGCGTTTTAATGCAAAGTTATCACAAGCGAAAGACGAAATGGGTGCGAAGGAATATGAAGAGTTTACAAAAGAACTAAAGAAATTAACGAATGCAAAGCTTGAGTACGGGGATTCGAACGGTAATATTGATTATGATCAATTATCACCAGCTAAAAAAGAGGAAATGAAAAAGGTAGAAATGGAACTTCACCCGTATTTTGATAAATTAAATGGCCATAAATCTAGTAAAGAAGTATTAACTTCAGAAGAGTATGAACAATATATGGAAGCGTTAATGTCATATCAAACTGTATTAGTAAAAGCGAAATCGAGTGGTGGGATAACAGTAGAAGAAGTACCTGAAGCGTATAAAGAAAGATTTATTAAAGCAGAACAGTTTATGGAGTATGTAGATGAAAAGGTGAGATAAGTAAAAAAGCTCATAGCTTAAGCTGTGAGCTTTTCTTATTGAAACGTAAATATATTAACCACCTATTCCTTTTGCTAGCAATAAGAAATATACAAATATTAGTATGACTCCATTTAATGCAGTACCAACTATTTTTAATAGCCAATCCTTTGATGCGATCGCAAAAATAATACCGAGTAATGAAAGAATACTTAGAAGCACAATAATTAATGTTAAATTTGCATTAGGTCCTCTTAAAATAAAGAAAGAACATATACTTGTGATAAACGTTAGAAACGAGAAAGTCCCTAATTTCATAATAAGTCTCCCTTGTTTGAAATGTATTTTGATTTAGTGCGCGACTTTCTTTAGTTTAACATAAATTTCCTATTACCGATTAAATATATGAACAATAAAAAACGAGTATAAAATCTATGCGATTTCACACTCGTTTTGTTATTAATTAAATTTCCTTACCACATGTATAGCAACTCTTACAAGGAGTATTGCACTTATAAATAACCCACCATAACCAACGGCACTTAAAAATTGAACATTAGGTTCTTTTGCATACAAGTCAGGGGCAGAATTACCTTGACTTGCTTAATAAAGTGAAAGTGAGAAATCACTTAGTTATATTCCTTACTATTCTCCTTGTCTTTTTGTATAAAACAATCTAAAAGCGAGTAACCAGCTATTAAACTAATAATGGTAACGAAAGTTGTATTCACAAGAATAATATTAGTTAAATAAGGTAGGTATTCACCAACTGGTGAAAAGAGTAGAGCTGGAGAAAAGGCAATGAATAGTGTTGGCAACGTAATAGCGATAAACTTATCCGGCTGAAAGTTCCAGTTTTGTTTACTCGTTTCGCGATTAATTGATTGTAGGAATCGTAATAAAATGCCGACCAAAAGAGGGAAGAGTGTAAAGTAGAATAATCTTGGATAGACGTTAAAATTCACTTGCGCGTCTGTATCTAAATAAAATTGAATTTTAACACCTACAACTAATAATAAGATGATAAATAATGTAAAGCAGAGGTATAGTATCACTTTTTGCATTCCATTCCACCATCCTTTATTAAAAAATATATTCAAGGAGCGAAGATATATACGATAATGGCGTTGTATATATCTTCGTTTTCTATTAGTTAATTGTGGATTTTGTTTGCTTCGTTAAGTAATCAATAATACCCATCGCGCTAATTTCTATATCTAGATGTAAAATGTTATATACGGAATGATCTGATGGGACATTTAATTTTGTAAGATGAGAAGTGATTTTATCCATTAATAAAGTTTTTAAAGCTTTAGTAGCCTCATCGAAATCAGTATGTTTTTGAAAAATTTCATTTCCAGTATTAACGAAAATAGGTAACCAATGTTCAAGTTGGTTATATACTTCTGTAACATTGGATGATGCGCCGTAATGACCGAAATAAATAGTATCTACATTCATACTTTGAATATGATTTTTAGAAGCAATCATCGCATCTGGCTGGAATTGTGAAGGAGACGTTGATGGTAGATATAGTTCTACATCAAGGTCTGCGAGTTCTCTATAATAAATTCCTATTGTATCGCCAGTAAAAATGCCGTTTGTTAATGAATCGTGAATGCTAATATGGTGCTTCGCATGTCCCGGTGTATCATAAAATGTGAGTGTACGGTCTTCTGCAATTTTTAATGTATCACCATTTTGTACAATATGAACACGTTCTTCTTCAATTGGAAGAATTGGATCAAAAAGTTTATCAAAATCTTCTTTGTACACAGCTTTTGCACCAAGAATTAGTTTTGTTGGATCAATCATATGACGAGCCCCGCGCGGATGCACAAATAGAGTAGCATTTGGGCACTTTTCCATCATTAACCCTGCTGCGCCTGCGTGATCTAAATGAACATGTGTAACGATAATGTTTTTTACATCATTTAAATTAATATGTAATTGCTGTAAGCCGTCTAAAATATAGGGAAGAGAAGGGGCCGCACAAGTTTCAATTAAAGTAATATCGTCACCTAATAAAACGTATGTACCGGTGCGTTCATCATGTTGTAAGTCATAATCATCAATAAGATATAGATGAGAAGATAGTTGTTCTACTTTTTTCATACTTACCACTCCTTATATACGGTATGTATCTATTATACGCTAAAAATAGAAAAAGACAGAAAACGAAAGCTCGTCTTCTGCCCTTTTGTAATGTAGTTATTTCGTTTGTTCTTTATTGATAGACATAACGAACAGTCCAACAATGCCGCCAACGATCGGAAGCATAATTTCTCCTGCTAAATTAAAGTAGGAGCTTAAAAATAAACCATTTACATCGATTACCCAGCCAATAACATACAATAACATCATATATAGTACGAAATAAAACTCGCGATTTGAAATCGTTTCATGTTGTGCAGTTTTCATAATGAACACCATCCTTTTCTATTATAATGGAAATATAAACTGTCACATTTTGTTCGCAAATTAATTGTAAAACTTTCCATCATAAAAGTCTAGTATATTGTGTCGAATTTTCGAACGAAAATAAAGCGCTATCATTCCGATATGTGAGTACGTAATAAGAGCTGTATATTCACGAATGTAGTATAGTATAAACATAGAATGATAGTGAAGAGAGGGGTAGGAACAATGACAGTTTATGATTTTTCAGCTAAAACAATAACAGGAGAAGAAAAATCGTTAAAAGATTACGAAGGAAAAGCACTTCTTATTGTAAATGTAGCTAGTAAATGTGGATTTACACCACAATATAAAGGGTTACAGGAAGTATATGATAAATATAAAGACCAAGGACTAGAAATACTTGGTTTCCCTTGTAATCAATTTGGGGGACAAGAACCAGGCACAGAAGCTGATATTACTAGTTTTTGTGAATTGAACTACGGTGTGAACTTCCCAATGTTTGCAAAGATTGATGTAAAAGGTGACAAGGCTCATCCACTTTATACATACATGACAGAACAAGCGCCAGGTTTACTCGGTATGAAAGCAGTGAAATGGAACTTTACTAAGTTTCTAATTGGAAAAGACGGGAAAGTAGTAGGACGTTTTGCACCGCAGACGAAGCCGGTGGATTTAGAGGTTGAGATTGAGAAGGTGCTTGGGGAATAATTAGGAGTTTCACTTTATTAAAAAACGCCTCAAAGAACAATGTAGTTCTTTGAGGTGTTTTCTTTAAACTCACATTATCAAGATTAAATCACTCTATCGTAGTCGTTTGATTTAGGCAGAGAAGCTGCTTTTTTCATAAGCACTTCCCATAAGTGTACGGATGTCTTCCATGCGGCTGCGGCCTGTTCCTTTTGATACATAGCGTTCTCATAACTGAAAGTAAGTTGTTGCATATCGGCCGAATTGTAAAGTGTATCGATGTGGAGAGCGTATTCTCGGAATGTTTGACTTTCACCCCGTGGTATGCCGATTCTCGCAAATTGTTTTAAAAGTGCACCGTAAGCTTTTTGATAAACAGCATCATCTTTTCGATATTTATAGAAAAGAATAATAAAAAATGTAATCCATTTCATTCTAGTGGTGAAGAGAATGTATCCGATGATACTAATCGGTATCGTAGAGAGGAATACGTACCACCAAGAAAAATCATTTTTGGAATTTGTAATCTTTTTAGTAGAGGCTTCTTCTGTATTTTCTATTAAACTTTTGAGCTTTGCTTCATTGTTCCGTTGGTGTATTGGCTCGTTATTAGAATTATTTACTTCGTTATTTTGTGAAGTAGAAGCAGGAGTATTATTTGTAAAATTATAGGGATTGGTAAATCCTTTTGTTGGTTCGAATGGAATCCATCCGTATCCTGGGAAATATACTTCGACCCAAGAGTGTGCGTTATTGTTCGCGATTGTATAAACATTCTCACCTTCTGCAGAGGCAAGTGTATTCTCCAGAGTTCCTTCTGTAAATCCTTTTACCCAGCGAGCAGGAATCCCAGCAGAACGAAGTAACACAATCATAGATGTCGAAAAATTATTGCAGTAACCGCTTTTTGTATCGAAAAGGAATTGATCTACATAGTCTTGGTTTTTGGCAGGGTATAAGACATTCATTGTTTCGTATACAAAAGAATTGTCTGTAAAGTAATTTTCAATAGCTAATACTTTATCATATCGGTTGTCTTTATCATTTGTAAGATTGACAGCCAAGTCTTTTACTCGCTGCGGTAATGATTCGGGAAGTTGTGTGTACTTTGTCATGAAATAAGGACTTGTTTCATGACCTTCATTCGTTTTTACAGATTTCAAATTTTCTATGGAAAACTCCGGAACCTCATATGTTACTTTATACGAATTTAAAGTAGTAGAAGAGTCTCCGTGCATCGTATAGATTTTTTCTGAAAATGGGTCAACGCTGTATGATACATTAGAAGAAGCCTCAACTGATACTAATCCTGCTGGATAGGTAAGGTGAGGATAACTTTTTTGCATGGTGATTGTTGCCTCAGTTATCTCCGTTTTTGTATTTTGTTCGTACCAACTCACGACGTCGTTTTTATTTTTAAAAGAAACCTTTTTCGGGCTTTCAGAAACATCCCAACCTTTTCCTGTATAAAAATCTTTCGTTTCGACTCTCCAATATTGTTTGTTTTGCGTTTGTGCTGTAAAAATAATTGTATTATCCGGCTTAAAAGGACCGCCTAATTGTGAGTCATCTAGACCATATCCAATTTTAGAAACTTCTTGTTCTTTACTTGCTTCAGATGTGTTGAATTTCAAAAAATCCATTGGGTTTGGCCATTGAGGGCCAAATTTTGGAGCAAAGTATGCGATGGTTGCTGACAATACAATAAATATTGTAAGAGATCTAAGTAATTTTGAGATTGCTCTAGCATAATTTTGTAAGTGTTCAATCTCTTTTATTCGTTCTATTTGAAGAAGACTAAGCATAAAAAAGCCGATGACAACAGTACGAATAATAGCGTAGTTTGCATTGTATAAATGTAAGTTATGAAAAGTTGTGATATAAATAATAGTCAATGCAAGAAATAACAACCCACGTTTTTTATGAATAACCCAAAAAGAGCTGAAAGAACTCAAAAACCAAAATGATAGAAAAAATAATAATGTTGGAAAAACTGGAGAAATATCTAGCAAATTCCCCTGGAAAAACAGAGAGGAATTTCGAGAAATATCAGCAAAAAATTTCGTTAGCCAAGATGGATTTATAAAAGCATTTTTATAATACAGGAAATGAATGATGAATAAGATCGTGACGATCTTTATTGGAATCTGCCACCTTGTTTGAAAAAAAGAGAGAGTGAAGCAAATTCCTATAAATATTACAAAAATATCTAATCTACCTACGTTTGTAATACCTATAAGGGGTCTTAGCCATTCTAGTAAAAGTAGAAATGCACATACATGCATGAAGAATCTGCTCATATCCCATTTGTATTTTGTTCGTAATGTTATCATTTGCTCACCTCAAAAAACACGTTTGTATACCGGTTCCCATAAACCACATTTACAAATATTTTTCGTTTTTGTAGAGTTTCTAGAATACTTAGTTCTCGATGTGAGAGTTGATTTGCTTTTTCTTTAACGACAAACACCATTAATTTTCTATTTTTAATAGCGGCATAGTCAGCCGCCTTTTGAATATCGGGAGAAAGATCGCTTGTCACGAGTATAATCGTTACGGGCTCATAAATTTTTCTTAATTCCATTTCTACACTCCGGGAGAGCGGGAATACACTGTCTGCTTGTACTTTCGCTAGATGACAAAAGATTTGTTGTAACTGCGTATCACCATTGTCTAAAGGGAAAAAAGTTCGTTCTTTTCCGACAGACACGAATGACGCTGGTGAATTTTGCTTCAAGACAGCCCTTACAATAGAGGCGGAAAATGTTACGACTGATTCGAATAGAGGGGACTCAGTTCTGTCCATAAATATCATGATATTATGGCTGCGCTGTTGTTCAAACTCTTTCGTCATAATATTGTTTGTTCGGGCAGTTGCTTTCCAATCAATCCATGAAAAGCGGTCACCAGGTTTATAGTCTCTGACACCGACAGAGATTGTAGAGTCTTTTGCTAAATTTATATTTGCTGAAAGCGCTCCTTGTTCGAAATGATTTTCCAATTGTCGATACGTTATATCTACGTACTGGGGATAGACTAAAAATGTATCTAGAACTGAAAAAGTTACTTCTTTCTCCATCATACCGAATAGATCACCAGTTTTGACACGTACGCTTGAAAAAATGTGCTCTCCTCTAGGGATTGTGTCAATTGCATATTGAAATGAAATATTTCGTTTCAATCCTGGAAAGAGTATTACCTTATTCACCTTCGTTTGTCTACAATTTGTAAATTGTGATGGCAGTTCATCTTCTATAATTAAATAAAGTAAGGGAAAAGGAAATCTTCTTTTTATTGTAATGGTACTTAAAAATTGTTCTCCTGCTGCATATTCATTTTGGTTTGTTATTCGTTGTACTTCAGCGTCTCGTAAAGCGTAGAAGGGAAGTAGTAGTGAATAAAGACCAATAGGAATCGTACTGTAAAACAAAAACCAACTTACAAATCCTCCTTGAAGCATAGCGTACACAAATGTTAAGACTAGGCATAAAGGGATTAGCAATAACTTCGTAACGTGATATAGTGCTCGTAGTAGTCGTTTCATCAAAGGTTTTTCGTCCTTTGAGTCGGCACGGTAGTTCGTGCAACGATTTTGGCGATAACTTGTTCTCCTGTTATTCCTTCAAATCTTGCTTCCATTTTTAGAATGAGTCTGTGAGCTAAAACGTAAGGAGCTAAAAATTTAACATCGTCTGGAATAACATAATTTCTGCCATGGATGAATGCATAAGCTTGTGAAGCTTTCATTAAAGCGATTGAGCCGCGTGGACTTGCACCTAGCTGTATAGAACTATAAGAACGCGTCTGAGTAACAAGTTTTACAATGTAATGCTTGATTGCTTTGTCCATGCTTACTTCCCGTACGCTTTGTTGTAAATAAAGTAATTCTTTTACTGTAGTAATAGCTTGTAAATGAGAGAGTGGATTTGTTTTTTCCATCCGGTTTAAAATTTCAAACTCTTCTTCTGGTGTAGGATATCCCATTTTTAGTTTCAATAAGAAACGATCGAGCTGTGCTTCTGGTAAAGGATATGTTCCCTCATATTCGACCGGATTTTGTGTAGCCATTACAAAGAAAGGTTTTGGTAACGATCTTGTAATGCCATCTATTGTGATAGTGCCTTCTTCCATACTTTCAAGTAAGGCAGATTGTGTCTTTGGAGATGTACGATTAATTTCATCAGCAAGTACAAAATTCCCCATAATCGGTCCAGGCTTGAACTCAAATTGGAGTTCTTTTGGATTATAAATAGAAACACCTGTTACATCTGACGGCAGTAAATCAGGTGTGAATTGAATACGCTTGTAATCGGCATCAATGGATTTAGAAAGAGCACGTACTAGCATTGTTTTCCCAACGCCAGGAACATCTTCTAATAGTACATGACCTTCAGCTAAGAGAGCTGTCAAAGCTAAGATCGTTTCTTTTCGTTTTCCGACCATTAACTTTTCAATATTGTTAATTATTTTTTCTATAATGGGATGTAATGAATCAAGCTGGTGCATCGTAATCCTCCTAATGTTATTATCGTTTTCTAATCTATTTAGTGGAAAATAGAATTTATCTTTCTATTTGCGAGTAGTGAAACTTTTATCTTTAATTCTAAGAATATTCAGATTATTTATCTGGTTACATCCAGTATAATTGTTTCCGTAACTAAGGGCAATATGGTAAATAATGATTTCTCGTTTTATGTGAAATACGTTTTGATATAGAATAGTATCGTCGGTAAAAGTAGAAGAGGGGAAGGACAGGAAAGATTGACCTCAATGAGCAAAATAAATAGCGTAGGAAACCCTACGCGTAAAGTTTGGAACATATATTAATACGCCTTGTGATTAAAATATATATGAATAAAATAAAGTCGGCTTCACATGAAGAGGCCATCTATTTAAATTATTACACTCCTTTATTTTTTATCTTTTTTATATTCTTTTCGTTTATTTAACCAAATATGAATCAATTCTACCAATTCCATTGTTTCAATCTCACAATATTCTCCTTTCCCATCTTCGGCTAAATTGTCTAACACAGTAGTTGTGTCGTTCCGGATTTCTAAACCGCAAATGTTGCCATTTACTACTACATAATTTTTTTCTCCGTTTAAAACACTATGTATTTCTTCTAAAATCCAATCTCCAAAAGCTGAAACTTCAATTCCTAAAAAAGTTTCAACAAGTTTTATTTCTTGAGGAAGTCTCATAACTAAATCACTACTGTTAAGTACTTCAAAACTATATGGATATTTCATGACTATTTTACTCCTTTATTTCTGGCTTTAGTGACTCTATTTACTTCTCTATTAATCTCATAAGCTCTATTAAGGTAATAAATTCTTATACCATCATTACTCTTGTCTTACTTACATTTATAGTAAAAGTAGATTGTTATTAAACTTATTTATCCAATATTTCTCTGATGTAGGTATGAGTTCAGTGAAATCTTCATATGTACCTATCCAATCTTTTGGTACATAGTTTTCGTATGATGCCGGTTCTGGAAACATTGAATATAGTATTTTATTATCAAAGTTAATTAATAAGACTGGACTATAATCTAATAGATCTTCTACTGCATTCTTCCTTTTAATATTTTCAAGTAGTAAATAATTTAATTCTTCTTTAGTTGTTTTATATTGATTAATCCTTACTAAAAATACTTCTACATTTTCATGATCTAATACTTTTATTCCATTTCTTTCTTCCGTTTCATCATTATCTTCAATGCTTATACCTAAATTTTTATATGCATTATCTAATTTATTATAATCTAAAAACCATAGTTCTTTATCTGTTACATACCACCTAAACTCATTTTTATATATGACGGCTACTATAATGTTTTCTGCATAAAGCGGTTCTAATATCATAATCTACTCCTTTTATTATTATCTTAATATCCTACCATTCTGGTGTATTCTTCTCTTCATTCAATCCAAGTTGCTGGCAAATCATATGGGTTTCCTGACGTTTTTTGTTCAACTATTTTCAGGATATTTACTCTTAGTATGTTGGATTGAAAGTATTGTATTTTCATTTATAAACTTATCTTACGATTTAGGCAAATCAAATTTAACTATTCCCAAATTACTTCCGCTATTATATAAGAAATTTTTTGCACGCTCATTATAATCTGTACTTCATCTTAAACTTTGCTAGAAGCAAGGAAGTAATTTAACAGTCAGTGAAGGATGTGAACCCTCCACAATGATTAGATTTTCACTTTTTTATATTTGTTCCGGAATTTTTGACAATCTCTTGAACTGTGCGAAATGTCACATCTGTATTTTACAACCTCTCTTATAGTAAGGGTATGTAAGAGAGACGTATTAAAGGAGTGAACAGTATGAAGAAGAAACCATCAGCACTAATGAGACGTTTAAAATATTTTTCACCAATAGATCGTTATAACGATAATCATACACAAGAAACATATGAAGATCGCGAATGGGAGAATGTGTACAGAAAGCGTTGGCAGCATGATAAAGTAATTCGTTCTACACACGGCGTGAACTGTACTGGTTCATGTAGTTGGAATATATATGTGAAGGATGGAATTGTAACTTGGGAAGGGCAGGAGCTTAACTATCCGACTACAGGTCCTGATATGCCTGATTTTGAACCACGAGGATGCCCACGTGGAGCAAGTTTTTCTTGGTACATTTACAGTCCGCTTCGTGTGAAATATCCGTATGTACGTGGTGTTCTATGGAGTATGTGGCAAGAGGAACTACAAAATAACGAGTCACCACTAGACGCTTGGAAAAGCATTGTGGAAAACCCTGAAAAAGCACTTACGTATAAGCAGGCGCGTGGTAAAGGGGGATTCATTCGTGCGAATTGGGATGAAGTATTACAACTCGTTTCTGCTTCATTACTATACACAGTAATTAAATACGGTCCAGACCGAAATGTTGGTTTTTCACCAATTCCAGCAATGTCGATGTTAAGTCATGCAGCTGGTAGCCGCTTTATGCAACTTATGGGTGGACCAATGCTTAGTTTCTATGATTGGTACGCAGATTTACCACCAGCTTCTCCGCAAATTTGGGGTGATCAAACTGATGTACCAGAAAGTAGTGACTGGTATAACTCTGGTTACATTATGACATGGGGTTCAAACGTACCGATGACGAGAACGCCAGATGCACACTTTTTAGCCGAAGTTCGATATAAAGGAACGAAAGTCGTTTCTGTAAGTCCTGACTTTGCCGAGTCTACAAAGTTTGCAGATGATTGGATTAGTGTGAAACAAGGTACAGATGGTGCACTTGCGATGGCAATGGGGCATGTGATCTTACAAGAATTTTACGTAGATAATCAAGTGGAATACTTCACAAAGTATGCGAAGCAATATACTGATTTTCCTTTCTTTGTCACATTGAAAGAAAAAGGAGATCAATTCGTTGCTGATCGTTTCTTAAATGCTTCTGATATTGGACGCGAAACGAAGTTAGGGGAATGGAAACCTGTAATTTGGAACGAGAATACGAATGATTTTGCAACACCTCACGGCACAATGGGATCACGTTGGGATAACGAGAAGAAATGGAACTTGCGTTTAGAAGATGAACAGACAGGTGAAACGATTGATCCGCGTCTTTCTTTACTTGGAATGGAAGATAGTGTTGAAACAGTGCAAATTCCGTACTTCTCTGATGATGGAAATACAATATTAGAACGTACAATTCCAGTGAAAAAAGTTATGACAGAAGAAGGCGAAGTGTGCGTTACAACTGTATATGACTTAACGTTAGCAAATTACGGTGTGAACCGAGGTCTTGGTGGGCAAGAACCGAAAGATTTCAATGATGATGTACCGTTTACACCTGCATGGCAAGAGAAAATGACCGGAGTAAAGCGAGAGCTTATTATTCAAATTGCTCGTGAGTTCGCGCAAAATGCAGTTGATACGAATGGCCGCTCGATGATTATTATGGGAGCTGGTATTAACCATTGGTTTAACTCTGATACGATTTATCGCGCAGTTTTAAATCTTGTTCTTCTCGTTGGGGCACAAGGTGTAAACGGCGGCGGTTGGGCACATTATGTTGGTCAAGAAAAATTACGACCAGCAGAAGGATGGCAAACAATCGCGATGGCGAAAGATTGGCAAGGGCCACCGAAATTACAAAACGGTACATCTTTCTTCTATTTCGTAACAGATCAATGGCGTTATGAAGATACACCTGTTGGACATTTAGCATCACCAGTTGAGGGCAACTCTCGTTATCAACATCACGGTGATTACAACGTATTAGCAGCACGACTTGGCTGGTTACCTTCTTATCCAACATTCGAGAAGAATGGGATTGAATTATATAAAGAAGCTGTTGCTGCTGGTGCAACAACACAAGAAGAAATCGGAAAATACGTTGCACAAAAACTAAAAGAAAAAGAACTGAAATTTGCGATTGAAGACCCAGATAATAAAAACAACTTTCCGCGTAACTTATTCGTATGGCGTGCAAACTTAATTTCAAGTTCCGGTAAAGGACACGAATATTTCTTAAAACATTTATTAGGTACAACAAACGGATTAATGAATGACGATAGTGACTCATTAAGACCAGAAGAAATTAAGTGGCATGAAGATGCACCTGAAGGGAAGTTAGATTTACTCATTAATTTAGATTTCCGTATGGCTGGAACGGCGCTTTATTCTGATATCGTCTTACCTGCTTCAACTTGGTATGAAAAGCATGATTTAAGCAGTACGGATATGCATCCATTTGTACATCCATTTAATCCAGCAATCGGTTCACCGTGGGAAGCACGCTCTGACTGGGATATTTTCACCTCTCTTTCTAAAGCTGTGTCAGATTTAGCGAAGAAAATCGACCTTGAACCAATGAAAGAAGTTGTTGCAACACCACTTCTTCACGATACACCGCAAGAATTAGCACAACCACTTGGTAAGATTAAAGACTGGAGCAAAGGTGAGTGTGAACCGATCCCAGGTAAAACAATGCCGCAAATTCATGTTGTCGAAAGGGATTATAAAACGATTTATGACAAGATGACAGCGCTTGGACCAAATACCGGAAAACAACCGATTGGTACGAAAGGGATTTCTTGGTCGGCAGAAAAAGAATATGAGCAATTAAAGAGTCGATTAGGAGTTGTTCGAACGGATTCTATTGCGAAGGGGTGCCCAGACATAAAAGAAGCAATTAATGCTGCTGAGGCGGTATTAACACTTTCTTCTACAACAAACGGTCATATGGCGGTAAAAGCATGGGAAGCGCTTGAAAAACAAACCGATTTAAAACTACGTGACTTAGCAGAAGAACGTGAAGAAGAATGCTTCACATTTGAACAAATTACAGCGCAGCCTAAAACAGTAATTACTTCTCCGGCCTTTACGGGTTCTGAAAAAGGTGGACGCCGTTACTCACCATTTACAACAAATGTTGAACGTCTCATCCCTTGGAGAACGATAACTGGTCGACAATCTTTCTACTTAGATCACGACATGATGAAAGAATTTGGCGAAACGATGGCAACATTTAAACCAATACTGCAACATAAACCATTCCGTAAATCACGCCCTGAAGTAGAAGGGAAAGAAATTACACTAAACTATTTAACACCGCATAATAAGTGGTCGATTCATAGTATGTACTTCGATTCATTGCCAATGTTAACGCTGTTTAGAGGTGGTCCAACTGTTTGGATGAATAAAGATGATGCGAATGAAGCTGGTGTTGCTGATAATGATTGGATTGAATGCTTTAACCGTAACGGCGTAGTCGTAGCACGTGCTGTTGTAACGCACCGTATACCGAGGGGGATGGCATTTATGCACCATGCGCAAGATCGTCACATTAACGTGCCTGGTACGAAATTAACAAGCACCCGCGGGGGAACACATAATAGTCCAACTCGTATTCACGTTAAACCAACACATATGATTGGTGGATATGGCCAATTAAGCTATGGATTTAACTATTATGGTCCGACTGGGAACCAGCGTGACTTAAACGTTGTAATCCGTAAACTGAAGGAGGTAGATTGGCTTGAAGATTAAAGCGCAAGTCGGAATGGTAATGAACTTAGATAAATGCATCGGCTGCCACACTTGTAGCGTAACATGCAAAAACACCTGGACGAATCGTCCAGGTGCTGAATATATGTACTTCAATAACGTAGAAACGAAACCTGGAATTGGTTATCCGAAACAATGGGAAAATCAGGAGAAATACAAAGGCGGCTGGGAATTGAAAAATGGTGAAATTCAGCTGAAATCCGGTTCGAAAATGAAGCGTCTTATGAATATTTTCCACAATCCAGATCAGCCAACAATTGATGATTACTTTGAACCTTGGAACTATGATTATGAAACGTTAACAAATAGCCCGCAGCGTAAGCATCAACCAGTTGCTCGTCCGAAATCAGCAATTACGGGTGAATTTATCGACAAAATTGAATGGGGTCCAAACTGGGAAGATGATTTAGCAGGCGGACATATAACAGGGTTACAAGATCCGAACGTCAAGAAAATGGAAGAAGGAATTAAAACGGATTTTGAAAATGTCTTTATGATGTATTTACCACGTATTTGCGAACATTGTATGAATCCATCTTGCGTTTCTTCTTGTCCATCGGGTGCGATGTATAAACGTGAAGAAGATGGGATTGTTCTTGTGGATCAAAATGCATGTCGTGCATGGAGATTTTGTGTATCGTCTTGTCCGTATAAAAAAGTATATTTTAACTGGCAAACAAATAAAGCTGAAAAATGTACAATGTGTTTCCCTCGTATTGAAGCTGGTATGCCAACAATTTGTTCTGAAACATGTGTAGGACGTATTCGATATATTGGGGTAATGCTATATGACGCTG
Source organism: Bacillus sp. FSL P2-0099 (assembly GCF_038007445.1). Taxonomy (NCBI): domain Bacteria; kingdom Bacillati; phylum Bacillota; class Bacilli; order Caryophanales; family Bacillaceae; genus Bacillus; species Bacillus sp. FSL P2-0099. Next base: position 2,067,716 of record NZ_JBBOXE010000001.1, read on the forward strand.
ACAAAGTAAAAGAAGCGGCTTCTGTTGAAAATGAAAAAGATTTATATGAATCTCAGCTTACTGTTTTCCTAGATCCAAATGATCCAGAAGTAGCAGCTGAAGCGAAAAAACAAGGGATTCCTGAAGAATGGATTAAAGCGGCACAACAGTCGCCAATCTATAAAATGATTATCGATTGGAAAATCGCTCTACCTCTTCATCCAGAGTATCGTACAATGCCAATGGTTTGGTATATCCCGCCGCTTAGCCCAATTATGAACATGGTGGAGGGGAAAGGTAGTAACTGGCAAGCAGAAGAGATTTTCCCTGCTATTGATAATATGCGTATTCCAATTCAATATTTAGCGAATTTACTCACTGCAGGAGATGAATCCCATATTCGTCTTACATTGAAAAAATTGGCTGTCATGCGAACACATATGAGAGCATTGCAAATTAATAAAGAACCAAATGAAGCTGTATTAAAAGAACTAGGTTTAACGAAACAGGATGTAGAAGATATGTATCGTCTTCTTGCTATTGCGAAATATAAAGATCGCTTTGTTATCCCGACCTCTCACCGCGAACAAGTTGCAGATTTATATAGCGAACAAGGAAGTTGTGGTTTATCTTTCGCAGGTGGGCCAGGCTCTTGTACGACAATTTCTTAAAAAAAAGGGGGCAGAAAACTATGAAACAAAGTTTACAAACAGCTTTTTCTTGTTCTTCTTTTCTTCTCTCCTATCCTGAACTAGGTTGGAGGGAAGCTTTACTAGAATTACAGGAAGAGATTCAAGAAATTGAACAGGAAGAAATCAGAGCATCACTTACAACATTTATAAAAGAAGCGCTAAATAAAACAGACAATCAACTTATTGATTCTTACGTCTATACATTCGACTTTGGAAAGAAGACAAATATGTATCTTACCTACATGAAAACAGGTGAACAAAGAGAGCGTGGAATTGAATTATTAGAGTTAAAACAGCATTATCAAAAATCTGGTTTTAACGTAACAGATAAAGAACTACCGGATTATTTACCGCTTCTACTTGAGTTTCTTGCAAACGCGAATGAAAAAGATAGCGAGCCAATTATGAGTAAATACACGGAAAATATACAAGCGTTGCACGGGCAATTAAAAGAAGCAAACTGTATGTATGAACCAATTCTCGCCGCTGTTCTACTCGCTATCAATACATGGGGTATACAGGCAAATTAGAAAGGAGAGTTGTCAAAATGATGGATCAATTTCTATGGGTATTGTTTCCCTATATCATTTTTGCAATCTTTATCGGTGGACATATTTTCAGATACAACTATGATCAATTTGGATGGACGTCAAAATCTAGTGAACTATTAGAAAAGAAAATGCTCCGAATCGGAAGTCTATTATTCCACTTTGGGATCATGTTCGTCATTGGTGGTCATGTTATGGGGATTTTAATTCCAGAGTCTGTATACCGTTCAATAGGTATTTCTGAGCATATGTATCATATAATGGCAATTAGTTTCGGGCTTCCGGCAGGTGTTGCTTCTATCATCGGTTTAATTATATTAACGTACCGCCGTGTAACAGTAAAACGCATCATTGCAACGAGTACAAGGGGAGATTATATTGCGCTTATTTTATTACTAATCGTAATGCTAGCGGGACTTTCTTCAACCTTTTTAAATATCGACTCAAAAGGGTTTGATTATCGTACAACAATCGGTCCGTGGTTCCGAAGTCTCTTTATTTTCCAACCGAAAGTTGAATATATGATGGAAGTACCAGTATGGTTTAAAATTCATATAATTGCAGGTATGGGTCTATTCGCAGTATGGCCATTTACTAGACTTGTCCATGTATTTAGTGCCCCAATTAAATACTTAAGCCGTAGTTATGTGATTTACAGAAGACGTATTCCTAATGAATTGAAAAAATAATGCCACAGTAAACGAATAGAAGTTAGCAACTAACATGAAACGAGGTCTAATGGAAGGCCTCGTCTTTTTTAGGAAATAACTGTATGCAAGAGAAAAAGAGTAGCATCTAAATAAGATGCTACTCTATGCTACAAACAGAGGCAGAGCAATCTTCACAAGCAATTTCACATTTTAAAAATTGTAAATCATGGATTGTAATCTTTCCTTTATGAATAGAAATCGTACCTTTTTTTTTCAAATCATTTAACATTCGATTTACGCTTTCACGCGAAGTTGCACAGAAGTTTGCAAGTTCTTGATTCGTTAATGGTAAATCGATGAGAATCCCATTTTCTTTTAACACACCATAACTATTTGTCATTCGAATGAGAGTAGAATATAGGGCACCTTTTTTGCCGTGTAATACTAGATCTCGGAACTTCGTTTGCATTCTTCTTAAATGTTCACTAATCCATTTCATAAATTCAAATACAAGAGCGGGTTTTTGGAGTAATGCTTTTTCTAAGGCTTCACGCTTTATAACGCCTACTTCAACATCTTCAAGGCATTTTGAATTTAATAAATACCTTGCATCTTCCGTGAACAATGTTAATTCCCCAATAATATCATTTTGTGAACAAATGCGAAGTGTTAATTCTTGTCCGTCAGCACTAAGTTTACTGATTTGCACTTTTCCAGAGTGAATGATATAAATTTCTGTTGCTTCCATACCTTCTTGAAAAATAAAACTCCCCTTATTAATTTGCATTTTATATTCAACAGATGAAAGTAACTCCTTTAAATCTTTGGATAATGCCGTACTGTTTGCCACAGCAATCACCTTTCTTCTTATAAGCAGTATATTTCTTATTTTGGATGTAATCATGATGAAATTGCAAGAGATATTTTTGAAAATAAAGTAAAATTTCAATGACCGTAAGGAAAAGCGACCTTAAATGTCTAAAAAGCTACTTATAGTAAGGGTTTATATTATACGAATATAAGTTTTTTAGTTTAAGAAATTTTAGTATGTAAAGAGAATGGGACTAGAGATGTGAACAAAATTCGAACGGATTTGTGAAGAATTTTTGAATGGGGAAAGTAATGTGAGAAAAGTCACATTGAATATGTAGCTTCTTTTTTATAATGAAGGCAAATAAAAAAAATTGAAAGCTTACTAATGATTGCAGTAGAAAAGAAGGGATATAGATGCACGAGAAGATGAAAGATTCTTTAGAGCGGCCACTTCAAGATTTACGTATTTCAGTTATTGACCGTTGTAATTTTAGGTGCACGTACTGTATGCCAGCTGAAGTGTTCGGACCTGATTATGCTTTTTTACAGGAAGAGTTTTTATTAACGTTCGATGAAATAGAAAGGTTAGCGAGATTATTTATAAGTATGGGTGTTAATAAAATTAGACTTACTGGCGGTGAACCTTTATTGCGTAAAGATTTACCGAAGTTAATTGCAAGGCTTACAAAGCTAGAAGGCTTAAAGGATATTGGACTCACAACAAACGGTATTCATTTAGCAAAACAGGCAAGGTCATTAAAAGAAGCGGGATTAAAACGTGTAAACATTAGTTTAGATGCGATAGAAGATCATGTCTTCCGAAAAATTAATGGACGAAATGTAAGTACAAAACCTGTATTGAAAGGAATTGAAGCAGCAAAAGCAGCTGGATTAGAAGTAAAAGTAAATATGGTCGTAAAAAAAGGGATGAATGATAGTCAAATTCTTCTAATGGCTCGTTATTTTAAAGAACAAGAAATTCAGCTTCGTTTTATCGAATTTATGGATGTGGGCAGTACGAACGGATGGAACTTTGAACAAGTTATTACGAAGGAACAATTAATAGAGAAAATTAATCGTGTATATCCGATTGAGCCTGTTAAACCTCGTTACTTTGGAGAAGTTGCGAAATTGTATCGATATGTAGGGAGCGATGCAGAAGTTGGATTTATTACTTCTGTTTCTGAATCTTTTTGTTCCTCTTGTACGAGAGCTCGTATTTCGGCAGACGGTAAGTTTTTTACGTGCTTATTTGGAACGAAAGGAACTGATTTGCGAACGCTTCTTCGAGAAAATATTTCTGATGCTTCATTATTAAAAATTCTCCAACATACATGGGAGTGCAGAACAGATCGGTATTCGGATGAAAGAACGGATGAAAGTACAAATAAACGTCCAAAAGTTGAAATGTCTTATATTGGTGGATAGCGAAAGGAGGATTCCCTATGCAAGAGCGATATTCAAGGCAAGTATTGTTTTCTGGAATTGGTGAAATGGGACAAAGAAAAATAAGAAAAAAACATGTGCTCCTAATCGGTGCGGGTGCACTAGGAGCTGCAAATGCGGAAGCGCTCGTTAGGATGGGGATTGGGAAATTGACAATTGCTGACCGTGACTACGTCGAATGGAGTAATTTACAGCGGCAACAGTTATATACAGAAGAAGATGCACAGCAGTGTAAACCAAAAGCAATTGCAGCGGCAGAACATTTAAGAAAGATTAATTCTGAAGTAGAAATTGTACCAATTGTAACGGATGTCACAATGCAAGAAATAGAAGAGTTAACAAAAGAAGTGGATCTTATATTAGATGCGACTGACAATTTCGATACGCGCCTACTTATAAATGACATTTCGCAAAAAGAAAATATACCTTGGATATACGGTGGATGCATTGGAAGTTACGGTGTAACGTATACAATTCTTCCGGGGGAAACACCATGCTTTCGCTGCCTAATGGATCATCCTATGGGCGGTGCAACATGTGATACAGCAGGAATCATTCAGCCGGCTGTACAAATGGTCGTTGCTCACCAAGTGACAGAAGCGATGAAAATATTGGTGAATGATTTTCAGGCGCTAAGGGGAACGATGTTATCATTTGATATTTGGAACAATCAATATCTCTCATTAAAAGTAAATAGGCAGAAGAAAAGTACATGTCCATCTTGTGGGAATGTACGCACTTACCCAAATTTAACATTTGGATCACAGATGAAAACTGAAGTGCTATGCGGGCGGAATACAGTTCAAATCCGTCCAGGGATAAAGCGAGTTCTTAATTTAGAAGAAGTTCGAAATCGCTTACAAAAAAGCGTGAGTGTCAAAAAAACTCCATATTTACTATCGTTTCTAGTAGATGAATATCGTTTTGTTTTATTTACAGACGGTAGGGCATTTATTCATGGGACAAATGATGTGAAAATGGCAAAACGATTATACGCAAAATATATAGGATGAACAGAAAGAGAGTTTATCCTTATCAAAACGAGGTGAAAAAAGAATGCTAGAAAAACGTAAACCAATTCCAGTAGCAGAAGCAGTTGCACGCATAATGGAGTATGCTCATCAAGGTGAAATAGAAAAGGTTTCTCTTATAGACAGCTACGGTAGAATGCTTGGAGAAGATGTTATTGTAGATCATGATGTCCCGCATTTCGATCGCTCTCCGTACGACGGGTTTGCGATTCGCGCGGAAGATACAAAAGAAGCAAATAGCAGTAACCCGATTCAGTTTGAAGTGATTGGTGAGATCGGGGCAGGTTCTGTTTTTAGAGAAGAGGCGAAAGCATTTCAAGCTGTACGTATTATGACAGGAGCTGCAATTCCAGCAGGATGTAATGCGGTTGTTATGTTAGAGCTAACGGAAGGATTTGAAGAAAAAGAAAAGACTTATATGAAATTAAAACGCTCTTTCGCTGCTGGTGATAACATTTCTTTTAAAGGAGAAGATGTAAAACAGAATGCCATACTTGTGAAAAAAGGGACTTCTATTAACCCTGGAGTAGCGGCGCTTCTTGCTACGTTTGGTTATAGTTCCGTACATGTTGTAAAACAGCCGGTTATTGGAATTGTAGCGACAGGAAGTGAACTTTTAGAAGTACATGAACAGCTTAAACCGGGGAAGATTCGAAATAGTAATTCCTATATGATTGCTGCTCAAATTGAGCGAGCGGGCGGAATTGTACGGTATTATGGACAGTTCGTTGATGATTTAGAGACGTGTTATAACACTGTAAAAAAAGCGATGAAAGAAGTCGATATTTTAATTACAACTGGTGGCGTTTCAGTAGGAGACTACGATTATTTACCTGCTATTTATGAGAGATTACAAGCTAATGTACTTTTCAATAAAATAGCGATGCGACCAGGAAGCGTGACTACTGTAGCTGAGCTAGAAGGAAAACTATTATTCGGTCTATCTGGTAATCCTTCAGCTTGTTATGTCGGATGTGAATTATATGTTCGGCCAGTCATTGGAACGTATTTGCATAGGAAAGATCCGCACGCATATCGTGCAGAAGCTATTTTACAGAAAGATTTTCCGAAAGCAAACCCATTTACTCGTTTTGTACGAGGGAAAGTGGAAAGTGTAGATGGAAAATTGCAAGCTACACCAGTTGGTTTAGATAAATCTAGTGCAATTTCTTCACTTGCAGAGGCGAATGCATTTATCGTCCTGCCGGGAGGAACGAGAGGATTTGAAGCAGGAATAATTGTTTCGGTATTATTATTGGAATCGAACATAGGAAGTGAGTGGCCGTGGAAAGAACCACTTCGATCATATAAGTAATAGAAAAATAGATTGCTAACTTATACAAAGGTAAGAGGTGCAAAATGACACATACGTATTATGAAGTAATTGATACACCTATTTCAATTGAAGAAGTTACAAACAAAGTAATTCGGTGTGAGTGTGGTGCGGTTACTACTTTCATTGGTACCGTCAGAGAATTTACGAAAGGACGTCGTACGCTATATTTAGAGTATGTAGCATATAAAACAATGGCGGAAAAACAGCTTGAGAAAATTGGTAATGAAGTAGAAGAGAAGTGGCCTGGGACATATGTAGCAATTACACATCGCATTGGTACATTGGAAATTTCTGATTTTGCTGTTGTTGTCGCCGTTTCAACACCACACCGGAAAGCAGCCTATGAGGCGAACGAATATATTATGGAGCGTATAAAACAAATTGTTCCGATTTGGAAGAAAGAGTTTTGGGAAGATGGTGAGTTATGGATAGGTGATCAGTCAGAGAAAGTAGCATATGTAAATGGCGAGCCTGAAAAGGAGATGAGAACATGATTGAAGTGCTATTATTTGCACATTTGCAAGAAGAAGCAAGCAAACCTGCCTTGCACATAGATTGTGAAAATATTACGGTTACTGAACTAAAGGAATTTCTGGTTAAGGAATATAACGTAGCAATTTCAAACGAGGTTATGGTCGCCATAAATGAAGAGTATGCAAATGAAGGTGACATCATTCAAACTGGCGATGTAGTAGCAATGATTCCGCCAGTAAGTGGTGGTTGATTCTTTTCAGCCTAATCATGTTAGGACGTGATTAGGCTGGAGAGAATGAATATAACTATGCATACATAGGAGGGAACAGGATGAAAAGTCCTAATTTTCAATTAAGTTTACAAACTTCTAATCTAGTTATCGGTTTTATGGTATGGGTTATCTTATCATCATTAATGCCATATATTAAAGCGGATATTCCATTAACTGCGGGACAAATTTCTATGGTCACAGCAGTACCGGTTATTTTAGGTTCTATTCTTCGCATTCCAATTGGTTATTGGACAAATCGTTACGGAGCAAGAAAATTGTTCTTTATTAGTTTTATACTTTTATTATTCCCTGTCTTTTACATTAGTATTGCCAATTCTATGATGGATTTAATTATTGGTGGATTATTTGTAGGGATTGGTGGTGCTGTATTCTCTGTAGGAGTAACTTCTCTACCGAAATACTTCCCGAAAGAGAGTCACGGTTTTGTAAATGGTATTTACGGTGTGGGTAACGCTGGAACAGCAATTACTTCATTTTTAGCACCTGTAATTGCGACATCAGTTGGCTGGAGAACAACAGTACAGTGTTATTTAGTTTTACTTGCAGCATTTGCACTTATGAACTTTTTATTAGGCGATCGTAAGGAAAAAAAGGTGAATACACCATTAATGGAACAAATAAAAGGTGTATATAAAAATGAAAAACTTTGGTTTCTATGTATCTTTTACTTTTTAACATTTGGATCATTTGTTGCATTTACAGTATATTTACCAAACTTTTTAGTGTCTCACTTCGGATTAGAGAAAGTAGATGCAGGCATGCGGACAGCTGGATTCATCGTATTAGCAACAATGATGCGCCCGATTGGTGGTTGGCTCGGTGATAAATTTAATCCATTTAAAATATTAATCTTCGTATTTATCGGCTTAACACTATCTGGTATTGTTTTATCATTCATGCCTAGTATGAACGTGTATACGTTTGGTTGCTTACTAGTCGCATTCTGTGCAGGTATTGGAAATGGTACAATCTTTAAGCTTGTTCCAATGTACTTCTCTGAGCAAGCAGGGATTGTAAATGGGGTTGTGTCAGCTTTAGGTGGATTAGGAGGGTTCTTCCCACCATTAATTTTAACGTTACTATTCCAACTAACAGGTCATTATGCAATTGGATTTATGGCGTTATCAGAAGTCGCTCTTGCTTGTTTAATCATTACAGTATGGATGTATAGCCAAGAGAAGCTGTTAGTGATGTTAAAGAATCATTAATAAAGAAAAAGAACCCTCCTAAAGTAATCTAGGAGGGTTCTTTTAGTAATAGGCTTCGATATGTTTTTTATTGCTAACTTAACAAACACTTGTATTCTAAAATAATGTGGTTTAAAAATGAAAAACAGAAGTTTTATGGAATTTTATGTTAAAATATAGATATCAGATGTTATTCAATTAAAGGGTTAGTTAAAGAAAGTTTAAATCTCTTCCGAAGATAGAACTAATTTTTAGCATACAAATACTTAATTGGATCGGGGTGTTTAGATGAAAAAATTATATAAGTCCACTCAAGATAAACAAGTATCAGGTGTATTAGGTGGCTTAAGCGATAAGTATGGAATTGATGTAAGTATCCTTCGCATAGTCACTGCATTATCAGCCGTTTTTACTAGTGGATTTACGGTGTTACTTTATATAATAGCTGCAATTGTTTTGCCTACAGATAAAGATATTAAGAGATAAATGTATGAACTTAAATCTAATTCCACAATCGAGAACTCCGTTTTTTGTCTATTGAAAGTTTCCAAAGTAAAAGCAACAGTACGATTGTTATAAGACTGAAATGAACAAACGAAAAATCCTCATAAAACATTCGGAATATATCGAGAACGAAAATAATAACTTTTGAATTAAACGATGACTATTGATCGCTAACGAATCGATAAATAGTCGTCATTTTCTAAAAACTATTTATAAATATATATAAATATTTATAAATTTTAAAAATATATGAAGGTATTTATGACAAGAAAAAACTTCATATTTTTTAGGGCCAGATTTTTTCGTAAGGCTAATGGATATTGTGAAAAAGTACACCTAAAATAAAGAATAAAGTTTAGGTCGATAAGATAAAATTATGAATTTGTATAAATAATCCATAATTTTCTTTATGAGTCATATTTGATATGTTAAAGAAAAGAGAGGGGAGGGAAATGAAATGAGAATTTTTGATGCACATTTTCATATTATTGATTTTAATTTTCCGATTATTGAGAACCAAGGGTATTTTCCACCCAACTTTGTTGTAGAAGATTATCAGAATGAAACTCCTAATTTGAATGTAATTGGTGGAGCGATCGTATCTGGTTCTTTCCAATGGTTTGATCAAGAATATTTATTAAAGGCACTAAAACAGTTGGGTTCAACATTTTGTGGCGTAACACAATTACCTTTTACAGTGACGGATGAAGAAATACTAAATTTAAATGAAAATGGGGTAAAAGCATTACGCTTTAATATTAAAAGAGGTGGTTCAGAAGATTTATCGAAGCTGGATTACTTTGCTAGAAGGGTTCATGATTTAGTAGGATGGCATAGTGAGCTTTATATGGATGCAAAAGAGTTGCCCGGAATTGCATCCACTATAGAAAAATTACCAGCTATATCAATTGACCATTTAGGGTTATCAGAAGAAGGTTTACCATATTTATTAAAACTAGTTGATAAAGGGGTACATGTGAAAGCTACTGGTTTTGGTCGTGTCGAATTAGATGTTGAGAATGCCTTAAAGTCGATTTATGAAGTTAACCCAGATGCACTTATGTTTGGAACAGATTTACCATCTACAAGAGCAAAAAGACCTTTTGAGTATGGAGATATCAAATTGATTCAACAGCTATTTGATGAACAAGCTACCGATAAAATCCTGTATACGAATGCTTTCAAATGGTATTTTGGGTAGCGTCAGGGGCTACATTTGAATTAACTGTATCCATATTTAGTAAAGAGTTTAATCCAACTATAATGTATTTAGAATGGGGTATTAAATGTTTGTTTTTATTATATTAGACGTGATATTACCAATATTAATATTGATTCTAATTGGTGCAATCTTACAAAGAAAGTTCCAATTTAACTTAAAGCAGCTATCTACACTTATTACTTATTGCTTGATGCCAGCGGCTGTATTTGTGAATATATATGATATTAGTATAGAAACAGGTTTGTTGCTCCAGATAATATACTATTTAATACTTTACAGTCTGAGTGTGATGATAGTAAGTCATTTCATTTCAAAAACATTAAAGTTAGAAAAAGGAGAAAGTGCAGCTCTAAAAAATAGCATTTCGTTAATGAATTCCGGTAATTATGGATTACCAGTAAGTCAATTGATTTTCAGTCACAATCCAGTGGGGGTTTCCATTCAGATTTTTATTGTGATTTTCCAGAATCTTTTAACTTATTCATATGGGATATATAACTTACTATCAGCAACAAAAACAATCGGAAGTATTATTCAATCATTTCTAAGACTGCCTATATTTCATGCACTCATATTAGGGGTTCTCTTTCAATCTTTTACAATTCAAATACCTAATTCTATCTTTCTACCTCTTAATCAGCTTGCGAATAGTTTTGTTGCAATAGCACTCATATTGCTAGGAGCGCAATTATCCAACATTAAGCTTAATTTTTTCCATCGAGTCATAACATGGGCTTTAATTGGAAGATTATTGATGGGACCATTATTAGCACTTGCCATGATATACCTACTAAACATTGATGGTATTGTTGCACAATCATTATTTATTGCAGGTTCTTTTCCTACTTCAAGAAATACAGCAACTATTGCTATGGAGTATCAAATAGAGCCTGAACTACATGCACAAATCGTTTTATTTTCAACACTTTTCAGCATTATTACAGTAACTGTCGTTATTTATTTGTCATATATTTTGTTTTGAATATACGTGCAAAAACGGATAGAATTGAGGCGGTAAATGATGGACGGAAATCCCATCGATATGAGAAGAAAACAGTCTTTGATATATTGGGTGTCGTTTACAATTGTACCATGTCTGATAATCAAGCGGCTTAATTCAAAAAAGGAACCAAAACAAAAAGAACAAACGCTTCTAAAAAACGTTTGTCCAAAGGTAATTACTATTTTAGCTAAGAAATAGATTATTATTTGTGAGTACGAGAAAGCTTTTTTATAAGTTTAGGAAATATAGATGCTAGTTCCTGCTTCAAACGCTTTGTAAACGATGGATCCTTACCGGAAGTTGAAATAGTTACAATATATTCATCATTTCGGATGACACCAGGTGTGTGAAAGGATGATTCTGTGCCATCACTTACAACGTTAACCCATTGGAAATCATGGGAGGCCTGTTTGACCATCATATTGACATCATGTTGATTTGTAGATGCATAAATAAGATGAGCATCTTTAATATCATCATTACTAAAAGTTTTTTGCTTCCAAGTAATATAAGGAAGTTCCTTCATTTCCTCGCAAATCTCTGGGCTGATAACGGTGACAAAAGCGCCTGTATTTTTTAATCCAGACGCTTTCCGATATGCGATTTTACCACCACCAACTATAACAACAATTTTTTTATCTAAATTAAACATAAGAGGATACATATTATACATACACACATTCCTCCATTCGTTCTAATAATGCCGACTTCATATATGTATCAAATTGAAGACAATTACAAGTCGTAACGTGATCATATTTTTTTGTATGCAACTTAATTTTTTGAAGCAACAATCCGGTAAAGAGAAGGTACGGCATGACATATACATGGGACGCAGTCGATGTTATAGCCTTGAGCTCAGCAGTAAAAGAGGGCGTTCCTTTCGTTAAAAAGGAGGACGATACTGGCATACCGAGTTTTCGTTCGACCGCTGCTCCGATTTGTTGTAACTCATGTATCGGCTGTGGATCACTACTGCCTCGTCCTACGAGTAAAACGCTACTATCTTGCTTTGGCATAGTTTCACGTATTCTTTTCACTACAAGTTCAACCATATGTGGATGCGTACTAAAAGGTGGTACAACTGAAAATGTTATTTGAGGATATTTCTTTTGTAGTTGCTCTATTTCAAAAGGAATATCACGTTTATAGTGAGCTGCTGCAAATAATAAAACAGGTACAATCATTATTTCAGTTGCACCCTCTAGTATTGCTTCTGTAACTGCATCCGAAATGGTAGGTGTCGTTAGTTCTAGAAAAGCTATTTTTTGACTCCTTTCGTTACGTTCTTTCATAACAGATTGAATAAAGTGAATGAATTGTTCATTACCTTCTCGCAGGCGACTACCGTGTCCAACGTATACAATTCCTTTCATCGTACCACCAAATCTTTCTTCATAATCATGTCTTGTAATTGTTCATCTACATTATGAAAACCAACTTTATTCGCATAGTGTAACGTTGGAATGTCGGTATACGAGAAGGGAAGAGTAAGAATATCGATAAAGCCAAGTCGTTTTATTTCTGATAAAAATGTATCAATTGAAGCACGTCCTTCAAATACAATGCTATCCCATGAGAATTCAGAAAGCATACGAGAATGAATTTCATTGAAGCGATGATCAATTGTATACTCATGAGTCATCATATAAGACCCAGCACCAATTTTTTCTTGAATAAAACCAATTCGATTAATATTTCTGCCTAAATAAACAGTTGTATCGGAAGAGAACTCTGCTTGTTTACTTAGTAGCCCATATTGCATAAGTTTTTCTTGAGTGGCAACGTTCATATACTGCAGTTTCGCCTGTAAGGAACGAATATCTTTCTGGTGTTTACTACATGATCGCATCAAGATTTCTACACTTTCATCTGAACAAAATACAAGGCGATCAACGTTAAAAATTTCATTGATTTGTTCAGATGTTAATGTGTATTCTTCCCTTTTGAAAGTTGGAATTTGATATGTTTCTGCACCGCATTCTTGTAACTTTTGCTTCATGAAACTGGTTTTATTTGTTGCGGATGCAAATAAAACTTTTTTACCATGCAATGGTTTACGTTCTTTCCAAGCGATTTGATCCCGTAAGGAAACGACATCACCAACAATTGTCATAGAAGGGTTAGAAAAATTTTCGTTTTTGACGATAGGAACAATGGTTGAAAGTGTTCCTGTGACAACGCGTTGCTTTCCAGTTGTACCCCACTCAATGACTGCTACGGGTGTATTTTCTTGTTTTCCTGCTTGTAGTAAATTTTCACAAATTGTAGGTAAGTTTTTTATACCCATGTAGTAGGCAATTGTATCGCTATTGTGGGATGAATTATATTTTCCATGATCGGTTAAAGGACCTTTTGCATGCCCAGTTAGTAAAGTAACGCTATTACTATAGTCACGGTGGGTGAGGGGGATACCTGCATAGCTACTAGCGGCGATGCTAGATGTAATACCTGGTACAATTTCATATGGAATGTCCGCTGCTGCTAAAGTTTCTGCTTCTTCACCAACACGGCCAAAAATAGATGGATCTCCGCCCTTTAAGCGGACAACGATTTTTCCTTCTTGTGCAAATTGAAGGAGGTGGGCGTTAATCATTTCTTGACGCATAGTATGATTCTTTGGCATTTTACCGCAATAAATAAGTTCACAAGTTGGCTTTGTATAGCTAAGAAAGTTAGGGTTCAATAAGCGGTCATATAAGACAATATCTGCACGCTTTAAGCAATCTATCGCTTTTTTTGTAATAAGCCCTTCATCCCCTGGTCCTGCACCAACTAAATATACATATCCGTTCATAATCGCACCTCATCATTTTTTATTTAAAAGGAAGCCAGAGGAGGCTTCCTTTCGTAAATTACATGTTTATATAAATGTCACCATCAATAACTTCTACTTCGTACGTTTGGATACAGCCGTCATCAGGTTTTTGAACTTCACCTGTTAGTAATGAAATTTTCCAATCATGTAGTGGACAAAAAACGAATTCACCAGATACAATTCCTTCGGCTAATGGTCCGTTTTTATGAGGACAACGATTTTCTACAGCTCGAATATCGCCATTTGAAAGGCGGAATAGGGCGATAGACATACCTTTCATTTGTACCTCTTTACCGATTTGAATAGGAAGATCTTCTGCACGCATAACTTTTATTTTTTCTTTCGTTTGTATCATATAGATCACAGCTCCTTATTTCACAGTTTCTACTTCATACATCGCTTTTAAAGACTTCGTTTCTAGTGCTTGTCCCCAAGCTTCTGTATATGTGCTACGAGCTGTTTGGAAACGATCATTTAACATCGTGACCATACTTGTATCTTGTAGTATTTCTTTTATGTGATCGAAGCCTAATCGTTCTGTCCAATAGGCAGTACGCTCCCCGTAAATACCAGTTTCACGATAATATTGCATGTAAGCTGTAGCGATGCGAAGGACATCGTCTTCAGTAGGGACGATCATTACAAAATCAGCCTCGCGTACTTCCGTACCACCATTTCCACCGATATACAGTTGGAATCCATTTTCAACACACACAACGCCGAAATCTTTCGTAAGTACTTCCGCACAGTTACGTGGACAACCTGTTACACCCATTTTCATTTTATGAGGTGTATCTACCATTTCTAATGACTGTTCAAGGAGCATACCAAGTCCTAATGAATCTTTCGTACCGAAACGACAGAAGCGAGAACCAACACATGATTTTACACTACGAAGCGATTTTGAGTACGCATATCCAGAAGTCATATTTAAGTCAGCCCATACGTTAGGTAAATCTTGTTTCTTAACACCATATAAGCCGATTCGGCTCGCACCTGTAATTTTCACAAGAGGAACGTCATATTTTTTTGCGACTTCAGCAATTTTCATTAAATCATCTGCGGTTGTAACGCCTCCGTACATACGTGGAATAACAGAGAATGTACCATCGTGCTGGATGTTACCATTCATTCTTTCATTAACGTAACGGGATGATTTATCATCTACATATTCTTCCGGAATCGCCATACGTAAATAGTAATTTAAAGCAGGACGACATTTCGAACAGCCGTCTTCATGTGCAAAACCGAGTACATTTCGTACTTCTTTTGGCGATTTTAAACCTTTCTCGTGAATGGCGGCTACGACTTCGTCACGTGATAAAGTTGTACATCCGCACATACCAGCAGACTGCGCAGAAGCATCAAAAGCATCTCCGAGTGTATGAGCTAGAACTTGTTCCACAAGCGGACGACATTTACCACAAGACCCTGCGGCTTTCGTGCATCCTTTAACTTCTTCAAAAGTAGTTAACTCTTGTTCTAAAATGGCATGAACGATTGTACCTTTCGTAACGCCATTACATCCACAAATTGTGTCATCCGCACTCATTGTAGCAACGTCAAGTTCACTTTCTTCACCAGCTTTGTGAAGAAGGGAAGCGGCTGTATATTCTTGTATATCTTCTTCTTTCTTTAACATGCTAAAGAGGCGTGTACCATCAGTTGCATCACCATATAAAACGATACCGACGACTTTATTGTCACGAATTAATACTTTTTTATAGGAACGTTTACATTCATCAAAGATTGAAATTGCTTTCGTTTGATCATCTTCATAAATTTGACCAGCAGAGAATAAATCACAACCTGCAACTTTTAACTGTGTACCGACGATGCTGCCCGTATATCCATTAGTTTGTAAATTCGTTATATGTTTTGCTAATATTGCGCCTTGTTCATAAAGAGGGGCAACAAGTCCATATGCGATACCGTCATGTTCTGCACATTCTCCAACTGCATAAATGGATTCATCATTCGTTAGCATATAGTCATTGACTACAATGCCGCGATTTACAAGTAAACTAGCATCTTTTGCTATTTGAGTATTTGGGCGTATTCCGACAGCCATTACGATTAAATTACAATCTACAACTTCACCATCTTCAAATTGAATGCCCTCAACATGGTCTGTACCAAGAATCTTTACAGTTTTCTTTTCCATTAGAAACTTCATGCCTTGCGCTTCTAAATCTTCACGCAATAGGGAAGATGCTTTCGTATCTAGTTGTTGCTCCATTAAGCTAGGCATTAAATGAACAACATGTACGTCCATTCCTAAGTCAATAAGACCTCTTGCGGCTTCTAAACCGAGTAATCCACCACCAATGACAACGGCCTTTTTCTTTTCTTTAGCGGTATCCATCATAAATTGTGTATCTTCAATTGTTCGAAATCCTGTTACACCAGGAAGGGTGGAACCTTCAACTGGTAAAATAAAAGCACTAGAACCTGTTGCGATAATGAGTTTGTCGTATGTAATAGTACGATTCTTTTCTGTAATAATAATTTTTTCTTTTCGGTTAATACTTTGAACTCTTTCATTTGTATACAAAGTTATTTCATTTTCTTCATACCAACTGTATTGATTCATAATGATATCTTGCATATTTGTTTTTCCTTGTAATACATGAGAGAGCATAATACGGTTGTAGTTCGGATGTGGTTCATCTCCGAAAATAGTAATCTCATATAAATTACTATCATGTTTTAATATTTCTTCCATACAACGTATGCCAGCCATACCATTTCCGATCATAACTAAACGTTTTTTCATTTTCGTTTCCCCTTTTTATGTGAAATATTGAACAAAGGATTATATTTCTATTATAGAAAATCAAAAAAGCGGGAGATGTGATATTTATCACACTTATATAATGATTCACAAATTGTTAAAATTCGGATTTGTGTGAGGGGGGCGTGGATATTTTTCGCAAAATGAAAAAGCAGGACATAAGTATTTACACTCATGTCCTGCACTTGATTTATGCTCTCGTAATGGCACGTGGAAATAAAATATTATTTTCTAAATGAATATGCTCAAATAAATCAGACTCTAGCGCTTCAAGACGTTGATAAACAAGTCGATAAGTGCCGCAAGCTCCTTCTGGAGGAGTAAAGTCATTTGTCACTTTACGAAGTTCTTTTATAATATTTCCGGCATGATTGTGCTCATTTTCTAGTTCATCTACTACTTTACGTAACTTAGCATAGTTTTCATCAGTTGGATTGTGTTCAAATTCTAAAATTAATGGAAAATCTTCTGTTTCTTCTTTAATTAAATGCTGTTCTAATTCCATTTTAAGTTCATGAAACAGCTTATGAATTTGAGCTAAATGAGGCTGATTTGCTCCATGAACGCGTAATACTTTCGTCACATATGGACTTAACTGCGGTAACTCTTCATTTAAATAACGATGATGCTTATTAATTACATAATCAATCAATTCGCGATAAGAAGCATTTTTCCAATCAATTTCAGATTCATTTAATCGTTTCGTATTATGATAAAGCGTATTTAACTCTGTAATTACTTCAGAAGCTGATAAATTTCTTTCATGAATTGCATCAATAAGTGGCTTATTACCACCACAACAAAAATCTATTCTATACGATTTAAAAAGATCACTAGCTTTCGGAAATTGTGTAACAATCTCACCAACAATTGAAGTTTCAGTAAATGTATGTTTCATATGAATGCCTCCATAAAGTTTAAATGTAATATCTAAATTAAGAATAGCGATAAATGAAAAACAATGTGGTGATTGAAATCACTTATTATGTGTCTGATTTGAGAATAATAGGAGTGATATTTAATAGAGGAAATAATAGAATTGATGACGAAGAATTTTTTGAGCAGGAAATTATCCATAGGGCATTATTAAGGTATAGATAAGTTACAAATTTATTTTCTATCAATCTAAGATGCTTTTGGGTAGGAAGTATATCTTTTATCCCGCGTTAACGGACAGTAAAACTCCCACCTCAAAATTCAGTTGGAGCAAAGGAGTTAGGTGAGAGATCAACTGTCCGTAAACGTCCGATTGGTTCAACTAATAATCCGTGGAGGATGAACAAAACCCCCACGGATTAAAGTTTCACTTTATAGGAGGTTTTTATGGAATATGTTTATCATATGGTACCAGAAGAACTAAAAGGAGAATATTTAATCCCATTAAATGAATTGAAAAGGGTATATCCAATTTTATATGGTGAGTATATACAAAAATATAAAGATCATACTCAAAGGGAGAACTTATTAACACGTAAAATACCAAAACTAGAATGTTTATGGAATGATGTTGTGCATTTTTTACCACTGCACCCTTATGAGATTTATAAAGTATTGTTGGAAATAGGAATAAACATTAATACAAATAAACTGTTTTATAAAATTCCTATTAGCGCACTGAATGGTCAGTGTATGGCAATATACAAGTACTCAAAGCATAATTTTGGGATGGACCAAATAGAGAATTAAAAGAATGTGAAATAGAACTCATCAACTTTAATGAATATAGAGAATTAAAGCAATTAAATACCTGCACAAAAGAATATTACAGAGATGAATACGAAAAGGGTAGAAGATTTGGGATGTTTCACCTAATTTCACATGTTCTTGTCAAAGGGAAAGTGGAGGTGAAACATATTAAAATCATTAATTGGAGTATTGACCCAGTTAATGATTAATTGTTACAAGTATAAAAAAATAAGATGCCAATTTGAATTGATATAGGGCTTACAAGAATGGAAGAGTAATAAGATTCTATACGTAATAGTAAAAAGAAGCTTACTAGAAGCTTCTTTTTCATTGCTATTTTTCACATGCGACTCCATCGCCATCTTTGTCTAGTTTACGGCTATACCCTGGTTGATCTTTATATAACGGAGCTTTCCCAGCAGCTCTAACTGCATCACAGTTTTTGTAATATGCATTACTAGTATTTCCGGAAGCAGGTTGTGTTTGAGGTTGCTGTGCCTTTTTCTGTTCCTCTTGTTGTTTACGAGCTTGTTCATCAGCTTGGCGTTTTTGCTCTTCTTGTTGCTTACGAGTTTGTTCATCAGCTTGGCGTTTTTGCTCTTCTTGTTGTTTACGAGCTTGTTCATCAGCTTGGCGTTTTTGCTCTTCTTGTTGTTTACGAGCTTGTTCATCAGCTAGACGTTTTTGCTCTTCTTGTTGTTTGCGAGCTTGTTCATCAGCTAGACGTTTTTCATCCTCTTGCTTACGAGCTTGCTCTTCGGCTTGGTGTTTTTCATCCTCTTGCTTACGAGCTTGTTCATCGGCTAGACGCTTCTCATCTTCTTGCTTTTGAGTTTTCTCGTCCGCTTCTTTCTTTTTATCATCTTTTTTCTCTGCATTATTAGAAGCGACTTGTTTATTTGTTGCTGTCGTCTTTTCAGAAGAAGGAGCTGAAATACTTGATAATGCAACAAAAATGACAAATAAAATAGCAGTGATAATAAATTGTTTTTTTGCTACACCTGTCTTTTTAATTACGGATAAGATTGCTAGAACAAGGAAAAAAATAAATAAAATTAAACTTAAAGTAGCAAAAAAATCGATGAATGGGTGTTCAGATTTTGTAGTGCCCATTCCTATTAAGAGAATTGAAATCATAAAAAGAATAACAGTAGGACGACCATATTGTTTTGCTTTTCCATTTTTCTTAAAGAATGAAATGATACATAGTATTAAAAGAATAAAAGCAATAAAAAATAAAGCTGCACCAATATTACTCAAAATCGCCATTTTCATACCTCCATTTGTAAGATTTTCACTATTGATTATATAGGAACTTATTGGATATTACACGATTTATATAAATTTAGAAAATTAGTATTTTTAATAGACTTATAAACATTTATTTTATATATAAGGAAAAAATAGATATATTCCTTATTACATTTTTAAAGAGAATTCATAAAGTATAATATATCGATTGAAAGGAGGGGGGGTTAAATGGAATTTCAATTATTGGTAACTTGTATATTACAAGAAGGTAATGCTTTCTTTTTAGTAACGAAAGTAGACGATGTTATTACGTTAAAAGTACCGATTACTGCGGGAGTAGCAGGTTTATTCTTAGCTTTAGGTGTACCAAGATGTTCTTAATTTAAATTTCTAGAGTAGAAGAGAAGGGATATTCCTTTCTCTTCTACTCTTACATAATATGATTATGTAAACTGAAATGTTGTTTTGTAATAGCACGTTTAAAATGGACATGCATATACTATAATGTTTCATTGGATGTTAGTGATGAAAGGTAGTTTTCACACGTGCATGTAATGATGTTCATTAAGTTATGAAATTAAAGAGGTGCTATTATATATGAAAAGAAGAACATTTGATATTCCAGTTACATTGCGAAGAGAGTGGTTTTTAATAGAATTAGCCCATTTAACGAAAAAATATGGAATTGAAATTGCAACTAGCAAAATGGAAGCTGCACCGTTTTTAAGAGATCAAGTTACGGAATCCAAAATAGGATCAGGGCTCCAATACGATAAATATGATGATGAGTATATCATTGATTTATAAGAAAGAAGCTGCGTATAAAAGGTTATGAAATAGACCTTTTATACGCAGCTTTTTTAGCTAGAAATATGTTGAGAAATTTTTAATGAGCTTAGTAGGAAAAGGAATGAATACATGTTGAGAGAATAACGTTTCATAAGAAAGGACAGTTACTATTTATTTCACCTGCAAAAATAACTAGAGTAAAAATAGTGCTTCCTTTCAAAAAAGGGGGAATGTTAATGAGGATTTTGAAAAGGTGTATGTTATTACTTCTCGCATTTTTTATTATGACTCCGATGGTTGTTAGTACGAAGGTAGAGGCGGAGGAAGTAAAAGAAATTAAAACGGGATTTCCAGATAAAGAAGTATTTACACCTGGAGAATGGTTTTTAGGTCAAAAACCTGCTAATTACGATGAGAATAAGCCTCCAATTCTTTTTGTACAAGGAAGGAACGGGAATGCTGATAGTTGGTATGGAAATACAGTGTATCACGATATCAATGATATGTATGACTATGCTTTAAAAGCAGGATATCAAACAGTATTTATCCAATTATATGATGCTGCTGGGAAAGGGTCAGCTAGTCAGTGGGACAACGGAAAATTGTTAGCACAAAAATTAGAAGAAATATATAATCACTTCGGTAAAAAAGTTAATATTGTAGCACATAGTAAAGGCGGTATCGATACACAGGCTGCATTAGTAGGATATGGCGCAAATCGATTTGTCGGAAATGTTGTAACGCTTGCGACGCCACACCATGGATCAAACTTAGCGGATTTATCATATAGTTGGTGGGCAGGATGGCTGGCTTCTATATTAGGTCAAAAAGATGATGGTACGTACTCATTACAAATGGGCGAAATGGCAAAATTTCGTTCAACGATTGATAATAATCCAGCAGCTAAATTAAACCGTTACTATACGGCTACTGGGACTAGCTGGGGACCAGTATTTTCTGCGCTATCTATGGGCGGGTTCTATTTGTCATCATACGGTTCAAATGATGGACTAGTAAATGAGTGGAGTGCTAAGTTACCGTATGGAACGCATTTATTTACAGATTCCAGATTTGATCATGATAATATACGAAAAGGATCTGCTGTTTTCTCTCGAATTGAACCATATTTACGTACAGCAAATGTAGCCGTACCAGCTTTAGTAGCATCCAGCACTAGTTCAAATGAAAATATAGAACAATTAAATACAACTTCAAATCAAAACATATTAGGAGGAGATTTGCCACAAAATCAGTGGATAGAGCAAACTGTTACGGTTGATAAAAAAGCTGAAGGAATAGTTTCTATCTTAACAGCGTCTTCTGATGTAGAAGTACAAATGATGTCTCCAAATGGAAAAATGTATACAAATAAGGATAGCGTTATTACTACTGGTGAAGGTGAATCTTTCTTTGATGGTGCGACAATTAGAACATTTAAATTTGATAAAATGGATGTAGGAGAATGGAAAGTTAAAATGATGGCGAAGCAGTCGAAAGATGCATTTTTGATTGTAAGCGATTATAAGAGTGGTGCACCATTTGTTCTCCAAATGCCTACAAAAATTAAAGTGAATAAATCTGAGTATAAACTGAAAAAATCACCTGTGGCACCTGAAATGAAAGGGGATCTTTCTATAACAGTAAGAGTAGTTAATAAAGAAGGGAAACTAGTCTCTGAATACAATGAATTACAAAAGGGTAATAACAACACGTTTACTGGTGCTTTGAAGGACATAAAGCAACCAGGAGTATATAACGTTACGATGGATATAAAAGGGACGAATAAAGAAGGACAACCGTATAATCGTACAATTGTTAAGTCGGTTTATGTGGAGAAGTAAGAAAGAATGAGAAGTTTTTAATATAAAAAGTACCGAACTTTTGTAGTAGAAGAGTTCGGTACTTTTTTCATGTTTATTAGATTAACCGAAACGTACAATGGAATTTATGTTTGATTATAGGAATCAAAAGAGCATTATTCAATAAAAAAAGATGCTGAAATAGCATCTGAATGTGAGGGAATAGTATTAACTTAGTTTTGTAACTGTTAATTCAACTGAATTTATACCATTATCACAAGTTACAATACTTTGATGATTAAAACCACTATTATTTCTAAGTTGAAGAGTTGAATTAGCAGGCACCGTAACAATAGTTTCGCCAACTAGTTGAAGGCATTCGTTATTTGATGAAGTATTCATTTGAAAAGCGAAATCACCTTGACTATTAGCAAGTGGATTATTATTTAAAAATATAGTTATGACTGGAATATGGGGAAATACAGGATTTAACGTAGTGTTAATACTTGAAATGAAAGAAATTCTATAATCACCAGCTTTACTAAATTGTATAGTAGTCGGATTTAATAAGGAAACTCCCCCTGCCAAAGGGCCAACGTGATTAAACGGAAAAGAACCGCCAAAAGGAACAGTTATAAACTCAGTTTGCCAAAAAGTGCCGTAAGCAGGCTTAGATGATTTATGTGAATGGTCGCATGAACATTTTTTATACGAACTGGAAGATTGATGGCACGAACATTTTTTATATGAACTAGAAGAAGAGTGGCATGAAGATCTTTTATATGAACTTGAAGAATGATAGTATGAACCCAATATATTACCTCCTATTATTAATAAATGTATAACACATAGTAGTTTATGCAATCGAAAAGCAATTGGCGTGTATACTTGTCCATATATAAGGTAATAGATTTGGGATAAAAAGCTGGCATAATATAAAGTGCTCTAATGAGGAGATATAGTTTTCAAAAAAATGGAGTTAGAATATTCTATGTAATGAATTTTGGAGAAGAAAAAGGATGAATATTTAGCAGATAACTCTATCCAAGGTTTTAAAATGTTGAAGTATTTAAACTTTAAGATAGTATATCGCCAAAGTAAAGAAGAGAAGTATTTAAAGGACAGCATTTTAGTGAAACAGAGAAATGGATAAAGCGATGATTAAGTTTTTAACTTAGTCGTCGCTTTTTATTTATGTAGTTGTGCAGGAAGAAGGCAAAAAATATCGAATGAATGTAATTATACAGAATTGTTTGTATTTATTTCGAATAGTAGTTAAAGATACGTTAGTTATATTTCAAACAGTAAGAAAAGAGAGATTAAATAATAGAGGGAGCAACTTACATGGAAAATATATTAAAGGTATCCTCAAAATCAAGTCCGAATTCAGTGGCAGGTGCAATAGCGGGCGTACTAAGAGCAAGTGGCAAAGTAGAAATCCAAGTGATTGGAGCTGGTTCTTTAAATCAAGCGATTAAAGCAATTGCGATTGCAAGAGGTTTTGTAGCTCCAAGTGGCATTGACTTGGTTCTTGTTCCAGCATTTCAAGAGGTTACTATCGATAATCAAGAAAGAACAGCAATCAAATTAATTGTAGGTCCTAGAAGGAGAAGGTCTTAATAGCGAGCATTAATATAAGGGGATTTGAAAAGGTCGCTAGATAAAGCAATAAAAAGACCACTTTCACTTTTGAAGTGAACCCGAATAGTGGTACATGAGAAAAACACCTCCTGAATTCGCATACTAAGTATGCAAATTCAATGGAGGTGTTTTTCGTTTGAAGACAAGAGTTCATTATCCAGAAGAAATAAAGTGGAAAGTGATTGAGATGAAAAAGGATGGTTATTCAAATCGTACCATTATGGAGATACTCGAAATTAAAAATGTTTCCCAAATTAAGACATGGATGAAATGGTATCGTACAGGTCAAACTTATCGTTTTCAACAACCTTTAGGAAAACAATATTCTTATGGAAAAGGGCCAAAATAGCTAAATGAATTGGAACAGCTACGATTAGAAAATAAACATTTAAAAACAAAATTATTTTGTTATTGCTGGAATAAAATGCTGGTATTTTTCGCGATATACTCCTACTAATTTTTCTTCACCATTAATTATCGTGTAGATTTTCGCTCCGTCTTTTGGTTCTAAGATTCATATTCTGGAATAATCCGTCCGTTTTCGGACATTACAAATCCATTTCCTGTTTGAGGATATTGTAAGTAGTCGCTAGGTTATTTATTGGTCATTAAAATTATCGCCATAAGGGATAAAAAGTAAATGTAAACGATCCGCTACAATATAAAGTACACAATAGAAAAGGGGGAAATATACTATGTTACGACAAATGAAGCTTTTGTATATATGAAGTAGAAAAAAGTAAAAGACCACCTGTAAAGGGCGGTCGAAAATCGTTCTTACTATTTATTTTTTAATGCTCTTTTTAAGAGGTCAACTATTTGCTCTAGCCATTCTATAGGGGTAAGGTTTAAAGCAGGAAAATAAATTTCGGCATTATATTTAATGAACTCTTCTTTTTCATGAACAGTTAAACCACTTTGTAGGAATGATGTAATGTCTTCAATCGTATTCTCTAAACATATATTAGTAACTTCAGTGATAAATTCGTTTATGGCGAATTCGAGTGATTCAATATCTTGATGGAAAGTTCCTGCTAAAAAATCACCTAATTCTTCATATTGTGTGTATTTATCTTTCATGTAAACTCTCATCTATCTTTCTGGATATCCTGTAATAATAAAACTACCATCTCTGTCTTTTTTTAAAACAATTTTTGCATTTGTTACTTCTGAGATAATTTCTGATCCTCTAGCAACATGCCTACCAGTAATATCTGTACTTTGGTACCTTAACGGTAAGGTTGGCCTGCTGTTAGGGTTATTTAACCATCTGTTTATTTTTTCCGTATTTTGCGGGTTGCTTAAAACTTCATTTGCTATTTTTTCAGCCGTAGCTCTATCGGAAAAGGTGGACGCACCTGTTATTGTAGAATTACTTTCTAATCTTTGCAATAGTTCTTCATCCGTTTTTCCTACATGTCTTTCTAGTAAATGTCCACCTCTAGCCTCATGTGCAGCTAGGCCTCCTCCAGGGGTAAGTGAACTGCTATCACCAGGTTTTACCTTACATGAAAGCTTTACAACTTATAAAATAAAAAAGGTAGTTATTTCGATTTCCTTTTTTAGATTCTATTTCTGTATTAGAAGAACATAGTAGATGAAGGATTAAAGTTTAAAATTAATGGGTGATAATAACAAATAACTTTGAACAATTTGTCATTATCACCTTACTAACTATTGAATGTATATTTGTTATACGGTAGCCCCATATGGAAAGGAAAATATACAACGTAACAGTAAATGAAGTCTATATGTTTGTGAAGTAAGATAAAAGCCGTTTCCTTTAGTAGAGACGGCTTTTGGGTAGCATTGCATTTTTTATCTTTTTTTTAATAAATCAACGGTTTGTTCTAACCATTCTAAAGGTGTTACTTTTAATCCCTCAAAATATATTCCATCTGCAGCTTCTTTTATATATCTATTTTTTTCTTCGTTACTGTAATCACTTTGAATAAATTTAGTTAAGAAAATAATAGCATCTTGTATATATTCTTTGTTTTCCTCTTCTATTAGTTCTTGAATTACCTCTTCATAGAAAGAATCTTGATGAAAGTTTCCTGCTAGGAATTGATAAATTTCATCTTCTGGATTGTGTTTTAATAACATATTTATTCTCCTATTTATTAATTTGGATAGCCAGTTAAAATAAATTTTCCGTTTGCATCTTTCTTTAAAATAATTTTAGCATTGGTCATTTCCTCAATTGTCGTAGAACCTCTTTGAATTCCTCTACCAATTATTTCATTACCACTATAGGGTAAGGCTAAGGGCCGATTATTACGTGAATTATTTAACCAGTTTTGAATAAGTTCTTGGTTTCTAGGGTTATTTAAAACATTGTTAGCTATATTTTCGGCTGTCGCTCTATCTGTAAAGGTGGATGCACCTGTTATTCTAGTATCACTTTCTAATCTTTGCAATAGTTCTTCATCCGTTTTTCCTACATGTCTTTCTAGTAAATGTCCACCTCTAGCCTCATGTGTAGCTAAGCCTCCTCCAGGGGCAAGTGAACTGCTATCACCAGGTTTCACAGTAGTAGTATTTTCACCTTTAGCAAACTGATAGCTTGATAGTTCCGCCTCAGCTTGTCTAAATAAAGCACTGTCAAATCCAGATTTGATACCATTACTACCACCTGCAAAAGCCAAGTTATCGCCTTTATTAAATAATTGTCCAGCTTTTGATATACCTTGAGAGAATTTAGCACCTTGAGCTAGTTTAGCGGCTTTGCTGACACCTTTATCTCCAATGAATCCTAATCCAATTTGTGTTAAAGCATATGATCCCCATCTTGCGCGGGTTTCTGCATCACCATTTATAACATCTTTATTAAAAGAATCTGATAATGCATCCCACATAGCAGGCAAAGCTTCATTTAAATGGGTGACAGTATAGCCCATGCCTTTCCAAGTTTCCCAGTCTCCTAGTGCTTTTATACCGTCAATTGTATCTCCAACAGCATCTCCCGCACCATCTACTATACCATCCCAAACTTTTTCAAGGATAGATTTTTCAGGTGCTTTACTATGTGTAGTACTTTTTTGAGTCGTTACATCTTGACTATCTGTAACGCGGAATTTCTCAGCAATTCTCTTTAATTCTTCTTCAACATGCAAAAGTGCATTAATAGCTGTGAATGCAGATGGTCTTGCATTGTTAAACATTTGAACGAAATTTTGATTCGATGCACCAGTCCATTGGAAACACATGTAGTTAATTTGATTGCATAAATTATTATGTATGGATTCTAGCGCATGCTTTGTATCATTAGCCCGCTTTGCAACTTGTTCTAGTTCTTCAGGCGTAATTTTTATTTGAACCATTTTCTTCCTCAATCTCCCGATTAAAATTATGAGGCAAGAAGAAAAAAATGTAAATATATAAAGCAGAGAAAAATGAAGTACATCATACTATAAAAGGGAAGCCTATCTATGTATATTATGGAGTAATTGAAAATGCCGCTTCTTTATTGAGCTACTCTCTAATTGTTAGGGCTAGTTTAGTAGTTTGGGAGTAGTTCATTTTGAGTCAGACTTTTTAAATTATAGTATTTAAAATTTACTTAAGGATATTATTTGCTCACAAATAATATAAAAACACGTGAAAAAATATGAAATTTCCTTTTGAGATAGAATATAATATAACAAATGAAAGTGCCGAAAATGCTTGTGAAACAGGCGTTTGTGGCACTTTCTTAGTTTTAATATATTAATAAATAAACAATTCTAAAACTGCTCATTCTTCTCCCAAGATTCAACGATGTAGGCCTATAAACCTTATCATATCAAGGTTTATAGGCTCTGTTTTTTATTAATGCTCACATTTTGCTCACATTCGAATTTTTTGGTTTTTATTTGATATTTTCATAGGGTTTTATTACATTCTCAAAATTTTCTGCGGCTTGTTGCTGCATGTTTTGTGTGATATGGCTATATTTATCTAAAGTCATTTGAATAGAAGAGTGCCCTAAGCGATCCTGAACGATTTTTGGGTGCTCTCCGGCTTGAAGCATGAGAGTTGCATGTGTATGCCGTAAGTCATGAATACGAATTCGAGGAACATCAGCTTTTTTGTAATGGTCCTTAAAATAAAAAACTGAACTAGGTAATTTCCTAATTCAGCTTTTTTAACATGATTTCACCCATATAGAATTTTTCTACCAACAAAATTAAGCTTCCACTTTTTACAAGAAGGACATAAATATAATTCAATAACAACAATACTGTCCTCAACCAACTCTTCAAACTTATCAAACGGCATTGTATCAACCATTTTATATGCATCCATACATTCACCACATTCACACTTCGCACTTTCTATAGAACGAGAATTAAATACTTCTAAAGCATTATTACATAAGAAGTAAACCAATTCATGTGAAGGCTCTATTTCAGACGCTTCAGCTTCACGCCATACTCTTCCTGGAATCTCAGGTGATACACTTACTAGTCAATCCTCTATTATTTGACGCCAATCGAATAATAGAGTTCGTTTTTATTTAGTTTAAACAATTCTGTTTCTAAAGATATAAATACTAAGACTGTGTATTTTGTTGTAAAAATGCTTCTAAAATTCTCTTAACTGGCAGACTCGATTTTTTCAGTAGACTCTCTGCTTTATCCATTATTTGCTTGTTGGAAGCGATTATTTTTTTATATTCTTCATTGTTAAAAGAACGCAAAGAGTCTATTACATATTCAGCTAATTCATCATTCGCATTGAGTAAATCTAGTAATAAATTGAATCCATTCATCCCAGTATCTTCATCTATACAATATACTAATCTAATTTTATATTTATCATCTCTGTCCTTTAGATTTTGAAGCAATTTATCCCAATCATTTTCAGTAAATTCACTTATCAACTCTTGTACATACATAAATTCATCATCATAGAAGTAGTTATCTGAGCTATTTTCAGATAATACTGCATCTACTTTTTCATACATTTATGTTCCTCCTCTATTTGGTAAATCCACCTGGTAATGGTGCATTAATTTGACCTGTTGGATATCCACTAACCACATTGTCACCTATTTTTATTACATCAATTTCTACGCCGTCAATAATTTCCCTATGAAAAGTTGCTCCATCTCTTCCTCTAATACCTAACGGGGAAGAGTTACCTATATCAGTTATACTATCTAAAATCTTTGTATCACTCCAACTATTTGGAAATATTGTACTATTTTTTATTTTAGCCAATTTCCCATCAGGGAATTGAGTCGTATATTTGATATCTTTCGTACCATTTGGATTGACCTTAATCGTCTCTGTAGCATAATTAGGATGACTATTTTTAATATTTGATGAATGTCCTCCAATAATTTCATTTTTATTAGGATTTTTTCTCTGTCCCAAAAGAATTTTCTCTTCCATTTCGGATGAAATAATTGACTTAGTCCCGCTGGCTTTCCCAACAGGTACTTTTTTAGCTGTATTTGCAGCCTCAGTAGCCTTAGCAGTCATTTTAACTCCTTTTCCTACTTTAGCTATCTTTCCAAAGGGTGTAAGGCCGGCTACAGCCATGACACCTGACCCAGCACGTTCCCACCCCGAAAGTTTTTCGCCAGTAGATGGATCAATACCATCCAAAACGCGACGAACATCATATTCACCACTTATTTCACCCGCTATATCCCTAGCTAGTTTTTTACCATCAAAACCCTCTTTTTCTGATGATAGTGGTCCACACATTGCACCTTTTTCCATTGTAACATCTTGATTATCTGTATTGCGGAATTTTTCGGCAATTCGTTTCAAATCTTCTTCCACTTGTATAAGTGAATTGATAGATGTAAAAGCTTTTGGTCTCGCATCATTGAACATGTGAATGAATTGTTGATTAGAGGCACCAATCCATTGAAAACACAAATGATCAATTTCATTACATAAATTATTATGTATAGATTCTAATGCGATTCTGGTATTACTTGCACGATTAGCAACTTCTTCTAGCATTTCAGGTGTCACTTTGATTTGAACCATTTCTTTCCTCCCTTTTCCCAATTAAAATTATGAGATAAAAAGAAAAAAATGTAAATATCTAATTCTAATGTAGAGATAAATGTAGCCTATGTATATGTGAAATAGTAGACAAAAACACCTATCAAAAAGGTGGTTTTGATTGTTTTCATAATTTAGATTTTCGTTAATCCCCACATACTGAATTCATAATGATATTCCGTTCTCTCAATACATACGCCAAATTCTAAATCATCACCAACTAATACAAAATCCGCATACCCAGTTAGAAATCTTGATATGGTTGATAACTCCTCTAAATTATCAAATACTTCAGCAATGTTCAGCTTAACTGCTTCAAATTTACCACCCTTAGAGAAAAAGAGTCTCCCTTGATTAACTGGAAATTTAATAGTTTTAGCTGTTTCTTTTAACAGTGCTATTGATAGTCCTCCATTTTCTTCATAATCAGTGCTACCAAAAATTTTAATGTTTGAATTTTGTTCTAGCGTATTAAATAATTCTTTACAAAATAAATCATTAGATTCTGCACCCATAAATGAGTCCATAGAAATCGTAACAATATTAGAAAGTTCGTCTAAAAGTTCTTTTCTACTAGCGTTTCTTTTTACTTTTATTTTTAGAATTTCGATTCGGCTCTTATTCATATTACTCAAAATTTTTCACACCTTTAAGGTTCTATCAGTTTGTCCTCCTACATATTTTGAACCTTTTTCGAGGACGTTCTAATATTATTTATTATTGTTTAATATATTCTGAAGAGATTGTTCTACCTTATACATTTCACCTAATATAGGATTATTATAATCACTGCAAGAGTCGAGATATGCTCTAACTCCACCAAAAATCTTGAACTCTAATCTAGATAGTGAAGAAAGTTCTTTAGTTTCTAAAACTGTTACAGCTGATTTGTAACGTTCAATTATACCCCTTTTTGGCAGGGTATAGATGTTACTGTAAATGAAGTTTATGTTTACGTCTATTAACCTAGTAACAGTATGAAAAAGAAACGGGTTCTTTATTTGAGCTGGCTTTTTTATATACTCGTTTGTTTTGCTATACTCCGTATGTCATTTCTTCCAAAAATTCTCCACCACTCTTGATACATTGCATTATTCTGCTACATGCACAATAAAAGTAATGTTCACTTGTTGCAGTTGATTTTACCGGAACTTGATCTATTTCATGAAACATTTGATCTTTTTTATGAAAATACATTTTTCCAACTTTATCTGGATATTCTGAGGGATAAAATTGATATACAACTATTTCCTCGTCTTCAAATTCTTTATTCATCGTAATATGAATTTCCATAATTTATCTCCTTTATTGTTTTGTTCTCTATCAATTTCAGGTATTTCCCAAGGGCGATCTGATTTTACGGTTGCATTATGTGCTGTTTTGTAATCTGTTTTAAAAATACCTTCAAATCTTGATTCGAAAATTTCATGACGAAGTAAATCCATGTCTTCTTTCCTTAATTTTATTTATTTGTTAATGTAAGTAAATAATAAAGGAAGAGGGAATATGATAAAAATAACTGGAATTTATAACAATTATTGGAATTATTCTTATTGGTATGGTCTCTTGTACAGTTATAAAATTCATAGATGCAGTGAATCCCGTATGGGCGATGTCGTCTCAAGAACAACAAGAAATTAAAGATAAAGCTAAAAAGGCTACAATTGAATATTTTAAGAAAGAAAAAAATGTTGATGTTACTATAACAAATGCTGAATTTTCAGGTGAAATGGGAGGTTTAAAGGTTTTTGTTGATGGATACATCTCTAATGATAAAAATAAGGGTTTTTCTGTTAAGTTATCTACTCATAGGGATTATGAAGTAAAAGAATTCTTTGTAGAATAAAAAAGAGACCTAGTTATAGGAATCTTTTTTATTTTTATTGATAATAAATTTTTCGTCATACTTTTTATATAATAGAAGAGAATGAAAAATGTATCTCCATTGTTGTTACCTTGTTGGTGTCAACCTGTACCGTCCATTTTGTCTAAAATATGGTTAGACAAAATCACACGTTTTACTCGAATTTTAGCTTTAATAAAAACAGCCAGGAATTAATAACAAGTAGTGATATCACAGAACAACGTTATCAAATAAACGTACATTTAAAATGACGTGTGAAACGGAATGAAACTATATAAAACGGAGGTATATTTTCCGCACACAAGTTCAACAATGGGAACGGTAATAACTATTTATCAAGGTGATTGTAATACAAGATTTATTGTAGAAATGTATGTTAAATGAATTGTTTTTAAAATAAAAATCGATCTAATACAGTTTAATTAAAAGGCTATTATTTGCTCACATTTTGCTCACAAATAATATAAAACCACGTGAAAAAGTATGAAATTCCCAATATAATATAACAAATGAAAAAGTGTCACAAATGCTTGTATAACAGGCATTTGTGACACTTTTATAGGTTTATTTAACACAAAATGAATAAGATTAAAACTGCTCATTCTTCTCCCAAGATTCCACAATATAATGTGCAATCGTCGGATTAAATCCTTTACCAACTAAGAACATAATCGCAGCAACTTCTGTTAAAGCATGTTTGTGTGATGTATGTTTCGCTTCATTTAAACCGTAATCTACCCAAGGTTTTACGAAATCAAGTACAGGTTTCTTTAAAGGTAAAAACTGTGTGCCGACAACTTGTTGGATTTGTTGTTGCGTAGGTTCTGTAATAGGTCCAGGTGGTAAAATTTGAGGCTGTGTAATATCGAGTGTTGGTCCAGGAGGTAAGATTTGTGGTTGTGTCGGATCAATTGTTGGTGGTGCAGGTGGTGAAACACGTGCGTCATGGTGTGGTTGATACATTTGTTGTTGGTATTGCGGTTGTTGTGGCTGAGTTGGATATGGATATTGTTGTTCTTGATTTTGCGGTGCTGTATATGGATTTCGCTGATATTGTTGTTCTTGATTTTGCGGTGCTGTATATGGATTTTGTTGATATTGTTGTTCTTGATTTTGCGGTGCTGTATATGGATTTTGCTGATATTGTTGTTCTTGATTTTGTGGTGATGCATATGGATTTTGAGGATATTCATAATTTGGACGTGTGTCATATGGATTTTGTTGTTCTTGATTTTGTGGTGTAGCGTATGGATTTTGTTCGTATTGTGGCTCTTGATGTTGTGTCTCTTGCTCCTCATATTGTTCAGCATATCTTTGTTCCTGATGTTGAGGATAAAGAGGTTGTTGTGGGTAAGGTGGTTGGTTATTATAGAACATTTTTATTCCTCCTTCATAATGATGCCTACCACCTAGTGTATGGGCGGACAAGAAAATATGTGATGAAAAAATGCGGGCGTGTTACAATAAGTAACTGGGTGAAGATAAAATGATAAAACAAGAAAAAATACAAAAAACAATAACTTTCGTAAAGCATATTTTAGAAAAAGATGCGAGTGGGCATGATTGGTATCATATTGAACGCGTACATAAATTGGCGATTTCTTTATCCGAGCAAGAAGGGGGAAATCGTTTTATAATTGAAATGGCAGCATTACTTCACGATGTAGCAGATGAGAAGTTAAATGAGAGTGAAGAAGCAGGAATGAAAAAAGTTTCTGATTGGTTAGAAGAGTTACGTGTTGAAGAAGATGAAAGTAAGCATGTTCTTCATATCATCGCCAATATGTCTTATAAGGGCGGTCATGGTGGCATAGTTGAGTCACTTGAAGGGAGAATTGTTCAAGATGCGGATCGTTTAGATGCTCTTGGCGCAATTGGAATAGCTCGAACGTTTGCATACGGAGGAGCGAAAGGGTAATTAACTGTTACGATTTATTTAACAATTATAACTAAAGTTAATTTAAATATATCAGTAAGCCCTGCTAGTCAAGTGATTGGCTAGTAGTGAGGGTTAACTGCGGGCAATCCCTAAAGCTGATTGAACTACAGCGTGGCTAGAAATAGCGAGCGCGAATGTCGCGAAAGCAGAAAAAATCAATCAGATCGTGCAAGGTTAAATCCTAAACACTAGAACAATGGGTCTTCCGCCTCGAATCATCTAAGTCAAAATTGATAAGATGAACGTTCAACGACTATCTCGTATAACTGACGAGAGTACATCACAAGCCTATGGTGGTGGAAAAATCCTCTATCTCTAAATAGATAAACATATAGTCTGCGCTCATGTGAAAACATGAGAAGTTCATAAGAGAACTGGCTAAGGAATTGCGCCCTTAGTTGAACAAGATAAATCTAATTAAATCTATCGAACTTCATTGAATCTATCGAATGTATGTACTATTGTGGATTCAATGAGGTGAGAATAATAATGAAATTTTTACGAGTTAGTCAAGTATCGGAATTAACAGGTTTGCATCCTAGTAGTCTTAGGAGAATGCACAAAAGCGGTGAATTAGTACCTGAAAAGGTGACTGCTGGTGGGACACGCTACTATTCAGAAGAACAAATCTTTCATTATCTAAAAGGGGAGCGCCCAAATAATCGCACAGTAATTGGCTATTGTAGAGTCAGTTCTTCGAGTCAAAAAAACGACCTAGGAAGACAAGTCGATAGAATGAAGCAATATCTTATCGCGCGAGGTTATCAATTTGAAATTATCGAAGATATTGGTTCTGGAATCAACTATAAGAAAAAAGGCTTTAACAAGTTAATTGAACGCATTGAGAATAATGAGGTTGAAAAAGTTGTTGTCATGCACAAAGATAGACTTGTGAGGTTCAGTTATGAGTTGGTTGAAAAGATCTGTCAACTACACGGAACAGCGATTGAAGTAATTGACAATACTACTAAGACAGAAGAACAGGAGGTCGTAGAAGACCTTGTTCAGATCATTACAGTATTTAGTTGTAAACTTCAAGGCAAGCGCTCTAAAAAGACCAAACAGATAATCAAGGAGTTGACTTCTGATGATATTGGCGAAGAAAGTCAGACTGATTCCAACGCCTGAACAAGATAAAAGTGCTTAGAAACCATGCTGGAGCTTCAAGATTCGCTTATAACTATTGTAAAAGAATGAGTGATAGATACTATAAGCTATTTGGAAAATCTGTTTCACAGTTAGCTTTACAGAAACGATTTACAAAGATCAAGAAGCGAAAGCGATATGAGTTGTTAAATGACATCAACGCACAAGTTCCAAAACAGGCTTCAAAAGATTTTGACAAGGCGCGAAAAAATTCGTTCAAAAATTACAAAAATGGCTATCACACTTCTTATAAAACCAAAAAAGATTTAATCCAAGGATTTTATGCCAATTATGAAAGACTGATTATAGGAAAGAAAGTAGTTGATATTCAGTCTATTGGAGAAGTGAAAACAAGCCAACAACTACCAAGAAACAAAAAACCATCAAATCCAAGAGTTACATTTGATGGTCGTCACTGGTGGATTAGTGTAGGGTTCAAAGAAGAATTCGAACCACCAGAACTAACCAATGAGTCGATTGGTGTGGACGTTGGTTTAAAAGAGTTGTTTGTAGCTTCTAATGGTACGAAAGAACGAAATATAAACAAAGATGCTAAGGTTAAAAAACTTTTGAAAAGGAAAAAGTCAGCGCAAAGAGATATGTCTAGGAGATTTAAAAAAGGTGTGAAATGTCAATCTGCCGGATATGAAAAAGCAAAAACCGAACACCTTCGGTTGTCTAGGAAAATTACGAATATCCGAAATAACCATATCCATCAAGCGACAGCTAAATTGGTGAAAACCAAACCAATGAGGATTGTTGTGGAAGACTTACATATCTCAAACCTGTTAAAAAACAAAAAACTATCGAAAGCATTTTCATTTCAAAAATTAAACTTCTTCTTTCAATGTTTGTCATACAAGTGCGAGAAGTACGGCATTGCATATGTAAAAGCTGATAAATGGTTCGCTTCAAGCAAGATTTGCTCAAGTTGCGGAGTTAAATACGACCATTCAGTTCAATCAGAAGGACAGTGGAGTTTAAAGATTCGTGAATGGAACTGTGTTGGGTGCAATAGCCATCACGATAGAGATTTGAATGCTTCGATAAATTTATCAAGATGGGTAAAATAAATGCTTGATAATAGGAGGTAACGATACTGCCTCGTGTGGAGTGTTATACCCCTCGTCCCTTCGGGGTTGCGAGAACACTTTGAAGCACTAATTTGTATAAATTTGATTGAATTGTATAGATTTAGTTAAGTTTATCGTATCGGAGATTAATGTATGATCCCAATGTTCCGCCTCGAGAAGTGATGACGAAAGATGAATACAGAAAAAATAATGATCCATCTTTAAATCATTTTTATGAAAAACTTTTAAAACTAAAAGATTTAATGAACACGAACGCAGCAAAACAAGAGGCTGAAGTTCGTCATCGTTATATGGAACAGTTTATTGAACAATTTATGAAAGAGTGGAATGCACAAATATGAAAATGTTAACTGTGGAGAACTTATCGAAATCATACGGAGAAAAACCGTTATTTGATGGATTATCATGTAGTATTACAGAAGGACAACGTGTCGGAATTATCGGTGTAAACGGTACTGGTAAATCAACGTTATTAAAAATTATTGCAGGATTAGAAACTCCTGATACAGGTGATATGACGCATTCACGCGGATATACAATTAGTTATTTATCACAGCAACCAGAGTTTGATGAAAAACTAACAGTATTAGAGCAAGTGTTCCATGGTGATACACCTTTAATTCGTCTTCTTCGTGATTATGAACAATCGTTATTAAATATCGAAAAAGATCCAAGTAATGAAAAAGTACAGGAACAATTATTTGCAGTGCAGCAACGTATGGATGCGATGAGTGCATGGGAAGCAAATGCGAATGCAAAATCGTTATTAACGAAATTAGGAATTACTGATTTTACAGCAACTGTTGGAAACCTATCTGGTGGACAAAAAAAGCGTATTGCAATGGCGCAATGTTTTATTGAAACACCTGATTTATTAATTTTGGATGAGCCTACGAACCACCTTGACCATGAGACAGTTGAATGGTTAGAAGAATATTTAGCAAGATATACAGGTGCGGTATTACTTGTAACCCATGATCGTTATTTCTTAGATCGTGTGACAAACCGTATTTTTGAATTAGATAACGGTAAACTGTATAGCTACGAAGGAAACTACAGTACATTTTTAGAAGCGAAAGCACTTCGTGAAGAGCAAGAATCGGCACAAGAATCAAAACGCCAAAATTTATATCGTCGTGAACTTGCTTGGATTCGCCGTGGTGCAAAAGCCCGTTCTACGAAACAAAAGGCGCGTATTCAGCGTTTTGATGAGCTTAAGGGACAAGAAGGACCGGCAGCGAAGCAATCAGTTGATATTGCACTAAGTGGAAGTCGTTTAGGAAAGAAAGTACTTGAATTAAAAGATGTAACGAAAAAATTTGGTGATAAAACAGTATTACATAACTTTAATCATATTGTGAAGCCTGGTGATCGTATCGGAATCATCGGAGCAAATGGCAGCGGAAAATCATCACTATTAAATATGCTTGCAGGAAAATTCTCTCCTGATAGTGGTGAAATTGAAGTAGGACAAACTGTAAAAGTTGCCTATTATACACAAGAAAATGAAGAGATGAATTTAAACCAGCGTATGATTGAATACATTAAAGAAATTGCGGAAGTTATTCATACGACAGACGGAAAAGTAATTGGCGCATCTCAAATGTTAGAACGTTTCTTATTCCTACCGCATTCACATGGAACAACGCTTGGTAAACTATCTGGTGGCGAAAGAAGACGGTTATATTTATTGCGTATTTTAATGGGAGAACCAAACGTACTATTACTTGATGAGCCTACGAATGATTTAGATACACAAACATTAACAGTGCTAGAAGATTATTTAGAAGATTTCCCAGGTGTCGTTTTAACTGTATCGCATGACCGTTACTTCTTAGATAAAGTAGTAGATGAATTGTTCATCTTTACTGGCGAAGGCGAAGTGCGTGAATTCCTAGGTAGTTATACAGAGTATTTAGAAATGGAAAAAACGAGAGAACTCATTGAGAAAGCAGAAGTTCAAAAGGAGAAAAAAGTAGTAGAAGAGGCTCCGAAACAACAACGTAAACGTAAACTTTCTTACAATGAGCAGCGTGAATGGGAAACAATTGAAGATACAATTGCACAACTAGAAGAGAAACTTGAATCAATTGGAGAAGAACTTACGAATGTTGGATCTGACTTCACAAAGGCCCAAGAATTATCTGAAGCAGGGCAGAAGATAGAAGAAGAGCTAGAAAAAACGATGGAACGATGGAGTGAACTATCCGACATCGTTGAAGGATTAAAATAAAAACAAGCTGCATATATTGAAAAGTAAAGAGAAAAACTTTACACTATTGGTAGAACCTATTTTAGGAGGGAAAAAATGAGAACATCTAATCCAATGTTGAAAAAAGAGGCATTCCGTAAAGAGGGAGCAAATACTTCTGCGATGACTATTGGCGGAACAGTAGGCAAAACGTTTATCATGCTTATCTTGCTGCTTGCAACGTCTGTCTATTCATACATACAGATGACGCAAGGTACGATGAAAATGCCAGTATTAATTGGTGCTTTAGTTATTGCGGCAATCGTTGCATTTGCATCTATCTTCTTCCCGCGCATATCACCAATTGGTGCACCGATTTATGCGGCAGTAGAAGGGGTAGTGTTAGGAAGTATTTCAGCAGTTTATGCAATGAAATTTCAGGATTCTATCGTTTTAAACGCTGTATTACTAACAATCTCAATTCTATTTGCGATGTTAGTTTTATATGCAACACGCGTAGTGAAGGTAACTGATAAATTCCGCACAGGTGTTATGGCAGCAACAATGGGAATTATGGTTATGTATTTAATCGTATTCTTATTAAACATGTTCGGTGTTTCTGTTCCATATATTCACCAAGGTGGAACAATTGGTATGATCATTAGTGCAGTTATTATTGTAGTTGCTGCATTAAATTTATTACTAGATTTCGATTTAATCGAAAATGGTGCACGTAGCCAAGCTCCAAAATATATGGAGTGGTACAGTGCAATGGGTCTAATGATGACGCTAGTATGGTTATACTTAGAAATTCTTCGTTTCGTTTCTTACTTTACGAAAAATGACTAATAAAAAATCCTGCATGAAATGTGCAGGTTTTTTTATTTTTAAAGATAAATTGAAAATATGGATGTTGGCGACTTAAATTGAAGGGGGATGGAATATGATGAAAGAGAAAAAAGGGATTATGAAAAAACTATTTTCTAAAAGTTTTTTCATAGAACTAGATGACGCTTTAACATATCCATCAGCAGAAGTTATTCGTTCAGCTATTGAAAGCTATGCGGCTAAATGTAATGAACAATTAAAAATTGAGAGTAAAGTTAAACCGATTACTTTCTACTTAGAAAATGTAATGTACCGCGCTGAAATAAAGATGGCCCGGGGAGGATATTACATATCTTGCAGTGAAGTATAATATTTTTGGAAACCTTACATGTTTATACTATGTAGGGTTTCTTTTTTTGATTTGTAAGATATAAAGTAATAATTTTTGCTTACAAACATATCATTTTGCGCTTTTTACCCTTCCAACATTTTTCTTTACAATGAAGAAAAATATGTGAGGTGGTATAACTTATGATGAATCGAGTTGTATTAATCGGTAGATTGACAAAGGAGCCAGAATTATACTACACAAAACAAGGTGTCGCTTATGCACGAATATGTGTTGCGGTGAATAGAGGTTTTCGAAATAGTTTAGGTGAGCAACAAGTAGATTTTATTAATTGTGTTGTATGGAGAAGGTCGGCTGAAAATGTAACAGAATATTGTACGAAAGGCTCACTTGTTGGGATTACAGGGCGTATTCATACGAGTAATTACGATGATGAACAAGGAAAGAGAGTATATAGAACTGAAGTTCTGATTGAGAATATTACATTTTTAGAGAGAAGGCGGGAGAGTGCATCGCAATAATATTAGAATTTTAATGATAGTTTCGGATTAATTAGGTGGAAAGAGAAAGTATGATGATGGGAAGAAATCAATAAAATTAAGCATCCGAGTAGGAGTATAAAGGGGTAACATGTTACAATACAGCTAAGAACACGCAATAAAGGAGAGTTTTTTACGTGAAGATTAAAGCAATTGAACCGACGCCAAGTCCAAATACAATGAAAGTTATTTTGAATGAAGTATTACCATCAGGAGCGCGTAATAATTATACAAATGAAAATAAAGAACAAGCACCAGTGCAAGTGCAAGAAATTTTGAAGATTGAAGGCATTAAAGGTGTGTATCATGTTGCAGACTTTTTAGCAGTGGAGCGAAATGCGAAGTATGACTGGAAAGTTTTATTACAACAAGTTCGTGCTGTTTTCGGTGAAGAAATAGTGGAAGAAAGCGAAGAACAACAACTTTCTCATTTTGGAGAAGTGAAAGTGTTTGTTCAAATGTTCTTTACAATTCCGATGCAAGTGAAGTTAACAGATGGAACCTCAGAAGAGCGTGTTGGTTTACCTGATCGTTTTAAAGAATCAATTATGAAAGTGCAAATGTCTGCACCTAACGTTGTGAAAGAGCGTAAGTGGGTAGAGCAAAGTACACGTTACGGTAATTTTGAAGAAATCGGGAAAGAAGTAGTAGAAGAAATTATTGCTGCTTATTCAGAAGAACGGGTAAATGAAACGGTTAAAGAATTATTAGATCAAGCAGGTGCTGTTGAAGTAACGATTCAAAAGCGTGAGCCATATAAAGTAACAGAAGAGATGATGAAAGATTCTGACTGGAAAAACCGTTTTGCAGCTTTAGAACAAATGGATCCAACGGAAGAAGATATGATGGTATTGAAAATGGCATTAGATGATGAGAAAGTATCTATCCGCCGTTTAGCAACAGCTTATTTAGGTATGGTAAAAGGTGAAGGAGTATTGCCGTTATTATATAAGGCGTTATTAGATCGTTCAGTAAGCGTTCGTCGTACAGCAGGAGATTGCTTATCAGACGTAGGTGATCCAGCAGCGATGTTCGTTATGATTAAATCTTTGAAAGATTCAAGTAAATTAGTACGCTGGCGTGCAGCAATGTTCTTATTTGAACTTGGTGATGAAAGTGCAATTCCGGCACTAAAAGCAGCAGAAGATGATCCGGAGTTTGAAGTGGCGATGCAAGCACGTTTAGCTTTAGAACGTATTGAAGGCGGCGAAGAAGCAAAAGGATCAGTATGGAAGCAAATGACGGAGTCTCGTAAAGGGGAATAGTTTATGATTGTTTTCTATGATAGTTGGTGCCCGATGTGTACGGCGGTTGCAGAACGTACGAAAAGATTAGATAAAAAGGGTAAGATCAAATTTGTTTCATTTCGAGATGAAGATGTAGTTGAGAAGTATGAACTTTCTCAAGAATTACAAAGTAAGATGGAACAAAGATTGTATATTTTAAAAAATAATAAGTGGTATGACGGAATTCATAGCATTAACGTATTAGCAAAGGCCGTTCCATCTTATTGGTTTGCAGTACCTTTTATAAAACTATCTATCGTACTTGGATTTGGAAGTAAAGTATACGATTATATTGCCAACAATAGAAAACTTGTCCCAGTTGGACACTGTCGTGAAGGGGTTTGTGAAATCCCTACAAAAAAATGAAATCATCGTTATCTTTCTTTTGCACCTATTAATAGAGCGTGATATGATAAATTTGGAATGAAAGTTGAAGGAGAGATACAAGATGTCAAATGCATATGAAGAATACATGCGTCAAATGGTAATTCCAATGCGCCAAGAGTTAGTGCGTTCTGGATTTGAAGAGTTAACTACAGAAGAAGCTGTAACAGAATTTATGGAGAATGCATCAGGTACAACTTTAGTAGTTGTAAACTCTGTTTGTGGTTGTGCAGCTGGTTTAGCACGCCCATCAGCAGGTCAAGCGGTTGTACGTGCTGAAAAACAACCTGATCATCTTGTAACTGTATTTGCAGGTCAAGATAAAGATGCTACTGTAAAAATGCGTGAATACTTCGGAGAAATTCCTCCATCTTCACCATCTATGGCATTACTAAAAGGAAAAGAAGTTGTTCACTTCATTCACCGTCATGAAATTGAAGGCGCAACAATGGACGAAATTATTACAAACTTAGAACAAGCTTTCGAAAAGAATTGCTAAAGTAGGGGGAGAGTGAATCTCCCTCTTTTCTTTATATAGAGGTGAAAAAATGATAGTAACAACAGCAGGAAGAACAAATAAAGAAATGAAAGATTATGCAAACAAGGTAGCAGCAGAATTAAATCTTTCTTTCGTTAAACGTAATGACATACCAGTACATAAACTGCATGAGCAGTATGAACAAGATGTACTTGTCGTAGGGAAAAATCGATTAGCCATTTATCCAAAAGGTACGGAAGAGTCGTTTTTCTTTCATCCAAACTCAGCGATGTTTCGTGTGAAAAGGTTAATGCGCGGAGAACATGATCCATTTATACAAGCTGCTAAATTAGAGAGCGGAATGACAGTATTAGATTGTACGCTCGGTATGGCATCAGATAGTATTATAGCTAGTTATGTTGTTGGTGAAAGTGGAAAAGTAACAGGGCTTGAAGGAAACGAATATATGTCTTACATCATGGGAAAAGGCTTGCAAACATGGTCTTCATCCGTTTCTGAAATCGATGAAGCAATGCAAAGAATCGATGTAAAGCAAACAGAGCATTTTGCATTTTTAAAACAATGTGAAGATAATAGTTATGACGTTGTTTACCTTGATCCAATGTTTGAAGAAACTGTCATAGAATCAGATGGAATTAAAGGATTAAAACACTTCGCTTTGTATCATGATATTACTGACGAAACAATTGCGGAAGCGAAGCGTGTGGCGAGAAAGCGTGTCGTTCTGAAAGATCATTTTCGTAGTTCTAGATTTGAAAAACATAATTTTCACGTATACAAAAGAAAAAGTGCTAAGTTTCACTTTGGTGTAATTGACCCTTGCTAATTGTTCGAAAAGATGTATAATAAGCAATAATTAAATATACTGTCT
This sequence comes from Bacillus sp. FSL P2-0099, assembly GCF_038007445.1. NCBI lineage: Bacteria > Bacillati > Bacillota > Bacilli > Caryophanales > Bacillaceae > Bacillus > Bacillus sp. FSL P2-0099. Next base: position 2,110,666 of record NZ_JBBOXE010000001.1, read on the forward strand.
GTGATGAAGAGAGTAATCTTTTTCAGAAGGAAAGCGAGCTAGGGATGGTGTGAGCCTAGTGCAGAAGAAAAAGATGAAGCGCACTTCGGAGACGCTTCTTGAACGAATAGTAGAGTAAGCCGAGGCCCCCTGTCCTCGTTATAAACGGGAAAGTGGTTCGAAATGAACAACAAGGGTGGTACCACGGGTTAAAACTCGTCTCTTTTTTAGAGACGAGTTTTTTGTGTTTTAAAAAATAAGGAGGTTATAGTATGAATTATAAAACGCAGTTTGCGAAAAGTTTATCGAATATTTTTACGAATGAATTAACAAAAAATCAAATTTTAGATTTAATCGAAACACCAAAACAAGATGAATTCGGAGATGCAGCGTTCCCATGCTTTTCACTAGCGAAGCAATATAAAAAATCACCAGCTATTATAGCGAAGGAATTGGCGGAGAAATTAAATGATCCGTTCTTTACGAAAGTAGAGGCTGTTGGTCCTTATGTAAATGTATTTTTTAATCGTGAAACAGTAAGTGATAAAGTATTAAAAACGATTTTAGCGGAGAAAGAAGAGTACGGTCAAAATCACTTTGGATGTGAAAAAACGGTAGTTATCGATTATTCCTCTCCTAATATCGCGAAACCTTTTTCAATGGGGCATTTACGTTCTACAATGATTGGTAATTCGCTGAAACATATCGCCGAAAAATGTGGGTATGAAGTTGTCGGAATCAATTATATTGGCGATTGGGGCACGCAGTTTGGAAAGTTAATTACTGCATATAAAAAATGGGGAGATGAAGAAGTTGTTAAAGAGGATCCAATTCGTGAGTTATTTAAGTTATATGTTCAGTTTCATGAAGAAGCAAAAGAGAACAAAGAACTAGAAGAAGAAGGACGCTCATGGTTTAAAAAACTAGAAGAAGGAAATGAAGAAGCAGTCGAACTTTGGAATTGGTTCCGTCATGAGTCTTTAAAAGAATTTTCGCGTATTTATGAACTTCTCGGTGTGGAATTTACAAACTTTCAAGGAGAAGCTTTCTATAACGATAAAATGGAAGACTTTATTGGGATTTTAGAAGAGTACGACTTACTGGAAGAATCAGAAGGGGCATTAGTCGTTAATTTAGAAGAAGAAGGTATGCCGCCATGCTTAATTAGAAAATCAGATGGTGCAACTATTTACGCAACACGTGATTTAACGGCGGCTTTATATCGCCAAAACACATATGGATTTGATAAAGCACTTTATGTAGTTGGACCAGAACAAAGTTTACATTTTAATCAATTTTTCACTGTATTAAAAAAGCTAGGCTATACTTGGGTTGATGGAATGGAACATGTACCGTTCGGGTTCATATTAAAAGATGGTAAGAAAATGTCGACACGTAAGGGCAGAATTATTTTATTAGAAGAAGTGTTAGAAGAAGCTGTTGCGCTTGCGGAACAAAATATTGAAGAGAAAAATCCGAATTTAAAACAAAAAGAAGACGTGGCAAAACAAGTCGGTGTTGGAGCGGTTATCTTCCACGATTTAAAAAATGAGCGTATGCATAATATCGAATTCTCATTAGAAAATATGTTGAAATTTGAAGGAGAAACAGGACCATATGTACAGTACACACATGCGCGTGCTTGTTCAATTTTAAGAAAAGAAAGTGTAGAATTTGAAACTTGTACGTTTGCATTAAAAGATGATTATAGCTGGAGTGTCGTAAAATTACTTAATAAATTCCCGCAAGTAATTGAAGCGGCCTTCAACAAAAATGAGCCATCTACTATTTCAAAATACGTATTAGATGTAGCACAAGCGTTCAATAAATATTATGGAAATGTTCGTATATTAGAAGAGAACGAAGAGAAAGAGAGTAGACTCGCATTAGCTGACGCTGTGACGGTTGTATTAAAAGAGGGATTACGTTTACTTGGGGTAGGGGCACCTGAGGAGATGTAAAATAAAAATTTTGTAACAAAAAGGCAAATCAGACGGTCATTAACCTGATTTGTCTTTTTGTATTTTCTTAAATAAATTCTTATTTATAAAGTGTTATACGCTACGAAGTGTAAGAATTCTATAATTTTGTTACGAAATCAATTAAAATATTTGTAGAGAGGATGGTTCGTATTGATTCGAAGTTTTATTTTAAATATTCCTTGTCATAGACTACCGGAAAGGAGTTTTCTTAAACTACAAAAATACATGCCTTTATGTGCGCGATGCACAGGTATGTTTATTGGTTTATGTATGTTTCCAATTTACTTTTTAATAACACCTTCGTTTAGTCTCTCATTAATGCTATCCTTTTTTGCTCAAATTCCATTATTAATTGATGGATTCACCCAAAAGTGGAAATGGCGAAGCAGCACAAATTTGCTAAGAGTAACTACTGGCTTATTAAGCGGTAATGGTATGGGACTATTTATTGCATCTAGTATTATATGGATTACATCTTAAACCACATATCAACGGAGGTAGCTACTTACATGTTTTGGATTTACATAATTCTAATTTTTATAGCAGGTGGAAGTGGAATTGGTTTTATCATTCATGAAAAATATATAGAAGCAACAATAGCTTTTGTTATTTGCGTATTATTTATGGTGCTACTATATTTTTATTTAAAAAGAAGCAAAAAAAATAGAAATTTAGATTGTGACGTAATAGATTGTACCGATTGCTCAGATTGTGATTGTACTATCTAAACTTCTATGTATTTCTTTTTTATGAAAAGGATTATATATCGTTTCAGGTATGTAATCCTTTTTATTTTTTTAAAAAAATTAGTTTGTCAAATAGGTGGAGAGTAAATAACATGTACGATTTAACGCAATAATTAGAACTAAACATCTCTAAAAATATTCGAAACATAGGAATACGTTTATTGAATGGAGAACTTTAGTTTTGTATATAAAAGGAGGTGTTGGATCTGAAAGAGTATGATTGGAACAGTAAACTAACATATTTAAAAAATACGAGAGATTTATATTACAATGACGATTATTTAAGTTTTTTAGTAAATACAGTTTGGAAGATTTCTGAGCCAGTACATATTGTTGATTACGGTTGTGGGTATGGCTACTTAGGTTTAATTTTGTTGCCGTTACTTCCAAATGGATCAAAGTATATAGGTATTGATAGCGGGGAAGCATTAATAGCTGAAGCGAGAGAGTTGTTTCGTTCGCTTCCATATGAATCAGAATTTATTGAAGGAGATGCTACAGAAATTGAATTGGAAAATAAATATGATATAGCAATCTGTCATGCCTTCTTATTACATATGAATTCACCCAAAGCAATGTTGCAAAAAATGATAAATTCGATTAAGGAGGGCGGACATGTTATTTGTTTTGAACCACATTGGATTTCTAATATGTCCTCATACACGCTAGACGGATTAATTCAATCGGAAATTATCCAGCTAGGTGTTTTGCAGAAGTTATTTGAAGAAGATGTACACAGAAGTGGTAGAGATGGCAATATTGGCATGAAAATACCAATGTATTTAAGTGAATTAGGTGTTAAAAATATTGAATGTAGAGTAAGTGATAAAGTGAATTATTTAGATTCTAATTTAAATCAAAATGATAAGCAAGGATTATATAATTCTCTAAAAGAAGAGGGGATTGCTAGTAATCCAGGTGAAAAACAACAATTTATAGACCGTTTAATGAGTCGGGGCTTAACATTTGCTGATGCACTCGCTCAATATGAAGCAGAACTACGATTTTTTGAAATGTTTCATATACATGCATCTTTAGTATATGCTCCGAATATGAAAATTACATTTGGTGAAATAAAGAAGTAAATATCATATTAGAAAAGTAAGGGAGAAGGAGAATTGCTACATTTCTAATAAGGTTATCATTATTATCAAGATTTTTCGGTAAATCGATATATCTTATCAAATCGTTAATATAATTTCATCCACTGAATGAAGCCTCAAAAAAGAAGATAAAACCCATCTTCGAATAATATATGTTATTTCATCAAATTAAACAAAATAACGAGAAAAAGTATCGTTTTTAAGATATTTAGTTATAAACTTGAATAATATTAAATAATATCGTTCATTATATGAGGTTTTAGTTGAATGCATACTATATGATGTGTAAAATCTAAGCAAGTAGGTTAGAATACTGCTTGCAAATGGCAGTATAAATAATAATTTGAGGTGAATGCATGCTAGATTTTAAGCAATTAGAGATTTGTTTGAAAGAAAAGAGATTCCTAGATGGATTACATGAGATAAATAATGAAATTGTGCATATAAAAGAAACGAATAAGTTATCATACGTGAAGAAATGGCTTTCTAACGTCTCGTCAGCTAAGGAGTTTGATACATTAATTCGTCTTGCTGATGAAGGTTTGATGCATCAATATAGCTCCTTTTTAATTCGTTATACTTATAAAAAATTCCCAAATATGAGAACGCTCTCTTTATATTGTGATGAATTAATTGATGAGCGTAAAATCCTTGATGCTGAACAATTATTAAAAGATTCTTTGGAAAAGGTAAATGAAGAGGAAACTGATGCGGATGTTTTAACGAAAGCATACTTTACGTTAGTTAGATGTTTGCTAGATATGAAGCGAAATGAAGAGGCCTATGCCTATATGCAAAAGGCGGAAAAGCATAGTACGCGTGCAGTTTTTGATAAATGGGGTTACTTATATATACAGACTGGTGAGTGGGAGAAGGCAGAGGAACAACTTTTATCCGGTCAGCAGCATAAAGATTGTGAAGAGTTAGCTACGTACTTATTGGCGCAATTATATGCATATAAAGGTGAACAGCAGCGAGCGTTACAACTCATTAATGATGCGATTGCAAAGTTCCCTCAAGTACCATATTTCTATTTTGAAAAAGTAAAATATTTATTAGATTTAGAGCGCTATGAAGAAATGTTAGCGGTAATAGATAAAATCAATCATATGCTTCCGCATCATGCATATACAACTTATTTTATACATTTACGTGCAGAAGCATTTTATAAAATGAATAATATTCACGATTTGCAAGCACTATTGAAAAGTGAAAAGAGTTTGAAAAATTCTCTATATCATCATATAGAAAAAAATCCTGATGGAAAAAAGGTTCGTTTACCGATAGTTCCGGTTGTACAAAAGGATAACTATTGCGTTCCGACAAGTTTGGAAATGATGTTAGGGGTATGGGGAGAAAAACGTACGCAAGATGAAATTGCACAACATATTTTTGATGTAACAGGTTCTAAGTTTTCAGATACAGTTACATATATAGAAGAGCAAGGTTACGAATATCGTTATTTTCAAGGGAATGAGGAAAATTATAAGAGATTACTCAATCAAGGTATTCCCGTTTTATTAAGTATAGATATTGAGCACGCTTCCCATGTACAAGTGCTTTCTGGTTATGACGATGTACTGCAAGCTTTTTATATTCAAGATCCGAATTTCTTGGAACCGATTCTTGTGGAATATGATAAGTTGCAAGAAAAATATCGTTATACAGATTGTTTAGCTATTACGTTTATACCGAAAGATAGAATGGAACAACTTTCATTTTTAAATGAGGAAGAACACACTTATTATAAAACAATCTTTTCTCTTACAGATCATTTAGGTGAGCAAGATAAAGAGGGAATTGAAAAGTTAGTACTATTTTTAAAAGAAACAAGTGAAAATCCAAACACTTGGTTATATACGATTAAACATTTAGATGCTGAAGTAGATAAAGATTTTATTCAGTTTTGTATAGAAAAATTAATGAAAAAGTTTCCGAGCTCTGACTTTGTGAAATTGCATAGTGCACAGTGTTTTATTCGTCTGCAGGATATGGAAAAAGCAGGACAGATGCTTCAAAGTGTGGAGAAGAAAAGCAATCAAGCGTTGTATCATTTTATAAATGGACGTTATTCTTTTGAGCAAGATAATTATGCAGAATCGATTGCTAGTTTTCGTTCATCATTACAATTGGATGCAGATCAACCAGTTGCGTGGAGTTTCTTAGCATTATCATACATGTATATGGATCAATCCGAAAAGGGGCTAGAGTATTCTCTAACAGCTATAGAACGTAGTCCAGAAAGGTTTACACTTGTAAATCACGGTTTAATTTTAATAGATTTAGAACGATATGAAGAAGCATATGGATTCTTTAATGATTTATTAAAAGAATATAAATATGAAGCGCACATATGGTATGAACGTGCGAGATGTGCTCAGTATTTAGGGAAAGTGTATTTGGCGGTAAAAGGACTTAAAGTGGCGATTCAATTAGATAAAACAGCAGCCTATTTATATACGAAGCTTTCGGAAATCTATGAATTGGATTTGGATGATGAGAAAAATACGAAGGAAATTCTATTACAAGGAATTCAAAATTGTGAAGATCAGGCGTCTTTATATGTTCGTTTAGGAGATTTTCATTTTCAAAATGATGAACTTGAAGAAGCGGAAACTATATATAAGCGTTCTTTAGAAGAAAATAATGAAGATGTATATTCTCATTTCGGTTTAATTCAAGTTTATATGGCAAAGGAACAATATAAGGATGCAAAAAACTATATTGTCAGTATTAATAAGCAATTTGAAGACAATCAAGATTTCCTTATGAATGCTGGTATGGTGTTATGGGATGCTGAAATGGCATTAGGTGAGGATGAAAAAGAGTTAAAACTTGCACTTTCTAAATTAGAGAACGGTATACGAAGCGTATACGCTAATATAGCGAGCGTGTTGGATGAGTATGTAAATCGAATAAAAGACACAGCTTTTGTGCAACGAGGCATAGCATTTTTAAGAACGTTAGAAAAAGAAAAAGAGGATGTAATTGAATACGGTTGTTACGCAGGTGTTTTATATGAATCTATTGGACAGTATGATCAGGCGATAAAACGGTATAATGATGCACTTAAGAAAAAACAAGATTCATTGCCGTATTTCCGTATCGGTGAAACATTCATGGCGTTAGGGCAATTTCAAGAAGCGAAGTATGCGTATGAAACATGTTTAGAAATGGATAAGAACTTCTTAGGTGTACATTTGCAGCTTGCTGGAATATACGAAAAAGAAGAGAATCGTTCCAAAGAACAAAAGCATATGGTCCAGGCGATGAAAGAAGAACCAATGCATATAAATATGGAATATTTAGCGCAGCTTTCAGTAGAAATGAATCTTCAGGAAGAATTGCTAGTTGAACTAGAAAAATTGGAGGAAGAAGTTCCTGAAACATGGCGTTTAGATGCGATTGCATACGTGTTTGGCGCGATGAATGACATAGATAAAGAAAAAGAATATATCGAATGCGCAATGAAAATAGATGAAGCGCATGTGGAAGTACTATATCATTATGCGAAATTGCTAGTTAAAAAGCAGAATGCAGAAGCAATCGAAGTTGCGCTGAAAGTAATGCATAAAGATTTGGAAAGTGAACGTATTTTTGGTGTGTACGTAAAAGCAATGGAACAACATAAAAAATTATCCCAAATACGAGACGTACTTCATACGCTAAAGGTGAAAAAAGCAGAAAGAAGTACAGCGTTTATGTATGCAGCTACTGCGGTTGCCGAAAGATTAGTAGAAAGACAGCAAAATGAGCAACCGAAAAAATCTATATTTACAAGAGCATTTTATCGCATGAAAAATCGTGCGAAGGAAATTTCAATGATTACAGTTGTTATCGAGTTATTTGAAATCTCCTTAAAGTTAAATCCGAAAAATAGTATGGCAGCGCAGCGTTTCGCAATATTTTATGAGAATGCGGCGATGAATAAAGAAGCTATAGAGGTTTTACAAACATCGTTAGAAAATAAGTGGGATTATGATGTAGCGAAGCAACTTGTAAATCTTTTCATTGAGTGTGAAGAAGAAGATATGTTACGAGATGCTTTTGAATTAACGAAACAAATGGTTCGCGAGCTACCGGATGATTATGATACTCTTCTTTTACAAGCGAATGTATTATGTAAGCTAGGCGAAGAAAGAAAAGCCGAAAAAATTTACTTGCAATTAATTGAGAAAACACCATTTGTAAGTAGAGGATTCCTTGCTTTAGCAGAAATATATCAAAGTCAAGAGAGAATTGAGGACTCGATTCAGTTATTAGAAGACGCTTCTGTACATCATCCAAATGAAACAGCAATTCTTCTTGCTTTAGCATCTTCGTATCATAGAGCTGGGCAAACGACAAAGGCAGAAAAAATAACAAGTGAAATATTAGCAATTGATGCTACTGACTTACTAGCAAGATACGATCATGCTTGTTATTTAACATTATTAAACAAAAATGAAGAGGCAAGAGATGAACTTGAAATTGTGCTTCGTGAAGATGAAACAGGATTTTTCGCTGAACTTGCAGAGGAAGATGAAGATTTAGCAGGATTGCGAGAATTTGAAAAGTAATTGTATAAGAATAGAGAAAAAGGGTATAAATAAAAATATATTTCGAATTAGTTGACAATTAATTGTTTAATGGCATAAAATAACTTTTAATAAAGTATACAAATCTGAAGACGAGAAAGAGTAAAATAGTGAGCTGTTCTCCAGAGAGCCGGTGTATTGCTGAAAGCCGGTGTGCAGACGTTATTTGAAAATCATCTCCGAGGAGCCGTGGCTGAATAAAGTAAGCTCGGACGGATGTCTACCGTTACAAAGAACGCGTATATTAGTACGTTGCTAAGTGCTATTAGTGAAAAGCTAATAGAATTAGGGTGGTAACGCGGGTAAACCCGTCCCTACTTCATAGGGGCGGGTTTTTTGTGTGCTTTTAAAACATTCAAAGGAGTGATTGTACATGAAGAAAGTAGATGTAAAAGAGTTAGCTGTAGGGAGAGAAACACGTATTCGTAAGCAGTGGAACGAACAGGGTATTTTTGAACAATCAATTCAGAATAGAGAAGGCGCACAATCGTTTGTGTTTTATGAAGGACCACCAACGGCGAACGGTTTACCACACGTCGGCCATGCACTTGGTCGGGCAATTAAAGATTTAGTAGCAAGATATAAAACGATGGCTGGATATAAAGTGTTAAGAAAAGCTGGCTGGGATACACATGGATTACCTGTAGAATTAGGCGTTGAAAAACAACTTGGTATTTCAGGTAAGCATGAGATTGAAGAGTACGGCATTGAGCCATTTATTCAAAAGTGTAAAGAGAGTGTATTCACGTATGAGAAGCAGTGGCGTGAATTTACGGAGAGCATTGGATATTGGGTAGATATGGATGATCCATACGTTACTCTAGAGAATCCATATATCGAAAGTGTGTGGAATATTTTAGGGACGATTCATGAAAAAGGTTTGTTATATAAAGGACATAGAGTTTCTCCATACTGTCCAAGCTGTCAAACATCGCTTAGTTCACATGAAGTTGCACAAGGATATAAAACAGTGAAAGATTTAAGCGCAACGGTTAAGTTTAAAGTAAAAGATAGTGAAAATGAATATTTCCTTGGATGGACGACAACGCCGTGGACACTTCCAGCGAATGTTGCACTTGCCGTACATCCAAATATGGAATACGTTAAAGCGAAACAAGAAGGGTATGTATACATTGTTGCGAAAGAGCGTGTACAAGAAGTATTAAAAGAAAACTATGAAGTAGTATCCGTTCACAAAGGCGAAGAATTAGTAAACACATCTTATACAGCACCGTTTCCGATGAAGGAAGTTACAAATGGGTACCACGTAATTGCAGCAGATTTTGTAACTGCAGATAGTGGTACAGGACTCGTTCATATCGCTCCAGCATATGGGGAGGACGATTATAAAGTCGTTCAAAGTGAAGGATTGTCGTTCTTACATGTTGTAGATGAGAAAGGTGAGTATACGGATGCAGTACCATTTCTTAAAGGTAAGTTTGTAAAAGATTGTGACGTTGATATCGTTCGTTATTTAGCGAAAGAAGGGTTACTATATCATAAAGAAAAATATGAACATAGCTATCCGCATTGCTGGCGCTGTGATTCACCATTACTTTATTATGCAGGAGAAAGCTGGTTAATCCGAACAACTGAGATTAAAGAAACATTTTTACGAAATAATGATTCTGTTAAGTGGTATCCAGACCATATGAAGCATGGACGGTTTGGTAAGTTTTTAGAAAACATGGTGGACTGGAATATTAGCCGGAATAGATATTGGGGAACACCTTTAAACGTATGGGAATGTGAAAGCTGCGATCATCAATTCGCACCGAAAAGCATTGCCGAATTAAGAAAGCATAGTACGAAAGAAACACCTGAAGATTTAGAATTGCATAAGCCGTATGTAGATGAAGTGCAAGTTTGCTGCGAAAAATGCGGAAGTACAATGAATCGCACACCAGAAGTAATCGATGTTTGGTTTGATAGTGGTTCCATGCCGTTTGCACAATATCATTATCCATTTGAAAATAAAGAGTTATTTGAAGAACAGTTTCCAGCAGATGTTATTGCAGAAGGCATTGATCAAACACGCGGATGGTTTTATAGTTTATTAGCCGTATCAGCGCTATATACAGGGAAAGTACCATATAAACGAGTGTTATCACTAGGGCATGTTCTAGACGAGGAAGGACAGAAAATGTCTAAAAGTAAAGGAAATGCACTAGATCCAGTTGATTTAGTAAATCAGTTTGGTGCAGATGCTTTAAGATGGGCTCTACTTGTTGACAGTGCTCCGTGGAATGCAAAGCGTTTTTCTGAAAGAACAGTACTGGAAGCAAAATCTAAATTTGTAGATACGTTAGTCAATGTATATAGCTTCTACGTTTTATATGCAAATTTAGATGAGTATAATCCGAAAGAAAAGTATGAAGTTAAACGTACGAAATTAGATGAATGGGTATTATCAAGATTGCATAGCACAACGAAAAAAGTGAGAACAGCACTTGATGATTATCAATTTACGAATGCAGCTCGTGAAATCGCGGCGCTTGTAGATGAAGTCAGTAACTGGTACGTAAGACGATCACGTAATCGTTTCTGGGAATCTGGTATGAATCCTGAAAAAGCAGCTGCGTATGAAACGCTTCATGAAGTGCTTGTAACAATTAGTAAATTAATCGCACCATTTACACCGTTTGTAGCTGAGGATATTCATCTGAATTTAGAAGGAAGAAGCGTTCATTTAGCAGATTATCCGGTTGTAAACGAATCACTTATCCAGCCTGAGTTAGAAGCAGAAATGGATGCTGTTTTACAAGTTGTTGAACTTGGAAGAAGTAATCGTAATCAACATTCATTAAAAGTAAAACAGCCGTTAGCAGAACTTGTATTACTAGCGCATAATGAAAATGATATGGATTGGGAATCTTATCGTGATATCATCATGGATGAGCTAAATGTAAAAGCGTTCCATGTTGAACTCGATGAAACGAAATACACGTCCTATCAATTAAAGCTGAATTTTAAAACGGCTGGGCCGAAGTTTGGTAAAAGTGTGAATGCAGTAAATGGCTGGCTAAAACAATTATCAAAAGAAGAAATACAACACTTTGTATCTACAGAAAGAGCAGTTTACGAAGTAGCACCAGGAGAAGAAGTAGTTGTAACAGCTGAAGATGTATTAGTAGAGAAAGTTGCGAAATCAGGATTCTCAAATACGACTAACGGTCAATATACGGTCATGTTAGATACGAATGTAACTAAGGAATTGTTACAAGAAGGAGTAGCACGTGAATTTATTCGTGCAGTTCAAGAATATCGTAAGCAGTTGAATTTACCGGTTAATTTACGAGTGGATGTAATTCTTGATACAGAAGAAGAACTACAGCAAACGTTAACGAATCATAAAGATTTATTGGAAGAAAACTTACTCGTCAAGCAATTTACATTTGGTCACTTAACGAATGAGGACGATGAACTTTCTTTAGGTGAGACAAAGATCCGAATTAAATTAAACGCGGCTAATTAAAGAAAAAAGGAAGTTGGAATCATTCCAACTTCCTTTTTTGTATGAAGATAAATTAATCAGTTATTTTCCGCATAATCCATTCGATAGGTCCTCTAGAAAAGTTCCTTCGCCATAATACGCTAAATAAAATACTGAAAATGAAAAATGCAGTAGCAAATAATAAAACGAAAAGTAGTGTTTGATGTTCCATACGATTTAATACAATCAATGCGCCAATACCGATAAATACATGACTTACATAATGCGTTAATGTTAATTGTCCTGTTTGTATAATGGAAGTAACAAACCAATTATTTTCATATTTTTCAGCAATGTAGAGGCAAATTATTAATATAGCAATAGCAGATCCTGTAGCGGATGCGACGTATAATATATTGGGTAAAATGGGTCCTGTGTTAAACAAAAATGTAGAGGCTGCTTCACCAATGTATGGGATAAAAAGGTGTGTTAACCCTTTTGATAATAGCTCTATAATTACGGTTACTGTTAAACCCAGTAAGAACAACCAATGTCTAATTTTCCTATTATGAAGATCTAACCTGCCAATTATCATACCAATTAAGAAGAAAGAAAACCATGGGAAAATAGGGTGATAGCCATTAAAAAATAAGTTGCGAAGAAAACCTGTTAAGGTCCAAAAGTCTATATAGTTTATAAATGGGATTGTGCCTCCCCATCCTTCGAAGGCGTTGAAAGTAAGTTGGAAATATTGTGCAGCAAGTAAAATAATGATAGAAAGCCATATTAGTATAGTTCTTCGTACAGTAATTAGTAATGCAGCGATGAAAAGGTAAACGCCGTAGTAGTGTAAAATATCACCCGTCCATTCCATTACATACAATAATAATCCTAAAATAAATAAGAATAGTGATCGTTTCCAAATCAATATTCGGCTGGTATTGATTTTTATTTTCTCTTGGCTAGCAACAGATGATTTAGTCATTAAAGTTATGCCAATCCCAGCAAGTATAACAAACAAGGCAGAAGCTCTACCTTCAAAAAGTGTTATAAAGGTTTTTAACAGAGGAGGTCCATTTCCTTCCGCCCCTGTTATCACCATGAAATTAACTAGTAACATTCCAAACATTGCCCACGCTCTAGCAAAATCTAAGCCGATAATGCGCTTTTTTGTATTCACTTCAATCCCTGCTTTCAAAAATGCTATTTACAGCTTCAATCCATATTTGTTTATAATCCATATCTAAATGTAACATCATAAAATTCCCAATATTATCAAGAACTAATGCTAACATATGAGCTTTTGAAACTAGATTTTTATTTTGAATGAGTTGAAGTTCATTTGCTTTTGTTAGGAGTGATTCAAATCCGTTTAAATATTCTGTTTGTACAGTTAGTAATCGATCTTTGTACATATCGTTTCTTGAAGATAGTAATACATATTCTTGTAATACACGATTAAAATAAGGATCTTTCTGTTGTTCGTCTATCATTTTAAAGCCAATTTCAACACATTTCTCAATGAAATTCTCTTTCGTAAATTCTTCTGTATGAAAGAATGAGGAGAACTGCATCGCTGCACATAATTCATTAAAAATACTTTCAATTAATGCATCTTTAGATTTAAAGTAATAATAAATAGATGGCTTGGCAATACCAACTTCTTCAGCAATCATTGTATAGGTCGTTTTGGCAATGCCGTGACCGGCAAATAGTCGATAACTTGCTTCGACTATGGAAGAGAGTGTTTCTTCACTTTTGCTCATGATAAGTCCTCCTAATAAAAAAGGTTACATAAATCGTATCATTCATTAATATTATTTTCAACCTACCGTTAGGTAAAAAATAACTTATTTTTTTACACATTACTTTAAAAAGCATAAGGTAAAGAAATTTACAAAAGAAATATATTTCTACAGTATTTTTCTCGTTTTACACATAAATATTGAGAAAATTTCACTTACCCAAAATGTAAAGGTAATAGAATTGTTTGTATAGAATTACTCGTAGATTCACTTTATTTCGTTACTTGTGGACAGTAATAGCCTTATAGGAATGGGGTAAAGGGTTCAATTTATTAGGGGGAGTGGTTTTATGTTAAACAAAAAAATGGTGGCAATGGCAATGACTGTACCATTAGTAATGGGGACAATTTCCACAGTTTCAGCATTGGAAAAACAACAGCAAGTAAAGCTAGAAGCTTATTCACCACAGAAAAAAGCAATTGAATATTTAAAAGGACATGCTACGGAATATGGATTGAAGGCGGACCTTTCAGACTTACAATATATTTCTACAACAGAAACATCAGTAGCTTCATATGTTAGGTTCCAACAAGTAGTTAATGGTGCTCCTGTATTTTCAAAACAAATTACAGTTACTCTTAATGGACAGGGACAAGGAATACTTGCTGTGTCTGATTACCAGGCAGTTCAAAGTGTGAAAGAAATAGCAAATAAGATTAGTGAAAAAGATGCTGAACAAAAATCAATGGCGTATGTTGGAGGAGAAAGTGAGCAAAATCTATGGGCTCCTACAGAGAAAGAATTTGGATATATTATTGAGGATGGAGTAGCTATCCCAGTATACAAAGTTTTAGTCCATTCGAATAAACCTTTCGGAGCATGGGAAACATTTATTGACGCGGAAAATGGAAAGTTAATTAAAAAGGTTGATATAAACCGAAAAGCAGAAGGAACAGGGAAAGTATTTTTACCTAATCCTGTCGTATCTAGTGGTAGTAAAACAGGATTAAAAGACAATAATGACGCAGATTCAACAGCATTAACGAATCAATTGAAAACTGTTACGTTAAAAGGTTTAGATGGTACAGGATTTTTAATTGGTGAGTATGTAACAATTTCTTCAAAAGCGAAGACGAAATCTACAAACTTACAATTTAATTTTACACGTGCAAATGATAGTTTTGAAGATGTTATGTCATATTATCATATTGATACATTACAGCGTTACATTCAAGGATTAGGCATTAACAATATTAATAATCGTTCTATTAAAGTGAATGTAAATGGTACAACTGATGATAACTCATTTTATTCACCATCAACGAAAGCTTTAACTTTCGGTACTGGCGGAGTAGATGATGCAGAAGATGCGGGCATTATCGCGCATGAATATGGACATTCTATTCAAGATAATCAAGTACCAGGCTTCGGAAGTTCACCAGAAGGTGGAGCGATGGGAGAAGGATTTGGAGACTTCTTAGGTGCTACTTATGAAGATGCAGTATCCACAACAGGTTACGGAAAAGCATGTATTGGAGAGTGGGATGCGACTGCGTATTCTAGTTCAGATCCGACGTGCTTACGCCGATTAGATACGAATAAAGTATATCCGAAAGATATAACGAATGAAGTGCATAATGACGGGGAAATATGGGCTCAAGGTCAATATGAAATGGCGCAAGTTTTTGGACGTGATGTAGCAACAAAAATTATTTTACAATCACATTGGTCATTAACGCCAAATGCAAAATTCCGTGATGGAGCGAAAGCGATTAAGCAAGCAGATGCTCTTTTATACGGCGGACAACACGCAGCTGAAATTGATCGAATTTGGACAGCGAGAGGAATTAGTACGAATTAATATAAAAAGTCGTGGCATTTATAAGCCACGACTTTTTTATTTGCTTAAGAACTGGTACTAGTAAATTAAGCTATATCAATGATAGTGTGAATTTATACGCATTCCATTTATTTTTTTGCGTCTTTAAAAACAAAATGCTCTTTAAATTTTCTAGACTCGACTTTTTGACCGTTTCGCATCGAGCGGAAAGGGTGTTCTTGCCAAGTGATTATAACGTCAACCTCATCTGATTTTGTAGAAACAGGGAAGTTAGCATGTCTAAATCCAGTTTTTCCACTTGCTAGACGACCTTCTTTTAGGGAAAAGAGTTCGTATTTTGTTTTCATATTTGGTTCATTGCGGAAGACTTCAACTTGTACGTTATATACTTCGTTTTCTCCAACATTCTTTACTGAAAATTGATATGTTTGAAATTTATCTTTTTTAGCTTGAAGCATATTTTCACTTGTTTTTTTCGGTTCATCAATATTCACTTGCCATTGATCAGAATTTTGAGAGATTGGTAAAGATTTTGGTGAATAGGCGTATGTTTCATTAACTACAACTATGCATAATAATAGGAGAAAGAAACTAATTGTTTTTTTCATATGTACACCTCCGATAAAACTTTAATAATAATATGCGTGGGAAATACAGATTTTATGTAATAAAATGAAAAAAACGCAATTGGATGAATTTGAGAAAGATAAAATATTTCTAAGCTGTCAAATGATAATTGTATAGAGTTCAATGTTCATATTACATATCTTTAGAAGGGGTCTCTTTAGTGAGAAATTGCAATATTTTTCTAAAAGGGCTTGCGTTTTATAAAACAAAGAGATAGAATACTCTGTAAATATAAAAAGTGATGATTAGGAAAAGTACATGATGTAAGGGTCTACA
Organism: Bacillus sp. FSL P2-0099; assembly: GCF_038007445.1. Classification (NCBI taxonomy): domain Bacteria; kingdom Bacillati; phylum Bacillota; class Bacilli; order Caryophanales; family Bacillaceae; genus Bacillus; species Bacillus sp. FSL P2-0099. Next base: position 2,126,974 of record NZ_JBBOXE010000001.1, read on the forward strand.
GAGAGCAATCGGTTGCTGGGAAGATTGCGATACCGCATGATGGAAAGACACCTGTGAGTGTTGCTTTGAACGTGATTATTAGTAAAAGCAAACGGTACCTACCGTTATCAGGACTAAGATGGTCATTATGACAATTTGGGTGGTACCGCGGAAAAATCCGTCCCTATTTATAGGGGCGGATTTTTGTATTCTTTGAAAGGCGGTGAGTGAACGTGGATGATGACGACGACAACAACAATAACAATAACGTAAATAAAAATAAAAATAAAATTAATGGAGGGAAATATAATGGATCAAATAATGAAGCGTTCACTCACACGAGAATGTACGGAGCATAGCGGAAAGGTTGTATTACTACAAGGATGGGTAAAAAAGATTCGTCATCTAGGCAATGTTAGTTTTTTATTATTAAGGGATCGTACCGGAGTTGTTCAATGTGTATTAGAAAAGGAGTTAGCTGGATATAAAGTTGATGTTGAAAGTGTCGTCCAAGTAATTGGTGAAATAGTAACGACAACGAAAACAGAATTAGGGGTTGAAGTACTTGCTCATGAAGTGAAAGTATTAAATGGTGCAGAACAACTTCCATTTGAAATAAATAAGAAGAAGTTACAAGTTGGCTTAGATCAACTATTGAATGAGCGGGTATTATCATTAAGACATGAGCGAATCGCGGCGATATTTAAAGTGAAATCTACACTCGTTCAAAGCTTTAGTGAATTTCTAATAGAGAACGATTTCACACGTGTATTTACTCCGAAAATTGTCTCGCAAGGGGCAGAAGGAGGAGCAAATGTTTTTAAGCTTTCATATTTCCAAAAAGAAGCGTATTTAGCTCAATCACCACAATTTTATAAACAAATGATGGTAGCGGGAGGACTTGAACGTGTTTTTGAAATTGCTCCTGTGTACCGGGCGGAACATCATAACTCTTCACGACATTTAAATGAATATATATCGTTAGATGTAGAGCTTGGATTTATAAATGATTTTTATGAAGTGATGCAATTAGAAACGGATGTTTTACGATATATGTTTCAACAAGTAGGAGAAACATGCGAGAAAGAACTACAACTATTACAAATAGAAGTACCTGTCATTACTGAAATTCCTAAAATCACATTGTTAGAAGCACAAGATATTTTGAAAAATAAATACCGGAAAGAATCGCCGATTGGGGATTTAGATACAGAAGGTGAAAAGTTATTAGGGAAATATGTGAAGGAAACATATAATAGTGAATTTGTCTTTATTACACATTATCCGAAAGAAGCGCGACCGATGTATACAATGCCGAATAAAGAGAATCCATTGATTACCGATTCTTTCGACCTATTATATAAAGGACTAGAAATAACGTCAGGCGCACAGCGAATTCATAATCATGAAATGTTGCTCGCATCTTTTAAAGAAAAAGGATTACATCCAGATAAATTTCAATCTTATTTAAATACATTCCGATACGGTTGTCCGCCACATGGTGGTTTTGGAATTGGATTAGAACGAGTTGTGTATAAGCTATTAGAATTATCGAATGTAAGAGAAGCGAGTGCTTTTCCGAGGGATTGTACACGTCTTATACCATAACATTAAAACCCTTCTATAATATAGAAGGGTTTTGTGCATTTCAACATATGTTAAAGGGAATGATAATGGTTTTTTCGTGTGAAAATATGTAAATTATATCAAGAAAATTTGATAATGAATTGAGAAATAGAAAATTCATAAGTTATAATAAAATATGAATATAAAAATAGTTCACATAATAATGTATGGAAGGGTATGAAACATGTTATATCAAACTCAAGCAACACAACAAACACCAGCTTATATAATCTATCTTCTGGATGTAAGCGCATCAATGAATCAAATGATGGATGCAGGCGGAGAAGAAAAAAGAAGAATTGATATTGTAACGGATGCTCTTTCTTTAGCGATTCGCCAAATGGTATTTCGTTCAACAAAAGGTAGTCGCCTGCTTCCAAGGTATAAGTTATCTATTTTAGCCTATAGCGATCATGTTTTTGATCTATTGGGTGGGGTGAAAACAATAGACGAAGTAGCAAGACTGCGCCCACTAGAAAAAATCCAAACGCATCGCTTAACTGATACAGCAAAAGCTTTCTCTGTAGTGGAGAAGTTATTGCAAATGGAATTACCAAATTTACAAGATGGGCCAGCTCCTGTGGTCTGTCATATGACAGACGGTGCTTCAACTGGTGAAGATCCAGAATTAATTGTGCGAAGAATTATGGATATGTCTGTACCTGATGGAAATGTGTTAATTGAAAATATTTTTATTTCAGATGAAATTATGCAAGACCAAATTACTAATATAAAGAAGTGGCAAGGTATTATGCCAAATACAGAAATTACGGATGAGTACGGAGCAAAGTTGCAAAGACTTTCATCGCCTATCCCTCAAAGCTATCGTGAGATGATGACTGAATATGGTTTCCATATTGCAGATGGTGCGGTGATGATGTTTCCTGGTACAAATGCGGATTTAGTATCACTTGGATTTCAAATGTCTGCTGCAACGCCGGTTCGATAGGAGGGAGAAGTATGGTGAAATATATCCTATCGCAAGAGAAAGAAACGGTATTGCAAGAAAAGAAAAGCAAACATTTTACTTATCGATATAGCTATGTCAGAGCAAAAGAAACGCAGGATTTAAATGAGAGTGGACAGGACTTCTTAGTATTTCAAGATAATGGAACTAGTTTCATATTTGTTTTATGTGATGGTGTAGGGATGTCTTTCCACGGTGAAATTGCTGCAGAGTTTCTTGGTATGAAGTTATTAAACTTGTTTGAAACGTGTCAAGAAAGTGGACAGGATATTCCTACATTATTAGATGAACAGTTAAATAATTGGATAGAAGAAGCTTCAGAGGAAGTGAGTGCATTTCGATTGCCAGAAGAAACACCGTGGTTACTTCGCGATGTATTAGAAGAAAAGCGAAAACAAGGTAGTGAAGCGATGTTTATCGGTGGGAAAATAGAGCTCATTCCAAATCAAGACAAAGTACAAATAACGATAGTTGTACATGGTGATTCATTTGTACAATTGTTTCAAAAGCAGAAGAATTGTTTGAATGTAATGAAGTTTGAGAGAAATATAGAGAAAAGATGGTCTACACATCGTGGCATTATTGGTGGCGAATTGGAGGTTTTTTCAAAGACATTATCCAGAGAAGAAGCTAATCGGATGGTTATTCATTCAGACGGACTTATGTCGCTTATGCAGTATAATTTTGAGGAAGTCTTAGCAGAAATCGAGAGGGCGCAGTGCTCGCCGACAAGCGATGATATTTCATTTTTAGATATTTCTTGGTAACAACACGATGGAAAAAGGTGAATAAAACGTGGAAGAGATTATTGTGACGTACATAAAACAATCAAATGAAGAAATAGATATTGCGATTCCTAATGATATAAAAGTAGTGCAAATTATTGAAGCGATTTTACATCATGAAAAAATAGATGAAGCATTAAGCAGTATCTATGAAATTAAAGTGGCAAAAGATAAAGAAGAGTGGCATTCTATTCGGAATGATGAAACTTTGCGAGATAATGATGTTTGGGATGGACAATATGTAATGCTATATAAAAAGGGGGCTATTATTCCTTCTTTTGAAATGTTATCGGCAGAAGAAGTTTATAATGAACCTGTTAAACCAGATATATCTTCTAGTGAAGAAGATTATGTATGGAAAATCATTGAGTAATAGTTTTTGAATGGGGAAGGAGAAATGTTTTGTGCAAAAATCACCATATTTTCAACGCTCTCCGCGTGTGAAAGTAGATATACCCACAGGGGATGTTATTATTCATGATCCGCCGAATATACCGGAGGAGCCGAAATTTTCAATTGAAACGATGATATTGCCAGCGGCGATGACAATTTTGACTCTAGTATTATACTTTGTGATGATGAAGGTTATGAAAATGAATTCAAGCTATATGCCGCTAATGATGGTTTCTAGTATTCCTATGTTAGGGTCATATATATTTACATCGATGGGGCATTTACGTAGAAAGAAAGAACACCGTCAATTGGTTGAACAATTGCAAACAAGATACTTAGAGCAAATTCAAAAGCACCGAGTGGAATTAGATACGTTAAAGGTTGAACAAGCAAAGTATTTAATTACACAAAATCCAAGTCCTTTAAAAAGTGTGCAAAGAATTGAAAATCAAGAAAGTAACTTATGGGAGCGAACACCCGAAAGTCCGGATTTTTTAGATATTCGTATTGGAACGGGGGAAAGGCCATTCCTTGTAGAGTTGAAAGTGCCTGAGCAGAAAGGTTACGAAGAAAATCCATTAGTTACAGAAGCACAAAATGTGAAAAGAGATTTTACTACAATTCCTAATGGGCATATTTCAATTTCTTTGAAAAAAAATGATGTGATTGGTGTAGTTGGAAATAAAGAAGATAGGTTGAACTTTATTCGAATTGTAACGACGCAAATTATGACACATCATGCGCCAAATGAAGTGAAAATAGCAGCTTTTTATCATGAGAAGGAGAAAAAACAGTGGGATTGGATGAGATGGCTTCCTCACGTATGGGATGAGCAGAGAAGTATGCGTTTTCTATCTGCAAATCAACAAGACGCTCAGAAATTAGCTGAAGCGTTGTTCACACCACTTAATATGCGTAGAATTTATAATTCCTCTGCACAGGCAGATGCGAAAATACCTTTAATCCCAATGTATGTCTTTTTCTTATCCGCGCGAGAATTTTTAGAAGATGATCCTCTAATCCCAATGTTACTTAGAGAAGGGGAAAGTGTCGGAGCATCTACGTTTATATTTGCAGAACAAAGAGAAAGATTGCCGATGGAATGTGATCTTGTTATAAGCTTAAATGGAGAAAATGGTGAGTTAGTAGAAACGTTTTCAAGTTCAGCTGAAAATAGTGGGACAACACGTGTTAGTTTTAAAGTAGATCGACTTTCATTCGAACGATGTGAATTAGGAGCGCGAAGCATTGCTCCGATTCGGATGAAAAGTTCTACAGCAGCCAACATTCCGAAAGTATTAACATTTTTAGACTTGTTTCAAGCTAAGAAAATGGAAGAGTTACAAGTGCTAGAGAGATGGAAAGAAAATCGATATCCGACTTCATTACCGGTTCCAATTGGTGTAAGAGAAGGAAGTAAGCCTGTTTTTCTAAATATTCACGATAAAATAGAGAAAAAAGGGCATGGTCCACATGGTCTAATGGCTGGTACAACAGGATCAGGAAAAAGTGAAGTTATTCAGTCTATAATAGCAGCGTTAGCAGCAACCTATCATCCTCATGAGATGGCATTTATGCTTATTGATTATAAAGGTGGTGGAATGTCAAACACATTTGCGGGATTACCGCATATTATTGCATCTATTACGAACTTAGAAGATCCAAACTTAATTGAGCGTGCTAGAATTTCATTAAAGGCAGAATTAGAGCGGAGACAAAAATTATTCATTCAGGCTGGAAATGTCCAACATCTAGATGAATATTATGAAACACGTTGGCGTGAAAAAGAACCTTTACCACATTTATTTATTGTCATTGATGAGTTTGCTCAAATGAAAAAGGAACAACCTGAATTTATGGACGAGCTAATTAGTGTCGCTGCAATAGGAAGGACATTAGGAGTTCACTTATTATTAGCAACTCAAAAACCTTCTGGGGTTGTAAATGACAAGATTTGGAGTAACTCACGTTTTCGAATTTGTTTACGTGTGCAAGATGATGCGGATAGTCGTGAAATGCTAAAGATTCCAGATGCATCTAAAATCAATGTACCAGGACGAGGGTATCTCCAAGTTGGTAGCAATGAAGTATTGGAATTATTCCAATCTGCATGGAGCGGAGCACCTTATAATCCAGATGAAGAGAAAGTTCTTGATGTTGTTGACTTTACAGAAGTTAAGCTTTCGGGTGAAAGGATAAAAGTGAAGAAGCGTCCAAAACCAATGACAAATAGTCCAAAGCAATTACAAGCTTTTATTCAATATGTACAGAGCGTATCAGAAAAAGAGAATATTAAAGCATTACCAGGACCTTGGTTAGCACCTTTACCAGAGAAACTATTATTAAATCAATTCTATGAAATAGAGAATTGGAATGCGGATGTATGGAAGCAAAGAGAAGATGAATTGCAGTTAACGGTAGGATTAATCGACGATGTGGCAAATCAAGCGCAGTATCCTTTGAAATTAGATGTACAAGAGGGGCATTTAAATATTTACGGTATGCCAGGTACAGGGAAAACGACTTTCTTACAAACAATTATTATGTCCCTGGCACTGTCTCATACGCCAGAGGAAGTAAACTTCTATGTGGTTGATTTTGGTCGCATGTTTTTAGACTTTAGAGATTTACCACATATGGGTGGAATTGTACAAGAAGACGAAATTGAAAAAATGAAACGATTGTTTAGCTCTTTGAAAAAGGAAGTCACATATCGGAAAGAATGTTTTTCTGATGTGGGAGCAAAATCTTTCGCGATGTATAACCGAATGGTAGAAAGAAAGATTCCAGTTATTGTTGTAATGATAGATGGTTATATTAGGTTCCGAAGTGAGTATGAGAAGGAAAATGAAATTTTAGAGCTATTATTACGTGAGTCAAGTACGTACGGTATTCATTTTCATTTTTCACTCAACCAAACAAATGATATGTTTGACCGTGTTCGTAACAATATTCCGATGGCGATTTCGTTTGAATTGCAAGATAGAACAGAATACTATAGTTTACTTGGAAGACCAAACTTCCCATTAATTGATGTACCATCTGGACGTGGTTTAGCGAAAGGGCAGCCCCCAGAACTATTTCAAGCAGCATTGCCTTTTATTGGAGAAAATGAATTGGAATATTCTCAGCAATTAAAAACAATTATTCAAAAAATGAATGGGGCATGGACTGGAGAGAAAGCGAAATCAATTCCAATGGTTCCAAAACAGTTGTTTGCTGAAGATATGCTAGAACAATCAGAATCATCGCAAATTTGTGTAGGTATCGAAACAGAAGATATTCGCTTGCAAAACTTTTCATTGGAAGAAATGACAAATATTTTCATTGGCGGAAGAATTGAAGGTGGTAAGACATCTTTATTACAAACACTGATTTTTTCTCTTACCTATCAACATGCACCTGAAGAAATTGAATTACTCATGATTGATTTAAGCGAAAAAACAACGGGTATTTTAGCTCTTGGAGAATTACCTCATGTTAAAAAGCGAATTACAGATGGAATACAATTAAAAGAAATGTTAGATGAGTTGCTAGAAGTAATAAATAACAGAGAAGTAGTCATGCCGTCTTTAAATCCAAATGAAAAAATGAAGTTTCCATATTCGAGGATTATTATTGTTATTGATGATATTGATCAAATGCTGGCGTTATTATCTACTGATTTTGATGCGAAAAATAAAATAGAGCAAATTGTTCAAAATGGAAGAAATAAAGGGATCCATTTTGTTGCAGCTGCTACAACTTCAAGTGTAACTAATTATTCACATGAAAAATGGTTTGCGGAAATCAGAAAACGAAGCTTTAGTTATTTATTAGGCACCACACAAAATAATGATGTGTATTTCTTTAATATAAAGCTTAAGCATACAGAAATGGATCAAGAATTCCAAAGCGGGGAAGGATATTTTATACGCAGACAACCTATGAAAGTAAAATGTGCTTTTACACCGCTACATTTACTACATGATTTAACAAAAAAGGTTGCTAGGAAATGGTTAGAATCTAAAAAAAGAGTATAAAATTAGGTAATTTACAAAAAAATACTATTTTTTTGTAAATTACCCCTTTAAAAATAGTATGAATATAGTTTATAATCTAATTGTTATAATATTAGTAGATTGAAAGGGGAAATACAGGATGACACAAATTAAAATTACACCTGAACAACTTGATCAAATTGCTGGACGCTTTACAAACGCAGCAGCTGAAGCTCAACAACAAATCAATAACCTTGGAAATGACATTGAAAGTTTAAATGGGCAATGGTCTGGGGCAACACAAGATAAGTTCAGAGCGAACTTTAGTGATGCTAGACAAGAAATGCTAAAATACATTCCGATTCTAGAACACATTTCTGCCGATTTGAAAAACATTGCTACTAACTTCCGTAACGCAGATAACTCATATTAATAGCAGAGCAATTGCAAAAGGCCAGGAGCTATTGTTCCTGGCCTTTTCTTTAAAAATTGTCATATGAGAGTAAGGGGATAAAATGGGATTCAGACCAGAAGTGGGAGAAAAAATTGTTTTTAATAAAGATGCTTATCATTTTGCAAAGCATCCAGCAGTTATTGGGATTGATATGCCATATGGGCAAGAAGGTAGACAAGGAACGGTATATCAGCTACAACATGAAAATAGTGTAGAGCGAATCGCATTAAAAGTTTTTAAGGAACGCTATCGTGATGAAAAACATCAATTAGTATTTTTAAAACCACTTTCTTCTATAGCGGGTCTTAAAGTATGTTCACGTTACATTGTTACAAAAGAAGAACATACATCTGTAATTGAAAAGTCAGAAGATCTTGCGAATAGTATTGTGATGCCTTGGATTGAAGGGCCAACTTGGGCTGATATTTTACAAGAGCAACGAATGCTATCAAAACAGCAATGTTTTTTTATTGCAGAAGCATTTCTAACAACACTTAAAACAATGGAAGAAAATGAGATTGCTCATAATGACTTGTCATCTAGTAACATACTAATACCTTTTTTAAGTGAAAATCCTATTGAAGGTCAACACCGTATTGAGCTTGTTGATGTTGAGCAAATGTATGGGCCAAAAAGTAAAAGACCTTCGTTATTGCCAGCAGGTTCAGCGGGTTATGCGCCAATGTATTTAAAAAGCGGGGTATGGCAAAAAGAAGCCGATCGATTTGCTGGTGCTATTTTATTAGGAGAAATATTAAGCTGGTGTAGTGAAGAAGTACGAAATACAAAATGGACGGATGCAAGTTACTTTAAAACGGAAGAAATGCAGACCGAATGCGAAAGATATACGTTACTTCAGCAAGTATTGCAGAATCAATGGAATGGGGAAATTGCACAGTTATTTAAGCAGGCATGGAATAGTAAAACTTTTGCAGAATGTCCAAGCTTTGAACAATGGTACGATGCATTTAATAGCGCAAGAGAAATAATAAAAATTGATGCGGAAAGGCAGTCAGCGCAAGAACATTCTCTTTTTGTATCGAAATGTTTGGAAATTGCAAGATTATTTGAAGAGAGAGGACTTAAACAAGCGGCATTATATGAATATAAAATAATTTTCAATTCACTTAATCCATCAACAGCTCTAAAACAAGAACTCGCATATATCATTCAAACTATGGAGAGTCAAGAGCCTGAAATAAATCAAAAAAGGTACTACAAAGTTATTTGGAACTAGCTACTGAATTGGAACGAGAAAACAATGCAGAATTTGCTTGTTTCGTCTATTCACGAATCGTACAATTTCCAAACATTGATCATGCGTTAAAAAAGGAAATTGAAAGCATTATTGAAGAGATAAAAGAAGAACAAGGAACACAGCCGCAGCAAGAAATAGCAGCCACAATTACAGTTCCTAATAGCATTCTACAGAGTCGGAAACAAACAAAAAAACAAGTTGAATATGATATAGATGATGAAATTTTAAATGCAAAAGCATCGAATCAACCACTTACAGTAGCGCATGAACAAAGTGAACCGTCTGCTTTTTCTAAATGGTGGAAAAAGAATAAAAAACGGATTTTGATTATTGGCTCAATAGTAGTAGTTGTTATAGGTGGTTCAACGTTATTTTATTTCTATACAACAAACGCTAAATATCAAAAATATATGGAACAAGCACGACAAGCTTATCATGATAAAAAATATACAAAAGCAGAAGAGGCTGTTGGTCATGCAATTACAGTGAAAGGAAGAGACGAAGCGCATCTTCAATTAGCAACAATTTACGTTGCTGAAGGAAAGAATAAAATTGCAATCGATTATATTACCAAATTAATAAAGGATAGAGAAATTGATAAAGAAAATAATGAAGCTGCCTATTTATTAGCTTCAGCAAATTTCCGCATCGGAAAATATCAAGAAGCAGTGTTGAATTTTGAACAAGCATTAGCGAATAATGCAAAAGGAATCGAACCGTATAAAAAAGATGCTATGCGAGATTTAGCTGTAAGTCATATGAAGATGAAAGAATTTGAAAAAGCAGAAGATGTTATTGTCAAAATGAGTACGAAAACCAATGAGGATAAGGCAATTGTTTCGTATTTAAAAGGGCAACTATCAACAGCAACTGTGCAGTTAGACAAAGCGGAGTCTTTCTTTAAAGAAGCTATTATACAAGATTCAAAGAATGCCATATATACAATTGAACTTTCAAATTTATATGTGCTTTGGAATAAAACAAACCTAATTGATAGTGCGAAAAAAGAAATGAATTATCAACAGGCATCTCAAGTATTACAGGCTGCGATTCAAAAAGATATGAACAATATAGAATTATTAAATCAACTTGGAATTGTGTATTATGAAGCTGGTCAATTTTACGAAACGCGAGATGGTGCAAAGAGTAATGCTGCGTATCAACAAGCATTGGATGCTTACAATAGAGTTGTCAACAGTGGGACTCGCGACATAAATACGCTTGTAAATATAGGGATTTTATACGATAAAGTGGGACAAGGAAATGAAGCAGAGAAATTTTTTACAGAAGCATACTCACAAAATGATGAAGATCCACATGTGAACTTTGCATTTGGAATGTTCAAAATTAAACAGAAAAAATATGAAGAAGCGAGCCGCTTCTTAAGAAAAACAGTACAAGCAAATGAAAATGAAGCTGAAGTAAGAGCAGCACAAGAAAAACTAGCAGAAATGAAAACAAACGGCTGGATTCAATAAAGATGGGAAAAGGGGAACACGCATGGAAGAGAACAATAATAATTTAGGTAAAAAAGTTGCTATATCAGTAATGTCGGTAGCTTTATTTGGAACGTCAGGATATCTTGTGTATGACAAAGGCTTTAGCACAGCGGGAAGAGAAACTGTAAAACTAGCAAGTAATACAGAAGAGAAAAAAGATGATCGTATTACAGGAAGCAACTTACAGTCTATGTTCCCAAATTTAGTTGGTGATCCTGCAAAAAAAGATGAAAAACCTGGCGAAAAACCAACTGTTAATTTAGCAGACCTAATCGGAAATAATAAATCACCAATTACACCAATGACGTATAAGCCAGATGATGTGTTGGTGGAAAAGAAAGATCCGCAGATTAAATTGTCAGACGCACCAATGCCACAAAAGCCAGAGTTGCCAACGAATATGGGGGGGCCTGTGGTGGAGCCAGTTAAAAATAATGATAATGTTCAATTACCTACACCTACTGTAGAACCGCCAAAAACTAAAACTGGAACAGAAGGGACTGGAACAGAAGGAACTGGAACAGAAGGGACTGGAACAGGAGGAACTGGAACAGGAGGAACTGGAACAGAAGGAACTGGAACAGGAGGAACTGGAACAGAAGGAACTGGAACAGGAGGAACTGGAACAGGAGGAACTGGAACAGGAGGAACTGGAACAGGAGGAACCGGAACAGAAGGAACTGGAACAGGAGGAACTGGAACAGGAGGAACCGGAACAGAAGGAACTGGAACAGAAAAACCAAAACCAGATCCAGAACCAACATACCCAACAATTACAGTATCACCAAAAACGGGTGATATTCTTGTAGAATGGTATACAGCAAATGGAGAGAAATCTAGTGCAGTATTTTTTGGGGAGTTTTATAAGGCACAAAATCATTTGAAACTAATTGATGGTATGAAAAATATAGAGAATCGTAATGATTTACAGCTTATTTCTCAAGTTAGTTCTTCACCAACAGAAGCAAATAAAGCAGCATTATTGTTAGCAGCACAAGATTCCGCTCAATTTGAAAAAGTAGCTAGTTCAAAATATGAGCAACTATTTTATATTCGAAATCAATTAACTTTATATCAAGAGCCTGCTTTTAATGACCAAGAATTTGAATACTTTAAAAAAAATAAGCAAGATGTTATAGAAAAGCTGTCTAAAGATATTTTTAAAGTTGCACTTAATGAAGAAAAACGAGATGTAAATGCAGCTTTAAGTAAATATTATTTATTAACTTCCGTATTACAAGGCGTAGATGAAGACTTGCAAAAGCAGGCTTACGATCGAGTGCAAGCTATTTTTAATCAAATGCTTGAAAATGAATTGGAACAAATGGTACAAGGAAAAGTTGAAGTTCCAACTGTGCCAGTTTTAAATCAAGGAAAAGAAAAAGATAAAAATGTAGCAGGAAAACCAACGACTGAAAATGAAGTTAAAAATTCAAAAGGTGAAGAAAAACAAGAGAATAAAGAAAATTCGAAGCCAGAAGAATCAAAAACAAATAAAGAAGATGTAAAACAAGAAGAAATCCAAACGAATAAAGAAAATGCAAAACAAGAAGAAGTACAAAATAATAAAGAAGATAAAAAGAATGAGGAACAAAAAGATAATAAAGATGGTAAAAAGCAAGATAAAGTAAAAACACCTGGACAATGGGCGATTGAACAGGTAACAGCGTATATGAACGAAGTGAAGTGGAAAGAAGCAATTGTACTAGCAGATCAATACATTGATCAGACAAAAGGTGAAGAACAAAACACATTGAAGGATCAATTGAAAAATGCAGTTGAGAACTTATTAACACAATCAAAAGCAGAAGAGACATCTGCAGAAATGGCATTACAAAATTATCACTTTATCTTAAATGTTAAAAATGTAGTTGCTGAGCAGAGAGAAGAGGCAAAATCGTTATCTTTACCTGTAATGTTAGAAGTAAAGGCAGATCAGGCATTAGCAGAGAAAGATTATTATAACGCTGTATTATATATGGCGAACTCTATTCGTAATAAAAATAAACATGCTCATGCATTTGAAAAATTACAAACAAATACAAACTTCCTTTGGAATCAAACTATGGAGCAATGGAATAATTTAAAGGGTAATTCTGGATGGCAAAGTGAAGTTAAAAAATCTGTTCAACCATCCCTTGAATTAATTGTATATTTAAAAGATATTTCACCAGCTATAGTGGATGATACAAGATTCAATGAGAAAATAAAGGAAGCAACGAAGAAATTAGAAGGTATTCAGTTGTTGAATTTAGCAAGTTATGAAAATAGTAAGAGTGATGAAGCTAGTCAATTGAATGCATTATATTATTATGGACAAGCTTATGAACGTGGTATAGCTGACGCAGGAGATATGAGTAACATTTTTAATAAGTTATTAAATAAAGCACGTGGATTTGAAGTGTCTGATCCTGCAAGAGCTATGAATTTATACCGATTAATGTATACAACGCCTGGTGCGCAAGGACTTGGCTTCCAAGACGTAATTAGAAATTCTATTGATTACTTGAATGATTTCAATGTAGCAAGTCAATCGTTCGCGAAATATGGTAATAGCTTAAATGTGAAAGATATTGCAACAGCATTAGCTTATGCAAATACAGCTATTGAAAATGGATATGCAAATGAACAAAGTAAAGCGAAAATAAGACAAATTGCAGAGGAAATGGTTAAAGTGGGGCAAAATAAATTAAAGGGAAATGATTTAAATACTGCATATCAGTATTTTGAATTTGTAAGCCGTGCAGATTATAAACATGTTCCGCAGGATGTTCGTAGCCAAGCAAATGATGGACTACAAGCGATAAAAAATGCTACTAAAAAATAAAGGAATAAATTTCGCCATCTTACCTAGGGTAAGATGGCGAAATTTATTCCAAATAAGGAGTGAAAGTTAATGAGTTTACTAGAAATTTGCCCATTAGATGAGGCGTTAGTGGAAGCTTTACAGAATGAAGAAAAAAGAGTTCGTTTTTATGAGATATTACAGAAATCAAATTTGTACGTTGTTGCTTCTGTAGAGGGAGATACAACTGTAGATGAAGAAGGGAATTTGATTTCAACTGAAAATACACAATTGCAAATTCATTATTTTGAAATGGAAGAAGGATTAATGTTACCACTGTATTCTGATTTGAAACATTTAGAAATGGTTATTCCAGAAGAATGTCCATACGTCTCTATGAATGCAGTTGAATTATTAAAGACGATAGATTTAGAGGCAAATGTAATATTAAATCCAGGAACAAAATTTCAAAAATTATTTGTAAAGGAAGAAATTGAAGCGATTTGTGATAATAGTATTTTTGATGTTTTTTCTAAAGGGGATAAGTAAAATTTGATGCAGTTCTATTCATTTTTGGTATAAAATAGAGGAAGGTGGGAGAAGGTTTGGAAATTAAGGTCAAACCTGAACAACTCGAACAAATTGCCAAAAATATATCAGAGATGCAAACACACAGCCAGAATATACAACAAAATCTCAATCAATCCATGTTTAGTATTCAAATGCAATGGCAAGGAGCGACGAGTCAGCATTTTTATGGGGAATATATGAGATCAATGAGACTCATGGAATCTTACATAAGTAACTTACAGGTTACAGAAAAAGAATTACGGCGTATCGCTCAAAAGTTTCGTCAAGCAGATGAAGAATATCAAAAGAAACAAACTGAAAAATTGAAAGAAACCCATAAAAAAGAAAAGAAACATGAAAAATCGTGGTGAGAAAAAGGAATAGAAGGAGCAGCTGAATTCATCGGAGTGAATGATGCAATTCGTGCAGTTACCGGTAAAGACCCAATTACAGGAAAAGAATTATCAACAAAAGAAAGACTCATCGCTGCAGGATGGACACTCCTAAACTTTGTTCCTGTTGGAAAAGTCGCGAGTCTTGCTGGAAAAGGAATAAAGTATGTCGCCTCTAGCTTCGGGAAGACAATTGTAAAAGCAGGAAAAGGACTAGGCGAAGGCATAACAATGGTGGCTGGAAAAGCTGGAAAAGCAGCTGCCGATGGCATAAAAACAGCCACCCACAAAGTAAAAGAGGGTGTAAACTTCGTAGCCTCCACAGCAAAAGGCTTTGCCGACAAAATCGGAAGCTTATGGAACAAAGGTGCCACAACCGTAAAAACAACTTTCTTGCAGGGGAATGAAAAGATTCAGTACGCAGTAAAAACATTACTGGAGTACAAATGGATCCCAGGTTTAGGAAAAGCCTACGTCATGCCTGGAGTAGGAATGGTCCGAGAGATGGGACAGCATTCTCTGAAAGATGCTTATCAGTATATGAAAAGTGTTGGAGAGAAGGGTGTTAAGGGTACGGGTGAAGGTAGTAAGATAGAGAATATATCTAAATTAACTACAGAAGATATCCCGACTGCAAAAAGTGGCAAATTTAATGATTTCTTTAATTCTCTTTCTAGTGCAGAATTGGATGGATTATGGAAAGATAAAAAGATTAGAAAGAAAATTGAACGTCAGCTTAGAGAACCTGGTGGTTTACATGAATGGCATTTAGTATCGAGGGCTCCACAATTCAAGTTTTGGGATATAAGTGCTGAAAAAATTAAAGATTTAAGAACAGCAATATCTGATGTTAAATTTGTAAATCCTAAAGGCGTTCATGGAGGATTAGGTTCTACAAAAGCACATAATGAATTATTGGCAATTATTGATACATCAAATGACTATAACACATTTATTAGAAGACTTAATAATTGGGCTTACTATAGATTAGAGGGTGGAATTTCATCATTGCCAGAAGGATTAAGATTAAAATAGGGGTGTGTTATTTATGGAAAAGCAAGGAATGGTTTCAATATGGTTAGGTAATATTAAAACACAAAACCAGTTAGAGAAATACGTCAATTTAACATACGATGAAGACGGAGAGTCTGTACCTTCTAAATTTTTTGTAGATTTCAATATTGATATGGATGAAACAGATGAGGATTTTATTGAAAAAGCGGTATTAGAAGAAAAGAGTGATAATATCTCTGCTTTATTAGAGGGGTGTTCATATGAGGAAATTATACTACCTAAAATTAGAGGATATGTTAACGTAAATAAGTTATATAACGCTGTTATTTTAATTTACAATTTTGAGTACGAGAACCTAGTTAACTCTTTTGAGGATTTTGATTATATTACTTCTACTAGTTACTTACAATAGTAATTTTTTGATTGAAATTTGAATAAACTGCTGAATAGTGAAGAGCGTTAATCTTATATTAATTTGAAACCTTGATGGGCTATATGCCTCTCAAGGTTTTTATAATTTTATGTTAAAATTAAAAGCTTATAGTAAAAAGAAAAGTGCATGGGATTGGTTACAATGACTTTATAAGTATTGCAACTACACTTACTACTCGATATATACTTTAAATAAGAAAATGAAAAAGCTCGTGGTGTTAAAGTTTAAATATACATTAGCACATATACGAATGGAAAATAAAGTACATGTGAAGTGGATAGAAAAAATAATAGGGTGTTTGAGAATACGTACTCCATGATGGTTGTACCATCATGGAGTACTATGTGCAATGATAGAATAGAAAAGGAAGTATGAGCTTAGGCGAGATGACATTTTACATGGCGATGAATATAGACATATGGAATGTATATTAAACTAATGAACTCGTACAAACTCGTAAGTTTTAACGTAACACTTGTTGCGACATGTAAAAGGTGTCATACTTGTACTACAAAACTTACAAATTTATGCTACTTAAAAACATATGAATTTAAAGCACTTGATTGTCAATTAAAGGCAATAAGTGCTTTTTTGCGTTTTAGCGTAGAAATTTAAAAGAGCATTATAATTTTATAAGTGCATTAAGTGTTAAATTTTTATTGTTGTTTTATAGATTGTAATGGCTATGTACAGTGTACGACGATAGTAGAGGGAAAAATAAAGGGTTGTGTTATTTTTTGAAGTCATCGTAAAGTACGTTTTAACGGATGGACGTTATGCATACGTTATCCGCAAAAAACGGGTAAACGTTACAGGGACTTTAATTGCTGTAACGGGAAGGGGCTCAATATGGGAGAGAGTAGTTGGTTACATACGAGTTTCAACGGAAGGACAAGTGCGTGAAGGGTATAGCCTAACGTATCAAGTAGAAGAAATTGAACGGTACTGCATCGAAAATAAACTACAACTGCTTCACATATACGAAGATAAAGGAATCAGCGGAGCGACAGTAGATGAAGATGGATTAACAGTTGAACGTGAAGGTCCACAAGAGCTATTGTCGGATATGGCATATCATCAAGTGCGCAAAGTTATTGTACTAAATACATCTCGGTTATGGCGCTCTGATATGGCAAAGGTGTTAATACAACGAGAGTTAAAGAAACACAAGGTAGATGTGAAAGCAATTGAACAACCAAATTATAGTATATACACGCATGACCCAAATGACTTTTTAGTAAATGGTATGTTAGAGCTATTAGATCAATATCAACGTCTTGAGATTGCATTAAAGCTAAGTCGAGGTAGAAAGAAGAAAGCAGAACAAGGTGGATATGCGGGGGGCGGTGTGATGTTTGGTTATAGAGTAAAGAAAGGACAAAAAGTGTTAGAGGTAGATGCGGAGAAAGCGATAGTTGTACGTAGACTATTTGAATTAAGACACTTTTTTAAACATTGGTCGCTAACTCAATTGGCAGAACGACTAAATAGGGAAGGGTATTGTACTGAGAGAGGAAAGTTGTTTACGAAAGTACAAGTGAAACGCATGTTAGATAGAGAGAATTTTTATCGTGGCATGTATAAATACGGGAAAATACAAACAAAAGGACAACATGCAGCAATTATTTTATAAACTCACTTAAAAAATTAGCTCATTTTACTATACATACTACTAAAGAGATGAAAAATGGATAGGCTTGCGTACCTATGCGCATCGGAAGATGAACGCTCGAACTAAGGTTGCCGACATTTTTATATATGACTAAATCATTGAATAGAGGGATGAGTTATGCATAATAGACAGAACTATTTGTATGTAGGAGTAGATTTACATAAGGAGCATCATACGGCTGTTATGATTAATTGTTGGCAAGAAAAATTAGGAGAAATACAATTTGATAATAAACCATCTGCATTTTCGAAGTTTTTATTAGAAGTAGAGACATATGTGAGTGATGGTTTATCAGTTGTATTTGGTTTAGAAGATGTTGGCGGTTATGGAAGAGCATTAGCGAAATATTTAGTAGATCACGAACAGGTAGTAAAAGAAGTAAATCCAGCTTTATCATTTTTAGAACGAAAAAGCCAAGTGATGATACACAAAAATGATAGTTGGGATGCGGAATGTGTGGCACGCATATTGATAAACAAATTTAATCAATTACCAGATGCAAAGCCAAACGATTTATTATGGTCAATACAACAACTGGTTTCAAGAAGGAATGCATTAGTAAAAGCACAAAGTGCATTAAAGAACCAATTACATATTCAATTAAACCATCATTATCCAAGTTATAAAAAGTTTTTCTCAGAATTAGATGGGAAAACAGCATTAGCGTTTTGGCAGCAATATCCGTCACCCTCTTGTTTAGAGGGGGCGAATATAAAGCAATTAACAGCTTTTTTATTAGATGTTAGCAACAATACATGTTCAGTAAAGAAAGCAAGCGACATATTAAAACTTGTAAAAGAAGATGGACATACAATGAAGGAATATCAAGACACACGAGACTTTTTAGTAAGAAGTATTGTACGGGAGATTGAGTTTAAAAAGAAAGAAATGAAATACATCGAAAAAGAATTAAAACAGCTAGTAAATCTACTAGATTATCAATTAGAGACGATGCCGGGAATAGAACTTGTGACGGCATCAGCATTAATAGCTGAGATAGGAGATATAAGACGATTTCTAAATGCCAATAAATTAGCACGATTTGCGGGGATTGCGCCTGTTTACTTTGGTTCTGGTGGGAAAGATAAGACACATAAAAGCAAACAAGGAAACAGGGCGTTACACGCTTTATTTTATAATTTAGCTGTACAGCAAGTGCAAGTAGCGAAAGGAAGTAAGTAAGTAAGTTACCTAGAAACCCAGTGTTTCATGCATACTATCAAAAGAAGCTTAAAGAGGGCAAAACCAAAGGACAAGCATTGGTATGTATTATGAGAAGACTTGTAAACATTGTATATGGCATGATGAAATATAAAACAGCTTATGAATTGCCGGTAGTGGAAGAAAAAGAAGTAGTTTAATAAGGTTTACATGGTTTGTTTTTTTATTGTGAGGGTTTAAGATTACAACATAGGGTACGGGTGATGTTGGTGATATAGCCAGTGGAGCTAATGTAAAGAAATTAGATGATTTTTCAGGACCTTTAGAAAATGGTCCATATATTAAAAACGGAAAACCTAGGGGTAGACCACAATTATCTGGGGAAAAGAAACTTGGATTTGAAAAAGATGTTCTCAATAAACAGATAGACCCAGATGGAATTTTACGAGACCCTAACACTAGTGAGACAATTGACTGGAAACTTGGACGACCACGAAAAGGTAAAGTAGATTTTGGTCATACAGAAGGAAATTCTTATAAGAAAATGTTTGAGAAGTATAAACATGGTGAGATTACTCTTGAAGAATTAAAGGAATTTCAGTTTAACCCAGATAATTTCAGATTAGAAACGCCTTCTGCAAATAGGAGTCATAAATATGAGTAGTTAGGAAGATGATGTAATGAAAATATTAAATATTTTTGATGCGGTTAGAGAAGGAACTTATGAAGATTTTAAACGATTTTATGATGGTGATATTAATCAAATTGATAGTGATTTAGATATCAATTTATTGTGTATGGCAATGATTAATGATAAAAATTCTAGTGAAAAACTTAAGATTATAAAATTTTTGCTAGAAGAGGATATTGATATTAATTACACTACAGCTAAAAATAAAAGGAATGCATTGCATATGTTTTATTTTTGTGTTTTACGTCCAACAATAGAATATGAATTAGAGATAACAAGGTTACTTATTGATAATGAGATTAATATCAATGCTTTAGATAAATATAATGCTATCCCCTTGAAGTATGCTATTACGATAAATAAATTGTCTACAGAAGACAATAAAGACATGTATAAATTACTTATTAAAAATGGCTCAAACTATAATTTGAAAGATCAATCTGGAAAATCATGTGTAGATTATGCTAAAGAGTATTCTTGGAGAAATGATTTATTAACTATTATTGAGGAGTGTTAATATGAAAGTAAATAATTCTGATTACGGGGGCTTTATTGTTTCTAAAAATGTTGTAGCTGGAAAATCAATACGTTATACATTTAGGGAAAAATCAGAAATTCCTCAATTAAATGGGTGGACTATTTATTCTTCGGAAGATGATGATGAATATGTAAATGATTCTAGTAATTTTCAAGTATTAGGAGCAAGCTCTATATTAGAAATAGCTCCAGTTATGTTAGAAATTTTTGATGCTCCCTATGGAACAGACCTATGTTGGTTGTATAAAGAAGGGGTTCATGTAGGATTTTATGATTTAATAAGTGAAGATGAGAAAGATATTGGTCAAATTGTAAAAGGAAATTGATGCTATTTTGTGAGTTCCTTGGGCACTGACAAAAATACACTTCAAATAAGAAAAGTCAACAGCGACGTTAGGAGAACGTAGTGGTCTGTTGACTTTTTTTATAGTGTTATTTCATGACAAGAGTTATTTATCATCTTTGTTTAAGTTAATGGTTTTATTGTTTTTACCAACAATTCGTAGATTATTTAATTTGTTTTTACGAATTTCAAGGATAGCTTTTCTCATGTCTCGTTCGATTTGTTGCTTGTAAAGAAGTTCTGTAAATGCTCTAAAGCATTCATTCTCGTTTCCAACATGTACTCGAATCAATCAATCTAAATAAAAAATCTCGCCTTTTCCATCCCTATTTTCTCAACAAAAACCGACATTCGTTCGCAATTCCTCAATAATATTAATATCATCGGTAATACCATTGATATTATAGTTTGTCCGCTTGATATTTTAGGATTCCCAATGTTTAAAAGGAATGATGTTAAGCTTACGTTGGAAGCAAAAGAAGTAGGGGGTAAAAAATACGTAGTTGACTCATATGCACACAATAAGGAAATAGTATCGAGAAAATTCACTCAACTTATTGAAGTGCAAGAAAAAACAGTTAAGACTTATTTAAATGAAATTACAAAAAAATATCCTTCAGGTTCTAAAATATCAAATGGTCCTTTTAATCCTAACGCTCTCAAAGGGGGGCGACTTAAAGGTGAGTTAATATTAGAAGTACCAGTTCAAAATAAACCAATTCCGCAAACGATTCTTGATGAAGCAACAAAAAATAGGATTATTATTAGGGATATTAAAGGGAAGGTGTATAATTGACTATGAAAATTTATTATTGTGACGAATGGTCGGACATTAAAAAGAAGCCTTGGAATATTCTAGATGACCGTGATGCATACACATACCATCAAAAACATGAACCATATACGGCGGTATTAACTGAAGATGAAAACCTTAAGTATATTGTAAATGTTACAAATGAATGGGTTTCGGTGGGATTTTATGATGACTTGATTCGTAAGTATTTAAATTATGATTTTGAAGTTATGAGTGACAGTAAGATATTTTTAAGAACAGCTACGTATTGGGAATATGATGATGAAACTGATACTATTAAATTAAATGGATTTATGAGATAGAATCAAAATACCTAGAAAAGATATGGCTGGAAATATTGCAGAACCTGTTTCGTATAAAAATATTAAGGAGCCTAAAACGATATACGATCCAGCAATGATTAGTGATGATAAGATATATCAGTGGGGAAAAGAAGCAATGCAAAAGGGAACAATAAATGGTAGGCTTGTTGAAGGTACTGCTTCAAATGGATTGAAGTTCAGAGGTTATTTAAATGATACTGGGGAGATAACTAACTTTTCCCAATTCTAGACTGATATTATAAGATACAATATTTATAGGAGGATAAAATGAATAGTAATTTTGAATTTATTGAAGATAAAGAGAAAAACGATGAATTGATGTCAATATATTTTAACTTTATAAACGGTAAGTACTTGGAAAGAGCTTTGAGTTTTTTTGTAAAAAAAGAGGGGTTTGGACAAGAAATAGTATTTGTTCATTTTCAGTCTGATTTAGATGAATTTGATATGTCACAGCTACCTACACCTTTAGATGATAAGCATGTGTTAGTTGAATTAGATTCTCCAGCTGTGGAGTCTGAACAACAAGTGTATTTGGACTTTGAAAATTTTTATAATTATTTGGAAGAACATGTGAAAAAAGAAGTGGAAAAAAATCCAGAAAGAAATGGATTAATGGATTTATTAGTACAAGTTAAGCGTAGCTTAAATTTGTAATATCTTATAGCCGTTTTACTAGATTTGAAGGGAAGAAAAATAACTTTTTGAAGAACGCGTTTTTATTAGGATTTTATTATATTTCAATAAGGAAGATTGTCTGATGTTGAATAAGTAAAGAGGAAGTTATAGATGAAGAAGACTCAACAAAAGAGACCTCATATTTGAGATCTCTTTTGTTGAGTGTATTGAAAAAATCCCTAATTAAAAATTAGCGTGAGATAACAACTATAAGCGTACGGGTGAAGTGAGGAAGCTAGATAACGTTGCGCGAATTGATGAAATTGAAATGAACTTTAATTATAAAACTAAATTCGATTCAGAGAAATTTGCAAGACAGTTAAAGGATTAAGAAAAAGGTATGAATGAATTAACTGTATATGAGTACCAGAAAAATCGAGAGCATTTTATTGATAAAGGTAGAGCAATAGAAGGAAATGCATCTCAACAAGCTGAAAGGGAAAACAATTAAGCAAAAAACAAAAGAACTTAGAAGAGAAGGGCTATCTAGAGAAGAAGCTGAAATAAATGCTAAAAAATGGATGAAGACACAAGCAGCTCTTCATAATCCTGATCAAGTATCTGGTGGAAATCATTTGAAAATTGGTGGCATGGCGGAAGGTATAGTAAAAATGCACCTGGTAAACCTGTTAATCCAAACTATTTAGAAGAATTTTAATGGAAAGGAGAATAATAGATGAGTAAAATGGCAATTAAAATAAGCTCTAATGGTTTATTTAGTAAATGTGTAGTACCATTAAGAAAGTACACCGGTTTAGGAATTACAGAGATAAAAAATAAAATTGAAAACAAAGATTTTTTTGCCGAAACAGATGCAAATGATATTGATGATATGGAAAATTTAAAGGAATTAGTTGATAACTTGTTGAAGTTAGGTGCGGAAGTGAAAATGTTTGATAGCGATGAATACGGTGAGGGAATTTTCGATTACCAAGAAATTTCTTACGGCGAATTTATAAATAATATTGACCGGTTAAAAGAAATTATGGAAGAATTACAGGATTACGATGATGCTTTGTCTGACGAAGGATAATAAAAAGGTTTCTCATCAAATTTTAATATATCCCTTGACAGTTATAAATATAACCGATATACTTCATATTAATTTCAAAAGAAAATATATTCTAAATATTAAAATGTGTTGAATAGGAGTAGTAAGGTCATGTATTTGTACAGAGAGCTATGGGTTGGTGCGACATAGTCAAATGACATCCTGAACTCGCCTAGGAGCAGTAAGGTGGAACGGAATTACATTCTTAGTAAATCTTAACGGTTAACCTTCGATATTAGGTTTGTAATCAAACGATTACTACTAAGGTGGATTCATAATGGAATCAATAAGGGTGGTACCGCGTTAAGTGAATGGCTTAGCGTCTCTTTATATAGAGACGTTGGGCCATTTTTTATTTTATAGAAAAAGAAATGGAGGGTTTATTCGGATAGGTAAATAAAATTTTTTTATTTATATAAAAGGATTTAATTAGGAGGAAAATAAGATGAGACAGACGGAGCAATGGACTTCGAAATTAGGTTTTATAATGGCAGCAGCAGGATCAGCAATTGGACTTGGCGCAATATGGAAATTTCCTTATATTGCTGGAAAGAGCGGGGGAGGAGCATTCTTTTTAATCTTTATATTATTTACTGTATTAATTGGATTACCGCTACTTATAGCTGAATTTATGATTGGACGTAGTACACAAAAACAAGCAGTTGGGGCATTTAAAAGTATCGCACCAAATACAGGATGGCACTGGATTGGACGCCTTGGTGTTGGAACTTGCTTTATATTACTTTCGTTTTATAGCGTTGTAGGTGGATGGGTACTAATTTATTTATTCAGAGGAGTAACTGGACAACTTATTACTCCGGGACAAAATTACGGTTCGTTATTTACTGAAACAATTGGAAATCCGGTTTGGGCTATCACTGGACATTTCGCTTTTATGTTCATTACGATATGGGTTGTATCAAAAGGTGTACAAAACGGAATTGAAAAAGCAAGTAAATATATGCTACCAGCATTGTTCGTTTTATTTGTCGCTCTTATTATTCGTTCATTAACACTGGATAATGCGATGCAAGGCGTGAAGTTTTTCTTACAACCAGATTTCTCGAAGATTACTTCAGAAAGTATTTTATTCGCAATGGGCCAATCATTCTTTGCGATTAGTATAGGGATTTCGATTATGGTTACGTATAGCTCGTATTTAAATAAAAAAGAAAGTTTACCAAAATCAGCAATAACAATTGTTGGATTGAATTTATTCGTCTCTTTATTTGCAGGTCTTGCCATTTTTCCAGCAGTATTTTCGTTAGGCATGGAGCCGACAGAAGGGCCAGGCTTACTATTTATCGTATTACCATCTGTATTTAGTCAAATTCCATTAGGAGGATTGTTCTTAACGGTATTTCTTGCGCTATTTACATTTGCGACATTAACATCGGCATTTTCTCTACTAGAGACGGTAGTTTCAGCATTAGCAAATGGTGAACAAGAAAGAAGAGCTAAACTATCATGGATCATCGGGTTCTGCATTTTCCTAGCAGGTATACCATCTGCCTTATCATTTGGAGTATGGAGTGATATTACGATTTTGGGGAAGAATATTTTTGATGCAGTAGACTTCTTATCTAGTAATATATTAATGCCGCTGGGAGCATTATTTATTAGTATTTTCGTATCATTCAAGATGGAAAAGAAAGTGTTAGAAGCTGAATTTTTTGTAGGTGGAAATTACGGAAAGATAGTATTTACTATCTGGGCATTTTTACTTCGATTTGTAGCACCACTTGCGATAGTTATCGTATTTTTAAATGTAATAGGGATTATTTAAGTTTAAATGTTATAATATTCAGTAAAAAAAGAAGGTGATGATAATAAAAACAAATTTGATTGAAGTTGGGAAATATATGAACATTAGAGGGAAAAAGCTATACGTTGAAACACATGGAAGTCCTAAAAATAAACCAGTATTATTTTTACACGGTGGTCCAGGTGAAAGCTGTTATGATTTTTCATTTCATCAAGCGGAACGATTAAAAGATTCCTTATATGTAATTATGATAGATCAAAGAGGGGTTTGTCGGTCAGAAGTAATTACCGAAGAAGAAACTTTTGGACTATGTGATTTAATTGAAGACTGTGAAGAACTAAGAAAAGTATTACAAATTGAGAAATGGTCTGTAATTGGACATTCTTTCGGTGGATATTTAGCGTTGTTATATGCGTCGATGTATCCAAATTCAATAGAGAAAATAATATTTGAAGGTCCGACTTTCGATTTTGCATTAACAAGTAGGGTCTTACTACAAAAGACAGGAACTTTATTAAAAAAGTATGGAAAAGAATTAGTGGCAGAAGACTGCTTTGCTTATTTATCTAATAATGCTAGTTCAGAAGAGTTGTTAGAAGCTTATATAAGAGTAAGCGCTGAATTAGAAGAAAAAAGAATGGAGATTTACAATTATAAGGAAGATGAGACAGACGATAGTTTATATAGTGATGAAGTGTGGGAAGTATTTTCAAATCGTTCCAAAATCCATTTTGATAGATTAAAATCAGAGGGAGCATGTCATACGTCATTATTATCTAAAATAAAAGATATACAAAATCCAATGTTATTAATTGTAGGAAAACATGATGTAGTAACGTGTGAAAAGCAAATTGAAATATTCAATCGAGATGCTCTAAATGGAAAGTATATCATATTCGAAGAAAGTGGCCATACACCACATTATGAGGAAGCTGATCGATTTGCTGAAACAGTCATTCATTTTTTGAACTAAAAAAGAAAGAGCGCTTCGTATAATGCGAAGCGCTCTATTTTAAATTTCTGGATAAGTAATTGTAATATTAGGCCATTTGCTTTGCCATTTCTTTTGATTAACTCTTTTGTTGTACATATGTATTCGTTCTTTCGTTTCAAGAAAATGAGGTGTAGGTTTCACTTGTAATGAAAGTACATCTTCTATTCCGCATGGGGATGTTAATATGACTTTGTTTTGTTCGTCCAAAGAAACACCAAGAGCGGTTGCTGTTTCAGGAAATTTAGAAATAGCATCAACAGAAGAAGAGTATGGCGGCATTCCATTCACTACATGCATGCGAGTTTGATTTTTTACTGACCAAGGGATAGTAGCATCCATATTCATTAGTTTCTGTTCTAATGATTGTTCGTACACCTCATCTTTATGTAATGGATCATAATAAATGACATCGACATCTGGCGTAGCCGTTCTTACTTCGTAGTTATGTAAAGTATCCCAAATTTTAGAACGGACAAACCCAGCGCAAATCCACCAATCAGGTAGCTCTAGTGATTTTGCCAATTGTAATACATTCATCATCCATTCGTCGTTTTCTATTAAGTGAATTAAATCTTGCTCTGTTTTTATATTCATCGATAAATACACCTTCCTAGTAGATTAATGCATCAGCTCAATAATCCATAAAATCCAGTGAGCACCTGGTACAAATAAAAGTTGTGCTAATAAGGTGCCGAGAAGTCTAGAAATCATTAGCCAACCATACATTTTACTCATAGATTCAGCGCCATTTTCTGATTGTAAAGCACGTTCTGTCAAAAGTGCTATACGTGGATCGAGTAACACTGTTAATAAAATTGTAGCAAAACCATTCACAAGGCCAGAAGCTGTACTTGCATTTGTTGCGTAATCTGGATTTAGAAAAGAAGCATAAAGGGCAGAAAGAACACCTGCTGTATAAATTGCAGTAGCAAACATGTTAATAAGCATAATACGCTTTGGGATACCACCGATACGCAATCTATGAATCATTTCAAATCTTGGAAAGCGCACATATTTTTTTGTGTACTTTAATTTTTGAATGTTATTTGTTTTCATCATTCGAATGAAAGAACCATCTGTTTCAAAGTTTTGAATGACATATCCAAATAGTTTTGTCAAAGTTGGATAAAGAATAATCGCAAGTAATGTACCGATGGAAGCAGATAATAGTACAAGTCGTATAGTATGCTCTAAATTAATAGAAGCATCTCGTTTTGCGTCATCGACAATCCCGCCAATTAAAAAGGCTTGTAGTAAATTTGACGTTCTTGAAATAAGTAATACCATTCCTACGACAGATAAGGCAACGACAATCTTTTTTAAACGAACACCAGCTAATCGAATACTATAAGAACTAGTTTCGACTGCGTGGATGACAATTGTGAAAGCCATTATAAAAATTAACGTAATTGACATGTGATTCACCAGTTTCTATTAAATTAAGTATAACTTTTTCACTTTATCATATCTTTTGTGATTTTGTAACTGAAAGTATAAGGGTTAGAAAAAGTAATTTTCTGAAAAGTTAGATGGTGATAGTATAGTAAAGGGGTAAGTAGGAGAATGGCCTTAATGGGGTACATATAAAATCAGTGGGGGAATTAAATATGTATACAACATTTCTATTTGATTTAGATGGAACATTAACTGATCCGAAAGAAGGGATAATCAATGCTGTTCTATACGTGTTAGAAAAAATGGGGATTGAAGAAGTAAATATAAGTGAGTTAGATTCATTTATCGGCCCACCAATACAACAATCTTTTGCAGATAGATATAATATGAATGAAATAGAAGTAGAACGAGCGGTGTTTTACTTTCGGGAATATTTAAAGCAAAGTGGTTTATTAGAGAATAAAGTATACGATGGAATTGGAGCCCTATTGCAAGAATTAAAGGATGCTGGCAATCATTTGTTTGTAGCAACTTCAAAGCCTACCGTATTTGCGAAACAAGTAATAGAGCACTTTCAGTTAACATCTTTTTTTGAAGAGATTGTTGGGAATAATTTAGATGGGACAAGAATAAAAAAGGAAGAAATAATTGCTCATATTTTACAAACAAATGAAGAACTTCAAAAAGAAGAAATGGTGATGATTGGTGATAGAAAGCATGACGTAATCGGTGCGAACAGTAACGGAATTGCTTCAATAGGTGTATTGTATGGATATGGTAATGAGAATGAATTGAGCGATGCTGGGGCGATTCATATAGTGAAAGATGTCGAAGAGTTACAAAGATTTTGTATAGAGAATAGTACGATAAACTATAGAAATAGAACCTAGAAATCCCTTTATAACATATGACGATGAAATCGTTTTTGTTTAAAGGGATTTTACATATGTAATCGAATACTATAATTAGACAATTTTAGCATGAAAAATTTGTAATAAAGTAAAACTTTAATTAGTGGAAGTTTTGTCCATCCGGCACTGATTATCAGCCCCACCAATCGGGCTGTTACGAGCAGTTGATATCCCGCCTAGCTTCTGCACATTTGCTGAATTTTAAGGTGGGAGTCTTACTGCCCGCAAATAGCGGGATAAAAAGAGGAGGAATGTCATGAAATAAAAGGATTCGAAATACGAGTAAAAGTTCGTCGTTAAAAGATTGAATTTTCAGTTTAAAAGGAGGGTTATAATTGGAGCTAGTTATTATTTTATTAGCACTTAGTTTACTCATGTTTGTAGCATATAAAGGATTTTCTGTAATATTATTCGCACCGATTTTTGCATTATTTGCGGTATTTTTGACAGAGCCTAGTTTTGTATTACCTTTCTTTTCAAATATTTTTATGGAGAAAATGGTAGGATTTATTAAATTATATTTCCCTGTGTTTTTACTTGGAGCAATATTTGGGAAAGTAGTAGAAATGTCAGGAATCGCTGATTCCATCGCAAAGACGATTGTAGAGTTAGTTGGAGAAAAACGTACAATTTTAGCGATTGTTTTAATGGGAGCTATTTTAACGTATAGCGGTGTTAGTGTGTATGTAGTGGTGTTCGCTATATTTCCGTTTGCGGCTAAGTTGTTTCGACAAGCGGATATTCCAAAACGTTTAATCCCTGGCACAATCGTTCTTGGAGCAGCGACATTTACAATGGATGCGCTTCCTGGATCACCACAAATTCAAAATGTAATACCTACAACTTTTTTTAAAACTGATATTTATGCAGCACCGATACTTGGTATTTTAGGCGCAATTTTTGTTTTAACGTTAGGTTTACTTTATTTAGAGAGTAAGCGTAAGAAGGCAAAAGCAGCAGGAGAAGGGTATTTTGGTTTTAACGATGGAAATTCTGAAATGGCAGCATCTTTGCAATTAGAACAAAAAGATATGCCGATATTAAGCGGTATTGAAATTACAAGAGTACAGCAAGTAATTGCGTTTGTACCACTTATTTTAGTAGGTGTAATGAATAAAGTTTTCACAATCATGATACCAAAGTGGTATCCAGATGGTTTTGATTTCTCAGCTATTGGTATGAAAGCATTTGGAAAAGTTGAATTAAGTGCGGTAGTTGGGATTTGGTCTGTAGAATTGGCACTTATTATAGGGATTTTATCAACGCTTTTATTATATTGGAAACGAGTAGTAACTGGATTTCAAGCTGGATTGAATACAAGTATTGGTGGAGCGCTACTTGCAACAATGAATACAGGCGCGGAGTTTGGATTTGGTGGTGTTATTGCAGCACTTCCAGGCTTTGCAATTATGAGAGATAGCATCTCTGCAACTTTCACGAATCCATTAGTAAATGGGGCAGTAACGACGAATATTTTAGCTGGAATTACAGGTTCAGCATCAGGCGGAATGGGAATTGTGTTAAGTGCGATGGGGGATAAATTTATTGCAGCGGCCAATCAATATGATATTCCATTAGAAGTTATGCACCGCATTGTATCAATGGCATCAGGCGGAATGGATACATTACCACATAATGGTGCAATTATTACTATTCTAACGGTAACAGGATTAACACATAAACAGTCATATAAAGATATATTTGCTATTACAATTTTGAAAACGATTGCTGTATTTGCAGTCATCGCATTCTATACTTTAACAGGGATCTATTAATACTAGTTAATATACGAAAAGAAAATATTTATTAGATTGATATTTTACATAATAAAATATTTATTGTAACTACTCAGTCACTCTATGAAAAATCGGCAGAAAAGTTTTTTAAGTTGGTCGAGAGAGGACCTGGCTATTTATAGGAGCGGTCAGGGCCTTTCCTGCCACGCGCAAAGTTTTAAAACAAAGTATATTAATAAGGGGGCTTATTTTAACTGGAATAATAGACTTTATCAAACTTCTGAATGAAATGCATGGCTGAGTAGTTGCAAATATTTATTATAAATAGAAGGGGTGGAGTACTTGCAAGAAGTTGCTGAGTTTCGTATGCCGAAGTCTGTATTATATGGAAGAAATTCGTTTGAAAAACTAGGGGATCAATCAAGAAAGTTAGGGAAAAGGGCTTTTATTGTCAGTGATACAATTATGGAGAGTTTCGGTTATGTTAAAAGATGTGTGGATCACTTAAATGCGAAAGGGATTACTGTTATTACGTACAATGAAGTAAACACTGAGCCTACAAATTTACACGTATTGGAAGCGTTATCTATTTGTAAAGAAGGAAAATGCGATTTTATCATAGGTATTGGAGGAGGAAGCTGTATTGATGCTGCGAAAGCAGTAGCAGTGTTATATACAAATGGTGGAGAAATTGAAGATTACGTCCAAAAGGATATAGAAATAGAATACAATCCACTACCGCTAATCGCAATCCCTACGACTTCTGGTACTGGATCGGAAGTAACAAGTGTAGCAGTAATTACAAATAAAAAAACAGATGTGAAAATGATGATAAAACATCCAAGCTTTATCCCTCATGTTGCTATAATAGACCCGATTTTTACAAGTTCGGTACCACCTCATATTACTGCAGCAACGGGAGTAGATGCATTATGCCATGCAATTGAAGCTTATATTTCTAAAGTTTCACAACCTCTTACAGATGTTCTTGCTCTTTCAGCTATTGAAAGCATTATGAAATATTTACGTATCGCATATGAAGATGGAGATAATATGGAAGCAAGGGAAGCAATGATGATTGCTTCATTACAAGCTGGGATTGCTTTTTCAAATGCATCTGTTACATTAGTGCATGGTATGTCCCGTCCAGTGGGAGCATTATTCCATGTACCACATGGAATATCGAATGCAATACTATTACCTACAGTTTTAGAGTTTACAAAAATGAGTGCAATAAAAAGGTTAGCAGAAGTAGGACGTAGCTTAAACAAAGATTTGTATTCTCATTCTGATGAAGAAGTAGCGAACTACACGATTGCTGAAATTAAGAAACTTTGTTTTGATCTTCGTATTCCTAATTTAAGAGAATACGGAATTGACGAAGTTGAATTTGAAAATGCTATTTCTAAAATGGCGAAAGATGCAATTGCAAGTGGTAGCCCAGGAAATAATCCACGAGTTCCTTCTTATGATGAAATCAAACAGTTGTATCGAGATTGTTTTAATTATCAATATGAAGATTCTATAAAAATATCAGGGCTTTAATTTCAGAATATTATAATAAAATTTCCTTGGAAATAGTTAAAACAAGACTTTATATTATAAATTTAAAGTCTTGTTTTATTGTGTATAATATACATAATAAAATATTGTTATTAGTTTTATAAAAATAGTTTAGGTAGGTGTTTTACTATGAAAACGATAGGTCTTATAGGTGGTATGAGTTGGGAATCAACTTCTGAATACTATCGAATTTTAAATGAAGAAATAAAAAGTAGATTAGGTGGACTACATTCAGCAAAATGTCTGATTAATAGTGTGAATTTTGAAGAGATTGAACGATTCCAGTCTAGCGGAGATTGGGAGGGAGCAGGAGAAGTATTAGGGAATACGGCGTATTCATTGCAGAAAGGAGGAGCAGACTTTATAATCATTTGCACAAATACAATGCATAAAGTAGTTGAGAAAATAAAGGAGAATATTAACATTCCAGTATTACATATTGCGGATGCAACTGCAAAAGAAATAAATAGAAAAGGTATTCAATCGGTTGGTCTGCTTGGAACAAAATATACGATGGAGCAAGATTTCTATAAATCACGTATAGAAGAGAATGATATAAAAGTAATAGTACCATTAGGAAAAGATAGAGAAAAAATAAATGAAGTAATATACAAAGAATTATGTTTAGGAAAGATAACATCTCAATCTAGAGAGTATTATAAAAGAGTTATAGAAGAGTTAGTGCAAAAAGGAGCGCAAGGAATAATATTAGGGTGTACAGAAATAGGGTTATTAATAAAGCAGGAAGACATATCAGTTCCGATATTTGATACAACGCATATACATGCGATTGAAGCAGTCAATTTCGCTTTAGATAATAGATTGTAATTATATTATGTAAACTTAACTCATTTGTCTGGAAAACATTCAGAAAATATTTTATAATGTAAGTGGTTACATTTAAGGGGGAATGCGGATGTTTTCAGTTCAGCCAATCGCATTTGTACATAATGAAAGAAAGGAAATAAAAGATGATGAGTGGGGAGAAGTAAGATCCTATATTACTTTAACTGATATGTATACAGAGGAAAGTATACAAGGGATTGAAGATTTTTCTCATATTGAAGTTGTCTTTTATTTTCATAAAGTAACTGATGAACAAATTCAATATTTTGCTAGACATCCTAGAAATAATAATGATTATCCTAAAGTAGGTATTTTTGCACAGCGCGGGAAAAATCGTCCGAATCGCATAGGAGCTACAATTGTAAAGGTAATCAAAAGAGAAGGTAAATCAATTATTGTTGAGGGGTTAGATGCTATTGATGGCACCCCTATATTGGATATAAAGCCGATAATGAAAGAGTTTATGCCGAAAGAAGAAATTCTACAGCCTAAATGGGTAACGGATATTATGAAACAATATTGGAAGGGGAATAAAACAAAATGAGAATATATGAGGCAACAATTGCAGATTTAGATGGACTAGCATCTGTTTTTAATAACTATCGCGTATTTTATCGACAAGATTCCGATATTGAAGGAGCAAAAGTATTTTTACGAAATCGAATCGAGAGAAAAGAATCCATTATTTTCGTGGCAGTTGAAGATGGAGAATATATCGGATTCACGCAACTATACCCATCATTTTCTTCTATTTCGATGAAAGAGTTATGGATTTTAAATGATCTGTTTGTACAAAAGGCGAAGCGCGGAGCCGGAACAGGTAAAAAATTGTTAGAAGCTGCTAAAGAATTCGCCTTAGAAAATGGCGCAAAAGGTGTGAAATTACAAACAGAGATTGATAATTTATCAGCTCAGCGATTATACGCTGAAAATGGATACTTGAGAGATAATCGTTATTTCCATTATGAATTAACTTTTTGAAATATATATAGTTAAATGAGACGTTTTCAATGTGAAGACGTCTCATTTAATTTTTTTATTGATGATTTAAAATCCAGTTTGTAGCGTCTTCAAAGTTTTCTGCGATGTAATTTGGTTCAATATGTGCCCATTTATCTCGGAACGTATGTAAAGCATCATATCCAGCGCCAGTTTGAACTAATATAGTCGTTGCATTTACTTTTGCCCCAGCAACAATATCTGTCCAGCGATCACCGATTACAGCGCATTTTGTTAAATCAAGCCCATGTTTTTCCGCTGCTTGCAGGAGCATACCTGTGCTCGGTTTGCGGCATTCACATCCGCCACCATGTTTATGGGGACATAGATAAATATCATCAAAACCAAACCTTTTTAATTCTTGCACAAAATCATTCGTGGTTGCTTTTCCATCCGCGATACCTGGTTGATTCGTAAAAGAGAATAGTTTAATATTTTGAGCTTTTAACTTTTTTAAAGATTCCTTTGTAAAAGGAAATAACGTGAAAGAACCTGGATAATGTATTGTAGTATCACCGCCAATTGTTCCGTCACGATCAATGAATATTGCTTCAATGTTTGTCATAGTTATAGTCCTTTCAATTTAAATTAAAATCCACAAACATTAAGTATTCTCTTGAAATATGCTTTTTCCTGCTACAGAAATAAATATATCAGAAGTGATATAAATACTATATTAAGAGGGATATGTTATCATTTTCCTTGATTGTAATGTAAATGGAAAGAAGGTAAGTATTATGTTAGAGGTGAATATCCGCTCAGCCGGATATGAAATTGGTGAAAAGACAGTTCATGATATTGCATTTGCAATTGAAAAAGGAGAGTTAGTGGCTCTTATTGGTGCAAATGGCGCAGGAAAGAGTACGACAATTAAGTCGATACTCGGTTTGCTTGTCAATATGGATGGTGAAATCTCGTTTGGTGAAAAGAAAAATCCATATGCATATGTACCGGAGCATCCCACTTATTATGATTATTTAACTTTATGGGAGCATATTGAATTGTTAATGGCTGCCCGTGGAAATGAAGAGGGAAATTGGGAGGACAAAGCAAGGGAATTATTACATACGTTTCGAATGGAAAAACATATACACGAATACATATCAAAATTTTTAAAAGGTATGAAACAAAAATCGATGCTAATATTAGCATTTTTAACA
The DNA here is from genome assembly GCF_038007445.1 of Bacillus sp. FSL P2-0099. Classification (NCBI taxonomy): domain Bacteria; kingdom Bacillati; phylum Bacillota; class Bacilli; order Caryophanales; family Bacillaceae; genus Bacillus; species Bacillus sp. FSL P2-0099. The sequence goes on from NZ_JBBOXE010000001.1 coordinate 2,161,748, forward strand.
GAGCCAGATTTTTATATTATTGATGAGCCTTTTATCGGTTTAGATCCAGTAGCCACGAAAGACTTTTTGAATTATTTATATAAAGAAAAAGAGCGAGGAGCAGGTATATTACTTTGTACGCACGTGCTGGATACAGCTGAAAGAATTTGTGAAAGATTTTTACTCATTTCGCAAGGTACATTAGTAGCAGATGGGCATTTAGAGGCGATCCAATCGTTAGCAGAAATGCCAGGAAGTACACTGTTAGATTGTTTCGATGCAATTGTAAGGCGGGAACAACATGATTAAACAACAGTTTAATAAAAGGTTACGTCATGAATTGCAAAGAAAATGGAAAGCGATTCGTTCTGTAACAGATTGGACAGTAGCATTATATATTATTATTCCAGCACTTATATTTGCCGGGATCTATTATCGTTCACTATGGATGAAAGAATTATCGATGGAAGAGACCATTTATTTTGGGTTAGGTTTACTCGCGTTTTATTTTGTCACATTTTCAAGAGGAGTTCGCTCATTTTTTGAACAAGCAGATAGTTTATTTTTAATTTCGTACCCAAATCATATGCGAAAATTAATGAAGCTTGGCATTATATATACGTTAATTCGGATTGCAATAACGAACGCAATTGTAGTATTCATTATGCTGCCTATATTGATGAAAAGTATGGGAGCGACAATTATACAAATCGTACTGTTCTGGATGTTCTTTACTGTTTTTCGATTTATGCTATCGTTGTTGACGAGATTCATAAATGTACGTGTGGGGAAACGATGGGTTTTATTGATTATAAAAGATGTTATATTTTCTTTAAGTTTAGTCTATTTTGGAATCAGTGTATTTTTCATTTTTAAAAATCCATTGTATTTCATATTATTTACCGGCCTAGTAGCTGTACTTACTGTAGTCTTAGTAAAAGAAAAGATGAATTATAAAAATTTCTTTTTTAAAGAAGTTGAGAAAGAAAAAGAAGAAAGTATGCGCTGGACTGTAGGGATTATGCAAGTTGGTGGTCGTGCAGCTAAACCAAGTAGTTCGAATAAAAAACCGTGGATGTTCCCTCGGTCTAAAAAGATATTAGGAAAAAATTCTGATTCGCGTATTGTAGAAGCTTTTTTAAAAGAATTTTTGCGTACAAGTAGTGCTTTAATATTTTATGTTCAAATTGTATGTATAAGTACTGTAAGTATTATCGTGACTCCGCAGTGGATAACAGCTATTATTCTTGTATTTGCTATAGTTGCTATTTCTCGCTATGCGCGTGATTATTGGAATGAATTTACGAAGAAAATGTTTCTACATTTATATTGTGATGAAGGAGAATTACTATTATTAAGGTGGAAGGCGGATCGTTATTTGCTCCTTCCAGTCGTATTCATATACGGGACGGTCAGCCTTTCTCAGTTTTATTTATTACCAGCAGTAATTATTGGAGTTATTTTTATAGTATTCATTGGTTGGATTGTATTTTTACCATAGAAAAAGAGCCGGAAGCGGCTCTTTTTCTAGTCTGTAACACACTGGTAAATAAAATATACTAAAAGGAGTATGCTTGCGGCGGAGTACACGACATCTAAAGTCATCTGATTGCCCCCTCATTGTTGTTGTATTTATAGTGTATGAAATCTTACAATTTCATATTCAAGTGAAAAATATGTGAACGTTAACAAAATTGTAAAGTGCAAAAATTACAATCATTTTGTATAATAGAAGAAACAACCGTTATATAAAATATAATGAGTGAAAGGGGAGGGAACATAAATGCCAAATTGGTTTAGAAAAACCTTAGTCGCATTAATTACCGTATTTACGTTTGGTTTAGTGACGCCTCCTTCCATATTACTTGATAATGCCAAAGCTGCGGACAAGCCTACGAGCACAGCTGGGCAACAAAATTTGGAGAGTACGTCCTATACATATGAAGAAACAAATGATAGGTTAACCACCGATACTTTTGTTAACTATGCGATGCAAGAAGCAGAGAAGCAATCTATGCAAAAATTCGGCTCTAAAATTGGGCCTGTAATTGAAGATGAATTTAAAGATGTTGTATTACCTAAAATTGAAGAGGCAATTGCGGAACTTGCAAATGATGTGCCAGAAGAATCGTTACAATCATTAGCGATTTCTCAAAGACCGGCTGGCGGAAATAATGAAAAGATTTTTCATGTTTATGACACGAAATCAGGAAATGACTTACTGCGATTTCATGTGAGGAGAGATCATCCACCGCAAGATGGATATTATTTTAATTTCCACTATCATCGTTTTGATGATGGATATTCAGGACACCATGAGTTAGGAAATATTTATTGGAATACGAATGTACCGCCGAAATGGTTGTCTTAAAAAGGACGAGAGAAAATCTTGTTCTTTTTTTCTTTATGAAAGGATACGACATTTATGTTGTTGAATAACATATGTTTATGAAAAAAGAAAAAAGGGAGTATGGGGATGCAAAAATATATCGTTTTTGACTTTGATGGCACATTAGTAGATTCACAAAATATATTTGTACCAATTTATAATCAACTTGCTGAAAAGCATGGATATAAGACAGTTAGTGAGGAAGAAATTGAGCCTTTACGAAAATTGACTATTTCTGAAAGATGTAAAAAACTCGATGTACCACTTTATAAACTTCCTATATTGGCGTTAGAGTTTTATAAATTATATCAACCTGCCATAAAAGATCTCGTTTTATTCCATGGGATGAAGGATGTATTAGATGAATTACATAAAAAAGGCTACGGGATTGCGGTTATATCTTCGAACTCAGAAGAGCATATTAGGGCATTTTTACATAGTAATGGCATAGAAAATATTCAAGAAGTGTATTGTTCTAAAAATTTGTTTGGTAAAGATAAAATGATTAAAAGATTTTTAAAGTCGAAAAAGCTAACAGAACAAGATATGTTATACGTTGGTGATGAACAGCGAGACGTAGCAGCGTGTAAAAAGGCTGGTGTGAATGTAATTTGGGTATCTTGGGGATATGATGTCATTGAAACAGTAGAAAAAGATGAACCAGATTTTATGGTCAATACACCGATGGAAATTGTACAAGTTGTACAGGGCGCACATTCTTAATATGAATATACTTCGATAAGGTATTCATCATATTGAATTTGGGATAGCGAATTTAGATGAGTCTATTACTTTTTATAATCCGAATGGATTTATTATAGAAGTAGCGTATACACCAAATGTAGAAATGTAAGGGGAATAAACATGAAGACAATTACAGCACGGCAAAGCAATATACAAATAGTAAAAGATGCAGCAAATATTGAAGAAATCTCTAAAGGTTTCTCTCCTGATAAAAAATATATCATTACGACTATTGAAGATGAAAAGTATTTGTTACGGACAGGCGATATAAAAGAGTATGAAAGAAAGAAAATAGAGTTTCAAATTTTAAATGAAATGCAAAACCGTAGTGTGCGAGCGCAAAAACCAATTGAAATGGGTTTATTGGCAGAAGAAGGTTTATGCTATGGCATTTTTTCATATGTAGAAGGGGAAGATGCGAAGAAGCTATTGCCTACGTATTCACCAAAAGAACAATATAATATTGGTATAGAGGCAGGAAAAGATTTAGCAAAAATACATACATATGAAGCTCCTAAGGATATACTTCCATGGTATGAAAGAGCAATGAAAAAACACCGGAAATATTTAGAGGCATATAAAACATGTGGAATAAAAATAAAAAATGATGATAAAATCATAAAGTTTATAGATGATAATGAAATGTATTTACAAAACCGCCCAAATCGATTTCAACACGATGATTTTCATTTAGAAAATATAATTGTGCGGGATGGGAAATATGTAGGTGTTGTTGATTTTAATGGATACGACTGGGGCGATCCACTTCATGATTTCGTGAAAATTGCACTATTTGCAAGGGACATTAGTATTCCGTATTCAATTGGACAAATAGAAGGATACTTTAATGGTAGAATACCAGAGGAGTTTTGGAAATTATATGCGGTGTACGTTGGCATGACAGTTTTCTCATCAGTTGTCTGGTCCTTACGAGCAGCACCGCATATGTTAGATGATACGTTAGAACGTCTTACTATAGTTTTAGCGGATCATAAAAACTTTGAGCTATTAAAGCCAATTTGGTTTCAACCAGAAAAGATTGATATGAAATAGAAAAGGTGGGTGTGATTCACACCTACCTTTATTTTTTATCATTCTTCGTTTTGAAGCAGTTGTAATGCTAACTTTAAATCTACATCTTCTTGTATATGTTCCGAAGTCCACGGGATATGTATATGTGGTTGTATACCAATTCCGGACATTCCTTCGCCTTTATCTATAATAGAAAGCCGTGAAGTAGGGTAGTAAAGAGCAAATGTATCAGCCCATTCCATTACTGCTAAATTAGAATAATCATTTAAACCAGCAGTAGGATCGTCCCATCCTTTTTTATCAATACAACCGGAATAATCGTGATGAGTAATCGAAACAATTTCTTTTCAAATTTCTGTGTACATAGCTTTTCCACTTTATAATTTAATTAGTTGAATAATAGAATTCTGTATCCTTTACGTATTATCCTTTTTTTGGATGAAGAATTTAAAGGGAAATAGAGGGAAGTGTTGTCATCCCTCTGTTTAAAAAATTATTTAATTTTCTTAAATGCAAGCGGCTGAGTACTTAACATAGCTGGTACATGTAACTGAAGGGATGGGAATTCACCGCTCACACTCATTTCATAAGCGAATAATAAACTCATTTTCATTTGGAATAACTCAACTTCTGCGGAGAAGATGTCGTAATGATGATGCCCTAATTGAATATCCATCTCCATAAATTGTACATTTAACGAATCATCTCGCTTGTATATTTGTAATGTTCCGTATGCAGGATGTTCAAAAGTACCAGTATAATCCTCTAACTTGTGAGAAGGTGTAGTTCCTTTAATTTGTTCAGGAAGTGATTCAGTTGCTTCTTTCATCATTTCCTTCATTTTTTCAGTATCTTCTACAGCACGTTTATGCCAATCAATGGATTCTAATTCAAGTAGTTCATCATAAATTTGATTAGCGAGATAAGTAGGAAGTAATGTGCCTCCAGCATTTGTTAAAATGACAAGGCCTATGTTTTCATTTGGTATGAATGAAACGAGCGCTGAAAATCCATCAATATTACCGCCATGATGAACCACCTTATTACCACGATAAGCGCTAATAAACCAACCAAGTCCGTAACTATTTAATGGAGATTCGGGAAGTGATAAAATCGGTTGATCTGGAATTGACTTGTGTGGTGTATACATTTGTTGTAATAATTCAGAGGAGATTAATTCATGATCTCCAAATTTTCCTTCGTTTAAGTGAAGAAGTACCCAATTTGCCATATCTTCAATTGTAGAATTAATACATCCAGCAGCGCCGACTGTATCGATGTTACGGAATGGAACTTCTTTTATTTCACCTTCATTTTCAATGTAAGGTAAAGCATAATCATCTGTAGTTTGTGAATCTGTAACAGAGAAATTTGTATGTCTCATATTTAAAGGTTCTAAAATATGTTCTGTAGCGTATTGCTCCCACGTTTGATTTGTAATGTTTTCAACAATGTAGCTAATTGTTGCATACATTAAGTTGTTATAAAGAAATGCTGTGCGGAACGGTGCATCAAGTTGTAAATGTTTTATTTTTTCAACGAGATCTTTTCGAGATAAGGAAGAGCTGTACCAAAGAGCCTCATGACGACTTACCCCAGTACGATGGGAAGCCAAATCTCGTCCTGTAACTTGTGAGCTAGCAAGTAGTTCAGATAAAGAGAAGTTAGGTATATAAGACTGGACAGGAGTATCCCAATTAAACTTTTTTTGCTGTGCCAACAAGCTTAATGAAAGTGTGCCAAAAGCTTTCGTTGAGGAACCGATTGCGAACCGAGTACTCGGTGTAACAGGTTCTTTTGTTTCTATATTTCGATATCCGAAACCTTCTGAAAGAATAACTTCACCATCTTTTATAACAGCTATAGCAGCACCAGGAACGTTTAAATCCTTCATTATTTTTTCAACCGTTGTTTGTAACGAAGTCATAACAGGAGTTTCAATTTTAGACATACTTCTAACCTCCAAATATAAATTTTGTTCTTCCGCACTATACTTTCGGTAACAGAAAATGAAAACCTTTTTAATTATGGAAAGTTAATAATTTTGTAAGAATTACTGAAATAATTTTTATTTATCAAGATTATTAAATTTATTGTTTTTCATGTTATGATAAATTTCATATAAGATTGAAAGAAGGTTTTCCTACATATGAAACATGCTGAATATGAATACTTAAATTTATGCCGCCATGTAATGGAGCATGGTACGAAGAAAGAAGATCGTACAGGGACAGGCACTGTATCTGTATTTGGATATCAAATGCGTTTTGATCTAAGTAATGGTTTTCCTTTATTAACGACAAAGAGAGTGCCGTTTCGCCTTGTAGCAAGTGAACTGCTTTGGTTTATGAAAGGTGATACAAATATTCGTTATTTATTGCAGCATAATAATAATATTTGGAATGAATGGGCATTTAAGAGCTGGGTAGAAAGCGATGAGTATACTGGCCCTGATATGACAGATTTCGGTCTCCGCTCACAACAAGATGAGGAATTTAAGAAGCAATACGATGAGCAAATGGAATTGTTTAAAAAGAACGTTTTAGAAGATGATGATTTCTCGAATAAATATGGTTATTTAGGAGATGTATACGGAAAGCAGTGGCGTGCCTGGAAAACGACAGCTGGTGAGACGCTTGATCAATTAAAAGATGTAATTGAAATGATTAAAAAAACGCCAGACTCCCGTCGCTTAATTGTTTCTGCCTGGAATCCTGAAGATGTACCAAGTATGGCATTACCACCTTGTCATACGCTATTCCAGTTTTATGTAGCGGATGGCAAACTTTCTTGTCAGTTATATCAAAGAAGTGGTGACATATTCCTTGGAATTCCATTTAACATTGCAAGTTACTCATTACTAACACATTTAATCGCACATGAATGTGGTCTTGAAGTGGGAGAATTTGTTCATACAATTGGAGATGCACACATTTATACGAATCATTTTGAACAAGTAGAAAAGCAATTGGCACGTGAACCACGTCCATTCCCGAAACTTACATTAAATCCAGATGTGAAATCTGTGTTTGATTTTGAAATGGAAGATTTAACGATTGAAGGATATGATCCACACCCAGCAATTAAAGCACCGGTTGCAGTATAATTGTAGAGGAGATGAAAAAATGATTGTTTCATTTATGGTCGCAATGGACGAGAATAGAGTAATTGGTAAAGATAATAACTTACCTTGGCGTTTACCGAGTGAATTACAGTATGTAAAGAAAACGACGATGGGTCACCCACTTATTATGGGGAGAAAGAACTATGAAGCAATTGGTAGACCATTGCCTGGAAGACGTAATATTATTGTAACTCGTAATGAAGGGTATCGTGTTGAAGGTTGTGAAGTAGCACATTCTGTAGAAGAAGTGTTTGAACTATGCAAAAATGAAGAGGAAATCTTTATTTTCGGCGGAGCACAAATTTATGATCTCTTTTTACCTTACGTAGACAAGTTATATATAACAAAAATCCATCATGCATTTGAAGGAGATACATTCTTCCCAGAAATGGATATGACAAATTGGAAAGAAGTTTTTGTTGAAAAAGGTTTAACGGATGAAAAGAATCCGTATACGTACTATTATCATGTATATGAGAAGCAACAATAATAAGAAGGATTGATGTGAAATTCACATCAATCTTTTTATTTGTATTCATTAATATAAGTTTATAGATGATATTAAATAGTGCTATAATGAAATCTAGCATGTAAAAATGCTGAAATTTTCAAAAGTATTCATATAGAAAGAGGAGGAGAATCGATTGAAAAAGATATGGGGGATTCTTTTTCTTTGCTTAACGTTCATGTTAGTTGGATGCGGTAAAGAAGAAAAACCACAAGAAGCGTTTGATACATATACAAAAGCATGGAATAAACAAAAATTTGCAGAAATGTATGATCAATTATCAGAAAAGGCAAAAAAAGATATTTCAAAGAAAGAGTTCACTGAGAAATATGAAAAAATTTATTCTGGCATTGAAGTGAAAAACTTAAAAGTAGAAGCAGGAGAAGTAAAAGAAGATAAAAAAGATGAAGGTCCTGTTCCTTTTAAAGTAAGTATGGATACAGTTGGTGGTAATATCTCTTTTGGCCATGAAGCAAAAATGGTGAAAGAAAAAGATGGAGATAAAGAATCTTGGAAAATAGATTGGACTCCTGATTTCATTTTCCCTGGCATGACAAAAGATAGTAAAGTGCGTATGCAGGCAACACAACCAAAACGTGGTGAAGTTTACGATCGTAATGGAAAAGGTCTTGCGACGAATGGGAAAGCTTCTGAGATTGGAATTATTCCAGAAAAATTAGATGAAACTGCTCCGCAAACGAAAGAAGCAGTAGCGAAGTTGTTAAATATGTCTGTAGAAGAGATTGATCAAAAACTAGCTGCGAAATGGGTAAAACCAGGGTATCTCGTACCAATTGGAATTTTGCCTGAGGGAGCAACGCAAAATACGTACATCGATTTACCTGGTGTTGCAGCAAAACCTGTAAATGTTCGTACATATCCGTTAGGGGAAGCAGCAGCGCATCTTACTGGTTATATCGGAAAAGTAAATGCAGAAGATTTAAAAACGCTTCAAAAGAAAGGCTATCAAGCCGATGATCCAGTTGGTAAAGCTGGATTAGAGCAAGTATTGGAAGAACAGCTACGCGGGAAAAAAGGTGGCCGTGTCTTCATGGAGGATGCACAAGGAAAAGAAATTAAAAATTTAGCGAAAACAGATGCTGTTGATGGAGAAAATGTAACTTTAACTATCGATAGTGTTGTTCAAGAAAAAACGTATAATGAAATGAAAGGAGAAGCTGGTTCAAGTGCGGCAATTAATCCGAAAAGTGGAGAAACAATTGCTCTTGTAAGTAGTCCAGCTTATAATCCTAATTTAATTGCACGAGGAACATCAAAAGCACAGCGCGAGGCTTGGAATAATGACCCGAAAAAACCGATGACGAATCGATTTACACAATTATCGGTACCAGGTTCTGTATTTAAGCCAATTACAGCTGCAATCGGTCTTGAAACGAAAACAATCGATCCGAAAGAAGAGTTGAAAATTGAAGGATTGAAATGGACGAAAGATTCTTCTTGGGGCAATTATTACGTAACGCGTGTAAAAGATGCAAATCCGATTGATTTTGATAAAGCGATGAAATACTCGGATAATATTTATTTCGCACAAGAAGCTTTGAAAATCGGAAAAGATAAATTTATGGCTGAGGCGAAAAAATTCGGATTTGATGAGAAATTACCAATTGAATACGGATTCCCAGCTTCTAAAATCGCAAATGATGGCATAAAAAATGATATTCAAATGGCAGATACAGGATATGGACAAGGACAAGTCTTAATGACTCCTCTTCATTTAGCTTTAACGTATGCACCGATTGTAAATGATGGAAAGATTCCGTCACCGTATCTTATTAAAACAGATAAACAACCAAAAGTTTGGAAAGAGAACGTGATTTCTAAAGAAAATCAAGATATATTGAAAACGGCTTTAACGAAAGTAATTAATGATCCAGATGGTACTGGGAAAATTGCTAAAATTGATGGTAAGACGCTTGCTGGCAAAACAGGTACAGCGGAATTAAAAGTATCCAAAGAGGCCGAAGGAAAAGAACTAGGCTGGTTCGCTGCATTTGATTTAAATTCACCAGATATGGTCATTACAATGATGATTGAAGATGTAAAAGGTAGAGGCGGAAGTAACATTCCAGCTGAAAAAGTGAAACATGTTTTTCAAAAATAATATGTAATAAAAGGCTATCTCTATAATGTATAGAGATAGCCTTTTTGTATGAGGAATTCTAAATATCTATATACTAAATTTTAAAGGGACAAAATAAATCATTAACTTACGAAAAAAAAGTAGCTATTTTTTATTGACATCAAACATAACTTTTTGTATTATACTTACATAAGGTAAGTTATTTACTTTCCAATTATAAATCTCGAATTAAAGATAAAATGCGTAAAAGGGAGCTAATACAATGACAAAAGTACTATTTATTACAGCAAATCCAAATTCAGCAGAAGGTTCTTTCGGTATGGCAGTAGGAGAAGCTTTCATCGAAGCATATAAAAACGAACATCCACAAGACGAAGTTGTAACAATTGATTTATTCAATACAACTGTACCAGCAATCGATGCAGACGTATTCGCTGCTTGGGGGAAATTTGCAGCAGGCGAAGGATTCGAAACTTTAAGTGAAAATCAGCAACAAAAAGTTGCAGCAATGAACAATAACTTAGAAACATTTATGCATGCAGATCGTTATGTATTCGTGACTCCAATGTGGAACTTCAGCTACCCAGCAGTAGTGAAAGCATACTTAGATAACTTATCAATCGCAGGTAAAACATTCAAATATACTGAAAATGGTCCAGTTGGCTTACTAGAAGGCAAAAAAGCACTTCATATTCAAGCTACAGGCGGCGTTTACTCTGAAGGAGCATACGCATCTATGGACTTCGGTCGCAATCACTTAAATGCGGTATTAGGATTCATGGGTGTATCAGACACTGAATATATTGCAGTTGAAGGAATGAATGCAAATCCTGAAAAAGCACAAGACATTAAAGAAGCAGCAATTGCAAGTGCACGCGAATTAGCAAAACGTTTCTAATATAGAAAACTTCAAAATGTCCAAACACTTGTTGTTTGGACATTTTTTCTTCTTTTTCCTTCGTTTGTCTAGTATAATGAAGGTCGGAATGATAATAGGTGGGGGTTCTGTATGATTCAAACGTTTTTTAAAATCTTTTATTTAATTTTAATCGTAATTGCGATTACACCAAGGTTGTGGCGTATAAAAAGAAAAGCAAATGCGATGTCACCGCAAGAAAAAGATAGTGTTGTGTATAAAACAACAAACTGGTTTGGTAAGAAAATGGTGGGTGTAACTGGATCGACTGTAGAAGTAAAGGGACTTGAAAATGTTCCAAAAGACAAGCCGGTGCTAGTTGTAAGTAATCATCAAAGTAATATGGATATTCCTGTTTTACTAGGTTACTTAAATAAGCCAATTGGATTCGTTTCAAAAGCGGAAATTAAAAAGTTTCCGGTTGTACCAACATGGATGGAACTAATGAATTGTGTGTTCATGGACCGCAGCGATCGCCGTCAATCTCTTAAGGCAATTAAAGATGGAATTGAACTATTAAAGAATGGACATTCTATCGTAATTTTCCCTGAAGGAACGAGAAGTAGGGGTGGCGAAATTGGAGAGTTTAAAGCGGGTAGTTTTCACCTAGCAGTAAAATCTGGTGTAGCAATCTTACCTGTAACGTTAGATGGTACATATAAAATGTTTGAAGCGAATGGAAATCGTATGAAACCAGCTCATGCAACAGTAACGATTTCTAAGCCAATTACACCTGAAGAATATGCAAGTATGGATGCTAAAGAGTTAACCCAGCATACAAAAGATATTATTGCATCTCAATTACATAAGTAATAAAAAAAGTTTCAGCTTAAACAAGCTGAAACTTTTTTTATGCTGCGGGTAAGACATAAAATAGTACGCAGAAAAACATCATTGTACTACCGCCTAGTACGAAGAGATGCCAAATGGCATGATTGAACGGAAGCTTTTCCCAAAGGAAGAATATAGCTCCGACAGAATACAAAATGCCGCCTATTAATAGTAGTGAGAAGCCGTGACCGGTTAAATTTTCATAAAGGGGTTTAATGGCAACGATGATGAGCCAACCCATAATGATATAACATAATGTTGATGTTTTAATAAAGCGACGAACAAAGAAGATTTTGAAAATAATTCCACCAATCGCAAGGGTCCAAATAATTGCGAGTAAAGTCCAACCGAGCGGGCCACGCAGTGTAATGAGTAGAAATGGTGTATACGTGCCGGCAATTAATAAATATATGGCGGAGTGATCTAAAATGGTAAATAACTTTTCTACTTTTGGATGATGGATACTATGTAGCAGTGTAGAAAATAAGTATAGAAGGAACATGCTTACGCCATAAACGGTAAAACCAACAACAGCAGATGCTGTGCCATGTTTGGAAGCATGAATAATTAATATGATTAAGGCAGGGATGCTTAAAATGGCACCGATACCATGGGTAATTGCATTCGCAATTTCTTCTTTTACAAATTGGGTCATTCTTTTAATTTTTTGCGTCATAATGTTAATTCCTTTCACTGTATTGAGATAAGTTATATTTTCCTTAACCATATCATATACAAAAGGAATAGAAAATGACATTCAATTGATTATATTTTCGAATTTTTTTGACAAAAGACAACGGATACATTGACGTTTACGAAATTTTTTGACAAAATGAACTTATGGAATAGTAGGACAAGGAATCTACTTATGAAGGGGATGGGGAAATGTTTTCAAATATTGGCTTTCCAGGGTTAATTTTAATTTTAGTAGCAGTGTTAATTTTATTTGGTCCAAAAAAGTTACCGGAAATTGGGAAAGCTTTAGGGGAAACGTTAAAAGAATTTAAAAAATCAACAAAAGAATTGACTGATGAGGCATTTCAAGAGAAAGAAAAAAATAAATAAAAGAATATGCTGAAGTTTTTCTCGGAATGGATAAATAAAGTGTGGTGAACGAGATGGAAAATCGGGAAATGAGCGTAGTAGAACATATTGTTGAGCTTCGCAAACGAGTAATATATACAGTATTATCCTTTGTATTATTTTTAATTATTGGATTTACTTTTACGAAGGATATTTATTTTTGGCTTGTAAAAGATTTACCAATGAAATTAACTGTTCTCGGTCCAAGTGATGTGTTGTGGATTTTTTTCTCGATTGCTACAGTATTTGCTATCGTTTGTACAATTCCTTTTGCTGCGATACAAATTTGGTTATTTGTAAAACCAGGTTTACATCCCAATGAACAAAAAATGACATTAATGTATATACCGGTATTGTCTATATTATTTATAGCAGGCCTATCTTTCGGTTATTTTATCGTCATGCCATTTTTATTTCATTTCCTAACTACAATTGGTAATGAGATGTTTAATACGATGTTTACAACGGAAAAATATTTTCATTTCGTATTAAATTTAACAGTTCCGTTTGCTGTTATATTTGAATTACCTGTAGTTGTTATGTTTTTAACGAGTATAGGTCTTCTAACGGCAGAGTTTCTTCAGAAAATAAGAAGATATGCTTATGTCGTGTTGATTATAATTGCATCATGTATATCGCCGCCAGATTTTTTATCACATAGTTTAGTAGCGGTACCGCTTATTTGTATTTATGAAATTAGTATCGCTTTATCAAAGATAGTTAGTAAACGAAAACAGAAAAGAGAAGAAGAAATACAGTCGAAAAGTGCCTCGTTATAAAGGCACTTTTTAATTTATTTGTTATACTCTAGCTATAATTGTATACAATATATAGAAGGAAAAAATTATAGAATCTCCAAAATTTAGACAAACTTTTCATTTTTATAAGTTTATACTGAAGTTATCAAGCTATATATGGGTAATAAGACTCCTGTCTCAAAGGATATATAGGACAGGGTTCGAATTAGGTGGATATAAATGAAGTATTAACTTCTAAATGGGGCAGCTTAAGGATATTTTAGTATTCATAGGAAACCTACACTAAAAAACGTGTTAAAGAATAAAGTGGAGGAAGTTCAAAAATCCAACGAAAAAGAGGATTGATATTGTGATTACGAAAAGTTTTTATTTCACTCATGCAACAGGGAATTGTATTAAAATATTTGAAATCCCTGTCCTACAAACACAGCATCCATTAGCGTTTCTAATTCAGTCTCGTCTTCAATTATTTATTGCGAAAATTCAAAAACATAAAAACCCAAGATTCTCGTACTCTTTCCGTGAATATTTACAAAGTTGTTTGAAGTGGAATGATTATTCAAATGTATATAAGACAAATACTCTTGAAAAGAATGCATAATACACAGCAGGGACAGAGTTAGATAGGCTCTGTCTTTTTTATTTTAGGTATAAAAATATAATTAATTTGGTGAAATTCATTCGAAATTGTTGAAAGCATCGGGAATGCTAGTATAATAACAGGGAGAGCGTATTGGAAAGGGAAGAATATAATATGCAAAAAATTAAAATTGTAACAGATTCAACGGCAGATTTATCAAAAGATATAATTGAGAAGTATGATATTCATGTTTTACCATTATCTATTTCTGTAAATGGACAAACATACTTAGATCGTGTAGATTTGCAACCGGATGAATTTATTGAAGAAATGATTAAATCAGAAGAATTACCAAAAACATCACAACCGGCTATGGGTACATTTGTAGAAATGTATGACAAGCTAGGCGAAGATGGAAGTGAAGTACTTTCCATTCATATGACAGGTGGAATGAGCGGTACTGTCGCAACAGCGAATAGCGCTGCATCAATGACAGATACAAAAGTAACAGTTGTTGATTCTCAATTTATTACACATGCTTTAGCATATCAAGTAATTGAAGCGGCAAAAATGGCAAAAGAAGAATGCTCACTAGAAGATATTTTAAAACGTATTGATGAAGTAAGAAAGAATACTCGTTTATATGTTGTCGTAGATACATTAGAAAACTTAGTAAAAGGTGGACGCATCGGTAAAGGTAAGGCACTTATTGGTTCTTTACTTAATATTAAACCAATTGCAAGTTTAGAAGGCGGCGTATATAACCCGGTAACGAAAGTACGTAGCCAAGGGCAGATTGTAAAAACGTTGGCTAAACTATTCGAGGAAGATACTGCTGGAAAAGTGGTGAAAGCTGTTGCGATTCCACATGCTAAAGCAATTCCTTTAGCAGAAAGTGTAAAAGCTGCTGTTGAAAAAGTGAATGGATTCACTCAATCAGAGATTTTCTATACAACACCAGTTATCAGTACTCATACAGGACCAGGAGCAATTGGTTTTATGTATTTAGCAGAGTAATAAAAAAGCTACTTGAAATGAATTTTCAAGTAGCTTTTTTATTATTTCAGGACAGAAAATAAGAAATGAGAAGGGCAATACAGGCGCTACCGCTAATTATATAGCGAGTCTGTAAATAATCTTTCATGGAAAACACCCTTTTCAATTTTTTTAAGTATATGATAAATTACTCGCAAAAATTAGTACAATTATACATGAGAAGTTTCTGTGATTTTTACTGGTTCTTTAACTGGGACAATAGGGCTATAAGTGAAAGTTTGACCTAAAAAGAGAACATGTAGTTGTTCCCACGGTAGCATTCGTAAATTCCAGTTATTTCGTAGTCGTGTTACTGCTTCCCTTGGTGTTTCATCTGCTAAAGCAAAAGTACCGTAGTGCATGGGAATGAAATGTGTAGCTTTTATATCTAGATACGCTTGCACAGCTTCTTCTGGTGAAACGTGAGACACTTTCATAAACCATTCTGGTTCATAGGCACCAATTGGCATAAGTGCAATATCGATTGAAAAACGTTTGCCGATCTCTTTAAATCCTTGGAAATAACCACTATCACCACAAAAATAAATGGTTTCTGAAGAAGTCATATTATCAATGATCCATCCTCCCCAGTGAGAGGTGTTCATATCAAATAATGTTCTTCTCGTCCAGTGCTGGGCAGGTACGAAGTGAAAAGAGACTTCATCAATTGTTGTACTTTCCCACCAGTTGTATTCTTCTACATTGGTGAATTTTTTACGAGTAAATAATTTTTTTAGCCCAATAGGAACAAGGTATAAGGTATCATCATTTAGTTGACGAAGAGATGAAAAGTCTAAATGATCGTAATGACCGTGTGAAATAAGAACGATATCGATTTTAGGTAGTTCTTTTATAGTGAGCCCTGGCTCAGTAAGTCGTGGAACTAACTTTAATTTATTTGCCCATACTGGATCTGTTAAAATATTTAAGCCGTTCGTTTGAATGAGAAAAGTTGAATGACCAATCCATGTGACAGTCGTTTTTTCAAAGTTATTTAGTAGAAATTTACTTTGTTTAACAGGTGATTGTTCTACTAGAAAAGAAAAGTCTTTTTTGTTTTGCTTTCTCTCTTTACGCCAACGTAAGAAGGAGCGAATTGATTTTTTTGTACTTGCATTATCCATATTTTCATAGCGCTTTGCCATGAACATCACCTCATTTAAAATCGTTGTAGTTGTATTGTACCGAAATGTTGTTAAGGAATACAGTGTTTAACATGGATTAATGTTTAAGTAATTGTAAAAAAATAGGGGGATTTATTTACAAATTTAACAATGAACTTCGTTTCGCAAATAATGGTTAGAGAAATAATAGTAGTAAAATATATTTTGTCTAGTAATTCGCTTGAAATAAAGAAGTAACATACGTAAATTCGTACGATTTCGTGAACAAATGATGTAAACAATTTTCTCATAGTGTTTACTTTTGTTATGATATACATAACTTACATAAATTAAGGATAGAGAAAAGAGGTTTAATAATGAAGCGTTATCAAAAGTTAATTGGTCTTATGGTTGTATTTTGTCTCTTTGTACTTTCAGGTTGTAGCAGTTCAGGGGCAAAACTCCGTAAACCGTTAAACTGGGATTTGGAAACTTTCCAATTTACAAATCAAGAAGGAAAGCCGTTTGGTACAAAAGATTTAAAAGGGAAAGTTTGGGTAGCTGATTTCATGTTTACAAACTGTCAAACAGTTTGTCCGCCAATGACTGCTAATATGGCGAAATTACAGAAAATGGCTAAGGAAGAGAAATTAGACGTTCAGTTTGTTTCGTTTAGTGTAGACCCTGAACTTGATAAACCAGAAAATTTGAAAGCATTCATTCAAAAGTTTACAGAGGATACAAGTAACTGGAACTTGTTAACTGGTTATTCACTGGAGGATATTACAAAGTTTTCAAAAGATAACTTCCAGTCGCTTGTAGATAAACCAGAGAATGGGCAAGTAATACACGGTACATCATTTTTCTTAGTCGATCAAAATGGAAAAGTAATGAAAAAATATAGTGGCATTAGCAATACGCCATACGAAGATATTATACGTGATATGAAGCGATTAGCTGATTAAAAAGAAGGGTGCTAAGCACCCTTCTTTTATTAGTATTCAGTCTATGGATAATATGTCATGCTGTTGTGGTAATTTCGGTGCGCGAATTTCTAATACACCGTTTTGATAAGAAGCTTTCGTTGCTTTTTTATTAATTAAATATGGTAACTTAATAATTCTTGACGCTTCTGAAATGGAACGTTCTCGGCGATAATAGTTATGAGATGTTTGTTCTTCTTCCGTCTCTTCAAGTATATCTTCTTTTACAGAGACTTTTAAGTATTCGCTTTGTATTTCAATTTGAATTTGTTCTTTTTGTATACCTGGTAGTTCGGCTGTAACGACGAGTTCGTCACCAACTTCGTATAAATCTACTGGGAATGTTAATAAACGGTTTCCTTTTTGGAAAAAATGATTTAAATCAGCAATTACGCCACGAAGAGGCGTTTGTTCGAAAAAATCATCAATTTGTTTTAAATAATTACGAACTGGTGGGCGAGAAGAATCTTTTTTTTCTTCACTCATGGTATTACCTCCTAGAAATCAATTTGCAATATCATATGACAAAAGCGGAGAAAGGTGAGTGCCTAGTTTTCATGTTTTCATAAAAAAATGTTAAAAATGTGAAATGGAGTGAGTTTTTTATAGTTTTTGGTCGCCATATTCAGTTGATTATGCTAGTATAAATAGGGTTGATATAGTAGTATTGAGACAGAATGAAAACTGAAAGAGGGTAAGAAGTATGTGTGGTTTTGTAGGATGTTTATGTGAAAACCCTAGAGAGTTTTCAGAAACAGAAAAACATCAATTTGAAAATATGAACACGATGATTTTCCACCGCGGTCCAGATGACGAAGGATATTTTCGTGATGAACATGTACAATTTGGCTTCCGCCGTTTAAGTATCATTGACTTAGAGGCAGGACATCAGCCGTTAACTTATGAAAATGATCGATATGTAATTATTTTTAATGGTGAAATTTACAATTATGTAGAACTACGTGAAATGTTACTTGAAAAAGGTGCAACGTTTGCTACACAATCTGATACAGAAGTTATCATTGCATTGTATGCACATATGAAAGAAAAATGTGTAGACTACCTTCGTGGTATGTTCGCATTTATGATTTGGGATCGTGAAGAAAAGACACTTTTCGGTGCACGTGACCACTTCGGTATTAAGCCTTTATACATCGCACAACAAGGCGATACTACATTCTTCGCATCTGAGAAGAAAAGTATTATGCATGTAATGGAAGACAAAGGGGTAAACCCAAAGTCACTACAACACTACTTTACGTACCAATATGGTCCAGAGCCAGAAACATTAACAATTGATGTTAACAAAATTGAGCCTGGTCATTACTTCGTAAAAGAAATCGGTAAAGAGATGGAAATCCATCGCTACTGGAATCCTTATTTCAACGCTTCAAGCGCAACGAAAGAGGAGCATATCCAAGCAATTCGTGATGTATTATACGATTCTGTAAAAGTACATATGCGTAGTGATGTACCAGTAGGTTCTTTCTTATCTGGTGGTATCGATTCATCTATTATTGCTTCTATCGCAAGAGAAATGAATCCAAATCTATTAACATTCTCTATTGGTTTCGAACAACGCGGTTTCAGTGAAGTTGATGTTGCGAAAGAAACTGCTGAGAAATTAGGAGTTAAAAACCATAACGTATTCATTACAGCGCAAGAATTTATGGATGAGTTCCCAAAAATCATTTGGCATATGGATGATCCTTTAGCGGATCCAGCAGCTGTACCATTGTATTTCGTTGCGAAAGAAGCGCGTAAACATGTAACGGTTGTTCTTTCTGGTGAAGGTGCAGACGAGCTATTTGGTGGATATAACATTTATCGTGAGCCAAACTCGTTAAAAATGTTCTCTTACATTCCTAGCCCAGGAAAGAGTGTTCTAAAGGCATTAAGTGGTGCTCTTAAAGAAGGGTTTAAAGGAAAAAGCTTCTTAGAGCGTGGATGTACGCCAATCGAAGAGCGTTACTATGGAAATGCGAAAATCTTCCGTGAAGAAGAGAAAGCTGAATTAATGAAGTATTACGATGAAAGTGTTAACTATATGGATATCACGAAACCATTGTATAACGAAATTAAAGATTATGATGATGTAAGTAAAATGCAGTACATTGATATGTTCACATGGTTACGCGGCGATATTTTATTAAAAGCTGATAAAATGACGATGGCAAATTCATTAGAACTTCGTGTACCGTTCTTAGATAAAGAAGTATTTGACGTTGCATCTAAAATTCCGACAGAATTTAAAATTGCAAACGGAACAACGAAAGCTATATTACGTGAAGCTGCTCGTGGAATTGTTCCGGATCACGTGTTAGATCGTAAAAAGCTTGGATTCCCAGTACCAATTCGTCACTGGTTAAAAGATGAAATGCACGATTGGGCTGTAAATATTATTAAAGAAAGCAAAACTGAGCATTTAATCGAAAAACAATATGTATTAAACTTATTGGAAGCACATTGTGCAGATAAAGGCGATTATAGCCGTAAAATTTGGACTGTACTTGCGTTTATGGTATGGCATCAAATTTATGTTGAGCATAAATACGATACGAATAAGTTCCACGAAGAAACAAAGCGTGCGTATAGCTTAGTTTAATAAAAAACCTTAAGGTCGCATTCGATCTTAAGGTTTTTTTCATAAATTGCATTTATTATTGATACAATAATAGTAAAAGGATGGACAACATATGATTACGTTTGAGAAAGTAAATACAGAAAATGAAAACGCTGTAAAAGAAATGTTTCATTCACACAGCTTAGATGAGAAAAAGGTTCAGTATTGTGTAAAGGTTGATGATACATATATTGGTGTAATAGATTATAGCGTTCAAGAAGAGAGTGCTATTCTGTCACAGTTAATTATTCATTTTGATTATCAAGGTTATGGATACGGGACAAATACGTATTTTACATTTGAAGAAATGATGAAACAGAGAAATGTGAAAGAAATAAAAGTATTGCAAGAGATGTTTACGGAACAAGCTAAATCTTTCATAGAGGGATCTGGTTTTATTGAGGAAAATGGGTTATATGTAAAGAAAATATAGTGAATATTGATTAGGTGATGATATGAATATAAGGGAGGTGGACGTATGACGATAACTTCTGGTCTTGTATTAGTTGGAAGTTGTTTTATAGTAGCAGAACTATGCCAGACTTTTATTCGGAAAAGAATGTATAAGAAGAGAAGACCATATGAATTACAATATATACCCATGTTTGTAATTTTGTTTTGTATGCTATTTGTATTGCAAAACATAACGTATTTCCCACCTCTTTTGAACATCTTTTTGAAGTTTGGGTTGCTATATAGCGGCGGTGGGATATTTCTTTTATTTCTTTTATTTTGCATACGTTACATCCATTATCAATCGTATATATTCATTTTAAATTGGCTAAAGCAAAGCGATAGAAACCGCCTTACATAAGGGGGTTTTTTTATTTGTACTTGTAACGGAACTTGTACAATTAACATAAAATAGGACGAGTAGAAATGAAAGCTTATTACAATAAAGAAAGGAATGAAAAAGATATATGAAACTTGTTATAGACGCAGGGCATGGTGGATATGACTCTGGTGCTGTTGGTAATGGGTTAGTGGAAAAAGAGTTAACACTTCAAATTGCTAGACGTGTGCGAGATATTTTATCTGCAAATTACCCAATCAATATTAAAATGACACGTGATAGTGATGTGTTTATCTCTTTATCAGAACGTGCTAATATTGCTAATTCATTTGGTGCAGATTATTTTATCTCATTTCACATTAATAGTGGCGGTGGCACTGGATTTGAAAGTTATATTTACAATGCGCTATCTAATAGTAGTTCCGCATATGAAAAGCAACAAAAAATGCATGCAGCAGTCAATCCTGTATTAACAAAATACGGTCTTCGTGACCGAGGGGCCAAAAAAGCAAATTATGCGGTCCTAAGAGAGACTGCAATGGATGCAATTTTAACTGAGACTGCTTTTATTGATACAACATTTGATGCTAATTTATTGAAAAACCCACAATTTATTGAAGATTTAAGTCAAGCATATGCAAACGGAATAGCAGCTATTTTTGGAGTAGCTCCAAATCCGAATCCTCCAAATCCACAACCTCCAAATCCTCAGCCAACACCACAAACGAAGGGGATTGCTTATATCCTTGGGAAAAATGTGAATTTAAGAAGTGGTCCATCAACGTCTTCTTCGGTTATTCGTCAACTAAACTCCCCAGAATCGTATGTCGTATATCAGGAAAGTAACGGATGGTTAGACTTAGGAAATGGACAATGGGTGTATAATGATCCTTCGTACATTAATTTTGTAAAGACGAGCAATAGCGATGGAAGTGCAATTGGTGTCGCATATATACAAGGAACGAATGTGAATTTAAGAAGTGGTCCATCAACATCTTCTTCAGTTATTCGTAAATTAAATAATCCAGAGTCTTATTTAGTATATATTAATCAAAACGGTTGGTTGAACCTTGGTGGAAATCAATGGGTGTATAATGATCCATCATATATTAAATATAATCAATATTAGGAAATGAGTTTATAATGTAATATGAATGCGTATTTATGTATAACGTAGATACGCATTTTAAGAACGTTTATTATTTTCATACTTATACACTTTATTTTAAAAATAAACATTTGAATAGCGGATAGAATCTAAAATGTATATATTGAAAAAGTTTTCTGATATACATTGACAATGTATGTAATATACATTAATCTTTAATTGTTAATGATAATCGATTTCATCTAGGGAGGACATATGGTACATAGTAAAAAAATATTTATGTTCTGCATTATGATACTTATGGTAATAATCGCAGGGTGTAGCAAAGAAGAGAAAAAAGAAAATGATACATCAGCTAAAGCAAAAGATTCGTATACTGTAAAGCATGCAATGGGTGAAACGACAGTAAATGGGACACCGAAAAAAGTTGTTGTTTTAACAAATGAAGGTGCGGAGGCTTTGCTAGCTGTCGGAATAACACCAGTTGGAACTACAAAACCACGTGCTGGTGATGAATGGTATCCTCATTTAGCGAAAGATTTAAAAGATACGAAAGTTGTAGGTACTGAGCGTGATATTAATTTAGAGGCAGTTATGAAGCTTAAGCCAGATTTAATTATCGGGAATAAAATGCGTCATGAAAAAATATATGAGCAATTGAACGAAATAGCACCAACTGTATACGCTGAAACATTGCGCGGGGATTGGAAAGAAAACTTTACACTCTATACAAAAGCTGTAAATAAAGAAAAAGAAGGGCAAAAGGCTCTTGAAGATTATAAAAAACGTATTGAAGGAATGAAAGAGAAGTTAGGAGATAAATTGAATTCTAAAGTTTCTATTATTCGCTTCGTACCAGGTGACGTTCGTATTTATCAGAAAAACTCATTCTCAGGTGCTGTTTTAAATGATATTGGATTTAAGCGACCACCACTACAAGATAAAGATGAGTTTGCGATAAAAGGAATTACAAAAGAGCAAATTCCGAATATGGATGGGGACTACATATTCTACTTCACATCTGATAAAGATGCAGATAAGAATAACGAAGGAACCACGTTAGCAAAAGAATGGACAGAAGACCCACTCTTTAAGCAGCTGCAGGCTTCTAAAGACAATAAAGTATTCCAAGTGGATGAAGTAATTTGGAATACAGCAGGCGGTATTAAAGCTGCAAACTTAATGCTAGATGATATTGAAAAATATTTTTTGAAATAAATGAATGGTTGAGTGCATCACTTTAAATAGGTGATGTACTTTTTTTGTTTATTTAAATACAGAAAATTCCTTCTTTTAAGCGTGGATAAGTTGTACAATAAAACCAATCATGGAATAAAGGAGTGGAAAGGAATGAAAGCTACTCATAAAGATTGGATTTTGTTTAACGGAAGAATTGTAAATACGAAAGAAGAACAGCCGATGGTTGCTTTGGAAGAGCGAGGACTCCAATTTGGTGATGGCATATATGAAGTATTTAGGCTATACGATGGGAAGCCTCATTTATTAGACTTACATTTGGAACGCTTTTTTAAATCTATGAGGGAAATAAATATTGTTCCGCCGTTTACAAAGGAAGAGTTAGTTGAAGAACTTCATCAAATGATTGAAAGAAATCAATTTCAAGAGGATGGGAATGTGTATCTTCAAATATCACGTGGAGCCCAAGCTCGAAATCATGTGTATGAAAAAGATTTACAGCCAACATATTTTGCGAATATTGTTTCGTTTCCAAGACCTACCGCTACTATGGAACAAGGAATAAAGGTTACTGTAGAAGAGGATATACGCTGGAAGTTCTGTCATATAAAATCTTTAAACCTTCTACCTAATATCATGATTAAAAATAAAATAAACGAGCAAGGGTATCAAGAAGCGATATTAGTACGAGATGGAGTTGTAACAGAAGGGTGTCATTCGAATTTCTTTATGGTGAAAAATAATAAATTAATTACACATCCGGCCGATAATTTCATTCTACACGGCATTACTCGTCACTACGTTATTACATTAGCGAAAGCTTTACATATTGAAGTAGAAGAGCGTGAATTCTCATTGCAAGAAGTATACGAGGCTGACGAATGTTTCTTTACAGCGACACCACTTGAAATATTCCCTGTTGTTCAAATTGGTGATGAGAAGTTTGGAAGCGGCGAAAGAGGACCAATTACGAAAAAACTACAAGCTGCATATGAAGAAAGTATTAGTTTGTTTAAAGTGACAAATTAATAATGGCGGAAAAAGCTGGTATTCCCCCAGCTTTTTTTCATGATATAATTCAACCATAGGACAAGTTTTGAAAACGCTGTAAAAAGGGGATTTAATATATGAATTATGAAGATTTTAAAGAAGTAATTCACGGTAGACGAAGTGTTAGAAAATTTACAGAACAAGAAGTATCCACTAGTGATATAAAAGAAATTATTGATTGTGCTCGTTATGCACCGAGTGATACGAACTCACAAACGTGGGAGTTCTTGGTCATTATGAACAGAGAGAAAATTAAAGAAATTGAACAAATGACATGGGATGCATTACATAAACTTGCGGCAAAAGCAGCAGAAAATGGAGAAGAGAAAGCAGGGAAATTACTTACACGTTCTTTCGGTCCATATGCGACAGCTTTCTCTGAGGCGCCAGTATTAATCGTATGTTTGGCAACACCATATGAATCAAAGTTTCGTGAAAAGATATTTGATCCAATTGCCTTCGTTCCTGATTCAGTATGGGAAGAGGAAGGAATTAAGAGTAGCTGTTTAGCAGCACAAAACTTAATGTTGGCTGCACATGCGAGAGGACTGGGTACTTGTCCAATGACAGGACCTGTATTATTAGCTCAAGATGAACTGCGACAATATTTACAAATTGAGCCTCAAAAACAAATTAATATGGTAATTTCACTCGGGTTTCCGAAAGATAAGCCGAAGAAACTTTCTCGAAAAGAAGTAGATGAGATTACAACATTTATTTTCTAAATGTTATGTAGAAAAGACATTGAAATGATTAAAATTAGGTAATGAGTTATAGGATAGTTAGTCTATTATGTAGGCTGATTATCCTTTTGTATTTCCGTTTATAGCGTTGTAATGATGAGAATCAAAAAAATATATACGTTATACATCAAATCATAAAATGTTAGTTCGTAATTCGATATTCTCGGGATTTATTTTCTTCATTGTATTTACTTTATTAACATATTTACTTTCTGGAGAAGCAATTACCATGAAGGGTCTTACTATAAATGGTATAGGCGGAGTGTTTTTTTATTTAAATTATCTTTATTGATGTAGCGATTAATCTGATTATATTTTTTTGATAATCAGTATCAGCTATATAATCATTAGGTTAAACTTCTATAATGCTTTCAGAATGAAAACGTGATGTTTTTTATGGTAACCAAGTTTATTTTTATCGTTTTGGGGTAACTCGTTCTTGTTAGGTTGAGGGGTATGGGGTACCGCCACATGTCCATCAACTTAAGAATTCCGAATTACCCCAAAATAAAAAAATGAGCTTTTTTGCTACAAGTTAGCACAAAATTTCGTTCTGGGGGTATTTACTTTTCTTAGCTTGATAGCGATGTGGTGCTACCCCATTGCAAAAATGAAAAAAACTTTTAAAATGGCTTCCTCTGTATTTATGACTCTATTACTTCTGCTAAGCTTTACAACAGGAGCTTTTGCTGATAGAACCTTATTATTAATGATTTACCTAAGGTGCCATACTGTTATGGCGTAGGAGCATATGAGGGCGTTGTGGCACATAGTACTGCGACTCCTGAAGCTCTGGTCATTAATATTCAAAAATATGAAACTCGTACATAGCGAAGCACATTCGTTCACTTTGCAGTGGATTGGAATGGGACGATTCAGATTGAGGATGCAAAGTATATTGCTTACGGGCGGTGGCACTACTGCTAATAAACGATTTGTTCATGTTGAATTATGTGAAACTGCAGATTACACAAAATTCAAACACAGCTATGATAAATATGTTGCTGGTTCTGTAGATGCAGGATTAGGATTTATAATTGATGCGAAGATAAGTGTAAATGATTCGTATCAATATAAAGTGCATAATAGTCATGGGCAAGTTTTCTATATTACGGCTATTGATACGTATGTGAATGTGCGTTAATTTAACGAAAAGGGCCACCTATTATAGGCGGCCTTTTTCGTGCTGTATGTAACATCATTTAATTGTTATATTTTTCGGTTTTCAATTTTGTGTGTTCATTTAACCAAATATCTATTAGATTTCTTAATGTAATAGTTTCTATTTCAAGAGGGATTTCGATTTCATCCTCATCATACTTATTAAATATAACAGTTTTATCTCTTCGAACATCTGCCCCAAAAATATTCGCACTTATTTTTTCATAATCACTTTTTTCATTTAAAACTTTATCTACAGTTTCTGCTATCCAATCACTGAATTCAGATACCTCTACATTTAAAAAAGCTTCTAAAATATCGAATTCCTTTGGCAGTCTAATAACTAAACTTCCTGTACTAAGTAACTCAAATTTGTAATCCATATTATTTTCTCCCTTAAAAATTAAGTTATCGACCTTGTCTTGGAAATGCAGAAATAATTTTACCATTACCATCTAAAAACAAACGAATGGGTAGGCCGTCTATCCCTACTCCATCATAGATATTAGTATTACCACCCATGTGAATTTTATTGCTGTTCATCCCTACTAAGTTATTATCATTTATTGCAACAAAGGTGTAATAATTTGGATTGGATTCGATACGTTTCATTCTTACTTTCATTTCATCTAATGAACTAGGGTAACCTAAATCTGGCATTAAATCTGTAAATTGTTTGATGTCATCAGAATTATATTTTCTTATCTTCACTAAGGATCCCCCACATTTTTTTCTCCGATTATATCACATTTAATATTTACAATATTTATCTTAACGTACAGAATCCGCGTTATGTTGGTGCTATCCCAATAAAAAAGGTGTGGACATATTGTACATGTCTAATATGTCCACACCTTTGGTTTTATTGTCTTTGAGGTACATTACCTAAATATAATTTAAACGATGTCTTTTTATTTTGAATGGATATTTTTTTAGTGAATTGGGCTAAAATGATGAATAGAGTGGAATTACTATTTATTTCTTTAAAAAAATTAATGTTCTTAAAATGAAAGTATGGTACAGTAATCGTGAGCAAGCTAATATTTGTTCATGAAAGTGTTAAAAACTAGTTTTAAAATCAAGAAGTTATTTTTGTATAATAAATTATAATGAAATAACAGGGGGAATGAATTTTGAAGAAATTCATAATCGCTGGATTGTCTGTATTGTTATTAGTAGGCTGTGGTACTCCAAAGGAAAAAGAGGATGCACAGTCAAACCAGGAAGAACAAGTTGTAAATGCAAGTGATGAGAATATGGTCGTATTTCCTGAAGGAGCAGTGCCAATCGGAGAAGGGAAAGTAAAAGTAACTACTCCAGATGGTACTTCTGAAAATGGCAATATACCAACTGTATTCATAAAAAAGGATACTTTAATTCAGCAAGTCGAATTAGAACTTTCCAATTTTCAAAACGATAAAGAAACATTTGTATTTGTAGATCAAATATTTGCAGATAAACATCAAGTAACTAGTACAACACAGACAACAGTACAATTAAAAGAAAAGACGCTTGAGACAGGTAGTCATACGATTACCGCAGCTCAGTTTGAAAACAATGACCCAAAAGGAAAAGTCATTAGCTTGAATCAAGCGACGTTTGAAACGAAGCCTGCGTCTTAATATGGAAAAAGTACATTACTCAAAAGTAGTGTACTTTTTAGTTTGGATTGAATTATGTCATTGAGAATAATTTGTGTCACTTTTTAGTACGAATGAATAGGAAGAAATTATTCTTTACTATCATGTAAGAGAAAGGGATTGAAAGTTTGAAACGAGTTATTCGTATTTTCTTATTTATTATAATGTTTTCGGTCATTTGGTTTACTTTACAAGAGGCGGTTGAAGTTACGCTCAATTATCACATTCATGACTTGTTAATTGGAGCTGTATGTTTTGTCATTGTGTATCGGTTTTATCAAGCCTTAACGGACAATAAGAACCCCACCTGAAAATTCGGCACATGCGAGGAAGTTAGGTGGGAGATCAACTTGCCCGTAAAAGCCCGATTGGTGAAGGCTAATACCCCCTATGATTAAAGTTACGCTTTATGATAAACTCGGATTAAGGTAAGTATTGAGTTGGAAATGTAGGGATTTCATTTGAAATGTCGAATAGTACATACGATGTCGTAATAACAAATTTTCTATTGTTTACTGTGAAACAGAAGAAGGAGAGATTGTAGTTATGAAAAGAGCTCTTATAAACATTGATTATACATATGATTTTGTAGCTGAAAAAGGTGCTTTAACATGCGGGAAACCAGGTCAAGAAATTGAGAAGGAACTTGTAAGTGTAACGAAACAATTTATTGAACAAGGTGATTACGTAGTATTTGCGATCGATAAACATGAAGACAATGATGTATATCATCCAGAAGCGAAATTGTTTCCACCTCATAATATAGCAGGTACAAATGGAAGAGACTTATTTGGTGAATTACAAGATGTATGCGAGAAATATAAAAATGCAGAGAATGTATACTATATGGACAAAACACGTTACAGTGCTTTTGCAGGAACGGATCTAGAAATGAAGCTAAGAGAAAGAGGAATAGAGGAAGTGCATCTTGTAGGTGTATGTACAGATATTTGCGTCCTTCATACAGCAGTAGATGCTTATAACAAAGGGTTTCAAATTGTCGTTTATGAAAAAGCAGTAGCATCTTTTAATGCGCAAGGGCATGAGTATGCACTTGGACATTTTAAATCTTGTTTACATGCAGAAGTGAAGTAAAAAGAGGCCTTTAAAAAGGCCTCTTTTACGTTTAAATTGAGACGACATTTTGCTCAATTAGTTTTTTTATGAACGGGCTAATGTTTTCTGGTAGCCCATTTAAATCAAAAAATTGTACATGTAATGATTCAACTCCATCAGCTTTTAGCAAGCCACCTTTAATGTCTTTGCAAAGGTAAGCGATTGTTATAGGATAAAATTCATGTCCGTTCGCTAATTTCACAAAAAACTCTTTACCTGAAAATACACTTACTAACTGAAGTGTACCAATTTCAATGCCTGTTTCTTCAAGAACTTCCCGTCTTCCAGCTTCTTCGGTGGATTCACCAAGCTCCACAAATCCTCCAGGAACACCCCACATGCCATTTCGTCTTTGTTGTAGTAATATTTGTCCTTGGTCATTTAAAACAGCTACAGCAACTCCTGTTAAATTGAGTGGTCTTGATCCAACAATTTCTCTTAGTTCCTCTATATATCCCATTAATTGTAACCTCCGTGAAAAAAGTATCAAATGAATTATTCGGTGTTATGTGAATGTATTCCTTTGAACGAGGTGAGTATTACAAAGTTGTTTATAAAAATTTCTATTGTAATCTCCCTTTATATTATTAAAAAGGGTATATTTATAGTAAATAGAAAAGGGCATCAGAAGTTGAAAGATTGATTAAAGGGTTATATTGTTGAAGATGAACAATGAATACAAATACATAGTTAAGAAAGTACGATTTAAGATCAGGATAAAAGATGTTTCGAAAACAAGTGTTGAGATGATAAATACGTATTTACAATAAAGTAGCTCTGTATGAAATTTTCATTAGAAAGGAAGTGGATGGATGAGTTTATTAACGTATACTGAAGAGTTTTTTAATTATGTAAGGGAATTTTTACTTTTAAGGTTTTTACTATTTGCTTTAGTTCTTATCATTATTTCTTTTGTTATAAATCGCATTATTGATTGGTTTTTTAGAAAATCAAGCTTTTTTGATGAAGAGGTAGAGCAGACAATTCAAAGTGTAATTCGATCTATTTTTAGGTATATCATTATCATCAGTCTTATCATATATTTAATTAGTCAATTTGTAGATATAAAAAGTATTATTGCAGGTGCAGGGATAGCGGGAGTTGTCATCGGTTTTGCTGCACAACAGATGCTAAAAGATGTAATATTAGGCTTTGCAAGATTAGCGGACAAAGAGTTTCGTGTTGGCGATTTTGTTACTTTTAACGGAACAAATTCAGGAACTATTGAGGAAATTAGTATTCGTTTTATGCAAATTCGTGAATGGTCAGGGAAACTCCTTACCATACCACACGGAGAGATTAGAACGATACAAAATTTTAATAAAGGATGGATGCGAGTTATTGAACGCATCACGGTAAGTTATCAGGAAGATCCTACAAGAGTTAAGGAATTGTTAGAAGAAGTATGTGTTATTTGTAATGAAAAATTGGATCAAAGTTTTTATAGAGTAGATGATGAAGCGGTTGAACCATTTAAATATGTTGGAGTTACAGACTTAAATCCTAATCTTAAATATGTTGGATATGAATTTTGTATTACAGGTTTGATTAAGCCAGAAGATTATTTTGAAACTTCTAGACAAGTAAGATTTGAATTAATGTCTATGTTCCATAAAAATCAAGTGCAAATGCCAGCAGCGAATATGTTCGTTAACACTGAAAGTTTACAGAATATCCATGTGGGACAATCTTTATCAGACAGTTAATGAAAATTAGCTAATTTCTGTTTTGGTTTAGAATTTAGATTTGTGAATCAGTAGATTTGAATGAACTGTATGGGATATCTCCGAAAAAAGAGCTGAAGAAATTCGGTTCTTTTTTGTTTGTAGTATTTTGAAATTTCTTAATGTTATAATGGTAGTTGGTGATGAGAATGAACATAGATGAAAAAGAGATGCATCGTTTAGAGGCATTAAAAGAAATTGCTGAGTTACTAAATGAAGCAACAAACTTACAGGAAATGTTAGGAAAAGTGTTACATACATTATTACAAGTTATGAATTTACAAACAGGGTGGATATTCTTTATTGATGAAAGTGGAAAGCATCGTATGCTTGTAGACCAAAACTTACCCCCAGCTCTTACGTGGCAGGAAAAGAAGCCGATGTGTGAAGGCGATTGTTGGTGTGTAGAACGTTTTGTGAATGGAAGATTGGAAAAAGCGACAAATATTATTGAATGTAAACGAATAGAGGATGCGATTGAATGTAATTGGGGCGAGACAGAAGATGTTACACATCATGCGACAATCCCGCTAAGATCTGGATCAGAGAAATTTGGTCTATTAAATGTAGCTTCGCCTCATAAAACACATTTTTCTGAGGAGGAGTTAGCGTTATTAGAAGCGATTGCATTTCAAATTGGAACGACAATACAACGTATTCAATTAGTTGAGAAAGAACGAAAATATGTAGTTGTAGCTGAAAGAAATCGATTGGCTCGTGATTTACATGATTCTGTTAAACAATTGTTATTTTCAATTATGCTAACAGCGAAAGGGACTCTAAATATGACGAAGGATAGAGACTTGCAAGAGATGTTAAGTTATATTGGAGAATTATCACAGGAAGCATTACAAGAGATGACACTTTTGATTTGGCAATTAAGGCCTGAAGGATTAGAGAAAGGTTTAGCAGAAGCGATTCAAAATTACGGAAAACTGTTAGGGATTCAAGTGGAAGTTCGAATTGATGGAATGGTTTTAATTGAAGATGAAATAGAAGAAGTTTTATGGCGTATAAGCCAAGAGGCATTACATAATTGTAAAAAACATGCCTCATGTGAAAAAGTATGTGTTCATTTAAGGATAGAAAATAATAAGTTGCATTTTTACATAGAAGATAACGGAATAGGATTTATACAGGATCAAGTAAGAGAGTCAGCACTTGGTTTGAAAAGTATGAAAGAACGAATTGAATTAATGAGGGGAATTTTTCGAATAAAAGCAGAACCGGAAAAGGGGACAAAGATAGAAATTCAATTACCGGTTTGAGAGGGAGAACGTCAGTGAAAATTAAATTATTACTTGTAGAAGATCATCATATCGTTCGAAGGGGACTCGTATTCTTTTTGAAGACGAGAGAAGAATTTGAAATTATTGGGGAAGCAGCAAATGGTGAAGAAGCATTAACATTCGTCCAAACAGAAAGGCCAGATGTAGTATTAATGGATTTATCAATGCCGAAAATGGATGGTATTGAAGCGACAAAACGTATAAAACAATACGATGAGACAATAAAAATTCTTATGCTCAGTAGTTTTTCAGAACAAGATTACGTTTTACCAGCATTAGAAGCTGGGGCAGATGGTTATCAATTAAAAGAAGTGCAGCCAGATCAACTCGTTGCGTCAATCGTTGCGGTATATCAAGGAAACGCAAATTTTCACCCGAAAGTAACACCAGCACTATTAGGACGATCAGCAGTCAAGAAAGAAAAAGAGAATCCTTTTTCTATGTTAACAAAAAGGGAGCAAGAAGTACTTCGTGAAATTGCGAAAGGAAGAAGCAATAAGGAGATTGCAGCAGAACTTCATATTACAGAACAAACTGTGAAAACACACGTTTCTAACGTATTGGCTAAATTGGAAGTAGATGATCGTACACAAGCTGCCTTATACGCAGTAAAGCATGGGGAAAACTAGAAATAAGTATGAATAATTGTGTCATATGCTACGGAAGAATACATATGAGAAATTAAAATGTATAGAGATGCCGAATAAAGGTTTTTCTTCTTTCAATAATTAGGTACAATAAAGTGAAACTTTAATTAGTGGGGGGCCATCCTCACTGATTATTAGTTGAACCAATCGGGTTTTTACGGGCAGTTGATCTCCCACGCATTCATCGAATTTTGAGGTGGGAGTCTTACTGCCCGTTAATACGGGATAAAGCTACTATGGAAGGGGAAGATACGCTATGCCTGGTATAAAAAGTGGGATTGGAAAGATTCAGGCTTCGTTAAATGGTTTATCACCGAAATTACGAAGTATTGCCGAACATATTTTGAAACATCCACAAGATGTTGTACATAAATCGATTACGGAATTAGCGGAAGTTACGAATAGTTCCGAAGCAACGATATTCCGCTTATGCAAACACTTAGGTTTTCAAGGGTTCCAAGACTTGAAAATTACATTAGCTCGTGAGATTGTACATACCCCGATGCAAAATATTCATGAGGAAGTATCGGTAGAAGATAATATTGTCACTGTTGCTAAAAAAGTTTTTCATTCACATATTACAGGACTGCAAGATACATTACATTTGTTAAACGATAACGCGTTGGAACAGGCAGTAAGTGCGCTGAATGAAGCGAAACGAATTGAGTTTTATGGAAATGGTGGTTCAGGTATTATTGCGATGGATGCTTATCATAAGTTTATGAGAACGGGTATTTCTTGTATTGCTCATACGGATTCACATTTTCAAATTATGGGAGCTGGCTTGCTGACAAAAAAAGCAGTGGTCATTGCAATTTCTCATTCGGGCAGTAATAAAGGTTTACTTGAAGCGTTAGAAGTAGCGAAAGCAAGAGGGGCCAAAATTATTGCGATTACGAGCTATCAAAAATCGGCATTAAGCCAACTTGCTCATATAACATTATATACTTCGACGCGTGAGACGGAATTTCGTACAGAAGCAAGTTCGTCACGATTAGCGCAGCTTAGTTTATTAGATACTTTGTATGTGGGATTGTCATTGCAGCGACAAGAGGAAACACTACAAAATTTACAAAGTATACGTGAAACTATTTCGATGAAGCGAATATAAAAAGCTCTTCAAATGAAGAGCTTTTTATATTGGCGAGTAGTCTGTTGATATACCCTCTAGATCTACTTGTTCTAAGTGTCTATAGAAATATGCCAATTACCTATAATAATAATAATCTCTCATCTTTTAGACCATTCATTTTTTAAACCTCGATATTTTGCATATGAAATTTAACAAGTAGCTTGATACATCAAAATACGCATTGGGTAATAATTCGAATATTGTTCAATATTTTACAATAAGCTTATGAAATTCCATGTTATGATGAACCTGTAATGATGATTGAACACTTAAATTTGGTACAATAATTAGCCAAAATAGTGAGGACAGTAGTTGTGAGATAAACTCATTAAAACTCTAAAACACTAAAGGGGAGATCACATATGAAAGCAGTAGTAGTTAATAAAAACAGCAAAGCAAATATTGAAGTTATTGAAAAAGAATTACGTCCGTTACACTCGGGTGAAGCGCTAGTAGATGTAGAGTATTGTGGAGTTTGCCACACTGATTTACACGTTGCGAATCATGATTTTGGAAACACCGATGGCCGCATCCTTGGTCATGAGGGTGTAGGTATTGTTACTAAAATTGCTGATGATGTTACTTCACTAAAGATAGGTGACCGTGTAAGTATTGCATGGATGTTCCAATCTTGTGGACGTTGTGAATATTGCGTAACGGGGAGAGAAACATTCTGCCGTGAAGTAAAAAATGCTGGTTATTCAGTAGATGGTGGTATGGCTGAACAATGTATTGTTACAGCTGATTATGCGGTGAAGGTACCAGAAGGATTAGATCCTGCTCAAGCATCATCAATTACATGTGCGGGCGTAACTACATATAAAGCTATAAAAGTATCAGACATTAAACCTGGTCAACCTATCGTAATCTATGGTTGTGGTGGATTAGGTAACCTAGCTATTCAATATGCTAAAAACGTATTTGGTGCAAAGGTAATTGCAGTAGATATCAATGACGACAAATTAGCCTTAGCAAAAGAAGTTGGTGCTGATATGACTATCAATCCGATTTCTCAAGGTCCTGCTGATAAAATTGTTCAAGAGGAGTTTGATGGTGCTTATGCTGCTGTAGTAACAGCAGTTTCTAAAGTAGCCTTCAACTCAGCAGTTGATGCAGTACGTGCTTGCGGTAAAGTAGTTGCGGTAGGTTTACCAGTAGAAACTATGGATTTAAACATTCCACGACTTGTATTAGACGGAATTGAAGTAGTTGGTTCTCTAGTTGGTACTCGTAAGGATCTGGAGGAGGCATTTATGTTCGGCGCAGAAGGAAAAGTAGTGCCAGTTGTTCAAACGTGTTCTCTAGATAAAGTACAAAATGTATTCGAAGAAATGGAACAAGGTAGAATTCAAGGGCGTATGGTAATCGATTTTAAACAGCATAATTGTGATTGTAAATAATTCATTTTAAATATAAAAAGCATGAGTCTAGCAAAGGACATTTAAAAAAGTTAGACGGCATAAAAAAGATGATCCCTCGTATTCAATAGGGATCATCTTTTTTATATTCTACTAATATCAATGCCAATTAATACTTGATTGATGAGACATGATTAAAGGTTCACTTTATCTACAAACGAAAAAGAATCTTTACTTTTAACAAATTTTTTATGATTTGGAACGGTTTGAATTGCTACAACTTGCGAATCTCTTGCTTTCAGTGCATCTTGAATCCCGATTGTCATAAGCTTAATAAATAGAATCGTAATAAAGAATGAAACGAGAGTATACAAAATAATCCACCATGAAATATTCATTTCATAACGATTTAATCCAATAAGGCCTGCCCAATCATTCGATAGAGAAACAGGTTTGAGTACTCCGTCATAGAGTTCACGCATTTGTATCCCACCAATTACAATATCAAGCAACGCTAAATGGATAACGAGTATGAGTGTTTGGACGATATGTTCCATAAATAACACAAATAAGCGATCAAGTAATAAGACTCGTAAATGTTTTTTGATAATATGAAAACGGCTAGCACCCAGTAATTGTGAACTTAAAATGTAATCTCGTTTCATAAATTCATCAACCTCTGAGGAGATATATAAAGAAAGTGTAGGTAGAGCGACGAAAATAAGTACGAGAACTTGATAAAACGCAAATGAAATATTTGGATCTAATCTATCAGCATTTGATATGATTACAATATTAACGGGCGTGATGAGTATAAATGCGATAAATAAAGTAGGAATATAGTAAAAAACTTCTGAGCATGCCTGGAAAAATCTCTTGAATCTTGGAGCGTATAAACTTAAGAGGATTCCTATACATGTTCCGAATAAAATTCGAAAGAAGCTAATTGCCACGGCTAATAAAATGGTGAATTTTGCTCCTTCTACAATTTGTAAGAAAACAGACTCTCCAAAACGATCAGATCCAAAAGGCGGCATTAACAATGGCGAAAAGGGGGCCTTTCCAAGTAATTCGTTATTGTCATTGTAAAGTAACTGAGGAGGTTTTGGGATGTTATCTTTAAAGAACCAACTATAAATAAAACTAGCTGAAACAAGTATGAATAGATAAGTAAAGCCGATTAAAAATCGTTTTGATTTCCAAATAGATTTCATAATGCTGCTCCTTTCAATTGCTTTTTCCATCTATTCATCATGAATGAGATTATTTGAAAAATGGCATAAAACGGTAAAATAATCATAACAAGTATGATAAATGCAGCTGGAGGTGAAATAAACGCCTTCTTAAATAAAAATTGAATAATGCCTTCCATATTAAAAACAAATTCTAAAATGAATAAGTTAGAAAGTAAGAAAACAAAAATCGTTTTTAAATGATGAAAGAAGTGGATAGATATATTTTTGAATAAATGAATGCATAGTATATAACTTGATGAAAGTCCTTTTCCATATGCAACCTCTACGTAATGTTTTTCA
The DNA here is from genome assembly GCF_038007445.1 of Bacillus sp. FSL P2-0099. Taxonomy (NCBI): domain Bacteria; kingdom Bacillati; phylum Bacillota; class Bacilli; order Caryophanales; family Bacillaceae; genus Bacillus; species Bacillus sp. FSL P2-0099. The sequence goes on from NZ_JBBOXE010000001.1 coordinate 2,198,030, forward strand.
TGTTCTTCTTTTATGTATAACACCATCATCCGAAACATTTGTAATGTAGGTAAGACTGCTAAAGATAAAATAGGGAGTAAATAAGCTCGATTTTCATTAAAAGAAATAATGGTGACAGGAGATTCCCCTAATTTCTGAAGTACCCATATGAAAAATATTTGCAAACAAATCATCATCATCATATCAGGGACAGCTTCTAATATGAACACAATTCGGTTTATCCATTTTTTTATATAATCTTTTGCTAAAAAATAAAAAAATGCCATACTAGATGATAGAAAGAGTGCAAGCAAAAAGGCTATAAATAATACAGTAAATGAATATAGGTAAGGTTCTAAAACAGTTGGAAATAATGGTGTCTTTTTGAAATGACCAAATTTCGGGTCTGATCCCATAACTACTAATGATTCAGGAGAGAAGACCTGTTTTAACATAGTAACGATCTGATTAAAAAAATGAATTGGTTGAAAAGTGAATCCCTGTTGAGTGATAAATAAATAAGGTAAATTTAGTAATAGTAAGAGTGATAAAAGAATTGATGAAAGTTTTATTGTGAATTGAGATATTTTATATAACATTAAATCCCTCCGACATCTTTTTACAACATTATACAATAAAGTTCATATTTTGTTTTGATTTTTCAGAAAAATATAAATACTATTAGATTTTATAGTATGGAACATATATTTACAAGGTAAAAAAGTGATAGTAGGCAGCCACGCCCTATGTCCATCAAACTAAGAAAACGAGAACTTATATATTATTATCTTTAGGTGGAGGGGAAAGAATGTTTGATAAATTAAAAAGGTTATTTAAAAAAGATAAAGAGAATGATTTAGAAGATGAGAGGTATATTTTGGTTTGAAAAAAATTTTCTTTTCATAACTTGATTTATGAAAAAATATTTTATATACTAATTCATGTAAACGGTTTACTAGATCGTATTTTGCTAGAAACGAAGGGAAGGTTCGCATGGAAACAAGGGGGAGAGTAATCGGGGTTGACATCGGTACCACAAGTACGAAAACGGTTGTATTCACTGAGAAAGGAAAAGTCATTGCTTCACATGCAATTGATTATCCAATTATTCAACCGAACGTCGGATGGGCTGAGCAAGATCCTGATGTAATATGTGCTGCTGTATATAAAACTGTAAGCGTTGCCATTGAAAAGGGTAATGTGTCACCGGAAGATATTTCTTCTATCGGGATTAGTACAGCGATGCATGCCTTAATTGCTGTAGATGAAAACGGTGCGCCGTTAACGCGCTCTATTATTTGGGCAGATAATAGAAGCACAAAGCAATCAGAAAAACTATTACAACAAATGAATGGTCATGACATTTATAGAAGAACTGGTACACCGATTCATCCGATGTCACCACTTTCTAAATTATTGTGGATGAAAGAAGAAGAAACGGAGTTATTCAGAACTGCTCATAAATTTATTTCCATTAAAGAGTATGTCATTTATCAATTATTTTCACGCTATGTAGTTGATTATTCTATCGCATCTGCTACAGGGTTATTTAATTTAAAAACATTAAACTGGGATGAAGATGTTTTAACTATGTTAAATATGTCACCAGAACAATTATCAACACCTGTACCAACTACATATCTTTTATCGGGAATGAAGCCGGAATTAGCACAAAAGATGGGTATTAGTGAGGATACTCCGGTTGTTATTGGTGCAAGTGATGGTGTTCTTGCAAATGTAGGTGTCGGTGCAATAACACCTGGCTCAGCTGCAATTACGATCGGGACAAGTGGTGCGGTTCGAACAATTTCATCGAGTGTTAATACAGATGAAAAAGGAAGAACTTTTTGTTACGCATTAACAGATGAGCACTGGGTGATCGGCGGACCAACGAATAACGGTGGAATATTACTTAGATGGTTACGTGATGAATTTGGTAGCCCAGAGCAAGAGGTAGCAAGAAAGCTTGGAATTGATCCTTATGATTTATTAATTAAGTATGCAGAAAGTGTACCAGCTGGAGCAGATGGATTACTATTTTTACCGTTTCTATCTGGAGAACGTGCACCCTACTGGAATGCAAATGCTCGAGGTACATTCTTCGGGATAAACCTTCAGCATAAACGTGAACATTTCATACGAGCAGTTATGGAAGGTGTTTGTATGAGTGTGTATTCAGTAGCACTTGCCATTCGAGATTGTACAGGGCCACTTACTGAAATACGTGTTTCAGGAGGCTTTGCGAAATCTGCATTTTGGAGACAAATGTTATCTGACATGATGGGGAAAGAATTGCTTGTTCCAGAAAGTCATGAAGCATCTGCGCTTGGGGCAGCAGCACTTGCTTTGTATGCAATTGGGAAAATTGATTCTCTTGAAGAGGTGAAGGATTGGATTGATATTGTCCATCACCATGTACCGAATAAAGAAAATACGGCTTTATATTTAGAGATGTTTTATATGTATGAACGACTTTACAATCGTTTGAAAGAAGAATTTGATTGTATAGCTGCTTTCCAACGTAAACAATAGGGGGATTGGGAGAAATGGTAGTTGGGATCGTACTAGCGGCTGTTGTTATATTACTTTTACTAATTACGGTAGTAAAATGGCATCCATTTGTCGCGTTAATTTTAACAGCAATCGGAGTTGGGCTAGCAATGGGGATGCCCTTAATTGGAACTTCACCACAACATCCGGGGATTATCGATTCTATTAAATTAGGTCTCGGTAATACGTTAGGGTTTTTAGCGATTGTTTTAGCTTTAGGAACAATGCTTGGAAAAATGATGGCTGAGTCTGGCGGTGCTGAACGAATTGCTAACACATTAATTGGACGTTTTGGGAAAAAGCGTGTTCACTGGGCAATGATGTTCGTTGCATTTATAGTAGGGATTCCGGTATTTTTCCAAGTTGGATTTGTACTATTAATTCCGTTAGTATTTACAATTGCGTTAGAAACAGGGGTATCACTTATTACAATCGGTATTCCGCTAGTAGCGGGTCTTTCGGTTGTACACGGACTTGTTCCACCGCATCCAGCAGCAATGGCAGCGGTAGGTATATTTAAAGCAGATGTAGGGAAGACAATTTTATATGCATTAATTGTCGGACTTCCAACTGCAATAATTGCAGGTCCGCTTTACGGGAAATGGATTGGTGCTCGTATACATAAAGAAGTACCGTTAGATATAGCGGAGCAATTTATTGAAAGAGATAAGAAGAAGGAACTTCCTAGCTTCGGAAATACATTGTTTACTATTTTACTTCCAGTATTTCTTATGCTAGGTGCATCGATAGCGGAAGTAGCATTAAATAAAACAAGCCAACTTGCACAAGTATTGCATTTTATTGGAGATCCAATAGTCGCATTATTAATTGCAACGATATATTCTTTCTTTAGTCTTGGCTATGCAAAAGGGTTTTCTAAAGACAAAGTCTTACAAGTTACAAATGATTGTTTAGGCCCAATTGCAAACATACTGTTAGTTATCGGTGCAGGTGGTGCATTTAATAAAGTGTTATTAGATTCTGGGATCGGAACTACAATTGCGGAGATGGCTAAAGAATCACATATTTCACCGATATTATTAGGTTGGGGAATTGCTGCACTTATCCGAGTTGCAACGGGATCGGCTACTGTTTCTATGATGACAGCAGCTGGAATTGTAGCACCGATTGCAGCAAGTACACCAGGAGTAAATGTAGAGTTACTGGCACTTGCAACAGGAGCAGGGTCATTAATATTATCGCATGTAAATGATTCTGGATTTTGGATGATTAAAGAGTATTTCGGAATGACTGTGAAAGAAACATTATTAACATGGACCGCAATGGAGACAATATTATCTGTTGTAGCACTTGGATTAATTTCGTTATTAAATATATTTGTATAGAATGGGAGATTGATTAATATGAAACTAGGTTTAATTGGATTAGGAAAAATGGGATTCCCATTAGCTGAACACTTACATGAAGACAAGTATGAAGTAGTTGTATACGATGTAAATAATGAGCTTGTTGAAAAGGCAGGGGAATTAGGGATTACTGCTCGTCATACGTTAAAAGAAATGATTGCTGAACTCGAAGCACCTCGCACAATTTGGGTAATGGTACCTGCAGGAGAAGTTGTTGAGTCAGTACTAAAAGATGTATATCCATTATTAGAGGAAGGCGATATCGTTATTGAAGGTGGAAATTCATTCTATAAGGATACGTTACGCCGTGCTGAAGAAGCGAAAAGCTTTGGCTTACATTATGTAGATATCGGTACATCAGGAGGTGTAGAAGGAGCTAGATACGGCGCTTGCTTAATGGTTGGTGGAGAAAAAGAAATTTATGATCAACTAGAACCTTTATTTAAAGATTTAGCAGTAGAAAATGGTTATTCATATGCAGGCCGCGTCGGTAGTGGGCATTTCTTAAAAATGGTTCACAACGGTATTGAATACGGAATGATGCAAGCAATCGCTGAAGGATTTGAAGTACTAGATAAAAGTGATTTTGATTTCAATTATGAAGATGTTGCAAAAGTATGGGCAAACGGATCGGTTATCCGTGGTTGGTTAATGGACTTAACTGAAAAAGCATTTGCAGAAGATCCGAAACTTGATGGCATTAAAGGTGTTATGAACTCTTCAGGAGAAGGGAAATGGACTGTTGAAACTGCGCTTGAATTACAAGCAGCGGCACCAGTTATCGCTATGTCATTATTTATGCGCTACCGTTCACAAGAAGATGATACATTCCACGGAAAAGTGGTTTCTGCACTTCGTAATCAATTCGGTGGACATGAGGTTGTGAAAAAATAGGAAATATTAGTTTTGTGAAACTCATACGAAAGTATGAGTTTTTTTTATTTCTCATACTATTTAATGAAAGTTTTTCCCTCTTTTTACTGTGTTTTGTATAGAAATTTCTGATAATATATAAATATAACTTGAAAACAAAGGGGAGAAATAATTATGAAACTAGTCGTTATTAACGGTACACCAAGAAAATTCGGTAGAACTCGCGTTGTGGCAAAATATATTGCAGAGCAATTTGAAGGGGAGTTATACGATTTAGCAGTAGCGGAATTGCCTTTATATAATGGAGAAGAATCACAACGTGAATTAGAGGCAGTAAAAAAATTAAAAGCTTTAGTGAAAGCTGCGGATGGAGTAGTACTATGTACACCAGAATATCATAATGCGATGAGCGGAGCGTTGAAAAATTCGTTAGATTACTTAAGTAGCAGTGAATTCATCCATAAGCCTGTCGCATTACTAGCAGTTGCTGGAGGAGGTAAAGGGGGAATAAACGCATTAAATAGTATGCGGACTGTCGCTAGAGGCGTTTACGCAAATGCAATTCCAAAACAAGTCGTGCTTGATGGATTACATGTGCAAGATAGTGAACTTGGAGAAGATGCAAAACCATTAATTCATGATTTAGTTAAAGAATTAAAAGCATATATGAGCGTATATAAAGAGGTGAAAAAACAATTAGGAGTTGAGTGATATGTCCTCTCTTTATCATGATTCTCGCTTGTATTACATTCTAGGAGCCAATAGTTTATCAGCTATTGGTTCCGGGATTGTTATGATAACGATTCCGTGGTTGTTAATTAAGGAAAGTGGAGGAGAGACAACATTTGGTTATGTTTCTATCGTTGCAACTCTCATCATGTTTTTACTAACACCATTCATTGGGCAAAGCATAGATCGTTTTTCAAGAAAATCTTTATTGTTATGTAACGAAGGTATCGGGATAGCCATTATAGGAATGATGGCCATTTGGGGATTTGCTGGGCAATCATACAATTCTATTCATTACATTATTATTTATATAGCAGGTTCTTTCTATTATCTATTATTCTATCCCACAATATTTGCATTTAACCAAGAAATATTTCAATCAGAGCATTATAAAAGTTTAAGTGGCACAATGGAAATACAAGGACAATTAACGCAAGTTATTTCAGGCGCAGCTGCTAGCTTTTTAATTGAGATTATTTCTTTGAAATGGATCTTGTTAGTGGATATGTTAACTTTTGCAGGAGCATTTTTTCTTTTCTTATGTATACCGTATGTAAAGAAAAAAGAAGTAAAACGGAAAGCAACATTTAAGAAGCAATTGTTCGAAGGAATTCACTTTATGAAAAAGCGCCCTAAGTTATTTTGGTTTTTACTAGCGACTTATATGCCGTTTATCGGTGTCATGATGGCAAATTATTTAATCCCAGTATATATTTCAGATATACTCAAAGCTAGTGCCTCTGTATACGCAATTGAAGGTATGATGTACGGTGTCGGAGCGGTTCTTGCAGGAATAAGTATTCCAATCATGATGAAATATGTCAAAATAGAAATTTCAATCGTTATGACGATGGTTATTTATGTAATTTCAATTACCGTAATGATTATTGAGCCTTCCATTATGTTATTATATGGACTAGCGATTTTCCATGCGATTGGAAATGCTGGAACACGAGTGGCGAGAAATGTATTGATGATGGAAGAAATCCCAAACGAAGTAATGGGACGTGTGGACAGCTTATTTCGATTAATTGGCACAGGAATTCGAATTGTATTATTAATGTTGTTTACGGCAGGCGTATCTAAAGCAGGGGTAATGATCCCGTTTTACGTACTGAGCTGTATATTGATCCTATCATTAGGGATTGCTTTTTATTATGTAATTTCAAAACGTAAAACGGAAGCGAATGTGTCTAATAAATCAATTGTTTAAAAAATACTTCTGCCTCCTTTTCTTTTTCTATATAATAAAAAGAAAGGGAGTGTTAACTTATTTATGAACAAATGGATATTGCTTATAATCTTATTACTACCTCCGCTATACATCATTTATATGACGTTTCGAATGAATAAAGTTGCTCGCGAAACATTGAGTAATCACTCTCCATACGTTCTTATATTAGGTGCAAAGTTATTTGGAGATAGACCGTCTTTAGCTCTTCAAAATCGTTTGGATATAGCGTTGGAATATTTACATGCTCACCCTGAGGCGAAAGTAATTGTTTCAGGTGGTCAAGGGGAAGATGAAGATATACCGGAAGCTCACAGTATGAGAAACTATTTAATGGTACATGGTATAGATGAGAATCGTATTTTAATTGAAGACCGCTCTACAAATACGTATGAAAATTTAAAGTTTAGTATGGATTTATATGATGTAAAGCATGCGGTAGTTGTAAGTAATACGTATCATTTATATCGAACGAAAATAATTGCAAAGCGTTTAGGGATAAAGATGGAAGCTTTGGCTGCTGAAACACCGAGACGCTCTAAGAAAAAAGCGTATGTGCGTGAATATGCTGCAATTATGAAAACAATATTGTTCGACCGTTAGAGCTCAAATGAGAGCTCTTTTTTTGTATAATAAAGCGTATCATTTGAAATGAATGCTATATTCCATCAAAATAAAGGAAACAACATGAAAGGAGTTGTGTCTGTGATTCAATTTAATCATGTGTCAAAAGCGTATGAAGATGGCACAAAAGCAGTGGATTCATTACATTTAGAAATTAAAAAAGGAGAATTTTTTGTTCTCATTGGTCCGAGTGGTTGCGGGAAAACAACGACAATGAAGATGATTAACCGTTTAATTGAAACGACGGAAGGATCAATTTTAATCGATGGAAAAGATATTCAACAATATAACATAAACGAACTACGTTGGAATATAGGGTACGTGTTGCAGCAGATTGCGCTGTTTCCACATATGACAATTGCTGAAAATATTGCAGTTGTCCCTGAAATGAGAAAATGGACCAAAAAGGAAATAAAAGCACGTGTCGATGACTTGCTACAGATGGTTGGGCTCGATCCAGATGTATATCGTGATCGTATGCCAGATGAATTGTCGGGAGGGCAGAAACAACGTGTTGGTGTCGTACGGGCATTAGCCGCAAACCCGAAAATTGTACTTATGGACGAACCATTTAGTGCGTTAGATCCGTTAAGTAGGGAGCAGCTCCAGAAGGATATCGTACAACTGCAAAAAAAGATTCAAAAAACAATCGTGTTCGTAACGCACGATATGCAAGAGGCTTTATCACTTGGTGATCGTATTTGTGTAATGAAAGAAGGAAAAGTTGTTCAATTAGATACACCAGAAGGAATTATACATAACCCGAAAAATGAGTTTGTAGAGGAGTTCATTGGAAATCGTGGACGACCTTGGTATGAGGGGAAGAGTATAGAAGAGGTATTGCCGCTAGACGAGGGTATACGAGTTGAAGGGAATGCTTTATCTTTACATTCGTCATTACAAGAAGCACTAGTCCGCTTACAAACTGAAGAGTCAGTGCCGGTTGAAGAGCATGGTCAATATGTTGGAGCGTTAACAAGTCGTCAAATTGTCAATTACATTGTTGAACAAATGAAGGAAAGAGGCTAAACAGTGACTGATTTTATTCAAACGTTCCAAGAACGAAAAGTAGAATTGCTAAGTGCATTAAGTGAGCATTTACAAATATCGCTTATTTCACTATTTTTTGCAGTAATTATTGCAGTGCCGCTCGGCATTATATTAACGAGAAAAGAACGAATGGCTGAATTTATTATAGGGACTTCTGCTGTTATGCAGACAGTGCCCTCACTTGCTTTACTTGGACTATTAATTCCGTTAGTAGGAATTGGAAAACTGCCAGCTATAATCGCATTAGTTGTGTATGCACTATTACCTATTTTACGAAATACATATACAGGAATACGGGAATTAGATGAATCACTTATAGAAGCGGCGAGAGCTATGGGGATGAATAGCTGGAAAAGATTATGGAAGGTAGAGCTTCCACTCGCATTGCCAATTATTATGGCTGGTATTCGTACAGCGATGGTATTAATTGTTGGAACGGCTACATTAGCTGCTTTAATAGGCGCTGGTGGGCTCGGTAAGCTCATATTATTAGGCATAGATCGAAATGACCATGCGCTTATCATTTTAGGGGCCGTACCAGCTGCGTTACTCGCTTTATTCTTTGATATAGTACTTCGCATACTTGAGAGCCCGAAACGCTCTTCTAAGCGCGTTATATTGACGATATGTATAGTTGTAGTAATGATAGCTGCTCCATTTCTTTGGAATACCGAAAAGAAAGACATAGTTATTGCTGGTAAACTTGGATCTGAACCAGAAATATTAATTCAAATGTACAAGCAACTTATTGAACAGGATACAGATTTACAAGTGGAATTAAAGCCAGGCCTTGGAAAAACAGCATTTGTATTCGAAGCGTTAAAATCAGGTGAAGTAGATATATACCCAGAATTTTCAGGTACAGCTTTATCTACTTTCGTGAAAGAAGAACCGAAAAGTACAAATCGTGATGAAGTATATGAACAAGCTCGTATTGGAATGGAAAAGAAATATAATATGGTTATGTTAAAGCCAATGGAGTATAACAATACATACGCACTAGCCATGCCGAAAAAAATAGCAGATCAAAATAACATAAATACAATTTCTGATTTAGGAAAAATTGCACAGGAAGCTAAAGTAGGATTTACATTAGAATTTGCTGATCGTGAAGATGGTTATAAAGGAATGCAAAAATTATATAACTATAAGTTTTCAAATGTTAAAACGATGGAACCGAAACTGCGCTATAGTGCAATACAATCGGGAGATGTTAACGTAATCGATGCATATTCAACAGATAGTGAATTGGAGCAATATGGGCTTAAAGTGCTAAAAGATGATAAAGGACTATTCCCGCCTTATCAAGGAGCACCATTATTAAGAAAAGAGACGTTACAGAAATATCCTGAACTCGAAAAAGTATTAAATAAATTATCTGGAAAGATTACAGATGAAGAAATGAGAAAAATGAATTATGAAGTAAATGTGAATGGGAAAAGTAGCGAAGAAGTCGCAAAACAATTTTTACAAAAAGAGAAGTTACTTCGTTAATTTTACAATAAATATACAATTTTATATGTATGAAATGACCGTTCATTACAAAATGAACGGTTTTTTTGTGCATACTTATACATTTTTTCAAAAAAGTATTCCATTTTTCTTCATTTTCTTTTAGAATAAGTAATGTTTTCCTGAAAAAATATAAGAGAAACGTCTATTAGAGAAAAAGGTGACTTTAATAGTTGAACGAACATAACACCTAGAATGACAGATGGGGTGGTACAAATAGAAAAGAAGTTAGGGTTTTTTCCGTTAATCGCATTAGTAGTTGGAACGATGGTTGGTGGCGGTGTTTTTAGTTTACCGCATGATTTAGCAGTAGGAGCAAATAGTGGTGCAACGATAATTGGTTGGTGTATTACAGCAATGGGAATGATTCCACTTGCGCTCGTATATCAAACGTTAGCAAGACAAAAACCGGAGCTTGAGGGCGGAATCTATAGTTATGCACGAGCTGGATTCGGTGAATATATTGGTTTTAACAGTGCTTGGGGATACTGGCTAGCAGGGATTTTAGGAAATGTTGCAACAATTATGTTACTGTTTAGTACATTAGGTTACTTCTTCCCAATTTTTAAAGGCGGAAATAATGTTGCGTCAATCGTAGGTGCATCACTTTTATTATGGACATTGCATTTTCTAATTTTATTTGGAATTCGTGAAGCCTCCATTATGAATGTTATCGCAACGATTGGGAAATTAGTTCCGATCTTATTATTTATTGTCGTGATGGTAACAGCGTTTCGCTGGGATACATTTACACATGACTTTTGGGGCGAAGGAACTATCTCAGTTTCCTCTGTACTAGGTCAAGTGAAAAATACAATGCTCGTAACCCTTTGGGTGTTCATTGGGGTTGAAGGAGCAGTTGTATTATCAGGAAGAGCTAAAAATAGTAGAGACGTTGGAAAAGCGACAGTACTTGGACTTATTTTAGTAATGTCTATTTATATTTTAATTTCTGTTCTGTCAATGGGAGCCATGACAAGAAAAGAACTTTCAGTATTAGAGACTCCTTCAATGGGACATGTATTAGAACATGTTGTTGGGCCATGGGGTGCAATGGCAATTAATATTGGATTAGTTGCGTCACTTGTAGGTACATTAATTGGCTGGTTTTTACTCGTTTCTGAAATTTCTCACGTAGCAGGAAAAGACGGCGTGTTTCCGAAAGTCTTTACGAAAACAAATAAGAAACAAACGCCGCATATGGCATTGTGGATTTCAAATATCGTTGCCCAAACTATATTTATAATCGTTTTGTTTTCACAATCGACATATCAAATTATGTATTTTATTGCGTCAACATCTATATTACTGCCGTACTTATTATCAGCGCTATTTCAATTGAAATTAGTCATCACGAAAGAGCTGAAAGTTGCGAGAGTAAAAAATGGATTGTTAGCATTAATTGCTTCCCTATACTCTGTATGGTTAATTTATGCAGCTGGTTTAAAGAATTTATTGCTTGTTTCAATCGTATATGGTATTGGGATTCTCGTGTATATGTTTGCAAGAAAAGAAAAAGGGAATCGTTGTTTTGCAGGCAAAGAGCGATATGTGATGTTGGCAATTGTTATTGCAGCTATTACATCACTTTATATGTTACTGACAGGAACTATAAAAATGTAAAAGTCCTTTTAATTTAAAGGGCTTTTTTCCTTGTCTAGAGAATATTTAATACATAAGATATTCAGGAGGGATGAAAATGGAAGAAAAAGAACAGTTGTCTAGAATTATGGATTTAGCTAGTGATTTAAGGAAAGTATTAGTACAAGAATCTTTTTTTAATCATCATCCTGAACTTCGAGGCGTGATTGAAAATTTAGCGAGTTCTGTAGAGAATTTGGCGAGTTTGCAGCAAAATAAAGATGAAAATGCCGAAGATCGATTACGGTACGTACTTGCTAAAATGAAAATCGCTCATAATGCCATTTTACAAGAAAAAAAAGCATTTCCTTCTCATTAATATACGTTTTAATTTTGAACCTGACGGATGACGTCAGGTTTTTTATTTCTAGTTTTAGATTGTAGTTCATACAATAAGGATAGTATGAAAAAAAGAAGGTGACTACGTTGAAATTACATAAAGCTCTTCATCCAAGTTTTATAAAGCGAATGTATTATATGAGGTTTATTGGGAAGTTTGCAAAAGCTGAGGGAGAGAAGAATGGAGAAAATTTCTTTGTACAATGTCTTTCTTCAATACCTTTAACTTTACAAGAGTTATTTCCGACTGGAAAATATTTGTTTGAAGGATTATGCAGTAATAAAAAGAATGAAAAAATCTTTACTGATTTAAAGAAGCATAAATTAGAAAAGCAACTGGTTATGTTTCGTCTTTATTATGATCGTGGAAATTTATTTCTGGAATTAATATGCACAGAAGAGCCTCGGGAAATAGCATCTTCATATAAAGTGATTCCTTCACCAAAGGTCTCAAATTATAAAAAGAGAGCGTCATTGGAACGGAAGTTAAGCAACGGTTATTTATCATTTCTTATGCCTAAATTACCAAAAGACTTTGAGCCTCCAGAATTATTGTGGCATGAAGGAAGGCTATATGGAAATTTATCGTTAAAATCATCAATAAGTTCAATTTCATATTTTGAGCAAAGAAAAGAATGCAAATATATTGAAATAAACGATTGGATGAAACATGTAGAAATAGCAGTAGATGATCATTTATATTTTGTAAGTGAAAATGTGTATGACCAACTAAATAAACGAATTGCTGAAGAAGGTAAGTTAGTTGAAGTAGAAGATATTAAAATGCAAAAGGATGACTGGGAATGGGATGAGCGTGAATCCTCTTTTTTGCAGTATGTACAAAGTATGGTTCGTAATAAAGGGTTATATTTGGATGATACAGATATATATAATTTTCATATTAGTATTAAAACCAATATGTTAACAATTGTTGGTGGTATACCAGGTGTTGGGAAATCACGCTTTGTGCAAGCTTATGCAGAATCACTTGGGTTACGTTATGGGGAAGAATTAATTTGGATTCCGATTTCACCATCGTATCAAGAACCACATGATATTCTCGGTTACCTTCATCCGAATGGTAATTTTATTGAAAGTGAAACGAAGTTAGTTCGGACATTGTTAAAGGCTAAAGAAAATCCAAATCAATTGTATATAATTGTGTTCGATGAAATGAACATGTCACATATTGAGCATTGGTTTACTCCGTTTCTATCCGTTCTTCAACTTGAAAAGAAAAATCGTATTTTGAGTTTGTATGAGAAAGTACAAGAAATAGAAAATCAAATTCCACCTTCAGTGGAAATTGGTGAGAATATTATTTTCGTAGGCACTGTAAATTTTGATGAAACGACGAAAGAGCTTTCCGATCGATTATTAGATCGAACAAATTTGATTACATTACAAAAAATTCCGTTTTGCGAGATGAGTATAGAACATGAGAAAGTTGTTCAGCAACCCCCGCTGAAAGTAACAACGGGAGAATTTCGACTCAATTGGTTTAGGAATAAAGAGATGATCGAAGTGTATACTGAAGAGGAATTAGAGTTATTGGATAAGTTACATGATGTATTATCATCACACGATATATCAAAAGGAATTTCTTTCCGATGTGCAAGCGCAATCGCTACGTATTTGCAAAATATACCGTTCCAAAATAATCAGTCCTATATGATTAGCAGGGAAGAAGGTTTTGATTTGCAAATAAAGCAGCGTGTATTAACGAAATTAAGGGGGACAGAAATGACAGTGGGCCCTCTACTTTCTGAAGAAGCAAAAAGGGGAGCGACATTGATACCACTTTTACAGTCTCCGCTTGCAAATCGTGTATCTACATTTGAACATTCTTTAGCTTATATAAGACAAAAGCGTAGAGAACTGGAGCTGTATGGCTATGCAAAATGAGGAGCGTTATGAAACAGCAATCGTCGATACGAAAGAAACGCTCCCGTTTGTATTGAAGCTAATTATTGGTACTGAGGGGAAAGGCGATTTTATCCTTTTAAACCGGCTTTGTACGTCTACTACAGCATTAGTTCAATGTATTTATAAAGTACAGGAATTAAAACCACTGAAATTACATTTCCATTATCAAAATCCAATGGATATTACATTCATATGGAATAAAGTATATGAGGGACAAAAGAATATAAAAGAGTCACAATATGAATTAAATGAAAAAAAACAAAGAGTATTAGTGTATGAACATGGAAAAACTGAATTTTTTTATCCGTGGCGCTGTGGCTTATACCATTTTGAAGTGCGTATAGAAGATAAAACTTATTATGGTGCGTTTCAAGTTGTTCCTAAAAACTTTTTTGATGACCAATTTGAAATGATTCAAGATTATGTGAAGTCAATTTTAAACGAGTTAATTTTAGATAGAGGTTATTACAAGAAAACTTTCTCAGCACTTAGCGATATTGAAGATTCTTCTTATTTGGTATTGTTAAGAAAGTTGCCACAAAAAATGAAAAGAATAAAACAAATTTTTAAGAAAATAGAATCGAATGCGGAATTTGTACACGAATATGAATGGGAAACGAAAGCGCGGAAGGCAACGAGAAAAACTGCCATTATGACAGAAAGAAAGCTTTATGCGAAATATTACAACCGTAAATTTAAGGAGCAAAAAAATAGTATTGAAAATGCATTTCTTAAATTTAAAACGATGCAATTCTATTATTATTTACTTGAAGCAGAAAGTTTTGTACGTAAAACTATTGAAATACTAGAAGGAGAAAAGAAGAAAAAGTCAGATGAATTTCAAGCTGTTAAAACAATTATGAAAACGATTGAACGAAATGGATCCGTGACGGATAGGGAAAAACAAAAATATAGAAATCTACATTTACTGAAAGAAGCAGATTTACGGAAAAGTTCTGTGAAAATGCAAGAATATAAAATATTAGCTCATATCGTATATGAAAGCGTACAATACTTTCGAAATTTATTGTATTCTCCATTTTGGAGGGAAGTTTCTGAAACAGCTACCATTAATTCAAACACTTTATCTATACCGCATCAACAGTTAATCCACCATTTAGAATTGTTACCGCAACATACCGAGCAACCTCCATCTTTATTATTCGTATATAAACCAACGTTTTTAGTGTATGAGTATTACGCTTTTTTTATCGTTATTTCTATATTAGAACAAGTCGGATTTGAAGATAAGAATCCTATCCGTGAACAAATACAAGAACATTTTTATTTAGACGGATTACAAGATGGAACGACAGTGATTTTACATCGAGATGATATAAAAGTGCACGTCGCGTTTAATGATTTAATTGAAACACACCCTCTTATTGCACTAAGCAAAGGAAGTAATTTTTATAACGGAGAGGACACAAAGAAGCCGGATATTCGTTTAGATTGTTATGTAAAGGAAGAAGAGAAGTATGTATATAAATCTTCTATTATTATCGAAGTGAAATATAGTCCTATGTACAATATTTTTCAGCCTGTAGGTAATACGAAAGCAACGGAGCAAATGTATAAATACTGGTCTATTAAGTATGTAGAAGAACAGAATGGCAAAAGAATTTTTAAGCGAAGAGCGATTTATGAAGTGATTTGTGTATATCCAGGTAGCCATATGCATAGTAAAAAAATTGAATCTGGATGTGGAGTGTTTTTACAACTATATCCATATAAAACGAAACAAGGAGAAGAGAAGTTGGCTGGGAAGCATGGGATGATTCAAATTTTTGAGAAATGGTTAAAAAGTAATAAAATGTAAAAGAAATCCTTTTTAATGAAGGATTTCTTTAGGTTAAGAAGAATTATATGCAGTACGGAAAGACACATTATACGGTTCGAACTTGATAGTGATTATCATTTTTTTATTAGAGTAATTGAATCTTTTTATGTTTGTAATAGTATGGGGAATTAAGGGTTTTTACATGTGCATGAATGACTAATAAGTAGGAATTTAATTCATTTTGCAGAATATAATAAGACATAAATATTTTTAGTTGCATACGAAGATTTGTTCTTATATGATAGTAAGTGAAAGCGTTATCAAAAACAGAGCGGCGATGGGAAAGGCGGTTAAATATGTTCCAGCGTGTTCAAACAAAGGAAGAGCATTTTTGGTTCGAGCAACTGTGGGGAGATTTTTGTGAAGAAAGAAACTTAATGTTTGTAGAACGTAATTTAAATCCATCACGATTTTTATTAATAGAAGATGAACATCATATTGGTACAGTAGAATGTATTAAGTTTACAGTACCTGAACAATCAAATTCTGAGTTTTTCTATCCGTTTTCTAAAAATGATTTAGTGAAAGATTTGAAAAATGTGTATGAAATAGGAAAGTTAAGTATTGCGAAAACGTCTCGGGGGAGAGGACATTTCAAAAGGCTGGCAGCTATTTTATTTATGCATGCGTTAGAGACGAAAGCGGAATGGTATATTGCAGCAGTTACAAAAAGAATGTATATGTATTTACTTACACTCGGTTTTCCAATCGAACCGATAGATAGTCCATTCCAGTTTCATGATACTTTACAAGGTGTACCAGTGCGAATTCATGCTCGAAAAGGGGCTACACATCTGTATTCTTTGAAAGAATTCCGTGATATTATTCAAGGGAATGCTCATGCGCAGGCACTTATTGCAGAATACAGTAAAAATATTATGTTAACAAAATGAAAATATATGAATATGTATAGTATGAAGAAGAGTTACTTATTACGGGCATCTGTTTTCATACAAAAAGTAGACCCTTATTCTCAGAATAAGGGTCTAAAATATTATAGTCCAAATATACTAAAAATCATTTTACGACGCTTCGGTTTCTTTTCTCTTTCATATGTTGGTTTTGCATCAGGAGTAATGTATATTGGTTCTTCTTTTTTTAGGGCAGCTTCTAGTTTTTGAATTCGTTCTAACATTTCCTCTATTTCGCGGCGATGTTGTAAAAGTTGGTATGTAACGACATCATTTGCTTTATCTTGCATTTGTTCTTCCATTCGATCTAGTCTTCTCGTAATTGTGGTAAATTGAGCTGTTAATTGCTCAAAATCATTCGATGATGTGTTTTGAACAATTGTGTTTACTTGAGTTTTTAATTTTTCTACATCATTTGAAGATGGTTTTTGAGTAGTTTGAGAGTTTTGAGGCTGGTCCATTTGAGAGCGATGGTATTCTAACATTAGATCTAAATCACCTTGTGTGAAAATAAAATGACCATATTTATTTTTTTTAATCGTAAGATTTAATTGTTGTGCAATCCGGACAACAGCCTTTGGGCTAACACCTAATTTCTTTGCGATAAATGGTGTTTTATATTCCAAAATAATCCCTCCTATATATATCCTGTTGAATGATTTCTAGTTATGTAGCAAGTTCCCTTCAGGTGTGACAAAAGAAGTGTGGAATCGGCAAAGAAAGTGTTTTTTCACGAAGTTCAGCTGTTTAGCACATACTATTTATATAAATCATTTTTAGTTATCGGAAAATTGGGCTTATTATAGTTTGACGATAATAAGCTAATTAGATTATCATAATTATAAATATCTTTTTTATGTATGCATATAATATATAAAAAGGTGGTTACTAATGTAGAATTTTATTAGAGTATAAGAATGCTTACTTCACTTGAATAAATTTAAGTAGGAGGTGGCTTCCTTGCTTACACTGTAAGTAAGGAAAAGTATTTGGACATATATAGTATAAGTATAGTGATTGTTTTAATTGCCTTAACGGCATTTTTCGTTGCAGCAGAATTTGCAATTGTTAAAGTGAGGAGTTCACGAATTGACTATTTAATTGCAAAAGGAAATAATCGTGCAATATCTGTCAAAACAATCATTACAAACTTAGACGAATATTTATCAGCTTGTCAATTAGGAATAACTGTTACAGCTCTTGGGATTGGGTGGTCTGGTAAACCTGCGCTAAAGCACATGTTTGATGTGTTGTTTGCAAATTGGAACGTCCCTACTCAACTCGCAGACATTTTAGCTATAATTTTAGTATTTTTGTTTATCACATTTTTCCATGTGGTAGTAGGAGAGTTAGCTCCAAAAACATTTGCGATTCAAAAAGCAGAACAAGTGAGTTTCTTTGTTGCTAAGCCACTCATTTTGTTTTATCGTATTGCATTCCCATTCATTTGGATTTTAAATGGATCAGCTCGGTTAATTACAAAGTTTCTTGGGTTGAAACCACCAAAAGGGCATGATGAAGTGCATTCAGAAGAAGAATTGCGGTTGTTAGTTTCAGAAAGTTATAAAAATGGTGAGATTAATCAATCTGAATATAAGTATGTGAATAAAATATTTGAATTTGATGATCGTATTGCGAAAGAAATAATGGTACCACGAACAGAGATGAATATTTTAAATAAAGAAATGCCTGCTGAAGAGGCTTTACAAAAAATGTCTCATGAAAAATATACGAGGTATCCGGTTGTTGATGGTGATAAGGACCATGTAATAGGCTTTGTGAATTTTAAAGATATATTTACAGATTTTGTGAAGCACCGAGTTGTTAGTGAAAAGACAGTGGAGCAATATATTAGGCCAATTATTTTAGTTATTGAATCTATCCCGATTCATGATCTATTTTTAAAAATGCAAAGAGAAAGAACACATATCGCTATATTAATTGATGAATATGGTGGTACATCAGGTCTTGTAACCGTTGAAGATATTTTAGAAGAAATTGTAGGGGATATTCAAGATGAGTTCGATACTGATGAACAACCGGAAATCCAACAAGTTAGTGAGACGAAAACGATTTTAGAGGGAAAAGTACTTGTTAGTGAAGTGAACGCATTATTAGGTTTGACTATTGACGACGATGATGTCGATACGATTGGCGGTTGGATCCTAACAAAAAATATTGAGATTTCCGAGGGTGATACCATTGAGATTGAAAATTATAAATTTTGCGTGAAAAAATTAGATGGACACTATATTAAGAGATTAGAAGTAACGAAACCTTCAGAATCGATTGTTATTGTAGGAGATGAAAAAAAGATTTCGCTGCAAGAACAAATTAGTTCGTAAACTCTGCTTTGTAGCAGAGTTTTTTTGAGCAAAATGTTTTTTGATGTATTAGGGCTATGATACAATTACACAAGTCAGACCTTTCACTAGGTGAAATAAATGAAGTGTATTATTGTATACATATATTCGGAAGGAGAACCACTATGAAAAAACATTTATATATAAATGGGGTATGGAAATCAGTAGAGACGTATAAACCATTGTATGCACCATATTCTGAAGAAACATTAGCGGAGATTGCGCAAGGTACAGAAGATGACGTTAAGGAAGCAATAGTTTCGGCCAAAAATGCAATGAAAGAAATGAAAAAATTATCCGCATACGACCGTGCAACTATTTTAGAAAAGGTTGCACAAAAAATGGATGAGAGAAGAGAAGAGTTTGCAGAGATTATCGCAAAAGAAGCTGCAAAACCAATTCGTGCTGCACGGGGAGAAGTAGATCGCACTGTTCAAACATATAAGTTTGCAGCTGAAGAAGCGAAGCGAATATATGGTGAGACGTTACCATTAGATGCTGCACCAGGAGCGGGTGGCCGTATAGCGTATACAATTCGACAACCAATCGGGGTTATTGGTGCTATTACACCGTTTAATTTTCCACTTAATTTAGTAGCACATAAGGTAGGCCCAGCAATTGCGGCTGGAAATACTATTGTGCTAAAGCCTGCCGACCAAACGCCACTTTCTTCGTATGCATTGGTAGAATTATTTGAAGAAGCTGGTTTACCAAAGGGAGCTTTCAATATAATTTCTGGACCTGGATCTGTTGTAGGTGAGGCATTAGTAAAAGATGAGAACGTTGCTAGTATTACTTTTACAGGAAGTCCGAAAGTAGGTATTGGAATTAAGGAAAAAGCCGGGTTGAAACGAGTGACGTTAGAATTAGGATCGAACGCTGCAGTAATTATTGATGAAGATGTTGAATTGACAGACGAAATAATTGAACGTGTAAAATGGGGCGCGTTTGTGAATAATGGACAAGTTTGTATTTCAGTACAACGTGTTTTTGTGCATGAACGCAAAATGGAAGAGTTTATTACAAAATTAACGAAAGCAATGGAAAACGTTGTAGTAGGAGACCCGCTTCATGAAGAAACAGATGTATCAGCACTTATTTCAAAAAAAGATGTAGAACGTATAAATTCATGGGTGGAAGAGGCAGTTAAGGAAGGAGCTAATGTTGTATACGGTGGTAACAAACGTGATGCAAGGATTTTTGAACCAACTGTATTAACAAATGTTCCAGATTATGTATCTGTTCAGTGCCAAGAAGTATTTGGTCCACTTATGACTGTAAATACATTTAAAGAATTTGATGAGGCTTTAGAACAAGTAAATAATTCACGTTATGGATTACAAGCAGGTGTATTTACAAACAATCTATGTAAGGCAATGCGTGCAATTGATGAATTAGAAGTCGGTGGTGTCATGATTAATGATATTCCAACGTTCAGAGTAGATCATATGCCTTATGGCGGTGTGAAAGAGAGTGGCACAGGCCGTGAAGGGATTAAATATGCAATAGAAGAAATGACAGAAATGAAATTAGTGTGTATTAAAAAATAAAGTAGATCGAGCTTAAACACCGCAATAAAAAACGAGCAGGAAATGTTTACGATTCCATACTCGTTTTTTATTGTTTGTTTTACGTTTCTCGGAACGATTTCATTTAATCAAGTGTACCTTTTACTTCATTTCTTGTTTGAAAATATCATCTTCGACATAAATATGTTCTTTATCTACAGCAGTGCTATGAGAGAGTACTAAACCGATTGGTGTTTCAGTACCTTTATTTTGAACAATTGTAAAAGGAATATTTTTTTCAGTTGCTAATTTAATGTATTTTGATAAATGTGGGTAAGCAATGCTTCCATTTAGGAATAGTTGTAATGATTGAGAAGAACGTATGTTACCCGTTACTTCTGTATACACATTACTTTGCATTACTTGACCGATTGTTAAAGCGATTTCTACACGCTCACGTAATGTAGTTAAGTACATATTACGTTCTTCTGGTTTGTTTTGCTTTTGGCCATATATGCCTTCTTGGAGATAGTCTTCCACATTTTTATTTACCATATTTTTCACACCTTTCACTTCTTATTGTACGCAAGAATTAAAAAGGATGCAAAAAAAAAGTAGTTTTGAACAGGAAAATAATTTAAAAAATGAGAAGAGAAAAGGGATATATGAATAAAACTTATTTAAATAAGAAAGGAAAAATAAATTTTATCAACAGAAATTAACAAAATGTGACAAAAATCTATTAACGAAATGTATTTTTTGTGTTAATATTCAAAATATAAAGGGTATTCGTCGTATGGAAATGGAGGAATGGAGGTTTTTCCAATCGATAAGGATATTAAAGAAGTATTTTGTTCGCACTTGAAAAACAACAGGCACCAATTCGTAGAGAACTGGAAAAACAAAATGATAATTTCCGAAAAAGATCCATTTAAACAAGAGGTAGTTCAAAATGGAGCGAATTTATTAGATTTAATTATCGAACTTATTATGGAAGATAAAGACATTAATTATCTTCAGCCATTATGTGAGAAAATTGCCATTGAGCGTGCAGGGGCAGATGCGAATATTGGAGATTTTGTTTACAATGCAAATGTGGGAAGAAATGAACTTTTTGAAGCGATGTGCGAATTGGATGTAAGTGCTCGTGAACTGAAACCGATTATGGCCAAAATACATACTTGTTTTGACAAATTAATTTATTATACCGTTTTAAAATACTCAGAAATTATATCGAGAAATTTAGAAGAAAAACAGCAATATATAAATGAAACACATAAAGAAAGGCTTACGATTCTAGGGCAAATGTCGGCTAGTTTTGTGCATGAATTTCGTAATCCGCTAACTTCGATTATGGGATTTGTAAAGTTATTGAAGACAGATCACCCTAATCTATCGTATTTAGATATTATTTCACATGAATTAGATCAATTAAATTTTAGGATTTCGCAATTTTTACTTGTATCGAAAAAAGAAATGTGGAATGAATCTGAACGTTTTTTGGTAAATGACTTATTTCAAGATATTATACAATTCTTATATCCAAGTTTAGTTAATGCAAATGTTTTGATTGAAAAGAATTTGCCGTATCCTATTCCACTCGTTGGTTACCGGAGTGAAGTGAAGCAAGTAGTTTTAAATATTTTAATGAATTCGATTGATGCTCTTGAATCGGTGAAAGAAGAGCGAAAAATTATCATTGATGTATTTGAAGAGGATCAGGCTGTTCGCATTGTTATAAAAAATAATGGACCTATGATTCCAGCAGACAATGTAGAGACTATTTTTGAGCCATTTGTAACTACTAAAAAGCTAGGAACTGGTATTGGACTATTTGTATGTAAACAAATTGTAGAAAAACATAAAGGATCCATATTGTGTCGTTCGGATAACGATTGGACAGAATTTCAAATTACGTTTCAAAAGTAAACAGTCTACACCATGCGAATGGTGTAGACTGTTTTAATTTGTAAGTATAACGGTCTCTAATTTTGGATCCTCAGTTGAATAACCAACTATTGAAATTGTGTAAATTGTATTTGGTTCAACGTTGAATTTTGGAATGGTTAATAGTACTTTTTTTGTATCAGCAAGTGAAACTTCAATATCTGCTGTACCAGGGCTAACTTGTAAAAAATCTGTTATTTGCTTAAAGAGTACATTTTCAAATAAATGATCCCCATCTTTTAAATTTACATTTACAACTGGAGTGTCTGGTGAAAAATGTGCAAACCGTATTTTTGCTTGACCAGATGGTAAATGAGTATTATCAAGAATGGGTTGTAATTGGAGATGATTATCGCTATTGACCGCTGCAAGGGTATAAGTGTGATTCCCCATTATTGGTACTAATGCTGAAAATATTGGAGTTTCGTTTCCGACAGGGACAATATCAATACGGTATTTACCTTGCACTAATGATAAATACGGACTGAATTGTTTAAAAGAAATATTTTTAATAACCTTTTGTCCGTTTATTATAATATCAACTGCTGGTGTATGGGGAGCTGTGTGGAAGATTCTCATATGTGACGGTAAAGTCGCTTCTTGTGAATCTCTCTTTTCATATGCTTGTACAAGTTTTGTAATTGCATCATAGTATTTCATATAGAGTTCTACATATCTTTTAGGATTGCTATATTGATAGTAACGAGCGAGCTGTTCGTAACGTGCAGCTTCTTGGCCGTATTTTTCAATTTCGGATTGAGTCATGAACATTCCTCCTTTATCATCATTACAAATATATGCGAAGCTAGAAAGAGGTTATGCAAAAAACTTGCCTTTCTAGAAGGAAAAGTTAAAATGGGGATTTTTTTATTTATAGGCAAACACACATACAAATCGATAATTGTCCTACATAAATTATAAAGGAAAGGCAGTTTGACTTTGATGGAAGGAGTGGAACCATTGGGATGGGGATATCCCCATAGTTATTGGGAATGAAGTTATGGAGGATTTTGTGCTATAGGCTGTGGGACGAATTATGGATTTGTATTATGAGTATTTCTATTAATTTTAGTGATGCGTTGGATAAGGTAATACCGATAAAAGAGCGTCGTGCCGAACTGATTAATGTGGTTAATCGGTTCTTTTTTTATTGTTCTAAACAGGTGGTACTATTTGTTAAGAAATAGTTATGATAAATGAGGCGAAGTAAAATGTCGAATTTTGTTTGAAAATATGCAATATAAAGTAGGATAATAGGAAGGAGAATAACGGGAGTTCCGTCGAAGTTTACACAATGTCAGCAATTGAGGGAAGCTGATATTATATTAAAAAAATATTCAATTTGCTGTTATCTTAAATCAGGAAGGGGTATTTAAGCGTATAGGTAAGATTGGTCTTCATTTCAAGTTCTGAATTTTCTGTTTTTAAAATAATATTTAGCAGTCATTTGTATATTTTATAATAGTTTTTTGATAAATTCACTGCTTTTGCAGAGGATTCTTTTTTATGAAAGAAACGTCAATTTTCTTCATATACATATACAAATTGGAGAAATGGGGGAGCGCTATGCGCGATTACTTAATTAAACCACTTGTTGGTCAGCCGTATCCGATGATTTCACATGGAAAAGGTGTGTATTTGTATGATCAAAACGGAAATAAATATTTTGATGGTTCGTCTGGAGCGATTACGGCAGGTATTGGACATGGCGTAGCAGAGATAGCAGAAGTTATTAAAAAACAGGCAGAGGAGATCGCTTTCGTTTATAGATCACAGTTTACGAGTGAACCAGCTGAAAAATTAGCGAAGAAGTTAAGTGATTTATCTGTAGGAGATTTGAACTGGAGCTTTTTTGTGAATAGTGGTACGGAAGCAAATGAAACAGCTATGAAAATCGCAATTCAGCATTTTCAGGAGCGTGGCATTCAAGGGAAACATAAAATTTTGTCACGGTGGATGAGCTATCACGGGATTACAATGGGAGCTTTATCTATGTCTGGGCATCCACTGCGCAGACAACGTTTCGTTTCTATTTTGGAAGATTATCCAACTATTCCAGCTCCATACTGTTTTAGATGTCCTGTACAAAAGGTATATCCAACATGTCAACTTTCTTGTGCGACTGAACTAGAAAGAGCGATTGATCGAATTGGTGCAGAACATATTGCAGCTTTTATTGCTGAACCGATTATCGGAGCTGCTGGAGGCGCGGTTGTCCCGCCGAAAGAATACTATAAAGTAATTAAAGATATTTGTAGTCATTACGATATATTATTTATTGCGGATGAAGTAATGACTGGACTTGGTCGTACTGGTGCATGGTTTGCTATGGAGCACTGGGGTGTAGAACCGGATATTATGACCCTTGGTAAGGGGCTAGGAGCGGGTTATACACCAATGGCAGCGACAATAGTAAGTGACCGTGTTATGGAGCCGATTTTACGTGGATCACGTTCTGTAATGAGCGGGCATACGCTTAGTGCAAATCCATTGTCTGCAGCAACGGCTTTAGCAGTTATTGAATATATGGAGAAACATAATTTACCTGAAAAAACAGCAGAAAAGGGAGAGTATTTATTAAAAGGTTTGCAGAAAGTTCAGCAACAATCGACAATCATTGCCGATGTGCGTGGAAAAGGATTGCTAATTGGAATAGAATTGCAACCGTTTACAAAAGCGTCGGAGCTTATTTCAGTTGCTGCTAAAAATGGACTGCTCTTATACCAAGCTGTTTCAGGGCAAGCAGGAAAAGAGGATAGTGCACTGCTTGTTGCACCACCAATGACAACTACATATTCCGAGTTAGATGAATTACTTTCAATTTTTGTAAAGAGCGTGGAAGAGATGATGCAAAAAGGAGGGCATAGTATCGCATGACAACTATTACAAATACATTCGGTAAATTAAAAGAAATAGAGGAAGTAATTTCTTTGTTCCATGATGATATGACATTAATGTTTGGGGGATTTGGAGGAATCGGATCACCTCCATCTTTAATTCAAGCTGTTTTAGATAAAGGCATTACAAATTTAAATTTAATAGGAAATGATACTGGATTTCCTGATGTAGGAATCGGTCGTCTTGTTACGAATGAAAGGGTTAAATCTTTAGTTACTTCTCATATTGGGTCAAATCCAAATGCGGGAAGACAATTAAATGAAGGAAGATTGCAAATTGAATTCTCTCCGCAAGGAACACTCGCAGAGCGTATTCGCGCTGGTGGTGTAGGGCTTGGTGGTATTTTAGTTGATGTTGGTGTTGATACGATTGTAGAAGAAGGAAAGCGTACAGTTGAAATGAATGGAAAGACATATTTAGTTGAAACAGCTTTAACGGCTGAAGTCGCAATTGTATATGCGAAAAAAGCGGATCCGTTTGGCAATCTTGTATTTGATAAAAGCGCTCGTAATATGAATCCACACGTAGCTATGGCTGGTGACATAACGATTGTAGAAGCAGAAGAAATTGTTCCACTTGGAAGTTTAGATCCAGAAGAAATTGTCGTCCCAGGTGTATTTGTAAATTATATCGTGCCATCGGAAGGAGTGAATTGGAAATGGGTATGGGCGTAGAAGTAAGAGATAAGATTGCAAGACGTGCAGCGAAAGAAATTCAGAATGGTATGCTTGTAAATTTAGGTATTGGAATTCCATCGCTTGTACCGAATCATTTGCCAGAAGATATGAATGTTATGTTTCATGCGGAAAACGGTATTGTTGGTATGGGACCAACGCCAAGTAAAGGGAATGAAGATGAGAATTTATGTAACGCAGCTGGTTTACCAACATCTCTTATTACAGGAGCAAGTTATTTTGATAGCTGCATGGCGTTTGGCATGATTCGAAAAGGATTACTTGATGTTACGATACTTGGTTCGTTACAAGTAAGTGAAAATGGTGATTTAGCGAACTGGATTGTACCAGGAAAACGCGTTCCAGGTATTGGAGGAGCGATGGATTTAGCGCAAAAAGCGAAGCGGGTCGTTGTTGTGATGAATCATGTTGATAAATACGGAAATGCAAAGATTGTTTCGGAATGTACATTGCCATTAACTTCGAAAAAATGTGTAGATTTAATTATTACAGACATGGCTGTCATGGAAGTAACCCAAAGAGGACTTGTCTTACAAGAATTAATGAGTCCATATACTGTAGAAGATGTAAAACGACATACGACAGCTGATTTTCATATAAGCTCAAATTTACTAGTAATTGAATGAGGGGAGTTGTAATATATGGAGCAATTAAAAAAACAAGTTTGTGATTATATTGAGGGTCATGAAGAAGAGAGTGTAAAATTTTTAACACGATTAATTCAAGAAAAGAGCGTATCTGGTGATGAAAGTGGTGCACAGGCAATTGTTATTGAAAAGTTGCGTGAGTTAGGTCTAGATCTTGATATTTGGGAGCCTGCTTTTAAGGAAATGAAAGATCACCCTTATTTCGTATCACCTCGTATAAGTTTTACAGATAGCCCGAACATTGTAGCGACTTTAAAAGGAAGTGGCGAAGGGAAATCTATGATTTTAAACGGGCATATTGATGTCGTGCCAGAAGGGGATGTAAATCAGTGGGACCATCATCCATATAGTGGAGAGAAAATAGGAAACCGCATATATGGACGTGGAACAACAGATATGAAAGGCGGCAATGTCTCACTTATGCTTGCGATGGAAGCGATTATTGAATCTGGTATTAAACTAAAAGGTGATATACATTTTCAAAGTGTAATAGAAGAAGAGAGCGGTGGGGCAGGAACATTAGCCGCTATTTTACGAGGATATAAGGCAGATGGCGTTATTATTCCTGAGCCGACGAATATGAAGTTTTTTCCGAAACAACAAGGATCAATGTGGTTTCGTCTACATATAAAAGGAAAAGCAGCACACGGTGGTACACGTTATGAAGGAGTAAGTGCAATTGAAAAAAGTATGTTTGTTGTAGAGCATTTGAGAAAATTAGAAGAGAAGAGAAATGGTAGAATTACAGATCCGTTATTTAAGGGGATTCCGATTCCAATTCCAATTAACGTTGGGAAAATTGAAGGGGGAAGCTGGCCAAGTTCTGTTCCCGATTCATTAATTTTAGAAGGAAGATGTGGTATTGCGCCGAATGAGACTATAGAGGCAGCAAAAGAAGAGTTTGAGGGCTGGATTGGTGAATTAAAAGATGTGGATAGTTGGTTTGTAAAAAATCCTGTAGAAGTAGAATGGTTTGGGGCTAGATGGGTTCCTGGTGAACTAGAAGAAAATCATCCACTTATTACAACGCTTCAACATAATTTTGTTGAAATCGAAGGGAACGAGCCGATTATAGAAGCTTCGCCATGGGGAACAGATGGAGGTTTGTTCACACAAATAGCTAATGTACCCACGATAGTATTTGGTCCAGGAGAGACGAAAGTAGCACACTATCCAAACGAATATATAGAAGTTGATAAAATGATTGCTGCCGCAAAAATAATTGCATGTACATTACTAGATTGGTGTGAGGTGAAAAAATGAAATACTATGAATCTTTTAGTGAACAGACAAAGCATTATACAGTAGAAGGGGTTTTAGATTATTTTAATAAACGTATTAGAATTGATCACTATACAGGAAATGTTGAAAGCATCATACAAACAATCGATGAATTAGCAAAGAAACATTCTTTCACTAAATGTATTATTAAAGGAAAGGGAGAGCATGTTTCAACATGGCTCTCTTTCGGTTTCTTACTGGAAGCAACAATACCTCATTATTTTCAAGGGCACGATGCGCACTTCTTCGTGAAATATCATAATGATGAAAGACGAAATAGTATTCATTGGACTGAGGAAGATACTATTTTAAGTGGTGTAAAAGAAAAAGAAGTGAAAGAAAAAATAGTCCCAGAGGAATTTGTGTTAAGAAAAGCGACAGAAGAGGATGCGGAAGAATTAGCAATTGTCTTTGGAAAAGTATTTGAAGTTTATCCGACACCTTTAAATGATGGGAATTATGTAAAGCAGACGATGAAGGAAGACGATACAATTTACTATGTTTATGAATTCGAGGGGAAAATTATTAGTACAGCATCTGCTGAAATGAACGTGAAAGAAGGTAATGCAGAATTAACGAATTGTGCTACATTACCTGAATATCGAAAACATGGTTTCATGAAAAGTCTGTTAATTAAATTGGAGGAAGAACTCCAAGAAAAATCTATTTTTTGTTCTTATACAATTGCTCGCTCGCTATCTTTCGGTATGAATGCAGCCTTTCATCAATTAGGCTATACATATACGGGAAGGCTTGCGAATAATTGCTACATTTTTGATAAGTTGGAAGATATGAATATATGGGTGAAAGATTTATCCAGCTATTCGAAAGCAGTAAGACTCCCGCCTCAAAATTCGGCTGTAAAGCAAAGAAGTTAGGTGGGAGTCGGGTTAATAATAAAGCCCCACTGATTAAAGTTTCACTTAACCATAAATAAGCAATAAAAATATATACACATTTCATCAAAATAATAGAACGGAATCGTCATGCTTATAATCGCACAGAGGGTGCCGAAAATTCGGCGTTGAATTTGCTGGATTTTCGGCAAAAGGGGGGATGACATTGCTAGCAGTTTCGACACAGGAAGTCATTGAAGCGATTTTGGGCAGTATAGATGAGGCCATACATGCAGTAGATGAAAATGGGATTACAATATTTTATAATACAGTTGCTGCAAAACATGATGGATCTAAAATTGAAAATGTGCTAGGAAAGCATTTATTAGAAGCATTCCCGTCATTATCCAGAGAAACAAGTACGTTGATGAAAGTATTAGATACAAAAAAACCAATCGTACACCAAGTTCAACATTACCAAAATTTAAATGGGGAAGACGTTTGTACGGTCAATACAACGTTACCTATTTTAATAGATGGAAATATTGCTGGTGCTGTAGAAATTGCGAAAGATTATTCTACTATTCAAAAGCTTACTGATACGATTGTAGATCTACAATCGAAAATAAAACGATCGACTAGCAAAAAAACGGTGAAAAAGCATGTTGCATTCGAGACAATTGTAACTGATGATTCCCGCTTTAAACAGACGAAAGAGTTAGCACAAAAAGTAGCGCCAACCGATGCGAATGTTTTAATATATGGTGAAACTGGAACGGGGAAAGAGCTATTTGTGCAAGCGATTCATGAAGCTTCTAAACGAAAAAATAAGCCGTTTATTGCACAAAACTGTGCAGCTTTGCCAGAGTCGCTATTAGAAAGTTTGCTGTTTGGCACGACAAAAGGTAGTTATACAGGGGCAATCGAACGAGCAGGATTATTTGAACTTGTAGATGGAGGGACATTATTTTTAGATGAACTGAATTCAATGCCGCTTGATTTACAAGCAAAAATGCTACGTGTATTAGAAGATGGAGTTATTCGTCGCATTGGTGATAATAAGACGAGAAAAGTAGATGTTCGCGTTATTACTGCAATGAATCAGCCTCCAGAAGTATGTTTAAGAGAAAATAAAATTCGCACTGATTTATACTATCGATTAAATGTATTTTCATTATATATCCCGCCGCTTCGCGAAAGAACTGAGGATGTACTGTTATTAGCGTCTTACTTTTTGAAAGAATATAATAAAAGTTATAAAAAAGGTGTACTTCAAATTGATAAGGAAGCGAAAGAAAGATTACAAGCTTATCAATGGCCTGGAAATGTTCGTGAGTTAAAGCATACGATTGAACATGCTGTCATTATTACAGAAGGGAATTCGTTAACAGCAAATTGCTTGCCACGAACATTTCGGAAAGAGAAACTTCCGAAGAAGAAAAGTATATTACCGCTTAGGGAAGCTCTTCATCAAACGGAAAAGGAATTAATAGATCAAGCGTTAATTGAAACGGAAGGGAATATTTTGCAAGCAGCAAAAATGTTAGGTATTCCTCGTCAAACGCTTCAATATAAACTGAGCAAGTACGACAAAACCGCCGAATAATCGGCGGTTTTTGTGTGTTTGCACCAATAAAAGAGCGTTTACATATATAACAAGTAATGAATATGATAGTAAATATCGTTTTAGTACAGCACTTAAAAATATTTATTCTCTTATATAATAGGGTATTTCTCGCATTTACTTATCAAGAATATGAAGTTGGCATAATTATTGCTTATATAAAGGATGAGCGTATAAAAAGGGGGAATAGCAATGTTACATGATGTATACAAACCAAATCGTCACTGGAAGGATATTGAATTATGGAAAGATGTTACAGAAGAACAATGGAATGATTGGGTTTGGCAATTAACGAATACGATCAAAACTTTAGATGATTTAAAGAAAGTAATTAACTTAACACCTGACGAAGAAGAAGGCGTTAAAATTTCAACGAAAACGATCCCGTTAAACATTACACCGTACTATGCTTGGCTAATGAATCCTGATGACCCACGCTGTCCGATTCGGATGCAATCAGTACCGATTTCGGAAGAGTTATATAAAACAAAATATGATTTAGAAGATCCTCTTCATGAAGATGAAGATTCACCAGTTCCAGGATTAACTCATCGTTATCCAGACCGTGTACTATTTTTAGTAACGAATCAATGTTCTATGTATTGTCGTTACTGTACACGTCGTCGTTTTAGTGGACAAATTGGAATGGGCGTACCGAAAAAGCAATTAGATGATGCGATTGCTTATATTAGTGAAACACCACAAGTACGTGACGTTTTAATTTCTGGCGGTGATGGACTTCTAATTAATGATAAAATTTTAGAATATGTATTAAAGAATTTACGAGCAATCCCGCATGTTGAGATTATTCGTATCGGAACGAGAGCACCAGTTGTATTCCCACAGCGTATTACAGAAAACCTGTGTAACATAATTAAAAAATACCATCCAGTATGGTTAAATACTCATTTTAACACTTCTATTGAGATTACAGAAGAATCGAAACTAGCATGTGAAATGCTTGCAAATGCAGGTGTTCCAATTGGAAACCAAGCTGTAATTTTAGCTGGAATTAATGACAGCGTTCCAATTATGAAAAAACTTATGCATGATTTAGTGAAAATTCGTGTTCGTCCATATTACATTTATCAATGTGATTTATCAGAAGGTATCGGTCATTTCCGTGCACCAGTTTCGAAAGGTCTTGAAATTATTGAAGGCTTACGTGGACATACGTCTGGTTATGCAGTACCAACTTTCGTTGTCGATGCACCGGGTGGAGGCGGAAAAATTGCGCTTCAGCCAAACTATTTAATTTCACAAAGTGCGGATAAAGTTGTTCTTCGTAACTTTGAAGGGGTTATTACAACGTATCCAGAACCAGAAAACTATATCCCAGGAAGAGCAGAAGGCTACTTTAAAGAAATTTATCCGACTTATGAAGAGAAACGTTCTGATATCGGCGTTGCAGGATTGATGAGTGATAAGAAATTTAATCTTGTTCCAGATGATTTACAACGTATGAATCGCCGCAAAGATTATGAAGTCAATGAAACGCATGCTTCTTTAAAAGATAAACGTGATAAGCGTGATCAATTAAAAGATAAAAAATATCAAGCACAAATAGCAAAGTTAGATGATGACAAAAAAAATGAGGGTGACGTAGTATGAATTGTATGTGGTGTGACAGTACAGAAGCGAAAGAAAGCTTGAATACTGTATATTGGGAATTACCAGATGGTACGAAAGCCATTGAAATCCAAGAGACACCATGTATTACTTGTTCCTCATGTGGAATGGACTATCAAGCAGACCATACTGTAAAAGAAATTGAAGATCAGTTGTTTTTAATTTATACGAAAGATTTGCCAAAACAACTAACATACGAAGAGTTGATGGGAAGACCACGTTTATTAAAAAGGAATTATTTCGACTTTTAACCAGCTTTTATGCTGGTTTTTTTCTTTTTTGCCTTGTATAATGTACCCAAGTTAGAAAGGTAGGGAATATTTTTGAAAAAGACATTTTACCATTATATGATGAAGCACCGTGCAGCTTTATTTAAAAATGAAATATCAGATTTAGCAGAGGCGATGTATGATGATTTAAGTTTTCCGAAGCAATCTGAAGACTATGATGTAATTAGTTCATACTTAGAGTTAAGTGGAATGCTAGAAAGTATGTCTATATTTGATGATGCATGGGATTTATATATACAAGAGAGATAACGATATGAAGTTTTAGGAAAATGAAAGCATAATGAATACATTACTTTGAAAGAAGTGAAGTATTCATTATGCTTTTTTATTTACAATACGTCTTGTTGTTAGAACATAAATGAAAAGTGAAAGCTAGTTTAAATACTAGCTTTTTTAAGTTATATACAAATTCTACTTTTTTATTGAAAAAATTTATGAATATAAGCTTCTGTGATAAGCGTTTTTATGTAGGTTGCATATACTGTTATCAAAATCACGACGTTTAAAAAAGGAGAGATATTGATGGCAAGGAAAAAACAACCTAAATATAACGTAGGGGACATAGTCGTGATTACGCTATATGGAACCGTTGGGAAAGTTACAAATATGAAAGTTTTAGATGGAGTTTACGTATACGAAGTAAATAATCACGATGGGTTTTACGTTGAGCAAACTTTACAGCATGTAACAGAGCAAGAAATGAAAAAGGGCGACACAGAGTGGATTGAATTAAATTATAACTTTACTTTTGGTGATCTCGTGCAAGTAACTGGATATGATAAAGATGTTTTTCGTATTGTTGGTTTTCGTACAGAAGTATGGAGATATAAAAATGATGCATGGGAAGATACTATATATGAATTGTCACGAATTACTGATGGTGAATGGTTAGAAGCTGATGAATCAGATTTAACATTACTTGCCAATGCACAAACGGCAAATGCAATTTTGAAGAAAATGAAACAAGATAAAGCTGGTATGAATAAATTGGATTTAGGAAAATTGAAGTCGATTAACAATTCGAAAAAAGTAAGTGTAAAGACGAATCGCCAAGAAATTATTGATGGGTTATTAGATATTTATAATGATTATCATTTATTATTCGATACATTTAAAGATGAAGAATATAAAATTGTTATGGATGTTGTTCAAAATTATTTAGTTAAATTGACAGAGAAAAAATAGTTAACTAGAAAGAGAGAATAAATTGAACAACAACATATGCAGTATAAGGTATGCCTACAATTATTAAAAAAATAAAAAGCCATTTAATAAGAGAGTCTGCCCATTGATCTTCATGCATGAACTCTTCTTTTGTTTGCCC
Source organism: Bacillus sp. FSL P2-0099 (assembly GCF_038007445.1). Lineage (NCBI taxonomy): Bacteria > Bacillati > Bacillota > Bacilli > Caryophanales > Bacillaceae > Bacillus > Bacillus sp. FSL P2-0099. The sequence continues at coordinate 2,231,644 of NZ_JBBOXE010000001.1, forward strand.
TACTTCTTGATCTACTTCATATTGGTATTCCATTATTATTTCCCCCTTTGGATAGCTTGTACTAACATCGTATGCCCTTTACCTACATGATATGACTTATAAAAAAGAAAAACTATTTTTCTAATCTCATATACATAATTTTGAGATTTTTTCATAAAACAGAAATAAAGGAGTGATGCTCATGAAGGAAATTGAAGTCGTAATTGACACGGAAGAGATTGCGGAGTTTTTTTATGAGCGACTAATTGAAAGAGGGTACGTTCCAAAAAGAGAAGAAATTGAGGACCTGGCAGATATTACATTTGAGTATTTATTAGAGAAATGCATGATTGATGAAGTTTTTGATGAAGAGGAAGATTGAAAGTAACGGCGGGCTTAACTCGTCGTTTTTTACTCTTTACAAACTTGTCACAAATATAGACAAGAATTGTTGGTATAATTAAAAGAAAATTTTATACAAGAGGTGAAGGGATGTTCAAAAAAATTATTGATTCTTTATTAGGAAAGAAAAAACATCGTTCGTATTCAAGTAGTGATCATCGTCATAGAGGGCGCTCTTATTCAAGTAGCGACTATAAACGACGTTCATCTGGTTATGGGCATCAGCATTATAAAAGAAAACGTAAAAGCCGTAGCTTCTTTTCAAGTAGCTGATGAAATGGCGTCGTATACTAGCTTTATTTGATAGACCACTGCGAAAAAATACAATCGTTGCAGAGCGTTATAAGATTGAATCAGTAATTGGAATGGGCAGTTATGGGGTTACATATGTCGTTAATGATTTACAAATAAATAAATATAAAGTCTTAAAACAATTAAGGCAAAGTAAACAAAGATATGAGTCTGGTAGAAAATCATTTGAGCAAGAGAAAGTGATGTTACAAACATTAAATCATGCGTCAATTCCTAATCTACATGATCATTTCATATGGGAGAAAAAGAACTTTTTTGTGATGGAGTATATGCCGGGGGGAAATTTCGAAGATCATATTTTCTTAGATGGGCAAGTATATGATGAACGTGAAGTTTTTGAAATTTTATATGAAGTACTAGGAATTGTTTCGTATTTTCATAGTAAAGGTATCATTCACCGAGATTTACGTATTCCAAACATATTAATGAAAGAAAATCAGATTAGTATTATTGATTTTGGATTGGCTAAATTGAAAGGTGAGGGTGATGAGCGAGCTATAACTTATGAAGGTGAACAAGCTTTGATGCGAGAAGTTCACTTTCGTAGCGATTTTTATGCTCTCGGTCATTTCGTATTATTTTTATTGTATGCTAGTTATCAATCGACTGAAAAAAAGGAAAAACCTTGGTATGAAGAGTTAGTGCTGGAAGAATATAATCGCGACATGCTGATGCGAATGTTACAAATGAAAGCGCCATACTATGAAAATGTACAAGATTTGAAAAAAGATGTAGCTTACGCTTTAGAAAGGATGGAGACCCCATGTTTCAAAAGTTTTTAGCAAGCGTTGGAATTGGAAGTGCAAAAGTAGATACTGTTCTTGAAAGAGATGAGTATACAGTTGGAGAAGAGATAGTAGGGAAGGTTCATATAACTGGAGGTTCAGTTAGCCAAGAAATTGAAAGCATTTACTTAACGTTGTCGACGTCATATGTAAGGGAAGTGGATGATAAAAAAGTAACTGCATCGTATGATTTAGAGCGAGTTCGTTTAACAGATCCATTTTCTGTAGAGCCAAATGAAAAAGTGGAAATTCCATTTTCGTTTTTAATGCCAATTGAAGCACCACTAACACTTGGAATGAAAACGGTTTGGGTTCATACAGGTCTTGATATTAAACGTAGTATTGATCCAAGTGACCGTGATTATATTCAAGTATTGCCGAATGCGCTATTGAACAGTGTATTAAATAGTGTAAATCAATTAGGTTTTAAAGCGCGTCATATAGAATGCGAAGAATTACCGTATCGATTACGTAAGCAAGTTCCATTCGCACAAGAATTTGAGTTTATTCCAGTTTCCGGAGAGTATTATGGGAAATTAGATGAATTAGAATTATTAATTTTGCCAAGCGCCCACGATCGATTAGAAATTATTATGGAAGTAGATAGAAAATCACGTGGATTGGCTGGTTTATTCGCAGAAGCACTTGATCTTGATGAGAAGGTTATTCGCTTTACAGTAACAAACGAAGATATTCCAACGATGCAGCAAAAAATTAACAATAATATTTTTTAATAAACTATGCATAAAAAAGAAATGGAGAGGAAAACTAAAACAACCGCTCCATTTTTTTGCATAGTGAGGTTATGTATGTGAAACGATACCGACATTTATACTTGTTAAGTTGTACACTACTCATTTGTTTTGTCGCACTATCACTTTCGTATCATACCGCTTGTATTGAAAAATTTGATAATGTAGTCGCACACTTTATTCAAAGTTTCCGAAACGAGTATTTGACAACCTATTTTACTTGGGTGTCCTTTATCGGTTCAAAAAGAATATATTTCCCGTTACTCATTATACTTGTAATGTATTTTCTTCTTAGAAAAAAAATATTAAGTGCATTACTTCTAACAATTAATTATTACGGATCACGTTATTTGAACAGCATGCTCAAACTATGGTATGAACGAGCACGACCTGATGTGACGCAGCTTGTTACAGCAACTGGATATAGCTTTCCGAGCGGTCATACGATGAATGCTACTGCTTTTTTAGGATTTATTGCATACGTCACAATTACAGAAGATCGTATTTCATTGCATAAAAAGTTGCTGATTATTTTTATAGCAAGCTTCGTTGTATTATCTATTTCAGTTAGCCGAATTTATCTTGGCGTGCACTATCCATCTGACATATTAGCCGGATGGGCAGCGGGCGGTAGCTGGCTCGTTTTATGTATTATATTTCATAAGGCGTTCATTAAAAAAGAACCTATGTCATAATAGGTTCTTTTTGCATGGGCTCCACATGAATATGAGCATGGTAAATTCCGAATTTTTTTCGAAGCATATCTTCAATATTGTCAGTAATACAATGGCTTTCGCTAACATCCATTCGAGCATCTACTTCAATTGTAATATCCACATACGTTTGGTTCCCATACATACGAGCACGAATATCTACAATATGTTCTACACCTGAAATATGCCCTATAGCATCAGCGTATTCATCCATTTTTTCAGGATCAATTCCATCCGTTAGCATATGAGAAGCTTCTACGAAAATTTCCCACGCGGTCTTACAAATAATAAGACCGACAAGTAAAGCAGCAATAGGGTCCAAAATAGGCATTTGGAACTGTGCTCCGACTATACCTACTACTGTACCAATACTTACAAGAGCATCTGATAAATTATCTTTTGCAGCAGCCTCTAATGATTTACTTTTTGTTCGCATTGCAATCTTTTTCGTATACTTGTATACACCGTACATAACGACAGCAGAAAATAAAGCCACCCATGCTGCAAGTACATTAGGTGCTGCTTGTTTCGGATTGAAAAACGATTGAATTGCACTAATAACAACTTCTAATCCGACCGTTGCCATAATAAAGGAAGCAACAAGTGATGCGATTTGTTCTGCACGCGAATGCCCATATGGATGATCTGGGTCACGAGGCTTACGAGAAATTTTCAGGCCAATTAATATTGCTAAAGAAGCACCAATATCCGTTAAGTTATTCAAACCGTCAGCACGTAATGCGCTAGAGAGGGTAATATAACTGATGATGATTTTCATAGAGGATAAAAATATGTAGGCTATAATGCTGACAATAGCACCTTTATCAGCTTCTTTATGAGAAAGAGAATCCATTTTAATCACTCGCCTTTCTACAAGGAATTTCTTTCTATACATAGAGTATCAAACGAAACTCGTGTGGGTCTATACAAACATTGTTGACGTTTTATAGCTTTTTAAGAAGGGGATAACAAAGTTTCGTTAAGGAAAAATATGTTGAAAAGTACAAAGTAGAAATTTATCCCGCTATTTGAGGGCAGTAAGACCCCCACCTCAAAATTCAGTTGGAGCAAAGAAGTTAGGCGGGAGTCGGGCTGCCCGTAAACGCCCGATTGGTGAAGGCTAATAATCAGTGGGGGATGAACAAAAACCCCACTGATTAAGGTTTCACTTTATTAAACAATTAATGATGATTATGGCAAATGGAAAGAGGGCGAGAATAATGATTCTCAAAATTTTTTTCATATATATTTTTCGCAAAATGACTCTTTGTAATTCCTCATGTGAGTAATATATAAGAAATGCTAACAAAATTCTTCAATAAGAAGGGGAGAAAGCATTATAATATTCACTTTCCAGAAAGAGACAAAGGCAAAGAATAATTTGAAAACGAAAAAAACCTCTGATGATTTTTCAGAGGTTTTTCGTTTCTTAGTATGCTTCTAAAAACTCAGTAACTTGCTCTTCCGTTTTTGCATTTGCACTATGTAAGTGACCTAACTTTTCGCCATTTTGATAAACAAGCAGGCTTGGAATACCCATTACTTGATACTCTTCCGCGATACTTGGGAATTCATCTTTATTAATAGAATACCATTCAAACTTATTGAATTCTTCCATTACATCTCCGATAAAGTTGTCCATACGCACGCAATCCGGGCACCATGTTGTAAAGAACTTAACAACTACTGGCTCCTCGCTTGCGATGATGTCTTTGAATTCTTGTTCAGATTTGATTTCTTTCATGTTTTTGACTCCTCTCAATGTCACACGGATAAGCTAGTATTTTTTATGCAAAATCCGTAACTGCAAAATCTTCGACTGCTTTTTCTTGTAGGTCTGGTATACATATGAGTAGGTGTCTAATGTGATCCCTACTCTTTTATGTCCTAATCGTTTACTTACGATTTTCGGATTTACGCCTTATATCCTGCAAACGAATATTAGGAACCTCACTTTTCTTTATAAGCTTTTTCAGGAGCTGTGTCAAACTTCTGAAATTGCACGGGTTACATTATAGGTTGGGCAAACTAAATCATAATTATTATTTCCATCGCCATACCGTTCTTTTTCTTCATTGATTTTTTGAAGATGTCCTTGAAGAGCCAGCAGAGTAATTTCAGGTAAAACAATTAATCTCTTTCCTGAAGATGTTTTAGGCTCATGAAACTCTTTGGTAATATGCGAGAGGGAATGATTAACAGATAAGGTACGTCTGTCAAAATCAATATCCTTCCATACAAGAACGTTGGGGAGCTTGGTTACAAAGGTTTGCAGAATGGGAAAAGGGGAGCAGCGTGAGCAATGTTGTTCGAGGCTACCCAAAAGGAAAGTACGCAGTATAAGTAAAAAAGGACAAGCAGTCGTACCTGCTGTCCTGTATAGGAGAAAAATTATTCTGGATTAAAACTACGAATAACCAGAAAACGCGCTTTTAACCAGTGTTGTCAAAGATGTAATAATCTATGCAATAAAAAAGCTTAGTCGGAATTCAAAATACCAAAATGGCTTGCATTGGTAAAGAGGCCTAAGAGTAGTATATGTATAATGAAAAATCTCATACAAAAAGCAGACAACAATTTTGGTTGTCTGCCAGCGAGTCGAATGAGCTAGTCAATTGTGATAAATTGCTTTCCCATTACAAGAAGAGTGAAGCTGCTAGTTCAAACAGCTTGTAGGTAGTCTTTTAGATATTTAAAAAAATATACAGAGAAAGCAGATAAGTGACGAATCTACCTACTTCTGTTGTAACAAAAGAAAGAAGTATTAGCCGTGAATATGACGGCTTGAAAATAGTATGTATTGATTTGGAAAAATTATTCAAGGGGGAAGAGAAGAATGGCATCGATAGTGAATAGTGTATGTGAAATAATTCGGTTAATGAGTGAAACGAAAGTAGAACGCATCCAAATCACATACGAAATTGGCGATATCATAGAGCAGAAATGCAGACGTTGTTATAACAATCGTTCAGATAATGCTTGTTTTAGTATTAGTGTTTGTAAAAACTGCCCGACTGGTCAAGAATTACGTCAGTTGGATAGATATTTTGATACACAACCGAAAGAGCACGGTGGAAAACGAAAAGACAAACCCATCGGACTTACTCCGGAGCGTGTGCGCGAATTGAATCAACAAGGCATTCCAGATAAAGATATTAGCATTATGTATGATCGTAGTCCTTCTTATGTCGGGAAAATGAAAAAGGAATGGAAGCAAGCTGGTATATGGAGAGGACCAACAATAATGCGGGAAATCAACCGGTGTCGCCAGTAGGTCCAGTAATACCAGTAGGTCCGGTGTTCCCTGTCAATCCCGTATTCCCAGTTGGCCCGATTGATCCGGTCGGTCCAGTAGCACCTGTTGAACAGTGGGACCTGTAGGGAATTGAAAGGGTTGCATAGGTGAAAGTGTCGGCCAAATCGAACACGGATTTAATGCAGTAGAAGATAAAAACTCGTCCAATATAATTCACCTCTAAAAGTTCGTATTACTAATAGTAAATGCAATGATAGAGCAAAGTGTAATGGACAAGCGGTTGTATTTAGGAAATTTAATAAAAACGCTATTTTAATAGCAAGAAGGGAGGGGTGGCTTTGATTAAAATACTTGAATTATTCGGAGGAATCGGAGCGCCAAGAAAGGCACTTGTTAATTTAGGGATAGATCATAAAGCAATTGATTATGTAGAATGGCAAACGTGAAATATGACTTTGTATGGATTCCACGTTATGGCGGTAATAAGCCAGCATATCCTTGTGATATTTGGCAGTACACGGAAACAGGAAATGTACCCGGTATCGGTAAATGTGATTTGAATTATCTTGTGGGTAGCAAGTCATTAGCTTGGTTTAAGAACCAATCACAAACTACTGAAAAGGTAAAAGAACAACCGCAACAAGATAATGAGAAAGTTGAAGGAATCGCAACTTCAAAATACGCAGATGGTTATGGCGTGAATTTATATGAGAATCCTGCTGATTCGCAATACACAGGAAATATCACGAAAAAAATCCCGTATCTTATTTTTAAAGGATATTGGGGTGGCGGTGATAAGGATATGATTTGTTTAGGTAGCGAGAAGCAGTGGGCGAAATTAGAGCATTTTGATGTGCAATGGTTCTGCGCCTACTCTAAATATCCTCCAGGATACGGAATTGCAGTTCATAGCGAACCTGAGTGTACGAATCATATTGATAACATCGATGGTACGGTTCCTTATCGTGTTTGGGGTAAACACTTAGATGCTATTGATATAGGTGGTAATCGATGGATTAAAGCGGAGCATGTAACGATTAAGTAATGTAAAAAGAGCCGTCCTGTTGGGCGGCTTTTTTCTTATTTATTCTCCAAATGTTTCTTTATTCATATTTAATTCACCGTTTTTTATCATTTCTTCTCCATAGATATTTTCCATTAGCTTTTGATGATCTTCTTGCTTCTTACGTTCTCCATCTTCTGGAGTCTCCTTAGTTTTCTCTATGGCGTTTTGTTCCGCCTGTTTTCTATAGTACTCATTTATTTCATCATATTTCATCGGTAAACCTTTTTCAAAAAGTGTACGGTGCACTTTTTATAATTTTATCGAATCATACTTTGCGGTCTATGACAACAACTCTGTCACTACCCCCATACACTGGAATCTAAAACATTTGTAAAAAATAGCATAGTTGTTACAAAACCTATATCGTTACCAATAAAAAACCTTGAAAGGCAAGCCAATCAAGGTCTCTAAATTTTTTTAAATGTCTAATAAAGTATTCACACCTACATTATTTTCTAATAATTCGGTTAGCGATGGTGCAATTTTCACTGCCTCCTCAATATCCAAATCTGCGAATCTGTTATAGTATATTCCAAAACCATCTTTACCCTGTAGATAGATTAATGCACCGCCTCCTTCATCATCACCAATTGCGAGTGAATTCGGGAGATATTTCTGCACTTCATAAGCTTCATTCATTTCAATGCACCCCGAAGCTCCCCAAATTCGAATATAAATTTGGTCGTTAACATTAATTTCAATGTCTGAAGCTAGCTGAATTATTTCTATATATTCTGTAGGTACATCTATTGTTGAAAAATCCTGAAGCGCTTTAATTTCTTCTTCTTTCGAAGGAGATTTTTTGGCATCAATTCTATACACACTACTGATATTATCTAATCTGTTCATTAATAATCAATCCTTTCATATTTAACTCCTAGTTTATCTAGCATCTTGTATTGTTGTTCAAGAACTTGGCTAGTAGTATCACGTGAAAAACCAGCTTTAGTTAAATCACCCACCATGAATTGCATTTCTTCTTGTAAAGTAGTACTCCATTTCCCTACCCCTGAAGCCACCCGTTCATTTCGTCTCGCAGTTTGAGCATTAGTAATGATTGTATGTGGTAGTCCTTTTCCAGTCTCGACAGTTATTGTTGGAGCAAGTTTCGAATCATACCCATACTGACTGAAATTATTTTTTGCCCATTCTTGTTGTAATCCATGATGAGATTGTAATCGCCCACCATTTGGCCCATCTCCTTTTGGCTTAGGTAAGGAATCTTTATGTGTTTTATTAAAATGAACATAATTAATTTCACCCGTACTGTTTGTCCCAGCAGTGACTTTTTTAGCTGTATTTGCAGCCTCAGTAGCCTTAGCAGTCATTTTAACTCCTTTTCCTACTTTAGCTATCTTTCCAAAGGGTGTAAGGCCGGCTACAGCCATGACACCTGCCCCAGCACGATCCCACCCCGAAAGTTTTTCGCCAGTAGATGGATCAATACCATCCCAAACACGACGAACATCATATTCACCACTTATTTCACCCGCTATATCCCTAGCAAGTTTTTTACCATCAAATCCTTGTTCCTCCGAAGAAGGTTTACCACACATTGCACCTTCTTCCATTGTAACATCTTGATTATCTGTATTGCGGAATTTTTCGGCAATTCGTCTCAAATCTTCTTCTACTTGTATAATTGAATTGATAGATGTAAAAGCTTTTGGTTTCGCATCATTGAACATGTGAATGAACTGTTGATTAGAGGCACCAATCCATTGAAAACACAAACGATCTATTTCATTACATAAATTATTATGTATAGATTCTAATGCGATTCTGGTATTACTTGCACGATTAGCAACTTCTTCTAGCATTTCAGGTGTTACTTTGATTTGAACCATTTTCTTCCTCCCATTCCCAATTAAAATTATGGGGTAAGAAGAAAAAAATGTAAATATCTAATTTAAAGATAAACGTAACCTATGTATATGTGAAATAACAAAAGAAACCGGCTCATAAGAGTCGGTTTTTTGTTTTATCTTTTTGACGCTCTATATCCAGCAGCTTGTGCTTCAGCTGCTGAACAAAACGTTTCTTCAGCATTTGTTTTATCATAGAACTGTTGACCAGGCATATGATAATTTTGGAGGAGGTGAGTTAGGATGCGGAAATGATGAAAGAAACTATTTTCGAAAAAACGCCCACCCTACATTGTTCGTGAGGAACAATGCAGGGTGGGCTAAACTGATAGGATCTGTGAAAATTGTGCCAAATTATGCATGGAAAAGGTATTGAAAGAGATGAATAGTACTCTTTACATCTTATTCCATATATAACAAAGCTGGTTAGCTTCTGATTTAAGCGCTATTAAATGATCATTATTAATAGAGTTATTCGTATACATTCTGTTCTTTTGGATGTTAAGAACCGTATAATTCACATCGTTATGTTCATTTGAAAATGTCGATTCGTTTAATAATGTCAGCGTTGAGTTGATGTTGTATTTATCAATTCGCTCTTTTTTTCCTTTGAAAAACAGTTTGATAAGATGCGGCTCATCATTAATGAGCAAACCGAGTTCAGGTGATGAGCGGACGATTAAATCATCTGATATCCAATGTGATTTACCTGGATCGAACCAAGAGACGTCTTTGTTTTTAATAAATTTTTTGTACTGTTTTATGACATCAATGTAGTTTTGCTTTTTCTTCTGATCAACCGTTTGCACTAATGTTTCGAAACATTCAAAAGGTAGTTCGTTTTGATGAAATTTAATAACAGTGTCTCGTAATTGTTTCCAGTAATCAAAAGCTGGTTGGTATTCCGGTTGAGATTTTAGATTTTTCACAAAGTTTGTTTTAGCTGCACTACTTTTCAGTGTGAAATCTAAAAATTGTGTAAGTCCTACTTTAATTTCTGCCATATTACACCCCCTTTTCAAACATTACTAATTCGATAATGGAAAGGAAAATCCTGCATTTTTTAAGGCGGTAAGCTAGATGCTAGAAAACCCGATGTCCATGCACAATGGCTATGGTAAAGCTGATTCGCAAGAACAAGAGGGAATTATTACAACTTCTATCGATATCGAAAAGTTACAAGATGTCATAAGTCGAGCGGTAGTGATTTTGCAGGAGTGTCCAGAAGATGCTGAACTTGATGATTTAAATGGGAGCATTAATGAAGCGTTGGAATTGTTACAAAAGTATTTGGGGCAATAAAAAAGGACGAGCAGTCGTACCTGCTGTCCTTTATAGGAGGAAAATTATTCTGGACTAGAACTACGAATAACCAGAAAACGCGCTTTTAACCAGTGTTGTCAAAGATGTAATAATCTGTGCAACATAAAAGCTTAGTCGGAATTCAAAACACCAAAATGGCTTGCGTTGGTAAACAGGCTCAAAAGTAGTATATGCAAAATGAAAAATTCCATACAAAAAGCAGACAACAATTTTGGTTGTCTGCCTGTGAGTTGAATGAGTTAGCTAATTGTGATAAATTGCTTTCCCATTACAAGAAGAGTGAAGCTGCTAGTTCAAACAGCTTGTAGGTAGTGTTTTCGATATCTAAAAAAATATACAGAGAAAGCAGATAGGTGAAGAACCTGCCTGCTTACTACTGTAACAAAAGAAAGAAGTACTAGCCGTGGATACGACGACTTGAAAATAGTATGTATTTTTATTTAAAAAATATTCAAGAGGTGAAGAAACATGGAGTGTTTGATAAATGGTGTCTATGAAATAGATAATGATTTTTTTGGTCCAATAAACTTTGCTAATGTTGTAGCTGTTTCATCCATAATTCAATTGAGTGCAGGGGATTTAGTCGAGATTTTTGCACAAAGTAGCGTAGCTGGAGTTATTAGTAATGTAGAAGATAGTACGCATTTTGAAGCTGCAAGATTCCCGTCTCCAAAAGTATAAGTGGTATGAAACCTTGTAAGTAATTTAATATCAGGACATTCCAAAATTTATACTCATCCTGAACAAGAACGGATAATTTATTTGTAGTGCATGAAGTATTTTAACGGTGTACAAGCTGTTTTGAAAGTGCTGGATAAATGAACTATGTACTGTTAAATAGTGTCTGATGTTTGTAAACGAAACAGTCGAAGAAGAGTAGCGGTGTATGCAAAAAGAAATGCATGATGTTTAGGTAAAGAAAGCTTACTAGTTAGGGGATCTTACCGATTTAGTTTATGAAAAAAGGCCCTGTTGTCTCCAACAGGGCCTTTCCTAAAATGGAAAAGAGTAACTCTTACCTTACTCCTTGTCCATAGAATACACAAAAATTATACGTTTGTACGGGTCAATAATTTACAATAATAATATTTGAATATAATGCTTATAGGTAATTATAAAGGATGGAAAAGTATTTGTTATAGATTAAGTGTTGATTTTAAAGTGTTTTAAAGAGAATGTTTACAACTCAACGATAATAAAGGAATATTGAAATAATAAAATACGAAATATTGCATATCTCACTTAACAATATAATCTATTCAATAATAATAAAATCGTACAGATGAGTTTTTTCTGAAAATCCGAGTTGATGAAACTAGATAATTTGTATTACTGATTTAACCAGAATATTACATGAGTGCTTTGTTTTTAAAAGTTATACTTTCTCTTCGCTCTGCCTTATGGTGGAGCATTTTTATTTTTGTAATCGCAATAACCTGTCCAAACTTTTCAAGTCTAGCATACATATTATGCAGTAGTAGATTAGAAAGGAGCACTATATATGTCTTGTTATTACTACTGTAAGAATTGTGAGAGTTACCAAAAGAAAAATCATGATTGCTGTAAAAAAAGAAGTGATTATTATAATAAGTGCGGTAAAAGATGTGATGACTGTTCTTGCGATCATAAGGAGAATAACCTTGTAAGAGCATCTGCTTTTAGAGCTGTAAATACAGTTAATCAAAACCTTCCAGCTAATACTTTTGTTAAAGTATTATTTCAAAATGAACAATTTGATTTAGCGAACGAATATAACCCAGCAACATCAGATTTTACTCCGAAGACTAGAGGAGTTTATTCCGTAATTGGGACGATTGGTTTCTTTCCGAACGATACAAATTTAAATTATAGAGCGCGTGTAGAAGTTCGAGTGAATGGAAATGCGGCAATTGCTATAGATAACGACTTTTTTGGGCCGATAAATTTCGGTAATGTCGTAAGTGTTTCAACAATACTTCAATTACATGCAGGTGATATTGTCGAGATTTTTGCACAAAGTAGTATAGATGGGGTTATTAGTAGTACAGAAGACGGTTCTCATTTTGAGGCTGCAAGATTCCCATCTCCAATTGTATAAATATTAAAAAGGAAAAAAATTTATTAACTCTGCTTTTCGGTGGAGTTTTTTAATTTCATAATAGCAATAGCTCGTCCAAACTTTTTAAATTTATTTTGCATAGTATACAACAATAGATTTAGAAAGGGGATATAAATATGTCTTATTATTATTGTAAGCATTGCAATGGCTATAAAAAGACAAAGCATACTTGTTGTAAGAAGAGTACAGATTATTACGATAAGTGTTGTGATAATGAGAAAGATAAACTTGTAAGGGCATCTGCTTTTAGAGCGGTTAGTACAGTAGATCAAAATGTCACTGCAAATACTTTTGTTAAAGTATTATTCCAAAATGAACAGTTTGATTTAGCGAATGAATATAATCCAGTAACATCAGATTTTATTCCGAAGACTAGAGGGGTTTATTCTATTATTGGTACAATCAGCTTTGCACCTAATGATAGTAATACGAATTATAGAGCGCGTGTAGAAATTCGGGTAAATGATAATCCAGCTATAGCGATAGATAATGACTTTTTTGGTCCACCCAATTTTGCAAATGTCGTAGCTGTTTCAACAATACTTCAATTACATGCAGGAGATGTAGTTGAAATTTTTGCTGAGAGTGATGTAGATGGACTGATTATACAAAATGATCCAGGATTTATTAGTACGCATTTTGAAGCTGCAAGATTCCCATCTCCAATAAAATAAAAGACATGTTTGTGATTTATGGACTATTTTTTTAAAAAAGGCCCTACCTTATGGTAGGGCCTTTTAGTTAAAGGTGTTAAATTGGTAATATATTAAAATAAGTTCATAAACACTTGATAAGCAACACCTAGAGTTAATATGATAGCTAACAGTTTTGCTACCCATCTAGGTGCATTTAAATTTAGTAAAAGGGAATGACATATACTAAATGTAATGCCGAGTGTTAAAAGAATTGCGATAAGATATAAAATTAATAGGAATAAAGGTTGCTCTATGGAGCCGAATTCAATTTTGGATGGATTCATGTAATATGTACCTCGTTTTTTATTAATATATTAATGAAATAATGAAGAATATAAGGAATTGGAAGAGTAATGTAATAAATACTATAAAAGTAAATTTGAAGTTATGGATGGAGTAGATAAAATAATCTTTGAAAGACTATTCAAAGCCAACATTTGTTTAAGTTTAATATACAAGAACGAACGTTCTTGGTATACTGGAAAATAAAAAAGGTGCGTTTACATGACACATTTTAGTAATATAATTGAAAAACTAGATGAAATGATTTACAAACCTAATAATCTATTAATTACTAAACGAAAAGAAGAAAAGCAAAATTCAGAATATGCAGGAGGGGTATTCCAGCTAAATAATAGAAGCATCCGATTTAGGGTATCAAAAATTACGCCTAATAAGATTGGACAATTTGTTTCTTTTTGGGAGAAGAATGCCTCCATGAGCAATCAGGCATTTTCTTATGATTCAGCTCCTAACCTTTTAGTTATCACTTGTATAGCGGATAATAACCTAGGACAATTTATTTTTCCAAAAGAGATTCTTCTAAAAGAAAAAATATTAAAAACTCAAAATCAAAAAGGGAAAATGGCTATGAGGGTTTACCCTATTTGGGATAAACCTATTAGTAATCAAGCTAAGAAGAGTCAATTGTGGCAACTTCATTATTTTGTCGATTTAAGTGATACTGAAAATGTAGCTACAGATAAATTATTAAACTTATATTCATAGCACATAATAAGAAAAAATTGAAATATTCAATGTTCGTTCAAATGATATTTGGAAATATTAACAGGGTAAGCCGTTAAGTAAAGAATAAAAAAGGAGCATACAAATAAAGTATGCTCAAAAAAAGATAGGTTTTATGAGTGGAGAATCTCCATACGATAATATATGCGCATTTCATTAATATGTGTAAAATATCAATAAAATATCAACAGAATATCAATTAATGAGTTATTTTAGTTTTTTAATGAAGTCATGTTTTGTGAAATGAAAAAGAGCCGTTTCTTTTGAAAGATGCGGCTCTTTTTATTATTTTGTTATCGTACTGTTCGAAATGATAAATCATAAAATTATACGATTAACAATTTGATAATGATTGGACTTCAGTTATATATTTCTTGAAGTCTGGATATTGAGATACAGTTTGGCAGGTAGTGGTGAGTAGTTGATTAATTAAAGATACATTTGTAATTACTTCGTTACAAGGGCCATAGAATGTAACTTTTAGCTTTGAATTCGGGGGAACTTTGAATACGATAGGGATTTTTTTCATTAAATAAACTCCTTACATAACAGAGGTTATATGTTTATTTCCTTTTAATTAGGAAGACATATTAATATAATATGTAATTTTTATTGTAGTTGATTATTACATATACTGTATGAGTTGATGTAATTTCTATTACGTATCAAAATAGTGTTGTGAAAAAATATATATCATGTTTATAAAAAGCTTAAAAACAGCTTAAAAACAGACTAATATGAGGGGATAAGCGTTAATTAACTTGTCTCTATATAATAAATTGTAAAAAGGCAGCTTTTTTTAGCTGCCTTTTTACAGGGAGATTGAAAAATCTTGGAGGTCATTCATGAGTATAAGCAAAAATTGCTTATATGTAGTATGTACATTATTTATAGTTTTATTCCAATATTTAGTATGAAATAAACGCAAGTTTATCGTTTACAAATGCAAAAAAAGAAGGACTTATTTATTATGGATAAAAAGAAATTATTTAGTTTTAAAAAATGATGAAAATATATTTATTTGTCTTATAGAAGCTTGCTATTAGGCGTATGGGTCTAGCAATAAAACAAGCTTTGAATAAGATAATAAAAAGGAGTTGATTAGTAATGGGTTATATTGTAGATATTTCGAAATGGAATGGAAATATTAATTGGGATATTGCAGCGTCTCAGCTAGATTTAGTTATTGCTAGAGTTCAAGATGGTTCGAATACGGTCGATTTTATGTATCAAGGTTATGTGAAAGAAATGAAGAAACGTAGTATCCCATTTGGGAATTATGCATTTTGCCGTTTTATATCTATTTCAGATGCAAAAAAAGAAGCGCAAGATTTTTGGAATCGTGGCGATAAAAACGCTAAATTTTGGGTGGCAGATGTAGAAGTTCAAACAATGGTAGATATGCAAGGCGGGACTCAAGCATTTATTGATGAATTACGCCGATTAGGTGCAAAAAAAATTGGTTTATATGTAGGACATCACACGTATGTATCATTTGGAGCTCGCAATATTGATGCTGATTTTATTTGGATTCCTCGTTATGGAGGGAATAAACCAGCATATCCTTGTGATATTTGGCAATATACTGATTCAGGAAATGTTCCTGGTATTGGAAAATGTGATTTGAATCAATTGATTGGGAATAAAAATCTTTCTTGGTTTATAGGTTCAAATCAAACAAATCAATCTAGTATTGGAGACAGTAAGCGACCAAATGGAATTGGTATTGCAGTTTCAAAATATGATGATGGATACGGAATTAATTTATATGAAAATCCTGCGAATCCGCAATTTATAGGAAGACTTACGAAAAAAATCCCATATTTAATCTACAAAGGTTATTGGGGAGGTGGCGAAAAAGATATGATTTGTTTAGGTGGTGAACAACAGTGGGCTAAGTTAGAACATTTTAATGTACAATGGTTTTATGCATATTCAAAGTACACACCTGGATATGAAATTAGAACGTACGATGGGCCAAACGGGAATGATACAGGTGCGGTCGATGGGAAGGTCCCTTATCGTATTTGGAATCGTCAAGATGGATATATAGATATAGGTGGGAACAAATGGATCAAAGAAGAACATGTGCAGATTAAATGATGTTAAAAAGTCGGCTTTATGCCGGATTTTTTATTTAATAAAGCTTGTCTCTGGCATGAAGAGAAATACTTGCAGAAAACACATTGATTTCACAATAGCGCTGTATAGTTCCTAATATACATTTATCAAAGTGAGGTATTAGAATTGAAAAAGAAAAAGCTATTTATGGGAACTATTATTGCATGTGTGGCGCTAACATTGTCTGCGTGTGGTTCCTCAGAAAATGTTGCAACATCAAAAGTAGGAAACGTGACAGAGAAAGAGTTAAGTAAAGAATTAAGGCAAACATATGGAAAAAGTACTTTATCTCAAATGATGTTAAATAAGGCATTGCTAGATAAATATAAAGTTTCAGATGAAGAAGCTAAAAAACAAGTAGAAGCAGCGAAGGAACAAATGGGTGACAAGTTTAAAGTGGCTTTAGAGCAAGTAGGATTAAAGAATGAAGATGAATTAAAAGAGAGAATGAAGCCAGAAATTGCACTTGAGAAAGCGATTAGAGCGACTGTCACAGATAAAGATGTGAAAGATAACCATAAACCTGAAATGAAGGTAAGTCACATTTTAGTGAAAGATGAAAAAACTGCGAAAGAAGTAAAAGAGAAAATAAATAATGGTGAAGATTTTACTGCTTTAGCGAAACAGTATTCGGAAGATACTGGTTCAAAGGAACAGGGCGGAGAAATAGCTGGTTTTGCTCCTGGTCAAACTGTGAAAGAGTTTGAGGAAGCTGCGTATAAATTAGATGCAGGACAAGTAAGTGAGCCAATAAAAACATCTTATGGTTATCATATAATAAAAGTGACGGATAAAAAAGAATTGAAACCATTTGATGAAGTAAAAGATACGATTCGAAAAGATTTAGAACAACAAAGACTGCAAGATGCGACAGGTAAATGGAAACAACAAGTAATCAATGATCTATTGAAAGAAGCAGATATTAAAGTAACAGATAAAGAATTTAAAGATACATTTAAATTCTTAGATGAGAAATAAGGTTTAGAAGAAAAACAGAGATTTAGCATAATGCTATATTTCTGTTTTTTTGTTTTCAATAGAAAAGGGAACTCATATAGAGTTCCCTTTTCGCGTTAGTGTGTGAGTTATAAATAGATAGTAAGACAATACAATATTACATTTAAATATTAAGAATTACAATAGGAAAATTTGGATGTAGATAAAAGGAATAAGCAATTAAATTCGCAAAATGTTGAAATGATAATGTTTTAGTTAATTAATTTTGTTAAATATAAACTAAATATATTTTCTTGGAGAGTGAATTGAGGACATAATTTAAAGAATGGTACATATCATATTTATTGGAGTATAAATTAACTTTATAGGAAGTGACATGTTGAACATTTAGTACAAAAAGATGTTCTTAATGATGATAAGAATTATTTATCCCGCTATTTGTGGGAGTCTTACTGCTCGTAAAACCCCCACTGATTATTAGCCTTCACTTTATTAAAATAGGATGAATATTTTTATATTTACTAGATTATTAAATTAATTTGGGGGAGAATATATGAAAGTGATTTTTAAGAGAGAAGGCGGAGGGAAAATTTTTGAATCATCTAATGAAAATATAAGCGTTCTATTAGCTGTATTAAAAGAAACAAAAGGGATAAAGATTGGGATGGTTGAGTATGAAGTATTAGAATATAAACTGGAATATTATCGGAATCCGAAAAAAACAGAAACAGAGAGAGAATTACATATTATAATGCAACCCAAGCATATTCAATAAAGAAAGTGAAAAATTGATGAGTGTGAATCTTACTGCCTGCAAATAGCAGGATAAATGGTAGTAATTGTCGATATGTATGAAACTTATGAGGAATGAATTGTTTTACATCATAAGTTTCTAAAGCTTTGTGAGTTCGTTCATAATAAAAGTGTATGCTTTTGTTGAAGGATGGTTAATGAGATGTAGCTGAAATTTGTATTACAGAAAGAACGTTAGTTAGGATAGAAAAGTAAAATTAGAAATATAATTAGTTCAATAAAAGTGACTTCACATTAGGTGGAGTCGCTTTTATTGTTGCTACACGTATTCTATGATGCGATAGGAAGTGCAAAGAAATTTGATTAATAAAAGGGAGTAATAAATGAGTATGAATAAACTTCATATATTAAAGTTGCATTTTGTTTGAAAAATTTACATGTTGCACTTCCGTAAGAACGTTAGTTCGTGTATAATTAGAACGAATGTTCTTTCGAAGTGGAGATGTCTACAAATTCATAAATAGTTTTGAATTGGAAAGCTACGCTACGTATAAATAAGAGATGGATAAAGAATGAAGCGATAAGGCTTCTAACCGCAAGGGCTGCGGAGATAGCCTAATAAATTAGAGTTCGATAGAACTCTTTACTTAGGAATCCCCCACTTCTAAACGAAGTGAAAGTGGGGTAGTTCAAGAATGGATAGATATAGAAAATTGAGGAGTAAAGAAAATGAATTATGTAAAGATACAGGAAAAAGGAAGAGAGTGGGTTCCATTTACAGTAATGTCGGAACAATTATTAAGTATGAGAAAAATTATTGGAGAGAAATTAAAAGTCCAAAGGCCACTAATAACGAATGAAGCGAAAGAAAGCATTTCAGACAAATTATTAACTTCATTATTGTCTGAAAAAGAGATGTTAGTGACCTATTTTGAAGAAGGATACATACTTACGAGTTATATGACAGTGGTTCATATAAATCCAATTCAACAAATTGTAAAATGTACAGATGCATTTTATAAAACATATATATTTGCTGCAAGGGACATAATTGATGTAACTTAAAAGAAGCTGAATTTTGAAGTTTAGCTTCTTTAATTTATCTAGCTATTTGCGGGCAATTAGATTTACACCTCAAAATTCGGCTGTGAGTCAGGATACCTGTAAAAACCTAATTTTTTGAAGAGGTGAAGAACTAAATGAAAAAGCAGCTAGATGGAAGCTAGCTGCTTAGTCCCAGGGAAAGGGAGAAAAAGATTGGTACTCAAAAAATCGACGATAGCTGTGTATCAGCCTAAGTATAGTATAGACAAATTTAAAAATGTTATACAAAAATGATTACAGAGCTGTTTAGGCCGTACCAACTTGGTTTTGATCTGCTAGATCAGAATCAAATGTATTAGTCGCGCTAACCCCACTAAAAGTGTTCACTACGAAGCCAACGTTAGATGCGCCAGAGCCGTTATAAGCTTTCGTATTCTCTTTTGGAGAAACATTGTAGAAATCACCTAAGTTGAAAGATCCGTTACTATTTTGTACAACTAAATTCCCAACAACTGAGGGCATAATTTTCACCTACTTTATAAGTAATTGTTTGCATTACTATATGAAGGTACAGTCTAATTGGTTCATTTGACAAATATTCCGGAATAGAAAAATGTTTGAAGCTTTGTTTAATCAATCGAGCAAAAAGTATGTTAAAATTAATGAAGAGCTGAATTTTAAAAAGAACAAATTTGAATAATTAATATATATGGAATTAAAGGAGGCAAAATGTAATGGATAATGTTATAAAAACAGTGGATTTAACAGATGCAGAATCAAGTAAACTTGTTGCTTTTATTTATAGTAATGATGTCACATTGATCGAAAAAGCATTTTGTCCTAATGAAATAAAATTAAAGTTTAATGAAATAGCAATTTTATCGGCAATTAAAACCGCATATATTACGAAAGTATCTATAAGGAAAGAACTTGAAGCGATTTTTCACGATACAGGCGTTTTATTAGTAAAGCAAAATGTTGAAAGGAATAGTATTCAATCTATAACAATGCATTTTGAGCAATTTAAAAAGTTGCAAAATGAGATTGAGAATCTAAATAAAAGTATGTTATAAGACTAGGTGGAAATTTATTGATAGAGGTGGGCTCTGTTAAGTTGAAAAAGTGGATTGAAAAGTATTTGGATAAATCGAACCGTAAACATAAATATACTTTCATTAAGGTGTAACCTATATTTATCGATGTGAGAAATGTAGGGAATAGAAGATACAATTTAAAAATAATAACGATACAAACAAAAAGAGTAACTATGATGGTTACTCTTTTTGTTTGTAATATGTAATATCAAAATACTTCTAAAGTATGAAATGAATTGATACTTAAGTGAGAAGTTGAATAAGAATAAAAAGAGTAATATTAATGGAAAGGAGGAGATGAAGTTGGAGCGAAACGACATTGGGAAACTTGTAATTATTACTGGAGTAACGCAAGGGTTAGGACGTGCAATGGTTGATAGGTTTCATGAATTGGGGTGGAACATAGCAGGGTGTGGACGCTCAAAAAATAAAATTGAAGAGCTTAATAAATATTACGGTGCTTCACATGATTTTCAAATAATTGATGTTTCAAATCATCACCAAGTTAGTAAATGGGCAAGTCGTATTCTTAATAAGTATAGGGCTCCCGATATGTTAATAAATAATGCATCGATTGTTAATCAAAATGCACCTCTATGGAAAGTTACTGCACAAGAATTTGAAAGTGTAATGAGTGTAAATGTGAACGGGGTAGTAAATGTCATTAGGGCGTTCGTCCCGGCGATGATAGCTAGGAAAGAAGGAATTATTATTAACATGAGCTCTAGTTGGGGAAGAGAAGGCGAGGCTGAACTTGCACCATATTGTGCCTCGAAGTTTGCTGTTGAAGGTATCACGCAGTCAATGGCAATGGAACTACCAAATGGTATGGCAGTAGTTGCTTTAGATCCAGGTGGCAGTATTAGCACTCCAATGCTTCACTTATGTGCACCTCAATATGTAAAAGAATCTCCTACACCTGAAATGTGGTCACATAAAGCAATTCATTATATATTAAATATATCAATAGATAAAAACGGTGAGTCATTGACATGTCCGGCATACATTCATTGAGAAACTCCTTGTCAAAAAGAGCGCCTGAAAGGTGCTCTTTTGTATTATTAGTGCATTATGTGATGCACAAAATTACATATGAAAAATAGAATAATGAATTAAAGGTGATATTTGTTTGTTTTGAATGTACTAGAAAATTTAAATATAGGTGATGGGAAATGAACCTACGCGATTTAGAATTGACAGGTGCCTGGTTTCAAGTAGGAGGAAATCTTATAGCAGCAATTGGAACAACTAGAGGGTTTGCAGGGGAAGAAAAGATTGAGTCGGATCTCGTTATTGTAGGGAGTTCATTACAAGCTCTCGGATATATATTACAAATTATAGCAACTAATGATGCGAAAGATGAAGATAAATGTGAGAAGCAAGAGGTAACTATAGATAATAAAAATAAAGCGCTAGCGAAAACGGGGATTGAGTTATTAGCTTTAGGTAATATTTCAAATGTAATAGGAACGTATTTTAATCTCAATGAACAAATGAAAGAAAATGATTTCCTTATAATTACTGGAAATAGTTTGCAATCAATTGGCGCTTTTTTAGGAGTAGAAGTAGCATTGAATGAGATAAATGGAATACAGTGGATTATCGTATTAGGGAATTCAATGCAAAGTTTAGGTGCGGGATTACAAGCATATGAAGGTATTAAAAATATACCAAAAGAAGAAAAGGGAAAAGAAGACAGTAATATAGATAAAGAAGATCAACGTATAATAGGGCTAATAGGTATTTGGATACAGGCAATAGGTACTGTAATTTCAGCAATTGGATTAACCGAAATAGTAGAGGAACAACGATTGGAATCTAAGAAAAGGTGATGAAATACTCATTTCAATGAAGTTTGGAGTATTTCAATTTTAGAAGTAGGACAAGATGGATGTGTTAATTGTTTTTGTAGGCTTTTTCATATAGGCGTAGAATATACATATAAACGAACAGGTGAAAATAACTTGTTAACGTTAGTGAGAGGCTTCTCATTTAGTTATACTATTATATGTGATTTTTGTAATGATGAGTTCTTATATACGCTTTTAGAAATAACATGATTTCATAGGTTTGATAGTGTAGGAGATGGATAGGGAAGAAGCGAAAAATAAACATTAAGGAGTTTTTCAGACATGATGTACTTATTAGCAATTTTACTTCCGCCGGTAGCTGTTTTATTTTGCGGAAAGCCGTTTCAAGCGATTATTAATTTCATTTTAACCTTAATTTTTTGGGTTCCAGGAGCGATACACGCAGTTCTTGTCGTACATGATAAAAAAGCCGACAGGCGACTTAAAAAACAAGTTCAAGCGTATGATGAAATTAATAAAAGAAATAGAAGGTAAATTGCGATTGACATACAAAAAAGAAAGGGGATTTGATTCGCCTTTCTTTTTTGTATGCCAATCAAGTTTAAATTTTAGTATAGCGGTAAGAATTTTTAATATAAGTATTATGATAATAACTTTTAGAGTGTGCGTTTAATAAACCGGTGTAAATGCTTTCTGGCACATTAAAGAAATCATACATACCATTCTTTAGTTGAATACGTAAAATCATAGAAAAAGGATTATAGCCAACAGCAACTAATTTTTTTGAAATAACGGGAGATAGCTTCATCATTACGCAACTCCTTATTTTTCATTTTAGATGGTTTCTTGTAGAGAAGGGGATTGTCGTGTTGAAATCCTAATAATTAAAGGAGTATTATACTTATATGCAATATATTAAATGTTTGTTATACGTAATTATAAGGAAGTTCACACGAAGTACATATCGTTGTGCTATTTTTATTTCACCTTTGATTTATAAATAAGAAAATATTGACCATTTGAAAAAAAGGTATATTATTTATACGAGGTATTAAAAATTCACTTCTTACATTCTATGCTTTAAGGGGCAGTATTATTAGAAAAAATAGAAGTGAAAATAGTTTGTATAAGAAGTATTCTAAAATGTATAATCTGTGAATTGGGAAAATATTGAATGCTCCAGGTCAATATACTTTCTTGATTAAATGTATTTGGGAAAGTGACCTCAATATTTTCAAGTAAATCAACGGGAGAATTGAAAGGCAGGAGAAAGTAACATGTCAGAAAATTATCGTTCTCGAGAGGAGCGACGACAAGTTCAAAAGAAAAAACAGCCAGCTTCTAAAAAAACAAAACCAAAAGGTAAAACATCGTTTTTTCGTAAATTTTTAATCAGTTGTTTACTACTTGGTATTGTAGGTTTAGTGGCAGGGGTTGCTACCTTTTTCGTAATGATTAAGGATGCACCAAAACTTGAGAAAGCAAAACTTGTTAATCCGTTATCCTCAAAAATTTATGATAAAGACGGGAATTTGGTATATGAATATGGGAAAGAAAAGCGGACGAATGTTACGTATGATCAAATCCCAAAATTAGTAGAAAATGCATTTTTAGCAACAGAAGATTCGCGTTTTTATGAGCATAGCGGAGTAGACTTTAAGGGTACTGCACGTGCAGTTTTAGTTAGTCTTAAGGGAGATTATGGCTCTCAAGGTGGTAGTACGATAACGCAGCAAGTTATTAAAAACTACTTCTTATCGATGGAAAAAACGTCAAAACGTAAGGTTCAGGAAATATATTTAGCGTATAAGCTAGAACAACAATATTCAAAACATGAAATATTAGAGATGTATTTAAATAAAATTAATTTAGGAAACCGTTCATATGGAATTGCAACAGCAGCACAAAACTACTACGGTAAAGAATTGAAAGATTTAACATTACCAGAAGTTGCGATGCTAGCTGGCTTACCAAAAGCACCGAATAACTATGACCCAACGAAAAAAGAAAATGTTCAAAGGGCAACAGAAAGAAGAAATACTGTACTAAACTTAATGAATAGACATGGTTATATTACAAAGGCAGAAATGGAAGAAGCATCGAAAGTACCAGTGGATAAAAATATTAAGAGTGCAGCTGAACTACAAGCGATGCCATATACTGCATTTATGGATGCAGTAGTTAAAGAAGTAGAAAAAGAAATACCAGATGTTAATATTGGATCTGATGGTTTAGAAATTTATACAACATTGGATCCAAAAGCACAGAAATTAGCTGATAATATTTTGAATACAAATATTATAAATTATCCAAATGATAAATTCCAAGGTGCTTTCACATTTATGGATACGAAAACTGGAGAAGTTCGCGCTATAGGTAGTGGGCGCGGTGAAAATAAAGCAGTATTTAAAGGGCATAATATGGCGATTGAATTAGATCGTGCAGCTGGTTCAACTATGAAGCCAATCTTTGATTATGCACCGGCTATTGAATATTTAAAATGGGCTACGTATCATCAAATCGATGACTCTCCATTTAAATATTCAACTGGACAAGAACTTCGAAATGCGGACAGAAGTCATTTAGGCCCAATTACTATGCGTGAAGCGTTAAAAATGTCACGTAACGTTCCAGCAGTTAAAACAGCTAAAGAGGTAGGTATTAGTAAATCGAAAGAGTTCTCTGAGAAATTAGGTATTACATTTAATGTAGCACCGACAGAATCAACAGCGATCGGTACAAATGAAGCGTCACCAACTGAAATTGCAGGTGCTTATGCGGCATTTGGGAATGACGGTAAGTATACGAAGCCGCATTTTGTTAAGAAAGTAGTTTATCCAGACGGCAAGTCACAAAGTTTTGGACAAAAACCAAAATCAGTTATGGCGGATTCTACAGCATATATGATTACTGATATGCTTCGTTCTGTAGTTACATCAGGTACTGGTACATCGGCAAATGTGGCCTCTTTAGATGTAGCTGGTAAAACAGGTACAACTAACTATTCTTCAAAACAACTAGCACAATATGGAATTCCAGAAAGTGCAACTCGTGATAGTTGGTTTGCAGGATATACACCGCAATATACGATGGCAGTATGGACTGGATATACGAAAGATGGTAAAGACGAGTATATTAGTAGTAAAAATACGAAAATTGCACAGTTGATCTTTAAAGAAATGATGAGCGAGATGGCTACAGATAAATCACGCTTTAAAATGCCAAGTAGTGTTATTCAAGAAGGTAGTGAATTGCGTATAAAAGGTGAAAAACGTGATTCATCTCCAAATACGAGCGTACCGGATACAACGGAACAACCAAAACAAGATCAACAGCAAAAAACTGAAGAAGAGAAAAATCAAGAGGAATTAAAGAAACAGGAAGAACTTAAGAAACAAGAAGAGCAAAAGAAACAAGATGAACTTAAGAAGCAAGAAGAGCTTAAGAAGCAAGAAGAGCAAAAGAAGCAAGATGAATTAAATAAGCAAAATGAACAAAATAATGGTGGAGGCCAAGGAAATACAACACCACCGAACAATGGTGGAGGCCAAGGAAATACAACACCACCGAACAATGGTGGAGGCCAAGGAAATACAACACCACCGAACAATGGTGGAGGCCAAGGAAATACAACACCACCAAACAATGGTGGAGGTCAAGGGAATACAACGCCACCGAACAACGGTGGGGATCAAGGAAATACTACCCCACCGACTAACGGTGGAGGAGGCCAAGGGAATACAACTCCAACGCCACCAGCAACAACGCCACCAACTACTGGCGGGAACACAGGAGAAGTCCCTGCCAATAATGGACAATAAGTAATGTATATAAAAGCACCAAAGGTACCGATAAAACGGTTCCTTTGGTGCTTTTTATATTATAAAGGTTAATATTATTTTCAAATGTTAAAAGTACCATAGAAATTTTGAAAGTAAATTGATGGGAAATGATAAAAAATTTGAGTTGGTGGTATTGGATAACTAGGGCCATAAAAAGTAGTACTACTCGGGTGTGTACCATGATGCCAAAATGAAGGGGTGACTTGGTCAGTCGATTGATATTGTTGCCAAGTGGCAGGAAGTTCGATGCCAACATCAGAACTAGCTGTATGAACGGCAGGAACATGTATTGAGGGAGCTGCTGGGACAACGGCGGTTATTCTTGGTGATACCCACATGAAAATGATCACTCCTAAGTTTCAATGATAAAGTAGTATATTCTTTTAATGCTTATAAAGGTACATATAGATAGGATTTTCGGTTAAAACATACGTACAAAGTCGTAAGACCAATGTGAATTGATGGTGGACCATTTATTACGAAAAGATACGCCTATTAGCGGAGGGAAAAGGAATATGAAACATATACAATGGATGTGTTAATCGTAATATTTTACGTGTTTATGGAGGGATTTTAATGGAACGATTATGGACGAAATCATTTATACAAATGACTATCGCGATGTTATTTTTATTTACGGGGTTTTATTTACTTGTTCCAACGCTCCCGCTCTTTATTAAAGAGATTGGTGGAAATGAATCGCAAGTTGGACTGATGATGGGAATGTTTACAATAGCGGCAGTTGTAATACGACCGATTATTGGAGGTATGTTAGATCAATATGGTAGAAGATCTTTTATTATTTTCGGACTCATATTTTTTGGGATAACGATGTATTCGTATAATTTAGCATCGACTATTGTCCTTTTAGCTGTTTTACGCGTTATTCACGGAGTGACGTGGGCTGTTTCTACAACAGCAGTTGGAACAGCGATAACTGATATTATTCCAGATTCACGTCGTGGTGAAGGGATGGGCTGGTATGGCATGGCGATGACAATCGCGATGGCAATTGGCCCGATGATTGGATTATGGGTTGTACAAAATTATTCATTTCATGGTCTATTCTTGTTAGCAACTCTTTTATCCTTTATGGCAGTCGTATTATCGTTAATAACGAAAATGCCATTCACGCCACAAAAAGAAAAAGGGAAAATTCAGCTGTTTGAAAAATCCGTTTTATCAATAACGGTTGTTGTTTTCTTTTTATCATTTGCATATGGAGGAATAACAACATTTTTACCGTTATTTGCGTCATCAATTGATGTAAATCCTGGGACATTCTTTCTTGTATATGCAATTGCTTTAACAATTGTACGACCTATTTCAGGAAAACTATTAGATAAGTATGGAGAAGTTTTTATCATACTTCCGGCACTATGTATTACTATTTTAGCGATAGTTGTACTAACGATTTCAAATGGTTTGATAGGTGTAATGATTGCAGCGGCATTATATGGTGTTGGATTCGGTTCAGCACAGCCCGCTTTGCAAGCAGCGATGCTTACAATTGTTGCTCCGAGTAAAAGAGGAGTTGCTAACGCTTCATTCTTTACTGCATTTGATTTAGGTATTGGATTAGGTGCGATTTTACTTGGAGTTGTTTCACAAATGTTTGGTTACCGTATTTTATTCACAGGTAGTGCAATTTCAGGATTAATAGCTTTAATTATATTTGTCATTTTTGTAAAACAAAGATTAGGCAAAAAGGATTTTGCGTAAACAGGAAGAGCGAAGATGAAAATTTCAATTGAACATGATGCTCGACGGTGCTTTAAGGAAGAATTGCGTATAAAGCATGATGAATCTATTTGATGTATTGTAAGGTACGGAGGAAATAGCTCAATTCAGCCCGGATATTCTTTAGGGATTGTTTCTGAGAAATCAGTTCGGGAAATAGTGTCAGTTGAGAAAGACGGTAGTTTATTTTTATAGATTTTGATGATCTTTCGTACTTTCAAAACTATGAATTAGTTGTAAGCTATCGTAAAGAAACGGAAGAAATTTAATTTAATTATGTAAAATAATAATTTTATTAAAAATAAATAAATTTTATATAAGAATTATATTTATGGGAATATGAAATAAATATTATAAAAAACCGAGCTGTGCATGAGTGCAGCTCGGTTTTTTATGTTTGTTGAAGAAAAAAGGATTAAAGGTATATTTAGTGGGGTTATATGGATAATTGTTATATTTCGGTTTAAAAAATTGTAAAAGGATGTCTGTCCTTTCTTTATAAAAGATGAAAGTTATTTTTGAAAAATTGTATTATTACATCGGTAAAAGTATAGGGAACTTATCGTTATAAAATAAATTGAAATCTTCTAAAAACTCTGATACATTGAAATGGAAATGTAGTTTCATATTATTGTAAAGGCTTACAGTTATGTGCACGAAGATCTATTAGGATTGGAGGAAATAATGATGAAAGCTGAAGAAAAATTTTCCCCGGGATTAGATGGTGTAGTAGCAGCGGAAACGAAAATTTCGTTTCTTGACACAGTAAAAGGTGAAATTGTAATTCAAGGGTATGATTTAATCGAACTCTCAAAAACAAAAGAGTATTTAGACATTGTGCACCTTTTATTAGAAGAACGTTTACCGAATGAGGATGAGAAAGCAACAATTGAAAAGAAATTAAAAGAAGAATATGCAGTGCCAGAAGGTGTATTCAATGTTCTAAAGGCATTGCCTAAGGAAACGCATCCTATGGATGGGCTACGTACAGGTGTGTCCGCATTAGCTGGTTACGATAGTGATATCGAAAACCGCTCGTTAGAAGTGAATAAAAGTCGAGGATACAAGCTTTTAAGTAAAGTGCCAAATATTGTAGCGAATAGCTACCATATTTTAAATAATGAGGAACCAATTCAGCCTCTTCAAGAATTGTCATATAGTGCGAATTTCTTCTATATGTTAACTGGAAAGAAACCAACTGAACTTGAAGAGAAAATCTTTGATCGTTCCCTTGTTTTATATAGTGAACATGAAATGCCAAACTCTACATTTACAGCACGCGTTATTGCATCAACGCAATCCGACTTATACGGTGCTTTAACAGGAGCAGTTGCATCCTTAAAAGGAAGTCTTCATGGCGGTGCGAATGAAGCGGTTATGTACATGCTTTTAGAAGCTGGTAATGTTGAGAAATTTGAAGAGTTATTACAGAAGAAACTATATAACAAAGAAAAAATTATGGGCTTTGGACACCGTGTTTATATGAAAAAGATGGATCCAAGAGCACTTATGATGAAGGAAGCATTAAAGCAGTTATGTGATGTGAAAGGCGATTATACACTATATGAAATGTGTGAAGCTGGAGAAAAAATTATGGAGAAGGAAAAAGGAATTTATCCGAATCTTGATTATTATGCTGCTCCAGTATATTGGATGCTTGGTATTCCAATTCAACTTTACACACCAATCTTCTTTAGTTCTAGAACAGTAGGGCTATGTGCACACGTAATTGAGCAACATGCGAACAACCGTTTGTTCCGTCCACGTGTAAATTATATTGGCGAGCGACATGCATTTAGTAAATAAAAACAACTGGGGAGTTGTTAGCGCCGCCCGCCAGATGGGTGTTTGACCGACACCCATCATTAATAATAACGAATTTTCGACAGAAAGGGAAGAATAGCATGATTAAAACAAATGAAATTAAACAAAAAGATGCATTATTAGAAGAAATTTCGGACTATGTATTAAATAAAGAGGTTACAAGTGCAGAGGCATTCAGTACGGCTCGCTACGTATTACTTGATACACTTGGATGTGGAATTTTAGCACTACAATACCCAGAGTGTACGAAATTATTAGGACCAGTTGTACCAGGAACAATCGTGCCAAATGGTACACGTGTACCAGGAACATCTTATGTGCTAGATCCAGTAAAAGGCGCATTTAATATCGGATGTATGATCCGTTGGTTAGACTATAACGATACTTGGCTTGCAGCAGAGTGGGGACATCCATCTGATAACTTAGGCGGAATTTTAGCAGTTGCAGATTATATTAGCCGCGTTCGTATTTCAGAAGGAAAAGAACCATTAAAAGTACGTGAAGTACTAGAAATGATGATTAAAGCACATGAAATCCAAGGTGTACTTGCTTTAGAAAACAGCTTAAACCGTGTTGGTCTTGATCACGTATTATACGTAAAAGTAGCAACAACTGCAGTAGTTGCAAAAATGCTTGGCGGAACGCGTGAGGAAATCTTTAATGCATTATCACATGCGTGGATTGATAATTCTAGTCTTCGTACATATCGTCATGCTCCAAATACAGGTTCACGTAAATCATGGGCAGCAGGTGATGCGACGAGCCGCGGTGTTCATCTTGCAATGACTGCATTAAAAGGTGAAATGGGTTACCCAACGGCATTATCTGCACCAGGATGGGGATTCCAAGATGTGTTATTTAACAAGCAAGAATTAAAATTAGCAAGACCGCTAGAATCTTATGTAATGGAAAATGTATTATTCAAAGTGTCATTCCCAGCAGAATTCCATGCACAAACAGCTGCAGAATGTGCAGTGAAATTACATCCGGAACTTAAAGAAAGATTAGATGAAATTGATCGTATTACAATTACAACTCATGAGTCAGCAATTCGTATTATCGATAAAGAAGGTCCATTAAATAACCCAGCTGATCGCGATCACTGCCTACAATACATTACGGCAATAGGTTTATTAAAAGGAGATATCGTTGCGGATGATTATGAGGATGTAGTAGCGAATGATCCACGTGTAGATGAATTACGTAATAAGATGGTTGTTGTTGAAAACAAACAGTACAGTTTAGATTACCTTGACCCGAACAAGCGCTCAATCGCCAACGCTGTTCAAGTTCATTTTAAAGATGGTACTGTAACAGAAAATGTGGAATGTGAATACCCACTTGGCCACCGTTTCCGTAGAGACGAAGCAATTCCAAAAGTTGTTCGAAAATTCACTGCAAATATGGCAGGTCATTATTCTAGTAAGCAACAAGAAAAAATCCATGAAGCTTGTCTAAATGAAGAAAAACTAGAAAATATGAATGTAAACGAATTTGTAGATCTATTCTTAATTTAATAATAGGGGGAATTTAGAATGGCTTGGGTTGTGAATAAACAGTCGACACAAGAGGAGCTTACGAATCGCTTCCGAGCTTTAGTAGAAGCAAATGAAATTTTGCAAATTCCAGGTGCTCATGATGCAATGGCGGCTCTTGTTGCGAAAAATACAGGTTTTTCAGCTCTATATTTATCGGGAGCTGCTTACACTGCAAGTAAAGGACTACCAGATTTAGGAATCGTGACGTCTACTGAAGTAGCAGAGAGAGCAAGGGATCTAGTTAGAGCTACAGATTTACCAGTTCTTGTTGATATTGATACAGGATTTGGTGGAGTACTAAACGTAGCGAGAACAGCTGTAGAAATGGTGGAAGCGAAAGTTGCGGCTGTTCAGATTGAAGATCAACAATTAACAAAGAAATGTGGACATTTAAATGGTAAGAAACTTGTTACTACAGAAGAATTAGTTCAAAAAATTAAAGCGATTAAAGAAGTTGCGCCAAGTTTATATATTGTAGCACGCACAGATGCTCGCGGCGTGGAAGGATTAGATGCAGCGATTGAAAGAGCGAATGCATATGTAAAAGCAGGGGCAGATGCAATATTCCCAGAAGCGCTTCAATCGGAAGAAGAATTTCGTTTATTTACTAGCAAAGTGAATGCACCTTTACTAGCAAATATGACTGAGTTCGGAAAAACACCATATTATAGTGCAGAGGAATTTGCGAATATGGGCTTCCAAATGGTAATTTATCCTGTAACTTCACTTCGTGTTGCTGCAAAAGCATATGAGAATGTGTTTACGCTAATTAAGGAAACAGGTTCTCAAAAAGATGCACTTTCTAATATGCAAACGAGAAGTGAATTATATGAAACAATTTCATATCATGACTTTGAAGAGTTAGATACTGGAATTGCAAAAACAGTATTATCTGAAGATCAATAGGTAGAAGGATTTAGGCGATGAAAATACATCTTTGGCAAAACGAACTGCTTGATGTGAAAAATCATCGCCTTCTGTTTTCAATAATAAGATATTCCACTCATCGTAGACGAGCATATGCAAAGATCAACGAAGGCCGAAATGATAGGGGGATTCAGATGGAGAAAACGAAGTTACCATGGGATGAATTTTTTTCACTCAATAAAGATGTGAATAATACTTTCTTTACACCAGAAGATTTTTCAGGGGATGAAGATTTAATTGCAAAAATGACAGAACAATTCGTTAAACAAGAAATTGTCCCGCAAATTGAGAATATTGAACAACATAACTATAAAGTTTCTCGCCAATTATTTGAGAAAGCTGGGGAACTTGGATTATTAGGCATTGAGGTACCAGAAGATTATGGCGGATTCGAGTTAGGAAAGGCTGTCTCAGGTCTTGTAGCAGAGAAAATGGGTTACGCTGGTGCATTTAGCGTTTCTTTTAATATACACGCCGGTGTAGGTACGTTGCCTTACATATATTATGGAACGAAAGAACAGAAAGAAAAATATTTACCGAAAATCGCATCGGGAGAATGGATTGGGGCTTATGCTTTAACTGAGCCAAATGCTGGTTCTGATGCATTAAGTGCAAAAACGAGTGCAGTATTGAATGAAGATGGTACTGCTTGGAAGTTGAATGGTGAGAAGCAGTGGATTACAAATGCTCATATGGCAGATGTATACGTTGTTTTTGCGAAGACAAATAAAGGAATGACAGCGTTTATTGTCGAAAGAACATGTGAAGGTGTATCAATAGGATTAGAAGAAAAGAAGATGGGGATTAAAGGATCTTCAACAGCGACGCTTATTTTAGAAG
Source organism: Bacillus sp. FSL P2-0099 (assembly GCF_038007445.1). Lineage (NCBI taxonomy): Bacteria > Bacillati > Bacillota > Bacilli > Caryophanales > Bacillaceae > Bacillus > Bacillus sp. FSL P2-0099. The sequence continues at coordinate 2,264,407 of NZ_JBBOXE010000001.1, forward strand.
ATGTTGTCATCCCCGCTGAAAATATTTTAGGGGAAGTTGGGAAAGGGCATCACGTAGCTCTTAATATTCTTAACTTCGCTAGACTAAAACTTGCTTTTGGAAATATTGGAACAGCAAAACAAGCAATCGGTTTGTCAGTTCAATATGGAAAAGAGCGAAAACAGTTCCAAACGGAATTAGTAGATTTTACGATGATTCAAGAGAAAATTGCCAATATGATTATTTCTACATATGGAGCAGAAAGTGCAGCTTACCGTACAGCGGGTGTAATTGATAAAGCAATTCATGAGAGTGATGAAGATCTTATGAAAAAAATGTCCCAATTTGCAATTGAATGTGCACTGAATAAAGTAAACGCTTCTGAAACACTTGCTTATATCGTAGATGAAGCTGTACAAATCCATGGTGGTTACGGTTATATGCAAGAATACGAAGTAGAACGATTATATCGTGATGCTAGAATTAGTCGTATTTTTGAAGGAACGAATGAAATTAATAGATTAACAGTTGCAAAAATGTTAATGAAGCAAATCGAGCAAATAGAAGATGCTGAAGTAGAAATTGATGTAGCAAATGTAGAAAGAAACCATCGTTACATTTTATTAGCGAAAAAATTGTTGAAACAATCTTTGAAAACGCTCTCTAAAACTCCAGGAATAAAAATTGAGCAAGAGCAAGAATATTCACGCGTATTATCAAATATGTTGACGGACGTGTACGTCATGGAATCAGCATTTTTACGTACGAGGAAAGCAGTTAATAAAAATGGTGAGGAAAAAGAGCGTACGAAGCAAATGATAACAGGTGTTATTTGTGAAGAAGGATATCGTAAAGTAGAAGAAGCTGCGATTTCCATTCTTTCAGCAGCTGTCACAGAAGAACAAAATAAACAAGAAATATTAGCTGAAATCCGTCAATTATTAGTGCCTTTATACTCAAACTTATTTACGAAAAAGAGAGATATTGCGAAAGTTATTATAAATCGCGGGAAATATATTGTGTAAATAGGAGGAAAGCGATATGAAAAAGATTGGTTTTATCGGTTTAGGTAACATGGGTCTTCCAATGTCTAAAAATTTAGTTAAATCTAGCTACACAGTATATGGAGTGGACTTGAATAAAGAGGCGGAAGCTTCCTTTGAAAAAGAAGGAGGAATTATCGGCCTATCAATCTCAAAACTAGCAGAGACATGCGATGTGATTTTTACAAGCTTACCATCACCTCGTGCTGTTGAAGCGGTATATTTTGGGGAAGAAGGATTATTTGAAAATAGCCACTCGAATGTAGCTTTAATTGATACAAGTACAGTATCTCCACAATTAAACAAACAATTAGAGGAATCGGCGAAGGAAAAGAAAGTAGACTTTTTAGCAGCACCTGTTAGCGGTGGGGTAATTGGTGCAGAAAACCGTACATTAACGTTTATGGTTGGTGGATCGAAAGAAGTGTATGAGAAAACTGAATCTGTCATGGAAGTACTTGGAGCGAATGTTTTCCATGTTAGTGAGCAGATTGATAGTGGTACAACTGTTAAATTAATTAATAATCTATTAATTGGTTTTTATACAGCTGGTGTGAGTGAAGCTTTAACATTAGCGAAAAAGAACAATATGGATTTAGATAAAATGTTTGATATTTTAAATGTAAGTTACGGTCAAAGTAGAATTTATGAGCGTAATTATAAAAGTTTCATTGCATCAGAAAATTATGAGCCAGGCTTTACTGTGAATTTATTAAAGAAAGACTTAGGATTTGCAGTAGATTTAGCGAAAGAAAGCGAACTTCACTTACCAGTAAGTGAGATGCTATTAAACGTATATGAAGAAGCGAGTGAGGCAGGATATGGTGAAAACGATATGGCTGCTTTATATAAGAAAGTTAGCGAACAATTAATTTCTAATCAAAAATAGTGCACTTATAAAAACCATGATAAAAAAGGAGAGAATATAATGATTACAACTGAAATTAAACGAGTGAAAAATCATATTAATGGCGAATGGGTAGAATCTACTGGTACGGAAGTAGAAGCGGTTCCGAATCCGGCAACTGGAAAAATCATCGCTTACGTTCCACTTTCTCCAAAAGAAGATGTTGAAAAAGCTGTTGAAGCGGCAAAAACGGCATACAAAACATGGTCTAAAGTGCCAGTTCCAAATCGTTCAAGACAACTATACAAATATCTACAATTGTTACAAGAAAATAAAGATGAGCTTGCAAAAATCATTACGCTAGAAAACGGTAAAACGCTAACGGATGCAACTGGTGAAGTACAGCGTGGTATTGAAGCGGTAGAACTTGCAACATCAGCACCAAATTTAATGATGGGACAAGCTCTTCCGAATATTGCTAGTGGAATTGATGGATCGATTTGGCGCTACCCAATCGGAGTTGTTGCGGGTATTACACCGTTTAACTTCCCGATGATGATTCCATTATGGATGTTCCCACTTGCAATTGCTTGCGGTAATACATTCGTATTAAAAACATCTGAAAGAACGCCACTTTTAGCTGAGCGACTTGTAGAGTTATTCTATGAAGCTGGTTTTCCAAAAGGGGTATTAAATTTAGTACAAGGCGGAAAAGATGTTGTAAATAGTATTTTAGAAAATAAAGATATTCAAGCAGTTTCGTTTGTTGGCTCTGAGCCAGTGGCACGCTACGTATATGAAACTGGTACAAAAAATGGTAAACGTGTACAAGCGTTAGCAGGTGCGAAAAACCATGCGATTGTAATGCCAGATTGCAACCTTGAGAAAACAGTACAAGGTGTAATTGGATCTGCGTTTGCAAGTAGTGGAGAGCGCTGCATGGCATGTTCAGTAGTAGCAGTAGTTGATGAAATTGCTGATGAATTCATTGATGTATTAGTAGCGGAAACGAAGAAGTTAAAAGTAGGTGACGGTTTCAACGAAGATAATTATGTTGGACCATTAATCCGTGAATCTCATAAAGAACGTGTTTTAGGCTATATTAATAGTGGTGTAACAGATGGAGCAACTTTACTAGTAGATGGCCGTAAAATCAATGAAGAAGTTGGAGAAGGTTACTTTGTTGGTGCAACGATCTTTGATGGTGTAAATCAAGAAATGAAAATTTGGCAAGATGAAATTTTCGCTCCGGTATTAAGTATTGTAAGAGTAAAAGATTTAGAAGAAGGTATTAAGCTGACAAATCAATCGAAATTTGCGAATGGTGCTGTTATTTATACATCAAATGGAAAACATGCACAAACATTCCGAGACAATATTGATGCTGGTATGATTGGTGTAAACGTTAATGTTCCAGCACCAATGGCATTCTTCGCATTTGCAGGAAACAAAGCTTCATTCTTTGGAGATCTTGGTACAAATGGTACGGATGGCGTTCAATTTTATACACGTAAAAAAGTTGTAACTGAGCGCTGGTTTTAATAAAGTGAAATGATAATGAGTGGGGTGCATTCCCACTCATTATAAAAATAATACAAACGAAAATACACTACTCATAATGGAGTAGTGTATTTTCGTTTGTATTGTGTTAACTATTTCTTTCAAAGGCTAATTTAATACCAAACCCAATTAAGACGATTCCTGTAATCCCTTGAATATAACGCTGTGTCTTCGGTTTTTTCATAAAAGCACTAATTTTATCAATTAAAAATATATAAAAAGCAAACCAAATGACGGTTAAAATGAGATAAGTAAGTCCCATAACGAGAAGTTGTATAAATGTATTATGATTTGGATTTAAAAACTGTGGTAAAAAAGTTAAAAAGAAGACTGCAATCTTAGGGTTTAGTAAATTTGTAAGAAACCCTTGGCGAAAGCAAGAAGTATGTTTATTGTCATTATTTATTGGAACGTCATTTGTATTTAAGTCTTCTGTGTTTCTTACTGCTAAAAGGGCTTTAATACCAATATAGACTAAATATACAGCACCAACATATTTAAAAATAGAAAATAAAAGTGCAGACTTTACAATAAGTGCTGAAAGACCAATTACAGCAGCTAAAGTGTGAATTAAAAGCGCAACACAAGTACCAAAAACAGTTTTTACGCCGCCGATTTTGCCGGCAATCAATGTGTTTTTCGTAGCCATTGCTGTATCAGGACCGGGTAGAATAATAAGACATATAGACATAATAATAAACAGAAAAAAATTTTCCATAATGTTATCCGCCTTCCTTTTTTGTTTTTAGAAAATTCGATTAACGTTAGTTTAACATACATTTTAGTTAAATAAAATTAAATTATATTTAAAATTATTTAACTAAAAAGAAGAGGCCATATAGAGTAGCTGAGAGTGTGCTACAATATATGGCCTCTTTATTTAAGCGTTAAGTAAGTTAAAGAATCGATTTACATCTTCTTCTGAAACATCACTTAATTGTTTATATTTATAATTTGGATTTTGGTCTTTATCAACTACAACGGAGCGTACTCCTTCAAAGAAATCTTCATGTCGCATGAAGTTTTTAGCGAGTATAAGATCTGTCGCGAAACATTCTTCAACTGACTTTTCTTGGCCATCAATAAACTGTTTTAATGTTACCTTTAATGAAACAGGGGATTTGGATAATAGCTTTTCTTTCGTTGTTTGGGCAAATGGACTTTGATCTTTCTCTAACGATTGAATGATTCCCTCAATTGTATCGAATGCAAAATGCGAATTAATTTCTTCTACTGAAGAAGAAAGATTGCCATCTAAGTTTGGAGCAGTTGCAAATGTACGAATAACTTCTTTTAAATGAGTATGTACATCTTCTTTTTTCCAATTTACATTTTCAAGTGCGGTAAGGAAATTTGGTAATGAATCTGATGTCATAAAGTAATCAGCAGCGTTAATATATAATACATCAGGAGCTTTTAAAATAGATGCCGTTAAAGCAACATATCGACCAGTATATCCAGGCGCTTTATTTAAGAAATAAGCAGCACCGACATCCGGGAAGAAACCGATGTTCATTTCAGGCATTGCCCACTTCGTACGCTCTGTTACAATTCGATACGTCGCTCCATTTGTCAGACCGACACCACCGCCCATTACAATTCCATCTAAACAAGCGATAATTGGTTTTTTGTATTGATAAATAAATGTATCAATTTCATATTCTTCTTCAAAAAACTGCTCTGCATGTTGTAATGCAACTTCGTTAGAACGTGCTTCGTATAGCGTTTTAATATCACCACCTGCACAAAAACCTTTCGTCCCAGCTCCTTTTAAAACGATGAGTTCAATACGCTCATCTTGCTCCCATTCTTTAAGTTTTTGCCCAATTGGTTGTAACATGTCATAGGATAAAGAATTAAGTGCTTTTGGACGGTTTAAAGTAATCGATGCAACGCCGTTTTCGCTAACAGAAAATAAAACGTGTTCAGTCATTATAAATCCTCCCTTACTTATCTTTCTATTCTTATTTCTTGATACATGCTGAAATGTCCTCTATAATTTTTGTCTAAATTAGGTGCTTAGTGTTAGTATTTATCGCATATTTTGACGAGTTATATTTGCAGGATTTCAGAGAATGAAGAGGAATATTACAACATTACTGTAAGTGCTATTATTTGAAAATGTCGTGTTGAAGGCGCTATTATATGTATAACTTATATTGAGTTAGTATACGTGGCGTAAATTAAAGAGTGGATGTAGAAAAAGTTAAAAGGCTGAATTATCTAACTTTTAAAGAGCGCGGGGTTTGTATATAATTAGAAATAGAGAAAGGAGAGATCGGAATGCCAGGACCTTTACTATTGTCGGTTATTATTTTGTCATCTCTTATGGTAGGAATTACACAGTATTTTCATCATACAGATACGACAGAAGAAGTGAAGGCTAAGGTACGTCTCGTGTTTCCGATTTTTATAATATCTATTTCCATATGCTTTTTATTAAATAAAGATGGGTATGTTGTGGCCGTATTTGCGTTTTTTGTAGCGATTGTCCTAATAACTGTATTGTACTACGTTATGAAAGAGTACTTACAAAAATAAGGATGCCTGAAAGGGCATTTTTATTTTTGTAGATTAATAATTTCACATACCGTATTTCATATAAAAAAACATAAAATATTTATAATTAAAAAAGTATGTACATCGCGGTGTATTTACTTGTCAATCTTGCATGACCACTATACTATTAAAATGTAGAGATTAGAAAAAAGGGGTTGTATCTAGCATGAAATTTGAGATGCATACAAAAATTATTTCAAATGAAAAAGAAGTAAGATTACATATAGAAGATAATTTATTTCAATTAATTTTAGATGGTTATCATCTATTTACTATTCAAGAAATATTGCCTTTATATAAATCAAACGAAGAAAGAATCGGTAGTGCAATTGTCCAAAAGTTAGAATGGGAGAACGGAAAAACTACACTAAACTATCAGCTTGTTTCACTACAATCAGTAAACTAAAAGGAGAAGGGTAATATGAAGTTTTTTCATACAGCGGATTGGCATTTAGGTAAGCTTGTTCATGGTGTATATATGACTGAAGATCAAAAAATTGTGTTAGATCAGTTTGTACAAGCTGTTGAAGAGGAAAAACCGGATGCTGTAATTATTGCAGGAGATTTATATGACCGAGCAATTCCACCTACAGAAGCAGTAGACTTATTAAATGATGTATTACAAAAGATAGTTATTGATTTACAAACACCAATAATTGCAGTTGCAGGAAACCACGATAGTCCGGACCGCATACATTTTGGTAGTAATTTAATGAAAAAACAAGGATTACATATTGTTGGACAATTCCAGTTTCCATACAATCCTGTTGTTTTAAATGATGAATACGGAGAGGTTCATTTCCATCTCGTTCCGTATGCAGATCCAAGTATTGTTAGACACATATTGAAAAATGAAGATGTTCGTTCTCATGATGATGCGATGCGTATTTTTATGAACGAACTCTCTGAAACGATGGATAAAGAAGCGAGACACATATTTGTAGGACATGCATTTGTAACTGCTTCAGGAGAGGCAGAGGAAAATACGAGTGATGCGGAACGACCACTTTCAATTGGTGGTGCTGAATATGTAAATAGCCATTATTTTGATAAGTTTCATTACACGGCGCTTGGCCATTTACATCAAGCGCATTTTGTACGTAATGAGACAATTCGTTATTCAGGTTCACCACTTGCATATTCTATTTCTGAAGAAAAGCATAAAAAAGGATATTATATTGTGGAACTGGATGAAAAAGGTGAAATAACAATTGAAAAACGTTTACTTACACCACGTCGTAAAATGCGTACAGTAGAAGCGAAAATAGACGATTTATTGCTTCATCCAGTGAGTGAAGATTATGTATTTGTGAAATTATTAGATGAAAATCCTGTCTTGCAGCCAATGGAAAAAATACGTTCTGTATACCCAAATGCAATGCATGTTGAAAGATCTATTCAAAGACGAGAGTTCACAGATGAAAATGAAGTAACTGTTTCAAGACATAAAACGGATGATTTATCTCTTTTAAAAGCATTTTATAAAGAAATGAAAGGGCTAGATTTATCAGAAGAGAAAGAATGTCTATTTTTAGATGTTTTGCAAACAGTGCAAGAACGGGAAGGTGAGCGAGGATGAGACCGATTCAGCTTATAATGACCGCGTTTGGTCCATATAAACAGAAAGAAGTAATCGATTTTAAAGATCTTGGTGAGCATCGTATTTTCGCTATTTCTGGAAATACAGGAGCTGGAAAGACAACGATTTTTGATGCGATTTGTTATGTATTATATGGAGAGGCTAGTGGAGAAGAGCGCAGTGATACAAACATGCTTCGTAGCCAATTTGCTGATGATGATGTTTATACAAGTGTGGAATTAACTTTTCAATTAAAAGGAAAAAGTTATGAAATTAAACGACAACTGGGCCATAAAAAACAAGGAAATAAAACAATTACAGGACATGCAGTCGAATTATATGAAGTAATTGATGAGGAAAAAGTTCCATGTGTCGATCGTTTTCATGTAACGGATGTAAATAAAAAAGTTGAAGATTTAATTGGATTAAGTAAACATCAATTTAGCCAAATTGTCATGTTACCGCAAGGAGAGTTCCGAAAATTATTAACATCTGAAACGGAAAATAAAGAAGAAATACTACGCCGCATTTTTAAAACAGATCGTTATAAATTAATGCGTGAGATATTAGATCAAAAGCGTAAACAATGGAAAGACGTCTTACAAGAAAAACAAAAAGAACGTGAGTTATATTTCCGTAATGTATTTAAATTACCAATACGTGATGGAGCATTATTAGAGACATTAGTGGAGCAAGAGCATGTAAATACACATCAAGTAGTAGAGGCATTAGAACAAGAAACAATTTGGTACAATGCAGAGGTTGAGCAATTACACTTAGAACAAAATGACAAAACGAAACAATTAAAAGAAGCAGAGGCACGTTTTCATGCAGCAAAAGCTGTAAATGAGAAATTCAAAGATTTAGAACAAAAGAATGAGAAGTACAGTATTTTACAAGAAAACCGTGCCGTAATCGAAATGAAAGAAAAATCTTTTAAACATGCGGAACAGGCGAAGCGATTATTACCATTTGAGCAATGGTATGAGGAAGCGATGCAATATGAACAGCAGTCTGAAAGTTTGTTAAAACAGATAATCGCAAAAAAAGAGCATATAATGAACAGTTTTGCACTTGCTCAGGAGAAATATGAAGCATTAAAGAATAAGGCATCCGAGCGAGAAAATGCTAAAAAACAAGTTCAAAGACTAGAAGAGTTACACCCAATTATTGCATCATTAGCTGAGAAAAAGTTAAATTTGCAAAATGCTGAAATTCAAATAGGAAAATTAAAAGAAGGTATGCAAAAGTTAGATGAACAACTAGAAGCGCATAAAAATGAAAAACAAAGAATGTCTGGCGAATTACAGCAATTAGAAGCAGCGCTTGAACAATATGTAGCTAAAGTAGAAGAACTAACGAATATGCGAGAAGATGCAAAAGTATTAAAGCAGGCATATGATGTATGGCAAGAAAAACAAAAATACGAGCTAGAAAAAGAAAGTGCGTTTCATAAGATGCAACAGGCAGTTAGTACATATGAAAATATTGAACGCCGCTGGTTAAGTGAACAAGCTGGTATATTAGCTCTTCATTTACATGATGGTGAATCTTGTCCAGTATGTGGTAGTATGGACCACCCGAAAAAAGCTACAGAGCAAAGTAATGCAATTGATGAAAAAGAGTTAAATGAGCTAAGAGAAAAGAAAAATATTGCGGAAAAATTACATGTTCAATTAGAAGAAAAGTGGAATTTCTATCGAGTTCAATATGAACAAGTGATAGAAGAAGTGCTAAAGCGAGGCTATCGCTCAGAAGAATTAGTAGAAACATATAGTGCGCTCGTTCAAAAAGGAAAGCAATTAGCAGCAGAAGTTAATGCGTTAAAAGCAAGTGAAGAAACGCGTAAGCAAATTGCTGTGAATATAAAAAGCGTAGAAGAAAAAGTAGAAGAACTCCAGAAACAAAAGCGTGAAGTAGAAACTGTGCAGCACCGTACTGAAATGGAGTGTATGCAGCTTCGTACGTCATATGAACATGATAAGCAAAATATTCCGGAAAGTTTGCAAACGGTACAAGCTTGGAAAGTACAGTTTGACCAAGCTCTGCAAGAACTTAGGTTAATGGAAGATGAATGGGAGAAAGTACAAGAGGCGTATCAACATTGGCAAAATGAAAATATACGTATTCAAGCAGAACATGATAATGCTTCTAATCAATTTAATAGTGCAAAAGAGAAGAAAGAAGAGACGTTTACACGCTTTATGAAAGAGCTAGAACAAAGCGGATTTACAGATCAATTAACATATAAAGAATCCAAATTAAATGATGCTGAGATGGATAAGTTACAACAAGAAATCCAAAGTTATTACTCATCTCTAGAAGTACTTACAAAACAAATTGACGAATTAAAAGCAGACTTAAAAGATAAAGAGTATATGGACATTTCTTCATTAGATGAGCAAGTGAGAGAATTGGAAATTAGCCTTGATATTATTAAAGAAAAACGACAACGTGCTCAAAACGCCGTATCATATATTACGGATTTACATGAAAATATTAAACGAATTGATGAACAAATTCATGAGGAAGAAAAAGCATTCCAAGAACTTGTTGATTTATATGAAGTAATGAAAGGGGATAACGATAGTCGTATATCCTTTGAACGTTACATCTTAATTGAGTATTTAGAACAAATTGTTCAAATTGCGAACGAACGACTACGTAAATTATCAAATGGACAATTTTATTTAAAACGAAGCGAACGAGTTGAAAAGAGGAATCGACAAAGTGGATTAGGATTAGATGTATATGATGCATATACAGGTCAAACCCGAGATGTAAAAACATTATCTGGCGGTGAGAAATTTAACGCATCACTTTGCTTAGCACTTGGAATGGCAGATGTAATTCAAGCGTATGAGGGTGGTATTTCCATCGAAACGATGTTTATCGATGAAGGATTCGGCTCATTAGATGAAGAGTCATTAACGAAAGCAGTTGACGCCCTAATCGACTTGCAAAAATCAGGTCGCTTTATCGGTGTAATTTCACACGTTCAAGAACTGAAAAACGCAATGCCAGCTGTATTAGAGGTAACGAAGCAGAAAGATGGGTGTAGTCAGACGAGGTTTGTGGTGAAATAAGCTTGTCAAATTGAAAGTATCTATCCTTACTTTGAACATTGTATCAAATTGTTATAACGTTTTTTCAATTAAGTTCAAATGAATTTAATAATGTTTTTATATAAAGCCGTCTCTATAGTAGAGGCGGCATCTTTATTATTTAAAGGAATGAATGATGCAATTATGAATCATTTGAAGAAGGTGGCGTATTTGCCAAACGGTTATAACTTTTAAAGGCTGAAATTGCAGATATAACACCACCTGTTAAAAATAAAGCTGAACCACCAACTAAAATAATACGACTGACATACGTTTCACGAGCTTCTTCAACTTGTTCTTGTAACGGTGTTGGCATATAAATTCCCCCTCAATAAGAATGTGTTTTGCAATAGTATATACAAATGCCTAAAATATGTTAAAATCACTGGATAGTATTATGAGGAAGTATATAGTTAGATGTGAATTGTTTGAAAAATCTTCATTATAAATTTATGCTAACTTCACATAGAGCACAAATTGAAATTGTATTATGTATATGTACCAAATAGATGAAATTGTATAGTATTGCTGTTTTTAAATAATCAAAATCCTATTATTTCTATATAAGGGTCTTAATTGTATATTAGAGATAATATTTTATTTAGAAGCAGATTTTAATAAAAAGGAATTCAAATAAAAGGGGAATGTCTTATGACAACATATACGAGCGAGATAAAAAAAAGTTTAGTAACTGAAGAAGATGTGGATATTTTAAAAATAATGGCGCATCCAATACGATTACAAATTGTAAATGAATTAAGTGCACGCAAAACTTGTAATGTAACACAATTAACAGAAATATTGAATATTCCTCAATCGACTGTTTCGCAGCATTTATCAAAAATGAAAGGTAAAGTGCTAAGAGCTGAGAGAAGAGGGTTAGAAATTTATTATTATATTAATAATTTAAAAGCAAGCAAGATTGTTAGTGTTTTAGGATATGTAAATTAATGAATTGTTATTATACAAAATAGCCTCCGCTGTTAAGCAGGGGCTATTTTGTATTGTATTGTTTTATTTATTTGCATTTAAAATTTTATAGTTTTTATGATTTACAATTGTTCGGTCAAATTCAAAAGTACCACCGCTTACATCTGTGACTTCAACTAAGACCGATTCAGTGTATAGTTTTAGTACAGATGCTGTGATCTTTAAGTTATTTCGTTGAAATAGTATAGTATCGCCTACGTTTGCTTTCATAGTACCTCCTTATAAAAGTCAGAAATGTTTGTTTATTATATATATTAAACCACGTATAGATATATTAGTGAATGTTTAGTTTTATTTATCAATAAAATATTTGTTGTTTAATAAAAATTAAAGTGCAACATTATGTAAATGAATTATATATTTTCTATTTTTATGTATAAAATTGTAAAAAAACGTTGTAATTCTGTATGTTTCGTTAAAAACAAGATATATGGAAGTTAAAATGTATAAAAGATGGAATTTTTGATTACAAGCATTGTAATGAGAAGCCAGATTACAAGACTATTAAATGATTTGTATTAAGAAATATAGACGCAACATGTTATAAAGCTGGGGAGTTAAAAAGAATATGGTGTTTTTTGTTTATATAGGATAATCAAAATTTTGAAGTCCAGCCATGGTGTAACAGGGCGCATAACTTTGTATAAAAGAGGATATGAAAACACACATAAGTCGTATTGATGTAAAACATTATAAAAACTACTACGTATTTAACAAGTAGTTTTTTGTATTTCACCCTTCGTTTTCTGTAACTGATTCTATATTTTTGACGCTCCGTCTTGTAAGTGCTTACATAAGTGAGAACATCCTATACAATGAAGTTGTTAAGTCGAATGAGGTGGCGAAAATAAAAATAAAAAAAGCATATTTAGCGAATAGCATTGAAATAGAAAGAGGAGGAGAGATGGTATGAAAAAATCATCGGTTAATCCATGGCTTGTTGTCCTTGGAACAGTCATAGTGCAAATGGGGCTTGGTACGATATATACATGGAGTTTATTCAATCAGCCCTTAGTGAGTAAATACGGTTGGAGTCTTAACGCTGTTGCTATAACATTCTCAATTACTAGCCTGTCTTTAGCGTTTTCAACTTTGTTTGCGAGTAAATTGCAAGAAAAATGGGGACTTCGTAAACTTATTATGATAGCTGGACTAGCATTAGGACTAGGATTAATACTTAGTTCACAAGCTTCCTCATTAATATTGCTTTATGTACTAGCAGGGGTTGTTGTAGGTTATGCAGATGGTACAGCATATATCACTTCATTATCCAATTTAATAAAGTGGTTTCCAAAGCGTAAAGGTTTAATTGCTGGTATTTCTGTCTCTGCATATGGTTCGGGTAGCTTAATTTTTAAATATATTAACGCACAGTTAATTGAATCAGTTGGTGTATCACAAGCGTTTATATACTGGGGTTTAATTGTTACAGCTATGATTGTCCTTGGCGCTTGTTTAATCCATCAAGCTGCAGATCAAGGAGCAGTTCATGAAACAAAAACTCAGGAATATACAACGAAAGAAATGTTAGGCACAAAACAAGTATACTTATTATTTATTATGTTATTTACATCATGTATGAGTGGCTTATACTTAATTGGTATGGTAAAAGACATTGGTGTTCAACTTGTAGGGCTTAGCGCAGCGACAGCAGCTAATGCGGTGGCTATGGTTGCAATCTTCAATACATTAGGTCGTATTATTTTAGGACCGTTATCAGATAAAATCGGCCGTTTAAAAATCGTTACTGGTACATTTGTTGTTATGGCAGCTTCAGTCTTGGTTTTAAGTTTCGTAGATTTAAATTATGGTATCTACTTCGTATGTGTAGCAAGTGTAGCGTTTTGCTTTGGTGGAAATATCACTATTTTCCCAGCTATCGTTGGTGATTTCTACGGTATGAAAAACCATAGTAAGAACTACGGAATTGTGTATCAAGGATTTGGATTTGGAGCGCTCGCTGGTTCCTTTATCGGTGCAGTTCTAGGTGGATTCAAACCAACTTTCATGGTGATCGGCGTATTATGTGTCGTATCATTTATTATCGCACTTTTAATCCAAGTGCCTAAGCAGAAAAAAGAAAAAGAAGAAGAGTATCGCAGTGTAGCGTAAGTATATAAATCTTCTTTAACACTATGTTTACTAAAAAGCACCCTATTTAATAGGGTGCTTTTTTATAAATTACAACATGTGGAATTTTCTAGAGGCAAAAAAATGAGTAAAGTATCCGTTTGGAATATATTGGAATATCATAAATTGATATATTATATTCGAAATACTTATTAAATCTTAAATTATAAACACGACATGTATCGGTAATTGCAAGATATACTTTCTCGATATTTTCAGAAAAATGTTGAGAAAATATATACTTGAGTTTTTGGTAAGGCTTTGTAAATGAAGGTATCTACAGTTTATCTTCTTCAATTTTAAAAAGAGGAGTACGAATTAAATTTTTTTAATGTAAGTACTTATTAATGCTTTTAGATGTAATTGTATTGAGAAGTACTAAAATATTTTATCTGAAAAATAAAAATAGGTTGACAAGTTTATTGAGAAAGATTATCATTTCGATGTAAGAATATTAAATGAAAAACATTATCAATGAATAATATTTTGATGAAAAGTACACTTGACCAATTAGTTTAGTAAGTGTATTATTTTTTACATTGATAGTGATAATCGTTATCATTATTACTATTTGTTTAATTAGATCAATTTTCAAATGAAAGGATAGAGGAAATGAACTTAGGGGAATTTGATGGAAAAACGGTTTTAGTAACAGGTGCAGCTCAAGGTATAGGCAGTGTTGTTGCCAAAATGTTTTTAGAAAGAGGAGCTACAGTTATTGCGGTTGATCAAAATGAAGAGGGGTTAAACGTACTCTTAAATGAAAATGAATTAAATGAAACACGTATGAAAACATTTCATTTAGATGTGAGTGATAGTACCGCTGTTGAAGATATGGTAAACGGTATTGAAAATGATATAGCACCAATAGATATATTAATAAATGTTGCAGGGGTATTACGTATGGGACCAATTCACTCTTTAAGTGATGAAGATTGGAATAAAACCTTCTCTGTAAATTCTACAGGAGTTTTCTATATGTCTCGAGCAGTAAGTAAACATATGATGCAAAGAAGGTCAGGGGCAATTGTTACAGTTGGTTCAAATGCGGCAAATACTCCGAGAATGGAAATGGCTGCGTACGCTGCATCAAAAGCCGCAACGACAATGTTTATGAAGTGTTTAGGGTTAGAGCTTGCAGCATACAATATTCGCTGCAACTTAGTTTCTCCTGGTTCTACTGAAACTGAAATGCAAAGATTACTATGGGCTGATGAGAATGGAGCTGAAAATATAATTGCTGGTTCTCAAAATACATATAGACTCGGTATTCCGTTACAAAAAATTGCACAACCTTCAGAAATTGCTGAAGCAGTATTGTTTTTAGCTTCTGATAAAGCGAGTCATATTACAATGCACAATTTATGTGTCGATGGCGGAGCTACATTAGGAGCTTAATAAAAAATTCAGGAGGTTATTGTACTATGAATGAACTTACAGCCGTAAAGGAACTGTCAGAAAAACTTTTAGAAGATTATAAGACAGAATCTTCATTCTTTTTCGCTTCACCAACTCGAACAATATTAGCAGAAGGAGAGTTTACTACAGTAAAACATCGTGAAATTGAAAGCTTTCCAGAACTTGTACAAGCGGTATTAAGTAATGCAAAACAAGCTGGAAATCCGAATCCTATCGTTGTTGGTGCTTTGCCTTTTGATCGTAGAAAAGAAGTTCAACTTATCGTACCAGAACATAGTAGAATTACTGAGCGTTTACAGTTAGAGACAACAAATGAGATAAAACGAAATGAGAAACTGACATTTGAAATGACACCGGTTCCAGCTCCTGAAGTTTATATGGATGGTGTGAAGCAAGGAATAGCAAAAATTCAGGACGGAGATTTAAGGAAAATCGTTCTATCTAGATCGTTGGATGTTAAGTCTTCCGAGAAAATTGATCAACAAAAACTACTTCGTGAATTAGCGGAACATAATAAGCACGGCTACACATTTGCTGTTAATTTGCCGAAAGATGAAAACGAGTACAGTAAGACGTTAATTGGAGCAAGTCCTGAATTACTTGTTTCACGTCATGGTATGCAAGTAATTTCTAATCCGTTGGCTGGCTCAAGACCACGAAGTGAGGATCCAGTAGAAGATAAAAGAAGGGCAGAAGAATTACTTTCTTCTCCAAAAGATTTACATGAACATGCGGTAGTAGTTGAATCGGTTGCCGCTGCGCTTCGCCCTTACTGTCATATATTACATGTTCCAGAAAAACCCTCAGTTATTCATAGTGAAGCAATGTGGCATTTGTCTACGGAAGTGAAAGGTGAACTAAAGGACCCAAATACGTCTTCTTTAGAACTAGCAATTGCCCTTCATCCAACGCCAGCAGTTTGCGGAACTCCAATGGAAGAAGCGAGAGAGGCTATTCAAAAAATTGAGCCATTTGACCGTGAATTCTTTACAGGAATGTTAGGGTGGAGCGATTTAAATGGAGATGGCGAATGGATTGTTACAATTCGTTGTGCTGAAGTGCAAGAGAATACACTTCGCTTATATGCAGGTGCTGGAGTTGTTGCTGAATCAAAGCCAGAAGATGAGTTAGCAGAAACATCAGCTAAGTTCCAAACAATGCTGAAGGCTTTAGGGTTAAGAGATAATTCGCTGAATGAAAAATAGGGGGAAGAAAGAATGTTAATAGGTTATACGGAATGGCCAAAAGAATTTGCCAATCGCTATCGAGAAGAAGGGTGTTGGCTTGGAGAAACATTTGGTTCGATGTTAAAAGAGCGCGCTGAAAAATATGGGGATCAAATTGCGGTTGTAAGTAGTAATACGCATATAACGTATAGTGAACTTGATAAAAAGGTAGATCGCTTAGCTTCAGGTTTACTGAATTTAGGAATAAAGAAAGAAGATCGAGTTGTAATCCAGTTACCTAATATTATAGAGTTTTTCGAAATATGCTTTGCGCTATTTCGCATTGGAGCACTCCCTGTTTTTGCACTACCTTCTCATCGCAGTAGTGAAATTAGTTATTTTTGCGAGTTTGGTGAAGCGAGTGCTTACGTTATTTCAGATAAGGCTCTCGGCTTTGATTATCGAAAACTAGCAAGAGAAGTGAAAGAGAAAGTTCCCGCTTTACAACATGTAATCGTAGTGGGGGAAGAAGAAGAATTCGTGAACATAACTGATCTTTATATGGATCCGATTCCGTTACCAGAAGTTCAGCCAAGTGATGTTGCGTTTCTCCAATTATCAGGAGGGACGACAGGCCTTTCTAAATTAATTCCTAGAACACATGATGACTATATTTATAGTTTACGTGTTAGCGCTGACATTTGTAATTTAAATGCAGAAAGTGTCTATATGGCAGTTCTTCCAGTAGCACACAATTACCCGATGAGTTCTCCAGGGACATTTGGAACTTTCTATGCGGGTGGAAAAGTAGTATTGGCAACTGGAGGTAGTCCAGATGAGGCATTTACTCTTATAGAAAAAGAAAAAGTTACGATTACAGCGCTCGTTCCACCATTAGCAATGATTTGGCTTGATGCGGTATCTTCCCGTAATAACGATTTATCAAGCCTGCAAGTTATTCAAGTAGGCGGTGCGAAATTTAGTGCCGAAGTTGCGAAGCGTATACGCCCTACATTCGGATGTACGTTACAGCAAGTGTTCGGTATGGCGGAAGGGTTAGTAAATTACACAAGACTAGATGATCCAGAAGAAATCATTATTCATACGCAAGGTAGACCGATGTCTACATTCGATGAAGTAAGGGTTGTTGATGAAAATGATAACGATGTAAAACCCGGTGAAGTAGGAAATTTATTAACAAGAGGGCCATATACAATTCGTGGTTATTATAAAGCGGAAGAGCATAATGCACGATCATTTACAAAGGATGGATTTTATCGTACAGGAGATCTTGTGAAAGTAAATGAACAAGGTTACATCATTGTAGAAGGAAGAGATAAAGATCAAATTAATCGTGGCGGTGAGAAGGTTGCTGCGGAAGAAGTTGAAAATCATCTATTAGCACATGATGCAGTACATGATGTAGCAATTGTATCTATGCCTGACGATTATTTAGGAGAACGCACTTGCGCTTTTGTTATCGCTCGTGGACAAGTCCTAACTGCAAACAAATTAAAAATGTTCTTAAGAGAACGTGGTATAGCAGCTTATAAGATTCCAGATCGAATTGAATTTATTGAATCATTCCCACAAACAGGTGTTGGAAAAGTAAGCAAAAAAGAATTACGTAAAGTCATTGCTGAAAAACTTATTACAGTAAAACAATAATAAAAATCGGAAGGAAGTGATTAGATGGCTATCCCATCTATTTCAGTATATAAAATGCCAATTGAATCAGAACTACCAAAAAATAAAGTGAATTGGACGCCAGATCCGAAACGTGCGGTTCTTCTAATCCATGACATGCAAGAATATTTTCTTGATGCATATAGCGATAAAGAATCGCCAAAAGTAGAACTAATTTCAAATATTAAGGTGATAAGAGAAAGATGCAAGGAACTTGGTATACCAGTTGTTTATACAGCACAACCTGGTGGACAAACGTTAGAACAACGAGGGTTATTACAAGACTTTTGGGGTGACGGTATTCCTGCTGGACCAGATAAAAAGAAAATTGTCGATGAGCTTACTCCAGATGAGGATGATATATTCCTAACCAAATGGAGATATAGTGCATTTAAAAAGACGAATCTATTAGAAATTTTAAATGAGCAGGGAAGAGATCAACTTATTATTTGCGGTATTTATGCGCATATTGGCTGTCTTTTAACAGCTTGTGAAGCATTTATGGATGGTATAGAGCCATTTTTTGTAGCAGATGCAGTTGCTGATTTTTCGCTAGAGCATCATAAACAAGCATTGCAGTATGCATCTAATAGATGTGCAGTAACGACATCAACAAACTTACTATTAAAAGATTTACAAAGTGTAAAAAGCGATGACAGTGAAGGAATCACTTTACAGAAAGTACATGAACTAGTTGCACAACTACTCCGTGAGCCAGTAGAGAGTATTGAAGTTGATGAAGACTTATTAAATAGAGGACTTGATTCGGTCAGAATTATGAGTTTAGTAGAGAAGTGGCGCCGCGAAGGGAAAGAAATCACTTTTGCAGATTTAGCAGAACGTCCAACTGTTGATGATTGGTACCGTTTACTATCTTCACAAGCAGCACAAGTGCTGTAACAAATAGACTACATAATAAAGGGGTAGTAAAGAATGCCTAATAGTCAAAAGATTCGTCATTCGTTATCATCTGCGCAGTCTGGTATGTGGTTTGCGCAACAATTAGATCCGCTTAATCCGATTTATAATACTGGGGAATATATAGAAATAAACGGAAATATTAATCATGAAATTTTCGAGTTAGCTGTACGTAAAGTGGTAAAAGAAGCAGAAGCACTTCATGTTCGTTTCGAAGAGAATGAAATTGGCCCATGGCAAGTTATTGAGGAATCGTCAACGTTTCATATGCATTTTATTGACGTTCGTAAAGAGGGAAATCCTGAAGAAGCTGCTAAGGAATGGATGAAAAATGATTTATCTGTACCAATAGATTTAAAAGAAGATAAATTATTTACTGAAGCACTTATTCAAGTTGAAAATAATCGTTTCTTTTGGTATCAGCGCATCCATCACATTGTGATGGATGGCTATGGATTTTCACTTCTTAGCCAAAAGGTAGCGAATGAGTATACATCACTTATAGAAGAAACAAATAAGAATGAAAAGCCATTTGGTTCTCTTGCCAAAATTGTACAAGAAGATAATGAGTATCGTGAATCTAAACAATTTCAGGAAAATCGTACTTTTTGGCTAGAAAAGTTTGCAGATGAACCGGAAGTTATAAGTTTAGCAGAACGAGCGCCGAGAACATCAAATGGATTTTTACGAGAAACTGCTTATTTATCAAATGCTAGTACGAAAACTTTACTAGAAGATATTAATATTTCGTTAACGAGTTGGCCCGAATTTGTTGTAGCTGTAACAAGTATTTATATGCATAAATTAACAGGTGCAAATGATATTGTTTTAGGTTTACCGATGATGGGGCGTCTTGGTTCTGTATCTATTCATACACCTAGCATGGTAATGAATTTAGTTCCACTTCGTCTAAAGTTAACTCCAAATATAACTTTTGCAGAATTAATACAGCAAGTTTCTAAAGAAATTCGAGACGTACGTCGTCATCATAAATATCGTCATGAGGAATTAAGAAGAGACTTAAAGTTACTAAGTGAAAATCAAAGGTTGTTTGGGCCGTTAGTGAATGTTATGCCTTTTGATTACGGGCTTAACTTTGCTGGAAATCGTGGTATTACACATAATTTATCAGCAGGACCTGTCGATGATTTATCGATAAATGTATATAAGCGCTTCGATGAAAATGAGCTAATGATTCATTTTGATGCGAATCCGGAAGTATATAACGGTGCGGAACTAGCATTGCATAAAGAAAGATTTATGAATCTATTAGAATTAGTGATAAATAATGATCACAAAGACGAGCCGATTGGAAAAATAAACATTACTCTTCCTGAAGAAAATCATAAAGTTTTATTGGAATGGAATGAAACTAAGAGAGCTGAAGAGCTAATTAATCTACCTATATTATTTGAAAAACAAGTACAAAAAAATTCAAATAATATAGCAGTTACTTGTAACGGGATAAAACTTACGTATAAAGAGCTAAATGAACGAGCAAATGAACTTGCAAACTATTTAGTAGAAGAAGGAATACAAGCAAATCAATTTGTAGCCTTAGTATTTCCGAGATCAATAGAAATGGTAGTTAGTATGTTAGCAGTTCTAAAGGCAGGTGCAGCATATTTACCGATAGATCCAGAATACCCAGCCGAGCGAATTAATTATATAGTAAATGATGCAAATCCGGTTTGTATCATAACACATTCATCTGTTTCATCTACTTTAGTTATAGAAAATGATATTAAAAAAATCATATTAGATAGCGAAGAAACGAAAATAGCGTTAAAAACATATTCTCATATGAATATATCATTTAAAAATAATGAATCACTTTTAAATCCAGCGTATACAATTTACACTTCAGGATCAACAGGAAATCCAAAAGGTGTAATTGTTTCTATGAAAGGTTTAAGTAACTTCTTATTGGCTATGCAACATACGTTTTCATTAAATGAAAACGATCATTTATTAGCGGTTACAACGTTTGCGTTTGATATTTCTGCTCTAGAAATATATTTACCTCTTATTAGTGGTGCAAGTATAACAATTGCTCAAAAAGAAGTAATCCAAGAGCCTTCTGCATTAACGACACTTTTACAAGAAGAAAGAGTGACAATTATGCAAGCTACACCGACGCTCTGGCAGGCGTTAGTAACTGAATATCCAGAGCGGCTACAAGAGCTAAACGTACTCGTTGGTGGTGAAGCTCTACCAGCACATTTAGCAAATAAATTAAAAGAATTAGGTTGCTCTATAAGTAACTTATATGGACCAACTGAAACGACAATTTGGTCTACTTACATGAATATTGATGAAAGTGAAAGTGGTATACCTCCTATTGGAAAGCCAATTTGGAATACAGAAGTATATGTATTGGATGCAGGGTTACAACCAGTTCCACCTGGAGTTATAGGCGAATTATATATTGCAGGGGAAGGGCTTGCAAACGGATATTTAGGAAAACCTGAGTTAACAGCTGAACGGTTTGTTGCAAATCCTTATGGGAAAGCTGGAGCACGTATGTATCGCACAGGTGATCTTGTGAAATGGCGTAACGATGGTGTGTTAGAGTACATTAGTCGCGCAGATCATCAAATTAAAATTCGCGGTTTCCGAATTGAATTAGCTGAAATTGAAACGGTATTACAACGACATAAAAATATTCAACAAGCGGTAGTAATGGTACGAGAAGATCGCCCAAATGATAAACGAATCATCGCGTATATCGTTGCCGAAGAGAAGGAACCAATTAATCTTTCAGAAATTCGTTCTTATGTTTCAGAAAGTTTAGCGAATTATATGGTACCATCGGCATTTGTTGTGCTAGAAGAATTACCATTAACGCCAAATGGTAAGATTGATAGAAAGAAATTACCTGCTCCTGATTTTAATGGAATGAACAATGAGAGAGTTGCTAGAAATCCGAAAGAAGAAATATTATGTGATTTATTTGCTGAGGTACTTGGTGTTTCACGAATTAGTATAGATGATAATTTCTTTGAAATGGGTGGCCATTCGCTTCTTGCATCTCGTTTAATGGCAAGAATTCGTGAAACGTTAAGTGTAGAATTAGGAATCGGAAAGCTATTTGAATTACCAACTGTTGCTGAATTAGCGAAACAATTGGATCATGCAAAAAGCGCAAGACCAGCTATTAAGAAAGTAAGTAGGCCAAATGAAGTTCCACTTTCATTTGCACAGCGCAGGTTATGGTTCTTAAATTGTTTAGAAGGTCCAAGTCCTACTTATAATATTCCGTTAGTCATTCGTATGTCTGGAAAATTGAATGAGGAAGCACTGCAAGGTGCCTTTTATGATGTAGTGAAGAAACATGAAACACTTAGAACAATTTTCCCTAATGTATTAGGTAGTTCATATCAGGAAATTTTAAATATGGAAGACTTAAATCTAGAAATGATTATAACAAAAACATGTAAAGATGAATTAGAAAGTGTACTTTCAGAGGCGGTAAAATATAGCTTTAACCTTGATGTTGAGCCAGCAGTTCGTTTGCAACTTTTTAAAGTGAGTGAAAACGAACATGTTTTACTAATTCTTTTGCATCATATTGTAGGAGATGGATGGTCATTACAACCGTTAACGAGAGACTTTACAGCGGCTTATAAAGCACGATGTCAAGGTGATAGTGTTCAACTAGAAACCCTTCCAGTTCAATACGCAGATTATTCACTATGGCAACAACAGCTATTAGGTGATGAAACAAAACCAGACAGTATTATTTCAACACAATTAGATTTTTGGAAAGAAGAGTTAAAAGGTTTACCAGATCAAATGGAGTTACCTACAGATTACCAGCGCCCAATTGAAACTAGTTATCGCGGGGAAACAATTCATTTTCATTTAGATGAAGGTATGCATAGTAGGTTAGTGGAGCTCGCTCGTAAAAATGGAGTTAGTTTGTTTATGGTGTTGCAAGCAGGACTAAGTGCCTTATTTACAAGATTAGGTGCTGGAACTGATATACCATTAGGTAGTCCGATTGCTGGAAGAAACGACGATGTACTCACGGATATAGTTGGTTTATTTGTAAATACATTAGTGTTACGCACTAATACATCAGGAGATCCAAGTTTTAAAGAATTATTAAATAGAGTGAAACAGGTAAACCTTGCAGCTTATGAAAATCAAGATGTTCCATTTGAACGACTTGTTGAAGTGTTAAACCCAGTACGAACTCGAAATAGCCATCCGCTGTTTCAAGTTATGTTAGCTTTCCAAAATACGCCAGAAGCAACGTTTAATGTACCGGATTTAGAAGCGAGCCTTGAAATTCAAAGTGTTGGTTCTGCAAAATTTGATTTAACATTTGAAATTAGCGAGAGTAACGGAGTTGATGGTACTCCAAACGGCTTACACGGATTGTTAGAGTTTAGTACCGATTTATATAAACGTGAAACGGTTCAAAAACTAATAGAACGATTCATTCTATTATTAGATGATGCAGAGAAACATCCGGATCAATCAATTGGTAGATTAGAAATATTAACTTTAGCAGAGCGAAATACAGTTTTAGAAAAGTGGAATGGTGGTTTTCAAATTGTACCTGAAATGACATTGCCACAATTATTTGAAAAGCAGGCTCATGTAAATCAAAATTCTATTGCTGTCGTCTTTGAAGATGAAAAGCTAACTTATGAAGAGTTAAATAGAAAAGCGAATAAAATAGCTCGTTTGTTAATAGCGAAAGGAATCGGTCCTGATCAACTTGTTGCTTTAGCGATGCCGAGATCTTTAAATATGGTTGTAAGCTTACTTGCTGTTCTTAAAGCTGGTGCGGGATACCTTCCGTTAGATCCGGATTATCCGTCAGATCGTATCTCATTTATGCTACACGATGCGAAACCATCATGTGTTTTAACAAATTCAGATGTGGAAATTGAATGTGATGAAGCACTAAAGGTTTTAGTTGATGATGTGAACGTAATAGAAGAAATTGAGAAATATAGTGAAGACAATATAGATGAAATGGAGCGCATGAAGCCGTTATCTCCTTCACATATTGCTTACGTTATTTATACGTCAGGCTCAACAGGTAGACCGAAAGGGGTTATGATACCTCATCAAAATGTAGTAAGACTTTTAGGAGCAACTGATCATTGGTTCCAATTTGACGCAGAAGATGTGTGGACGATGTTCCATTCATACGCTTTTGATTTCTCGGTTTGGGAAATTTGGGGACCTTTATTATATGGAGGGCGTTTAGTTGTAGTACCACATACTGTAAGTCGCTCGCCGAAAGAATTTTTACAACTGCTTGTTAAGGAAAAGGTGACTGTTTTAAACCAAACTCCATCAGCGTTCTATCAATTGATGCAAGCCGATCGTGAAAATGAAGAGATTGGTCAAAAATTATCTTTACGATATGTTGTTTTTGGAGGAGAAGCACTTGAACTAAGTCGATTAGAAGATTGGTATAGTCGTCATCCTCATAACTCACCGAAGCTTATTAATATGTACGGTATAACGGAGACGACGGTACATGTTAGTTATATTGAATTAGATGAGAGCATCGTCTCTTTACGAGCAAATAGTTTAATCGGGTGCAGTATACCGGATCTTAAAGTATACGTATTAGATAACTATTTACAACCGATGCCACCTGGAGTAGTTGGAGAAATGTATGTTGCAGGTGCAGGACTGGCTCGTGGATATTTAGGAAGAGCAGGATTAACTGCTGAACGTTTTATCGCAGATCCATTTGGTAAGCCAGGCACAAGAATGTATCGTACAGGAGACCTAGCGCGCTGGCGTCAAGATGGGACGTTAGATTATATAGGACGTGCAGATCATCAAATTAAAATTCGTGGATTCCGAATTGAATTAGGGGAAATAGAAGCGGTAATAATGAAACATCCTAAAGTTGAACAAGTAGCTGTTATTGTACGAGAAGATCAACCAGGGGATAAACGATTAGTTTCTTATATCGTCGCATCAAATAATGAAACGATTGATACGAATGAAATGCGTCAGCATGCAGGAGGTAGTTTACCAGATTACATGGTTCCGTACGCTTTTGTAGTAGTAAATGAGTTGCCTTTAACTCCAAACGGTAAATTAGATAGAAAGGCATTGCCAGCTCCAGAATTTATTGCATCATCTTCTAGCCGCGGACCAAGAACACCGCAAGAAGAAATGTTATGCGACTTGTTTACAGAAGTTTTAAGTGTGTCTCAAATTGGAATTGATGATGGATTCTTTGATCTTGGTGGTCATTCACTTCTTGCAGTGCAGCTGATGAGCCGTATTAAAGAGGCACTTGGGGTTGAACTAAATATCGGAACTTTATTTGCAGCACCTACTGTTGCAGGGCTTGCTGAAAGACTTGAAATGGGGAATGGTCAAAGTGCACTTGATGTGTTGCTTCCATTACGAGCAAGCGGAGATCAATTACCACTATTTTGTGTACATCCAGCAGGTGGATTAAGTTGGTGCTATGCAGGACTTATGAAATCTTTAGGAACAGATTATCCAATCTATGGTGTACAAGCACGTGGTATCGCTGAAAATGAAGAACTTCCAAAAAGCTTAGAGGAGATGGCGGCGGATTATTTAAAACACGTTCGTGAAATACAGCCTCACGGACCATATCGTTTACTCGGATGGTCGCTTGGAGGAAATGTTGTTCATGCTATGGCGGCGCAACTTCAAAATGAAGGGGAAGAAGTAGAATTACTCGTTATGCTGGATTCGTATCCTGGTCACTTCTTACCGAATACGGAAGCACCTACTGAAGAAGAAGCGTTAATCGCATTACTTGCTTTAGGTGGATATGATCCAGATAACATGGATGGTAAACCACTTACTATGGAAAGTGCGGTTGCAATACTTCGCAAAGATGGAAGTGCATTAGCAAGTCTTGAGGAAGAGACTATTTTAAACTTGAAAGAAACATATGTAAATTCAGTAGGGTTGTTAGGGAAATACGTGCCAAAAGTTTATAACGGGGATATTTTATTCTTTAGATCTACTGTTATACCAGACTGGTTTGATCCTATTTCTCCAAATACGTGGCTAAATTATTTAGACGGGGAAATCGTGCAGCATGACATTGATTGTAGACATAAAGATTTATGTCAGCCAGGCCCACTTACAGAAATTGGACAAGTGCTAGCGAAATATTTGCAGAATAAGAAAGGGGTAAGTAAAGTATGACGAATCCATTTGAAAATGATAATTACACATATAAAGTATTAATGAATGAGGAGGGCCAGTATTCTCTCTGGCCTGCCTTTCTCGATGTACCAATTGGATGGAATGTCGTACATGAAGAAGCTAGCAGACAAGTTTGCTTAGAATACGTTGAAGTTAACTGGAATGATTTAGAGCCGAAAAAAAATCAAATTAGCGAAAAAATATTAGTAGGAAAACAATAATGAAAGTAAAAATAAATCCAAAAGTAGTTGTAAGCATCGTTTATATAACAGCGATGTTTATGGCTGCGATGGATGCAACGATTGTGAATGTAGCACTGCAAACGATAAGCAAAGAACTGCAAGTGCCCCCATCTGCAATGGGGACTGTAAATGTTGGGTATTTAGTTAGCTTAGCTATTTTCCTTCCGATTTCTGGTTGGTTAGGAGATCGCTTTGGTACGAAAAAAGTATTTTTAACTGCCCTTTTCGTTTTTACAATTGCATCTGCACTATGTGGAATTGCTAATGATATTACTTCATTAAACATTTTTCGTATCATTCAAGGTGCTGGTGGCGGACTTTTAACACCAGTCGGGATGGCGATGTTATTCCGAACATTTTCACCAGAGGAAAGACCAAAAATTTCTCGATTTATTGTACTTCCAATTGCTGTAGCACCAGCGATCGGACCAATTATTGGTGGTTTCTTTGTAGATCAAATGTCTTGGCGCTGGGCATTTTATATTAATCTGCCGTTTGGTATCATTGCGTTGCTATTTGGACTTCTATTTTTAGCAGAGCATATTGAAAAATCGGCTGGTCGTTTTGATTCTCTCGGTTTTGTTCTTTCAGCACCAGGTTTTGCGATGCTCATCTATGCACTCAGTCAAGGCCCGTCAAAAGGTTGGGTTTCTCCAGAAATAATTAGTATTGGGATAGCTGGGATTGTATTACTTACATTGTTTATTATTGTAGAACTTAAAGTAAAGCAACCGATGTTAGATTTACACTTATTAAAAGAACCGGTCTTTAGAAAAATGAGTCTTATTTCGTTGTTTTCATCAGCTGGTTTACTAGGAATGTTATTTATTTTTCCGCTTATGTATCAAAATGTAATAGGAGTTTCCGCGCTGGAATCGGGTCTTACTACATTCCCAGAGGCGATTGGATTAATGATTTCTTCGCAGATTGTACCATGGTCATATAAGAATTTAGGAGCTCGAAAGGTAATCTCTATTGGATTAGTAAGTACGGCGGTTATCTTTATTTTATTAAGTTTTGTAAATCATGATACGAATCCATGGCAAATTCGGGCACTATTGTTTGGCATTGGTATTTTCTTAGGTCAATCTGTCGGTGCGGTTCAATTTTCTGCTTTTAACAATATTGCACCACCTTCTATGGGGAGAGCAACTACTATATTCAATGTGCAAAACCGATTAGGATCTGCAATAGGAGTTGCTGTTTTAGCTAGTATACTATCTGGTTTTGGAAGTAATAACGTACAGAATAATGCACAGTCAGATTTTTTACCATATCAAGCAGCATTAATTGGATCAGCAATATTTTTACTCATAGCATTACTATTTTCTTTACGTATTTCCGATAAAGAGGTAATGTCAAAGAAGAATAAAAAGCCGTTATCTGTATTACAAAAAGAGAAAGAAGTTGTAAATGAATGAGTTGCAGCATGCTAATACTCTTTTAAAATAAAGTAATATTGGCATTTAAAAGGAGAGAGTTTACATGATAGAGAGTAAAGTTGTAGATTCTGTACCAACCCTTAATGAGAATAGTTGTCAAATATGGTGGGCAAGAATTTCAGATTTACAATCATGGCATTACAATTTACTAAATGATGTAGAGCGAGAGAAAGCAAATTCATATCATCATTCGGCAGACCGTGCGCGTTTTATAATAGGTTGTGTAATTAGTAGATTAGTACTTGGAAAGGTACTTTCTATGTCGCCAGTTCAAGTGCCAATTGATCGAATGTGCCCAGTATGTAAATTACAACATGGCAGACCACAGTTACCAGAAGGGATGCCGCAAATATCAGTCTCACATTCGGGTGAGTGGGTTGTTGTGGCATTTACTAAATCTGCACCTGTGGGTGTTGATGTTGAGCAAATGAATCCAAATATAGATGTTATGAAAATGGCAGAGGGCGTATTAACAGACATTGAAATAGCACAAGTTATGAAATTACCTGATGAGCAGCGACTAGAAGGGTTTTTAACATATTGGACTCGAAAAGAAGCAGTGCTGAAAGCGACAGGTGAAGGACTATTGATTCCACCAGTAGAAATTACAGTATCAGCTCCAAATGACCCTCCAAAATTGTTGATTTTTAAAGATAGACAAGAGTTAGCAGAAAATACAATGATGGAAGATGTAAGACCTAGTTTAGATTATATGGCTTCCATTGCAATATTTAGTAAAGAAGTAACTGAAATTACGCAGTTAGACGCGGGATTGCTATTAAATCATCGTTAATTTTTAATAAAATTTCTTATAGAAGAGGTGTTCCTCATGTTAGTAGCGGAAAATAGAAAAACTGAATTAACTTATAATGTACAGGCAATTAAAGATATGTTGTTTTCTAGAAATACGTCATCTATTCTAGCTTTAGAAAAACTTGTAAAAGATACAGTTCAGTTTGATGTACTTGAACAGGAAGCGCTCGATAGACAATACATTCCGAAAGAAGCAAAGAATTTCTTTGATAAAAACGGAACATTTCTTTATCGCGTATCTAATGTTAGTTATAAAGGTAAGGTGTTATCTGAAAATCTAATTTTTGCAGACACTTCGTTTTTACCGGATACAATAAAGAGTGAATTAGAGAGTGGAAATATTCCTGTTGAAAACCTTATAGAAAAGATGGAAGTAAGAAGAAACGTATTATATGAAGGATATCAGCCATCTGGAAATATTATCGAATTGTTTGATGGATGTTCTGTTGCGGCGAATGTTTATCCAACTAGAAAATATCAAATTGTAAGTAACTGCAAATGTGTATTTTATATTTGTGAAGTGTATCATGCAGAGAATATAAAGGAACTGCTTAAATAAGAAATAAACAATAAACAAGAAACCAGCCTATAAAATGGCTGGTTTCTTGTTTATTTAACAGCTTCTTTTAATTCTTTTCCTGCTTTAAATGCTGGAACTTTACCAGCAGCAATCTGAATTTCTTCTCCAGTTTGCGGATTACGCCCTGTACGAGCAGATCTTTCACGCACTTCAAAAGTTCCAAAGCCGATTAGTTGCACTTTATCGCCAGATTGTAATGCATTAGCAATTGTGTCAAATACGGATTGTACAGCTGCAGAAGCATCCTTTTGAGAAATATCAGCTGATTGTGCTACATTTTTAACTAATTCTGTTTTGTTCATGTTTTCACCTCATAAAAAATTTTTTAGAATGAATGTTTTAGTATAATGGTTAGTAAAGATAAAGCTAACTTTGTGATTAGAAAGAATGCTGTATATTTATGTTAATTTCGTTGAAAGAAACTGAATCCCTGCTAATATTTAGGGATTAATTAAGAATTGATGCATACAACAAGCTGTAATATGAGGATGAGGGGGAATATACGGATGATTTTTCGTGAAAAGAATGAGAAAGAAAGTATATTAATTCGTCAACATGATCATGGTTTTTTAGCTGGTGAAATTGCAAGACATATAATAGAAGATTTTTTTGAAGATAAAATATACTTAAAAGAGACAATTGATGCTATATATGAGCATGATAGAGGATGGATAGAGCTTGATAAAGTACCAATTTTGAATGATGCTAAAAATATTCCATATACATTTATGGATTGTCCAAGTTCATTACGCTTTGTTTTTTATACGATTGGTTTGAATGCAGTTGAAGAGTCAAATCCATACGGGGCGCTACTTTGTAGTAAGCACTTTTTATCATTTTCATTAAATGAGGAAGATGAAGAGATGATGTCTTTTTATAAAAATGAATTGGAACGACAAAAAAGAATTTTGAAAACGTTAACAAAAGAACAATATGCGATGTTTGATAAACATTATAGATTATTAAAGTTTTGTGATGAACTTTCCTTATATGTATGTATGAATAAACCTGGTGTAAAAAAGAAAGATGAAATTGATTTATTTAAAGAGGGTTTTGAAGGAACAGAAATGTTTAATAGTAAGGGGGAGAAGCCTATTCAAGCTGAATGGGTGGATGAAGAAACAATTCAAATAACATCGTTTCCATTTAAAGCGGAATTTCATACGTATGTAAAATATAAAACTATAAATAAACATGAAGTTAAAGAAAAAGGGATTGTAAAAGCTGATAGAGAATCGGAAATGAAGAAGCAAAACATTCGTTTCATACAATAAGGAGGCGATTTAGATTGAAAGATTACATGTTAAAACAGTTTGATTACCATGCTTGGGCTAATACACGATTATTCAACCGACTAAAAGAGTTACCAAACTATGAGACAATTTTTAATGAACAGATACAGAGTGTATTCCCATCAATTAAGGATACTTTTGTACATATTTATATTACAGATCAAGTGTGGTTACACATATTGCATGGTAAAAGTATGGGTGAAGTAATACAAGACCGAGAAAAATTACGAAAACAAATCGAAACTAAATCGTTACATGAATTAGAAAAAATGTTTGAAAACATGGCAAATCAATATAAAGAATTTTTAAGTAGAATACAAGACGTAAATACTGTATTTGTTATTGAGAACCCATATGCAGGTGCATTAGACACTTCCATTTTAGAGTTAGTGCAACACGTCGTAAATCATGGTACATATCATAGAGGGAATATAACAGCAATGATCCGTCAACTTGGTTATTCATCTACAATGATGGATTTTGTACTTTATTTACATATGGTTCAGGAGGGAAAGGAATTGAAATAGAGAAAAAAGGAATGGCTTATTATAAATGAACCATTCCTTTTTTTAGTGATTAACTTGCCTGTTTTTTATGACTTTCTTTCAATTTCTCTGCTTGTAAAAAGCGATTCGTTTCAGCGACAACAATACCACTTAATCCGATTAGACCAATTAAGTTTGGAATCGCCATAAGTCCATTTGCAATATCGGCAAATGTCCATACGACACCTAGCTTTAAA
Organism: Bacillus sp. FSL P2-0099; assembly: GCF_038007445.1. Taxonomy (NCBI): domain Bacteria; kingdom Bacillati; phylum Bacillota; class Bacilli; order Caryophanales; family Bacillaceae; genus Bacillus; species Bacillus sp. FSL P2-0099. Next base: position 2,295,674 of record NZ_JBBOXE010000001.1, read on the forward strand.
TTAGCACCTATTGCAATCATAACGATAAAGATTGCTTTATAATATCGTACAGCACCTTGTCCGAATAAATAAGCTACACACTTCTCTCCGTAATACGACCAACCTAAAATAGTAGAGTAGGCGAATAATATAATGGCGATACCGAGAATCATACTACCAGCAGTACCGAATACGGATTGGAATGCTAATGTTGTAGCTTCAACACCAGTTTTACCTGATTTCCATGCGCCTGTAGTAATTAATACTAGCCCCGTAATTGTACATACAATAAATGTATCTAGAAAAGTACCAGTCATAGAAACTAAAGCTTGTTTTGCAGGTGAATCTGTTTTGGCAGCAGCCGCAGCAATAGGAGCACTTCCTAAACCAGCCTCGTTAGCAAATACACCACGTGCCATTCCTATTTGAATTGCAGATGCAACTGTTGCTCCGATAAAACCACCAGCAGCTGCAGTACCTTGAAATGCACCAGAAAAAATAAGTGAAAATGCTTCTGGAATTTGATCAAAGTGATAGAAAATAATAATAAGGCCAGCGATTATATAAAAGAATGCTTTAATAGGAACGATATATCCAGTAACTCTACCAATCTTTTTTACACCGCCCAAAATAACGATAGCGATTAAGAATGACATGAGTATACCAGTTAATGCAGGAGGGAAAGAAAAATTGATTCGCATTGCCTCTGCAACTGAATTAGATTGAACCATATTACCGATACCGAAAGAAGCAGCTGTGCCGAATATAGCGAATAAAACAGCCAGCCATTTTTTCCCTAAACCACGTTCTAAATAATACATTGGTCCACCGGAGTATTCACCATTTTCATTACTAACACGGTATTTCACCGCAAGAATTGCTTCGGCATACTTTGTTGCCATTCCAAATAAAGCAGTAATCCACATCCAAAAGATTGCGCCGGGTCCACCGATTGTCACAGCAGTTGCGACACCTGCTATATTTCCCATACCAATCGTTGCAGCCATAGCTGTCATCAGTGCTTGGAAGTGACTAATATCTCCAGAAGATGATGTATCCTCTGATTTTTTAAAAGCTAGCTTGTGAGCGTATATTAGTTTACTAAACTGTAAACCTTTTAAGCGCACTGTGAGAATGATACCAGTTCCAACGAGTAGCAACAAAGTTGGTAACCCCCACACATACTGATTAATTTGTTCTAATACTTTACTTACTGTCTCCATCTGTATTCTCCTTTTTTAGAAAAAATAAAAACCACTTCAAGGAAATGAAATGGTCTCTGGAGAAACAAGGGATAGAAAAATAAACCGATACAAATCGGCATTTTCTTTCGCTTGTCTCTGTCCTTTTACCTGAGAGATTATCCGCTAGATTAGCGGATTTGCTCCTTCGGTGCTCGTTTTCCTCCGCGCTATATTAAGCGAGAGGGAGTCTCTCCAGAGATTCGTCCCCATGCAGTTCTACTTGTAAACAAGACCTGAGAGTTTCAAAGTTGGTTCAGCAACTTTTTGCCCCATCGGTAGATCAATAGACCTTCTCCTGAATGGTTCATCCGAATTATAAAATTAAAAACTTAAACGCATTGATTCTGTATAGAATCAATAAAAACATTATAGATATACAATTAATGAAATGCAATCATTTTTTATTTTGAAATAGTAAATAAACTTATTTTTTTGGTATTCCTAATTTATCTTCTATTTTATGATCTCAGGAGAGATTACTTATTATATATTCGAAAAATGAATGGTGATAAAAGAGATAGGACGTAACAATGTAGGATTATTTATGTCTTACTTTCAAATTTTCAATTCTGAATTATTTGAATTATAATTGTTGTATGTGTGGAATAAACCAATATTTTATAGGGAAATGAGTTGATAAATTGCCAAGAATAAAAAAAATAGGGCGTTTTTGTCCTGTGGATGATGAAGGATTTATTATAAACGATGCACATTTTAATAAAATTCAGCCTGTGTTTTTGGAGGTAATACAAGAAATAAAGGATACTTGTTGTCAATTTTTGCGGGATGATTTGCACAGTGTTTATATAAGGGGTTCTATTCCAAGAGGGATTGGGATAGAAGGAGTTGCAGATGTAGATATGATTATATTAGTTCGAAAGAATCCTCAAGTAATTGACTTAAGCTGGAGAAAGGAGCTAGAAGTCCAAATTACACAGCAGTTTAATTGTATATCAGGAGTGGAGTTAAGTTTTTATAGTGAAAAAGAAGTAATAAACTCAGAGGATTTTTCTTTTATAGGATTTATGATTCAGACACATAGTGTATGTATATTAGGTGAAGACGTAAAATTATATTTACCTAAATATAAAGTAAGTCAGGAGATAGTGTATGAACATCTCATTCATTTGCGGAAACAAATTGAACAAACACACGAAGAGTTAATTCATAATAAGGACGTAGATGATATAGAGGATTGTTGTCGTTGGATCATGAAGATTGTAGTCAGGGCAGGTCTAGCATTAACAATTGATAGAGAAGGGCTGTATTCCAGGGACCTATATCCAGCATATGAGTTATTTAGTAAGCATTTTCCCGAACAAGAAAAAAATATGAGGAAAGCACTACAATATGTAATTGAACCGATAAAAGATATAGAAGAAATCTTATCATTTTTAGATACGTTTGGTGATTGGTTGATAGAAAAAGTAGAGGATTCTTTGAAAAATATACAAATTTAATAAACTATAATTTCATTATGTAAACAGATTGTATTGAAGAATAGAAGAGAGGAGAGATATTGGGATTTTTACATTTAGGAAATCAATGATCTTAATGTCCGTGATTTTGCAGATTATTATGGAATCACAGAGGATGTGGCGACAGGAAGCTCAAATGGATGTTTAGCGGCGTATCTTATAAAATATCGTTATCTTGGAACGGAAAAGATAAATATGCATGTTGGACAAGAGGATGAGATAAATCGCCATTCTCTAATACATATAGAAGCAGAGGTGATTGAGAGTAAAATTAATGTTTGCGTTGGTGGAAAAATAGAAAGTATTGCAAGTGGGAAATGAACCGTATCATAAGGGGGATTAGAAATGCTATTAAAAACAATATTTTGTAAGGTGGAAGAAGAGAAAAGGGAATTGTTTTCTGATGCACAAGAAAAATGGCGTGATTTACAGTATTTAGACGGATTCTATGGACAATTTGGTGGGTGGAATGAAGCTGAAGCGTGTGTGTATACTTTATGGAAGGATAGAAATGCATATCAATCATTCATGAATGATGCTCATGATACAATTTTTTTAAATAGTAATCAAGAAGGCACATATACTTCCTGTAATATTGAAATGTTTCAAACGTTGTATGATATAACAGAAACTCCTTTGAAAGACGTAACTGCACAAGGGTCATTTGTAAGAGTTGCAATTTGCGATGTGAAAGAAGGTAAAGAAAAGGATTTTTTACATACGCAAGAAACAATTTGGAATAAAGGAATGGAAAATGCAAAAGGAATGTTAGGTGGAGTTGTTGGGAAGTCTTTAAAGACTGAAAATCGTTACATAGTATTAACGTATTGGCAAGATGAAATAGCACATGAACTCTATATGAAAGAAATTTTCCCAGAGTTATATCAGTTAGCAAATGTAAATGAGTATGTTGAAAATATAAATGGGAAGAGAGTTATTCGGAAGGAAGAATGGTCTGTTGCCGCTTCTAAATAAAGTTAGAACTTATTAAAGTAGCTAGTTTCGAAAAATTTGATACAGAACATTAGTTCTTGTATAATTACTTTGTACAAGAATAAGAGGGGAGATATTTAAATGAGTAGAGTTTTAAGATTTGAATTGCAAGTCCCAAACCCTGAAGAAGCTATTCAATTTTATACAAATAGTTTTGGATGGAAGTTTGAAAAAATGCCTGGGCCACATGACTATTGGTTCATAATTACAGGTGAGAGTGATAGACCTGGTATCGATGGTGGATTAATGAAATCACCTGATGGTGCTACTAGGACAACTAATTCGATTGAAGTACCTTCAGTAGATGAGTACATAAATAAAGTTATTGAAAATGGTGGACAAGTAGTTGTACCTAAAACTGCTATTCCTAATATGGGTTACTTTGCTTATTGTATAGATAATCAAGGGCTTCTTTTTGGAGTATGTGAAGAAAATAGTGAAGCGTAAAAAATTAGGGGAGTTCGAGATTATTTTGTTTGTTGAACGATGTTTTCTATCAAAGATTATAATTATTGAACACTTTTGTATAAAAACTAGTATTCGTTTAGTTGAAGAAGGATCCATTTTGATTATTTTCAAAAGGGTTCTTTTTTATTTTTCACATATTGTGAGTTATTTAGGCATGATTAATCAAACTTATATCGGTATATTATCTATGAAAAAAGTAAATAAATGATGTTATATTCAAGGGTTGATCTATTGACTGCTAAACAGTTTGAGGTGAAAAGGAAAAGAGGACCAATTATTTTCGTGTAAACATGTAATTAAGTGAAGACGTCATATACCCTTTCATGTTAATATATTTAAGTTATAATAGGAGGCTTACCCTTTTGTATTGTACGGTAGAAGCAGTGTGAGCTTGAAATTTTTTATGAAAAGGATGTGCCTAACTTGCGTATCAATAAATTTATTAGTGAAGCTGGAAAAGCGTCTCGACGTGGAGCAGATAAGTTAATTAACGAGAGAAAAGTAATTATTAACGGTAAGGTTGCAAAAATTGGTGACCAAGTAAATCCAGGTGATGACGTACGAGTAAATGGAGAGCAACTTCGTATTGCTCGAGACCATGTGTATATCGCTTTAAATAAACCAGTAGGTATTACATGTACAAGTGAAAAAGCCGTAAAAGGTAACATTATCGATTTAGTGAATCATCCTTTACGAATTAATCACATCGGACGTCTCGACAAAGACTCAGACGGTTTAATTTTGTTAACGAATGATGGCGATATCGTTAATGAGATTTTACGTGCTGAAAACAAACATGAGAAAGAATATATCGTTTCAGTAGATAAGCCGATTACACCGGAGTTTTTAGAGAAAATGGCAGCAGGTGTTAAAATTTTAGATACAAAAACACTTCCTTGTGAAGTAACACAGTTATCAAAATATGAGTTCCAAATTATTTTAACACAGGGGCTAAATCGTCAAATTCGCCGTATGTGTGAAGCTTTGGGTTATCAAGTATACACGTTAAAACGTACGAGAATTATGAATATTGAGTTGAATAATTTACCAGTCGGACAGTGGAGAGATTTATCGAAAAAAGAGAAGAAACGCCTATTTTCAGACTTAAATTACGAACCACAAGATTGGTAAAAAAGAGAAGGGGAGACCAAAAAATGTTTTTGGTTTCTTTTTTTTGAATAAAAAATATATTTTTAACACTTGTAAAAATAAAATGAATAGGATATATTAAATAACAATAAATGTAATTGTTACAAAAGCAAAGAAAAGGACACGAGTTATTTTAAACGGTTATACAGAGAAGGAAGGAAAGCTGAGAACTTCCTAACGCAGTAAAATAACTTACCACCTTAGAGCTGCACTGGGGAAATCAAGTATCTAGTGCCGTGTAAGCGACGTTATCGCAAAAGAAGCCATTATGTTTTTTGTGATGGGAATCTGGGTGGAACCACGAATATAAGCATATTCGTCCCTATTTACTAGGGATGAATATGCTTTTTTATATTTTATTTCATAATAAGCGAAGAAAAGGACACGAGTTATTTTAAACGGTTATACAGAGAAGGAAGAAAAGCTGAGAACTTCCTAACGCAGTAAAATAACTTACCACCTTAGAGCTGCACTGGGGAAATCAAGTATCTAGTGCCGTGTAAACGACGTTACCGTAAAAGAAGCCATTGTATATTTGCGATGGGAATCTGGGTGGAACCACGGGTAAAAGCACACTCGTCCCTATTTTAGGGATGAGTGTGCTTTTTATTATGAAATGGAGAGATGAAAAATGAAAAAACAGATGATCGAAATTAAATTTCCAGATGGTAGCGTTAAAGAATTTGTGAAAGGCATTACTTTAGAAGAAATTGCTGGGGCAATTAGTAGTAGCTTGAAAAAGAAAGCAGTCGCAGGAAAAGTTAATGATAAGTCTTTTGATTTACGACGAAACATTGAAGAAAGTGCGAAAGTTGAAATCATTACTATGGATTCAGATGAAGGGGTAAAAATTGCAAGACACTCTGCGGCACATATATTAGCGCAAGCTGTAAAAAGAATTTATGGTGATGTAAACCTTGGTGTAGGGCCAGTCATTGAAAATGGATTTTATTATGACATGGATCTTCCAAGTAGTGTAAACGTAGAAGATTTACCGAAAATCGAAAAAGAAATGAAAAATATTATAAATGAAAATGTAAAGATAGAACGAGTTGAAATCTCTCGAGAAGAAGCAAAAAAACTGTTTCAAGAAATGAATGATAGTTTGAAATTAGAGCTTTTAGAAGCAATTCCTAATGGGGAGAGTGTAACACTTTATAAACAAGGTGAATTTGTAGATTTATGTAGAGGACCACATTTGCCATCTACTGGTTATTTGAAAGCATTTCAATTAACTCATGTTTCTGGTGCATATTGGCGAGGCGATAGTAACAATCAAGTGCTTCAGCGTATATATGGCGTTGCATTTGCTTCACAAAAAGAATTAGAAAATTATTTGCATTTTGTTGAAGAGGCTGCGAAGAGAAATCATCGGAAATTAGGTAGTGAACTTGAATTGTTTATGTTTTCGGAAGAGGCTCCGGGAATGCCCTTTTACTTGCCAAAAGGACAGATTATTCGCAATGAATTAGAAGCATTTTTAAGAGAAATTCAAAATGAGTACAATTATCAAGAAGTGCGTACTCCATTTATGATGAATCAAGAATTATGGGAGAAATCAGGACACTGGGGACATTACAAAGACAATATGTATTTCTCAGAAGTAGATCATAAAAGTTTTGCGTTAAAACCGATGAATTGCCCAGGCCATATGCTTATGTTTAAAAATAAATTACATTCTTATCGTGAATTACCGATTCGTATGTGTGAGTTCGGTCAAGTGCATCGACATGAATTTAGTGGCGCTTTAAACGGATTATTAAGAGTTCGTACTTTCTGCCAAGATGATGCTCATTTATTTGTAACTCCAGAACAAATTGAAGATGAAATTAAATCAGTAATGGCGCAAATTGATTACGTATATAAAACTTTTGGATTCCAGTATGAAGTAGAGCTTTCTACTCGTCCAGAAGATTCAATGGGTGATGATAAATTGTGGGAGCAAGCAGAAGCGGCATTAGAAAATGTATTACATTCATTAAATTATAAATATAGACTAAATGAAGGTGACGGCGCATTTTATGGACCGAAAATTGATTTCCATATTAAAGATGCTTTAAATAGAAGTCATCAGTGCGGAACAATCCAGCTCGATTTCCAAATGCCAGAGAAATTCGATTTAAATTATATAGATGAGAAGAATGAAAAGAGAAGACCAGTTGTCATTCACAGGGCAGTTTTAGGCTCGTTAGACCGATTCTTAGCGATATTAATTGAGCACTTTGGAGGCGCGTTCCCGGCATGGGTAGCACCAGTTCAAGTGAAAGTAATTCCAGTTTCAAATGCAGTGCATGTACAATACGCAGATGAGGTTGCAGACAAATTAGCACAAGCTGGAATTCGGGTTGAACGAGATATGCGAGATGAAAAGTTAGGATATAAAATAAGAGAAGCGCAAATGCAAAAAGTACCGTATGTTCTTGTTGTTGGTGATAAGGAAATGGAAAGCGAAGCTGTAAATGTACGGAAATATGGTGAAGAGAAGTCAGAAGTTCTTGAACTAGATGCGTTTGTGGAAAGTATGAAAGAGGAAATTAAAAATAGGAAATAGAGATTGATAATAAAACACACCATTAATATGTAATACTGAATTTAAAGTAATTAAAGATATATTAAATAACAATAACAAACGCAGAGAAGGGATAGCTTAATTGCTATCCCTTCATTTTAATTTCACTATTTAATCCCATTGGTTGAAGAAAGTTGTTGTCTGTATTTATTGAGTGAATTCGTCGCTTTTGTACTCCAAAATATCAACTGGTTGACAATCTAAAGTCTTACATATCGCTTCCAATGTTGAAAAACGAACCGCTTTTGCTTTCCCATTTTTCAGAATGGAAAGATTCGCCATCGTAATCCCAACCCTCTCCGAAAGCTCCGTTACGCTCATTTTTCGTTTTGCTAACATCACATCAATATTAATAATAATTGCCATATTCTCCACCTCAGACCGTTAAATCATTTTCTGATTTTATATTAATAGCTTCTTGTAAAAGCCTTTGGAGAACAGCAGCAAAAACGGCGATCACCATAGAGGCGAAAATGATGGTCAATCCGATTGGTATGAAACTTGGAGGATCAATTTTTTTTGCCATGAGATAGTAGAGTGGCATACCTAGCAAGTACAAGGTACTGATCGTGATGGCACAGTATTTTATATTCTTTAAAGCCTTTACCGATAATTCCGAGAACGCTTGGTTCTTATCAATATAGCTTAAAAGTTTAAAAGCTTGATACAGAGCAAAGTAAAAAGGTATCACTGCCGCGTACATATCAATTAAAACGAGAGATTTCATATAAGCAATATCTGGATACAATTCTCCAGCAAAATTCCCAATCTTAGGCACCAAAAATATGCACAATGCAAGAACTGGGAATCCTATAAAAGTAATAGCTAGCTTTAAAAAGAGTGTCGTAACTTGTTTCATAAAAAGCACCTCACTTATGTAATAACAACATGATTTTATCATGTTTTTTATCGTTTTGCAATAAAAATGTATTGTTTTTTATTTAATTATTATTGTTATTGAAATATCTTTTGAATTTTGATAACAATAAAAAGCATTTCTCATTCCAAAGAAATGCTCTTATGAAGTGGTTTGTTTTTTTAACCTTACAAAAATGTAAGGTAAATGTAAGGGAAATCGAATGAAAGGATTTTAGAAAAGTGAGAATATTAAGCAGAGAAATCGTTTGTATTTCTTATGTATCTCAATCTGCATTTGGAAAATTTAAAAATTCTTAAGAATTTTTATGAGAAAAATATAAGAAATATATGGGGAATTTATACTATACAAAAGGGATGGAGTGAAAGAGATGTCAACAAATGTAGTTACTGTAGAAAGTGTAGAAAAAACGTATGGAAAAAGAAATGAGAATCAGTCAAAAGCATTAAGGGGTGTTTCATTAAGTATTAAAGAAGGAGAGTTTGTAGGGATTATGGGTCCATCTGGATCCGGTAAAACGACATTACTAAATGTGATCAGTACACTTGATCAAGCGACAGGTGGTAGTGTAACAATAGCTGGCACAAATATTACTTCTATGAAAGGGAATGCATTATCAGATTTTCGTTCTCAAAAATTAGGATTTATTTTTCAAGATTTTAATCTACTAGAAAATTTATCAATTTATGAAAATATCGCTTTACCACTTTCCTTGCAAGGCGTACCATCAAGTGAGATTACTGGAAAAGTAAATGGGGTTGCGACGAAATTAGGGATTACTGAAATTTTAACTAAATATCCGACTGCTGTTTCTGGTGGACAAAAACAAAGAACAGCGGCAGCACGAGCTTTAGTACATAATCCGGCAATCGTATTAGCAGATGAACCGACAGGAGCACTTGATAGTAAAAATGCAAAAAGTTTATTAGAAGCGATGCAAGATTTACATGAAAATCACAATGTAAGTATTTTGATGGTAACACACGATGCATTTAGTGCGAGCTATTGTGAACGTATTTTATTTATACAGGATGGACTTCTTTATAAAGAGTTAAAACGTCAAGGAACACGAGAAAATTTCTATCAAGATATTTTAGGAGTGCTTGCCCAAATGGGCTCAGCAACTGAGTTGAAGTAAGGGGGGCGAGACTATGTTATTCAAATTATCACGTCATAGTATGAAAAAAATGTTAAAGGATTATATGGTTTTACTTATTGGTCTAGTCATTAGTATTAGTATTTTTTACATGTTCCAAACGATGGCGATGAATAGTGAATTTACAAAAGATAATAGTCTCATTGGTAGTATTAGGCTCGTCTTTTGGGTTGGTGCAATATTGCTTTCTTTCATTACAGTTTTTTACATCATATATGCCAATTCTTTTTTACTTACATTAAGAAGAAAAGAACTCGGTATGTACATGATGCTTGGAGCGAAAAAGAAAAAAGTAGCGCAATTATTATTTATTGAGACTTTTGGTATGGGGATTGTCAGTATTATTATCGGTATTTTAGTAGGAATAGTACTTGCTAGTGTAGCAGGAAATTTTTTAATGAATGGAATGGAGATTTCAGCAAAAGGTAATTACGCATCTGTGTACACACCAGCTATATTAGTTACATCTATTTTCTTCTTAATATTATTTTTCATTACTGGTTTAATGAATAGTTTCCGATTATTACGTAAAACAGAATTAGAGTTAATACGTGAAGATGAAACGCAAGATGAGGTGAAGAAAAGTAAGACTCGCACTGTTATTATGACAGTACTAGGTGTATTGCTAGTAAGTACAGGATATTATTTTATGGTGAATATAAAAATGTTTGCTGAACTAGGATTTATAATAGCGACAATTGTTACGACAGTAGGAACGTATTTCATTTTTAGCTCGTTGCTCCCACTTTTTGTAATGAAAATTAAGGGAAATAAAAAACGAAATGAAACGGGATTAAATAGTTTTACTTATGCACAGTTACGTTTTCGAGTAACTAGTTTATCGAGGGTACTAGGCACTGTAGCGATGTTAATTGCATTAGGTGCAGGTGCAATGACAGCAGGTATGGCGTTTCAAAAGAATGTAGGCATTATGACAGACTTCTCACGTGTATATGATGTCGTAATTCATGATCCAAATGAACAAGATAAAGCGGCATTAAAAGAAATGGAAATTGTTGAAGAAAGCAAGTATAAGTATAAAGTAGATGGAGAAGCGGTTTATTATTTACGTAACGACTTAACTGAAAAACCACCACTTATTTCAGATCATTTTGATACAAAGACTTTAAAAGAACCTGCTCGTAAACGTGTGGCTACACCTTTAACTGAACCTGTCTATTCTGCTTTGGAAGCTCCTGAAGTAGCGAATAAGCTTCCTCGTATGCCAAAAGATTGGGAAGATGCGGTTGTAAGAGAGATACAAATTACACATAATCAGTTTAACGGAAAACCGGTAAGAATTGCAGATGAAGAGCATTACAAAGGAATTCAAGGAACAGAACATACTGTAACATTAGCAAAAGTAGATGATATGAAAAAATATAAACCATTGTTGCTCGATATAGATAAGAGACAAAAAGAATTAATTGAAAAAACAACAGGCGCAAAAGTAGAACTATATACGAAAATGACAATTTATCAGTTCGTGAACAGTTTCATGAGCGGAACAATGTTTATGGGGTTTTTCCTTGGAATTGCGTTTTTAGCAATGATGGCGAGTTCTCTTATGTTCAAAATATTAACAGGCGCTTCTCGTGATGTACGCCGTTATGAAATGCTACGAAAAATCGGTGTGAGACGTAGTATGTTAACAAAAAGTATATATAAAGAAATCTCATATTTATTTATCTTCCCAGCGATTATTGGAATCTCCCACGTTTTAGTAGGGCTTAACTTATTCAGTTTCATATTAGTTGACCCATTTGTAAAAGTGTGGATGCCAATAGGAATCTTCATAGTAATTTATTTCATTTATTATTGGATTACTGTCCAACTTTATAAAGGTATGGTAATGCCGAAAGAAGAAGTGGTGAAATAGTTTAACGAAAAAGCCCTTGTTATGAAAACAAGGGCTTTTTTCTGTGCTTGTGATACATAAATACGTGTATGCGAGATGTTTTCAAGTCTTTCTGCAATGAATATATAGAAAATTAAGGAAATGTTAAGGGTTTATGTAGTGGAAAGTTAAGAAGTGTATGGGAGACTAATAATGTACAAACAAATTTAGATGGAATTGATATTTTTATAAATTTACAGGAAAGGAAACGTTGTATGAGGAAGATAAAAAAATTAATAAAACTTATCGGAGTCATTACTATACTATTACTAATCATAGCGTTGGTATTTCCTACATGGACCTCACAAATAAAGGTCAAAAACAGTATAAGTACATTAGAACAAGTAGAGATAAATGGAACTGGTCATGAAATTATGATACGAGGCAAAGATAAGAGTAATCCAGTTATTATCTTTGTTCATGGTGGACCAGGTTCTTCGGAAATACCATATGCTCAAAAATACCAAGACTTATTGGAAGAGAAATTCACGGTTGTCAATTACGATCAAAGAGCAAGTGGAAAATCGTATCATTTCTTTGAAGACTATTCTAACCTTTCATCAGATCTACTCGTGGAGGATTTATTAGCTATGACGGATTACGTTTCAAAACGTCTAGGCAAAGAAAAAGTAATTTTAATAGGCCATTCTTATGGTACATATATTGGAATACAGGCTGCCAACAAAGCTCCTGAAAAATATGAAGCATATATTGGCATTGGACAGATGAGCGATACAGTAGAAAGTGAAATGGATAGCTTAAACTATGTTATTGAACAGGCACAAAATGCGGGGAATACAGATGAGGTTTCCTATTTAAAAGGGTTAACCGAAAAAATTAAAAATGGTGATACATACACTCCGCGAAATTATGTTGCGAAATATGGTGGAACATCAAGACTCATTGAAAATCCAGATGGTGATAACATGAGGATGCTATTTAGTAATGAATATAACTTGTTAGACGTAATTCGTTATAACGTTGGATTATCACATTCTCAAACTGTCTTATTAGAAAAAGATTTAAAGAATCCATTATCTACTAAAGTAACTAAGCTGAATCTACCGCTTTATTTTCTTATGGGTAAATATGACTATAATACTTCATTTCATGCAGCAAAACAGTATTTTGATAGAATTGAGGCGAATCAAAAAGAATTTATAGCTTTTGAAAACTCAGCACATTATCCTCAATTTGAAGAGAAGGAAAAGTTTTATGAGTGGTTGTGTGATACATTCGTAAAATGAAATTAAATAAAAAAGCACTTATTTTAAAAATAAGTGCTTTTTTATAGTATATAATCGAGCGAGAAGGAAAATGTTGGATAATAGTCGAAAGATATAATACAACTTCAGAGAAATGACGAGAATCGATATGTTTTGTCGAGAGAGGAGTTATTTTATTAAAAGGTATAGGTACTATACATAGTTTTAATTTCTGAATATTCGTTTAAACAGAAGGGGTAATAGTTATGTTCATTCGAATTGGTAAGTGGTGTGGGGTTACATGTTTACAATTATTTGCGGCGCTTATTTGTATTCTATTTTTAGGGGCACTACCGCGTTTATTTAAGGGATTACAAATTGATTTAATCGGTTTTTGGAACACAGTTGTGTTTCTTGGAGAGAAGTTACTTCAACCAGGTGAAATTACGTATGGATTTCGGAATTCAAGAAAGTTATTTCCACAAATATGGATTCATTATGTAGAAACAATGTTTGTATTTATTTCGGCATTTATACTATCTTTTCTCATTGCGTATCTTATCGTTGTGTGGGTATTACAGCGCTCTCAATCAAAGCAACGTATGTGGAATGGGATTTTCGTCGCACTTGAAAGTATTCCGGACATTTTATTAATTTTATTATCTCAACTTCTAGTAGTAATAATCTTTCAAAAGACAGGTTTTATGCCAGTGAAATTTGCAGGACTTGGAGAGGAAAGGGCTCGCCTGTTACCAATAATATGCCTTACTTTACCTACAACATTATTATTTATTAAGTTACTACTATTACGTTTCAGAGAAGAATTAGAGAAAGATTATAGTATATTTGCTAAGAGTAAAGGGCTAAGTTTAAGACATATTTTGACGCACCATATTTCAAGAAATGTCCTGTTAACAACAGTCTATTATGCAAAAACGAATATTTTATTTATGTTATCAAACTTATATATTATTGAATGGCTGTTTAATACGTACGGTATGTTCGTTTTCGTGAAAGAAAATTCAAAATTAGAAATATTCACAGTGAGTTTAGTTTTATTATACGTACCGCTTTTTATACTATTTCGTTTATTACATACGCTTTTACAAAATGTTATAAAGGAGCGTGTGTAACATGTGGCAAGTTGTAAAAAGAGATGTGAGATTTTTGCTAGGTGTTACTTTTTTGAGTGTACTAATGATTGTTAGTATTGGAAATACGCTGTTTTTCGATGGGAATATTCGTGAACTAACGATGATGTATAACGAAAAAGGAGAATTAGAGGCTGCTCCGTTTTCACCGTCGAGTAAATTTTGGTTTGGAACTGATGAGAAAGGCCGTGACCTGTTCCAGTTAATAATAGAAGGAGCGAAATGGACAGTTGGTGCAAGTGTCGTTATCGCAGTTTTACGTGTAGTAATTGGAGGAGCTATTGGTTTATTACTTGGTATGTACAGTAAACGCTCATTTCCAGTAATCTCATCTTTTTTTGATCCGTTTAGTATTGTACCAATGATTATGATTTCCTATTTTATGTTAAATGCAGTTTTAATGTTCGAAAGTGGAGAGGCTGCTGCTCCGTTTCATTTACGGGTTGCGTTTCAAATTATAGTTCTTGCGTGCCTTGCTGTACCGACTGTTATGTTGTACGTGGCGCAAGAAGTAAAACGTATTAAGAATGAAGAATTTATGTTGGCGGCCACTGTGCTAGGCGGAAGTAAGTGGCAGAGGTTGAGACGCCATGTATGGCCGCATATGTTACCATCATTTCTTTTATTAATAGCCCAGCAATTTGTAAGTACTTTATTACTCCTCTTGCATCTTGGTTTGTTAGAATTATTTTTTGGCGGAACAATAATTTTTGGTACAGAAGCAGATAGTGTAACAAAAGAATGGACTGGCCTAATTGGTCAAAACTTCCGTCATTTAACCACACATACATGGATTGTACTTATACCAATTGCTTTTTATAGCATGACAATTTTAGCGGGGAATCTAGTTAGTAATAGTATGCAAGATGCGATTAAGCTAGGGAATGTTAGAAGAGCGAATCGGAAGAAGGAAGAAGTGAAAGTAGAGAAACAAATACAGCCTACCGTGAATGATTTTTCATTTCATAGAGAGGTACAAAAATAAAGAAAGATAGCTGAAGACAAATTGTTTTCAGCTATCTTTTTTGTTTAAAGTGGTGGTAAATCAATCTTACCTTCTTCAAATAATTCCTTTATCATATGTTTCGTATAACCAGCTGCTTGACCAAATGTGATTTTTGCTGGCATTGGTGCTTCATTTACATCTACAACTACATCAATAATGCATGGTTTACTTTGTTTTACCGCATTTTCAAAGGCAGGAAGTAAGTCATCTAACTGTTCTACACGGTATCCAATACCACCGCACGCCTCTGCGTATTTTGCGAAATCAGGATTCGTTAAGTCTGTACCAAATTCAATATTCCCCATAACTTCTTGTTCAAATTTAATCATAGCAATTTTATTATTGTTTAATACAATGACAACGATTGGTAGTTTATATTTAACAGCTGTTACGAAATCGTTCATTGTCATTCCGAATCCGCCGTCACCACAAACTGCAAACACTTGTTTATCCGGGAAAGCAATTTGTCCAGCAAGTGCACCAGGTAAACCGCAGCCAAGTGTTGCAAGCCAACTAGAAATGATAAATTTCTGGTTTGTCATACGGAAGTGCCTTGCAGTCCATACTGTTACATTTCCGACATCGACTGAAAGAATTGCGTCATCTTCTGCTACTTTCTGCAGTGCATGCATAACTCGTTGTGGTTTAATTGGAGTAGAAGAATCTTCTTCTTGAGTGTGTAATTTTTCTTCCCACTTTTTCATCATTTCTTGATGATGCTCTAAGAAGGAATGATCCTCGTGTTTTTCTACATTTTCAATTAACCATTTTAATGTTTTATCAGCATCACCAGCTAAGCCGATATCTGTCGTATAACGTTTCCCGATTTGTGCAGGGTCTGTATCAATATGAAGTGTTTTTGCTTTTTCGGGTAAGAAGCCAGTGAACGGATAAGAAGTACCAACCATAATTAAAGTATCTGCATGCTTCATTGCTTCATAAGAAGGTTTCGTCCCGATTAATCCTAATCCACCGATACAAAGAGGGTGTTCATCAGGAACAATCCCTTTAGCTGGTAATGTAAGTACGATTGGAGCACCGATATGTTCTGCAAATGCAAGTAAAGACTCTCTCGCATGTTTAGCTCCTTTTCCGGCTAAAATAACAGGTTTTTTCGCTTCATTAAGTGCGAGTTTCGCTACAGCTAAATCTTCTTCTTGCGGAAATATTTCTGGTAATGTAAAGGAAGAGTTTGTAATGCGCGCACCATTTTTTACTTCGAATTTTGGAACATCATCTGGAATTGTAAGAACAGAGACACCTTTTTTTGTATATGCCATTCGAATCGCTTGATTCACTACAGCAGGTAACTGTTCAGCTGACATTATTCGTTGGTTATAAACCGCAACATCATCAAACATTCTTTCTAAGTTTACTTCTTGGAAAAAATCTGTTCCGAGTAAATCGCTTTCTACTTGTCCTGAAATTGCTAGTACAGGAGCTTGATCGAGTTTTGCATCGTATAAACCATTTAATAAATGAATCGCTCCAGGTCCTGCAATAGCCATACAAACACCAAGTTTTCCTGTTAATTTCGCATATGCTGCCGCTGCTAATGCGCCAGCTTCTTCATGGCGAACTTGAATAAATTTAATTTTATCTTGTTTTTTCCTTAAAGCTTCAATTATAGAATTGATGGAATCTCCAGGCATACCATATATGTGTTCTACACCCCAGTCAATTAAAAGATCCACTAATGCTTCACCGGCTGTTTTTCCAAACATAATCGTTCCTCCTTATAATAGGTAGATACTATTATGTTTTGGAGAAAAAGGGAAAATATACAAATGATATAACTTATTTGTTTTAATGATGTCCAGTGAAAAGAGTGAAGGCTACTATTAATAAAAATCCACTAATAGACCACGATAGAAACGGAAGGAGAGATAGCTGTTTTTTTGCTTTCCAAAGCATTTCGTGAATTGTGACATAGCCAAGAGAACCAATTGCGCTTCCCATAATAAGTCCTTGTAAATGGAGCGCTTTCCCGTCCATCATAATGCCAAAAACAGTACCGGTACCTAGGATAAGAGAAAGTAATAAAGTTGTTAATAAAAATGAAATATATTTATGTTTTGTAAAAAGAAATGGAATAATTAAAGCTAACCCTTCTGGAATATGGTGAATGACAATCGCAAGTAAGAAAGGAATGGCAGAGTCATTATGATTTATAAAAGCTGTACCTAACGCAAACCCACTCGGCATATTATGAATGAATATAGCAAAAGAAAGAAAAAGGAAGGTTTGCCATGCTTGTTGATCTTTCTTATGTATCATTGGATGATGACAATAGTTATCTAATAAGCTCATAATTAAAATACCGATAGCTATCCCAAGTATAGGACCTATTATGTCATAGCTTGAAAATGTTTCAGGAATAATTTCAAGTGATAAAAGCCCAAGTAAAACCCCACCACATAATGCGTATAAGCGATGCATCTTTTCTTCAATTAGTTGGCGTGTTGCTACTCCAACAGCACCTCCTAATAGTAATCCACCGAACGAAAAAAACGTAACGATTATAGGAATCCATAAACGTTCCATATCATCACACTCCAATTCTATCCCCTTGTTTTCAGCTTACTAATGGGGGAGGGAGATTAGTCCAAATTATTATGACTAATTATAGAGAAAAAACTGTAAATTCATTTAATGGTATATTCATATTTGATACACGTTTTCCGTCAAAGGAAGAATTAATACAACCATCTACAGAAGAATATTGGACAACTATTGCAGATGAAAAGGGAAGAAGATGTGATTTATATACTGAGATGAATTATGATTCAATTCAACAAATACAGCACTACATAACAACAAGAAGGTTTTATGAGGCGGATACGCTAGTAGAGGAACTGAAAACAACAATAGATCTTCGGTATACGTATCCGCAAGAATTAGAAAGATTACTTGTAGCGAATGGGTTTGAATTGTTACAGATATACAATGATTGGGAGGGGAATGAGTTGCAGGAGGATTGTTATTCTATGGTGGTAGTTTGCCAGAAGAAAAGATAGGGATGCTGATTATTAGTTGATAAGTGACATAAAGAAGTGTTCCTAAGAATATAACAATCGGACGCGTTTATATAGAAATGCGTCCGATTGTTATATAGTAAGTTATTAGAAAAAATGATCAAACTGTATTTCACATTAACAATAGACTATGTGTCTTTGTTTTAATTGTAAGGAAGAATAAGAGGAGCTGCAGTGGAGTGCTATGGTGGGGACTGTGTATAAAGAAAATGAACGGTAAGGTCATAATCAAATGTTGTTTACTGAGCCATTAGAGTTTTATATAATATACAAATAAACAAAACTGGATGGTTGCCAGTTTAGAGGGTCATAAAAAAATGTCCTGGTATTTAGATAATGTTTATGAGTTAAATAAAGAAAAACGAATGTAATAAAAATTTACTATACTAACTTTATGGAGAGTAATGTTATGAAAGCAGAAAAAACACTTGAAACACTAGATAGGTACGCGGAGGAGTTTGATTTTCCAGTACTTGATAACTATAATTTTGACTTAGCACAATCCAGAATATCTGTTTTTCGAGAGGAAGACAAGTGGCTCGTTGTATTTGAGGTTGTGGGCGTTGATGCAAACCTTGAGATATCGAATAACTTCTATGTGTATAGTAATAGTATGAGACAGCAAGGATTCTTTTCATGTTTCGATGAAATCTTAACGCTTGTAAATGAAGAATATTGGTACGATGATGAAGATCATTTCCTTGTAGATCCTTTTCATATGGAGTTACTTTTGAAAGGAGAACGTATCACTTTAACACCAACTGTAGAAGAGTATAAGCGTTTAGGAATTGAAACAGATTTATTTCATCCTACCAAACTTATTCGTTTTTTAACTTCTAAATATAAGGAGAAATTCTGGGTAAATCCCTCGGACATATTAGATGAAACCAATGCAGAATTTAAACCAAAGCTATTTTATCAAACAGAAGAATGGGAACATCCTGATATAAGTGATGATCAAAAACCGAGTGAGAGCATATTCTTTCAAAGTTTAGCTAAAGCGATTGAATTAAATAATGTGAATTTGATAACTGTAGGGAAAGTAAATAATGATTGGACCAATTGGACATGGAGTGATTTTGAAAAACAAGAAGAGAATGACATTTAAATAAGAAACTGTTTTTCCCCACCTATGATACATTGAAGCATTTGTAACATTATTTTATCGGTAAAGCCATGTATGAACTTCGCTTTCACATCTAAATCATTTGAGTTGAACAATCGTATTAGTTATTATTAATATGTGTGTCAAAATATTTTAAAAAAAGATTGATAAATGTTTCTTCGCTTTATTTTTAATGTGAGAAGGAATGTAAAAAATGAGCAAAAAAATAATATAGTTAGTGGCAGCGAAGGAAATGTTATAGTGTTTGATGCACACATTAAGCGGTTTTATGTCACAGGAAAGAGAAGCTTTTTGTTTGAATTTCAGGGTATACAAAATGTAAACGTTGACTGGGATTTATTTCTCATGCTAACATATAGATAATTTAATCAAGGCGGTGGAAATGTATTGGACTCAGATGTTGACTCGGATAGGTGGCTAAATGACCTCGATTTTCTCAGAGTACCCCTCATCATTTTGAGAATGTAGATTTTATACAATCTCAAAATGTGTATGAAGTAGGTCTGGAAAGAGAAAATATATCAGGAGGTGAATCCTTTAGTTTCAAGGAAGCTAAGGGAATTAGTTGGACATATTTAATTTAATCATGGTAGTGGTTTTAATCGCATGTACTGCATTTTTCGTAGCAATTGAGTTTGCTATTGTAAAAGTAAGAGGATCAAAGATTGATCAATTTGTATTAGAAGGAAAGAAGGGTGCGCTGGCAGCTAAGAAAGTGACATCAAACTTGGATGAGTATTTGTCAGCTTGTCAATTAGGGATTACAGTTACAGCAATGGGACTCGGGGCACTAGGTGAACCAACGATTGAGAGACTTTTACATCCTTTATTTGATAAGTGGAACATCAATCCTTCCATTGCAAGTGTATTATCTTTAGGAATTGCTTTTACTATTATGACGTACTTACATGTTGTAGTTGGTGAATTAGCACCAAAAACATTCGCGATTCAAAAGGCTGAGAAGGTTACTTTATTACTTTCGGCTCCGCTTATCTGGTTCTACAAAATCATGTATCCGTTTATTCGCTTGTTAAATGGCTCTGCAAGGATGATAACAGGAATGTTCGGCTTAAAACCTGCATCAGAGCATGATGTAGCACATACAGAAGAAGAATTACGATTGATTCTTTCTGAAAGTTATGAACGTGGAGAAATTAATCAAGCTGAATACAAATATGTAAATAATATTTTTGAATTTGATAATCGTATTGCGAAAGAAATCATGGTCCCCCGTACAGAAATTATAGGGTTACATGTAGATAATTCTTTAGCAGACCATATGAAAATAATCCGTGATGAAAAGTATACACGTTACCCAGTATTTGGGGAAGATAAAGATGAAATCATTGGCATGGTGAATGTGAAAGACTTCTTTATTCGTTATATGAATAAGGAAATAAAAGAATTCAATTCTATTCAATCGTATACGCGTCCAGTAATTGAAGTAATTGAGACCATACCAATACATAATCTTTTACTACAAATGCAAAAGAAACGTATTCCGTTGGCTGTGTTATATGATGAATACGGCGGTACGGCTGGTATTGTAACCATTGAGGATATACTGGAAGAGATTGTAGGAGAAATACGTGATGAATACGATGAAGATGAGCGTCCGCCCATCCAGCAAATGAATGAAGGTCATGTTGTCGTAGAAGGTAAAGTATTAATTAGCGAATTAAATGATTTACTAGGATTACATATGAATGATAGTGATGTTGACACGATTGGTGGTTGGATTCTGATGCAGAATTATGATATCCAAGAAGGGCAAACAGTGAATAGCGAAGGATATGCATTTAAAATTCTTTCTAAAGACCCTCACCAAATCAAACGTGTTGAAATACAAAAAGAAATGTTGGAAGCAGCAACTGTATAGTTGCTGCTTTTATTCAATTGATAACATGGTAGCCCTCCTTATTAAATTCATTGATCAACTTTTTACCTGTTAACACATTACCGAAATAGGGAATGATTGGTTCCTTTGCATTCCAGGTTCAACACTCCTTCGATATTGTAAAATGTATCTCATTTATACAAATTGTAATATAATTTAAATGTAAATTCGTAGCGTAAAATAGATTAAAAGTAACAAATGTTGAGAAAGGATTCCCTTGTCAAAATTAGTATTTGTATTTCACTAGATAATAAAAAATGTAGAATGATTTTATTTCTGACATTGTTATTTAATAGTAATCAAAATACAAAATAAAGAATTTTCTCGGCTGGAAATTGTTACATACTCATAAAATGGAGGCAATAGTTATGCAGCAAATTAAAAAAATAGGAAACGCATTTTGGTACATGACACCTGTTTCCGAGACTGATAGACCTATCTTAGGAATGGTAGTTGGAAAAGAAAAGACTTTGATGATAGATGCAGGTAATTCAGAAGCACATACACAATTGTTTTTAGAAATGCTAAAAGAGCAAAATATCTCAAATCCTGATTTTGTAGCATTAACGCATTGGCACTGGGATCATATTTTTGGATTGCCTGTATTACAAAATGCATTGTCTATCGCACATTTTGAAACAAAAAAAGAGATGAACACACTTGTTTCTTATGAGTGGTCGGATGAGGCATTGGACGCACGAGTGAAAGAAGGTACAGAAATTGAATTTTGTGCGGACTGTATAAAAAAAGAGTTCAGTGAAAAACCAAGAAATATTCAAATTCTTCCGCCGGCCTTAACCTTTCAGAAACAACTTGAATTAGACCTTGGTGATGTGACATGTGTGTTAGAGCATGTGGGCGGAGATCATTCACATGACTCTGTTGTTATTTATATTAAAGAAGAAAAGATTTTGTTTTTAGGAGACTGTATATATGCAGATATCTTTTCTGCAAAGCGGAACTATACGACGAAACGAACGTTTAAACTGATACAAGAGTTAGAGAAATTTGATGCCGAGACCTATATTCTTTCCCATGGGACAGCTATAAATCGGGATGAGTTTTCACAAGAAATTCATTTGCTAAAAACAGTAGGAACTTATACGGAAACTCATAAAGGCGATGAAGAGAAGATAAAGGCATCGTATAAACAAGAACTAGATAGAGAATTAAATGAAGATGAGCTAGAAACAATAACGTACTTTGTAAATGGTTATGAAATGGTTAATCTGTAAAACCTAACTCAAACCAGATTGAAGCTTATTCTGATTTGAATATAATTAAACTGTACAAAAAGAGTATTGAAAGTTAATTCAATACTCTTTTTAATAATTAAATATCCAGCCCCAACCAATTTCTAAATCTTTTTGCTGGCTCATCATCTGGGTTTACACCACTTTCAAGACTGGTTGCGAACGGTAACCACTGCCAATCCTCGCATCCTACAAAAGCTATTCTTGACCAATTATCAATGAATTCAATGAAATTATTCGCAATCTTATATCCATGTCCTTCTCCATCCTCGTGACTTAGGTAAATTATCGGAGCATCTATATTATCTTGCATATCAAATGCTAAATAATCCCCATTGCCCACTTCACAAAATGCTAATTTATTATGCCACACTATATCATATTCATCTTCAGGATTTGGAAAAACCGTGTCAATCCAGTCTTTTCGTTCTTTTTCAAACTCAGAAAGACTTTCTAAACTCCAGTGGGGTGTTCCGCAAAAAATTTCACGAAATTCATTTGGTAGCTCCATATCGTCAGGTAAAAACCAGCGTAAGCTAAAATTTCCTGAGAACTCTAAAAGTACTTTTTTGAAACTATTTGGTAATTTAACACCAAGTTTTTTTTCCGCTTGGATTATCTTTTCAAGAGAAGATGGTTCATCTATACAAACTTCTTGAACTTCACCGCCTATTTCTTTAATTCTAGAAGTTATTATTTCTATTCTTTCTTTTAGTAACTCGTAATCCATCATATCACCCCATGTTATATTAATTAAAGTATATCATTCTTAATATACTTTTCGTTTGGGTTTCTAACTTTTAGGAGTGATTTCTCAGAATATATGTATTGTAATTTTAAAAGTTATTTTTCGTAAAATTGAGGTTTCAAGTAGCAGCTTTTTTAGCTAATTCAGTAATATATTCAAAGAATGCATCACGTTTTACATCATAAATGACATTTACTGGTCTTCCGTTAGCAGTTTCCACTGTACGTCCTTGGCTGGGTCCGTATGTATGAACGATACTAGCAATCGTTTTTGTTTTTG
Organism: Bacillus sp. FSL P2-0099; assembly: GCF_038007445.1. NCBI lineage: Bacteria > Bacillati > Bacillota > Bacilli > Caryophanales > Bacillaceae > Bacillus > Bacillus sp. FSL P2-0099. The sequence goes on from NZ_JBBOXE010000001.1 coordinate 2,319,184, forward strand.
CAAGATCAGCTTTCCCAACAAACGCAGCAGTTAATACATCCCACAAATAGTAAGTAGAGTTCGTTGAGAAGTGAACGAGAGGGGGAACCATTGCATAGCATTGACCAAGGAAATCAACACCAATATACTTACGCTCTTTTGCCCACTGTTCACGTATGTCTATAGTTAGCGGAACCTGGTTTGTACTTTCTAGAGTTACTAAATCAATGATTATATTAGCATTCCAAACACGAGCTACTGCTTCGGGATCCCAAAATGAATTCCACTCGGCTGTTCCGTCATGTTCTGGCTCATGTACATTGCCTGCAGTACGAAATGTACCGCCCATCCAAACGAGACGTTCAATTTTATCTTCGATTATTGGAGATTCATATAGTGCACGAGCAAGGTCAGTCAGGGGTCCTGTAAATAATAAAGTTGTTTTTCCATCAGTTTGTAGAAGAGTCTCTATTATATGATGATGTGCAGGTTTTTTTGATGCAGGTGTAACAACTTTCCCAAACTCATTTAAAATTGGTAAAGCATCTACATAAAATGCATGCATCCGCCATTCTTTTGGAAATGGGTTTTTTCCACGAGAGTTGGACGCTGCTACCTGAATATTATTTTTGCCGAAGCGATCTATAATTTTACGACTGGCAGACATTGCTGGTTCTAAATAACAATCTGCAGGAATAACTGAAACACCTGTAAGTTCTACATTTTCCATCTGGAGTAGTAAAAATAGTGATATTAAATCATCTACACCACCATCATGATTGAAGTACACTTTTTTCATCATTTTAATCTCCATTCTTTAATATTTAACCAGGAATTAAATTTTAATTGATGAAAAATCATCAATAATTTCCACCACTTCAATTCTCCCATTAATCAGTAACTCAGGAAGTTCATTTCTAACGTTTCCTTTCCAATACTCTCTAGCTTGTTCCATTTTTTGAGCGAAAGGAATACCATCTTCTTTCGGTAAAAGATTTCCGTCACCTTCAAAAGAACTACCGATCACTCGTAGTTTAACAATCTGTAAAACATTTCGATTATAAGAATCAAATAAAGCTTTCCATTTCAAAGCATCCTCATAGCTTTTGGCAGCATATAAGCAAGACAACCTTGACGGGTATTCAGGAAATTCTTGCAGCCTAACCATTTCCACAATCGTTTCTCTAACTGCTCTAATTGTTTGATCTATATAATTCAGAACTACTTTAGCATTTTCATTATTTATATGTAATTCTTCATTGATATAATGCCTTTTTAAAATTTGAATGGAGTCTTCATCATTAGAATTTAATTGTTCTCTTTCAAAAAAGAAGTGATAGAGGGTATTAGTTTGATTTTTGTCAAAGTGAATGATTTTTCCGATACTCATTGTTTTCCTTGTAACGATGTGATATGCGTAAAATTCTGCTTTATTCATGGTTATCCTCCTAGTAGTAATTATCATATAATTCAATATTAAATTTAATAATTCAACATCAAAATATATAAAACCTTTGTAAGTAAAAAGTTATAAAGTGGGAGGATTGGAGTGAAGAGTGGAAGAAATGCACGTAAACGCTTTAAAAATGTTCACAAAATGTTCACTTACGAAGGAGTTTCCAATATCGATATAATGACAAAGACTCAAAGAGAAGGGATGATGAAAATTGCCAACAACAAGAAAGGAAAACCTCCAATTTGGTATGATGATGTGCCTCGGGATGGTTATCGTTATGACGTTTTACAATTTATTAATGAATGGAGCAGGAGGACCAATTCATATTAAGGAAATCGCATTAGAACTAATAATTGGATTTATTATTGCGCTATTAATTGAAATATGTATCGTTGGACCGTGTGCGAAAAAGATTGTATTTGCATTACCATTTGATAAATCAAAAAAAGTAAACATGATTATTGCGATGGCAACAACAATGGTAATCGGAATGGTATTCTTTATGTCATTTTACGGAATGGCTATGATGTATTTACATAATGGGTTACATGGTGACTCATTCGCTTCAATTTATTTCTCGATTTTCATTAAAAATTTCATTATGGCGTACCCACTTCAATTAATAATAATGGGACCTCTTGTACGTTTCTTATTTGGAAAGTTTGTTTTGAAGAATAAAGCTGTTAATGTAGCGTAGTTTTAATTACTAAAATATTATATATGGATTAAGTATTTTAAATACATCTCACATATTTTGAGATGTGTTTTTTCGTGTACATTACTAATTATTTTCATATCGATGTGACATTTGTCCTTTTGTCGTTGTAGTATTGTAGCTTTTAATTAAATCATAGATAGAAGATTAGGAGATGATTTTTTTGAAAGGTATTTTACTTTCAGTTTTTGGAGGAGTATTCATTACACTTCAAGGTACGTTTAATGCGAAACTTAGTTCAGATATCGGTATATGGTCGACGAGTATTATGACGCATTTAATTGGGTTTCTTATTGCAACAACTATATTTTTGTTAAAGAAAGAAGAGAAAGTAACGGATTTAAAGGGTGTAAAAAAAGTATATTTAGCAGCTGGCGCACTTGGTGGGTTGATTATTTGTGCGGAAACAATGGCGATATATTCAATGGGAGTTACATTAACAGCTGGAACACTTATGGTTGCTCAATTATTAACAGCTACTGTTATTGAAATGAAAGGATTATTTCATATAAAAAAGATACAAATGGAGAGATACCATATTGTGGGGACAATAGTAATGATTTTAGGTATTTTTGTGTTTAATATGTAAGGAAAGAAGGGACTGTAAGTGGATAATAAATCAGACTTAATTATTCAATATTTGAAAGCTTATAATATACTTGAAATTTTTTCAGGAATAAGTACTGACAATTTTCAAGTAAATCATTTTGAAAAAGGCAAGCTTATTTGCGATAAAGATGATGAAATTCATCGTTTATATTTTGTTATTAAAGGAAAAGTAAAAGTTTACACGATTACACCAGAAGGAAAGAAACTAATCCTTCGCTTTATCAATCCATTAGCAATTGTTGGTGATATTGAATTAATACAAAATAGCAAAGCACATAATGTTGTTGAAGCTTGTTCAGATGTTGTAGCAATCTCCATTTCTAATACAGTTATTAGAAATAAGTTATTACATGATCCTATATTTATGAAGTTCTTGCTTGAAAACATTGCGAACACGTTAAAAATATCGACTCGTTTTACAGCTCTAAATTTACTTTATCCGGTAGAAGTACGTGTAGCTAGTTATTTACTTTCGATTTCAACGGATAGTAATGGGAATATGTATAAAGAGGATTTAGATTCAACTTCTGTATCAAGTATTGCAGATTTTATAGGTGTAAGTTATAGGCATGTAATTCGAGTTTTACAAAAATTTTATAGTGAAAAATTAATTAAAAAGAAAAATGGAGTTATTGTAATTAAAGATTTTTCTAGAATGAAGGAAGTTGCTAAAGATAATATATATGAGTAATGAAAGGGAGAGAAGGGTTATGATTGGATTTAGTTTAGCTATATTAGCTGGAATATCAATTAGCTTACAATCTGTTTTTAATACGAAAGTGAATGAAATTGTAGGACAGTGGTTAACAACTGCATGTGTTCTTGGAATAGGTCTCATAAGTTCTGTTTTATTTCATATCATTACAGAGAAAAGTATAAGCGTTAACTTTTATACTGCAAATTATTTATTTTATATAAGTGGATTGTTTGGTATCGGATTAATTATTTGTATAATGGGTGCAATAAAGAGTTTAGGTCCAGCTTATACGGTGCTCATTAGCCTTATTACTCAATTAGTTGTTGCATTATGTGTTGATACATTTGGATTGTTTGGAATGGAGAGAGTATCTATACAAATAAATAAATTAATTGGTATAGGTCTATTAATTGTAGGGGTAGGAATTTTTAAAAATCTTTTTTCGAATAAGAAAGCTATTACTATAAATGAGGATAGGGTCTAAAGAATTTAAAGGAAAAAGGTGTTAATAATTAGAACATATACATTTAGGTGGTAGTAAATGAGCGATAAGGAGAGAAAATAAGTGATTCAGTACATGTTGGAAGATGGTGTACATTATATTATGAGTGCAGTGACATAACAAGGAGGTTTCCACTATGACAGCTTTATTTAAAGCTATGGAGTTCCAGCTGAAAACTGAACGACTTGATCTGAGTATGTGGGAGGAATCCGATTCAGTCTGGATGAGAAAATTAATTGGCGAACGTGGTGTGGATATGCCAACCCTTGACGCCGTTCGTAGCATGCTTATAGAGATGCGTAAGAGAGCAGGCGAAAATGGCATTTCCCTTCTCACTATTCGCCGACGAGACGAAGGTGATTTCATCGGATACTGTGGCTTGATTATCGGTCGTTCCACACTGGAAGAGCCGGAGATCGCATACGAGTTGTTCCGCAGTGCTCATGGCAAAGGCTATGCGACTGAGGCAGCATCTGTTGTGCTGGACGCTGCGATTGCTACGGGGCGCCACAGACTTTGGTCGACTGTAGGCGCTTGGAATGTTGCGTCCTTCCGGGTGTTAGAAAAGATAGGATTTAAGAGGCATCACAGTACGTGGGACGAGCGCGGTGAGATTGTTTGGAACGTACGCGACCTTTAGAAATCCCGGACCTAACTCGAAACTATTGAAAAGGAGAAGAGGTCATTAGTTTGGGCAAGAATCCAGATAAAGATAAAATAACTGATTTATAATTCAAATAGTGACAAACTATAACTGAAGCATGTCCTCCTCCCAAAACCAATCGAACGTTTCAAGTTATATATCTTTATTATACTGATTAAACTAAATATTTATTGTTTACTTATTTCATTCATTATGTAAATAAAAAAGGATAGTTAGCCCTCATAATGGACTAACTATCCTATAGATTATTATATGAATTTAATAAAATCGAGGTCTTCTTTTATATATGATTAATATATTATAGATTTATCATTTTTCAAACCGTATATGAACGAACTTCAACATCTTTATTAAATTTACAATCCGCATCATAATTCGTGTACTTCCATCCCAATCTTTATTTGTAGGTATATGTTTAAAGAAAGGGGAGCAGCTTAATATTTTTATGTTAGAAGACCACTTTTCTATTGTCTTTGGATTATTTACGTAAAAATACATCATAGCGCCGTTATTACCAGATTTTTTTACAGTAGCATTCGAAAGTGTCAGTGCGAACTTTGATTCGGCATCAAAATATAACTCTCCTCCAGGAAAACGTTTTGCCATAGCGACAAATATCTCCTTCAGTTCTTCTTCTTTAAAGTAATAAAACACACCTGCTGATATAAAAAGAATACCGTCTTTTGGATCATATTTTATATCGTTGAACCAAGAAGTGTCAAAAAATGATTTGGCAATGCTTATATTTCGTGGTGTATCTTCAATTAATGTTTTGCGGAAAGCGATCGCATCAGGCAAATCAAGGTTATACCACTGTAGGGTACCGTTATCAATTCTTGAAAAAGTAGTGTCTAGTCCAGAACCGATATTTACTATAGTAGCATTCGGATGTTTTCTAATAAATTGTTTAATAGTATCGTCTATTTTTCTTGCACGGGTAATGTAAGTGATACATCCATATTCGCCAAATGTATCTGCTATTTTAGAGAAATCAAAGTCGCATTCTTTAATAATCCGAATAGCTTCCGTATCATCTAAAATATCCTTGTTTTTCTCACTACCATATGCTCGTCCCCATAGTGGAATAAGCATAGTACTTTGAACTGATTGTAAATCTATTTCTTTAACCATGAAACGTCCTCCATTTAATAATAAAAAAATATCATATATATATGATTAGTCGTTATTTAGCATTTTTGATAGCATTTTATTTGTTTTATACAGTCCGTAAGTTAAATCACGTTGATCTTCTTCACTGAGTTTTTCAAGATTACTAGTGAAATTATTATAAATTTGTTTCCATCTTTCATAATGTACTTTTTCAGCTTTATCTGTTAAGGAAATTAAAACAGCTCGTTTATCTACTGTATCTTGTTTTTTTACAATGTATCCGTTTTGCTCTAAATTACGAACGGTTACACTTAATTGTTGTTTAGGTATGTTTAAATAACTAGCAATCATTTTTAAATTTACAGCGACTTTTTGCTGGGCAATATACTCAATTATGTGTTGCTCTAAATGTGTAAATTCAGTGGATTTCTCTGATAATAATTTGAAAGTACCTGACATATTTAATAATAAATTCATGTATTCGTTTATTAATTCTTTATTAGTCATTATTTTTCGTGTCCTTTATCAATTTAGTAATTATTTTATTACTATTTTTACTAATATCAATGTTATTTAAATCGTGAGAGATGCAGTAGAGGAAAAGTTAAAGTTTTTTATGAGCGGTGAGTAGAAAGATTATAAAATATTACTTTATACATAAAAAACTAATGAAGCCAATGTCTTTTTCAGTCATTATACTATTAATAATTTTATGGTAAAATCTTTTACATAATGAAATAAAGGGGTAGTATTCTATGGGTTATTTCTCAAATAGTTTATTAGTTTTGTTTGTTCTTATCGTATGTAGCTGTATGATTTTTGGTTGATAATATAATGATGGATTGATATAAAAGAAGGTATCTCACAAAGATGAGATACCTTCTTTTTCGTATAATTGTAATTTAGATTCAGTATTTGGTGATGGTTGAAATGTATATATTTTATACTCACCATTAGTTGATATATTAAACAAATATTAAATAGAGAAATATATATGGTACCAATCTTATTAAGCTTATGTTTTTAAAGAGAAGGAGTTTCATTTTTTTTTATTGAAGTATTGTTCTAGTCAGTTTAACGACGGTCAAAAATTTTATGGAATAAAAACAAAAAGGATGATAAGGAGTATTTACATGAAAACTATTTTAAATTACACGATTGAACCCCCTAAAGATTTCAATGAATTATTAACTATGTATGAATCTTTAGGATGGAATTCTCTTGAATTATCGGTTAATGAGTTAGAGCAAATGTGTAAACAAAGTTGGTATGTGATATATGCTTTTAAAGAGCAACAATTAATTGGGATGGGACGAGTAATATCAGATGGTGTAATAACGGGCATTATTTGCGGTGTATGTGTAATGCCAGAGTATCAGTCCATGGGCGTTGGAAAGGAAATAGTGGAACGATTAATCCGGCACTGTGAACAAAAACGAGTTATTCCACAACTTATGTGTGTTGAAGATTTAAAATCTTACTATGAATCAATTGGATTTGAGGGATTTTCGATTGGTATGACGAAACATATTAAACGATAGCGGGGCTTTGTAATTTAGAATTACTTGTTTATCAGGCCAATTTTTAGATTTCAAAAATTTCGTTATAAAGGAGAATAATGTTATGGAGATTGCTAAAGGGGTAGAGATGTTACATCTTGAATTTCAAGAGTATATTATTCACCCAATTCTTTTATGGGATGATGAAATGGCAGTTTTAATAGATACTGGATTTCCTGGACAAATTGAAGATATACGAATAGAGATGGGGAAGGTTGGAGTATCGTTTGATAAACTAAAAGCCGTGATTTTGACGCATCAAGATATAGATCATATAGGTAGTCTTCCTGAACTATTACAAAACTGTGGAAGTAATATAAAAGTCTATGCTCACGATCTAGATAAGCCGTATATCGAGGGGGAGTTACCTTTGTTGAAGGATGCACAAGTACAGAATCCTCCGAAGGGAAAAGTGGATGATACTTTGGTTGACGGCCAAGAACTTCCATATTGCGGTGGTATTCTTATTATTCATACCCCAGGGCACACTCCTGGTCATATTAGTTTATATTTGAGACAAAGTAAAACTCTTATCGCTGGGGATTCAATGTATAGCGTAAACGGAATTTTAGGTGGAATTCATGCCCCAACTACTTTGGATATAAAAGAAGCGCAAAATTCTTTGAAGAAGTATTTAAATCTAGAAATTGATTCTGTAGTTTGTTACCATGGTGGATTAAGTAAGGGGAATATAAATGCACAAATTCAAGAGCTATAGATAAGAATTTTTTGTTAATCAGTGCTAAAGTATAATTTAATTGCTAGTATATAAATAAAACCCTTAAATTAATAAAGAGCATGTTTGAAGGAATTTCAAATGTGCTCTTTATTAAATATAATCAATTTAATTTTGATGACTTAATCCATTCCAATAAAACGAAACGATTTCTTTTGCTAATTCATCTATATTTGCAAGAGTAGGATTGTGATTCTCATCTTTAAAATTCCCGATTGATAATAAAGCGACGAAAGCATGGGCAGCAAATTTAGGATTTCCTTTAGGAATTTCTCCAAGGAGAATTGCGTTATCTAGCGCTTTTTCCAACACTTCATACATGTTATCCTCGGCATTTTTTAATTCCTTTAATTGCTCTTCAGATAAAGAAAGTTTTGCATCTTTCATAAAATTATTCATATCAATATCCATCGTTGCGTGTAAGTATACTGTAGCAAAGTTCAATAATCTTTCTTCCAAAGTTTTATTCGTAGAGAGTATTTGATCCATATTTTCTCTTATGCGCACCATCATTTGAATCATAGTAGCGGTAAATAGATCAGCTTTTGTTGAGTAGTAATAGTAGACAGTTGCTTTTGTAACTCCACATTCTTTCGCGACCTCATCCATTGAAACAACTTGATAACTTTGAGTGAGAAATAACCTAGTTGCAACTTCTAAAATGATTTCTTTTGTAGACTTTGTATTTTTATTTTGACGAGGCCTTCCGAGAGGACGTTGTTTTTGATCCAAATACATTCGCTCCTGACATTTATTATTGAGATAATTATAACATAATTTTTTAATCATTCTTGATTAATTAACCGACCAGTATATATAATTAATATTGGAGGAAAAAAGGAAGGTGGGGTTTTATGAAAAAGCACCCGTTACATATGTTAGGGAGGCTTGTAGCAGGGAAGAATACGCAATGGATAACTTTATCGGTATGGATTCTTATTACATTAGTACTTTCATTTACGTTACCACAAGTAAACAGTACGAAAGAACCGAATCCGAAAAATTTACCTGAAACAGCTATGTCACAGCAAGCTGAAGCACTTATGAAAAAAAAATTTCCTAATAATGCAGGAAACCCGTTGTTAGTTGTATGGCATCGGGATGGTGGATTAGAGTCAAAAGACTACAAATTAATACAGGACGTTTATAAAGAGTTAAAAACGGACCCTTTAAAAGAACAATCATTGTTACCACCATTTGATACAATTCCAGAGCAAGTATTATCAAAAAGTGGATCAAAAGATGGTACATCATTTGTCACACCAATATTTTTTAATAAATCTGCTGGAACGGATATATTAAAAGGTAATTTAGAAGAGTTACGAAAAATAGTGAATAGTAAAGTGGATGAAGATCCGTTCAAACAAAAAATTACCGACTCTGGTTTACATGTTCGATTATCTGGACCTGTAGGTATTCAAACGGATGCGGTAAGTTTATTTAGTCAAGCTGATGTGAAATTATTAGTTGCTACTGTACTACTAGTATTGGTTTTATTAATTTTACTGTACCGTTCACCAATTTTAGCAATTTTACCTTTACTCGTTGTTGGTTTTGCATACGGAATTATCAGTCCGACACTGGGCTTTTTAGCAGACAATGGATGGATTAAAGTAGATGCACAGGCTATATCGATTATGACTGTCTTACTGTTTGGAGCAGGAACGGACTATTGTTTATTTCTTATTTCAAGATATAAAGAGTACTTGCTAGAAGAAGAAAGTAAGTATAAAGCATTGCAACTTGCGATAAAAGCATCAGGTGGAGCAATTATAATGAGTGCACTTACTGTAGTATTAGGGTTAGGAACGTTATTACTTGCTCATTATGGAGCTTTTCATCGATTCGCAGTTCCATTTAGTGTGGCTGTTTTCATTATGGGAATCGCTGCTTTAACGATTCTTCCAGCATTATTATTAATTTTCGGTAGAGTTGCATTTTTCCCGTTCATACCGAGAACAGCTGAAATGAATGAAGAGTTTGCAAGAAAGAAAAAGAAAGTAGTAAAAGTAAAAAATACTAAAGGGTTCTTTAGTCAAAAACTTGGGGATATTGTTGTACGTAAACCGTGGACAATTATTATGCTAACCGTATTTTTATTAGGAGGCTTGGCTTCATTTGTACCGCGTATTCAATACACGTACGACTTATTAGAATCATTCCCGAAAGATATGCCATCACGCGAAGGATTTACATTAATTACGGATCATTTTTCAGCTGGAGAATTAGCGCCAGTAAAGATTGTAGTTGATTCAAAGGGAAAAGATTTACCTATTAAACAAGAAATAGAGAAATTATCTTTTGTTAATAAAGTGAAAGAGCCAATGAAGGGAAAAGAAAATAATCAATTGCAAATGTATGAAGTTTCTTTAGTGGAAAACCCATACTCAATTGAAGCATTAGATCAAATCCCTAAATTGAAAAATAGTGTAGAAAAGGTATTAAAAGATGAAGGAATTAGTCAAGCTGAGAATCATTTATGGATTGGCGGAGAAACAGCTTCCTTATATGATACAAAGCAAATTACTGAACGGGATGAAGCGGTTATTATTCCGGTTATGATTAGTATCATCGCTTTACTTTTACTCGTGTATTTACGTTCAATCGTTGCGATGATTTACTTAATTGTAACTGTCGTTTTATCTTTCTTCTCTGCATTAGGAGCAGGCTGGATTTTACTGCATTTCGGTATGGGAGCTCCCGCGATACAAGGTGCGATACCGTTATATGCATTCGTATTTTTAGTTGCCTTAGGGGAAGATTATAATATCTTTATGGTTTCAGAAATATGGAAGAATAAAAAGAAACAAAATCATTTAGAATCAGTTAAAAATGGTGTTATACAAACAGGTAGTGTAATTACATCCGCAGGTTTAATTTTAGCAGGAACATTTGCAGTATTAGGTACATTGCCAATTCAAGTTTTAGTTCAATTCGGTATTGTTACAGCAATCGGTGTATTGCTAGATACATTTATTGTAAGACCACTGCTTGTACCTGCGATTACAGTCGTTTTAGGCCGCTTTGCTTTTTGGCCAGGGAAACTTTCTAAAAAGAGAGAAAAAGTAAAAAAATTGGATATATAATAGAGAAGAGCCAAGGATATTTTCCTTGGCTCTTTTCTATGTAGTTCATTAATTTTTTGAAGTCAAATCATCAGTTACAACGTGATCAGCATCTTCAATGGTTGTTTCGGGCATTCCATATAAGCCGTTCATTGCTTGTTCTTCGATATTAAGATTTGCAGTATTATTATTTTGAATAGATGTAGTGTTTTCGATAACATTTTCTTTTTTATTTACATTTTTGTCATTCATGTTTGAATCCTCCAAACGTCATTTGATTTATTAATAGTATGTGGATGGATTTCCAGAAATATGTGAACGAATTTCTGCAGATGTTATATAGTTAAATAAAAAGCTTAGTATTAAATTTAAACTGTAAGGAGTGAACAAGTGTGGTGAAAACAAGAAAGTTAGCCTTCTAAAATAAAAATAAAATTTTAGGAGGCTATTAAAATGAAGTTTCATGTAATTGACAGAGAAAATTGGAATAGAGAGCAGTATTTTGAACATTATTTAAAATTAAAGTGTTCGTTTAGTATGACAGCGAATGTTGATATTACGATGATGCTAGAGGAAATACATCAAAAGGAAATTAAATTTTATCCGACTTCTATTTATGTAATTTCTAGAGTGATAAATAAACATACAGAATTTCGAACATGTTTTAATGATGAAGGAGTTTTAGGGTATTGGGAGGAAATGATACCTAGTTATACAATCTTTCATAAAGATGATAAATCTTTTTCAAGTATATGGACGGATTATTCTAGCGATTTCCACATTTTCTATAAAAACTATGAAGAGGATATGAGATGTTATGCTAATGTTCATGGTTTCTTCCCGAAAGAAAATATTCAGCCAAATATTTTTCCGATTTCTGGTATACCTTGGACTAGTTTTACAGGATTTAATTTAAATATTAATAATGATGGTGATTCTTTATTACCAATTATTACTTGTGGGAAATATTTCAATGATGGAAGCAGGGTTATGCTACCTGTTTCATTGCAAGTACATCATGCGGTTTGTGATGGATATCATGCGAGTCGATTTATAGAGGATTTACAGGAGCTAGCTAATACTTGTAACGAGTGGCTTAAGTAATATCTAATTATTAATTATATAAAATTGAAAATGAATAAGCGTTAAAATAAAAAGAAGAGAACATATGTATATTACATGTTCTCTTCTTTTTATTCATTCATATTAAGTAACAGTGGAAAATATAGGTTGATTTGTAGTTTAATAGTAAAGAGAGTGATTAGTTTTAAATTTCTTTATTTTATAATTATTTAAGGGTTCAAATGTTTTAATAGGGGGAAGGTAAAGTGAAATTCATACGTATTGAAAAAGATGAAATCCTAATTAATAATATGGCAAAATTGTATTGTAAAGCATTTGAGAAAACAAATTTTACTGAAATGATTGAGAGAATGAAAAGACATATAGAATATGCAGATTTTAAAGGTATAGTAGCAATAAATGATGAAAATGAGGTAGTTGGTTTTACTTATGGTTATCGCTCATTAGAAGGGCAGTACTATAATCAATTAATGAGAGAAGCGTTAAATCTAGAACAAGCAGACGAATGGTTACAAGATTGTTTTGAATTTGTAGAGTTAGCAGTTCACCCACAATATCGAAATGAAGGTCTTGGAATGAAATTACATAATGAATTATTAGAAGGGATTTCAAATAGAACGAGTATTTTAACAACACAAATAAACAATGAAAAAGCGCGTTCTTTATATAAAAGATTGGATTGGGTGGATGTATTAGAGCCATTTCACCCAAGTAAAAGTGATGCTCCATATGTAATAATGGGAAAAATATTAAAGACAAAAGTAAATTAATAACTATATCGTTCACAAAAGTTATCGGTTTATAACAATGAAGGGGAAAACAAAAATGACAATAATATCTATAGAAAAAGCTACAATTTTAGATGCTGAAAAGTTAACAGAAATAATGAAAAGAACATTTGATGAAGAAGCAAAGCGATGGTTATACGGCCAAGGTGATGTAATTGATTATAACATTCAACCGCCAGGATATTCTTCAGTTGAAATGATGAAATATTCAATTGAAGAATTGGATACTTACAAAGTGATAATGGGTGAAAAAGTAATCGGGGGAATTATAGTTACGATCTCTGGTAAATCGTACGGAAGAATCGATCGTATTTTTGTAGAGCCTTTTCTTCAAGGAAAAGGAATTGGATCGCGGGTTATTAAGTTAATAGAAGAAAAATTTCCGAACATAAGGATTTGGGATCTTGAAACATCTAGTAGACAAATTAATAATCATCATTTTTATAAAAAAATGGGCTATGAAATAATTTTTAAATCTGAAGATGAGTATTGCTATGTAAAAAGAAAAAATGTAGATGCAGTTGGAGAGAACCTAATTAAAAATAAAGATATGAAAAATGGTCAATACGAAAACTGTAATTTGGTTAATACAGAATATTATCAAGTAAATTTAAAAAATAGTGCATTTGTTGGTAGTAATATAATGCATATGAATATGAGTAATTGTAATATAAGTCAATCAAAATTTAGAAATATTAATTTTAGAAATTCCTCATATGCAGATTTAAATATTTCTGGCAGTAAATTTAATTTTGTGACTTTAGGTGGAGTTCAATTTAGAGATACAAGCCTTGGAGAGGATAAAGATCCTATTTCATTTGATAGATGTGATTTGGAAAGTACTACAATACGTAGTAGTAATCTGAAAAATATTGAAATAGAAAATTGTGATATTACCGGTATGAAAATAAATGGTATTTCAGTAGAAGAACTGCTTGAGTTGTATAATAGGGTGAAAAATTAAATGAAAAAATCACTTAGCATATTCTAAGTGATTTTTTCATTTTGAACGAGAGGGAATATAAGAGATGATGTTCAAAAAGCGAATATTATATCGAAATAATTATATAAAAATAACACAAAGAAATAAGGGTTGGCAGGATTTTAATATGGGATATTAGAATATGAATATTTGAATGGAGGAGAGAAAGATGGGGATTAACGTTAGAGCAGTAGAAACACAAGATGCTAGAGCAATTCATCGTATATGCATTCAAGAGGATGTTTTACCATATATGGTTTTCCTACCTAGTATGCGTGTAGATGCAATGGAGAATAGAATTCGAAATTTAGCACAGAATCAATTTGAATTTGTAGCAGAATATGATGGAGAAGTTGTTGGATTTGTCGGTTTAACCCAAAGTCCAGGACGAAGATCTCACTCGGGTGATTTATTCATCGGAGTAGATAGTGAATATCACAATAAGGGAATTGGAAAAGCACTTCTTACAAAAATGCTTGATTTAGCTGATAATTGGCTAATGTTAGAGCGAGTGGAGCTTGGTGTATTAGAAACGAATCCTAGAGCCAAAGTATTATATGAAAAATTTGGATTTGAAGAAGAAGGTGTAAAGGTTGGGAATTTGAAGGCTCATGGGAAATTTGTTAACGAAATCATGATGAGTCGTTTTAGACCAAATGGTTTGATTGTACATAATAAATAGAGGTGTAAATTGAACGAAAATATCGATTTGTTTTGAAAAAAGTATGGCAAAAGGACGCCATGCTTTTTTAGTTTGTTAAAAATAAAGAGCAATTTTTATTTAACGAATGTTTTAACGGATGAAGCATTAGGAATCATCTTGATCTGGAAAGCATATGACTTAATAGAATCTATTTCTATGTGCAAGGGGAATGCATATGTGGAAATTTCAAAAACCTTGAAAAAACCATCGCATAAGTATATTTAAATTTTATTTATTTTCATACATAGCATAATTGCGCATTCAAGGAACAAGGAGTGATTGTAATGTCGACAGACCAACCTATTCCTGGACATTTTATTATGGACCCACAGCGGGCTATGCTGTTGCCACCGGAATTGAAAGCAGCTCCACCTGAATCATTAACAGAACAATTATTTATTGAACGATCTATAACTGAAAATAGATTTTGGTTACGTATTATGAAAGAGCATGCTTTGTTTCTTGGTGAGGGGTTTAATCGTAACGATAAAAATTTAATTCAGCAAGTAGAACAGTTTTATAATCAGTTTGATAGGCAACTGCAAAAAGCATTTACTATTCCACAAACTGTTCAAGCGGTAAGGCAATTAAATGAAGAGAGCATTCAGTTAGTGTATGCTTTTCGTAATTATAAAAGAAACTTACTAATTTTAATCATCAATTGTAAAGTGAAAGGGTTTAATTTCCCACTTTTAGTGGATCATGTTGCACGAGAAGCAGAATATTTTATGCGGACACTTCAAAAGTTTAACGAAGGGAAAATGGATCCTATTCAAGATGCGATTATTAGTGAGAATGTTTTCTGGCTGCGTATTATGATGGAACACTCACGTTTTATTGGATCATTACTGGATCAATCGGAAAGAAATCTTGTTCATACAGCGTTGAAATTCGGTGATGATTTCGAAATTTTGCTTAATCAAGCTAGAGATGTTGAATCGATGTTATATCAAAAAGAACCGACATACCCGATTATAGGAAAAATGAATAAAGATAGTGAAAATGCCACTGTTGAGTTAAGGGATTTCAAAAAAGCAGGATTAGAGTTAATTCAAACATGTCAAATCCGAAATGTCATAAATCCATTGCTTGCTGATCATGTTACAAGAGAGGCAGAGCATTTCCTCTTCATGATTCATGTATTGGAGCAAAGGCTAAAGCAAAAGCAAGTGGAACAATCTCCGCAATAATAAATAAACAAGAAAAGCATGGCAAACTAATGTCATGCTTTTCTTGTTTATCCCGCTATTTGTGGGCAGTAAAACTCCCACCTCAAAATTTGGCTGGAGCAAAGAAGTTATGTGGGAGTCGGGCTGCCCGTAAACGCCCGATTGGTGAAGGCTAATAATCAGCGAGGGATGAACAAAACCCCCACTGATTAAAGTTTCACTTTATAAATTGTGATTTGATTGTTTCGGTTGTAATAAAAATATTGCTAATCCAATGAAAATAAGTAGAATTCCTAGTCCTTGCTGTAAAGAAATTGTTTCATCTAAAATGAAATAGGCTAAAATACAAGTTCCAATTGTCTCTCCTAAAATACTCATCGAGATAACAGTAGCGCTCATCCATTTTAATAACCAATTGAAAATTGTTTGTCCTAAAATCGTTGCAATGAATGCAAGACCTATAAAGGACCACCATGTTTGTGCAGTGTAATTGAAGAAAGATGACTGCTGTGTGTAAGCAAATATACCGAGAAAGAGTGAACTACTGCCATAACTAATTACCGAGTACGGTATTAGGGATAGGTCTTTACGAACATATTGACTGATGAAAAAGTAAGCTGTTATGACGCCAGCAGCAATAAAAGCTAAAATATCGCCGTATAAAGCCTCACCACTAATTTGAAAATCTTGCCACCCAATCACGATACTTCCTGAAATTGCAATAAGGCAGCCTATAATCGCACCTTTCGTAAACCGTTCCTTAAATAAAAAATAACCACCGACCATTGAAAATAAAGGTTGCAACGTTACGATAACTGTAGAACTTGCTATGGAAGTATACTGTAATGATTCAAACCATAGTACATAATGAGCTGCTAGAAATAATCCAGATAAGAGTCCAAATCCCCATTGCTTTTTTGATAATGAGCGAAGTTCGCTGCGATTGTTTGTATTAAATATTAGAAACGGTAAAAGAATTACCGTAGCAAACAATAATCGATAAAAAGCAGTGATTGCTGCAGGGGCATCGGCTATTTTTACGAAGATAGCTGAAGTAGATAAGGCGAACACGCCAAAAAATAAGATGAAATATGAAAGAATAGGTGATTTCAAAGTTTGTCCCTCCGATTGGTTGTTTATTATAATGAACTGTATATAATATAATGTACAAAAGCTAGTATATAAGCCTAAGATGAAATAAGGAAGGATTAATTGCCACTGTTTAGTATGTCAGCACAAAAGGGACAAAAGATGTATTATGATGGACGAAAGGAAGTTGTAACAATGATTCATTATCGGCTAGGTCAAACTGTTTTAAGTTATCGTAAGAAAAATAATATGACAATTCGTGAATTTGCTGATTATGCAGGAATCAGTACTTCACTTATTAGTCAAATTGAAAGAGGACATGCCAATCCTTCTTTAAATGTATTGGAATTAATAGCGAAAGCATTAAATGTACCGCTGTTTACTCTTTTTATTAATGATATTGATACAGACTCACTTATTTCTAAGAAGAAAGATCGGAAAAAAGTATATCGAGAAAATAATGATCATATTGTTTATGATGTGTTAACACCAGATTTTATGAAAGCTCGCATTGAAATATTAATGATGGATTTAAACGGATATGCAAATACAACAGAAAGTCATTATTCCCACGAAGATAAGGAAGAAATTGCAGTTGTAATGAAAGGGGAAGTGTATGTGGAATTGGAAGGGAATGAATATTTTTTAGAAGAAGGAGATGTTGTGCGTATTCCACCGAACGTGAAACATAGATTTTTGAATAAGAGTGATGAAATGAATCACATCTTATTTGTATTAACACCTTCGTTAAGCTAAGGAAGTAGCTTAAGGATACATACTAAGTGGTAACATAATAGAAAGTATCAATTACATAAAGATTCACGTATATAATAAAACAACTATCTATAAATACATACACATTTGATTTTCACTTTGTATGTTTAAGAAGATGAGAGATTTGACAAAAAAATAAGATAGTTCCATGACTATCAAACCAAATAATTCAGATAAACAAAGAGTGAAAATTTTTAAGGCTTTGGCAGGAGTAAAACGAGAGATTGTTCGTTATGTATTTCATAATCAAAACAATCACAATTGTGGAAGATTGAGACTGCATTAGGGATGAATAAGTATCATCTCAAAATATTATTAGAAGCAAATTTAATTCTTGTTGAGCGACAGGGGCAATTTTAATTTATAACTGTAAAGGAGGAAACTTTTCAAGAGTTTTCACCTGGCTTTTTGCCGACTTTGTAGATGCTAAAAAACCATTTTTATTAGGGTTTAGAGGGGATAAGAGAGATGGAAAATATAAGTGTATTAAAAGATGGGCTTTCAATTATATCTCAATGTAAAAAAGAAACAAATGATATTTGGCATGCACATTTCGGAGCAGCTGCCATTGCTAGTTATTTTTTTACGAAAAACAATAACATTGATGAAAAAACTGCCTGTAACATTTATTCTCAAGCGAAAATGATGCTCCATAAGCAAAGGTTAGGCGAAACAATTGATAATAAACAAGGTGTCGATTATCAAAGTGCTGAAGAAACGATAATTAAATCTTTGGAACAAACGATTGATGAACTCCATTGGGTTGGTCATAATGTAATTTACGCTTCTTTAAGTTTACTAGCCATTAAGGAGTTAAGTCATTGGGGGAGTGAGCAAGATATTAATAATATAGCAAACCTTATATTATCGTTTCAAAAAACAATTCCCGGTAGATCTTGGATTGGTTTTACAACTAAAGAAGTAAAGCAACTAATTATAAATGATGAGGAGATTCAAAGCGAAATTAAAAACCCGAAGCAATTATCTGATTTTATTTTAAGTGAATTATCTGAATTTAACGTTATATATAAGGCAGAATCACATCACGATTTAATTGGTCATATGCTTACCTTCTCACATACGATTAATATATTATATGACTTAGGGCATATAGAATTATTTCAACGAGGAATAAAACCACTATTAAAGCTAGTTTATGTACTTAGAAAAAGTCGCAATTTAATGCCGAATGCCCAAATAATATTGAATTCTCCTGTAGATCGTTTACCTCTTACAAAAGCAAAACAAGTTGATACACTTCCGCTAGATAATGCATTCTGGCTTAAAGACTACAGCGAATTTAATTGGGATTTTGGACACATATTTAAATTTTCATATAGTTATTTTGATCACTTAACAAGGGTTCCAGAATATAAAGATAAAACATTTGAGAAATTCTGTTGTATTATTAATGAGTAAAAGTGTCTAACTTTAAATTAATAGTAAATGGTACACATTCATAAACTAACATATTTATAAAAAATGGTAGAAAATTATAATGACCTGTAATAATAGGCTTAGTTTAAGTCTCTTTTTTTGTTAGTAGTATGTTGTTTTTTCAAATATGTAAGATTTTACATTAGCATGAGACTTTTACTTATTATGTAAGTAGGCTATACTAAAATACATATATTTTGAAATTGGAGCGAATAAAGACGACATGGAATTAGTGAAGTTAGAAAAAATAATTGAATTGAAAAAAGAAGAATTATTGAATCTAGTCTCAAATTATGGACTTCAACATGAAAAAGTAATAGCACTCAGCCAAGAAATTGACAAATTAATAAACTGGTTTATGTTTTTAAAATAGAAAGAACTATGACGTGAGTTGAATATGTTATAGTTCTTTTTTATTTGGTAATTTAGAAATATATTCGATATACTACCAATAAATAGAATATCCAGTTTTAAAGGAGAGGGATAAATGATACTACATACGCATATTTCAGGTGAAGGGGAACCAATTGTGCTTTTACATTCTGGTGGTATGACAGGTTTAGTAGAGTTTGAAGAACAGGTAGAATTTTTTACAGAAAAACAATATAAAGTAATTCGTCCTGATTTGAGGGGACATGGAGAATCAGGAGGTACATTAGATAATTATTTTCTTTGCTCTGCTGATGATTTGAATGATACACTAGAACATTTGCAAATTAATAGTTGTCATATAGCGGGTGTTTCACTAGGGGGGATAGCCGCTTTATTATTTGCAAAAAAATATCCAGATAAAGTGAGGACATTAACTTTTTCAGGTATCTTTCCTATTGAGCGAGATAATTGGGAAGAGTCTCAGGAGTATGAAGTAAAGTGTCATCAACAGTTGATGGAAAATGAAGAAGTTGTAACTTATATGAATCAAATTCATGTAAAAAGTGATTGGAAAGGGTTGCTGAAATCGTGGCAAGTTAAGGAGTGGTACCCATTTCATGAAACAGGTGATGTAGCTAATCTTCAAGTACCTACACTGTGTATTGTTGGGGGAGATTCAGCAGATGAAGTTACAGCCGCTACAACGTTTAAACAATTAAACAACAATATACATATTGCTGTTATTCCGTTTGCAGGTCATTTAGTGCATAATGATCAGCCTAAAATATATTCATATATATTGTCTAATTTCTTACAGAATGCGCAAGCTGCTAGTCGACTATGATAATTTTTGGTTATAATAATAAAGGAATTATTAATTGTATCGGTTAGGGGCGCAGCAAATATGAAAACAGTCGTTGTCATCGGTGGAGGTATTACTGGACTTTCTACTATGTTTTATTTAGAAAAATTAAAGAAGGATTATAATATAGATTTAAATTTAATCCTTATTGAGAAAGAAGAGTATTTAGGTGGTAAAATCCACAGTGTGGAAGAAAATGATTTTATTATGGAATCTGGAGCAGATTCTATTGTAGCTCGTAATGAACATGTTTTGCCACTTGTAAAAGATTTAAATTTAGAAAATGAAATGGTATATAACGAAACAGGTATTTCTTACATATACTCTGATAACATATTACATCCAATTCCTGCTGACACTATATTTGGGATTCCTATGAGTGTTGAATCATTATTTAGCAGTACGCTAGTCTCAAAAAAAGGGAAAATCGTTGCTTTAAAAGATTTTATTACGAAAAATAAGGAGTTTACAAAGGATACATCACTTGCTGTATTTTTAGAAAGCTTTTTAGGGAAAGAATTAGTGGAAAGACAAATTGCACCTGTGCTGTCAGGTGTATATTCTGGTAAATTGAATGAGCTTACAATGGCATCTACGTTACCATATTTACTTGAGTATAAAAATAAATATGGAAGTATTATTAAAGGTTTTGAAGAGAATAAAAAACAATTTCAGTCAGCAGGAAATAAAAAGTTTGTATCATTTAAAAGTGGACTATCTACGATTATTAATCGCTTAGAAGAAGTGCTGACGGAGACTGTCATTAATAAAGGTGCTGTAACAACAGTGATAAGTAAAAAAGGGGATCGGTATGAGGTTTCTTTTGCAAATCATGAGACAATACAAGCTGATTATGTCGTTTTAGCAGCTCCACATGATATCGCACAAACGTTATTACAGTCTAATGAGTTAAATGAGCATTTTAATAAATTTAAAAATTCATCGCTTATAAGTATTTACTTAGGTTTTGACATACTAGATGAACAACTACCGGCTGACGGCACAGGTTTTATCGTAACGGAAAACAGTGATTTACATTGTGATGCTTGCACATGGACAAGCAGGAAGTGGAAACATACATCTGGTAAACAAAAGCTATTAGTAAGAATGTTTTATAAGAGCACTAATCCAGTATATGAAACGATCAAAAGTTATAGTGAAGAAGAATTAGTACGAGTTGCTTTATATGATATTGAAAAGAGCCTCGGAATTAAAGGTGAACCGGAAGTAATTGAAGTTACAAATTGGAAAGATTTAATGCCGAAATATCATTTAGAACATAATCAAGCTGTTCAATCATTACAAGAAAAATTGGCCGTGCTTTATCCTAATGTATACTTAGCTGGTGCTTCATATTACGGTGTAGGAATTGGTGCTTGCATTGGAAACGGAAAGAATACTGCCAATGAAATAATTACGACATTGAATGAACAGTCAAAATAATAATATTGAATACATATGTAAATAAAATGTCCCTCCAACATAATGGAGGGACATTTTATTTGTAATTATTTAACATTAATTACAATCTTTTTATGATTGGCTTTATTCTCTTTAATAGTTAATGTTATTTTTCCAGATTCTTCAAAGAAATACGGTGAGAGCCGATAAAGTTCTTTAATACTATGTTTTTCTTTTAATTTATTTGTAGGAATTAATGTTATATTAGGCTTCCATGTTTCCTGTTTGCCTGAAGGGTAGTCTACTATTATTTCTGGATTATTTAATTGTATTGTTTCCCAAGAGACAAAATACAGTTCAACTTCTGCATCTTTTTTTAGTAATTCTTCTGAGAAATAACCAAACTCACCAACATTACCAAAAACAGTGAAATTTTGATTTTGCAATTTAATATCTAAATATCTAGGTTGATATGTTGCTGCGTGATACATTCCGTATGAAAGAGAGATTGTGGCAGCGATTAATATACCAACTGAAAATGTCTTAAAGCTATTTCCTTTAAAACTTGTCATCATAAATGAGTTTGGTGTGAATTTTTTTGCGAATAAAAAAATGAGTAAAATGAGCAAGAGGGATAAGCCAATGAAAATATACATAAAGTTTAAGCACCTCCGTAAGAAACATTTACTGTTTTTCTATATTTTAACATGAGAGGGTGTAAATTAGGGGTGGTTTTTAGAGGGGAATTAATAAATACAACGAAGTTATATATTATTAATAGGATAAACATCGCTAGAAATATTTGATTTGTGGGACATTAAGGACTTTCCTAATTATAAATACTTTTTCTGCTATAATAAATGAGTAGAGAGAAAGGAGTGATCCTATGGTATTTCCTATGTTAGAAACAGAACGCTTGCGCTTAGTTGAAATAGAACAATCTTATTGTCAAAAAATATATGAAATATTCTCATTAGATGAGGTAACGTGTTATTACGGTATGAATTCTTTTACTGAGTTTGGACAAGCTTCACGTATGATTGAATCTTTTTCAAAAAATTACTTTGAGAAAAAGGCAATGCGTTGGGGGATTGTATTAAAAGACACAAATAATTTAGTAGGAACAATTGGATTAAATAATTTACAACTTTGGAGTAAACGCTCAGAGATTGGATATGATTTGCATCCTCGTTATTGGGGGAATGGTTATGCTTCTGAAGCTGCTCGAGAAATTATTACTTATGGATTTCGAGATTTAGGCTTATTTAGAATTGGAGCTATTACATATCCTGAAAATATAACTTCGTGTAATATGTTATCTAAATTAGGTTTTCAACAAGAAGGGCTGTTACGTGGATACATTCATCAAGGAAATAAACAACACGATGCATTAATGTATTCTATTGTACGAACAGATGTAGAGGATATTCATTATTAATAAAAAAGCCCCTCTTATTTAAAATAAGAGGGGCTTGTAAAAATCAACCTATTTTAGGTAATAAACGTTCTCCGCTTTTCATACTACTTTTACATAAAGGGCATTTAGGCTCTTCTTCAAATGAAAAGTTCTTTCTCATCCATCCTAAACAATCCTCTGATTCACATTCCCAAACAGGGGTTTGTTCTGGTGGTACTTCTGCTACATCGTTCTTTCGATTGCGATACATGTAACCACTCCTTTTATGTAAAAATTTTTAGTTATATATTAAAAAGGTTGTTAACCGAGCTGGTAACAACCTTTTTATTGATTGAATTATAGCTTTACAACGTTTTTAGCTTGAGGTCCACGGTTACCGTCTTCAACTTCGAAGCTAACTTCTTGACCTTCGTCAAGAGATTTGAAGCCGTCGCCAGTGATAGCTGAGAAGTGAACGAATACGTCGCTACCGTCTGCAACTTCGATGAAACCGAAACCTTTTTCGCTGTTAAACCATTTTACTTTACCTGTTAATGTCATGGTAATGCCTCCTAAAATTTAAAAAGATTACAATATGATCGGCCTTATTCGATTGAAAATAAAAGTTCACATATTATCAAAAATCCATAAGGAGTACAAAACATTCCTGATTGATACTTGATAATATGCAAAGAAAATATAGTGCTAAATTGACCTTAATTACTATCTTACAACAAATGGTGGGAAATAGCAAGTGTTGGGAAAATCAAGAAAAAATAGGGGGTTTTATAGCAAAAGGCACAAAGACATCTCTTTTATTTATATATTATGCCTAATTTGGATTTATGCTAAACTGAGAACATTTTAATTAATAAGTATGTATAAGGGAAAGGATAGATATATTTAAGAACAGTTGTGATTTATTTGTTTAGGAGGAGAGAATATTGCGAAATACTCAATTTAAAATAATCGAAGCTGCGAAAGAAGGAAGAAGAAAAGTTCATCCTATTTTAGCTGTAATACTAGCTATTGTATTTTTAACTCTAGGTGAATTTTTTATGTTATTTATGCTGTTTTTACCGAAAGCGGATACATCATTTGTAAAGGCAATTTATAATAATATTGAGATGATATTAACGTTTGGTGGGGCTATATTTTTTATTTTTTTATGGATTAGGTTTGTAGAAAAAAGGTCATTTTCATCCATTGGTTTTTGGAAAGTGCAATGGATGAGAAATTACTTGAGAGGTGCGTTAATAGGATTTGTCTTCATTTCAATGCCAGTAATTGTACTTGTATTAACAGGGATTGTAAAACTACAAATGCAACAAATTACGGCAACCGCCATATTTGGTATTGTAGGATCTTTAATTGCTTTTTTAATACAAGGTGCAACGGAAGAAATTATTGTACGAGGCTGGTTGTTTCCAGTTATTTCTGTTAGAAGTCGTATATGGATTGGGATTGTAGTGACGTCCTTTTTATTTGGTTTTCTGCATTTACTTAATCCTGGTATTACAATCCTTTCAATATCGAATATAATATTAGTTGGTGTATTTGCAGCTTTTTACGTATTAAAGGACAGTAGTCTTTGGGGGATTTGTGCATGGCATTCCATTTGGAATTGGGCACAATATAATGTCTATGGTTTTGCAGTTAGTGGCATAACGATATATTCAACACCACTATTTAAACCTGTAACAAATGGCAATGAAGTCCTTCATGGAGGCTCATTTGGTATTGAAGGTAGTATCATTACAACAATAATGCTTTCTATCGCTTCAATCGTTTTATGGAGACAGTTATGGGGGAGAAGAGCGAAACAACGAGATTTTAGTTAATGAAAGTGGGAGAAACTATGGGGATTATAGCGTTTGAGGGAGCGAGTGCTGTTGGTAAGAGTAGCACATGCCGTGAACTAGAAAACAATTATGGAGCATTCATTATACCTGAAGTGAATTTTTTATTTGAAAGACCAAAAAATGAACATAGAACATGGTATTTTGAAAAACAAGTAGAGCGCTGGAATATAGCAGTGCAGAAGTCGCAGCAATATGAATTAGTAATACTCGATGGGGATATATATCAGCCACTTAGTTATAATTGGTGTTTTCATTTTGATATATTTAATCAGCCGTTATCTTTAATAGAAAACTTTTATAAAGAAAAGATGATAAATAGAGAAATTGGTTTTCCAGATCAATATTTTTATTTATATACAAGTGATGAAGAGCTTAGAAAACGGAAAGAGTCTGATGGGACGAAAAAAAGAAGAAACTTTGAAAAACATTTACATATATCTAAAGCATTTCAGCGTTATTATGAAAATCTCAATACCGTCACAGACGGGTACTGTAAATTGATTGAAGCAAAAAGTATAAAGTCGAATGAATTAGAAATTGTGAAAAGTTTAAACAGCTTAAAAGTATGTGAAGAAAGACGTTTTGATGTTTCGAGGCTAGATGTTATTACGAAGTGGTTAAAAGAAAATCGTGCATAAAGTAAAAACAACGAGTGTTTTAGAAGGCGCTCGTTGTTTTTTTTGTTTCCATATAAATATAAAGGGAAATTTTGTAGAATATCTTTATTTTTTAACAGAATAATCTTTCAATTTCACGAAAAAAGAAATACAATATAAGGAAATATATATAAATAATATGATAGGGGATGGGATGAACTATTTTGAATGACGGAACTGTTTTATATAAGAAATAATGAGGTAGTAAGAACAGAGATATTTGGGAGGAAACAAGCAAGATGAAAACATTATTTAAAATCATAGGAATTATAGCTGGTATGGCGGTAATCGGGGTAGGTGTAACGTATGGTATGCTGTATTATCTGAATAATAGTAAACCAGCTGCGAAAAAGGCATCACCAGCCGCTCCGGCAGTAGAAGTGCTAGCTGATAGTAATGTAAAAGCTGAAGATGCAAAGCTTTTAGAAAATGGCAATCATTCATTACCGAATAGTGGTTTTAATAAAAATTTTAAGTGGACAGATGAGAACATACAGACAGCCCTACATGAAATGGCACATCAAAAAACGAAAGCTGATCAAAAATGGGGCTATATTTTTATTACACAAGAACGTATTGAAAGTTTACTCGAAATTATAAATAGTAATGATGTTGCACAAAAAAGTACATATGTGGATATTTTAGAACGATGGAAACAAGGAAAATATGAAAAGGTTGATGTAGACCACAACAAGATTTGGAAATTACAAAGTGGGAATTTAGGAGAAGGGAAAGGAGTAATGTCAGAAAAGGAGCAAAAAGAATTAATTAATCAAGTTTTTATACAAAAAGGTACATATTCAGGTAGTAAATTAATTGCAGGTGAGGTACAAGCTAATAAATAATATACATATTGATTTTGAAACACCTGTATTGTTATGAACACAAATGTTTTAATAAAAATGAGTAATTGCTTTTTAGAGCAGTTACTCATTTTTGTTATTACTCGCTTACTTTTCTATTCTATTCTCTCTAATAATGTAAGAAACGATTGTAAAACTGGTGATATCCATCTAGATTTATGATAGATTACGTGGCTTTGAATGACTGCTGGAGTTTCGATGGGCTGAAAACAGAGTTGCTCTTTTTGACAACTTTCTTGTACAACGATGTAAGGGAGAATTGAAATTCCTAACTCACACATCACAGATTGTTTAATGACTTCAACATTGGAAGTTTCGAATGTTTTAGCGGGAATATTCCCGCTTTGACGTAAAAAACGATCTACCATCGGTCTATAGCCGCAGCTTTGTTCAGTAAATATAAATTGAGTATTTTGTAATAAAAGGAGTGGATCAGTGTTTGAAGGGAAATGAGCAGGGAAAATCCATCCAAATGTTTCATTACATAAATTACACGTAATAAAATCATTATGCTCTATACTTTCTCCAATTATGAAGATAACATCGGTTTCTCCTTCATGTAGTTTTTTCAATGCTTGCTCATTGGTATTTGTCTCAAGTACGATATTTACTTTCGGATTTTCCTGTTTGTAAGTACGTAATAATTGTGGTAACCGATACACTGCCAATGATTCATTAGATGTAATAGCCAATGTTCCTTCTAAATGGTCACTGTTTTGAGGGATTTCTTGCGCTTTATCATAAATAGTAAGTAATTCTAATGCATACGGATGAAATTGATGACCTGCTTTTGTAAGAAGTATTTTTTTTCCTAATCGATCGAATAGGGGAATGTTTAAATCGTTCTCTAATGCTTTAATATGGGCTGTCACAGTAGATTGCGCATAACCTAATGCATGAGCAGCTTTAGAAAAGCTACCATATTTAACAATGGCACAAAATGTTTTAACATGTCTCATTTCCATAAGTGATACCTCTTTTATTATCATGATTTGTGAATGATTATATCATGTATTTCAATTTTTCAAATCATTAAATTTCTTTTAAAATTAAGTTGTGGAGAAATTTATTCAAGTGAAATTGGAGGAGAAAAAATGAGTGAAAAGAGCTATCATGTAGCTGTAGTTGGGGCTACAGGTGCAGTAGGGCAAAAAATTATTGCATTGTTAGATAGAGAAACGAAATTTAATATAGAAGAAATTACATTACTCTCGTCAAAACGCTCTGCTGGCAAGGCAGTAAAATTTAAAGGCAGGGAGATTAAAATACAAGAGGCAAAATCAACTAGTTTTGAAGGTGTAGACATTGCATTTTTTAGTGCTGGAGGAGAAATTTCTAGACAATATGTAAATCATGCAGTTTCTAGTGGTGCAATTGTAATTGACAACACAAGTGAATACCGAATGGCACACGATGTACCACTCGTCGTTCCAGAAGTAAATGCACATACTTTAAGGAAACATAAAGGGATCATTGCAGTTCCGAATTGCTCAGCACTACAGATGGTAACAGCTCTTCAACCTATTCGGAAATCATTTGGTATAGAACGAATTATTGTTTCAACGTATCAAGCCGTATCAGGATCAGGAATTCATGCGATTCATGAATTAAAAGAACAAGCTAAGTCAATGCTTACAGGTGAAGAAGTGAAGAGCACTATATTACCAGTGAAAAAAGATAAAAAACATTATCCAATTGCATTTAATGTTTTGCCGCAAGTGGATATATTTACAGACAACGATTTCACATTCGAAGAAGTAAAGATGATTCAAGAGACGAAGAAAATTTTAGAAGATCCAAATCTGAAAATGGCAGCTACTTGCGTCAGAGTTCCAGTTGTATCGGGGCATTCTGAATCAGTTTATATTGAACTTGAAAAAGAAGCGACCGTTGCAGAAATTAAAGAAGTACTACTGAATGCACCAGGTGTTATTTTACAAGATAATCCTAGTGAACAAATTTATCCAACGCCATTATATGCAGAGGGTAAAAGAGATACATTTGTAGGTAGAATACGCAAAGATCCGGATACGCCAAAAGGATTCCATCTTTGGATTGTTTCTGATAATTTATTAAAAGGTGCGGCTTGGAACTCAGTTCAAATCGCAGAGACATTGGTGGAAAAGGGGATTATTTAGTATAAATTTATATAAACATTGAAAATAGGAGGATATATGGGAAACCGTTAATTATAATGGTTTCCCATTTTTTACTTAATGAGTATTCTCCTAACTTCAATTTGAATTTAATGTAAGTTAGTTTTTATAGTGTTTCTATAAATATCAATTTTATTTGCAGAGAATTTTAAAAATCTAGGCTCTCCATTAATTGTGAGATAAATATTAATTGAGATTGGCATCTCAACCTTTTTCACTACATCTTCTATAGCAAAATACTCATTTTCTTTTTCGTTATAAAAAACAATGGAACTAATTAATACCTCGTTATTTTCAATATCAATACTACACATCATAGGGAATTTCTCATCATTATGTATTATTAATTCGCCCAGTACTATTGAACCGTTTAATTCTTCTGTGAAATTTATAGTTTCCACTGGTTTTACCCACGTTTCATCGCACTCTTCATTTTCCTCTTCATCTATTTCCCATTCCCATATCGGGTTTTGTTTCAAGTCTTCAATAGTCAATTCATCAACTGGTTTGCTATTACACATTAATATATACTCCTTTTGCCATGAAAATGGATGAGTAAAAAATTTATTCATTAATTGTAAAATGTGGCTATTTGCAATCCTATAAATACAAGTTTGCTCGTTTCAATAAATAGTTGATCGCAAATAAGAAGTTTCGATGTAGAGTATTATCCATTTGATATTATTAAATCTAGTTTTGTAATGTTGAACTTATTTTTACAACCTATTAAAAGTCTATTCTTACGGTAATCTTAACAAGGTTTTAACTAGACAGTAAATAATGCCTTTTGAAAAGGAAAACCGTGGTTGTGATGGGGGAAATAGCAAAAAACATCAAGAATGAACAAAAGTGTTTTGGTATGATATGGAATATATTCAATGTGAGGGGGAGATTATGGTGTATCAAATAAAGGGGTATTTTTCGTCACTAAAAGGAGATCATTATGAAATTGGTAAGCAACAAGGAGAATTCGTAAAGAAACATCCGTATCTTATTCCACAATTTATACAGCAAGAAAATTTAATATGGGATAACCATTGGACAGAATCTAGAAATGTACTAAAACAATATTGTCCAGGAATTAATGAAGAAATTGAAGGCTTTTGCGAAGTATTGAAAATTCCTTCAAGGAATATGATGTATTATTATCAGACACTATTAAAAGCAGGTTGTAGTCATTGTGCAGTATTACCTAAAAAAACTGATTTAAAGCATACATATGTATTAAGAAATTTTGATTTATCACCCAAAATAGATGATATGCGTTTTTGTTCGACGCATGTTGAAGGTGCATATGCACATAGTGGTTTTTCTACTCAATATTTTGGCCGAACAGAAGGAGTTAATGAGCATGGGTTATCTATTACATTTTCAGCATGTGGTCAACCTGTAGGGAATATTGAAGGTTTAAGAAAACCGATGGTAAATGGTTTGCAATGTTTTGCGGTAATTCGAGTAATATTGGAGAAATGTAGAAATACGCATGAAGCTACATCTTTAATAAAAGAAATGCCTATAGCAAGTAATATTAATATAATTGTAGCGGATCCTTTAAACGCAGCACATATTGAAATATTTGACGGGCATAAATCAATAACAACAATTAATGAGGAAAGTCAAGCTTTTACCGTATCAACAAACCATGCAGTCAGTTCACCTATTCAGAAATTAAATAATAGGAAATTAGAACAATCTACAAAAAGATATCACATTTTACATGAGCATTTAAATCGAAATGAACAGGTGAGCATGGAATCTTTAAAAGGATTGGTAGAAGAAGAATATCCTATCGGGGTGACGGTGCATAATTATGAAGAGTGGTTTGGGACTTTGCATTCTGTATTAATTGATTTACAGGATCGTACATTGAATATTTGCTTCGGATCGCCACTTTTAAACGAGTGGTACTCATTGAAAGTTGGAGAAAGCCTTCCGTTTTCCGAAGTGAATGTGAACTTTAAAAATAAAACTTATGCTGACTTTTGGAGAGAAGAGAAAAATGAAATGACTCCTAAAGATTAAAAAGGAATAAGATGGTAAAATGAAGGGGTGGGAATAGACAGGAGGGATTGCCATTGCTACAAGCTATGTTACCAATTGTTCTAATCCTTTTTCTAGTCGCTTTGATGTATATAACATATCAAAAAAGAAAAAAAGCGGGGATAAAAGGATTAAAAAGTTCATTAACTTCTATTTGTTGCTTTTTAATTGCAATCTTAAATTTGTTTGCATATTGGCTTCATTTTGGGGGTATTTTTACTTGGCTAGTCTCAATCGTATTGTTGCTAGTGGGGGCGTATTTTACAAAATATATTCCAATCTCAAAAAAGGTGCACTAAAATTACACGAGTTTATATGTAATGTTTTATTTCAATGTGCTATAGATGCCTTTAAATCAATGCTTTTGAGCATTTCGATATGTGTTTGCAAACATTTTGTAAACACATATCGAAATATACTCTTCGCGAATGTTTTCGCTGCATCTTCTTGCATATTGGGTAAGACATGAGAATATACCCTTAAAGTTAAAGAGATATCAAATGTCAATGACAGAATTCATGAAGTTTGTAAAGTGCGAGAACGAAGGTGTTTTTGACATCAAGCAGATGTACAGCGCTGAAAAAGCTTTCAAGAAAATGCAGAACCACCGAAATCTACATTTTGCTTACATGGGTATGCGAGTAAATGTAGCTGGCAAGTGGGGTACGATCGTTGGAAACTGGAAAACTAATTTGTTCGTTTTGTTCGATGGGGAAATAGAAGCGTACAACTGCCCCCCTTATTGGAAAATTGCTTACTTCGATGAAGAGGGCAATGTGGTTCATAGCTGTCAAAAGGGAGAGTATGCGATATAAGTAAAAAAGGACGAGCAGTCGTACCTACTGTCCTTTATAGGAGAAAAATTATTCTGGACTAGAACTACGAATAACCAGAAAACGCGCTTTTAACCAGTGTTGTCAAAGATGTAATAATTTATGCAACAAAAAAGCTTAGTCGGAATTCAAAACACCAAAATGGCTTACATTGGTAAACAGGCTCAAAAGTAGTATATGCAAAATGAAAAATTCCATACAAAAAGCAGACAACAATTTTGGTTGTCTGCCAGTGAGTCGAATGAGTTAGCTGATTGTGATAAATTGCTTTCCCATTACAAGAAGAGTGAAGCTGCTAGTTCAAACAGCTTGTAGGTAGTCTTTTCGATATTTTTAAAAATATACAGAGAAAGCAGATAAGTGACGAATCTACCTGCTTCTGCTGTAACAAAAGAAAGAAGTATTAGCCGTGGATACGGCGGCTTGAAAATAGTATGTATTGGTTTTGAAAAAATATTCAAGGAGTGAAGGGAAATGGGATGGGGACAAATTTGAGGGCTATTCACTCGAACAGCTTCGTACCCGTCACAGTCGTTATCCTATTGTGACGGGTATCTGACTTATATTATTGAGGGAACGGGACGGAAGGATGCCACGGTATTGTTACAGGAATCCAGACGGACCTGCGCGCTTACCCCAGCATTCGCGAGCTGCGTCACGGCATTCAAGATAGCAGATCTTCTGCCAGATTTGACGGCTACGTTATAGTTCACGACTAGGGGACGAACTGGGTCCTGAGGGGGAAATCGATTGAGAATTGCTTGATGATAGGTTGTTCTTAACGTGACGTTCGCTGTCAGCGTGATACTTTCTATAGTAATGCCAGTCAGCGTTGTCCCGTTAAATGAGGTGAGTTTGACTGTAAGCATGTAACGGTTTTGCATATTTATTTTTCCTTTATTATTAGACTTAATTTATTTTATGCTTGTCTAACAATTTAGTGTAGACACTTGCATCATAATAAGTTGAAAGAAATATAAGATTATATTTTGATAAGGCGTGGAGATTAAAAAAAGGCAGTTCAACAAAAACGTTATTTGAATAAAAGCTAGTTGACTAGTTTTTAACACTCACTGAAATTAATACTCATAATATACTTTGTAATAACTTATATGGAAGTGAGTTGAATACTAATGTTTTATTCATATTTTGATACCCGAGATAGAATGCGTCCGTATGGTACCGCGGGTATTACGTATAGCGGAGCACAAACTACAATTCAAGCTGTTCAACAAGCGTTACAAGCACAGCAGCAAATGCAACAAATACAGCAAGGCATACAATCGTACTATCCATCTATGGAGTATTATTACCCAATGCATCATATTACACCATACGGAATTTCTGTTTCAACAATTCCATATGGAACTGTATACAATTTATAAAAATATGCGGGGGAATAAATTTAAGTATTTATATAAGAGCGCAAGTACAGAGCGCCCTTATAAGAAATGATTCGTATCTGATGAATTAATATTCAATTAAATGTGTAATTAAGATTAATATAAAAATTTTATTTTGTATGTATTTGAAACACGAAAAGAGCACTTAATAAAGTGCTCTCATGACGAGATCATTCACTCAAAAGAAAGGAATACACCATATCATACGAAAATATTTTGAAATGCTCTTGGGTAAATTAATTATTATTTGTAAAAAAAGCAGCTAGCAAAAGCTAACTGCTCGGATATGATGGGGATTAATGGAAGAACAGAGAAATATGATTAGTGTCTCTCTGTTTTTTATATTATTCGCAAATAATTCCGGTTGCTATACCAGTTGGAGCAACACCTACTGGGACCGTATCAATAACCGTATTTGTAGCAGTATTGATGACAGAAACAGTATTACTAGCTTGGTTTGTAACATAGGCGCGAGTGCCATCTGGTATGATAGTCACTTGGTCTGGTGATAGTGCAACCGGAATGGTATCGATGACGGTGTTTGTCAACGTACCTATTACAGATACATTATTACTTACTTTATTTACAACGTAAACACGAGCTCCATCCGGTGTAATAGCTATACCAACAGGTTCGGTACCTACGTTAATTGTATCAATAACGGAATTTGTAGCGGTGTTAATAACAGAAACAGTATTGCTGTTTTGATTTGTGACATAAGCACGAGTCCCATCTAGTGTGAAGACGATTATCCTAGGTCGAATACCGACATTAATGGTACCGACAACTGTGTTGGTAGCAGTAGCGATAACAGAAATTGTATTACTTAATTCGTTTGCAACATACGCAAGGGCCCCATTTGGTGAAACAGTAATTCCTTGCGGAGCGATTCCAACATTAATGGTACCAACAACTGTGTTGGTAGCAGCGTTAATAACAGAAACTGTATTATTACCATGATTTCCAACATAAACAGTTGTGTTATTTGGAGAAACAGCTACACCAATTGGATTATTTCCAACAGGGATGGTAGCGATAACTGTATTAGTGGCAGTATCAATAACGGAAACGGTATTAGAAAAAATATTAGTAACATAAGCACGAGTCCCATTTGGTGAAACTGTTACTTCAAGAGGTGCATTATCTACAGTGATTGTATCGACTACTGTATTTGTTCCGGTGTTAATTACAGATACTGTATCATCTGCAG
Source organism: Bacillus sp. FSL P2-0099 (assembly GCF_038007445.1). Lineage (NCBI taxonomy): Bacteria > Bacillati > Bacillota > Bacilli > Caryophanales > Bacillaceae > Bacillus > Bacillus sp. FSL P2-0099. Next base: position 2,353,355 of record NZ_JBBOXE010000001.1, read on the forward strand.
GATCATCAATGGCTCCTGCGTTTGTAGCATAAACAAGGAAATTACATCCAGGTCCCGTCGGCCCAGTAGGCCCAGTAGGTCCCGTCGGTCCAGTTGGCCCCGGTGGGCAATCACAATCTCCCGATGGCCCAGTAGGTCCCGGTGGTCCTTCAGGCCCTTGAATACCTTGCACGCCTTGAGGTCCAGTAGGTCCTTCAGGCCCTTCAGTTCCTTGAATGCCTTGCACGCCTTGAGGTCCAGTAGGTCCTTCAGGCCCTTCAGGCCCCGTAGGCCCCGTCGTTCCAGTAATGTTGAATAGTGAACTATTCAAGACTCCTTGTAAAATTAAGCTAAATGTCTGCTGTAACAAGGGGTCCGATATATTTGAACAACTAATAAGTGAAGACAAGTTTTGGAATAGAAATTGGAATAATGCTGAAATTTGAGTGAGAGTTGCAGTAGGTAAGGAATTGATTAATTGGTTTATAGTTCGTAAAACTAAATTTCTATTTGGTGTATTTGGTTGTACTGCTATTAATAAATCATTTAATGCCTGTAATGCTGTTTGGAGTATTTGTCTAGTTGTAGGATTTGGTGTTGTGAAGAAAGAAAGGATAGCTTGGTTTAATTGGTTTATTATTTGCAATAATTCTTGTTGTTGAGAATTTGAGAAAAAAACAGGTGTACAACAATTACTTTGATTACAAGGGGATACAGAAATAAAGCAGGGGAGCTGAAACTTATCACACGAATTTGGTGGATTTGACTTATTATTATGTCTCATAAATAACTCCTCTAAAAAATTTTAAATGTTAGATATGTCTTGATAATTTATATTAGCAACTGAGTTTAAAGTATTTATGGGTATATGTTTAATATAAAATGTTCAGAAATTTTTCTTCCTTCAAAGTATATGTCAATAAAGTGAAGAAGATCTTATTTTACATGTAATCATATATATAAATAAAATGAAGATATTTTTATAGTACATATAATCAATACTTAGTTACTAATAGGATGTTGTAATCATAGGAATAGAAGATATTATGACATATGATTTTATTAATATGACTCGCATTCCATATAACGGGCATCTGATTTGAATTTTTTCCAGTATCTTAATACATTTAAGAGACTGGATTGTTTAGTGGAAATAAAACTTAATAAAATAATCCTTTTATAAGTAAGTAAATCGAACGGAGGGGAACCGTATCGTATGAATCAATTGTCATTTTCTGAAGACATCGATGAAAAAGAGATGCGAAGACTTGTGGTGAAGGAGCTGAAAAACTACAAAGCATTGTGCGTTCGGATGAAAAATCAAGAAGAACAGGCTCAAGCGGGGGCATCGTTCTTTTTCCTAAAATGAAAGGTGACGATAAGAATCATGAGATACGTTTTAAACAAATTGAACGGACATTGAAATATGCTCTTGATAATGATCAACGTCAGATAATTGAATTGAAGTATTTTGGGAGTGAGAAAGTCAAAGATTCCTATGTTTATAATGAATTGATGATGAGGCGTGATAGTTTTTATGAGAATAAAAAAATAGCTATCCGTTTGATAGCTACTGCTTTAGGGATTATATGAACGTGGTTTTATTTTAGTGAAGATGAAATTATGATCTTTTGTGTTACTAATATAAATTGTTATATGATACGTGTAATCCATCTTACTCGCTCTGCCTTGTGGCAGGGATTTTTTATATAATAATATAAATTAAGTAGTTAAAGAGGTGTGTTTAAATGAGCTGGGAAGAATCATATAGAAGAGAGCAACCATGTCCATGTGGTAAGGGAAAATATATTGAAATTATGAAGGTGTATGCAATAGAAGAAATATAAGAAAGTGCTAACACGTATGCGGAATAGACATAAAACATCGCTGATTTGCCATTCATAAAAATAGACTTTTCTTAGCAGAAATCACTAATTATAAATACTTATAAAATTAGCTCTGATATAGCAGATATTGAAGCGAAGAAAAATAAAGATGGGAGTGCATATTGGAAATACGAAGATGACCAAACAAAATTATGGAATATACGACTATAGAACTAGAAAATGATGACATAAATCTAAATATTATTGTTTAAATTCATATTTTATAATGTCCATTTAGCCCGCATTAACTGCCCGTAAACCCCCTCTGATTAAAGTTTCACTTTATAAAAATGAGCCCATAGTAAAAATAACCTAAAAATAGGCATATGAACAAGGTGCATCATCTAGTGATAGGTCATATTTTGTTGGTGTACGTATTGAACTTAGTTTAGCCCGCTATTTGTGGGCAGTAAAACTCCCACCTCAAAATTCAACTGGAGCAAAGAAATTAGGTGGGAGCCCTGCTGCCAGTAAACGCCCGATTGGTGCGGGCTAATAATCAGTGGGGGATGAACAAAACCCCTACTGATTAAAGTTTCACTTTATAGCGCTATTTCTACTTAGATTTAACGAACAGAAATATAGGAAAGTATCGATGGGGTTTTAGTTTATAAACGGAGGTCATGAAGATGAATAATTTTCAACAAGAACTACAAGCGTTAAGCCTTAATGATTATCAGCCTGGAAATATTGTGTATTGGGACCAGCAAAACCAATATCCATATTACTATATTACAGATGATGCTCGTCGCTGTGGCGGCTGTGGCGGTGGTCGTTGTGGTGGTTGTGGCGGCGGTGGTCGTTGTGGCGGTGGTCGTTGTGGTGGATTCCGTTGTTTTGGTTGCTTCGGTTGCTTTAGTTGTTTTGGTTGTGGTGGTTGCTCTAATTGCTCTAATTGCTCTAATTGCTCTAATTGTTTTGATGGTTTTAATGGTACTACTGTAACATTTGAATATTGATAAGAGACAAAAAGGAATCCATTTTGAAAAAAGATTGATCGAAACGGATTCCTACTTTGTGAAGCATTATATAATTTTTATAAAAATGTGCTAACAAGTTTGCAAACGGACTTGCTAACACCTATACGAAATAGACATAAAATATCGCTGATGTGTAGCTTAATAATACGATAATAATTTAGCACTTATAATGAATAATAGGTTATTAGAAAAGAAACCATAAAATGTAATGTTTTATATCATAATAAAAAGAGATTATTCTAATAGGTCGTTGTGTAACGGCTGCATAGGATAATCTCTTTTTATGCTTATTTTTGTAAAGAATGTACTGTTATTTTGAGTTGCTCAATAAATTTCCGGGTAGCAGCGCACATATATTTATCTCTTCTATAAATAAGTCCTATATCTATTGTTGGAGTGGGGTTTTCAATTTTAATAGCTTGTATGTGCTCATTTTGCAAAAAGTCTATATATGGTTTTGGTAACACGGTAATCCCCATACCTTGTGCGACCATTTGAATTAAAGATTCCATTGTACTAATTTCTAAAATTGGCTTTGGTTTAAAGTTAAAGTTTTGGCAATGAGATGTAATTAGTTCTGTTAAATAGAAATTTTTAGGTAGAAGAATTAAAGGATAGTCCTGTAATTCTTCAATAGATACATACTTACGTTCAGTTAAAGAATGGCTGGTTGGCACGACTAATGTAAGTTCACTTTTATATAGTGGGATAGAAACAATCTCTTTATCTTGCACCGGGAGAAATGTAATACCAATATCTAATTCATTTTGTAATAATTTTTCACGAATTTCTCCTGTACGAAGCCCCAACACAGAGAGTTCGATATTTGGATATTGCTTATTGAAATCTAATATAGCTGGTGGTAGTAAATAATTTACTACGGTTAACAAAGATCCTATTGTTAAGGAACCATGATGTAATCCATTTAAATCTTGAATGGCAGAACGAGCTTGTTCGACTTCGTGAAAGATTGTTTTACTGTGCGATAATAAAACTCTGCCTGCTTCAGTTAAAGATATTTTTTTACCAATTCGATCGAAAAGTGGCATGCCTACTTCATGTTCTAATGCACGTATTTGTTGGCTTAGTGAAGGTTGTGAAATATTTAATTTCTCGGCTGCTTTTGTGAAATGTAATTCTTTCGAAACAGCTAAAAAGTATTCTAATTGTCGTAATTCGATTGAAATCACCTCAAGTTTAATCATAGGATATACCTATCATTATTATATAAATAATTGAATTGAACAATGGTTTTGTGGGATATATAATCACTTTATCAGAAATGGATTGATTAAAAAATTAGATGAGGTGAAGAAGAATTGTTGAAATCTAGTGTATTACCGGGTAGTTATTCACAAGTACTTCAAAAAAGGTATGAGGAGGCTGTACCGACAGGAATATATCATTTAACGCCTTTATATGTAAAAGAAGCAAGGGGAGCGATAATAACAGATGTAGATGGAAATCAGTTTATTGATTTTGCTGGTGGAATTGGTATGCAAAATGTTGGACATTGTCATCCGAAAGTTGTAAGAGCGGTACAAAAACAAGCAGAATCATTTATACATCCTTGTTTTCATGTAACTCCATATGAAAATTATATTACTTTAGCGGAGAAAATTAATGAGAAAGTGCCAGGTACAAGTAAGAAAAAAACGATGTTTGCCAATAGTGGTGCGGAAGCGATTGAAAATGCTGTAAAGATCGCACGTAAAGTAACAGGGAGGAGTAAAGTAATTTCGTTTGAACGAGGATTTCATGGGAGAACATTAATGACAATGTCTCTATCGACCAAAGAAACTCCATATAAAGCAGGATTTGGTCCGTTCGTTTCAGACATGCATATATTGCCGTATCCGTACTATTACAGAGCTGAAGAAGGAGTTTCTACTGAAGAAGTGGATTCTCAAGTCATTTATCAGTTTGAAAAGTTTTTAGAAGAAGTATCACCTGAAAAAGTAGCAGCAATCGTAATGGAACCAGTACAAGGAGAAGGTGGGTTTATTGTTCCTTCTATTACATTTGTAAAACGATTACGAGAAATTTGTAATCAATACGGTATTTTAATGATAATGGATGAAGTGCAAACTGGATTTGGCCGAACAGGGAAATGGTTTGCAACAGAACATTTTCATATAGAGCCTGACATAATGACTTTGTCAAAATCAATTGCTGGCGGTTTACCATTAAGTGCTATTGTCGGTCGTGCGGAGTTGATGGACATTCCTGGGAGAGGACAAATTGGTGGAACTTTTGCAGGTAGTCCGTTATCTTGTGCAGCTGGTCTTGCTGTATTTGAAATAATGGAAGAAGAAAATCTAGTTGAAAGGGCTCAGCAAATTGGAAATAGAATAATGTTACATCTACATCAAATGCAATTAAAGTACGAAGTGATTGGTGATGTTCGTGGAATCGGTGCGATGGTTGCAATGGAACTTGTAACGAATCGCATAACGAAAGAACCTGCAAAACAACTAACAGTAAAGCTAATTGAAGATTTTTGGAAGAATGGGCTTATAAGTATTGGAGCGGGGATATTTGATAATGTACTACGCTTTTTACCACCTCTAGTTATCTCAAACGAAGAAATAGATAGAGGGTTTGAAATAATAAATGAGTCTTTTGAAAAGTTGTGCCGCAAGTAAGAGGAGGAATTTGAATGACTAAAGTATATGAAATCCTATCTTTAAATATAGGACTACCAAAAGAGGTTATGTATGGTGGGAAGTTAATTCAAACAGGGATAAATAAAAAGCAAGTAAAGGAACCTGTTTTTTTATCATTTTTAAAGTTTAATGGAGATGGACAGGCGGATTTAGTTCATCATGGAGGGGTAGATAAAGCGGTTTGTGTTTATACTGGTGACCACTATCCTTACTGGGAAAAAGAGTTGAATCAGGAACTTGTATATGGGGCTTTCGGTGAAAATATAACAGTAAGCGGAATGCGTGAAGAAGATGTTTGTATTGGTGACACGTTTCAACTCGGAGAAGCGATTGTACAAGTAACGCAGCCAAGACAACCTTGTTTTAAATTAGCGAAGAAATATAATATTCCAAAGTTGCCATTATATTTTCAAGATACAGGATACACAGGTTTTTATTTTCGAGTATTAAAAGAAGGGTGGATATTACCGGTAGATACTTTAAAATTGTTGAAGCCTGATCCAAAAGGTGTGTCAATTTTGTTTGCGAATCGCATAATGCATAAAGAAAAACAAAACTCTGAAGGATTAAAAAGGATTTTAGAAGTAAATGCACTGTCTACTAGTTGGAGAAAGACGTTTGAAAAGCGAGTGAAGGGAGAAGAAATTAGTACGAAGGAGCGACTTGAGGGAACCAAAGAATAGGTGAATTATATTTGCATAAAATGGTGTATTTCTATTATCGGAAAGATAAGTAGGAAGCACCATTTGCTATATAATAAACATGATATTATTCAAAAATCTTAATACTAGTTTATTCGACTTGTTTTTTAATAATCAAAACATAAAATAAATTAAACCATTTTTAAAAGTTTTATGATACTATATTGATTTGAAAGGCCTATTTTTTGAGAGTAGGTCATATAAGTATATCTAAATTAATGGAATCGACGTATGGAGGGACAACATGGGGAATGTTAAAAAAATGGCAAACTTTCTATTAGAAGAACCGAGAAGAGAACAGTTATTTCCTTTATTTGAAGAAGTGTTTGGGATTACGAGCCAAACATTGCAGGATTTTTCAGAGAAAGGGTATTGGGATTATACATATAAAGCATTATCATTTTTACAAGATGATAATGCGATTGCAAATGTTGCGGCATTTTCACTTCCGCTTTTAATTAATGGTGAAAAAATAAATGCAACGGGTATTCAATCAGTAATGACACATCCGAATTATCGTAGACGAGGATTAATGAAACAATTGTTTAGTAAGATGATAGAGGAAATTGATGAGCAATGCGAGTGTGCGGTCTTGTTTACTGAAAATCCGGAACTATATAAACCATTTGGTTTTCAAATTGTGCAAGAATATTTGATGACAGTATCATGCGAAAATAAAGGTTACAAAGATTCTCAACTTAAAAAGTTAGATTTTTATAATGAAGAGGATAGACAATTAATACATGAGATTATTGAAAATGGCCAAAGGCTTTCTAATAAATTTTCAACGTTAAATTACCGCTCTTCGTTTTATTTAAATATGTATGATTCAACATGGAATGAAAACCTTTATTATTCAGAGAAATTAGATGCGCTGATTGTTTTTACAGTAGAAAATCAAAAACTAAAATTATTTGGAGTATTTGCGCCGGTAATTCCGATTTTAGATGAATTATGTGAGGAAATCTCTGGGGAATTTACGGAGATTGAATTTTATTTCTACCCAGATCAATTAGGAATTGATGATGTACAATATACAGAATTACAGACTAGTAAGTATTTAATGGTTCGAAGTAATAAAGAATTAGATTTTAAAGGTTATAAATTCCCGGTATTAACTGAGTTTTAAATATTAATTTAAATGCTTTTTTATGGAGGAATTATGAAAACATCATATATACCAAATCATATTGAGCAACTTACTGTAATGAACGCACCTAAATTTTACAAACTTGAAGACAATGATACATTCATTGTCCATTCGAAAGAAGAAACAGATTTTTGGCTGAAAACCCATTATGGTTTTGAAGTAATGAATGGCCATGTATTTTATGATGAGATAATGACAGATTTTCAGGCTGAGGTTCAATTGCGCATGAATCCAAATGCGACATACGATCAAGCGGGTTTATTTGTTATGATTTCTGAGAAGTGTTGGTTAAAAACATCTTTAGAATATATTCCTGAGGGCCCATCACATTTAGGTGCTGTCGTAACGAATAATGGCTATTCTGATTGGTCAACGCAAGACTATCCAAATGAGTTTGCTAAGCAACAATTACGTTTTCGAATTATTCGAAAACTTGGCGATTATACAATATATGTGAAAACGAGTCAGCGATGGGAACAAATAAGAATCGCTCATTTGATGGAGGACATAGGTAATGAGCCTGTTAAAATTGGTTTTTATACGTGTAGTCCTTCTGAAAATAATGGATTCGAGACCGAGGTTTTCGATTTTAAAATTGAACAAATATAGATGGGAAAACCGCATTCTTACTAAATGAGAATGCGGTTTTTATTAAGTTAAAGAGTATTCACATCAACTGGCAGTGAAAATGCCTGGTAGATTAAAGTTCCATTTTATTGACTAAAAATGATTTAAAACTTATCATTTAATAATGTTAAATATTAATTTGCCTAATATAATAGGACTAATGGAGAAATTACAGACTATATTGCTCAAATAAGGAGGACTATAAATTATTCGATGGTAATTTCATGAAAAAAGGAGATTGTGTATGAAATCATTTCGCAAGTTGTTACAGTATTTAAAACCATACATGTTCTTCGCTATTATTGGACCGCTATTTATGGTACTTGAGGTTGCGATGGACTTAATTCAACCGACAATAATGCAACATATTATTGATGTTGGAATTGCAAACCGGGATTTGAATTATGTAATAAAAATGGGGCTTCTTATGATAGGAGCAGCAGCAATCGGTTTAATTGGAGGACTTGGTTGTATGATGTATTCTACAAAAGCTGCTGTTAATTTCGCTACAGATATACGAAAAGATGTGTTTGCGAAAATAGAAACATTTTCTAACAAAAATCGTGATTCATTTGGAACAGGTAAATTATTAACAATCGTGACAAATGATATTACATCTATTCAATCGGCAATGACGATGACGTTACGTGTACTTGTCCGTGGACCGTTATTATTTATTGGAAGTATCATTATAGTCTTTGTAACAGCGAGAGACCTATTTCCAATTTTACTTGTTGTGGTACCCGTATTATTAGTTGCAATTGTATTGATTGCAGGTCAATCGAGCGGTTCATTTAAGCGAGTACAAGAAGCATTAGATAAAGTAAACACAAAGCTACAAGAAAATTTATCCGGTGTACGTGTTATAAAAGCATATGTAAGACAAAAATATGAAATCTCACAGTTTGAGAAAGTAAATAAAAATTTAACTGGAATAAATATTCGTGCTATACAAATTATTTCATTGATGATGCCAATTATTATGCTAGTTGTAAATGGCGGGATTGTAGCAACTTTATGGATTGGTGGCGAAAAAGTTTTTAACGGTACACTCCAAGTAGGGGCCATTTTAGCTTTCATTAATTATTTAAATATCATTTTAATGTCACTTATGTCTATTAGTATGGTATTTATTCAAATTGCCCGTGCTTTTCCATCAGCTGATCGTGTACAACAAGTCTTACATACTGAAGTTGACATTACAACTGAAGGCGACGTATATGAACCAAAGCAAGTGGATGGTAATGTAGAGTTTAAAAATGTTAGTTATAGTTATAGTTATACGAAAAATAATGAATATGTTTTAAAAGATATTTCCTTTACTGTACGTAAAGGTGAAAAAATAGGGATTATTGGATCTACTGGAAGTGGTAAATCTACATTAGCGAAACTATTGCCGCGACTTTACGATGTTGATCAAGGTGAAATATATATAGACGATGTCAATGTGAAAGCGTACGATTTGCAAAAACTTCGTGCTTCAATTGGCTTCGTTCCACAAAAGGCACTTCTCTTTTCAGGCAGTATAGAAGAGAATTTACGTTATGGAAAAGAAGATGCCACTTATGATGAATTGGAATTAGCGTCTTCATCTGCTTGTGCGACTGAGTTTATCAATAAGCTGGAAGACTCTTATCAATATAACTTAACACAAGGTGCAACCAATCTATCTGGTGGTCAAAAACAACGTATATCTATTGCAAGAGCCCTAGTGAGAAAGCCATCTATTCTTGTATTAGACGATTCTACATCGGCAGTTGATGCGAAGTCAGAAGCTGTAATACAGGAAGCGTTAAGGACAAGATATAGTGGCACAACGACATTTTTAATTGCATCAAAAATATCTTCTATTATAGATGCTGATAAAATCCTCGTTTTGAATAACGGTGAATTAGTTGGAAATGGTACGCATGAGGATTTATTGGCAACTTGTGAAGTGTATCAGGAAATTTATCTTTCCCAAGGTGGTAGCCTGCAGCAAGAAGGAGGGGAAGAGCGTGCGTAATTTTCAAGGACAATTTGGAAATAAAGGTGGACGTAACAATCCGAAAACGGGAAAAACTAAGAATACTAAAGGAACTATAATGCGAGTATGGAACTATATGGGGTATCAAAAAGCATCTCTTATGTTCGTTATTATTCTTGTATTTATCACGACATTACTAGGTTTACTTGGACCATATTATATGGGGGTCATCATTGATGAATACATTGTACCGAAGGATTTAAGCGGGACAGCCAGAATGTGCATGCTACTCATTGCGATATATGGGATAACCGTATTATTAACATGGTTACAAACATTTGTAATGATTAATGTTGCATTAAAGACTATACAAAAAATACGACAAGATATTTTTGAAAAAATCCAAACACTTTCTCTACGATTCTTTGATGTACGTTCTCAAGGTGATTTAATGAGCCGTGTGACAAATGATATTGATAACTTAAATCAAGCTTTGACACAAAGTGTTGTGCAAATCATTTCATCAGCGTTAACGTTTATAGGTGTAACAATTGCGATGTTTTCATTAGATTGGATTTTAGCGATTGTAACTTTAATTACAGTACCTATTATGTTTTTCGTTACGAAAAAACTAGTTGCTTATAGTGGGAAAAACTTTGCGAAGCGTCAAAAGGATTTAGGAGAATTAAATGGATTTATTGAGGAAGCTATTACAGGCGCAGACGTAACTACGTTATACGGAAAAGAAAAAGAAACCGTACATAACTTTAATGAAATTAACGAACAGCTAAGAATTTCAGCAACGAAGGCTGAAACGTTTTCAGCATTTATTTTTCCAAGTATGAACTTTATTAATAACTTAGGAATGGGGCTTGTAATTGGAACTGGATCGGTAATGGTATTAAACGGAATGACAACAGTAGGTGTCATTGCAGCTTTTATTAATTATTCTCGACAATTTTCAAGACCACTTAGTCAATTTGCAACTTTAATGAATACGATTCAAGCGGCAGTTGCTGGAGGAGAACGTGTCTTTGAAATTATGGATGAAGTACCAGAAATTCAAAATAAAAAAGATGCAGTACTTGTACAAAATTTACAAGGACATGTTAGGCTTGAGAAAGTTTCATTTGGATACGCACAGGACAACATGATTTTAAAAGATGTGAGTCTCGAGGCGAATCCTGGGGAGACAATCGCTTTAGTCGGTCCAACTGGATCAGGAAAAACAACAATTATTAATTTGTTAACTCGCTTTTATGACATTCAAAAAGGGCAAATTAGCATTGATGAAAAAGATATAAAGGATTATGATATTAATTCTTTGCGGAGTAAAATAGGGGTTGTTTTACAGGATACGTATTTATTTGCAGGAACGATTATGGAAAATATTCGATATGGACGTTTAGATGCAAGTGATGAAGAAGTAGTTGCAGCAGCAAAAGCAGCATCAGCACATTCTTTTATAAAACATCTACCGAATCAATATGAAACGGAAATTGCTTCAGAAGGTTCGAATTTAAGTCAAGGACAAAAACAACTCCTTGCGATTGCACGAGCGATTTTAGCAGATGCAGATATATTAATTCTCGACGAAGCAACATCTAATATTGATACGAGAACAGAATTACAAATTCAATCTGGATTAAATAATTTAATGAGAGGGCGAACAAGTTTTGTAATCGCTCATCGGCTGAAAACGATTGAAAAAGCAGATCAAATACTTGTAATTAAAGATGGTAGTATTTTTGAAAGAGGAAATCACGAATCTCTTATGGAAGAGAAAGGATTCTACTTTGATTTGTATACAAGTCAGTTTAAAATTTAACAAAAATATTGATGTAATGCGGTTTCTCGTGATAAGAGAAACCGCATTTTTTGTATTTGCAAACATTGCTATCCGAATAGTCTCTCACTAAATGTTTTAACAGCATCCTTTTGTATTAATGGGAAAATGTAAAAGGAGAGATTTCTTTTTCGGTTATTCTAGCAATCATAATCATTGTCGTATTCATTGCAACATTCATCGCAAGGGATGTTCTGATCATTGCAGCAAATACAAAACGTTTTATTGATAAATATATCGATAAAATCAAAGGAATCGGAATTATTTGTGAGGGTAAGTTCTTGGAAATCTTCTACTTGAAAAATCCTTGTTTCATTAGGAACTATCGTAGCGATAATTGGTGTGTTAGAAATCCTTGTTCGAATAGTTACTTCAATGGGACCGGAATCGTTAGGAACAGATATTTGAAGTAATGTTTTGTTGTGATTAATAGTAAGATCTTCAAAAACCACTCTTGAAGAGTTAGGGGGTACGATAATATCTAGAGGTACATTTCCAGTTGAGGAAGTTCCCGAACCGGCTATGGTATGAGTCTCAATAAAACAGTTACTCTTTTGGTTAAGAGAATGTGATTGTTCTGCATAGTAATCATTTTGGTCATCACAGCAGATGCAAAACGTTTTTTGAATAAAAATACCAATATCGCTACTTGTATTGGTATTATTTGTGACAGTGAGGCTTTCAAAATTTTCTACTTGAAAAATCCTTGTTTCACCTGTAGCTATTGTAGCAATAATTGGTCTACGAGCATTTCTTGTACGAATAGTTATTACAATCGGTGCAGAGGTGCCAGGAACATGAAACTGAAGTAATGTTTTGTTGTGATTATTAGTAGAATCTTCGAAAACTATTCTTGAAGTGTTAGCTGGTACGACAATATCTAGAGGTATATTTGAACCGGCAATCGTATGCGTTTCAATGAAACAGTTCTCTTTTTTGTGGTGAGAATAAGAATAGTTTTTATAGTATTTTTTTCCATGTTTATAAAAATAGTCAGCCATTCTTTAATCTCCTATCTTTTATTTGTCTATATATAGTATTTAATAAAAGTAAGAAATGTTTGTACAAGGTAGAAAAAAGTTCTATTTAGGAAAATAAGAGAAAAAATTTAGAAGTATGTTCTGTAGAATTTGTTTCAGTCAACCCAAATATAAGAAATGTATAGCTAACCTTTTTACGATATTAATAGTTAGGAAAGCATAGATTGGGAAATACAGTTTGATATTCTGGGATTAACCGAAGATCAGTAGTTAAGGTCACATAGTGCGTATAGTTTTTTTCTAATTTTTCAAGTGTTGTTAAATGATGAGAACCTAAACCACGCTGTACACTATGTTTAGAAAGAGTGGGTCCAATTTGTAATTTTCTTTTTTTCATAGCCTTGTTCCATGGACTATAAAAAAATTTAAAACGAAAGCAGGCTGCATGTAAATGCTATGTGGATAATGTGAGCCATGTCTGCCGACTCTGTAGTCACCATGAAAAATATTGTGAATTAATCTACCGTTGAGATAAAGCAGATTGGGACTGGGGTGGATTAAAATACCGTGATAACGTTCATCGATCATCTTTATAACTCTAATGGAAAACCTGTTCCCTCCATTAGAGTTAAGTGAAGAATTGTTCTTTATTAAAACACCAAAGAAACTCTGTCGTATTTAATACCATTTTCCATCCAGTAACTTCTTTTTCAATTTCCATAACTTCTTGATCAACTAGATAGGCATCAAATTCTACTACTTTTGAATTGCGAATTTCCCAATGAGGTGCAAATAACTTACATATTTCCACTGAACGGTCAGTAGATCCTCGGTTAATTAGAATACCGTGATCAAATAGTTTTGTATGATGCATTAACCACCATGGAAGTAAATATTCTTCATTGTAAAAATGAGAACTTAAAGTAGTCTTAATGAAAACCTCCTCCTTATATAACAAACTTCTTATTTAGTACGATAAGGTGGGAATCTTATCGCTAGAAGGTTCCTACCTTAAAACTAGAAAAATAAAGATGATAGGTGTAAGGATAATTATTTATTTCGGATTGACTGTTAAATTAAGAATTGGGATGGTTATGGAGTTAGTTGATAACAATTGAAATAGCGCTAAAAATTAATAAAACTGCCATAATAATGTTAAAGAATTGGTTATGTTTTAATAAAAGTTTTTGGAACATTGAACCGAATAGGCTCCAACTAAATGTACTCATTAAACCGACTACTCCTAAAAATAATGAAAAAAGAAGGTAACTAGAATATGAATTGTAGTAAGGGAGAATAAAAGTAGAAACTACAGTCAGTCCGAATAATATCCCTTTAGGGTTAACAAACTGAAGAAAAATCCCCACTGTAAATAAGTTTTTATTATCTTTTTCATCGGGATCTGTACTGCCTTTACTAATGAGTATTTTAATAGCTAGATATAGCATGTATGCTACTCCTAAAATTTTTAAAGGTAATTCGATTTTGGGTAAAATATTAATTAGTACGATATTAAAGAAACTACATAAAGAAGTGAGGAGGAAAAAACCGAAAGCTACTCCAAAGCAAAATTGCATGCTCCTTTTCAAACCAAGTTGATTTGCGTATGTCATAGCTAAAAAATTGTTAGGACCGGGTGTGAAGCTACTAATAAAAACAAATAATAAAAAAGAAAATAAAGGCATTTCAAAACCCCCTAAGTATTTTTCGTGTGTTATAATGACCGAAAAGAACAATATAACGTGTGCTTTTTATTATACATAACGGTCGTTATGTTGTATATAGTATAGGAGTGTTTTTTTATGGAAGAAATTCAACTTATTTTGGCGAAAAATATAAAAGCAATACGTGAGAAAGAAAAATTAAGTTTAGAAAAGGTTTCCCAATTAACGGGTGTGAGTAAAACGATGATTGGACAAATTGAAAGAGGAGATTCAAGCCCGACACTAACAACGATATGGAAAATTGCGAATGGTTTAAAAGTGTCTTTTACGTCTTTAATTAATAATCCACAGCCTGATACGAAAGTGGTTTTACGAAACGATGTTCAAATATTATCAGAAGACAATGGGAGATATAAAGTGTATCCTTCTTTTCCTTTTCAAGATGATAGGAACTTTGAAATCTATACGGTTGAAATTGAAAAGGAAGGAAAATTAAGTTCGGAAGGCCATAAAGAAGGGACCGAAGAATTTATAACGGTGTTTGAGGGAGAATTGACAATTGAAATAAATGATTGTCAATATACATTAAATAGCGGAGATTCAATTCGCTTTAAGGCGGATAGACCGCACTCTTATCATAATTCCGGACGAACGCTAACTCGGTTAAGTATGACCATTTATTATCCAGCTTCATAAACTTGCTATTTTATTTAGAATATAAAGAGATATGTTTTGATAAAACCATCTATAAGAGATGGTTTTATTTATTACAATTTACAAAAAAAAGACACTCATTTGAGTGTCAACACAGTACTTCTCTCGCGTATAGGATTGGAGAATGTTTCTCAAATACATATTGAGATGATTAGTAAAGGAGAAACTGTCTTCATAAATAACTTAACATTGATAGCGTATAGAGTAAATTGATAATGTTTATCCGGAATATTTAGTATAGATAGTTTCTACTATCTATATAGGGGAATGGCATTTAAAGCTAAGAAGAAAAAATGAATCATTTATTAATCAACTCGTATAATTGTTAGAGAGGCGCCAGTTGATCCACCACCGACTAAATTGACAATTGATAAGAGACCGAATAATTGAAGAGAAATAGTATTACCTGCATTTAATATTGTAATTAAATTATTATTATAACTTGAAGTAGATAAGGCAGGAGATAGAATTGAGCTCAGAAGCGATGTAGATCCGTTTAAAAGTAGTCTTGAACCCGCAAGAAGTGCAGTTGTAGTATTAATTTGATAAGAAAGATAATAACGTCCCGTTACAGGCACTGTAAATAAATTATTCGCACTATTGACTGCAAAGCTATCAAGGCTTTGATTGTTTGAAAGTAGTATGTTAGTACCACCCTAGTACAACTGAAACTGTTCCATCCACTGTATTATTTGCAAATATAGAATTTGTTGTAACGTTTATGTTCCGGTATTACTCATGGGTCCAGTACTACCAGTAGGACCAGTTAGTCTATAAGGAAGGATAATTGTACGTCATTATTTTGGGGATGTTCTCTATCTTTATTTTTAATTAAAATCATCTCATTTTTATGATAAAGGAGATACTTTTCATATATTCTATTAATAATATTTTTTATAGTAACGGCATGCTGTTTAAAATACATTCATTTTTAGTAAGTTACATTAAATTTGATTTTGTACAAAGATTTTAATCGAGAGATTAATAGTGTTTTTTTAGAAAATTCTTTTAACATTTCGGAACATCTAACATTTAATAAATACTATAGAAGGGAGATGCAAATTTGAATCGATATGACAAATTACCAATGTCTAAGGAAGTTATGGATTCTAAAAATATCGGTCCTACATTTCCACCTCTTCCGTCTATTAATTTTCCAACCGGAGCAACCGGAGAAACCGGAGAAACCGGAGAAACCGGAGAAACCGGAGCAACAGGGGCAACTGGAGAAACCGGAGAAACAGGAGCAACAGGAATAACCGGAGCAACAGGGGCAACCGGAGAAACAGGGGCAACCGGAGAAACAGGAGAAACAGGAGAAACCGGAGAAACCGGAGAAACAGGGGCAACCGGAGAAACCGGAGAAACAGGAGCAACAGGAATAACCGGAGCAACAGGGGCAACCGGAGCAACCGGAGCAACAGGAATAACAGGAGAAACCGGAGCAACCGGAGCAACAGGAATAACAGGAGCAACAGGGGCAACCGGAGAAACAGGGGCAACCGGAGAAACCGGAGAAACAGGAGAAACAGGAGTAACCGGAGTAACGGGAGAAACAGGAGAAACAGGAGCAACAGGAATAACGGGAGAAACCGGAGAAACCGGAGTAACAGGAATAACGGGAGAAATCGGAGAAACAGGAGCAACAGGAGCAACAGGAATAACGGGAGAAACAGGAGCAACAGGAGAAACCGGAGAAACAGGGGCAACCGGAGCAACCGGAATAACAGGAGAGACGGGAGTAACAGGAATAACAGGAGAAACAGGGGCAGCAGGAGCAACAGGAATAACAGGAATAACAGGAGTAACAGGAGTAACCGGCCCAACAGGAGCAACAGGAATAACCGGCCCAACGGGAATACCGGGAACAATCCCAACAACAAACCTATTATATTTTACTTTTTCAGATGGGGAAAAACTTATATATACTAATGCAGATGGTATAGCACAATACGGTACAACACAAATCTTATCACCAAGTGAAGTTTCTTATATTAATCTATTTATAAATGGAATTCTTCAACCACAACCTTTTTATGAAGTTACAGCTGGTCAGTTAACTTTATTAGATGCTGAACCACCCTCACAAGGATCTTCAATTATCCTACAATTTATTATTATCAATTAAAAAGGACAGATTTCCTATAAAGAGAAATCTGTCCTTTTTGTTCTGAATTTGGTTAGTTAAAATTAAGTGACGATAAATTCAATTGTAATTGGAATTCCACCGTCTAATACATCTCCGCCAGGAATTGTAATAGCACCAGTAGGACCTGTGGTCACACTGGAGTTCACGCTAGGTTGAATTACGCCGTTTACATAGAGGTTGTAATACGTAAAAGTCGGAAAGGCAGTTGCAGTAGTACCGGCATCGTTTAAACAAGCTGTTGCAGCAATTGCAAAAGCTGCACCTGTTCCTGTTCCAGCTCCTAGTGTAGATGTAAATCTTCTAGAAGCGATAAATGGTTGAATAATTGGCAATTAAATTTCACTCCTTTAATTATTTTTTGAACGAAGTATAGAATAACTTGTCCACTATATTGTATGAAAGTTTTTTATAATAGAAACGGCTTCATGATTATAGAAGGAACACAATATTAGTAAAGGTATCATTTAATTATTTGAAAGAATGATGTTGTTACTTGTGGAATATATGCTAATGATTTATTTATGTTTTAATTTTTAAATGAAAATGTGCTTTTGGACCTAATAGATAAACGTGGAAAAATAAAATAAACTCTTAAGTTTAGGTGTTTAATCTAAGCAGTCAATTATTAAAAACATATAATTAATATGTGAGTCATGAACATAATTAAATTACGTTTTCAAGTTTGATTATAATTCATGTTTCCTATTTTAAGAGAAACATATAACTCAACTACTTTTTACAATCGCATCTTTTATAGTTCTTAGAATAGGAAAACACTCAACTATAAGAAAAGTAAGGAGGAAATAAATGTCACAAAATAATTGTTTTGGTCATAATAACTGCAATCCGATTGTTTTTTCAGCAGATTGTTGTAAAAATCCACAGTCAGTTCCTATTACTAGCCAACAATTAAGTCAATTAATAACTTTACTAAATTCATTAATATCAGCTATTGCAGCATTTTTTGCAAATCCAAGTAATGCAAACAGATTAGCGTTACTCGATTTATTTAATCAATTTTTAATTTTCTTAAATTCCTTATTACCTTCCCCAGAAGTTAATTTTTTGAAACAATTAACTCAAAGTATTATAGTTTTATTACAATCTCCAGCACCTAATTTAGGACAATTGTCAACATTATTGCAACAATTTTATAGCGCTCTTGCACAATTCTTCTTCGCTCTAGATCTTATCCCTATATCCTGCAACTCAAATATCGATCCTGCAACTTTACAAGTTCTTTTTGGTTTATTAATTCAATTAATCAATGCTACTCCAGGGGCGACAGGTCCAACAGGTCCAACAGGTCCAACAGGTCCAACAGGAGCAACAGGAGGCGGAGCAACAGGAGCAACAGGAGCAACAGGAGCGACAGGAGCGACAGGAGCAACAGGAGCAACAGGAGGCGGAGCGACAGGAGCGACAGGAGCGACAGGAGCAACAGGAGCGACAGGAGCGACAGGAGCAACAGGAGCAACAGGAGCAACAGGAGCAACAGGAGCAACAGGAGCAACAGGAGCAACAGGAGCAACAGGAGCGACAGGAGCGACAGGAGCAACAGGAGCGACAGGAGCAACAGGAGCAACTGGTGGCGGAGCTATTATTCCGTTTGCTTCAGGTACAACACCATCTGCGTTAGTTAACGCGTTAATAGCTAATACAGGAACTCTTCTTGGATTTGGATTTAGTCAGCCTGGCATAGCTTTAACGGGTGGAACAAGTATCACATTAGCGTTAGGGATAGGTTCTTATGCATTTGTAGCACCACGTGCAGGGACTATTACGTCATTAGCAGGTTTCTTTAGTGCAACAGCTGCATTAGCTCCATTATCACCTGTTCAAGTGCAGATACAAATATTAACTGCACCAGCAGCAAGTAATACGTTTACAGTACAGGGCGCGCCTTTATTATTAGCACCAGCATTTGCTGTAATAGCGATTGGTGCTACAGCATCAGGTATCATACCTGAAGCAATTCCGGTAGCCGCTGGGGATAAAGTATTATTATATGTTTCATTAACAGCTGCTAGTCCAATAGCTGCAGTTGCTGGATTTGTAAGTGCAGGTATTAATATCGTCTAACTTGTTACAATGTTTGTTTGAAATTTAAACAGGCATTTGTATATAGCCCCACCTAATTTTATTAGGTGGGGCTATATTTTTTGTGGGAAATTAGAAATAAATCAATTGAAAAGTTACTCTTTGTTAAGTTGGTATATAAGAAAAATCAAAATTTATGATTTACACTTTATTGTTTATGGAATAAGTTATATGGTTTGAAAAATTACATATAAACAAAAAAGATGAATTCTATTAAAAACAGAATTCATCCATTAAATAAACTATATACTAGTGGGTTAAATTGTTAATCATGAGCGGTGAAATGTCATTGCTCAAATTAGTAATAAACTATTTATTTTTATTACAGTTACATCCTTTTTTCTTTACATAGCCTTGCTCGGCTAAATCTCTTTGTGACTGGGAATCGGAAGATTGAGAGTTCGAAGATTGAGAGGATGCTGAAGAGCTACTATTTTTATTATTAGAGTAGTTTTTTCGATAGTTATAATTACTCATAGTACTATCACCTCCAATTAAATATATAAATATTATATGTATGTACTCTATTAATTGTTACGATAAAAAATCTCCTCGATATTTTCCGAGGAGATAAATGGTGGTTCTATTAAAATGATACTAATTAATACCCCCAGTATAGAGGGAAGTAATAAGAATCTTGGTAATATAGATTTTGTTGTTGAGTAGGGGGCTGAGTTGACTGATTTATCATGTCGCGGTTTTGATTACAGTTTCCGGGAGGACCAATTACCGTAGTGGATTGAATTGGGGATACGGCTTGTTTCCATTGTTGTTCATTGAGGCAATAAGTATGAGCCATCATATTAGCGGGAGTTAATCTTAAAATATCAGAACCAAAAACAACTTCTGGGGTTGGGGCGTCGAATATAGCTAATAAATGAGTATTATCTGCTGAAGCAATTTCATAATGCCACCACGCTTGTGGAATGTTGGCAACTTGCCCTGGTTTTATCGGTAAGTTTAATATTTGATTCGTAAATGGATTAAGTAAAGAAACAACAGCAGATCCTGAAATACAGTAAACAAGTTCAGCTGCATTTTGATGAATATGTGGTTCTACAACGTTGCCTGTACTTAAATAAATATCTAATAAAGAAGTATTTTCTAAAGTGTTTAATTGTTTTATGCCAAGTACATTTATATAATTTTGGGCATCTTTCTTAAAAAAATTACTTTTACTTAAATCATGAGTGAAATTAGTTGAGGGGGAAGTGTAGTCGATATTAGAAGTCAATTGTATTACCCGCCTTTCTATAGGTAAGTATGGATACAACTTTAGGATATGTGCCTAGTGTTAGTTATGTGCATTTGTCTGTATCATAATAAATTCACCTGTTTTATAAAGAATATAGGTTGTGCTTCTTATTTCTCATAATGTAAATACGGATAAAAATTAGAGCGAACTAATGAAAGTCGGAATTATTGATGTTAGGTTAGGAGTAAAAATATTGAAATTTATTTCGTATATTTTAATGGTTACGTTATATGAAAAGACCAATGCCTTATAGAAAGGAATTGGCCTTTTATTTAAGATAGTTTTTGATGAATCATTAATTGTGCTTTAGCAGTATTGGCGTAATTTAGCCATTCTATTGCCAAGTTTTGTTTTGAATCAAAATGGATTTCAATTACGTCTAAATGAGATATCTTTGTTTTAAGTGGAACAGGCATCCCATTTACTTTTACTTTTTTCATGCTATGTGCAATTTTTGGAAATGCAGAGAAAGAAAAATCAATGATTGTAGCACCATCAGGTAAATAAACTGGTTGTAAATCTGTAGTATAAGCTGTAATAGTATTTTCAAATAGTTCATACGATACTAAACTACGGAAAGTGATTGGATCTGTAGTTAATAAATTGTTATTCACAATTGTATCATCCATTATTTTATAAGATATTGCTTGAATATTTGCAGTTCTATCATTCAATAAAGAAAAAATACCGTTATCTTTCAACGTTTTTGCTATTTGTGTTTGAATGATAATTGTTTGTTCAGCATCATTCATATTGACTTTAGTTTTTAAGTTGTTATTAAAATGGCTATTTTCAAGTGCTATATTATCCTCGAAATAGTTTATAGTTGGTTTATATAATTGATGTATTATTCCAAGAATTTTATAGCAATCTAGTACACTTGTAGTTGTAATACAAATTTGTGAAATACCTGATACATTTTGTATTTCTTGTAATTGTGAGTATGCAGTATATACTGGGGGGAACGCATAGTTTATTTCAAATGAAAGGTTTGTATTAGAAAAAGAATGTATCCCTTTTCTTAAATGAGTTATATTTTTTTGAAGGTGTGGCACATATTCGGTTAAAAATTTATGTACTTCAGTATATCTTTCTTTATGTAGATATTGAAAAGCAAGATTTTCTAATTCATGCTGGATTGTATATAACCCTAATCGCTTTGCAAGTGGCGCAAATAGTGTTAATGTTTCATTCGCATAAGCTACTTGTTTTGCGGGTTTTTTAACACTCAATGTTTTTATATTGTGAAGGCGATCTATAACCTTAATAATGCCAACACGTATATCTTGTTGAGAGGATACTAGTAATTTTTTGAAATTAATTGCTTCGTATAATACTTTGTTTTGATCTTGAAGTTTTTTTCCTTTTGTTAATCCATTTACAATATATTGAATAGTCGCACCAAAATGTGATTCAATTTCTTCTAGAGAGTATTCGGTATCTTCTACAACATCGTGTAATAAAGCAGCAATCAATGTTGTAATGTCAGCTTTATAATTTAGCAGTATTTCTGTAATCGCGAAAGGGTGAATAATATATGGTTCTCCAGTTTGACGGTATTGTCCATCATGTGCTTGCTCTGCAAAATGTATAGCTTTTTTCAAAAGCTTTAATTCATCAGATCGTAGATAATTTGCCTTTTGTAATAATACCTTGCTCATATATATCCATCCCTTAAATTTATTTTTAATAATAATTCTATATAATAGAATAAATACCCTTTGAAATTGTTTTAAGTGTGTAAAAAAAATAAAGATATTGAGATTAAACTATATTCGTATATCCATTCATACTTTGGATTGATGGAAAAAAGTAATGAACGTGTTAATTTAATATTACATCAATCATTAAAAAGGGGTGAAGGTTCATGTCATTTAGTGAAATGATTAGAAATGAAGTACTTGGCTGGGCAGGTGTTTCTGAAAAGCCGCATCGATTTGGTGGTATTGAAATAAATTATGGTAAGAAAGAACTTGGTCATTTGCATGGCGATAAGTTAGTTGATTTACCATTTCCAAAGGTAAAGCGGGATGAATTAGTGAGCCAAGGATTGGTGAAACCACATCACGTATTACCTGAATCAGGATGGATAAGTTATTATATAAAGAGTGAAGATGATATTCCATTTGCAATTGAGTTATTTCGTATGCAATATGACAGAATAAAAAAATAATGAAATAAAATAGATAAGTAAAAATATATTTTCATGTCAAATCCCTCCTTAATCGTTCGTCTCGTATGTAGAACGGATAAGGAGGGATTTTATTATGAAACATTTTGATGTAGCAATTGTTGGTGGTGGGCTTGCTGGATTAACAGCATCTATATATTTAGCGAAAGCTGGAAGGAAAGTTATTGTATTAGAAAAGTCCAGTCACTTCGGTGGTCGAGGGATGACTATAAATAAAAACGGCATTTGTATGAATCTTGGTGCACATGCTTTATATAGAGGTGGAGAAGCGTTTATAACTTTTAATGAGCTAGGAGTAAATCTTCCAGGTGGAATCCCATCTACAAAAGCACATGGAATATGGAAAGGGGATATTTATACCATTCCAACAGATTTTCGCTCTATTTTATCAACACCGTTACTTTCATGGTCTGCAAAAGTACAGTTCGCTCGTCTTATGATTCATTTAGGAAACTTAGATGTAGAAAAAGTTCCGAAAATAAGCCTAACTACATGGGCAGAAAATGAAATTAAAGATCCAATGGTTCGAAATATATTTTATGCATTATGCCGAACAACAACATATACGTATGCTCCTACAATACAATTAGCATCTTCCGTACTAAAGCAAATACAGCTTTCTATGAAAGAAGGAGTACTTTATGTAGATGGTGGTTGGGAGACGATAATAACAAATTTAAGAGGAATAGCGAATACTAGTGGTGTACAATTTCTGGCTAAAAAGCATGTTTTAAAAATAG
Source organism: Bacillus sp. FSL P2-0099 (assembly GCF_038007445.1). Lineage (NCBI taxonomy): Bacteria > Bacillati > Bacillota > Bacilli > Caryophanales > Bacillaceae > Bacillus > Bacillus sp. FSL P2-0099. The sequence goes on from NZ_JBBOXE010000001.1 coordinate 2,376,949, forward strand.
AGCATTGTGAAGGAAAACAAAGAATACATTGTGTTGACGATGAAGTATTTGAAGCAGGGGCAGTTATTGTAACAACTCCACCGAAAGAGGCATGTAAAATTATAAAAGGTACAGAAGGAACAAGTTTGCAAAAATGGAGTGAACAATCTATACAAGTGACCGTGGCAGCGTTAGATATTGGTTTAAAACAATTACCGAATCCTTTGCATCATTTTGCATTGGGATTGGATCAACCTATATTTTTCACGAATCAATCGAGAGCAGCTAAATTAAGTGAAGATGGATCAATTGTAGTGAGTCTAATTAAATACCATAACCCTGTACTAGAACTGAATCATATTCAAGAAGAGAAAGAACAGTTAGAAAATATGATGGAATTGTTACATCCGAATTGGAAAAGAGAAGTTGTTGCACAGCAATATTTACCGAAAATTACGGTAGTACATGATTTTCCTCATATTGACCGTGTTGAAAAACCAGGCCCTAATATACCTGAAATGCCAGGTGTTTACGTTGCAGGAGATTGGGCTGGGCATGATGAAATATTAGCTGATGCTGCGGTAGCAAGCGGGAAACGTGCAGCGTTACACATTTTAAAGAAATTTGAAAGTGAGGCAGTTCATCATGGAAACGGAGCAGTTATATGAAGCGTATCAACCATTATTATTTTCGTTAGCATATAGAATCCTTGGGAGTGTTATGGATGCCGAAGATATCGTCCATGACGTATTTATATCGTTTAATAATATGGAGGACGTTCAATCTATAGAAAATATGAGAGCCTATTTATGTAAAATGGTAACAAATCGCTCAATTGACAAATTACGTTCGGCAGCACATAAACGTAACGTATATGTCGGAATGTGGTTGCCAGAGCCATTTGTGGAAGAGATTGATGATCCATCAGAGTCATTTGTAATGAAAGAATCAATTTCTACGGCATATTTATTACTTTTACAACAACTGACTGAGGTAGAGAGGGTTGTTTTCATATTAAGAGAGGTTTTTAGTTATGACTACGAAGAAATCGCTTCGATTGTAGAAAAGAGTAGTGTGAATTGCCGAAAAATCTTTCAACGTGCACGAAAAAGTATTTTAGATAAGCCGAAGCAGTCAACATTAAGTACGAAGAAGATAGCTGCTTACGTGGAGAAATTTGTATCATCATTGCAGTGTGGGGATACGCAAGGCATGTTAGAAGTTTTAAAAACAGATGCGATATTTAAAGCAGATGGTGGTGGTAAAGTTACAACTGCAATTAATCCGATTTATTCTGCAGATAAAATTATACGTTTGTTCTTTGGAATTGCAAAACGATTGCCAGAAAAGTATAGTGTTGATTTCAAAATAGTAAATGGTGCACCAGGCGTTATAGTTACAATAAATAATAAAGTGACGTATGTATTTTCATTCATATTTGAGGATGAGAAAATTTCAAACATTTATATGATGGTTAATCCAGAAAAACTTATGCACTTAAATGTAATAGTATAAAAAAGACGCATTTCTTTAGAAGTGCGTCTTTTTTTTTATTTTTCTAACATTTCAAGAGGTACATCTTTTTCGCCGGCTACCTCGAATTTAATTTCCCCGTCTTCTTCATAAATGCGTTTAATAATCGGTATAGTTATCATTAGTTGTTTATGCTGTTTACGTCTTCTAGCAGCATCTAAGTTAATCACGTTCATGTGTAAGCATCCTTTCTTACAGAAATATATAAACAAAAGAAAATGCGTCCGAAAAGGGCGCTTAGTTGAATTAGAAATACCGATTCATTTAAATGGGGTTTAGATTATCTTATAATTGAAAATTGATTGTAAAATAATGTGAATTAAATAATTGCACGTAGAAATTAACTTTACCAAAAAACGAAACAATATGCTATAAAAAATTTTAATTCTTTGTCGTATAACAGGAAAAAGGTGTGCATTTCGCATATAATGAAAAGTAGACGGGCATCATGTACTTTTTCATCATATTGCTTGGAAAGGCGATGGAGAAAATGAATACTCTAGATTCATTATTATTGCAACTTGAACAATATGGAGAAGAGCATGATCGACATAAAGAAAAAAGAGAAGAAAAATTAAGAAATATTTCTCGTGAAATGGGGCAGTTTTTATCAGTATTAGTAAAGGGCTGCAATGCAAAAAAAATTTTAGAAATTGGAACTTCAAATGGCTATTCTACATTGTGGCTAGCAAATGCGGTAGAAGAAACAAATGGAAATGTTATAACTGTAGAACTTTCTTCAGAACGGGTTGGAGAGGCACTTGGAAATTTTGAAAGGGCAAATCTTACACAGAGAATCGATATTCATAATCAAGAGGCTGGGGCATTTTTAGATTCGCAAGTAGATCGTTCATTTGATTTTATTTTCCTAGATTCAGAGCGCACGCAATACATGTGGTGGTGGGAACATATAAAACGTATTTTAGAGCCAAAAGGTTTTCTTGTAATTGATAATGCAACTTCTCATGCGGGGGAATTAGCTGGATTTATAAAGATGATTGAAGAAGACGTTACGTTTGAAACCGTGTTATTAGCTTTTCAAAAGGGAGCATTTGTTGCGCGGAAGAATAATTAGAAGTGGACCTAATATAATTATCACATTGAAAGATAGTATATGTCAAAAGATGGAGCATTGTATGAATTTAAGAAGGTAACTAAATGGAATTTCAAATTAATAGTCAGTGGTGATAAGTAAGGTAAGCTATGAAGAATCCGTCTTCAGTATGTTGTTCTCTAGGTCTTAAGTCTGAGGAAAATAATGACGAGAACAGGTATACTTATACTATGAAACAGGGAATGACTGCATAAGCAGGTATTTCTTGAAAAATCGATTTCAAGCAAGCAAAAATGTATATGAAATACGATATATTAGATGAAATATAGTGCACATAAATTCGCACATATAAATAAAGGAGCGATTTTGTTGACTGAACTCGAGAAAAAAGAACCTGTATCGATTGTGAAAGATAATAATGTAGAAGTAGTAGTGGATACAGTAATAAAAGATGCAGAACTTGAAGAACTGAATAAAGAAGCAGATCTTTATGTACAAAAGTTAAATAGCGAGCAAAATACAGATTTATCAAAAGTATTGTCGCAGCTTGGAGACTTAGGGGATAAAGAGCAGCAAGCGGCAGGACAAACGCTATCAGCTTTAAAACGTCCTGTGACAGCGATGATGAATGGAAAGAATGAAGAAATTCCAAATACATTGTTAGAATTACGAAAAGTGGTATCAGAACTTGATCCAAACTCATTAAAAGCAACTGGTATGAAGAAACTTATGTTTAAAGTGTTTAAGAAAAATCCGCTTGAAAATTACGTGCATAAATATCAATCTATAGATAAGCAAATCGAGGAGATTATAAGATCACTTCTCATTGGCCGTGATAACTTGCAAGAGGATACGGTTGGTCTTGAAATGTTAAAAGAGCAATCACACGATAAAATTCACGCTCTTGATAAACAAGTATACTTAGGAAGAAAACTTGCTGGTATGCTTGAAGCTGAGAAACAAAATCCAGAACGTCAAAGGGATATTCCGTTAATAAATGATGCATTAGAAAAGATACTTGTGCGTACTCGTAATATGCAACAGGCAAAAAGTGTATTATTACAATCTATCGCATCTGTAGACATCATTAAGAAAAATAATGAAAAGCTATCAGAGGCAATTCGTAATGCAATTACGATGACGCAAAACGTTATAACGGTTTCAGCTGCAATTCAGCTCGCATTAACAAATCAACGTAAAACAATTGATGCAGTTAATGCGACAAATGAAGCGATTGAATCAATGGTATTAAGCAATTCTCAAGCATTAAAACAAAATACAGAAGAAACAACAAAACTCCTTGAAAATCCTGCAATTAGCATGGATAAATTACGTGAATCATTCCAAAATGTATTTGCCGCTATTGAAGCATCTGAGAAATCGTCAGAACGTATTATTGAGTCTAGTAAGAAATTTGTAATTGAACTAGATACATTTAATGATGAGATGAAGCAGAAACTCATTCAGCGTCCAAGGAAATAACAGACTTTTAGAGGAGGTGAAAAAATGAGTTTCATTCAAGGAGTATTATTACTATTAGGATCATTACTTTTAATCGCATTTACTGTCGTTGTTTTAGTTGTATACTTCGGACGTAAACTTTATTTTTCATGGACGAAACCATATAAGAGAGCACAAGATTCCATTGAGAAATTATCAAACAAATCGACACCGTTTTTACAAGAGTTTACGCAACATCCACTCTTTTATCGCTGGATTCGTACGGAAGGAAAGAAAGAACAACATACATTGAATACTCTTTTCTGTACATCAGGTCAACGTACGAGAGAACAAGTATTTTCAATGTTACCGAAAGAAAAACAGAAAAAAGTGCATGTAATGGCAAAAACAACGAAAAAGCTTACAAATGAAGATATCGATGTGGCCGCGATGAAAGTGAAAGATTTCTTAAGACAAGAAACGCAGCAAACTGTAAAACCGACAGACTTATCGTTTTATAAATTGTATTTCTATGATCGATATCCAGATGCATTAAATACAATTCAAGCATATAAACGCTCGATTAATCCTTCACTACAAAGAACGGTTGATGACATTACAATTTCAGTATTAAATGCATTGCCGTACTATCAAGAACAACGCATGTTTGAACAACAACATAAACTTGAAACGTTCTTAATGAAAGATTTAACAGCGATGTTATCATTAGTGGTACAATTACCACCATCACAACGTCCTGAAAAAGAAGAAGAACTAAAAATATACTTGCAAAATTTCCAAAAAGAAATGGAAGTAGTAGAGCGTGATATTCGCGACTCCATTGATCATGATTTGAATGTGAAGATGAGAGCAGCGACTGAGAAGTTTAAGAATAAATAAAAAAGGCGCCTTAAAAGCTAAGTATTTCTCAGCTTTAAGGCGTTTTTTTTGAGATTTTATTTTGCCTTAACAGTAGTAAAGCTAGAAGGAATGCTTTCATTATGCAATCGATCAACTGCAGTTACCACATACGTATACGTTTCTCCAGAAATAGCCGTTTTATCTACGTAAATTTCTCCAAGTTTTGTTTTTCTTACAGTAGTAAGTAAATGTTTTGGGTTTTGTATATCCACTTCATTTTTTCCATTCACACGGTAAATGGCGTAATAAGAAGAGTCATTATCTCTATTGTCAATTATTCCTACGGCAATACCTTCATCTCTTGGAATGGCACCTTTTAAAGTAGGTTGTTTTGGCGGATCATGATCAAGCCAAGGCATAGGTGGAATTAATGCAGGGTGTTTATATATGTCTTTTGAGAGTCTATCTTTAATTCCAAGTGGATTGTTATTTATATCTTTTAAACTGAAATGCATACTACCTTTTATTTGTGGATATTGATGGTTTAAAGCGATTTGCTTTGGATATTCTTCTGGCTCAGACCAAGCAGGCACAGAGTTGTTATTTATTTTATAAGCCGCTTGACCGATGTATAGGTGAATCGGTTTGTTATTTGTTTCTTTTACCCACCAATCTACTAATATATCATATGCAGCAGGTGTGAAACCTATATTCCAATATATTTGAGGTGTAATGTAGTCAATGTACCCTTTTTGTATCCACTCACGTGTGTCAGCATAAAGGTCATCGTAGTTTCTTTGACCTGCGGTTGTATTAGAGCCAGTTGGATCGTCAGCTATATTTCGCCATACACCAAATGGACTAATGCCAAATTTCACGTATGATTTTTCTTGTTTTATAGCAATATTTAATCCTTTTACAAGCTCATTTACATTGTTACGTCGCCAATCTTCTATGTTTGAAAACTGACCATTATTATACGTTTTATATGTTTTTTGATCAGGAAATTCTTCGCCAACTACTTTATAAGGGTAAAAATAATCGTCCATATGAATTGCATCAACATCATAATTTTTTACGATTTCTAAAGCGCCTTCCGTTATAAAGTTTTTCACATCTGGAATACCAGGGTTGTAATATAGCTTCCCGCCGTAAGGTACAACCCAATCGGGATGTTGTCTTGCAGGGTGATTATTTGATAATCGATTTATATCAGTGTGATTCATCGTTATTCGGTATGGATTAATCCATGCGTGGAATTCTATATTTCTTTTATGTGCTTCTTCAATCATAAATGCGAGCGGATCGTATCCAGGGTCTTTTCCTTGTGTACCCGTAATGTATTCAGACCAAGGACCGTAATTTGAAGGATAGAAAGCATCAGCAGTCGGTTTAATTTGTACAACGACTGCATTCATACCAGTGTTTTTTACATCGTCTAATAGTCTTATAAATTCTTGTTTCTGCTTTTCAATAGGTAAGCCAGTTTTTGAAGGCCAATCAATATTGAGAACAGATGCTAGCCATACAGCGCGTAATTCATGTTTTTTGTAAGTAATATTTACTTCAGCATAAGTAGAGTGAGGGGAAATGAAAGAGAAAGGAGTAAACAATATGACGATACAGCACATCATTACTAAACGTTTCATAATCATTTATACGCCTCCCTATTATACGATTATTTAAAATAATATATGATGTTAGGTTGGCCCTGCAATTGAGAAAAATAAACATTGAAACATTAATTTAATAGGAAAAATATTTTTAGTGAAATTTACTTTCAGTATAACTAAATCGTTTCATTTCTTCATATGCTTGTTAGTAAAGTGAAACTTTCTTTCATTTGAAAGAAACAATTTATAAGTATAGGAGGATTCAATAATGAAAGTTTTATTCGTTTGTTCTGGAGGAATGTCCAGCGCAATTGTTGTAAACGCTTTAAAAAAAGAAGCAGAGAAAAAAGGTATGAACATGGAAGTGCATGCTATTGGAACAAGTGAGGTGGAGGAAGAAGTAAAGAATGGTTGGGATGTTGTAATGGTTGCACCTCAAGTTAGACATCGATTTGACGCTGTAAAAAAACTTACAGAACAAGAATCTATTCCGTGCGGTATTATTCCGCCGCAAGCATACACGCCGCTTGGTGGACCGACTTTATTAAAAACTGTAAATGAATTAATTAGTTAGGGGGAAGCGTTATGAATAAGTTTGTCACGTTTCTTGATAAAAACTTATCTGGACCGATGGCAAGGCTTTCTGAACAGAGGCATTTACAAGCAATCCGTGATGGAGTTATTTCGGCGTTACCATTTATTATCGTAGGGAGTTTCTTTTTAATAGTAGCATTTCCACCATTACCGAAAGATAGTTTCATATCAGTTTGGGCATTGAAAAATCAAACAAGTATATTAATACCATATCGTTTAACGATGTTTATTATGTCTTTATATATAGCATTTGGTATAGGATACAATTTAGCGAAAAGTTATAAGTTAGATGCTTTATCAGGGGCACAGTTAGCAGTATGCTCACTACTTTTAACATTGACGCCCGAATTAATCGATAAAAAAGGATTTATGCTTCCGATGACAAATCTCGGGGGGCATGGATTATTCGTAACGATGATCGTATCTATTTTATCAGTAGAGATTTTAAGATTTTGTAAGACGAAAAATGTAATGATTAAAATGCCAGAACAAGTACCGCCGTCTGTTTCACGTTCGTTTGAAGCACTTATACCTGCTGCATTCGTAATTATTTTAATGAGTTTAGTAACTGTCGTTTTTAGTATTGATTTACATCATGTAGTTGATAAATTAGCGGCACCGTTAGTAAAAGCTGGTGATAGTTACTTCGGTGTAATCATTCCAGTATTTTTAATTACATTTTTTTGGTCATTCGGAATCCATGGTGTGTCGGTTGTTGGAACTGTTGCCCGGCCATTATGGGAAGTATATTTAGGGAAAAATGGTGAAGCAGTTGCTAGTGGAGCAGATCAGTTGCCATTCATATCACCAGAGCCGTTATACCAATGGTTTATATGGATTGGTGGTTCTGGTGCGACGTTAGGGCTTGTATTAGCTATGATTGTATTTGGTCGATCAAAATATTCGAAAGCATTATCAAGAACTTGTATTGTTCCTGGTATTTTTAATATTAATGAACCTGTTATTTTCGGATTACCGATTGTACTAAATCCAATTTTAATTATCCCGTTTATCATTACACCACTCGTAACAGCAACTGTTGCATATTCAGCAACTGCGATGGGATTTGTAACGCCAACACATATTATGCCGCCGTGGACATTACCAGCTCCAATTGGCGCGTATTTAGCCACAGGTGGAGATTGGCGTGCAGTGGTATTAGTTTTTATAAATATAGCAATATCATTCCTTATTTACCTACCATTTTTTAAAATGTACGACAAAAACATGCTTGAAATTGAGAAAAATGGTGATGGGGAAGCTGTTAATCCGTAAGTTTTATATTTTATTTTTGAGTGATAGGCATTTTGTCTATCACTTCTTTCACATTAAGTCCAGAGAGGGTGAAATAGAATGAATATAAAATTTAGCTATAAAGGTGTATTTTTATTGTTATTTGGAGTGATATGTGCAAATTTACTTTTCGTACCTTTATTAAGAATGCTAAATCTATCACAAATGCATAGTATATGGCTCGTTACAAGCTTTTCGGCAAGTATTTTGCTTACGGTAGTTGTTTCTTTCATTGATGGATCGTTTGCATCGAAAGCACAGTTGTTTTTTAGATTTATATTGTTTTCTGTAGGTTGTACGTTGTTTACTTACATAATTGTTTTTTAGTGAATAGGGGGCATGCATATTATGTATATTGCAGGGATAATGTCCGGTACATCGTTAGACGGAATAGATGTAGCGCTCGTTCATGTAGAAGGAAACGGTGTAGATTCTAAAGTCGAACTCATTCATTTTACTACTGTTCCATTTTGTAAGGATATAAAAAATGAGATACTGCAGGCTTTATCAATTGATACATCTAATGTTCAATTGATATGCAGTTTGAACTTTAAGCTTGGTTTATGTTTTGCCAATGCTGTGGAGGAAGTTTGTAAAAAGGCTGATTTGTCATTGGAACAATTAGATTTAATAGGTTCTCACGGACAAACGATTTATCATCAGCCAAAGCAAGAAGGCAATAGTATTTCTTCGACATTGCAAATTGGAGAACCAGCAGTTATAGCATATGAAACGAACACTACGGTTATCTCTAATTTTCGAACGATGGATATGGCAGCAGGGGGGCAAGGTGCACCACTTGTGCCATATTCAGAGGTCATTTTGTATCGTCATCAAACTAAAAATAGATTACTACAAAATATTGGCGGAATCGGTAATGTTACAGTAGTACCAAGTCATCTAAGTGATAAGAGTGTTATTGCTTTTGATACTGGCCCAGGAAATATGGTAATCGATGATGTATGTCAAAGATTATTTCAGTTGCCATATGATCAAAATGGTAGGATTGCAAAACAAGGAGTAGTTGTAGATGAAATTTTGACATATTGTATGAACCATCCATTTTTGAAAATGAATCCACCGAAATCAACTGGTAGAGAACAGTTTGGAGAAGAGTTTGTAAGTGAATTATTGAAGCGGTTTGAAAAGCATGGTAAAGAAAATCTTTTGACGACTGTCACGATGTTTACAGCAAGTTCAATTGTTCATCATTATAAGGAGTTTATTCTGCCGTATTATGAAATCGATGAAGTAATTTTAGGTGGTGGGGGCAGTTATAATCGTACACTTGTTGAAATGATACGAAATGGATTGAAGGAAGAAAAGTGCGCGATATTCATTCAAGAAGATATAGGCTATTCTTCAGAGGCGAAAGAAGCAATTGCCTTTGCGATATTAGCAAACGAAACGCATCATCGTAATCCGAGTAATGTGCCGAGCGCAACAGGTGCAAAGCAATCTGTAGTTTTAGGGAATATAACATTCCCTCCAATAAGATGATGAAAATGAGGCGAACATATGAAGTATATGATTGGAGTAGATGGTGGGGGCACGAAGACAGAAGCAATTGCATTTGATCAAGACGGAAACGAAGTTGTAAGAGGTACGAGTGGGTTTGGAAATATATTAATAGATTATGAAAAAGCAGTTTCGCATATTATGGAGGCGATCGATCAATGCAAGAAAGCTTTAATAGATGGGCACTGCGTTTGTATTTGTTTAGGGTTAGCGGGTATAAGTGGAGCGAATACAAATGAATTAACATTACGATTAATAAAGAAATATGAAACGAAAATTGAAGTTTTTAATGACGCAATGATTGCACATGCAGCTGCTTTAAAAGGTAAGAATGGAATATTAACTATAGGTGGTACAGGTGCAATTTGTATAGGAAAGAAAGACGAAGTGTACGAGTATAGCGGTGGATGGGGACATATTTTAGGGGATGAGGGAAGCGGTTATTGGATTGCGTTACAAGGTTTAAAGAGAATGGCAAATCAATTTGATCAAGGAGTTAGACTTTGTCCATTAAGCTTAAGGATTCAAGACGAGTTTCGACTTTTAACATCATCTCATATAAAAAGACTAGTATATAGTTCTTCAAAAGATAAAGTTGCAGCAATTGCACCATTAATTATAGAGGAAGCGAGGAATGGGAATGATGATGCACATAAAATTATTCTGCAAGCGGCTAAGGAATTAACGATAATTACGGTGAATATTTACAACAAGATGCAGTTTGATTTATCACCTTTAATTGCAGTTAGTGGTAGTATATTGTGTTCAGTACCTGAAATATATGCTGAATTTAAGAAATGCTGTGAGAAAAGTATGGGAGAAGTTATATTCGTATCACCATCAGAAATGGCAGTGAAAGGAACATATCATTTAATGAAGGGTGTATATTTTATAAAATAGAATTATGAGAATTTTTGTATGATTTGTAAAAATATGATGTTAAAATATATAAAGGGATGTAAAGCAAGAAAAAGTACAATATACATAGTCATTGAATATTGTATAAGTACTCCCATGTAGAAAGTGAATGATTACATGATTAATAGTATGCAATTTTTGTATTTGGTGGCTTCTTATTTATTTGGAAACATATTGACCGCTTATATAGTAACGAAGTGGAAACATAATGTTGATATTCGTGAAGAAGGAAGTGGTAATCCTGGCGCAAGAAATATGGGGCGCGTATATGGAAAAGGGTCTTTCGTCGCTACATTTTTAGGTGATGCGATCAAAGGGGCAATCGTAGTTTCTATTGCAAAATACCTTTTCGAAGATTCTACATTTGTAATGTTAGCTTTACTGGCTGTTATACTTGGACATATTTACCCAATTTTATTTAAAGGCAAGGGCGGAAAAGGCATTTCAACATTTATTGGAGGGTTAATTGCATTTGATTATTTGATAGCGCTTACTCTTATTGCTGTTTTCATTATATTTTGTTTAATCTTTAAAGGATTTACTAAGCCCGGACTAATTACAATCGCTTGTTTACCAGTTTGCATGATTTTGTATTCTTACTCTATTGTTACGACTATTTTAAGTGTACTTATCATTGTCCTTATTTTATATGTAAATCGAGAATGAAATGAACTTTTAATAAGTGGAGTTAATCTCCACTTATAATTTTTATTAAATACATAAAGGAGATACAACATGGGGTTAATTTATAAAGTTGCTGATCAAGCTTGGGAATTTGAAAGTATACATAAATTGAATTATAAAACATTTGTAGAAGAAATTCCGCAACATGAAGAAACGAAAGATCGTGTTCGTATAGATCGTTTCCATGAAGAAAATACATATTTAATTTGTTTAGATGACGAGAAGTTAGTAGGTATGGTTGCATTGCGAGGAAAACGACCATTCTCGTTAGATTATAAAATTCCAAATCTAGATTTTTATTTGCAAGAACATGGAGAAAATGTATATGAAATTCGTTTACTTTCAGTAGAACTTGAATATCGAAATGGAAGAGCATTGTTAGGTTTAATTCGCTTTTTACATCGTTATTTGCTTCTAAATGGATATGAATTGGCACTCATTTCTGCTACAACACGTGAACTACCTTTATATGAGCAAATGGGATTCAAATCTTTCCATACGTTAGTTGGTACTGAAGAAGCAGCCTTCCAGCCAATGTATGTTACCCCAGCTATGTTTGAAGAGTCGAGTGTTGGGGGTATTATGACGAAAGAATATACGTTTTTACCTGGTCCAGTGGATATTGAAGAAAATGTTCGAAAGGCATTTTCTACTAAGCCTATTTCGCATCGTTCTAAGTCATTTCAAGTGACAATGGAAAATGTAAAAAAACGTTTACTGCAAATGACAAAAGCAAAACGTGTGCAAATAATGTTAGGAACAGGGACGTTAGCGAATGATGCCATTGCTTTACAGTTGAATTCTTTAAAAGGGAAAGGACTAGTTTTAACAAATGGGGAATTTGGAAATAGGTTAGTGGGACATGCAACACGTGCGCAATTACATTATGATACGCATAAAAAAGAAATGGCAGAGCCGTTTATTTATACAGAATTAGAAAAAATAATGGCAACTGGAAATTATGAATGGCTTTGGTTTGTTCACCATGAAACATCAACTGGAATGTTAAATAATTTAGAAGAACTAAACATTCTTTGTAAAAAATATCAAATGAAACTATGTGTAGATTGTATAAGCTCAATTGGAGCAATACCAATAAATTTGAAGGATGTATATTTTGCAAGTGGTGTAAGCGGAAAAGCGATTAAATCATATACAGGATTATCTTTCGTTTTTCATAACCACATTGTAAAAGTAAACGAGGCAGTACCTGCTTATATGGACATTGGTATGTACGAAGAAAATGAAAGTATCCCATACTCCCATTCATGGAATTTAATTTATACATTGCAAGAAGCATTAAAAATATTTGAAGATGAAATGGTATTTGAAAAAATAAAAGAGACGTATACATATATTGAACAAGCTATTACTAGTATGGGTTTAAATCTTGTTTCACCTAAAGAACATGCCGCTCCAATTATAGTTACCATTCAATTAAATGAAGATCAGTCTTCTAAGGCGCTAGGTGATGCGTTAGCGTTACAAGGATATATTGTTCATTATGAATCAGCGTATTTACAAAAGAATAACTGGATCCAAATTGCATGTCTGAATCACTATAAAGAACGTGATATGAAGAGGATGTTAAATTGTTTGCAGATGTGTGTGTTAAAGAAAGTTCTTTTAACGTAAATGCTTGTATATTTATTATATAATTTCTACAAGGCTATGAGTCACACTTGCTAAGTGTATAGAAGTGCATTTTTTGACAAGAGTTTAAAAGAGAGCGAAAGCTCTCTTTTAAACTTACTTAAATGAATTACCCACAGATTGGAATACCGAGAACTCTCAAAGCTAGTGCTACTTGAAGAGTAATTTCCAATCTAGCAATTTCGATGCCAGCAACTGTGAGTACTAAAAAAGGTTGGCCGTTTACGAACACAATACAACTTTCCATATATACGCCTCCTTTCTAGTGATCTACTACAGTATATGAGTGAAACTATAATACGTTATAGTTGGATTTATGAATTTTATAAAAATAATAGATTTACCCTATGTTTACGAAACAAATGGAGTTTCATAGTGTTAATAATTTAATTGTTAGACAAGGAAGCATCTATAATAAGATGCTTTTTATTATACTTACGTTTCAGCGTGACAATAAATAAAGTTAATCAATGACGAATTGAGAGGGAAATATATTGATAAATATTTGTATGAGGTAAAATAAGAAGGTTTTAGAAAAACGAAAAGGAATTTTTATACTTGTAACATAAAAATTCTAGGGGGATGTTAATATGGAAAAAACTATGATGGTAGAAACAACAAACATGATGATGTCTATGGAAAAAATGATGTGTGAAATGAAGTGTATGAAAATGATGATGAATAACATGATGCAAATGGATGTAGAAATGGATAAGGCAATGATGGTGAAAATGAATGAATGTGATGAAATGATGAAGACTACTATGTCTATGATGAAAGCGATGAAAGAGAAATGTTGTTGAAGTAGCAAAGTATAGCGTAAAATGATGATGATCTTGTAAATTTAAATTAGTAAAGAGCCTGTTTTAGTTGGTAAATTAAAATAGGCTCTTTTAACTATTGTTCAAAAATAAATTGAGTTGACAAAAAAGAACTAAAAGATTATTTTAGTTCTTTTTTCTGTATTAACACTGTTCAAATCATTTGTTTAAAAGCTATAGATGATGGTTAGGCAGTGAGAAAAGACAAGTAAGAGCCTATCTTTCTTCGTTAAATGTGTGCTGAAGTAAATAATGATTCCATTTTTATTTTACTCTTTTCTCTAATTTCAGCATCAGCATGTCGCATAACATATTTATGCGCCACAGCGATTGCTAAAACATCATCTAATAAGCCAATCCCAATAATAGCAGCTATATCTGGAATGAAGTCGATTGTTAATACGTAATAGGATAAAGCGGCTAATATAATGAGTTTTGCTTTAGTAGGTAACTCTTTCTTTTTCATTGTGTAAAATAAAATAATACTTTCATATACGCTGGATTTACCGAGGTTTACTGAGCTTTTTTTGAATTTTTTCCAAAGTGTCTGTTTCTCCATATAAACACTCCTTTTCCAAAAGATGGATTTTTTAAAAGGATGGACAAAGAAGCGAAAGAATAATCAATTTTATTGTTTTTTCTTATTGTATATTTCGATATTTATAAGCGAATACCTGTTCAAAATAAAACAATGCTTGTTAAGCGGATACGATTATGGAGATGGATGAAGAGAAAATCTGTTTTGGAAAGCAAATAAGTTTCCGATAGAGGTTTCAATGAATTATTTGCGTTCTGCAACGAAGGCAGAAAAAACTTTTGATTTCTTAATACCAGCTATCTTGACAATAATTATTAGATTGTTTATAGCGTATATGAATCCGAATACAACAATAATATTGAAAGGAATTAAGGATATAAATAATCAATCAATCACTTACATTCATTCCAATTTTAGCTGGTTTTAATATAGCTAATTACCTCGTTCCTTATGATTCTAGTACTTGCTGGTTCATTTGCTACAAGTATTTTTGCTGATAGAACGTTTTTTATCCCTAATTTACCAAAACAATCATATCGTTTTGGCGTAGGTGTTTATGAGGGCGTAGTAGCTCATAGTACAGCGACTTCTGAAATATTCAAAAGTATGAATCTCGTACATGAAGAAACGCATTTGTTCAATATGCTGTTGATTGAGATGAAACAATCCAAATCGCTAATATAAAATACATTGCATATGGCGGTGGACCTGCTGCTAATAAACGATTTGTACATGTAGAGTTATGTGAAACAGCAGACCATACAAAGCTCGAGCGTTCATATGAAAAATACGTAAAACTTTTAGCGGAAATCTTAAAAGATAACAAGTTATCTGTAGGAAAAGGATTGTGGATTCACTACGATGTGATTAAATACCTTGGCGGTACAGATCATGAAGATCAACTTGATTATTTAAAATCTCATGGGGATCAGGAGCTCCATCCCGTGCTGATGTACAACGCGCATACAATAATTCTAGTGTGGATGTTTCTGTACCTGAAAGCCACCTAAACCAACAGAAGTACCAACAGCTGTAACCGATGGTATAGCTTATATTGAAGGCTACAACGTTAATTTACGTAAAGGACCAGACACAAGCTATTCTAAGATTCGTCAACTAAATAAATCAGAAGCTTATGTTGAATGGGGCGAAAAGCCTGGTTGGTTAAACCTTGGTGGAGAGCAATGGATTAAGAACAATCCATCCTATGTGAAGTTTAGTAAGAAAAGTACAGTAGATTCTTCTATTATAGGAAAGCGTGTTGTTTCTAAAGTTAACATTCTACGTTTCTATGATGCTCGACCTTGGTAGGATAAAGACGTGGATGGTTTTGTAGATGTAGGTGAGGTGTTTACAATTTTTAGGAAGTTAAATATGGAAGGTTCAGTACAATTTAAGGTGCACAATAGGATAGGGAAAACATATTATATTACGATCAATGAAGTTTATGTATTTGTAACTGTATTACTACAGTATAGTACACTCATAGGAGGTAGTTATGTGTTTGATAAAAATGAAATACAAAAGATAAATGGGATACTTCAAGCTAATGCATTAAATCCAAATTTAATTGGCCCTACACTTCCCCCAATCCCACCATTTACTTTACCCACAGGTCCAACAGGAGGGACAGGCCCAACGGGAGTAACGGGTCCAACAGGAGTAACGGGTCCAACAGGAGTAACGGGTCCAACAGGAGTAACGGGTCCAACAGGAGTAACGGGTCCAACAGGAGTAACGGGTCCAACAGGAGTAACGGGTCCAACGGGAGTAACGGGTCCAACGGGAGTAACGGGTCCAACGGGAGTAACGGGTCCAACAGGAGAGACAGGCCCAACAGGAGGAACTGAAGGTTGTCTTTGTGATTGCTGTGTTTTACCTATGCAAAGCGTTTTACAACAACTTATTGGAGAAACTGTTATTCTTGGCACTATTGCAGACACACCCAACACGCCCCCGCTTTTCTTTCTATTTACTATCACTTCTGTGAATGATTTTTTAGTTACAGTTACAGATGGCACCACAACCTTTGTGGTCAATATATCTGATGTAACAGGGGTAGGTTTTTTACCACCAGGACCACCTATTACATTACTTCCACCTACCGATGGAGGATACGAGTGTGAATGTCGTGAACGACCAATTAGACAATTACTGGATGCGTTTATCGGATCTACAGTAAGTCTTTTAGCAAGTAATGGTTCTATTGCAGCAGATTTTAGCGTGGAACAAACAGGACTTGGGATAGTACTAGGGACATTACCTATAAATCCAACTACAACCGTTAGGTTTGCAATTTCAACTTGTAAAATTACAGCTGTGAATATAACCCCTATTACGATGTAGTCTATTTCTTTCAGAAGTATCTGTTGCTACTCGATAAGAAAAGCACAGTTTATTTGTCCACCTTGAAAACGTATTGTTTTCAAAGTGGACAATCTACGTTTCTAGGATGCTCCACCTTGGAAATATAAAGATGGAGCTGGTTCTGTAGATGCAGGGATTTATGATTGATGCAAAAGTGAGTGTCAATGGTTCGCCATAGTACAAAGCACACAGCAGTAAAGGGAAAACATACTATGTTATTGCAAATGAAGCCTATTTATTCATCTAATGCACTATACCTTCATGAGTAATTAACCATGCCCCCTTACTCTTTCTATATCCTTCATTTGTAAATTTATTACTACTATATTATTGGCGTACAATACTAAATGTATCTAAATGGTTTTCTAAACGCACAAAATCCCCAAATTGATATGGTAAGGCTATAAAAATTATAATGAAAAATAATAAATATCTCTAATGCACTATTAGGATTTTTCCAGTTTATATTGCAAACCATCTTTCTGAAAGATAAGCTCATATGCTAAATCAAAATGAAGGTTATATAATGATTTCGTATTAAATATTAAATGGTAGAACTTAGTTCCTTGATGTACATATTGGTGTAATTGATTTTGAATTGGTGAAACAATGATTTTTAAAATTACGTTAATATCTTCATTAAAGAAGTTATAGGAGGGAATAACTTGGGCTCATTATTTGATGTAATAGCAGATGTTATTTTATTTTATCCTCGAAATGACATGAAATTAAAACATTATATCGCAAAATTAAGTGAATTAGAGTGGTTTCGAAATCTACATGAAGATCCGAAGTATACAAGTTTAATTTGGAGTAATAGAAAAATTAAAAAGTATATTTTGACTTCTGCAAATATGGAAGCATTAATAAAATCCGAGAAAAAACAAAAAGAATTTGTTCATCTAGTACAGGATGAATATAAAAAAAGAAGATAAGAATTTTTTTATTTTTCATATTTGGCGAAACAAATGGTACAATGAAAGCTAATGTGAAAAATAAGGAAAAGAAGTGGTCTATTTGAAAAACTTTTTAGAATTAGGAATTAGTGAAACTTTTAATCATACATTACGTGAAAATGGAATTACAGAAGCAACACCGATTCAGGAGAAGGCAATTCCTGTTATTATGTCAGGTAAAGATATTATTGGGCAGGCGAAAACAGGAACGGGTAAAACGTTAGCATTCGTGTTACCGATTTTAGAAAAAATCGATCCAGAGTCTAGTGATGTTCAGGCTTTAATTGTTGCACCAACAAGGGAACTAGCACTGCAAATTACAACTGAAATTAAAAAAATGCTTGTTCAAAGAGAAGATATTAATGTACTAGCGATATATGGCGGACAAGATGTAGCACAACAATTGAGAAAATTAAAAGGTAATACACATATTGTTGTAGCGACACCAGGACGATTATTAGATCATATACGACGTGAAACAATTGATTTAAGTAATCTTTCAACGATTGTACTAGATGAAGCAGATCAAATGCTTTATTTTGGATTCTTATATGATATTGAAGATATTTTAGATGAGACACCTGATAGTAAACAAACGATGTTATTCTCAGCAACGATGCCAAAAGATATTAAAAAATTGGCGAAACGTTATATGGAAGAGCCGCAAATGATTCAAGTACAAAGTGAAGAAGTAACGGTAGATACAATTGAGCAGCGTGTCATTGAGACGACAGATCGTGCAAAGCCAGATGCACTTCGTTTTGTTATGGATCGTGATCAGCCATTTTTAGCAGTTATTTTCTGTCGTACAAAGGTTAGAGCAAGTAAGCTTTATGATAATTTAAAAGGACTAGGTTATAATTGTGCTGAACTTCATGGTGATATACCTCAAGCGAAACGCGAAAGAGTTATGAAGAGTTTCCGCGAAGCTAAAATTCAGTACTTAATCGCAACGGATGTAGCAGCTCGTGGACTTGATGTAGATGGTGTAACGCACGTATTTAACTTTGATATCCCTGAAGATGTAGAAAGTTATATTCACCGCATTGGCCGAACAGGACGTGCAGGTGGATCAGGTCTTGCAATTACGTTCGTTGCAGCGAAAGATGAAAAACATTTAGAAGAAATTGAAAAAACGCTTGGTGCACCAATACAAAGAGAAATAATCGAACAACCGATGATAAAAAATGTAGATGAAAATGGAAAACCGGTACAAAAGCCGGCTCCAAAGAAATCAGGTCAATATCGTCAAAGAGATAGCCGTGAAGGTTCAAGAAGTGGTTCAAGAAGTGGTTCAAGAAATGATTCAAGAAATAGTTCGAGAAATGATAACAACCGATCATTTAATAAACCAAGTAATAAGAACGGTAGTGGAAAGCAAGGTCAGCAAAGACGTGGCCGTTAAATTTTAAAATAGTAATCGGGATAAAAATCGCCGATAACATTTCAGATACGATTGTAAATCGTTTTATTTCTTAGATAGACAGAAAAGAGTCGCAAAAAAAATTGCGGCTCTTTTCTTTTATTTAAACTCTCTCGCGTGTTATTATGGGATTATTCTGAATTCATGATAGGAGGCGTTTTGATGAAAAATGAAACGTTACATACACAAGAAGATATTTTAAAGATGATGGATTCTTTATTAAGACCTGCAGTACCATTTTGGAATGAATTTTACACAAATAGAGAAAAGGATGTTCCTTTTTTTGCAAATATTCCAGATGAGAATTTAGTTTCATATATACAAAAAGAATGGATTTCAAAAGGAGAAGTGTTAGAGCTTGGATGTGGTCCAGGAAGAAATGCAATTTATTTAGCGAAACAAGGACTTGATGTAACAGCAGTCGATTTGTCTATAGAAGGGATTAATTGGGCCAAAGAGAGGGCGTTAGAAAACGGAATAGACATACAATTTGTTTGTGAATCGATTTTTAATTTGGATTTTCAAGATGAATATGATTTTGTATATGATTCCGGTTGCTTGCATCACATTCCACCACATAGAAGAATGAATTATGTTGATTTAGTTAAAAACTCATTAAAATCGGGTGGTTATTTCGGATTAACATGTTTTGCAGCAGGCGATTTAGATGAGCGAAATGGATCAGAAATAACAGATTGGGATGTATATAGAAGCTGGAGTCTGCAAGGTGGTCTTGCTTATTCAGAAGAAAAATTAAGAGAGATATTTAATGAGTTTGAAGTGGTTGAAATTAGAAAGATGAAGCAAATTGAACAACCAAATAATATGTTTGGAGAATCATTTCTTTGGACAGCATTATTTAAGAAGAAATAAAACATAGATAATTGACAAACTCATCGTTTTTATAGACAATACACTTATAAGAATATACGTTCGGTTTTATTGTCCGATGTATGTTTTGCATAAATACATAACAAGGGGATGTCTCTAAATGGGTAACACAAATCAAAAAATCACTACGTTTTTAATGTTTGAGGGCAAAGCTGAGGAAGCGATGAATTTTTACACATCGCTATTTAATCAATCAGAAATTGTAAGTATCTCTCGTTATGATGAGAATGGACCAGGTAAAGAGGGAACTGTAATTCATGCAACTTTTACGCTAAATGGACAAGAGTTCATGTGTATTGATAGTTATGTAAAGCATGATTTTACATTCACTCCAGCTATGTCTCTTTATGTAACTTGTGATACGGAAGAGGAAATCGAAACAGTTTTTAATAAACTAGCACAAGATGGAAAAGTTCTTATGCCTTTAGGTTCATATCCGTTTAGTAAAAAGTTTGGTTGGTTAAATGATAAGTATGGTGTGTCTTGGCAGTTAACTCTTGCTGGAGATGAATAATTAAAATAATATGGTGATATTAATGTTATAAAAAATAAAAGGGATGATACAAGATAAATATGTATCATCCCTTTTATTTTTTGTTTTACAACCGTCATCGGTTGTATTTATAACGACTTTAGGGGTGCTTTTTAAGTTTTTTATATAATATAAAACTGCTAATTTAATTTTTCAGCTTATCTAGTAATTGAATTCATTAACTGGAAGAAGTATTCAGGCTTATAAGTTTTATTTAGGTTATACCATGAATGTAACGTATCTGGTGCAAATACATCAATTTTTTTCAATACTTCCATTGCAAATTCCAGAGGAGCTACTCCTGATGCAGTAATCAAATTTTCATCACATACTGCAGGTTCCATCTTATAAAGTTGTTCTCCTTTATAATTAGGACAAACCATTTTAATATATTCTAAATCATTGCTTGTATGTTTTCTAGAATCTAGGTATCCAAAATTCGCTAACCCCTCAGTTGCACCACAAATGGCAGCAACAATAGTGCCGAGTTTTAACGCTTCACCAATTTTTTTTAAGATAGGGTGATGAATGCTTTCCCCCCAAGTAGTCCCTCCAGGTAAAACTAAAAGATCGTTACTCTCAAGAGTACATTCATCCAGGGAAATATCTGGCTTTATGCTCAGTCCTCCCATCGTAGTAATAATTTCATTATTAGCTCCTACTGTAACTACCTTTAAAGGGGCTAACTCTTTTTTGAAATATCTTCCTGAGTTTAGTTCTGCAATTAAATGTCCATATTCCCAGTCTGACATCGTATTAAATACATAAAGATAAACTTTTTTTGTTTGCATACAATAACACTCCAATCACAATTGAGTTTTTCAAAAAAATATTAATAAATAAATTTTACAATATTTATCATTTGAATTTAACCTATTTCCTTAAGAATTCTTTAAAAAATAATTTGGATACTTTATTTGAAGGTATGGTTTACGAATTAAACAACCTTCAAAAATATAATAGTTGAAATTTGTTGGTTTTAGAATGAAGAAATTAGGCTCAATATACCAATTTAATTATTCATAATTGAGTTGTGGTATAATTTACATACAGGGGGAAAGTAGATGACACAACATAAAGAAGAGCAAATGAATGAGGCATTAGCATTATTTTACTTTGCATATAAAACTTTTACAGAAAAACCAGATGAAATAATAAAAGAGTATAGTATACAGCGTGTACATCATAGAATTCTGTTTTTTATCGCTCGTTTTCCAGGGCTTAGTGTAAATGAGCTGCTATCACTTTTAGAAATAAGTAAACAAGCTCTTCACGGACCGTTGCGCCAACTGTTAGATAAAGGACTTATTGAGAGTAATGAAGCTGCACATGATCGTCGTGTGAAACAGCTGTCTTTAACAGAAGAAGGAACAGACTTAGAGAAAAAACTGAGCGATGTTCAAAGAGAACAAATGGGAGCTATTTTCTCACAGTTTGGCGAATCATGTGAAGAAAATTGGCATCAAGTTATGAATGAAATGGCAAATAGCCGTTCAGGATTTGATGCATGGACGTCTAAGCGTGAAATACCAGTAGAATAAAAGATAGAAACAGTATCTTGTTTTGTAGTTTGAAAAATCATAAATTTTTATCTGTATATTTGGCAACTATGGATAAAAAATTCACATTGCCAAAAACTTTATATGTGTACGTATTGAAATTTAAAAATTCATATTTCCGAGAGGGGAATTATAATGATAAAACTTGTACTCATTCGTCACGGACAAAGTTTGTGGAATCTTGAAAATCGATTTACAGGATGGACAGATGTGGATTTATCAAAGAATGGATTAAGTGAAGCGAGAGAAGCAGGAACAATATTAAAAAAGAATGGATATACATTTGATGTTGCGTATACCTCGGTACTAAAACGAGCAATTCGTACATTATGGATTGTACTGCATGAAATGGATCTCACTTGGGTCCCTATACATAACTCATGGAAGTTGAATGAACGCCATTATGGTGCACTACAAGGATTGAATAAAGACGAAACTGCAAAAAAATATGGAGATGAACAAGTTCATATTTGGAGAAGAAGTATAGATGTGAGACCGCCTGCACTTACTGAAGATGATCCTCGATATGAGGCGAACAATCCAAGATATAAAACGTTAAAAAAAGATGAATTCCCATTGACTGAATGTTTAGAGGATACGGAGAAAAGAGTAGTTGATTATTGGCATTCAGAAATTGCACCGTCATTAAAAAGTGGTGAGAAAGTAATTATTTCATCGCACGGTAATACAATTCGTTCGCTAGTGAAATACTTAGACAATCTTTCAAGTGATGGTGTGGTTTCATTAAATATTCCAACTAGCATTCCGCTTGTTTATGAGTTAGATGAAAAATTACGTCCGATTCGTCATTATTACTTAAGTATGGATGGAGAAGTACCTGAAGGGGAAATTCCGAAACATATTTCTTTTTAACATGAAAATTTGAAACGCATGCTTGTCTACATATACAATGTAGATTCATGATAAAGTGAAACTTTAATCAGTGGAGGGTGTTCATCCCGCACTGATTATTAGCCTTCACCAATCGGGCTTTTATGGGCAGTTGATCCCTCACCTAACGTCTTTGCTTTCGCTGAATTTTGAGGTGGGGGGTCTTACTGCCCGTTAATGCGGGATAAAAGACGTGGCCTGCTTCTAATGTATATGCGATGGTGCTAACTTTAGAAGGTTGTCCACGTCTTTTGTCATAAAGAGAGCTGTTTGTGCATGTAATGGTATCGTGAGTAGTTTTGGAATGGAGGGTGATGTGATTGACGATCTCTAACATTCGAATTGGCTTATTTATTTTAGCAATCGTCTTTATTGTTCTTGTTTTCTTTTATTGGAGAAATGAAGAGTTGTACGAGGAGAAGAAACAACGAATTCGAAAAACGTGGTACGGTTTGTTCATAACATCAGTCACAGTTTATTTCATGATAAAAGGAATAGATTTAACCCTCTGGAAAAATCTTTTAATGTTTACTGCGATGGTAATTTTCGTTGATATTGCATTCATTTTGACACCAAATATTTCAGAAATATGGGGCGCAAAATTCATCGATATTGGAAAGACGGTCCAATCAATTAAAAGGTCATTAATTGCTTCAAAAGCAAGAGGAGAAATATATACGACAATTATTCAAAATGTGAATCCAACAGCCTTTGGGACAATGGAATGGCATACGGAAGAGGAATATACAAAAAGCTTAAACACATTTTTAGATTCATATGGGGAAAAGATTGGTGCGAAAATTGTTGTATTTGAAGCGGTGAAGGAATTAAATACAAACTTTCGTGGTATCCGCTCTCAATTTAGTATTATTGTTCCATTAGAACACATCGAGCAATTGAATGAGCAGAAAGCGGTGCAAGTAGAAAATGTCGGAATTATACCAGCAAAAATAGTTAGTGATGTTTTCATTGTTATTGATGGGAAGAAAAATAACCTTCAAGATCGAGATTTTGAAAATGTATATAATTTAACAATTCATCATAGTTATTTTAGTAAATAAGGACAGAATCTTTTTCTGTCCTTTTCACCTATACATAAAGGGAGAACAAATTCAGACAAGCTTGTATAAAATTGGACAATCATTCCTACACTAGCACGTAGAGGTGATTGTAGTGATAAAAGATTATGACAATGATTTTTTTAAAGAAGATAATGAAGATACAACAGATTTCTCTTTAATAAAAGGAGATACTTTGCAGCAAGTAGAAGAGTTAGAAGAAGAATTAAAAAGAAAATGATACGTGTACACTCTGTCTGCATTTGCTATATAATATAAATAAAAGGTTGTATCTTTTTGAAAAGGGGGAGAAGAGATGGCAGAAGTAAATGCTCAAAAATCTTCGTTTTTTAAAACTAAAAAAGAAGAATCAAATACAGATTTCTCTCTTGTGAAAGGTGCATTAACAGAAAATATAAATCGTTTAGAAAAACTTATGGATAGTAATAGTTCGAAATATGCTCGAGTGAAAAAAATACAGGAAAATGCATAAGAGCATTTTCCTGTATTTTTTTATTTTGCATTAAACTTTTCTTTTACTTTTAAAGGTAAATCCGCTTTTTGAATTTCTTCATAGGATTTTACTTCAATCGATGATATTTCATTTTTATCTTTATTTTCTTGGTCTACATAAATGCACAAAAATGCCTTTTCATTTAATTTTTGATCGTTTGATTGTTTTTTACTTCTAAATGTAATTTGTTTTCTTACTCCATCTTCATCATATGCCGGCAATGTGTAGTTCCGTAAGTTTCTACCTTCTATCTTTTCAATAAACCCTTCACCTTTTATCTGTACGTAATATACATCCTTACCGATTCTATTTAGAGAAGCTCTTTCGCACCCGATAGTTAAGTTGCAAAATAATAAACTTAGTGTAATAACAGATAAAAATTTTTTCATTTTCTCCTTTAAATTATGTATTTAAAGTATGCGGTTATTTTTTAAATAGAAAAATCGATTTTGATTACAGCACTCTTACAATCTTGTAAGAGTATAGCTTATTTACACTAAATTAAAAAATATGAGGATGGAATGAATAGGTTATAATGAATTTTTGAAATCTTAAAATAAAAGTAAAATAATGAATCATGGTATAATAATAAAGGACGTACATATTATTTTGTCAATTGGAGAGGAGCTTAAAAATGTATTCTACTTTAGAACAATTAACAAAGCACCCTGTATTTTATCATTTTGCAGAAATTTCAAAGATTCCTAGAGGATCAGGTAATGAAAAAGAAATTAGTGATTACTTAGTGAGTTTCGCAAAGGAACGTAATTTAGAAGTTATTCAAGACGAAGCGTTAAATGTCATTATAAAAAAAGAAGCTACTTCTGGTTATGAGAATGTACCAGCTATTATCATTCAGGGGCACTCTGATATGGTGTGTGAAAAAAACCAAGCGACAGTTCATGATTTTGAGAAAGACCCAATTGAATTAAGAATTATTGGAGATATGTTATATGCAAACGAAACTACTTTAGGTGCTGATAATGGTATTGCCGTTGCATATGCATTAGCATTATTAGATTCAACAGACATCCCGCATCCAGCTTTAGAAGTTGTTATTACAACTGAAGAAGAAACGACAATGGGCGGTGCATTCGCTGTTGATTCAAATCATTTTGATGGAAAAATATTTATTAATATTGATTCTGAAGAAGATCATAAATTACTAGTGAGTAGCGCAGGTGGTGCGAAAGCAGTTGAAACGATTTCAGTGATTTGGGATGAAGCGTCAGTAGATATGGACACATACCGACTATATGTTGGGGGACTTAAAGGTGGACATTCTGGTTTGGAAATTGATAAACAACGCGGTAATGCGAATAAAGTATTAGGACGAGTTTTACGTGATTTATCACTTCACATTCAGTTTAATATGAGTGAAGTTCATGGCGGCTTAAAAACAAATGCAATTCCGCGTGAAAGTGTAGCTACAATTTTATTACGTGCAGAAGATGTACAGCAAGTAGAAGAAAAACTAAAATCATGGACACGTATGTTACAAGAAGAGCTACGTGCTGTTGATCCGGATGTTCATGTTTCACTTACAAAAGTAGAAGAAAAGGCGGGAAAAGTCTTTTCTAAAGAAACACAAAAACAGCTTATTTCTTCATTATTCTTAATTCCAAATGGTATACAAAGTATGAGCATGGATATTAAAGGTCTTGTAGAAAGCTCAACTAATTTAGGAGTTATTCAAACACTGCAAGATGAGATTAAATTACGAAGCGAAGTGAGAAGTTCTGTAAGTAGCTTAAAACAACATATTGTAGAGGAAATTAAGTATATTGCGGAATTAGTAGGGGCAACATTTGAAAAAGAGTCTGAATATCCAGAGTGGCCATATAATCCTAATTCGCCTATCCGTAATTTATTCGAAAAAGTGCACCAAGAAAAATACAGCAAAGATGCTGAAATCTTCGCAGTACATGCAGGAATTGAGTGCAGTGTATTTGTTCAAAAAATGCCTGAGTTAGATGCTATTTCATTCGGTCCAGATATCTTTAATGTTCACACTCCAGATGAACATATTAGTATTTCTTCTGTTGTGAATAACTGGGGATTTTTCGTTGATGTAATGCAGGGAACGAAAGAATTAGCTAAGTAATAAAAGACGGAATAAAAAGCAGCCTAAATTTATAGGTTGCTTTTTTGTATAGAATTTTATGTGAAGCAAAATAATGGCCAAGAAATTTACCTATTGTTGATTTAAAATAAAGTTTGATAAAAAGATCTATTTTGCAGAGTATCTTTTTCTTCAACAATCGGGCCATTTAATTGAATAAGACTACACAAAAAGTCGTTTTCCCTTACCTAAGGAAAGCGACTTTTTAGATTGATTTCCCCCTTGTTATCAAGCTTTTTACTTTAAGTTCCTTTGACTAATAAGGTTTACTTAAGTAAAATAAGGTATATTATATTTGTTGAATAGATTCTCTTTAAAGATAAGAAAAGTAGGTGAACAAAGTGGGGAAATATCAATTGGATTACAAAGGTCAGGCAGCTGTGGCAAAGTTTCATGAAAAACAGACGCCTGCCAAATTTGATAAAAAGCAGCAACTTGAAAAATTGCGTGCGGAGTATTTGAAAAAGAAGCAAAAACAAACAGATAAATAATATGTTAAGTTTTTCTGGATTTTCTGTATATAGTGCAAACTAACACAAGAAAATAGGTAAGTTATTCATCGTTCAAATATATACAGGCTATTTTTTCAAACCTCTTACTTAATGAACTAACGTATGCGTTAGTTCATTAAGAATAACTAAAAAGTCGATTCCTTGAGATGGAAATCGGCTTTTTAAATAAGTGACATTTCCTTAGCGTTGTAAATCCGCATTTTCCTGACGCTACCCCAAGAAGTAATTGAGGATAATGTATCTACCACAGTCGGGCGCTTTAATTGAGTAAGGTTCACAAAATCATCAAACTTTTTTCTATTCGCTCTTTTATCAAGGTTTATTAAGTTAATTTAATCAAACTTTATTCAAAAGCTACACCTATGTAAAAGTTCTGCTGTAATATTATATCCTCTTGATAAGGAGAAAGTATTACTACACAAGTGTCATGTGAATTTCATGTACCGTAATTTAAATAAAAAAATAAAGAGTTTCAAAAAAAATATAAAATGGTTTTCTTGTCCGCATTCTCGGATTTATTATAACTTGGTTAATTTGACTTGTGTAATTTATTACGTTATGATTTTTCATTATAACTGAAAGGCTTGAAGATAATGATTCGTCGTTTGAAAAAGTTTAAAAATGTCGCTGTCGTATTAAGCTTCTAAGTAAATTGCAAAAATCTACAATACTTAGAAGCGAGGAATATAGTTATGAAGCATCCATTATTTAATCATTGGTCTGAAACAAAGTATTTAAAAGATATAGTAACAAATCCACTCATTGAAGTAGGAGAGTACTCCTATTATTCAGGGTATTATGGAAATCAAAATTTTGAAGATGGTTGTGTAAGGTATTTATGGGGCGATGCTAAGTCCCAAGCACTTTTCAATCCAATTGAACAGATGGGTTGGCATCTTGATAAACTTATTATTGGAAATTATGTTTGTATTGCAAGTGGCGTTATCATTTTAATGGGTGGTAATCATAATCATCACTCAGAATGGATTACAGTGTATCCATTCGCTGAGCAAATCGGACAATCCTATGAACCAAAGGGTGATACAGTCATTGAAAGTGATGCCTGGATTGGTATGAATGCTATAATAATGCCTGGCGTTACAATCGGTGAAGGTGCAATTGTTGCGGCAGGATCTGTCGTATGTAAAGATGTTCCGCCATATACAATAGTGGGCGGTAATCCTGCTAAGGAAATAAAAAAACGGTTCACTGATACAGAAATTAATATGCTAATGGAAATGCGTTGGTTTGATTGGGATAGAGAATTGATTAAGAAGGCAATTCCTCTTTTATCTAGTCCAGCCATTGAACCATTATTTGATTTTTATAAAAATGAAGTGAAAAATAAATAAATCAGCTAGAAAAACTACATTCAATATAGGATGTAGTTTTTTTATTATTTGTACTAGAAACAATTATGAAATAATCTCCCCATTATGGTTTAGTTTTTATAAATTATCTTAAGAAAAATTAAGAAATATAACCAGTAGTTCTTAATATGTTTTATTTATAATTCAAATGATTGCACAAAATTGTTTCTTCATTTTCCCTTCAAGGTGTTCCATCGCGAATTACTCGCCCGGAGGTAGAAAAGGTAGTTTATATGTTAGAAGTTTCAGCGATACTCTAAAAGCATCCACCTGAAGTATCTAGTGGGCAGCAACATGTGTACTTGTGCATGAGCCGGCCATTATACAGTTTATAAAATCTGCAGCATTGATTCTTTTTTTGAGATAGCGAAAATGGATTTTTTTATGCAATTCATTTTGTTTTCTTAACAAAATACCTAGTGCTTTCTTATCTTAACGGGGAACAAATTTATTACTTAGATGGTCTATTACGTGTATTCCTAAAAATGGATGTCCAAATTGAGTACAATATATCCCGTTTGATATCTATTTTTATGTATTGCAAAAATATGAAAGGACTTATTATTTTGAAAAATAAAAGGATATATATTGGTGGGGTACAAGTTTAATACTTTTACAGATGAGGCATTGCAAGTGGAAACGAAAAAGAAAAAGAAACAACCCAAACGGTAGCCGGTAGCTTATCAATCATAGAGACGTAGGAGGATATTATATGATAAAACAAGTCGTAGACGTAAAAACATTCAAAAAGTGTACGGTAAAAAAGGTGAGAATCAATCACACGCATTAAAAGGTGTTTCATTCTCGATTCAAGAGGGGGAGTTTGTTGGGATTATGGGGCCATCTGGTTCTGGCAAAACGACATTATTAAATGTAATTTCAACTCTTGATAAAGCGACAGGTGACGTTATTGAAATTGCAGGAACGGATATTACGAAAATGAAGCAAGGTGAGCTTTCTGATTTCCGTTTGCAAAAGTTAGGATTCATTTTCCAAGACTTTAATTTATTAGAGAATTTATCTATTTACGAAAACATTGCACTTCCATTATCCCTTCAAGGTGTCCCATCACGAAAAATTGGGCCGAAAGTAGAAAAGGTAGCTGATATGTTAGGGATTGTAACAATACTTCAAAAGTACCCATCTGAAGTATCTGGTGGACAGAAACAGCGTTCAGCAGCAGCACGTGCGTTAGTGCATGAGCCTGCAATTATTTTAGGGGACGAGCCAACAGGAGCTCTTGATTCTAAAAATGCAACTAGTTTACTTAATGCGATGACAAATTTAAATAAAGAACAAGGCGTATCGATTATGATGGTTACGCATGATCCATACAGTGCAAGTTACTGTCAGCGTATTTTATTCATTCAAGATGGTGAGTTATATAAAGAAATTTACCGTGGTGGTAAACGTGAAGAGTTTTATAAAGAAATTTTAGAGGTGCTTGCAGATTTAGGCACACAAAAAGCGTAAGAAAGGAGGTTTGGGCATGTTATTTAAACTTTCCATGTCAGGGTTGAAAAGTAAATTGCAAGATTATATTGTATTACTTATTGGTCTTATTGTATCTATTTCTACTTTCTATATGTTTCAAACGCTATCACTAAATAAAGTGTTCCTTGAATCTAATGCAAACATTGGTCCTATTGTATTAATATTCCAAATAGGTTCCTCTTTATTAGCGATTGTAACATTTTTTTACATTATGTATGTAAACTCTTTCTTATTATCTCTTCACCAAAAAGAGTTTGGTATGTATATGATGTTAGGAGCAAAAAAGTATAAAGTTACATTACTGATGTTCCTTGAAACAATTATATTAGGTGCGGCGTCACTTGTGATTGGGATTACAAGTGGTGTAGGACTTGCAGAAGGTATCGGACAGTTATTAATGAAACAATTGGAGTTGACTGGAGAAGGTTACCAAGCTTTGTACATTCCATCAATGGTCGTTACTTGCATCTTCTTCTTTGCATTATTTGTACTATCAGCAAGTATGAATAGTATTAAATTGTCACGTATTTCTATATTACGACTTGTACATGCAGGTGCACAAACAGAGCGTGGCGCGGTAAAAGGAAAAATGACAGTTGTAGTTGCATTACTTGGTCTGATTTTGTTAGGTATTGGTTATGCATCATTGCTCTATATACCACAGGCAAAAAATCTAGGAACCGTTCCTACATTAATGGCTCTTGGATTAATCGCAGCAACTGTTAGTACTTACATGTTGTTTGGATCACTTCTCCCAGTTATGATAAAAAAAATAAAAAGTAATAAAAAGCGTAGTGAAAAAGGGCTTAATGCTTTTACCTTTGCTCAATTAAACTTCCGCATTAATGGCTTAACAAATGTGCTTGCGACGGTAGCAATCTTAGTAGCCCTTGGAGCAGGTGGAATTGCGTGTGGTATGGCATTTAAAAACGACGTTTTAAAGCAGACTGATAAAGGAACAATTTACGATTCGGTAGTTCACAATCCAACAGCAGAAGAAAAGAACATTTTGAGTAGTATTTTATTTCAAAAGAAACTTGAATATCGTTACAAAGTAGATGATAAGTATGTTTATTATATAAAAGAAGAGCTAGAGAACAATCATCCTTTAGTAAAAGATAGAAAAAATGAGAAGATAATGAAAGTTTCAGAAGAGATTCCCATGGATGCATTTGCATTGTCAAGACAATGGGGTAAAGAGGATGCAAAATCAAAACAATGGAGCGACGCTTTCGAAACAATTCAGCCAAATTATATATATCCTAATCATAAAATAAAAATTGTAGATCAAAACATATACGATAGTATGAAAGGTAAAGAAAGTACTGTGTTTATTGGGAAAACAGATGATTTTGAAGCATATTTAAAAGAATGGAAAAAACTTGATGAATTACAGGTAGTTAAGTATAAAAATGTGAAATCTGAAGAGCTGTATAGTAAGTATCAACAATATATTGCAAATCAAGGTTTTTCCAGCGGACTAATGTTTATGGGGTTCTTCGTTGGAATTGCGTTTTTAGCAATGATGGCAAGTTGCTTAATGTTTAAAATTCTATCTGGTGCATCTAAAGATAGTATACGTTACCAAATGCTTCGTAAAATTGGTGTTCGCCAGGAATTATTAACACAATCGATTTATAAGGAGTTATCCTTCGTATTCTTAGTCCCAGCAATTATCGGGATTGTTCACATATTAGTTGGTATGAATATGTTTGGCCCTCTTTTAATCGATCCGTATTTTCGTATTTGGTTACCAATTGTTATTTTCATAGTGATTTATTCGATTTACTACTGGATTACAGTTCAATTGTATAAAAGAATTGTACTTCCGAAAGAAGGTTAATGTAATAATGTTATGTATATTAAGTATCATCATAATTGGCCCCCGTTATGATGAAGTGAAAAAATATCATGTAAGCAAAATAGAAAGTGGATTTGAGATACAAATATGCAGCAATGAGCGGCAGAAAGTGTTAGAAAAAAAGTAAATACAAGTAGGGGGCGCATTTCATGTATAACTTACAAGAAGATATGTATGAGCAATTAAAAGAGAAAAATACTATTCTTTCTATATCTTAATAATGAAGGGAAAAGAAGAGGGAAAATAGCATCGTTCCTACATTGAGTACTACTTTAACCTTATTTGTAGGAACTCTTGCACTATCCCCTTACAATAAAATTGAATAATCATCCAATATTAATTGTTAACTATTATCGGAATTTTGACAGGATAGAACAATTTTCAAAAAAATATCTTGTATTCATTGTGTCTATTATAGCTATTATTTAAAATTGGGTTTGCACCAAAAGAGTGTAAATAAACATAAAACTTGTAAACTTTATTCATCATAAGGATTATCGTTTTAGAAAAGGAGTGTGTGTTGAAAAAATTTTTAAAGGTAATTTTAATCTTATTAGTAATATTTATAGGAATTATGTTGGGAAGCATAATTTTAAATAAAACATATCATACAGAGTTTAAGTCTTTAGATAACACGGATCAAAACATGTTAAAAGAATTATCTACTATTTATAAGAGCTTCGAAGAATCGAGTGATAAACTTTGGAATGAAGATTATCGCTTCGAAAAAATGCCATTGGTTCTGATACGTAGTAATAAAGACGGGGGATTCTTTAGACAAGAAGCTTATGCAGTTAATGTAACGGGATTAGAAAATAGTATTTTTGCAAAGGAAATAAAAGTCTCAAATTCTCTGCATCTATCTAAAGTCTATCGCTTAACTCGTTTTGATTTTAGAACTATTTCTACCTGGATTCCTTGGAACTTTGGGACAATAAATATTAACGATATGGATGTATTTTATTTAAAATATCATCCTAAAATGTTTAGTAATCCAGATTTATATTTTGATTTTTCATCTTTCTTATTACATGAAGGTTTTCATGCTGATAAACAAAAAGATTGGACATATGATGCAAATGGTGGAGAGTCTATTCACGAATATCCGATTAATAAAGAAAATTACGCGCTAATGGGATTAGAATTTAAGCTATTAGATAAAGCAATGATTGATACGAACCCAGAAAGTATTAATCAGGCATTATATGATTGGACAATTGTACGTAACTATCGCTATAAAAAATGGCCTCAATTAATTGGAGAAACAAAAACTGAAGCAATAGAAGGTTCAGCACGATACTTAGAGTATCGTTATAGTAAATTAACTGGTGGAAATCTTATGGTACTTGCAAAGAAGCAGAAGCCATATCATGTTACTTTTATGGAGGCGTTCAACTTCATTGCTAATGGACAGGCAGAATCTCCAAGGTTTTTAGAGCGGAATATGAGATATGAGACTGGTTCAGCCCTTGAATTAAGCATGGACAAAGTAAATATTCCATGGAAAGAAGCTATTGAAGATAGTGCAATCAAACAAGGAAAGACACCATATGAAGTATTAAATACGTACTTTAATATAAATAATACGCCCACAATTGAAAATAAAATCAAAGAAATTAAAGAGAACAATGACTATGAAACACTTTTAGAACAAGGAGAAAAACTGGTGAAAATAAGTAACGAGTAAAGAAAATACGATTTGAAAAAGAATTTTCTTTAAAGAGCGTATTGAAGAGGATTCTTTTTTCATTTTATAAGTTATATACACTACCGGTGTAATCAAAAAAAATTAATTAAAAGAAGGAATCTCAAAATAATTTTTTTTATTAAAAGCTAAATTTAATGAAGAAGAAAAATTATTAATTGTAAATGGATCTAAAGAAAATTTTGAACAATATTTAAGACGTTATCTTTTATATCGATTATGTTACTTTTGGTCATTCAATTGCAGGTTTACAAAAAAGAGGATAGAAATGTACCGTCTGCTTATGCTTTTAGTTGTTCAATATGAGAAAAATGTGGAGGAATCATATGGAGTCAAAAATTCTTATTGTTGATGATGATAAAGAGATTAGAAATCTTACCTCTGTATATTTGGAAAATGAAGGTCTGAAAACTCAAAAGGCAGAAGATGCTATTGAAGCGTTAGAACTGTTAGAAGAAAAGCGATTCGATCTTATTATTTTGGATGTTATGATGCCTAATATGGATGGCATTGAAGCGTGTATGAAGATTAGGGAAGAACTAAATATGCCTATTATCATGCTTTCTGCAAAATCAGAGGATATAGACAAAATTCAGGGTTTAGCCTCTGGTGCCGATGATTATTTATCAAAACCGTTTAATCCGTTGGAGTTAATCGCTAGAGTAAAATCCCAATTAAGAAGGTTTAAAAAATATAATACAAATACAGATAATGATAAAAGTGTCCTAGAAATTGGTGATTTGACCGTAAATACAGATACACGTCAAGTATGGATAAGAGGCACGGAAGTAAGGCTAACTCCAAAAGAGTTTGATATACTCGAACTACTTGCTCGTAACAAAGGGATTGTTCTGAGTGTTGCAAAAATATATGAAGCAGTTTGGAAAGATGCTTTTTATAAATCGGATAATACCGTCATGGTGCATATTACAAAAATAAGAGACAAAATTGAAGAGGATTCTAAACATCCAATTTATATTAAAACTGTTTGGGGAATTGGGTACAAAATATGAAGAAGGTTAGTTTTAGAAATAAGATAATAATAAAACTTCTTGGTGCTGTTGCAGTTAGTTTTTTTGTTTCGTTTGGTTTAACAATCCTCACTTTTATATATATTATAATACCATTAAATCTAAATCACTATCTTGATGATCTTAGTACATTTGAAAATAATATACTTACATTTCTTATATTTGCGTTAGCGATCTTTACTTTTATTATCATTTTTTAATATTGGTTCGAAAGAAAATAGTATATTTGAAGCTCATTTCTGATAATGTGAATGATATTGCCAATGGAAAACTGGGTTTGACAATTGGGATTGAGGGAAAGGATGAATTGACTCATCTTGCTCAAAATATTAATTATATGTCCAAGGAATTGGAGAATACATTTGAACAGGAAAGACAATTGGAACGTACAAAAAATGAACTCATAACCAACGTATCACATGACTTACGCACACCGTTGACATCTATTATCGGCTATGTAGATTTATTAAAAAGAGGGCAATACGACAGTAAAGCACAATTACAGGAGTATCTCGAAACCACTTATTTAAAATCACAGAGATTGAAATATCTAATTGATGAACTATTTGAGTACACCCGTTTATCAGACATCGATGCCAGATTAAACCTTAATGAAGTTGATGTATCAGGTTTGTTGGAGCAAATAGTTGGAGAATACACTCCTATATTTGAATAGGAAAGTTTAATTGTTCAAAAATCAATAACGGAAGAAACAATACCTATTCTTATGGATGTAGAAAAAATGGTACGTGTTTATGAAAATCTGTTTATAA
Organism: Bacillus sp. FSL P2-0099; assembly: GCF_038007445.1. Lineage (NCBI taxonomy): Bacteria > Bacillati > Bacillota > Bacilli > Caryophanales > Bacillaceae > Bacillus > Bacillus sp. FSL P2-0099. The sequence goes on from NZ_JBBOXE010000001.1 coordinate 2,412,507, forward strand.
ATGCGATAAAGTACAGCATGAAGCCATCCGAATTATCAATATGTCTTGAAGTAATAGATAATAAAGCAATTTTGAAAGTATCAAATAAAGCTGAGAAACCACCTGTTAGCGATCCAAATAAATTGTTTGAGAGATTTTTCAGGGGTGATAAGGCCAGAAAAGGTGATCAAGGAAATGGACTGGGACTTGCTATCTCAAAAAGAATTGTTGAACTTCACAATGGTAATATACATGCAGAATATAAAGAAGGTTGGATAGCCTTTATTGTTGAACATCCGATCATATAGAATGGCTTATGGAATGAAAGGTTCCATAAGCTTTTTTAAAACTTAAGAAACTTCTTAAGTTAATAATTCAAGTAAGCCATTCATAGTAGACATGATACTGACAAATTAATTTGTTTATTATTATAAAGTAATTAACAGAATAGAGGGAAAGTTCATTGATATGAACAATGGAAAAGACGATAGTAAATTTAGCAACCAGTGTGTTTCGGTATTCAACCGGGGCACACTGGTTTTATTTTTTTATAAATGTGGAACAAATGTATTACTTAGATTGTCTATTAAGTGTAATCCTAAAAAATATGAAAGTACGAATCAATTTGAAAAATACAAAGGTATTAAAAAGAGGGATATGTGTGGGATGAGATGGTCTATATGAAAGTGGTCCTAATGTCTTATATGTATATAGAATTTGATAACACTGTCTATTTTTTGGAGGATTATGTTAAAATAACGTTTTTTTGAGTACAAAGATATTGGAGGTAACAGAAGTGAAAAGTATGTTTTGCAAGAGATTTATTACAATAGTAACAGTGCTTACACTATTTTGTAGCATGGCCGTTACATTTGGAAGAGCATCAGCGGAAACAGTTCCTGCTATAGACGTAGAAGCAGGATCAGCAATTTTAGTAGAAGCAAATTCCGGGAAAATTTTATATCAAAAAAATGCAGATGAATCATTAGCAATTGCTAGTATGACAAAAATGATGAGTGAATACTTAGTTCATGAAGCGGTGGATAAAGGAAAACTTAAATGGGATCAAAAAGTTAAAATTTCTGAATATGCATATAAGATTTCGCAAGATCGCTCATTATCAAACGTTCCATTAGAAAATGGTGGCTCTTATACGGTCAAAGAGTTATATGAGGCAATGGTAATCTACTCTGCAAACGGTGCAACAATTGCTTTAGCTGAAGAGATTGCTGGAAAAGAAGTCAATTTCGTGAAAATGATGAACGATAAATCAAAAGAGTTTGGAATGAAAAATTATAAATTTGTAAACTCTACAGGTTTAACAAACCATGATTTAAAAGGACATCACCCAGAAGGGACAACTCCAGACGAGAAAAATAAAATGTCCGCAAGAGATTGTGCGATTTTAGCACAACGTCTTATTCAAGATTTCCCGAAAATATTAGATACAGCAAAAATCCCTAAAAAAACATTCCAAAAGGGTGGCAAGTATCCGATTGATATGACGAACTTTAACTGGATGTTAAAAGGCTTAATTAAGCAATACGAAGGTGTAGATGGGTTAAAAACAGGAACTACTCCAGAAGCCGGAGATTGTTTTACTGGTACAGTAGAAAAAAACGGTATGCGTCTAATCTCTGTAGTTATAAAAGCAAACTCTCATACAGCACGTTTTGATGAAACAAAGAAATTATATGATTATGGATTTGCGAATTTTGAAGTGAAGAAGGTCTATGGAAAAGATTCAGTAGTAAAAGGTCATGAAACAGTGCGGGTAGCAAATGCAAAGGACAAAGATATAGTTGTTCAAACGAAGCAAGCTGTTTCACTTCCAATGCCAAAGGGCAACAAAGACGTTTATAAAAAAGAATTTAAAGTATCGAATAAAGAACAAGAAGCGCCTATTAAAAAAGGTGTAACAATTAGTCAAATGATTATATCGCCTAAAGATATTACAGATCCTGGGTTCTTATCAGGTAAATCATTACAAGTAGACCTTGTAACAAAATCTGAAGTAGAACAAGCAAATTGGTTTACACGTTTTATGCGCGAAATAGGATCTTTCTTTAGCGGTATGTGGAATAGTGCGGTTGATATAGTAAAAGGCTAACTTTGTAGGATAAAACTAAATATTAGCCTGAAATAAAAGGTTTCAAAGTATTATAGATTCTTATGTGGATGGCTTGGAATGGAAGATTGCATTAATTCTCAAATCTGGTTCTTCGGAACTTTCGGTATTGCAATCAAGCTAAGATAAATTTGTATCCATATAATCAAAAAACGCTATTCTTTTTGTAGAAATATACAGAAAGGATGGCGTTTATTATGAATTGTTCGATTCAAAGGGTTCTGGTGCAAGGCTAGTTTAATAAAGTTACATGATGAAAACACATTCATTATTCCATCAAGTGACAATAAAAATAAATACCTGGTACTTATTCCTGTTATTAAATTTTATAAAAATTTAATAAAATCTTTTCTTCTTATTAAATATTTTGTTTTAAATTAATTATATAAAGAAATGGAGGCCGAAAAATGAATTTTTTAAAGAAATTTAAGTATCTTTTTATAGTGTTTATCCCTATGTATATAGTTATTCTTTAATTTCAATCGAATAAAAAAGTAAGGTATTCGAGAAAAAAGTACGGTACCATACAGAGAAAACGCTCTCCCATACAAAAGTAAATTGTACCGAAAGTGATAAAAGCGAATGTTATATGGAGGGAACCCCCTAATAATTTCACCTGAAAATCGGTAATTAATGAAACAAACAATAACAAGATGATACATGATTACGAGTTAATATCCCCAAAAGATAGGATTACTAGTGACAATCTTTGATACTGACAATTGAGGTGACGTCGATGAGAGGGACATTAATAAAAAGTGGAGTATTTATTTTAGTTTTAACAGGAGGGCTATATCTTACAAAATACGCATATGACCATCATACTAACCGAGTTAAAGTAAGAGACACGATTCAACAAATATCAATAGAGCATGGTATACCGCCATGGATTCCTTTATCTATTGCATTCCATGAAAGTAAGTTTGATCGAAACGCAATTGGAGATCAGGGCACATCATTTGGACTGTTTCAGCTTCATCGAGGTGGACTAGCACCTAAAGATTTAACGAACGAAGATTTGAAAAATGCAGAAACCAATACTCGAATTGCAATATCTAATATGATAAATGCATATAACCGTGGTTTACAGCAAAATTTAAAAGGACCAGAGCTATTAAAATATGTTGCTAATACCTCAGGGTGGCCTGGGAATAAGGGTGTTCAATGGACAAATAAGCAGACAGACTATAACGAGGGTTTAGAAAACAGTTTTAAAATGTTTTCTAAACGACAATACGATTTTATAGAATGAAATTTCTTTTTTCTTTCTATTATTATATAACTTACGCCTAAATACGAAAGTTTCCTAAAACAGATACATAGATTGACTTTGTACTGCTTATATTAGGAATTTAAAGAAACAATATGTATAATTCTCCCACTACAATAGTATAGTGGCCTTTATTAACAGCAAAATCTACAATTTATAAGGAGAACATTTTATGAGTAAGAGAATAAAAGAATTAGATTCCATACGAGGGTTAGCGGCACTGACAGTGGTATTTGGACATTTTTGTTTAATGCTACCATCGTTGCCTAATTCTATTAAATTTTCTCCGCTTAGGTTTTTATGGGCTGGCGGGGAAGCTGTAATCGTTTTTTATGTACTCAGTGGTTTTGTGTTATCTATGGCACTTTATCATTCAAAAACAAATTATTGGGGATATTTAATTAAGCGATTTGTACGAATCTATATTCCTTATTATTTTTGGATAATCATTACCTTTGCTTTATTTATTTTGTTCTCGCCGTATGAAGTGGCTGGACTACGGGATTGGTTCTATGATAGGTGGCAAGGGTCTATAACAAAAATAGATATTATAAACCATTTTGTGCTTCTTAATAACTTTTTTACGGAAAATTATAATCCAGTTATCTGGTCATTGGCTCAAGAAATGCGTATATCTATTGTGTTTCCGTTGTTATTCCTTCTTTTTTATAAACTGAGTTGGAAGAAAACGATACTATTTGCTTTGAGCTTTTCTTTAATTAGTGTTTTCCTTAATATGTTGCATATAGGGAAAGCAGAGGGATTTTATAATGGTTATGCCGATACACTGCATTTCACATCGATGTTTATGGTTGGAATGTTACTTTTTAAGCATCAGGAAAAGCTTATCTACTTATATAGGAATATGAAAAAATTTAATAAAGGATTTCTTATTGCATTAGGGATTATTCTATATTTATATTCCATTTTAATTTATGGTTTTTCCCGTAATGATACTACTTTCTTATTAAAAGATTGGGGTGTCGTAATCGGTGTTAGTATATTTATAATAATGGCCATGAGTAACCTAAAAGTGAAAGCATTTTTAAATAAGAGTGTATTTGTATACTTAGGAGAAATTTCATACAGTATCTATTTGTGTCATTTTCCAATCATGATGGTACTATTTAAACTTTTGTATACAAAGATACCTATCTTTTTCCTTCTTGCTTTGTGTATTTCAATGACAATACTTTTTTCTATAGTTTCGTATCATTTAATTGAAAAGAAATGTATCAACTGGGCAAAACAAAGAACAACAAATTTTCGAAAAAAAGTGTAATGCTTGAAGGAATTTTATTTCTTTAGTAAATATACGAATATGACCGATTCCTAAGTATATTAGGAATCGGTCAATTACGGATTCTATATAAATATACTAAAATTGAACAAATTTTTAATTTTATACTTAACTCCAAAAATCCTCTTACTAAAGAGAATCTTCGTAACGTTTTTCCAGACATAGCCGAAAGTACAATTAGTAAAAAGCTAGTTTCCTTGTAGCTGCTTGGTCAAATAAAGCTAGTTTCAAGAGGAAGAAATGCTCAATGTATACAGGTTTAATTCTGTATTAATAATTATTAGGGGTAACAACACATCGCAATCTATATCTAAAATGTTATATAAAACTATTGAATATTTTATTCGTAAAAACAGAGGTGTAAAATGAATTTTATTTCCGAACTACTTGTTACCTTTGCAATTCCTACAATACAACTCACATTCTTGTTACTACTCATTTTTGTTTTTAGCTACTTTGTAGTATACAAAAAGGTATGTAAAGGAGGGGGGGAATTTACCGTACAACAAGTTATATTGTTTATATTGATAATAGGATATTATTCCCTTGTATTATCAGCTACTTCATTTGGTCGTCCAGATGATATAACTTTTGCAAGAACAATTGACTTTGATGTACTTAGTGTTTATAAAAAAGCATGGAATACCTTTTCATTTTCTTCTTTTTTCCATATCATTTTGAATATAGGTATGCTTTTTCCGTTAGGAATTTTATTACCTTTATTTAGTAATGTTTTTCAAAAAACAAAATGGATGTTAATCAGCTCAATTATAGCAAGTTTATTGCTTGAAATCCTTGAATTTATAATGCAACGTGGAAGTATGGAACTAGCCGATTTACTTCATAATACTTTAGGAATGATGCTAGGATATTCTATGTTAAATATAGTTCTTATATTGTTGAAGAAAAAAGAAACAGATACACAAATGACCAAATATTTATTTCTTCCGATTACAGTAAGTTTTGTTGCACTTGGAATAATGATTTCGTATCAAATGAAGGAATTTGGGAATATGCCTTTAGATCCCATTACAAAAACAGACATGACTGATGTCACTATAAAAACATCAATAGAGTTAAAAGACGAAGGTAATAAAATGCCTGTTTACAAAGAGGAAATTACAAAAATGCCTAATGACAATGAGCCAGTTACAAAAAAATCACATATTCGAGATGTCGAAATTCTGTCTCCCAAAGAAGTATTTCAAAAACTAAAACAAGGAGACTTTGATCCTATAATATCTTTCAAAGCAGGTGATACATTAGTCATTACAGATTATAATATAGATTACTACGCTGATACAAAAGGCTTTTCTCAACCTATATATGTTTTTCAAGTACACTTAAATGATAATGGGAAAGATAGTTGGTCTCAACCTATTTCTGCGAGAAGATAACGTAGATTTTCATGTTTTTGTTCATGTGAAATAGTTTAATCGAGTTGTCTTGCTCATTTGAAAAATCTCCTATGGAATTTAATTGAAATTGAAAAACATTTAAGAAGAACAATTACGCTGTGGGCTATTGTATAGTGTAGATATGAATAACAAAAAAGGGGGACTATATATGTGGAAGCGATTTGTAGCGATTGGTGATAGTTTTACAGAGGGGATAGGGGATGAAGTTGAGGGAATAGCATTAAAAAGCTGGGTAGATCATTTTGTTCAACTGTGTGTAGATGATTTAAAATATGCTAATTTTGCAAAACGTGGGTTAGTAACTAAAGAAATTTGCTCACAGCAATTGGAACAGGCATTAACTTTTAATCCAGATTTGGTTAGTCTAATTGCAGGTGCAAACGATGTTTTAAAAGGACGTTGGAATCATCATGCATATAAGAACGATATGGAATTTATGATAGATACATTAAGTAAAGCAGGTGCTGATATTATTATAGCAAACCTTCCAGATTTTACTGTTAGGCTTCCATTTCCTTCTGAAAAAAAACAAGTATTAAAAGAACAATTATTAGAGGCAAATGAAGTTATACTTTCACTGAGTAGAGAGTATAAGCTTCATCATGTTGACTTTTGGAATCATCATTTAGTTAATGACAATACGCTTTGGTCTACGGATTTAATTCATCCAAACTCAAAAGGATATGTAAAAGTTGCTGAATTGATTTTTAGTAGTTTGCCTGTACATGACTCTTTTAAATAAGCTGTAGAATGACCTAAACTCCTGTCGCATGCTGTACAGGGGTTTTTGGTGCGAAAAAGAAGGATATAGAGTGCCTATAAATTATACTTTAAGTAATTCTTTTTATTGTTTATATTTTTGTTATTTTCTGTTGCAGAATCCTTAGTATAAGGATTCTTTTTTTGTATCAATAATCTATAAAGAAAAAAGATGAAATTGGCGAAAATGAACTAAAAGGTATTTTAAATGAATTGTTAAAACAACACTAATAATGATAACGTTCGCTAAATATATTCGTCGTTTGTAAGAATCTTAAAATCTTCCCTTTTTGAATGCAGCTTAACCATAAATTTAATTTTTTTGTAAATGTGGAACTATTTCATTACTTACACTGTCTATTAAGCGTTAAAACATTTTTTATTTAACATATTTAGAAAGGAATAATCATTTTTAATTAAGGGAGAAGATTGAATTGAAAAAAATATGGATGCTGCTTTTCTTTTGTTTTGGAGTTATGTTGGTAGGATGCAATAAAGATGAGCCGCCAAAACAAGCATTTGAAGAATATATCAATTTATGGAATGATAAAAAATTTACAAATATGTATGATTATTTATCAGAACATGCAAAAAAAACGATTTCTAAAAAGGAGTTCACAGAGAAATATCAAAAAATTTATGAGGGTATTGGAGTTAAGAATTTAAAAATTAAAACGAAAGGAGAGAATACTAAAGATAAAGAACTTTTTCTTTTTGAAGTTAATATGGATACGGATGGAGGAACAGTTTCATTCATCCATGAAGCAAAACTCGTGAAAGATAAAGATAAGGAATCTTGGAAAATAGATTGGACACCAGACTTCATTTTCCCAGGTATGAAAAAAGATTACAAAGTACGTATGCAAACAGAGCAAGGAAAACGCGGAGAAATATATGATCGAAATGGAAAAGGGCTTGCAACGAATGGTAAAGCGACTGAAGTTGGAATTATTCCAGAGAAACTAGGTGAAACGGCAGCGCAAACGAAAGAAATAGTAGCACAATTACTTGATATGTCTATAGAAGAGATCAATCAAAAGCTCGCAGCGAAATGGATAAAACCAGATTCCCTTGTACCAATTGGTATTTTAAAAGAGGGAACCAGACAGAATGATTATATTGAATTAGAAGGAGTTTCATCTCGCCCAGTAAATATTCGTACGTATCCATTAGGAGAAGCAGCGGCACACTTAACGGGATATATAGGAAAGGTAAATGCAGAGGAGTTAAAATCGCTTCAAAAAAAAGGTTATCAAGCAGATGATTTAGTGGGTAAGACAGGTTTAGAGAAAGTATTAGAGAATAAATTGCGTGGTGAAAAGGGTGGACGCGTATTTATGGAAGATGAGAACGGGAAAGAGATTAAAAACGTAGCAAAACAAGAAGCAAAAAAAGGGGAAAATGTTACGTTAACTATTGATGCTGCAATTCAAGAAAAAATCTTTAATGAGATGAAAAATGAAGCAGGATCTAGTGCAGCGGTCAATCCTAAAACGGGTGAAACAATCGCACTTGTAAGTAGCCCTGCTTATAATCCAAATACAATAGTTAGAGGAGCATCAAAAGCTCAACGGGAAGCATGGAATAATGACTCGAAACTGCCAATGATGAATCGCTTCACACAAGCATTTGTACCAGGTTCCGTATTTAAAACGATAACAGGTGCAATTGGTTTGGAAACAAACACAATAAATCCTAAGGAAGAATTTAAAATTCAAGGATTAAAGTGGACAAAAGATTCATCTTGGGGAAATTATTATGTAACACGTGTGAAGGATGCTAGTCCAGTTGATTTTGATAAGGCAATGAAGTACTCTGATAATATTTATTTTGCTCAACAAGCTTTGAAAATAGGAAAAGATCAGTATGTAAATGAATTTAAGAAATACGGATTTCATGAAAAATTACCAATTGAATACGAATTCCCTATTTCAATCATTGCAAAAGATGGGATAAAAAATGATATTCAACTAGCAGACACGGGGTACGGACAAGGACAAGTATTAATGACACCTCTTCATTTAGCATTGACTTATGCACCGATTGTCAATGAGGGTAACATTCCGTCACCGCATCTTATAAAAAAAACAAAAGAAACGGGAAATTGGAAAGAAAATGTGATTTCTACCAAGAATCAAGAGATATTAAAAAGTGCGTTAATAAAGGTTATTAATGATCCTGATGGTGCCGGGAGAATTGCTAAAGTTGATGGTGTAACTCTCGCTGGTAAGACAGGTACAGCAGAACTGAAAGAATCGAAAGAAGCAGAGGGTAAAGAACTTGGATGGTTTGCAGCTTTCGATGCAAGCGCGCCAAACATGATCGTTACCATGATGATTGAAGATGTAAAAGGAAGAGGCGGGAGCAACGTTCCAGGTGAAAAAATAAAACATGTTTTTCAGAAATAATACTTAATTAGAAGGTGAAATTTACTTCTTTAGTAAATATACAAACCTTACCGATTCAAGATTATATTAGGAATCGGTTAATTTATGTCTAAACGCAGATTTTATGATTTTAATAATCGTATTTAATTACGTGTTTTTTACACAATTAAATACGATTATTTTTTATTTAAAAATTATAAAACAACAAATTTTTAAATGTTAAATTAGATGATTGAAATTTAAAAAATAAGAGCTATTATACTTAACTTTATTTTCAGAAATATTACAAAACTGTTAGTTTGAAGTAAGGTTATTCAATATAAGTAAGAGGGGAATTTCTTTATACTAAAAGATAAAAGTATTAATTAGATATTTCTAGATAATAAATAGATACATAAATAAAAGGAGCTAAATATATGTATAAAATCATGATTGTAGAAGATGACCAAAAAATTTCTAAACTACTTCAATCCCATATTAATAAGTACGGGTATGAAGGGAATATTACAGAGGATTTTGAAAATATTTTGGCTAACTTTGAAAAAATTCAACCTGATTTAGTTTTATTAGATGTAAATTTACCGAGTTTTGATGGTTTCTACTGGTGCAGACAAATTAGAACGGTCTCTACTTGTCCCATTATATTTATATCAGCACGTAGTGGAGAGATGGAGCAAGTTATGGCACTTGAACATGGTGCAGACGATTATATCACTAAACCGTTTCATTATGAAGTTGTAATGGCAAAAATCCGAAGTCATCTTCGAAGAATTTACGGAGAATACGCACCGAAAGCGGAAGAAAGAGTTGTTCAGCAATCCGGTTTAATACTTTATCCAGAAAAAATGGAATTAAAGCTAAATGATAGCATGTGTATACTGTCAAAAAAAGAAACTGCTTTACTAGAAACTCTCTTACGACAATCTCCTAGTATTGTTAGTCGAGAGAAAATCTTAGAAAAGCTTTGGGATGACTATACGTATGTAGATGATAATACGTTAAGTGTAAATGTTACACGTGTCCGAAAAAAATTAGAGGAAATCGGAATAAAAAATGCATTAGAAACAGTTCGTGGTGCTGGATATCGTTTGAAAATAACTTGGAAGAATGATGAGGTATAATAATGAATTTATTTTTACGTGAACATATCCCTTTCATCTGTTTCTCAATCATTCAGCTATTTGTCGTTCTAACTGTTTATTGGCTGGATGGATATAACCACTTATCTACTGCGTTATATAGTGTGTTTTTAGGAGGATGCTTTTTAATTGCGTTTTTACTTTATCGCTACTTTAGCCATCGTAGATTTTATAACAAATTATCCAACCCTTCTGAAACATTAGAGGACTCCTTAGAAGAACTCGATTCCACTCCATTATCAGTAGCACTTCAGCGTGTGTTAAAGACACAATACAGTCAATATCATCAACAGTTAAAGACTTGGGAATATAAACAAAAAGAGCACCTTACATTTATTAATCAATGGGTGCACCAGATGAAAACGCCTCTATCAGTTATTGAACTGATCACACAAGAAGAGAATGGGGAGGTTTTTGAAAGTATTGTGGAAGAAGTAGATCAAATACAGTACGGATTAGAAATGGTCTTATATATGGCGCGATTACAAACGTTTGAGCAAGATTTTTATGTGGAAAGAGTTTCGTTACAGGAAATCGTTCAAGAAGTAATCCGTGAAAATAAACGTCTGTTTATCCGTAGCTATGTTTATCCAGAAGTAAAAGTAAAACAAACTATTATGGTAGAAACCGATAGAAAGTGGCTTCGGTTTGTTATTCATCAAGTGATATCCAATGCCATTAAGTATTCAGCAGGAAGTAGAAAAAACGTTACTATTACTACATTAGAAGAAGAGCGCTCAGTAATCCTTGAAATACACGATCATGGTGTGGGAATTCCAAAAGAAGACCTCCCGAGAGTATTCCGCCCATTTTATACGGGAATAAACGGTCGGAAATTTAAGGAATCTACTGGGATGGGATTATATCTTGTGAAAAATATTATAAAAAGATTGGAACATGATATTGAAATAAAGTCGGAAGTAGGAAAAGGAACAACAATCTGTATTATTTTCCCTTATGCAAATCGTTAGAACGTTATTTAGTTTGACTTTTCAGAAATATTACAGACCTGTTAGATATATGAAAGGTTAATCGATATGAGAAGAAGGGACGCTTAGATAAACTTAGGTTATTAAAAGATAAAAAGGAGCAAAACGATATGGAAATATTAAAGGTCTGTGAACTGAGTAAAATCTATACAGGAAAGGTATCTTATGAAGCGCTCGCCGACATTAATTTGAGTGTGAAAAAAGGGGAGTTTGTAGGAATAATGGGACCATCAGGAAGTGGAAAAACTACTTTGTTGAACATGGTTTCTACTATTGATTCTCCCACATCAGGAGAAATATTGATTAATGGAGAAAATCCATATCAATTATCTCAAAATGAACTGGCATTATTTCGAAGACGTGAATTAGGTTTTGTGTTTCAAGCATTCAATCTTCTTACAACATTAACTGTAAAAGAAAATATTGTTCTTCCTCTGACGTTAGATGGTACTAAAGTTGAGGATATGAATCAGCGTGTAGAAGGTATTGCAGAAAAATTAGGCATTCAAGATATATTAAATAAACGAACATATGAAATATCGGGCGGACAAGCACAAAGAACAGCAATTGCACGTGCTCTAATTCATAAACCTAAATTATTACTTGCAGATGAGCCGACAGGAAACTTAGATTCAAAAGCGGCTAATGATGTAATGGAGTTATTAAAACGATTAAATAAAGAACAAGATGCAACAATGATGCTTGTTACGCACGATCCAGTGGCTGCAAGTTTTTGTGATCGCGTTGTATTTATTAAAGATGGAAAATTATATAACGAAATTTATAACGGAGAAAACCAACAAATGTTTTATCAAAAAATTATAGATGTACTTGCATTACTAGGAGGTCGTAAGCATGACTTTTCAAAGATTCGCTTTTAATAATATCATTCGAAGTAAGCGGACTTATGCTGCACACTTTCTAAGTAGCTCATTTTCAGTTATGGTTTTTTTCACATATTCACTCTTACTTTTTCATCCTGATTTACAAGGAGAACTAGCCTCCACAAGTAAAACAATGAGCCTTTTAGGAACAATGGGGATGCAAATCTCTCAATATCTCATTTTTGTATTTTCATTCTTCTTTCTTTTATATTCGGTGAGTTCTTTTTTAAAAACAAGAAAAAAAGAATTTGGAATTTTAATCATGCATGGTATGACACCGGCGCAGTTAAATAAATTAATTTTTTTAGAAAATATGTTAATTGGAGTCGCTTCAATTACATTTGGTATCTTAATTGGTTTGATATTTTCAAAGCTCAATTTATTGGCAAGTGAAAATATATTAGCGATTGATAAGGGTCTTCCTTTTTACGTTCCTATAAAAGCTGTCTTTACGACAACTGGCGCATTTTTGATTCTGTTTCTAGTCATTTCGTTGTTTACTTCTAAAATGGTAAAAGCAAACAAGTTAATTGATTTGATGAAATCAGAGGAAAAGCCAAAACCAGAGCCAAAGGCATCAAAAGCATTAGCATTTCTTTCCGTATTCTTCATTGGATTAGGGTATGGATGTGTGTTCTATTTCGTACTAGAAAGAAACTTCATTATGCCTTACTTACTTGGAGGGGTAGTCTTTGTAGTGATAGGGACATATTTTCTATTTTCACAGTTGAGCGTGTATGTAATACGTGTCTTAAAGAAAAAAGACACTTTGTTTTTTAATAAAACAAACCTTCTTACTATATCTGAATTGGCCTATCGTATGAAGGATAATGCAACTATGTTCTTTATGCTAGCGATTGTTTCCGCTGTGGCCTTCACAGGGATTGGTACATGCCTAGCAATGGGAAATAAGGGATTAACCGAAATGACCAACCCATTTGCATTTACCTATACTTCGTTAGGAGAAAATGCACAAGAAGAAGAGCACATTACAGAAATAAAAAAACAACTTACTCGCTCAAATTTCTCTTATCAGGTAGCGGTTACGAATCCTAAATTCACGGAAAATAATTTAGTGCTAATCAAAGTATCAGAGTATAACAAGTTTGCAAAAATTTTCGGATATGAAATGGAAAAGATGGATAACGATCAAGAAGCGATTATAGTACCCTCAATCATTTCGCAAAAAGAAAAGTATGCAAGAGGAAAAGATATACCCGAGAAAATAGATGTAGTACAGGAAAACTTAGAAATGTCCCTCCGGGTCAAGAAGGCGGTCCCACATATAGTTCTCCCAAATTCAATTGGAGCCATTATTGTTGTTTCGGATTCTCTGTACGATAAAATCCCTAATAGAAAGACGGAAGATGATTCTTACGTAATGAAAAGTCAATATGGTTTTGTCGTGGAAAATTGGGAGAAATCAAGAGTGGTTACAAAAAAATTAGAAGAAACAATGGGTAATCATAATTCGGTGCAAGCACATCATTATTTTAAAGCGTTGTATTCTGAATGGATTTCTTCGAAACAAGAGAACGGTATTTTACTTATTGTCAGTGTATTAGTAGGGATCGTATTCTTTACGTTTGCAGCCAGCCTATTATATTTCAGGCTATATGCAGATTTAGAAAGAGAACAACAACAATACGAAATGATTGCGAAGGTCGGTCTAAGTAGAAAAGAACTAAAGAAAATCGTAACACGACAGCTTATACTAATGTTCTTCTTGCCTATCATTATAGCGATTATTCATAGCGGGGTCGCTTTTATAGCCTTGCAACAGCTAATTGACTACTCAGTTTTAAAGATTTCGATTTTAATTATACTAGCCTTTATATCCATTCAAAGTGTGTACTTTTTCACTGTCCGTTGGCGTTATTTACAACGGTTATATAAAAAAATTATGTAGCGTATTGATAAAACAAGCAAAGAGGAGAAAAAGCAATGAAAAAAGTAATGAAAGTGTGCGTGGCAGGGATTGTATCTATTTCTATGTTAGGAGCTTGTTCTTTTGGGAAGAAAGAAGAACCAAGGAATGCCGCTTTATTAATTGGAGGAGAACAATCATTAAAAGGAATAGTAAATCAACATAAAAGTGAAATTAAGACCAACACTTTGTATAAAGTGAAGCAAGCAGAAATTGATGGTAAACAAGTATTAATGATGGATCAAAAAACAGCGAAAAAAATGGTTGGGTTAGGTGTATTAAGAGAGTCAGATAATGATGATGAAGTATGGAGTTCAGACCCAATTAAGTCAGTACCTTCAGTTCCAAAAGGTAAAGCTGTCTTACTAGCTAGTAAGAAAAATAAAAAAATCAAGGAATTAACAATTAATGAAAAGAAAATAGATGTCCAGTATGCTAGTGATACTTGGTTTGGTCACTATCGTAATCCAAATTACGAGGAATTGATTGTAATTGTTGATAATGCGACTTTCAATCAAATCCCTGTAAATGAAACATCAATGGAAATCCTTCATTTCAATAAATCGTATGGTGAAGATAGACCATATAACACAGATGATGTTACGGCTGTACAAGCAGAAACTGAATGGAAAAAACTCACTAAAACTATGGGGAGTCAAGTGGATGTATTAGATGCGGTTTCTATTATAAAAAAATAATAAAAATATATTTAATACAGAAAAACCAGGATGATTTTAAGAATTTATCCTGGTCTTTTTTATTACATTTTTTTAAGAAATATCATCTATCGAAAAAAAAGATAAACAATGGAACAAATGAAACTTGTATCATGTCTATATATTGAAACCATATTAAAAGTGAGGGCAGTTTTATGTTTATTCAAATAAGTTTGAGGTGTGGAAATGGAACAGAAGTTTATTGAAAAATGTAATCATGATGAGCTTGACTATGTTATAAAAGACTATTGGCAAGATGTATGGAATTATTCATTTATTATTACGAAAGATCCACACTTATCAGATGACATCACACAAGATGTATTTATTAAGGTTTTTAAACATTGGAATTCGTTTCGAAAGGAGTCATCTATTAAAACGTGGATATTAAAAATTACAAGAAATACGGCAATAAACTATTTGAAATCCTCTTATTTTAAAAGGATATCTTTAGTGGGATTTTTTAGTGACGATAAGCAATCTCCATCGGCAGAACAAGAATTTTTTAATCAAGAGGAAATGAATGATGTGTGGGATGTTGTATTAAAACTACCTAAAAAACACCGCGAAATACTAATATTGGACGCGAAATATGAATTATCTTATGAAGAAATGGCTGAAACATTAGGTGTATCCATTGGAACAGTCAAATCTAGGTTAAGCAGAGCAAGAAGTAAAGTTTCAAAATTAATAGGGGAGGGTAGAAGTGATGAACAATAAAAAAAATCCTGACTGGTATAGCAAATTAAAAAATGGACCAATGGAGCGTCGTAAAGATGAAGAAGCATTTATTTATAAAATAAAGCAATCGATATACCAAAATAGTGAAGTAGACTCTGTACCATACAAGAGACCATTTCGTAAAAAAGCATTGCCTATTGTAGTTGTTTTGGTTTGTACAATGTTATTTTTTATTGTTCAACAACCTTGGCTTGATGATAATAAATCACCGGTACAAAGTAGTACTCAAATTAAGCCTAAAACAAAAGATGAGTCTGCTCAAGATCCATCATTAAAACAATTTATGAATGAGTTATATCGAAGTACAAATTCAAAAAATGAAAATGACCTGTATAGAGCGTTAAATGATGAAGTTCTATTTAAAGGGAAAAGTTATCAGAAGGATGAATTGAAGTTTGATGAGGATATTTTTCATGAGTTGCAAGTCGCTCTTACAATGGGGGGAGAATTTGCAAATGATACAAAGAAAGCATACAAAGTACCAAGTGGATTGACAGAAAGTAACCAACCAAAGCAATCGCATTTTATATATGCAACTGTTACTGGAAATAAAACGAAAATTTTAGCTGAACCAAAACGAGAATCACAAGTTTTATATGAAGTATCTAATGAAATGGTAAAAGCTTTGATTCCAGAAAAAGTACGGAATGATGGATTTATAAAAGTATCGACAATTAACGGTCATACTGGATATGTACAAAAAGAGTATGTTTTAACTGATATTAAATATTCTTTCATATTTGAAAAGAATGATGAAGGTATATGGGAAATAACGAATATAGATTCTATATGGTAAAAGAGGAAGGTTCACTTTAATGAACCTTCCTCTTTATCTTTATCCTCTTTTTGAAGTGAATTCCAGCACTCTAAAATTTCTGATGTAACGAGAGCAGCAATATTTTTTTCCGAATTACTACCAGGAATAACGACAGAAATAGCAATTTTTGGATCTTCGGTAGGAGCATATGCAATGAAAAGAGAATGATTTATCATTCTTTCTTGCTCGTTCGGAGAGCCAGTTATCCCTGTTTTACCCGCGACATGAAAGGGCAAGTTTTTAATCTCCTCTATATTTTGACTCATCCCACCTTGCACGACACTCCAAAATTTCATAGGATAACGATTTGAACTTTCTAAGAGTGGTTTAAACTTTTTTGTTTCCTTATCGTCTTGACCAATAATAACACTTACGATTTGAGGTTTATATTTATCACCTTTACTTGCCAAAGTTGCTGCATATTGAGCAAGTTGTAGAGGGGTGTGTACTTCATTTCCTCCCCAAGATGCATTTAATAAAGCAGAGATTCCATTTTCAAACTTATTAGATGGATGAAATTCATATTCTCCGTCTTCTTCAAAGGGTAAATCAATACCAGTTTTAGAGCGGAGGCCAAATTGCTTTAAATAATCTGTCCATATATTTGCTACTTTTTCTATATTCCCATTATTTCGGTTGAATAAGGGGAGAGCTACTTTTGCCGTCATAAATGTATTTGATGAATTAATGATAGCTTGAATCGGTGTAATTTCACCTGTTGGTGTTCCAGGAGCATTAGTGATGTTATTTTGATTATCATACTGAAAACTACCATTATCCAAATATGTATCCTCAGGTTGAAAGAGCTTTTCGTTTAATCCGATTAAAATAGTAAGTGGCTTTATAGTAGAGGCCATATTTACATAAGATTCACCATACTTTAATTTTTGAATTGCTTTATTTTGCGAAAGGGATTTAATGTTTTCTTTTTTAGATGATACATGTGTATTTAATATATTTGGATCAAAAACTGCCGAATTGGCCATAGTTAATATTGCGCCAGTTTTTACATCGGTTACTACTGCATAACCAGCATTAGCATCAGGTACTTTCTTAATTTGAGATCTTAGTGCTTCCTCTGTTTTTTGCTGCAATTTAGAGTCTAAAGCTAGCCGGACATCTTTTCCTTTTTGTACTTTTTGAATGTTCCATAAGAACTTTTTATTATTCATTTTAAAAATCAGAGTTTTTCCGGGTTTTCCTTTTAAATCATTTTCATATTGAAACTCAATCCCACTTTTACCAACAGGTACATTTTTAGAATTAAGGTCATTTTCTACATACCCAATTACTTGTGAAGCAATTTCGTTCTTTGGATAATATCGAATGAATTCGTCTTTGATCACTACATTTTTAGGTTTATTCTTGCTTATGAATGAAATTTCATTTTTATTTATATCAGAGTATAAGGATATTTCATTCATAGTCTGCTTATTACAGGATTGTTGTAATTGAGATTTTATGTCCTCTGTAGAAATGTCATGTTGAAACTCGTTTGAAAATTGATTGAAAAAAGCTAATGTGTTTGATGTATCTTTATTCGATAGTTTTTCATCATTAGAAGTGCAATATAGAGACTTAACTTTCTTATTTGTAGCTAGTATTACACCATTTTGATCAAAAATTTTTCCTCTTTCAGCTGAAGAAGTTGCGATAGTAATTGAAATGAAGTTGATTTTTAATAAAATTAGTAAAATCAAACTTACAATAGAAAGAACCGCAAAAAATCTCCATCTTTTCGTATGTAACATATAACCCTCCCTTATGTAGCCTATTCCATCTTATAGTTAATTTTTTTTTTTGTAAATGTGGAACAACTTTATTACTTAGGTTGTCTATTAAGTATTACAGCATGAAGAAAGGAACAATCAGTATGAAAAAAAGTACATGTTAATAGTAAGTCTATGTGTAAGTTTAATATGAGTCATTATACAGTTTAGCATTTCTAATGCAGGCGACAAAAAAATAGAGAAAAAAACAGGAAGGGAGATTTATCAATTACGCGGCTAAACCAAAAGGAATGGATGCTTACAAGGATTTAACAAAAAAGATAAGACACTATTATAACTGAATAGTGGTTTCTAATATATAGGGAACGCTTTTAGTATATTTATTTACTAAGTATTAGTGAGGATTTCCTGAAGAATTATATGGAGGATTTATGAAAGAACAAAAAGTAAAGAAACAGAAGACATATATATCTATTCGATTGAATATAATGTTCCTTTGCATATTTGTACTATTCTCAGCTATTATTATGCAGCTAGGAAAAGTACAAATCGTTGAGGGAGAGGCTTATAAGAACCAAGTGGAAAACAGTCAAAATGAAACAACTAGTATACCAGTTCCACGTGGACAGATTCTAGATCGAGAAGGGAAAACGGTCGTTAATAATAAATCTCTTCGCGCAATTACGTATACAAGGGTAAAGGGGATTACGAGTGAAGATATTTTAAAAACAGCAAAAGACTTGGCGAAGGTACTTGAAATGCCTGAGCAAGATATAAATAAATTAACCGATATCGATAAAAAAGATTTCTGGATGCAATTGAATACGAAACGTGCGGAATCAAAGATTACTAAAAACGACATAGGAAAGTTTAAAGAAAAGGGAATAGAGGGAAAAGAACTAGACAAAAAAATTCAAGACTTAAGACGAAGTCGCGTTACAGAAGTAGAATTGGCAGAATTAACAGCACAAGATTTAAAGGTGTTATCTATTAAAAGTAAAATGAGTTCAGGTTATCAACTGACACCACAAATTATAAAAAAAGATGTGACAGATCAAGAATATGCGCGGATAAGTGAAAAACTTGCGGAATTTCCAGGAGTAGATACAACAGTTGATTGGGAACGTAATTATGTAAATGGTAATTTATTTCGTTCCGTGTTAGGTAATATTACAAGTAGTGAAGAAGGATTACCGAAAGAAAACTTAGATTCTTATTTGGTACGTGGATATAACCGTAATGATCGTGTAGGAAAAAGTTATATTGAACAACGATATGAAGATGTATTACACGGCACAAAAGAAGAAGTGAAAAACATTACTGATAAATCAGGAAACATTATAAACACAGAAATAATCTCTAAAGGAAAAAGTGGTAGTAGTTTAACATTAACGATTGATATGGAATTACAAAAGAAAGTGGAAGAAAGTATAGAGAAAAATTTGAGAGCTTTTAAGAGTTCAGAGCCATTGTTGGACCGAGCGTTTGTCGTCATGACAAATCCAAATAACGGACAGATTTTATCTATGGCAGGCAAAAAGATTGTAGAAAAAGAAGGGAAAATAGAGATTGAGGATTTGGCATTAGGTAACATGACAACTTCGTATGAGCTAGGATCAGCTGTAAAAGGCGCAACGTTATTAACTGGATATGAGACAGGGGCAATACAGCCAGGAGATCAATTTTATGATGCACCGATGAAATTTAAAGGTACACAAGCCAAGAAATCATGGAATGTATCCGGATTTGGTAATATTAATGATTTACGAGCTTTACAAGTATCTTCGAATGTATACATGTTCCAGACAGCTTTAAAAATTGCGGGAGTTAATTACGTACCGAATGGTTCATTGGATATTAAACAAGAAGCATTTGATAAAATGCGTTATTATTTTAAACAATTTGGTTTAGGGGTACCAACAGGTATTGATTTACCGAATGAAATAATTGGGCAAACGAGAAAAGTAGATAGTCAACCTGGGTTTTTACTAGATTTTTCTATCGGTCAGTATGATACGTATACGCCATTGCAATTGGCACAATATATTTCAACTATTGCAAATGGTGGATATAGAATGCAACCCCAAATTGTACAAGAAATACGAGAGCAATCAATAAAAGAAGAAGAGGTCGGTAAAGTTATACGCTCTATAGAGCCTGTCGTATTAAATCGAGTTGATATGAAGAAAGAACATATTGATCGGATAAAAGAAGGTTTTAGATGGGTATTCCAAGAAGGTGATGGAACTGGCGTGAAGTATTTCAAAAATGCGCCATATAAACCAGCAGGAAAGACAGGGACAGCTCAAACTGTATATGGTGGAGATGATCCAATTGGTAGAAATGCAAAAGGAGAACGTATGGAATGTTACAACTTAACATTAGTTGGATATGCTCCATATGATAATCCAGAAGTAGCATTTTCTGTAGTAGTCCCATGGCTTCATGATGATAAAAATGGAATTAATTCTATAATTGGAAAGGAAATTTTAGATG
This sequence comes from Bacillus sp. FSL P2-0099, assembly GCF_038007445.1. Taxonomy (NCBI): domain Bacteria; kingdom Bacillati; phylum Bacillota; class Bacilli; order Caryophanales; family Bacillaceae; genus Bacillus; species Bacillus sp. FSL P2-0099. The sequence goes on from NZ_JBBOXE010000001.1 coordinate 2,433,187, forward strand.
TATACTTTGATTTAAAAAAGCAACGTATACATGGTGAAGCTGCTAGTACAGATAGTTCGAATCAAAATTAGTAAAATTTGTGCACTTTTCTCAGGGGAAGAGACCCTGTTTATATAAAAGCCTTTATAAGTTAAAGAAAAAGGAAGATTTGAAATAAGAGATAGCGGCTATCATAGTTGCTATCTCTTACTTTTGTTAATATCTTGGCTACTAGTTAAAAAGGTTTTAAATTTATGGAACAAACTTGTTTCTTAGATGGTCTATTATGTGTACGTATAAAAACAGGTTTTCAAATAGGATACAGTGTATTGAATTTACTACTTGTTTTCAGTATTGAAAATTTGAAAGGAATGATGATTTTGAAAAACAAGAGGATGCTAAAAATAGGTTTATGTGTTGGTATATTAGGTTTAAGTCTTACAAGCCTAGAAGCTTTTACAGGAGGGGCATTGCAAGTTGAAGCGAAAGAAAAGACCGGACCAGTTAAACATAAAAATCATGCGACGTATAAAGAATTCTCTCAACTTGAGAAAAAATTTGATGCTCGATTAGGTGTGTATGCTATTGATACTGGTACAAATCGAACAATTGCTTATCGACCTAACGAAAGATTTGCCTTTGCATCAACCTACAAGGCATTAGCGGCAGGAGTATTGCTACAGCAAAACTCAACTGAGAAATTAAATGAAGTTATCACTTATACGAAAGACGACTTGGTGGAATATTCACCCATTACAGAGAAACATGTAGATACAGGCATGAAACTTGGGGAAATTGCAGAGGCGGCTGTTCGTTCCAGTGATAATACCGCCGGGAACATTTTATTTAATAAAATAGGTGGACCTAAAGGATATGAAAAAGCACTTAGACAGATGGGTGATCGGGTTACTATGGCTGATCGCTTTGAGCCAGAGTTAAACGAAGCTACTCCAGGAGACATTCGTGACACTAGTACAGCGAAAGCCATTGCTACCAATCTTAAGGCTTTTACGGTCGGAAATGCACTTCCAGCTGATAAACGTAAAATTCTTACAGAGTGGATGAAAGGAAATGCTACAGGAGACAAACTTATTCGTGCAGGCGTACCAACTGACTGGGTAGTTGGAGATAAATCAGGAGCTGGAAGTTATGGGACACGAAATGATATTGCTATCGTTTGGCCGCCTAATAGAGCACCCATTATCATCGCAATTTTATCTAGTAAAGATGAGAAAGAGGCTACCTATGATAATCAACTAATTGCAGATGCAGCTGAAGTTATAGTTAAGGCTCTTAAATGATAATTTCTCAATTCTTTTTGTAATGTAATTGAAAATAGGAACCTAGAAAGCGATTCTTTTTACTGTGAAAAGAATCGCTTTTTTGTATTCCTATAATGAGTAGTAAGTATATAAGCGAAAATTATTATTTCATGGACAATTTATCCCCTAAAGTGCATGAGGGAAATTTTCTCCTGTGGTGTTCGTAGCAATATGATTATTATGTATACGATAATAATATTTTGGAGTAGTTAAGCTAGATACTCCTATATGGATATGTAATTTTACATATCCATATAAAAGACACATATGTGTTAATCACTATTAAATTATATTGAAATCATTTTTAAGTAAGGGATTCATATAGATTTAAGGGAATCAAAGAATTTTTATGTTTAATTATCATAGTATAATTATTTCACTTTATGAAATGAAATTTGTATTTAACTTTTTTAAACATAATATTTTTAAATTCGAATAATAAATATCTGAAAAATTAAATTTAATCAATGTGATTTTCAGGTTTACTTATGAAAAACATAGTGTTTAAAATGAGGGAGAAGTAAGGTCCTTATATTCTATCAAAAATAAATAAAAAACGAGATACGATTACTCTATCAAAAAAATTTCTATCCTCAAGTGTGTGTGATGAAATCCTAACGTTAGGTTGTACAAAATTTACGATTAAAACTGTAAAAAACAATAGTGAAGAGGTGTACGGAATGAAGAATAAAATTATGACAGGATTTTTAATAACATCAATCGTTACTGGAGCGACTATTCCTATCAATACTCTCGCAATGCCAATCGTTCAGGCAGAAACGAAACAAGATAATATAGATATTTCCTCAGCATTACGAAAAATAGGTGCACACTCCAAATTAACACAAACCTTTATAGATGGAGCCTTAGTAAGTCCGAATGTGCAACTTGAAGAAGTTCCATCTTTAAATACAACTCAATTTCTAATTAAACAAGATATGAAAGAGTGGTCATCAGAACTATATCCAAAATTAATTCTACTAAATTCAAAAAGTAAAGGATTTGCAACGAATTTTAATAGCTATTATCCAACATTAAAAGGATTTGTAGATAATAAGGAAGATAAAGAAGGGTTTTTAGATAGACTGGAAGTTCTTCAAGATATGACTATAACAAACCAAAAAAACGTGCAACGTCAGATTAATGAGTTAACAGATCTTAAACTACAGGTAGATAAGAAGTTGAAAAATCTTGATACGGATGTGGTAAAAGCACAGAGTGTACTTAGTTCAGAGGGAACAGGAAAAATAGACAAGTTAAAAAATGAAATGCTAAATACAAAAAAGTTAATTCAAAATGATTTACAGCAAATAGCATTATTACCAGGAGCTTTAAATGAACAAGGGCTAAAGGTATTCCAAGAAATTTATAGTCTATCAAAAGATATCATTGAACCGGCTGCTCAAACAGCGGTAGTAGCGTATAACAAAGGAAAAGAAATAAACAATGCTATTGTAGAAGCAGAGAAGAAAGCAGAGCAAGAAGCAACAGAAAAGGGAAAATCAGCTATAGAAATTGAAGTTGCCAAAAAAGAAGCACGTGAAACGATAGAGAAAAGTAAAAAAGGTGAAATTGCTGCAGCTGCAGTTACAAAAACGAAAGAGTATGATCTTATGAAAGTGATTGATCCTGAAAAAATTAAAAAAACATATAGTACCTTTGCCGAAATTAATAAACTAACAGCAGAGCAAAGAGTATATTTAAATGATTTAGAGAAACAAAATCAGAAATTATATGACTTAACAACTAAATTAACAGTAGCAGATTTACAAAAATCAATGATTCTTTTCATGCAAAATGATTTGCATACATTTGCTAATCAAGTAGATGGAGAAATTGAGCTAATGAAACGTTATAAAGAGGATTTGAATCTAATAAATAATAGTATTACAAAATTATTGACTGAAGTTGATACTAGTAACACTCAGTCTCAAAAAGATACATTAAGACGACTAAAAAATGTAACAAATCAACTCGAAGAACAAGTTTATAAATTTTAATATTAAGAATTTAGGTTTAATAAAAAGATAATAACTCAATTGAAAATAAGGAGGAGAATCAAATAATGAAATTTCCATTTAAGGTCATAACTTTGGCCACTTTAGCAACGGTTATAACTGCTACGAATGGTAGTACTATTCACGCACTTGCACAAGAACAGACAGCACAAGAACAGAAAATAGAAAATTATGCGTTAGGACCTGAAGGGTTAAAGAAAGTGTTGGCTGAAACAGGCTCTCATATTCTTGTAATGGATTTGTACGCAAAAACAATGATTAAGCAACCGAATGTAAATTTATCCAACATTGATTTAGGTTCAGGAGGGGGAGAATTAATCAAAAACATTCACCTGAATCAGGAACTGTCACGAATCAATGCAAATTACTGGCTAGATACAGCGAAGCCAAACATTCAAAAGACAGCACGTAATATTGTAAATTATGATGAACAATTTCAAAATTATTACGACACACTAGTAGATACTGTAAAAAAGAAAGATAAGGCGGGCCTCAAAGAAGGAATAGGGGATTTAGTCGGTACAATTCATACAAATTCAAATGAAGTTACGGAAGTTATTAAGATGTTAGAAGCTTTCAAAACAAAGTTGTATACAAATACTGTAGATTTTAAAAATAATGTTGGAGGTCCAGATGGACAAGGGGGATTAACGGCTATATTAGCGGGAAAACAAGCACTAGTCCCACAACTTCAGGCCGAAATTGAGAATTTACGTTCTACGCAGAAAGCACATTTTGATAATGTATTAGCCTGGTCAATTGGTGGTGGATTAGGAGCAGCTATTTTAGTTATTGGAACGATTGCAGGAGCGGTAGTAATTGTTGTGACCGGTGGCACAGCGACACCAGCTGTTGTTGGTGGTCTAACAGCTCTAGGGGCAGCTGGTATCGGTTTAGGAACAGCAGCTGGTGTTGAGGCATCTAATCATATGAACTCCTATAATGAAATTTCGAATAAAATTGGAGAATTAAGTATGAAAGCTGATTTAGCTAACCAAGCAGTTATTTCACTTACTAATACAAAAGACACTTTAACATATTTGTATCAAACAGTTGATCAAGCAATTATGTCTCTAACAAGTATTCAGCAACAATGGAATACGATGGGAGCGAATTATAAAGATCTATATGATAATATCGACCAAATGCAAGAACATAAACTTTCTTTAATACCTGATGATTTAAAGGCTGCAAAACAAAGTTGGAATGATATTCATAAGGATGCAGAATTCATTTCAAAAGACATTGCTTTTAAACAAGAAAAAACAAATTAAAAATCAATATATATGTATAGGAGGAATTAAAATGAATAAAAACTTTCCTTATAAACTACTTGCTGTATCGACGTTTTTAACTCTGACAACAACTACTGTAGTTTCTCCAGTGGCAGCCTTCGCAAGTGAAAGTAAAATGGAACAAACTAGTACCGAAGATATATCTCTTTCTGTAAACAGCGAAAAGATGAAAAAAGCTTTGCAAGATGCTGGGGTATTTGCAAAATCCATGAATGATTACTCTTATTTGTTAATTAAAAACCCAGATGTTAACTTTGAAGGCATTGACATTAAAGGATATACAAATCTACCTAGTCAAATTCTACAAGATCAAAAGAATGCAAGAGAGCATGCTACGAAATGGGATTCACACATAAAAAAACAACTTTTAGATACACTGACGGGGATTGTAGAGTATGATACTAAATTCGACAATTATTATGACACATTAGTAGAAGCGATTAATGAAGGGGATGCAGACACATTAAAAGAAGGCATGACAGATTTACAAGGTGAGATTAAACAAAATCAAGCATATACACAGAATTTAATACAAGAACTAGCTAAGCTAAGAGATAGTATTGGAGAAGATGTCCGGGCATTTGGAGGTCATAAAGATATTTTGCATTCGATTCTGAAAAACCAAGCATCTGGAATTGATGAAGATGAAAAGCGCCTAAATGAAGTTTTAGAGCAAGTAAGACATTTTAAACAAGTAGAATCAGATGGAATAATAACTGTATCAATTCCCTCAATTCCTACGTGGATTGCTGGTGGTGTAATGATAGGGGTAGCAAGAAATAATTTAGGTACGTTAGAGCCGTTGTTAGCACAATTACGTCAGACTATAGATTATAAAGTAACATTAAATCGTGTAGTTGGTGTTGCGTATAATAATATTAATGAAATGCACAATGCGATTGGATCGGCTATTAATGCACTTACCTATATGTCTGCACAATGGCATGATTTAGATTCTCAATATTCGGGAGTGCTTAGTCATATTGATAAAGCATCCCAAAAAGCGGATCAAAATAAATTCAAATTCCTAAAACCTAATTTGAATGCAGCGAAAGATAGTTGGAAAACATTGAGAGCGGATGCGTTTACATTAAAAGAAGGGATAAAAACATTAAAAATGGATCCTGTTTCTTCAAAAAAATAGCGGAATACAGTATTTGTTGCAAGGGCATTTATACAGTTATAAAATGATTTTTTGTTCTTTATAAATTGAAAAGACGGAGGTATCATCAGGCCTCTGTCTTTTATTTTATTGAAATATTTTTATAATTCCATCCTATATGTAGAAAGTAGTTATACAAGTTTGAATTTTTAAGGTGAATGATTTTTATGAATTTTTCCATAAAACCTGATCTATGATTAGTGAGCTTTATATTCTTATTTTCCTAATTGAATACTTTTATAGAATTAGATGGAAGTTAAGAATGCTAAATCAAAACATAATAGGTTGTTATCGATAAGTTTATCCTAAAGTTGTTATTTTATGTGTCATCAAATAACATTTATAAACAATTAGAAATAAAGAAAAGGAGACTATTATGAGAAAAAATAGAGTATTAGATACAACATAAATAGCGTAAAAAATTTTTGGTGTAAAAACGTAATAAGTAAAATAATAATCCTTAAATGTACTAAGGGAAAATGAGGGAGATAATATGGGGAATAACTCAAAATATAAAACTAGAAAAATACTTGCAGCTACCGCTACAGTAACTATGCTTACGACTGGAATGGTTTCTTCATCAGATGTCTTTGCAGAGGAAACAAAGCAGCAAAAAAAAATATCGACATCACTGCAAGAGGAAAAGTCAGTTAAATCAGAAAACAGAATATATACAGTCCCAGGAAAAGGGGATGTTGAGGTACTGAAACAACAGGAAAGAAAAAGTATGGCATTTAGTCCATATGAACCCACTGGTTTATATGCAAAGCCAAATGAACAAATAACGATTAATGTAGAAGGAAATCAAAATATTCAAGCATACATTGGAACGTATTCGTATGATGCTTCTTGGAGAGATGATTCTAAAATAAAATCATTTACATTAAAACCTGGTATAAACACAATCCAATCTCCAAATGGGGGGATGATTTATTTTTATAATAAACAACAAGGTGGTACCATTCGAACAACAGTCACAACAGGTGGAACGACTACTCCTTTTTTTGAACTAGGAAAGCATACGAAACAAGATTTAATAAACATGCTGGACCAATATCCCAATGCACATGCAGTGGAGTTAAAAGGAGAACGTGTATTAATTACGGCCAGCCCTGCACGTGTTAAGAAATATTTGTTAGGTTCTAATACAGATCCTGTACAACTCTTAAAAAAGATGGATGAAGCTACTCGAATTCAAGACAAAGTAGCTGGTTTATCCGAGGAACAAGTAGATAAACATTATATTCATTACGTAGAAGAAAATCATTCTCCCGATTATTATATGTATGCAACTTCTTATCGAACCGCATATGTAGGAGATGCAATCCAATACGTGTTAGATATTAATAAATTTATAAAAGATGGCTGGGGTCCTTGGCATGAGGCAGGGCATTTGAGACAGCAATCACCTTGGAAGTTTTATAATATGACAGAAGTACAAAATAATATTTACAGCCTTTCTGTAGAAAAAGCATTTACATCTAATCAATCTTTTAGATTGCAACAGGAGGGCGCTTATACTAAGGCATTTCAATACTTAGAACAACCTAATAAAAATTATGACGAAGTTAGTGATGTTTTTGTTAAGCTTGTTATGCTTTGGCAACTACAGTTAGCATATGGAGAGGACTTCTATCCTAAATTGCATCAATTGTATAGAGACATGTCTTCAAGTGAACTTCCACAAACTGATGAAAATAAAAAACAATTATTTATGATTTCGGCATCAAAAGTAGCCAAACAAAATTTGATACCTTTCTTTGAGAAGTGGGGATTGCGTCCAAATAACAATACCATTCAAAAAGTGGCTGCATTAGGATATCCAATTTTAACAGCAGAGATTTGGAAGGGTACGGATTCTAATCCAATTAAACCAGATGTGCCTAATGAAAATAATATTTTAGAAGGAAGCCAATTTTCATGGTCACTAAAAGGGATTAGTGATTTCGAATTTGCTAAAATCAATTTCAATAAGTCGACAGAAGAAATGCAAATTGACTTAAAAGCAGGCGTACCGCATCATTATTTTAATGAAACATATGCGAGTATTAAAGTGCAAAATGCATCAGGAAAAGTAGTATACAAGAAAGACATTTATGGAAACAAGCAACAAAATGCTGAATCGCAAAAAGTTCCAGTCAAAGTAGGGGATTATATTGAGTTAACACATCTAGAAGGTGTGCATAGAGCTACTTTCACAAATGTAGATAATAGTAAACAAGAAAGCTTTGGAAAAAAAGCAATGTACGAAGTTACAAAAGAAGGTCTGAAGAAAGTAGAAAAAATGCCAGAAACAACGGTTTTAGACGGAAATCAATTTGGTTGGTCTTTAAAAGGATATAGTGATAGAGAAATTGCAAAAGTAAATTATAATAGGGTAACAGAGAAAATACAGGTGAATTTAGAAGCAGGCGTACCACATTCTTATTTTAATAATACGTATGCAAGTATCAAAGTACAGAATTCATCCGGTAGTGTTGTGTACAATAAGGAAATAGTGGGAAATAGACAGCAAACTGCTGAAAGACAAACTGTGCCAGTCAAAGTGGGAGATTATATCGAGTTTACCCATATAGAAGGGGAAGCAGTAAAGGAAAAGACACGGGCTACACTTATTAACCTTGAGAATAGTAAACAGGAATATATAGGTAAAAAAAGAACCTATCAAGTTACTTCTACGGGATTAAGCAAAATAGATTAATATGAATAAACTTCAAATTATTAGTAAGATGCCAAATAGTCGTTCATTATGAACGGCTATTTGGCTTTTATTTATATAAAAGTGAAATATAATCCAATGTTTAATGATTTATTAGAAGTAAAAAGGTAGGTATTATATAAAAGAAAATGAATAATTTATGCAGAGCTTGTATACGGTATTATTATTTGACTATTCTAAAATCAATTGATAAAAACGCTGGAATGTTTTTTAGAAAACAACTGACTCCATAGGTGGAATTTGGAAGATTAATTCTATTTTGGAGTTTATTTTTATAAGGAAATTCACATACGTGGATTAGTATTAAGATTCAAAATGTAAAATATCTAAAGACCTAAGTACAAGCACACATTTTAAATAAAAAAAGTGAGAAGAATGAATAACATTCTTCTCACTTTTAGCAATTAGGGTCGGCATATACATAAATATGCGTTTGAGTGGAATTTTGGATGAAAAATCCACATGCATAGTATACCAAAATATTTAAGGCCCTTAGTATGCAATATTGCATACGAAGAGTAGGTGGATATAATAGTTAACTTACTTCTATTAAAAGTAAAATGTGTTTATATTAAAAAAGTTAAAATCAAATTGAAGCTGGTTAAGATCTTAATTCTTCATAGCTACATACCAACCCGACTGGAATATTGAACACCTCATAACAGGAGATACTTTCTACTTAACTCAACGTTTTGGTAGAGCGCATTTTGGTGCCAAAATGAAGATTTTCAAGGTTCACCCTGACGGCACTTTACAACGCTTTATTACAATTGAACCAGAATTTATTACTACGCCTAAAGGGTTAGAAATTTGGAGAACACCAATTACAAATGTATATACTAAAGGGACATATATTGCAGTAATTAAGTATAACGGAGAATTTACCTACTCAAATCATTTTCAAATTAATTAACTCTTTCCTACTCAGTAGCTAGAATTGATTAATTAGGTAGTATTTTCAGCTCCCTATAAATCAAAGGCTACGGGAAATATGGTAATAGCAATTCTCACATTATTGAGGGACTGGAAAAACAACAAAGACGTTCTCAAATGCATGTATAGATATTTATAACAAAGATTCAAAAAAGAATAGGTAATATAGCTATTGGAATAAGATTGTTTTTGTCTATCTCCTGAAAAGGAGGATGGACAAACCATACCAAAGAAACTTGCATTTCATTATCTATAGAAGTGTAATGACATTAAAGTGAGATAGGATACAGGCTAATATTGAGAAATGTAAAGTTTGTAGAGTTTGAAACAAATTAAAGAAGTAACATAAGGGATTTACGCATATAGTAATGTCGACGGATAAAGTTAACGGAATATTCGTTTTAATAAGATAAAATAATAGTATTTTTATCTTATAATATTGTTACTACGATGAAATAAGGCTAATAATTAGTTAACTTAAAAATTAAATTCAGATAGGAAGAGGATAATGAAGACCAGAGATAATTATAAAATTATTGTGATTGGCGCTGGGACTGCAGGACTATCTTCTACTGCACATTTGTTACGAAATGTATCCCTATTGAAAGAAAGTATAGCTATTATCGATTCATCTAAAAAACATTACTTCCAACCACTATGGAGTTTAGTTGGGGGAGGAATTGTTTCAAAGGAATGTACGATGCGTGATCAAGAATCACTTATTCCAAAAGGAGCAACGTGGATTCCTAAAAGTGTTGTTAAGTTGTTTCCAGATCAAAATAAGATACTTTTAGATGATGGAATGCTACTTGAATATGAGATTCTTATTGTAGCAGCCGGTATACAAATAAATTGGGGTGGTATTAAAGGCTTAAAGGAGTCTATTGGGACTAATGGGGTTTGTAGCAATTATTCTTATAAATATGTTGATTCTACTTGGAGAGAAATTGAAAAATTCAAAGGAGGAAATGCGATTTTTACCCACCCCAATACTCCTATTAAATGTGGTGGCGCCCCACAAAAAATTATGTATTTAGCAGAAGAGTATTTTTGTAATAGCGGTTTGAAAAACAGAAGTGAAGTAATGTTTTATTCTGCGAACGCTAACATATTTCAGGTACCGCGTTATGCTGAAACATTAGAACAAGTACTAGAAAGAAAGCAAATTATAACGAACTATAATAAAAACTTAGTAGAAATTATCGCTGAAAAGAGAGAAGCAATTTTTGAAGATACGCAAACACTGAAACGAGAAACAGTACCATATAGTATGATACATGTTGTTCCACCAATGGGGCCACCTAACTTTATTAAAGAAAGTGAGATAAGTGATCATCAGGGGTGGGTAGATATAAGTCCTTATACTTTGCAGCATGTAAAATATAAGAATATTTTTGGACTTGGAGATTGTACCAATTTACCTACATCTAAAACTGGAGCGGCAATTCGAAAACAAATACCTGTCTTAAAACAAAATATTTTGGACGTACTTAATGGAAGAGACTTGCAGGCTAATTATGATGGGTATACATCCTGTCCGATTGTTACAGGATATAAAAGTCTTATACTCGCTGAATTTAACTATGAACATGAGCCTCAAGAAACGTTTCCGTTTAATCAAGCGAAAGAACGGTATAGTATGTTTTTACTTAAAAGGTATATGTTGCCCTATATGTATTGGAATTTAATGTTGAAAGGGATTCTATAAGGAAAGATAGAGAGTTGTTGTAACAACCGAGAAGTAATTTGAAATAAGCATTTGGAGGGAATAGCTATGCTTTTAAAATATTTTTATGATGAAAAATTAGCTCATGCTTCCTATTTAGTTGGTTGTCAGAAGGAAGGCGTAGCAATTGTTATTGATCCCAGCCGCTATATAGAACAATATATAGAATTTGCTAAGAAAGAGGGAATGGAAGTAATTGCTGCGGCTGAGACTCATATTCATGCAGATTTTCTATCTGGGTCTAGAGAACTTTCCCTTCTTTTTAATGCAAATTTATATGTATCAGATGAAGGAGATAGTGATTGGAAATATCAAAATCTTAACGAGGGCCGATACAATTTGGTTAGAGAGGGAACAGAGTTTAAGGTTGGTCATATAAAATTCAATGTCATTCATACCCCAGGGCATACGCCTGAAAGTATTTCCTTTTTAGTAACCGATACAAGTCAAAATAATTATATGAATGATAAACCGATAGGAATATTCACAGGTGATTTTATATTTGTAGGAGATATAGGTAGACCCGATTTATTAGAAATTGCTGTTGGTATTAAAGATACCGCAAAAATAGGAGCGAAACAATTATTTGATTCTATACAAAAAATAAAAATACTCCCCGATTATTTGCAAATATGGCCATCACATGGTGCAGGAAGTGCATGTGGAAAAGCATTAGGAGCAATTCCAACTTCCACATTAGGTTATGAAAAGATGTTTAATTGGGCGTTTCAATGTAATGATGAAGATAATTTTATATCGAATTTATTGACGGGACAGCCAGAGCCTCCAAAGTATTTTCCATTAATGAAGCATTTAAATAAGTATGGTCCACCAACTCGTAAGAAGAGAGAGATTACTGCTATTTATATAATAGAAGAACTTCAAGAAGTGATGAGGGGTGTTCAGCAAATAGTTGATATAAGGGATGTAGAGTGTTTTGCTGCTGGCCACATCGAGAAGTCAATTAACATACCTTATAACAATTCTTTCACAACTTGGTGTGGGGGGATATTAGATTATAAAAAAGAAACTTTAATAATTTTAGATGCGGAAAATGTTAAAGTGGAGGAAGTTATTAGAGACTTTGAGTCCATTGGCTTAGATAATATTATTGCTTTTGCACCTTCAAAGGTAATTCAAAGATTCCATAGTTTAGAGATTTATAAGGAAAAAACATCAAATGAATTATATCCGTTAATAAAAGATGGAAGTGTAAAGGTTATCGATGTGCGTAGTAAAAAAGAGTGGGATGAAGGACATCTTCATGATGCAATACATATCACTTTAGGTAATCTACTTGAACGGCTAGATGATGTACCGAAAAATTGTCCAATAGTTTTACAATGTCGAACGGGGTTACGTTCCGCTATAGCAGCTAGCATTTTACAAAAAGCTGATATAAAGAAAGTAGTTAATTTAAAGGGAGGATTTCTTGCATGGAAAAAAGCAGGACTGCCTTATGATACATTTAATTCCAAGGTATAGGAAAATATTTTTTACTAATTTATATGAATAGGAATTGGAGCGATTTTATCGATTTCTGACAAAAGACTCCTTTCTTAAAAATGTGAAGGTGTAAAACGTCAATTTTAAGTGGGGGATGCATGTCGGTTGGCGTAAGCCAAAATGTTTTTAACCATATACTTGTACAGATTGATCTTTGAAAACTGAAGATATGAGGTTGGTTGCAGAAAATTCGTTGCAATCGTAAAATTTTCAACGTCCTATCGTCCCGCGCTTGCCGAAATTGCGAAAATCAAGCTAAAGTAGGAAACGTGGTGAGGCAACGTAAAAGACACTTCAGTTCCCACCATAGGAACTACGGGCGGATCCTACTAAGATAACTGGTGGATACACCGATGTTCACAGAAATCTCCCACTTCAAAAAGGCCGCAAAGTCGTTAAGTGGGGGTAGTTCAAAAACAAGGAATTAAATAAAGGCATTTTCATATTAGTTATATTTTAACTTGTAAATGTTTTTTCTCTTAAGGATTTTTTAGAAAAAAATTCTTGATAATGTACGAAATTCATATTTCTTAGTAACAATAATCTAGACAGCTATCAAAAGGATTGTATTGGCAATCCAGGTGTAAAGGATAAAGGTATGTTTTACTTAACTGATGCAACAGAAAAGGCCTTTGAAACCGCTCTGGCTAATCATGATAAGCCAGAAGGAACAGTAGTTTTTGAAGCGCTTCTAGAAGGGAAATCCCCTATTTCTTTAACTATAAACATAAATATTAATAGAGTTGGGAAAACAGAAGGAAATTGGATAAAAATTAGTAGAAATCATAAGACAATATCCGTATCTTATACTTTCAAAATAACATACCTTAGTATCCTACTATCAACATCTAAATATTTGTGAAGAATATCAGCATGATAACTGTATTTAAGAATTACAATTATCTATAACTATAATTACATATTGGGTTCCACCATAACGTATCAAGTTAAAAAACTAATTAGCCCCCAAAACGAAAAAAGTGATCTGACTTCTCAAAGTAACTACCTTTAGAGAAAGAAAATTTTCGTTTAGGGGGTACTTTAAAATCTTAGCTTAATGGCGATATTGCCGTACCCCTATTACCATTTCTGTTCCGTTACTATACAAACCAAAGATTTTATTTTATCTTAAATTTAATTTATTTGTAAATGTGGAACAAATTTATTACTTAGATTGTCTATTAAGTGTAATCCTAAAAACTTAGTGCCCAAACTTGATACACTGAATCTGGTTTGACATCTATTTTAAGTACTGCAAAATACGAAAGGACTGATTATCTTGAAAAGTACAAGGATGTTAAAAATAGGGATGTGTGTTGGAATACTAAGTTTAAGTCTTGCAAGTGTAAAACTTTTTACAGGTGAACCATTGTAGGTGGAAGCAAAAGAAAAAGTAGAGAAAACTAAACATACAAATCATGCGGCTCATTGAGAATTCGCACAACTCGAGAAAAAGTTTGACGCTCGACTGGGTGTCTATGAAATCGACACCAGTACAAACTGGGCAGTTACTTATCGATCACCTAATGAACGGTTTGTTTACGCATCTACCTTTAAGGCTCTGGTTACAGGGGTATTGTTACTACAATATCCAATTGACAAATTAGACGAAGTTATCACTTATACAAAAGATGATTTAGTAGAGTATTTACCAATTACAGAGAAACATGTGGATAGCGGTATGACTCTTGGGAAAATTGCGGAGGCTGCTATTCGTTACAGTGATAACACTGCGGGGAACACTTTATTCAAGAAATTAGACGGACCTAAAGGATTTGAACGAAGCTATGCCGGGAGACATTTGTGATACAAGTACAGCAAAAACACTTGCTACCAATCTTAAGGCTTTCACGGTCAGAGATGCACTCCAAACTGATAAACGTAAAATCCCTACGGATTGGATGCGTGGAAACGCTACAGGAGACGAACTCATCCATGCGGGTGTACCAAAAGATTGGGAAGTCGATGATAAATCTGGAGCCGGAAGCTACGGAACACCTAATGATATATTGCCATCGTTTAGCCACCGAATAGAGAACCAGAGAACCGATTATCATTGCAATTCTGTCCAGTCAAGATGCTATATATGATACTGAGCTAATCGCGCAGACTGCCAAGGTTACAATAGATGCTCTCAAGTGAGGGTATTGATTTTACCTTTGCTTTCTGATTCCCTATATTCCATACCATCTATAGGATAAAATTAGAAGTCGATTCTTTTTTACATCAAAAGAATCGTTTTTCACATTCTTTTCATTATGATTATGCTAACAAGAACCATTAAATTAGACGAGTAATTCAAGAACTCACTATTACAAACATTAGATATAGTACAAAGAGGTGAGGAACAGCTCACAATTCCCTTACTTTAAAGGGCAGCATTATTATAAAGAATAGATATGAAACTATTTTGTTCAAGAGTTAATCTAAGTTTTATAATCTGCTGATTAGAAAAATATTTACTAATCTCGATTACCATACTTTTTTAATATAAGTATATTTCTAAAGGTGACCTCAATAGTTTTAAGTAAATCAACGGGAGAATTGAAAGGCAGGAGAAAGTAACATGTCAGAAAATTATCGTTCTCGAGAGGAGCGACGACAAGTTAAAATGAAAAAACAACCAACTTCTAAAAAACAAAAACAACAAGGTAAAACATTGTTTCTTCGCAAATTTTTAATCAGTTGCTTACTACTTGGTATTGTAGGGTTAGTCGCAGGGGTTGCTACTTTTTTCGTTATGATCAAGGATGCACCAAAACTTGAGAAAGCAAAACTTGTTAATCCGTTATCCTCAAAAATTTATGATAAAGATGGAAAATTGATATATGAATATGGGAAAGAAAAACGAACGAATATTATGTATGATCAAATTCCTAAATTAGTAGAAAATGCGTTTTTAGCGACAGAAGATGCACGTTTTTACGAGCACAGTGGCGTAGACTTTAAAGGTACTGCACGTGCAGTTTTAGTCAGCCTAAAAGGTGATTACGGCTCTCAAGGTGGAAGTACGATTACTCAGCAAGTTATTAAAAATTACTTCTTATCGATGGAAAAAACGTCAAAGCGAAAGGCGCAAGAAATATTTTTAGCGTATAAGCTAGAACAACAGTATTCAAAACATGAAATTTTAGAAATGTATTTAAATAAAGTTTACTTAGGCAACCGTTCATACGGAATCGCAACAGCAGTACAAAATTACTATGGTAAGGAATTGAAAGATTTAACACTACCAGAAGTTGCGATGCTTGCTGGTTTAATGAAAGCACCTAATAACTATGATCCAACAAAAGAAAAAAATATCAAAAAAGCAACAGAAAGAAGAAATGTTGTACTTGAATTAATGAATCGACATGGTTATATTACAAAAAAAGAAATGGAAGAAGCATCAAAAGTTCCAGTAACAGAAGGACTTAAGAAAGCAACTGAACAAAAAGAAATGCCATATCCTGCGTTTATGGATGCGGTTGTGAAAGAGGTTGAAAAAGAGTTGCCAGATGCTAATATTGGATCTGACGGCTTAGAAATTTATACTACATTAGACCAAAAGGCACAAGATTTTGCGGACAAGCTTTTAAATGAAAACATTATAAATTATCCAAATGAGAAATTCCAAGGGGCTTTCACATTTATGGATACGAAAACAGGAGAAATTCGTGCAATTGGTAGCGGGCGTGGTGAAAATAAAGCTGTATTTAAAGGACATAATATAGCGATTGAATTAAATCGTTCAGCAGGTTCAACGATGAAACCAATTTTTGATTACGCTCCTGCAATTGAATATTTAAAATGGGCTACTTACCATCAAATTGACGACTCTCCATTTAAGTATTCAACAGGACAAGAAGTTAGAAATGCAGATAGAAAGCATTTAGGACCAATTACAATGCGTGATGCATTGAAAACGTCCCGAAATATCCCGGCAATTAAAACTGCAAAAGAAGTAGGAATGAATAAATCAAAAGCTTTCTCTGAAAAGCTAGGTATTACATTTAATGTAGCACCGACCGAATCAACAGCGATAGGTACAAATGAAGCGTCACCAACTGAAATTGCAGGTGCCTATGCGGCATTTGGTAATGATGGTAAGTATACGAAGCCACATTTTGTTAAGAAAGTCGTTTATTCAGATGGTAAATCAAAAAGCTTTGAGCAAAAGCCCAAACGAGTTATGAAGGATTCTACAGCATATATGATTACTGATATGCTTCGTACTTTTGTTTCTTCTGGGTTGGGTACAGCAGCTAATATAGGTTCTTTAGATGTAGCGGGTAAAACAGGGACAACAAACTATTCTTTAGAACAAATAGCACAATATAATCTACCAGAAAGTGCAACTCGTGATAGTTGGTTTGCTGGTTATACACCACAATATACGATGGCAGTATGGACTGGATATATTAAAGATAGTAAAGACGATTATATTAGTAGTAAAAATACGAAAATTGCTCAGTTAATTTTTAAAGAAATGATGAGTAAGTTTGCTACAGATAAGTCGCAATTTAAAATGCCGAACAGTGTAGTTCAAGAAGGTAGCGAATTACGTATTAAAGGTGAGAAACGTGATTCTTCCCCAAATATGACTGAACAGCCAAGTAATAATAATCAAAATAAGCAACAAGAAAAGCAAAAGAAACCAGAAGAGCAAAAGCAAAGTGAGCTAAACAATAGTAGAGGCGAAGGAAATACAACATCGTCAAACAATGGTAGTGGTCAAGGAAATACAACGCCGCCAAACAATGGTAGAGGCGAAGGAAATACAACGCCGCCAAACAATGGTAGAGGCGAAGGAAATACAACATCGCCAAACAACGGTAGTGGTCAAGGAAATACAACGCCGCCAAACAATGGTAGAAGCGAAGGAAATACAACATCACCAAACAACGGTAGTGGTCAAGGAAATACAGCGCCGCCAAACAATGGTAGAGGCGAAGGAAATACAACATCGCCAAACAACGGTAGTGGTCAAGGAAATACAGCGCCGCCAAACAATGGGGATGGTCGTGGAACGCCAACGCAACCAAGTTATGATGGGAATACAGGAGAAGATCCAGCAACTAATGGTTAATAAGTAATATAAAGAAATTGTTGATTCTGTTGCAAATTTTATAACCAGCATAAACAGGTTGATAAATGAGAAACAATGTTTAGGAAGTAGCTAGTAATTGTTGAGATTCATTGTACGCTGAAAAGGCGGAGTCTCTTTGTAAAGCGCCCCAAAATTTCTATTCATTATTGACTACTTGATAAATAGATTATGTTTCCATTTTAAAGAGTAGGCAAAGTTTTTTAATGCTTGTTATTAGTTTTGTATGAAGTTAACTTCGGATAATTGATTATTGTATTCTTCTAATTGGATTAGATATTCATAATCCTTTTGCAACAACGAAATTTCGTTTTTTTAGTGTACGATGAATTACATCAATTACTAACGATCGCATAAAATCCATCTGCAATCATACCAACTTTTTATCTGCTAAGAAAATTTGCACCAGTTTCCTTTTGGGCTAGCGTATATATCTTACTAAATTTACGAATTTCTTTACGATATTATTTAATGTAATGCCTACCCCAGAATCTTCTATAAATTACTATGGACTCCCTCTTGGATTATTGGAAGTTGAATCTAATACTTTACTTTATTTTTTAGGTGTTATTAATAAATATTATTACAATGAGAAGCTAATAGTAGACATTTCAAGAGTGACTATATATTTTTAAGACAAACTGCTGTAGAAAGATTAAGAATTCTTAAGAACTTTTGCCCCTTTTTCTTAAGGGTTGGATTCTAGAGTATGAGTATGAATTCTTACCAGTGGGGTGATTAAGTATGAATACAATTCACTTTCTTATTTCTGTATATAATGAGCCAAAAATCAGTTGGTGCAGCCCTTCCAAGTTTAAGGTTTCTTGGAGATAAAATGATTGAAGGAATTGATTTGAAGAAAGTAAATTACATTGTCAAATATGGGCCAAGCACACGTGTATTAAAAGGGAAATTAATTATAAGAAGAAGGAATCTTATGAATTGTAATATGGCTTAGCAGTATATATTGAACAATATATTAGGGGATTGATATCACTATATTCATTATGTTATTTCTTGTTTTCCGTTTGCAAGTTAACAATAAAGAGACGATAGACATGTCTCACCTGCAAATGTCTTTAATTGTTCAATATTAGAAAAAATGTGGAGGAATAATATGGAGTCAAAAATTCTTATTGTTGATGATGATAAAGAGATTAGAAATCTTATCTCTGTTTATTTGGAAAATGAAGGTCTGAAAACTCAAAAGGCTGAAGATGCTATTGAAGCTTTACAACTGTTAGAAGAAAAGGAGTTTGATCTTATTATTTTAGATATTATGATGCCTAATATGGATGGTATTGAAGCGTGTATGAAGATTAGGGAAGACCGCAATATGCCTATCATTATGCTATCTGCAAAATCTGAGGATATAGACAAAATTCAGGGTCTAGCCTCTGGTGCAGACGATTATTTAACAAAACCGTTTAATCCATTGGAATTAATCGCTAGGGTAAAATCCCAATTAAGAAGGTTTAAAAAATACAATACGTCAATAAATCATAATAAAAGCATCCTAGAAATTGGTGATTTAACCGTGAATACAGATACACGTCAAGTATGGGTAAGGGGAAAGGAAACAAGGCTAACTCCAAAAGAGTTTGATATTCTCGAACTACTTGCCCGTAACAAAGGGATTGTCCTGAGTGTTGCAAAAATATATGAAGCAGTTTGGAAAGAGGTTTTTTATAAATCAGATAATACCGTCATGGTGCATATTACAAAAATAAGAGACAAAATTGAAGAGGATTCTAAACATCCCATTTATATTAAAACTGTTTGGGGAATTGGGTATAAAATATGAAGAATGTTAGTTTTAGAAATAGGATCATTATAAAACTTCTTGGTGCTGTTGCAGTTAGTTTTTTTGTTTCATTTGGTTTAACAATCCTCATTTTGGTATACGTCATAGATCCATTATTTATAAAACACGAAGATTTTGGCATGTTTGAATTCAGATTCGCAATGTTGCTCTTATTCACGTTCGCAATCTTTAACTTTATAGTAATTTTTTTGATATTGGTTCGAAAGAAAATAGTATATTTGAAGCTCATTTCTGATAATGTGAATGATATTGCCAATGGAAAACTGGGTTTGACTATTGGGATTAACGGGAAGGACGAATTAACCCAACTTGCTCAAAATATCAACTATATGTCCAAGAAATTGGAAAATACATTTGAACAGGAAAGACGATTAGAACGTACAAAAAATGAACTTATAACCAATGTATCTCATGATTTACGCACACCGTTAACATCTATTATTGGCTATATAGATTTATTAAAAAGAGGGCAATACAACAGTAAAACACAATTACAGGAATACCTTGAAACCACGTATTCAAAGTCACAGAGACTGAAATATTTAATTGATGAGTTGTTTGAATATACTCGTTTATCAGGCATAGATGCTAAGTTAAATCTTAATGAAGTTGATTTATCAAGTTTGTTGGAGCAAATAGTTGGAGAATACATTCCTATATTTGAAAAGGAAAGCTTAATCGTTCAAAAATCAATCACACAAGAAACAATACCTATCTTCATAGATGTAGAAAAAATGGTACGTGTATATGAAAATCTCTTTATGAATGCGATAAAGTACAGCATAAAACCATCCGAATTATCCGTATGTCTTGAATTAATGGATAACAAAGCAATTTTGAAAGTGTCAAATACAGTCGAGAAACCGCCTGTTAGCGATCCAAATAAATTGTTTGAAAGGTTTTTCAGGGGGGACAAGGCAAGAAAAGATGACCAGGGAAATGGTCTGGGGCTTGCTATCTCAAAAAGAATCGTTGAGCTTCATAATGGTAATATACATGCAGAATATAAAGACGACTGGATGTCCTTTATTGTTGAACATCCAATTAAATAGAATGGCTTATGGAATTATAGGTTCCATAAGCTTTTTTTATAAAACTTAAGAATTCTTAAGAATTTTACGGGGTGTTTCCTAATTTTCATAGTTTATCATGTATGTATTGAAAGCGATGAGGAGAGTGAAGAAATTAAAAAAGAAAATTTTCTTTGTAGCTTTCAGGTGGATACATAGTGACAATCTCATTGAAAAGGTGATAAATAGATGAAGAAGAAAAATAAAGTGTTAATTACTAGTGTAGTAGCAATTGGAATTGCTGCTGGATCATATTTTGCATTTGCTGGCGGCGGTTCGGAAGTAGCAATGGAATATAGCGGTTATAAAGTTATAGAAAAACAAATTGAAAATGCACAAAAATTTGGCGGTGAAGTTATTCCAAATGGAATTGAAACAATTTCATTCGATCCAACAAAAGGTACGTATGAATCAGCTGTTAAAAAAGGCGATGAAGTGAAAAAAGGTCAGCTTCTGTTTAAATATAATGCCCCTACTGCTAAACAAGGTGTAACGGAAGCAGAAATGCAAAAGAAAATCGCACAAAAAGAAGTAACATTGTATCAAAAACAACTTGATGCAGCGAAACAAAAATTACAAAAAGATAAAAATGCTGGTCTTCCTCAGGAAGCATTAAAAGCATCGGAAATCGAAGTGCAACAATTAGAATCACAACTTGAAATGAAAAAATTTGAAGTTGAAAAATCTGATGAAATGATTAAAGAAGCAAAAGAGAAAGTAAACACACTTTCTGTAACGAGTCCTGCTGATGGTGTAATTGATGATATCGTAAAAACTGCTGATGAAAAAACAGGTATGAGTGGCATTACACTTCGTCACGCTGGTCCATTTAAAGTAAAAGGTCAACTTTCTGAACATGAACTTGCTAGCATGAAAGTTGGGCAAGAAGTAACTGTCTCATCAAAAACTGTCACTGGTAAGAATTGGATAGGAAAAGTAACAGAAATCGGTTCTACACCATTAAAGAGTATGGACGAAAATAAAACTGTTTCTAATTATCAATTCACTGTCACATTAGATAATAGTGAAGAATTACAAAACGGCTTCCATGTATACGTAACGAGTAAATCTGGCGAAGCAACTGGTACGATTGTTCCGAAAAGCAGCATTGTGAAAAAAGGTGACAAAAATGTTGTCTTCGTTGTAAAAGACAGTAAAGCGAAAGAACAAGCGATTACTGTTGAATTCGAGACAGATAGCGAAGCAAAAGTTTCTGGAGTGAAAAAAGGAGAACAAATTATCTCTAAACCTGAAAAAGATTTAAAAGATGGTATGGAGGTTGTCGTTGAATGATTAATTTAAAAGGCATCACGAAATCCTTCCAAAATGGTGCAGAAGCCGTTCAAATATTACACGGAATTGACGTAACTCTGAACCAAGGAGAATTCACTTCTATTATGGGACCGTCTGGTTCTGGTAAATCAACATTAATGAACATTATCGGTTGCTTAGATAAACCAACGACAGGTACGTACGAACTAGCTGGTCAAAATATTTCAAACATGTCTGAAACAGAACTTGCACATGTTCGTAATAAAGAAATCGGATTCGTATTCCAAAACTTCATGTTACTACCAAGACTTACAGCACTACAAAATATTGAATTACCTCTTATTTACGCTGGAGTCGATAAAAAAGAAAGACGTGAGCGCTCATTAGCTGCTTTAACAAAAGTAAGTTTAGCTGATCGTGCTACTCACCTGCCAAATGAATTATCAGGTGGACAAAAACAGCGTGTTGCGGTTGCTCGTGCAATCGTAAATAACCCGAAATTTATTTTAGCCGATGAACCGACAGGTGCACTTGATACGAAAACAAGTACACAAATTATGGACCTCTTTTATGAATTAAACAAGCAAGGCTCAACAATCATTATGATTACCCACGATCGTGAAATCGGTGAAGCGGCTGCCCGCCAAATTGTAATTCGTGACGGAAATATCGTCCAAGATTGGAGAGGTTAATTTTGAACACGAGTGAAACTATACGCATGGCCCTTTCCTCTATCTTTGCTCATAAAATGCGTTCTATCTTAACGATGCTAGGAATTATTATCAGTATTAGCGCCATCATTACCATCATTTCAATGGGTGATGGTACAAACGCAAAGTTTAAAAAAGAATTAGGGCAAGGAAAAGATACGGAAGTAACCATTTACTATAACAACCCCGATTATGGAACAGATAGTGCCAAAATCACAACTGATATGCTCAAACGTCTTCAAACTGTGCCAGGCGTTAAAGATGTTGATCCAGATGTGAGTATGAAAGTAAAAGCATCTTCTGGTTCAAAAGATGTCTCTCTTAATCTAAAAGGTGGAACAGTCGCCTTTATGACAGATGCGAAAATAAAATTAGTTCACGGTCGGGAATTAAACGATAGTGAACTAAAACAAGCAATCTCTGCAGTTATTTTAAATGAAGAAACTTTCAACAAATTATTTAATGGTTGGGAACCAAATCTATATACAGACATAAAAGGAAAACCGTATAAAGTAGTCGGTGTTTATGAAGCAAAAAATGATTCCGGAATGGCTATGTCAGCAGGTTATACATCACTTGAAAATGCTCCTGTCATTTCAGGAGTAACTGAGTATGACTCTGTAAAATTAACACTAACTTCACCAACAGAACGTAAAAGTGTAGAAAAACAAGCTGTTTCTATTTTGAACGAGATGAAAGCTCCTAAATTTGAGCATAAATTTAAAGCTCAAGATATGGGTGAATTTACGAAGCAATTAGACGAATCAATCGGTATGATGAAAATGGTATTCGGTGGTATCGCTGCTATCTCCTTACTTGTTGGTGGTATCGGTGTAATGAATATTATGCTTGTATCCGTAACAGAACGTACACGTGAGATCGGTATTCGTAAAGCACTTGGTGCAACACGCGGTAAAGTATTAACACAATTCTTAATTGAATCTTGTATTTTGACTGGACTAGGTGGTTTCATCGGATTCATGCTCGGTATTTTCTTCGCTTGGATCGTCTCAATCTTTGCCGGATGGCCTCTCGTTGTCTCAACAGAACTTGGACTTCTTGCAGTAGGCATTTCAATGCTAATCGGTATTGCATTTGGTTTACTACCAGCTAACAAAGCTGCAAAACTTGATCCAATTGAATGTTTACGATATGAGTAAAAAAACGTAGGAGTGTAAACTCCTGCATTTTTTCTGTTGAAGCCGAGAAATTTTAACAGTTTTTTTTAATCTTAAGGATTCTTAAGGATTTTCACTCCAGTTTCTTCATGTTTGGATTTTAAACTATGGTTGTAAAGTTAATCTATTGGAGTGACTAAATATGAAGCATTTGTCTTTTTTATCTCAATGTATAACTAATCCAAGAAACGTTGGTGCAGTACTTCCAAGTTCAAAGTTTCTCGCAGAAAAAATGATGGAAAACATTAATTTTGAGAACGCTAAATATATTATTGAATATGGGCCAGGTACGGGTGTATTCACTGAGAAATTACTTAAAAAACGAAATTCGAATACCACTCTTATGCTAGTGGAAAATAATAGAGAGTTTTATTTAATGTTGAAAGAAAAATTTAAAAAAGAGAAAAATTTATTCATTGTATGGGGGTCTGCGGAAAATATCGACAAGTATCTAAAAAACTTCTCTATTCCTTATGCAGACTATATTGTTTCTGGTCTTCCTTTTGCTAGTTTGCCCCAAAATGTTTCAGATGAAATTTTATTAACTACCACAAAAATTTTAAAGAAAGATGGGGTATTTATTACTTTTCAATATACAAAATTTAAAAAGAAGTTCCTTAATCAGTTTTTTGATACAATAGATGAGAAATGGGAGCTTAGAAACGTACCACCTGCTTTTGTTTTTAGCTGTTCAACACCAAAAAATAAGGGAGAAAAATATGGAAGCTAAAATTCTTATTGTTGATGATGATAAAGAAATCAGAAATCTTATTTCTATTTATTTGGAAAATGAAGGTTTGCAAACTCAAAAGGTTGAAGATGCTATTGAGGCCTTAAAACAGTTGGAAGAAAAAGAGTTTGATCTCATTATTTTGGATATTATGATGCCTAACATGGATGGAATTAAAGCATGTATGAAGATTAGGGAAGAACGAACTATTCCCATTATCATGCTTTCTGCAAAATCCGAAGATATGGATAAAATTCAGGGGCTTACTTCTGGTGCCGATGATTATTTGTCAAAACCGTTTAACCCATTAGAATTAATTGCTAGAGTAAAATCTCAATTAAGAAGATATACAAAATATAATACTGAAACGAACAAGAATAAAAATATTATTGAAATTGGTAATTTGACCTTGAATACAGATGCACGTCAAGTATGGGTAAGGGGAAAGGAAACCAGGCTTACTCCTAAAGAATTCGATATACTTGAACTTCTTGCTCGTAACAAAGGGATGGTCTTAAGCATTGAAAAAATATATGAAGCTGTTTGGAAGGAGAATTTTTACAAATCGGATAATAATGTAATGGTACACATTACAAGAATTAGAGATAAAATAGAAGAAGATTCCAAACATCCCATCTACATTAAAACAGTATGGGGAGTAGGATATAAAATATGAGGATGTTTAAACTTAGAAATAAGTTAGTTGCAAAACTTCTTATTGCGGTAGCAATTAGTTTTTTTGTTTCACTTGGTGCGATATTTCTCTTCAGTAAATTGCTTTATCATCTATCCGTAAAAAATTATCTGCCCGAAGTTACTCTAGTTACAGGTTATATTTATACGCTAATTTTGTTTTCAATCATAATCTTTATCTTTATTGCAGTATTTTTGTTAATGGTGCGGAAAAAATTATTATATTTGAAACTTATTACCGAGAGCGTTCACCATATTGCTAATGGAAAACTTGGTTTAACAATCAGAATAGAAAGTAGGGACGAATTGACCCAACTTGCTCAAAATATTAATTATATGTCCAAGGAATTGGAGAATACATTTGAACAGGAAAGACGATTAGAACGTACAAAAAATGAACTCATTACCAACGTATCTCATGACTTACGCACACCGTTGACATCTATTATCGGATATGTAGATTTATTAAAAAGAGGGCAATACGACAGTAAAACACAATTACAGGAATACCTCGAAACCACTTATTTAAAATCACAGAGACTGAAATATCTAATTGATGAACTGTTTGAATATACCCGTTTATCAGACCTCGATGCTAAGTTAAACCTTAATGAAGTTGATTTATCAGGTTTGTTGGAGCAAATAGTTGGAGAATACATACCTATATTTGAAAAGGAAGGTTTAATCGTTCAAAAATCAATAACGGAAGAAACAATACCTATTTTCATGGATGTAGAAAAAATGGTACGTGTTTATGAAAACCTGTTTATGAATGCGATAAAGTACAGCATGAAACCATCCGAATTATCAATAAGTCTTGAACTAATAGGTAACAAAGCAATTTTAAAAGTATCAAATAAAGTCGAGAAGCCACCTGTTAGCGATCCAAATAAATTGTTTGAAAGGTTTTTCAGGGGAGATAAGGCAAGAAAAGATGACCAGGGAAATGGTCTAGGACTTGCTATCTCAAAAAGAATTGTTGAACTTCATCATGGTAATATACATGCAGAGTATAAAGACGGCTGGATGTCCTTTATTGTTGAACATCCGATCATATAGAATGGCTTATGGAATGAAAGGTTCCATAAGCTTTTTTTTTATAAAATCTTAAGAATTCTTAAGGTTTTTACGGGGTGTTTTCTAATTTTCATAGTTTATCATGTATATATTGAAAGCGATGAGGTGAGTGAAGTAGATAAAGAAGAAAGTTTTCATTTTAGCTTTAAGGTGGATGCAACATGAAAATTTTATTAAAAGCAAATAAGAATAGCAGCTTATTTTAAAGAAATGAAAAAACAAACGTAGGAGGATATATATGACAAAACCAGTTGTAGATGTGAAAAACGTCCAAAAAGTGTACGGTAAAAAAGGTGAGAATCACTCACACGCGTTAAAAGGTGTTTCATTCTCAATTCAAGAGGGTGAGTTTGTCGGAATTATGGGACCTTCTGGTTCTGGTAAAACGACATTATTAAATGTAATTTCAACGTTAGATAAAGCAACGGGCGGCGTTGTTGAAATTGCAGGAATAGATATTACGAAAATGAAACAAGGTGAGCTTTCCGATTTCCGTTCACAAATGTTAGGATTCATTTTCCAAGACCTTAACTTATTGGAGAATTTATCTATTTACGAAAACATCGCTCTTCCACTTTCCCTTCAAGGTGTTTCATCACGAAATATCGGATCAAAAGTAGAAAAGGTAGCTGATATGTTAGGCATTTCAGCAATACTTCAAAAGTATCCATCTGAAGTATCTGGTGGACAGAAGCAACGTTCAGCAGCAGCACGTGCGTTAGTTCATGAACCAGCAATTATTTTAGGGGACGAGCCAACTGGAGCTCTTGATTCTAAAAATGCAACGAGTTTACTGGATGCGATGACAAACTTAAATAAAGAGCAAGGGGTATCTATTATGATGGTTACTCATGATCCATATAGTGCAAGTTACTGTCAGCGTATTTTATTCATTCAAGATGGTGAGCTATATAAAGAAATTTATTGCGGTGGTACACGTGAAGAGTTCTATAAAGAAATTTTAGACGTGCTTGCAAACTTAGGTACACAAAAAGCGTAAGGAAGGAAGTTCAATCATGTTATTTAAGCTTTCCATGTCAGGCCTAAAAAGTAAGTTGCAAGATTACATTGTCTTACTTGTTGGTCTTATTGTCTCTATTTCAACTTTTTATATGTTTCAAACATTAGCACTCAATAAGGCGTTCCTTGAATCTAACTCTTCTATTAGGGATATTGTGTCTGTATTTAAAATTGGGTCCTTTTTGTTAGCGTTTATCACATTTTTTTATATTTTATATGCAAACTCTTTCTTATCATCTCTTCGCCAAAAAGAATTTGGTATGTATATGATGTTAGGAGCAAAAAAGAATAAAGTTACCTTACTTATGTTTATCGAAACAATTATATTAGGTGCCGCATCTCTTGTGATTGGAATTACAGTTGGTGTAGGGCTCGCAGAAGGTATCGGTCAGTTACTAATGAAACAATTAGGACTTCCTATTAGTGGTTATCAAGCATTTTACATGCCATCTATGACGGTTACTTGCATCTTTTTCTTTGCATTATTTGTACTATCAGCAAGTATAAGTAGTATTAAGCTAGCGCGTTTTTCTGTATTACAACTTGTACATGCAGATACACAAACAGAACGTGTCGCCATAAAAGGAAAAATGACAGTTGTAGTTGCAATCCTTGGTGTGATTTTATTGGGTATTGGTTATGCATCACTAATCTATATGAAATATGCAAACCCGCTAATTGGTCTGGGATTAATGGCCGTTGGATTAATCACAGCAACCGTTGGTACTTACATGTTATTTGGATCACTTCTCCCAGTTATGATTAACAAGTTAAAGAGTAATAAAAAACGTAGTGAAAAAGGCCTCAATGCTTTTACTTTTGCACAATTAAATTTCCGCATTAATGGCCTAACAAATGTGCTTGCAACAGTAGCAATCTTAGTAGCTCTTGGTGCTGGTGGAATTGCTTGTGGTATGGCATTTAAAAACAACATCCTAAAAATGACAGATCAAATGCGAATTTACGATTCAGTCATTCATAATCCAACAGCGGAAGAAAAGAAAATTTTGGGTGGTATCTTATTTCAAGAAAAACTTGAATATCATTACAAAGTTGATGATAGGTATGTTTATTATCTTAAAGAAGATTTAGAAAAAAATCGCCCTTTCTTGCAAGGTATGAAAACAGAAAAAGTTTCAGAGGGATTACCCATTGGTGCATTTTCAATAAAATGGGTTAAAGGAGAGACCGACACAAAACAATGGATCCAGGCTTTCAGAAAGATCCAGCCAAATTATTTATATCCTGATTATGAAATGAAAATTGTAGATCAAAACATATACGATGGGTTGAAGGGTAAAGAAAGTACTGTGTTTATGGGGAAAACAGATGATTTTGGATCATACATAAAAGAATGGAAAAAACTTGATGAATTACAGATATCAAAATATAAAAATGTGAAAGCGGAAGAATTGGATAGTAAGTATCAAGCGTATATTGTGAGTCATGATTTTGCCAGCGGACTAATGTTTATGGGTTTTTTCGTTGGAGTTGCATTTTTAGCAATGATGGCAAGCTGCTTAATGTTTAAAATTCTATCCGGTGCATCCAAAGATAGTACACGTTATCAAATGCTTCGTAAAATCGGTGTTCGCCGAGAGTTATTAGCACAATCAATTTATAAGGAGTTATTCTTTGTATTCTTAGTCCCAGCAATTGTGGGTATTGTTCACGTATTAGTTGGTATGAACATGTTCAGAGTTCTTTTGCCTGATCCGTACAATCGTATTTGGGTACCAATTATTATTTTCGTAGTGATTTACTCGATTTACTATTTTATTACAGTTCAATTGTATAAAAGAATTGTACTTCCGAAAGAAAATTAATGTAATGATATTATTTATACGAAATATCAACATAATCTGCCCCATTTATTGATCATTCTAAATGGGTTTGGAAATAATAAATGGACTAGCACTACAATCCATAAACGGTGTTTAATGTTCCGTATGATACTGTGTTTTTAGTAATGAGTTTTGGAATTTCCGGAAAGTATTGTTGATAGTGCCATTAGAGAAGTTAAAGAGGAAACTGATCTTGAAGTTAGCAACCTTGTTTATAAAGGACTTTATGAATATGTTAATCCGATCGTCAAAGACCGATATATGATATTTAACTATTTTACAAAAGACTTTAAGGGGGATTTACTAAAAGATTAACCAGAAGGAAAAGCTGTTTGGGTGAATATCAATGAAGCTTACAATCTTCCTATGTAGAAATCCATTCGTAGAAGATTCCCTTTGTTCTTTGAAGAAGTAACATTCGAAATTTAAGTGGAATGGGATCACGAAAAAAATCAAGAGGGACTAGTTACTATAAAGAGAACATAGACAAAACAATGCTGGCCTACACATATTAGTAATATCTAATATGTGTAGGCCTTTTAATTTTAAGCATTTATTAATTTAGGTCTTGATAATATACGAAATTCGCGTTTTGTTGCCGTACTCCCTTATGATAAGGATTCTTTTTGTATCAAAAATCCACAAATAAAAAAAGATAGGGAGTTAGATTGTCAAAAAAAATTAGAGATTATCCTAAACTTGCAAAGGATATTTTAGAAGCTGTCGGCGGAGAAACGAATGTTATTAATGCTACACGATGTGCTACAAGGCTTAGGTTGGTACTTAAGAGATCTAATCCAAAAGCCAAAGAAAAAGTTGCAAGTTTACCCGGGATTATTGCGGCTGTAGAAAATGGTGGGCAATTTCAAGTTATTATTGGGCAACATGTAGGAGAAGTCTATGAAGAATTTGCAGGTTTAATAAACACCGATATTCCTAGTGAAACAAAAGCAGAAAAAAGAATAGTGTTAAACCGTATAATCGCAACCATTTCAGCGGTTTTTGCCCCATTTGTTTATATTTTAGCCGCAGCTGGCATTTTACAAGGTTTACTAATATTAATAAAATTACTCTCTGATAACTTTGTAGAAACTGGAACTTATCAAGTTCTAAACTTTATTTCTTGGGCGCCATTTACTTTTTTACCGATTTTTATCGCAATTACAGCATCAAAGCACTTTAAAACAAACATGTACATAGCAGTGGCGTGTTGTGCTGCATTAGTAAGTCCCTTATGGACAGAAATGGCGGCGCAAATTGTATTACTTTTTTAGGTATTTCCTTAACTGAAACAGTGTATACATCTTCAGTGTTACCACCACTATTTTTAGTGTGGACTTTGTCCTATCTTGAAAGATTTTTAAATAAGCGAATCAATGAGGTAATTAGGCCGTTATTTGTACCGCTTTTATGTATGGTAATAATGGTTCCGCTTACATTGTTGCTGATTGGACCTCTTACAACAATGGGAGCAACAGGAATTGCAAATGGTTATAATTTCTTAGCGGAAAATGTACCCGCATTAGCTGGAGCTATTATAGGAGGGTTCTGGCAAGTAATAGTTATTTTCGGTATTCATTGGGGGACTACTCCTATGGTGTTAGCAAATTTTGATTTGTATGGTAGAGATTCATTCCAAGCCTATCAAACAATTGCAGTGGTTGCACAAGTTGGTGCCGTACTGGGTGTTGTTTTAAAAGGGAAAAGTCAAGAAGTGCGCAAAGTTGGAGTTTCAGCGGGTATTACTGGACTTTTTGGTATTACAGAACCATCTATTTATGGCGTGAATTTAAGATTTAAAAAGCCATTTATATTCGGATGTATTTCAGGCACTATAGGTGCAATTACAGCTAGCTTTTTTAATCCATACTACTTTGCCTATGCGGGGTTACCAGGTCCATTAACGATTGTAAATGGTATAAATGCTGACTACCCAATGTCTATCTGGGGAATTTTATTAGGTTCTGGGGTTGCGATTATTTTACCTATCATTTTAGTTCAAATATTTGGATTCGGTGAAGATACAGCAGAAAAAATAGAAGGTGAAAACTTAACAGCAAAACAAGAACGCGAGACAAATATCCAACAGAATAATGAAGAAACAATCGGTGCTCCATTTAGTGGTAATGTTATCACACTTTCAAAAGTACCTGATGAAGTATTTAGCTCAGGTGCTATGGGGACAGGTTTAGCTGTAGATCCGTCAGATCATAAATTATATGCCCCATTTGATGGAGCAGTTGTCATGATTGCACCTACCAAACATGCGATTGGGTTACGCTCAGAATCTGATATTGAATTGCTTGTACATATTGGTTTAGATACAGTTAAATTAGCTGGAAAGCCTTTCACTATACATGTAGAAGATGGTAGAAAAATCAAAAAAGGGGATTTATTAATTGAATTTGATAAAGAATTAATTCAAACACATGGGTTAAAAACAATTACACCTATTATCATAACAAATTTGAATACTTATAAAGAAATTATTGTAGAAGATATTTCTGAAACCAAACTATATCAGAAATTATTTACAGTAGTAAAATAAGGAGGAATAAACAATGAAAACAATGCCAAAGAAATTCTTATGGGGTGGTGCTTTAGCTGCCCACCAATTCGAAGGTGGATGGAATCAAGGGAATAAAGGACCTAGTGTAGTTGATGTACTAACTGCAGGTGAACATGGAGTGCCAAGACAAATAACAGATACAGTTGAACCTAATACGTTTTATCCTAACCATGAAGCAATTGATTTTTATCATAGATATAAAGAAGATATCGCTTTATTTGGTGAAATGGGATTAAAGTGTTTAAGAACTTCTATCGGATGGAGCAGAATCTTTCCAAATGGTGATGAAACAGAGCCTAACGAAGAAGGACTACAATTCTATGATAATGTATTTGATGAATTACTTAAATATGGTATTGAGCCTATCATCACATTATCTCATTTTGAAATGCCATTGCATCTAGCCAAAGAATATGGTGGATTTAGAAACCGAAAAGTAATAGACTTCTTTGTAAAATTTGCTGAAGTTTGTTTTAAACGATATAAAAATAAAGTGAAATACTGGATGACTTTTAATGAAATCAATAACCAAATGGATGTAAATAACCCTCTATTTTTATGGACAAACTCAGGAGTGGTTGTAAAAGAAGGAGAAAATGCTAAAGAAGTAATGTATCAAGTAGGACATCATGAATTAATTGCAAGTGCATTAGCTGTAGCAAAAGGAAAAGAAATTAATTCTGATTTCCAAATTGGGGCAATGATTTCGTATATACCTATTTACCCTTATTCATCAAACCCGGAAGATGTTATGCTAGCCGAAGAATCACTAAGACTAAAATACTTCTTCCCTGATGTTCAAATTCGTGGTTACTATCCTAAATATGCGTTGAAAGAATTTGAAAGGGAAGGGTACGTTATTAATTTCGAAGAAGGTGATGAAGAGACATTAAAAAATGGTACAGTAGATTACCTAGGATTTAGTTATTATATGTCCACGACAGTAAAAAATGATGTGGAAATTAGTAGTGCAAAAGATATTGTAAACGGTGGTTTAGCTAAAAGTGTGGAAAATCCATATATTAAATCTACTGATTGGGGATGGGCAATTGATCCAACTGGATTAAGATATACATTAAATCGATTGTATGACAGATATCAAATTCCATTATTTATCGTAGAGAATGGATTTGGAGATGCGGATATTCTAGAAAAAGATGGGGCAATCCATGACCAGAAGAGAATAGAATATTTAAAATCACATATTGAAGCATTAGAAAAAGCAGTAACCTACGATGGTGTCGATTTAATTGGTTATACACCTTGGGGAATTATAGATATTGTCTCATTTACTACAGGCGAAATGAAAAAACGCTATGGGATGATTTATGTGGATCGTGATAATGAAGGTAATGGATCCATGAAACGATACAAAAAAGATTCGTTTCATTGGTATAAATATGTAATTCAAACGAATGGTGAAATTAATGTTCGATAAAAATTATTTTAGACTATTAAAGGTTCTTTTGTAAGCGTTGCTTTTTCAACGTACAATGAATTACTGCAATTACTTACAATTGCATAAAATTTAAATGTACTTCCCCTAGCTTTCTATCTGATTAAAGAAATTATGGGTTTGGATTATTTGAGCAGTGTTGTTTATAATGATATGTAGTTGTATATTTGATTATTTACAAAAGATTCGAGACCGAAGAGATGAGGGGAAATAGTTATTGGAAAATATAAGAACTTAATTATAAGATTTCCCGTTCTCGTGAAAAAACACTAGTAAATTCAATTTTGAAGTTTGTTAAGCTATCATTGCTTTTCATTGATGTATAAGTTGCGAGATATAATTAATTTCTTTACGTAAAGAGCAAAACCACTCGCTGTGCCTCGTGAGTGGTTTTGTTTTATTTGGGATTTATATAAAAAAGGGGGTTGTATATTGATAGTCGCCGAGATTGTGATTTTAAGGTAATTATCTTTTCCGTAATGTATAATCCACTGTTAAGTTGAATTTTAAACCACAGCAAAAAAGCATTGATTGGATTATTTAAGGAAGAATAAAAATGAAAACTACTGGTATAAATCGTAAAATTGATGAATTAGGATTTCAGTTCCAACAATAAAAATTGGTGACTATGTACAATTTTCAAATCGTAAGAATCCTTCTTTAAAATTAAATGGTTATGTAGTAAATATTTTAACTAACACAATTATCGTAGATGTTTCAGAAACTATCCAAAATAAGGGTTATAAAGAATTAGACGTTCGTCATGTTGTAAAACATGGTCGCTATAAAAAAATTCGTTCTTATAAAAAACAGGCTTCCTAAAAACTTAAACAATTGCTAATGGAAGTGTGAATCTCATGAAAGAATACATGAGCAATCATAAAAATAGAGTCCTAATAATAAGGGACTCTATTTCTTATGTATATCTTATATCTGTTATATAATTTACTTTTAGGGGTAGCACCACATCGCTATCAAGCTAATATTTTAAAGTACCTCCAAAACGAAAAAACGGTATTCTTTCTATCTAAGATGTAGGAGGAGTATCGTTTATTTTTATAAATGTAAAAAACTTTTGACATTTATAACAGAATTATATAAACTAAGAATGTAAAAAGTTTTTGACAAAATCAGGGGTGATGTTCATAAAAATGGAGAACATAATTCGTATTTTACGTAAAGAGAAAAAGCTTTCCCAAGACGATTTAGCTAAATTATGTCATGTTTCAAGACAAACGATTAATGCGATTGAGAATAACAAATATGATCCTACATTGGAACTTGCTTTTAATTTAGCTAAATCCCTTGGTGTAACGGTTGATCAATTATTTATTTATAAAATCTAGATATGGAGTAGAGGCAAATGAAAAATGGAATTAATATCTTATTTACTTGTTTATACATTGTGATTATGGGGTTACTTGCTTTTGAATGGTATGAGAAACAACAGGTTTCTATAACCTCGTTATTTGTAGCAACAATCATTTTGCAATCATTATTTATGAAGAGAATTTTGAAAGGTAAAAAAGAGGGCGAAAATTTTATTGATGAAATGTTTTTACATATCAGACAGAAAAGCTTATCAATTTGTTGTTTTGTAATGTATGTATTAACTTTAGGTACTTTATTTTTATCAGAAGGAACATGGAATTTTAGCCATATGCATAATAAACCGTTAATTTTTCTGGTTTTCTTATATCCTATCGTTTACCAAATAAGTCATATATTCGTTTCAAGAAACAACTCTTAATAGACTATTTAAAAGTGGGGAAAAACGCTATTCTTTCGGTATAAGTTCAAAACGAGAGGATGGCGTTTTTGTATGTCTATTTCTGTATCAGATGAATTACAACTATTTGCTCAAGAAATTCAAAATTTCTTATCTCCAAATTTCTTACGAAATCTTGCTAGAGATGTTGGTTTTGTACAACGAACCAGTAAGTATCAAGCACAAGATTTAGTAGCTTTATGTGTATGGATTAGTCAAAATGTTGCTAAAACCTCTTTAGCTCAGTTATGTAGCTGTTTAGAAGCGTCAACGGAAGTGCTCATCAGTCCTGAAGGACTGAATCAACGATTTAATGCCACAGCTGTGCAATTTCTACAACAAGTGTTAGCCGAACTTCTCAACCAAAAGTTATTTTCAACTAAGCTGCCCTCTTCTCCATACACTTCTATGTTCAAGCGTATTCGTAACCTAGATTCAACTGCGTTTCAAATTCCCGATGTATTTTCATCTGTTTATCCAGGTGCAGGAGGATGCAGTCATACAGCAGGGTTGAAGATTCAGCTTGAATATGATCTATTAAGTGGACAGTTCCTACATATCCATACAGGTCCAGGTAAACAACATGATCGAACCTATGGTTCTCTGTGTGTCCCGACTGTGAAAGCGAATGATTTATGTATTCGAGATTTAGGTTATTTTCACTTGAAAGATCTTCAACATATACAAGATAAAAAGGCTTACTATATCTCTCGTATTAAATCAAATACACGTATTTATTAAAAAAATCCCACCCCTGATTATTTTCAAGATGGAAGGATCAAGAAAGGTACAGAGTATATACAGATAGATCTGGAGGTCTTAATGAACTCTCTTCAACCAGGACAAACATGTGAAATATCCGACGCTTATGTAGGAATGACTGATAAAGTACCAACTCGTGTAATTGTTCATCGGTTAACAAAAGAACAACAACAAAAACGATTACAAGATCAAGCTGTAAGAGAAAAAAAGAAAGGAATGAAGTATTCTCCACGTAGTAAACGACTCAGTGGCATCAATGTATATATGACAAACACCCCCTACAGATATTGTCCCAATGGGACAGGTACATGACTGGTATTCTTTGCGTTGGCAAATCGAAATTTTATTTAAAACGTGGAAGTCATTCTTTCAAATTCATCATTGTAAAAAGATAAAACCAGAACGATTGGAGTGCCATTTATATGTTCAATTGATTGCCATTCTACTCTGTTTTTCTATCATGTTTCAAATGCGCCAATTGCTCCTCATGAAGAAAAAAAGAGAGCTTAGTGAGTATAAAGCCATATATATGATTAAAGATTATTTTCTTCTTTTATTCCAAACTATACAAAAAAACGCCCAAGAGCTATCAAAGGTGTTACTTCGCTTGTTCAAACTCCTACAGCAAAACGGGCGGAAATCTCATCGATATGAGAAAAAAACGGTCTTTGATATACTAGGTGTCATTTACAATTGTACCATGTCAGATAATCAAGCCGCTTAATTCAAAAAAGTGAAACTCGTTAGGGTTTATTTCGTATGCAAATCTTTCAATCAACTACACTTGCCCTTTAGAAAAAAGAAACAATCTCGCCTAAAATTGACTTTGCATAAGCTTAGCTTGATAGCGATGGGGTAGCACCACATGCCCATCAACTTAAGAATTTTATAACGCCCCAAAAACAAAAAAATTGTACATTTTCACCTAAAGATGCCAATTTTCTCGTTTTAGAGTATTTGTTTTTTTGGGGGGTTGATGGGCATGGGGGATAACAACGATTCGTTCTTTTTCGGACCACTTGTAAAAAACTTTGAAAGGTATGATAAAACAATGACTTTAAGGTAATTAAATTTGAAGTTTTCAAGAAGATTTTCTTTAAATGTATTCCGTCCACTTATTTTCCAGCAATATTTACAGGTGTTCTGTAAACAAATTTTGTTAAATTCATTCCAAAAGTTAACGGAACTCTAATTCTGTTACTTAAAATAATGAGTGGCCCAAAAAATAGTAATCGTTGCCGTGCCCCGAATACGGAAAAATGATTACTATTTTTTGGGCCATCTACACAATATTTTCCTTTCGGGCCCTTTTTATTGCTTCTTCGCGGTTGTTGACGCTGAGCTTAGAGTAGAGAGTCGAGCAATAATTGCGGATCGTTCCCTCCGATAAAAATAATTTGGCGGCGATCGACTTATAACGCAGTCCACCTGACAGATGCTCCAGAATCTCCATTTCACGTTTCGTAAGCCCGTACGGGAAGTTTTCCTGACTTGAACCGATCTTCTCCAATTGCTCGCGTTGACTTTTCATCTCTTCGAAAATTCGCGTAGCGACCGATTGATCGATCCAGATTCCTCCGTTATAAATTAGTTTCAAGGCTTCCTTCATCTCTCGCGGATGAATCGACTTCAGCATGTAGCCCTCCGCCCCGTGCTCCAATGCAGTTGCTGCCTGCAAGGAATCCTCAAACGTTGTCATGAACACAACCTTCATATCAGGCCATCGTTGTTTCATCTCAAGTAAAGTTTCAATCCCGCTCATTCCCTGCATACTAATATCCATTAGCACGATATCCGGTTGGGACCGCTCACAATGTTCTAATGCTTCGCCACCGTCCCTGGCTGTACCAACTACGTTAAAATCAGTATGCTGATCCAAAATTTGCTTCAAACTGTCGGTAATGATCACCTGGTCGTTAACGAGCAGCAGGCGGATTGTATCATGTGCAGGCTCTGTCTGCAACGGAATATTACATATGACGAAAGTTCCTTGTTCTGGCTCGGAATGCACGGACACCGTGCCGTGAAATAGCTTAAGTCGTTCCTTCATCCCATTAAGTTCAAATCCAAATTGGATTTCTTCCATTCCGATGCCGTTATCTTCGATCTGTAACCTGAGATGCTGACTCTCGAAATACAACTGAACGGATATCAAGCTCGCCGAACCGTGCCGAACTGCGTTGTTCAGAGACTCTTGAAGGCAACGATATAGACAAAAGTTTATTTTTTGCATAACGAGAGTCTCGCTGCCAATCACATGGAATTTGACCATTATACCTGTTGACTTCATAAAATCTTCGGTAAATTGCCGTAGAGATGCACTTAACGAATGGTTCAATGGAGTATGAGAGAGCTGATGCAGATGTTTTCGGATATCAACCAGACTGTGTTGGGCGATTCCGACAAGCGAATCGATCCTCTCTATCTGTGAATTCGGTACGGACGATCGCAGCGATTCGACGCCGACGATGAGTGAGGTAAGCGTATGGCCAATCGTGTCATGCAGCTCATGTGACAGCCGGCTGCGCTCCTCCATCAGCGTAAGTTCCTCAATCCGCTCAATATGCTGCTCCAGCAATAGCTTTTGCTCATGAATAATTAGGGCTTGCTTATGGGACTGAATTAATATATTAAACGTGAAGCCGATGGCGAATCCAAAACCGTTGCTAACGATAAATTCATACGGGAGACGACCAGCGATCCAACCGTTCAATGCCGGCAATATGATTCCACAGAGGATACCTGTCCATACATAGGTTCTTCGATTGCTGGCCAAGCCGATATTCATCACAAGTAAAACGAAAGACCAAAGTAACTCCGGTGCTGTATAGGCTAAATAAAGATGAAAACCCCCCGCTGCCATGACGTCGACTGCAAGATACCAATCTGCATTTCTACACCAGGCGATTAATGGAACGAGATAAACGACGAAAGCAAAAGAAAATAAGACCCAAAAAGAAGCATCGATTAATGACGGTTTGATAAAACTAGCGCTTATGATAATGACCATCCAAAGCGTTCGTATGGCCACAAATATCCAATCATACCAGAACCGTTTTTTTATTATAGAGAACACGGATTATGCACACCTACTTGTATTTTTTAAAATAAATTCTGAATAAATCAAACCTATCATGCACCATAAACTTCTGATCCGTCAAGCGAAAAAGAGGGTAAACAGTTAGAATTTACTGTAACAAGCACGTCACATGAGATATTTGACAGTTTGTCATATGGTATATGTGACAAGTCCAATTCCGAGTGTCAACAAAAGTTTGGCGGTTTCATCACTATCCGATTTAACAATTTTGGGGATAAGGTGAGGATGTAAAGCAACACAACATTCCAAAATAATAGGAGCGATACGTTATGAAATTACTCAAGATTCAAAAAGGAGCTGTACTTGCATTAACAGCTATATCGGCGAGTACACTGGTATTTTCTGCTTATGGGTCTGTAAACCCGGTACAGATTGAAGGCGCGGTACAAGTGGAGACAGAGAAGGAAAAGAAAAGCAAGCATCGGGATGAAGTCAAACGCGTCATTGATGAGGTGGTAACCATCAAAGGAGTCCCAAGTGTCATAGCTGGCGGGTTACAGAACGGGAAACGCTGGTCTTACGCTACAGGTACAGCCAGTTATGAAGTACCACACACGGTGGAGTCCAATTTTTCATTCCGGATTGGAAGTATTTCAAAGACTTTCACAGCGTCCGTTGTATTACAGTTGGCTGACGAGAAAAAATTGAATCTGGATGATTCGATTGAAAAATGGCTGCCAGGTGTCATAAAAGGTGAAGGGTATGATGGCAACAAAATTACGATCCGTCAGTTATTGAATCATACAAGTGGGCTTGCTAGCTATACAGATTTGGATTTCCGAGATATTACTTTGCCTCAAAATCCATACCGTTACTATTCCGTCGATGAGCTTATCGACCTTGGACTTTCAAAGCCACCTGTATTTGCACCAGGGAAGGGCTGGAATTATTCCAATATGAATACTGTACTAGCCGGTCAAATTATTCAAAAGGTAACAGGAGAAACGTATGCGGAGCAGATCAGGAAACGGTTTATCATACCGCTTGGAATGAAAGGGACATTTGTGATGGGAAATAGTCACGAAATTCCGGGTAAGCATGCCACAGGATATAATATGGATAGATCGGGTCATTTGTATGATTTAACAGAAATGAATCAATCATGGGCAAATGCGGCGGGAGATATAGTCTCAACAGTTAATGATTTGACTACCTTCTTCAGTGCGTTGTTGGGCGGGAAGCTTCTGACTCAAGAGATGATGGACCAGATGCACACAACAGTAGATGGACCTTTTGGTAAAGTCGGACTAGGGATTTATGAATTTAAAACAGCGGACGGGCAATCTTACTGGGGGCATGCCGGAGGTACTTTCGGATATGAATCGAGAGCCGTCGGATCTCTAGACGGGAAGCATATTCTGGTAACGTGCATCAACTCGGTAGGTCCACAAGTAGCGCCAGCTCACGATAAAATAATCAATAAGGAATTTAGCCATTACGCAAGTCTAAACAGACAGTGAATTATATATGTTTGACCTGCTTGGAAAACGAAAACATACCGATCTATACATGGTTACGAGTGCCGGATCATATCTATCACTCCTCATGGGATTTATACACAAAAGGACCGTCAAGATGTTTTCCTAGCGGTTTTTCTTATGAGATGGATGTATATTGTATTCATAGAAGTTAACATAAAGTCCTATTATGGGTAGAAAGAAAAAGGTGGATCCCTACTTTCACAAGGGAACCTCCTTTTTTTGTTCTACGGATCTATGCATTTTTTTATACATTCCTATCCTGGCGCGGTTTTAGGGTTCTTGTTTGTTACTGGATTAGCCGAAAAACTGTATAAAACCTTGCATGCTCTTAGCATGGTTTTTTTCCGAAATGCTGGCGGTGGCCAAGCGCTAAATAATCTGCGAATCAGCACAATTTCTCCTAAATGGTAGGAGTTGTGAGATGCAATATTGCGTAGCACACCGCCCGGGGTTTCACCAGGCCATTCCTCCAATGTTTTGTTCAATTGAACAGTTTGGGCAATCGTGCATGCCTGTTCAATCCCCTAAAGAAAATACTGAATAATCTGTTTCCACTTGAATAGGTTTTGCTTTTCCATACTAATCACGTCCTTTTTTAGAGTACTAGTATCAGTATGTCCAAGTTTCAGAGATTAGTTACATAAGTCATATAGTTTTTGCACCAGAACCATAAAAGTAAGTCTATGACCTATTTTTACACGTATCTCGGCTGTTCCCTATAAGAGGCCAAGTAAATAGAAGACAAAAAAGCGACCAATTTCAATTAGTTGCTTTTTTGTCTGTATTGTTCCACCAATCCCTATTCTTCAATTCGATTGGATCAGTGTAAAATATTCCTATTTTATCATC
Source organism: Bacillus sp. FSL P2-0099 (assembly GCF_038007445.1). NCBI lineage: Bacteria > Bacillati > Bacillota > Bacilli > Caryophanales > Bacillaceae > Bacillus > Bacillus sp. FSL P2-0099. The sequence continues at coordinate 2,474,337 of NZ_JBBOXE010000001.1, forward strand.
AGTATGTTTTGTTTCAACCTTCAAACGATAAATGCTAGGAGTTACAATCTGTCCAAATATCAAAATCTTTATAATTGTTAACTGAAAAATTTGAATGATATCATTTTTTTATTATTAGCCTAATAGAGATGTGGTGGTATTCCTATTAAATGATTTTCACAGCAGAACTGGATTTGAAATACATTTACCTGAAAAATCAGATAAATAATGATAAATAGAAAGAACATTTAATTATAGATATAGTTTTTCAGTGAGTGAAATATAATTTGTGTTATCAAATATTTACATAGGAGGCAAATATATGAATTAAAATCCCCCCTTAAGTTTTATTAAAAAATAAAATAATAGTTATTATTCTAGTTGTTATAGAAAGGACGAAGAGAATGTCAATAGTTCAGCGTTATACAACGACTACAAATGGTGCGATGACGTTTACAGGTAATACGCTAGGATTTGGTTCGAATAATCCTAGCTATAATGACATTGGAGCATTCATTACGTTGGATCTTACCCAACAAGTCCCAAGTTATCCAATAGGTAGTACATTGAATTGGAAATTGAATGCTTCTCAAGCATTTCTGAAATTTCCTGTAGCTAGTGAAGTGCTGTATGCAGAGTTGATTTGGGGAGGTACCTCAAAATTTAATGCAGTGGATGTTACAGGAGATATTAACGTTCCCATTTCCTTAACTAACCCACAAGGTTCAATACAAACAATATCTCCTGATGCTACAACGGCCCAAGTAGTAGTGCATGAAAATCACACATTTTATATTCGTACAGCTGATGTTACTAAACTAATAAAGGCGAGTGGGGCAGGTTCTTATACTGTAAGTGGGGTACCAGCCACAATCCAACGGCCAAGTAAAAGTAATGCAGCAGGATGGACGCTTGCTGTTATATATAAAAATCCTTCTTTACCTTCACGAAATATGAACTTATATGTTGGTGTGGCATCTGTTGAAAGAGGGAATGTAGTGGATCAAAAAATTAAAGGTTTTGGGACACCTGAATCCAAACCGTTTCAGGCAAGAGCTTTATTGAATGCTATCGAAGGCGATAGTTTCATTTCTAAGGACCAATTTTTATTTGGTCCATCCCCAGGCCAATTACAAGCCATTTCTGGACCGAATAACTTAGTGGATAACTTTTTCGCTTCACAGATTAATGATGATGGTGGAAATTTAGATACTAGTGGGACAGCGGGAAATAGTAATGTAACCCCAGGGCAAAAACAGTCTACACAGCGCTATGGCTGGGATATTACGAATGTGGATATTTCAAACGCCATGGAAATCTCACAAACTGAAGCGATTGCTCGGTTCAAAACAGATATGGATGGATTCATCCTTTCTGGATTAGGGATTCAAATTGATGTGAATAGTCCGGAACTTAAGATAGACAAACAAGTGGATAAAGATATAGCAATAGTCGGAGACGAGTTAACTTACACAATTTTAGTAGAAAATAGTGGACTAGTAGAAGCACAGAATTCCATTTTTAAAGATATTCTTCCAGATGAGTTAGAATTTGTGCAGAACAGCTTAACTATCGATGGGCAAGCCAAACCCGGAGAAAATCCAGCTAAAGGAGTCAATATCGGATCTGTAAGCATAGAAGGACCAGTCGAGATCATATTTAAAGTGAAAGTGATTGCAGTCCCTACAGATGGAAAGGTGACTAATACGGGTGAGCTGGATTACGAGTTCCAAAGTGCAGCGGGTTTACCTCTCACATCAGGATCTAGTAGCTCAAATGAAGTAAATACTATCATTAAGCATGTACAAGTCGATCTCGTGAAAAGTGAAGATCGTTCGGTTTACGATAAAAGGGGAGGTATTATCACCTACACGCTCGATATTACCAATAATGGAGATACTTCAGTAAATGCACTTTCTATTAAAGATGTCATACCTACAGGAACGGTACTCGTTCCAGGGAGTTTAAAAGTAAATGGTGCACCGGTGCTTGATGATTTAACAACAGGAATTCCTCTTGGTACATTAATTCCTGACCAAACAGCTGTGATTACATTTCAAGTAGCGTTACAAAGTCCGTTGCCAGTGAAAGTAGATAACCAAGCAGAGGCAATTTATCAATTTCAGCTGAAACCAGGTAGCAATGTGCGTGAGGAAATAGTAACAAGTAACCTAATTACGGCGTGGTTGGAGACCGATTGTCAAAAAGCACAAAATCAGATTTTTGAATCAGTAGCACAACAAGAGCTCGGTTTGATGAAAATCCTTCAAGCAGAAAGTGTAAAGGTACAAGAAGCGGTAAAGGCATTTGAAGAAGGAAGAATCTCTGCCCAAGAACTTGCTAGGATTAATCAGAGTGTCGAAAAAGTAGTCCAAAAAGCTACACAGTTGGAGAAATTATTAAAAGATAAATTAGAAATTGCTAAGCAGATTTGTTGTTAGTAGATTAATGAGAAAGAAGCACAAGAATTTATAGCTTTATTTAGATTGAAAAGGGGGAAGAATATGCCATTTATTCATCGTTTCACCCAAACAACCAATGGTGCGATTACATTCACAGGAAATACATTAGGTTATGCAGATGGAAGTACAGATATCGGGGCTTTTTTGACAACAGATAGTTCTAAACAAGTGTCAGGCTATCCAGCTGGAAGTACAATGAACTGGCAAGAAAATTCCTCTTTGGCTATGCTGAGAATCCCTGCAGACAGTGAAATATTGTATGCCGAGTTGATCTGGGGTGGATCGACTAAAGATCAATATACTGATGTTCGTTCAGCTATCAATACTTCGATTACTTTTACCACCCCAGCTGCTACTGTATCCATCGCACCAGATGCCTTCACTGCACGAGAAGAGTCCGTCTTTGGCGGTCAAGTTTTCTATGTTCGCTCTGCGAATGTAACTGAATTTGTACAAAAAGGTGGAGCTGGAACTTATATAGTAGGTGGTATTCCCGGAACGGTAAGAGATTGTACTTTTTTTCTAGCTTCTACCAATACAGTGGGATGGACGTTGGCTGTCGCTTATAAACATCCATTACTTAAAATTCGAAATATGAATATTTATGTTGGGTCTCAAGTGATTTCTATGTCTAATCCTCCAGTGGATGAGTTGATTTATAATTTTAAAACCCCAGAAGGTGGGGATATCCAGGGACGTGTCATGCTTACGGCACTGGAAGGAAACTCTAATCTTCCTGGCGATCGCTTTGAATTTGGTCCCAATCGTTCGTCGCTTTCGGTGATATCTGGGCCGAATAATCCTGGAAATAATTTTTTTGCGTCGCAGATTAACGATGATCTAGGAAATTTAGATACTAGTGGAACTGCTGGAACGCTCAATAAGCCTCTTGGATCAGACGGATTTGGCGTACGATCGGGTTGGGATATCACGAATGTAGATATTTCTCACACGTTGCATCATAGTCAAACCGAGGCAATCGCCCGTATTGCGACGGCGCAAGATACCTATTTGGTGAGTGGATATGGAGTACAGATTGACGCCAATAGCCCAATCGTAAAAATGAATAAGTCGGGGGATAAAAAACAAGCTGTAGTAGGTGAAATAGTAACTTACACTTTGGAAGTAAAAAATGATGGCTATGTAGATGCGACTAATGTGATTTTTCAGGACTACTTAGATCCAGAACTTGAATATTTACCAGATAGTTTACGAATCAGAGGTGCGGCATGGCCAGGACAAGATATTGCTAAGGGTGTGAACATTGGTACTTTGGATGTAGGAGAAACAGTCCTCATCACGTATCAAGCGAAAATCATGAAAGAGCCTGATGATAAAGTGGTGCATAATCAAGCATCGATGATCTTTGATTTTCAGAGTAGACCAGATTTACCTATTTCGACAGCGACGAGTATTAGTAACAAACCTGGGATTGAAGTGATTGAGCCACCTACCTGTGAAGAAGGGAAAAATCAGATTATCCAAACGATTGCTGAGGCGGAACAAAGCATTGCTAGGATTATGCGGGCAGAAGCAGAAAAAATTGAAGTAGCTGCTCGTGCGTTTGGAGATAAGAAAATAGGAGTCCAAGATCTCATCGCTGTCAATGAAAGTGTGGAGGATATGTTAGACAGCCTAATCGTACTAGAATCAGTGCTTAAAGATAAACTCGCTGTTACCCAAGAAATTTGTGATTTTTGCTCATAACATCCATATATAATTTGATTCGATGATGGAAAGGGTGATGAAATATGTCTCAAAGTCGGGGGTATGTAAATATGAAAACTGAGGCGAATAGATTAATGGAGGATAGTCTGAAGATGGAAATAAATAAAAAAGTAAACAAAAATGAGGCAAAAGTAAAAGATATTTTGACTTATACCGTTCTTGTAACAAATATGGATCCGGTTGACGCACAAAACACTCTTTTGAAAGATATCCTTCCAAAAGAGTTGAAGTTTGTTCCAGGTAGTGTTTTTGTGGATGGTGTGCCTCAACCTAGTGTGAATGTAAATAATGGGATTAAGCTAGGAATGGTAGGAACAGGAGAACTGATTGAAGTGACATTTCAAGCGAAAGTAATCAATATTCCTCCAGATGAGCTAGTGAAAAATAAAGCCACCTTAAATTATGAATTTGAAAGTGCTTCTGGATCGCCTATCAAAAAAGGAGAAGCAGCCAGTAATATAACAGAGACAAAAGTGATTGTGCGTCCTCCTACTAACTGTGAGAACAATCAAAGTACCATTGAATTTTCAATTAAACAGGAAGAGAAGGCCATTCAGGAGTTACTGGATGCAGAAGCAGAAAAAATAAAGACGGCAAATCAAGCCTTTAATAGTGGCAGGATTACAAAAAATGAACAGAATTTGATTATTCAGAGTGAAAATAGTGTTTCTCAAACATTATCTACATTGAAACAAGAACTACAGAACAAGAGAAATACGATTCAGGATTTATGTAGTGGTTGTAAGTAGAGAAGAAGAGGATGTCTTACTTTTCCTCAGATGCTTTTGAAAAATAGGGAATCTGATTCATCACTAATAAGGTATGAATTACAGAAAAGAAAGGGAGAGGCACATGTCTAATTTTCCGAAAGTGAGTATAGAAAAGGAAGTAGACAAAATTGATGCGGTGGTAGGAGATATTCTAACATATACGTTTACCATTTCCAATGATAGTCTAATTGATGTTACTAATTGTCATTTTAAGGATTTTCTATCAGAAGAGGTGCAGTTTGTCCCGAATAGTGTGGAAATTGACGGTGAATCAAAACCTGGTGAAGATCCAACGAAAACGATTGTACTTGATAGACTATCCATTGAAGGGCCTATCATCATTACATTTAAAGTTGAAGTGATTAAACCCCATCCTAGTGGAGTGATTAGGAATAAAGCTTACATGGGCTCTCAGTATTCAGGTGGTTATGTAGATGCGGTCAGTAACGAAGTACAAACCAATGTGCCAGCAGGACGAACAACCTGTGAATGGTCACGTGACTTAATCATTCATTCCATCGCACAAGAGGAAAAAGGCCTAGCCACGATTCTTTACATGGAAGGCGAAAAGATTCAAGCAGCAATTAATTCATTCCGAGGTGGCCGGATTAAAGTGACGGATTTGCTAGCAATTAACAAGAGTGCAAAGGAAGCAGTTCAGCAAATTGCTAATCTGGAAAAAGAGTTGAAGAAAAAGTTAGATCAAGTTAAAGACCTATGTTGTGGTTGTAAGTAGGGATAGGAATAGATAAATAGAGAAAGGGTGAGAATCATGGCGTTTATTCAGCGATATTCAACCACGACTAACGGGGCGGTTACTTTTACTGGCAACACACTGGGTCTAAGTAATATAAATATCAGTTATACAGATATTGGTGCATTTATCACATTAGATTTGTCTAAGCAGGTACCAGGATATCCTGCAGGTACCACACTAGATTGGAAAGAAAATGCTTCTGCTGCACAGCTTCGCTTACCAACGGGAAGCATAGTATTATATGCAGAGCTAATTTGGGGTGGATCAACAAAAACGAGTACCGGGGATGTGACGAGTGAAATAGATCGGGCCATAACGTTAATCTCACCAAAAGGGAGCACCCTCATTACGCCAGATCCGACTACGAGTCAGCAAGTAGCTCAGGCGAACCAAATATTTTATGTTCGCTCTGCCAATGTTACTAGTTTTATAGATGCAGGTGGGGCTGGTAATTATACTGTCAGTGGTGTACCAGCGACAGTACAAAGATATAAAGGGAACAACGTGGGGGGATGGACTTTATCTGTGGTTTATAAAGATCCTACACTGCCTCTTCGAAATATGAACATTCATGTCGGAACTGCATCGATTGAGAAAACGGGATCAGTAAGCCAGAAAATTTCTGGCTTCTCTACGCCTGAACTTGGTGATGTCAAAGCAAGATTGTTGCTAACCGCAATGGAAGGAGATTCAAAGATTCCAGGAGATCAGTTACTTTTTGGAAAAGATGCCTCTTCTTTAAAGCCCATTTCAGGTCCCAATAATCCGATTGACAACTTCTTTGCTTCACAAATTAATGATGATGCAGGGAATCTAGATACGAGTGGTACCTATGGGAATGTAAATGTCATACCAGGAAGTGCCGGACCAGCAGTTCGTTATAATTGGGATATTACCAATGTGGACGCTTCTACAGCTATGGAGAATTCACAAACGGAGGCATTAGTTCAACTGACTTCGAAATCAGATGGTTATATAGTGACAGGTCTGGGTGTCCAAATTGATGTGAATAGTCCAGAAATCAAAATTAATAAAGAAGTAGATAAAGAAGCAGCTATCGTGGGTGAAATCCTTACTTACACTCTATTAATTGAAAACAGTGGAATGACCGAAGCACAAAAAACTATTTTAAAAGACACTCTTCCACCAGAATTAAAGTTTGTTGAAGACAGCTTACAGATCGATGGCGTTCCTATACCTGGTGGAGATCCGACAAAAGGAGTAGACATTGGTTCCATATCTATCGAAGGCCCGACGGAAGTTACCTTTCAAACCTTAGTATTAAAAGTGCCACCAGACAATAGAGCGGTGAATAAAGCTACTGTCGTGTATGATTTCCAAAGTGCCCCAGGCTTACCGGTCTCTTCAGGTACAGCAGATAGTAATGAAGCCATTACGGTCATTCGAAAAGTAGAGGTAGAGGTAGTGAAACGGCAAGACATGTCAGTTTATGTCAAGGCAGGTAACATTATAACCTATACCATTGAAGTTGCTAATACAGGTGATACACAACTGACCGATGTCGTAATTGAGGATCAAATTCCAAATGGAACGAAGTTGGTTCCAGGCAGTTTGCAGATAGATGGGCGCCCTCTCTCAGGCAATATAGAAAGTGGCGTGAATATTGGTACGGTAGAGCCCGGGACGACGACAAGAGTCACCTTCCAAGTGTTGATTGATAACCCAGTGCCTAAGAAAGTGACAAACAAAGCAAAAGTTGATTATAAATATAAGCTTATTCCTGATGGACAAATTTATCGTAAAGTAGAAATGACGAATGAAGTGACAGCTATTCACGAAAGCAATTGTAAAGAAGCACAGAAGAAAATCGTGACAGGTATTGGAGAAGCTGAGTTAGCGGCTGCAGGAGTAATCGTAGCAGAAAAATTAAAAATACAAGATGCAATTCGGGCCTTCAACGAAGGGAAGCAGAGTGCAGAAGAATTACTCAATGAGAATGAACAGTTGACCCACAAACTAACAAAAACAATTTTAGACGAAAAATTGCAACAAGATACATTGCAAAAAGCAAAAATACTTTGTTGCGATGGTATTGAAGGGATTGACTACAGTGGTGTCTATATCATCAAAAATAAAGGAAGTCAAAAAGTATTAGATATATCTAGCGCCTCAAAGGATAATGGTGTAAACGTCCAACAATGGGATTATAACGGCGGAGATCATCAAAAATGGGAACTAGAGAAGATGGCAGATGGGTATTATAAAATCAAAGCAGTTCATAGTGGAAAATTGCTTACTGTGTCCGGAGCTTCAAACAGTGATGGTGCGAATGTAGAACAATGGGAAGACATTGGTGGAGATCATCAAAAATGGAAAATCGAAAAAAATTCGGATGGAACGCTTAAATTGATAGCTAAGCATAGCGGCCAATTACTTGATCTGAAGAGTAGTATACAAAACAATGGTGCTAATATTCAACAATGGCCAGACAATGGTACAGATGCTCAATGTTGGGAATTGACAAAATTAAAATAATACTTTTTATAAAATAAAGTATGTGTTTCGATATAGTAGCACAAAGTAGAAGTATTTGCTTTTAATAAAAACGGTAGAATAAACTTTAAAAAGAAAAGACATGAGTCATTGAGAAGTATAGACTCATGTCTTTTTTGTGTTATGGTGTAAAAAAATATTTAATAGAAGCAATTGAAAATACATTTGATGAGGTAATCTTTTTAAAAGACGGAAATATTGTATTACATGAAAACGTAGAGGAAATTCGTTTTCATCAAGGTAAAGCAGTACATGAGTTGTTTAGGGAGGTTTTTGAGTAATGAATTCACTTTTATAGAGGTATCGTGGATTCTTTAGATGTATGAAAATAAAAACTGTTCGAAAATGTATTAATAATGGAATGTAAAGCCAATCATCCCTAAAGTGATTCCAAAAGAAAAACTTAAGACTATTCAAATTCCAACCCTCTTATTGATGGGCGTAATGATTGGTACCATGATACCTCAAACCGGATTATATATCATTGTAATACTATTAATGATATTGTTTACAACCACTTGGGTTACCATGAATCGACAAATTCACAGTCAACCTATAGAGTAGAATCTGCTCCCTTATTTTTGGGTGTGAGGTAAAGCATGGAGAGCAGAGTATTTCCTAAAAAAGTGCTCCTAGATAAATCTAGGGGCACTTTTTTGGATGTAGTTACTGGTTTTATTGGATGGTGAACACCAGCAGTTAGATAATAACTTATGAATGTGAACTACTCACCACTTAGCAAAGTTTGAAGAGGGAGCTTCTTAGTTCCACGACGAAAGTAACCTTTCGTCTCCCTGAGCTTTACTTCGAGGTGTTCCACCCCTAGATGTCCAACGCTTGAGGAAGGAGAATTCTTTCGGGGAATTCGTTAAAACATACTCCAGCCTTCTTGTGCGGAAAGTAGTTCTAGCATTTTAAAACCAGCTATACTATTTCCGTTAGCATCTAAAGCGGGTCCAAAAATACCAATTCCCATTTCTCCTTTTACGCATCCGAATATCCCACCGGCAACCCCACTCTTGGCGGGTATTCCGACGCGAATTGCAAATTCACCAGATTCGTTGTACATGCCGCATGTGACCATAAATGTTTTACAAATTTTTGTTATATGTTCCGGAACGATTTGTTTTTTTCTATATGGATCATATCCATCCATTGCAAAAATCAAACCAATCCGTGCTAAATCAATGCAGTTTACCTCAATTGCACATTGACGTGTGTATAAGTCCATTAACGCCTCTACATCGCCATTGATAATGTCATTTTGTTTCATATAGTAGCAAAGAGAACGATTTAAGTAAGCTGTTTCTAATTCAGAGCCGGCTACTTTTGAAGAGTAATTAATTGTAGGATTGACCGTAATATCACGCACAAAGGAAAGAATCCGTTCCATCTTCTCGTCATTACTATCCCCTGTTAATATACTTGTAATCGCTAGTGCTCCTGCGTTAATCATTGGATTGAGTGGTTTAGAAGGGTTAGCTGTTTCTAGTTTAATAATAGAATTAAATGGGTCACCAGTTGGCTCCATTCCAACTTTAGAAAATACATACTCTTCGCCACGCTCTAAAAGTGCAAGTGCAAGCGTAATTACTTTTGAAATACTTTGAAGGGTCAAAAGCGTTTGGGAGTTCCCGGCATGGATATAATCTGTTTCTTTATGATAAATTGCAATCCCTAAATCATCTGGATTTGCATTTCTTAGTTCTGGGATATAAGTAGCCAGTTTACCTTTTTTTGTATATGATTGTACTTGGTCTAGTAACTGTTCTAGGTTATTTGTTTGAATACAGTGCATAACTAATACGTCCTTTTCCTTTTTATCTTTTTCCGCCAGAAGACTTCCTCCTCAATTTGTGTGAAGGTGTGATAGCACTAGCAGATAGGTGGCAGATGAATGTCGGATGGCGTAAGTCAAAATGTTTGCTAGCATATACTTGTACAGATTGCTCTTTGAAAACTGAAGAAATGAGGTTGGTTGCAGAAAAATCGTTGCAATCGTAAAATCTTCAACGTTCCATCGTCCCACGCTTGCTGAAGTTGCGAAAACCAAGCTAAAGTAGGAAGCGTGATGAGTCAACGTACAAGACACTTCAGTTCTTACCGTAGGAACTACGGGCAGAGCCTGCTAAGATAACTGGTGGATACATCGGTGTTCGCAGGAATCCCCCACTTCAAACATCTCGTAAGAGTGTTAAGTGGGGGGAGTTCAAAGAAGCTAACATAATGTTATTACCAGGAAAAATCCAATCCCGATACTATTTTCGTTTATATATTTTCTTTTTGTACACGAATCAGACGCCCCTTTAGAGTTACATTGTTCCAATGATTACAATTGCCTTAATGATTTTACGTAGTAGAACACTGTTTAGTTCTTCCTGAAATCATCAAACCAATCAAACTGCCAAGTAAGGCTATTAAAATCCATCCCATTCCTTCGTTATATAGAGGAACGTATTGCATGAAAGTAAGCAACGAGTCACTAGCAAGTTCTGCTGTTTCTAATCCTTGTACTATACTAATCAGTAATGCTCCTAAAACTGATCCAACATAGACAGCCTGCTTATCTTTTATAAATCGATCAAAAAAAGCGAGGATAATTAGCACAATTGCTACAGGATAGATAACAATTAGGATAGGTAGGGAAAGTTTAATTAGCATAGACAAACCAAGGTTTGATACTCCAAAGCTAAATAAGCAAATAATTAAAATGATTTTGTTATAAGAAATCTTTGGAAATAGTGTTGTGAAAAATCTCCCACATGCTGAAACGAGTCCTACAGATGTAGTTAAACATGCGAATAACATTGTAATTCCTAATAAGGAAAGACCATATTGCCCAAATAAATGTTGTACTAAATTTGTTAATAACACACTTCCGTTTTCAAATGTGCCAAATGTTTGAGAAGTAGCTCCAATATAAGCAAGTGATATATATATGATAGATAATCCAAGTGCGGCTATAAGCCCTGCTACTATAGTAGATTTAGCAATGGATTTTTTATTTGTAACACCTTTTTCTTTTATAGCGTTAATTACGATAATTCCAAATACGAGAGCAGCAAGGGCATCCATTGTTAAAAACCCTTCAATAAATCCTTTGAAAAAAGGAGCTTCCTGATATGAATCAGAGGGTGTTGAAATAGATCCAACTGGTGAAGAAATTGCTTTAACAATAATAATACTAATCATGATTAGTAACAGCGGGGTTAAATATTTTCCAATTCTATCTACTAATTTAGAGGGATTTAAAGATAGATAATACGTTATAGCGAAATATGCAAATGTGTATAGGAGTAATATATACCATTGATTTTGCATGGTGTTACTTAAAAAGGGGGCAACTGCCATTTCATATGAAACAGTGCCTGTACGAGGAATGGCGAAAAAAGGGCCAATTGCTAAATAAATGATAAGAGGGATAATAACACCACAGGCGGGGTGAATCCTACTAGCAAGGGTACTAACATTTCCACCAAAAAGGGAAATAGCAGCGATGGCTAGTAATGGAAGTCCAATACTACTCACAACAAATCCCGAAATCGATATCCAAATATTCGTTCCAGATGAATATCCTAATAATGGAGGGAATATCATATTACCTGCACCGAAAAATATTGCAAACAGCATAAGTCCAATAGGGATTGTTTCTTTAAAAGTTAACGATTGTTTCATAGAGCACTCTCCTTTTTTGACGAAAAATGTCGAAATTTAAGTTTTTTTCATTATAACATATGAAATTAGAAAATACAGAAAAATAAAAATGAAAAAAATCCCTTATTTTACTTGAAATACTATTTGAAATAAATAAAATGATATAAATACTCAAATTTATTGTGCTGTCTTACTCTAAATATAGAAATATCTTTATACCAAAAATTATTATATTGAAATTTAAAAGAGAATGAAGGGATCAGCAGCTATTTGTATAAGCGTCTCTTGATTAATTATTATGAATTGATTTTGCTGCGAAGTGTAATTTATTTTAGTTTTTATAATGAGGTTCACCATATCAATTAAATAGACCCGGTATAAATTCAATCGTAAATAAGTCATCCTTTCCTATGATTCTACAGATAGTAGAATCAAAGAAAAAAGAAAAGGGACATGAACAGGAACAGGCACCGATGGAACGTGCTGTTTATTGGTGTCCGTGAGAAAACAGACCTGTTTTGAATAAGTTAATTTTATTTCGAATATATAATTACTATAGATGAATATTTGAATTCAAATAACGGACATAATTTCCCCATATTCACTGCATAAAATTTTGTTAAACTCTGAAATTCAAGAGGTAAATTATTCTTTATCATTGTAGTTCTTTTTTTATAGGCTACTCTAAAATGCGTGTAATTATTAGAAATATGAATATCATGTGGTTAAACATCAAAATTGGAGCGGGAAAATTTGTCCATCAAAAATGATTAAAAGAGATGCTTGGAATGATTTCTTAGTTGGTACAAAAAACTATTATAACGCTAACAATAAAGATGATATTACCGGTGGTTGGTATGAAAAAGATATTCGTGAATTAGCATCGCAAGGGATTATGGTAGGAGATGGACAAGGTTCATATTGGCCGGATCGTCTTGTTACTCGAGCAGAATTTGCAACATTTATTACTAGAGCCTTAAAGTTGCCTGAGGGCACTTCAAAATTTACTGATCTTAATACGGCACACCCCTCATTAATAGATGGGATTAATCGTGCAGCAGCAGCTGGAATCATTAGTGGTAGGGGAGATAATATTTTTGCTCCAAATGACACAATTAAGCGTGATGAAGTGGTCATTATGATTGATCGAGCGTTACAGTATAAAAATATTATTGGAAAGCTAGTAGACTTGCCTTTTACTGATCAGAACTTAGCGTATGATAAACAGGCTGTACAACGTGTTTATGGACTAGGGATTGTAAAAGGAAATGAAAAAAACGAATTTATGCCCAAAGGTACAGCCACTCGCGGAGAAGCTGCTGCCTTTCTGAATAGAATGCTACATGTATTAAATAATGATAACAATAATTCAATAGGTGTTGTTACCATAACTGGTTCTGGTGTAAATCTGCGCAAGGGACCTGGGACGACTTATGAAGTAATTCGTAAACTAAATAAAAATGAATCATATTCTGTATATAAGGAACAAAATGGATGGTTAAGTATTGGTGATAATCAATGGTTATTTTATGACCCTAGTTATATCTTTTTTAATAAAAATAAATAAATACTAGAAAAATCGTGTAAAACAGAAAGCATTTTTGTTAGCAAGAATGCTTTCTACTTTTTTATATTTAAATTTCAAATATTTCGAGAGATTTATATAAGGAAATCTATAAATCATTTCATTTGTATAAATCTTGTTTGAAATAAAATACAGTGAACCACTCGCCATTTAGCAATGCTTGAAGTGGAAGCTTCTCAGTTCCACGAAGAAAGCAATCATTCATCTCCGACCTACCGTTGGGCTAGCGCCCTTCACACGCTTGAGGAAGGAGCATTCTTTCGGATAATACGTTAAATATTTTATTTTTACACCATTCTTCAATTATAAAGCGTCAGGACACGTGTAATAATAAAAAAAATTAATTTAATAGTTTATAGTTTAGAAAATTTAGCGCATAAATTGTAAAGTTCGTTGTATAAATATAAATCAGTATACAGCTGTTTATATCTATGAGTTGGGAATGGTATGATATCAAAAAATGAAGAAATAAGTTTTATTATTACTTGACAAGCTCAAAAATAGTGGATATGCTTTAACACGAAACGAATAAAAAATTTAAAATATTTATAACCTGTTAGGTGAGGCTCCTATACAAACACAGGCTATTGCCCAAAAATATCGAAAGATGCCAATGGGTAGAACAGGAATTGTCGGATTAAGGCTCTTCTTAAGATAGCTAAGTGATGAAAGATTCATCCTTTACGTTGTATAGTGCCAAAACTCAACTAGGGGGAATGAGCTTTATTTAGCTATGTCTTTTTTAAATCAACCTCCTTTAGTTGAATCACTAGGGGAGGTTTTTTATATGCAAAATTTTATTTGTAATAAATCTCTTATAAAAGGGGGGAAAATTAATGATTGATGATATTGATCCCATATTTATTAAGAAATTTGTTTTCCCAGAAGTGGGAAAATGATAACAAGTGCCATTGTCCTTAAGGAGGAATTACGATGAAAAAATGTTTGCAACAATTATTAAAGACACAAGACATACATTTAGTGCGAGAGCTTATAAAAAATCAATCCTATGATATTGCAATGGAAATGAAAGATTTTCATCATAAAGATCAGATATCTTTAATGAAATATTTTCCTACTGAAAAAGGTGCGAAAATTCTTAGTTACCTTACTCCAGAGGAGCAATATAATATTTGTACCAATTTGCCTTTGGATAAAGGTGAAGAGCTATTAGCAAGGCAATCTATCGATGACCTTGTTGATGTAATTCTTTCAATTCATGCACTTCAGGCTAAAAAACTGATACAACTTATGTCTGAAGAATCTCAACAAAGAATTAGAAGTCTGCTGGCTTTTCAATCTGGAACAGCGGGCAGTCTGATGACAATTGACTATATTGCCGCCAGGGAAAATTGGAAAGTGAAAGATACGCTGTCGCATATTAGAAAAATTGGGGCAGGGGTAGAATCAATTTCGTATATTTATGTTCTTGATACGCGTGGTCAGCTTAATGGAATTGTTTCTATTCGTGAATTATTGCTAGCTTCAGATGATAAGACTTTATCATCAATAATGGCATCAGATGTCATTTCAGTTTCAGTGGATCTAGACCAACAGGAAGCTGTACAAAAGCTAATGGATTATGATTTATCTGCTATACCTGTAACAACGATGGATAATCGGATGATAGGTATCATAACCTTTGATGATGCAATGGATGTTTTCGAAGAAGAAGCAACTGAAGATATTCAAAAATTAGGAGGGAGCACCCCATTAGATAAGCCATATTTCGAAACCTCTATTTGGCAAATATACCGTAAACGTATAGGTTGGTTATTACTTCTGTTTGTAGCGGAAGCATATACTGGTTCTGTACTTCGACATTATGAAGAAACTTTGACTCATGTAGTAGCACTGGCTTTCTTTATTCCATTGTTAATTGGAACTGGTGGAAATACAGGTACACAGGTCGTAACTACATTGGTTCGTGCTGTAGCTCTAAATGAGGTGAAATTTAAAGATATATTTCGTGTTATGAAAAAAGAAGCATTAGTAGGTATTTTACTTGGGCTTACATTAGCCGTGGCGGCATTAATTCGTGCGTACACTTTAGGCGTAGGTACAGAAGTCGCACAAGTTGTAGCTATAACTGGATTATTCATTGTTATTTGGTCGTCTATTGTTTCATCTGTATTACCCTTGATTCTAAATAAGTTAAAGTTGGATCCAGCTGTTATTTCAGGTCCGTTCATTACGACATTAGTCGATGGGACGGGGTTAATTCTGTACTTTACCATTGCAAAAATGTTATTAGGCTTATAAAAAATTTATACTAAGTTTTTATACCTAGTTTCGTTCCCGTAAAGTTTGTAGACAAGATTCTTGGAAGCATGGAGAAAGAGAGAATAGAAATGAAAAAAATATTCAAGTTACTGGATTATCCGTTGGTGTTTTCGCTTATCGTTACAATTATATTTGGAATTTTGATGATGTATAGTGCTAGCTCAATTGTTGCAGTAAAAAATTATGGTTATAGTGGTGATTTCTTTTTTCGCTCTCAATTAAATAAACTTTTTTAGGAGTAATAGGGTTAATAATTTGTATAGGACTACCTTTACATATATGGAAAAAACGCATCGTTTCCGTGTGTATTGTAATTGTAAGTATTATATTACTATTTTTAGTTTTATGGAAAGGGAAAGTTGTTAATAATGCACAATCTTGGATATTTGGAATACAGCCTGCAGAATTTATTAAACTGGGTGTGATTATTGTACTAGCAGTTTTTTTTTCAAAGCGTCAAGAGGTGCAAAAATCATATTGGTAAGGCAGTGGTAAAGTTATTTTGTTTTTAATGTTTACGTTCTTTTTGATATACAAACAACCCAATCTAGGATCTGCATTATTAATTTCAGGAATAGGGGTAAGTATGTTTATATGTTTTGGAATAAACATTTCTATTTTAATGAAATGGATAACTGTTACTTCAATTGTTTGGGTACCGACTTTATACTTTCTTTTTAGGTTTGGTTTATCTGATGTTCAAATGGCACGTATTACAACGGTGTTCAATCCATTTCTTGATGCAAAAGGGGATGGTTACCAACTTGTAAATTCATTTATTGCCATAGGATCTGGTGGAGTTAGTGGACGTGGGTATGGAAATAGTATTCAACAGGAAGGTTTTTTACCTGAGCCTCATACTGATTTTATTATGTCAATTGTATCTGAGGAGCTTGGAATTATAGGGGTACTAATCATATTAACTGGTTTATTAACTATAGTACTTCGCTCTTTTAAGATTGCTCAAGAGTGTAAAAGTCAATTTGGAGGTCTAATATCAATAGGAATCGGGAGTATGATAGGTCTTCAATCTATTGTTAATTTAGGAGGTGTCACGGGAATGTTCTCTCTTACAGGCACCCCGCCTTCTATTTATTGGTTATGGTGGAAGCTCTTTAATGGCTAATTTAATAGTAATGGGACTTTTAATAAATATCTCAATTTTCAATAAAAAAAGATAATATATTTGCTTATGGAGGAGAAATGTTAAATTTAATAAACAATCTAGATTATAATGGATTTCGGTATATAAATGAGCATGTGAAAGGAAATGTATACATCGATTATTTAATGATCTTTTTTGCTGAATATGCTCAGTATATGTTCATACTATTATTTATGATTCTTTGGTTAAATAAAAAATATAAAAATAGAACCTGTGTAATTCAAGCTATTATAGCATGCTGTTTTGCTTTTGTGTTGAATAGAATTATTGGATTGTTTTTTTATAGAGAACGACCATTTGTTTCTCAGTTGAATATAAAACAACTTGTTGAGCATACCGCTAATGCCTCTTTTCCTAGTGATCATGCTACAAGTGCCTTCGCAATAGCTATAACTTTATGCTTATATGAAAAACGTTTAGGGAAAGCATTTTTATTGTTAGCTTTTTTAATTGCTTTTTCAAGGGTCTGGGTAGGAGTACATTATCCGCTGGATGTATTAATAGGAGCTGTTTTAGGATTTTTATGGGCCTTCATAATCCATTATATAGTTAAAACTAACTTCAAAAATAATAAATAAAGCATCTACACTATTATACTTGCGACAGACCACATTATATTCAAAATTTTTGCTGCTAATAAGAGGAAACCTATAAATAAAAATTACTTTTTACGGTGAGAATAATACTATTTAAGTGCGATTGCACTTCTAAATTTGATTAAAAATTCAGGGTGATTATAAAAATATAGCTTTAAAATTATATTTTGAAAAAACAGGGGGATTTTATTTAATGGGTAGGAGGTTAAGTTGTTGCGATCTAATAAAAAAAAATCTTTTTATAATCAGGAAGTACTAGGAAAAAATTATAAAATGCTAAGTGAAATTGCAAAAAGTGATGTTGAGTCGACGTTAGCTTTTTTTAAAACATCGTCTCATGGACTTTCTCAGGAAGAAGCTACTAAGCGGCTTGAAGTATATGGGGAAAATAAAGTGATTTATCAAAAAAGAATAAAATGGTATATAACATTATTTAATTCTTTTAGAAGTCCGTTTATTTCTCTTCTAATCATATTAGGGATGTTATCTTTTCTTACTAATGATATAAAGGGTACTATTATTGTAGGGATTATGGTGGCTGTAAGTGTGTTAATTCGGTTCATACAAGAAATTCGTTCTCAGAAGTCTATAGAAAAATTAAAAAATCTTGTATATGGAAAGGTAACTGCTCTCAGGGGGGGAGATGTTTTATATAAGGAAAATAAGAGGGCGGTATTAGAAGAAAGTGGAAAGGTACAAGTTGCTCTTGAGAATCTTGTACCAGGGGATATTATAGAATTATCTGCCGGGAATATTGTACCTGCAGATGTACGAATCATCTCATCGGAAAATTTACTTGTAAATCAATCATCACTAACAGGGGAAGCATTACCCATTGTTAAAACAAATCAGTATTTCCATATGTACAAAAAACGTAAAATTAGAAAAATCCAAAATTTGATCGAATTGGAAAATCTCTGTTTTATGGGAACTCATATTATAAGTGGTACCGCAAAAGCAATAGTTGTGGGTACTGGAACAGATACTTACTTTGGTTCAATAGCAAAGAATCAGTTTAAACTGAACAAGAAATCTGATTCTAGATTCGATAAAGGGGTAAGCAAAGTTAGCTGGCTATTAATTAAATTTATGATTATCATGACACCTATTGTTATGATAATACATGGATTTATAAATGGGAATTGGTATGAGGCATTTTTATTCGCTTTAGCTGTAGCGATTGGACTTACTCCAGAGATGCTTCCAATGATTGTGACCGCTAATTTGGCTAAAGGTTCTATTAATATGAGTAAAAAGAAGGTACTTGTAAAACAACTATCTTCTATCCATAATCTTGGAGCTATGGATATTCTCTGTACCGATAAAACAGGCACATTGACAGAAGATAAAATGGACCTGGTATGCCATACAGATACTAATGGAGAGAAGTCGGATGAGGTTTTGAAATTAGCGTATTTAAATGGCTACTTTCATACAGCATATAAAAATGAAATTGATCTATCGGTTATGCGTTATGTAAGAGATAGTAGTGAATATAATATATCTCAATACTCACAAATAGATGAATGCCCATTTGATTTTAATCGAAGACGAGTTTCAGTTGTTGTAGAAACAAATGCTAACGAACGAATAATGCTATGTAAAGGTGCTGTTAGAGAAGTTATATCAATTTGTAGTTATATAAAAGAAAATAATAAGATAATTCCTATTACAGATGAAATCCAACGTAAAAATAAACACTTAATTGAACTCTGGCAGGAACGGGGGATGCGTGTTGTTGCAGTTGCATATAAGCAGTTAAAGAGTGATAAAGTGGGGAGTTACTCTATTGATGATGAATCAGATATGATACTTGTTGGATATGTTGGTTTTTCAAATCCACCCAAACAATCGGCTATGGCTGCACTTCATACTCTACAAAAGAAAGGGGTACAAGTGAAAATTTTAACTGGCGATAATGAGTCCGTGACAAGAAATGTATGTAGGAAAATGGGCTTGTATATAGGAGAACCAGTACTGGGTTATGAAATTGATAGTCTTCCTGATAAAGCATTAGTAAAACTTGCAAGTAAAACAAGTGTGTTCGCAAAATTAAATCCTAGTCAAAAATTTCGTATTATTAAGGCACTTCAAATGAATGGCCATACAGTTGGATTTATGGGGGATGGAATTAACGATGTGTTTGCTTTAAAACAGTCTGACGTTGGTGTATCTATCCATACAGCAGATGATATCGTTAAAGAGTGTTCAGATATTATACTTATAGAAAAGAATTTACATGTATTAGAAGATGCTATTGTGGAAGGGCGGACAACGTTTGGAAATATACTGAAGTATATTAAGATGACAGCAAGTTCAAATTTTGGAAATGTATTAAGTTTATTAATTGCTAGCGCATTTCTTCCTTTTCTTCCAATGTTACCAATTCAAATATTATGTCAAAACTTACTATATAATCTATCCCAACTTTCAATTCCATGGGATAAAGTAGACAATGAATTTTTAGTGAAACCAAGAAGTTGGGATACAAAAGATTTATTTCGTTTTATCATTTTTATTGGGCCGGTAAGTAGTGTTTTTGATATAATCATTTTTATTGTAATGTGGAATATATTTGGTGCAAATATTCCTGAAATGCAATCCTTATTTCAAACGGGTTGGTTCGTAGTAGGGTTACTAACACAATTATTAATTGTGCATATGATTCGTACTCAACATATTCCTTTTCTACAAAGTACGGCTGCTAGACCTGTTTTGATACTTACAGGTTTAGTTATGATTATAGGGATTTCCCTTCCATTTACCAGGTTAAGTACCCAAATTGGCTTAACTCCACTTCCGTTGTATTATTTCCCGTGGTTATTTGGAATTTTAACAATATATGCTCTAGTTACTGAAATTATAAAGAAAATATACATCAGGAAGTTTAATCGATGGCTGTGAACTACTCGCCACTTAGCAAAGCTTGAAGTGGGAGCTTTTCAGTTCCACGATGAAAGCAACCTTTCGTCTCCCTGAGCGTTACTTCGGGGTGTTCCATCCCTAGATGTCCAACGCTTGGACGCTCTTTTGGTACGGTTGATATTTTACGCAGGAACCGAATGGCTTGGTTTTCGCACTCTATCTTCTTCCTGCAACCTCATATATCAAGTTATCAAAGAACTTCATATAGCTAGTTTATCAAAAGCTTTTGGCTATGCCAAACCGAAATTCATCTCCCACCTACCGTTGGGCTACGCCCTTCACACGCTTGAGGAAGGAGAATTATTTCGGGGAATTCGTTAAAACTAAAACATTTTGTTGAAGTTCATTGTACGTTGAAAAGGCGGAGTCTCTTTGGAGACTTCGCCTTTTCAGTATATCATGAATTACAGGAATTACTAGTAGCCTCATAATATTTCCTCATATATTCATGCCTCTGTTTATCTCTTGAGAAACTTTGCACCAGAACCATATATACCCTAGAAACACATGTTTCCCTACAGGAAAGGTGAATTCATCTTCCACTTAACTTATTGGTGCTATGCACCTTCACACAAATTGAGGGGGAAGGTTTCTTGGCTAAAAATAATCTAGATAGTTTAATTTCTAATTGTTCCTGTATCTTTTATTTTAACGTGTGTATTCACACGTATTTTAGCTTTTGAAAAAGCGCGCAACCAATCTTCTTTTACCTTTTTCCATTCTTTATATTGAAAAGCTCTAGCGTGTAATGATAAACCAATTGGATCTATTTTATTTCTCTGCATATCCTGTAACATGCCTTGTAATTTTTTATTGAACTCTTCCTGGATTTCATGTTCCAATCTACCTATATTCTTATTACCATGTAAACGAGTTTTAGTTAAGTTTCCGTTGGTTTTTTCAATTAAGGATACATTCATACTTACATCTATATTAAAAATAAATTTACCTTTTTGGAAATCAACACTAATTTTTCTCTTTGCATTTTGTACGAAAACAGACGCATTTGGCTTTTTATCAGATTTTTTTGGAGAAAGAACAAGGTGTAGTATCATCCGACCTGTATTTTTTGACTTATTAATAAGGTTGAAAAACTTCACATCGGTTTTAGGAATCTTCGTTAAGTACTTTCCTTGATGATTTAAAAATGCAATTCCTACCGTATCAATTTCATTATTTGTTTTCTTGATAATGGGAACAGTTTGCGTCATTCCCTGTTCATTTTTTTCTCTCATTAATTGTTGAATTGTAGAAGAGACGGATTGATTATTTTGAATTGAAGACTCGATTACACCATTTATATAAGATGGAAGTGATGGCTTATCAGGCCTATTAACTTTAAACATATCTTCTGCCGGTCCATCAACAAGCACCACTTTAGCATTAATGGTAGCGTAAGGATCACGGTAAGAGGAATCGAGCGCCTGTATCCAATTTTCTTCTTGTGCTAATTTATCCCCAATTAAAATAACTTCAGCTTTGGATGATGTCACATACCCTGTTAATTTCGTATCCATTTTGCTAAATCCATCATATATGGTTGACGCCTGAACCCAATGCTCTACAGTACTGCTTTGCTGTTTATGATGAAAGAGTGGTATGCTTGTGCCCACTTTTATGTTTCCATTAGAAGTACTATCTAAGCCGATTAAAAGGATTAAAGAAACTTTTTCAAGAGGAATTCTCTGACCACAACCAATTAAACATACACAACAGATTACAATCCATATCCATTTTCGAATCAAAGCTGTTTCCTCCTAGTAAACCAAGTAAAAACAATGCTGTAAGCGAAAAAGAAGATTGGTAATAGAATAAAGAAAATGATATTTAAGATATCCATAAGAGAATATATAAATAAATATTGATCCACATCGGGATTTAGAAAAACGAATAAGCCGACTATTAAAAGCATAAAACCAACCAGCACCCAATTGCGAACGGTTTTTTGAAATAAAATGGTCACAGATTCGAAACTGAAAAATAAATACGGATATATTGTAGTGGAAAATACAATCAAATAGTAAGCGATATATAAAATTTCTAATCGTTCTATGAAAGAAAAACGAACTCCTTTTAACAGATGAAATACTGGCCAAATTACGTCTTTTATCCCCTCCGGACTAAAGTATATATAAGAAAGAATAGTCACATATAGATAGAAAAACATGGTTCCAGTATTCGCTATTAGTATTCCTTTTATGGCTTTTTGTTTTTTTTGTAAGAACGGATAAATAAAATATGCAATTTCTAAGCCCGCATAAGGAGTAATGGTTTCTTTTGTTGCCTTTACAATAGGGTATAAGCCATCTTTAAAAATAGGTAGTAGGTGTAAAGGATTGTAGTTACTCTTTAGTGAAAAAAGAAGAAATAGTGGCATCCAAGTAGTGAAGAAGAAAACAAGCATAGAATAACTAGTAAGAGCCCTTAACCCACTCAGGGCTAAAATAATAAAAGGCAATAGTAATAATATGGAGATTTGATAAGCAGGAGTGGAGGGGAATATCCACACTTTTACAATATCAGTTGCCTTTAATAAAGTATTAAAACCAGCAAAAAATAGATAAAAGGCATATAAAAGAAGAAAAATTGTTCCTAGCCATTTACCAAAGTATGCATTTAAGATCTGAGAGAAATTTTTGTTAGGATTTTTTTGTAACATTAATATAATAATTACGCCAATTATAGAAGTAATTATCCATCCCAGAATGATAGAAATCCAGCCGTCTGTACCAGCGGTAGTGGCAAGAGGGCTTGGCATAATTAGCATACCTGATGCTAGTTGCAGTGAATGAATGAAAACAATATATTCGAATGAAGTTATGTTTTGGAATTTAAGATTCCCCATGTGAACCACCTTCTTTTTTCTTTCTTTGTTTCGGCTGTCCTGTACTCGAGCGGGTGGTGATCATAGAAATTGGAAATCTTACAAAAGAATCTTTTAACTCTTGGAGACGAAATGGTGCAATTGGCAATCCATAAGGTGAACCATAGGAAGTTAGTGAAACAAAATGAGCAAATAAGAGCATTAATCCACTAACAATACCTACAATTCCAAAAAAGTAGGCAAATAACATCATTGGAAAACGAATAAGCCGAATACAACTTGATAAATCATAATTAGAAACAACAAATGATGCAATGGCAGTAATAGACACGATAATAACCATAACATTACTCACAAGCCCTGCTTGAACAGCTGCTTGTCCAATTACAATACCTCCAACAATTCCAATGGTTTGTCCAATTGGTTGTGGTAGACGAATACCAGCTTCACGAAGCATTTCTAATGTGATTTCCATAATAAATGCTTCTAGTAAAGGCGAGAAAGGGACTTTAATTCTTGACGTTGCAATAGAAGTATATAGATCTAAAGGAATGATTTCAAAGTGGAATGAAACCATTGCAATATATATTGCGGGTAAAAATATAGCTATAATAAATCCTAAAAATCGTAATAAGCGAAAAGATGATGCAATCAGCCAATGTACATTATAATCATCGGGAGTCTGAAAAAATCCAATTAAATTCATTGGAACGATCATTGCACCAGGAGATCTATCAATTAACACTGCTACTTTACCATCAAGAATATGATTAGAAATAGCATCTGGGCGTTCACTTAAATAAGCCTGTGGAAAGGGAGTCCAATTTTGATCTTTTGTAAAGTTGGACAATTCTCCTACGCTCAATACTGTATCAGTTTTAATTTTACAGATTCTTGTCTCCACTTCCTGTACCACATCTTCGTTAGCTACATCGCCTAAGTAAAGTAAATATACAAAAGTAGTGGCCCGTTCTCCGATTGTCATTTTTTTAATTTTCAATTCAGTAGAAGGAATATATCGACGAATCAGACCTATGTTTTTAGTGACATTCTCAATAAACCCATCATGAGAACCTTTAATGGTAACTTCTGAAATAGGTTCCTGAATTGATCTTTCTGCCCATCCCTTTGTATTAATGAGAAGGGCTTTCTTTTCTCCTTCCATAAATAGTACACATTGTCCCTCAAGTAATCCTTCTTTAATTTCATTCCACGTATATACTATTTTGGTATGAGTAGCAATAATATTAGAATTAAATATTTGACTGTCTTCATTCACTTCTTGTAATAATGGTGTAACAACATTTCCTTTTAATGCAACACCATCTGTAAGGCCTTCAAAATAATATAGTAAAATATTCGTGTTTGTTTTTAATTGCAAAGGATGTTCAATCAAATCTGCACTAATATCAAAGATGTTATCTAATGTATTTTTAAGTTCTTTTAAGTTATTTGTTTGGATTTTTTCAATGGTTTTATCTGTCTTTGTTTCTAGGGTCTTTTCATTTAAGGACAAAATTGACACCTCTTTAATATATAACGATTAGTTGTAGTTATTATTTTTATATGTTTGAATTTTATTCACTAATTTAAACGGATTGAGATCAAGAATAACTAAAATTGAAGTACTATATTATAAATTCAATAATTGAGAGTAAAAAAGTAGATGTAATTTGTGTAGAAATCTAAGTATCAAGATAGAAGTGAAATTTGAATGATTATAATAAAAAAGAACCCTTGATAGGTTCTTTTTAATAGTTGGTAAATATGTTGTCAACAATAGATGGCGATAAAGGTAGTAATTTAGATGTCTTTATGTTACTCAGCTGAATTTTGTAGGAAGAATTATTTTTTCATACCTCAATGCTCAATAAAAAAGGACATTTCATTTATTTGGGTGTTTTAGTGTATTTGAATTTTGCACGCTAACAAATTTTGTTTAGGGACAAAATGTGAAGTTTTATTCTGAAATAACAGAAAGTTAATGCGGCAAAATTCCTATTGGTAATTTGGATAGGTATCAAATATTTCTTTGGCCTTATTTTCTTGATATGACCGTACGTTTATATGTTTCTAAGGGAAAGAAATATTTTCATTTTTATTACCATCTATTGTTTGATTAAGATGGTAACACGAAAATGAAACGTTTACAACCAGAAAATAAAGAAAAAATATTAAAATGCGACTTTTTTCGACAAATATTCCTATAAACCGTTTTGTGTTTTGTAGAAATTAGAAATAACTAAATTAGTAATAATAGCTTAATATATTAAAGTGAAATTCAATGAATAAGAGTCCAAAGGCATGAATTTAAATGATAAAGTTATAATTTTCTTTTTTGAACTGTAAGTGTTTTACAAGTATAGTTAAACTTTAATCCAACTAGCATTTCTTCCTTTTGTCACTAGCTTAATATGGCCAAACAATTGCAAGGAATTTAAAGCCTTACTGATTGTACTCTCTGCTATGTCTGGATATGTGTTACGAATACACTCCTTAGTAAAGGGTTGTTTTTGTTTAAGGATAAAATCCTGAATTCTCTCCACTTTAGTATGCTTACATATAGAATCTAGAACTGTATTATGAAGATCTTTGTACGCCTCTAATATAATAGTTAAAAACGTTTTTAACCAAAAGCTACTATTATGTTCCTCGCAGTACCAATTTACCGAAGATTTATAAATCGAATTGTAATATTCAGATTCATTTTTCTTAATGTATTTATCCAGACATACATATTTTACAAATGTATTTCCACTCTTAATTAATAGCAATTGCATTAACATAAGTGCCAATCTGCCGTTACCCTGATTAAAAGGGACTATGCAATAAAAATTAAATATAAAACGAGCTATTAATAAAAGTGAATGATGGCCCTTACTAGAATTTAATGAGTTATATTGATCACATAATTGTTCCATTACTTGTGGAATAAGCTCATGTGGAAGAATGCGGTAACTATTTAAGTGCATTCCGTTTTCAGGAATACCTGGAATAGTAAACGGTTTTTCGCGCCATTTGGCACTGTCAGAGGTAATGTAATGTATTAATTGAAAATGTAATTCCTGTATAGTCTCTGGATTGATTAATAAATCACAGGAATTCTTATGTACAAAAGTAAGTGTTTGATAAAAACAAAAGATAGCATCTTCCGAAATATTTTGAGGTACTATATCATCTAAAATAAGTTCTTTTAATCTTTTATTTGGGACTTTTATATCTTCATAGGTAGTAGTAAAGTTTTTTATGTAATGAAGTGGTATGGTTTTTTCTAAGCTAGTAAATATATCAGGATTTTGTTCCTGATAAGCAGCTAATTTTCCTTTTAATTCACTAATTTCACTGATTATATTTAATAGTCTCCTTTTTAATTCAATATTTTTATACTTATCATCGAAAAAATTTCTCATTTTTATTCCCCCTGTAACCCCTTAACATGCTGTTACATAAATCTTTCCATTCTAAAGATAGTTTACAACATTATTTTGAAATAACAATATATTTATTTTGATTTTGAACTTATTTTAGAATCAAAATTGTTATTTAAATTTGATTAACGAGTTAGAACTTATGATTAATCATGTTTGAATAAAGAATGAATATACACAGATAGAAAATATAGTTTGACGTAAATTCCTTTTTATGAATTTACGAGATGAAAATATAATTTTAGAATTATTATTAGTGTAGTTTGCTGTATTATTGCTGGGAATTTACTAGAAAGTAACTAATTTTCACAAATAAAATAAAGAAATCTTAAAGAGGAATCAATAGGATCTAATTTGAATAGGCATAATCCTAACACTAAATGTGCAAATGTACAATAATTAAATGAAAAAAATATGAAAATATCGACTTTTTTCGACAAAATAAATTAAATAGAAAAACAATCTAATGTAAGAAAATTGTTGCTTTAGATGGTCTCTGCATTTCATAAATTAATATTGAAGGAATTATCAAATGATTTTTACGAGTAATAAAAGAGTAGATATATATATTAAATTGTGACAATTATAAAGTTAGTATTCTCCATTTTCATTATTTAATTTAACAAATTTAATAATAGTAAGGTGACTTTTCTATATTTAATATAAGTATTTGAGGGGGTATGGTGATAAAAAGTGTCATTTTCTATATATCCATGTAGCATTTAGCACTTGTATTGCGAAATATTTTGACATAAGTTAATTTAAATATTAGGTACAGAAACATTTTAAGGAAAAGAGTCAGTATAAAAGTACCCTGAAAAACGTTTCACCCTAAAAACGTTTTTCCTCAAGAGATTTTTTCTCAGGAGCACTAAAGTTTTTTAATTTGTTTCTGTGCCTTATTAGATAAAAATAATATAATAAGTTGTTTAGAAACGGTGAAAATTTCCCCCATTATAAAATGAACTCATATCACTTAACGTCCGTATGGTCTAGTTAAAGTGGGAATTTAAAGAAAAGGAAAGGGCTAGCTCTAGTTATAATTAGTGCAATAAATAGGGGGCTACTCAAATTTTTTTGTTAGATTTGGTAGGAGTAATATTTACGTTTGTTGGACTAGGTGTATTAAAGTGCATACCCTTTTTGATTCAACCGATGAGGCGCTAATCAAGGATTTAATCATCTAGAATTTAGAAAGGTTAAATGTGGAACTGAATTTTCTGCTAAATTAGTAGAGACTAAAACAATCCCCTTAAATTGAATTATTCACTACTTAACGTCCTGATAGATTGTTTGAAGTGTTAGTAGGCAAATCTAAAAATAAAAAAGGATATTCTACTCTTCTTTTATGTATATAAAACAAAGTGTAAGGTAAGTTCCAGATCCAAAGTGTTTTATTTAATATTCATTCAATCTCATGCGTACTACTTTTATTTTCTTAAGAGCATGTATTTGCGTGGATGCTCTTAAGAGAATAAAATGCCTAAAAAAATAAGTATAAGCATACATTTTAAAAATTGATATATCGTATATTATAAAAAACTCCTTGTTCTTCAAATAACGAACAATACAATGTGAATGAAACTCTCAGAAGAATTTACATATAGAATTCACCTTAACTCAAAAAACACATTTTATGCAAAATTATATTTGCTGCTATAGAAGGGTGGGGGTTAACATGACCAAAACTTGGTGTAGGTTCGTATTCCTTGTAAAATAAGTGATTCTTTACTGTTTTCTCTAGTTGTATCTATTAATGATTCATCAGGTTTCCTTCCAGTGGAAGGGACATAAGTTGTTACTACCCTTGGAAATATATTAATAAACACCCATTCAAATTTTTCGATATTTCTATTTCCAAATTCTAATGTTTCAATTGGCTTAATTGTATTTTCTCTATCAAAAAATTTTATTATGTAAAACCTTTTTGAGAGGTCACTACTATGTTCAATAGTCCAAATTAAATTTTCCATTTTCTTGATTTGCAACAAGTCCATTTCCGAAAATCCTTTCATACATAAATATAGCGAATGTTCCTATTCTATACTATATATTTTGAAATTTAAATAGTTATCTTATACGATGAGATAAAAAGAAGTTAATACTCTAAAATTTATCTTAGAAAAGGACACACCTACGCATACATATGCTATAGGTGTGTCCTTTTTTAGTTGTTTATAAGTTTCCTACAGAGTTATTGAAGTAAAGTTTCAACAGTGTCTCCATAGTGAAGTGAGATTCATTATATAAGATTCATTTAAACCGTATATTAAGTTCATATGAATCACATATTGGAATTTTACAATATGTGTGTAAGGCGTTTCTAGAATTATATTATTTTGAAAATATAAACTTCAATATACCAAAAAGTAAGAATATTAAACCGTAATAATTTTAGAATGTACTTCTAATTAAAAGACGTGCGGAAATGCACGGATAATAAAGGAGAATTTCTTATGACAATGTATAAAAGTGAAATGAAAAAGAGTGTAATAACTGAAGAGGATGTAGATATGTTAAAAATAATGGCACATCCAATTCGATTGCAAATTATAAACGAGTTAATTCAGTATAAAAAATGTAATGTTACACAATTGACGAAGCTTTTAAAAATTCCACAATCCACTGTTTCCCAGCATTTATCGAAAATGAGGGGGAAGGTGCTAAAGGCTGAAAAAAAGGGTTTAGAGATGTACTATTATATTACTAATCTAAAGGCGAGTCAGATTGTTGGAATTTTAGGTTTGTAAATAAACAAAACTTCACATATTTCATTATAAGTAAAACGCAGAATAATCCCCCACAAATACGTGGGGGATTTCTTTTATGAAAATAATATCTGTCTTTTTGAGGAGTGACACGATGGTCACCATGAACACTATAAGAAGGGCAAGAATGTCACCATGTTCTAATGTGCTAATAAAAGAAAAATTTTGAAAGTGCTAAAACGCTTCATATTTCTCAATATAATTTATGTCGCAAAAATCTTTTAATTTCATCAAAAGCTAAGTGACGATGACCAGCCTGACAATGTTGTTCACCACCAGTTTTCTTAGTGAAAACTACAGAAGTGATGGAGGCTGCATTACATAGCTCCGATTCGATTTGCGGTAATCGGCTAATTGGAACGTACTGATCGTCTTCACCAGCCAGGAGCAATACTTCTTGATTTATGAACTGACCGATTCCTGCCATCGTATGTTTTTCAAAGTTTTTAAGTAAGTTAAATGGCGTTTTTTCACCTGTATTTTCCATACCTTTTTTAACTTTCCAGTTCAGGTCGATGCTGGTGGCCATCATTTGTTTAAACATGGTATTAATTTTGTCAGCTTCATTAGTAGCCAGAAGCGTGGTCAATTTATTCCAGATATTATCCGGCATGCGCATCTTGAGTGCATCAAGGCCACTATAAAAAATATTAAAGGCGATGACTTTGTCGATTCGTTTTTCAAAAGCGGCGGCACGCATTGCCAAGTAGCCGCCCCAAGAAGCTCCGAGAATACTAACACGGTCAAGTTTGAAATAGTCAATGACTGTGGAAACGGGCTTCTCCCAGTTGTGGATGAATTTTAAGCCGTTTTTCAGTGCTGTTCCTTGTCCAGGTCCATCAAAAACTATAATATTATAATTGATTCCTATGAGGTAGTTCATCATCTTCATCATTTCCTCCATGTAGGAATCGTAGCCTCCAAAGAAAAGTAGTGTATTACATGCGCCTGGTGTCATGAATTTGATTGCAGGAAGATAGGAATCTTCATAAGGAATTTGATAGGTTTCATACTCAAAGTCATGAAAGCCCTTATAAAAAGTTTCACGGTATTTTTGGTACACTTTTTCTTTTTTTGGATCGGATGATTCCATATAAAACTCGGCAGCCTGATAATAAACCGAAGCTAGATCGAAGTCTTTCTGATGCTCCCGCATTGCTGCATATTCTATCCAAGTGTTATACCAGCTGTCCGTGTCTGTAAGTCTTGGGATGATGGTTTGCAAATCCTGATTTGCCCGCTCATCGTCTTGATAGAAATCGTTGAAAAAACGGTTAATTTGCAAATTGAACTGTTCGTTGTTTACATACTGTTTAAACATAAAATCCCTCCTTATATTTGACTACAAGGTAAGGATAAGAGAAGTATATTAAAGAAACAACAAGCAGGAAAGGGTAAGAAGTACGAAATCGAACCATAAGGATATAAATGGTTTGATAAGCAACTTTGGGAAGGAGATTGATTATTAATGGGAGAGGATGTTCGCGTTTATAAAACGAAGAAAAATATTTCTAATACACTTATTACCCTCTTGAAAGAAAAAGAGTTTGGGCGAATTACAACTAAAGATATTTGCATACATGCTATGGTGAGTAAGTCCACATTTTACAGCCATTTTGCAGATAAATATGATCTTTTGGAAAAATTAGTGCAAAATTATGTCTGCTGGTTCAAGGAAGAAATTAAATTTCGTTTCGCATTAATAGAGAATGGAAATGTGGCTCAAGCTATTAATATGATAACCGATAAGATCTCAGCGCGAAAAAAAGAGGTTGCAACTTTACTCCATGTACGTGTTCCCTCAGCGGATTTACGTTTAGAATTAGAATCCATTTTATATAATGCCTGCTATTCCTATTTGAAAGAGCAGCAGGTTGAAGTAAGTGTGCCGATTGACTTTGTAGCTCAGTTGTATACAGCAAACGCAATGGTGTCAATCAATTGGTCGCTGAGCAATGATAAAAATCCAGATGTGGTTGAACTAATCGATAATATGCAGGAATATGTTTTTGATCTGATTTTGTCAGGTGGCGAGAGAATGTAATAAATCATGAAACCTGCTTAATAATGTAGTTATCGTGTGGGGGTGTGGTTGTAAAAAATTAAGTAATCGATATTTGGATTTTTTGTGAATCTTTATTGGTTTTTTATAAACTCTTTACTACATAATGTTACAAAATAGAATTAATTTGCTTAATTTATCCCCATATCAGGTTAATAAATAAACTAAATGTGTTTATGTTATTGAACTATTAATATATTAGTAGGTGATTTGTTCGTTTATCCCTATATTGCTATTATATTAGCATAAACAATATATTGGGGGGACAAGTATGAATTTGAAATTAACATCTAAGTTAGAAAGATTAAGAAAAAGTAAAAAAGGAATTGGTGCTTGTGTTTTAGCTGCAGGGGTGACGGCAATTACAATGATTCCTCAAAGTGCATATGCACATGGGTTTGTTGAAAAGCCGAGTAGTCGTGCTGCTTTATGTAGTCAGAATTATGGAGCATTAAATTTAAATTGTGGAAATGTAATGTACGAACCTCAAAGTCTAGAAGCACCTAAAGGATTCCCAGATGGTGGACCGATTGATGGGAAAATCGCTTCGGCAGGAGGACTGTTTGGAGGGATTCTTGACCAACAAACATCAAATCGCTGGTTCAAAAACACAATAAAGGGGGGAGCAAATACATTTACATGGAAATACACAGCGGCACATTCTACAAGTAAATGGCATTATTACATTACCAAAAAGGGATGGGATCCTAATAAACCATTAACACGTGCTGAATTAGAACCAATTGGAACTGTGAAACATGACGGTTCGGCAGCATCAAATAATTTAACACATACAATTAATGTACCAACTGATCGCAATGGTTATCATGTTATTTTAGCTGTATGGGATGTAGCAGATACGTCAAATGCGTTTTATAATGTAATTGATGTAAATCTAGTAAATAATGAAGCTCCCGATACAGTAGCTCCAAGTCAACCAACTGGATTAAATGCGTCTAAAGTTTCTGCCAATAGTGTTGAACTAACATGGAAGGCCTCTACTGATAATATAGGTGTAAAAGAATATCAAGTGTTACGCAATGGAGAAGTAATTGATACGGTACCAGGTACAACTTTTATTGATAAAAAACTAAAAGCAAATACGGAATATACCTATACAATAAAGGCATTAGACTCTGCTGGAAATATATCAAAAGAAAGTGAAAAACTAAAGGTTAAGACAACAAATGCAATCCCAGATATAGAGGCTCCGACTCAACCTAAAGGATTACATAGTATGGGTACAACAGCGACAACTGTTGATTTGATGTGGAGTCCGTCTGAAGATAATGTAGGTGTTGACCATTATGTTGTATATAGAGAAAACGCAGGGGTTATGAATAAAATTGGGACAACGGATAATACATCCTTTGTGGATAAAAATTTAAAGGCAAATACATCGTACAAATATGTAGTGACAGCGGTTGATTTAGCTAGAAATGAGTCTAGTAGAAGTGATGTTTTAACTGTAGCAACAAAACTAGATGGCTCTACTTATGAAAAATGGGATGCAAGAAAAGCATACAATAAAGGTGATAAAGTAGTACATGAGGGAAAAGTGTATGAAGCGGTTCAAAGTTATCAAGGGAACGGCGATCCAAATTGGATTTTTGCACTATCGATTTGGAAGCCAGTTTTAAATAAATGATAAGTGGAAAAGGGTAGTTATCACTTATTCTATGTGCAATACCGGAACAGGGGTGCAATTTTTACTCTTCATCCCAATATATACGAAATGAAATTATTAAAGAACCCCAATGGTAGTCCATCAAAAAGGAATTCCATTGGGGTTCTTTATTTTTTAATTTGTAATAGCGTATATTTTCACTGTAAATTTGTTAGTGGCACCAAGTGGGCTTGCAATATAATATTTAGTATTCGTATAAGCTTCAGTCCTAGATCCATGTGAAATATTTTTCCAACGAATAGAATCTGTACCTAGGGAAACATCAATCATTACATTGAAAGAAATAGTAGAAGGATGATCTTTTTCTGAAGGCTCAATAATCCATTTTAATTCCTTAGTACCTACAGGTAAACTATCAATTTTAAAGTTTTGACTGGATCGATTTTTTTGACCGGATAAAGGACTAGATTCGGAAGAAATTTGCGAAATTAATATTTCTTTTTCATTCGAATGTATACCATTTAATTTAATGATACTATCAATTAAACCTGGTCCAGGAAAATCAGCTGCAATGATACCAGTATGTTTCATTCCACCTTGTTGTAAGAACTCAGTTCCAAGTGTATTCATTCCACCATAAAATACTTGACCATTTATATCACGAGGGAAATCTTCCCACGCATTAGTTGTAGCTTTTTGAATCATCTTGGGGTTACTATCAGTATTTCTGCTCTCTTTACCACTTGCAACAAACCAAGGATAAACATTATTTAATAATGCAGCAGCACCACCTGTGCCACTAAAATGGTTAAGATAGATTTTATCATTATTAAAATTATTATTTGCATTTTGAAGGTGGGTTTTCACCGCATTCCATTTTTCATACATTCCGTCGGGTCCGTTTTCAATTTCAAATGTATCTTGTATATTTAAGCTATCGTAATTAATACCATATTGCTGAGAGGCTGTAAAGTTTTGTAAGATTACAATTTTCCCTCGGATGTCTCCTAGAGTAGGATTATTTCTTTTTGAAGTTGGTACAGAACTCGGATCCCAAAAATAGGAAGAATTAAGGTCTTTGTATTTATTAAGTATTTCCTCGAATGATAGTGAGCCACTTTCAGGAGTAGTTTCTTCTTTTAAGCGCATTAAAATTGTTTCTGTAGGATGATCTTTTAAAAATTGAATTGCCTCTTTTAATACATCTTCAAACATTGCTTTTTGATTTACAATCCCATGGTACATTGCAAAAGAATCTTTTACACGTTTAACACGCATATCTACATATCGAATTCCGGAATTTAATTGTTGTGGTAGACTCATAGTTTGATTTCTTGTCAAATTTTCATCAAGAAAACTTGCTCCATGTAAAGCCATTGTACCGTGAGTCCCTGGAATAGATATTTCACTCAATTTTGTTGAATCTGCTACTTTCGACATCCATGCTGGGTTTTGATAGCCTATATTGGATTCATAGGAATAACCTGGATGACTATCAGCAAAAATAGTAGATGGTGTACTTAAACTTGCTAGTGAGAAACAAGTAAGGATACTAATTTTAAAAAAATTCCTCATTTTTATTTTGTTCATTTTATCTCTCCTGACTTTTAAACAATAGATATAATAAAACAAGATGATTTTTTACTACATCTATTGTTTTCATTCTTAAAGTAATGAATTTTTGTGTTTGAAAAAATCAAAATAGGGTAGGAAGTTATTTGAGATTTTAATAGTTTGTTGTAATAAATTGTATCTAATAGTCAAACGGATTCTTAAAGAATTGAAGCATAGATAGGTAAAAAACAAACTTTCCGCTGTACTGTATACAAACAAAACAGAAGTCTTAAAAAAGACTTCTATTTTGTGACATATAATGAATGATAAGGTGGTTAACAAATCAAGATAATGTGACTGAGTGGTAAAAATCTATTTATAGCTGTTTCAGAATTTCTTATAACAAGGCTACTTAGGAAAAGTGGATCTCTACAATGCTAATAAAAATTTAAAAATTCTATTCATTAAAACTTAAACTAACTACAGTTGCGATAGATTGGGCTGCATGTTCCCAGCTTCCATCTATAACTTTCCCAATTTGTTGACCAAGTGCATTTAAATCATTTGGATTTACTGGAATCCCATTATACGCAGCAAGAATTGATAAAAGTGGAGCAGTAAATGGTGTCCAACCACCTCTATCAATATTAAATACAGGCTTATCTATTACCTTTCCATCTTGCACTGTAAACTCATAATAAAATTGATCATCTGGACGAAAACTTAAATGATGAGAAATTTGTCCCTTAACATATGTTTTACCGCCACCTAAATTTACTACTTCAATTGGTTTTACATTAAATTCATGCTCAAATACTTTAATTTTTTTAACTTCTGGACCATTTAAGGCAGCTTTAACTGCTGTTTCCAAATTATTTTGTGCAAATGGTTGAATACTCATCTGTGTCTCTTCTTGTTGGATAGGAGCCTCTTTTTCAGCAGCAAACACCGATGTACTTGGTAGTGCACCTGTAGCCAATGTAGCTGCAAGTGCTGTCGTCATCATGATTTTTCTTTTCATCTTCATAGTTTTCTTCCTCCCTTAAAGTTATGATATATAATTTTTTAAAGACTGACATGGGGCAATATTTTATTTCATAATGCACGCAAAAAAATAGTTTAAGAATTATGTGAAATTATGTCAGAAAATTAAAGTTAATTATATATGCACTTACAATGATAGCTATCTACACATGTTTTTTCAATTTTCTAATAAATAATACAGTAATACCTTTTCATAAGGCAATTTAGTGTTTCAATTCTCTCTTTGTACGTTTTAAACAAATTAAAATCGTAGTGGTAATAATATATTTGTAATCAAATGTCGTATATACTTCAAGAAAAGTACACAATATTTTTATAAAAAACTATAGGAATTATCATGATATAGTTATCAAACTAAGTAAGATAAATGTTAATATTATGAAGAGATTCCAGTGATCTGCTATAAAATTACTGAGAAATGAGCATGACATCATACACGCATGCGATTGAAAAATTTTATAAGTGGCGTATAAAACTATAACAAATACTACAAATCAATTAAAAAATTTCAGTTATTCTGAATGCGAAGGGCACGTAATATTTATTGTGAACTGTAGTACTGATTAAGATTTTAGGAGGAAGTTATGAACAAGAAGATTAAAAGAATCATATTAATTATTGGTATATTAGTAGGCATTAGTATCTTTTTATATTTACAAAACAATTTAATAAGTATAACTGAGGTTAAAATAACCTCTAGTAAAATTCCCTCTTCTTTTAAAGGATATAAAATACTACAAATTTCAGATTTACATAATAAAAAATTTGGTGATAATCAAGACGTTTTAATTCAAAAAGTAAAAAGCATAAATCCAGATATTATTGCTATTACGGGTGATTTAATAGACAGTAAATCGTACGATGCAGAAATGAGTATGCAAGTAATACGAGAACTTGTGAAGGAATATCCGGTATATTTTGTGACAGGAAATCATGAAAAATGGTCAGGGAAATATAACAGTTTAGAAAAAAAATTAAAGAAACAGCATGTCACTGTTTTAAGAAATGAACATGTAATAATACAAAAGGGAGGACACGAAATAAACTTGTTAGGAATTGATGATCCGGAATTTAATACTGGAGATATTGATGAAGGAAGTATTGTAAAAGATGCAATTGTAAAAGCAAAAATTGAAACGCTGCCAGATAGGTATAATGTATTATTATCCCATAGGCCTGAATTTTTAGAAGCATATGCTGATGAGCAAGTAGATTTAGTGTTATCGGGTCATGCACATGGGGGGCAAGTTCGGTTACCTTTTATCGGGGGATTAGTTGCTCCTAATCAAGGAATACTGCCCAAATATACAGCGGGTTTATATGAACAACAAAATACGTCTATGATAGTTAGTAGAGGATTAGGCAATAGTATCATTCCGCAAAGAGTTTTTAATAGACCTGAGATTGTAGTCGTGCAGTTAAATTAATCTGTACGGCTTTTTTGTTCAGGAGAATAATTTAAAGGTAGTTTTTCTTGAGTACAAGTTTCCATTACAATTTTGTTAAAATTTTTCAACGTTACATAAAGTAACAAAATTTGACCTATTGAGTTTGTTATAGTGTAAATAATCAAAAAACTTAAAAATTAGTCGAGTTAAAATAGTTATTATTAAGCAATATTAAAAATATAAAGGGGTGTACAAATGCATAAAGAATTTGAAATTGAAGAATATACGGCGATTGAGGAGCAAATTCATTATTATAGTACGTCTTTATTAGTAAGTCATCCTGAGCAAATTGTAAAGTATTTAGAAAAACGGTTGGAAAAGTATGCAGAAACGTTACAATATGCACATTTATATCCGGAAACGGTTATATTACCAATACAGCAAATAGTTATCGAATATTCATTAGATGTTGCTAGAATTAGAAGGTATTTAAATTTAAAAACATAAC
The DNA here is from genome assembly GCF_038007445.1 of Bacillus sp. FSL P2-0099. Classification (NCBI taxonomy): domain Bacteria; kingdom Bacillati; phylum Bacillota; class Bacilli; order Caryophanales; family Bacillaceae; genus Bacillus; species Bacillus sp. FSL P2-0099. Next base: position 2,511,958 of record NZ_JBBOXE010000001.1, read on the forward strand.
AAAAATCAAATAATTTACAATGAAACAGAGTCGACTTTAAGAAAAGATATTCTAATGTCGACTCTGTTTCATTGATTTAGTAAATAACAGAAAAAATATATGTTTGAAAAGTTTGACATATAATAATTCAAGAGTAAAATAAAAGTGAGTACTCACTCATTTTAAAGAAAAGGGGGATTTTTAGTGCAGCAACCTTCAATTATTTTACGAGATGTATCAAAAAAATTTGGAAAAAAAGAAGTTTTGCATAACCTTTCGCTGCAAGTAGAAAAAGCAGAAATTTTTGGCTTGGTTGGACCTTCCGGATCAGGGAAAACAACACTCATTAAAATGATTGCAGGTATTAATGAGTCAACTACAGGGGATGTAATTGTTTTTAATACAAACATGCCTAATCTAAATGAAATGAAAAGAATTGGTTATATGGCTCAGGCTGATGCATTATACGAAGAACTATCGGCATATGAAAATGCAGATTTTATTGCAACGATGTATGGGTTAAAAGGTAAGCGTAAGAAAGAGAGAATCGTAGAAGTTTTTGAACTTGTGCAATTATCAGAGCATATGAAAAAGCAAGTACAGCATTTTTCAGGTGGAATGAAAAAACGTTTATCATTGGCGATAGCACTCCTTCATGAACCAGAAATATTAATTTTAGATGAGCCAACAGTTGGGATAGATCCTCTACTTCGAAAATCGATTTGGGAGAAGTTTTATGACCTTAAAAAGAAAGGAACAACTATTATTGTAACAACGCACATTATGGATGAAGCTGAGTTTTGCGAACGTCTAGGGCTAATTAGAGAAGGGAATTTAGTTGCGATTGGCACACCGGAGGAATTGAAAAAACAAACATCTTCTGGACGAATTGAAGATGTCTTTATGTTAGAAGGAGTGATTGAATCATGAGAGTTAATGGTGTAGTCATCCGTATCATTCGTCAATTTTTTCGAGATAAGCGTTCTTTAGCAATGATGTTTGGGGCACCAATGTTATTACTTTGGTTATTATCGCTAATATTTACACAAAAAGACTATATACCGCATATTGCTGTAGTCGATGTACCTGCTCCTATAGTAAAAGCAATGAAAAATCAAGAAGCATCAATTTATGAATATAGTAAAGACAAAGCAATTTCGGAATTAGAAAAGCAAAAGGTAGATGCAGTAATTCATTTAGAAAATGGAAAAATGAATCTTCTATTAGAAGGCAGTGATTCATCAAAAAACCGTGCAGTACTTCAAGTATTGCAAAAGAGTACAGAGAAGAATAATGTATCAATGATGAAGCCTGAAGTGGATTATTTACATGGCTCTAAAGACATTACGATGTTCGATGGGCTTGGTCCCGTATTAATTGGTTTCTTTACATTTTTCTTTGTATTTATATTGTCCGGAGTATCTTTTGTAAGAGAACGTTTAAGTGGTACATTAGAGAGGTTATTGTCCACACCAGTGAGAAGATGGGAAATAGTTTTAGGATATATTATTGGTTTTGGAATCTTTGCACTTATACAATCTATTATAATTGTAAGTTTTTCAGTTTATATTTTAGATTTATATGTAGCTGGCTCAATATGGCTAACGCTACTTATAACATGTATGCTTTCTTTAACTGCACTAACATTAGGCACATTTTTATCGGCATACGCAAATAATGAATTTCAAATGATTCAATTTATACCGCTTGTTATCGTGCCACAAGTCTTCTTTTCTGGGTTGTTTCCAATGGAATCCATGAATACATGGTTACAAATGTTAGGTAAATTATTTCCACTCACATATGGTGCTGACGCTATGAGACAAGTAATGATTCGGAATCAAGGGTTTACAGAGATTGCATTAGATCTTACTGTATTACTACTTTTTTCACTATTATTTGCAGTAGGAAATGTATTTGCATTAAAGAAACATCGCAAAATATAATGATGATAAAAAGGAGCACAATAAATGAAGAAGGATTGGCTGGAAGAATTAGTTGCCGCAACGAATGCTGATAAACGTAATGAACGTCAAATGCGTATATTAGAGGCAGCTGTTGATATGTTTGGAGAAAAAGGGTACGCCTCAACTTCAACGAGTGAAATTGCAAAGCGAGCTGGTGTAGCGGAAGGAACAATCTTCCGCTACTATAAAACGAAAAAAGATTTATTGTTTGCAGTCGTGATGCCGACCTTAACAAAGTTTGCTGCACCATTTTTCGTACAAGCCTTTGCAAAAGAAATATTTAAAACAGAGTATGAATCGTATGAAGTGCTTTTAAGAGTAATAATTCAAAATAGATTTGAATTTGCTAAAAAGCACTTTCCAATGATAAAAATATTAATTCAAGAAGTACCATTTCAGCCGGAACTAAAAAGTGAAATACAACAATTAATAGAAACAGAACTGCTTGTACATTTTAAAAAGCTGATTGCAAAGTTTCAAGAAGAAGGGGAAATTATTGAACTTCCACCATCTTCCGTATTACGTCTTACTTTATCAGCTGTATTAGGGTTGCTCTTAACGAGGTTTTTATTATTGCCGGAAGAGAAATGGGACGATGAAGTGGAAATTGAAAATACGATTCAATTTATATTGTATGGACTAACGCCACGGAGGTAATGTGATGCGACAATTTGCTAAACCGATAATTGTTGTAAGTAAATGTTTAGAATTTGATGCCTGTCGTTATAATGGAGAGATGGTTCCAGATTTAACAATTCGAAACTTGCAGCCATTTGTTACATTTATACCTGTATGTCCTGAAGTAGAAATTGGTTTAGGGACTCCTCGTGAAACGATACGTATTGTAGAAAAAAATGGTGCGAATAGGCTTGTACAACCGTCAATACGAGAAGATGTAACTGAAAAAATGAATGAATTTTCAAATGCATTTTTACAAACATTACCTGAAGTTGACGGTTTTATTTTGAAGAATCGTTCGCCAAGTTGCGGAACTCGTGATGTGAAAATCTATTCTGGTTTTGAAAAAGGGCCAGTAAAAGGAAAAGGAACTGAATTATTTGGTGGAGCAGTAATAAAAAAATTTTCGCATCTTCCAATTGAAGAAGAAGGTAGATTGTCGAATTTTATTATTAGAGAGCATTTCTTTACAAGATTGTTTACAATCGCGCATTACAAAATGATTAAACATACTAAAAACATAAAAGAACTCGTAGCGTTTCAATCAGATTATAAGTATTTATTTATGGCATATAATCAGGTGAAACAAAAAGAATTAGGGCGTATTATTGCAAATCAAAAAAATGAAACAATTGAAGTCGTATTTGATAACTATGAGAAGACTTTATATGAATTATTTATTCGCGCGCCTCGCTATACATCGAATGTAAATGTATGTGAGCACATTTTCGGATATTTTAAAACAAAGCTAAAAAAACAAGAAAAAGATCATTTTTTAGAGCTGTTACAGAAGTATTCTGAAAAGAAAATCCCACTTAGTAGTTTACTTGTCATTTTAAAAACATGGGCCATTCGATTTGATGAAAAGTATTTATTAAGACAAACATATTTCGAACCATACCCTGAAGGGTTAGTAGAAATTTCTGATTCGGGAAAAAGTAGAGATTATTAAACAATAAATTACATAATTCGACACAAAACCTCCTATGTTGCTGTAGAACAATGTAGGAATTTTTTTGTGCATTGGTACAGAATCTGTTTTAAAATTAAGTTATGACAGAATTATAGCAATTGTCTAACTAATATTCGTGTCTTTTAAGAAGTAATGTTTGTAGTAGAAACTCGCACGCTGTCGAAACTCAATATTCGATAAGGGGTGTGTAGCGGAATGGAATTTACTCTAACTCGCGAAAAACAAATGATTAAAGAAATGGTACGTGATTTTGCTGAAAAGGAAATCGCACCGAAAGCTGTATATTATGACAAAACTGCGGAATTTCCATATGAAACATTTCAAAAAATGGGCGAACTAGGATTATTAGGTATCCCATTCCCGGAAGAGTATGGAGGTTCAGGTGGCGATACGTTATCGTACGCGTTAGCTGTTGAAGAGATTGGTCGTGCTTGTGGTGGAACAGGTTTAAGCTATGCTGCAACAATTTCATTAGGTGCTTCTCCAATTTATTATTTCGGTACAGAAGAACAAAAACAGAAATTTTTAGTTCCAATGGCGTCAGGTAAAACGTTAGGTGCTTTCGGATTAACGGAGCCAAATGCTGGATCTGATGCAGGGGGCACACAAACGAAAGCAATTTTAGATGGCGATGAATATGTTATTAGTGGTGAAAAGTGCTGGATTACAAACGCAGAGTATGCAAATACAATTATTGTAACCGCTATCAACGGTTTTGAAGACAATGGTAAAAAACGTATTTCTGCATTTATCGTACCGACTACTAGTGAAGGATTAACGATTTCAAGCCCTTACGATAAGATGGGTGTTCGTGCTTCTAATACTTGTGAAATCGTACTTGATGGTGTACGTGTACCGAAAGAAAATATTCTTGGTGATGTAAATAAAGGATTTAAACAATTCTTATATACACTTGATGGAGGACGTATTTCAATTGCAGCATTAGCAGTAGGTATTGCACAATCTGCATTTGAACGTGCATTGCAATATGCGAAAGAACGTCAACAATTTGGAAAACCGATTTCTAATTTCCAAGCGATTCAATTTAAATTGGCTGATATGGCGACTGAAGTAGAATTAGCGCGTAATTTAGTACATAAAGCAGCTTGGTTAAAAGATAACGATAAACCTTTCGGTAAAGAAGCGGCTATGGCAAAGTTGTTTGCATCTGAAGCTGCAAGTCGTATAGCAAATCATGCAGTACAAATTCATGGTGGATATGGCTATATGCGTGAATATGAAGTTGAACGATATATTCGTGATGCAAAACTTTTAGAAATTGGTGAAGGAACTTCTGAAATTCAACGTCTCGTAATTGCAAGACATTTAGGATGTAGATAAAAAGGAGGAGTCACTATGTTTCAAAAAATATTAATTGCTAATCGCGGGGAAATCGCAGTTCGCATTATGAAAACTTGTCAAAAACTTGGCATTCGTACCGTTGCTATTTATTCTGAGGCTGATGAAAATGCCCTTCATGTAAAATTGGCAAATGAAGCTTACTTAGTAGGCGGTCCACGTGTCCAAGAAAGCTATTTAAACCTTGAAAAAATTATGGAAATAGCTAAGAAGACAAATGCTGAAGCAATCCATCCGGGGTACGGATTATTATCAGAGAATCCATCTTTTCCGATTCGCTGTAAAGAAGAAGGCATCGTATTTATCGGTCCTTCAGAAGAAATCATTACTAAGATGGGAAGTAAAATTGAGTCACGTATAGCGATGCAAGCAGCAGATGTACCAGTAGTTCCAGGCATTACTACAAATATAGAAACTGCTGAAGAAGCAATTGAAATTGCAAAACAAATTGGTTATCCATTAATGCTTAAGGCATCCGCGGGCGGCGGAGGCATTGGAATGCAGTTGATGGAAACTGAGCAAACGCTCACCAAAGCATTTGAAAGTAATAAAACAAGAGCGCAAAATTTCTTTGGTAACGGAGAAATGTACTTAGAACGCTATATAGCAGATGCACATCATATTGAAATTCAGCTTTTAGCAGATACACATGGTAATACAGTGTATTTATGGGAACGCGAATGTTCAGTGCAGCGCCGAAATCAAAAAGTAATTGAAGAAGCACCTTCACCATTTTTAGATGAGGGTACACGAAAGGCTATGGGAGAAGTTGCTGTACAAGCTGCTAAAGCACTTGGTTATACAAATGCAGGTACAGTTGAGTTTCTTGTAGATGATCAAAAGAACTTTTATTTCTTAGAAATGAATACGAGATTACAAGTAGAACATCCAGTTACAGAAGAAATTACTGGGTTAGACTTAGTTGAACAACAATTACTTATCGCATATGGTGAGAAGCTATCATTTACACAGGATGATGTAAAACGTAGTGGTCATGCCATTGAGGCTCGTATTTATGCAGAAGATCCGAAAACATTCTTCCCATCACCTGGGAAAATTACAGATTTAACGTTACCGACAAATATACGTATTGATCACTTTTTGGAGAATCAAGTAACGATTACACCTTTCTATGATCCAATGATTGCGAAAATAATCGCACATGGTGAAACTCGTGAAGAAGCGATTTCAAAATTAAAAATTGCTCTAGAAGAGTTAAAAGTAGAAGGTATTAAAACAAACACACCAATGTTACTGCAAGTACTCGGAGACGATGTGTTCAAAAGTGGTATTTATACAACGGGTTTTGTAACGAAACAACTTGTTAAAAAGTAAGATTTATGAATATTAAGGGGGAAAAAATGATGACGAAAGTATATGCATCGATGGCAGGAAATGTTTGGAAGATTGTTGTAGGAGTAGGAGATACAGTAGAGGAAGAGCAGGATGTCGTCATTTTGGAATCTATGAAAATGGAAATTCCAATCGTTTCAGAAGAAGCCGGAACTGTTATGAAAATTAACGTACAAGAAGGCGATTTTGTAAATGAAGGAGATGTATTACTAGAAATTGAATAGGGAGATATAGGGGGAAGCGAATTGAAACTACCTAATTTTGCTGTCATTAAAGAAGTCGGGCCACGTGATGGCTTACAGAATGAAAAAAAGATTGTTGGCACAAAAGATAAAGTAAAATGGATTCAACTACTTACAGAAGCGGGATTGTCGTACGTTGAAGTTTCCTCATTCGTTCACCCTAAATGGGTTCCTGCATTAGCAGATGCAAGTGATGTATTTTCTGAGCTAAAAAGGGATCCAAATGTTACATATGCAGCGCTTGTTCCAAATCAAAATGGTTTGGAACGAGCTTTTTTGCAAAATGTAGATGAGGTGAATGTTTTTTTATCAGCAAGTGAATCTCATAATAAAAGTAATATTAATAAATCTATTAAAGAAGCATTAGCTGTAATTGAAGATATAACAAAACAGGCAACGTTCGAAGGTAAAAAGGTAAGAGGCTATGTTTCTACTGTATTTGGATGTCCTTATGAAGGGGATATAAGTGCCACAGCAGTTGACGAAATATGTAATCAACTATTTTCATACGGCATTTATGAAGTTTCTCTCGGTGACACGATTGGTGTAGCGAATCCATTACAAGTAGAACAAGTATTAGAACATCTATTAAAGAAGTATGATGCTTCGCAGTTTGCAATGCATTTTCATAATACGTATGGAATGGCTCTGGCGAATGTAGTTAAATCTTTAGAATATGGTATTACAACGTTTGATAGTTCTTGTGGTGGACTCGGAGGATGTCCTTATGCACCAGGAGCATCGGGTAATGTTGCTACTGATGACTTAGTGCATATGCTCCATAAGCTGGGAGTCCAAACTAATATTGATGAAGAAAAGTTATTGAGAGCTAGTCAGTTTATTCAAAGTAAGTTGAATATCCAATTACCGAGTCATGTGTATAGAGCGCTTCAACATAAAACGATAAGTAGGTGAGAAGATGCTACAATTACAAAACATTTCAGTTGACTATGTTACACCGCACGTTGTAAAGATTTCGTTAAATCGTGAAAGACAAGCAAACTCATTATCTTTGGCATTATTAGAAGAATTACAAACTATATTAACTCAAATAAACGAAGAATCAAATACGCGCGTTGTTATTTTAACAGGGGATGGCGAAAAAGCATTTTGCGCTGGTGCTGATCTAAAAGAGCGTGCCAACATGAGTGAAGAACAAGTTCGCCATGCTGTGGGTATGATTCGTTCTACTATGGAGATGGTGGAACAATTACCACAACCAGTTATTGCTGCTATTAATGGAATCGCACTTGGTGGAGGTACTGAATTAAGCTTAGCTTGTGATTTTAGAATTGCTTCTGACACTGCAAGTCTAGGTCTTACTGAAACTTCTCTTGCAATTATACCTGGAGCAGGTGGTACGCAGCGTTTACCGAGATTAATTGGAGTCGGTAGAGCGAAAGAATTAATTTATACAGGAAGACGTATTTCGGCGCAAGAAGCGAAAGAATATGGTTTAGTAGAATTCGTAGTACCAGCTGATTTACTAGAAGAGAAAGCAATTGAAATTGCAGATCGAATTGCTAAAAATGGTCCAATTGCTGTTCGATTAGCAAAAGAAGCAATTTCAAATGGTATTCAAGTAGATTTACATACCGGCTTACAAATGGAAAAACAGGCGTATGAGGGCGTAATCCATACGAAAGATAGATTAGAAGGATTACAGGCATTCAAGGAAAAACGCAAACCAATGTATAAGGGGGAGTAAATATGTTAGATCAAAAACAACAATCTAATTCATTTGAAGAACGAGTTGAAACAATTAAGCAAGGCGGGGCACCGAAATATCATGAACAAAACAAAGCAAAAGGAAAACTTTTTGTTCGAGATCGTTTAGCTCTTTTATTCGATAATGGTGAATATGTGGAAGATGCATTATTTGCAAATTGTGAACAAACCGGGTTACCAGCTGACGGCGTTGTAACTGCAACTGGTAAAATACATGGCCGCACTGCGTGCGTAATGGCAAATGATTCAACTGTTAAGGCTGGATCATGGGGAGCACGTACAGTTGAAAAGATTTTACGTATTCAAGAAACGGCTGAGAAATTACGTGTGCCGTTATTTTATTTAGTTGACTCCGCTGGGGCACGTATTACAGATCAAGTTGAAATGTTCCCTGGACGCCGCGGTGCGGGAAGAATTTTTTATAACCAAGTGAAATTATCTGGAAAAGTGCCACAAATTTGTTTATTATTTGGACCTTCAGCGGCTGGTGGTGCGTATATTCCAGCATTTTGTGACGTTGTTATGATGGTTGAAGGAAATGCTTCTATGTATTTAGGGTCTCCGCGTATGGCTGAAATGGTTATCGGTGAGAAGGTAACTTTAGAAGAAATGGGCGGAGCACGTATGCATTGCTCAGTATCAGGATGCGGAGATGTTTTATGTAAAACAGAAGAAGATGCAATTACGCAAGCAAGACAATATATTTCTTATTTTCCAAGTAACTATTTAGAAAAGACTCCTTTGATTACACCTCAAGAACCGAAACAGTTCGATAAAACGTTAGAAGAAATCATTCCAGAAAATCAAAATGCTCCTTTCAATATGAAAGATCTCATTAACAGAATTATTGATGAAGGTTCTTTCTTTGAAGTGAAAAAATTATTTGCTCAAGAACTAATTACAGGTTTAGCACGTATTGATGGTAAGCCAATTGGCATTATTGCAAATCAGCCGCGTATGAAGGGCGGCGTATTATTCCACGATTCAGCTGATAAAGCAGCGAAGTTTATAAATTTATGCGATGCATACCATATTCCATTATTATTCCTTGCAGATGTACCTGGATTTATGATTGGTACAAAAGTAGAACGTGCCGGAATTATTCGTCACGGTGCAAAAATGATCTCTGCAATGAGTGAAGCAACTGTACCGAAAATTTCTATCGTCGTTCGAAAAGCATATGGAGCTGGCTTATATGCAATGGCAGGTCCAGCGTTTGAACCAGATTGCTGCTTAGCATTACCAACAGCTTCTATTGCAGTAATGGGTCCAGAAGCAGCGGTCAATGCTGTATATGCAAATAAGATAGCAGCTTTACCAGAAGAAGAGCGTGCAAGCTTTATTGCTGAAAAACGAGAAGAGTATAAGAAAGATATTGATATTTACCGTTTAGCATCTGAGATGGTGATTGATGGTATTGTTCATCCAAACAATTTACGTGAAGAGCTAAAAGGACGATTCGAAATGTATATGAGTAAATATCAAGTATTCACGGATCGTAAACATCCTGTATATCCAGTTTAAAAGCCCTATTTAGGGCTTTCTTGCTCAAAAAATCAAGGAGGGGAAAACATGAAACAAGCAGTTTGGTTTCCAGCAGAAGAATATAAAGAAAAAACGCGTTTATTTGGTTGGATGAAATCATTAGGTTATGAAGATTACGAAGCTTTTTATAATAAGTCAATTGAAGAAACAGCTTGGTTTTGGGGAGAAGCTGAGAGAGCAGTTGGCTATCAGTGGATGAAACCATATACAGAAGTGTTAGATTTAGAAAATGGTACACCGTTTGCACAGTGGTATACTGAGGGAACTTGTAACGTTGTAGAATCTGCTTTATCTCGCTGGCTTGCAGACGATAAAACGAAAACACAAGCAGCACTTATGTATGAAGGGGAAAACGGAACTTCGAAATCATTTACATATGAAGAGCTTGACAGCTGGGTAAGCCGTGTTGCCAACGGTTTGAAACATGCTGGTATTGAAAAAGGTGATCGTGTAACAATTTACATGCCAATGATTCCTGAAACAGTTGTTGCTATGTTAGCGGTAATGAAAATTGGAGCGATTATTTCACCAATATTCTCAGGTTTTGCTGCTGATGCAGTAATGACACGTGTACAAGCAGCTGGTTCAAAAATGGTTATTACCGCAGATGGCTTTTCACGCCGTGGGAAAATTGTTTCATTAAAAGATGAAGTAGATAAAGCTTGTGAACATTGTCCAACTGTTGAAAAGGTGGTAATTGTTCGTCATGCAGGAAATGATTTTACACCGCATAATTATGATTTTTCATGGAGTACGTTAGAAAAAGAAAAACCATTTATACATGCTGAAGAAATGAACAGTGATGATCCATTAATGCTTATATATACATCTGGAACGACTGGTAAGCCGAAGGGGACAGTACACACACATGCTGGTTTCCCGCTAAAATCTGCATTTGATGCAGGATTTGGAATGAATATAAAACAAGGCGACCGAGTATTATGGGTAACTGATATGGGCTGGATGATGGGACCATTTTTACTATTCGGCTCTTTAATTAATGGCGCAACAATGGTTATGTATGAAGGTGTCCCAGACTTTCCAGAAGCAGACCGCTTATGGGAGACAGTCGATAAATATGAAATTACTCATCTCGGTATTTCACCAACATTAATCCGTGCATTAATGGCAAAAGGTGATGAATATGTAAATAAACACTCGTTAAAGAGTTTAGAAGTATTCGCATCAACAGGAGAACCTTGGAATCCAGACCCATGGATGTGGTTATTTAATACAGTTGGTAAAGGTAAAGTACCAATTTGTAACTATTCAGGTGGAACTGAAATTTCAGGTGGGATTTTCGGGAATGTCTTAATTAAGCCGATCGCACCGATTAGTTTTAACGCATCTTTACCAGGAATGGCAGCGGTTGTACTTGATGATCAAGGTAAACCAATTCGAGATGAAGTCGGAGAACTATGTTTAGAAAAACCTTGGGTAGGTATGACGAAAAGTTTCTGGGAAGATGATGAACGTTATGTAAACACATATTGGTCACGCTTTGAAAATAAATGGGTCCATGGGGACTGGGTTATTTATGACGGTGAGCAATACATCATCACAGGACGTTCAGACGATACGCTAAATATTGCAGGGAAACGTATTGGTCCTGCTGAATATGAATCTATTCTTGTGAAACATAATGATGTAATAGAAGCAGCGGCAGTTGGTGTACCGGATGATGTAAAAGGAGAAGTTTGTCATTGTTTTGTTGTATTACGAGATGGTGTAACATTCTCAGGAGAATTAAAGAAAGAATTAATGAGTTTAGTAAACTCTCATATTGGTAAAGCTTTATGTCCAAAAGATATTCATGTTGTAGAAGATTTACCAAAAACACGTAATTCTAAAGTAATGCGACGTGTTATTAAAGCAGCTTACTTAGGAAAAGAGTTAGGCGATTTATCGTCACTAGTAAATCCTGAAGTAGTACCCTTTATTCAAGGACTACAGTCTAGCAAACTATAAAATTACGAATGAGCTCTATGTAAATAGAGCTCATTTTTAATGTTTACAAAAAGAAAAGAGAGAAAAAGTAAATTTGAAGTTAAAAAATCTACTATTAGTGTTAAGTATGTCTGTTTGTTTTTAGTTTTTATCAAAATAGGATACTGTGGCTGTCTATTCAATGGAGTGAATGAATTTTGTTAAGAATGAAAATTTAGTGAAGAAAAAAGTAATGAATAAAAGGAGAAATCCCTGGGGGACAGGGATTCAATAAGGGAGATATTATTGTCGTTCAATGTCGAAATTTGGCGTATCCGACAAATTAATATTATCACGAATTTTCAGGAGATTGTGATAGTGGATGTGTCAAAAATGTGTACGGGTTTCATATAAAAGTGTTATTTAAATAGGAAAAGGGAAAAGAATTAAGTTCACTCGTTCTTAAGATTTTTTCCCTTTTAAATTTACTGATTATTTGTTGTTCTATATACATCTGAAATTGGTAAATCTTCGCCATGTAAAGCTTGAGTACTGTCCTTTTTGTTTGAATTATGTGCCTCCTGAGAGGTTTCTTGCATTTGCTCTTGGGCCTTACTAGGGGTATTCAGCGCATCTAATGACACAGGATCAAGTTGTTGACTTAATAAATCTTTTTTATCCATGTTATGTAGCTCCTTTTTGAACTTAGATATAAAAACGAAGTGTTTTTAAATAGTTACGTGGGTATTATGTATCTTTGAATGGAATTATATACACAAACTATATTGAGAATTTAACTAATTATAAAAATTACTTGTGCTGACAAGCTTAAGAAATATAAAGATCATTAGTTCTTAATAAAAGCGTTATTTTAGTAGGGTGTAGATTAAATAGGACCTGTTGTACGGAACAAGTCCTTTCAAAAAGGACAACAGATAATGAATGGGGGTTACTTGAACATTTCTATTAGTGGTAACTAGATCCCATTCGTTGGATGCTACGAAATTTCATTTGAAAGGAACATCCCAATGATAAGATGAGCACTGTAAATCTGTGCTCATCTTATTAGATATTGCTTAGTCCTTAAAAATAAAACCGTTACGGACAATTCACAATGGTAATAGTGACGCTAGCCATTGTTCCAGGAGAATCAAGAAGTGAAGCAGTAACGGTTACTGTTCCAGGCCCATTAGCGGCTAGAAATACAGCGGTAAAGTTACCTGAAGCATTGGTAATGACAGCAAGAGGAACCATGAAAGCAAGAGAAGGGTTACTAAATGAAAAACTGACTACTACTCCTGGAGTAGGACTACCGTTTACTAATACTTGACCCGAAAAAAATAAAGTATTATTTCCTTGAGTGGATACACATGCTGTGGTTTCGTTAGAAGTCAAGGTAATAGATGCAGGCCCAGCAGGAAGATTAAATCCAGTTGGTCCGGTTGGTCCGGTTGGTCCAGTTGGTCCGGTTGGTCCGGTTGGTCCAGTTGGTCCGGTTGGTCCAGTTGGTCCGGTTGGTCCGGTTGGTCCGGTTGGTCCGGTTGGTCCAGTTGGTCCGGTTGGTCCAGTTGGTCCAGTAGAACCAGTAGGACCGGTAGGGAATTGAAAAGGTGGAACAGGTGGAAGTGTAGGTCCAATAGAACCCGGATTAAGTGCAGCAAAAGATAAAAACTCGTCCATTATATATCACCTCTAAAAATCGTATTACTAATAGTAAATGTAATGATAGAGCAAAGTGAAATGGACAAGTGGCTGTATTTTAATAAATTAAACAAAATAGTTATTTGATAGAAAGAGAGATTAGTATGATTACTTTAGAAATTAAATATAAAAAGGCGATTATTTTCAAATCGCCTTTTGGGTAATACAGTGTAATTTTATTCGGTTATTTGAAATATAGTTTCATTCGGTTTAGAAAATCCATACAATTTCCTTGCGAATTTTAAAATTTCTTCTTCACTACCTGTTAAAGCTGTAACATCATTCTTAAGGGAATGACCATCCTTCTTTACAGAAGATAATTTTTGTTGCTCCGTATTAACCGTGATTTGTTTCTCTTTAATCATTTCTTGCTGGTTATTAAGAGAATATTGAAGGACAAAAATTATAGGTAATATAAAAGCTAAAGTAGTTATAATACGGCGTCTTGTTTTTTTATTATTACCTTGTTTGGTGTTAGCGTTCACTTGCTGTGAGGGTATATTAGGATTTGATTGGTGTGATGATACTTTTGGGATGTTTCCCATTAAAATGCCTCCATTACTGATTGTAGAATTTAAAACGCTTAAAAGTATTATAAATGTTTAATGGGAATTTTAGAAGATATTTTAATATAGGTGAGTTTTGTAAAGTTTAAACAAAATCCTCATTTAAATAAAAGGAACCCCGATTGTCTGCGGGGCCCCTAAGGGTAATCGTCAAGTAATGACGTACTCGACTAGTTAACGATATCATGAATTTTTTGGTAAATATACTGGTAAATACGTCCAAATTAATGAGAGCATTATTTGAAACAAAAACGCTATTTTAATAGGGAGGGGAATAATGATGATTCCATGGGACAAGCGAGTATACATTGTATCAAGGTGATCATTTTATTACAGAGGGGACAATTTTAGAGGTTAGTGAAAAGGCGAATAAATCATTATATTGGCTTTGGTGCATGTTAGCTCCAAGCTATGAAAAAGTGTGCGGTAATAGTACAAAGCGACTTCGGTTGATTCGGATAGATGATGATGAAGAATGATATAAAAATTTCATTTTGTAGAGAAATGAGGTGATTAAGGATAGGCATAGAATATGCCATGTTTGTATTAAAAAAGAGCAGAATTTAGCCTATATATAAAGATTTTGGAATTGTTCTAAAGGGGGGAATATCTGAAATATAAATAATTGAGGGGAGTGAACTAATAATGGAAACTAGTACTTTTTTAGGATTGTTTTGGGGATGGATAACGGTTATCGTATCGGGAATACTTTTCGTACGTCCATCGGTACTACGTGAATTGAAAAAATTAGTGGTTGAAGACAGAGGATTTGGTATTATGTATGGTTTTCTATCGATTTTCCTAGGGTTAGGTAGTGTAATCCTACATAATGTATGGGTATTCAATTGGCAGGGATTCCTAACGGTTATTGCATGGCTTGCATTATTAAAGGGAATCTACATAATTGCATATCCTGAACCCTCCAAGAAAACAGACTTTGAATTAAGGGTACTATCTACACGTATAGCGCTCGCTATCATTGGCGCCTTGGCTTTATGGATGCTTATAGTAATCTATATAAAATAATCCTTTTCTAATAAGAACTATATTAAAATAAATCTCTACGTGTTCATTCACAAAAAGCTGACTATACTTAGTCAGCTTTTTGTATATTACATTCTAGTATTTATCGGTCACAAAAGACATGTTCTCTCTTTTAAGTCTATATTGAAAATATTACCAATTCTTCCTTTTACAATGACAACAAATAAAGAAACATTTACAACGACACTTATTTCGTTTAGAATTCCAATCATCATCACAATGATTCTTTTCTTTAGATGTCCACCAATCATCAGTACAATGCTTTTCCTTAGAACTCCAATCATCATCACAATGATTCTTTTCTTTAGATTTCCACCAGTCATCACAACAATGCTTTTTCTTAGAACTCCAGCAATCATTTTTCCAGGACATTCTTTTATACCTCCCTTCAATAGGGCTCATACTATTCTATGTTTTAGTAAAAGAATGGCTTGTTTATTAACCTATTATTTTACCTTTATATGATAGAGTGCTTTCTACTAGATATAGAATTCATACAAACTATGCTAATTTTCAAGAGATAGTTGAGAGAACTACTGGTTATGATATTAATCAACAAACACTTGTTGAAGGAAACGTTAAGATTTTAAATAATATCTTATTTTGGAGTACGCTTTTCTGAATGTATATTTCACAATGGTAAAGGAAAAATACACCATATCACTGCGAACAAAGCCTATGTATATGTGAAGTAATAGGAAAAGGTGGTCCCTATTCAAGGAGCCGGCTTATTAAAAGTATAAATAAGAAGGTTTAGTACAAGTGTTTGTTTTTTTGTTTCTATGCTTTTGTCTCGTACACTTTTAAGCTATTGGACATACTCTACTAGTAGAAAGGATTAGGGGGTGAGGTTTTGGGTTCTCGATTTAATAATTGTAGAAAGAAATGTACGTGTAAGCATGATGATTGTTGGGACATTTTTGAAGAGTGTAAAAAGGAAAAGAATGAGAAATGTGACAGCTCTTGTGTACAAGGAATTAGAGATGAGCTTAAAAAATTAATTAATAAAACAGTGCGAATTAACACTGAAGGACGTACTTATATAGGTACTGTTTCTTCGGTAACTTGCGATGTTGTTAAGCTAGCTGCTATTCCTGGTTCAGTTGCAGCAATTATATCTCTTTGTAAAATTGAAGCAATTTTACCACCTGCTACAACTGTTATTGATGAGTTTGATTTTAACGGTGTTGACGTAGCAAATAAAGATTAATTATGCTTTATTGATGTTAAGCCATTCTTATGAATGGCTTTTTATTTTGTTTAAAAGGGAATATATTTTTCATATAGAAATAAATTTGAAGGTGTATAAAAGGTTGTGTGAAAGGAGAATGAGAGTGATCAAGCTGAAACAATTTACAAGAACTGATTTCAAACAATTAATAAATTGGATTAATTCCGAAGAATTTTTAATACAATGGTCGGGAAATGCATTTACATATCCTTTAAATGAACAGCAATTAGAGAAATATACAGAATGTGCAAACACACTGGCATTCAAAATAATGGATGAAGAGACTAAAGC
Organism: Bacillus sp. FSL P2-0099; assembly: GCF_038007445.1. Lineage (NCBI taxonomy): Bacteria > Bacillati > Bacillota > Bacilli > Caryophanales > Bacillaceae > Bacillus > Bacillus sp. FSL P2-0099. The sequence continues at coordinate 2,528,541 of NZ_JBBOXE010000001.1, forward strand.
AGTTATTGGTCATATTTCTCTTGGACAAATAGATAATATAAATAAGTCTGCTAGAATTGGAAAAGTGTTAGTTGGTAATACGAAAATGAGAGGGCGTTCTATAGGGAAACATATGATGAAAGCCGTACTTCGTATTGCTTTTGAAGAATTAAAACTACATAGAGTAACTCTTGGTGTTTATGACTTTAATAAGTCAGCTATTTCTTGTTACGAAAGAATAGGTTTTGTAAAAGAAGGTTTATTAAGAGAGTCAAAAAAAGTAGGAGAAACGTATTGGAATTTATGGGAAATGAGTATGTTAGAATATGAATGGAACAATAAATAATAGTACTTTATAATTATATTATGTTAACAAAAGGGGTTTGGTGGGAATCGTGAATAAAAAAACAAAAATAATTTCAATTGCAGCTGTTTCAGGGGGCGGTAAAACTACCATTACAGAAAGTTTAGCTCATGAGTTGAAAAAATCAAAGGCTCTATATTTTGATAGATAGAAATTTGATAACTGTCCGGTTGATATTTGCAAATGGATTGATGATGGAGCTAATTACGATGAATGGGTACTAACACCATTAATTGCAGATATTCAGCATCTACTACAAAATAGTAATTTAGACTATATTATAGTAGATTATCCCTTTGCTTACTTAAATAGTGAAATGCGGGAATTAATAGATATAACTATATTTATTGACACCCCTTTAGATATTGCGATGGCTAGGAGGATTTTGCGTGACTTTACAGAAGATAAAATTAGTGAAATACATAATGATCTAAAACACTATATAACACATGCGAGAAAAGCTTATTTAGAGGCGATTAATACAGTAAAGCCGAATTCAGATATCGTTTTGGATGGATCTTTATGTGTAAATGAAATAGTTGTGCAAATAGTAGAGGAATTCAGTAGAAGAAATGTGATTTTGTAAAGTTGATTGAAAAATGAATCATATACGAATGGAACATTTATGGCTATATAAAAAAGTGGGGTGCTTCAATTTGAAAACGCTATTTTATTACAATTGGCAAGTAAGAGATGATTGGTTTAAATGGTGTGAACAACTTACAGAGGAAGAATTGCTTCGCAAACGTGTTGGAGGTGTTGGGAGTATTTTAGAAACACTTTTCCATATTGTAGATGTTGAGTATAGCTGGATTAGTGCGCTTCAAGAAAAAGAGGATAACGAACCACAGTTTAAAGATTATCAATCAATCAAAAAAGTGAAAGCGCTATCTGATTCATATCGACGAGAATTAGAAGAGTTTTTGCAAATATGGTCTGGTGACCTAGAATATAAGATATTAAAAGCTTCGTGGACAGACAAAATATATACATACGGAGAAGTGTTACGACATGTAATTGTGCATGAAATTCATCACATTGGCCAGCTATCTATATGGGCGAGAGAACTAAATCTTCAGCCTGTTTCAGCAAATTTAATTGGAAGGGGATTATAAATTTAGAGGCCGACTTGCATTTGTATTGCAAGTCGGTTTTTATATTAAAGAGAATTTTTAATTAAAATCCTCGGCTTTTTTTTGACGTATATATAAAAACATTAAGATTGTAATGATGAAAAAGATCATAATCGTTTGTATGATTAAATTTTTAAACTGAAACAATATTGTCCAAGATGTAACAGCATCTTTAAAAGCTTGGAGTGCAGAGTACGAGGAAGGATCAAAACCGTACTGAAGTAACTTTTTTGTTTCAATAAAAGTACTGTTTTCATCACCGGCGTCTAATATTACTGAAATAAGTCTAGTATCTCCTCGTGTGGCTGTACTGACAAAACTATAATTACCATTAGTTGAAAAACTAGTTTGTAAGCCGTCAACACCTTGGAGTTTAATGTTTTTATTAAGGGAATATATCATTTTATTTGTATTGAAAACTTTTGAATCTTTGAAGGTAAATTGGTAAGAGGTTAGTTTCGTAACATTCAATACATCTGGAAAGTCTTTTACTAATTGTGTTGCTAGTTTAGCGACGTCTATCGATGTTGTAGTTGATTGTTTATTCGTATCGTTATTAATTCCAGTAGCATTTAGAAACGGGGATGGTTGTGATAACTTTAGTTGTTTTGCTTTGTCATTCATTAAAAGTGTAAAGTTATCTTCGTTTCCAGCAATGTGTTCTGCAAGGGCAAGTGCGGAACGATTATTTCCTGTCAAAAACAATGCATGAAGTAAATCACGAACCGTCGTTTTATCTTTCGAAGTTACTTGTATAGGACTCGTTTCTGCTCGGAAAACTTCGTTACTTATTTTTACTAATTCATCTAACTGTATTTTTCCTTCATTCAGTTGTTCCAGTGCGATATACTCTGTCATTAATTTAGATAAAGTAGCTGATTGTATAGGAGTTTCTTCATTTTTTTTATAAACAATCTCACCAGAATTAGTATCTATTAAAATAGCTGATTTAGCTTGAATAATTGGACCATTTACATAAAGATAAAAATATAAAACGATAAGTGCAGTAATAAGAAAAGATAATAATAAAACTGTTATTTTTTTTAAGAATTGCATTAGCGATCCTCCTACTATTACATCAATAATATTATTGTAAAAAGGAATGCTTAATTAGGAAGAAAGAAAAGGTAAAGAATTTCTAAAGAATTATAAAGGATTATTAAATTTTGGATATTGATGGAATATAAAAGGTTCAATTTCTTATATGATAAAAAATTGAACCTATAAATATGTGGTATTAAGCTTTATAAGGGAGTAATTTTACAGTGAAAGTTGTTTTTTTATCATCGCTATATACTTCAATTGTTCCTTTATGCAATTCAACAATACTTTTTGCAATTGCTAATCCGAGCCCAGATCCACCAGTGTTTGTTGAACGTGATTTTTCAACACGATAAAAACGTTCAAAAATATGAGGTAAATCAGTACTAGGGATAGGTTGTCCGTAATTTGTTATATCAATTGTAATCATGTTATTGCTTTCGTAAGCGGTAATATCAATATGATCTCCATCATTTCCATAAGTAATAGCGTTTATGATTAGATTTTCAAACACACGTACTAATTTATCCCCATCAGCTAGTACCATTAGCTTTTGAGATGGGAAAGAAGGGCGACATTCAATATTAGCTTCTTGAAGCTGTATCCGAAATTGGACAGTTAATTGTCCAAGCAATTCTACAATATCAATGGGAGCAGAATATAAACTTAACTCTTTATTTTGAACGCGTGTATATTCAAACAAGTCATTCATTAATGCATTAAGACGAGTTACTTTATCGTAAATGACTTGAATATAGTATCGTAATTCTACTTCATCTCTATAATTATCATGATGGATTAAATTTACGTATCCAACTATAGATGTAAGAGGGGTTCGTAAATCATGTGATACATTTGTAATAAGTTCGCTTTTTGCTTGTTCTGCCTGTCTTTCTTCATCAATCGAAACTTTTAATTGCTCAATAATTTGATTGACCCCAGTTGCCAGTTCTTCTAAATAATTATGGTGTACGATGGAAACTTTATGATTAAAGTTTCCACTTGCAATATACCGAATCTCTTCAATCATCTTTTTTATACAAGTTTCATAGTAAACCTTTCTTTCATGACGATAAAAAATGTATAAATAGGATGAGAAAATAGAAAATAAAAACAAATAAGATACAATCATCATCCATAAAGACTCTTTTAATCCAATATATTTTTCATGGCCAAAAATTCTAATGAATTCTTTTCCTAATTCGCTTAGAGTAAGTGAACTCTCAATTACACTCGTTACGAGGCGAAATATAATTAATTCGGTAATTGGTGTAAGAGTGATAGCTAATAAAAGCCAAAAAATAAGCTTCCACTTTGGTATATCTTTTAATATATCAAATGCTTCATTTCTCAATTTTATAGCCTACTCCCCAAACCGTATGAATTAGTTTTTCACCATTCATTACGGTTTCAAGTTTATCGCGTAAATTACTAATATGGACCATTACCGTTTTATTAGAACCATAACCGTCTTCATTCCAAACTCGTTCGAATATCTCTTCAGAGCTAAATACTCTTCCAGTATTACTCGCTAGTAAATATAAAATATCAAATTCGATAGAGGTGAGTTTAATATATTCTCCATTTACTTTAACAGTATGATTATGTTTATGTATTTCAACAGAACGAATACGAATAATACCATCTTCATTCTTTTGGGAAGTAGCATTTTGGAAAGAGGATCTTCGTAATAAAGCTTTCACTCTAGCCACTAATTCTAGTGGATTAAACGGTTTAATCATATAATCATCTGCGCCGGTCATAAGTCCTAAAATTTTATCCATATCTTCAGCCTTTGCACTAAGCATAAGGATAGGTACAGTATTATTTTCACGCACTTCTTGACAAACTTCCAATCCGTTTCGTTTCGGCATCATAATATCTAAAAGCATAAGGTCGACTTCATATGTACATATCATTTGTAATGCTTCATCACCATCATAAGCTTTATAAATGTTATAGCCTTCATTTCGTAAATAAACAGCCAGTAATTCTACAATATCTTTATCATCATCAATAATTAATATGTTTTTATTCATTTTATAGTTAGTTCCTTTCCTTACAATTAATCAACATTACTATAATATCAAACATTTATGTATTTTGTAGTAATGTTTCTACATAAAATTTCATGTATCGTATTAAAAAGGAATTAAAACATTCATAACGAATATAAAATAAGAAGGATATTTAAACTCCACATTATACTGAAAGATAGTTATAAGGGGGACTTGCTATGTTATATAATGATATATATTCATTTACTCCAACTGGAAAAATAGAAAATGATATTAAAGCTTTTCTATTAAAATACAATAAAGAATTTACATATAAACATTCAATTCGTGTGGCAAATGAGGCGAGAAAAATTGCGAAAATATTTTATGAAGATGAAGAAAAAGCAGCGATTGCAGGGTGTTTACATGATATTAGTGCAATCTTTCCGAATGAGGAGCGGATTGCAGTTGCTGAAGAATTTGGCATAGAAATATTACAAGAAGAACGAGAATTTCCAATGATTATTCACCAAAAATTATCGAGAGTAATTGCAAAAGAGGTATTTAAAGTAGAAGATAAAGAAGTTTTAAATGCTATCTGTTGCCACACTACGTTGCATAAACATGCAACAAAGATGGATTTAGTATTATTTATTGCTGATAAATTAGAATGGGATCAAATAGGGACACCGTCATATTTAATTGAGGTAAAAAAAGGATTGGAAAAATCTTTGGAACATGCTGCTTTTGTATATATTTCATATTTGTGGGAAAGAAAAGATACATTAAAAGTCATACATCCGTGGCTAGAAGAAGCATATTGGCATTTAAAAGAAATTGTAGAGTAGAAAGGGTATAAAAATGCAATTAAAAGAATATATGGATCAAACATTCCCAGGAGTTACGTTAGTACCGTACATATACTCTCAGTGGGAAAAACATCTGCATTTTGATTTTGGGAAAGATAAATATCAATTTAAAGAAGATGGTAACACTTATAATATGGAATATTTCACACAACTATATAGGTATAATAAAAGTCTATTTAAAGATATATTTTCAAAAGAAGATGCCGTCTTTTTAGTCACAAATGTTTATCGATTTAAACAGGAAAATATAAAAAATGCGCAGAAAATAAATGTATACAATAGGTTTATTAAAAAGAGGGGTTTAAAGTTTCATATAAGACAAGAAACATTCCCTTTTCTATTTGAAGATGAAGAAGCTGACTTATATTGTACATATCAATTTTCTTTAAAATGTCTTGCTGAAGATATTAAATATGAACCGCTTATTCAAGCAGCTAATCATGAAGATTTCCCTGACCTACGTCCACGCTTAGGGCGAAAAAAAGAAATTTCATATCCAGATGTATTTTTTATAAATGTAACAAAGGATATTATCATGTTTATTTATGATGATAGAGGATGTGAAGTAATTGCGAAGAATAAAGAAAAGATACGGGAGTTATATGAGAAGTATAAAGAGTGGATACAAGAATATGAACGAGAGAGTATAGATGACTTATTTACATGAAAATAGGAGGAAGTGAAGTGTGTAATGAAAAGGATCGCAATTGTATCTGCATGGGAACCAGAGCTTACGTATTTGCATCAACATTATCCAAGTGAGCGTGTAGAAAAAATAGCAGCTTGGGAATTTCATTTTCATTCTATTAATGAATTAGAAGTTATTTCAGTTGTAACTGGTGTCGGTAAAGTAAGTTGTGCTAGTTGTGTACAACTATTAATAAGTGAATTCCAGCCAGACCAGTTATTTATGACAGGGATTTGCGGGAGTTTATCAGATAAGGTGAAAAATGGACACATCGTTGTAGCTCTTAATACTTTACAGCATGATGTTACAGCGGCTGGTTCAGGAGAAGATAGTTTTAATCTATATGATGGTAGAACGGCACCTATTGAAACAACTAAATCACTCGTAAAACGAATGAAGAAATTGCGTTCGTATGACCCGGTCCATTTTGGTACATTTCTATCTGGAGATCAACGTATTCGAAGCTCAGAAATGAGGTATTTACTTCATACTGTTTACGGTGCTTTAGCCGTTGATCAAGAAGTGGCAGCATTTGCTTATGTATGTCATGTAAATAAAAAACCATTTCTATGTTTAAAAGCTGCCTCAGATCAAGCGAATGACAAAACGAAAGAAGAACAAAAGGTTTTTAAAATGTTAGCATGTGAACGAGCATGTGAGCATTTAATTACTTTTTTACGTGTTTATGAGATTACTGTAGTTAACAATGTATAGTAAGAGGAGTATAGTGATGAAAGCTACAAATAAAATAGCGATTCTTGGTGCGAATGGAAAAGTCGGAAAATTCCTCGTAAATCAAGCGTTAGAAAAGGGCTATCAAGTACGAATATTAACGAGAAATTCTAAAAATATGACGATAACTAATGAAAATATAGAGACTATCCGTGGGGATGCCCGCGATTTTTCAGTCATACAGGAATTACTTCAAGGGTGTAAAGCTGTGATTAATGCGGTGGGTCAGCCGAAAAATGAACCTTATATTTTTAGTACAGTTACGAAGCATATTTTAAAAGTAATGAAGGAATATGAAATGAAGCGCTATATTCTTATTTCTGGAGGCTCCTTAAATGTAAAAGGAGATCAGAAGGGAATTGCAAATAAAATAGGGGCTAATTTGTTTCGATTATTTCTTCCAAAGATGATGCAGGATAAATATAAAGAATTGCAAATTATACAAAGTAGTGAAATAGATTGGACAATTGTTAGATTACCGTTTGTTATAGAGGGAAATGGGATTGGTGATATTAAAGAGAGTTTAGTAGATATGCCAGGAATCAAAATTCAAAATGGGGATATTGCACCGTTTGTAATAAAACAAATTAATAGTGAAAGATATATAGGAAAGTGTCCGCTCATTTCAAATTAAGAGATATCGTTAAAAATTAAAGAATAATGGATATAGTGCTAATAGTTTATTTCATGTGTTTGAATGTTGAGTTTAATACAAGTAAGTGGAGGATAATTCTATATGATTCAATATAAAAGGTGTAATGAAGTAAATATTGATTTAGTATATGAAGCGTTTAAAGATGGTTTTTCTGATTATATTATTAAAATGGAAGTTTCAAAAGAGGATTTTGTACAACGGTTTTTGGGACCAGAAGGTAACTCGCTAGAACACTCCTTTATTGCGTTAGACGGTGACAAATCTGTTGGTGTAATACTTGGTGGTATTAAGGTATATGAAAGTATAAAAACAATGCGCTGCGGAACATTAGCTGTTCATCCAGAATTTCGAGGCATTGGTGTAAGTCAAAAGTTATTTGAGTTACATAAAGAAGAAGCGACACAAAATAAATGTAAGCAGCTTTTTCTTGAAGTTATTGTAGGAAACGATCGGGCGATTCATTTTTATAACAAATTAGGTTATGAAAAAGTATATGATCTTTCTTATTATAATTTAAATGATTTAACTAAAATAATGAATAAAGATAATAAAAAGATTGAAGTAAAACAATTAGAATTTCCAACATTTAAAGTTGAGATTCAGAAATGGCTAAACTTCCATATAAATTGGCAAAATGATATTGATTATATCAAAAAAACAAATCATACATTTTACGGTGCATATGTTGATAGTGATATAAAAGGTTCTGTATGTGTAAATGAACAAGGAAAAATTAGTTTTATTTTCACAGACAAAGACTATAGAAATATTGGTGTTGGGACGAAATTATTACAGGTAGCAAGTGAAGAATTAAAGTTATCAAGTTTATCAATTGGGTTGCCAAACAACAATTTACTGGAAGGGTTTTTAAAGAAATCTGGATTTGAAAAGAATTCTTTAGCACAATATGAAATGTATTTATTGCTATAAAAAGCGGAGGGAATTATTCTTTTCGCTTTTTATTTTGCACTATAAACGTTTTTGCTGTATGTGGGAGGATAAGTAAAAACAACAGAAGTTTTGTTACCTATCTTATTGAGCTAACTGGCACTTTAGTTGAAAAAGGAAAATGTATAGTAAACATAGAATATATTAATACATTAAAAGATTTATGAGGTGAAAGTGATGGCAATTAAGCAAGACGAAATTAAAGTAGTAGTCGGAGCTGGAGTATTTAATAATAATCCAGGTTGGGTTCAAACGCAAGAAGATGAACTTAATTTACTAGACAATACCACTTGGGAAGAAAGATTTGAATACAATTCCATTTCAGCTATTTTAGCAGAGCATGTATGGGAACATCTTACTTTTGAAGAAGGTGTAAAAGCAGCTGAAATTTGCTATAAATTTTTAAATCCATCAGGTCATATTCGGTGCGGAGTGCCTGATGCATTTTTCCGAGATGAAACCTACCAAAATATAGTTCAAATAGGCGGCCCTGGCCCGAAAGACCATCCAGCTGCAAGCCATAAAATCGTACATAATTATAAAACATTAACGAAAATGTTTGAAATTGCTGGATTTGAGGTAGTTTTACTTGAATATTGTGATGAAAATGGTCAATTTTATTACACAGAATGGGATGCGAATGACGGCGTTATTTTCCGTTCGAAAAGGTATGATTCTAGAAATAGAGGCGATAAACTTGGTTTTCCATCGCTAATTGTTGACGCGATTAAAAGGTAAGTCATTCACCTAAAATAGGTGTTAGTTCTATCAGTTCATGAGTCGCAAATGCGGCTTTTTTTATTTGTTTTGTAAACCTACGTTTAGCAAGGAATTAGACATACATAATAAGTGATTTTGAACGTTACATAACTTGATTTGAATACTATATTAGCTCTTATTAACACCATTTATCTTAAAGAAAATTGCTTTTAAATATTTAATGGAAATATCATATAAAGTAAATAAATCAACGTTTTCTCATGTTGAATTTTTTTGCGGAAATGTTGAGGTACGCCTATTGTAATAAACACATGGAGAGAATATATAATAAATCAATCAATGTTCAAGATACCATTCACACATTAAATTAATATTTCATTGCCATAGAGATTTCTTTTATGCATAAATTCGTGTAAAATAAAACAGGAACATACATTCTGTACAAGAGTAGGAGGAAATAAATATGTTAGCTCAAATAGAGAAACAAACTGATGGCTATATTATAAAATTTGAACGCCAATTTCCCAATACAATAGAGGAAGTTTGGTCTGTTTTAACTGAAAACAGCAAGCTTAAAAAATGGATGTCTAATTTACAGATTGAAAACCTTAAAACAGGTGGAATTATAAAGTTCGACATGATGGATGGTTCATTTTTAAATATTGATATTTTAGAGTGCCAACTAAATTCAGTACTTGAATTCACATGGGATAAAGATCGTGTCCGATTTGAAATACATAAAGAGAAAAATGGTGCTCTTTTACTACTTAAAGAATACATTCATGAATTAACTGATCATACACCAAAAGATATAGCTGGTTGGCATATTTGTCTTGACCTTTTTTCTTCAGTTTTAGAAGAGGATGAGAAGGAATTTTCTAAAAACGAATGGCAACAATGGTTCGAAAAATACAAGGATAAGATTCGAGAAGTGAGAGGATAATTGTATAATAGGTAATATTCATTATGTAATTATTATACTGTAAAAATGATTTTGTGGAAAAATAAGAATAGAGGTTAATATGAAAGTAAATCAATTAATTGCTAATAACATAAATAAACTTGATACTGTTATTCCATTTAATAAATCACTTGGTATTGCTGGTTTATCTGGATCTGGAAAAACAACTCTTTGTCAAACAATTGGTGAAGAATCAAAGAAGCGTCTAGTTTCCTTATTGCCAAAGGCTGAATATCAATATTTATTTCCTAATATTATGGAAACTAATTTTAGTGCCATTAAGATGGAGGAAATGCCTTTAGTACTTTTTTTAGGAAAATCATCAATTTCTTCCAATCCGCGTTCGACGATTGGTACTCATACAGGTGTTTTTAAAGAGATTCGTGAAAAACTAGCGGAAGAATTTAATCTTTCTCCTGAAGTCTTTTCATTTAATAATCAATTAGGTTGGTGTGCTGGCTGTAAAGGGCGTGGTACTACTAAAAATATTGAGTGTAAAAAATGTAAGGGGAAACGTTATAGTGAAGAAGTTGAACAACGTACTATTGAGTTATTTGCTGAATCACATACAATTTCGGATATTAACGATTTAAGTGTTGAATCTATTCTTTCACTAGCAGAAGAATTAAATATTAGTGAAGCAAAACAACATATATTGAAAAATATTATCAATATGAACATTGGTTATTTAACATTAAATCGAATTATGGGTACGTTGTCAGGTGGAGAATTAACACGACTTTACTTAGCTGAATTCATGGCAGTTAGTGAAAATACTGTAATTATTATTGATGAGATTTCAGTTGGACTTGATAATGAAACATTGTTACAAATATTAGAAGAGATCGAAAAATTAGGGTATAAAAATCAAATCTGGCTCATTGATCATTCAGATACAGTACTGGATACAACAGATGAGCAATTGTTCTTCGGACCTGGTAGCGGAAAATATGGTGGACAAATCGTGAAAGAATCACCAAGACCAAAACCAATACTATCGGAACGAAATTACGAAATGCCAACAGAATATTATACATTCCATGAATTATATTGCCGAAATATCCAAATGATTGAGTTTCAGATTCCTAAAAATAGACTTGTAACTGTTACAGGAGAGTCTGGATGCGGGAAATCTACACTTGTCAATGAGTGTTTAGCTACAGATTTCTTGAAACGATATCCCAAAGATAAACTAGTTATGGTAGGGCAAGATCGAAACCAATCGATTACAAGTCGATCAACTGTAGCAACTTTCTTAGATATTAAAAAGAAACTGACAAAGTATAGTGAAGAAATTGATGATATTTTTGAGCGCTCAATTGAGGATATTATTGAGGAAATTCCAAACGAAGATATTGCGTATAAACGCTTGAGCCTACTAATCAAATTAGGACTGGGCTATTTAACATTAGAACGAAAAACACAAACATTATCAACGGGTGAGTTTCAATGTGTTCATTTAGTTTCTGAGTTATTTGCAAAAACAAGAAATCCACATACATTGTTTATTTTTGATGAGCCTTCAAAAGGTTTATCGCAAAATATTTTAAATCAATTTATAGATAGTGTTAGAGGGATATTACAAGATGAATCAGTCTCTATCATAATGATTGAGCATAACAGTTACATGCTAGAAAGTTCTGATTATATTGTTGATTTTGGAAAAAGACAGGTTGAATCTATAGAGCATCTTGATGTAGTAAGTCATGAGGATTATTATCGTCAAAAAAGAAGTGTGAATAATGCTGAACAAGTACACATTTCTTCAACGCTTAAGCGTAAAGAAGGAGTTCACTATTTAAAAGAAAATCATATTAACTATTTTAAAAATGCTGAAAACGTTTATAAGGGTGGTATTTTAAAAAGCTTATCATCAATGGCACGATTAATTTATGGTGAATATGAATCTGATACAATGGCACCTGTTGTTGCTATTGATCTCGAAAGACATTTGTATAGTCAATATAGTTTCTTATATGAAATTGGTGGATTGATCAATCATATTGTAGCTGCTCATCCGACTAATAAAGATACGAGAAGCTTCGATTTCTATTCTCAGGATAATCATTGCCCATCATGTTCTGGACGTCTTCAAATTGAAGTTTTTGATAAAGAAATTACAATTCAAGATAAAAATGTTCCATTTTGGGATGGTCTATTCGATCCGGAAATCATGAAAGTATTAAAATTTTATCAATATGAAAAAATAGAATTTCTATTTGAAGAAATTAAAAATGAGCTTGGTCATGATTTGTCAAAGAGCTATAATGATATGTCTGAGGAAGAAAAACATACATTTTGGTACGGCTATTTTGATAAGTCCTTTTATGATAAGAAAGGAAAGACACGTAGAACATGGGTAGGATTTAATACGATTATTGGCGGGTATATTGTTATTTCAAAAGCAGCTATTAAAGAAGATATTAAGACTTCTAAAGAAATGATGAAATGTCCAATTTGTAAGGGGACTTTATTAAATCACCACAAATCAATTAATTTTGGAGATACAGATATTCGTGAAATTATTAATCAACCGCTTAACGAAGTATTAAAAATTGTAGGAGATTTGCCTGTACTCGTCAAATTGAAATCTATCGTAGGTGACGATATGATGATGACAGAAGATGTTTCTTTATTACCTAGAAATATACAAGTCGCACTGAAAATGTTTGAATTAGAACAAGCAAGCTTTTCAAATTATGAAATGGTGTTACAAAATGTTTTACCATTCTGGGACGAAATAAAAGGAAATATAGAATCCATTTGCTTCAACAATCAAGTAACTATTTGTGATTTTCCTAATGTTTATGAAACAAGAGAAACAATTATAGATAAGTATTTCACAAATGGTAAATATAAAAAACTAACATATGTATACGAAGCATTTGGTTACAAAAAATTAGTTACCCAAATTAATAAAATTAAAAAAAGCAACCCGTGTCCATTCTGTAACGGAAAGAAAGTTATAACCGAAGATAATCTACATGATGGTGTGTTTAAATTAACAATTCCATGTATAACTTGTAATGCAAGTGGTATTAATGATGAAGGGCTTAAAGAAATTGTTGATGGCATAGATGTACAAACATGGTTAACTGGAAAAGTTAGTGATGTTGTGGATGTAAGCTTACGAACTGAGGATGTTGCAGACATTCTAATATTTAATCGAATTCGTGAGTTGAATAAGCGAGAAATGATGGCGGTTTATGAATGTCTTGAGAAAAATAATTAAATTAAGAAGAATAAAAAATAGTGGTTAGTTAGGGATTAAAAACTCATTTGCAATAATCTGCAAATGAGTTTTTATGTTGAAGAAGAGTTTCTTTAAACGTGTTAAGGTAGATAAATAATAGAGTAAGAAAAATCTATTTGTAATACCAATATAAATTATTCTTAAATTTTAAACTGAAAGGTATTACAGGTTGGCATTTATGTTTAAGTTTTGTTAGTCTTTCTAAGATATAAATATTTATCTGCGATAGTTAGTTTTAAATCGTTAATTATGATCATTTATTATATAATTATTGACGTATAAAAATGTTTTTGGGGGATAATAATTTAGGTTATTTGGATAATAACAAAAGGAATATGCTACTTTTTTAGTGATTGTATAATTATTAGAATTTTTAAATTTAACAGAAATATATACTTGAATGAAGTATATATTTCTGTTAAATTTATCCTATGGATAGAACAAGTTTAATTAAAGGGAATTTAGAAATGTGTGTATTGTCTATTTTGTCTACAAAGAAAAGTTATGGTTATGAAATTATGAAAGAACTTGAAGTACATAATTTAAAATTGAAAGGAGTAGGAAGTATTTATCCCATTTTAACTAAACTGAAAAATCAAGAGTGGGTTAATACTTATCAAGAAGTAACAGACAGTGGTAAAGTTAGGATTTATTACGAAATTAATGAAAATGGAAAATTGCGTCTTGAGGAGAAAGTTAATGAATGGTTAGAGTTGCAATCTGATATTAAAATATTATTAAAGAGTGGTTTGAAAGGAGACCTTCTGAAATGAGGAGTGAATTAAAAGATAAAGAACAGCAATTTTTAACAGGCGTACTTAAGGAATTAAAGCAATATGATATAAGTTTAGAAGAAAGGGAAAATATTAAACAACAAATTTTAGAGCATATCCAAGAATGTCGTGAACATGGTGAGGAAAGTATAAATGACCTAGGAACGCCTCAATTATTTGTTCAAGACTTTTTGGAGATAAATGAAATTGATCTGCGAGTGAAAATGAAACAACTTCAAAATATAAATAAAAAATCTAATACATTAATCATAATTGGCATATTTGTCGCATTTATTACATACCTCATTTCACAAACTACACTTTCGATATTTTTAACTGAATCCCTTAATCCAACCAACAGTGAAAATAACTTTAATTTTAATCTTTTATATCGAATAGCAGAAAATCAGTGGTGGAACTCTATATTAATAATGATTAGTTTAATGGTTTCTTTATTAATATCTATAATTTTAGTAATTTATAAAAAAAGAAAGTTATCCGAAGTACATTAAGATGAAGATATCGAAATATAAATTGTTTCTAATTTGTATAGTTTGTAATGTATTAATGTTATGTATTGCACATTCAAAAGTTTACGCTCAGCAAAATATTAGAGTTACTTTAGATATTTATATTGAAAAATTTTTAAAGGAACATAAAATTCCAGGAGCTTCAGTAGCTATTGTACATAATAGAGATGTATTTTACACAAAATTATGGGGGGTTACTGGAGAATCTGAAAAAAAGATAACTAGTAAAACACCATTTGCAATTGGATCAATAAGTAAATCTTTAACTGGTCTAGCTATAGTGAAGTTAATAGAAAATAAAAAAATAAATTTAGAGGATTCAGTTCAACAACATCTTCCTTGGTTTAAAGTAAAAGATAATCAATCGGCCTCAAATATAACAATCCAACATCTACTAACACATTCAAGTGGAATGAGTACCTATGAAGGTTTAGCATTATCAGATAAGCAATCAAAGACTACTACGGCTATAAAAGAAAATGTAATGAAACTGTCGAATGTAACATTAACTGCTCCCCCAGGACAAAAATATCAATATAGTAATGCAAATTATCTCGTTCTTGGTGCACTTATTGAGGAAGTTTCAAAAGAGACATACTCTACTTATATGGAGAAGCAAATTTTTCAGCCATTAAGAATGAATGGTGCAGCAGCAAATAGTGAAGAGTCTTATAAAAAGGGTTATTTAACAGGTTATCAATCATGGTTTGGAATACCAAGAAAAAGTACGGTGTCGTATGATAATGGTGGGACACCATATGGATATATTACAGCAAATCTAGAAGATATGATTCAATTCATTAAGTTTTTGAATCAGCAAGAGCATACACAATTTTTAAATAAAGATAGTATGGATCTTTATTTATCTCCATTATATAAAATAGATTCAGCGAAATATTATGGTTTTGGACTGAGGACAACAAATATAAATGGAAACGAAAAGATGGTTTGGCATTCAGGCTCAACTCCTGATTCACATGCAGAAATATTTATTTTAAATGAAACTGGCTGGGGTGTTGTGATTTTAACGAATAAAAATCATGTTTTAGAAGAAGCATCACTACCAGAATTTAAAAAAGGGATTATTAATATTTTGAATGGTGAAGAACCGGTTGATATACCAAAAAATATACCAATAGTTCAAATTATTATGTCAATATTAATATTCTCACTTTTTATTACAGCAATTATGTTAATAATAAAGTATAAACGTAAAAAAATGACCTGGATTTTTCTAGGGAGTTTATTTCTAATATTATCTATTACTTTAATTCCACTTCTTATTTATAGTACAAATTCACCGTGGCAGACGATTAAAATGTTTTCTGCAGATGTAGCGTTGCTCATTAGTATTATAGTTACTTTATTGAATATAAATGGATTAATATCAATATATATTGTGAAAAGTGAATTGGTAAATAAGTCGTAAGAGCTTTTAATTATATAAATATAATACATTAAATAATCGTTTAAACTGTTATAAATAGTTGACTCTCACACAATGTCATTGTTTAAGCTTAAGTTGAGCTTCGAATAATTGTAATAAATAGGAGGAACTAATGTTCAAAATAGGAGATTTTTCAAAACTTTCTTCCATTAGCATACGTATGTTGAGACATTACGATAAAGTGGAATTATTACAACCAGTAAAAGTCGATGAGCAAAGTGGTTATCGATATTATTCAGCAGCCCAATTAAAGAAAGTAAATCAAATTCAAGTGTTAAAAGATATGGGATTTAATATTGCCACTATTAAAGAATTAGTAGAGAGTGAAAATATTGAAGTAATAAAGTCACAATTTGAAAATCGTAGTGCTCAAATAAAGGAAGATATGGACGATCTCAAAAAAAAATTACGTCTCCTCGAAGACTCAATGAAAACGATGAGAGAGGATGTTATTGAAATGAACTATCATGTTTCATTAAAAGAAATTCCAGAAAGAAATGTAGCAAGTGTTAGAAAGGTTATTCCATCGTATAATTGCGAAGGGGATTTATGGAGTATATTGATGCAAGAAATTAATGTTAAAAATATTAGTATAGCTAATCCGAGTTATAGTATTGCTACATTCCATGATCAAGAATATAAGGAAAATGATGTGGATGTAGAAATACAGATAAATATTTTAGGGGAGCATGAAAATACAAAAGATGTTAATTTCAAAAAGATAGATCCATCCTATGTAGCTTCAATAACAGTTAACGGAAGTTATGAACAAATGACAGCTGTAAATGAGGCGGCAGCAAAATGGATTGAAACGGAAGGTTATGAGTTAGCCGGACCGATGTTTAATATTTATCACGTTAGTCCAGCGATGGAATCAGATCCTAATAAGTGGGTTACAGAGGTTTGTTATCCGATAAACAAATAAACAATAAAGTAAAAAAGGTATCGTATATGCCTTTTTTACTTTATTTCCATCTGAAAATATTTAGCACAAAGGACTCGTTGATTAACAATAATAGCCTCCTTAATACTAGTTAATCTAAGGAGGCATTGAATTGTTATAAATTAATGATATGTGTATCCTCCATCAGGAAATAATACATTACCTGTAGTAAAACCATTTTGCATTAAATACAGGACAGTATGTGCAATTTCATCATTATACCCAGGTCTCTGTACAAGAGAAAGAGATTTATAATCTTCATAAGCAGCTAGTCTTTTCTCATTTTGTTCATTCTCTCTTCGTATCGTTCCAGGAGAAACAACATTAACTCTAATAGGAGCTAATTCAACAGCTAAAGCTTTCCCTAAGCTTTCAATAGCACCATTACAAGCGCCATAAGCAGGTGCACCTTTAAGTGGTCTTTGACTAAATGCACCGGACATTAACACGATAGATCCAGATTTTGAAAGAAAAGGAATTGCATATTTTACGGCGTAATATTGTGGCCAAAACTTTCCGATAAAGCTGCTTTCAGCAATTTCCTCTGTAGCGGTTATTGGTCCAAGTGTGTAAGAGGCTCCCGGTGTGAATAAATGATCAAAATTCCCAACTGTCTTGAAAAAATCTTGTAATTGCTCTTTATTTTGATTATCCAATACATAAGTTTGAAGATGGTTGTTATTTATTAATTCTCGAGAAATTTTTAATTTTTCTTCCGAGCGTCCTGCAATAATAACATGTGCGCCTTGTTCGATTGCTTGTTTTGCTGTTACTAATCCAATACCAGAGCTTCCACCAATGATAACGATACGAGTATCCTTTAATGTAGTAATAGACATATTTTAGCCCCTCCTTTAATAAAAACTTTAAAATAAAACTGCTATGCTTTTATTATTCGCTAAAAGATTGCAAGTGAAAAGTACGCACTTTATATGTACATAGTCGCAAATTTCGTACTAATCGCTTGTTATATGGATACATAATATAAAAAATTACTCATTATAATTTATGATTTGAGGGAGTGGTGAGGAAAGTGAATTTAGAGGAACCGAAATTAAAAGGGGTAATAGCGACATTACAAATAATCGGTGGGAAATGGAAGCCACTTATTTTATTTATATTATTAACAGATGGAACGAAACGGTTTGGTGAATTAAAGCGATTAATACCAGACATTTCTCAAGGAACATTAGCGAAGCAGCTTCGTGAATTAGAACAAGATCAACTAATACAACGTGAAATTTATCAAGAAATACCACCTAAAGTGGAATATAGCTTAACTGAGCATGGAAAAACAGTTAGTACTGTTTTAGATAGTATGTGTGGTTGGGGAAGAGGACATTTAGAATATATTGATAAAAATAAAATATAACATTATTATGTAAACTAAATGGAATTTGTCGAAACATATCGTTTTAATAATTTGTATTTTATAATATATAATTAAGTAGTGTTATAGGTTATTATATATGCAGTCTTCCAGATGAGGTGATATAGCTGAAATGCTGTATCGTTCGAAGTAACTAGTTGTTCGGGGCTGAAAAAATGCGTAGCAGATATAAAAGAAGACGTAGGCCCTTTCACGATAATATCAACTATGAGTCTATTTCGAGAATCATCTAAACAGTTAATGCTTTTTTACAAAGGGGAAATAATAAAATGAATGAATTAGAGTATAAAAGTTTTTATGATAAAGTGGGACGATTAAATGGGTGGGACTTTAGTAAGCTAAAGTGTGAAACTGTAGGTGACACTTGGGACTTTTATGGCGAAGTGCAAGAAAGATGTAAACCATCAGATATTCTACTTGATGTTGGCACAGGTGGAGGAGAGAATATATTAAAAATAGCATCTTCAGCTGCATTACTGATTGGAATAGATAATTCTAATGGAATGATCAAAACAGCACATTCCAATTTGAATAAAGCAGGTATACAAAATGTTGAATTTCTTCAAATGGATTCGGAATTTTTAACGTTTCCGCATGCTCATTTTGATATTACTTCAAGTTGTCATGCGCCGTTTGTAGCATCTGAATTGGCAAAAGTAATGAAAAAAGGTGCTTTTTTCTTAACACAACAAGTTAGCGAACATGATAAATTAAATCTTAAAGAAGCATTTGGTAGAGGGCAATGTTTAGGTGAAAGAGATGGTACGTTAAAAGATAATTATATGGGTGAACTTATTAGTGCAGGATTTGAACTCGTACAAGTACGTGAATATGATGTTACTGATTATTACAGTACTCCTGAGGATCTTATTTTCTTATTAAAACATACGCCTATTATTCCTAGATTTGGAGAAAAAGAAGAGGACTTTAATATTTTACAAAAGTTCATTGACGCTAATAGTTCCGAAAAAGGTATTCGTACGAATTCAAAAAGGTTTATGATTATTGCTGTTAAATCATAGTGTATTTTAACGTAAAAGCTGATTTTCTTTAAAAGAAAATCAGCTTTTTTTGTGGAAAAGAATGCAGGGAAAACTTAAAAATCATAGAAATAGGTAAAGTGGTAATCTAAAAATTGAAATATAGGGGATAATTATTTTGAAACGTTACTATATTAACAACGAAAAAATAAACGCACATATTACTGAGTGGAGAAATAATGAAAAGTCCGTTATCTTTTGTTTACATGGGTTAGGTAGTACGAGTTTAAGTTTTATAGAAATTGCAGAGGAATTAAAGGAAGAGTATAGATTTATCTCCATTGATGCACCTGGGCATGGTAAAACACCGCCCTTTGAAAGAACGGAAGATTATGAGATGCTGAATTTAGCAAACTGGTTAAATGAAATAATAAATGAACTGAGAATTGAACATTTCTATTTTTTATCACATTCGTGGGGAAGTTTTGTAGCACTATTTTATTTATTAAATAATCCAGAAAAAGTACTAGGAAGTATTCTTATTGATGGTGGATATCAAACAAAAAGGCTTCAAGAAGAAACGCTTGAAGAGGAAATCGCGTATTACGAAAAGGATTTTGAAGAATATATTTTTAATAATTGGGGTGGATTTTTCAAAAGTGAAAAAGAAGCATATACTAGGTGGTCTCCATTATTAGAAGTTGCTGTAAAAGACCTAGGGATTGAAATGGATAATAAAGTATGTTGGCATGCGAGAGGTACAACAGCTGGTAATATAATAAGAGGTATGCATAAAGATGAAACGATAGATATTTACGAGAAGTTACCATCTAATATTATATTGCTTCGAGCTACAGTTCCACAAATATGGGATGAATATAGAGATAAAACAGTGAGGATTTTCAAGTTAAAAACTGGCGCGAAAGTAAAATTAATCTCTGATACTACACATTTGTTACACTGGGATAAACCAGAAGTTGTTATAGAGGAAATAAAAAGTAATTGGAGCTAACATATTCATACTAAAGTTGTAGTTTTTACATGAAAAATCCACCCTTCGGTTTGATTTTATCTATTTATAAGTGTAATACAATAAGAATAGATAATAAGAAACAAGGGGGAATGTAAAGTGATTACACATATATCAGATATAAAACTACAAACGGTTTCTATAGAAGGGGTAAAACAAGTCTATAAAGACATATTATCTTTTCCAATAAAAAAAGAAATCGCATCATATATTCAATTTGAAGTAACACCGTATACAACAATTAGTTTTCAAGAAGTATATGAACCAATTGCACCTGCGCATTTCGCTTTTGAGATCCCATATTCAAAGTTTCATGAAACGGCAAAATGGCTTAAAGAGTCTGGATTACTCATTGTGAAATGGAAAGATGGTCATACAATTGGTGAGGAGAATGGTCTATTCAATTTATACTTTAAAGATGGTGATGGAAATCTTCTCGAAATTATTGCACATAGTTATGTTAAAGAAGATGTATTAGTCCCGCATTCACCGTTAAACATTTTATACGTAAGGGAAATTGGTCTTCCGGTTAAAAGTGTACCTGTATTTACGGAATGGTTGAAATCAAATCTAGACATGAAAACGAAGGAAGATGGGGATATTTTTAACTTTGTAATAGGTGGCACTGCATATATCGTTGCAACCTGGTGGCAGCGACCGTGGATTCCAATCGCGATGAAAGCTTTACCACCGAAAGTACATGTTTCATTCGGAACACCGGATCATGCGTTTTTACAACAAATCCAAAATAACTTTAAGAAAAATGGTGTTCCATTTGAAAGTAAACATACTGAAGTATTGTTTATTCAACAAGGGTATTCATTTTCTGTTTTGCATACACCGGAGTTTCATTCCGATATTCCTAGAAAATTAAACTTACCACTTTCTATATAATTATAGGGAGGGGTAAGTTTTTTTCATTTTCATGAAGAAGGGTTTCAGTATAATTACACTGAATTTATAGAGGACTATAAGGCGTTATTCTAATTTACTGTAAGGAGAGAAATGAATTGAATCTAGGAAATCCGATAGCCAAAGGAAATACGGCTGAAATTTATCTTTGTGATAATA
Organism: Bacillus sp. FSL P2-0099; assembly: GCF_038007445.1. NCBI lineage: Bacteria > Bacillati > Bacillota > Bacilli > Caryophanales > Bacillaceae > Bacillus > Bacillus sp. FSL P2-0099. The sequence continues at coordinate 2,550,045 of NZ_JBBOXE010000001.1, forward strand.
AAGTTGTGAAATTGTTTAAAGAATACCTCCCTAATACAGAATCTCTATACGAAGCACGAAAACAAAAGTATGCATATTCATGTGGTTTACACGTTCCTAAAGTATTTGAAGTTACAGAGATACAAGGTAGACAAGCTATTATTATGGAATATGTAGAAGGGGAAAGTGTTGGTGAGCTTTTGCTTAATAATTTGAGTAAAGCGGAGCATTACATAAGTATATGTGTTAGTGTACAACAAAAGATTCATGCGATCTATGTGAGATCGGATGAAATAGAGCTGATGGAAAAGAGGCTTTATCGTCAAATTAACTCCGTACATGATCTGGATGAAAAACAAAAGGGAAATATATTAAAAAAGTTAGATTCAATCACATTTGAACCTAGATTATGTCATGGTGATTTTCATCCGTTTAATTTAATTATGAGTAATGGTGATGTGAATATTATAGATTGGGTTGATGCTAGTTCAGGTGATATTCGTGCAGATGTGTTTCGGACATACTTATTGTATTCACAGAATTCAGAGGAATTAGCTGAAATGTATTTACATATATATTGCAAAAAAACAGGTTTATTAAGAGATGAAATTTTCCAGTGGGCTCCTATTATTAGCGCAGCTAGATTGGCAGAGAGTACACCTCTGTAAATAAAAGATGTTTTCAAGTATTTATTTTGATCCCTATTAAAATAGTGAATCATTTATTTTTTTACTCATTGATTCTCACCGTTATTTTTCTTGCTAATTCTTTTCGGTTTGTCATATACTAAAAAGAGACCAAATGTTTTCTTTTAGGAGGACACTATGCGTAAAGGTGAATTAACAAAAAGAATGATTCTTGATCGTTCCTCTGCTCTGTTTAATATAAAGGGGTATAGTGGTTCTTCAATTTCTGATATTATGCGAGAGACTGGGCTAGAGAAGGGTGGTATTTATCGTCACTTTAAAAATAAAGATGACTTGGCTGTTCAAGCCTTTCAGCACGCAACTTCACAAATGGGAGTGCGTTATATTGAAGAAATAAAAAAAGCATCCACTACATTTGATAAGTTAAAAAGTTTTATCTCAGTTTTTACATCTCTCGTTCATAATGATCCTCTTCCAGGAGGCTGTCCAATCATGAATGTAACGTTAGAAGCAGATGATTCCCACCCACTTATGGCAGAACAAGCACAGATAGCGATGAATCAATTACTTGGAATGATTGAAAAGATTATTACGAATGGAATTGAGCAAGGGGAGTTAAGATCAGATACTCAAGCAAAGCAGATTGCTATCATCTGGATTTCTTCTCTTGAAGGAGCACTTGCCTTGTCACGCTTATACCAAGATACAGTCTATATTGATACAGTATCGTCACGACTTTTAGATGAATTGGAAAAACAAATTACGGCCAAGTAAGCCGTAATTTTTATCACAAAAAAGAGACTGTTCGGTTTCTTTTTTGAGGGGGTGATCACTTAATAGAAATTCCATGATGGAACTATGAAAAAACGGTTGAGAGAAGAATGGTACTAATACAAAATAGTAAATTGAAAAATGTGTAGAGTATGAACAATTTCGGCCTACCTGTTTCTAATTTTTGGAGGAGTGTGAAAAAGGATATGAGAGAAATAGAAACAATCGTAATTGGCTCTGGACCTGGAGGATATGTTGCTGCAATAAGAGCTTCACAATTAGGGCAACAAGTGGCAATTATAGAAAGAGAGAATCTTGGTGGCGTATGTGCTAACGTCGGCTGCATTCCATCTAAGGCACTTATTTCTGTAGGTCATCGTTTTGAGGAAACAAAGCATTCAGAAAATATGGGTATTTTTTCTTCTGGTGTAAATGTTGATTTTGCAAAAGTACAAGAATTTAAAAACAACGTTGTAAAGAAATTAATAGGTGGTGTAGAAGGGTTATTAAAAAGCAATAAAGTAGAAGTGATAAAAGGTGAAGCTTATTTCATGGATGCTAACACTATACGAGTAACCAATAAAGATGCAGCTCAAACATATACATTTAAAAATGCAATTATAGCTACTGGATCACGCCCAGTTGAAATTCCAACATTTAAATTTACAAAACGTGTGATTAACTCTACAGGTGTACTTAGTTTAACTGAAGTTCCAAGTAAATTGGTTGTAATCGGTGGTGGTTACATTGGTACTGAATTGGGCTCTGCTTACGCTTCCCTCGGTTCTATAGTAACAATTATTGAAGGAGGTAAAGATATTTTAACTGGCTTCGATAAACAAATGACTCAAATTGTGAAAGAAGACCTTATAAACAAAGGTGTTACAGTAATAGTAGATGCATCCGCTAAAGGTGTTGAAGAAGTTGAAAATGGTGTAATTGTTACCTACGAAATTGGTGGTGAAGAAAAGAAAGTTGACGCTGATTACGTATTAGTAACGGTTGGCCGTCGTCCTAATACTGAAAATATTGGTTTTGAAAAAATCGGTATTGAGTTTTCTGACCGCGGTTTATTAAAAGTTGATCAACAATGCCGTACTAACCTTCCGAACATTTTTGCTATCGGTGATATTATTGCTGGTCCACAGCTTGCACATAAAGCATTTTACGAAGGAAAAGTAGCTGTTGAAGCTATTTCTGGTGAACTATCATGTGTTGATCACTTGGCAATTCCAGCAGTTTGTTTCACAAATCCTGAATTAGCTACAGTTGGTTATACTGAAGAGCGAGCAAAGGCAGAAGGCATGGAAGTAAAAGTGATTCAATCCCCATTTTCAGCAAACGGTCGTGCACTTGTATCAAATGAAGGAAAAGGGTTCTTGAGGCTATTGGTGCGTAAAGAAGATGGTGTATTAGTAGGTGCTCAAATCGTGGGTAATGGTGCATCAGAAATAATTGCCGAAATGGGTTTAGCAATTGAATCAGGCATGACAGTTGAAGATATTGCATTAACACCACATGCTCAACTAACTTTAAGTGAGATTGTGATGGAAGCTGCTGAGGCCTTAATTTACAATTTTAAATAAATATTAATTAATAAAAATTGGATTGCTTCGTTTTTTAGAAATTCTAAATAAAATAAATGTAGAGATAAATAAATATGTAAAAAACAATCTTTACTAATAAACTTCTTAATAACATATTATGGCTAATTGAGCCGTTTTTTTTACCGTGAAAAAGAGACTATTCGGTTTCTTTTTATGAGAGGATTTATTCATTTATTAGAGAATTAAAAGTCGAATTATGGAAAACAAATATGAGAGGAGAATACAAATGAGTCAATTTGTTAATTCAACAATGGAAGGTAAAAATTTTAGTGCTGTTCAAGTAGGAAAGTGGGAGGATCTGCTTCAATATAAAAATGGAAATCCATTTAAAGCTCCTGGAAAGGTATTTCTTAAAGATGACTTACAATGTACAGGGATGGAAGTTTCACTAAATGTTTTCCCTCCAGGCATTTCAATGCCCTTTTATCATAAGCATAGAGAAAATGAAGAGCTGTATATCTTCGTCAAAGGAAAAGGGGAATTCAAGATTGATGATGAAATTCTTGAAATCAAAGAGGGTACTGTCATAAGGGTGGCACAAGAGGGGGAAAGAATTTGGCGTAACAATTCAAGTGAACCTCTCTATTTTATTTGTATTCAAGCTAGGGCAAATACTTTGGAAGAAAGTAATATCGAGGATGGTATTAAGTTAGATAAATCCGTTGAATGGATTGAAAAATAGGTGCCACTGTACGATTAAATATCGTTTCGCTCCTTGTATTTTGTCTTTTGAAGAAAACTTATCTATAGAAAAGTACACCCAATTGTTAAACTGAATGTAACAATTGGGTGTACTTTATAGGAAACCAACTGTGTTTAAAGAATGGCTTTTTTCAATCTTTATTCTATAAAGGTTCATTATCCGTACTTGTTCCTCAGTTAACTCTTCTTTATTCCAATACATATGCATTAAACTATATTCGAATATCTCCTTTAATTTAATAAACAATGGAAGCTGCTCTATCATTTCTGTAGGTAGATCATTTTCCTCCTGGTATCCGCCGATTATTGCTTTTGTAATAGAATTCTCATAGTCGACTATGTTGCCATTCCCAACGAAAGAATATTCTATCGCGCTATAGACTGGAACAGCTAAATCGAATATGTAAAAATGTTTTTCACAGTCTTGAAAATCAATCATTGTTAAATTTAAATCATTGCCCACTAATATGTTTTCTAACCATAAATCTCCATGAATTAAGCCGTAATTTGAAGTGGACTTTGGCAGCTCCTTTATAGAAGTTAAAACGTCAGATGCAATTTCTCTTATAGTAGTCTCTTCTTTTGGGATATAGTTAAGAAAATTATACTCTTCATTTTGATACCAGTCGTTTATATGTTTTACTGGTTCAATACTTTCAAAATTTTTAGATGCACGATGTAATTTACCAATTTGTTGACCAAGCTTTTTAAATACATTAGAATTCCATTCGTTTCTTGGTAAATGTATACCAGGAGCAGCTTTATATAATACAGCAAAAACTTCTTTGTCTAATGTTATTTTCTCTACTAAATTCCCCTTTAAAGAAGGTATTATGGGAGGGACTCCTAAGCCCTTTTGATATAAAAATTTCGTATATGTAACTTCTTCTAATTGCTCTTCATATGTTTTATAGTTTGTAATTCTAACGAAGTAAGTACCTTGTGCTGTGAGACATTGATACATTTCATTTGTTATTGGTTTCATTTCAATAAAATCCAATGGATATAGTTTATTAATTAGTTTAAGTATCTCTTTTTCTATATTATTCATTTTAACTTCCTTTCCAAACATAAATTTTCCACTCACAAAACTACTAGTTCATTAACTTACAAATTTCGTGTTTTATTTGGTAGAATCCTTTAAAAAAGATTTATCCCGTAAAAGTCCGATTAGTATGGGATAATAATCAGTGGGGAGGAACAAGCTCCCCACTGATTAAAGTTTCACTTTATTGAAAAGTAAATGTATGACAAAATAAGATAGCTGAAAAAATATGAAATGAGTAATTACATATGATATTTAAAGGTTCTAGAGGGTGGTTAATGTTATAAACCACAAGAAATATCAAAAGAAAGAAGTGGATACTTCTTATAATATTTAGTGAGGAGGGAGATAAATGAATGAACATATACAGCTAATGATTGAATGGATTGAGGGCAATTTAAAAAAGGAGTTTTCATTAGATAAATTATCTGATTATATGGGGTATTCTCCTTACTTCTGTTCGTTTAAATTTCATCAAGTAACAGGGATAAGTATTAGACGATATATTCTTCTTAGAAGATTGTATTTATCAACGGAAGATTTGACGAATGATAGAAAGATAATTGATATCGCATTTGATTACGATTACTCTTCGCAAGAGGCTTATAGTAGAGCATTTAAAACTGTTTTTGGTATAACCCCAGGGAAATTCCAACTTAACAAAATACCGGTTCAATCATTTATTAAACTCTCAATCAATGATGGCAAGGAGTGGGATAGAATGAATTTTTCTAGAAAAGTTGAAGTTAATCAGTTACGAAATGCGAAGAGTGAGCTGTTTGATAAAGATGTACTAAACATATTAAATGGTCAATTTATGTATGAAGAATTTAAAAGTGAAAGACTAATGGGGGAATCTGATTACGCTCCATTTAATGAAGCTATGTGTGTAAATGCGACTACTGCACAGATTTTTGATGATAAGTTTATTAAAACAAGGGCAGAAGGACATCAAGGTACTGTAGAAAATTATATAAAAAAGGTTATTCATCCTTTAGAGAATCTTTTTAAGAAAGAGTATAAATGTATCGTTTTATGGTTTGGTGAGGATATGTTTTGCCAAATGAATCTACTTACCGTACTTTCTTATCTTGAACAGTCTGATTATAAGGGAAAAGTATACTTAAATAGCTTCAGAGAGGATGAATTTAAAGTAAGTCAAATTGAACTTGAATTAGGAAACTATTTTTCAGTTTATAATCAAGTTCTAGTAAATCAAAAAAAACCATCTCATGAGATACTACCTGTAATGTATCAGGCGATAGATTTATATTTAGAGATGCTAAAAGAAAATAATGTAGTAGTAAAGTATATCTCCAAAAATAAAGGTTTACCAACACAAGAGTTACTAAAAAGGTTGTTTAATCTTTTTCCAACAATAGGATATGGGGATCTACAATATATAGAGCTTATTAATAAAGCGAGATAAAGATTCAATTTGTGTTGAATAAAAAAACAATAAAAAATGCACCTATAAGGACAGATGCATTTTTTTATTTATATTTGTTTAAGTAATTCCAATTCCTCTTCTACAAATGCCATTAATTCTTTTATTGTCTCACTAGAAAAATCAAAACGAATTCCAGCTGCTTCATATACCTCTGGTAAGGATTCAGAGCTACCTAGAGATAATGCTTTTTTGTAATTTTGTAGTGCTTGTTTAGGATTCTCCTTGTATTGTTTATACATTTGCAATGCACCAAGTTGCGCGATTGCATATTCAATATAATAGAAGGGTATTTCGAATATGTGTAGTACAGGTAACCAGCCAGTTGCTATCCAGTTTTCATAACCTTCAATATTTACCACATTCGATTGGTAAGTGTTATGTAATTCTAAATATTTTTCATTTCTTTCTTTAGCAGTATGATTTGGATTTTCATACATCCAATATTGGAATTGATCAACGATAAGCATTTGTGGTAAATACTTAACAATATCTTTAAAGAAATCTAATTTTGCTTTTATAAATTCTTCTGTATTCTCATAAAATGTATCCCAATACTCCATCGAAAACAATTCCATTGTCATGCTGGCTAGCTCAGCTGATTCTGAAGGGATTTCTAAATATTTTTGTAGCTTTAGCTGCTTCATACATTCATTATGAATACTATGGCCCATTTCATGGAGGAAAGTAGTAACATCATAATGTGTATGATTGAGATTCATAAAAATAAAAGATAATTGAGAAGCAGGTAAGTGTTCGCAAAATCCTCCAGGTGCTTTTCCTTTACGACTTTCTAAATCTAAGCAATCATTTTTATGCATACGGCTCAATAATGCAGAAAATTCTGGGTCTAGTTTTTGTAAAATATGAGAACTTTTTTCGATTAAATCACTCTCGTCTTCAATGGGTTTTAATACTTTTTGATTTGGTGCGGCTGCTTTTAGATCCCACGGACGAAGTGTATCTACTTGAAGTTCAGCTTTTTTCTCATTAAATATATTATCAATAAGTGGCACAACGTATTTACGAACGGATTCTGCAAGTTCATAGCAATCATCAGCCGTATAATCAAAACGTTCATATTTTTTAAACATATAATCACAATAATTATCTAATTGAATGTTTTTTGCCTTTTGGTGACGGATTGCAATTAATTCATTTAAAATATGTTGTAAATTATTTTCAACAGATAAGAATTTTTCAGAAATGAGCATTTTTGCTTTTTTTCGTATATCACGATTCGGATTTTGTAAGTAAGACTGTAGTTCAGTAATTGTTTTTTCTTCGCCATCCCATAGTGCAGTCAAACTGCCTGTAATTTCGAAGTACTCGGTTACTAATTTGTCTTCTTTTACTTCTAAATCAATGTTCTTTTCACAAAATAATGTTTGCGCATTTTTTATTTTTTTATCTAGTAAGCTATAAGTTTTTGGATCAAGTTGCATTCGAAATGGTGACTCTAAATATTTATTATCAAAGGAATTTTGATAACGTTTCAAAAGAGGCCTTACATATTGTTGATCATATTCAAACGTATCTTTTATTTCTTTGTTATCTGTATTACATTGAAAGTCAATATAGTGTGATCTCAATTGTTCTTCGATTTCCCATATTAATTTCGACTGTATTTTCAGCCAATTTTCTAAATCTTCTCCTGAAGAAATGGGTTTACTTAATAAAGTAGATAATTCGTTCTCTAGCTCATGTATATTACGGATATCGATCGTATTAGAGTTCTGCATTATTTACCCCTCACTTTTTATTTACTCAAGGAGGTATTCTTCTTTTTCGCTATGATTCCTTTTTTCCCTAGAAAATTTGTGCCTATTACTCCAAGAACAATCATAAGTGTACCGACAATATGATAGTAGGCAATTTGCTCGTGTAAGAATACAACGCCTGCGATAATGGTAATAAGTGTAGATAAGTTGCTAAAAACACTTATTTTGGCTGCTTCAATATAAGATAATGAATAGTTTAATAATAATGCTGTCAGTAAGGAAGATAGTAATCCTAAATATAAAATGGAGATAAGGAATGTTCCATTCGTAAATGGCTTAAAGTATACAGTTATTGTACCTTTGTTCATATGGTCAATGATTGCGATGAAATTAAAACTAATAAAACCGATTGCTGTCATTGTGTATGTTAAATCCATCAGCTTGAATTTCTTTGTCATGTTTCGAGCTAATACATTGTAGCAAGCAGATGATAATGCCGATAATAAAATGAGAATAACACCGATAAAGCTCGTTTTATGAGCCCCTATACCATTCATAACAAATATATAAATGACACCTATTACAGAAATACATACTGATGTTTTTTGCCATGTATTCGTATATTCTTTTAAAAAATAGGAAGCTAGTATCATCGTAAATATAGGGATCGCTGCTTGTATAATTCCAGCTTCAGATGAACTTGTATATACTAAGCCAAATGCTTGGAAAGCAAAGAACAATGCTGGATAAAATATTGCGAGTGGTAAAAGTGTAAGTATGTTTTTAAATGATATATTTAACTTTACAAAACCGAAAATAACCGGAATGGTTGCTGCTATGAAGGCAACTGTAAAACGGTGAGCCAGAGTATCAAGAGGACTCGTAATGGTTAGTGCTAGTTTCACAAACATAAATGAAAACCCAATAATAAATGAATAGAGTAATGCTGATATATATGCTTTTGTTGTATTTGTCATAATTCCACCTCATAGTAGTTGATTTCTTACTGGCCAGTATACGTACATAGTAATCCTTCTGATCTAGTGCTACAATGTGAACAAATACAAACTGTACCGGTACAAAAAAATAGGAGGTGTAATGATGTATAAATATTTACATGTTTTGAACGACTTAGAAAGTATGATTCAAAATGGTGAGATAAAAGAAGGAAAGAAATTACCATCTATACGGTCGCTTGTTACACAATATGAATGTAATAAGGGGACTGTAATACGAGCGCTGCATGAATTGGAAAAGCGTCATATTATTTATTCTGTACCTCAAAGTGGATACTATGTTGTTAAGAAATCTGGAAGTTACGTAGAAAGTAACGAGATTATTGATTTCGCTTCTTCGGCCCCAGATCCAGATGTTTTTCCATACTTAGATTTTCAGCATTGCATTAATAAAGCGATTGATACCTATAAGAATGATTTGTTTATATACGGAACACCGAAAGGGTTACCATCTTTAATTTCGGTTGTGCAAAAACAGTTAGCAAACTATCAAGTTTTCACAAAGGAAGATAATATATTTATAACGTCAGGTGTGCAGCAGGCGCTTGCTATATTAACTTCAATACCATTTCCGAATGAAAACGAAATGATACTAATTGAGCAGCCAAGTTATCATTTATATATTGAATATGTAGAAATAAATAAGATCTCTGTGATCGGAATAAAGCGTACACATGAAGGGATAGATTTAAATGAACTAGAGAAGATATTCCGAACAGAAAAAATTAAATTCTTTTATACAATACCAAGGTTTCACCATCCACTTGGAACTTCGTATTCTAAAAAAGAGAGAGAAAAGATTATTCAACTTGCGAAGAAATATAATGTATTTATAGTGGAAGACGACTATTTAGCAGATTTAGAAACTGATTCAAAAGTAGATCCGTTTTACAGCCAAGATAATTGTAATCATGTTATATATTTAAAAAGTTATTCGAAGATCATCTTTCCAGGTTTACGAGTCGGTGTTGCAGTCATCCCACAATCTATTGCAGATGCCTTTTATAAGTATAAGAAGATATTAGATATCGATAGTCCTATGATTTCGCAAGCTGCTTTAGAAATTTACATAAAGAGCGGAATGTTTGATCGGCATAAACATAAAATAAAAGCAACTTACTACAATAGGTCAAAAAAACTAGCGGAAGTAGTAGAAGATGTTCAAAATGAAAACCCACGTTTGTTTACTTATAGATCTGTAGATTCAATTGGAATACACACGTGTTTACAGTTGAAAAGAAACATAGTTACGGATACACTTATTAAAAATTTAAGCAAGAGTCAACTAAGCATAGATTCTATTAATAAAAATTATTTAAGTAACTTTCATAAAGAGAGATTGTTAAAGTTAAATGTATCTAATGTAAAAGAAGAAAAGATTGAAGAAGGGATTGGCAAAGTAATTGAGGAAATAAAACGAATGAACCGTGTGGATTTTCAGTTTAAAAAAGAATAATGCTTATGAGGGGGCTTGCTTTGAATAGAATAGCCTTGTTTGTATGTACCGCTCTGGTTGAGTCACAATAATAATGTTTAATTACAAAAAAATCGTTCCATTCATGATATACCATTAAAAGGTCGTTTTCTTGAATAAAAATAAGAGAATGGGGTATTTGTAAGTAAATTAAAGGTAGTTCAGAAGATGTTATATCGTTTAGTAGGAGGAAGTATTACTCAACATTATGGAGGGAATCGATTATGAGCGATACACAAACATTACGAGGACTAACTACAGTTAGTTTTTGGACAGATGATCTAGCAGCTGCAAAAAAGTGGTACGCTGAGCTATTAGGAAGCGAACCATACTTTGAACGCCCAGGATATGCCGAATTTCGCATTGAAGACTACCAATATGAGCTAGGTTTAATCGATAGCCGTTATGCGCCAGTTGGTACAGTGACCGGTCCAGCTGGTGCTATCGTGTATTGGCATGTTGATGATGTAACAGCAACTTTCAATAAGCTGATGTCTATGGGAGCGAAAGAGTATGAGGCACCTACAGAGCGCGGCGTGGGATTCATCACCGCTTCCGTAGTTGATCCCTTCGGAAACATATTAGGCATTATGTACAATCAGCACTATTTAGATGTGCTGATTTCGAACAAAAAAGCGTGAACATCGCTGTTGCACTACAAGGTATAGGGTGCAATGCTAATCAAATTTAATTCATATTATTTTACCCCTTTCTTAAAAACAGAACGGGGTTATGCTTGTTTTAGGTTCGTAAACGTAAAGTAAATCCAAGATATATAATAAAAAATACTCGAGAGTAAGCTCTTAAATAACAGTCTACCTTCAGTTTCTATAATACAACCTAATAACTATTAATATATATAGTAGATATTTACTTTATAAAATAAGGGGGAATATTATGACTGAAACAAACGAATTTTCAGGAGTAAATTTAAAAAAAGATGTGAAGTTTTCTATTATAATCCCTGCACACAATGAAGAAAAGTACATTAAAAAATGTTTGGATTCAATTGCAAAGGCATCAGAGGCATATAAAGATCAAACTGAAGTCATAGTTGTTTTAAATCGCTGCACAGATAACACAGAAGAAATAGCAAAGTCTTATAACTGTATTACATTAAAAAATAACGATAAAAACTTATCCAAAATCCGAAATGCAGGGGCCAAAATAGCTAGTGGAGAAATAATCATTACTATAGATGCTGATACCCAAATGACAGAGTTTATGTTGTCTAATGTAGACAAATATTTAGCTTCAGGTAAATACATTGGTGGTGGGGTAACTGGGAAGTTTGAAAGGATGTCTTTAGGAATATTCGTTTCCGCAATGTTAATAATAATCCCCTTACTTTTTAAGTATGGAGCTATATCTGTAGGGATTTTTTGGTGCTATAGAAAAGACTTTATGGCAATCAACGGATTTAATGAAAACATGCTTATGGCCGAAGATGCAGATTTCGCTAAACGATTAAAAGAATGGGGAAAGCAAAATAATAAGAAATTCGGTACAATTAAAAATGGAATGATAACTTCATGCAGAAGATTTGATAAATATGGAGACTGGGCTTTACTTAAAAATCCAAAAGTAATCTTAGCTTATCTAAAAGGAAAGGATAAAAAATACGCAGATAAAACATATTATGATAACCAAGAAAGGTAACTGTGAAGATTCCTAAACAAATCACCCTCAAATGAACTGGTGAATCAAGATAAATAACTGCAAGTTGAGTTTGTGGTAAATTTACTTTAAAATGTATTACTCTAACTAATTAAACTTGATCATAGCAACTAAGGAGAATCACATGAAACCATTACAAGGTAAAATAGCAGTTGTAGCCGGGGCAACAAGAGGTGCTGGAAGAGGTATTGCGATGATGCTTGGTGAAGCCGGTGCAACTGTATATGTAACAGGAAGAAGTACAAAAGGGAATTTATCCTGTATGGGAAGAACTGAAACGATTGAAGAAACGGCAGAGCTTGTTACAAAGCAAGGCGGAAAAGGAATCGCAGTTCGTGTTGATCATACGGTAGAAGAAGATATTAAAGCATTATTTACAAAGATTCAAGACGAACAAAATGGACAGCTTGATATTTTAGTAAACGATGTTTGGGGCGGCGATCCTTTAACAGAATGGGAGAAACCTTTCTGGGAACACAACCTACATAACGGACTACTTATGCAACAAAGAGCTGTTCATTCTCATATAATGACAAGCCATTACGGTGTACCATTAATGGTGAAAAATAAAATGGGACTTGTTATTGAAATTACAGATGGAGTCGATTATCAATATCGAGGTAATTTGTACTATAGTTTAGCAAAAGTCTCAACAATTCATTTAGCAGAAGCTATGGCGAAAGATTTAGAACAACACAATATTACAGCTGTCGCAGTTAGTCCAGGATTCCTTCGTTCAGAAGCGATGTTAGATATATTTGGTGTAACAGAGGAGAATTGGCGAGAAGGAGCTAAACAAGACCCTCATTTTATCGCATCAGAAACTCCTTTCTTTGTTGGAAGAGCAGTAGCAGCTTTAGCAAGTGATCCAAATGTTCATGAAAAAACGGGACGAGCGTTAAGTTCATGGGAATTAGGAAGAGAGTATGGATTTACAGATATGGATGGAAGACGCCCAGATTGGGGGAAATATTTTGAGGAGAATGTTTTGAATCAAAATTAATGTTTTTAGAGCACTCAATAGCTGAGTGCTCTAGTTCTTTATACAATACGCAAATAATAAAGTCCTTTTAAAAATAAAATGGTTATTTAAAAAGCATTGGTACAAATGAAATACAGTCAAAAATAAAGTGACAAATCCAACTTACCCAAATACTTTTTGAATTTTTCCATATATAATTTAGTGCTAATCTAATTGGGATTATAGTTATTAATAACTGCATTGGCACAAAACCATAAGCTGGAATATGCCACAAAGCGAACAACAAACTACATATTAATGATGCCGTGCCAAATTTTAATCCTAATTTTTGTAATGCGATAATTATATTAGTGCAAATCAACTCTTCACCCATTAACATAAAGGGTACACGGAATAAAATCATAGAAATACTTATTACTTCAGCAACGGAATTTTTAGTTGCAGGTTCAAAAATGTAACTGAATATTAAGTTGGAAGCCATACCTACGATAATTGTTAAAGGCAAACCCCAAAGTAATGTCTTGAAATTAAAATGTTTAAATTGCTCTAATGATATTTTTCCTAAAAAATAGTATCCTATAATTCCACATAATACAAGATTCCATAAAGCTTCAAAAATCATCCTCAATACTTCAGGTATATTATCTCCTAACACTGCGAAAAGTTGATATACAATCCCGGAAATAATTAATAATCCCAAAGCCAAAAGGGATTTCGAATCAATTTTCTTCTCTGTTTCTATAATCTTTGTTTCCACAACTACCCCTTCTTTCTTATTATTTCATTGATTACGAATATATAATAGCACATTGTTCTCCAAAATAATGGTAATTGAGACGATCATAATAATTTTATTTTTCCAAATCAGTAAGTCCAAGATTAGGAGATTCCTTGCAAGAATCATTTAGACCAAAACCTATTATTAATGTCGTGATTGAAATAAAGCAATTATTAAACAAAAATAATAATCGCCCATCAAATTTATGAGTAGGCGATTAATGTATTTCTAAGAACAAAATTAAACAACTTTATTATCTGTACACATATATCGCATAAAACATTTTTTAACTTCATTAAATATATAGGGAATCATTACCAAAAAATGATATCCTTAAAGTATAGTCTATATTTTGTATAGGAGGGTGATGGAGTCTATGGCGGTACGTATAGTCGATGATTTACAACAATTCTCTTTATTACTTATGTTTTTGAGTACATTAATATTTTACAGATACTTAAAGAAGATTAAACGAGAGAGAAAACTGACTTCTTTCGAATGGACAATGTATTTTGTCACTCAATTCGCGACTTCTATTTGGGCAATTACTTATTTTATTAAATTCTTGTCTGAATCGTAAGTTACATTAAACCATTTTAGTTTACTGGGTTATTGTTATCTATTAGGGATATAAATATAGTCCGTATCTAAATCTAAGTCAATGACGACATCGGTCTTAATGTCTTCTTGTAATGATTTTGGAATGTTTTCAAAATGATAACGTACACAAAATAAATTTATAAGCTCCTCATTAGATAACTCTTCATTTTTTACGTTAAAATACATTTTTTTAACTTACTGATAGAACAGTTATGACCAATAACATACTCATTAATTCCATATCCATCAAATTCAATTATCATGTTATCACTATTGGTTGCTAGCCAACATTATAGCTTTAATTTTAGATGAATCTTTCATATTGATTATTGTACATAGCTTATATATGTCTCGTCTCAATTATGATATTCAAAATAAGAAGAAACACATATGGAAATTTTTGTGGCAGGTGCAACAGCACGTTCTTTAATACCAATGCTAATAAAAGAAGGTCATACTGTGTATGCAATGATTCGTAACGAATCACAAGTAGAAGCAATGAAGAAAGTTGATGCTTTACCATTACTAGCTGGGAGAGAGGTGCTTCAAAGAATAAGGCACGTAAAGTGAATGGATACTTTAAAATATCATAAAAATCCTTTAATGGGAATACTAGTAACATTCACTATTAAAGGATTGGGCTGTAATGAATATACTTTTTGAAAGCATTATTTTAATCCTCACTGGAATCATTGTTTTAAAATTGACAGGTAGTAAATCTGTTAGCCAAATGACGAGAGCTGAAATTATTATTGTGGTTTCTATAGGACGTATTATTGTAGAACCTATTTTAAGTAGGAAAGTAGGCCCATCTATTTTTGCTGCGTTTATTTTTGCGGGTGTTTTACTTATTATTCATTTTTTTGAATTGAAATCGCGAAAAGTAGAAAAGTTTCTAAATGGAAATAGCATTATTGTTATAGAAAACGGAGAAATCTTAAAAAAGAATTTATTACGCGCGAAAATGTCAGAACAACAATTATTTATGCATCTGAGAGAAAAAGGTATACATGAAATCAAGAATTTACAACAAGCAACTGTAGAAACGAATGGACGGATTGGGTATCAACTAACTACTAAGGCACAACCAGTTACTTTGGAAATGCTAGAAAAGCTTCTAGAGCAATGCAATCTGAAAAAATAGTTTTAGACTGTACATAAAGGCACTTTTCACAAACGTGTAAAAGTCCCTTCAGTAATCCTGAAGGGACTTTCGTGTTATCTAATTTACCGAGGGTGATGACGATCAATATTACGATTAACAACAACATTACAGTTCATAAAAATAAACAGAATGAATAATTGACAAAAAATGAGAATAGTAGTAATCTAACGTAAAACATACGCTACCGTATTTTATTGGGGAGATAATATGCAATTAACGAGAGAAGACTGGATAAAAGTAGGATTACAACAATTAGCTAATGAAGGTATACATAAAGTTCGCATTGAAGCACTTGCTCGATTGCTAAAAATAAGCAAAGGAAGCTTCTATCACTATTTTCGTGACCATCAAGAGCTTTTAGATTCTATGCTCGACTTTTGGGAAGTACATGCAACAAAGCTGATTGTTCAAAGTATGGAGCAACAGGATGCCTCTTTAGAACAGCTATTACAGATTAGTTTTAATCGAGATAAAAAAATTGAGAATGGTATTTATGCTTGGGCTAAATACGATCCTGTTGTGGCAACACGTTTAGTAGATATAGAAGAACAAAGAATTTCTTGTGTTGCAAAATTGTATCAAAAAATGGGCGTAGACGAAACTGAATCAATTGATCGAGCGAGACTTGCCTATTTAACGTATGTAGGATGGATGACAAGGTTTGAAGCAAATCTTAATTTTGATATTGATAAAATGGTTGAGCTTTTAACTTCTTTCAGCGGATGTCCAAACATCCACTGAAAAAAGTAAAGCTTCCGGACGCAATTATGCTGAGGCATAATTGATTATTCGATAATAAATGTCCCTAATATGGTTATAAAACCTGAAGGGACAAAATTTTCACTATAACATACGTTAGTGTATGTTATCTTTGAAGTTACGAAATTGGGGGCGAATAAATGAAATTACTATTAATAGTAGTAGCTGTGGGGCTTCTGTGGTTTATCAGTTTTTTGCATATTTATTGGGCTTTTGGAGGTCGATGGGGTTCTGCTGCTGTTATCCCAGTAAAAGAGGGAGAACATAAGCCTGCTTTTACTCCGAGAATATGGGGAACATTATTCGTAGCCATTCTTATTCTATTAGCTAGTGTCATTATTGTTGTTCAAGTAGGTTATTTGCAGGGGTTCGAAGCAAATAGTTTATCTAAAATCGGAAGTATTGTCTGTGCTTTAGTTTTCATTGTTAGGGCAATTGGTGATTTTAAGTTTGTTGGATTTTTCAAAAAAATTAAGCATTCTCAGTTTGCTAGATATGACACTTGGTTCTATAGTCCATTATGTTTATTCTTTGGTTTTGTCTATATCATGTTGTTGTTTTAATAAGTATAATGAATTCCCTATAAAATAAATTTTATGCAGGAAGAAAACACCTCTTATTGAACAAGTAGTAATAAAAAGAAGTTTGAACATAGCAATAGAGCAATACAGCAATACAGGTTCTGTTGACAGCGAAGTCCGCTATGATTAGTCATTTGTGTTTAAAAAGAGGATAGATAGGGCGAATTTATTCAAGCTCTTCTATCCTTTTAATTTTTATACATATAATGTATGACATTAGATAAGAATTCACTATTAATAATAGGTTCAGCTTATATCTTGACTTTTAATAAAATTTTAAAGTGTTGGTTTTTTATTGTGTGAATAAGAGGTTAGTTGTTGTTTTGGAGTTTAAATCATTGATTTAAACTTGGCAATTGTATCATGTAATCTTTCTAATCCAATCAACATATCTTTTTCATTTAACATTGAATAACTAATTCGCAAATGATTATATTGAGTTTCATGGTTTATCAGACAAGCTGTGCCGGGTAAAAAAGAAACATCAACTTCATTCGCTTTTTGTAATAATGTAAAAGGATCGATTGACTGAGGGAGTGTAACCCATAAGTTAAATCCTCCATTAGGTATTTCGAATTCTAATTCTTTTAATGGAGATAATATATCAATTGTTAAATCGCGTCTAATTTGTAAAGCAGTCCGTAATTTTTCTAAATGATTTTTCATTCGTTCCGCTCGTAAAAAAGGAAGTAGTGCTTTTTGTGTCAATAAGGGACTACCAATATCCATCGAAGCCTTCACGGCGTATAACCATTCAAAGATAGGACCTTCAGCTGCAAGTGCCGCGATGCGAAGACCTGGTGCTAACGTTTTACTAAACCCTTTTAAATATATAACATGACCATTTGTATCAAAGCTTTTTATTGGAGGGGGAATTTTAAAATCCTCAAAATATATCTCTCCGAAAGAATCATCCTCTAAAATGAAAAATTGATAAAGCTCTGCTAGTTCTACAAGTTCCATTCTTCTTTCTTTACTCATTACTGTGCCCGTTGGATTCTGAAAAGTAGGATTCACATATAACAAAACAGGATTCTTTCTTTGACAAATATCATCGATTAGATCTGAGCGAATGCCGTTGTTATCAAGACTAACAGGGATAATTTGAACTCCTTTATTAACAAATACATCAAGCGCCGCTCCATAACACGGACTTTCTACTAACACTATGTCTCCAGGCTTTAATAATGTTTGGGCGATTAAATCAATTCCTTGCTGGGCACCACTTGTAATTAATAATTGAGATGGATCTGTAACTACTTGTTGGTGTTCTTTTAAGTAGTTTGTTATTTCCACTCTAAGTTCTTTGTCACCTTGAACAGGTCCGTATGTTGCCAGTATCATTTGATCCTTATTAAGTAATTTGTGCATTTCATCTGAAAGAAACGGATTTGGTAATAAACGTGGATAAAGGACAGCCTGTGAAAAATCAAAATATTTACGATGTTGGTTCATTACATATTGAGAACGCATAACATTAATGGATTTCGTTTGTTGCCATTGATATGGAATTGGTTTGAAATCTTTGTTCACACGTTTATGTATATAGGCACCTTTTCCTTGTTCAATTCGTATATAACTTTTCGTTTCTAACTGTTTATAAGCTTTACGAACAGTTAATAAACTAATTTGCAAATCATCGGCCATAGAACGTAAAGAAGGGAGGTAATCGCCATGCGAAAGCATCCCGCTTTGAATTCTCTCAACAATTTGCATATATATTTGTTGGTAATATGGTATGTTGGATTCTTTACGTAGTACTATCTTCATAGAATCACCTGTTTTTCTTTTTAATTTAATTAAAGCGAAAAATAGTCTGACAATCAACTATATTTTTATTCAACTGTTATATGCTCGGATACACTGTTATACACCATATCCTCTATACTCATTTCAAGAGTAAAAAGGAGGAAGGAAAATGGTCATTTTAAATTATATTTTAGTATGTATTATTTTTGGAACGACATTTTTAACGATAAAAATTGGAATAGAAGCGGGGGCACCACCATTATTTTCAGCTGGAATTCGTTTCTTTTTGGCGGGCCTTATTCTCATTATTATTTTTAAATTAAAGCGAAAGGATATTATGCCTTACTTATTATCGAAACGTATTATATATGCTGGTTTTTGTTTAACATTTATGACATTCGCGACCCTTTACTGGGCTGAACAATATATTTCTTCTGGATTAGCTGCAGTTCTATCTGCAACAGCCCCAATGATGATTTTGCTATTACAATCAAGGCGAAACAAAACAAAACTGCAAAAAGAACAACTTGTTGCTTTAGTTATAGCACTTACAGGAGTTTTGTTTATATCTTTACCTGGCATGCATCAAGAACTTACTTTCATATGGAGTATTGCATGCCTTGTTATATTAGTAGGAGAGTTGTTTTATGGAATAGGTTCGATTCGTTCTAAAGAGATACTTTCAGATTTACCTAACGTATCACCATTTCTCATTAACGGCATTCAAATGTTTTATGGAGGAGTTTTGCTATTAATTGTATCTGTTGTAATGGAACAGCCGAATTTAGCTGTATTAACATCTTGGAATGTACAATGGCCAATTTTATATCTTATATTTGTAGGATCTATCGGTGGACACGGTTTATATTACTGGCTTTTATCAAAAACAAATCCAGTATTTCCATCGACGTGGTTATATGTATCCCCGTTAATTGCTGTTATTGTAGGTTATTTTGTATTAGGAGAACCATTAAATCCTGCAATGGGAATTGGTGCTTGTTTAATCTTGATTGGTGTATTTTTAGCAAATCGTTCTACGCTGGGCGTTTATTTTAAGCAAGGGAAGTTATTGAAGAAAGAAATGTAAATAATACAAATGGAATCATTGGACTATTAAGTTAATAAAAGTTTATTACTTTATCAACTTAAAAAGCATGTTACTACTGACTTGTAACATGCTTTTTATTTTTACACATTAAGTTTAACATAATTTGCTTAGTAATTAACGAACGATGTACTTTACGAACAGTGTACGTTATGTTATAAATAAAACAAGTAATTCAATAAAATATAAGGTGTGATAAATGATGGAAAGAAAAAATAAAGGAGAAAAACGTATTGCAATTATAGGTGCTGGACCAGGAGGTTTAACATTAGCTCGTATATTACAGAAACATGGTTTAAAATGTGTCGTATATGAAAGAGAAACATCACCATGGATTCGGCAACAAGGAGGTTCATTAGATATTCATCATGATTCCGGACAAGAGGCGCTTAAAGAAGCAGGATTGTTAGAACAATTTAATGAACTTGCTAGATATGAGGGAGAAGATTTTCGTTTATGTGATAAGAACGGGAAAATATATTTAGATGAAGTAGCGGATCCTAATTGCGGAGATCGTCCAGAAATTGATCGAGGCACTTTACGTGAGTTACTTTTAAATTCTGTTGATCCGCAATGTATACATTGGGGCTATAACTTAACAAAAGCCATTCCTGTAGAAAATGGTATACATGAACTTCATTTTGAAAATGGACATGTAGACACTGTTGATTTAGTGGTAGCAGCAGATGGTGCCTTCTCTCGAATTCGTCCACTTGTCACAAATTCTATACCGCAATATACTGGTATTAGCATGGTAGAATTGAATTTGAAAAATGTAACGAAAAATCATCCTCAGATGGCGAAATTTAATCGACGTGGCAAAGTATTTGCACTTGCGGAGCATAAAGGAATTCTTGCGCAATTAAATGGAGATGACAGTATTCGCGTGTATTTAAGTTTTAGAACAGATAAAAAATGGCTTGATAATTGTGGAATTCCATTTAAAAATTTAGAAGAAGCAAAACATCAACTTCTACAATATTTCGAAGACTGGGATGAAACACTTAAAAATTATATTAGATGTGCAGATGGTGCGATTTTTCCTAGACGAATTTATATGTTACCTGTTGGACTAACTTGGAAAAGTAAGCCTGGTGTTACTTTAATTGGTGATGCTGCACATTTAATGTCTCCATTTGCTGGAGAAGGTGTGAATCTAGCGATGCGTGATGCGGCAGAACTTGCATTATCTATTGTAAAACATGATAATTTGAACGAGGCAATTGAAAATTACGAAGAAAAAATGTACGATTATTCTTCTCAATCCGCTGAAGTGTCAAATGATAATCTTGAGATTTGTTTCTCGGAGGATGCTACTAT
Organism: Bacillus sp. FSL P2-0099; assembly: GCF_038007445.1. Taxonomy (NCBI): domain Bacteria; kingdom Bacillati; phylum Bacillota; class Bacilli; order Caryophanales; family Bacillaceae; genus Bacillus; species Bacillus sp. FSL P2-0099. The sequence goes on from NZ_JBBOXE010000001.1 coordinate 2,571,170, forward strand.
GAAAATGTATAATCTTATGAATCAACTTCATGAGCAACAATAAAAATATATTTACTAAAGGAGAACTATGGAAGAGCAAACGAATACAATTACTAGTCGTCGTTTACGACCAGCAAAAGAACCGTTAAGTAAGGAAATCATTGTTAAGACTGCTTATGACCTATTAGAGTCTGAAGGTATTTCTGGCCTTAGTATGCGTAAAATTGCAAAAGTATTAGATACAGGTCCGTCTTCTTTATATGTATACGTAAAAAATGCTGATGAATTAAGAGCGTATGTATTAGATTATGGTCTAGGGAAAATTGAAATAACAGATGAGAAAAATGAACCATGGAAAAAAGAACTATTTACACTTGTACATTCATATTTTCGAATTTTATTCGACTCTTCTGGAATGGCAGAATTAGCTTTAATGACAATTCCAATTGGGCCAAATTCTTTAGCCCTTACTGAACAGATTTTGTGTCAATTACATGAAGGTGGAGTTAATGCAAGAGCATCAGCATGGGGAGTAGATATTTTACTGTTATATGCTGCTTCGGTCGCATATGAACAAACAGCTCGCAAAGAAAAAGGTACCACTCTTGACCCAATTCGTGCTTCGTATGAGGCTTTAGATACAGCAAGGTATCCAATGATTGTAAGTCTAAAAGAAAATATGTTATCTGGTGGAGAAGAACGATTCCGCTGGGGATTAGAAGTTGTTTTGCAAGGTATTTTACATACGCAATAATATAATTAGTTTAAAACAGAGAGCTAGTTGAGCGGCACTCTGTTTTTTTTGAAAGAAAAATATGATACCTGTTTCTACAAACTACATTGTTAATGAATTTCAAAATCTCTTTTTATACGATAGTAATAGACAACTTACACAATATAACCAGAAGTTAAAGGATTGGTTGGAATCCCTATATATCAAAGGATAGATTTATTTTTAGGTGAAATTGATTATTTAGAAGCTAAAGTTTTTGGAATAAAAGGTGACAAAAGAATTGTTAGAAAGCAAGTAATAACATTAAAAGATTTTGTACCAGACTATTTAATTATAGATAAATTCATGCTGAGACTTTTTATAACCACCGAGGGATATATTGAAGGTGAGAGAAAGGAGCTACTTTTATGGTAATTAAAATAAAGATAAAAATATGAAGCGAGAAAATGAGGGTTTTATTTTTATAGAATAAAAAACACACTAGGTCTTTATATCCTAGTGTGTTTTTGTAATTAATTCACTTTTTTTATAAAACCTTTATAATGACGCTTCACAAGTTGACTTTCTAACGTCTTCATCGTTTCTAATGCAACACCTACGATGATTAGTAAACTTGTACCACCGATTTGAGCAGATGGTGGTAATGTAGCGATTTTTGTAAATACAAGTGGTAATATTGAAATTGCTCCTAAGAAAATCGCACCGATAAATGTTAAACGGTATAAAATTTTTGTTACATACTGTTCTGTAGATTTACCTGGGCGAATACCCGGGACATATCCGTTTTGCTTTTTCAAATTCTCAGCCATTTGTTCAGGATTTACTTGAATAAACGCGTAGAAATATGTGAAGGCAACGATAAGACCCACATATAGTGTCATTCCAAATGGATGTGCAAAATCAAGATTCGCAATTATCCATTTAGATACGCTTGAATCAGGGAAGAGCTGCGCAATTGTACGCGGCGTCATTAAAAAGGCTGAAGCAAAGATAACAGGAATTACACCTGCACTATTTACTTTAAGAGGTAAATGAGTATTTTTTGCTCCTTGATATTGATTGTTTCCTGAAACAGCTTTTGCATATTGAATCGGTATTTTTCGAACAGCTTGTTGAATGTAAATAACACCAACAACTATCGCTAAAATTACGAGTCCAATTAAAACCATTTTTATTATGTGCATAAATAACTGATCGCCTGCGTTTTGGAATTGTTGCAAATAAATTTGATTAGCGACATTCGGAATCGCCGCAACAAGTCCTGCGAAGATAATCATTGAGATTCCATTACCAACGCCATTAGCGGTAATTTGTTCACCTAACCAAAGTAAAAATGCAGTACCAGCAGTTAAAACTGTCGCAATAAATAAGTATGTAGTCCAGCTTTGATCTGTAATTAATTGTCCACCTGCTATATTATTAAAACCATAAGACATCCCAATGGATTGTATGAATGCGAGAATGATTGTAAAGTAGCGAGTAAATTGAGCTGATTTCTTACGGCCCATTTCTCCTTGCTTTGCCCATTCTGTAAATTTAGGTACAACGTCCATTTGTAGTAATTGTACAATGATAGAAGCTGTAATATATGGTGTGATACCTACAGCAAAGATTGAGAAGTGTTGCAGTGCTCCTCCGCCAAATACGTTCAGCATGCCTAAAACGTTGGCTTGATCTTGTACTTTTAATACCTCTGCGTTAGTATGAGGAACTGGAATAAACGTGCCAATTCGAAAAACAATTAGCATCGCTAGTGTAAAAAGAATTTTGTTTCTTATCTCAGCTACTCTCATGAAATTTGAAATCGTACGAAACATTATGTCGCCTCCTATATTTTTATCAGTTCAAAACTGATTATTATATCCCGATGAAGTAACCACAAACCTCCTTCCGCATTAAATTCATTTGACAAATGGAATTTTATACATTTTGTAGTTTTCACGGATATAAAAATATAAGGTGTTATACAAGCGATTTATTAACTTTTCGTAATCATTCAATACCCATAATATAACTAATAAATTAACAAATGTACATACATAAGCATTAAAAATGAATGAATAGGTTGATTTTTTACATATATTTAATGCTAGATTGATAATTAGGAACGTTTTATGTAGTTATATTGAAAGGATTCCGTTGAAAGTATTATGATGTAGCTGTAGCGCATAATAACCTCAAGGAAATCTTCAAGGATGTTGAGAGAACTCATACATTTCAGCATGAATTAGAGAACCTACTAAAGAAAGAAAAGATTGGATTGGAATAATAGTGAAGGAAAATCTTTTTTCCATAGAGAATATTTCTAGCGTAGGAATTTAAGTATGTAGGTTCTAGCGAAAGGAGAATTCACATGAATACATTTGTAAATGACACGTTTTATGAAACTAGAAATCAATTATTTGAGGAAATTACTTTGTTAAGTGATGCTCAATTTAATAGGAAACCAGATAAGGATAAATGGAGTATAGCAAAAGTTTGTCATCACTTAGTTTTATTAGATGAGAGAGTTATAACAGTTATTTCATCGGGATTAAAAAAGATGGATAGTATCTTAAATGAGCGTAAAGAAATTCACACTATTTTATTAGATAGATCGATAAAATTTATAGCCCCAGAAATGATTGAACCAAGTATAGAACCATTTGAAGTGCAGCAAATGGTTGATTTGTTAAACGACTCTAGAAAAGAATTGATGCGTTTCCTGAGTACAATAGAAGATGAATCTATATTAGCGAAAAAATCAGTGACGCATCCAGCTCTTGGAGAATTACTTCTTGATCAGTGGATAGAACTGATCTATTTGCATGAACAGCGTCATATAGAACAAATTAAAGAGATAAAATTGCTTTGTGGAGTTGAAAAGTAAAAATCATTATCTATTTATTGAGCGATTTGGGATAGCATCAAGGGTTCGAGTGATAAAATACAAGTCCTGATTAAAATTATGATGAATTTAGTTGAAAGCAACCAATAAGCAGAAAAAAATACGAAACTAGCAGATTTTACTCCTGAAGAGGAAACGAACATTTGAAAAAAATCTGAATCCGATTTGCTGTATAAGTGTAACCCCGTCTTAAATGAAGAGCGGGGTTATTATTTTTGGAAGTGATCTCAGTATTTTCATATAGAAGGAAAAAATTAGAAATAAAATCCGAAAATGAGTTGCATGTCCAAAATTTTGAAAGTACATATACATCTACCGTTGGTTTAGCGCCCTTCACACGTTGGAGGAAGAAGTATTTTATTAGAAAATGATAAAATACTATTCTGTTAGGGGATATATGCATTTTATTCTCTATATTTTCACAGCAAAACCAACTACAAAATTATCTTTTATAGTTGAATTTCTCTGAATAATAAGTTACATTTTTAAAGTTCAAGCAACTTTATGACAGTACAAAAAGGGGAGAAATATTGTTATTATGCAAAAAATGAAATGGAAGAACTATGTATGCAATTTTATTATTCTTATGCTTCTTGTAACAGCAGTAACAGTCAAACCAGCTATTTCTAAGGCTGAGGAATCTAATGTTAATATTACATTGTTAGGTACTGCAGATATTCATGGTAGATTTATGCCTTGGGATTATGCGCTTGATGGAGCAAATATGAGTGGAAGTTTGACGCAGCTTTATACGGTTATAAAGAAGGTACGTCAAGAAAATCCAAATACCATATTAGTAGATGCCGGGGATACAATTCAAGGAAACTCAGTAGAATTATTCAACGATAAGCCACAATCGCCAATGATGGTAGCAATGAATACAATGGGATATGACGCCTGGGCATTTGGAAATCATGAATTCAACTTTGGATTAGATACATTGAAAAAAGTTAGTGAGCAATACAAGGGAAAGACGTTAGCAGGAAATATTTATAAGGAAAATGGAGAGCGTTTTCTTCCTGCATATACGATTGTTGAAAAAGGTGGAATTAAAGTCGGGATTATTGGTATGAATACACCAATGATTAGTGATTTTGAAAAAGGGACAGATCATTTGGATGGTTTAGTAGTGAAAAATCCAGTAGAAGAGACAAAAAAGGCTATTAAAGAATTAGAAGATAAAGTAGATGTAATGGTAGGGGTTATGCATATGGGACTAGAAAATGAGAATGGAATCCCAGGTACTGGTGTTCAAGATATTGCGAATGCTTGTCCGGAACTAAGCGCTATTTTTGCGGCTCATATGCATAAACTTGTAAAAAAAGAAGTTGTAAATGGCGTAATTATTACAGAACCAGATAAATACGGAACGCATATTTCACGTATTGACCTTACTTTTACAAAGCAAGATGGGAAGCTTGTTTTAAAAGATAAAACAGCTACCGCTATACCTGTAAAAAATGCTGATGGAACTACAGTATTATCTGATTCTACACTTGAAGAAACACTAACACCTTTTCATGAGTATGCGAGAGGAGATGCAAATGTTGTAGTCGCCCAATTAAAGGGTAGAAACCTTGTTCCTGAAAATGAAATAAAGGGTATTCCAAGTGTGCAGATTCAAGAGACACCTTTATCAGATTTCTTTCATGAAGTCATGCTCCATTACAGTAAGGCGGATGTAGTAGCCCATCAAATTGATAATGATTATGCCCGTTTGGATATAGGTCCTATAAAGAAGAAAGATATTGCTTATAATTATCAATATGCTTTGGGAGAAATTACAGTATATAAGATAACTGGAAAAGATTTGAAAGACTATATGGAATGGGCAGCAGGATATTTTAACTCATCTCGTGCCGGAGATGTAACAGTTAGCTTTGATAAAAATCGTCGTGCGTCTAAATACAGTACGAACGATTTCTTTGGAGGCGTAAAATACGAAATTGACTTAACAAAACCATATGGTAGTAGAATTACAAATTTACGCTCTATTCGTACAAATAAACCAATCAAAATGAGCGATGTTATGACGCTAGGAATGAATGCGTATAGAATGGAGGCTCTTCAGGCAAAAGGGGGAGCTTTAGAGGGACGTAAATTTGAACAAACTTGGTCATCTAAACAAGAGAATGCATTCGGAGAAACAGGTGGAACCATTCGTAACCTTGCTATTACATATTTAAAAGAGGTAAAGAACGGTGTATACACGCCAAAAGTTATGCATAATTGGAAAATTACTGGTGTAGATACACATTCTTCAGAGCATAAGGCTGTAGTTGATCTTGTAAATAAAGGGATTTTAGAAATCCCAAAAACAGAAGATGGAAAATATACAAATATAGCATCTATAAATACTAAAGATTCAATTACAAAAGAAGAGATTGTAGCACTCTCACAAAAAGCTAATATTAATCCAAATCAGTTTAATCATGTAAAAAGAAAAGGTGAATTTTACAAAAAACTTAGTAGGATAATTAAATAAATATAAAAAAGATGGCTCTCGTGCAAAAAACTATTAAACTTGGACATACCATTATCCTAAAAAAGTTTGTGATCGGTATGGAAATATAGAGAATCATCGGTAAAAAATCCCCTGAATCGCTTTAAAAATTTAGGGGATTTTTCATTTGAATAATTATTGTTTCATTTCTCACTATGTATATTTATAATATGCTTTAAAAGAACATACCTTAAGTTAATAACATGCAATAGATATGTCCTTTTCTATATTTAAATGGGGAGACAAAAATATCTTTGAAAGATATTTTTGACAAGATAAAAAAGCCTGAAACTCATATAAGACTTCAGCAGTCTCAAAACGTTACAATCCATGCAGCTATAGACATAAATAACAAAATTATATTGAAAAATCTAACTTGTATATGCGTTGCCTCACTAAAGTATTTATCTACTATTCTTAAAATAGTAAAGAGTGGTTTTTTATGTTGTTAATAAGATATAAGTGTACTTTGATTAGAATGAATATAGATAATTAACGACTAACCAATTGGATGAGCACCTAAAAGGGCTCATTTTTTATTTTATCGACCACATATATGTAATTTTGCATAATATTACATAAATTTTGTATTTTCTCTTTTTTTCGACATAAATAGACAGTATACTTTGTACAAGCTTTCTATTTCAAAAATTATACGAGGTGAAAAAATGAAAAACACAAAGACATTAACTAAAGTAGCATTAACAACAGGATTAGCTTTAACAGCTGTGGCACCATACGGAATAGGTCATGCAGAGGAAACAGATCAACTTCAAGTTCAAATTCAGGAGGACTCATTCCGTTCAGGTGAACTTACACAACCGTCACAAAAAACACCAGAGAATGTAGTAAAAGATGCTCTTAAGGAGAAAGCTGAACAAGCTCTTTCTCCAAATCAAGTCAATGGAGAAACAGGAGTAGATTATAAAGTTCTTCAAAAACGTGGTTCGTATGATGGAACAACACTTGTGCGTATGCAGCAAACATACGAAGGAAAAGAAGTATATGGCCATCAATTAACTGCACACGTAGATAATAACGGTGTTATTAAAAGTGTTTCAGGCGATAGCGCGCAAAATTTAAAACAAGAAGAATTGAAAAAGCCTATTAATCTATCAAAAGATGAAGCGAAACAATATATTTATACGAAATACGGGAACGATATCAAGTTTATTTCTGAGCCAGAAGTTAAGGAAGTTATTTTTGTTGATGAAAATAATGGACAAGCTAGCAATGCATATCAAGTTACATTTGAAGCGGCAACACCAAACTATGTTTCTGGAACTTATTTAGTAAATGCACAAAATGGTGATATGTTAAAAAATATGGTACAAGAATCTAACTTAAAAGCAAGTGAAAAACTAGTTGGAGCTTTAAAGGAAAGTAAAAAAAGTAGTCTTACATCATTAACTGGAACAGGAAAAGATGATTTAGGTATATCTCGTTCATTTGGTATTTCTAAACAAAGTAATGGTAAATATGCACTTGCTGATTATACAAGAGGGCAAGGAATTGAAACATATGATGTGAATTACAGAGATATTACTAAAGAAGAAAGCTATTATCCTGGTACACTAGCAACCAGCACTTCAACAACATTTAACGATCCAAAAGCAGTAAGTGCTCATTATTTAGCAACAAAGGTATTTGATTTTTATAAAGATAAATATAAGCGTAATAGTTTTGATAATAAGGGACAAAAGGTAGTTTCAGTTGTACATGCTTGGGATTCTGAAGATACGAACGATCCGAAAAATTGGCAAAATGCATTAAGTGCTAATAATGGAAGTATGCTTGTATATGGCGATCCTATTGTCAAGGCATATGACGTAGCTGGACATGAATTTACACATGCTGTTACTTCTAGCGAATCTAATCTTGAATATTACGGTGAACCTGGTGCGATTAATGAAGCGCTATCTGATATTATGGGAACATCTATTGAGAAATACGTAAATAATGGAAGCTTTAACTGGACAATGGGAGAACAAACTGGATCTGTTTTCCGTGATATGGAAAACCCAGCTTCTGTTCCATCTTCACTTGGAGTACCTTATCCAGATGATTACAGTGAATTTAACGATTTTAATGGATGGGATCAAGGCGGCGTTCATTTTAATTCAAGTATTATTAATAAAGTTGCGTATCTCATTGCAAAAGGTGGAACTCATAACGGAGTAACTGTTAAAGGAATTGGTGAAGATAAAATGTTTGATATTTTCTATTATGCAAATACAGATGAATTAAACATGACATCTAATTTCAAAGAATTGAAATCAGCATGTATTCGAGTGGCAACTAATAAATATGGGGCGAATACAGCTGAAGTTCAAGCAGTGCAAAAAGCATTTGATGCAGCAAAAATTAAGTAAGTTAGAAATATAGTTTTCATTCATATATTAATACATTATGAAAATCAGCTAATGTCATTTTAAGGATATTAGCTGATTTTTTACGTAGCAATGTATTAGTGAAAATAAAATTACTAAGCAATAATCAGGCATCTATCTTCAATAAGTTACGACAAATATATAAGATTTCAAGGATATAAAAACAGAAAATTAATAATATATTGACCTTTTAATAGTAAGTGCTATAAAATGAAAGCGATAACAAACGATTGCTTTAAAATGATTTCCCTGATCTTTTAGTATTTACAAATATAAGAAGGAATAAACAAATCTATTTTTTTGAGTTTTAATGCAAACGTTTTCGTAAGGGTTGTTTCCATCTTATATTTGATTTTCGTATAAAAGATCATTGAAATACATACGTAAAAATAGCCAATATGGAGGTGAAGTAAAAGAGACTCCTAGATTAATTTAAACCGTGTTTCGTAGTATGAGCATAATAAATTGTTCGTAATATTTAAAGAAAGGGTGTATGGGGTGCAAATTACAAAAAAATTAATTAACAAATCGTTTTTATTACTTACCATAATCGTTATGTTATCATCTGTTTTCTCTTTTCAGAGTGTGAAGGCAGTTTCAAATTCGAAAACAACTGAAGTTATCATTCATTACAAAGAGAAATCTGGAAATACAAAAGACTGGAATCTTTGGGTATGGGGAGAAAATGCAAACGGTAAATCTTATGAATTTACTGGTGAAGATGAATTTGGAAAATACGCTAAGATAAAAATAGATGGTGACTATAATCGTGTAGGGTTTATAGTTCGTACCAATGAATGGGAAAAAGATGGAGGTGATCACTGGGTTGAAAATATAAGGGATGGTCGTGCTGAAGTATGGATCCTTTCGGGTGATGAAAAAGTATATGATTCTAAGCCTTCTTCGGATCTCTCAATTCAAAAAGCTACTATTGATAGTTTTAATGAAATTACTGTAACGACTAATGTTCCGTTTAATAGTAAGGAACAGAAAATTGAAATTGAAGGCGTTAAAATTAAGGGAATTAGTCCTTATGATAAAAATAGTGGAGATATTACTAATAAGGTTAAAATAATTACGGAACAGAAAATTGATTTAAAACAAACATACAAAGTTAAAATAGCAAACTTAGCTGATGCGAATACTGAAATCGGTAAAGTCATTCGTAGCGAGGAATTTGATAATTTATTTTATTATGGTGGTAATGATTTAGGGAATATATATACTCCGCAACATACAAAGTTCCGTTTATGGGCTCCTACTGCGAGTGAAGCGAAGTTAGTTACATATAAAAAATGGAGCGATAAAATAGGTACTGAAATAAACATGCAACAAGGTGAAAAGGGAACTTGGAAAGCAGAACTTAAAGGGAACCAAAAAGGTCTCTTTTATACGTATAAGGTGAAAATTGGGGATAAGTGGACTGAAGCGGTTGATCCGTATGTGCGTGCTGCTTCTGTAAATGGAGATAAAGGTGCAGTTGTTGATTTAGAAGAAACAAATCCGAAAAAATGGAAAGCAAACAAAAAACCGAAATTTAAAAATCCGGAAGATGCTATTATTTATGAATTGCATGTACGCGATCTTTCCATCCAACCTGAAAGTGGTATTAAGCAAAAAGGAAAATATTTAGGTGTAACAGAAAAAGGAACAAAAGGGCCTGAAGGTGTAAAAACAGGACTTGATCATATGAAAGATCTTGGTGTTACTCACGTTCAGTTTTTACCGATATTTGATTATGCTTCAGTAAATGAAGAGAATTTAAATGAACCACAATATAACTGGGGATATGACCCGAAAAATTTCAACGTCCCAGAGGGCTCCTATTCTACAAATCCTTTTGAGCCAACTGTTCGAATAACTGAATTAAAGCAAATGATTCAAACATTGCATGATAATAATCTTCGTGTTGTGATGGACGTAGTATATAACCATATGTATAATGCCGCTGAATCAAATTTTCATAAGTTAGTTCCAGGTTACTATTATCGTTACAATGAAGACGGAACATTAGCAAATGGAACTGGAGTAGGGAATGATACCGCTTCAGAACGAAAGATGATGAGAAAATTTATGGTAGATTCCGTCACATACTGGGCAAAAGAATACAATTTAGATGGGTTCCGTTTTGATTTAATGGGTATTCATGATTATGAAACGATGAATGAGATACGTAAAGCTGTTAATCAAATTGATCCTTCTATTATTCTGCATGGAGAAGGCTGGGATTTAAATACACCTCTTGCAGCTGAATTGAAAGCAAATCAAAAAAATGCGGAGAAAATGAAAGGGATTGCTCATTTTAACGATAATATTCGTGATGGATTGAAAGGTAGTGTATTTGAGGAGAAAGAAAATGGTTTTGTAAATGGAAAGCAAAACATGGAAGACCGTATTAAAAAAGGCATTACAGCCGGTATTGACTATGATACAAATTCGTCTACTTATCAAGATCCGGAGCAGGTGCTAACTTATGTGGAAGCACATGACAATCATACTTTATGGGATAAACTTGAGTTGACTAATTCAGGTGACAGTGAAGAAATGCGAAAACAAATGCATAAATTATCTTCTTCTATTTTATTAACATCACAAGGTATTCCATTCTTACATGCAGGACAAGAGTTTATGCGCACAAAATATGGTGATCATAATAGTTACAAATCTCCTGATTCTATTAACCAGATGGATTGGTTACGCCGTGCAGCATTTAATAATGAAGTAGAGTATATGAAGGGCTTAATAGATTTACGAAAAAAATACCCAGCTTTTCGTATGACTTCTGCAGAGCAAATTAAAAAGTATGTAGCTTTTATCGATGTTCCCAAAAATGTTGTAGCTTATACAATAGATGGAAAGGGAAGTGGGAATAAAAGCGAATACTTTATGGTGGCCCACAATGCAAATAGGGAAGCCGTTGACATAACACTTCCATCGAAAGGTCCATGGAAAGTGCTAGTAAACGAGAATCAGGCGGGAAGTAAAACACTTTACGTTGTCCATGACAATAAAATTAAAGTTCCTGCATTAAGTTCACTAGTTTTAAAAACAGAGAAACCGATTAAATAAAAGCAAATAATGTGAAAGTATATACTGAATTGAGCAAATTGAATAGGGATTACAAATGAAAAAAGCGAAGTGAAGGTTGTTTTCACTTCGCTTTTAAAGTTAATGTAGTATAATTTCACATACTGTAATTATATTACAATTTAATAACGGAAATAGACAAGAGATTATTGCTATTGTAACAGTAGGGGAGGAGGTATCTTTGTATTTATTTATAAAATTATCTGAAATACATTCTTAATTTATATAATTTTTAATATACATTCGAACATCTAACGAGCTAGATGTTCGAGTTATATTAATTCCTACAAATCGTTCGAAAAATAACAAAGGCGTAAAAGTATATGGAATTAAAATAGAGAAAAGACACCTAAAATGGTGTCTTTTCTCTATTTTAAATACGATATGTTAGTAACTCACTTGTATGTAATAGTATGTGCATATTTACACTAACTTCTAAAGAAAAATTTCAAATTCTTTTCTTAATCTATTTGTAATAAATCTCATTAGAAAATTTTATCGCTATAACAAATAAAACTTTCTCAATATTATTTTGTTTAATAACTATTTCCATCTGCTTTCCAATCCATTACAATAATTTCACATTGAAAATACATGGAAATTCTCAATGTTCCAAATGATTTATACCTTATAGGAATACTATGGGAAAGGATGTAAAATGTCTAATAAAAAATCATTTTTTATGACGAAATAAAAAATTTCAATGAAGAAAAAGTTATTTCATTATTCTCAAGTTACGTTGAAGTACATGTATTTATAATCACTATGAAACAAAGGGCAGAATCTAAGGACTATTTTTGTAGATTAGAAAATTGTATTTTAAAAATAAGTAAAACGTTTATGGAGGGTTATATGAGCGAGCAAATTTATTACTGGTCTCCTATTAAGCATTGGGAGAAGTTGCATAATGAAATTTTGATAGGAGAAACAAGATTTACAGGCGTTTTGTCTGAGTGGTTTCCTGAGTTTTATTTTTTTACTCAAAAAGGTGTGAAAATTAGTGAACTAGTAGAGCACTTTTCATTAGGAAATGTAGAAGAGACACAAAAAACAGTAGAGCTTATGATAAAAAATCGTGTGTTAGTAAGTAACATATTACACCCAAGAGAAGTATTTTCCACACAAGAAAAGATTTTTCCGAATCCATATAGCAACCAGATTCGCTTTTCTAAAGAAGATTTAGATAAGTATATGAGTGAACAATTGAATCGAACACACCATGCTGTGCGGTCAACCGAAATTCAACTTGAAACAACAAATGAGTTACCCACTATAATCAAGGAACGTAGGTCTTGTCGCCAATTTGATATGAAAAAACATATTAGTTTTTTAGAATTTTCCCAATTCATATCAACTCTAAAACAGGTTAGGAAAGAACATATATACTATCATTACGCAAGTGCAGGCGGACTCTACCCTATTGATATCTTTATTTATATAAAACCAAAACGTATAGAAGGTATGAAAGCTGGGTTTTATTATTATAACCCAGCAAAAAACTGTCTTGTGATTGTAAATAATATTGATCAAGTAATCAAAAGTGATCATGAGTTAATTAACCAAGATTTATTTACTCAGTCTGCCTTTTCAGTTTATTTGGTTTATAATGCGAACGCTTCCATCCCGAAATACGGTTCAGATGGATATTTATTTGCTTGTATTGAGTCTGGTATTATCACTGCTACCTTAAATATGGTGGCTGAGACATTGAATTTAGGCGTTTGTTCAGTTGGTCATATGAAATTTGAAGAGATTCAGCAATTTTTATGTTTGGATAACCATCAAGTATTTCTCCATGGGCTTGAAGTTGGCTTGAAAATTAACGAATAGATGAAATGAATATTAGGGGGATAAAGATAAAAATGCACATTAAAGATCGAAGTTCGATTCATGAAAATAAAGGGGTAGAGGCGTTTTGGAAAGAGCAGTTATCTTCCGAGGTTCTCGATTTTTCTGTATTTAATAGCGGTTACCAACTAAATAAAGAAAATCCTTGCGAGCACGTTCAAGTCATAATGAATGTAGAGTTTAGTAAAAGTATACAAAAAGTAATTAAGTCTCAAGATTTATTATTATTTAGCTGGTTACAGGCCGCGTTAAGGATTTGTTTGGCACACTATACAGATCAAGAAAGGATTACTATTGGTATTCCTGTAATTGAAAAGAATATTGAACAAAGCGAGAATCTTAATAAGTTGATTCCTTTAGGAAGTGAAATCTATCCGCATCACAGCTTTAAACAAGTAGTAAATCAGATTGAACAAACGACTTTATTCGGGTATGACAATCAGAGTTATCCACTCTCTGAATTATTAGCGAAACACCATTTAACTCCTTTTCAAATTGTTATTGGGATGGAAGGATTACATAATAAAAATTTGATAGAAGAATATGCAGAGAATAATTTAGCCATCTGGATACAAAGAAAATGGAATGAAATACATAATGAATTTGAAATTCAAATTTCTTTCAAGTCTCATTCATTCTCTTCTTTGCAACAGTTTGCAAATTCATATCTTTATGTTTTAAAGCAAGTGTCAACAAATTCGAATTTGGCTGTGAAAGATATTTGTATCATTTCAGAAGAAGAGAAAGAGTTGCTAGAAGAATTGAATCAAGGTCAGGCGGACATAGAATTGTCTCAATCATTTCAAAATTTGTTTGAGGAACAAGTGTTAAAAACCCCAGATCAAATTGCTGTTGTTTGTAATGATCAATCTTTGACATATAGAGAATTGAATAAGAAAGCAAATCAATTGGCCTCTATTCTTCAAAGTAAAGGTGTTTCCAAAGAAAGTATTATTGGGGTTATGGTAGATCGGTCATTGGAAATGATCATTGGCATGGTGGGGATTTTAAAAGCAGGAGCAGCGTATTTACCAATCGATCCTAACTATCCAAATGAACGAATTGAATATATGTTACAAGATAGTCAAGCGAAATGTTTACTGAGCAAGCGAACAGAAGTAGAATTGCCGCAATTTGCGGGTGAAGTGCTGTATCTTGATGAGGAATATCTCTTCCAAGGTGAGGAAAGTAATTTAGTTCGAGAAAGTTATCCTAATGATTTAGCTTATGTTATTTACACATCGGGATCGACAGGGAATCCAAAAGGGGTAATGGTAGAACAGAAATCTCTTGTCCATTTTTTAAGTGTAATGAGAGAAAAAGTAAAAGATAATCAGTCATTCTTGTTTCTTGCTAGTGTATCTTTTGATATCTCCTTGTTAGAAATATGTCTGCCTTTAACACAAGGTTCGAAAGTAGTTATTGCTACAGAGGATCAGTTCGCAACAAAAGAATTAGCTTATTTGGTCAAAGAACATAAGGTGGATTTATGGGAATCAACGCCATCGCGAATGGAAGTGATTTTGAGTGATCCAGAAGGGGCAAATTTTCTAAAAGATTTAAAATCTATTTTGTTAGCAGGAGAAGCATTTTCCATTGATTTGGTTGAAAAAATTCGATGCATCAGTGAAGCGACAATTTTAAATATTTATGGTCCTACAGAAACAACCATTTGTGCAACAGTAAAGGATTTGAGCTCTGCCAAAGAAGTTACGATTGGAAGTCCCAACCCGAATTATCATTCCTATATATTGAATAAGTATGGTCAATTAAAACCATTTGGAATTCCGGGTGAACTCTGCATTGGTGGCGTGGCGGTAGCACGAGGGTATCTTGGGAAATCTAAACTGACAGATGAAAAGTTTGTACCGAGTCCCTTTACGGCAGGAGAAATGATGTATCATACGGGTGATCTCGTTCGTTGGTTGCCTAATGGAGAACTTGAATATCTAGGTCGAATGGATCATCAAGTAAAAATTCGGGGATATCGGATTGAATTAAGAGAGATCGAAAGCCAGTTAAGGGAATATCCAGAAATAAACCAAGCTATCGTTGTTGATCAAGTATATGGAAATAGGAAATTATTAGCTGCGTACTATGTATCGGATAATAAGGTCTCTTTTGATGAAATCAGAAAATATTTAAGTGATAAATTACCTGAGTTTATGATTCCTGAAAAAATGATTCAGGTGGAAGAGATTCCGTTGAATCCAAATGGGAAAGTAGATAGGAAAAGGTTATTAGATATAACACAAACAGATTATGTATCAATTCCATACGTTGCCCCGCGCAATGAAATTGAACAAAAATTGGTGCATGCATGGGAAAAAGTTATGGAGATTGAGGGAATCGGTATTCATGATAATTTTTTTGCTTTAAAAGGAGAATCGATTAAAGCACTTCAGGTAATTAATCTATTAAGAAAAGACTGCTTAAAAATAAGTACAACAGATTTTTTTAAGCATCCCACGATTGCTCAACTTAGTACTTGTGTAAAGTTAGAGCATAAAACGGAAAACTTTGAAAATAGACCAACCCATGTTAAAGATTTGTCTAAGCCATTTCCCTTAACAGAGGTTCAGACAGCGTACATGTTAGGACGGAATTCACAGTTTGAATTAAGTGGTATTTCACCTCAAACTTATTTTGAATATGAAACAGAATTGAATATCAATCGTCTTTCAAAAAGTTTTCAAAAGGTAATTCAACGTCATCCGATGTTACGAGCTGTAATTTTACCAGAGGGAGAACAGCAAATATTACAAAGCGTTCCTGATTACGAGATTGAAATAGTAAGTCTCATAGATTTAGATGATAGGAATCAAAATGCTCGCTTACAAGAAGAACGTTCTCGAATGACTAATCATGTATTTCCTTTAGGGCAATGGCCTTTGTTTGAATTAAAAGCCTTTCTTTTAAAAGAAGACACGTATTTATTATGTTTTCGATACGATGCTTTATTAATGGACGGAGCAAGCATGAACATCGTTGGACAGGATTTGTTTCATTATTATTATAAACCAGAGCAAAGGTTAGAACCTCTATCTTTTGATTTTCAAGATTACATGTTTATCTATGATGAACTGGAACAAAGTACAGAATATAAAACAGCAAAAGATTATTGGACAAGTAAGCTTCCTGACTTTCCGTTTGCGCCTTCTTTGCTGTTAAAAAAGGATCCGGCAGAGATTGCTATTCCTAAGTTCCAATCACTTAATAAGATCCTGGACAATGAAATATGGACAAAGCTACGAAAGTTAGCACAAGAGAAAGAAGTAACTCCTTCGGCTCTGCTTTGTACAATATATAGTGATGTATTGGCATATTGGAGTAATCAACGTCGATTGGCAATTAATTTGACTGTATTTAACCGTTATCCTGTTCATGAAGAAGTAGAGCAAATTGTGGGAGATTTCACTTCACTCATCTTGTTGGATGTTGATGTGAATCCAGATCAATCTTTCTTTACTAGAGTAAAAGAAACGCAATCTACTTTATTAGATGGTCTCGAACATCGCCATTACGATGGAGTTAATTTCATTCGAGATTTTACTCGATATCATCAAATGACGCCAAAAGCAGTTATGCCAATTGTTTTCACCTCGATGCTAGCAGGTGCGGGGGCTTTTGCTTGGGAACAACTTGGTTCACTTCGCCATATTCATGCTCGGACTCCACAAGTGCATTTGGATAATGTGGTAATTGAAAAAAATGGAGAGTTATTAATTAGCTGGAACTATGTTGAAGAATTGTTTGATGTTGATGTGATAGAAGCGATGTTTCACCAATTTGTTGACTTATTGGAACAATTAGTGAAACAAAGTGACGTAACATCTTTGCAGATGAAAGAGTTAGACCATGCTTTAATTGAGCAATACAATGAGACAACAGAAAAAATACCGTCGACTACTTTAAATCAATTATTTACAGACCAAGTAAAACGTACACCGGATGAAGTAGCAGTAGTTTTTGAACAAGACTACTTAACATACTCGGAGCTTCATAAGCGCTCCAATCAAGTTGCGCACTTTTTAAAAGAACAAGGAATTGGTCTAGGTGACAAGGTTGGTCTTTTAGCACAAAGACGAGTTGACACAATTGTTAATATGATAGGTATTTTAAAAGCAGGTGCCGCTTATGTTCCGATTGATCCCGACCATCCTTCAGATCGCCAAACATATATTTTAGAAAATAGCTCATGCAAACTTTTATTAGAACCTAGTCTTTATGCAGAAAACCGCTTGTCATTATACACAACAGAAGATATGCCTGCTATTGCTGGTCCGGAAGATCTTGCCTATATTATCTACACTTCAGGAAGTACAGGAAAACCGAAAGGAGTAATTATTACTCACCAAGCGGTTGCAAATACCATTCAAGATATTAATCAAAAATATCAGGTAAATGAAGATGATCGTATTATTGGTATTTCTTCTATGTGTTTTGACTTATCTGTATACGATATTTTCGGAACGTTAAGCACAGGTGCAATCTTGGTAATGATTCGTGACCCAAGAGACATGCAAGAATTAATCCGTACTGTCGAACGTAGAGGAATTACAATTTGGAATACAGTACCTGCAATTATGGATTTGGCATTAGATCAAGTAGGTTCTCATTTTGAACATTCTTCCTTGCGTTTAGTTTTACATAGTGGAGATTGGATTCCACTTTCTTTACCAGAAAAAATAAAACGACATTTTCCGATTGCGGAAGTAGTTTCACTCGGAGGAGCAACAGAAGCATCGATTTGGTCAATTTATTATCCGGTCAAACAGGTGGAATCGCATTGGAAAAGTATTCCATACGGGATTCCTTTGGCAAACCAAACGTATTATGTGTTGAACTATGAAAAGAAAATGTGCCCTGTTGGTGTAATTGGAGATTTATATATCGGGGGAGTGGGCCTTGCTAAAGGATATTTAAATGATGAACAGAAAACAAATGAAGCATTTGTATCACATCCTGATTTTGGTCTTATTTACAAGACAGGAGACTGTGGAAAAATGCATCCTGAGGGATATATTGAATTTTTAGGCCGCCAAGATTATCAAGTCAAAATTCAAGGATATCGAGTAGAGTTAGAAGAAATCGCCCATTGTCTTCTCACTTACAAACAAGTCGAACATGCAGTAGTGATTGATCAGACAGATGAGTATGGTATAAAATTTTTAGTCGCATATGTGGTAACTGAGAAAAATATTAGCACAACAGAACTTCGAAAGCATTTGCGAGATCACTTGCCAGGTTACATGATTCCTTCTTATTTTGTTTATTTGGAACAATTGCCCTTGACTCCAAACGGGAAATTAGATAGAAAAGCGCTCCCTACTCCGGAGAAACAAACAAATGAAGTATTTATTGCTCCAAAAACGGAAATGGAAAAAATATTAACTAGTGTTTGGCAAGAAGTACTCAAAGTAAATCGGATTGGAGTAAATGATCATTTCTTTGCCTTAGGTGGAGATTCGATAAAAGCGATTCAAGTTTCCGTCAGACTGTATAGACAAGGATTTGAGCTGGAGCCAAAAAATTTATTTTCATTTCCTATATTAGGAGACATGGTTCAATTTGTTAAAAAGCTTGATCATCTTCCAAATTCGCAAACAAGTGATGTAAACAAAATGAACGATAATAAAGTTACAGTACTAAATGTTAAAGATAAACAACTTAATCAACATACACTTATCAAAATACAAGAAAAAATGCCAGAAATAAAAATAGAACGTATTTACCCATTGGCACCTTTCCAGGAAGTTATTTATGAACATGCTGCGACTGAACCTGATACAAATGCATATTTCGAACAAACAATTTGGGCACTTGAGGGGGAGCTGGATATTAATCTCTTTATTCAGTGTTTCCAACAATTAGTTGATCGTCATGACTCTTTAAGAACGATAATTGTGCAAGATGAACAAGCACAACCTTGGCAAGCTGTTCTACATGATGTTCAAATGATTTCAGAGATAAAAAACTTGATTGAGATGACGAAACAAGAACAGCAAGAATTCCTAGACCAGTGGATGAATGAAAATTTAAGTCAAGGATTCAAAAATGATGAACTCATGACCCGTCTTTGTATATTCCAACTAGAAATTAACGAGCATAAGGTGGTTTGGAGTTCCCATCATCTATTATGTGATGGTTGGAGCGTCAGCATTTTGATAGACGAATTATTCCAGCTCTATGAAACAATAAATGCGGGAACTACGGCAGAGTTACCTATAGTGAAACCTTTTGAGACATTCATAGATTGGACTGTAGCACGAGATCATGAGAAAGCACGTCATTTTTGGCGGGATTATTTATCAGGATACAATCGGAAAATTAGTATTCCTAAAAAGAAAGTACCAACTCAAAGTGAAGGGTTAAATTTCACATTTATGGATTTAACATTAGATAAGGATTTGACTAATCAGTTACAGACATTTGTAACTAAAAACAATATAACTATGAATTCGGCATTACTAGCTGTATGGGGAATATTGCTTGGCAAATACAACGGAATGAGAGAAGTAGTATTACCTAATCTAGTATCAGTCAGACCTCCCGAAGTAGAAGGGATTGAAAATATGTTCGGTCTGTTCACAAATATTTTGCCTATCCGACTAGCATGGACAGAAACGCAATCTTTTGTGGACTTCCTGCAAAAAGTACAACTAGAAACATTGAAATGTAATGAGTATGCATACTATTCATTTGTTGATATACAAAAACAAAGTGAATTAAAAACTGAGTTGACTGACCATCTGTGGGTTTTTGAAAACTATCCGACTAACTCAGCTATCTTTTCTTCAAATGAAAACAGAAATTTTGCCATCACAGATTACGAAGTTGTTGATGAGCCTCATGTAAAGTATGGAATTATGTGCTTCCCTGAAGAGAAACTTACAATAAAGTTTGGATATGATCAAACCGTATATGAAGCGGAGAAAATACAGGAAATATTGAATCACATCCATCAGTTAATCAACATGATTCTTCAAAATCCAATACAGGCAATCGGTGATTACAAATTATAAAAAATGAAAAGGCGAGCAAGAACTCGCCTTTTTAAATAGAATAGGAGTAAACCAAATGACAAAAAACTTGCAGTTATCAGCCGAAGAGATGCGTCAGTTAGGATATCAAGCGGTGGACTTGATTGTTGATCATATGAATCATTTAAAAAGTAAACCAGTTTCGGAAACGATTGATAGTAATATTTTTAGAGACAAGCTAATTGAAACGATTCCAGAAAACGGATCCAATCCAAAAGAGTTACTTCATTTTCTTAATAACAATGTGTTTAATCAAATTACTCATGTGGATCATCCTCATTTTATGGCTTTTGTGCCAGGTCCTAATAATTATGTTGGTGTAATAGCAGATTTTTTAGCAAGTGGGTTTAATGTATTTCCTACAGCTTGGATAGTAGGTGCAGGTGCTGAACAAATTGAATTAACGACAATCAACTGGT
Organism: Bacillus sp. FSL P2-0099; assembly: GCF_038007445.1. NCBI lineage: Bacteria > Bacillati > Bacillota > Bacilli > Caryophanales > Bacillaceae > Bacillus > Bacillus sp. FSL P2-0099. The sequence continues at coordinate 2,592,059 of NZ_JBBOXE010000001.1, forward strand.
TAAAATCAATGCTAGGATTCCCTGATTCAGCTGAAGGGCTATTTGTCAGTGGCGGTTCCATGGCTAATTTGACTGCACTTACTGTAGCGAGACAGGTCAAGCTGAATAATGACATAGAAAATGCGGTTGTGTATTTTTCTAACCAAACTCATTTTTCTGTAGATCGAGCACTTAAAGTATTAGGTTTTAAACATCATCAAATTTGCCGAATTGAAACAGATGAAGATTTAAGAATTTCAGTTAGTACTTTAAGAAAGCAAATAAAAGAAGATCGATTAAAAGGGAAAAAACCATTTTGTGTTATTGCTAATGCAGGGACAACGAATTGCGGAGCGGTGGACTCCCTCGATGAATTGGCTGATCTATGTGGTGATGAAGATGTATGGCTACACGCGGATGGTGCTTATGGGGCTGCAGCAATTCTCAGTGAAAAAGGAAGGGAGGTGTTAAGAGGAATTCATCGTGCTGATTCTTTGACGTTAGACCCGCATAAATGGCTTTTTCAGCCTTATGATGTTGGTTGTGTACTCATTCGCAATAGCCAATATTTAAGTAAAACGTTCCGTATGATCCCAGAGTATATTAAGGATACGGAAACTAATATAGAAGAAAAAGTGAATTTTGGGGAGCGTGGAATTGAACTTTCTCGTAGATTTAGGGCATTAAAGGTATGGCTTTCTTTTAAAGCATTTGGAGTCACAGCTTTTCGTGAGGCAATAGATCATGGCATTATGTTGGCTGAACAAGTTGAAGAGTTTTTAAGGAAAGAAAAAGATTGGGAAGTAGTAACACCTGCCCAATTAGGAATTGTTACTTTTCGTTATATTCCTTGTAAGCGAACGTCTACAGAAACAATTCATGAAATAAACAAAAAACTGGTGGAAGAAATTAATCAAAGAGGATTTGCTATGCTAAGTACGACTAAATTAAAAGAAAAAGTAGTAATTCGACTTTGCTCTATCAACCCGAGGACAACATTAGAAGAAATACTTCAAATCATGATGAGCATTAAGGCGTTGGCAGAGGAAATAAACACATCGCCTAAACATCTTATATCTGTTTCTCAACCTTGATATATTAGGTGAATTTTACATATTAATAGCCGATTCTTAATGAGAATCGGCTATTATACTATTTACGAGTGTTTTTCTTGTAAAGGGATTAAGCCTCAACCTTAGAGACTCTTTTGAAACCAGTCTTTACTGCTTGTACCATTTCGTTTACAGCGTAAATAGATACATCGGCATTTGGATTTAACCCTTCAAACCAGTGATAGGCATTTGGATATAAATGAAACTCGACATCAACACCAGCTTGCGCTAGTTTGCTTACATAGGTTAATGTTTCACTGCGGAATGGATCTAATTGACCAACAAATGTGTAAGTATATGGTAAATCACTATAATCCTCTGCTCGAGAAGGCGCTGCATAGACAGGGATTTGATCTGTTCCATACATTTCTCCTAAATACATTTTCCAACCGGCTTCATTTGCCTTTTGATTCCAAACAAATCCTTCTTTAATTTCATTCGCTGAAGGTGTATTATTTCGGTCATCAATCATTGGATAGAGTGGCATCTGTAAACAAATTGAAGGATATTTTCGATCTCGGGCTAATAATGATAATGCTGCTGTTAGTCCACCTCCAGCGCTTACTCCTGCAACCCCAATTCGATTCGAATCAATGTTTAATGACTTCGCATTATCAGCAATCCATTTTAAAGCTGAATAACAATCCTCAATTGGTGCTGGGTAAGGGTGTTCAGGTGCTAAGCGGTAGTCTACAGACACGACAACACAGCCAGCTTCTTTTGCAAACCTCATACAAGTATCATCGTTATCATCTATAGACCCTAAGATATAACCACCACCATGTATCCATAATAAGACAGGTAAAGGTTCATTATTTGATTTTGGACGATAAATTCTTAATGGTAACGGATTATCATCAGGTCCAACAATGACTTCATCTGTTAACGAAAGGGATTCATCAACAACGGTAGGTGGTCTCATTTGAGCTATTCCTTCTCTGATTGATTGCAAGTTTTCCGGGTGTAAATCGAGATTTGGAAACATCTCTAACCCTTGTAATAACTCTGGATTTACTCTTGTTTTCATTTTAGCACCTCTATTTGTAATTGTTTTCGAATAAATGAAGTGTATTCTAAGTAGTTTAATTGTGAAAAAATATCACAATTAAATTGTAAATTGGATATGCGATAACAGTCAACAGAATATTCGGAAATTAAAGCCTTTCTCAAGAAGGAGTTTCACGCAACCAATAATACAAGTAGTGGATTTAGGAGCAAAGTGTTTTCATGTCGTTGTATTTATGTACACTTAGTCTTCTAATTAAACCAAGTGATAATCCTTTTTATTTTAATGACATATTGCAAGTGATACCTATTCGAATTCATACTCGGAAAGAATTAATCCATTTTCATTCCTTAATATATAATTCAGGGAAATACTCATGGGCAGGCATTAATATAGGAAAACAGTACAAATTAAAATAACTGTTTAAAAAAATTCCTTTTATTTGGCTAGAAAAGGAGTAGATTCTTTTTTCTTATCTAGACTCATGAAGAAGTATGAAAATCAGAATTTATAATTCAAAAGCCAGCTTAAAGTAATTGCAATAATTACTTTGGATAGTAATCTTAAAAAAATATAAAAAAGAGAAGAACTCACCAAAGTTCTTCTCTTTTTTATATGTAATTAGGGTTTCCATAACTGTAGATATGGATGGTGTAAATTAATGGATGAATAATTTACTCTTAAAATTATAACAGAACAATTAAAGATTTTTATATGTAATATTGCATATAAAGGGTAAACAACAATAATTTCTTTTTATAAAAATAAGCCCCTGGTGAAAATGATGAGGAACCCTTTTCCATATGAAATGAACTTGGTATAAAATGAAAGATTACAAGTATAAGATTCTATACTTAGTAATCCCTCACTTTAAGGTATGTCTTTGGGGAAGTGTGAGGAGTTCAATCGATTCTGAATAAAATTGATAGTATCAGTTGCAATTTTTTTACGTTTAAGAACAATCCCGGCATGTCCGCATGTATAAATATATCGCGTAGGTCTTTCCCAGGATTCCCACAAATAGTCCGTATCCTCAGAGTGCACATATAGATCGTGCTTACCTGAAATTAATAAAATATTTTCTTTTTTTACTTTTGGTAACGCTTGACTCGGTTCAGTGATTTTCCAATAAGCTATTAAATCATCATACGTAACACCATGATGTTCCAAATCTTCTCTAATAAATTTACCTGGATTTGTCTTCCAAATTGAATATGAGAGTCGATTCGCGTAGAAAATGGATGCTAACACATCAATTTCTGGTTCAACAAGAGATGTTAAGTTAGTAATAACTCCACCTAAACTGATTCCTATTAAAATCAAGGGACCATTTTTATTTTCTTTTATCCATTTGATCAAAGTTCGTAAATCAGCTACCGCTTGTCTAGTTGCTTCTACAGTTCGTTCAACATTGGCACTTACCATGTACTCTCCACTGTATAGGGATTGGTTCGGTTTTCTGTCAAAATGATATGGTAAAGTGAAATAATACATATTCCACTTCAAGTTGGTCATATGGTCGTGGAATATTTTTTTTACACGTTCGTTAGAATCCATTCTCCAACCGTGAACAAAGATGACATGAGGTGCATCTTCATTTTTATGTAAAAATAATTCTCCAGTGACAGAATCGTTGCGTGAATCACCAGATTGAACTGAGCTTTTATATTTGAATTGTCCAACCATGTATTCCTTTTCTTGTTTTAAATGCTTAATGTTAAAATGAATATGAGATGGTTTTACTTTATAAAAAAATTCTATGTCCTTTATATATAGTGAGGTGTTAGAAAGAGAAGTATACTGAAACTTTACACTTCTTTTTTTGTGCAAATCATACAAGGCGTATCGATCAATGAGTTTTGAAAAAATCAAATTAACCTCCTCCAAAATACATATCGTCTAAAAGATGGACAAAATTTATGCTGTAAATTAATTGTAAAATATTCTCTTTTCCTAATAGTAGATGCTTGAATTATAAAACAGGTGGGAAATTTGTATATTATATTATAAAGCTATCAATAAAATAAAACTATAAATATCTTTTACAAAAACCTAAAAAGCAAGTTAATATTCTCATTCATAAAAGAGAACATTAACTTGCTTATTTTCGTATCAAAAGGTACACCTTTTGAAGTGACGTAATTTATATGAAAGACAATGTGTCAATTTGTATATTTAATACAGTGATAGTTACCATAATTTTCGAAGCCTATAGTTAATTAACCTTACAATATACGTCTTTTTGGTATATAAATAGCTATATTCATTAGAGAAAGAGTTTTAATCCTTCATGAGAATCTTTAAAACCTAATTTCTTATAAAAGTGTAAAGCTTCTTGTCGTTCTTTATCTGTTGTTAACTGTACTAAATGACATCCCCGTAATTTAGCACGTTGAATAGCCCATTTAATAAGTTTACTTCCTATACCTTTACCACGTTTTGATGAGGCTGTCCGTACACCCTCAATTGTAGCTCTCCAACCCCCTTGACGTACAATGTAAGGCGTAAATGTAATTTGTTGAATACCGACAATCTCCGTCCCATCACACGCTACAATCAACTCGTTATTTGGATCACAATCAATAGCATGAAATGCTCTTATATAACTATCAGGGAGTGGTGTTTCATAGCGCTCTCTTTTATTTCCTAAAACATCATCAGCAAGCATTTTTACAATTTCATCTAAATCATCTGCCGTTGCAATCCTAAATGTTATAGTTTCTGTCACTATCAAAAAACCTCCTTAATGTATGCACTTGTTACTTTTATTTTACTTGTTTAAATATAATAGGTTAAATTATAAAATATTATGAGTCTCTATAACTTTTTCTTATAGATAGCATAAAAGCCTAACTTATAAAATTATAATTTAGGCTTTTTAACACAATATTATTATTAGAAAATCCGACCAACTTCAAAAAACCTCCATATTCTTTAATGAATTTTCATATTTAACAAGCACACATAGAACCATTCAAATAGGGTGGTTTTTATTTGTTGTATAGAAATTACGTAATAAGCATGGATTTGTATGCTCTCATTCAATGCTATCTAAAGCCATAACTTCCTTGCCAATATTCAAAAACGATTACGTTTTTGAATATGTGTTCAGGTCTTTCTTGACCAGGTCAATGAATAACTACACATAAACTCCTTATATCTCTAGATAAACTACCGATTAGCTCCATATAGACTCTAGATAACCTATATAGAATACAAGTTATCAAGGAGGTAAGAAAAAATGAACTTTATGAAACGAGCAATTCTCAGTATGAAAAAAAGAGTAGGAACATCATTAATTTTGATGGCGGTTTTCCTAATTGTTACAAATTTAGTGTTGGCAGGATTCACAATCCAAAATGCATCAAAAAAAGCTGCTGATGCAGCAAGAAAAAAACTCGGTGCAGATGTTACTTTAAGTCTTGATTTTGACAAATTAGGTCAACAAGCTAGGGAAACTGGAGAGATGCCTAATCCACCGAAGCTTAATACAAAAGAAGCAGATCAATTAGCGAAGTCAAAGTATGTAAAAGACTATAATTACATAACTAGCACTCTCGGAATTTCTGACGGACTTAAACTAGTAGGAGCTTCAGAAGGAGAAGAAGAAGGAAAAGGTAAGGTGGGAATGGCGGCTGTACGAGGCGGTTCAGGCTCCGGTACAGAAATAGATATGAATTCTTCTTTTATGATTGAGGGAGTTCGCAAAACTGCATTACAAGAAAGCTTTAAGAATGGAAAAAGTAAAATCATTGATGGGAAACCAATTACAGAACAGATGAAAGATCAGAATGTAGCTTTAATGGAAAAACGATTAGCGGAATTAAACAACTTGAAAGTAGGAGACAAAGTTAAAGTGCAATCAGGGGATAAGAAGGAAACCCTGGAGGTTGAAATTATCGGTATTTACGAAACGAATGAGCAAGCAATGGGGCAACAAGCTCCTCCTATAATGGATCCAGCTAATAAACTATATATGCCGCATTCAACTATGAAAAAATTAGAAATAGATCAAGGTATAAGTAGCATTCAAGTCGTGTATTTCTTGAAAGATCCACAAAACATTGAAGCATTTAAAGAAGAAGCAAAAAAATCTGATATTGATTTTAATTATTATAAATTAGATGCACATGATTCGTTGTACAAACAAATGATTGGGCCTATCGAAAATATCTCATCAACTTCTCAAATGATTATTTATATTGTATCAATTGCAGGTGCGATTATTTTAGGGTTAATCATTATGTTATCGATTAAAGCACGTCGTAAGGAAATGGGGATTCTATTGTCCATTGGAGAGAAAAAGTGGAAACTGATGGCGCAGTTCGTAGTAGAAGTAGTATGTATCGCTATTTTAGCATTTGGATTATCCATAACAACAGGAGCAAAAATTTCTCAATTCATAGGGAATAATTTACTTTTGAGTGAAATTGCTACAGCAGGAGAAGAAACAAACACCTCACAAAATGGAACTGTAATGGTAGCTGGACCTGGTGGAACTGTACAAAATCAAAAAGAGGATCCAATTGATAAAATTAATGTAAGTGTAACAGGCGAAGATGTAGGGAAAATGGGGGGGATTGGACTAGCTATTGCTATATTAGCAACGCTTCTTCCAGCATTATCTATTCTACGCCTGAATCCAAAACAAATTCTTTTAAAAGATGAATAAGGAGGCTCGATATGGAGACGATTTTACAATTTAAAAACTTAGATTATTATTATGAAAGTAACGGAAAAAAAGTAGCGATACTAGAAAATGTTAACTTTTCTTTTCAAAAAGGACATTTCTACACGATTCTAGGACCATCCGGATCTGGTAAAACCACTACGCTTAGCTTAGGTTGTGGGCTAGATATACCTAAAAATGGTTATGTACTATTTAATGGAAAGGATATTCGAAAAATTGGTTTGGATCGGTACCGTAATCAAAATGTATCGGTAATTTTCCAATCTTATAATTTGATTACCTATATGAGTGCTCTTCAAAATGTCTTAACAGCAATGGAAATTACAGGTGTTAAAGTGCAAAATAAAACGGCAAGGGCATTAGAATTATTAGAGAAAGTAGGACTTACAGAAGTAGAAGCGAAACGAAATGTTCTGCAACTAAGTGGCGGGCAACAGCAGCGTGTTGCAATCGCTCGAGCGTTATCTTGTAATGTTGATTTACTGATTGCGGATGAGCCGACAGGAAACCTCGACGAAGAAACGGCAATGGATATAATAGAACTGTTTCAAGAACTTGCACATAAAGAAAATAAATGTATTATTGTTGTGACGCACTCACAGGAAGTTGCTAAAAAATCAGACCGTGCAGTCTATTTAAGTAAGAAGAAGTTGGTAGTAAACGAAATTTAATATAAACACCCTAGTTTTTTAATTCACATAATTTTCGAAATTAGTTTCTTCAAATATTTATATTTGATATACAATATAACCAAGCCATAATTAAAATGGTCTCCCTGTATTGAATGTTAAGATAGTTTGTTATTCCCTTTTTAACAATTTTTGAAAAAGAACTTGTAGTATATTCTACAGGTTCTTTTTGTTATGATCGGTTTACTATATCATTGAAGAATTGCGTATAAAAAACGGGACAGTATTTAGGTGTATGATCTAAATACTGTCCCGTTTAATTATTTATCTGTAAAAAGGAACTAGCTTACATCTCATGTGATAGATTTTATAAATAAGAGCGTTTAATTGTCCATGGCTCTAAGCACTAACCATTTGGAATAAAGATGCAATGTATCAGTTATACTATGTAATATTTATTCATTACAAAATATGGTGGTATGTATGACTAAGCAAACAATTACTTTATTTCAAGTTTCTATGATACTCATTGGTAGTATTGGGATAATTAATCATGTCATTATGATTCCTATGTTATTAGATACCTCAGGTAGAGATTCGTGGATCTCTATCATATTAGTAAGCATTATATACTTGATTTGGATTTCATTAATATTCATCATATATAGAAACATAAAAAATGAACACTTGTTTTCGTGGTTAAAAAATAATTTTGGGAAACTCAGTGTATATCCAATCATATTCATAGTTGTGATTTATTTAATAACAATTGGTGTCGTTGCACTAAAAGAAACATTAACCTTTTTCTCTTTTTATTTACCAGAAACACCTCACTTTGTATTAGGAATACTTTTTTCAATGATTTGTCTCTATAATGCTACAAGAGGAATTCAATCTATTGCACTTACAACAGGTGTTTTGTTACCTATTGTATTCCTACTTGGTTTTTTTGTAATGTTTGCAAATGTTCCGCATAAAGATTATTCTTTACTTCAGCCAATGATGGAAAATGGAATGAAGCCAGTATTTAAGGGAATGGTTTATCCTGCAGCAGGATTTTTAGAGTTGATTTTTATTCTTTTCTTACAGCATCACATTTGTTCAAAAGTCAAATTATATCAACTGATCGCTTTGGGAATGGTTATTATCGGTATCACAATAGGCCCAGTTATGGCAGCTATTATAGAATTTGGACCTTTCGTAGCAGCAAACCAACGATATCCAGCATTTGAAGAATGGAGACTTGTGTCAATAGGAAGGTATATTGAAAATTTAGACTTTCTCTCCGTGTATCAGTGGCTTGTAGGGATCTTTATTCGTCTATCACTTGTTGTTTTTCTTATACCAGATTTGTTATCAATTACAAATCGAAAAACGAGAAATGGGATTATGTTTGCAATACTTTCATGTATTTTATTAATAAGTATACTACCCATCAGTGACTCTAGTTTCTATTGGTTTGTATCTCAAATTATTTTACCAGTTTCAGCTTTAGGGCTATTTTTGTTTTCTATCTTACTAATAGTGTTTGTATGGGTTGCTAAATTTAAGAAAAGCTCTTAAAAGAGTATGGAGATGTATTTTATATAAGGTTGCTGAGTTTGAAGGAGACAACGTAGATGAACAAACAAGTAGAAATAAATGAGAAGATAATACTAGAGTGGTTTGAAGGATGCAACGATGTAAAAGTAATAAAGCGTGAATTGGATGAGAAAGAAAAAAGGAATTCAGTATTGTTTATGTATTGTCAAAACTTAATTGACAATACAAAATTAAAACAAGCCACATCATCCCATGTTTGCAAAGAGCTTTCAAGTAATTCAATAGAAGAGTTTAACCTCTCAACATTAATTCCCCAGTTATCAGTAAAGAAATTAGATATGGTAAATTCGAATGAAACTATCTCTCAGATTATATTTGAAGGTAACCTCCTTATTATTTTTGAAGAATCTAAACATGGATATATAGTTGATATTGCTCAAATACCTACCAGATCGGTTGAACAAACAAATACAGAGATGACCATTCGTGGTGGACGTGATGGATTTGTTGAAGAGTTAAACACAAATATAGGATTAATTAGAAAAAGACTAAAAACGAGTTCTCTTAGTTATGAAGAATTTATTATTGGAGAAAGAACACAAACTAAAGTAGCACTCCTGTATTTAAAAGATGTCGCATCCCAAGATATCATTAATCAAGTTCGATTAAAATTAAGACAACTTAAAATAGACGGGGTTGTTTCAAGTGCACAAATTGAAGAGTTAATCACAAACAATCAATTTAGTGTATTTCCTTTAGTTGAATATACAGGGCGCCCTGATTATACTGTGAATTGTTTGCTATATGGGCGTTTTATTTTACTGGTTGAAGGGTCACCAACAGCGACAATTGCACCAGTTACATTTCCTTTTTTTGTGAATACATCTGAAGATCAAGATCTTTTCTACATATTCGGTAGCTTTGTACGACTTGTAAGTCTTTTGGGGATAGCAATTTCTATATTTCTTCCAGGAATTTGGATAGCACTAATTACATATCATCCAGATCAGATTCCCTATACGTTGCTAGCTACATTAAGCTTATCAAGAGAAGGGATTCCTTTTCCAGCTCCTTTAGAGGGGATAATTATGATGACCTTATTTGAAATTTTGAGACAAGCAGGATTGCGTGTTCCTGCCGTATTCGGTCAAACATTATCTGTTGTAGGGGGATTAATTATTGGACAAGCTGCTATTAGTGCAGGAATTGTTTCAGCATCTATGGTCATTATAATAGCAATCTCGGTTGTTTCGACATTTGCTTTAACTAATCAGTCAGTAACAGGAATAATAAGTATATTGCGGTATGTAGTATTCTTAGTATCTTCTTTATTAGGCATAGTAGGATTTATCTTTTGTGTCCTTGTGATGGTGATACATGTAGTAAATTTACGCTCTTTTGGAGTTCCATTCTTTACACCATATTCACCCCCTGTGTTTAAAAGTATGCTAGCAGCCACATTTAGACTTCCTTTCACGTATATGAAAAAAAGACCTAAAGAATTGCATACGCAAGATAATACAAGGAAAAGAGAGAGTACCGATGAAGAAAAATAAAAGAATAGTTATATTTCTTTTTATGATGTGTACGTTTCTAACAGGGTGTTGGGATCAAAGAGAGTTGCATCACGTTTTGTATATAAATAGTCTAGGTATCGATTTTAAAGATAATAACTATATCATCCGTCCGCAATTTATTAATTTTTCTAACATAGCTAAACAAGAAGGGAGCACTACCCGTAATTACAGCCAGGCCTATATCGGAAAGGGAAAAGGCCCCATTTTAGATGAGGCAGCATTTGATTTTTATAAGGGTGCTCAACAAGAAATCTCATGGGAGCATCTCAAAACAATTGTTGTAACAGAGAGATTTCTAAAACATGGTGACTTAAATCAATTTAATGATTTTTTTTCTCGGTTTTTTCAATTTCGAGATACTATGTGGATATTTGGAACTAAGGAGCCTTTAGAAAATATATTAGCGAACAATAATATATTAAATATTTCTCAATTATATACAATCATTAATTTACCAAAAGAGATAACCAAGCAATATACAATAATAGATCCTTTACCTTTATATAAATTCCAAAGAAATTATTATGAACCTGGGATGACAACTCGCATTCCATTCTTAGCTACGACTAAAACATATTGGAAAAAAGGACATACATCATTTCCAATGTTAAAATTTAGTGGTTATGGTTTTATAAACGATAAATCCTATATAAATCATTTAAACAGCCATGATATTGCTGGGGTTCGATGGACGGATGAAAATACTAAACGAGCTCCATTACTATTAAAATTTAACAAGAAAATCATTGGACATATAGTATTAAAAAATCCAAAGATAGATACAAAGCATTTTATTAAAAATGGAAAGTTACGTATGCTTATGAACATCCATTTCGATGCTGATATTTTTCAATTAATAAATTCTATGCCTGTAAATGATATTAAAAAAATTGCAGAGGACCAAGTTGAAAAAGAAATTAAAAAAACGTACCGAAAAGGAATCGAAAGAGGGATTGACACGTATCAGTTATCACATTCCTTATATCGGCAGAATTCTAAATTGTGGAAACAATATAAAAAAGAGGGGGGGATACCCCTTCAAAATAAAGAATTAGATTTAAATGTCTCGATTAATATAGCTACAAATGGAAAATCTAAAAATATGCGTAATATGATTGAGCATTAGAATGGTTGAAGATGAAAGGAAATGTAAAATATTAACTCTAAATAGGAGATTCGAACGCGAAAGACCACTACGATGTGGTGGCGGAATGGGATGAGAGTTCGATTAGGAGCAGAAGGAGGCTTTTACCTCCTTCGTTGTCTGAAAATACGCTTACACTTCTTAGCGTTTAGATAAGTACTAGTCTTTAAAACTAAATGTGCCGTAAAGTAGGAGCAGCTTAAATTCATTACTATGATTTATTTGTTACTTTTAAAGCGTCTAACACTATTTTAGTTGCATTTGCAATAAGTTTATCATCGTATTTCGTATCTTCTTTCGCATGATTAGAAAGTATCGCAAGAATAATTGGCTTTTTATTTGGTGGCCAAATGATTGCAATATCATTCCTTGTTCCATAAGACCCAGAGCCGGTCTTATCGGCTACTTCCCATTCTCCTGGAACTCCAGCACGAATTAAGTTGTCCCCCGTAGTATTTCTTTTCATCAAATCTATTAAAAAGTTCCGTTTCTCAACTGAAAGTATATCGCCTAGCGCGTATGCTTGAAGACTAGTAGCTAATGCCTTTGGGGTACTAGTATCACGAGTGTCTCCTGGCTGCACTTCGTTTAATTCTGGTTCAAAACGTTCAGGATTTGTGACAGTATCTCCTATTTCTCTCAGTGATTTTTTGAATTCACTTGGCCCACCTAATTGTTTAAGAATAAGATTTTGTGCAGTATTATCGCTATATCGAATGGAAGCATCCGCAAGCTCTTTCAGAGTCATACCTGTATCTACATATTTTTCAGTAATTGGATTGTAATTCACAAGATCTTTGCTAGTATACTTAATTCTTTGATCTAAATCTTCTATTGATTTCTTTTGTAACAGTGCTCCCACAGCAAGAGCTTTGTGGGTAGATGCGTATGCAAACCGTTCATCTGAACGATAAGTAACGGTTTGATTCGTACCTATGTCTAATGCATAAATACCAAGTTTAGCATCATATTCTTTTTCCAGCTTTACAAAAGAATGATTACTTGTATTTTCTTGTTTGGTTTGTTTCGGTGGTGCGGATTGAATATTACTATTGGAACAGCCTATAAGCGTTGCACATGAAAGTAATACTACAGGGAGCATCTTTTTATAATGTGCGATGTGAAAAAACTTCTTTGAAACTATCATACATTTTCAACCTCTTTCAAGAATATATGGATTTTGTATAGGTATTTTACATACCTATACAATTAACAAATGCACAGGATAGCACTCATCTTGTGTTTCTTGCATTACAAAATGAGAGAACTACCAAAAGCACCTTTTTTATACGTAATAGACAATCTAAGTAACACATTTGTTCCATTTATGATTAAGGTTTTGAATATATCCATTAATTTTATTTATAAAAATCACAAAATCCACCTTTTTTGCACGCCACTTAATTTGATGTGGATTTAGATTGAGTTTACCTCGTAATGGGAATTTCAATTGGATTGCGCATATATAACAACCTCGTTCCGGACAGAATAAGTAATAACAACTACTGATTTCATTTTAAGTGAGGTGTTATACGATACATACGACAAAGCAAAAAAGACTTGTGGTGCAAAGTATAACTACATTTAGTCTACTAATAACGACTATCTGTACACCCATGCTTATTTACATTGTTTATGGATTACAGATTTCGAAAGGCTTTGAGGGATACTGGCCATCAATCCTGTTTTATACAACTTATATGACGGGTGTGTTTATCTGGATACCTATTGTGAATAAGGCTGGGATTCACCGCTCCTTATATTGGACTGTTTCTATTCTGATAGTATCATTACTTAGTGTTACTTTCTTTGGATGGAGTTCAAGATGGCTAGAAATAAGTGCGTTATTTTCTGGTTTTGCAGTTAGTACAATTTCTACCATGACGAGTACTTTATTGTTTCTACATGTGGAAGGCGGGGGAAAGGTTTATAATAAAAATCAACAAGCGATTATTATTGGTATCGTTTTTCTTTTACTAATAATCGTATTGTTAGCGATTAGTTTTTTATCGCCGCCGCTGATAACATGCATATATGGGATTTGTTTAATCAGTATCCTTTTTGCTATAAAAAAAATGCCGAGAACAGAGTTAGCCAAAGGGCTTTTACCTATCTCCATCGTATCGGTTGTAGGAAAGTTTCTTTTTGTCTCAATGCTTATTCTTTTGATTCGAACAAGTCGTAACATAAATAATGAACAATATATTTTTTATTTTTTTCTACTTTCTATAGCGCTTATTTGTTTCATGTTTTTGAGTTTGTTGAAAGGAAAGTTCTTTCATAAACTTTCATCTTCTTTACCAATTCGCTTAAAGGCAGAATCATTTTTACTTGGATTAGGAAATGGATATTTATTTTTGATGGGTATTTTTTATAGTTTTACTTTCTATAACATGTTAACCTGTATTTTCATTGTAGTTGGACCATACCTATTAGGGATTTTGATGTCCCTATTTTTAGATATCAAAGCTGCTAAGAAAGTTAATCCAATCCATTTGTTTTTAGTAAGTACTTTAATCATGATATTCGGGTTTTATTCTCCAATATTTATAGTCCTTAGCGTTACATTTGGAAGCTATGCCATTAATAGTATTTCTTCTCAAAATAATATGAAAGTATATATGGTGAATGCTACACATAGAGAGCTTTCTTTACTCATTTACACAACATGGAGAAATATGGGGAATATATTTTTACAATTTTTTACATTGATTGTGATTGTGGGAGTAGGGGTGTTTTACGATGTCGAATGGTCGCAACTTTTCCAAACAATTGTTGGGAAGGGTCAAATGCAGATTGAAGGGTTATCCGTACAACGATTGATGTTTATGTTAGCAATTTGCTGTTGGCTTGGCATGGTGGGCTTAGGTATGTGGATTGGTAAAAAAGCTAATCCCAATATTGCTTAAAAAGTAACTCGAAAAATATCAATACTAAAATTACAACAAACAAACAAAAAACAAACAAACTCGTCCTACTAAGAGGGGAGTTTGTTTGTTTTTTGTTTAGATAATGGAATGTTCATGCTAAATTGTACACTACGTTCCATATTCTTTATAGAATACTTTATATCTAACGTTTCAAGAATTTGTTTAACAATATATAGCCCCAAACCACTTCCTCCAGTATTTCGATTCCTTGATTTTTCAATTCGATAAAATGGTTTGAAAATTTGTTGTATATCCTCTTCTTTAATATTGACACCTGTATTCATAATTTGCATTTTGATTTGACCTTGTTTAGAATCCTCACTTAACTTTATATAGACTTTTTCATTATGTGGTGAATACATAACCGCATTATGGATAATATTTTTACATGCTTTTTCAAAAAGAACACGATCTGTATAAACAGAAAGATCAGAATCAATTTCTTTTATTATTTGGATGCTTTTTTGAGAAGCAAAAAATTCGAGATCTTTTGTGATTGTATCTATTAACTTCGAAAGATTAACTTCTTCTACTTTTAGTTTAAAGGTGTGTTGTTCTAATTTCGACATGCTTAAAATTTCACGAACTAATTGTTCCATACTTTCAATAATTTGATGATTTTTCTTTAAATATTGATCACGATTTTGATAAGGGCCAATATTGTATATCATCCCTTCTAAGTATCCTTTCATTACAGTAAGAGGGGTCTTTAATTCATGTGCTACAATCGCAAAAAACTCTCTGCGTTTTGTTTCTATTTCTCGTTCTTTTTCAATATCATTTTTTAATTGTTGATTTGCTTTTTTTAAATCAAACATAGCTTGTTGTAAGTTAATAGACATGTCATTCAAACTATTAGATAATTCTCCTAACTCATCTGTAGAGCGAACCTCAATTTTTTCGGAGAAATCTAAATTTGCCATCTTTTGTGCACCCTCATTAATATAAATAAGTGGTTTTGTAATAAACCTGGAATAGAAATAAGCACTCCCTACACCAATTATGAGTACAATGATACTAATATAGGGGAGAAAGCGTACTAAAACCTGTGAAGCTTCATCAATTGGTTGAAATGTAGCAAAGACTATAAGCGTTAAACTACCATCTTGGAATTGAATTGGTTTCGTAACGTTATATGAATTGCTAAGGGTACCTGCATTCTCGAACCGTGTGGCTCTAGTAACTACTGTTGTTTGCGAACCATTTTGAGTAAAAGAAAATGAAGGAGAGTATTTAATTATTCCCTCATTATTTTGAAGATAAAGCATCGCATTATTTTTTTTTGCATATTCATCAAAAAGTGGTATCGCATCTTGAAACGTAAGATCTTTAGATTTATCAATGATTTCTTTTATCCCTGTTTGAAGTTGATCTGTTTTGTATTGCTCATAAAACGTAGGGAGAAAGAAGTATAAAGTTAAATAAATCAATACTGCAAAGGATAACAAAATGAGAGAGGTAGTCATAAAGAGTTTATAAGTAATTTGCTTCATCTTCATGATTTTCACAATACTATTCATCAATTTTATAACCAATACCCTTTATTGTTTTAATATAAGGGATAGCTAACTTTTTACGTAGGTTTTTAATATGTGTATCAATTATTCGTGTTTCTCCAAAATAATCGTACCCCCAAACTTTTTCTACGATATTTTCTCTTGTGAGTACTTTTCTCTCATTTTGAAATAGTAGTTGTAGAATTTCAAACTCTTTTGTCGTTAATAAAATTTCAACGTCATTTACATATACTCTATATGCATCAACATCGATACGCACTTCTTTAAATACCAAATGATTATTTACATTTTTATCATAACTTCTTCTAAGTACAGCTTCGACTCGTCTAATCAAAACATGAAACGAAAAGGGTTTTGTTATATAATCATCGATTCCAAGATCGAACCCTTTCATTTGATCTTCCTCTTCTTCCAATGCAGTTAGCATAATAATTGGTACGTTTGACTGACTTCGAATCATCTTGGATACTTCAAATCCATTAAGATTGGGCATCATTACATCTAGAAGAATTAAATCAAAGGATTGCTTATTAAATTGTGTCATACCCTCTAATCCATCTGATGCAACTACAACTGTATACTGTTGTGTCATTAAAAATTGTTTAATTAATTCCTGAATTTCTTGATCGTCTTCTACCACGAGAATATGATAGTTTTTCATAATATCACCTCTGGTAGTCATTATAGCCTTACTATCTGGAGTTTATGTGGAGATACAGTAGGAAACTTCATAGGACGTTTAACGTATTAACTCCCTTTTCAAGATTGTGTATTCTCCGTAAAAAAGGATTATTACCCATATTCCTTTTTTATGGAGAAATATTTGTGTGCTTGAAAAAACTTATCATATAAAAAGCTGAACGATTAATATTTACAAAAAAATAATGTATAATAATGTAAATTGTATGTAGTTTTTTTTAACTGTTTGATAATATACTTTCGATACTTTACTAGAAGGGGAAAGGGAGATGAATTTAAATATAAAAGAGGCCAGCGAAATTCTAGAGCGTACGCCACAAACTTTGTAGTTTTTTTGCTAATTTAGTAAAGGCCTAAGGTGCGAACAAGGGATTATTTAAATCATGTGAGAAAGGTTGTGAAATTATTTGAGGAGTTATAAAGCTATGCTATTTGATTTAGATGATACGTTACTTGATAGGGATAAGGCAGTAGATAAACTGTTTTCCATTATTTTAGAGGAGTTTTATGGGGATGTTGAACAACATGCAGTAAAAAACGAAATGTTACAGAAATTCAAGGGATATGATAAAAAAAGCTATGGTCATAGTGATAAAGTAAAGGTTTTGGAATCGTTTTTTGATGAATTCCCACCGAAATATAGATTACCACGCAATTGCATTCAAGACTTTTGGAATAATAATTTCCCGAAATGTTTTTCTATAAACCAAAAAACTATTAATATCATAAATACTATAAAGTCACATATTAAAGTTGGAATTATAACAAATGGCTCAACTCAGAGGCAAAAAGAAAAAATAATTAACACGAATTTGAATCGTTATTTTGATACAATCATTATTTCTGAAGAAGCGGGATTTAGTAAACCTGACAAACTCATATTTGAATTAGCATTAAATAAGCTAAATGTACAATCAGAAGATGTACTATTTGTTGGAGATGACTTAGAAAAGGATATTGCTGGTTGTCAAAATGCAAATATAAAGGGCATATGGTTCAATCCTAATATGATTAAGAATAATACCGATACTAAACCATATGCCGAGATTACTTCTTTTGATAATTTATTAAGTTATTGTGGAGAGATAAATTTCCAAAAATAGTAAAAAGATAGATTACCCTTAATTTCATTGACCGTATGAGAAGTTTTAAAACAATATTTATTTACGATGAAATAGAGGTTATCGAGCCAGGGGCAAATCATTTATGTGTGTTAATGAAGATCTACACAGCATGTTTAATATATACTTTATAAATTATAGAGGGGTGAGACTATGGAAATAAAGAAAGTAGTAATTGGCGGAATAAATATTGCCGTCGTCAGAAACGATACAGTATTAATATCCGACGTTCAATCTGCATTAGATCTCATGGCAACAGTTCAATATGAAGCGGATTCAAAGCGGATTGCTATCAATAAATCATTAATAAGTGAAAGTTTCTTTGACTTAAAAACACGTCTTGCGGGTGATATTCTTCAAAAGTTTATTAATTACAGCGTGAAAATTGCTATCATCGGGGATTTTTCTATGTACACTAGTAAAAGCCTAAAAGATTTCATTTATGAATGTAATAAAGGTAAGGATATTTTTTTCTTAGCAACTGAGCAACAAGCAATTGAAAAATTAAGCTCATTGAAATAAAGATATAAAATGTAATTCGAAAGAGGCATCCGTGAAGGTGCCTCTTATTTGTATTTTTATATAAATATGTTTTTCAAATTTAAATTTTGTACCGGTACAGTAACTGCAAATGTACATTGTTACTATATCCCTTCAAATTTACAATCAGCATATATTATTTTAATTTATAACTTATTAAGGGGTGCTGAATATGACAAAGTTACAAGATCAACTTTTCACAAGATTAAACCTTGAAAAACGTACTGAAATAAAATTTGAAGAATTAAGTACAATACTCTTTGTATTTGCCCACACAATCCCGTTTGAGAATTTAAATGTAATAGCAAGTAATGCGAATACAATTTCTATGAAAAACTTACAAGAGAAAATTTTAACTAGTTCTCGAGGTGGGCTTTGTTATGAATTAAATACTCTTTTTTACTATTTTTTAAAAGATAGTGGTTATGATGTACAACTCGCACTAGGTACCGTATATAAAAATGATATAAACGCTTGGGCACTTGAAGATGGGCATATAACAATTATTTTAAATTACGAAAACGTAAGGTACTTAATTGATGTAGGTATTGCTTCATTAGTACCTCTTGTGCCAGTACCGTTTACTGGCGAACTTGTTTCTTCTAAAAACGGTTCGTATCGAGTAAGACAAAAAGATACGAGTAAAGGAAACTATGTTCTAGAAAGAATAGATGTTGATGGAGAATGGAAAGTTTGTCATGCTTTTTATAAACATATTATTGATGAGACAGTAGTAAACGATGTTCAAAGAAGAGTGATAGAAGATGAGAAATCTATTTTCAATAAAGGACCCATTGCAGTAAAATTGACGAACTTTGGCCATGTCTCATTAACGA
Organism: Bacillus sp. FSL P2-0099; assembly: GCF_038007445.1. Taxonomy (NCBI): domain Bacteria; kingdom Bacillati; phylum Bacillota; class Bacilli; order Caryophanales; family Bacillaceae; genus Bacillus; species Bacillus sp. FSL P2-0099. Next base: position 2,611,381 of record NZ_JBBOXE010000001.1, read on the forward strand.
ATACTATTTTAACTGAAATTATTTATGGAGAAAAAACGAAGCGTGAAATTACAGAAAATCAATATAAAGAGCTTTTATATACTTTATTTGCTATTGAGTTGTGAATATAAAAATAGCCGGTTCTTATTCAGAATCGGCTATTTTTATTATTTTTGGTTTAAATGGTTTTCGTCTAATATGTTTCGGAAACTGCGGTATAGTTAACGTTTTTAACGTTTCCTCAGCTTCTTCATATGTATGAAAGATTATCTCCTTGCAAAACTAGCCCTTCATCTCGGATTACATACGGCATAAAACCACTACTTATAGTAAAAAATTATGGTCTATTGAAACAGAATGATACGATTTCAAGTTTAATTTTCTTAATAGATATAATACACTAGAACAGTATAAAGAAGTATATAAAATGAATATTGGATGCAAAGGAAGATTATAATGTCAGTTATTGATAAATTGAAACTAAATAAGTATACAAATATGGTCGTAATTAACGAACCAAGTGATTATGACATTTTCACAGGTAAAGAAACCTCATTCTCAAAAGAACATGATGCTATTTTTATTTTTGTTGAAACACTTGATGAAATGGTGAAACAAACGAATTTTATTATTAGTAATGAAGAATTACTAATTGAAAAAGGTTACGTGTTTTTCGCATATCCGAAAAAAGGTAATGCTCGTTACAGTACGTTTATTCACCGTGATGAGATGTTTCCGGCATTAAACGTTGGAGATGATGGATATGTGGGGGAAAGCGAAATTAAATTTGCGCGAATGGTAAGTATGGATGATGTCTTTACAGTTGTAGGTTTAAAACGTGAAAAGAAAAAAGCGAAGAAAACACCTGCAGCGAGTCAATGTGTTGCTGATTATGCAGACCGTATTCAAGATGTTGAAGCATTATTGGCTAATCATCCAGCTGAACTTAAGTTTTATCAAAGTTTAACTCCTGGTTATCAAAAAGATTGGGCACGTAATTTATTTTCTGTGAAACAAGAAAAAACACGCGATAAACGTCTTGAGAAAATGATTGAAATCCTTTCACAAGGCTATAAAACAATTGAATTATTCCGTAAGAAGAAAAAATAATGATTAGGAACGTCACAATGATGCAACAATTAATTACACTTTGCACATTGAAAAAAGGATTCCTTTCAGTATACTAAAGTATGTTCTTATATTTAAATAATTAGCAAAAGAGAAAAGGTGTTTGAAATGAAATCGTATATTGTAGTTGGATCTGGAATTTTAGGGGCATCTACTGCCTATCATCTTGCTAAGGCTGGTGCGAAGGTTACTATTGTAGATCGTCAAGATTTAGGTCAAGCAACTGATGCAGCAGCAGGTATTGTCTGTCCGTGGCTTTCACAGCGTCGTAATAAAGCGTGGTATAAAATCGTTAAGGGCGGTGCACGTTACTATTCTTCGTTAATCCAACAATTAGAAGAAGACGGTGAAACGGATACAGGTTACAACCGTGTAGGTGCAATTAGTTTACATACTGATGAGAAAAAACTAGATCAAATGGAAGAGCGAGCGTATAAACGCCGTGAAGATGCACCAGAGATTGGTGAAATCACTCGCTTATCAGCTGAAGAAACGAAAAAATTATTCCCAGCATTATCGGAAGAATATAGTTCTGTTCATATTAGTGGCGCTGCACGAGTAAATGGAAGATTATTACGCAACGCATTAATAAGCGCTGCGAAAAAACATGGTGCAACTTTCATAAAAGGTGATGCAGTATTAGTCCGTGAAGGGAATCATATTACGGGAGTTAAAGTAAATGACGAAACAATTGTAGCGGAAAAGGTAATGGTAACTGCAGGCGCATGGGCGAACGAAATCTTGAATCCATTAGGAATTAATTTCTTAGTTACGTTCCAAAAAGGACAAATTGTTCATTTGCAAATTGAAAATACAGCAACAGAAAATATGCCAGTTGTTATGCCGCCGAACGATCAATATATTTTAACATTTGACAATGGCCATGTCGTAATTGGTGCAACGCATGAGAATGATACTGGTTTCGATCACCGTGTAACAGCTGGTGGTTTACATGAAGTATTCCATAAAGCGTTAACAGTAGCGCCTGGTTTAGAAGATGGTACAATGCTTGAAACTAGAGTTGGCTTCAGGCCATTTACGCCAGGATTCTTACCTGTTATTGGCCCACTCCCTAATTTTGAAGGCATACTCATTGCAAACGGATTAGGTGCTTCAGGATTAACAGCAGGTCCATACTTAGGATCAGAACTTGCGAAACTTGCGTTAGGGCAACCGATTGAATTAGATTTAAATGATTATGATGTTGCTGGGGCAATGGAATAGTAATAAACAAAAAGATTAGGAGTGATTTCCTAATCTTTTTGTTATGTTATTTGGGCGTAACTAAGTATTTTGGGAGGTAGGAGTTCTTTTAAACAAGGGGTACCACCACATCGTTACCAAGCTAAGAAAATAGATAATCCACAAAACGAAAATTTTTTGCCCTTTATAGCAACGAAGTGCATTTTTATCGTTTGAGGTATTAGAGAAGAAAGATTGATTCGTTCAATATAGAGGCGGAAATACATATCAGAAATATAAACAATAGCCCCAAAAACTGGAGGCTATTCAATTTCACAATCTATTATGAGCAATTACAATAGGTAAGCTCTTTAAAGTCTGTCCCATCGCTGCATTCGTAAAATGATGAATAACATCGAAACCCTCAACTTGATGGATATTAGCGAAACGTTCCACAAATGAAATTAAAGCGATAGACGGGATCCCAATTAAAGTTTTTTAAACCTAATTGGACTTACCATTAAGAGAGCGAGGATTAATGTAATCCATGCATTGCTATATGAAAACAATCCCATACCGGCCAATGGTAATCCAGCAGCTGGAATAGGTAATCCCTTAAAATATCCAATGGTTGGTTTTACACTAAATTTAGCTAATCTTAAAGCACCCATCGTTGGGAAAAGGATAAATGCCAAAGAAGTTAAAATAGATGGTGTTGCTATCGAATGAAATAAAAGTGCAGGAGCAACTCCGAAACTAACAATATCAGCTAAGGAATCCAATTGTACACCAAACTCACTGTTCACTTTTAATTTTCTCGCAATTCTTCCATCAAGGAGATCTAAAACAGCTGAAAAGAAAATAAAAATGGAGGCTACTTCCAAATAGTCACTCATATTCATGGTAATTGAAAAAACACCGCACAATAAATTTCCAATCGTAAATAAATTGGGTACAGCTTTTACTATTTGATTGAACAAGGTTGTCCCCCCTAAGTTGATCGTAGCATTTTCTATATATTCTTCCGTTATTCTTGAAAATATATGACCACTGTATGCTAAGTAAATTTCGACAAGAGAAAAGTCGATTTCCTGTACGTTATGTTGGTTTATAAACATGTTTGATCAAAGGTAAGTCTATTACTGCTAATTTGCCGAATATAAAAAACGTTTTTGAAAAAAAGAGCCTATTTTCGGTGCATCATATCTTCATATAGTCATAAAATTAATCTGTAGTCGAAAATACGTAAAGAGCTGCTAGAATGAATTACTGAGAATACGAAGAATAAAGGAGAGAAGCGGAGTAAAAACTAAAAAAATTAGACAAAGAAAATGGAGAGATGAACTAAATGTTAAAGATCATCAAACATTTAAAACCATTTATTGCTTCCATCATTGCAGTTGTATGTCTTTTAACTGTACAGGCAGTATGCGATTTATCACTGCCAGACTACATGTCTAACATTGTCAATGTAGGGATTCAACAAAAAGGTGTAGAAAATGCAGTACCTGAGGTTATTCGTAAAAGTGAAATGGATAAACTTACGCTCTTTATGAATGAAAATGAGAAGAAAAAAGTTGCTGACAACTATGTGCTTTTAGATAAGAACAACCTCTCTCAAAGTGAACTAAAAAATGACTTAAAAGATTATCCGCAGCTTGATAAAGAGCCACTTTATAAGTTACATACAGAAGATAAAAAAATAATTAACGAACTTAACGATATCTTTGGGAAACCAATGTTAATTACACAAGGAATTGAAAAAGGTGGCTCATCTGCTTTCTCTCCTGCTGCGACAGGTGACAACAACACACCAGCGAAACTTCCGCCAAATTCAGATCCTTTTGCAATCATTGCGAAACTTCCTCAAGATCAAATCAATGCAATGAAAGAAAAGGCAGATGAAAAGTTTAAGAATATGCCAGGCAGCATGGTAACGCAATCAGCCGTTTCATTCATTGAGAATGAGTATAAAAAGATCGGTATCAATATAGATAAGCTTCAATCCAATTTCATCCTTACTTCCGGCGGGAAAATGCTACTTTTATCCTTAGTAAGTATGGCAGCTACCGTTATCGTGAGTTTACTTGCTGCAAAAGTAGCTGCAGGACTCGGCAGAGACCTTAGAAAGAAAGTATTCCGGAAAGTTACAAACTTCTCGAATGCGGAGTTTGATAAGTTTTCCACTGCATCTCTAATCACAAGAAGTACAAATGATATCCAACAAGTTCAAACACTTATGGTTATGATGCTTCGCATTGTATTCTATGCACCAATTTTAGGTATCGGCGGCATTATTAAAGTACTTACTACAGACCTTTCAATGGGATGGATTATCGCAGTTGCGGTAATTGCGATTTTAAGCCTAGTCATTGGTTTATTTAGCATCGCGATTCCTAAGTTTAAGCGTATCCAAAAGTTAGTAGATAAAATTAACTTAATCACTCGTGAATCTTTAACCGGTATGCTAGTTATTCGTGCTTTTAATACTCAAAAACATGAAGAAAAGAAATTTGAAAAAGGAAATCAAGATTTAACAAAAACAAATTTATTTGTAAGCCGTTTAATGTCATTTATGATGCCAATGATGATGTTTATCATGAATGCCGTTACTGTACTTATTATTTGGGTTGGATCACACCAAGTGGATATGGGACATATGCAAGTTGGTGATTTGATGGCATTTATGCAATATACAATGCAAATCATCATGGCCTTCTTAATGATTTCAATGGTATCTATTATGGTTCCACGTGCTTCAGTTTCCGCACAACGTATCGCAGAAGTTTTAGATACTGACATTACCATTAGTGATGTAAAAGAGCCGAAAACATTTGCTTCAGACAAGAAAGGTTACGTTGAATTTAAAAATGTTGGCTTTAGATACCCAGGTGCAGAAGAAGATGTGCTTTCCAATATCACCTTTACTGCAAAACCTGGTGAAACGACAGCTTTCATCGGAAGTACAGGTAGTGGTAAATCAACATTAATCAACTTAATTCCACGCTTTTACGATGTCACAAGTGGCCAAATATTAATAGATGGCACGGATATTAGAGAAGTATCTCAGAAGGAATTAAGAGAGAAAATTGGTTATGTACCGCAAAAAGGAGTTCTCTTCTCGGGTACAATCGAGAGTAATTTGAAATATGGTAAAAAAGAAGCGACTGAAGAAGAACTCAAAAAAGCGGCGGAAATCGCGCAAGCTATGGAATTTATTAACGCGAAACCTGAAAGCTTCCGCACAGAAATATCACAAGGTGGTACGAACGTTTCCGGTGGTCAAAAACAAAGACTTTCTATTGCGCGTGCTCTTACGAAAAAATCGGAAATCTTCATATTCGATGATAGTTTCTCAGCTCTTGACTTTAAGACAGACGCAGCATTGCGCAGAGCTTTAAACAATGAGATTACAGGAAGTACTATTTTACTTATTGCCCAAAGAATCAGTACAATCATGAATGCCGATAAGATTATTGTACTTGACGAAGGAAAAATAATTGGAACTGGTACTCATGAAGAGCTTATGGAAAACTGTGAAGTTTATAAGCAAATTGCTTTATCACAACTTTCAAGAGAGGAGTTGTCATCATGAGTGATAGAAAAATAGAAAATAGAAAACAAAGCGGCCCTGGTCCTGGCGGTGGCGGTCCTATGGGCGGCGGCATGAGAAAGATTGAGAAAGCAAAAAACTTCAAAGGAACGATGAATAAACTCCTTCAATACTTGAAGCCCTATAAATTATCAATCTTAATCGTTATCCTTTTCGCAATCGGCAGTGCAGCCTTTACAATCGTTGGTCCAAAAATTTTAGGAAACGCGACAACAAAACTTTTCGAAGGACTCGTAAGCAAAGTATCAGGAGCACCCGGTGCGGCCATTGATTTTACCTATATCGGAAACATTGTCATTTTACTCCTTGGATTATATATACTGAGCACTGTGTTTGGTATTATCCAGGGGTACATTATTTCTGGAGTAGCTCAAAAAGTATCTTATAACTTCAGAAAAGAAATCGATGAAAAAATTAACCGTATGCCGCTGAAATACTTTGATAAAACAACGCACGGCGAAGTATTATCGAGAATTACAAATGACGTAGATACGGTGAGCCAAACTTTAAACCAAAGTATGTCGCAAATCATCACATCCGTTATTACAATCATCGGTGTACTTATCATGATGTTATCAATCAGCTGGCAAATGACATTAGTGGCGCTTTTAATATTGCCAGTATCGATGATTCTCATCATGGCAGTCGTAAAACGATCACAAAAATACTTCAAATCCCAGCAAGAATATTTAGGACACGTAAACGGTCAGGTCGAAGAAATTTATAGTGGTCACAATATCGTAAAAGCCTTCAACAAAGAAGAAGAAGAAGTGAAAAAATTCGAAAAGGTAAATGATACCCTTTACCATTCCGCATGGAAATCTCAATTTTTATCTGGAATGATGATGCCGATTATGACATTTATCGGTAATATCGGTTACGTCGCTGTATCTATTTTAGGCGGGTGGCTTGCGGTAAAGAGAACCATCGCAGTTGGAGACATTTTAGCCTTTGTGCAATATGTTAGAAGCTTTACGCAACCAATCGCTCAAGTAGCACAAATCGCGAACGTACTTCAATCTACTGCAGCTGCTGCAGAAAGAGTCTTCGAATTTTTAGAAGAAGAAGAGGAAGTGCCAGAAGCAGAAAATCCAGTGAAGCTGCAAAAAGTTCAAGGAGAAGTTACCTTCCAAGATGTTCAATTTGGATACAATCCAGATAAAATCATCATCAATAATTTCTCATCTAACATTAAACCTGGACAAAAGGTAGCAATCGTCGGACCAACCGGAGCTGGTAAAACAACGATTGTAAAACTATTAATGCGTTTCTATGACATAAACAGCGGTGCAATATGTATCGACGGTCACGATATAAAAGACTTCACGCGAGAAGACCTGCGCAACATGTTTGGTATGGTACTTCAAGACACTTGGCTATTTAACGGCTCCATCATGGAAAATATACGTTACGGTAGACTCGATGCTACAGACGAAGAAGTAATTGAAGCAGCGAAAGCAGCTCACGTTCACAACTTCGTAAAAACATTACCAAATAAATATCAAATGGAACTAAACGAAGAAGCAAGCAACGTATCCCAAGGACAAAAGCAACTACTAACAATTGCACGTGCCCTTATAGCGGATCCGAAAATATTAATACTCGATGAAGCAACAAGCTCCATTGACACTCGTACAGAAGTACTGATTCAAAAAGCGATGGAAAACCTTATGGAAGGTAGAACAAGCTTCATTATCGCTCATAGATTATCAACAATACGTGATGCAGATTTAATCCTTGTCATGAAAGACGGAGATATTGTAGAACAAGGTAATCATGAAGAGTTATTGAAAGCTGATGGTTTCTATGCTTCGCTTTATAATAGTCAGTTTGAAGGTGCGGATGCTTCTTGAGTTAGGTGAAAGTCCATTTAAATAACTAAACCCACGAAGAAAATGCATTTTCTTCGTGGGTTTTTATCATTTTTAAGGTTCTGTTACAAAGTTTTTAAAAGTAAGCTAGACATTTGCAAAACAGAGTGAGGAGCATGATATTTGCAAGCTTTTCAAGAAGAGAAAAGGCTGAAGAAAAAGGCTAAGCAAAAGAATGAGAAATATAGCGTTCCTAGTAATACAGCTGACCTCATGAATGAGCTATGGAAGTAAAGGAATAAGTAAATGCGAGGATAAATGATTTTTGATTAAATTTATATTTACTGTTTTAGGCGCTGCCGTGATCGGTTTAGCGTCTTGTTTGTTGTTAAGGGATGAAATAGATTTGAAACTTAAAGATTAGATAATAATATTATTACTTTAAAATGCAGAAAGCAGGCTAGTAAACAAGCTATTTTTGTTTTTTAGCATAGAATATGATGAATCCTAAAGTTAAGAGGAGGTAATTATATTTATGGGATGTAATGGTAATTTCAGACGTTTCCGAGATTGTGATAGATTTTGGGATGATTTAATGTTTTGCAGACGCAGACATAGAGATTGTGATAACCGTCGTTGTAGACGTGACCGCGACTGTGATTGTGATGAATGTCGTCGTAGACGTAATCATGATCGTGACTGTGATTGCGATAATCGTCGAGATTGGTAAATTTCTTTCAATGAGTGCGTTTCTTCACAGCACTCGTTTTTTTATTTATGGGTTTTCTGAACTCTTTATTGATAATATATAAAATACGAAGAATGTAGTTGTAATATATGGTTGTACAAAAATCTTCACCGTAAAACAAAGTGGGCTAAAAGTGATCGAGAAGAGTTAAAGAAAGCATTAGAGTATTAATTAATACATTCTTTTGACCAGAGGTGATTTCACCGATGTAAGGAATCTTGTCCAGTTTGACACTCCCACCCCTAAAGGGGCCAGCTGACTAACGTCAGCGGGATTCTTGCTACCAAAGGCCAAAGGCGAAGCCCATTTCTGGCATCGTTGACGTGCAAGATTGCGGTGTGTCATCACCACTCCCACAACAGACCATATAGGTTCGTGGGCTACGGTACTGTTACCATACCGTACAGATTGTAGGTTCTCAAATGTTTTTACGTCTTTTGCATGACTATGAATAAAGTATACCATGTTTTGCTATGTACAAACGATGCTTTCATCCCACGTCTAAAGACGGACTAAAGTCCTGCGTGGGCTTTCCCGTATCGTAAATTCTGTAATGTTTTAGTATTTCTTCTCCTTCTCCTGTTTTATGACTTTCTCCAGAGATAATGATTATTTCTTCTCCATTAATTGTTGCACAACGGATAACCGGTTTAATTAAAGGGAATTATCAAAAAGGGTACTATAAAATAGAACAAGCCAAAGAAATAGATAAGGAGTGAGCAAGCGATGGACAACATGATTAATACGGGCAGCTTTGGTTTACAAAGGGGACCTGATCAAAAAACGGTTGGCCAGTATTTGTTCGATTGCCTGAAACTGGAGGGCATAACCGAAATTTTTGGTGTCGCAGGGGACTATAATTTTACACTTCTTGATACTTTGGAATGTTATAACGGCATCCGTTTTATAGAAGGACGAAATGAACTAAACTCGGGCTACGCTGCAGATGGCTATGCAAGAATCAAAGGAATATCGGCTCTTATTACGACATTTGGGGTCGGGGAGCTCAGTGCATGCAATGCGATAGCGGGAGCCAACAGCGAGCATGTGCCAATAATACACATTGTGGGTGCCCCTCCTGAGAAGGATCAAAAAGAGCATAAGCTGATGCACCACACCTTAATGGATGGAAATTTTGACATCTTTCGCAAGGTGTATGAGCAGATAACGGCTTATACTGCCGTGCTTACACCAGAAAATGCCAAGATTGAGATTCAGACTGCGATTCGCATTGCTAAGGAAAAGAAAAAGCCGGTATACCTGGTTGTGGCTAATGATTTAGTGAGCAAGCCGATTAAAGTCTGGACAGAACCGGCACCACCACGTCCAACATCCAACCCGAATACCCTTCAGGCTGCAGTGAATAATGTCCGTCTGCTTTTGGAACGTTCCCACCGACCAGTTATCTTGGTGGATGTGAAAACGATGCGATTCGGCCTTCAGACAGCGACTCGGCAGCTAGCCGATGCAATGAATGTGCCTGTTGTAACGATGATGTACGGGAAGGGCGGATTCGACGAGAACCATCCAAATTATATCGGAATGTATTTAGGCTCTTTCGGGAGGACTGAAGTCCAAAGTACAGTGGAGAATGCAGATTGTATCATTGCGATTGGTATGGTATGGGCGGATACAAACACCGCAAGTTTTACCGCAAAGCTGAACCCACTGATAACTGTCAATATTCAACCAGATATAGTTAAAATCGCTGAGGCGGAATATCCGAATGTTCTTGCAGCCGACATGCTACTTGCTGTGCAGAAGTTGAGTTATACAGGCAAAGGTTTGACAAAAAAATTGTCATTCCCTTATGAGCAATTCACAACTATTGCCGACGGACCTCTAATGGCGGACGGCTATTATCCACGTTTTCAGCGCATGCTGAAAGAGGAGGATATTGTAATCGCCGAGACCGGAACGCTTTATTATGGAATGGGAGAGGTCAGACTGCCGGGCAATGTAACATATATTGGACAAGGTGGATGGCAGTCTATCGGTTACGCAATCCCTTCGGCGTTAGGTGCTATTATGGCCGCGCCGGAACGCCGAGTATTGGTGTTTACAGGTGACGGTGCCCTGCAGCTAACGGCACAGGAAATCAGTTCTATGCTCTATTACGGCTGCAAGCCTATAATCTTTGTTTTGAACAACGATGGTTATACAATCGAGAGATATTTAAATGTCAAAACAGAGGATCAAAAGTACAACGAAATCCCTCAATGGTCTTACACCAAGCTAGCCGAAGCTTTTGGAGGTAACGCGTTTACCGTTACGGTCCGGACCTATGGAGAGCTTGATCAGGCTATAATCCATGCTGAAAAGGAAAGCGCCAAAAGACTCTGTATTATTGAAATGATCGCAGGGAATCGAATGGACGCACCTGAATATATGCGACGGATGCGTAGTTATATGGAGAAGCAGGAAAAGCAGCGCAGTCAGAACTAGTATCCAATTCCCTAGTCCCTAATTGGATACTAATTGAACAGTTCTAATCATATTCTTTTAATAAAACGCAATTAAAGGGGTGTAAAGTAAGTTGACAAAAGTTAAGGTTAGTTTACGACCCATTGCAAGTAAGTTCAATTTACCTACTGTTTTGAAAACAACTATACTACCAGGTGACTCAATTGAAAGGTTATTTATTGCAACCCAGGTAGGAGAAATCTTTTACATAGGAGACGGAGTTATAAGGACTTTTTTAGATATTCGCCCGCGAATTATCAAATTAGGCACGTTTGAAGAAGGTGTCTCTAGTAGCGGTTATGATGAACGAGGATTGCTAGGACTAGCGTTTCATCCACAATTTTATCAAAACGGTTTATTTTACCTTCATTATTCAGTAGCTGGCACTCAAGGTCCGGGTGCCCTTTCTGAACCTTTTAAACCTAATCCGTGTGATCCGAAAACTTTAAACTTAAAGTGGGTAAATAGAGATACTCAATATGATCATATTGATACGGTTGAGGAATGGATTTTACAATCACATAGTCAACCTCAAAAACGACGGACATTACTTAACATAAGAAGGCCCTTTTTTAATCATAACGGAGTCAATAGTTTAAACTTTTCACCTGAGAGTGGAAAACTTGTTTTTACAAATGGAGATGGTGGATCGGGTTATGATCCATTTAATTTAAGCCAGGATGATTTAGAAATAGCGGGCAAAATAATTGAAATTGATGTAAGTAAAAATACATTCATAAATAACCCTCCAGTAGTTACACGCTTTAATGAGTTTCCTTTATCTATACAAGAAACACTTACAGTAATTGCGAAAGGAGTTCGGAATATAACAGGTATTTCATTTCAAAGGTTTTATAATCAATATATCAAATATGCTGGAAATGTCGGGCAGGATATTGTAGAGTCTATTTTTTCGTTTGTTTATTATAAACCCATACCGGTTACCGAACTTGTTCAAACGCATTTAATGAGATCCACTCCCAATCAAGATGGATTTATTAATTTTGGTTGGCGAGGATGGGAAGGAGAATTTCCTACTTCTTTTATAAGGCACTGTTCTGAGAATCCTACTTTGGATGAGAGAACAATGGCTTATTATAATGAAACAATAGAAACATCAGTGAGGCGCATACAGCCCCTAATTAGTTATTTTCATAAAGATTCCAGAGCAGATAAGTTTGGAGGAACCTCACTTACAGGAGTACAACCATATATGGGAACTACAATTCCTAGTTTAACTGGTAGTATCGTGTTTACTGATCTTGCTAAGAAAGAAGAATTTCAATCTCCAGTAAAGGGAGTGTTAGCTTTTACTAGAGCAGCTCTAGACGGGAAACGTAATGATTTTCATGTTATTGAAACCACTTATGATTTTGGGACTCAAGCAGCTTATTATGTTAGTTTAGGAACAAACTTAGATCAAACTAGATTATATTTAGGAGTTTATGGTTCTATGAAAGTAACTGAATTTAACAAAGGTACTATTTTTGAAATTGTTCCATGATACGGTATAAACTCTTAGTCTAAAAATATATGGAATTCATACTTTTTCAAACGCACGACTTAGCGCCTCTTAAAAAACCTTCTATGGATAAACATCTATTGTATAGTGATTCCTAACAAGCAGAAAGTAAAACATAACCAATAAGTATTTGAATAAAAATAGAAAGTGGTGAATTAAGTCTCTTTAGGGGGAATTTGATGAATCGCTTTAGAAGCTATTGGTATCAATGGATGATAGAGCAGGATGTGAATTTTGTTCATAAAAGAAAGGTGACGCCTGCAAGTAGGTTAGTCATTACAGCATTACTCGGTTCATTTGCTGCTATTTTTCAATCTGCGGGGAACTTAATCCCTGGAATTGGGTTATTTATTAGTCCTTTCGCGACGCTACCGATTTTTCTGGCTATTTGTTATTCTATTCGTGAGGGAGTACTTTCTTATATTCTTACTATTTTCCTATTATTCATTATTGAGCCAAGTGAACTAATTGTCTTTCCCTTTACTACAGGCTTATTAGGTGTAGCGTTAGGAGTATCCTTTTTACAATTCAAGAGGAGGATTTGGGTAATTTCCTTTTCAGCGATATGTCTACTTATAGGAATTATGATCATTCTCGATATCTTCCGTTTTCCTGTACTTGGTCCTACTATTCATACGACTATGGATATAAAAGTTATTACATTAATATTTATACTGAGTTTTTTATACTGCTGGATCTATGCAGAGTTGTGTAGAATAATAATGAATAGAGTATATAAAGTATGGTCTTAGCAATTGCATAAAATCTTTTTGAACAAATACACTTTCTCATATATTTTTAAAAATTGGAGATGTAAGCCATGTATAACATTGAAATTAGAAGGCCGAATTCGAATGATTTAGATGAATTACATTTGTTTTTTCGTCTTGTTATTACTAATACATTTAAAAACGAAGGGTTATCACATCTATTAGATGACATAGAAAATGAAATTAACTCGAAAAAGAAATATTTAAAAAATGATTTTGATAGTAATGGAGAAAGTCGTTACTTTTTATTAGCAATAGATACAAGTAACGATAAAATCATTGGAACGATTGAAATCGGTCCAGCAAGTGCATTGATTAATAGTTGTACAGACGGTGTACTTAAGGATTTGTATGAAATAGGAACTGTATTTATACTTCCGGAGTATCAAAGAAAAGGTATAGGGAGTTTACTACTAAATACAATGTATCTTACATTACTTAGCAGAGGAATAATCGAATGCTGTTTAGATAGTGGATACAAAAAAGCACAAAGTATATGGACAAAAAAGTTTGGAAAACCTAGTTATGTGCTGAAGGATTATTGGGGCGAATCAAACGATCATATGATTTGGAAAAAAAGTTTACATGATATACCTATAATATTTGAATTATAAAATGAAATATCTCTCTTAACATAGCTTTTCTTACATACTTATGCTATTATTTATCTTTATAATAAAAGAGGACGTGAATGAACTTGATTAAAATTAATATTCCTGAAGCTGATGTTTCAATTACTGAACGTAACCAAGTTATTAAAGGAGACGAGCCATTAATTACTCCAATTAACGGTTTTATCGATTTCCACTTGTTCCCTAGAGATAAAGGCGGCATTTTTATGTTTTACAATATTAATGACGAACTTCTTTTCGTAGGTAAAGCTCGTAAAATTAGACAACGTATTAAAAAGCATTTTGAAGATAATGTTTCACCAATCAAAAATAATCGTGATGAAGTATACCGTATCGATGCATGTATCGTAGAAGATCCAACTGAAAGAGAAATTTACGAAACATACATCATTAATAAGTACAAAGCGAAATATAACGTTGATAAAGTGTTTTATAAATAAACAACATTAGCGAAATGAAACAATCCTAGTACATACACTAGGATTGTTTTTATTTATATAGCTTTGTAATTTTTGTCCGTAATGATTTTCCTCGCATTTGTTCCTCCTTATAAGGGAATAGATTATTTAATCGGCAGAATTTTTTCGTATTTTAAAGTAATGAGCGGTAATTAAACAAAGTACCCCTATAAATAACATAATAATTCCAAAAGTTTTATGCTTTCCTTCGAAGAAAGGTATGTCTGTAATTACATTTGTCATACATAAGCCTAAGAACACAAGAATTGGTCCAATCCAAAGTAATATGTTGCCTAATTTTGTGTGTTTCTCCATGTAAACCCTCCTTTTTTTTACATATATATATCCATATTTATCGCAATCCATAACTTCTAAATAAAGGTTAAAGTAAATCCCCAAGAGAAATATATTTTCTTTCATAACAAAAATTAAAGCATCATATATTGGTACAAGCAAATGAGAAAGGAGATCATCATGAATTGGCTAGAAGCTTTTATTTTAGGAATTATTCAAGGGCTGACAGAGTTTTTACCTATAAGCAGTACAGGTCACCTATATTTAGGGCGACATATTTTTCAGTTAGATGAGGCAGGTTTGTTTTTAGATACGATGCTGCATATAGGGACGTTACTTGCGGTGTTTATTTATTATAGAAAAGAATTTATTTATTTAATAAAAAATCCATTTTCAAAGCTTATGCTATTACTTATTGTCGGGACGATACCTGCGGTTGTAATCGGCTTATTATTTAAAGACTTTTTTGAAGATATTTCAAAAACAGGTATAACAATAGGTTGGGAGTTTTTAGTGACGGGTTTATTTCTTTATATGGCCGATAAACAAAAGAACGGTCGTAAAAAAATGAATGATATTACATATAAAGATGCATTCATAATTGGTTCATTTCAAGCAGTAGCTATATTTCCAGCAATTTCCCGTTCTGGAATGACAATTGTCGCTGCATTATGGAGAAAGTTAGACCGCGAAACAGCGGCGTACTTTTCCTTTTTATTATCAACACCAGCTATTGTCGGAGCTATCATCTTGCAATTTGCAGATGTTTTTCAAGGGAAAGCTGAATCTATTTCTAGTACATCACTAATTGTCGGAACATTATCAGCAGCGTTCTTTGGTTACATAGCAGTTTCATGGATGATTCAATATTTAAAACGTCATTCTTTAAAAGTATTCGCGTATTACGTATGGGGATTAGGTATTTTAATTTTAATGTTGCAATTCACACAGGTGTTTTAAATATAATTATCAAGGAATTATTAGTTAAGATCCTGTTCCATTCATACACGACAGGATCTCTTTTCATTAAGGGGGAAAAAATGTTTACTAAGGCTATTGTTATTGGTGGAAGTATCGCAGGAAAACTCGCCGCAAAGGCTTTATCAAATACGTTTGAAGAAGTAATCATTGTAGAAGCTGGTGAAGAATGGGATGGAAATGGTCCGCGAAAAAGAGTTCCGCAAAGTAATCATCCGCATGTGTTATTAAAAGGCGGCGAAGAAGCACTTGAGGAGTTGTTTCCTAACATTACTAATGAATTAATTGAAGCAGGTAGCATCGTAAATAACTTTACTCGCGATTTAAAATGGCATCAGTTCGGCCTATGGAAGCAGCCTTTCAAAGGCGAAATAAATATGATTCAACAAAGTCGTCTGCTGTTAGAATCGCATATTCAAAAACGAATTGAACAAGTTTCAAATGTTACTTCGAAGTATGAAATGTTGGTTGAAGGATTACTAGTAGATAACAAACTTAATAAAGTCTATGGAATAACAGCTAAATGTTTGAAAACAGGAATGAAAGAAGAATTTCATGCAGATCTTGTTGTTGATGCAAGTGGATTTGGTTCGAAAAGTATAGATTGGTTACAAGAATACAATTTCGAAGTACAAGAAGAGAAAGTAAGAATTGATTTGTTTTACGCAACTAGAATGTTTAGGCTCAAAGAAAAAGAGAAATTAGACTGCTGTAATATGCTTATGTCTCCAAGTTTTCCTGAGAATCCTTATGGTGTTCTAATTCAAACGATTGAAGATGATCGTTATTTTGTTACTTTTAGTGGATATGCGAATGAAAAAGCACCGCAAACAGATGATGAATTTTATGATTTTGCTGAAAACCTATCAATCACTAATGTTACAGAGTTTCTAAACAAATCTGAGGCGATTACCGATATAAAAACGTACAAAATTCCATATCAAGTACGCAGGCGATTTGATCTAGTTAATAATTTGCCTGAAGGATTGTTAGTAGTTGGAGATGCGCATTGTCGTTTTGATCCAGTTTTCGGACAAGGTGTTTCAGTTGCAGCTATGGAAGCTCACCAATTGCAACTAATTCTTCAAGGGAGAAAAAGGCTTGATAAAACATTAACTCGAGAGTTTTATAGGAAGACTGCTATGATTATCAAAACACCTTGGGAAATGACCACAACGGAGATAGCACGTCATCCTAAGTTACAGAAAGAATTAACTACGAAACAAAAATTTCAGCAATGGTATACGAAACAAATATATCAACTTTCTGCAAGTGATTCTGATATTTATATTCGGTTAGTCAGAGTTATGAACTTAATTCGTAGTCCATTTCATCTTTTTCATCCTAGAGTATTACTTACTGTATTACTCAGACGAAAGAAATAGCAGGAAAATTATCGTTTAAAAAAGAATGTATAACAGTTAGTAAATCAAGAAGGGGTAAACGGGATGGAAATATACATAGAACAATTAAAGAATCAAGACGCTGAAGATTTATTTAATTTTGAACTCACGAACAAATCATTTTTTGAAACAATGGTACCAAGTCGTGGCTCTAATTATTACGTGTATGAATACTTTCAAAAGCAACTTGACGAACTATTAAAAGAACAAACTGAGGGGATTTCTTATTTTCATCTCATACGTAATACAGAAAAAGAAATTGTAGGACGTATCAATTTAGTTGATGTAGATAAGGAAAAACGAATTGGGTCGTTAGGCTACCGAGTTGGAGAGAAGTTTACTAAAAAAGGAGTTGCAGCATCATCTGTAAAATTGATTTTGGCTCAAGCAAGAGTCTATGAAATTAATGAAATACATGCTATGACAACAACAAATAACATAGCTTCACAAATTGTATTAGAAAAGAACGGATTTTCTCGTGAAAAGCAAGCGGAGACAACTACTGTAGATTTAAACGGAGAAAACGTAAATTTCGTACATTATATTTGGAGGACTACTAAGGGTTAAAAATAATAGGGAGGGACATGTACATGAAGGATTTACGTTATCCAATAGGTCAATTTACTTACGTAGGAACTATTACAGAAGAAATAATTGATAAATGGATTCAAGAAATAGAGGATTTACCTAATGAACTAGCAAGAGCGATAAAAGATTTAGATCAGAAGCAGTTAGATACACCGTATCGCGTCGGTGGATGGACTGTTCGCCAAGTTGTTCATCATGTTGTTGATAGTCATATGAATAGCTACATACGCTTTAAATTAGCACTGACAGAAAAGAATCCAACTATTAAACCGTACAAAGAAGAAAAATGGGCAGAGCTACCTGACTCGAAATTACCAGTAGATGTTTCACTTGTAATGCTAGATTCATTACATAAAAGATGGATTAACTTATTATATTCTTTAGAACCGGCAGATTTAGAAAAGACATTTAATCATCCTGAATCAGGAGAAACAAAACTTGCTGCTGCAATTGGACTATATGCATGGCACGGTCGTCATCATACAGCTCATATTACTTCTTTAAGAGAGCGTTTAAATTGGTAACATTAGAGAAGGCGACAGAAATTGATGCAGCAGTTTTATTTCAAATGCAAATAGACTCATTTAGTCCTTTATTAAATAAATATAAAGACTATGAAACAAATCCAGCAAATGAATCTATTGAAAAAACTATTTTAAGAATAAATAATCCGAACAACAACTTTTATAAGATGATAATAGATTCGAACCTTGTTGGAGCGATATGTATATCCCAAAAAGAAAGACCTTATAAATTTTGGATCAGTCCAATGTTCATTCATCCAATCTATCAAGGGAAAGGAATCGCTAAGAAGGTACTTATTTTAATTGAAGAGATGTTTCCAGAAGCACGGAGTTTTGAACTTGCTACGATTTTAGAAGAAGAAAGAAATTGTTTTCTATACGAAAAAATGGGGTATAAAAGAACAGAAGTAATAAAGAAATTAAATGATAAAACTACACTTATTTATTACAAAAAAGAAAGGTAAAGCATTTGAAATACGCTT
Organism: Bacillus sp. FSL P2-0099; assembly: GCF_038007445.1. NCBI lineage: Bacteria > Bacillati > Bacillota > Bacilli > Caryophanales > Bacillaceae > Bacillus > Bacillus sp. FSL P2-0099. The sequence continues at coordinate 2,629,956 of NZ_JBBOXE010000001.1, forward strand.
TACCTTTTCATGTTATTTTAGATTGAATATACAAAAACAACGCATATTCTTCCAAAATACTCGGGTTAGTAATTTCGATAATGAATAAATATACGGAAAGGCGTTATTTCGTCGTATATGTTACTAACGCTTTTTGAATGCTTAAAATACTATCGTCACCTTTAAATTCTTTCGTAATTGGATCATCCATACTAGATACCCAAATTTTAAGCTCTGCATCTAAATCAAAATGCCCAGCTGTTTCAATGCTAAATTGTGTAATGCTTTTATAAGGAATAGAATGATACTCTGTTTTTTTACCTGATATTCCTTGTTTATCTACTAAAATAAGACGACGATTTGTAAATACGATTAAATCACGAATTAATTTATAAGCATGCTCAACTTTCTCATCGTCTAGCATAATCTTTTCTAAATCACGTTCAACGCTTTCTGTACTCGCACTTGATGCATTTCCTAAAATACCACTAAATAAACCCATATGAAATTCCTCCTTTATAATATGTGGAATGAGTTTCTTATATTGTACCATGCGAATGGCTAATAGATTATGACATTGCTTCAATAGTTTTTTGTTATTATTGCAACCAATTTATATAACCTCATCCTAAAATCTTGTGCTAACATATAATTAAGAAAACAGAAGTAGAGGGATATAGCATGAAAAATATCGGTTTAGTATTAGAAGGCGGCGGAATGAAAGGATTATATACTGCAGGAGTACTCGAATATTTTATGGAAAGGGACTTATTCTTTCCGTATGTAGTCGGTGTATCCGCCGGAGCGTGTATGGGAGCAACATATTTGTCACGTCAAAAAGGAAGAAATAAAAAAGTGAATACAGAGCTAGTAGCAGATCACAGATATATATCTTATCGAAACTTAATTCAAAAACGTGAATTATTTGGAATGGATTTTTTATTTGATGAAGTACCAAACAAAATTGTACCGTTTGATTTTCAAACATTCCTAAATTCAAATGAACAGTTTGTAATCGGAACGACTGATTGTGAATCAGGACAGGCAGTTTATTATAATAAAACAGAACATGGAAATGATATTTTAAAAATTATTCGTGCATCAAGCTCTGTGCCGTTTATAGCACCTGCTGTAGAATATGATAATCGAAAATTGTTAGATGGAGGAATTTTAGATCCTATTCCAGTTTTTAAAGCGCAAAATGATGGTTATTTAAAAAACGTTGTTATAATGACAAAGCCAGAAGGATACGAGAAGCAGCGTAATAAATTTTCTGGACTAGCTAAAATTTTATATAGAAGATATCCAAAAATCGCAGAGCATTTAGTAGAACATTATCGTTTTTATAATGAAACTGTATCTTATATGAATCACAACGAACAAAAAGATAATTTTTATGTAATTCAGCCAAGCGCACAGCTTCCTATAAGCGGAATAGAAAGAAATAAAGAGAAACTTGTTAACCTATATAATCTTGGCTATACAGATGCTCAATATCATTATGAAAAATTATTAAATTGGATAGAGAAATAAAGGGGTGGAAAGTTGCTATTAGGTAAAAAGGTTATTTTTAATGAATTGCAGAAAATGCATAGTCCGCTGCTTAAACCGATTCCGAATTGTGACCTTCGAAAAATACGAAAAGATTTTAATAATATGTTTACAGAAGATGATTGCATAAGCGCTGATTTAAATTATTATTGGATGCATACAGCAGGTACTTTAAGTTACATACTTAATAACAACGAAAAGGAGATTGTGTTTGATCAAATAAAGTGGCTAAAGAAATCGTTTTTTGAATGGTTTCCGCAATATCGTTTTATAGAAACAGAAATTGTGAAGTATCCCATTTTGTATAGAGATTTCATGAATTATGAGAAGGCCCGGAAACTATTACTGTATTATCTTACTGAATAAAAATAAAAACGTACAAGTTATGCTGCTTGTGCGTTTTTTTGTTCATAAAAAATACAATTTTAATACCTTGTTTATATAGGGATTCTAATACGAAGAAAGAAGTACATATAGAATGATGTAAAGGAGGGAGAGGCGTTTAGATACCGTTTTCCTTTAATCCATTATCCAATTCGAATATAGTTAGTTATTTATGATAAAATATTTCGAGTGAAATCAAGTACTTATTATATCCAGTATTAAATAAGTTAAGCCAGGAGGAACAATAGTAACATGGAAAACGTGTCAAATATAGATAAATTGGAATCAATAAAATCTTTACAATCGACAATTCGTAAACTTGAAAATGCTTTTTCACAGATGACTCAAAAGGGAGCAAATACTACCTTAGTGAAAAAAAGGCTTAAAGCCGTTTGTATAGGGCTAGCAGTGTTAGAGAACGTGTGGAATCAAGAAAGTCATCGGTATAGCCAAGAAGAGTTAGCAGAAGCTTGTAATATCCTTGCTGGTTTGCTTCCATCAATTGAGAGAGCCTATGATAAGTCTAAGGCTGGTAGTCCTCAAAGAACACTTTTAGAAAGAAGAATAAAAGCGTTGGAACTTTCTATTCAGGCAATTGATAAACCTTCTAAATAAATAACTCATCTAAATACATAACATACTAATCCTAAATTTTATAAAAGCAATCTAGTGAAAAGAAAGAAATACAAAGGAGGCAGATGGGTGACTTCAATAATTAGTCCTAAGTTAGAGGAGCTTAATAATCAATTAAAAAAAGGAAACGAGAAGCAATTTATACTTTTTTGCATGAAATAAAGTCAAATAATACGCCACTAATAGAACAATGTCCTGTAGAAAATCAGTATAAGCTTATAACGTATATATGGTTAGGGGATCAAAAAACTGAAAACGTTTATGTATTCGGTAGTTTTCCTGGTTGGGATCTGTCTGTAAATCAACTACATGGGAATTCATTCATTAATAACCTTTCAATCGCAAGAACACTCAATTATTTAATATACGAAAAAGAAATCCCATCTTGTATTGCTGTTGCAATAGAACCCGTTGATCGACTAGAAGAGCTAACTTATAACGATAAAATGAATACATTTTTAACGGAGGAACTACTTCCATGGATTCAAGCTAGGTATCACGTATATCAAGAAAAGAATCATACAACAATTGCTGGTTTAAGTCTTGGTGGCTTAGCAGCTTTTTATGCAGCGCTTCAAAATCCACATGTTTTCGGAAACGTGTTGTCAATGTCTGGATCCGTGCATTGGAAAAAGGATGGTTATGAAAATCAAATTCCTTGGATTGAAAATCAAATTTCATCTATAGATTCTAATACGAGTCAACCTCATTTTTACATAGCAGCAGGAGAACTTGAAAACAAACCTCTTTTAACGGCTAATAGACGCCTGTATAAAGCTTTAAAAGAAAAAGGATACCAAATTACTTATGAAGAGTTTCAAGGTGGTCATGACGGTGTTTGGTGACGAGAAAAGTTATTTGATGGGTTGAAAGCATTAAAATATACAAAAACCACACTATAAAATAAAAAGGAGAGAGAATCTATGAATCAAGATGAGCTAGATAAAAAACTTAAAAAACAAGAAATTTTAGTTAAAGATGAAAAAGTTTGGTCGTTCACGTATGAGGATCATATTAGCTCTATCGTTAAACAGGCAGAAAAGACAGGAGCGTTTAATGATTTACCTGGGAAAGGGAAACCTCTTAATCTTGATAAAGATCTTTCGTATAATCCTGACAAGCAACTTTATAGAACTTTGAAAAATAATCATGTTTTGTCTAGGTGGATTGAACTTTCAAAGGAAATAGATCATCTAAAAGAAAATTTAAAAGAACTAACGGATAATGTAGAAGCAGCTATGTTAATTACAACTATTAATAAAAAGGTCTCAGAACATAATTTACTTTGTCCGCCAAGTGCGCAAAAAATGAGGGTTAAAACGGATATTTAACGATTTTCAATGAAGTTATCTGTTGCTATATAATTAAGTAGGGCATTTTCAATTCATTATTAAGGGGAGGTAAATGTAATGAAGAATACGTATCAACTTCAAATTCCGAAAGAACTAGAGCAGTATCGTAGTATTTTAGAAGAAAGTGTGAAACCTTATATTAAAGCGTCTGGAACATTAGCAGAGACAACGCTTTTTGAGAGTAAATTTGGTGGTTATCCGTATTTACCTATAGATCAAGAGCATCCTAAAGATTCAAATGGACAACCTATGATGTTACTTGCGCAGCTAAGCTTTGAAGAAATGCCGCATGTTGAATATATGCCTCAAAAGGGTATGCTACAATTTTTCGTAAGTGCTGAAGATGAGCTTTACGGAGCAGATTTTGATCATCCAACAATCCAAAAAGACTTTCGAATTATTTATCATTCTACAATTATAGAAGATTTAAATAAGGTTATTACTGATTTTAGTTATTTAAACACTTCAGAATTAGAGGACTTTATCATACCTGAAGCAGCGAAATTAAAGTTTGAATTGGGTTATCAGCCCGTAACATCAAGGGATTATCGATTTGAAAAGATGTTTAGTGAGGAAATTGATTGGGAAGAAATTGTTGATGAAGAAAATAATACAGAATTAGGCGAACTGTATGATGATTTATGTAAAGATCAAGGGCATAAAATTGGTGGTTATCCATTTTTCACACAGACAGATCCAAGGGAATGGGAAGAAAAATACCAGCAACATGATATATTATTGCTGCAAATCGATACAGATGATTCATTAAATATTATGTGGGGAGATTCTGGTGTTGCTAATTTCTTTATAAAGAAAGACGATTTATTAAATCTAGATTTTTCCAATGTTATTTACAATTGGGATTGTTACTAAAAATAGATAAATGGATTACTAGCTAGCAAAAGAAATCTTCCTGAAGGTGAGGAGGATTTCTTTACGTTAAAAATAAACGTTATGTTAACTAGAATGAAGAATACAATGAAAGTCAAGCGTAAATAAAAGAAATAACAACAAAAATATAAAATAATAAAACATATGTAATTAGCAATAAATCTATAAAGCAAAACATAAAATGAAATTTATCATTTGTATAGAAAAATTTATTTCGCATAAAAAAATTCCGTGCTAATCAAAATTATTTTTGATTCGTTAAACGATAATTAATCGATTAAGATTTGCTGTGATTAATTTATAGCGAAATAAACGATAAAAACTGTAGAAATTCATTTAGATAAGATTTTATGTGAATCTCATTAAAAATCCCCGTTTCGTCTCATTAAGTATAGTTTACTTGGTTTTTGATACAGATAAACACTTACTCTATATAACTTCGTATAATATATATTATGTTAACTAGTAAAAAGTAATAAACTTATTATATGTTAGTTATGGTTATTAGTCTCCCCTTTTTAATTGGGTTCATAATGTGTTGTAGATTGTGTGGTTATTTGTTTTTTAAGTTATTTATGTTGTGTTATTGATAAGAATGTTTCCGTGTATAATTTATATTTTAGTTAATAAAAAACGCAATTCGTTTAAAGTGAACGAATTGCGTTGATATGATTAAGAATAAGTTTTTGAAATTAGTTTGCTACAGCAATTGCTTCGATTTCGATTAATAATTTATTGTTAATCAATTTGTTAACTTCTACAGCTGAACTTGCTGGTGGATTGTTTGTGTTGATGTATTGATCTCGAATATCTCTAACAATGGCCATTTGAGAAATGTCCGTCAAGAAAAATGTTAATTTTACTACATCATTAAAATTTAAGTCTGAAGCTTCTAATGCTATTTTAATATTTTCAAATACTTGGCGCGTTTGTGTACCTAAATCTCCATTCCCAACTATATGACCATCAACATTAATCGCTACTTGTCCTGATATGTAAATTGTCCGTGTAGCGTTACTAACCTCAACAATATGTGAGTATCCAAAAGTTGCTGGCATAGTTTCCGGGTTAATAAATTTCTTTTGCAAGGTGCATCTCCCCTATTTATATCGTGTTTTCTTCATGTTTGATTTTAGATGAATATCTATTTTACAAATGATTTTTCACATATCCTTCTGCTACATATGTGGAGTTATAATACGCTGCTTATATTTATAAAATTAGGTATTTAATAGATTATATATGTTTGATTTTCTTGAGTGCTGATACTAATTATGCCTTGTTTTATTAATTCTTCAGTTATTTTTGTATAGAAAAAGTGATACCACCAAATAAAAAATTCTTCGTAAGTTATTTCTTTTGCGTATCTGCTGCTTGCAAAGTATTCTTTTAAAGGTTTCTCATTTTCTTTACATAATAAGATCAAATCTTTACTGATTGTGTTCGCGATTTCGTTAAGTATAGATAAATCTTTAGCTTTAAACACTGGGATAATTCATTGCGGATTTTTATATAAGCCTAATTTTTCGTATAATACATTTGAATTTAAGTCTACTTGTCTATCTACTGCTACAAAATTTTTAACTAATTGTTTTTTGTATAATTAATATCAGTAATAGCATCGTGAAAATATTCTTCAAACGTTTCTTTATTCGCAGTTATTAAATTCAAAGTTGTATATCGAGTGTTTCCATAAAGACCAATTTGATATTCCCCTAAATCCAAATACGTATTACCATACATTCCAAAGGACTCTTTGTCTGTTTGTTCTTGTTCTATAATCGCATAATAATATCTTTTATTGTTTCTCAAAGGCCGTTCTGTTTCTAAATAGTTTTCCTCAATGTTAATTATTTGTCCAAAATCTAATAACACACCACTATATAGTAAAAGACTATACGATTCTTTAGGTAAATGATTAAATGTCTCGATTCTTTTAGACATAGCATCAATTTGATTAGAATGCTTTTCAATTATGTTAAGTGCAGTTTTAATTTGTTTTTCGAATTCCTCGTTAGTCCAATTTAGCTTCGTTTTTATAGTATTTGATTCTATGCCCAGATGGAGCATTACAAGTAAATATTGAAGGTTTGTTCCGCTTATTTTTAAAGTTGGATAATTGTCAACTTATGAAATCATTTTTGTCTCATAAGTTGTTTTAAGTATTTTCTCCGGAGTATAATTAGCAAGCATTTTAAAATACCTTCTTTTTTAGTAATTTAATTGTAAAACCTATGTATTTACTATGTTCTATAAATAAAAATTAGTATCCTTTAATGATTTCAAATAAAAAACCTTAGTATAGCTATGTTGATACCTATACTAAGGTTATCTAGAATTCTATATTTAATTATTGATATTTAATAGTTTACATTTAGACTTCTTTTTTCTTTCTTCTAGCATTTATAGACTCTCCTTCCTGTGGATAATTAGTTACCTATCTGCTTCTATAACATATAAAGAAACATACGGTCTTTGTTGTTTATAAGAAAGAATGTACTTAAACAAAACAATTCACAAATACATAATATTAGTTTTAGCTGCTGCTAAATGAATTCTATTTTTTATATATAAATAATAAATTTGAAGAATTTATTAAATGTACTGCATTTAAGATGAAAGGTAAAATGATTTCGTTTAAACTACAATTAGCTACAATAACAACATACGTATATTGTTAAACGTAAAAAGGAGAACTAATGAAAAAGAAATATATGAATCAAATTCCGACTGATGTAAGTTTTAATCCGAAAGATATTATCGGTTTAATGACTGATTACTTTAAAATGAAAACAAAGCTACGTCCTGTAAAGAATTTACCTATTGTTTTATCGAATAAAAATAATGAATCTTTAGAGAGTGTGACATGGTTTGGGCACTCTGCTTCTCTTTTGAAAATAGAAGGTAAAAAATTGTTATTAGACCCTATGTTTGGAGATGCCTCTTCCCCATTTCCTGTGTTTAATAGTAAGCGGTATAGTGGTGCTTTTTCTTTAGAACATGATGAACTTCAAGAAATTGATGCGATTATCATTTCTCATAATCACTATGATCATTTAAATTACAAAAGTATTATGCGGTTAAAAGATCATGCGAAGCATTTTTATGTCCCGATTGGAGTTGCGCGTTATCTTATGAAATGGGGTGTTTCACCTAATAAAATTAGTGAACATAATTGGTGGGATGAAATTACGTTTGATAATATTAAGTTAGTTTGCGCTCCTGCAAGGCATTTCTCTGGACGAAGTATGACAGATAAAGATCGTTCGTTATGGTGTTCATGGCTTATTCTTGGTCAAGAAACTAAAGTCTTCTTTAGTGGTGATAGTGGTTATGCTCCTCACTTTAAGGAAATTGGTGAGAATTATGGTCCATTCGATCTTACTTTAATGGAATGCGGGCAGTACGATACGAGATGGTCTGCTATTCATATGTTGCCAGAAGAAACAGTACAAGCTCATATTGACGTTAAAGGAGAATTGCTCGTTCCTATTCATTGGGGTGCTTTTACGTTAGCGTTACACGAATGGAGTGATCCTATTGAACGTGTTACGAAAGAAGCAAATCGTTTAGGGGTTAATATTGCAACGCCACAAATCGGTGAAGCTATTGCGTTACAATCTAAAGATTATCCTACGGCTGCTTGGTGGCGAGAAGTGTAAGTATAATAAAAAGCGAACCAATTTAATATTGATGGTTCGCTTTTTATTCATTTATGACTCATCTATTAATATTCTTTGTTTTATCTACTGGAATTGCATTTTTCATCTTTTCTGTTGTCCAATATCCTGTAGGGTCTTCCATATCGTTTGAATCTTGAATGGCAGATGGGATATTGGGAGCTTTTTTCACTTGAGTAAGAGTATCTTTTTCGCTAGAGACTAGTTATATATATCCAAAATAATTGATTTCTTTTTTTCATGAGCTCCTCCTTCTATTACATACTAATCTCCCCTAATTACTACTTTACTATGCTGGTCTGCTTAGCTAATTCTTTATTTTTATACTCTACTAATTTATGATTTGATAAAACGCAAGAATGCTCTAATATTAATTCATTATAAAGTACTTCAGTTAAAAATTTAGGTATCATCTCTCCTACGCCGTAATTATAGTCACTTAGAATCCAAGATACCTCTTTCCAATCTAGAATTCCTTCTGAGACTTTTTTTGGAGTGTGATATGTAAATTCATTAAGTAGCTTTACTAAATAGACATACATGCCACCAGAATATGAGGAATCCTCCCATTTAATAATGCCTTTAAATTGAATTTGATTTTGTTCAACATCTATATTTGTTTCTTCTTTTATTTCACGAATTGCATTTTCTAACGGTGTTTCTCCTTTTTCTATCTTCCCTCCTACACCGTTCCATAATCCTTTTACAGGATCATATTCTCTATTTAACATAAGTATTTCTTCATTTCTTTTTATAAAACATAAAGTGTGCTTGTACATAATTTAATTCCTTCCTTTGTTCTTAATAAGTTCTAACAGGCGATATTAAATATACTGCTGTAGATTGTTCACCTGCTTCAATTAATATCGGTCTCATGGAACCACCAAAACTTAAAGTAACTCTATCTTCTTTTATTGCTTTTAAAGTATCGACCATATATCGTCCGTCGAAAGATATATTTAATTGCTTTTCACCGTGAATCGCATCTATTTGTTGTGTCTCGGATATTTTACCAATCTGAGAAGCATTAGAAGAGATTTGTATTGTGCATTCGTCGATGATTTCTAAGTTAACGTTGTTGTTTGCCCATTCACTAGCCAATAAACTTGACCGATCTACACCTTGTAAAATCTTTTTTCTATCTATATTAATAACCGTTTGGGATTCATTTGGAATTAGGCCGGATATATTAGGGTATTTTCCTTCAATAAGTCTTGAATACAACGTAATTGTACCGAATTTAAAAATAATGTGACTCTCTGAAAGATATATGTATACTAAATTTGAATTACTGTTCATTAATTTTAGTAGTTCACTAATAGTGGAACTTGGTACAATGCAATTTAGTTTCGCATGTGAAGAAATGGGTATTTCACGTAAAGCCAGTCTGTGCGAATCAGTAGCAGCACAAATTAATTTGTTATGATCAATAACGAAATGTACGCCAGTAAGAACGGGTCTAGATTCATTTTTAGCAGTTGCAAAGACAGTTTGTTTGAATACCTCAATCAGCTGTTCCGTTTCTACTTGTATTTCTGTATGTGCGTCTAAAAATGGTACATTAGGAAATTCATTTGCCGAGAATCCATTTAAGTTTAAAGTAATTTCATCTGATTGAATTGTAATCAACTGCTCATTCATGCTTTTTATTAAAATATCACTTGGCATTTTCTTAATAATTTCAATGAAATACTTTGCTGGTACAACAATACTTCCTGCTTTTAAAATAGTTGTAATTTGTACACCTTCAATTGAAATAGGTATAAATTTTTCAATGAAAATATTCGAATTACTTGCGATTAAAGTAATTCCAGATTGATCTGCTGTTATCTTTTTTCCGGATAATATAGGAATTAAAGTTTTTGTTGAGATAGCTTTACTTACTTCTGAAAGAGCTTGTGTAAATTGTTTGTGATTAACGATAAACTCCATTTTTCCCCCGCCTTAAATGAAATACTATCTTTATGAAGATTGATGAATAATAGTTCCATTAAAAATATAAGGAACTGTTTCTTTCTTTTGTAAAAGGCTTTTTAAGTGTTCTGGTATACGTAAATAAGGTTCTGCTGAATCTAATTCCATCCAGGTAATCTCCTCAATCTCTTTTGGCCGTGATATACAGATTTCCCCTCCGGTTATTTCTCCTAAAAAATTAAAGAAGATTGCATGATGTCCTCTCTCCTCAAAAAAGGCTTCACTAATGGAACAAACCCCTTTTACGGATATGTCTAGCCCTGTTTCTTCTTTCACTTCACGAATTGCTGCCTCTTCTAACGTTTCTCCGAATTTAACTGCTCCACCTGGTAAAGTGTAATAAGAACCATTTTCCCCTTTGTTTTTAACCATTAATAGCTTTTCATGAGTTTCATCATATAGAAGTGCGTATGTAACATTTACTTTTTTCATATGTAACCCCCTTGAATGGTGAAAATTTTCTGTCTTTATTTTATTCTATCATTAAATTGTTTTGATTCATAAAAAGTAATTTGAGTAAATAACTAATACGAAACGATATCGTGTTCATAGACACACAAAAGAAAAGAGCATATTTTGAAAAAGATTAATCATAATACACTCTTTAATGATTCATTTATAACCTTTTTCTAAATAGTAATGATTATGCCCTTTAGGATAATCTTCACTTACCCCTATCACTTTATATCCATGCTTCTTATAAAAATCAGGGGCTTGGAAACTAAAAGTATCTAATTTGATTAGCCTACATTCTTTTTTAATTGCAAATTCTTCAATAAGATTCATTAAATTGCTTCCATAACCTTCATGCCTGTATTCTTCAGCAACCCATAGGAAGTCAACATATACATGGTGCCAAAATGTGATTGCCGTTATCCCTCCTACTATTTCTTCTTTTTCATTCTTCACTATAAAACTAATCTTTTCTGAAGGTGTTTTTTCTTCATTTGAAAGTTGTTTTTGGTTATATTCAATTACTTTTTCTCTTATGTAATCACTATCTTCTTGTACCCATTGCTTTACTATTTGCATTTTAACTATCACGCCCCTTTACATTATTTATTCAATTTAATAATCGCAATTTCCTATCTTCTTTAATGTTAGTTATGTAGTAAGTACAGGGACAAAATTAGATTTTTTGAATGGCATCCATTGTTTATACATTATGCTGTAATGAAAAAGAGCCCTAGTATAAGGACTCTTTCTTAGCATTAAGCTATTTTTCGATTTAACGATTTGATTTCCTTCTTCTTTTCTGCATTTGGAGGACGGATTACTATAGAGATAACGAAAGATATAACACATAGAACACCGATTGTAATGAAGGTTGGCTGAAATCCGCCAAGTAGTGCTCCAATGAATGATCCTGCAAGTGCACCAAATCCGAAACCTTGGTAAACAATCCCGTAGTTTGTACTATGGTTTTTTAATCCGAAGAAGTCTCCCACAATTGCTGGGAAGATAGTGATGTTACCACCAAAGCAAAAGGCAACACTTGCTACACAAGCAAAATAAATCCCGTAATTTAGTGGAATAAAACTTAAAGTGAAGACGGACAATCCAATAATAATAAATGTAGCAGAGACGATTTTTAATCGACCTATTTTATCTGATAACGTTCCAAGAATAATTCTACCTATTGTATTAAAGATTGCGATCATTGCGACGGCATTAGCGGCAGTCGCTGCACTAAGACCAACGAGCTGCACCCCGATGTCTTTTACCATACCGATTAAATAAAGTCCGCCCATACATGATGTGAATAACATGAAAAATAAGAGATATACTTGTTTTGTTTTCATCATTTCACGCGGTGTATAATCATTGTGTAATGTTTCAGTTGCAGTGTTACTTACAATTGCTTCACGTAAGAAGAATGATCCTATCAACACTAATAGTAAGACGATAATACCCCAATATAAAAATGCTTGTGATACTCCAAGACTGTTGATAAGATTTCCGTTTATATATCTAAAGATTAAGCTTCCCATTCCATATGCCGAAACAGATATACCAGAAATAAGTCCTTTACGGTTTGGAAACCATTTAATTAAATTAGATAGTGATGTAATATATGCTGTTCCATCAGCGTATCCAACGACAACACCGGCTAATAAATAAAGTAATGGTAATGAGGAAACTTGTGAACTAAGTATTAAACCGAGCCCTAAAACAATTCCTGCAGTAGCGATAAGTTTACGAAGTCCAAATTTTTGTTGTAGCTTTCCTGCAAATAGAGTTGAGAATGATAAAGAAAAACTCGTAATTGAGAACGTGATCGCGACTGAATTGAGGTTCCATCCAAACTTACTTACAAGGGGTTGATTAAATAAACTCCATGTGTAAATTGTTCCTAGGCCAATTTGAACAATGATTGTACCTAGAACAATTAGCAATGGATTTATAGATGTTTGTTTCATACTAACTGTCCCCTTCTTTTATCATGACATGAATTTTCACAGTTAGTATATCCATGATAAATTGCAAGATACTGTACGGAAAATGGAAATTGAGTTAGCTTACACAAAAAGACACTTCATCAAGAAGTGCCTTTTTGTAGGTTATATACAGCATTTAAAGAAAGCTTTGTTAAGATAAGACATTTTCGAATGCTTATGTATATATGTTATCAAATAATTTGCTGAAAGTGATGAGACTTAAGACGTATTTTTCTTTCATAAATAAGTCGGAGAGAAAATTAATATTCAATTTCCTCAAAGTCTTTCGGCTGCGGTACAGTTTGCATATTAGCTGCATCTTTCGGATCGCTATAAATCGCGTTTTGTTCTGTGTTTACATCCTTTATATTTTGCTTTTTATTTTTATTCACTTCATTTTTCATTAAAGTTCACTCCTTTTTATTATAGGAGTAGTTATACCCTAACCATAGTATTTTTACTGCTACTAAATGTATCAGCGACTAAATTGCTAAATTCACGTAAATAATATAAATAATTATCCCCACCATAGTTGTATCTTTTATTGTACATTTTAGCAACGACGACATTATATTCTGGAATGACTAATATCGTTGGTCCTGTAATTCCTAATATTTGATAGGAACCTTTAGGAACTCGCTCACCAAGTTCGCTAAATAAAGCAGGTTCATTTTGAACGAACCAAAACAACCCGTTTTGAGGTAGTTCTTTATTTGTATACTCTGGACTTTGTAAGCTCGTAGCAAGTGCTATAACTTCTTTTGGCACAATTTGTTTACCATTTAAAAACCCTTTATTTAAATGCAGGTTACCCCAAAATGCAAATTCTCTCGCAGAGACAAAAAGATTTTTCTCGGAGCCGTCATCTACTGCACCAACACTACTTATTGCATCTTCATCTGGATTTACAACAACCTTAACTAAATTATCATCTTGTTTTATTCTCCATCCAGTTTCCTTGAAGTCAGCAGGTATGAATACACGCTCCTTTAATAGTTCAGGAAAACTTTTGTTATACAAGTGATAAATAAGCTGCGTCACCATTCTTACATTAATATCTCTGTACGCCCAAGCTTGTCCCGGCTCAAATTCACGAAAAGCTGTCCCATCATCGGTTTCATTTAAACCGTGTGAATGAGTTACTAAATGTCTTATCGTTGTCTTTCCAAGTAATGAAGGATCATATTCTTTAAAATAATTTACTGCCTCGTCATTAAGAGATTTTATTTTCCCCTCATAAACAGCATAAGCTACCATTAATCCTAAATAGCTTTTTCTTGCGGAAGCGACATTGAACTGTGAAGATATGGTTACTTTTTTACTAGTAGGAGTATTTGAATGAGTTCCACTATAATGCTCTAGCACAATCTTATTATCTTTCATAATACAAAGTGCTGCCGTAGAACTTTGATTTGTCTCTTTAATGTTTTCTACCCATGAAATTAATTTTTCATATTTGTACAAATAAATATCCCCCTAAAACATATAAAAATAACAGCATGAAAGAAAAGTTTCAATACATTATAACTTTGCATCTGCACTTTTCTTTCATGTGAAATATTATTGATCTATAGTACTTAAATAATCCACCAGTTCCAGCAATTAGAACAGCTGAAACAACCAACACAGCCTACACAACCTACGCAACCGCCGCAACGTCCGCCGCCACAACCACCACAACGACCACCACAACCGCCGCAACGTCCGCCGCCACCGCATCCACCACAACGACGTGCATCGTCTTGAATGTAGTAATATGGATATTGATTTTGTTGCTGATCCCAATACACAACATTACCAGGTTGATAAGCATTAAGGTTTAACGCTTGTAGTTCTTGTTGAAACTCATTCATTATGAAACCCTCCATTTACAAATGTAAATTCCGTCCAAATTTTCGAGTTTATTTACTTTTAAAAATAACGTAGAAATAAGGCTATAGACTAAATGCGTACATCAACAAAATATGACTTTACACTAGGTGATGTACCTTGTTTATGAGCCTATTTTCTTTATATTCTTTTAGTGGACGGAATTAATATAAATAGAGACAATTAAAAGTTGCTAATCCAGCAAGTTAATAGTTCATCACTTAATTTTCTTTCTAGTAATTCTTTTACTGAAGGTGTCGGCATTATTGTATAGGAATTTATATTTTCTTTATTAAAATCAATCCAGTGAAATGCTAAATGGGACTCTTTAGATATTGGAGTGAAATCGGATTTTAACTCATTTGAATCTATTTCAAAAATGTGGTTAATTTCATGGTGGAGGGTTTCTTTGGCTTGCCATTGATTTTCTATGACGCCTAAAAATTGTTTTATACTGCAAGTTACTCCAAGTTCTTCTCGTAACTCTCTTATTAGTGCATTCTCTGCTGATTCCCCAATTTCAACATGACCACCGGGTAAAAAATAGTGATGTCCTATGTATTCAGCAACTAGTAATTTTTCATCTTTTATCATGATAGCTCGTACAATATGATGGAATTTACTTTTCATTTTGTATTCCTCCTAATCATTCACTTTATACTTGCTCAAAAATTTTCATTTAAAAGTAGGATAATATAAATCATAGGTGTTTCATATGAGTGAATTTCATTAATAATTGCAAGAGTACCTTTTACAAGTTCTCGTTTATACGTTAATTAAAACTAATAATTTTGATAAATGATTCTAAAAAAGAGTATGTTTATGAAGAAAATTATCAAAACATACTCTTAATATTTTTAGTTGATTCATTCTTTTACAATAAGGTTTGATTAGCCCTATTCTTTGCGGCCTCAAAATCGAAGCCGTAGCTAAAGTATGCAATCACTACTATTCCCTAAGCAAATCTATTCTCTACTTCAAATTTACCTGCCTGTACAAATTTTAGACTCTTAACGAACCACGAAAACCTCTTGCGGCATAGTAAGATTCTGCCCCATTGTGATACACAAAGACGTGTCCAAAGCGATAATCGCAAAAAAGGGCACCGCCAAGTTCTCTAATATCAGAAGGTGTTTGCACCCAACTCGACGTCTTCATATCGAAATTTTCAAGATTATGTAATGTACGATATTCTTCTTCCGTTAATAGTTCAATACCCATGGCAGTTGCCATATCAATAGCGTTATTTTCTGGTTTATGTTTCTTTCTTGATTCTAGCGCTTCAAGATCGTAACAAACACTTCTACGACCTTTAGGACTTTCTGCTGAACAATCATAAAAAATATATTCGCCTTTTTCTTTACCAAAATCAACAACATCAGGTTCGCCACCAGTTCGTTCCATTTCGTTGAGCGACCACAACTTTTCAGTATTAGCATCCAGCCTTTCTTGAACATTAGCCCATTCTAAACCTTTATGACGGTTCATATTATTCTCAAAACGATCTTTCAATGTTTGTAGTAATTCTTCACGTTGCTCTAGTGACAACTCTTTTTTATTGCTTTCTTTCATATTAGTTCCTCCATTGATGTTTTTATTAATGATAGTTTAAGTATATATAAATACTGTTTTATAATAAAATGTTTAAATAATTGCGTGAATTGAGTTTGCGATAATTTATATGAATTAGTACAACCAATTCTCCGCAATATGACCCTTTAACGGAACAACTTATTGTTTCAAAACAGTACATCTTTATTTCAACAACAATAAGCGATATACTTCCTCACCGTCATATACATTTCCTAATGGTTTAAAATCATAACATTCATATAGTTTCTTTGCAGAAATATTATCTTTATGGACAGTTAATCTAATTTCCTCACACTCTTTAAAGTTATTTTTTATTAAGTTAATGATTTCCTGTAATGCTGCTTTTCCATATCCTTTTCCTTGCTCTTTTTCATCAATGATAAATCCGTTAATCCAATACATATCTGTTGACTCTCGTACAAAAGCATGCATAATAAAACCAACTATAAGGTCACCATCATATATAGCGAATGGAATATATTCGACATTTTCACCATCTGGTTTTATGTATACTTTAGCAAGTGATACTGCCACTGCGGGAACAAGATGGATTTGATTTTCTTTAACTCGTAACTTTAATGCGTCTTCCCAATTTTCTCTCGTAACAATTTTTAATTGAACGTTCACTATTTTAAGCTCCTTTAAAAAGAGAATTTATCTTTTATATTCAACGGAGTGAAATGATTCCCTTTTTCGACATCAACTTATAACATGATTTTCATAAAATCCTGAATAAATTTTTCCTCATCTAATTGTAACGCTATACGCGCCCCTTCAGATTTAGAGTGTGGGCGAAAATCAGCAAAAGTTTGTCCCTTCGTTTCGCCACATATATCCACAGTCACTTTTCGGGATGTATAATTTAAAAATGTAGGATTCACTAAACCGCTTATAGCAAGTACATCGTGTAATAATGGCCCTTCAATAGATGGATTGAGTTTTTGGTATGCTGATAAATAATAATCGTACATGGGTTTCATAATCGACTTAAATGGATTTTGTGTATTAACTAAAATGTAAGTAAATACACTTGGGGTTAAAACCGTTTTATTTGTTACATTTAAAGGGAATAACGTTATATTTTTCGCTTGCTGAAATACAATTTGACTTGCTATAGGATCTCCGTACACGTTTGCCTCTGCTAATGGAGTAACATTCCCTGCTTCTAAAAAGACACCACCCATAAAATAAATTCCTTTTATATTTAACATCAATTCGTTCCATAAATTAAAAGCAATCGCTAACGAGGTAGATCTTCCTACATCGACAATTGTTAAATCTTCTCCATACTTTACAAGAATCGCAGCAATACTACCGAAATTGTATATAGGAATAGATAACACACTTTCCGGTACATGGATGGGCCCTAATCCTTCTGGTCCATGGATTTCAGGGTAATACGTTGTAATTTCATTTGTAAGTGGGCCTGTTGCACCGCTAATTACAGGAATATCTTGTCTGTTTGCTAACTGTAAAATATATGCGGCATTATGAGCGGCATGTATATGTTCAACATTTCCATATCCAGTTACGATACCAACAATTTCAATTTCAGGATGCAGTAAGCCATACATAATTGCAAACGAATCATCAATACCTGGGTCTCCAAAAAATAAAACCTTCTCCAAGAAATGCACTCCTTTCATAGGTAAGATAATTATGTATATGTGGAAAAAAATTAAATCTATACAGTTCTAAGCAAATATTAATGGTGAGTAATGTATTGATAAAAAAGAACTAGCATTATGCTAGTTCTTTTGCAGATAAATAATCTACCAGTTTAATTAAATCTCGTACAAATATTGGACTAACTGATTTTAATATAGATTTTTTTCACTATATTTATAGAATTGAAAACCTGTTATTAATCCGAAATTTTGCATTCAAATTGCAAATACTCGTAGGGATGTCTTACCATACCTTTTCACTCTCAATTTGCTTATAATCATCTTTATTAAATGTTAAATGAGCAATCACAACTCCAAGTATAGTAATTCCCCCTCCAATTATCGAAACAAAGGTTGGCACCTCACCTAACCATATCCAAGCGATAATACATGCAGTTACTGGTGTTAAATATAGAGAACTTGTTGCCTCAGAAGCACTGGCATGGGATGTAATATATGCTAATGCAATATACGGCAGTACTGTCGGGAACACACCTAAATATATAACACTCAAAGTAATTTCTATAGGAGCTGTTACGATTTCTTGATAAATCCCTGGCAAAAAAATAAGCATAAATACAGTACCAGACCAAATTGTATATATTGTAAATGGCAAGAAACCGTACTTTTTTAAGTATGGCCTTTGAAAAACGAAAAATAGACTTTCTGAAATTGCCGCCAATAATATTAGTAATCCCCCACTATTCAATTGAATGGAATCTCCTTGACTTAACGATAAAAAAGCAATTCCTACAAAACTAATTACACCACCGATCCAACCATTTAATTTCATTCTTTCATTCAAAAAAATAGAAGCAAGAATTGCCGTTAATATAGGTGTTACTGATACAATTAAACTAGCAGGTCCAGCATTCACACTCTTTTCACCGTAGTTCAGTGCAATATGATAAATTGTAAATCCAAGAGCACCAACTATAAAAATGACTGGAATATCTTTCAAATCAGGTAAACGTAACTTGTATATAAGTGAAAACAGAAAAAGAATCAAAGAAGCGATTAATAATCGTAGCAAAGTAAGGTGTTCAGGGGTGTAAGCTTCAAGCCCCATCCGAATTCCTGGAAAAGCTGTTCCCCATATAAGAATCGTAAAAGCGTGAGCACATACAATACGAAAATCCCATTTTTTATTATGCATATATTCTCTCCCTCTCCAATAAACCAGCCATTTTCTAATTACCAATTATTTCTTTTCATCATATTTAATAGTTGATACAATGTCTTCAACCAGTTAATCCTCGAAAAAACCAACCACTTTGCATTTTTAAAATGAATGAGGGAGTTTTTAATATGTCTACTGATAAAAAACTGCCTAAATATCGGCAGATAATAGACTATATGAAAGAAAAAATTGAATACGGAGAATGGCCGATTGGAAGTAAGGTTCCTAGCCAGCGGCAGTTAGCGAAATTATTTCATGTAAATCGTAGTACTGTAATAATTGCACTAGAAGAACTTATGGCAGATGGCTTAATTCAAGGAAAAATCGGGTCAGGAACAATTGTAACGAATAATACATGGTCATTATTAGCCACCAATCCCCCGCCCGATTGGAGTGAATATGTAAAGTCTGGTATTCATAAACCAAGCAAGTTAATGGTACGAGAAATAAATGAAGCAGAAGCAAATAAAAAATTGATTCATCTTAGTAAAGGAGAACTTGCACCTCATCTTTTCCCGTTAGAAACTATGCAATTCATTATGCGTAACGTATGTGAGGAACTAGATTATTTCGGATATGAAGAACAAAAAGGATATCTCCCTTTACGTGAAGCAATAAGTAATTATGTAAAATCATTTGGAATAAATACATCACCAAGCTCTATATTAATAGTCTCTGGTGCATTACAGGCATTACAATTAATATCAATCGGTCTTTTACATAGAGAGTCAACTGTTTTACTTGAACGACCTTCTTACTTATATTCTCTTCACGTATTTCAATCGGCTAATATTCACCTTTCTGGAATACAGATGGATCAACATGGAATTATCCCTAATGATTTGTTAAGAAAAATTAATTATAGTCAAAAGAAAAATATTTTATATTCGATTCCTTGTTTTCAAAATCCGACGGGTGTATTAATGTCCAAGGATCGACGAAAAGAAATACTAAGAATATGCGAAAAAGAACAATTGCCTATCATTGAAGATGATATTTACCGTGAGTTATGGATGGATGAACTACCGCCCCCTCCTTTAAAGTCGATGGATAAATATGGACATGTTTTATATATCGGTAGTCTATCTAAAACACTTAGCCCAGGACTTAGGATTGGTTGGATTATCGGACCAGAGCCTGTTATTGAGAGATTATCAGACATAAAAATGCAAACTGACTATGGGTCAAGTTCTTTATCTCAAAGAGTTGCTGCAGAATGGTTAAGTAAAGGGTTTTATGAGGATCACGTAGCGAACGTAAGGATTCACCTAAAAAAACGAAGACGAATAATGATACAAGCACTAAATACGTACTGCGCTGACATTACTACATGGGATATTCCTAGTGGTGGATTTTTTATATGGCTAAGGGTAGTGCCTAACATTTCGATGAAAAAACTATTTTCAGAGGCTCAATCAAAGGGAGTTCTTTTTAACCCGGGACGTATTTATGAGGAAGAATCAGATCAGTTTATACGTTTATCTTATGGGTATTCTTCCCCTGAACAAATTACTCAAGGTATTATTATATTAAGTAATTTGATTCGTAAGTTAATGGCATAATAAAAAAATCCTCTTTATAAAAAGAGGATTTTTTGTGTGCCTTTTTTACCATAATCTCATTTCCTGTCCTAATAAAATAAGTTCTTTATAGGGATCACCGCCAATGTTTAATACTTGAGCAAAAGCCGGTTCTGTTTTTAACCCTTGTTCTTTTAATTCAATTACTTCTTCTCTAATGTGTGGGTGCTGCATTAATAGCATGTGCTCCACTATCATATGTTTATATGCATTTTGGTTACGTACTGGCCGCGGTTGAGCAAATAATTCAAATTCAAAACCTTCAAATTGAAAATTCACCTTTATTGTTAAGATATTTTTAATGATTTTCTTTTTCATTTCAAATCCTTCGTATGAGCCATACAATGATCTAATTTCCTGTTCAAAAAAATCATAATTATGTACTTCCATTACAATGTCTAAGTCAGAATGAAGGGTATCAACTCTAATAGGGATTGTCCCGCAAAGTACAGGGCTATATAAAGCTAAATCCTCTATTATGTTTAGTTTATTAATAACTTCGTAAACTTTTTGTTGCTTATCATTCCCAGATTGTAAATATGTAATAGATGTAAACATAGAAGTCTCTCCTTCATTTAACGTAATACTCGTCTCACTAAATTTGAGAAAAAATTTAATCATTCCATTTTGTTCTAGGAGTACCTTTATTTCAATATATTAAGGCGAACTAACTATATTGTTCAACTTTTCTCCTATACTGCAATACTATAAAAATAAAAAAGGAGGAACTTTTATGAGCATTTTCAACATTCTTTTGACCATACACATATTATTTGGAACTATATGTTTAATTACTGGTATTGTAGCGATGGTTGCTCAAAAAAAGAAAGGAAAACATACGGAATGGGGCGAAATATACCATGCGTCCTATGTTGTCATAACCCTTACTGCAATTATATTGTCTATTTTAAACTGGGATAAAATCGCATATTTATTTTATGTAGCAATTATCTCCTATTCATTTGCGATTTACGGATATCTCGCAAGAAAAAAACGATGGAGAAATTGGTTGCAACACCATATTAGAGGTATGTTAGGCTCTTATATTGGTGCAGTTACCGCACTTTTAGTAAACATTGGTATGTATATCCCTATTTTAAATCTACTTCCACCAATATGGTTTTGGTTCTTACCTACTATAATCGGTATTCCTCTCGTAGCCAGTGTATCAAAAAAATATAAAAAAGAAAGGAAAAATTAATTACATTTTGATTACTTTCTGACAAAACTTATGAAAAATAATAATCAATATTGTATTATATCAAGTTTGGCGTATAGAACTAAAAAAGAATCCAATATGTTTATTGGATTCTTTTTTGTTTATTACTCCCTTAAGAATAATACTTTTTAATTATGACTTTTCAAATCTAATACTGAATGTAAACGATCCGGATAATTAGTAAACATCCCGTCGATGCCCCAAGAAAGTAACTTTTTCATATCTTTTTCATTATTTACTGTAAATGGATGAACTTCTAATCCATAATTCTTTATTTTTTTTACGTAGGCTGCATCAATATATTTATAATTCATACCAAGACCTATGCAGTATGTTTTATACTTTTCTATTTCTGAGTCTGTTAATTGAACTGCTTTTTTAAATGATAATAATTGTACTAACGGTATATTATCATTTAAACTGTGAATCTTTCGCAGACTTTCTTCACTAAATGATTGAATAATAACTTTATCATTTATTTGGTAGAGATTAATAATTTCTAATAGTTTTTCCTCCATTCCAGGATATTCATCTGGTGATTTTGTTTCGATATAATAATTAGCATTATGTCCAAACGTTTCAATAATCTCTTCTAATATTGGAACTTTAGTATCTTCAAATTCTTTCTTTGCTAAATTTGGATGCTTTTTATTGAAAAAAGAACCTGCATTCAGTTGTTTTATTTCATCTAATGTATGATCTTTTACAAAACCAGTACCGTTTGTTGTACGGTTTAATGTTTCATCATGCATAGCTATTAAATGTCCATCTTTTGTCATTTGGAGATCTATTTCTATATAGTCACCTTTTAATTGTTGTCCTAATGTATAAGCCACTATTGTATGTTCTGGTGCATATGCAGAAGCACCTCTATGCGCAATGTTTTTTATATGATTTGATTGATTAGTAGCTTTTATATAATTATGTTCATTTACTTGTTGAAAAACAAAGATGCTTATTACTGTGAAGAAACAAATGATTGTAATTATAGATGTTTTTTTCATAACGGTATGTTAACTCCTATATTTAAAACAATTTGACTTGGATGATTTACTCAAATAAATGCCGATTTTCAAAAACAGTCATTTGTCCTACAACTTGAAAGCCGGATTTTTTATAAATATTTATTCCATCAGGTGAAGCTTGTAATACACAATACGTATTTTTTAATTGTTTTGCTTCTTGCAGCAGGAAATTAAACATAGTAGAGCCAAAACCTTTTCCTCTCATTTCTTCTTTAGTCGCTATATCATAAATACCGACACTATCTTTCGTACATACTAAAGAGCCAACAGATACTACCTCACCTTTATAAAGACCTAAGTATAGTTTCATATTATCGCTATTCCATAAATTTAAAGAAGAAATTTGATTATAGTATGCTTGTACATTTTTACCTTCCTCTGATGTACCAAATAGATTAGCAAACGTTTCTCCAAACTTTTTGATTTGTCCTGAAGAAGATGCTTTTTGTATCGTAAAACCTACTGGCATGTTTATTCTTGGATGAATTGTTTTTAATTCTGCTACCATCGCGATATTCTTTTCAGCTTCTTTTAAACCAAGTTTGATTAATTCGCTTTTTATAGTCTGTTCTTGCTTATCATCCCAAAACCAAACACTCATTGGAAATTTCTTTTGATTATAGTATTCTACCTCCTTATATAATTTCTCGATTCCTTCCGTTACATTACTATTTAGTAGTGTGATAATATTAAATGTATCTGCAGGTAATCCGCAGTCGACAGTAATGTAATCCTTCGTTTCTTTTACATCCATTCCATTTACCTGCCGCGCAATATATGAGGTTTTATATGTAAAATTGTCTATTAGTAACTGTTTATAATTCATTCATTTTGCTCCTTTCATAAAAATTCGTATTCGAATCCTTCAGTATTAAATATATCATATAAGAAATGTACCTATTTCTATAAAAATATCTCTATAAATCACTCTTTGCGCCCTAAAAGAATTAAAAATGATATAACGTTGTCGGAATGAAAAAAGTGGTATATAATAAATATTAACATTACTAGTAATTATTTTAGGTATTCCTAGAATAAAGGAGCGATACATATGAAAATTACTATTTATTTCGGAAGTCATGAAGATCAAGATGTTCGTACTATGGACTGTCATTTAGATGTAGAAGATACAGAAGAGATTGTATCTGTATCTTAATATAAATAATGGGATGAAACCTCTTCCCTGCAACGTTTAAGGCACCTTTTATAGGTGTCTTTTTTATTGTTTTTTCGTCAAAAACCCTTTACTTTAGTGCGTTTTAATAGTAAAATATAAATATACGAACAAACGTTCTTTTAATTTATTTGTACATGAAGGGATGATTTCAACAATGACTCAAGCAAAGCGCAGAGGAAGAAAAAAGCAAACACCTATTATTTCAAATACAGGCTTTATCGGCTCTGTCTTTATTGATACATTGGAGTTACAAAAGAAATCCTATTATTTCGCTCGTAAAAAACTTCAAATTGTTCATCACGTACTAGATGGTCTATCTGGGGCAACGAGTGCATTATTTAAAGAACATAATATATCCGCACACATGTCATGTGTGTATTTACATAAACAAAAGAAAATCGGCTTTGTTCTTTCAACAAAACCGTTTGAACAAAGTGATGGCGTTGCTTACTTTATAAATTATTTAATCGAAAAGAATTTTTACGGTAACGAAGAAGTAGAATATCAAGAAGTATTTAATACAGGTTTTATTGGTGTAGTATTCGCGGATTTATCTAGTATAGATCGCTTTAATTTTGAGTTTGAAATGGGTATGTTAACGAAGTTAATGAAAGATATGATCATTCCTGTTAAAGAGCTCTTTTTACGCCACAATGTACCGGCTTACATCTCCACTTCTCATTTAGAGGAGCAAAATAAATTAGGTTTCGTTCTATCTGTAAAGCCATATGATGAACGTGCAGAAGCAGATTTATACTTTGAAACATATTTAAAAGAGCGCGGGTTATTTATTGGTGAAGAAGATGATGATATTGATAAGATTGTCATTAGAAAGACAGCTGAATTACGATAGAAAAGCACAGGATGATGTTCCTGTGCTTTTTAAACATTTAACAATATCACTTAGCTACGCAAAACACTATAATCTTTTGAATGAATTTCTAAATTCAACTTATTTGAGTAAGCTTTATTTAAAATAAGAAATACTATCCCTCCTGCAATTGGAAGCATGTAGGCTGGAATATAATTTAATAATAGACCCGATAATGCTAGTGCTATTGGCTGCATCATTTTACCTATACTTAATCCAATACTGAGCACTCTTCCCCTATATTCATCGGGAATCTCTTTTTGCATGAAATAAGTTAAAGGAATATCAATTAGTGCTATCATTAGCCCTAAAAAGAACATAATAATGCAATACGTAGTAACGTATACAAAATTATCTACTTCAATACTTTTGAATGAAATTGGAATCCCTGAAATTATCATAAAAATTGCCAACATAAAACTTGATTTTTTTAAAAGATAGGAATAAGAAAAACGATCAGTTATCTTTTTTACTAATATTGCACCAACTATCATTCCTACTGGAAAAGTCCCATGAATCATGCCAAATTGCTTCGAACTAAGATTGAGAACTGTGTTTATTATGTATGGTAATGGGACGATTACAGCAAAACCTAGGAAGAAATTAAGTACAGTTAAAATACGAAACGTATTTTTTAAGCTTTCCCTTTCAATTAAGTAAGAAAACGCCTCTTTTATATCTTTAATAAAATTAATTTCTCTTTTTGAACATCCATCTTTTATGTTGTACTCGAACAATTTAAAGTGAATAAACAATATGGATATGCCCGAAAGAATAAATGAAATACCATTTATAATTATAAAAGTTTTTATATCTAATACAGCAAAAATGATGCCACCTAACATAGGACCGAGAATCAAAGATACAGAATCGATAATTTTACTTATAGAGTTAATACTCATTAGCTTCTCTTTAGAGACGATATTTGGTTTTGCGGCTTCTAATCCTATTCCGAAGAATGTTGTAAATACCGACATAAGAAAGGTAGTAGCATAAATGATGAATAAGTTTAATCCATAATTGCTGCTTACTATATAAACAGCAATTAATAAGCATCCATTTAGTAGATCCATACAAATAACCAGCTTCTTTTTATCAACCTTATCTGCGATTACGCCGGCAAATGGATTCATAACAATCATTGGAATCGTTCCTAAAATGAGTGTAATTGCGAAATTTAATGCTGATCCGGTTATTTGTAAAACATATAATCCTAATGCAAAACTATAAATAGAGCTACCAAATATTGATACTGTTTTCCCAATTACATAGAGACAAATATTTCTTAGTTCTTGATTGCTTTTTTCATTTTGTAAATGTATTCGTAAACGCTCCATAACTTTTCCCTCCCACTTAACTTTGTATTACGTATAGTGTAAGTTCTCGGGTCAACCCAATATCAATATGCTAGTATTAAAAACTTTTAAAAGAAAAATTAAAAAAGATGGGGTTAACCCCATCTTTTTCCGAAAAATGAATATGTATAAATTTCTTCTCCTTGAACAAAGAAATCCTCGTATTTTCCTCCTCGTTCTATATATTCTGAAGTTCTTTCATCTATGGAATTAAACTGTAGCTTTTGGATTTCTCTCTTCACTTTTGAAGACGTAAAATTATCTCGAAATCTAGTTGTAATTTGGCTATTTATGCTGAAATTTTTAAATAAAATAAATGAACTTAATAAATAACAATCAGGTTTTAAAAGGGAATTTAATTCATGTAATAAAAAATTTTCATGCTCAAAACTGTAATTACTTGTACCAGACTGATCAATTACAATATCAACAGAATGATTCTGAATAGGTATACTTAAAAAATCAGCGCAAATAAAAAGAATGTTTCTTTTGGAATTTCTTCTTTCAATTACATCTTTTAAAAATAGAAGTTTATTCAAATCTCGATCAACAGCAATATATAAGCAATCCTCTGGCAGCTCTTCATAAATATTTCGTAAAAAGAATCCAAGACCTGATCCTATATCAAGTATTACCTTGTCATTTAAATCTAGTTGTTTTAGTTTCTTTTTCGCCCATTCTCCTACTCTATGTATATTCTCCAAATAAGAAGAATCAGTTTCATGGATATAATTTGAAATAGGATCTTCAAAAGAAGCCCTGTCAGACGTTTCAAACGATTTACCTGCTGTTAAAATCCCTGAATTAATAACATACTCTTCGCCGCAATTACAAGTTAATTTCCCCTCCGTAATTTGATTGCTATTAATAATTCCATCTTGAAGAATTAAATTCCCGCTACACTTAAAACATGTAAGAAAATTAAGTACCCTTAAATCTATCCCTAAAATTGAATTAGAAATCTGAGTTGTTATAGATAAATCATTTAACGCTGCCTTTAATTTATCTCTTCTTTCCTTTAAATTTTTTATTTCATGTTCCACCTTTTCATATTTCAATTTAAATAAAGATTGGTAAAAAGTATCTTTTTCATAATTTATAGATTTTGCTAAACTTTTATAAAGAAAAAGTTCTTTAATTTCATTCAAACTAAATCCTAGACATTTGTACTCTAATATAAGCTCTACATCTTTTTGACAATACTCATCAAAAAAATAATGGCCACCCTTCTTTTCGGGGATAATTAGCCCGAGATCCATATAATGTCTAATCGCATCTATACTTAAATTATTTTTTTCTCCAAATTTACCGATTTTCATAATATCACTACCATTTTAGTATTTGTTTATAAATACTTCTTTTCTAATAGTAGGAAATCCTTTTATCTATACATAATTATCTAGTATGGGGTAGATTCAATGGATACTTCATATTTGTTGTAGAAAAAAATAAAAAACCCGCGAATTATTCACGGGTTTTCCTCTTAATAACTAATTGCTATTGTACCTTCACCTGCATGTACAGCAAATGAAATTGGCAATGGATAAAGCTTGAAATCCATTTCAGGGAATGCTTGTTTAATATCTAAAATCCATTCTTCAGCTCCATCTTTATCGTTAGCATAGAACATATGAAGTACTTTTGGTAATTCTTTTTCAAGCTCATTTTTAATGTATTCTCTACATTTTTGGATTTTACGTACTTTCTTTTCAAGTAAAAGTTCTCCGCCCTTTACTTCCAAGATTAAGTTGACACTTAATAAACTTCCAAGTAAAAATTGAACTCCCTTTACTCGACCACTTGCATATAAACCTTTTAAGCTTTTTGGAAATACATAAAAAGGCCTTCTTTTTTCATCTACTAATGTTTTATGTATATCTTGTAAAGTCATACCATCATTGTATAACGTTTTAGCTTTTCTCAAAAGTTCATCCATTGGATAACTTGTCGTTTCACTATCTAATACAGTTAAAGGGAAACCTGCCATATCAGCAGCTAGCTTCATATTTTGATAGGTCCCACTTACTTTTCCGCTAATAGCAACTGCAAAGCCTTCTTCATATTCTTCTTTGCATTTAGTAAATAATTCTACCATTTCCCCTATGTTAGGTTGCGAAGTAGTAACTGTTCTTCCATCATTTAACGCTTCATAAAGACGTTTATGAACTCCTTCTTCACAATCCTTATAAGACACTCCATCAATAATAACTTCAATTGGGATAACAAAGTTATCACCATCTGTTGTAAAACTCGCAGTTGTACTATCAGTAAACCAAGCAACACGCTTCATGTTGTTCCTCCCTTATTCTGTTCCTCTTTTCTGACTTTTCTATATATTTATCTTACGAAAAGAGAATATCCCCTGTAATAGTAACAGGACTTTATTATTTTGGCTATAGTAGATGTAATAATAAATGTGAATGTTTTTTGTCTATTTATCAAAAAAAAGAAAACCACAAAATTTCCCGGCCTTCTTTTAACATTACTTAAATGTTTCGTTATCTAAAATTACAACATAATCATTCGTCAATCGGCCAGCTTCTTTCGTATAATTAACAAGCCTTTGTATGTTATCACAGCTAAGTTTTGCTCCCCATACGAGTAATGGTACGCCGATAAAGTCGATGTGGAACCTTCTAGAAAACAGACCACCGAAAGTCATTGGTAAAGGAACTGTTGGTGATGTATTAGAAAAGATAATCTTTTCATGGCTATGATAATGTTTTTGCAGAATCTCTCCTAAATGCTTCATCGCAGGTACAACGACTTTGGATGCCCCGCACCCAATTGTATATACAGGATTTTCATATTCATCTTGTCCATGAAAAATAATCTTTCCCATATCCTCTGTTTTCAATTTATTAAAGTAATCTACATTTAATATTTCTTCTTTCGTTAACTTACGATCTGTTGGTAATTTATTTAAATGATAAGCTGCAGCGAGTGCAGTTGAATGCGTTCCACCGAAATCTGTGTAAATGAATATCATATTATCATCCCTTGTTGTAAAAGTTCAATATTATTTAGTATTACCGTTCACAGCGTTGTTAAACAAGGGACGAATGTATTTACGCTTTTTGTGTTAATTCATTATATTTTTTCCAAATATAATAGCGTCTACTAATTACGGTACCTAATGTAATACATAAAAAGGCATTCGTTACAACCATTAATGTGTGGTGAGTACTGCCAGGAAACATACTTTGCTTAATCAAAACCTTTGCACCTAAAATAACAAGGAGAATAATTGTACTTAACCAATTTCCTTTTCGTAATACATGACCTGTTTCACTATCTAATCGAAATGTTAAAGCTTTTCCCCTAATAACTCCAAGACCCAATCCAATTCCAAGCATTGCAACGAAGAGAAGTCCTTGCAATATATTAAATTGTCCCATATGAATAATGGACTGGATTGTTACAAAGCACAGCAAAGCCGGAATGAGCCAAATACGATTAATATTCACTTTGTATTCCTTACCTTGAATTAATACAATTATAAGAATAACAAGTAGAATAACAAATAGAATATCCATTTAGAGTCCTCCTATATACTTGTTTACCTTTGAAAATTATATTCGTCTCTGTTCATATCATACTTGAAATACGATAGCTACTTTAATTTGTATAATATGGAATGTGATCTCCCATCAGCCTTAAGCATAATTTATAAAAGTAAAAAGACGTACTTTTTACTCATACGTCTTTAGTAGATTTATTAGTACATTCCTAAACTGGTTTAAACTTTTATTTATCAATAAATTCTACACCTTTAGAGTTAGTTTTATCTAATACTTGAATGTTAAATGTAGCAGCTAATTTTAAAGTGATTTTATAAATGGAATATCCAATTATAGAACCTAGAACGTTACAGATTACATCATCAATATCGGTAATACGTCCCCCTCCACTAACTAATGACTCGATTAATTGTAACAATTCTATACTAACCGATATGATAAAACCTAATAAAATAGTATTTTTAACTTTTTTGAATTTATTCCATATAAGTGGTGCTAAAAACCCTAAAGGCATTAATAATAAAACATTCCCGCCTACATTTCTTACGATTAGACCAATCATAAATAGGACATCACCATCATAAGCACTCCCTATTTGACCGATATCTTTAATAATTGATGCAAAAGGAATAATATTGACTGACCGATTAAGATTTTCAACACTAGAAGGAAACCCGATTGGTAAAGGGAATAAGGTTACTGCAACAACCATACAAATGTATACTGCAAATAGAAAACTAATTAATTCTTTCCACCAATTCACATGCTTTTTATTTTTGAACCCAATTAATATACTTCGGACAAATAAATAACAGATAACCCCAAAAATAATAAATAAACTACCGTTAATCATATGCAAATCGCTAACACATCCCTTTATCTTAATTATTCGCTTCTATTCTATAGGACTTTTCGCAGGATGGTTTTGTCATACGGAATAATGCATCTTTATATTATTGTAAATTCATTAAAGAAAAGCCTTCAATTGCGGGATTTTCATATTTTTCTTTCTCTCTAAGTACATTGTCATAATATGCTGTATCTAAAAAAGATAACGCACGGCAACGTACCTAGCCTATTTCGTCTTCTTTTTTATATGCACTAATTTTATATCCATGTAATTAAAAAGCTCCTTCTATCTCTACCATTAGTTTTTCAGGTCCTGCCCCTTTATGATAGCAGTAAATAATTTGCATCCTGAGGCAATTCCAAACCTTGTTTGTAGTGTATTGTTTATACATTCACTTCGGTTAGCATATCCAAATGAATTTTCATAGATAATATCATCATCTTTTTTTATTAAGACTACCCCAGAAAAATCTATATTCTGATGTATTTATTTTACAATTTTCTCTATTTGATCTTTTGTTTTTATCATAATAACCACCCTTGTTTATTGGTATTGTTCTTTCCCCTTATTATTTTTCCATATATAGGGTAAAGAAACCTCCTATTCACCCACCCTTTAGTTTCAAATAAAAATCAAGGTAACTATTTCGATTTTATTGATTCAGCGGAATATATCTTAGACTGCGATGGTAATAAGGTAAACACGCACAATATGATAGTAATAAGTAGCATTACCAGTACTCCTACAATGACCACAAGTTGCATAGAAGTGAATTGAGTTGCAACGCCGAACAGAATCGTTATAAAAATTGTTAAAACAGCTATAATGAGCCCGTATATACTCCCGATTCGTCCCATCATATGAACCGGAACGTTATTTTGATAAAATGTGTAAAATCCTGTATTTGCATATGCCATAGAGAAAGATAGAATAAAGAATCCGATAGCAGCTATTAAAAACTCACTTGAAAAAGCATAAATCAAATATCCGATTGCAATGAATAATGATCCTATCCCAATTAGAAATGAAGGTGCTAATTTTTTTGATAAAATTGTATTTGTTATGGCTCCTAAAATAAAACCCGCTCCAGCGATACTAACTAGGAAGCCATACTCACTATCTGTTAACAATAAAACTTCTTTCGCAAACGATAGTTCAAGTGAATCTATAGCGGTAGCTAAAACCATCATCCCTTGAAATAAGAAGTAAACACAAACAATATACATAGATTTTTTACTAAAATTTAAAACTATGTTCCAATCTTTCTTTAATACAGTTAGTGAAAATTTATCATTGGATGTATTAGAATCGTCTTTTTTATCAAGATTAGGTAAAAGTAATGTAATGAACCCTGATAACAGAAATGCTATAGCATTCATATATATAGCAAACTCTGGTGTACCAGTTATTAATAATATCCCCGCTACTGCTGGACCAATTAAAAATGCACCAGATCCTATTAAACTACGTAGTGAGTTGAAACGTTGTCTTTGCTCTACTGGAATTAATTTCGTCATATATGTCATAGCAGTTGGTTCATAAATCGCACTGGCCATGCTTATAAAAAATACTAAGAGATAGATAATCCAAAGGGATGGAACCAAGGGTAAAATAGCGATAAATACTACTCGATATATATCGAGGTGAATCATTAACTTTCGTTTATTTAAACGATCTATCATACTTCCTGACCAAGCGTTTGTAAATAAAGTGGCTAATGGTTTTATCACATATAAAGTAGCGACAGCTAAGGCTGAGCCACCCATATTATAGACAAGTACATTCAGTGCGATTAAATAAATCCATGCACCTAAATTCGCGATACCAACTCCGGACAATAGTAATAAAGGATATTTCCAATCTTTAAGTAATTTTTTCACTTTAGGCACCCACTTTCTAAATTGTTTTAAAACAATAAAAAAATCCCACCCCCAAGACTTAAAGTCTTAGGGACGAGATTTATCATCGCGGTGCCACCCTAGTTTGTTAATATGTCGCCATATTAACCTTATCAGGTACTGCACTATTTTCATGCTTATACCTTAGCTCTATAACGGGAGCTCCCGTCACACCATCCACTTTTAAAAGGTTCCGATGTGCTGCTCAGAGGCTTGATTCAATAAAGAATTTTTGCTCCTTTTCAGCTAAATGGAGCTCTCTGTGAAAAATTCATTTTATTTACTATTCTCTTCACTGCATTTGGTTTTTTCCATATTATCACATAGGTTTTATATTGTAAATGATTAAAAAGAATAATCAGTTTTTTTAAAAGTGAGCAGCCTTTATAATTTTGTAACTTGATTTTTTATTTATTAAAAAATACGGTACGTGAAATTGCATGTAACTCTAACAAAAAGAGCCTATTATACTATAGACTCTTACAAAATTCGATATTAATTTGTACTCGCTTCTGCTAATGGTTCTAGAGGAGGTTCCAAATCTAGTTTTAAAGTATCACCTTCTTGTATATATTGTCCCTTTTCAATGCTTTGACTCGTTACATACCCTGTACCTGTTGTTTTTAAATCTAATTTCAACAACTTAGAGAAATACATAACATCACGCATTGACCAACCTTTTAGGTTAGGCATTTTTATATTATTTCCTACTAGAAATATACGATCTCCTTCACTCATTACCTCGCCAGTCTGTGGATATTGTTTTATTATCTTTCCTTCTCCTAATAATACCGGCTGAAGTTTCTCTTTTTCTGCAATGTTTTTTACAGTATCCATCGTTTGATTTACATAATTTTGTACTTTTATTTCAGATTGCTTTGTTGCATCTGCCATTTGCTTTTCTGTATATGGTTTCACTTTTAAATATTCTAGACTATTTTTCATAACTGGTTTAAAAATTTCAGCAAGAGGCTGAGCACCGTATTCATTCCCCTTTAATTTAGGTTGCTTAATGGCTAAATATACGACTAATTGTGGATCATCAATTGGAGCCATTCCTAAGAATGAAAAAATATAATTATCTTTCCCTTCCATATATCGTCCATTTTCAGGATTCGGAATTTGCGCTGTCCCTGTTTTACCACCAATCGGATAGCCATCAATTTTATACATCGTTCCCGTTCCTTTTGATGAAGTAATAACTCGCTCCATTAAGTTCCTTACCTCTTCTGCAGTTTCTTTTTTAATCGGATTCCCTATTTCTTTAGGTTGATTTTCCATAATAACTTGTTTATTTGTTGGATTTACAACCTTATCAACAATATAAGGTTGCATCATTTTCCCGTCATTTGCTATAGCTGTGGCCGCTTGTACGATTTGAATAGGAGTTACAGTTGAGCCTTGGCCGAAAGAAGTAGTAACTTGTTGAATTTGAGTATTTAACAATAATGTATTTTTACTTTCTCCAGGTAAATCTATCCCTGTTTTTTGATTGAAACCAAATTTATTCATATATTGCTTGAATTTATTTGGTTTCAGTAACTGGTCTTCTAAAATAGAAAAAGCAACGTTCGATGACCGTTCAAACCCTTCATCAAATGTAATTGAGCCCCATCCATAGCCGCCATTATGATCTTTAATCTCTGCTGAACCAACTGCGTATTTTCCTGATTGGAAATATTCTTTCCCGTTATATACACCTTCATTAATTGCAGAAGCTAATGTAAAAACTTTCATTGTAGACCCTGGTTCGAATGCATTCGCAATTGGATCGTTTAAAAAATATTCAATGTCTCCCTTGTTAGGATTATAACTAGGCTTACTAGACATTGCTAAAATCTTACCTGTTTTTGGATCTGCAATAATTCCTACTAACATAGAAGGGTCATAGTGTTGCGCCGCTTTATTCATCGCGTCTTCTAAAAAACTATTAATTTGTTTATCAAGCGTAAGGTATACGTTATTTCCATTTTTAGCAGGTTCTACTTTTCCTATATCATTTGTAAGTGGGATTCCTTTTCTTGAACCTACATATGAAACATTACCATTTGTAGAGCGCAAATATTTATCCAAACTTTCTTCAAGCCCAAACTTCCCCACCGCATTACCTTTATCGTCTGGTCTTGCAAAACCAAGTATATACGAGGCGAAATCTTCATTTGGGTATACTCTGGCTTTTTCTGTTGTGAAAGATACACCTGGTATTTTCAAATTATTAATCTCTTCCTTCGCTTCTCTAGATAAGTTACGTCCAATTTTACCAATTTCAACTTGCGTACGTCCTTCGTGAAAATTTTTCATGATCTCCTCTTTATCAACTTCAAGCGCATCTGCTAAACGTTGTGCGGTGTCTTCTTTATCTTTTAATTTATCTTTTCCTTTTAGGTTTACAACGATGCGATATGTCGTTGAGTCTTGGACTAATACTTTACCGTTTTGATCATAAATTGTCCCGCGATTTGCCTCTAAAACTCCATTTTTGTTTTGTTGTTCCTTCGCAAGATCCTTTACATTAACATTATGCACGACTCCTACTGCTTGAATATAAAATATACGTAAAAGCATAGTAAGAAACAAAACAATAAAAGCAATCATCATATATCGAGCGCCTTTATTCGTTTGAAGTTTATGCATACTAATCTCCTTTCCTTTACAATGCATTAATGCGAAGATGCGCTACTAAATATGTTCTTTAATATAGTAGATACTATATTTTTCGAAGTTTTTTTACTAATTCCTCTATAACAATAAGAAAACCAGTTCTGTTGCTATTTGTTTTTTATTAATTCTATGTTTTTTAATATAAAATACGGTAAGTGAAATTTAAGAATTTTCAAATAAAAAGAACCTACTTTTTGTAGGTTCTTTTTATTAAGCTATATGGTTATATTTCGCTAAAAAAGGAACTCGTTTTGCTACTAGTGCATACATTTTGAAAATAAAACGAACTAACGGTTCAAATATACGTGCACTTTGCATTACTAATCCACTTGTAATAAATGTTAAGAACGCAGCACCAAGTATATCTAGAGGATAATGAACGCCTACGTACATGCGTGATACACCGACTAATATTGCCCATATTAACGCGATATATTTAAGTTTTTCTCCTCTAAGAATAAATACGAAAGCAATCGAAAATACGAGTACAGAATGATCACTTACAAATGATGAATCTGCTGCATGCGGTACTAATTGATTTACATGATGTGTTATAAAAGGACGCGGATGGTAATATACCGCATGTATAAGAACATTTACTAATAATGCAATACTAACTGAAAGTGCCGTATATAACACTGTATATTGTTTTCTAATTGCATTCTCTTTCTTTCCATTATTGAACCATAGGATAAGCATAAATAGTATTGCTACATATGCAGCACTATTTGTAATAGCGATCATTAGCGTATCTAATAGCTTGGATGATCCAGCAAAGTTATTAATCCATTGAAATACTGTGTAATTCATATTACTCTCTCCTTATTATTACTCATTGTACTTTAAATAAAGATACAAGTGTTCTTGATTTACACAGTATACAACATCAATATGAAAATGGACTTAAACTTTTCTCATCTAATTCTCATTTTGCTACTATTCATTTGACAATGGCGTAACTATTTACACGAGCTAAATATGTATAAAGGTTGTAAACCATTTTAAATAGTATGGTGAACACTCTATGCATGAATATAATACATAACATATTCATTTAAATATATTAGTTACGAAATCATATTCTTATTCCATACGAAGGGCAATATTACCGAATTGTTCTCCTTGCTGCATTCGATTTAAAGCTTGGATTGCTTCTTCTAATGGATATACTTTATCAATAATTGGTTTAATATTATGTTTCTCTATAAAATGAACCATCTCATTAAATTCTTCACGGCTTCCCATTGATGTTCCCATAATATCAATTTGATTATAAAATAATGCTCGTAACGGTAATTCGATTTTATCTCCTGAACTTGCACCAAAGTTAACGATTCTTCCATTTGGTTTTAATATATCAAAATATTTCAAGAAAGTCGCCGGACCTATACTATCTATAATTAAATCCACTTTTTCTCCATGTAGGCACTCTTCCCAATTACCAGAACTATTAAAAGAAAAGTCTGCACCATATTTTTCAGCAGCCTTTCTTTTTCCCTCTATCCTTGAAGTAACACTCACCTTTGCTCCAATTGCTTTAGCAAATAACATAGCATAAGTAGCTACACCACCGCCGATTCCCGGAATTAGGACATGTTCTTCAGGTTTTAATCTACCTTTTGTAAAAAGCGCTCTATATGCAGTTAATGCCGATAAAGATAAAACGCCAGATTCTTCCCACGTAAGATATGATGGCTTTTCCACTACATTTTCTGCTGGTACAATAACATATTCAGCAAACGTTCCATCGGCTGGTCCACCTAGTACTTCAGGTAACTCTGGTATTTCATGAGTATTATTCCATCCAATACTAGGGTTAATAATAACCTCGGTATGTAGTGAAATATTTGAAACTCCTTCTCCTAGTTCTATAACAATACCTGCACCATCTGACCCTAAAACTAATGGTAGTTCCATTTCTTTTCTATTATTCATTATAAATAAATCACGATGATTTAAACCTGCTGCTCTTAATTTCACTTTAACTTCCCCCACATTAGGAGTTATCTCCG
This sequence comes from Bacillus sp. FSL P2-0099, assembly GCF_038007445.1. Taxonomy (NCBI): domain Bacteria; kingdom Bacillati; phylum Bacillota; class Bacilli; order Caryophanales; family Bacillaceae; genus Bacillus; species Bacillus sp. FSL P2-0099. Next base: position 2,667,316 of record NZ_JBBOXE010000001.1, read on the forward strand.
GTGATAATTTATATTCTAAACCTTCTAACCCTTTTTTATGTTGATGTACAATAGCTTTCATTAATTATTCTCCCCCTTAATCCTTTCAATGTACTTTAAATATCGAAATAAATAAAATAATTTGATTACTAAGCATCAAAAAAGGAGGAAATACAAAATGTATTCCTCCTTTTAAAGAGTATTTTCAAAAAGAATTTTTTACCTTTAACTATTCATGTGTAGTATCCGGAAATGTAATTGTAACAATTGTTCCTTCGTTTTCTTTACTCTCTAATTGAATAGCTCCGTTATATTTTTCTACAAGCCTTTTTGCAATTGATAAACCTAGCCCATTTCCACCTTGTTTTCGGCTTCTCGCTTTATCAACTCTATAAAAACGGTTAAGAACAAATGGTAAATCAGCTTCAGGTATTCCTGTTCCATGATCTATTATGCGGATTTTAATTTTTCCTGACCGCATACTTGATTCAATGCAAATATACTTATTAGCTCCTTTTGTATATTTCACTGCATTATCCATTACAATAATAATTATTTGTTCTAAGTAAGATGATGGTATTGAAACATACGCTTCATCTGCATCCAATTTCATATCAAATTGAAAGTCAGTTTGCAGTACTGCAAAGTTTTGTGTAACTTGTTTTAATACGCTATTAACATGGACTCGTTCAGCTGCTATTGGATGTATCTGTTCTGATTCAGCCCTTGATAGCTCTAGCAATTCTGAAACTAATTTATTTAATCGATCTACTTCTTTTAAACTGGATTGAAGAGATTTATCCAATATAGCTGGATCATTTTTCCCCCATCGATTCAGCATTGATAAGTGCCCTTGAATAATTGTTAATGGTGTTCTTAATTCATGCGATGCGTCTTCTACAAACTGTTTTTGCTGTGTAAAAGAAGTTTCCACTTCATCCATCATTTCATTAAAAAGAATCGATAATTTTGCGAGTTCATCATTATTTTCTCGTACTGGAACTCTTTCATTTAGTCCGTTTTTCTTAATACGCTTCATCGTATCCGTTATGTTTTGAACACTTGATAAAAGCTTTTTCGTTATAAGTATTCCGCCTAAAAAACTAAACACTAATCCACATATCCCTGCAAAGACCATTACCACTAAGATAATTTTTAATAAATGATCAAATGTCTCTAAGTTTTTCGTAAGTTCAATAGTTCCCGTGAATTTTTTTGTTTGAATTGGTATGCGCTCAACTAAAATTCGATCTTCTATATGTCTTTTTATTAAGGATTCATCTTGGGTAACCTGTTTTGGTTTTATCCAAGCTTCATTAAAATCTCGAGAAACAGTAACAATGGGCTTTCCATCATTTCCGATAATACGAATCATTTGATGTTTATCAATCATATTATTTAGAAATTCTTTACTATTTTCAAATGTTTTGCTCGAGAGCGTTTCGTTTTTATCTTGAAAATATGCCGCTATTTCTGTCAATTGTCTGTTTATTTGTTTCTGTTCATAATCTATAGTCCACTTATTAATTACAATGAATTGTAACGTGCTATACAAAATAAACAAAATGAATACTAGTGTAGTGGACCAAAGTGTTAATTTCCACTTTATAGGTAAATTTCGAATTCGGTGCACAATGTTTTTTATCATTTCATTATATATCCAGCACCGCGAACTGTTTGGATATACTCCTCCTTATCCACACTATGTAACTTATTACGTAAATAACGAACATACACATCGACTATATTTGTCTCAACCATTGCATCATATCCCCATACTTGGTCCAGTAAAATATCACGGGTAAGAACTCGATTAATATTTTTCATAAACATAAGCAGTAGCTCGAATTCTTTATTTGTAAGTTCAATTTCTTCATTTCCTTTAGTTATAGTTCGAGATTCAATCTGAAGCTGTAGATCTTTAAACGAAAGAAATGATGCGTGCTTTTGCTCTGTATTTTCTTCTCTCCTAAAAATCACTCTCATACGTGCTAAAAGTTCTTCAATTGCAAACGGTTTTGGAAGATAATCATCAGCTCCACTATCTAACCCTGTCACACGGTCCATAATACTATCACGAGCAGTCAACATAATAATAGGTGTACTTTTAGTTGCTCTTAGTCGACGACATACTTCCAGTCCGTTTAATCCTGGTAACATTAAATCAAGTAATATGAGATCGTAATTCTTTTCAAGTGCTGCTTCTAATCCCTTTCTTCCATCAAGTTGTATATCTACTATATATCCTTCATACTTTAATTCTAATTCTAAAAAATCTGCTAAGCTTTCCTCATCCTCAATAATTAGTATATGTTGCAACGATACTTCCTCCTATACGATTAAATGAATAAGTAATTCTATTCCGAATATAATTGCAACGATTTGATGTGTTTTTCGATACATTATCAATTTCGTTTTCTTATTAGTTTGTTGTAAAACAAATCCCGCAATCCCTAATGCTATTAAGGTTAAAAGAGAAAATATACCACTGTATACTAGCATAATATGCCGACTTCCTTTTATTAAAAAGTAAACACCGTGAGTAGTCGCAACAGCTATTACAGCGTATCCAATTAATACGTGAAAATGTTTTATAAAAAGATATAGCTCTTTAATTATTTTAAATCTGTGAATATGTTTCTTCTTTAAAAATAACCCTATATGACGTAAGAACCATAATGATGCAGCTATAATTACCCCGTATTCACCTAAAGAACCTAATTTCTTATTTAGCCATTGTACATTTAATACATTCCCGTACAAAACATTAATAAATAGCAACTCTACACTACAAACAATAATAGTAATACCGATTATTTTAACATATATATGGAAATATTTATTTCTAAGTATTTTCTCCATTTTATATAATCTCCTTTTGACTCAAAAGCTCTATAATCAGCAGTGTATCAAGTAAAAGAGAGAATAACATGAGAGAAAGATTAAAATAAAATGAGAATCTGCAAACTACTTATATTTTATTTATCTCCTTTTTGGCCAATTCTAATATGTTGCAAATAAACGGTGCTTTTGCATTTGTATATGAAACACGATCAAAAGGATATGCAGCAGCAAGCATCTCTTTTAATACTCTATATTCTTCACGTGCCCACTCATGATTTATTAGAAAGTCTCGAAATAAAAGGTTGTTCCTCCATTCCTCGTTATTATAAATATAAACATGTAAATGGTGGGTACCAGCTCTCCATTTACCTTTTCTAAAAAAACGCCAATTAGGTGTGTTTTTAGGAACATATTCATAGCCAATTTCTTCTAGGGCTTCCCTCCAATTTTCGGTAATTTGTAAATTTGTTACGCCGATCATCATATCAATAAGAGGTTTAGCCCCTAACCCTTCTACGGCTGTGCTTCCTATATGTTCAATAGCAATAATTTCTTCATGGAGTAACGGCACAAGTTTATTTTTTTCATTTAAAAACTCTGTATGCCAATATTGTTGGTACGGTTTAATTATGATTTTTCCATCCATTTGCTTTCCTCCTTATAACTATATATTATTATATTTATAAAATTTAAGTTTATAAATATAGGGGTTTCACAAAATATGTCGAATACTGTAATGGACAACTTAATTATATTAAATTTGAGGTGAATTATGAAAGATATTCCAGTTAAAATCCAGTTAGATACTATAACATTCCAACTAAAAAAACATCATAATTTTGATTGGCTTACAAAACTAGGTACAGTATTTGCGGTTTTTGACCAACAAGATTCCGGTAATATAAGTTTTGGTGTTGAAAAGAATGGGAAAAAGAACTTTATAAAATATGCAGGGGCACAAACACTCGCATATAATGCTTCTACAAATGAAGCTATACAAAGATTAAAAAGCTCAGTTACTATATACAATGAATTAAAACACGTTTCTCTTATAAGTTTAATTGATCACTACCCTGTACAACATGGATATGTTTTAATTTTTGATTGGTTTGACGGTGAATGTCTCCACCCGCACTGGAGTTTCCCCACCCCCAGCAAAATATAATGATCCTAACTCACCATTTTATAAATATAAAAAATTATCCGTTAAAAATAGGCTAGTTTCATTAAATTCTATTTTTAATTTCCATACTTACGTTGAACACAAAAACTATGTAGCTATTGATTTTTATGACGGTAGTATTTTGTACAACTTTAAAACTAATGAAACAAAAATTTGTGATATAGATTTATACAGTAACAAACCGTATGTAAATAAGATGGGACGAATGTGGGGGTCATCTCGTTTTATGTCACCTGAAGAGTTTCAACTTAATGCTATGATAGACGGGAAAACTAATGTATTTAATATGGGGGCTATGGCTTTCGCACTATTAGGTGGCGGGCAAGATCGTTCCTTTATGAAATGGGAAGCTAGTGCAGGCTTATATGAAGTAGCATACCGTGCTGTAAATGAAAATCGTAGTGAGCGCTATGCGTCAATGGAAGATTTTAATAATGCATGGTTAAAAGCCTATAACACTGAAAATCTATAAAAACTAAATACATTGTAAAAGTACATGTAAAACTTGTACTTTTATAATGTATAATAAATATGGGATTGAAATTCAGGATAACGGGGCATGTATTATGAACTTTGTTTACATTAATCAAAATGTTTTAAATAATCTTCTTTATATTTTAAGCAGTATATTTGTTTTTTATTTTATTTATGATAGTGGGTACTTCGGGAAGAAATATAAGAAACTACTTATCATTCTTTGTACGAGTATCCCACTAATTTTATGTATGCGGTATCCCATCTATATGGATGAAAATTATATTCACGATTTAAGACAAATCCCCTTTTTAATTGGTACACTTTATGGTGGATTTCCAGTCGGTATTGCATTACTCATGATTTTATTAATAATACGTTTTATGTTTTATGGTTTTAGCCTGTTAACAATCATTGTTTATGGAACGATGTTAATAATTACAGCATTCGCATCCTCAAAATTTAATACATACAATAGGAAAATAAAAGTAACTTCATCTATGTTTTTAACTTTTTTCCTTGCAATATTTACAACAGTAATTGTTTTAACTCTATCAGATTTTGAAGTGAATAATTTGTACATTATTTATTTCATTCTATTACCAACTATTTTAATATTATTTATGGTCTATTTTAATGAGGTTTTAAAAGATGCAATATTTATGCGATCAAAATTAATAAAAGTTGAAAAAATGGAGATTGTCAGCCAACTCGCTGCAAGTATTTCACATGAAGTAAGGAATCCATTGACTGTTGTAAAAGGATTTACACAACTTTTAAAAACACCTAATATAACTCAACAATCCAAAGATGAGTATATTGAACATATTCTTGAAGAGTTAAATCGTGCACAAGCAATTATTGATGATTACTTAACTTTTGCCAAACCGGCTTCAGAAAAACTAGATCATATTTCAGTGGAGCACGAGTTAAATCGAGTTATTAATATGATGTTGCCTTTTTGTAACATGAATACTATTAATATTACAAAAGAGTTCTCAGAGGGAACAATTATTGGTAATACACAGCACTTCCATCAATGTTTTTTAAATTTAATAAAAAACAGTATAGAAGCAATGCCATGTGGCGGTAATCTAATTATTTCTGCAACTGTTAGCAATAATAAGGTCATAATAAGGATTCAAGATAGTGGAGTTGGAATGTCGCAAGAGCAAATTAATCGATTTGGCGAACCATATTTTAGTACAAAAACGAAAGGTACGGGTTTAGGAACGATGGTTGCTGTTAAAATTATTGAAACGATGCGAGGCAGTTTAAAAATCCGAAGTATCGTTAATAAAGGAACTACTTTAACTATTACATTCCCAAAATATAATAATGAGAGCACGTTGCATAATAAATAAAAAAGGAGCATAATGGCTCCTTTTTTATTTCGATACAAAAAGTATCTGCTATGTTTTTTTAATTTACATTTAGAAGAGACTAATTAGAAATTAGTACCCTTAGCTCCAACAGCTACATCCAACAATAATTAATAAAATAAATAACACAACTAATAAAGCGAAACCTCCACCAAAACCACAAGAACCGCCGAAACTCATATTTTTTCCTCCTTTTGGTTTGAAAACTGATAGGTAGTTGATCATTTTAACTGGTTCGTATTATACATTATGTATATCTCCCTTTTTTGAGCATGTCTTCATAAAAATTAGTAAAAGCACTCTATTGAGAGTGCTTTAAAATGGGTACCAGAAGCTTTGGAATACATTCAGCTTTAAGTAAACTGCAATAATCAAAATGATAATACAAACAAAAAGTGTGATGTAATCCTCCTTTTGTGCGTTTTTTGCATAGTACCACGTTCGTTTATCCTTTTTTCCAAAACCTCTTAAATCCATTGCATTTGAAACAGTATCAATCCTTTCTAATGAATGAATAATAAGTGGCCAAAAAATTAAAACACGGTTTTTCATACGAATCCACAAGCTCGCTTCTCCTTTTTCAAAAGGTACGCCTCTTGCTTCCTGCGCGTGTCTAATGATTATATATTCAGATTGAATACTTGGTATATAACGCAGTGCAATATTTATTGCATATGTAATTTTATAAGGAATAGCAAATTTATTTAAGCTGCTTACAAATTCACTTGGATGGGTTGTATAAATAAAAAGAAGTGTAAATGGTAATAACGTAAAATATTTCAATGAAAGTGTAGCTGCATAAAATAAAGTTTCATATGTAATTGTTGCATAACCTATATAAAAAAAAGAGGTATACGATCCCGTTAATTCCGATCCATGGGTGGGCGTAATGAAAAGAATCATAACGGAATTTAATAAACTAAATGTAAATATAACGCTGAAAATAACTATAATTTTACGCAATTGAATTTTTGCAATTAAGAGGCCTATACATCCAACAATAAATAAAATTAGCAATATACGAAAATCAAAAAATAAAAAAGTAAGTGTCATACAAAATATAAATAAAGATAATTTAATTGCACCATCCATACGATAAAAATACGTATTATGCATATTCCTCCCTCCTATTAGCTTCAATATAAAGTTTCACAAATGTTTCTGGAGTTGGAATCCCGCTTAATTTAGCTAGTTTTATTAATGAAAACTCCCGTAGATTAGCTCTTTGTAACGTTCCTTGATCCCCTAAAACAGCAGATACAGTATTGTCCGCAATAATTTTTCCTTCATGCAGAACTACCGCTCGATCTGCATATTCTAAAGCAAGATTCATATCGTGTGTGATAATAATAAAGGATATGCCCCTTGCAGCCAGTTTTCTAATAAACGACATAAACTGTTTGTAATGGTAATAATCTTGTCCAGCTGTTGGCTCATCTAATACAATAAGTTTTGGGTTTGTTATAAGTACAGATGCAATAGTAAGCCTCTTTTTTTGTCCATAGCTTAATGCCTGAATTGGCCAGTTACGAAATGGATATAATCCACAAATTTTTAAAGATTTTTCGACTCTTGTCTCAATCTCATCTTTAGAAACCTTTTTTAATTTTAATGAATATGAAACCTCTTCTAAAACAGTAGGCTGTGTAATCATTTGATTTGGGTTTTGCATAACGTAAGAAATAACTTCCCCGCGTTTACGAATAGACCAACAATTTATATTTTCTCCATCGAATGTTATTCTTCCATTCTTCGTTTTATTTATTCCTATAAGAGTATGAGCTAATGTCGATTTCCCTGCTCCATTATGACCCAATAACGCTACTATTTCTCCCTCTCCTATTGAAAGGTTGATATCTTCTAAGGCTGTATGTTTGTTATTGTACGTAAATGATAAATTTTCTATCTTGCATAAAGCTTTTTTAATATATTTGTTTTTTGATGAAACTTGCTTATGCATCCAGTTCTTTAATAGGCTATGAACGCCTGCATTACGAAGATTTTCAATTGGAAATACCCTAACATTATTACTATCAAAATTTAATTTCTTTAGCGCCTCTATATAAATAGGTTCTCTTAGTCCGATATTTGGTAATATATTAGAATTTAAAATACTATCCGGTGAACCAACGGCAATAACTTCTCCCTCATCTATTAAAATAATTTTATCTAAATCAAGGTTTAAAATTTCTTCTATTCGATGTTCAATAATTACAATTGTTTTATTATATTTCTCATGTATATTTTTAATGAGTTCTATTGTATTCAAACTACATGCAGGATCCAAATTAGCTAACGGTTCATCAAATAATAATATATCGGCATTTGTCGTTAGCAGACCTGCAAGAGAGACTGTCTGTTTTTGACCTCCTGATAATTCATGCGGACTTTGTGTATGAAAGTCCTGCATGCTTACCTTTTTTAAAGAATCCGTAACAATCTTTTTCATTTCTATTTGATTTACACAATCGTTTTCTAATGCAAATGCTACATCCTCTTCGACAGTAAGGCCTATAAATTGTGAATCTTGATCTTGTAATATTGTCCCTACGTGTTTACTCTGTTCAAAAACACTACCTTTTCTCGGATCCTTTCCAGCTATTAAAATGTTACCGGTACTTATCCCTTCGTAAGAAAATGGGATTAGCCCATTTATACAATGAGCTAATGTTGACTTACCTGAACCACTTCGTCCAGCGATAAGTACCTTTTCCCCAGGATATATTTGAAATGTAATATCTTTTAAAGTAGGCTGCGTGGTATGCCTATATTGAAAGGTAAATCGTTCAAAAGAAATAATTGGTTGCATGTATTCATCCCTACTTTTCAATTTTTAAATGTGTATGTTTCTTATTTGATTTCGCTAGACCGATCGTGATTGGTAAGCCAAGAACTAAAAATACGATAACGTCTGCAATTGTTGCGCCTAGTACTTGTATAACTATTTTGTCAAACGGTTCTCCCATCACAATAATATCGAATGCTCCAGCAAATATAATTGCTATGACAATACCAATTAACCCTGCAATTGCAAAATAAGAAATATCACGGTTATTATACGTTCCATGTTTTACACTAAAACCAACTCTTTTTTGTATGAGTCCCATTGCTAAACCAATAATACCTGAACTAATAACCCATCCCCACCAAATACCCCAACCAGCGATCGTATCTGTAACGGTATGACCGATGAGTCCTATTAAAAGTCCTGCTACCGGGCCAAATAACGCTCCAAAAACTGTTAAAATAGCCAATGCGGGTTTAATAAATGTATTCGGTGCGATAGAAAATCCCCAAAGCCCTAATACCCCGTATAGAGCTGCTCCAATTCCAATAGCTACTACTAGCTTTGTCGTTAATTTGTTCATTACAATTCCCCTCTCGTATTATTCAACTTTTAATACTCTATATTTATTTTGAAAATGAATTATGCATCGACACTTCCTTTCTATACAACAAAAAATGACCTCTTAAATAAGAGGTCATTTTCTTTCACGTACAAGAATCCCCTTATCTTTCAAAAGACACATAGTGTCCTCTGCGGAATTAGCACCTTCCTATGTAATTACATAGGGGTTGCTGAGGCTTCAAAGGGCCGTTCCCTCTACCTCTCTGGATAAGTATGTATTTGTAATCTGTATTATGGCACTAACAATAAATAATTTCAATACTTTTCTTACTATTTTTATTTTTCGATAAATAGTTCATCTAAATCATTGTATTCTTATCGGAATTATGAAATAATAAATTCAAAATTGTTACGGGAGGAATGCATGATGAAAGTAATCGGCTTAATTGGCGGACTAAGTTGGGAATCAACATCGTTATATTATAAACATATTAATACACTAACTCTCTCTCAATATGATCAAAATGCGAAGCTTGTTTTATATAGTATGGACTTTGGTGAAGTAACTACATTATTACAAAATCATCAATATGAAGAAGTGAAAAATGAATTAGTCGCAGTAGCAAAAAAAGTAGAACACTCTGGAGCTGAATGTTTACTAATGTGTTCTAATACTGTACATCTATTTGCTGAGGAAGTAGAACAAGCAATATCAATCCCACTTCTTCATATCGGTGATGTAAGTGCTAAAGAAATGGTAGAACAGAATATAAAACGGATCGGATTATTAGGAACGAAACAAACAATGGAAGAAGATTTTTATACATCACGACTAGCAAAATATAACATTGAGACAATCATCCCGAATGACGAAGAAAGAACTTTTATCCATCACGTCATATTAAATGAATTAAGTAGAGGAATTATTTCAGAAACATCAAAAGAAAAACTATTACAAATTACCAATTCATTAATTAATAATGGGGCTGAAGGAATTCTACTTGGCTGTACGGAAATTCCTTTGCTCATTTCCCAAAATGATCTATCTGTTCCTGTTTTTGATACTGCTTATTTACATGCGAATACTGCTGTACAATTTGCTGGATAATAATATAAAAGCATACAGGTAGAGCCTCTATGCTTTTATATTATCCGAGCTATTTATTTAAAAGAGCATCAATAACTGCAATGGCTCTTTTGGAACCACCACACTCTAAAAAACTTTCATTCAGTTTTTGAATGCCATGTTTATACTTTTTATTTGAAAGAACGTCTGTTACCGCCTTTTTTAAAGTTTGCACATTAACATGCTCTTTCAATAATCTATGTGCTGCCTCAAGCTCAGTTAATCTTTGCGCTATCATAGGCTGATCTTTATCATGCGGTATTATCACAAATGGGACATTATAATGGATTGCATCGTGCACACTATTCATTCCACCATGTGTAATAAAAACATCTGCTTCACTTAATATTTCTGATTGAGGTACGTAAGGGGTTATAATAAAGTTGTCTGGCGCTTGCGTAATTTTTGAAATATCATTTCTATCACCAATCGCCATTACTACAATCCCTTCGAAATTTGAAAAAGCATCAATACAAGTATTAAAAAATGGTTCGAGCCCTTCGAGAAGTGTTCCCATTGAAATATAAATAACTTTCTTTTTTGAAAGCAATTCAAGTGGAAACTTTACATTTGTTTTGCGCTTTATAATACTCGGTCCAATAAAAACATTGTTTTCTCCGAACGAATCGCTATTAGGTTGAAAATAACGACTTGTATACACGAGACTAATATCTCCCTTATTATGCATAAATTGAAGATTATTTTTGGGCTTTACTCCAAATTCATGTTCCATTTGATACAGTAACTTTTTAGAGAGTTCATCGGGTTGGAATTGTATTTCTGCATTTGGATGAAAAGGCAAGGTTTCCAATAATACTGGTGGAATTAAAAATATAGGAGAGGAAACTATGCCTGGAACTTGTAAATATTCCTTTACTAACTCTCCAGCACCAAATATATCATAAACTACGAAATCAAAATTAATGCTTTTACATAATCGCTTCGTAATTTCTAATATGTATAAAGAAGTTTGAACATGTACATGAAAGAAAGATTTTAATCCATATGAAGTTTCATTATCAATAGAAATCTCCTTTAATAAATCCGGATGAGTATGTACAATAGCTCCCAAAACTTCAAGTCTTTCCTTAAAGCTTTCCGTTGTAATATAGTGTACGTTATCACCTCTTTCAGTAAAGGCCTTTACTAAACTTAATGTAGGATTTACATGTCCCTCAGCAGGGAAATTAACTATTAAAATATTCATCACTTATTTCTCACTCCTTACAATTCAATCTTCTTATTAATCGTACTGTTATTATTACAAGCAATCTTCCCTTAATAGTCCCAATATACTTACTACTTTAGGTTGATAAATAATTATCAGACATTGAAAAAGGCATCTACATAAAATGTAGATGCCTGACTGTGATAAGGAGTGTTCTGTGAGGTTAGGATAAGCTTTTCTGCTTGTCCTATGCTATCAATATATGATTTATTTTATAAAACGTGCATATCTAATAGAATTATATTATCCATTTTATTTGATCAAATGGATAATATACCATTTTCACTTTACCTATTATATTTGACTCATCAATTAGTCCAAGCGTATTCCTACTATCTTTACTATGATTTCAATTATCACCTAACACAAATAATTTATGCGTGGGAACTTTCATTTCTCCACAGTTTGAAAAACGATTTGATACTTGTGACATATCTAACTGTATATACGACTCATCACGCTTTTTACCGTTAATATATACCTCATCGTCTCTTAATTGTATGTTATTCCCCGGTAATCCAATAATTCGTTTCACGTAGTATGTAGGCGAGTCTTCTTTTTTTATTATTACAACATCACCATGATGAAAAGAAGAAAAATAGATGCTAGCCTTATTAATAAAAATAATTCCTATTATAATTAAAATATAGCTACATATTTTTCTCCGATCTTTTAGAATCAATTGCTTCATATATACCTCATTTCTAATCTATTCGTATGTAAAAAACGTCTCTAGTTCATATAATTGCTAGAGACGTTTCGTATATTTTAATTCTCTTTAGAGTCATCTGTTTTTGGTGCTTCGCCAGTTAATCGCTTATTTTTTAATTCAAAATAAGCATCTAAAACTTCTTTTCCAATATCAGAGTTAATACCAGATTTATCATTAATAACCCACGGCACAACTACAGAGAATGCTACTTCAGGATTATCATACGGCGCATATCCTGCTAACGTTAAATTATAACATTCTCTTCGCTCACCTTTTTCATTTCTTCCAATATCACTTTCTCCACCGTATACTGTCTGTGCTGTCCCTGTTTTACCTGCTGGCTTATAAGATGCTTTTTGGAACGCCCTTACTCCTGTTCCATCACCTTCTTGGAATACCCTTCTAAATCCTTCTTTTACTTGATTTATATATTCCTCTTTCATATCTATCTTATTTAAAACGATTGGTTCTACTGAATGCACCACTTTACCAATCTCATCTTTTTGCGACGTTTGCTCTCTTACCTCTTGAACAATTTGTGGCTTCATTCGATATCCACCGTTTGCGATTGTTGAAATATACTGTACAAGCTGAAGTGGCGTATAGGTGTCATACTGGCCAATTGAGTAGTCTAGTAAAAAACCAGGTTGATTATCTTTTTTACCAATTTGTCCAGCTGTTTCATTCGGTAAATCAATACCCGTTGGAACACCTAATCCAAATTGCCTGAAATAATACCTCATTTTATCAAAGTACTCCTGTTTAATATTTAATGAACTATTTTTCACATAATCTACACCTGCAATTTTTAATGCTGTATTAAACATATAAACGTTAGAAGAAACTTGTAAAGCTCTTAGATCATCAATATTCCCGAAATCTTTCCAAGACTTTTTCTCCTTAGTTCCTTTAAACTTCATAGGCGCATCATAAAAGTAAGTACCTGGTGTTATAGCTTTCGTTTCGAAACCAGTCAATATTGTCGCACCTTTAACTGTTGATCCAAGCTCATATGAACTTGTCATCGTACCTAAAGCATAATCTTCAACTTCTGTTTTCCCATCTTTTTCTACTAATTTTTTCCCTGCCATTGATAATACTTGACCATTTTTCGGATTTATCATTACAACGAAAGCACGGTCCAACATCGATTCTGAACCTTTATAGGCCTTTAATATTTTTTCTATGCTCTCTTCTACTTTTTTCTGTAATTCCATATCTATTGTTAAAGTTAAATTCTTACCGCTCTTTCCCTCAGAAACGGTTTCCGTTCTAATTGTATTACCTTGTTTATCTGCAACGCTTCTTACTTCTTTTTTCGTACCATGAAGTACATCTTCATATTGCTGCTCGATATAACTTTTTCCAACCCTATCATTTCGGCTATAATCACGTACCAAGTAGTAATCTAATCGTTCACTTGGTAATCCTTCATCGGAATTAGAAACATTTCCAAGAACAGATCGGAATAATCCATCATTTACATACACTCTCTCCCAATCCACCGATACGTCTACACCTGGGAGATTCGCTAAACCTTCACTAATTATAGTAAATTCCTTTTCACTAACATCTTTTTTAATAATTTGAGGAGCCATTTGATAACCAGAAGTCATCTTACTTTTAATAGCTAACACTTTTATATCTTTCTCTGTTAATTCCTGAAGATTTTTATCTGTAACCCGTTTTCTTTTTAACTCTTCTATTTTTTTATCTAGCTTCTTGCCGCTAATATCCTTTTCTCTAAATGTATCTATTTCTTTTTTCGATACTAGATTTTCAGCCAGTTTCGGGTTTAATTGCATCCAAAAATCTTTCTTATCTGTCTCATTTAACTTATCTATATCTTCTTGCGGCATTTCAATTATGTCTACAAGTTGTCTTGCAGTTTTTAATATATCTTCTGATTTTACACCTTTCATCTTTGTGTACGTGATCGTGCGTAAAGATGTATTATCAACAACTGGATTCCCTTCTCGATCAAATATTTTCCCACGTGGGACAGATAGGCTCACAGTTGCATTTTCTCTCTTTTCTACTTCATTTTTATAAGTCTCTCCATCGAAAATTTGCACTTTACCTAACTGTATAATCATTGCAGAAAATAATAAAAATACACATAGAAATAAAATATTTAACCGCATCGGTATTGCTCTACCACTTTTTTTCACTTGCTTTTTCACCTTGTCATAATCTCCTCCTTACAGTATTTCTAATAATAATTGAATCTATATATTAAAAGTAATGCACATTTTCTATACAGTACTTTGTACAAATATTAATATACTGATAAAAACTTAATAGAAGTTAAAACAAAGGTTAAGAAAAGGTAAAGTTTACTAAATTAAATATAAAAATACCCAATGAAAAAAGTTTAGCTTTTTTCATTGGGTATTTAATCATTTATTTAAGAATTAATACTAGAACGTATCGATATACATTTATCATCACAATTTGATAGAGATTGTTTACTCTGAATTTTCGGCAAGTAAATAGTTACAGTTGTCCCGACGCCAACCTCACTCATTATACTTATTGTTCCTTGATGACCTTCAATTATTTTATAACTTAACATCAATCCAATACCGGTACCTTTTTCTTTCGTACTATAGAAAGGTTCACCTAATCTTTTAATTCTTTCTTCAGGTATTCCTATTCCTTCATCTATTACACTAATAATGACACCTTTTTTATGTATTTCTTTTATATGGATTGAAATTTTCCCGCCATCTAGCATTGCTTCAATTGAATTTTGCAAAATATTAATAAATACTTGTTTCAATTGATTTTCTGAGCATTCAATGATTATCTCTTTGGAATCTGTAAATAGTTCAACTTGAATATTTGTCATAATTGCTTTTGTATTAATTAATGATACGACATTTTTAAAAATTTGATAAATATTTTTCTTTTCTGTATTTATTTCATCAGTTTTAGCAATCGACAAAAACTCTTGGAGGATTGCTTCTATTCTTTCTATTTCGGAAAGCATAAGGTCAAAATATTTTTCTTGATCTTCTTTATTAATTTGGAATAACTGTATAAATCCTTTAATTACAGTTAATGGGTTTCTCACTTCATGAGCTACACCGGCTGCTAATTGACCAATTGCCGCAAGTGTATCTGATTTATTTAGCAATTCTTCTGCCTTTTTCCGCTCTGTGATATCGCGTACAATGATCATAATTTTATCTTGTAATAATGGTAAACATCTAGCTTCAAAGAAATCGATACTTCCATTAATTGTTAGAATATATTCTACAATTACATTCTTTCCTTCTTCTTTCAATTGGCGAATTGCTTCTTGAAATTGCTGTGCTACTGGAGACGGTAATATTTCGTAAAACTTTTTTCCCATAAAAGCTTCTGCAGGTACGTAAAATTTTGTAGGGGATCCTGCTTTATAATCTATAATTGTCCCATCATATTCTGTTAAAAAACATAAATCTGGTAAAGCTTTAAAAATTAATTCTAATTCAGACGTTTGTTGTTTTAATTGCTCTTCTATTGCTTTTAAATGTGTAATATCTACCCCAACAGCCCAGTAACTAAATCCTGTTACAGGAAACTGTTCTGATATATTGGACCACATTATCGTTTTAATTTCACCATTTTTACATGTTAAACTCATTTCCCAATCTCTAAAATTTTTTCCACGAGTCAAAAATTTATTTTGTATTTGATGGCGATAATTATGGTCAGGATACAGTAATTGAAGAGCGTTTGGATTCCCAATTATTTCTTCAGCAGTATAACCTGTTACAATCTCGCATTCTCGATTCCACAAAACAAAATCTCCATTATAGTCAAGCGCATCAACCATAACAGGCATGTTTTGTAAGATCGTATGTAGTTCTTCCTCTTTTCGAGAAAGTAACGATGTATTTTTACTTTGAACTGCTTTTTTCATCCCAGTTATAATGAGGTTAGAAAGCATTTCAAAATATTTTTGGCAATTGCAAATTTCGCTTCGTTTGGACCATACAATAAAAGATCCTAAATATTGATTGTATAAGAAAAGGGGGATTTCAATTTTGGGAAGTTTACATACTTTCATTTCATTAATTCCAAATGAAAATATACATTCGTTTTCAGCATCAAGAAGTTGATGTGATATGTTGGTTAATTTATAAAATTGTTCTGCCATGGTTTCTATTGTACTCACATCAATAAGTTCCATTAGCCGCGCATTCATTCCTTTTTCACCTCGATATGTAAAAATTATACAAATTCAAAATTCATACTTCTTCATTATACGAAGAAAGTGCTCCTAGGTATATAGCTGTAGAATAATTATTCTAACAAATTCTATTTTTCAATTAAAAACAGAAAATAATATGGGAGTGTTACGCGCTGCTAACAGCACTATAAAAATACAATAAACATAAAGTTCACAAATTTTTCATAATTTTCATGAAAAATATAAACATTTATTCCAATATATTCTATATAATTAGGTGTAATAAGGCTTCTATGAATCACATAGAATACCTTACCCCTAATAAAAAGAAAAAAGAATCTATTTGGATTCTTTTTTCTTTTTTTATTACATTACATATTTATATAAAGCATGTGCGACACCATGTTCTTCATTTGTTAACGTTTCGTATTGACACATCACTTTTATTTCTTCAACTGCATTTCCCAT
Organism: Bacillus sp. FSL P2-0099; assembly: GCF_038007445.1. Lineage (NCBI taxonomy): Bacteria > Bacillati > Bacillota > Bacilli > Caryophanales > Bacillaceae > Bacillus > Bacillus sp. FSL P2-0099. The sequence continues at coordinate 2,684,241 of NZ_JBBOXE010000001.1, forward strand.
TGCAATTGATATATTTGCTTTCTCCATCATAGAAACATCGTTTAAGCCATCACCTATTGCTACAGTGTTTTCAACTGGAATATTAAGATGTTCTGCTAAAGTATATAATCCATTTCCTTTTTGAGCATCTCGATGATTAATCTCTAAATTATGCCAATAGGAAGATGTAATAGCTAAATCTGTATTATGCAGAAACGTTTCTTTTAATTTTTTTAATTTCTCTATGTCATAAGAAAACGGTAAAAGTTTATGCACATGTATATCAGTTTCTACAATTGGTTTACAACTTTCTGTACTATGAAATGCTGTATGTTCAAGATATAATGCTGCAATCGTTTCTAACTCTTTCAAATCGAAATTTTCTTTTGCATTCCTCACATACTCGATTTCATTACGTACACTCTCTACTCCATAATCTGGTACATACACACCTTTATTAGTATAAAGCTGATAATACAAGCCATTCTCTTCAAGATATTCTACAATCTCAAGTGCCTGCATATTTTGAATTGGATATCTCTTCATCATTTTCTTATCTTTATAAATAAGGGCACCATTTTCCGCAATAATTGGACACTCTAAATTAACTTCTAACAATAATCGTTCAATATCAACGATAGAACGCCCTGTACAAATAGCTACAACATGGCCTGCTTCCTGACATTTTCGAATTGCTTCTGCATTTTCTTTACTTATCATTTTATTACCGGAAAGAAGGGTTCCATCTAAGTCAATTGCTATTAATTTCATTATTTCTTCACCACTTTCTATAAATACACGAGATCTATTTAACAAAAAGGTATCGTTTTCATATTGAGCTCGTTAAGTACTTCTTATTTATAATTTATGAAAAGCGTTTCAGGTCAAGAAATAATTAAAAATAAAATCAAAAGCTTTTCTCTTTAAAGAAAAGCTTTTGATTTTAAACTATGAACTATAACTAATATATTTTGTCTCACACATATACACATTCTTTTCTTCAGTTGGGACATATACTTTAAACTTTTCTAAACGTTTTCCGTAAATATGAATCGTGACAACGCTTTCACATTCAGCTATTTTAAGAATATGACAATCAGCTGGTGGAATGACTTTATCTGTTTCTCCTTCTCCCAAATAAAGATTTCCTGTATGGGTTAAATAAACAAGTGAATTTTCAAGCTGCTTAGTTTGTATAAAGTTCTGCACCATTATCCTTCCTGAAAAAACACCTTCTACTCCCCATGTACCATCATGATCATGTAAAGGTGTAGATTGTCCATCTTTCCATATAAGAGCTAATACTTCAAATCGCTTTAAAGGATCTTCATATAACAAGTGCCGTGCATATTGAGCCGAATTCGCCTTCTGTTTTTCTAGCGGAAGCCATGTTTTTTTTTCTAAAAGTTCTTCTAGTAATTTTTCAATCGCACAAACAATTTGATCTTCTAATAAATTACTATCAATTAAATCCGTTACAGCTTTAATAAATGTTTGAAACGTTTTACTTCCATTACACGTTAACATAAGCATCCTCCTCCACTCTTCTTTCACACACTTCCATACTAAATAGACCACTAAAAATTCACAATTGAGAAATAAAAAAACAAGGTACAGTAATTTTGTACCTTGCTGAACGTTTTACCTAGTTTTCAAAAGAATAGGTAAGTATTTTAATGTTTGTTCATTTTCTAATATACATTTTTCTAAATTGAACGATGGAGATAACTCTATTTTTTCAAAGGCATTTATAAAGGTAGTTAATGCAATCTCAGCTTCTAAACGTGCAAGTGGCGCCCCTAAGCAAAAATGAGGACCTTTACCAAAGGTTAAATGCTTTTCATTTCCTATTCTGTGTAAATTAAATTTAGAAGCTTGTAAGAACTTTTTCTCATCTGAATTTGCTGCACTTACCCATGCAACAATCATTTGATCCTTTTTCATAAAAGGTCCAAATATATTTGTGTCCTCTGTAATCATCCTAGCTAATGTAACGGGAAAGCGATAGCGTAATACTTCCTCAATCGCTTTTGAAATTAATGTAGGTTCTTTTCTTAACTCTTCATATATTCCAGGTGAATCCACTAAAAAGCAATAAAAGCTATTAATAATTAAATTTGTAGTTGTTTCATTACCTGCCGCTAATAAGCCTAAAGAAAAAGTAACTATTTCTTCATCGGTTAATCTTTCACCTTCATATTCAGCTCGTATTAAATCTGAAATAATATCGTCGGTTAAATGATATCTTTTCTCTTGAACAATTGGAAGCAGGTACGTTTTAAATTCATTTAACGCAATTCCTTTTTCTACATCCAAATCGTTAAATTTTTCTTTACTATATGGCATAAATAAAATATCAGACCATTCTTTAATCTTTTTACGATCCGTTGTTGGCACTCCTAATAAATCGGATATGACGGTAACAGGTAAAGGTGCAGCAAACTCTTCAACGATATTAACCTCACTATATTTTCCGATATTTTGTACAAGTTCATTTGCGATAGACTGATATGTAAATATAATAAAAAACGAATGATTAATAGAAATATTCTACGCCACTCGTTTTTTATCGGACTTCTTTTTACTGTACTTTTATTTTCTTTATGAGTTATTAGAAAAATAATTGTCTATATAAGTCTTTATTTTTTCAAAATCCTTTTCCATAAATAAGATTGCTGGTACTTCAATTATTGGAAGATTATTTTCATTATCAAAAGGTGGACACGGTTTGGGAACTACCAAATAGTCAACTGAGTTTTTATCCCTAATATAATTAATTGAAACATCATAATACTTAGAAAAATATTCCTTCAAATCATCCTGATTCCTTAAAAATGGTAGAGAAAATATTGAACCATAATTTATACCAGCGTCGACAATTAATACAAAGCATATTTTTTTCATGATACACCCTCCTCGTATAATAAGTTTTAAGTTAATAACTGTTCCTTGAAAATTAAATAGTTTTTATCTTCAAGAGCTACATCAAAAAAATGATGTATGGGTAAAATTTAGTCTTGGATAAGGTAACACTGATAAAAACAGGATTCCTTTTTCTTTATATTCAATTAAATTATATCATTATTTTACATGAATTTCCAGGCTTTGTTTTTTTTATTTTATTGGTAAACTTATGCTTAGCATGAATTGGAGGGATATATATGATAGATTATAGAATAATTTCAAAAGAAAACTATTCAAATAAGATTGGAGAGCTTGTAACAATGCTTGAACATACAAGAGATGTTACATTGAGCGAAATCTCCAATTTAAACCAAAGTGATTTAGATTTCTTACCAAACGGTAGTTCAAACACTATTGGTTCTCTCTTATCACATATTGCAGCGATGGAGTTTCTTCATCAAGTTATCTCGTTTGAAAAAAGAGATTTAACTGAAAGTGAATATCTAAAGTGGCGAATTTCTTTAGAACTTGGAGACAAAGCAAGGGAAGGAATAAAAAAGCAATCTTTAGATTATTATTTGAATGAATTATCACAAGTTAGAGAAAATACACTAACATATCTGAAATCAAAACAAGATAGCTGATTATTCGAGGAAAACAAGTGGGATAATGGTGTGCCTTATAATAATTACTACTTGTGGTTTCACGTTATGGAAGACGAAATTAATCATCGTGGACAAATAAGAACAATTAAGCGATTGATGGGAATGAATAAATAAATCTTATTCAACTGAAGTGAACCCCGAAAACGGGACACCTATCAAAACACCTAAACCATCTGTTCCCTAAATTCTTTAGGGGATAGGTGGTTTAATTTTTCTTGAATTCGCACACAATTGTAGTAATGAATGTATTCTAGCACAATCTTTCGCACAGTTGTGTTGGATACTTTTGTTATCTTTTGTGAGTAGAAAGCTTCACTTTTTAAATGACCAAAGAAGCTTTCCATGACGGCATTATCATGGCAATTTCCTCTCCGGGACATGCTGGTGATAATGCCGTTTTCTTTGGCACATGCTTGAAATTCCTTCGCTGTATAAATACTCCCTTGATCTGAGTGAAGGATCACATCTTTTATTTTTCTTCCTCGCATTGCTTGTTTTAATGTCTTCATCGCTAATGTTAGTGTTTGTGACTCACTGATGACATAACTAATAATTTCACGATTAAAGGCATCCATAATCGTCGATAAATACAAGGTACGCTCTCCAAATAATAAGTAAGTCACATCTGTGAACCACTTTTCATTTGGGGCTGATGCTTCAAATTGACGCTCCAATCGATGAGGAGCTACCACTGGTTCCGCACCATTCATATATTTCTTTTTCTTTCGACGCACTTTTGAGAGTATATGATATTGTCTCATAATCCGTAATACTTTTTTATGATTCACACACAGTCCCATTTTTCGAAGAGTGGCGGTCACTCTTCGATATCCATACCGCAATTTATGCCTAAGGCAGATTTTCTTTACTTTCTCTTCTATCTCGTCTTTAGGGCGTTCGGCTATCTGTAACCAACGATAAAATGAGGAACGTGGTAACTCTAATACTTTACACAGTTCTTGTACGGTTATTTTTGTTTTTAATTCATTCCATAGGGTAATAACGGTATGTGGTTTCAGCTCCTTTCGATTTCCAGATACTTTCCCCATACAAGTAATTTTGTTTTTAAATGTTTATTTTCTAATCGTAGCTGTTCCAATTCACTTAGCTCTTTTGACCCTTTTCCATAAGAATATTGTTTTCCTACAGGTTGTTGAAAACGATATGTTTGATCTGTACGATACCATTTCATCCATGTCTTAATTTGGGAAACATTTTTAATGCCGAGTGTCTCCATAATGGTACGATTTGAATAACCATCCTTTTTCATCTCAATCACTTTCCACTTTATTTCTTCTGGGTAATGAACTCTTGTCTTCAAACGAAAAACACCTCCATTGAATTTGCATACTTAGTATGCGAATTCAGGAGGTGTTTTTTTCATGTACCACTATTCGGGTTCACTTCAAACCAAAGGGTGCTTTACTTGAGAAAGTCACTAGAAGAGTCAAATGATAACTATGAACTGCCCCAATTGCTAGGTTTTGTTTAACAATTGGGGGCAGTTCATTTATAGCGCATAGGTAATCAGCTTTTTGTTAATCATGAGGTAGATATTTTCAACTAAAAAACCAATAATGGAAATATATTACAGCTTATGACCCGTTTTTACACGTATCTCGGCTGAACCCCATAATACACTGTATCCCGCTCTTCGGCGCTTCGAAAATATGGGGGCTATAATTAAACAAATACATAAACAAGTCGGAAAGCCTAATTGAAATATGTACGACATAACTGAAACAGGAGAAGAAATTTTTTATGAAATGTTAAGAGAGTTTCCCGAAAAGATTGCGACAAATAACGCTGAATTCCTTGTGCGTATCGCGCTATTTGAAAAACTTGATTACGAAGCTAGAAAAGAAATTTTAACAATACGCCAAGACGTACTACATAAACAGCTTGCTGCTATTCAATCTTTACATGTTAGCTCATCTTTTATTACAGAAGTCATTGAATTTTATTACAGAAGTCATTGAATTTAGTAAATCGCGTATTGAACATGAATTGCTCTGGATTACATCACTTATGAAGAAAATATGAAAAAATAAAAAGAAAAGTTAAAAACAATGAATGAAAATGAGATTTATTATCAATACTATAATTAATAAAAGGGCAACCACGATTTGGCTACCCTTCAAAAATTTTATATTTCTGGATCAAAAGTTTTGCAATCTGTTTCTTCCGTAGTAGATGCATGTTTCCCTTTATTACTTACTACATAAATTGCATCTGCACTACATTTATTGCCGTTAGCCCAAAATTTACAGTTGTTTACTTCACATAAAACGTCTTGTGCCATAGTATCACACCTCCTTGTTCTATTATCATTAACAAAATTCGGAGGTATGATACTCTTTGACATGCATTTTTTATTCCCTTTTTAGTTTTCTTAATGGTTCAATGTCTCCTTGTACAATACCATCTATATTTTCTGTTATTTTTTCAATGTCAAAATGCCACCATTGAATTTGCAATAACTCTTCTACTATTGTATTTGTAAATCGTTCCTTTATTTTATTTGCAGGGTTTCCGCCAACAATTGTATATGGTGCGACGTCTCTAGTCACAACAGATTTAGCTGCAATGATTGCACCATCCCCTATTTTTATTCCGGGCATAATAGTTGTATCCATACCAATCCAAACGTCATTTCCTATAACTGTATCACCTTTGTAAGGTAAATCAGACAAACTAGGTGTATACTTCTCCCACCCATTTCCAAATATATTAAATGGATATGCCGAAAATCCATCCATCCGGTGATTCGCTCCGTTCATAATAAAGGTAACTCCATTTGCAATACAACAAAACTTTCCAATGGTAAGCCTATCCCCAATAAATTCATAATGATATAATACTCGATCTTCAAATGTTTCTCCATCTTTCGCATCATAATAAGAATAGTCACCAACAAATATATTAGATTTCGTTATTGTATTTTTTATAAAATGAACGTTTTGATTTCCTTCAATAGGGTATTTAACATTTGGATTAGGATTCATGTTGCACAGCACTTCCTTTACCATTCATTTCACTTTCTACTGCTATTACTGGCTTTAAATTGTATATAGGTAAAATAAACAATAATCCAATTATAAATAGTAGAGCCGTCCCCTCGTACATCGTACCTAATGAAAACATCTCCTTTAAGGAACCAGCTATACTCATCGTTACTACCATTGAACCGGTGAATAGTGGACTTAAAATGCCGTTCACGCGACCAATAAAATCGGTATCGCTATTTTGAATAATGAGCGTATTAATACCAATTTGGATACATGGAAGAGCTAAACCACTAAAAAGCTGTGCCGTAAGTGTCACCCATAAATTTGTCGAGTAGCCTATAATACCAATTCCAATTGCCTGACCGAGCATCCCTACAATTAACATCTTTTGGGGAGCAACGTTTTTCGCAAATACCATCGCTAAAGCCCCGCCAACAATCATTCCCGCACCATTTACTGTTAGTAACCATTGTAAACTCTCTTTTGATAACCCTAACTGCTCAGTCACAATAAAGATGCCTAGTGGCTGAATTAAACCTATACCTAGTCCAGCTGCCATAAAACAAAACCCTAGCAAAGTTAATGCTTTTTTCTTTTTTACATATTTAATACCATCCAGCATTTCCTGTAACAGCGTAATTTCTTTCTTCTCATTATCATTCTCAAGATCTTTCGGAAGAAATAACAACACAGCTGCTGCAAGTAAAAAAGCGATACCTGTTATGATGATTGAAATATAAATTCCAAAACTATGAAAAATAAATGTTCCAAGAATCGGTCCTAACACCATAAAAATCGCAAATATTGTTTGATATATAGACATCGCTAATTGAATTTGTTCCGTTGATAAATGCTGTTTAAACAACTTCATACCAGATGGTTGAGAAAACTGCGAAAGGATTGCAGAAATAAGCGTCACAAAAAACACGATTTTCCACGTTCCAAACATAAGAGTAATTAATACAGCGAATACGGAAATAGAACTTAACGTCTCACACCATATCATTGTCTTCTTTGGCTTCCACCTATCAGCAAAAGTTCCACCAATGAATGAGAAAATAAAAATGGGAGCAAATTCAGCAACCGAAATCATTGAAATAGCAAAAGCATCACCTTTCGTCATTTCCATAACATAAAGTAATACCGCAAAGTTACGAACCCAAATTCCAACTTGTAAAAATAATGCTGATGCTAGAATCCCTTGCACAAATCGATTTTTTAATACTTGTGATACTCCATGATTTTGTTTCGTTTCTGCAGTCGTCGACATAAAAAAGCCTCCTATTTCGTGTTCTGAACAGGAGGCAGCACAAATCATATGAAAAGACTATATATTCCAGTGCGAAACACATCCCTTTTCTATACATGCACATACTAATCCTATTCAGAAGAATATTTCGTTTTTTAACGAAGATCTCTTACAAATAGAATTAGTTGATCATTGGGATGTTTTCACCCTTCCGTTTCGAATTTAAATAACACATACATACTCTATGTTAATCATTTGTCGTGTATGCATGTCTCAATATAACTATTCTAAAAAGACAATGGTAATTCCTCTAAAGAACGCATTAAATAATTGCCTTGCCAATTAATTTTTTCACGCTCACCTTTTATTTGTAACGATGGCATTCTTTTAAACAGAGCAGTAATAGCAATCTTTGCTTCCAACCTAGCAAGTGGAGCTCCTAAACAGAAATGGCTACCATGTCCAAAAGCAATGTGACGGTTATTCTCACGCATAATATCAAATACTTCTGGGTTTTCAAATACTGTTTCATCACGGTTTGCTGAAGCTAATGCGATAATAACCATATCTCCTTTTTGAATTGTTTGGTCATGGATTTGAAAAGGCTCAGCCGCCCATCTTGCAGTTGTCACCTCAACTGGAGAATAATAACGCAATCCTTCCTCAATAGCTGAATCAATTAATTCCGGATTTTCTTTTAATAACTGTAATTGCTTCGGATTTTCAAGAAGTGCTAATACCGTATTTGTTATTAAATTCACTGTCGTCTCGTGTCCGGCTACAATTAATAACATGATCATTGAATATAGCTCTCGAGCACTAAGTTTATGCCCTTCATTTTCTGCAAGTATTAACGCACTAACCAAATCTTCTTTTGGATTTTTTCGTTTTACATCAACTATATATTGGAGATATGTAATAAACTCAGATAGTTGTTTTTCGGTTTCTTTTATTTCTTCAGGTGTTTCTGGCGATGCAATGACAGCATGAGACCAAATTCTAAATTTCGCTTGATCCTCTTTTGGAATTCCAAGCATCTCACTTATTACAATAATCGGTAATGGGAATGAATAATCATCCACAAGATTTAATGTACCTTTTCGCTCTATTTCACTTATTAAATCATCCGCTATTCTCTGAATTCTTCCGTCTAATTGTGAAATCATCTTCGGTGTAAAAGCTTTTTGAACTAAAGATCGCAAACGACTGTGGTTAGGTGGGTCCGAATTTAACATGTGCGTTGTTAAATGATCACTATTGTCAACGGAAAGATGCATGTTCTTTGTATCTTGAGGAAACACATTTGCCTGATCTTTTTTTAAGCGATTATCTTTTAAAAGCGGCAGAGCATCTTCATATCTTGTAATGAGCCATTCTTTACCGATTTCAATTTGATTTACAAATAATATAGGCTGTACTTTTCTCGATTCTTTATAAATTTCATAAGCATCTTCTTTAAACTGAGCAGAAGCTAAATTAATGCCATCCTCTATTTTTCGGCCAACCTTATTTTTTATTGACATTACATTCCCTCACTCTCAATTATTTGTGTAAATCAACCTAACATTTGAATTATACTTCAATAAAAACTAGAAAATTGTAAATTTTTAATTAAAATCTTACTTCGTATATTGAAAAATAAAAAAGTGAGAGAGTAAAATTATTCTACTCTCTCACTTCCTATTATGCGAAGCACATAAAATTATTAATTTGTTGATATCGATAACTTACTTTACGACGACGACCACCTTGCCAAGTGTAACCTGAAACCCCGCTTCTTCTTACCTCGGTTGGAAAGAACCATAAATCTCTTCCGAAAGGACCAGGTCGATGTAAACGTAAATAGCCCCATCTTCCTAGACAGTTACACATCCAAGATTTCATATTGCCTGCTTGTGCTGGAGAAGCAAATGTGGACGGTAACGACGGAGCTTGTGACGGTGGTGGTGATGTTGGAGCATCTTCCGCATCGTCTGGTCTATAGTCTTCTTGTTCAATATCTCTCACTTCATTTGTAGATTCATAACCGTAGTTTTGTGGATTATAATACATCTCTTGATCATATGGATAGTTTTGTTGGTTATACATAATAACCCATCACCTTCTTTTCATTTGTTTCTTTTAACATTCATATGTGATACGCCATTCATAGGAAGCTTATGTATAGCCTAAATTCATCTAAAAAAAGCTCGTATTTTTAAATACGAGCTTTTTTATAAACAAAATATATTTTTTATTTTATTAACTTCACACTATAAAAACGCATTTGATCTAACGAACCTTCATATTCAAATACTTCTTGCTTAATTAATTCTTTCAAGCGATATTCCAAAAACGTATCCCCAACCAATTGATCCGCAAGTCCAAGTGCTTCACCTATTACTCTCGGAGCTTTATGAAATTCTTTATCTGCTCCTACATTTTTCGCACACTCAATAATGAATTGATCAAAATAATCTTCTTGTACAGAATGCACTTCATCGTCTTTCCAAACTCTTAAAAACTCCGTGCTTTGCGATAATCTATCCCACTCATGTGCAAACTTCATTCGCTTCTCTTCAGGTAAATACGGAAATTCCACAAAACTTTTTTTGAATAGTGCTAAACTTTCAGGAGATAATTCTCCAGTTCCACGAATATCATAATCTTGTTTTAATATTTCTCTACTCGCTTCAGAAGTATTCAGAACACGAATATCTTTCTTATCTTTTAATTGCGCAATTGCAAAACAAAGCCCTACGTGCTCATGGGCATTATCCGCCTTCCAAACGGTAATCGGTGTTTCATTCGGAATTGAATGTAGCTCTTCTAAAGTCTCCTTAAATCTTGGTAAATACTCTTCTTCAAAATAACAATCATAAGAAGTTAAGTTATTTAATAACCACTGTGCCCTTGCTAATTGACCTTCATTCGTATGTAATTGATGTATGGGACCAATTGAAAAGAATTCAGAGTATGAAACAACACTCTCCTCGTGTAATCCTTCTTGTTTCAACATATATTTTAAACATCCGGCAGTTGAATCATCAAAGGCAATATGAATGTGTGTGCTTTCTTCTAAATTTTTTTCCTGAGTTGTATGACTCGTCAATTGCTTAGGGATACTCGTTAAATTTTTTATCATATCTTCGCTATAATTCCCGTCTAATACATCTAACTGTATTAGAATACTTTGAAGTAAATGTTTTGCTTCATCTTCATACATATCCTCTACAACATTTTTAATTTTATCTATCATATAAATCCCTCTATTCATTTCTAAAATAACGTAGATTATAGTGTATCATTTTAGCCCAGATGTTTAAAAGTCTTTTTAAAATCAAATCGTTTATTACACAGATTGCTGCAGCCATCTAAGTTTTTAACAAAAGCTTTCTCTATGTTCCTCTCAATCTATAGATCTATAATATTTTTTTCTTCCTCCTTATTTATCTCCCAAAATCACATTAGTTGCTAAATAATTTTTAAACACTTTGTAAATCTTTTTATTTAAATGTATAATTATATAGAAAATAAAAAATACAGGAGCAATATTAATGGCGAAAGTACTTACTAATTATAAACATTATTTAAAAAATTGGAGATTTATATTTATTTGTATATTACCTGCTGTCGCTTTATTGTATACATTCGATGTCATCTTTGAACTACTGTGTCACCAAAATTTCTATTTGTCTAATTTAATTATTGCTATCATATTAATCTTAATATTTATTAACGTTAAAGAAAACTATAATTGAAACGAAACCGTTGTGAAACTACATTTTTCATAAAAAATTAGAGCACCCTGCTATTGGATGCCCTAATGTGATTAGAGGTTTTTTCTGAGTATTTAGTAGGACACGAAGATCTTGTCCTATTACATACTATATGCTTATACTTATTACATTGTGCACTAGAAAGCACAATGTCTAGATGCCAAATAGATACATACACATTGGAGTAACTAACACGCTAGAAAAGACCTTTCTATATCCATTCATTCTTAATAGCCTACATTATTACTAATAAAATTTCCTCATACTTTCATTGTACAATTGCTTTATTTATAAACAAAAAACATCCCCATGGATGTTTTTTATCTAATTACCTTTAAACTTCCATAAATTTAGCAGGTACACCAATTTTTTCAACTACAGAAGATATATTAGTAGGGTTAATCATTACATTTTCAATACAAACTAATTTATTTTCTAATAATCCATTCTCTGTAGTAATAAACTCTTCAAATCGTTCTAAAGTCATTGAGAATTTGTGCTCACTTCCACCATTCATACTGACTTTTACATACTTCATAGTGTCACCGCCTCTCTTAATTATCTATAATTCGCTAAAAATACGCTTACATCCTTTTATTAAAACGTGGATTTATCACTTTTATCACTTCCCACTACACGTTTGAAATGATTTTGAGAAAAAAGCTACTAAACACCACCTGTTCTTTTCATTAAAATTTCAATAGAATATTTCTAGAATTATACATCTTAGGAAAAGATTACATAATAGTACTGATTAAATATTAGGAGTGTTATTAATGGTTGATATAATCCGACTCTTAATCACCATACTTATCGCAATTTTTTTATTTTCATCAATTATTATGGAGTTTAAAAAACCTCACAAAAGTATGTTTTGGTTCTCAATTGAAGTCTTGTTTCTGCTAGGAATCGTACTTTTAATGAAAGAATTTTTCATCAAACTTTCCGCATAAGCCCTTAAGTAAAACATAATATCCCATCAATAACGCAGGATAAATTATGATTGTTATTTTTTTCAAATTTGTTGCCTTTACTCTTCTTGAAGTGGGAAAGCAATTTTTCACAGTTGGCTAATTCATCCGACTTTCTGGCAGACAATACTTTTGATTGTCTGCTTTTTGTATGAGATTTTTCGTTTGACATATACTACTTTTGAACCTGTATACCAATACAAGCCATTTTGGTGTTTGGGATTTCCCTTCCTGGGATAAGTATTTTTGAGCTTATCCCTTCCTGGGATAAGTATTTTTGAGCTTATCCCTTTTTGTATAGGTATGTATATTTGGGATAAAACTAATTACAAGCAGATTTTCTGTTTATTCGTAGTTCTTAACCAAAAGACTTTTCTCCTTTAAAGGACAGTAGGTACGACTGCTTGTCCTTTTTTATTAATATTTCACACACCATTTTTTGCCCCCTTCTAAGCATTCTATTACAGCTCCAAAATAGCCAATGTTTATAGTCATACAAAATAAGCAGTTGCTGATACTTTCCTTTTTGAGTTACACAACACAATAAAAATGTGTAACTATAGATTTGAATCCATGTCCCTCCTATCTCAAAAGCTCTCCTAAGTAACTAAAAAAAACACCTTAAGTGGGTGTCCTTTTTTCTTTATGTAAGAGAACATACAGATAACGTTAATCCTCCAAATGTCACTGTTCCTAGTAACCCCAATACAACTCCTGTTAAACAAACACAATCAGCAAGACAAATTGAAGATTGCGATAATGGAACAAATGACCTACTTGTGCTCGATCCATAATGTTTTATTTTCTCATAATTTATATCTAACATAAAATGTAGACATGATATACAACCATCAATAGTTTGAAGAGATTCATTTTCTAACCGCACCAATAACTTGTTATTTAAAGCAAATGGTAGAGGGTACTGCTTATCTAATCATCTCTGTTGCCGTATAAATCCCTAGTTTAGTTTGTAATAAAGTATTAAAATAATGCTGGTTATATGTTCACGTTATTATTGCTAATAAGAAGGATAAAGATAAAAATGCACAAAGTGGTACATGTAAAACAGTATCCATTCTAGCAAACTGCGTATCTTTTTTTCGTTTAAAGATACCAAAATAATGAAACTCACCAATTACTCTTATGAAAAAAACAACCATACAAACACAGGATCCCATTTGAACAAAAACATTGGGAAGTGCGGAATGAACAATATTTGCTTGTTGTAATAAAATCATTGCTGCCATACTTAATAATAACGCAATGAACAATGTCATTCCTGTACCTGGTGTAAACGCCTTTTCTCCAGCTTTAGTTGGAATGACACTATTTGTCGCCCACTTACCTCCGAAAGCCCAATAAACATGTAAAAAACTAACTAAGAATAATATGCAAACAGAAATATATGTAACAATAAGCATTTTGTCCTCCCATTATTTTATTTAAATCATTACCTTTAAAATATGCTATGAATCCTTCATACGCAATCTATATTTAATTACATAAAAAACCCCTTAATGATTTATCAATTTTACGATAAATCATTAAGGGGTTAGTGAAATTTATTATGCATTATACCTATTTTTTCGACGTTCCATCCTAGTTTGTCCTTGAACAGTACTTTCTTTATATTGATCTATTTGCTCTGCCATTTCATATGTTACAACTGGTTCTTCGTTATTACGCTCATGCATTATTTCTGGCGTTTTACGTTTAGAACCTTTTCCACCAAACTTAAATAATTTCATCTTAAATTTCGGTAATCTTGGAAAGCGGATCTTAAATGATAGCCTTTTACGTTTCTTTTTTTGTTTAAATAGATTTGTATTTTCTTTATTAGTGTCTTTCTCTTTACGGTGTAATAACATCGCAAGTAATCCACCTAATATAAGTCCTCCAACTAAAAGGAGAATATATAAGTAATGGCTTGTCATTAAATTCATCATACGCTCAAGTATGACTAACGACTGCACTTCTTTTATATCCCATAGTAACGCGGCCCATAATGAGAATAAGCCCAAAGTAAGCCCGTATGTACGAAACCGGAATAAACACGGAATTAACGCAATGCAAGCGGCGATTTTCGCGTTCGCTATTATTGAACTTATTGAAATATCCTGATTCCAAATAACTAACAGTAATGTTATAAATGGTGCATACGCTATCCAGCTACATATACGTGAATATATCTTTTTCGCAAAGTAACTACCGAAACTAGTAAAAAATAAAAGTCCTCCAATATATAAAGATTGTTCAAGAGGGATTTGCTTTAACATTCCTGCAATTGGAAAGAGGCCGCTCAGTAGCATTAATAATACATCTAATTTCTTCACAATTCCCCATTCCTTTCAAATTTTCTTTTCAATTAATAAAAATCGCTTTTCCATATGATGTAGTTTTTGTATTTCTAAAAAACATCTTAATCCTGTATGTAAATAAAGTAAATACGTAAAAGAAAAGATACATGACAAAGGATAGCCTTATTTACATGAAAAAATGACAAATCCTGCTCATTATTACTAGCAGGATTTGTACAATATTATTTATATTAATATCAATGTATCTTCTTTTTCTAAAATTATTACATCTTCATCTAATTCGTCATTGAATTCTTTAAACTCCCTTGAATCAATATCGGTAGTATAGTTTTTAATTAATTTAGCCATATGCATTACATACGTATTATGAATATTTTGTTCTGAGAGCAAGGTTGATTTACAGCACATGTAATGTATCATTTTGGCGATTTCTTCTCTCTCTTCAGATTTTACACCAAGCGGGATAACTTCGAGTATGTACTGCTGTACTATCTCATTACAATCTAATTCGTATGCAGCCGTGCTATAGTAAATTCCCATTTGATCTACAAATAATCTCGTTTCATTCATAACATGTTCTTGGTCTCTAACAATATAGTTCGGTACATCTGAGTTAGTATTAATTCTAATTATGTTTATATCCTCTTTTAAATTTGGGATTATTTCAGGTGAAACCCCAATATTAACGCTTTTATTTTGCAATTCCTCTATCCAATATTTCCTCATATTGGCATCTACAATAAAATAAACTTCTTTATTTTGTTTATGTGCATCTTGTGAAATTTCAACTAATGTTTCTGACATAAATTGTTTAAAACTGACTCCTATATCATTCCTTTTTGATGGTTGTGGTAAAAACACTTTATTATTACCTATATTTAATAAAGTATGATCAATTGTGCCCCATTCTTCTTGACCATATAATTTATATAATATTTCTCTCCCATTTATTTTTGAAAAAATAGGTAAGAAATCATATTTAGACATTTTCTCAATTGATAAATTTACAATTATCCCCGGTAATTTTATCTTATTCCAACTACACTTTAAGAATCCCTTTTGTTCTAACAAACTAAGAATGGCATTAATAATTTCTTTTTTAGATACACTTTGTCCGATAAATAAATTAATAAATGCTGAAATACGTTCCGTTTGAGCGAATCCTTCCCGAATAATTTGCTTTGGATTAATTTTTTCGCGACCATCACAATTTTTTATTGCAATTAATGCTAATTTCATTTCATTTTGCTCACCTGCCGTAGCATGTACAGCTTTTACGACATCGTCTACTAGTTTCTTTTTGTTTTTATGGCTATATTGCATTCTATATGGATTTTGTAACAATTTCCTAATGTTATATCTTACTATTTTTAACAACACCGGATTGTCTGCATTTAATACATAGGAGGAATCTCCGTTTTGAGCTAAAACTATTTTGCTATCTAATAACGCTTGTTCTATCTCTATTACTATATCATCTGACCATACTTCTAACGTAATTGAGTCTAATCCCTTTGGGGCAAATAAAGGTAATAACTCATTCTCATTATTAGTTAATACATTTTCACATTCTGGAAGTAACGTGAAATATGGGCATATTCGTTGGAATTCATTAAAAAGTTCCTCTTTTTCTCTTACTTTTATACCAAATTTTATTTTTGTTCCTTGAACTTTATATATATTTTCGTTATATGGAAGAAGCACTCTTATCTTTGTTCCTCTAATATACTCTTTCGGACATTGGAGAATGTTCTCTAATTTAACTTCTCCCCCTATCCTATAATCATCTTTTAAATTTCTAAAACGTTTAATCCACTTTATTCCTTTTACAGCTTGTTGTACTTTTAACTTTACAAATCTTTGCTTTTTATTATTTGATTCAAATTCAGGAGTTGAAATCAGTATTTGGCTCCGCTTTCGCCCTAAAAGTATAGGGATATCTTTATGATTATATTGTTGATAAAACCTCCTAATCCCTACAGATACTTTTAATAGCGGAATATTCTCACCTCCACGAGTTACGTATTCAAACCGATATACATAAGAGAAATAATCATGTGTTTCTTCATCTTTAATTGGCTCAGACATCGCTTCAGAAACATGTTGTGATCGCAGTGGTGAAAAATATATTTCTTCCTCATTTTTATTTTCCATACGTAAAGGCTGTTCGCAAAAAATATGAGTAATTAGAGCTGGTACCCATTTAGAAAACGTTTTTTTATCATGTAATGCTGGTAAATTACTAATTAAATCATACTGCCATTCTAAATGTGGTGGATCTATTAATTTATTAGGTTTCCAATCATGAATAACTTCATACCAGCTTTGGAAAATATAGTCTAACTGTTCTTGTTTCATTGGTTCTTTTGCTACAATCCAGGGCGTATCTTCCTTTAATATATATGGATTATGCTGAATGAATAATATATCAGAAAACATTTCATACAATCTTTCATTTACAAGTTTTAATTTGCTCGTTAATAAAAATGTTCTATAATGTATCTCTACAATCTCAAGCCATTCAATAGGAAAATAAATATACGATACTTTCTCATTATAGAGGGGTTCTACTATATTTTTAAATGCTAATAACTGTAATTTTTCCATATTATTAATACTTCCTCTCTTAATTTATATTGATCATGAGTAATACTAGAAAAGATACCAATTTTTTAAGCATTAACGAATCAATTTTTAACCAAGCACATTAAAGGAAATAGCTAAATTACATTTGTTTATACAAATAAAACATTATTAAAATCAAATTAATATAAAGTAACTATTAACATATAACTACCTCCTTATGGGACTTTATATTATAAAATCATTATAATGAATTATTATATTTTTTATCTATGATTTACAAAAAAATTACAGAAACTAAATATAATAAAAGGTATCGCCTCTTTATATAGCGATACCCTTTATACACTCTTAATTAAATAACACCTTTAACTTCTTCATTCACCGGCCATTTTTCTAATGTATATGCCATTTCCCAAAATGAATATTCATATTGACTACTAAAAATAAAATGTTGTCTCATACGATTACGGTCTGCCTCTGTTACTTTTTCAGCGATCGTATCTAATCGTGTGATTTGCTCTTCTACTAGAGTACGGAACCAATCAGATCCATATGCAGAAATCCATTCTTGATAAATTGGCTCTTCTGGTTGACATTCTTTTAATCGTTCACCGATTTCATAATATAACCAATAACAAGGTAAAATAGCCGCAATAATATCTCCTAAATGCCCTTCATAAGCTGCACGATACATATGAGATGTATATGCATATGCAGTTGGCGCAGGAATAAAATTATCTTTTTCTTCTTTTGTAATCCCTAATTTCTTTGCGAAATTCTCATGTAATGATAACTCAGCTTCATACGTATTTTGTGCATGGTGTGCCATACGAGCTGTCGTTTCTAATTCAAGAGCCTTTGCAGCACCTAACGTTTGTACTCTAGCAAAATGACTCAAATAATAAGAATCTTGAAGCACATAATATCGAAAACTAGCTAAATCTAATGTTCCTTCGCCTAGTTTTTTTACAAAAGGATGGTTAAAACTTGCTTCCCAAATTGAATCTACTTCTTTACGTAATGATTGTGAAAAAGTCATTTAACCCCCTCCAAATAATGTAAAAAATATACGTATTTATCCACAATTATTAAAGCTGTAAAATAAAAAAACTTTCTTTACAGGCGTAAAGAAAGTGAAATTGACAGTATTTATTCGTTAAATAGCAACGTCTTTCCCACTTCCCTACGCTGGCATTAACCAGATCAGGTACTAAGAGTCTCAAAATTTCATCTGATCTCAGCCTATAAAAGGCCCCCCTAGTGGACAAATATTTAGTTGTCGTATTGTAATTATCATAGCATAATTCGTGGAACTGTCAAAAGAATTAATTACATAACTACCTTAAAAACCTTCTTCTTTCCTTACTTTTAATGAAGTTTCAATTATCATATCTAATAGTTTGCTATAATTAATTCCCGCTGCTTCCGCACTTTTTGGCAGTAAACTTGATTGTGTCATCCCTGGTAATGTATTAACTTCCATTACATATGGAATTCCTTCCTTCACCATCATATCAACCCTTGCATAAACACTACATTTTAATGCTTTATAACAAGCCAGTGACGCTTTATTTACACGTTCCTTTATTTCAGCTGGAAGTTCGATAACTTCTTCAACTGTACTAGTATCATCATATTTTGCATTGTAGTCAAAGAACACAGCAGCATGTCGAATCGAAATGATAGGTAACTGTTGCCCATCAAAAATTGAACATGTAATCTCGTCACCTTTTATATACTTCTCAATTACTACTTCAGAATCCCATTCGAATACAGTTTCTAGCATAGAGATTAATTCATTTTTATCATAGACAATCTTAACTCCAACACTTGAGCCGCCAGAGTTTGGTTTTACCACTAACGGAAATCCTAATTTATCTAATTCCTCAAGCTTTAGATCCTCCATTTTTGTAAGTTCAATCCAATCTGGTGTTTCTACTCCTTCATAACGCAAAATCTTTTTTGAAATATTTTTATCCATACATATACCGCTAGATAACATATTACTGCCGCTATATGGAATACCTAAACTCTCAAGCGTCCCCTGAACCGTACCATCTTCTCCGTATTTTCCGTGTAATGCTAGCAATGCAAAATCAATGTCTTTCGCTTTTTCAATTAAATCCATTTTTTCATTTAACGTAATTGGAACGATTTCATATTTACTCTTATCTAAATGTGCAATCATTTCATTCCCAGTCATAATTGATACTTGTTTTTCAGAGGATACTCCTCCCATAATAACGCCAATTCTCATTTTCTCAACTCCAAGTTTCATTTTTTAAAGTTTCACCAATTATTTGAATCCCGCTAACAATTTCCTGTTCTTTCAAACGTGAAAATCCTAATCGGAATGTGTTCGCTCCTCCTCCATCAGAGTAAAAAACATCTCCAGGAGAAAAAGTAACTCCTTTCTCATAACACTTTTGTAAAAGTGTGCGGGCTTGAATTTTTTCTTCCAACTCTATAAACAAATGAAGTCCACCGTCTCCAGTCATTCTTTTAAACGGAATGTACTGATTACACGCCCCAACAGCTAACTCATATTTTTTCTTATAAACAGATCTTGCTTTTTTTAAATATTTTTCAAAATATCCTTCATGTAAATATTGAAACAGAACAGCTTGATCTAACGTAGATGTGTGAATGGTTCTGGCTCTTTTAACACTTTCTAAATAACGTATCAGTTCTTTATCTGCAATGATCCAACCTACACGTAAACCAGGGAAAAGTACCTTTGAAAAGCTACTAATATAAATCACATTATTACCAGCCCCTGCAAAAGTTAATAATGGCGATAAATGTGAACCCGAATAACGTAATTCTTCATTAAACCCATCCTCTATAATAGGGATCTTGTATTTTGAAAATAACCTCATCAATTCCGTTCTTTTCTCCGAACTCGTAACAATACCAGTTGGATTATGATAAGAAGGGATTAAATACGCGAAATCAAAATCCTTTTCACGCAAACTTTTTTCTACTTCATCCGTATCAATACCATCATCATTCATATTAATTCCATGAACTTCAAGTCCATGTAAACGAAAAAGCTTCAATGCAGCATGGTGAGTTGGGTTCTCACAAATAACACGCCCTGATTTCTTCGATAAAGAAGATAGCACAATATCTAATCCTTCTGTAAATCCATTTGTAATTAGAATATCTTTGTTCGAAATATCTACACCTTTCATTTCCATGTAATGAAGTAAATAATTCATTAACGGTCTATAACCTTTTGCATATCCGTAGTTCAATACGATATCCCCTTCAATGGACATACGAGTAAGAAAAGCTCTTTTGAAATTTTCAACATCAAATAGCTTTTCGTCCGGGGCTATACTATTAAAAACAATCATTCCTTTTTCCCAGCGAACTCCATGCTTCATTAAGTCTAATTCATCCGCTAATGTGGTAACTGTATTAAGTTTATTTTTCCAATCTATTTCAACAGACGAGGTGTTACTTATATCCACCTTCGCAACGAAATTTCCTTTTCCTTTAACTGCATAAATGAGTCCTTCTTGTTCTAAATCCGCATATGCAGAGAGTACTGTATTTCTGCTCACTGATAATAATTCACTCAGTTCCCTTGTTGATGGGATTTTTTGGTCCCCCAACAAATGCCCTTTCATAATCATCTTTTTTAAATAATCCTTTAATTGAATATAAACGGGACGATCTTTTACAACTTTAAAATCTTTAAACAATTTCTTACCCCCTGCAATTATTTTTGCATATTTATTTCATTCTCAAAAGGTCCACTACATATGTATTTTTTATTAATAGCGGTATGGTTATAAAGCCTATAAATCATTTCGATATAAATTGATTACATCTTTTAAAGCAGCTGCTGCAGCTCCGCGTGGATTAGAAGCTCCACCAATTGTAGTGACTTGTCCCATTGTATCTGTAAAGAACGTAATTCCTTTTTCCGTGCCATTTATATTTGCTAACGGATGTTCTTTCTCTAAATTACAAGGTTGTACACTAAGGTTTACTTTTCCATTATCGTCTTTATATACTGATGCAATTAATTTAATTGATTTATTTTGTTCCTTTGCATTTTGAATTTGTTGCGTTGTAACGTGCTCTATTCCGTTTATTTTTATATCTTTGAGTGAATAATCGTTTCCCATTAAACTATTCGTCAAAAGTAATAATTTACAAGCGCTATCCATCCCGCTTATATCCAATAACGGGTTAGTCTCCGCAATTCCTTTATTTTGTGCTTCTTGCAATGCTTCTTCAAACGTCTTATATTCTTCATGCATCTTTGTAAGAATATAATTTGTTGTCCCGTTCAATATTCCTTCTATTTTTTCAATATGGCAACCTGCTAAACTTAGTTGTCCAATGTCTAATGTTGGTAACGCAGCGGCAGTTGCACCGCTATATCGAATGCGTGAGCCTGAAATACGTGCTGCCGTATTCAGTTCACTCCAAGCTGTAACAAGTGCACCTTTTGAAATAGCTACTATATCCATTTGATTTTCAATAGCTTGTTTCATATACTGTTTCCCTGGATTTCCATTTTTAAGATTTGTAGCAGTTGATTCAACCAATACAGTACCATTTATATTAATCGTTCCGCGTTCCTCTGGATAATGTTCGATATATTTTTCAATTGCAGCAGAACCATCACCATACGTCAATAAATCATTAATCTGCAAACCTTTCCCGTTATGTATTGCAATATTTCTTCCTATCACTCCACTAACAACTAAGTCAATTCCATATGTTTCATTTATATATAAATATTTTTCGTTTAATAATTTAATAAATTCTTTACCAACTGTCCCATACCCCGATAATACAACTTGAATTTTCATAAGATCACCCCATGTTTTTTTTACCAAATCCCTCTTTCAATATAATATAAAGCGCTCTCGAATTCCATCGAGAGCGCTTTATTATTATCTATTTCGGTAACCGTGATAATTTTTCTGCAATTGTTCTATAAAACTCTTGAATATTAGAAAAACCTAACGTGTCTGAAACGCTTAATCCTACCATATCAAGATGGTCCCAATTTGCTTTCGTTTCGATATGATTCCATTTTCCAACCTGTAAAGACTCATTATCATTTGCAGCAATATTAGATGAAGGTGCAATCATAGAATTTGTATTTACTACACCGTCATTTTGCCACCAAGAAGTATCTATTAATGTTCGATTCTCTTCATATCTTGCATAGGAACCTAAGAAAAATGCATTACCCATTAACACTTTATTCATCGTTATATGAGGTAAATGTAAACCTGTTATTGGTGCTGCTTGCGATGCATGTCCACTATAGGATAAGTAATATACATCCGATTGCGTCTTTACCCAATTATTTAACTCCTTTGCTCCATCAGTACTTAAATCCCATTGACTTATATCTTTTGTATTTTCCCAAATTGAACTATTTAAAATACGATCCGTATATTGGAAAAAGGACTCTCCAGTATTCTTTTTTATACCCCATTGATCCAATTTAAAATCATATAATGATAAATTATTGTTTCCACCTAAACTTGCAGCTGTAATGAGTAAATCTTTAACGAACGGCAACAGAAGACTTCCGTCCGCGAGTGTTGTACCGTTATGAGGAGTTGCTAAAGTTGTAACACTATGAACATACGATTTGCCACCTTCAAATAGTGGTGATATCTTTGTATTCGGATGATTTTTCACATAATCTTTTTCTTCATAACTTCCTTCTTTTAATAACTGCACTAATGTTCTTGTCGTTTGTCCACCCATGCTATGCCCAACTAAATGAATTTTATTTGTTTCACTCCAATTCGGTGCAAATCCACTATAAGTTCTACCAAAACGATTATGTCCATGTTTCTCAGCATGTGCCGCACCGTAGTCTACTATTCCACCGTTAATTTGCGCATATAATTCACATGCACGATCCCAGTTACTAGAAACTGGTCCAACAGCTGCAGTATGTACTGTATAACCATTTCTTTTTAAATCTTCTTGTATATCATGAACACCACCCCAATATTTTACCCCTAGCATTTCCTCTCTACCCCATCCAGCAAATCCATTCACTAAAATGATAGGATAATTATTTTGTTGTCTCTCTTCAGCGTATGTTGTTTTCGCTGCGAATGAACAAACAGTCACTAATGCGAAAAAACATACTTTTAAAAATAATTTCCCCATACTTTCTCCCCCTCAATAAAACGTTTACATTTATCTTTGAAAAAAAATACAAAATTAGTTTGCAACTTAAACATAATGTAAAGTATTTTATATACGTTGTATATATAGAAAACATAAACAAATGTTGATAAATATTAATTCTAGTAAGCATTTACTTTTTATAACACAACTTGTAAATCTGATTATTCGAATTTATAATTAAATATAGTTTCCTCATGTTAAATGGATTTAAAAATCATAAGAAAACTAATTTCATTGCTTGAAAAGGAGGAAAAAAGCATGCAAGTCGGATTAAACATTCATACATTATCTCAACCTTCTAAAATAACCCCATCTAATCTTGAGCATAATACTATCTCTTCTACTAAGCATGAAGATAAGAAATCTAATGATCTAATCAAATTTGATATTCGTACACCTGAACAAGAAATGAAACAAGCGGATCATAAATTTAGCGAATTAGACTTATGGAAAATGCTAAAAGACAAAGGTGTACCTTTATGGATGATTTTAGAAATGTTACAGAAATTTCGTAAAGAAAAGGAATCTCAAAATGGTTCGGTTCAACATTCAAATGCGATTGAAGAAACGAGCGAGACTCGATTAAATGAAGTCATGTAAACTATGTTATCTGAAGGGTCTATAACTAAAAAGAGTTCAAGGTTGATAGAAACTTTATCAACCTTGAACTCTTTTTTAAGATTTTTCTTCAATCGTTAAAAACTGAACTGATACTTCTCCCTCAAAATCTTTAATTAGCTTTCTTACTTTTACATTTTCATTAACCAATGTATTATCTGTCGACATTTTAGGTTTTTCGTCACCTAAAGATTTTTTTAATTGAAGAAGATGCATTTTTGTTTCATTTGCTTTTATTTCCTTATATATATTATTTTTGGATACAATCACATACCATTGCGTTGGATAATTACGCTTGTTACCTATCCAAGCGTCACTATTGTATATGACAGGGACCTCTTTTCCTTCTAATTTAATACTTTTCAAAGTCTTTTCGTCTTCTTGTGCAAACAGTAGAGAACCCTCTTTTGGGAATTTCGGTAACGTATTTACAGGCATAAAATTGGAGCCATTATCTCGTTTACGGAAAACTTTAGCTTTAATCAATGCTTGTCCTGTAGACTCATTTAAAATTAATACCTGTCCGTTTCCATAAGTACCTGTTTTCACAGAAAACACTTCATTTTCTTTCGTAATTTCTTGATAACGATTAATAATTGGTGAAATTTTATTTTCATTTCCAATGATTAATAAACCGTTTGCAGGAAATGGATTCTCCTTTTTAGAACATGCACTAAAACTTATTAATAGTAGTATCGTTAACATAAAAATAGTTAAAGTTCTTTTCATCGCGTTTCCTTTCATCATACAGTTCATTTTTTCCACATACTTTAATGTAGTCTTACAAGCTAATAAACTCTATTGCTCCATAACCTTATAAAGCTTTTGCAGGTAACGCCAACGGGTTATAAAGAAATATAATACTTGTATACATATAAATGAAATTAAAATAACGATAGAGCTATTAATTATAGAAAAATCGACTAATTGCTGTAATGCCGTATAAGCGACTACAGTATGAATCACTGCAACAACAATCGGTAAGAAGAACATTAATAATAACTGTCTCGTTACAATTTTTTTTAATTCTCGTTTACTTAATCCCATTTTCGAAATCATTTTATATTGCTGTTGATCGCGATCTAAATCAGTATATAATCGGAAATAAATAAAACTAGCAGCGAATGTGAAGAAGACGATTCCGACTAAAACACTTGCCATAAGTAATAATCCATTCGTTTGCTTTGCACTTAACAAATCTATAGTTAAAGCCCGAAATTGAAAATTACCTACTCTAGTATCTTTCTCAAATCTACTAATTAAGTCGTTTGAAATTCCCTTCGTTTTCATCCAATCGTCTACAACAAATCCGTAAGTACGATATGGAATGTCTTTATTAACTGGGTCACTAGTAAGAGGGATTCCATCATATACCTGATCTTTAACAGCGATATAAATAGTTCTAGAATCATGTGGTAAAACTAAATTTTCTACAGCTTTTTTCACATGAAATGTCTTTGTCCAATCTCCTTGAATGACTTCTATATTCTTTTTATACTCGCCATTTTTAAATTCTTGTTTTTGTGATACGACTCCAGGAATTAATAAAATTTCATCTTCTTTTTCTATTGTTTCTTGTTGATATCCTAGTGCTTTAGCAAGATCGTTATATTCACTTAACTTCATTACATCTACACCATTTTCCGTGTATATATATGAAGATGAAGCCATTCGATACGGAATATTAGCATCAGAAAGGTGTTTTTTTATAATAGAAAGATTTTTATTTAATACTTTGTCGTTTTCAAAACTTCCATACAAAAATGTATAGGGATTTGTCATCCTTACCAAATCCCTATTTCCAATTGCAGCTGTTGTACCAATCGCTGTAAATGCAACTGCTGAAACAATAGATACTATAAAAAACATCGTTGCATTATCTTTCATACGGTAAATTAATTCAGAAAATGTTAATATATTTGTTCTCTTTAAAAAGAAAGATTCTCTCCTTTTCGCAAGGTGCAATATATAAACGCTACACTGTGTATATAAAAAGTACGTTCCTATAATTACTAGGAGCACCCCTATTCCAAGCGTAATAAAATTAGTACTTGGGATAAAGCGAAATACTGAAAAATATCCATACCCTATACTAATTAAAGAAAGTAGCGATAATAAAATTGATGCTTTCGGTTCTGGCTTTGGCTTTTCCTCTGCTTGTATAAGTTCCACAAGTTCTGTTACTTTTATCATTTTAAATGTAACGAGCGAAACAATTAAAAATAATAAAAGAAATGTGATAACTGTTAATAATACGGCCTGCACTGGTATATAAAAAGGCAAACCATTACTAATCATTAATACACTTGCGCTTATCAATAAAACTAGTTTAGAAAATATGAGTCCAATGAGAATTCCTATACAAATTGAGCCAAGTCCAATCAACATATTTTCAATTAATAATAATTTCTTAAGCTGTCTCATTGACATACCTTGCATCATTAATATCCCAAATTCTTTCTTGCGCGTTTTTAAAAATGAACTAACTGAATATAGAATGAAGAAAAATGAAAATACAAAAATCAAGCCTTGCGAAACTGAAAATCCCAATGTACCAAATGCACTTATTGTTGCACTTGTCGATTTCAGCTCACCTTGTAAATCAGGATGAAATAATAAAAGAGCATACGTAAAGAAAATCATAATAGAAAATGCACTACTTAAAAAATGAGCTGCATATGTACGCTTATTGCGAAAAATATTATTAAATGCGAACTGACGAAAAGTCATGCCTTTTCCCTCCTAACAAAGAAAGGACATCCATAATCTTTTGATAAAATGCTTGCCTACTTTCACCACAATAAATTTCGTTATATAGTTGACCATCTTTAATAAATATGACTCTGCTGCAAAAACTCGCTGCATACGGATCATGTGTAACTAACATCATCGTAGCTTTTTCTTCTTTATTTAAAGTATCTAGCATCTCCATTACATCATTTGAAGATTTAGAGTCTAAATTCCCTGTTGGTTCATCTGCAAGTAATAATTGCGGCTTATGAACAATTGCACGAGCAATTGCTGTTCTTTGAGCTTGCCCCCCTGAAATTTCAAAAGTTCTTTTACTCAATATATCTGTAATATTTAATTTCTCTGCAATTTCTTCAACTCGTTCGTTCATTTCTTGTACAGAAACACCATCTAATGTCATCGGCAATACGATATTTTCCTTTACTGTAAGTGTGCTAAGTAAATTAAATGATTGAAAAACAAATCCTAATTGTTTCCTACGGAATAAAGCCAAATTATCTGATGTCAACTGGAATGGATTTGTACCATTTATTAATATTTCTCCCGATGTTGGAGAGTCGATAGTAGATACCATATTTAATAACGTTGTTTTCCCGCTCCCTGATGGCCCCATAATCCCTATAAATTCACCTTCTTGAATTGATAAATCAATATCTACCAATGCTTTAAAAGGTACTTTCCCTTTATATACTTTACTAATACTTTTTGCATGTAGAATTTCCATTTATATTCTCCCTTCATTTGCACTTCTCACAATATAGTGTAAATGAATTGTCTTATAGCACATATTGATTCATCTTTCATTTATCTTACACGCTTGTAAGATTTCTAAAAAAACTGATAATAAATCTACTTTGAAACTATAATCAATTTATATCTATCTTATAATATTCGCAGGGTAGTATGAAATACTATGCTATTTATTTCTAATCTTTATTATATTAATGAAAAAAGACCGATTGTATTATCGGTCTTTTTACTTTCAAATATTATATTTTTAACTAATTTCTTAAATTGAAATATAATTAAATAATACTTTTAATACTATTTCACTTGATAATATCCTCTGCAAAATACTGAGTTCTTCGGTTTCATTGCAATTAAAAATGAATTGTAAATATCTGATGCGGAAATTATTGCGTTTATCCAACATACAAATAATATGATTGATTTAATATTTCCTGATACATAGAACGACATAAATGCAGGGGCTACCGATAATACAATTATGGGTAAGCTCATAAAGACCCAAAATCTCGCTTTGGATAGGGTTGCATTTGTATTTAGCCAAAAAAATATTCCACTACATGTTAAGCTAATATCACCTTTGTTACTTATGACCAAAATGTGTAGACATTCGTGAATGATGAAGACAAAGATACCTATTATGATTAGATACAATATATTAATATGAGTGAAACCTACTCCAAAGTAATTTGGTATCAGAAAAATGATTATTTGAAGTAGATATACAAACTTCATATAATGCTTTTGATACCAATTATTCTTAATAAAAGGAGTCCATTCTGAAAAATCCATACTTATCTGTCGCAATTGACGAAACCAAATTATGATATGCGTTCCCCTCCCTCATTTAATCTATTTCATAACTTAAAACTTTTAATCCACTAACACTCAACCGTAAGTTTTATATGCAAAACTTCGCTCACCTTCACTTTTGCCGTTCGTTCTTCTATTTGAGCTCAAAATGATTCATTTTTAGGATAATTTGAGTAAGAAAGTGGTGTTTTCATAGACAAATGCATTCGACAAAATTATCCAAACCCCTTTTCATATATGATTTTTTATAAAATGATTATCGCATGTACAGCTTAATCCCCTTGTTTTTTTGATGAGAAAATCCGGCAAGAAGCCATCCAAATTGTCTCTTTGATATGGTAACAGGTATAATGGAATGTAAAAAAGCTTAGAGTTTTAGCTCTAAGCTTTTTTACATTCCATTATAGATTCTTTTAAAGAGCAATATTTTTTATCCACTCTGATTTGCTCAATGAATAATGATTATATAGTTGGTTTTCTATCGTCTGTTGGCTCAAATAAGTAAATCCACATTTTTCAATAACTTTATTTGATGGTACGTTGTTAATTAAAGCAATTGCGTTGAGGACATCTACATTTGTATTTTTAAACAAATAATCAATTAACCCTTTAGTCGCTTTCGTAGCGTAACCATTGCTTTGATACTCGCTTGAAATAGCATACATTATTTCTCTATTTGGTGAAGGGAGTTCTTCTTTAATACCTGTGCAACACCATCCGATACATTCATTTGTATCTTTAATAAATATTCCTAGCTGTAAAGAATGACCCTCTATGTTAGACGTATTTTTCACGACATTAAGAAACAATCTATTTGCTGGTATTTCATCATTGATAATCCAATTAACCCTCTGTTCTTTCGTTGATTTCCAGTCGGGTAAAAACTTTTCTATTTCTGGTTGATTTGATATTTTATAAATACTCTCTGCATCTTTGACCGTAAACTCTTGTAGGTATATATCTCCACAATCTATTCTAAATATATTAGTCAAACTCTTTTCTTCCATTTTAATCCCCCTTACTTACGTTAAAGCGCCTTAATCTGCTTCGTAAGTTCTATAAACCGTTCATCGAGTTCTTTATATTCTTTGTCTTTAGAAGTTAAAAAGCTTAATTTCCCTAATACTTCTTGTCTTTCTGTTTCTAACGTTAAACGAATCTCTTCAATTTCATCTCTTGTTTTAATAGGTTTCTCTAGCTGCTTTTGTATCGTATTATTTGAAAACACAAGTTTCGTGTTAGTTGTTTTCTCTAGAAAATATCGATCGTGAGAAACTATAACTAGTGTTCCATTATACTCCGCTAATGTATTTTCAAGCTGTTCACGCGAAGGAAGATCAAGGTGATTCGTCGGTTCATCTAAAATAAGCACATCTTTTTCATCCAAAATATAAGCCATTAGCTTACATTTTACTCGTTCACCCATGCTCATATGTTCAATCGGCTCTTTCCATTGAGAAGCTTGGAATCCTAAATGTTTCATTAAATTTTGGACTTTTCCTCTTTCTTCAAACGTCTCTTTAAAAAATAAATCTTCTGGTGTTTTATCAAGTGGTAAATCAAATACTTCTTGTGTTAAATAACCGATGTTTGCAGATGGTGAAATCCATATATCCCCTTTAGCCATTTCTGTTCCCATAATCATCTTCAATAAGGTTGTTTTCCCGCAACCGTTTGGTCCAATAATCGCAACTTTCTCACCGTGCTGGATTGTAAAATTAACGTTTTCAAATAATATTTGTTTATTAAATCCTTTCCTCAATTGTTTCACTTCTAAAAAGCGTTTTCCTACTTTTTTATTCGCTTGAATAGAAAATTCAACAGCATACTCTTCTTTAACTCGTTCTACTTTCGATTTTTCAAGCTCTTTTTCAAGACGTTTTCGTTTTGACTTAACTTGTGCATCCGTTCGCTTCGCTTTTACACGATAAAACTCTTTAAAACCTTCTTGTTTTGTAGACTGTGCATGCGCTTTTTGTGACCATGAACTTAATTCTTTTATTTGTGATTCTACAAGTTCAATACGTTTTTGTTGTTTTTCATATTCACGCTGCTGCGTCAATCTTTTTTGCTCACGAACTTTCATATAACTTGTATAGTTCCCGCTATGGTCGATTAATTTTTTATCCTCAATTGACCATATTTTTGTTGCGACAACATCTAAAAAATATCGATCATGCGATACGACGATAACGGTACCTTTCATATTTTTTATTTGTTTAATGAGAAATTCCGTACTCATCTCATCTAAATGATTTGTCGGTTCGTCTAATATTAAGACATTAGGATTTTCAGCAAATCCTTTAGCTAGTCGAACTTTCAGCTTTTCACCACCACTTAACGTAAGAAAATCGTTCGTTGGCACGCCCCATTTCGCAAGAAGTTCTGCTTCTTTTGCAATCACATCATTACTAATAAAGGATTCTATTTCTTGTTCAACATATGCTGTTGTCACATCCATTTTCTGCCATTCAACAGTACCTTTTGATGGCTCAATCTTCCCATTTATTAATTGAAGCAACGTTGATTTACCGGCACCATTTTTACCAATTAATCCGATAACATCCCCTTGTTTTACTGTAACATTCATTTTCTCTAACAAAGTATTTTCCATTATTTCAACATAAACATCATTTAATTTTAAAAGTTCTTTCATATTACCGATCCCTTTCATTAAGGGAGAACAAAAAAATCCTCCCAAAGTAATTTTGGCAGGATTAGTCGTTACATTATTTATACCCAAATAAGCTATTACGCAAATCAAATAGCAATACCGTTGAATGGAATCGGGCAGACTAATCCTATTTTTTACAAATTGAAATTTATTTAATTTCAACATTTAAAAATAAGATTAGTTAATCATCGTCCACCCATCATTCCTTTCCGTCATTAGTAACCATATTATACCATAGTGGTATTGTATACGTAAATATTATTATATGTACTGCAAAAAAACTTTTCCCTCTTTGCACTTCATATCAATAAAACACAAACTACAATTTCATGTTCTTCTTGCTTTAGATTTCCCTATCTATAAACTTCTATATACTCCTCCTTATATAATTTTTATATAAATTTATCATCAATTATATATTATACATATTGAATTTCAGTTCTTATAATAAAGATATCATTTTTAAGGGGGCATTCTACAATGGAATTTAGCAAACTAGGAAACAGTGGATTAACAGTAAGTAAGATTGCATATGGGAACTGGATAAACCATGGTGGAAAAGTAAACGAAGATACTGCAAATGATTGCGTGAAAGCCGCACTAGATGTAGGAATTACAACGTTCGATACTGCTGATGTTTATTCGGACACGATAGCCGAGGAAGTACTTGGCCGATCTTTAAAAGGTATACGCCGAGAAAGTATAGAACTATGTACAAAAGTATGTCATCCGACTGGAACTGGAAAAAATGATCGTGGATTATCGCGAAAACATATTATAGAAAATTGTAATGCATCATTAAAACGGTTGCAGACAGACTACATTGATGTCTATTATGCACATAGATTTGATACAACAACTCCCCTTGAAGAAACGATGTTAGCTTTTGGTGATCTTGTAAGACAAGGTAAAGTCCTTTACTTAGGCGTAAGTGAGTGGACATCAGAACAAATTACCCGCGGTGCAGCACTTGCACGAGAATTGAACATTCCACTTATCGCTAGCCAACCTCAATATTCGATGTTGTGGCGAGTTATTGAAACTGATGTAATACCAACATGTCAACGTGAGGGACTTGGTCAAGTTGTTTGGTCTCCCCTTGCACAAGGTATTCTCACAGGAAAATATCAACCTGGTAAACCCTTGCCGAATCAATCCCGTGCTAACTCTGATGCTGGTAAACCATTTTTCCAAAAACTCGTGCAACGTTGGATGAGTGATGATGTACTCACTGCAATTCAGAAACTTAATCCCATCGCGCACGAAACTAATCTTACCTTATCTCAACTCGCTGTTGCTTGGGTACTACAAAATCCAGCTGTTTCCTCCGCGATTATCGGTGCTTCAAATCCGGAGCAAATAAGAGAAAACGTAATTGCTTCTAGTGTTAAATTGCAACCTGAAATTATGGATCAGATTGATAGTGTACTAAAAGGTTTCATTGAGTATGATCCGAGCAAAACAGGTTGAAACATCAGTGAATTCTCCCTATAAAGAAGCTTTCCTTTCCAAATCCACACTGCCCATCCTATAAAGATGGGCTTTTATCTTTTAAATTCACATTGTGAAGTCGTATAAACCTCTCTAATAACTGTTAAAAAGTTCTCTAACACAACAGACTTTTCATCTAGTCTCCATCCAACATATAAATTTATTTTCGGGGTATTTTCTTGAATTTCTTTATATATGACTCCCGATTTTTTATAACTTTCCACTGATGATGGAACGACAGAAATCCCCATTCCTGCTGCAACTAAATTCACAATCGTTTGCATTTGAATCGCTTCTTGAACAATATTTAAACTTACTCCATGTTCCCAAAAGTAACTAATAATTAAATCGTAAAAATTTGTACCAAAATGACGTGGAAATAAAATAAATGGTTCATCCACTAATGATTTGATTGGAATTTTACGTAACGAAACGAAAGGGTGCTCTTCATGCAAAACCAGTTTTAAATATTCTACAGAACAAACTTCGGAAGTTAATATTTCATTATTCTGCTTGGAACGAATAAATCCAATATGAATTTGTTTTTCATAGAGCGCTTTTATTTGTTGATCTGTTGTCATTTCGCGTAATATGAGCTGGATTCTGGGGAACCGTTCTCGAAATTTTTTTAATACATTTATAACGGTTTCTGTAGAATCGACAAAACCGATTATTAAATGTCCTATCTTCCCTTCATTCGCAAGCTGTGTTTCTTTAATGGTTCTATCTACTTGAAGTAACGTTTGTCGTGCACCTTCT
This sequence comes from Bacillus sp. FSL P2-0099, assembly GCF_038007445.1. NCBI lineage: Bacteria > Bacillati > Bacillota > Bacilli > Caryophanales > Bacillaceae > Bacillus > Bacillus sp. FSL P2-0099. Next base: position 2,717,715 of record NZ_JBBOXE010000001.1, read on the forward strand.
AGAAATATTTTTCCAGCATCGGTAAGTTCAACCATCCTTTTCGTTCGATGAAAAAGTTGAACTCCTAATTCTTCTTCTAATTTACGAATTTCTTGACTTAAAGGTGGTTGTGCCATCATAAGACGTTCTGCTGCACGGCTAAAGTTTAATTCTTCTGCCACCGTTATAAAATATCTCATTTTCCGAATATCCATTTCAAGCCCCCTATCATTCGCAACTTATAAAGGATTCTATTTTATTATTAAAAAGCGTTTATGTATGTAGTATTTCATTTATTCTTATCGGATTCGTTTTGCTTCTCTTACGTATATAATATTTCATTCTCCAATTTTATCAAGGGTACAAAACAAGGCTAAAAAACTTATCTCAAAAGTTTTTTAGCCTTGTTTACTTTTTACACATTACAAAATTTAATTCGTACAACGGTACCTTTATCAACTTCTGAATGGATTTCTACACTATGTCCTAATTGTTTTGTAATTTCATATACAAGATATAGCCCCATTCCAGTTGATTCTTTAAAATCTCTACCATTTTCTCCTGTAAAGAAAGGTTTAAATACTCTTGGCAAATCTTGCTTCGGTATCCCTACGCCACTATCAATAATTTCAAGTACAACTGTATTACCTTCCCTACATGCTTTCACTTTAATCTTTTCTCTACTACCTGATGAGTATTTAATCGCATTCGATATAATTTGTCCAATTAAAAATTGCAACCATTTCGCATCACTTTCTACAGTAATACCTTTATCAATTTCAAGCTCTGGATATACAAAATTCCGGATAAAGAAGCGTTTATGTTCATGCACGGAATCATTTACTACTTTATGTAGTTGTACTCTTTCTACATAAAAATCTTGTGTGAATGCTTCTAAACGTGCGACATATAATGCCATCTCTAATCCCTTTTTCAACCGATCTGTTTCCTCATTAATACTTTCAAAACGTGAATCCACTTCATCCTGTGTAATTAATTCTATTACAGATAGAGGTGTTTTCATTTGATGAATCCACTGATTCATAAAGGTTAAATGATCATTATTTTTTCTCTCTTGTAATTGCAGCTGATTTTGATAATGACGATATTGTGCATCAAGCAGATCTTGAAGTGCAGTAGATAAAACTGCAAAATCAGATTTTTGAACAGATTCATCCAAAGACTGCAATGGATTTGCTAAACGTTCATAAAAAGAACGATGTGTAAAATAACGAAAAACTAAATAACTTACCATAAAAAAAGCACCTAAAAACATTGCATATAATGCCGTTGAAATATGATTATGCCCATCAAACCAATAAACTAGGAATATGGCTAGTAGTTGGATCGCTGTAAAACAAATGAGTGGTATATGATCACGTATAAACAGCTTTATCATTTTTCCATACCAGTATCCCAAGTAATATGCAACCTATATCCAACACTACGAATCGTTTCAATTGCTCCTTCAATTTGTAACGTTTTTAACTTTTTACGCACACGTGTGGTATTTACACTTAATGTATTGTCATCAACATAGGATTCACTATCCCATAATTTATTTAATAATACTTCTCTACTCACAACACGTGGATAATTTTTCATTAGCGTCTCTAATAAAATAGCTTCGTTTCTCGTTATATCAATCTCTTGACCCCTAAGTTTTAACACAAGTCTTTCTGGATATAAACAAAGACCTTGTTGCTCAACCATTCGTTCTTCTAGTTTCGGTGCATAGTCTCCGTAAGCACGTCTTAAATGACTACGAATTTTTGCCATTACAACTTCATAATGAAAAGGCTTCGGAATAAAATCATCGCCACCATTTTCTAACGCCATAACTTGATCCATCGTACCTTCACGGGCCGAGATAAATAAAATTGGACATGTGGAAACCGCACGAATTTGACGACACCAATAGTAACCGTCAAAGCTTGGTAAATTAATATCTAATAAAACTAGCTCTGGTTGTTCTTCTAAAAATATGTCTAACACATTTTGAAAATCCGATATAACAATTCCTTGGTAACCGTATTTCGCAACATAAGTTGATAATAGCTCCGCAATTTTCATATCATCTTCTACAATCATAATTTTAACCATTTCTGAACTCCTTTTTGATCCACAATCTCAAATATACTTATATAAATAAATACTACCTCTTTTCACAAAATCCGTAAAATAGAAAAAGAATACTTTTATACAAAAGTATCCTTTTTCTATTTTTTTTATTTAATATGAAATTGACTTAGAGAAAACCCTAACTTCTCCACATATTCCCTTCCTAGTTCCATCCGCGCTGTTTTCAGTGGATCCACAACTTGGCATACTTTTAAATTACCTGCTGCTGATAATAAAAGAGTTGCATCAGCTTTAGACATTTCTAATTCTTCATGTAAAAATGTCACCATATTACGTACAGCACGATTCGCTGCATTATCTAACAATTTCTCTGAAGCAATTGTCATTATTTTTTCTTTTTGGATCGCCATCGGTAGTGGCCATTTCTTTTCTTTTATAATTTGAACAGTTACAGTTACCTCACCAGCAACCTCTACTCCACTAACACCAATTTCACCATCACCCATCGCAGCGTGTAAATCACCTAATGCTAAAAGAGCACCAGGAACATTTACAGGTAATAATAACGTTGTTCCTTCTTTAATCTCTTTACAATCCATATTCCCGCCATGATCATGCGGTGTGCCACATGAAATACTCTCTTCTTTCGGTGCAGTACCAATCACACCAATCATTGGATTAATCGGAATTTGCAGTTCTTTTGAAAATGAAACATGTCCATTATGTATTGGGACAATTTTCACTATATTTTCATTTAACTTATCACCCATTACACCAAGGTTCGCACCTGTCGTTAAAACGCCTTGCCCTGCAATTTTAATTTTTTCAATCATTACGACTAAAATATCGCCAGGTTCTGCACCTTTAATATATACAGGTCCAGTTGCTGGATTAATTCGATTCCAATCTAACTCTTGAAACACAACATCTTCAGAATCAATTTGATTTTCAAAGCAATCATATGTTTCAAATACAAGACGGCTCCCAATTTCTACTTCAATACATGGATTATTTTCTGGTGACATTGCGTAAATGATATGTTCTTTATGAATACGATGCATAATACCTCTCCTTTTTCGTTTTTATCTTCTATATAATAGTTAGCTTTTATCTGTATAAGCTCCTTTTTAAAATTAGTAGTTATTTTCAAGAAAAATGCACTTAGCTCATTTTGAAACATACACTCTTTACTATAACAGGTAAAGAAAGGTGGTATTACAATGCCCCTTATTCCATACAACGAAAGTGACGTTGATTTATTAGCACGTTTAATCCGTGCTGAAGCTGAGGGTGAAGGCCGACAAGGTGAACAACTTGTTGGCTGCGTTGTCGTAAATCGTGTGTTTTGTGATTGTTTAGATTTTAAAGAGCTTCGATCTGTGCGTGATGCAGTATATCAAAGCCCTGGCGGATTCGAAGCTGTTCAATACGGTTACTTTTATCAACGTGCCCGTGAATCAGAAAAAGAAATCGCAAGAAAAGTTTTACAAGGTGAATGGCGCTGGCCAGCACGATGGGCTCTTTGGTATTTTCGTCCAGTTGGAGCTTGTCCACCCGAATGGTATAACCAGCCGTTTGCAGGACAATTTAAAAGCCATTGTTTTTATGAACCACGTGGTGATGAATGTCCGAAAATGTATTCAAGATAACTAAACTTAAACAACGCAAGTACTTATTTTTTTGAGTACTTGCGTTGTTTTACTGTAGTTTAGAAATCTAATAATGTGATGAATCTTCTGATGCCTACCACATGTATTAATAACGGTATACGTGGACCACTTGATTGATTCATAACGAGCCTATAAATAATGGTAAATAATTGTTTTTGATTTTCTTTCATTATTTTTTTATTTTCATGATGACAAATCGTATACAATTGCTCCATTAGTTTAGAATGATCGTTATTAGAACGAAGTATTTTACAAACTTCTACTAGCCATTTTTTCTGCCTTTCATCCAATGTGTTATAAAACTCCGTATTTTTCTCTTTATTTACCGCAATTAATTTTTTAGATTGAAAGTTTCTTATCCAATACTCAGCACGATTACTTATCGCTATCATTTCAGGTAATGCATAGCTCCTATCTATTTTCTCTAATATATCTTGTAAAATAGATGAATCAAAATTTAATAACGGTAAAGTTCCTGCTACTTGATTAAACTTTGGATATTCTTTAAATCGGCTATCTAGTCTAGAAAGTTTAATTGCATCAAATAAATCTTCATTTTTGAGTGTTTTATTTTCATAACTATCCTTCAATCTCTCATACTCTGTATAATTGCGAATTACATCTTCATCAAGTCCAATGTGAAAAGCTGCGCCGGGCCTATATTTTGCAAACATAAAAAGAATTACTTCTGGTACATACACTTTTAATAAGTCGCTAGGTGTAATACTATTCCCTGAAGAACTGGACATTTTTTCATGATGCCCTTTAATTCCAATAAAATCATAAGCAACGTATTGAGGGGCTTCACAATTGAATATTTTCCTTGCAATTTCTTTTGATACATTATAACTACCGGTTTCCGATGAATGATCTCTTCCGCCCGGTTCGAAAATAACATCCTCTATCATCCATCTCATCGGCCAATCGATTTTCCAATTCAGTTTCATTTGACTTGTATTTAATACGGATAATTTATTTTGATTTCCACATTCACAGTCATACCGAACTGTTTTTAATACTTCATCAAAATGGGTAATAGTTGTTGCATCTTTCCCGCAGCTCTCACAATATAACGTAACGGGATAAAAGTTTTCTCTATCTTCTTCTCGGTGTATTCCTGTTTTAAAACCCATTAAAATATCATATATTTCTGTTCTTTTATACAAAGACTCTAATATGTTTTCGTTATACCTTCCGCTTCTATATTCAGCATGTTGATATATGAATTCCACTTCAATCCCAAATGCTTGTAGCGATTTCTCAAACTCTTTTTCAAAATGCTCTGCATATGAGTTATGACACCCATGCGGATCAGGAATATCACAGTACGGCATACCAATGTATTGTGCAAAAGATAAATCAATATTTTTGGGAACTTTTCTAAACCTGTCGTAATCATCCCACGAAAAGATAAAACGAGTCTTCTTCCCTAAATCTTGAAGCGCCCTTACAACAAAATAAGTCGTTAATATTTCACGGAAATTCCCTATATGAACAGAACCAGATGGACTAATTCCAGATGCACAAACAAAGGTTTCTTTGTTTGGATTTTTTCTAATCAATTCATGTGCTACTTCATACGCCCAATGCATATGTTACTCACCTCAATTGTATTTTTGTTTTCACATTTTCAGTTTTATGCAATAAAAAAACTCCCACCCCCAAGATTATTCATCTTGAGGACGAGAGTTATTAACTTCGCGGTACCACCTCAGTTTGTTAATACGTCACCATATTAACCTCTTCAGGTACGGCAAAACATGCTTATACCCTATCTCTATAACGGGAGAACCCGTCGCACCATCCCTAAATGAATTAGTTCCTTGCGCAGCTCTAAGTCTTTTTTCATTAAGATTTTCACCTCTCCTTCTCAGCTACCGGAGCTCTCTGTATGTATTCATTCTTAACTACTCTTCTCTTCAATGCCATTTTGAATATTGATTTTTACATATGATAATTTATAACAAATACTTTGTCAAATTTTTCTGAACGAAAACAAATAGCATATAACTATCTAAAAAAATGTTTTATCGCTTCCAGTTGAATTTTATGACTACATTCATCACAACAATATTTCCCCTCCGGATCTCTCTTGAATTCCCTATATTTTCCGCTTCCTTCGTATACGCGAAATACATTTTTACATGAAAAATAGACAATTTCATAAAACATCATATGCATTTTCCTACCCATGGCTATACGCTATTTTCGAATTACTTGATAAGGCCCTCTTTTCTTACACTGGAAATCTTAATTTCATTTCAGTGAAAGGTTTACCTCTCTTCTTATCGAACTTTATATATAGCTTTAATGAATAGAGGTGAAACATATTGCACGGAAATATAGAATTAGTCGTTGATGCTAAGGCGAATTTAGGGGAAGGTCCTTGCTGGGATGAGAAGAAACAATTATTATACTGGGTTGATATTATCGGGAAAAAATTATGTCTTTATAATCCTGTTAAAAAAACAAACCGAGTGATCACTCTCGACCAACAAATCGGTTGTGTTGTTCCATATACGAACGATGAAGTTTTAGTAGCAATGGAACAAGGCTTTTATTCTCTTAATCTTGACACAAAAATACTTACACATATTTATGACCCTGAACCAGATTTATTAGAAAACCGCTTTAACGATGGAAAATGCGATCCGGCTGGCCGCTTTTGGGCAGGCACTACAGACTTATACGGTATTAATGCTGCTGGTTCCTTGTATTGTTTAAACAATAATTTCAACGTAGATAAAAAAGTTGCACATGTAAATACATCAAACGGCATAGCATGGTCTCCTGACGATACATACCTTTATTTTATTGATACACCTACCAAAAAAGTAGTCCGTTTTCATTATGATATACATACTGGTGTAATTAGCAATCCAACAGATGTTATCATCTTCCCTGAAAATGAAGGTATACCCGATGGTATGACAATTGATGTAGAAGGTTGTTTATGGATTACACATTGGGGAGGCTCGAAGATTACTAGATGGAATCCCTTTACTGGAAAACAGATTTTAAGTATTCCGATTCCTGCTTTATATGTAACGTCGTGTACATTTGGAGGATCTAATTTGACCGATTTATATATCACAACAGCCAGAACAAGAATGACGGATGCGGAATTAAAACTGTACCCACATGCTGGTGGTATATTTCGAATTCAAATGAATGTTAAATGTTGTCCAACCTATTCATTTCGCCATGAAACTATTGGAGCTGAAACACTATGAACAGAATCGATTACATAAGACAAGAAGAGAAAAAGTATCACGATCTTTGCTATGAACAATATAAATTATTCGAAGTGGGATCTTGGCTTTATAAACCTGTTAAAACAGTTATGGACATGCTGAACTATCTTGAAGAACAGAAAGACCTACAAATACTGGACCTTGGCTCTGGTGTCGGTAGAAACAGTATCCCGATTGCACAAAAAATTATGAATAGTGGCGGCACTGTTACTTGTATTGATCTACTTGATTCGGCTTTAATGAAGTTACAAGTTTATAGCAAAGAATATGGTGTATTTGAATACATAAAAACGGAACAAGCAGCAATTGAAAACTACTATATTGCTCCTAATACTTATGACTACATCGTTGCAGTATCAAGTTTAGAACATGTCAGATCAATAGACGATTTTAAAAAAGTGCTTCACTCTATGAAAAATGGGACAAAGAGTGGTGGTATCAATTGTTTAATAGTTAACTCTAACATTCAAGAAATTGACTTGGAAACGAATCAAGAATTAGATGCTTTAATTGAAATTAACCTTTCTATGGAAGAAATGATACGGACACTAAAAGGCGTTTATACCGAATGGCAAGAAGTAAAAGTTGAAATAAAAAATTTAGCGTATAATATTGTACGAAACGGTACACACATTCAATTAAATACGAATGCGATTACTTTTGTCATGCAAAAATTGTAGTTTATATGAGTGGTGACAATTTTTTTAAGTCACCACTCGTATATTTATGTAAATATCATTCCATCGTAATTACAATTTTCCCTCTAGTATGCTGACTTTCACTCAAAATATGAGCTTCTCTAACGCCTTTTTCATTAAACGGCACAACTTTACTAATGATTGGTTTGATTTTTTCAGCTTGGATCAAACTAGTTAATTCGTCTAATTGCTTTCCACTTGGTTTTAACCATAAAAATCCTGATCTTATACCCTTTACTTCATGAAGTGGTTCATGAACGATAGAAACTAGAACACCACCAGATTTAATAATTTGAAAACTTTTTTCTTGTACTTCTCCGCCGATTGTATCTAACACAATATCATAATCTGATAGTAGCTCTTCAAATTTATCTTTTTTATAATCAATAACAAGGTCAGCACCTAAAGACTTTAAAAACTCTTCATTTTTACTACTTGCAGTTGTTGCGACAAAAGCCCCAAATGATTTTGCGATTTGAATTGCAAAACTCCCTACTCCGCCCGCTCCAGCATGAATTAATACTCGGTCATTTTCTTTTATTTGTGCATAATCGACAAGACTTTGCCAAGCTGTAAGTCCTGCAAGAGGTATAGATGCTGCTTCTTCAAAATTAAGATTATTAGGCATTTGCGCTACTAAATTTGATTTCACTGTAATGTATTCAGAATAAGAACCTTTCCCTGTATTTTCAGGTTTCGTAAACACTTTATCTCCTATTTTAAAATGATTCACATCTTCTCCAACTTCTTCAACTATTCCAGCAACATCTAATCCTAATGTAATTGGAAATGAAAATCGCAACTTTTCTTGTAAGTCTCCCTTTCTTATTTTCCAATCAACAGGATTGACAGATGTTGCGTGTATACGTATTAATACTTCATTACATTTAACAACTGGTTTAGGAACTTGTCTTTCTTGTAATGCTTCAACACTACCATATTGATTAATAACAATTGCTTTCATTTCCTCTCCTCCTTGTTGTTTATTGTAATAACAAACAATTATTTTTCAAAATTTTCCGCCTTGGATGACAATAAATATGTTAGGAGGTGATATTTATGCTACTCTACTAATTAAGCATCATGAGTGCAAAAAACATTTATTTCACTTAAATACAATCTAATTTACGCCTAAGAAACACCCAAAGTTATATTTCTCTTTATTTATTAATGACCTTTAAATGAAACGGAGAGTGTGCTATGAGTGAACAAGTTTTCAAAGTAAACGGTATTGATATATGTACAGAAAGCTTTGGAAATCCTAATAACCCAGCAATATTATTAATTATGGGAGCTACGTGTTCAATGGTTTATTGGGATGAAGAATTTTGTGAAAGGTTAGCTAGCACAGGAAGGTTTGTCATTCGCTATGATAACCGTGATGTTGGGCGTTCTGTTACATATGAGCCTGGGACTTCCAATTACACTGTAGCAGATATGGCTGAAGATGCAATCGGAGTACTCGATGCGTATCATATTGACAAGGCACACCTTTTTGGCATGTCATTAGGAGGTATGATTGCTCAAATTGCTGCAGTAAAACACCCAGAAAGAATTTTGACCTTAACATTACTAGCAACAAGCGTTATTGGATCTGATAACAATACTCGTGATTTGCCTCCAATGGATGAAAGAATTTTGACACATCATGCTAATGGTGCAAATTTAGATTGGACAAATAAAGATGTTATAGCGAAATATTTAATTACAGGATCACGTCTACTCTGTGGATCAAAGCGTATATTTGATGAAGCAAGAACTTTAAAACAAGTAAAGCAAGAAATAGAACGTGCTAACAATCTATTAAGTATGTTTAATCACGCCCTCCTTACAGGTGATGATTCTTATGAAGGTATACTAAAGTCGTTACTAGTACCTACTTTAGTAATTCATGGTACGGACGATACAGCTCTTCCACTTGAACATGGACTCGCACTTATTGATGAAATTCCGAACTCAAAGCTATTATCCCTTGAAGGTACAGGGCACGAGATTCATCCCGATGACTGGGATAAAATTATTAAAGCAGTTTCAGAACATATATCCTGTATAAGATAAGAACAACTATTAGAAGGGGTACAAATTGTTTTGCCCCTTCTATTTATCCCGCTATTTGTGGGCAGTAAAACTCCCACCTCAAAATTCAGCTGAAGCAAAGAAATTAGGTGGGAGATAAACTGCCCGTAAACGCCCGATTGGTTCAACTAATAATCAGTGGGGGATGAACAAAACCCCCACTGATTATAGTTTCACTTTATAAAGATTACGATACAATATCAAAAACCCATCACTGCATTCGTATGTATAGTGATGGGCTCTACCTATATTTTTCTATGCTTAAAAAAATGGACAATCTAACTGGTCAACAGATTCCCACGATTTTTTTTTTACATTTTCGGTGGATTTACTATTTTCTAGTGGTACGTGTTTAAATGGATTCATTTCAACTTTTAATAGAGATGATGGTTCTATATATAAAGAAAAAACATGGCTACTTGGCAAGGTTTTTGATACATCAATATCTCCTACTTGTTTAAATAATTGCTGGGCCGCAAAGAAAAAGAAATTAGTTGGATTAGATTGTTTATTAAGCCAAGCAATCATTTCAGGCGATACTGATTTATTAATGTTAATTTTCACTCGATCACCACGTTTATATCGCCTAGATCGCATACTTCCACCAACTAACTTATCGTTAAGTTTGTAAACCCTAACTCTTTTTGCTTATGCTCTCTATATTTTGGCGAGCATGTATATACTAATAACCCACGAGCATTGGTGAATAACGGGTTATCTACAAAGATCACATTTTTCAAGCGTCCTTTTTGTTTCAAAATCATTTTTAAGCTATTTTTAATAATAACTGCGCCCCCACCATAAATAAATACATATGGATCGTCTTTCATATCATCAATTTTGTTAATAATATCCGTTGCGACACGTGCTGCTAAACCTAAAAATGCTGGCTGCGATTCCTCAACTAACAATGCATTTCTTGGGTGCTTTTCATTTAAATAAATTTGGTTAAATTCTGTAATGCTATCAATTGTTTTTGTAGGATATTTCCGATTCCATCTCGTAATAATTTGTAGTAACGTTTCTTTTACACCGTACGATAATCCTTTACTTAATTGCGGACGGAAATTTACCCCTAATGAAACAACTTCTTCCGTTGTCCCCGCGCCAATATCAAAAGACAATAAAGTTTTATCTACAAAATCAATTTCTGAAACTTGATTTTGTTCACATTCTATTTTATGTTTCACAACATTTCCTTCCTCATCATATACAATCCCCCACGTCCCAGAAGCGCCTTCAGGTAGACATTTACAAAACTCAATAGAAACATTAATCGTAACATCGCGTCCATTTGGATAATGGAATATGACCTTGTGATTACCCATATACCGTTTCGCATTTTCAGCAGCAATTTCCTGTGTAATAAGTTGCATTGGAAGAGCAACAGATAAATCATAACGAATATTAATATGACTTGAAGTAGGGCTTTGACGCATAGCACTTATCGCTAAACCTGAAAGGATTGTAATGACCATTAACTCATCAGTAGATTTATTTGATTTTTTCTCCACTTCAGTACCTTTTAATTGATCTTGAATCACTTTTTCTCCAACGATGTATCGTACATTATTTAACATTAGCGATGGAGAACTAATGGTCACATCAATGTGATTCTCTAATTCTGACGATGAAACTTCACCCTCATCTAACAACCCCGTAGACTCACCTATATATAAGGAATAAATACTCGGAATAAAAATAGGTTCCTGCCCTTTCACCATTAACTTCAAACCATTATTTCCTGCATCTGCACCAGCTTTTAAAAGAATAGACATAACTACCCCCTAAATTAATCTGACATCCCTTCCAAATATATGCGAGCCCATTCTTTTACATTCAAATGTAATGTAATTTTTTCTTCATCCTTTAAACAAAATATCATAAACATTCACTTCATATGTAAAAAATGTTTGACATAAAACTTTTCCAATTTTATACTATGGATGTAAAGAGTTTTTTACAAAAGTGGAGGTGCAATTATATATTGAATACTAAAAAAATTATTTTTGTAATCATAACTTTATCTTTAATCGCTATACTTGTACATGGCACATACAAATACATAACTGAAGGTTCAATTTTGGGTGGGACTATTTTCGCTTCTTCTTTAATACTTAGTAATTTAATTAATCATATTACATGGGGAGATCCAAACGGAGTATCGAAAGAAAGTCAAGATGAGATGGGACAACAAATTACATATAAAAGCTTTAAAATCGCGTATTTTGTGCTTGTAGGTGTTATGTTCCTTATATTACTCTGCTCGGAAGGATTTTCTATGGGTTCCAATTTGGATGGTGTAAAAAACCTTCCACTCTTTATTGCACTCTGTTCTTCCTTTCTTATTTTCCCTATTGTTGAACTCATTGTCGCCAAACAATATAAATAAAAAAAGTGGTTTTCTAAATGCAGAAAACCACTTTTTTATGTTTAAATACCTTCTGCTATTGCTTTCAGCTTATTCACAGTCCGCCAGTTCCTTACTGTAGCTGGCGTATGTAATTTTTGAAACTGGTTCATTAGTTTAGAATTACGAATGCTTTTTTTGAAAAATAAATACACTACTCTTCCTTCGATATGGCAATCTTCTATGTCACTTTTGTACATAAGTAACCGCTTACTGTCTTCTTCAGAAAGTGGATTAGCTAAAAAGGCCACATGTACACTTTCTCCTTCTAATAACGAATGGGTCTCGTAAGGACACTTTTTAATAATATTAATAAATTCATCATTTGCTCGTAACATGACTGGAACATTGAAATCAAAAACGTTCTTAATTTCACATTCAATTCGTTCCTTTAAAAAACTTATCTCTTCTTCTGACTCAAACACTACATTTCCACTTTGAATATATGTTTTCACTCTTTTTAACCCTATTGATTCAAACATTATTTTCAAATCTGCCATTTTGATTACTTTATGTCCACCTACATTAATTCCCCGTAGTAGTGCAATATAAATTGTCATATGATTACCCCTCACGTATTTAAATGCTTAACAATCGAATTGTTTTGCACCTTCATGCTTCTCGAATACTTACTTTAATACATCTAACATATCATGTACGGAAAATATCTCAAATTAAAAAACTTACTACATGATTTTTTTCAAGAGTAAGCTTTGTTATCTCATTATCTCGTTATAGGTAAATGTAATATGAATTGTTGTCCAATTGGTCCCATTCTTCTAAACCCTTTATCTTGAAATCCAACTTTCTCATATAACTTTTGTGCCGGAATGTTTTTTTCATTTACAGCAAGAATCACTTCATTTTTTACTGGATAATAACATTTTACAAATTCTTGTAATAACGCCAATGATTTTTTAGCATATCCCTTATTTTGTTTATTGTGATTAACGGAAAAAGAAGTTAGAAGTATGGCATCCTTATTTTCTGTAAACTCCTGTATCCTATCACCTGTTTGTAATATAAATACACCGACAGGTACTCCGTTATAGTCTAAAATAACAACTACATTTTTCGTTCGATCATTTTTCGCTTTCTCCAGTAATTCACCTGGATTCGCCGTAAATTGAACTTATTCACTTGGTAAAGTAAATGATTGTATTATCTCTTTATATTGCTCCTTATACGGCACTAATTGTATTTCCCCTGTATGTATGTTCATGCTTAACTCTCCCATTCCTTCAAGTTATTAACTTAAACCTTGCTGTGTTTTAGAATGCACTTTTCCATCCAAAAATGTTATTTTAGCAAATGATTTTGGATCGTTTCCTTTCCAAGCAAAAATTTGCTTAATTCGTGTAGAATGTTCTTCCCCTTCTTCTATGAGTAAATCCCCTTCAAAACCGATTAAATCTTTCACTTCTAAATAAGTCATTCCTTCATTAATATTTGAGAAATGATTTATATTAATGGTCTCTTGCTTTTTATTTTCCGTTATAGTAGAAGACATAGCTGTTTTCTTCTTCACTTCTTTCCTCTGGTCACACGCTGTCATACTAAAACCTATGCATACACTACCTAATATGAGTGCGCTTTTTTTAATCATAACGGCTGTCCCTCCCCTCATTATTAAACCATATATTCCCTTGAAAATAAACTGAATATTTAATCTTACAGAAAAACCCCGTACAATTTAGTACGGGGTTTTCACTATTTTTTCAAATGGTTATTTGACTGATCTTCTTGTTCTTTTCGTAGTTCTTGTTCTTCATCTTTTGGTAATTGTTTATCATTATCTTTAATCGGATTCGTTTCTCTATTTTCAATCATATCATTTGGAACTTGCGGCATTACTCGGCCAACAATTGCTGCTAATTCATCAAGTATACCTTCACCAGTTTTACCTTTTTTAATTTGCTTCCCTATTTGTTTTAGTCGTTCATACGTATCGAGATCTGCAACAACGACTGCATTTGCACCGTTTGGGTCATTCTTCAAACTCTCTGCAACAGAATACTTAATTGACTCAACGCAAGTTCGATCAAGTTTCGCTTTCACATCAATACCTACAACAGCATACTTCCCAACTACTACTGCTGTCGCATCGTTTACACCAGGTATACTTGCAGCTAAAGATGCCAGATGATCAGCTGCTTTTTCATTTGGCTTATTTGATTTATTTGTATACGTAACATTTTTCATCGAGACATTTTTTTGTTCTGGCTTTTCATTAGGATTGTCTTTTTTTCCAATGCTACATCCAGTAATAACGAAACAAAGCATTAACATATATATAATGATTTTCATTATTTTCACCACTTTATCATTGATGTTTAATCATAAATTTTCTCAACAGCTTGCATCTTCTTCACTTTTTCTTCTGCACCGCTATTTGCGTTAATAAAAATTTGGTACGTATCTTTCCCTAAAGTACCAATATATTCATAACAAAGTACTTCATTATGCAAGTCATTTACTACTACAGCTTTACGTTCTTCCATAACTTTTACATCGGGGTTAATTTTCTTTCTCGCCTCAGCAGCGGTTAGCTTCGCACTCGGAATCGTTCGTTTTTGATGTGATGCTAAATATTCCTTTGCGGAAAAACCAACAATCGACCCATCATCTAAAGCAATTTTCATTTGGATTGCTTCTGGATAAATACGCACTCCATTTTCACTTGCAACGTACGTAAACACACCGATATTATCATATTGAGAGCTATCAAACAGCTCCATATTTGTAAACTTGTGATCCTTTAAAAATGTTAATCCTTTACTTCCTGCATCATTTAAACTAATTTTTTGCTCTTTAATTTCTCGGTTGTTCATTACCCAAATTGGATATCCGCCTTTTTCAGTAATATCCATATAATACTCATTGTTCGTTGCTGGATCTTGAATTTTCACACTGTAGAATGATTCTTTTGCACCTTTTCCACTTTTCTCAACTTCTACTTTTTCATTCCCTTTTAAGTTTAAAAATGATTTCGCGATTTTTTCCGCTTCCTCTTTCGAAATCGCCTTTCCTTTTGCCTCAAATCCGCCTTTTTTATTCTTTTGTGCACTTGTAAAAGTCGGTCCAAAGTTTGTGGACGAGTATGAGGTTACATTCTTTTCTACCGTCTTTAATCCATCGATAATTGTGTTATCTGCTGGGTCTTGGTTTGACGCAAGAGCCATTTCTACATCCATCCAGCGAAGATTATTTTTCAATACAAGATGCTGCACTTTTCTCAGTTCATCTTGTATATTTGCTGCATTTGAATATAAACCTTGTAACGTTTTATATTCTTGATCATTTAACGGATCTTTTTCTAAATCACGAACCGCTGCACGATAACTAAAATCACCGATATTCGCAAGGAACTCTTCCGTTTTATTAAATGGCATTAATGTTAAAGGTAATTGTCCTACATCAGAACGAGCCTCTGCTGTTAAACGCCATACATCTACTAAAGCTGGCGATAATGAGGAACGTGAATTCATCGCCAGTGTTGTTCCAATTTTATCGTGTAATAAATCAACTTCATATGCTAAATCATGAAACGCACGCTGATAACTATTTTCCGCTCGAATTAATACTGCATTTTTCTCTTGATGCTCTTTATAGCCCCAATACCCTGTTCCGACTACACCTACTGTTAACAATACGATGATAATACCTCGTAACATGTTTCCACCTCCGCTCTATTTACAGAAAATATGCTTACCAATTTTTTTAATTTGTGGACGAGTCCAAATCCATTTACTTGTCGCAGTATCTGGGTTGAAATAATATAATGCATTCCCAGTTGGGTCCCATCCATTGATCGCATCTAATACGGCTTTTTTCGCATTTTCATTTGGCGTTAAATATATTTGTCCATCTGCTACTGCTGTAAATGCTCTCGGCTCAAAGATTACTCCTGAAACAGTATTTGGAAATGATGCACTTGTGACACGGTTTAAAATAACCGCAGCTACTGCAACTTGTCCTAAATACGGCTCACCACGGGATTCTCCGTATACAGCGTTTGCCATTAACTGAATGTCATTTTGAGAATAACCGTTTGGAACATTTGTCCCTGTACTTTTTGGCGGCTTATTTTCCTGTGTACCTCCACCACTGTTCCCTTTATTAGTTGTAGTATCTTTATTAGCGGTCGACTTATCATACTTCGTTGCCTTTACAAGCATTTGCTTCGTTTTAGCACCCGCTAAACCATCAACTGGTAATCCGAATTTTTGCTGAAAGTTTCGAAGTGCCCAATATGTACCCCATCCGAAAACACCATCAACTTTCCCCGTATAAAATCCGTTATATTTCAAACGAGTTTGCAGTTCAATGACATCTTCTCCAGAAGCTCCCCTTTGAATCACTTGATTAGAAAAGGCTTCTACATTTTTGGTTTGTATACTACTGACCATCAAAGATAGTCCCACAAATACAAGCAAAATCGCTATCTTGAAAACAGCTTTTTGACGCATGTATTTCCCTCCTTAATTACGGAAATGATTTCATGGTTATGTTTTGTAAAACCCTCGTTTTTATGTAAAGAAGACAAAAAAATCCAAACTTATATGCTTAAAGAAATATGTAAATAATATAAAAAAAGACAAAAGGAGCTTATTATGAGGCATTTCTTCGCACGCACAGCATTTATAATTTTTTTAATAACAACATGTTCAACTATATATACTGGTCAATCTATAGTTCACGCACAGCCACCCTATGCAAAATGGGGTAAACTGGCCGTTGAAAAAACGAAAGAACAATATCCGAAAGCAGAGATTATTGATTACCTTCATATAGGTAGAAAACCAAAAACTGTTCAAATAACAGTTGAAAAATTTAAGCTGTGGCTGCGTGAAGGTGGGAAAGAATATGGTGTTTTTGTTGATGTAGAATTCGATACGAAAACAGAGAAATTTTTAAAGATGTCCTTTCACAAAACAAATCGGTAGAACAAATAAACCCCTCTGTTTTACTTAAAACAGAGGGGTTTATTCATACACATTTAATAATGAAAGTTATTGTTTTAAACTTAAAGATCGATTCCCTAACATTTTCACCAATCCACAAATACCTCCAATAACAACTGCTATCCCTATACTATATAAAAACACTCTACCATATCCCCCTATTCTCGGATCTAAAAACGGATATGGGTACCAATTAACGAATGGACCTCGTATTAAGCTATAGACAACATATAAAAGCGGGAAAACAAGCCAACTCGCAGCCTGTTTCCATGTAATGGTCTTCGTAGGTGGATTTATAACCCAATCTAAAATCATCGCTAATGGCATGATGTAATGAAGCACAGTATTTACCCACGGTATTGGTGTTTGAAGTGACTCTTCTAATCCCCTTAATAACAAAAAATAAATAAGCCCTGTAGTCAGTATGTATACTGTAGCTGCACCTCGAAGAACTCCAAACTGCTCCGAACGTCCAAATAGGGTTGTCCCTAAACTACTTAATAGAAGAATTACCGCCACTAAAATGTTGCTTTCAATTGTGAAGTAACTAAAAAAATTAACTGGATTGAACGGTTTCACTTGTGCTCTTGTAACAAATTGAGTAACAAGTGCACTAAACGCTAAAAGACTTAAAAACAATCTTAATATCGCTATCATTTTTGCACTTCTCATAAAACACCTCCTGTCTCTTCTTATTTATGATTGGAATTCTCTTTTATATGTTCTATAAATAACTTTAATGGTACGAGGCCACGTTTAGGCATGTGACTACTAATTACTGCTACGATCTCTAACTGTGGAATGATAATAATGTATTGCCCTCCGTATCCCATAGCAAAATACATACAATACGGTATGTGAAATCTTTCGTTATTTAACACCCACCAGTGATATCCATATGCCCCGACATGTTCATACGTTTCAAATAGAGCTGTACTTGATTGCTCTAACCATTTCGATGATATAATTTCATTTCCCTTCGAATATCCATTCTGCAAACATAATTTTCCTAACTTTAATAAATCTATAGATTTCATTTTCATACCGAATCCCCCGACATATACACCTTGCGGGTCTTGTTGCCATTCATATTCCGTAATGTTTAATGGATCAAATAAATACTTTTTCGCGAACTGCTCCGTCGACATTCCAGTTGATTCTTGAATGATGTAACTAAGTAAGTGAGAAGAACCTGAATTATAATTCATTTTCGTACCCATTTCTTCAATGAACGGCTTTTCTAAAATGTATTGCACCCAATTGTCTGATTCCACAAAGTCATTTGGGAAAACAACCCCATTGCCGAATTCTTGCCAATCTTCTCCTGTTGTCATCGTTAATAAATGATACAGTGTTAATTCCCTTTTTTTCTCCGGTACATTGGGAATCCATGTTGTGATTGGTGTATGTATATTATTTATAAATCCTTTATCAATTGCGATACCAATTAATATAGATACGATACTTTTTGTAATCGAATTAATTTTAAATAAGTCATTTGCACAGTCTATCGTTTTATAGTACTCAGTCGTTAATTCCCCCTTTTGATAAACAAGAAATGTATTAACCTTTTTCTTTTCAAATTTATTTTGTAATTGCTCGAAATTCAAGAAATCTTCCTCCATCTAAACGGTTATGTAATATTTGTAGTTCATCTCGTTCTCTCTATTAAATCATATTTGTTATTAAAACAAAAAAATAAACTTGCCAGCATTTAATAGCTGACAAGTTTATTTTTATAATTTCGTTCGAACGTTCCAAAGCTCTGGGAAGAAGCATTGATCAAGCACTCGCTTTAAATAAGATACGCCAGAAGAGCCACCTGTTCCCATTTTATGACCAATAATTCGTTCTACCGTTTTCATATGACGGAAACGCCATTGTTGTAGCCAGTCTTCAATATCGATTAATTTCTCTGCAAGCTGATATAAATCCCAATATTTCTGCACGTCCGCATATACTTCTATCCAAGCCGCTTCTACAGTTGCATCCTCTTCGTAAGGCTGCGTAACATCACGATTTAACACATCTTTATGAATTGGAAATCCTTCTTTAACAAGGGCTTGTATCGCCACATCATACAAACTTGGTGCATGAAGTGCTTTATGAAGACGAGCATGTAATTCTGGGTCCTTTTCATAAATTTTTAATGCATGTGGTGTTTTATAACCAAGTGCATATTCAATCATTCGATATTGATACGATTGAAAACCTGAAGCCTGACCAAGTGAATCGCGGAACTCAATATATTCTGATGGCGTTAATGTCGCAAGAATATCCCAAGATTGAATAATTTGCGACTGAATTTTTGATACACGTGCTAACATTTTAAAGGCTGGTGGTAATTTATCTTGTTTAATAGATTCAATCGCTGCATTCAATTCATGTAAAATTAGTTTCATCCAAAGCTCACTCGCTTGATGGATGACGATAAATAACATTTCATCATGATGATCTGATAATCTTTGTTGACTAGATAATAAGCTATCTAGCTGTAAATACTCTCCGTACGTCATATTCTCCTTAAAATCCGTATGAATCCCTTTTTCCATAATTACCTTTTCATTTTCTTTCATATTAGCCAAACGCCCCTTTGTGTTCATTTCTACTTATATTGGTCTAATAACAGCTCGAACTGGACTCCCATCCGCATCTGTTAATGCAAGTGGTAATGCAATAAGTTCGTAATCGCCGTCTACTACGTGATCTAGTACGACATTTTCTAAAATATGAATTCCATGTTTAAATAATTGATGATGCGCTGCTAGTTCTTTATCATCTAAAGGATCAACAGATGGTACGTCCACCCCGATTAAACGAATTCCCTTTTCAGAAAGAAAGGCTGCAATATCTGCGCGTAAATGCGGGATTACATCTGGGAATTCATTTGCTTTACCATGTGAAGATGTACGTAATAACAATCGTTCTACACCTTCTAAATGAAAGTTTTCTAATTCCTTTTTCCCGATGCTTTCAAGATTAGAAACGTCAATGATCCGTGCTGGACCAACATAAACTTGAATATCTAAATCCAACACCTTCTTACCGTCATTATCAAAATGAAAAGGTGCATCAATATGAGTACCTGTATGGATACTCATCGTTAACTTTCCGACATTTACTGAACCACTGTCTTCTTTTGACCATGAAACTTCATACGAGAACGGTGTATCCCCTGGCCATGTCGCGATATCATTATTTAGCGGTTGTGAAATATCAATCCACTGCGATGTTTTCATGCTTACGCCACAACCTCTCGCTTATTTTCAAAGTTTTTATATTCTTCATTTTTCATAATGTTCTTTAAGATTTGTACAGAATTCCATACTTCCTCATACGTATTGTATAAAGCAACAGGCGCAAGTCTAACTCCATTTGGAGCTCTAAAGTCTGGAATAACCCCATTTGCTTTTAACGCTTTACATATACGTGCCGCCTCGGCATGTTCTAAATAAATATGCCCGCCTCGTTTTTCATCCTCTAATGGATTTCCAATTGTAAATTCAAAGCCTTTTAATTCATGTTCAATTAAATCAAGCATATATCTCGTAATATGTAATGATTTTTCACGTAACTTTTCAATACCAGCTTCTTTAAAAATTTCAAGAGAACCGATTAATGGTGCAGTACTTAATACGTGAGGTGTCCCTATTTGATAAGCTCCAGCATGGTCAGCCGCTGTTAATGAATGCTCCATATCAAATTGCTTATCTTTTCTAGAACTAAACCAACCAGATAATCCTGGGAGTCTATTAAAGTGTTTATTATTTACATAAAGGCCTGCAACACCACCAGGACCTGCATTTAAATATTTATAATTACACCATACAGCGAAATCTACATCCCACTCTTTAAAATGATGCGGAATGGAGCCGATTGAATGACATAAATCAAAACCGATATGAATACCACGTTTATGAGCTTCAGCTGTTAATCGCTTCATATCAAGAATTTGTCCACTTCTATATAGTACAGAAGGCAATAATATTAAAGCGATATCATCGGTCATCGCATGAATAATATCATCTTCAGAAAATGTTCTTCCATCTCGGCTTTTCACTCGTACTAAATGTTCATCTGGATCTAAGCCTTTTAAACGAATTTGACTCTGAAGTGCATAAATATCTGACGGAAAAGTTAATTCATCCGCAAGAATTTTTGTTCGTATTCCTTTTGGCTCATAAAACGTCGCAATAACTTGATGTATATTCGCAGTCGTGGAACCGGTTACAATCGTTTCTTCCGGTAAAGATCCAATAAGAGGTGCTGTCAATTCACCCAATTTCTCCGAAAGGAAAAACCATGGATGCTCACCTTCAGTCCATCCATCAATCCCAAACTCTTTCCATGAATCTAGCAAGGTAAGTAACGATTTCTCTGCTCTTTTTGAAAGCAACCCTAAAGAGTTACCATCTAAATATATTGTTCCTTCTTTTTTATAAAATTCAGATTGAAAATCTTTCAGTTCATCATGTTTATCACATTCAAGCGCATACTCATAAGTTGGTTGAAATGGTTCTTTATACATGGTGTCACCTTCTTTTAATTTTCTTTTTATTCTAACTAATTGAAATATATCACTTAAATTGATATAACGTCAACGATATTATGTCAGTTGACTTTATATACGAACTTCTTTTACAATACAATTATATTTTCAGATATTTCAGTATAAAGAGGTGATTCCTTGAAAAATTCTACTCTTTCAACAAGAAAACACCGCTCCTTAGAAACAAAAAAGAAACTATTACATTCCGGTTATACTATGTTTATAAAAAACGGATTTCAGAAAACTACAATCACGCAAATTATTAAACATGCAGAAACTGGTTATGGAACAGCATATGTATATTTTAAAAACAAAGATGCTCTCCTCGTCGTTTTGATGGAAGATGTTATGAATCGCTTTTATGATATTGCTGATCGCTCTTTTTCCCCTCAAACAAAGGCCGAAGCACGAGATATGATTCAGAATCAAGTGCGCGCTTTTTTACAGTTAGCACAAGAAGAAAGAGCTATATTACAAGTTGTTGAAGAAGCAATAAGAACCTCAAAAGAAATACGTCAAAAATGGGATGAGATTCGCGAACGCTTTGTAACACGGATTATACAAGACATTACTCATTCCCAGGAAAATGAATTAGTACGAAATGAGTTAAATAAAGAGATTGTCGCATGCGGCTGGTTCTCTATGAATGAAACGTTTCTTTGGACAATCGTGCAAAATGATAAAGAACTAGAATTAGAAGAAATTGTACATAATTTAACGGTAATGTATACGACGGGGTTATATAAATAGCACATTATAACCTCAAAAAACCGTTACTCAATATGCTTAGTAACGGTTTATTTAAAATATTTTATTAACGATACAATAATACAAAAAAGTGATGTAAGTAATAGCAAAAGCCCCATATTCTTATTCTCTTTTTCATCCTTCTTAACGTTTTGTATCCCCATACCGGCAAGCATAAAACCTAAAAGTAATTGTAAAATGAGCATACTTTGCTTCGAATCATCATTCCAACTGTAAATAGAATAGCCCATTATAATAAAAGCGAGTATGAATGTGATAATTCTAATCATAAAAACACCCCCCTGTGTGATTCTATTGTTTTAACCTACTCACCATTCCAACAATAAACTTATACTCAGCTCTACTTTTTCTTACTTTCTTAAAGCCCTCTTTCGTATCAAAAATAAAACACGTTTTCCGAAACCAAATCCGTACATATAAAGACTCAAAATAAATAGGTTTAATAATTCCTCGTTCCTCGAATTCAGTTCCATCTTTATTTTCGGTTTCCGTTCGAATGAACCACCTATTCCCGATTCCAATTTCAATATACTTCACATGCTAACCCCCTTCAGGAAATCTTCTTTCTAATTATTCTATTATTTCCCTGGCAAGCGCACATTCCGACAGAACGTGAGCCCATAAAGAAAAAGTAGATTACAAAAATCTACTTTTATAGCCTAAATTTTTGCATACGTTTATAAAATGTACTGCGTGGCACATCTAATAGTTTTGCAGCTAATGAAACATTTCCGTTTTGTAACTCAATTTATTTTGATTTCCCATCATTGTCTGTAATAAAATGATATTTACGTTTCGCATATTTTCCGTCCATTTATATTTTGAAAATTGATTACAAATAACAACTTCTTCATCACTAGCAATTTCATCTAAAAAGCGGTGAATTAAATATAGTTTATTTTGATGTATTTGAATGCTAATTCACGTTCAATCGCATGGGCAATTGAAGTTACCCATGATGTGAAGACTCAATCGAACAGGAGAAATAGTGTTTTCAACATAATTAGAAAAAGATACGGGTATGTTTAAAATTCGAATATTTCAATGCACTTTTTTATTCTTTTTTAGTAGCACTATATTTTGTATAATAGATCCAAAGAAAATACATAACCAAAACCACTTTTGCGGATTGTTATTTATAAAGAAAATTATCATCGCTATTGCGAATAAAATAGTGGATGCTAGACTAATATATAATTTCGTTTTAATCTCCATTAGGCTTCACTCCCTATCATTTTACAGTACATAGTAACTCTTCATTTTTCATCTCTACTATGTACTCTCGTAAAACATATTCTTTCCCGCCATGCTTTTCATACCAATCATGTATTCTTCTAACATGCATCTTATCACTTCTAACTTTAGTTTCAATTTCTTCATAATCTTCATAACTATCATATTCCCATATTGCAAATACATCAGTCGTACCATCATTATTATCTTTCATCCAGCTTCCTATTAAACGCGAACCATATTTTAATTGATTAGGTAAATTAGTATCATTGAAATGATCATTAAATATTTTTATGAATTCATTTTTTACTACATAGTACTTCCTTCTGTAAAACATACTTCTTCACCTCTTTTATGAAAAGTACTATTCACCCTACCCATTACAAACGTATTGTAATAATTACCGTCCGACAGCCTCTTATCATTTTTCAGAATGCCTTCTACTTCGAAGCCTAATCTTTTATAAAGCTGAATTGCTTTTGCATTTATTTCTAACACTTGTAACGCTATCTTTTTCACTTCATTTGCATCAGCCCAATTAATAGATTGTTGTAATAGGCTCTTACCCATTCTATATCCCCAAAACTCTTTTAAAATACAAATGCCAAACTCTACTTTATGAGACAATCTCTTTAAGTCCGATCCTTCACATCTCGAAAATCCAACGATACGGTTATGAACTTCCACAACTAAAAAGAGATTTCTCGTTTTTTCACTATCCATTTTTATTATTTCCTGGAAACCTTTCGTATCTATAAATCCCTCACCTTCTTCTCTATCCATATTTTCAGTTTCTCCATCGATTTGTACTCTTATTTTCGATAGCTGCTCTGCATCTGTCTCAGCTGCAGAACGAACTGTATAAGTTAATCCATTTATATGAAACTCTTGTCCTTTTATAATCATTTCAAACTCCTTTTACATGCAGTCTATTGGCGCTATTACAATTTGTTTACCTTGTTTCTCAAATTCTTGAATAGTTTCTTTACTAGCCTCTTCATCTGTTATTATAAGGTCAATTTCTTTAAGTGACTCTCCTTTTATAAAGCAGTCTATTCCGAGTTTATTATGAGGAGCTAAACAAATATTTCTTCGAGCGATTTTGCTTACTGTTTTTCCAAAATGAGCAACTTCCGGTGTTGCAGTACTTATACCATGTAATGAAACTCCACCACCTGTAGAAAAATAAAGATCAATAGTAAAACTATTAATCAATTCAGAGGCAAGTGTATCAGTAATATTTCCTGAAGGTTTTACCTTACCACCAATTAAATACACTTCTATGTTCTTATATTCTCGTAACGAACTAGCTATCTCTATAGAATTCGTAATAACTGTGAATGATGTTTCGGGTAAAAATTTTAACATGGCACAATGAATTGAAGCCCCACCAATAAAAACAGAATCTCCTTCTTGTATATAAGATGCAGCAACTTTAGCGATTGCGTCCTCATATATAGAGCCATTACTATAACGTTTAGATGGCTCTACGGCTAAGTTCCTCACTCTTGCAAGTTCAATTGCACCTCCGTGCGTTCTTTTTAATACCCCCTCCTTCTCCATAATAGATAGATCTCTCCTTATAGAATCAATAGACATATCAAATATTTCAGCAAGATCCTTTGCGACTACTCTTCCATCTTTCTTAAGCAATTCTAAAATGTTCTCTCGACGCTCTTCAGTAAACATGTTACCACCACCATTATTGAAGATTCTGAAATTTAAACTTCATGTTAATTATATGCACGTTTCTTCCGTTTTACAATATTTTCAATTCTTATTTCCCCAGCTTTATGCGGGTTTTTTCTCTCTTTCTATTTCATTAATTTTAATACCAAATACATGCATATTTGCATATTCCACAAAAAAACTTCCATTTATTTTCCTACTGATGTAAAATTATTCCTATGTTTCACTTTTCAATACAGAAAGGAATTACTATGAAATCTTTAATTAAGGTAACTTGTACAGCATTAATATTTACAGGAATCATGGCAGGATGTAATAGCAGTGCTACACCAAAACAAGAAAAGAGCGCTCTCGAAAAGAATGCAATGCATTATGGGGAAATATTTAAAAACGGATACTATAGAGCAACAGTTGAAAATGCAAAATTTGAAAAAATAAACAAAGAGTGGCGCCTAACAACTCGTGTTATGATTAATAATGTTCGAGACGATGGACAAACTATTGATCTTTCGGAAATAAAATATTTCATACAAAATGAAAAAACTGGTCAGAAATATGAAGGTGAAGCTCATCCGATAGGTGACGAGCACTATAAAAATGTTCCACACGAATTCT
The DNA here is from genome assembly GCF_038007445.1 of Bacillus sp. FSL P2-0099. Classification (NCBI taxonomy): domain Bacteria; kingdom Bacillati; phylum Bacillota; class Bacilli; order Caryophanales; family Bacillaceae; genus Bacillus; species Bacillus sp. FSL P2-0099. Next base: position 2,743,702 of record NZ_JBBOXE010000001.1, read on the forward strand.
CTTTAACTACTGACGTTGTATTTGAAATGAAAACTTCTCCTAAAGACTTAAATAACATGTATTTGTATATTGATAGTAAAGTTGCTCCATTAACAAATACATATTGGAAGCTTGATAATCTAGTATCTAAATAAAAAGACCAGTCTTAAATGACTGGTCTTTTTACATTCAAGTATTCAACATCCAATAACATTTATATTGATTTTCTAATAACAACTTGAATAACATGAGCTAAACCAGTATGTCCTTTCCCTTCAACTCGCTCTTGTTCTCCATTAAAGAAATGAATAACCTCATGCCCTTCACACCAAGTAAGAATATCAATTGGCTCATACAGCATATCAATATCTTTCGGCCCACCAGTACCATAATTTAATTGTTTTTTCGAATAAACTTCAAACATTATTAATCCACCAGGCCTAATCATATAAATCATTTTATTCAATACCATTTTTTGATTGTCAGTATGAAAATGTCCAAATACCATAATTGCCGCATCAAATTCATTATCTGGCAAACCATCAGTTAATAAATCTACCTTTTTTGTATGCACGTTTACGTCATACTTCTCGGCTAATTTTTTTGTTTTTTCTAATCCACTCTCAGAGTAGTCAATAGCAGTCACTTCATGGCCTTTTCTTGCTAGAAAAACAGCATTTCTACCTTCTCCCTCTGCGAAAGCTATTACTTTAGTATAATTTGCTAAACGAAATGCTTGTTCTTGAATAAACGTATTAGGTTCTTCCCCATAATAATATTCATCCGATTTAAATCGATCATCCCACATGTTATTCATCTTCTTCTCCTCCTTCTAAATGCTAGTTAGAACCGCTCATCTGTAATATCACTATTAATAGCAATCGCCGCTTTATTTCCCTGTGATGCAGCAATAATTAACGACGATGGACCTTGAGTCGTTGTTTCTCCTGCTACGTAAATATTTTTTTCTGAAGTACGACCAAAATCATCTATTACAAAAGTTTCATTACTTTGCAGTTCACAACCAAGTTGTTCTAAAAATTGATTTGGCCTAAAAAAAGTAGGTACTATAAATCCACCGGCTCTTTCAATGTGCCAACCTGAATGAAACTCTACTCGCTTTAAATAACCCTCTTCACCTTGTATTGAACGAATAGGCTCTGTAATAACTCTTATATTTTTATTACACAGTTCATCCATGAAAGGCGTACTTAACTCATTACCATTTGTTGCAATTACTAAATCCGTAGACCAGTTATAAACTAATTTTGTCATATGCAACGTATAATCTTCGTTTTCAGAAATAATAATAAGAGGTTGGTCTTTTAATTCCCATCCATCACAATACGGACAACTAAATAAACTTTTTCCATAAAATTCCCGTACTTTAGGGATGGATGGAAATTCTTCCTGTATACCTGTTGCTAATAAAACTCTTTCCGCCAAATATTTTTTATGATCTAATGTCATAATCTCAAATAAACCAGTCGATTGCTTCGTTATCGTTAAAACTGTTTTTTCATAATAATGAATCGATGGATACTTCTTCAAATCATTTAACCCTAATTCCTTAAACTCTTCTGGTTTAATCCCGTCACGTGTAATAAATCCATGAGACTTTTGCGTTACACGATTCCTATTCGTTTTATTATCAAATAACGCTATTTGTTTACGAGCTCTCCCTAAAACTAAACCTGCATTAAGCCCTGCTGGACCTGCTCCTATTACTGCACAGTCAAAACATTTCATAAATAAACATCCTCCATGAATAAGCTTAACTCATTAACTATAATTATAGATATTAAAGAGTCTTTTTATCCTTAATTAACTTAAAAATAAAAGCGGATTAAAAATCCACATTTATTTTTTTCGCAAGATCTACGATTTTTTGATTTCGTAACTCTTCTTCCATTTTTTCCTCTGCCGCAAGCATTACTTCATTAATTAAACATCCAGGTTCCTGATGTAAACAGCATTCAAACAATGATGTTTTTCCTTCAATAGCATGTATAATATCTAAAAAAGAGATATCTTCCCAATTACTGCTAAGTGAATAACCACCTTTAGGTCCTGATGATGAATGAATCATGCCTTCCTTCGTCAATTTAGTTAGTATTTTAGACAAGTATGTTGGTGAAACATTCTGCATTTCCGCTAACTGATGAACACTAACTAACTTATTTGGCGTAGCCTTTGCCAGAAAAAGCATTGTGTGAAGAGCGTAATTTGTAGCTTTAGAATATTTCATAATACGGCTCCTATTGCAGACTTCATGTATCTACAATATCTTCATTTTTTCATCATGTCAAACATTTGTAATTTAAAGGCATGATATTATTTCTTTTCAAGTAATAAATTCGTTGCACAAATCGTCACTTCTCTAAATGGACAGTCAAATAAAACACCCAGTTCGAAACCGTCTTCAGTAAGCTCTATTTCATGGTATAGCCACCAAGCACCTTCAAAATTTTCAGGTATAGAACATTTGGTCACTCCTGTAAAAAAACTTGAAGTTTATTGAAATCACTAAAAGTACCAGTGCAATCTAATACGATAGACAAAGTATATTCTGACTTACACTTTACTACTTTAATCACACTATCATGCAGTGAGAATTCATGTAATTGAACAACGTTTGACGGAAGTTTTTTCTTAATCGAATTAAAATATTCTAAGTATGATTGATCTAATTGTGTCATTCTTTTTTCATAATCTGCTGTCCACTCTAACAAAAGTTTCTTTAATTCATTAGGGGGATATTCTGAATCAATAGTGTTGTTATAAAAGTATGAATGTAGCGTTTCAGGAAGATAATTTAATAAATCTTCTTTCCTTTCTTCTACTTCATCTTTCAAACTTTGTAAATAATCGGGATCTATTTCTTTACATTTTTCTATTGATTCTATGAAATGTACAAATCCTGAAAGTTGCATTTCTTTATACCAATCTCTTGTAAAATATTTCAATGATATCTCTCCTAAAACATTTCAACATCCAACAAAGGCAATATATCTATTTATTATATCATTCCAATAGCTATTTTTTCTAAAGAATAAATGCAAAACTGTAAATATTCCGCCTATTATTTCTAAAACTTCAGAATATTTACAAAAATATGAAATTAGAATACATTTTACATGTACAAGTTTTACCTGTACAAAAATCTAAACAAAAAGGGATGGTTATATGTTGAAGAAATTAGTAGCAGGGACATTAGTAGCAGGTTTTGCATTAACTGGAGGATTAGGAGTAGTAAGTGCTGCAGAAAAAGATAATACAATTAAATCATTTGATTATTTAAAAGTTGATGAAAAGAATGTTAATTCATTCACAAAATTAAGCGATCAATCAAAAAAAGACATCCAAATTACTATGGTACTACCTAAGCAAAATGAAAATGGAGATTGGTTAGCTTATGGCTTTACTAGCAGAGAAACATTGAATGCTTTTATTGAAAAGGATAAAAAGGCACTTAAAAATAAAATTAACCCTTTAGGTAGTGGTGCTGGTAGTACCGATTTTTATGAGCATCAAAATAAAGGTGGACAGTATATTTATTGGAGCAGTGGCTTTAAAAACCTACCTTCTAGCTGGAACGACAGAATTTCTTCTGTAAGTACAGCTTCACCTTCTGCAAGTTATTCAACAACGCTATGGGAACATTCTTCAACTCAAGGATATGGAAAAGGTGTCTCCTTTAGACACTCTGATTGGTATGGTCAAACTGCTAATTTAGCTGCCGATTGGAACGATATTACTTCAGCTATTGAAATTAAATAGTAACAGGGCATTTTAATTAAATAAGTGAAGAAGTTTCAAAATCACTATACTCTCATCGATAAAAAAAACATGAGAGTATAGTGATTTTTCTAGTATCTTTTTATACATATTGCTACTTAAATATTATTTACTAAAAAGACCAGTCCTATTAGACTGGTCTTTTTACCTTCAAGCATGTACAGCATGTCCTACTGCCTGCAATAATGCTTCATGGATTGCTTCAGATAAAGTTGGATGTGCTGCAATATAATCTCTCATTATATCAGCGGTTACTTCTGTATGAATCATCACCGTTCCTTGTCCGATTAGTTCGGTTGCACGAGGACCGATAATAGAAATCCCTACAATTTCTTGATATTTAGGTTCCACAATAACTTTTACTTTCCCCGTTTGTTCTCCAATAATAAGCGCTTTTCCGTTCGCTGTAAATGCGAATTCTCCGATGAGGATGTCACCGTATTGCTCTCTTGCTCCTTTTTCTGTTAAACCGACACTAGCAATTTCTGGAGCTGTATAAATACAGCGAGGTACAGCATGATAGTTTACTTTCACATCTTCTCCGCTCGCGTGTAATGCCGCTGTCGTTCCTTCATGGAAGGCAACGTGAGCAAGCTGTATTCCACCAATCACATCACCCGCTGCGTAAATATGTGATTTGTTTGTTTGCATATGTTCATTCACAGAAATTCCTTTATTTGAAAATTGAATGCCTGCTTTTTCTAAAGCTAATTCTTGTACACGTGGTTTTCGACCGACAGAAACGAGAATGAATTCCGGGTTGGCTTCTTGGATACTTCCTTCATATTCAAATGAAGCCTGCTTCTTATAATTATTTAATCCTTTTAAAGCCGCTCCTGTAAATATTTTTACACCATCATTTTCTAGTTTCTCCCTTAAAATTTGTGCGATATCTTCATCTTCACCAGGTAATAATTGCGATGCCATTTCAACAATCGTAACTTTTGTTCCAAGACGACTATAAATGCTTGCAAACTCGCAACCTATTACACCACCGCCAACGATTAATAATGATTTTGGTATATTTTCTAGGGACATTGCATGACTACTATTTAAAATCCACTTCCCATCAAATGGAGCAAAAGGTAATTCAGTTGGTTCTGATCCTGCCGCTATAATAAACTGGTCTCCAACTACTACATCTTCTTTATCACCATGTGTAACTCGCACACGGTGATCCGTTTCAAATTTCGCTTTACCTTGTATAACTTTTATTTTATTTTTCTTCATTAAATATTGGATTCCTTGGACGAGCTGCGTTACGATTTGTGATTTCCTCGCCTGTATTTGCTTCCAATCAATTGATATACTTCCTTCGTTAAGTGTAACTCCATAATTATTCGCTTTTCTCACAATGTCATGCACTTCCGCACTTTCTAACAATGATTTCGTAGGCATACAACCGACATTTAAACAAGTCCCACCAAGATCAGATTCATCAATAAGAGTGACATCTTTTCCATTTTGAGCCGCGGTAATTGCCGCTACATAACCAGCAGGTCCGCCCCCAATAACAACTAAATTACTCATTTTCTCACCTTCTCTTTATAAAAGAATTGTTACAGGCTCTTCTAAATAACTTTTAATTGTGCGTAAAAATGTAGCTGCTGGTGCACCATCTAATACACGATGATCGAATGTTAAACTTAAAGGTAACATACTTCCTTTTCTTAATTTTTTCCCTTTATATACAGGAACATGTTCAATTGCACCTACACCTAAAATACCAGTTTCAGGTGTATTTAATACTGGTGTGAAATATTCAATCCCGAAGCTACCTAAATTACTAATTGTAAATGTTGTCCCTTGCATATCATCACTACTTAAACTGCCTGCTCGTGCCTTTTGTGCCACATTTTTAATCTCTTTAGATAACTCTACTAAAGATAGATTATTAGCAAAGCGAATAGCTGGAACGACTAATCCTTTTTCTAACGCGACCGCCATACCTAAATGAACATGTTCAAATTGATGAATGGCATCATTTATATACGCGCTGTTCATTTCTTTATACTCTCTAAGCGCTAATACAACAGCACGAGAAACGAAATCAGTAATAGTTAGTTTGTTATCGTATCGTTTTTGTACAACTTCCGCTATTTCTTTATGTAAAGCAACTAAATCTGTAACATCTACTTTCATCGTTAATGTTAATTGCGCACTATTTTGTAAGCTTGCATGCATACGGTTCGCAATTGCTTTTCGCATACCAGTAATAGGAATGACTTTACTTTCTTCTTGTTCAAGTACTTCTGGAATTGCTACTCTTTCTTCAAGCGCCTTTAATACATCTACCTTTGTAATTCTTCCGCCAGGTCCTGTACCAATTAATGATCTAATATCGAGATTTTCAGTTTTTGCAATTTTCTTTGCTACTGGAGATATTTTAACTCTTTGCTTCGTCACATCTATCGCATATGGTTCTGGATGTTGTACCTTTTTAGGTTCTGGATTAGATGCTTTTTCTTCTACAACATGTATGTTTTCATGAACTTCTACTTTTTCGTCCGGTTTACCGATGTAGCAAATTACAGTACCCGGCGGCACTCCCTCATCTTCACTTACAGCTATATCAAGAACAGTTCCATCAGCTGGTGCTTCTATTTCAGTTTCGATTTTTTCCGAGTTAATACTAGCAATTAGTTCACCTTTTTCTACATTATCACCTGCTTTAATATTCCAGCTCGTAATAATACCTTCTTTCATCGCCATACCTAACTTCGGCATTACAACTTCTACAGCCATGTTTCTCTCTCCCTTCTCATCGTTTCATTACACACGTAATAAAGATTGGTCTCCGATCATTTCTGATACAGTTTCAATTACTTTCTCCGGCGTTGGTAAATATAACTTTTCAAGTGGTGGCGAAAACGGAACTGGTGTATGTGGTGCTGTAATTCGTTTAATAGGTGCATCTAACAAATCGAATCCTTTATCCGCTACAATTGCCGCAATATCTGTTGCGATACTACATCTTGGATTTGCTTCGTCAATAACAATCAGGCGATTCGTTTTTTCAACAGATGCTAAAATCGTATCTTCATCCAGCGGTGATAAAGAACGTGGATCGATTACTTCTACTTCGAGTCCTTTTTCCGATAATTGCTTTGCAGCTGCAAGTGCTGTATGAACTTGTTTTCCAATTGCAACGATTGTTACATCAGAACCTTCACGTTTAATATCTGCTTTTCCTAAAGGAATTGTATAGTACCCTTCTGGTACTTCGCCTTTCATATTGTAAAGTGTTTTATCTTCAAAGAAGATTACTGGATCGTCATCTTCAATTGCCGCTAATAATAAGCCTTTTGCGTCATAAGGATTGGAAGGAACGACAACTTTTATACCTGGAATGCTCGTAAATAACGCATATAAACTTTGTGAATGCTGTGCCGCTGCGCTAAATCCAGCACCGTGCATCGTACGTACTGTAACTGGCACTTTCGCTTTTCCACCGAACATATAGCGGAACTTTGCACCTTGGTTTAATACTTGATCAAGACAACTACCGATAAAATCATTAAACATTAATTCAGCTATCGGACGTAAACCGGTTGCAGCAGCTGCCATCGCCGCTCCCATATAACCCGCTTCTGAAATTGGAGTATCTAAAATACGATTTCGACCAAACTCTTGTACAAGTCCTTTCGTAACACCGAGTACACCGCCCCATGCTTCATCATCTTGCAAGTGATCCACTTGTGCACCGCCTGCAACATCTTCTCCGATTAAAATTACGTTTTCATCACGACGCATTGATATTTTCATCGCTTCATTAATTGCAGTTGACATACTTACTGTTCTATTCATTATTTTTCACCCTCCTCTTATTTGTAAGAAACGTATACATCTTTTAATAATTCTTCATCTTCCGGATATGGACTGTTTTCACTAAATTCAATTGATTTTTGTACTGCTTCATCTACTGCCTTTTCCATATCCACAAGTTCGGATTCCGTTAATAAAGCTTCATGAATTAAATGCTTGCGGAAATGCACAATCGCATCTTTTTCATTTAAATGTTCTTCTTTTTCTTCCGCTGTTTTATACGTTTGTGCTTCTCCTTCAAAATGACCGTAATTACGATATGTCATGCATTCAATTAAAATTGGGCCACCGCCATTACGTGCACGCTCAACAGCCTCTTCCGCCGCTTTATATACTGCTAATAGATCTTTTCCATCTACTTGAACACCCGGAATGTTATATGCTTTTGCACGATCAGCAATAGAGTTACAACTAGAAGCATATTCAAATGTTGTTGCTTCACCGTAACCGTTATTTTCTGCGATAAAAATAACTGGTAACTTCCAAATCGCTGCTAAATTAACCCCTTCATGGAATGTTCCTTCATTATTTGCTCCGTCACCGAAGAAGCAAACACTTACATCTTTCGTTCCTTTATATTTAGCTGTTAATGCTGAACCGCAAGCAAGTGGAAAACCTCCGCCTACAATCCCATTTGCACCAAGCATTCCTTTGTCTAAATCGGCAATATGCATTGAACCACCTTTACCTTTACATAACCCTGTCGCTTTCCCAAAAAGTTCGGCCATCATGCCATTTAAATCACAACCTTTTGCGATACAATGGCCGTGACCTCTATGCGTACTTGTAATACTGTCACTATCTGTTAAGTGGGCACATACACCAACTGCTACTGCTTCTTCACCAGCGTATAAATGAACGAAACCTGGCAGAACGCCTTGCGCGAACAATTCATGCACCTTGTCTTCAAACTTACGAATTTCTAACATTTTTTCATACATCCAACGAGCTTGTTCTTTCGTAATTTCATTCCCTTTACTTTCAGTTGTTTTTAACATGTCCAGCCCTCCTATTTTCTTGTTCATCTTTTATATTGCAAGTACTGTGCCAAATTCTAATTCCTGATTTAACAGGTTTTCTCTTTTCTTTCATAATAAAAAAGTGGACAAAATGAGACATCTGTCTCGTTTTGTCCACTTTTGTTCACCTAATTTGAGAATTATTATCTTATTCATTATCAAAACTCTTCTGTAATTTCCGAATGTAAATAATTTGACCAATGTGATACGCGTTATGAGTCGTTACATTAGCTAATACTTCCCACCACTTCGCAGATACAGGAAATCCAATTACATCACTTTCAACCTTGTCTTCATTTATGAGACTTTGCCATTGTAACAGTTTCTCTAATAGTTTTTCTCTTAACTCTTCAAATGATTGATTATCTGAAAGCATAAAACTTTTGTTATTATCACCAATAGCGGGCACAGCATTAACATTTGATTCTTTGTACCTAGTTTGCCACGTCGTATTCCAATACAGTAAATGTTGTACAATTTCAGCTATACTATTACACTCTTCATTCGGTTTCCAGAAAGCTTCTCTCTCAGATAAATCCTTAACTGCATCTGAAAATGGAATATACCAACTGGGATCATTCGCATTTGCTAATAACTGATCTGCTAATACGTCTTTAACATGGAACACTTTACTTCCCCCCATTAAAAAGATTCATTTCAAGACAATACTCACTTCTCTATATACGCTGAGTTTGCCAGATCCCCTCTTTTTAGCCTTAATCCCAAACATATGCACATAAAGAAACCGAAAGCACCTAATCCATAAGCTGTTGTATATCCACTTTCCCCGATAATCCATCCTGCAAGTCCTGGTCCAATCATTTGACCAACTGCATAGAAAACGGATATAAAACTAATTGCCATTGAGACATATTTCGGAGATACTTGCTTTGAAGCAGCAACTTGAATTAATAAAAGGATACCTCCGAGGCTGGAACCCCAAATAATTGCCGACATGATAAAGCCAATGGTATGTCCAAATATAATTGGAATCATATCACCTATTACAGCTAATAAAAGTGCAATACATAACGTCTTCTTTATACCAATCCGATCCGAAATCAATCCCCAGACAGGAGCTCCTACGATTGAAAACATTCCTGCAATCGCATAAACAGTTCCCGAAATTGATGCCGAAATACCATTATTAATCATAAAACTAGTTTGATATAAATTTGGAATTAAATAAACAACGCCCACAATAAAATACATCCATGCAATGATGTATAACTCTTTCGTTTTCCATAAAAACGACTTATTATTCCTTTCCCCCTCATCTTCAGTAACTTCTGGATTTTTCAAAACAATTGAGGCAACGAATACAACAATACATGTAATAACGCCAAACAAAAGCCATGAACCACGCCAACTATACTCTGGAAATGTACGTACTATATAAGGAACGATTATTCCACTAAATAGCATGCCTATGCCAGCACCGCTTAATAATAGCCCCATTGCAGTTCCTCTTTTTTCTGGAAACCATCCTACTGTTATTGACATGAGTGGTGTATATACAAGAGCACTTCCAGCTCCAGAACATAGCATAAAAATAGCAGCTATCCAAACTGAAGGAACAAATGATAATCCTATTAAACTTATAACGATGAGCCAACTCCCTATTAATAAAACTGATTTTGCTCCAAAACGGATAGTAAGTATTCCAGATGTTCCGACTGTTAATAAATACCCTAAAAAGAGTATAGTTCCTAACATACCTGCTTGAGCTGTAGATAAATGGAGTCCTTCTTGCATAAACGGTAATATAATTCCATATGCCATACGTGCAAAACCCGTCGTTGTTATAATAAGAAACATTCCTGTTAATACAAATATCCAAAAATGACTTTCATTCCGTTCTTTCATTTAAATTCCTCCATAAAAAGTTATTTCCAATTGGATGTTGTTTGTAATTATAATGACCATTACAAAAAGCAACTACCAAATGACGGAGGAATTTACGGTATAGCGGATTATTCCTTTTTTACGTTAATAAATACGTAAAAGTTCTGATGGATTCATTCCATACTTTTTACGAAATAACTCTGAAAAATGACTGACATTATTGTATCCAACTGCAAATGCCGTTTCGGTCACATTACTATTTCCCGAACGCAATAAATCTATCGCATGTTCCATACGCTTTTCTCGTAAATATGCAAATGTGGACATCCCAAATAATTCTTTAAACCCAATTTTTAATTTATAATCATTTAACTCTACTATTTTAGCTAATTCTAATAATGATGGGGGTGATTCCATTCGTTGAAGTAAAATTTCTTCAGCCTGTTTTATTTTATTCAAATCCTGTTTTGATAATTGACTCCTTTTATTTGCGTCACAATCATTAAACAACACTCTCCCAAAATGTATAGAAAGCAATTCGAGCGCTTTACTTTCTAATTCTAGTTGACTAATACGATCCTTTTGGGGATGCTCTATCATTCTCTTAATAAGACTAGATGTTATAGAGTCAATTGGATTTTGAAACTTTTTAAAAGATTGATTTCCTAATATAGAATGAAAATCAAGACTTTTTTCAATAGCATTATTCATCATGAAATGATTAAACAATTGTACAGGAATCCCAATCGCTAATGAATATAGAGGCGTTTCTTTTTCATATTCAAATACTACATCAAAATCATTCATAAAATATAAATAGCTATTTCCAGTCATTAATTCATACGAAGAATGACCAACTTGCACTCCTCCGAACCCTTGTAAACAAAAATTAAGCTCCACCATTGCTGCATCAGATGCAAACTGGATGCGATGGTTATTATGAAATTGATAATTTGATAACACAATTTCCATACCTGAAAATGAAGTCCATCTTCGTATTTCACCCATACCTATTGTTTTTGGAACATTCATATGTCTTTCCTCTACAACTTGTAAACCATAAAAATATTTATGAAAAATATCATGAAAACCGTTAGTCTCCATGAAACCCACACTCCTTTTATGTAAAAACCAAAATTTAATTGATAATTATTTTCAATTATATCAAATATCTTTATACAATAAATAGATTTTCTCTTTATAACTCGTTATGATAAAAGAAAAAGAAAGCGAGCGAACAATGAATAAAAAAATCGCGATTATTACAGGAGCATCAAGTGGATTCGGACTTTTAACGACACTTGAACTTGCAAAAAAAGACTATTTTGTCATTGCTACAATGCGCAATATTGAGAAACAAATAGACTTAATATCTCAAGCTACTAAACTCCACTTACAACAAAATATAAAAGTTCAACAATTAGATGTAACAGATCAAGGTTCTATACATAACTTCCAATTATTTTTAAGCGAAATAAACAGAATAGACATTCTCATAAATAATGCAGGATATGCAAATGGGGGCTTTATCGAAGAAATCCCAGTGGAGGACTACCGTAAACAATTTGAAACAAATCTTTTTGGAGCTATATCAATCACTCAGCTTGCCTTACCATATATGAGAGAACAGAAAAGCGGAAAAATCATTAATATAAGCAGTATTAGCGGGAAAGTAGGATTCCCTGGTCTATCTCCTTACGTTTCTTCAAAATATGCATTAGAAGGCTGGAGTGAATCCCTTCGCTTAGAAGTAAAGCCTTTCGGAATAGACGTTGCCTTACTTGAACCTGGTTCTTATAACACGAATATATGGGAAGTTGGTAAACAATTAGCTGAAAACCAATCTGATACAACCTCTCCTTACAAAGAATATATGGATAAAATACAAAAGCACATAAACAATGGCAACGATACACTTGGTAATCCGATGGATGTTGCAAATAAAATCGTAGAAATTGCTGAAGCAAGGCGTACTACATTACGATATCCAATTGGGAAAGGTGTAAAATTTATGATCTTTGCGAAGAAGGTTCTTCCTTGGAGATTGTGGGAGTTTCTTGTATTGAGGAGCTTTAAGAAGATGTAACTGTAAAGTAAATAATAACCATTTATCATCGAACGGATAAATGGTTATTATTTAATTCATGATTTCATTATATGTACCATCAATAATCATTTTATTATGCAGCAGGTGGAACGAAGTAAAATAGCATCGAAGTCATAAAAATAAATGCAAATAATCCAATTATCGAAAAAATATATTCTTTCGATTCTCTATCATACTTCCATTCCATCCATGTCCTTAGGATCCACGTAACCCCTAAATAAGTGAAAATGATAAACCAAATATTAGTGCTTTCGAATTTAAATATGTAAATAAAACTAATTATTAAATAAACAAAAAGCAGTCCTATTTCCAATTTTTTATGTAAGCTATTTACATATTTATTATATCCCCAAAACCCGCTCTTTGGCATATTCAATTTTTTTCTTAAAAATCGATCCAAAAAGTAGCCCGCTATACAAAAACCAAAAATTATAATCCAAAATGTATAGGTTCTCAATATCATTCCTCCTATTACTTCATTGAATTGTTTAAAATAAAGTGGACTATATTAACGGTTATTGAACGAGTATTCTTGAATGATCTTCATTAAAAATGATCGATTCTGCACGTAAGAAAGGGGTTTTCATTTCTTCTCTCCCTCTTCCTTTAAATTTATACTATATTAAAAGAAGAAATATAGTATGAACCCTGTTATTATTAATGCTGTAACTCCTAATAATGAAATCAAAAACTCCCGCGATTCCTTATCATATTTCCACTCCATATATGATTGAAATCCATATAACGTAATAAAAAACAAAAGAGGTACACAGCCCATATATATACGATTTGGAAGAAAAGTGCTTATAGCAATAACAACTATATAAGAGGAAATAATAATTCTATTTCCCCATTTATGTGTATCATTCACATATTGGTTATTCCATCCTTTTTGTTTCGGTATATTTAACTGTCTTCTCGCTATTCTTTCAAAAACCAATAAAGATAGCACCCATAAAATTAATAAGGATATTTTTGTAACTGACAGAAAACCCTCTCCTTTTTATTTTTTCACTTTAATTTTCTCCGGCTGATCACTCGGATACGTAGCATATGCATCATTTTCATAATCCCAACTAATAATGGTCGCACTATCTCGTCCTAATTGATGATGAACGTGTTCTAAAATATTGTGAACATTTTCTTTAAGCTCTATATTATTTTTATTCATATCACTGTATAGGTTTAATGGCATTTCATAACGGCGTTCCCCGCATTCTAATACCCCATCTGTCACCATTACAATTCGATTCTTTCCAGTACGTAGTTCACGAATTCCTGAAGAATAGCATGGAACGGGTAAATCAAACGTGTTTACATTACCAATCCATTCATAAAATTGACGTTGGTTTAATGTATATTGTCCTAATTTATGTAATTCATCATGAAATACATAAACTAGGCAATCACCAATAGATAGCCACCATATGTAATTTTCTTTTCTTACACATATTAAGCAAGCTGTTTCACCTTTTACTCTTTTGCACTTTTCTTTAAATGAGGAGGATTGAAAAATTGTAAGTATATGATTTTCAACAGATCGAAATACTGTTTCAATCAGTTCATTCATAATTACTTTTATATTTTCATATTCTGCTTGAATCGTACTTACTACTAAATCAACACTTTCTGCACTATTATGTCCGTCTAATATAACGGTAAATTCCCAATCACCATTCGACCAAACTAATGCACCGTCTTCATTCTTTTTTGCTCCGGCACTTATATTCCCACCGTATTTACCAAGTACGATATCACCATATTGCTTGACTGAAGCTTCGTCTAAACACATTTCCCTACTTCCAACCCATGAATATTGTGCATTATTTGTTGTATGCATACTCATTTACCATATACTTTCGTATTCTTTCGCATAGTTTTTTAATTTTCTCTGAATCTCCATGTGGTGCACCAGTCCAATTTGCTACTTCAGTCGGTGACCAAAACTCTTTTGGTGTATTTGGATAACGCGGAATAATGTGCATATGCAAATGTGGTACACCATTACCTGAAACGAAACTGTAAATATGTTCTGCACCTTTGCTTTCTTTAAGCGCTTTACTTACTCTACTTGTTATCAGTCCAAATGCCTTTGCCTCATCTTCAGTTAATTCAGCGAGACCAGGTACATGTCTCTTTATATCAATCATTACATAACCAAGATATGTTTCTTCTGCATCCCAATGGACATGTCCAACGTAAATGAGTTCATCTTCGTAAATAGCTCCACCTGGAACTGTAATGTTCCCTTTATGTTTTTCACAAATGAAGCAGTTTTGTTCTGCTTGATTGTTTATTGGCATATCCATCACCATCCTTTGCATATATAATATCATAAAAAAAGGAAGAATAGGTTTTATATTCCGAAAATTCAATCTCTTGAAATGAGAATTTTCACATTAAAATAATTTACAACTCATTATTTCTTCAAAAGCGTAATCCCCATTCCAACTGCAATCCCAATCGCTATTCCGATTGCTATATTATCATTAAATACACCAGGAATTACACCGATTACAACACCTATAGCGACACCAATTGTCATAGCATCATTTCTTTTTTTATTATTAGCCAAAATAGTATCTCCTCTCATAATTTCTCCCCATATAATATCCATTTACATGAACTTTGCTGTCTACTAATATATTTGCTATTCCGCTTGAAAATTTCCAAAAAATGTACTTTATTACTTTTCCATTCCCCCTACATAATCCTCTTCGTTTGAAAGAATTTTTAAGTCACCATTACATATACATAGGCATTTACTATAAGAAAGATCAGTAATTTATTGAAGGAGGAACGATTCAAATGTATCCTCATTGGAATCCAAATATAAATCAACAATATGCTTACTCCCCCCATCCAGTAAGGAATACACTGCATTATGATTCGCAATACATGATGCAGCGCATCGCAAGCCTTGAAAGCCAATTAGCTAAATTAATCTCATTAATCGAAGAAAATAATCAATTAATAAAATCAATGGAACAACAGCAAAACCAAGTTTGTGCACCAGCTGGAGGTTCTGTTATTGTTCGGATGTAATTCGAATTCAAAAAACACACTTTGTAGTATAAAGTGTGTTTTTTGAATTATTTTCTTTTTGTATAAAACCCTTGCGTAATTCGGTCTAATATAATCGCAATCACGACGATAGCTAGTCCAGCTTCAAATCCCATTCCGATATTTACTTGTGTTACAGAGCGATATACATCGACGCCAAGTCCTGGCGCTCCTACAAGTGAAGCTGTTACAACCATTGATAACGAAAGCATAATACTTTGATTCACGCCAGCCATGATCGTTCCCGTTGCGAGCGGTAATTGTACTTTAAATAATTTTTGTGATGCGGTAGAGCCAAACGCATTCGCAGCTTCAATTAAATCTTCTGGAACTTGTCTAATTCCTAAGTCTGTAAATCTGATTGTCGGTGGCATAGCAAAAATAACGGAAGCAATAATGCCTGGTACAACGCCTACTCCAAAAAATGTTATCGCGGGAATGAGATAGACGAATGCCGGCATTGTTTGCATAAAATCTAATGTCGGTTTTAAAAATTTTGAGAAACGTTCATTTTGAGATGCTAAAATGCCAATGGGAATTCCGATAATAATTGAAATAATAACTGACGTAAGTACGAGCGCTAATGTTTGCATCGTTTGTGCCCAGTAGTTAATATTTAAAATAAATAATAATCCGATGAGCGTAAAAATGACTAAAGATAATTTCCTCGTTGTGTACCAAATGAGGAAACATAAGATGATAATCATCACTATGGCTGGTATTATTGTTAAAAAATTAGTGAGTAAATCAACAAATCCACCGATAATATAGGAGAATCCTCGGAACAAGCCTTCAAAGTGCTCATATAAACTTGCAACAAATGAATCGACCCATTCGCCTAATGGAATGCGCGGAATATTATTCATCGTCTTTCACCTCTTCCTCGATGTTTCCTGCAAGAGCTTGAATGACACTTTCACGTTTAATAATTCCTCTCAACCTTTTCTTTTCATCAATTACGGGTAATGGATATTTCATCTCCGCCATTTTTGCATACGTTTCTTCCAGTAATGTATCTAGATAAACGTGTGGAATATCGTTAAGTAATAAATCAGCAATTGGCCATTGTTTTTTCATTGCTTTACTTGCATCATCCGCTGTTAAAATACCTAAAAACTCATACTTTTTGTTCACAACATATACCGTAGAAACACCTGCATTTCTCATAATTTGCAGAGCTACACGCGGCCCACGATCGATTAATAACGTTTCTGGTCTTTTTAAAATAGATTCTGCCGTAATTACTTTTCCTAAATTCACATCCGCCACGAATTTCTCTACAAATTCATTTGCAGGGCTCATCATAATTTCTTCCGGTGTTCCAATTTGGACAATTTCTCCATCTTTCATTAATGCGATACGATCACCAATTCGAAGAGCTTCATCTAAATCATGTGTAATAAAAATAATTGTTTTTTCCATTTTATCTTGTAACTCTAACAATTCATCTTGCATTTCTTTTCGAATTAGTGGATCTAATGCACTAAATGACTCGTCCATTAGTAATACATCTGGATTATTCGTTAGTGCCCTTGCAATTCCAACACGCTGCTGCATACCACCACTAAGTTGACTAGGGTAATTATCTTTATGATGATCGAGTCCTACTAACTGTAGCGATTCTAACGCCTTATTTTCTCGTTCCTCTACTGGAACTCCTTGAATTTCTAACCCGTACGCAACATTTTGTATTACCGTGCGATGTGGAAATAAAGCAAACTTCTGAAAAACCATACTCATTTTCGTCCTTCTTACTCTTCGCAATTCTTCTTTTCCCATCGTTGCGATGTCTTCACCATCTATGTATATATGCCCGGCTGTCGGTTTGATTAATTGATTTAGCATTCGAACTAGCGTTGATTTCCCGCTACCGGATAAACCCATAATAACGAAAATTTCTCCGGTGTATACTTCAAACGTTGCCTTTTTCACACCAACGTTCATTCCTGTCTCTTTTAAAATTTCGGATTTGCTTTTTCCTTCTTTTAATAAGGTAAGCGCTCGTTGCGGATGTTTCCCAAAGACTTTTGTTACATTTTCAACACGTACCTTTGTATTATCCATGTCACTACTCCTTTTCTACCCATCTATTTACATAGTGTTGCGATTTTACAGAGAAATATTACATAAAAATGACATATATAAGATTTCTTTAAAAATTCTTGTTTCCGTTCATAATAAGAAGGTTCACTTATAGATTAATTTATAAAAAGCAAAAGCTTCACAGGAGGTTTTGAATGCGAAAAAAAATATGGATTATAAGTCTGTTACTATTTATTAGTATGATTTTCACTTCTTGTAATGCAACAAATGCAAATTCGAAAGGAAAAATTAAACTTGGTGTAACAAGTTGGAAAGAAAATATCGCAACCGCAAATATGTGGAAAGTTTTATTAGAAGAAAAAGGCTATAAAGTTGAACTCATGTATTTAGAAAAAGCTGCGATATGGACTGGCGTCGCACGTGGTGATGTTGATGCGAATCTAGAAGTATGGCTTCCTGTTACGGATAAACCATTAAATGCCCGTTACAAAGATGACTTCGTCTTAAAATCAAAATGGTATGAAGGTACTGGGCTTGGTTTAGTCGTCCCTTCTTATGTGAAAAACGTTAACAGTATTGAAGATTTAAATGCACATAAAGATGAACTAGATAATAAAATTGTTGGGATTGAACCTGGTAGTAGCCTAATGAATTTAACGAATAAAGCAATAAAGGAATATGATATAAAACTAAAACTTGTCCAATCTTCAGAAGCTGCGATGATGAGCGAACTAAAGAAGGCATATACTAAAAAGAAACCAATCGCTGTTACGCTTTGGAATCCTCATTGGGGCTTTTCAGAATTTGACTTAAAATATTTAAAAGACCCTAAGAAAGTATATGGTGAAAAAGATGACATTTATTACTCCGTTCGTAAAGGTTTCGAAAAAGCTCATCCGGATATTGTGAAATACTTTGATCAATGGAAAATGAACGATGAACAACTTGGTACGTTAATGGTCATGTTAAATAAAACGAAAGATCCAGAAGAAGCTGCTCGAAAATGGATAAAAAAGAATCAAGCTTTAGTTGATGAATGGATAAAAGAATAAAGAATGACAAAAACAGGCTAGAGAATTTAGTATATTCTCTAGCCTGTTTTACGTTATTTTTTCTCAATAACTGCATCAACAATTCCATATTCCTTCGCTTCTACTGCCGTCATAAAATAATCTCTTTCTGTATCATGAGCTACCTTTTCTACTGGTTGCCCTGTTCGATCAGATATAATTTTGTTAATATCATGTTTTAACTTTAATATTCTTTTTGCTGTAATTTCAATCTCCGTTGCTTGCCCTTTTACACCGCCGAGCGGTTGATGAATCATGATTTCACTGTTAGGGAGCGCAAATCTTTTTCCTTTTGCGCCAGCTAATAGTAAAAGCGCACCAAATGATGCCGCAAAGCCCATACAAAGTGTTTGCACATCTGGTTTAATAAGGTTCATCGTATCTAATATTGCAAATCCCGCTGTCGTTGAACCACCCGGACTATTGATATACAGGAATATATCTTTTTCTGCATCTTCCGCTTCTAAAAACAATAATTGTGCTACTACACTGCTTGCAACTTGATCGTTAATTTCTGAACCAATCATAATAATTCGGTCTTTTAATAATCTTGAATATATATCATAGGAGCGTTCTCCTAATTTCGTTTGTTCTATTACGTAAGGAATTACACTCATTATAAATCCCTCCATCTGTTTTATGCCGCATTAAGCATACAACTGTAAGAAGAAGATTGTTTCATACTGAAGAATAACACTGGTTGTATTGATGGTAACTTAGTGAAATCTATTGTTGGGAGAAGTTTCGTCAACAATTCAGGTCTTTCTTCTCGAATAGAAGTTACAACGATTTCAACATCATCCGTGTACTCCACTATTTCAATGCCTTCTTCATTTACAGTTTTCAGCCTATTTCTACTCCTAAATAAAGATGCTTTCACTGCCCCTTCTGATACAGAGCATATTTTTGCAATATCCGCGATACTATACTGAAAAACATCCTTCAATAATAAAATTACGGATTGTTGCACATTTAACGAAGACAATACTTTCCCTACCATTTCATGCAAATCTGCAATTTTTCCATGTGGTTCTTCAAATGTATTTTGCTGTTCTAACTTTTCTTGAACGGATTTTGATTTCATTTGATCTAACCATTGATTTCGAGCAATTTTATACAGAAGCGTTATACAAATTTCCTTCTCACTATACTTTTGAAGAACTTTGCAAATTGCTTCTTGGGCAAGGTCTTCCCCATCCCATTTGTTTTTCGTCAAAAACGTACAGTATCTTTTTACCTCTGCATAATGTGTAATTAAAAAATTTATATTTGAATGATTCATATCGATATGATCCTTTAAAACCTGAGTTACTTTTGTGCACAAAATAACCACTCCTTTTCAGCGCTTACTTAATAAACGATTGAACAAATAAAAAAGTTACGGGGCTTATAATTAATTTTATGTTTATGTTCATGAATACGGGTCATAAATATGTTATATAGCATTTTACATGAGGAGGAATCAATTTGCCAAAATTAACAGTTGAAGGTACCGGAACTTTTGATATTAAAGAAGGAACGAAATTAGTCTTAGCACTTGAAGATAACGGTGTACACATTCTTCATCGTTGCGGTGGCAAAGCAAGATGTACAACTTGTAGAGTTGAAGTCATTGCAGGTGATTTTTGTGAGGCGACAAATGATGAAAAACAAGCTATTACGGAAAAAGGAATTGAAGACCACTTACGATTATCGTGCCAAATGCGTGTACATAAAGATATTACCGTTCGCCCTATACTTACAGTTGAAAATTCCGGTTTAGATGCTGGATCACGCCCGGCGGAGTAAAAGGATGAATTTAAAACAGCTAGCCGGTGAATATGCTGCTGGCTTTGTAAAAGATGGAATGAAGGTTGGACTTGGTACGGGTTCAACTGTATATTGGACAATACAAAAGTTAGGTGAACGTGTGCAAGAAGGTTTATCCATTCAAGCTGTACCAACGTCAAAAGAAACTGAAGTATTAGCTAAACAACTAGCTATTCCTTTAATCTCTTTAAATGAAATCGACATACTCGATCTTACAATCGATGGTGCAGATGAAATCAATAATGATTTACAATTAATAAAAGGTGGCGGTGGTGCATTACTTCGCGAAAAAATTGTCGCTACCTCCTCTGAAAAGCTTATAATTATTGCAGATGAATCCAAACTCGTTTCACATTTAGGTACCTTTCCACTTCCTATTGAAATCATCCCCTTCTCTTGGAAGCAAACTGAAAAGAGAATTCAATCTTTAGGATGCGAAACACGTTTACGTATGAAAGATGGCGGACCATTTATAACTGATAACGGCAATTTAATTATTGATTGTATTTTTCCAAACAAAATATTGAATCCAAATGATACACATACAGAGTTAAAGATGATTACCGGTGTAGTTGAAACAGGATTATTTATCAATATGACGAGCAAAGCGATCATCGGAACAAAAAACGGTATAAAAGAATATTAAGCATTTTAAAGGCTGACTTTTGCAAGTCAGTTTTTTCTTTTATAGTATTACATTATGATATACTATGAAAACACATTCATATCACACTAGAAAGGACTGAACAATTTGCAATCCAAACTTATAACAGAACTTACAGATTTAGAAACTGCCTTTCACATTCGAAAAGAAGTGTTCGTAAAAGAACAAGGTGTCCCACTTGAAGATGAATTCGATACATATGACCAAATTGGCGAGGCATGCAAACATATATTAGTTTATTATAATGAACTTCCTGTAGGAACTGGCCGTATACAATTCGTTGACGGAATGGGTAAACTAGAAAGAATTTGTATTTTAAAAGACTATCGCAAATACGGATTAGGCAAAGTAATCATTCAAAAGTTAGAAGAGATTGCTCATAACAAAGAAGCAAACAAAGTTAAACTACACGGTCAAACACAAGCTGAAGGGTTTTATGAAAAATTAGGCTATCAAACTTCTTCCGACCTATTTATGGAAGATGGAATTCCACATATTCTTATGACGAAAGTGTTATCATAATAGAAAGGTTACTATATGATTCTACATTATGTATTCGTATAGTAACCTTTCTGTAGCGTATTCGTTTGAAAGTCTCTTTGATGAATATTCTAGATTAATACAAAAAGACGACGCTGAATACGTCGTCTTTTTTATAAGCAGAAAAGTTAATTCTCAAGCTTCCTTTTTTTGTATCAAAGCCCATCATCTTTCATTTCATTTTAAGGTAAAGCTTACACTGTTTTCCATAAGGATAAAGCAAAAATCCAGTTTGGATCCCCATGTCCTTCATAATTCTGGACTGCCTCATACACTTTTCCCTTGTGTAAAACTCTATCTCCCTTTTTATATGCTTTCTTTGCATTCCACGCTTCATATGAAGCGCTTTCAGTTTTTGTAGTAATTGTGAACGTATCACTTTGTACGGATTCATTTCCAACTACATCCACTGCTTTCACTGCATATTTATAAGTAGTATTAGCGAGTAAATTTTTATCCATATAAGAAGTCGTATTGGATGTTGCAATTTTTTTCATTGTTCCTTCTATTTCTCTATAAATATCGTAATAGTCTACACCAACGTTATCATCAGATGGACTCCACATTAGATCCACACTTGACGCTGTTGTTCCCATGCTATGTAATCCTTTTGGTTGTGTTGGTGCTTCTGTATCAGGAGCCTCAACTGTCGTTTTCACTGTAAGCGCTGTACTTTCTTTCGATACATTGCCAGCCGCGTCAATTGCTTTTACAGTATAAGTGTATTCTGTACTTGGTTTTAATTGTTTATTAATAAAATGAGTGCCTAGTACAGTGTCAATCATCTCTCCGTTACGGAAAACTTGATATCCTTTCACCCCTACATTATCCGTAGAAGTGTTCCATGTTAGTTCTATACTATTTGCTGTTACTTTTTGCGTCTGAAGTCCATTTGGAATACTTGGAGCTTCTGTGTCTGGTTTCACATCGTTGATGAGGTTAACATCAATTACATTATAGAATGCATTTACTGTATCAGCTACATCCCATACTGCTAAAATCACATGATATCCACTACGGTCAGTAGGTACATTGATTTTGTGAGTTAAATTATTTGAAGCTGCAGAACCATCATGTTGTACAGTGCCAATCGGCTCAAAGTCTGCTCTTGTTAGTGCTTTATTTGGATTCCATCCTTTTTTTGTAATATAGTAATGCCATTTGCTTGTTAAGTGAGGCGCTGTATACTTCCAAGTAAATGTATTTTCCCCACCAGTGATTGTATTTTTAAACCAACGATCCGCTGCTTGTTGATCTAAAATACCGCCAAATTTGCCACCTGCAGAAGCGATTTGCCCATCAACTGGGCCACCTTGTGGGAATCCTTTTGGAGCTTCTAAACTTTGTGGTTCATACATAACACTTCCGCAGTTTACATTTAGAGCACCATAAGTTGGACTACATAAAGCGGAACGGCTACCAGGCTTTTCAACAAAGCCGTGCGCGTATGCATTTTGAGGGATAAGTGTCGTGCCGATAATTCCAGCTGTTAATGCAACAGCTCCTATACTTTTTTTGTTCATTTTCAAGTTTTGTAGTTGTTTTAAAAATCGATTATTCATGTTCCTGTCCCCTTCTTGTTATACTTCGTAGTGTAATGTGGGCTTTGATGTAAAAGAATAACAAGAGTCAACCTTATTTCGTGTATACGTAAATATGCATACACCGTCGTAAAGAAACATTTCATTTCTTGTGATATATTTCACTTACTGAATATATCATGACATAGAAATCACCTAAATGTGTGCAGAAGTTGTGCAGAAACAGTGAAATTACTACTAACACGTAAAACTACATCCTAAATTTATAAAGTAAAAGTGAGCAATAGAAATTGTAGTACTTGTAATGAAAAATTTTAGGTATATATATGGATGAATTGCACCAAGTCGTCTTGAAACCCTTCATCGTTAACTTAAAACGCATGGCAATGTGAGATCACATTATTTTAAAACAACGTGCCATCTCCATTTTCCATATATCTTTCTATCAATACTTTGAAATTACTTATCACTTGTAAACATTTCCGAATCCGTCAATATAGTTTCATAAAACTTATCATATTCTTCACTGTATTGAAGTTTTAACTTTTCTATTAAACTTGTATCTGGTGAAACAATGTCAATAACGTCTGTACTTATATACAATAAATAAGTATCGTTATAAAAAAAAATATACGCTTGCTGACCACCATTAACGACATACTTGCAATACTTATATACTTCATCTTCATGTACACCTTTAATCGTAGTAAATATGATTGTACTTTCAAGATCATCAACGTCTACTTTCGTTTCTGTCCAATTCTTAATCTTCATGAACCTCCCAATTTTTGTTTTCTCATTTATTCTCTTACTTTTACCATATGTTATGTAACCGGAAATAAATGAAACATCAATCGTATCAGGACTTTTAAAAAGTTCAGTCAAAATCCCTCTTAATCCTCTCAAATTACTCTCAAATAATTCTATATCGAATCTAATTCTATTTTTCGCCTCCACTTGAAAAAATGGTGTAGCTGTCATATCAGCAAAATTTACATCTAGTATTTTCATTCTTTCCATTTCATCAATTCCTCGCTTCATATAACATAAAAGTGTCTATATCATTTAATATAGACACCCTTTCACATGTATAGTTTTAATAACAGCCTGTAAATTTAAAAATTTCATCAACAGCTTGCTTATACCCACCTGATTTTCGGAAAGACTCCTTCATATTCAAAACAGTTTCTTTGAATGAAGAGTTATTTAATACTAGATCTACACTCTCACGTAGTTGACTCTCCGTTAATCCTTGCATTTGTAATGTAACCCCTGCTCCGAGATTCTCAACTTGCCTTGCGATTACTGGCTGATCTGCACTTTGCGGAATTACAACGAGTGGAACACCGTTATATATCCCTTCATGCGTACTGTTCATACCGCCGTGTGTAATAAATAGTTTCGTATATTTGAGAAGTTCAGTTTGTGGTACATAGTTTTTCACAATGAAGTTTTTAGGGATATTACCTAAATCACTTATTTCCGTTTTGTTGCCAATAGACATAACAAGTGTATGCTTACTATTCTCGAACGCCTTCATACAAAGTTTATAAAAATCAAGCGCTTCATTAAAAACAGTACCTAATGAAATGTAAATCAGGCTTTTTTCTTCAATTGAAGTGTAATCAAAACCTTCATTTTTCACTTGTGTAGAGATAGATGGTCCCACAAATTTGAATGTTGCATTAAATGTATCCCCAAAAGGTTGGAACTCCTTAATTGTATACACAATAGTAAGTGAAGCTGGATTACAGAAAACTTCATACGGTGAGTTTATATTAACACCATATTTTTCTGTAATTCCATTAGTTAAGTTTTCAAAATCATTATGTATTCTATCCTGAACTTCCAGTGGGATATTTTTAGAAAGATGGTCTAACATTTGTTTAAATGATTTTTCATCTTGTGCAAAAGATGTGCATGAATTTATGGCTGGAAGATTAAGAATTTGGGCAATTAAGCGACCACAGCCAAACATCGAATCATGAATAATATAATCAAAATGTTCACCTTCAATTTGTTCTAGAACACTAGGTATTACAATATCAGCTGTATGTAGAAGGCCGTTTATTCTTTCCTGTAAATAATTTCGACCACCGGAAAGAAATGCTTTTATAAATTTTTCATCATCAATCGTTCGTACAGTAGCACCTGTCTTCTCAATACGCTCCCTGAAAGCCTCTATTGAAAAATAAACTACCTCTTCACCGCGAGAAATCAGTTCTTCTACAACATGTAATGTTGGATTTATATGTCCTTCTGATCCAGCGTTAATGAATAAAACACGTGCCATTCAAAACACTCCTTAAATTTTAAAATTTCTATGTTGTAAAGAGTATGGATACTTTCCATACTCTTTACGGAGTTATATGTATCATTTTCCTGCTAAATTGACCTAGCAAGCCTAAAACCGAGATCATCTATATGAAACGTAGGATGACTACGACGGCGACAAGTGGCACCGCAACCTCTAGCTGCTTCAGCCCAACTACCACCACGAAAAATGCGGTATGACCCGTACACTGTTTCATCATACAAATCATAGCACCATTCCCAAACGTTCCCTAACATATCATAAAGTCCCCATGCATTCGGCTCTTTTTTACCGACGTCATGAATTTGCCCACTTGAATTTTCATTATACCACGCTATTTTCTGAAGTTCCCCATACGTATATCCCGTCGTACCTGCTTTACATGCATATTGCCACTCTGCCTCAGACGGTAATCGATAGCCATTTGAATGCAAGTTACAACTAACCTTTTTCCCATCATCTTGTATAGAATAATACTCTGTAAACCCTGCTATTTTAGACAGTAAATTACAAAAAGCAATTGCATCATGCCATGAAATATTTACAACAGGTTTATTACCATTTTCATTACCATTTAGTGCACGATTCGTAATTGCGTAATATAATTCCGCTGTTACAACATACTTTGCAAGAAGAAATGGTTTTATTTGAACTTGCCATTCTTTTTTTATTCGATCATCTCTTAATTCTACTTTTCCTGTTGGAATTTTCACCATATTAGAGTCAACCGGGCCAATGAATCTATTCAATCCTATCCCCCCATGTTACTTCTTTTTATAATCTAACTATTTATGGTATCGTGCTTCTCTAAAAATAGTCTTACTTCATTTGAAGATTTTAAAATAATAACATCTTTATCCTTACTCAATTGATTTAGCCTCTTTAAAATTGAAGGTCGTTTCGTTTTAGGATATTCCCATATCCATTTGAAAAATTGCAAGTCAAATCTTTCTTCACATCCAGCCCCCATATCCGGTCTTGTTTTATTCCGATATTGCACAATTCTTTTAAAAGCACGATAAACACAAATTGTTCTATGAATATCAAGAAAGATAATTGTATCAGCTGCGTTAATTCTTATGTCCATTGTCCCGCCATAATTCCCATCAATAATCCACTTTTCCCCTTTAACTAATTCATTTTGAACCGTTCTTTGCTCCTCTTTCGGTACACCCTCCCAATTTGGTTTCCAAAATAGTGCATCAAGATGATGCACCTTAATATTTAATTTATTCCCTAACTGTTTTGCTAATGTAGATTTTCCTGAACCACCAGAACCTATTAATATAATTTTTTTCATATGAGTACGCTTCTTTCTATAGATTCTTCAATATCTTCCTTATTAGCAAAAATCCATAAAAACATCTCTTCATTTAACTTTAGTAAATCTTTTAACTGAACAAAATAAGTAATAAATATAATTTGAATTGAAAGCATTACATACCAAATTGATTGTAGTTCTGCTCTCGTTAAAATGTTTTGCTTATAATATCCTTTAAAAATTTCACTTACAATTTGTAACCATTTCCCTCTTAATGTTTCATCACTAAATATCTCACTTAAAATACTTGTACAGCAATAGCATAAATCGAATACTCTAACGTTTTCTTCTAGAAGCTCAAAATCGATAAACCCTTGAAAATCACTTTCTCTAAAGATTACATTTGATAAGTGCATATCGCGATGAATAATTTGTTTCGGTAATGAGTGAACCGTTTCCTTGAAAGCTGTATGTATTTGATCCATTTTTTGAATTACATCCTGATGAACATGCTCATTCTTTACTAAATTCGGTAAAGCCCATTCGTATACCACTTTATATAACTCTCTTTTTATTAACTCGTTAGCACTATTCACTGAATTTAGTTCGTGATGTAAATTAGCCATTTCCTCTCCAATTGTGCTTCCTAGCACTTTTAGCTTTTCTGTATCTTTGATTTCTAGTACACTTCCGGCAACATATTCGTACAAACAATAATTCTTCTCTTTATACAATACGTACCTTTCATCATTTCTCGTTTTTACTAATTTTTGTACTTTAACTCCTTTTTCATCAAGCTGTTCTAATACATTTAGTTCAACTAGAAACTGTTTTATCGATCCCTTTCCCTTTAAAATATACGCCTTATTATTACAATGAATCTTCGTTACGTTTGGTTGAATTTCAGTAGCTGTGACACCTTTATCTTGAAACCAAAACTTTGCAATTTCTAATATATCCTTCATGTACAAATCCCCCTTTTTAAAGTCACTTATTTCTTCCGTAGCATAAACTCACAAAACATTCCAATCCCAACACCAATTGTATAAGCAACTAGATCACTCCATAAAAATCCGTAACCTAATACGAGTCCACCTAAAGTCGTTGCTCGAATGCTATCTATCCATTCCGCATGGTACAATTGACTAATTTCAATCCCGTAGCAAAATATCAAACTAATAAAAGCTAATTTCCTCGTTTCTATTTTAGGAAACAAAAATCCGAATCCAACGAAAATCATTAACGCCCATAAAGCATCACCTAAGTAATCATTTAATAAATCAGGTAACGCAAAAGCAAACTTTCTTGAACTAAGGCCTAAAATAATAACAACTATAGTAAACATTGCATATAGTAATCTATTTCGTTTCGTATTCATTTCAAAATCTCCTAATATATAATGTAAAACTGCAAATAGCTAGTAAAATATAATCATTTTACTAGCTATTTATATACGGTTTCACTTTGTATTCTTCGCTTTTATAATAAGGAAATGCGGGTTAGTGTTTAAATAATAATATGATTTTTCATCTACTTCCTTCATCTTTTCAATCGGTTTCGGCTCGACTAACTCTTCTAATACAAAATTACTCGTTGTTTCATTTATAATATCTTGAAGTGACCTTCTAAAGAAACTTACTTCAATTGTAATATTAGGTTTCCGCCAAGTATCTACTAACAATTGCGTTTTAAAATAATCTTCACACGGAAACTTTGTAAAATCCATAAATGGGTGATGAACGGAATACACAAATAAACCACCTGTTTTAAGGACGCGATGAAACTCTTGAAATACATTACTCCAATTTTGCAAGTAATGAAGAGTAAGCGAACTTACAATCATATCAAAAGAATTATCTTCAAATGGTAATGTTTCTTGAAGGTCATGACAAAGAAATGTTGCTTTATCACCTGTACTTTCCTTTGCGGCTTTTACCATTTCAGAACTTACATCAATTGCTGTAACGTTTGCTCCTCTTCCTACGAATTGAGAAGTATACCATCCAGCTGCACATCCAGCATCTAGTATTCTCTTCCCTTCTAGTTTCTTTGGAATAATCTCCATCATCGCTGGTCTTTCATAATAACTGTTATATGGATTTGCCAAATCTAGATTTTCTTTATATGTACTCGCTAATTTATCATACGTATCTTTGATTGAGTCTTTCATTACATCCACTCCTAATACATATTAATCCAATAACTCTTGCTGCTTTTTCTTTGAAAATGATTGCAGTACTAACTCATACGACCAATCTATCATCTTATTAATTTGTTCTTGTCCTACATCTTTATGTATGTACACTGTATTCCAATGCTTTTTGTTCATATGATATCCAGGAATTATTGTTTCTGGGTAATCTTCTCTTATTCTTAATGCGAGTTCTGGATCACATTTTAATGTAATTGCAGCTTTTTCACCTTCTTCATGGTTCACTATCGCAAATATTTTATTATTGAGCCTCATACATGTTGCACTCCAGCCATCCGGAGAATCTTCTGTCGCTTTTCTTTTCGATAAACAATACTCTCTCGTTGCATTCATTCTTCTGGCACCTCTTATTCTTCCACTATTTGATTACGATGCATCACAATTTGCTTCGTCGCTTTAAATTGCTGTTCACCATAAAACTTTATTAGTTTCTCTCCGCAAAATAGACTAACAATATCAATATGAGATATCTCTTCCAGTAATATTGTAAGCATATTCTCTCCAATACCTTTATTTCTTACACTTTCATGTACGACAACATCTTCTATGTACGCTCGAAAAACACCATCTGAAATGACTCTAGCAAATCCAATTAATTCATTTTCTTCCCATACTCCAATTGCTATACTATTCTTTAACATTTTTTCAATATCAATTTCTTTTCTTTCCGGCCACCAGCCGACTGAATCATAAAGCTTCTTTATTTTCTCTGCACAGATTGGTTGTTCATGTTGTAATTTATACGTGTACATTTTCTTTCTCCTGTCAAACAGTTTACATAACATTATTATAATCTCTTTTCTAAAAAGTGCTGACTATGCCCTTTCGGGTGATCTTCAACGACACCATACTCTCGGTAGCCGTGCTTTTTATAAAATTCTGGTGCTTGGAAACTAAATGAATCTAGTAATATGAGTCTACATCCTTTTTCCTTCGCAATGTCTTCGATTTTATGTATCAGTTGACTTCCATAACCATCATGACGAACCGATTCATCAACCCATAAAAAATCGATATGAAGATGATAAAAATACATCGTTCCTGTAACGCCGCCAAAGATTTTCCCTTCCTCATCTTTCACTACAAAACTTACTTGTTCCATGGGCTGTTTTACTTCATCTGTTAAGATAGACATATTATATTGAATTACTTTATTTTTAATGTATTCACCTTCAGTGCGAGTACCGTTCTCTATGCTTTTCATATATTTCCTCCTTTCAACTTAGTAAGCTACATTTAATTTTTACTTCTTCTCTTTAATATACTGATGAATATAAATCCAGCATATGTAACAAAGCATGAAAAACCAATTATGCCTGGTACAGAGACATAGCCTGTTCTCACATAACTTATAACGGCAAAACTAGCAATTAATAATAAAATAGATGGCCAAAATATAAAAGCTGTTTGTCTTCGTCTTTGTTTCGATGTACTTTCTTTCTCTTCAGAAACACGTGTGCCAAAAAGCAATACAATACAAATAAGAATCGCTGCAAAGTAAATTGTATCTAATGACAACGTGTGATCGTATAGTGCAATTCCAACTTCAAGAGCAATAATCGTTACAATTAGAATAATAATTGTTGAAGTCTTTAAGTTTCGTTTCAATCGCTCACTCCTAGCATGCTTTCACTATATGCTTTGTATATGTATTTCAAAGCTGTTGTAATAGTTTCATCAACCTCTATATTATGAACTCGCTCGGGTAAATCTTTTCCTCCAATTACATAAAGAAACAGGAATTTATTAAACATTCCCATTATACCAATATTTATTGTAGCTGTGGGCAATCCACCTGTCATATATATTCATCTCTATTTTTATATTGTTTTATCACCTCTGAAAATTCGATATAAAATGTAAAAAACCTTTTTTTGTTTAATTATGTTGGTGAATATAAAAAGATAGCATGAGATTTCTTCATACTATCTTTTGAAATATATACAATTTCTTTTTAAATTTATTTGTACCGTAATAAATATCTCTATTCTTCTATAGGATTTTCAGGCCCGTTAAGCTCCAATTGATAAAAGGCTAAATCCAGCCATCTATTAAACTTATAACCAGCTTTTTGTATTGTTCCGGCATGAACAAATCCATAATTTTGATGCAAGGCAATACTTTTCTCATTTTCTGCGTCAATTCCAGCAATTAAGGTCATATATTCTCTTTCTTTTGCTATTGTAATTAATTCTTCTATTAAAGAGGACCCAACTCCATTTTTTCTATATTCCTTATCAACATACACAGAATGTTCAACTGAATATTTATAGGCAGGCCATGCCCTAAAGGGGCCAAATGTCGCAAATCCTACTACTTTATTATCTAGCTCGTAGACTAAAATTGGATAGCCATCAGCCTTTTTTTGTTCATACCAATCTATTCTATTTTCAAGGGTTACAGGTTTGTACGCATATACAGCTGTTGAATTAAGGATTGCATCATTATAAATATCTAAAATAAATGTTACATCTTTTTTCATTGCTTCCCTTATCATTGTTTTCTTCCTTTCATAATGATATTTCTCTGTACCTTTCTTTCAACTGATCTACCTAATAATAATTCAAACTTATTTTTACAACCGAATTCTAGATTTTCGAAAACCATCAATTGCATTTAGTACCGCAGATAATATGAAGATAATTATCCCTCCACCAATTAACCACGTTTTAAATTCCTCTGGAGAAATTGCAAACACATTTGCCACATACATAATGAATCCTTCGTTAAATAAATGAGGATTTACTACAATTACAATGAATACTATTGTTGCAGCTAACTGTAGGATTGCATTCCCAATTGCCAATTTTTGCGTCCATTGTCCTTGCACTAACTTATAAAGAGATATACCTATTTCGAAAACGATCATGATTACAACGATTGGCCAATACTGAAGTAAAACATCTTGATTGAAAGTTGGTGCGACAAATTTCAGTCCATCTGCTGCACCATTATATACGCCAACAAGATGATTCGCATAAAAGTAAAGGGTAGCCCAAACTGCTGTCCACATCAAACCTCCAAAAACTTCAAACTTTGAGATCGACTTTTTCTTTGGAACATACGAGATATTTTTCAAATCATCAGGAGTCCATTTTTTTAAACTTGTCGTCAACGGTTGGGTACCTTTGTCTTTATCTGTTCTTTCTAAAATAGCAAATACAAGTGTCAACCAGAAAAATACATGGAGGCCTACTTCGACAATTTCCCCAATGCCTTTACCTATCAATTGTAAAATAACATTTAATACTGCTTGATCACCAGTATAGCCTATAAAATTTTCTGCAATCATTGCAATGAGTGCGATAACAGCTGCAATTGGTATAATCATTTTTAATAGCGTCGTATATACATCAAAATAGCGTGGTCCAATTAAATGCATCGGTCTATCCAAATACCCATTAGCCAATGAAACCGGGCTCCCCAATTTTTCGAGAACGCTCTTCACATCATCTTCATTATAATCGTCTGATAACATATCCTCTATTGTCGACCGTAGCTCAAGCGTAATATCTTCACGATTTTTTTCAGGTAATCTCTTCGCAACTTCTTGGACGTACATATCAATCAAACTCATTCTCGTCCTCCTCCTTTAATAAGTTATAAAGTTCTTTTGAATCCTTTATCCATTCCTTTTTCAACTGCAAAAATATATTTAATCCATATTCACTTAAAACATAGTACTTACGAGGTCTACTCTCCGTTTTATCCCAACTACTCGTCACTAGCTCCTGCTTTTCTAATCGGCGAAGTAGTGGATATAAAGTACTTTGATCTATCATGATTCCTGATTGCTCCAATAATTGGACAAGCGAATATCCATATTGCGGCGTTCTTAGTTGACTTAAAACCGCTAATGTCAATGTCCCTCTCCTTAGCTCAGTAATTAATGAATTTAATAAAGTATCCATTCACCCACCTCATTTCCATTACTATATGTCATACAGTATGTGTTTTATACTATGTATCGTACAGTATAGTTGTGACAAAAACAATATATTTTTATAAAAATCAGAAAATAAGAAAAGCACAAACTATATAATTTGTGCTTTTCTTATTTTCTTGCAGCTTACTAACAAACTTAAATACCATTAATACTTTTAACTATGTACCTCTGGTAATATAAACTCTCCTTTTTCTTTAGAAAATGGGACAACCTCTACAATCGCCTCAACATTAATTACTTCATATACATGCGGGTATTCTTGACCGTTTGAAGCAAGTTCATATTTTATTTCTGCTTTTACAAGAGATGGATCTATTGTAAGTAATAAAACATCTTTTTCATGATTGAAATGTTTTTGAGCAACTTTTAAAGCTTGGTCTAATAATGAACAATGAATAAATCCCTCTTCTTTAAGTGAAGCTTCATTAATCTCTCCAATGTTTTTCGCGATTCCCCAATTTCTTTTTGTTATTACTTTTGTAATCATATCCATTCCTCCTATATCTTTATATAGAAAAAAAGAGGTTTTTCTGTTTATTACTAGAAAATCCTCTTTTTTATTTATTTTAATCCCTTAATTAATGGCGACGCTTCCCCACTATGGAAAATCCATAAATCATGAAGCGATCTCGTACATCCGACATACAATAATTTCGCATCATGTTTTGTATTTTTGTAATGTTCCTCATCAACGTCGATTAGAAGTACGGCATCAAATTCTAAACCTTTCGCCAAATATACAGGTACTACCGAAATACCACCTTCATATTTGCTTTGATCTGCTTCAATGACATTAACAGTCAACTCTGCATTTGTTAACTTCTCATATATATCACGGCATTCATCGTCTGTTCTTCCAATTACCGCGATTGTTTTCACATCTTCAGTTTGCAAATGCTGTAATGTCTTTAAAACTTCAGTAAATTGGTCCTCTGACGGAATTACTTTCACGTCTTCACCGCTACGGAAAACTGGAGTTGCGAGTCCCACTGGAATCTCTGCATTTTTAATTATTTCATTCGCGAATTCAATAATTTCTTTTGTAGAACGATAACTTCTCGTCAGTTCATAATAACCTGTTTCTTGGAATACTTCCTTAAAAGCATTCCAGTCTTCAATTCCTTGATAATCATAAATCGCTTGAGATAAATCACCTAATATGGTGAAAGAATTACCTAGTGTAATTTCTTTTAATACATACACTTGGAATGGTGAAAAATCTTGTGCTTCATCAATAACGACGTGATGAAACTTCTGTCCGATTTCAATTCCATTTATGCGATGGTGTATGTAAATTAAAGCTGGTAAATCTTCTACATATACTTCTTTTTTACGGCAATTCTTTTCTGTTTCTTGAACAAGTTCTTCAGGTAATACTTCGAGTATTTCTTTACTCTTCATCATCGAACTATATAGTGAAAGTGGGCTCATTTTTGGCCAAAAATTCATATATGTGTTTAATCTCTTTGTTGCTTCTTTTTTTAGTAACTTTTTCTCGTTTGTTTCTCCAAACTTTTTAAGTTCAATTTCAATCCAGCGCTTCATTCGGCCGACTAAACGTTCTCTTCTTTTCTTTAATGGATAATGTTTATATTCAACTTGTATCCATTTTTTAACGTCTTCCACTGGAATAACTGCTTTATCCCATGCCTCAAAATCTTTTGTCGGTACTAATTCTTTTTCAAATTGAATCATTCTTTCTTCAATAAACGACTTAAATTCCAGCGTGCCTTTTAATTTTCCGAGCATAACCTTTTTTTCATCGCGATTAATTGAAAAAGCTTCTTTCAATTTTTCTTCTGTCTGCTTTAGTTTCACCGAACCATCTAACGTACGTAATGCCCAATCTGGAAACGTTGTTTGACTAATATTTCCTACCCCTAACTCAGGAAGTACACTCGAAATATAGTCTAAAAACAAACTGTTTGGAGCGAATACGATCATTCTCTCCGCTTCAAGTTGTTCACGATATTCATAAATTAAAAAAGCAAGGCGATGTAAAGCGATCGTTGTTTTTCCGCTCCCTGCAACCCCTTGAATTAATAATGGTAAGTTTCTTTCCGCACGAATAATATCATTTTGTTCCGATTGTATAGTCGAAACGATATCTTTCAATTTATTATCTTTATTCTCGCCTAATCGATATAGAAGAAAATCATCAGCATGTGAGACATCTTCATTTCCTTTCACATATGTATCAACAACACGTTCTAGTTCTCTCTTTCGAATCGAAATGTTTCGTTTTAAATAAACATCGCCTTCTACTAATCCGTCTGGTGAATGATAAAATGCTAATTCTTCACCACCGGTAAATGAATAAAACATACTTGCGACAGGTGCACGCCAATCAATTACAATTGGTTTCATCGTATCTTTATCTGAAACACCTACTTTACCGATGTAAATCGGCATTACGTCTTCCTTGCCATCCTCCTGAAAGTCTAATCTTCCAAAATACGGCTCATGTACACCAATACGTAAGCTTTGTCTATTAGACTCCCTCATACTTTCAAGAATTTGCTCTTTAAAATCTTCTCCATAATAAACCGGGATTTTTTCAAGCTGTTCTAATTGATCATCCATCGTACTTAAAGTATCTTTCATTTTTTGTAACTCTTCGTCAAAAATGTTGTTCATTTGATGATTCCCTCCTGTCCGTTCCAATTTTTTCAGTCGAAATATAATTGTATTAAAAATCCATTCATAAAGTCAATAGTTTTAGTAAGAATTTTCTAAATTAAAAAAGAGTAGAGATTAATCCCTACTCTTTTTTAATTTAATTCGATATGCCAAACATTCATTTAATGTTGCCAATTCTTTATATTTTCGTTTTTCAAAATCATATGCTCCCCCAGGGAAGAATCCCATAATACTTAAACCAGCTTCAGCACATAGATTGCTAATCTCATCTACCGTATAACATCGTAAAGACTGTGTTACTACATCATTTGGATAATTAGGGTCCCACCAATGATCTAACATTCTTTCATTTATACTATCATATTCGTATTTTCGCATAGCTACACTTAAGGACATTTCTTGTCCACTTACTTTTTTCCAATACAATGGTTGATAAATATCAATAAGTGCACATCCATCATCCTTCATCCAATTTTTAATCCGTTTTAATAGAATCAATTGCTCATCATCTGTTCCTACACCAAATCCGTCTAAATAACTAACAACATCAAACTTTTCTTCAAAGTTAATTTTATAAAAATCAGCGCAATGAATATCTATATTATTAGTAGAATGTTCTTTTGCAAACATAACTAACTCTGGTACAAGTTCAACCGTAGTCATTTTCACTTGTAACCTAGACATCGCCCTTGCAAATCTACCATTTCCTGCTCCTAGTTCTAACATCGCTTGAAATGGATGACCAACTTGTTCTTGAACTTCTTTAGCAACCTGCTCTAACCAGCTTTCTGTATTGATATCGTAATTCGACAGTTCGAATTGTTTTTGGTAAAATTCCTTCACATTTAATTCGTTCATTATTATTCTCCTCCTGCACTAGATTTTTCTGCTACAGGTGAGAAACTAAATTTCTGACACCCATGAAAAAAACCATTTTTATTTCTCTATATTTATGATTTATCAAAATAAAAAGCAGATAATGGTCGATTCCACTATCTGCTCTATAGCTGCTTTTATTTTCCTTGTTGATACTCCACCCAATCACCAGAAATGATGACTTTCTTTAGCATCTCTTTATCTTGAGCAATATACACAAATGCACGTATTTCTCTATCACCTAAATAAATCGTTTCGGTGATTCGGTCATATAAATCACTCTCTGTATTACCTGTGTATTCTTCAAGTTCATCTAACTTTTGCAGAACATCATCATTTACTTCATAAACTTCTCCGTATACTTTGTCCTCATTTGAACAAATCATCGCAGGGTACCCTTCGTATGTATCAAATAATTTACCATACGTCCATGCTTCGTCTGCGATGCATATTGCACCTTGCATAAAATGAGCATTCGTTTGCTCTTTTCTTAACGTGCCATACACGAAAACGTGATGCATAAATCCCTATCCCCTTTATATGTCTCTACTTTCTAATTTGTAAATAAGCACGAATCATAAAGTAACTCACTTCATTTGGAAGTTGGTCCTTAATCGATTTCAGACCACCCTCTGCATTTTGCACGGCAGTTTCAATCAGTGATTCATATTCTGCAGGAACAAAACTGTTCCAGTCTACTTCCATTCCATCTTCAAAGCAGCGAATTAAATGATTTTCAATTGTTTGTCTTGATAAGCTACGTTCTTTAGCAATTTCATCTAGATCAATGCCTTGTTTATACATTTCATACGTTTCTAAATGAGAATTCGCTGACGCTTTTCCTGATTTTTTACTCTCTGAAACAACTTCAGTCTTAATTGTTTCCGCATAGTTTGGGTTATCCTCAATAAAGTGCTGAACTGCTTGTAAGAAGTGAGACCCGTACTTCACAAGTTTGTGTTCTCCGATTCCTTTTACAGTTAGGAGTTCGGAGTCACTTTGTGGCATTTTCGCACACATATCTTTTAACGTTTGGTCAGAGAAAATAACGAACGGTGGTACACCTTCTCCTTGTGCAATTTCTTTACGCACTTCACGAAGCACTTCAAATAAAGGATGGTCTTGAACAATTTGTCTCGTTTCTACTCGTTCTTTGCGTAAAACATTCTCTTTACCAAGTAATACTTCTTTTCCTTTTTCCGTTACTTTTAATGTTGGATACGTACCATGTTCAACTGCAATTAACTCATCTGAAATTAAAAACTCAATAAACTCACTGACTTCTTTTACACTACGGTTTGATAAAAGACCGTACGTTGGCAAAGTATGAAAATTAAATTCAATGACTTTCTTATTTTTAGATCCAGTTAATACTTGTGCAATCATTTGCTTTCCGAATCGTTGGTTCGTCCTAATCATACAAGATAGTACCATTTGGGATTCTCTCGTCACATCGATACTTTCACGGTCGTCCGTACAATTACCGCAGCGACCACAATCTTCCTTCGGCTCTTCTCCGAAGTATTGCAAAATAAATGATTGTAAACATTGTTCTGTATGACAGTAATCGGTCATATTTTGGAGTTTTTCAAGCTCATTTGAAAAACGTGATTCTCCAGTTGATTGATCGATTAAAAAGCGTTGTACTTGCACATCTTGAGAAGAATATAACAAAATACATTCACTATCTAATCCATCACGACCAGCACGTCCTGCTTCTTGATAGTAACTTTCCATATTTTTTGGAAGTTGATAATGGATAACGTAACGTATATTCGATTTATCTATACCCATTCCAAATGCAGATGTTGCCACCATAACACTTATTTCATCTCGTAAAAAGAGTTCTTGCTGTTCATTTCGATCGTGGTCGCTCATACCAGCATGATATTTCGATACAGAAACTCCTGCTTTCCCTAAATCTTCATATAACTGATCGACAACTTTTCTTGTAGCTGCATATATAATCCCAGATTCCTTCTGATTTTGACGAATATAATCCGCTAAATAAGCATTACGATCCTGTCCTTTAATGACAGAGAATGATAAGTTCTCGCGCTCAAACGTTGTCATAATCGTGTTTTCTTGATTAATTCCAAGCGTGTTGCAAATATCTTCACGAACTTGTGGTGTTGCCGTAGCAGTTAACGCTAATACGAGCGGCTTTTCTGGAAGATAATCTAATATGCGATGTATATGTAAATAACTAGGACGGAAATCATGTCCCCACTGCGAAATACAGTGCGCCTCATCAATTGCAATCATCGGGATTTTCATATCGATAAGTTGATCAACAAATTCCATTGAATCAAGACGCTCAGGCGCCACATAAAGTAACTTATAATGGCCTTGTTTCGCTAATTGAATTCGTTGATTTGCTTCTGTAATAGAAATAGAACTATTAATATAAGTCGCTGAAATACCGTTTTGTACTAATGTATCTACTTGGTCTTTCATAAGTGAAATCAAAGGTGAAATAACTAATGTCGTTCCTTCGAATACTAATGCGGGAATTTGATAACAAATTGACTTACCACCACCCGTAGGCATAATACAGACTGTATCTTTCCCATCTAATACATTTTTAATTGTTTCATCTTGTCCTCTTCGGAATGACGAATAACCGAAATAAGACGCTAAAAGTTCTTGTGCTTTTGTAAACAAAAAAGAGTCACCTGCTTTTCTTTATCTTTCATCTATTCCCATTATATCATCAAACTGATTCTCGCCACTTTGAATTTTATAAGTATTTGAGTTCTATTTGCTTCCTACGTTTTCCAACATAAAAAAACAAATCTAGTACACAAGAAGAAAGAATTTCAAAATAAATATTCATTTAATTTACCTTCCTAGAATACTACTAATCGTATACATATGAATTTGAGGAGGTTAAATTATGAAGAGTCGTTACAATAATTCCAACAAACCTAAAGCATCAAATAAACAACTCCAATTCTCTAATAATGATGCGTGGAAATATGAATCATTTTATAAGTATCAGCCCTTATTTTCTTATAGCAAGCTTATGAATTTCCTTTCTCAACTTTTTAAACGTTAATACATGTGCCAAATATATATCATTCAAACAAATTTTCTCAACATATAACTTATAGACTTACTACAATACAGTTGTTACCATATATAATAATCTGTTAGATAAACCCCTTATGTTGACCTGCTTAAATTAGCAGGTCTTTTTTTATACTTACATATTGCAATGTATCGTAGCCTGGCTGAAAAGTCTTTTCTCCATTTTAGAACCCTATTCCGCTCTCCACAAATGATTATAATTCCAAAAAGCAAAATATAAATCCGCTACATTCATACAAGCAATTCATTTTTTCTCAATACACAAAGTGAATTTCATTTGTTACTATAAAAGTACTCTAGATGAGTTTTTGCTCATCAACATTATCTAGTTAAAGGGATCTGCCGCGGGAAGCAGATCCCTTTAACTTTATTAAAAAGCACCCTTCTCATTTGGACACATTTACCAGGTTTTTTCGAAAGAATTTTATGTTAATATTACGTAGTCGAGTCCGACATCTCGGCAATACCCTTTTGAGGTCCTGCAATTTCCCTTGCAGGACCTCTATTATTTTAAAATTCTTTTTATTCATATATATCATAAATGTGTTTTTTATTCCCCTTCAACTTTCTCCTTTTCCAACTCTCAAAAAATCTCTTGGACACGTAACTTAAAAATAACGTTTATCATATTGTGAGATATACATGTTCAAAGGAGTGTAACTATTTATGTATACTTATTGGCAATCGTATTACTCCCCTTATCATATCACTAATGGAAACTTCGATTCATTTGTACGAAATTACCGAGTTAGTAAAAACGAAAACTTTCTAAAAGGATATATGCGTTCTTTATGGGAACAACACGTTGCTTGGACACGATTAGCCATTATAGGCATCATCTTTAACTTGCCCGACGTAAACGTTACCGTTGGACGTCTTCTACAAAATGCAACACACATGGGGCTATCACTTGAACCATTCTACGGAGAAAATGCAGTAAAAAAATATAGTGCATTAATTAAAGACCACTTAACAATCGCTGCTGATCTTGTTAAAGCCGCAAAAGCTGGTGATCAAAACGAAGCGGCCGCTATAGAAAAGAAATGGTACGCTAATGGAGACGAAATTGTTGAGTTTCTAACTAGTATCAATCCACATATAGAAAAAGAAGAATTTAGAAAAATGTTTTATGAGCATTTAGCGTTAACGAAAGCGGAAGCACTTGCCTTCCTAAATAAAGATTATGATGCCAGTGTAAAACTATACGATAAAATTGAAAAAGAAGCATTAGAAATGGCCGACATGATAACAGACGCAATCGTAAAACAATTTCCGCAAGTATTTCAATAAAAACAAGCCGATTTGAAAAAACAAATCGGCTTGTTTAGTTTTCTATCAATGATATTTCACTACTCCTCTTTACATTTAACGTATATCGATATATTTTATTAATATCCGTTTTTTATAGGAGGAAATAGTTTGATTAACGCAATTGGTCTCGTATTTATTCTCACAAATAAGCACGAGAAAAAGAAGAAAGTTTATCTGAATGAAAAATTCGCATTAATAGACATTATTGATTCTAAAGAAGTATTTGATGATGAAGGTAACTCATTAGTAGAACTAACATGTAAATACAGCATATACTTAGATGAAAAATACTATTGTAAATCTCTCGATGATTATACTGGACAAGTATTCCCCTTCTTAAGCACAAAAATAGGAAAGGGACTTCTTAGAAACTTAAATTATTACTTTTCTTACGTTGATGCCTATGATAAAAAACCACCTGTTAAAGAAATAAGACCGCTTATGAAACAAGTAACTAACAGATAGCGGACAGTATTCAAAAAGAAAGCACCTAACTTCAGATGCTTTCTTTTTTTGAATCAGTAACTCTCTAACTTTCATCTCCTTCTAAATATATATACCCAAGCATACTTTAAAATAAAAACATTGGAGGATTAGGCTGAATGAAATATTCAGAATCAATCGTAAGTAAACGGCTTCGAAAACTTAAAACAACTGGTATGTTTTTTATACTATTTTTAATCGCCTGGCTTGGATATACAAAATTCCTTTATGGAAATGGTTTTCTTCTAGAAAAGAAAAATTCAGTTGAAGTAATGAATACTAGCGTTACTGGAGAAATAGAAAAGAATTTCGATGTAAACTTACAAGGTTTTCGTAAAAC
Organism: Bacillus sp. FSL P2-0099; assembly: GCF_038007445.1. Classification (NCBI taxonomy): domain Bacteria; kingdom Bacillati; phylum Bacillota; class Bacilli; order Caryophanales; family Bacillaceae; genus Bacillus; species Bacillus sp. FSL P2-0099. The sequence goes on from NZ_JBBOXE010000001.1 coordinate 2,785,478, forward strand.
AAACCTTGATACACTTATAGATGCTAGTAAAACCGATCCTAGCGAACTATCCTTAATTGAACTTATCAACACATCTTGTTCTAAAGATTGCATTGGCGAGCCTTTAACTTACGTTAAATCAAACCACGGATATATCTTTTATAAGGAATCTAATGGTACTAATGTAGCTTTAAAGATTATAAAACAGGATTCATGGGAAATTGAAAAAAAATCTGTTCAAGATGGAATTTAAAAGGTTTATACACAAAAAGAGTACTTACTTCGAAGTACTCTTTTTAAAATATTACCACTTACGACATTTATCATCATCGTCGTCACGTTTACGATTGCGACGGCAATCATCACAATCACAGTCACGTTTACGTCTACAACCACAATCATCACAATCTCTGCGTCTACATCTTCCAAACATTAAATCATCCCAAAATCTATTACAATCTCTGCGTCTACAACCACAATTATTACACATGAATATGACTCTCCCCTCAATAGCGTTCATCATATTCTATGTTTAAAAACGTAAAAAGGCTTGTTTACTAGTCTATTTTAAATGTATTAATTTGGTATAATTTGAATCTATATTACTAATTTATCCCTATACTTCCTTCTGCGCTTCCACTGCCCCATTCAACCTCTGCAACATATACCCAATTCCTTTACACCCTTCTAATGGATATGTAATGATTTCTTCTGGATATAGCTTCGTCACAACTTTTTTATGCTTCTTCCCTGCAAGTAATACTATTTCATCAAACTGAAGTAAATCTTTATCAATCATCTGTTGTTTTAATTGATCTATGCTAATAATCTCATTACTATTTGAATCAAATGCAAGATCATAATTTCCCTTTACAATATCATTTGGTCTTAAAAATCCATGCTTTGCTGATAATATAACCCAATTCTCGAAAAACTCAGTTGCATACGCCTGACATGCTTTTCCGAATGGACTAATATATACATCTTTTGCCTCTGCCTCTCCGTAATCTGAGTACTTATCCCAAATTTTCTTCTTTCCGCATGGAATTATGCATAACCTTTTCATCGTTATTTCTTACCTCGATTCTATATTTCTTATGAAATATCAATTTTTCAGTACATTTTTTTACAGAATACTATATACTTATCTCGAAAGATAAAATTACATTATATCCTATATTTGGTTTAATTTATTTCAGAACAGTCTATTAAGCATATGTATTATTACATAAACACACCGTACTAAAGTCACTTTCATACAGCATGCAGACTCCTCATCCTTTAGTGAATTTGTAAAGATTTCGTAAAATCAAGTACACTTAATCTCCCAATCTCTATTCAATAGCACAATATATAAATATAGTATAAAAAGGAGGTGAACAACTATGAAAAATATACTCCCAGCATTATTAGCTTATATTATTGTTTGTATCATCGCGATTATCATTCCAGCATCTGAGGGCTATAATACTGTAGGTTGGAAATTCTTTGTTGGGCAAGCGTACGCAATACCTATTTTCATTATTGCAGCTATTATCACATTTTATATAAATAAGAAACGATCTTATGAATAAATGATAAGAAGGATAGCTATTGCTATCCTTTTTTATTTCCATCCAATAGGCTCTTCTGTAATTTTATAATAAAAAGGACAAGTAGCCAATATGACTACTTGTCCTTTCTTTTATCCATACTCAATAATATTAAGCTTGGAATGTTTCTGTTAATACAGGAACGATTTGTTTTTTACGAGATACAACACCTTTTAAAGTAGCTGTGTTGTTTTGTAATGTTACGTTGTAAGCTTTCTCAACAACGTTTGTTGCTTTACCAATCGCAAGACCAACAGAATCGTTAGTTAAGATATCAGTTACAACGAATAAGAATAGGTCCAAACCTTTTTCTTCTACTACTGTAGTGATAACTTTTTCAAGTTCTGCTTGGTGTACAAGAACGTCGTTTGTATCAACAGCGTTTACTTGTGCGATTTCAACTTTCGCGTTACCCATTTGGAATTCTTTAGCGTCAAGAGAGATTAATTGCTCCATTGTTTTTCCGCTTAAATCAGCACCAGCTTTTAACATTTCTAAGCCGTAGCTATCTGCATCTACACCAGCGATTTCCGCTAATTCACGAGCTGCTGCTACGTCTTGTTCTGTGCAAGTTGGAGATTTGAATAGTAAAGAATCTGAAATGATTGCAGATAACATTAAACCAGCAACTTCTTTACGAATTGTAACGCCATTTTCTTTGTACATTTTGTTTAAGATTGTAGCTGTACATCCAACTGGCTCACAACGGTAGTAAATAGGATCGCTTGTTTCAAAGTTAGCAATACGGTGATGGTCAATAACTTCTAACACACGAACAGATTCGATATCGTTAGCACTTTGTTGACGCTCGTTATGGTCAACTAAAATAACGTTGTCCACTTCGTTTGCTACTGTCTCAACAAAACGCGGTCCTTCTACTTTAAAAGAGTCTAACGCAAATTGAGTTTCACCACTGATTTCGCCTAAACGTACAGGCTCAGCATTCATTCCTAATTCTTTTTTCAATTCTGCATAAGCAATCGCAGAACAAATTGCATCTGTATCTGGGTTTTTATGCCCGAAAACTAGTACTTTTTCCATGTTTTCCACCTCTTCATGAAAAGGATATCTTAAAGAAGCAAATATGACAATATTTTAGACACATTTTTTTATAAATAATTGCAGTTTCTTCTATATTTTTCATAAAAAAAATCATCTAAAATGAATTAGATGATCAAAATGTATATTTAATTTAAAATAGTTTAGGAACTTGCACTACATTGTTAAAAGCAAAATTGGAATTTAAACCATTATTCACAAGGTTCACATCAATAACTTGATAAAACGCATTTCCAGTGTCCGCAATCTCCCAAACAGCTAAAATAAGATGGTAGCCATTACGGTCAGTTGGTACATTTGCTTCATGCGTTACTGTTGTCCCCGGTCTAACTCCGCCATCATTTTTTACATAGAACGGCACTAAATCTAAACTAGACCTTGTTAAAGGCATATTTGGATTCCAATCCTTCTTTGTAATGTAGTATTTCCATTCTTTCGTACTATGAGGAGCGGTTAGTTTCCACTTGAATGTATTCATCCCGCCGTTTAACGTAACTTTCTTCCACCTATCAACTGCTTGAACGTCTAAAGCAGGAAAATGGCCAGCTCCTGCGATTTGTCCATCAGAAGGTCCTAATTGCGGAAAACCCCCTATTCCTTCTACACTTTGTGGTTCATATTGAACTGGACCGCAATTTACATTTACCCCTTGCTTACATAAATAAGATCGGCTCGCTGGTGATTCTACATACCCATGTGCTGAAGCCTTTTCTGAAAATCCAAATGTTAATACCCCCGTAAGTAATATCCCGCCACTTAATATAACCTTCTTCACCTTTTGTAAACTTGTCTTTTTCATTCTTTCATCCCCTTCCCAAAAATGAAATGAAAATAACTATAGTTGCCTAGTCATCTTCTCTACATCCATTATAAGTGGAAGAGTATTACTAAAAGAACCCTCTAAAAACTTTCTCAAATTCTTCTAGCTACAAAAATATCAATTCTTCACGCATTTTAATTACCAGTTATCAAATCTATTATTTATTTTGTCGTTTTACTGTTAAATACTTATAACACCGTCTGAAAATACAAACGGCGTTAAAGTAGTTAATAATTACTTACAATTATATATCACAGTGTAGCTTCGAAAAAAGTTTGATTACATTAACTCTATAAACCTAGATAAAATAATACAAAGAAAAAGTGTGTTTTGAAAAAGATTGATCTAAACACGCTTTAAATATACTCAATTAAACCATTCGTTTATAAATAAATTACGAAATTGGCAAAGGTAGTCTAGTTATCAAATAGCCCTCTCCCTCTCAGATTTGCGGAAACTGGCTCCTTTCCTATCTCACGTGCCCATATAGATAACTGGCCGATATGGTGGATTTCATGGACAATGACATGACGTATTATCTCTCCGTGTGTACATTCAATGACTCGGCGCCTGATTGGGGCGTCTCTAGAGCTAATCGGTTCTTCATTGAAATCAGTTTCTGAAAGTTTCCGAGAATCCATTTCATTTGTCCAAGAGGTCACAAATGGCTTCACTTTCTCGTGGTATTGATCCGAAAGATTTTTCACTTTTTGCAAGCTAGCATAATCTTCAAACAATGGCTCCTCAGGCACTGGTTCACCTCGCAAACCTAAGATCCACATATATTCCACATCTACAATGTGAAATAGGGTATGTAGTATACTGCCGAACCCACCGACCCGTTTCTTTACCAGTTCTTCAGCCGACATGTCTTCGCACAATGTAAACCAATCATCACGAACTTGCCAGTTATATTGAAACAGTTTCAACATCACAGCAACCTCCATCTTTTAGATTAACATTTAATATTCACCAAAAGACTTCAAAATTCCTATTTAAATAATACCTCTTATAAACCTATTAAAACCTTATACAAATTGGCCCTCAAATTGAACATTCAATATAAAGTTAATGAATGAAAAGAAAACCCCTATTATACAGGGGTTTATCAATCTTTTTATAAATCAATACTCAGACCTAATAACAACTTTGTGGTTTGAAAATATCCCTCTTTTTAAATAAAAATACTAAATCATTTTATAATAAATAACCGTTGCATCTAACTCACCATTCGGAGAAATTGCATACCCCGGTATTTTACCGGATTCTTGAAAGCCTAATGACTTGTACAATCTATTGGAAGAATCCCCTTCTCTAGTATCTAATACTAAAAGAGATCTGTTTTCTCGCTTTGCCCGTTCTTCTGCTTTTTGCATAAGTAAACGCCCAATACCATTTCGTCTATAATTCGGATGAGTCATTAACTTGCAAATTTCAGCTCTATGTATCCCATTAGGCTTTGTAACTAAATGTAATTGAATACTCCCTGCCACTTCATTGTTTATTTTAGCAACATACAATATCACTTCTGGTGCTAATACAGTTTGCCAATAATTTGTTGCTTCTTTTTGTTCCAGTGGAGGTAAAAAACCAATTGACGCCCCATCATTTACTACAGTTTTCAACAGTTCAGAAAGCTCTTCAATGTCTTCATCAAGTCGTTTAATTTCTTCTATTACTATACTTCGCATTCCTTTTCCCCCTTTTGTTTCATTGTAACAACTTTTAAAGAAGGAATAATGAAATTCTAAGATGAAATTATTAAATATATGATTTTTTAAAGAAAGGATACCTATATGAAATATATATTAGATAGGACATATGCAAGAGAATTACTCCAGTGGGCATATGAACAAAACCCAGGTCCGTGGTTCGATCATTCACGTAATGTTGCCCTTGCAACTGAAAAGATAGTTGTTGAACTTATTAATAATGGGTACGACCTAGATGCTGATATAGCATACAACGCTGCCCTCCTGCATGACATAGGAAGATATAAAGGTTTTACTAAATCTGTTATTCATTCCTATGATGGTTATATGTATATGAATGATTTAGGGTATACAGGAAACGCCATTATATGTGTGACGCATTCATTTCCTTGCAAAAATGAGCATTTAGATATCGCGGCAGAGTGGAGCATTGTTCCTGATTATACGGAAAGCCGATTAATTGAAATATTAAATGAAAACAGTGACTACGACTTATACAATAAGGTGATTACCCTTTGTGACGCACTTGCTGATGCGGAAGGCTTTACTACTCTTGAAAAAAGATTGATTTCAGTTGGTTTACGTCATGGCACAACCTCTCATACTTCTTTACATTGGAAGGGATTCTATGCAATTAAGAAAGAATTAGAATCTTTAATTGGTAAGAGCATATACACACTTCTCCCTAATATAGAGACATCGATTTATAAAAATATAGAATATTAAAATGGGATTTGACTTGATAGAACATAAAGGTAACTTTGATTTTGGATATGAAGATATTGCGGGTATATCTCGGAAATGTAAATTTTCTAATTGTTCGCATACAAATGAACCACACTGTGCAGTAAAAAAAGCTATCTCTGACGGCATACTTTCTGAAGAAATATTTAATAGTTTTTATAGAAATTTAAACGAGGCACACTATGTTTCTAAACAGAGTAATAAAACAAAAGCTATCGACTATATGAAACAATTGAAACTCTTTCAAAAAAATTAGACTAAACTAGAAAGTCCCCCTTAAAAGAATATTTTAAGGAGGGCTTTTTCTTGTTTAATGATTTTGATGTTTCAATTCCACCAGACATTCTTGTACTAAGGTTACTGCCTGACTCATTGCAGCTCCCCCAGCAAACGCGGCTGAAACACCACAAGCTTCTAAAATTTCTTTATCAGAACATCCTTGGTCAATACAGCCCTTCGTATGATAAATCGTACAATATTCGTCTTTTGTTGCTAAACTAATCCCTAATGCAATGAGCTGCTTTTCTCTTTTAGTTAATGTACCCTCCTGAAAACATGCTTGTGTAAAAGCGTTATATGTTTCTGCAATTTCAGGGATTTGTTGCGTAAAATTCCCTATACCTTCTTTATAATCAAGTAATACATCATTTATAGAGCCATATTGTTGATTTTCCATCATATATCCTCCATTCATTTTATTCACACTTACTTTAGTATGAGATAAAATAAAGGACATATACAAATATTTACTTTAAAAAATAGAATGAATTTTCAGTTTATTTTACTTTGAAATTTGCACATCTACAGTTTCAGCCCATTATCTACTGACACTTTTTCTTTAGAATTTTTCCTTTCAACCTCTTTACTTCTTTCTTCCCAAAATGTTAAACCTTCAATTCCCACATTTTTAGGATCAAACACTGGATCTTTCCCTTCTTTTTTCTGCGTTTCATAGTCTTTTAACACTTTTAATGCCGTTTTACTTAATAATAGAATCGCGATTAAGTTTAACCATGCCATACTACCGATTCCTAAATCTCCAAGGTTCCATAATAGCGAAGCTGATTCTACGCTACCGATGTAAACCATAATTAAAAACCCAATTTTCAAAACTGGTTTTAACCAGCTATATTTGAGGTCACGATCTAAATAAGTGAGTGTCGTTTCAGCGATATAGTAGTACGCGAGTAAAGTTGTAAATGCAAAAAAGAAGATTGCGATTGAAATAAATAATGGACCAAATCCTGTCATAACAGTTTCAACTGCTTGTTGTGTATAGATTGGACCTGCATCTACATTTCCCATATTCTTTACAATAGCGCTTTTCCCTTCAGGTATTACATTATACATACCTGTTATTAATATCATAAGAGCTGTCGCTGTACATACTACAATTGTATCAATATATACAGAAAACGCTTGAACTAGCCCTTGTTTTGCAGGATGAGATACTTCAGCAGCGGCAGAGCTATACGTTGCTTCTCCAACACCAGCAACATTTGAAAATACAGCACGCTTTACACCCCATGCAATAGCTGCGCCGACGATGCCGCCAAACATTTCATTTACACCAAAAGCACTTGAGAAAATTAAAGCAAACATACTTGGAATTTCCGTTACATTCGCAATTAATACGATACATGTAACAATTACATAACCAATTGCCATAAATGGAACTAGCATTTGAGAAACGCCCGCAATTCTCTTTACGCCACCAAAAATGATAGCTGCTAATAATACGACTAACAATATACCAGTTATATATTTGCTAATACCATTAGAATTTTCAAATCCAACTGCGATACTACTCGATTGAATACCTGGTAATAAAATGCCATATGATAGTGTTACAACGACCGCTACAATAACCGCAAACCATTTCATTTTCAAGCCTTTCTCAATGAAATATGGCGTACCACCACGGTATTCATTGCCTACTTTACTTTTATATACTTGTGCTAATGTTGATTCAACAAATGCACTAGCTGCTCCTAATAATGCCATCACCCACATCCAAAATACAGCTCCAGGTCCGCCGAAAGCGATAGCTGTCGCTACTCCTGCGATATTACCAATTCCAACCCTACCTGATAACGCCAAACAAAATGCTTGAAAGGATGATATCCCAGTCTCCGAGCTCTTCCCTTCAAATAATAGTTTAATCATCTCCTTAAAATAGCGAATTTGTAAAAAACGAGTTGCAATTGTGAAATACACTCCTGCTCCTAATGCGAAAACAACTAAGCCAATACTCCAAACTTGCCCTACTAACCATTCTACTAACTGCTCCATCCAAATCCCCCTTATAATTCTTTTGAAAAAGCAATTTTATATATAAGAAAACGGACAACTATTATTAAACCTTCCAGTTGTCCGCATCTCTCATTATTTCATCCCTCTATTTATTAACAGTTAGACTCTCTATTACTTTATATTTACCCAAACACTTTTCACTTCTGTATAGTTATCAAGGGCGTATGAACCTAATTCACGTCCGATACCAGATTGCTTATATCCACCAAATGGTGCAGCTGCATTTTCTAAGTTATAATCATTAATCCACACTGTTCCTGCCTTTAATTTATTGGCAACTTGATGTCCGGTTTTAATATTTTGTGTCCATACGCCCGCAGCAAGCCCGTAAGACGAGCGATTTGCTCTTTCAATTACTTCTTCTGTCGAATCGAACGGGAGTACAACGACAACTGGTCCGAAAATTTCTTCCTTAACGATTGTCATATCGTCTGTAACATTTGTGAATACTGTTGGCTGTACAAAATAACCTTTTTCAAATGCACGTTTACCACCAGCTGCAACAGTAGCACCTTCAGATTTTCCTTGTTCAATGTAATTTAGCACACGCTCTTGTTGTTTTTTAGATACGAGCGGTCCCATTTCAGTTTCCGCCTCCATACCTGCCCCTAGCTTCACGTTATTTGCCATTTTCACAAGTTCATTTACTACTATTTCATAATGTTTCCGATGAACGAAAACTCGAGATCCTGCGCTACAATTTTGACCATGATTATACATAATGCCTTGGAACGCACCGTTAATCGCTTCTTCTAAGTCAGCGTCTTCTAAAATGATGTTTGGTGACTTACCACCAAGTTCTAACGTTACATGTTTAATTGTTTCTGCAGATTGACGCATAATATATTTCCCTGTAACTGTTGAACCTGTGAAAGCTACTTTATCAATATCATGATGGTTTACAATTGCCGATCCTGCTTCAGGGCCGAAACCTGGTACAAAGTTTACAACACCGTTTGGAAAACCAGCTTCTTTAAAAAGCTTCGCTGTATATAGTAAAGATAAAGGCGTTTGCTCTGCTGGTTTTAATACGATTGTACAACCTGTTGCTAGTGCAGCTCCCATTTTCCAAGAAGACATAACGAGCGGAAAATTCCAAGGAATAATTTGCCCTACAACGCCAACAGGTTCATGGCGTGTGTAATTTAAATAATCTTTTGAAATCGGAATCGTTTGCCCGATAATTTTCGTAGCCCATCCCGCATAATAACGATAATTTTCTACAGTCGCTGCAATATCATCATCCAGTGCTACTTGATAGGGTTTCCCATTATCTAAAGCTTCTAACTGCGCTAATTCTTCTCCATGCTCTTCAATTAAGTCTGCTAATTTATAAATAAGGTGCGCTCTTTCAGCGGTAGTCATTTCTGCCCAAGGTCCTGATTCAAATGCAGATCTTGCTGCTTTTACTGCGACATCAATATCCTCTTCTTGCGCTTCACATACGACAGCCAGAACATCTTCTGTTGCTGGATTGTATGTCTCAAATGTCTTCCCGCTAATGGAAGGAACAAATTCACCATTAATAAACATTTTAATTTCTTCATTTAAAAACGCTTTCACTTTTGGTCTCAGCTCAATGTTTGTCGTTAACATATATGATCTCCTCCTTATTTAAACAGCTGCATGAGCTGCAATTTTTGAAATAATCGTTTGAAGTTTTTGATCTTCTTCTTCAGTTAATCCGAGTCTTGGATAACGAGAAGGTCCCCCCGCTTGCCCGTGTAATTCCATTGAGCGTTTAACGATTTGTACATATTTTCCTGATCCTTCAAGAAACGCGCAAAGAGGTAAAATAGCATCGTTTATTTCCCAGGCTTTTTCTAATTCACCATTTTGAAAATGCTCATACATTTTCGTAACGAGTCCTGGAACGATATTTCCGGCTACTGAAACCCATCCCGATGCACCAACTAAATAAGATTCCATAACTAAATCTTCAGATCCGCAGAAGACTTGGAAAGCACCTTCACCTTGTCTTACTAAATCTCTCGCTTTTCGAATATCTCCGCTAGATTCTTTAATATGTGTAACATTTTTACACTCTTTTCCAATACGGAGCATTAACTCTGTGCTCATATCAACACCAGAAGTAAATGGGTTATTGTATAGCATAATTGGTATATTTACAGCGTTTGAGATTTCTTTAAAATGAAAATAAATCTCCTCTTCCTTCGGTTTACAATAGTAAGAGTTTATAATTAATGCGCAATCCGCTCCGTGCGCTTCTGCATGTTTCGTATATTCAATCGTTTCTTTCGTCGTCTCTGCAGCAGTTCCAACAATGACAGGAATACGGCCATCAACTTCTTTTAATACTGTTTCTACCATGTTAAATCGTTCTTCTTTTGATAAACTAACAAATTCCCCTGTACTTCCATTAATAATAATTCCAGCTACCTTTTGCTCAATAAAGTAGTTTACGTTTTGTTTTACGCCTTTCCAATCAATCTCTTGAAATTCATCCATCGGTGTTATTAATACTGGAAATGCCCCTTTAATTTTTTGCATCTTTATCTCTCCCTTTAACATATTATTTTAATAAGAAACCTGTTGGAAACGGATCAGTAGGATCTAATATAAATGTTTGCATACCTGTAATAAACCCTCTACTTTCAAATCGAAAAATGTATCCGAGTTCTTCTTTCTTCACTTTTTCTACTGTTATAAAGCTATTAAAAATACTTTCATTTCTAAAAGGTTTATCCGCTATATAATCATTTTTAAATAATGTATGAACATAAGACACAATAGTAGAAACAAAACCTGGTGAACGTACTATAAAGTTATCTTCATGAAATGTAATCGACTTTATATGGTTCTTTTCTTTTTGCATAGAATCTACTAAAATAAGTCTTTTTATTAATGACTGTTTTTGTATAGCTTGAAGTGTAGCTTCACCCCATTTTTTTAATTTAGAGATGTTTTCAATACTGATTTCTGGCGAATACGTATCCTTTTCTACAACTGCATATACTTTATCTGCCTGTATGAGAGAGTAACTTATATTACCAACCTTTAAATTTTTCTCAATCATATAACATAGTTTGCTTTCAAACGAAACAGATACAACTTCATCATTCTCTACATATGCATTCACTGAAAATATGCCAGATAGCGTTTCGATTTTGTATTGATTAGACTCTCTCTTTTTTAAATACCCGCTTTCTAGTAACATCGTTATTACTGCGACAATGCCTCCGTAATGAAGAGGAATGGATCCTTCATGATTAAAAAACAATACAGCTGCATCCACTTCATTATGAATAGAAGGAACGACAATACATCCATTTAAACCGATAAAACCACGTGGTTCATTTAATAAAAGCTTCATTTCTTCTGCTAATTCACCTGAAAATTGTTCGTTTAATTGCTCCAAACTGTAGTAGTATTTACATGGTACGTCTTTCATTACACGAAATGCCTCGCCATTTACGTGTACGTCTACTGCTGTATACATTTTTTGAATGTTCATTTTACATCCTCCGTTTCATGTTCCATCGGCGGAATTAGCAAAAAGCCTTCTTTAAGTGGATCCTTTTCATTGTAAAAAAATCTATGCATACCCATAAGCCAAGCTGATCCCGTAATTTTCGTTACTACAGCTTCAATATTTTCTACATATGTTGTATTCATAACACACCCTTTAAATAAAGAACCTACAATACTCTCATGAACAAATTCTTCATCGATATCAATTTTTTTATGAGCATATAATACAGCTAACTTCGCTGATGTTCCTGTGCCGCATGGAGATCGATCAATTCCTCCTGGCGGAACAACAACTGTATTTTTCACATGCGCACTTTCATGAGTAGGATCTGTATAAAATTCAACATGTGTTAATCCTCTTATAAACGAATACTCTGGATGAATGATTTCAAACTTCTCATTAATTGTATTTCTAATATGAATAGCCTTATCAATGATTGTAGATGCGTTTTCTGGTACTAACTCTAAACCTACTGACTTCGCATCGATAATGGCATAAAAATTCCCTCCATACGCAATATCAGCCTCTACAGTTCCAATTTCTTCGACGTGTACAGAAATATTTTTCAGTAAAAAAGCTGGTATGTTACAGAAGGAGACTTCTTTCGCTTTCCCATCTTGAACAGAAATATCTACTTCAACTAAGCCAGCTGGTGTATCTAGCTTTAAAGAAGTAACCGGTTCAATTACTGGAATTAAACCTGATTCAACTAAAGCTGTACATACACCGATTGTATCGTGGCCACACATCGGCAAATATCCACCTGTCTCTATGTATATAACACCTATATCAGCTTCAGGATGACACGGATCTGTTAATAGTGCTCCTGACATTACATCATGACCACGTGGCTCATTCATTAACAATTTACGAATCCAGTCATACTCCTTTTTCATATGTAACATCTTCTCTGCCATTGTCTTTCCAGTTAACTTAGGAAGTCCGCTAATTAATGTCCTTGTTGGATTCCCGCCCGTATGTGTATCAATTGTCGTAAAGACTCTTTGTGACCTCATCCGTTTAACACCCTTTCTGTAAAACGACTCAAACGAAGTGGTTCAATAGGAATGATTGTTTCTTTTTCATTTAATAACTCTTCAATCACTTTCCCAGTAACTGCCGCAAGACTAATTCCATCACCTTCATGTCCTGCTGCTATAAAGTAGTTCGGAATATGTTCCACTCCTGAAATGATTGGCAAATGATCTTCTGTCCACGGGCGTAATCCAGCATATGAACGAATCACCATCATATCTGCCATTTTCGGATAAAAACGAATTGCTCTATTCGCAATACATTTAATAACCTCATTGTTAATCCTCGTATGAAAGCCTACAAACTCTCTACTACTACCAATTAAAAAATTTTGGCTTTCTGTCGGTTCAAATACAAGTGCCACCCCGTATTTTTCAGTTAAAGCATCCACTTTTCGTTTTCCGCCAAATTTAGAAATTAAATAACCAAATTCCATTACTTTACGGCAACCTACGTGTTGTTGCCTTGAAGCTACAATAATATGTCCCTTTCTCGGTTCAATTGGGATATTCACATCTAACATCTGTCCGATTTTAGGAGCCCACACACCGGCTGCGTTCACCACTTGCTTCGCAGTAAACGTCCCATTTGTTGTTTCTACAATAAAGGAACCATCTATATCTCTTTTCATTTCTTTTACTTCTGTATGATTAAAAGCTTTTGCACCAAATTTCTTCGATTCTGCAAGAAGTGAAAAAGCAAGAAGATATGGATTTACAGTTGAATCCGTTGCACATTCTAAACCACCCAATAAATCATCTGCAAAAAATGGTGATTCTTCTTTTATATCTTGCCTATCAAGCATTCGAAACGGTAATCCAGCTTCTTTTTGACGATTTACCCATTGCTGCGCTGCCTCCATCTCTTCGTCTGATTCACAAACGAGAATGCTTCCTGGCGCTCTATATTCAAATGAGTGCTCCAATTCTTCACTTAATTCAGTTACTAAATTTTGACTTACTAACGACATTTGACTATCAAACCCTGGGTCTTTATCAATCGCCAAAATGTTCCCGTCACACCGTGAAGACGTTCCACTTACAAATTCTCCTTTTTCAATGATCGTTACGCCTCTTCCGTATTTTGAAGTGTAATAAGCGATAGAACATCCTATAATTCCACCACCTATTATTAAAACGTCACAGTGCCTCATATATAGCACTCCTCCTTTCTCCTAAATCTCTCACTTTTTATTCATGCAATTGGTGTGCCAACTCTACATACAGAACTATTTATATGAAATAATTTTTATTTGTAAAAATATTTTAAATTTATCGTAAATAGGTGTATTATTTCTTTATCACTGTCTAAATTTTTATACATACCAGGAGGACACTATGACATTTTCATTTCCAACAATAAAAGAGTTTATAAAAATTTTATCAATTGATCGTACAAGCACCATTCAGCACATGAAACAGGAAGGTGAAAATTTTTATTACCTTCCTTCATCTACTGAAGAATGTAGTTGCGCAGTTATTTATGAAGTTGACTCTTTCACTACTTTAATCGACGCATTTTCTCATGAACTAGCCGTTGTCATCATTAAAGAAAATCAAGAGCCTTTATGCTGTATAACTGCTCAGCAAATGATTCCTTTTCTTTATAAGTATTACAATGAACTACTAGCTTTTTATAACACTGTTATTCAAACGTCTGATTCTTCTGTTACAGTCATCGACGATAAAGAATGCGTTCGTACTTGGACAGATGGCGCTGAAAAGATTTTTTCAGTGAACCATAATGAAATTATCGGACAACCCATCACCCGTTTTTTTGATTATAAAGATTTAGAAATTCTGCAATCATTACATGACGGAAAAAGCATAATTGCTCAGTTCCATCAGCCACGTCCAGATTTGTTCGTATTAATTAATTCAAACCCAGTTTATTGCAACGATAAAATTATTGGAGCAGTCGTTTCAGAAACGGATGTTACAAATCAAGTCGTATTAAATGAAAAACTATTTAATATGTCGCATGAAATGCACCGTTTAGAACAAGAAGTAGCAAAATATAAAGATACATCCGATCCTTTCCTTGCGATGAATGGAAAAAGCCCTGTTATACAAAGAACGATTCAATTAGCTAGAAAGGTTTGTTCAGTGAAATCCACGGTTTTAATACTCGGAGAAAGCGGAGTTGGAAAAGAAGTGTTTGCGAAAGCAATTCATGAAGCAAGTGAGACAGCAAATGCCCCTTTCATTTCAATTAACTGCGGCGCAATCCCAGAAGCGTTATTTGAAAGTGAATTATTTGGTTACGAGCGCGGGGCGTTTTCTGGTGCAAATAGTAAAGGTAAGAAAGGTAAAATAGAGCTCGCACAAGGCGGTACTTTGTTCCTCGATGAAATAGGTGAAATGCCGCTCGATATGCAAGTGAAGCTTTTACGTGTACTGCAAGAACGAAAGTATTACCGAGTTGGCGGAGAAAAAGAAATAAATATTGATTTCCGCATTATCGCTGCTACAAACCGTGATTTACAAGAAGAAATGAGAAAAGGAACTTTCCGAGAAGATTTATACTATCGCTTAAATGTAGTTAGCTTGCTTATTCCACCGCTGCGCGAAAGACGAGAGGATATTATCGAATTGACGTACTCCTTTTTAAACGATTTTTCAATAAACTATAACAGGCCTATTCGAGACTTACCTTCAAATATTATGCATGAACTGCTTCATTACAATTGGCCTGGTAATATTCGCGAGCTCCGCAACGTAGTTGAAAGACTCGTCGTATTTGCGACAGACGGCATTATAAAACAAGAATATTTACCGTTTCATACAAATGATACTTTAGACAATCATACGGCTCATTCCTTATTAATCAGCAACAATAATACGATTCTTTCTTTACAAGAAGAAATGGATGAGCACGAGAAAAAGGTAATTGAAAGAGCTTTACGCATTTTAGATGGTAATAAATTAGAATGTGCGAAACAACTTGGCGTAACGAGGGCCACTTTATATAACCGTTTAAAAAGACTAGGGTTACAATAACCCCTCTCCTCCTCTATATTGGCATAGTTTTTGCATAATAATTTATGTAAACCGAACTAGAGGAGGAATACATATGACGAATAAAGAGAACTTAATTGTTTGTCGTTGTGAAGAAGTTACATACGGACAACTTCAATCGACAATTGCTGAATATAATTGCTCAGCTCGTGAGCTAAAACTAAGAACACGTGCTGGTATGGGTTTTTGCGGCGGTAGAACATGTAGAATGACGATAGAACGAATGGTAGAAAATGCGAATCCTAACATATCCCAAAATGAAATTCCATTAAAATATCAACCACCCGTGCGTGCAGTTACTTTTGGAGCGGTAGGTGAAAATCATGAGTAGAATTACAAATCACCCTATTTTAGGTAATTTAAATAATAATCAGCACATCACTTTTCAATTTAACGGTCAACAATACGAAGCATATGAACATGAAACGATAGCGGCCGCTCTACTTGCAAACGGAATAAGAACGTTAAGAGTACATGAAGATAGCGGAACTCCGCGAGGTATTTATTGTAATATCGGGCATTGTTCTGAATGCCGCGTGACTGTAAACAATCAAACGAATGTACGAGCTTGCTTAACTGTAGTTGAAAACGATATGGTTGTTGACAGCGGAAAACAGCATCCAAATATCGTGAGAGAGATGGTGAAAAAGCGATGATCGATGTAATTATTATTGGTGCAGGACCAGCAGGATTATCAGCTTCCATCTCTTGTGCACGTTTTGGACTTAACGTACTTGTTATTGATGAATTTATGAAGCCGGGCGGGAGATTGTTAGGACAGTTGCATCAAGAGCCTACTGGGGAATGGTGGAACGGAATAGAAGAATCAAAACGTCTTCACGAAGAAGCAAAATCCCTTTCAGTCGATATTCGGTGCGGTGTTTCCGTATATAATTTAGATAAAGATGAGAGTTGTTGGTTCGTGCATACAAATATCGGTACGTTAGAAGCACCGTTCGTACTAATTGCTACTGGGGCTGCGGAGTATTCTATTCCCCTACCCGGTTGGACACTTCCAGGGGTTATGTCAATTGGCGCAGCTCAAGTTATGACAAATGTTCACCGCGTTCAAGTTGGTAAAAAGGGAATCATTATCGGTGCTAATATTTTGTCATTCGCCATTTTAAACGAATTGCAATTAGCTGGCATCACAGTGGATCATATTGTAATCCCTGAAAAAAGCGAGTTAAGCCAAAAGGCCGGTGAACCAGAAGAAGTTTTAAAATCGCTCTTAAATGCGGCTCACCTCGCCCCATCTCCCTTCCTACGTATAGGTAGCCGTTTTATGAAATATGATTGGATTCGAAAAGCTGGATTAACATTTTATCCAAATAGCGGCATGAAAATAAACGGGACGCCGCTTCATCTTCGTAAAGCTGCACTTGAAATTATCGGTACAGATCAAGTAGAGGGTGTACGTGTTGCTAACATTGACTCTAAAGGGAATATTATTAACGGATCAGAAAAGATCTATGAGGCAGACTTCGTTTGTATAGCCGGAGGTTTATATCCGCTTGCTGAGCTTGCCGCTGTAGCAGGATGCCCTTTCCATTACATTCCAGAATTAGGCGGACATGTTCCACTTCATTCAGAAGAAATGGAAACCCCTCTTCCAGGTTTATTTGTAGCTGGAAATATTACTGGTATTGAAAGCGGAAAAATCGCGATGGTGCAAGGGACAGTTGCAGGTCTATCTGTCGCTAAACATGCAAGTGAGAAACTTGACGTAGTCGACCAACAATTACAACAAGCAATTCAAAACGTTCACTCTGTTCGTCAAAAAGCAGCGATTCAATTTAATCCAATGATTGATGTTGGTAGACGGAAGATGAATGAACTTTGGCGTGATTATTCTTCTACATATGCACATACTAAAAAGAGCTGCTGAGATTACTCTCAACAGCTCTTTTCACTACTCGTCCGAGTTATTAAATTTCGCTAATGCGTAGATGCCTTCTTCATCATCTAATTCAAGTTGCAATCTTGCTGCAAATGAATTGACGTTGTATTCTCGATCAAGCAACAAGCGTAGTGCTTCGATTAAGTTTGCTTGAATTAAAATTTGCTGGCGACCATTTACCTCTACTTCTGCAGAGAAACCGTAGTCATCATCATACATTAGTTCAACTGAAACTTCTTCTGGACCAACTTGTCGTTTTTCAGCGATATATACGCAAAGTGCATTTATAAGTTCTTGTTCAGAAATTTTTATTGTTTCCATGCTACTTCATCTGCCTTTTTCTTACGTTGATCTTTGAAGTATTTAAATGCACGAACTGCTAACATTACGATACCAGCCATTACTAACATATTTACCATAAACGCTAATACAGAACCAAGTGCTCCCATATTTGCAAATAAGCTACCCATTAGTAAACCACCAAGACCACCTAGTAATAGGCCTTTCATAAAGCCACCTTTATTACTTTTTGGCGCTGTGTTTGTTGCTTTTGTTTTTGAATCAGTTGTCGTTTTTTGTGAATTCACATTAGAATCTTTTTTGTTTAAATCAACTTTTGACTTTTGACCTGAACTTGGTGTATATGATTTTTTACCAGATTTGTAACTTTTCGCTGCCGCATGATCTACGAACATAAAGCTACTAGCCCCAAAGATAACCATGAATGCTGTCATTACTGCTACAAGTTTTTTCAACATATTATATCCATTCTCCTTTTATATAGATATATGTGAAATCTATCTTTCTAGTAAATTCAGAATGATAGATTTATTTTAAAACCATTTTAAAGGTTCTTATGAACTTATTATATGAACTTTTGTCGAAATATGCAAGCATTATTTACTTACGACAATTTCATGACATAGGAAAAATTAAGCAAAACGGAATTGACTTTAAATGAAACAAAACATATTATAAGTTCATAAGAACTTTTTATAATTTTGGAGGTGAAAAGATGGAAACATTTCATCTCACACGAAACGAAATGGCAACGCTCCTTCTATCACTAAGAGGATGGAATACGAAGAAGCCTCTCGGCATTTTACAAGAAGCTTGGGCAAAGTCACATAAAAAAGATATTGAAAGCGGACAAAGCGTTACTGCTTTTATTACAACCGCACTTTCACCTATTTTTGAAAAATTGATTAAGATTGACGATACGGATGTCGGTTTTTCTTTAAATGAAATAGTTGCGCTTGGCAATCAGATTGAAAACACGAGTTTCTCTGTAACTGCTATGCAAAACTGGGTGAAACGAGATATAAAAGAAATGATTGGCTCCCCTCAAAAAGGGAAGAAATACTCAATCGAACAAGCAGCATTACTATTCATTGTCGAAGATTTAAAAACAGCGCTTGATTTTGAATCTATTCGCAAACTATTACGACTCATCGTAAATGACCCGGCCGATCGAAGTGATGACTTAATCAATCCTGTTCATTTGTACGGAGCATACTCTTCTCTATTTGAAGAACTCAATCAAGGGAATTGCTTACAATTAAATGCAACAGACACAATCCATACAATTGAAAATATCGTGAAAGAAAGAGCTGATAAAATTGCAAGCAATTTCGATCAGGTTAACAACGAACAACGCGAAGCAATTCGTAACGCCATTATTATCGCCACCCTTTCTGTACATACCGCATATGTACAAATGTTAGCGAAACGTTACGTAACAGCAACTTTATTTTTACAAAATTTAGAAGTGAAACCGTAAAAAATAGGAGCAGAAATGCTTCTATTTTTTTATGAGAAATTTTTAATAATCTTTTCATTATCTCTTCATGAAAACTGGGCTTATATCCTTTACTATAATACTTATGAGAGACATAAAAGAATTGAAATGGCAATCCCCTATATAAATAAGGTATAATCTACATATAGTGAACCTTTTATATTGTTAAATAAAGGGGCTTATATTCAAAATTCATAAATTAGAAGGTGCAACAATGTTAAGTAGTTTTATTCATTCAGTATTAACATTTTTTGAGGGATTAGGTTATTGGGGCATAATGCTTGGACTTATGATTGAAATTATTCCAAGTGAGATTGTCCTTGCTTATGCGGGATACTTAGTATTCAATGGTAGTATCTCATTTGTAGGCGCAGTTATATTCGGTACAATTGGTGGTGTTATTGCCCAAATCTTTGTTTACTGGATTGGTCGATATGGTGGTCGCCCTGTATTAGAACGTTACGGTAAGTATATTTTCATACATAAAAAACAAATGGATGCTGCTGAAGATTGGTTTAATCGTTACGGAACTGGCGTAATTTTCACTGCACGTTTCATTCCTATCGTTCGTCATGCGATATCAATTCCTGCTGGTATTACAAAAATGCCATTACTACGTTTCACTACATTAACAGCACTTGCGATCATCCCTTGGTCTATCATTTTCATTTATTTAGGTGAGAAACTAGGTGAAAATTGGGAGAATATTAACGATATTGCTGGACCGTATGTGAAATCGTTCGCTATCGGTGGTGTTGTACTTATACTTTTATATTTCGTAATAAAAAAGTGGACAAAAAAACGTAAAAATCTTGCTTAAGATTATAATAAAAACCGCTATAAATTCATGTAGAATTATAGCGTTTTTTTATTATAGGCTTGTTTATATATTATAAATTGCATTATTTCTTCTTTATGCTTTAAGTCATGCTGAATGAGTGATGGAAAATAATCGTTTAACCTCACTCTTTTTGTGCCGAATTGATAGTCACCATTAAAATTCTGGGCAGGAATTTGATTAATTTGATCAACTAATTGTTTACGAGTAAAGCTGAATTGATCTAATAGTTCTTCTTTTGAAATACCGGATCTCGCATATTTTATTGCACCCTCATTCATTTCCTCAACACCTGTTGGAACATTGGATACAGATTGTCCGCTTATAAAGTATGGAATTCTAAACTTCATTAAAAACTCATCCCAAACGATTAAATGTGAAATCACATCCGCGGTTCCCCATGAACCTTTTCTAAAAGGTTTAAACCATACATCATTAGTTACATACTTCAACGTTTGGCACCAATCTATTAGACTTAACTTTTTTTCTAGAATACTTTCTTTCTCCATAATTCATTCCTTCCTCTTTCACACTAATAATCGATTCATATATAACTTCTAGACATTACATAAAAACCCCTCCAGTCTAAGATTTACATGGATAAGCAACAATTCCACTATAAAATACGTATAGTAACTCAAAAAGGATTGATTCCCTATGCATTGGCAGCAAAAAGCACCATACTTAATCGGACGCCCTGTTGGTGTTTCTCTCATTAATGGGCAAGGGACATCCGGCGTTTTATGCGGCGTTCAAAATAATCAATTATTTGTTTATGAATACCTTTACCAAGCCCAGTTCGCCATGAAACATTATGACTTTAGACAAATTCAAGATATACACGCCTTTCCAAATTGCCCACACCAAAATCCTCTATACTAAAAAACAGGAACGGCTTTATTGCCATTCCTGTTTCTATTGTTTATGCATTATTTTTCAGAGTAAAACTTCTGCACTGCTTCATCAAAATAGATCCATCCTTTCCAGCCTAAATGAATCGTATCTTTTAAGAAATACTTATCATATTCATGGCTAGAAAAATCGACTACTGGGTATCCTGCTTTCTCAACTTGATCGCGAACCTTATTGTAATACACATCACGACGTTCTTTTGGGAAACCAGCGTAATCATACCACGGTCCGTTTACAGGCACAGAAATAAAGAGTGGTTTTACATTTTTTTCTTTGAAAAGATCTAAAACAATTTGTAAGTCATCATATTCTGGTGAATCATCATACGATTCATTTGCTCTAAAGTTTTTTAAACCTTTTAATTTTTTCTTTAAATTATGTTTATAATAATATGGATTTTCAATTCCGAATGTATTTGTTGTGGATCCTACTTTACCTTCTTGTTCCGCATGTTTACGTGCATCTTCCCAAGAAAGCGAACGTAATCCCATATTTGTTTCCTCTTTCATCGGTTCGATCTTAAATAGAGAGTTAAATAAATCTCGATGATCTAAAATGTTCCGGTACATATACGCTAGCGGTTTAGCTAGTCCAGCTTTTATGTTATGTTTTGTATCGTTATATACAATACTTTCTAGCGAACTACTTAATATCGCATCCTTACGAACAACTTTATAATCTAGTAAACGTTTCGCGATTTTTTTCTTCATTTCAGGCTTTATTTCGTCATTAAAAATAAAGTGATAGGCTTGTTGTTTGGAGAAATTATTTGTAAAATCCCCTTGTGATACACCGGTTTTTGTAAACCATTGTGGTGAAAGAACAAAGACTACCTTTTTACCTTCTAATTCATCCATTGTAGACGTCATATTTAATATATGAGCCAAGCTTTGCGTACCACCAGTCCCTATTAAAAATGGAGTAAAACCTGCTGGATTTACTCTAAAATAGTTAGATGGATGATATGCATCCATTCGTAAAAACTCTGATGAACCATACATCGGTAAATACTGCGAATTCTCTAACATTTTCTGTTGCAAGAAAACACTTTGTAATTTCTCTTTTTGTAAGGAAGTTGCTGCATCTTCTATCTTTTTATCGCTTATTAGTGACACTAAACTCTTAGATGGAATAAGCAATACAATGAAAAAGAGTACACAGGCTAAAATAATTGGTCCGAAAGCATGCTTCATCTTCATCGTTTATTCCTCTTTCTATTGCTAATAAATTGTAACCCTTGTTTATGACACGTCATCATTTTTCTCCTTTTTTCTATACATGTCCCATTCTATTTATCTATTGTATACATGTATGTATTCCTCTCTTTTCTCTGCAAATTCATACATTCATAGAGAAAGAAAATGTTTCCAAAGAAACATGTTAATTATACAAGATTCTACATAAATTTCACACTGGAATTTATGTAATAATTTTATTTTTAAGCTATGAAAAAACTTATAAAATGTCTATAATTCATTTGAATCTATAAGAAAAAACAGACTATCACATACGTGAAGTCTGTTTCTCCATCACTTTATTTTTGTACATCTGCCCATTTTAAACTTGTAGCTGGACCGAATTGATGTACATATAATTCTTTCACATATGGTTTTTGTAAGTAAGAAAGACCGCGCTGGAATACTGGTGCAATTACCGCATCATCAAGGAGCACTTTTTCCGCATCTTGCAGTGCTTTCCAACGAGCTTTTTCATCATTACCTAATTCTGTTTTAATCTTCTTAATTAACGCATCATATTCTGGATTTGCATATCCTGTATTATTTACGGTACTTCCCGAAAGGAAAACTTCTAAGTATGTCATTGGATCTGGATAATCAGGTAACCAACGTGATAACGACATTTCGTATTCTTTTTTCTTCTCTAACGCTAATTTTTGCGTATGTGGTTGTAATTTCACATTTACTTTTAGCCCCGGTAAGTTTTTCTCAAGCTGTTCTTTAATATATTCGCCTACCTTTTTAAAGTTCTCTAAGTCATAGTTTAATAGTTCTAACGTCACTTCATTTGTGCCTGTCTCTTGCTTCGCCTTTTCCCAATATTCTTTCGCTTGCTTTACATCCGTCTTATTAAACTCACCTGCCGTACTTCTAAAATCTTTCTTATCTGGTCCTTTTAAAAATCCTTTTGGTACGTAATAATTCGCAGCAACTGATCCGTCATTTAAAAATGATGTCGCCAAGCCCTTTTTATCAAACACTGTACTTAGCGCAAGACGTGCATTTTTATTTTTAAGAATCGGCACATTTTCATTGAAACGGAAGAAATACATAACCGGATCTGTATATTGTTTCAAATCTTTATTATTTTTATATTTATCTACGAATTCTGTTGAAATGACAGCTCTATCAACTTTATCTGTCTCATATAAATTTACCGCAGTTGAAATTTCTTTAACAATTTGATAGTTTACTTCATCTAACTTCACTTCTTTTTTATCCCAATATTTATCGTTTTTCTTCATTGTAAAGCTCGCTTCGTGCTTCCACTCTGATAATGTAAACGGCCCATTATATATCGCTTTATTTGCCTCTAACCCGTATTTATCACCTTGCTCCTTCGCATATTTTTCATTAATTGGATAGAAAGATGGTAAAATGAGTAGTTTCGTAAAATACGGTACAGGATGTTCCAGCTCTACAACGAACGTTTTATCATCCTTTGCTTTCACACCTAATTCTTCTAAGCCTAATTGTTTCTTATTTATCTTCTCCGCATTTTTCACATCGTACGCGATATATGCATATTGAGAGGCTGTATCTGGATTTATAAGTTGCTTCCAAGCATATACGTAATCATGAGCTGTTACTGGATCTCCGTTAGACCATTTCGCATCACGTAAGTGGAATGTATATGTCTTACCATCTTTACTCACTTCATATTTTTGTACTCCCGCTTGAATCACTTCATCATTTTTCGATAAACGGAATAACCCTTCCATTACGTTATTCAAAACGTTAAATGATACCGCATCTGTTACTTTCCCTGAATTTAATGATGGAATTTCACCCGTTTCTAGTAGTTGTAATACTTTCTTCTCATCTTTCGGCTTTGTAGCTGTTTTTTCTTTAGCACAGCCTACTAAAAATGAAGATACAAGTAGAGTACTAACTAATGAGTAGTGAACAACCTTTTTCATATAAAGCCCCCCTATCTTTTTTAAGGTAAGTAACGACGAGCACCAGCGTATTCTTCTATATATCCTGGTGTATTTAGCGGTATAATTTCTACCGATCTTTCAGCCTTTGGAGAGTGAATCATATTTCCATCACCAATATACATGGCAACGTGATGAACACTACCTTTTCCTTGATTATGTGCAAAGAATATTAAATCGCCCTTTTGTAGGTTTTCTTTATCAACCGCAATTCCTGCTTTTGATTGTGGCCCAGAATCCCTCGGTATTATAATGCCATGTGATTTATAAATCGTATGTGTAAATCCAGAGCAATCAAATCCAAAACCACTTGTACCAGCCCATATATACGGTAATCCTAAAAACATTTTTCCGGTGTTTATTAAGTCATCAGCGGTTGGAGTCGGAATATCATTTTGAGAATGGTAAACAGTTCCATCATTTTTCCGTAGCCACGCCTTCTGACCATTTGGTAACAATACGCGGTATGAGATCGTATCTTCACTTAATAGCGGTAAACGCGTATTATAACTGACTTCTAGCGATTTATGTTTTTCAGAAGGGTTAATATATACAATTGCTGTCGGTTTCGTTACTAATACAAAAGCTTCGTTTGTTTTATCTGCAAATTCCTGATTATACGTTAATTGTTTTTCAGGCATCCACCCTGGATACCCTTCTTCATTTCGCGGCGTTGGCTGTCCGTGCACTAGTACTTTTACCCAATCACCTTTTTTATCAATTACTGTTACTTCTTGACCGAGTAGCGCTTGCGTTTCTAATTTATTTGCACTCGTTAACCAAAGCTTCTCATCTAGCGTCATTGATTTCGTCCACTTCCATAAATCAACTGGATTTGTCGCACTCGGTGCATCAATTGGTCGTAATGAATCTGGTGCAGTCCATAACGTTGCAGCAGATACATCTATAAATGCTTTACTATCCTTCTTCTCTTCAGCATTCACCGAAGTAAACGATGAAAATATAAATAAAGTTGTTAAAAATGCAGTTCCTACTTTTTTCATATATATCCCCCTTATAAGATAGTTTACTAGGTACTACTTCTAAGATTGTATATTCACTCTAGAATGCAGGTTTACCTTTGGACCAGTGTAAGTCATCCCTTCTGGCTCTTCTACTAACCATAACGGTGCATCAAGATCAAAGTAATGAATATTCGGATGAGCCGCAGCTAAATGGGCAACAGCGCTAACTGAAAGTGAAGATTCCATCATACTTCCGACCATACATTTCACACCTGCTACTTCCGCAATATCCGCAATTTTCCATGCTTCTCGTATGCCGCCGCATTTCATTAATTTAATATTAAGTAGGTCTGCATATCCTCCTTGGACAATCTTTAATGCGTCTCTTGCCGAAAACATACTTTCATCTGCCATAATAGGCGTTTGTACATTGTCCTTCACGTACTTTAATCCTTCCCAATCTTTCGCATGAACTGGTTGTTCTACAAATTCTATATTTAAATTTCTATTCTCCATTTCTCTAATAATAGAAACCGCTTCTTTCGGTTTCCATCCTTGATTTGCATCTAAACGTAACGTCGTATTCTTTGGTACTACATTTCGAATTGCCTCTATGCGTTCTAAATCTAAATGTGCCTCTTTACCCACCTTAATTTTTAATGTTTGGAATCCCTTTTCGATATGCTTTTTCGCTTCTTTTGCCATTAATAAAGGCTCATCAACACTTACTGTAATATCAGTATAAATCTCTTTCTTCCCACCTAACAATGCATATAACGGTATGTTGTGAAATCGACAATATACATCGTATAAAGCCATATCTACCGCCGCTTTCCCACTTGTATTTCCTATACAGCTCATTTGAATGTGTAACAATAACGTTTGAAATTGCAGCACATCTTTATCAACTAATACGGAGCGAATTGGCCCTAATATCGCTTCCTCAATCCCGTTGGCAAAATCACCTGTAATAACCGGTGTTGCTGCAGCAGCTCCTTTTCCAACAATCCCTTCATCTGTATGAATAAACACATCTATACTTTCGATTTCCGTTACAGTGCGAAGCGCAGTTTTAAACGGTGTATGAAGCTTTACATGTCGGCGGTTTACCTTCACATCGGTAATTTTCATTTTGTTCATCCTTTCATTGTTTATAGAGTGATACTTTAATATCCGGGTGGCTTTTCCGTTAATGCGAAACAAAAAAATCCAGCCATAAGAAGATTCTTACGGCTGGATTTTGTCTATGAATGGGTAGACAAAGCAGCGATCTGATTATATTTTTTCTGTGCATCCTTTAGCGCTACAAGTAGCGCCTTTTGACACGAACCGAAGTACCGATTTTTTATTTCTGTTACTAATGCTGGGTCATTAATATTTTTATGTAGAAACAAATATTTAACAAATTGAGATGTTAATGCAATTGTGACTGAGCAATCTGCATCTACAATTTCCCCTGTATCCTTCTCAAGTACAAATGCTACAAAATAACTTTTGAACTTTTCGGTAATGGGATTATTTTGAGGTGCTTTCGCATCCCCTACGACGTAAATTGTATTTGAAGCGTACACAGCTATCTTCCTTTCTTATACGAGGATAACGGTTTTCTTAACAGACGTATAAGCTGTTAACTCAACGTTGATTAAAAAATGTATCCGCTTACCTTGTATTATATACAATTGACAGAATTTTAACAATATTTATTTTGACATATATTCCATAATTATGAAAATCTCTTAAAACAATTAAAATTGGCTCAAACTTCTCATTTTTACAATATGTCATTTCTCCTTGTACCATGACATTCACACTACAAACAACTTTTCCCTCATACATCAAAAAACAGTTAGCTATCGCTAACTGTTCCACCACTTCACTTTGGCAATACGAATATTGTTTCGTTTGACTTAGAAAATTGATACTCTTTTCTAGCAAACTTTAAAATCTCTTCTTCATTATCGGTTAAATTCTCAATGTTAATCTTTAAAGAACCTTGATCTTTCTTTAAAGAAACTAATTGTTTCTTTTGATTTGTTATTGTATTTTTTTTGCCATTAATTACTTCTTGTTGTTTCGTTAAAATATATTGAACGTACAAAGTAGTCGCAGCAATAAAAATGAACATGAAAATAAAACGCCTTAACTTCTTCTTATTTATAGTTCGCTTGTCGTTAGGCTGTGATAGTTGCTCTGGTATATTAGGAACATTGACTCTTTTGAGTTTCCTCATTTTCAAATCCCCCTAACCCATATTTTCTCACTACCATAGGCACGATCTCTTACTAACTTAAATTCTATTCTTATAAAATAACCTCCTTCACAAAAAAATCTCACAAATTAACCAATTAGAGATAGCGTTCGACGACATCTCTGTATTTAAAATGAGAATTTTTATTTATGCTGCTATAAAATAGTAGTTTATGTTATTCTTTTTCCCCAATTGTAGAAAACATTTTTACACATATAAATTCTAGTTTTGCATACCGATGTTATAACATGCTTACAAGGAGGAAAAATGATGCACTACCGTACATTAGGTAAAACTGGAATTACTGTTTCTGAAATTGGCTTTGGAGCGTGGGCGATTGGCGGCGATGAATGGGGTCCTGTTAACGACAAACAATCTATAACCGCTATGAAGAAAGCAATTGAATGTGGCGTAAACTTTATTGATACTGCTGATGTATACGGATTAGGACATAGTGAAAGGTTAGTAACTCAAGCGATAAGAGAGCACCGCAATAATATCGTTTTATCAACGAAAGGCGGTTTAATTGGGCATCACTATGATCCAAGTGGAGAGCCTGTTTATAATACTGCAGAAAAAGTGATCGCAGTATTTGAAACTAGCTTACTGCGCCTAGAAACAGATTATATTGATGTTTATTTCTGTCACATTTGGTGGGATAAACAAGAAGAAACAGAATCATTTTTACGAGCATTTGAAATATTAAAACGGGACGGAAAAGTAAGAGCTGTTGGTGTTTCAACTCACGACATACAATATATAAAACACTTCAATAAAAACAATGAAATTGATGTTGTGCAACTTGATTACAACATATTAAACCGAAAACCGGAAAACGACATACTGCCCTACCTACAGGAGAACAATTTAGGAGCTGTTATACGCGGCCCTTTAAAAATGGGGATATTAACTGGAAAATTTACAAATAAAACAACTTTTCTTGACGGAGATTTACGCAAAGAATGGCCAAAAGAAAAGTGGTTTCAAGAAGATTTACAAAAAGTAGAGAAACTACGATTACTCTCAAATGAAAATCAAACCTTAGGGCAACTTGCACTTCGTTATGTCCTCACTCATCCAGCGGTATCGATCGCAATTCCTGGCGCAAAAACAGAAAAACAAGCGAAAGAAAATGCAGACTCGTCTATCCGTCCGATTCTTACAGATGAGGAATTAGCGCATATTCAGTCAATATAAAACAAGACCAGCAGCTGGAAATATCCAACTGCTGGTCTTGTTTTACTTTTAATACTTTAAATCTATATCATATTCCATCCTCTTCGCTGTTTCTTCAGCAACCCGAGCACCCAACAAATTTCTCACAATGTGAAATGACATATTAATTCCAGCTGAAATTCCTCCAGACGTAATAATATGCCCCTCATCTACAAACTTTACATTCTCTAATACTTCCACATTCGGAAAATCATTTCTAAAACTTTCAATACTTGCCCAATGTGTTGTCGCTTTGAAGCCATCGAGTAATCCAGCTTTCGCAAGTAAAAGCGCACCGGTACAAACAGAAGTCATTAACTTTACTTCTTTCATTTGCTCGCGGATCCAATTTGTTATTATTTCATTTTTCATTTCGTTTTCTCTAACACCTAACCCACCAGGAATAATTAAAATATCAACTGGAGGCAAGTTTTCGATACTATAGTCCGGTTGTACCTTTAATCCATTTCTCGCTGTAATCATTTCTCCATCTTGACTAACAGTATGAACTGTAAATAGTTGACCTTCACTTGTTGCTGTAACGGAAAAAACTTCAAATGGACCCGCAAAATCTAACACTTCCACTTCATTAAAAAGAAAAATCCCTACATTCCAGTGGCTAATCATAAGCTCACTTCCTCTTGCAAATGATGTAATAGGGATTCATACCCTTTTTCTAAAGCAATATCATATGCGGTTTTTCCATCATTTTTCTTAATCATTTTATTAGCACCATTTTCAAGAAGTAATATAATGATTTCTTCATTTCCTAATAACGCCGCTTCATGAAGTCCTGTCCAGCCACCACTTTGCACAGCATTCACATCTGATCCCTTTTCAATTAAGAAAGCTACAAGCTCGCTTTGCTTATTCGCAATTGCTGCTTGAAGAGGTGTATTTTCATTTTCGTTTTTTGCTCTAATATGTATTTCTGCTCCCTGTTCTAAAAGGAAACTTGCAATTTCTTTCTGTCCAAAATAAGCAGCTAAGTGAAGCGGTGTCCATCCATCTTCACTAAATGAGTTAACAACACTTGGATCCGTATTAATGATTTCTACTACCTTTTCTTTTTCCCCTCTTATGACTGCTTGTGATATTGATATGATTTGTTCCATAATGAACCTCCATGTATACAAATGTTGAGTACCCCTTAATAAATTCCATTAATAATCACATGTTCCTTTCTAAATAATTAAGTTTACATAATAATATTATTTTTATAATTCGCTATCCTAATAAAAAAACAACCCACTCTAATGAGTAGATTGTTTTTGAATTTCATTTTTATATTTGTTTAAAAAAATATCATTTTCACTTACAACTAATAAACATTAATAAAAATGAAATGAAATTATATATTTAGCAGCCATGAACTCTTTATATATTCAAAACCGGCTATTTACTTAAATTAATAGTTTTTTATCACTTGAAAATAAAAATGGAATTTATCCTTACATTTGAAAAATACATATATAGCAAGAATCTATAGCAGTACTCTTATCATACTAATCTATAACAATTCTGCCTTCTTCCCTTACCTGTATCCTTTAAAACATAAGACTTTAAAACGAGTGCTGTTAGTGAATCTGTTAATGTTTTATATGATAAATTTGAAAGAGCTAATAGATCGTTCGTATATAACATTCTATGCTTCTCTAATAATAATAGCACTAATCGTTCTGACGGTTTTAATGTTTCATCACTTTCTAGTATAAAATCTATATTTTTCATATCCCTACTTCTTACTCCTTATATAAAAAAATGATTTTAGTAGTTATTTAATATAAAAATACTACACAACAAATTTGAAGATATATCGAAATAACATAACACCCAAACACTTTTATACTATAACATAAAAAAGACATTTCCCCAAATTGAAAATGCCTTTTTATATCTACTTCTCTTTTTTATATAATTGATATGATTGTTCTAGCCCTTTATTATATTTCGTATTATTATCTGTCCATTCTCCCCCTAAGTTTCCTGGCCACCCTGATGTATTAGCAACATATTTAAGCAACTCCCAATCCTGCAGTCCTTTTTTCACACCACGTTCATACGATTTGACCATACTTGAAATTGCTATCGTTGTATTTATACGCGAATCCACTAAACTCTCTTCCGATAATTGCGCTGGTGCTAATCCACCACGATGTAATTGGAATAATCCGAAAAATGTTCCGTTATCCCCTATCGCTTTTCGATCAAATTTTGTTTCATGATCAGCAATAGATAATGGTATCCAATCTGGAATATCATACCTCTTTGCAACTTCACTAATTACTTGTTTATTATTTTTAATCTCTTTCTGCTTTTCATAGTTAATATAAATTACATAACTTAAAGTAACTAACGTAAATAATATGAATATATATTGTAGTGCCTTTTTCATCATTTCATCTCCTGCTTTGTATATGTTTCACTTTCTATATACACTATAAGACTTTTATGTGACATTCATTTGACAAAATGATATTAATTATACATAAGCTGTTACAGTTTTAACTATCAATCTAAAAACTACAATTCTTGTAAAAGACTCCTTCAACACATAAAAACAATCAGCCTTTCATGTATAGTACATGAAAGGCTGATTGTTTTTCACTACACTTTTTTATGTATACAGTATATCCCTGCTATAATAAAACAAAAAAGACCTTTATACGTTAAAGATCTTTTTCATCTTATTTTTGTTACAAAAAACGCCAGAATCTAAAAAAACTTACTTTATGATTTGTATTTTTATATATAAATTAAAGGTTATAAGGCTACCAGCATCTTCTCGATTAATATTTTTCACATTAAATATTTCTTGCAATATGCGGTTTGCTGTAATGACTTGTTCCACCACCACCCACTACTACTTTTCCGCCTTTTTCGAAGATTAACAATTTACTTGAACCATCTGAAAGAAGTACTATTACTTCAGCATGATCACTTGTCGCTACATAGATTACATAACCACTTTTTGAAATACAAGTTTCCCAATGCTTATCAAATTCTGATCTTACAACTCGATTAGAATACACTTGATTTTCAATTCTTCCTGGCTGTTCATTTTCCAATTTTTTCTTACCTCCTTCCAAAGTTGTCATTTATATATAAATGACGGTTTCTCAATAAATTAGTGACCGTCCTTAATATAAATAGTATATGTAGTTAGTAGGAGAATGCTTGGACAATGAAAACGTAACAGCATTTAAGTATTTTACAATCGGAATTTTTCCTTAATCATTACAGCTACTTCTTTAGCACTCAAATGAGTATTATTAATTTTTATGTACTCTTCTTTTTCAATTTCATCATGAAATGAATTTAATCTATGTTTTTTCATCGTTTCTTTTAAATTTTTTTCAGACCATTCAATGTCTCTTTTTTTCGGTTTATGCTCTAGTCTATGTGGACTTTTATTTCGCTCTAATCTTTCATCTAATTCTGCCTCGAGCTCTACAAAATATACTGCTGCGCCTTTTGATTCAAAAATACTTACTACATGGTTTATGTACTCCCAATCCGATTGAAGGTCAAATGCCCATACATATGTAAAAATCATTCCGTATAAATCACTTTTAGACACTTCTTCAAATATTTCATTACGAAACAAACTTACTAATCTTTTTGCTTCCTTTGTACTGTAATCAAAAAATGGACTTACTAAATCAATGGTCATGTGATTATGAAAATTTTTCAAATCTGTTAGTTTCGCTAATTCTTGTCCGACTGTCATTTTCCCGACTGCTTGCGGGCCAAATATTAAGATGAATTTCATTTGTTTTCCTCCGATTTTTCTCTATAAACAATGAAATAAAACATATCCTAAAATTGAAAATAAGGCAGTCGATGTTGTGTCGATTGCCTTATTTTCATGAATAGTTCCTATATTATTACTTTCGTACAGCTTCAAAAGTAATAATTTGTTCTGCATTTGACGGTTGCTTTTCATAAACATAGTCAGCAGAGCAAGTAATGTCAGTGAAACCTATACTTTCTAAAAGGAGTTTAAACTCTTCTATTCCATACCACCGCATTGCAAAACGTTGTAGTTCAGTTTGTACTAACTTTCCTTTACTCCATTTTTCGTATTTTAAATATGATACAGTTACTTGGTTAAGCCAATCTATTTCAATTGATTTATTTTCTAATGTAATCCCGTCTCCGCTTGGTAAGGAAAAAGTCGATGTATGAATCTCACCCGTCTTCCAATCATACGGAAGTCCAAGGTCTACAATTAAACGCCCACCTGGATTAAGATGTTCATAAAAACATTTCAAAGCGTTTATAGAATCATCACGATTTTCAATTAAACAAAAGGATCCGGTAGGAATTATTATCGCCTCATATTTATATGGTAATGAAAATTGTTGTAAGCTTCCTTGGTATAAATTAGGGTTTAAGCCTCTCTCTTTACAACGCTTACGGCAAGAATCTAGCATTTCAGTTGAATAATCTATCCCATCAACTTTAAATCCAACTTCAAGAAGTGGAATAATGACACGCCCTGATCCTACTGCCGCTTCGAGAATTCTTCCCCCACAATTATTTAAACGTTCTTGGTAATACTCAATATCACCATTTAAAGAATAACCGACAGGTTTTGTAAAATCATATAGTTCTGTACAAAGTGTACTATAAAAACTAAACATTTATTTTCTCCTCCGTTTTATGTGTACGGAAGATTCTAATTTACTTAATCTTTCCGTACCTCAAATTTTAATGAGAATTCGAAAGAGCTGACTGTCATAATTTATCACTCACTTTCCATGTAATATATTTACATTGTATAATATTTCCTCGCGATTGAACATATAAAAGTTGAAAATTCCGATTATAAACAAAGAGCTTACTATAGTAAGCTCTTTATCAAAAACTATTTATTTCACAATCGGCAATGTCACTTCGCTCAATTTCACCGTTAGCTTCGTTCCTGCTTTCGGTCTAATTGTATAATCGTAATCACTTGCGATTAAAACGACCCCCATTTGATGCCCTGCTTTAAATACATAATCATCTGGCTGCATGTCCCATGTAAATGTGTAATCTTTACCAGGTTGAATCGCTGTTGAATTTTCTATACTATTTAAGTTTTGCGGATCCATCCAACCTCTCGTTACAATTTCAGGCCTCGCTCCGCCATAATCAACAAGTAAAGCTGTTAAATTTGAAACAGATCGATCAATATTTCCTGTTATTGAAATTTTAGGCGTACCACTTATTCGTATATCTTTTTGCAGTACAGGCATTGTATATACTAATCGATTCGCTATTTCTAACTCAGGGTTTTCTACTAGTTGATTTGACTTTATTTTAGCATCATCTACTAATGAGAAAACATTGTTTACTGATCCCATACTTAATGGTAGATTGACTGCTTTATTACTTAAATACATACGGACTTTTGATGGTACAGCTGCTGGATCTGGCCAATTTTTTATTTTTTGCCACGATTTATTTTCACGTTGTACATCTACCATCGGTTCATCCATAATTCCATTTTCAATTCCATATAACCAATAATCGAACCATTTATTTTGGGTTTGTTGCCAGTTATTACTTGATGTTCCGCCATGTCCACCTTGATGTAACCACATTTTACGAGGAACATTATTTTTGCCAAGAGCTTCCCACCACTGTGCGAACTGCTTCGTTTTTACATTCCAATCATTTAAACCGTGAACAACAAACACACTAGCCTTCACATTCTTAACATCTTTTACATAGTTACGTTTATCCCAAAAATCGTTATAATCGCCTGTTTTACGATCTTGTCCAGCTGTTAGTTCTTTAATAATTTGCCCGCAAACTTCAGGGTTCTTTCTTGTTAGTACTGCTTCTGCCATATTATCTGTATCTTCTCCCTGATATCCACCTGGCGCAATAACCGCCCCATTTGCACGATAATAATCATACCAGCTACTAATCGCTGCGATTGGAATAATTGTTTTTAACCCTTCCACTCCTGTCGTTGCGACAGCATTCGGTAACGTACCATTATAAGAAACTCCTGTCATTCCTACATTTCCCGTAGACCAATTTGCATTTACTTCCTTACCATCCTCTGTATATGCTTTTGCACGCCCATTTACCCAATCAATGACAGACTTCGTCCCTAGTATTTCTTGTTCATCTCCAGTTGTCGGACATCCATCTGATTTTCCAGTTCCGATACTTTCGCCTAAAATAACTGCATATCCTCTCGGAACATAATAATTACCATACGACCCAAGATTAACTGCCCCATACGGTTTTCCTTCATACGCATACAATTCTTCATCAACATTATAAACAGGCACATCTTTTAATCCAGATCGATATGGACTCATTTCATATATAACAGGAACTTTTACATTTGATTCTGTCTTTGGACGCATAACTTTAATCGATACTCGATCTTTCCTACCATCTCTATCACTATCGACTTCTGTCTCTACAAATA
The DNA here is from genome assembly GCF_038007445.1 of Bacillus sp. FSL P2-0099. Lineage (NCBI taxonomy): Bacteria > Bacillati > Bacillota > Bacilli > Caryophanales > Bacillaceae > Bacillus > Bacillus sp. FSL P2-0099. Next base: position 2,820,729 of record NZ_JBBOXE010000001.1, read on the forward strand.
AATTTTCAATAATTGCTTCATCAAGAGAATAGATTGGTTTTGTCATCCCATTTTCCAATTGAATTTTTGTGTTTGGAGTTAAAGCTTCTGAAACTTGACCATTTAACTTAATATCACTCCCTTTTACAGAGCTCCCTTCATTTTCTGCATGTGCAGTCATACTAGAAACTCCTGAAGTAATTGTTAAAGATAATATAGCTGAAAGTGTTATTGCTAATTTCTTTTTCCTCATGCCCTTCCCTCCCCATATATTCCTTCTTTTACTATACATTAAAAATGCAGAAAATTCAGTTTATATTTCGTAGAAAGTTGAGAATTTTGTAAAACATTCGAATCTTTCAAGATAATAGAAAAGGAACTAATAACAATTAGTTCCTTTCTATATACATATAAAATTGTATTTCTCCATCTTCTACCGAAACTCCGTATTCAAAACCATGTCTTTCTAATATACTTTTTACAATCGCTAATCCTAATCCAGTACCTGATTTTTCTTTACTGCGAGAAGACTCTAATACGTAAAAAGGCTCCCAAATTTTATCTATCTCTTTAATTCCCTCAGCAGCAATACCATTTTGAATTTGAAAATACACAATGCCATTTTTCTCTTCTAATATGATTTTTATATTTTGATTCGTTGTATATTTTATCGCATTAGAAATTAAATTTTGAAAGACCATTCTCATTTTATTTAAATCAGCATAAACAATCGTGTCACCAACACTATAGTCCACTTGCAACTTGATTTCTTTCGACTCCAGTTCAATCTTATGCTTATCTATTATACTTTGTACTAGTGGTTCAATAGGGAATTCTTCTTTTTGTAAAATATCTCTTTCTAGTTTAGAAAATCGCAATAACTCTTCAATTAAATTTGAAATTTGATCTGTTTGTTTAATGATTGTATCAACATATGTGCCATCATCTAAACCGTCTTTTATTCCCATAGAATATGCTTTTACTAATGCGATTGGTGTTTTTAATTCATGAGTTACATCGCCCATAAATCGTTTTAAGTGGTCATTTCGATCTGTTAAATCTTGATGTGCTTCATGTAATTTATCACTCATAATGTTTATACTATTTGCTAAATCACCTATTTCATCATTCGTTTTAACTTTCGTCCGTTTAAATTTCAGACGTGAAATATCTTCTGCGACATCACTCAATTCATTCAGTGGTGTAGTGATTGTTTTTGAAAAAATCCAGACGAGCACGATAATAAGAAATAGTGAGAATCCCAAAATGTATATATAAAATGAGTTAAGCGTTTTAATTACTTCATTGGAATGTGCGATAGAAACTCCTACTAAAATCAACATATCATCTTTCGCAATGTATTTCGCAAAAAAACTAGATTTTATCTTTTCTTGATCATATATTTTATTCGATTGTCCGATGTTCTTCACTTTCGTAATTTCTTCTTTTGTAATCCAAAGTTTATTCAATGCAACTCTCTTTTTTGTAAGTTGCATGCGTAATTCTTCATTAATAGCATCTTCTGAACTATTTATTGATGTATACGCAATCGTAACATTACCTTCATTTTCAATATGATTTATAGCATCATCCAGTTCTTTACGCGGTATTGACTGGATTTGCGCTGTAATGCCTTCTAAGCTTTCGCGTGTTTTGTGCACATTATATTTTGGTAAAAAATAGTTAATTAATAATAAAGAGATGGCAAAAATAAGGATGACTGTTAAAGAGATGCTGAAAAATAACTTTTTACCGAGTTTATTCACACTCTTCCTCCAAACTGTATCCTAAACCGCGATGTGTCTTTATAATATTTTCTCCTATTTTTTTACGTAATCTTCTTACATGCGTATCAACCGTTCGCTCTTCCCCAAAATAATCAAATCCCCAGACGATATCTAACAACTTTTTCCTCGTTAAAATCGTGCCTTTGTGATTTAAAAAGCACTTTATTAATTGTAATTCTGTCTTTGTAATGTCTAATTCTTTCTCATTTTTATATACTTTATTTTTGGTGAAATCTATTTTTAAATCTTGAACTTGAATAACATCTTCATGCTGTACAAGCTTTTTCGCTCGCGTAATTAGCACTCCTGGGTGAAATGGTTTTTTCACATACTCATCTGCCCCGCTTTGAAGAGCTGCTAATTCATCTTCACTTTCACTTTTCGCAGTAAGCATTAATACTTTTACACTCGAATTCTTTTTTATTTCCTGACAGACAGTAATACCACTACTTTTCGGCATCATCCAGTCTAAAATAGCTAAGTCAATTTTCTCATCATAAAATATTTGAAGTGCTTCCTCTCCATCTTTTGCTAATAAAACTTCGAAGCCTTCTTTTTCAAAATACGCTTTTAAAATTTTCAGCATATCTTGTTCATCATCTGCGATTAATACTTTCATTACATTTCCTCCATTACTTATAAACAAATATCAATTTTATCATACAACTTCTTTGTTACATCAATGTGACATAAAAATATTTACAACGTTTGAGGGTATAGTAAGTGTGAGGTGTTGTTTCATGTTCAAAAAAATAGGAGTCATTACTCTTCTCTTCTTTTTATTATCAACAAATGCGTTCGCAAATACAAATAAACAAATTGAAGTATTTGATTGTAAAAAAGAAATGGTCGTTCAAAAACAATCTTTAGATCCAGCTATTCAAAAAGAAGCTGTTCAATATGCTAAATCCATTACTGGCTCGTTCAAAAACTTAAATGTCGTTCCGAAAGATGGACATATGATAAAAATCCCATTATCGAAACCTGTTCCTATTACAAATCAATGGTTACATACAACAATCGATGAAGTACTCATCCTTCTCCCACTTAATGAAAAACCTTACATTATGCTTTACGATGATGAGAATAATCCACATTTTTATTATGTAAAAGGTGATCCGAAAACTTTATTGAAACAAATGAATGTTAAATTATAATTAATTAAAGATCCCGCAAGTATCATTCGCGGGATCTTTCTTTATCAGTTAACAACTTGATTTTCATTTAAAAAATTAATAATCTGCCTTTTGTGATGGTTATCGTGATCTACGAATTCTTTAATAATATATATTAGAGAGTACGGCATTCCAGTATGAGGACAATATGATACTCCATTGGCAGTTAAATGTTCCTTTAGCTTTCCAATAGACAGTCGGTTAAGCTCTTGAACAAGTAAATCTCTTTTAGCTTGTGCTTCTTCAAGAAGTTTTATCTTAGATATACCTGACTTTGCATAATTAGAGGCTTGTTTATTATATGTATCAAAGTCAGGGAACTCCATTCCCTGTCTATCTCTCACTGATGATAATGTCTCACGTAAAAGATAGTCATCCCAATTCATAATATGAGATACAATCTCACCAATAGTCCATTTCCCCTCTGATATTGGCGCTGTCCACAATTCTTCTTTCATACCTTTCAATGTGGTTATCCATATTGAATAATCTTTAAAATCATTAATAATTTTATTTTCTCCCATCATCTAATCCCCATTCTAATAGTAGATTTAGATAAATTATACCATAAATCTACACACGAAAGAACAAACGTTCTTATCAGTTGATAAATAATAATTCCCTGCATCCTTTTATCTAAGTTTAGATAATGGCTCGTTCCTACATACAATTAGTTTGTCGAATTATTCAGTAAATACGAAAGGATGACAAATATGATTATAAAACCTAAAAACCATTCAACACGAAAAATAGTAAGATATTCTGGAGGATCCGCAACTCTTTTAATACTAGCATCCTTCCTTTATCAGTGGAACAATGGTTTAGTAGTTGATGATACTGAAACATTTAGTTTAATACTAGCCTTCACTTGTTTCCTTTATACCTTCTTACCTAAAAAACAAAGCACTCATAAATAATAAATTCTATATTTAATTTAAAGAAAAAAGGATTGATCAAAAGATCAATCCTTTACTCTACTTCATTTAAGAAGAACAATGTTAACGCACCTGGTCCTGTATGCGCTCCGATTGCGGCTCCAATTGTATTTACGATAAATACTTCACAGCCAAATCTTTCAGTAATTAATGCTTTTAATGCTTCGGCCGTTTCTAAATCATCACCGTGAGTCATACCGATTGTTTGACCTTTAAGGTCTTTCCCGCGCTCTTCCATAATATCAACAATTCGGCTTAATACTTTCTTTTTCCCTCGTACCTTTTCAAGTGGTATAAGTTTTCCTTCATCCACATTTAAGATTGGCTTAATGTTTAGCAAACCACCGATGAAACCGGCTACTTTACTTAAACGTCCACCTCTAACAAGGTACTGTAAGTCAGCTACAGTGAAGATATGCTCCATATGCTCCATTAGAAAAGCGACACGGTTTAATATTTCTTCTTTTGATGCGCCCTCTTTTGCCATTTTTGCAGCCTCTAATACGACAATACCCTGACCGAGTGAGGCACATTTTGTATCGATAATTTCTAAATCTAAATCAGTGTATGTTTCTTTCACTTCTTTTTTAATGAGAACTGACGATTGATATGTACCAGACAATTCAGATGAAAAAGCTAAATATATACAAGGGTTACCTTCTTTTGCATAGGAAACAAATTTTTCTTGGAATGTTTCAAGTGAAGGCAATGACGTTTTATAAACTGCGCCTTCTCTCATTTTTTGCAGTAATGTAACCGATTTTAATGTAACCCCATCTAAATACTCTGTTTCTGCTTCATCATATACACGGAGTGGAATTAAATCAATATCATATGCTTGCAGCAATTCTACCGGTAAATCCGCCGCACTATCCGTAATGATTTTAACGCCCATTTTTAAACCTCTATTCTGTTATAAATATATAAAAAAATAAAATAAAAATATTACTTTTAAATTATATACGTAAAACTTAAATGAAGAAAGGAAAAGACTTTATATTGTATGCACTATTATTCAAAACTTGAACTGCAAATAAAAATGATTTCATTTTAACCTCTTTTTACAAGTTATTACACTGTGTATAATGAGAATATTACATTTTTTCTGAGGGAGGATACATATGAGTATTCAACTAGCTACATCTAATGATTTAGAATGGATTAATAATCACTATGAATCGATAGGATTTGTACCAAGTGATTTAACACGAGACACAGCTGCGATCATTACATATAACAACGAGTATGCAGGTGTTGGACGTTTAGTCCAAATAGATGAAGGTACTATTGAAATGGGCGGAATTTTTATTCTCCCTAAATTTAGAGGTCTACAATTAGCTGGGAAACTCGTTTCATTTTTAGTACAAACTGCGAAAAAATTACAAATACAAAATGTGTATTGTCTTCCTTTTGAAGAACTAGAAAGCTTTTATAAAAAATACGGCTATACTGAAGTCGATACTACGAAAGAAGTTGTCCACCCAATTATTCTAAAAAAATATAATTGGTGTTTGGAAAATTACGATAAACATGTTTTACTATTTAAATTGTGAGTTTTGTAAAAAAGGAGTGAATATACTTTACATTACACCCTAGGTTATAAGATGTAATTATCTATGTTATTTAATTAGCTTCATTAATCAAACAACATTTACGCCAATTTTATGTCCGTTTTAAATAAGTGTTAGCAAGAACGTTTACAAACTTGTTAGCACTTTTTTAAAGCATAAACCTGAAGAAATTCATACGATTAAGTAACTATCCTAGCTAGCAACAATATCATCCTTCATAAATATGAAAATGAATTCATTGAAGATAAACTGTTTGGAGGATATTCTATAGCACTGAATGATTTACAAAAGAATACGCATCGATACGCTACGAATAAAAATAATGAGCTAATCAAGGGAATATAATCATTTTTATGTAATTCGCACTTGTACTTCCTGTTCTTGTATCACTTGAATGATTAATTCCAATATAATATTTTGTACTAACTGATACACATTGTCATGAAATGTACTTTGTTCTGATATGTATTCAATACATTGATATATATATCCTTCTACCAATAAGCTCCCTTTTTCAACTTTAAATGTATTTTGTCCATTCTTTTTTACTTGTGGTACTAAAAATTCGGTTTTTGTCAAAATAATCTCCTGTTCCACCTCTTTTATTCCTATGACTTTTTCTTTAAATATAACTTTTTCTCGTAAACTAATTTCACCTTTATATCTTCCTATTTCTATTGGTAGTCTCGCTGTTATATAATTACTTACTTCTCCCCCATTTTCACTCTCTAATATTATGCTGTGAATAGGAATCCATGAAGATGTCTCTACCTTATTCTCTTCATTATTCCCTTTAACTTTTTGATTATATAATTCAACAAGCACTCTCTTTTCATGAAGATTTAAAAAAACTAATTTACAATAAGCCTCCGAATGATACTGTTGCACTGTAGTTAATAACTTAGAATCTAATTCACGCCCCTCCGCATCTTTTTCATTTCGAAATACAAATGCATCTTGATTTTTCACATTTATTTTTGGAAATACTTTAAAGCTAGACACTTCTGAAATAATAGAAAATGGCGTTTTCACTACCATTGAATGCACTGAAGTCTCTATTTTTGATCCTAAACCTATACTTTCTCTCTTTGATTCAGTTTCTTCACTTTTTTTCTCTGATTCATTTGCTACTTCTACTTTCTCTAATCCAATCACTTTATTTTCTTTTGCTGGTTCAGTCTCTTCACTTTCTTTGTTTGATTCAATTGCTATTTCTTCTTTCTCTAATTCTCTTTCTTCATATTCTTTTACTGATTCAATTTTCACCTCTTCTTCCTCTAATCCAATCGCTTTATTTTCTTTTGTTAATCCAGTTTTTTCACTCTCTTTCTCTATTCCAATTACTTTATCTTCTTTTTTTGACTCTGTTTCTTTACTTTCTTTCTCTATCCCCATTGCTTTATCTTCTTTTTTTGACTCTGTTTCTTTACTTTCTTCCTCTATTCCCATTGCTTTATCTTCTTTTTTTGACTCTGTTTCTTTACTTTCCTTTTTTTCTCTTATTTCGCGCGAATCATCTTGAACATTCAGCATTTTCCATTTGTAAACTTTGTTCCATATTTCCTTACCAACCCATGGCTTATTCATCACCATCCCCCCATCTGATGAAATTCATAAAAATATGCTTTTTGTACGCGACCATTCCATCATTATATATGTTTTATAATAATAAAAAAGACATTGTCTTTTTATTAAAGACAATGCTTTTTTAGTCTTATACTTGTACTTGTTGTACTTGTAAAACTTTTAAAGTAAGATCTAGTACAATTTTTTCACGAAGAGTTCCAAATGGCTCGTTTAATTCTGTTGGACAAGGTGAAAAGTCTAATTCGAAAAATTGTGCGCTTACTAATTCACAATATGGTTGTTCATTATAAAAAACTGTATTTTCGAAGAAGTATTTGTCTAAACGTGGTAAATCACCATTTTTAGGATTAATAAAGTGAGATGTAGTATCTGAGGAAGAAGCTACTACAGCTTGTGATAGAAAATCAGCTGCTGTTAAATCTGCAAAACCAGAAAATGGAACATTTGCAATACGATCATATAGCACTCCATTACACTCATCATTTGCATATTCAATATTTTTACGAATATATCCTTGTACAAATAATTTTGCTCTTGTAACTCGGCGGTAATTTGTACCTGGTACTGGAGTAAATGCTACAGGAACTAACTTACATTGTGTTAAAAATACATTTTTTAACACACGTTTAATCTCAGTTGCTGGAGGATCTAATGAAATATCAGATTCTACAACAATTTGAATTGTTCTTTCTGCTAATACAACTGGTATTTTTACAATCGGTGTTCCTGGAGTAAGAATTGGTGTTGCAGCTGCATCACTTAATGGCGTTTGAGTTTGTCCATCTACCTGACATGGTACATTAATTGGGCATTGTTCGCTCATATTTTATAATCTCCTTTATACAATATTTTGGAGTTTTTTAACTCTCTATACTGTATATGTATCTCTTCTATTAATGCGTGGGTTTGTATAATAGTTACTTTCATCATTTACAAAAAAATAGCAAATTTATTGTTAGTTAAACACACATAACTTAATATATTAAGCCTTTATGATTATCTACCTATATAAAAAGAGAATTTCTGAACCCTCATCGTGGAAGTAGGAACTGATGTGTTAATTATATTCACTAGTAATAGAAGAAAAATCAATATTAGTATCACTCTACTGTTGAAAAAAATAAAAACCGACTAAAAAAAGTCGGTTTTTATACCCAAATTCTTGCGGAATCCCTTCATCCTTATCATTAATATCATTGTTTTATTCTCAAATTTTTCACTAAAATTTATCAACTCTTCTTAGGAAACCAATCTTGTCGTCATTCTTTTCCCTTAATTTCATTTATTAACATCTCTTTTAATACCTTTTTATCTTTGGATAGTTTAGTTTTTGTTTGCAATTATAAAAAATAAGACTACTAAACGTTAATTTACTAGTCTTATGACATTGTACAATCCGTACACGCTCCCGTTCATTCACTTATTATTTACAAAATAAGTATCATATGCCTTATCAAAAACATACCCTAGCTTTTCTGCTAATTTGACAGAAGTACTATTCGCTGCGTCCCAGTTTGGATACCTCCCCTTTTCTAAACAATCCAATATTAAGGTCGCACAAACTACAGTTGCCAATCCCTTTCTTCTATGATCAAGATCAGTAGCAACTTCAATTTCAATACCATCATTATAAATACTATATGATGATGCACCGCATACGACTTCTCCATTATACAAAATGCTATAACCTATACCTCGATTTACATAATCATCTATTGATCGAAATTGACTTGTAAAATCTTCAGAAACGTTGTGTAATGTTGGATTATTTGCGATATGCTCATCTATTTTTCTTAATTCATATCCTTTTGGAAGTGCAGTTATAAAAGATTGTAATTTTGAGCGATTAAACACTTCTGCATTTCTTTTAAATTTATATCGTAAAAACTTATCTATTTTTCTTTCATGGAATGTTTCTAAACGCTTTTTCCATTGATCACTATTTACGATTACTAAAATTCTTTCAGGGATGTTACGTAATAACTCTTCTGTCTCTTTTGCATTTGGATCCCCAGCGTAAAATGTGAAAATCCCTACCGTAATTTGCGCTACTGTCGGGTTTTCAAGATCGTTCACCCAGGCATTGCCCATATGTCCTTGTAAATAAGAAAGTAGAACAACATTATTAAAATCCTCGAACATAGAAACTAATTTTTTTCTTGTATGTATTTTTGCCTCATATATCATTTACATTCCCGCTTTCTTTAAAATCAACTAGACTCAACATTTTCATGAGTTAACTTTTATTAGTATTCTTATACACACTTATTTATTTTCTAAGTAAATGTCTATGAAACTCAACTCTAAAATATCAAATGATTATAAATTATACATAAATTCAATTTTATTATAACATCTAATTTCATTGAAATGATTTACCAATCAAGAATTGCTATTTTCAGATTCATTTTAATCCTCATATCTCATTTTCTATTTACAGGTAAAAACATTACTATTTACTCAATAAATACATTGTTCACCAAAACGAAAAATTTGTAATTCCTCAACATAAAATAAAAGCATCTTAATATTCTAATGAAACCTATTTATTGATAAATTTTTGCATGTATACCAAATCAAGATTAATAACTGTAAGATTGATTTATAAATAAACTTTTTAAGGGGGATTATTAAATGTCTGATTTGTATTCTCGTCTTTCAAAAAGTGATGCCGCGGTTCTTCTAGTGGATCATCAAACAGGTCTTATTTCCAGTCTAGTGCGTGACTATGGTGTTGATGAATTCAAGAATAATGTTTTAGCTCTTGCGAATACCGCTAAGTTTTTTGATTTACCTGTTATTTTAACAACTAGCTTCGAAGACGGTCCTAATGGTCCACTCATGCAGCAATTAATCGAACTATTTCCAAATGCGCCTAAAATAGCGCGTCCTGGACAAATTAACGCGTGGGACAATGATGAATTTGTAAAAGCTATTGAAGCAACCGGTAAAAAACAGTTAATTATCGCAGGTGTCGTTACTGATGTTTGTGTTGCGTTCCCAGCTCTATCAGCTATAAATGCAGGGTATGAGGTATTTGTTGTAACGGATGCATCTGGAACTTTTAGTAAACAAGTTGCTGATGCTGCCCTTATGCGCATGGCTCACGGAGGAGTCCATCTAATGAATTGGTTTAGCGTTGCAGCAGAATTACAGCGTGACTGGCGAAATGATGTTGAAGGCTTTGGAGCTTTACTTGCTAAGCATCTTCCAAGTTATCAAAATATCATCGGAAGCTATATGGGAGCTCAAAAAGAATTTAGTAAATAAATTAATTCTTGATTAAACTTGATATCAATTTTGAATAACTATGTAAACTCAATAAACACTACCAATAGCTATTTTACATAATTAAGAAAAGGGCTGCTTTAATAGCCCTTTTCTTAATTGCTTTACCAATATTGTATGTTCCTCCGTCACTATATTTAAATTACAAATAGCAATTATTAGTACAACTAGCCATCCTATTTACTTCTAACATCCATACTAACAAAGCGATTTCTTCCGTTACTACAATCCGCCTCGTATATTTTAAGAGGATTAATCAATAGGTACGTTATAGCTCCTTCTTAGAAATAAAAGATTCCGTCGCACCATTTTTATATATTTTGGTCAACTTAATAATCGACTTGTACGTATTATTGTCATCCACTATCATTTTTTTCATCTCTTCTATTTCGGCATTGCCAGTTCCACTCTCTATTTTTAAACAGTTCGAAATGGAAAGGTATCCGCTTGATACTAAAATAATAATAAAAGTAACATCAGGGAAATTAATAAATAGCAATCCATAGTTCAAAGGATCCCCAGCTGGATGCGATAAAAGCAATCGGAAATCTAGTAGTTCTGGCACTTGAACAAAATCTTTAGAAACAATCGCTTCACCTACTATTGTAATTTGCTTTACTACATTCCCAAGTTCATCTGTAAATTCAATACATCTAGGCGCATCAATTGTTTTTGCTTGTAGAGATAAATTCAATTCAGAATTATAAAAATCGAAAAAGAGTGTACTTCCCTCCGTTAAACACTGTGGACAAACATTTCCAAGGAGACTAAAATCCTCTTCAATAAATTTAACTTTCGCTTTACAACTACACACTTTTCCTATTCGAATCGCATCAATCCTTGAACAATCTACAAATATTACCTCATTGTCTTCTTGTGCAAATGAAACTATACCTTTTATCTCATTAAATGAAATGAAATATGATACAACTATTTCGTTTCCGTCTATTGTGATACTCTCAATCCTAGAATAAGGATCTAAACTTTTCAAAAATTCACATATACTATTTTGACAACATTGACAATTTCGTTTCGGCTCGCAATCCACTTACATTCAATCCCTTCCCTATATGTTTTTATCTAATACACATAATATGAGCGGGATATATGAAAAGCTTGGACAATATAATTTTAACGTAAGGATATAATTAGTTACGCCTAACATCAATATGGAAATTACACCAATAATAAGTAATAACACATAATTTTTACTATAAATACATATAACAATTTCATCTTTCAATGAAAAAGCGTTATAATGAGATGCAGCCTCTAAGATTACGTAATAAAGGAGATTAAAACAATGACTAAAATTAAAGTATATCAAGTAAAAGAAGAAAATATGGAAGCAGTAAAAAACATCATTGATGTTGAGGAACAAAACCCAACTGCTGAGAACTTACAAAATCTATATACATGTGTATTAGATACTGAAGATATGGCATTACCTGAATCATACGTTGAAGAAGATATCTTAATTGATTCTATGGAAGTTATGGTTAACGCTTCTCAAAGCAAGCTAAGAGACTTAGGTACATATGATGTAATCGAAGTTCAAAACAAAGGTAAGAAAACACAAATTTTATTATTAGCAGACGAAGAATACGAAATTATCGAAGGCTAATTCGACTCCGTACATAAGAAAAAGCTCCTTTCAAAATTGAAAGGAGCTTTTTCTTTATGCTTTTGATGTTTCACTTTTCACCTTGTTTTGTTCTTTTTTATATACCATGCGCTCATTTCCCATAAAGAAAACGAATACGAACGCTAAACTTGCGGGGACTAACGCCCACATAAATGTCTGAACGATTGAACTAGAGAGAGCTTCAATAATTTTATCTAATATTTGCGGCGGAATTTGAGATCTTGCCGATTCTGATAGAATAGCTCTTGAATCTCCTAAAGCGTTTGTATTCATTCCCCCGCTCATACCTTTAAACGATTCTTCTAATTGATCCTGGAAACCAGTTCTTTGAATCATTCCGAAGATTGTAATACCAAGTGTCATACCTAATGAACGAATGAAGTTACTCGTTGAAGTCGCAGAACCGCGTTGCTCCATACCGAAGTTATGAATAGCAGCCATACTTAGTACAGAGAATGAGAAACCAACTCCAAAACCGATAATAACCATATAAATTGTTAATAATATACGACTTGTTTCTGGCGTTAATGTACTTAATAAGAATAATCCGATTAGCATAATTACAGCAGAAATAATCATAATGTTTCGGTAGCTAAGTTTCGATGTTAAAAATCCACCTAACTGCGCTGTAACTACTGATCCTAACATCATTGGTAATAACAATAATCCTGAGTTTGTTGCCGTACCACCGTATACACCTTGAATAAATAACGGAATGTACACAGTTGCTGACATAAATGCCGCCCCGTAACATAAGGCAATGATTGTACTCATTCCGAATAGACGTTGTTTAAACATCTCAAATGAAATGATTGGTTCTTCTACTTTTCGTTCAATAACAATAAAAGCAATTACTAAAATAGCGAACCCAGCAAATAAACTTAAAATAAAGCTAGAATCCCAATCATACTTTTGTCCGCCTAATTCTAAGGCGAACATTAAACAAACTACTGCACCAACTAAAGTAATTGCGCCAAACCAATCAATCTTTTGTTCTCTATGAACTCGTGACTCTTTATAAAATAATGTAATAAAAATAAGTGCTAAAATTCCAAGTGGTAAGTTAATATAAAACACCCAGTGCCAGCTAATATAATCCGTAATATATGCGCCAAGTAATGGCCCGAAAATACTTGATAAACCAAATACTGCTCCGAATAAACCACCCATTTTCCCGCGCTTTTCTGGAGGGAAAATATCAAAAACGATAGTAAATGCGATCGGCACTAGTGCCCCGCCGCCAATACCTTGAATGGCACGATAAATACCTAACTGTGTAATATTTTCAGCAGTACCACAAAGTGCCGAACCAATCATAAAGACGATTAAACCGAAAATAAAGAATCTCTTTCTACCATACATATCTGATAGTTTACCGAAAATCGGCATACCTGCCATTTCTGCAACCATATATGCAGAAACAACCCATACAAAGTTTTCAAGACCTCCTAAATCACCAACGATTGTTCCCATCGCTGTTACGACAATGGTATTATCCATTGATGCCATTAAAATCCCTAGCAATAAGCCCGCCACAACAAAACCGAGCTTATTATTCTTCTCAACCATAACCTTGCTCTCCCTCATACTACTTATATTTGTTTATGTTCTTTTACGACTGCATTACCTTTCTGATTAAAACTAGTGTGATATTCTACTACACTAATTTCACAGCCAGGGCCAATTATAACATGATTTCCTCTTACTACGTCTGCTATTGTATGTTCTAAATAAATATCATCCCCTTCAATAATTGATGTTTGAAGGCTTCCTGCATGACTTGTAAAAGGAATAAATCTCGCTTTTTTACGTACTGTAATCTTTTTCCCACCGATTTCTCTCACTTTACTTCCTTCATAACGAAGTGAGATTTCAATATTTTCAGCATTAAGCAAACCATCACTTTCAAGACCACCAGTTAGTAATAATTCCTCTACTTCTATATCTCCCTTTACATTTAAAGCGCCTTTCACATCTACGAAATCACCGGATAGCTTCCCTTTAAATTCTATCATACCTCTAACTTTTGTTTTATTAATTTGTCCGTCGCCTTGTACTTGGGCATTGCCATATACTTTTACATATTCCGCCTCCATATTCCCCTGTACTTCACTATCTCCATACACGACATAATTTTTCGCTTTCATATTGCCACGTACTTCACTCGTACCATACGTTTTAAAATCATTACAACTCATATGATTAGAGATTGTTCCCTCGCCGCGTATCTTTACTTTGTTATAATCTCCACCTGCTGAGCTACCTGATCCATTTACAGTAAGACTATGTTGATTTTCCATACCGATTCCTCTCTCCCTTTTAAACTTAAACTTGCTTAATTTCTTTTACATTTGCACTTTTATCAACAGTAAGAACCCCAGTATATTCAATTAGTTCAATCTCACAGTTCGGCCCTACAGTAACATTGTTTCCCCTTACTGTTTTAATGTGAGCATAATCAATATCGATATTGTCACCTTCTAGCAGTTCAGCTTCTAACTGTAAGCCAAATACTGTTTTAAATAGTCTACTAAAAGCACTCAATCTATGTTTTACTTTAATGGTTTGGCCACCAATTTCTTTCGCTCTACATGTACCATGAATATTTATATTAATTTCATCTGCGCTTAATAATCCACCAACTGTAAATTGCCCTTCTGAAGAAAAAATATCAACTTCACAATTACCATCAATCGTCGCTTGACCATTGATTTTAAATTCTTCACCAGTTACATTACCACCTATCGTCCCTTTTCCTGCAATTTTTAAAGTGGTCGCCTTTACATCTTGTGTAATTGTCCCTTTCCCATCGATTCGCATCATTTCCGCACTAACTGTACCCTCAACTTTACCTGATCCGCTAATTCTCGCATCGCTACTTTTCAAATCACCAGTAACAATTCCGTAACCATTACATTCAAATTGGTCGCACTCAACGTTTCCATTAACAGTTCCTTTTCCATTTAGTTGCACTTTATGAAACTCTCCACCGTTTGATGAACCATATCCGTTTATAATTAAATTTTCTGTACGCATTATTTCTCCTCCACTACAACAGTTTAGTTTTTAATGCTTCGGTATATTTCATAATTGCTACACGTAAAACAATCTTTGTTCCCTTTTCAAAAATTAAATCCTCAACGCTTGATACTAAGAAACATGTAGAAATCCCTAACTTCCGAATAATAACTAAGTCACAATTTTTATGTTTAATCGCTTCATAATTTTCACGTAAAACTTGTAAAACCATTTTCCCTTCTTCTAAGCTAACGTCTCCTGATTGAAGAAGTTCTTCTAACACGTATACATAAAGAATATCTGCAAATTGAAAATCTGCCGTTTTGTTCGTTTGCTCCATGAAAAATTGTAAAACAGGTTCTGATGTAATTTCTTTACGAATGAGATCTTCCTTTGCTAAAAGAATCTCTGTTACGCTTGGTGAAAACATATTTGCCAATTCATCAAGCGATAGATCCTCTTTCATCGTTTGAATTTTATCAATACGCTCTAATATCTTTTCTTTTGGAAAAAATGTTTCCTGACCTGTGAACGTTGACTTCCGTACAAACCAATCTTCCGGTATTAAATTTTTTCTCTTCCACCTATATAACTGTCCGTATGAAATACCAGTTAACTCTAATAAATCTTTTTTTGAAATTAAATCTGTAATCAACTGTATATCACTCCTTCCTAACAACAATGTAACATAACACTGTTACGCTGTAAATGAACTTTTATAACATGTAGCGTAAAAATGTGCAAAACAAACTTCATTTCCATACAAAAAAGGTTCTTACACATCTTACTAAAATGCATAAGAACCTTTATATATCAAGGCTTAAACCATATTTGATAAAAATCGATCCAACCTTGTGGATTAATCATTATATTTTGCACTTTTTCGTGTGAACTTACTTGCTGTTTGTTACGATATAAAGGAATAATATGAATTTGGCGTAACAATGTGTCTTCAATATTGTGTAACAGTGTCATCCGTTTCTCTAATTGATTCTCTATAAAATAAGACTGCAATACTTCGTTAAATTTTATATTGCTATGTTGATGAATAAAGCTGTTTTTTGTAAGAAACATATATAGTAAACTTTCTTCAATACGCTCACTAATTGTCGCACTATCATGTATTATATCAGCCTTTTGTATCGTACTTGCTTGCAATAACTCTTTTGTTTCAAGAAAAATGACTTCAATAGTGACGCCATACTTCGCACACTCTTTTTGTATCCAATATGAGTCTTCAACATGATCTTGTTCTGTAAATGTATATAGTCGCAGTGTTTCATTACGGTAAGAGCTCTCTTTAATAAGCGTATATATGTCCTCATTTATATGTATAGTGCCACCCTTTGTTAGAACCAATTCTTCTGCTATTTCTCCGCGCGCTCCTTGCAATTCCTCGATAAGTGCATTGCTATGAATGATTTTATATAGAGCTTTCCGAAACATCGTGTTTTGCATAGGTCCTTCTTTTGCGGTATTTAATGTAATGTATGTTACATTCGACTCAAGTCTAGTTAGTTCTTTATGATGCTTTTCTATATTGTTATAGTGTGCTTTCGCTAAAATATCGCACGTATTTACGCTGTGCTCTACATTCCATAATTCAATTCGATCGAGAAATGGTCGCTCGCGAAAATATAAATCATTTGCTTCTAATACGAATACATCCTCATTCTTTTCACATAATCGAAACGGTCCAGTACCGATTAACCTTCCATCTCCATCTTCATTTACAATAGAACACTGTTCTGTACTTAAAGCATGTAAAAACAGCTTATTATCTGTAGATAAACGAATCTGCACAATGTAGTCATCAAGAATATGTAAACTTTCAACGTGCTGTAACATCCACGCATGCGGATTATTTTTCGCTTTCAAGAATCGTTTAAATGTATGTACAACGTCATAAGCAGTAAATTCTTTCCTGTTATGAAACTGAACACCTTTTCGTAAGTAGAAGGTCCATATATATTTCTGGTCATCATATTCCCAATAAAACGCAAGTCTTGGCTCTACACTGTTTGTATTTCCGTCTATATACACTAACGTGTCGTATATATGTTTTACCATATGACATTCCGAACGCATCGTAGCGTATACAGGATCTAATGCAATATCTAGATTCATTTGGACTTGCAAACGTAGCACATCTCTTCTCCCTTTAGATGTCCTTTCGACTTGATAACCGAATATCGAATCAATCCACGTTTGAAATTGCGTTTGAAGTGATGGAAAATACGAGCTATATCTTTCAATAAATGCACTTCCACTTTTTACGTCCCCTTGTTTCGTTATTTCTTTTCCTCTTTCTAAAATTAAAGAAAGTGGATGTTTTTGAAATAACAACTTTGAACGATTTCCTCTCCCTCGGCCTGGAAACCACATAATCCAATTAAATTCTTCTAATTTTTTTATGATTAATTTACTATTTCGCTCTGTACAAAATAAAGTTTCAGATATATTTTGTATTGTTATTTCTAATTGTTCTCCCTCTGCTTTCCCATTTCCATACTGGAGCCACAGGTGCATATATTGCTCCAAAATAATCATAAAACGCCCCCTAAAAGATGAAAAATCTTCCTCTTTCATTCTACCCTTTTTCATTTCTGGCTTCCATCTTATCATTTCAATATAGAAAGGAGGAAATAAAAATGAAGTATCTTTTAAAACGTTATAATAAGCCTATTCTCATTCGATTGTTCGGTGAATTGTTAGTCCGAACGACTGAAGCGATGTTAGCTATCATTTTTATTGTTCACGTTAATAAAGCGTTAAATGGTAATGTCATCGTTACAATGCTTCTTTTCGGATTACAGCCTCTCGCTGATATTGTGTTTACATTAATCGCTGGGGGTGTAACAGATAAATACGGCCGAAAGAAAATAATGGTACTCGGATTACTTTTACAAGCTTTTGCCGTAAGCGGCTTCGTTTTTGCTGAATCGGTCGCCTTTTTCGCCTTATTGTATGTAGTAAATGGTATTGGACGCTCTTTATATATTCCGGCACAGCGAGCACAAATCGCTGACTTAACGAAGGAAGAACAACAGGCAGAAATATTTGCTGTTCTGCATACTACGGGAGCAATCGGCTCTGTAATTGGCCCATTAATCGGCGCCTTTTTCTATACTAGTCACCCTGAGTATTTATTTATTTTGCAAGGTGTAGCCCTTACGCTATATGCTATTCTCGTTTGGACGCAGCTTCCTGAAACAGCTCCACTCATGAAAAACGTTAATAAAACTAAAGAAGTATATTCGCCAAAACAATTTATTTCAAAGCATTACGCTGTGTTTGGACTTATGGTTTCTACGCTACCGATTAGTTTTTTCTACGCCCAAACCGAATCAAATTATCGTATATTCGCCGAAAGTGTATTTCCAAATTTTCTATTTGTACTCGTGTTTATCTCAACTTGTAAAGCTGTCATGGAAGTGATTCTCCAAATTTCCCTTGTGAAATGGTCTGAACAGTTTTCTATGCCTAAAATCATTGTTATTTCCTATACTTGCTATACGTTAGCTGCGATTGGCTACGGTTATTCCACAACAATATGGTCATTATTCTTCACATTGCTCTTTTTAGTAATTGGGCAAAGTATAGCTTTGAATCACTTACTACGATTCGTTTCACAAATCGCTCCAAGTCATAGACGCGGATTATATTTTTCTATATACGGTATACATTGGGA
This sequence comes from Bacillus sp. FSL P2-0099, assembly GCF_038007445.1. NCBI lineage: Bacteria > Bacillati > Bacillota > Bacilli > Caryophanales > Bacillaceae > Bacillus > Bacillus sp. FSL P2-0099. Next base: position 2,839,405 of record NZ_JBBOXE010000001.1, read on the forward strand.
TATTTCAAGGACTTGCGGGCCTTTTGTAGGTGCATTGTTATTAAGTAAATTAAGCGGTAGTACTCTATTTTATATTTGTGCCTTCTTATTAATAATCGGTGGTATCATTCAAGCTTTTTTTGTTCAATCGTTAGAAAGAAACAAAACAAAAGAGCTGTCCCTATAGGAACAGCTCTTCATTTAACCTGCCATTTTATTAATACTATCCTCCGGTGAGAACACAGAAATATGATGTACTTTACCAGTCGATTTTGGAATTACGAATTTCAATTCAAACTGGTCATTTACTTTATAAACATAAATTTTATCATTACCATTTTCTTTAACAGACGCTGGTTTTCCTAAAGCCTTTTCGATTTCTTGTAACGTAATCGATTTGAGCTCTGAATGGTAAGAGCGTACGTCAAAGACTTGTGATCCTTTATTAAAGCCAAATGCTACATTTTTACTTGTAAAAGTTGCATACATCCCGTTTCCTGCTTGCTCAGTCTTATCTGCCTTTCCCCATGCCTTCTCTATTTCTTCAATATCTCCTGTATGAGCTGCATATGGTACGTTAGGTACTTTACCTTCTTTCGCTTGCTCAAATAAATCTTTTACATGGTTAATTGATTTTTGATTAAGCACTGTATTTTTCGTATTAGACTCCGTTGAAGGTTTTACCGATTCTTGACCTTTTGGTTTTTCCACAGGTTCATTCTCTTTTTTGGGAGCAGTCTCTTCATTCTTTTTACTCTTTTCTGACGTATCGCTCTTTTTTTCCGTACTATTTTCTGATGTTGAATTAGTTTGCTTCTTTTCCTCAGCGTTAGTACATGCGGTTAAAGCCGCTACACACGTTAAAGTTAGGAAAAATATAAGTACTTTCATATATACTTTCATCATTTTCAACCTCCCTCTTCAATATATTCACTTTTGTAACCATTCCATAACACTACTCCTCAAATTATTTTTCCCCCAAAAAGTAAGTGCTTCCGTTTCTCCGAAAGTACGGACCATATACTCTATATATGATTTTCCTAAAAAATAACCGAGTCGGTTGTATCCGAAATAAGTCCCTCCTGATAGACGGAACCATTCTTTCTCTTTTTCAACTGTCCATCCTTCAACATAATCCTGTAAAAAACGTTTCTTAATGTTCTCTTCAATTTCTTTATAATATTGTAACGATGAATCACCATTACTACTATATGAATAGTAAACGGACTCACTTAAACCTTTAACTATTAGTTGTGATAAATAGGTCGCGACCCCTTCACGATATAAACTTACCGGGGCATCATTCCATTCTGCTTTAGTCCAATCCATTCCACTCTCTTGTAATGCTACATTATGATATATATGTCCGATTTCATGAGCAACGATAACACGGAGGTGCTCCCTTACAGGAGATAATTTCTCAGCCGCAAAAAATATATCCCCAATAATCTCCCTTTCCACAAATGCATTAGAACCAAATCCACCTACAAATAGATGAAAAGTCAAATCTATATTAAAACCAAATTGAATGTGATACTCCTCACTAATTTCTTGAATAATAGATGGTAAAGTTTCCGAAATAATACGGATGTCTTTTAGTTTTTCAGGATATTTTTTAATTGTACTAGAAAGACGTTCTTCCGTCTTAGGACAATGATAATTAAAATACTCTTCGAATGCCTCTGGGTGCATATCATAATATTTGTTCAAGTCATGTAATCCTATATCATCGCTTTCCAAAAGCTTCAAAAAGCTTGGAATTGTATTGTTAATCATCTTATTCATCTCCTTGTATACACCTTCTCTCCTTACTCGTTATATCTTTTTTCTATAACTTAAAATACACTGTCACAAAGGCTCCTTTAAATGCAAAAAACCAGCAGGGAGTGAATAATCATTCCCTGCTGGTTTAATATTTTTGGGGTTTCTGAAATTTAATCAAACCATTTGTCGCCGTCAGAAATCCATTTGCTGTTATGTAAATCAAAGCATTCATCATAATCATGAAAACTAAAGTAAGACGGTAATTTAACGCTCGTACCACCTGCTTTATTCCAGCACATCGCAAACCATTCCACTATAGCTTTCGTTTCAATTTCAGATAATGCTTCATCGTTTTCTTCATAAAACTCCCAAAATTCGTCTGATTCGTCATCATGGAATTTATAATATTCTACATCATCTATCAAATCGTGACTACCAGAAAAGACACTGCTATCCTTTCCTTCATAAAAAACTTCATTTGCTCCTCTATCCATCGAAAACATGACAACGGACATTTCAAATGACTGAACAAAAGCTGTGAAATCTAATATATCTATCCCTTCATAATAATTAAACTGAAGTGTCTCTTTTATATTTCGAATCAAATCATCCGATTTTTCTTCGAGGCCTTTTTTTAAAGAATTTGTGTAATTTTCTATTGTAAACAAATTATCCCCCCTAAGTAATGTGTCTATTTAAATTATAAAAATAAAATTAAAAGGTTAATCTTAACTTCTTTATGTATGTAGTGAAAGTGCTTTTTACAGTTTTAAAATTGTGAGTAAATGTATTGTCCCCACTTAACGATGTGATAACAGTTAATCCTACTGCTTTTATAAAATGTTTTACATCTACGAGCACAGAAATAGCCTCCATGAATTTAGTTACGCCAATTATAACTGAAATGTTGCGGGTGAAACATGGAAGAAATATAAAACTACACCTACTAAGATTACCTATTTATATAATTAAAAAAGCTGCCCTATTAAAGGACAGCTTCAAATATGTATTTTTACACTTCGATAGATTTACCGTCTTCAACGATATGGTAAAGTAAGTGCGCTAAATGATGAATTGGACCATTTTCTTCCTCTTCTTCATTTGTCTCACCTTGGAATTCAAGATCATTTAAGTATAGTGCTAAAAATTGATAGAACAATTTCAAATCAAATCCGTAGCAAGCACTTGGTTCTTCATGATCTCCTTCATATTGTAACATTAAGTATTGCTCGTTTCCTTCTGTATCTTCAGCATCAAAGAATACGAAGAAACCAACGTTTGTATCTAAATCAAATAGATGACGAGTACCTTTTTCTGTTGCTTTCTCGAAGTCCTCTTCACTTAATTTATGTACTGTTGTTGCCTTTGCATTATCCTCTTGATGAAAATTTACTGTAAATGATTTCAATGCTGACACCTCCTGATTGTATAACAGTAGCATAACAGATTAGACAACATAATACAAAGGGACTGCTTACAAATGTAAACAGTCCCCTGTATTCATTTCCGCATTGCACGGAATATAAAGCTTACGATGAAAATCAAAACAATGGCGCCTATTAAAGCCGGAACAATCGCATATCCGCCTATAACAGGTCCGAATTTACCAAGTAACGCTGTACCAAGCCAAGAACCGACAATACCTGCAATAATATTACCGATTACACCACCAGGTACATCCTTCCCAGTAATTAAACTTGCAAACCATCCTAATATACCACCAACGATTAAAGACCAAATCATATCATTTCCTCCTTTATAATTGACCAATAAAAATTATAATCAGAAACAATTGCTTACCATTAGTTATGTTACATTTTTCGTAAGTTATTCGTCTTATGAAAATCATTCAAATCTGCTCACCCTTTTAAGGACAATCTGGCTTCAATATTGTTCTCATAAATTCGTCTTTAAACGCTTGATAATTAAATTCAACGGCAATTTTTTGTATAGGACGATTATCAAACGTCGTTGGCTCAGCTATTTTTCTAAAATCTGCAACACTTTGACCTCTCGTTACATCATTCGTCGTACTAATCCAAACTGCTGATTTTTTATATTCAAAAATATCATCATTTATAAATGAAATGAACGGAAGTAAATCGTGAATCGGACTCCCAGCAATACCTGGATATTCTTTTTTGTAAAAGTTCTCGTAATAAAAATCGATCATTGGCTTTATGAGTTTCGCCTGCCCTGTTCCTTCTTTATCAATAATATCGACCATTTCAGGGGTGATAAGAGCACGCTGCGTTACATTTAACGGATATATTGTAGCATTCTGCGCATATTTCATAACGATATTCGCGGCAATTGGATCACCGTAAAAATTAGCTTCTGATACAGGTGTAACGTTTCCCGGAAATAGAAAAGCACCGCCCATTATATAATAAGAACATACTCGATTCATTAAATTGGGGTACAATAAAAATAATGTTGCAAGTGTTGTTAATCGTCCCGTCGCGACTATAATAATATCTTCTGGACAAGGCTCAATTAATTTAATCAATTCACAAAAATTTTCTCTGTCACAAATTCTCATTTTCGGTGGAATAATTGGACCTAAACCGTGATCCCCATGAATTTCAGGGAAAAACAAAGGTTCTTCAGCTGTCATCGGTCTACTGGCACCTTCAATAATCTTCACTTTTGTAGCATAGTATCTTTCTAAAAAATAAACATTTTCCGTTACAATTTCTCTTGACACATTTCCATACTCTGCAACGATACCTATAATATCTAATTTGCATGTTTTATTCGCATAAATTAACGTCACTGCATCATCAATACCAAAATCTCCGAAAAAGATTATTTTTTTATTAACTTTCCTCACCCCTCTCCAGCATAATCTACTATCATTATTATGCGAAAAAGACAAGGCGGTGAAACAGAGATAATAAAAAAAGCCGCCTATTTATTGGCGACTTCAATCTTTTTATAAGATAAATATGCTAGTATACTTTTGCTTGAATCATATTTCGGATTATTCCCTTTTCTCGGTTTTCTCATATGTGTTTTTTCAAACCCAGGAATGTCAGGCATTTTCTCTAAAAATTCAAGCATCTCTTCCTCAGTTCCCTCAATACGTACACGAATCATTATTACTATTCCTCAATTCTCATTTTCTCTGTACTAAGTATATCGTACATCAGAAAGACTGCAAGAAATTTATCTTTTTAATGTTGAACTTTTTTTACATACGAACAGTGCCATTTCAGTATAAAACGATTCTATTTTATTGTTTTCAGATTGAATTTCGAAAAATTCTTGCATTTCATTTGATGTTTTCATCATACACTCTGTTAACTTTACACGTTTTTGCATAGGAACATCCATCATATCGCACCACCAATCAAAATCGAACTTCTTGTCAAAAGTATGACATGACTGCATTTGCAAACCATGTTTTTCTAATAAAGTAATCCATTCTGTTTTTTTCAAAGCTCGTTCATGGCTTGGATCTCTCTTCTTTTCGATAAAGTTATAAAATGTATCAAACTCATTATTTTCTGGTGAAACGTTATCAATTAATATAAATAACCCATTATCTTCTAACGTTCGATTTACTTCAAAAATAAATTGCAAAGGATCAACAAAGTGATGTGCTGCAATTCGGCATGTAATTGTATCAAAGGATTCATCAGCAAATGGTAACCTTTCTGCATGTCCTGCTACAAATGATACATTTTCATGTCCGTTCCCTTCTATAAAACCTTTTGCTTTTTCTAACATTTTTTCTGTTAAATCAAGAGCGACTACCTCTTTGAACATTGGGGCTAACAAATTAGCAACATGTCCACCACCAGTAGCAATATCAAGAAGACGAGTATTATGACGAGTTTCAACTTGCTGAACTACATATTGTAAATCCAGTCCTTTTGCATGAATTTTACTTTTCACATACTTCTCTGCATTACTACCAAATTGTTGTTTCACAAGTTCTTCTTTACTCACTTTTATCATCTTCTTTCTATAAAGTATTATATTTAATTTATAAGTTCTCTTTATATAATTTCAAATCCTCTTTTAGTTTAGTCTCGTCTCTTGTACTAGAGACCTTCTATCAAAAAAATTTAACTCTTTTATTTTTAAGCACAAAACAAAAAAGGTTATGGGGAATTATCCCACAACCCCACAAAGTATCTCTTAAATTTGAGGATCTTCTTACACGTCTAATCCCCCTGTAACTTCACAATAACTTCTACTTCGCTATTAGTAGCCTCTCTTGCATGCAATCCATATTGGTCCATGCCAATCCATATCCACCCAGGACTATCATAAAGAATATCTATGTTGAAATGCTTCAACTTAGTAAGCTCTGACCTAATAAATTTATCCCTACTAGCGATTTCCTTATCAAGCAATCCATATTCTTTCCCATTTTCAAATAGCGCTATCATCTTTCCTGCAAGTGGATGTATACGAACTATAAAGTGATATTCTTTTTCATTTATATTCGCTACAATCGTATTAGAATCAGGTACATCACATCTAGAATTCGGCATATTCATATCGGTCAGCTCCTTTATTGATTTCATTAATATCGTAACAGGTTAATATTTAGATATTATTAATATAATGTAAAAAATATAAAAGCTGACTTCCCTTTAGAAATCAGCTTTTACACATTGTTTATCTTTAAACCTTTTTACAAATTTTATAATGTTTCTTTCTCTTCATCATTTCCGGAAACTAAATCTCCTAAAACATCCACCGTAACTTCAACTACAAATTCACAAATCCCTGCTACAACTTCTCCAATTACTTCCTCCATCTTTCTACCCCCTTGTTTTATGGAACCTATTTGTAGTATAGAAGATACTGGTTAATTTTAACTATCGGTAAAGGTGACAAAAACATTACAGATTTGTAAGCTATTTCAATGTTTTTTTGAATTTATACTTCTCCCCTTTGAAACTTTAAGTATTATTAACAACCAGATAGGTCATCATAATATAAAGTATTTAAGAATCCTAATTTAAAGGAGGCGTGTAAAATATACTACGTAAAACTAATTAAAGGTCAATCTTTCTATGCTTTTGATCAACGATTCTTAGTGTCTCATGAAGAAGAGGTTTCGGAAAAAATTTTTAATTACTTACGCCGGAATGAATTCTTCGAAGTACGTAAAGAAGAATATTCTGCCTAAAGTATGAAAAGCATCAAAAAATGACTCTCATAATTTGGTTTTTTCTTGATGCTTTTATATTATCTCTCTTTATTCAACATTACTCCTCAATTCTATTAACATCTTATAGTATATGTCCAAGCTAATTCATCGTTACTTTCATATTTTAGTATATGAGGAGGTGACGAACATGACTCATATCATTGATTACCAAGCTACTCAACCAATAAATAAAACAGGTGAAACAACTTTTGTAATTCCTCATTCCCCAAACAAAGCAATTCTAGCAAATATTAAATTAAAAATTTCAAGAAGCGATTCACGTAATAATCGAGTAGAATTAATCGCTACAGTTGGAGTTAAAGGTATAACTGATATATCACAAATATTATTTAGAATTTTCCGTGACAACACTGAAATTTTCAACACGCAAGTAGGTATTGAATCTACAGATTCAGAGCAATTCTACGCTCAAACATTTCAAGCTATTGATAAAGATGTAAGCTGCGGGACTCACGAATATTCATTAACTGTGGAAAATCTAACAAATGCTGCAAGTGCAGACGTTGTTGGCCCTCTATCTTTTAGTGGTTTAGCTATTGGACAAGATCATAAGTGTTGCTAAAGGAATCTATTGTTTGATGTTGCATTTGAGAAAAGTGAGACGTAGTAACTACGTTCTCACTTTTTTATTTTCTCTATGTTTTTCTTTATTTTCAATTTGTATTTAATCAAGAGTTTTTCACATTTTGAATTACTTATTTCATCATATAATTAATCAAATTTTCAACAAATCAAAAAGATTGAAATTCACTAATGAAACACGTAATATAGACTCTGACTCTAAAAAAAGCGCGTTAAAAAATAATGAATAAATTAGGAGGTTTTATATACGAGTTGTTAATTTTAAAAGACTGAGAGGTTTAAATTATGTGGCGTAATAAAAATGTTTGGATCGTATTAATTGGGGAGTTTATTGCTGGTCTAGGGTTATGGCTTGGTATTCTTGGTAATCTTGAATTTATGCAAAAATACGTCCCTTCTGATTTTATGAAATCCGTTATATTATTTATCGGACTGTTAGCTGGTGTTCTAGTCGGCCCAATGGCTGGGCGTGTCATTGATCAATATGAAAAAAAGAAAGTTCTTCTTTACGCTGGATTTGGTCGTGTTATTAGTGTTATTTTCATGTTTTTCGCTATTCAATATGAAAGTATCGCTTTCATGATTGCATTTATGATTGCACTTCAAATTTCCGCGGCATTTTATTTCCCTGCATTACAATCTGTAATTCCACTCATCGTTAATGAACATGAGCTATTACAAATGAACGGTGTACATATGAATATCGGTACAATCGCTCGTATTGCAGGTACTTCACTAGGTGGCATTCTTTTAGTTGTAATGAGTTTACAGTATATGTATGCCTTCTCAATGGCAGCATACGCTTTATTATTCCTCTCAACTTTCTTCCTACAATTTGAAGATAAAAAATCCGCTACATCAAGTAAACAATCAGCTAAAGATAATAGTTTTATGGAAGTATTTCGTATTTTAAAAGGAATTCCTATTGCTTTTACAGCACTTATATTAAGTATTATCCCTCTATTATTTATAGCTGGATTCAATTTAATGGTTATTAACATTAGCGAAATGCAACATGACCCAACGATTAAAGGATTCATATATACAATTGAAGGTGTAGCATTTATGTTAGGTGCCTTCGTTATTAAACGTTTATCTGATCATTTCAAACCTGAAAAGTTACTATACTTCTTCGCAATTTGTACCGCTTTTGCACACCTTTCGTTGTTCTTTAGCGATATTAAATGGATGGCACTTGCCTCATTTGGTTTGTTTGGATTTAGTGTAGGCTGCTTCTTCCCTATTATGTCGACAATTTTCCAAACGAAAGTCGAAAAAAGCTATCACGGACGTCTCTTCTCATTCCGTAATATGTTTGAAAGAGTTATGTTCCAAATTGTCTTACTTGGAACTGGCTTCTTCTTAGATACGATTGGGTTACAATATATGGTTCTCATCTTCGGAGTTATTTCGTTGTTGATTATTTTTATTTCCTTATCTAAGCAGAAACAATTTAAAAAACAAACGTCACAATCTGCGAATATATAAAACTAATACTTCTTAAGAATGGATCCCGTATTTTACTGGGTCCATTCTTTTTGAATTTCAAGGATTAAAATCTATTTTCTTTATGTAGTTCAAATATTTAAAGGAGTATCCCCTACTACTTTCGAATAAAATAAATTATAGATTTTTCAAAAAGGAGCTGTGGAAATGTCTTATGGCATCCAATTATTAATTATCCTTCTTTTTTCATTGGTCATGTTTGGCGTCCTTAATTTTTTAGCCATTTCCTTATCTCAAAATAACTTTAAAAGAAGGATTGTTGCAGGTTTCCTATTTTTATTGTTAACTCCCATTATCTTTTTGACTACTACAGCACTCACATCTATATTCGATAAAGGTGGTTTGGGAGTAGCTAACCTAGTCTTCGTTATTTTAAATGTATATATTGTAAATGGAATTGTCATTCTTCTTTCCGCTTCATTTATCCTCAAAAAACATAACATAAGATAGAGTACTAGGCATGAATCTAGCATTACACTAGATTCATGCCTTTTCATTTTAAAAATCTCACCTTTCTCCAAATTTTTATGTGAAATTTAAAAATTCTTTATGAAAATTTAAACTTTATTTTTTACAATATTCCTATCGTATTCGCACGTTTATAAAAACGAATAAGAAAGGAGTACACAATGAAAAAGTTTCTATTTATTTTCCCTATATTAATCGTTCTACTTAGTGGATGTAGCAATAATGATATATACGGCTCTTGGGAAGTCATTGATAATAAAAAAGGTGAATGCCCTGTATATTATAAATTTGAAACAGTTGTGAAAGAAGAAAAGAAAGAAAAGGTTGTTCACAATTTAGTGGAAATGCAAACAACAAATAAAAAAGAGGATTTATTTAAAGGATCGTTTGTTAAAAATTCTAACGTGTATCGTATTGATTATGGTAACTCGTTTACATCGGATCAATCTTTAAAAGTTGTCGATAATGAATTAAATGTATACTTTTTTACAACTGAAAACACATGTACATATAAAAAAACAAACAATTAATCTTCATTTATAACGTAGAAAATATTTTCTACGTTATTTTTATATTTCCCCTTATTATCCTCCCTCTAAATTTGTCAATCGTTTTAATTTTCATAAAAAAATGATAAAATGTAAACATGTGTTTTCAGAATAATTAAAAATGCAGAAAGAAAACACTGTTTTTAGGAGGGGTTTTGATGACTTACACTTTAGCAACTAGAATGAAAGCATTCCAATCTTCTATATTTAGTGAATTAGGGGCCTATAAAAAAGAGAAAATTGCAGCAGGTCATAAAATGATCGATTTAAGTATCGGGAATCCTGATATGCCTCCTGCTGATTTTGTGAGAGAAGAAATGGTACATACAGCAAGTGCAAAAGAAAGTTACGGATATACATTATCTGGTATTCAAGAATTTCACGAATCTGTAACTGAATATTACAACAACACTCATAACGTTATATTAAATGCTGAAAAAGAAGTTTTATTATTAATGGGTTCACAAGACGGACTCGTTCATTTACCTATGGTTTTTGCAAATCCGGGAGATATAATACTAGTTCCTGATCCAGGATATACAGCTTATGAAACAGGAATTCAAATGGCCGGTGCAACATCTTACTACATGCCATTAAAAAAAGAAAATGATTTCTTACCTAACTTAGAAGTTATCCCTGAAGAAATCGCCAATAAAGCAAAGATGATGATTTTGAACTTCCCAGGAAATCCAGTTCCAGCAATGGCACATGAAGATTTCTTTAAAGATGTAATCGCATTCGCGAAAAAACATAATATTATCGTTGTCCATGATTTTGCTTATGCTGAATTTTATTTTGATGGTCAAAAGCCAATTAGCTTCTTATCTGTACCTGGTGCAAAAGAAGTTGGCGTTGAAATTAATTCTTTATCTAAAAGTTATAGTTTAGCTGGTAGCCGTATTGGTTATATGATTGGTAACGAAGAAATTGTCAGCGCGCTTACGCAATTTAAGTCTAATACAGATTACGGTGTGTTTTTACCAATTCAAAAAGCTGCATCCGCTGCATTACGACACGGCGCTGCATTTTGTGAAAAAAACCGTGGAATTTACCAAGAACGTAGAGATACTTTAGTGGACGGATTCCGCAAATTCGGTTGGAATGTCAATAAACCAGCTGGAAGTATGTTCGTTTGGGCTGAAATTCCGAGAGGGTGGACTTCGCTAGAGTTCGCTTATGCACTTATGGATCGTGCAAATGTCGTTGTCACACCAGGCCATGCATTTGGTCCTCATGGCGAAGGTTTTGTACGTATTGCACTTGTTCAAGATAAAGTAGTATTACAAGAAGCAGTTGAAAACATTAAAAATAGCGGTATTTTCTCTATTGAAAAAATAGAAGAATTAGTTAAGAATTAATAATAACTCCCCTGCTTAACTTTAGCAGGGGTATTATTATTCCTGGAGGTACGATATGAATATTAAAGATACTCTTCCCCATCGCTATCCATTTTTAATGATTGATAAAATTACAAACGTTAAAGAATCTCAATCAGCTACAGGATACAAACTGATCACAAATAACGAGTGGTTTATTAATGAAAATCAAAACTATATGCCTCATATGCTAATTGTAGAAGCACTGGCTCAACTTAGTGCTTTTGTAAGTACAGGTGAATCTGAAGGACTTGGTTTCCTCTCCTCTTTAGATGGGGTGGAATTTCATGAAAATGCGTATCCCGGTGATAAACTTGACTTACATTATGAATTAACACGTAACAGACGAGGCTTTGTTCTTGGGAAAGGAATTGCCTCTGTAAACGGTCAATCAATCGTTACCATTGAAAAGCTATTAATATATCAAGCTGATTAAACAGATTACATAGTAAGGGGTAGGGAAATGCGGAATGTTGTTGGTATTGATGCTGGGGGAACATTAACAAAAATTGCTTACTTTAACGAAATGAACAAATTAGTTTTTGAAAAATTTTATTCATATGAACATGAAAGAATTAAAGAATGGCTTCATAATAATAATTCAATTACACAATTATGCATTACAGGTGGTAAAGCTACACAGTTAGAACAACTCCTTTCAAGTTCATATAAAATAGTAGAATTAAACGAGTTTGAAGCTACTTTAGCAGGAGTACGATACATACTAAAAGAAGAAAAACGTGCTATAAACAGCTTTGTATTAACAAATATCGGTACAGGTACTTCCATTCACTATGTTCACGACAAGCAATATGTTCGCGCTGGTGGAACTGGAGTTGGCGGTGGTACTATTATGGGTCTTTCAAAACTATTAACAAATATAGATCATTTTGAAGACGTGATTCCGCTTACGAAAATTGGTTCAAGAAACAGTCTAGATATTACAGTTGGAGATATTTATGGCGGGATTCTCTCCCCTCTTGATAATAACTTAACTGCTAGCAATTTCGGAAAAGCGACCATTACAGACTCAAATTATAGTAGTTCAGATATACTAGCTACCGTTCAAGGACTTGTCGGTGAAGTCGTCACAGCATTAAGTCTTCAATTCGCCGAAGCAAAAAATATTGACCATATCATTTACATCGGTTCTACTCTATGTAATAACGTACATCTTCAAAATATTATTAGTAGCTATACAGAATATCAAAACAAAATACCAGTCTTTTTACAAGACGGCGGTTATAGTGGTGCAATTGGTGCTTTACTTCATAGTTCGAAATAAAAAAGCTGACTTTTGTCAGCTTTTTTGCAATGGTACTTCAAATTCAATAATTGATTCTCCATTCTCACCAATTCGTTCCACACTAATTCTATCAATTACACAATTTAACTTCTCATGAAAACTAGGAATATCCTTCGCTATTTCAGTTGCTAACTCTGTGCTATGTTTTCTCCCAACTGTTACAGGAGCGACACCTCAAACAGAGCAATTTAAACGTGCAGTAAATGCTCGTATGAGGGCATTTGAAATAGGTTCTGTTAAAGATGTTTCGAAACTTGTATTACAAGCAAATAGCCCATAAAAATAAAAACTTCTCAAATGAGAAGTTTTTATTTTTATATCACATGATTACTATTCCCGCGCCAAACTTTCCTGAATTTTATATAACAAGCAATTCTCCACGGAATAATATAAGACACCGCAACGACGTAAAATAATAAACCAATTATTTGCGGATCTAAGCCAACGATATATTGTCTTGAACTATATCTTAAAATAACAATTCCGATAAAAGTAATTAAAAAGGCAGCACTTTTTTTCGTATAAATGTTTCCGTCTTCTCTTCGCTCATAGTTTGTTAGAAATATAAGTGGGATTGCGAAAATCACCCCAATGGATCCTGCTATAGTCACTTGTAATATAGCTGGATGTACTGGACCAAAAAACAATAAAATACCCGGTGTTAAAAATAGTAATGGCCACAAAATACGTTTTCCCGTTCCCTTTATCGGCTTATACATAGAACGATATCGTCGCCAAAAAATTAGCAGTGCCACGCATAAAAAGACGGTTATTAGTGAAGAAGTATCTCCCATACAGTCTTCCTTCTCTCTTAAAGTATTTGTGCTTAAATCGTATCCTCAAAAGAAACTTTACGAATAAATAGAGCGCTAATTATAAAGTATATTAAAATAAGTACTATCGAAATTGATATAAAATTGGGTATATCAAGTAACGATTTACTATCAATAAATACCAATTCTTTCAAACCTACCTTACCATAAATTGTACTCGTCAACCCCAAGAAAAAAATCACACTAAAAGCAAAGCCTATCCAATTAAATCTTTTCTGAAAAATAGTTGTTAATTGAAATAAGCTAGCTAATAATAGATAGAACACGAACTGTGCAAAGAATTGTTCGATTGTATGTGCTCCTAAATTTATATGTTTCGTTTCATAAAATGTACCTTGTAAAAGCAAAACTTGTAGAAATGAAAAAATTACTGATTGTAATATGATAAAACATACTGAACCAATAAAGAATTGTAATCTAGTAACGCCAAATGAGACAACTGTACGAAATATGTCATCTTGAACAAGAAAAACACTTGCCACAATAAATATTGCGTTTGCAATAGATGAATTATTGAATATATCATGTAAAAATGCTACCTTTAGTCCCTTTATATCAGTTGCAGTTGTTGTCCATTTTATAAGTAATGCCACACACCAAAAGATAAGAATAGCCTTATAATGAAATTTCATATGTAACTTTAATTGTTTTAAAAGCATTTTCATTTCACCTCATTATCTGTTAGATAAATAAATAGTTTTTGCAGTGTTACTCTGTCTATTTCTAACCCTTCAGTTTCTATCAGCTCATAATCTCTAGCAGAAAGATCTCCCCATATCGCAGAAATCTCTTTATTCCCATACAACTCTTGTTTTACAACATTTTTCCCCATTAAAAAATTTGTCACTTTATCTTTATGTCCTGATATTATGTGTCCTTTTTCTAAAAAATCTTCCACAGAGGATTGAACAGCTAATGATCCTTCTTTTAATATGATTACATTTTCTATAACATGGGACACTTCCTCAACTAAATGTGTTGATAAGATGATTGTTCGTGGATATTCACTATAATCTTCCAATAGTAATTCGTAAAACAACTCTCGATGTGCTGCATCTAAACCGGTAGTCGGCTCATCAAAAATAGTAATTGGTGCTCTACTAGCTAAACCTTTAATAATACCAACAATTGTTTGAATACCATGGGATAAATCATAATACTTTTCTTTTGCATTCAATTGAAATTTTTTAATAAGTTCCTCAGCATATTCTTGATCCCAATTTTCATAAAACATGTTACACAAATAAAAAACATCTTTTACCTTACTACTTAAATTAATGTTTTCTTTCACCTTTACGAAACAAATATTTCGCATCGCTTTACTATTTTCAAATACATTTTCACCAAATACAGATACGCTTCCACTACTTGAAATAATCTGACCTGCGAGTATGTTTAATAAAGTTGTTTTCCCCGCTCCGTTTCTTCCAAGCAAACCATATATTTTATGCTCTTCCAATGAAATAGTTACTTCGTTAACAGCTAATTTCTTTTTATATTTTTTAGACAAGTTTTTCGTTTCAAGTGCAATCATCCCTCTTTCCCCTCCTTCGTAATTTTGTGTATCATGTCCATCAATTCGTCTTTTGATATTTCTAGTACTTTTGCTTCTTCCCACACTTTAGGTAAATACTCGGTCATAAAAGTATTTTGTCTTTTTTTTAGTACGACTTCTTTTGCTCCCTTTGTAACAAACATCCCGATCCCTCTCTTTTTATATAAAATCCCCTCATCTACTAGTAGATTTACTCCTTTTGCAGCTGTAGCCGGATTAATTTGTAACATCTTCGCAAATTGATTTGTCGACGGAACTTGTTCTTCTTCAAGTAATATGTCTTTTAAAATATCAGATTCAATTGTTTCTGCAATTTGTATGTATATTAACTTATTTTGTTCTAGAGTAGGTTTCACGATTTCACCACCTTAGGTTCATAGGTTCATAGGTTCATTACTTATGTAATTAACCATAGCACAACGGTATATTTTTTTCCATAATTTTCATCAAAAAAAAGAATCATTCGATACTGAATGACTCCCTTTAAAAAATATCCGTATTTTCAATCATAAAATAACCACATCTTCCTCCATATCACTTAAATTCCCGCACAGGATGTTCATTAAAAAATTGCTTTCGAAAATCTTTATTATTAACTAGCTTTTCTATTTTTTCTTGATTACCGTAAAAGAAATTCATTACGATTCCCTTATTCCATATAAGATCATCCTTTGGCAAATCATTAAATTCTTTATACAGTATGGGTAAAAGTTCTTCTCTTTTTAATGCAAAACTTTGATTTTCAATCTGAAACTCATACCCTTTCGCATTCGGTACTAAAACTGCAAGATAAATAGCATTAAAGAGAAAGTTCTTTTTCATCGTACCCTTTTCGTCAAACCAATACGTCTCAATGATATCTTCTGTTAAGTTACCGTTCTTTCTCTCACCGTATTTCACCGCGATCTTCTCATTTTTCAAATTTATACTTTGAACTGTTTCACCACCAGGTAAGTTTTTAACAATCGCAAACACATCGGAATTATTTCCAACGTATGTCCCCGTATATTTTTTAAAAGCCCCAGGTTCAATATGTGATATTTCTTTTATTTTCTCCCCATTAGAACAAGCAGTAACAACTAATAAAATTGTTAGCATAATACCTGCTATTCTATTCATATACTTCATTAGACACCCCCACGTTCTATTTATTATCCAATCCATACAATGTATCCTTTAAAAAGCCCTTTTAAATATACGCATTTTAATCAAAATTAAAAATTTTCACTTTTTACGTTTACAATTATCCATTAATTGTATATAATTACTAACGTAAGAAAAATATTCTAAAAGGAGGTCGAAGGAAATGATGAAATTACAATTACATGCTTTAACTTTAGCGTTAACTGCACCTGTGTTTTTCGGACAATTAAATATGAATTCGACCACCCTAACGGAGAATTGAAAATCGTACTTTATTTCTATTAATTCATAAATTCGCCACAGGAGGTCGTATACTTTCCTGTGGCTTTTTCACGCCCAGCCATAGGAAAACGATATCTTCCTGTGGCTTTTTCGTGCGATTTTTTAGTCTCATACATTATTTTTTAAAGAAAGGAGCAACATTCGATGACTATTAGCGTATTGTTTTTAAGTATTACGATTCAAAGAAATACACTTTCCAAAGCTGAAATTCTTCATAATGAGCAAATTACAAAAGCTATGAATGATGTTAAGGAGCGCCAAGTGCTTTATTGCGATCACCTGTAATTCCTTTTCGAAAGGAGGAATTCGTCCATGACTTTTCATATTTTCTTTTTTACGACAGCACTTCAGAAAAAAACGTTATCTGAAGCTGAAATCTTTCGTAAACAACAATTAAAACAAACTATGGATAAAATAACGGACATTAAAAGTTCGTATTATACACAAATGTATTAAAATTTTTTTTAAAGGGGCAATATCCTAATGAAATTCAAAGCTTTCTTTTTAACTATCACCATTCAAAAACGTAAATCTTCAAAAGCTGAAATCTTACGTGAACAACAAATTAAAATTATTATGGACGAAGTAAAAGAGCGTCAGTCCTCTTATTACAATCGCCTTTACTAAATAAATTATAAAGGGGTAATTTCCTAATGAAATTTAAAGCTTTCTTTTTAACGATTACCATTCAAAAAAACAAACTTTCAAAAGATGAAATTTCTCGTGAACAACAAATAAAAAACATTATGGATGATGTGAAAGAGCGCCAGTCCTCTTATTACAATCGTCTTTACTAAATAAATTATAAAGGGGTAATATCCTAATGAAATTTAAAGCTTTCTTTTTAACGATTACCATTCAAAAGCGTAAACTTTCAAAAGATGAAATTTCTCGTGAACAACAAATTAAAAATATTATGGATGATGTGAAAGAGCGTCAGTCCTCTTATTACAATCGTCTTTACTAAATAAATTATAAAGGGGTAATATCCAATGAAATTCAGAGTATTATTTTTAACAATTACCATTCAAAAAAACAAACTGTCTGAGTCTGATATGCTTCATGACCGACAAATTGAGCAGGCTATGTACAACGTAAAAGAACGACAAAGTCATTATTGTAGTCACCTGTAATTCCTATTCGAAAGGAGGAATTCATGTATGAAGTTTCACCTTTTCTTTTTAACCATTACGATTCAAAAAGAAACTATATCTGCAAATGAAGTAAAACAAGAGGAACAGTATAAAAAGATTATAGATGAAATTCGTGATCGTAGAAGCAAGTACTACACTCACCTATAATTGTTTGAACTTATATTAGAAATGAAAGGAGTCGATTATGATGTTAATAACGCGGTGTAAAGAAATGATTTGGATAGTTCAGAGGGATTCCACATAGTTCATTTAACAAAAATTCACCGCCTGATTTGATGTGTAAAAAATATACAATAATAAGTATTTCATACACTAAAAAATAAAAGATACACCCCTTTTTATTAAGCGGTGTATCTTTCTCAACATATTCTATTTCCGTTTACTTCGTTTCGTCTTAAACAATCTCACTAAGTTCGAAACAACTGTTTTTGTTACCGCATAAGCTGGTACTGCTAAAATCATTCCGATAATTCCCGCGAAATTACCTACCCCTAAAATAAGGATGATAATTGTCAACGGATGGATATTTAATTTTGAACTCATAATACGCGGTGAAATGATGTTACTTTCAAACTGTTGTACGATTGTTACTATAATAATTACGTACAGAGCTTGCATCGGAGATACGAACAGACCTATAATGACAGCTGGTGCTGCTCCGATAAATGGACCTAAGTTCGGAATTATATTTGTAAATGCTGCGATAATTCCTAAAACGAAAGCATACGGTAAACCGATGATTAAATAACCAGTAAATGTAAAGGCACCAATAAACATACAAACGAGCGCTTGACCTTGAATATATGCAGATAATGTTTCGTTCGTTTCCTTTATGATACGAAGTCCTTCTTCACGGTAAGACTCTGGTAATACACTAACAGCTTTTCCTGGAAATGCATGTCCATCTTTAAACATATAAAATAAAATGAACGGTACTGTAAAGATAACTAACGCCACGTTCGTGATAATACCAAATAAAGCCGTTGCACTCGACGTAAGTGTGTTTGGTATTTCCTTTAAGTATTCAATTGCATTTTTCTCAATTGTCTCAATGGAAACGTAGTTTTGTGTAGATAGCCATTCAAATAATCTATGATGGGATAGATCTTGTATGTATACTTTTCCCTCTTTTATGTAAGTCGGCATATTTTTTACTAAATCCATTAACTGTTGTGAGATGGTTGGAACAACTACTCCAATAGCAACTCCAGTTAATGTGATGATAAAAAGATACAGTAGTAAAATCGCTAGACCTCTAGGTACTTTTTTATTCTCCAAAAAGACTAACAATGGGTTAAATATGAAGTATAAAAATAACGCGATTAAAATTGGGAAAAATAATGTTGATATGAAGATACCAATCGGTTGAAATAGAAACGATATTTTTGTGCAAATAAATATAATTCCTACAACCATCAGCACTTCTAATGTCCAAAAGTGCACTTTCGATTTCAAAAAAACGTCCTCCTTTAAACTAGCACTTCTCTTCATTGTACCAAATTAAACTTAGATTTCACATAATATTTTCCTTTACAATATTCCAAAATCCCATTAAATACACTACAATGAGATTACAGACAAATTTGCAGGTAAAGGTGATAAATATGACACAATGCATCATTTGCAGAAAAGATACGAAAGAACTTAGTGAACAATATGTCATTCCAGAGATATTATGTGGATATTATTTCATAAATTCAATTTGTGATTCATGTCATGAACATATGACAACAAATATTGATCGTCCTTTAATTAGACATAAATTAAGTCAATATAAGATTGAGCAAATGAAAAAACAAATCGATTCCCCTCTCTATACGAATGAACATGGTGAGGAGCTAGCAGCCGCTGAGACAGATGTAGTCGAAGTAAGTGATGAGATACTTTATTCCAATGCATTAATTATGAAACTATGTAAAAAGCACGATATTTCATTACATAATGAAATTTGGAAAGAAGAGCGCGTAACAAAAGTAGCTAGTTCTATTCAACGTGAATTGCTTTTAGATAACCGTAAATATAAAATGAGTGTATTAAAAATGGCTTATACTTTTGCTGTACAAACAATTGATGGCTACTTTGACGATCCAGATGCGATTGATATTTCTACCATTCTATTAAATGCCGATTTCATGGAATTAAAGGAAAAGAGTATCGTTCGTGACTTAAGCAAAAGCTCTTTATGGAATACATTAAATACAACGAGCGAAAACCATTACTTTATTTTACTTAGTGATAAAGACGGTCTATTCTGCTTCATTCGCCTATTTGATATTTTTGATGTTGTTGTTCATTTATCAGAAAAAAGATACAATCTTCCATCACCAATTGTCGGCGTAAATAATGTAGACAAAAAAGGATTTTTTGTGGAAAGTTTAAAACAGTATATGGATGGGCTATTTAAAGAAACTACACGTTCTATTTAATCCATATAGGAACATACGGTCTCCTTTCTTCATGAAAAGACACTGTGTTATAATGAGTGTGAAAAGAACAATACAATCACATAAAACAATTAAAACCTGTATATAAATAAAAAAGACTAGTGTGCGGCTACACACTAGTCCACGTAACTTAGCAGATTGGATTGTTCATTTATCCTATTTGTTTCGTACAAACACAACAACCCACTTTCTATAGGCATAGGTGGGTTGTTATTTTTTGAGCTTGTCAATTAAGACGACAATAAACGTTAACAATGCAATGAGAAACAGTCCACCTTGCAATAACAACGCAATTTCACTCACTTATTAT
The DNA here is from genome assembly GCF_038007445.1 of Bacillus sp. FSL P2-0099. Classification (NCBI taxonomy): domain Bacteria; kingdom Bacillati; phylum Bacillota; class Bacilli; order Caryophanales; family Bacillaceae; genus Bacillus; species Bacillus sp. FSL P2-0099. The sequence continues at coordinate 2,859,846 of NZ_JBBOXE010000001.1, forward strand.
CACCCCCCTCCTACTTTGGAGAAGTGATAATTGAACAACCAACCGTACCATAAGTTACCTCTTAATTTTATCATATTTATTAATTGTTTACGATGAAAACCCGCAAGCTTAAAAACTTGCGCGTTTTTTATTTCTCACTATTTTTTTAAAGCATATGCATCAGCTATCATTTCACCAACGATTTTATTTTCTTGTTGCTTCTCGTCTTTTAATAAAGGGAATAACAGTTCTGCCACTTCTTCCCCCTCCTTGAACTGATTCATATAAATGAATGGATTCGATTTTTCCAATCAGCGATACGTTATAGAATTAACTACATATTATAAAAACATTTCCTATAAGTTAACTAGTCTTTATTTAAAGACACATATGATTCGTTTGAACATCGTTACTGTTTGTTTGAAATACAGTTCGATTTATATTCATAAAAATTGTATATTTCTTTATTTGAAAGGTATTTTTCACTTACTATTTTTTATGGTCCTTAATCCGCTGTAACCAATAAGAAAACTCACATGCTAAATGCATTTGATGTGATTTAATAAGACTATTAGGACAAAGTGCTGGGAACTCAACAACTAGACTTACTTCTATCCCAGTATCAATATCTTTAAATTGATGCCGAACTCCACCAATAATAGTACCATCTTTCATACGTGCAACACCTGTTGATTGGTATTGGTAAGACTTATCTCTAGGTGTTTTCAATCCCGTTTCGTCACCAAAAACAATGAAAAATTGAACTGGGAACGGAGAATTACCTGTAGTTTCGATAACCTCTAATTCATTTTCCCCAAAGGGGCTTAGTACATAGTGATCAGGACAAGCCGATAAATTCACTTGATTATTTTCACGTGATTGTTCAAGCATAAAACTATCAATTCCATTTATAGCTTCTTCTGCTGTAATCCCATCTAAATAGATGCTTGTTTTTGAAAATTTTCGTCTATCACCAGATAAAACAGTACAGATACGCATACCTATTCCACTTAATCTAAGTTTTGATTTCAGTTTATCATACATTTCATTATATGAATATTCCAACTTTACTTCCGTTAGCTTTTTTATCATGACGTCTGTATCATTTATTTCAGGCCCTTTATGTCCTAATGTATTTAATGCTTTTTTAATACGTTCTCTTTTCCATTTTGTAAGTTGCTCTTGCGAAATATTGTTTCCATCGATAATAATCTTCATATACATTCACCTTCTTTTTGATCGTATCGTAGTGTAGTTAATACTAAATTAACCATTTCTTGCTTCGTATCTAGATTCAACTTTACTTCTGAATGAGCAATACTGCTAAGACCGTATAAAATAAATCCAGAAGCTAATGAGGAGTTGTCAGTATAAAAAATCCCCGTTTTCACTCCTTCTTCAATTACTTGTCGAATTAATGGTTGAATTCGTGTGAATAATTTCTGTTCCAGTTGAAAATGTTGTTCCGTCTGAAACGAACTCACATTTTTATAGGGTGCTAATTTTTCAATAAATGTCCAAAATATATCTAGAGAATCTTTCATCTTCTGCATTACAGACCGTTCATTTGAAATAAGTATTTCTTCAATTAACTCCATATTTTTCACAATGAAGCTATTTAAAGTCTCATCAACAAAATCTTCTTTAGATTTAAAGTAATAGTAAAACAACCCTGTTGCTACACCAGCCCGACTAACAACATCTTTTATGCTAAATCCTCCCATACCATTTTTCATATATAGTTCAAAACCAATATCCATTAACTCTTGGCGTCTTATATCGGGTTCTTTTGATATTCTTTTCATACGTCATCTCCTACTATGTTTTTTACCACGACTGAATCTGATTCAATCATAAACGACTGAACTTGATTCAGTCAATCTTATTTGATAAATTTAAAAATCAATTTAGAAACTAAGCAACAAAATTCCTACAAAAAAAGAGTAATCCCAAGAAATATGCTTCTAACCTTAGATTTATCAAAAAAGTTAGATCATATAACTTGAGACTACTCATTTTCATTAAACACGTATTCTCTTTTCAAATCGATTAAACTTTATTTTAGCCGCACCATTTCTGTCTCTACAATCATTTGAGGAAGCGACTTTTGAATTATTTCCTTTAATACATAAAGAGCTTCATCCACATAGCCACCTTCAAAACTCTCTAAGGGCTCAGGTAACTCATCCTCATCTAAAATAAAACATTCTCCACTTGGCATTACCATAATATCAATAATTAAGTCTTCAAATGACACTAGTTCGTCTGTTATTTGCGTATTTTTTACAACATTAAAATAAGCGCCTAAATACATTCCGTTCTTATCTCTCCATATGTATAAATTGTACGGACGATTTTCCCAGTAGTATGCAATGGTGTAACTTCCTTTTGGGATTGTTAAACTCGAATCATTTGTATTCATCGTAAATGAATACTGAACCTCATAAAATAACACGATACTTTGCGATTTCTTTTCAAGTATTAAGCAATTGTGATCTACTATTGTCGAGTCATATCGGATTTTTCTTTCTATAATTTCACTTTTAGGTGTTCGTAATTTATTCATTTTTTGTTTCCCCTTATGCTATTTCTAGTCTTAATTATATCCGTTTATATAGCGATAAAGAAGTGTACGGTCTACAATTACACAATAAAACTCCTTCTTATTTAGAAGGAGTTTTTCACTATCCACCATTCATATGTTTTAACCTTTCAGTAACCGCATCATAAAATTTTCGTTTCTCATCAACATTTAAGTGAACACGACTTACTGTTTTAGTAAATCCATACAACAACTGCACTTTCACTGGCTCTTTTAGCGTTATTTCAAAAGTAGCAGGTTCTTTTATGAACTCCATAACAGTTGCATCCAGCACCTCTTTTTCTTCTTTTGCTGTTAGGGATTCCCCCTTGTAGAATGCACTATTATCAATTTGTGTAAATGGCAATACAACTTTCTTTCCTAATCCAATTTGAATGATAACTTGTTCTTCTGTTACGACAATTGGATTTTTACGCATCGCTTGTATTTCAGCTAAAAAATAAATCATCGCATATACGTTTAGTATGAGTAAAATCCAAGCTATTACTGGATTCCATTGATGCAGTAAATAGTGAAAACCGATACTTTCAATTACTGTTGCGTGAATAATCATAATATAAACACCTATAGCGCCGGTCTTTTTGTGATAGGAATATGTGCATTCATCATCTGGTACTTTTTCACGCCACGATAAAAATGCATAATAGATTAATTTACACTCAGTAAGAATGATACTTACAGCCTTACTTCTTTTCATAGTAGCATCAAACGCTGCATCAATCGCATAAGAAAATGAAGAATACTCACTTCTATATTCTTTATATCGTTTTATTATTTTAGGAAGTACTCTTATAATTTTATATATAAGAAACAGTTCAAAACATACGAACACAATTTCTCCAGCAACTATTACATACGAAACAAATGAAAAAGCTTGTAAATAATCACTAGGAATTATAAATCTTGCGAATACATATCCAGCTATAACTACAGGAAACATATACGTTAACGAATATCTTTTCCGTATAATAAAGAAATATGTGATGACTGGAATTACAAACATAAAATCTAATAATGAACCGAGGACTACTTCTTTCGGGGCAGCTGGCACTATTGGCAGGGCATACAATAAATAGTTTGATAACATAATTAAAGATACGAGTCCAATCCAAATGCCTTTTTTCCTTCTTGAAATTGATGGATTCATTCCTTCTCTCCTCTATTCAAAAACCTCATTTAAATGGTCTTTATAAAATGAAATAGCACGTTCAAATTCTTTTATCTCATCTACTTTCACAACTGTCTCTAACAGTAATTTCATCGCTTCTTCATGTTCGTTTACGTTATATTTTGCTAATGATAAAAACACTTTCATCACGTCATTTTCCGGGAACTTCTTTATCCCTGCTTCTAATAAAGTAATCGCTTTATCATATTCCCCTATACAACGATACGTACTGCCAAGACCGATATACGCACCGCAAAGGGATTCACCATCAAGTCCGTTCGCAATTGCCTGTTCATAATACGGAACCGCCTCCGTTTCAAGACCCATTACATCATGTATCCAAGCACATTGATATAGTACTTCTGCATCCCTCGTAAAGTTTGTTAATCCTATAAGTATCTCTCTAGACTGCGCATATTTCTTTTCATTTCTAAGTTTAATAGCTTGCTTTAATAAATGTTCCATACAATCCACTCCTCACAAAATGTTCATTATGCATATATCATGTATTACACATTTACGAGCAGCTAATGGCCTATTTATTCCATTGACTCAATTTAATAATTAGTGAGGGCTAAGTTCCCCCACTAATTTAATATTAACTCCATTACATACTATGCGACTGCATCTCTTTCTAAAAGCTTAAATTTACATCGCAGTGATACGATTACATAAATGCTCTAACATATTGACAATTTCTTTTACAGTTTCATCTTTCCCATTACATAACTTCACATTACCGTCTTGTCCAATAACGTGATGCACAGCACCGCGAGAATATAAAGAATGCGGTGAGTTTGCTACCATTACACTTGCTTTTGCATCTTCCATTCTTTTACTTGCTCTTTCAATAAGTTCTGCTTCATTTACGTCACTTTCAAGTTTAAAGCCAACGAGTATCGTTTCTGGATCCCAACTCTTTATTTGTTTTAATACTTTTGGCGCTTTTTGAAAATGAATAATTGGAGCGATGTCACTTGAAATCTTTCCGTTCATATTAAGAACATTTCCATCTTGATCACAAATCTTTTCGACAACCCAATCTGAGCCAGCAGCAGCCATAATAACTGCATCTACTTTTTCATGTGTAATAATACTTTTCATCTTATCTTGTAAATCAATAATCCCCTCAAATGGGTGCAATTCTAATTGGTTATTTACATCCATTGGCTTCTCAGCGAAATAGCCATGCAAATATATTACATGTGCGCCCTTTGTCATTAGCTCTTCCGCAATAATTCTTCCAATCGTACCTTTTGCTAAATTTGTATGTCCACGTACTTGATCCCATTTTTCTAGGCAGCCGCCGCTCGTAATTAATACTTTTTTCTCCTGCATAATAACCATCCCTTACTGATTTTTCGCACGAAACCACTCTGTTCCAAAGTCAACTGCATCACGCTGCCTCATAAAACGGCACGACGCATTCCCTATCTTCCCACGCGTAACTGTTCCTTTAAGCTCATATTCAACTCCGATTTCTACAAACGTATCAGAATCGTAATCCATTTCAACGAATTCTTTCCATACTCTTACACCTTCTTCTATAATAGGTGCTCCTACCTTTATTAACTCGCGTGCACCTGTACGTACCTCAGATAAATGTATAGACGTATTAGAGTCATAACCAACACCAAGTAATAATATGTATCCATCTAAATCGTATATTTTTCGTAATGGCGATTCTTCACCAAAACTTATGGAAAGTGAATGATTCGCTGTAATTTCTTCTGCGTGTTGCCCCCATGCTGCAAAACTACTGAGTGGATGATTACTGCGCAATACATTCGGATATGTACGAAAACATTCAACTACTTCTCCCATTGCCCTTGTTGGTGTTATACGTGGATCAAATGCTGGGACGTTATCCCGAATAATTTGCCACCATTCTTCTGGTACAGGTGGTCTTGACCAATGTTTTGGATCGGATAAATCCGAAGATTGCGTCGGCATAATTATCGTTCCTTCTTCTGTAACAACTTTCATTAACGCTTCTACTACGGCAACTGCACCGCCTGATATCCAACCGATTGAACTTAATGAAGAATGTACAATAACTGTTATTCCCTTTTCTATCCCTAATGCTTTTAAATCATTTGTAATTGTTTCGATTGTATTTGGAAATTGTGTATTCGCCACTATGTCATTCATTTTCACGATTGTTCCCCCATTTTGCTTTAAACTAATACATACATATATTATCATATTTTTCTTAATTTTTAACTTAATCATTCCAATTACTATACCTCTGTCGTTTTTATCATATCGGAAACAGTTAAATTATTGTATATTAATTTAAAATAAATATAGAAAGGTAAACACAATCAAAAACTTTCAATCTAGCAATCTTAATTTATACTAATATGAAATAGCCCATCACAAATGATGAGCTATTTATTTTATTCATTCTCTAAATAACAATAAAACCTCTCTACCCCCAGATATTTCTCTCCCAAGCTTTCAATCTTAAAGTTACATTTCTTGTAAAATCCGACTGCCTCTGTATCTGTCTCAGCCTCAATATATGTTAACTCATATTCCCTAATTATTTCTTTAATCATTTGAAGTGCAATTCCTTGATTGCGATATTTTTCATCAACAGCTATGTGACACATTCTCGCTCTATTTGTATGAATTAGCGCTATACCTATGCAACCCTTATTCCCATATTTATATAGCACTGCCTGATCATTTTTATACATTGAAACTGCTTTAAATAAGCTTGCTTCACTCGGACCGGTCGCATGCTTTAATACTTTTTTAATGGGATCTATTTCTAAATGCTCAACACGTTGTAACATCCTATCTCCATCCTTTCTCATGAAAAAAGATTAGCTCTTTATTGAAAAAGAGCTAATCTTTTTATGCCGTTATTTTCTCTTCTTTTTTCACAACTACAGCTACATAACTATGAAGTATCATTCCGACAATTACAAGACTCATTCCAACCCACGATAAAGAAGACGGAATTGGAGCCGATAACCAGAGCAGCTCTCCTACTAATGCAAATAAAACTTCACCAGACTGTGTCGCCTCGACTGTTGCTAATTTTTGCGGATCATCTTTTACAAGATCTGTCGCAAAGAAGAATAATACCGTTGCGATTAACCCTGAACTAACTGCTACAATAAAACATTGGAAAACTTGACTACTTGACGGTAGTCCGCCTGTTGATACTTCATAACCAGATAGTAAAAACCAAAATGGTAAACTTGCTAATGTCATACCGAGAACTCGTTGGAAGACATCTAATTCGCCCTTACATACTTGCATCATTTTTCTATTTCCAAGTGGATATGCAAACGCAGCAATGAGTACAGGAACCACACATAAAATGGTTTCACGAATCCCTAAAGAAGAAGCGTGTTCTACTTGCATAAGAACAACACCGAATAAAATAATGCCTGACATTACTAATTCTTTCATTGGAAGTTTTTTATGTAATGGGTCTACCGCAAAAAATGGTGTTAACAAAATCCCTGCAACTATTGTAATTTGCCAAGTCGAAGCGACAAGCCACCCCGGTCCAAACGCACCCGCGAAACTAAGCGGTGCATAAAAGAGACCAAACCCTACAATACTCCATAACAACCACTCTTTCGGATTGTTTTTCATATATTGCAAGAGTTGTTTTAAATTCCCTCTATACATGACAATAAGTAGTAGCATTGGAACCATAAAGTAATACCGTAGTGATGCACTCCAAATCCAACTCCCGCCCCCTAAATCCATCGACCGGTTTAACACAAAGGTAAAGGCAAAGAAAAACGATGCCAATATCCCTACTGCAATAGCTTTCATTATAAAACCCCTTATATAGTTTCTTTTTCTACTATATAACAAAATGAATATAATTAATATTCAAAAATTTAATCATACATGCGGTCTACTTCTATATAACTTTCGTAATCGACTAATATGAGCTTGATGGTACCGATTATGATCGGCTATATGCCATATTCCCCACCTTATAGTCGCATTTTCTCCCTTTTCATAAAAAACTTCTCGTGTTAAATCATTTTCTGTTAGTTTCATACATTCCTCATAAAACATATGTTGCACAGCTTCATAATCTTGCATTAATTCTTGTAATTTTTACTTTCTTAAACTAGGCAATTTTCCCATTTCATTCAACATTGGTCCATATTTATTTTCAAGTGCAGGCGGAACTCCCTCTCCTTTTAAACGGTACACCCAGTGTAAATCGACTACTGCTAAATGCTGAAGTAGCTGTCCAATGTTATTTTCATTATTTTCAGACTCTTTATAGGATAGTTCGTTCTTTTCAATACCTTCGACTAACCTTTGCAATCGTTTAAATGTATCAGTAACCGTTGCATACAAAATTGCCACGTTGGGGTTCATATCTTTTTCTAAATGGAGATCTTTCATGATAATATCCTTCCTTTAAAGAAACAACACCATATTTTCATCATCACTATACACACCATTCACCTTTATAGCTCTTTTTTCAATTCCATACGTTTTAAAGCCCATTGATTCATACAATTTTTTTGCTGGTTCGTTTGTAGATACAACACCTAATGTCAATTGCTCTAGTTTTATATCTCGCGCTCTTTGAATGGCATTTGTTATTAACTCACGTGCCAATCCGTTCCGCCTGTTTTGTGCATCTACATACATCGCAACGATATGACCTTTATGTTTATACGCCTCTCTCTCTTCTGTTAGTAAAGTGACAACTCCAACTAAATGATTTCCTTCATTAAATGCACCAAATGTACGACTAGTAGTAGCTGTTAAATTACTTTCCACTCGCTTAATAGGATTTTCCTGGCGAATCGCCTCTTCATAAGTTGTTACAAATGCCTCTGGATTTACTTGTAAAGCTTGTAAACGTAAGTCCCAATATTTTTCCGCATCTTCTTTCGTAAGTAATCGAATCATTTTCCCCATCCCCTTTTTAGTTTACATAACATTTTTATAGACTATTAAATAAAGATTGATATTCTTCTTTTAACATACTATAACGATAGCGATGAATGAACTTCCCTTTACGTAACCGATCATTTCTCATTATTCCTTCACAAACAAATCCTGCTTTTTCATAACTCTTTCTAGCTTGTAAATTATCTTCGTCTACTCGTAGCCAAATTTTTTCTAATTTGAATTCAGAAAAACCGATTTGTAACATACTGTATAGGGCCGCCATTCCATATCCTTTACCCCAATATTCTTTATTTCCAATTGCAATCCCTAGTTCAGCATTTTTATTTGTATTATCAAAGTTTTTTAGGTCTACCCATCCAATGTGTATACCTTCCTTTGTAACGATAGCTCGTTGTTCATAACCATTCTTTCGACTTATGCATGCTTCAATCCATCTTCTCGTATCGCCACGAGTGAACGGTGGATATTGATCTGGTACAACTAAATGTTTTGTTACTTCTGTATCTAATGACCATTGATATCGATCTTCTACATCGTCTTGTGTCAATTCTCTTAATTGAACGAATGGTACATTCATTTTGCTATCCCCTTTTCATTTCCCTATAGAAAATCCTTCGAACATTCTTCCTCCGTATTGATCTAGCGTGTTTTCTACAAAAGTAATTAATTCATTTTTCTCCTCTGTTTTATAAAAATGATCAAAAGCCGCTACAAAATGTTCTGCATATTGCTCGTCATACCTTCTTAACACCCTAATAAACCATTTTGAATTTCCAAGCCATTGACCATTTACTCTTAAAACATATTCATGTACTAAATCAGCTAATAAATTGGCAATGAACAATTCTTCTTCTCTCTTTGTTGCACCAATGAAGTCATCCAAAGTATCCGTAATAAAATAACACTTCTGCTTCATCGTTTCTTCTGTCCATTTTTTTGGTCCTTTATTTAATAAATCATTCGCTTCTCTTTTAAGTATCTCTACAATTTCATCTTTTCCTTTTAGCACAATCCCTTCTGAAACTAATTGAGGTAATGAAGGTCTCCCACGCTCACAATCACTTTTAAAAAAGGTTTTATACGTTTCAAAATTATGTACGAATACTTCAACAGGCCAGCCATTACTATAGAAAGATTCTCTATAACAAGATGACAAACTTTGGTCGAATATTACAATATCAAGGTCAGATGTTTTTGTAGCCTCTCCTCTAGCAACACTTCCCCCTAGTAAAGCAACATCACAATTCGAAAATTGTGATGTAATTATGCTTTGTGCCGCTTCCATTGGTTTCATAACCGTTCCCCTTTTCTTATTTCACTTTCTTTTTTTCAGCTCTTTCTCTCGCTTTTTTTATATACGGTTCTGCGTCTGGTGTTTTGCATGACGTTGCACCATGATCAACTTCTACTTTTCCAATTTCACGTGCAATTTCAATTGCTTGTTGCTCTAAAGCTTCATTTCGAATCCCTATCGCGATTAAAGCACTATTCATCGCTTCTTTTTTTCTATTTTTTTCATTATGTATATTTGCTTTAATTTCTTCTAGATACGGAGTGAAGAATTCATCATGTAACGTTTTATTTTTAATCGCTATATTTGCTAATAATGACCAACCTGCTCTTCCAATCCATTCATCATCAGACTTCGTCCATTCTTCCATTCTTTCTATCGCGATTGGTGACGTACATATAGCTGTCATAAGAACATCCATTAAACAATAGTAATCAACATCCTGAACCCATCTATTTAGTTGTTCTGACATTAGTTTCTTCGGATCTAAAATCATCGTTGCTAAAGTCATTGCATCCATATTTTTCGTTTCCCATAATGAGATTGCTAAATCATGATCTTTTTTTATCTTCTTTTTTAACAATTTTAAACTTGCAAAACTAACTCCAAATAACGGCTCTTTCGCTCCGTGGTTTTTATACGTCTTACGAGTTTGTTCTGTCCCATACTCTTCTAGTTGCTGCATTACTTCTTCAAGTAACATAGATCCACCTCTTTTATATATTTTGTTGCCTTCACATATGTATGTACGATATATTCTACATTATTTTTTGGTTTTCCTATATTTATTTTTAAAATACGGTATGTGAAATTTTATTGATGTTCTTTAAAATAAAAAACATCCTCTTCCTTATTTTTCACACGGTTGTTCATTCACACTCTGTATACAATACTCCACAAGCGCATTCAACGGATTTATTATGTTCCTTCCTATTATATTTTCTACCCTTGTAGTAGCGTCTACCATAGATAATTGTGCAACTGAAAGCATTTCGTTTCTATCTTTCATAATTTCATATAAATACTTTTCTAATTTAACATCATGCTCTTCTTTACGACCTTGCATAATTAACTCAAATATCCCTTCTATCACTTCTACTTTTACATGTATGGATTTATTATTCTGCCGAGCGTATTGTTTTAAACGTTCCATCGTTCCTGAAACCGTACGATTATTTGTAAAAAGTATTGTTTGTGGCTCTTCAATATGACAAATCATTTCAAAAAATGGCTCATCAATTTTCAATATAGGTATGTCTATTTTGAAATTCTCATCTAATAGCGTAATATAATCTGTACAAGTTAATAAAAGTGTATCTACATCACTTTTGGCTATATACTTTATAATATCTTTTAAATTACTCCGTGCTTGTTCTTTTTCAAAATCGCAATCTTTTTTTAATATGCGTGATAAGATGGGATCTACAAAATGGAGTATTTCGATTCCAAAAGATTGCAATGCTCGGTCAATGTATTCAATATTTGAATGATGAGCATGTAAACAAGCTAATTTTTTCATACTTTTCCTCCCTTTCTAAAACAAAAAACGTGAATGAACCATTATTACATGCAGTTCCATTCATTTAATTCTTGTTTCATTTTTTCAAACCTGCAAAACAGTGAAATCTTACATGCTTTTTAACAAACTTTTTTGCGCTTGTAAAAAAGTTTTTTTGCATTTCCCCCTCTAAAATTGCTAATATAGTAGAGTAGAACTTTTATAGAGAGTAGGAAAATTATGCACAATGGAATTCGGATGACAACTTTAGTGAAAAGGGCTCTGTTGATTTGCGCTGGGGTATTATTTACATACGAAGCTGCTTACGGATCAACACATATCGCTCTAGCAAGTACAGAGGATGAAGCGAAATCTGTTCAACTTGTAAGTGAAATTCAAACGTCCCTTGCTCCGAAAGAAGCTCCAAAGCACTATAACGGGCAAGTTAGAAAAGTCGCTTACTTAACATTTGACGATGGTCCTGGAAAATACACAGCTGAGCTTTTAGATATGTTAAAGAGTGAAAATGCAAAAGCAACATTCTTCCTAATTGGTTCAAACGTAAAAGCTTTCCCTGATCTTGTAAAACGTGAAGATGCTGAAGGCCACTATGTTGGGATGCACAGTATGACTCATAACTACAAGAAACTTTACACAGAAGGTCATTACGTTGATGAAATGAAAGAAGACCAAGGCTTAATCGCTGGCGTTCTAGGAAAATCTCCAGTATTAACTCGTCCATCTTACGGCTCAATGCCAGGGTTAAATGAAGCTCTTCGCAACAAAGTTGTTGAAAATGGTTTAAAAGTTTGGGATTGGACAATTGATTCATTAGACTGGAAATACAACAAAATGCAAGTAGACGCTGCATCTGCTAAAATCGTAGAAAACGTTCTACATGGTGCTACAAACCCAACAGAAGTTATTCTAATGCATGATATTCATCCACAATCAGTTAAAGCAGTACCTGGTATTATTAAAGGGCTGAAAGAAAGAGGATATGAATTAGAAGCCTATAATGAGAACGAACACTTCCCATTAAACTTCTGGCATGATAATCGTATGTAATAAAAAGACTTGATTCCCTCTTGTAGGTTATCAAGTCTTTTTTTATCGTTTTGGGAATTTCCTTTGTTGCTCTTCAATAGAACGAATAATATTCTCCCTATCCTCTTGAGTTATACCGATAAAAAATTCGTATTCTTCTTCCTTACACCATGTGGGGTTAAGTTCCAGCGATAAGCGAATAACAATGTTAAACTCCCCTGCTTTTCCCCCCATAAATTCCAACGCTAAATTTGGTTCTATGAAATCTAGTTCGTTATATTTAGGGTTTGGTAAAGATTCAAACCATTTTATCATGTACTGTAAATCGTATGTTTGTAAAAAAGGATCCATCGTTTCAAAAACTTTATTTTCTTCTGATAGTTTCGCTTTTACTCTTAACCAATTTCTATCACACTCGTCTTTTGCATCTGCATATTGGTAATTTACAACCTCTAAATGTAATGATATTTTTTCATTTTGAAAATTCATGCATATCCCCCTTCTATCTCTGGATCTTTTGTTTTATAAATTTTTATTAATCCCGATACTTTAAATTATACTAGGTTATTTTAATCTTTTTTTAATACGGATAAATTGTTTGCATTTATTACCCTTTATACATAAAATAAATTTGATTTGCAATATAATCTGAACTAAAGTGAAGTCCATTCCTTATCCACCACATGATAATACCTACTAATGAAGCTGTTTTAATATCAACTGCAACATAATCGTCTGGTAAATCCTTTTTCGTATTCTCTCTTCTCGTTTCTATTAACTCTTTTAAAAATAAAAATAATTGCTCCTCAAATTGATTCATTTTAAATAATATAAATAAATAATTTCGATGGATATATAAATAATCAAGTAATTGTGTTAGCTTTTGTTTTTCTGATAAATCTTTTGCATGTATTAAATCAGCTATTTTATTTGAAAGTTCATTTGAAATCTCATTCGTGATTTGGTCTAGTAAATCTTGAATATCTTGATAATGTAAGTAAAAGGTTGTTCGGTTTAATCCTGCTTTTGTTGCGACTTTTTGAACCGTTAAACTTGAAATACTAGGATTCTCACATAGGAGAGAAAAAACAGCATTTTTAAACATTGCTCTTGAACGAACTGTACGAGGATCTTCTTTTTTAGGTGTAGACATTTTGAAACTCCTTTATAGATTTTCTCTTTACTTACTCGACAGTGCATACCTTCTATGTCGAGTAGTGAACATTTTCAACAAAACTGTTCATGGTCAAAGAAAATTTATTTTGTTACCATTAATTTTATCGACACAATGTCGATAAATCAAGACAACAATGAAGGAGTTTACCAATGCAAAAGGAAATATCAGAAAGAAATAAAAAAATTATATTAATTGTGCTCATTTCCGGTTGTTTTTTATCAACATTAAATCAGACGCTATTAAATGTAGCGATGAGTAATTTAATGGAAGTATTTGATGTTACAGCTGCAACCGTACAATGGCTATCAACAGGCTTTATGCTCATAAATGGCGTTCTCGTGCCAATTACTGCATTTTTAATGAAACGATTTACTACAAGGCAGCTATTTATTAGCTCGATGCTCTCTTTGTTTATTGGGACTGTTTTGTGTGCATGCGCCATGAATTTTGGCACTTTGTTAACAGGAAGAATGATTCAAGCAGTTGGGGCAGGAATTATTATGCCACTAATGATGACAGTTATTTTATATTTATACCCTAGTGAAAAGCGTGGCAGTATTATGGGAACCATCGGTTTCGCCATAATTTTTGCGCCAGCCATCGCCCCAACATTATCTGGCTTTATTATTGAATATGTATCATGGAGATGGCTATTTATTGGATTAGCTCCCTTTGTATGCATTGTTATTATTCTCGCACTTAAATATTTAATGAATGTTGCTGAAACAACAAAAGCAAAATTAGACATCGTAAGTGTCATTTTATCAACGATTGGCTTTGGTTGTATCATATTCGGATTTAGTAGTGCAGGAAGTAAAGGATGGGATCATCCAGTTGTTATTACTACAATTATCATCGGAATAATTGTTACAACTCTATTCTGTTTACGTCAAATAAAGTCTAGCGATCCACTATTAAATTTATCCGTATTTAAGTATAAAATTTTCACTCTTACATCAGTCATTAACGTACTCATTACGATGATTATGTATGCTGATTTAATTCTTTTACCGATTTACTTGCAAAATGGACGAGGTTTCACTGCTTTTGAATCAGGTTTACTTCTATTACCCGGCGCTGTAATTAATGCCTTATTATCACCTATCACAGGTAAAATGTTTGATAAATACGGGGCAAAACCACTCTTTATTACAGGTTTAATATGTATCATTATATCGATGTGGGGTGTAATTGATTTAACCGAATCCACCACTTATATGTATTTAATGGTTCGTACCATTATTCTACGCATTGGACTAAGTTTCATTTCGATGCCTTTAAATACAGCAGGTTTAAACGCTTTACCAAGAGAACTGGGTTCACATGGTTCCGCAGTGAATAATACCGTACGTCAATTAGCAGGTGCTATAGGAACAGCAGTCATTATCACTGTGTATACAATTCAATCCACTTCACATACTTCACAGTTATCTAGTGAGAATGGAAGCATATCAGCTATGCAAGTAACGAAATTAGCTTCTATCTTCAGCTCAAGTGATGCCTACGTATTTATGTTAGTCTTATCCTTTGTAGCTTTGATTATTGCATGTTTTATGCCTAAAAAAGTAGCACTCCAAAAATCCGAAAGTAAATCTTAAAACAAAAAATCCTACTCGTTTTCTATACGAGTAGGATTTTTTATTATTTATTTCGTTTCCCCGTCTTCTGTCGTCTTCACCTTCGTTTTATCTTTATCACGATTGTTATAGTTATATTTAGAAGGTTCTACCGGTGTAAATCCTTCTGGTGTGTAGAATCGTAATAAGTCACCGTTAACAACTTGGTCGGAGTATTTTAGTGATTTTTGAACCATTTGTTCATTTTGTTTTATTTCATCTGTAAATTCTACAGGTTTCCCAGTCGTTGTATCATAGTATTTGCCGTTAAGTGCAGTAACTGTTGGACTTACGTAGTTACCGTTACGGAACGGAACGACTTGTTTATGCTCTGGTGATAATAAATCTGATCCGAATTGGACATAATTTTTCGTATCTGTACCTAGTAAGTGTAATAAGGTTGGTAGAACGTCAATTTCTCCGCCGTATTGATGTTGTACGCCGCCTTCCATTCCAGGTACGCGAATGATTAATGGTACACGTTGTAATTGAGCATTTTCAAATGAGTTCATTTCTTTACCCATTATTTGAGACATTGCTGCACTATGATTATCTGAAATACCGTAATGGTCACCGTACATAACGATAATTGAGTTATCGTATAAACCAGATTGTTTCAAGTAATCAATGAATCCTTTTACAGATTCATCTAAATAGCGTGCTGTTTGGAAGTACGTATCTACTGATGAATCACCTGTTTTAGCTGGTTCAATCGTTGCTTCCGCTTTATCAATCGGATAAGGGAAATGGTTCGATAACGTAATGAACTTCGAATAGAACGGTTGCTTCAACGTTTGTAATAACGGAATTGATTCATTAAAGAACGGTTTATCTTTTAAGCCATAGTTTACTACATCTTTTTCGTTCATATCATAGTATGACGCATCAAAGAATTTATTAAAACCAAACGATTTATAAATTTCATCACGGTTCCAGAACGTTTTGTAGTTACCGTGGAACACTGCTGATGTGTATCCTTGTTGACCTAAAATAGCTGGTGCTGATTGATACGTGTTATGAGCTTTATTTGTAAAAACAGATCCTTGCGGTAATCCAAACATTGAGTTCTCTAACATGAACTCCGCATCAGATGTTTTACCTTGCCCTGTTTGATGGAAGAAGTTATCAAAGTATAACGTATTCGCATCTTTTGTAAATGAGTTTAAGAATGGTGTAACCTCTTGACCATTTAGTTTATAGTTTAGTAAAAAGTTTTGGAATGACTCTAAATGAATATAAATTACGTTCATTCCTTTTCCTTTACCGAAATACTCAGGATTTGGACTTGCATAAGTTGATGTAAGATAGTTTCTAACTTCTGTCATATTATCTCCATCCGCTAATGCTCGTTCTGTTGATGCTTTCGCACTTTGAATACCATCATAAATCGTAAAGTTGTACGCCCCTAAATATTTCACGATATAATTGCGGTCAAACGTTCTAGTTAATAACTCAGGACGGTCAGATTCTGCCAGACCTAAGTTAACGCTAAAGAATAAAATACCTGCTACAAATACTAGAGATAATTTATGCTTCGCAACACGAATTGGTTTAGGATTTACAAATTTCGTTGCTACTAAAACAATTAAAATGATTGTATCTAAGAAATATAGTGGATCATATAAGTGTAGCAATGCAAAAATACTACCACCTAAATCTCCAAAGTTATTCGTTTGTGTTAATGTCGGGAACGTAATAAAGTCGCTGAAAAAGCGATAATATACTACGTTTGCGTATAAAAGTATAGACATTAGCAAATTAATAATAATTAACCAAATGTAAGCTCGTTTCCCTTTTGCGAATAATGCGAGCCCTAAAAATAGAACTGCTGAGCTTAACGGGTTGAAAAACAGTAAGAACTTTTGGATTGTGTTCGATATCCCTAAATTAAATTCTGTCACATATGCGGCATATGTTTTTAACCAAATTAAAATAACGGCAAATACGAAAAATCCAAAATGATTACTTAATACTCGTTTACTCTTTAATAAAAATTGTTGCATCTCTCCACCTCTTTTGATCATCCAAGGCTTATTTTATATAAGTCTGTCTCTCTATTCAATTTTTCTTCTTCAAATAGATTTTATTTGTTTAACTATATGAAGAATATTAGTAATTATAATTTGTAGCTTTTATTTATTCAACTATTTCTTTTTAAACATTTTGACCTTGGTTTCTATTTAACAAAACACATTTGTAACATTTCCTGTTTTCTCCCAGGGGCCCATCCACTAATTATGACTCCACAAACTATAATCCTTTATTTCCTCATTTGCAAACTAATCTATCTCCAATTTTGGTACATTCATGTAAACTACCCAATTTCATAAAATAAAAAATGTAGTTTGGGCAATTTGCTCAAACTACATTTTTTCGACTACCGTTTATCACCCTTTGTAGCTATCCCCTCTTCTTTTAACCAATTCTTTCAGTCCCATGAATATTACATTCCAATCATGCTCAGAGCCAGCATGACACCCCTTTAAAGCTTTTTCAACATCATATTTTGTCCAATCTTCTTCATGAGCAACGATTATATTTTGTGAAAATATCATTTTAAATCCTTGTTGTTTCTCTTTTATTTCAACTGTGATTTTATCTAATAATTCACTAAACTGCGGCGTTTTTAATGTAAATACTAATTTTTTTAGGACGATTCATTTCGATATATTCCCCAATTGCTCGATAATCTTTTTCGCCACGATGATCAATAATTTCCCAACTCCCTCCTACTTCAGGAGTATTTCCCGTTACTTTATCCGTCCCTTCCAATGTAAAAAACCATTTCTTCATCATTTCAGGGTTTATCCACGCTTCAAAAATTTCTTACCATCGCTAATGTTATTTTTGAATAATTATCCATTTTAATCCTCCCCCCACTTTATATTAAAACGAATATTTGTTTACTAAAAAAAACCCCCGCTCTCATAATAGAAAGCGAGGGTTTTAATCAATTATTATTGACCTTTGTACATTGCATCAACTTGTTTTTGAAGTTCTTGACTTTCTAAGAACTCATCATACGTTGCTACCTTATCAACTACACCGTTTGGCGTTACTTCGATAATACGGTTTGCAATTGTTTGTACGAACTGATGGTCATGAGAAGTGAATAGTAATGTTCCTTTAAATGTGATTAAACCGTTGTTTAATGCTGTAATAGACTCAAGGTCTAAATGGTTCGTCGGATCATCAAGTGTTAATACGTTTGCACCGCTTAACATCATTTTAGATAACATACAACGAACTTTTTCTCCTCCAGATAAAACAGAAACATTTTTCTTTACTTCTTCACCAGAGAATAGCATACGGCCTAAGAAACCACGTAAGAAACTTTCTGACTCATCTTGTGGAGAGAACTGACGTAACCAATCAATTAAAGTGTAATCACTGTTCTCGAAGTACTCAGAGTTATCTCTTGGGAAATGAGCTTGAGATGTTGTTACACCCCATTTGAATGAACCGCTATCTGGCTCCATTTCACCCATAAGAATTTTAAATAATGTTGTCATCGCAATATCGTTACGTCCGATAAATGCAACTTTATCACCTTTATTTAAAGTGAAGTTCACATTATCTAATATTTTTTCGCCATCAATCGTTTTCGAAATACCTTCAACTGTTAATAGGTCATTTCCTACTTCACGTTCTGGTGTGAAACCAACGAACGGATAACGACGTGATGATGGTCTAATATCATCTAATGTAATTTTATCTAACAATTTTTTACGAGAAGTTGCCTGTTTCGCTTTAGATGCATTTGAGCTAAAGCGTGCAATAAAGTTTTGTAACTCTTTTACTTTTTCTTCTTTTTTCTTGTTAGAATCTTGCGTTAGTTTTAATGCTAATTGGCTTGATTCATACCAGAAGTCATAGTTACCAACGTATAATTGAATTTTACCGAAATCAAGGTCAGCCATGTGCGTACATACTTTATTTAAGAAGTGACGGTCATGGGATACAACGATAACTGTATTTTCAAAGTTCATTAAGAAGTTTTCTAACCATTGAATCGCTTTTAAGTCCAAATGGTTGGTAGGCTCATCTAGTAATAGAATGTCAGGTTGACCGAATAAAGCTTGAGCAAGTAATACTTTTACTTTCTCTGCCCCTGTTAATTCAGACATCTTTTTATCATGAATATCTTCACCAATACCTAATCCTTTTAGAAGGATTGCAGCTTCTGACTCAGCTTCCCAACCGTTTAGCTCAGCGAACTCACCTTCAAGTTCTGCAGCACGCATGCCATCTTCATCACTAAAGTCTTCTTTCATGTAAATTGCATTTTTCTCTTGCATTACTTTATAAAGACGTGTGTGACCCATCATTACGGTTTCTAGTGCAGGGAACTCTTCATATTCGAAGTGATTCTGTTTTAATACTGCTAGACGCTCACCTGGCGTAATATGTATGTCACCTGTTGATTGGTCAATTTCTCCAGATAAAATCTTTAGAAATGTTGATTTACCAGCACCGTTTGCTCCAATTAAACCGTAGCAATTACCTGGCGTGAATTTTATGTTAACATCTTCAAATAATTTGCGATCCGCGAAACGCAAACTAACGTTACTTACTGTAATCATTTGTGTCCTCCTACTAATACCGCTTATTTCAGCGTTTTCTCACCGATTGTCTTAAAAAATCGCATATTACGACTCAATTATTGTAGACTATAGCTATTATATAGTAGAAGCTGGATGAATAGCAACGGTTGATTAGCTTTCTACAACGAAATCGAATAGTTTTTATCCATTCCCCTAGCTATTTTTTGTATATCATCGACCTCTTTCTAATATCCCTATTCGCTTCTCATTCTGTAATACATTGAATCATTTTTTCATTTCATATTTTATATACAAAAAACCTGTAGAGAAAACATTCCCTACAGGTTTTTCTTATTTCGTATTCATTATTTTCTCTTTATAACTCTTCAATTTATTCGTCAATCCTATTAAAGCAGGTAACAATATCGGCATTACAATTAAAGCTAATAGTAAAAGAGCAACGCCAACAACGGATGCTACTTGTATAAGTGTCAATACTCCTGAAGGAATTAACGCTGCAAATGTCCCTCCTAAAATAAGTGCCGCTGATAATACGACTCCTCCTATGTGACGAGATGCATTTACAATTTTCGTTACTGAATCCCCTTCTAGCTCATTGTATCGCATCATAACGAAGATGCTATAATCCACTCCTAAAGCGACAATCATAATGAAGCTAAAGAATGGAACATTCCAGCTTAATGACCCTATGTTTAATACATGTGCACTAATTTGTTCACTTATACCAAGTGATGCAAAGTACGCTAAAATTAACGACCCAATAATAAAGATTGAGTTTAAGAATGAGCGTGTAATCACGATTAATACAAGCGAAATCCCTAATAACATAATCGTAGCAGTACGTAGGAAATCTTGCCCGGTTACTTCTTTTAAATCAACGTTTCTAGCTGTTGTCCCGCCAATTGCTTTTTTCGCATCATTTAGTTCTGTTCCCTTTAACGTACCATCTATCGTTTTATTAATTTCTTGAATGATAGGCATCGCTTCTTTTGAATACGGGTTTACGTCTAAAATAATTGTCATTTTAGCAATCTTTCTATTATGTGACATGTACGTATTCAATGCTTTTTGGAAATCTTCTCCTTCTAAAACTTCTTTCGGAATATAAAATTTCTCAGAGCTTTTCGACTCATTTAACTCTCCTAAATATTTTTGAGCGTCACCTAGACCGTTACTTACTTTTCCTAACCCCTCTGTACTTTTAGATAAACCTGATTGCAATTGCCCCATCTTTTCTTGTAAATCTTTCAGTCCAGTTAATAACTGTCCTTGCCCATCGTTTATTTTCATTAATCCAGATTGTAAGTCAGCCGATTTGTTCGAAATTTGTTTTGAACCTGTAGCTCCTTCGTTCAATCCATTTTTCAGTTCAGCAGCTCCTTTTTGTAGTTGCGTTACTCCATTGTTCATTTCCTTTAAACCATTATCTACTTTTAATAATGATTGATTTGCTTCTTTAAATGAACTCATCGCTGCTTTGTGCTGCGTCGCTAATTGATTTAATTCATTTGAAAGAACACTCAATTGCTTCTGAGCTTCTTTTGCAATTCCTAATGTTTGCTGCACATTAGGATCATTTGCTAATTCTGGTTTTGTTTGAATGAAATTGTTCATTAACGTTTCAATTTGTTCATATCCTTTTTTCGCACCATCAATCGCTTGAGAAATACTTCCGAAATATTGATCGTACGAACTTAAACCTTTTTCTAACTGAGCATAACCAGCATGAAGCTGCGAAGTTGCATTTGACAGGGCATTGATATTTCCGTTTAATGATGCTAGCCCATCCTCTATTTGCTTCACTCCTTGTGCTCCATTGTTTATTCCATTCGATAATTGATTTAAAGCTGTCCCTAATGCTGATACGCCATTTTTCGCTTCATTTGTTCCATCAATTAACTTTTGAACATTTGCAAGACTATTTGAATCATTACTACCCATTTTATCTTTCGCATCAGTTAATCCTTCATTAATTTCTTTTATGCCACCATTTGCATCTCCTAAGCCTGTATTCAATTCTCCGGCTTGTTTATTTATATATAATTCTTTAATCTTATCTCCAGTTGGACGCGTCGGTGAATATACTTCTGAGACTCCTTTAACTTTCGAGATTTTATCAGTAAGTTCATCTAAAGTTTGTAAAGAATTCGCCTCATCTAACTTTTTATCCGATTGAATGACTAACGTACTTGGTGAAGAAAAACCAGGCGAAAAATGCTCTTCTATTACGTTAATCCCCATTTTTGATTCATATTTATTATCCACTTCAAATAAATCATTGTAATTAAGCGTGTTAGAATATTTTAATACGAATGGAATCGATATCACGAATACGATAATTAAAGCGATAAATGGTCTTGCTACTGAATTTTTCGCAAAGAATCCCCATAAACGACTATCCTCATGTCCTTTAAATGTTTTAACTGGATAAAACATTCCTTTTCCTAATAGCACCATGAAAAATGGATTTAAAGTGGTTAATACGAGTAGTAATACTGCGACACCAATTGCTACCGCTGAAGTAGATTGATATAATTTAAAACTTGCTAAAGCAAGTGATGCAAAACCAATTAGCACTGCAATTCCGCTATATAAAACGGTTTTACCTGCTGATTTAAATGTTTCTTTCGTAGCTAAATATGCATTTTCTTGTTTACTTAATTCTTCTTTAAACCTCGTATATAATAAAATGTTATAATCTGTTCCCACTCCAAACAGTACGACAACTACAAATACTTGCGTAAAGTTAGAAAACGGAAAATTAAATTGATCTACAAGATGAGAAATAATCCCCATTGAGACTAAATACGATACACCAACTGTAAGAAGAGAAACAATCGGAACAACTGGTGAACGGAATACAATGATTAATACTACAAGAATGAAAATGATTGAAATAACTTCTGTCTTTTTCACGCCCTCTTGAGAGGATGTAAGAAAATCACCCGCTATTAAATCACTTCCTGTTAAGTACGTTTTAACTCCTTTCGGTTTAATTTTATTATGAAGTACATTTGCAACTTTTGATATTTCACCATGCTTTTTATCTACCGATATTTGCGTTAAAATAGTCGTATTGTCTTTAGAAATTAACTGTTTTTCCAAGTCTTTATTATCTAAATGTGAAACAACTTCCTTAATTCCTAATTGCTCTTTTTCACTTTGTAACGCATTGATTGTTTTTGTTATTTCCTCTTTTTGCTCAGTAGTTAAAGCTGCTTTATTACCACTATTAAAAACGGCTATAATTTCGTACTTTTCAACACCTTCTTTATCCATCTCTTTTATCATCTTGTCAGCAATACTACTTTGTTCTGTATTAGGAATCGTAATTTGCCCTTTTTCTTTCACTAACTTATCCATATTAGGCATCGTTACGACCATTGTAATAGTAATAACTACCCATAATAGAAAAGATAAACTTCTCCAACTTTTTAATTTGCTCATATGAATCATCTCCTACTTTTAGAATTTCATGTTGCATTCGGAATGAACGTTCATTCCTATTATTCTATTAAATTATTTTTAAATCTATTTACCTACCTCTAAAGGAATGAATATTCATTCCTTTAGTTGTACGGATATATCATCTCCTGTTCTCATTTTATATATCTATTTAGGAATGAATGTTCATTCCTATCCTTATAGAGCTATAGAATCAAATGATTCTAATAGCATTCCAAGAGCTTTCTTCCAATTCTTTTACTAATTCTTTTGAGTATTCTAATTGCCCTGTTGCCATTACTTTAGTTAATTTTTCTAGCGGTTGATATACAATAATAATTAAAGCAACTGGAGGCAATGGACGGAGCAAACCTTTTGCGATTCCATCTTCTATAATATTCATAAAGAAGCCTATAAAATCGTCAAATATTTTGTTACTCTGTTCATCAAGAAAATAACTATCACAGTGAGAATTTGTAAAAAGAAAAGCATCCACATTGTTTCTCGCAAATTCAAATAAACGGTTATAAATATGACTAAACTGTTCACGAATATTTGCTTCAACAGGAAAATCAGTTTTTAGTATTTCAGATAATTGCAACATGCTCTTTGAAAATAGTGAGTTAACGAGTGCCTCTTTATTTTCAAAATAGCGATAAATAGTACCAGCGCCAACATTTGCTTTTTCAGCAATCATCGGAATTGTCGTACCATCGTAACCACGCTCTGCGAAAAGTTTTATAGCAGCATCAAAAATATCCTCTTGTTTATTTTTAGCCATTTTGCTCACCTCAATTTTCAGGAATGAAAATTCATTCCGTTTTTAATTATAAATTACACGGATTAAAAGTCAAGTGCGTGACAAAGTAATACAGAATTTTTATAGCCCATGCTTGTGAATGAAATTACATCCGCGATTTTTAAGATATATCGACTTACCGACAAAAACTGACAACATAAGAGGAAGCCATCCAAAAATTTTATTTTGGACAGCTCGATTTCATATATGTGAATTAAAAGAAATCATAAATAAATGCTTCTCGTACCGGTACTAAATTCTCAAATACTCGTATTTCCTCTTCGCTTCCGCTAATTAATTCAAGTTCTTTTAGCTCTAACGGACGTTTGTAGCCAAACATTATTGTAGATAACGCATTGATATCTAGTCTAATTCCTTTATGCAATGTCTCTTCGTTTATAATTGTTACTTCATGATTTGCAAGTTTCACAGTTACGTTATTCCAAGGTGCAAATGAATCTGTAATTTGTAAGATCACTTCTTGCTGCGCACTGTTCCAATTAAACTCATATTGATTTAAGAACTGCTCCACATCTACAATTCTACCCATAAAATATGGTTTCAGTTCTGCCTTCACTCGCGGTTCTTGCAATGTATATAACAATGGTTCTTTTTCACTTAGTATCATTTCTAGATCTTTAATCATAGAATCATGTTGGCAGATGAAGTTCCAAAGACCAATTCTTGCTTCATTATGTAATGGGACAAATTCTTCTACTTTCATTTTAGAATTCTCTATTTTGTATAAAATGTAACCAGCTACCGTTTTATTTTCATCATAGTAAACTGCCAAT
Source organism: Bacillus sp. FSL P2-0099 (assembly GCF_038007445.1). NCBI lineage: Bacteria > Bacillati > Bacillota > Bacilli > Caryophanales > Bacillaceae > Bacillus > Bacillus sp. FSL P2-0099. Next base: position 2,884,737 of record NZ_JBBOXE010000001.1, read on the forward strand.
GTTAAATCATGATACACCGCTTGTAACCACCATTTACGTCCGCGAACTAACATACCAGAAAATCGTTCTGCAAATGTTTCATATAGATTCTCTACTTCTTCTGGATGATTATCTTTACTAAAACGTTTCACTGTACCATTCACTTGTTTTTTAATTATTAAATCGCTCTTTGTCATCTGACATACGATTCGATTCGCACAAAGTTCCCAGCCGTATTTACGATAAAATGAAACGGCAAATGGATGTAACATCGATACACTATATCCATCTCTTTTCATAGTTTGCAGTGAATGCTGAAGTAACTCTTTTACATATCCACTTCTTCTATGTTCCGGATACGTCGCTACCCCCGCAACGCCGCCCATTTTAAACTTTTCTTTTCCTATGTAAATATGAAAAGGAATTAAGTGCAACTTTGCAGCTAACTCTTCTCCTTCCATAATACCGTATATTTGATGGCTTTCCTTCATTCTTGCAATTTTCTGCTCTATCCATTCTTCATTTGCTTTATATTGAAAAGCATATTCTGATAAACGTAATGCTTCTCTAAACTTATCTTCTTTTAATTGTATAACGTTCATATATTTCTCCTCCATCCTTCGTTCGAATTATACCACAATTCAAACTATTATAGTTCGGTAAGTGAAATTACGAGGATGTTTCAACAAAAGATATCGATTTAGAAACAATCTAACATAAAAAAGCAGATACATTACGCATCTGCTTCTCATCAATTTATTTAGCTAACGTTTGCAGTTCTTCAAAAAATGTAGGATACGATACACCTACTGCTTCTGCATCTTCAATCGTTGTTTCTCCTTCAGCTATACAGCCGGCAATCGCAAGCATCATTCCAATGCGGTGATCACCGTGACTATGTACTGTATTTCCTTTTAGCTTACATTTACCGTAAATAATCATTCCGTCGTCGGTCGCTTCAATACGAGCTCCTAGTTTCGTTAGTTCAGCAACGACTGTATCGATACGATTCGTTTCTTTCACTTTTAGCTCGTGTGCATCTTTAATGACTGTAATTCCATCTGCTTGTGTTGCCGCTAAAGCGATAATTGGGATTTCATCAATCAGTCGTGGAATGATATTTCCACCGATTTCGATTCCTTTCAGCGGCGATGTTTCAATTGTAATATTTGCAGCAGGTTCTGATGCTCCTTCGTTAATCTGCTCTACAGTAAACGTAGCGCCCATTTTCTCAAGAACATCAATAATACCTGTACGAGTCGGATTCATTCCCACATTTTGTAATAGTAGTTTACTATTTGGAATAATTGCACCTGCTACTAAGAAAAATGCCGCTGATGATACATCACCTGGCACTTGAACATCTGTTGCGGTTAACTTCTGTCCTCCTGCTAGTTTCACTGTTTTCCCCACGCGAGTTACTGTAACGCCAAACGCCTCAAGCATTCTTTCTGTATGATCGCGGGAAATATGAGGTTCTGTAACAGCTGTTACACCTTCTGCGCGAAGGCCTGCAAGTAAAATAGCTGATTTCACTTGCGCACTTGCTACCGGTGAAGTATATTCAATCGCCTTTAAATTCCCGCCTCGTATTGTGAGCGGCGTAAACGTTCCTTCTTTTCGGCCATCAATTTTTGCACCCATTTGCTTTAGTGGATTTGTTACACGTTGCATCGGTCTCTTCGCAATTGAAGCATCACCTTGCACGCAAGAAAAGAATGGTGTGTTTGCAAGTATTCCTGACATTAATCGAATCGTTGTACCAGAATTACCAACATCTAATACAGCTTTTGGCTCTTGTAAACCTTCTAATCCTGTTCCAATTACCGTAACTTCGTCTCTATTTTGTGTAATCTCTACTCCCATTTCTTTAAAACAAGAAATAGTACTTAAACAATCCGCACCAGGAAGAAATCCTTTAATTGTTGTTTTACCTTCCGCGATTGCGCCAAACATGACAGCGCGATGGGAAATTGATTTATCTCCAGGGATTGTAATTGTGCCATTCAATCCGTTATTTACAGTTTGTACTGTTTTTTCTTTCACGTTGTCACCCTCCTCATTAAATTGTTTCATACGTTTGGTATTCTTCTTTTCCGAGCGCAATTTTTGCCTGCGTTCGATCCTCTTCTCTTTGGAAACTAATTCGTAAAACTCCGAGCAATCCTTCTCGCGCTTCTAATATTTGCAAGTTCGTAATACTAATTTCTTCTTCTGCTAGAATGCTTGTGATATGGGCTAATGCCCCTACTTTATCTAAAACGTCGACGTATAAGTCGTGATAGGCAGGAATCGCCCCTCTTTTTCGAACTGGTAAAGAGTCACGATATTCTTTCGCATCTGCAAAATAACTTTGTATTTCTCCTGCATCTCCTTTAGAAACCGTCTTATATAGCTCTTCCATTTCTGAAATCCATTCTTCTAATAGTTCCAATAAATGCCCGCGATTTTGCTTTACGATATCACTCCACATTTTCGGACTACTTGATGCAATACGTGTTATATCTTTAAATCCGCCTGCCGCTAGTTGATGAATAAGCGGATTATCACCAGCATGTTTCTCAACTTGTTTTACTAATCCTGCTGCAATTAAATGTGGGAAATGACTAACTATTCCTGTTATATAATCATGTTCTTTTGTATTTAATACAAGAAAATGAGAGCCTGTTCCTTTTAACCATTCTTTTAGCTCGTCTACTTGATCCGCCTGCACGTGATTCATTGGCGTTAAAATGTAAAATGCGTTTTCAAAAAGGTGTGCCTTTGCACTTTCAACTCCTGTTTTGTGAGAACCTGCCATCGGATGACCGCCGATAAATGAAACTTTCTTTGTTAATAAAGCTTCTGCTTCATTCATGATTGTCCCTTTCGTACTTCCTACATCGGTAACAATGACATCTTCTCGTAAATGAAATGATGCAAGTTTGTGTAACAACTTTTTCGTTTCTTCAACTGGAGAGGCAAATACAATTAAATTTGCCTCCTCACATGCACGCTGTAAATCTACTGCTACTTCATCAACTACATGTAATTCTTTTGCGCGCTCTACTTGCTCTTTAAATATGTCATAACCGATAATCGTTACATCGTGCTCTTTTTTAATCGCTAATGCAAGAGAGCCTCCTATTAATCCAGTACCGATTAATACTACCTTTTTACACATTTGTCTCATCTCGAGACTTACCTTTTTTATTTTCAAAGTGTTGTTTTAACACTGAAATCACTCCTTCATTTTGTTCCCTAGTTCCGATTGTAATACGGACGCCATTTGGGAACGGACGAATAATAAACCCTGCATGCGCACAAGCTTCATAAATTTCCCCAGCATCATCTACCGGCAAGAAGATAAAGTTCGTTTGCGACGGATAAAATGGAATTTCATTTTCCGTACACAAACTCTCGTATTGTTGTAATCCTTCTGTATTAACACGAACTATTTCTTCAATAAACGCTTCATCGTTAAAAGCAATCGTCGCTGCTTTTTGCGCTAATGAAGATACGTTAAATGGCAAACGTACGACATTTAATTTCTCGATTAACTCTTCCTGTCCAATCGCATAACCAACGCGGAAAGAAGCTAATCCGTACGCTTTAGAAAACGTTCTAAGTACAAGAATGTTGTTATGTTTTTCTAGAAGCGGTAATGTCTCAGGGAAATCTTTTGCTGTTACGTATTCATAGTACGCTTCATCAATGACAATTAACGTATTTTCACTAATGCTTTCAATGAATTGAGTCAATTTTCGCTCATTCACATATGTGCCTGTCGGGTTGTTCGGATTACAAATCCATACGATTTTTGTATGTTCATCAACTGCTGAAGAAATTTCATCTAGATCATATACACCGTTCTTTAAAGAAATTTCTTTCACTTCACAGCCTTCAATAATTGCATGATGACGGTACTGAGGAAATGTCGCGCCAGCAGTTACGATATTATCTCCTTTACAGAGCACTGCACGACTTATAATTTGAATGACTTCATCAAGTCCACTACCACAAAGCACTTGTTCCATTTGCACTTGTAATTTCTCTGCAATTGTTTGACGGAGTACTTCAGCACCTCCGTCAGGATATAAAGCATGTTCCTGCCACGATTTTTGTAATTCTCCTAAAACACGAGGTGAACAGCCAAATGGATTTTCATTTGATGCTAACTTAACAAATGAATGATTCCCGTATACTTCTTTCATTTGCTCTGGTGATTTACCTGGTTTATACGGTTGTAATGATGATAGTTGATCTTTTACTCGCATGTTAAATCCACCTTTTCATTAAAATTCTTTTGCGTATTTGTTATGTTGCGAAATATTTTGTTTTAGTAATTCCATGCGATCTTTTCCGAATTGCTCGACTAGTGCACCGGCAAGTTCCCATGCAACGACAGCTTCAGCTACAACACCTGCTGCTGGTACTGCACAGCTATCAGATCTCTCAATACTCGCTTGGAACGCTTCTTTCGTATCAATATCTACGCTTGCTAACGGTTTATATAATGTAGGAATTGGCTTCATTACGCCTCTTACGACAATTGGCATACCTGTTGTCATACCGCCTTCTAAACCGCCGGCATTATTCGTATTTCTCGTGTATCCTTTTTCTTCATCCCATAAAATTTCATCGTGTACTTTACTTCCCGGCTGTCTTGCCGCTTCAAAACCAATTCCGATCTCAGCACCTTTAAACGCATTCACGCTCATAATAGCACCGGCAAGTTTTGCATCTAATTTGCGGTCGTAATGAACGTAGCTACCAACTCCAATTGGCATTCCTTCTGCAATGACTTCGACAATACCGCCTATAGAATCTCCGCTACTTTTCGCATCATCAATCGCATTCATCATCTCTTGTTCTACTTCTTTATCTAAACATCGAACTGGTGAATTTTCAGTTATCGTTTGAATTTCTTCAATTGGTAAGTTTGAAATACGCTTCGCTTGTACCCCACCAATTTCAAGAACATGCCCTGCAATTTCCACGCCTAATTCTTTCAAAATTTGTTTCGCAACTGCACCAGCAGCAACACGAACTGTCGTTTCTCTTGCAGAAGAGCGCTCTAATACGTTTCTTATATCACGATGGCCGTATTTAATTGCCCCGTTTAAATCCGCATGTCCTGGACGTGGTTTCGTTATAGTACGTTTCATTTCTTTACTTTCTTGCTCCGAAATTGGTTCAGCACCCATTACTTTCGTCCAATGTTTGAAATCATCATTTTTTACGATTAACGTAATTGGTGAACCAAGTGTCATTCCGTGACGTACACCACTTGCAATTTCAACTGTATCTGTTTCAATTTGCATGCGTCTTCCGCGCCCATGCCCTTTTTGTCTTCTTAATAATTCTTTATTAATATGTTCCGCTGTTAATGTTAAACCTGCTGGTACACCTTCTAAAATAACTGTTAACTGCGGCCCATGTGATTCTCCAGCTGTAATATATCTCATTTCTCTTGCCCCTTTACTATTTTTTTGTACAAAAAAGTCCCTACTGAGCGCTCAGTAGGGACGATGTTTATCGCGGTACCACCCTAGTTGTAGACTTCTTTCGTCTACCTCTCTTCTTCTTTAACGATCGTTTGACCGTCTTTCTCTCCAAAAGTTGGCGGGAAAGATGCTCCAAGGCTGTAATTCATGCTTACCTTTGTACTGATTCACACCGGCCATCAGCTCTCTTTAACAGTGAGATAAGCACTACTGTTTCCTCTTCAGTGCATTTATGATATGGAATTAAGATAATTTATTTTTGAAACCTTTTAACTCATCCATGAATCTATGGAATTCTGGAATATCCATTTGTTGCGCAGAATCTGATAACGCAACTGCTGGGTCTGGATGAACTTCAGCCATTACTGCATCTGCTCCAATAGCAAGTGCTGCTTTCGCTGTTGGTAATAGTAAATCTCTACGTCCAGTTGAATGTGTTACGTCAACGATAACTGGTAAATGTGTTTCTTTCTTTAAAATCGGTACTGCTGAAATATCTAATGTGTTACGTGTCGCTCTCTCGTATGTGCGAATACCGCGCTCACAAAGAATAATTTGGTCATTACCTTGTGCAATAATGTATTCCGCTGCATTAATGAACTCATCAATTGTTGCTGCTAACCCACGTTTTAGTAATACTGGCTTGTTAACTTTACCTACAGCTCGTAGTAAATCGAAGTTTTGCATGTTACGTGCTCCAACTTGAATTACATCAACGTATTCTAGCGCCATTTCAACATCGTTCGGATTTAAAATTTCACTAATAATCGCTAAGTCGAACTCATCTGCTACTTGGCGTAAAATTTGTAAACCTTCTACTCCTAAACCTTGGAAATCGTATGGAGATGTTCTCGGTTTGAAAGCACCACCGCGCATTAATTTTAAGCCTTGGTCTTTCATAGCTTGCCCTACTTGGCGAACTTGCTCTAAACTTTCTACCGCACAAGGTCCCATGATGAACGTTTGTGTTCCGTTTCCAATCAATTCACCTTTCACATTAACGATTGTATTTTCTTTTTTCTTTTTACGTGAAACTAGTAATGCTTTACGGTTATCATCTTCTTGTAATTCTAAGCTTGCTTTGAAAATCGTTTTGAAAATATGTTGAATCGTTGACGTTTCGAATGGTCCTTCGTTATGCTCTGCAAGCATATCAAGTACTTCACGCTCACGTACTGGATCAAAGCGTTTCGTACCTTGTACTTGTTTTTGCTCCCCAATCTTTTGAACGATTTCACCGCGTTTGTTTAATAGGTGTAATAATTGTAAGTTAATTTCATCTACCTGTTTACGTAATTGATCTAATTCATGATTTGCCATTTGGAAATCCTCCTCTAATGTTTTAAAAGTATAGTAAGAGAATAAAAAATTCTCTATTTTCTGAACTGGTTAATTATACAAATTTAAAGTGGAATCGATACCTCTTCTTATTTTAAACTAATAATTACCATAAAGACACTAACTACTAGTTAATAAGCCACTTTTTTGTACAAAAAAGCCCTACTGATTCAATCAGTAGGGACGATATTTATCGCGGTACCACCCTAGTTGTAGACTTATTTCGCCTACCTCTCTTCATTGTTAACGATCATCTGACCGTCTTTCCCTTCATAAAGACAATAACTATCTTTACTACGAAAAAGATGCTCCAGGACTGTAATTCGCTCTTGTTTTTGTACTGGTTCGCACCAACCACCAGCTCTCTGTTACAGGGAAACAACAACTACTGCTTTTCCTTTCAATGCATGACTATTTTATTTTCAAGTTGGACCACTAAAATACAAAAAGTCCCTACTGAATAAATCAGTAGGGACGATATTTATCGCGGTACCACCCTAGTTGTAGACTAACTTTCCGTCTACCTCTCTTCACTGTTAACGATCAATTGACCGCTTTTCCTTCATAAAGACAATACTATCTTTACTACGAAAAAGATGCTCCAAGACTGTAATTCATGATTATCCCTGTACTGGTTCACACCAACCACCAGCTCTCTGTTACAGTAAGACTAACCACTACTGTGATCTCTTCATTGCACTTTGTTTATTCAAATGTTTTTGAAATTGAATAAGTATGATTCGTATTATAGAACGCTTTTCAAAACACTGTCAATAACTTTTTATATATTTTTTAAAAATTCCACTTCCGCCCTATGATTCCTCTTGTAAATTCTCCGTTACGATTCCGATGCGAATTATTTCATTTTCGATTAAATTTAATACATGTCTTTCTACTTCATACCTGGTTAATAGTTCTTTTATTTGTATGATCTCACTTTCAAGTAAATCGGCTTCTTGACACGTCTGAAGTAAAGTAAAAAACACATTTGCATACAATTCTTTATACGCTTTCATACGTTCTTTCTTTTCAAGTATCTCTATAAACAACTGTTTCATTTCTTCTTGATTAGATTGTCCTTCCACACCTTGAAATTTACTAGAAATAATATTTAATCCTTTTTCTAAAACCTCATCCATGCATAAAACAATACGTAAAAGCATCATGTATTCTCTCGTTGTTATTAAGCCCATTTTCGGACGTTCTCTTAAAAACACACTAAGCCACGCTGTCCAAAATTTTTGTTGTTCCTTACCACTTAACGTTTTTACGTAGTAGCATAAATACTGCATAAACTTAATTTTATTCTCTTCGTTTTCTTGCATCAAAAGTGGATATAACCAATCTGTTTTTTGCTCCCAATATAATACGCATTTAATAAATACAAAGCTAAGCCATTTTAAAAATGCTTCTCTCGTATATGGATGTAGTGCATCTAAATGTTCTACTGCATACTTAATATATCGTCTTATTTCTGTAAACAAAGGTACATTAATTTGCGTATAACATAATCCCGCCCACGCATATTTTGTAAGCTCACTTTCTTTCTTTAAATCTAAGTAAGGTAGTACATTTTTCCGACACCATTGCTTCTCAATATGGTATAAAAACGTAATATCTGCTGTTAAACGAGCTAACATAAAGTTCGTTCGTTCCGAAGTACCCCTTACCTGTTCTTCAAATAAAAATAAATATTCATATACATTGCGATCATATAAGTGATCGTACGCTAACAGTTTTAGCAATACAGCTGTCATCTTCCCAACAGGATGCTGTATAGACTCATTGTAAAACTCTTGTTTTCCAATTTTAAAATCTGTTTCCCCTCTCATAACATGTGGAAATACTGAAAAAGCAAAGCGCTTTATAACCCGTATACTGTTTTCTTCTAGCTCTTCTAATCGATTGCTAATTTCATATAGAAAACTACTAATTAGCCAATGAAAAGTAGTATTTCGAGAAAACTTCTGCAATAACGGAATAATCCTTTGAATTTGCTCACTCGTTAAATTCCTATTATTTCGCCATTCTCTAATACATACAAACCATACTTCATTACTAATTTCGTGCACGCCTACTAGTTGATAAGCAAACGAAATACTCCACTCTACATTCAATTTACACGCTTTTGATAACATCTCTAAAAAATGGCGTTGTTCAAAAACACCGTCTCTTGAAAAATGCCGAACTTGCTCCATTATTTCATCGTCTTTCAGCTGCAGTAATCCATCAGCTGTTACATTGCATGTAATACGTTGTTCATTTGCCTCTTTCTTTGGAACACTGTATAGATCTGAAGAAAAATGGGGGTGTTTCTGTTTCATTAGCTCGTATCCTTCCGCCGTACACTTACTATTCGAATCACACGTGAATAGTAAGTCTAATACAAGACAAGCATCAAACGCCCTCTCTTCTGCAAGATACTCTAATACATGTTGAATTACTTCTTCTTTCGTTTCCTCTAAAGCATCTGCGTAATAATTCTTTAAAAGTTGAAACACTTCATGTTTACATGTGAAATCTAACAGAACATCTACATGTAACAGCCACTTCAGTTTGTCATCCGCTGTAACGAAAACATTATTAATCATTGCTTCAATTGCAATTCGCTTTTGAAGTACACTATCAGTTTCTATCATTTCTGTAATATAATGATTTGCTTTTTTCTCATTGTTTTCACATAAATATGTAAGACACTCTTTTACAATTTGAATTAAAAATGTAAAATCATTTTGCTGTAACTCCTGCTCTGAAATTTCTCTATCTCTTCTTTTCAGTGCATTTTGTCTTAATGACAATAGTTGTATCTTTTCTAACCCCGTAACCATAATCGGATTTGCGTAGTAAGTAATATGTGGTCTCATTTTCTCTTTCCAAATTCGCTCCACATGAGAAAAAATAGGCATTGGTATACGACTCGATTCCTCGAGTTCAATCGACTCTTGCGTATCATTTCCCCATCTTCTTACACGCTTCAATTTAAGTTTCCCGTCTAAAATAAACGTTAATAGCAACAAGCCAATTTCTTTATGCTCAGGGAAAGAACATTTTTGCAATAAATATGTGATCATTTCAATAGAGCTACTATCTTTCTCTGCTGTTTCTAATAAAAGCAATGTCCATCTTGCAAACAACAAAGGGTCCATCGTTTCTTTCGTTTCGTTTAAGTAAGTACAAATTGTTCGCCACCATAACGGGGATATTTTAGAATGATTTTTAAAAATCAATTGAAATAGTTCTTTTTGATGACTAAATAGAAATTGCTCCACTAACCATTCCGCAAGCAATTCATCTACTTCATCATAATTTGCTGTAAGCAGAAATAAATTTCTTAGTTTCCCTTCTGCTTCAAGCCATTCCACCCATTCATAATCACGAGCAAATTCAACGAAGTACCGAACGGTTTCAATTTTTTTTATTGACTGTTTTATATAGGATAATTGCTCCTGCTCTACTGATGGAGGAACGGTTACAATATCACGAATACGCATTCTTTTCGTAATATAATTATCCCCCATTAATTCCGCCCACCGCTTCACCGCTTTCACAAGCGCTTGATGATTATTTGCTTTATTCGGATACACAATCGGTCTTATCCCTAAATGCTCCCAATGATATGTATTATCACCTTGTGCGACGAAAGCATAACGCCTTGTACTCGGTGGTAAGCCTGTTGCTAAATATTTCATTACAGGATCATTATGACTATACCCAACGAATAAAACAGTGTAATTTGAGAATAGATCAACTAAAAATCGTCTCGCCCACCCTTCTGTTAAGTAAGCCCTTCCAAAATCACCATCCGTTAAAATTAAAGCTTCTTTCTCTTGTTCTACATTCCCATGTATGTAAGCCAACCCTTTAAACGCTCTCCCTGTCGGCAAAGCAGGTGCATAATAAATATTCAGCTCTCTATTCATTTCTGTAATTACAGACGTAAAATGTTGATCAAAGTTTGTCGTTACAATTCGAACATCCGTATCTAACGGAAACAGCCTTGGAATCGCATAGTGTAATGGATTTGGTTTTGATTTTTCTATATTAACGAGGTCTCTTGCAACTTGATGCACATCTTTCGTTTTCGCAATTTTACCGAGATAATAATCGTGGGGTTCTGTCATCTCACGCCTTTCGACATATAAAGCTTTCGAAATTTCATCAACTAAATCATCGAAATTCGGTAAGTTTGATTTCCCCTTCATAGAAACTCCTGCTCCAACGAATAATACTAACTTACCTTGTTCAAGGTGATCGATTAACTCATCTGGAATTTCTACTTCTGAAGTTATCCACATCCCGGATTCCCCCTTACCTAAAAATGTCATACGCTCTCATTTCACTATAACATTTTTTGATTATTTTTTTAATATTTAGATAAAATTTCAGCATGATAAAGTTTTATATAAATTAAACCGTTCCAATGTATGAACTCCTGCATTTATTGTAAAACTATGTATAAATGGGAGGTGTAAATATTGAATGATATTACTGTAATACTTATCAAATTTATATCATGCATCATCGCTTTTAGTATCGGACTAGCTCTATTTTTCCCAGCAACGCTCGTCCAAATCATTTCTTTTAGTCTCTTCGTCACAATCGTTTCTTATATGTTTGTTGATAAAATTATTTTAAATCGAATTGGCAATTCCGCTGCCATTATGACGGATTTCTTACTTACGTATTTAAGCGTTTGGATTTTCGGTAATATTTTATTAGACAACTACATGCAAATTGCATGGGGCAGTATCCTTTCTGCCATCGTCTTTACATTATCAGAAGTAATCGTCCATCGCTTTTCTAATTCCCACACAAGGCACAACAATGACAACATTCGAATTAATCGCCGGTTTGCATATGGTACAGAGTTTGCTGAAGAACAGAATGTGTTGGATAAAGATAAAAAGAAGTAATGTTTTGATGAAGGAGCTCCATCGCCATCAAGCTAAAAAAAGCAAATACCCCAAAATGAATAAATTGATATCTCCAAGAGATATTGTACATTTTTTTGTTTTTTGGTGTAATAAAACGCTTATGTTGATGAGCATGGCATGTGTGCTACCCCTTCTAAAAAAGTAAAAAACAGTGTTTATCGAGAGTAAACCATCTTAACTGTAATAACTAATTAAAGAAAAGGGCAGAATCTGTATCCGAAGATCCAGATTCTGCCCTTTTCTTTAATCGCATTTTTCTATTTGGTCGCCTTCTTCACCTGCATTTTCTGCCGAACTATCCGTTCCGCCTCCCACTGCATGTTGCTGTTTAGTATTAGAACTTTCGATGGCAGCATTGGTTCCCGCTGCACTGTCTTCTCCACCACCACTTGCCACTTGAGTAGCACCAGCCTGTTCCTTACGGGTTTTATTAATTTGATTATTGACGATAAGTACAAATTCCACCTCTTCATCCGAAGTTTCTTTTTTCATTTTATGCGACTCAATCTGGTCCCCACTAATTCCCTTATTTATGGCTTCGCCTCCAGCGCCCACCGTTTCTTGCTGTCGAGTATTCGATGAATCGATTGCTGCATTACTTCCTGCTGCACTATTTTGTCCGGCTCCACTGGCAATTTGTGTTGTATTCGGTGCAAATGTAATCTGATTATTAATGACAATGACAATTTTTCGTTTATCAGCAAGATTTCCCAAATTAATTTCTTCTCCATCTTTTTTTACAAATCGAAACGTGATTTTTTCATTGTTTTCCATATTCTCCCCCCTTTGTAATATTAAATGACTGGAGAATGATAATGGATTGGACAAGCGTATTTTTTTTATAAATATGTGCCCCCGCCCACAATGAAAGATGTATTACCAGGTTCCGGTATTTTCCTCGTATTAGGTACGTTGGCTTGGCGACAGTCCAGCATCCGCCAAATTTTGATGCATGGCGAAAAAACTTATAGGAGATATAGAAAGAGAGATTAGTAGAAACATTGGTATATAAAGGTTTCTAGGTTTGATTATATTTTTCTATTTCCTTTTCTTATTTAGATTTATCAGCCAAATATCTAGCATAGTGAATTAAATTTCTAGCTACATCTAGTTCAAGATTAAATATATTAGGTACCCCTGGTCTCCAATTCACCTCAAATAACCACAATTTTTGATCTTTATCAATCCCTACATCAATTCCTAACTCATCAAATAATACATCCCTAAATAAAGAATTAAAATGGTTAGAAAAAGTTACTGCAAATCGTTCTAAATACCTTTTAATATTATACCAATCGTTATCAAACTCCGCTTTTAAAAAAACATCTAAATAAGTACTATAACCACCCTTAGCCATATTTGATACAATACTTCCTAATGGACCTATTCTCGGGAATATAGAAGTAACAACCCACCTGCCTTCCCCATTTCTTTGAACATGCAATCGAAAATCATAAACATGACCAGATTTCATTTGACATGAAATAAACTGTTGAATTATGTAGCCTTGCTCTTGAATCTTATCAGATATAAAGCTCCGTAATTGTTTTTTATTAATAGATGAAATTTGTTCTGACTCATTCATACTGTAATTCATCCCATTTTTTTCAATGAAAACAATACCACTACCTTGATGTCCAGAAATAGGTTTAATAATAAGTTTTTCATAACGATTAATCATGTCAAAAAACTTATTAACATCATTTAATTCATAAAAAGGAATAAGATATTGCTTAAATTTTTTCGCTCTATTTATTCTGTTATATACACTTAATTTATTTCCAATTGAATGACTTGTAAAAGGAACTTTTTCATGTAGATAATCATAGATTTGCTGATTTTTATCACTAACATGAACACTTGCATTGTAAATAACATCTGGAAAAGAAAATTCTTGTTCCATCCATTTACCATTTTCATAAGTTTTACCTAAAATCTTCTTCGTTTCTAAATTTACTTTCCCTAAAGTAAAATAAAAAAAGTCCACACCTTCAGCTTTAGCTACAGCAGCGTAAGTATATGCTTTCTTTACGTCATTCGGATCTTTCCGATGATGAAGCATACCAATTATAGTCATGTTAGTTCTTCTTCCCTTCTTTCTAAAGATTTTTTTCAAAACAAATATCAAATTCATAATATATATATTCATGTTCTCCCTCATTCAACCATTTTTCGAAAAATCCAGAACAAGCTTAACCTCATTTTAATATTCTACCTATAGAAATAATAAACCTCAGGTTTTATAAAATGATAAATGATAAAGGTTAAGGTGACATAAAATGGATACTATCGTTTTCATTGAAACAAATAAATCTGGATCAAGTAGGGAAGCAATCAAAGCAGCTGAAAAACTTAATTTCTTTACTGTTTTATTAACTAAAAAAACAAAATTTATTAATGAACGCACTATATTCCCTGATGTACATCAGATGATTTTCACTGATATACATGATTATGATAATATGATTACAACAATTGAAAAATTAAATAAATCAGGAAAAAACATAAAAGGGATATTTAGTTTTATTGACCCTTATGTTTATGTGGCTGCGCGTTTATCAGAAAAATTTTGCTCAAACTCACATACTGTATCTACTAAAGCTATCTATCGTATGGAAAACAAAATATTAACTCGTAATGTACTTAAAGAATTACCAATCTCACTCAAATATTTAATTTACAAACCAACAGAATCATTATCATCTTTTCTTGAAAAAACTAAAGAGATGAATTTCCCTCTTATTGTAAAATCCCCTAAATCAACAGGATCCAAAGATGTATTATTAGTAAAAAATAAAGATCAATTAATCTTATCTATACAAAGTCTTTTAAAAAAACTACCTAATGAAGAAATTCTACTTGAAGAATATATAGATGGACCTCAGTACTTAGTTGAAATTTTAGTTCAAGATGGAAAAGTCCATATTATAGCAGTAATTGAACAAGAAATTACACTTTTTGAACGCTTTATTGTTACTGGTTATTCTTTACTAGGACAGGTAGACAAAAGACTATATAATAGTCTTTTCAATGCAGTTAATTCTGTTATTCAGGCTTTTAATATGAAAAATGGAGCGTGTCATCTAGAACTCCGGAGAATAAAAGATATTTGGAAATTAATTGAGATAAATCCCAGAATATCAGGTGGAGCAATGAATGACATAATTGAAATTGGACATGGAATCAACTTAGTGCAAGAGACTATTCAGTTAATGTTAGGAAATAAACCTTCACTAAATAAAAAACATTATAAATATGTGTACGCTCATTACCTAACAGTTAAATCTAAAGGAAAGCTAATTCGAGTTACAGGGAAAAACCGTAGTTCTAAATATCGTGGTGTAGAGAAAGTTTATATAAAACCTAAAAAAGGAACTATCTTAAAACCACCTTCATCAATGGGACATCGATGTGGATACGTTTTAGCAGCAGCCAATTTTAAAACAGAAGCGAAAAAAATAGCTTTAGAAGCAGCTAAAGAAATTTCATTTGAAATCCAAAAAGAATAAAAACAACATATATACACCAACAGAGAAAAATATACTAAAAATCACATCTCTTATAACTCTAATTATTATAATCTGTCATTATTCATAATAAAAAAAACACTCCTCATCTATTTTTATATGAGAAGTGAGCTTTTTATATGGGCTATACACCAGCGAAACTCCCATTAATGCCGTACGATGCGTTAACTTATGCAATTAGTGAAAAATTTAATTTAAAATTCGGTAAAGCCAAAATTTCAAGCGATTTAATAAATATTTGTGTGGCTGGTACAATATGTGTAATTTTCATTCAATCATTAGGCTCAATTAGAATCGGTACACTAATTGCCGCCCCTTTTATAGGCAAAATTTTTGAGTTGATGATACCAGATTATCAACTCACTCTTCTACACTGGGTATTTAAAACAGATAAAACTGCCTAAGGAGTCATAATAAAGTATAGGAACAGGGGAATGTCTAATTTGTAGATGTGTATTTAGTAGAGAAGTGCAAAACACTAATTATACGGATTGTGATAGTGAATTTTTTCTTCAAGGGATAGCACCACATCGCTATCAAGCTAAGATTAATTTGTATGCATATAATCAAAAAAGATGCTATTTTTTTAGAAATATACAGAAAGAATGGTGTTTTGTATGACTCTATCGATTCAAGATGAGTTTCATTTATTCGCTGAAAAACTACAGTGATTTCTATCTCCAAACATCCTTCAACAGCTCGCGCAGGAGACGGGTTTCGTAAAACGTAAAAGTAAGTACGGTGCTCGGGATTTGGTCGCTTTATGTATTTGGATTAATCAACACGTAGCAAATGATTCTCTCAATCTATATCGACCGTAAATCGAAATTTTCCGGCATTTTTTTATTTGAAATCGTTTTATCGACTCACTTCGACAACTTGTTTTCAAATAAAAAAGCGGCCACTCTTTTAGAGACAGCCACTTTCCCACTTACGCTTCCACTTTCAAATCTTTAAATGCAACAACATCCGCAAATGCTCCAAACACTACGTTATGATGCTTCACAATATCTTCAGCACGTAATACATCAGTATCAAACGTACTATGCGCATCACTCACTAACGTTACTTTGTACCCTTCACTACATGCTCTGCGCGTTGTCGTGTCCACGCAGTACTCTGTTTGCATTCCTGAAATTATTACGTGCTCAATTCCTTTTTCTTGTAACACTTCGTTTAAGTTTGTCTTATAGAATGAATCTGGTGTCGTCTTTTCAACGATACTATCACCCTCTTGTGGTGCGATTGCCGCATGCACTTTCCAACCATCTGTACCTTTTTCCAAAGGATGATCTTTCGGCCCGTTATGTTGTACATAAATAACTGGAATATCATTTGAACGACATGCCCCAATAAGTTCTTGTAATGTTTGTAAAAACCTTTCCACATTATATACTGGCATTCCCGCTGTATACATACCAGCTTGCACATCAATAACTATTAATGCTTTTTTCATCTCACACAGCTCCCTTTGTTTGTATAAGCCCTTTCATAAATCATTATAATTGTTTATATTCCATCATCCAACAATCTTCTAATTTCCCCTCATGCAATTCATGTTCCTTTAAAGCCTTCACTTTTTTAAATCCGCATTTTTCATAACACTTTATCGCACGTTCATTATTTACTCTAGGATCCATCGCTATCGCTTCTGCTCCTAAACTCTCCATAATGTATGCACTTGCTGATTGAACAAGTTTTGTGCCAATTCCTTTTCCCCAATACACTGGCTCACCGATGAATTGGTCCATGCCCCATATATTTTGTGATTCTTCATATCCATATAAAGCTTTCCATTCAGAATCAACAGGATACATTTGAATGTAACCGATTGGAACGGCATCAAATTCTATTAAACATCTTTTTTCATGACCGTTTGGATGATGTATAAAATGATCAAGCACCTTTTCTACAGATTGCGGATTATCTCGTCCTTCGTAATACTGCAGGACTTCTGGGTCTGTTAGCCATTTTGAAATGATAGGTGCATCGTTTTTTATTACGTATCTAACCGATAAATTTTCTTTTTGAAATAGCATATTACACCTCTTTGTTAATAGCTTAAATCTTTGTATTTTCCCTTGATGTTAAATCTTTAATTGTGCCTATTAATGCGCATATAGTAGTAATGCAATGATAAAAAAATACTGTATACAAGTTAAATTGTGAAGTTTTATACGGAGCAAATGTTTCTGTAAAGAACTGTGAGTTCATAATTCTTTCAAATAACCCCCCTTCACTAAATTTCGGAGACCACCATGAGTTTAATTCACAGAAGAAAAGTATGAATTGCATAACAAGAAATGCAAAAAGAGTGCATACCCAGTCTCGCTTCCAAAAAGACTGAGACTTTTTTGTTACTTACTCTATTTAACATCCCTCTTTATGATCCATTACATTGATTATATACTTAACCTTATTCAATTACCGAAAAATTCATTTTATTCCCCTTACTACAAATCATACTTCCGCCTATATTTTAATTAAAATAAATACTACTATCGTTGGAGGATAATGTGATTTTCCCGTAATAAAATAAAAGTAATAAACAATAAATTGGAGGAATTCACATGACTAAATACTATAATTCCAAAGAAGAATTACAATTAGGGATAAAGCACATTGAACAAACCATTCATGAAGTTGAAGCTGCATTCAATAAACATGATGCCGATGAACTTGATCGTCACTTTACATTACACGCTTCATGGGTAAATGTCTTAGGAATTCGCCTCTCGGGCTGGAAACAAATCAATGAAGCTCACAAAATTCTTTTAGCAGGACCACTTCACAACTCTTATGCACAGTATGAAATTGAAGACATTCATTTCATACGTTCCGATGTAGCTATCGTACACATTAAACAATATCCAACAACTTCTGAAGGAACGATAATAGAAAATGAACAAAGTAGCCTCGCTATGTATGTTATGGTTAAAGAAAAAGATACGTGGAAAATTGCATCTGGACAAAATACATTCGTACAATAACTCTTCGCATAACACCACTCGTTTACAAAGCTAAAATAAGCTCTGTAAACGAGTTTATTCTAAAAATCTAGTATAGCCCTACTGAAAATTGTCTAATAAAAACACATAGGAGATGAGACTTTGAAATCGACATTAATCATTCTTCGTGGAAACTCCGCAAGTGGCAAAACAACAATCGCAAAGGAAATGCAAGAACATTTCGGGCAAGGAACACTTCTAATCTCACAAGACGTTGTGCGCAGAGATATGCTAAAAGTTCACGATACAATAGGTAACTTATCTCATGATTTATTATTTGAAATTACGAAGTACGGAAAAGGAAAATGTGAATTTGTTATTTTAGAAGGTATACTGAGCAGTCGTAGATACGGTGATATGCTGAAAGAATTAATACATTTTTTTGATGAAAATACGTTTACATATTACTTCGATTTATCATTAGAGGAAACAATTAGACGCCATAACACAAGGGGAAAAAGGCATGAATTTGGTGAGGATGCATTACGGAAATGGTATAATCCTCACGATACAATTGAAGTTGCTAGAGAAACTGTATTTACAGATGATTTCACGCAAAAAGATGTATTTCACACTATTCTTAATGACGTTACACAACAAAAATAAGACTGAATCATTTGTCAGTCTTATTTTATTATGTTCCTTGTATTTCAGTTTTCATAACGGAACAATCTTTACATAAGTAATAATATATATTCATTTCCCCAAACTGAAAATCAACTACTGAAATAAGTTCCCGTTCTTCAAGATCTTGTGTAATTGTAGCAACATATTTCATCTCTTTAGAACAAGCTGGACATCCCAAATCTTCTGGAACTTCATCGTATAAAGGCGCTCCTAACAATCTACATATATATTCCGAACCGAATAAGTCAAAAGCTTCCCAGTAACTATCTTCATCAGTAGGTATATCTTCATTTTTCATATTCGTTAGCTTTACATTAGTTTTTGGAAGATTGACCGGTAGCTTATACTCAGCTTCCATAATCCACTCTTCCGTATTGTCTTGTTTTATTATTTGTACCGCTTTGCCCCCATTACTTAATTGAAAATATTGCGGCTCCCACACCATCGCACAATTCAAGCAAGAGATAAATGGTAATACAATCAATTCAGCATTTTTAAGTTCAGCAAGTTTCTCATCTTTCAAATCAAAACAAAAAATTTGATGCATTTTCTCACCGCATAACTTACACAATGGTACTTCACAATCTTGACCACCGAAATAATGATTATATGAATCTTTCCCTTCCATTACTCTATACCCTTTTATTCCATCCCAATGTTCGCCATATAATTCCATTGTCATATTCTATCCTCTTCTCGCTTATAAAGGTAATCCTCGATACTAATCTTTTAATAACTTTCGGTACATAAAACATTTTTTATTGTTGCTAATCATCATTTTTCTCATTCTTATCACCGTTATCTTTTTAGTATGAATACGATAATAAAATAATAACAATTTACAAGAAGACTGAGTTCTGTATCCATTCTGACACTATAGGGATTTGGAACGTTATAAACCCTAGTATAAGACCAAATAAAACAATTACTATTTTATGACTATTTATCTAATTGTATTTTAATAGTGATAGAAGAACAATATGGTTGTCAGAAATACAAATAAGGATTATATAATTCAATAGGGTTACTTTTACTGCTCACGGTACTCAGCAGCAAAATTAAGGTTTCACCCTTTTACATATCCTTCAAATTTTTCCAATGAATCGCATTAAGGTAAAAAATAAAAGCCAGTCTCAATAAAGAGAACTGACTTCTATTTGGATAACCATTATTATAAAACTTTTACTTTAACAGTTTGTCTTCCCCAGTTCATAGCTTTACTTTTTGAACCCATTAAAACATCAATACGATTTCCTTTAATAGCACTACCAGTATCACCAGCAATAGCTTCTCCATAACCTTCTACCCATACTTTAGATCCTAATGGGATTACCTTCGGATCTACTGCGATAATTCTCATATTAGGATTTGCCGTTAAATCATGACCCATCGCAGTTAAAACGCGTCCACCATATGTACCATTTTCACTTGGATCAGCAGTATATGCTGTCGCTACTACCGTTAATTCACGTTTAGCAGACTGTGTGTTATTTTTAGATACTTCTTGTGTCTTTGTTGCTTCTTTTGCTTGCGCTTCTTTCTTAGCCTTTGCTATTTCCTGCGCTTTTGCTTCTTCTTTTGCTTTTTCTATTTCTCGTGCTTTTGCTTCTTCCTTAGCTTTTGCTATTTCTTGTGCTTTTGCTTCTTCCTTAGCTTTTGCTATTTCTTGTGCTTTTGCTTCTTCCTTAGCTTTTGCTATTTCTTGTGCTTTTGCTTCTTCCTTAGCCTTTGCTATTTCTTGTGCTTTTGCTTCTTCCTTAGCCTTTGCTATTTCTTGCGCTTTCGCTTCTTCTTTTTCTATTTCTTTTACTTTTGCTTCTTCTTTAGGCTTTACTATTTCTTCTGCTTTCGTTTCTTCCTTAACTTTTACTCTCTCTGTTACTTTCGCTTCTTCTTTAGGCTTTGCTATTTCTTTTACCTTCACTTCTTTCTGCTCTTTTGTTGTTTCTTTCGCTTTTGCTATTTCTTGTACTTTTGCTTCTTTATGCGTTTTTACTTCTTCCTTTGCTTTAACTGCTTTTTGTACTTTCGCTACTCGCTTCGTTTTCTCTTCAGCTTTCTTTTCAATTGGTGCTGTACTTGATAGGAAAGAAACATTTGCATAAGCTGTTTTTCCTTTATACTCAAATTGCAGCCATCCATCTTTTACTTGATGTGTTGATTCAATTACATCATCTTGTTTCAGTCTGCCAAGAATTTCTGATTCTGTGTTTGCTTCAGTACGTACATTTAATAGGTTTGCTGTTACATGGTAAATATCTTTTGTAAACTCCGAACTTACAAATACTTCTTTACCATTTAACTCAATTTTTGACCATCCTTCTTCAGTATGTATGACCTTTAACTTTTGTCCTTCTTTTACTTTTTCGACAACTTTTGATTCCGTAGTTGGCTTTTCACGTACGTTGAGTACATCCGCTGTTACGATAGTTTCTGCGATAGCAGATGTGGTAAAAGCCCCCAATCCAAGAACTGTTGCTGTTGCTGCGCCAATTATTTTTTTCATATTAGCCTCCATTGCGTTTTTTTGAGTTCTATCAAATGCTTCCATAAAATTAGGGAATTCCACAGAGTATCAAAACATTTGTAACAGTATATTAATACCACTTAATATACTGTTTTTAAAACTTCCCACTCCAATATTATCAAATTTTCATTTCTAATTCTATACATTATAAATCTACTTATCTTCTATAAACTCTTCATGACCTTCTACTTCACACTAGATAGTTGTCGCAATTCCTGCCAAAAATAAACTTACAATTGCTAAAAATGGCGTTCCAGCTATTGCAACTCTTAAGTGAAACTTATAGTCTTTATATCCTTTCATTCCCTCAGTACTAGGAATAACAACAAACCTCGGAGTAATCCAGCAAAATATAAGCCAATCGATTATTAATAAATCTACTAAATTGAAAATCATTACAATCCCAAAAGTATGTAAATAGGCTTCAATATACAATAATTTCCCATGGTGATGTAGTATATATGTAGAAACTAAAGGCGTTCCGAAGAGAATAATATTGTAAATAATTCCGAAATAAAACGTTTGTTTTTTTTCATTTATCGATTTTGGCAAAACTACTTTTTGAATATCTTTCGGATAATCATTTAACCAAAGGCGAGGATTATAATATGTAGACCCTAATATCATAATAGACAGTATAAAAGACATGGAAATACCGGCAATCACCATTTGTTCAAATTGCCCCACAAATGTCCCTCCTTATTTGAAATTTTGACGTACGTAATTCACTTAATTAGACATTGTATGCATGTTATGACTTAAAAATTATCTAATACCATTAATAAAATTTTTTCATTACAATCCGCTTTTTCCTAACGTCCATTCTTATTTCTTGCAATATGCATGCAAATTTAATAAAGTGAACATCTAATTAGTGTTGTTGAATTTCGCTAATTATTACAGAGTACATATTTTAAAATTTACATAAAGATAGGATTGGTGAAACGAATGAAAATCGAACATATAGCAATTTGGGTAAATGATTTAGAATTAATGCGTACTTTCTATACAAAGCACTTTAACGGTAAAGCAAACTCTTTATATCATAATGAAGCGAAACACTTTGAATCTTATTTTATTACGTTCGAATCTGGAGCGAGGATTGAACTTATGCGTAAAAAAGGTATTGAAAATGAGCCTAATCTTAATATAACTGGCTATGCACATATGGCATTCTCAGTTGGAAGTGAAGAACGTGTAAATGAATTAACTTCAACATTAAAAGATGAGGGTTATCCTTTATTAAATGGACCACGTTTCACTGGAGATGGCTATTACGAAAGTGTAATTAGTGATCCGGAAGGCAATCAAATAGAAATCACTATTTAACAATCGTTTATCTTTTCTGAAGAACAATTAAAAATTCGTTTGGAGGAATCCGATGCATAAACTACATTTCAAAAAATTTGAAGCAACAGATTTTAATCCATATTTCCAGCTCGTATCAAATGAAAGAGTGATGGCACAAATTACAGAGCGTGCTATTCCGCTAGAAGAGGCACAAAACGACTATGAAAAATTGTTAAGGCGCAATGAAAAGCATAAACTGTTTGGGTCTTATAAAGTTTATGACAGTGCAACAAATGAATTTATCGGCCTTGGACATGTTACGGTAAATGAGGATAATGTAAAAGAAGCTGAAATTGGGTATATGATTTTGCCAGAGCACTGGGGAAAAAGATATGGTAGTTATATTGCAAGAGAATTAATTGAAATAGCGAAGCAGACAGATGTAAACGTACTAAAAGCAATTATCGATCCGAGCAATACCCCCTCTCGGAAGATTTTACTAAACGTTGGTTTTACATCTGAAAAAGTTTGCGAGATTGATGGATTGCCTGGGGAGATTTTGAGTACATATATTTAACTATATAAAAAGGCAATGCTACATTTGAACTAACCGTAGCATTGCCTTTATCTTTTTTTATTATAAAAGTCCCATTTTCACCTTAATACGAACTAAATCACTATTTCTTTATCTCGTCTACTACACTTTGAACTAAAGAGATAAGAGCTTTCTTTGTATCCTCATCTGTTACTTTTGCATCATCACTAAATTTAGTTCGCACAGATGGGATTAATAACGAGCCATTTTGAACGACAATTGTATCTAGCATACCTAGTGTAAGTAATAAAGATTCATGGGCTTTATCCCCTCCCGCAATTGATGGTGAAGCTGTTATAATAGCCACTGGCTTTTTATAAAGTTCCGCTGATGAAACAAGCCATTCTAAAGCATTCTTCAAAACTCCTGGAATACTTTTTGCATACTCTGGTGTACAAATAATAAGTGCATGTGCTTCACTTAATGTCTTTCGAAATTCTTCAACAACAACCGGTGCTCCAACTCGATCTACATCCGGATTAAAATGAGGTAGTTCCTCTATCCCATTATAAATAGTGTAATCTATACCTTCTGGAATAAATGCTGCTAAAGTTTTTAATATGTTTGTGTTGGATGATCCTTCCCTAATACTTCCTGAAATCGCTATGATTTTTTTGTGTATACTCATATGATCCCCTCCTACAAACATCATACTTATGCAGCCATAGAAAAATCAAAAATATTGAACTATTTAACAAGCTGTACATTCATCAATTTTGACATCTTGCTTTTGATTCCCTAATAAAAATACTACTGTCTATAAATATCTTTACTTGTTAATTTATAAATAACTCGAAAGGCTTCTTGGTCTCCAGACTCCATTTTATTCAGCCATTCTTTTAATTCTACTTCATCCAAAATTACGTTACCCTCTCATGATCTTTCACACTATATTCGCCCGTTTCTCACAAAAGGTTCATTTTACATAAAAATTTATTTATTACAATAAAGACATGCTGTATATTTTACAGAAAGGAGGATTCGTATAATGAACAAAGAAGACAAACTTTATGCTGAAAATGTATTAAAACATCTCTTCATAGGAGCACAAGTTGATGGATTGCAATTTGGTATTTCTCCAGCAACTATAAAGATTCATTTTACAGATTTTGAAGCCACCGTTGATTATGACGGGCAATTATATGTCAACATCGAATCGAAATGGTGTTTATTTCATACTCCACCTGAAAAATATCCATCTAATGAGGGTGAATTTGACGATTATACTGAGGAAGAAGAATATAAGATAATATTTGAAATGAGAAGAAAAAAAGTTACAGACATACAACTAGGTAAGGCAACTCCGCATTTAATTATTACATTTAAAAATGGGCAAATCATGTTTGTAAATGGTTTTCATGATCACTATGAATGCTGGCAAGCTGGGGTCCAATTTGAGGATTGGTTTGTAGTTGCTGCACCTGGAAATGAAATCGCTACTTGGACTCCCGATGAATTTACTAATAAATAAGCTGTCAGAAATCACAATATAAAAAGTATATCTTGCACAAGGGGAAACAGATTTACGTAAATCAATTGATGGACTAGCGACTGTTGTAAAAGAAGAATTTGAAATTTAAAATCACCTCGTTTTAACAGGAAAAAGTGGCATTTTTACTATTTCTAATGTTCGCTAATGCTTATTGCGTGATTTGGTTCCATTGCTACACAAACCCCAATACCCACCCTTAGCTTGATGGGCATGTATAGTGCCCCCTATTAGCATCAACGAGAAGGAATAGACCTTGTAAAAAAACATTTATAATTCCACTGATACGCAGAAAAATAAAAAGAGAATAATTCAGAAATTCCCTATGAATCATTCTCTTTTTATTTTCATATTTTAACATGCTGGATATGCCTTAGAACCCAAATAACGTTCTTTTACAAGTTGACGATGATGAAGCTCATGACCAGCAATTATGTTTGCTAATGCAAGAACCGTGACTTCAGAATTGTTCGCAATTCCCCTTTGTAACCAAGCTTCTTTATCTAAACTTTTAAGCAAATGCATAGTAGATTGGCGAACAACTATTAAATTCTCAAGAAGATCTTGCATAGATTGCTTATCAAAAGCTGCTCTAAGAACATACATATCATCGTTATATCCAGGAAGTTCTGCTGTCTCGCCTCTTGCTATGGAAAGCAATCGATACGCCATGATACGTTCAGTATCCGCAATATGACCGATTACTTCTTTGATACTCCATTTATTAGGAGCATATCTAAAATGTCCCTCACTATCAGAAATATCCTTCAATAAAAGATTCGTTTCCTTCATTTGTTGCTCTAGAATATGTATGATATCTCCATCTGGTATTAAGTTTATGTACGTTGAATAATACGGGTTATATTCATTTGCCTCTGGTCTCTTTTGCATGCTTATCATCCTTTTTATTTTATCCTTATATACAAGTTATCATAAATTATTATCATATTAATCAAAAAAATTAATTTTAAAACAAAATGGCCCCATCCTATATAGGATTACATTAACAAAGCGGCTTATCCCCAAGCCCCCAACTAAACCATCTCCCATGCCCTTCCGTTTCCCCAACAGTTTCACAATATTCGTTTCCGTTAATATAATAATCAATATGAAGGTCACGGTCCCACATGTTGTTATATAGGTGGAATACATCACGTTTTGCACCTATTTCTTTAATTTGTTTTTCTAGCTTATGTTTTACATTTTCAGGTATTTGATTTGCGACGTGTGTATGGAAAATGCAGATTACAGCATCTTCCCTTATTTGATTTGCAATGGCTGGAAGAAGTGCTACACCGTCCCCTTCAATTAATTGTACTGATTTTTCTTTTACAAGCGTTGCTGCTTGATAGAATAGTTCAAGTCTTTCTTTATGTTCTGGCCAAATAAGCGCGCGTAACCATAAATAATCTTCTTCATCATTTAAATTATTCACATGTAAATCTAGTCCGATTCTTTCCATAACAGGTGGACTTTGTTCTAAAAAGGAGGGCTTCTTCTCCCCTTTTATTTCTGATTGTAAATGAACATTTGATTGTCTATTTCCATACATTTCTTCCGTTCCATATGAATAACGATATTGATCCCAAAATAGTTGTAATCCCGCACTTGTACCAATTTCTATTAACGCCAATGGTTTGTTCACTTTATTAAATATGTAACAGAAACTTGGATATAAATAGGCACATCGTCTTACTTCATTCGTTTGAACAAGTTTCGGTTGTAATAAAGAGATAATTTCTTCTCGATATACATGGCAAAAATCTTTAAATTGGTAAAAGGCATTTTCAAAATTTATATCAGCATTTTCAACTAAACTTTGATAATAGTTTTTTAAACTGTGCTCTTTTCCTTTTAACAATAAATAATGGACTGCACCTAATAATAAGTTTGGGACTGGTTGACCAGGTTGTGCGTAGGAAGCTAACGTAAGAACTTCCTCATCTTCAGAAATTTTTATTGATAAATATTCGTATAAGTCACTAGATCCTTTACATTCATTCACAGAAAAATTTCAAAATAAGTTTGCGACTTGTTCTTTTGTAAGCATTGGTATCCCTCCTTATTTTTTTCAGAATAATCTTATCATTTATTTGTTATTTACTCTATTTTTTCAAATTAGATGTTACAAAAATAGAATTTTACTAGTTTTCAAAGATAAAACATAAAAATAGAAGTTTTTTTGAGATAACATCAAAATGGAATTCTTCTCCAAATTCCGCTTTACTACTATGCTTTTTATCCTTATGACAGAAGAATTCTATGAAATAAAACGTTAAATAGTTTAAAATTATCAGATAACACTAGATATTTTAGTCTATTAATTATTATAATAGACTATGAGATGGTTATATAATTGAGACAAAAAAGGTAAATACCTAGGTGGGGCCTAGGCGGTGTTTTCTTTTTACGGCTTAGATATAAAAACACCTACTCTTTTTTGCCAATATAGGGGATGGAGAGATTATCATGAGCAACATGCAGCAAAAAACAGACGTTATCTTAATTGGCGCAGGAATTATGAGCGCAACGTTAGGATCATTACTTAAAGAATTGGCACCTGAATGGGAAATTAAAGTATTTGAAAAACTCGCTAATGCCGGAGAAGAAAGTTCTAACGAATGGAATAATGCTGGTACAGGACATTCTGCGCTATGTGAGCTTAACTATACATCCGAAAAATCTGACGGGTCTATAGATATTGGTAAAGCTGTAAAAGTAAATGAGCAATTTCAACTTTCAAGACAATTTTGGGCTTATCTTGTAAAAAGAAACTTAATTCGTAATCCACAAGATTTTATTATGCCACTACCTCATATGAGTTTGGTGCAAGGGGAAAAAAATGTAGAGTTTCTAAAAAAACGTTTTGAAGCGCTTTCAAAAAACGCTCTATTCCAAGGAATGGAATTTTCTGATGCACCTGACACATTAAAAAAATGGCTTCCACTCATTATGGAAGGTCGTAATTCTAATGAACCTATGGCTGCAACAAAAATTGATTCTGGAACAGATGTTAACTTTGGTGCGCTAACACGTATGTTATTTGATTACTTAAAAACTAAAAATGTGGAGCTTAACTACAAACATAGTGTCGAAAATATTAAACGTGCGAAGAACGGTTTGTGGGAAGTAAAAGTACATGATATGAATAGTGGTAAAATCGAACACCATACTGCAAAATTCGTCTTTATCGGCGGCGGTGGCGGTAGCCTACCTCTACTTCAGAAGACTGGTATTCCTGAGTCAAAACATATTGGAGGATTCCCAGTAAGTGGACTATTTATGGTATGTAAAAACCAAAAAATTGTAGAGCAGCATCATGCAAAAGTATACGGAAAAGCTAAAGTTGGTGCTCCGCCAATGTCTGTACCTCACCTTGATACAAGATATATAGACAACAAAAAAGCTTTACTGTTTGGACCATTTGCAGGTTTCTCACCTAAATTCTTAAAAACTGGCTCAAACCTTGATTTAATTGGTTCTGTAAAACCGAATAACGTCTTAACGATGTTAGCAGCCGGTGTAAAAGAAATGGGATTAACAAAATACTTAATCCAACAAGTTATGTTATCACACGAAAAGCGTATGGAAGAATTACGTGAGTTTATTCCGAACGCTAAAAGTGAAGATTGGGATACTGTCGTTGCTGGACAACGTGTGCAGGTAATTAAAGATACTGATGCAGGTGGGAAAGGAACACTTCAATTTGGTACGGAAGTTGTTAGTGCAAATGACGGATCAATCGCTGCGTTACTTGGCGCTTCTCCAGGTGCTTCTACTGCTGTTCACGTTATGCTTGAAGTATTAGAAAAATGCTTCCCAGAACGTATACTAGAATGGGAGCCAAAGATAAAAGAAATGGTCCCTTCTTACGGCGTGTCACTTACGGAAAATCCAAGACTGTTCCAAGAGCTTCACGCTTCAACAGGACGCACACTTGGGTTAAATGAAAAAGAAGCTGTTCACAATTAATGAATAGATTAAAAAAACGACATAATAAAAACGTCCGATATATTCGGACGTTTTTATTTTCTACTAGAAAGTATACTTATCAATATTATCCTTCGTAAATACAACTCGTTCAGGTAATACGATAATACCATTTCCTTCTGCCTCATAATCATACCCTTGAATAGAGTTCGGCTCTACTTTCACTTTTCCGATTCCTTTTACTTCAAAGCTATCCCCGACTTTTAACTTCTTCCCTTTTACAACAATTTCATTTGCAACATACGTTGCGAGGGCACCTTGTTGTTTTACATCCCATAATCCAAATTGTTGTACTGTTCCTCGTTTTACATAATCACGCATAACGTTCGGTGTCGAAAATCCCGTTACGACTACTTTCTTATCCATTTTCAAATTCTCAGCTGCTTGCGCCATTGCTGGTAGTGCTGTTGCATCTGGACATATTACTGCGTTAATATCTGGATAAGTTTTTAAAATACTCTCCCCTACCGATAAAGATTTTTGCGCATTATTTTCACCGTATTGCGTCGTTACAATTTCCCAATTCGGATATTTTTCTTTAATAATCTCTTTCGCCTTCGTTACCCATTGATTTTGATCTGTTACAGTCGGGCTTGAATAAAAGAATGCGACCTTCCCTTTATCTCCAATTTGCTTAGATGTCATTTCTATTAATAACTTTGCTAGTTGGTCTGGTGTACCTTGGCTAATATAAAACGAACGGTCTTTCGGATTCACATCAGAATCCCACGTTAATACGGTCATCCCCTTTTTCTTTGCACGTTGTAATGATTGCGAGAGACCATCAACTGACGTAGATGAAACCATAATTGCATCGTAGTTTTGATTAATAAAATTGTTTATATATTTTACTTGCCCTGATACGCTCGCTTCAGAAGGTCCATCATATTTCACTTGTACACCTAACTTATCTCCCATCTCTTTTGCACCTTCACCGCCTGATGTAAAGAAGCCAACTCCCGTTAATTTCGGAATGAATGCAAATTTCACATCATCTGCTTTTTTCTTGTCCGCTGTTTGGCTAGAACAAGCAATTAAACCGATTAAACAAATACACATAATAATAAAAATCCCCAGTTTTCTCTTCATGACATTTCCCCCTTATGCAAATTCCTTCTTTTCCCCGTAGTGAATCGTTGTAATTTAAAATGTCTCATAATAACAGAAACAATAAGGATAATACCTATTACTACATTAGATTGTTCATTCGTTAAGCCCGTCATTTGTAAACCGTACTGCATGAGTCCTATAAAAATACTCGCTAGTACTGTCCCAATAATACTCCCTTTTCCGCCTGTAATAAGTGTACCGCCTAATACAACTGCCGTAATTACTGGCAAAATCGTTTCACTTCCAATATCTGCACGAGCTGAACCGAAATAAGCTGTTAAGAAAGCTCCTCCTAATCCACCTCCTAACCCAGAAAGTACGTAAGCAATAATTACTACTTTCTTCGTTCGAATGCCGGAATATCTCGCCGTACTTTCATTTGCGCCAGTTAATTTTGCGTAGCGACCATATGTTGTACGGTGAAACAATATCGTAAATACTATCGTTAAAATGACAAGGAGCCATAATAGATTAGGTATACCGATAAAACTACCATTTGCCATTTGCACATACGAATCTGGTAAACCACTTATTCCTTCATAGCCCGCTGCACCCGAACCACCTGAAATAACAAGGGCGATTCCTGCATATAAAAACATCGTTCCAAGTGTAACGACAAGAGGTTCTACATCTGTCATTTTTATAATAAGTCCATTTAATCCGCCCGCTATGCAACTTATTACGAGCGCAATGATAACGGCCAACAGTATAGGCATGCCATTCATCCAAAGTGCTCCGATAAGAATCGAAGTAAGCCCCATAATAGATCCTACTGATACATCAATTCCGCCAGTTACAATGACAAATGTCATCGGAATAGCCGCGATTGAAATAATGAGGAAATCGTTCATACTAAAAAGGAGGTTACTAATGTTTAAGAAATCACTATTTATGAAACTAAAGAGAATGAGTTCTACGAGAAGCAATATGAGAAGAACCCCTTCCCATCTATATAAACTACGTATTCCCCTCATAGATTCACCCTTCTTTCTTCTAGTTGCCGGAGTTTCTTCCATTTTTTCAAGACACTATCTAATATGATGATGAGTAAAAGTAAAAATCCTGAAATAGCACTATTCCAAAATGCAGGTATTTTTAAAAAGACGAGTGAACTGCTTATCACTTCTAAAAAAAATGCACCTAATGCCGCTCCAAATATAGAACCTGTTCCTCCTTTTAAATGTATACCACCTAAAACAGCAGCGGCGATAACTTGCAATTCTATCCCTGTACCTGTTTGATTTGGAACGAATCCAATATTCATTACGAATATACATCCAGCGAGCCCAGCGCTTATGCCTGATATGATAAACGCGTATATTTTCACTTTATCTACATGTATTCCAATAAGCCTTGCACCATCTTCATTATCACCGACAGCATAAAAATATCTTCCAATTTGTACTTTCATTAAAAAGAAATATAGTAGTAGTAATATGATAAGAACGGTCCATACCGTTACCGGAATGCCTAACATCATAATAGAAGAAATTTGTTTATACTCATTCGGAATATCTTCAATCCACTTTCCGCCCGTGAATAGTAACATTGCACCTCTAATAATACCGAGCATTCCTAATGTCATAATGATAGCTGGCACTCGAAATTTCGTAACGCCAATTCCATTTACCATACCAATAAGAGCACCAAGTATAATTGCCACAAATATTGAAATAAAGGCACTGTATCCATCTGTTAACAACATCCCGCAAACCGCAGCGCTTAATCCCATAATAGATCCTACTGATACATCTATGTTTTTCGTAAACAATACGAAAGATTGACCAATTGCCAAAATAACTAAAATAACGCTTGATTTCATAATTAAAGATAAAGAGCTAAACTGAACAAAACTAGGATTCATTACTCCAACGAAGGCTATGTAAAGAAGTAATAAAATAATAATAGACGTCTCATGCATTTTAAATAAACGGTTCACTCCGTTACACCTCCCTTTCCTCCGTACGCAAGGCGTGTAACTTCATCAATACAAATTTCCTTCTTCTCCAAACGAGAGACGAATCCTCCGTTTCTCATCACATAAACACGATTCGCTAATTGAGCGATTTCTTCCATATCTGAAGAAATTAATATGAGCGCAAGTCCCTTTCTCTTCAAACTTTGTATCGTTTCGTATACTTCTAATCTTGCTTTCGCATCAATACCACGGGTCGGTTCATCAAGAATAATCACTTTCGGATTACATGCAAGATATTTCGCTAGCACGACCTTCTGTTGGTTCCCACCTGATAAAGACGTCAGCTCTTCATTCATATGAGGGACAACAATTCTAAACTGTTTTATATACAATTCAGATAAAGCGCTTTCTTTTTTGCTATTTAAAAAGAAGCTACTCATACTGTTTAAAGATGCAGATGTTATATTTTCTTTCACAGACGCAATTGAAAAAATGCCATTCCCTGCCCGGTCCTCCGGTACATACACCATACCTTCCTTTATTCGCTTATGTACCGAATACTTCGTAATGGATTTTCCCTCTAATAAAACGGAACCTGATTTCAAAGGCATTAATCCAAATATTGATTCAGCTAATTCAGTCCTACCTGATCCGACGATACCTGCAATCCCGACAACTTCTCCAGCGTGTACAGTTAATGATACATTTTGAAACGCATAACTAGACGCATTCGTGACATCTAATACTTTTTCCGAATGCTCTATTTCTTCTTGCGTGATTTCTTTCTTCTCCTCAAGTTTATAACCTTTCGGTAATAACCCCTCCATTAGCATGTCATATGTATAGCTTGATACATCCCCTTGACTTACAATCATTCCGTCACGCAAAATCGCTACTTTATTCGCAATTTCAAAGATTTCTGGAAAACGATGCGTAATGTAAATCATGCCAATTCCTTTTTCTTTTAAACTTTTCATCAACACAAAAAGACTCTTAATTTCGTGAGTTGTTAATGTCGATGTTGGCTCATCTAAAATAAGAATCTCAGCTTCTCTTATTAATCCCCTCAATATTTCTACTAATTGTTGCTGGGCAATGGATAACGATAACCCTAGCTCATGAAGTTGAATGTTCCAACCTAAGCCTTCTAGCAACTTATTAATTTTATTTCTAAGTTCTTTCTTTTTCGCTTTCATTCCGATACAAATGTTCTCTTCAATTGTCATATGCGGAAAGATGAGTGGCTCTTGTGGTATTAAATATATGCCATGTTGATGTGCTTCTGCTGTGTTTGAAAACTGTTGTATTTCCCCTTTCACATACATTTTGCCAGCATCGTATGAATACAAACCCGTTAATATTTTCATTAACGTTGATTTCCCGGCACCATTTCCTCCAACTAAAGCGTATATATCTCCACGCTCTAATTGTAAATTGACTTCTTTTAATACGAGTTGATCTGCAAATGATTTACTCATCTTTGTAACTTGTAATAAGGGCACGCTCTCCACATGTTGTCACCTGCCTTTATGCAGAACATTTTTTGAGAAAATGATTTTTTGTTCTACTTGTTTTGTAGCATTGTATATTTCTTTTTTCATATCTAGAACACTTTTTTCACTGGGCTATTTATCGCCTCAACTGGAATAAACAAAATAACGAGCACATATGTTTAAGCAGTGGTCAATTGTTGAAAGGGATGAAGAGTATGTCACAGCTCAACTTTGAAGACAATTTGTTAACAAAAGTAGCTTGGTACTATTATAAAGATCAATTAACCCAGCAAGAAATTGCTTCACTTCTTCACATTTCAAGAAATAAAGTCGTTCGGTTGTTAGATAAAGCACGGACGGAAGGTGTCGTCACATTTCACGTAAAAGGTACTGGTTTGCACTGTTTAAGCATCGAACGTGACCTTATGAAAAAATTCCATCTAAAAGATGCTTTCGTTATTCCAACGCCAGCAGAAGATTATGCATTTTCACTCGGAAAAGCTGCCGCACAATATTTAGAAACTCATCTGCAACAAGGAGATTTACTTGGGATTGGCTGGGGAGAGACGATAAGTAAAATGCTAGAAAACATTCATTTTGATAGCTCTATGAATCTTTCAATCGTTACTCTTACAGGAGGCGTAAATCACTATGTTCCAAGAAACCAAAGCTATTTAAACTACATGCAAGGTGATCTTCATATTATTCCTACCCCTTTTCTAACATCTACAAACGAAATGACGCAAATTATTCTATCTGAACCGAGCGTGAAAGATATGCTTCACGTCGCTTCACTCGCTCATACAGCAGTAGTTGGCATTGGCAGCTTATCTCAAGACGCCACAATTGTGAAAGAAGAAAAATTAACACTACGTGAAATGACTTATATACGTAGTCAACACGGGGCTGGAGATATTTTAGGGCAATTTTATAATACTGACGGAAAACAATTAGAACTTCCCCATCATAACCGTCTTATCGGCACACCACTCTCTGTTCTTCAAAATATGAAACATGTCGTTGGTGTAGCTGGCGGTACGGAAAAGATAGCTGCAATTTACGGCGCCTTAAAAGGAAAGTTCATTCATACATTAATTACCGATGAAGAAACTGCCCTCTCCTTATTAAGAAAGGAAGGTGACTCTCAATGTCTACTCTATTAGCTTACGACGCTGGTACAGGGAGCATTCGAGCAGTTCTTTTTGATTTAAACGGTAATCAACTTGCTGTTAGTCAAAAAGAATGGATTCATAAATCAGATAGTCGTTACCCTGGTTCTATGAATTTTGATGTAACTGAAAACTGGCAGCTCGTTCAAAAATGTACGAAAGAAGTACTTCAAAAAAGTAATACGCCCCCCTCTTCTATTAAAGGTATTAGTGCAACGAGTATGCGTGAAGGCTTTGTTTTATACGATAAAAACGGGCAAGAAATATGGGCTTGTGCAAATGTTGATGGCCGCGCGTCAGCGGAAGTTAGTGAACTAAAAAAAATCCGTTCCGAAATTGAAGAAGATTTATATAGAAAATCCGGTCAAACTTTTTCATTAGGTGCTTTACCTCGCTTACTTTGGATAAAAAAGCATGAACCAGACGTGTACAGAAACATTCATTCTTTCACGATGTTAAACGATTGGATTTTATATAAATTGTGCGGCGTACTGCAAATTGATTCTTCAAATGGATGTACGTCCGGTATATTCGATTTACAAAATAGAGCTTGGGATAACTGGGTTGCTGAGCAATGCGGTCTTACTCTAGCCTTTTCTCCAAAAGTAAATGAAGCTGGTACAGTTATCGGGAATATCACAAAACGAAGTGCTGAGTTAACAGGATTACATGAAGGAACACCGGTCGTTGCTGGCGGCGGAGATGCACAAATGGCATCGCTTGGAACTGGAGTTGTAAAGCCTGAACAAACATTTATATGCGGAGGCAGTTTTTGGCAACAAGAAGTAAATATAACAAAACCAGAAACTGATCCAAATGCGGCGATTCGTGTTAATTGCCACGTCATTCCTAACCTATGGCAATACGAAACAATTGCTTTCTTCCCTGGCCTTGTTATGAGGTGGTTTCGAGATGCCTTTTGCCATGAAGAAAAACGGCTCGCTGAAAAACTCGGTGTAGATGCTTATGAATTACTAGAAGAACAAGCGAAAGAAGTTCCTGTAGGCTCACATGGCATAATCCCCACTTTTTCAAATGTAATGAATTATATTTCTTGGCGACATGCTGCACCATCCTTTTTAAATTTGAGCTTAGATGCTGATAAATGTGGGAAGAAAGAAATGTTCCGGGCAATAGAAGAAAATGCCGCCTTCGTTACATTCGGCAACTTGAAATTAATAGAGGCTCTCACAGGTAACTTTCCTTCTGAAGTGATTTTTGCTGGCGGCGCTGCTAAAGGAAAACTTTGGCCGCAAATTCTTTCAGACGTTCTTGGAATCCCAGTGAAAGTACCAGTTGTAAAAGAAGCGGCAGCTTTAGGAACTGCAATTGCTGCTGGGGTTGGTGCTGGCATATATTCATCTATGGCAGCGACTGCCGAACAGTTTGTACAGTGGGAAAAAACATTTGAGCCAGTCACTGAAAATCATGAACTATATAAGGAATTCTATGAAACATGGAAAACTGTGTATAACAGTCAGCTCGCTTTAGCCGATAAAGGGCTCACCTCACATATGTGGATTGCACCCGGTGCTCTGTAACACATTACATAAAGGAGTGAAATGTATGTTAAAAGCGAATGAAAATGATTTCTCCTATCGCTTCGGTGATAACGGGCCTAAATATTTAATACAAGGTCCAAATATCGATCTTGGCCTAGTCGTGATTCAGCCTGGGCAAGAGTTTCAAAATCACTATCATACAACGTGCGAAGAGGTCTTCTATGCGTTAGAAGGCGAAATAGATTTCTATGTGAATAACGAGAGAGTTCCGATCAAACAAGGGGATGTCTTGCAAGTTCGACCTCATGAATCCCATTATCTTATTAACCATTCTGATAAGCCTTTTAAAGCTGTTTTTATAAAGTCACCACATTTACCAAATAAAGATACTGTACAAACTGAAAATCCAACATTAACGAAGGAGTGATTCCTAATGACTTGGGGATTTAAAAATCGATTAAACACAATTTTACCTGACGGCAGAGCGGTTATGTTAGCGATAGATCACGGCTACTTTTTAGGGCCAATTCACGGACTTGAACAACCGTTAGAAACAGTTAAAAACTTGCTTCCATATACTGATTCCCTCTTTTTAACACGAGGCGTATTAAGTTCCTGTATTCCTGAAAACTGCAACACACCGATGGTTATGCGTGTATCAGGCGGGGCAACTGTAGTAGGCAAAGATTTAGCGAATGAAACAATTGTTACACCTGTGAAAGAAGCAGTAAAACAAAACGCAATTGGCGTCGGCGTATCTGTCTTTGTTGGATCAGACTATGAAACACAAACTGTTTCAAATCTCGCAAACGTAGTCTCTGAAGCTCACGATTACGGCCTGCCAGTACTCGGTATTACCGCCGTTGCGAAAGAACTACAAAAACGTGAAGCTCGCTTTCTAGCACTCGCCTCCCGCGTATGTGTTGAAATGGGAGCTGATATTATAAAAACGTACTACTGCGAAGGATTCGAAAAAATCACAAGCACATGCCCTGCTCCAGTCGTAATCGCGGGCGGACCGAAACTAGATTCAATCGAAGACGCATTAAACATTACGTACAATGCGCTGCAAGAAGGCGCAATCGGAGTAGACATGGGCCGAAACATATGGCAATCCGAACATCCAACTGCGATGATTCAAGCGATTCATGGCATTGTAAAAAATAGATTGAATGTGAAAGAGGCGCTGGAACTATATAATGATGTGAAAAATTAATGTGAAAAGATGGACTATTTATTATAACGGGTTCAGTTAAGAGGAGTAAAACTTGTTTTGACACTCAAACTACACAAGGAAAAGGATGGCACTTGCCATCCTTTTTGACATACATTGAACTTTTACTGTTTTCAAGTTTCCTTCTTCGACTAACGAGCCAAAAATTTTAATCACCCTTTAACTTTATAGCTTTTGTAGCAATAAAAGTTTTAATATGCTTATCTAATATCCTTGTTCCACCAAAATCATCCTCGTAAAAACCCGTTATAACAAAACCAGCTTCAACTTGACCTTGGATTTGATCTTCTAGAGTATGTGCGTATTCTATTGTTTGATTTAAATTAATATAATCTTGAACTTCATCCTCTGGTAAATAATCCAATGTTGATGAAGGTATTGAATGTTTAACATCCAAAATACCTTTTTGTTCTTGGTTGTCATCAAAAATCCATAGTAAAGGATTTGTAAATCCAGAAATAAGAATACCTTTATTCTTTAAAACCCTTGAAATCTCATTCCATACAAGATGAACATCTTTTACAAACAAATTAGAAACAGGATTTACGACAATATCAAAATATTCATCTTCAAAATCACTAAGGTCTGACATATCTCCTTGTACTGTTTTTAAAGTTAATCCATCCCGTTCCGCCACCATTTCATCTTGTTCCAATTGCTTCTTAGATATATCAGTAACTGTTACATCTGCTCCAGCAGCAGCCAGTATTGGTGCTTGTTGCCCTCCACCTGATGCTAAACAAAGTATCTTTAATCCCTCTAATGACTTTGGAAACCAATCTCTAGGAACTGATTTTTCTGTGGTGACTGTGATTTCCCATTCACCTGATTTACTTTTTTCAATAACCTCACTACTTACAGGTTGAGTGTATCTAGAACCTTCTTCAACCTTCTTATCCCATGCATTACTGTTTTGTTGTGTAGTATCCATTATAATCATTCCTCCTAACTATCTAGTTGCATTTTAATTGTGACATTATTAACTATTTACACCCTTTTTCTATTAACCTGCCGATAGTTAATAAATGGTTTTCTATATTTATTTTAACACATAAACATCCTGTTTTTCTAAATATTTAAATTAATTGATTATATTGTAAAAAATGAGAATTGTTTCAATTATAATAAAATATGAAAACAAAATAAAGAAAAAGAGGAATAATTATGCAACGAATGCCTTTTGAACACCCTACTGATCATTATGATGAACGCTTATCTTCTATTGATGAAAAAATTTGCTCTTTATTAAAAGAACGGAAAGAACTTTCGAATGGGAATCCGGGTTTCCCACCAGATGAAGCCATTTCTAATTGGGCAAAGCAGAACGGGTTATATCCCGATTATTTAAATTCATTATTCTCATCTATGATGGACGAAGATGAGTTTAAACCTCGCGTCGAACCGACTAAGTTTAAAAAACATATACCCGTTTTAAAAACTTATGAACATAAAGAAACTGTGTATACTGTAACCTTTATTCGTCAATATTCTAACGCTAGTGTAATTAATTTATATAAGGAATGGGATCCAAAAAACAATACACTTAATGAGAATAATACACATAGCCTTGTTGAATTATCGATAAATGATACATACGATTGCTGGGCAGAAGGATGGACTGGAACAGATGGACATGTGAGCTACCAATTTGTAGTTTCCCCTACTCTTCCTAATAATCTCTCTGAAATTAGCTTATTATTTAAAGGACAAAGTATGCCATTTATGAAAGATCAAGCTATGCTTGAATTTGAAATTCGGTTAGATTAATAAAGTGAAACTTTAATCAGTGGGGGTTTTGACTAAAAGATGCTTATTTTTTACTTTGGTGTTCCATTAAATAAGCGAATAAAATGATCAAGCCCCTTTCCAAACTGGATAAGGGGCTATATATACACCTTCAAAGAATTATTCTTGATGAGTGCCATTCAGTTTTGAGACTTTCTTACCATCTCTATAGTCAAGGCAAGATACTTCAATTAACAATCCATTAAACATTGTAAAATAAAAACCATAACTACTACCTCTCATTGAATACGGTTTCTTGTCTATTTCAATGCCACCAGCTACTAAACGATTATATGATTGATCAACTTCACTTGAAGTTTCCACTAAAAAACCAATATGAAAAGCTTCAGGATACATAACTTCCTTATTCCCCTTAAATGCTTTTGGATCACTTAGCACAAGTATAAATCCACTCTCATCACTCATTACTACAAGTGCCTTTCCCTTTTGCTCCAAAAATTGAAAATCAAAAAATGTTTCAAAGAAATGTCTAGCTTCTGATAAATCATCAACACATAGATTTAAATGATTCAACTTCATTCACTCATCTCCTTTTAAGCAGAGGGTATATATACTCATATTAATAACACTTACATATGTAAGGAAAGATATTCAAGTGTTCCGTATAGTCTAGAACGTTTTTTAAAATGCAACATTTGGAATACAATGAATGAAATTATATGAACGATTCGACACGGAATCTCAATTTACCGATAAAGGCTGTCAATCGTAGTAATCTACTTAATTCTTTGTGCAATTGGGTGATTATCCTTTAGTTGCAGCAGGTCCCATAAATTCCCGTATAAATCCTTAAACACTGCCACAATTCCATATGATTGCTCTTTCGGTTCTCTCACAAATTCTATTCCTCTTGAAATCATTTCATTATAATCTCTCCAAAAATCGTCAGTATTTAAGAAAAGAAAAACTCTACCACCTGATTGGTTACCAATAAAGGGCTCTTGTTCAGGTTTAGATGCCCTAGCTAGTAATATTGTGGTGCCGACTGAACCTGGAGGAGATACCACTACCCAACGTTTGTTTTCTTCTGGCTGATAAATATCTTCAACTAATGTGAAATTTAGTTTCTTTGTATAAAACTCTATTGCCTCGTCATAGTCTTTTACTACTAATGCAATATGAACTATCGATTGAATCATTACTGTCCCTCCTAATCTTACTCACTGATCGAGTTTATATTATAACATTTCTAGTTTTAACCTGTCCGTTAATTCTTCTTACATCACATGTGAATCATTCTCTTTATTCAATATAAATAACCATCTATCAGTAAGCAGATAGATGGTTATTTATTCGAAAGAATATAATTAAACAAATGTATTCTTACGACTGTTGATAAGCCGATTTCGATGATTTCACATAATAAACCCCGTGCTCAACCTTAATGATATGATCTGGTTTTGGCTTACCGCGGCCCGCTCTATGTCCAGCTAAGTGCTCTTCACTCGTTTCCCAGTTCTTCCATGCTTCTTCCGATTCCCAGCGAATCATAACTACAACTTCTTCGTCTCCGCGTCTTACTTTTTTAACGAGAACACTTAAGTCGATGAATCCTTCAAATTTTTCAATAATTCCTTCTCCTGTGAAACGCTCTACAACTATATTAGATGTACCTTCTTTTACTGTAAATGTCTTCGTTTCGATAAACATATATTCCACTCCCTCTTTGTAATACGAATACTAGTATTCTTCTATTATAATTGATTATGATAATTATTTTCAATTATAAAGTTTCGAATCTTTAGCATTATGCAGATTTCTCCTCAATCGCCTCATCTAAAAATTTGAAATACGGAAGCAATATTCCTATTAAAGAAGTGACACATATAATCGAGCCAATGATAAAGTATGGTACTCTCACTCCCCACATTTCACTCAGTATTCCCCCTAATAACACACCTAATGGCATTGCCGATCGTATGAAAAATAATCGCACTGAAAATACTTTTCCTATCATATTACTTGGGACAGTTTGTTGGCATATCGTCGTATTATGAACATTGAAAAATGAAATACAAATACCTGCAATTACTTCAATAATTACCGCAATTATAATACTGTGATTGAACCCTAAAGAAATGTATGTAAGGCCACCTATAAACAATCCTCCAAGCATAAGTATTCGCCGGCTTTTATATGTTACTTTTCCGACTAATATTGATCCAACTACATAGCCAAGTGGGAAACCTGCCATGAAGTAACCGTACTCCGCATATCCCGCTGACAGCTCATCTTTTATATAAGGTAGGTTTGTAACCATCGTTACCCCAACTCCAAATT
The DNA here is from genome assembly GCF_038007445.1 of Bacillus sp. FSL P2-0099. Classification (NCBI taxonomy): domain Bacteria; kingdom Bacillati; phylum Bacillota; class Bacilli; order Caryophanales; family Bacillaceae; genus Bacillus; species Bacillus sp. FSL P2-0099. The sequence goes on from NZ_JBBOXE010000001.1 coordinate 2,926,039, forward strand.
GAACGAAAGTAAGAAATATACCGAGCCAAACGATTATTGGTTTTGTGAAAAAGTATGTAAAGCCGTGAAGAAACTCTTCTAGCCACGTTTTTCGAAGTTCTTGCTTTATCCTCTTTTCTGTAATGAAAAGTAATAATCCTCCACTTATAAATAGACAAACGCACACAAAAAATAATGTAAGCTTCATTCCAATAAAATGAATGACGATACCACCTAATACTGGCGCTACAAACATCATAAGACGAGTCATTCCATCTATATACGCATTTGCATCTTGAAGCTGCTCTTTATTCACAACAGTTGGTGTAATCGCTTGGCTCGCAGGGGTATAAAGAGGCGTAATGAGACCAACTATAATTTGGACAACGTAAATGTGCCAAACTTCTATACTGCTAGTAACTAGCATCGCCAAAGGCAGTAAGAAAACAGATGCCCGCATCCATTGTGAAAAAATCATAATCCACTTTCGGCTCCATTTATCAATATATGGACCGCTTATAAGTTGCAATATGAGAGACGGGATAAAATATAGTAACCACATGCTACTTAATGCTGTTTTTGATCCTGTTAATTCATAAACGAGAATTGAATTACATAACGTCCCGAAAGCCCCGCCTAATTCCGAAATCGCACTACCTATCCACATAAAAAAGAATGAACGGTTTTTCAATACACTCTTCACTATAGCTCACCAACTTTTCTATTAAATTCCTCCCTTTATGTACATTCTCGTTGTATATTATCTATTCAAAAATGCATCTAATTCTTTCGCTAAAGACTGCACTGCTTTCTTTCGCAACACATATTTTCCGTCTTGAATATCAACTAACTTTGCTGAACGTAAAAGTTTCAAATGATGATGTACTGTCGATTTTCCTAGTTGTAATCTTTCCGTTATTTCTTGCAGCGTACGCTCTTGTTCAAATAGTAGTTTTACAATACGAAGCCTTGCCTCATCCCCGAGCGCCTTATGTTTATGAACTAAAAAATAACTCGGCTCATACGGATCTTCTGGATGTATACTTTCATTTGCGACTGGATAATGAAACACTTTCGTATCTTCAATATCAGCTTCTATGTTCCACGGTCTGTATGTAATTTGCGGGATAAGAAGTACGTGATGAACACTTGGCTCTGGCATATATGTAACGCCACCTGTTGCCCACTCTACAAACTCTTCCGGTTGCATCTTTTTATTCATTTCATTTTTCGCTTCATAATCTCGCTCTAGTATAGAAACAATTTTTTCTGCCTCTTTTTTAACAACACTGTCATACCACCCTGTCATAACGGCAATTAAATGCGTTTTTAGTTCACGCACATCGGCATGACATACAAACTCTATATACGTAGAGAAAAACTGATGATCATGTGTCAGTTCCTTTAGTTCGTGTATTACAGATGCTTCTCCGCTTGCGGCTAAACGTCTTTTTTCTTGATGGATTTCTCCTAAAAACGGTAAACACACATATTTAAAATCTACTTCCGATAACGAATTGATATTATGAATAAACTGAGTTAAATCCGTAAAATCTCCATCATACAGTAACTGTAGCAACGCTTTCCACGTATTATGCCTCTCGACAAATTGTAAATGTTCTATCATTTCATGAGGTAACGATTTTCTAATTTCTTCCCATTCACTTTGAGTCTTTTCAAGAGTATCGATTAACCTCTTATGAGTAATTGCCGCAATGCCAAGTGCACATTCGAAAAGTATCGAATACTTCATTTGAACGTTGTACGTTTCCCTCTTTCTACTCGTTACGTGAAAGACTTCCATTTTATCTCCTCCTTATTTGCTATGTATTAAATTCTATATTTATCGAATTATACCTTCTAATTTTTTAGAATTTTAAAACTTTCTGAAACTTTATATTGCTACAAATTTTTAAATTTAAGCTACAGTTAATTTTCTTGTTCAACTATGAGGCAGGTTTATTTAAGAGAAAGGAGAATTTATTGCAGTAAGAAAAATGATTTAGAAAGCCTAAGTTTGTTTCTGCAATTACTACAACGGCGCCGTATTGTTCTTTTAGAACCTTCTAAACATCAATCAGATGATAAGTAGGTACGTTTCTACCTAATTTATCTAACACTTATTGTTGGTCTATCTCATAGTTAAGGAGGCTATACGAATGGGTAAAAAAGAAATATTACAAAATGGGGTCAAGCAAGTTTTTTACGAAGAAGAATGGTATCCACCGATATCAGAAGCGTTAAAGAATCTTACTGCTGCACAAGCATGTTGGCACCCAGAAGGAACGGCCAGTAATACGATTTGGGAAAATGCAAACCATTTACTAATCTTTAAAGAGCGCTTACTTTCCCGCTTACATCAAGATGACACATTTGTTGCTCCACAAAATAATGATGACACGTTTGTCCAAGGTGGACCTAATGATGATGATGCTTGGCAACAAACAGTGAAGCGAACGCTCCAAGTACATGATGCCTTACGATCTTCATTAACATCCCTTCAAGAAGCAGAACTGGATCAACCAAGTCCGTCTCTACCAGTTTGGCAACAATATCTGAATATCCTATTGCATGATGCTTATCATACAGGTCAAATTATACAACTTCGTAAACTCCAAGGTTCATGGCCATCTCATCGTTCATATTTATAAGCAATGATTAAAGATGATAGACAAGCATATGATTCTACATTTAGCAGAATAAGTACAAAAAAAGCAAATGAGATTCTAACTCTCATTTGCCTTTTTGCATGCTGGAGAAACGTCCTGCAATGATTTATTAAGCTTAATTAAAATTCAACAAAGAATGTTCAATGGATAAAGTAAAACTTTAATTAGGCATTTACGGACCATTATCTCCCGCCTAACTTCCTTGCATTCACCGCTTATTAATTCATTTGTGCATCGTTCAATAGCCCAATTATTTCATTCAACATTTCTTCTGTAAAAGCACCTGCGCTAAAGTTCACTAATGCTCGTAATGGCATATAGTTCAGCATATAGTTCATCATTTCAGAAGCATCACTATCCCATCTAGCAGAAATAGTCACATTAAATCCAAGTTATCTATCTTCCCTTTTCAAAAAGGAAGTTAGAATTTCTCTAAATGAATATATTCAGCGTGCCAAAGTCATTTTACAAAGATCTTTAAAAAATATACTGGTATTTCACCTAAACAATTTAAAAATGGATGCAGCTATTAATTGTCCTTCGTTCTACCAATAGATTTATTTTGTTGCTTTACCTTATTAATACATATCCTTTATAAAGCGAAAAAACATTAATTTTTACTACATAAATTGAAATAGACTAATCCCAAACATAATTTACATTCTTCATAACTTCTGATCATAATCCAAATTTGGAAGAATAGGGGCTTTTTTATATACAAATAATAAGCCTCAAGGAGTTGTTGACATGCATTTCATATTAAATATGTTAGGGATTTTCATTGTAATATTAATCGTTTTCCTATGTTCGCCTAATAAAAGAAAAATAAAATGGAGACCAATCGTTATTCTAATAATATTGGAGCTTTTTATTACGTGGTTTATGTTAGGCACGAAATTGGGCAGTATTATCATTAATAAAATTGCGTCATTTTTCAGTTGGCTACTATCATGTGCGAATGAAGGAATTCGATTTGCATTTCCTTCAGCTATGGAAAATCAAACAGTTGATTTCTTCTTTAGCGCATTACTTCCTATCATTTTTGTTATCACTTTTTTTGATATTCTTTCGTATTTTGGAATCTTAACTTGGATTATCGATAAAGTTGGTGCAATCATTTCAAAGATTTCTCGTTTACCAAAGTTAGAAAGCTTCTTTTCCATTCAAATGATGTTTTTAGGAAATACGGAAGCACTTGCAGTTGTTCGTGATCAATTATCTGTGTTAAAAGAAAATCGTTTGTTGACTTTTGGAATTATGAGTATGAGTAGCGTCAGCGGATCCATTCTTGGTGCTTATCTATCAATGGTTCCAGCAACATATATTTTCAGCGCTATTCCTTTAAACTGTATTAACGCATTAATCTTGGCTAATGTTTTAAATCCTGTAGAAGTTACTAAAGAAGACGATGTTATTTATTCACCTTCAAAAAATGAAAAAAAAGATTTCTTTTCTACTATTTCAAACAGTATGTTAGTTGGGATGAATATGGTTATTGTTATTTTAGCGATGGTAATTGGGTATGTAGCATTAACAGCATGTTTAAATGGTATTTTGAGCTTTTTTGTAACAGATTTAACAATTCAAAAAATCTTCTCTATTATCTTTAGTCCCTTTGCTTTTTTACTCGGTTTAACAGGCAAAGATGCTATGTATGTAGCTGAATTGATGGGGATAAAAATAACAACGAATGAATTTGTTGCAATGATGGATTTAAAATCAAATCTAAAATCTTTACAGCCACATACAATTGCAGTTGCAACTACATTTCTAGCTTCTTTTGCAAACTTTAGTACAGTAGGTATGATTTATGGAACTTACAATTCATTATTTGGCGGGGAAAAATCATCAATAATCGGTAAAAATGTTTGGAAGCTTCTTGTTAGCGGAATGGCTGTTTCCTTATTAAGCGCTATGCTCGTTGGGCTATTTGTATGGTAAATAATCTTTAAAATAAAAGACACTCACTATATGTTAAAGATATATAACTACAATTAAGTATTATAATTAACAGCCTCTATCAAAAATTACTAAGTAACTTTTGATAGAGGCTCCTTTTATTTAGGTCGCTCTATATTCATCCAAAAAATTGAATACTACTTTACAGGGTCCTTCTTTTTCCTCTCTACCGATAATGATGCGTTAACTGAATATGTATGAAATATACATGATTCCTCGTTAAACAAAAGAGACAGGTTATTTAATAAAAAATAATAGTTTGGAAATACTACCTGTCAGAAAATCAAATTAGAATCGAGGTAATAAATTGATAGCTCCATTTCGTTTATTCATTACCTTAATACTTTTAATTAGTTACCCAATGACAATCATTGCTAAAGAAATTAAGTATAATCACAACAGCACTACTATTCCAGAAATACAGAAAAAAGTTAATTTCACTATTTTATCTCCAAAAAAGATTCCAGATGATTGGACATTAGATACAAAAACATCTCCTTGGATAAGCCTACATTATATGGATAGCAAGGATACAAAGCTAATGGTTGCTATTCACTTGAGTAGGAGAATTCCATTATCTGATAAAGACTTCACCCATGCTGAACAAATTTTGATTAACGGAAATAAAGGTTATTTTTCAGCATGGGGAAATAGTGGAACACTGGACAAGAATGGAGAACTCATTACAGGTGGTTTACTCTGTTGGACACAAGCTGGAACATATGTAAAAATGCAAAGTACAAGATTACCAAAGGAAAAAATGCTAGAAATCGCAAGGTCAATGAATTAACGTTATTTACTTATAGAGCAATAATAAGTATTGAATAAATTAAATACAATAACTTCCCTATATCGAAAATTATGTAAATAAGCTGTCCATATGGGCAGCTTATTGTATTTTTGTCTTAGCTTGTTTTTTCAAAATGCGCCGATCCTCCTTTACTACGTCTACAATTTTGACAATTTACCAAGTAAAATGGCATTGTCTTTTTTAGTTTTTTGTTTTCTTCATCCACGACCTTTTACTAAGCTAAGCATTCATTTTTTAGGTAAGTTCCTTAAACTACCTTTTATTAACAATCTAAAATTATGCATAAAAAAAGGACACTAGGAACATCGTCCCTTACTGTCCTTACTCATATATAAAACTAATTGCGTGTCTTTTATCTTCGAATCTGACCATTTCCACGAATCACATATTTTGTAGAAGTTAATGCAGGTAGCCCCATTGGTCCCCTTACGTGTAGCTTTTGTGTACTAATGCCAATTTCTGCACCGAATCCGAATTCAGATCCATCTGTAAAACGAGTCGATGCATTATGATAAAGTGCCGCGGCATCAACAGATGTGAAAAACTTGCTGACATTTCCCTCGTTCTCTGTAATAATCGCTTCGGAATGCATGGATCCATACGTATTTATATGATGAATCGCTTCTTCCGTAGTGGAAACCACTTTAACTGCCAGTGTGAGAGATAAAAACTCTGTTTCCCAGTCTTCTTCTGAAGCTAATGCAATAGAAGAATCAATTGCCAATGCTTTACTATCTCCACGTAGCTCCACGCCTCTTTCCTTCAAAGAAGAAAACAGCTCGCTACCAAATTGCTGCGCCCACTTCTCATGAAGTACAATCGTTTCTATTGCATTACATACAGATGGACGCTGCGTTTTTGCGTTTATAATAATATTAAATGCCATTTGTTTATCCGCTGTTTCATCAATAAAAATATGACAATTTCCCGCACCTGTTTCAAGTACTGGAACAGATGCTTCTCTCACTACAGTATCTATTAACTGCTTGCCGCCTCTTGGGATAAGAACATCCAAGTACTCATTCAATGTAAACAACTGCTTTGCACTATCGCGCGTTGTATCTTCTATGAGCTGCACACTTTCTGAAGGCAAGCTTGTTTGTTTGAGCGCCCGGTGAATAACGCTAACGATGGCTTTGTTAGAATGAATAGCAGAAGAACTACCACGTAGTATTACTGCGTTTCCTGTTTTTAAGCAAATTGTAGCAGCATCCACTGTCACATTCGGCCTTGCCTCGTAAATCATTCCGACAACACCAAGTGGTACGCGCATCTCCTGAATAGACAGTCCATTTGGTCGTTCCCATGCACTAACACATTCTCCAACAGGATCACGTAAATCAATTAGTTGCTTAATACCTTCAGTCATATCAATGATACGCTGTTCATTCAGCATAAGACGATCAAGAAGAGAATCAGAAAATCCTTTTGCCTTCCCTTCTTCAATATCCCGTTTGTTTTCCTCTAAAATATAAGCTGTTTCTACTATCATCTGATCAGCAATCGCAGCAAGTGCTTCGTTTTTTTGACTCGTAGATTTAAGAACAAGTTCTCGAGCAACCTCTTTCGCCTTTTTCCCCTTTGCCACCACTTCATTCATTTTTATTTCCTCCTTTTAAAAAGTTAATAAGTAAAAATTCAAGACCCGTTTATCTCCACCAACTAATTGTTTCCCGCCTATGGAATTAAAGAATTTGAGCAGTGGACTCTGCCCTCGCTATTCTTAAAATGAAACCCAATGATCCCTATGGATGACTTCATAATTATGCCTTTCGCCTCTTGCTTGAATATCTTGGCTTTGCATACCTTTTAAATTCCTTAGTTCCTCTGCGCTATATGTGCATTGTCCTTTTCCTATTACGCGCCCTTGTTGCGTAATTACTTCCACGACTTCATCCACTTGGAAAAATCCAGACACACTAGTAACACCAGCAGGAAGTAAACTCTTTCCATGTTGAATGATGGCAGTGGCTGCCCCCGCATCTACTTCAATTTGTCCGCTAACAAGCGAATGCAAGGCGATCCATTGCTTGTTCATCTTAATCACTTTTTGAGGAGCATTCCCGATATATGTTCCATCACCTTTGCCCTTCATAACATCTAAAAACTTCTCCTGTCCACATCCCGTTCCGATAAATACACTCACTCCAAGAGATAGTGCCGTCTTTGCAGCATCGATTTTTGATTTCATACCGCCAGTCCCAAGTTTTGAGCCAGCATCTCCTGCAAGAGAAGCAATTTCTTCCGTTACCTCAGGAAGGAAATGATATTTTTTCGCATCCGCATTTTTCTGAGGATTTTGGTCATATAAACCGTTCACATCGGTAAAAATCATGAGCATATCTGCCGAAACAAGTCCGCTTACTAAAGCTGACAGCATATCATTATCACCGAACGTCAGCTCTTCTAAAGAAATGGAATCATTTTCATTGATTATTGGAAGAGCGGAACGGTTTAGTAGCTCTCCTAAAGTAGCGTAAGCGTTACTGTATTGTTCTTTTCTAGAAAAATCACTTCTCGTTAGTAAAAGTTGTGCAGTAACGATACCATATTTACGGAATTCCTCCGTGTATGCCTGCATTAATAAACTTTGTCCGACAGCAGCAGCAGCCTGTTTCCCTTTAATTGTAACAGGTCTACTAGAATACCCTAGAGCAGAAAAACCTGCAGCGACTGCCCCAGATGTAATCAACAAAACTTCATGCCCTTCCTCTTTCAATCGTGCCAATGCAGCAACGTGATCTGAAAGTTGTTCTTTAGAGATGCCTCCATGACTTGCTGCCAAGGAACTGCTCCCAATCTTTACAACAATTCGTTGTTTTTTCACTTTTTTATCCCCCAAGTCTAAAATCAAAGTTTTTATAAATTACACTTTTATTTATACAGTTTGCAGCTATGTCTATCCTCATCAATGCTGCACCTATAGTATTAGAGGGCAAAATAAAAATGACCGCTTCGCCCTTAATAAAATAAAAAGGACGAAACGGTCATTGTTCCGCGGTACCACCTTAATTGATATACACAGATATCCACTTGGCGCCTATAACGCAGGCGTACGCCTAAACTTTCATTTAAGACTCAGGGATAGGTTCGATACATTCTATACGAGGAATCTTTCAGCCGGTGAATTCCACTCTCTTTCGCAAGAAGACATATGTACTATTTCCCTTCAACGATTTTCCATTTGATTTTTTATATTATGCTATATATTTCGTTTTTGTGTCAAGAGGTATTTTGCAAAATGAATAGAGCGACAAGCTTTAAGTATGAAATTATGTACACACTTATGAATATCACCATATCTAGAAAAAGTTGATATAACTATACCTATTCTCCAACATGCTTTTAAACGTTACCAAATAGTAAATAACATAAAATATTAAATAATTGAGAATGCACTTGTTTAGTACAGAATAAAATTGATTTCTTTATTTTTTGTATTGCAAAAAAGAACGTATTCTCTTAGAATGTTTCTTTATATTGCACTTGGATGTTATTGTTATTTTAGAATAATAATTTGAAACCGATATAATTTATGATAAAAGGAGCCAGATTGAGTTATTATGGACAAACAAATTGGATTCATCGGATGCGGAAATATGGGAATGGCTATGATTGGCGGGATGATAAACAAAAATATAGTGTCTTCAAATAAAATCATTTGTTCAGATTTAAACACTACTAATTTAAAACATGCTAGTGAAAAATATGGGCTAACTACAACAACTGACAACAATGAAGTAGCTAAAAATGCTGATATTTTAATTTTATCAATTAAACCAGACCTATACGCATCAATAATTAACGAAATAAAAGAAGTGATAAAAAACGATGTTATCATCGTAACGATCGCTGCAGGGAAAAGCATTAAAAGTACTGAAGATGCTTTTGATAAAAAGTTGAAGGTTGTACGAGTAATGCCTAATACACCTGCTCTTGTTGGAGAAGGAATGTCTGCGCTATGTCCTAATGAAATGGTGACAGAAAAAGATTTAGAAGATGTATTAATCCTTTTCAATAGTTTTGGTCAAACGGAGATCGTAAGTGAAAAATTAATGGATGTTGTAACATCTGTAAGTGGCTCTTCGCCAGCATATGTATATATGATTATAGAAGCAATGGCAGATGCAGCTGTATTAGATGGTATGCCAAGAAATCAAGCATATAAATTCGCAGCTCAAGCTGTGTTAGGCTCTGCAAAAATGGTACTAGAAACAGGAATGCATCCAGGTGCATTGAAAGATATGGTTTGTTCCCCTGGCGGAACAACTATAGAAGCTGTAGCAACATTAGAGGAAAAAGGCTTACGAACAGCCATCATTTCAGCTATGCAGCGTTGTACGCAAAAGTCTGTTGAACTATCCGGTCAAACTAAAAAGTAACAACTGTAAAAAAGACCAGATTAGCTGAATGCACAAATCTTTAAACAGCTTTACACTTTATGCACATGTGGTTTACATACTCCCCTGTTTCCACTAAAAGATAAACGGACAAATTCATGAATAATTGAGTTTGTCCGTTTTACATTTTATTATCTCAAAATAACTTCATAACTCTTATTGTTATTTGTTTTGCAGATTAAGATACTTTTGGTATTACGTTTACATCATTTCCTGTCTATTGAAATATTCTCAGAGACGAAGCATGATATTCATTAAAAAAGTTGTGGTATCTAACGCTTCACATTGTTAACATAACATATTTACTGTCTCCTTTATTAATGCCTGTTTCCTAATCCTCCGCAATTACAATTTAAATCATTTAAGTTTTCTCCATATCGTGCATCTACTAGTTAAACAAAAACTCCCCTTAAATCGAAAATGATTAAGGGGAGTCAGTCATATTTGATGAAGTTATAGTTCTGATTTCACTGGAATAGAAACATTATTTTTCACTAAATTTTTAACTTCTTTAAAGCTAACAAAATTGTTGTTTTGCTCATCCCAAAGACGGAAACGGAGTGACCGCAAACTTGTAGCAAGAGTAATCGTTGGTACATTCTTTAAAGGAAGCGTATTATTGTGTGCCTCTTCTAATTTATAATTAGGTACTCTTGGACTTAAATGGTGAACATGATGAAATCCAATATTACCAGTTAAAAATTGCAAGATTTTAGGTAGTTTATAAAAAGAACTTCCTTCCACTGCCGCTTTCACATATTCCCACTCTTTATCTTCTTCAAAATAAGAATCCTCGAATGTGTGCTGTACGTAAAACAGCCAAATACCTATTGAACCTGCTATTAAGAATATGGAACCATGTACTAAAAGAAACGATTGCCATCCGAGTGTCCAGCAAAGTAACCCTACTAACGCAACGATTAAAACATTCGTCAAATAGGTATTCATGCGTTCCTTCTTTCTAGCACCTTTTCTGTTAAATCTATTTTTAAGCAGGAAAACATAAATCGGACCTAACCCAAACATAACCAATGGATTGCGATATAAACGATATGCTAAACGGAGTCTAAATGGCGCTGCCAAATATTCATTCACTGTAAGTGTCCAAATATCTCCTGTACCTCGCTTATCCAAATTACCACTTGTAGCGTGATGAACGGAATGCTCATGCCCCCATTGATCAAACGGGAATAAAGTTAAAACACCCATACATGTCCCTACTATTCTATTTACACGACGGCTTTTAAAGAAAGAATGATGGGTACAATCATGAAAAATAATGAAAACCCGTGTCATAAATCCCGCGGCTAACACAGCTGGGACTAATGCTAACCAATAAGAAACGGACAAACTTTTATAAGCAAGGTACCATAAAATAATAAATGGCACTACCGTATTGATGATTTGCCAAACACTTTTTTTTGCCGTTGATTTTTCAAAAGGAGCAACTTGTTTTTTTAAATTTTTAGTATTTTGTAAGGTCATTTTTTCTAATTCCTTTCCTTTATGTTGCTAATTCATATTATAACAGAAATGAATCAAAATTGTTAGTAGTAGGTATTATGTTCAGGGTATAAATTTTTTAGGGTGATAGCAAATGCACTTATTTAGTTTGGTGAAGTTCAAGCTGAGGACGGTTATATGTCATCACCTATTATGTATGCACCATCCTTTACAATGAGAGTAAGCTCATATAATGGAAGGCTTACATTTACGATCGGTTATCATACGCCGGATACATCAAAAAAAGCAGACAAATTTTTAGAAAGTATGGTTAATCAACTATCGTAATAGTAATTGTAATAATCATTATCAAAAATAAAAGCTCCTAACATATTAGTTATATACAATATGTTAAGAGCTTGATATTTTAAACGTTTTTTGAATTTATGTCTTGATAACGTGCACTAAGCGATCTTGTATATAAAAAGCTGATTTCCCGTAATCTAAAGGATAATCGGGCGTTTTACTATTCAATTACTTGTAGCAGTTGAATAAATTCTAAAGGCGGGATAAGAAAGACTTAATCGTTACTTTTAACATAACATCATTTACAGAAAGAAGGAACGATTATCTTCACTATATTCCGTCAAAGGAACAATGATATATATCACCATATTCATCATACTTTTTTATTTCAGGAAATCTATTTGTTTGGCGCCCTTTTTTATAAAGAGTGCACTTTTTATTTTCATCTAAAATTCAAATTGGTTTAGCAATAAAAACAAGATTATAATAAATAAAAATTTATTGTTAAACGATAAATTTCATGTTAGATTAAATAGATAATTAATAAATGAGGTGCTTCATATGAAACAAGGATCAACACTCTTTTTAAAGACAGCTATTATTCTGATTGGAATCCCTGTTCTTGCTTTATGTATATTTTTAGTTCCTAACATAGGGAAATATGCAGCGGAATTGTTCCCGGATATTGCATTTATAAAATATCTTGTTTTAATCAATCTATATGCAACCGTGATACCTTTTTATTTTGCTCTATATCAAGCCTTTAAACTTGTAAGCTTCATTGACAAGGGTAACGCTTTCTCGAAATTATCTGTTAGGGCTTTAAAAAAGATAAAAAACTGCGCAGTAACAATCAGTATTTTATATGTGGTAGGTATGCCACTCTTCTATCTTGTAGCAGAGAGAGATGACGCACCTGGTATTATTATACTTGGCATGCTCCTAATCTTTGCTTCAATGGTTATCGCAGTCTTTGCTGCCGTTCTCCAAAGACTTTTAAAAGATGCGATAGATATAAAATCAGAAAATGATTTAACGGTCTGAGGTGAATAACATGGCAATAATAATTAATATTGATGTAATGTTAGCTAAAAGAAAAATGAGTGTAACAGAGCTTTCGGAGAAGGTTGGAATTACAATGGCTAACCTTTCTATATTAAAAAATGGAAAAGCAAAAGCAATTAGAATTACAACTTTAGATGCTATTTGTAAAGCATTAGAATGCCAACCTGGGGATATTTTAGAATATCAACCTGAAGATACCGAATAAAAAGAGTCCTTCTATTAATGAAGGACTCTTTTTATTGCTCATTACGGCGCGAAGCTAACTTGACCCGTCAAAACTAAAATAATTGCGATGATCCAAAATATAAAAAATGATGCGGACAGTACTAATGAAATAATAGCTATCCCCTTTTTCTCTGTTTTTTTCGTCATTGTGATTATTGAAAGTATAATACCTACACCTGTAAGAGCAATCGTTACATAATCTCCAACTATATTTCCCGCATTCGCTATTCTCGTCGGAGTTATAAAAACGAATAAAAAACACATAATTCCGATGAGTAAAGATATATAGCTTATTATACTGTACTTCTTTTTGGGAACTATTTCGGTTTTCATAATACCCACCCCTTTTATATAGCTATGTGTTCATATTAGCGCGAATAACCATAATTTGGTTAAAACAAAAAACAGATAAAGTGGAAACTTCCACTGTATCTGTTTTTTATTTAATATATAAACCTGCTATTTCTTCTTTAGCGTTATAAGTTATGATAAAGGTACGTTGTTCTTTACTATATTTTGCTACAAGAACAACAGTATATAAACCATCTTTTTCTTCAATCGACTTTTTTTCAATCTTTTCGAATATACCAGCTTTTTCAATTACATGTAAAGTGATAATAATGTTATTTAATTCTGATTTAAAAATATAAGAGCCTCGCTACAAATCATATTGTAGTAAGGCTCTTTAAAGTTGTTTAATTTCTAACCTTTTAAATGAGTTTGTAGACAAATATAAATAATAAATTTGTTTAAATCTTGTTCAACTAAAGCTCCCATTAGTTGAAGTGTAATTCTTCACAAATTATTGAGATTCTTCTTCTAGAAAATTAAAATCACCATCAATAAGATTCTGTAAATACTCATTAAAGCTGTTTGCAATCACTTCATATTCATCAGGGTCGTGCAAAAAACGAATTATTTGACCACATACACCTTCATCAGAAGGGTTAAAATCAATATAGAGTCTTGATGTTCCACCATTGTTCATACAGTCTGAAAAATGAATATAAGTGCCAGGGAGAAGTCCTTTTGGATTTATCTTAGAATCAACAGTATCCTCGTCATCTTGGTATTCTAAAAGATAAGAGACGTCTTCTTCTTCTTTTGAACTTTCGAGCATCTGCTGTGTAGAAAGCAAATAATATGGATACTCTTCAACATCTGAGCCTAAAATACATACCGCAACTTTGTTTTCTCCATATTTCCGCCAATATGTACCATCAATATTTTCAAGTAAAGAGATTAGTGATTCTGGACAATTTGGATATTCTGACCTTAATGTATCAATATCATCTTTTGTAGCACCGTACGCTTTATTTAGTGCCTCGAGATCATCTGTTGATAATGCTGCTCTCAAGCCGTTTAAAAATTTGTTTACCAAATCCATTATTTCGTCCTCCCAATAATAAAATATAAAATTTTTTTATTAGTCTATATACCTAACATAAATAAGATTATTCACTTTTATCGAAAGCCTCATTTCATCTTTTTGTTCAAGCAAATGTAAGCAGATAATCCCATTGTAATTATTGATAGGGTGAGTTGAGCATATTTTCCCACTTGAAATATGTCTGTAAATATCAAAATTAGGTCATTTTCACTCTACTATGATAAAACCTTCTAACTCGAATGCCATTGATGGTTCACTATTTACTTGTGTATGTAAGTTACCTTCTTCGTCTATTACTACAACTGTGTCTATTAACCCATCTGCACTTAATATATCACCTAATTTTAAGTCTTGACCCTTTACCGTTTTGATACCTAGTTCTATATTTGGAATCATGTTCCTACCATCCTATTAGAAATTAGAAATTATAATTTAAAAATGGTAACTTTACACTAGTGTCTACTTCTCCTGTATACAACTCTACAAATACATTTGAAGTTTCATGCGGTATATAGATTGTTGTGACTTTCTCGTCAATATGTACGTAAGCAATTACTTCCATGTATTCATCACAGTCTTTCATAGGTACAAAGGTTAGACAAGGAGATACCCCTAAAGGTACTTCTTTCTTATCTATAAATTCCTTACACATGACAGTCTTCTCTACTTGATATGTAGTTATATGTACATTGTCTACTTCTGTTATTTTTACATTAGTCGGTATCTCTATCCCTAATAGATTACACCAACTGTTTAAGATGGACCTTTTCTCTGTACTTAATATAATGTCACCTTCACCATTTAAAACAAAAAGAGACTCCTTTTGGTCTCTCCCTACTTTTACCTGTTTCATCTCAATCATATTGCATACTCCTTTGTGAAATATTAGTTGAAGTATTGTTTCAGTAACTCACTACCTGTTTTAAGTCTTGTATAATATTGTCCATCTTTCTTCTCGAATTCACCGTTGTTAGCAAATTCTTTCTTTACACTTTCTAAGTTCGATGAATCAATAATACCAAACACATCGCCTATTTCAAAGTTACCTTCTTCATTTATACACTCTTCTAATAAGTAGTATTTGTCTTCTTCTAAAGGAACTATCTTACCTTTTGTAATCGAATACAAATGTTTTGTTTCCTCTACCTGTACCGTAATAAAAATCCAACCAACTCTTACAATGGTACATGGCGTTAACCCCTCAAATGTAAGTGCAACTACTTTTTGGTCTTTCTTGAATTTCCCCATCCTTGGTACCCCTTTAAATAGATTTATTTCTCCTAAAGTCTACTATTTTATAGCGTAACCATAGTCTCTCAAACATCTATCTGCCCTAAGTTATACATCTCTAAGAGTTTCCTTTTCTGTATATCCTAGTTCACTAATCTTTTTTTTGCATATTCTAGTTCACTATCAATCGTATTCCAGTATACTTTACCGTATTTCGTTACAGTTTCTACATGAATATCCTCAACATAAGCTTCGTGTCGTTCCATTACATCTTTACCGTTTTCTCTATATCCTAAATACTTATAGAATGCACCTACCCCTAGTACCACTTACCTTAGTAAAACCTGCTCTTGCACTACCTATATGGAATGGCATGTTCTACCCCTCTTTTATTTTAATATGATATTATAGCGTTCTCTTTGTTGTGAACTCATAAACTGCCCTACAAATTGTAGTTCATGCCATTTAAACTCTTTCATGGCAACATAGATGACAGTTAACTTATTGTCTACCATTCCATAATATACCCATTCTTGCTTTGCCTTTGAAAAATTATGCTTTTCTACACTTTGTAATAAATTGAATTTTTTTATAGAGCTAACCTGCATGGTTAGTTCTATAAGAATTAAAGAACTTTATTATTTTTTAAAGGATTTTATTATTTTTTAAACAACTTTATTATCGCTTAACATTACAGGCGTAAGATCTTTCATTTTCCCCTCTGATAATGCGGTTTTCATCTTGCTATCAAATTTTTCATGCATTTCTTGATACTTAACTTCATTTTGTAATTACTAAATCCGCTCTCTCCCTCGGCAATTCCACTTCCAAATAATACTCCTCAGCCTTCCAATACCTACTTTGAAACTTTGGAAGGTTCTTCTGCGTTTCCGGACTTTCACGTAGAAACCTCGTCTCTCTTGAACAATCCAAATACACCATATAATGAAAGAAATCTCTCCATTCTTTTCGTTGAAGAAAAACCCCTTCTACAATTATTACACCTACTAAAGGAAGCTGTATTTCTTTCATTTCACATGAGTCTGTTTCATCATGATAGTATGGCAACTCTAATTGCATGTCACTTTGTAACTTTTGAAATAAGTTTTGCTGCAAGCAATCGATATCCCATTGAAGGTTATAGTACTCATACCATTCTGCAAATCCAGTATTATATCGCTTGTTACGCTCGGTTATGTGATCATCAATATGAAAAATATGAAACGAGATTCCATTTCGTTTCATATTTTCTTCTAATTTTTTAACCAACGTTGTTTTACCCGAACGACTTAGTCCGTCTATACCTAATATAAATCGCTCATCTTTATGGTCCTTAATAACCTTCATTATCTCATTTGTGCTCATTACTTTTGCCAATCTTCTTTTAATAATGAATAAACGACCGTGTCATGAGCAACATCATTTTGAATCATATATTTTCGAAGTAATCCTTCTTCTTGAAATCCGGATTTTTTTAATAAATTACGGGAAGCTTCATTTTCTATATATACGACAGCTGCAATTCTTATAAAATGCAACGTTTCAAATCCGTAAGCTAGCATTGCTTGCAGTGCTTCGGTTGCGTATCCTTGTCCCCAATATGTATCATCTAGCTCATAACCAATTTCAGCTCGTTTATGATGCTTGTTAATTAAATGAAACCCACACGTACCAATTAATTGATCCGTTCCTTTCTTCTCTATTCCCCAGCGAAATACACTTCCCTCTTCATTACGCTTTCTAAACGTTTGAATAGTTGTTTTCGCTTGCTCAATATTTTCGAAAGAGTCCATTCCGAAATAACGAATAACGGATTCTTTTGAAAAATAATGGAACATCGCTTCTGCATCTAATAGTGTAAGTTCTCTTAATAGTAAACGTTCTGTCTCTAATTTTGGAAACCCCATCCTCTTTTTCTCCTTCTATTCTAATGAACTACAAATTTCAATATAATTACCGTCTGGATCGGCAATGTAAGCAATTGTTTGTCCCCACGGTTTTACGATTGGCTCAACTAGAACTTTAACCCCTTGTTCTTTTAATTTCTCAATCGTTCCCTTTACATCTTCTACAACAAACCCTAACTCAAAATGAGAAGATTGTAGTACACCTTCTGTAAGAGGTAGTCCCGTTAACTCCTTAACATCCTCTCGTGTATTCATCGCTAAAATTGTTGCTCCTGTTTCAAATTCAATATATGTACCGTGCTCTGCTCTTATTGGCAATCTTAAAATTTCTTTATAAAACTGATGACATTGCTCAAACTTTTCTACATATAAAATAATGTATTTCATTTTTAAGTTCATAATTATTCCCCCTTAACCTTCACCTCTAAAAATTCGACAAATGTTTTTAAAAACCTTGTACCTTATTGAGATGAGCACAAAAAAATGAGGCCGATTTCTCGGCCCCCCAGCTTATTGGCATAAAACAGGAGATTTGGTTTGGACATAACCAGTTCTTACATTTATTATATTTTATTTTTTCTGAATTTTAAATATAATAAATACCTATTTATGTTGAGAAAGTTTTTTTACTTGCATAAAATCATACCGCTTAAGAAATGCTACAAATGGAGGTGTATACATATGGAACCAATGCTTTGTCCAAGTTGTAAAACGAACCGAACTCGCTTTAATATTCTCGAGCAACAAGTAAAACCAGTAAAATTAAATCCACAAACTGGTCATGTAGAAGAAGAATACACGAATGAAACGATGAACGCTTTTCATATGGCTTATCAAGGACCTACTTACCGCGTCCAATGTGCTGTATGTGGGCTTGTTGAAAACCCAGAACAATTTATAAAACCTGCGCAAAATCAGTCTTTCTCTTAAACATTTCCCTACCCCCTATCAATTTTCTATAGGGGGTTTTTCCGTTTTACGTAAGCAAGGTGGACAATTGCTGTTTAATCAAAGGTCCCTAATTCATCTACATGTCTACTATTCATACACCGTCATATATTTTTCTTTTCCACACAAATATAGCGGCCCAATAGAATCAAAGAACAGCTAAGCCTTGCGACCCAAAGTAAGGAAAATTTGATGAAGCAACAACCTGCAACCTTACTAGACTACCATCACTTTGAATATTAAATACTGACACTGTGCCCTGATTTCCATTAAGGGTGTAAAAATGTCGTCCATCTTTACTCACTCCAACATCCATCGGAAGACCCGGTGCTGTCCCCGGCGGTGTACTAGTAATATGCCTTACTACTGACAGTACTCCATTGGGGGCGATTTGGTAGGTGGAGATGGTGCCACTTAAAGTGTTCGTAGTGTAGGCAAAACGTTCATCCTTCGTTGTTATAACCCAACAGGCAGTTTTATATCCGTTTTGTACAGAGCCGCTGATTACATGAAGAGTACCGTCATTGCTCAATGAATAAGATGACAACGCATTTGAAACTGCTTCTGTAACTAAGAGAATTCCGGACGATAGAAAGTAAGCACCCAATGGGCCTTTACCGTAAGAATCATTAACAATTGGTCCTGTGACCGTACCATCTTTATTTACATGGAAGACACTGAGATGGTTTGATGTAAGCTCGGAGACAACAATTTTACTACCATCCGGGGTGAAGAGAACTTGTGCGGGCTGAGCATTAAAGGTACTGAGAGCATGAGTGGATCGTGGAATAGGTGTAAGGTTTCCCTTATCATCTATGTGAAATCCAGTAATATTTGATGCAAAATTGTTTGCAGCATTACCTACATTGGAGACATAGAGAAGATTATCATACACACCAATGCTATTGGGCTGAGCACCTCCTGATGGCTTTACATCCACGAAAGTCGGCACCCCGTTATCTGCTATGATAAAACTACTGATACTATGACTGCCTGCGTTAACTGCAAATAGGAAACGACCATCACGGGACAAAGTCAGAGAACCTTGTGATGCTAGAGGATCTATACCATCGTTTGCCGTTTCTGTAGAAACTTCCTTTATACCAGTACCTCTTCCGTAAGTTCGGTAAGAACCCACAAAGGTGAGCATTCCATTCGTATCCATATGAAAAGCAACAATGTGATTCATTACTTCATTATTAGTCATCATGTATACCATACTCGCACGAGCACGAAAATAATTGTTCATTCTCTGCATTTTATGACTCTCCTCCCTTCATAATTTTATATGGTTCTTTTTCCAATTAAATTCCCATGCAAATGAAAATTGATTTAGAAATATCTCTTACTCATCTCGTAGTTTCTTTAAGTGAAAACCTTATTCACTTCCATATTATATTTTAAACTCCATACTCTTCTGGTAATATTTACATAAGAGAGGTGAAATAAATGATTTTAAATAAAAAGTTAATGATTCCATCTACATTTCTACTATTAACTTGTCACATAGGTATTTTTTACTTTTGGATTTTCGATTGGAAGAAGATAACAACTCCTTACGGTCTAGCTATATGGATTGTTTCTACTGTTTGCGGCTTTTTACTTTATTACCACTTTAAACATCAAAACTCTAATAAAATAGTATTAATCAGTAGTTCATTATTATTAATCGTTTCTTCATCATTTATGATTTTTTTAGGTATTATTACTAGTACTATCTTTATAACTGTTAGTTCTATGCCTTAAATATACAGTCTTTTATTATGTAAAAAAGAGTGAACAAAAAGAATTTTTTACATAACAAAAGAAGATGATTCCCATAAATCATAATACGAAATCATCTTCTTAAAAATTTCACGATTTGTTACAATATTTCCTTTTTTAACTTTTTAATTTTCCAAAATAAATTAATAAATATATATAAATATATACAAACAAAAAATCCTATCATACCTTTATATAATCCAGATTCTGATACTCCAAAAAAACATAAGTACAGCGCTGGAATTAACATTGCAAACATAATTGCAATGAACTGTAACAACTCAGTAAGTTTTTGTATCTTCGTTTCCTTGTCTGAATATATATCAGGTAACTCATTTTCTTCTTCCATTTCTTTACAAAAATAATTCCATTTTGTAAAACTCGTTACATGTTTCCATCCACACATTTCATATATTTCAATATATTCTTTTTGTTTTTCTTTTGAATCTTTATAATCCAATCTAAAATCTGCTTTATATATTACATCTTTCGGCTTAGTTTTCTTAAATGTATACATTATATTATATTTTTGTAATGCCCAGCCTTGTTGGTGCATATTCCGTAAAAAAGCTTCTTCTTTTTCTACGCTCCATACCGCGAAAGGTTTGAATATCTTCTTTGTCTCCATCTTCCATTCACTCCCCTAATATACTGTTTCCATTCCTTACAGATCTCTGCAGTCTGTTATACTCTAGCTCTAACACTTCTCTACCAAATGGTGTTAACTCGTAGCACTTCTTTCTGTCTGTAGAGGCAACTTCAACAATCAATTTCTCTTTTAATAACTTCGTAGTATTCCCATATAAAGTACCAGGACCGAGCTTTACTTCCCCATTTGTCATCTCTTCTACCATTTGCATAATTCCATAACCATGCATTGGCTTTACAAGTGACAACAATATGTAATATGTCGCCTCAGTTAATGGAATGTATTTTTGCGCTTTCGCATTCATTATAACTACCTCCGATACATCGCTTCATGATATATCGACTCGCGATATATCGTATAGCGATATTGTATAATCATATTCCAAAATATGCAAGTGTAATATTAAAATTAAATATCCATTTCTTTGAATTAAAAAATCATATCAATTTTCTGAATAATTTGTTAAAATATAGAAATATCCGCTTATATTTTGAAAGGAATGATACATATGATAACTAAATTGAAAGAAAACATAGGATCTGTTTTTGTCGGTAAGGAAAATGTAATTGATTTACTCCTCGTTTCACTGCTTGCTGATGGACATGTACTGCTTGAAGACGTACCTGGCACTGGAAAAACATTACTAGCAAAAACAATTTCTAAAAGCATTGGTGGTAATTTTTCTCGCGTTCAATTTACCCCTGATGTACTTCCGAGTGATGTAACAGGTATTGAATATTTCAATCCAAAAACTAGTGAATTCGAATTAAGACTTGGACCAGTTATGACAAATATACTACTCGCAGATGAAATTAACCGCGCGATGCCGAGAACACAATCTAGTTTGTTAGAAGCGATGGAAGAACGACAAGTAACGCTTGAAAAGCAGTCTACTCCTCTTCCGAAACCGTTCTTTGTTATTGCGACGCAAAATCCGATTGAATCACAAGGAACTTTCCCTCTTCCAGATGCACAACTTGATCGCTTTTTAATGACGATTTCAATTGGTTATCCGTCTCCTGAAGATGAATTAAAAATGATGCGCCGTTTTCGTAACAATGCACCGTTAGAAAGCGTCACATCTGTCATTTCTTTAGAAGACATTTTAGAAGCACAGAAACAAGTGAAAGAAATTTTCGTATCAGAACCGTTAGAACATTACATTATTAAGCTTGCTCACGCTACAAGAAATCATGATTACATTGCTAACGGTGTAAGCCCGCGTGCTACATTAGCTTTAGTACGTGCCGTTCAAGCACTAGCCTTTTTACGCGGCAGAGAATATTGCACACCTGAAGATATACAATTTTTAGTTCCTTCTGTTTGGAATCACCGTATCGTCTTATCAATGGAAGGTGCCTTACGCACGACAAAAAATGAAATCACGCAAAGGATTTTAAAAGAAGTTGACGTACCTGTGGAGATTGAACAAGCATGAATGGACAGCGCGTTGTAACTGTACCTTTATTTTTTCAACTCCATATTATTCAATTAACTGTGCCAGGCGCTATACTATTTACGTTTTTTCTGCCGCAACGAATTATTATGTTTCTCTTTTTCTTCTACTATTTATTTGCGATTTTCATTTATAAATATGTCGCTTACATAGAGAAAAGATTTCAAGTTATAAATGAAAAACAAACAACTCGGCTTTTCCCTGATGAATCTGGACAGTTTTTTATTCATTTAAAAAATGGTGCAAATATACCACTCGTTAACGGCGTTTGTTATTTTCATTTAAATTCATCTCTTATACCGCATAAGGATCAAGGGATTGAACAAATATCGAAAACGTTATTTTCTTTCCCATTTTCACAACCTGCTCATTCAGCACAAAAATGGGATTTAACATTAACCGCAACGAAGCGTGGTGTGTTTCAAATTGAACAGTTCGAATGTGTTTTAAAAGATCCTTTTCATCTTTTAACTGTACATTTACCTGTTTTCGATAAGTTAAAGACTGAAATTATTGTGTACCCTTCTCCTAAAGAGGTAGCCGGTTTACAAGAACTTCAGCAACTATTAACAGGTTCGTATCGAACGAATTTCTCTTTTTACAATGATGAAACATCCATTATCGGTGTTAAACGATATGAACGTGAATCTTTCCGCTCTATTCATTGGAAAGCATCTGCTAAAATGCAGGCGTTACAAGCGAAGCAATATGAACCTGTAAAAAATTATAGTTGGACGATTTGTCTTTCTTTAGCTGCTGATCGTGGGTTTGGTTGGAAAGAAAATGTAGAAGACCTTATTTCATTTACAACGTACATTTGTCAATTCGCAACGAAGCATCAAATTCCGTTTGAGTTATTTATTAGCGTTTTAGCAGAAGGTGGCCCTTTGCTTTTACCATTAAACGAAGGACAAACACATTACGCCAAAGCGTTAGAAGAATTAGCACGTATTTCAGATGATAGTACGCTACTTCCGAAACAAGGATTTCTTCACTATGTAACGAGAAAAAGGGAACGCTCATCTACAATGATATACATTGGTTTGCAGAAAAAGGAGCTCCCTCTTCTATCTCAGCCTACGTTCCTCATTAATAATGAAGGGATGGTGGAAAAGCTTGAAAACTTGGCTCTATCACGTTAATGACTTTATTCTGCTCCTCCTCCTTTCGTTATTAACAGAAAGGGACGAACTAGTTGGTATTGCTATATTTTTAGTGACCGGTTATGTAGGAGTATTTTTTATTCATAAATTTATGAATAAAAAAACAACAGGTTTTGTACTACTGTTAGTTATTCAAATAATCGGTTGTTCTTTATTTCTACCTTTCTCTATTTTAGGCACAATATTATTACCACTGTTTTTCTTTATCGTACACTCTGTTGGACCGGGATATCCAGTACAAAAATCGTTAGGCGGTATTGTATGGTTTGTCGTTTCAGCTATATTTTATGCCCCCTTTCCGCCATTGTGGAAATTGTTACTATTAACTTTACACATTATGATTACATTTTGGTTAACAGGTTCCAATCGTAATCAACAGCTATTACGTTTCACTTCTATTATTACGATTGGAATAATTAGCGCTTTACTTATTCCGGTATTTCCTTATATTCGGCTTCTTTTTTCTTATATCATACAAGTAGTTGCCTTAGGATTTGGTTATGCTTTAAATCCATTGTTCTCGGCAGCTGCATTAAAAGATACAGACGACTTTTGGTCGAATAAAGGAAATTTAAAAGATCCTCAAATTAAAGAGGAATTGGGGCAGCGTCCTTTTGATCCAACTCTCATAAATAGCATTACAATAATAGCCTGTACAGCCATCGCTATTTACGTCGTTTGGAAAATAGTAAAAAAACGAAAACATTTAAGTTTACCAAATATGCCTGTCTTTGAATCTACAATCATTACTGATAAAGAAGGCATTAACCAAAAACGCTTCAAACGAAATAAACCACCAAATAACGAAATTCGGAAAGAAATTTTCAAACTCGAGAGCAAGCTATCTCCTCCTTTAAACCGAGAACGAGGAGAAACTGTTGAAGCTTGGCTAGAAAGAATTAATGATGAAGAAGAGGTAAATATTCAGAGTCATATTATTATAGACGCGTATAATGCAGTTCGTTATTCAAATGGTGAAAACACTGTACTTCTGCATGAATTTAAGGAAGAGGTTCATAAGCTTTATGCGTATCAGAAGAGTTTGAAGAAGAAGAGAAAATGATGTATACAAAAAGACTCCTATTAAACTAGGAGTCTTTTTGTGTAAAAGTCCACGTTGCTTTTCACAAATTATGCTTTTTTTCCTGCTTCAATTTCTAAAGATTCTTCATGCCACCAAAGTGTTTCTTCAGGATCCTCTTTAGCAATTTGATGTGCTTCTTTTTTCGATTCTACAGTAGGGTAAGAACCTTTTAGTGCACGTCCTGAGGTTGTGACAAACAGTACACTAAACACAATTAATCCAATTACACTTACACCTGTTAAATAAAATGCTGGTGCTAGTGGATTACCAGTAGCATGAACTAAGTATGAACATACGAGCGGTGTTGTACCACCGAATATAGATACAGAAATATTAAAGGAGATAGAAAGCGCACGATAACGTACATCGGTGAAAAAGAGTGCTGGTAATAACGAAGGCAATGTTCCTTCATATACACTAAGGAAGAAACCTAAAATGAAAATACCCGCAAACATGGCTACAATATGTCCGTTACCAATTAATAAAAATGCTGGAATTGAACATAATGCTAAACCAAGTAAGCCAATTTGTACTACTCGTTTATTACCTACTTTATCACTTAATTTACCGAAATAAAGTGCCAGTGGAATCATAAGTGCCATCGTAATTGAAATAATTAATAAGCCCGTTGTTTCTTTGACTTTTAGTACTTGTGTTAAATAAGAAGGAATATACGAAAGGATCATATAGTTTGTAATGTTAAAGAAGGCAACAATTACTGTGCTTAATAAGAAGTCTTTTTTGTGATATTTTAATATATCCATAAACGAAAATTGTTCGTTGTCTTCAGATTCCTCTTGTGCTTTTTCCATCTCTTGAAAGATTGGAGATTCATCTAAATGACGTCGTAAATATAAACCGACCAAACCAATTGGTGCAGCAATTAAGAAAGGAATACGCCATCCCCAGCTGAGCATTTGCTCATCTGTTAATAATAACGTCAAAATGGTAACAATTACCGAGGCAGCAATGTAACCTGAGAGTGTTCCAATTTCAAGACCACTACCGAGTATACCACGCTTTTTATCTGGAGAAGATTCTGCGATATAAACCATTGCTCCTGAATATTCGCCGCCTGTAGAGAAGCCTTGAATCATTCGAGCAATTAAAAGTAGTATTGGTGCCCATACACCAATTTGTTCATAGGTTGGTAGTAATGCGATGAATAATGTAGAAAGTGCCATTAAAATAATAGTTGTACTTAAAACAATCTTTCGGCCGTATTTATCTCCTATTCTACCAAAGAAAATACCTCCGATTGGTCGAACGAGAAAGGCCGCCGCAAATGTACCAAATGTTAATACAAGTTGCAAACCACTATTATCCACACCTGAGAAGAATAATTGACTTAATATTACCGCTAAATACGCGTATAATCCAAAGTCAAACCACTCCATTGCATTCCCAATGCCAGTAGCAATAACTGCTTTTTTCGCTTGTTTAGAATTGACAATATTAACGTCTTGAGGTTCAAAATTTAAATCATTATTTTGTTGCATATAGTAAAACAGCCCCTTATTTAATTTAACTTCTTTAAGCACACCTTCTCTTACTAGAATAAATTCAATACGAAGCACTTAAGGAAAAGCAACGTCTCCTTATCTGTTATTATTGTTTCACATAATTAATTATTTGTCCAACGAGATGCTTCCTAGATTAAGTAATTTACTATTTTAAAAAGCTGAAGAAGGCGCTATACGAGTACCTTTTTCAGCTTTTTATTTTAATATCTAAATTTATTTTTTTCACCCCTATTTTCTTCCTATTTGAATTAAAAATAAGGTGCTTTTTTATAAAGTTTTTTAAACACTCGCTATAGCTGATAAGCTATGAATACAGGAGATAAACTCATAAATAAATGCATCAATTTCTTCTTTAGTAATTATATATGGAGGAAGTAAACGGATGATGTTCCCTTGTGTAACATCAACTAACATTCCTTTCTCCATTAGCTCCACCTGTAATTTCTTAACATTTTCATTCTTATCATTCAAACTAATTCCAAACATCATTCCAGCATGACGTACTTCCTGAATATAATAAGAATTTTCTTTCTGAATTTCTTGCAATTTATCATTTAGATAGTGTGATGTTTCATACGCTTCTTGCATTAAACCATCGTCAATCAATGTATTTAAAACCGTTAACCCTAAAGCCGTTCCCATTGAAGAATGAGCAAACGTTGTGCCGTGATCTCCTGGTGCAAATACATCACATAACTTTTCACCTACAACAATTCCGCCAAGCGGTATCCCGCCTCCTGCTCCCTTACCAATTTGAATAATATCCGGTGTAATATTGAAATTTTGATAAGCAAATAGTTTACCAGTTCTCCCCATACCACTTTGAACTTCATCAACGATAAGAATGACATTATATTTATCACATAAGTTTTGAACACCATGTAAATATTCACCCGATAAAGGGTATATCCCCCCGCTACCTAATACAGGCTCTAGCATAATCGCAATTGGATTTTCTTTAACAATTGTTTCTTCTAATTGCTCTATATTCTCGCGCTCTACTTCATATACAGGAATCGATGTTTTAGGGAAATTTTGATATACACTTTCTTGTCTCGTAAAATGAAGTGCCCCTAACGTACGCCCGTGGAAGCTATTCTTCAGCACTACGATTCCTTCACGTTCCTCATGCGTATTCGCTCTATATTTATCAATTAATTTCAACGTTGTTTCTGTCGCTTCCGTACCAGAGTTTGTAAAAAAGACTTTTCCATTTTTTAAAGAGCACTCAACTAATTTCTTTGCATACTCAATCGCAACTGGGTTTAAAAAATGAAACGGAAGATGCAGAGATTTCGTAACTTGTTCCATTGTCGTTTGCACGATTTTCGGGTGATTATACCCTAATACGTTCACTCCGACACCAGAAAATAAATCTACATACTCTTTACCATCCACATCATAAAGCTTGCACCCTTCTCCTCTTTCTATTGCAACCTTCGTACGACAATACGTAGGCATCATATATTCTTTATCTAATTGAAACCAATCCGACATTTTAAATTCCTCCTAGTTATTTTCCCTGTTTATTTATGTTCATTCTCTATAAAGTCATGTATAAATTCATTTTTAAGATTGTAATTTTAATAGTAATTTTCTTCCCGATATTCATTTTTCCATAATTTCTTCTATTTCAACAGGTCCACTGCATGTGCGTTTTTTTCATCTAGCGGTATGTTACCAATTTGAACTTTGTATGTAATACATAATCAAGGCTAAAGAATCATATTTAGTAACAATCGACGAAAAAAATTTGGAGGCTAAATCGATGAATGAAAAATATGATAAACAGAGGCAATCTTTATCAGGAGAAGACTTTAACCAAGATCGAGAACTTAATGAACCAGCTAAACTTCACTCTCAAACAGTTGGTTCACGTGGACCTATTTTAAAGCAAGATAGTGTACTGCACGAGGCGTTACAAGAATTCATTCATGAAAAAATTTTAGAAAGACCTGTTCATGTAAAAGGATTTGGTGCATTTGGTTATTTCCAAACGATATATCCGATGTCTGAGCATACAAAACTAATATTTTTACAAAATTCTAATGAGAAAGTTCCTGTTATGGTTCGCTTTTCTTTAGCTGTCGGTATAAAAGGAACACCTGATACATCTAGAAATGTAAGTGGCTTTGCTACAAAATTTTATACAGAAGAAGGCATTTTTGACCTTATATGTAATCACATTCCCGTCTTTTCTATTCGTGATCCGATGCGTTTCCCAGAATTTATTAAAGCATTCTTACCTTCACCTAAAAATAATTTAATTGATCCTGATAGGTCTTGGGGCTTTGTAGCAAGAGCGCCTGAATCGATTCATTTTATTGTACGTTTATACTCTGATGCTGGTACGATAAAAAGTCTTCGCCACATTCCAGGACATAGTGTAAATACATATGTTTGGAGAAATGCTCAAGGTATTAGAAAGTACGTTAAATACCATTGGTACCCATTTGAAGGTGTACAATACATTAGTCGCGAAGAAGCAAATAGACTAGCCGCTGAAAATCCTGATTACGCTGGTAAAGATTTATACGATGCGATTGCGGGTGGCAAACCGGTGGAATATGGCCTATATGTTCAGCTTATGGACCCTAAGGATGAAGCAAATCTTTCTTATGATCCTTTAGACGATACAAAAGTATGGGATGAAAAAGAGTATCCCCTAATACCAGTAGGCAAAATGGTATTAAATAAAAATCCTGATAATTATATGGAACAAGTAGAAAAAGTCGCCTTCTCCCCTTCTAATTTACTAGACGGCACAGAATTATCTGATGATAAAATACTGCAAGGCCGTGCTAACATTTATAGTGATTCTCAAAGAAGAAGAATTGGGGCTGAATTTCGTAAATTACAGGTTAACCAGCAGCAAGATTGGACACCAGCTAACCAAATAACAAGCGGTGACGGAAGGTACATTGAAGGTAAACTCGAAAGGACTTCTATAACTAAACAAGATGACTTTAAGCAGGCTGGTGAATTTTATGCGAAGTTACAACCGATAGAAAAAGAACATCTTGCCGAAAACTTAGCTAGTGATTTGAAAGTTATATCTGAGGATATTAAAAAGGTAGTTTTGGGGTATTTTCATAAAGTGTCAGCTGATTTGGTGAATAGGATTGAGAGTGCGATGCAAAGGCTTTAAAAATATAAAAAACGTCATTTTTAATGATGAAAATGACGTTTTTTTATGGCGAACTTACTAGTGATTTCTATCGACCAATTTACATTTATTTACGAAAACTTTCCCATTCAAGATTTTCGTTACATCATTTTATATTATGGTATTCATTTCTCTTTTTCAGATAATCTTTTTCACATTGTAATGGTCTGTATTCCACGATTTTCCCTTGCTTCTTTTTCGTTTCGGTAACAATCCATTCCCCTTTTTCAAGGTTTAGGCGTTTCATTACATTAGTATCGTCTATTTCTTTATAAAGTAAAAATGCTTCTTGCGCCTTCACAAATAATCTAGGCTCTCCCCTATATCCACCACTATCATAAACTTTAGTTAGCGAATTATAATAAGAATCATTTTCCCTTCCGCCATACATCAAATGCGCAGCCTCTAGGTCTCTTTTACTAATTTCCCAAAAACTATTTTCATCAATCTTTAAATCAAATGTAGATATAATGTCATTTCATAATGTTTTTCACATACTTTTCATCACGAATTTTACTTTCTTCCAGACAATCTGAAGATAACCTTGGTGCATTTGACTGAGAATGTACCACATGCTGTATAGATACGCGCAAAATAAATACACTTAAAACATACAATAGTTTTTTCATATTTAAGTATCACCTCAAATGATTTAGATACTATATTATTTGTTTTTGAGGTGATTCTATTCTTATGCTGTAAATAATAAATCCCCTATAAAATTGATTTTTATAGGGGGGTTATATTTAACATTTAATCGGCGTAGCAAGTACCTTACTACTTTTCACATCATATAATCCTATAGGCGTTACTCGTATAAAAGGCAAGTGCGTCGCAGAAAAGAATAAAATCGTAAATGCCGGATCGTCATACGCGTAGCCACGCTCTTGTAGCAATTTCACCATCTGTTTTTCTTCCTGTATTAATTCACTCATTTTTAAATTAGACATAATCCCGAGCAATGGTAATGCTATTTCGTGTAATACTTCATTCTTTTCAGCTATTACCATTCCCCCGCCAAGCTCTTTTACCCTATGAAAAGCTGTAAGCATATCTTCTTTACTCTTTCCAATGAGGATGATGTCACCTGTACCGGAATAGGAGCTAACAAGGCCTCCTAATTTATTTGCAAAGCCTTTTACAACTGTATTCACTCGCCAAGTACCATCACGAGCAATCATCATAAGGAAACATTCATCATGCTCAATAGAAAGTTCTTCACCGTTTAAGTCGATTTCAGTTACATATGGTTTTGAAATAACATCATTTAATAATTTTATACCTGTTGTTTCAGAAAAAATCATATCTTCTTTCTTTAAAGACCAGTCTAATGATAATGGAGTTACTTTGAATTTACTCCAGTCTATATGTAATGATGCATTTTTGTTTATTCCGTCACGCTTCATCCATTTCCCCTTTGCAATTACACTTATTGGAATCGGATTTTCTTTACTTTCCAAAATATTAATATTTGCAATTCTTCCTGTCGCGATCGCGCCGTGTAAATGCTCCATATTATAATAACGAGCAATGTTATAGCTTGCCATATTATAGGCATCAATTACTGGCATTCCTTGCTTTATCGCGATTTCTATCATCCTATTCGTCATTCCGTTTTCATAAAATGACGGATGTGAACCATCTGTTGTGAACATGAATCTATCAAATTGCTTGACACCTAATTCCAGCAATTCTTTCAGTAAAACTTCTAAATCTGGACGGATAGAAGAGTTTCTAAGGGAAACAGTGTAACCTTGCATAAGACGCGCGAAAGCTTCCTGCCCTGTCATCGCTTCATGATCACAATCTGTACCTAACAGTTTTAACTTCGCTAAAGTCGTTTCAGATGCTCCTGGGAAATGCCCTTCCACTTTTTTATGTAATCGTTTCGTTTCCTGCACCCAATGTAACATTTCATCATCGCCATGTAATAGTTTCGGCCATGCTGTTAACTCGCCGCCCTGAAGAACATCTTCATGCTTCAGCCATTCCATTATTTCTTCACTATTAAATAAAGATTCCCCATTCTGTAGTTCAGTCTGTCCATCGAAACGACACCACCAATACATACTTGCTGGAATCTTTTTAAATTCATCTAATAAACGAAACGCTACTTCCCGTTGTAATGTGAAAAACAAAGTTAAATTATCATTAATGAAAGTTGTTGTACCAAATTGCATCGCATGATTTGCTAAAGTTTCAGGATTATATAATTGATATGGATGTGCATGCGGTTCTATGTAACTAGGAACTACATACTTTCCATCACAATTAATGACTTCACATTCGTGTAGTTGCTCTGGTAGTTTTTCTCCTACATATATAATGCGGTCATCATAGATCCAAATATTTGCTTGCACCCACTCGCGCATATAGGAATTTAAATATGTTGCATTCTTGAATAAAATGTG
This sequence comes from Bacillus sp. FSL P2-0099, assembly GCF_038007445.1. Classification (NCBI taxonomy): domain Bacteria; kingdom Bacillati; phylum Bacillota; class Bacilli; order Caryophanales; family Bacillaceae; genus Bacillus; species Bacillus sp. FSL P2-0099. The sequence goes on from NZ_JBBOXE010000001.1 coordinate 2,957,587, forward strand.
CGGGCTTCTTGTGCCATCTATTACTTCAACATGTTCTCGTAATTGTGTGTTACTCCATCTAAACTGATTTTGTCCCAATGTATTTCACTCCACATCAATTTACTTTTATTTATTAAAACAAAAATAATTAACTAACTAAAGTATTATCCATTCCTAACTCCCCTGTATATCCCCTATACTCTTTATTATATGGAATGATTACAAAAATAACAATTTTCGAAATTTATAATATATCTCTTTGATCCAAAATAAAAAAGATGTCATGCAACTGACATCTTTTTTATACTAGACTATAAGATTGAATTACACTTGTATCCGTATTTATGTTCTACATATACTTGATTGCTGCCATACCATGAATGCTAATACTGTCCTTATTTGCAAAATTAAAAAGCATCTCTTTTATTTACAACTAAAGCCGGATTCCATTCGCTTTCTTTTCATCTATTTCTTAAATTCAACTTGCATCATTTTATTAAACTGTGTTAAAATATCAATCGCACCTAAAGAGTTAATACTGACAGCCAATGTATGTTTGCCTCCAATTACTCCGCCAACAAAAGTTGTAAATCCAGGAATCGACCCTCCATGACCCCAAATTGAAACACCGTTTGAAAGTTTCGTCTCATAGATCCCAAGACCATATCCATCACCAAGACCTTTTCCTTCTATAGGAACTGTAGTAAGCATTTCTTTTAGCTCGCGTTCTTTCAGTAACTTACCACCGAGTAAAGATGCAAAGAACGTATTTAAATCGTCCGCATTTGAAATCATATCTCCAGCTGCATTAGCTAAACTCGGATTATAATACGTCATGTCTTTCAATTCACTTGTTTCGTCTATTTTCATATACCCACGAGCATGATCCTTTCCTGGAATAACGGGTGAATTCCCTGGTAAAAACGTATTTGACAGATTCAAAGGTTCAATAATTCGTTTTTCAATTTCTTCTGCATAACTATTGCCACTTATTTTTTCAATAAGCATTCCCAATATTACGTATCCTGTGTTTGAATACGCCCATCCTTTACCTGGCGAAAAATCTGGGGGTAGAGAAAGTCCTATTTTCACTATTTCTTCTGCTGTATACGTTTTTCTCGAATTCATTATGTCAGCGTCTTTTGACTTTAAATATTCAGCTATACCACTCGTATGATTCAAAAGTTGACGTATCGTAATTTGATTGCCATCATACCCATTTCCTTGAATGAGACCCGGTAGCCACTTTTCAATTGGATCGTCAAGTTGCACGCGATTTTCTCCTACTAATTGAAGAACAGTCGTAGCGGTAAAAGTCTTCGTCACACTCCCAATCCGAAAACGATAATCCGATTTCATTGTTTTCTTTGTATTTAAATCCGCGACGCCAGCAGTATAACTACTAATCTTTCCATTGTTAGACGTCTTCGCTAATATTCCTGGGGTTCCAAGCTGTACTGTTTCCTGCATTACTTGTTTCCAACCATTCCGATTCTTTTGATCATGTGATTGTGACGGACTAGATAAATTTTGAACAGACTCTGCTTTCACAGTAAAACCTGGTGTGAATAGAGTAGTACCCGCTAATAAAACTGCCAAACTTGCTAACTTAATTGAATTACATTTTTTCATAAGACTCCCTCTCCTCTATTAATATAGGATTAATTCAAGTTATACTTTAATCCTATATGATAAAACTCTCTTTTTTCTTATCCATTCCTTACGAAATACTTACGTTCAAATTTTGATACGATAAACTGAGAAAGAGCTATGCATGAAAATAAAAAGGGCATATAAAATAAGGACAGCCACTTAACTGCCCTTATTTTCATTTCACCTCGTCTTTATTATTTTTAAGATGATTCATTAATTGTGTTCGTTTCAAAGGTACATATATGTTTGTTCCAGTAACATATCTTTTTCCCAATCGAATTATCTTATAAATTTAAGGAGTTCATATTAAGATTAACAATAAAAAAGAACGTGTTTTCAATTTATCAGAACACGTTCTTTTACATACTTAAAACCCTATATCAAATTTTTATTTCATTCACTTTTACCATCCTGCACTAGCGTTCATGCCATTTCCAATAATAGTAAGAAATAGTGGCCACAATACTGGTCCTAACGTAAGAAGTAAATTTAGAAGTATAAGTAATCTATATACCCCGGGGAAATTTTGATCTTTACGATTTACAAATACTAAAATAACTAATAATATTATGGTCGTTAAAAATAAAAGTAGAGTTAGCAACCAATACCAAACCATTAAACTGAGACTCCATGGTGTTAATAGCTCGTGTATTATACCAAATATGATTCCTAATACTCCAAAACTAAAGGTAGTAACTGTTGATTTTATAAGCACTATATTTAATGTTTTTTCGTATGTATTTTTACAATATAAATCTATTAAAGTGTATAAAGATAAATATGCCATTAATACACCTATCCAAGACAATAACCAGTCTCCGCCTCCTCTAAATAACATGAACAGCAACCAACACATCCCTACTGCAGAAAAAGCAAAGGAAATAAGTATGCTTTTCAATACCGGTTTCATTATATTTTCACACCCTTAAAAATAAATTATAAGTTTTTACTAAACTCATGTAATTTTTTATTAACATGCTACCCATTAATCGTTTAGCTCTAGCGTATCCTTTTTTCATTCTATATTAATAAAACAAAGATATACTCATGAACAATTAAAGAAGCAATACTCTACAAAGAGTTCCATATAGCTTGTATATTCTTTTTCCATTGGTAGAGATATTAAAAAATTAAGTATACATTAACATGCAATTAAATATAAGTAAATAAAAAAGATGACCTCAGCATACGCCAAAGTCATCTTCTATAACCATATTATTTTACTAGTTCACCGCTATAAACCTTTATATCAAGCGGAGCAGTTAAAAACTGTGATGCTTTACTAACGAAAGATGTGAAGTGTTCACTCGTATTATGACTCGCAACTGCTGCTTCATCTTTCCATACTTCTACCATCGTATAAACACTTTCTTTTTCAGTATCTTTATATAAATCGTAAGATACATTTCCACTTTCTTCTCTTGAACCATGAAGTAGTGGCTGAATTTCTTCTAAAAATGATTGTTGTTTTGCTGGATCTACTTGAAATATTGCGTGAATAATAATCATGGTGTTTCCCCTCTCATATCTCACTTATTTCTGTTTTTTTATAAAATTACTTCCACTCAGCAACTTTTTCAATTGGAAGACGTACTGATGGATAACCACTGTCAGCAGCTTTTCCGATTGAAATTAACATAACTGGTACGTGACGCTCTTTGTCTAATCCGAAAGCTTCTGCGATTTGGTCTTTTTCAAATCCACCAATTGGGCAAGTATCATAGCCGTGAGCACGTGCTGCTAACATAAATTGCATCGCTACAAGACCACCGTCAATTAGTACAGTATCTTTCATTACTTCTGGTGTAACCATTGAGAAGTAACCTGAAAGTTTTTTCATTTGATCTTCTTTTACTTCAGCTGGCATAAGTCCGCGCTCTACTGCTGTACCGTAAATTTCTTCTGCGTTATCAAAGTTGTTTAAGTCACCAAATACAGCAATCATCGCTGAAGATGTTTCTACTTGAGATTGATTGAATTTTGCAAGTGGAGCCAGTGTTGCTTTTGCTTCGTCACTTTCAATAACAAGGAATCTCCATGGTTGCATGTTTACTGAAGATGGTGCAAGTGTTGCTTCTGTAAGAATTTCTGTCATTTCTTCTTTGCTAATTTTTACTGAAGGATCGTACTTACGAATTGAACGACGTCCTGTTAAAATTTCGTTAAAATCATTTGTTTTTACTGAGTTAGTCATAGCTGTATTCTCCCTTTTTTAAAGTTCTTTTATATTTTCTTGAATGCGGTCTAACATCGTTAAAAGATTGTCGCGTTCTTCTTCACTTAATCCTTTAAATGCTGAAGTAGCGAAACGCTCTTTTTCCTCTTGATACACTTGAATTTTATTTCGCCCCTCTTCTGTAAGAGAAACTAACGTAATTCTGTTATCATCTGGATTTTTACGTCTTGTAATCATTCCGTTTGCTTCCAGCTGTTTTAAATGCCTCGTAATCGCGGCATTATCAATATTCACTTCTTGCTGAAGTGCTTTTTGACTAATTTCATCTACTTCATATAACTGAAGTATAAGCTCTAGTCTAGATTGACTCATACCCGTACACCCTTCAAACTTCGAACTTACTTCTTTATTTAGAAAGTGTAATTTATATAAAATTATTGCTTCTTTTGAGCATGAACTTGTCAAATTACCCCTCCTTTACATGCAAAACAAAAATATTTGATGTATCAATAGTTGATATGTCAATTAATATAATCTATATCGATTTATAATGCAAGCATTTTGTTTTCACTATTTATTTTTTTGAAATTCGTCTATTAATATTTTTCCAAAATAAGACGTTTTATGATGTTACAAAAAATGTAAATTACATTATAATAGTAATAATTCAAATGACTGGAGAGTGATTGTAATGCGGCAATACACAAATAGAAATGAGGAAATGAAAATGGAAAATGAAATGAGGATATTTATATATGACAACAATAAATATAGGGATTGTCGCGCACGTAGACGCTGGCAAGACGAGTTTGACTGAGCGAATTCTTTATGAGACGAATGTGATTAAAGAAATTGGCCGAGTAGATAGTGGTAATACGCAAACTGACTCAATGGAATTAGAAAGACAACGCGGAATTACGATTAAAGCATCTGTCGTTTCTTTCTTTATTGATGATTTAAAAGTAAATGTTATTGATACACCTGGACATGCTGATTTTATCGCTGAAGTGGAGCGATCATTCCGCGTTTTAGACGGTGCGATTTTAGTTATCTCTGCCGTTGAAGGTGTGCAAGCACAAACGAAGATTTTAATGCGGACATTACAGAAATTAAACATACCTACTATATTATTTGTTAATAAAATAGACCGTAGTGGCGCAAATACTGAAAAAGTTGTGAAACAAATAAAAGAGCTTCTTTCAAATGAAGCATCCCCCTTCTACTCTGTAGAAAACGAAGGTACAAAGGACGCTCGGATTATTGAATATAAATCCTATGACGATTGTATTGAACGATTAGCACCATTTAACGAATCATTGCTTGAGTCATATGTAAATAACGAAATAATACCGGATGCACTATTAAGAAAAGAACTTGAAAAGCAAATACAGCAAGCAAATGTGTTTCCTATCTTTTTTGGTTCAGCAATGACAGGTATCGGAGTAACTGAATTACTTAAAAATATTTCAGCCTTAATTCCAGCTACTAAATCGGCACAAGATGAAACATTATCCGGTGTTGTTTTTAAAATTGAACGTGAATCTTCTGGCGAAAAGATTGCTTACGTAAGACTATTTTCTGGTTGTTTACACGTTAGAAAATATGTTGATATACAGCGTGGAGAGTCTCTACCACATAAGGAAAAGATTAAAAAAATGTGCATGTTTCATAATGGAGATGCCGTTCAATCTTCTACTGTTCAAAGCGGAGAGTTTTGCAAAGTGTGGGGACTTACGAATATTAAAATTGGTGATATTATCGGTAAGCGGACGGATTATATAAAGGATATTCACTTTGCCGAACCACAAATGGAAGCTGCTATTGAAGCAGTGCCTAAAGAACGAATTCATGATTTATACGCTGCACTTATGGAGCTATGCGAAGAAGATCCTCTCATTAAGGTTTGGAAAGACAATGTTCATAATGAACTATATATTCGCCTTTTCGGTGAAGTGCAAAAAGAAGTTATTGAAACAACACTTTATGAAAAATACCGTCTACAAGTTACCTTTTCAAACACGCGAGTTGTATGTATTGAAAAACCAATTGACTTAGGGAATAGCGTTGAAGTAATGAGTGAAAAAGAAAATCCTTTTTACGCAACAATTGGGTTCAAAGTTGAACGTGGCGCGCTTAACTCTGGCATAACGTATAACTTAGGTGTTGAACTTGGATCACTGCCTTTAGCATTTCATAAAGCGATTGAAGATACAGTATTTCAAACGTTAAAACAAGGTTTATTTGGATGGGAAGTTACGGACATTATCGTCACATTAACACATACCGGCTATGCCAGTCCTGTTACAACAGCGAGTGACTTTAGAAATTTAACACCGCTCGTATTAATGGATGCTTTAAAACAAGCCAAAACATGTGTATATGAGCCATTAAACGAATTTGAATTAACTGTACCAGAGCACGCAATTAGTACCGCAATGTATAAACTAGCTGCTATCCCAGCAACTTTTGCAGAGCCTACGTTGCATAATGATTCTTACCATTTAACAGGATCATTACCTGTTGCAAAAACAGAGGATTTTAAACGAATGCTCCATTCATTTACTGAAGGAGAAGGTATCTTTATAACAAAGCCAACTGGTTTCACAAAACTTACGGCTCCCTTTCCTACTCGAAAACGTGTTGACTTTAATCCGCTAAATCGGAGGGATTATTTTCTTCGTGTTTTGAAGGCTTATTAAATAAAAAAGAGGTGCCATTCGCACCTCTTTTTGCATGTATTGATAGGTTAGTTTTTCCTAACAACTTCTTTAAGTTTTTCTATTATTTTTGCTATCGCTTCGATCGAATTCTCGGTTTCAAATTCTCCAACATTTACAGAATGGTTAGCGTTTTTGACAACTTCAATCTGTAAATTCGTTTTATGTAACTGATTTATTTGATTTGCATTATATTGATGATCTTTATCTCCAATTACTAAAAGCCCTTCGTGATGACTATGTAAGATCGAATCAAAAATAGAATCAAAAGTTAGTACTGGTGTAAGCAACATCATTTTTGACCGTAGAAATTCTTCTCTCTTCATTAAATCATTCGCAATCGGGATTGTTCCGAGTGATTTTCCTAAAAACATCGAATTGCTATATTGCCCACTTTTTAGCACTTCAATAATGACAGGATTAATATCATCCATCATTACTTTCGTTATTTCTTCCATTGGTTTTTCCATTAATTGTCCATCGTAGGAATAATGAATATGTACTACATCTATTTTATTTTCAAGCATAAGCATCGTTGCATAATAAAATAACGGCTTGTCATAATTGTAGCCTGAACCTGAGAACATAAAACAAATTGTATTAGAACCTTTTTCGATATGTGTGTAACGAATGACTTTGTCGTCTATATGTATTTCCTTTTTAGTCCCCTTCACCGTTTTCCCCTCCAAGCACGCTTACTTTTGTAAAACGATATGTTCTGTATGAACTGATACATCCTTTACTTTATCTTTTATAAACGCTGGCTGTAAGTTATATGCATGTAACTCTTCTACCGGCACCCACTTAAATAAATATTTTCTACCTGCTTCTTCAAGAATATATTGATCCGCCCCATTTGCAGGTAATTCATGCAATTCTACTTCATAATAAAAACTAATCTCATGAAACTTTCGCTCAGAAAGTGTAAAGAAGTTTTCTACTGACCATATTAATCTCTTCACTTCAATAGGTACGCCTAGTTCTTCTGCAAGCTCTCGTTTTAATGCATCTTCACTATTTTCTAGCATTTTCACTCTTCCGCCTGGTACGTACCAATACTCTTCACCTTCATCTTGAAGGATAAGTATTTTACTACCTTGTTTACAAATTGCTCCGACTCGGTAATTAAAACATGTTTCCTCTACTTTAAACGTAAGATCCACAACAAACCCCTCCAATGTATCATTACAAAACTATTATGTATGTGCTGTACAAATAAGATTACTAAATTTTTCTATTTCATTCAATGATTTTCGAACTTTCCGAAAACTACACTTACCTTTTTGTCATTACAGGTATTTATACATATGTTACAATCACAATGCATACTAGAAAAGCAATATGGGGGTACGAATGGAAACGTTATTAATCCAGCAAACTGAGAAATCAAATAAGTTTTGGAAAATCGTTGTGAAAGATAGAGACTACGTTGTGTTTTACGGAAAAATTGGCACAGCTGGTAGTGTGAAAGCGAAAGAGTTTGAAACAGAAGAAGAATGCATAAAAGAAGCTAACAAACTAATCGCTTCCAAACGAAAAAAAGGATATACCGACCCTATTCTAGGGGAAGATTACATAAAAGAAAAAACGATAACAGAAGAAGAATTTTGGGAACTACTCGCTCGTGCAAAATCGAAAGGCGAAAACCAAGAAGAACAAATAGAATGGCTCACTTCTCATATCGCCAAACGTACAGTACATGAAATTGTAGCTTTTGACACACATATGCACCATATTTTAAAAGCTTCCTATACGTCTCACTTATGGGCGGCTGCTTATATAATTATGGGCGGTTGTTCGGATGATAGTTTTGATTACTTCCGCGGGTGGTTATTATATCAAGGAAAAGAAACATACGAAGCGTGTATTGAAGATCCAGAACGGTTAATTCCTGTATTAGAAAATTTGAGCGAGTTTGATGTTCCAGAAATAGAAGAACTTACGCTATATTTCGGACAAGAAGTATATTTGGAGAAGACTGGGGATGAAGATGATACATACTTTACACTATACCATGTCTTATCAAATGAAGAATTTGAGGAAGTTGATATCGAGTTAGACTGGGATGAAGATGACGAAGAAGGTTTGAAAAAGATGTTTCCTAAGCTATGGGAAATGTACGGGGAAGAACCGATTGAGTGGTAGACTAATATTAGGACTCTGTTTAACCAATAGACAGAGTCCTTTTTTCATAAGATTCCTATTTAAGCTCTCTTTATTTCATACCACTTATCTAACAGCACCTTTTCTCTTTCAATTGAAATACCTGCCTTTAATTCCCTATCTTTCGTTTCTCTCATCCACTCATACACGTCTGTAACTGTGTCTTCTAACCTTCTAAAAGTAAGACCCTCTTTAACTGCGCTCTCTATATTAATAGAAAATCCACCTTTCCACGGATCTGTTTCACCTTCTAATGAAAAAGTTTCTGGAAGCCACAATGGCATTTCCGTCCATGGCTGTACTTTATTCTCATGCATAAACGATTCATCTACCCAAACGAATTCAGCATCACTATTCGTTACCTTTTTACACGTATTTAATAGTTCTTCCATCGTCAATTCATAATTCGGACCCGTTACATTAAATGTACCCGCTTTATTATTTTCTGCCATGTTTAGCCCAAAGCTTGCGACATCTTTTATATCAACGAACTGTACTGGATGGTCTTTTCTTCCAGGCACTAACACTTCTCCTCCCTTTGCTAAACGCCCAATCCAGTATGGAAGCCGATCTGTATAATCAAACATTCCTGAAAGAAGTCCTGCTCTTACATGTAAAACACGCCCCGGCCAATACTTCTCTGCTTCTTTTTCACATAATACTTTAAGCGCACCGTAATACTCATAAGGAGATATTTCACCATTCTCTACAGCTTTTACCTTATCACTTGGTGGTTCAGGTAGTAATTTATAATCTTCTTTTATGTGATGCGGGATCCAATCTTTATATACGGAAAGGCTTGAGATGAATGTATAGTGCTTTATATTATCTTTAAGTACTTCTCCTACATTCCTAATGTGATGAGGAGAAAATCCACATGTATCTATGACCATATCCCATTTTCGATTTACTAAACTTGAAACATCATCATTTCTGTCACCGATTAACTGCTCTACTTCAGGAAAAATTTCTTTATTTGTTCCACGGTTGAATAATGTAACTTCATGCCCTCTATTCAAAGCCTCTTCTACGAAAGCCCTTCCTAAAAAACGTGTACCGCCCAGTATTAGAATCTTCATTCTTTTTCCCCCATTCAATCAAGCGCATGATTAAAAACCTTTTCTTTTGTTTAACGATTTTCCCTTGTAAAAAGTTACGGGTATTTTTCATTTTTTTCTATAGTTAATATAACGTCATCTAAATTTGCAACTTGTGACATAACTTTTTATCGAATTCGACAGTAATGAAGACGATAAAGAGGGGTTGAAAAATATTTCAACTAAGTCATAGTGATAAGTACACATCTACGAAAATACTTATTTATACGAGCAATGCTCCTGTCAATTTGGCAGGAGCATTGTTTTTTCAACCTCTATTTACTTTTATATACTTGAATTGAAATGATCGAAATTAAACTGAGCAACCCCATAAATAAACAAGTCGCGCCTAGAATTGTATAAGAATTTCCGTATCCTTGTAATAAAGCTAAATACGTACTTGTATCCATATGACCGCCCTGCTCTGCAACAGATTCACTTGTTGCCTTACTCCCCATTTCTGGTGCATTTATTAGTACATACACACCGATAATAGCTACTAAAGCTGAAATGATTTCTACAACATTAGACTTTGTCATCATACCCTCACCTTTCAAACAACGTCTTTTATCCATCTAGTGAAATCTCTTTCTATCTCTTACTATACTAGCAAAAAAAGGGATATAATTTAATCCCCTTCTCTATTACTAGAATCAACAATATGAAAATATTCATTCTGTCTATTTCCATTTCATATATAATTAAAATATCCAATATTTGATTAACAAATTATACGTACTTAGGTAGGTGATAAATATTAATAAAAACATAGTTTATCATTCAACATTTTACATTTATTCTCTCACATCGTTCTTTTATATCTTTTTGCTAAACATAGAAAATGGTCGTAGTTATTTGGGTTTCACGATGGTTGTTCCGTTGTTAGCCGTTATTTTATATCAAAAAGCATATAAGAAACAAGAAATTTTCCATACATTTAGCATTTCACGTCCAACATTAAAATCACTAATTTTCTCCATTTTATTCCCACTACTTCTAGGTCTATTTCTCCATTTCTATTTTTATATTTATAATATAAAGTTCTTATTTAATCACTGCAATGAATTGGGATTTCTCCTACTCATTGGTCTTACAATTGCAGCTTTGTCTGCATTTTTAGAGGAAATTATTTGGCGCGGGAATCTTCATTACTATTTACGAAAAAAATATTCATTAATACAAACCGCAATAATTACAGCTTCACTTTGGTCTTTATGGCATTTACCAGTAGCACTCTTTTATAAAAACTATGAGTTATGGTTTGTAGGAATATTAAGTTATCTATCGTTATTATTTATATTATCTATAATTTTGACGTACACGAGAGAGTACGGTCGTTCTGTACTACCACCCGCAATTTTACATGGTATGTTTAATGTATTTTTTTTAACAGATGGATTGCAAAACAAGTGGGATGCCAGCCTAATGGCGTTAATTAAATTTATCTTTTTAGCAATTGCGCTCTGCATTATGTATCTTATACATCGAAAAGTTAAAAAATAGTTAACAATTAAAAAAAGTGTTTCAGTTTAATGTACCTTAATTAGCTCATTAAGTACTTCAACACCTTTCAATTATTCAATAATCGTATAGGTGTTGAAGTTTTCTAATTTTAATTGAACGACTCCGTTCTCACAGCACTTATTTCAATTATGTAGAACATAGCAAGTATAACTATTTCTCCTATTGTAACTTTTGTAAAACTTTTAAATAAGGAAATATACACTCTTTGATTAATCTCCATCTATCCTGTGCTTCCGGTATAATCTCAGATGCAATCACCACCACCAATTCCTTCTCCGGAATACAACAAATCATATTCCCACCATCGCCCATTGCACAGTATGAATAGACACCTTCTTCTTCTCGTAACCACCATAAGTAACCGTATTGATTTGAATTCATCGCTATTGATTCTTGTACCCACGATTTTGAAAGAATTTCCTTTCCATTATGAATACCTTCATTCAAATACATCTGTCCAAACTTAGCCATATCTTTAACTGTTAACGTTAGTCCCCAGCCGCCCGTCGAAATACCATTTGGATCGTGAACCCATCCTTTCACATCTTTTCCGAATAAGTCATCGAATTCAAAAGATTTCATATTGTAGTTTGGAATTTCTCTCATGCCAAGCGGCTGAAATAAGTATTCATTCGCAAATTCACGCGCACTTTTTCCTGTTGCGCTCGTAATAATTGCTGATAATAAATGAGCTCCTGCAGATGAATATTTAAAAAATCCAATTTCTCCGCCTTTCCCTACCCTATTTAACGTATACTGCACCCAATCCTTTTGTGTGCATAATTCTTCTAACGGTTCCTGCCAATCTACGAAAGGATGTGGCGCTGTCATCGTAAGAAGGTGTCGTACTGTTATTTCAGATGAATTACAATTATATTCTGGGAAAAATTCTATTACTTTTTGATCAACGCTTTTTATATACCCTTTATTTACACATACCCAAATTAACGCGGAGATTATCGTTTTTGTTACTGATGCTACATGACATGCATCATCTGGACCGTAACCATTATAATAATTTTCAAAAGTAACATTACCTTTTTGTACAACTAATACACCATTTATATTTTTATAGTTTTCTTTTATAATCCAATCTAACTGTTCAGCAGTCTTCATCATTCTTCCCCCTTAATATATGATTAAAAAAGTTCGATAGGTACATATATATCAACTATATGTTTATGTTCGGGATGCTGCCTTGGATCATTTCTATATACTTCAAAAGGGTACGAATCTCTCGGCTTATATCCGCTATTTGGCAGCCATTCACCGTATAAGAAATTCCATGCTCCTTTATATTCATCTTGGAATATTTCAAAATGACCTACCGCATACTTGCCTGAAGGTATTACCATTATTCCAATGTCGCTCGTTTCTACTGCGGACTCATTCGGAATTGTTATACATAGACTTGTTCTTAACTGATAGTCTTCTGTAAACTCATGATGATCGTGGTAAATTGTTAATACTTTCGTATCCTCGAATACATGATAGTTTTGCTCTGTGGCGTAACGAAATAGTTTTTCTATCATTTTTGAAAAAGCTATAGCTAACTCTTTATATGTACCTACATGTCTTATGTATGCGACGTTTACGTTGTCCGCTGTTACAATTTCAACATTTCCTCGAACCTTCTTACATTCATTGTATTGAGAAGTTTCACTTACGTCTTTGCAATTCTTGCTATTGTGATTTCTATAGTGAGACGGACTTACTCCGTAATAACTTTTAAATGTCCGGGAGAAAACTGCTGAATCTGTGAACCCGAAGTAATACGCAATGTCTGTAATCGTCATATCTGTACGATAAGTAAGAAGGTGTGTTGCCCTCTCTAATTTCAAACGATTCACATACCGAGATAACGGCTCATCCATCATCCCTTTAAAAATTCTATGAAAATGAAATTTTGAGAAGCCTGCCACATTAGCTAAATCTTCAATTGAAAGTGAATCATTTATATGTGATTCTATATAGTCTTGCACTTTATAAACACGTCGTAAATACTCGTTTCTACTTTGAGAACTCTCCACATTTATCCCTCCTCACAACAAAAAGACTAACTTTACGTCAGCCTACTTTACACATTTTTTAAAAATAAAACTCTACTCCCGCCGTTCCCATCATAATTTGTATGTACGGATACACCATCTATCTCATCATCCCCAGCTTCAATTCGAAATCCGATTTCTTGATGAAATTCAATTGACTTTTTATTAACTGGTGACGTAATTGCTTTTACAACTTTACGGTTATTTGCACGAGCGCTATCGAAGAAATAAGAATATAACGTCGATGCGATTCCTTTTCGTCTAAACTTCGGATTTACACCGATAAAATGAACGTACGCTTCATCTTTATGCGTTTGTGAAAAGAAACCACATAGAAAACCTAACGTTTCGCCATCTTCTTCAATGATAAAACTCGTTTCTTGAAAATGGACGAAAAACAACTTCGGCAACATACTAGCCATATCTCTTCCGCCCCACCAATCATTTAATACAGAATGAATCTTTACATAATCTTCCCCTTGAATATTTCTTACTCGCATGTATTTCTCCCTCTCACTCACTTCATTTTTTCATATATTTTAATAACCGTTTCGACTAACAGAATGAATACCCAAATACCTGAAAATACAAGAACAGACTGGAATATCGATCCAATTACCATAACACCAACTGCACCTGTTATTGAAAATGATATTCCACCAAGCCCTGGATCCTGTATAAGTGCTCCAGCAAAAAAAGCAGTTATAATAGATACTATTAAATAAATAACACTCATTATTTTTAATATTTTTATAGAAAGATACGAGGTTTGTTCTTGCTCCACTTGTGATAATTCGATTTCCCCACTCGCAATTCCTTTTTGCAAACAGTCTTCACATAGAAATTCTTCTTTAATTTTTTTACCACCATGCAATGTACCTGTTATTTCTTTACATCGTGAACACTTTCGATTTATCATGTTGATATCACTCCACTCATATAAGATTATACTTACATAATTCTGGATTTACCTTAATATCCCTTTTATGTATTTTATAGAGAAAGGTCGTGTTTTATGATTTCGAAACCGACATTTATCTCTAAAAACCCTACCGTCCAGTATGTATTACGGCCTAGTTGCTATGCGGTTATTTTTAACAATACTTGCTCAAAAATAGCTATCATCGAAAAAGGAGAACATTACTTTTTACCTGGTGACGGTATGGAAAGTACGGAAACGAAAGAAGCATGTTTACATCGTGAATTACTAGAGGAATTAGGTTGGGCGATTGAAATTGATCGTTCTATCGGTAATGCAGCACGATATTTTTATGCCGAAAAAGAAGATTCATGCAGTTGAAGTTCATGAATAAGACCATATTTTACAATGGATGTCTCCATCGCTTGCTATAGAACATTTAATTCATGATCATCAAAATGGGCTGTTGAACAAGCACTTTTACTACTAAATAAAAAAGGATCTCCTTCTATGTGAAAGAGATCCTTTTTACTGTTAGCTTACTTTTTTCAAATTGAGAGCTGTCTTTTTGATTCCGCCTTTTTTTACAACATATAAACCGATAAAGATAATAAGACCGCCAACAAGTTGCATCATATTGATTTGCTCTCCAATTGTTACAGCTGCAAAGATAACTGCGAACAATGGTACGAGATACATATAAACCATTACTTTCGTTGAACCGATTTTACTAATACCGACATACCACATTGCAAGTCCGAAGATTGTCGCAAAGACGATTGAATATGCTAGTGATCCCCAGCTTGGCGTATCTACTGGCCACGTTAATGTATTTACGTTGAATAAACAGTATATAACGAGAGGTACAATTCCAATTAAAGTAGACCATGATGTGACTCTCATTGCGGAGTATTTTGTGATAAGTGGTTGCGCTAAAATGGGATACCATCCCCACGCAATTGCTGCGACTAATCCAATTACATTTCCGAGCCACGCATACTCGTATGTAGCTCCTCCCGTATGCCCTGTTAATAAAACGAATGCTGCACCAATAAACGCTACTATTGAACCAATTTGTACTTTCATCGAAAAACGTTCTTGTTTGTGCAATACTGCTAATATCCCTGTAAATATAGGTGACATCGCAATTAATAATGAGGCGTTCGTTGCTGAAGTATATTTCACAGATAGCATAAACATCGTTTGATACATTGTCGTTCCAACGATACCGACTGCTAGTAATCGTAACCAATCTTTTCTTTCAATACGTAATGAGCGTTCCATTAAAAATGTAATAAGTAATAATACCGGTGATGCTACTAAAAATCGTAAACTATTAAATTGAATGGATGACATATATGCCACGCCATACTTTCCAATTGTATAATTTGCTCCCCATACTAATGCTACTGATACTAGGAGCCATTCCATTTGCCATCGTTTCATCCGAATCTCCCCTTCCCTATTTAGCATAGTAAAATTGGCTGGATATAACACCGTCCAATTGGCTGTTTTTTTACCCAGCCAATTTGTTATACTTAATGTATATAAGATTTTCGGAGGCGTTTGTATGGAATGGAAGCTAGATAACGACAGTAAAATCCCAATTTATCAGCAAGTTGTTGACTTTATTGAAAAACGTATTACATACGGAGAACTTCCCCCAGGTAGCTTCCTCCCTTCAGAACGGAAATTAGCTACGCAGTTAAATGTAAACCGAAGTACGGTAACGACTGCTTATAATGAACTACGTGCTATGGGAATTGTAGAAAGTACGACTGGTAAAGGTACACGTGTGAGTACACATATGTGGGGCGTTTCTCCAACATTAACGCCGAATTGGAGAAATTTCGTAGAAGGTGGTACTTTCTTACCAAACTTACCGTTACTTCGCCATATTCGGGCAGAAGTACAACAAAATGAGAACATTATAGATTTCGCAAACGGAGAGCTCGGTTGTAATCTCTATCCTCACGATCAACTACAAACAATTTTGCGAGAACAACCGTTAACGCAGTCATTAAGTTACGATCATCCCCAGGGGTATCTCCCGCTAAGACAAGCGGTAGTAAAATATATGAAGGAATATTTAAAAGTTGAAGCGACCGAACAATCGATTATGATTACATCCGGCGCCCAACAAGCACTTCACCTTATCGTACAATGTTTATTAAACCCAGGTGATGCGGTCGCTTTCGAAAGTCCATCACACTGTTATTCATTACCGCTATTCCAATCAGCAGGTATTCGTATTTTCCCGTTACCTGTCGATGAACACGGTATTAATCCAGACGATGTGCAAGAATTATATAGAAAGCATCGTATAAAAATGATCTTTTTAAATCCAAACTTCCAAAATCCTACGGGCACAATGTTGCATCCAAACCGTAGAAAAAAACTGTTATCACTTTGCGCAGACCTACGAATTGCAATCGTTGAAGATGATCCATCCAGTTTACTTACGCTAGAAAAGAAACAACCTTGTCCTACTTTGAAATCAATTGATGAAAATGGAACAGTCATTTATGTACATTCCTTATCTAAAATGATTGCACCAGGGTTACGAGTTGGCTGGCTTGTCGCTCCGCAGTCTGTCATAGAGCGATTATCAGATGCGCGTCACCAAATGGAATTAGGAATGAGTATATTCCCGCAGTGGCTTATACAACAATTTTTCGAAACTGTACCATTTCAGTCGCATATCGTACCGTTACGAAAACAACTAGCAGAAAAAAGAGACATTATCGTTCGCGCCCTAAACGAGCAACTTCACGATAAAATCTCTTTTTCAAACCCGACCGGTGGTATATACATATGGGGAAAATTAAACGAACCGATAAATGAAAAACAACTCATTATGCAAAGCTTAAAACAAGAAATTGCCTTTATGCCGGGTAGTATTTTCGGTGCTAAAGACGGTTATATTCGTTTATCTTACGGGAAAGTGAATATTGATCAAATTGAAAAAGGTATTTCTCGTTTGCGTGAGGCTATTTTGGTTTGTGGGAAATAACATTATGTAAAGAAGTCTCGTTTGACAAAAGCAAAATCTACCATTATTATCAACACGAACCTATTCATAGGAGTGATAAAATGAAGATCTACGTTGATGCAGATGCTTGTCCTGTAAAAGATGTAATTATTTTAGAGGCTACGAATGCAGAAATTCCCGTTACCCTCGTTACTAGCTTTTCTCATTATTCTAATGCGGAACAACCAAAAGGTGTAGAAACAATTTATGTTGATTCCGGAGCAGATGCTGCGGATTACCGAATAATGCAATTAGCCAAAAAAGAAGATTTAATCGTAACGCAAGATTATGGTCTTGCTTCGCTAGCTTTAGCAAAAGGCTGTATCGTTCTACACCATAAAGGCTATAAGTATACGAATGAAAACATTGAACAATTGTTACAAACACGGTATTTAAGTGCAATGGTTCGAAAAAGCGGTAAACGTACAAAGGGACCGAAACCATTTACAGCAGAAGATAAAGAGAAGTTTAGAGTGCTCTTTAAAAGTATAGTCGCACTTTAAAAATGAACCGTCTATTTGCAAGGAAAACTTCGCAAAACAAAGAAGAGAATATCCAAATGAACATTCTCTTCTTGAGGTTTACCTGTTTAAAATGAAGGTAAATTATCTAAGTTATTTTCCTTTATTCCATCAGGTTCACTACGTATAATATCTCTACCATACTTATGAAATACGTCCACATGAACTAACTTCCCTGATTTCGCTTCACTAAGAGCAGTAATATAATCTAACTCTCTCCCGCTACTTGTCTTAAAAGCAATTAAATCCCCATCATCATTTTTACGAACGGCAACAATTTGTTCTGCTCCCGAATCGACTTCCTGGTCCTGGACTACTTCCAATTGAGCTTGCTCTTCTCCTTGATGTAAGTATTCATTATAAACTTTTTGAAAGTCTTTTTTATCCATAAAACTCACCTCCAAAATATTTTATTAGTATGTTTGGAAGGTATTGGTTTTATGTACTTCTTCCATCAAGTTCACAAAAATACACTCCCTCAAAAAGATAACCCGGATCATAATTTTTCAATCTATTACAAATTTATTTTAGAACTTTATAGAGTACCTCTCAATATAAGATACTCAAAACCGATAATATTATATCGAAAACATTTAAGAAATAGAGCTGTTCAGATGAATATCAAATGGAATAGTGAAAACATTATATTTGAGACATTGAGAGAAGCTGAAGTATGGACGGACTCAATCGGGAATGAAATATATGGACGTGTTTATGATGGTTATGTAACACCTGATTATAAGATTGCCTATGTTCTATTGGCTGAGGTCCCTCATTTTAAAGTTCATACAGAAATAGACGTAAATAATGAACCTTAGCTATATAAAGTATGGGTTATTTCATCTGCTAAAACACCATAGCAATTAGTCTACAGTGCTGCTTATTTTAACCTGTATTATAAATACCGATTCCTTAACGTACAGGGAATCGGTTAATTTGCGTCCAAATTGTGTCTAAACGTACAATTTCCCCGAAATGGTATGGTGACCCATGCGCATCAACTTAAGAAAAGTAAACACCCCAAAAAAGAAAAAAATGTACTTTTTTGTTACAGACTAACAAAAAAGTACGTTCTAAGGGCGCTATGAACCTTTAAGCTGATGGAGATGTGATGCTACCCAGGAAGTTTCTAAAAAAAATTATTACTCTGAGTTCTTGTTACTTGATTGTACCCATTCCACCAATTTTAACATGTACATTAACTTTAACATCAGCCTTCGATAATGCTTTTCCCCATTTCTTTTGGACTCTTTTCCAATCTTTATATGTATAAGCTCGTGCATACAACCCCAATCCTATAGGATCAATTTCTGCTTTTTGTATTTTCTTTATTAAACGTTCTAAATCACTTTTTAACTGTTTTTCAATGCTTCTTTCTAATCTTTCTCCATCATTCCTAACATTAAAAGGAAACAGTCGTTCTGAAATTGAAATTCTCATATGTACATTTATATTAAACATAAAATGATTTTTGTATTGTACGTTTGTTTTTACTTTGGTACTTTGAGTATTAAAGCTTAACCAATGTTTTTCTTTGCTTTCAGATTGTAGCGGTACGGCAATAGTAAATGGAAATTCTCCCTGTATGTGATTCTGTAAGATACTTAATAATAAATTTTCTTTTGGTGTAATAGTTAGCTTATATCTATTCTGTTCATCAAGTAATGCTGAACCTATCAACTTTATATTGTTATTCTTTTTAAGTGCGCTAACACTCGCCGTCATTCCTTTTTCTTTTGTTTGGTTATGAAAATCTTGAAGAGTAGTTTTTACAGTAATATTTCTTCTATGTGCAGTCTCAATTAATTTTGCCAAATATATAGGAAGACGTGGTTTATTTTTGGGAGCATAATAAATTATGTCTGAAACAGGTCCATCCACAGCAACAATTCTTGTAGTAACCGTATTTTTGGGATCTCGATAAAAAGGATCTAAATAATCCGCCCACTTCTTTTGTTTTAAAAGTCGCTTACCAATCAAAATAAGTTGTGTCTTGCTTCCCGATGTCAAAGCCATAGCCATGGTGTCGAATTTTTCACGAGAGTTTCGCACTGTAACAGATTTCACACCATATTGTTCCTCTTTAATCTTGGCTTCTTTATTGAAAACAGGACTGGATAAGTATACTTTCAAATTATCATTTTCGTCCAAATCTAAACCCAGTATAAGCGTGAGTGTAACATCTTCTACATTCATTTGGTCTAAACACCCAGTGAGCAATATTAGCGGAATTAAAACACTGCATAATATTTTCTGCTTCAATGTGCTTCCCTCCGAAAGTATTTTTTGTGGATTAAGTTATATATCCATAAAAATACAGGGAATAAGAAAGCTAATACAAGTCCAGCTTTCGATGTAAGCTTTTGAAATAGTTCAGATTCATTCCATGAGGGATGGATCCAAAACGTTACTATAATTACTGCCAATAATAAAATAGCTACATGAAGAGTATGATCTTGTTTTCCAATTAGTTGACTAGAACAAAATACAGCACCGTATGCACAAGGAATCCATGCAGTAGAGACGACAATTAGATAAATAGCCAATAAAATCATATCAAACCGTTCTAAAAAACGAAATTCAATAACTTTAAGCAAGTTTAGTACAGGTTGATTAAACTCTAAAATTGCATCTGGACTGAAGTACGAAAAGCAGATAAGGATAGTAAATAGATAAAATATAAATGTTAAGGTATTTGCTATAATAATTCCTTGCGTTGCATATTGCTTTTTTTGCAAAAAAGGATAAAGAAAAAATGCAATTTCAAATCCTATAAAGGAAAAGATAGTAGACGGAACAGCCGAAAAGACAGGTTTCCAACCCTCCTTTAATACTGGAAGAAAGTGTAACCAATTGCTATCTTTTAATGGTATGAAGAAAAAAAATGGAATCCACATTGTCATATAAAAGCATAATTCGCAGTATCGACCTATTATCCGAACACCATTGCGTGCAACCAAAAAGGTTGGAATAGAGAATAGAAACAAAATAATATAGTCGGGTGTTTTTGGAAGAAGCCAGCCCTTAATATAAAGCATGCCATTAATTAGAACTGTCCATGCGTAAAAAGCAAAATATATCATATAAAGAATAATTACCATGGTACCAATGATTTTCCCAAACAATCGAATAAGAATTTCATATAAGGTATCATTTGGATAGTGTTTGGCTGTTTGAATTAGCAAAATACTGGCAGTCATAGCGCAAAACCAACCAATAAATAGTGCTATCCAGCTATCTGTTCCAGCTTTTTCTGCAAGTACCCTTGGAAGGGACAGAATTCCAGTTCCTACTTGTGAGGCATTAATAATAAAGATGTATTGCATGACAGTGATGTCATTATATGCATATTTTTTCATATTTTCACCCTTTATCAGGATTGGTTTCTTTGTGATTCTTCGTAATATTTTTAGATTTTCTCTTCATTGACCACAAAGGAAAGCGAACGAACGTGTCCTTCATACCTGATATTCGAAAAGGTGACAAAGGACTACCATAAGGAGTACCTAAAGACTCTAAACTTATAAGATGTGCAATTATAGTCATCCAGCCGATAATAATTCCTACAATTCCAAATAAAGCAGCTAATAACATCATAGGAAAACGCAGTAATCTTATTGCCAAACCCATTTCAAAATTAGGAACAATAGAAGAAGCTATAGTTGTAATAGCAACAATAATAATCATGATATTACTCACAATCCCTGCTTGAACAGCAGCTTGTCCAATCACAATACCTCCAACAATCCCTACGGTCTGGCTAATGGGAGTGGGTAAACGAAGGGCAGCCTCTCTCATCATTTCTAAGGTAATCTCCATAAGTAAAGCTTCTATCACCGGAAGAAACGGAACGCGTTCTCTCGATTCTGCAATTGATAAATAGAGCTGTACAGGAATAACTTCATAATTAAATGAAATAAACGCTACATATGTTGCAGGTAACAATAAGGCTATAAAAAAACTTATAAAACGTAGTAATCGAACAGAGGAAGATACTAACCAACGTGTGTTGTAGTCATCTACCCATTGAAAGAAGGAAATGAAATTTATGGGGGCAATCAAAACATTTGGACTTCGATCCACAACAATGGCGAATCTCCCCTGAAGGATGTGTGATACAGTTGAATCTGGTCTTTCGGTCAAGATAAACTGCGGAAAGGGTGAATATGGATTATCTTCAATAAATTCAATTATTTCGCCAGTATTAATAATCGAGTCCACCTTAATATTTTGAAATCTAGTTTCCAATTCCTTAAGTACATCTTGAGAAGCTACATCTCTTAAATATAAAATAGATACTTTGGTCTTCCCTCTACTTCCAATTAAAACCTCTTTTAATACTAACTCTCTATTAGGAATATATCTTCGTATTAAAGCTATATTCTGACTAGATGTTTCTACAAACCCTTGATGCGTCCCTTTTAGAGATATTTCATTTCTAGGTTCTGTTATATCTCTTTGTGGCCATCCTTTTGTATTTAGTTGATACCCTGTGTTTTGACCGTGAATTAATAAAATACTATCCCCTTGAAAAATAGCATTTTCGACTTGATTCCAAGTATTGATTGTTTGAATTTCTCCTATTGTGACAGGTAGACCATTACTAACATCAAATGGGTTATGCATCAAAGGGGGCAGTATATTATTATGAATAGATTGTTTATCTGTTAATCCAGATAAGTATATCAAAGCGGCTTCTGATTTATTTACTAGTTGAAATTGACGAATTACCAAATCAGGAGCTTGTTGAAAAAGCTTTTGAAGATCATTTGTGTTTTGGAATAAGTCACAGCTGATATTATGATTTCCCATAGTTTCTTTCTGAACATTTGAATTTCTGTTCTCCGAATCATTTATAGAATAACGTCCTTGTTTTAAAAATTTAAATATAGAAAACACAACATTGACTCCCCTCGAAAAGACTTTTCAGTATTTTTATTGTGTATAGTTTAAAAGGATTTATACCACTATTTACTTCAGCAGCAATTTTGTTCTTCAAGCAAAATTCCAACTTTGTAAACAATCTATTTTCACCATATCTTTACACTGTATTATAAAATATTTTAAGATTTTATGAATTTGCTTCTACATATCAGGATTGGATCGGAGTAGCCAAAATGCTAGTGTAAAATTTCAACTAGAGTATGCTTTACCAAGTGGTCAGTTTCTACATGTTCATGTAGGATCAGGAAAGTAAAATGAGAAAATTTATGGTTCCATTTGTTTAACGAGAATGCTTTGTGAATAGATCAATTGTTTTTTCAGATACATAGTCCTAATCTTTATCAAACGTCTCTTATTATTGTATATTCTTTAATAAGAATTCTGTAATCTCTTCATTTAGTTCATGATGGAAATATTCTCGATTAAAACCAGGTGGATCTTGCGACGGAAGAAAAGACGCATTCGTCATTTCTTTTGGAAACGGGCTAAGAAACGAAAAATGTCCTGCGTTCTCAACTATTTTATGTTGAATTTTAGTACTGTCAGTTATCCCGTTCAATATAATTTCCGCATGAAAATAAGGTGTAAATCGATCTTTCTCCCCAACAAGCATCAAAATAGGGATGTTTATGCCTTCCAAAGCCCCTTTTGTTTTAAACCAAACTGAAGCTGGCGCTAAAAGAACTAAAGATTTTATTCTGTAATCAGGTGTAACATTGATAAGATGAGATTTCTCATCAAAAGACTCATAAGGGAAAGAGGTTGATATTCCTCCTGATGCTGCTAATGCTGTGTATCCTCCCATAGAATGTCCGATGACTGAAACAGAATCAGGTTTTAAAACCTTTGTAAAATCTTCACTATTAAAGAACCAATCAATCGCCATAGAAATATGTTTTGGCCTAATAGTTAGATTATCGACTGTACCTTCCACTGTATTGTCGTTTCGATTATTGAATGGATGCTCAAGCATTTCCACAACAAATCCGTTACGAGCCAAGTGACGAGCAATCGTTCGATAAACTAATGGTGAACCACCAGTGCCATGAGATATTAAGACCAATGATACTTTAAATACATTTTTACTTTATTTGGATATGTACAATTACATAAAATTATGTATAATTTCGTCTAAAAAAGTCTTTCCATGTCGATTCATGTAGATTAAACTTTAAATATAATAGTTTAATGTTTTTGCTTCACCCTCTTCATAGGAGAAATGAAGGGTTGTTGTCATTTTCGTAATAGTAAGCGCTTATAAAATGTCCAATCATTTCGATATGTAATATTTCATAAAACATTGTTGGTTTATTTTTTAAAATATTCAGGGGAAATAGACGGAATTCAACAGAATAATTTATCAGACAGGGAGAAAATGATCGTATGTATCCAAAATTTATTGATAAAATAGCGTTTTCGAAGGCGCATAAAGAGTTATTAATTAAACTATATAATAAAGAAATTTCAAGAAGCGAGTATAATCAATTGGTAGATGCTTTTTATCGTCCACAACAAAAGTAAATATGAAGTACGTGTTTATTGTTTTATGTCTTTTGTAGAAACAAAGTTCGTTTTTATCATTTTTGGGACAAGCTCTTCTGCTAGGTTGATGGGCATGTGGAGGTACCCCTACTTCAAAATGTTATCTCCAACTTTTTGACACATTGTTTTTCATAGAAATCACGCCACTTCAAACGGTGTACCCTTTGATACGAAAATAATTCACATTAAATTATTGTAATTTTATATAAATTGTTTAAAATATAACATCTATATATCAATGTTATTCAATTGACTTTATAGGATCCACAATGGTGATATTCAGTCTTTGTACAATTGGATTATTAAGTAATATAGTGAAAATAATGAATGGCACAGCGAAAATATTTAACTATGTATTATTTGTATTTATCTTATCAGCAATAATTTATTATTTATAAACTTCTTATCAAGATGGAAGTGCTCTTTTCTAGTCTAATAAAAGTAATATATCGTTTTATTGCAACAAAACTTGAAGAAAGAAATCTTCTCGAAAAGACAGAAGTACTGCATAAATTCCAAAGCACTCGGCAGAAATCAACATTCTATTTTAACAGCAATCTTATTTAGTCTGAAATTTCAATTTAACTACAAAAACGATCCTTTTTGTAGGAACCTACAGAAAAGATCGTTTTTTTAATTCTTATTCTTTGCTGAAATGCTCATTTATGATGGGATCGAGTGATGGACCAAATATTCCCCCTTTTTTAAAACCTACGCGATTTCTTCAAAGTTTCCAATATATCATCTGTAAAGGCAGTATCCCCCTCTGCTTCAGTAAAAAGGTTTGGGTTCCGTAACGACATGATAGGCGTTATTAATAAAGCTTAAACTAGAAATTCAAAATGAAATTTATATATTTTTTTGAGTGTTTTTAAAAGAAAGCATCGTCCCCTCACTATTTGATTGTAAAGTGTATTTTATATTGAACATCTTTGATATATCTTCAATATTTTTTAATCCTATCCCCGTTCCTTTGACATTTATATCAAAGCCAATTCCATTATCTCTAAAGGAAACAATATCTTCATCTATAATGATTTTGAGTTTTTTAGCTTGTGAATGTTTAAGCACATTTTGAAAAATATTATCGAATAGCCTTTGAATCCATAACTCATTACTATCCCATATCAACTCTTTATCTTGTGGATTATATACTAATTCAATTTTATGAATGCTATACAAATAGCTCCATTTTTTCATCATATTTTCTATTAAATTATGTATATTCACTTCATCGTTCACAATATAAGTATTCTCTAAGGTCTCTGTAGATTGAATATTAAATTCGTTAGTTAAATTACTTATATATTGTATCTGCTCATACAGTGATTCAAGTACTGGTGCTTGTTCCTCGTACTCACCTTCTAAATAATATAATTGTAATCTAACCGCAGTTAAGGGTGTATTAATATCATGCCGTAATTTATTTAATAGTTCTTTTTTTATTTGTTCCTGTTGTTGTAGTTCTAATTCTCGATAAGTCGTTCTTTCTATAAGCAAGTTTACTGATTTAATCAGTTCCCCCATCTCATCATCGATTTTGACATCTATTATATTAGGGATTTTTTTATCACTTGCTAAATCTCGAATCGTTTGATTTAATACATTAATTTTATTTAATAATGAGTTAATCGATTTTGAAAATAAAAAAGCTAATACTAATAGTGATAATAAAAATATGATTAACATAGTAGGATATGCAAAGGATTCGTGAAAAGGAATGTTTTTGTTTTTAGTTTTAAAGACAACATTATAAATAACTGATACAAAGATACTAATCGACAACAATAACAGTGGTACGCTAACAATAGCGGAGAATAGTAGTAACTGATATTTCTTCTTTAATTTCATTTCTTCATAAAGGTATTTAATCTATACCCTTCTCCATATATGTTCTGAATAATGTTACCTGTTTTATCATCGATTTTGGTCCTAATTTTCTTTATATGTACGTTCATGATATTTTGATTTCTATCTTCGAGTTGCCATAAGTAATCAAAGAAGTGTTCTTTTGTTAGAATTCTATCCCTATTTTCATACAAATAGAAAAATATTTTACGCTCAATCGCTGTAAACACAACTTCATCACGCAAACCATTAATGAAAACCCTTTTATATTCTGCATCTATAAATAAATGTTTAATTTGCGTGAAAGTACCATATTGATTATCTAACATTTTCTGAATTCTTAACAATAATTCTCGAGGATCAAAAGGTTTTATCATGTATTCTTCTCCAATGATAAGACCTTTTAGTTTACTATCCATATCATTCCGAGCTGATAGAAATATGATTGGAATATTTAATCCTAGATTTTTTATTTTCTTTGTAATTTGATAACCATCTTCACCTGGTAACATAACATCCATTATGACTAAATCTATTTCATGAATTACATCAAGAACATTCTTTCCTTCTTTTTCCCAATACACTTTATACTTCTCACGCTGCAAAATTTTTTGTAATAAATCTCCTATCATCAAATCATCTTCAACAATTAATATGTTATATTCTTTCATTATATAGACCTTCCATCACTAAAATAACAATAGCTTAGTTCTTCAGTACTTTATTATTAATAAAATCCGTAGCAAGTTTGTATATTTCATCAGGAGCGTGTAAATAAATACTATGTGTACTTTCAATTTTTTTCACATCAGCTATCAATAACTTGCTAGCAAACTCCTCATAATCTCTGTTTTTTTGCTTTGTATATTTCGAGTTTTTATTTTCCCTAGCAATCGCATCTATAAATAAAATTGGTGTTTCTTTTGGGAATGATAAGGAATTAGATTTGTTACTGTTATTGTAACTTTGTAAAAGTTCTTGCTTCATATCATCATTAAAAGCTTGTTTATATGAGAGCGCTTTATAAATATTTTTTTCCTGTTCGGTTAAAAAGGATTGCTGAATTACTTCGGGATTATAAGTAATAGAAGGAACTAATCGCTGAAAACCAATTTTCGTTAAAATATTCATTCCTTTTATTCTTAATGAATCAACCTCGTCTATTTTATGAGTTACGTACTGATTAGGTAAACCAATATCTAACGCAATAATCCCTTTTACTTCACTTGGGTATTTTTGTGCCCAATAAATAGCCTCTATACCCGATAGAGAGTGTGGCACTAAAATATAGTGAGGTTTATTTCCACTTCTAATAAGCGCTTTTCTCGTTTGTTCTAATATCTTATCAATATCTCTATCATCATGAAAAACATCACTGTATCCATAACCAGCTCTCTCAATTACAGAAATCTTGTTTTCTTTCGAAAATTTACTATATAGGCCTTTCAATTCATAAACAGGAGCGGCAATTCCAGATCCGGCCATAAATACAAACGTATCCTTCCCGCTCCCCTCATTATAAACATTCACATTTTTATTATTGAAATTAACAAGTTCACCTTCATTATTAATTAATTTCGATTCCATTCTTAATTGATAGTTATGATATATAAATACAGCGCCTATTCCAAGAAAAATAATGCTAATACACACAAAAAATATAATCTTTCCTATCTTCAATAATTTTTTCATTTGACACCCCTTTCAACTTATACTGAAAGGGTACAATGTAAAAATAAATTTCTAATAAATTTTTGAAAATTATTATTTTCTCTTTGTTTCTAAAGTATTGGTCATTTTTAATACCTACGCAATTTCTCCAAAGTCTCCAATATATCATCTGTAAAGGTCGTGCTTCCCTCTTTCTCTAAAACTCTGAAATATAAACTTCTTAAGAAAGCTCTAATATTTTGTACTAAAATATCATGCTGAGGATGCGGGATGTCTTCAACAATTGCTATACTATGTAGCCAATTGCTCCACTCTTCTTCAGTTAAAATATTTTGGTTACGCAACGACATAATTGGCGTTACTAATCTCTCATCCTCAAAGTGTATGTATACGTAGTCATTCAATCGAATCTTCTGACGAACAGCAGCTAGTATTGCATATGAAAACTCACGATTTTGTATTGTACGTGCTAAAGCATCTAGTGCATCTGCCGCATGTGCAGTAGAATGCGCCCAGCCTTTTCCTTCTACGTAACCCCTTACATCTTCTTCTAAATAGACATATTCCAGAACTTGTTCTGCTACACTGTACAGTTGTTCTTCAGATAACAATGGTTCTCTTTCATGAACAGATAAAATAAGTGGTGGAATTAAAACAGAGAACGCACGTTTAAAAACAGAATCTGTGCCCTTTTCACCAATTTTATAAAATAAATAATCAGGACTAATTGCTTGTAACATTAATCCTCGTAATTCTTTTTGTCTAAATACATCATTTGTAATCCATTTGTGAAGCGTACTATAAATCAAATCATCACGTAATTCAGCATCAGGTGATCCGATATAATCTAACATCCACTGTGCATATGGATATGCGTCTACGTCTTCTGGCACAGCATAATTATTATTTTGAATTTGTTGTAATTCTTCTTTTAGTTCTAGCACTTCTGTCATTATATTCCCTGTCCCCTTTTTACGTTTTTCAACTTATTTTCGCCTTATCCCCTGTAATTCCCCTCATAAATTAAGTCGACTTTTAATATAGTTTTAGTCCCTATCTTTCTATGAACTTGATTCAATTATATAAATTTCTCCCGAGAAATAAAAGGAAATACATTGGAACACCAAAGCTTCTCACTTTGTTTACATGCATTTCATGTAAGTTTAGGCTATAAAATAAAGTATTTTTTTCATTTATATTCAAACGTAGTTACAATCAAAAATTAAATCATTTTAGAACTTGTTTAATAAATTCTGTTTTAGCTTTTGTGTATGCTTCTCTATCTTGGTTAAACTTTTTTGCTAACTCTTGCTTTAGATTTGAATAATCATAAACTAATTGTGGATTTTCTCGTAAGCGGTTACGAAATAAAAGTTGTTGCTCCCATCGTTCAGTTCCTTTAACCATCAAATGCAGATGAGCTACACGCCTATTATTCTTCACTTTCACAAAGAACCTTCTCCAAGGTCTTTCATCTAATTCCGGGCCTACATAATGCCAATCATATATAGCCAATTTTGCTGAAATATCGAGCACTCTATCAAATGAGTCTGTTTCAGCCATTAGATCAATGATAGGTTTTGCAGGTAAACCAGGTATGGATGTACTTCCTATATGTATTACTTTGCTAATACCGAGAGGAGTAAGCAGTTCATAAAGTTGCCGTTCTTCATATCGGCCTTTATCTTGCCAATCAGGATTTGCATTAACTATCTCTACTGACTCATTCGCCCATACAGGCCAATCGTTCGGATTATCTTTTTTATCCACCCGACGCATCCCCTTTCACGAACTTTTTGTTATATAAAAGATTTTAAATTCCTTTAAATACAACTACCGGATCATCAAAATTACTATTCTGAAATATAACATTTGCACATTCTTTCGCATTATGCTCATCTATATACATCTTACAAGCCGCATGATATCTGTTTATAAACATTTTCTCTGCTTCTTCATAACTTCCAAAAGCCTCAGTCTCGCGCTCTGCACCACGTTTTCTCGCAATCTCAAAATCTGTATCTATGAAAATTTTATAGTCAAATAGATACTCAATTTCTTTTTTCAATAAAAATGTTTCATCTACTATTAGCACCATATTTGGCGAGGCCACTAGCGGCGTATTATGTACAGGGATGTCCGTTATTAAGTTATGAGAAATCGTTTCATACTGTAAATTCCCGTTAGGTCCTAAAGGTTTTAATAGCCTTTCTTTGAAAGCTGTATAATCGTGTGCATCTTCATAATACCCTCTTGCTGATTCTTTGCCTTGTGTATAGCGAATCACTCTAGGGTTATGAAAATCGTCAATGCTGGCGCGTATTACTTGTACTCCCCGATTTTTCATTTCCTCTGCCAGTTCGTTTGCAAATGTTGTCTTTCCTGAAGCTGTAATACCACTCACTCCAACTCTTGTTGGATGAGTTAAATTTAAATTTAAAATATGATCAGCAATTTCTTTCATGTATTGTTTTCGGAGCATGACATTCCCTCCTGTATATTGTTTACATAATATAATTGCAGTAAATTAAATTCATCGCTATTTGTTGGTAAATCGATATATTTAAAAAAATCGTTGATATATTTTAAGTTATGATAGATATATTTTTATTGATTTATATTTTCCTTATTTCCCCTTAAACCCTCGATATAAAGCCGTCCGTAACTCTTGTTTGTATTCTTCAATTTCTGGCATATCGAGTTCTTCTGCTAGTCTGATGGCTAGTTCAATATCATATGGTACACGTACGAGTTGAATGGAAAAGCTTGCTGCTTCTTTTTCATTGTATGTTCCTTCAAAAATTAAATAGGAAGCTTGTGTAATTTCAAGTGGATTACCTACACTACCAGCATTACATAACGTTTTCCCTCTAAAATTTTGCACATACGCCTGATGAACGTCACCGTAACAAACGACATCTGGTTTTCTTTCCCCTTCTATATTCTCTGTGAGCTCACTATTTTCGAACATACTAATACGCTCTTCTCTTGTTGCATGTGGTTGAATTCTTTCATACAAACTTCTCGGTGAAGCGTGGAACATACGAATCAGTTTCCCACTCATATAAAACTCGATTGAAAATGGTAAGCTTCTTAAATACTCATTTTGTTCTTCTGACAATTGTTTTTGATGCCATTTTAACGCTTCAAATTCAGTCGGTTTTGTAATGAAATCATCCCAGTTTCCCATTACGGTTCCTTCACATTCTTTACGAACGATTTCAATTACTTCGCTAGAATGCGGACCTTTTCCTACTAAATCTCCAAGACAAATAATACGTTCGATTCCTCTTAATTTAATATCTTTCAGTACTGATTCTAATGCCGGAATATTACCATGTATATCTGAAATTACCGCAATTTTATCCAAATGAATCCCTCCGTTATTTATTGTTTATTATATCCTCATGTTGTGATTGATACCATTTTGGAATATAAGATGAAAAATGATTATGATCTTCTATAATTCGGTTCAATCTTTCTTTCATATCCTCTACTAAATGTGGTGTAGTTCGGTTTGTCCATACGATATCCGCTGGGAATGTCATCGCTGCATATAATGAATACAGTTTCCAAAAGTGGATTGACGGATCGCCTCCGCAATAACCGTGAACTTGTCCAACCGCAAATGGTTTGCTTATTCTTGTAGTAAAAATCGTGTATTGGATCGCCAAAATCATATCCACTAAAATCGATAACGATAAATTCATTATTATGAATCATACTATTTGCTGGGTGGTAATCATCGTGTAAAAATGTGATAGGCCGATTTTTCAATAAGTCTTTATGATTTTCTACAAAGGTTAATACTGGCTTCAAATCCAGAAAATTCACCTCATAATCTGCTAATGCCTCTATGTACCTTTCATACTTATTCCACCTAAATATTTCCCATTTATTACTTGCACTTTCTCTTTCTATCGAGTGAATTCTCTTTAATATTTCCCCTGCTTTTCTTCCTGCATTATACTGTTCTTCCACCGATAGCTTGCTTAAGCTCTCTTGACCATTTACACCTTGGGTCCATTCAAATACTTGAACACATTTATTTAATCCCTCAAGTTTTATGAAATGAATTAACTTCGGCGTTGGAATATGTAATAACTCCAATTGTTTCATATACATATATTCTTCTTGTTTTCGTTCATAATTAGAAGAATCACACACTTTTACAAAATAAGTTTCTCGATTCTCTAGGTCAATTTTATACTTCTCTTCATGTGAAAAACCTTTTGTAATAGCTGTACATTTTACAATACGTGACCACTCTAGTTTTCTTTCTATCTCTCTTAACATTTCTTCCACAAAACTCACCTCTATTAATATACGAACAAACTACCTAACACTTCATACTCTCGTTTATTTTCCCCTTTAAACTCCACTGCAAATGGATATTCGCCATGATGCTTCAAACGTTCTAGTACTAGCCCTTCTCCAACTGGTTCACAAAACTGCACATGAACATCACCAAACGATACACTTTGACACTCAGCATTCCATTCTTCATTTTGTATGATTGAATTTGCAGTTAGCTCCATTACTTCTTTCCATTTCCGCACTGTTTCTCGAACATTTTTCACCGTATAATGAATCGTTTCAATTTCTTGTACTTTATTTTTATGTTCAGTGATCGTTCCTATTTTACGTAAATCGTTTCTTCTTTCTTCATCCGTTTCATTCCACTGTATAAAGAATGGTAATTTCGGTCCATTCTCTTCTTGCTTTACAAATAACATTTTCCATTCTAAAAGCCGGCCATCTTTTCTCATCCGTTTCCCTTCAAATGGTCCTATCGTATGTAAGCCGTGCTTACTAAATTTAACTGCTAGTTCTTCAATTGCATCTGTTCGAATTGCGATTTGTAGCATCCCTTCTCCATTTTTTAATTTCACCACTGTTTCTTGTACTAATGGATTTTCTGCTTCTTTCGCTTTTTCTTCATGCTGAACTGCTAAAAATTCTATATATGATAAATCAAAATAACATAAACTATTCCAAGTACCCCAAGTCGTATGCTCACCGCCTAATGCAGTATGAAATCCATGCTCCTGCATTTGTTTTGCCGCTTCCTCCGGTGTACAATGCACTGCGTGAACGAGATGATCAAATGCTAACATAGTCTTTCTCCCCTTTCTCTCCATCCTTTTATTGTATATTTTATTTTTCTTTCGTTCAATTCAAAAAACTTTAAAACCCAGTTGATTTATACGATTAATGTGTATTATAATAAAACAAATTTAATTATTGCTGATTGGAAAAACCAAAGGCACTTTTCTCATACGGGAAAAGTGTCTTTTTCATTTATTATTACAGGGGGATTATTTATGCAGAAATTAATTGTCTTTGCTATTATTGGATTTTTCGCTCAATTGATTGATGGCGCACTTGGTATGGCGTACGGGGTAACGTCTACCTCACTATTATTAATGTTTGGTATCGCACCAGCTGTAGCTTCCGCATCAGTTCATTTAGCTGAAGTCGTTACAACCGCCGCTTCTGGTGCATCTCATATCAAATTTGGAAACGTTGATAAATATACAGTTTCCAGACTTACATTACCAGGAGCAATTGGCGCATTTATTGGGGCATGTTTTTTAAGCAATTTACCTGGTGATGTAATTAAACCGTACATTTCCATATTTTTATTTACTTTAGGGGTTTATATTTTATTACGATTCATCATTCAAAAACAAATTGTTTCTTCAAATAAGCGTATGTCTGCTAAACAACTTGTACCACTTGGCTTATTCGCTGGATTCGTCGATTCAACTGGCGGCGGTGGTTGGGGGCCGATTACGACACCTGTTCTTCTTGCAAGAGGAAATGAAGCTAGAAAAGTTATTGGATCTGTAGATACGAGTGAATTTCCTGTTTCACTCGCTGCAACGATTGGCTTTTTCATTTCACTTGGCTGGGAACAAGTAAGCTGGGTTTGGGTATTTGCCCTCATGCTTGGTGGTATTGTTGCCGCACCAATCGCCGCATGGTTAGTACGCATCGTTCCTTCTCATTTACTTGGCGTACTCGTTGGCGGACTTATTATCTTTACGAATATACGTACACTGCTTACTACATTTAAAGTAGATCCAACTATTATTTCACTTTCTTACGTTGCAGTTGGTCTTGTCGTTATTATATCTATTTTTATTGCTGTTCGTAATCATTCCAATCGTTCTAACGTATCGACAGCCGGCTATCCGAAAGATCAAAAACAAATGCTACCATAATTAATAATAATACCGCCCGATTTACTTCGAGCGGTATTTTTTATTTTTCTATTTTCCAATTGACCATCGTTTCAGTACTATTTACTCTTTTCATATGTAATTTCTCTAAGACACGAATAGAGCTATAATTATCAAGGAGTGTCTCCGCTATAATCGTTTCCACTTCCCCTGTTTGAAAAGCCCATTTCATTAATTCACTAACTGCTTCTGTTGCATACCCTTTATTCCAATATTTCTCAATAAATCCGTAACCAATTTCTACCGTATGTTGCTCATTCGGTTTCCCTTTAAATCCTATATCACCTAGAACAACATCATCCTCTTTCCGAATAACATACCACGGTCCCCACGGTAATGAAGCCGCATCTCGTTTCATATTTTCTATATGTCCTACAATATGCGGACCACTATTGTATCCTTGATTATCCGCAATTTGAATCCATTCTTCTGTACACGGTACTATATATAATCTTTCCGTTTCTAATTTCATAATGATATCCCCTTTTCAATTAAACAATACCTCAATTTTATCAGAAATAAAAAGAATATTCATTCTATTTATCGAATTTATACTTATTCTTTGAAACGAATTTAAGGAATAATCCCCTTCTGATAGTTATGTCGAATTATATTTTCTGAATTTTCTTTTAATTTTAAAGGGTTTTTCAATATTTTTTGCGAAACATTTGTATAACAATTTTTTCTTTGCTTATTGCTACATAATAGTAGGTTCGGGTGGAGTTTTGCAAGCGTTTCCTATACAATAACCGATATTTTTTGACTTTTCCTAACAAAATTCCTTGCAATATATTCAGAAAGTCATTACAATTGCCATATATTAAATATCTTAGCAATATATAAATCCTCATCAATCCGATGAGGTAGAGGTTGCGACTTTTAAAAGTAAAATGGACGAGACACAGCGAATGTCACTGACTCCGTTTGAAAGGAAAAGTTGCCGAAGTTTATATTTCTTCTCTGGAAATATGAGCTGGGGCTGTCTCCGAAAGGAACAGAACTGTCACGTTTACAAAATTACCGTGTAAACGTGGTGTGCTATCTTAACGGAAGGGTATGATGGGGTGGTTATTTGTGAAACGTTCCGCCTAATTCCTTTGGCGGTTTTTTGTATTTTTCTCCCCCGCTCCTTCCTAACCTACAAGAAAAGGAGTGTTGAACATGAATAGCGCAACAAATCAATCTACCTCTAAAACGCAAACTACACAAGGACAAGGTGAATTAAAACGCGGATTAAAATCTCGTCACCTTACGATGATTTCTCTCGGTGGTACAATCGGTACCGGATTATTTCTTGCCAGTGGTGGTGTTATCCATTCAGCTGGTCCTGGCGGTGCATTAGTCGCATATGCCGCAATTGGAATTATGGTTTATTTTTTAATGACAAGCTTAGCAGAACTCGCGGCTTACATGCCTGTTACTGGATCTTTTAGTACTTATGCAACAAAATTTGTTGATCCATCACTTGGTTTTGCACTTGGATGGAACTATTGGTATAACTGGGCGATTACGATTGCAGCTGAACTAGCGGCCGTAACATTAATTATGAAATTTTGGTTCCCAGATACCCCTTCTCTTATTTGGAGTGGACTTTGTTTAGCTATTATTTTTCTCTTAAACTATTTATCTGTTAAAGGTTTTGGTGAATCTGAATATTGGTTCGCACTTATTAAAGTAGTTACTATTATTATCTTTTTAATTGTCGGTTTTATGATGATTTTTGGAATTATGGGCGGCGAATCTGTTGGCTTTAAAAACTTCACTGTTGCAGATGCACCATTTAATGGCGGAATCATGGCAATTATCGGTGTATTTATGGCTGCTGGTTTCTCATTCCAAGGAACTGAATTATTAGGAGTAGCTGCTGGTGAAACTGCTGATCCAGAACGCAATATTCCGAAAGCAATTCGTTCTATCTTTTGGCGCATTTTATTATTCTATATTTTAGCAATTCTCGTTATCGGTTTATTAATTCCTTATACGACTGAAAGCCTTGCAGCAAGCGATGTTACAGTAAGTCCATTTACACTTGTATTTGAAAAAGCGGGCGTTGCCTTCGCTGCTTCTGTTATGAACGCTGTTATTTTAACTGCAGTACTTTCTGCTGGTAACTCTGGAATGTATGCATCAACTCGTATGCTTTGGGATTTAGCTCGCCAAGGAAAAGCACCAAAGTTCTTAGGAAAATTAGATAGCCGCGGTGTACCTGTTAACGCATTAATCGCAACATCAGTAGTTGGTAGCGTCGCTTTCATCGCTTCTTTATTCGGTGACGGTGTTGTATACATTTGGTTATTAAATGCTTCAGGGATGTCAGGATTTATTGCTTGGGTAGGGATTGCTATTAGTCATTACCGTTTCCGTAAAGCCTATATTGCACAAGGGAAAGATTTGAAAGATTTACCATATCAAGCGAAATGGTTCCCGTTCGGTCCAATCTTTGCATTTACACTTTGTGTTATTGTTATTTTAGGTCAAAACTACGGAGCATTTACAGGAGCATCTATCGACTGGAACGGTGTACTCGTTTCTTACATCGGTTTACCACTCTTCTTAGTACTATGGTTAGGTTATAAATTTACTAAGAAAACGAAAGTCATTCCACTTGATAAATGTGAACTGAAATAAAGTAAAACGAGCAAACAAAATTGTTTGCTCGTTTTTTTAATGCAATGCTTCTCCCTTCCCTATTTCTCCTGTTTTTGCAATAATAGAGGAAATATAAATAAAGGTTGGGATTACATGAACATTCGTATTACTGATGAAGCAAAAGCAGCTATACATAGACTAGAACGTGAAGACAAAAAGATCATTCGCATTAGAGGAACTATGACAAACTCTTGCAGCATTTTTGTTGATGTTGATTTAATTTGGGATACATATAATGCGGATGATGTTGTATATGAAGATGAACAGCTTATTATACAAATGGACTCATTCACGAAAGACTACACTGGTGGTACGTTAAAACTTGATTATAAAACAACTGGTTTTAGTATTACGACTCCAAGTGAGACGTTGGTGTATGGGTTGTCGATTAAAAAATAAACATTGTTTTTATCCGACCAATGGGGTGAAAAAATGGGTAAATATGTTCCGTTAAAATTTTTATTTAACGAAGAATTAGCAGAAAAAATGGCTGATTCTATTTCTAAACACGTTCCTAATTTCTCTAAAAAAAATTTTGTAGATTCCGTAACATATAAAGTTGAAAATTTAGAGTTAAAGCAACGTATAGAAGTAATAGCAGATGAATTACACAATGCATTACAAAAAGATTTTAATGAAGCAATACATATATTACTGAAAACATTAGGACCAGAAAATACAACAGAAGTCGGCACATTTACAAAGGGTTATATGTATATGCCTATCGCAAAATACGTTGAAAAATATGGGCTTAACGATTTTGACTCCTCATTCAACGCAATGTATGAAATAACAAAAAGAAATACTGCTGAATATGCCATTCGTCCTTATCTTGAAAAATACCATGAAGAAACCTTAGACATATTGCAGCAATGGTTACGTGATGAAAACAGCCACATTAGAAGATTAGCTTCAGAAGGTACTAGGCCAAGACTTCCTTGGGCAAAAAAAATAGGAGCTTTGAAAGGTGACTTCAGAAATAATTTAAAGCTTCTTGAGCCATTAATGAATGACCCTTCTAAGTATGTTCAAAAATCTGTAGCCAATCACATTAATGATATTACGAAAGAAGATAAAGAACTCGTTTTTCGATGGTTGCGAGAATTACTCGATAAAAACCATCCTGTTAATCCTTGGATTATGAAACATGGATTAAGAACGGTAATAAAAAATGGCACTTTACCAAAAGATTTTTGTTTTTAAGTATTTGTAAAGAAAGCAACAATCTATATGAAAACAGCTAATAATAAAAACGTTTATACTTCATTTGGAAGTATAAACGTTTTTTCTTTTTTAAACATTAACCCTGCCTTAAAATCTTATGAAATATTTCCGGTTTATGTTGATCAAAAGCATCTATTAATTCTTTTCCAAATATCGTTATACTCTCCTCCCACGGATGCCCTAAATAGCCCCACTTAAAGTCCTTCTGAATAAAGAAATAATAATCTCCATTTGGAAAAATCGGGATTGTCCACTCATCAAATTCATTTCTATCAAACTTTAAATGTGGATTTACCCAGTAACATTCATGTTGCCAATCAAGTGCCATTATATATTCATTCGATACCGTATTCTCTTTAAAAACTAGTAATGCTTTTTCTTCCAGGTCGTCATATACATCTAAATCTACCGACTCTCTGAAGTAATGAGAAATATCATATGTTATAAAGGGACTTGGCGAAAACTCAAAATCACTATATACCCTATCCCATATTTGGTCGTACTCTTTGTCTGTAAACTCCATCCAATTTTTCATTAAACAACTGCCTTCCCCTATAATTTCAAAGGATTTTCACTCGATACTCCCGAATATATAAATAACCATTCTCGTAAGGAGCTAATTTATATGAATCTATTCGAACACGAAACATAAAACCGTTCCACTTTAATAAGAGGTCCTCCCTTTTTCTTTTCTTACTATATCATTTATTAACGAAATAGGAGGACAACAATATGAAACGTGATCCATTATTTTCAGCACTATTAGAAAGTGCAAAGACTAACTTTAGCGGCTGGGATTTCTCTTTCATTTCAGAAACTGGCCGTATGAATAGCGAGCCCCTATCATGGTCATACGGTAGCACTGCTTTCCAGCTTATGCAACGTGCAAAATCAATGCTAGATATGGGGACTGGTGGCGGAGAGTTTTTATCTATGTTACAACCGTTCCCGTCAACTATTTATGCGACTGAGGGCTATGCTCCGAATGTCCCAATTGCACGAAAGAAATTAGAACCTTTAGGAGTTATAGTCGTAGAAGTGACTGATGATACTGCTTTACCATTTCAAGATGGTCAGTTTGATTTAATTGTGAATCAACATGAATCCTATTCTGCTTCTGAAGTGAAAAGAAGTCTTTCCATCAATGGAACATTTCTTACACAACAAGTCGGTGGTCTTGATTGTGCGGAACTGAATGAGCAGTTTGGCACACCGCTGAATAGCGAATTTTCAAGTTGGTCACTCGAAACGGCATGTAGTGAATTAGAACAAAATGGATTTACTATTTTAGAAGCGAAAGAAGAATTCCCTCTTCAGCGTTTTTATGATGTCGGTGCTGTTGTCTATTACTTGCAAGCAATTCCGTGGCAAATTCCTGATTTTACAGTAGAAAGCTATAACGAGGAATTATATCGCATACATGAGATCATCTTGCAAAAAGGATATTTCGATGTGAAGCAACACCGCTTTATTATTAAAGCAAATTATGTAGAGTAAAATTTGAATTAGCATTCCCTACAAAAAAGCCAAGTCCCAATAAAGGACTTGGCTTTTTCTTATTATTTTAACACATCTTATCCTATTGAGAAATGAGATGTTTTTCATATCGTTTTTTCGTATCATCTTCTGTCAAAAGTGTAGTTGTGTAATCAATAATATTCCGGTTATCATATGTGAATGTATGCTCTAAATTGTTTTCTTCTTTTAATACTCTTGGTAAATATCTTTGCAAATTGCTAACTACACCTCTATTATCACCATCTAATATCCAATCAATTGACTTCCATTCTAATATACCTTCATGAGTGCTTACTGGCGTATCAATATGTACTCCATCTGGTAAATCAGCTAGGAATACATACATTCCCTCACTACCCAAAGGTTCGTCTTTAACTTTAAAACTAACATTCCCTTTATACGTTACACTTGGAAGCTCTATTCCTGTTTCCTCAAAGGTTTCTCTAATGACTCCTTCGTATGGCGTTTCATACTCTTCTATTTTCCCTCCGACACCATTCCACATTCCCATTGTCGGCTTCTTGTTTCTATTTAGTAAAAGTATTCTATCTCCTTTTCTAATGAAGCAAATTGTGTACTTATACATACGATCATTTCCTTTCATTTACATCTTCTTTTGCAAGCAATTCATTTTCCACATGTGTTATTTGGCTTATTTTCACGTGAAAACACTCGCCTTATAATCCCTTACCACATAATATATAGTACAACTTTCATACGTAAACTCTTTACGTATGAAAGAATCCTTTTTAGAAAGGAGAATTCAAAATCGATAACATTAGTAGCGAATTTCTAAAACAATATTACGACAGCAACGTTTGGTTACATGGTACACACTGGTTCGGGGTTCCAATCTGCAAACTTCCTTCTGATCTCTTTTTATATCAAGAAATATTATACGAATTAAAGCCTGATTTAATTATTGAATGCGGAACTTTTCACGGTGGTAGTGCACTGTTTTTAGCTTCTATGTTAGATTTAATTGGAAAAGGTCACGTACTTACTATCGATATAACTCCGCAACCAAATCGGCCATCCCATAATCGAATTACGTATTTAACAGCTTCATCTGTTTCTGTACAGGCCGTCCAATCAATATTAAGTATGCGCAAACCTGATGATGTGATTTTAGTTATTTTAGATTCTGATCATAGTAAAGAACATGTATCGAAAGAACTCTTACTTTATAAATCTATTGTAACCACTGGCAGTTACATTATTGTAGAAGATACAAGTATTAACGGAAATCCTCTCCTTCCTGATTGGGGACCTGGCCCAATGGAAGCTGTGGAAGAGTTTTTAACTAAAAATAGCAATTTCATAATCGATGAATCTAAACATAAGTTTTTCATATCATTTAATCCAAAAGGTTTTTTAAAGAAGATAAAGTGAAACTTTAATAAGTGGGGTTTTGTGAATCCCCACTTATTTTATGATTTTCATTTTCGAAAAAGGATAGTACACAAATTCCACTTTTCCTATTATATTATCTTCTTCAATATATCCTAAACCATTTCGACTATCCTTACTTTGTTCACGATTGTCTCCCATTACAAATAACTTATTTGGCGGAATCTTTGTCTTTTGAAAATTATAAAACACTTGTGTATTGTTATATAAATCTTTATTTATATAAGGTTCATCTTGCTTTTTGTCATTTACGTATACAGTTCCATTCGTTATGTTAATTATGTCACCAGGAAGCCCTATTACACGTTTCACATAATATTTCGACTCATCCTCTTCCTTAATAATGACGATTTCTCCGTGCTGTAAGCTAGAAAAATGTACCGTAGCTTTATTTACAAATACGTAGTCTTCTTCATGTAAAGTTGGCTGCATTGATTTTCCTTCCACTTTACATAAAGTGAAAGACTGGTACGTTACTACTAGGACAAATATAAATAGTATGTACTTTCCCCAACCTCTCTTATTCTCCTCTTTCATATCCATTCCCACCTTATCAAAACACTTTTTAACTCAAAAATATATCACTGCACCTGTTCATTTGCGCAGTGATATACTACAATTTGAATTTTTTACTGTGCCTTACTCGGCTATTGTGTTACTGGGACTGGACTTACACCCGATCTCTGCGTTTTTAAATCAAAATATGCATCCAAAACCTCTTTACCAATTGCAGAATTAATACCTGATTTATCATTATTTACCCATGGCACAACAACAGAAAAAGCAACTTCCGGATCAGCATCATATGGCGCATACCCGGCGAGAGTTAAATTATAACATTTTTTTCGATAGTTGTTTTCATCTCTTCCAATATCACTTTCTCCACCGTACACTGTTTCTGCTGTTCCTGTTTTCCCAGCCGGTTTATACGGTAAACCTTTAAAAGTTCCAGCACCGGTCCCATCTACCTCTTGGAAAACTCTTCTAAACCCTTCTTTCACATGATTTATATATGAAAGATCCATATCCACTCGATTTAACACGACTGGTTCCATCGATTGCATAACTTTCCCGACTTCCTCTGGTCTATTCGGTTGCTCTCTAATTTCTTGTACAATTTGTGGTTTCATTCGGTAACCACCATTTGCAATCGTTGACATATATTGCGCAAGCTGAAGCGGCGTATATGTATCATATTGTCCAATGGCATAGTCAAGTAAAAAACCAGGTATATTATCTGTTCTACCCATTTGACCAATCGATTCATTTGGAAGGTCAATACCGGTTGGTACACCTAAACCAAATTGTCTAAAGTAATAGCGCATTTTATTGAATGTTTCTTGCCTAATATCTAACGGATTGTTTGGTACATAATCAATCCCCGCAATCTTTAACGCCGTATTAAACATGTAGACATTGGATGAAACTTGCAATGCTCTTAAATCATCAATATCTCCAAAGTCTTTCCACGATTTCTTCGGCTTCGAACTTCCTTTAAAGTACATTGGTGCATCAAAGAAATGCGTATATGGCTTAATAGCTTCTGTTTGATATCCCGCTAATACCGTAGCTCCTTTCACCGTTGATCCTAACTCGTAAGAACTTATCATCGTTCCTAAAGCGTAGTCTTCTATTTGCATCCCGCCATCTTTATTTACAATTTTCTTTCCTGCTAATGATAGAATTTGACCATTTTTCGGATTCATCATAACGACGAATGCACGATCCATCATCGGTTCAGAAGAATGAAATGCCCTTAAATTCCTTTCAAGACTTTCCTCCACCTTTTTCTGTAAATCCATATCAACTGTTAACATTAAATTATTTCCACTTTTTCCTTTTGTCACTTTTTCAGTCCGAATAATATTTCCAGCTTTATCCGTAATATTTTTAGACTGTTCTTTCGTTCCATGTAACACATCTTCGTATTGTTTTTCGATGTAACTCTTACCAATACGATCATTTCGGTTATAATCTCGCACTAAATAATAGTCTAATTGCTCCCTTGGTAATCCCTCATTCTCAGTAGAAACACTACCAAGTACAGAACGTAGTATTTTGTCATTTGGATATTCGCGCTCCCAATCCACAGTCGTATCTACGCCTGGCAAGCTCGATAATCCTTCACTCACTACTGCATATTCATTTTGACTTACATCTTTTTTGACGATTTGTGGCGTCATTTTATATCCCGCATTCATTTTGCTTTTAATTGCTAGTACTTCTATATCCTCTTTCGAAAGCTCGTTTAATTCTTCTTGTGTAATTCTTTCTCGTCTCAACTCTTCTACTTTCTTATCTAAGTCTTTCCCTTCTATTTCCTGTTTCCTAAATTTACTCTCATCTTCTTTCGTTACTTTTGTTGCTGCACGTTTTTCATTTAACTGCATCCAAAAATCTTTTTTATCTGTCTCTGTTAACTTGTCCATATCTTCTTGCGGCATTTCAATTAGCTTTGCTAAATTTCTTGCCACTATTAAAACCTCTTTTGAGTCCACTCCTTTCATCTTCGTATATGTAACAGTTCGTAACGGTTTATTATTTACAATAACTTTCCCTTCCCGGTCAAACATCTTCCCTCTCGGAACTGGAGTACTCACCGTTATATCTTCCTTTTTATTCACTTCATTTCGATACGTTTCTCCGTCGATGATTTGTACTTTACCTAATTGAATAATAATAGCTGAAAATAAAAGAAAAACGATAAAAAATAGTACATTTAACCGAAATGGAATATGAGTCTTTTTCTTTTTCGACTGTTTCTGTTTCTCCTTTTTCTGTCTCATTTTGCTCCCTCGCTTCATTCTATTAACATTTCTACGCATGAACCATTATGTATTAAATTTATTTATATGCTATATATAGAATTTTATATTAATTACAAAAGAAATAAAAGATTTAATTTTCAGTTTTCGATTTTTTCATCCTATTTATTACCATTCCCCTTATAC
Organism: Bacillus sp. FSL P2-0099; assembly: GCF_038007445.1. NCBI lineage: Bacteria > Bacillati > Bacillota > Bacilli > Caryophanales > Bacillaceae > Bacillus > Bacillus sp. FSL P2-0099. The sequence goes on from NZ_JBBOXE010000001.1 coordinate 3,001,417, forward strand.
GCAATAACATGAATATAATTCATACAAAAAAACTGAGGTGGACATCATTCACCTCAGTTTCTTTACGAAAACAAAAACTTATTTAATCGAAGATAACCCTTTGGCAAATTCACCAATCTTATTTTGAAAAACAAAATCAAAATTGTATTCTTGCCCTGTTAACTCTTCATTTACTAAAATTGTTGTTGCGCCTATTTCTCTCTTTGCGATTTCTGGGAATGAAGCGACAGGTTGCACTTTTAATGACGTTCCCATTACGAGAAGTACATCTGTTTCATATAAACGTTTTATTGCATTTTGATATTGTGGTAACGTATCTCCGTATAAAACAACATCTGGGTTTAGAATGAAATTACACTTCCCGCAACGCGGTACTTCATGATCAATCATATATTGTAAATCATATCCCGTTTTACACTTCGGACAATGTGCAGTTTGAAGTGTTCCATGTAAATCAATTACATGTTTACTACCACCTACTTGATGCAAACCATCAATATTTTGCGTTAAAATCGTTATGTCTTTCCCTTGTTCTTCTAGCTCCGCTAAAAAGTGATGCCCTCGATTTGGTTTATATTGATGAAACGTATTAATTTGAAAGATTTCTTTATAATGCTTCCAAAACTCTTTCGGATTTCTATTATAATAGCCTCTCGACAAATACATCTCTACATTCGCATCAGCATATAATCCATTTGCTGAACGAAAATCTGGGATACCACTTTCCGTACTTGCACCAGCACCTGTTAACACTGTAATTTTCTTCGCTTTTTCTAAAATTGAACGTACTTCTTCAAATTGCACAAAAATCACCTCTAAGTATATTCCTAAACTTATTATACCAGTTGTTTACAATAGTTGTTGTACAATTCATTTTACTTACTTCATTGCATGAATTAACCCCCAACTTTTTTGGGTGTAATTAAAGTTTCAAAGATAACTACTGTTCAATTAAAATAAAGTTATCATTTAGAAAGCAGCCAGAAGGCTGCTTTTCTTCATCGGTAGGCTTAGATAGTTATGGACTACTGGGAGCCTCTTAAGTTATACTTGTATAATATAAAAAATTAACAAGGGGTAATATTAACATTATGAAAGAAAAAAACGAACTTGTTCAAAGTATTCCTCAAACAGGATTTTTTGGGCATCCAAAAGGATTATTCTCTTTATTCTTCACTGAGTTTTGGGAAAGATTTTCTCATTACGGAATGAGAGCTATTTTACTGTATTATATGTACTATTCAGTCGCAAAAGGTGGATTAGGAATTGAACAATCTACCGCAACCTCGATAATGGCAATTTACGGTTCCTTACTGTTCATGTCTAGTATTATCGGTGGATGGATATCGGATCGTTTATTTGGTCCAAGTAAAACCGTATTCTTTGGTGGCGTTTTAATTATGATTGGCCATCTTATTTTAGCTTTACCGGGTAGTAAAAGTGCGTTATTTATCTCTATGGTCTTCTTAGTTCTAGGAACAGGGTTGTTAAAGCCTAACATATCGAACATCGTAGGAAGTTTATACAGTGAAACAGATGCGCGTCGTGACTCAGGGTTCAGTATATTCTACATGGGTATTAACTTAGGTGCCTTACTTGCACCTTTAGTTGTCGGAACATTAGGTCAGCAATATAATTTCCACCTTGGTTTTGGAGTTGCGGCAATTGGTATGGCAATTGGGTTAGGGGTATTTGTTGGAACAAAACAGAAAAACCTTGGTCTAGTCGGTACGCAAGTACCTAATCCATTATCAGATTCGGAAAGAAAAAAGACTATTAAGTATTTCAGTGTTGGTCTAGTTGTATTAACATTGCTAGGTGTGGTTACAATTCCAACTGGGTTGTTAACTATAAATCGTTTTACATTCCTGATTAGTATCTTAGGGATTGTTATTCCAACCTATTATTTCATTTATATGTATCGTAGTCCTAAAACAACAAAAGTAGAGCAATCTCGTCTTCTTGCGTATATACCACTCTTTATTGCAGCTACAATATTTTGGTCTATACAAGAACAAGGTGCTATTATCTTAGCGACATACGCGGATCAACGAACTCAATTACAGTTCAATGGAATTACATTGCATTCCGCTTGGTTCCAATCATTAAGTCCAATCTTTATCGTAACGCTTGCCCCGATTTTTGCATGGGTTTGGATAAAGTTAGGCAAGAAGCAGCCTTCAACGGCAAAAAAATTCGCTATTGGATTGCTATTTGCAGGTTTATCATTCTTAGTTATGATTATTCCGGCTTTAATCAACGGTACTCACTCTTTAGTGAATCCTATGTGGTTAGTCCTTAGCTTCTTTTTAATTGTAATTGGAGAAGTTTGTTTATCTCCTTCAGGGTTATCAATAACGACGAAGCTGGCTCCAGCTGCTTTCTCTTCGCAAACCATGAGCTTATGGTTCTTATCAACTGCGTCTGCGCAAGCAATAAATGCCCAAGTTGTTAAACTGTATAATCCTGCAACAGAAGCAATTTACTTTGGTATTATTGGTGCTATCTCCATTTTAGTTAGCATCCTGCTGTTTACATTATCATCAAAAATCCAAAATTTCATGAAGGGACTTCAATAACGGTCTCTTATTGAAATGAACAAATACAAGTTTCTATGTGAAGAGTAGCCAAATGGGTTACTCTTTTTTGTAAAAGTTAGATAAACATCGCATTCTTACCGTACTTATATTTAAATTTATCAGTTTTGAAAAATCATAGTACAATTAACAATTCTGATGATTATCTCTTACCCAGTTATACTTTACTAATGGAAAAAAATTCACTCTGTTTGTTTTACATAAAAATGGTGTGATATTTTTATCACACCATTTTAAAATCATTACTTTGTATGTCTTTGAGTTTATCAGAACTTAACTTTTTATCCATTCATATAGACGAAAATTCTACATCATTAAGAAACTATTTAAAAAGTTCCCTTTTATTTGGAACAATTCCATATTTGTTAGAATACTCCCATTGCAACCTTTCCCTTTATATTCTATACTGCATCTTCAATTACAAAATACAAACACACAAAGAGGGCTGCATCAGCCCTCTTTAATCTACTACTATTTAATGCGTCGTACCCCCAATTTCCACAATATCCACCTCAACTTCCATCGCTACCTCAATTGCCAATTCTATACCTTTACTAATAGTAGAAAGTGACATACTCGGTTGACCTGGATAGTTGCTCGCTTGTTCTGGTAAGAACGGAATATGAACAAATCCGCCTTTTATTTTCTTATCGTTCTTCTCTAGTTCGTGCATGAGTCCATAGAATAAATGATTACAAACGAATGTACCTGCAGTTTGTGAAACAGATGACGGTATACCTTCTTCGCGAAGTTTTTTCACGATTGCTTTCATCGGAAGTGTAGACCAATACGCAATAGGGCCTTCTTCTACAACCGGCATATCCACCGGCTGATTCCCTTCATTATCAGCAATTCTTGCATCATCAATATTAATTGCTACACGCTCTATCGTAATATCTGGTCTGCCCCCAGCTTGTCCAATACATATAATCATTTCAGGCGACAACTCTTCTATATACTCTTTTAATACTCTTATTGATTTATGAAATACGGTTGGAACTTGTTTACTAATAATCTTGTACTCTCCGATTGTTTTTTCATGCAAACTTTTTGCGACTTCCCAAGCTGGGTTGATACTTTCTCCCCCGAACGGATCAAATCCTGTTACTAATACTGTTTTCATAGTTTCACTCTCCTAATTAGAAACGATATACAAGGCCGTACATTATAAACATATTTATGATAAAAATTGAAAGAGCAATTGGTACTTGCGCTTTAATGACTGCATTTTTATCTTTCAATTCTAAAAGCATCGCCGGAACAATATTAAAGTTTGCCGCCATTGGAGTAAGCAGCGTTCCGCAATATCCAGCAAACATACCGAGTGCTGCCATAATAGCTGGATTCCCTCCGTGCATTTGTACAATTAAAGGTAAGCCAATTCCGCCAGTAATTACTGCAAACGCCGCGAAGGCATTCCCCATTACGACTGTAAAGAGCATCATTCCTAAACAATACGCCATAACAGCAACGAATGGATACTCTGTCGGTAACACTTGTCCGACTAAATCTGAAACAACTTGTCCCACGCCAGACTTCGCGAAAATACCGCCAAGTGCTGCTAACATTTGTGGTAAAATAACTGCCCAACCAACTGCTTGTAGTAACCTACTTCCTTCTTGAACAGGCGTTGTTATTTTTGATTTTGTAATACGCATCGCCGCAATGAATGCGAGTAATGCTCCTAACGCTAATGCAACTAATGTTACTTTATCTGGATCAACAAGGGCGACATTTCCCCATTTGATTTTTCCTAACGTTAACGTTCCGATAATTGTAAAAATAGGTATTAATATTGCAGGCATAAAAATTTTATTTTTTAATTTCTCAGCATGTTTCACACGTTCTTGTACTGGTACTTCTTTCTCCTCGGATTTTGTTACTTTATTTAATGAAGCCAAAACAACCATAACAAGCACAATACAGCCAACATAAAACGAAGGGATTACATTTCCGAATAAAAATGTAACTGCAAACAATGCCCAAAATAAACTAGAACCGAATCGGTTTGGATGTTCACGATCAAATGCAATACGAACGGCGATAAATGCAACGATTATACCTAATACATAATAAATTGTATCCATTGTTATGATGTTCATCTTATATAGCCTCCTTCTCTTGTTTTTCTTCTGCTTTCATTGTTTTCTCTATATACTTATCAAACCTTCTAAACCTGATCCAGCTCACAATAAGGGCAGATATCGCAGTTGGAATGCCCCAAAGCGCCATATCCCATACACCGACATGCATACCTACTGAATCGAAGAACCCTTTCATTAATAAAATGGCACCAGTTGCGATAAAAATATCTTCTCCGAAAAACCAAGCTGTGTTTTCCGCAGCTGCTGCATTTGCTTTAATTTTTTCTCTCAATTTTTCAGGGAGTTTACCATATTTACCTTGCGCAGCCCCTTCTGCCATCGGCGCAACAAGCGGTCTTACCGTTTGTGCATGCCCACCAATATTCAGTCCAAGTGCTGCTGATGATTCTCTTATCGTAAAATATGACATTAATACTCTTCCAGTTGTTGCTCCTTTTGATTTCGTTATAAGTGCTTCTGCTCTTTCTTTTAAACCATAACGCTCTAAAATTCCGATTACCGGTAAAGTTAATATGATTGGCATAGACATATATCTGTTTTCTATGAAAAATTTACCGAACATGCTAATCACATCATAAAAACTTAAGCCTGAAACCATACCAGTAACAATACCCGCAACCATTACTACTAACAGTGTATTTAGTCTAAATAAAAACCCAACTGCAACAAGTAGTATCCCAATTAATTTAATCAATTTTAACACTTCCTCTCATTTTTAATCCCGCTAATTAAAGTTTCACTTTATTTGATGCGCATATAGAAATGCCATTGAGTTTGAATGTTCTGTATATTTTTTCCGCAAATTGGACTGCTTTCTCTCCATCCCCGTGTAAACATATCGTTTGCGCTTGAACTGCTACTTTTCCTCCATTAACTGCTTCTACATACCCTTCCTTCACCATTTGAAGTACTTGTTTTATTGCTTCATCTTCATTTTTTATAAGAGCATTTTCTTCTGTACGGCTCGTTAAAGTTCCATCCTGCTTATACGTGCGATCAGCAAAAGCTTCTTGTACGAGAGTTATATTATATTTTTCTGTTGCCTTTATAAACGCCTCACTATTCGCTAATCCGTAAAGTAATAATCCAGGGTTAATATGATAAATTGCCTTTGCGATTGCATCTGCAATTTCCGAATTAGTTGCCGCCATATTATATAAGGCACCGTGCGGTTTTACATGCTGCATTTTCCCTCCAGCAGCTTTAACAAATCCTTCTAATGCGCCAATTTGATATAAAACATAATCGTATACTTCACTTGCTGAAACATGCATGTTCCTTCTTCCAAATCCAATTAAATCAGGAAATCCAGGGTGTGCCCCTATTGCTACATTTTGCTGCAGAGCTTTTTCAACCGTTTGCCTCATAACGGACGGATCACCAGCATGAAAACCACAAGCAACGTTTATAGAGGAAACGAACGGAAGAATTTCATCATCATTCCCCATTTTATAAGCTCCAAAACTTTCTCCTAAATCACAGTTTAAATCGATCGTAGTCACGATGTTTTCCTCCTAATCTCAGCTTCGTAAAGCGATGAATTTCTTTAATAGACTCATACTTGTTTCCTGCTTTATATATAATTGTGCAGCTTCTTCCATAGTTATTTTTTCAAAAGTTACATAGTCTCCTGGTTTCAGCTGCGCTAGAAGAGGTAAATCTACTGAAATTACATTTCCAATTCTCGGATAACCACCTGTCGTTTGTCTATCCGCCATTAATATAATAGGCTGTCCACCATTTGGTACTTGAATTGTTCCGAATGTAACTGGGCTCGATAAAATTTCTATCTCTTCAACTCTATTTAAAACATCTCCGTCAAGCCTATATCCCATGCGATCAGCATAATTGGACACTTTATACTCTTTCGAAAAAAACGACTTTATACTTTCTTCTGTAAATTGATCATATTCAAAGTCTGTTATGACGCGAAGAATAGGATACTTCTTATATTTTGGTAAAGCATTGTTACAAATTGCCCACTTCTTTTTTATACGCTTTTCTTCTTGTAAATTTTGAATGAAACGACTTGCAACTTCTGCCCCTGTACCAATTTGAAAATAATCTCCTTTTTTCAGCATTCTCCCTTCAATACCGCCAAGAGCAGCACGTATGTAAGTACTTTTACTTCCCATCGTACGATCAATATTTATACCACCCGCAAAAGTCACATACGCCCTGCAACCGCTTTTCGCTTTTCCGAGACAAAGCATGCTTCCTTCTTCAGCTAATATAGGGCGCCATAATGGAATGCGTTCTCCATTTAACAACGGTTCCATATCCGCACCGCCAATCGCGAGCAAAGTCGTTTTCTTGATTAACAATTTAGGTCCCATTATTGTAATTTCGAGTCCAGCCTCATTCTCCTCATTACCTACTAACATATTAATCATCCTGAGCGCATTTTTATCCATAGCCCCGCCAACAGGTACACCGTATTGTTGATAATGAGATCGTCCTAAATCTTGGACTGTTGTAAACATTCCTGCATGCAAAACCTCTACATCCATTCTTTAGCCCCCTCAAGCGATACGTACTCTTCCTTTGTTATTGGTATAAACCGTAAATACATACCACTTTGAATATATGTTGGTGTTTCTTCTTTTGGATTAAACAGAGAAATAGGTGTTCGGCCGATAATATTCCAGCCTCCTGGTGTTTCTAGCGGATAAATACCTGTTTGATTTCCGCCAATACCTACTGAACCAGGAGCAATTTGTAACCTAGGTGTTTCTTTTCTAGGTGTTTCTAGTTCTTTCGGTAATCCGCCTAAATACGGGAACCCAGGTGTAAAACCTAACATATACACGAAATATGTTGTTTCACTATGTATTCGAATAACATCCTCTACTTGTAATCCTTGATAATGCGCAACCTCTTCTAAATCTGGTCCATATTCTCCCCCGTAACACACTGGTATAGAAATATGTTTCACATCTCGGTTCACTTCTTCTTTATATGAATCAGACAGCTCCCGTATATACTGGCAAACGTAATCATATGGTCTTATATTTCTATCATTTTTCATCCATACTTCGTACAAATTGTAGTACACCGCTAATGAAGTAAACGACGGAACGCATTCAACCATTCCTGCAAATGGATGCCGCCTTAGCGCTTGAAATAACCGTTGCACTTTTTCATATATATCCATCCCAATTTCTTCACCAAATGTAACAATAATTGCTTGATCCCCTAACGCAGAAAATTTCATCCCACTCCCTCTTTCTATGCCAAAAAGCCGAGTTCTTTCGAAATGCGGTATGCTGTTTCTTTCACTTTCGCAGTAAAATATGAAATGTTACTTTCGCTATACTCAATTGCTAATCCCGAAATACTAATGCCGGCTACAACCGTTCCATCACTTGCAAAAATTGGAGCTGCTATAGCCGCTGTATGATTTTCTAATTCAGAGTAGCTAATTGTGTACCCTTCTTTTTTCGCCATATGTAATACTTCTAACAAATGCTCCTTATTCACGATTGTTCCATCTGCAAACTGCTTTAAATCCGTTTCCTCTACGTACTTTCTTTTCTCTTCCTCAGAAAAATACGATAGTAAAATTCTAGGACATGCACCCGCATACAGTGGTGCCCTTCTTCCAACCGCCGTATAAACACGTACTGGCTGAACTCCCTCCATCTTCTCAACGTAAATTGCGTCATTACCATCTTGAATAATTAAATTTACTGCCTGCCCTAAACTATCCCTAAGCTCTTTCATATAAGGAATCGCGATATTTCTTACGGATAACCGTTGTGAAACAAGTTGACCAAATCGTAAAAAAACGACTCCGAGACGATACTTTCCCTTTTCTGTTTTTTGTAAAAAGTCCATTTCTTCTAACGAACCAATTAAACGATAAACAGATGTTTTCGGCATATTCGTAAGCTGAACCATCTCTGTCAAACTTAGCTCCTCATGCTCATAAAACAACTCTAAAATATCCATTGTCTTAACTGCCGTTTTATTTATACTCATCCTATCTCCTTCTCGTTCCGAATTTCGGAACTTCAATTCCGTTTTTCGAAACAAACATATAATTTAAAATTATAAAATATTCTTTCAATTCTATCAATATTTTTTTTACAAACAAAAAAAGTATGGAAGAATATTTCTCCCATACTTTCGCTTTACTTTATAACGCTCTCACTTGTTTCAACGGCCAGAAAACAGCTTGTCCTTTTCCGACAATTTCATCTTCTGAAATAAATCCAAACATACGACCGTCTTTAGAAACTTCACGATTATCTCCTAAAACAAACACTTGGCCTTCTGGCACTTTCGTTTTCCCTGTGATTTGTTCTAACGTAAAATCAGGAGTTAATACACGACCAGACGCCTTTTCTTTAAATTCTTTTAAATACGGTTCTTCCATCGCTTTTCCGTTTACATATAAAACATCATCTTTATACTCAACTGTATCACCCGGTAAACCAATTACTCGTTTTACTAAATCGTACCCTTCTTTTCCGTGGAAGACGATAACGTCAAAACGGTCTAATCCACTTATACTATAACCAATCTTATTCACGAGAACTCGTTCGTTATTTTCTAAAGTGGGCATCATCGATTCCCCTTGTACTAATGAAGGTGTAAATAAAACACCGCGAATAATAGCGATTAATACAAGGGTAAATCCTATCGTTTTAGCCCATGAGAATAATTCTTTCTTCGTATTTTCCTTCATCGTTTCTCCTCTTTCTTAAGTGTTTATTTTATTATTTGAACTAATTCTTGTACTAAATTAGGATCAATTTCAGAAAAACATGATTTCCCTTCTCTTACCGCTGTACCGACATGAGCTTGAGAAATTCCAGTTTCATCTAGCAATTGCTTTACATTCTCTTTCGTTACTCCACTTCCGACAACAAGCTGTATATTCCCTTCACTTTCCTTCTTCATCTCTCGAAGCACCGGAATATTATCTACTACATTTCCTTGTCCGCCTGAAGTTAACACGTGAGTAACTTTATTGAATTTTTTCAAAGCTTTCATCGCTTCTACTGGATTTTCTGTATCATCTATCGCACGATGATACGTTACATTTATTCCATCCACAACAGATAATATATCTGCTAATTTCTTTTCATCAACTTCATTTTGTACGTTTAATACACCTAATACAACACCAGCAGCTCCAAGATTTTGAGCAACTACAATATCTTCTTTCATCATTTCAATTTCTTCTTCCGTATATGTAAAAGACTTCGCATGCGGACGAATCATAACATGAACTGGTATTTGCACTGCATCTACTGCTTTTTTTATAAAAGCATAGCTCGGTGTTAAACCACCTTCTGTATATGATGAAATGAGTTCAATTCGATTTCCACCAGCCTTTTCAATTCGCTTCACATCTTCTAAACAAGTTGCAATAACCTCTAGCATGAGATAACCTCTTTTCGTACTTTTTTCTTATTATACAGTAGGTGAAATAAGAAACATAGCATTCCACTATAAAACTATAAAAAGAAGAATGAAAAGAAAGATTTATTGAATTGATAATAAATATCATATATGTTATGTTTTTCTTAAAATTATACATTCTTATATTTCCATAAAAGGAGATGAATATATGATTCTTACAAAAAAAAGGTTCGTTATCTCTAGTTCATTTATTGTAATTGCATCACTTTGCGCGATTACTTTATTAACAAAACAAAATACAAAACTAGATTCCTCAACTTCAAGTATAGAAACAGAAACGATTACCCTTTCATCAAGCAATAAAGAAGAAACTCAAACCTTTCGTTCATCTTCATTTAATAACTCAACTGTATTCAGAGGCGATACTGGTACAGACTTTGACTTTAGTGGCCAAGGTGACTTACATATTGCAATTAAAAATACTAGTACAAACAGTTTTACCTATTCAATTAAATTCAAAGAAGATCGTTTAGTCAAACACACGTTACAGCCAAATGAAAGTGAATCCTTTCCTTTACGTTCACTCATCGCCAATCCTTTACCAGGTGAGTATTCATTATTTGCACATAATCAAGACGGTTCTGAAAGTAGTATGAATCTTGAAGTGCAGCCACAATAGAACAAAATAAAAAGGCTATCCTCTTATCAAAAGAATAGCCTTTTTATTTTGTAAAACGAGAATTCCCTCTTCTTTGAACAATGACATAATACATGGAATTATATCAACGATTCAACATAGAATACCGATTCACCTACAACGAAAAGCCTGTTCCTGAACGGAACAGACTTTATATTTCTTCATTACGACCGAAACGCTGCATCCGCCAGCATAGATAGTGTTGCATCATCCATCGGCGGATTGTGTAGTCCTGCTCTTACGTTTAAATAATAACGATGAAGCGGATTTTTTTCTGATAAACTTTTCGCCCCGACAATACGCATTGCTTTATCTACAATAGATATCGCCGCGTTCGTTACAACATATTTTGCAGCTGCTAGTTCGGCTTGCAATGATAATTTATCTTCTGCCTCATCGTATTTTTTCGCAATTTGATATAAAAAGACACGAGCTTGCATAAGCTCAAGTTCTAATTCTCCAACTAACCTTCTAACATTCGGTAATAAACTTATAGAATGATTTAAACTGTTTGGCTTGTATGATACCGCAAACTGAACTGCATAATTTTTTGCTGATTGTGCAATTCCTAAATAACATGCTGGTATATGTAGCAACCAGCCAATACCCTTAGCTTTAACTTTTGAACCCTTTATATCAGTGAAAAAGCGATCTGGTATCTCTACATTTTGTAAAACGAGATCATGGCTCGCAGTTCCTCGCATTGCGATGCTATCCCACGTTTCTTCAATTGTCACGCCTTGCGTATTCTTTGGAATGACAAACTCTCCGATATCTTCCTGGCCTTCAATACTTGCTGAAATGATAAAATAATCAAGTACTGGTGCCATTGTCGTAAACGTTTTTCTTCCATTTATAATCCACTTCTCACCTTTTTTGACAGCTAACGTCTCTGGTTTCCCGCCGCGCGTAGGACTACCTGTATTCGGCTCTGTCGCTGCTCGATTAAAAAGCGCACCATTACGTACTTCTTCACAAAACCAAGTGAACATTTCCTCATTCCAAGAACGATTTTCAGCTAATTCCTTTACAATGCCAAGGTGCCATCCAATCGATAATGCGGTAGCACCGCAGCCTTCTGCTATTTTCTCTTGAAATAAAACGAAGTCATATAAAGAAATCGCATTGCCTCCCAATTCTTTTGGCAACGTTAATTTCGTATATCCGATATCTTTCAAATTATTAATATTTTCATACGGAAATGATCCTAATTCACTTAGTTGATGCTCCCTTTCCATGAATTTCGGAATCAATTTATTTATTTTCTCAATAACTAAAGATTGTTCTTCTGTTTCAACAAATGAGAGTGCCATACATAATCTCCTTTATGTCCGATTCATAAACCGTTCATTTTGTCATTATGATTATATGAAGTTACTTCTCTATTGTTTCACTATTCCGATAAAAATACAATGCTTTTGAACAATAAGAAAAGTTCCTATAAAAAAGATAGGTTCTTTTCTTATATTAATCCCCTTTCAATGCCTTTAATGGCAAGGAGGTTACATATCCAATATACGAGCATAATTCTTTAAAAAAGAAAGGGATTTCTGTATCTAGCGTTTTATACGCTGACGTTGGAGTTGGTGATGCATACGCTTCAATTTTAATATGTTTTGCAATTTTCATTGCACGTTTCATATGAAGTGGATCACTCACAATCGTATATGTGCGTATTCCGTTCTCTATTCCAACTTGCTTTGCATTCTTTAAATTGTCCTCTGTGAAAAGGGATTTTGTTTCAATTAGAATATCCTCTTCTTTCACACCATTTTTCAGTGCATACACTCTAGCAGTACGCGCTTCCTCAAGCTCTGCCTCAAACTTTGTACCACCTGTGAAAATAATCTTTTTAATATTACCGTTCTTATATAAGGAAATTGCATGATTAATTCTTTCTTTAAATACAGGAGATGGTTTTCCGTTCCATGAAGCTGCTCCCAGCACGATACCAGCATCTGTCTTCACACCATCATCTGTTTTAAAGCGATAACTCCAAATATCGTAAGCTGCATAACTTACATATAAAATAATAGAACAAATCATAAGCAAGAATACTTGCAAGATTCTTCTTTTCTTACTTTTCTTATTTTCTTTCATTTATAACTGCCTCCGTACATCATCCATACTTCTATATAAAAACGTATATATCAAATCATTTTGTTTGAATTTGTTTAAAAGAAGGAATTTTTCTTATCATATATATGCATTAAAGGGTTTTCATTTAAAATTGAGGATTATCAATTCATTTTTCGTTTGCGGTTTTCATTACATTTATGTAATTTATAAGTTTATTACCATACAACTACATTGTAACGAATTTTTTATCATAATGGAATGATGAAACAAAAGAAGTAACTATTTTGTAAGAAAAAAGGTATATTTTTCAACTAGACGATCAATACACCTTTCTTAATATGAATTATCGTTTTTCTTTATACGATTCTAATTTTTCTAATAACCGTTCCTTTACAGCTGGCCATTCACTTGCAATAACACTATATACAACTGCATCTCTAATATGCCCACTCGGTAATTTTCTTTCGTTTCTAAGTACACCCTCTTTTACTGCGCCGAGTCTTTCAATTGCTCTTTGTGCTTTTTCATTTCGTGCATCCGTCTTAATTTGTACCCTCCGCATATGCAACTTTTCAAAAGCATATTGTAATAACATGTACTTACATTCCGTATTCATACTCGTACGTTGCACACTTGGGTCATACCACGTTTTCCCTAATTCCACCGTCTTATCTTCAACTGAAATGTTATATAAGCGTGTACTCCCTACTATTTCATTTGTCTTTTGATCCACAACAACAAATGGCAAATCCTTCCCTGCCCCATAAGCTTTTATCGCCTTTTGAACATATTGCTGCATATCTTGAACAGTATCCATTTTAGAGATTAAATACGCCCAAATGTCTCGATTTCCTTCCACGATTGAAAACATTTTTTCGACATCATTGCTATCCATTAACCGTAACTTTGCTCTTTCGTGAATAATTTCCATTTGTAAGCCCCCTTTGTTGTAACTATATCATACCCCATTACTGTTTAATTGTTATATAAGAACATATAATTATATTTATGTTAAGGAATAAAATATATCTTTAAAATAAAAAATGCGATGCCTTTATTCAAGCATCGCACTCATAAATTGAATTGAAATTTACTTCTTTTCCATTACCGCAAAATAATTATTTTCGCTATCTGCAAAATTAAATATTCTACCTGAAGGCATATTTACAATTTCTCCGACTGTAACGTTTTTGTTTACTAAATCACTATATAAACGATCGAATTCTTTTGAGAAGAACATTAAAGAAGGTGTGCCAAGATTTAACTCCGGCTGCATTTTAGCAATTAGCTCCTTATTATGGAGAATAATACTTGTTTCAGCTTCTTTAGTTGGAGCAATTTCAATCCATCGCATTCCTTGACCGTTATCTTCCTCTGAAATGACAATAAATCCTACTTTTTCTGTCCAGAATTCCTTCACTTCATCTTGGTTATTCACATATAACATGATTTGACCAACATTATTAATCATTTATTTTAACGCTCCTTTATAAACAATTTTTATTAAACTCCATACACTTATACCTAATTATCACCGAAAATAAAGTTGCGGTGCAAAAATCTATTTCAGCGACTCCAATCGCTCATTCAAACGATCCCAAGTTTCGGTGATACCTTGTAGCATGCCCATGTCCATAACGGTCTTAAGGGCTTCTTCGGAAACATATTCAGCACGGTTTATTAGCTTTGTCTTTCCACCTAAATCGATGAATTCCAATGTCATCTCGGTTGACGGCATAGAATCATTTACATTGCCTTCAGCATCTGAAAAGTAATCAGTGTAGACGATTTTCTCTGGCTCAATAATCTCTTTATAGACTGCTTTTCCCCATGATTCCATACCAAAAAATTGCTCCAAGTTCTGATTGACACACTTCATACAGTAGTGCCAAACGCCTCCCGGACGGAAGTCGACAGTGCATGCTGGAATTTCCCAACCTCTTGGTCCCCACCAATGTTTCAAATGCTCTGGTTCTTTAAACATACTGAATACTAAATCGCGCGGCGCATCGAAAACGCGCTCCAGTACTAATACCCGATCGTTCTCTACTCTTGATACCATTGTATTGTTTGACATGTTAATTCCTCCTTAAATATGAACTGATTTTATGACTTTTCCTTGTTTTGCAATTCCTTCAAATACTCATCTAAATTATCGAATCTCTCTTCCATCACACGCTTAAATGACTGTACCCAACAATCAAGTGCTTGGAAAGGCTCAGGTCGGAGCTTGTAAATCCGGCGATTAGCTTCAGCCTGCACTTCCACAATCCCTGTATCGCTTAACACTTTTAGGTGTTTCGAAGTTTGTGGTTGTCTTAATCCCAAATGTTCGGCGATTTCCCCAACGGTTAAGGGACCGTCACGCAAGAGTTCAACGATATTCATACGATTCGGTTCAGATAAAGCGCTCAACGTCGTCATATTCACGCCCGGAATTTTCCCCGACATATCACTCACCTCGTTAAGTGATGGTCTCCGGTTATAACACATCAATATCATCACTAATATTTTTTTCCTGTTGAATCGATTATAACCAAATAGGAATATTCCTTTCAAGGAATATTCGAAAACTAAAGTAATACCACATCGTTACTTAATAATACGAATGGATTAAAAACATTTCACAAACCTATGTTTTACGATAAAGTGGTGCTTTAGTCAGTGGGTTTTGGAACGATTTCCGCGAAGGCTTTGTTTTTATCTGGTCCAAGAAAGCTTTAACACTTTTAATACTATTTAACGCTATAGTATTTTTTGTCACCTTTTTATTTGATAGTTTAGTTGTTTTATTGGCAAAAGAAATGGACATACGTGATAGTTTGTTTGGAATCTTTATAAGTATCGTTGGGTTAGACGCTTTAGTCAGAGCTATAACCATTGGAAAATAGGGAAATACAGTAAACAAAATGAATATCTTAAACGGTTCAGCTATATTACTTGGAGGAATGTTGATCCTTACTGGACTTGGAGGGTTCGGCTTTTTATCGAGTAATTTATTTTTATCGTTAATCATTTGGGTTTTTATTGGTATATTTATCGCTTCTATCTCTGTATGCTATAGTTACTTACTTCAAATCTAAACCCCTGCAAGATTAATGGAAAAAGTAATTAGTACCGCAAATGCACTGGTGCACGTTGCTATGGTTATTTCACCTACATTAGGCTCACTTTTAGCCCTATGGATAAAGTTTTTCTACTCGCAGGAGTTTTAATCACAAGTATTGGTATGATTATTTACTTAGCTCATACGTTATTTATGAAAAAACAGCTGGAGTTACTATAGAACATAATTAAAGTTATGCCATTTTCTGATTTGAATAATCGGAAAATGGCATAACTTCAGAAACTTAAGGCTACATTTTTAAAGCAATAAATAAGCAATCGGTGTAATAATAAGCAACGTTAAAATCGTTCTTTGCACATATAAAATAATAAGTTCAGATACTTTTAACGGAATATCTGTCGATAATATACAAGGGATTGATGCGGAGAAAAACAAAATGGATGAAACGGACACAACCGCAATAACAAACTTTGTCACGAGTGGTGCACTTACAACTAAAAGAGAAGGTAAAAACATTTCTGCAATACCAACTGATGCTGCTTTTGCAGCTAGTTCCGCTTCTGGAAGCTGCAGTAACCATGTAAATGGATAGAAAATATAACTAATCCAATCAAATATTGGCGTAAACTTTGCCAAGACGATACCAATTAATCCTACTGACATAATAGATGGTAAAATCCCCATCGTCATTATAAATCCATCTTTTAAATTCACTGCGATATTTTTCATAATACTTGGCGCAGATTTCGATACTTCTAATGCATCTTCCCAAGCTCGCTCTAACATTTTCTCTTTATAAACGGGCTCTGGGAACCCTTCTTTCGTAATATATGTATCTGGTTTTCTACTAAGAGGCGGGATTCTTACGGTGATAGCGGTCACGATGAATGTTACAACAAGAGTAGTCCAAAAATAAACATTCCATAAATGCATAATGTCTAATGTTTTTGCGATGATGATCATAAATGTTGCAGATACTGTAGAAAAACCTGTAGCGATAATTGCTGCTTCTTTCGTCGTATACTTTCCTTCTTTGTACACTCGATTCGTAATAAGAAGTGCAAGCGAATAACTCCCCACAAAGGAAGCGACCGCATCAATTGCTGACCGTCCTGGTGTTTTCCATAAAGGTCTCATAATTGGACGGCAAAACGTACCGATAAATTCAAGTAATCCGTACCCGACTAATAACGCTAAAAATGCCGAACCAATTGGTACGAGTAAACTTACTGATATAACTAACTTCTCATACAAAAACGGTCCAACATCTGGCGCAAAGAACCAATCTGGCCCTATTTTCAAACAATATAATATGCCAAAAACAACACCAACTACTTTTAATAAAGAAAAACAAATGTCTACGATAGATGCATTCCACTTCTTCGTATAAAATGGATAAATCGCACCAATTACCATAACAAGCAGTGCATAATAAGGTACTACCGAAGGAACCGTAGCTCTTATCCACGATACGATATGATCAATCATAATAGACGAAGCACCGTTTATCGTAACTGGTACGAAAAACATAAACACACCTACTAAACTTGCGAGTATAAACCGAAGTATAATCCCCCTCTCTCGCCCTGTCTTAATTACATTACTTTTTAATTCAATTTCATTCAAAATTCGACACCTCCAATTATCTAAATATTCTGTATAATAATGCCAGATCCCTTCTTTTAATTCTGAATATTTAATCATGCAAAAAAGCCTATTTTGAAATATACAATCAAAATAAGCTTTTTCTATTACCTCTTATAATCATCCACAATTACTTGAATTACACGATAAGATTCTTCTGCCACTATCTTATTACTAGTCTTATTCGCATCATATGTAATTAACGCCTTCCAAAGTGCCCATCCTCTCGCTCTATTCCACGTTCCTTCATCTATGCGCAATACTTCTTTAAATACGTTTCTACTATTCTTATCAAAAAATGTCCATGCCATCGCTGCATCACAAGCCGGATCTCCTACTCCTAAAATACCAAAATCAATTACGGCACAAAGTTTTCCTTCTTTAACAAGTAAGTTACCTGGCGCTACATCTCCATGAACCCAAACTGGTTTGCGATCCCATGTTGACCTAAGTGCTAAATCCCAAAGATGCTTTAACAATGTCTCATCAAAAACATCCTTATTATTTTCAATAGCCACTCTCGTTTCTTCATCGTATACAGATATAAGCCCGCCTCGGTAAAAATTATGTTCTCCAGCTAATGGCCCGTTACTCGCATCAATTGATTGTAACTCTATTAAAAATGCTCCTAAGTCCACCGCAAATTCATTTAAGTCACGGACATTTTGTTTCGTGACTGTTTCTCCCTCTATCCACTTATTAATAGACCAAGGCCATGGATACGCTTCAGATGGCTTCCCTTTCGCAATTGGTGTAGAAATTGGTAAAGAAAGCTCCTTACTTAATATAGGTAGCCACTTATTTTCTTTCTCTACTTGCGGTGCATATGCTGTATCACTTGGCAATCTTACACTCATCTCATCCCCTAAGTGAAACGTCCTATTATCATGCCCACTAAACTTTACAGGTTTCACTTCTAAATGGGCCCATTCGGGAAATTGTTGT
Source organism: Bacillus sp. FSL P2-0099 (assembly GCF_038007445.1). Taxonomy (NCBI): domain Bacteria; kingdom Bacillati; phylum Bacillota; class Bacilli; order Caryophanales; family Bacillaceae; genus Bacillus; species Bacillus sp. FSL P2-0099. The sequence continues at coordinate 3,019,921 of NZ_JBBOXE010000001.1, forward strand.
TGTATTAACTTTGCAACTAAACTTACGTTAATTTGATTCATTCACTCTCCTCTTTTCTTTTGAAACTTACTAAGTCCATCCGTACTGCCAACATAGTCAAAACCACTTCTCTTATAAAAATCATTCAATATACGATTATGCCGGACGCAATCTAACTTCAAATACTCTTTGTCATGTTGCACATTCTCTTCTACCCACCGTATAATCCATTCTCCTATTCCATCCCCCTTATACTTCCGTTTCACCGCAAATCTATGAATATATAATGAATTAGAAACTTCCTCTTTTCCAAAAATATGTTCATCCCATTCATTTTGTTTAGGAGAAGCTGTAACCGTACCAACTATTTCATCTTCTTTCATAACAACATATGTATATTTCTCTCTTATACATTCTAGTATTTCAGCCGTAGCTTCCTCTCCTAAAAGATACTGCCACTGATCCACTTCTTTATATTGTAGCCATTGTGCTACTTCTTTTAATAAAATGATAATACTATCACTTTGATCTTCAGTAGCAATTCGAATTGTATATTCTTTACTTATATTTCTCTCCATATTGCCGTTCCCCTTTCAAATTGCTACCATACTGACATACGAGTCCTTCCATCATTTTCATCTGTAATATATTCTACATAAAATCCTTGATTCAGTGCGTTTTCATATATCATTTCAATCTCTTCTTGGTTTTTTGCATAAATTTGTATGTAATCACCATCCGCTACTAATACGACTACTTCACACTTACTCTTCTTAAATTCTTCATATGTTTCAATTTCTCCTAGTACTTTCCCTTTTGGATATGCTTTTAAGTCTACAAATAAAAGATAATATATGTTATCTTTTATTAGCTTTTTTAATTCTGATCCTTCCATGATCTCGTTATCTTCTGAAAATAATTCTGGACCTAATTCATTCCCTATTATTATATAAGCTTCCTCCCTTCCCATGACTTGCCAATCAAATGCAGTAATATCAATTGGCTTTAACACTTTCCAAAGTAAATTATCATATCCATCTAGAATATCTACTGTAATCCCTCTTTTCATATGTCTGCTCCTAGCTTATTTATTTTTGTTTCATACATTATATATCAAATATAATTACTATATTTTGTCGATACCTATGCACATCATAAAAAACCGCTCCACTACTAGTGAAACGGTTTCCTTCTGCTTACATTTACATATCTTATTCAATTGTTGCACTGCGTTTTAAAATAATTTCTAATATGTTCAGCACATCAGCCATTCATTTTTAACACTCACTTCGACTTCACAAAATAATATAAAAACCACACCGCATGATTTTGTTCATCTGCAGCTATTCTGCGCAATAACTCTTTCATAGATGCATCTGCTGCGTCATCTGAAATTTCCAAGTAAAAATCTACGGTCTTTTGCTCATCTTGTATAGCGAACTCTAATCCCTGTAAGTACGTATTAGGGCAATTTTCCGTAATCTGTGGTTTCGGCTGTCTGCCAGTTAAATTCGTATAGATTTGTACAAAATGATGAAAATGCCTTATTTCATCATTACGGATTTCAAGAATTTGTTTTTGTTCTACTTGATTTGGAGCCATATTAGCTAATTTTGCATAGCAACTTATAGCGCTATACTCTCCGTTTATAGCTTTTTCAATATCACTAATTAGCTTATCATTCTGTCTATACCAATTATCATAATTCGAATTATACATCGTATCCCCTCCATTATTTCGCATAACATTTTATGCATTTTGAAATAGTAGGAGCATGTATATATAAAGGGACAGCAAATACTAGTTCTTCACTCACCTTTAAAACATCGAAAAAGCCTATCTATCATTGAATTATTTCCCTATCGATTTCATCACAAAAAACCGTTTCACTACGAGTGAAACGGTTTTTATTTTTAAGCATTTAATTCCGTTTTATGCCCCTTTACTGCACTACGCTTTAAAGCTGTTCCAAGTATGATAACCATACTTACTACACCAATCCAAACGAGTACAGTTAGAGGAGTATTCCAAGCTAATCCTTTTCCAAAGAAGAATATTTCTCTAAGCCCTTCAATCATAAATCGCATTGGCAACCATGCGTACACCCAGTCTTGATAAAATGGAGACATCATTTCAGGTGCTAGCGCCAATAGCGGTGCACCAAAGAAAAGTAACAGTGCAAATAACCCGATTCCCTTTAAACCAACTAATGAAAGCACCGCAGAAATCATTAAGAAGAAACAAAAAGAAGTAATGGATAAGAACAGAGCCGTATCCGTGAAATTCGGGATATTTAATCCTACCATTCCATCAGCTATCCATGTAAGACCAAACCCAATTACAAGTGTAGCAATTGCTCCTGTTACTATTTGTTTTAGTTTCAATACGAAGTTCTCTTTTCTTGTACCCACTTGCGTTTTACTTATCGCAATAAAGATAATTGCTGCGCTCGCTAAACTTGCAATCCATAACGGCTGGAATAAAGACATTGGCGAGTTACCGTTCGCACTATTTTTGCCGATTTCATTCACATTTGTCACTTTCTTCGTAATAGGTGTTACTACATTTGAAACTTGGTCTGCTGTTAATGTAGCTCCTTTTGCTTTCAATCCTTCTAATAGTTGTGTACGAACAATATTGTTCATATTATCAACGATCGCATTTAACATTTGTCCTGCCATAGTTGATGCTGCTGTATTCATTCCTTGATTGATGAATATTTCTACCTCTGGCGAAGATGGCTGTGGTGTTCGTAATGATGCTTGTTTTGTGCTAAAGTCTTTCGGAATAACCAATGCTGCATAATATTCTTGATTATTTAAGCCTTTTTGAACTTCTTCTTTATTTTGCACTTCTACCCACTTTACCGCAGGTTCTTCCTCTGATTTTGATGTCTTTTTCATATTATCAACAATCGTTTGCCCCATATTCATCTTCGGTTGATTCGGAATTTCTACTCCTTGATCCTCATTTACAATTGCGATTGGTAAGTTTTTCGGCTTAGGTTGAACGGTTGGAAATAATGTTAATGAAAAAATAAAAACAACAAGTAGTGCAATAACTGGAGATAACAATAAAAGTTTGTTTTTAAACATTTTCTTTTCTCCTCCTTTAATTTGATTTATAATAACCAACAACGTGTTGTTTATTTATATTTGAATTATATGTTCGAGTTGAACCTTATACAATAATCAAAAATCGTGAATGTGTCGGTTATAAGACACATCCTTGAAATGTGTTGGCTAAAATTAAGGAGGGACATACTTTGCGCGATAGTAATTTAGATTTACGTGTTATTCGTACGAAAACTGCCATACGAAATGCATTAGTGGAATTAATTGAGGAAAAAGGTTTTGACGCCATAACAGTGAAAGATATTACTACGAAAGCAAACATAAATCGTGGTACATTTTATACACATTACCAAGATAAATTTGATTTAATGACAAAATGCCAAGAAGAAATTATGTATGAATTTTCTAGCATTGCTAAACAGAGATTACCGGAAGTTATTGCTGATCTTGGATCAAGCCCTTCCCCAACAATGCCATTTATACTTATCGCTTCTATTCTTGAATTTCTAAATGAAAATAGTGATTTTATGAAAGCTGTACTAAGCCCAAAAGGAGATTTATCTTTCCAAACGAAACTGAAAGACTTTATGTGGAAAACACTATTTGAAGATACGAATGGTCCTCTCATTAATAAGGAGAATTTACTTGTCCCAAGCCAATACTTAGCTTCTTATATGGCATCTGCTCATATAGGTGTCATTCAGCAATGGTTAAATAATGGACAAAAAGAAACACCTGAGGAGATTGCTCGTATTTTATCAACAATCGCAGTTCATGGACCTTTTTATGCGGCTGGTTTAAAGAAATAAGTCCGCTATATAATAAAAGATCATCCACTATAATAGCGGATGATCTTTTATTTCATTACAACACTTCAATATACCCTTCTGTTCCATGTACCCGAATTCGCTGTCCGTCTTTTATTCGTTTCGTAGCATTCTCTACTCCGACAACTGCTGGTAATCCATATTCACGTGCAATAACTGCTCCATGTGTCATCAATCCGCCAACTTCGGTGACTAACCCTTTTATAGACACAAACAATGGTGTCCATCCAGGGTCAGTAAAGGCAGTAACTAATATATCTCCATCTTCTAAATTCGCATCTTCCATATTTAAAATAACGCGTGCTCTCCCCTCAATCACTCCTGAAGAAACAGGCAGACCTACGATTGCTTCAGCCGGGAGATTTTCTCGTTTGTACTTCCCAGTAATGATTTCTCCATCAGACGTCATTACACGTGGAGGCGTTAGTTTTTCATATAATTTGTAATCATTTTTTTGTTTATGAATAAGCTCGTAATCTAGTTTATTCGTAAGGACAACTTCGTGAAGTTCTTCAAAATTTAGATAGTATATATCTTCTACTTCATCAATAACTTTATTTTGCACGAGTTGCTCGGCTTCTTTCAATATTGCCTGCTTATATATGAAATAGCGATTAATCATACCGTATTTTGGATATTCACGATAACCGATAAAATTTCGGATGTTACGAATCATTCGCTTCGTCTCTTCTACTTTTTGTTTACCATCCGGCAAATGCTGCAATCGATCTACTAACTCTTCTTCTTTTTTCAAAGCTTCCTGCAGTCCTTCTTCAAATTTCCGTTTACTAGCACCATCTTCAAAATCTCTTATATTATTTAAAATCATCGGGATAATGGTTGTTGGCTTTTCACTCCAGCGCGTTTTCGTAATGTCGATTTCTCCGCTGCATCTCATTCCGTATTTATTTAGAAAAGTTAAAATGGCATCTCGAGCTTTTTCTCCGCCTTTAAATTGAACGAATTCATCTAAAAAGTTATCATTTTCTACATGTTGTAAATACGCAATAACTTCTGGATATGGCCGAATCACATCAGCAACATCGAGTAATGCTAGCCCCATTTCAGACGTAATATTGTTTTGTACTGATTGAGAAAGTGTGTCTGCTGCATTCTTTTCGCCTAGCCATTGCTCCATTTTTTCATTGATCCATGTTGAAGCATCCATACCTGCCATAATGACAGCCATACTTTGCGGATGAAATAATATTTTCTTTAATTGCTGCATATCTTCCAAAATAAAATCAAGTACATCCACCCCTGATTTCGTTTGCATGTTTCGTTTTAACTCTTCAATTGATGCTTGATTCATTTCTATTAAATCCGTAACGATTGCTGGATTGTTTTCGACTTGTGGTTGCGTACTTCCAGGTGGTCCACTTTTACCAACACTCTTTTCTTTTTCATCATCTGGTAACAATGTAATAAAATCATCTCGCTCGACTACAGTCGTTAATGCATCTTTAATAAGCGGTTCCGAATTCCCTATCATATTTAATAAAAGTTCTCTACTAGTAGGCGAAGCCAATCTTTGTGCAACATCAACAAACAACCTTCCTCCAGCTTGAAACCTCTGTCCAAAAGATGTTAACTGGAATAAAGACATCCCTAATGGCTTCAAGGGATCGGTCATCATTTGCTGGTGACCAACCGATACATACACATGATTTTCCCCATCATTTACTTCTGGTATTGGATATAAGGTCGTGATTGGGCGACTTTGGACAATATAAAATGTATCATCCACTAAACACCATTCAATATCTTGCGGACAACCAAAATAAGCTTCAATCTGTCTTCCGATCTGTGCTAGTTGTAAAATTTGTTGTTCAGACAATGTTTGAATTTTTTGCTGAGCCGGATCAATCTGTTTCGTCTCCGTTCCGCCCTCTTTTAAAGCATAAATAGCTAATTTTTTAGTTGCTATCATCTTTCCAGTAATTTCGCCTTCTTTTACTTTATAATTATCGGCAGAGACCAGTCCTGATACTAACGCCTCACCAAGTCCAAAACTGGCATCAATTGATACTACCTTTCGGTTAGAAGTAACCGGATCAGCAGTAAATAAAATTCCCGAAGCCTCAGGGAAAACCATTTTTTGAACGACAACACATATAGAAACTTGATTATGTTCAAAATCATTTTGCATGCGGTACATAACTGCTCGCTCTGTAAATAAAGAAGCCCAGCACTTTCTTACATGCTGCAAAATCGCTTCTTCTCCGATAATATTTAAATACGTATCTTGTTGACCAGCAAATGAGGCATACGGTAAATCTTCAGCCGTAGCACTAGAACGCACGGCATACGCATGTTCATTTCCAAAACGTGAGAGATAATGAGCTACCGCTTCCACTACTTCAGAAGGGATTTCTACTGCCATAATGACTTCTCTAATCTTCTTACTAATTCCACCAATTTGGGCTCGCTCTTCCATTTTCAACTTTGTTAGCTGCTGCAACAAAGTTTGAAGCTCGTCATTTTGCTCGATGGCCTTTTCATACCCTACCGTTGTAACACAAAAACCTTCTGGCACTTGTATACCTTGAATGTTTGATAATGCCCCTAAATTCAATCCTTTTCCGCCAACGAGCGAAAGCTGCGTTTTTTCTATTTCCTGAAAATCGAGAACGAAAGAACTCATGTAACATCTCTCCTTACTGTGCATGTGTTCTTGATTGTAGCAGTAGTAAATAAGAATAAACAGTCTATTTCGAACGTGATTTACATGATATAATTAAGTTAGGAAGAGATGATTTTTTATTTCTCCCCCTCTAATTCACTTCAATTACATCAACAAACTTAAACATCCTTTGATTATGAAAAGCATCGGTACAAGTAATCGTCTTATTTAATGGATTTATATCAGCTACTGTTATGTAATTTTTATATAGATAGCCCTCTTTATAATATGTAAGTAAAACCTCTTCTTCACCTAAATATGAAATTAACAGCTTATTTTCAATCCTTTTTTTTGCATCTTGCGTTAAAATTGGACGCGGGACTTTCGTTTGCTCCTGTATCATTTCTTTAATACAGACGAACTGTTCTGGCATACTAGCAAACGGTTGCCATTTTATCAAGACATTTTTTCAAGTTTTCTAGAAATATGAATGTCCCAATCATTGTACACATGTATATGTACAATGAGCCTCTCATAAATAACACACGTCAAATTCCTCCCCCTAATACAATATTCTCCCTATTGGGGTATTACCCCATCACCATCAAGCTAAGAAATTCATTATTCCCCAAAACGAAAAAAATGACCTAAATTCTCATAAATAACTGTTGTAGTAATATAAAATTTTCGTTTTGGGATACTTCAAAATATTAGCTTGATAGACATGCGATGAGACCCCCAATTAAATATAAAAAAGAGCACTGATTTTTAGTGCTCTTTTTGTAAGCATTAAATAATGAAATTTGAATACGCTTATTCTCTAGAATAGCGAATAATTATTAATTAGCCCCCTCTAGTTGTTGAACGTAATGAGCAAATTCTAAAGGCTGTTGCTTTTTTAAATAATAATCTTCTGCTACTCAATATCTATTTTGGTATTTCTTTAATCGCTCTTCCAAATCCCCTATGTATGTATCACGATGAAGTACACGCTCGTATCTTATATCCCTAGGACAATCTAAGAATACTACGTAATCATAAAATGTTTTCCATTCTTCCCTCAAAAGAAAAATGCCTTCAATGATTACAATACTTTTAGGTGTTATCTTTATCGTTCTCTGTGTAAATGTATCTTTTTCCTTGTTGTAAAATGGCAAAGATACTTTTCATTTTGATACAATTTGTCGTATAAGTGTTCTTTTAGATAATTAGTATCCCATTGTAACTGATAATATTCAAACCATTCATCGTGCCCTGTATTATACCTCTTAGCTTTCTCAACAAGATGATCATCTATATGGATAATTACTATATTATCTAAGATATTTTTTAGTTGATGTACTAGTGTCGTTTTCCCAGCACCACTTAAACCATCTATCGCAAGAACAAAGGGCCTATCTACATTATGCTTTTTATACTTTTCTTTTATTTGTTGCTTTAAACATTCCCATTTATCCATTCAATTCATTATCCTTTCTGCCTTTTTTAAACTAAGACAACTTAATTTCCCTTTCACCATATATTCTTATGACAAAATGCTGTAGAAAGCTTAAGAATTCTTAAGAACTTTTTCCCCTTTTTCTTAAGATTTGGATGCTAGTGTATGATTATGAATTCAAACCTGTGAGGGGTTAAGTATGAAAATAGTTAACTTTCTTATTTCATGTATATAATGAACTAGAACTCAGTTGTTGCAGCCCTTTCAAATTCAAGGTTTATTGGAGACAAAATAATTGAAGGGATTAATTTGAAGAAAGTAAGATAGAAATGTCTCTCCTGCTTATGTCTTTAGTTGTTCAATATGAGAAAAAATGTGGAGGAATAATATGGATTCAAAAATTCTTATTGTTGATGATGATAAAGAGATTAGAAATCTTATCTCTGTTTATTTGGAAAATGAAGGACTGAAAACTCAAAAGACAGAAGATGCTATGGAAGCTTTACAACTGTTAGAAGAAAAGGAATTTGATCTTATTATTTTAGATATTATGATGCCAGATATGGATGGTATTGAAGCTTGCATGAAGATTAGGGAAGACCGCAATATGCCTATCATTATGCTATCTGCAAAATCAGAGGATATAGACAAAATTCAGGGTCTAGCCTCTGGTGCCGACGATTATTTATCAAAACCGTTTAACCCATTGGAATTAATCGCTAGGGTAAAATCTCAATTAAGAAGGTTTAAAAAATATAATACAAATACAGATAATGATAAAAGTGTCCTAGAAATTGGTGATTTAGCCGTGAATACAGATACACGTCAAGTATGGGTAAGTGACAAGGAAACAAGGCTAACTCCAAAAGAGTTTGATATACTCGAACTACTTGCCCGTAACAAAGGGATTGTCCTGAGTGTAGCAAAAATATATGAAGCAGTTTGGAAAGATGCTTTTTATAAATCGGATAATACCGTCATGGTGCATATTACAAAAATAAGAGACAAAATTGAAGAGGATTCTAAACATCCTATTTATATTAAAACTGTTTGGGGAATTGGATATAAAATATGAAGAATGTTAGTTTTAGAAATAAGATCATTATAAAACTTCTTGGTGCTGTTGCAGTTAGTTTTTTTATTTCATTTGGTTTAACAATCCTCATTTTGGTATACGTCATAGATCCATTTTTTGTAAAACACGAAGAATTTGGTATGTTTGAATTCAATTTGGCATTGTTGTTCTTATTCGCGTTCGCAATCTTTAACTTTATAATAATTTTTTTGATATTGGTTCGAAAGAAAATAGTATATTTGAAGCTCATTTCGGATAATGTAAATGATATTGCAAATGGAAAACTGGGTTTGACAATTGGGATTAAGGGGAAGGACGAATTGACCCAACTTGCTCAAAATATCAACTATATGTCCAAGGAATTGGAAAATACATTTGAACAAGAAAGACGATTAGAACGTACAAAAAATGAACTTATAACCAATGTATCTCATGACTTACGCACACCGTTAACATCTATTATTGGCTATATAGATTTATTAAAAAGAGGGCAATACAACAGTAAAACACAATTACAGGAATACCTTGAAACCACTTATTCAAAGTCACAGAGACTGAAATATTTAATTGATGAGCTGTTTGAATATACTCGTTTATCAGGCATAGATGCTAAGTTAAACTTTAATGAAGTTGATGTATCAGGTTTGTTGGAGCAAATAGTTGGAGAATACATTCCTATATTTGAAAAGGAAAGTTTAATCGTTCAAAAATCAATAACGGAAGAAACAATACCTATTTTCATGGATGTAGAAAAAATGGTACGTGTATATGAAAATCTGTTTATGAATGCGATAAAGTACAGCATGAAACCATCGGAATTATCCGTCTGTCTTGAACTAATAGGTAATAAAGCAATTTTGAAAGTATCGAATAAAGTCGAGAAGCCACCTGTTAGCGACCCTAATAAATTGTTTGAAAGATTTTTCAGGGGTGATAAGGCAAGAAAAAATGATAAAGGCAATGGACTGGGACTTGCTATCTCAAAAAGAATTGTTGAACTTCATCATGGTAATATACATGCAGAATATAAAGAAGGTTGGATATCCTTTATTGTTGAACATCCCATCAAATAGATTGGCTTATGGAATTACAGGTTCCATAAGCTTTTTTGTATAAAACTTAAGAATTCTTAAGGATTTTACAGGGTGTTTCCTAATTTTCATAGTTTATCATGTATGTATTCAAAGCAATGAGGTGGGTGGAGAAATTAAAAATAAAATTTTCTTTACGGCTTTCAATTGGATACATCGTGACAGCCTTATGGAAAAGGTAGATGCAACATGACTATTTTGTTAGTAGCAAATATGAATAGCAGCTTATTTTAAAGAAATGAAAAAACAAACATAGGAGGATATATATGATAAAACCAGTTGTAGATGTAAAAAACATTCAAAAATTGTACGGTAAAAAAGGTGAGAATCAATCGTACGCGTTAAAAGGTGTATCATTCTCAATTCAAGAGGATGAGTTTGTCGGTATTATGGGGCCATCTGGTTCTGGTAAAACGACATTATTAAATGTAATTTCAACGTTAGATAAAGCAACGGGCGGCGTTGTTGAAATTGCAGGAACAGATATTACGAAAATGAAACAAGGTGAACTTTCTGATTTCCGTTCACAAAAGTTAGGATTCATTTTCCAAGACTTTAACTTATTGGAGAACTTATCTATTTACGAAAACATCGCTCTTCCACTTTCCCTTCAAGGTGTTTCATCACGAAATATTGGACAGAAAGTAGAAAAAGTAGCTGCTATGTTAGGCATTTCAGCAATACTTCAAAAGTATCCATCTGAAGTATCTGGTGGACAGAAGCAACGTTCAGCAGCAGCGCGCGCGTTAGTTCATGAACCAGCAATTATTTTAGGGGACGAGCCAACAGGAGCTCTTGATTCTAAAAATGCAACGAGTTTACTTGATGCCATGACAAGCTTAAATAAAGTGCAAGGTGTATCTATTATGATGGTTACGCATGATCCTTACAGCGCAAGTTACTGTCAGCGTATTTTATTCATTCAAGATGGTGAGTTATATAAAGAAATTTATCGTGGTGGTACCCGTGAAGAATTCTATAAAGAAATTTTAGACGTGCTTGCAAACTTAGGCACACAAAAAGCGTAAGGAAGGAAGTTCAATCATGTTATTTAAGCTTTCTATGTCAGGCCTAAAAAGTAAGTTGCAAGATTACATTGTTTTACTTGTTGGTCTTATTGTCTCTATTTCAACTTTTTATATGTTTCAAACGTTATCACTAAATAAAGCGTTCCTTGAATCCAATCCACATGCTGTTACGGTTGCAATTGCATTCCAAATCGGTTCCTTTTTATTAGCAATTGTAACGTTTTTCTATATTTTATATGCAAATTCTTTCTTATTATCTCTTCGCCAAAAAGAATTTGGTATGTATATGATGTTAGGGGCAAAAAAGCATAAAGTTACCTCACTTATGTTTATCGAAACAATCGTAATAGGTGCCGCATCTCTTGCAATCGGAATCGCAGTTGGTGTAGGGCTTGCAGAAGGTATTGGTCAGTTATTAATGAAGCAGTTGGAATTCTCTGGTGAAGATTATAAAGCATTTTATATTCCATCTATAACTGTTACTTGCCTCTTTTTCTTTGCACTATTTATAGTATCAGCAATCATGAATAGTATGAAATTATCTCGTATTTCTGTATTACAACTTGTACATGCAGATGCAAAAACAGAGCGTATCGCTGTAAAAGGAAAAATGACAGGTGTAGTTGCATTCCTTGGTCTGATTTTTCTAGGTATTGGGTATGCATCACTGATCCATATAGCACATTTACAGGAAAAAGAGCTATTAACCGTACCTAAATTCATGGGTATTGGATTAATCACAGCAACAGTCGGTACTTACATGTTATTTGGGTCACTTCTCCCAGTTATGCTTAACAAGATAAAGAGTAATAAAAAACGTCGTGAAAAAGGGTTGAATGCTTTTACTTTTGCACAATTGAATTTCCGAATTAATAGCCTAACACGGGTGCTTGCAACGGTAGCAATCCTAGTGGCTCTTGGCGCTGGTGGAATTGCGTGTGGTATGGCATTTAAAAATAATGTTCTAAAGACGACTGATAAAGAAAAAGTTTACGATTCAGTCGTTCATAATCCAACAGCGGAAGAAAAGAAAATTTTGAGTGGCATCTTATTTCAAGAGAAGTTTGAATATCGCTACAAAGTAGATGATCAGTATGTGTATTATATAAAAGAAGATGTAGAGAAAAATCGTCCTTTAGCACAAGATAGTGAAAATAGGAAGAAGATGAAAGTTTCAGAGGAATTTCCTAAGGATGCATTTACATTGCCAAAACAACTATATAAACTGTATAACGATGATACGAAAACAAAACAATGGAAAGAAGCTTTCTTCACAATCCAGCCAACTTATATGTATCCTGATCATGAAATAAAAATTATAGACCCAAACATATACGATAGTATGAAGGCTAAAGAAAATACTGTGTTTATTGGGAAAACAGATGATTTTGGAGCACACTTAAAAGAATGGAAAAAGCTTGATGAATTACAGGTAGCGAAATATAAAAATGTGAAAGTGGAAGAATTAGGTAGTACGTATCAAATGTATAATCAGAGTCATGGTATGGCCAGTGGATTCATGTTTATGGGCTTCTTCGTTGGAATTGCGTTCTTAGCAATGATGGCAAGTTGCCTAATGTTTAAAATTCTATCTGGCGCATCGAAAGACAGCAAACGTTATCAAATGCTTCGTAAAATCGGTGTCCGCCGGGGGTTATTAACACAATCGATTTATAAAGAGTTATTCTTCATATTCTTAGTACCGGCAATTGTGGGTATTGCTCATATATTAGTTGGTATGAACATGTTCGGTCCGCTTTTGATTGATCCGTATTTCAGAATTTGGTTGCCACTTGTCATTTTCGTAGTAATTTACTTAATTTACTATTTGATTACAGTTCAATTGTATAAAAGAATTGTACTTCCGAAAGAAAATTAGTTTTATAAAACATACAAAATGTTAAACTCATAAAGCCCAGTAATATCGGTACCTATGTATGATATTACTGGGTTTTTATTTGGATATTCAACGGCATATTTTACAAATTATATAAATACCTAAAATTAGTTTTATTTTTATATATGGGGTAGCAACACATCGCTATCAAGCTAGTGAAAAAAACACCTCAAAAACAGTAAAATTGATATTTCTGGGTAAAAATGTACAAAAATCTTATTTGGGGTCGTAATAAACTTTTTAAGTTGATGGATATGGGGTTCTACATTTTATGCGTACTAAAACAATCTTCAATAATCAAAATTAGGTTACATAGTTTTTTCATTTTTCATCTCAACAAATCTCTGTAAAACAGCCGAAAAACGTACATCTTTTCTCATAATATAATAAGTTGGTACTTTAGAATATTTCTCAGGTAAATCAACCATGATTGATTTGACCATGACAGCAATGCCCATTCTAGCCTTCACACAACCATTAATCGCTTCAATTGTACCGAATTCTATCACTCGCTTTAGATAGATGGTTGCTTTTTTTAACCACTTATCTACTCTATTTCGAAAGAAACGGCCTCTACTATAATTGACATTGAATGAGCTTAGCTTGATAGTGATGTGGCGGTAGCCCTGTTACTATCCTAATACGGTACAACTTTTTTATAAATGGTTGTAAGGTTCTACGTTTTTGACCATTCTGTACAACGATAACTTTGGTTTATTAATTTCACTTGTAATCTGGTAGCCTAACCTCTGATACAATTTAATGGCAAGTTGGTTCTCTTTCTTTACCGTCAGAGAGCATTTGTCAAAGCCTTGCAGGGAAGCCTGTTCCTCGGCAAACTCAAGTAGTCTGGTACCTATCCCCAGTCCCCGACTTTCGGGCAATAAGGCGATTGTTCCGATGTGAAACTCATCATCTTCTCCCTCCTTCAAGGTAATCATGGAATAAAGCATTTCGATATTCAGAATGTTATAAAAAATAAAACCCAACTTTCGGAATGAAAGCAGCTGTTTAAAAGTGGGCCCGGCAAGACGATTTAAAACGGGGATGGGATAGCAAGTAATCATCCCTAAAGTTTTCCCGTCCATTTGAGCTTCATAAGCGTATTGATGACTGAAACGGTTGTTCCCCTGCCGCCATAGCTTAGAAAATGTCTCTTCGACTGTGTTCTTCTCCTCAGATCCTGCAAGTGAAAACGCCATGTATTCCAATGCCATTACATTTAGCTGGGCACCGACTATGGATTGATGAACAGCCTTTACAATAGAGATTTGATTCATTTCCCAGTACTCCTTTTCGCTTTCTATATTATTGATGTTAATTATCATGGATTTGTATCATTTCACTTCCCTCTCGACTCATCCTTAGCTTTGAAACCATAATAAAATGTATTTAAAACAAGCCCTGCAGCAGATTTTTTAGCCACATTTCCTTCATGTACCTGTTCCCAGGTATGGAAAACTAAGGCATAAAGCGTATTCAAAATCCATTCGCTGCTAACCGTTTGCTGAAAGTAACCTCTTTGTTGTAACAACTCAATAACGCGTCGTATAGGTTCCCTCAGCTTCTCTTCAGCTTCACCTAATTCTTTGTTGTTAAATACAGATGCATCATGACCTAGAAAATAGATTTTGTCACCTAAAGGGATTAATGCTTCAATGAGTTCTGGAATATAGTTTTCGCTTCTTTCCTCATCCAGTGGGATTTGGTTTACGGTATCACTTACCAGTTGTATAGCCCGATGACCCAAGAACAGCATCAATTTCTCTCTGCTTTCGACGTAGCGATGGAGTGTAGCAATGCCAATTCCCGCATATTCCGCAATTTCATTCATCGAAGCAGTAGGATTTTCAACAAGCAATATAGTAGCCGAATCAAGAATTGCGTTAAATCTCGCTTCCTTTAACGTTGATAAGTCTTTCTTCATCGTCAATCTCTCCCTTTTTATATATAAAGTCGTCATTTTTTGATAGATAAATATATCATTTGATATTATGATAAACAATCTCAAACAAAGTGTCCAGCTGCTGAATGTAGCTTTCCAAAAGAATTATATTACTGAAACTGATAGTACTTTGAATGTTTCATTTTTAGCATTTCATTATTTAGATGACGATGAAGAAATTAATTTTTTGATGTAATAAATACAAAAGCCAAAGGAATTGGTACGAGTCGCTTTCTTAGTAGAGAAAATGATCACATTAGCTGGGTTTCTTAAGCTATTTATCACGATGTTCCCTTGTGATATTTTATTTTTTTCACTAATACAGTTATCCTTCTCGCTAATTTTCCCAGCATTTTTTCATGAAGAATTAATAATTACAGTAATTTTTCTACTGATATTGAATCCATTTGCACTTCATTTAATTACTGAATATTTTATAATGAAGGTACTTTCTGCATAAAGTTATCGGTTTACTTTAAAATTCACTTCCGGGTATTTGGTCATCAGCCTTTTAAGGGTTGAGCCATCATCCTTCTGTTTTACATACTGGTCAAAAAATGCCAGGCTGAATTCGTTGATAATGCGATGAACTTCCTTTGGATTTTCACCTGGGCTCTGCAACAGTGGGGAAAACAAATGTAAATCAGTAAAGCTTGTATGATCTGTATGAGGAATGACCATTGACATACCACCGCCAGCTAACCCACGCCCATATCGCTCCGTCACTTTATCGGGATCTGCTTCATCAGGCTCTACTGCACTCATGAGCAGAAATGGTTTTCCAATCCCACTTTCAGGTAAAATCTCCCCATACAAAGCGCCATCCATATTGATAGCTGCTTTGACACGAGAATCTTTTGCAAGTATTTGTGCTGCGGTAGCTCCACCATAAGAGTGCCCAAACATTCCAATTCGTGAGGTATCAAGCCTTCCTGTAAAGAAGCCGGTCTCATCGTTTTGGTTAAGTTTCTCTATCTGATTAAGCACAAAGGTGACATCTTCCTCCCATAATTTTATGTGGCTATCCCCTGCGGCATCAGTTAAATTGAAGGGCTGTACGTAAGCAACTCGACCATCTGGAAAGACGGTAGCTGCAGTATCAAAGGTATGATCGATACTTAGAACAATATAGCCTTGACTAGCCAACTCCTCAACTTCAAACGTGTTTTGATTACGAAAACCATTAAAACCATGAGAGAAAAGTAATATGGGATAATGATTCTCTGAGTCTGAGAGTTGTAAATTCATAAACGAATGAGATTTTACCAATTCCAAGTGGCTGAATGCAAATGCAGAAATGGACAATGTTTTTTCCAATCCCTTGGAGAGCTCATTTATATTACGAATATAAGGTTCTTGGTCCCCCTTGCTTTTTTCAGCTGCAGGATACCAAATTTGCACCATCAGTTCGCGCCGATCGGTTGGATTTTTCGAATATGGTTCATTTCTCTGATGATCAATCCAATGATATACCTTCGTACCGACCCTATGTGGGCCAGTTGGTTCTTCAAATGAAAATACTGGCATAAGTAAGGGTAGCGCAACTGCTACAGACAAATAGATGCAAAACAACAAAGTTTCAACTATGAATATACCCCGGCTTCTAAAGTCCTTTTTCCACCCAGCTAATAAATAGCATAAAATCAAGATAACTGGGGATGCATATGCCGGAATCATCTGCCATCTAAAACCTTCTACCAATAGCTGAACTGTAACCATTACAACAGCAACCAAAGTAGCTAATTTAGACCACTTTTTCGTTTCTCTGCCTATTAACAGTATCCAACTCAATAGACTAAAATTCACAACTATCAAAACGATTTCCCAGAAATTCATTGGCCTATCTCCTTTAAATGCATTTTACTTCTAATTAAAGAGGTAATTTTCAATCCGAACAAAAACATATGAAACACCTATATAGTTGCACCAACTATGCTTAATAATCGTTTCATATACTCCTTTCTTCAAATTAAAAACTTAAAATGCCCAGCTACCTTTACGGAAAATCGGCTCTACAGTTCCATCTGGTAAAATACCATCGATATCCATCTCACTGCTGCCAATCATAAAGTCCTCATGTGTTACTGAAATATTTGCACCTAACGTTTCGAGTTGATCGTTTTCTAAATCCCTTCCATCCTCTAAGCAAGTTGGGTAAGCTTTACCAATCGCTAAATGGTTCGATGCATTTTCATCAAACAATGTATTAAAATATAAAATCCCCGATGCTGAAATTGGCGATTCATGTGGTACAAGTGCTATCTCACCTAAATAGCAAGAGCCTTCATCCACATTAATAAGCTCCTGTAATAAATCATATCCTATCTGTGCTTCAGCTTTAATAATTTTTCCTTCTTCAAATGTCAGTTTAAAACCGTCGATAATATTCCCTTGATAAACTAATGGTTTTGTATTGCTTACATAGCCATTTACACCTTGTTTCATCGGTAACGTATAAACCTCTTCCGTCGGCATATTAGCTATAAAGATAGTATCATCTGGCGTTTTACCACCTCCAGTAATCCATTTATGCTCTGGTGCTAATGCAATTGTTAAATCAGTACCTGGTGCTGTATAGTGAAGCTTCGCATATTTTTTATTGTTCAGTAGGACCGCACGAAATTCTAAATTTGTTACATGTTCACGCCATTTTTCAACAGCATTGCCTTCACCGATACGAACAGTTTTAAAAATACCCTCCCATAATGCTGGTACTTGATCCTCAACTGCTAAATTCGGGAACACCTTCGATGCCCACTTTGATGAAGGAACTGCTACCATCGACCAAGCTATTAAATCCTTCATTACGGCGTTGCGATTGTTTCCTAGAGCAGCTCCTGATACCTTTTGATAGGTAGCTAGACGATTAGCTGAAATACCTGCAAATTTATCAGGGTCTGTAGCATCTATTATTAATAGTGCGCCTTTACGTTCAATCAGCTCATCATTCATTTTGACTATCCATTCTGGGAAACGATTAAATTCCTCATCTGAGGCATAATCAAAGTAAGCACGATCCATTTCCTCATCAGAAAAATTAACATGAACACGCCCTGCCCCAGCCTTATAGGCCTCTTTCACAACTAAACGAACGAAATCCAATGCATCCACTGATGTATTGACTAATAAGTATTGCCCTGGTTGAATATTGACACCAATTTTCACCGTAAGTTCTGCATATGCTTGTAATTTTTCTTCAAAAGTCATATTATTTACCTCGCTTTTATCCAATAATTTTTGAATTCCCCTTACTAGCTTGCCTTCATACCATACTTTGTGAATAGGTTTTTCAGGATTTTCTCTTGTCTATTTTTACGTTTTTCATCAAGACACGATAACAACCAATAGATTTTTCAATTCATTATTTATCTCTTGAAATTAATGTAGTTACTATACGAAAATATATTTTAATGAGTTTCGGTGTTTTTACCAAATAATCCAATCCAAGGGTATCAAGCACTACATAAATTTATAGCGTTCTTTATTGTGAAAGCTCACTCATTGCTTCCCAACCTTTTCAATGCTGCACCTATAGGCTTTCCACCAATGAGGCGTTTAACAATTTCAATCACACCTTTCTCTGTATAAAGTCATTTTTGATAGATAATACTATCATTCAATACAAATATAAATCATTTAAAGTTAATTATCAAGCCGTTAAACTTATTTTTTCAAATTATTGGTAGAAAACTAAGTGAAGCTGGATTCTATCTAAGTGAGCGATAACGGAAAGATCTTTATGCACACAGTACGAAATTACTGCTAAATATTAACGAGCCGATATACCCTTTCTTAACTGGGTAAAAATTGGATTTTTTGTTTCAAAATTTACTTAGCGTATATTTTCGTTAAAATGTGGGTGGTACCCCATCGCCATCAAGCTAAGCTAATATAAGTTTAATTTCACGTGAAATTTTTTCGTTTTTCTAAAGACCAATGTAAGTTCTTTAAAGATTTGCATGCCAAATAAACCCTATCAGGTTTCAGTTTTTTGGATTACGCTACATGACTGTGAGACATAGAAAAGTTGTATACGACGCCTAAGATATCAAAGACTGTTTTCTTCTCATACCTATGGGATTTTCGTCCTTTTTTCTGTAAGAGATTAAACAGACGAAAGAGAATCTTTGTTAATTCTTGGGTGTCTTTTTGTAAAGATTGATAAATAAGTGGAAAATAATCTTTGATGATATAAATTGCTTTATATTCACTTAATTCTCGTTTCTTCTTGATGAGGAGTAATTGGCGCATTTGAAAAATGGTGGAGGAACAAAGAAGGATACTTATTAATTGTCCGTATAAGTGACATTCTAGTCGTTCTAATTTTACAGAATTACAGTGATGAATACAAAAAATGATTTCCATGTTTTAAAAATAAGTTCAATTTGCCAGCGTAAGGAGTAACAGTTTATTTCACCAAGCATTTTATGGGCTAATGTCATTTTTGCACCCCCATGTATAACTTTTCCTGGGGAAAGGGTATACGGCGTACCATTAAATTGAAATTGCGTCTTCCCTGTAAGCGGAAATACAAATCCTGGGAAATAGTCTGTAGACTCAGCATAAGGCACACCTGGATTTTTAGCATAACGATATACTCCTTCTACTCGGAAAGGATTATTGGCAAGATACTCTGCTAACTCATTCACGTCCAACTTCACAATGCACGCCTCATTTCAATAATAGTTTTCTTGTAATTCGCGAGATTAATTGGTGTACATTCTGGGCAACGCTAAACTAAAAATAGGACATACGACTTAACAAGATCTGGTTACTAACCTATAAATATATTGTTTTTCATTTATTTAGTCTACTGTTAAGCAGCTTTATTGAAAGTTAGAAATTCAACCTTCTTCTCCTAATTATACCATTCGTAAGAATAATTTGTTATGATCTGTGAGTGTATATTCTATTCATATCGAGTCGACATAATGTCCTATTATCAGTAGTAAGGACAAGGAGGAATCTTCCCCTTACAAGGGAACCTCCTTTCTTTTTCTATCGATCTATACATTTTTTATACATTCCTATCCTGGCACGGTTTTATGGTTCTTTTTTGTTGTTGGATCAATAAAAAAACTGTATTAAATCTTGCATACTCCTAGAGGTCACTATATATGAACGCTACGTATTTGACTTTCTCAATGACCAACATTACTTAACGTGGTAAAATAGTATTCGGATGGGAATCCAATTTTATTAAAATTAAAGTGGTTATCAAGTCGGAGGAAGGCATCTTAGGATGTCTTTTCTTTTTAAAATATATAAGCGTACCATCCCTTTCCTAATAGAGGCCTCCCCTCATGCCTCCTTACAGGGAGAATGATAAGGCTTTTTTTATTTACCCAATTACCGAGCTCTCAAATATTTTAAATAGTTACAATACATGTATTGCTTCAATAACATATGATTATTCTTAAGAATGTCATTGAAATGTACCAATAGATGTTAGTACAGCAAAATAAATTGTGTTATGATGTGAGCAAATATAAAGCTATCTAACGGAGGGATTCACATGCCGCATGTTGTGTTTCGTGGAATTACTACTGAACAATTAAAACGCATAAGCAAGCCATTAGTAGAAGAGCTCGCAGAGATCTGTGAGTGTGGTACGGATAATTTTACGTTGGAACTACCAAGTTCTACGTTTGTATTCAATGGAGAAGAAATAGAAGCGTTTCCTCTTATTGAAGTGAAATGGTTCGAGCGTGGACAGGAAATTCGTGATCGATTTGCCAAGGCCATTACTACATATGTAATGGATTTTGGACTTCCAGAAGTAGAGGTTGTATTTACGGTTTTCACAGAATCAGCGTATTATATTAACGGGAAGCATTGTGCAAGTTAGAGCTATTTGAAAGATTTTTGTAACATTTATAAGAGGTAGAACCACATTGCCATCAAGCTAAGAAAAGCAAATATCCAAAAACAAAATAATGACCTCAATTCTCATAGACAACTATCTGTGAAGAGATAAAATTTTTGTTTTGGTGGACATCAAAATATTAGCTTGGTGGATATATGGCACTACCCCAATTAATAAATATTACTAACCATATATCTAGGTTAATATCTATCATATTTTTTAAAAACAGGACTAATTAGATTTAAAAAAAGATTTCTTTTTCTTTACTCGTAATAAATCACCTGTCCATCCTTTGACTCGGATATATAAATACATACCCCCTGTTGTGAAAATAATAAATAAGAGAGCGATTAAATAGCTATATTTCCATTCTAGTTCAGGCATGTATTTAAAATTCATACCCCACAATGCTCCTAAGGCTGTCAAAGGCGTACTCACAGCAGTTAATACAGTAAGAGCTTTCATAATTTCATTCCCACGATGAGAAGAAACCACTTCTTGTAAATGAATCATCGTGTCTAATTCTTCTTGATACTCTTTAACAAGTTGTAATCCACGCTCTAATTTCAAGTGTGTTTGTTTATAACAAAGAGTTTTTGTTATATTTTCTAACCAAGCTTCCTCCAAGCCTTGTAACACCTCTTGTATTAAACGAAACACATGTGTGTTCATAAATAATTCATGACGAATATGATAAATTTTTTCTAAAACTGCTATGTTATTATGATGATAAAAATCCCATAATACATTTCTAAAATGGTTTTCAAAATAGTCAACTTCTCGCAAATAGTGAGATATAAACATTGATAAGATGGCACATAATCCTTCAGCGGAACTATTACAATTTTTTGTACCCATAGGGAAATTATGTATTAACTTTTGGAAATCCTCTTCCTCTTTTTCCTGGACCGTTATCAATATTCCATGAGCTACGAAATAATGAAGAAATTTTTGAATTTTGGCGTCCTTTTTATCTTGATCATATAAAAACGAACCATATACACAAGTTTAACTTGGTGATAACGTATAAACATATAATCCATTTTCACAAGGAGAACTTATTTTCTTTACAAATTGAGAGAAATAAGATGTTACATCACGAGGGATTATAGAAGAAAGTTTTTCAAGCTCACTAGTTTTCACATGATACCAATTCCATTTCGGCATTTTTATGCATTCCATATTATTCTTCCTTTCTGAATAGTTTTATGTTTGATCGAATAATATCCGTAAAATGAAATTTGTATATAGGTATTCATGTCTTGGAGGAAAAGTTTTTAAATCATCTAAATTACAAAATAAATGGCATAGGAGGTCTTATTCTGTTACAAGGAAGACCCCCTATATATTAGTTATTTGTATTCTCAATTTTAAACATTTCCTCTATACAAGCACTTTTTATCTTTTCTTATAAAGAATTTTTTATATGTGGAAAAGAAGCTACATAATTTGGCACGTCTATTCAACGAACTCCATTTCGGTCGTTATTATAATTTAGATTCATATGCAGATTGATTGGTGATGTCGTCAAATACTTGACTTCCAATCATATAGTATCCATGAAGTGCAGCCTCTTTCGAAGCGTCTACCATACGGAAAGAAGAAATTTCACCTTGCATTTTTTCAATTCGTTTTTTGTGGATATCTACTATTCCTCCTGTCCAAATAATAGTTTCATACTGGTCTGTTCTTGTAATACACGCATAACGTCTTGGAAGTGTTTATCCAACTCTTTTTGAATCAAAGTATCAACCTGACTTGTCTGAGGATTTTCTTCTCGACCTCCATATCCTTTTTCTAATATTTTTGGCATGTCGTTAATATGCAAGTGATTACTTTCCCCCGCATGATTCTGCAGGATATTCTTAATATTTTTCAAAGGCTTGCTACATCCTAGTTTTGTCTCATAATGATTTAAAATGACATTCTGTTTCATATCTGTCATTTCTAATGTACGAAATCCACCATCAATAATTAAGATACGATCTCGTTCCTGAATGATTCCCTCTTTTAAGAAATAGGCATGTAAAGCGACCGGTTGCTGAAGAATCAAAGCATTTTCCACCGTAATATTAATAAATTTCCCATCAATTTGCACGGAAGTTTCTTTTTTTAATACATTTTGTAATTGCTCATGCTGACTACCAAAACAAGTAACGGGAAGCCCGGTAACAACTAAAGGTAACACGACATTTTCTTTATAATCCTTTGCAATGCAACCAAATATTTGTTGTTTAAACTGTTCGCTTTCATAATAATTTTCTATTTCTTCGTCAAATGGAGGAAGAAATGAAGCGTCAGATTGATGTGCTTCATTTCCCATGTAGTATGCAAAGTCTAAGTCTATAAAACTCACCTTTGTTAAATCTTCACTTTCAGCATGATTAGGTACAGGGGCTAGTGTGGAAGCTTCACTCTTAATCGTCACCTCATAATCTACATCCTTTCGATATGCCCGCTTGGTAAAGCCAATTCCTACATCAATTGCATACAGAGATTTCATACTTTTTTCCTCACTTTCTCTTTTTAGAATTAAATCTAAGCACTCTCTTCTTTCCCTTCTTTCATAGATTTCTTTTCATTTTTCTTTTTTTCACCGTCTATGTCCTTACTATTTTGATTTATTTCGTAATCCTTTTCATCTTTTTTCTTTTTGTCATTTTCGTTTTCTGTTAAATCTTTAATAGTAGAAATGACAACCGGTGTGGCTGTAAGCAAATGTGGTAATGTTTGTTTTGCAACATTAGCTGCAGTTACAGAGAATTGTTTACTTGTCTCAGTTACCTTCTCCAATGTTTCCTTTATGTTTCCTTCTTGTAGTTTGTCTTTTACGCTTTTTCCTTTTGTTTGTATAGCTTTCCGATTTTCTTTTTTTAATAGGGAGACCATGACTCCGGTCGTAATCCCAATCAAAGCATATTTAAATATTATATGTTTCATTTTTCTCATCCTTCTCTACTTTTATTTTCTTCAATGCTACAGCCTAAAATATAGTCTATTTAAATCTTTTCTTGAAATAGGAAATTAGCATTACCTTACCTATTTATCAGATGTTGCAATCTATTAGAGCGAATGATAGTTTTGCGGCTGCCTATCACTCGCCATTTGTGTTTCAGCTGTTACTAGGAGTAAAATTCTCCCTTGATCTAATTTTTCTTCATATAGGTTAGCTTCCTCCTTCGACAACCCCATTTCTTCCATTTGATTTCGGAGTTCGTCCCCTTTTTTGGAGAAAAAGTTGATAATACTTGTGCCCAATCCTTGTTCTTTTACTCCAATTGTATTTGTGTTTGTATCATCCGCAATCCTTTTTGTTAGATGTTTTTCATGTGCTAAGACATAAATGTCATCTTGGCGAATCCCTTGCAATTCAAGCTCTTTTACTTTCATAACTACTTCCTGTTCATTTTGATATTCATGAACCACCGGTTTTCTTTCATTCTTATGCATGGTATCTTTCCTCCTTTAGATTTTTTATTTAGTTGTTATGTAATATGTAATACACCTATTTTAAAGATGTTAAACCTAAATTTTCAAAAAACTTAATACAATAGGTTATTAATGTTTTTGAATATCAAAGCGATGTCACGAGAACTTTACTTTAATAAAAGCGTTACAAATAACGATTTGTTTGGAAGGCAAGCCCCTTATTTTATAGAAAATTTCTATTTAGAAAAAGTTACAAAAGGAGTACGAAATATTTTTTTCGTTAATTAAATCAAAGGAAAATATAAAAACACTCCTTTTCAAAGAGTGCTTTTAAAAAACATATAACCTAATAAAAATGTTTCTATTTTGATTACAGAAAGAAAGTCTTTATTAAAACATATGGTTGCTAATTTAATTGCGATCTTCCTTGCACCCAAGCAGCAATATCATTTATAACATACTCAGGTATATTAGCAGGACTATAATATTCATCCGGCTTACTTATTTCCCCATCACCCTCTGTAAAGAAATGATTTAACTTTGGATATAGTCGATAATCAACGTTATCTCGTTCTTTTAATTGTTCTTTCCAAAGAGGAATTTCGATTTTTGATTGAACTTGATAGTCTCTTTCTCCTTGAATAATAAGAAGCGGTGTCTTTTGTTCTTTTGACATTTCTGCTGCTTTAATTTTCCGGATAGAATCCCAAAATACTGCTGATCCTAAGTAAAAATCTTTTGGGGGATTCTGACTAGAGAAATTGGGATCATTTAATAATTCAAATTGCGATTTGTAGAATTTATATTCCTCTAGGTTCATTGCTCCAATAGAAAAAAGGTACTCAAATTGATCTAAAACAACGTCTTGGATCGTACGAGCTGGCCCTCCCATTACAATTGCCCCAGCAATATTTTGATTTTGGTCTTTTTCAATCATTTTCGGAAGCATCATTCCACCTTGACTATGACCCAGAATATAAATTTGATTCTTATCTATTAGAGGCTCATTTTTAAGAAATTGAGTTACAAGAAGAGCATCATCTGTTGTCTCTTTATCAACTGTATAAAAGGGACTGAATTGTGTTTTCAACCCATGTTCATATGTTCGTTTATTATAGCGAAGGACAGCAATTCCCTTCGATGCAAGACCTTCAGCTAAATCGCGAAATGGTTTTAAAGCAAACGCTGTTTCATCCTGATCAGTTGCTCCAGATCCTTGAACAAGAATAACCGCTGGGAAAGGACCCTTTCCTTTTGGAACAGACAATGTTCCTGGTAATGGAAATGCACCACTTCCAACTACTACTTCTTTATCAACAAATGATTCAGGCTTACTATATGATGGACGCTCTGCAACAGGACTAAACGACATGCTGAGTTGAAAATCGTCTATTTTTCCAGATGGATCTAGTTTTATTAGTAACGGTACAGTCATTTGTTCAAAAACTAATTGAATCTCCACATTTGTATGAACAGGATTTGTCTCTTTTTGTGTAACCTCTCCAATTTCTATAAAAGAACCTGCTTGTAATTGAACTGGCAGTCCCTCCCAATAGCTCTTCAACCATTCTTTGGATATTATTTTCTGTAATGACCTTGAGGTTAAATCAAATGCAGATTTATAATCTTCACTATTCATATGGCGAATAAATGAAAGAGTAGTAGATATAATAGGATTTTCATCATCACTATTGTCTACTTTTTTTATAGTTGTGTTTGCTTCCTTTAATTTCGAAATAAATTGGTGGTTAAACAGATAATTATATGTATCAGGATATAAGCTTGTTTTCAATACTTCCGTATTCCGTCCCTCATACAAACTTGAAGAACTCGTAAAATTTTCAGGTGAAATTACTTCCTCCGCATATGAGACTGAGGGAATTGTTATTGTACAAATTGCACTGACAAGTAATAACTTATTACTTATTCTTCTTTTCTTACCCATAATTATTGATTCTCCTTTCAAAATTAAAAATTTCTAATACAGTATGCCAACTATAAGGAAAATAAAAATTATCAAAGAGATTAATAATCTATTTTACGATCCCCCTCTCAAGTTAAAAAGCTATCATTAACAAACTTCAATAAAAAATGCCTTCTCCCTCTTTTTTTATCATTGGATTTTCCAATGACATAGAAGCACAGCGCTGCATTACATGTAACTGCCCATGGGATTCTCTATTCCAAAAGAAAAAGCACCCGACTAGATGCTTTCTTTAATTGTTCTCACTATAATTTATTTAGATAATTCTCTTATTACTGTAAGATAAATTTATTCTAGTTCCTAAATCCCACTTATTTCTTAATTCACTCATACCAATATAAAACCAAATAACCTACCATCAAAAAATAAAGAAAACAGGTTATTTGGCTATTCATTCCGTAAGCTTAATGCTCAAGTTAATCTTTTTTCACACGGTTAAACTTTATTAAGAAAATCTTAAGGAATTTCCCTCTATATTTATAAGATTTTTTTTTTATACTGAATCATGTAAATGAACAAGAGGAGAAACGATCATGAAGAAATTTGTAATTTGCATACTAGGAATAGGCCTCCCTATATACTTACTACCTTTCATATTACGCGGAGATTTAGACAGATTTAATCCGATTGCTGAAGAAAAAAATGTATACGCTATTGCGGAGGAATATGGCGTTCCAGATTACCATCATAAAGGAAGAGCTATGTACTCGCTAAAAGGTGTTGATGAATTAAGGAATGAGAAGGAATATAAAATAGGAACGAACACTCCTAATGATTTTATAAGAAAAACTTACTTAAAAATTCATGTGAAAGGTAAGTATGTCTATTCCTACGACATTATTTCTGAAAAGGACATTCCGGAGAAAATAAGGGGACAATTGGAGATAGCAAATAAATAAAAGAGCCAATTCGTACGAGTTGGCTCTTTATTATCTCTCCCACCTACCGTTAGGCTATCTTCCTACACATGCTTGAGATGGGAGAATCCTTTCGGTAAATTTATTACATTCGCTATCATTGTTTTAATAACCATTCTTCAATTACTTTCACTGTTTCATCTTGTTGTGCTTTTGACGTAATTAAGCTCGCATTATCACCTTTTTGCTCACCATACATGCCAAAATGAGCATGATTGCCGCCTTTTATCATGTACATAGTTGTATTCTTTGACATTAACTTTTTATTGTTCTCTATTTTTTCTACGGTTGCTAAAGCATCTACTTCCCCATAAATTGATAACATCGGAAGCGATTTAGTAGAGAAATCATCTGCAGGATACGAACCTAAGAAAATGATCCCGTCTACCTTGTCTTCATGTTGAAAAGCATACTTAGAAATCATAGCTCCCCCCATTGAATGCCCCGCAACATACCATTTTTGAACTTCAGGATACTGTTCAATTACACTGTCTACTGCATTGATTCCAAGTATCGCTAAGTTTAATGGTAACTTAGGCATTACTACAAAATGCCCATCTTTTGCAAGAGCTTCCCCTAAGTAACTATAAGCCTCAACTTCTACTTTAGCTCCTTGATAAAAAATAACCCCTATTTTAGCACCTTTCTCTCCAAATACTATATTCTCTTCATCTTTTTTATCATCCACTAACGACAAAGCCTCTTTCGTTGGTTTATAAGTAAACTGAGACCAAGTCAAAAAAGCAATACTTCCCATAAGTAAAATACCTAGTAAAGAGTACAGAACAATTTTCAACCACTTCTTCACATATATGCCCTCCCTAAGATGTGTATATTCTATACTTTAATTATTATTACTATAATTGTCGAATAATCTTAACTAATAAGTTTAGAAAAAATAATACGAGCCCTGAAATGCCGTTTTAACATAAATTCAATATATTATTTTAAAAAGTAAGCTTCATAAGCTAAGTAAAATTTTATAAAGAAAAAGCCGATTTCCTTATCGTATAGGAAATCAGCTTTTGGCTTAGTTATTGATTTAGTAATAAAAACACCTTTTTAAGATAACTAAGTTTATACTATAGACGTTGATCTTTCTGGAAGTTTAAACGAAAATGATCCTCGTCATTATATACACCAAATTCATATCCTTGCTCTTTATAAAATTTAATAATTTCAGGAAGAGCTTGTAAGGTTTGCGCCTTTTCATGCATTAAAACAACTTCTACTTCTTCTGTTGTCTGTTTCTTTACATTTTCGATAATCTGAGTTGGATTATCTTTTAATTTCCAATCATTTGAGTCTATTGTCCAATCCCAAACTTTTATTGCCGCTTCTACAATTTGATTACGAATTTCCTCACCCTTTAATCCTGGTGCAGATCCATATGGCGGACGAACTAGTTTAGGAGTTGTACCCGTAATATTATGGATAAGAGCTAACGTTTCTTTCATCTCCGGTACAAATTGTCCTTTTTTGTATAGCTTATCACTGTTATGTGTCATACTATGAGCACCAATATAATGTCCTTCTTTTACCGCTCTTTTTACATTTTCCTGAAAACCTGTATTTTGTAAATTGCTACCTTGCATAAAAAATGTCGAGGCAACATTTTGTTCTTTTAGTACATCTAAAAATTTCCCAGTCAATTCGCTAGGACCGTCATCAAATGTCAAATAAACAACTTTTCCTACCGGTTTTCCATCAGGTCTTTTTTGTTTTGCTGGTGATGTTTCCTTTTTCTTTTCTTGTTGTTGCGTATTAACTTGTTTCATACTTTCATTAGCTACTCCCTTCGCTGGGATAGAGTGCCATTTTCCAATTAAAAAGAAAGTGAAAAAGGTCGTTGCTAAAACAACTCCTAGAGATATTATTACCTTAGTTAATCGACTTTTTTTTTCTTACTTTGTGATTCTTTCATTATTTTTCGATCCTTTCCCTATTAATTTTCATATTCATTATTTATAAGGCTGAATCATTAGTTTCAACCGGTGTTTACAATAAATAGATTAATAGAGATGGATAAAGATAAAATGCAGATAATGTCGAAATCAGTTAAAGAATAGCGTATTGCATCCACTCTTTAGAAAAATATTTGTTTTTAATTTAAAAACTGGATATACACCAAAAATAAAAAATACTACTCTTCCTAATTAAGATTTAGAAAGAATAGTATTTTTCTATTTGCCTATTTTATTACATCGTAAAATAATTAATAATGCCATCCACAATTCCTTTTTGCGATTTTGCTTGGAATTCTTCTGAATTCATTCTTTTTTCATCACTCGCATTAGATGTAAACCCTAATTCTATTAGGATAGCCGGAGAAGGATTTTCTCGTAAGACAAGAAAATCACTGCCATGAACGCCTCTATCTCTGCTGTCTATATTTTGATCAAAAATAGCTTCTTGTACAATCTTAGCTAATTTTTTATCTTTCCTTTTATTAGATCCATAATGAGTTGTTATTCCCTTTACATTTGTATCCTCAAAAGCATCATGATGAATGCTAATATAAAGATCCGCCGAATGGTCTTTCACTACTTTAACACGCGCTTGTAATTCTTCCTTTTGCTTTGTTTCTGGAAGTAAACTCATATCTTGTTCACGTGTCAATATAACTTTTGCATCCGTTCTTTCTTCTAATTCTTTCTTTATATTTTGTGCTACTTTTAAATTAAGCTCTTTTTCAATCGTTCCAAATTGCTTTCCTTTCGTCCCTCTATCTCCTCCACCATGCCCCGGATCAATTACAATTGTTTTTCCTCTTAATCGTAAATCCTCTTTTGATATGTTTTTGTACCCTTTAGCATGTATGAAACTAACGCCTGTACCCATTATTATTATAATAAGTAAAAGCAATATCGCTCTTTTTTTCATTTTAACAATCTCCTTATCAGCTTTTCATTCCATTTCTAATGAAAATAGTAATGAATGCTGATAAAGATAAAATGCAGATAATGTCGATTTTGTTTAAAAATGATACGCCATCTTCTGTATTCGAAACACCATATTCCGCGCCATGCAGCTCTAATATTTTTTTTGAAATAGCAAGTCCCAATCCGGTTCCACCTTTGGAGCGTTGACGGGACGTATCTCCTCGATAAAAACAATCCCATATTTTCTCTAAATGTTCTAGTTCAATATGTGCTCCTTTATTTTCTACACATACTTTTACACGTTCATTCTCTTCTATTGTAGAAATAATAATATCCTCATGTTCTGGTGTGTAACGAATCGCATTCGTAATAAAGTTAGTAACCACCTGTTCTATTCGATGTGGATTTGCAACAACTTCAATTTTAGAAAGTTGTTTATGCACATGTAATTGCTTAGCTGTTATATCCGAAGTTAATTGCTCACATATATAATCAATCATCTCGTCAATATGGAAAACATCCATTTCCATTTTATACGTACCAGATTCGAATTTTGCTAACTCCAGCATATCAATAATGAGCATATCCATTTTATCTACTTCCTTTGACATTGCTTTAAAGTAATAATCCTTTTTATTACTAGCAACACCATCCTCCAAAATTGAAATACAGCTCTTCATAATACTTAAAGGTGTTTTTAACTCATGTGAAACACCAGCAATAAATTCTTTACGTGTATTTTCTAATTGCTTTTCTTTCTCTATATCTTGCTGCAATTGATGAATATACGAATGCAACGCTTTAGAAAGTGTATTAATATTTTGTGATAAATCACCTATTTCATCCTTTGTAGTAATAGGTATCGTCTCTGAAAAATCTAAGCCTGCGATTTTTTTGTAGTATCATTTATTTGTAATAGTGGTTTGGCAATTTTCTTTGAGTAATAGAACGATGTCAAAACAATTAAAATCAGTACAAATAGAATTAAATATACATAATAATCCTTTATCATTTGCACAGCTTCATCAACTGGTTGCAATGATGTCATAGCAAATATGTAATTTACCTTACCATCTGCATCTATTGTTGGTTTGATTAATAGTTTATATTTAATATCATTTTCTTCATAATCTCACGTAAAATATCTTCATCTTCTACGATTAATATTGTTCTTTGCATCTTTTATCTTCTCCACGATTTATTTTATTGTTAGGAAGAAATAGTTCATTTTATATGTTAACCAATTAGAAATCTTTCACTATTTCCGTCACTACTACATACAACATAGTTATATCAAGATAATAGCGTGACAGTATAAAGATAAAATGCAGAGATAGCCTTACTATTGAAATGCTATTATAATTTTGTAATTGGAATGAATTTGAATCACATAAAGAACCAGAAGAAATACTATTATTTGGAGGTATCACGATGAGCCTTGTAATTAGAGAGTTAGAAACAAATGATTTAGATAATTTCCCGGAGATTGATGACAGTTTTATAGTGAATGCTCGGTTAATTCTTTCTCTTTCAAAAGGAAATAGACGCATACAATATACAGTAGAAGACGTTCCGAGTTATGAAAAAAGTTATTTACAAAATGATAATGAAGAACTGGCGTACAATGAATATATGAATAAGCCTAATCAAGTAATTTACATAGCACTGTTACATAACCAAATCATTGGATTCATAGTATTGAAAAAGAATTGGAATCACTATGCTTACATAGAAGATATCACGGTGGATAAAAAATATCGTACACTCGGAGTTGGTAAAAATTTAGTTGATCAAGCAAAGCAATGGGCAAAAGAAGGCAACATGCCCGGGATCATGCTTGAAACGCAAAATAATAATGTCGCAGCATGTAAATTTTATGAAAAATGTGGATTTGTAATTGGTGGATTTGATTTTCTTGTTTATAAAGGTTTGGATATGACAAGTGATGAAGTTGCAATTTATTGGTATTTGCATTTCAAATGAGAATGTTCTTAACGTTAAACAAAATCAAAATAAAAACCCCACTCTCTCTATACTAAAATTGAAAAAGTGGGGTTAATTTACTTAACAATATTTTTTATTTAAAACAGATAACTAATTAATAATCCTGCTGATAATAAGAAGCCAAAAATCGTATTTGTCATCGCTGTTGATTTCATTGCGATGCGCATATATCCAGGATCCTTTGCTCCTTTTTGGAAACTTTGAATTGCAGAGATTGGCTTTCTCAAACCTAGGAACATAACTAATGCCCAAGGGCTTATATAACCCATCAATACAATCACCGCAATCCATAAATAAGCAATGAAAAAGGCTACAGCTAGTGTTACTATTGCTTTTTCTCTCCCAAGGAGGATTACCAACGTCTTTCTTCCACCTTTAATATCTTCTTCGATATCTCGGATGTTATTCGACATGTTGATTGCACCTACTAAAATTCCAATTGGAATGGAAATCAATACACTTTCAATCGTTATCGTATTTGTTTGAATAAAGAAAGCAATGAGTACAAAACATGTCCCCATTAACAATCCAGAAACTAATTCTCCAAACGGAGTGTACGCAATTGGTAATGGACCGCCTGTATATAAATAGCCAACCGCCATCCCAATTAAACCAATGACGACTAACCACCAGCTGCTATTCATACAAATATAAACTCCAATAATTGCTGCTACTACATACAATAAAAGTGCAACTGTTAACACATTTTTTGGTTTCAATCCGTGACGGACAATTCCGCCACCAATCCCAACAGAATCAGCGGTATCTAATCCACGTTTGAAGTCATAGTACTCGTTAAATAAATTCGTTGCTATTTGCAATGCTAAACACGCACTCATCATCGTAATAAATAAAAGCCAATGAATTTCTGCAACATAAAGTGATGCTACTGTTCCTAAAATCACAGGAGAAAACGTCGCCGTTAAAGTATGCGGGCGCGTCATCTTCCATATTAATTTAGCGGAACTAATTTCTTTTTCATTCCCCATAACTCTGTTCAATCTCCCTACATTTTAAGTATAAAATCACTAGAAGTATCTTTCTTTCTATTTCTTGATTCACATCCATTAATTATATCAAATAAATGATACCCCTTCTAACAAATCTAATAATAGTAAAGTGAAAAGTTTAAAATTGAATTACTATTAAGCTAACAAAACTAAATTTCTTTAAATGTGGTACCGTCACCTGCCCATCAACTTAAGAAAACAGATCCACCTTAAACGAAAAAATGAGCTTTTTTATTGCAAGTTAGGGCAAAACCTCATTCTGGAGGTAGCTCTATTTTCTTAGATTGATAGCGATTTGATGTAAAATTAAGATTGTTCAAGTCGGAGCAAGGCACTCTATGATTGATTTCATTTTATAAGAAATCCACTGCAGAAAAAGAAAAATTTTATTTAGGAACTAATACCTCACATCCAAAAACAAGTGATACATGTACTAATTCTTATTTAATTTCATTTTTTATTAAGGCAGATTAAAAATGAATTAAAGGTGTGTGAAAAAATGGAGGAATTAAATCAAGTTTTAAACACTTCTGAAAAAATTCAGATAGATAATGAAAGTACATCAGATGTAGAACAATTATTAGACTGTTCTACTCCTTGTCAAAACGTCATAAATACTTCTGGGACAATTAGATTAACGGCCGGTACGAGTAATCCTTCATCAATTATTTTTCCAGAGCCATTACATGTTGGTGATACTTTCCCTGTAATTACAGATCCATTTTATTTAAAACTTAATGTTGCTCAATGTGATGCTCAAGCATCTGTAACTACTCCTTGTGGTGTTATAGAATGTAATGTTTCTGTATCTCAAATTACTGCAGTTGGAAATTTACCATTCTATTTTGGATTTCCAGCTCAATTTTTTCCATGTACAGGTCCAAGAACAGGATTTAGTGCATATTTAAATGATGTTGTACAAATAAACAATGTTCTTTGCTATAACTGTGATGGATCTTTACCTCTATTATGTGTAAATGGACTTTCACAAGTAAATGGTACAGCAACTTTAGTAAGCATTCGTCGAGATAGTTCTTATATATATTTTGATTTTAATGTGGAGATTGTCTTACCTGGTTGCTAAAAAATAAAAAGCACTTATCTTTTTTTGAAGTGACCCCCAAAATCGGAACACATATCAAAATACCTAAACCACCTGTTCCCTATATTCTTTAGGGGATAGGTGGTTTGATTTTTCTTGAATTCGCACACAATTGTAGTATTTTTAATTCCAAGTGTCTCTATAATGGTACGATTTGAATACCCATTCTTTTTCATTTGAATCACTTTCCACTTTATTTCTTCAGAGTAATGAACTCTTGTCTTCAAACGAAAAACACCTCCTGAATTCGCATACTTAATATGCAAATTCAGGAGGTGTTTTTTCATGTACCACTATTCGGATTCACTTCACTACAGCAAGCACCCTATTATTACGCCAATAAAAAAGAATTCAAATCACTTCCAAACAACACCTCGCCTCTCGTATTCCATTCTATATTCAACAGCAGCTGCAATTTTGGGACTTGCGAACCTTTCCGTGATCCAAAGTCCTAAATCAAGTCCTGAAGTAACTCCTCTTGCAGTAATAATATCGCCTTGATCCACAATTCTGTAAGGAAGAATTTCGGCCCCATATGTACGAATTTCATTCTGCGCCAAACGATGCATTGTTGCCTTTTTATCATTCAATATACCGGATATAGCTAGTAACATACCTCCTGTACAAACTCCAGCAACAATTGTTCCTTCATCGTGCATCTCTCTAATCATTTTGATCAAATTACCAAGTTCTGCTTGCTTTCGTGCCCCATGTTCAGCT
The DNA here is from genome assembly GCF_038007445.1 of Bacillus sp. FSL P2-0099. NCBI lineage: Bacteria > Bacillati > Bacillota > Bacilli > Caryophanales > Bacillaceae > Bacillus > Bacillus sp. FSL P2-0099. The sequence goes on from NZ_JBBOXE010000001.1 coordinate 3,054,812, forward strand.
TTATGATTCCAACCACCACCAGGTACAATTAACAAATCTGGGCGATTATCCATTCGTAAAAAATCATGTAGTTTCACCGTAACTCCAAACGAGGTAGTAACTTCTTGTTTTTGTTCACTAGAAACTAACTCAACCGTAAACGGAGCCCCTTCTTCTATCGCTCTTTTCAATACCTCAAAAGGTGCAAAGGAGACAAGCTCTCCGAATCCGTCAAACAATACAATTTGTATTTTCATTTTTAGAACACCTCATATGCGTTGTTTTATAAATCCCAAAAGAGAAGAAATGTTATCTACAAATTAAAACAATGAAGACAACCTTTCTCCCCTTACTCTATAAACTTTCAAATGTTCCTCTAATTCTCTCCCGTCACCTAATAGGCTCATCGTCTTTTTAACGAAGTTCCAATTTAAACTACCGGATAACCATAGCAACGAAGAAAGTCTTTTATAATCATTTGAAGTTAAAATATTATTAGCTTTATACCCTTCTAAAAATGCTCTAGCAACTTCCGGACATACTTTATGCGACTGTATTCCTTTCGTTCGAGAGTACCATTTTATTAAAAAGGCTAACCCTTCAATACGGTCAACATAACTAATAGATTCAAAATCTACAATTCCCTTTACCTGTTGACTTGAGCCCCATAAAACATTCAAAGGATTTAAGTCTGTTTGTACAATAAACTCTAATTCACTCGTATATGCGCAGTCTATATGATATTTAGCAAGATCTATATACTCCCGCAATTCCTTACATGCGCTTGTCTTGCTTTCTAACATATTAATAAACTCAACATACCCATCCAAATGAGATTTCTTCTGAAAAATCGCGCTTTGAAATGCACTAGAAATATCATGAACCTTTCTTGCTTCCTTTCCAAATGCTTCTGCGATAGCTTCCGTACAGAGTGTAATATGTTCTCCTTCAATCCAATTAGACAATATAAATCGGTATTGTTCATCATTCCAAGCGACTAATGTAAATGACTCCCCTGACCTATTTTTATTAATTTGCATAAAAAGGACTCCATGCTCGCGTAAATAATACGTAAAACGTACTTGCTCTATCAGTTGTTTGTTTGATAACGCCCCAAAAGCTGGATTGATTGTTCGCTTGCTATTGATAAACCGTGCGGAATATCGCTTCCCATTCACCATAATTTTATAGTGTAGATCTGTATTCCAGCTATTTTTATGTAGCTCTTCTTCCACTGCTAGTGAATGAATTTCTTTAAAATAATTTATTAATACGTCTTTTATTATGTGTTTCACCCTTTTTTCCTTTCATGTGAAAAAATTTTTATTACACGCTATTTTTTATGATTACTATCTCGATTACTCTAAAAACCAAAATTTTATTCATTGTTAATTACCAATAGTGTTTTTTTCTATATATAAATTTAATAGAGGCAGACTACCATTCTAACTATATCATTCTTACATAATATTCTGCATTCGTTGAGATAGTTGTTGTAAACCAATGCAGTAGTGACTATGTATAGAAAAAGAGCCAATCCCCTATACAATAGAAAATTGACTCTTTCCTTTATTTACTCCCCTGTTTCAGAAAATCGTTTTATACGTTCCCCAATTTCATCGCGAACACGTTGAAATTCAGACCATTCTTTTCCTGCCGGGTCATCAAATCCCCAGTGAACACGATTTACGTGCGGAGGTGTCGAAGGACAAACAGAATCCGCATGACTACAAAGGGTAACAACTAAATCAGCGTTATTTAAAATATTTACATCAATTATATCTGATGTTTGATCTGTTATGTCGATATTTACTTCTTTCATCGCTTTAATAGCATTTGGATTTACTCCGTGTGCTTCAATTCCTGCAGAATATACATTCCACTTATCGCCTACATATTGTTTGCCCCATGCTTCTGCCATTTGGCTTCGGCATGAATTTCCTGTGCATAAGAAATAGATTGTCTTTTTGTTTTTCATGTTGTTTTCCGCCTTTATTTTTAAATTATACTGGTTGATCATTAAAATATTTACGCTTAAACCAAAAAGCGACGTTTACAAGTGCAATCATTACAGGTACTTCAACTAAAGGCCCGATAACAGCTGCAAATGCTGCGCCTGAATGAATACCAAACACACCAACTGCTACAGCAATTGCTAACTCAAAGTTATTGCTACCTGCTGTAAATGCTAACGTTGTAGTCACCGGATAGTTTGCACCAATTTTTCTTCCCATAAAGAAAGAAACAAAAAACATTACAATAAAATAGATTAATAACGGAATTGCTATTCTTACTACATCTAATGGTACGCTAACAATCATTTCCCCTTTTAAAGAGAACATAACGATGATTGTAAATAGTAATGCAAGTAATGTAAGTGGACTAATCTTAGGTATAAACACCTTTTCATACCATTGTCTTCCTTTTAACTTAACGAGTACAAAACGTGTTAACATACCTGCTATAAAAGGAATTCCCAAATAGATAAATACTGATTTCGCTACTTCTACCATTGTAATATCGACAATAGCCCCTTCAATCCCTAACCATTCTGGAATGACTGTTACAAACACGTATGCATAAACGGAGAAAAATAACATTTGGAATACGGAGTTAAAAGCTACTAAACCTGCTGCATACTCTTTATCCCCATCTGCAAGGTCGTTCCAAACAATCACCATTGCAATGCAGCGTGCTAAACCAATCATAATGAGTCCGACCATGTATTCTGGCTTATCAGGAAGAAAAATAATTGCTAAAACAAACATAAGTACAGGCCCAATAATCCAGTTTTGTACTAAAGATAAAACCAATACTTTTACGTCTTTAAATACTCGGCCCATTTCCTTGTAACGAACTTTCGCTAATGGTGGATACATCATGACAATTAAACCGACAGCGAGCGGGATAGACGTTGTTCCAACTTGTAATGTATTTAGTCCGTCTACTACACTAGGAAACACAAACCCTAAACCAATCCCTACAGCCATAGCTAGAAAAATCCATAGTGTTAAATATCGATCTAGAAAAGATAAACGTTTCATTTTATTTTCCATCTCCTATTAACAACAAGAATTTTTTTCTACTACGTTAGAAGTCGTGCAACAAGATGAATCTTCAATTTTATGAACATCACTATGTGCTTTCGTATAAAAGAATTCCCACTCGTTCCCATCAAAATCCGTTACCCAAAACTTATCTTGAACTGCATAGCAACAAGTCGTATCCATCTCATCACGTGCAAAGAACCCTTCTTTTTCTAATCTTTCTTTATGAAATGTAATTTCTTCAGCTGTATCCACTTGGAAACCAAAATGATTTACCTGATTTCCCTTCACTTCATCTCGTACGTTTAGCGTAAAATTAAGTCCTGGCGTCTCTAATAAAAATTTTGCATAATCTACTTTCACCTTTACTGGTGATACGCCAAATACCTTTTCGTAAAATTCAATAGACTTCTCTAAATTCGTAACATTTATCCCAACGTGAACATATCTCATAGCTTCTTCCTCCTCTTTACATGTTATTAATCAATTTTTTTTGATTAATAGTGCAAAATTTTAACAGCAACTACCTTTGCCTGTTTTTCTAAAGATACAGCATAATTCTTCTGATAATAAATTATTTACTTCCGCATCATTTAAATCATAATAACTCCACGTACCCTTTGTTTCTTTTACAATTAAACCTGCATCTAATAAGATTTTTAAATGATACGACAACTTAGATTGCGTCATTTCAAAAACTTCTGTTAAATCACATACACAAGTCTGGCCTCGCTGGCAAAGTTCATACATAATCTCTAAACGCTTCTGATCGGCCAACGCTTTGAATTTTTTCTCATATAACTTAAAATCCTGTGCCACTGTAGTTTCCTCTCCCTTCATCAATTTTTTTTGATATTTATAATATATACGCTGATTAATTTATTATGCAACTAATTAATCAATTTTTTTTGATTTACAAAAACCTCCTCACATCATATCTTTGCTACAACTAAAAAGGACCATAGCCTTTTCAAAAATAAAAAACTACGGTTCTTTTTACAACTTAATAGTTACAATGTTTCCGAGGAATGGAGTCTCTATAACTGTTTTAAATTTTAATTTGACCATTATAGCGTAGTGCCCCATCACCATCAAGCTAAGAAAAACAAATACCCCCAAATGAAAAAAATCGATATAACTCTTCGGCAAATAAAGATAACTCTTGTTTTTGGTACATATTCATAAAAAGCACGTCACCCTTTCTCATTAACATAAGAGAATAGTAATGTGCTTTTAATTTCAAAAATAGTCTAAATCCTTAAGTTGATGGTTGTGGGGCGGGACCCCAATAAGAACGGTATCTAAGGTTGGATGAGAGGTGTTAGTTCCATTCCAAAGGCCTCAGCCGAAGATTAACTCAAGTACCGATTTCGGATGACCCCCATGTGATGAAGTTCGTGTCCTGCGATGCCGTACGCGAGGGCGCGCACCGTAATGCTTAGGTTGTTGGCTGTGCCCTTGCGGGTCCACGCCTCCGCCGGTAGCCCGCGCAGCAATGTGATCGTTGATTGCCGTACGGCCCGGTAATCTTCGGCCAATTGCTCGGTTGTCCAACTTCCGAAAGGAGGCATGAACAATTCCTGATCAAAACCAGTCAGAGACGTCTGGTCCCCTCTTGCGAACCGGAGCAGGCGGTAGGTCATGACGCGTTCCGCATCTGCAATGTGGCCCACGACTTCTTTCAGCGTCCATTTTCCTTCCGCATACCGATATGCGGCCTGGCTTTCGGTCAACGATGCCAGGAGCTCGGTCATTTGCTTTTCCTGGGCGAACAGAATATCGATGATGTTACCGTCCGGCACCAAACGGATATATTCGCCGGAGTTCCCGGCGTATTCTTCTTCTGAAGGTCTTTGATTCATGCGTATTCACCTCTTTATGTACATATAGAAAATTATAGCGCTCGTCTATGTCTAATAAATTCGCGAAATGATAGAACTTCCCTTCTAATAATTGAGGATAAGCAACTATTTAGTTGGTCAGTCGCCACACTATCCTGATTCGTTAGCACAATAAAAATTATCTGTTATACAATATTTCGAAGTTATTAATATATATAGGTAACACTTTCTTTTTTAATTTAAAGATGAATTTTCAATTGTATTTTGAAATGAACCGGAGTAAAACACGCTAGTCTAACTACTTTTTCATACAAGATTTTATGCAAAAAAGAATAGCGAAGATCCCTAGAATCCCCGCTATATCAATGATGTATAAAATCTTGTGTAAGAGATAGATAGACATAGAGACAAAAAATTTAGTAAAAACAAGGAGTTTATGAAAAACTTGCTACCGACAATAGGACGTTATGTTAACTATACTTGTATGGAATATACAATCCAAAAAACACAGCACATCACTTTTTCGAAATGGTACAATAAGGAAAAAAGGTGGAGGTTTCATCATGAAAAGACAGGTCAATCATTTATGGATGAGTATTTCATGTTTCATGCTAGCCGTGGCTTCTGGATAAGTTGCGTATGGACAATATGTAGAAGGTATAAGAATAGCAATTACATGGGTACTCATAGCATTAAGTCTAAGCAATTTATTGATGGGTTCGTTACATCTGCGTAAGCATCGGAAAAATGTAAAATCACAAAACCTCTTAGAAAATAATTAGAGGTAACTGTAATGAAAAGAAAGGAGAACAAGAAAAATGGAAATGCTCATTACGCTTCTTCTAATAGGAGGGATGGCTGCCTTACGAGTAATAGCAATAAGTAAGATAGAACTTCAAACAAGTGAAAGTCGAGTGGTAACTTGTCCAAAATGCGGTAGGAAAATTAGGAGAGGAAATTTTGCCCCCTATTGTAATCATTGTAACGTAACATTTTGACTTCCGCTAACGTGCGTTATGTAAAAAAAGGAGGGGAAATATGATTAAACAAGCTAGTAAAAATGATCTGAATGAAATTCTAGCAAAATCAGATAATGCTCTATACGAAGGAACGGCCAAGACCTTTAAACCTACACAAGAACGAGTAAAAGAGATTGTACAAACAACATTAGAACAAGGAGCATACTACCTAGTATCCAAAGATGATGACGACTTAAAAGGATGGATTCTAATTGGCAGTGGTAAAGATTATTTTTCACAAGAGAGTGTAGGATTCATTTACGAATTATACATTTTACCAGAGTATCGTGGTCAAAAACTTTCAAAGAAATTGATGAAGGCAGGTATAGATGAATTGTCTTTAAAAGGACATAAAGAAATACGATTAAATGTTCATGCAAAGAACTTTGCAAGAGAATTATACAAAGAATTTGGCTTTGTAGATCGACAAATTTCAATGAGTTTAACCTGTAAATAATGAACTTCTGATAACGAGAATTATGTAAATAAGCTGTCCATGTGGACAGCTTATTGTTTTTTTGCTTAGCATGCAAAATTCGTGTCTTGTTGGCGGGACCCCATCGCTATCAAGCTAAGCTTATGCAAAGTCAATCTTAGGCGAGATTGTTTCTTTTTTCTAAAGGGTAAGTGTAGGTGATTGAAAGATTTGCATACGAAATAAACCCTAACGGGTTTCACTTTTTTGAATTAAGCGGCTTGATTATCAGACATGGTACAATTGTAAACGACACCTAATATATCAAAGACCGTTTTTTTCTCATATCGATGAGATTTCCGTCCGTTTTGCTGTAGAAGATTGAACAGACGAAGTAACATCTTTGATAGCTCTTGGGTTTTTTTCTGTATAGTTTGGAATAGAAGAAGAAAATAGTCTTTAATCATATATATGGCTTTATACTCACTCAGTTCTCGTTTTTTCTTCATGAGGAGCAATTGGCGCATTTGAAACATGATAGAAGAACAGAGTAGAATAGCAATCAATTGACCATATAAATGGCACTCTAATCGTTCTGGTTTTATCTTTTTACAATGATGAATTTGAAAGAATGACTTCCACGTTTTAAATAAAATTTCGATTTGCCAACGCAAAGAATACCAGTCATGTACCTGTCCCATCGGGACAATATCTGTAGGGGTGTTTGTCATATATACATTGATACCGCTGAGTCGTTTACTACGAGGAGAATACTTCATTCCTTTCTTTTTTTCTCTTACAGCTTGATCTTGTAATCGTTTTTGTTGCTGTTGTTTTGTTAACCGATGAACAATTACACGAGCTGGCACTTTATCAATCATTCCTACATAAGCATCAGCCATTTCACATGTTTGTCCTGGTTGAAGGGATTTCATTAAGGTCTCCATATCTATCTGTATATACTCTGTACCTTTCTTAATTCTTCCATCTTGAAAATAATCAGGGTTAGGATTTTTTTGATACATACGTGTATTCGACTTGATACGAGAGATATAGTAGGCCTCTTTATCTTGTATATGTTGAAGGTCTTTTAAATGAAAATAACCTAAATCTCGGATACATAAATCATTCGCTGTCACAGTTGGGGCACACAGAGAGCCGTAAGTGCGATCATGTTGTTTACCTGGACCTGTATGAATATGTAGGAACTGTCCACTTAACAAATCATATTCAAGTTGAATTTTTATCCCAGCCGTATGGCTGCATCCTCCTGCACCTGGATAAACCGATGAAAATACATCCGGGAGTTGAAATGCAGTTGAATCTAAAATACGAATACGCTTGAAGACAGAAGTGTATGGAGAAGAAATCGGCATAGATGCGGCCAATTTTTTCCTTAGTAGTTCGGCTAGTAGGTGTTGTAAAAGTTGGACGGCCGCCTTATTAAATCGTTGATTCAGTCCCTCAGGACTGATAAGTACTCCTGTTGATGCTTCTAAACAGCTAGATAACTGAGTTAAATAAGTCGTAGCTACATTTTGGCTCAACCATACACATAAAGCTACTAAATCTTTTGCTTGATACTTACTGGTTCGTTGTACAAAGCCAACATCTCTAGCAAGATCCCGTAAGGTATTTGGAGATAAAAAACTTTGAATCTCTTGAGCAAATAGTTGTAATTCGTCAGACACAGAAACAGACATAAAAAACGCCATCCTTTCCTATGATTCTACAGAAAGAATAGCGTATTTTTTCTTTTTATGGATACATTTTTTTAGCTCGATAGCGATGTGGTATTACCTCAAATATAATTATTTTATTTGAAGGTCTCTTTTAAATTTGTTTCAAATCTTTTCATAGGTTGATATACAAGAACGTGTAGTGATAAACCTATCACTGCAGTAATGTTTAAAATAATACTTATAATCATTAAAGACCATTCTATAACTGGAGAAAAGTATCCAGTCGTACTTAATGTAGAAGAACTTACACCAAGTATTAAAATCACTAGTAGTAAAGGTAAGTTTTTAACCAATTTGAATCCCCCCTTTAAATATAATATCTTTATATTATTATATCACACACTAGGTTATGTAATTAATATAAGATAGTTATCTATGGGAATTTAACATGTTTTTTTCGTTTTGGGGGTGACCTATTTTTTTAGCTTGATAGCGATGTGGCGGGACCCCATTGCCATCAACCTAAGCTTTTGAGATACCCCTATACCGAAATTTCCACCTTTTCACAGTTACTTATGAGAATTCAGCTCATTTTTTCGTTTTGGGGAACAATCAATTTCTTAAGTTGATGGGTATGTGATAATGCTTCCATTTGAACAAATTTTCCTTTTCCATACCGATCACACATCTTTTGTAGAGTAATAGTATAAGCATATCCCAGTTTAAGAGGTTACTTACAAAATATTTAAATTTTTTTTGCGAGAATCCTCCGAAATGTAATACGGACTTTAAATATTTTCATTTATAATTCTCTATTTGTCTATACTTTTCATACCGCTGTTGTATAAGCTCTTCCGAGGATAATAGTATCAATTTTTTTAGAGATGATTCGATTACAGATTCAATCATTTTTGCCTGTGATTTTATATCATTTTGTGCTCCACCTTTAATTTCAGGAATGATTTCATCAATAATTCCCAAATGTTTTAAATCTTTTGCTGAAATTTTCATATGTTCAGCAGCTTCTGGAGCATACTTAGCGTCCTTCCATAGGATAGATGCTGCTCCTTCTGGCGAAATTACCGAGTACCATGAATACTCTAACATATGGATATGGTTACCGACACTAATGCCAAGAGCTCCACCACTTGATGCCTCTCCAATTACAATACAAACAATTGGTACTTTAAGTGTAGCCATTTCAAATAGATTTCGAGCTATCGCTTCAGAAATTCCACGTTCTTCAGACCCTTTCCCTGGATAGGCGCCTATTGTATCAATAAATGTAATAATAGGGCGATTAAATTTATCAGCTTGTTTCATAAGTCTTAGCGCTTTTCTATAACCTTCTGGATGTGCCATTCCAAAATTTCTTTCTATATTTTCCTTTGTATTTCTACCTCTTTGATGACCAATAACCGTAACGGGCATCCCTTTAAATTTTGCAATACCACCTATCATTGCTTTATCATCACCATATAATCGATCACCATGAAGTTCGAGAAAGTTTGTAAACAATAAAGGTATATAGTCCAATGTCGTGGGTCGGTTACGTAGCCTTGCAATTTGAACTCGTTGAAAAGGTGTAATATTAGAATAAATTTTATCTTGCATTTTATTTAAACGTTTTTCTAATTCATGAATTTCTGACGATAAATCTACATTATTTTCTTTCATAATTTTCTTTAATTCATCAAATTTCTCTTTTAATTCAATAATAGGACGTTCAAAATGCAAACTCATTTTATCCTCCAAATGTTATGACTTACCTCACTCTAATCAAAAGGCTTAGAAATAGAATCAATAAATAATTCAAAACCATCCACAACTATTTTTTGTTCTGATTCTGATAAATTATTGAGAATACTTTGATAAAATGTAATGGATTGCTCTCTTAAGCAATTAACAGTTATGTGACCTTTTTCTGTGAGGTGCAGAAAAAGTTCTCTTCTATTTTTTTCATTTACTTCACGATAAATAAGCCCCTTTTTTACTAACTTATCTACCAATCTACTTACAGTTGAAGTCTCTAATCTAAGTTTATTGGATAGTTGCCAAACAGTTAGTTTTTCCACCTCTAGTTCCTCTAACGCCATCATTTGAGAAGTTGGTAAAGGTTTTTCAAATGGTCCATTGGGCAAATTTTGAGATTCAAAAACCCCAGTTATTATAATCATTTTCTTAATATCTGTTCTTAGTTTTAAGGCATCTTCTCTTTTCAAATAGGTCACCCTCCTACAACTAATGTATCATACATCAATTGTATTATACATGAATATGTTTTTTCACAAGCTTAACCTAAGCCAATATTACAACATGGACGAGATATTTCTTCTTGTTAAAATGGTATAAGTAGATTGTTTTCTACAAATGGCAGAACATCAATTATGTATCAGGGGCCTTTATGGGGTACCGCTCATCGCAATCAAGCTAAGAAAATAAAACTACCCAAAAAACGAAAATTTTGTGATAACTTGTAACAAAAAACTCATAATTTTTTTTGGGAGTTCTAAATTCTTAAGTTGATGGGCATGGGGTAGCACCACATCGCCATCAAGCTAAAATTTTATAGCACCCCCAGAACGAAATTTTGTACTATCTTGTAACAAAATGCTCATTTTTTCGTTTTGAGGTATTTGCGTTTCTTAGTCTGATAGTGATGGGGTGGGCCCCACACAGTACGATTTTATTTCAAAGACACAACGATCTTACTACACACTGTTTATTTATCCCACACTCTCATCTGCTAGTATTACTATTTTTTATTACTAATGTTGCCGTTTCACTCGGATGGCTAAGAGGAAAATGATGGCCATATGGAACAAAATCAACCTTACCAAGATGCGATGGAGCAGAATAGCCTCTGTCATACTCCCCCCAAATAATGTGAAGATTATACTTTGTTACTTCATTGAAATCACCTTGATCGTTTTTCAGTAGTAAACTGTTAAGCTGAACCGTAGTATTTAAAATTCTAGGAGAAGTAAAACTGTTACTTATTTTTTCGATATAATGTTCAGGGATGCTCTCCATACTTTCAAACAAACCATTACTTAATAAATAACGCCCTATCAAATTAGTAGTTGCCAATTTTAATGTCCATTTGTTCATAAATTGGGGAACATTTAGCGATTTAGCATTTTTTTTAGCAACAGCTGGCTGAAGTAAAGTGATTGAATACTTCTTATCTATGTACTCTTGTACCAATGCTTCCAGAAGAATAAACGCACCGAATGAATGGCCAATTAGATGTGCACCATTAGTAGCTTTCTCCAATAACTTTTTCACTACATTCAAATAGATATCTAGAAGATTTTTCTCTTGTTTAAAAGGAGAACGTCCCAAACCTGGAAGATCCAAGATCCATACAGGTTGACCAGTTTTTTCATGAAGCTCTTGTGCTAAAGGAAATAAATCCTCTCCATCACTCAATAAACCATGTAATAAAATAAACGGTTTACCCTCTCCTTGTAATTGGTAAAGGGTAGTGTTATCGCATAATGTTCGTTTAAATAAATGATTATGCTGGCCATTTTGATACATCATTCGATAATCCAGATCAGCTACTACGGCAGGGAAAAATTTCATTACACTCGTCTTCTTAAACCAATCTCCTCCCATAATTTTTTTCGCTGAAACATTTGAAAATTTTCGTTTTGTAATAAAATTCAGTCCATCAGAAGGAATTTTTGTTATTTTACTTACTCCACTATTCATAATTGCTTTCATAAGTGGCATTGGGACAGAGATTTTTGGTGCCCTCATATTCATACTTTCCGACATAATACTTAATAATTCAGCAATGTTCTGATCGTGCTGTTTGTCTTCAACAAGTGTATATGTTTGAATAGTCGGTTGTTCCAATCTGAAAACCTGCACAATAAACTTCGCAAGCTCATCGTTTGAAATCAGTGGTAACCTATATCCCTTACCTCCAGGAATCACTGGCATGAGCCCTCTTCGCATACTCATCACAAGCAAACCTAATCCTGCTATCTGCTCTGTACTTCCTGTTTTACTACTACCGACTACAGTTGGCGGATTAATTACAGAAAGCGGATAACCTACTGCTGATGCCTGGTGACGGATATAAAGATCTGCTAAAAATTTTGTTCTCTCATATGGATTTTTTATTTTCAAATAATTGTTTCCTTCTTTAAACACATCAATTGCAATCTTGCTATTTTTATCATCAAAGGGACTCATATAACCTACAACATGAATAAATTGTTGCAAGCCCTTCAATTGATGAATGCTTTTAGCTAATTCACTAATGTGTTTGGCGCCATTTAAAAATACGGAAGCTGCCTCTTTACTTGCCGCTTGAATATCCATGGGGCCTCCTGCGTGAATAATCACATCCGTTTTCAATACCCTCTCCTTATCTTCAGCACTTAGACCTAAATCTATTTTCGTCAAATCACCTTCAATAAAGTGCATAACTGCCTTTTTTAAGATGCCTCTTTCTTGAAAAATGCGTATTGCTTTACTTTTCGACCTTACTAAAAGAAGAATTTTAACATCCTCTTTGGCTAATTCTTTTACTAATTGCTTTCCAATAAAGCCTGTTCCACCAGTTAAAAATACTGTTCTCATATAAAATCCCCTTTTTAGTACTAATTAGTACTAATTTGATGTAAAAAAAATGCTTCTTTTATCGAAGCAATTTTAAAAAATGATCTGCTGTTTTCGTAATTACAGTTGCATCCTTCAATGTTTCTGAAATAAATAACGCTCCTTCAAGATTTGTAATAAAAAGTGATGCAACCTCATCAATATTAATCGTGTTTCTGAATTCTCCATTCTCTACCCCTTGTTTAAGTAATAGAGAAACTTTCTTTTGTAATCCTGTAAAAAAAAGACCTATTTTTTCTTTTATTTGCGTGGCCTGTTTAGGACTTTGAATATAAAGAGTAATAAATGGACAGCTCCCCTTATACTCTCTCGACTGAACTCCTTGTGATAATTGCTTTAAAAACAGTTGGATACGATCTTCAACTAAAAATTGGTTCTGAGAAAGTACGTCATCAATTGCAGATTGATACATTTCAATCCAATAATCAACGACCCCTTCTAATAATACTTCCTTATTAGAAAAGTGATAATACACATTAGACTTTGAAACTTTGCTTACACGTACTAATTCATCCATACTTGTATAAGCAAACCCTTTTTCTAAAAATAATGTTGCAGCTACTTCAATCACACGTTTTTGATTCATTAATTTTACCTTTTTCATAACTAGAACTATATAGTACTAATTTAAATGTTACAAGGATTTATTTTAATTTAGAAAAAAGTTTGATTAAAAAAGTTCCACTAACATTGATTTTACTGCAAAAAAATCTTATTTTGAATAAAGTGGAACTGAACCCCGAAATTGTGAATTCACTATCGTCTAATAGGGGTCACCATACATACCCATCAACTTAAGAAAAAGAAATGCCCTCAAAACGAAAAAATGAGCGGCTTCTCAAAATAGCTATCTGTAGAGAAAGAAAATTTTAATTTAGGGGGATATGAAAATATTAGCTTTATGGGTATGAAGTAGTGCCCCTATAAACAAAATCCTCCAGAAACATCTAAAATTTGCCCTGTTACCCAGCGGCTATCAGAAGAAGCAAGGAATGCTACTACATCTGCAATATCTTCAACTTGCCCTATTCGTCCGAACACAGATGAATTCGTAGCAAAATTTCGTATTTCCGGATTATCTAGCAATTTCGCATTTATATCTGTCTTCGTATATCCAGGCATAATTGTATTCACTGTTATACCTCTTTCTCCAAGATGTTTAGCTAGAGGAAGTGTCATCGTATTTAGTGCCCCTTTACTTAAACCATATGCAATGGACCCTGCAAAACCAAGTCTTACTTCAGCTGATGAAATGTTAATAACTCGCGCCTCCGCTCGTAATAACGGTAATGTTTGCTGAATTAAGAAGAACGGTGCTTTAATATTTACAGACATAATTTCATCAAAAACTTCTTCTGTCGTATTTTCAATTGTTCCTTGTGTACCTATCCCTGCATTGTTTACTAAAATATCAATCTCTGATGTACCAACTCTTATTTGTAATTCATTCTTCAATTGTTCTACTATCTTTTTGATACCATCAATTGAATTGAAATCCGCTTCAATTAAGAATGCCTTTCCTCCATTTGATTCAATCTCACTAATTGTTTCATCTGCAGCTGCTTTATTTCGGCCATAGTGAATTGCAACTAATGCACCGTCGTTTGCCAATCTCATCGCAATCGCACGACCAATACCGCGACTCGCCCCTGTTACTAACGCTACTTTCCCATCAAGATTCTTCATTTTTTCCACCCTTCCTAAATTTCCGTTTAATAAATCCTACACTTATATTTTTAAGCAAATACTACTAATTTTAAATATAGATTTATAGGTAATTTAGTTCCTTCACTTATGATATTATAGTTATAATTTACGATTTAATTTAGAAAATAAAAAGGGGAGTTATCCAATGCAAAACGCAGTAAAACTAGATGAAATTGACCATAAAATTATGAACTTGTTGTATGAAAATGCGAGAATTTCTGTTTCAGAAATAGGACGTATTATATCCATGACGCAGCCTGCTGTAAAAGAACGCATTAACAAGCTTGAAGATCAAGGGGTTATAGCTGCTTACCGAACGAAATTTGAGCCTTCCAAAATTAATAAAAACATCCAAGCATTCATTATGTTCAAAACGAGTCAATGCTCTGATTTCATCCAATTTTGTAATGCCGCTCCCGAAGTAACTGATTTATATCGAATTAGCGGGGAGTTTAATTATATGATGAAGGTCATGAGCGATTCGATGGATTCTCTCGCTACATTTTTAGACTCCTTAATGCAATTTGGATTATCATCTCCTTTAATTGTTTTAAAGAGTGAATTTGAAGAGAAATTGTCGTTCTGATAAGAGGGTACTAAGGTAGAAATATGAAGTGTATGTGGAAAAATTCTTTTATAATATAATAAAACCAGCCATAGGCTGGTTCTTTTTTCATTCAATTTCCTACTAAAAAATCCCGAGTATAATTCTCCTTCTTCCCTATCCTTGATTCTTCCGCGCCTCCCTAAACTCCTCCTTCACCTTCTCTAACAAACCTTCTTCTGTAATTAATCGATACGCTGTATTTGCTAGTGCTTTTGCCGATGTGATTAGCGCTTTATCTCCAAGTTCTGAACGTGCTGCTTCTCTAAATTCATTCGTATGCGCAATTAAGTCATCTGGTCCGATTTTAATGTACGGATGAATTGTCGGTACGACTTGACTTACGTTTCCTGCGTCTGTTGAGCCGATGCCAAATCTTTCTTTACGATTTACGTCTTCACCTTGTAATTCTAATTCTTCGGCTACGACGTCATTAAATGTTTTTGTTACGAGTAGTTCATCGATTTCATTTTGGAATTGATGAATTTTCACTTTCGTACCTGTTGCTAATGCTGCACCTTGTGCGACGTTTCTTACTTTCTCTGTTACTTCCGCACATCTTTTTCTCGTTGCTGCGCGGATGAAGAACCTTGCTGCGGCATAGTCAGGAATAATGTTAGGTGCTTTTCCGCCCTCAGTAATAACGCCATGAATTTTCACGTCTGACGGAAGTTGTTGGCGAAGTGCATTAATGCTGTTATACAGCTGAATAATCGCATCTAATGCGTTAATTCCTTCTTCCGGTGAAGCTGCGGCATGAGCTGTTTTTCCGTAAAAATGAAAATCAAGTGGATCGACTGCTAGTGAAGGGCTCGTTGGCGCTGTTTTTCCGCTCGGATGAATCATAAGTGCCGCATCAATATCTTTAAATAACCCCGCTTTTACATAACTCGCTTTCGCACTACCATTTGGTCCTCCTTCTTCAGCTGGAGTACCAAACACGACAACTTCCCCGCCAATTTCTTCAAGCGTTTCTGATAATGCGATCGCAGCCGCAACGCTAATTGTGCCAATTAAATTGTGACCACACGCATGACCGAGTCCTG
The DNA here is from genome assembly GCF_038007445.1 of Bacillus sp. FSL P2-0099. Taxonomy (NCBI): domain Bacteria; kingdom Bacillati; phylum Bacillota; class Bacilli; order Caryophanales; family Bacillaceae; genus Bacillus; species Bacillus sp. FSL P2-0099. The sequence continues at coordinate 3,070,787 of NZ_JBBOXE010000001.1, forward strand.
GTAAAGCGTCATACTCAGCTAAAAATGCGATAACTGGCCCTTGTTTTCCTGAACTTTTTCGCGCGATAAAACCTGTTTCATGTCCAGCTATATTGTGCTGCAACTGAAATCCTGCGCTTCCTAACAACAAACTTAACGTTCTTGATGCGTAAAATTCTTGGTTACCAATCTCCGGATTCGCATGAATATTATGACTTGTTTCTATGTACTTTTCCTTATTTCTTTCTATACTCTCTTCAATTGTTTTTCTTTGTGACGTTACTCCTGTCGCTCCCATTTTTCTTCCTCCTTTTATTTTCACGTAAAAAAGCCTCTTTCTAAAAGATAGAAAGAGGCTTCTGTATATACAGTCAAAATGAGCTTCTTTCTTATCTTTCAAGTTACCTTGCTGGAATTGGCACAGTATTCATAAAGAATCCGCTGCCGAGGTGTCATAGGGCCAGTCCCTCAACCTCTCGTGATAAGAATTTTCATAAAATTATATTAAATTATTTTCATTCTAAGTTCATTCCAGGCAAAAGTCAAGGAATTCCTATCTGAATTTACCGAATATCTAAAAACCCTTTTAATACGCCAATTGTTTCAGGTGCTTGTAATCTTGCACATATGTACGGAAATTCCATACTACCTTCAAACATCATTTGAGATGTAAGAGGTGCTCCTGCCCAAAAGATTTCATCATCGATTACTATAAACGGGAACGCTTTGTTTTGCCTTTGTAATTTTACATTTTTTAATGGAACTGGTCCATCACTATACACCGTTATTTGCGCATTCGTACGCATTAACGCTTGCCATACTCGTTTATCTACTTGCCTTGTACTTGGAAGGGAAATGATAATTTTTTGTTTTGCGGCTAAAATATCTTTCAATAACCCTTTCGGCTCTTCAAAATTCATTTCCATAAACCAGCGTAAACGTTTCGAAATTTTCCGCTCCCACAATTGTCTTGATGTCGTGCGATCATACACATCTCCGTGACGTTCTATATGAGCTGTTAATTGCGATAACGCTTGTTTTCTCGAAAGATTTTTACGCATGTAGTGGCAATCTGATAATTGAATGAACTTCCCTCTCGCCCTTGTCACTGCAACGTTGACGAGGCGATGATTTTTATGGTCAAAGAATAACACGCCAGGTCGTTCTTGCGGATAACTATCAACCGTATCAAAGATCATCATATCTCTTTCAGACCCTTGAAACTTATGAACTGTCGCCGCTAAAACTGGTATGTTTTGATATTTCGTTTTCTGCAACATTTCTCTAATGCACGTTGATAAAAAGCGGGACTGTGCCCTGTAAGGCGTAACTACACCGATAGATTGAACACCGTCTAACAATCCAATTAACATCATTTGCATCGCTACTAAACCAGACATAATATTAAAACGAGAACCGGAAGCAGCGTCTTTTAAAGAAAAGGCTCCCATTAAGCTCGTATCAAATAAAACACTCGCCTCATTTGCGAACGGTTGCAGTTTCGCAAGTTCTTTACGCTCTGAAACAGATGGATGATCGTACACTCTATTTTTATAAATAAATGAATTCGTAAACTTCGATATATCCGTATGCATACGTCTTTGCTCCTGCAGCATAAAAAGGTTCGGATGTGCTTCTGATTTATTTACAGAATCAACAATCCCTGCATGATAAAACATATCTTCACCGAGCCATTTTCGAACGAGTTCATGGTTCGCCATCGCAATCGGAGGTAACTGTAAAAAGTCACCACAAACGACAATACGTTTCCCAAGTGAAGCAGCTAATGCGATTTGCGGAACATAAGCCATACTCACTTCATCTACGACAACTAAATCAAACGTACGCTCATAAATAAGTGAATCAATTGCACATTTCGATAAAGTCGCACCGATTACTTTCGCATTTTCAATGTATTCTTTTTCTACTTCTTTAATTTTCGCTTTTTGCTTTCGAAGATCACTTTCAATCTCTTGTATACGCTTCTTATCAGCAGAAGTCGCTTTATATGATAAAATCTTTTCACGAAGATCTTGTCGTGTCTCTTCTAAATAGAGTCTTTCTTCTCCCCAAGATCCATTCGTCGTTTCAACTAACTTCGATGCAAGTAACGTTTCATGATTTCGTATATGTTCATGTTGACTATAACCGTAACGAACAATTTCGCCAGGCGTCCATTTCTTTTTCTTCTCAATTTGCTTCGTTACCTCGCTCATTAATACGTCTACTGCCGCATTACTATGAGCTAACACAAGTACCGATTTTCCTTTTTGATAATGAGCCGAAATAATACGTGATAAATTGTACGACTTCCCTGTTCCCGGTGGTCCCCACACGTACGTTGTTGGATTGTAAAAAGAACGATACGCCAATTCATTTTTCGTATTTTTCATCTTTTCAATATGTTTCGGACTGCTCGTCCCATCAACAAGACGCTTTATACGATTACGTTTTAGCTTATCTTTATGTGCCTCTTTCAATCGCTCTTGTAGTTGTTCTAACAATTGCCACGGTTCACTGTATAAAACCGCTTCTCGTATTTCACCTTGTATATAATCATTTAATTTCAGTTCTATTTCTAATCCATGTACAGATAATACTTCCCCTGTCGCTTCCTCACCATCGAACTCAATTCGAATTGGTGAACCTTCAGGTAAGCTTACTTCCGAAATAAGCTGAAATACGTATACTGTACTTTCATAATCTGTATATAAAAAACGACCGTTCATGATAGAAATTTTACTACCACCTATCGTTTTCCAATGTTTAATTTCATATGCTAATGCATAATGCCACTCTTTCATTGTTTCCGATAATGAAGGAGTTTGAGTAGTTGTATTCATCGTATAATCTCCTTCCTTCTCCCCAAACATACTTTCTCACTATACCATATAACACGCTAAAATTTGTAAGGTTTTTATCTTGCTTATTTTCTCAATTTTCAATAATATATTGTATATAATTTTCAGAAAGAAGGAAGGAATCTACATGCCAGTTAGAAGAATAGAACACGTTGGACTTATGGTTGCAAAATTAGAAACATCTATTTCATTTTATGAAGAAGTAATCGGCTTACAGCTCATTAAACGTATGGGGCACCCAAATCCAGACTTAAAACTCGCTTTTTTAGGTGTGGAAGAATCGAAAGAAACGATACTTGAACTAATTGAAGGTTACAACTCTTCCCTTCCGGCAGAAGGAAAAGTACATCACATTTGCTTTAAAGTGGATTCATTAGAAGATGAAATCAAAAGACTAGAAAGCCACAAAGTAACATTTTTACTAGGCGAAGAAATCGAAACATTGCCAGATGGAACACGTTACATATTCTTCGCTGGCCCTGACGGAGAATGGATTGAGTTTTTTGAGACGGGGAGATAGAAAAGGAGTCAGGATTTTGGCCCTTATACTACTTCCAATCCTTTATGTAATCCTAATAAAGAATTGGAAGATACAAGGAGTTTCCGTTTTTGTTGGAAGAATCCTATTAAATATTATCCTTTTCATAAATGGAATATTAACAAAAAAACAAACCGTGAAAAGGTTGAAGGAACAAGCAACAAAGAAAAAAAGTATTACCTACAAAGAACAAATTGCGCTATTCCCAATTTACGGGAAATTTGATATACTATTTTCATAAATTGAATATTTTACATTTTAGGAGGTTAAAATGGAGAAAAAAAACAGATTTTTCTTTGTCACTTTTGTTTTTTTGGATTAAAGGGTTTGTTTCAGTTGATTCAAGATTTGTAAAAGTATCCACTGGAAACACTATATTAGGGTTTATTCCTGCTGGAAAAGATAATCAAAGCATTCCTTTGAAAAATATTAGTTCTACAATGATTTCTTCTCAGTATAGAATAAAACCCATTATATTAGGATTGATTATTATTCTTTTTTCCTTTAGTACCATAGGAAATAACTTTATATTCGGACTTATTTTACTATTAATTGGAATTGGTATTTTAGGTAGTGGTATGCAAAATGTATTGATTATTCAAAGAGCAGGATCGGATTATATTTTTTCAGTACCATTCTTTGAAAAAGCTAAATTGGAAATTATTCAAGATTGTATTGCTGAAGCATTAGCTTATGATACGGATAAAACTGATTTAAATTTATTTTTTAATAAAAAATAAAAAAGGCGATAGATTAATCTGTACCCTATAGAATAGACTTTTTTAAGTTTCTATTCTATAGGGTACATTTTAACGAATTTACCGAAAAAATTCTCCGTCCAGAGGCGCGTGAAGGGCGATAGCCCAGCGGTAGGTGGGAGATGACTTTCGGTAAATTCGTTAAAATAGAGAACTTGAGCTTTTTTTCGTTCCTCCATCAAGGCATCCTTTGGCCGAAGAACCCGTATTTCAACTTTTATTATTCAACTGTATCTAATAACTCTACAACTAATTCTTTAGGATCTTCCCAGCTATGATATATTTCTAAGTGCCATTCCGTTAATGATCTTGAGTATCCCTTTTTTTCTATCCATTTATGTAAATCATTATAAGCATTCATATAAAAACAGCTTAAGTCATACAACCTTCGTTATTCCTAGTTACTAAATATTAGTTATGTTCATAATTTTGCAACGTGTATAGATGGGTATATATATTATAATCAAATTACAAATAAATTTGCATTTCCTGTGCCCCTTACCTCCCAGTAAGGGGCGTACCCTTTTATAAATAATTATTTCAATACAACTTTTTTCACAGTACTTTCTCGTCAATTTCACAAATTCAAGAACTCTCATATGTTACCTTTTCCAAGGAACTGTATGCCGATACACAAATCCCTATCTATATAGGGATTTTTTTATAAAGGAAGAATTCAAAAAAGAAGGGATTATCCCCTCCTTCTTTGAATTCCGTGTCCCTTATTATTTACTATAACCATGATTCAGTTTAGTTAACTCTTCATTAATGTGAAAAATTTTCACTCTAATATCTTTAACACCAAATGCTTGAAGTCTGTTCTTGTGCATTTCTCCATATTTTTCAGCATCTTGTTTTTCTTCAAATACATAGATGCCTCCAGCTTCTTTCGTTTCTTGATTCTCCGTCCATATTTTCCAATGGAATCCTTCTTCTTCATTAATACTTTTTGCTAAATCCCAAAATACTTTTTCCATTTCTTCACCAAAAGGACCTTCAAACGGAAAATCAACTTGTAATAAATATGCCATTTCCACTCACTCCTATGTTCAATATTTTCAATTCGGATGCAGATAATACCTTAAATGAGTACTGCAATTATTCCTGCACTCATTTGAAATTTCACCTGTATTTTCACAACCCCTTTTATAAAATAATTACAAAATGATAGCAACTTGAACGCATACAGTTTAACGGCTTTCGGTTATGTTCTTAAAAAAAACAGCCATTCCTTAGTGAAACGGCTGTTTTCGTAATTCAATAAAAGCTCCCAGATTGCGGTAAATATTTTAAAATATTATTTTGTTTTTTTTGACTTGATTATAATAAAAGATGGACTTCGCGATTCGTTTATTAAATCTGGCATTGTCTCTATCCCTGCCAAAGTTGATTGCGGTTCGATTATTTTATCCAGCGAAAGCCCGTGTTCAATTAAAGTATTTATTAATGTAGCAACAGTTCTATGATAAATAACCACACTATCGTCAACAAACCAGTTGTGTACTCTGATTCCTTCTTCTTGATAATTATCTAATGCCCAGTGTGATTTATTACCATCCTCAGTTTTTATCCAATGTTTGCTTCCTTTGCGAGCTGTTGCTATTGGATGTTCAGTTGAAAAGATAAATTCACCACTGCTTTTTAATAGTTCATTAATCTTTTGAATCATTGCCGAGTAATCTTCAATGTAATGTATAGAGAGAGAACTTATAATCAGGTCGAACTTTTGATTGGTTAGTCCCATATCCTCCATAGGAAGACACATAAATTCTATGTTATCATCCTGATTTAACTTTTTAGCACGTTCAATCATATTTTTGGATATGTCTACACCTATTACGTTTTTTGCACCATTTTCTATACAATACTTTGAAAAATGACCATCACCGCAACCCAAGTCTAATACCGATTTCCCTTTCAAACATGGAATTAATGATTTGATTGCTGGCTGTTCTATGAAGTCATTAGCGTTTATTCCACTTTCACGCAACGCTGTATAGTTTTTGAAGAAATTCGGATTATCGTAAACATTTTGTTTCACTTACATCACTCCTCTTATAAGGTTTTCATAGATTAAGCTGACTTCTGTTTCCAAATTATCATACTAACCATAAAAATTTTGTCATCCTTTTATTCATGTTGTGTATATAAAGCATAAAGATTGTTGGATTTTGAATCAACATATACGTCCCTTTTATTTAAAAATAAGAAAACCCCATATTCAATAAAAAATACAGGGTTTTTATAAAGCAGTTTATTTTGTTTAAAGTTATACTTAGTCGAAAGAAGTTCGTAAATTAAATATTACTTATCTAATTAAGAAGAATTTAGATTCCGGCCCAAACATCTTTTCCATATCGCCCTTCTTCTTGTACACGATCCAGCCAATTCCTTGCTTCTTGTTCACTGACTTCATGAATTTCTTGATATGCTTGACAAAGGGTGTCTTCTACGTCAGGAGCCATTTTACTTCCATCACCACATATATAAAGATGAGCCCCATTATCTAATAACGAAATTAAATTGATTCTATCTTGTTTTATTAAATGCTGTACATATGTTTTAGGATATCCTTCTAGGCGAGAAAAAGCTGTGTGTAAAGAGATTAATCCATCCCTTTCATCATTTTCTAGTTCTGTACGATAGAGATAATCCTTTTCAGGATGACGACAACCAAAATATAGATGTGCTTGTCCTAAGTTAATACCTTTTTGCTTTTGAACACGACGCGCTTGCAAGAATCCACGGAATGGTGCAATTCCAGTACCTGGCCCAACCATGATAATTGGTGTTTCTGGATTTTCAGGTAATTGAAAGTTTGATTGTGGCGTTCGAATGAAACAGATAATCTCATCTTTATTATGACGCTGAGCTAAATAATTAGAAGCGACTCCTTCATATGTCCCTACCCCACTCCATGCAGGTGCATTAACAACACCAACCGTAATGCTCAGACGATCCTGTGCAACGAGTGGAGAGCTTGAAATAGAATAGTAACGCGGTTTGAGCGCAGGAAGAAGTTCTAAAAAGCGTTCAAATCGGATTTCACAAGCCTCATACTTTTCAAGAAGATCCAACATTGACATACGTTTCTTTAATATTTGTTCATGATAAACTCCCTCTTCCAATAATGATTCCAATTCCTTTTTATGAGGAGGGCATGCTGTGAATGTCACCATTTCTCGTATTTGTGCTCGAGTGGCTGCTTCTTGAACTTCTACACTATAACTAAGAAGGTCAAATAAACTAACAGGACTGTCTAAAGGTATGTGATTTACACTTCGTCCACTTGCGCTCAATATGACTTGATCCTTCCCGCTTAATCCAAAGCGTTTTAAAATCCGGCTTACATTTTTCTCACTATTAATTGGCAGCACCCCAAGGTGGTCACCTTCTTGATACGTAGCGCCTTCTGGCAAGGATATCTCAATATGTCGCGTGCTTCTTTCACTGCTAGGTGATTGAAGTTCACGATTTTCCAATATAGATGCATAAACTGCTTCATATGTTCGCGCAAGAGGAGATCCTCCAAGACGACTAACAAATTGTAAACTTAATGTACTGCGTTCTTTCTCAATGTTTTTGTTAAGTTCCAATCCAAATGCCTTCATCGCATCAGGCCACATACTTTGTTTCCATTGCTCGAGCTGTTCCTCGAAATCACCACTTGCATCTGCTTCTCCACGTGTCGAAAATCTTGTTGCTCCTTTTTGAGCCATTTGCTCATCAATGTATCTTGGAATTCGCTGATAAGTACTCGCCCAATTATGATCTCCACAACCAAAAACTGCGTATTGAACACCTTTTAGCTCATTTGGTTTTAATTCCTCCAACCACTGCACAAACTGCCCTGCATTACTTGGTGGTTTTCCATTATAAGAAGAAGTTACAATAAGAACCGCCCCTTCTTTTGGCAGACTTCCAATTCCATCATTAAGAGCTACCACTTCCGTTTGAACACCTTCTAAACTAGCTGTATCTGCTAGTTCTCTTGCAATACCTTCCGCTACCCCTGTATCCGATCCATACAGAACAAGAAGCGAAAGATTATCGGCCCCAATAATAGAAGGAGTCTTCTGAACTTGCTGTTCGATTTCATCGTTTTTCAGTTTCTCCTCTATAGGCGCAAGAACAGTAGTATGGCTAATAGTTTGATTTCGGGGTAGAATCCTAATTTTAAAATCACCAGGCTTTAGCGTTAATGTTTGTTTTACGTCCAGCTGATAGTCTTGATAATCAATTAATTCAAAATGTTGAAGAAGCATTCCCATTACAAGTGTGGCTTCATGAAGTGCAAACTGCATACCGATACATGCTCGTTGACCATTTCCAAATGGCTTATAAGCATGATGAGGAACCTTATCCAGCTCTTCAAATCGTTCAGGTTGGAATTCTTCCACATTGTCTCCCCACGCGTCTTTATCCCTATGTAGCTGTGGAATCAGAACAGAAATACGATCTTCTCCTTTCTTAATTGGATATTTCCCACCAATCACTGTATCTTCTTTTGCATAGAGACTGAATGCTGGAGCAGTAGGCCATAGACGTAGCGATTCATTTAAAATCATCCGGATATACTTTAGTTTCATAACTTGTTGGTATGTTGGAGTGGGATCTGTTAAAACCCTATCTACTTCTTCATAGGCTTTTTTCAATTTATCTGGATTCTTTAATAAAAAATAGATTGCAAAAGATAATAATCCACTTGTTGTTTCATGCCCAGCTATTAAAAAAGTGATAATTTGGAAACGAATATTTTCATCATCTAATTTTTCACCAGTTTCCGGATCATGCACATTTAACATACGGGAAAGTAAATCATTTTCTTCCTGATTTCCATTACTTTTACGTTCAGCAATAATATTATCTACTAAAGAAAACATGGATTGAATATCATGCTGAAATTGACGTTTCGTTCTCCACATGAGTTTATCTTCTATATCCAGCCGCTGTAATTGGTGCATCGCCTCATCTAGAGCACGGCTCATGCTAGTAATAAAAGGATGAGGGGTCTCACGATAATAGCTATTAAATCGATAATTAAAACCACATAGACCAATTGTATCCAATGTAAGGCGAGTCATATCCTCCGGAACATCTACGTTTTCATTCGGATTAAGCCGTGCCCATTTTTGAACGAGTTGTACAGCAATATCGACCATCATAGCATGATAATCTTTCATTGCTCGTTGGCTGAATGTAGGCATCAAAATATTATGAGCTTTTTTCCAGTTAGGCTCGTGAGTCTCGCTTGTAAATAATCCGTCTCCAGCAAAGGCGCGAACTTTCGCTAAAGCACCCTCTATACTTTTATCAAATCTTGTTTCGTCACAGACTTCTGCTACTAGTTCATGTCCAGAAACGACAATGATGGTATCACTTAAAGTTTGAATTCGAAAAATGGGACCATACTCTTCCGCTATCTTGATAAAGGATAGGGTCGGTTTATCTTTATCGATTAATGGGAGATTCCCCAGCAATCCATATGTTTTCGGTTGAGGAATGGCAGATACTTTTTTATCCATTAAAAACACCCTTTCAAAAAAGCATGAAATAAAATATCCCATTCAATAAAAAGAAGATAGCAATGAATCGCCTGGGATAAAGATATGTAATTGATTACCTTATTTTATCTTTTCCCGAACTATTCACGATTATGATATTGCTTATAAGGTTGGTAATCTAAGTTGTTTGTTGATATTAGATTTATAACTTGCAGAGAAAATACTAAATTAAAATGAAGCGTATTATTATAATGTTTATCACAAATTGAGAGCTAAAGATTGTAGTATTGGGAAAACCAGTAGTTCCTAATGTCAATTCAAACAAATACGATAAGCAAGTATACTGTGTTACTAATGAAAAAGGATCTGATATGAATATCAGATCCTTTTTACTATATATAATTATTTCACTGGTCCTTTTCCAAGTTTAAATACCAGCGCCTTAGCAGCAGAAATTTGCATTTCTTCATAGTCTAACTAAACAGCAAAAACTTATAGGAATCATGATCTTAAGTTTTATTTTACTCTACCGATTTAACCTCTCCACAGCTTCCGCACTTGTATCTACACGTTTAACGAAAAAAACTAATAGTAGTGCAACAACATTCATGCCAAGCGCTACATAGAATGAATATTGAATTCCGGATAATAAAGCCTTCTGAGTTAACATTGCCTTCGTAGCCTCTGTGAAGGTTGTAGGATCTACATCAACCATTAGACTTTCAGCTTTTGTTTTTGTTACAGAATTCATAATCGTAACAAGAATAGCAGTACCAATCGAACCGGACACTTGTTGAGCTGTATTATTAACAGCTGTACCGTGCGGATTTAAGCGAGTTGGTAATTGATTAAGTCCGTTTGTCATAAGTGGCATCATCACCATCGCCATCCCAAACATCCGCAATGTGTAAATAAGAATAATATGTGTGTGACTAGAATCGAGTTGCAGGTTTGCTAGCATATAAGTTGAAACGGCTGTAATGGAAAGTCCTACTATACCAAGAATACGAGGGCCATATTTATCAAATAGTTTACCTGTAATTGGTGACATAATCCCCATTATTACCGCACCTGGAAGCATCATCAGCCCAGAGCTCAGCGGTGAAATACCGCGGACATTTTGTACATAAGCTGGGGTTAAAATCATACCCGAAAACATGGCCACTGCGTTGACAATTGCAATTACAGACGCAAGTGCAAACATTGGGTACTTGTAAACACGTAAATCCAATAACGGTTCATTCATTTTTAATTGACGGATAATGAAAGTAATTAGGGCAATAGCGCCTATGATTAAGGTCGTTAAGACAACTTTATTCGTCCAACCGTCAGAGCTTGCAGAACTGAATCCATATAACAAACCGCCAAAACCGACAGAAGATAATAATAATGAGAGATAATCAAGTTTTACATTTTTGTTTTGTCTCATGACATTCTCAGATTTCCAAATCCCTAACAGTAAGCTAATGATTGCTAACGGTAAAATCATTTCAAAAAGCAAACGCCAGTCATAATACTCTACAATATAACCTGATAGTGTCGGTCCAATTGCTGGAGCTGTAATCATAACCAATCCAAAAATCCCCATTGCTGTCCCCCTTTTTTCTCTTGGAAAGCTTACTAGCATAATATTCATTAACAAAGGCCCCATGACTGAAGAACCTGCTGCTTGAACCATCCGGCCAGTAAGTAATAAACTAAAGTTCGGTGCTAAAGCCGCTAAGGCCGTACCAAGAATAAAAATCACCATAGATGTAATAAATAAGCTCCTATTGGAGAAGCGGGTTATTAAAAATGCTGATGCCGGAATTAATACACCACTTACAAGCATATACCCTGTAGAAAGCCACTGGATCGTTGAATAATCTTTAATATCTAAATCCTTCATTATTGATGGCAAGGCCACATTTAAAAGCGAGTTATTTAGAAATGAAACAAATGCCCCAATAAAAAGGATTACAAGCATTAAATATGGTGGTTTTCTTTTATGTAATGTTTCACTCATATATTCATTTGCCCCTTCATTATAAATTCCATTGATTCGTTTAAATCTTTTGCATATCTGCACAAGAATACATTGTCCTTGCAGTATTTTGCCAAACTCTTCGAATGGGTATTCTCTTTTTAGCAATTCTACTTGCTCAACATAACATTTTAATTTTTTTTGTTGATTAAACCTTTATAAACACGTTTGTTAACCGAAATTAAATTAGGCTGAAATAAACAAAAGGAGCAACTGAAAATACCCTTCTAAAAGCCCCCCATCTAACTTTTTTGCTTTCGCTGAATTTTGAGGGGACGGTGTCTTACTGTCCACAAATAGCGGAATAAATCAACAAGACCACACACCCATTCCTTTAAATACGGGCTTGTAAATCTAGTTATGTAACCATCCATAAAAAGGAATATTACATAGGCTAAGTCTAACATTACATTTTTAAAGTGAGGGGAATAAGCTTATGCACCAATATTGGTATTTGAATTCAAATGGAAACGGGGAGCAATATAATAACCAAATTTCAATGTCATCATTATATTCACAGCCCCAAATAACTAAAGCTGAGGAAATGAATGGTCTGAAGGTTCCTGAGAATTTGAGTTGTCGAGTCTATCCATTTGGTTGGGATTCACCAGCCAATTATACAGGTTTCACTCCCGAGCCCCCTCCCTTCCCTTTAGGTCAGCCAATCCATTATGCAGGGATGATACCCCAAGGACATCCTGCTAATTGGGCTCTATTACCAGGCCATGCAGGTTTTAATTTTCAAAAACCTCCCATCCCCTGGCCCCAACCATTCAATCATACAGGGATGTTCGCACAAGGTCATATTGCCGCTTTACTATCACCGCCAGCCAAAGCTTTTAATTTTAATACCAATAATAACTGGGGTGTTTTTGGAAATTCTCCAGGATGGGGAGGACAGATAAATCCCATGGGATGGGGGAATAGCGGGCAGCCAGGAATGCTTGGAAACTTACTGACAGCAGGAAAAGGAACCATGAATGGAATCGGAATGCTTAGTAGTCTAATCGGTATGGGAAAATTCTTCTTTTAGTTAATTAGAACGGGAGGATAGGTCCATAGCTCAAACATGCCCCCTCAATGTATTTATTGTATGGTTCCAGTACTCCCTCCAAGTTCGTTTGCTAGTCAAGCGAACTTAATTAATAAAATACAAGGGAAAACCTTCATCTTATGTATGAAAGGATCTTTCAATTAAAGATCCTTTTATATTGCTCATTTAACTAAATAAATTGGTTAATTGCATAACGCTCTTCTAACTTTCCTTGCGAAACTTAGCGGATCATCAACGTCTTCGATATTAACGTAAATTAAATTCGGCTCATCACATAACCACTCATTGTGTATAGACGAAACGATTATTCCTTGTTTAATAATTGTAGCAACAAATTCAGTAACTTCTTTTTGTAAGAGCGCTATCCGACCTAGACATAATGCCTGTCCAGTTTTATTATCTCTTGATTCGAATGAGAAGGAAGTTGTTACTCTAAAACGTTTTCCTAAGATAGTTGCTTGTATTTCATCCCGATTTATTGTTGCCACGCATTTTCCACCGGCGAATCCTTCTTGGCCACCGATAATTCTTGCAAACTGTTGACAAATTAATTCATCATTAATCGCCATGCCTTTAATCATCCCCCTTTTACTGTTAGGTTATGAATGAATACATCGGTCTGAAACGGTAATGAATCTATTCTATTACAAAAAAGATGATAGCAATCTAACGAAATCTATTAGCTTGATTACTTGAATTAACTCGGCTATTATATGTTAAAACATTTTTAAAGAGCATAAAAAAGACACCCTAAGGTGCCCGCCTCCAACTTGAGAATCGTATCTATGTATGGAGAAATTTAGAAAAGACAAATACTAAAGATAAGGTTCTAACTATAATTTATAGAGCTCTTATGCCATTAATTAATTACATTGTTCATCATAAGAAGAATCCCGTTATATTACTTTCTGACCAGTCTCGTTAAAGCCATCCCAATAAATCCAGCGCCCATTCCTATTAGCCATCCAGCATGAGTATCGCCTAATATAGATCCCACTCCTCCGCCAAGAAACATGCAGCCAACAAATACTAATCCTCCAATTCCCCAATTCGTCCGTTCCATAATTCAATCACACCCTTTCAATAAAACATATGCTTTTAGCTATCTAAACTTTCTTGCATAGGATGGTTAATTTTTTTGCTTAAGTTTAGCACTTTCAGGGAATTCAAAAGATGCGGAGATTGGCCGATTTGAATGAATTGCAGAAGAAGAATTTAATTTTTATGTATTATAATAACTTACGGGCTGTGGAACAAATTTTTCTTCCACTAACCAACTAATAGAAGCCTGGAGATTTTCCACAATCGGAAGCTCATCCCATCACTATCAAGCTAAGAAAAGCAATTACCCCCAAAACGAAAATTATATGCATCATTGACTACTGTTAACGAGAATTATGTAAATAAGCTGCCCATATGGGCAGCTTATTGTATTTTTTCAAATACGCGATATTTTTTTAATCTTCACTATTGATTTCTATTGTACCTGTTCTAGCACTAACCTTTAAAATATTTAACAGATTATCAGGTGTCTTGATTTCCACTTCATATTCAAATTTTGATTGTGCTAAGTTGTCATCTTCTAATTCGAATTCTTTTTTCACATTAATAATTTCTCCATTTGTATGAGCTAAAGAAATTTCACGAACTTGTTTCTCTGTATAGTTTTCATTCTTTTTCGCATAATTGTAGCCCATACCATAATATCCACCAACAATAGCAATACCACTTACTAAAATAGCAATTACACTTATAATTATTTTCTTTTTATGTTTTAACATTTCCATCCACTCCTTAATAATTAATCATTTATTCCAAATCTTGCTTCAAGTACATTTTCTGCTTGCTCTAATTGATCTTCAAGTATATCTTGTTCTCTTTCTTGTATTTGATATTGTTCAACAGTTATCGTTCCAGCGTGAAAATCTGCTTCTAGCTGATCATCAGATAGATCTATCTTGTCATCTAATTGGTCAATTTCTTTTTTTGCTGCTAAGTACGTATTTAAGTTATCTTCTTTTGCTCCAACTGGTTTCGTATTATTTGCCTTTTCTACAATAGATGTGACTTCGTTTTTGAAATCTTGTGTTTGCTTAGTATCATTCATAGCAGGCCCTGTTTTGTGTGGTTCTTGTTGTAGTTGCGTACCTTCTTTTTGTGATGTATCGTTTTCTACTTTCAGTTGTTGTACTTCTGTATCGTTATCAGCTTGAGTCGAACAAGCTGTTAAGAATAAACAAGACATTGCTCCAATCATCATCCATTTTCCCATTATGTTCTCCTCCCTTTACATGTGCACCTTATCCATGTCTTTATATTACTGAACAAACATTAAAGGAAGATTAATGCGCAAAAAAATAAAATGATATAATTAAATAGTTTCTAATCTTTCTTTAATGTTTTGAAATTATAGTGATACATATAAATAAGAAGAAAAGGAGAATGTTAATGCGAGTTCTTATTGTCGAAGATGAAAAAGACTTACAAAATATATTGGTAAAACGATTAAATGCAGAATATTATAGTGTCGATGGATGTGGGAATGGAGAAGATGCTTTGGATTATATAAGCATGGCTACCTACGATTTGATTGTGCTTGACATTATGATTCCCGGAATAGATGGTTTACAAGTATTACAAAGATTACGTGCGGACAATAATACAACTCCTGTCTTGCTTCTTACAGCTAAAGATACAATTGATGATCGCGTAACAGGACTCGACTTAGGTGCGGACGATTATTTAGTAAAGCCGTTTGCTTTTGATGAACTGTTAGCAAGAATTCGAGTGTTGATGCGAAGAAACACAGGAAATACATCTAATGTGTTTGAAATCGCTGACCTAGTGGTGGATTGCAATATGCATAAAGTAACAAGAGGAGACCAGGTTATCACTCTTTCCAGTAAAGAATTTGCCATTTTAGAATATATGATTCGTAATAAAGAAGTTGTGTTGACACGAGATAAAATTGAGCAACATGTGTGGAATTACGACTATGAAGGTGGATCGAATATTATTGATGTTTACGTCCGCTATCTTCGCAAAAAAATTGATAGCCAGTTTGAAACGAAGTTAATTCATACAGTACGAGGAACTGGTTACGTATTGCGAGTAGAATCATGAAAAGACTATCAATAAAAATGAGAGTGACCCTATGGTATACGGGGCTAGTTGTAATTATTATGGCACTCGTGTTAGCTTTTATTTTAACTTCTTCAGATAAAGTTTTGCTTTTTAATATGAAAAATCAATTGAAGAGCACAGTAAAAGAAAGTGTTGAAGATATCGAATATAAGCATGGGCAGTTAAAGATTGACGATGAATTTGAAGCCTTAGAAGATGGAGTAAATATCATCATTTATAGTAAACAAGGTGAGCTGCTGGCAGGACATAATCCAACAACCTTTAATAAAAAGGTATCGCTTAAATCCGATGAAATACAAACCATTAAAGACAGTAATAAGGAATGGATAGTATATGATTTTCTCCATAATGTAGGCGGCGATGAGCAAGTCTGGGTTCGTGGCATAATGACCATGAATCAATTATCATCGACCATGAATACGCTTATTGTGGTAACACTCATCTCATTTCCATTACTTATTCTCATTGCAGCAGCGGGAGGATATTTTATTACGCAAAGAGCGTTTCGACCTGTACAACAAATAAGTGATTCAGCCAATGAAATTGGTGATGGTAAAGACCTTTCGAAGAGAATTAATTTACAAGGTTCATCGAAAGACGAAATGTATCATTTAGCACAAACCTTTGACAAAATGTTTGAGCGATTGGAGACATCATTCGAAAGTGAAAAACAATTTACATCTGACGCATCTCATGAATTAAGAACACCAACATCTGTTATTATTTCGCAATGCGAATACGCTTTATCGCAGAGGAATAATCCGAAAGAAATGGAAGAATCGTTAGAAGTAATTTTAAGGCAATCGCGTAAAATGTCCGCGTTAATCTCGCAACTCTTATTATTAGCACGAGCTGACCAAGAAAAGCATAATACTTTTCAATTTGAATGTATCAATATGAGTGAATTAACGGAAATCGTTGTAGAAGAGCTTTCATTAATGGTTCAAGAAGCTTCGATTAATATAACAACAAATATAGAGGAAGACCTGTTTATTAAAGCAGATCAAACATTGATGATGCGTTTATTAATGAATTTACTAACGAATGCGATTGCTTATAGCAAAGCGAACGGCACTGTGAATATGCAACTGTTCCGGGATGAAACCAACATAATAGGTAAAGTCTCCGATAATGGCATAGGCATCAGCGAGCAACATATTGTGAATATATGGGACCGCTTCTATCGAGTTGACGCAGCACGAACATCTTCAAACAATGGAAACACAGGTTTAGGATTGTCGATGGTAAAATGGATTATAGAACTACACGGAGGAGAAATTACCGTTGAAAGTGAATTAGGAGAAGGCAGTACTTTTACATTTAAACTACCTATTGAAAACCGAGCATAATGTATGCTCGGTTTTAGCTTTAGAATACAGATTGATTAAAAAGCTCTCTTCAGTCCTTGTTTAATAATTGTAGCAACAAATTCAGTGACTTCCTTTAATCAACATAGATCATGCACTATGAAATAAAGTGAAACTTTAATCAGCTCCCAACAAACTTCTGTACCACCTAAATTTTGAACTGTGAGTTTTACTTTCCACAAATAGTAAGAAGCTAAATATATAGTAAAACCCCAGAAATCCAAAGGTCCCTGGGGCTTCATTATATATTTAGCTCTTTTTGCTTTTTGTTTTGTTTATGTCTATGCAGCAATTTTCGACTTATGAGAGAAATCAGTAATAAGATCAGTATTAGTACGAAAATTTGCATAAATGATAAATCAAAATATTTAGCACCTGTAACTATTAAAAGTGTAGAAATCGTACCTTTTACAATGAAAAAAATAATAATCCATAATCCGCCTTTTTTCCAGTTCATTTTTATTTTACCCTTTCCTACGCTTAAATTCTTAAATGGGACACCTTAATAGAAATCTATTATATTAATAAAAAAGTAAACTTTTTCACAAAAATCATGTCCAATTACATGCGACGATTTCATAATAAATGAAAATGATATTCAGTGTCAATTTTATTGACTATTTGAATATCTATTTATCATCTCAATCTCTTTCTACTTCGTTTCTTATAGGCAATGAACTCTTGTTTTCAAACAAAAAACACCTCCATTGAATTTGCACACTAAATATGCGAATTCAAGAGGTGTTTTTTCATGTACCATCAGATAAGATTTCCTGCTTTATTTATTTCTTGATACGTAGCTATTTTCTAGTACACAATAACTGGATCATTAGTGTTCAAACTATCATATACAGTTTTTGCTACATTAGGAAGAAGGTTAACACACCCGCCTGATCCCCCTGTTAAATAAGCATTATTTGCCCAGTCTTTTCGCCAGCCTGCATCATGGAATCCTTGGCCGCTATTTGTGAATGGAACCCAGTAATCTACTTTAACTGCATAATCAGCTTTACCTACTGCGCTGCCTTTCAGCGTGTATGGTGTTCGTTTATATAGAACGTACCACACACCTGGTGATGTATCTTCACTCGTGCTATGTTTACCAGTTACTACATTTGTTGTGACGACTAATTTCCCATCTTTATAAATCCAAATTTGTTGATCTGCAATTGAAACTTCCGCATACGTGTCTCCGATGCCATTATTCGATGTTGTTTCATAACCGATACCTTCCTTCTCCCAACCATTTCCATGGATATTAGAAGCAGATAGCGATTTTTCACCCTTTTCAAAAGCTTGTTGAACTTGTTTTGTTTCTTTTTCAACATCTAGTGCCCAGCCGTAGCCTTGTCCTTTTACTGATATGACCGAACCGGAATGGGTTTTAAAGCTGAAATTTTTATTTAATGTTGA
Source organism: Bacillus sp. FSL P2-0099 (assembly GCF_038007445.1). Classification (NCBI taxonomy): domain Bacteria; kingdom Bacillati; phylum Bacillota; class Bacilli; order Caryophanales; family Bacillaceae; genus Bacillus; species Bacillus sp. FSL P2-0099. The sequence goes on from NZ_JBBOXE010000001.1 coordinate 3,089,428, forward strand.
TTTAGCATTATTAATTTCAGCAATCTTATTTTTAATGTCGCTCGCATCGATTGTAACTTTCATATCCTTTGACATAGAGGCATTTTGAATTAAATCTTTCGCTTTTAAAGGATACACTTCATTCTGCACTTTATACTCAACAGACTGCCCAAGAAGATTCTGTAGTGCTTTCTCCTCTTTTTTGACAATCGGATCGTCTTCTTTAATAGGCTTTATGTATGTAGACTTCAGATGAATTTCGCTTTTATATTTCTGCTTGTCGTAATCTTTCAATAGATTCGTAACGTCATACTGTTTTCCTTCAACGCTTTTCGAGATAACAATCTTTCCTTGTTCGAGCTTCGCCATAGCATCTTGAGGCGCTTGTAATTTTTCATTCATAGAGATGAGCTTTTCTTCTACAAGTTTTTTCATCGTTTCACTACGATACTGATCCGCCTTTTCCGGTAGCACTGAATAATTTTTTCCCTTTGAGGAAGGGAAAAATGTCCACTGGCTTTTTAATAGTTTCTTAACTTGAGGAAAATCTTTTTCCGTAAGTTCCGTTTTTGTATCTTTTTCATCTAAAATTTGTTGTTGATCAACATAGACTTTGTTTTCTAGTCCAGATGTTTTTAATTTCTGTATTGCCTGATCAGCGTTCAGACCACCGACTTTTGTGTCATTAATCGTAACATTTGAATTGAAGTGAGTTGCCTGATAATAACTCATTCCTCCAATGAGAAGTACAATTACACCAACACCCGCTGCAATAAACTTCCAATTTGTAAAACGTTTGCTTGATCTTACTCGTTTTCTCTCAACTTCTTCAACTGATTCATTTATTGGATTATTGTTCATCAATCTTTCCCCCGTATACATTAACGTCAATCGATTTTAAACTAAAACCATTGACTAGTGTACCTTATTTTTCCTAAAATTTCATTATTTTTAAAAAGATTTTATCGCATTTAATTGATCAAATTTAGACTTTTTAATAGAAAGACACACTGAATAATCCCTTACAAGTAGTGAATCATTACAATAAATCTGAAAAAGTTAAGTGCCATATACTTTTATTCAACTAACTTTTCTCCCGTAACAATCTCAAACAAAGTGGCTGCATTTTTCCCTTCTAATTGAGCATAGCGATTATCCCCCGCCATAACTTCTACTTTATCTTTATTAGGACTTATCCAAATTTGATACAACACAGCTTTCGCCTCTATTTTCGGATTTTTAAATTGAAAAACAAAGTGATAATCAGCTGAACGAGACATTTCCACTTTTTTATTTTCAAAATGAATATCATTTAATATTTTCTTTACTTGCAACACTTGATTATTGTCTGTAACTACTTTCAAATCCTCATAATTATCATCACCAACACGTTTTTGCACTTCGATTCTTTGACCTTCATTTCCTAGTATATTTGAACAGCCGGTTACTATGAATATACACATAAAAACAATAACTAAAGTTAAATTTCTAATTCGCATATTAGTCCCCCTCTTTTTAATAAAAGGTACCTTTTAATTTTACATATAAACATTAATAAGGAAGGAATGCTATTCAATGCAACTGAAAACATACACTTGGAAAAGTTATACGTTTCTCATTATAAGTATATTCGTTACTATTAATCTCTTTCTCTTCTCACCTATTTTAGACAGAGTTGGAGTAGAATATGTGGTTCCTTTCGCGTACTTCATATTAACTTCCGCTGTTATAGCAATTATATTAGCAGTTATCTCATTTTGTAGTCGCACCGAAAAGAAAATTTTATCTATTATCGGTTTAACCTTTACGTTATTTAATACAGCAATTATTTTATCTTTCCTTTGGTTCGGTTATCATTTCACTTAAAATACAAATATAATCCGTAACCTAAAAAAATTATTAATATTATAGAAATACTGAGTATTGTGTATATGACCCCTCTTAATGTTGTACTCATATAATCACCCCTCTCACGCTTCAACAATTCCATTATATAACAAATAATTCGTTAGAAGTTTAAAACATGTTTTAAACTAAATTAAGCGAAGTAAGGGATGCCATTTGACTTCCCTTACTTCGCCTTTAAAGAATAATTAGTGAGTAGCTTACACATCAAGCTTATTAAGTAACCTTTCACTATTTTTTACACAATTGTAATTATAGTGTTTTTTGACATTTGATCATTATAAATTTAAATGGAGGTTTACTTGCCATATTTTTATGCGGCTCCAAAATTTCCGTAGTTTCTATCAGTCCATATTTTCCAAAGTCTTGTTGTACCGAGTCAACATCATAAAAGTACATTTTTACCCCTTCCATTATCTCGAAGTAGTCTTTACCAAGTTGTTCCCCCTTCCCAAACATTGGGGCATCTTTAGAAATAGTAGTAAAAATCATATATCCGTTTGGTTTTAACTGACTATAACAATCTTTAATAAACTTCTCTCTCTCATCCTTATTCAACAAATGAATAAGTGCATAAGAAAATATGCCATCATACAGTTTGTTATCAAAAGGCATATCCGTAACTGAACCATGGAAGAAATCAGCATTAAGTTCATTTTCCCTCGCCAATTCAATCGCTGTTTTTGAAATTTCAATACCTGTTACTTGTATTTCGTTATCAATAAAAACCTTTGCATTTCTACCGTACCCAATACCAGGAATCAATATATCCTTCACTTTCTTTTCAAGGAAAATGTCCTTCGTCAAAATTGCAGAGTCTGAAGGTTCAAATCCCCACATCATTTGATTTTCTATAAAACTTGCTTCCCAAAATTCTGTCATACATCAATCTCCTTTATATATCGTTGTTTACCGTTGAATGTTGAAAAATCATCGCATATTCACGAAATTGTATCAAACTTCAACATTAATTCAAAACAAAAAGCATTGGATACCCAATGCTTTTTACACTTACGCAAATAGAGAAGTATTCGCATATAAAGCTGGCGAACCACCTGAATGTACGAATAAAATGTTGTCCTCTTTATTAAATTTACCTTTTCTAATTAAATCGATTAGTCCCGCTACTGCTTTCCCTGTATAAACTGGATCAAGTAAAATACCTTCTGTTTTCGCAAGTAATTGAACTGCTTCTACCATTTCTGGTGTTGGTAAAGCGTATCCTGGTCCTACATATTCATCAAAGCATGTAACTGCTTCGCGTGAAATAGAGTTTGGAATACCTACGTGAGCTGAAGTTTCATCTACAAGTTTTGCTACTTTCTCTTCTTGCTCCGCTTTTCCTCTACTTACATTTATTCCGATTACAGGAATTTTACTTTGCGTTCCGGAAAAACCAGTAATTAAACCAGCATGCATACCAGCGCTACCACTTACGCAAACAACTGAACTGAAATCAATTCCTTGCTCGAATGATTGCGCCATAATTTCTTGCGCACAAGCAATATATCCCATTGCGCCAGTAGGGTTCGATCCACCAACTGGAATGACATATGGTGTATTTCCTTTTTCACTTACTTCTTTCGCTACTTTATGCATCTCTTCCATAAGATCTGTTCCGTTTGGCACAACAATTACGTTTTCAGCACCTAATAAATGATATAAGAAATAGTTTCCGTTAAAGTCTGGCTTTTCTTCTGGCTCAAGCCCTTCCTCTAACACAAGAATACATTTCATTTTTTCTTTTACCGCAGCTGCAAGTGTTAGACGGCAATGGTTTGACTGAATACCACCAGCTGTAATTAACGTATCTGCACCCTTTGCCTGTGCATCCGCAACTAGAAACTCTAACTTTCTCGTCTTATTACCGCCAGCTGTTAAACCAAGTAAATCATCTCGTTTAAAATAAATAGTTGGCCCACCAAGTGCTTCAGAAAAATTGTTTAATTTTTCAATTGGTGTATATGATTCTGTATATTTTTTTCTCGGAAATTTAGCTAAATTCATCAATAACGCTCCTTTTATACTCTTTCACAGTAAATGTAACCATACTATTATTACATGGAAAAATGATGAAGTCACCTTTCTGGATTAAAAATGTATCGAAATTCAGTAAATGAAATTATATAGGCGATATTTTACTTTTACTGGCATTCAACATAGAATATCGACTTACCGACAAAAAACGGCTTACAAAATCCATTTCTCATCACTCAAAAAAGAGCCCACACATTTAAATGTGGGCTCTCTCCAATCACTTATTTGCCGAAAAACGAAGAAGCTGCGTTAATCCTGCTTCTAAATTCATTTCTCCTTTATGGCGTACATATACAATCTTGTCCCCATCAAATTTTGGCGGATTTGCTGTATAATACGTATGCCACTCATTCGTTCCTTCTATAGAGTACTCCATATATTCAGTGGCACCAACGATTATATTTTTTTTATCATCAGCGGTTACATTTGGTGCCATTTGTGCGATTTTTGCACCACTAATTAATAACTTCTTAATATCCTTATCACGTTTATAATCATAAGCCGTTACGACTACATCGTTACCATATGCTTTTATTTGTAATCCTTGTTTGAAAGAATATCCATCCGGCGCAGTCTTCTCGCCACCATTTGGTCCAGCCGACATCCAACCAGTTTCAATTCCGCCCGTATTTACAACCGTAAATCCTTTTTCGTCTCCGCCTGTAATTTTCTTTTTACCAGCCCAGTCTGGCAAGTTTAAATCCCAATGCGTATGACTCGTAAAGAAAACAACTTGCGGGTAGTCTTTTAATACATCATACAATTTATCCATGTTTAAATAGTCTTGTAAATATGGTGATTGTCTTGATCCGGATACAGAATCAGGTAAAACGTGATGAGAGAAAATGAAAATTGGCTTATTTTTATCTTTTTGACTATACTCTTCTAAATTTTGTTTTAGCCATCCTAATTGCTCATCACTCATATATACTTCATCCCACATTTTTGAATCGTGGTATTTCATATATTTTTCAGTTCCTAAAAATAAAAGCGGATAACCGTCTAATTCTTTTTTATGATATACCTTATCTTGTCCGCTAAATTTTAAATATCTATTAAACAATGTTTCTTCCGTTACACCATTTGGCCATGTATTTTGAGAGAGTTTCCCATCAGCTGTCCATTTACCAGCGTAAAATTCATGATTCCCAACAGTTGACCATACATTTTCCGGATGCTTATTCTTGTTTAACACACGCTTTACATCATCATATTGTAACTGCTGTCCAGTTGGCGTTATATCCCCATTCATAATAAGCGCTCTAGAAAGTGGCGTCACTTTGTTCATATCTTTTAACACGTGATCAAAGTCCCCTAAATCTCCTTGAATGTCACTAATAACGTTAAAAGTTGTAGCTGATTTTCGAACTTGCTCTTTCCCTTCCGCATGCATCGAAAGTGTCGGTAATAAAGCTGCCATAACAGCCAATGAAGCTACTGTCTTTTTCATACAAATTCTCTCCCTAATAATAGAATGTATAATCTGACATATTCTGCTTTCTCTTAGGTGCTTGTCCAATTCATATTATAGAGAGGGATTGTAAAGATTGATGAAGTAAAAAATTAAGTGTTTTTTAAGAGATTTTGTCTTTTTTTCGCACTCCACAATTACCGAAGCGCGCCAATCTTGCTCTCTATTCACTAACATTAAATAAATGTAAATTTATACGATAAATCTCTTAGTTAGGTACGTTGTGTTTTAATCTAAATTATATAACCGCAACACAATACTCTATCTTTTTAAGTTCTCTTCATTTAATCCGAATAACTCTGGTAAAGTAAAACGTCCATCTTTTCTGTATATTTTTCACAAAAAAATAACGTTTTTCCCCTTTTATAGATACAATCTCATTTATTTTTCTTGGTGCTCCGCTCCCACTCACTTAAATAAGATGCATATTCTAATTCATCTGGATCATCATGTAACATAGAAATAAACTCTAATTTATTCCCATCACAATCCAGAAAGTATACACTTGCAGCTGGCATCCACCTTTGGACAATTGGCTCTTGATTTCCTTTCCCTTGGCTTCCCACCACTTCTATTCCACGATTCTCTAACCACAATTTAGAAGTCTTTAGAAATTCTAAATCTACACCAAAAGCAAAGTGTTTTATCTCAAAATCTTCAATATTATGTACTTCCCATAGTCCAAGCATTTGCTTTTTACTTTCTCCTACCCAAAAGAAGGCCACCTTTCTTTTGGATAGTTTTCTTGCTAATGCTAACCCCAACTTATTTTGATAGAAATCTATCGCCTTTTCTAAATCTCTTACATGTAAATGAGTTTCATATATGTTCTGTATCATTCTACTTGCTCCTTTCTGTATTTGTATTGGTAACAACGGGTTAAGTAGTTACTGTAATTTTAAATCTGAAGTATGTATCTCCATATCTGTTATACCTATTTACTATTCTATCGAAATTAAAACATGATATATCGAACTGAAGTAGTAAATTCAAATAAAATTTCTACTGCTTTTGTAGGAAGAGCCTCCATTAAATTCAGATGAAATCCTATTTAAACAATGAAAAAACACTATTCTTTTAGTAAGAATAGTGTTTTTACTCTTTTGAGTAGTTAATATTTTTAAGTTAATAGACATATGGGGTGGTCCCCCTTATAAACCCTTAAGTATTTATATAAAAATATATATTTTAATTATTTGCTGTCTAATTATTGTTTTTTAGTCCTTCTAATTTTCGGGAAAAATCCACTAATTAATAATGTTATAATCCACGCCATTATTAGAATAAAATTTATTGTATTACCAGAATTTAAACTTAAAATCCTCCACAAATAGGCAGCAAAAAATACGAGCATAGCGGTAATAATAAGTAAAAATACCCTAACCACTAATCTTATGTAAGGTTTCTTCTCGTGCTTAAAAATGAAGGTTCCTCTACCATTGTACAATCTAATCAAAAATAGCAACAAATATACACCTAGTGCAGCTCCAATAACAATTGATATAATTGAGTTGTTTTTTCTTTGCTCAGCTAGAGAGAAGTGACTTTCAGGTAATTTTCCAGTTTCATATTCAATCCATGCGTGGTAAATATCCTGTCGTAAGTCTATACCACCTTCACTATTCGTAAGAATTACCAATCCATCCTTTGTATTAGGAATGAAACCATAAAAAGAATGCCAGCCTCGATTGTCACCAGAATGATAAATTAATTTCCATTGATTAGATAACTTTTTTTCAAATACACCTAAACCGCTCTCCCCTAATACCGGCTTTTGCATTTCCTGAACACGTTCACTTTTGATGACACCATTACCTTTATTATTTGCATCCATGCTTGCAAGTATCAATGTCATCATATCGGTAACATTTGTCTTAAGACCTGCAGCAGCCTGTTCGGTAAATTGGTAACTAGGGAGTTCCTCTCCAAAATACCCATAGGCTTTCGAAAGATTAGGATTTTCAGGACGTTGTAGGAATGAACTAGATTTCATTCCTACAGGTTTCATAATTTGTTCCTCCATATAACGATCAAAAGGTATTCCGGTAACCTCTTCAATAACAAGTTGCAAAATTGTATATCCACCACCAGAATAAATTGTTTCTGCACCGGGGTTTTTGGTAATCTCCACTGGCTCATTAAACCATCCTTTTCCAGATAGAGACTCCTCGATAGAATCAAGATGTTTCCCGGGTGCAACCCCAAGGTATCCTTTATGTGCAGAAAGCCCTGCTGTGTGGCTTAACAATCTTCTTATTGTGACTTCATTATTATTGAACTCTGAATTAGGTAATTTCCATTTAGTTAGATATTTTTCAACGGGATCATCTAGTGATAAACGACCTTCATCTACAAGATGTAGGATTCCCCATGCTGTAAGACTTTTAGATATGGAACCAGCCTGAAACAAAGTATCATCACTCACCGCTTTTTTTGTCTTTTTATCTACATAACCGTAGTTTAGTGTATAAGCAATACTCCCCTCATGTACAATCCCTATTGCAACCCCTGGTACCTCATAATTCTCCTGCCATTTTGGGACCTGTTCATCCAGCTTTTTTTTGAAATCCTCTATACTCCTATCATTCAACGTGCCAGATTCTGCCCTCACCACATTTGTAAACCATACTTCATTCGTAATGAATATACAAATCATTAAACATAAAATACTTTTGCATATTATCGATGCTTTTTGTCTATTCTTCATTTGCTCTACCCCTTTTTTCAGAATATTCTATCCATCAATCAGAGTACCCCATTCTAATATCCCATTCTATCGATTTTCATTACTTAACCTTACAAAATTGTAATAAAAATCAAAGATCTACTATTGTCCTTTATCCGAGGGCAATGAAATTCATTAACAAGATTGATATGAAGTTATATGTATTGTTTCACTTAAAGACCCTAAAATACTAGTTTGGTTAATCAATTGGATATATTCCACACTACAAATATTTATTTTATAAAAAGAAGAACCCCACACATTTTGATTGAAATGTGTGGGGTTCTTTTGGCTTCCTTAAATTTTCATGAAAAAGATTGATTATTTTATGTAGCTTACTAAAAAAAATTTTGTTCAATCAACTAACAGAACAAGATTAAACACTTAACTCGTATTAGTAATTTTTACTGTTTCTGTTGATAAATATAAAAATACTGCCTAACACACTTAATGAAAGTGCAAAATATAATAACAAATCAGGTAGAAAGTTCAAAGGAATAATATCAATTAATTGTAAAACAATAATGGAAAGGATACCTAAATATAGAATATTGTACAAAACATTATTTGTTTTATATAGAATTTCTCTTCCTCTTTCGTCATTTGCTTCATCACTTGATTGAAATTTTATTACATACATCTTACTTATCACTATTAAACCAAATAATAAACTTTTTAACAACAACATATGTATCACTCCTCTAGATAATCAAATACGTCGGTTAACGGCTTTTCAAATACATTTGCGATTTTAAAGGCAAGAATTAGAGAAGGGTTATATTTATTCTTTTCAAGAGTAGCGATAGTTTGACGACTAACTCCCACTCTTGTTGCCAGTTCTTCTTGGGTCCAACCTTTTTCTGCTCGACAAACTACAATTTTATTATGCAACAATAGTAACACCTCTTGAGCTAATTGTAATTTATTTTTTACAAATTGTAAATTATTTTTTACAATTTATTTTTAAAATTAAAAATCCTCATAAAAAAGGACATAAAGATTTCTCCCCATGCCTACTAATCTTCTACTTCTTTACTGTATGTATATAATGCGATGTTTCAAAAACTTAATAAAAAAGAGAACTACTCTTCAAGCACTTCTCTCTTTCATCCAAACGATAAATATAAAATAGATCATTAAAAATATACTATATAAATTCCATAACGTGGGTATTGCAGCTACACTTAAATAAAGAGTTCCTAGTAACAAGCAATCATAAAAGTTTTTTTGTTTAAAAGCGATGTTTTTTTGCCATCGGTTCTATGTATGTATTTAATATCCACATTAATACTTTCCATACCTTTTGTTGGCTAGGTGGTAAATGAGCGTTATACACATAACTGTATTCGATCTGCTGTGTTGCACCACGATTTCTTTTGAACTCTCCAGCCCCAGCACTACAATGACAAATTAAATCTTTTTCGATAGAATCCATTGTAATAAGGAGGGAAAGTATACGGTATAAACCTTGTTGCTGGTCAGAGTTTGTATTATAGCCAAGGATCGGCGTTGTCATAACTCCATCCCTAATAAAATAAGCAATAACACCATCAATTGTATCCCCTTTTTTTATGGCCTTTATCTCAAATAAACGATGCTGAAGAGCATTCCATAAATAAGCGGGTGTAAACATTGGGTTATGGGCGGAATATTTTTCAATATATAGTTGGTTGTATAGCTGGGAAATTTGTAAAATATCCTCCTTTGTTAATTCTTCATTCGCAATGATTTCATAATTGCTTTTCTCTAATAAACTTTTATCGTTTAATAAGTCTTTTCGTTTTTTTCGATTCATTTTTTTATAGTGTTTCGGATCAAATAAGTATATAGAACGAGACATAATTTTCTTGTAACCTACTGTAGATAGTGCTTCTGTCGTTACGGGATATAATTCGTTATTTAAAGAACGAAATAAAATTGTATGCTCTGAAAATTTCTCAACAAATAGATTCGTAATTTGTTCGATTTGTCGTTCGTTGATAGAGTGATAAAGATTTGTTGAAAGCATCCAATTATTTACGACAATTACTTTATTAATATTCGTTCGTCGTAACCAACTTCCCATAAGATGAAGCGGATAGGTTAATAGCTTCTCTAGCCACGGTTTTTTCAACTCCCATAGCTCTTCTAACGCATAAGATACGTAATGTGTATAAGGAGAACATACATATGAATTTTCGAACTCTGCGTTATTAAGAGTAACTGGTAAGATGAGATCATCAATTTCTAATAGGAAGAGCTGCGTGTTAACATTTTCAATAAATGCTGTAACGCCCTTTTGAAAAAGAGGCAGGAAACTATCTCGCACATATGCTCCATCTTTTTTCGATTCCCAATCAATGCTATGCGAGGAATGAACATCATGTAACTGAATCATTTATGTTCACCACGCCTTACAAGACTTTCTATTCTTTTTAATTTTTTATCATATACTTGAATATCGTAATGTGAAAAGAAGAACTGTGGTATCGCACACTTTTTAGTAGACCATAGTGTATGTAACTCTTTCATTACATTTGATTTACATAATTCCAGATTTTCAGGGAGTGCTTTAAGTTTAATTTCAATTTTGTCTACGCTATGCTGTATTACTTTAAATTCTTGAATGTCACTAGATGCAAACAAAATTGCTCTTCTAATGAAATCTGGAAAAATAGATATTTCTTTATTATCCAATTCACTTATTCCAATAAATATATCGTCACATCGACCATCAATTCGTTCTAATGCTAAGAAAGGTGAACCACAGCTGCACGGCGTTTTTTTCTCAATTAATATGTCATTGAGACGATAGCGTATAATCGGCTGTGTTTTCCTCATGAAATCAGTAATAATGGGAACGAATATCCCTTTCTCTTGATCTAAGTATTCTTTTTCAATATGAACGAGATCTTCATTAATGTGTAATGTCCCCTCCTTGCAGGTGGTAGCAAGAAAACCTTCTGTACATTGGTAAACTTGGTGTACTGTCTGCTTGAAAGTTGCACAAATAAACTCTCTATCAATATCTTCAAGCACTTCTGCTACAGAGATAATTTTTTTGGGACAAATCGTAATGAGTCCTTCTTGCTGCCAGTCAGCGATTTTCCGTAACATAGACGGAGGTGCAATTAAAATAGAGGGCTGTATTTCATTTAATCGCGTAATATGCTGCTGAAACGAATCTAGTAAATCAAAAAAATGAAATGAGATTCGCTTATTTTTTGTCGCTTCGTATAAATTGCTATTTGCACGTAAGAAAAAAGCAATCGTGTGTTTATGTAAAATGCTAGAAGGAAGCACCTTTCCAATAATCGATCCAGCCCACAACGTTTGTTCTTCCTCAGAAACGAGAAAAACCCCACGATTTCCACTAGTTCCTGATGATAAACCAACAGTTATATTACGAATGGTTGGTGAAAAATTCCGGGTCTTTTCTGCTTCAAATGCTACATGAAACGCTTCTTCCTTTGAAATATGGGCTGTATTTAATGTATCAAAATGTTCCATCATTACTTCTTTATCAATAATGGGGAGTGCAGACAAATCCCCCTTTTGAATTTCAATTAAAAAAGGCGTATATAATTGGCGATAAAAAGGAGACGCCTCTATCGTGAACAAAAGATGTTTTTCTATTTGTTGTTTATGAAACTGTTCCAACTGTTTACGACTTGAAAATCTCGAGCCATATTTTATTTTCAAGTATTGCTTGAGAATTCGTAGTTTATTCATAGTACACCCCTGCTTTAATTTTATCCCATGTATGTTCACAATGAGTTGGTACAATTTCAATCTCAGGTGATGTTTGTGATAAATGGTGTAACTTCTCAATATTCTTTCGGTAAGATTTTGGATCGCTAGTTAAAAGGTTGGCAACCTTACTAGGAAATACAAGGTTTTGATACGTTTTACTTAGCCACACTGCGTCTGCACAAAGAAAGACAATTTTTTCACTCTGTAAATGGACGAATAAACCGAATTGTCCCGTTGCATGTCCTGTTAAGTCAACAGCAAATAATGAGCCATCCTCAAATACATCATACCCCTCTTCAAACTTTCCATATGTAGAAGGTAAGTTAAGGGATGGAGTTTGATCAATGAATGACATTCTTTCCTCTAAATCTATCGGCAGTGTATCCTTTAGACACCCTTTTAATAGAGCACCAAATTTACTTCTCTTTTTAATATCCTCATAAGCTTTTGCGAAGGTTAATATTTTCGCTTTTGGAAAGTCAGGTAAACCAGCTGTATGATCGCCATGAAAATGAGATAGAATAATATATTTAATTTCTTCTGGCTGAATACCATCAAGAAGAAGTTGCTCTTTAATAGATTGCTCTTCCGTGAAATGAACAGGCGTAAGTTTTGCATATACAGAGTAAGGGAATTTTTTTGTTGCCTCTTTAAAATGTCCCGCATATCCAGTATCAAATAAAATATATCCTAATACTGGATGCTGGAGTAATCCTACTGTAGCTGGAAAACAGATTTGTTTCCAACTGCCCTTGGAATATGCGATTTTTTCTGGATGTGTGCAATATCCTGTATCATATAGCTTTAAAGATTTGATTTTCATTGTGTTTTCCACCAGTCTACAAATTTTGTAATTCCTTCTTCTATACTGATCTTCGGAGCATACCCTAGTTCTTCTTTAGCTTTATCGATATTTAATGTCTGGCTTTTTGAAAGGACACTAACAGTATATTTTGTGAGAATAGGTTCTTTTCCAAATAAAATAGTTTTTGAGATTCCTTCTAGTATAGCAGCTAGTGAAAAAGCGGTTTTGTAGGAAATTTTTTTATATTTTACTTCCTTATCAAGACGCTTCATTACATTTTCTATGACCTCATATAAATTTACACGTTCGTCATTTGTTATATTGTACTTTTGCCCTAATGTATGTTTTGGGGAATGCATACAAAGAAGTACAGCATCTACAACATTCTCAACATACGTAATATCAACAAGAACATTTTCAGTACCAATCCTCGGTAAAGCACCCTTTTCACATACTTTAATAAGACGCGGAAGAATCGCGTTATCTCCTGGTCCGAATAAAGCGCGCGGGCGTATTGTAATAACTGGTAAACCATGCATGAAAGCTTGATCAATAGCTTGTTCAGCCATGTTCTTCGTTGTTGCATAATGATTTACAAATGTATTAGGAAGTTTCGCGTTTTCTACTACATTTTGTCGCTCATCATAATAGAAATAAATACTTGGTGTTGATACGTGGATCAAGCGTTTTATACCGTACTTTTGACATCCCTCAATAATATGTTTCGTTCCTAACACATTCGCATTATAAAAATCTTCATATTTGCCCCAAGGGGAAGAAAGTGCGCCGCTATGAAAGATATAATCTTTACCTTTACAAACTTGTAGCACACGATCCCTGTCTTCAAGAGGACAATGAACAAACTCGATTCCATTTTGTTCTAATACCTTACCGATTGTTTTATTTCTTCCCGTTGCCGTTACTTCATAGCCCATATTTTTCAGTCGAAAGGCGAGTTTTTGTCCTAGAAAGCCCGTTCCACCAGTTACTAGCATTTTCATAAATCTTCACCATCCCACGATATGTCATATGTTGTTTGCTCTAAAATAGTCCGTTCCTGTTTATAACTTTCACGCCACAATTTATACATGCTAAAAAACTGATAAAAAAATGGTTTCCAATCATTGTGACGATAAACGATATCTGGATAAGAGCATAGAACTTTTAACCATCGCTTACGTTTTTGTTTACTTTTTAAATAAGGAAATCCATATAGAAGCATCGCTAACCGAATTGCACACTCAGAGTTCGGTCTTGGAATGAGTGTATTGTTTACCTTTTCATGAAAGAAGGCCGGCAATATTTCCTCATCGAATAAATGTAATCCACTTGTAGTACGTGGATTACATTCAATCGGAATCGCATCTCCATCCTCTGTAACGATAAAATCAAAAGCAATTTGTCCTGAGAAATTTAGCTCTTTTACAATATGTGTAACAAACTGATCAATTTTAGGATGATCCATATGCTGAAAAGCAATGGTAGCGCCTAAGCCTGCCGTAAATTCCGTTTTATACGTAGAGTGAGCTAACACTTTCCCAGATTGTGCAATACTGTAGGAACAGTGCTGCGTCCCTCGTATAAACTCTTGCATAATATAATTCGACTTATCTATCATGCTTTCTTTTAGAGCATCCTCTTTTGTAATAAATTCCACTTTATCAGAAAACCGGGAAAAAATCGGTTTTCGTACAAAAGGAGTATGAGCTGGTGTTTTATGCATCATTGAACTTATCGCTTCTTCATCATCTATTCTATATGTTGCAGGTACTTGCCACCCTAAATTCGCTACGAACTGAATAAATTCCCACTTATTATGCAGTAATGATAGCTTTTGAAAATCATCTACTAATACATGGCAAAATGCGCTTAATTCTTCTCTATATTTAGATATATAAAACACTTCTTCACAAGTAGGAATAAGCAAATCCACATTGTGACGTTTAATAATGGATAGTAGCGCACGGATACTTTCTTTTGTTTTCCACTTTGGAGAAGGAATTTCATAAAAGTAATCCGTACTCTTTGAAACTTTACTTAATGGATAAGGAATACTATCTGCAATAATAACGGTATGTCCAGCGTTATGAAACAGTCTGCATACATGCAGAGTTGCTGGTGCACGTGCCCCTGTAATTAATACTGTTTTCTTAGTATTCAAGAAGGATGCCCCCGATTGAAAGTCCTGCAGAAGTACCTAATAATAGTATTTTATTTCCACGTTGCACTTTCTTTTGCTTAATCGCCTCGAAAAGAGCGACTGGAATAGATGCGGAAATCATATTACCGTAGTCTTCAAAAATGGTCATAAAACGCTCTTCATCAACCCCTAATTTTTTACGAATGAGTCTCATAGCTGGTCCACTTGCTTGGTGAGGAACAATTAAATCAATATCGGCTAGAGTATAACCAGTATCCATAAGTAGCTTGTCAATAAACTTCAACAAATACTTAGAAGATAGTTTAAAAATGGCTCTTCCATTCATATCGAACAAGAAGTCTTCTTTTCGTTCCTCACTATACTCGCGAGGATGAATCATCGTTCCACCGCCACGAATTTCTGATAAATGCGCACCAGAGCTATATGTTTCCATATGGGAAGCAATAATAGAAGATGTATGATCACCTTTTGTTATGACAACAGCTGCCGCACCGTCACCGAATAAAATGCTGCTTTCATTTTGTCCCCAATTTAATCCAACAGAAGAAATTTCAGAAGAAATAATAACAACATTTTTGTATCTCCCGCATTCCATTGCGTAAGAAATTGTATCAAGTGCTGTTATGAAACTTAGACATGTTGAATTGATATCAAAACATGGAATACCAGAATGCTGTAGTTCAAGCTGTTCTTGAATAAGTGATGCAGTAGAAGGAATTGCCTGTTGAATCGTTCCGCTTCCGCAGATGATACAATCGATATCATCCCACGTTAGCTGAGCATCTTCTACAGCTTTTTTTGCAGCTTCAGCACCCATATAAGAAGATGTTTCACCATCAACATAGTATCGTGTTTTTACCCCAGCTTTTTTTAATGTCCAGCCTTCTGGCACATCTAGCATACGATCTATTTCAAAAGAATCTACTTTGCGTTTTGGAAGATATGTGCCAATTCCTTTTATTCTAATATATCTTTTCATTCTCTATCGCCTCTTAATCTTTTTATAAATTTAAAAATCCTTTACATCTAAACATTGCTGTGGATACATACAGAAAGTTTTTTTATAAAATTCTGCTATCTCCTTATGTACTTCTAATCCTATTTTTCTTCAAAAAAGAGCAAGCTCTCTACTTGAGAACTTGCTCTTTTTGCATGAGAATTCTTCAAATACATACTCTAGAAAAAACTTTTATATCAATTTAATTATATTATAACAATTATCCAAAAATATTTAATAGTATTTTTTGTAAATAAAAGTGAAAATGTGGTACAAACTTACGCGAGAGGATAGTTTATTGAGCAGCAAATATACACATATGGGGTGTACATACAACTCATTTGAACATCTTCTTTTCCCTTTTTTGTTTCCATAAAAAAATAATTTATATAATTAAATTGGCGGAGCTTTAAGTGATACTGCATAAAACAAACATATCTACCATCACTAAATTTGCTTTCCTTGTCTTTCATAAATGCATCACTATGCCCTATAATACTTTCCATTCCTGCTATTTATATCTTCCGCTCCATACAGAGCCCTCTTTGGATTTATAATAATCAGAAAAACTGCAACTACTAAATAAAAAATCGCGTTATACATAATTAAATCGATTAAGTTTCCTTTTATAATACCAATAAAGAAATTAAAAAATTGATGAATGATGATTGGGATAATTAAATTCTGATTTAAATTATAAAATGCAGTCATGACGATTTTTATAGATATGATAGAGATCATAAAAAATAGAATATATTTAATTAGGTCCATGCCTACAAATCCTGTAGTAAACCAAATAGGTAGATGCCACATCCCCCACCAAAATCCTATAATTAGCGAAGCTTTTAGTGGTGAATGCCTCTTTTGAAGCTCAATTTGTGCAAATCCTCTCCATCCTAGTTCTTCTCCCAATGGCCCCGCAAGAAAGTTTTTAACAAAGAAATAGATTAGCGTTCCCCATGAAGTGACAGTAAAAATAGAGTCTACTTTACTATTTTTAGATACGAGAAATAAAATTATCAAAAATATGAAGGCTTGAATCATAATTGTAGTAAGAATCACAGAAAATTTAAGTTTATTCTTGAATTTCTCTTTTACAAACTGTATAAAGCTCTGCCCCGGATAGATTTTCTTAAATAGCACGGCAAAAGCAAAAGTTGAGGACCAAGACGATATACAAAACATTACATCAAAAACCCATGCTGGGAATCCTAGTATACTTATAGCACCTACAAGCAAAAAAAGTGGCAGAAAAATGATATTGGTTAGTACGATAAAACTCGCTACTGGTTTTTTGAGTTTCTTTTCCCTATTCATGCAAAATCCCCATTTCAAACTAAGTATTTCGTAAACATAATAGTAGTTATATTCACAGATACTTTCAGCTTAAACCTGGGGGTTACTCACAGGTCAATACATACCTTCATTATTTTACAGGTGCATAAACCTCTAAAAATATACGCTCAATTTCATCTTCATATGTGGTAAGTAATATATTTATATACACTAGCCCCAAAAGTTCATGCCCTTGTTCTATTGCTGCTTTTCTTAAACTGGATTCCACATTATGATCAATACTTTTCCCACCAGTTGCCCATCTTCCATCTTCAATAACTGTATAAATACATTTTGGATGCGATAGAATTTCCCCTTCTAATCCTTTATCAAAGTCTTCTACTTTTCTTACAATTATAAATTTATCTTCTATAATACCTTCTTTATTAAAACTTATAACTCTTCGTAAAGATGTTAAAGTAACTGCTTTTTTTAAACTATCCGTATTCTTTTTCAAAGATTCATATTCATCATATGCAGTAAAATGCTCTATTTCTCCGTTTACTTCTAATGGCTTCATTTCTTTTACTACGTATTTCCCTAAGAATTGCGTTGTTTTTTCGCAATCTTCTTTTACAATTTGAAGCTTTTTTAAAAGAAGTTTTTTATATTCTATCTCCTCTAAAACTTCTTGTTCTTTCTCTTCTAACAATGATTTTATTCCCTCTATACTCTTACTTTTTCTTAATTCCTGAATTTTTTTTATTTCGATATCCATTTCCCTATAGAAATTGACCGTTGTTATATCATATATATCAAAATGATTATATTTTCTATATCCATTCTCAATATTTTGCTTTGGCTTGACCAAATCTTTTTCCTCATAAAACTTCAAAGTATCTCTAGATACATCTAAAAATTTAGCGACTTGTCCAATTGTGTACATTACGTTCTCCTTTATCATTGCTACTTAAACTTTTACATTCATATTGCATATTCTGTAAATTATCGAATTTCCCTTCCAATTAATACTTCCCATCACTACACCCCATTTCCTTTTTCCCACAAAAAAAGACACAGAGATTTCTCCCCATGCCTACTAATTCTCTACTTCTTCACCGCATGTACATAATGCACCGTCTCAAAAGCTTCTAAATAATCGTTTCGTCCCTCAAAATACATTTTATGAATATCCTCTGGTGATAAGTGCTCATAAATGAGTAAGTCCGATTTCTCTAACAGTGCTTCCATTTCTCCGTAAGAAAAACATGATTTCATCGGTTCTCCGCCTATCTCAGCCATCTTTATCATATTTTCAACTCGATTGGATAATCCTTTTTCCGTAAATAAGTTTTCATCAGGATAATCGAAAACGATAGAACTTCCTGCTGGAACTATCTCGAATAAATATTCTATTAAACTGGAAAGTTCTTCTTTCGTTAAATAATACGTAACACCTAAAAGGCTAAAGAACGTCTTTTTATTTTCAAATCCTTCATTACGTAACTGTTCATAGGAAACACCTTTCGTGAAATCCATGGAAACAAAATGAAGATTATTTGGCATTTCAAGTTCTGCTTCCTTCACTCTTTTCTTCTTAAACTCTTGCGTAGAAGGATGATCCACTTCAAATATTTCTATTTTATTTTCTAATTCTCGGTGTCTAAAACTAAACGTGTCTAAGCCTGCACCGAGTATGACGTATTGCTTCGCGCCTAATGTAATTTCATGTAATAGCACTCTTTCACAATATGCTGCACGTGCCAAAGGTGTTGGTGATAATTGAACTTGTGTAATCCATTTTAATATTTCTTGTGGATTATCTTGAAACTTCTCTGCAATGTCTGTATTGAAAAAATGTATTCCTTGAACCATATTCGTTTCAATATCGTTACGTTCTTTTTGTGGAATGAAATCTTTAGCTACATAATCATCAAAGATTTTAGAACTATCAAATTCACTATGATACGCCCTTCCGAAAGCTGATACTAACGACGTTACAATTGCTTCACCTTTTTTCACGCACATACACTCCTTCATTTTCACAACAAAAATAGGGTCCCCCTGGCCAGGAGAACCCTATTATACACTTTATTTTTATGTTGGTAAATTATAGCATAAATAAGTTTTTTTGTCAAGTTCCCAGCCTACTACCACTCCGACACTTTGTATACTCTCTGGCAGGAAAATCGAAACTACATACGAAATTTCCTGAATTATTTATCCATTCTTTTTTGAGCAGTATTAGTATCCTGAGATACTGGTATATGTTCGGTAGCTCTAGATAAACCTGTTTTTGGCATATTAACATAGATTGCTTCAGAAGCACCTTTTTCTATTTGATATGTCTCGTGAAAAACACCGACACTCCCATTATCTTTAATCTTATTATTGTATGATTTCCAAGCATATGAATGGTTTTTTCCGTGAGCATAGTTTACTAATTCGTCGAATCCCTTCCAGTATTGAATTAAGATTACTTTTCTCCAACTAAATAAGAATTCTGTATGTAAGAAACCCCATTGTGGATTTTGATATAATTCTTTAATCATAGGTCCCATAGCATTAAAAACTGGTATCCACTTCCAAAATTTTAATAGGTTATTAATACGCATACCAATAATAAAAACAACAAATTCTTGATCCTTGCTATTGGCTATATGCCTGCCGTTAAAAATTTTAGCCCTCACTTTAATCCCCCTTTTTTACTGAACATAAATAATGTGCAGCTCCCAAATAAACCATAACACTTTTCCATGAATTTTCCAATTGATTCAACATAGATTATGAAAGGCTGTACTTAACAATAAAGGGTATATGTTTCCTACCTTTTTATTATTAACAGCTATTTTTAATATTTGTTCTAGACCTCCTTTTCACCAGGCACATTTCCATAATATATTTCAATAACGATAGCATTGTCGCCCCTTTCTAAACAGAATATTTTTTAGTTCATTTGAGTTAGGACAACATCAAATCACACTTTTCACATTAGGGGATTATTGGATAAATAAGTTTTTTGGTGAAATTTTCAGCCCATTACTACTCAGCCACTTTGTATTTTCTCCGGCAGGAAAATTGTCGATTCACACCGAACATTCCAGATTATAACAATACATATGGAGGCCAATATGAAACGATTAGTCATTATTACAGTAGGAAAAACCCACAGTGGAAAAACAACATTTGCTAAAGAACTAGAAAAAAAGTTACCCCACTCTTTCGTTATGGATCAAGACAACCAAGCCGAATTTATTAACACACATTATGAAAAATTGCAGCCGGCTGAAGGCCCTAATACATTTAAGCACGCTCTTTCGAAATTCATTGTTGATTATGCAAAAGAACATACAAATTTACACCTTATCATTTGCAACTCAAATAGAAGCCGAAACGGCCGGATGTATTTGCTGAATGAGCTGTTTAAGGAAGAGGAATATGTACGCATACTCGTTCGTTTTGACATTCCAGATGATATTCTTTATGAAAGAGTAGCTCGTAGTAAGCGAAGTATAAATATATTTAGAGGTAACTATTCCAGTTTCAAAGAAGTACTCGTTCGGCAACAGGCTGAATCTCAACATGAAGATGTAGTAGATCCTGTAGAAAATGAGGCTGATTATTTGTTTGTTATTCGCGATAGTAAAGATGTGAAATCTACTATAGAAGAAATTGTTCATCTTGCTGAAGATTTGTCCCCTATCCCAAAATAAAAGACTATAAGAATCACATAATCATAGATTATTATGCAAATACTTCCTCTAGGCGCCGAACATGGTATATAATAATAAAATAATCTACTTCTATATGCTCAATTTTACACAAAACAGCTCATGCATATGAAAGAAAAGAGGTACAAAAATATGAAAACAAAACAAACAATCGCTGCGTCTACACTAGCTTTAGCAATGATTGCTGGCGCAAACTCTGCTCATGCGGAAGTAACTGATGCTACTCCCCAGCAAAGTACGGGAGATCGCTTAGCTGAAATTAAGCAACATAGACAAGAGTTAGATGCGAAATTACAGCAACACAAAGAAAATGTGGATCAAACATTAAATGAACTTAACCAAGTTAAGGAAAATGTTGATACAAAGGTTAATGAACTACATGAACGTAAACAAGTTGCAGATGAAAAAATTGGCGAGATTAAACAACATAAACAAGAGTTAGATGCAAAACTTCAGCAAGACAAACAAATCGCCGAAGATAAAATCGCTGAAATTAAAGAGCATAAAAAACAAGTAGAAGATAAAGTTGCTGAAATTAAAGAGCATAAGCAAACTGTTGATGAAAAGGTTAATGAGATTAAAGAACATAAACAAAGTGTTGATGAAAAAGTGAATGAAATTAAGCAGCATAAAGAAAACATCGATCAGAAGGTTAATGAACTTAAGGAAGTTAAAAAACAAGTAGATGAAAAATTAATTGAGTTAAAGAAAGCGAAACAAACTGCTGAGGACAAACTAGCTGAAATTAAAGAAAATAAGCCGAATACAGGTAACACGTTAGAGGAACTGAAGAAAATTAAAGGCAATTTAGATAGTCTTTCCGCTAACTTAGAACTAGCTAAACAAGATGTAAAAAACAAACTTGCTGAATTACAAGAAGCTAGACAAGATTTACTAAATAAAATAAACGAAATGAAACAAGCGAAACAAACTGTTTCAGATGATTTATCAAAGAAAAAACAAGACTTAGATATTAAAATAAACGACTTTAAACATACTGAGAAAAAAATTGATGACAAATTAGCTGAGTTACATACAACAAAGCAAAATGTAGATAACAAAATTAATGAAGTATCACAACCTAAACAAACGACAGTGAATAATAACACTACTACACCTTCTACTGTTCCAGCGAAAAACAATGCTAAAGAACTTCCTAACGCTGGTAGTGAGCAATCAAGTAATATGGCTTTAGGTATGTTATCTATTCTAGGTGGAATTTTATTAGTAACACGCAATAAAATTAAAACGTTATTCTCAAAATAAAGCCATTATATCTATTTTAAAATAATCATACAAAGGCCAACCGCACATATATGTACGGTTGGCCTTTTTTCTTTATATTAACTTTCCATCTCTAAGCGTCAATATACGATCACATACATCAAGCATTCTTTCATCATGCGTAATCATAATTGCTGCTTTTTGACTTTCTTTCACTTCACGTTTCATCATTTCCACGACTTCACGTGCGCGTTTTGAGTCTAAGCTTGCAGTTGGTTCATCCGCTAATATTAAATCTGGGTTGTTCATGAAAGCACGAGTGATTGCTACCCTTTGTTTTTCCCCGCCCGATAGTTGATTTGGATAATGAGTTTTTCTTTCAGATAATCCAAATGCTGCTAGCAAGTGATCCGCACGCTTTTCAGATTCTTGTTTGTTTTCTTTTTTTAGCTTTGCAATGTAAAGCAATTGTTCTTTTACATTTAAATATGGAACAAGATTTGCAAACTGGAAAATGAAGCCGATTTTTTTCAAACGAATGTCTGTCATTTCTTTTTCTGATAACTTCGTAATATTTTGCTCACGAATGTAAATATCCCCTTTTGACGGTGATAGTAAAGCACCCGCAATTGATAATAACGTACTTTTCCCTGATCCAGAAGGACCGACGATTCCGATAAATTCTCCAGCTTTCACATCAAGCGACATCGGATGAAGGGCTGTTACTTCCGTATTCCCTTCTCCGTACACTTTACTTACTTTGTCTAATTTTAATAATGAAGTCATTACATCCCGCCTCCAATTGCTTCTAATGCATCAACTTTTAACACTTGATATAACGAAATAAGTGTTCCTAAAATACTAATGACGATAAAGATTGCTGCATATTGTGCAATCATCGGTGTTGTTAATAAGAACGGCATACCCGCTGGTAAAATTTGTTCTAATCCTTGTACAAGAACAATACTGATTACCATCGCAACGACTGATAAGAATAATGCCTGCACGACTAAGCTATTTGCTAAATAAGAATTTTTCGTACCGATTGCTTTTAGTACACCTAATTGCTGTGTTTTTTGCAACGTAATTACGTAGAAGAATACACCGATTAGTAACGCAGCGATAACAAGTAAGAACGCAATGATCATCGTTAATGTTCCTTGCTCTTCTTTAAATCCTGGAATACTTTGTAATACTTCTTTTTTGTCGATAACATGTGCATTTTTAATTTCTTTATCTGTATTAAGCGCAATTGCACTATAATCTTTTTGGTTTGGTTGTGAAATAGCGCCCCATACGTCTTCATTTACATAAACGACTGGTGTATGGCTAAACATTTGATCTTTCGTAAATCCAACGATTTTAAATTCTTTCTTTGAAACAGGATCAATAATTGTATCCCCAATATCGATACCTTTTTCTTTAATTGATTCATCGGCAACCATTTCGTTGTTTGCTGTACCTAACTTCTCACCTTTTACAATATTCGGTTCTAAAAATGTATCGCGTTCACTTGAGAAAATAGCGATATCAACCTTTTTCGAACTATCTTTCTTTTCATACGTTGAAACTTTCACACGAAACGGAACTGCCTCTTTCTCGCCCACTTGATTTACTACGTTATCTACATCATCTTTCTTAATTTGTGAACGAAGTAATTTATTTTCCGCATCATCTGCTAAAACGAACTTATTTGCCTCCATATTTTGAATCGATGAAGCATTATCATATGATAATCCATTTGCTAATCCTGAAATAACAAGGACTAAAAATGATAATAAAACCATAATAAGTCCGATTAATCCGTATCTTAATTTTGATTGTTTCAATTCACGCAGAGCTAAAAACATTTCGCTCGCTCCTTCCTCTTTCTTTCTATGCACTTATCATAAAAAAGAAATATGAACGGAATATGAACGGAAGATTACAGAGGAAGAATTAAATTTTCAGAAAGTATTGAAAATAACCAAAATCCTTGATACAATTCAGTCAAATAATATTGACCGAGTAATTTAATTAGAGGAGTTGATTATGTTGAAGCCCATGTTCACACTAACTACTTATAGCCAACTAAAAGCAATGAGCGATCCACTACGAGTCGAAATGATGATGCGTCTATGCGAACGTCCTTATACAGGGCAACTACTATCTGAGAAATTCGGCATTTCAAGGGCGAAAATTCATTATCATTTAAAAGAATTAGAAAAGAATGGTTTTATAGAAATCGTATATACAGAAGAAAAAAATGGCATCGTTCAAAAGTTTTATCAATCTGTCGCGAAAGGCTTCACTCCTGCCGCAGATTTATTACCTCATTTAGAATTATTAAGCGAATCAGGTCGCCAAATTTTTTTACAAATGACGGAAAGAACGAAACTTCATATTCTCGCTGCACCAGAAGAAGCTTTTACATTACGAAAAGTAAGCGAAGACCCAGCTGAATGGAATTACGTTTCATCCTGCTGGGAATTTGATGCCACGCCAGACCAATTTCAAGTGTGGGTGAAAAAGTTTTATGAAGTGATGTCTGAATTAAACGAGATCACAAAAGACGCGGATAAAGATCCAAATAGTAAATCTTATTACATTTCTACTACTGCACTGCAAATCGACGAACGAGCAATGCAACGATTTGTGAAAAAAGAAGAAAAATCGTAATACGATTTTTTTTACCGAGACGGTCAAATTTATTTTACCGAATAAATTTATTATAAAGGAGTAGATAAAGTGGACGTATTAAAAAACCGGAATTTCCTCTTATTATTTTTAGGGAGAATTTTTACAAACATAGGAGATAGTTTGTATTATGTAGCAGCGATGTGGCTCGTATATGAGCTGAGTGGTAATCCTTTTTATTCTGGATTAGCTGGTTTTCTTACGTTATTACCTTCTGCACTTCAATTTCTTACTGGTCCATTCGTTGATAGATGGTCAATAAAAAACACCCTCGTAATCACACAAGTTTTGCAATGCATTCTTATATTAATTATTCCTATTACACACTACTTCGATCTATTAACAGTTCAACTACTACTCATCATCATGCCCATCGTATCCTTTATCGAACAATTCGCCTATCCCGCACAATCGAAAGCTTTACCACTTCTACTGAATAAAACACAATTATTAAAAGGAAATTCACTCTTTTCATTTGCGTATCAAGGCATTGATTTAATTTGCACGACTCTTTCTGGAATATTAGTCGCTCTACTTGGCGCAATCACTTTATATGTAATCGACTCCTTCACATTCGCGATTACTGCGCTTTTATTTATTTCATTAAAAATACCGAAACAAACAGAAACCAATGTAGACTTTCCTGCTGAAAGCAACAAATCCTTTTCGGTCAAACAATATTTCTCCGAATTAAAAGAAGGCTTTTCAATCGTCTTTCGTTCTTTAATGAGAGTATTCTTAATCGGTTCAGTTGTCGCTAATTTTTCAATTGGTATGACGATGGCAATACTCCCTTCTTTCGCTGATTCTTTAGGTGGTGTGAAATTATACGGCTTCTTTTTAGCTGCTATATCAGCCGGTAGTTTAATTGGAGCACTATTCAGTTCATGGGTTGGTAAACGTAATGTTGGCCGTGTCTCTATTATTAGCTTTGCGGCTGGCGCTTTCTTTTGGTTTCTTTCTACGATTGTACCGTTTCAATGGTTATCTATTTTTTTATTCGGCTTAGCTTGGATACCAATTGGTGCGATAAACGTATTATTTGCGACGATCAGTCAAATGGCAACTCCAAATCAATACCTTGGACGCATCAATTCAGTCATGCGAAGTATGGGTACAATCGCTATGCCGTTCGGTTCTTTAATTGGTGGATACACTGCAAATGTATATAGTAGCCAACTCATTTTCGCACTCGCTAGCATCGGAATTTTATTCATTTCTCTCGTATGGCTGTTACATCCGAAATTACGTTCATTACCGGAAGCTGATGAGATTACAGCGGATACTTTTGGAGTTCGGTTTAAGGAAGAACGTGGGAAAGGTGCGGCTTTATAATAGGGAGATAGTACGTGAAATTTATATCAGCGATTTTTCGATTTTATCGACTTACCGACAAAAAATGACAAAAAGAAGAGGCCGTTCCGAAACAGCCTCTTCCATTTATTTCGGAAGCTCAACCCGAACAGTCGTCCCTTCCCCTTTCGTACTATATACCGAAACGGTTCCTTGATGCAGTTCAACAATTTTCTGCACAATTGATAACCCTAAACCGCTACCTTCTACGTTTCTCGCTCTTGCTGTATCTACTTTGTAAAAACGATCAAATATACGATCCATTTCTTCTTTTTCCATACCAATTCCGTTATCTGATATAGAGATTATAACGCTAGATTCTAATTCTTCTACAACAAATTCAACGGTTCCGCCATCGTTTGAAAACTTAATGCTATTCGTAAAAATATTACTCCATACTTGATGAAGTAAGTTTTCATCACCTTTTATGACGATGTTTGGCACATCAAACTCAACAGCGATATCTTTTTCCCGCCATTTCCATTCGAGCATAAAAATGACGTCTTTAATTTGCTTTTGTAAGTGAAACTCTTTCATTTGTAGAACTTTCTCTTCTTTATCTAATGAAGCAAGCGTAAGTAACTGTTTACATAAACTAGACATCCGCTTACTTTCACCCTCAATAATTTTCAAGTAACGTTTTCTTTCCTCTTCACTCATATTCTCCGATTGTAATGTTTTCGAAAAACCTTGTATCGAAGAAAGTGGAGATTGGAATTCATGAGAAACGTTAGAAACGAACTCTTGTCTCATTTGATCTAATTCTTTAATACTCTTCGTCATCTTTTGAAAATTAGTTGCTAGCGTACCAATTTCATCTTTTCGATTTTCATCTAATTCGATATCATATTCACCACTTGCAATCTTTTGAGTCGCTTTCGTAAATGTTCGAATAGGACGAACAATATACCCTGCTGCGATCGCTATAAAAATGATACTTAATACAACGATGAAACCAAGTAATACCGCTAGAAAAATTCTCATTTCACCAAATTGTTGCTGAATATCAGGGCGAATGAATAAAGCGTACTGTTTATCATCGTGTTTTAGCGGTACACCGACACTATTAATTAATTCATTATCGAAAAATCCTGTAATAAAGAGGCGCGTTGGATATGTGGAAACGCCATTAAACGTCTCACCTTGCAATACTTTATGAACGGTATCATCACTAATTGTTATCTTACGAAACGCATTCCCAATACGCTTTCCATGATTTTCGTCATCTACAATATAAATTTCATACCCTAACTTCGCAATAGACTGTAAGTATGCCTCTTTATTCTCTTCACTTTGCTTTTCGTATAATGATTTTACTTCTTTAGCATACATTAAAATCTTTTCACTATTGTACGGTTTTAACTTCACTTGATAATATACGTTCGTTAATAAAAAACCGATAATACTACTAAGAAGCATAATACCGACTGTCATAAAAACAAATCTAGAATATAGTGATTTCATTTTATTTCAACTCCAACTTATAACCGAGTCCGCGTACTGTCGTAATTTGAAAATCATCTGTTCGTTTTGAAAAACGATCTCGTAGCCTCTTCACATGAACGTCAACTGTTCGTTCATCTCCTTCAAAATCCATTCCCCATACTAATTCAATTAATTCTTCTCTCGAGAATGTTCTTCCAGGATAACTAGCAAGTTGTGATAATAATTCAAATTCCTTTAATGGAAGCAAAATCGTCTGACCGTTACACTTCACTTCAAACCCTTTTCGGTCAATTGTTGTACCGTGCAGCGTAATAATATCAGCACTCAGCATTTGATAACGACGCAATAATGCTTTCATACGGAAAATGACTTCAGCTGGCTCAAACGGTTTTACAATATAATCGTCCGTACCAGAAATGAATCCTTTTTCTTTATCTACTAGCTGATCTTTTGCAGTTAATAAAATAACAGGTATATCATGATACTTCCGGATTTCTTCGCATAACGTATAGCCATCAACAAACGGCATCATAATGTCTACTATCGCAAGATGAATATTTTCTTTCTCTAAAACGCCTTGCGCTACCTTTCCATCTTCCGCTTCAAAAACTTTAAACCCCTCTTTTTGTAAATGGTAATGCAATAACTCTCTAATATGTTTATCATCATCAGCTAATAAAATATGTATCATCTTCATTAAACCCTCTCTTGTTCATCCTTCTACATCCTTACATTAAGAAACAATTGGATTTTTTGCAAGAAAAAGAAAAACAATTACAGCATTAATTTTTTCATGGCAATGAGCTAAATTTTAAAATCCATTACGTGAAATTATTGAGGTTATCAAAGATACTACGCATTAGAACCGCAATACAGTACAACAGATCGTATGATAATGTAGCTTTGGAATAAAGGTTCATAAATAATACCTACAAGCCAATATTTTACGATAAATAAAAAGAATCCATTTTGAAATAGATTTTAAATAGACTAAACTAAGAAGAGGATATTACGTTCAATATATGAGTATATATCCTCTTTTCTTATAAACATTAGATTACTTATACAGATAATAAAAATAAAACTATATATATACTGAATTCTGAAGAGTTTGTATAATTTAGGTAGCTAACGTATCTCATAACGGAAAGCGTTGTGAGGTCTTTAGACTGAGCGTTAATTTTTTTAGGGGTGAAGTGCTATGAGAGTACAAGAGGTTCTCATAGAGAATAACAACAAAGGATACATATTACTGGATCAAAAAGGATTCCCTGTAATAAATCATTTAGGAGGTGACAATTATTAATGAAACAACAAGAACGTATTATCTTTCGTGAGGTTCAGCGACCACAACAAATTTGGGTATGGATACTCATATTTGGGATCGCAGCACTGATGTGGTATGGATTCATTCAACAAATTATCCTTGATACCCCGTTTGGAGATAAACCAGCTCCCAATGGTGTGTTAATTGCTTTGTGGTTGTTTTTTGGGATTGCCTTTCCTGTATTAATGCTTGGGGTATTGAAACTGATTATAGAAGTCCGTGAAAAAGGTCTTTATGTTCGTTTTGTTCCTTTTCATTTTCAATATAAACAGTACCTTTTCAAAAATATATGTCACTATGAAAGCATTACTTACAGTCCACTAAAAAGATTCGGAGGATGGGGAATTCGTTTTAACCTTAAGGGTGAAACGGCCTATAACATGAATGGAAAGAAAGGTATAGAGTTAAAGTTGAAATATAACACAGTGGTAATCGGCACTCAAAAACCAGACGAATTAAAAAAAGCATTGGACTCGGCACAAAAAGCATAATGAAAATTAATCGTCAACAAACGGGTATCATTGTGGAATAAGAAAGGACATTACATATTAGTCATATAAAATATATAATGTCCTTGAATTTATTTGTTTTTAAAAATTTAGGTCTTGATAATTAAGTGATCAAAATAGATTCTCATATTTTCGCATTAAGATTATTTCAATAAAAAATATTGCTCATTTTCTGCCTTTTTAAAAACTAATTCTAACTCTTACTAAGCTTTAGAAATATCAACAAATCCTTCTCCGAACACATCACGAACATCGTGTATAGCGATGAACGCAGCCGGATCCGTAGTTTGAACAATCCGTTTTAGCTTCACTACTTCTTGCTTATTAATAACAATATAAAGAATTTCCTTCGGCGTTTTCGTGTAATAGCCATGACCTGAGTACACAGTAACCCCTCTGCCCATTAAGGTAGTTACCTTCCCGGCAATTTCATTCGGGTTATCAGAAATAATCGTAATGGCTTTCTTCGGATTTAAACCTTCAATTACAAACTCCATCACTTTCGTTGCTACATATAGCATAATAATTGTTATCATCAGTTTTTCTGCACCAATGATGAAATAAGATGAAAACGCAACAATTAAATCGAAGAACAGTAAACCATAGCTAATGCTCCATCCTAAATATTTATGCGTCATCCTTGCTAAGATGGTAGTACCTGCTGTTGTTCCGCCAACACGAATAATAAGACCAATCCCGCACCCAATAAATATTCCTCCGAAAATGGCATTTACAAGCATTTCATCCGAAGCAATCGTCCAACCTTCTGTTAAATGAAGGAATAGCGAGTTCGTAACTACAGCGATAATCGTATAAATTGTTGTAATCTTATTTAAAAATTTATAACCAGCTATTAACAAAATCGCATTTAAAATTAAGTTAACTAAGCCTGGTGACCATTCAAATAAATAGTACGTAATAATCGTGATACCTGTTACCCCGCCCTCACCAAACTCGTTCGGAATAACAAACAAATTCACACCTAACGCAAAAAGAAATGCACCAATAATAATAAAAATAATGTCTGTCGTTCTTTTTTTCATACCGTACCTCACTTCTTATGTAAATATTTATTCTGCCATAAACTCTCACCATTATATCGTGGAATATTCAAATCGAACAGTGGTTTATTTTTATTTTAATATAGGGTAATAAATCAACTTCATCCTATATCCACATGTAATTAAAACAGTAAAACAACATTATTTATTATGTACTACAAGTAAAGTTTTGATTTCACATGCAGTTGATGCTAAAAAAATGAATAGGAACACTCACTCGCACAAACTTCGAATACAAAACAAATAGGCGAAGCTATAGAATAGACTTCGCATCAAACATTTGATCAAAGAGATTTATATTCATACATTCCAGAAATAAATTTACTTATCTTTCTCCATATATTCTTTAATCTTTCGTTCTTCCCACTCTTTTCCGAATATCCCAACTGGAAAAGTTGTCAAACCGTGTATAACGATACCGATCCCCCAACCTGCAAGTGGATATAAAAACCATAATTTACTTGAATCAGAGCTTATATTTATAATAAAAAGCATTAAGTTCACTAGTATATAAACCGTTAAATGAATATAAAACGCTTGTAAATTCTCTACCCTTTTTTTAGCTCTTAAATAAACCTCATCTTGCTCCACCCTTAAACACCTCTTTCCATATTGTTTTTTTCACCTTCGCTCCAGTATTAACATCATATTCTAATCGGAAATCCGTTATTCTCAAAAAAACATAAAACAAAAAAGTACCCATCGAATTGTCATACATATGATCATTCGATGGGTACTGCATGATACATTTAGTTTTTACATTTATTGTTTGGAGTAAATTGCAAATAACGACTTATACTCGCCTTATTAAGACCAGATCCATACATCCTCATTATTTTCAACGTTGCTCTTTACTTCATGAACTTTTTCGATATGATCCGTTGTGTTGTAGTTAATAGAAATTCCGCCCCATCCTACATACTTCATATCAATTTTTACTTTCTCACCTGTATTAAATACTTGTTCCTTCGTTAAGAAAACATCAATAATATCTTTTTTCCCGTTTAGCGATGGATACTCAACTACGACATATTTAGTAGAACTATCTCCTTCATCTTCCATCGTTCCTACTTTTGATACTTCCCCAATTACATAATCAGGAGAACCATCTTCTTTCATGTGCATACCTAATTTATTTGACGTATTTTCAACTGTATTTGCAATCATATATTCAGTAAAATTACGCATCATAGATCCAGTAGCTTTAACCTCATCCCCTACTTTCACATTTGAAAGGGAATCTATATATACACTTACAGGCTCCTCATATTGCTTAGATTTTACGACAATTACACCGTTATCTACTTCTACTACTCGCCCTTCTAACGTCGAGAAATTCGATTCAATAGAAGCGGCACTCGCTTTTGATAGTTCTAATCCTGGTAAATTCGTTCCTGATAATGCTGCGATCCCTAAAGCACCTGCTAAAATTATTTTTTTCATACCCATATGTAACCTCTCCATTCATGATGATTATATTTTTTTGATTGGATACGACCAACCTGTAACTATTATAGTTACAGGTTATATAAAATAGCAACCATCTTTCTTATGCAATGTTGCATACTGTAATTTTCAAATATAAATCGATTATTCCTATATTCAACACGAGTGCTAAATTCTTGAATACCAGCAGGTAAACGGATTGATAACGAAGAAATTAATGTGATGCATCATATTTTTTCAATGCTACAGTTTGTATAATCGTAGTCCATTACATTATGTAGGAGCGGAGTTAAAATGTTAATAAAACCAAAGAGATTACAGGCAGGAGATATTGTGGCAACAGTAAGTCCTTCGTGGGGAGGAGCAGGTGATTCTGAGATAAGATGGCGATATGAACAAGGAGTAAAAAGATTAGAAGAAGTTTTCGGTCTGAAAGTTGTCCCAATGCCAAATAGTTTAAAAGGCAGCGAATTCATTTATAACACCCCAGAGGCTCGTGCGGAAGATTTAATGACAGCATTTAAAGATACGCGCGTGAAAGCCATTATTGCGAATATTGGCGGTGAAGATAGCATCCGTTTACTTCCTTATATGGATTTTAATGCGATACGTGAAAACCCGAAAATTTTTATGGGATACTCTGACGTTACCGTTTCACATTTGTTTTGTCATAAAGCAGGAATCTCCTCTTTTTACGGTCCAGCAATTTTAACCGATTTTGCCGAAAATTTAGAGATGGATCCATATACAATTGAAATGGTAAATCGAACTCTCTTTTCAAATGAGAATATTGGCGAGATTGAACCAGCTCATCAATGGACGAGTGAGCGTTTAGAATGGATAGAGATAAATAAAGATAAAAGGCGTACAATGCAACAAAACAACGGATATGAGCTACTTCAAGGCTCTATCACTGTACAAGGGCGTTTAATTGGTGGTTGTATAGAAGTACTGGAATTTGCAAAAGGAACGGAACTTTGGCCTGAGAAAAAACATTGGGAGAATAGTATCCTTTTCTTTGAAACCTCTGAAGATCATCCAGAACCAAGTTATATAAAGTATTGGTTACGAAATTACGCAGCGCAAGGCATTCTGCAAAAAGCAAAGGGCATTATTTTTGGTAAACCAAAAGACGAAACATATTATGAAGAATATAAACACGAAATATTGAAAGTTATGAAAGAACATAACTTAGAAGATTTGCCGATTCTTTATAATTTAAATTTTGGCCATACCGAACCAAAGTTTATTTTACCTTACGGTGCGATGGCAGAAATTAATTGTGAAAATGAGTCTTTCTCTATTTTAGAGAGTGGCGTGGAATAAAGAAGTGGGGCCACCTCCCACTTCTTATTAACCCTCACCAATCGGGCTTTTTCCGTTAGCCCGACTCCCATTTAACTTTCTCTCATTCGCTAAATTTCGAGGTCTGAGTTTTACTGCCCGTTAATGACGGATAAATCCTCACCATTACATCGTAGAATATTCAAATTAAACAGTGGACTTTCTTTATTTTAATATAAGATATTCATTCAACTTTATTCTAGAACCACATCTATATATAGCCTCTCCATTCATGATGATTATATTTTTAGATTGGATACAACCAACATGTAACCATTACAGTTACAAATTACGAAAAATAGCAACCATCTTTTTCATACAATGTTGCATACTGTAATTTTTAAATATACAGCAAGAGAATTAAATTCTCGGATTATAATAGTTAATTTAATTCAAAGCTAAAATAACCTTATGAGCACGGTATATAGAAATTTAGAGCTGCTTTCAGTCCTAAAGTTAGCGAATCGCTTTATAAAAACTCAATCAAAATCTATTCAACTAATTTAAAAATGAACTATGTCGAATTTTATTTTCAAAAAATTCAAATTCCAAGGAGGTTTTACAAAATATTACACAGAATTATTCGTATATCGTAATATAATTGGTGATTTTTTACGATTCGTTTCATTTTCTCTATCACGTTTAGACAAAATGAAAAAACATAATAAAAGGAGAGATATAGATTGAAAAGAAAAATTAGTACAGCTGTTGTAGGGTTATCAGTGTTTAGCTTTGGTCTTTTTGGTATAAATATTGGGGATGGCGGCGTTGTAAAGGCTGCACACGGGGATTTTCCTGCTCCTAAACAAGAGAGCCATGCTGATCTTCCTGCCCCGAAATTAGAGGGACATGGGGATTTTCCTGCTCCTAAACAAGAGAGCCATGCTGATCTTCCTGCCCCGAAATTAGAGGGACATGGGGATTTTCCTGCTCCTAAACAAGAGAGCCATGCTGATCTTCCTGCCCCGAAATTAGAGGGACATGGGGATCTTCCTGCTCCTAAACAAGAGGGCCATGCTGATCTTCCTGCCCCGAAATTAGAGGGACATGGGGATCTTCCTGCTCCTAAACAAGAGAGCCATGCTGATCTTCCTGCCCCGAAATTAGAGGGACATGGGGATCTTCCTGCTCCTAAATTAGATTCACATGGAGATTCATGGGCTCCTGCTTATGATCATGGTAGACCTCCTGCTCCGAAAATAGAAAATCATGGTCATACTGGCGGCCCTGTTTTAAATGGTGGTGATACGCCTGCTCCTAAATTAGATTCACGTGGCGATACTGGCGGCGCTCCTAAGCTTGAAGGACACGAACATTTCCCTGCTCCGAAACTAGAAGCTCACGGTGAGACTATTTAACATAAACCCCCTAGCTATGAAGTGAACCCGAATAGTGGTACATGAAAAAAACACCTCCTGAATTCGCATACTAAGTATGCAAATTCAATGGAGGTGTTTTTCGTTTGAAGACAAGAGTTCATTACCCAGAAGAAATAAAGTGGAAAGTGATTGAGATGAAAAAGGATGGTTATTCAAATCGTACCATTATGGAGACACTCGGCATTAAAAATGTTTCCCAAATTAAGACATGGATGAAATGGTATCGTACAGATCAAACATATCGTTTTCAACAACCTGTAGGAAAACAATATTCTTATGGAAAAGGGTCAAAAGAGCTAAGTGAATTGGAACAGCTACGATTAGAAAATAAACATTTAAAAACAAAATTACTTGTATGGGGAAAGTATCTGGAAATCGAAAGGAGCTGAAACCACATACCGTTATTACCCTAAGGAGCTGAAACCACATACCGTTATTACCCTATGGAATGAATTAAAAACAAAAATAACCGTACAAGAACTGTGTAAAGTATTAGAGTTACCACGTTCCTCATTTTATCGTTGGTTACAGATAGCCGAACGCCCTAAAGACGAGATAGAAGAGAAAGTAAAGAAAATCTGCCTTAGGCATAAATTGCGGTATGGATATCGAAGAGTGACCGCCACTCTTCGAAAAATGGGACTGTGTGTGAATCATAAAAAAGTATTACGGATTATGAGACAATATCATATACTCTCAAAAGTGCGTCGAAAGAAAAAGAAATATATGAATGGTGCGGAACCAGTGGTAGCTCCTCATCGATTGGAGCGTCAATTTGAAGCATCAGCCCCAAATGAAAAGTGGTTCACAGATGTGACTTACTTATTATTTGGAGAGCGTACCTTGTATTTATCGACGATTATGGATGCCTTTAATCGTGAAATTATTAGTTATGTCATCAGTGAGTCACAAACACTAACATTAGCGATGAAGACATTAAAACAAGCAATGCGAGGAAGAAAAATAAAAGATGTGATCCTTCACTCAGATCAAGGGAGTATTATACAGCGAAGGAATTTCAAGCATGTGCCAAAGAAAACGGCATTATCACCAGCATGTCCCGGAGAGGAAATTGCCATGATAATGCCGTCATGGAAAGCTTCTTTGGTCATTTAAAAAGTGAAGCTTTCTACTCACAAAAGATAACAAAAGTATCCAACACAACTGTGCGAAAGATTGTGCTAGAATACATTCATTACTACAATTGTGTGCGAATTCAAGAAAAATTAAACCACCTATCCCCTAAAGAATTTAGGGAACAGATGGTTTAGGTGTTTTGATAGGTGTCCCGTTTTCGGGGTTCACTTCACTATGTAACTAGGAGGTTTATCTTTTCATCCTATTGACACCTCATGCATACTTTCTCAACTTTTATTTTAGTACTGTGCATGTGACATCATTTTATTAAGATTCTATAGTCAATTGTGATCCCTTTCCCCCAAAAACATGGACAACATCATAAAAACACAAGGATTGACAGGTTTATTTTTTTAAAAAATTCAGAATATTATTTATCAAGAAAAAATTCCATATAATTACTTTTAATTGTGTTACCATTATAGTTACAATTATATAGAAAAATATACAAGGGGGCTAATATGAACATTTCATTAAAGGGACATACATATACAACAAAACATTTAGAAGCTTGGTACCATGCAATCTTAACGCAAAACGTTAAGATTGCACAAATTCAGTTTCAAGAAGCTAAAAAAGAACATGAAGAAATGCTTTTGAAAGAAACAGAAACGATTCCACTTTATCACTTATATTACGCATTACTCCAGTTCCGACATACAGCTCTGACAGATGGACTATCAATCACGAAAGATAGTTTTCAAATCATAGAAGACCAGGAAAAACCAGAAGATAAACACTTATCTTATCTATATCATTATTATAAAGCGATTCATTTTGCAGCAATTAATCATTATCAAGAAGCAGAAGAATATTTCTTAAAAGCACAGGCACTTCTATCCGGACACAGTCAAATTGAACAAGCTGATTTCTATTACCGATACGCTGCTTATCATTGTCACCAACAACAACCAAGTTTTGCGATTGTAAACGCTTCTAAAGCATTAGAAATTTTTGAAATGCAACACGGATGTGAAAGAAATATTTCATCCTGTTTAAGTGTACTTGGTGCTTCTTATGTAGACGTAGGACACTTTGAACAAGCTGAGGAAAGCTATAACAAAGCGTTAGATATTCTCCAAAAATTAAATGAAGAATCATTACAACTGTATGTGCGCGGTAATCTAGGTCATCTATATGCTAGCCAGAATCTTTCTGAAGAAGCGATTCGTCACTTGACACAAGTTGTTGAAAAAATCCCATCTCACTACAAAGCTATATTCTTACTTGCACAAGAACATGAAAAATTAGGACTTATAGACAAAGCAAACCACTACATTAAAATAGGGAAACAACTTATTTCTGAACTTGGTAATGAAGAGCACAAACATCACTTTGCTATATTAGAAGCTTTCACGAATCAAACTGAATTAGACAAAATTGAGCCGATTGTTTTAGAAGGAATTGAATACTTCAATAAAGAATCTTTATATATCTATGTTTCTGAGTATCTTGAAAAACTAGCTCTTGCGTTTTATAACAAACAACAACATGAGAAAGCAAGCTTATACTTTTTTAATAGTACAGTAGCAAAAAAATCAAATGAAAGAGGGTTAAAGAAATGAAAAAAACAATTGGTAAAATCGCTTTAGGTATTGCATTTACGGGTATTGCTGCATTTGGATTAAATGCAGGTTTCACAAGCCAAGCTGGACATACTCACTTCCCTTCCCCACCAGCACCTTCTTTATCTGACGGACATACTGGAGGCGCTCCTGCATTAAACATCGGTGACACCGGTGGGGCTCCTAAGCAAGAAGGGCATACACATTTCCCTGCTCCTCAATTAGAAAGCGTTGGAGATTATGGCGGCGCCCCTGCTAATTCTGAACATGGTACAGGTGTGTAAGTTAACAAAATTAAAATCTATTTAGATTACTGTTTCTATATATTCACAAGAAAACCATTCGATGTAAAGAATATTATGTATATACATGATTTCTATTGTGATACACTGTACCCGAGAGAAATCTCCAATACATATGTGGTTTTCACGTCTAAAAAATACACCTATTAACTAGGTGTATTTTTGTTTCCAATTCCCCCATTGAATGATTACATCTTTTCATTAATTCCTTTTCCTACCAATTTAAAGAATACTCCCAGAAAAACTCCCCTTCAACACTTCTTTTCCAACTTGATTCCTACATGTAAACATCGCAATAATTTTTGTACGATGTTTTTCATCGGGTTCAAATTGTTCAATAGTTACGTCACAACGAATTGTATCACCGCTAAAAACAGGACGTAAAAATTCAAAATCCATCTTGCGAGCTAGTACGTTATAGTCACCGCCAATTTTTGTAGGCAGCGTTGATGTTAACAGCCCTTGTACAACAAATCTCCCCTGCTCATCTGGTGTGACATGATGAACACCTTCATCTTTAGATACTTCTGTAAATAAAACAACATCTTCTTTTGTAAAAGTTCGCTCAAAGGTGATTTTTTCGCCTACTTGCAATTTCATCGATACCCCTCCTCAAAAACAGTCCACAATTAATTAAACTGACGTTCCATTTGTTACAAAAGAAAAACCGAAATTAAAAATCATTTCGGTTTTTCCAAACTGTAGAAGTCTATATTTACTTTAACGAATGAACAAACAACCCACTGCGCAGTTTCGGTTCAAACCACGTTGATTTTGGCGGCATAACTTCCCCTGCGTCTGCGATTGCTAATAAAGCTTCCATTGATGTCGGATATAATGAAAACGCTGCTTTATATTCACCGCTATTTACAAGGCGTTCTAATTCTTCTAATCCGCGGATTCCTCCGACAAAATCAATGCGTGAATCAGATCGTGGATCATGTATTTCAAGTACTTGGCTTAATAAATGATCTTGCAGAATAGATACATCTAAACCTTTAACGAGATCATTCGCATCAAACGTTTCCTCTTTCACAGTGAGCTTATACCACTTCTCGTTTACATACATGCCAAATGATTTTGGTTCATTTGGTTTATACGGAGAACCATTTGCTTCTTCTACATAGAAGTACTGCGTAATTTGCTTTAAAAACTGCTCGACTGATAAACCATTTAAATCTTTCACAACCCGGTTATAGTCCCAAATTGATAATTCATCATGAGGGAATAAAACAGATAGGAAGAAATTGAATTCCTCTTCTCCTGTGTAATTCGGATATTGTTCTCTTCGCATTAGCCCTACTTTTGCAGCTGATGCAGAGCGGTGATGTCCATCTGCAATGTAAAGACTAGGAATATCTTCAAATGCGTTTACTAAATTTGCAATTACTTCTTCATCTGCAATCTTCCACGCAACATGCCTAACACCATCTTCTGCTGTAAATTTATAGATTGGCGCATGTTCTTCTTTCCAGCTTGCAATGAAACGTTTCACCTCTTCTTTTGTACGATACGTTAAAAAGATTGGCCCCGTATTTGCGTCACACACATCTACGTGGCGAATACGATCAAGTTCTTTTTCATGACGCGTTCTTTCATGTTTTTTAATTGTATCATCTTCATACTCGTCAATCGATGTACAAACGACAAGGCCTGACTGTGTTCTTCCTTGCATCGTCAGTTCATAAATGTAAAGCGCTGGCTCCTCATCTTGAACGAACACTTCTTCTTGTATAAATTGCTTTAAATTTTCACCCGCTTTTTCATATACGCGATCATCGTACGGTGAAAGTGCTGGATCTAAATCAATTTCGGCTTTATCAACGTGTAAGAAAGAATATGGATTCCCTTTTACAACTTCTCTTGCTTCTTCACTATTTAATACATCGTAAGGTAAAGCTGCAACTTGCACTGCTTTTTCTTCTACTGGGCGGATGGCCCGAAACGGTCGGATATTTGCCAAATTTCTCTCTCCTTTACACAATCATTCGAACTGCTACAACACCTGTAATTTTCCGTATATTTTCCACAATATTCTCTTTAATTATATCATCAATACCATTATCAATATCAATCATTGTGTACGCCCAAGAATGTTTACTACGATTAATCATATCCGCAATATTAATATGATGTTCTGCTAAACATCTTGTAATTTGTCCTACCATGTTTGGTACATTTTGATGCATAATTGTAATTCGTTTTTTTCCAATGTAAGGAAGCTCTACGTTTGGATAGTTTACTGAATTACGAATATTACCTGTCTCTAAATATTCACGTAATTGACGAGCTGCCATTACTGCACAATTCTCTTCAGACTCAGACGTAGATGCACCAAGGTGAGGCGTCGCTGTTACATTTTTCATCTTTATAACATTTTCATTCGGGAAATCTGTTACGTAATGTGTAATAATATCTTCTTCTAACGCTTTTTGAAGAGCATTTTCATCTACAAGTTCTCCTCTTGAGAAATTGAATAGACGCATTCCTTTTTTCATCGTCTCTATAACGTGTTCACCAACAATCCCCTTCGTTTGATTCGTAAGTGGAATATGCAGTGTAATATAATCACAAGTTGCAAAAATTTCATCTAAGCTAAACGCTCTTTGTACTTGCGTAGAAAGACGCCATGCTGTTTCAACAGATATATACGGATCGTATCCGACAACGTCCATCCCTAAAGCTAACGCATCGTTCGCAACTAAAGCACCGATTGCGCCAAGACCGATAACACCTAAACGTTTCCCTGCAATTTCTGACCCAACGAATTGCTTCTTCCCAGCTTCAACAAGCTGTGGTACTTCTTCTCCATCCAACTCTTTCGTCCAGCTCACTCCGTTTATAATATTACGGGAAGACATAATAAGGCTTGCGATAATAAGTTCCTTCACTGCATTCGCATTAGCCCCTGGCGTATTAAATACTACAATCCCTTTTTCCGTACAACGCTCAACAGGAATATTATTTACACCGGCACCAGCTCTTGCAATTGCCTTTAAATCTTCTGAAAACTCTTCTTCATGTAAAGAATAGCTTCGAAGTAAAATACCATCTGGATGACCTACTTTGTCTCCAATTTCATAGCGATTCCCATCAAAAATTTGCAAACCCTTTTCGGCAATTTGATTTAACGTCTGAACACGAAACATATCCCCATCTCCCTATCTATTTTCAAGCTCAAATTCCTTCATATAGTCTACTAATTCTTGTACACCTTGGGTTGGCATCGCATTGTAAACACTAGCGCGCATACCGCCGACTGAACGATGTCCCTTTAGCGTAACGAAACCGCGCTCTTTCGATTTTTGTAAAAACTGATTGTTAAGCTCCTCTGACGGTGTTGTAAACGGAATATTCATAAGTGACCGATACGTGGGATCAACTGGTGAAGTAAACAATTTAGATTCATCTAAAAAATTGTAAAGAAGTGAAGATTTCATTCTATTTTGTTCTTCAATCGCAGATACCCCGCCTTGTTCTTTCAACCACTCTAGTACAAGTTTTGCTACATAAATACTAAAGGTTGGCGGTGTATTATATAGGGAGTTATTTTTACTGTAAGTTTCATAGTTTAACATCGTAGGACAAGTACTATTTGCACTGCCAATTAAATCTCTTTTTATAATTACAATCGTTAAACCCGCTGGCCCTAAATTCTTTTGCGCACCCGCATATATGAGACCAAACTTCGTAACATCATATTGTTCTGATAAAATATTTGAGGACATATCCGCAACGAGCGGCACTCTTTCTAAATGTGGAATATCCACATATTTTGTCCCCTCAATTGTATTGTTCGTTGTAATATGTACATAATCTAGTTCTTCATCATTTGGTAAATCATCCATTTTAGGAATTGTAGTAAACTTCTCTTTTTCAGAAGAAGCAATCACTTGTACTTCTCCTACTTTTCCGGCTTCTTGCAGCGCCTTTTTAGACCATGAACCTGTCAGTACGTACCCAGCTTTTTTATACGTACTCATTAAATTTAACGGTATCATAGAAAATTGTAATGACGCACCGCCCTGTAAAAATAAAACTTCATACTCATCAGGAATGTTCATTAATTCACGAAGTAAGCTACTTGCTTCATCAATAATACTTTGGAAATAAGAAGATCTATGGCTCATTTCCATAACAGACATGCCTGTCCCGTTATAATTTACAAGCTCCTTTTGCACTTTCTCTAAAACTGGCAAAGGGAGTATAGATGGTCCTGCTGAAAAATTATACACTCTCTCCATCACCCAGATAACCTCCCTATTTCTCATTTTTATTATTTTTTAAACTTTCTGAATTATAACCTATATACAATACACGGTCAATTTGTTTTCCGTTATTACGGTGCAAGACGCAATGGAATCGCTTGCATGTGCACCCTGCTTTTTATAAACATACAAAAAAGTGTTAAGTACATAATCGTACTTAACACTCTAGTAATTAAGTATAATAGCTACTTACTCGTAAAGAACCGATCGAAAATTTGATAAATAGCTGAAAGACCAAAGAGCCAATAAATAGTATCCACAAGCGCCGGCATAGAACCAAACCATTTCTCAACTACATTATAATCTAACGCCACAAACAACCAATTCAAACCGCCAAGAATCACCAAAATTACTGTAAGGTATGACAAAAATTTCATTATGATTGCCCCCTAGGTGATAAGATGGTGAAAGGCCTTTCACTAAAATATATGTAATAGATTCTAAAACTTACCTATTTTATAAAATTTATTTTCGATACCAGCCATTAATAACTGTCTCTGCTTCTTTACTATGTATTTGATATGAATGATTACTATCATTAGATCCGATAAACCAAATTGAAAAACCTTTAAAATATGGCTTCGCTTCTAATACATCTCGGTAAGCACGCCACCCGTTAAGTTGTACATCTTTCGAAAACACATTCGTAACATCTGGGTTCCACGGGCTTTGTAGTCCAAGTTCACGTGCTGGCACATTAAATCCACCAAAATAAACTGGCTTTCCAGTTGTTTTATGTAATGTCTCAAGTTGCTGAATGACATTTTGGCCACGATTGTATACTGTCGTCGCAAATAAGCTTTGTTTTACTTCTTCGTATGATGGATTTCTTTTTCCTGAAACTTCAAACCAACTATCAATACTTACAATGTCCACCTTTTTTAAATACGGACGATTTATTTTCTCTTTAAATTTCGCCTCAAAAGAAGGATCAAAGCTTGCAGTTAACCACCAATTCATTTGATACAAAACATTTCCTTTATACTGTTTACGAACAAAATCAATTGTATCGCTCCAGTATCCTTCTGCATATTCCATATTCACGAAATTAGAAGCGATTTTCAGCCCATAAATATTATACTTACTTGTAATGGAATTAAAAATATCTTGTAAAACAACCGTTTTCCAATTCCAGAAGAAATCGTTAATATTACTAGGGTTCCACTCTGTTTCTCCAATATTTCCTTGCTGAATAAATGGGAATGGTTCCACTATAACTTGAATATTACGCTTTAATAATTCTTGAATTAAAATAATAGCTTGTTTCTTTTGCGCCTGATTAATTACCATATTAGCAGAATTCACATTCGGAATATCAACTTGGACCGGTACATTCACCGTATTTAAATTCAAGCGCTCTACATCAGCTAACACTTTCTCTACATTGCCTACTTCCCATACCGTTACGTTTCCTGATTTTATTTTTCCGGATTGAACAGTATTTACATCTGCCTGTACATTTCCCTGGAAACAAAAAGAAAACAACATGATACACACTCCTAAAAAACTTATTAAACTCTTATTTTTTTTCACAACTTCCCCCCATAATTTTTGACTTTCTTGATTATTTTATACAACATTTCACATATATTCCAGAAAAAAATTAAATACA
This sequence comes from Bacillus sp. FSL P2-0099, assembly GCF_038007445.1. Classification (NCBI taxonomy): domain Bacteria; kingdom Bacillati; phylum Bacillota; class Bacilli; order Caryophanales; family Bacillaceae; genus Bacillus; species Bacillus sp. FSL P2-0099. Next base: position 3,132,895 of record NZ_JBBOXE010000001.1, read on the forward strand.
TTTCCATTAATAAAAGTCTTATCCATATAATTCCCCTAAAAATAGTAAGATAAATAAAAAAGGAGCGTATTTCCGCTCCTTTTTTATCTTTTCACAATTGAAGTTATTGAATTTTCTCTGATAATCTAATCACATCTATTTTTTCATATAAAAAAATTTTTATCTATATTCGCTTTTTTTATTAATTTCACATTTACTTCATTATTTACCTTTATAGTTAATAATTTCTTTGTTCTTTTTTCAAAAATCAAACCATCATACAAATAAATTCTTAACTGTGTACAAAGTAATAATTACTTCATGAATATTATACCTATAATTAATTCTTTTAGTTAAAAAATAAAGAAGAGAGAGATACGTATATTATCCAAGTGTTCATTAAATTGTTATTTCGTGCGAAGTTGTAGAGTGTTTATTTTTCCCCCTTTTTATAATTCTTTTATGTTCATCCAACAAAATGCATCATGCACCTTTCATCAGTATGAATATCTTTTAGTTGCAGATACATTCACCTATACATTTTAGTATTGATTACATGGTTGCTTATAGGGTATAGCTAGCATATAAATACATGTTAAAAAAATTTCAATGCAATACGGGTAACTTTAACCACTTAAGACTAAATAGGTTGTGCTTTACCCAAAACTTGATTGTTTTTATATTGAAAAAGAATGTTTCCTATATTCCTGGAAAAAGTATTCTTTATTGTACTTTGTTTATGTGAACATACAGTGATTTTTAATTCTAATACAGATTTTAAAATATAACTTCGCAATTTCCCCTTTCGGCTCAATAAGATAAGAATTCTTTTCATTTTGAGACGGATTTTACTCCTTTTTTTCAAATATCTATAAGTTCAAGAATCTGGAAAACATTTACGAAATAAAGACTATGAAAAAGCTTTCTATTACTTAGGGGTAGCCACGCACTACTTTACAGATGCGACACAACCTATGCATGCAGCAAATTTTACCGCAATTGATACGGGGGCTATAAAATATCATAGCTATTTTGAAAATTATGTTACAACCATTCAAGATCAATTTGCAGTCACTACTGGAGGGAATTATAACGACTCTCTATCTACACCTGAAGAATGGATTGATTATGCAGCCCGAGTAGCTAAACCTGAAATTCAAAATATCGCTAATGATAAAACATTTGAGTATTACAATAGCGGTAAGGCGCAATTGTGGCAAGAAATGGTTACCCCAGCTGTGCAGCGAAGCTTAGGAGAATCTCAGCGTAATACAGCAGGTTTCCTAAATCTTTGGTTTAAAACGTTTACTAAAAATGTACAAGCTCCAAGTTTAGAAACTGCACAAATCTATGATATAGCAGGAAATGTTATAGAAGCAGGGAAAAACTATTATATCGTACCAAGTGAATCTCCTTTTCAAGGTCTAATGTTTGAATGGTATGTAGCAAATCGTTACGATTATGTTTTACTTGCAAATAATAAGAACAATGCTTTATCTGGTACACCTATAGAATTTGTATTTTATAAAGATAATGATGCAAAGCTACACCACGGTGAAAGCGTATACCTTCGCATGAAGCATTCTAATTATGATCAATATCAATATTTAAATTGGTCCAAATATTCTAGTTGGGTTCACCTTGCTAAGAAATCTGATAGTCTAGCAGACTTTAAAATTAAAATTAACCCGGATAACCCTACAGAATATAATATTTTTACAGATGGTTATCCATTAAATTATGAGAATATAAATGCAGAGAAAAGTTGGATTGTACTAGGTGAAAAAACACAAAAACCTAGTACATGGAAGTTTGTACCTTTCAGATAACCTAAACACACTCGTTCCTAATCAGAACGAGTGTGTTTTTTGTTTTGAGGTATTTGCTTTTCTTAAGTTGATGGATGTGGGATCACCATACATGCCCATCAACTTAAGAACGGAAACAGTTTGATCAACTTAGGATTGTAGTTTGATAAACCGAGAGACCCTTTAGAATAGAAATCACTTTTGACACAAAACAATGATTTTATATGGTGTAGTTTGAGCTGGTATACTCATTGTTGTAAAACTATAAATAGCTATTAAATTTCGATTTACAAGATTACCTGTGAAGATTTGACCATTTGTTAATAAAATTTGAGTAGAAGGAGAAATATTTAATTTTAATTTCCCATCACTACTCTCCAACTGTTCATTAAAATAGTCCACTTTTACATTTTGATGCGGTGTATACTTTGCCATAACAATCGCTTGAAATTGTGGTGGGAAAATGAGAGGAGCAGGAGCATTGGCATCGTAAAACCCAGTTACTTTATCTCCTACTACTACCGTTGCATAGTCGATAAAATACGTATTTGGTTTCACTACAAAATTTATTAGATTCCCATAACCATTATCTACGGACATTAATTTATTACATCCTATATCTTCGTTTGATCCTGTTACAAAATCGTTAATCATAGTTATTGTACCATCAAATGATTGAAATTTTTTCATTCAAATACCTCTTTTGTTTATATAATTAAACCTCTATCGTTACTCTATAATTTTTAAAAACATGTAAATGAAATAATCCTTCTCGTATCAACTCCAAAAATAACCCAAAACCTACCGTTCCATCTAAAACCAGCAACAGACCTTGGTCCTACAAAAATTGGGAAATACCAAAACTGTTCACCATTACTAAGCCATATATAAGTATTTCGAAATAAACATAATGAAATTGCTCCTGGATCAACAGCAAATGGTGAAGCCGTTGATTGTTGAGGAATAAATGATGGGGGAGGAGATGTTGGAGCTTGTGAACTTTGCTGTCCTGGAAAACTTGGTTCACCCGGAAAACCTGGTACACCCGGAAAACCTGGCATTCCAGGTATACCTGGAATCTGAGGACCAGGGAATTGACGATCGAAGTATTGATCATAATTTATATAAGGATAATATATTGACTCACTATACATTTAAAAACCACCTCTTTATTTTTAAAACCTTCTAAATTATTAATATGTAATGTGGTTCGTATAGGAAGCTTATTCGCTTCCTATACGAACAATATTTTAAACAAAACAAATATCAAACAGGAAAGTATACCCATACCCTTTGTTTTTCGGTATGAAGTAAGTAAAAAAAGAGTCCTATATAACTAGGTCTCTTTTTTATTCTACAAAGAATTCTTTTACTTCATAATCCATATGAGTAGATACCTTAACAGAAAAACCCTTATTTTTATCATTAGAGATGTATCCATCAACAAAAACCTTTAAACCTCCCATTTCACCTGAAAATTCAGCATTTGTTATAGTAACATCAACATTTTTTTCTTTCTTAAAGTATTCAATTGTAGCCTTCTTAGCTTTATCTTTAATTTCTTGTTGTTCTTGAGACGACATAGCCCATACGGGATTCACTGCATCTATGAATTTTATAACTGTACAAGAACCAACTCCGAAAATAAGCAAAAACGTAACTAATAGTATTTTTTTCATTTGTTATCACCTCTACTTCTATTTTGTAACCCATTATTTATCATCTCTTTCGCTATTCATTTAGTGATCAGACCAGATACCAAGGTTGAATCCAACTGAGGGTTAGCGAAAATCCCCATTTTTTAATTTCTTCTTTATAATATAAAACAGGATAGTGAGCTGAACTATTTTAATTCAACATAATTTGTACTAATTGAAAACTAATAACTAAAAAAGAAAGAGAGTGTATGCACGAACTTACACTCTCTTTCTTTCATTTAGTTTGTTTCAATTCTATATGTGTTTGGCTTTTCTAATCCAACTTGAATTGCACCTTTTTGAGTGTATGCAATAAATGAATGTGCCTTAAATTCTCCGAAAGTATCACCTTTAGGACTATGTATGAATAAATGCAAAGAATCTAATCCTTTTCCTTTATATAGCTCTTGAATTTCTTTTGTGATTTCTTCCAGATCTTTTTCGGATGTTTTTTCTGTAGTTACTCTAACTTGACGTTGCTCAGTCTTTTTAAACTTGATATCTTTAACTATTTTAAACTCTACACTTTCTTTTGCATTTTTCGCTGTAGCTGATTTATCTGGAGCTGGTGACATAACTATCATTACAACAAATAAGATAAATGCTGCTAATGAGAATAAGAACATGTTCTTTGCCTTACCCTTTTTCTTTACTTTAAATACAATTCCTGCTAATAACAACAATAAACACGCTACAAAACTAAAAGCACCTATAACCGCCATTAATTACTCCTTCCTTCCAAGCAAATATTCTTTAAATATTCCTCTGCCCAAACTCAATCTAACATTTATCAATCCCGATGTAGAATTATACAAATGTATAGTAAATATTACAAGTCTACAAAAAACAATTTGTAATTTAGTTGGATTAAAAAAAGATTTGGGTTCTATATTTAATATGAACCCCATTAGAGATACACTATATTTTTTTATAAACAATACCAACATCTCTAAAGTTTGATATAATCATACAGTTATTAATAGCAATTAGGGAGATATACAGCATGAACGATACAAATATGCCAAAAGAAATAGGAACGGCTAAGCGGACTCAATTCGCTTCGATACCGAAGAAAGTCATCGGTATTGGTAAGATTGTAAAAAAACAATCAAAAGTGGAGCGTCCTACATTAACCCAAGACGAACAAGAAATTATTGAAAACAAGTTAATATGTTCATTCCTTTCTGAAGAGAAGATATTGATTACTTATTATAGAGATGGTCATTTGCTTACTAGATATATGACTGTAACTGACATAAATCCGATAAAGAATTTAATAACTTGCACTGATGCATCCTATAACAGAATTTTTCTTGATTTTATAGATATAATCGATTTAAGATAAAAAACATACAGTTTTCCAAATATAGCCGGGAATATCAGACTTTGAAATAGAAAATCTGAAATTAGGAAACAATACCATGAAGATTATGAGGTCTATTTTTAAAGCAGTTCGTTTATTTAGTAAAATTATGAATCCTATATTAAAGGCGTTATCTAAAAGTAAATTTTAATATCGTTAAAATAAAAACCGTCGTTTAAATAGGCGGTTTTTCTATTTTCATTTTCCCCTATCTACACATCCACACTTTACTGTCCAAACACAACTTTCATTTTCTGCATAGCATGTACTAAAAAGGCGGTACGTGATTTTTATGTCAAACTATTATTACGACCGTTCACATAAGTGCTATCGTAAGAAGCGTAAAAAATGCGACTGTGATTGTTATTTTGAATCTCGCTACCAAACGTTAACATCTGGACCTTTATTCCGTAACGCAAACACAGACTTCATTCAAGTTTCTGCACTTAATCAAACAGACGAACCACAGACCGTAACCATGCGGTACAGAATTATCAAGATACTTGTGATGGTGATGTATACCCTTCTTATGGATACCTTTGTGGAGAGTTAATTAACGACGATGGTAACGGCGAAGTGCGTAACGGCGGCTGCATCTATTGCGAACCCGAAGGAGTAACTCCGTTTGTTGATCCGGTTACATTTACGATTCCACCTCGACAGCTGTTTAGTATAAGGGTGTTTAGCCCAACTGATCCGATACAACCGCAAGATCCTATATACGTAGTTCGGGTGACGCAACCGGTAGACCCTATCCGTCCAGCTATCATAAACACATGGGGCATTAACTTTGCGAGAGTAATTCAGCAAGGGAATACGGTGTTGAATGAACAGTTTACGCCAACCGAACCGTTTAGTCCACAAGACCCCGCTTAATATAGAAAGAAGTAGTCTCGCTATCTAACACTTGATACTTATGTTCACACATCTATCCTCACTCCTTATTCACTAAGAATACATCAATCGTTTTATCCAATACATTAATAAGTGATTCTCTTGTTTGTTTCGGTGTCATATCATCACTAATTTCATTATACAAAGCTACAGCCTTTTTTAATTTCAGCGGTGCAATGTGTTCCTTTACTAACTCCAAACCAATAGCATGATTTATTAAATTGCCAATAATAGCTGTTTGTTCTTGTTTAGTTAGTTTGATTCTTCATTCTCCTCCAAAATCAAAAGCACCCAAATGGATGCTAAACGAATCATATTTATAAAACAAATTTAAAGGAGCTATTAGGCTACTTTAAATTCGTTTTATCCCCATGAGAAATGATATATATATATTCTCCACGTATCCTTTCATCAATTCCAATAATCGTGGCAAATCTCATTAAATCCGCCCCTTGAATAAATTACATCGTGAGCATAACTGGCACCTGCGACCACATAAGTTCGTGAAACTCATTCACTCTCTGTCTAGTTGAAACAATTAAATCATTCACAGGTCCAATATCCCATGCAGTAGTTCTAACTTAAGTAAACGGAAGATCTTTCTCATTAACCACTATTCTTGCCATACTTTGTGTTATATCCACATCAATTACCCCCAGCATTAATAAAATCAGTTTTTTTTCTATACTCATATTCCTGACTATAATAAATGTTTAAGGAAAACTCCTATTTTCACTTCTATTTAACAAGATATTCACTAGGAATCGGAACATAGTCACATGAAGGTTCAGCCCAAACCTTGCCGGTGATAAATTGTATTTTGTTTCCTTCTATTTCAATTACTTTAATTATTTTAACTTCATCCATTAAACGCATCTCCTTTCCTTCATCTTCCTTCAAAATAAAAAGCACCTAATGGATGCTTAGATTAAATTTATTCATTATCAATATCTCTACTTTCAACATCATCATCTGATTTCGGGTCTAACATGCTTCCTATATCAGGCGGCAAAGTTAACTCTATACCAGCTACTGGCTGATTATCCTCATTAAAATAATACTTCTTCACCTTATTCAATTCTTCATTTTTCTTATTTTCACTCATATTACCCCGCCTTTTATGTACGATATTAAACGCTTTACTTAATATGTACATTAGGAAAGATAATATACTATTTTTTCAACTCTCACACGACTTATATAATTTTTGTAAAATAAAAAGCACCCTAATGAATGCTTTTTTCATTAAGTATTAATTTGTACTTCAATTACGGTAAATGAAGTTTTATTCTTATTCCAACCACCTAACTTTGTTTATACTTATCTATGTAACAATATTAAGTAACTGGAAAAAGAGCAAAATCTCTCCTTAATAACGGTCACATTCAATCAGTATCATCTGCTGATTTCGGATTTATGTGCCATCATTACGAACCGTTTAGAATTTTAAAAATAACATAGTGAGTTGTGTTTTCCGCCACTTCTCACAATACAAATATAACACGAAAATCCCAAAATAACCGGCATATTTCCTGACAAAAAGCGGTCACGACTCTGCCACTTTTTCATAGTTCAAATCTTTCCACTACATCTATTAATTCCACTGGTACACCGAATATACTTTTTTTCATTTCTGTCATTTTCTTTTTAATAATCCACTTTGGATAACTCAACTCTTCTAGCATATTTTTAAAATAAGTTGGATTTAACTTTAACATATCAGGATTTCTTCCTGTATTCCTTCTATATTTAATTATTACTTCTAATAGTTCTTCATTTAACATGAATTACAATTACCTCCCCCTTATATTTTATATTTATGTATATACACTATTTTATACCTTGATACCTGCAGTTACCCATATCTTATATTTTGAGTAACTAAGCCAAACACCAAATCCCTTAATATTCATAACTTTATATTAATTGCTCTTTCGAGTTACACAACTCAATAAAAATGAGTAACTGTATACAATTAAAAAGAAAGAAGCAATGATTAGATTTTAAACCTAATCATTGCCTTATCCATTGCATCTTGGTTCACACCTATGTATCTTAATATAACTCTTTCGGATGAATGATTGAATATCTCCATTAACAAGGCTATATTCTTTGTTTGCATGTACATATGATATCCGAATGTCTTACGTAATGTATGTGTACCTATCTCATCTAATCCGAACTCTGCCGCTGTACTTCTAAGTATCTTATATGCCATGCTGCGACCAAATAGAAGTTATGCATATGATTAAAAAAGGACAAACACTCCAATGTGAGAAGTTTGTCCAAAACCATAATCTCTTTGGTTTAACAATATAAGATTCAATTCCGCTAGGAATCTTTCGTTCTTTTTTCATATCCCACTATTTTTGCATGAGAACCAACAATAGTGAATTAGAATAATGACTTAATACTCGCTAGGACAGTAAGGATACCTATAATAATGACAAATACATTGCTCGTTTTCCCTTTGTATTTAGCTAGTACTGGTACTTTATGGATCGCATACATTGGTAATAGACATAAGATAGCAGCAACTAACGGACCGCTAAGGGCATCAATAAGTCCAAGAATACTTGGATTTGCATAAGCAACATACCAGCATGTTAATACGACAAAAGTAAGAATCATTGTCTTAACTGTTTTCTCTCCTATATCTTTCCCACGTTTTTTACCTGACTTGATAATCATGTCACGCATTACCTCATACGCTCCTATATAATGGCCAAGGAAAGACTTTGTAATAGCCACAAATGCAATGATAGGAGCCGCAATAGTGATTACTGGCGAATTAAGCTCATTAGCAAGATATGATAGGATTGACAAGTTCTGTTCTTTTGCCACCTTAAGATCATCTGGAGTCAAACTTAAAGTACTGCTCCAAACAAAGAACATAACAACAGCGAATGTCATGATATAACAAACTTTTTGTATTTGAGCACACTTGGCATCAGTAGCATCTATTCCATACGTAGCTCTTTGTTTCATAACGAATGACGAAATCATAGGAGAATGATTAAACGAGAATACTATGATCGGTAGTATCATCCATATTGTTCCAAAATATCCTGTTCCAGTTGAAGCAGTAGAAACACTTGAAAAACTTAGCATTGACGTATTCCACTGTGGAATTAAAGATATTGCGATAAAAAGTAGAGAAACAATGAAAGGGTATACTAGCATGCTCATTATCTTTACAGTAATATCTTGACCAAAATTTAGTATAGTGATAAGACCGAGTACTAATACAAGTGATAAAATGGCCCTTGGAGGCTCCGGCATGTGCAATTGATGCACAATAAAACTACTTGCAGTATTTGTAAGTGCAACCGAATACATCAGCACGATCGTATAAATTGAGACGAAATATACAATGTTAAAAATGATACTTGCTTTATTTCCGAAATACTCTCTTATTGTACCTGTAATCCCCTCGTCTGCAGAATTCGAAGCGTATATCATTTTAGCAAGCGCCCTATGTGAGTAATACATAACAGGGTATGCAAGTATGGTAATTAACAGCAATGATAATAAACCACCTGAACCTGCATTAATAGGTAAGAAGAGTACTCCTGCTCCAATTGCTGTTCCAAATAGACTCAATGCCCAGGTAGTATCCTGTTTATGCCACTTTTTAGGGTCTAGATATTTCTCATTTTTTACTGCAGTATTATCAACTTGAAATTCTATGTTTTTTGCAGTATTCCCATTCATATAATAATTCCTCCTAGTTTCCTATTCTTACTTCTCTATTTAAGGCATTGGAATATAGACCGTTCTTGAAAAATGAATTGCTTATAAAGTGCGCCACATCGTATATCCTTCTTCTAAGTTAATCAAAATCAAAAAATTAGCGAAGCATCAACTTGACGGGGTTGTTACCACTTACAAAATGTTTCAATTATATAGTAGTATATTTTATTAGTAATTCCCCCAATATACAGACATCCTTAGGCGAACAATAGAGAATAGATTGTTAACTTTTTCACAATATACCCGATAATTGTTCATTGATTTTATTATTTCTCTCCAAAGATTTTATTTTTAATTGCAATCCCTGTAGGTGTAGCTGCAATTCCACCTAAACCTGTCTCTCTTAATTCGCGAGGCATCTGTCTTCCAACTCTATACATCGCTTCAATAACTTCGTCAGCATTGATGATATTGTTTACGCCGGCTAATGCGATGTCCGCTGCTGCTAAAGCATTTGCAGTTCCAATGGCGTTTCTCTTTACACAAGGAATTTCTACTAAACCAGCGACCGGATCACAAACTAAACCGAGTAAATTTTGTAATGCAATCGAAAAAGCTTCAGAAGATTGCTGTGGCGTTCCACCTGCAGCTTCAACCGCAGCTGAAGCCGCCATTGCTGAGGCACTGCCTACTTCAGCTTGACATCCTCCGTACGCTCCTGAAATACAAGCGTTGTTTGCGACTATCGTTCCAAATAACGCTGAAGTAAATAGAAAATGAATCATATCTTCATGACTTAACTCCAACGTATCTTTAATACTAAATAGTACTCCCGGAATCGTCCCACTCGCACCTGCTGTTGGAGTTGCACAAATAGCTCCTAATGCAGCATTTACTTCATTAACACCGATAGCACTTTGGATTCCTAACACCATCAAATCTCCAGAAAGGGTTTTCCTATTTTCTCGATAGTTTTTAATTTTAACAGCATCACCTCCGGTTAAACCAGTTGGAGAAAATACACCGTCGCCCTCGATACTTTTATTTATAGCATTTTGCATAGTCGCTAAATTTCGTTCCATTTTACTCCAAACTTCTTCATAAGTAGATTTAGTTTGTTCAATTTCCTGTTCAATTGCTAATTCATAAATTGTCTTTTGGCTTTTATTAGTTGCATCCACAATTTCTTTTATGGCCATATACATATTTTTTCACTCCTTAATGTAACTAAAGAATAATGAGCTTAGCTATATTGCTTAAATTTCCTAATTCCTCCTGGACATTACCAGACAATAGCGAATCCAATGCGAATGCATATAAATATTTCCTATTTTCTTCTAAACTATGAAAGTTATTAATTTCTACATCATATTGTTTAAAAATCCTGCGTAAAACAAATTCAAAGTCAGCTCTTTCGGAAATTGCAATAATAACTGGCAATGGCCCCTGCAGGTCTAAGCTAAATCCGTCAATTTCAACATGTTTGATTTCAATTAATCCACCGCCAACCGAAATCCCCATCGTTCTAATACTTCGATTTTCATCCTCTAAATATACATCTGCCGTATTTGGATGGCCAGCAGGACTATCACCTGCTTCTTCAATAAAGGTAATTTCAATTCCTTTAGATTCTGCTATTTCAATAGCATCTGGCACTTTGCTGTCATCGGCAGCAAATCCTAATATCCCAGCAATAATTGCAAAATCAGTTCCGTGGCCTTTATGGGTTTCAGAAAATGATTCATAATACCTTACCACGACTTTTTTTGGAAGACCTTGAAATAATTTATTGGCTACCGTTCCAATAGCCAAAGCACCTGCAGTATGTGAACTTGAAGGACCTATCATTATGGGCCCAATCACATCAAAACAACTTTTGTATTTAACAACCTTTTTTTCTTTAATAGATGCTACATTCATGTTCATATAAGCACCCCCATAATTTATTATTTTTAATTGCAGTTGAATCTAAGTTATTAAAATGATTGATTCAAAACAAGACCCTATTGAATACGCTTTCATTATCATGTCAAATACACTTTTCCTTTTGATCACATACCTTTCTTAGAGTAATCATGTCAGTATGTCCAAATTTAAAAGGTTACTTACAATGTCATTAGGATTTTTGCAAAAAAACTAGGTTTGATACTTTCTCTAGAGGTAATAAATTCTTTCTCGACGCCCTCATTATAGCTTGTATATTTATGAGTACAATATTTTTTTATTTTTAGAAAGATTGAATAAACAGAATCTTGAATGGGTAATAGATTACACTTAGCATGTAGCAATTGTGTCCCTTGTTTGAAGCTGTATTAGTTAGTAGAAAAGCAAAAATAACACAGAGTTCCTTTCATTAACACATTGATTATATTGGAAAATCATTATAATGATACTTATATTATCCTTTGTTGAAACATTTAATTTTGGACATGAAAGCTGTTACAATAAATGATTAATATAGATAGCAAGTATTAAATTAGTGAACTATAAAATCATTTCCGAATATTAATCATTAATTTTGCATTAATATTCATTTTCAGAAAAAAGGAACTTCTTTTTATAATCTTAACTTAAAGTAATACTTTGGTAATATCCACTAATTTACACCATCCGTATTTGCATTCATAGGATTCGATATAAATTTTGGTTTCCCTTTATCCTTCTCGAGATCCCATGCTTTCGCTTCATTTTTTCCAGTTTGTGAATTGAATTCAATTTTATATCCATTAATCTCTAAGTCGTTAGAAATACCATCTTTGTCCCAATTATTGTTTGCCATTTCAATGTTTTGTGTAATGAGCGAACCTATTTCCCCATCAGATCCAAGCGTGAAATTCTTATCTTCTTTTTTGCATTTGCATTCTCTTTGAATATTTCAACTGTACCTCCTGGATTCGGTTGTTTTACATCTGCTAAAGCAGGAGATGCTAAAGTCAATGCCATCGATACACTACCTAATACACTAATTGCTGGCTTCAATTGTTTCATTGTTATTTTTCCTCCTTGGTTTCTAGGTCAATTAGAACACCTACTAGTAAGATTAATTTCATCATATATAACAAATCTTTCTTTTCTCTCTCATAACTGTTAAAAAAGTCTCTCGTAAATATTACAAAACACTTACAGAGTTTTTAAAAGCTGTAAAATCTATATATGAAACATCAAAAAGCCGTAATATGAAGAATCGATTACAATATATACAAAAAAGCAGCTAGCCAAAGCTAACTGCTCACTAACTTATAAAATTTCAGTAAAAGAATGTATTAATTTTGAAGTGTGCAAATTGGGAGAGTGACTTCAACTATAGTCCCCTTATTCACTTCACTCTCAATAAATACCTTCCCCTGGTGTGTTTCAATAATTTTATAACAGACCATTAATCCTAAGCCGATTCCCTCTTCCTTAATACTGTAAAAAGGTTCTCCTAAATATGGTATACGTTCTTTTGGAATCCCACACCCTTGATCGATAAAGCGAATCCTTATTTGATTATTATCAAGTTTATCAAATTGAATCAAAATTTCTCCTCCCGTTGGCATGGATTCAATTGCATTTTTTATAATATTAACAAATACTTGTTTTAATTGATTTCCTTCACATGGAATCAGTGGAATATCAGGTGTAAAATCAATTCTAATTTTTATATTATTCATCATTGCTTGAGGTTGCAGTAGCATTAAAACTTGATCCATTAGCACACTAATATCACTAGGTTGTATCTTTACCACCTGTGGTTTGGCTACCGCCATAAATTCATTAGTAATACTTTCTATACGCTCAATCTCTGATGATACTATATTTATATAACCCCGATTATTCTCAGTTTCCGTTGATTTTAGTAATTGTATAAACCCTTTCATCGCGGTTAATGGATTATTAATTTCATGAGCCATTGCAGTCGCTAATTGTCCTACGACAGCAAGTTTTTCAGATTTCCGTAGTAATTCTTCTGTTTTTAGCCGTTCAGTGATATCACGAGAAATACTTAGGAAAACTTTTTTACCATTTAAGTTAAAAACACGGACACTAAACTCAGTTGTTATTATTTTTCCTGTCGGAAAAACATATTCATCTTGCAAAGTGAAGGAAGTTTGTCCCTCTCTAATTTTTTCTAACAACCTTACAATCATTTTAGAATCTTGTGGTACTACATTTGGAAATGGTAACGAGAGCAGCTCTTCCCTACTATATCCAAATCTTTTACAACCAACAGGATTTACCTCAATGAATCGACTTGGAACATGATTTTCATTCAGCTCTACTACATATACTGCATCAGTTGCTTGTTCGATTAGTGCACGGTACTTCATTTCACTATCTTTTAATTGTTGGTGTAATCGATGTCGTTCTCTTTCTGCTTGTTTTCTTTCAGAGATGTCTCTACATATTGCAGATAAAGCTATCACATTTCCTCTTACGTCTAGTATAGGAGAAACTGTCAGACTGACATCAAGAAGACTTCCATCGTTACGTCGTCTAACAGTTTCTAATCTGGTAACTACGGATTCCCCTGTTAGAATTTTCTGAATATTTTTAAGTGATTCTTCCATTAAGAAATCTGGTACACAGGGTAATCTCTTACCTATGATTTCTTGTAATGACCATCCAAATATCTTTTCATAAGCTTTATTTGCTTGTAAAATATGCCCTTCTCGATCAGAAATGGTAATAGCATCTACATTATGCTTTATAAATGATTCTAGTAATTCTTTGGTAGCTCTTAATTCTGATTCTACCTTTTTCCTTTCGGTTATATCGACTGTAGAACCAACAACTTCAATAACTTGTCCATTTCGTTTAATCGGCCTAAGTGCAATAAGAATAATCGTTTTATCATCTGGCCAGGGTAATTCGAATATAATTTCTTTCCCTTCCCATGCCTGAAGATAATACTTCATCAATTGTGGAACTAAATGTGGTGGAACAATAGAAGCATCAATAGTCCGTAAGCTTTTCCCTACCACCTGTTCAGAATAAAATCCTTTTTGATAATAAAACTGTCCATCACATAAAGTGTGTATAAAGTGCTTACCCACTTTTTTAAATTTAAAAATCCCTCCTTGAAGCTCATGTACGGTATCTGTGAGTTCTTGCTTGGATTTTTTTAATTCCCGATTCATTTTAGATAAGTCCTGTGTTAAATAATATAATCTCTGGTAGGCTTCCATAAGAAATAGCCCAATTAAAAGCCCTAAAGCTATATATAATAAGCCTCCAGTGTAAAGTAACATAGTATTAAAGAATACACCAACTAACCACTTTATTCCGACAAAAACAGAAAAATATAAAGATGCACTTTTAAAAGGATGAAGGTTTTTAAAATATGTTTTAAAAGTAACAAATAGGATACCCAAACCTAAATAAGCAATCACAGGAGGTTCCCAGTAACCTCCAATGTAAAAGATACGCATTATAATAATGCTAATTAACGTAATCCAACCAGCAATGCGACCAAAGTAAATAAAAGATAGAATAAGAGGAACAACTCGAAGATCGTAGGAAAATCCCATGTATGGAAAAGAAAAGAGCATCAAAGTAACTGCAATAATCCCTCCATAGAATTTTTCGAAATATCGTCTGGAATGAATCAAAAACACTTGAATAAATATCGCTGCGCTAACTAATAAAGAAAAAATAGAAAGATTGATGAAATAGTCTTTAATAATCATGTAATGTCCCTCCTTGCATTAAAGATACATTCGACAAAAAAACAGAAAATCCTACAAATAGTACAAACAGTTCAGGTGCAAAAAATATAATTCCCTACATGACAGTACATGTAAACAGTATCATATTGATTCAAATCCCCCAAAAATAAGGTGTTTATTGTGCAGAAATAATAAAGTTGTTTAATTTACAATAAAGTCATTTAAAAAATATTATAGTTGTTTAAAAATCTTTATTCCACGAACGGAGCAGGTTAGTGGAAGCAATAGTAATTAGGTTTGACTGGGAAAATTGTCGATGATATTAAAAAAGACACCGAAGTGTCTTATGTTTTTCAAATTAAGCATACCGATAAATTGAAATTTAATTACTTAACATTATGCTTATCTTGGGAGCGAGGTATTTTATCGGTGAGTGTATACAAACCATGTAATGCTTGCTGTTAATAATGCTGACGAAATCAAAGCTGTAAGAACACTATATGTTTGCCAAATAAGTATTGTTGACCAATCTAAAGCACAGCACAGTATACCCAGGGCAATCGTAGCGATCAGGAAAATAACTGTTACGGTTATTCTCTTTTTTGTCATTGGCTGCCGCTCATTCGTTTTCCTTCTGCGTAATCCTAAGAGAAATAGCAAAACGGCCAATAGGCAAAGAATAATTGTGATAGACGACAAAATGATATCCAAAAGCTGTGTGCCGCTTATTTCATATGACTGAGTTAGATTGCCTTCTAATATATCTTTAACTTTTAGTACCATGTTTATATTGGTATTTGCGCCGTTGCTCAGCAAGGAGACGGCTGTTCGTTCATTTAGCAGTATGGCTACTTCGGTTCTGAAATTTGGATTGCCCCCAGTGTGTTCTATAATCGTTTGTTCGGCGTTTACGGACCAGCCTGCCGCATAATACATACCGTTGACAGCCGAAACAGACATATCACCCCTATGTGATTTTTCGATAACCGTGTGAAATATTTCGGGTATGTCCTGCACGATACCCATCTGTATGCCCATCCAACGCGCCATATCTTTTGTATTAGAAATGATGTAGCCTGCGGGTTTATTCCCAGCATAATCCGGAGCTTTAAATGGAGTTGTCATAAAAAAGGAAGAACGGTAGCCCTGTGCCAACTGTCCAGTGGCTTGAGCATCTTCTTTATAAACATACGTCTGGTGAAGACCTAACGGCTGAAATACCTGTTCCTTCATAAAGTCTTCATAGCTTTGTCGCGACACAATCTCAATAACCAAACCCAATACGTCATAATTAACGGTTCCATAGTCATACTGTTCACCGGGAGGGAACGCCAATTCAGCATCCACGAGCATTTCCACAGTCTTTTGCAACATATCCGGTGTATTGCCTTGTGGAATATTTTGAGTATGCCTAATATTTGTTAGACCACTGGTATGGTGAAGAAAGTTATTTAGTGTAAGACTTTGCATATCAACAGGTTTCCCTTGATACTTTAACGTAAACCAAGGTAAATATTTTTGGACAGGGTCAGTCATTGAGAGCAGCCCTTGCTCTTCCAACAGCATAATACCCATACCGGTAAAAGCTTTACTGACCGAGGCTAACTCATAGAGTGTATTTTCACTTGCAGACAACCCCTTTTCACGGTCTGCATACCCTGAAGAAAAGTAGAACACTTCATCATCAGCAAGTATTGAGATTGACATTCCCGGCACACCTGATATACGACAGGCATCATCTAGCAACGCTTGTATTGCCGCAGATTGCGAATCTGACAACGCATAACTTTGTGTTGCGAATCCTGAGAATAATATAAATATCGTTAATACAAAAACAATAATCTTTTTCATAAACTCTCCTTTTTGGAAAATTATAAGAGAATAATATAAATAACCTCCTTTTACAACTACGAAACTAAATTTTAATTTATCTTTCTATTCACCTATATAATATCAAGTAATTGTGAAGAGTTACACTTAAACGAACAGATGCGTTAGTTCAATAAGGGGTAGCGTCCCGAAAATGCGGATTTACAACGTAAAGTTGTTTGCTGAATTAAAAACGAAAGATTTAACGACGATAAGACTTTTGAGACAAGGATTCTTACCTTAACATTGTAGATCCGCAAAATCCTGATGCTATCCCTAGGTGAATCATTTTTCACTCGCTAAGTGAAATTTCTCTATTCTACTTTTTTATTTGCTGAGATAGGCATAAAATCAACGTTTTCTATTGCAAATCAATAAAAAATGCAAAACTTTACCAAGACATGCATGTTATAAAGACCAACGCGAAATTGCGTTTGTTTGAATGTTATCTAGAAGATTACAAGGGTGTACTGGTGGAATGAATACAAAACGAGAACAACCAATCGTTTTATTGATTAGGGTCGCTTGTGCTTTATTTGGATAGATACGAAATTTAAATCCTTTATTAATCATCATTCGTTTCACCCCCATTTCGATATGGTTCTATTATACAACAAACGTACATTCGATAGGTAGTGAAGTAACAGTTTATGTATGTCGAACAATTAAGATAGCTTCCTGCCATCCCTTATCCGAAGCCAATTCATCCCCCACCTACTCACTTCGCGTTCCTTGAGGAAGGAGTCTTCTTGGCTAAAATGATAAAGCAACCAGCGCCTTGATTCAATATTCACTTTTTTTGCTGTACAAATTCTTTTGCTTTAGCTAGGTGTTCTAGGAAATAAGGAGCCTTATGCCGTTCAATTTTTCACTTAACTTGGTGTCTAGTTTAGTGTACCATCCCCAATTAATGCATTTTTTTGGGTTCAGTTCATTATATTTTCTACTTTGTCTTTATACACAACATATTCTTTCCCATCCACTACTGCTACCACCGCAAATTCATCATTTGGATTGAATGAAAGCCAGTCAGCCCACATGCTTGTATTAGCACCTCCACTCCACATATGATGAACAGTGTTTTTAGTTAAATTCATAACTTTATAAGACGCATTTTGTGCATTTGTTCCAGTCTTTATTTCAAAAGTGTATGCGTTATGGATTTTTTTATAAAAGTAAAAAACGTTTGATGGACGAAGTAGATTCATAAAATCCTGTTCTTTCTTCTCTGCAATTTTTATGCCTTCTAGTAATGTGACAACATCTGTTCTTAATGTTTTCCAACTATCTTTAGCTGAATTCAAGTTAGGCTTTAAAAATTTATATCTATTTTGATCAGCTTTTTCATCAGCTTTATCAATATGCCCCAGTACGCCCGAATATTGAGAGTCTAAATCATCCCATTGTGTGGACATATAAGTAAGAGCAGTAATAGCACTATCAATCGTACTATGCATATCACTAATATTATGAAATGCAACTCCGACTACACGATTTAATGTAATTTTATAATCTACATTTTTACGTAATTCTGCTAAAGCAGGCTCTAATCGACCTAAATTATCTCTAGCAGTACCTATCATTATGCCACCAGAAATAAGCGTGGGGATAAAAGGTATTTTCACCATTATTAATCCATCAGATTCTAATTTCTTATAATAGTTTACTTGTCCTAAAACTTCATCTAAACGCTTTTGATCAGTCTCCACATCAGCTCCTTGGTTTTTTAAAATCGATTGCAAGGTCTCTTTATGGCTTCCAAATACTCTAACATCTTCTCCAATAGCGTTTTTAAATTTAGTTAATTCTTCTATTAATGCTTTTGCAGACTTTTGGTTTCGTTGAATTCCCCCCCTTAAATCAGTAATCCCCTTTTTTAAAGTATCCCCATTTCCATTGTTGATCGCCTCTACTAATGTTTCATAATAATTTTCAAACTTTGTATCGTATTCAATAATGCCGGTCAATGTATCTAAAAGCTGTTTTTTTACTTTTGTATTCCATGTAACAGCATGTGCTCTTGCATTCTTTTGATCCTGTACAATTTTACTAGGTAAATCTGCATACCCATTAATAGAAATTCCTTCAAAACTCACATCCGGATTATTAATTAGCAAATAAGAATATTCATTCATAGCTTTTGCAAATAACCCAGCATCTTGTACAGTTTTTTTCATCTTTTCTTCATTTGCTGAAAGAGACATATCTCCAGTGTTCGTTTGTTCAGTTTCAATTGCAAAGGTTGCTACTGGTGTGACTGCATAGGTAGTTGTCATAATTAAAAATGCTGATACAGCCAGTATTTTATAAGGTTTTTTTTTCATCTTTTCTTATTCCTCCTGTATAGAGTATGATTTCAAGTCCTATTCTTATTAAAAGACGATGTAGTTGCATAGATTCGATATTATTAAGCGAATCTATATAAACTGTCCCCTATTAATCGATTCTGTTACAAATTTTTAAAAACAAGTAAACTACATGGCTATCTTTTTATTTGGATAAAACTTATATATAAGTGAAAGGCGAAGTCTTTAATGAGACTCCGCCTTTTTAATATATAAGGATTTATTAATTATCGCTTTACTGTTTAACAGTGTAATCATAGACTCTCTATGTTATGGTTCACTTTGCAACAGAATTAATATTTCCCTATTTTTGTGGAGTAACAGTTTCCACTTTTAATTCCTTTATCCCTTCTTTTAATGTAACAGCATCTGTTCTTAATGTTTTCCAACTGTCTTTCGCTGCATTTAAATTAGGTTTTAAGAATTTAAATTTATTTTGATCCGCTTTTTGAGCTGCATTCTCAATATGCCCTAGAACGCCCGAATATTGAGAATCTAAATCATGCCACTGCGTGGACATATAAGTAAGAGCGTTAATAGCATCATCAAGTGCCTTGTGCATTTCATTAATATTACTATAAGCAACTCCAACTACGCGATTTAATGTTACTTTATAATCCACGGTCTGACGTAATTCTGCTAATAAAGGCTCTAACTTACCTAAATTATCTCTTGCTACTCCCACTATAATACCGCCAATTATCGGTAGACCCAAAATAGCACCCTTCATTACATTAAACCCATCAGATTCTAATTGTTTATAATAGTTTACTGATCCTAATACTTCTTCTAGACGCTTTTGATCGGCTTCAACATCTGCACCTTGGTTTTTTAAAATCGACTGCAAGAGATCTTTATTGCTTCCAAATGCTCTAACATCTTGTCCAATAGAGTCTCTTAATTTAGTTAATTCTTCTATTAGTTGTTGTGCAACCTTTTGATTTTGTTGAATTTCACCTCGTAAATCTGTAATCCCTTCTTTTAAAGTTTCTCCATCCCCTGTATTAATCGCCTCTACCATTGTTTCATAATAATTGTCAAATGTTGTGTCGTATTCAACAATGCCCGTCAATGTATCTAAAAGCTGTTTCTTTACTTTCGTATCCCATGTAACAGCATGTGCTCTTGCATTCTTTTGATCTTGTACAATTCTACCAGGTAAATCCACATATCCATTAATAGTAATTCCTTCAAAGTTCACATCTGGATTTTTAATTAACATATAAGAATAGGCATTCATAGATTTTGCAAATAACCCGGCTTTTTGCAAGGTCTCTTTCATTCTCGCTTCATTTGCAGAAAGAGCCGTATCTCCATTGTTCGTTTGTTCAATTTCACTTGCAAAAGTTGTTACTGGTGAAACTACATTAGCGGTTGTAATAGTTAATAACGTCGATACAGCGAGTAATTTGTAAGGGATTTTTTTTATCATTTCATTTTCCTCCAATTTAGGTTTTAATTTTCAGTTCTATTCCTGTTTAAAAGCAATATCTTTTGAAATGAATTCTGCATCTTTATGAATATCATTCCAACTTTCTTTAGCAGCTTTTAAATCATCCGGTATTAAAGAGAATTTGTGGTCTTGCATAGAATCGATATTATCCAGTAAATCTGTATAATTTGCGCCCATTGTATTCCATTGCTTTTGAATATTTGTTAGAGATAATATCGCTTGATCTACAGTCTGATATAGATATGCCAATGTTTCTTTCGCGTTAGTAAGCGAAAGAACTGCTTGATTAGCACGATCTGCTTTCATACTTAATTCTCCGATTTTGTTAGAAATTTCGTTATAGGAGTCCATATGCTTAGATGCCGTGACACCCGCCGCAGTTCCTAGACCGATACCAGCTGCTCCAAGAGCTGAAAGTCCACCAACAACAGCTGGTGTTGCTGTACCACCAGTTACAACAATTACAACTGCTCCTCCAATAGCTGCAATAACTAAAATAGCTGCTCCCAATCCACCACCAATTGACCATGCTAATACATCATCAAAATGTTTTTTCTGAGTAGAACGAAGTTGCTCAATTTCAGCTTGAAGTTGCGGAATCGTTGCCTGTTGACCTGCTAATATTGCAGTTAATCCACCTTTCCCATCTGGACCACCAACATTATTTTTAAAATCTGTAGAATTTTGATATAGTTTCCCTTTGAAGTCTTGTAGCATCTTAATTACATCTGTAACCTCTTTTGAATTTGTATTAATTGTAGTAATTAAATCACTTATGCCCTCTTTTAGACCTGCCTTATCTTTCTTTTGTACAGTATCTACTAAAGTGTCGTAATAATTTTGAAATTGTTCATCGTAATTTACAATATTACGAGCTGTTTTTTGAATCTGTGGCTTCGCTTTATCTAACCAATAATTCGCATTGATTCGTGACAGTTCTTGATTAAGGTGAATATTTTTGAGCAACTCCCCTCCTTCTGATCCTAAATCGATATTAGATAAATTTACATTCGGTTGCTTAATCATTGTTTTTGCGTACAAATCCATTACAAGAATATGAGACCCTGTTTCAGCCAATGCTTTCTTCAGTCCCTCGGGACCTAAAGCATAATTGCCTACTTTTTGTTCTTGAGCGGTCGTTTCTTGTGCAAATGCATGAATAGTGTTACCAGTAGTAGCAGTTATAACCGTTGCCAGAGTGGCTAAAGTTAGCACTTTGAATGGGAATTTTTTCATAACTATTCTCCTTCTTTCGCTAGATTCTTATAATCTTTATAGTTTTTTCAAAAACGTAATATCAAAATTTATATACCTGTTCTTCAAGGTAACTTATTACATTTTTTAATTGTCTTAATGTATCTTTTTGAGACTGCTCGTTAGTTGCATCAACATTAGTAGATAATTTTGTAATGTTATTTTTTATTAGATCCAAATCTTCTTTATAGCGCTTTAGTAGGTCAAGTTCTACATCTACTTGATTTGCAAACGTATGCACATCATTTTGTGTAAGAAGAAGCATTGATTTTTGTAAATCTGCTATTGATAGTTTCGTTGTTAAATCATATATTTTTTGATTTTGTTTCTCTAAATCATCTAAATATGCTCGCTGTTCTGCTGTTAGTTTATTTACTTCAGCGAAGACACCAAGTGTTTTCTTAATCTTTTCAGTATCAATGGCTTTCATCAGGTCATATTCTTGCGTTTTTGTGGCTGCAGCTGCAGCTATTTCACCTTGTTTGCTTCGCTCAATTGCTTCACGAGCTGCTTTTTTGGCTGATTCAATTTCTAGAGCAGTTTTACCTTGCTCTTTCGCTTCTTGCGCTGCTTTTTTCTCTGCTTCTAGAATAGAGTTGTTAATTTCTTTTCCTTTGTTATACGCTGCCATCCCTGCTTGAGCAGCCGGTTCAATAATTTCTTTTGAAAGACTATAAACTTCTTTGAATATAGCAAATCCCTGCTCATTTAAAGCTCCTGGTATTAATGCAATTTGTTGTAAATCATTTTGAATTGCTTTTTTAGTATTTAATATTTCATTTTTTAACTGATCTATTTTTCCTGTTCCATCTGTACCTAATATGCCTTGCGCAGTTGCCACATTAGTATCGAAATCTTTTAATTTTTTATCAAGCTGTAATTTAAGATCTGTTAATTCATTAATTTGTCGTTGCGCATTTTCTTGATTCGTCATAGCCATATCTTGAAGAACTTCAAGTCTATCCGAAAACCCTTCTCTATCTTCTTTATTGTCTACAAACGATTTTAATGTCGGGTAATAACTATTAAATTTTGTTACAAATCCTTTACTTTTTGAATTTAATAGAATTAACTGTGGATAGAGTTCCGATGACCATTCCTTCATATCTTGTTTGATTAGGAATTGATTTGTATTTAAAGCTGGGACTTCCTCTAGCTGTACATTAGGACTGATTAAAGATTGATCAATATACGTTTGGATTAATTTAGATTGCGCACCTAATTTTCGTAATGATGAAGAAATATCCATGTTTTCTTGTTGAGTTTCTGCTTGAACGATTGGTGTTGCGAGAGTATTGATAGGAATAGTTGCTCCAGTTACAATGGATGTTATTAAAAATCCTGTCATTATTTTATTTTTCATTCCGTACACTCCTTTACCATTGTTTTTTATAATTTGATTCATATAGCTTGTACGACCTATCGCTAGGTTCACTCCTTACACACGCATGAGGAAGGAGAAGTTTTTTAGATAGGGTGTTATCGTTATTATTTACTTCTAATAGGATCTAAGGATTTTACTTCCCTCTCATTTAGATACTTTATTTTTCAAATAATAAACGATAAAAATTCATCAGCTATATTTGGATTAGCTGCCCAATGAGTAGTAAAATACTTCCCCCTAGAGCGGCTGGTTAACTTACAGAACCGTGAAGATAAATAAACCATTGATTCTTGAGTTAATCCCGTCATGACTTTTTTAATATCAATTTCATAATATGGTTTTTAGTTTTGTCAGCAAGAGCCTTACAAGACTACAAAAGATGAAATTATACTGTACATTGCTTATACTTTTATAGCGGAATAAATTCACTTTTGCTATGTAGAAACTTAAAACCCATTTTTACAAAAATACTATTTTTGAGATTCTAAATATCTTAAAAATAGACTGATTATTAAGAAAAATATCTACAACATAATGTTACTTGCAAGTTTAATAACCTCTATTAGCTTGCTCTTCTCCCTTCTGTGTGGTCATACCAGTTATGTTGTTCATTAAAACATTAAATTTCCAATGCGTAAATAGCAAAATTTTGTCGATTGAGCTCGATAATTTAACTATTAAGTAAAAATACAATCCTAAAAAATTATACTGATATAATTAATTAGGAATTACAGCTCTGTAATTGTAATGATTACAAATTAAAGTGTATACGGTTAATAAATAACCATTTTAGCTCAACCAAGCAATTTTATTTTTAAAAAAATACTTATAGAATAATTTAATAGGTTTTTTTATACTTTTTCCCCTTTATTTGGTTATGTATAATTACATATAATATAGATATATCAAGTGATATATGTTATAATGTTAAACTTTATGTAATAGTCCCTAATATCACCATTATTAAATACTTAACATGAAGATATTAATCTATAAACTTATTCCTCGTTATAACTATGGGTTTTAAAATATAAAAAAAGCCGCAAAGCTTTCTCGAAAAGAATCTTTGCAGCCTTCTGTTTTTTTGTCTCCTTAGAAAAATAATGGATAGTGTACTCTTTAAAATTAACAACATGTTATAAATCTTACCCTTGTCCTTTGGCTTCACTAAATGTTTCATGGACTCTTCAAGATCTATTTGAATACATATTCCTTTTCTAGATCAATCACATACTCTTTCTAGAGTAAAAGAAACAGTATGCTCAAGTTTTAGAGTTACTTGCGCGTATATTAAAGTTTTTTCACAAGAAACTGATACTAAGCTTATATTACGGTATATTTTTCACGATACTGTCTAGGTGTCATGTTAGTTGATTTTTTGAAAACCCTTGTAAAATAACTTTGGTCGTTAAAATTAAGCCAGGCACAAATATCTGATAGTGGATATGTAGTGAGTGTTAATAATTTTTTTGCTTCTTCCACTCGTTCCCTTTGAATAAATTCACTTAAAGGAATCCCAACTTCTTTTTTAAATAATTTAGATAAATAAGTAGGGGTAATATCCAAATGATTAGCGAGTTCATTGAGAGATATTCCATCGTAAACATTTTTACTAATATGATTCATACATGTAGTAACCGCATTTGAAAATTTTTGCGCATTGAATTCTTTCACCCGATCTGCAAAAGTACGTAAAGCATCTCCTGACAATCGCCTTACAGAGTCCACGTTATCTAGTTGTTCCATGGTTTGGATATACAAAATACTAAGAGCAAAAGCAATGTCTGGTGGGAGATTACCTTCTATCGCATATCGAGTAGCTAAAGTAATCGCAATAATCCCATGGTTTTTTTGGTTTCTGAGTGGATCCGCTGTTAAAATTAATTCAGTATCTTCCTGCGAAACTGCATACATATATTGCAACAACTTCTTTTTATTTCCCTCTTTGATTGCTGAAAAATAATTATGTACTAATGCCATGTTGTGAGTTTTTGGTTTATTTTGTTGACGTTTTAAAATATATAGATCAGGTTTCACAATTTTATAGGGAACTTCCTCTAACACTTTATTTTTTTCTACAACAATATCAACATCTAACTTTTCATTGGAAATCATGTAATGCAATAAAATTCCCATATCAATTAAAGAAGTTTTTTTAACCTCAGGTAGGGATTGAAAGTAGGTTAGTCTTTCTTGAATATTATTATTTGAGTTAAATTCTTTTCGAAGTTTAAAGGTTACATCATCCGATCCCTTTGGATGTATAGTGGGGCCAATTATTATAGTCCCTTTTATATAATCATGATTTTCTATATGAATTAGGATGAAATTTTCAAGATAACTGTTACATCTGAAAAGGGGCAAATTATAGGGATCATTTTCTTGATAAATGTCACTAAGATGTTCTTCTTTAGAAGAATAAAAAGGACTACAAATATCCTCAGAATTAGAATGATATAAGATTTTTTTGTCTGTGGATAAAATGTGAACAGGTACATTAAAGGCTTTATGTGCAAGATCACACAAGTGTTGTATATCGATAGAATTATTCATTACCTTCTCCTCTTAATTAGATTACTGATAAATTTTTACAGCGTTCCTGTATAGGTTCATAAATTATTTTTCGTCAGGTATAACTCACGACAAAATATTACTATAAAATATCAAATTAGTACAATTCACGACAAAATATTACTATATTTTTTTTATGAAAATCATATATTATTTATTTGTAAGTAGCATCTAAATATCGGAGTAGTTAGGAAAAGTGTGAAAGAAATAGATTCTTTTCTTATAATTTTCTAAACGACAATGAAATGAGCTGAGGTCGTTTCTTAATTCTCCAAGATCTAATCATAGAACTTGAGAAAACAGTGAAGAACCTACAAAATACAGAAACAAGGGATGATTGGAGTATACAACTCTAGTAAGTAATAGCTTCTTGCTAATCCTGCGAAAAATCTAGCCTTTGCGGATACATTGCCAGACGGACTAGAATATGCCCCAGGTACATTACAAATAGTAGGCTAAACAGTGACAGATACATTTGATACAGACAAAAGTAAATTTAATGTAGGAAAAGAAAACGAAGAATTTTGGAATGTGACACATACAGAGTGGCATACAATGGTACTCCATGCGAGGGACAAGCTGGAAAAAAGATTAAAAATACAGTGAAAGTCCAAGGAGATACTGTATCACCGTAAGAACTAACAGCCAAAAATTCAATCACTTGGACAAACTGAGATTAAAAAAGTGGATGCTGCAAATTCGAATATAAAACTGATAAACTGCTGTATTCCAAATTTTTTACAAAGATAATAAAGAAGTCGAAAATTTAACAGCAGATGAAAATGATAAAGCTATTTCTGAACCACTATGCTTCGAAAAATTCACGTTGGAAGAAATTCAAGCACCAAATAGGTCTACGTTATTTAAAGATCTAATTGAGGGAAAGGTCTTATCATCAGTACAAAAATAAAAATAGAAAACACAAAAAGCGAATGGAATATTAAAAATACTGACGATATAGGTCCAACTATTTTTATCTAATTGGCACTATATTACTGGTCGCAACATTAGTTTTAGTTTCCGCAAAAGCGGAAGAAATAAATAGATTCCAAAATTATTAGGAATAGCAGCGGTGACACAACATATAAATAATTTTTTTATATGTTGTTAATCTTTGTAGTATCAGTCTTTATGCTACCTAGCTTTATTACTCCATCACATAAACATATTATTTATTTTCTAAGTACAATGGCT
The DNA here is from genome assembly GCF_038007445.1 of Bacillus sp. FSL P2-0099. Taxonomy (NCBI): domain Bacteria; kingdom Bacillati; phylum Bacillota; class Bacilli; order Caryophanales; family Bacillaceae; genus Bacillus; species Bacillus sp. FSL P2-0099. Next base: position 3,160,047 of record NZ_JBBOXE010000001.1, read on the forward strand.
ATTAATTAACAAAAACAACACCTCTAATTATGAGGTGCAGTAACATAAATCCAAAGTAATAGTAGACATTAGACACTTATTTCACAGTAAATTGACCTCAAAATAATAGTTACTGCAATATCAGGATTTGTTTATTCTATAACAAAAGAAATGTCACTTAAGCATTCTTTGTATGCTACTTTTAATTAATATATATGACACCCTTAATTTCCCACTCTATTTTTAGTTAAGAATCAAAATACTGAAGCCAATGAAATTGTATTACATTGGCTTCAGTATTTCAGATTTAAAATCACGAATAAAAACAAAACAGCGTTTAAACACCCTGTTTTTAATCGTGTGAAATTTAATCCTTATCGATACATATGACATTCACACGACCACTAAAAATCCTTAAAAAGCAATCTGAGAGTCCGTTTTTCTGATTCACAATCTTTTTTTAAAAATTTATGTGAAAAATCTATATTTAGTAAATCTTATTATCCGAGACACAATTATTGCCGTAATCAAGATAATAAGGGCGGTTATCAAGCCAGATTCTCCAATCCAAATCTCAGTTTGATATCCTGTACTTGCACGTGTGAAAGGTCCTTGAATAATGGCATTCCAAGTAGCATGGATGATAACCGAAGGCCAAATGCTACCTGTGATAAGTCGTAAATAAGCTGTAATATAACCGAATGGCACAATACAAAGATAGATACCAAGTACTGAAAGAACGACAGATGGTCCCGCTACATATAGGCCAGCAATAACAATTGGAACATGCCACGTTGCCCAAATCAATCCACTAATAAGGATGGGCCGTGAAAACTCTGCATCGACTAGCCTTGTGAGCATATAACCTCGCCACCCCATTTCTTCTCCCAAAGCTGGGATTAAGCCAAGCAAACTTCCGAAAATGCCGCTCAATACTACTAGATAAATGAAACTGAATGGTGCCGTTACATACTGAAGTCCAAGCATATTGTAGATTGGTTCTAACATACCACCTTCGGGATGCTGAAACCCCGCAATTCCGCTCAACCAGGCGATAGAATAAGTAATTCCGCAAATAATCATAGGGATTAGCAGAGCAAAACCAATCCCCTTCCATATCTTTAAGTTACCGAGACTAAAAGATACATCTTTAAACCCTTCTTTCAGTATTATGCGAGTCAAAATAGAAGATAATGCTGGGGTAAACATATATACCACAATAAGCGGCATACTTTTCGTAATTATTACTACTACATTTAGGATAATAGAAGTAATGATTAAGATACTCAGAAAGAGTTGAAGTCCTATTTTAGCACGTTGGATTTTATCTTTATTGTGGAACGATTTTGCGTGTAATCTCATTTTAATCCGCCCTTCCCTTTTCATTCACTTGTTTATCGAATTTACTTCTTGTCATTTCTACAGACACAACTTAGAATAAAAATATTTTTGTATACAGATTCATTCATCTTTAAAATCCCTCCCCAATTCATAATCTAGTTTTACTTGCGACTCATCCATGCAATTATTATTTATAAGTTGTCATAACCGATAGTACAAAAGTGTAATGATTAGCATATGACCTGTGTCAATTAACCTTATGACAATATGTAACTAGAAAATATGATATGGAATAAATAACAATTGAATTAAGGCAATTGATTCGTGCAAGTACAATGAATCAATCTTGTTTTTACAAATAATTCAATTGAGGTGGAAAAAATGAATAAGAAAAGAATAATTGCAATGGTTAGTACAGCTTTATTAGTCACAGGATGTGTAGAAGTAGGAAAGGCTCAAACAGTAGCAGTCGAAAATTCAGGTCAATCAATCCAAAAAAATATAGTTAAATCAATACAATCACAGGCTTACCCATTAAAAACGATAGAGCCGTCAAAATCATTTGAGGATTTAAAACCACTTAAGAAAATGATTGGGAGCGCACAATATGTAGGATTAGGAGAGAATACTCATGGAAGCTCTGAAATTTTCACTATGAAGTTTCGCCTTGTGAAATATTTGGTTACTGAGATGGGTTTTACAAATTTCACAATGGAAGAAGATTGGGGAAACGGCTTAAAGCTAAATGAATATATCCAAACAGGAAAAGGAAACCCTAGGGAATTTTTAAACTTGTTATATCCTACTGATGAAATCATAGCCATGATTGAGTGGATGAAAGATTATAATGCTGATCCATCCAATAAAAAAAAGATCCAATTTATCGGGCTCGACTTAAAGGAATTGGACCAAGGTTGCTTTAATAAAGTAATTGATTATGTAAGGCTGCATCGACCAGATTTGCTGGCAGAAGTAGAAGAAAACTATAAAGAATTGTCGGCTTTTAATGGAAGTACACAGGAATATATGAACCTTGCTCCTGAAATAAAAGAAAAGTTCAAAGCAAACGCTGAGAAAGTAGCTCGATTACTAAAAGATGAGAATAATCAAGCCAACACAGAAATAGTTTTACCCGAGTACATCTGGGCGAAAGCAACGGCAAGTGCAATAGAAAAATTTACCACAATGCTAATTCCTAACGACTATCCAAGTATGTTAAAGCTACATGAGCAATACTTGGCAGATCATGCAATGTGGGCACAAGAGACATTGGGTGGTAAAACGATGGTATGGGGACACAATATTCATATAGCTAAAGGAATTATCGATGAGAAATTATACCCTTATGTTGCGGGGCAGTTTTTGAAGGAACGTTTAGACAATAATTATGTCACAATTGGTAGTACAACTACGGAGGGGAATTTCACCTTATACAGCGAATATGACCCTTCCACTGGAGGTAAGATTACAACACGTGATATTCCACAAAATGTAAATAGTTTTAATTATACCCTTGGAAAAGTACCATATAACATGTTTTTATTGGATAACCGTCACCTTAAAGGACAAGCAGAGAAATGGGTTAAAGCAAAAAGACCATTACTAAGTATAGGGGGACAAATCTTCCCAAACGAATCGGCATACTTTGATAAATCATTGCTTGAGCAATTTGATATTATTTTTCACATTCGAAAAACAAGTCCATCTCATATTAAATAAAAGTACAAAACAATCCCTTCTTGCATCTGCAAGAAGGGATTGTTTTGTGGAGATTAATAAAAGCAACTTTTTTAACCAGAAGTAGGTTACTCTCCTCTTTTTAACATCATTTAAAACTGTCATATGACACTTTTACACTAGTGAGAATGACAAAAAAAGCAGTATAATCCGGTTATTACATAGATAGGAGCGATGAACTTTATGAAATCAAGATTCATCCAGAATGGTTATTTTTTATTGCTAACTTTCGTTACAGGCTTGTTTTATTTTTGTTTTTACCTAATAGCTCTGCTATTCAGCTTCACCCTTTCATTTACGGTAATTGGGATTCCACTAGTTATACGTGTACTACAGACTACTACACCTTTTATCCAATTCGAGCGTATACAGACGAAAATTTATACCAATATTTCGACCGACTCTTACGATAAAAGTATAAAAATGGATACATCGAACTGGACTCAGGTGAAATTAGTGCTTACAGATCGTCGCACTTGGTCTGCTGTCTTTTGGTTAATGCAGAAATTAGTGATTGGCATTTTCAGTCTCATTAGTGCAATCATTTTTTATGTAATGCCACTTATGTTGCTGTTGGCACCACTACTGTATCAATACATCGAAATGAATATTATATTCATACAGATAGATACTTTTGCCAAGTCCCTCTTTGTAATGTTTATGGGTATAGTATTTACCGCCATAAGTATTAGAATAGTAGATGGTTTGACAAAGAAACTTGGGGGCTATACACGTAGCATGATTCGGCAACTAAATCGATAGAAGTTTGCAATCTGTGCGTAGTATCGCAGTTTTAAATTTAAAAGTATAATAGGCATGAAGGATTAAATTATAATATATGAAGTAAAAAGGTAGGCTACTTAGGGGGTAAATGACTTGTTAGATATGGTTAAGTATTGGTTTTGGTACGATTGGATTATGTTAGGAGTCCGTATACTTGTTAGTGTCTCTATCGCCATAACCACATTAGATTTTCAGGATAGTTTAACATTGCCACTTTGGATTGTTATTTTTTGGGAGGTTCTTACCTTCTCGATTCCATGGGTAGCCTTACTGTTCAATTACAAATATTACTTGTTCACAGAAATACTGCTATATGGTGGACTGTGTATATATTTAACCTCTTTATTTCCGGAAGCTAACGTTACATTTCTGATATCGGCTTTTCTGATTGCTGCGAATAGTAAGCATTTGTCCTATTATTGGACAGCTCCAACAACAGTTTTTATAACAACTGGAATTTTCTATGCGGTTGCGCCAAGTAATAGCTATTGGATTTTGGTTACCTACTATGGACTTGCTTATGTAATGGGCTTCGCTTTCCATTTATTAATCGTCAATCATAAGCAAAATGAAGCGATTCGTAAACAAAACGCGGTACTTGAGCAATATATGTCTCAGATTGAACGTATTACACTGGCAGAAGAACGGAACAGACTGTCGAGTGAGCTTCATGATACAGTTGGTCACGCTTATACTTCTATTATTATGGGGATGGAAACATTGCGTACCGAAATTTCTACTGAAATGGGTATACAGAGGCTAGATTCTCTGCTTGAAATGGGACGTAAAAGCATCGAGGACGTGAGAGGTTACCTACATCAAATGGATTCTCCGTGTCAATCGCCTTCCTTAATTCAATCTCTACAAAATCTTGGAGCCGAATTTCAGGAGCACGCTCAGGTAAATGTAAGTTTGAAGACATTCGGAGAGGAATATCAACTGTCTCGGCAAGCGAAGATCGCATTCATTCGTTGCTTACAGGAGTCCCTTACGAATGCAGTACGTCATGGTCAGGGGACTGAAATTATAGTTTCATTGCAATTTGAACAACAATATACGAGGTTAGAAGTTCAAGATAATGGAAAAGGAAATGTAGAATGGCAGGAAGGCTTCGGTATGAATGCGATGAAAGAGCGGGCAATGAACTTGCAAGGTCAATTGTCTGTATATACAAAGCCAGAGGAAGGAATGCTTGTTACATGTACCATACCGCGACAGACTGAAATAAAAGATGGACATATTCGTTTGTTAATTGTAGACGACCAGCCATTTGTTCGGGAAAGTTTGAGGACATTACTCGATAGATATGAAGATTTAAATGTAGTCGGTTTGGCTGAGGATGGCAATCAAGCCATCGATTTGTGTGGGCGCCTTCAACCCCATGTTATACTTATGGATTTAGATATGCAGCATATGGATGGAATCGAAGCAACCAAAAAGATTAAGCAACAATGGCCACATATCCGCGTATTGATTTTTACAACTTTTCAAGATACCGAGCAGGCGTTGGAATCGCTTCGCAACGGTGCGGATGGTTTTTTACTCAAATCTATTGAAACGTTGGAGCTAGCTAATACGATCCGACTTATTCACAAAGGTGGGACACTGATTGATCAAGGAATGTCTCACAAAATATTTGAGAAATTTGATGAGCAAAAAGAGACACCACAATCAAAAGCAATCGCTTATGAACTAACAGCTAGAGAGATAGAAATATTGCAGCTAGTAGCAAAAGGACTTCGATACACTACCATAGCATCAAGATTATATTTATCGAGTGGTACGGTCAGAAATTATGCTTCCACAGCTTATACAAAGCTAGGAGTCCGTAACAAAGAAGAAGCTGTTCAAAAGGCTCTAGAAATTGGAATTATTGAATAACAAAATGTTTTGCGGTGTATAAAAATGAGTAACAAAGAAACAGAACGCTTTGTGTGGTTTCTTTTGTAACAGAGTACATAAGGGCCGTTATCGTATAAGTAAATGTTAAAACACTTACTGTTTTGTCATAATAAAATCATTGAATATTATCCTCTAAAATACAAAAGCCTACTATCAATTTAACTGATAGTAGGCTTTTAAAATTATTTAAGAACTTGATTATGTTCTAATTTAACAGTTTTCATCAGTGGAAATATTATCACTTCGGCTGTAAATTTAACACTTTCCCTTCTATCCCATCTGTATTCAATGTAGTCGTATGATACTCACCGTTCACCCAATCATCTATTTGATCATGATACCAATCGCTTCTAAAGTTTCCTGATTGTCCTGGCCCTACGATATGATAACCGTTTGACATATCTTTCGTATCAATAACAAATCTCCAAGATGCCCCATGATTTACAATACCGTTATCTCCGTAACTCGCTGCTTGAACGGTAACTTGACTTCCACCTATTGGAACTGGTTTCTCACGATTAAATGCGAGTAATGCTAATATACTAGATGATCTCGAAATTGGATGTGTAAAAGCAAGTTGATGGTAATCGCCCCACTTCCACTCCGCAACATTCGGTCCATATTCCTTCTGTAATTTCTTCATTACATTCTCGTACGATGTATGTACAACTTCTGTGAAGCCTCCGTACTTCGTAAACCAAGCGCTATTTTCTCCTGCTACTTCTTTTCGAATCAATTCATCAACTACTTGTGACTTCCCTTCAAATAACTCCATCACATCTTTCGGTATTTCTTTTGAAAATAGCGTATTCGAAATCTCTTTCATTAACAAATGGAATATTAATGGTGCCGCTTCATCTTTACTATCGTAAAAATTCCACTTTGTTAATTGTTTTACGCCTTCTTTCTCTACTTCATTTAAAGATGCTTTATTTAACTCTTTTAACAATATAGGAGTAAACTCTTTCCCATATAAATTTTTTTGATCCATCTGTAAATCTTCTAAATCTTTCACCGTATACTTTTCCTTCTCTTGTAAAAACTCTTGAATACGCATTTGCCTATATGGCTGCGCCCACGTATTACTAATATGGTACGGATAAGCGTCATCAACGATTTTATTATTCGCAGTTGAAATAAACCCTTGTTTTGGATTTATTACTTTCGGAAGCTGATTAAACGGAATATACCCTTCCCATTCATATTCATCTGTCCATCCAGGTACAGGCAAACTACCATCGCCTTTTTTACGCACTGGTATATTTCCGTTCGCTTTATAAGCAATGGTTCCGTCATTTGATGCAAACACAAAGTTTTGAGTTGGTGTATGAAAATCTTGAAGAGCAGTTTCAAACTCATTCCAGTCTTTCGCCTTATTCATATTTAATACAGCCTTTAATTCAGCGGAAGGCTCCAAAGCAGTCCATTTCAAAGCGAATACTGTTTTTGTTTTCTCTTTTCCTTTATCCGCAAACTCTGAAATAACTGGACCATGCCTCGTAACCGTAACGTTATACGGAATTGTTTTCCCGCCTTTTACTTTAATAGATTCATCAACAACCGTAGCCTTTTCCCATTTATCTTTATACAAAAATTCATTTTCATTATTAGGATTTCGCTTCTCAATATATAAATCTTGCACATCGGGACCTGTATTCGTAACGCCCCATGCTATTTTGTCATTGTGTCCTAATATAACGCCTGGTACTCCTGCGAAAATAACGCCACTCACATGTAAATCTTTCATTTCAAGTTGCGATTGATACCAAATAGAAGGTGTCGCAAGAGATAAATGAGGATCATCCGCTAAAATTGGCTTACCAGATACACTCTTTTCACCACTCACAACCCAGTTATTACTACCGTTAAACTCTGGTGGAATAACTGTCTTTGAAAAACTTTGTGCTACGTCCACATTTGTATTTTTCAATTCAGCTAGCAATCTAGGCGCATCTTTCGGATATGTAGGAAATAGCTCATTTGCTTGCTCTTCCGGAAGATTTTTCAACGCCCAATATCGAAATGCTTGTCCGTGCCAATGTCCTCCTAAATCAAACGCCATATACTTTCCAATCGTTAAAGAGTCCACAATTGACCATTCAACAGGTTCATAACCTAATAGAGTAAACTCCACTGGCAATTTCTTTTCGGCCTTCGCTTCACGTATAAAAGTATTCACCCCATCAGCAAATGACTGCAGGGCATATTTCGCTTCTCCATCATATTGACTAACAGACGCTTCGGCTGCTCGCCGTAAACCGAGCGTTCGAAACAATTTATCTCGATCAACAGCTGCTTCCCCTACAACTTCACTTAACATACCAGAAGCTTGTCTTCTACTTAAATCCATTTGAAACAAACGATCTTGCGCTTGTACATACCCTTGTGAGAAATATAAATCATGCGCATTTTCCGCTTTAATATGTGGTACACCTTTACTATCTCGTTTCACCGCAACAGCATGTTGTAAATCCTCAAGTTTTATCGTTCCATCTATCTTTGGCACAGAACTAAGCGTATATATGTTCAAAAAAATCATAGCGCAAATAAACAAAAAAAGAACGATACTACTAGACCAAATAAAAATTCTTTTTCCCCTATTTCGTTTCTTTTTTATGACGACTTCCATACAATCCCTCCTCTCTCAATCTATTCGCTTCTATTGTGAAAGAACCTTTTAGAAAAATTGAAAAACCCCCTTCATTTTCCTATCAATGAAGGGGGTTTTTCTTATCGTCCGCTACGCCAGCTTTCATTATGACCAAGATTTGAATCGGTCGCTAATTGCACATCATATAACATTTCACTAAAGAAGTGCTTATCTACTTGTTTTGGTACAATGCGTCTCTCATCATCAATTTCGTCGTATTCATATGAACCGTGGTTCACTTTTCCTGCCTTATAAAATTGAATTTCAAATACACATACTTCTTCTTCACCTTCATATCCAATTGGCGCTCCGCTAAATGAAAGTTCCGCTCCTACTCCAGTTCTAGTGTCTTCTTTATAAAACGTATAATAAACACCGCCATCTTGAACCGATCCGCGAGTCCATCCAAGTGTCGTCATCTTACCGAATAACGAGCGACCATTTAACAAAATACCGCCAAATCTCTCAACATCAACCTCATCATTTTCCTCTACTACAAACACTGGACGTTCAATTTGTAGGAATGGCTGAACAATTCCGGAATTTGTCAGTTGCTCTTTCCACACTTCCTTTTCCACCTCGGATAATTCTAACGGATGAATTAAACCAATAACAGTTCCAGGTGAAAGCTCATGATGCTCTCCTATCATTGAATAAAACATATCACCCGCCGCATAACGGAACGTTCTCAGCAACTTTCCTTCCGTATATTCACCCCAAACAAGTGAAATGGCAAATTGCTTCATAATTGGATTTTCCATAAATACCGGCTTCCACGTATCGTATGACCAATAGCGCTTTAGTGATAGAGCAGTTTCCAAACGTTGTTTCTGCATGGAAAGAGCACTTCGAAGCTCTTTCTTTAAAGCGGCTAACTCTTTCTTAGCTTCTTCAGCTTTTTCTACATCATCTTTTGCATTTGGCTTTGGAAGTGACTTCATACGTTTTCCTTCTTCTGTCGCTAATTCAATTTTTGACTCTGAAGTTAAAATAGCAGTAAAAAATCTATTTCCAAAATCAATCTTCTTTTCACAACGTATATTGAAACCAAGGTTTGGTACCAATTGATCTTCCAGCTCTTCTTCCGTTATACCACGTGTTTTCGCAGCAAGACTTAGTGCTTCTTTTGCCGCATTACGCACTAACTTATGCTTATATTTAAATGCCATCGCATGAATAGACACAAGCGCAAGCTTAGATGAGGACAACCCCAGAGCGCGAACAGCATCCGCTGCAATCTTTCCTCTCATATGAAGGACCCATTCATCAATTTTCTTTTTAAGTATGCCTACCATTTTGTCATCACTAAACATTCCATATAATGAAAGGATTCCCCGTTTCTTCACATCTGCATCTTGAGAAATCCATATTTGATATATTACTTGTACATACTCTTTCAAGTCTTGTTCATTTAAAGTACTACCAATTACTTCAGCTGCCTCTTTCTTCTCAATAACAGAATCTGAAATATACTGCTGTATATAAGCTAACGGAACTGTTGCGTCTGCTATTTCATTTGAATTTGTGGTTCGTCCCCAATCAATTGCAGAAGTGCATTTCTTTTTTGTTCCGTTACTATACGACTACAAAGTTCTTCTATATTTTCTGAGTTTCTCCCCACTTCAAGTAACGGAGCAAACTTCTCAATAAAAGAGGCGTTCTTCTTTTCTTGCAAAGCTTCCTGTACCAGTTGCATATATTTCCCAACCTTATACTCTAGTAGTATTTTCATCACATTTTCACGAACAATTTTCTTTTTATTATTAAGTTCAACTGCTACATTTTCTGCCGCTTCTACATCTTTTGAAAGAAGTTTAACTACAGACTCACGCATTTTTTTAGATGAAGCGCCTAAGCTTTTGATTAAAATTGGACGCATTTCAACCATGTTATCCCTTGCTAACTCTTCTAAAATATATGCTTTTGCCACAGCAGAATACTCATCAAATCGTTCAATTATGTATGCTTGTTCTTTTACAATGACATGAACAAGCGCTTCCTTCGCCTTGTTTCTCTCTTCACTATAGCATGCAGCTTGTTCAACTGCATAAGTGATAAGCTTTTCCTGACTTAATCCATACGAAAGAAGATCTTCTAATACTTGTTTCGGTTCTATCCCTCTGACAGAACATTCGTACAGAAGTTCGTATAAATTAACGTTATATTCATCTCCGAATTGCAGTGTAAGTACAGCTTCCCTCTTCGCTACATCATCTACATCCCAAAGGAGTGCAACCTCTAATACTGGCATCCCCCAATACATACTTCTATACTTAGGATTTTTAAGTATTTGCTTCATATCCTCAAATGACACTTTCCCTATTAAATAATCACGATATTTATCCCGCACTGTAGACAATTTAATTTGCAAAGCAGCCACAAAAAATTCTTCTCGCATTTTCCCTCTATTTAGCTCATGTCCTTTTCCAGCTAACATTCGTGCGATGATGAGATAATTAATTTTACTTAAATAATGCAAAGTACGTTGAACAAATTCAGGATTTTCTTTCGCCATGAAGCATAGCAATTCATATTCATACGTCTTACAAAATTCTTCATTATTTAAATCATGTTGCCTCAGACGGTGCGCAAAAAATCTTTCCTCAGAAATCCAAAACTGTTTACAAAAACTTTGAATTTCATCATATGTTTTCTTATTTACACTACCTGTTCTTTTGTAGTTTTGAAGCTGACCGAGAGCTTGACACATATAACGCGTAGCATGGTTCATAAAACCCAAAACGTTTCTCTTCGCTAAGATTTCAACATATCGCCTCGCAACATTTGAATACTTATGAATACTAAATAATAGCCGCCAAATATATTCTGGTAAAGCCCCACCTACAAATAATTCCCTATCACTTTCACCCTTTATATACCGTTCAACAGCTTCAACCTTTTCCTTTTCTCCATTCAAATTCAATATAAATTCAGCATGTTCTTCTAATCTCTCGTCCAATAAAGAGCTATATGTACGGAATCTCTCATAATCTACTTCAAACATTACAAGAAGTAGCGATAATTGCTGCTTTATTGATAAAGCTGACAACTGCTCTTCTATATAGTTCGGATTCTCGCTTATTAATTCTCTAAGAAAAACATATGCTTCATCCACATAACTTGAAATATTGGATAAATATTTGCATGCACTTGCTACAAGTTTCTCCAAAGGAAGTTCACTTTTTTCTAAATAAACCTTCATATTAGAAAAATTCACATATTTAAACCTTATTATAAGAACATTTAACAATTGCTCCCCTAGCAAATAATAAAATAACCGAAAGAAATCCGGATCTTGTTTATATACTTTTCTAAAATCATTTATAAATCGCTCGGCAAAATCGCCTCTTTTTTGATCTCTAATTGTCGTTAGTTGAATATTATTTAAAATCTCTTCTTCTCTCGTTTCTAAATAACGTGATGATAATTGTTCCTGTTCTTCTGTCATATGAATATATTGAAACAACTGAGATGTATTAGTAGTCAAACTTTGTTCCCCCGCATCTTTTTATCTATTATAAAAATACCCTTATTTAATTGTAGTATAGCATACAACCCATCGTATACGAACGTATATTCTGCATTAAATTTATGTAAATTAAAAAACACTACTCAAAACACTTCTCCTTCTCTCTAAACTTCCCATTACACACTTTTCTCCACTATATTCGCTACACCAATTCCTCAAGATACCCTTTACATAAGCAAGTGTCCCCTTATTATTTTCAAACGCAATTTTAAGTGCCTCTAGTACTTTATCTCCTGAAACTCTTTGCATCCATTCCTTTAATTCCTTCGCGATATATGGAGATAGACTACTAATGTTTTGTTCGTAAAATTTATAAACTTCACTATGCGGAGTGGCATCCTCTACTCTTTCTACCTCTTCCTTCTCTTGAATAATTACTTGTTGTGAATTACTATCAATCTCTTCCTCTGGCATACCAAAATACTGAAGTAATAATGGAATCTTGCATTCTTCTTCAAGACATTTACGTAAAAATATATGTATGAACTCTTTATTTTTTACAGTCTTTAACTCACGTAACACACACTTCTCTACATTTGTATTTAAAATAGGGTTATAGTGTAGCCAATTTAGTATGTATAACTCTTTCGTTTCCGCATCGTATAAAATCTTTCCGTATTCAACAAATCTATTTAACAGCTTCTCAACAGTTTCCATACTGTAGCCTATTTCCAGTTCTGCCACACGCTTCGGTAATACGTAAATTCCACATTGCTTCGTTTTCGTACCAGTTAACAAATATATGTAAAAATAACGCTCCTCTGGCGTTAAATCTAATATGAATTCATCTTGCCAAAAGTTCACCTGCACATTACGGTACACCGCCATCAGTTTTCCTCCCGCTCTTTACTAGTAAAAAGGAAAATTCCAATCCTTCAATATAAATATAGGAATGAGGTAACAGTTTTGGCATTCGAGTTCCAAATTTTTTTAACTACTACAACGACGGTTTTATTTTTTCGCGCTTGTTTTGTTCTTGTAGTTGTTTTTGTTTTTGTTTTTGTTTTTGTTTTTGTTTTTGTTTTTGTTTTTATTTTTTCTTAGTGATTTATTACTTGGTAGGTGCTTATGAGGGGCTTTGAAGGGGCTTATATAGTGTTTTCATTCCTCTCTTATCCGATTCCTAATTACAAATGTCTCCAACAATCTTCATATATTGCAGACAACCATTATGATTCACCTGCTCATATTTACACGAAAATAAAAAGCACTTGTTGCCTTCGTAGACAATTCAGTACTTAAAGTTAAAAGCTTATAAATAAAAGTGTCTATAATCGACATAGTTGATTGAAATACAATTCTGTTACATTTATTTTAGTAACGATAATATGATACATACCGAATTATCTACAACTGAACGTTCTGGGCGAGATTTCATTAACACCGTTAATCCAATTAATGAAGTGACTAGCGTTTGTGCCAATGCTTTAGCATTCACATCACTTTGCAGTTCTCCAGACTGAATTCCTTTAGTAATTAATTCTTGAAATATAACTGAAAGATACATTTGATGTTCTCTAGTCAGCACTTCAAATTTTTCATTATGAGGGGCAATCTCAACCATTGTGTTAATACAAAAACAGCCTTTATTTGATTCTTTTTTATATTCCTCTTCCACCATATTTTCAAAAAATATACGAATGGCCTCTTTTACAGATTGTTCTTTTTGAAGTTTTGTTCGAATGCTAGCTGCGTGTAAATTCGTGTATCTCCGTAATGCAGCTTCAAATAGCCCTTCTTTATCACCAAATGCCGCATATAAACTCGGTCTTTGTATTTCCATTTTAGCAGTTAGATCACTTAATGAAGTAGCAGCGTATCCTTTCTCCCAAAAAAGTTGCATAGCAGCATCTAAAGCTTTTTCTTTATCAAATTCACGTAGTCGAGCCATTTAATCCCTCCTCTTTTTTCACCTGTTTTCTAAATTATAAATCACGTTTTTATGTACTAATCAGTATATTATATATCGTATTAAATTATAAATGATATGTCAAAAGAAACTGAATTTATTTTACAATTAACTTGACATATCAACTTATCCTTGATTATATTTGACTTACGAAATAACATACCGTTCGGTAAATTATTTTAAAAACAAAAGGAGATGATATTATGGATGCTAAAGAAAAAATGACAACTGCGCTTACACAGAATAATGATCAGTTCCAATCACCTATTAATACAATCATGCCCCGCTATATAACTCTATTATTTTCAATAGCTTGCGGGATGGCTGTGGCGAATATATACTTCGCTCATCCTCTACTTGATTCTTTATCAAATGCGTTTAAAATCAACCATTCAACTATTGGTGTCGTTATTACGATTACTCAAGTTTGTTATGCACTCGGATTACTTTTATTAGTTCCACTTGGTGATTTGTTAAACCAAAAAAGACTTATTATTGTTCAAATGCTTTTATCCGTTTTCGCTTTAATTGTGGTCGGAGTCGCTCCTTCCAGTACCGTACTTTTTATAGGTATGGCCTTAGTCGGAATTCTTGCGACTGTTACGCAAACACTCGTCGCATATGCATCCATTTTAGCTAATCCATCAGAACGTGGACGCATAGTAGGTTTCGTTACAAGTGGCGTTGTAATAGGTATACTCCTTGCACGTACATTTGCCGGAACATTAACAGATCTAGCGGGATGGCGTTCCGTTTATCTTACCTCTGCTGTACTTATGCTCTTCGTAATTGGTTTGTTATATCGTAATTTACCTAGTCTTGAACATAAAAAAACAGCTATGACCTATCGTAAATTATTACGTTCTGTTCTCTTATTATTTGTAGAAGAAAGGATCTTACGTATTCGCGGAATATTAGCATTGCTTATTTTTACTTCATTCAGTATTTTATGGACTTCATTAGTTTTACCTCTAAGTGTTGCACCATATAATCTATCCCATACAGCTATCGGAGCATTTGGTCTTGCTGGAGTTGCTGGTGCATTAGCTGCCACTAAAGCCGGACAACTTGCTGATCGCGGATTCGGAGAGAGAACTACTGGCATAGCCTTATCCTTATTATTACTTTCATGGCTCCTCATTAAATTAATGAACCATTCTCTATTCCTACTAGTTATCGGTGTTATCCTTTTAGATTTAGCTGTGCAAGCTGTACATGTCACCAATCAAAGTATACTTTTCACAGTGCGTCCAGAAGCAAGAAGTCGCCTCACTGCCAGTTACATGATTTTTTATTCTATCGGCAGTGCAACAGGTGCAATTCTTTCCACAAACATTTATGCAAGCTACGGATGGAACGGAGTTTGTATATTAGGTGCATCCGTTAGTGCTTGTGCTCTTTTATTTTGGGCAATGACCTTACGGCAATCGTCACAACTAAAAGAAAAATAATTCATTTGTATATTTTCTAATATGTATTTTTCTACAAGACTATAGAATACCATTCACTTTTTAAAATAAATCAACGGCATTTTCATATTAAAAATGCCGTTGATTCCAAACTTTTATGTATGCGATTCGCCATGTCATGATAATAGATCATATACTAGCGAAATACCTCTATTACAAATTACCTTTAACTTGTCCAACAATCTCGTTTATCGTATTTCGATCAAACTTATCACTAATTTCGTATGGCTTACGATCTCCTACTAATTGTACGCCTACGATGTCGTTGCGGTCCTTACCATATTGCACTTCAATAATAGATCCGCGCTCTATTTGTTTCCAAATGTGGCTTGCTTCATCTTTATTATCTAAAATAATACAGTCCTCAATAGTTTCATCGATTCCAATTAACTTGTTATCATCCATATATCCAACCTCGTATTGTAGACGTTCTTTCGCTTTTCCGCTTACTAATATACCTTTGCTACCGTATGAGTAATCCGTATAATCCTTTTTCTCCGCTTGTACCGCTTTCGGCTCTTTTGCTTCAGTTTTTTCAGCAGTTCCACACCCCGCAATAAGACTGATTGGTATAACCACCGTTAATACTACTCTAGTAAATTTCTTTATCATTTGTAACCAACCTCACATATTTAACTTTAACTTCCATTTACCCCATTACCAAATAATAACATAACACTACAGAGAAAGTGCCAAAGATAAAATATTATTTGCATTCTCCCACTTTAAAAACCTATGCGGAAAGTTATACATCTATTTTGTCTCTTTCCCGTTTACCTTAATGTAATATTCTCATAATTATAACTAGATGGAAGGTCAAAATCACAAACTGAATTGCAAAGGAATTATAGAAAGTAGACATCCTACTCACATAAGATGAGTATTAAATTTGAGAAGTATGGAAGACTCGATAAAAAATATAAACTAGATAATTACAATTAAAATGATCTTTATATTAAGGAAGGAAGTGCACAGCTATGGATTTTAAAACAGTTATGCAAGAGCTTGAATCCCTCGGTAAGGAAAGAACGAAAAAAATATACATATCTAACGGTGCACACGAGCCAGTTTTTGGCGTAGCTACAGGTGCTATGAAACCAATCGCTAAGAAAATAAAATTAAATCAAGAGTTGGCTGAGAAACTTTATGCCACAGGTAACTACGATGCTATGTACTTTGCAGGTATTATTGCAGATCCAAAAGCTATGAGTGAGTCTGATTTTGATCGCTGGATGGACGGGGCATATTTTTATATGCTATCCGATTATGTAGTGGCAGTAACTTTATCAGAGTCAAATATTGCACAAGATGTTGCTGATAGATGGATTGCAAGTGGGGATGAGCTTACAATGTCTGCAGGCTGGAGTTGCTACTGCTGGCTTTTAGGAAATCGCAAAGACAATGAGTTTTCCGAAAGTAAAATTTCCGATATGCTTAAAATGGTGAAAGATACGATCCATGATTCGCCAGAACGAACAAAATCCGCTATGAATAATTTCCTAAACACCGTGGCAATTTCATATGTACCACTACACGAAAAAGCAGTCGAGATTGCAAAAGAAGTTGGTATAGTTGAAGTCAAACGTGATAATAAAAAAAGCAGTTTGCTAAATGCTACAGAGAGTATTCAGAAAGAACTTGATAGAGGAAGACTTGGTTTCAAACGTAAGTATGTAAGATGTTAAACAGATTCGTATCTGGGTGTCAATTCGATAAAGATTGACACCTTTTTCATTCAGGTTATATATCCCCTCATTTACTTTTAACTTATATTAAAAAATAATATCCTGATAACCTACTTCCATTATCTTTTCATTTAATAAACGAACTCCTACACCATTTTCTATATCCCACGTACAATTAAATGTAATTCCAACCTCTCGTCCTTCCGTAATATCTGCATACGGAACAACAATACCCTCTAAACCGATCATCTCTAGTATTTGATCAGTTGTTTCAACTAATGGATAATTTTCTCGCACTCCAATATCATATCCTAATTCACATCGCCTTTGTTTGTAATAATCTAATATAGACTGTAGTAAACTTATTTGTACCTCTTCCCAATTTTTTATTAATGATTGATACGCTACATACTGCCCTTCATCAAACACTCCATCTTCTTCACCATCTATCATCAAATGAATCTCAGTTACATTACCTATAAAAGTTATAGGCATACACTTAGCCCAAGCATAATTATATTCAATCTCTCCAAAAACTGAATCGTTCACTCTCATTTATCCGTCATTCCTCTCGCGCTTATTACTAAGGTGTCCCTGCTTATTGTTAACTCCTATCAACATTTAACATTTGAAATATTCTTTCAAAAACATATAAAACGTTGGCCAACTTCCTTTAATTCTCCATTTAAAAGTAATTCATCTCCACCTTCAAAATGTACTGAGTGAACCATTTCCTTCTACCCCTATAGGAATCTTATCTAGTCCCTTAATAACTCGTGATTAAGTCTTCGCCTTCATATCTAGGGTCTTTCTCAACTTTACCATCTTTTGTTTTGATGACTTTTAGTCTACCTAACCACTCTGCTCCGTTATATGTCTCTTCACTTACCCATACATTATGCTTTTTACCGTCTACCTCAACTACTAATGTTGGGTGTGTAAATATGAATTCCTCCTCTACATGCCTACCTACTATTTCTGCATGTAATGATGTACCTTCTTCAACTAATTTACTATTCTGATACCCTTCGATAATAGGTGATCCAATAAATACAAAGAATATCAGCCCAAATACGGTCACTTTCTTCTTTGTACTCCATTTATTCTTTTCTTTCAATTCCTTTTGTCTTGCTTCTCTTTCTTCGCGTTCATCCAAACTCTCATTTAAAGCGTCTTCCCACGCCTTAATTTCTGCTTCGATTTCCGCTTCGGCTCTTGCTAGTTTTTCTAGTTGTTCATCGGTTGCTACCATCTCATATGAGTTATCTCCAACCACACGAATTTCAGCACCATTTTCTTTTACTTTCCGCAAGTCTTTTTCTGTACAATCAAACTCTCGAATGATTTCCCCTTGTGTGTTTACAAGTCTAACGTAAATGTTTTTTTCTCCTTCTTCTTAAACATCTGAACTCCCCCTTATTTGTTTCCTATCATAGATAACCCTACTGCAATTAAGAGAAAGAAAACGATAATAAGGAAAGTCTTCCCTTTGCTTACTTGTGTTGTACAACCTTCCAAGACAGCCCATATAAGAATTGGGAAAAGAAGAATACCTAGGAGAATATCGACCAACTTGTTGCTACTCTTCTTTAGTGTTTTTTCTTCTTCTACTATCGGTTTTATCTGAACAGCTTCTTTTCTTATTTGTTTCGGTTTCTTTTTCTTGCGTCTATGATTCACCCAACATACCCCTTTTAGAATAACTTTTTACTGCCTATAAAAATATCGGAATATCCTCCTTTTCACTTCCAATTATTCATATAAGCTCTCAATTTCAATACACCAAAAAGAACCCTTTTCCATACACTTATCATCAATTTTTTTCAATTCTTCCTTCAACCAACTTATTGTACACTCTGGTATATTATTATCGATAAAGGCATCCTCACCATTTATCTCTACTGCCTTATCAATCATTTTTGAATATACTAATAAACATGCTGCAAATTGTTGTATAGAAGAATTCATAAACACTTCTTTATACGTATCACTATTATTTAGAAACACTATATTTTCTTGTTTTTCAATTATACAAATTGGATTTCCAGAACTTGTTGTTCCTAAATACCAATATTTTCGAAACTCTTCTGGCATATGAAATACATTTATAATAGACCTTACGAAAGACTGAGATGAAGTAAATTCTAAATACGGTGGCGGTGTTTCCGGTAAGCCTCCTATAGACAAAAATCGTTTCACTTCAGCTGAACAGTTTTTGTTTATTAATTCTTTTTCAGGAAATGTAATAAGTGGGCCATCTTTATTAACATCCCATTTCTCTCGAAACTCCTCTGGTAGTATCATTTTTTCACCCCTAAACAACAATTAAAGCTTTCCGTTATAGTAAAAATCACTCCTTAACAGGGTGCCATAGAATGTTTTATATTCATCACATGTATCGTTTTCTTATACGACTACATGTCCATAAAAATACTTTTTACCAATCTTCCATTCTTTCTTTGTTAAAACATCAATATATGACATCAACTCTCTATTTTTTTCATTTGTTATTATCGTATCGTATTGAATTGGACATTTGATTCCACTCCAAATTGATAAAACGGAAGGTATAGTAACAACATTATAAGTATTTCTATCTCTTAAAGAACTCATAACTTCCGAAACTAACTCCTTTGCCAAATCTCCAGGAAAAGATAGTCTATTACGATAATAGTATTCTTGCGTATCGTTATTTTCGATAAAACCAGAATAAGCTTCATTAAATTCTTCTAACGATACTTCATAATACTCGTCCTCAATTCCAAGCATCCATGAAAGTTCATTTCTTATAGCTTTTTCAACAAAGGTATCTTCCCACTCTTCTAGTAACGCTAAAAGATATGGTACTACATGATATGAAAGAGTTTCACCAGCACTTACTACAAAATTATGAACTCCATCCTCTGAAGCACTTGAAAGGAATTTCAAATTATTCATTTCTAATAAATCATCGTGAGTAGCTACTGAACAAAATAGTCTAGTGCATAAATGTAAAACAAGCTCATTTCGAGTACTATTCATAAGTTCAATTAGTAACCTCTTTACGGAGAAATCACCTAACTTTAACAATTCGTTAATTAAAATAAAGGATTCTGTCTCTGTTGCACTATCCCTTAAGTTAGACTTAAGAGTTTCAATTGTATGATTAGAAATTTCTCCATACCAAATATCTTTTTTTAAATGCTCTAATTCCATAATTCTCCCGCCTTTTATTGCTGCTTACATTTATACGAACCATTTTATATGGATAATATTATTAATCATGTAACTTATTTAAAAACTCCGTAAAATTATTAGCAATATAGAATACATTTTCTCTTGCTCTTTCCTCTGCTTCCTCAGCCGTAATCCCTTCACTTTCCATCAATGTTTCCTTTTCCCTTGCTCCCTCATGTTCCCAAAAGACGACAATTGGATCTTCTTCATGATTTTTATAATCAAAGCAAATTAAATTTCCTGCTGGGTCAAATGCGAATGGCACCAATGCATTTGGTAGAGTAGAAATATACTGATTATATACTTTAACGATATATTCGCTACTATCCACATCATAAGAAAGTAAAGTTCCCAATACCTTTGTTATCGTGCCTATTTCAAATTTATAAGGTAACACAGCCGAACCATTATTATTTGTAGCACATTCTACATAGTCACTTGGAAATATAAACTCTATCTCTTTTCCCACATTGTTTATATATTCTGTTGAAACTGGCTCATCCGGTACTGGCCATGTTAAGTCATTTCTCATTTAACTTCACCTCCTAACAAATCACATCACGTTTATCAGAAATAACTTATTGCATCATCTGAGCTTCTATGTAAATTCCAGTCTAATTAAGACCTCGTTTCTTTTAACTTTTCAGATAATCCTTCCAAGAAACATTTGGAGAAAAGGATACACCCCTCCGATCCTCATCAAAACTTGGTATAGCCATTGCTTGTGCTGGTTCTAAATATTTCATTGTAGATAACCAACTATCAAGTAACGTATCCACATCAGATTCTAAGGGAATATTTAAAACATCTATGCAAGTTCCACCGTATATGTAAACCCTAAATTTCATTAATTATTAAAGAGGTTTGGAGTTCTCACTTAATAAGAGAAGAGATAGACGAGAAGAAAACGTCTAATAATCAAAAATTATAACAATTTATCGCGCTACTTTTGGGCAGTAAGTGCCCGAGTGGTTCAAATAATCCATCAGTAAGGATGAAGAAAAATCCCCACTGATGGAAGTTTCACTTTATCCTGCAATCTCAGCCGAAGAGAGCCCCTCATGAATATTTCCGCTTACAATGATAGAATGTCCCCAAAATATATCTCCATCCGAAAAGAATATTTCAAAATCCCCTTCTGAATAAACGCTTAAGCTGCTTAATGTGATGGAATTAATGAACATTTCTTTTGTAATTTCGTCGATTTCTGCTTCATCATCATCTTGTAGCCATTCATTTGCTAACTCTACCAGTTCTTTTGCAGCGTACATTTTCATTTTCATTTTCCATTCATCTTGCTCTTTGAAAAGTACATATGCTGTTTCCAGTGCAGACTTCATCATATGTTTGTCTTCACTCCAATCAAAATATAAATGACATTCTTCACCAGCCCAAGATATTCTCTTTTCAAAAGTTTTCACTCTTTTATCAAGTTCAAACACACCCAACATCTCATCATGATAAAAAAGCGGTTTCATTGCATCTTGTAAGATGACTTCCAACTCATCATCTTTATATGGTGTTTCCAAAACATTAACAAGCATCAATGAATTTTCTGACTTGCGCACCTGTAATGTTACAACTGTATTTGCTGTCAAAATGTCTTTTGATTTTCTCCATTCTGCATCATCAACCAACCATGCGAGTCGTATGTCTTCTTTTGTAATCGTTTCATTGTTATGTAAGCCTTTCCACGCAATCAAATCAATTGACGCAGTCCACAAAATGTTGTCACCGCCTTTTGATGCACCGATTCCTAATGCCCCTGTGACAGCTGCTATTTCAATCACATTTTCTGAGAATCTATTTTCAAATCTACTTATTTCACTTGATTTACTCAATTTCGAATACATTCCTTTCATCGCCCACAGGCATAAGTACTTTGTGAGTTTTCCTGTTTTATTATAATTGGTCATGGTAAAGCCTATATAGAATTATAGCTATAATTCTATATAGGCTTTTTTTTCACCTGGAATTTTAAATTTATTTACATCATATTCTTTAATTATATATACTTTTATAGCTTCAAAATCTTTACCAAAAGCAAGAAATGGATTTTTTAAGAAATATATTATTTCTTCGTCGTCATAAATTCGGGCTTTAATTATTTCTTTGTCCGAGTGAAACGATAAATTGACTCCTTTGTAAAAATATTCGTAGTATCCTTCTTCATCCTGCTCACTCTTATCTTCAAAAGGAACAGATTCAATATAATATATATTCCCATTTACATTTATTGATTTCATACAGCATGACTCCCTTTTCAAGAATATTCATAAGAAATTAAATAATCTCTGTCAATCATACCAAAAATAAGGGATTTACTTTTAGAATTTATAAAAAATATATAGGATTAAATTAAAATCTTTATATTATTTTTCATATTACTTTATCTCTGTACAATTGTGTAATGTGTCACAGAAGTAGACATATTGCAATGAGTTGCAGTGAAGGGAAATATCCCTTGAGAATATAAAATAAGAAGATCAATCTAGAAAGACTATCTAGTTCGATCTTCTTTTATTGAATTTTTAATTAATGCATTTTCACCCTTAAAATAATATAATCAACGGGTGGATTATTATTTACATCCTCAAAACTGGGTCTAATTTTAAAGTCAAATTCATTTGTTATATTTTTCAATGAATAAAGGTTTGTTCCATCTACACTTGTACGGGGGAGCAATGTATCCGAAAACGTAAAACGCATGAAGAATATGTTGCGGAACTATTAGAAAAATGCGGGTACGATATGCCGCAGAGGTTTTAGAAGTTCATGGCGATAATATCGAAGTTATAGGAACATACAAAGGCGCTAGAAATACCACAGAACACAAATGTAACTCATGTAAAAATATATGGGAGGCAGCACCAACAAATATTTTAAAAGGAAAGGGAGAGAAACATTATGTCAAAGTTATTACGTGAATTATCTAAACCGGATAGTGAGGCCCTGCGTTCCGAAGCACTAGAACAGTTGAAAGTTACTTCAGGTAAAATTGTTGCTTGTGATCCTCTTATTTTTAATGAAAATCACTTCGAACAAACAATTCAGCCAGGTACATATCCAATTGTTGCTTGGTGGCATAAGGAAGATGGAGTCATTGCTGGTGCTGAATTGAAATTGTCGGAGTCAAAAGCGGTAGGATGGAAGATGGCAACAAAACCAGGACAAAATGTAAGTGAACTGGAAGACGGATATATTTTTGGTTACCCAGTTGATACAGGCTTAGGGTGCTTTGCAGATGTTGAAGCAATTGGTAAGTTAGAAGAAATAGAAGATAGGTTACAACAAGAACTAGGAGAAGAATTTACTAGTTTGTATGATGATCTTATAGATGACATACTAACAGAACATGATGAAGATTGGGGAAATTGCGTGGTGTGTGAGGAAACAGGAAGTAATATCATTATATTCCGTTCAGGTTATGGAGATGGATTTTATCCTTCCTATTGGGGAATCGATGAAGCAGGAAAAATCGTTTCACTTGTTACTGATTTTCAAGTGCTACATGAGGAAAATTGAGGACAACATCAATAATGATATAAGAGTCAATGTTTTTTCTTTTACAGCGTCAAATATTCCTCGTCTAATATTTGCAAATAACCCGTGGGATAATCTCCTTATATACTACTGGTTCTAATAAATAGGGTTATATTCTTAAGTGAATATAACCCGTCATTAATTCTAGTTGTATATTAACAGTTTTTTATTTAAATAATTTATTAACTCTACTGATGTAGAGTTAACCGTCAAGTAACTCCAAAATATACATAATGGTTGATTTTAGAGTTACTAGTGCACTGTTTTATCACGATACAGGTGAACTTCAGATACTCTACGCTCCGAAATTACTTTTTCTATAATTTCCTGACGGTTATATTCTATCTTCACTGTTTCACAGTTCCCCCAATGAGTAGGAGCAAATTTTTCATTTGACTCAAATACATCTAAAAGACGATTTAATATCTCTTCTTCGTTAAATGCTACTGGGATACATTGCGATTGTAAAATAATTCGGTTTCATTTTAATCCCCCCTTTATTAGGAACAAGGTTATGTAACTATTTTCATTTATCACTGCCCCTATTAATCTCTTTATTCTTAGTCTTATCCCTTTTACAATCTTTATTATCTCTTATCCATCTTACGCTTTATGTATGCAGCAATTTCTGTTTGTCCGAATTCTTCAGCATATTCATAAGCATTCATATTCTTAAAGTTTTCTCCAGTATATCTAATTGAAATATCTATTCCTTTTTCAACTAGAAACTCCACTACTTCTTTATGTCCGCCATAAATTGCTCCAAATAGTGGATTTCTTTTTGCTAAACTTACATCCAATTCGGCACCAGACTCTACTAAATATTTTACTATTTCCAAATGTCCTGCTCCTGCGGACAAATTTAATGCAGAAGCATCAAATGTACCGCCTCTAGCATTCATATCTATCCCTTTATTAATCAAATACTGAACAATTTCGATATGCCCTTTCTTTGCTGCAACATGTAACCACGTACCAAATGGTGTCATTGAATGTAAAAATTCTGGATTATCACCTATTAGATGTTTTACTTCATTAATATCACCAAGCTTAATAGCATTTCTTATTGTTTTATTTATACTTTTCTCCTCCATAACATCACCTCCTATATTTCTGTTCTCTTGTCTAACTATGTCTCCATGAACTATTCAATCGAAGATTTATAAGCAACCTTTACATTTTTTAATCCTTCTATAACATTATTTATTCTTATCGATAAATCTTTTATTTCCTCTACTGTCAATTCACCTTCTACCTCTTGAAGGTTAAACATACTTAGCCTCTTTGTTATACCTTTAATACGCCCAACAAAGACCATATGATGATCGACTGCTATTTCTCCTATGGCAGTATCAACGATAACATCTTCAATCTTTCCTACATTATCAAATTCATCCACTAGTTTTGCTATAGCATATCGATACCCTCTCTCTTCATCTAATAACTCTTCATACGCCTCCCGAATTGCATGAAATAATTCATTATACTCCCAATCTTTCATACATCCTCCCTCAAAAAAATCCCCACGCTTATGTGAAAATAAGCTTTCAACATAAATATGAGGACTTCCTTATTTCATTACTATACTTTATACATTTTATTCGTTAGAATCTTCGTCTTTCAATTTATATACTCTATCTCTTTTCTCATCACTTTTGACAAAAATAAGCTTTTCTTCTTTAACAAACCCTTCTAATAGTAAGCATACTTGCCCATATGCTTTAGGCTTATTCGTTGTGAATCTTTCATCTGATATTTTACCAGCTCGTATTAATTGTTCGCATAACTCAAGTGCACTTATTTCTTCAGAATTAATTAACTCTAAAATATCCTTTTGTAAGGGCGATAAAGGTACGGAAATCTCAGCTACCTCCACCTTTTCTGGTTTGTTTTCTTCTTCAAATAAATCTTCGAATGAAATTTGATTCATACTTCTTTTCCTTTCTAACGATTGATTTGTATAACATGAACTGAATCCTATAGCGTATGTATTATTATGTATTACTTACCTTTTTTCATAAACCTCAAACTCATGTATATCGTTTCATATAGTATATTTTGATTATACCAAATATACGTTCTGTTTTCTATTGTAGAATTCGTTATAATAGGAATGAAAGTAATAATGAACATTTTCTCGTTGTTAATTGTATACTCTCTGTAAAAAAATAGAAATATAATTTATAAATTTGTATAATAAAATAGTACGAGTGAAATTTTATTATAGAAAGGTTCTGGTAATATGTTAGGTATTCATGTTGAAAAAACAAAAGATGAACTAATTATTTCATGGCAATTCTCTAAAATTCATATTCCATTATGTGAAATCACTGAGGTAACGGAAGATAATACATATGCTGGTGTTGAAGAAAAAAGCGCAATCCGAATTGGAACAGCATATGGTACAACTGATCGTATTTTAATTAAGACAGTAAAACAAAATTATTTATTATTCACTACTAATAGAGTATCCATTTTAAATAAAATAAAAGCTTAATTGTTTTTCTTCCTATATTTAAACGTTAAACACTTTCATTCTATTATAGGAAACGCTACAAAAGGTTCGTTGATTACTCCTGCTCCTAATTCGGAAGCATATGGTGAAACTATATAACACAAACACCCTAGCTCTTCGCTAGGGTGTTCTTACTTTCAACCATAATACAACCCTTCTTAACCTTTATTAATACGATGTACTTATAACATCATATTAATAGTTTTATAACGGATTGACGTCTTCATTTTTCTATTTAAATCGCGACATCCTAATAACCTATTCTTGTTATTTCTTCATTTATTAAACAAATATCTAACCCAAGAAAAGGAACAAACCCGAAACATTCATTCTATGTAAGTGTTCCATACTTTTCTATTACATCAATATGTGGCTTCCATCTCAAGTGTACATTTTTAAATATTCAGCGATTTCCACTTGTCCTCTTTCAATAGCAAATTCATAAGCTCCCATATCTTTCATAGTATCCCCTGTATACTTTACAGTAATATCAATACCGTTCTGAACGAGATAATTTACAATATTAAGATGCTCTTCATGATCCTTATAATCAAAACAAATTAAATTTCCTGCTGGATCAATCCCAAAAGGAACTACACCATTAGGCAAAGTGACACGGTAATTATGGTAATCGTTTACAATATAATCACTACTCTCCTTATCAAATGAAAGTAACGAGCCAAAGACTCTTTCTATTCCTTCAACATCCATACAATATGGCATTACATTAGCACCGTGATTTTCCTTTGCACAATCAATATAGTCTTTTGGAAACTTGATTCCCATTAATCCTCCTATTTTTCTAACAAATTCTTCAGTAACCGAATCATCCGCATACTTCCATTCTATATTTCCCATATAATTCTGCCTCCTATAATATACTCCCACATGAAAATCACCTTACAAACAAAGATTTTTACCTCCTATAAAAATTTAAATGGCAACGTCTTGATACCCCACTTCAGTTACTTTTTCATTTAGTAAACGTATTCCTAATCCATTCTCTGTATCCCACGTACAATCGAAAGTTATCCCAATATCTCGCTCTTCATGAATATCTCCATATGGGACTACAATTCCAACTAAAGTGATTCTCCTAAGTAATTGGTCAATTGTTTCGATATACGGATAATTTTCATTAAATCCAATATCATACCCTAATTGTTGACGCTCTTGCTTGTAATAGTCTAAAATCACTTGTAAAAAACCTTGCTGCAGTTGTTCCCAATTTTGCAATAATGAATTATAAGCAGTATATTGTCCTTCATCAAACTTACCGTCTTCTCCACCTTTCACTATCAATGCTATTTCAACTTCTTTTCCACAAAATTCAACGGTAATGTCCTTAACCCATCCATATGTATACTCAATCTCACCAAAAACTGCATCATTTATAATCATTTTTAACTCTCCCTATTTACTCTCTTGGATCCATATCGATTTCTCTAATAATATGAAAGTTACCCTCTAACATTAACTGTTTTTCCCAGTCATTTCTATACGCAGTATAGTACTATCAATTGCTAATTTTTCAATAAGTTTTTTCGCCTTACCATATGGAAATTTCTCTACTAATATACAAGGAGGATTTTTTGAACCCTTTAGCAAATCTGATGCGGAAATCTCAAGCCCTAATACGTTCTTTATCCTTATTAAATCCTTCAAACCTTCACTAGGAATTTTCACTAACACTATATTACAAATATCAGATGACTTATTTGTTGTTTTCTGTTCAATTTCACTTACGCAACCACTACTTACCCATTTTTTAAAATCAGCGGTAATTACAGTAGCATGGCTTGGATTCATGTCCCCAGAATCAATTACTACCACCTCTTCTTCCTCTGCATGTTGAGCCATTAAAAATACATTACCACCACCGTCATCACCAATTGAGACATAGCCCATCGCATACTCATCTACTTCCCAAACCTCGTTCCTTGCTGCAATATGCTCCGTACCATAAATAAGTAACCCACCACCGATTGAAAAGCCATTTGTACATCTCAATAATTCCTTATATACATTAGGTAATGTAACATTCATGCGACTTTCTACTGCTTGAATTTCAATATCACTCGCTGCTGACTTTTCTATCAAATCTGGAATATTATCATTATTATTCACATTAAATATTTCTGGTTCCACATTAGCACCATTATTCACAGCTACACATTTTATATAATCGTTTGGAAATTTAACACCTATTTCATTACCAATTTCCTCTACAAAATCTTCACTTACAGTTGCATCAGCAAATTGCCACTCTACTTTTCTCATCTAATTCCATCTCCCCATAATTTATTTCCACCTAAGTGATTTACTTTATGTACTTTTGAAATAACTAATTGCATCTTGCCAGGGACTTGATGGTGATGCCAAGTTAATCCTTTTATTCTTGCCTTACCAGCATTTATTTGAGCTAATTGACCTGGAGAAAACAATTCTTTTGGAATCTTGCCTGAATCAATCGCTTCTTTTAATTTCCTTGTACATTCCTTAAATTGTGCCTCATCTGGACTAATATGTAAATTCTTATCTAGTCTCATTGTAAATTTAACATCGTCCCCTTTAAATATTGGGAATCCTAAAGAAACTGGGATCAATATGACTATATATTTATGTGCAGAAATAATAAAAAACACTGCCAAGCGCAGTGTTCCGGCTACCTCCACATATCTAGTAAGCTAAGAAAAGCGACCATCCAAAACAAAAAAGATGGCGAGGTTAATGTTGTAACATCTCGAAAGCAGGCAGTCTCTAAAGCTTAGTTAAGCAGATACAGTAATCAACTATTCTATGTTACGAATGAAAAAGGATCTGATATGAATATCAGATCCTTTTTCACTGCTTCTTTTATACATTTAAGTTCTTCATACATACATCGCTTCACACGAAGTTGCTATTTACTAGTACACGATAACCGGTTCATACGTGCTTAAATTATTATACACAGTATTCGCAATACTAGAAGGAAGGTTCACACATCCTCTAGATCCGCCTTTTCCCGTAGCAGTACATAATTTTTTCCTTTGAGGAAAGGAAATATGTCCACTGGCTTTTTAATAGAAGCAAATTGTATTTTTACTTGCTAGGATTAATTTTTTCGCAATACTCTTCTAAAGTTAATCCTTTTTCTTTTAGATAAACAGCAACTTCTTTTCCTACATAACGATAATGCCATGGCTCATACTTAATGCCAGTAATATTCTCTTTATCTTTTGGATAGCGGAGAATAAACCCATACTCTGCAGCATTCTTATCTAACCATTTGAATGCATCAGTCGTTTCAAATTTTGCATTTAAATCTTCTACAGTATTCTGCCATTCAACTGAAATAATGTCTAATGCTAATCCAGTGTGATGTTCACTTGCACCAGGATACTGAAGATATTCCAATGCCTTAGCACTAGCCTCTTTATCCGACAAACCTTGAGATTTATAGCTTTTAACTGAAGCATCATAATAAGTTTGTTGTAATTTTATAGCTCGATAACCTGATCTTAAATAAAGATTGATTCCCTCTTTTTTTGCAGCTGTTACCATATCCTGATAGGAAGTTGCAATTCTGCTATCGATTTTCATATTTGGCTTAGCATTTTGAGTGATACTTGTTAATTCAATCCCTAGTTCCTTTGATAACATATGTTCTCTATTTACAAGAATAATTCTCCAATCATTAAGATCAGAGATAGGTAAAACATCTTTTTTATTCGCATTTATCTCATTTTTATTTTTATCGTTATTATTAGTAGTTTCCTGAGATGTTTGTTTTCCACTACAAGCAGCAAGGCTCCATCCCAATGTCAATACCAATGCTAAAATTATAAATTTTTTAATTGTATCTCATTCCCTTTTTGTTTATTAGTCTTTATACCAATTTCCCAACACATCTCTAGGAATATCCTTGAAATCCTTCAAAGAAACGGGACCTACAAATTTTTTAATCCCATGATTTTTAGAATTTTCATCCGAATAATCTTTTAAAAATTGAATTTTAAATTGTTTCTTACCATCAGCATAGTCGGTTACTGTCGGTACGAGTGCCGCTTGTCGTATACCAAAAGTTTTATCTTCATACTTAACAAATTGTATATAAGATAATCCTCCAACCAATGTTTCTAATTTTTCTTGAGCAGAAATAAGATTTCCAAGAGAATAATAGATTAGCGTTTGATGTCCATCTTTATTTTGTTTCCACTCAATTGGTTGAATTACATGTGGATGATTTCCAATTACTACATCTACACCTAAATCTGTTAAATATTGAGCAACTTCTTTTTGTTGTTTTGAAGGTGTAGAGGTATATTCAACTCCCCAATGCACCATAACAATCACCATATCAGAACTACTCTTTGCCTTTTCCACATCATTTTGTATCGCTTTTTTATCAATTAAATTTAATGCCCAAGACTTATCAGCTGGAATTTTAATTCCATTCGTACCATATGTATAATTAAGTAATGCAAAACGAATCCCATTTTTTGTAATCGTTTTTATTTCATTGCGCTCGTTTTGACTCTCATTAATGCCTACCGGGATAACATCCGGATATTTCTTCCAGTATTCTCTTGTATTCGCAACACCTTTAATACCCATATCCATAGCGTGATTTGTCGCTTGAGTCACTATATTGAATCCAGTATCCACTAAAGATTGACCTACTTCTTCAGGTGTATTGAAAGTAGGATATCCCTGTACTTTTAAATTATTTCCTGCAATCGGGGTCTCCTGGTTCACTATAGCAAGATCACTTGATTTAACAGCTTTTTTGATATTTTCATAAATATAGTTATAATCATATGAACCGTCTTTTTGTTTGCCATCTTTAATTACTGCGTCATGGTATAAATTATCACCCGTTGCTATTAAATTCACAACCGATTTTACTTTTTTATCTTCCGTAAAATTAGGAGATTGTTGAATAGGACTTTTATCTACCCAATTTGGTGCTTTTAAGGATTTATCTATATTTGATTGAGCCGGTGGTAATGAAGCTTTAGATGTCTTAACATCCGTATTACCACAAGCGGTTAAAAGCACTAAAAAAATAAGACATAATAAAAAAATTCTTTTACTTCTCTGTAAATTATGTAACATGTAATCCTCTTTTCTGTTTTATTACTTATAACCAGTTCTAACAAATAACTTTTTAAAACAACGTATTTTGGTTTTACACTTAATTATGGAAGGACACTCTGTTACATCTGCTTCGGAATATACGGATATTTTTTCCACTTTCTAACAATCTATCGATTCCATCAGAATTGATAGATTGCTAGAAAAACATTATCCACCAGGATGTCGACTAGGTTCCAATCAACATCCTCCAGATATTGAACTTGATATACCTGTTCCAATTGTAGTAGCTGGTTAATCTAAACAAGAGAGGAGAATAGTTCATATAGCCTCCTCTCTTGCTTTACGTTTGTGAGTGGCTCCAAAAAGAGGGAATCGCTGCCGTCCCCTCTTTAGATAGTGCGAAATCTGTGTAACTAATTTCTTTAAGTTGAGCGACAATCATTATACTGATAACAACAAGTAAGACCCAAGAACTTATTTTATCAATATACGAAAAAAGTAGCAATATTTTCTGCGATCCATATAAAGAAGCCAATTAGGAGAAATGAAAAAGGAAGTGGCATTTTATATGTGTTGTTTCGCACTGTGAATTGTACATAAGTTTTAGCAAAAACAATAAATAAAGGCTCTGTTGCAAAGTTTTCTACATGAAGCTACAGTCTAGAAAACAGGATTTAGAAGAATTGGGCATGTCTTTTCGTTCTTCCCAGAAAATATATTTTCCTTCACTGATCAAGTGTAAAAAAACAAGCCATCCAATTCATAGAGGATGAATTAGATGGCTTGTTCTGTATCAAAAAGAAAATCTGTTATTTGATTACTTCAATTTCCCCTCAAAAACAATTTTTCTACCGCATGGTTCAACTTCTGTTTTGCCGTTTTTCTTCACTTCATGAAAGATTGGTTCTTCCATGCGACGAGACGGTGCATAGCCTTCTTGTTCCATACGTGCTAAGCAGTCTGTAATTGTTTCGTTTTCGAGTACTTCAAATTTCTTTTTATTAGGTTGTTTTGTCATGCCCTAACCTACTTTCTATTTTTCTTGATGCGAATTGATTCTTCATGTAGACCATATATACCATTGCGAGAATTCCCATTATAATCATAACCGCAATAAAAAAGCTTGTATACTGTATTTTTTCTATAAATACGCCTCCTAATACAGGTCCCATAATACTTCCTATACTAAAGGCGATTCCGGATAATATATTACCCGCTGGTAGTAAGTGTCTCGGTAATAAATCTGTCATAAATCCAAGCCCTAGTGAGAAGCACGAGCCAATGACCATACCTGCTATAAGCATACATGCAAAGACGATCCAGTAATATTGATCAAATACTGCTGCAAGTAGGAAAATGCCCGTACTTACACTGAACGTCCACGTTAAAATACGGTCTCTTCCGTATTTATCACTTAATATACCGAGCGGGATTTGTGTAATAATACCTCCAACTGCGAATGCTGGTAATAAGAAGGAAACTTCCGATACAGACCATCCTTTACGAAGCGCGTATACTGGTAAGTTACTATTTAACATCGCTTCAAGTACGCCGTATGCGAGCGGACCAATTAGCGCAATCCAAGCTAATCCAACGACTTGTTTATAACGAGAAAAGGATGATTCACTTTCAGTTTTTGCCTCATCTTGTGCTGGAAATGCATTTTTCGTTGGTAGTAGTAAAAGCCATCCTATTAAGCAAAGTATAGTAGATACGATAAATGGTGTTGCAAGACCGTACTGAACAGTGCTTGCTAAATACGGGCCAACTGCGAAACCAATTCCGAAGAATACACCGTATATCGATACTTGTCTACCTATTTTACTCGGGTCTGATGTTGTCGTAATCCATGTTTGTGTTCCGACATGAAGCATATGATCTCCGACTCCAACTAGAAATCTAAGAACGAACCATACCCAAAATGAAAAAGTTTGTGTAAAAAAGAATAATGAAATAATAACGAGAAACCCACCAATAACGATAATTGGCTTCATTCCAAACTTTTGCATCGGTTTTTCAAGAAACGGTGAAATAACTAATATCCCAATATATAATGCCGTCGCATGAATACCGTTAATACTTGAACTAACCCCTTCTTGTTCAAAAATCATTGCAATGGCAGGTAAAAGCATCCCTTGTGACAAACCTGAGATTGCTACAATTCCAACCATAATCCAAAAAGTAAAACGCATCGACATCCCTTTCCCTCTCCTTCTCACGCTTTCCACTTTTCATTATAAACTGTTTCTTCAAATGCGTGTACGAATATTCATAATAAAAAAGAAGCTAAAAGAATGAACCTTTTAGCTTCTTATCCTTCCCATACTTGCGCTTTCACATTGTAATGAAAATGCTTAAAATATGGATTTTCATAAAATGAAGGCCCAAATAAAATCGGATGTGTATGGACCATTGATTGCTGCACTTGCAAAGGAACTACAGCTGGTGAAACTTGCATATACATCGGATTTATAATCATTTTTATATATGGATAATCATTATATGGAGAATGATATATTAAAAATGGATTATGCATTGACTCTCTCCCCTTATACATACAAATGCTATAGTATATGCAAGTTTTATATTTCGGGAATTATTTATTGTCTAACCAATCCTCAACATGTTTTATAAATACATCTAAACAATCTATAAACGGTGAGTGTCCGCAATCTTCTAATATCTTCAACTCTGCATTTGGCAAATGTTTTGCTAATTCCTCACCGACTACTTGCGGTACGACGTAATCTCTGTCACCTTGTATGACGAGTGTTGGAGCTTTAATATGATGAATTTGCTTATTTCCCTCTACAACCCCGTTATGTTCATCCGAAATATTAAATGTAATGAGCGCATAATTCACATCTACGAAATTACGTTGCGTTAACATATCATCTAAATACTTTTCATAACGATCCGGTTCAGGTTGATTATGTGTATATATTAATAGATTCCATACTGTACGGTAATATAATTTATTCATATTTTTTATCGCATCTAGCACTGGAGCAATTTGTACTGGATCTTGCGCGATTTCTTCTTTCGTCTTTACTAAACTTGATACAATCGGTTGCCCGTTAATATCTTTTTTAAAAATTGGATATCCCTTCATTCCCACTGATTCTACTAAAATCAACTTTTCGACAAATGTTGGATGATTCGCTGTAAATTGCATCGCAACACCACCGCCCATTGACCAGCCCATTAATGAAAATTTTTCTAGTTTTAATTGATCGATAAATAGTTTTACATCTCTTGCAAAGTCTTGTAAAGAATCTATCGATTGATTATATGTTGATTGGCCAAATCCTCTTAAATCAAGAGCGTAAATATGGTATTGATCTTGCAACTTTTCAATAACTAAATCCCAGTGTTGTGACGATGTCATGTTCCCGTGAATGAGTACAAGAATTTCTGTATTTTGCCTTCCAACTTCCTGATACGCAATCGTTTCTCCGTTCGATAGTGAAACAAACTCCATTGTTGCAGGCTTAATCATCACAAGTTCCCCCATTCTATTTAATAGAAAGAAAATTCTTTACTTACTTAAAGAATAACATACAGAATGTACGTTCTCAACATAAAGCCTATACGAAATTTTTACATAACTCAACATGTCTATTACTAGACAATTATTATAAAAAAGTATATAGTTAGCTAGGTAACTAATTTGAAAGGATCAAAATACATGGACGAAAAACAACATTTTTTCCACATTGTCAGTCAAACTTCTCGTAAGTTTACGAAGAAATTTAATGAACGTGTATCTCCAACAGGATTATTTAGTGCGCAATGGGCTGTTATTTTCCGCATTAATCAAACTGGATCTTGTACCCAAACAGAATTATGTCAATATTTAAATGTTGAATCACCAACGATGACTCGTACGTTAACACGTATGGAAACGATGGGCTGGATTATTCGTACTGAAGGAAAAGATCGCCGTGAAAAGTTGATTTCATTATCTGATACTGCACTAAAAATGATTCCAGTATGGCAAGAAGAAGTTGATTCCTTTGAAGAAAAGACGCTAGAAGGTATTAAAGAAGAAGACTTACATGAAGCTTTTCAATTGTTACAACAAATTATCAAAAATTTAGATCATTAATATGGAGGGATGACGATGCAAAGTGAAAAACTTTGGACGAAGGATTTCCTCGGAACTTGTTTTAGTAGTCTGTTTCTCTTTTTAACATTTTACATGCTTATGACTACTCTGCCTGTCTATGTTATAGACAGCCTAAAAGGAAAACCTGAGGAAATTGGTTTAGTTGCAACTGTTTTTCTTATTTCATCTGTTTTATGTAGACCATTCACAGGAAAATGGCTCGATGATTTAGGAAGAAAGAAAATATTATTTATTTCACTTTCACTATTTTTAGCCGCTACCGTTATGTATTTCGGTACGCAAAGTTTATTTTTATTACTTGCCCTTCGCTTCTTACATGGTATTGGATTCGGAATGGCAACAACAGCAACTGGAACAATTGTAACTGATGTAGCACCAGCTCATAGACGCGGCGAAGCACTTGCTTATTACGGCGTATTTATGAGTCTACCGATGGTAATTGGTCCTTTTTTAGGTTTAACAATTATTTCTCATTTTTCATTTACTGTACTATTTATCGTTTGTTCAGTATTTTCATTACTCGCATTTTTATTAGGATTACTAGTCAATATTCCGCATGAAGCACCAGTAAACAAACAAAAACGAGAAAAAATGAAATGGAAAGACTTAATTGAACCATCTTCTATTCCAATCGCTCTGACAGGATTTGTTTTAGCCTTTTCTTATAGTGGCATTTTATCCTTTATTCCTATTTATGCGAAAGAGCTCGGTTTAAGCGAAATTGCAAGTTACTTCTTTATTTTATACGCACTTGTTGTGGTCATTTCTCGTCCATTTACAGGGAAAATATTTGATCGTTTTGGTGAAAATGTACTTATCTATCCCGCTATTATTATTTTCACAATTGGGATGTTCATTTTAAGCCAAGCGCAAACTTCATTTTGGTTCCTTGGCGCAGGTATGTTAATCGGTTTAGGATACGGAACATTAATTCCAAGTTTCCAAACGATTGCAATTTCTGCCGCTCCAAACCATCGACGTGGTTCTGCGACAGCTACTTACTACTCGTTCTTTGATAGTGGCATTGGCTTCGGTTCTTTCATTTTAGGTATAGTCGCTGCCAAATCAAGTTATCATAATATGTATTTTATCGCAGCTATTATCGTTGCGTTCACTTTACTTCTATATTATGGATTACACGGACGAAAACAAAAATTCAAGAAACAAAGTACAGACGGACAAATATCTGCTTAACGTTCATAAGGAAAGTAAACTTACCCGTTTACTTTCCTTATTTTGTATTTATTTTAAGACGAGCGTATACTTATAATAGAAACTAAAGGAGGTACCTATATGAATGTAAAGAAATCTCCCCTGCTATTACTGTTACTAGTATTACTATTCGTAGTTACAGGGCTTGGGTTTACTTTTTTTAAAAATAATAAAGCGCCCCCCACTAAAGCAAATGTCACAAAAGAAAACTGGTTGGACGATCCTTACTTACGCTGGTCGTATACACATATGAAAGAATTCACTTTAATAAATGAAGTAAAAAACATCCCTGACCAAGTTGCTCCCTTCCCTACCGCGTTACAAAACTTAGACGATTTTGCTGTGGAGCGTAGATTTGGAAGTACGACTCCTCTAAAAAAACTTTTAGACGAAAACAAAACAGATGCTTTTGTCGTTGTACATAATGGTCAACTTGTTTATGAACGATATTTCAATGGATATAACGAGAGTGAACCTCATGGAATGGCATCATTAGCAAAGGTGTTTACTGGTGCAATCATACAATCTCTCGCTGAAGAAAATCTTATTGATGTAGAGAAAACAGCTGACACTTACATAAAAGAATTAAAAAATACACCGTTTGGAAAAGCAACACTTCAGCAATTACTGGACATGCAAGTTTCCGCTGAATACCCTACTCACGGATATATGCAGCTAGGACTAGAAAATCAAGATGCACAACTATATTTAGCTAGTAATATTTTACCCCGAGGTAAAAATTACGAGGGGCCTATGAAAATTTATGATATGTTACTAGAAGCAGAAGAAACTGCACCACCTGGTTCAGCTTTTTCTTACAATAACGGATCAACTGAAACACTCGCTTGGATTATCCGAACGATTACAGGGAAATCGTTAGCTGAAAATGTAAGCGAACGAATTTGGTCTCACATTGGTATGGAAGAAGACGCTTATTACGTTACAGATGAAACAAAAGTAGAACAAGCAAGCGCTGGCTTAAATGCAACTGCTAGAGATATGGCCAGGTTCGGACAATTACTATTAAATAATGGTCAATATAGCGGAAATCAAATCGTCCCTTCTTCTATTACAGAAAGTGTGAAAAATGTACAAGAAGGTGAGCTCGCAATTGGTCATGGTGCTTCCATTTCTTATCATAATCAATGGTGGATTCCGCACAATGAACAAGGTGCTTTCGAAGTGTTAGGCAGTTACGGACAAACCCTTTACATCGATCCGAAAGCAAGTATGGTAATCGTCCACTTCTCTTCTAACGCTGCGCCTAGTAATGAAATCCATTCGGTTTATTCCGATATGTATATTGATATTGCACATCATTTGGAGAAGCTTCCACAGTAGTGGAGGCTTTTTTTATTTACCCAAATCCTATTCCAGTTAGTACTTGGTTAGTAGGAGTTGCCGAAAGAATTACTATTTAAGCCACGCCTAAACCCCATTTATATTGATAATATTTTAGTAATTTGAAAACACTAGTGCTTAGGAAAGGAGGGATTACGAATGTCTGTGAAAAAGCTATTAACTGGATTAATCATTTCACTTGCGACGATTGTAGTTATGACTACTTTAGGTTCGCTCCGTGTATTTGCCGAATCCGACGTTGTGAGACAGCCTATTGAGGTTGAATTGAATGATGATTACTTTAATCCGAGTATCATCACTGTTCCGGTTGGGAAAACGACGACGTTACTATTGAAAAACAAAGGAAATAGAGATCACACCTTTACGGTGAAAAAGCTCGGAATTGACGCCGAAGTCCCGTCAGGAAAAGAAATAACAATTACCGTAAAACCTGAAACTCCCGGTACATATGAACTAATATGTCGGTTCCACTACTTGAAAGGAATGGATGGGAAAGTAATAGTCAAATAACAAGCAGTACCGGCCCTTACTTTTTTATAAAGTGAAACTTAAATTCACGGGGGTGTCCCTCCCCCGCAGATTATGAGCTCTCAATAATCAGTTTTTTACTGGTAGCATAAAATCGTTACGCTGTCGTAGCGTACGAAATTTGTGTTTTGTTGGTGCTACCCCATCACCATCAAGCTAACAAATAAAAATACCCCTAAAATGAAAAAAACGATATTCTTTCTATCTAAATTGTAGAAGGATTATCGTTTTTTTACTTATATAAATGTAAAAAACTTTTGATATTTATGGTGGATTTATATAAACTGGAAATGTAAAAAGTTTTTGACAAAATTAGAGGTGATGTTCATAAAAATGGAGAACATAATTCGTATTTTACGTAAAGAGCAAAAGCTTTCCCAAGAAGATTTAGCTAAATTATGTCGTGTTTCAAGACAAACGATTAATGCGATTGAGAATAACAAATATGATCCTACATTGGAACTTGCTTTTAATTTAGCTAAATCCCTTGGTGTAACAGTTGATCAATTATTTATTTATTAAAGCTAGATAAGGAGAAGAAACAAATGAAAAATGGAATTAATATCTTATTTACTTGTTTATACATTGTGATTATGGGTTTACTTGCTTTTGAATGGTATGATAAGCAACAGCTCTCTATAACTTCGTTATTTGTAGCAACAATCATTTTGCAATCATTATTTATGAAGAGAATTTTGAAAGGGAAAAAAGAGAGTGAGAATTTTATTGATGAAATGTTTTTACATATCAGACAGAAAAGCTTATCAATTTGTTGTTTTGTAATGTATGTATTAACTTTAGGTACTTTATTTTTATCAGAAGGAACATGGAATTTTAACCATATGCATAATAAACCGTTAATCTTTCTGGTTTTCTTATATCCTATCGTTTACCAAATAAGTCATATATTCGTTTCAAGAAGTAACTCTTAATAGACTATTTAAAAGTAGAAAAAACGCTATTCTTTCTGTAGAATCATAGGAAAGGATGGCGTTTTTTATGTCTGTTTCTGTGTCTGACGAATTACAACTGTTTGCTCAAGAAATTCAAAGCTTCTTATCTCCGAATTTCTTACGAGATCTTGCTAGAGATGTTGGTTTTGTAAAACGAACCAGTAAGTACCAAGCAAAAGACTTAGTCGCTTTATGTGTATGGATTAGTCAAAATGTCGCTAAAACCTCTTTAACTCAGTTATGTAGCTGTTTAGAAGCATCAACAGAAGTGCTCATCAGTCCTGAAGGACTGAATCAACGGTTTAATGAGGCGGCTGTCCAACTTTTACAACGCCTACTAGCTGAACTACTAAACAAAAAAATGGACGCATCTATGCCGATTTCTTCGCCATACACTTCTGTTTTCAAGCGTATTCGTATTTTAGATTCAACTGCATTTCAACTCCCAGATGTATTTTCATCGGTTTATCCAGGTGCAGGAGGATGCAGCCATACAGCTGGAATAAAAATTCAACTTGAGTATGATTTGTTAAGTGGACAGTTCCTACATATTCATACAGGCCCAGGTAAACAACTTGATCGCACTTACGGCTCTCTGTGTGCCCCAACTGTGACAGCGAATGATTTATGTATCCGAGATTTAGGTTATTTTCGTTTGAAAGACCTTCAATATATACAAGATAAGGAGGCCTACTATATCTCTCGTATCAAGTCGAATACACGTATTTATCAAAAAAATCCTACCCCTGATTATTTTCAAGATGGAAGAATTAAGAAAGGTACAGAGTATATACAGATAGATATGGAGACGTTAATGAACTCCCTTCAACCAGGACAAACATGTGAAATAGCTGATGCTTATGCAGGAATGATTGATAAAATGTCAGCTCGTGTAATTGTTCATCGATTAACAAAACAACAGCAACAAAAACGATTACAAGATCAAATTGTAAGAGAAAAAAAGAAAGGAATGAAGTATTCTCCTCGTAGTAAACGACTCAGTGGTATCAATGTATATATGACAAACACCCCTACAGATATTGTCCCGACGGGACAAGTACATGATTGGTATTCTTTACGTTGGCAAATCGAAATTTTATTTAAAACGTGGAAGTCATTCTTTCAAATTCATCATTGTAAAAAGATAAAACCAGAACGATTGGAGTGCCATTTATATGGTCAATTGATTGCCATTCTACTCTGTTCTTCTATCATGTTTCAAATGCGACAATTGCTCCTAATGAAGAAAAAACGAGAGCTTAGTGAGTATAAAGCCATATATATGATCAAAGACTATTTTCTTCTTTTATTCCAAACTATACAAAAAAACACCCAAGAGCTATCAAAGGTGTTACTTCGCTTGTTCAATCTCCTACAGCAAAACGGGCGGAAATCTCATCGATATGAGAAAAAAACGGTCTTTGATATATTAGGTGTCGTTTACAATTGTACCATGTCTGATAATCAAGCCGCTTAATTCAAAAAATGAAACCCGTTAGGGTTTATTTCGTATGCAAATCTTTTAATCACCTATACTTGCCCTTTAGAAAAAAGAAACAATCTCGCCTAAAATTGACTTTGCATAATCTTAGCTTGATAGCGATGTGGTGCTACCCCATCGCTATCAAGTTAAGAAACACATTCTTCCCCAAAATGATAAAAATGAACTTCGGTGCTATAAAAAACACAAAATTTCCATTTAAAGAGTACTTTAAAGTCTTAGCTTGATGGCAATGGAGTATTAAAATAGATTAATTTGATGGGCATGTACACAGACCCCAATTATAGTAGGGGCCCCGCCAACCAATTGACATAAAACCCACGCTAAGCAAATTGGCTTTAGTTTGTATTAATTTAAAGAGATTCTATGATTTTATAGTAAGTGGACTACCAGCACTTTTTAAAAAAATCATACTAAACACATTTTGATAAAAGAGCCGATTTTTCCAATTTTCTTGTAAATTGTGTTGCATAAATAAATGCTCATTTCTCTTGGTGTTTCGATTTTTCTTCAACAGGAATTTGCATATTCATAATTATCTGTCCTTCTGGGTAAAACAGATTCAATCCGTGTAAATCTGATTCAATTACATCACATGATCTAAACTGTAAACCATTTCTCTTTATATAGTCTTTAATGTTTGTATATATTTGACGTCGTGCTTCATCCATATGCCCTTCTGTACATACGTAATCAACACAAAGATAATTACCTGCAGGTATACTAAGAATATCAACATGCTCGATCTCTGTATCATTCAAAACAGGATAATAAACTGAAAGTCCCAAATCATCATTGAAGAAATTCTTAATTGGACACATTGTTATAAATTGTTCTTGAAAAAGTTCACCTTGCTTAAAAATAGAACGGAATTTATCAAAAAAGGATTTTACACTATTAAAATTTTCTCCTTTGATGTGATAATATTTTCTTTCTTCAAAATAGACACTCTGAATTTTATTGAAATTTCTGCTTCTATTTTGAAGGAGATCTAGGAGCCTAGTAATTTTCTTTTGCACTTCCATAAATCGATGAATTTCAGTTTCAATTTCATTTTTTTTGTTCTGTAAGATATTCATATTGTTTATTATATTTCTCTTATTTATTACTAAATCAATTTCTTCAATTGAAAAACCCATATCTTTACAAAAGAAGATTTGGCTAATTCTTTGTAGGTCTTCATTTCCATACAATCTATAGTTATTTTTACCTACCTTTGGCTGAACTAATCCTTTTTCTTCATAGAATCGAAGTGTTTCTTTCGTAGTATTAAAAATCTTAATTACATCACTTTTAGTTAACTTATAGCTATCCATCTAATTATATTGCCTCCTATAAGGAATAATATTCATACTATAAACTATGTGGTTACTTCATAGTCAATAAATAAAAAAATTTAAAATCAAAACTGGCTGTTTTTAGTGATGAAGGAGTACATGTCTGGTTCTGTTGCAAAGTTTCTTAACAGCTAAAAAGTTGGTATGATAGCTGTTCTTGCAGAGTTTGAGCGTGATATTATTCGTGGAAAGCCTCTTCGTAAAGATAATGCGTAAATACAAACAAAACCAGCAAAACACCTTTTCTGTGTCGTACTGGTTTTGTTGAAGTCCATCTTGAATTGTAGCTAGTTCAACGTGATTGCAAATTCCGAGTTCGGCGCGCCAGCAAATACAACCGATCCGTTTTTCGGCAATTTTACTTTGTTATTGCCGCTCACAACGGTAAAATTGACGCATACTCCCTTCTCATCATACACCGCGAATGAACTCTTCGATGACAACGTCACGCTCATCGTTTTCCCTGCTGTCGCTTGTGGAATCGTAAACCATTTCGCATGCCCATTTGCTTGTAGCGTAACTTTGGATGATTGGCCTGCATCAAGCGGTTTTACGTTGGATCCACTTACATATAACAATCCGGCCATCTCCATATATTCACTGCCGCCTTCTGTATAGAAATGAGTTTCCGTCGTATCACGGCCATTCATCACGGGGATCTGGAGCTGATGCGCCGCGGTGTTCGGACCTGTAATTTTTCTGCCGTCCCAATAGCCCTCCAGGTCTTCCTTGCGAGTAATTTGTGTGGTAATAAGTTTCGGTTGAACGAGATATTCAATAGAACTAAATTTCTCGTTCACGAGATAGAACTTGACGCCTTCCCGCTTCGCCCATGCGGCAGCGGTTTTCTTCGATAGCACGTTGTCTTCTAGTTTCTCGGCTAAATAGTGAGTCATCACATTTTGCCCTAAGCCTGGCGTCGATTTATATGTGCTCTCCTTCAAATAAGTGCTTCCATTCTTCTCAGTGACGAAGTTGAGCTTGGAAGTACCCTTCTCATTAATAAAGCTTCCATTCGCAGTATATACATATTTTTCTTCTCGATTAGATGGTAAGAACAGTTCTCCATTCTTCGTAATTTCTATTTTGAAATGACTTTCGCTATTGCCGTAAAAGCCCGCTTTCTTCGTCACGTCTTGAGGCATCTTGGCCTTGACCGGCTTGCCAAAGGATTTGTTTGGCTTGATGTCCTTAATTGAGCCCTTCTCTTTAAGCGCGGCGAGCAGTAATTCAGTTGCCAGTAGTTGATTTGTAGAGCTTTGGCCGCCGGATGACAACACAGCCACTGCCATCTTCTGTTCCGGAAGCACGACCAGTATAGCATGTTGCAGTGTTGTATCGCCGCCCTTAGCCATGCTTTTTATCCCATATTCACTGAATGGGTATAGTTTCACACTATCCCAGCCAAGACCATAGTTGAAAATATTACCTCCATCCCCCGGCCACATTCCTTTTTTATATTCCTCTTGCTCCATCGCCTTGACTGCCTTATCAGAGAGGATCCCTTTTCCCTGTCCCATAAATAATTGTGAGAATCGTACCATATCTTCTGCCGTGGAAGAGATCCCTCCCGAACCAATCACATTCACCGATTCAATGGGAAGCTTCCCTTGGTACGCCGGAAAATAGAGTCCAGCCCGCTTATCGTCTTCCCATTTATCCTGCGGCGTTTTCGTATGATTCAGCTGTAAGGGTTCTGTAAACCGTTGATGTATAAATTCGGTAAAGCTCATACCGCTGACTCTTTCCACCAAAATCTCGGCCAGCGTAAAGCCGTCGTTGCAGTATACCGAGAACGCGCCAGGATCCGCCTTCAAGCTTTGGTTGGACAATTGCCGCATCAAGACATCATGGGCATAGGTATCATTATCGTTAAATAAAAATGCATTACTTAACGTGGAACCTTGCAAACCGGAGGAGTGGTTTAACAGCATACGTGGCGTAATGCGTTTGTACCGCTCGTCTTTCATCTTGAAATCAGGAACAAAGTGGACGACAGGAGCATCCAAATCGACTTTTCCTTCGTCGACCAATTTCATTACAGCCGCTGTTGCATACATTTTACTGACTGAACCAATCCCATATAGAGTATCTTTGTTCAGCCGCTGTTTTCCTTCCATATCGTTCTTGCCTGTCTGACCCGACAAAATAAGTTTACCATTATCAATTAGCGCATACTGCACGCTAGTCGTCCCATAGGACTTCGTGAGTAGCGCAGCCTTCTCTGCCGCAATCTTCTCCAGTTCTTGGTTAGCAA
The DNA here is from genome assembly GCF_038007445.1 of Bacillus sp. FSL P2-0099. NCBI lineage: Bacteria > Bacillati > Bacillota > Bacilli > Caryophanales > Bacillaceae > Bacillus > Bacillus sp. FSL P2-0099. Next base: position 3,204,666 of record NZ_JBBOXE010000001.1, read on the forward strand.
CTTCTTGGTTAGCTACAACCGGAGTCTTACTGCTTGAAGATGCTATCGCCCCTGTTGGTAGGATCATCGTTAGCGCTAATGTAGCGGCTAACACCCCAGATAGTTTATTTTTCATGAGAGAATTACCTCCTTAGATAAGTAATCGAATTCATCACTTATTTGTTTAACTATAAAAAATATGACAAAATTTATCCGTTTTTCTTTTTTGCCTACTTGCTAAATTCAGCAAGTAAAATATTTTTAAAAGGATTAGGACTGTCAGCTCTACCCAAACTATTCCAATTGACGACCAACGTATGCTTGCCTCCAAGTTTACCTCCAACAAGAGTAGTAAACCCTAGAATGCCACCTGTGTGTCCCCATATCGAGACATCGTTTGGAAGCTTAGTTTCATAGATTCCAAGACCATATCCATCGATTCCTTCTTTTCCTGTAGGAACTGTAGTAAGCATTTGTTTTAGTTGCTGTTCTTTCAGTAATTTACCCCCGAGCAAGTAAGAAAAGAATTTGTTTAAGTCGTCAGCAGTAGAAATCATATCTCCAGCCGAGCTACCTATACTTGGATTAAAATAAGTAACGTCTTTTAGCTCACTTGCTCCGTCTGGTTGGACATATCCACGGGCATGCTTAGTGCCTGGAATAACGCTTGAATTGCCAGGTAGGAATGTATTCGACAATTCAAGCGGTTCAATAATCCGATTTTCAATCTCTTCCGCATAACTGTTTCCGGTTACTTTTTCAATAAGGATACCCAGTAATACGTATCCTGTGTTTGAATAAGACCAGCCCTTTCCTGGGGCAAAGTCTGGGGGCATCGAAAGTCCAATCTTCACTAGCTCTTCAGCGGTATACAATCTTTTTGTATGCGTAAAATCAGCTTCTTTTGACCTTGAGTATTCAGCGATGCCACTTGTATGATTCAACATCTGACGGATAGTAATCTGTTTAGCATCATATCCATTTCCTTGAATGACACCAGGCAACCATTTTTCGATGGAGTCGTCTAGATTCAGGCGGTTCTCTCCAGCTAATTGAAGTAAAACCGTTGCGATGAACGTCTTCGTCACACTGCCAATGCGAAAGCGAAAATCTGTTTTCATTGGTTGCTTGCTGCTCAGATCCGCTACCCCAGCGGCATAACCCCAAGTTTTTCCACCCTCAGAAGTTTTAGCAAGTATCCCCGGGTATCCAAGTTGCAATGTATCCCGCATTGCTTGCTTGACGGAAGTACGATCTCGTTGAGTATTTGTTTGTAACGAACTAGATACATTTTGAGTGGGCTCTGCTTTTACAATTGAGGTTGGCGTTGTGTATAACAGGGAACTTCCAGCTATTAAAAGAGCCAGACTTGCAAATGTAATTTGACTACGTGTTTTCATAAGGCATTCCTCTCCTCTATTCATATTGTATAGGTGGTTGCTTGATATTTCATACTCACCACACAGCTATCATCTCTACCGATGATAAAAAGTCAACATTGAATTCGTAATCATCTTCATAATGATTATTTTTTACAAGCTCCATTCTGTCCTAACAAACGGTAAATCCCTCTTTTTGCATGTATGTTAACCTCAGAAGTTATTTCTTTTCCATAAAACACTCTTATTAACTGGTTTGTTTTTCATATATAAGTTATATCTGTTCCTCCTTTCATGCTTCTTTATATTTTCATCATACACAATGAAATTCTCTTTTTCCTTACCTATTCCTTACAAATCCCTTACGTTCAAAATAGCCTCTGTGTCTCAAATGTGCCAATTAATTCTCATCAAGAAGAAACGAGAATTAAGCGAATATAAAGCGATTTATATCATAAAAGATTATTTGTTACTTATTTATGAATCTCTACAAAAAGACACCAAAGAATTAACAAAGATATTGTTTCGTCTGTTTGATCTCTTACAGAAAAACAGACGAAAATCCCATAGGTATGAGAAGAAAACCGTCTTTGATATCTTAGGCGTCGTATATAGCCTTTCTATGCCTCACAAGCATGTAGCGTAATCCAAAAAATTAAAACCCAATAGGGTTTATCTGGTATGAAAATATTTAAAGAACTTACACTGGATCTTTAGAAAAAAGAAAAAAGCCCATCAGACCAAGGTTTTGAAGTACCCCCTAAATGAAAATTTTCTTTCTCTACAGTTAGTTTTTTTGAGAAATCAGCTCATTTTTTTGTTTTTGGGGTGTTTACTTTTCTTAAGTTGATGGATGTGGTCTCACCATACCATTTCGGGAAAATTGTACGTTTAGACACAATCCGGACATATTTTAAGCGTTTTCTGTACGTTAAGAGACATCTGTCCAGAAAATCTTATGTTTATGAACAGAGGATAAAACTCAATAATAGAATATTAATATTCAATTTTTATATAAAAAAATAAGCTCCGAAGAGCTTATTTTAATACTATCAACGCAATTATCAATGATATTATTGAAAATACAATCATAAATAATGAAGCTCAGTCATGAGCTATCGCCCTGTTACCGTCATTGCTGCTGTGTAAATTGTATCTACAGAACCGTCAGCACTTACAATTTCAACTTTATAACGGTATGTTCCATTGTTGTAAATGTTTTCTCCATATCCTGTGAAAGTTGAAATTTCATCATTTGCTCCAGCTGGAACCCATTGATTTTGCCAATGGAAGAAAGTATCATATTCTCCCCAATTGTCTCCATATTTCTTTTCGATGCTGACATTATAATGAATGTCCTCAGCTCGGTTATTTGTAATTCTTGCAATTACGTTTCCACCAAAAGTGTATTCCGTAGCGTGAACTTGAACTGTAACACCATTCACCGTTTCGCTAGGACCACAGATGTAATGACAATCTTCACTTGCTTGTGCTTCAGGTGTGTTAATGTTCATAACCGTTAAACCGCCTAAAGCTAAAGCTCCTGTTAATGCAATTGCAGCTAATTTTTTCATGATAATTCCTCCTATTAACCGTTATAAGTGAATGTTTTTGTTTTTACGTATTCATTGCCAGCATAAAAAGATTTCTATGACTCATTTTTATCACCCTTCAGCTTATATAATTCGACAAATGGTGATAATTTCCTGCAAATAAAATAAAAAAGCACTCCCGCAGGAATACTTATTCAAATTCAATTTCTGTTTTATTGTCTGATGTGAAGTATCTTATGGTTGTTTTGCCGTATTCTTGCAAGCCACTCTGCGCAACGGCGTCTTTTAACTTTGTTCTCGTTCTGTAGCCGAAATTTTCCCGTAGGCCTTCGTCTGCATTTGACAATGCTGTTTTGTCAACGAAAACATATAAGACATACAAGTTATTTTCTTTTTTTAATTCAACCGCTGTAACAGTACCGCCGAAATATTCTTTAATTTCTTTGGTTCTACGTTCAAAACTTTTCATCATTCGTGTTTGCTCATCTTTTGGTTGTTCTGTTTTCGCAGTTGTTTGTTGTGCTTTTGGCTTCTCTTTTTGAACCACTTCTTTTTCGCCGCAAGCCGCTAACATTGCAACCGATAAACCAACTGCTAATACTGATTTCTTCATCATTTTAATCCTCCCAATATAAACACCTAAATATTAGTATACTATGAAATTCATTGCTGAATATGAAAAAGATGCCCATTAAGGGGTACCGCCACATCGCTATCAAGCTAATATTTTTAGCTACCCCCATAACGAAAATTTTATACATCGTTGACTATTGATAATGATGCGTTATGTAGACCTCACAGATAGATATGGGCATACAGTTCTTCTTTTATGGTACACTTCAATAAAAGGAGGGGAAGATGTTTGAAAAAGTGGATTAAAATCACATCAACCTTAGTTATTGCTATAGCAGTTGGTATTTTTACTGGCTACAAAGTCGGTACGTATGCAGGTTCAGACGTTAAGGAAAAGCAGACTGAGAGAATTAAAGGGGAAGAGGTAATACTTGACCTCAACTCTGATCGTCATATAATCAATGCAATGCACAAAATGACTCATCAAAAAGTATTATCCCACGAAAAGCAAGGATTTATCAAAATGACTCCAGAAAACATCGAAAAAGTACGTCAAGCGATTGATGAAAGTAATAGTGGAACCTTACAACATAAAGAACAGTACCTTAAGATTTTGGTTCGTTGGTATGAAGGCGATTTCTCTCAATCGGTTGAGGAACATAATTTATTATGGGAATGGGACAATAACAGCACTGGTAAAGCATACGAATTAGCGACACCGGAACAAGAAGAAGCATACATTTTAGAACAAGCGAAGTCTGAAAAACAATAAAGGGGTATCGTCACCTCGCTATCAAACTAATAAAAAGAAATGCCCCCTAAAATGAAAAAAACGCTATTCTTTCTGTAGAATCATAGGAAAGGATGGCGTTTCTGTATATTGTTACAAAAAGAATAGCGTTTTTTTCGCTTTATAAATACAATTTCTTTTTCAGTAAAAAATGTGGGTGGTCCCCCTCTAATACCCCAGAAGAAAAAAAAGAGGTTGAATCCTTTAACGTACAGGGCGTTCCATATATTATTGTAAAAGATCATGAAAATAACATTCAAAAATCAATTCTTGGATTCAGCACTCAATCATTAGAAGAGGCTATTTTATAATAATCATCCCAAAAAAGAAACGAACAAAAATGTTCGTTTCTTTTTTATGGTGTTTAATGCTCAAGAAAACTTATAACCGCATAAGTATATAGAACGACTAGAGCAAAGGCACATATTCCCATAATTATAATCGCTAGTGCGCTTTTCTCTTGTCTAAACCCTATAATTCCAAGAATAAATGCACTCCACATTGTTACCTTAAGCATTGTAGAAAGGTTGGGAATTGAATATCCACTCAACCAGGTAGAGAAACTTACAATTACGGAAAAAGAGAACAAAGTTAGAACAATAGATAATATATTAATGTGCTTCCCATACTTCAGTTGCATTTCGCTACCCCCTTTTCTTTTCATTAGTGAATAATAGGTAGATGACTATATTTTTATTCTATTCTAAATTTTCTTAAAAATCCACAACGAAAAGAAGAGGTTGTCCCAAAAGTCGCTGAATAGTTACTTTTAGGTAACCTCTTTTCTTTATTTTTTACTTTCCTGTAGTTTAGAGATACTTGCTTCTTTTTCAGGTAACGTATCAACAAAATCCTTTTGAGATTTTAATAAGTCAGATTATTGTATCCAAGCCTTAAGATCATCTAAAGATTTACGGGCTTCTTTTTCACTTCTTCTACAAATTCCCATGTCTCTCCGTTATCTTTTGATTGATAAAGTACACTACTATCGCCATTGTAGTCTCCATCTGCCCCTTGTCCAACTAACATATTAAAAACCCCATCTTTCTCATATGGCATACTAGGAGAATCAAAAGGACTTATTGTGGACTGTGTATGATCTAATTTGACTTCATGCGGCGGATATTCTACCTTTTTGAAAGATCCCCCCCCATCATCTGTGCGATATAACTCTCCCTCATTACCAGAAGGTCTAACTGCTCCTAAAAACCCAAGTTTATCATTTATAAAAGTGATTCCTGATACACTACCAATCCCCCTATTAAATGGGTCTGGATTGATAACCTCCCATGTTTCCCCTTCATCACTAGTCTTGCTTAATGAATAAAAGGCGCTCCCTAATGCTTTATCTGTCATATTTAGTTTATAACCAACTTCTTTTGATAGGAAAAACTGTTCTTTTTCATTCTTTAAATCTTGTTGTTTCTTCTCTTTAAGCCTATCTTCATTTGGAGGCGTCTTTGATTTACTCCAACTTGCGTCACATATTAAGTTATATCTAGCAGGTACTAGCTCTTTCTCTTTTCCAGGGACAAATATAGATACAGTATATCCAATGATTTCAGAAGCTGCTTCTTTAAGACTCTGCCCCTTACCATCCTCAGTAATATTAATAATTCCCTCTGTATTGGATCCCCAATTTCTTTTTCCATAATAAATCAACCCATACTTACTTTCATTCCACTTTCTAACCGTTTGCTTAACTGGAATCGCCTTAACCGTTTTAATTAAAGGTTCTACTAATTTATCATCATCATAATCAGGCTTTGCATACCCGTCTCGTATTATAGTAATATCTTCTGATTTCTTCTTATTATAAGAGATTAAATAAGTTTCTTCTTTCCCATCAACATTTTTCCCATAAACAAATGTATCAAACGCTGTGATTGTTCCATCTGAATGAAATGTAAGATCAAAATCAGTTGCCATATACAATTTCTTTGGCAAAGGATATTTTTTATTTATATCTTCAAAAATACCTTCTACTCCAGATTCATATATATTATTATGTTTAAGTTTAACTGACCTTTCATGTTTTAACCTTTCTATAAACCATGCCAATTTGCCATTGTAATTTATTGCACTTTTATAAATCTGCATCCCATAAAATGATGTAATTGCAACAATAATGATAATAGAAATGGATCTCCATGCTATTGAATTAGTTAATTTTTTAGATTCATATTCTCTATTTTTTATCACCCGCATTGTAGTAAATGTAGTCATGGATATAAAAAGTACTATACATAATAACAAAATATAAATATTATAATTCATCCTTCCGTACTTACAGTATAAGGCTAACTCATAACAAAAAATGCCGTATACAATTATTAGTATTGGATTTGTTACTAATGACAGAAGTAACCTTTTTGCATTTTCCCTAAATATAGAAATCACTCCTAATTACATGAATTACTGATATTAAGTATACTTTATTGTAAAGTAACAAAAAAGCTATTTAATCTTGCCGCCAAAAATACAATAGACATCTGTCTATGTAAATGGCAGTTGTCTATTAAAGCCGTTTAAAAATCTAGTTGTTTCATAGACAATGGATTTTTGAGTGAATACTAAAGTTGCTTCATTTGGGAGCCAAATAATGAAAATGAACCCTCATAATAAACATAACAAATAGAGTATTTGCATTTACACTCTATAAAACTCAAATGTATTTTTTTCTAGACATATTGCTTCATCGGAATTTTTGATAATAATATCAAAACATTGACTGTATGGATGCATAAACACTTCGTACTGAATCCGACGTTCTGCATGAGACCGCCTTAAATAATTGATATCGGCTCTCCTTTCAGCAATATCGCGGCTAGACCTTCTCATTAATTCTGTTTCGCCATCTGCATAGAAGTAAATTTTTTAATCAAATAAATCGGGATTAATAAATGCGACACTCATTCCTTCTACAATCATTAGTTGAATAACCTAAGGCTGCTTCGGTAGCCATTTTTTGTACCAACTGGCAGTTTAGTTTTCAATATGTGAAAAGGGATTTCCAAGTAATTAATTGAATATACATTTATTGTTCACTAATTTTTAGGAGGTCCCTTTATGGGAGATAAGCTTTACTGTATTGCTGCATATCAAGTTCTTAATGAAGAAAGACTAGGAGTTTCGCACGGTTCTATAATAATTTATAGTGATGCTGTGACGGGATCTCCTGTTAGTGAGATAGGGTGTTTTTTAATTTATTTATCATAATAACGTACCACGAAATTGCAACTCTCGTCCTCAAGAATTATTTCTTTTGGGTGAAAGTTTTTTTATTATATAAGTTTCATTCTGTCATAATTTAAAGTTTTCGAGAGGAGAAATGATATGAATTCTATTTTATTAGATGTTCCGTTACAAATAGAAACAGACAGACTAATTCTTCGAGCACCACTTCAAGCTGGTGACGGGAATGTCGTACACCAAGCTATTAAGGATTCAATTAATGAGTTAAAACAATGGTTGCTTTTATTTCAGTCAATTCCTACTGTTGAAGAAACGGAAATTATCCTGAGAAATGCCCATATAGATTTTTTAAAAAGAGAAAGCTTTCGCTATCTTATCTATCATAAGGATACTAATGATTTTATTGGAACCGCTAGCCTTCACGGAATTAATTGGAAGATTTCTAAATGTGAAATTGGATACTGGATTAACACGCAATTTAGTGGCAATGGATATATGACAGAGGTAGTAAGTGAGTTAACAAACCTTGGATTTCAGTTACTCAAATTTAGAAGGATTGAAATAAGATGTGAATCTACTAACACTAAAAGTCGTGCGATCCCTGAAAAACTAGGTTTTGAGCTTGAAGGGATATTACGTAATGAAGATCTTTCAGCTGACGGTAAAAAACTAATTGATACCTGCATCTATGCAAAGGTAAATTAGATTGAAATTTTAATACTCAATTGCGTCTGTGTACATAGTTTATTCCCCTTCTAATCCATTATTGTGATTTGTTTAGAACTATAGTACATCAATATGTTTAAAATGAAATGTACTGAAATGGGTATATTCTATTGTTACAATCATTTTATAAATAAATTACTTCATGAAGTTATAAAATTAGGACCGTACATATTAGACATATCTAAAATGTACGGTCCTTTTGTTTACTAGTGGTTCACTTATCTAACCTAAAGATAAGTATGTGGTCCTTTTACAATTTGAATTTCTTTGTAAGCTTCTTATATTTTCTATATGAACGTCGAACAATGTTTAACATGAAATACGGTATTTTAACAGGGAAAGGCAATTTATAAATGAAAGGCAAGTAAAATGTAAAATATGCCTTTTCTAAGTCTCTCCACTTACTATCTTCTTTTGTTTTTAAGAAATCAGATACATCGACTACATATCCCCTTCCATTTTCCATCATCACATTTTTTCCGTGAACATCACAAGGAGTTAATCCTTGCTCCCTTGCATACTCTATAGCTTCATTGATATCAAGGATTACCTGCTTAGGAATTTTAATCCCCTTATGGATAGCATCGTATAAGGTAATTTCTTTTAAACGTTTCAATACTATGAAATTTCCTCCTTTATATATAAGATTCGAATAAGAAGGATGATTTCCGATTCTTCGGTATACTTCTGACTCTTTTTCAATTCCTTCTCCTTCTCGCGCGTAAACTTTCACTACCCAATCTTTGTATTCTTTGTGCATAAATACTGCGGCATAATTACCTGTCCCTAAACACTTCCAAAGTCTAGGAATATCTTTAACTACTATAGGCTCGAATTCATCCTCACTTCTTATGCTTACCTCTTTTAATAATTCGTCCTTTATCAATCTCACAAAACTATTTATACTCATCATTCCCACTCCGGTTTTGCTACAAGGGGTACTACCCCATACCCATCAAGTTAAAAAGTACATTCTTCCCTAATACGAAAAAAATGAGCAGACTTCACTAAGTAACTAACTTGAGCGAAATAAAATTTTCATTTAGGGGGTACTTCAAAACCTTAAAATGGATATTCTACGCAAATATATATTATTGATACAATAAGTTATGTTAACTTCACATAATTATATTATACAAAAACTCGGCAAATATCGTTACAAAAAGTGTACAAGCCATATCTACTCTCTCTAAATAGTTTATTGCGAATCTATTTTAAGGAGAATTCTTACATCACAATTTCATAAATCTAAGGTTTCAAACTATTCATTACGAAAAAAAGACCGTATCACTACGGTCCTTTTCTCGCTCTTATGCAAACACTATGACTGTGTAACTTTATTAGAAACAAGTAGTTTTTCAATACATATAGGTAACATATCTAATAACGTTTCAAATGCGTAATTTACGTCCAGACGCTCCGTCCATTGATGTGCATCTTTTCCTACTGGTCCCATATTTAATACTGGAACGTCAAACTCTTCTAATTCCTCTAGTGGAATCGAATAACCTTTATCCCATAATGGCATATTGTCTACAAGAGAACTCATTGAATCCAATGGGTTTTGTAAGCCCACATAGCTTAAATCTGAAATTCCTCCAAAATAATTTTGGTTTTCAAATGTAATGCTATGATTATAGTGGGCATACTTTTCCATTTCTACAACTACCTCTTTAATTAAAGGATTGTTGCGTGAACTCACAGCTGGATAGTATGGCGGCGCAAAGAAAAGTACAATCATTGGAGCCTTTTCTTTACATAAGATAGATAATTTGTCTACTAAATCAATAGTTACTGCACGATCATCTTTATCTTCTCTATTTTTTATAATATCGGATTGAATTTCATCTATTTTTTCTCTTCCATGTTGTTCAATTGCATAAGCGATAAGCTCTTCATACGTTAATACATTTACTTTAAGATTCGGCGGTATGAACGGATTATACTTAGAAAAATGATACGCTCGCTCCTCATACGATTCTTCGATTTTCTCTGCTACTTTCGTTACTTTTTGGCGTAACAATGAAACTACATCTGTCATCGTTTTTTCTAGTAAAAACAAGTTAAATAACGTGACTGCACGATGAGGAATTTGTACAGAATAATCCTCCTTTAAATCTCTTTGAAGCAAGTTAGTTGGTGGAGGACTTGCTTCACCATCTACAATATCGCAAAGGTCCGTATTCAACTCTAATTCAGCTGTTAATAATGCAGCCATATAGCTCCCATTTAATCCTGCAAAAGGTTCGCCTACATGTGTCTCTTTTCCATAGCAAAGGAAACCAGGTAACACCTTCCCAATAGAACCAGTATAAATATACTTATTTTGGTCACCAGGATGTCTTGAAAACATAGGCTCTGAATTTAGGACCGTTTTATACTCTAAGTCATGTTCTTTTGCTAAGTCTAATAATCTTGGAACAGCAGCTCTCATCCCTACAGAGTTCACTTCTTCATCTGGAACAGCCAATAAAAGAACATTCCCATCAAATCTTCCTTCACAAGCTTGCTCAACCATCGCCATTTGTAAAGCTAGACCACATTTCATGTCCATCGTTCCTCTACCAAATAGCCAATCTCCTTGTTCAATATCTTCACGTACATGATCTGGTAACTCATCTTTATGAGAATAAAACATAGATGTTAATTTTTTAGGGTTAAATGCATCTTCTTTCCACACTCCATAATCCTGTACATCTACAACATCAAAGTGACTAACAAGAATTACAGTATTTTTCGTACTATCACTTTTCTTTACTAGGGCTGTAACAAAATATCGTCCATCCCCCGTCGGATTTTTTTGTAAATGATGCGGATTTTGTTTGAAATACTGTAAGTCAGATAATTGTTCTACAACAAAGTCTGGCAATATAACTTCAGCTTCTGAACCTGTAATACTAGGAATTTCAACAAGATTGCTTAATAATTGAACCAATTGTTCTTTAGATTGCCACTTTGACATATAAATCCCCCTATTTTTCCGCATTATGAAAATCAATTCCAATATATGAATAAAAAATGACGACAGCTATCAAAATTATAATTTTTCCGTTTGGCAAGCTTATGGTTCTTTTCATTTGCGGCAAACATATGCTTCCAGGATTTGAAGAATATGTTTAATATCGCTTTTAAATAAAGTCACGGTGTTTATTTAAAAGACGCGATGTTTTGTCCCTTTAGATCTGTTTATCTAAAGAGAGGTTTTTATAGTGAAAAGAAAATCTGAACTGAAAGACGTATTAAGAAACTGCTGAGTAGCAATAAAGTTACTCCACTAAAGGGCGAGATTGTTGAGGAACGTTTTCAGGAAATTAGATTATTCGAGTTTGAATATATCATTGAGATTGTGAAGGTTTTTTACTTAAACTGACGGGGCAGTAATACTCAATTGAAAATAATGGTAAAGTTAGTGAAAAGAAGAAGGATTAAAAATCGTATAGATTCATTGTAATACATTTTAAGTTTTTGTGTGGCGAGGTATTTGAGAAGTAAGAATGATTTCATCAAAAAAACATTGAAGCTCCAACGGGTTTTTATATGACTATTTTTCCAGACACAATCTAACATCATAACAAATTATAAATAAACAGTCTATACTTTTGGTTAGATTTTTTATATAGTTTGATTGACAGCAAAACCTAAGAAAAGGGGTGTTATTCATTGAGAATCACTTGTCACCTTGATCAATCTGATTTACAGGAGTATATGCAAAAAGTCTTTGGTACCAATTATTTGGTTTCTAGTGTAACGAAAATGCATGGCGGTGCACAAAAGGTAGTCTATAAGATTGACTGCAGCAATGGATTTTCCTGCGTTCTGTATGTTTGGGATCTTACTATGAATTATTTTCAAGAAGAAATAGCAAACCGAGATATACATGAGCACTCCTATAGTAGTGATTTATTTGAATTAAATAACAAGTATTTAATTCAACAAGGAATTCAAACCCCCCTTCTATATGATCTGAATAAGGAAAGAAACCGTTATCCTTATGATTATGCTCTCGTTGAATATGTAAATGGACAAAAGGCAGAAGTTTATTTTCAACATTCCGATTCATATGTTAAAGATAAAGTGTTTCAGCGGATAGGAGATATGCTGGCAGACATGCATGCCAACGAGAGACTTACTCATGGGAAAGCGAATCAAAGTGGGATCAACACGGAAAAATGTCATCACTTGCAAATAAAGAATGCAAAAAGAGATTTAGATTACGCATACCAACATATTGACAGCATCAGGGCTAGTCATAGCAATCTACTCGATACATTGTACGAGCTTGAATCAAAAATTGAACCAAGAAGTCGTTATGGATTTATACATGGGGAACTCGGCCCTGATCATGTATTAATTAATGACAAACTAGAACCTTATTTGATTGATATCGAAGGAGCCGAGTTCTTTGATATTGAGCATGAGCACAGTTTTTTGCAGTTCCGATTTGGGGATTATTATCGATATTTAAAGAATGATACTCTCGACCCCAACAGGATGTTATTCTATCGATTCCATCATCATATATCCTTAACTTCAGGCGGGTTGAGATTGCTTCACAGAGGATTTCCGAATCAACAATTTGCAAAAGATCTTACCGATCACCATTCCCGTTGTGCACTGCGTTTTATTGAAGGTTGAACTTATGTCATTAAAAATTTAAAGATAGATAGGAGTTAAATACGATGATAAAAGGTTTCGGAGGAATATTTTGGAGAACTAAAAATCTTGATGTTATAAAAAAATGGTACAGTGAAGTGTTGAAGATTGAAATAGAAAATTGGAACGGGACTGTGATTAAACCCGAATTAGGAACTGAGACTATCTTTTCTTTCTTTGCCGAGAATGATAGTTATTTTCCTACAGAACAACAAGTGATGTTAAATTTCCAAGTACATAATCTAAACGAGACTATTCAGCATCTTGAACAAATTGGCGTACCTCTTGAAAAGAAAGAAGAGATTAGTGAATTTGGAAAGTTTATTTGGATTAAAGATCCTGAAGGGCGATTGATTGAGCTTTGGGAGAAATAGTGGATTTTAATCATTTGCTATTATGCTAACAGATGCTTTAGTTCAATAAGGTAAATAAAAAAGTGCACCTCCGATTATTAGACACAGTCTAACAATCGGAGGTGCACTTTTTTAATCTATCCAACTTAGTATAAGCCTATCCATTTATTAATAATATCAATCTATCAATAAATTACAATCATCTTGAATGTCTGAATTTTCCGTAAATTAAAGGTTATCCCCCAAACAACCTCGAACATTGTAATAAACATACATAAGGAGGTTGATCTATTTTGTTTCGTTCATTTACAAATGGATGTGTTGCCCTTGTGCAGCGTTTCTTACCAGAACCGTTTATTTTATCATTTTTATTAACTGTTTTCGTTATCTTCTTCGGCATGTTTGCCACGCACCAAACACCGGTCGAAATGATTACGCATTGGGGCAATGGCATTTGGGGACTTCTCGCCTTTTCTATGCAAATGGCTCTTGTACTCGTGACAGGATCTGCATTAGCAAACGCTCCTCTTATTAAAAAAGGATTAACGAGAGCAGCGAAATTACCGAAAACAAATGGACAAGGTATTATTGCAATTTCAATCGTAAGTTTACTAGGAGCATACATAAACTGGGGATTTGGTATTGTTGTATCTGTTTTATATGCAAAAGAAGTGGCAAGACAATTAGAAGGTTTAGATTATAGGTTAGCAATTGCTTCTTCCTACTCTGGATTTCTCATTTGGCATGCAGGTCTGTCTGCTTCTATCCCTCTTACGTTAGCAACTGGCGGCGAAACGTTAATTAAAACGACAGCTGGAAGTATTAAAGAAGCGATTCCAATAACAGAAACGTTATTCTCACCATACGCACTCGTGCCAGTTATTATTTTTCTCGTTACGATGCCTCTCATTAACCGGGCCATGCATCCAGATGAAAAGCATACAATTACTGTAGATCCTAGCGTATTCCATGAAGAAGCTGCCGCTCAAGAAGTAGGGAACAATACGTTCGCTGAAAAAATGGAAAATAGTATGATTATTACACTTTGCATCGGATTATTAGGTCTTATTTATATTTTTAACTATTTTAGTACGAAAGGCTTTAACCTTACACTTGATATCGTTATTTTTATGTTATTAATTGCCGGTCTTATTTTCCACCGTACTCCGATTCAATATATTCGCGCTTTCTCTGACTCAACTAAGAGTGCTTCAGGTATTTTACTTCAGTTTCCGTTCTATGCTGGAATTATGGGGATGATGATTGGAGTAAATAGTGAAGGTCTTTCGCTTGGAGGAGCTATTTCTACTTTCTTTATTAGTATTTCAAATGAAACCACATTCCCGCTCTTTACATTTTTAAGTGCTGGCATTGTAAATATTTTCGTTCCATCTGGAGGCGGTCAATGGGCAGTGCAAGCACCAATTATGATTCCAGCTGGCGCTGAACTTGGTGTACCTGCCGCGAAAACAGCGATGGCAATTGCATGGGGCGATGCTTGGACAAATTTAATTCAACCTTTCTGGGCATTACCGGCATTAGCGATAGCTGGTTTAAGCGCGCGTGATATTATGGGATTTTGTGTTGTTAACTTACTATATGCAGGATTTATCATTAGTCTATGTTTCTTATTTATTTAAACGAAAAGCTAGTTTTATACTAGCTTTTTTATATAATAAATCATTCATTATCTATACAGCTTATTACCTTTCTCCACTCTACCTGCATGATTTAATGCTTCATATGTAAACAAATCTTCACATACTTTTTCAATCATATGAGGATTGTTCTTAAGGAAATTCCACTGCAATACTTTAGGAAGAAAATATGTTTCATATTCTTTACTTCCCTTTATCACCTCATCAACTTCTCTTTCACAAATCCCTCTTATTAAATAATCATTTCTTAATTGTATTTGAATTTGTTGAAACGTTTCGCTGTATTTCTTCAATTGGACTAAACAATTAATATACGTACGCAAAAGTTCGTCATCATAATTGCAACACTTTATAATACGATCGATTTCATTCATAATGTACGAGCCGCTTCTTCTATTTGTAACAGCCATTTTTCACGCTTCGTTACTTTACTCGTTTTCACAGATTGAAAAGTAGAACGTTTTATATTGCCAATACCACAAAAACGTAAAACCCCTCTTTTCATCATAATCCAATCCGCTGATCGATATAATAGTGCCACGTACCATAACGGTGAGTCTAACGTATTAATAACCCATGCTTTCTTTCCTTTCAATAACCCTTTCGGTAAAGCTCCTTCATATTTATAAGCAAATCCAGCTATAAAAATACGATCGATAAATCCTTTTAAAATAGCAGGCATGCCCCACCACCATATCGGATATATGAAAAGAAGAATATCCGCTTTCTGCACTAATTCTCTATATCGCTTCGTCTCTTCTTCATTTAGTAAATCACGTCTTTTCTTCTCTTCATTAAATACAAGCACTGGATCAAATTGTTCTTTATATAAATCAAGTAGCGTAACAGAATGATTTGTTTCCTCAAGTCCTTTTTGCACATGCTCTAAAATTGCCCCATTAAAGCTTGAAGGATTAGGATGAGCATATATAATTAGTACGTTCACTACAAAACAACTCCCTCTTTAGTTAAAGTTTCTCCTTCTTTAACATCTTCTCTACAATTTGCACATTTTTCGAACTTTGTAACAAACGATTTAATACTGTTAGTAACTCTTCTTTTTCTAAACCTTTCAATTGCTCTTTAACTGTACTCTCACCAGCACCTTGAATTTCATACACAACTGCCGCCATATGTTTACAATAATTTTCATAAGGACACTCGCAGCTGCTTTCTGCAAAATCTTCAAGATCAATAATCACTTCATAATTCCCTGCATTTCCAGTAACGAAAGCAAATACTTTCTTGTCGTGTATTTCAACATCTTCTACATGTCCCTCTTCATAATATTCATATCCTCTATCTATAATGTACTTTGGAATCCATTTCATTATATCTTTTAATAAGTATGCATACATCACAACACCTCTTCCTCTAATTCCCTTTTGACTTCCAAAATCCTGCATGTTATTCTAATAACTGTCAAGTAGCGAGTCTACGTGACAAAACGACTGACACCTATTCGGCGGAGGTGTCTCTTTTCATTTGCAGCCGATATGAAGTGCCTCTTTCAGGCACATTCAATCTTTGACACTACACACTCAACACCATTCCCT
The DNA here is from genome assembly GCF_038007445.1 of Bacillus sp. FSL P2-0099. Taxonomy (NCBI): domain Bacteria; kingdom Bacillati; phylum Bacillota; class Bacilli; order Caryophanales; family Bacillaceae; genus Bacillus; species Bacillus sp. FSL P2-0099. The sequence continues at coordinate 3,221,081 of NZ_JBBOXE010000001.1, forward strand.
TGTATCAGGCTGCTTTAGCAGTCTTTTACTCTACATACTTCAAAAAAAAGAGAGCTCAGCTCCCTTTTCCCGCCTTATAAAATACCCCTTTTTCAGCATAGCGATATTCATCATCAGCTAAAGTAATTTTCCCATCCAGTTTGAGTTCATCTAATAGTCTTGATAAATAAAATTGATGTAACATTTTTTTAGTGAATTTTCCTTCATGATGCGAAACGATATGTTCTTGAATATCTAACAATGATATTGGCTTATCTTGCTCTATCATATATTCATAAACTGTACTACGCAGTTTTACGTATTTTTCGAGTGTCACAGTACTTCGCAACCCCTTTCTTCTTATTATATGTTTTCGTAATCGGTTTTTTTGCAACAAAAAAACCTCTCCGATAAGAAGAAGTTACGTATATCTTCGTCTTATCTCCCAGAACAAATATGTTCTGCTGGAATTAGCACCTGCATCGCGGTTGCTGGGTTTCATCGGGCCAGTCCCTCCACCTCTCTGGATAAGAAAATATTCACTTAAATCTTACTATACGCAATTTTATTATAATTGTCAAATAAAGTGAAACTTTAATCAATGGGGAGTGGTCCATCCCCCACTGATTATTAGTCTTCACCAATCGGGCATTTACGGACCGCCCGACTCCCACTTCTTTAAATTTTGACATAGACGTTTTCCTGTCCACAAATAGCGGGATACATATAAAAAATCATATTTTCTTCTTTATTGTTCATACTACAAAAAGATGTACAAAAGGAGGCTACTACTTTGAAAAAGAATGCTCGTGGATACGTACAAGATTCTTTTCATTCCTTACAAGAAGCGAAACATTGTTTAGAAGATGCATTACAAACTGTTGAAGAAGATTTTAATCGCGCACGCATTGAACAATCCCTTTACGCTGTAGAGCAGGCATTACAAAGATGTGATTATACCGTTCACATTTTAGAACAAGAATGAAAACTTCCCATCAAAAGATGGGAAGTTTTTTCAAATGGCATACTTCATCATTATTACCGTTATTATTAAAAAATATACAGAATTAACAATTTCTAAAATCCCTACTTTTAATATAGAAATCTTTTTGCCATACAACATAATGGCCCGAATTACACTTGGTACAAATATGAGTGAACACCATGGATTTATAGCAAATACAATTACTGTTAATACAATATGGTATCCCCAAGATATAAAACGATACTTCGGATTATTTTTTTCACGAATCATCGTTTTCACATAAAAGGTACTTCCTAAAAAATATAGAAATGAAATAAGCGCAATGAATAATGCTGTTCTATCAATAAATTTCATGGAGAAATAATAACTTATTAAGCCGCCTATACAAAACACTATAATCGCGCAAATGTCATTTAGTAATGCTCGTTCATTTTTTTGATGAGCGTAATACATATTTACAATAAACAATGGAATCATTAATACTGCGAATAAAAGAATTCGCCATTCATATAATAAAGAAATCATCCCAAATACAAATGCAATGATAAAATAAACAATTGTAGCGTGTAGAAATTCTTTTTTTCGTCTTTGCCTTATGTACATGAGAAATGGATACGTGGCTAGATAGATAAAGAACCAGGCTAAAAACAATGGGATATGATAAAAAGTAGGTTTACCAAGTAATACACTTAATAGAAATGGTATGACAAGCATCGCCCATGCTCCATGTTGCTTCGGAATAACTAACTTCATTAACTATACACCTCCCTCTTGAAAATAGTTCTCACCTACTATTATACAAATAATTTCATATAATAACGGATATATATTAGATCTATTTTTTGACAATAAAAAATGCTCCTTACAATATGTAAGAAGCATGAAAGAGGCAAACAAATATGTAAGTCGCGACCCTACCTTATATGAGTATGCTTTTCTATGTCACGTTATGCTCATCTAATATACCGTATTTCTTTTTAAATCTTGTGAGGATCGTAATCCATGACGTACTAAATAACAGAAGGAAAATAACATTCGATATTGCGTGACTCAGATCAAAGTAAAAACTTGCGATATAGTAGGCAATAATTGTTTCCCACGTTGCTTCCTGTATAAAACCAAGAAGTCCCCAAAAATTCATAATCCAGCCAAATAAAAATCCAACGATAAATCCATATATGAGTCGTCCCCATAGTTTTTTCATCAAAAATGTATTTCGAAGTAATCCAGCTATAAACCCTATCATGCCCCAAGAGAACATTTGCCACGGCGTCCACGGACCTTGTCCTAAAAAAATGTTAGATACAATAGCCGCCGTTGCCCCAATCATAAAGCCAGTTTCACTCCCAAAAACAATTGCAGAAACGATAATGACAAAAGAAGTCGGTTGTACACTTGGTAAAATAGAAAATGGTACCCGGCTAACCGCTGCAATCGCCGCTAACACAGCAACGATAACAATTTCACGTGAAACAAACGCCTTCCTTTCAAAACGGACGTAGAAAGGTAGCATAATGACAGCTAATAAAAACAAGCTACTTACCATGTAATACCCGTCCATAATCAGAGTCGTAAAGAGTAGTGTACATATTACAACGGCAAAAATAAATATTATGAATGCAACATATCGTTTGGACACGCTTCGTACACATCCTCCCACGTTAATGCAAATGGCAACTCTCTACGGATGAATCGATTAATAGATGTTGTATAAAAGAAGTTACCACTAAAGAACTCTTTCGGTGCATCATTCATAATGACTTTCCCGTCAAATAACATCATGCACTGATCAACGTATTTCGCTGCAAACTCAATATCATGTGTTGCCATTACAATTGTTGTACCTTCTTTTTGCAACTGCTTAAATAGCTCTCCTACTCTTTCCTTTTTCCATGGATCTAGTCCGATACGATAAACTTAACTAAATCTATACAATTCAATCAAATTTACACGAGTTAGTGCTTCATCGTGTTCTCGCAACCCCGAAGGGACGAGGGGTATAACACTCCACACGAGGCAGTATCGTTACCTCCTATTATCAAGCATTTATTTTACCCATCTTGATAAATTTATCGCAGCATTTACATCCCTATCGTGATGGCTATTGCACCTAACACAACACCACTCACGTATTTTTAAACTCCACTGTCCTTCTGGTTGAACTGAATGGTCGTATTTTACTCCGCAACATAAACAAATCTTGCTTGAGGCGAACCATTTATCAGCTTTTACATATGCAATGCCATACTTCTCGCACTTGTATGACAAACATTGAAAGAAGAAGTTTAATTTTTGAAAGGAAAATGCTTTCGATAGTTTTTTGTTTTTTAACAGGTTTGAGATAGGTAAGTCTTCCACAACAATTCTCATTGGTTTGGTTTTCACCAATTTAGCTGTTGCTTGATGGATATGGTTATTTCGGATATTCGTAATTTTCCTAGATAACCGCAGGTGCTCAGTTTTCGCTTTTTCATATCCGGCAGATTGAATTTTTACACCTTTTTTAAATCTCCTAGACATATCTCTTTGTGCTGACTTTTTCCTTTTCAAAAGTTTTTTAACCTTGGCATCTTTGTTTATATTTCGTTCTTTCATACCATTAGAAGCTACAAACAGCTCTTTTAAACCAACATCCACACCAATCGACTCATTGGTTAGTGCTTGTAATTCAAAGTCTTCTTGGAATCCTACACTAATCCACCAGTGACGACCATCAAAGGTAACTCTTGGATTTGATGGTTTTTTGTTTCTTGGTAGTTGTTGGCTTGTTTTCACTTCTCCAATGGACTGAATATCAACTACTTTCTTTCCTATAATCAGTCTTTCATAATTGGCATAAAATCCTTGGATTAAATCTTTTTTGGATTTATAAGAGGTGTGATAACCATTTTTGTACTTTTTGAACGAATGTTTTCTCGCCGTATCAAAATCTTTTGAAGCCTGTTTGGGCACTTGTGCATTAATGTCTTTTAACCACTCATATCTCTTTCGCTTCTTGATCTTTGTAAATCGTTTCTGTAAAGCTAACTGTGAAACAGATTTTCCAAATAGCTTATAGTATCTATCACTCATTCTTTTACAATAGTTATAAGCAAATCTTGCAGCACCAGCATGGTTTCTAAGCACTTTTTCTTGTTCAGGCGTTGGAATTAGTCTGACTTTCTTCGCCAATATCATCAGAATTTAACTCCTTTAATGAAAGATTTGTTCTTCTGAATAGTAGCGTGTTCCACCAGCATTCTCCTTAGACTACTCGGATGCAAACCTGTTAATTCTGATACTTGACTAACTCGTGAAAATTTCATTATGATTCTCACCTCATCGAACCAAACATAGCACATACGTTCTATATCTTCAATGAAGTTTGATAGATTCAATAAAATTTATCTTGTTCAACTAAGGGCGCAATTCCTTAGCCAGTTCTCTTATGAACTTCTCATGTTTTCACATGAGCGCAGACTATATGTTTATCTACTTAGAGATAGAGGATTTTTCCACCACCATAGGCTTGTGATGTACTCTCGTCAGTTATACGAGATAGTCGTTGAACGTTCATCTTATCCATTTTGACTTAGATGATTCGAGGCGGAAGACCCATTGTTCTAGTGTTTAGGATTTAACCTTGCACGATCTGATTGATTTTTTCTGCTTTCGCAACATTCACGCTCGCTATTTCTAGCCACGTTGTAGTTCAATCAGCTTTAGGGATTGCCCGCAGTTAACCCTCACTACTAGCCAATCACTTGACTAGCAGGGCTTACTGATATATTTAATTAACTTTGGTTATAATTGGTTAAATAAATCGTAACAGTTAGTTACCCTTTGTCGGTTCATCAAGCAATAATAAAGTCGGCTTTGATAATAACGTTGTACATAATGCGAGTAATTGTTGTTCCCCGCCGCTACAATCATGCGGATGACGTTCTTTAAGCGAATATAACCAAAACTGTTTTAGCATATTTTCTGCTATTTCTTTTCCTTGTTCTCCGTATAATTCACTTGCACGTTCATACACTTCTTCCCACACTGTATCAAATGTAAAATGATAGTATGGGTGCTGCGATACATATCCTATACTTTTAAATCGTTCTTTCGAATCAATTTTATGTATCACTTTTCCACTCCACTTTACTTTCCCTCTTCTAGCTTTTTGTAATCCTGCTAAAATCGTTAACAGTGTAGACTTCCCGGTTCCGTTTTTCCCAACTAGAGCTGTCCATTTTCCTTTTTCGATGTTCACTGTTAAATCTCGTAAAATAAGGGGACTATTTTTCTCATATTGAAAAGATATATGTTCTGCACTTAAGATCACTTCTTGCTTTTCACACTGTTCTACTTGCCCACCCCTATATGATATCGCTGAAAAATCATTCATTTTCATTTGCGCTTCTCGCACTGTAAACGGAATATCTTCTACATTCCACTCTAAAAACAATCTTGGAATTTGCGGGATAAATGGACGGAACTTTTCAACTTCCCACATGTTAGCTATAACCGTTTTAGGACTACCATCATAAACGATTCGGCCGTTATTCATACAAATAACGCGTGTTGCAAGTGGTATCACTTCATCCAGACGATGTTCACTTAAAACGATCGTAATTCCAAGTTCTTCATTAATACGTTTTAATAATCCTAAAAACTCTTTTGCAGCAATCGGATCTAGCTGCGCTGTCGGTTCATCCAGTAATAATAACTTCGGCTGCATGACTAATACTGCTGCTAAATTTACTAGTTGTTTTTGACCACCAGATAAAGTATGAACAGATTGATGTAACAAATCTTGAAATCCTAAAAAGCTAATAAGTTCCGCTATTCTTTTTTGAATAATATGTGATGGTAACCCGATATTTTCTAAAGAAAATGCTAATTCTTGAATCACTGTATCCATTACGAGCTGATTTTCTGGGTTTTGAAATACCATACCAATGTCTTGTGCAGATAATAAATCAGGTACTTCCTCTAATAAAACGTCATCATAAAATATCTCTCCTGAACGCGTGCCAATTGGCAGTAATTCCTTTTTAAAATGTTTTAATAAAGTTGTCTTCCCAGAACCTGAACCGCCAGCAAGTACTATAAATTCTCCTTTTTGAACAGAAAGAGAAATATGCTGTAACGCTTCTTCATTTTCATCAGCATATATAAATGATAAATTCTTTATTTCTGCATGCGCCACCATATCGATTCCCTTCCTTCCATCATAATCGGTAAACTAATAAACATCATAAATAGGAAAAACATCATTCCATCGTATTGCTGGAACAGTATTGATTCCACTTTCGGATAGATAATCAATTTCCCACCGCCATAATAACTAAATATAAATGAAGTTATTAATAGAAAAACTAAATAACTTAGCGTATACAAATCACGTCTTTCCATTCTATATCGAATATATGTCGTACGCTTCGTTACACCAAACCCACGAGCTTGCATAGAATCTGCCGTTTGAAGTGCATCTTCTAACGAACAAACTAATAACACTTGCAGTAATTTCATTCCATTTTTTATACGCTCAATGAGTGAACCTGAATCTAATTGCACACCTTTCGTTTTTTGGACGAGTGTAATTTTCTTTAACCGCCTAATAAACAAAGGAACAAACCTCACTGTAATCATCGTTAACAATGCTACTTTCGGTGAAATTCTCGAAAATAAATATAAAAATTTATGACTCGAAATAATATCGTTATAAGAAGCAAACGTAAACATAATCGCAACTAATAATAACCCCATAACAAGCCCAAACATAACTGCCTCAAGCTTAATCCGGCTATCTCCTAACCAAAATAACGTAGTCGCCCCTCTATGCGTTAATAAAGAATTAAATAAAATTACCATTAGAAAGAATACGATAGTACTTGGCAGCATGTTTCTTATTTTCTCGCCATTTCCTTGTACTATATTTAAGATTACTATTAGTATAATCGCTCCAATTAAAAATAGAGGATGAAGACACATCATACATAGTATCATCACCCCAATATAATAGAAAAAATTAACAAAAGGATGTAAAGAAGAAAAGCTTATTTTCATAGTCCTTTACCGAAGATCCTTTCCTATTTTAATACAAACACCCACTCAATTGTATCGCCTGGTTTTACTTTAACTACACCAGCACTATAGTTTGGAAAAGCACCGTTCACACGATATTTCCAGCCACTAGTAGTAGTAATATCTTTCTCGTATAAATCATTAATACCTTTTACATAAATATCACCTTTAGAGCCCATTGCATCAACCTCTAGTCCTGTGCCCGTTAGCACACTGTAAACTGTGTCGCCTTCTTGTACATCAACCTTTTTCGCACCTAATAAGTATCCTTCATGACCTTTTACGGAGATAGTAACTTGTTTCGATTGCGGTTTCGGTACTAGTACTGGATCTGGTTTTGGTGGTTCAGGAGTTGGTACTACCGGAGTCGGTATCGTTTTCTCCTCTTTATTCGGATCTTCCTTTTGCTCCTGTTTCGGTGTTTCTTTCGGCTGATTAACAACCTTCGCCTCTTCTTTTACTTCTGGCGCTTTCTGTTGCTGGGGTTTCTCTTCTTGTACTTTTTGTTGCTCTGGTTGTTTATTTGCAGCAGGCTGTTCCTTTGGTTTCTCTTCTTTCTTTACTTCAGGTTGTTCCTGCGCTTTTTCTTCTTTCGGTTTCTCTTCTACTTTTTGTTCTTGTTTATCTTTCTGCTCTTCTTGTGGTTTTTGTTCCGGTTCAGCTTGCTTCTCTTCCGGTTTCGGTACATCTTTTTGTTCTTCCTGTTTCGCTACTTCTTTTTGCTCTTCTTGCTTCGGTTCTGCCTTCTTCTCAGGTTTTACAGCCGTTTCTTCACATCCGGCTAATAATCCCAATGAAAGAACTAAAGAAATGAACCATTTCATCTTACTCATGCTGTCCCTCACCTTTCATATTAAAGTGAAACTTTAATGAGTGGAGATTTTGTTCATCCCCACTCATTATTAGCCCTCACTTTTATAATAAAATTAGGAGCAAATGATTGCTCCTAATTTTTGTTAAGCTGCTTTACGTCTCCATAATACATATGCAGAAGCGATACATAATACACCCATACCTACTTGTGTAGCTGCACTATGAGAAGATGCTCCTGTTTGTGGTAATTGATTCTTATTCTTGTTTGTTTCTTTATTAACTCGTTCGTTATCTACAACAACTTTTAGATTTTCATCTTTTGGTTGTTCTTGTAACTCTTCTTGTTGTTTCGGCTGTTCTACAACTTCTTTTTCTTCTACAGTTGTCTCTGGCTCTACAATTGGTTTCGTATCAATTTCATTCTCTACTACATTTGACCAATCATAAATCGATTTTCCAAGATCTTTAAACTGAAGTAAAGCTAAAAATGCTTGCTCTGTAGCCATTCCGCTACCTTTTTGATCACTTGGTAACCATTTAAACTCACCATTTGGAAGCTGGTATGACATTAAATTTTGTACTGCTTTATTAAGACGATCGTGATCTACATCTTTAACTAGCGATAGTCCAATAATTGCTTGTGCAGTACTATTAGAATTCTCTTGTCCATCAGCGGCAAAACCACCATTACCTAGCTGCTGCTTGTATAAATAATCAACAGCTTTTTGAATAGCTGGCTTTACATCTGCTTGATCTTGATAAGGAGCTAATGCTGCTAATACCATACTTGTTACATCAACGTTACTAGCACTTTCTTTACTACTTGAACTATCATATGTCCAGCCACCGTCTGTATGCTGCGCTTGTAAAAGTGCTTGTACTAAAGCAGCTCGATTCCATTTTGCTTCGGCCGGAATCTCATATTTCTTTGTATCTAATGCAAGTAATGTAAATGCGTATCCTGTAACAGAATTCACTTTATCTGATTCAAATAAATTTTGTACTAAATTTTGTCCCTCTACCTTTGTAGGATCGACATTCATTGCATTCATCATAATAATCGTTCTAGCTAAATCTGTTGCTGAAAAACGATTTAAACGCTTCTTAACCTTTTCAGCTACTGGCTTAACATAGTTTATTTTCGTTTCAAGCGGAACATTTACACCTGAACGAGCAAGTCCAATCGCAACCCAATCACTACCAATTCCATCTTGTAACATCTTTTCTGATGTTTTAGAAATCGCTTCGTTTAATTGTGCTGCTGGAATTTCAACTTTCTCTTCCTTTGGTTGTTCTGTTACTTTATCTTCTGGTTTACCATCTGGTTTTTCTGTTTTCGGTTCCTCTGGTTTACCATCTGGCTTTTCTGTTTTCGGTTCTTCTGGTTTACCATCTGGCTTTTCTGTTTTCGGTTCCTCTGGTTTACCATTTGGCTTTTCTGTTTTCGGTTCCTCTGGTTTTGGCTCTTCTACAGTTTTACAAGTGCCAAATTTATCTAACGTTTGTTGCAACGTTTGTTGACTCATATTGCTCCAGTCTGCAACGTAACGAAATGCAACAACATCCCCAGACTCTAATTTATAACTATCCGCCCCAACTTCTGCAGATTTATCATTTACATCATACAACCAACCGCTCGTTGCTCCGGCCATTAATCCATCGATGCCCTTTATATACGTTCCAAATGACATACTTTCAGATGTTACTTTGTCACCCATAACTTTTTGTAGCAAACTAAAAGCTGTTTCTCCATCTTCAATGGAAACTTCTTTCGGACATAACATAATTCCTTTTTGTGATTCACCAATAATTGCAAGTTTCGCTGTCTTTCCTTCAGCAAACGTAATATGTACTGTATTCGCAAAAGAAACAAATACAAGTGCCACTGCCATTAATGATGTAAGCAGCCATTTCTTTAACATTGCCATCCCAAAATTCCCTCCCTTTACTAACATTCACACAAAAAAGACCCTTTAAGGGTATGCGGTTGACACTCTCTTTTTGTAAGTGTCGAACAAGAATGTACAACACCTCCTACCCGCATTAACGAGCAGTAAGACCCCCACCTCAAATTCAACGAAAGCAAAGAAGTTAGGTAGGGATCAACTGCCCGTAAATGCCCGATTGGTGAGGCTAATAATCAGTGGGATGAACAAAATCCCCACTGATTAAAATTTCACTTTATCGTAAATACGATAAACCTATACATTCTACAAATTTTGATTTTCTGTATTATTTTACTATTGACAAAGAATTTTGTCCATGCTTTATCTGATTTATTTTCTAAGAATAGTAACTTACTAACCTTTAACGATGCAAACTCTTTTCACTAATAATGACGCCATCTTCATCCGCATACACATATTCATTTGGCTTCCATTCTACTTGTCCAAATTGCAATGAAATACCACGCTCTCCTTTTCCTTCTTTTATACTTCTATTTGGCATCGTCCCTAACGCTAAAATACCAATATCTATATTCTTTAGTTCACTAGAATCACGAACATATCCATTCACAATAATCCCTGCTAGCTTTCTTTCCTCCGCAATAGCTGCCAAATTATCACCAAGTAACGCACAATTCGTAGACGCTCCGCCATCAACAACTAATACCGTTCCTTCTGGTAATGTTTGCAATCCTTCCTTCACTAGTACATTATCATCCTTCACTTTTACCGTTGCGATTTTCCCATAGAATTGTTTTTTCTTCCCGAAAGACCGAAAAGACTGGCGACATATTTGTAATTCCTTTTCAAATTCATCACATAGATCCGTAGTTTTCCACATCTTTTTCCCCTCTTTTCCTTATTCCTTCTATATAACATATTCTTGGGTTATTTTCGTTTCCCTGTCTAATGTTGCAAGAATTTGTATGTGCGGTGAAAGTCATATACAAATGAAGGAAAATAAAGCTTACCACTTGAAACTATTGCTTTAAGTAAAAAGCTTTATTATCATCTATTCCACTCCTATGAAAACCATTTATTCTAGCATAAAGATAAGAAGGGATTGATCATAATGATCAATCCCTTCTGTCAAAGTATAATTTCACTAAAAACTCTTTAAAAATCTTAATTCCAAATTTTATTTACCCATTCTGGATGATCAATAAAAGGATTACGATTATGTTGATATTTCGTAAAAATCACTTCATTACGCTTTCGCTCTAAATCATCGACAGGGTCTTGTTCATTCCATTTTAGTAAAACGGATAGTTTACCCATGTATGGATCTTTATTGTTATTCACCTTTTCATTTAATTCTAAGTCTATTTCGCCGTTGTCTCCTTCATAACGAACAGCCATGTAAAATAGCATTCTAGCGATATCTCCTTTTACACTATCACGAGGTTCCCAAGAATCACTATCGTACTTACATTCTGTCGCTTCTGAATGATTCACACCACCATTATCAAAATCCAGATTTCCACGTGAGCTATTTACAGATACATCCGTCGCTCTTAAATGATGCAAATCTGTTCCAGCTCCTGCAGTCGTTCCAAAATCACCGTGAGATTTTGCCCAAACATGCTCTCGGTTCCAATTATCAACTCCTGAACCATTCGTAAGTTTCCCTTGCGAACGCCCAGTATATAAGAGTAGCACATTGTTTTTATTATTTGGATCTTCATCAGTATCTCTTAGTGCTTCCCAAACCGCACTGTATGATAACTTTGTATGATCATCAATAATATTATGAAGTTCCTTCTTTAATTCTAAACCCATTTTTCCTATTGCATTATTATAATATGTATCGTCATAGCTTTTTACAATAATCTCTTGTGGTGATGCAGAAGCTACTTCACCGTGTATGATATCTGTGAATGATAGAGATGCAGTACCTAAAATAAAAAATGAAGATAGTGTAACCATAGCAAGCCTTGTATTTCTAAACTTCATATACCCATTTCCCCTTTAAAATATAATTTGAAGCTATTAACTAAAAAATGCTTTCTAGCCCCCAAAAACTTTTAGAAAGCCATACCCATCCTTTTCTTTTTATTTAATACAAAACTCTATTGAGTCTGTATTATTTCCACACTTTTTGTTTATCTACTTTTCACAAGGAATATCCTTCTCTAGTAAAGATTATTAAAATATTCTTTACAATTAAAAAGTAGTTTAATGTTAACTTATAAATTTCAATTTTTTTATGCAATTATGCATATTTGATAAATCGTTCGACTTTTCTTTTTTCTATAACTGTCTTTATTTTTTGTGTAAAACCCTTCTTCCTCTGTAGAATAAGTACAAAAATAGATTGGATACCATGTAAGGCACCAATCTATTTTAATTAAAGAAACTTTGGTAATTCTGAGTTCACAACACATTGTGCAGTAATGATAACATTTTTATATTGAGACAGAACTACTACTATTTATTTGGTATCGAATCTATATACTTTTTAACTACTTCATATACATATTCTTGATTTGCCGCTGCGGTATTTGGGTTGTATTTTCCGCCGTTTGTTTTATTGTTAGATAATACGCGAATCCCTAAGAATGGTACGTCATAAGCTTTTGCGATTTGCGCTGCTGCTGCACCTTCCATTTCTTCTACAGATGTACCGTATTTTGTATGGAACCATTTAATTCTATCAACTTCATTATTCCAAACGTCTGCTGAACCTATAGTACCTTCCACCACTTTACCTTTTGTATATTTATCTTTCACTGCATTAGCTGCTGCAAGTAAATCCTTATCTCCCTCATAGTATCGGATTTTCTCAGCATTTGGATCTTCTCCTGCACTTCCTTCAGAAGCCATTAAGTCCATAGATATCCATTTTGCCGGTTCAATCCCTTGGTTCTCATCCATATTTGTTGTTTTTAATGACCCTATATTCGCGACTTGTTTTCCTAAAACAATATCAAATACGTTTAAATTAGGATCATGTCCACCTGATGTTCCTTGGTTAATAATCGCTATAGGCTTATATTTTTCAATAGCCACTGCTGTAGCGGCTGCTGTATTTTCCATTCCTTTACCTGTTTTCGCAACGATTACAGGATAATTGTCTACAGTTCCTTTATAAAAGGTAAAAGTTCCAGATTTTTCTTCTTTCACATTTTTTAACCTTTTTGCAAATTTTTCAGCTTCTATTGGCATTGGACCTTGAATTAAGATTGGTTTTTGATTACTTTTTGCCTCAACTTGTTTTGGACCCGCATTACATCCCGCAAGTATTGAGAATGACAATGCAACAGTAGTTACTAGGGCAGCACATTTTTTCAACGTATTCTTCTTCATAAATAATCTCCTCTTTCTCTTGTTGTTTTCTATACTCGATGTTTTGGTCCAAAGAAAAAAGCTCTAGAAATTGTAGAAAAATCTCTACTTTCTAGAACTACGGTAGTCAAAGTTAATTAAGCAAAAGATAAGGCCATTGCTAAATTATAGAACGGTAGCGGCTCAATACACCGAATGACCGAATACTTTAACCCGTAGTCCAGTTCTTTCATTGGGAACTAGGTAGAAACGCTCGGACCATATTACCGAGTATATACGAGTGATGTTATTTAAAATTATTATATTGATAATATAACAAACTTTTAGTGTATACACAATCTAAAAGTGAACACTTTTAATAAAAATAATAAAAATGTTCGTTTTTACAACTTAAATAGTTAGGATTCATCATTCCTAAATGGATAACGACGCTAAAAAACTCATAACCCATATACTAAACTAGATTAACCTACAACAACCGATCTTTTACAGACAATTACTCTACCTTTTCAGCGTTTGAGGCATTTACTACTACATAATTCGGTATTGTCGCAACGAGTTGTATTAAATGTTGGTACATACTAATTTGCATCATTTCATTCGCCTTCTCAGTATTTCCAAGCATTTGATACGCTTGTGCGATTAAATCTTCCTCTGGAAAATTAGGTCGTATCGTTTCGCCAAGTAATTGAAGCACCTCATTTGGTCTATTGAGTATAAGATAGCAAGTTGCTTGAAAAGATGCCGCCTCTTTCACAAGAGAAACATCTTCACTTTCTCCCTGCACTCGGCTAAAGAGATACATTGCCTCTTCTAAAATTTCAATTCTTCTATCCATATCCTCTGTTAACATGTGGTGATTAATAAAAAGTAGCCCCATTTGAATCAATAATGGAAAACAAGAATAATATTTTTTTGTCACTTCCCTGCACTCCATCATTACTTCATCAAACGGTTCTTCACTAAAAGCTTCCGCTAGTCTATGATATAAATTTTTAATATCTTCCTGTTCCATTTGCGGTGTATAACAGATTAATTCATCTATACTTATGTTAAAGTACGATGCTAACAGTGGCAAAAATGTAATATCCGGATAACTCTGCCCAGTCTCCCATTTGGAAACAGATGCTTTCGTAATACCGATATACGCCACTAACTCTTCCTGTGTAATTCCTTTTTCTTTTCTCTTATCCGCAATGATTTTATGAATATGAATTTCTCTCACTGTATCACCTCATACTTTTATTATATGTACTTTATTTCACACAAAATATAGATTTAAAGTCGACTTTCGTTAACAAAATCAACTGTTAGGAAACATCTCTCTAAAATAAAAGAAGCTCCAAATTTTATTATATTTAGGTCATAGATATTAAACTTAATAAAATCAAAGGCAGGAACATATTTGATATGTTCCTGCCTTTTTATTGTGGGGTACCGATACATAGCCATCTAGCTAAGATTTTGAAGTGCTTCAAAATCAAAAATTTCATCTCACCACAGTTTTCTATGAGAATCCAGTGAACAACTTATTTGCATAGTTTTCGAAAGTGGAAGTAAATTTAAGTTATTTTTAAAGTAGGTATACCTAGTACAAATTCTTGAATTGCGCCCGTTTGTTGAATATTAATTTTCATTATACTTTTTGTACTGAGTCCAGTGCTTTTTTTAATTCGTCTGGTTTTTGAGTGCCGATTACTACTGTGTTATATTGCAACTTTAACTCTATACCCTTATTTCCATTCATGTTATAGGCTTTTTCATTCTTAAGGTTAAAACGAATTCCCCATCCCCCAAATCGTTTTAGTGGACTGTAAGTAATGCATTCATAATGATGTATATTTTTGAAAAGGTACTGCTTATATTGAAAATGAAAATGAAAAGGAACAAAACGAACATAAAGACCTTTTTCACGGACCTCAATGATCAGTTTCAATACTCCAAGCATTAATACAGGAAAGGCAATCCCGAAAAACAACCACATAACAATTAATACACCATTAGGAGCTGGTTTATCTCCAAACGGGATATCAAGAATAATTTGTTGAATAAATCCATACCACATCAGTATGGAAATCCCTAATATGAGTATCCATACCCAAATTTGGGATCGCTGAACCTCACGAAAGATAACTTGTTCTTGTTGTTTCATTAATGATTGTCACCTCCTAAATGGTTTATTTTTTCTCACTAATTTTAAGCCGTTTTGCACTTCCGAAAAATGCGCTCCCAATTATGAATATAATGGAAGAAAGATACATTGTTATCCCTGAATATTTATTTTCAAATATTGTAGTATTAAGTAAATTAATAAACATTATTAATATAAGTGATATGTATAATCCATTAATATATTTCATTTATACCCCTCCCTTATTTTTTCTCCCATCTCCTTTTTCCCTATTTTACCATATGAGAGAAGTGATATATTGTTTGATTTTGGTTGTATATTGTATGCATACTTGGTTAACATAACGTCTCATTATCAGTAGCAAGGAAAAAGAAGAACCCTGCTCTCACAAGGGAACCTTCTTTTTTAGTTCTATGAATCTATACATTTTTTTATACATTCCTATCCTGGCACGGTTTTAGGGTTCTTGTTTGTTACTGGATTAGCCAAAAAACTGTATAAAATCTTGCATACTCTTAGCGTGGGGTTTTCCAAAATACTGGCATCCCCCAATATGTGCTTTCTTATGGGTATTTCTTGAACCCTCATTAAAACACTTTCCCGTCCTTTGTCTATCTTTAAAAGTAACTCTGCTTGTTTATTTAAAGTCCTTGAAACGAGGCATTGTACTCCTCCTAAAGCCAAACAAATGATTAAAATTACACATCCATATTATACTTATTAAACTAAAAATTCAATCTCTTTTTATTTCATTCATTATGTAAATAAAAAAGGATAATCCGCCCTCATAATGGACTAATTATCCTATAAATCTTTATCTAAATTTAATAAAATTAGAACTTCTTTTCCTATGTATACTTATTTCGTTATCTCACCAAACTGCGCTCTCGTCACTTTCATCAAATCTTCAACTTTAAGCTCAATTTGCACGCCGATTTTCCCGCCGCTTACAATGATTGTTTCAAGTGATTGGGCACTTTCATCAATACATGTAGAAAATAATTTCTTCATTCCTACTGGTGAACAACCACCGCGAATATACCCTGAAACTTTCGTAATATCTTTAACAGGAATCATTTCTATCTTCTTTTCACCGACCGCCTTTGCGGCTGCTTTTAAATTTAGTTCCTCATCTACTGGGATAATGAACACATGATAATCCTTACTATTCCCTTGAGCGACAAGTGTTTTATATACTTCTCTCACTTCTCTACCAATTTTCCCAGCAACTGATACGCCATCAATTTTCCCATCGTCCGGATCATATGACATCATCGAATATTCAATTTTTTCTTTTTCTAATATTCGCATCGCATTTGTTTTATCTTTTTTCATAGTGTTCTCCTTAAAAAGTTATTTCATATTATTAAATTTTCTTTTATTATACACTCTTTTCAATTTCTCCTACATAACTTCACGTATTCTTCAAAACTGAAAATATTGATTTTTCCAAATTAATCTGATATAATTTGGAAAAACTTATGTTAAGGAGAGATTTTAATGCGAACTTTTAATACGTCTTTCCAACTTCATCATCATACGTAACGCCGTGTATCCGAAGAAAAATTTTTCTTCGTGGGTACAGGGCTTTTCCTGTTGACCCACGAAGCGTTCATAAAGCTATGTGGGTATTTTTATACCCGCATAGCTTTTTTTAATTTAAAAGAGGAGTGATTATGGTGGAAATGAAAAATGTAAAAGGGACAAAAGACTATTTACCAGAGGAACAAGTACTACGAAATAAAATTAAAAGAGCTTGTGAAGATACGTTTGAACGTTATGGCTGTAAACCGTTAGAGACACCGACGTTAAATATGTATGAGCTTATGTCTTACAAGTACGGTGGTGGCGATGAAATTTTAAAAGAAATATATACACTTAAGGATCAAGGAAAACGCGATCTTGCCTTACGTTATGATTTAACAATTCCATTCGCAAAAGTCGTGGCGATGAATCCGAACATCCGCCTACCCTTTAAACGCTATGAAATTGGGAAAGTATTTCGAGATGGGCCAATTAAACAAGGAAGATTCCGTGAGTTCATTCAATGTGACGTTGATATAGTCGGTGTAGAATCAGTCATGGCGGAAGCTGAACTCATGAGCATGGCGTTTGAGCTGTTCCGAACGTTAAACTTAGAAGTAACGATCCAATATAATAACCGAAAATTGTTAAACGGTATTCTCCAGTCTATTAACATCCCTACTGAACTAACGAGTGACGTAATTTTATCATTGGATAAAATCGAAAAGATTGGGATTGATGGTGTACGAAAAGATGTATTGGAGCGCGGGATTACTGTAGAAATGGCCGATACAATATGTAATACTGTTTTATCTTGCCTAAAGCTCCCTATAGCCGACTTTAAAGACACTTTCAATAATACACTTGTCGCCGATGGAGTAGAGGAACTACAACAACTACAGCAATACTTACTCGCTCTCGGAATAAATGAAAATACGATATTCAATCCGTTTTTAGCAAGAGGACTCACAATGTATACAGGCACTGTGTATGAAATCTTTCTAAAAGATGGCACGATTACATCTAGCATCGGTAGCGGTGGTCGATACGATAATATTATCGGAGCATTCCGTGGTGATAATATGAACTATCCAACAGTCGGTATTTCATTCGGTTTAGACGTTATTTATACAGCACTATCACAGAAAGAAACCATATCATCTACAGCGGATTTATTTATCATCCCACTCGGGACAGAATTACAATGCTTACAAATTGCCCAGCAATTGCGCTCTACTACTTCTTTAAAAGTCGAACTTGAACTAGCCGGACGTAAATTGAAACGTGCCCTTAATTATGCAAATAAAGAAAACATCCCGTATGTGCTAATAATTGGTGAAGAGGAACTATCTACAGAAACAGTTGTATTGCGTAATATGAAGGAAGGTACTGAAGTGAAGATTCCCCTCTCTTCCTTGGAAAATAACACATTTAATAACTATATATAATAAGCGCCACCCTCATTTGGGTGGTTTTTCTAGTGCATAAATAAAGAGTCATTCAGTTTACATAATATAATTATTGATTTCTATAAATGTAATTTTCAACCATATACAAAAAAAGAGGGCAGATATGCATCTCCCTCTTTTGTCTAACTCTTTTTATTATTATTCTTGTTCTTGCTCGTCCATAATCTTCTCGAACGCCGCAGATACTTTTTCAAATTCCTCGTCATTCTCTATGTATGAGAATTCATTATCTTCTTCTACTTTTAAAAAGAAGATATCAATGTCTTCCTCAGTTTCTGTTTGAATGTCTTCTACAAAGGCAACCGCAATGTATTCTGCACCTTCGACATCCATCGCTCCAAGCACTTCAACTTCCTGTTCTTCATTATTCTCATCGGTAAGACTAAAAATTTCGCCTACTTCAATTGCTTCCATATTCATTCTCCTCCTATCATACTCTAAAAAATAAAACGTTCAAATTGCACACTTACTAACATATCTTTCCATAAAAAAGTTGAATTCATACAGAAAGAACAACAAATTCTTGCTGATTCAGCAAAAGTATTCAACTATAAGGATATCATTTATGAATAGGAATGAACATATTTTAAATGAGATAACTGGATTAATTAATTTAAAATCCTTCTTTAGATTTCCGAAAGACCTCCATGTTCCATAATGGTTCTTTCATATAGGCAGCTGGAATGCCACCTTTCAATCTGTAAGTAAATACTAAAATAGCACCTCCTATCCTGATTCCTTTCCGTACGTTTTTAGGATGAGAGATAAATCCTTCTATATAAACTAAAGAGACTTATGCAGCAATTCCAATACATCTTTCATCGCAAAAGGACCGTCTTTTTTTACATGCTCAGCGAATTCCGAAACGCGACGTAACGTTTTCACACTTTCGATTGGATGCTCTCCTGACGCACTTTCAGCAGAAAGCATAACAGCATTCGTCCCGTCCAGTACAGCTTGAAATACATCTGTCACCTCAGCTCTTGTAGGAATAGAATGATCTACCATAGATTGAAGCATTTGTGTCGCCGTAATGACATATGTATTCGTTCGATTGCACTCACGAATCATCATTTTTTGCAAAAGCGGAATAAATTGATACGGCAATTCCACACCTAAATCTCCCCTTGCGATCATAATGCCATCCGCTTCTTTGCATATGTCTTGAAAATTCTCGATTGCTTCCATCGTTTCTATTTTTGCAATTAAATTTGGGGAAGTTTCTTTATGTTCATGTATAAAACTTCGTATTTCCTTTATATGACTAGGTTTTCGAACGAAAGAACACGCAATAAAATCAACTTCCTCTTCTAAAAGAAATTGAATATCTTTTTTATCTTTCTCCGTAATAGCTGGCAAACTAACAATTGTACCTGGTAAGTTCACCCCTTTATGAGAGGAAATATTGCCACCTGTTTTTATTCTCGTTTCTATTTTTTCCGAACTTATCTTTTCAACGATTAACTCAACTTCTCCATCATTAATAAGAATTCTACTTCCAACTTTTACGTCATTCGCAATCCCCACATAATCAACACTTGCTTCTTCTTTATTCCCTTGCACTGGATTGGTATGTAAAGTAAATAACTCCCCTGCTTCAAGTGTAATTTGTTCCTCTTTCATTTCACCCAATCTTATTTTAGGACCTTGTACATCCCCTAGAATTTTAATAGAATCGTCTAACGATTTTACTAAACGAATGATGTCTTTATGACTTTCATGCGTACCATGTGATAAATTTAACCGAACAATTTTCATACCATTGTTTATTAACTGCGCTAACGTTTCTTCATTATTACTCGCTGGCCCAATTGTACAAACTCGATCAATTGTCATGTCCCCACCATCCTTTTTTTAATGTTTCCCCTAAAATAAAGAGAAGATTCTTTTTATAGGAAAGACCATGTAACTAAGGATGCAAAGAAGTTTTATATGAAGAGAATATTTTGCTGAAGAAGTAGCTTAAATTGAACTTTTCGACTCCATAGTTATTGTTAGTTTCGTTGCAATGGGGTACTACTAATAATAAATCTTGTTTACATACGAACGTTAGATTGGGATATCGAAAACGACCTATGGAGGAACCACAATGACTACTCTTCGAAAAAAAATAATGGGACTAACATTAGCGGGAACGGTAGCACTATTTACATTAGCAACAGGAATCATAATGAACGATAACGAGGTAAAAGCTGAGGCGAAAAAAGCAGGAAAGCAACCTAAAAATGTGATTTTCATGGTTATAGATGGGACAAGTTCTTCTGCTACAACATTAGCCCGGTGGTATAAAGGTTCACCTCTTGCGCTAGATCAAATTGTATCCGGAGGTGTTCGTACATACTCAGCAGAATCGGCTATTACGGACTCTGCACCAGCAGCCACAGCTTTAGCGACAGGAAATAAATCAAATTCAGGCTACGTGGGCGTATTACCTTCTGTTGTGAATTCACCTGGCTTAGAACCAGTGAAAGAAGAATGCAAGTTTCGTCCAGTTGCCAACGTCTTAGAAGGCGCAAAACGTTCCGGCCGCGCGACAGGAATCATTGCTACATCAGAAATTCAACATGCTACTCCGGCTAGTTTCTCTGCCCACCACGTTAACCGTAAAGATTTCGAAGTACTTGGTGAACAGCAAGTGTATCAAAATATAGAAGTTGTATTAGGTGGTGGAAAAGCAGCACTTCAGCCTACGACAAGCAACGGAATTCGTAAAGACAACGAAGATTTAGTAAAAGTGATTCAAGACAAAGGGTACGACTTTGTCGAAACAAAAGATGCGTTATTAAACTCCAAATCAAATAAAATCTGGGGTTCTTTCTCTAATACTGCCCTTGCGTTCGATATGGATCGTAGAATAACCAATCCTAAGCAGCCAACTCTTTCCCAGATGACGAGAAAAGCAATTCAAACATTATCAAAAGATAAAGATGGTTTCTTCTTATTTGTAGAAGGTAGTAAGGCAGATTGGGCAGCACATGCAAATGATCCAATCGGGATGATTAGCGATGTATTGGCATTTGATGATGCAGTTACAGAAGCATTAGAATTTGCGAAGAAAGACGGTAACACTATGGTCATTGCTTTAGCGGATCATGGTAATGGCGGTATTTCCATTGGCAACAGCAATACCACAAAAGGCTATGATACTACACCAGTATCAGCTTACATTGCCCCACTGAAAAAGGCGAAAATGACACTTGAAGGTGCTACAAATAAACTAAAAGATGATTTATCTAATATAAAAGAGGTCGCTGCACTTTACGGTTTAGACGACCTAACTGATAATGAAAAAGAGCTGTTAAAAGCTGCACAAAAGAAAACTGATGTAGGTCCAATCCTTACTAAATTATTGGCCAACCGTGCGAACATCGGTTTTACAACTGGTGGTCATACGGGTGAAGATGTATTCTTATACTCTTACGGTCCTCAAAAGCCATACGGTTTAGTCCAAAATACAGACATTGCGAAAATAATGGCCAAAGCAATGGGCTTTCAATTAGGAGAATTATCTAAGAAATTATTCTTAGATGCTGAAACATCCTTTAAACAAATTGGTGCAACTGTAACGATTGACAAAAAAGATGCACGAAACCCGGTGCTTGTAGTAAAACGCAATAATACGGAGGCCAAATTGTTTGTTAATAAAAGCATTATATATATTGGTGGGAAAGATTATGAATTAGGAGGCATCGTTGTAGAAAGCAACGAGAAATTCTATGTACCTGAAAAAGCACTTCAACTATTCACAAAGCATTCTCGCTAAATTTAAAAACAGACATAAAAAAACGCTATCCTTTCTATAGAAAGGGTAGCGTTTTTTTCGTTATATGGATACAAATTTATCTTATTAAATCCATTCAACAATAGTATCCATAGTTTGTCTTGTTTTATTAAATTTTGGTTCTCCTTTACGGTATCCAAATGCAACCATAACTGATACCTCAAGATTATCATCTTTTAAAATTCCTTCTTGACGAAGTAAAGAATCTACTTTTTCTTTATCGAATCCTTCCATTGGACAAGAATCAATACCGATTTGAGCTGCACTAGTCATCATATTAGCTAAAGCAATATAAGATTGCTTTGATGACCAATCAAATACAGCATGTTCGGAGTCTAACAATTTAAAATCCGATTCTTGGAATTTTTTGAAGAATTCATATCTCATTTTTTGGGCTTCTTCAGGCAATCCAATAATATCTTTCATCATGTGCTGAATATATTCTGCATCATAGTGCATATCTTTGATGTTTCTTGAAAGAACAATGACAAAATGACTTGCTGTTGAAAGTTGCCCACCTGCTCCCCATGAATATGGTAATAGTTTTTCTCTTAATTCTTTATTTTGTACCACAATAAATTTCCAAGGCTCATATCCAAAAGAAGAAGGAGATAATCTTCCTGTTTCTAAAATAAATTTAAAATCATCTTCTGAAATTTTCTTCATAGGATCAAATTCTTTACATGCATGTCTAAAGTTAAAAGCCTCAATAATTTTTTGTTTTGTATTTTGTTTTGTGTTAGTCATAAAAGATCCCCTTTTCATTAAATTATTATTTAACCAAATTATATTTTTAAAGTAACAATGATACAAGTACGCACATTTATGTGCTATAGTATCAAAAAAGATACTATTGTTAAGGGAGAGTCTTTTTATGATTAGTTCAAAAGAAGATGATGTAAATTATCCATTTTTAAATAAATATTCTTGTCCAGTAGAAGCTATCGTCGAGGTTATTGGCGGGAAATGGAAAGGTGTTATTCTTTATCATTTATTAGATGGTAAGAAACGATTTAATGAATTAAAAAGATTAAAACCTAATATCACCCAAAGAATGCTAACACTTCAACTTAGAGAACTTGAAGCAGATGGCATCGTACATCGGGAGGTATATCGTGAAGTACCTCCTAAAGTAGAATATTCGTTAACTGAACTTGGCGAGTCATTACGTCCAATTATCCTTTTAATGATGGAATGGGCGACTAATAATATGGAGCAGGTTTTGGAAAGTAGAGATAACACTAAATAGCATTTAAAACCTGTAATTAGCCATTACAAACAACTCAAAAAAGATTGCCTCTTAGTATACAAGCGATTTTTTTTGAGTAAAAGGATTATTTTGGTCAGATTCTGGAAACGTGTTAATATTCTTCATAAAGGAGGTCTACTGATGAAAAATTTATGGAAGAAAGTTTCTTTAATTGCTTTCATAGTAATTGTCCTTTTAATAATTTTATATTTTTGTGGTATGTCACTTTTCTGGAACCAACCCTAAATTACATTTAAAAATAAGCCCCCCTTGAATAAAATTCAATATTCCGTCAATACTATACATGACATTAGATTTTCTCCTTGTTCCCCCTTGGAGAGTCGGGCAGCTAGCTTTTGTTAGCTGCTTTTTTATTTTCGAATCATTGCCGTCATTACTACTGGTGGTCCATTTGTTCCGTATTTCATAATTTGAGCAATTGATTGTAACTGCTGAATGCCTTCTTCATTATGTTCTCCCTGAACAATTGCTGACGAACAATATAATGGTTGAACAGCCACTGTATGGAGACTCTTCCGCTAAATAAAATTGTGCGACCATTGGAAGTTCTTCTCGTTTACATATTTCTAGGATTTTCTGCGATACTGGTGCAATTTCTTCATCATAAACTTCCTCTTTATCGTACATCTCAATTCATTCTCCTTTTCTACAAAATGAAATTTTTGTAGAAAATAATGAACTTTAAAAACTACTAAATTGCAAATATAAATACAAGGGAGCGTTTTATATGACTCCCTATCAAAAAATATCTTTAATAGTTATCACTCTTTTTTATCATTGTGATGTTCCTTTTAAATGAAGTCTTTATTTCTTAACACCAAACGAAAATGTACAACAAACTAAAAAGGCCTACTCACTCGAGTAGGCTTTTGAAACTATGAAAGCTTCGTTAATAATTGATTTAAATCTTTTTTCGTTTTCGTCGTTAATGACTTCATTTTATTAATATCGATCTTTTCTTTCTCCGCTCCTACAATTAACGGATACATACTTTGGCCAATTGTTTTATATTCAGTCGGATGTGATGCTTCTAACTCTTTTTCAATGACATCCCACTTCTCATTAATTTGTTTTCCAAGTTTATTAACTGTTTCTAATTTAGGATTTGCAGCTAATTGCTTGTCCAAGCTTTCAATTAATGTAACGACTTCTTTTACATTTGTTTTCACAGCGACGCTTTTCTTCGGATCTTTCGTTGTTTTTCCGTTATTGTTTGTACTTGTACTTTGATCTGTTGTTTTTCCGTTGTTGTTTGTACTTGTACTTTGATCTGTTGTTTTTCCGCTAGTAGTTTGATCATTCGTTTTTCCTGTCGTTTCTTTTTCTTTTGTTGTTTTGCCGTTACTTTCTGTTCCTGATGATTCCTTTGTATTTTTTGCATCCTTATCTGTTTTTTCATTCGAAGAAGTATTTGTGTCTTTTTCAGTATCTTTCGTTGTTTTTGACGCTTCATCTGCACTTGTCGTTTTCGATTGCTCTTCATTTTGTGCAGTTGCCTGATCCTTCTTCGCTGCATCTTTATCTGTGGAGGTACTACAAGCTGCCATTGTAAGCATTGTACCAATTGCTACTGATGCGATAGCGACCTTTTTCATTTTCATAAAAATCCCCCTATGTTTACAATTTTATCCTTCTCTTTACGATTCTATTTCCCCTTAAAAAATCCCTTTTCATACGAATCACCATCTTTCCGACAGTAATCTTCATAATAATACGTACAAAAAACGATAAATTTATTTTAATATTCGAGTTTTTTCTACTACATTTTCCTCCTCTGTAGCAAAAGAAAAAGAATATGTTGTCACATGAAGATTTACAATCTACAAATGACAACATACTCCCCTATCAATTTTTTATCTTTCTTGACATTTTATTTATACAAAAAACTAAATAATTACTAATTTTTTTATTTCTCAACAATTGTTAACATAGTATTTTTATGAATAACCACCGTTCGAATGAATGACTTGCCCAGTAACCCACTTCGCTTCTTCACTTACTAAAAAAGCAATTAAGCGTGCCGCATCCACCGGTTCTCCAACTCTTCCTTGCGGGAATTTCCATACTAAATGATGCTGTAATTCCTCTGTAATCCATCCTGTATTCGTTGGTCCTGGATCAACAGCATTGACTGTAATCCCCTTCTCCATAGCAATTGGTGCAACTGACTTTGTAAATGCTTCTATTGCTCCTTTCGTTGCTACGTATGCTAGTTCATCTGGCATCGGGCCTAATGACTGCCCAGAAGTAAGATTTATAATACTTCCACTCGTTTTAAGTGAAAAATGTTTAATAAATAATGAACTTAATAGCATAGGAGCACGAACATTAACCGTATAATGTTTATCTAGCTGTTCTACATCTAACTCTTCAATTTTCGTAGGAGTATAATACGCCGCATTATTAATAAGAATAGATGGATCCCCTAAACGTTCTGATACCATATACAATACACGATTAGGCGAATAAGACTGCGATAAGTTGATTTCTGCCATTTCACATCGAACGCCGTAACTTTCAATTTCCTTTTTCAACAAAAAGGGCTCTTGATCATTCATTCCCCATGGCATCGCTTTATCATACCGAGGCCAGTACGTGAAAAAAATGTCTATCCCATTTTGAGCAAGCACCTTGCATACAGCTGCACCAATTCCATTCAGACGAGTTGCCCCTGTTACAATTGCTATTTTCTTCACCTTTTCTCCTCCATCTATGGATAAATCCCCTGCACGAATACAGAGGATCTACCTTTTTAATTAATATTTGACAATATACGCTCAGCGCCTAATTTTAAAATTTTAATAAAGATATAATTTACAATCGTAAACATTACAAATAAAACGATAAACATAATCCAAAGTCCTACTTGAAGGAAGAAGTATAATACACTTACACCCGCTACAATAACTAAAGCTATTAAGATATTAGCTAAAAAATTCCACAAAGTTGTATATCGACTTTTAAATAATTTCTGTTCTGTATCCCAATGAATATCTGCAGTTTGTGCATCCCAGCGTGTACCGATTAAATTAATTAACAATAAACCGTTCGCACTTAGTAAGAACCAAAGTATCATGAAGACTGGCGAAATACCTGCTACAAATGCCATTGTAATACCGAATACTCCTAAAATGACTACATTAATTAACCAGGCCGTTATCGCTTTCGCAAAAAAGATATCCGAAGCCTTTACTGGTAAGTAGCGATTAACAAACCAAGAGCTTCCATCTCGTGAGAATGACGTTGTTGCAATAACGTTACTCCCCATTAAAAATAAGGATGCACAAAGGCCAACACCAATTGCGAAACCTGCTGATTCTGGATTATCAATATACCCTGTAATCCATTTTAAATTTCCATCTTGTACAAACAAAACAAAGAACAGCATAATTGGCATAACGAAAGTTTGCACAATACAATTTAAGAAAAATTGTGGCGTGCGGAATAACGTTTTAAATTCTTTTTTCACATATGCTTTTAAATGAGAACTTTGTACTGTTGATTTCTGTAAGCCTTCTGCTGAAATTACCTCTTTCTTTGCTGTACTCGTTGAAAGTCCAATAACCCCTTTTAAATATGTACGCTCTGCAATGTAATAAAACAAACCGAAAAATGCGATAGAAATAAGAATATATATTAGTACGTATAATATTCCCTTCCACGATGCATTTTCTACTAATCCCATTGCACCAAAATATGTAGTCGG
Source organism: Bacillus sp. FSL P2-0099 (assembly GCF_038007445.1). NCBI lineage: Bacteria > Bacillati > Bacillota > Bacilli > Caryophanales > Bacillaceae > Bacillus > Bacillus sp. FSL P2-0099. The sequence continues at coordinate 3,248,027 of NZ_JBBOXE010000001.1, forward strand.
AAAATAATTTGTCATTTGTATAAAAAGGGAGGATTGATTATTTGTAAGATAATTCGCAACTGAATCTCCAGCTCCAGATACTGCACTTTTATTTCTCCATTGCATAAATACATTGATTCCGACGATAAATAGTATACTTACGATTCCAATAAATATACTTCCTCGATCTTTATTTTTCGCTATATTCGTATACCTCATAATAATTGTCATAATTAACGAAGCTAAAACTAGCGGAATGATCGGGAAGAATAAGTAAATGACAATCATATAAATGTAATATGTAATGAAAGCCCCACTCTTTAAACCGTAAGTAATAAAGATAGGCAATAAAATAAACGAGCTCATTACGTATTGTGTAATTAACACTGTAAAGAACTTTGCCGAAATAATTTGCGCTGGTTTTAACGGTAACGGTAGCAACATTTCAACATCATTACTATAGTAAAACACTGTTAAAATGTTCATAATACTCATCAAAAATACCCATATACTAGCAACTGCTAATCCCATCGCAATAACAATTCCTGGATCCTGTCCGAGGTGTATCATTCCTTCATATATTCCATGGGTCATCGAACCGAATATTAAAAAACCTACAAATAAAATGGCTGCAAATGAAAATAAATACGCCCATCTTTTCTTTTTATCTGTTATGAAATCTGCATAATTTAATTTCAATAATACTTTCGTTAACGTCCAAATTTTACTCATTGCCCGTCATCTCCAAGAACATTTTTTCAAGTGATTCATTGGATTCAAAATGATCTCTCATTTCATTTAAATTCCCTTTAAACTGAAGATTTCCCTTATTAATAATCGCGACGCGGTCACATATTTTTTCAGCTACTTCTAATACGTGTGTCGAGAAAAATACAATCTTCCCTTTATCAGCATGTTCTCTCATCATTTCTTTTAAAATATATGCAGATTTCGGATCAAGACCTGTTAACGGTTCATCTAAAATCCACACATCTGGTTCATGTACGAGCACACCGATAATAACAATCTTTTGTCTCATACCGTGTGAATAACTTTGAATTTGATCAGATAAAGCATTGTACAGATCAAACTTCTTCGCTAATGACTCTATTCGTTCTTGTCTTACTTCCTTCGGTACTTCATACATATCAGCCATAAAGTTTAAATATTCAATCCCTTTTAATCGTAAAAACATATCCGGGCTATCTGGAACATAGCCAAATGTTTTCTTCGCTTCCATCGGATTTTTCATAATATCTTTACCGTTGATTGTAATGGTTCCTTTGTCCACCCCATGAATACCAGTAATCATCTTAATTGTCGTTGATTTACCCGCACCATTCGGTCCTAAAAACCCAAAGATTTCTCCGCTCGGTACAGATAAACTTAAATCTTTTACTGCATAGGTAGATCCATTATAACTTTTTGACACATTCAAAATTTCGATCATTACATCCAATCCTTTCCTTAATTACCAATTAACTATATTAACATTATAGCATACTTATATTTATAGATTTTTACATTTTTCAGTTTTTTTAACCTTTAAAATAAATATAAACTCCTAATCCAACAATTAAAACAACAGCTAGTATTATATAAATCATCGTAAGTCGTTTAATATTTCCTTTTGTCGCTTTACTATAATTCGCATCACCATTTCGCCCAATTAACACCGTTCCAATTACAGTAATAACTACAAGTAATATAACGATCATTATCCCAGTTAACATTTCGTCCTCCCCCTCCTTACATCCATTTTACGATATTTCCCTTTTTATTTTACAGAATATTTAACCTTTTTTACTATTATTATGAAATAAATCGCAAAACTATTATTACTATGAATTTCCATATGTGATATATTTATAACATATAGTGATTTATCCCGCATTAACTGGCAGTAAGACTCCCACCTCAAATTTCGGCTGGAGCAAAGAAGTTAGGTGGGAGCCCTGCTGCCCGTAAACGCCCGATTGGTGAAGGCTAATAATCAGTGGGGGATGAACACCCCCCACTGATTAAAGTTTCACTTTATTTCTAACATCGAAAGGAGAATCTATCATGAAAACGACTTGGATAAAATATTTAGGATTTCTCGGTTTCTTTGGGTTTCTCGGATTTTTTTATGAAAAAGGATTGTTTACTATGTTTTGTTTCTTCTCCTTTTTCACGACGTATAGAAAAGTTCAACACGATGAACTATTTGAACAAATCGTCAATAAATCTTGCCGCAACGCCTTTATCATTACGTTATTAACTACCGCTATCATTATCTTTATTGAAATGTTATTTCCGAATCCTACACTACAAGAGATTGATATTGCTCTTATTTTCAGCACACTCATTCTTACATTCGGATTCTCTACCTTCTTTTACGATAAACCAGTTGATGAAATGGAAGATGCACCATGGCGTTCGTAACGAAGATAAAAGAATACCGTGCCAAAGTACATATGACGCAGGAAGATTTAGCGAAAAAGGTTGGTGTACGTCGTGAAACGATTAGCCATCTTGAAAAAGGAAAGTATAACCCTTCCTTACAGCTTGCTCACGATATAGCAAGGGCACTACATAGTACGATTGATGAGGTTTTTATTTTTGAGGATTAATAAAGAGCACCAAGTTTAATATATAATACTGAATCGTGAGCGGAAAACATATCAACAAAACCACAGCCTAGATGCATAGTGCTCTCCTTTCAAATTTGATAGGTTCTTCTCTTATCTAGTTTACTTTTTACACATTAAAAAAGAGCGAATCTATATTCGCTCTTTTCCACATATTTATGGCGTAAAGCTTATCATCCAACCTAGTATAAATCCAAATACAGCAAACAGTAACATAAAAACAAATAAACTACATGCCCACAATGCATATTTTCGACTTTTGCTTTTTGTGAGCATGCCTACGACTGAACACATCAATCCAGCTCCAACTATTTCTCGAAAACCTTCGCCTATAAATATTTCTTGAATAAGCAATGTAATGTTCAAATACAATAACGCTAGAAAGGCAATAATTAATGAAATAATACCCATCCACGTTTCCTGTTTATAAATATGACTCTTTCTTTTTTTTAAGAATGCCAATTCCATAATCTCGCTTCACCTACTTTCAAGTTTCTAACTTTTTCATGGCTCATCAATTTTTCAACTTCTCCTTTAGGTCCAGTTACAACTGCCCCGTATGTTTTCATCCCATTTTTTTCAAGGAAAGAAATGCGCTGTGACAACTCTAATGTTTTCGCTCTAGATAGCTTCACCGCTAAATCTTCATGCTTCCGTAATGACTTTAACACATCAATAAATTGTTCCTCATGAGGTGAGTCACTTAAAAAAGGACCACTTGGACTTGAAATCATATCTGCTGGAAAACCGATTGGGGCAACATACTGACCCTCATCATTCTTTTGCTTCTCCTCTAATCCTGTATTCACGGCATACCAAACGATATCAATAGTAGGAAACGTATCCGTTACCTCTTGTACACTTAATAATTCTCTAAAAGATACAAATGCTTCTACAACAGATTCTTGTGGAAGACCTTTTAATACCTGAGCTTCCTCGCTACTATTATAAGACACATTATAATTATTAGGATGAGATAATACCTCGTTATCTATATATGGGACTTCCGGAATTTTTTCATCTGTTGTATATTCACGGCTTACTTTCGTTGCTCTACTTAATAAATAATCTGTTTTCTCTTCTCCTATTCGAATATCTTTCTTTCCTACCCTTTTATACAAATCAAAATGCAATTGTAAACTAAGCGGTAACAATGTTTGCTCCATGTCCCTTTCTTTCATAAATACATTAGGTTCTGTTACACTTAATGTTTGATTTACTACATTCCGTATCTCCATCGCGTTTGTAGGTGCCAATGTATAATATAAAAGTGTAGATATATATAAAATAGGTTGAATAAGTAATAAAAAAGTAAATACAATCAACACATTCGTAATTCGAGCTCTTTTTTTACCTATTTTCAACACTTGCTGCTGTTTTCCATCAGGAAGTGAATCTGGTCTTTGATGAAGAGCTTCTTGTAACAATTCTTTATAATCATCTTGTTCAGAATGAGGTTTATCATTTGTCATTTTGACTCTTTTCCTCCTTTAACAATTCTTTTAATCTCTTTCTCCCACGAAATATGTGACTTTTATAAGTATTTACCTTTAAATCTAATACAGTAGCACCCTCTTCGTACGTTAATTGATGTACGTCACATAATAAAATAGCTTGTGCCTCTACCACTGGTAAAGTATGAATAATCTGAATTAATTTTTCATAACTATTTTTTGCGACTACATACTCTTCTGTAGATTCCCCTGCTTGTATTGTCTCTAATTCCTCCGTTCCTACAAAAGCTACTTTTTTCTCTTTCCTTACAAAATCAATAAACGTATGATATGCCACTTTAAAAAGCCATGATTTTACCTTTTGGTTTTCATAGTCTTCTAGGTAAAGATACGCCCGATAAAAAGTCTCCTGCATCAAGTCCTCCGCTACGTGATGGCTACGAGAAAGGGAAAATAAATACCGGTACACATCGTTTATATAAACCTTATATATTTCTTCAATTTCCATCCCCCTCCTCCTTTCATATATAACACGAATAAGCGTGTTATAAAGTTGCATTATTTTTTCCTTTTTATATTTTTTATTTATTAAAAAAGAAATAACATTTATACATTTTAATAACTATTTACAATTATAAACAAAATATGAGATGTTATAACTGTAAATTCCTAAAAAAAGAAAAGCGACAAAATGCAATCTTCACACCAGAACCACATAAAAAATACCGGTATCCTTCCCATGAAGAATACCAGTACTTTTCATTTATCACCCATACAAAACCGCATGAAATACACCTAACAGTAAGTATTGATCCTCTATATAATCCTCATCATATACATCCATCTCGATATAATACATATCTTCCTCAAGACGAATATTCCAATCTGCGATTACATAGCCGTTTCGTAATAATTTTCCAAGCCCAATTGAAGTTTTGTGAACAACATATTCTTCTGTCTTATATGTAAAAGTAAATAAGAAATTTGCATCTAATAACTTTCCGTCACATACAAGTATTTCATGCTCTGCATCATTATTATCGATGTACGTTACTAAAATCCTTCTTTGACGCTGCCTACTTACATCCTTTGCAATGACGCGAATATTGTTCTTACTATCCTTTATTTCATAAATGATATTACTACCGACTTTCGGAATGAAGTCTAGCACTTTCATCAACGTATTTTTATAATAGCCCCGTACTGCGCCTACTCCTTCGCTTCCATTGTAAACCTCTATCGAAGTCGTATCCGCTTTACTATCACACAGTCGTTTATAAGAAAGCTGCATCATTCGCTCTCCTCTTAAGTACTGATCAAACGTCACAGGATATCCTATCGCGCGCAGTTCCTTATTTAGCTCATATAAATAGCGTTGAACGCTCTCTACTAATGTTGTAGTTGATATACGCTCTTGAAGTTCAAATTGCTGCCAACTGGAAAAAACTCTCCACTGATCTTCCTCTTCATATACGAATCCGAGAATTACTTCCTCACGGTCACTCGTTTCATAATTCAATTGTTCTTTCTGTCCATGTTGCACTTGTTCCATCCACTGTCCTAAATAAATGCCAAGCTCTGCAACCTTCATGCATGACTTCTGAAAAAATACGCTGTCACTCACGCGAATTGTTAAATCCCCTTCAATAAAGCCATTTGCATACGCGGCATACCGTGGCTCATCCTTCTGCGGGATAGCCTTGTCTAACTCAAATAAAAACGTTAACATCCTTCACTCACCTCTAGTTGTTACACAGCTCATACATGACATCGCATCACTCTGAGAAACTATGTATATATGAATATTTAATTATCGCATTATAACACGTGAATGACCTTAGTATAGTAGCGCTATTTTTGCTTCGCGAACTCCCTCATAATAGAATAACTATCCTTTTATTATTTTTTTCTTGACTTAGAGTTCACTCTAATTATTATAATCAACTCATAGTTCATTCACAATAAAATCAATTGGATAAAATTCAGGAGGGATCGGAAACGCTAAAATCAAAAGTGGCTGACATTAACGCAGACTTGAATGTTGTCATTCGAACCTTTGATTTATCTGTTAATACAATTGTACATTAAGGTACTAATTAAATAAAAACCTACGATTTCCTGTACGTTAAGAAGTCAGTGATTCTTGCCTTATTTTACTTTCTCTTAATAGTCGTAAAGCTTCTATAATTTATTTAGTACATATAAAAAAGACGGAATCATAAAATCAGCAAATTAGAAAATAAAACAGGATGGGAGTCAGTTATTATGGAGCAATCAAATAAAGCGTTTAGCCAGGCATTAGTAAAATCGTTAAGAGGAGAACGAGGACATCTTCCCATCAAGAATGCTTTGTCGGATATAGACGTGGCGCTTGCGGGAAAACGCAGAGAGGAACTGCCTTATTCTATTTATCAATTAGTAAAACACATGACCTATTGGCAAGATTTTCTCTTATTATCCGCTCAGGGGAAGAATCCTACATTGCCTGCCCATGTAAAAGAGAGCTGGCCTGAAGAAGAATGCCCTGGCAGTGAGGAAGAGTGGCAACAGATTATTCAGTATTTTCTTCAAGGGATTGAACAGGCATGCACGATCGCCCAAACTGTTCAATTGGACAAAACATTGGAGGAATGGCCTGGTGAAACCCCTGGCGGTGTTCTACGGAATATTGCATCTCATAACTCCTACCATTTAGGAGAAATTGTGCTGATTCGCAGATTATTTAGTGCTTGGCCACCGCCAACAGGCGGATATCCGGTCTAAACAAGGAAAGGGTTCCACTCCATGCCCATTAACTTAAGATTTTGAATTACACCCAAAACGAAATTTTTACCACTTTACAGTTATTTATGAGAATTAAATTCATTTTTTCCATTACTGGGGAACAAACATTTTTTAAACTTGATGGAGATAGGGTATAAAAATACAAATTTCATCTCCGAAAAAAATAAAAAAAACGATTGCTTGGATCCTAAGAGGCAATCGTTTTTTTTAGCTGTTTGTAATGACCAATTACAAACAGCTAAATATATTATTTTGTGTTATTTCTGTTTTCTTTCAGTAAAATTATTTTGACTTGGTACCATCTTTTTTGTTCCATATCATAGTATATGAACTTATATGAACGATTTTTCAAATATATCTACCGTAACTTAATATATATCAACTAATCGAAAAATCTTAACTCTATTAAAATGAAGCTACCTTTTCTTCCGCCACTTCCGCAATTTCTAAAATTCCTAAAATTTCTAAAATTTGTAGCAGGTTCTCCACTTCATAGGTCGGCTTAACGCCTGCCGTATTTTCTTTCAGACTCGGATTATACCAACACGTATCAATACCATAATCTTCTCCGCCTTTCATATCAGAAGTTAGCGAATCTCCAACCATTAGTACACTTGATTTATCCGTAATCCCAAACTTCTCAAAAGCATAATCAAAAATCCCACGCGCTGGTTTTTGATGGCCGACTTCTTCAGAAATAATAATATGATCAAAGAAGTTACATAAAGGCGAATTTCCAATTCTAGATTGTTGCACTTTTGTATATCCATTCGTAATGATACCTAACTTACAATCTTGAAGGTTCTCACATAATTGCACTGCACCATCTATAAGATGTACTTCTTTACCTAAGTTTTCAAGGTATACGTCACTAAAATGCTGCGCGTCTACTTCTATATTATGAAGAGCAAATAATTGTCTAAATCGATCTACCGCTAATTCACTTAGCGTAATCATTTTATTCTCTAAATCTCTCCATAATCCATTACTAATCTCTTTATAACTTGCAAGATAATCATTATACCCTGTAGGCATGCCAAATTGTACAAACGCGTTATGTAATGCGTTTCTTTCTGTTTTAGGGAAATCTAATAATGTATCGTCTACGTCGAATAGTATTACTTTGTATTTCATGATGTTCGCCTCAATTCCTATATTCTCATAGCTTAATTATAGCAACAATAATAAAAGGAGGCTAATCCAATCAGCCTCCCTCCTCATTATTTATCCCGCATTAACGGGCAGTCCGATTGGTGAAGGCTAATAATCAGTGGGGATGCCCCCACACTGATTAAAGTTTCACTTTATCTTCTAGCAATAACACTTTCATTTCCTCTAACGATTCTTTCGTAAAGCCAAGAGCTTTTTCAGCGTATGCTTCCACTGATCCATATTGCTTTTTAACTTCATCAATCGCAGCTTGTAAATACTCAGCACGTGCTTCAAACATTGCACCTAATATTGCTCTACTTTCGTCGTTCTGTAATTTCGCACCTAAAAAGGCCATCATTTTTTCATTTAACTTTTCACGGAAACCGTTACTTAGTAAGTAGTCTTCCATTACTGTTTTTTCCGGTACACCTAGTAAAAGTAATAATAATGCTGAGCCAAATCCTGTACGGTCTTTTCCAGCTGTACAGTGGTTTACTAACGGTAAGTTTTCCGGGTTTTGCGCCAGTTTTAAGAAGCTCACGAATGCTTCATTACCACTTACGAAATCTTGATTCATTTTCACAAGATACTCGCCTGGTTTCCCTAACATAGAAAGGTCACCAACTTGGAAAAATTCATTTATATTCAAGTCTTTCGCCAAGTCTTGCATAACTGGTAAGCACACTTGACGAGCACCTGTAACACTTGGGTTCGGCTTATGCTTCACTTCAAAATCTGTACGGTAGTCACAAATTAATTTTAAGCTAGACTTCTGTAAATACTCGATATCCCATTCTGTTAATCCTGCTAATTCTTCAGAACGATACAATTTACCCCATTTTACTTTACGGCCTTCAGTCGTTTCATATCCTCCCATATCACGGAAGTTAAACGCACCTTGTAATGGTAATCTACGCTCAGCTACTGTCACTGCTTGTCCATTACTTCCTACTAACCTAAAATATGGACGCTCATTTTCACTCGGGTTTTCAATTGTACATGCTGAATCCCCACTTACTGTTACAAGTAATTCTCCATTTTCTTCAATATGATTTGGTGAAGTACTCCAATAAATACGAACTTCTTCTATATTATTTTCCCACTTTATATGTAACGTATTATCTTCATTTCGTTCTACAGTTGCTTGTAGCCAATTTCTTTGTTGCTTCATACTTTCACCAACGCTTTCTTCGTATAGTCTAATCCTTCTCTATTGTATTATAGGAACGCTTACTTTGTCGTTTCGATTTTTCTTTTTATCTTACAAACATGCAAAAAGTTCTTTTACTTGTTCATAAGTTGTACACGGATTCCCGCTAAATGAGTTCGAGAGAGTAAGCCATCCATCCTTCTAAAACCTTCTCACATATCGCTCAGTAGAGCTCAGCTGCTGACATCCGTTCTTTTCAAAGACATCCTTCATCCACTCGTTTTGTACATTTGTCTCGCCAATATAATAAGATGCGCCTATTTCTTTTAAGACAAACATTGCCCCTGTAAAGAATGCTGCTTCATACCCTTTATTTCGCATATTTGGAGCGACTGCGAAATACATAAGTTTTCCTTCTTCTAACGTACCTCTTTCAATATGCGGGATTACAATTCCTATTGGCTCTTCATCGATACTTGCTGTTAAACAATGTTCTTTCCATTGCCCACCTATTTCTTGTAGCATCGTATTTACAAATTGCTCATAATCGATTTGTTCTCCCGTCACTTCATTCCACAGTGAATAAAAAGCGTCTTCGCCCATCTCTTCAATAAGCTTAAAATCAATATCATTTTTTATATCTTCCACTTCATATATATCCTTAAATACAATCATGTTTTCAGTAATATATTCAAATGAATACGTTTCGAAACATTTCTTATACACATCATAATTTGGGCTTTTTGAAGAAATCTCAAATTGAAATTCTTCTATTCCATCTTTTTCAGCTTCAGCAACGCAATATTGCATTATCTCTTCTAATTGCTCTTCTGTAAAAACCTCTGCATCATTTTCTTTTATCATTATAGAAGAAGCATTTTTTCTTATTTTAAAATGTTTTTCTAACTGTTCTATAGTCATCATATACTTCCCTCATCTATGTCATACTCGAATTTCTACTTGTTCTCCTTGCATGAGCAGGATTGTCCTTGAATATATAGAATACTAGAAAACATCGCATCTTTAAAGTGCGGAGGAGGTTCTCCATTGGATATTACAGCGCTGCAACAACAGTTAGAGCTTATACAACAAAATGACTATACGCAACTGCAACATATAGATATTAATGAGTTAACGCTCAATATGCTTCAGTATATCGGAACAACTGATAGTTACGTTCGTTACCAACTTATATATAAATGTTTTGCACATTTCATTCATCATGAATTCCTTATGGATGATCAGTTGAAATTACTTCTACAAACTTGTTTAAGTGATGAGTATTTATATTGTGACATTCACTCCCCACTTACAGATGGGGTTTTCACACGTTCTTATACTGTTTCGTTACTTGCATTAATACTCCAATTCGCTAACTCGCACTACTTTTTTACAGAGGAGGATATCGAAGAAATAAAAAACAAACTCATTACATACACAAACTTAGAAATGGATTTTCGAGGCTATATTGAAAATAAAGGATGGGCTCATTGTCTTGCCCACGTATCTGATGCCTTTTCTGAAATTGTTCACAATTCCTATACGACCTTTGAATGGTACGAGGAATTAATTCATTGTTTATTAAATAAAATTTTCATCCCATCGGATCTTTTTCATAATAATGAAGATGAACGAATTGTTACACCGTTACTATCTATGCTATATCATGACTTCCCGCAAGATGAGTTAATTTCAATTATTTATAAAAAAATAAAAAGGCTTCCTCAAATTAGAAAACGCCTTTCCCTTAATGAGTATTGTATTTTATGCGCAAACATTAAAATCTTTTTACGCACATTATTTTTTAGAACAAAAGATGATCATAACTTAGCATTTACAGCACGTAAAACAGAAAAAATGTTAAAAGAACTGCCTAATTATTATTAAATATAAGGAGAAGAATTATGGGCTATATTGAAGACATGAGAAATCTAGTAGGAAATCATCCACTCATTTTAATCGGATCACACGCCATTATATTAAATGAGAAAAATGAAATATTATTGCAGCTCCGTACAGATTTTAATCGCTGGGGCATTATTGGTGGCGCCTTAGAATATAACGAAACGTTAGAAGACGTTTTACAACGAGAAGTATATGAAGAAACTGGACTTATCATTAAAAATCCAGAACTATTCCGTACATACTCAGGACCTGATTTCTTTCAAATCTATCCAAACGGCGATCAAGTACATGGTGTACTCGTTGTTTATATTTGCCGAGAATTCCACGGTCAGCTTATATGTGATCAAACTGAGTCAAAAGAATTACGCTTCTTTCCGCTTGATGAGTTACCTATTACTCTTCATCCAGTTATTGAACGTATTATTAGGGAGTTTCAGCACTCCAATTAAAAAACATTACATATTGTATATAGAAATAAAACAACCTCATTTCCCGTCATGATAACGCGAAATGAGGTTGTTATCGTTCAGCATAAATCCCTATTCCCCCAAAAATAACCAAATGATATTAACGTTCACTTTCTACAGCTGTATATCCCCTTACAAATAAGAGTGTTATATAAGAAGTAATGAATGAAAAAATAGTATACATGCCCACCCAAAAGAAAAATGATGGATCATACAATGTAACATTTAACATAAGAAAAATAAGAAATATTACCATTGGCATCACATAAAATGCACCTAATTTATATGTCCCAGCTATTGAAAAAATAAAAATAAGCAATGGATATATACAGAAAATAAAAATGAATTCACTCACTGTTATGTCCCCCTTTCTGAAGAAATAATAGGTTTCTCGTAAACATTTTGGGGAACAACAAAGTTTTATTTTTTATCAGTTATTAATAAATATAATGTTAGATTGTTATCTCAATCTGATTTCCTTCAGGATCACTTACTACACTTTCATAGTAACCATCCCCTGTAGTACGCGGGCCGTTTAACACAGGGTATCCTGCTTCTCTTAATGTATTAGTTAATTCGTTCACTTTTTCTTTACTACCTACAGAAAAAGCAATATGCGCATATCCTATTGTTTGTACTTGTGTTTTACCGTCTATCCCTACTTGTCTCATAAGTTCTAGACGCGCTCCACCTTCAAAAGTTATAAAATAAGATTCAAACTGCTTTTTCGAATTGTGATATAAGCTATTTTCTTCACCACCAAAGTACTGTTTATAGAAATCACGCATTCCTCCTAAATCATTTACCCAAATTGCTACATGTTCAATGTTCATAATCGACACCTTTTCTTTTACAGTATTCAACCAACAATTTGATATTTAATTTTCTTTGCTTGTTCTTGTTATCATCAGATCAAGTCCAAGACTTTTTAATCCATATAAATAATCTTCTTTCCAATCGCTCACTGTTATTTTCGGAATATGTTCTGCCGGAATGTACTTCGGACAAGTTTTTACAATTTGATCTATTACGAATTGATTCAATTCATCATCACAGAAGATAAAGGCATGAGGGTTAATAATAGCTATACATGTAGCTATTAAACGAGTAATGGCATCTATATTATATTGCTCTGGATTATTTGAATCTCTTACTGCATCTTCACTTCTCAAAGATTGTAAGAAGTTTTTATTATCATACTGTGGAACGAAAGATATCTCCCCTGAGAAAAAGGTACTCCCTCGTACCACATCTCCATTTATCATAATTCCCGCCCCTGGGCCGTTTTGACCTGAATACAAATATACAAGAGATGATTTATCATTATTTCCAGTATTTTTATAATAGCCAAGGACTGCGGCATTCATATCATTTTCTATTACTACAGGTATAGAAAACAGATCCTCCAAATGACTTTTCAAATTAAAATTTTGGAACTTTTCATAACCAGGTATATAAAAAATACGACCATTATCAACCGAACCAGGCACACCAATTGATATAGAGCTTATTTTCGGGAATGTAGCTATAAGACTTTCAATATGTTTAGATAATAGATTTACGCCAGTATCAATTAATACACTTGAAGTACTTCCTTGTTCTTTTACTTCCCCTAAACAGTTGAAAATTGTATAGTTTGTCTCATTTTTTTCTAAAAATATCGCTAGACCTAACATATATTCCGGATTATACGCATATCGTTTCGCTCTTCTTCCGCCACTTGAATCATCTAAACCGACTAAAGTGACTTCACCGTCTTGTTTCATTTTTTCTATAAATTTACTCACAGTTGGAAAACTGATTTCTAATGTATTACTAAGTTCAACTTTCGTTGCACTACCTTGCTCTAGAAGAGCTGTACGAATGCCGCGAAGGATCGTCTCTTTAATCGATTTTTGAGTAACAAATTGTTCACTCAAATCGCTCACCACCTTAATCAACATACTTATTAAACACTTTTAATAAGTTGCGTTGACAATATATCATACATCATTTTCTAAAGCAATAGAGATGATACATTTCCGCTGGCATGCACTCCTTATTTAGCTCGATTTATTCTCTCTCGTAACAGACGATATAATTCCAGACAAGAGAACAAATAATAAAACAGCTAACAAGGCATTGCGTATCCCGAATGCTTCCCCCAGTATACCTAAGAATGGTGGTCCGACTAAAAATGCTGTATAACCGATTATAGAAACTGCAGCAACATTAGAAGTCGCATTTTCACGGTCATCTCCAGCAGCTGACAGACCAATTGGGAACCCTAGCGCTGCACCAATCCCCCACAGTACTACACCAAATGCTAGAAAATACGAATTACTCCCAAATATTACGATTGAAATTCCTAGAATCGCCATCATAATGGTGGCACGTACGACAGCGACACGACCGAATCGATCAAGGAAATAGCTGCTACACATACGAGTTAACGTCATTGCTAATACAAAAATTGTGTACATAATAGAACCTGCCACTATACTTTGCTCGTGTCCATCTACCATCACGATAGGTAGCCAATCATTTGCACTACCTTCTACAAATGCCATTCCGAGTACAAAAAGACCAATTAAAAGCACCTTTTTTTCCATACGTAAGGTCGTATGCTTCTCTCTCCTTTTGTTCCACGATTTCTCCTTCTTTCCTGTTCCATGCGGAAGAAAACGATACACCATACATACAAGTAATACAAACACGACCGAAATCGCAAGAAACTGATACAGAATCGGGATGTGAAGCGACGCTGCGACAGAACCACTGAGCGCGCCTACTAAAGTTCCTACACTAAAAAAGCCATGGAATTTCGGAAGAAGAGTTGTTCCTAATTTCTGCTCAATGGAAGAACCTTCTACATTCAATGCGACTTCCGCCAATCCGTAGCCTACTCCAAATACTAGTAAGCTACTAAAAGCCCCCATACTAGAAACAAAATAAATATTTATACCTAAACAAATCAATCCAACAATCATAAAAAACATACTGCCTATAATAACGTCTCTAGCTCCCTTACAGTCAATGAAGCGGCTTGCACTCAGTAAACCAATTATTGAACCGACAGATAGCCCGAATAAAATCCAGCCCATTTCTGCATTTGACACTGCTAACATATCTCGAGTAGCTGCTGTTCTTGAAATCCATGTAGCAAACGCGACACCTGGCAAAGCAAATAAGAGAAAAAGAGCATTTCGAGAGGCAAGTAATGTCTTTGTATGATTATACGCACTATTTTTCTTCATATGAAACACCTTTCACATTGTCTATACGATACGACACCAGTTTATTCATGCATCCGTGAAAAATGATTTCTATAAGTCTATCATTTTCATAACTTTGGCTGGATTACCACCAACTACTACATTATTAGGTACATCTTTTGTCACAACTGCCCCTGAAGCAATTACAGCGTTGTCTCCAATTGAAATACCAGGGTTAATAATAGCTCCCCCACCAACCCAAACATTGTTACCAATCTTTACAGGCTTTCCATATTCTTTTCCAGAATTCCGCTCTACCGGATGTAAAGGATGAGTGGCCGTATAAATATGGACACCAGGTGCAAACATACAATTATCACCGATTCGAACTTCACAAACGTCCAAAATAACACAATTGAAATTTGCGAAAAAGCTCTTTCCAATGTGGATATTGTAGCCGTAATCACAACGAAAATCAGGATTAATGTGGGTTTTTCCGTCAGCTGAAGAACCTAAAAGCTGCTCTAACAAGGTAAAGCGGCTTTCATCACCAGTCTCCATCGCCTCGTTATAAAGGCGTGTTAAACGTTTTGCCTCAATCCTATCAGCTACTAATTCTTCGTCATCCGCAATATACATTTCTCCCGCCAACATCTTTTCTTTCTCAGTTTTCATCTAATCATCTCCTTCGTTATCGAATGAACCAAACTTATTAAATTAGTTTAATAAGTGACTTTAATGTTACTTATTAAACATGTTTAATAAGTAACCCTATATTAACATATTTTTATTAATATGCAATTAATAAATTCAGTAAAAAATGCGAATCCCTCATTTTACATGCAGATAAAACGAATAAATAATTAAGATTCACATAGAAAAAAACAAGGGAGCGCTCAGCGTCCCCTCTCAAATCCAATCTGTTTTTTAATTTCCACCAAATTCACCTTCGCAATAGCCCGCGCCCTCTCAGCACCTTTTTCTAACGCTTCATATAGTAAATGTGGATCATTCATATAATTTCCGTATTTTCCCCTAGGTCCTGAGAGTTCACGATTTACAACGCGGAATAACTCTTTTTTCACATCGCCCCATCCGATTCCAGTCTCATACTTTTCGCGTAACGCCTGAATTTCGTCTTCCTTCGCAAATTCTTTATATATCATAAATAACGTTTCTAGTTCTTTCGGTTCATTCGGAAGTGAGGAATCTGTTTTTATTT
Organism: Bacillus sp. FSL P2-0099; assembly: GCF_038007445.1. Lineage (NCBI taxonomy): Bacteria > Bacillati > Bacillota > Bacilli > Caryophanales > Bacillaceae > Bacillus > Bacillus sp. FSL P2-0099. The sequence continues at coordinate 3,263,964 of NZ_JBBOXE010000001.1, forward strand.
TAAATATTAACTTTCTAAGTTTTTCTTGCTCTGCAAATAATGGGATAACATTTCCGTAACTTTTACTCATCTTTCTTCCATCAAGTCCCGGTAAAATTGCCCCTTCTTCTTGTATGACATACTCTGGAAGCGTAAATGTCATACCAAATGTATGATTAAAGTACGTCGCAATGTCACGAGCAATTTCAATATGCTGAATTTGATCTTTTCCGACAGGTACATGAGTAGCTTGAAATAATAATATATCAGCCGCCATTAAAATCGGGTACGTATATAATCCCATATTCACACCTGCATCAATTTCTAATCCCGCTTCTTTATTTTGCTCTACCTTCGCTTTATATGCATGGGCACGATTCATAAGTCCTTTCGGAGTTAGACAAGCTAATATCCAAGCTAATTCTAGAATCTCTGGCACTTCTGTTTGTCGATAGAAAATAACATCTTCTCCAAGTCCGAGTGATAACCATGTAGCTGCTACCTCTTTCGTGTAACTACTGAACTTTGCTGGATCATGCACAGCATTTAACGCATGATAGTCTGCTATGAAATATAACGCTTTTCCTTCTTTGTTTTTTGACATTTGTAATGCAGGTTTAATCGCACCAATATAATTGCCTAAATGCGGGTAACCTGTTGGTTTAATTCCTGTTAACATAATTTTCTCGCTCATCCTAACTCCTCCTTTCTCAAAATAAAAAGAGCCCCTCATCCTAAAAAAAGGACGAGAGACTCCCGCGGTACCACCTTAATTAGCTATATTATAGCTCACTTCAACTTCTTAACGTGAAGTAACCGTCTTCGCCTACTCATTTAAGCTAGAAGCTCCAGAGCCCATTCCATATTCATCACTTACTGATTCCCACCAAATATCAGCTCTCTGAAAAGTTTTGAATATGTACTCTTCTCTTTCATTGCTTTTTAGTTTTTTTTACAGTTTATCACATTTCCTTTCCAATTAAACCCTGATTTTCTGTTTTATATAGCAGGAATTTCCACCTTAATTGTCTAATAATATATAGGTTTGCAGAAATACTCGAAACAACTTTGGAGGTTTTTTCATGGTAAAATATATATCCATTTTAGGTTCAACAGGATCCATTGGCACATCTGCATTAGATGTCGTTTCCGCTCATCCTGAACATTTTAAAATCGTCGGTTTAACCGCAAATTATAATATCGATCTTCTCGAAAAACAAATCGAATCTTTTCAGCCTCGTATTGTAAGCGTAGCGACAAAAGAATTAGCGGACACATTACGTTCTCGTATTTCAACAAATACAAAAATTACATATGGAACTGATGGTTTACTTGAAGTATCTACCCATCCTGATACAAATCTTGTATTAAGTTCAGTTGTCGGTGTTTCAGGTTTACTCCCAACAATTGAAGCATTAAAGGCGAAGAAAGATATCGCTATCGCTAACAAAGAAACTTTAGTTGCAGCTGGACATATCGTCACCGAACTAGCGAAACAAAACGGATGCCGCCTAATTCCAGTTGATAGTGAACATTCAGCCATTTTCCAATGTTTAAATGGGGAAAATAATAAGGAAATCGAAAAATTAATTGTTACAGCTTCTGGCGGCGCTTTTCGTGATAAAACACGTGAAGAAATGAAAATATTACAAGCGAAGGATGCTTTAAAACACCCAAACTGGTTAATGGGCGCAAAACTAACGATAGATTCTGCCACGTTAATGAATAAAGGGTTTGAAGTGATGGAAGCTAAGTGGCTATTCGATATTCCTTATGAAAAAATTGATGTTATGATTCATAAAGAAAGTATCATTCACTCTTTAGTGGAATTTATTGATGGATCAGTCATGGCACAGCTCGGTGCTCCTGATATGAGAATGCCGATTCAATATGCGTTTCACTACCCTACTCGACTACCTTCATCCTATGAAAAATTAAATTTATTAGAAATTGGTAGTTTGCATTTTGAAAAACCAAATTTAGAGAAGTTCCCCTGTCTACAATATGCATTTGAATGCGGAAAAATTGGCGGTACAACTCCAGCCGTATTAAATGCAGCGAACGAAATTGCAAATGCACTATTTCTTAAAAATGAAATTGCATTTTTCGATATCGAAAAAACAATTTACAATACAGTTGAAGCTCATCATAACGTAAAAGATCCTTCACTCGATGATATATTAGAAGCTGATCAATGGGCACGCCAATACACAAATCAATTGTTAATGAAAAAGAGCTAAAACAGGTTTCTCTGTTTTAGCTCTTTTTTCACGTATTCAACTTCACAAATCTATAACCGTGCGTAACTAAAACTTTTAATATCGCATACCCTGGAATTGCTAAAATAATCCCCATAATTCCAAATAAATTTCCCGCAGTTAAAATGATAAATATAATAGTAATCGGGTGAATATCTAACTTTTTCCCCATGACTTGCGGAGAAATAAATTTACCTTCTGCTAATTGTACAATCATCATAACGATAATTACTTTTAACACCATTGATGGCGAGTCGATAAATGCGATAATTAAAGCTGGTGTAATTGCAATGATTGGTCCTACGTACGGAACGATATTTACAATCATCGCTAAAATAGCAAGTAGTACCGCATATTTAATACCAATAATAAGATAACCGATTAATAGCATAATACCGATAAATAAACTAACAATAATTTGTCCTCTAATATACGAACTAATCGCATAATGCATATCATCTAGTATTCTCTTCGCAGCTGGTTGTCTTTGCTCAGATATAAACTTTAAAAAATGATTCGGTAATTGCTCACCATCTTTTAAAAGATAGAACAAAATAAATGGAACCATTACAAATGTTAAAACAACTTCAGTAATTGTACTTAAAAATCCAGTTACATTTCCTGTTACTGATGATAATGATTTTGTAAAGTTCATTGTAGAATCTTTTACAATATTAGCAAAATCAACATTTAAACTTTCCTGCATTCTACCAATTACATTACTTTCTCCAAATTTACGTGCTGCCCTTTCGATTTCATGCCCGAAATATGGCAAGTTATCTATTAAAGCATTTACTTGATCTTTAATAATTGGAATAACCGTGACCGCAAGAAAAACAAATAATCCAAGAACAATTATATATATCGAGGCAATTGACACAATTCTCGACACACCTTTTCTTTCTAAAAGAGAAACGAATGGATGCAATATATAAAATAGTACTCCCGCTAATAATACTGGGAAAAAGATTGTTTTTAAAAATACGACGAACGGTGTAAAGACGAATGATATTTTTGTAAGTAATAATATATTTACAAACAGCAACGCGAATCCAAGTAGTACAGCTAAATAATTTTGTTCTTTAAAAAACTTTTTCAACTTATCTCTTTTTCTTATATTTACTTTCTCCAAATGTACCACCTCTCTAATTAGGAAAAGCCCTAAAAGGGCTTTATAAAACAATCAGTAATAGCCTTTATTTTCTTGCAACTTTTACTACAAATGATACAATAAGAATTAACACAATTGCACCTAATAATGCTGGCACGACATGAATCCCACCAAATGATGGCCCAAAAGATCCAAATAATCTACTACCTAACCAAGCTCCTAGTAAACCAGCAATTATATTTCCAAACATACCAGCTGGAAAATTTTTACCCGTTATAGAACTAGCAATTATTCCTATAATAGCACCAACTATTAATGTAATAATCCATCCCATTTTTAGTCCCTCATTTCTATTATAGTTTGTATTATCAAATATAAGAGTAGCTAAACTCTTATATAAGATTACGTATTTATCTACGCTAACCATATCCTACTATAGAAATATACCTACGAACATTTTATGTATGGAGATACATATATTATATGCAAAAAAGAAAAAAATTGTCAAACTTACCCACAAATCAATTATATTAATATATCATATTTAAAGGAGGCGTTATTATCTATGATTCATAAATTACTTCCCACTTCTTATGAAGTAGCAACATCCATTTTAAATGTTCAACTTCCAGCTTATAAAATTGAAGCAGACTTTTTAAACAGTACTGCAATACCTCGTTTATATGATACTGTAAACGATATTCAAAATTGTGATGAAACATTCTATGGATATTTCTCTGAAAATAAACTCGTCGGCTTTATTTCTTTTATACAAGAAGAAGAACTAATCGATATCCACAGATTAGTTGTATTGCCCAATTTTTTTCAAAAAGGAATCGCAACGAAACTGCTACTTTATATATTTAACATGTTCTCGTCTTCAATGACATACATTGTACAAACAGGTAAAGCCAATACTCCAGCTCTCGCATTATATAAAAAACACAGCTTCATTGAAGTAACAGATACAACACTACCTGATGGCATGATCCTTACGCAACTAAAAAGACAGAAAACAAAAAATAGTTTGACTTAATTATTTATTTATGTTATTTTTTACTTTATACAACCTTTTGCTGAATCCAAATTTTGGAGCGGGGGAACCATTTTTGTAGCTATGCTACTTGGGGCGAATCTTTTTTAAGTAGGGAAACTCTCACTTCCCGAGTCCGACAGCTAACCTCGTAAGCGTAATGGGAGAGGAAGGTGCTTTTTGCCTATGTTACACACTTTGCCTCCTTAGTTATAAATATGGAATCGATATCAATCAGAAAACTATATTTATAGAAAAGGAGACTGGTACAATGTTACGTTTATCAGATCACGCAATAAAAATGATGGAGCAAAGACTTCGACTCGAACAACACCGCACATATCAAGCAAATAAAGTTGTAGATAACTTACATCACAAATACTTCTTTCAGCATATTTTTCAACCGAAAAGATAAAGAAAATGTTTATTTAATATTAAAAAACACAAGGTGTGTCTATAAAGACATTCCTTGTGTTTTTTATATTCCCTATACTTTTTATAATATCCTCACTACATTTAAACTTGCTGTAATCGTGCCTGCTATAGTGGTCACATGCCCAACACCTAATGGGCCATTTTGTAATATTAACGTTGAATTTGCGCTCGCGACATTCACAAGAAGTGTATTTGAAATAGCTGGTTCGATTACTACAGTTGATGTCGTTACATTTTGTATAAAACTCCCTGTTACTTGAGTTCCATTTAATAGCAATCTGACAGATACTGTCTCATTCCCACCACTTGCATCCCCTTGGAAATAGTAGCTTACTAAATATATTCCTGATGTGGATACTGTGACAGTTGTAGCACTAGTTAAAGATACACCAGTTCCATATACAGTAGATCCTGAATTAATTGGAATGTTGGCATTTGCTACAATTGTACTTGTTGATGTAGAAAAGAAATACCCACCACCTGTTGATATAGCGGATGATCCAGTTGCTCCGGTTGAGCCCGTTAGGCCAGTCGCACCTGTTGGACCCGTTACTCCGGTTGAACCGGTTGCACCGGTTACTCCTCTTATTCCTTGTATCCCTGTCGGTCCAGTCGCACCTGTTGAACCAGTCGATCCAGTTGCTCCAGTCGATCCGGTCACTCCTTGTGGACCTTGCACTCCTTGAATTCCTTGAGAACCTGTTACTCCAGTTGCCCCGGTTGTTCCGGTTGCTCCCGTGGCACCTTGTGGACCTTGAATTCCTTGTGGACCTTGTGGACCTGTTACTCCCGTCGATCCAGTTGCTCCTGCCTGCCCCGTTATCCCTTGTGGACCTTGGATTCCTTGAATACCTTGAGGACCTTGTGGACCAGTTGCTCCTCTAGGTCCAGTGATTCCCGGAGGCCCGACCGGACCTTCATGCCCTCCAGTTGGGCCTGTTGGACCACTGTTACCAGTAGGGCCTGTTGCTCCTTCAAGTGGAAGAGGCAGTGCCACTCCAAATTTTTTGCACTTTCTATGATGACGCACAACAATCCCCCTTCCCCAAAATAATTACACTTTTTATATGAAATGCATTTTTATATGAAAAGTACATCTTTGACCTCATTTTTTAAAAATAAAGAAGCCTATCATTTCATTTATTTGAAATGATAGGCTTCTTTTTATAAAGCATTTTACTTCCTCGCCTTAATAATAAAAGTAGTTGGTACCATTCTAGCTTTATATAAAGAATAATATTTCGTAGAAGGTGTAGCTACTTCTTCATCAAATACACGAGACGGTTCAGGCTCTTCTATTCTCTCAATTGTAAATCCCACTCTATTTAACTCATTTATGTATGTACTTATTTTTCTCTTATATAATGTCGCTTGTACATTTTCTCCTTTAAATGTTTCAAACGTAATAGGAGTTTCCTCATGATAAGAAGACTTAAAAGCAATTTCTTCTGTACCATATTGTAAATTTGAATATACCGGATGCTCCCAACTAAAAACAAAGCTTCCTCCTGGCTTTACATATGAATGAATCAGTTCCAACGTTTTTCCTAAATCTGAAGTCCAACCTAATGCATAAATGGAATATACAATATCAAAATACCCTTTCGGAATATCCACTTCCTCTTCCATTGCTTCCTCATATTCATTTTGTTCAAACATTTCAATTGCCTTCTTGTTAATGTTCAAGTAACTACCTCCGAAGTGAATGAATTCATCTATTCCCTATCATTATTTTAATATGTAAAAATTGTAATTTCTATAAAAATAAGATTGCTTCGTATTAAGCTCTTTCTCCTGTCTACATTTCATCATATATTTGGATATCCAATTCGTAATGATTTTATCAACACCGCTTTGTAAAGAAAATAAATACCTACTGTAAAAATACTGATTCTCAACAATAAGTAAACTTTTCACTCTCCCTTAAATTGGATATATAACCTATATTAATTTACATATTATGGTACAATAAAAAGTGCTAGCTAAACATTTACGTTCCACACTAGCAGTCTAGCAATACCAAAATCAAAAATCACTTGAAATTGGGGGATGTTATGAAAAAGAAATTAATTGTTCTTCTATTCATCGGAATCATTTTATCCGGATGTTCAACTATAGTAGAAAATTCTTTAGAAACCGGAAGCGGCAGTATTGAATTATTAACACCAACGATTACAACAAAAGATAATGAATTAGAAATTAAGACTGAAGGTATTGATGAAAATAAAGTAACTTTTATTTATGTTGCCAATAAAAAAGTATTGGAAAAAAAAATAAATAATGGTGAATCCTACAAACTTAACATTAAAGATATCGAGCACGCTCATAGGACAGACTACAAGCCAAGAGTTCAACTTTTGCAAACGAAAGATGATAACGAAGATGGAGACATGGCAACCTTTAAACAAGTTAGATATACAGTTGAAAAAAAGTAGTTTTATAGTTATTTCATTTAAATATAACAACCGAAAATATACTTTTAACAGAGGGTAAATATAAGAGGTGCTAATATGAAAAGACGATGGATTTTTTGGTGGATTGGTAACATATTTTGGATTACCATTTTTGGGATATTGGCAGCTATCATTTGGCTAAGAGAGGTTGATGGTGCTGGTGTTACTCAAACACCAGAGCTTAAATTAGTGGCATTTATCGTTTTATTAATTGCATTTATATTACCGATAATTATTCAATCTATATGGCTAATTGTTAATTTGAGAAAGAGCAATAAAAAATAATCATACATAATTTTTTTAGAATTATACGAGAAATCATAAAAAAAGAGAGGAATTTTTCAAAAAATAGATTCCTCTCTTTTACATTTTCGTATTCATATAGGATTATGGTTATAAACTTATTTTTAAGCCATACTACTCCTTTTTTTTACGATGCATGTTCATCTTTCTTCTTCTTCAACAACGCTCTCTTCTTCATCGCCTTCGTTAAGTATCCACCTTTAAACGAACGGATTTCATAAGAAGACATAAATGCTTTTGGTGCAATTTCATTAATAATTTCTAACAGTTCTTTTTCTCTAGAACGCTTTGCAACGATATCTAAGCGATAACGTATAGAATTTATTCCTTCACCTTCAAATACTGTAACGCCAAATCCAAAATGGCGTAATTCATTTACTAATTCATTACAACGGTCTAGCAAACTAACTTGATACGTAATATATCCAATTGCTAATTTATTTTCTATATAACCGCCTAATAATAGTCCCGCACTAAAGCCGATGACATAGGCAACAATGTTCATCCAATTTGATAAATCTTGAAACACAATACCTAAACTGACAATGTAAATAGCCCCTTCTAACAATCCTACACCTGCAGCGGATCTTGTTTGATTCTTTACAAGCAAAATCGTACGGATTGTTAAAGTTGGAACGTAAATAATTTGAAGCACAAAAATAAGTAAAGCTTGTAACATTGGTATCCACCTCTTTCGCAAATTCTTTTGTCATGATAACATACATAAGCTTTAGAAATCGATGGGTTTTTTAATTTTTTTTAATTTTTTTTCATACTATTGAAATGCCCCAAAAATAAGCGTATTATGTTTGGCATAAATTCGATAAGTACCAGTAAATCATTCGTATTATATCATTTATTTTTAAACGCAAAAAAGGAACCTGATTAGGTCCCTTTCATCAGAGTTCTATGTTTTTCGAAGCATTTTCCTTTTGCTTCTCTTCTTCTTTTACTAGCTGCATATTTGCATAGGCTAAATTCGCAATCATTAAAAAGTGTCCACCCAATATTCCAGTACCGAATGCCCACATTTCCATTTCATGCTCAATTTCAAACATAATGATAGCCCCTAATATTGCGGCTGCAAATCGGTTTAGAACTCCTAATCCAGGAGCCTTTTCTTTCATCACGATACTTCTTCCTAATTTCTCCACTCTGCGAGCTAATAGCCAAAGACAATATGCGCTAACTGCTAAACCGATACCGAACCCTGTCACTTGTTTCCCAAACGGAGTAACCGCCCACATTAGTAGTAAACCACTAAAGATCGTATACAATTGTAATCGATATACACGTAAGGCTACTTGAATCAAAATATCCGCTCCTAATTTCACATTTTATTATGTGTCAGAAGAAAAGCAGCAACTTACACAGTTGCTGCTTTCTCTTGTTCTTGTTCCATTTTTTGAATTTCAACACGTTTAATTTGATAAGCATCTTTTTCTAACACTTTAAATTCATAGCCTTCTGCTTCAACGTATTGTCCTTCTTCGATTTCATGATTTTGCATCATAATCCATCCACCGATTGTATCCACATCGTCTTCTTCAATGTGTAATCCAAACAAATCTTTTACTTCTGAGATAAGCACTTTTCCATCAACAATTTTATGATACTCGTTCACATGTTGAATTGGTGGTGCTTCATCTTCATCATATTCATCACGAATTTCGCCGACGATTTCCTCCAATATATCTTCAAGCGTTACAATTCCAGCTGTTCCTCCGTACTCATCATATAAAACAGCCATTGGAATTCGCTTCTTCTGCATTTGCAGTAATAAATCATGAATTGGAGTCGTTTCCATAACTTCAATAATCGGACGCATATACGTGCGAATCGATGATAAATCTTCTTGATCGTTGTTCATATATCGAATAAAGAAATCTTTTACGTTGACCATACCGATAATATCATCTTTATCTTCTCCAAAAATCGGATAACGTGTGTATCGTTCATTTTGGATTACTTTCATGTGTTCTTCTACTGAATCTTCAAGATAGAAACCAACGATTTCTGTACGCGGTACCATGATTTCTTTCGCAATGCGATTATCAAATTCAAAGATATTATTTACATACTTGTATTCAGCTTGATTAATTTCGCCACTTTCATAGCTATCCGAAAGAATAAGACGTAATTCTTCTTCTGTATGAGCTACTTCATGTTCAGAAGCTGGTTTCAAACCGAATAAACCAGTTATAACACGAGCTGAACCGTTCAATACCCAAATAAATGGATACATGATTTTATAGAACATCATTAACGGAGTTGCCAATAACAACGTTACTTTTTCAGCCTTTTGAATTGCCAGCGTTTTCGGAGCTAATTCCCCTACTACAACGTGTAAATATGTCATTAGCATAAAAGCAAGACCAAAAGTTAATACTGATGAAATAGAAGGATTTATGTTCCATTTCTCAAATAACGGGTGTAATAACTTTTCGATTGTCGGTTCACCTAACCAACCTAATCCCATAGCTGTAACTGTAATACCTAATTGACAAGCAGATAAATATTCATCTAAATTTGTTGTTACCTTTTTCGCTGCTAACGCACCGCGTTTCCCTTCCGCAACAAGCTGATCAATGCGACTTGAACGTATCTTAACAATCGCAAACTCTGCTGCTACGAAAAATCCAGTAAATGCGATTAAAATCGCAACCATGACTAAATTAAATATTTCCAATGAATCCCCTTAGTTAAAAAACTAAGGTGTCCACCTCCTGTATACTATAATGTTTTCTTATTTGTTCGTTAGAAAACATAGCCCGATACAAAAATTAAAGAGGTCGGATTTCACTTATTCTATAATAATAGAGCAAGTGTCTGTATTAAAGCTGTCGTTTGACCAGATAAAGATTTCGATATTTTTTCACGTTGTGAATCAGTCAATTCATCTAAAAGAGGCTTTAACTCTGTTAGTTCTGCTTCTAATCTATGAATATGGTCTGTCACTTCATTCACATGTTTCGAAACGTGTTCATTGATACCGAGCAGCTTCTTCTCCTCGATCTTCTCTTTAATCTCACAAAGCGGCATATGCATTTCTTTGCACTTCTCAATAAATTGTAATGTCTCAAATGCTGTTTCGTCGTAATAGCGATAATTAGATTGAGATCGCTCCGCTTTTAAGATACCTAGATTCGTATAATAATCAATCGTTCGTTTCGACACGTGAGCCATGAGAGCCAACTGTCCGATTCGATACACCTTCCCAACGATCTTCCCCCCTTGTTTATATTACTATTATCATACAATACATAAACTGTACAGTCAAACGTGATGGTTATCATTCACAAATTTCTAAATTTCATCCTTTATTAATAAAAACAATTAATCTATAACTATACAGCTTTTTCCTTTCAACCTTTCTTATTTAACAGCATACCTTACTAATAACGATTGCTTGTATAGGAGGAGATTAATATTAAAAAAACTATCATTTCTCATTTTTATAATGAAGAATACCTACTTCCATGGTGGCTTATGCATCATACAAAAATATTTGATCACGGCATATTAATTAATAGAGGTTCTACTGATCGTTCCGTAGAGATTTGTAAATTATTCGCACCCCACTGGGAAGTGCGAGATTCCAGATTTCTTGAGTTTGATCCAACAAATACTGATATTGAAGTGATGGGAATTGAAAGAGAAATTTCAGGTTGGAAAATCGTTTTAAATACTACTGAATTCTTTTGTTGTAATAATACAGAAGAGTTTTTCTCATCTCTTCATGCACTAGGACAAAATATGTATGCGATTAGAATGATTTTAATGATAGATAGCCATAAGTACAATTATTCAAAGCCAAGATACTCTATCCCATTAGTAGAACAACGATACCACGGCGTCTTCCCTTATAACCCAAAACTCGGATGTGCCTGGAGATTTATTCACAATCATCTAGATGGTGCATATTTACCTGGTAGACATTATTCGCGGCACGGGAATATAGTTTATGACTATCCTTCATTTATTTTAAAATTTTATTTTAGCCCTTGGAATGAACAGTCAAAGGCAAGAAAATTACAAATTACACCTACCCTTTCAAAAATAGGTGTTCAAATGGGACTCCAAACACATTACGGTCAATCTCCTGAAGAACTGGAAACACGTTTTTTAGAGCTTAGTAACGTAACTCAAGACCTCCGTAATAATCCTGAATATCAAGAATTATTTCCAAAGTTTAAACCATAATGTTTTTTGCATGGTCATCACCTCACACCATTTCATCCGCTTAATCAAAAACAATCTCATTTGCATAAAATATGAATACTGTATATATTATAAATTTTTATTTTAGGAGGAAAAAATGAAAGCTGTTATTCTTGCTGGTGGATACGGTACAAGAATTGGGGAAGAAACACATTTAAAACCAAAACCTATGATTGAGATTGGAACAAAACCTATTCTATGGCACATTATGAGTTTGTTTAGCCATTATGGGATCACTGAGTTTATTATTTGCTTAGGCTATAAAGGATATGCAATTAAAGAGTTTTTTCTAAATTACAACTTACACATGTCAGATTTCACAATACATTTAAGCGATAACACAATTACTAGCCATTCTCATCCTATAGAACCATGGAAAGTTACATTAATTGATACTGGTCTAAATACCGAAACAGGTGGACGAGTTAAAAAGATAAAAAATTATGTTGGAGACGAACCTTTCTGTCTCACTTATGGTGATGGATTAAGTAATGTAAATATAAAAGAACTTATTGCATTTCATAAAAAACACGGAAAAATGGCTACTGTTACAGCCGTACAACCTCCTGGTAGATTTGGTTCTCTCGTTTTAGATAAACAATCTGTCACATCCTTTCAAGAAAAACCACTAGGTGATGGTGGATGGGTTAACGGTGGATTTTTTGTTTTAAATCATGATATTTTCAATTACATTAGTGGAGATAAGTCTGTTTTGGAAACCGAAACTTTAGTTCAGTTAGTAAACAAAAATGAACTGGCAGCATTTCAGCATACTGGTTTTTGGCATCCCATGGATACATTGCGCGATAAAAATAAATTAGTCGAGCTATGGGAAAATAATGACGCTCCATGGAAGGTCTGGTAATATGACTTCATCATCTTTTTGGAATAAGAAAAAAGTATTTATTACAGGACATACTGGCTTTAAAGGCTCATGGCTCACCCTTTTTTTAACTTCTTTAGGTGTAGAAGTAATCGGCTACTCTTCTCACCCTCCCTCCACTCCTAACCTTTTTGAACAATGTAACGCAGCAAAAGAGTGCATTACAATTGAAGGAGACATTACAGATTACGATTCTTTATTCCATGCCATAAAACAGCACAAACCTGATATGATATTTCATTTAGCAGCTCAACCAATCGTCACCACTTCATACAAAGATCCTATTGATACATTTAAAACAAACGTCTTAGGCACTGTTCACGTATTAGAAGCAGCAAAGTACGTCGAAAGCGTACGTCTCATTATTAATGTTACGAGTGATAAATGTTATGCGAATGATGGGAGCGGTAATCGAGCATTTGTAGAATCCGACCGTTTAGGGGGCTATGATCCATACAGTGCTAGTAAGGCTTGCGCTGAATTAGTTGCAACATCATATCAAAAATCTTTTTTTCACACGAACACCCTTTCACTCGCCTCAGTAAGAGCAGGCAATGTCATCGGTGGTGGTGATTGGGCAGAAAATCGCTTATTCCCAGATATCATTCGTGCATATTTACAAGACCGTCCTTTAAGTATTCGAAACAAAAATGCTATCCGACCGTGGCAACATGTTTTGGATCCTTTACATGGATATATCCTTTTAGCTGAGAAACTTTGGAAGCATAAAGAGTATGCAGAAGCATGGAATTTCGGACCAATTAACGAGGCTAACAGAACCGTCCATGATGTCATTCAATCTGTAATAAAATTATGGAATAAACCATTAACAATACTTTCTCCCACTATAAATACTCCTTATGAATCACCTATTTTAACACTCGATAGTACAAAAGCAGTAAATAAACTGGACTGGACTCCTAAGCTATCCACAGAAAATGCTATCGCTTGGACCGTTGAATGGTACGAAAAATATGCATCCGGTGAAAATATAGAATCATTCACGCGACAACAAATCAATGCATTCAAAAATTTATAAGGGGGCTATAAAATGGAACAGAAAAAATGCCGTTTTTGCCACTCATTACTAACAAATACTTTTTTAGATTTAGGCGTTTCTCCTCTCGCTAACTCATTTGTAGCTCCAGAACACTCCTATAAAATGGAGCCATTTTATCCGCTACACACGTTTGTTTGTAACTCTTGTTTACTTGTACAATTAGATGAATTTGAATCTCCCCACAATATTTTTCATGATTATTTATACTTTAGCTCTTATTCCTCCAGTTGGCTACTACACGCTAAGCAATATGTAGAAATGGCGATTAAGCGTTTCAACTTAACAAACCATTCGAAAGTGATTGAAATCGCAAGTAACGACGGGTACTTATTACAATACTTTCAAAAAGAAAATATCAAAACGTTAGGAATTGAACCAGCAAAAAATGTAGCAGAAATCGCTATCCAAAAAGGAATTCCTACTGAAGTGAATTTTTTCAGCAATGACTTAGCAAAAAAATTACCACAAGCTGATTTAATCGTCGCAAATAACGTATTAGCACACGTTCCAAACTTGCATGATTTTGTTGCCGGTTTAAAAACATTATTAAAACAAGATGGCACGATAACAATTGAATTCCCGCACTTATTAAACCTCATATCCTTTAAACAGTTTGACACAATCTATCATGAGCACTTCTCTTACTTCTCTCTTATAAGTCTTCAAAAAGTTTTAGCTCATCATCATTTACAAATTGTCGAGGTAGAAGAACTTGCAACGCACGGTGGTTCATTGCGTATTTTTGTAAACCATCACAGTGACTCATCCACTATCCATTCCAGTGTTACAAATATAATCCAAAAAGAAATAGATTACGGGCTAGATACTTTAGATTGCTATCTCCTTTTTTCTAAACGCATAGAACAATTGAAAATAAGTATTTTAAAGTTTTTTATCGAAGCAAAAGCTTTAAACAAACAAATTATCGGTTACGGCGCTCCAGCTAAAGGAAACACCCTTTTAAATTATTGCGGGATAGGAAAAGAATTTCTAAATTATACTGTAGATAAAAACCCTCACAAACAAAGTCTCCTTCTACCAGGAACCCGCATTCCAATACAATCTCCTGAAGAAATAAAACGTACAAAACCTGATTACATTCTCATACTTCCTTGGAATTTGAAAGACGAAATTATGAAAGAATGCTCTTTCATTCGTGAATGGGGCGGCAAATTTTTAGTAACGATTCCAGAAGTTGAGGTAATTGAGCCATGAAAAAAATCCTTGTAACAGGCGGTAGTGGATGGATTGGTAAATATGTTGTAAATTCTCTTATACAAAAGGGCTATGAAGTGCACGCCACTTTCCATACAAATAAGCCTTCTCACCTTTCTTGCGATTGGCATAAAGTAAACTTACTTCGCGATGAAGAAGTAAAAAAACTCATTTACGAAATTAAACCTACTTACCTTTTTCATTTAGCTTGGGAAGCAGTGCCGCCCAAATGCTATGTATCCATCAATAATTATTATTGGCTCCAGTCCAGTATTTCTTTAATCCAACACTTCACAACATGTGGTGGAAAACGAGTAGTTGTAGCAGGTACCGGTGCTGAGTACGAGTGGTTTAACGGTGTATTATTTGAAGATTCACCGCTTCTTTCCTATAAAACACCTTATTCATTATGTAAAAATGCATTGCACTCCTGGTTACAATCGTACGCAAAACAAACCGGCCTCAGCATGTGTTGGGGCCGAATTTTTCATATGTATGGCCCTTACGAACATGGTAATCGACTTGTATCTAACATTATCACTTCATTATTAAAAAACGAGGAAGCACTATGTACACATGGAAATCAATCTCGAGATTTTCTCCATGTGAGTGATGTCGCTGACGCTCTTGTGACCTTATTACAGTGTAACGTTACAGGTACGATAAATATCGCTTCTGGTCACTCTGTACAAATTAAAGAATTAGCTTCTATCATTGCCAAAAAGATAGGAAAAGAAAATTTAATTAAACTAGGTGCTATCCCTTTTCCTAAAGATGAACCTTTATTTGTCGGCGTTAATGTGGAACGTTTAAAAACTGAAGTAAAGTGGCTACCAACTTACGATCTAAACACAGGAATTGAGGAAACTATTTTTTGGTGGGAATCATTTATAAAAAAGCATAACGATATGCATCACTGAAACGCAGATCCTTTGTTCCTCCCGCTAGTTCTCTATACCATGTTTCTAATCTTTCAGGTGTAATAATATGATGCGTCCCCATTCCCGCATGTATACTACCTTGAGAAAGAGTTGGCCCGATTTGTAATTTGCGCCTTTTGATCGCATCATTCCACGGACTAAATCCAAACCATACAATACATGCAAAAGGTGGGTAATTCATAGACTCATGCATAGTTAAATGTCTTCCAGCCGTATAACTTCCATATTCGTGATTGTGAATGAACCTCCCTCTTCTCCACAGCTCCCAATCTTCAGGCAAGTAACCGTGAAATCGCTGTTTCATTAGAGAAATACTATACCTAAGTTTTGGATAATTATAGTTTGGATTTTCTACCATTATAAGGCCTTCTAACCAGTACATCCTCCCTCCTAAGTCTTTTAGTGATTTCCAGAACTGCTCTTTATCTTGTACACAAAGAAACTCAGTCGTATTTAAAATTATTTTCCACCCTTCTACCTCTTGTTCAACCCCCATTACTTCACGATCTGTTGCTAGTGCATCAAATTCTGGATTTTCAGAATCTCGCACTTCCCAATGCGGTGCGAACTTTTTGCAAATTTCCACAGAGCGATCTGTAGAACCTTTATTAATTAAAATACCATGATCAAACAGTTTCGTATGATGCATAAGCCACCACGGTAATAAATACTCTTCATTGTAAAAATGAGAAATAACGGTTGTAGTTATAATAATCTCCTCCTCTTTCTCTATTAATCTACTTTTTCATCCTACTCTTAATATACTTATCAGTTATGTAATTGGTTTCTTTTATTTTTAAAATATGTTTTTCTACCATATACTATGCTTTCTTCGACAACCACCATTTTCTAAAGAATCAACTCCGTACAATTAACATCCCAATAAACTGAAAATTAAGTTATAATATCATTATAAAATTATGAAGGAGGAATGCGCTCATGTACTACAACACTTCATTCGAAAACGATCAACCTGTAGTCCGTCTATAATCTAAGACGGGCATTCATATAACAAGTGCACTATGCCTCGTCTTAGGGAATAAATCATAACCCTAAAAATAGACGGAGGTAATTCAAATGAAACAAACAATTTTAGGAGCTATATGTTTATCTCTAGCAGCAAGTATTTGGGGCGGTATGTACGTCGTTAGTAAATACGTACTCGACTTTATTCCGCCACTTACACTCGTTTGGCTACGTTTTATTATCGCTTTTGTTGTTTTATATGTGATTTTGAAAACAACTGAAAAAAAGCAAAAGAAAAAAGTACCCATCCACAAAAAAGATTGGCTATTATTTGCTTGGATTGGATTCATCGGGTATTTCATTTCAATCACATGTCAATTTATCGGAACGAAATTATCCGATGCTCATACAGGCTCCTTAGTGACATCAGCTACCCCTGCATTTATGGTTATATTTGCAGCGCTCCTTTTAAAAGAGAAACTAACTGCTCGTAGACTTTTATCAACTATAATAGCGACAATCGGTGTCATTATCGTTATCGGATGGGATATTGAAATCGGCTCCTATTTTATCGGTACAATCATTTTAGTTGGAGCCGCTATTACGTGGGCTTTACTATCCATTTATGTAAAAATCGCTTCCGCTCGATTTTCATCTTTAATTATTACAACGCATGCAATATTCTTTTCACTCTTTTTCATTACACCGTGCATGGTATGGGAACTCCAATCAAGTCCTATTGAACATATAAACATGTACGTATTATTAGGCGTACTCTATTTAGGAATCGTCTCAACCGCAGGTGCATTTTTTCTTTGGAATAAAGGGTTAGAATTAATGGATGCTAGCATTGGCTCATTATTTTTCTTCTTTCAACCTATCGTCGGTTCGCTACTTGGCTGGCTCCTGTTAAATGAGACGTTAAACAGTAACTTTTTCATTGGTGGTATCCTTATTATATGCAGTGTTATAATTACTACTTTTGAAAAGCAAAAATAGTATAAAAAAACAGGCAGAGACTTAGTCTCTGCCTGTTCGCATAATTGGGTCTTGATCATGGAATCCTATACAAATTGGTATACTACTTTGTACTCCACTACATGCAATTTACGCAGTCCAATGTGCTGGACGAGACAACACTTTCGGCAATTTCGTATGTTTGTCCCCTCTCGCCGCATTAATTTGAACTTGCGTAAGAAAAACACTATTTGTAAAATCTGTCCCGCGAATGTCTGCATCTCGCAAGTCTGCTCCGATGAGATCCGCTCCCCTTAAATTTGCATCTCGTAAATTAGCCGCAATAAGGTACGCCCCTCTTAAATTTGCTCCTTGTAAATCTTTCTTTTTCAGATTCGCTCCCATAAGGTCTGCTCCGCGGTGACTGATTCGTTTTTTACGTGCAACATTCATTTCCTTCCATACTAATTCACTCGTCTCTAAAAGGAGAATGTTCACTTCTGCACGGTGTAATGGCACATTTACTTCCATTAACTCATCTGGACTTAAATTAGAAAGACGCTCTGTCTCTTCAATTGCTTCCTTCAGCTCTTTATGAATTGTTTGCGTCGACTTTAATAGAATAGCCTCATTCAAATACCACAGCATTTCATGAAGCTGATGCATAACTGGAAAAGCATCATACATTTTTCTCGCATGCTGAGCATCTTTCCGCCAATCAATTCCTTTAAACGTAACTTGAGAAATCTTTTGTCCAGCACCGAAACATTCAAATACTGTACAACCTTTATACCCTTTTCCTCTAAGATCTCTATGTATACTACATTTATAATCTGATTGTAAATTTGTACAAGGTTTACCACCATCTTTATTCACCGCAAAATCTATTGATGCTGCAAACGGTAATGCTACACAACATAATCCAAAACATTTTTCACAATCCGCTTTTAAACTATTGTAATTTACATCCTCTTCTACACGAAAATAGTCGTTATGATTAGTCAAAATATATACCCCCTGTTGTCTGTTGTCTTTTGACTATTTCATAATATTCCAACTGCACTAAATAATCAATTTTAAAACAAATGGACCTATTTCTTTTCAAACAACAACATAATCCGTCTATTTCTTTTCATTTAAAAAGGACACCCACTACAATATTAATTATAATTAAATTAAGAACTTTCAAATAACGAGGAGGATTACGATGGCATTAGAAATGAAAACAAACTGTCAAATTTGCGACCATTCCCTTCAGCCTGATTCTGAAGCATACATATGCGTGTATGAATGTACATTTTGTGCACCATGTACAGAGGAAAGACAAAACGTTTGCCCAAATTGTGGCGGCGAGTTAGTACGTAGACCGAAGAAGAAATAGAAAAAAGCAAAGCGATATCGCTTTGCTTTTTTCTGTTTCTGGGGTATATAGAAATTCTACCAATCACAAATTAAACATTTAAAAACTTAACACAAACAGGCTCTGGTACAACAACATCAGATTGTAACAGTGTTAACTTCCCTGTCGTTTCATTTCTTGAAAATAGCACAAGATTATGTGACTTTTCATTTGTAGCAATAAGAAATTTTCCAGTAGGATCTAACACAAAGTCCCTCGGCCAATTTCCTTCTGTAGATGTATGTGCAACAAATATAAGTTCACCTGAGTTTTGATTTACACTGAAAACAGCGATACTATTATACCCACGATTCGCCGCATATACAAAACGGCCATCAGAAGAAATATGAATAGCACTTCCTTGACTATTTCCATCAAATTCTTTTGGAACTGTAGAAATATACTGCAACTCTGTAAAGGATCCTTCTTCCGGATAATATGTTAACACAATGACTTCCGAACTAAGTTCAGTCATCACATAAGCGTACTTTCCATTTGGATGAAAAGCAATATGTCTCGGACCGCTTCCTGGGTTCACAGACAAGCTATTCACTTCTTTTAATGTACTATCTTTTATTCCATATGTAATTATTTTATCAATCCCTAAATCAACACCTACCACATATTTTTCATCAGGAGTATATCCCGCGTAATGTGCATGTGGTTTTTCTTGTCTTTCTTTATTTGGACCTGAACCTTCATGTGCCATAATAGATGAAGCAGGATTTACAGTTCCATTTTCTTCATCTACTTCAAAAGACTCAATCGTTCCTTTATGGTAATTCGCTGTAACTACCGTTTGATTTCCACTATCCACACTAATATGACAAGGAGAAGCCCCTTCTACTACTTGTCTATTTTGTTCCTCTAGCTCTCCAGTATGACTATTAATCAAATAAGCAGCTACACCACCAGCTTCTCCTTCTTTTACAACAGAATAGAGATATTGATTATTTTTGCTAATCGTTACATATGTAGGGTTATCCAGCTTAGCCGCAAGTGTTACATTACTAACTTTTTGCGCTTCCGTATGTAAAGTAAAAGTATATATTCCTTCACTATTTTCTTTCGTGTAAGTTCCAACATATCCAATAAACTCTTTGTTATCCGTCATTTTCATAACCCTCTCCCTATAGTTTTTGTTCATCACACTTCTTACTAAGCAACCTAAAACTATTATTCATTGAAAGAATATCCTAAAAAATCGGAGTACCTCTTTATACGCTACCATATTTTTCTGCCAAATAGCCTCTAAACCCACTTTTTCTGAAAAGCTGCTATACTTTCATATTCTTCTTCCAAGTGACGGGCCAAACGAATATAGATCGGTGTTAAATCTTTATATTTCTCCACACTTTCCATGTTTGGCTCATGATAAAAATTGGCACCTACCATATTAGAAACTACATGTAATGTATCTACTTCACCTAAGCTATATAAACCGAGGATTGCCGCTCCTAGGCAAGAGCTTTCAAAACTTTCAGGAACGTATACGTCTTGATGAAAAATATCTGCCATCATCTGTCTCCAAAGTTCTGACCTTGCAAAACCACCTGTCGCTTGAATTTTTTTCGGTTCGCCAATTAGTTCTTTTAACGCAAGAAGAACTGTATACAAGTTATAAATGATTCCCTCTAAAACAGCACGTATAAGATGCTCTTTCTTATGATGTAGTCCAAGCCCAAAGAAAGATCCCCGCGCATTTGCATTCCATAAAGGAGCTCTTTCGCCTGCTAAATACGGATGAAATAATAAACCATCAGATCCAGGATTCACTTTTGCCGCTATTTCCGTAAGCACTTCATATGGATCTTTTCCTAAACGCTTCCCATGCTCAACTTCTAACGTACATAATTGGTCGCGAACCCACCTAAAAATCATACCACCATTATTAACCGGTCCACCAATTACCCAAAGGTCCTCAGTTAACGCATAACAAAAAGTCCTACCTTTCGGATCCGTTACAGGATGATTTGTGACAACTCGCACTGCACCGCTCGTACCAATTGTAATAGCAACTACTCCAGGTTCTATTGCATTTACACCTAAATTCGATAGTACCCCATCACTCGCACCGATTATAAAAGGAGTAGTAACAAGTACATTCATCTCTCTTGCAAGTTCTTCATTTATCCCTATTAAACTGTGCGTCGTTGGAACAACTGTAGATAGCTTTTTATCGGTAATTCCTGCGACACGAAGAGCTGCCTCATCCCATTTTAAAAATTTCAAATTGAACATTCCTGTTGCTGATGCAATAGAATAATCAATTACATATTCCTTAAATAACTTATAGAAAACATACTCTTTAATAGAGATGAATTTATAGCTTTTTGCAAACAACTCATCATGTTCATTCTTAAGCCAAACTAATTTCGAAAGTGGTGACATAGGATGGATTGGTGTTCCAGTACGAAGGTAAATTTCATGACCATTCATATCATTCTTTATTTTTTCTGCCCAGCTTGCGCTTCTATTATCTGCCCAAGTGATACATCTCGTTAACGGCTTCCCTGCTTCGTCTACAGCAATGACACTATGCATTGCCGAACTAAAAGAAACACAAAGAATATCAACTGGCTGCACATTACTTGATTGTATAGTTTCTTTAATCGTATGTATGACCGCTTGAAAAATCTCTTCTGGATCTTGTTCTGCTGTTTCTGGTGCGGGAGAATATAAAGGATATTCAATCCCATGACTTGCAATAACTGATCCATCAATCGAAAACAAAACTGATTTTGTACTAGTTGTCCCAATATCTACACCAATCATATATTTCGAGCTCACTATGTAACCCCTTTCAAATTATTCCTATAACAAAAGAGCACCATGATGTATACAAAAAAGACGCTCCCTTATGAGAGCTACGTTTTAATAAACTTCTCTCTCATAAGGAGGTCCTTTTCATAACTATAGTGCTATTTTGAAAAGTGAAATCTTCATTTCATTATAACTTAGGCGCTTTCGCCCAATCCGCAGCAAACTTTTCAATACCTTGATCTGTTAATGGGTGCATAGCAAGTTGTTCAATGACTTTATAAGGAATTGTTGCAATGTGAGCACCTGCCATCGCTACACGAGTGACATGGTCTGGGTGTCTGACAGAAGCCGCAATAATTTGTGTATCTAATTGATGAACATCGAATAATTCAGCAATTTTAGCAACTAATAATACGCCATCTTCAGAAATATCATCTAAGCGTCCTAAAAATGGAGAGACGTACGTTGCACCTGCTCGAGCAGCTAAAAGAGCTTGGTTCACAGTGAAAATAAGTGTAACGTTCGTTTTCACACCTTTTTCAGTAAGGTAGCGGCAAGCTTCTAATCCTGCTAGTGTCATCGGAAGTTTTATCGTGATGTTTTTATCACCACCGTTAATTTTAATTAGTTCTTCTGCTTGAGAGATCATTTCTTCAGCTGCAACAACATCTGGAGTTACTTCTGCCGAAACAGATTCAACGTTAGGTACTGCCTGACAAATTTCTGCAATACGGTCTTCAAACTTAATGCCCTCTTTCGCTACTAAAGAAGGATTCGTTGTAACGCCAGCTAAAACCCCTAGTTTATATGCCTTTTTTATGTCCTCAAGATTTGCAGTATCAATAAAAAACTTCATAATTCATTCCCTCCATTTTTTAAACGCTAACGAGTTATAATTTTAAAATTTTTATTTCTTTTCTACTGCATGTCCGCCAAATTCATTGCGCAGTGCTGCTACAACTTTTCCTGTAAATGTATCATTGTCTAATGAGCGGTAGCGCATTAATAGAGACATTGCGATAACAGGAGTTGCTGTTTGAAGGTCTAATGCTGTTTCTACTGTCCATTTTCCTTCACCAGAAGAATGCATAACGCCCTTAATTTCATCCAGTTTTGCATCTTTAGAAAATGCATTTTCAGTTAATTCCATTAACCATGAACGAATGACTGAACCGTTGTTCCATACTCTTGATACTTTTTCATAATCGTAGTCAAATTCACTCTTCTCTAAAACCTCAAATCCTTCACCAATGGCAGCCATCATTCCGTATTCAATTCCGTTGTGAATCATTTTTAAAAAGTGACCACTACCAGCTTTTCCTGCATATAAGAATCCATTTTCTACAGCTGTATCTCGGAAAATAGGTTCAACGATGTCCCAAGCTTCTTGATCTCCTCCGATCATGTAACAAGCACCATTACGAGCACCTTCCATTCCGCCAGAAGTTCCTGCATCCATAAAGTGAATGCCATCTGTCTTTAGTTGCTCATATCGGCGAATAGACTCTTTATAATGTGAATTCCCAGCTTCAATTAAAATATCTCCTTTTGATAACAGCGGTGTAACCTCATTAATAACAGAATCAACAACAGCGTGCGGAACCATAACCCATAGAATTCTTGGTGATTCTAATGATTGAACAAGTTCGTTTAAACTAGACGTACCTGTAGCCCCATACGCTTTCATTTCTTCCACTGCACTCGTATTTAAATCGAATGCAGCTACTTCATGTTTATGATCAATTAAATTCTTCCCTAAATTTAATCCCATTTTACCTAAACCAATTAATCCTACTCTCATAATACAATTCCTCCTTGAATTACCTTTCATCATAAATACATGTTAATAAAATGATGAATATCTTTTGTCATATTGCTTTACTTATAAGAATGTACTTATTTTTTCAATCCCTCATCTAACCACCATTTAAATTCACTTTCTTGTAATAGAGCATGAGCAGCATCCGGACCATACGAGCCAGACTCATATTCATGAAGAGGTAACAAGTTTTCTTCGAACGCTTCAAGGATTGGCTGCACCCATTCCCATGACAATTCAACATCTCTCCAGTGTGCAAAGAATGTAGAATCTCCACATACAGCATCATAGATAAGCCTTTCGTAGGCTTCAGGTATTCCCACTCCTGTTTGCTCACAAGTAAAATGAATACGGATCGGTTCTAGCTCTCCATTGTTCAATGGATTTTTACTATTTAATTGGAGTGAAACATTTTCATTTGGGCTAATTTCAATGATTAACAAATTAGGCTCTGCATTTGGATTACTATCTTGATATTGCTGTTTTAATGTATTTTTAAACTCAATTACAATACGAGTAGACTTTTCTTTCATTCTTTTTCCTGTTCGTATGTAAAAAGGAACATCAGTCCAAAATGGGTTATCAATCCATAAGCGAGCCGCAACATATGTATCTGTTTGAGAAGAAGGATTTACTCCTGGTTCCTCTCTATACGCTACAACTTGTTGTCCTTTTATCTCCCCTGAAGCATACTGTCCGCGAATGATATGGTTCTGAACGTCTTCTTTTTTCACTTTACGAAGAGTTTCCATTACCTTTCGTTTTTCCTCACGAATTTCACATGCATTTATCTTTTCCGGCAGATTCATAGCAGTCATCATTAATATTTGCAACATATGATTTTGAACCATATCGCGAATGGCTCCTGCATGATCATAATATGCTGCCCTTTCTTCTACCCCAACCGTTTCACTAGCTGTTATTTGTACATTCGCTATATGTTCTTTATTCCAAATCGATTGGAGAACAGGATTTGCAAATTCAAGTGCTTCAATGTTTTGAATCATCGGTTTACCTAAATAATGATCAATACGGTATATTTCGTCTTCTTCAAACGTTCGACTAAGCTTATCATTCAGCTCTCGGGCAGATGTAAGATCATGACCAAACGGTTTCTCAATCATTAGGCGCTTCCATCCATCCGTTCCATCGAGTCCACTTTCCTTAATATTTAAAGCAATGGTCTCAAAGAAGTCAGGAGTAACTGAAAGGTAGAACATTCTATTCCCTTGTATATTTTGTTCTTCTTCCCTTTCACGAACTACTTGTAATAACCTTTTATAATCTTCTGGCTTATTCACATCTAACGGACAATAACGAAAATACTCTAAAAAATCTTCTATTTTCGGAGTACCTTCATCTTTGCGACGAGAAAAAGTGTCTATGGATTCTTTTACTCTTTTTTGAAAATCTAAATGAGATACTTCACGTCTTCCAAGCCCAATAACGGATATTGGCTTTGGAATCTTTTGATCTCTATATAAGTTATATAGCGCGGGGTAAATTTTTCTTTTAGCTAAATCTCCTGTTGCTCCAAATAAAACAAAGGTCATTGATTCCAATTTCAGTCCCCCTCGTGATGTATAGTCATTGTCACCTTAGTAAAAATGCATTGTCCAGAAGCTACTATTATTGTTGATCCAATCTTACTTCTTAACTTCTAATTTTTTATATTTGTCGCTTTCTAATTGTCCCCAATATTAATAGTGGCAATTCAAAGCATTTTCCCCAAATCCTACTTACTCATTATAACTTACATAAAATAACTTAATTATTAAAAGTAATTAAGTTATTTTATGTCTATCATATTAACTACATAGATTATTATCGTCAAGAAAAGTGTCTCGAATTAAAGATTTTAATTCCGTAACATCTTATTAGAAATATGTTCATGAACTGAATAATAAAAAGGCAAGACCGAACATATTCTTGTTCGATTTTGCCTTTTTACTATTGTTTCAAATGATTTTTAACTGCCCTTATAACTAATTCATGATCCTCTTCTGGTGGTAATCCTGAAACTGTTATCATTCCAATAACTCCTACATCTTTTATTTGGACAGGAACACAGCCACCAAACGCAGCATAATCCGACCTATCTAAAAGATACTTTTCATTATATGGAACGCCCGTTATTTCACTTTGTATCTGCATATAATACGAGCTATGATTATGCAAAGAAACAACTCGTTTTTTACGCTCAATCCATTGCGTATTTTCCGCAGTTGTCCCTGTCATCTTGAAATGAAATAGTTGCACACCATTTTTCGCTATATCAACAGCAATCAATTTCCCTTCTTGCCTCGCCGTTTCAACGATAAATAAACCTATTTGCAGTGCATCTTCATTTGTAAAAGAGGAAAATTGAAGTGTTTCCTCCTCTATTAAAATTTGCTTACTTATTTCATTCAAATTTGAAGCGCTCATATGTTTATCCCCCTTACTCACTTTATGCCACATTGATATTTTTGAATTTCTGTGACTCTATCGTACAGCCTTTCCATATAACTAATACCGTAAAGCGTATTCTTTTCTTCTTGGTGCTATTATGAATTATATTTAACGCCTTAAAAAAGTATGTCCTTTCGTACTAAACATCTCGTATAGAAGTTTTCTTCCGGATATTTCTTACAAGCATAAAAAAACCAGTTACTTAGGCAACTGGTTCGCTAACAATTTCATATGGGATATCCATTCAACCAAACTAATGCTTGTTCATAATCATCAAAAAATTTCACAGATTCTTTTGTATTGGACTGTTGTAAATAATTCAGTATCTCCCCTTCTTCAAGGAGAAAAGCAATTGCCTTACTGTGATTCAAAATCGTTTCATTGAAAAACTTATCTTTCCATGCTTTTTGAACAGAAAAATGATCTGGCGTGTACCCTTTTCTATCTACCAGCAATTTGTATTTCCGACCCTCGGAAATGAATTGCTGACAAACCTGCTCGAAGCCATTAAACCATTCATAAACATCATCTGTTTTAATCTTGCCAATAAGATGGGTAACAATTATATCTCCTGAAACTGTTGTGCTTATATTCAGCTTACTCAACTTGGAATCATCTCCCTTAGTTACAATTATGCGGAAATATCTCATAAAATCAATAAGATAAAATTGTTACGCATTAAAAAAGGACAAACTCTCCAAACGGAGAAGTCTGTCCCAAAATCGTTCTATTTTATTTTGCATTAGAACTAACAATCGTGAATTAGAATAATGATTTAATACTTGCTAAAACAGTAAGTACACCTACAATAATAACAAATACGTTACTCATTTTCCCTTTGTATTTAGCTAGTACTGGTACTTTATTGATTGCATACATCGGTAATAGACATAAGATAGCAGCAACTAATGGACCGCTTAGAGAATCAATAAGTCCAAGAATACTTGGATTTGTATAAGCAACAAACCAGCATGACAATACAACAAAAGTAAGGACGATTGTCTTAATTGTTTTTTCTTCAATAACTTTCCCACGTGATTTACCGAACTTAATAATCATGTCACGCATTACTTCAAATGCTCCGATATAATGGCCAAGGAAAGATTTTGTAATAGCCACAAAAGCAATGATTGGAGCTGCAATCGTGATTACAGGTGAATTAAGCTCATTAGCAAGATATGAAAGGATTGATAAGTTTTGCTCTTTTGCCATTTTTAAATCCTCTGGAGTCAAGCTTAATGTACTACTCCAAACGAAGAACATAACTACAGCGAATGTCATGATATAACAAACTTTTTGTATTTGCGCACATTTAGCATCAGTAGCTTCTATTCCATACGTAGCTCTCTGTTTTACAACAAATGATGAAATCATAGGTGAATGATTAAATGAGAATACGATGATCGGTAGAATCAACAGTATCGTTCCAAAATATCCTGTTCCTGTTGAAGCAGTAGAAACAGCTGAAAAGCTAAGCATTGACGTATTCCACTGTGGAATTAAAGATATTGCGATAAAAAGTAGAGAAGCTATGAAAGGATACACTAGCATACTCATGATCTTTACAGTAATATCTTGACCAAAATTCAGTATAGCGATAAGACCAAGAACTAATACAAGTGATAAAATAGCCCTTGGAGGCTCTGGCATGTGCAATTGATGCACGATAAAACTACTTGCAGTATTTGTAAGCGCAACCGAATACATTAGCACGATTGTATAAATTGAACCGAAATATACGATGTTAAAAATGATACTTGCTTTATTTCCGAAATACTCTCTAATTGTACCTGTGATCCCCTCATCAGCAGAATTAGAAGCGTATATCATTTTAGCAAGTGCCCTATGTGAGTAATACATAACTGGATATGCAAGCAATGTAATTAGTAGTAATGATAATAAACCACCTGAACCTGCATTAATCGGTAAAAAGAGCACCCCTGCTCCAATTGCAGTTCCAAATAGGCTCAATGCCCATGTAGTATCCTGCTTATGCCACTTTTTCGGATCTGCATATTGCTCATTTTCTAGTGCGATATTTTCAGCTTGAATTTCTATTTTCTTTGCAGTATTCCCGTTCATATAATAACTCCCCCTTGTATCCTATTCTTGCGTATCTCTTTATAGCTAACGAACATTCCCTTTTTTCGGAAAATAAATTCCATACAAGTTGCCCCACATTGTATGTCCTTCATCATAATGAATCCAAATTGAAACATTCGCTAGTTAGCGTCCTAACATAAATGTTAGCGTTCACAAAAAAGTTTACTCGTACTATCCGCTCTTTATATAAAGACCGCTTAAGAGAACAATATTGAATAGACTTCATAAATACGTTGCAACATTTCTAATAACAGTGTGTTACTTTAATGGTTTCTCTTACTTACTTGTAACAGTAATTTTAGATAAACCGGCCTCTCTTCATTTATGAGGCATTTCTTTCTCAATTCTATACATCACTTTCATAACTTCGGCAGCATTTATGGTATTGATTACACAAGCCACTGAAGCACTTTACATACATTTCGCCTCTAATCACACGCCTTTCTTTCTATTAATCGCATTTTTTATATTTTCTCCAGAGATCATAAAATTTCTCTCGACGCCCTCATTATAACGTGTATATTTATAAAATTAATATTTTTATATTTCCAGAAATATTTAATGGATATAATTTTACATGGATAATAATTTACAGTTAGCATGCAACCCTTGTTCCTATCGCTTATAACGGAATTAATCAGCAAAAAACACAGTAAAATATTGTTTATTCAAGCTACTCATTTTAAAAATATTTATATTCTTCTTTATCTAAAAATTTTATTTTGACTTGAAAAAGATATTCTAATAAATAATTAACGTGGTTAAAAAGAAATTTATTTTTAAATACATAAACCAATTTTTAGGTTGTATATTATCAATATTGCATTCATATACATTTTTAGGAAAATACATATTTTAACTTGATGAAAATAAGAGAACCGCTAACATTTTGCAAAAATCTTCGCTAAACGAAAAAATAAAATAAGCTGCCCATATGGACAGCTTATTTACATCATTATCATTGTTAGGAGTGGGCAAACGAATCACTTCAATGTCATCTTAATTTTAGTTTTTTCAACTCTTCTTCAGGGGTATTTCTATGTTTGTATTGAATGGGTTTTATTTCATTTCCTTTTAGATCCTATTATTGCTTATTGCACGATCCAACCTATTAAAAACGAATAATGTAATCTTTAAAACCCCTCATTAACTAGCTCTTTTATCAAGTTTAATTTTGCAGAGAGCTCAATAAACCATTCTTCATCCCCTGTTAATAATGCAAGGTCTATAAGATAAAGGATTTGCTCCTTATTTATTACCTTTGATTCAGGGAGTTTGTTAACATGTTTACTAAAGAGTAAAATCGCTTCGTTCATTGTGTACTTGTCGTCACGTTTCACAATGCTAACTGTAACTACACCCTCCACTTCATCAAGTGATACAATGTAACCAACTATGAATTCACCCTCATTTGATATTCCACGAACCCAATCTCCCACTTTTAAAACATGATTATTATTTGACATCATACTTTTTCACCTGCTTATAAATATTTTTTGTAACGATAAAAAAGATATAAAAACCAATTTAAACTGTAATGTTTTTTATTACATTTATTTTTTAAGAACTCACGGCTACATAATAATTAAGCCGCTTAACGTTCTTGATTAATAAGATCAACAACTTCTTTCATTGTATAATTCTTTAAATATTCACCTAGATGTTCTTCCGCACCTAAGAAAATAGCAAAAAGAACTTTCCGCATGTTCGAACCTACAATACACTGATCATTTGATTCTGGACACTTCGGCTGCAATGCCCCTTCAGAGGTTATTTGATACATATTCCAAAGATTAATTTCACTTAAATCACGGGCAAAAATAAAACCTCCACCCGTTCCCTCTTTTGATTGTATAAACTTATGTTTTTTTAACAAACTTAGCACTTTGCGAATGCGTACTGGATGAACACCTGCACTTTCGGAAATAGCATTACTTGTTGACATCCGATCTGGCTGTAAAGCTAAATAAGTTAAACTGTGAATGGCCAAGGTAAAGTCGCTGTTCATTGTTGTCCTCCTACGATAAAAAATATGATTTCTCGTTTAGTAACATACTGTAGCCATAAATATTACAGATAGGTTAGTCAAACGTTAAAATATATAAGAAGCATGCTTAGCATGAAAAAATAAATTCCTTTATATTCTATCAGAACTCCCCTATATCTCCTAACTTCATTTAGCTTTTTAAGTTGCAAATAAATTTAAACAGTCCACTGTTTCTTAACTTGTTCTTCTGCCAATTGTTTAATTTTTGTCCAAATCGTATCTTTACTCACAATAACATTTGTGTGATAGTTTCTATCTTTATAATTAACTGTAACACATACTTCAATCACTTCTGTTTCCTCCTTTCAAAATATTACTTATTAATTAGCCATTTTTTGCAATTCTATATTCAAAAATGTTCGAACGCTACGCGGTAAAAATTTGCGAATTTCTTCCTCATTAAAACCAACCTGTAATCTTTTTTCATCCAGCATAATTGGACGACGTAACATTTGAGGATACTCAATTATTAATTTATAAAACTCATTAAGCGAAAGCGCCTCAATATTTATATTTAATTCCTGAAAAGTTTTAGATCTAGTTGAAATAATTTCAGTAGCACCATCTTCAGTTAAACGAAGAATGGATTTAAGTTCATCGACTGTAAGAGAATTTGATACGATATTTTTTTCGGTATAATCAATTTGATGTTCTTCAAGCCATGCTTTTGCTTTTCGGCATGAACTACAGCTTGCTGTCGTATATAAAATCACCATATTTTACACACTCCTTTACTTTTTAAATTATTATATAGATTATTGAAATGTATTTAAAAAAATTACAGTTCAGAATGAAATACACGTTATATTATTCATTCGAGAATATTTAATTTATCTGTTTTTCACAAAAAATAGCAACTCACTTCTAAAAACTATACTGTAATTTTAAACTTTACAGTTCAATTAATCAACTGTTAAGTCTTGGATACATTCCATTAGCGGAACAAATCATTTTCTTTTGTACGAATGTCTCATAGTGTTACGGCTAACCACCTCTTTAAAGTACATTTTATCCCGCTATTTGAGTGCACCGCCTCAAAATTTGGCAAGAGCAAAAAAGTTAGGTCGAAGTCGGGCTCCCCTTAATAACCCAATTGGTAAGGTCTAATTATATTTCACTTTATTCATTTCATTCTTACATGTGCTACTATGAAATATAATTAGCATAATAAAAGCTACTGCATTGTAGGAGGAAATACGCGAACAAAAAAGCAAAGCGCCCACGCTTTGCTTCCTACAAAATCCCTTTTAACTTTTCACAAATTAACTTCGCTAAATATTCATAACCTTGTGGTCCGAAGTGTAAACCGTCCTTTTCATCATCTTCTACAAATCTCTTATAATCCTTTTCTTGAATCATTTCAGCGTACAAATTTAGAAAATGACTACCTGTTTCTTTCGCCACTTCCTCAACCACATTTGCATATTGACCGAGTACTTCATTCGTTCTATTATGTTGCCTTGCTTCATCAACTGGTGCAGGACTAATAAGTAATACTTTTTCTGATGAAATCGCACTTACAATTTTCTCTAAATTTTCTTTGTAAGATTGTAATGGCACTGGATCAAATAACACCGAATCATTCGTACCAAGAAAAACTGTTACAAAGTCTGGTTTATGTGATAGTACATCATCTTCAACCCTATGTAACGCATCGAACGTATTATCGCCCGGACCCCCCGCATTTACCACCTTCCAATTTGGAAACATCTCTTGCAGACGCGGTGTTAACCTTGGCGTTCCATCAAAAAACGTTTCATCAGCTGTAATACTATCACCGAAGCATACTAACGTTTTCATAGAGCTAATTCTCCTTTCACGTACGAAATAACTTTCCTTCTACCGCCTTAATATATCTTTCAGCAGAACGTTCCACTGCCTCATTTGCATTCTCTTTCACTACTCCGTGAAAAGCATTATATAAACGATTAAACTGTAATGGCTTCACTCGATTCGCCATTTCCTCCACTTTTCTCGCTGGCAATGGAATTAAGTTTGGATAGCTGTACATGAAACTCACCCACTGCTGATCCGCTACGACTTGAATAATATCACCTGTTAATAAAATACCTTTCCCATCATTTCCTTCTTCCCAATGTAATACAGAACCGCCGCTAAAATGTCCTCCGAGACGATGAATAGTAATTCCGTCCGCTAATTGTAAAGACTCACCAGACCAATAAATAATACGACTACTCGGGCGTACTACCCACTCTTTATCGTCTTCATGTATATAAATTGGTACATCAAACGTTTCTGCCCATTCTACTTGTATCGAATAATAATGAGGATGAGATAGTGCAATCGCATCTAACCCGCCCCACTCTTTTATCTTCCCAATTGTCGTTTCATCTAAATAAGTAATACAATCCCATAATAAACGATAGGAATCTGTTTTTATGACAAATGCTGTTTGACCGATCGCAAATTTAGGTTTTGTCGTAATGCTATAAAGTCTATGCTCTTCTTCTATTATTTCATTTTTATATGTATCACTCGTTCGCAAGTTTTCTAAAGTCGTCCAAGACTGCCCTTTCGGATTCACATATTGTCTCTCCTCATCACAAATAACACAACTTACCGGTTCTTCCACACTCGCTGCATACTGTACGCCGCACGTTGTACAAACGAAATTTTTCATAATAATTCCCCCTATCCATATATTTTTATTAAGCTGATTTTTGTTGATAATGATCTATTTTTTTATTTTCAATTAATAAACCTATTAGAGTTAGTAAGTAGACAGCTGTAACTGACAATGGAATTACAGTAAATCCATTGTCAGCAAAAAGAATCCCGCAAACTGACGTTACGAATACGGTCCCTACTGACAGTAAACCATAACTTTTACTTTCATAAATCCATACGTACGGTACAAAATGAACACCTATTAACATCGCTACTACAAAAGGTAACCACTCTGGAAATTGAAAATAGGCAAGTAACACAAACGGAATATTTAATACATTTATCCCGCCAATTACTCCTGCTAAAGTCCCGAGCGGATTTCCTTTCGCAAACATATCAATTTTTAATATGGCAGCTATCATTAGGCCGCAAGGAAACACACACCCCATACCAATTAAATACACCCACACAACTTGCTTTTCTGAAAGAAGAACACCCGTTATACTCGCTACAACCCAAAATAAAATACCAGCTATTATAACTGGAAATCCTTTTTTCGTTCTTTGTGCTAAATCTCGTTTTGCTTCTGCTATGTTCATTTCACTATCTCCCCCAAACTATTTGTACTATAAAGCCGGCTCAATTTCGCCCATCCAATAACGCCAAGCTATTAAGTAATCTTCTAAATCTTTCGGGTGGTGTCTTACACATGTATCTATACGCAAATATAATCCTATTACTATTTCTTCGTATAAATCTCGTTCTGTTTTATGAAATACACATTGCTTCATCACATAATCAATCGTTTCTTTCGTTACATCTTCCGGAGTTGAACAGAACGCATAAATTAAATCATATAAAGGATCTCCTAAAATAGGTAACGGATCAATTACCCCATGTAACCTATTCTGCCGAAATATAAAATTATGAAATCCGAAATCACCATGTAATAAAAATGGCTGATTTACTCCGGCATCCCTATTTGCTAGTTTAAGAACAATTCTATAATCTTCCTCACTTATGTAACGTCTTACATTTTCATAAGCTTCCATCACATTTGCCGTTAAAAATTCATTCCAACATTGAACCGGACTTTCTTTCCATCCCCAGCCTTCTGCCTCTGGAACCATTTTATACTTATTGATAACTTCTTTTACAAGTGTACGAAGCGTACTTCGTTTATATCCTTGTTTACACAAAGTATTACCTTCAAGGAAAGAATACACGAAATATGTATGTAAAGGTTCCTTATACAAAAGCTTTGAAAATAAACTATTCTCCTCATAAAATGAAAGAAAATTAGCTTCTTCACGTATTACTTCCGCTTCATTCAGCTTTACTACATATTTTTCGTCCAACAAATATACAGTACTTGTCGTTCCTCCGTTCAACGCTTTTACGCTATTTGGATCATGTGAAATAACTTTCTCCTTAACTAGTTGTGCAGCAATTATTGAAATGTCCATTCTCTCACCCTTTAATTCCGAAGATTCCCCCAATTCGAAAGACAACTTTACTATTATTTGACAATCGCAAGAGAATCCCTTCTAACATCTTAATATTGCAGAAATTAATTTTCATTTTATCAAAACGGCTTCCTTCAAGATTTCATCATATAATTCATTCCATTTATAATGATACGCTGCACTCTCTTCTACTCTAACAAACATCCTTTTATCGGATTCATACTCACCGTCAAACTTATGCACTTCATTAATCTCCATCCGGTAGAACGGCTGATACCCTACTTTTGGATACGGACTATTTTCATTCCAATTTGGATTATCACTATGGTCAACGATAATATATCCAAATAAAGTACATTCTCCTTTTACATAACCTTCTTCCCACGCTTCTCTTTTAAAACATTCTTCTGGTAGTTCCCCTTCTTCTATATGCCCACCAGGAAAGTCCCAACCACGCTGCTCATGGTCTATCAGTAAAACCTTATTATTATTATTATGAAAACAAAAACCGTGAACACTCGTGATTCTTTCGTATTCTGGCAATATACAATCTTTTTTCCACGTTAACCTCACTTTTGATTCCCCATAATTTGCGCATATAGTTACCATTTCCCTCACTCCAAATGCTCTTCATTTAATCTAATAATCTCTATTGCACGATCTCTTTCTTTTAACTTACGAGCCAAACTTCCTACACCAAATACTTCTGTAAATGTGTGGCTTCCTACAATCAAATTGATGCCTTTAAATTTCGCATGTTGCACTGTATATAATGTTTTTTCTCCCGTTATGTACGTATCACAACCTTTTTCTAGCGCACGCTCAATAAGATTTGTATTGTTTCCTGCACCTGTTAATATCGCAATCCGTTTTACTGGCCTGTCATGATTTTTCCAGCTCTTCACTTTCTCTTCCATTCTCTCTTCAAGTTTTTCAACTAAATTTGAAAACGGAATCGCTTCTTTATATTCTCCTATTCCCGGTAGCTCTTCTTCCTCATACGTGGAATATTCCAGTATTGTATCTATCCCAATTTCATTAAATAACGACGTACACGTGCCAAACTTTACAAAATCTAACGGCAAATGAATCCAAAAATGATTCATTTCATATTCTTTTAATTTCTCAATACAAGCCTCTTCCATACCGAATAGAAAACTCCACGGTGCATGATGTGTAACTATCATATCGACACCATTTCTATATGCTTCTTCAATTGTCTCTAGCGTCAAATTTGTCGTGTAACCTATTTTGTGAAATTCCTCTTTACTAATGTGAGTGAAGCCATACTCGTCATCACCGTATTTATTAAGGTGCTCTTCAAAAAGTGATGTAATATGTTCTTTAAACTGCGTTATATTCATTTTCATTTCTCCTTTCATTTACTTTTATATTTCAAAAATAAGGAAATACTATTTAACGACGTTACATACATATAGGAGGACAATATGAAACCTGAATTTTTAAAAGCTATACATGAAGCGATTGGAAATGTTGAGCATATTCATATAGAAGAAAGTGGTGCAGATAGTTTACTCATTCATCATGATGATGCACAGCAATTAAAACAAGTTGCTGAAACGTTAGAAAACAATAATTTCCGCTCTACTATTAGAACAGCTGGGGATGCTTCGTATATTGAAGTGTTGAACAGGTAAGAAGAAGTCCCGGTTATATACTGGGCTTCATTCTTTTATATTGAAATTTCAAACTCTTTTACATACACCGCTGTTCCAGCAATATCAATTTGTAAGTTATCATTTTCTACATCTTTCGTTACATAAACCATTACACGACCATCTTTATTTATTTCCTGTCCTTGCTCAACGATTAACTCCAGTTCATGGTCAAAATCTTTCTCCAAATACGTCGCATAGTAGGCTCCCATTACACCTGAAGCTGTTCCTGTCACTGGATCTTCAATCGTTCCAGAATAAGGTGATGAAATACGTTTATGTTCTTCATTTACCTATCTCCTAACCCTTTTTAAATAATTTATAATAACTCTCTATCTCCGTTTTTATCACACAATTATTTCTCCAAAATATCCTCTGCATCTTTTCATTTGAAGTATGTGTGCTTCCGATGTAATAAGTAGCCCCCATTTCCTTTAACATATGTAAAGATTGAAGATGCAGTTGGGAAGCAATTCCTTTCCCGCGATAATAAGGCATTACCCCAAAGTAAAATAAACGTCCTTCACTTTCTGTTCCAGGCTCTATATGCGGTATGGACAAACCAATCGGCTCATTTTTATCATAAAAAACAATGCATGACTTTTCCCAACCTTTACCTAACTCTGTTTGCACTGAATGCAAATGTTCATCGACATTCAGAATTGACGGTCGATTTCCTGATTCCAACATACATTGCTCCCAAATGCATGTGAATTCTCTTTCCGATAATGTCCCTTCTTCTATCGAGCGATATGTATATTGTTTTTCAAGCGCCTCTATATTGTTCAACTCTCTACACACTTCTATCTTTGTCGCGTACAAATCAAAGCCCTCATCAAGTAACACTTGTACACTTGCGTTATAACTACTAAACCTTTTGTTTAATACAATACTCGCTCTTTTTAACTCCCAGTTAAAACAAACTTCTTCAAATCTACTTACCTTTTCTTTGTAAGTTTGTGCGCTATAAAAAACATCTTCTTCTATTTCTTCAATCGTTACTGCATTTGGTAAACCATTTAATACTTTTCTCGAAGGACCAAATAAATTTTGAACAACTGTAAGATCGTACTTCACCACTTTATTTCACCTACACCCGGCTCAATAAACTTCCCTGAAACCTTCTCATTTGAATCTATTACCCAATCATATATATTTTGTGCTCCTTCAGCCGGAGTCATATTCGCATCAAAGGCACCAATGTCAGTCTTTAATTTTCCAGGGTGAATTGCGGTTACACGAATTCCTTTATTCTCAAACTCTTGTTGTAAGCAGAGCGTTAACATATTTTGTGCGGCTTTAGCAATTCGATATGAATATGAGAACTTACCTTGTGGAAACTCTTTGTTCGCCATTTTATGCAATGAACCTAATCGAGAGGACACATTTATTATTCTCGGATGATCCGATT
Source organism: Bacillus sp. FSL P2-0099 (assembly GCF_038007445.1). Taxonomy (NCBI): domain Bacteria; kingdom Bacillati; phylum Bacillota; class Bacilli; order Caryophanales; family Bacillaceae; genus Bacillus; species Bacillus sp. FSL P2-0099. The sequence continues at coordinate 3,301,542 of NZ_JBBOXE010000001.1, forward strand.
TAGCTAAAGTCACATATGTACCTTTTACAGCTCGAATTACACCTAAGCAATGAATATTAAATAAGTCCGTTAACTCTTCTGAATTTGTATGTAAAACCTCAGTCTCTTTCCCAGTAATGCCAGCGTTATTTATAACTAGATCAATATACTCTGTATATTCCTCAAGCTGCTTTTTAATTTGCTCCGTACTCTCATCAATCGATAAGTCTGCTAATATAGGAAAACATCTAGAAGAAAACATCTGTTTTAACTGTTCTATCGCTTCCACACTTCTAACTAGCGGATAAACAATATGTCCATTTTCATGAAACACTTTCACTAACTGTAACCCTAATCCACGATTTCCACCTGTAATAAGTACTCTCATATACTCATCTCCTTATTTTTATAATAAATAAGAAAATCTACCCACCTACCATTTTCCTGCGAAAATGCTTCCCTCTTACATTCAAAGGAAAATCCGGCTCTTTCCGCAAGACGAACGGATGGCTCATTATCAACATGTATATGTAATTCGATTCTATGAAATTGAAGACTATTAAAAAATAACGGTAGTGCAGATTTTACACTTTCTACTCCGTATCCATTTTTCCAATATTGATTATGAATAGAATAACCCATCATTGCCCATTGATAATCCATACGTAAAATTTTAATAAGCTCTAGTTTTCCAATATTCGCTCCATCTTTTTTTCGGAATATGCCTAATACGTACATTTCATCCCGTCGTGCCGCCTCATCAAATCCTCTTATCCATTCCGTAAACCATTCTTTCGTTGAAGACGACATGTCATGATAGCCATCATCGTATTTATATTGAGATGGTAACCTCTTATTGAATCCATCTAACCAACTTTCATAATCCTCTTTTTGAAACGGACGAATAATCAGTCTCTCTGTCTCTACTTGTAATAGTGGCAGCTTCATTTATATCTCTTCCTTTAATTGTTAATTGAATATTCTTTATTATCTTACACAAAATACAAAATCTAGTAAATCATTATGTTTTTTATAAACAAAAATCCAGTTATGCTTTTTACATAACTGGATTCTTCATTATTTAATAACCTTTTATTTCACAAGAAAAACATCCCTTAATTCCCTCTTCAACACTTTCCCTAAAGCGTTTTTCGGTAATTCGTCCATAAATACAACTTCTGGTATTTTATAGCTTGCTAGTTTTTCTTTACAATGCTGAATAATCTCTTCTTCTGTTAAAGACGTTTGAATGTCCTTTACAATGTAAGCTGTTGGAACCTCCCCCCAAAAGTCATTTGGAATCCCAACTACTGCAACTTCTAAAACGCCATTTATTTCATGAATTACATCTTCTACTTGATCTGGATATACGTTGTCACCACCGCGTACGATAACGTCTTTATATCTTCCCATAATATGTAGAAATCCATCATCATCTATCATACCGGCATCACCCATGTTAAACCAATTATCTTTTACTACCTTCTTTGTTGCCTCTTCATTATTCCAATATCCTTTAAACATGTACGGGCTTTTCACGTGAATCTCTCCAACTTTATTTGTTGTTAGCTCATCACCTGTTTCTGGATGAACAATTTTCAGCTCTACATGTTTCAAAGTTTTCCCTACAGAAGACATTTTTTCTTTTCCCATATTTGGATGCCAAGAAGTTACTACCCAACCTTCTGTACTCCCATAACCTTGCACCATATAAATGCCTTTTTCCATATATTTTTGAATGAGTGTTTCTGGCACCTTTGTACCACCACTTTGCGCTACTTTAAAGGCCGAAATGTTGCGCTCTTTTTTATCTAATTCATCAAGCATGTAACTATAAACAGCTGGGAACGCAAGCATCGTAGTAATTTTCTCTTCTTCAATCTTATCCCAAATAAGAGTAGGATTCGAATCAGCTAAAAAGACCATCGTAACGCCATGATAAATACAATTTAAAATAGAAAGCACACCACTCATATGAAACAATGGGTGCACTGATAAAAAGCGTTCACCTGCTGGAATTTCTCTTTGCCCCGCAATTTCAGTAAAATAATGGTGTAAGTTTTTATGACCAATTACACATGCTTTTGCCTGTCCAGTCGTTCCTGAAGTAAATAAGTAAATAGCATCATCATCTTCATGAACTTCCACATTCGGCTCTGTTATTGGCTGTTCCTTTAATTTTAATTCAAATAAGCCAAACCCTTCTTTTGTCGTCTCAATTACATAAGGAATTTCTTTAACTCCATTAATCTTTAATACAACTTCACTAAATTCATCATCAATAATTAATACTTTTAATCTCGCTTCTTTTACAATCGATTCTAATTCATAAGCAGTAAGCTGATGATTAAGCGGAATAAATACCGCTCCAATTTTTAAGCTTGCCATCATAACGCTTGGAAACGGATGATTATTTTTGCATAGAATTCCTATACGATCCCCTCTTTTCACACCGGTATGTAACAAATAATGTGCAAGCTGATTTACTCGTTCATTATACTGCTGAAACGAATACCTTTTCTCTCCACCGATAAGCGCTTCCAAATTTGGTGACTGCATTGCTCTTTTTTGTAATAATTGTCGCATCGTTCTCAAGTAAAACTCCCCTTTATATATGTTAGGATTTTATTTTACCAGATTAACTATTAATTTACTAAAGATTAAACTTAGTGAATTTAAATGAAGTGAATCTTTAGTCGATGTGAGGTGTTCATCCCGACTGATTATTAGTCCACACCTTACGGGCGGTTAATGCGGGATAAACAAAAATAGCCATCTACTTAACAAGTAAATGGCTATTTCTCCTTATATATTAGAATACTCCTTATTCATCACATATTTCACATACTCAGGTGCACTTTTGTCAATCTCTTCATCACTGATTTCATATTCCGCACCATATAAATAAAATGATGGTATAAATTCCATTCCTGTATATAAGCTCGTAGCGTGGAATGGTTTCGTTAATTCATCCATTGTAATTCCGCTATTTTTATAGTCTTTTTCTAACCCACCTATAGAAATAGCTACACCAAATTCTTTCCCCTTCACTTTATCCCCTTTTGATCCGTAGGCAAATCCATATGTTAATACATCATCGAACCATTTTTTTAATAATGGTGGTGAACTGTACCAATAAAGCGGAAATTGAAATATATATCTGTCATGTTCTACTAATAGCTTTTGCTCTTCTTCAATATTAAACTCCCAATTTGGTGCCGCTTTATATAATTCATGCACCGTTATTTCATCCGAATGTTTCTCAAGTTCTTCGATCCATCTTTTATTAATTTTTGATTTTTCAATATCAGGGTGTGCTACAATTACAAGTGTTCTCATCATCTTCCATCCCCTTTTTAAATTATTCAATCCTTTACGTATTAGTATGAGTGAGTCACATATAATTGAAAAGTACGTACTTTAAAGTGCTATAGGAACCTTAAAGTACCTTTGGAGGTGTTATATGAATCAAAATGATAATTGCCCAATCGCAACGACACTCGACGTGATCGGTGGAAAATGGAAAATTCATATTTTATGTGTTTTGGCGGATGGAAAAATGCGAACAAATGAAATAAAACGAGAAATTCCAAACATTACACAAAAAGTTCTCACACAGCAACTTCGGCAACTTGAGGCTGATGGGATTATCCATCGTACTGTATATCAAGAAGTACCACCAAAGGTTGAGTACACAATAAGCGAACATGGAAAATCTTTAATGCAAATTATGGATGAACTATTTGAATGGGGAAAAGACCATCAGATTAAAAGATTACATGACTAAAAAAACTACCAAATTCTTTACATACTAGTGGGAATGGCACATCACTATCAAGCTAACAAAAAGACCCTAATAAGAAAACTTTCATTTTTATAATCCATTTAAACTTTAGCTTGATAGTGATACGGCAAGACCCTAATAAAGAAATGTATTAAACAAATTAAAAACAACAACACATACGACTAATGTTAATAAGAAAATTATAGTCGCTGAATTGCTTACTTAATTTTGAAATCTAAACAGTTACCCTTTAAGCCAAGCTTAATAATATCGCTTTTGTACGATTATCTGTTACTTCATAATAAATTTCTAATCCTTTCCGAGTACCTGTAACGACTTTAGTAGCTTTTAATTTAGATAAATGTTGACTAATTGTACTTTGAGGCATTTGTAATGTTTCATACATTGTCGTTACGTTAATAGGACCTTTTGCAAGCATTATCTTTACTAATGATAAACGGACAGGATGCGCCAATACCTTTAATACTTCAGTGATTTCTTCATACATTTCTTTCATATTTTTTCTCCCCTTTTATATAACTATTAATGATATGCATATATATAATTCGAAAGGATATACGATTTTATGTCCGTCATTTTAAAAAATATTAAGAAATCCCTTCAGATGGAAGGAATCCCTCTGTTCAATATTCTATAGATTTTTCTTTCACTCGATATTATGTGGAGGAACTTTCCTTACTGAGACCCTCTACCATTGTTCCCTTGCTGATTCCCATTATTTCCTTGTGATCCTCTTCCGTTGTTCTCTTGCTGATTCCCACTATTTCCTTGTGATCCTCTTCCGTTGTTCTCTTGCCCATTATTCCCTTGCGATTCTCTTCCGTTGTTCCCTTGCTGATTTCCATTATTCCCTTGCGATTCTCTTCCGTTGTTCCCTTGCTGCTTCCCATTATTCCCTTGCGATTCTCTTCCGTTGTTCCCTTGACCATTCCCATTATTCCCTTGCGATTCTCTTCCGTTGTTCCCTTGACCATTTCCATTATTCCCTTGCGATTCTCTTCCGTTGTTCCCTTGACCATTTCCATTATTCCCTTGACCATTTCCATTATTCCCTTGCGATTCTCTTCCTTTATTCTCTTGCTGATGCCCCTTATTCCCTTGCGATTCTCTTCCGTTGTTTCCTTGCCCATTTCCATTATTTCCTTGTGACTCTCTTCCGTTGTTTCCTTGCCCATTTCCATTATTTCCTTGTGACCCTCTGCCGTTGTTTCCTTGCCCATTTCCATTATTTCCTTGTGATCCTCTTCCGTTGTTCTCTTGCTGATTCCCATTATTTTCTTTTATTTGCTTCGGTTGTTGTTCCTTAGATTGCTTTTGTTCTATATGCTCTTTCTTCTCGTTGCTTTCTTCTTTTACAGGAGATGCGTCCGATGATGCATCAGAAGATGACTTTTGTTGTTCTTGATTAGAAGGAGGTGCAGGTGGAGTAAGCGATTTTTGCTTCTCATTCTCTTGTTTTATATAAACGCCCGTTCCAACCCCTGCTTTCTTGGCATCCTCCCGCATTTGCATCGTACTGCTTTGATATTCGACTGTAACATGTTTTATCTCATACTCTTTCTTTAATTCCTGCATAGCCTTTTCCAACTGTGGTTCTAGCGACTTGTCCTTTGTAACAGCTGTTAGCATAACTTGCTTATCATTCGTTAAGTACTTATCATTTTGACTCTGCTTTATAATAGTGCGTATCACATCTTGCAGATGCTTATTTTCCCACCCTTTCATTTCTTTTAAAATACGCCTTCCGTCATCATTACAAGCCCGCAAATCTATAACACGAAGATCTTCCGTTACGCTCGCCTCTAAACTTGGATTTATATCAACTGAGACATAAGCAAACACTTTTTCTTCTGGTTGATTGTAGAAAAACAGCAATACGCATAGAAAACCAGCAACAATTACTGTTGTAGGCTTTAAGAAAGGTGGCATTGAAAAACGCGGTGCTCTTTGCTCTTGTTCGTTAAACGAGATTTCCTCTCCAATCATGTAAGAGTGTACTTTTCTTTTAAACGTAATAAACTCTCCATTTGGAGTTAAAACAACTACGTTATGTTTCTTTATATCCATCACAATTCCTTTATTCATCATGCTTCTCCCCTCTTATGTAATCCAGAATATATGTATAGTTGTTTGCAAAGATAATACACATCGCAATAATGTATTTTCTATGTCGCTCCAACGTTTTACGACTTACCCTAACACGTGGTTCAATATGTTTAAGGGGTAACTTTTTCTTTCGGAACAGCTCTTCCATCATTTTCTCGTCTTTTATAATAATCTTTACAATTTCTATTAAGTGCTCACGCGTATCACGATGCTTAGGAGATTCCTTAGCAAGCTCTGAAAATGTGATTTTAAACTCAGCTAGTACACTTTGAAAATGAAGAATTTCCTCCTTACGGTTACTATTTTCCATCTCTTTCATATACTCCGTAAGCGACACTTGCATTTCTAACATTTCCTCTTGCTTATCTTCTTTTAAAAAGACAAGATTATGCTTAGACTCCTTGCGTATATAGTCAATTACATCTCTTTTTATAAGAAGATCAGCAAACGCTAGAAAAGATTTTCCTTTTTTATATGAATACTGTTCAATTGCTTCGTTAAATGCAAATAACCCAATGCTATATTCATCATCTTGCTCTGTAATGTACCTGCGGCAGACAGACGATATTGATTTTCTAATAAACGGCTGATACTGTACGATAAAAGCTTCCTTATCTCCACCGTTGTTTTGTATGTTAAATACGATATCTTCTATTTTCGTTTTTTTTAAGATTTTCATTACTAAACTCAACACTAGTAATCTCCCTGCCTCCTTCTGCTTCAAATAGCAAAATGGTCACTAAACAAGTGACCATTTAACCACATTTTCTTAGTACTTTTCTTTGGGCTTGTCTACTTGCTGGTGCTCATATTTTTCGAGGCCGATTTTTTTATATGACTATTTTTTCCACTTGTACTAAAGTGAAGTCTGTATTTTGTATTACTTTCTTGTTTTCTTTTGCAATACCACTTGTTCTTCTTGCTCTTTTCTATTTTAGCTGCAATCTTTGAATAACTCTTCGCTATATTTTTGGTAATTTTAGCTTTTTCTTCTACTTATATATATTCGAAGGAACAAATAATTTTATGGGGGTCAAAAAAATATTTTTTATAAAATAGTTATTTTTTCAAAAATAAAAACCATCAATTGGAAGAAACTCGTTATAACTCCTCCTTATGGTAATTCCTTTGTAAACCTCTTTATTTAAATGTATAATTGTATTAAAAGTCTAAAATTTCAGAATAGGAGGGCAGCGTCATGAAAAGTTTTGGTACGTTAGTAATCTCTACCGTCATTTCAGCAGGCTTAGTGTATTATAATATCGATTCCTTTTATAATAAATTTACATCCGAGAATACATATTACTGGGTAAACGGTATCCTAGCTGCTGGATTCCTTATATCCTTAATTATCAACATAAAAGATATCATCAAGAAAAACTACACAACTTCTGAATCAAATTAAGGAGCCTATTATGGTTCCTTTTTCTATGCAAAATAAAAAAGCAGCTGTTAAGCTACTTTGAATTCTTCTTATCCCCAAATGAAATGATATATTCTCCCGTTACACGTTCATTAATTCCAGCGATCCTAGCGAATCTCATTAAGTCCTCCCCTTGAAGAAAATACACCGAGATCGTAACTGGTACTTGTGACCATATGAATTGATAAAGCTCATTCACTCTCTGATTCGTCGAAACGATTAAATCATTTACAGGTCCATGATTCCATGCAGAGGTTTGAACTGAAGTGAACGGAAGGTCTTTCCCATTAACCACTATTCTTACCACACTTTGAGTTATGTCCACAACAATCCCCTCCACCATTACAAAATTTAAACCTGTTTCTATACTCATATTCTTGATTAATAATAAATGTTTAAGGCAAACCCCTATTTTCATTTCTACTCAAAAACAATTTATTTGATAAAATAAAAAAGCAGCGGATTCGCTGCTTTAAAATCTACATAACTCCCTTTTCTTTTGCTCTCTCATAAAGAACCGTGCGGCTTACACCTGTAACTTCACATATCTTCTTTACTGTAAGCTTGTTTTCCTTTCGGTTTGCAAGCAGATCTAAAGCATGTTCCATATTAGGATTATCATCATCGTACTTCTTAGGGCGCTCTTTATAAACACCACGCTCTTTAGCTAGTTCAATACCTTCTCGTTGCCGCATTCGAATTAGGTCACGTTCTAACTGATTAACACCAGCCATTACAGTGAGTCGGAAAGTGCTGTATGGATTATCGCTTGTAGTATCAAACCAATTGTCTTTTAACGACTTAATAGAAGCGCCTTTTTTCTTTAATTGTTTCTATGATACATTTCATTCGCTAGATTGATAAGCATTTCAAATGCCATCCCACGGTTTCCGAGTCCCATTGTTATTCCTCGCTTTTTATTAAAAGGATTATTTTGTTAAAAAATTGATTCTAATTTATAACCTCTATCTTTTTCCTTCATTTCCCATTAAAATTGAGTAAAACTATTTTGAAAACATAGGAGAAAGCTATGAAGCATAACCTCAATCTATGGTCCTTTATATGCTCTTTGATTTGCGTTGGACTATTCCGTTTATATTTTGAAATTCCACTTGAATTATTCAAATTTTTCACGGATTCATTACACATTCACCCTTTATTTATATTACTATTTTTAACAATAGGAACTTTTTTTGCTGGCATTATAGGATTTTCTAAGATAAATAATTGGATTGCGATGCTTAGGAGTGTAGCAACAGTCTTACTAACATTGTTATTATCAGTGTTTTTAACACTAACTTTGATTGTGGGTTATGCATTAAGTTAAACGTAGTTTTTTATGAGTAAAACTCAATATTCCGTCAATAATATAGATGACATTAGATTTTTCTCCTTGTTCCCCCTTGGAGATGAGCAGTTAGTTTTTGCTAACTGCTCCTATATTTATAACAAAGATAAGATTCTTTAGAATGATTCTTCTTTATTTCTCAATATAAGGAGCCTTGGATTTTCATTAAAACTCCTGTAGTATATGAACAAAGAGTAAGGTAAGAGTTACTCTTTGCCATTTTAGGAAAGGTTCTGTTGGAAACAACAGGACCTTTTTTCGTAAAGAGATGGTTTTGTTTAATTTCTCACCACTAACCACAAAAAAATATCTTATAATCGTTATATACTAAATTAAAATAATAGATTAGGAGTAGATCAAATGCCAGTTACACTAGAACTTATTCTTTTCATTCTTCTAGCAATTAGCGCTATTGGCTATTTAGTAAAAGAATTTCAAAAAACTAGGAAAAAAACACTTGGAATTTCACTAGAATTCTTGGTTCTTTTCTGGTCAATATGGAGAATATCGACTATCATAATCTGATTTGTAAAACATGAATTCCTTCGAATAAAAATCAATATTATGTCCATAATGTTGATAGGCTGTATGCCAAAATCCATTTAGTTTTCTCTGTATCTCCTTGTATTGAGCAGTTAGCTTTTGCTAACTGCTCTTATATTTATAACAAAGATAAGATTCTTTAGAATGATTCTTCTTTATTTCTCAATATAAGGATCCTTGGATTTTCATTAAAACTCCTGTAGTATATGAACAAAGAGTAAGGTAAGAGTTACTCTTTGCCATTTTAGGAAAGGTTCTGTTGGAAACAGCGGAACCTTTTTTCGTGATTTAAAGGTACTAAGACAAAATGAAATATTTACCATGAAGGTAATTGTTAAATATTTTACGCTTATACAGTATAATGGGATAGTTATTGTGTATTGGCATTAAGAGGAGCGTCCTGATTAAGCGCTTCTCTTTTTTTATAAAATAGCTCCAAATTACTTGGACACATTTGCCAGTTTATTCAACACAAATATCATGTTAAAATCCCTTGTGAATACGACATAACTCAACTTGGTGAAGCCCTGTAATATTTCCTATAGGGCTTCTTTTTTTACAAGCAGTTATTTCATTACGCTGACTATCTTGTTGTGCAAAATAACGATTTTGTTCACTTTTTTGATACATTTATAAAACATTCATATGTTATCTTCAGTAAGTTCTATTTCCTTTATAATATTGTGTGAAGTATACCAACGAACGAAGCCTAAAAAAACTCTAATGAAGTGATGAAAAAAACCTAATTTCTCTACAAAACATTGAGAAATTAGGCTTTTTAATAGAAAAAGTAGCATTCATAAACAATGAATACAATTTAACTCTTCAATTCTATTTTCACAGATTCATATATTCTTCTAAAGTCAGTTTTTCCTTATATATATTTTCAGCAATATCTCCTACATAGCGAATATGCCAAGGTTCATATGCATAACCCGTAATACTTTCCTTCCCCTTAGGATAACGAATGATAAACCCTGCACGATGCGCGTTTTCTTTCAGCCATTTTCCTTCCTTCGTATTCGCAAAGGATAGCTCTAGTTCATTGTTCGCACTTTTAGAAGAAACATCCATCGTTAACCCTGTTTGATGTTCGCTATGCCCTGGCTTTGCAGAGAAGCGATCCGTATGCTCTTGCCCTTTCTTTTTAACATTGTTGGCATACAGACCTTTTTGATACTCATAGGAACGAAATCCTGAAACAGCATTCAACTGGATCCCATCTTGCTTAGCTAAAAGGAATAGTTTTTCTAACGCTTCCGCTGCTTCTTTACGAAGATGACTCTTTTCTACCGTTCCACTAAATGAGAACGGTACATTTGGTACAACTAAATCCTCTGGCATATAGTCTTCGGGTAAACCATATTCCTTATTTACTACAGCCTGTATACTAGCAAAGGAACTTGCTATCTTATTTGAGGTCCCATTTTGCTTACTATTTTTTTCTTTATTTATGGAGTTTTCACTAGTTTCATGGTTTGTCTTATAGGGTTCTTTACCAATAGATATATTGGTGTAAATGATAAAGATACCTAACATTACTACTATACAAGTTAAGGTTCCTACTAATTTAAGTCTCATCATTCATTTCCTTCCTGCAACTCCTACTGTTACTCATTCATCATACTTCAACCATATCAAATCCATATTAATTCCCTGTGAACTTTTCTTCATAACGCATTCCTTAATAGATTGATAGTATATCTTCCCTTTCTTTTGGCACCCTTAAAATATCAGCTCTATTCATACATGTAGAAAAATAATCTAAAAATTTGTATAACAAGATAAGAAGTGTAGCATTCTATTATAGAAAGGTCTTGGTATAATGCTAGGTATTGATGTCAAAAAAACAAAAGAAGAGTTAATTATTTCATGGCAATTTGCGGAGGTCACGATTCCATTACGTGATGTGATTGAGGTTACCGAAGATGCTACCTATGCGGGTGTTGAAGAACCAAGTGCAATCCGTATCGGAACAGCATATGGGACAACTGATCGTATATTAATTAGAACTGTAAAACAAAATTATGTATTATTTACTACGAATAAAGTGTCGATTTTAAACGCAATTCACGCTTAACAATGAGTAGATAAACGCGCTTAAACAAAGTTCAAGTGAAATAAAAAGGTGCAAAGTCATAGAATTGACTTCGCACCTTTTTTAAAACAATCTATATGAATGAAAATTCCCTTTAACATTTCAGTAAGGCCAAAGCCACTTCTGTCACACCATACTACTTTGTGTCCCATTTATCTAAATTGAAGAGATAACGCTCTCTTTTTTTGATAAAATTATCTCTATAATGATAGCAGGAAAGGATTTGTTGCTTTATCACGGCAGAAAAAACACAGTTTGTAAAAAAAGAGCATTATATCCCCCAGTTCTCTATGAGACCTTTTGAAATAGCTAAGGGATTTTGTCTCACAGTGAATTTAGAAGCTGACACTTTGGAAGCTAAGGAAAAGAAAACAGGGAATTATTACAACAACTCAAAAATAAGCAAATAGATTAAAATACTGTAAATAGGACTAAATTATTAACATAAAAATAAGCACATCTTGTAAAAAAACAGATGTGCTTATTTTTTAATTTTTATGCATTTTTACGTTTTAGGAAAATCACTCCACCAACAATTAACAATAATGCACCTGCAGCCATAGAGATCCAACTTGTAAGGTCAGCACCTGTTTGGGGTAACCATCCAATTTTAGATTGAATTTCTTTCTTAGGTTGTGGTTGCTCTTTAGGTTGCTCTGATGTTGGAGTATTTTTATCTTGATTTGGCTGTTCTGGTTTTGGTTGTTCCGGTTTTACTTCTTTAAATTTCACCGTTTGACCCTTATCTTCGATGTCAACGTGAATAGCAACCAAGACATTATCTTGATACAATTCTTCAAACACTACCACTTCTTTACCTTGTAATGCAGATGCATTAAATGTGAAATCGAGTGTGATAGAACCATTTTTTTCTTTTGCAGTAAACTTAGATTCTACTGTTACTTCTTTATCATCAACTAATAATGGTTTTTTTGTTGCTTTATCCATTAGTTTGCCTTTTACAACGTACTCTTTACCCACGATTAAGTCTTTGTATTCCACTTTATCTTGGATTGTTACAGATTTAGAAGCGTCTAACTCTTTAGAACCATCAGCTTTGTTTGTAGCTGTCGTTTTAATAGAAGGCTCTACAAATCGAACTGTTTGACCTACATCGTTAATGTCAGCGTGAGTTGCAATTACTTGACCTTCATGCAATAAGTCTTCAAACACAACTACTTCTCTTCCTTGCTGTTCAGCACCAACGAAAGTAAAGTCTAATGTTACAAAACCATTCTTTTCTTTTGCAATGAACTTAGTCTCTGCTGTTATTTCTTTACCATCAATTAATAATGGTTTGTTAATAGCTTTGTTCATTAATTTACCTTTTACAGTGTACTCTTTACCAACAACTAAGTTAGTATACTCTACTTTATCTTGAATAGTGATAGAATCCTTTGAATGAATCTCTTTTCCACCATCAGCTTTGTTTGTAGCAGTTGTTTTTACTGATGGCTTAACGAACTTAACCGTTTGACCTTTATCATTGATATCAGCATGTGTAGTAACAACTTTTCCGTCTTTCAGTAACTCTTCGAATACTACTACTTCTTTTTCTTCTAAACCAGTTGCATCAAAAGTGAAATCTAGTGTAATAGAACCGTTTGCTTCTTTTGGTGTAAACTTAGTTTCAGCAGTTACTTCTTTACCATTTACAACTAATGGTTTATTAGTCTCTTTATCCATTAATTTACCTTTTAAAGTGTACTCTTTACCTACTTGTAGGTCTTTGTATTCCACTTTATCTTGGATTGTTACAGACTTAGAAGTGTGCATTTCTTTTGTACCATCGGTTTTATCAGTAGCTGTTGTTTTTACTGATGGAATCTTTTCATCTTTGACAATATGTTTAATGATTTGACCATTCTCTTTGATCTCAAAAGAGAATATTTCTTCATTCAATACATAACCTTTTGGTGCAACAGTTTCTTTATATGTGTATTTTCCAAATGGTAACTTTTCAAACTTCGCGATACCTTTATCGTCTGTTTTCCCTTTAACTACTTCTTTTCCTGCTTCATTATAAATAGTAAACTCTGCATTCGGAAGCTTATTGTTTCCATCAGCTACATCAACTTTTGTAATTTCTAGATTACCTTTGATAAGATGATTAACTGCTAATAGCTCAATAATTTTTCCGTGTTCCTTTATTTCGAACACAATCGGTTCTGTAATAAGAACGTAACCATTTGGAGAAGCCTTTTCTACAAATGAATATTTACCATACGCTAAATCTTTGACGTTAACTTCACCATTTTTATCTGTCTTATATTCCCCAATTACTTTCCCGCTTGCATCTTTTAGCTCGAATACTGCACCTTCTAATTTTTTACTGATATCTTCATTATCTACTTTTAGTAATTTCACACTACCTTTCACTTCTGCATTTTCCACTGTAAAAGTAAGTGTTTTATTGTGCTCTTTAATTTCAAAAGGATACTTTGTTTTATTTCCAATATATCCATTAGGTGTTTTTGTCTCTAAGAAATAATATTTACCATACGTAAGACCATCAACATTTGCAATTCCATTTTCTTTTGTTACTACTTTTTTCACTTCTTTTCCATCTTCAGTAAAGACCGTGAATTCAACATTAGGTAACATCTTACCTGAATCACTAAGTTTTTTTATTTCGATGTTACCTTTTACTTTGTTGTTTACTACTTGAACAGCTCCTATTTCCCCTGTCTTAACTTCAATAGTTTGTGGTTTATCACCTGAAACATAACCTGTTGGTGCTTTAATTTCTTTTACTATGTAGGTACCAATTGGTAGGTTATTTAATTCTGCAGTACCATCAGCACCCGTCGTGATTTTTCCAACTGATTCATTATTTGCATTAAAGACTTCAAATACTGCACCAGCTAATATTTCTCCATTTTCCCCAACCTTTTTAATTTTTAAAGAACCAGCAGCTTCCCAATTTACTGCAAGGTCACTACTAAGCTTTTCCTCATTTCTTTCTAGTAGCACTGTAGCATTCTGAACAGTATCAGTACCGCGATAAGCAATTGCTTGAACTTTAGTTAAATTTGTAGCAACACTTAGATTAAATTCACCTGTTTTTGTATCTTTAGGAATTTGGATACGGAATTTTTCCCCAAGTGAAAGCTGATCTTTCACTTCTCCATTTTCACTAACAATTTTAACTCCATTAGGTGCATTTTTCGCTACTACTTTATAAGAACCACTCTTAGCATTTGTTTGTACTGTGTATAGGTTTGTTTCAAAAAACTCACCCTTTAATTCTGCCTTTTGCTTTTCAGCAGGAATCACATTCATAAAAATATCTTGAGTATCTTCACTTGTATTTGCAGCATTAATAATTGTCTTAGCCGCTTTTTCAACATTTTTATTTTCATGCTTTAATTCATTTACATCAAGTTGACCTAATGCATTCCAAACCGCAAGCTGAGTTGCATAATGTGCTTCATTCTTATTAGCTACTCCCAGTTGTTCTATACTTTTTTGTGGGAAACCATTTAATAGAACCCTATATACTACATTATCTGTTTTCCCCATTTCAGGAAGATCTTCACCATTTGGTGATTTTAAGCCAAGAGTTAAACAATAAGCAATTTGACCGCTTGAATTTTTAATAATTTCAGTTCGAATGTACTTACCTAAACTGTTGCTATAACTCCAGTTCATTGAATACTTTTCATGCGTCATAACCTCCGCATTTGCCTTCGGTAGAAACACATTAAAGAATAATGCTAGTACTGATAATAATGCAAAAACTCTTTTAACAACTCTTCTCCCCAATTTTAAAACCTCCCTAGATAAAATGAATCCGATGTATTATTCAAATATTTAAAATAATCACAACGAAGATATTTCATATTATAAGACATAAAGTTACAAATATTATATTATTTTTACAAATTATTTATTTTCTCAACAACCACTATAAATTATAATATTAAAATATTCCATTTCACAAAAGTAACAATATTAGGATACCTTAGCAAAATAAGAAACTTGGTAAAATACTAGAATAACGGTAGTTGGAGTACGGAAACGATTCTTGGCATGAAGGACCACTACAAAGATATTTTAATATGTAAACAGATATTTTCAGATTGAATATATGTATTAATAATGAAATTTTATTGCATTTACACCTGCAATGTTTATATAAAAGATAGTAAATTATGTTTTTATAGGATTTTTTCTATTAGTTTACTGGAAATTTGCATTATTATGTGACAATAAATATCATTGTATTTAATATAAAATGATATAAAAAAAGGGGCACGTAGATAATTATTAGAACTTTCAATCAATTAATTATACTAAAATTAGTATTAAGAATATTAGTATAAAAGTAACAACGTTATTACTAAGTTCGAATATTGGTCTAAGTACCCTAGCATCTCAATGGTAACCTCTTGAATACTTTTACGTTTTTAAATAAATTAAAATAACAAAAAAATAATAATTTTTAATTTTTTTCTTTGTAATTTAATAAGTTACATGTTAATATGGCGAAGGTTATAAAATGGATTTCGCCATACACAATGTTTTTTCGGAATATTCACTCCAGAGAAACGTAACTATTTCTGTAATTTTCTTTATCTTTTACCTATACAAGGGCTACTTTCAATTTTTTTGTTCATAAGTAAAAGTAACTTTTTATTTCTATCTTCCTCATCGATTTTAATATAAATGGTAAAAAAGCACTTTTTCAAGTGCCCTTCCTTTTCTTTTTTAAAGATAGAAAATCTAATAAAATCAAACACCTAGATTAAACACATACATAATCCTACTTACAAACTCTCAGAGAGGTATAAACTATGGGAATTCCTACACTATTATTAAATACATTTATTATTATTATTTGTATCCTTAGTTACCAAGTATTTTGGCTAGAACATAAAGAAAAAATGGCATGTAATAATATATTAATTTCTGTACTTTCCTCCATTGCAATTATTTTTTGTATGACTTTTCCTTTTCATTTACACGCTGGGTTCATTTATGATTTACGTTTTATTCCCATTATATTAGTTTTTCTATATGGAAATACAAAGAGCATTATTTGTATTGGAGTTTTATATCTTTCTTATAGATTTTACTTAGGTGGAAGCGGAGTCTTCCCATCATTTATTATCTTTACTATTATTTCTGTTATTACAATCATGTTTCGTTACTTGTCACCTACTTATTTCAAGGAAAAGAAGATATTATTAAGTATTCTACTTATTTTGATATGTACAACTTCCCTTTCTATCTGCGGTATTGTAACGCAAATAAATACAGGTGTTAAAATTGACTCTACTCTCATTGAATTTTTATTCAATTATATAATCATAAATATTTTCACAGTATTATTATCAGTTTATTTAATAGAAGGAATGATCGAGAAATATAAAATAAAAGAAAGAATGCAAAGAGCAGAAAAATTTTATATAGCTAGCGAACTAGCTGCATCGATCGCGCATGAAATTCATAATCCACTGACCACGGTACGTGGATTCACTCAATTACTAAATGAAGATGAGAGTGCTAAGATGTCCCAAGATAAGTACTTAGAAATTATGTTACTTGAAATGCAGCAAATACAATCTACTATTAATAACTATTTATCTTTAACCAAACCACAAAACATTATAAAAGAGGAACTAGATATTAATTACATATTAAATCAAGTGAAAGATAATATTTCACCACTCGCTCTTTCATATAATGTTGAAATAAAACAGCATATTACAACAGATTCCCTTTACATAAATGCTAATACTGAAAAATTTAAAATATGTCTAACCAACATCATACAAAATGGAATTGAGGCTATGAAAAATGGTGGCGTATTACAAATAAATATACAAAAAATAAAAGGTAATATTGTAATTGATATTATTGATACAGGAATAGGAATGTCTTCCCAACAAATAAAACGTATTGCCTTGCCATTTTATTCAACAACAGAAAAAGGTACTGGGCTTGGTACTATGATTGCGTACAGTATTATTAAAGAATTAAACGGAGATATAGAGATAGAAAGTGAACTAGGAAAAGGAACACACTTTTCTATCACTATCCCCTGCTAATATAATAGAAGATTTATTTAAATGATATTATTTTGTAGCTAATATAACCATATAAAAAGAAGACGTAACTATTCGTCCTCTTTTTATATGGTTCTGGTGCAAAAATGTTAGTTAGAAACATAGAGCAGCAATTTCACAATTTATTCACAAGTACCGTTAAGCGCAAGTTTACGTTAAGTATGCTATTTGCATAATAATGTTTTCAAGAAAAAAGTAGCTGTACTTTTGTGCAGCTACTTTTTTATGCAATAAATCAGTAATAGATATTCGAGCTGCAATAAATGCCCCTTTTATACTTTGAAATGTAATTTGCAAACTACAATTTGACATAATTCTAATAGTATGAGATGTATATTTCTCCATAAAAGTAACTTATTTTTATCTCTTTTAAACAATTTATTATATTATTTTCATCTAATTAGGCACAGAAACGTTTTGCAAAATTTTACTACTTTTTAGGAAAAACGTTTTTAGGGTACATTTTAAAATAGCTCTTTTTCTTTGAAATGTTTCTGTGCTTAATATTTAAAATATCTTATGTCAAAATTTTCCGCAACAAATATGTTAAATGATTCATAATTATATATAATATGGAACATTAAAGTTAAATATTCCGTATTATACTCTATTAAATATAGCGTATTTAATTTATTAGTAATTAATTTATTAGTCTAAGTATGAATTATAAAGTATGTTCGTTTAAAATTGTCACAATATAATTTTATATTCGACGTTTTTAATTACTCGTGAAACATTTGCAAATGTTTTAACCGTTATGTATAAGGTAAATATCCCCTCTAAATATAAGATTTACTTAATTTAGATTCTTTCTCTCATAGTAATAATGTCGAAAAAAGTCGAATTTTTATATTTTTTCTTTATTTTCTAGTTGTAAACGTTTTATTTTCATGTTACCATCTTAATCAAACATTAGATGGTAATAAAACTTAAAGTATTTCTTTCCCTTAGAGACATATAAACGTTCGGTAATACCATGAAAATAAGGCCAAAGAAATATGAGTTACCTGATAAAAGATTTAATAGGATTTTTACCGCCTTAATTTTCTGTTAATTCAGAATGTAACATTTTGTCCCTAAACAAAATTTAAATTTTAGTGTGGTAAACTCAAAAAGCTAAATCACCCACCAAAATTAATAAATGATATATCCTGTTATATCTAGCGATCAGTCATGAGAAATAGATTTCTTCCTAAGAAAACTTAGCCCATTAATAAAAAGTGTCTAAATTTCTATCTTTATTACCATCTATTGTTGATAACATATTTACCAACTATAAAAAAGAACCTATTGAAGGTTCTTTTTATTATAATCATTAGCACTTCAATTATTGATAATCATTGGTGTTGAATCTTTATTCCCTCACCTTATATAGTTTTCTTTTATTAACACTTGAAGACTTATTGAGGTACGGTTCTGATTTTAATTTTTTTTTTATTTTTAAGCGACTAATTTCCGAATGATGGGCCATCCACAGTTTTATATCTAATAAAGAAAGAATTATGTCTGTTTCAAGTGATATTTTGCTTACCTCCTTCTCTCTTATGGGTTATGTAGATAATATATCTCTTGAATCTGGAGCCTTTAGAACACATAATGGATACCCTAAAAAATGGACTTTATTTTATCTTTATCTTATCTTTACCTTATCTTTAAATTTTTCTATTAAACTTAGCATTTAGAAAAAAATTTTCGAGTCTAAAAAAGCTGGGAAATAGAGAATTATTGAATTTTTTTAATAACCAGCCACCATTGAAAATAGGGTTTCTTGTAAAAGGAGGAGTAATATTTGAAGAATAAGAGAAAAGTACAAACTATTATATTATTCTTTATTAGTATTTTAGGGTTAGGAACAATAATCGGGATACTATATTTTAATGACAAAACCAATACTCAAAAAAATAAAGCGTTTGCTACCGAGGAACGTTTATTGCAATATGAGCCCATCATGAAAAAAGAATTAGAAAAATATAATTTGGGAGAAAAAACAGCAATTTTACTAGGAATTATGTACCACGAGAGTAGGGGTGAGGGCAACGACCCTATGCAATCTTCCGAATCACTTGGATTAAAGCCAAATGAAATCCAAGAGATAAACTTGAGCATTAAACAAGGGGTAAAGCACTTTGTTCAAATGTATAGATATGGAGAAGAAAAAGGTGTTAGCATGGATACAATTATTCAAAGCTATAATATGGGGCCAGGCTATATTGATTTTATTGCCAATCAAGAAGCTAAACAACACTCGGAAGATACAGCTAAACAGTTTTCTAAGTTGAAAGTTGATCAGAATCCAGCTACATACACTTGTGGTGGAAATAAACAAAATTTTAGATATCCATATTGTTACGGTGATTTCACATATACAACAAAAGTGAATGAAAAAGCAAAACTTATTGAAGAACGCCTCCAAAAAAATTAAAATTGTATATATTTGTTTGAAGGAGTTTTCCATTTACTTTTATATGGTTTTTCATCAACTTTTATCCCCTCTTACCATCTAAATGTATATATACAACTATCGTATCATATTTCAATTTAAATACGGCTCTAGTTACATATTTCGCAAGAAATCTATCCAGAATATAAATAAAATCACCATTTTACATGAAATAGTATCCACTTAGCGAATTCATTAGGCATAAAAATAAATGTAGATTCCATAAAAAGAGAGTACCCTCGCTATTGGTGCTCTCAATGTGAATTGGGGTTTATCCTGAGCATTGAATAGGACACGAAGAACTCGTCCTGTTACATAATATTATGCTTGTCCATATTATAAATGTGCAATAAAAAAAGCACCCTCGCCCAGGCGCCAAGAGATACATATACGTTGAGGTAACTAACACGTTAGAAAAGGCCCTTCCATATCATTGTATGATTATCAATTATCTTTATACCTAGCAGACTCATTAAATATGTTTAATGTATCATTTCTATTAGTTTAACCATGCCTAATGCCATCCAATTCATGGTTAGTATTCTAAATAGACCAACGATGTATTATAATCCTTTATATACCCAAGGAGGTTTACCATGCTTAATTTTCATAAAACATTCCCCATCTTAGGATTCTTTTGGTTTTTATATAGTTTTATCGGCATCATCTTTTTATTACTATTCCTTAGCGTATAGTAACAACGCGTATAAATAGTAGAAGATTTAATCAACCATCCAGGTATGTTTTCAATTACTTTCCAGTCGCTACGATATAATTGTAAAAACACTTCTTGTGCTAACTCTTCAGCGATAGATTGATCTTTAACAATCCATATAATCTGCTTCACAGCATAAGCATAGTACTGCTTAAATAAATCTTCAAAAGGTATATCAGAAGCATGACTTTCTTCATTTTCTATGGTTAACATGTTAGTTTAAACCTCACTTTCAATTTGATGCCTGTATTATAGAGAAACCAGAAAAACGGATTTTGTGACAGTTTTTCTGGTTATTTTTTTATTATGTACTAAAAAAAGCATTCATCTGATTAAAAGATAAATGCCAAAAGGGAAATGAAAACATAAAACTATAACTCTTGCAGTAGTTTTCTATTAATGGGGTACCGCCACATCGCTATCAAGCTAATAAAAATAAATGCAACAACAAAAAATTGCATGATAAACATAAAAAATAAGTCAGATACCGATGTTGTGAGACCCCATAAAGAAAAGACACCCTAAGGTGCCTTCCTCCGACTTGAACCACTTTAATTTAATAATATGTATTGGACATTAAGTAAACACGTCCTATAAAACAGAATCATTTATTTTCAACAGATTGTTAGTGTACAAATACAAGAGAATCGAGATCGTTTGTTTGGCTAGATTAAAGCAACGCAACGCCACACCACACCTATATGGTTGAGATGTGTTACGCCTTCTAATCGGAGAATCAGCTTTATAGAACGTGTCCACAATTTATATTTTACTACATGTAATATTTATTTTATGTAATTTTTACAAATATGTATAATTACATAAAATTTACGAGAAAAAGAGAGTATACTTTGATATTGTGTAATAAAGATAAGGCCCACCTACGGAAATAGGTGGGTTTTTTGTTGGGCACTACTATCTCATTGCACAAAAGGGAATTTGCATTAAAATAATATCATATTCTTAGAGTTCTTATATTGAGAAAAAAGACACTCTTATGAGTACCCCTTTTTATAGTAACCGAATCCGCCGCTACCGCCGCCCCAACAACTACATCCTATAATGATTAACAGGATGAATAGAACGATCAGTAAAGCAAATCCGCCACCTAACTGTTAACGCTTAAAGACTAAAGTTACCTTTAGCCCTCCAAGACTCGCTACGAGCGAATGGCTAGTTCTTACTCGACGGGAATCCCACCCGTTATATGATACGACCTAGGCTCGGTCGCACACCTACCTCGTTAGTTAATATGAAAATGCAACCCAATGTCTTTCAGGCGAAAGTATAATCTTGGTTTGGAAATATACAACTGTTTGGACATAAAAAAGACCATCGAAATGATGGTCTTGCAGACTGTAGACAAATGCATAAAATAACGGATGAACCTTTCTCTGAACACTTACTTTACTTCTTTCATAAATAGTCTAACGTTTTCAGCGATTTCTTTGAATTTGGTATGGTGTAAATAATGTGATCCATCCATGGTTACTACTTTTCCATGTACCGAGTCTTTGATTTGCCCTTCATGCAGAGGTATCCATCCTGCTACATCTTCATTATTCGCTTGTACAAAGAGAAGAAGTGGAAGATATTTAGGGAAGATTAAACCTTGAGCCCCTTTAAAATTAGACGAAATATGATCCATCTCATTCAAGGTTGTGTCATTATACATGTTTTTATTCGAAATCATTTTCATTTGCTCTACGGTTTTTTCATCAAATGCCAGTCCAGCATAGGGGTCAGCACTGATTTTCATAGCCAATCTTAAGAGACCTGATTTTTTGAGATATGCAAACGTTTTTAATGGGAAATTGCTATCCATACCCGGTTGTGTTGCAACACTGCTATCGATTCCGACAAATGCAGTCACCTCGTTTGGATATTTGTTCACATAATCAATTCCATAAATACCTGTAATGGAGTGGCCCATGAGCATGTATCTGTTAATATTAAGCTGCTGTAGAGCTTCATGAACTTCACTTACCATATTCTCCGTGGTTCGCTCTTTTACAGTTTCATCACTTAATCCATAACCGAAAGGCTCTACCGCAACAACTTTGTAAAATGGAGATAATTCATCGATAAGAAGCTTAAAATCAAGCCCTGGAGTAGCTGTTCCATAACCAGGCAGGAGCACGATCGTTTCCTCGCCCTCGCCTTGAATTAACACATTCATGTTTTTCCCGTCTACAGATACGTGCTGCCCGTAGGGCACTATTCGTTTTTGCTCCGAATGACTACTCATCACATTTACGATATAAACAATACCTAAAAAAAGTACAATGACTAGAACGATTGCTCCTATGATTTTAAGTAAGATGTTTCGCACTTTCTTTATTTTCATTCCCCTCAGCATTTTCTTTTCCTCTTGTTGTGTCACTTTCATCTTCTCCTGTCCTGATCTGTTTGCCTTCCTTCATGTGCCTGTAATGAAAACTTAACCAATGAAGATGTACTCACCATGACGACAATATGAACTGAATATGAACTGCCAAAAAAAATGCTACAGCTCTATATGCAAGTAAGCTTGCATATGAGTCGTAGCATAGAGAATGAATCTAACTAATCTGTTGGTGTAGTGATTGGCAAGGTGACAATGAAGGTCGTTCCTTGACCAAGTTCACTTTTCACTCGGATGTCACCTTGATGAAGCGACACGATCTGTTTAACGATAGCGAGTCCCATACCACTTCCGTCATACTTACGACTGTGGGAACGATCGGCCTTAAAAAAACGATCGAATATACGCTTCTGGTCGTCAAGGTGAATACCAATACCAGTGTCGGATATTAGGATTGTCACGTTTTTGATATCTTGTTTGATGCTTACGTTAATCACGCCGGCATCCTCGGAAAATTTGATGCTATTTCTGAGGATATTCGTCCATACCTGATTTAACAGGTCATGATCAGCCGTTACTTTAACTGTCTGTAAATCAAGCTCGAAATGTATATCGCGAGCAGACCATTGTGGCTGGAGCGCCACGATTATCCGTCGGATTTGTTCATCGAGGCTGAGTGTGACGAGTCGCAGTTGCTTTGACTGCGATTCAAGAAAACTCAGCTTTAGCAGGTTATCGCTCATTTTGGACATCCTTTTCGCTTCAGCGATGATAATATCAAGATAACGGCTTCGTTCGTATTCTGAAAGGTCAACTTGCTTAAGCACTAGAGCATAACCGGATATCGAAGTGAGCGGAGACTGAACCTCGTGCGACACGTTCGTTACGAATTCCCTGCGCATCTGCTCAAGTTGCTGCAGATCGTGCATCATTTCTTCGAAGCTGCGAGCCAAAGTACCCAGCTCACTCGTTTGCTTAATATTCAACTTGACGTTGAAATCTCCAGATGCTATCCGCTTGGTCGCTTTTGTCAGCTTTTTTATCGGTCTTACCAGGAATACAGAGGCAACTAGAATCAATAAGCTTCCTGCAATCAACGAACATGTTGCAAAGACCAATGCCCACTTTGTGACAAAAGAGGCTGAAGGAGGGGCGAGCGCTTCCAAAAATATCGCTTTCGTTCCCATTTCCGTTTTCAACGGCAACCCTAAGAGGACCGTGGCAATACCATTAGGAGTGTCCTGAACAACACCTCCATCTAATACTTTCTTTAGTTGCTCCATCGTCACAGGCGCAGGTTTGTGTCCGTGAAGTTTACCGTAAGACTTGAACTGACCCGTTGCTTCGTAGATTCGAATATAATAAGAATCGAGCTGCTTCATTTCACTTACGAACAAGTCCGCTTCACGTAACGGAAAGGTCTTGTAAATCCGGACGATGTCTTGGCCAAAGTTACGTAAGTTGATTTGAGCATTTTCGTTCAATTTATCTTCGAATATCCAAGTTGACACAAAAAAAGAAATGATCGTGCCCCCGATGATGGAGACTAAAAATGTCAGGACAACACGTATATATAAGGATCTGATCATTCATAAACCTCAAGCCGATACCCAAGCCCGCGCACCGTTTCGATCCGAAAATCGGGTGTTGTCGCGAACCGTTCACGCAGCCGTTTAATATGTACGTCTACCGTTCGATCATCTCCGGCGTAATCGATACCCCAAATCTGATCGATCAACTGCACGCGCGTATAGACTTGTCCGGGTGTTCCAGCGAGCTTATACAGCAATTCGAACTCCTTTAGCGGCAACGTAAGCGACTCCGTCCCGTTCATCACCTTATAGGTCTGTCGATCAAGGATGACGTTCCCGAAATGGATCTTCTGCGTGGAGCCAATCTTGTATCGTTTGAGTAGTGCCCTAACACGAACCGTCAACTCTAACGGATCGAATGGTTTGGTTAAATAATCGTCCGTCCCAAGTTCGAAACCTTTCACTTTCTCCCATGTTTCTCCTCTCGCAGTCAGCATAAGTAAAGGTAGATCAGGATTGGCTCTTCGGAGCTCCTTGCTTAACGTCCAACCATCCATAATCGGCATCATAATGTCAAGTACGACAAGATCGACATTCGTTGAGATGTAGACGGCCAGTGCTTCCTTGCCGTCCGCTGCTTCAGCTGTTGCGAATCCGTCGTTGCGTAGAAATAAACAGACGAGTTCGCGAATGTTCGCATCGTCGTCAGCAACTAGTATAGTAGGCATCGGTTCCCTCTTTTCCCTGTTTTCCACCGCATTATTTCAAGCAATCATTATACTATAAATTAACACGTATGTTGATTAACCAAAGTAATACAGTTTCTTGATTTATCGACCTGTAGAATTCAAGTGTTTCTTTCAAACTAATTTGCCACTCAATTGACGAGGCTTCACAAAGAAACAGGCGTGTGAAACCTGCAAATGACAAGCGTTTATTTTGTCTTTTGGCCTTGTGCACGAAGAAATTTCAGCAAAGCATAGGCAATTATAGCTGTGAATAACTGATTGAACAACGCATTGGATGTTGTGCCAAACAATACGGGAACGTTCAAATTCTGCTAAATCCAGCGGAAAAATGATTCAATTGCCCAGCGCGATTTGTACATGGCGGCGATTCCTTCGGACAGATAGATTGATAGAACGCATATTTCCCAAACTACTCCAGTAATTACACCATCTGAAATAACACGTCCCATACCCACTAATTATTTTCCATCAAATGTGTATGGCGTATCAACTTTGATTGCACATTCGTTCCAAATCATTACTTGTTAATTTAAGTGAATTCCATCATAAAGATTCATATAGGTTTAGTAATTAGTCAAAGTTATTAGGGTGTTCTGTCGTAAAATTTATATATTACTATATAATCACCTCCTGATTTTTGTATATTATAGTTCTACATCGACACATAATATATAACTTTTCTCATTGCTTATTGAATTAATCTGCTCCGTTCAAGAAGAACCATATCAGTTTAAATAACTCAGATTTTGGCAAAATTAAGTTGATTCAAATGATACCCACCTTTTAGTAATCTCAGAAAATTTCTTAGTCGCGAGTGAGGTTGGTTTTCTTATAGCTAATCCAATAGTTCGATAGCTATCACTTTCAAGTGGAATTGCTGCAAAAGAAATTTTTGATGTCGGTATAATCATTTCTGGCAATATACTAATTCCTAGATTATTCTCCACCATGGAGATCACTGAGTATTCATTCATATTTTCGAATCGAATATTGGGGCTAACTTTATTCTCCCTAAATATTTTTTGAATATCATCATAACACTGATATGTTGGCATAATAAAAGGTACATTTTCTATTTGTTGCATTGATACTTGGTTTTCCTTACATAATGGGGATTGGTTAGATACAACACATAAAAGTCGATCCCTCTTCAATTGTACGATTTCAAAGGATTTTTCAAAGGATTCAAAGTAAGTATCATTATTAATAAATCCACAATCTAATCTCCCGTTTTGTAACCAATCCTCAACCTCAGCATAGTTTCCTTCCAGTAATTCGATTTCAATATTTGGAAACTTTCCCTCCATTTTTTTAAGAATACCAGGAATCCAGTTTTTAGAAATACTCGAAAAAACCCCCACTCTTACTGTTCCTTTTTGGAACCCATTGATAGCGGCTACTTCCTGCTTCAGCATGTTGTTATAGTATAAAATTTTCCGAACGGTAATTAAAAGCTCCTCTGCATTTTTGGTCAATGTTAAAGTAGAGTGATTACGAATAAATAAAGGAAAGGAAAACTCTTTTTCCAAACTGCTAATTGCATGACTTACAGCAGATTGGGTGAAACCTAACACTTCTGCAGCTTTTGTAAAACTATTGAGTTCTGCCACTTTGTTAAATATTTCATATTTTGTTAAAGTCACTATGGTCCTCCTCATGAATTTTATTCATGTCTCCATTATATTTCTTCGTTTTATTTAATGCCATTACCAACATACAATAAGTGCATGCTCTATTATATGACCCTTGACAAGGGATGTATTTTTTATGGAAGGATGAAGTGAAATGCAAAAAATTTTAGTTACAGGTGCTGCAGGTAAGATTGGCCAAGATGTTACAAGATTCCTAGATAAGCAAGGGAATTACCAGTTACGGCTAGCAGATATTAACTTATCTGCTTTAGAAACTTTTAAAGATACAAATCATGAAATCATATATTTAGATGTTTCTGATTTAGCTGCTTGTCAAGAATTTACGAAAGGTATAGATATAGTTATACACTTGGCAGGTAATCCTTCGCCAAATGCTGATTTTTATGGCTCCTTATTAGAAAATCATATAAAGGGAACCTATAATATTTTTAGAGCTGCTAGTGATAATAATGTATCCAAAGTGATAGTTGCTTCCAGTGCTCAAACAATTGAAGGCTATCCTTTGGATTATCAACCACATACTTATTCACCCACGAGACCCAAAAATATGTACGGGGTAAGTAAGTGTTTTGCAGAGGCTGTTGCTTCTTACTTTGCTTATGAAGAAGGGTTACAAAGTCTTGCTATTCGTATAGGTGCATATGATGATTATAATCCATATGGTAAACCACTAACAGCTAGAGATATGAGTGCATACTTAAGCCCAGAAGATTTTATGGACCTTCTCTTAAAGTCGATGACGGCAAAGAACTTACCTCCATTTTCAATTTTACATGGTGTATCTAACAACAGGTTTAAACGAATTGATATTGAAGGAACAAGAAAGTTAGTTGGTTATAGCCCAAGTTCTGATGCTTTTGTACTAAGTGGTATTAAGTTTTTTGATTCTTGATAAAGGCATATCTAGAAAAGAGATTATATTATTGTTATTTAGCTTTTATTTGTTCTATTTTCAATAACTGCAGTTTCTATAATCATAATATCCCAATTTTATCAGATAGAGCACACTATTCTTCTGTCTCATTTGTGGAACAACTCTATTGTCACCACTAGTTCCACAGATGTTCTTTTCCTTTTCAACATAATGGGGGAGCACCATCAAAACGCGAATTTCGTACGCTAAGCAAAATTTCATAAGAAAAAGCCGATTTCCGGTACTCTAAGAGAAACTGTTAAGTTGTTTGTAGTGATTGTAGGGAGTCTAATGATGCAATTTCTTTTATACTAAATCGGTATTTTCCTAGAATATTAATGTGTTCCCATTCTAATGGAGAAATATATTTCAATACTTCTTCATTAAGATGGGAATCAAATAACTCAACTTTCGCACCTATAAAATAAGCGGGGAGATTTAGCTATATTGAATTTAGAGTCTATCAATTGTGTACTGTACAACTTGAGTAAAATGAAAAACACCTCGATCCTTGGTATAGTGAGATTACCTAGAAATCACTACCACAGAAGAGGTGCCTTAACTACAATAGCTCAAAATAACCAATATCATCAACTACCAAAAGAACTTAATTCTATTTTTTCCGAGCTTGAAATGAAGATCCAGCTAAGGATGCAGTCTATCGCTTCTTATAAACGGTGCCAATGTTCAATTGGCGCCCTTTCCTGCTGCTGTTTAGTATGAATGCGATTAAAAAAGTAACTCGGCTTACGAAAAAAAACGCTCCAAAGTGTTGATTGTGCTTATCATCGTAATCGCAGTAAAAAAGTTGAATTGCTAGCACACTATTTTGAAACCTTGGTTAACTATTCCAACTTTGAAATATTTCCTGTTTTTAATCAATGAGTAAGGGGCAAAATTTAAAGTATATGGTGGCACTATTTGTACTTCTTTCTGTAATCTCTACTCATCGAATAAATTTAGAGCTATCACTCATGCCTTCAGTTGAACACCCCGATGACTGAACTAAGATAAGTTATGGATGAAGCGCCCGTGCCATCGCATCAAAATAATTCTGACTGGCACGCTGACTCACTTCGGCTTCAGGCACAAGTACTTCAAAGCAATGGAAGCAGCCGGGGTAGAGATGAAATTCAACATCTACTCCTGCTTGTGCAAGTCGTGTTACATATTCAATAATTTCATCTCGGAATAAATCGAGTTGACCTACACATGTATAAGTTGGCGGTAGTCCTGCTAAGTTGTCTGCTCTCGAAGGTACGGCATAGGGAGATGGTTCGTTAGTATCGTTCTTCTTTCCCAAGTACATATTCCAAGCCGTTAAATTGTTTGATCTATTCCATGTTGCATTGTCTTCTATAATCTCATAGCTTGATGGTGTTATGTTGTGGCTATCAAGCATCGGATACAGCGGCATCTGAAAAATAATAGATGGACCTCCTTTATCCCGAGCCATTAACGCAAGCGCTGCTGTTAGTCCACCGCCTCCACTTGCACCGGCGATCGCAACTCGATTCACATCAATGCCAAGCGAGTCTGCCTCATTTGTCATCCAAACCAAGCCTGCATAACAATCTTCGATAGCCGCTGGATAAGGATGTTCGGGAGCAAGTCGATAATCGACAGACACAACAACGCATTTAGCAGTCTGAACAAAGCGTTCACACAAAACATCGTCCATATCAGGGTGTCCCATTACGTATCCACCACCGTGAATCCACAGCATAGCTGGAAGTTTATCAAGATTGTTCTCAACTGGTTCGTAAACTTTAACTAACATCTCGCCGGCAGCGCGAGGAATCATTCGCTTGGTCATGTGTACAAGTTCTGATTTTTCCAAATGTGGATTCGACAAGAGACTTCGACTCGACTCTAAATTCTCCTCTAATTGAAAGCCTGGAAATTGTGAGAAAGCCTGTTTTAATTCTGGTAATACTCGACTGTCAATTTTCATATAAATTCCTCCAGGTAAATAATGAGACTTGATTCAATTCTTATGGAATGATTAACGGAATAGATGTGTCTCCTGTTCTCCTTCAGCTTCCCATTTGGCAATTTCCTCTCGTACACGAGGGGCAACTTCTGTTCCAAGCAATTCTATGGCACGCATGACTTGATCATGTGGCATGGTACTTAATGGTACATACATCATAAAGCGTGTAATCCCTACATGCTTACGAAGATGTATGATTTTTTCAGCGACTGTATCTGGATCACCAACATACAACGCCCCTTCAAAACTTCGTGCAGCATCAAAGCTGGAACGATCATAATAAGGCCACCCCCGCTCTTTACCAAGTTTATTCATGCCTGCCTGAGTGGAAGGGAAAAATGTATCTGCTGCTAATTCCGTATTCTCTCCAACAAATCCAATTGAATGAGATCCCACCTGAAGTTTTGATACATCATGACCAGCGTGAGCCGCCGCTTTCTTATATAGCTGTACAATTCGTGCAAAGTGCATTGGGCTACCACCAATAATCGCCAGCATAAGTGGTAATCCCAGAAAACCGGCACGGATAGCAGATTCCTGATTCCCACCACTACCAACCCATATCGGTAAAGGATTTTGAACAGGTCTTGGATACACACCTAAATTATTGATTGCTGGTCTATGTCCGCCTTCCCAAGTCACTTTTTCGGACTGACGTATTTTGAGCAGTAGGTCCAAATGTTCTTCAAACAGTTCTTCATAGTCTTTCAAGTTATAGCCAAACAATGGAAAAGATTCGATAAAGGAACCGCGACCCGCCATAATCTCTGCGCGTCCATTTGAGATGCCATCCAGTGTAGAAAAATCCTGAAAAACGCGCACAGGATCAGCTGAAGAAAGCACAGTTACTGCACTCGCGAGCCGTATCTTTTTCGTTTGTGGTGCCGCGGCTGATAGAACCATCGCTGGAGAGGATGCTGCATAATCCTTCCTATGGTGCTCACCAACACCAAACACATCAAGTCCTACTTGATCAGCAAGAACGATTTCTTCAACAACTTCACGTAATCGCTGTGCGTGGCTTATCACTTCACCACTATGTACATCTGGTTTCGTTTCTACAAAAGACGTAATACCTATTTCCATTTGTTATCTCTCCTAGTCCAATTAGATTTTAAGTCAAAAAAATTAATCATTTCCTTTATGGTAGTAACGTGTTTCTCATATTGGCTAACACACGTTTATTTCATGAAATCTTAACTCGTCTGGTCATAGCCCAAAAAAGAAGAGCGAAAGCACTGACAGAGGCTCCGAGTAAGGAAACCCCTCCCCAGCCAAAGTGTGCGTATATTTGAGTCGACGCAATTGAACCACCAGCACTGCCGATAGAATAAAACACCATATATCCAGCAGTAAGTCGACTCCGTGCTTCTGTATGCAATGGAAGGATCATGGTTTGATTCGTGACATGTATTGCCTGTACGGCCAAATCAAGTAGAACTATCCCTATCACTAATGCGATTAATGACTGCTCTATATAACTGATGAACAACCATGAAATCAATAATAGAGCTAAAGCAATACCTGTCGTTCGTTGTCCGTAACCTTGATCGGCTAATTTCCCTGCCCGTGCCGCAGCTAAGGCTCCAGCCACACCTACAAGACCGAATGCGCCAATTGCACTATGAGATAGAGCAATTGGAGGTGTACTAAGTGGCAGTACTAGTGAAGTCCACAAAATGCTGAAATCAGCAAAAATCAGCATGGCTAGAACAGAGCGAACGCGTAACGTTCGTTCTTGAATAAACAAAGCAAGCACCGATCTAATCAACTGAGGGTAAGATAGCGATTTTACCTCGCGCTCAACATTGGGCAACATCTTTATAAACATAAAAACCATCAAAAGCATGAGCGCAGCAGAAAATAGATATACAGAACGCCATCCCGCAACATCTGTTAATATACCAGCAAAAGTACGTGCAAGAAGTATGCCAATAACAATCCCACTTGTTACAATGCCAACGACACGTCCTCTTTCTGTAGGGGAAGCGATGGTCGCTGCAAACGCCACGAGAGTCTGTGTCACAACTGCAAGCAGACCCACCAAAGCCATACCTGCGAAAAGTACCATGCTGGAGGAAGCAGTACCAACTATAACCAGAGCTGTTGTAGATAATAGCATCTGACCGACAATTAGACGTCGCTGGTTTAGCAAATCTCCAAGTGGTACGAGTAGCAGTAAGCCCACTCCATAAAAAATTTGTGTAACGGTAATAACAATACCAATAATGGAATGGTTAATACTAAACTCATTAGATAGTTGATCAAGCAACGGCTGTGCAAAGTAAATATTGGCAACAGACATTCCACAGGCAGTCGCAAACAATAATGCCAAAGCGTGAGACATGGATGGCTGTTGATTCAAATTAGGTTTTGTTATGGAAGATTTATGACTTATCTTAGTGTAGAGTGGATCATCTTCTATATTTGTCTCTGTTTTAAACATACCTTAACCTCCAATCACATTAGATTTTCGATCATAACGTACTGTTCAGTACAATATGATTACTGGTAAATATAACTTAGCCTCATTCATGATGTCAACGTTTTTTTCACTAAAGTTAATGTTGCATTAAATGAATGGAGCTTGATTTGACATGAAGAAGGGCTAATTATATAATTAATTACATACTGTTTGGTAACAAAAAAAAAACAATTGTAATTACCTACACACCTATCCTAAAACAATTAATAAAATCAAAGTTTGAGAAGGAGAATTCTTAATGGCAAGAACTCGTGAATTTGATGAGGATCAAGTTTTAGATGCAGCAATGCAGTTATTTTGGGAGAAGGGATATGAGGCTACCTCATTAAGTGATCTTACTTCTAGAATGGGCATTCAACGCCCTAGTATTTATTCGGCTTTTGGAGATAAGAAAGAATTGTTTGAAGCCGCACTTCGCAGGTATACAATGTCTCGGGCCTCTGATATACGAAATAGGCTTCAAAGTCACTCCTCTGTAAAAGAGGCATTTTCTATTTTCTTTGCCGATGTCGTCAATGAAGAATACGCAGGGGATCTTAGTAAAGGTTGTTTTTGTATCAATACAATGGTTGAACTAGCACCTCATGATGAGAGATTTGAAATTTTGACCAGAGAACATCAAATGTACCTCGCCGTCATTTTTCAGGAGACGATCGAACGAGGAATTCAATCAGGTGAGCTGGAAGTCAACACAGATGCAAAGTCTTTGGCACAGGCACTGATTGTATCGTTAATCGGTCTAACGGTTATGATGAAATCTCGCCCCCAACGTTCATTTGTGGACAATGTAATAGCAGCGACGCTCACATTACTTAAGTGACATGATTGTATATGAAAGTACGAAAACTATACCTTTATAGGGGTAGCGTCAAATCTCCATCAAATCAAAATCTCATACCACCTCCAGAACGAAAATTTTATGCATGTTGTTCGTATTTATTGTTTGGGGATAAATCGTTCTTTAAGCTTGATGGCGATTCGGTGCTATCCCTAAAACATCTGGACTTTAATATCCAATTTAAAAAATGCAAACAAAACGACCTTTAATCAGTCGTTTTGTTTGCATTTCCTTTTTCTAAAACTACAGAAAAGATAAGTACTATAGTTAACAGCATAATAAACCTTACTTCACTTCCATCACTTACAAAAAATGAATACAAAGTATAAAT
Organism: Bacillus sp. FSL P2-0099; assembly: GCF_038007445.1. Classification (NCBI taxonomy): domain Bacteria; kingdom Bacillati; phylum Bacillota; class Bacilli; order Caryophanales; family Bacillaceae; genus Bacillus; species Bacillus sp. FSL P2-0099. Next base: position 3,334,907 of record NZ_JBBOXE010000001.1, read on the forward strand.
TAAAATTAATATTCCATAAATAACTTTGTGCAATGAACTCCCCCCTTTTTACCTTATATATTTTATTGTAAAAATTTAATTCAAGCCCTATATCAAAATGAAAATAAAAAGCACCTGTGATATACACAAAGTGCTTTTCTCTTGTCAATTTATCTATTTTCACTATATTTATCTATTTTCTTTTTATAACTCAAATTTCTTCGAATCGTACTTTTCTAGGGTTTGCTGCAATTCATTTTGTTCATATGGACTATGTTTATCTGTCTGTACATCTTCAACATTTTCTCCACCTGTTAATAATCTCCTGTACTTAAAAAAGCGCCCTGTTAATACTGTTGTAATCATTTTGTATTATCGCTATTAAGCTAAGAAAATACAGCTATCCCCAGAACGAGATTTTGTGCTAATTTGTAACAAAAAAGCTCATTTTTTCGTTTTGGGGCTAATTTGTTTTCTTAAGTTGATGGGCATGTGGCAATGGCCCATATAACAACAATTAGTTAAATTAATATTTTATTCGTTGTTTTATTTCTTTAAAACGATCATGTATTAATTTCTTGATATCCGTGTGATCCTTATATAAGGTGACAGTATACATGATGGAAGATGCAAGAATAGTAGACCATATTAACCAATCTCCAGCGTGCGAAAGAACTTTAATTACTTCACTCGTAAACTGTTCCTGTCCCGCATGAAATGTTGATACGAGAGAATTAAGGTTGAACAACAATAAAATAACAATCCTTCCCAAAAGCATAATAATCCATCCAATAATATACGAATAGCCTCCAACACTACATAATTGATTGTTATGATGAAAAACTTTCACCCTCTTAGCTTGCCAATAACCAACTATCGCTCCTAATATAAGCAAGCTAATTAATTCAATTGTTATTATAAAATCCAATCTATTTGGAAGACCGATATAAGTTCTAATTATAGCCATGATTGGTATACCGAGTAGATCAAAGCTATCTACTTTCTTAGGGATAAGCTGCCTAAGAATCAATACAATAACGACTACAAGAATAATAATGAAAACTTTATTCATGCGATCAATCCTTCTTTTTTTCTATTAAATAATACTCAATAAGTTGATTTACTTTTTCTTCTGGATACAATTCTGGCTTTTGAAGAACATGGATTACTAGTCCATCGATAAATCCATACAGTATTTCTAATTCAAAATCTCTATTGTAACCTTGTGTGACATAGCCTAGATCCTCCATTAAATCTAGAATGATTCCCATAAGGTATCTCGTATGATCATCCATTTTCTTCCGAAGTTCAATAAGTTTCGGGGAACTAAAAGATATCCCTAGAAATGTAATCCAAACCTTACCTTCCAACATTTCTTCTTTATTAGAAGGAATAATAAATTTCATTAACCTTCTAAGTGCTTCTTCTTTCGTTCCCTTAAATTCACTTGTACGAGTTTTCGCCCGTTCTTCCATTCGATTCAATACTAAATTCATTGCATAGTAAATTAATGCATTTTTAGACGAAAAATGATGCTGAACAAGGCCAACCGACATGTTCGCTTCATCAGCGATTTGCTGTATGGAAGCTTTATCAATACCTTTTTCTAATATTACACGCCAAGTAGCGGTGGCTATCTCATTCTTCCTTTGTATTTGATCAACTATTTTAGGCATTCATCTCCCCCTCCTCTTTATAATATGGTTATATTATAAAAAAAGTACCTAAAATAATATGATCATATTATTTTAGGTTTCACATTGCTCTCAAGCTAACAAAACAAAATTCCCCTATAATAAAAAATACGGTATTCCTACCGTATCCTCTAAAAAAAGAAACAGCATCTACTAGCATTTTTGAAAAAACGTTAGGTAAAAGTAAGAACATACAGTAGCTGGCTTTATTTTTAATATCATTCTTATTCCCCTTACAATCGTTCCAAAAAGATAGTAACTTTCCCCAAGAAGACTCTTACTGTCGACGTTCAAAAGCAAGACGTACAGCAAGACCTGTCAAGACGCTTGCCATAAGCCAACGCTGCACTCGCAGCCACGTTGGGCGTGTGCCAAACCATTTGGCAACTCTACTTGCTGTAAATACAATTAGGAGGTTGACTATAAAGCTAACCGTTATTTGTGTAAAGCCCAGAACTGCACCTTGTAGAAGCAACGATCCTTTCTCAGGATCTTCAAATTGAGGTAGAAGTGACACATACAAAATAGCAATCTTAGGATTCAGCAGATTTGTCATAAGTCCCATTAAAAATAATTTCCGTGGCGGCTCAATAGCAATAGTACGAGGTTCCATAATAGATGTAGCACCAGGCTTAATCGAATTCCATGCGAGCCAGAGTAAGTAAGCAGCACCTGCCCACTTAACTGCTTCATAGAGAGACGGAACAGCTAGGAAAAGGGCTGTAAGTCCGAACATTGTTGCAATTATATAAATTATGAAGCCAAGCATGATACCCAAAAGAGAAATGAATCCTGCCATACGCCCCTGCGTAATCGAGCGAGAAATGAGATAAATCATGTTAGGCCCAGGTGAACAAACCATACTAAGTGAAACAATTGCAAAAGCTAGCAAAGTGCTAAAACTGACCATGAATCTTCCACCCCTTTACCTTACATAAATTTCTTATCGTCCATTTTATCATGATTGAGGAGAAAAAGATTAATGTATGCCTATTCATATAAGGTTAACATAGCGTATTATTATCGGGATTCACTGTATTTAGAAGACTATGAAAAGTCCTCCATTTTTTAAAACTGGGGGACTTTCGTGATCACAAGGTTTTAAAAGTAACCTATCCATAGTGATATTAAAGTTACTACTAACAGGGCAAGAAGAAATGTGATATTTCGAATCCACTTTTGTATATCATCAAAATACCGTTCTATAAATGCAACGTTGATATAAAACATGAGAAATACAACAAAGAAGGTAAAGTTACCAAATTTATCATTCAATTTTTCATTAGTAAATGCGCTTACATGAAGGAATAGTAAAGCAAAAGTTACTAAGAATAACTCAAATAGCCTTTTTTTGCTCACCCCACCACCCCCTTACAGTAATTTCCCTTTGTTTCATTTTATAAGAACGTAGTGTGTAGCAGACTGTAAATATTATTTACTTATGTAAAAAAAGGCTAACAATTCAAGATTGTTAGCCTTAATCGCGCCTTTTAAAAGAATAACTCAATACAACAAATGACTGATTCTTCAACTTGCAATATATTCTCCTTTAATTACAAAAAACGAACCTCGAATTGTTCCAGCAAGTTTAGACTTCTGTCTAGCAAACTTAAACTTCTCTACTAACTCCGTTGGTATCTCCATTCCCTCAGAAAGCTTAAATCCAACAGCCCGCTTCTTTGGGTTATCCAACGTATACATGACGTTGACTGCAAGACCATCCTCATAGAAGACATAGGCAAATTTAATATTTTCCACTTGAAAACACGATGTTTCTAAAGGTTTTTCCGCAAACTCAATATCACGTTCTTCTTTCAAAATGCGGTTCACATAATCAAGAGTCTTCTCGCTTTCACTAGCTGGTACAACCGTAAATTCATGCTTGTATTTATTCATAAAGTAACGTGCTTCATGGGCACGTAAACCAGCAAGTGCTTCTGCTACAGGTGAAGACTCCATGCCATCTGTAGTTACGTTTTTAAAACCAACGATATCGGACAATTCCATCTCTCCTTTTAATACTTTACTTCCTAACAACTGGAATCCATATTTCACCAAATACTAAGCCGTTTCGCTGCCCCATCTCAACTATTGTATTTGGCCCACCAACATAGGAAAAATCTTTTACTTCTGCTAATGCTTGACCAAATGCAATACCAGTAAGCTTATTACTTAGCTCCTCAGCTGTATCGCCTTCCCCTTTAACTACTAGGTATTCTCCCCTCGGAAACTGGATAACTCTAGACTCTTCTTGTATCGTTTCCTCTGTCATGACACCAGCGTAATACATCATCTTGTTATTCACCGCTTCACTCACAGAAAAAATGTAATCATTTGTAGCTAAAGCTTTTAAAGTGTCCAACCTTCCATCTTGTTCGACAGCCAGCCAAAAGTCTGCCTTTTCCTTGTTTATGCCCGCAAAGTCTGTATAGTGGCTCTTAAGTTCAGTTCCAATACCTAACACGATAAAGCTATCTTTTTCTTCTATTGTATAATTTTTCATATTTAAAACCTTCCTCACTTTTAAATTGATCAAACGATTTATCTTTTCACTTGATGAGTTTATAATATCTTTAAATCATGTCAAAAAATGATACTGTTTAGGAGACCAACATGAAAAAAGTTGAACGGATTAATACGATCATGCGCTATATTAACAACCGCTCCCACTTTACAATTTCTGAAATCATACGAGAATTTAACATCTCACGATCGACAGCTATTAGAGACATTAGAGAAATTGAAGCCATGGGGATGCCGCTCGTCGCTGAAGTTGGCAGGGATGGAGGATATTTTGTCATGCATAACTCTATCTTGCCCGTTGTTCGCTTTACTGATAATGAGGTCAAAGCTCTTTTTATTGCCTTTATGGCCACAAGAAATCAACAACTTCCCTATCTAAAGAGTCGTCAGTCTTTAGCCGAAAAACTACTAGGACTCATCTCAGAAATCCAACAGGATGACCTTGTTCTTTTAAATCAAATCTTGCTTTTTGAAGGGACTAACCCTCATAATCCTGACCTACTTGAGCTTTCTGACCTCCCCCATCCTATGTTAGAAAAACTCATCCAAATCCTTCTTTTAGATAGCCATTTATTGATTACCGTAAAAGAAGAGGAGGAAACCAAGTTTTATCCAATTTATCTACTGCACCTTTATCAAGAAAAAAGCCATTGGATAATTGAAGGCTTTGACATAAAAGAAGAAAAAAAGAAGATGTTTCTCGTTGATCATCTCATTAATGTCGAAACCTATACGCCGAAAAACAGATTAAGTAAGAAAAAAATTTCAGAAAAACTAAGTAAGAGGGACGAAGCAATCAACCTTGTACTTGAACTTGGTCCAAAAGCGATTACCCAGTTCAAAAAATATCATCCTATAAAAATTTCTATTTCCTATACAAATCCTTACCAATCCACAGCCATTCTAAAAACTTTTATCAATGTTAACAATCTCGATGAATTGATAGAAATAACAAATTGGCTACTTTTCCTAGGTAAAGATATCAAAATCAGGGAAGTTCCTGAAGAAGTGTTAGAAGGTTTAAAAGAGAGATTATGTTTATACTGCCCATAAGCAGTGGCCAGTTAAACCCAAAATAATATTGAGTTTGACTAGATGCCAGTTACCTCTATTTAAATACCTAGTAAAAACATTTTATTCGCTACCGCTACTTGAAACGCTCTTCTAAGAATAACGCCAACACAAAAAAAAGACATGAACTAATCTTTGTTCATGTCTTTTTATATTAGAGTTTAACCCTCATAAAACAGCTTGTTTAAAATTAGAATATGGACGTATCTTATCCATAATCTCTTTCATTCTTTTTTCATATCCCACTATTTTAGCACTTGAACTAACAATAGCGAATTAGAATAATGACTTAATACTTGCTAGGACAGTAAGTATACCTACAACAATGACAAATACATTGCTCATTTTCCCTTTGTATTTAGCTAGTACTGGTACTTTACTAATCGCATACATCGGTAATAGACATAAGATAGCAGCAACTAATGGACCGCTCAGAGAATCAATAATTCCAAGAATACTTGGATTTGTATAAGCGACAAACCAGCATGTTAATACGACAAAAGTAAGGATCATTGTCTTAATTGTTTTTTCTTCAATAACTTTTCCACGTGTTTTACCGAACTTCATAATCACGTCACGCATTACCTCAAATGCTCCTATATAATGGCCAAGGAAAGACTTTGTAATAGCCACAAAAGCAATGATTGGAGCTGCAATAGTGATTACAGGCGAATTAAGCTCATTAGCAAGATATGAAAGGATTGATAAGTTTTGCTCTTTTGCCATTTTTAAATCCTCTGGAGTCAAACTCAGTGTACTACTCCAAACGAAGAACATAACTACAACGAATGTCATGATATAACAAACTTTTTGTATTTGTGCACATTTAGCATCAGTAGCTTCTATTCCATACGTAGCCTTCTGTTTCACAACAAATGATGAAATCATAGGTGAATGATTAAATGAGAATACGATGATTGGTAAAATCATTAATATCGTTCCAAAATATCCTGTTCCTGTTGAAGCAGTAGAAACACTTGAAAAGCTAAGCATTGACGTATTCCACTGTGGAATTAAAGATATTGCGATGAAAAGTAGAGAAGCTATGAAAGGATATACGAGCATACTCATGATTTTCACAGTAATATCTTGACCAAAATTTAGTATAGCAATAAGGCCGAGCACTAATACAAGAGATAAAATGGCCCTTGGAGGCTCCGGCATGTGCAATTGATGCACGATAAAACTACTTGCGGTATTTGTAAGCGCAACCGAATACATCAATACGATTGTATAAATTGAGCCGAAATATACGATGTTAAAAATGATACTTGCCTTATTTCCGAAATACTCTCTTATTGTGCCTGTAATCCCCTCATCAGCAGAATTAGAAGTGTAAATCATTTTAGCAAGTGCCCTATGTGAGTAATACATAACTGGATATGCAAGCAATGTAATTAGTAGTAATGATAATAAACCACCTGAACCTGCATTAATCGGTAAAAAGAGCACCCCTGCTCCAATTGCTGTTCCAAAAAGGCTCAATGCCCAGGTAGTATCTTGTTTATGCCACTTTTTAGGATCTAGATATTTCTCATTTTTCACTGCAGTATTTTCAGCTTGAAATTCTATTTTTTTTGCAGTATTCCCATTCATATAATAAATCCCCCTTGTATCCTATTTTTACGTCTCTTTTTAGGCTTAAGAATATAGACCATTCTTAAAAAATGAACCGCTTACTTGATGCACCATATTGTAAACGATTCCACCTAAAGCTGTCTCTCTTAATGTGCGAGGCATTTATCCTCCAACCCTATACTTCCATTGATGATATTGTTTACACCAGCTAATACGATGTCCACTGCTACTAAACTATTTTGAAGAAATCCCCCTTCTGGTCACACACCTTTCTGTAATTAATCGTTTCAGTCTGTCCAATTTTAAAATGTTTGATATTTTCTTCGTAGGTAATCGGTTACCTCTCGACGCCCTCATTATAACGTTTATATTTGCGAGTCTAATATTTTTTTATTTTTAGAAAGACAGAATAAACAGAATTATGAATAGATAATAAATTACAATTGGTATGTATCAATTGTGTCTATTTTTTGAAGCTGTATTAGTTAATAGAAAAATAAACATAATACAGAGTTCCTTTCGTTAACACATTGATTATATTAGGAACTCGTTATAAAGATACTTATATTTCCCTTTGCTTTCACATCTTATCTTTGACATGAAGCTGTTGTAATAAATAATACACATTGATGTAAAGGAATAAATTTAGAAAACATAAAATCATTTTCACGAATTTTTATTACATATAACGAATTAATATTCATTTTTCAGAAAAGAAGAACTTTTCCAAAGGAGCCTACGCACCTTATATAATGGTTATCATGTTGAGCCTGTTAAAAGAATTACACCATAAGTTTCCATTTACTATATGTAATATTTATTAAGTGTAGTTTTTTCTAAATATGCATAATTACATATTTAGAAAAAGAGAGTATACTTTCGAATTGTGTAGTAAAGATATAGCCCACCTACGGAAATAGGTGGGCTTTTCATGTATAAAAATTGCATTTATTATATGGCAATTAGAATTGAGGTCAAAATATTATCTCTTCCCTTTTAACTCTCTCAGTCTGCTTTTTCTCAACGTCTGAACCTACTTACGTACCAACTGCATAACCAGTAAGAATACTAACAATTATAGCAATAACTAAGATTAATGTGATTTAAATCCATTTTCCCATATATATATTATTCCAGAAGGTTTAGTTGCCATTGTGCACCGAACTGGTGGTGTTACCCTAACTGACGTTTAAATGCTTTGCCGGCGAAGAAGTAAGCGATAACCATAATGCCCACACACCAAGCAAGTGCAATCCAAATATCGTTGCCAACAGTCCCTTCATATAAGAGGGCACGAATCGCATTCACGATTGAAGTCACAGGCTGGTTTTCAGCGAACGCACGAACAATTTTTGGCATAGTTTCGGTAGGAACAAAGGCCGAACTAATAAAGGGCAGAAAAATTAGTGGGTACGAGTAGGCTGTCGCCCCTTCCATAGACTTCGCTGTCAACCCAGGAATGATAGCCAACCATGTCAGCGCCAGCGTAAACATCCCGAGTATTCCAGCTACCGCGAGCCAATCCAGAATATTAGCACTGGAACGGAAGCCCATTAAGAGCGCAACAAGAATAACCACCACGATAGTAAGCACATTAGCAACAAGTGATGTTAATACGTGAGCCCATAATACCGACGAACGCTTAATAGGCATAGTAATGAAACGTGCCATCAGCCCGCTCTTTACATCCGTAAACAACCGTACGGAAGTGTAAGCGACACCGGATGCGATAGCCATCAGCAAGATTCCCGGCAATAAATAATTGACGTAGTTATCCGTTCCTGTCTTTATGGCGCCGCCAAATACGTAGACAAACAACAGCATCATCATAATCGGCGTAATCGCTACCGTAATAATTGTATCTGGACTGCGCATGATGTTGCGCATTAAGCGCCCTAATAATACCCCTGTTTTGCTCTTCATTTACATCTCCTCCTTTTTGCCAATAATCGCAAGGAAAATTTCTTCCAATGTCGGCTGCTTCTCGATATACTCCACTTTTGTTGGCGGGAACATCTCTTTAAGTTCTGTAAGAGTACCAGTCTTAATAATTTTTCCGCCATGCAAGATAGCGATACGGTCCGCCAGTTGTTCGGCTTCCTCGAGGTACTGGGTCGTGAGCAAGATGGTTGTGCCGCCGCCGGCAAGTTCCTTGACGGTATCCCACACTTCAATACGCGCTTCAGGGTCAAGCCCTGTCGTCGGTTCATCGAGAAAAATGACTGCTGGCGTCCCGATCAAGCTCATGGCGATATCAAGCCGGCGCTTCATCCCACCTGAATACTGGTCTGCCCTCTGGTTGGCTGCATCAGTCAGGCTGAATCTTGCAAGCAAATTATCAGCGACTTGAGCAGGACTAGAAACTCCACGCAAATTGGCAATCATTATCAAGTTTTCTCTCCCCGTGAGCATTCCGTCTAAAGCTGCAAACTGCCCTGTCAGACTGATACTTTGACGAACATGATCCGGTTGACGCTGAACGTCAAAACCACAAATACCTACTTCGCCGCCATCTTGCTTCATCAGCGTCGAGAGGATATTGACTATCGTCGTCTTGCCCGCTCCATTTGAGCCCAGCAGTGCGAAAATGGAGCCACGCTGCACTTCAAAATCTACCCCTTTTAACACTTCCTTATCTTTAAAGGATTTTTTTAATCCTTTTACAGAAATCGCTGTATTGGTCATGCTTTTTTCCTCCTTAAAAAATGTTTTGTAAAGATAGACTGCCTACACCCTCTATTTAGTATTACTGATAATCCGTATTACTTAGTACTGATTTAAAAATATAACTGAATAGCAATGGCGTCAATTCACATTTGTAACCAGCTAATCAGTCGGTATTACCTGTTGCATTTATTTTTTTCTCAATTGCTTCATGATACTTTCATTCAAATCTTCACGATACTTGGAAACATAAGTTTTAGCGTTTGCCACTAGTTCGTCAGCAAAGGATGCCACGTCCTCCCCAGTGATTTCTAGCACTTGTCTTCCTTCCGCCGCACCGGCTTCAAACAAATCGATTAGTTCATACTGTATGTGTAGCATATCCATCCCGTTACCAGCTGAGAAATTCCACATGTAGTTTTGAATTTTCTTAAACACAAACTGATAGTCCTCTGGCAGAGCTCCAACCCGTGCCATCATCATTTTGTACTCTTTTTTATCACCAATTAATTTTTTGAACATTTCCAACATATTATTTTTCCTCCTTTTTTATAAAGCAGAACAAGAAACTCCCAAAATATCGGCCGAATATTTAATCTTATGAGGCTAGTTTGACTTCAAGACGTTAATTTTTGATGATACAAAATCCCATTTTCTCCAAAATAATTCAAGCTCCTGACGGCCATCCTCATTTAGTGAATAAAACTTGCGAGGCGGTCCCATGTCTGACGGTTTCTTTTCAATATTCACAAGTTTTTTCTTCTCTAATCGCACAAGGATGGTATAGACCGTTCCTTCCACGACTTCAGTAAACCCAAGCTCATTCAGGTGGCGGGTAATCTCATAGCCATAAGTTTCACGGCGGCTAATGATTTCCAGAACACATCCTTCCAGCGAACCTTTCAACATTTCAGTTAAATTCTCCATATTCTGATCCTCCTTTACCCCCTATTCTGTCTGACTTATATTCAGTATCACAGAGTACTAAGGCTAATTTTTACTGAATAGCTTTTGAGAAACCTCACTATTCAGTATTACTTATTACATCTACATTGTATGACTATGTAGATGTAATGTCAACTCGATTTTTAAATTTTTTCTTAAATCCGCTATTATCTATTGGATACTGCCTATTTTCTTCTTAAGAAATCTCACCACATACCTATCCAGCTAAGAAAAGGAAATACCCAAAACAAAAATTCCGTATTTTTATTTTGGGCGTTATAATATTCCGAAGTTAATGAATGTAGATAGCTCTCCTTATTAAAAAGACGGATCATTTTTTTTGTTCTTCTACTAATGCACCTGTGCATCTAATACATGAGCTTGCGAATACATACAAACTCTTTATAAAGTCAACTCTACATATAGGACATCCTTTTTGTTACGATAACATCATATTCATATCTTCTGCTGCGGTTGTAATTAGTTTTAAACCGAATGTCTCTTGTAATACATCAAGCACACCAGGTGAAATAAATTCAGGTGCCTTTGGACCAATGCGAATATCTTGAATACCAAGGCTAAATAGCCCAAGTAAAATAGCAACCGCTTTTTGTTCAAACCATGATAAGACAATACTTACTGGCAATTCATTCACTTCACATTGGAAAGCATCTGCTAAAGCGGCCGCTATTTTCACTGTAGAAATTGAATTATTGCATTGTCCTAAATCAATGTAACGCGGAATCTCCGTACCAGGTACAACACCATAACTCACATCATTAAAGCGGAATTTCCCGCAAGAAGTTGTTAAAATAACCGTTTCTGGCGGAAGCGACGTTGCTAATTCACGATAATATTCTCCGCCTTTTCCCGGAGCATCACAACCTGCGATGACAAAGAAACGCTTAATCTTTCCTTCTTTTACTGCATTAATAATTTCCGGAGCTAATGATAATACTGTATTATGATGAAACCCTGTTACTAACTGCTCATCCGACTCCATATGTACTTCTGGAAGTTCAAGCGCTTTTTGAATCAATGGTGCAAAATCATCATTTTCAATTTTTTGTACACCCTCTAAACCTGCAATATCATATGAAAAGAATCGATCAGAGTATGATCCTTTAATTGGCATAACACAGTTCGTTGTAGCTAATATGGCACCTGTAAATTTTTCGAAAAGGCGTCGTTGATCATACCATGCCTTACCGATGTTTCCTTTTAAATGTTTATATTTTTTCAGTTGTGGATATCCGTGTGCTGGTAGCATTTCAGAATGCGTATAAATATTAATTTCTTTTCCTTCTGTTTGCTTTAATAACTCTTCTAATGCAAATAAATTATGACCAGTAACTACAATTGCCTTACCTTCTACATGGTTCTGCGTAATTTGAACAGGCTCCGGAACACCAAAGTGATTCGTATGTGCCTCATCTAATAACTCCATTACTCGTAAAGCCGATTTCCCTACTTTCATAGCCATATCAATATGTTCTTGTTCATTAAAGTTAGAATTTGTTAATGTCATATATAGCGCTTCTTGAGTTGTAGCATCTACAAATGCATCTGTATACCCTAGCTGAGCAGCATGAGTACGATAAGCAGCAATTCCTTTTAATCCAAACACAATCGTATCTTGTAAACTTGCAATTGTTTCATTCTTACCACAAACACCCATCACTTTACATCCGCCTGTTGGCGTTTGTTCACATTGATAACAAAACATATCATCCCACCCTCTCCCAATCATTCGTTACAAATTAAGCATAATACTCATTGAGAAAAAGGGATGTGATATCAATCACAATAATATATATAAATTTGTGACAGTTCATATTGTTGACATAATATTTTTATTGACATCAAAAAAACATACAGAAAAATGGACAACTTTGTTGATGCTTTCAAATAGCTAGATAATTGATTTAGAGAACTATTAGCAACTAATAAGCATACAAAAACACTATTCTATCATTCAACAGAAAGAATAGCGTTTTTTCATTTTGAAGAACTATCAATTTTTTGATTAAAGATTTTATAGGAAACCTCTTTATTTACAATACATTTACACCATCTTAACATTTTTTACATTATTTATATGATATATTTATATAGAAAATACTTAAGAAATTTCATGTGCATTGTTATCTTTATAATCTCTTAACTGATTGATAAGAGATTATGTTATATTTTCATACCAGGGGTGAATTAGGATGACTGAAACTTTAAAGACACTTATAATGCTTGATGTTACTTACGTTGTTATAGCAATTATGACGGTACTGGTATTTGTATACTTGGAATTAAAATCTCAGTAACTTATGCAGGCATAATTGATAGCTTCGCATTTAAATATAGTTAGAAGAAAGCGAGGAGAAAATTATTTCTCCTCGCTTTTATATTCCCACAGTTTCTTATTTCAACAAATCCAATGTATGTAAAAGTAATCCTCTGTCCCCTACTTCTCCATGACCAGGCACTACTAAGTTCATATTTCCATATCGGTTCAACACATTCTCAATCGATGTGGACCATTCATTTACATATGCATCAGCAACATTCCCTAAATCTTTAGCTTCCGCAGATTTCACTAAACAGCCTCCAGCTAAAATGTTGTATTGCGGTAACCATACGACAATATTATCTTCTGTATGCCCTTTCCCTGGATAGAACGTTTCTACTTTTATATTTCCAAACTTCATATTCGTAATTGTTTGTAAGTCTCCAAGTGGCTCTTCATATCCATTTTTCTTTGCTAGTTCCGCAGTTAATGCTGTACTATGCGCTTTAATGCCTCTTTCTTTCAACGTTTTAATTCCGCCAATTCGATCAGCATGCGCATGTGTAATAATAACATCCGTTACGCGCTTCTTAAATTTCTTTTCTACCATCTCTATTAATTCCTTCGTTAACTTATCATCCCAAGAAGAATCGACAAGCACTAACCCTTTAGAAGTAGTAAGAACTAGACCGTTCGAAGGAACTGCTACTCCATTAAAATAACCTAACTCAGTATGAACCCATACATTTTTGTTTAACTGAGAAATTGAAATAGTTCCTGTCTCATTCTTTATTACTTTTTTCTCTACCGTTCGTTCTGCTTGTACTGGAGATATTACACTAACAAATTGAATTGCTCCTAGTAAACTTACACATAACCCTACTTTTAATAATATACTCTTTTTCATTTTCTCCACCCTTTCTTTCAAACTAAATAGTTATTTCCTATATTAGACAATTCGTCTCAAATGTTTGTTCCATCTTTTTTACATATTTTTCATACCATTAATAAAAAGCGCACAAAATTTTGTGCGCTCTTTAACCTTCCTTTTACCATTCACGTTTTTTATTAATCATCATTTTTTCTTCAAACGCCTTCTCTAAATCAATTTCTAACTTGTTTGCTAAATCACATACATTCCAAATTACATCAAACATTTCTAAACCAATCTCTCTTTTCGAATCTTGTATTTTATCACGCTTTAATATAACTTCCGCTAATTCACCTAATTCCGCCATCGCATACATCGTACGCTCTTCAATTGTTGTATCTTGAAAGCCTTTTTCTTTACTGAAACTCGATACATATTGCTGGAATTCCGAAATATTCATATGTAATCTCCCTTCATCGTAAATATCTCATTTTTTATAAACTTAAAATCAAAAATGTATTTTGTTAAATTATAACATTTACACTATAATTTATTTATAGCCCTTTAACGGAGGTGTTCTCAATGACTCTCTTCGCTTCGCCATCATTATTCATACTAGCCATCATTTCATTTGCACTAGCTTATTTCATCGGAGTAAAACAATACACTTGGCTCTTATCAGGATTCAATGAACGCCGTGTACCTGACAAAGTGAAGTTATCAAAAATAGTTGGTCTTTATAATTTAATTGCTGGTGTTATTGCCACAATTGGCAGTGTCTTCATTACTCCTAATGTTAAAATTATATTTCCTATCATTATTATTGGCCACGTTATAATCGCTGCTTATGTAAATACACGTATGGTTCAGTAAAAAAAGACCATCCAATTGGATGATCTTTTTTATAACTTATCAACATATTGCTTCGCTTCTAACAATGAAAATCCAAAAGCCTCTCTTACTCTCTTAACTGCCGTAACTGTTTTTCCTTCTTCCATAAGCTGCCGCAACTCTTTATTAATTTCGGGTTCTCTATCTATAATTCCCATTTCTTTCGTAATTAGCTGTAATCTATCTTCCATCCGCTTTAAACGCGCATCCGTTTTCTTTTCGATTTTATTTAATTTTTCAACGATATAAATAAACCCAAAGACCGCTATCGGTATGATCATCCAAAATTCCATGACTATTCCTCCTCACTAGCTTTCATATGTTTTATTTAAGTAACTTATGTAAATTTTACCATAGGAAACATTTAATGTATAATAGTAATATACAACACTGTTGAAAAAGTGAAACTTTAATCAGTGGGAGTTTTACTGCCCGTTAATGCGGGATAAAACCTTTTATTTTAGGGGGACACTTTATGAAAAGATTTTTTAAGACGTTACTACAATTTGTAGTTCTTTCAATTGCACTACATTTGTTATTTGATATAGTTGGTTGGCTTGTTTTCAATGCACCAATTAAAAACAAACAAATCTTTATTTCCTTTATAACAGCCTCATGGCTTATGTACATGTACAGAGATAAATTTTTTAAAGCATTTACTTCGAATTAACTTAAACTAAGAAAACACTTCATCGATAAAAGATGAAGTGTTTTCCTTTTCTCTCTATTTACTACTGTATAATAAAATTAATATTCTGTCTTTAAAAGAAAGGAGTCACTATGAACTTAAAAAGTAACAATATATATGAGAAAATGAACCAATATTCTGTTGCAGGGTTAAGCTTTGCCGTTATACGTGACGGTAAACTTGATGAAGCTACTGCTTTCGGAACACTCGAATCTGGAACAACTAGAACTGTCACTACGAATTCCATATTCAATTCTTGTTCTATTAGCAAATTCATCACTTCAATGCTTGGACTAACGTTATCAGATCAAGGAATCGTATATTTAGATGAAGACGTAAATGATAGACTCACATCTTGGAACATCCCTACCAATCTATTTACTTCGCAGAAAAAAGTCACGTTACGAAACTTATTAAGTCACCAATCTGGGATGATTGATCCTCCTAATAGTTTTGAACATTATACACTTGTACAAGGTCTACCTAAAATGGATGAGGTCCTTGCCGGTAAAACACTATATTGCCCCGTACCTATAGAGGTAACTTATAAACCAGAAAGCGAATTTCACTACTCTGACACAAACTTTTGTATTATCGAACTACTAATTGAAGATATTACTGGAAAACCATTCAACCTTTTACTTGAAGAATATATCTTTCAGCCACTTCAACTGAAGAATAGTACGGTATTCCCTACTGAAGATATAAATAAATTAAACACATTTGCTTGTGGACATAATAAAGATGGCACCGTTACAAATGAGAAGTATCCATTTTATCCATTCGCAGCAGCTTCAGGCATTTGGACAACACCAACTGACTTATCAACTTTAATTATTGAAATCATTCAGTCCTTACAGGGAAATAGCAAACTGGAACTTTCTCAAAAAACAGTACAAGATATGATTTCTCCTCAAGGATGCACCAAATGGACTGGATTAGGTGTTTTTCTAGAGTATTCTAATGAAGACTTACAAATTCATTCACTTGGCTGGGGTGTTGGATTTCAATGTATGATGGTATGTAATCCACACCGAGGTAATGGCGCTGTTATTATGACGAACTCGGATTTAGGTGTTCATCAAAAGGATGGGATTATTGGTGAGATTTTAAAAATGTTATCCTTATAATTAACGAAGTAAAACAAAGAAAGAAGCTGATTCTCCCAGCTTCTTTCTTTATATAACATTTTTCACCACAATTTTAATATGTTCTGGTGCGATAATTTCCGTTATACTTTCTTGGAAATCTTCATGCAGCAGTTCTTCAATATGCTCTAACTGCACTTCGACATGTGTGCATTCTAAATTATGTATGTTTAATAGTGCATAATGATCTTTCTTCTTAATTACTAAATATTGATTTTCTTCTGTTATGAGCACAGAACCTAATCGTATTCCTAGTAGACGTTGATCATCAAACTTCACAATTTTTTCCCCTTTCCAACTACGAATGTAATTACTATACAAAAAAACTAATTTAAGGAAAAGAATCTTATATAGACTATATCATAATTTACTAAAATATAAATATCATATTTTCTTTCAATAGAAATCCCCGTTTTTTTATATATTTCGATACAAAAAACTTTCTCAACAAAAAAAATATAATTTTCAGTTTTTTATTTCATGAAAATCTATTATACTAAAGCTAATAAACGTTTGAAATGTTTGACCTCTCCTAATTCATGTACATATGGATGATCAGTAGCTGTTGCTACTGATCTATTTTTTGATTTCAGAAAGCAAATACACCGCATCCTTTCCTACACCACAAATAAGCGCAGAACCCCTTTGAGATTGCCACGGCAGTCCAATATAATACAATCCTCTTACTGGACTCATTCCCTTTGTATGATTAGGAAATCCATTCATATTCACTGCCTTTTCTATTTCAATCCATTTATAATCTTGAACAAAACCAGTTGACCATATAATACTTTGTGCACTATACGTGCCACCATTCTGAAACATAATATTATTTCCTGATGAACTTACCACTTTTCCCTGTAGTTTTATTGCTCCACTACGAATAAGTTCCTTACCTTCAAAACCAAAAATGGGATCCTTTCGCTTCTGAAACCACCTTCCTCTCTTTGTATGTATTTCAGCATACAATAAACCCATTTTTTCTAACCAATTAAAAATGCTTTTTCTAAAAAGATATAACGGTAAAAAGGTTAACGGATGACTTATAGCCATTGTAACTTCATGAGTTTTTGCAAGTTCTACTGCTATTTGCATGCCTGAATTCCCACCACCTACTACAAGTACTTTTCCCTTTGGAATTTGTAATGGTGATTTATATTGTGATGAATGTATTTGAAAAATATGTGATGAAAGATGTTGTGAAAATGAGGGGATGAATGGTTGCTGAAAACCACCTGATGCGATAATAACTTTTTTCGATTGTAAAATTTCTGTAGGAGTGTGTAATTCAAATATTTCTTTCTCTTTTCTTATTTTTAAAACTTGAGTCTGTAATTGTACCGGCAATTGAAAATACCTTGCATATTCTTCTAAATAAATTGCAATTTCATCTTTACATGGAAATCCATTCCCTTCTCCTTTTAATATCATACCTGGTAAACTACTATATTCCCTTGGTGTGAAGAGCTGCAAAGAATCATAGCGGTCTCTCCAAGAATCGCCAATTCGGTTTCCCACCTCAAGTAATAAGAAACTATATCCTTCCTGCTTCAAGTAGTATCCCATTGTTAATCCAGCTTGACCAGCTCCAACGATAATTATATCTTTCACTCCAATTCCTCCTTCTCACAAACACATGAATACATGTTCATATGTTCATGCGTTTCCATAATCATAACATTTTATTTTTTTATAATTCAATATCTATCCAAAATAAAAAAGAGCAGTTCACTATAAAGTAAACTCCCCTTAATATGTATCATCTCGTTACTCATTAATATTTCAATTGTCCCCAAAGGATCTAACGGCCCCTACACACTATCACCTAAATTTATTATCATTTCGAATATCTTTTAATACCGCCTTTAAAGCGTGACTATTCCCATGAATATCTGAAATCATCGCTATTTTTCTCTTCATTGTAACCCCTACTTTGATAAATTATTTATAACACCTCAATTTCTAAACCCGTTCCTCATAAAATGTTATTCTATTTAAAAATGGATCAATCACAGTTAATTCAATTGTATCCCAAGGTGTTCTCTCTATATCAGGTTTTGAATACGCATAATCTTTACTTGATAAAATAGCATAATAACTTTTTAAATCCTCTATTTTCACACGAATTGCACCGCCTGGTGAAGCATCCCCATGATGTTCAGATAGATGTATTACAGTATCATTTAACGAAATTTGCATATATAATGGCATATTTTCCTCATACCGATGTTCCCAATCCAGTTTAAACCCTAAAAAATTCAAGTAAAATAACTGAGCCTTTTCAATATCAAAAATTCTAAATATAGGTGTAATCATTTATAATCCCCTCCTATTTATAAACATCCGCCGCCAATTCCCGCAAAACATCTACATTCATCACTTCGAAACAACCATTGCTTTTCTTTATAATTTCTTTATCACAAAACACATTTAATGTACGCAATAAATGCCGATAACTCGTCCCTAACAATTCAGCTATTTCCGTTAAATTCCCACTAAACACAATTCGATTCCCGTGCTGAACAGCGCGTTCCCCTGCTGCTAACATGTAACTCGCAAGTCGATTTTCAAGTGGATACAGTAAATTAATTGTACTATTTTTTGAAAGTCGATTTAATTTATGGGCTAAAGAACCGCAAATACATCTCAAAAATTTCGCATCATGAAATAATTGGTTTCTCACTTTCCCTAAAGGTAGCCCAACACAATACGAATCTGCCATCACTTGTACGTTTGAAGCAGTCTTTTGAGAATGAATTAACTCCACATCTCCTAGTAACTGCAAACTATCATAAAAACATAATAATACCGATTTCCCGTTACTTAATGTGTTAAACGCTTTCGCTTTTCCTTCAACAAAGAAATATAAATAATCTATCTCTTCGTTTTCTCTGCAAATGAACTCATTCTTTTTAAAAAATATAAGTTCCATATATGGTTTCATATCACTACTAAAAAATGAATCAATATTATTTTGTTTCATATACTCTGCTAATTTATTAGAATTACATACTTTCTTCATAGTCCCCCACCTTTACAACTCATCCCAATTGTAAACAAAATTTTCTTCTTTCACTATGACATATGTCATAGTAATACACAATTTCAGCATGATACAGTCATTACAAATATGAAATATAAAAAGGGGATATTACATTGTATAACTTTCTTTCTGTCTTTATTGGTGTGCTTATTGCCATTATGCTCCCATTGAATGGGATATTATCTGAGTTAATTGGCAAGTATACAGCAAGCGTTGTCATTCATCTTGTCGGTTTAATAGCAGTTATTTTCGTTTTAATCCTTAACAAAAATAAAATCCATTTTGATAAAGGTATTCCACTTTTTTTATATAGCGCTGGGGCAATTGGAGTATTCACTGTTCTTTTTAATAATATAAGTTTCTCTGCTCTTGGTGCCTCTATTACGATTGCATTAAGCTTACTTGGTCAATCCATCGCTTCCATAGTTATTGATCATTTCGGTTTATTAGGAATGAAAGTTTCGAAGTTTGATAAGAAAAAATTAATTGGATTATTATTCATCTCTTCTGGAATTATAGTCATGACAATTTATTAATGGAGGCAAGAAAATGTTATATATTTGTATCGCTATTTTAGCTGGTGTTTCTATCGTTGTTGCTAGAATTATTAACGCGAATTTAGCAAAGGAAATTGGAAATTGGGAAGGCACATTTTTCAATTATATTACTGGATTATTTTTCTCCATGTTATTTTTAATTTTCAGTTCAGATTCGTTGTATATTTCTAGTCATACGTTACAATCCATACCTATCGCTGTATACTTAGGCGGATTAGTAGGCGTTATCGTCATCTCATTATCAAACTATATTACTCCTAAAATATCAGCATTTTATTTAACATTACTCATCTTTATCGGACAATTGTTTACGGGGACTATCATCGATTTCTTCCTGTCACACGAACTATCAACCGGAAAAATTATCGGTGGAATTCTCGTATTAATAGGGCTCACTTACAATTTACTCGTTGATCGCCCTATAAAAACCGTGAAGCATAACCACGTTCAACTATAATACTTTACGCTTACCTATCATATATTAATAGAAAAGCTCTTCACATGAAGCCATAGAGAGGAGAATACCCTATTAAGAAAATCATTTTATTGATAGGTAGCGCATTGATTGTTTTTGGAACCGTATGGTTTTTAAACTCTGGAAAATCTATTCAAGATCTCTATACAGCAAGTAAACCAAAGAAGAAAGCTACTATTATTTCAACTCAAAGGGACCCAAATGCACCTCCTGTTTTTTTAGGAAAGCAGAAAATAAAAGATATACATGTAGAGTCGCTTAAGACAAAAAAATCTATCTTCCTTACAAAAACAGATGAATTAAAAACATTCATTAACAGTATGGATACAGCAAAAAAAGGCGATTTAACGCTAGATGAAGAAGGTTCTGATTTAGTAGATTGTAACATGTGGATTACTTTCCAAGATGGAACTTATAAACAATATTTAATTTGGATAGTAGATAACAACAGTAGTGAAGTTATGATTGCCCATCAAAACACTCCTGATGACGTAGACCTTACTTATTATCAATTAAATGAAGATAATTCAAAAAAAGTATATAACTTATTTAAAAAGGTTATTTAATAGAAAAAGTCATGAGCTACTAGGCCCATGACTTTTTCTATTTATATATATTCAGGGAACACTTTACAACTCTTTTCCTGCTCTATATCATGTCCAAAGAAAACAATCGGGTTCTCTTTCATCACAATTTCTTTTAAACGTTTAATTGAAGATAAAGCTAATTCCGAATCAAATCCAGCGAACGGCACTTCATCTTCAAAATTTTCTTTCGTATAAGATGCATCAATTGTTAATAACACAGGACCGGATTTTTCTGTCTCAATTAATAGCGACTGATGCCCTGGAGTATGGCCCGGTGTATACAATAATTGAACTCCTGGTACGACTTCATAATCCCCTTCAATGATTTTATAGTTCAAATGCGGCAATATACATTCTTTCATATATTCTTCACTATGTTGTGCCGCCTCATATTCAGCACGCTGCACAATAATCGGTGTATTTGTAAAAGCACCATTTCCTCCTGCATGATCAAAATGCAAGTGGGAACTAATAATATAAAGAAGGTCTTCCGGTTCATATCCAACGCGTTTTAAAATATTTATGATTCTATCTTCTTCAGTCATTTTCGGTAAAATATGTCCTTCAACAAATGTACCGTTAAAAAGATCTTCGTTATTAACCGCACTTTCTGGCATACCTGTATCTACTAAAATAGGCCCCTCTTCTGTCTCCAACAAATAGCACCATACAGGTAAGTTCAATAAATCCCCCGGTGTGAGCGTACTATTAACAGAGGAATGATCTAACATACAACGACCAGCTGGTACGAAATAAAGCTTCTTTACTGTCATTATGTATCCACCTTTACATTTAGTTTTGAATAAAACAATACAGTAAAGAATTCCTCTTGTTAGAAATAAACTCCTTCTCACTTTTCGTTGTTTCAGCTATTATTTTTGAGTCATTCACAAATTCTCCTTACATCGTTAATTACTATTCGTTACTCTCCTAAGAATCGAGAGTAATAAAACCACTGTTTGTATTTTGAAATATGAAAAGGATACAAACTTAAACAAATGTTAAATATAAAAGAACCGACTACCTAGATGTTGAGAAAAGGAGTCGGTTCTTTTTCTTATTTATTATTCCTCTATATGTGTGAAGAGCTGAGATTATAAAAGATAATATGCTATTGTTTTTTCACTGTAATATTTCCGTTATGTGTGTTTAATTTAATTATATTTTCTCCCTTTCCAATAACCGTATTCCCGTTATATTTATTCAGGATATTCGCGTTGCCATTGTCGACAGAAACATTAAATTGAACATTAGTTGGTTCTTTTTCGGTTTCAATATTAATTTTTCCATTGTGAGTCGTAAAATTGAGATTTCGATCCAGTTCATTCGTTTTCAGAGTAAGACTTCCATTTTTAGTTTGCCCCTCTATTTCACCTTCAACATGGTCTAGCATTATTCGTCCGTTGTTCGATTTCACATGAATATTTTGTGCCAATATATCTTTGAAATCCATAATTCCATTGTTTGTTTCCGCGATAATTTTTGGCGAATTGATTTCTCTTAATTCAACACGTCCATTGTTTGTATTGGCATTCAAATGCGTTGTGTTTAATTTTTTTATAGAAACGAAACCATTACTATTAGAAACTTTTAATGAATCATATTGTTTTTCGGGTAGATACACATTTAATGTTAATGGCGCCAATACTTCAGAAATATTAAAATTGAACCAGCTCTGTTGTTTTTCTTTGTAAGAAATAAGAAGCGTCGAATCTTTCTCATCCATAGCTAATGTTCTTTTTACGTTAGGATTAACTTCGCCATCTAATTTTACTTTCATGTTACTATCTGTTGTAGGATTGATGTTAACACGAACGTTATTCGTATCGATAATGACGCTTAACACATTATTATTGTTAATGACCTTTTCTTCTGAAATTGGTACTGCCGCAATTGAACGATAAGTGAATAAACTCCCGATAATACCAATAATGAAAATAATACCTGCAATGATTGAAAGACTCTTTTTATTTATCATGCTTCAAACCACCTTTTACTAGTGCTATATTGAACTTTAAATAACAAACAAATCCATTCTTTGCTAGCTTCGTTAAAAATAACATAGCAATTACAATGAAATATCCAAGTCCACAAAGTGCTAAAGAAACGAAAAGATTAAATAGCAAGAATGTATTTGGATGTATAATAGTATCAACTAGAACAAGTAATGGTGAACCTAAAAATGAGATTCCTAGAACCCATCCTGAAAAAATCAATGCCGCTAATGTAATTGCAGGTCCAAGCACGATTAACAAATTGAAAAAACCTAATCCAATTACTGCCCAAATTGCCCGAAAAACATTCCCTGTTGTTGCACTTGCTGTTACTTTCTCAATATGATAATCTGCTAATAACTCTTTGGCGATTTGAGCTGGAGAACCTAATGAAGCTACAATTTCTTCTTCACTTTTCCCTTCCTCTAATCCGAAAGTAAAATGTTCTTCATAATCTTTTAAAATATCTGTACGCTCTTTTTCAGATAATCTTTTTAGAGATGCATTTAATTGTTGTAAAAATTTATTTTTCGTCATTACGTACACCTTCTTTTATTAATTGATTGACACCTTGTGAAAACTCATTCCA
This sequence comes from Bacillus sp. FSL P2-0099, assembly GCF_038007445.1. Taxonomy (NCBI): domain Bacteria; kingdom Bacillati; phylum Bacillota; class Bacilli; order Caryophanales; family Bacillaceae; genus Bacillus; species Bacillus sp. FSL P2-0099. The sequence continues at coordinate 3,358,485 of NZ_JBBOXE010000001.1, forward strand.
TTCCTCCAAAAGTTGATACAAATACGTTCTACCTTTATCCGTCAGTGTATAATACTTCCTTGAAGGGCCTTCTGAAGACTCCTGTAAATACGTTGTAAAATATTCTTCTTTAGTTAATCTACGAAGTAAAGGATAAACAGACCCTTCTGATATTTCAATTTGATTGGAAATACTTCGAACTAATTCATACCCATAACGGTCTTGCTTATCAAGTAAGACAAGAACACAAAGTTCTAAAACTCCTTTTTTAAATTGTACATTCAATATTCATTCACCCTATTCTAATTGGCATCTACTACTGTTTATTATTTAGTACTGTTTTATAACAAGTAACTACAAGTATAATATAACACTTGGTATTGTTCATTGCAAGGTACACTGGAAAAATAAGTATACCTTTCATTCGACGCTTATAAAATCAAAACGATGGCTCCTCTCCAGTTACAAAGTTCTAAATGAGGCTGAAACAAGCCTTTAACAAAATGGAAAGGACTCAACTTTTTACATAATGACACTTTACCTACTATAATAAAAGAGAAAAACTCTTACTTTAATGGAGGGAATAAAAATGAAAGCAATTGGTTTACATGAATACTTACCTATTGAAGAAGAAAACAGTTTAATTGATATTGAAGTTGAAAGACCTGTTGCCACAGGAAGAGATATACTTGTAAAGATTAACGCTATTTCCGTTAATCCAGTTGATACAAAAGTTCGATCTCCGAAAGATAAAAAAGAAGATATAGCAAAAATACTTGGCTGGGATGCTAGTGGCGTTGTCGTACAAACTGGCGAAAGTTGTACGTTATTTAAAGAAGGCGATGAAGTGTTTTACGCTGGAAGCATTACAAGGCAAGGTACATACAGTGAATACCATCTAGTTGATGAAAGAATTGTTGGTAAAAAACCAAAAACTTTGAGTGATGCTGAATCTGCAGCACTTCCTTTAACAGCCATCACAGCATGGGAAGGTTTGTTTGAACGTTTAGGGATTGATTATAATAAAAAAGATGAAAATTCATTTAAAAACATTTTAATTATCGGCGGAGCTGGTGGTGTTGGCTCGATTGCTATTCAGTTAGCTAAATGGGCTGGACTAAACGTAATCGCAACCGCATCCCGCAACGAAACCATACACTGGGTTGAAAAATTCGGTGCCGATTATATAGTTAATCATCACCAACCTTTAAAAGATCAAATATTAGAATTTGGGCTAAAAGATGTAGATTATATCTTCTGCTTAAACAATACTGATCAACATTGGCACACGATGGGTGACATCATTAAACCACAAGGGAAAATTTGCTCTATCGTAGAAAATGAACACCCTCTTGAGATGGGGATTTTAAAAAGTAAAAGTGCTACATTCGTTTGGGAGTTTATGTTTACAAAAGCGATGTATGAAACTGGTGATATGAGTACGCAGCACGAACTATTAAATAAAGTAAGCGAGCTATTAGATGAAGGTATTCTTCAAACTACTTTAAATGATACGTTAACACCAATTAATGCAGAAAATCTTAAAAAAGCACATGCATTACTTGAAAGTGGACGTACAATTGGGAAGATTGTATTAGAGAAATTTTAATAACAAAAGTCCGATTTCTAAATAAGAAATCGGACTTTTTTACTATCTTTATTTACTTGAAACCTCTTGATCATTTTGAACGTCTAACGGAGCTCGCTTCCCTATTCCGAAAGCATAGAAACTAATTGTAACGATAGCTAAGAAAACAATACCCACAATTAGTGAAATACGAGTATCATCGTTAAACCACATACCGATTAATACCATAATTAAAAAGGCAATCGTTAAATAGTTTGTTACAGGAGCAAATGGCATTTTGAATGGATGATCTTTCATCTCTGCTCCCTTTTCTTTTCTAAAACGAATTTGACTAATTAAAATAACAAACCATGGCACCATACCAGGAAGTACACTTGCACTATATACATATACGAATAAGTTTTTTGGTGCAATATAACTTAAAACAACACCAACCGCTAAACCGATAATTACACCAACTGTACCGAATAAAGGTACACCGTTATTAGAAATCTTCGTAAAGTATTTCGGTGCTTGTCCATTCACACCTAGTGTATAAAGCATACGTCCAGCACTATAAATACCACTGTTACAACCAGACATTGCCGCTGTAATAACAACGAAGTTAATAAGTCCCGCAGCTGCCGTAATACCAACTTTCGCAAAAGTTGCTACGAACGGACTACCAATTGAACTTAATTGATCCCAAGGATAAACAGTTACAATAACGAAAATAGCACCAATATAGAAAATTAGAATACGCCAAATTGTACTTTGAATTGCTCTAGTAAGTGTCTTCTTCGGATCTTTCGCTTCACCAGCAGTAATCCCGATTAATTCCACACCTTGATACGCTCCAACTACAAGTGATAATGCAAAGAAGAATCCTGAAAAACCACCTGTAAAGAAACCGCCGTTTGCCCAAAGATTAGATATGCCAATCGCTTCTCCGCCGTTACCAATTCCAAAGAAAATAAGTCCAAATCCCGCAATAATCATTAATAAAATCGTAACGATTTTGATCATCGCAAACCAAAATTCAAATTCACCAAATGACTTAACCGAAATTAAGTTGGCCGCACCAAGAATAACCATCGCGATAATACCAGGTATCCAAGCCGGTAAATCCGGGAACCAATATTTCATATACGCTCCAACTGCGATAATCTCTGACATCCCAACAATAACCCACTGGAACCAGTTACTCCACGCTGTCATATAACCAGCTAACGGATGAATATATTTGTGACCAAATGTCGCAAATGAACCTGTGCTTGGCTCCATATACAACATTTCTCCCATGGCACGCATAATGAAGAAGATGAAAACACCTGCGATTGCATATGCAAGCATTACTGACGGACCTGTCCATTTAATCGTGCTGGCTGACCCCATAAACAAACCAACACCAATTGTTCCGCCTAAAGCAATCATTTGAATATGACGTGCTTCTAAACCTCGTTTCAATTCTTTGTTTGCCACTTCATTTCCCCCTCTTAGATGATTCATAGCCGCATTTAAAGTAAGATGGTGTACCCTAATTCCTTTCGGCCCTGAAAATGATGAAACAAACGTCATTTTAGACTAACTTTAAAGCTATCCTAAAATCTCATTTTGCCTCTTATAAAATTTCCCAAACCCCTCATCTTCCTATTTTCTATAAAATTTAAAATTGCTCACTTCATATTAATTCATTTATCTGAAAAGTTCAATTATTTTTTCAGTAAATTATTATATATTAGTTTGATTAATTTTTAACTAAATTAACAATAAAATACATCTATTCAATATGATTCCGGTATGAATGTTATTACAATATAAATAACCGAGAAGATCTTATCTACCTCGGTTTCATACCGCATATACTTCACTATTTATAGTTTGTACCGTAATTGCTTACACATGCGATTAACACCTCTCACATAAATTTAATATATTAGTAAAACAACAAAGTCACTAGCTTCTACATCTCTTATTTATCCCGTTCTCACAACTAAAAATTCTCTATCCCATCTCCTACTTTAAGAAAAATATAACTACACTTAAAACAATCAACAATACACCGGAAAGAGGAAAACTCTTCTCCTCAGCTTTTATCTTTTCCTTAATAATACCTTTAATTTTTGTCTTTATATCCTCTGGGCATTTTCTAAATAAAATATTAGTTGTATGTAATGGTCTATTCAATATTCGAATTTTAACAGGAGATCCTGATAAATATATATTATTTTTATCCAATGTAAATTCTATGTTCGCTTCGGTTAACCCGTCTTTCACTAATATATTCACTCGGCTAGAAGCTAGATTAAATACCGTATAATCGTTAAAAGCGAGCCCTCTAATCTCGAAATGTGAGTATATAAGAATAAAAGTTATCAGCAACAAACATAGTATCAATATGGTTTTTGTTAACGAAAGTTGCTCTAATACGTAGGAAGATGTTGTCATATAAGCACAAAAGAATGCCATTAAATTACAAAGATAGTGGTTTAAAATGAAAGTTTTTCGTATAACTACTGTAAGTCCGGAAATGATTAGTAGAGCGCATGCTAAATTCATTAACATATTTTTACCCTCCCTAAAAACTATAACTATACAATTTTGTTGTATTTTAACATTAATTACATATTCATACCTATAGTTATGTTCATAAAATATAAAAGAGTCTCATTAAAAAATGAGACTCTTTTACGATTTCATATTCAAATCGATTTTGAAGTTTGCTTACCAAAAATAAACACTCTAGTAAACACTGACATTATAACTACAATAGCAAGAAAATAAAGTGGCATCACCATTAACGAGCCCGTATGAAGCTGACTCATTCCCCAAATTGTCATCGTTACAATTACATAGTAGCCTAAGCTAAACAATGCTCCAGCTGTACCAATGACATCTTGAAAATCTACTAATGCTAAACTTAAACAGTTAGGCAATGCTACCCCAATTCCTAATAGCAATATAAACATCGCTACTAAAAATCCAATCATATATATTATGTTTGGATTTGATCCAAATGAATTAATAACAGTTAAGAAGATAGCTCCTCCTGTCATTACAAGACAACCGATATATATAATTTTCTCTGGTTTATAAGTAGCAAGTAACCGCTTTGAAACTTTCGCCCCAATAATAGAAGCGGAAGCAACAACAATTCCTAGAAATCCGTACATACTAGGCGATAACTGAAAGTATTCAATAAAGATAAACGGCGCTTCTGCATAGTAGCTAAATAAAACACCATTCGCTCCTCCAATTAATAGACTGTATGTTACTACTTTCGGATTTGTAATTAATCTTTTTAACACTGAAAAGACATTTATTTTATTCGTTACTGAGTCCGTTTTTGTTTCCGGAAGAGAAACAAAAGTATACAGAAAAATCCCGACACTCATAACTACTAAACTTAAAAATACCATTTTAAATCCAAACATTTGATCCAGAAAGCCCCCAATTAGCGGACCTATCGCTGGTGTAAAAGCAATGACTGCCGAAATTTGAGCGAACATAACATGACGTTTATGCCCTTCGACACTTTCACGAAGAATCGTTTGTGTCACAACTGAGCCAGCACTTGCTCCAAATGCTTGAATAAAACGACTAAACAATAAAAATTCAATAGAATTGGCAATATAGCATAAGAAACTTCCAGCCCCATATACTACAATTCCAAATAACATTGCTGGGCGACGACCAATTATATCTGATAACCATCCAATAAAAAATACACCTAAAGCAAATCCAGCAAAATAAACACTAAGTGTTAGCTGTACCTCATTATTACTTACGTGCAACGCCTTTGAAATGTCTGGTAAAGACGGTGTGTAAATCGTTTCACTAATTTGCGGAAATGCCACAAGAATGATCATTAACCAAAGTGATGGTACTGAGACTTTTTTCATTTTTAATACCCTCCTATAACTTTGAAAATCTCAGAAATGAATAGACTTTCCTTAGCTACGGAACAGGAGGGGCCATTATAGAAATTCGATCATAAAACAACAAAGAAAACACCTCAATTACGCATGTTAATACATATAGGAGGGTAATATTAACATTGATTTTAATATATGCTTTTTCAATTATATTACATATTACATTTCTTTTTCTAGTGTTGAGCCTTGGAGGATTTGTTAGAAGGATAACTTGATACCATCACCTTTTTATGGAATAATTAGGAATAGTTTGAATTAATGGATTTAATTATCAAACGATAGACTAGCATTTTTTAATGTCGCAAAGCTTACAAACAGGAGGACTTTTGTAATGATTGAAATTTTAAGGACCATAGTAAACTTCCTAATTTCTCTATTCTCAGGAGAATTAACAATTGTATATTATGTGTGGATTATTACCCTATTCCTAATTCAAATAATCCAATCTACTCTAAACTATAAACTATTTAACAAGAAAGATAATTTCAGCACTTATATATCAGAAGGATTACTTGCTTTTATTATTTTATTGTTTGGAGGTATGTTAGTATCTAAGTTACTTGCTTACATAATAGACGACTCTACTATTAGTATGAAAAATTTAACACATTATTTTATTTCTCTTATTATATTAACTATATTTGTCGTCATAAGCTGTCTTAAAGATTTTATAGAAACATCTATCAAAAATAAAAATGTGTCTCTTTTTAGCTTTTTAGTAGTTTTCTTAATAACAAGTATACTTTCATTCAAGTTTTTATCACCTTTAATCGAAGGTTCTTTTTCTCTTTCTAAATCTTTTATAACCACTTTAATCATTCTTGTAACTATATCAATTCCTCTATTAATTTCCTTAGAGGAAAAATATGCAGATAAAAAAGAAACGGAAAATTTATAGCTTCTCATTTACATAAAAGAAAGGGGAAGCTCCCCTCTTTCTTTTATATCGTCCTATTTCACAAGATTAAATCATCCCTTTTAATATCAACCCCAAAACTGACATTACTATTGCACTTATAATAATTCGCAAAATCCAAGTTATGTTTGTACTTATTTTTTCCAATTGCTTATTGATTGTTGCTATGTCTTTCTCATTAATAGTGGTACGCGTTTCTAAATTACGAATGTCTCTCATAATTTCTTTTTGCTCCGCCTTGAGACTGTCAATTTTAGCGTAAACATCTTCCATATATTCACACCATCTGTTCATCTCAATAGAAAAAACTATATATATATTATGAGACAACCCTCTTACCTGTGAATACATTCCGTATATCCGCACACCAAATTATTTGTACAATCTAATTGAATTACTTACACGTTTCCATTCTCCTATATATAAGTCTTCGTTTAGATAATATGTGCTATAAAAAGAAATCTCATTATTCCACTTTAATAATGTATTCTAAGTACTCTTTATATGCCGTTTCATAAAGACCTGTAGCATATTTAAAGCCTTTTTTATTTTTTTAACAACAAACAAGATGCAATCCAACATGCGGTAGCACCTACGATAATTACTATTATTTAAATCACCATTCTCACATTTAAAACTCAATATAGTCAGTATTCTCTTCTTAAAAATCAGCTTTTTTAGCTACTTAATGTATACTAATATTAATATGAACTAGCTGTATTGATAAACTCTCTAGTACAAGAAATATACTAGCTGAAGCAGATCTATATCCGATATTTTTCCCATGAACATTAATGCTGATTGCCACTAAATGTGTTTGAATAGCATTGTTTTCAAAAATTTCATCCTCAACTTTTACAATATCAGCTTTACTATCCACTTCTTTAAAGGTTTTCAATAATTTTGTTTCTAATAGACTAAAATCAAAATTTTCATCTTTTATTACAGCAAATTTAATCTTCATATCGATTTCCCCATTTTTAACAAACTAAAATCATTTAATCAATATAAATATATATCAATCTATTAAGTAATTCAAAATATACGCTTCTTATACACTATTACTAAATATCATTTCTAAAAGGATTAAGTGCAAAAAAGAAAGAAAGAAAGTAAAGAAAAAAATTAGTACTCTCACAATTAAGTAAACTCTAATTTTTTCTTCTATCTACTTATTATTTAAGGTTAATAGTGATATAACCAGACTAAAAAATTTGACTTAAATTCATTGATGAATGGAGAGGTTTATATGAAATTAAAAGACAAAGTAGCAATCATAACTGGTGGTGCAAGTGGAATTGGTGAATCCACTGTTCGCCTTTTTATTGAAGAAGGTGCAAAAGTAGTTATTGCTGACTTTTCTGAACGTGGAAAAGGCCTATCAGATGAATTGAATGCACATGGATATAATACATTATTTATTAAAACTGATGTAACAAAAGAAGCAGATATTAAACAGCTAATCCATGAGACAGTAAGTAAATACGGTAAATTAGATATTATGTATGCCAATGCCGGCGTTGCTGATGATGCACCGGCAAACGAACTGTCCTATGAAAAATGGAAAAGAACCATTGATATTAACTTGTCTGGGGTATTCCTTTCTGATAAATATTCGATTGAACAATTTCTTAAACAAGGTACAGGCGGTGTCATCGTTAACGCTGGTTCGATTCATAGTTTTGTTTCATTACCTACCCCAACAGCATACTCCTCTGCAAAAGGTGGTGTGAAACTATTAACTCAAAATTTATGTACTGCCTACGCTAAATATGGAATACGTATTAATGCGGTGTGCCCTGGCTATATTGACACCCCTTTACTTGGTAGTGTTAATCCTCAACAGAAAGAATATTTAGCTTCACTTCATCCACAAGGCAGACTTGGAACACCAAAAGAAATAGCCAAAGCTGTCTTATTTTTAGCAAGTGATGATGCTAGCTTTGTTAATGGTACAACACTTCTTGTTGATGGAGGCTATACTGCACGCTAATTTTAAAATTTGAAGTACGGCTCTAAGAAATATATAGTCTTTAATACAAAAAGCGCCATCACAAGTGACGGCGCTTTTTCTATGTAAGAGCTACTAGAAGGTACCCTTCTAGCCTACTCCCATTTATAAGTCCAAAACTGTTCAAGTTGCAGCCATTTTAATGTTGCTGCGTCTTTGTTTTTTATTTTTGCATGCGTTTCTTCTAGCATCGCTTCCGTTTGTGAACGATGCGCGCCTAGTGCAGCTAATTTATGTTCAAATACTTCACTAATATTATTTACAACATCCGGTTCACCGAGTACTGCTTCGCGATTTCTCGTAATCGCAACCGCATGAATGGCTGGACGTTCTTCTTTAGGCATACGTGATACAGCGCGAACTACAGCGCGACCAAATGCATCATGATCCGGATGTACGCCGTGTTCTGGATAAAATGTAATAATTCGAGATGGATTTACTTCTTGAATAATCGCTTCGATTTTATCAGCAACAAAATCAACATCTTCAAATTCTAACGTTTTATCATGGAAACCGAGCATTCTTAAATCTTGAATCCCCATCGCTTCACATGCATCTTTTAATTCTTTTTCACGTATATTTGGAATCGTTTCACGGTTAGCGAATACGTTTTTCCCCATGTTACGTCCCATTTGTCCAAGAGTACCACATGCGTACGTTACAGGTACTCCTTGATCTGTTAATAAGCGAATTGTTCCTCCCGCAGCAAATGCTTCATCATCTGGATGCGGAAATACAACAAGTACATGTCTCTCCATAAGTTTCCCTCCTTCTTACTTAAATGGCGTTAAGCTTAGCTCAAGCGCTACCGCTAAGCGGCCTTGGTTATCATGCCCTGCTAGTAATAAACGCTCTTTATCGTCTACTTCCCAGTGCGTAATGCCTTCTGCATATACCCAGCCATGATCCATTTTCAAACCAACTCGGTATGGGTTTGTTCCAGTTATTTTCCCACGCTCAAAGCGAATAATTGCATTTCGAATGAATGCTCCTACTGTCATCATCTTTTCATTAAAGTGTGACGCATACGCTCCATTCGTCGTTTCTAAATGAATATATACATCTTTATTTACAAAACGTTCAATTTCATTTTGAATAAGAGAACTATCTTTTACTATTTCCATCGGAATTCACCTCTTTAAACCATTTTACGCAAAAATAATGTAAATTGCTATCTCTATATTAGAGGACAACGCCCACTTTTCCTAATAATTTGCACTGTGTTTTTTATATTTTTTATCCCGCATTAACGGATAGTAAGATTCCCACCCCAAAATCCAGCGAACACACGTCAGCTAGGTGGGAAATCAACTATCCGTAAATGCCCGATTGGTGAGGGCTAATAATCAGTGGGGGATGAACAAAAACCCCCACTGATTAAAGTTTCACTTTATATGATATGTAAAAATCACATTTTTTCCTTCACATTGTTAAATAGTTTTCTTTCTTTTTTGAATTTGCTACAATATATTTTATCCCGTATTAATACAGCGAGATACATTTCGACAATTGAATACATACTTTAAAGAAGGTGACATGATTGGAACAATCAGCACATGAAGTAGCAAATTGGCAATATTATTTTACAATTGCCGTATTTTTAGTCACGTACGGTTTTATTATTTCTGAGAAATTGAATCGTGCTGTAATCGCACTATTCGGTGCTGCTATTATGATTATTTTTGGAATTGTAGATTTACATACTGCTTTCACATCGCATATTCAATGGGAAACGATTACCCTTTTAATTGGGATGATGATTCTCGTACATATTACGAGTCAATCAGGCGTATTTGAATTTGTAGCCATAAAAGCAGCAAAAGCAGCTGGCGGAAAACCAATCCGCATTTTATTATTACTATCCCTATTAACTGCTGTCGGTTCTGCATTTTTGGACAACGTAACAACCGTATTATTAATCGTACCTGTTACACTATCCATTACACGTATTTTAAAAGTAAATCCTGTTCCTTATTTAATTTCAGAAGTACTATTTTCAAATATAGGCGGAACAGCAACATTAATTGGTGACCCGCCTAACATTATGATTGGATCAGCTAATAAGCATTTAGACTTTAATGCCTTTTTACTAAACTTAGCTCCAATCGTAATCATTATTTCTATCGTTACACTTGGCATTATTTACTTCATGTATCGCAACAAACTAAAAACAACGCCTGAGCAAATCGAAAAGCTAATGGCATTAAATGAAAAAGATTATATTAAAGATCAGAGCCTCCTTTTAAAATCCATTACGATTTTAGGACTAACTATTTTAGGCTTTGTACTTCATTCTATTATTCATGTAGACGCTGCCGTTATTGCGATGACAGGTGCTACACTTCTTATGTTAATCGGTGTGAAAGAACATGATATTGAAGATGTATTTGCCCACGTTGAATGGGTAACAATTTTCTTCTTCGCTGGACTATTCGTTCTCGTTGGCGGATTAATTGATATCGGACTTATTTCTTCACTCGCAAAAGAAGTACTCGACGTAACAAATGGCGATATCGGTTTCGCTGCTATACTTATCTTATGGGTATCTGGCATCGCATCTGCGACAATTGATAACATCCCATTTGTCGCAACGATGATTCCACTTATTCAAGATTTAGCTACAGGACTCGGACTATCTGTCGATTCTCCGCAAATTGAAGTACTATGGTGGGCGTTATCACTTGGAGCTTGCCTAGGAGGCAACGGAACATTAATTGGAGCATCAGCAAACGTAGTCGTTGCTGGTATTGCAAAACGTGAAGGACATGGGTTCTCTTATATGTACTTCTTAAAAATCGGTTTCCCCTTAACGATCATTGCGCTATTGTTATCACATGCTTACATTTATTTACGTTATTTAATGTAGAAGTTGTATTGCATGAAATTATGTCGTCAAATAAAAAAGGTTTGCAGCACTATGCTACAAACCTTTTTTCATCACCAAAATATACCTATAATTGCTAATCCACCTAAAATCATACCACCAATTTGTCCGATGATTGCTGGTGATAATTGAACACCTTTCCTCACTTCAACAACCGGCCTTTCGTGCCTTAGTTGCTGCACTTCACTTTGAAGTTGATGTACACTTCCGTGTAGTTCTTTAATTAGTTCTTTTAATTCAGCGACCTCTTCATTTACTGGCTTACTTTTTTCTAAGTTCATCTCGCATAACTCCTTATAAATTCAATCAGTTCACTGTAAAATTTCGCCAATTATCGTTATATCTCCTGCATACTACATATATAATATGGAATGTACCTTTATTAACAAGACCCTTTTAAGAATAAATTTAGATATTTTAGAAAGACAACTTTCATTAGTTCTTTATATATATAAAGGACTAATATATTCAACAATTCTATTCTTTATAGTTTCTTTTTCATACAAAAAGCTTCACTAAAATTTAGCAGGTGTACCTTGATGAAAATACATTTGCCATCTTCCTTCTCTAAATTTCCATATCGAACTACGTAAAGAGTGTTGATTATTCATTTCATTGAATATTTGATAAGTAGTTAATGCTACATCTTTGGATAATGGATGTACTTCAAAATCACTCAAAGTCATTTTTACCACACCAATTCCATTTTTATCGATATCCTCATTTTTATATAAAACTTTACCAGAACTCCCAAACTCAAAAAAATCAGCGGCAAGTATCTTTTTAAGCTCCTTTTGAGATGTGCGAACCCCTGGTTTAAGTAATCGTTCCTCTAGCTGATATAAACACTCTCTTAATGAAGATAAACCTTCCATTAGTACACTCCTCCGCTCATCATTACCCAAATATTACAACTTTTCACTCTACACTACACAATTATTCTGTATGTTTTTGCTAGTTCTGCAGCTCTATCCATTCATCACGCAATATCCCCATAATCATACGATCAAAACACTTTCCATCTCTTTGAACTGCTTCCCTCATACATCCTTCCATCTGAAATCCCATCTTTTTATACAGTACAATGGCTGCTTTATTATAAGAAATAACATCGAGACCGACGCGGTGTAGATTCATTTCATAGAACGCATACTTTAAAATAAGATGCACTGCTTCTCTCCCAAACCCTTTTCCTCTATCATTTGCCTCTCCTATACCAATTGCTAATAGACCTGTTCTGTTATTCCACTCTATGCCGTGAATTGCAACAAAACCAATTAAGCGATCATCTTGAACTGTTCTTAACATGAAAGAAACACTATTCGATCTCCGTCCCTTTAATAGCCCATCACTCGCTATTTCATGTAACGATTGCGGGAATGCCAAGTCTGTATCTACATTTCTTAAGTACTCACTATCCTCTTGCCACATAGCCATTACTTCAGCATCCGCTTCTCTAATAGCTGATAATTTAATAGTTTTATTTTGAAAAAGATTCATCGTCATCTAAAACTCCCCCTTTTTTAAATAGCGGGGACAATAATTCTAGCCTATTTATCCCGCATTAACGGGCAGTAAGACTCCCACCTCAAAATTCAGCTGGAGCGAAGAAGTTAGGTGGGAGTCGGGCTGCCCGTAAACGCCCGATTGGTGAAGGCTAATAATCAGTGGGGGATGAACAAAACCCCCACTGATTAAAGTTTCACTTTATCCCCTTGTTCCATAAACTGTTTTTTTAACGGGATACTTACAATAAGTGCTGACATTGGCACATCTCCCTTGCATTGAATTAACTTCATTGTATAATTTTTCATTTATTCTAACAATAACAACAATAAAAAGACCCTCCAAATTTAGAGGGCCTTTCCTAATAGCAAAACTGTATTATTTCGTAAACATTTTCTCTGCTTCATCCATTGCCATTTTGTTACCTAAAGCAGAATAGTCAAGCCATGGTTGATCATTAATAATGTATACGTGCTTACCCTTAACAGCTTTTAAGTCTTTCCAAATTGGTGTTTCTTGCAGTTGTTTAAATGCTGCTTTTGCTTTATCGTCTCTGTTTACGACAACGAAAATAGCATCCGCATCAAAGTCAGGTAATACTTCTTGTGAAATTACTTCGAAAGGACGGTTTCCATCAATTTTCTCTACACCATTTGCAGGTTGTAATCCTAAGTCTTGGAATAGAATTGGTCCCATCGGTCTTTTCGTACTAAATACACGTAATTCTTTTGCAGTAACGCGAATTGCCATTACTTTTTCGTTATTACCTAACTCTTTATCTATTAAACTTTTTACTCGTTTTGATTGTTCTTCATAGTCTTGAATATATTTATCTGCTGCTTTCTCACGGTTTACAAGTTTACCTACTTCTTTTAAATGATCTCTCCACGTACCTTCATCTAAATTAAAAGTATGTGTTTTTGCAATTTTTTCGTATTTCGCTAAATCTTTGCCAGCATATTTTTCATCCACATAAATTTCAGATGGCTTTAATTGTAGTAATGCTTCCATATTCGGATCTGTTACAACGCCCAGTTTCTTCGTATCTTTCAACTGTTCTTTCACGTGAGGTAAGAAATCTTTTAAATCTCCACCAATTACAGAACCTACCGGTGTAATTCCTAATGCAAGTAAGTTATTCGTTAAATGAATAGACATAGAAGCAATTTTTGGATCATTACTTTTTTCAGTTTTTTTAGTTGCCTCTTCACTAGATTTCGTTTGACCACATGCTGATAATACTAAAATAAACATAATGCTAAATAAAATAGTAAGTTTCTTTTTCATATGTTCTCCTCTTTGAAGTATTTATTTTGTTTTTGTAAGTAAATAAAGAAAATATGGCGCACCTAAAGCCGCTACTACTACGCCAGCTGGAATAGAGTTTGGCTCAAATAAAGATCGCCCTATCGTATCCGCGAGTACTAAAATAATCATTCCAATTATGCCCGCTAACGGAAGGAAATGTTGATATGTACTACCTACTAACTTTCTTGCGATATGCGGAGAAACTAAGCCGATAAAGCCAATTCCCCCTGCCATTGATACACTTGCACAAGACAATCCTACCGCTGTAGCTAAAAGCAGTAACCGTTCTTTTTGAACAGATACACCAAGTCCTGCTGCTACACTATCACCTAGTGACAGTGCATTTAACGTTTTGGATTTCAGCCATGCGTACGGAGTTAGTATCAAAATCCAAGGTAATAATGCTAGGACATGAATCCAATCTCTTCCCCACACGTTACCAACTAACCACCTAGAAGCGAATGTATACGTCTCATCATTTAACTTGAGCGAGAAAAATAACGAAAGTGCACTAAAACCAGCTGAAACTGCAATACCAACAAGAATAAGTCTAATGGGAAGTAAACCTTTTGACCGATCACTAGCAAGCAAAACAATAAGAAATGCAGCTAACACTCCTCCGCCAAATGTAAATAACGGTATTAAAATCGATGCACTCTCGTTAATAGAATGAAAGAGAGTAACGAATATAATAATCCCGAAAGATGCACCTGAATGCAATCCAAGAATCCCGGGATCTGCGAGTGCATTACGAGATAATCCTTGCAAAATCGCACCGGAAACCCCAAGGCCAATACCTGCTAACATTGTGATTATAATTCTTGGCATACGATAATCGTATAGCACGGTTGCACTCTCAAAATCACCATAGCCAAAAAGCGTTTGAATTACTTTGAGCGGTGCGATGCTCAGCGTTCCCGTATTTAAGCTAATCAAAATTACAGCGATACTTATACATCCGAAAATTGTAGTTACAGTAATAGCTCTCTTTTTATCCGTGCTAAAAAGATCCTTCACTTATAACTCCCTCCCAACTTTACGTGCTATATAAAGGAAGAACGGAACTCCAACAAGAGCTACCATAATTCCTATCGCAAGTTCTTTAGGAGGATTTACTGTTCTTGCTCCTAGATCAGCTAAAACTAATAAAATAGCTCCTAATAATGCTGACATAGGAATAATAAGTTGATAATTAACACCTACTAATTTTCTAGCAATGTGCGGGATGACCAATCCTACAAATCCAATGGAACCAACAGCTGAAACAGAAACACCTGCTAGAATCACTACCGTAATCATCCCGAGTATTCTCGTTCGGTTCGTTTTTACACCTAAATTTGTAGCGACATCATCCCCCATGGATATGAGTGAAATAGATCGCCCTAGCGCTGTCGCAAAAACAATTGTTATGAGAATAATAGGCACTAAAAATTTCAAGTGTTCCCACTTAACCCCCGCAACACCACCAGCATACCAAAACGCTAAATCTTGGCTTAAGTCATAATAAATCGCGACACCTGAACTTAACGAATGTAAAAGCGCGGCCATAACTGCCCCTGCAATCGTTAACCTCATCGGCGTTAGCCCGCCTGATGTTGCTGATCCAATAATAAAAATGAGTACTGTACTTAAAACTGCTCCAATAAAGGAGACAATCATTAAATAGGAATACGGCATATGCGGGAAAAAAGCAAAGCTAAGTGCTACTACAAACATCGCACCTGCATTTATTCCAAGTACACCTGCATCAGCTAAAGGATTTCGTGTTACCCCTTGCATAACAGCTCCAGCGACTGCAAAAGCAGCTCCTACAACTGCTGCGCCAATTACCCTTGGGAGCCTTAATTCATAAATAATTTGATGCTGTGTTAATTTCGGATTATAATCAAAAACCGCTGCCCACACAGTTTGCAAATGGATATCCTTTGCACCAAATGCAACGGCTAAAAATATAGCTCCAATTAAACATATAATTGTTAAGCTCATGAAACATATGAACTTAATATGTATCCAGCGATTATTGCCAGCATGTACAGTAGACTTATGTAACATGTTTCATTTCATCCTTTATATTCAGTTCTTTTTTATAATTATTTTTTATTTATAATCATTATTGATAATAATTATCATTTTCATTTAGATATTATATCCCCACTTTTTTTAAATAGCAAACTTTTTTTTACTTTGTTAAACTATCAAAATACTTATTACAACTCCCTTCTAAAACTTCCAAATACATGCAAAATGACGTACTGTTTTATTTTCAAATTTGTAGTATACTAAGTTATTATTTTGATTTTTCAAATAATAATCCTGAAGGTGAAAACATGTTTTATGTAAAACAACTACTCTATTTTACTTATGAACAAGCATTATCCTGTTTGTTCCCTGTCATTATTTTTTTAACACTTGCTCTTTCAAAAATCATTTCGATTCCAGGGCTGTACCGATATGATTTCATACTCATCGTATGTCTTCTTATGCAGTGGATTATGTACAAAACAGGTCTTGAAACAAAAGATGAACTAAAAGTAATTACTGTCTTCCACCTCATCGGCCTTTTACTAGAAATATATAAAGTACATTTCGGTTCATGGAGTTATCCTGAAGAGGCGTATTCAAAAGTTTTCGGAGTTCCGCTTTACAGCGGTTTTATGTATGCGAGTGTCGCAAGTTACATATGCCAAGCGTGGAGAAGATTGCATTTACAAATGCATCATTGGCCGAAAGCTATTTTTGCAATACCTCTAGGAGCAATGATTTACTTTAATTTTTTTACACATCATTTTCTATATGACTTTAGATGGGTATTAACTTTAATTTTATTCATTGTTTTCTTTCGCACATTTGTGGAATTTTCATTACGAGGCGTTACATATAAAATGCCGCTCGTACTCTCATTTTTCCTTATCGGATTCTTTATTTGGATTGCAGAAAACATCGCTACCTTCTTCGGAGCATGGCAATATCCAAATCAACGGGAAACATGGAGCCTCGTTCACTTAAGCAAAATTAGCTCATGGTTTTTACTCGTTGTTATTAGCATTATGATTGTTACACAACTCAAACATTTGAAGCAGTCGAAAGGATAATAAAATGATACATCACATTATACTCAAATAAATATCATGCATCAAAAGATTTGAACACACTAGTTCTCTCAAACATTACAATAAGGAAAAAATCATATTGAATAAACAAAAAAACAAGTGCCTATAATTTAGGGAGTGAATCTATGATAAGCGTTCACGACAATACCATTATTTCATACCAAGTTAATCTTGAGAAAGAAGAAATTCATATACACACCCTTACTGAATCAGGAAGGAATGTAAATATAATTTTTTCTGGTGTCTTAGCACACTTTTTTGAAACTCATCTAAGTTCTAGCATTATTTCTAATATAGACGAATATCCCCTTCTAGATTTTTTTAAAGAGAATAAGAAATTATTAGAGGAACAAAAACCTTATGGTTGGCCAATATCTTATGATAATATTACAGAATTAGAGGAAACATTGGTAAAAGAGAATTATGTTTATTACAACATTTTTGCATCTTATGGTCTAAGTGGTTGGGTGTTAGCTAAGAAACTTGAGATATTAGATTCTAATTAAGTTGATATTAATCTTAAATACCCTTCCGATAACGATTTTCTAATTACAAAAAAACGAAATCCATCTGGGATTTCGTTTTTTCAAGCAATTAAATTCAAAACTACAGAGATTTCACAAGACGTTCCATCGCCTTCATTTGCCCAATATGGTCTGCTTCATGATAAAGCATCATACCGTAAAGCTCTCCAACTGTTTCCAACCCTAAAAATGGCTCTGGAAGTTTATTTTCAAATGCTTCTGCTGGAATTTCTTGAATGCGCTTCGCTTGTTCTTTTAATTGAACCGTTAACACTTCTAATGATGGCCCTTCTGTTTTCCATTTAGATGGTCTTGAACCATATCCAAACATACCTGGATATTCAGTTGGTAATTGTTTAAACTCTTTTCCAAACATGAAAACTTCTGCTGCCGTTAACACATGACCGATATGCCAGCGAATTGTATTGTTAAAGCCCTCCGGCTGCGTATCCGCAGTTTTGTCATCTAACGTTTCCATAAATTGAAGTAATGCCCCACGCGTTATTTCAAATTGTTTTAAACCAATTATTCTATTCATTTTATCGTCTCCTTTTTTATGTACAATTTATTATGAACTAAGGATGTTAAACTTATTAAAGTTTCACCTTGTTTAATCTATCAGAAACAATTAAAAAATACATCTAATATGCTTACTGAAAACAATAAAAAAGGACCACTCCTCATAAATATAGAAATACTTACTGCACAAATATTACAGTAAACAAAAGAGGAGTGTAATTACATGTTAGATGTTTTAAAACAACAATATAATCTTATTAGTTCTACAAGGGAAAATCTATTTACATTTTTGGAAGAAATTCCACAAGAAAAATTGCACAGTACGGTTCCTAATTTCGGAAGCGGTAGCATTATGAAGACGCATATTCATGTAGCCGATTGCTATCGATACTGGCTTGGAACATTCGCATTCAAGCAAAAACGGGCAGATTTTTCATTCGCTAGTGATGATGAAATTGAGCATGCAGATGTCGAGAAAATCCGTGCTAGGTTTAAGTTAGTAGATGAAGTTGTACAACGCTTTTTAGATGAATACAATGACCGTTGGCTCGAAAATATAGCAAATGAAGTGAAATGGCAAAAAGAACATTGGAGTACAACTCCACTATGGCTTTTAACTCATACAGAAACTCATGAGTTTCACCATAAAGGCCAAATTGTATCAATGGCTCGTCACCTCGGATACACGCCTCCTGATACAGATCTTAGTTAATTACTACAACTGAACTTAATGCACACAAAAATAAAGAGCACGTTTTGATTAATCTTTTTCAAAATATGCTCTTTCTCTATTTAAATAACTTAATCGTTTACTATATTACTGGTTCACCTATAACAACTGTTAATGAAATGACTCCCTCGTCACCTCAATAAATTGCTGCAATGGCGCTGTCATCCATTTATCTTTATGCCAAGCAATTTGCGTATAGATCGGAGTGATTGTATTCTTTAAGACTAATTCCTTTATCGTTCCCTCTCGTATATCTTTTTCTACTACTATTGCTGGCAAAACTGCTATACCTAAATCTGCAATAACGCATTGTTTAATTGCCTCGACACTAACAAATTCAATCTTATTTGCTGGGTATACATCTTCCGCACGGAATAACTCTTCAAATAAAGTCCGATACGAGCAACCTAGTTCTGTTAGTAAAAGTGTTTCGCTTTCTAAATCTTTTGTAGAAACGGAAGGTTGTTCAAGTAAACGATGCGTAGGAGCAGCTACTATTTTTAATTCTTCTTTCATAAGTGGCTCCACATGCAAAACATCCTCTGTTTTACATTCGTCCAAAATAAATACAAGATCTACTTTCCCCTCCATCAATTGTTCCTTCGCATCTTTATTGGAATGTGCAGGTTTAAATATAAGCTTTATTTGGGGAAATTGTGCTTTAAATTTCTTTAATATAGATGGAAGCCTATATGTACATTGACTTTCTTGTGCACCGATTATTAACGTACCCGCTATTTCCTCATCATCTTTCACAGCCATTTTCGCTTCGTTACTGAGTGCAATCATCTTATCAGCATATAGTTGAAACTTCCTGCCTGCTTCAGTTAAGAAAAGACGTTTTCCTAATCTTTCAAATAATGGCGTACCGAGCTCAGCCTCTAACGTTTTAATTTGCGCCGTTACGCTCGATTGTGCAAAGTTTAATTTCTTCGCAGTTTGTGTAAAGTTCAAAGTCTCTGCAGCTACTTTAAATGTAATTAATTGTTTTATCTCCATTTATCATCCCTCTTTTCAATCGATATTTCCGATTGATTTTATCGAAATAATCCTCTTTGCCTATTGACATTTGTATTGTATGATAAAGAACATCGACAAACAATATAAATGGAGGTATTCCATATGAAAGCACTTTGTTTCGAAGCATTCGGAGACGCTGATGTACTACAATATAAAGAAATACCTGATCCAATCATACATCCAAATGAAATTCTTGTTCGCATGCAAGCAATCGGTTTAAATTTCGCTGATATTTATAGACGCCGCGGCGATTATCATCTCGCTGGTAACCCGCCTTATATATTAGGCTATGAAGGCGCTGGTATTGTTGAAAAAGTAGGAGCTAACGTTACTACTATCAATCCCGGGGACCACATTGCATTTGCTGACGTTCCATTCTCAAATGCAGAATTAGTTGCCGTTCCATCTGAAAAAGCAATTACACTTCCAGACTCTATTTCTTTTGAAACAGCCGCTTCTGTCTTATTACAAGGATTAACAGCACATTATTTAACGAAAGATAGCTATCAAATAAAACAGGGTGATATAGCTTTAGTACATGCCGCAGCTGGTGGTGTTGGTCAGCTTCTCATCCAAATGATTAAACTACAGGGCGGAAAAGTAATCGGTCTTACATCATCAAAAGAAAAAGCACAAGTAGCTACGTTAGCTGGTGCTGATCACGTATTTTTATATACTGAAGCATGGCATACGAAAGTACTTGAATTAACTAATGGTGCCGGAGTAAATGTTGTGTATGAATCCGTAGGTTCTACATTAGAAGAAAGCTTTAAAGCGACTAAAGTTGGTGGTACTGTCGTATTTTACGGAATGGCTGGCGGTAATCCAACGCCTGTAGATCCACGTATGCTTATGGATACTTCAAAGACTTTAACCGGCGGAGATCTCTGGAATGTGCTTACGACTCACGAAGAGCGAAAAGAGCGTTCCTCTCAATTATTCGAATGGATTACAACTGGAAAACTAAACATTGCAAGTCCTACTACATTCTCTTTACAAGATGGTGCTCTTGCACATGAATTATTAGAGAGCCGAAAAAGTACTGGGAAGATTTTATTAACCCCATAATTTACAAAATAAGAAAGGGAAGCTAGATTTTCTAGCTTCCCTTTCTTATTTCTATTTGAGATATAATTATATTTCCACACTTTCTTTCCCTTTTACAACATAACTCATATCTCCAACAGACTCGACTGTGTATGTTCCATCTTGATATACAATCTTCGTCACACTAGCATTTTCCACTCCAAGTTTTGTTTTACTACTGTCTAACATTTCTATTAAGGCAGTAATCAAAAGCCCATGAACGACAACTAGAACGTTGCCACCTCCATTTTTAGCAGCTTCTTCACTAATTTTATCAATCTCTGTTTTTATGCGAGTAGAAAATAATTCCCAATCTTCCGCCTGTTTCGTAGGGTCTGCTGCTCTAATAAGATTAATCACTTCTTGAATAGAAAACTTCATGAGTTCTTCTGGAGATGCAACGCCCGCAGCTTTTCCAACCACATCCCACATATTTTCAAGTTTTTCACCTTCAAAAACACCAAAATTTAATTCTCGTAAATCTTTTCTTTTCTCAAGTTTCAATTTTGATTGCTCACTATATTTTAATACTAAATTAGCAGTTTCAATCGCTCGACCGCTATCACTACTATACGCATTCGCAAAATGAACATCTTTTAATCCCGTTCCTAAATTAGAGGCAACTTCCACACCTTTTTCTACTAACGGAGAGTCTGCCCAACCTTGCGCGCGATGATTCGCATTTAATATTGTTTTACCGTGTCTTGTAACATATAACGTAACTACATTCTCATTGCTATCTGTTTCTCGATTCTTCATCATATTCTCTCCCTTTACATTTCTATATCAATTTTACCATCTCAATTATTCATTGAGCAAAATATACGTAAGTAGATCTGCTTAATAAAAAAAGCTATCTTTCTGTATATCCCTACAAAAAGATAGCATCTTTTATGATTACATTTCTTAATCGATTCTCCTACTCAGCAAAAGCACTCGAATACTGTACAACCCCTTCTACACCTTCAAGAGCATTTTCCGTTAATTCCATTACCATAAACACTTCTTCAGGCACTTCAAATGGTGCTTTTATATTCCACTCACTTGCTTTTTTAAATCCGAATTTCGGATAGTACTCTGGATGTCCTAATACTACAACTGACCCGTATCCAAGTTCTTTCGCTTTTTCTAACGCAGCTCCAATAAGCTTTCCACCAATTCCTTTCTTCTGATGGCTTGGTGCTACTGAAACTGGTGCAAGTGCTAATGAATCTACAGTAGTCCCATCTTGTTCTATTGTAATTTTCGATAACATAATATGCCCGACTATTTCCTCATCTACTGCAACGATTGATAATTCAGGAATAAACGAGTCACATTCTCTAATACGTTTTACAAGTTCATGTTCCTTTTTATCACTAAATTCTTCATTTAAAAATGCCTCTTTTACAACTTCTTCTGTCTTTCTATAATCATTTTTTTGTTCTTGTCTAATCGTTACCATTCTATATTATCCTCTATTCTTTCTTATTTCTTTTTCAATTTTACGAAGCGCTTTTTTCGATCCGCGCTCAATATCGTGTTGCATTTTTCTTTCTTTATAATCAACAAATAGTGTATTTAAATCATATCCTTCTGGGTATAATTCTTTCGCCGCTACCTCTAAAGTAATACGTTTCACATTCACTTCAACGAATTCACCGTTATAATATACAACGACATTATAGAAATTATCTTTTTCCTTATATACAATCCCGAAATCGTTATGATCTAACAAATTCACACGGTCGCCGATTTTATATTCATAGTCATTTTCTCTTTTTTCTTGCACCATTTTCGGTTTTCTAATCTTACTTTCATTCACTTTTTCTATAGCGTATTCTTTATTTCCCATATACTCTTTCGCTCTTTGCAGTACATGTTCTCTCACATTCATTTTATTCGCAATCCAAAGTGCATTACTTTCACCTGATTTACCGATCACTAATTTATAAAGTGGCTCTAGTGTTTCACTATTAAATTGCATTGCTGCGTTCATAAAATCATCGTGCATTTCTGAAAAGCGTTTAATTTCACCGTAATGCGTACTCGCAATTGTAATACATCCCGCAAGATAAAATTCTTCTAAAATAGATATCGCAAGCGCCGCACCTTCATTCGGTTCTGTACCGCTTCCTATTTCGTCAAATAACAGTAACGTATTATTATTTGACATCCTCATAATCTCAGAAAGATTTTTCATATGAGATGAAAATGTACTTAGTGCATTTTCGATACTTTGGTTATCACCAATGTCTACAAATACATTTTCGAAAATAGCAATTTCCGTTTCTTTATCTCCAGCGATGTGAAGGCCTGACATTGTCGCTAATGTTAACAATCCAATTGTTTTTAGCACAATTGTTTTCCCGCCTGCATTCGGCCCAGTAATAATTAAACTACGGTATTCTTGACCGATTTCAAAGTTTAATGGTACTACTTTTCCACTTAAAAGCGGATGCTTACAATTCATTAAATGAATGTAGCCATGATCGTTTAATTTCGGCTCTATTCCATCGATTGATTTACTAAACTTCGCTTTCGCAAATACCATATCATATTGGCTAATTAGTTCCATATTAATTTTTATATGATAAATATTTTCTAATACCATTCCTGATAAAGTCGCTAAAATTTGATACTCTTCCATCGCTTCTTCTGCTTTCCAACTTGCGAGTTCCGTATTTAACTTTGTAACCGTATGCGGTTCTATAAATACAGTTGAACCTTTAGCGGAAGCTTCAACTATACTTCCCGCAACTTGATTTTTATAAGAAGATTTAATTGGAATCGTATACCTATCGTCCTTCTTACTAATAAAGAATTCCTGAATATATTTCTTATTTGCACTACTATTTAAAAACTTCGTTAAACGTTCTTTTATTTTTCCGTCTACAGAATCAATGTTATTTCGAATTCGTTTTAACTCTTTACTAGCCGCTGCATCAATGCTATTTCCTTTAATTGAAAAGTTAATTTCCTCTTCAATACTTTTAAATTCAGTCATTGAATTTGCATAGGAAGCTAATACTGGCGCAAAAAATTCTTTATCTAGCATAAACTTTTTAATCTTTCGGCACCCACGTAAAAAGTCTGAAACGCTCACTAACTCTGCTGGATCTAAAATCATCCCTTTTTCTAATTTTTGAATCGTACTAGCGATATTAGAAATTCCGAAGAAAGGCACATGCCCTTCTGCATCTACTATAGCTCGTGCTTCTGTCGTTTCATTTAAGCGATTTCTCACTACTTTTATACTCGTACTCGGCTCTAATTTATTTAATAATTCCTTACCTAATCCACTTACACAATAAGATTTCACTATTTCCATTAATTCGTTATATTGTAACTTTTCAAAAGTCATCGTATTCATTTTGTTTCTCCTCACTATGATTGGTTTTTATCATCAATGAAGATACCTACTCATTAGATTCCAATGAGTTCTACATTATTCAATTACCATTTTTATACATTAAAAACATATACAAAAAAGCTGCGGGGATACCGCAGCTTTTACATTTACAAGGCAAGTGTAATAACATATGAGGAAATAAGCCATAAAAAAACAGATGGCAATCCCCTTATTACACGCTTTATAAAGTATTGTAGGTATCTTCATAGGTTTCGAAATAAATCCATGACAAAATTAGGGGTATGATGTACATAAAAATCCCCTGGTCTTATCCGATTTATTTCATTAAATTTTTCCTATTTAGTACCTACCGCACTCACAAAAAGCACCTCTCATTAATTTATATTTTATGTTCATTGAAATCTAATTTATTGAAATCATCATACTATATGTTTTATAAGAAGTAAAGGTGTCATACTTTAATAACTATGCAGAATGTAAAAAAGAAGAAGAAAACTTATATTTCAGTCTACCTCATCTTTTTCATCACCAATTTACTGCTGAACATATATGGAAACTGAGCCTCCACTTACATAGAACTGCCCCCATCCGTCCTTATTAATTGTTACAGTATTTGTTTGATTACCCGTAATATCGTACCATACTTCCCCAGCGTTATTCTTTCCAACATCCATCCACTTTGATCCTCCTGGTCCATCCGAGAGTAATGTCGCTAAACCAGAATTAGCATGTACACCATCGCCTTCTCTTGTCCAGCCAATCACATCTGGATGGTCTAAATAATCACGCTGCGTACCATATGCAAAGTTTTTTCGTGCCGTCAAAATTGGATCAATTTTATCTTTTAACACTGGAATTTCATAACTACTATTTCCGCTTGTCCCATAGTAATCACCATAGAAAACTGAAGGATAGCCCTCTGCACGAGTTAAAATAAATGCATATGCCAGCGGCTTAAACCACGGACTTACTACAGATTCCAATGACTGCCCAGGCTGAGAATCATGATTCTCAACGAGAGTAACTGCGAGTGCAGGGTGATTTTTCATTACTGTTCCATTTAAAATATTTCTCATATCATAATTCCCATTTCCTGTTGAAGCATAATGAAAATTGTAATGAAGCGGTGCATCAAACACAGATTGATTATAATTGACTTTCGCTAAATAATTGTTTAAAGCCTGAACATCATTTTGCCAATATTCAGCTACTGTAAACATTTCTTTCCCCGTTTGCTGTCTGGCATGATTTACCCAATCGCGTAAATATTCATGATCAATATGTTTAACAGCATCTAAACGAAAACCATCTAAATTTAATTCATTCGCATACCACGTCCCCCAATTTTTCATCTCATTCGCAACATCAGGATGATCAAAATCAAGATCTGCATACATCAAATAATCATAATTTCCATTTTCGCTAGACACTTCCCAATCCCACGCTTTATCTACACCCCTAAATTTATAAATTCGATTTAATTTCCTTCCTTCATCCCAATCCGTTCCGTCAAAATGATACCATTTCCATTTGAAATTAGAATAAGCATCTCCGCGCCCTGGAAAATTAAACCCCGTCCATGCACTAATTTGATAATCACCTGATACTTCAATATTTCGATTGTTACGGTCTACCTCAACAGCTGTTACGGTTTCAGTATAATCAGCCCCACCTTTATGATTCATAACTACATCACCGTATACGTCGATGTTTTGCTTATGTAAAGCGTCAATTGCAGATTTCAACTGTGCTTTTGTCCCATATTTCGTCCGCACCGTTCCTTTTTGATTGAATTCCCCCAAATCATATAAATCATACGCTCCATACCCTACATCATTTTGCGAAGTCCCTTTATATGCAGGTGGTATCCATACAGATGTAATTCCTTTATGAGCTAAATTTTCAGCATCAGAACGCAAACGATTCCAATGATTCCCATCATTTGGAGCGTACCACTCAAAATACTGCATTAATGTTCCATTGTTCACTGTTGCTGCTTCTGCCTTATTTCCCTCATATATATTAGGAAAAAGCAAAATAAACAATAAACAGACTACCGTAATCCTTTTCAACATATTTACACCATCCCCTTTAAGAAAACGTTTGCATAATTCGTTAAAGTTATTATAATATTCGTTCTACAGTTAGTAAAGTAACAATCTTTTAATCTCTCACATTATTTTTCAAAATATGAATTCAACTATTCCACAAGTACCCCACATAGTTTAAAATTCACATCGGATTCAAAATTGTTTACAATTTATCTATAAAAGCATAACGGAGGGATTTCTATGACCGACTTTCAAAAACAATTTTTTGCAAGATTAAATATAGAAGAAAAACACAAAGTTTCATTTGAAGATTTACCTAACATTATGTACGCAATGGCACAAACTGTCCCTTTTGAAAACTTAAATATTCTCGAAAACAACTTTAAAGAAATATCAAAAGAAAATCTAAAAGAAAAAATTTTAATAAACAACCGTGGCGGCCTTTGTTATGAATTGAATCCGGCTATGTATTACTTCCTTAAAGACTCTAAATTCGATGTCCATCTCGTTTCAGGAACAGTTTATAACGCTGCAAATTCTATATGGGCTGTAGATTCAGGGCATATCGCAACTGTTTTACAACATCATAATGAACTTTACTTAATTGAAGTAGGTTTCGGATCATATTTACCCCTTTCCCCTGTTCCTTTCTCAGGTGAGATCGTTCATTCTGTAACAGGCGACTATCGTATTCGTAAAGAAACGACTGAAAAAGGTAATTATATTTTAGAAATGCGTAAAAGTAATGAGTTTCTAGAGCAATCTTCTACTGATGATTGGACAGTAGGTTATGCATTTTACTTGGAAGAAGTGGATGAAACGAAAGCAAATGCAGCACAAAAAATTATTGTTGAACATGAAGGTTCACCATTTAACAAAGTACCTCTTGTTGTAAAACTTACTCATGACGGGCACGCATCATTAACAAAAGATAGCCTTACAGTAACGAAAAATAGAAATAAAACAAAAGAAACAATTACAAAAGAGCAATATACAAACCTCCTTCATTCAACGTTCGGCATTACATTATAACTTTTAAAGCCTCGCCATTCTCGGCAAGGCTTTTTATTTTTCAGCAGGGATTTTTTGCAATTTGTTGTATTTCATAGTTATATAGGAATATAACTACATATTTAGAAAGGAAATGATTATGACAGAACTTAACGATCGACTACAAGTAGCTGATAAAGAAAAATGGGATTTAACGGATATTTACCATACAATTGAAGATTGGGAAAACGATTTTCATAAAATTGAATTATTAACGAATGAATTACACAAGTTTAATGGAAATATTCACGATGGCAATAGTTTATTAGCTTATTTAACAAAGAGTGAAGAAATATCTAGCATAATATCTTTAATGTTTGCTTATGCACGATTACAATCCGATCTTGACACACGCGATACTGACGCTCAATCCCTTGTCGATAAAGTATCACAATTACACGTGAAAGTAAGTGCAGCTAAATCTTTCTTTTCCCCATTCTTACTTAGTGTAGATGAAAACACATTACATTCTTACATAGAAGAAACAGAAGGCTTACACTATTATAAAGAAGACTTATTTGAGCTATACCGTTATAAAAAACACGTTTTGAATAAAGACCAAGAAGAGATTTTATCACAAATGGGTGAAGCACTCTCCTCCCCGCAGCATACATTTGGCATGTTAAATAATGCAGATATAATTTTTGGTGAAGTGACTACTGATGATGGAGAAAAAGTAAACTTAACACGTGGAATGTATTCAAAGCTAATAGAAGATGAGAATCGTGAGAATCGTGAAGAAGCCTATAAAGCTTATTACAAACCATACGTTCAATTAAAGAATTCTATCGCTTCTACTTTGTCCGCAGCTATTAAAAACAATGTTACTGTCTCAAAGCTACGAAAATATCCATCAGCTTTAGAAAAATCATTATTTGGCGACATGGTTCCGAAAGAAGTATATGAAAATTTAATTGAGACAACGAAAAAAAACATTCAATCATTACATACGTATAATGAACTTAGAAAAGAAAAATTAAATGTAGATGAACTACGACAATACGACTTGAGTGTTGATTTAGTAAAAGGTGTAAAACAAGACATTCCATACGACGAAGCGTTTGATATAATGATCGCGTCACTAGCTCCTTTAGGTAAAGAATATATCGAAACATTAAAAAACTTTAAAGATAAACGCTATATAGACGTGAGAGAAACACCAGGAAAACGTTCTGGCGCTTATAACTTTGGTGTATACGGTGTTCATCCTTTCATTCTTTTAAATCATCATGATGATTTAAATAGCCTTTTCACCCTTACTCATGAATGCGGGCACGGTATGCATACGCATTACTCACACGGATACCAACCAAGAATTTCTGCACACTATACTATCTTTGTTGCAGAAGTCGCTTCTACAGTAAATGAAGTGTTATTAATTCATTATTTATTAAAAGAAGCAAAAGAAACGAACGTACGTAATCATTTAATTAACTACTTTATCGATAGCTTTAAAGGTACTTTCTTTACACAAATCATGTTTGCAGAATTTGAAAAAATCACACATGAAATGGCCGAACAAGGTAAACCATTAAATGCCAAAGTCTTTAGTGAAATTTACGAAAACTTATTTAGAGAATATAATGGCGACTCCCTCGTATTTGACGAAGAAGTAAAATATGGCTGGTCTAGAATCCCTCATTTCTACCGTCCATTTTACGTATACAAATACGCAACTGGATTCGCTTCTGCCATTCAAATCGCCGATAAATTATTAAGCGGTGATCCAAATGCTCAGAAAAACTATATTGAATTCCTTAAAGGCGGAAGTTCTGACTATCCATTAAACCTACTGAAAAAAGCTGGCGTTGATTTAACTACACCAGAACCGATTGAAAGTGCATTAAATCGATTCACCCAACTTGTTGAAGAGTTTTCAGCATTATAGAAAAAAGCATGCAGATTATAGAATCTGCATGCTTTTTCATATAAAATATACATTTCATTTATTCACTTGTTGCTGTGTCACACAGTGAATCATACCACCATACGCAAACAGTTCATTTACATAAATACCAACAATTCTTCTTCCCGGAAACTGCCCTTCCATGATTTGAAGCGCTAACTTGTCATGCTCATCGCCATATATAGGAACCAATACAACTTCATTTCCAATATAAAAGTTCAAATATGAGCCCTTACAGTCTGCTTCTTTTACCACTTTTCTTGTCACCGGTACTGGGATGAGCTGAAATGGATTTCCATCTATATTTCTCGCTTGTCTCAATTCTTGATAATGCTTTTCGTACGCCTCCAAAAGGTAGGATTCACTCTCCCCAAAAGGATCATATTCATAAAGAATTGTATTTTCATTTACAAAACGCGCTGCCCCATCAATATGGTAATCTGTATCTTCATCATAATTATCCTCTCCGCGAATACCAGTTATCCATATAAAATTCGTTACTCCCAAATACTTCGTTAACTCTATTTCAATCTCTTCCTGACTTAGTGTAGGATTTCGATTTTCATTTATAATAGAAGTTTTTGCCGCCATTAAGGTGCCATTTCCATTTATCTCTATTCCTCCACCTTCTATACAGACACTAGATTTAACTTTTGGAATGCTATACATTCCACTTATTTTTTCCGGAATAACAGCATCATTTTCATACGGATATTTATCCCCCCAACCATTAAATACCCAGTGTGTTAAACAGAGATTGCCTTCCTTGTCTTTTACAAAGATCGGTCCATTATCTCTTATCCAAACATCATCCGTTTCTTCAATTAAAAAATCAATTTTATCCATATCTACATTCGCTTCAGTTAACTTCGATTGTACATGTACTTTTTCTTCCTCATCAAATACAACAATATGCACATTCTCTCCGTAATGAAGCTCCTTTGCCATCGTTACCCAAATATCATCTAGCTTAGATCTGTAACCTTCGCCTCTATGAGCCTTATCATGAGGCCATTGGAGCCATGTCCCCTCATGATTTTCCCACTCAGCAGGCATATAAAACAAACTATTTTCTATATTTCTCATACGTGTTCACCCCTTCTTCAAATGTAAGTTCAGTCTAAACTTTGACATCATGTTAAGGTCAACAGAAATATATTAACTACTTCATAAACCGATTCTTTATTTTCCCTTGTGATACACTACTTCTCCTTGTAAAACCGTCACTAAAACTTTCGCATTCGGAATCTTATCGGCACTCATTTTAGTAATATCTTCATTTAGTAATACCATATCGGCTGATTTACCTACTTCAATTGAACCAGTAATATTATCAAGACCTAATGCTTTGGCGGGCTTAATTGTATATGCATCAATAGCTGCGTATACATCAGACAAGCCCTTTTCATCAATACTTAGTGCATTCGAAATCGTCACAAGTGGATTTAGTTCATTTACATCCCAATCACTACTAAGTGATACGTTTGCTCCTGTTTTCCAAATGCGTCCTAACGGCATAATTCGTTTCATCTGTTGATTTGTAAAATACGCACTTGCCCAGCTTTGTTTAGGATCTTCTGCAAAATCATGACCTACTTGGAAATCAGCGCTAATACCTAACTTAGCAAAACGATTTATATCACTATCTTCTACCATTTCCACATGTGTAAGCGTATAAGGTTGATTCGCCCCTTCTTTTTTCGCTGCTTCAATTGCATTTAAACTTTCTCTTACTCCGCCATCTCCAATTGTGTGGATGAGTGCACCGTAACCAATTTTATTGAGTTCACTCAACCACCACTTCATTTTTTCTTCTGGAATATAGTTCAAACCGTACGGTGTTCCTTTAAACCACTCAAATTTATATTTTTCTAGTATTTTAGCTGTGCTGTTAATGCTAATTCCATCACTATACATCTTCACTTGATTAATAAGCATTCTAGATGATACATCATCACGCTTAATTTTTTTGAAATACTCCATTTGCTCTGCTTCATTTAAGTTCGGATATACCCACGGACGAAGTACTACTCGCGACGTTAACTTTTTCTCATCATTAACTTTATTCCAAACATCTAACCAGCCTCGTTTCCAATAAAGACGTCCATCGCCGACTGTAGTAATACCATTCTTCGCAACCTCATCTAAACCGTCTAACAAACCTTCATAATTTTTTTCAAAGAGATTGGGCTGGGAATTCCATGCTTTTTCCATCACGATATCCCCTGCTGTATCATACAGAAGCCCGAAAGGTTCTCCTGTTTCTGGATCCCGGATGATTCTTCCGCCTTGCGGATCTTTCGTCTCTTTATTTATTCCTGCTGATTCCAATGCCTTTGAGTTAACCCATACAGAATGAGAAGTTCTTTCCATAATTAATACAGGGTTATTAGGAAATAATTCATCAAGAACTTGTAATGGTGTTTGTTGTTCTGATTTTTCGTCCATATCTTTTAACAGCTCTTCCAAACTAAATCCTGTTCCGCTTATCCATTCGCCATCTTTCACATCTTTTTTACAAGCCTTTAAATACGAGCGTTGTTCTTGCAGCGCAGCATCCGGTGAAACACTACAATTCCCTGCTGCTGGTGATTTCGCCTCAAATATATGATTGTGATTGTCCACAAAACCAGGAAGAATAAAACGCCCTTGTAAATCCACCACTTTCGTATCTTCATTTATAAATCCTTCTACATCTTTGTTTGAACCAACAAATGTAATTTTCCCTTCTTTAACGGCTACAGCCTCTACAATGTCTTGCTTGTCATTTGAAGTATAGATTGTACCATTTTTAAACACTACATTTTTTGGCAACTGATTTGGTAGAACGAAGCTACCATTCTCACCTTCTCCTACTCCAGGAGTACACGCTGAAACCCATGTCATACTTAGAATCAGACAAATAATCATGATTGTTCTTTTCATATTCTTTCTCCTTTTTATTATGATGAATTACTTACATAAATAGAATAAGGATTGACATAATGTTAATGTCAATCCTTATTCTCAGTCTATTTTCATAACTAAAAAACAAATTTGTGTCACATACTCCTCTACTAAACAATCACATTCAGGTCCCTTTATGTAGACCTCATATGGTGAACCATCTATTACATAACCATTTCTTTCAATCCATTTTTCTAACGCAATATAAGCGTAGCCTATATAGTCATAACTTCCATAATGCATAGTAGTAACGATTTGATGTGGATTTAATTTTTTCATTTCATATTCTTGTACTACATCTTTATTGTTCCCATGCATGACCGGAATCCTTAATTCAACATCACTTTCATTTGGAATATACTCTTCATCATAAAAGACCGTAGAGGGCGAACCAACCATTTGTAAGTTATGCTTTTGTACTTTTTCATATAAGTCATAAAAATAATCATCCATATCATCTATATTTATTTGCAGTCTTTGGGCAATTACTGTTATTTCATTTCTCATTCCAATAAATATATCGTAATTTCTATGACAAGCAGTATTTAAAGCATGATTCATATTTACCATTTCATTCATTTCTGAAATAACCTGTAAATTTTGTTTCACCTCATGAGACAACTCTATAATTTGTGATTGCATATGTTTAATAAATGAATCTTGATCTGATGATTGAAGAATTATTTTAATTTTCGGTAAAGGGAACTTGTACTCCCTTAGCTTTTTAATTTTCAACGCTATTTCAAGCTGTCCTTGCTCATAATATCTATATCCATTTACCGGATTCACATATGCTGGTTTCAATATTTCCTCTTTATCATAATGCCTTAGCATTCGTGTACTCATTTTACAAATCCGTGAAAATTCAGTAATTGTATACATATAAATACCCCTTGAATACATTTTCTTATATATAAGCTTATTTATTAAAACCAATCAAATATTTTTCTGATTGAAGAACCTTCATTCTGATCGTTCAGCCTTTTCATTTTTGAAGGTAACAAATGACTAGGACAATACCACGTTAAACAATTCATGGCGCCTCCCATTGTCGATATTTCTCCTACATGACTTTGAATAACTTGTTTCTCAGTATGCTGTTGAATATATCGTAAAACTTCCTCATCTTTAGCTAATCCAAACTTAGGAACGTAAAGCGTATCACATGTTTCTAACATATTTATATATAAACCTTTTGCTGACGCTATCTCTTCATCGTATTGACCCTTCTCTGTATATGACGAAGGAACAACTATAAATTCAGCCTCTGGCATTTGCTCTTGAATAATCTCTTGAACCTTATATCTAAATTCATGATCCCCTAAAAAATCACTAATAAACATTGTATGTTCATCAATAAATTTAACCATCCCGTCTGCGTGTGCAAGTACATCTCCCTCTTCAGCAGGAATAATAATAACCCGACTCACATCTAAATCCCATTCCAGTTGCTCTATAATTTCTTCTTCCGTCCAATCATAATTATCATCAAATATGCGTTCCGTTAATATAACGGTATCTTTTTTATTCCAAATAAGATTTCCACCGTCTAATATCAATGGAGATGTCACATATTCAAAGTCGTTCTTTTTCAACCATTTATTAAATTGTTGATCTAAATATCGTCCTTGATCTTTCGGTAAGTAATTTGGTTGATATTTGAATTTAACTAGATGATTTGTTACAACTGGTGCAACATCTCTTAGCCAAATATCATCATACTCAAAAAAGTTTGTATGAAAGTTTTGCTCTTCAACAGATAAAGATATAAGTTGATCGGTAAATGCTTTATTTTCATTTAAGTATTCATTAAAATAAATAATGTCTTCATAAAATGGTCGATAATATTCATTCGATTCATCTGGTATTGCAGTAAAAATAATGCCACTATGTTTTTGTTCCATATTACTTACCTCGCTTTTTAATAATGATTGAATAACTGTTTTCAATAAGCCAACTATTCCCCAATTCATTTCTCTTTTCATTACAATTTTTGAAACGTGCACATTTCATGAATGGATTATAGCACGGAGAAATATTATATATTTATATAAAAAATATAAAGCCGTCGTTAAGCCATAAACTGACTCTTGACAAGATTTTAAAACTTTAATCGCCGTACACAATGACGGATTAGATGATTTTTTTATCAAGATTCAAATCCATTACTTCTAACAGGGCGTTTTGATTATATAAATTCACTAAATGTGTTTCTACCCCTATGCAAATCCCTTCTAGCGGAAGATCGTTTGGATCTTGACCAAATGGATCCTCAATTTCAACCCCTATTGCTTCAATCCCTATAAATGCAAAACTTATGAACGTAGTTGCAAGTACTGTAAACCATCCAAGACTATCAACAAGACCAATCGATAAAGTCCCGCAAAATATGAGCAGTAAAATTTTAATATGAGCAAAATATGCAAAAGGAATAGGCGTTGTTTTGATCCGATCACATCCACCCACAGCCGTAAGCAGAGTATTCAAATCAGCTTCCATATTAATTATTGCATTTGGGTGAATTTGACCCGTTTTCAAACCTTTTGATAGTATAGTTTTTAACATAAAAACTATACTAATCGGTAAATGAATAGACTCAGCCAACATTTCTTTTTCCTTCTCAGAACAAATATCAAACAATGCTTTTATTTCGGATAAATCTTTTTCGTCTCTCAAATGTCCTTTCGCTATCTTTGGAAAAGCAATTAACAAATGTAAAAATTTTAATTTTTCCTGATCCGTCTTTTTCCCTTCAGACTCCCAATAACACAAAAAACTAACTGCCAAATTTCTAGTACAAGCACCAACCGTGCCAAATAACTTTCTACCTTCCCAATACCTATCATAGGCAGTGTTAGTACGAAAAACTAACAGTAGCCCTAAAGCTCCTCCAACAATTACCCAAGGAGTTTGATTAATTTTTATTTCTACATAATAATAATTAATCACAGTTACTATCGTTGAAATACATATATATAATAAAATTTGCGGGAAAATATCTCTTATAACTGTTCCCTTTAATGTAAATATTTGATGTAAACTATTTTGATTATTGTAATGAACCATATTTACAAAAACCTCTTTCCTTATTAACCTTTTATTCTTTTAAATTATGAAAGTATACAATTAAATAGTAGAATCATAAACCCTATTATTATAAAACTGGTTAAGATTATTTCTTTCAATACTATTACTCCTTTTTATCAAAAGATAAAACATCTTTTTTGATTTAAACAACAAACGTTCACTCTTCTAAATCACGACGCATTATTTTAGAATTTGCAATGAATAAAGCACTAATTAATACAAGAATCGCGCAAGCATATATCAATGAATCCATTGGACTATCATGGTCTATAATAATTAGACGAACAATAGCCGTAATACCTATATATATAAAATAACGTAATGGAAAATGAAAGTTCATTTGAAAATACTTTATAATCATTACGATGAATTCAAAATATAAAAAAAATACGACAATGCTATCAATTAAATGATAACTAGATTCCTCACTATTTAATTTAAGTTCTTGTATAAATTGAATGACTTCTTTCATAAGAAACACACTTAAAACAATTCCCAAACAGATCAAAGCTACATTTATAATGTACTGTAGAACGATAGGAAAAAACGAAAATACTCTTTT
This sequence comes from Bacillus sp. FSL P2-0099, assembly GCF_038007445.1. NCBI lineage: Bacteria > Bacillati > Bacillota > Bacilli > Caryophanales > Bacillaceae > Bacillus > Bacillus sp. FSL P2-0099. Next base: position 3,394,534 of record NZ_JBBOXE010000001.1, read on the forward strand.
AAAATTCTTTAACACAAACATTTTTCTCCTTTTCCATATAAAACAATAATGACAATATAGTTTTATTTAATTATCGTTACATTAAAATTACACATTACTATCTTGTTACAGATGTTAAAACAAGACAAAATAAGTAAAGATAGCATTTCACCTATTTTGTCTATAAAGCAACATAACGAAACTATAATCGATTACTTCAATTGAATCGGTTGTTGCTGTGTCACACAATGGATCATTCCGCCATTTTTATAAAGCTCTCTCACATCAATTCCCACTACTTTACGATCCGGGTATAATTTCTGAATCGTATCGTTTGCGATTTTGTCATTTGGATCATTATAGTTAGGCACCAATATAACTGTATTCCCAACATAATAATTGATATACGACCCCTTATAATCTAGAGTTTTTCCACCTTCTAAAGTAACTTTATCTTTACTAAGCGGTAAGTATTCGTACTTATATTTCTGTCCTGAAGCATTTTTTGCATCTAACAATTTATCCATATCTTTGTTTGACAAGCCCCATTCAGCCAAGTCATCTTCTGCCATCGTTACGATTGTAGATTTATCATGGAATTTAGCAAATCCATCAATATGAAAATCAGTAATATCTAAATTAGGCACTCCATCTAACCAAATAAAGTTTGTCACCCCAAGGTCACTTATATATTTTTCAATTTCCGCTTCTGATAAATCAGGATTTCTATTTTTATTCGTTACTGCGCTTCGAGTTAATAAAGCAGTCCCATTGCTGTCTAATTCAATTGCGCCACCTTCAAGGACAAATTTCCCCCAATCAATTCTTTCAATCCCTAATTGTTTACTAACATTCTCACGTATACGGGCATCATTTTTATATGGAGTTTTCTTTCCCCAACCATTAAATGCTGGATCTAATATTTTCAGATTTTTATTATTGTCATAAACAAAAATCGGTCCACTATCTCTTGCCCACACATCATCAGTAGGAGCGATAAAGAAATCAACTTTATCCATATTCAGCCCTTTATCTATTAAAAGCTTATTGATTCGCTCTTTCTCTTCCTCATCATATGCAACAATGTGGACTTTTTCACCCTCAGTTAAAGCACTTGCCATCTTAATCCAAATAGGTTCAACTTCTTGTTTATACTCTTGACCATATGTGTATTCATGAGGCCATTGTAGCCATGTACCTTCATGTTTATCTTTTTCATCCGGCATCGTATATTTTCCAGCGTTTTTCTGTACCTCTACTTTTTTATCCTCTTTCTCTTTCCCTTTGGCATTTTCATTATTCCCTTCAAAAGAACATCCACTAATAATCGTTGTAGATAATGTAGCTATTAAACAAAACTTTACTATTTTTTTCATTTTTCAACCTCCTGTTCATGTCTACAATACTGTAAGGCTTAACATAGTGTGAAGCTCAAGCTTTTTCATCAATGTAAAAATTACCAATTATTCTTCCGCATGATAATCACATAATTTCAATACAAATAGATGACATTCACAAAATACACTTCCTATATTTAACATCCATATCATTTAACTTCCTTCATAAATTTATTCTAATACTAATCCCCTCTCATACATGCTTGTTCACTAAATAAAAAAAATCGGTATTGATAATTTTATATCAATACCGATTTTTAAATAATTATTTTCCTTCTATTAAATCATTCGCTAATTTCCTAAACTCTTGATTAAATGTATCATTCATACCATTTTGTACGTTAGAGAATAATATTACAAACGTTCTTTTATCCCAGTTAAAATTATTAAAAGTGTTCCAGCCAGCTAATACACCGTGGTTATGATAATAATCTGGGTAAATATAGAAGCTAAATCCATATTTTCTCGCAGGTGATACTGTAAACATATCTGATACGCTTTGTTTAGAAATCAGCTTTCCATCCATAATAGCCTCATCTAATCTTTTCATATCTTCAACGGTCGTATACATTTCACCACAACCATACAGCCAGTTCATTTTTAAGCGGGGTGCAGCTATTAACTCATTATCTTTTTTCGTGTAACCTTCTGCTAAGAAAATATCTTCAGGGAGAGTTGCACCCATACCAGATTCATTCATTTCAACAGGAGTAAAAATGTTTTCTTTCACATATTCAGCAAGCGGTTTATTCGATATCTTTTCTACAATATACGCAAGTACCATATAATTATAATCTGTATATTTCCATCCTGTCCCTGCAGCAAATTGCAACTTTTGCGCTCCAATCCACGTTACTAACTTTAAACGTGATGCCGCATCAACACTACCTTGTCCCTGATCTGGTAACCCGGACGTATGTGTTAACAAATTTCGTAACGTAATGTTTTTATCTGCTGGAAACGATGGAATATACTTATTTACATTGTCTTCAATATTCAATTTCCCTTTTTCTCTTAGCTGTAATATAGATATTGCAACTACTGTTTTCGTTATGGAACCGATGCGATATTTTGTTCTTGGCGTTGTTAAAACTTTATCTTTTATATTCGCATACCCGTAGCCTTTTCGTAAAACCACATTATTTTTATCCGTTACGAGAACCGTTCCGTTAAATCCTTTATCTTTTAAATATTGATCGAGTTTCGTTGCTGCAATATCATAACGTTTTTGCTGATTCGCATCAACTTTCGGGTGAACATTTCCAACTTTATCCTCAAAATTTGAAAATGCCTTCAAACTGTATTTCTTTTCTTTATTTGCATGTATGAGTGCAGCGACACTCCCACAAAAAATAGCAAAAACAAAGAAAGCGATTAACCATTTCTTAAACATATGGGAACCCTCTTTTATCTAGTTTCACTTTATACTTTTCCATTCTATTCTATATCTTTTAGTTTTTAAATATCTTATAATCTATCTACTCTATTATTCCTCATATTAAACTAGATTCCTTTTTCTAACGTTCAAATTTTAACTACTCTCTATTGTAGTTCTTTTTTACAAAATTTCCACCTTACAATCGGATACATCCAACCTTAATTTAAATTTTTTATGTAACATTCGTTACACATTAACAAGGATGGAGGCGTTAATTTGAAAAAGACCGATAAGCGCAATCGTTTAGATGATATGATGTTTCATTATCGAGTAACAAAAAACAATATAGTTTCAATTGAATATTACGGAAAATGGATTATAATTTTAAAAGGAAATGATGCTGAAAAATTTTTAAACAAAATAAATCGGGCAAGTAACGAAAAAGAAAAACAGCTTATTATGGCTAAAATTACAGGTAATTTCAAAAGAGGAAATGAGCGTTAATGAAAACGAATCTCATTTATAACTTGATTATACAACATATTAAAAAAGAAATGTCACTCCCACGACATTTCTTTAGATTTTCTTCATAAAAGATTTACATTTTTAATATTCGTTTACTTTTACATAAACTCACTGCTGAAACGCTTAGTAATGCAGCTATCCCCATCCATGCATATGTGTAGCCTTTTCCATCTACTATATAACCAAACAAAGCAGGCGCAAAGATAATAGCAATTTGATTAAGCGTAAGCGCAAAGCTCACTGTTACGCCTACCAATTCCTCACTTGCAGACTCAGCAACTTCAACCATAAAAAGACTAAACCAACCGATCGCAAAGAACCCTAGCAGTCCGCTCATCACAAACAATGCCTCAAGTGTCATTGTGTTTATACTCATTACAACAACTAAAATTAAGCAAAAAGAAATACATACAGTTATTAATAAAGGTGTACGACGATCACCTTTGTAATATGTATCACTTATTGTAGCTAATATAATTCGCCCAATCATTCCTGCAACTAGCATAACTGAAAATACTTTCCCTGCTACAATAGGTGTTATCGATTTTTCAATGACTAAAAATTTTATAAAATGTCCGACTAATATCATTTGTAAAGAAATCATGCAAATACCTGTAATAAAAATTGGATACAGCTCTTTTTTACATATTACCTTTTTTAACTGCATCCAAAAAGAAATACTTACATTTTCTTGGCTCGTGTGTTCTCGTACGTACGATTCCTTATAAAATATGAAAAACAATAACCCGCCTATTATACATATAGTTGCAATTACATTTATCGTATAAGCTAAACTAAATTTAATTGTAAGCAAAGGGATCGTTACTCCTGCTAATGCCCCGCCAATAGGTATACCAGCTTGCCGTATTCCCATAGCTAATCCGCGCATTTCTTTCGGAAACCATTTCAAGATTACTTTACTTCCCCCTGGCTGAGATACGCTATAAAAAGTTCCTATTAAAAGAAGGACAAATAATAACCCAATAAAGCCCCTTGCCATGTGAGCAAGTAAAAGTGCCCCGCCAAGTAATACAGTGCTCGCTCCAATTAATATTCTTTCATTATATCGATCAAGTAACCTTCCGGCAAAAAGCATACAAAACAGCGGACCAATATTTACAGCACTTATTAACAACCCAACCTGCATATTCGAAAGTGCATATTTCTCTTTCCAAAATAACGCAAGTACCCCTAATCCATATGTTATAAGTGTTGTACTTGCCTGTGCTACCGTTGCCAAAGTTAACATGATCCATTTATTAGAACTACTGCATTTTTCAATTTTTTCTTCACTTATCAACGTTATCTCCCCCATATCCCTTTCATTGTATGAAGGTTCTGATATCATGTAAAATAAGTGTTAATAATAGAATCCATCAAAAAAATTGATACCTTTTTCGGGGTGATAATAAATGGACATAAAAGATTTAACGGTTTTTTACGAAGTTGCGACAGTAGGAAATATATCTCATGCTGCTAAAAACTTAAACTATGTACAATCAGGTGTAACGATGCGTATAAAACAACTAGAAATTGAGTTAGGTGTGCCTTTATTTTATCGAAATGGAAAAGGCGTTACTTTAACTTCTAACGGAGAAATTTTATTAACATATGCAAAACAAATCATCCATCTAATCGATCAATCCATTCAAGCTGTTCAAAGTAACGAAACCCATCCGAAAGGCACGTTAAAAATCGGGTGTACAGAATCGACAACAGCCGTTCGTCTCCCGCCTATATTAACGACCTATTATGAAAAGTATCCAGAAGTTGAATTGATTCTAGAAACAAATACGACAGACCAATTAACTCAGCTCGTTTTAGAGCGAAAACTAGACGGGGCTCTTATCGCTGGAAATATTCAGCATACTGAACTTCATACACTTTCATTTCGAGAAGAAGAACTCGTTCTCATTAGCAAGACTCCTCTATCTTCCTTTAAAACAATAGAAGAACTGAATTTACTCGCTTTTAGTCAAGGTTGTTATTACAGAAAACTATTAGAAAACTGGCTTCAAGAAGAAGGGATTTCACCTAAAAGAATACTAGAGTTCGGAACAATTGAAGCAATACTTGCATGTGTAAAATCAGGTATGGGTACGGCTATTATGCTGAAATCTATTATTCCAGATTACGAACATGGTTTATCTTTAAATACATTACCAAATCACTTTAGAAAGGTTCCTACTACTTTTATTATTCGAAAAGATATTTTCCACTCAGCTGCCTTGCAAAAATTTATGGAGATGATCAACAATGCGTGAAAAAAAAATACGCGGAATGAAACGAAAAACAAAAACTCTTATAAAAAGAATTGAAGACTCTACTAAAGCATTTCCGTCTACTTTCTATAACGATGAATACTGGCATATGCCTTTACCAGGCTCTCAAGCTTTTATCGATTCTAGTACAACACCTAGGAAAGTAAAGCGATTGTGCATTCAAACCCTGTTAAATCAAGCGAATCAATTAATGACAATGAAACCGAACGATACAAATACATATCGAGTCGTTGTTATGATCAAAATAGCAAGCTTATGGAACTCACAAATCATCATATTTAAAAACGATGACTACTTTCAAAATTTTTTCAATAGAGATAATGAATTTCAAAAATGGATTCCCCTCTCCAATGCTTCCGACTCCGGGCATGAATGGAAAATATCAATTTCTAACAGCATCCAAACATTGCATTTCCAAGAGATAATTCATGATGAAGATGGATTTTATGATGAAGGAGAACTTTTGTTTATAGGAGAGTTATCATAAAAGGGGAACTGTCAAATGAAAAACTTCCCTTTTTCCACTAAACAACATCGCTATATAATGAATTTAACATTTCACTATATAGGAGGTTTTCATATGGTAATCCCTAAATATCCTGAAGTCCCACATCTTACGAAAAAACAAATTGAAGAAATAACCGAAATCGCTTTCCTAAAAGAATCAACACGACAACAGTGTGATGCAATTTTCGTTTTCGGTGGTTCCCATCCTGGTAATTGGCAAACTCCTTTACATGCTTATCAACAAGGTTTAGGTGCACAAATTATCGTCACAGGTGGTACTAGTTTACATGGAATGAAACATCCAAACTGGAATTAAGGAATAATGTAAAAAAAACTGCTTATTTAAACAGTTTTTTCACATTATTTCTTATTATATTTTAGACAATACATTTTCTTGGAAAGTACGTTCTTCTTGATCTTCATATCCTGTTGAAACAACTTCTTGAATATCATCATGGTTAAATAAATAAGTGAAATCTGGATTCATATAGCCTTCTGGATAAGGACATCCCATATAGTCGAACTTTCTTATCTCATCTGTTTCCACTTGTTGTTTACGTCCAAAAATCATGAGTTTCTTTGTACCTTCTTTTAAAATTACAATAGAGCCTATAGGGAGCAGTTGTGAATTCATTGTCTTTTCTCCTTTCTTGTAAGTTTAGGTTTCTTTTGGGAATGTGGTGTATTTACATGTCCCGAAGCAGCCGTGGATTGTCTCCTTTCCTTCCTTGACAGTTTAGGCTTCTTTTGAGAATGTAATTTGTTTAAATGTCCTGAAGCAATAGATTGTTTTTTGAAGTCAAAGTAAAAATACAAATGTGTACTTAGAGCTAAGAAAACAACGGAAAACAATGAGGCGAGAATGATTAATACGATAGCCATAGCCTTTTGACTCAAAATACCAATAATAACTTGACCAACCATATAACCTAAACTTGAAAAAAGTACAATTTTAGGGATTTTTACTTCTTGATTAGTTGTCCCTCTTAAGCGGTCTGTAAAATATTGAATCCAAAATAATACAGATTTATAACCAATTAAACTATATGCAATAAGTGATAAAATTAAAAATAAAGGAGACTCTATTTCTACGAATTCGTAAGCTAACTTTTGCACAACTATAAAACTACAAAATGAAATACTTAATGCAACAAATCCAGAGTATAGTAAATGTTGCAATTGCGGCTGCCTAGGCTTATAAATAGAAACCCAAATTCCCCATAGATTACATATCACATAAAATGGTAAAGCTATGTAAGAGTATATATTGTACGGTGGAAATATGAATAGAATGATAAGTAGCATAAAATTCATAAAAAACCACACAAAAGCCCCTACAATATTTCTTATATCAAATGGTATTAATATTCGTATACAATCATCTATGCTGTTGCCATTATATTTGTCCATTATACACCTCATAAAAAATTAAAAGATTTTATCTAATACAGTTCCAATTCCTGATTTAACTCTATCTTTTACTGAATCTTGTTTACCATCATTATTCCAAACACCTTTGTTAAATTCGATTCCATCAGTGAACATACTAATTTCCATAAAAACATCCAAGCTTATTCCACTCCAATAAAGGTTCCATTTGCTGCATCACTAATAAGAAATAATATAAAAAAACTGCTTATTTAAACAGTTTTTTTACATTATTTCTTATTATATTTTAGACAATACATTTTCTTGAAAAGTACGTTCTTCTTGATCTTCATATCCGGTTGAAACAACTTCTTGAATATCATCATGGTTAAATAAATATGTGAAATCTGGATTCAGATAGCCTTCTGGATAAGGACACCCCATATAATCGAACTTCCTTACCTCATCCGTTTCTACTTGTTGTTTCCGCCCGAAAATCATGAGTTTCTTTGTACCTTCTTTTAAAATTACAATAGAGCCTATAGGAAAAAGTTGCGAATTCATTGTATGGCCCCTCCTTATTAATTGTTTTTCACTAAGAATTTAAGGAACCTAGCTTGGCTTTCTGCTTCTTTAAATCGATATATATACATATATACGCTCCGGATATACTAAACACAACAGCAAATAAAGAAAAGACTAAAATTAAGACCGTCGCTAAAGCATTTTGTGATAATGAACCTATACATATCTGTCCAATAATATATCCCAATCCTGAAAAATAAACAATTGGAGAAATTTTTATATTTCCATTTTCTTCATTGTTTAATCGCTTTAAAAAACTTTTCATTCCAATAGAAATCAATTTATAATTTGTAAAAATGTAAAGCAAAAAAGTAACAATAAAAAACAGAGGTGTTTCAATTTTAATAAAAGTATATGCAAGCTTTTGAATCACTATAAAGCTTCCAAAAGAAAAAGTTATTCCCATAAATCCATTATATAAAATGTGTACCAACCTTGGCTCATTTGGTTTACAAAAAAATACCCATACCCCCCATATATTAGCAGTCAAAAGAAAAGGTAAAATTATATATAAGTATATGGTAAAGGTTGGAGGAAATAAAAATGGGGTTAAAATCATAAAATTAATAACTACCCACACCATAACGACACTCGATCTTACACTGCCAGGCATCAATTTCCGAATAATTTGTTCTGTGCTTTTTCCGTGGTATTTTTCCATATTAATCTCCCAAAAACTAAAAAATTTTATCTAAAGCTGCTCCGATTCCAGATTTAACTCTATCTTTTATCGAATCCTGTTTACCATCATGATTCCAATCACCTTTGTTAAACTTAATTCCATCTGTTATTATACTAGCTCCTATAGAAACACCAAAGCCAATACAAGCTCCAGCAACAGTTCCGATTGGACCTCCCAAAAAAGTTCCAACCAATGCACCTGCTTTGGCTCCCGCAAAGGCACTTACAGCAGTTGTACCAACCCCGATTGCTGCATCACCAATAATATCACCAGCTATCTTAGTTTTTGACGCTTTATTTTCAATATTTTCCTTTGTATCATTAATTACATCCCATCCTACAGCTGCATAGCCTAAAACATTTGTTTTTAATTTCAATGAATCTTTAAGAATTTCTTTTGGTGATAAAACATGTCTTTTTACATCGTCTATTTGCTTTACTTCGGCTAAAGGTAATTTTGTACGCCTTATCACATTAAGTCCATTTTTATCCTTTAGTACGGTGCGATTTTGAAATCTTACCATTTCTTTTCCTTTTCTATCTGTGTAGGGTGTTACACGCAAGCCTTTATTATGTAAAGATGCCAATTTGTAGGCAGCTGCACCTTCCGTTACGGTACCCAGTAAAGTAAATGAAGACCCTGCAGGGTTATCTTTCCAATCACCAATATCGCCACCAAACGGTGCAAACCAATTTATCTCAATTGCTTCTTCTCCATATGAAACTTCTTGTTGATCAGCCTTCTCAAAACGATCAGCAGCTTTTCTTAATGAATCACTATGTTCTTTTAAAACGGTCGTTATAGTAGCTAACATGGATCCTGCGTATTGGGATTGATTTAACACAGCATCTCTTCCAGATATTTGGAAAGGTAGATCAAATAACTGCTGATTGATACGTTGATATGTTTCAGATAGCTCATGAGCTGTTTGTTCTATATTAGAAGCCAGTTTCCTTAAATGGTCAGGAGTAACCTTAATTTCACCGCTCACCTTGTTTTACCGCCTAATGATTTAAGATAAAGTACCATTTTCTTTATCTCTTCAGTAATTGTAAAGGTATCAAGGCAAATAAAATTCGTTTGTGTTTGCTCATTATCTAAAACTTTTTGGATTAGCCAATATTGGTTTTGACTATATAAAAACTGAATACAGTCTGTAGACCATGAGTCCTTTATATAATAATGAACTTGAACAGTATTTAACTCTTCACGATTATGTATAATGTTTGCTAACTCTAAGGAAGCTTCATCATCTAAGTAAAATTTCAAGTAATCTACTAATTGCTTGTTTGATTGATTTAAAATGTTTTCTTTATATGCAGAAGAAGGGATTTTAAATGTATAATTTGGACGAGAGAAAGTATTTTTAGGCTGTAATGCTTGATATATAAATTGCCAAGCTACATCTGGTGTCCCGCATTCTTTAAATGTACATTGTTTATCACCGTTATCATCTGTTATTACATTTTGTATAACTTTTTTTTCACTAAAATAGAAAATGTTTTTTTCTAAAGCGTTGTTTTTACTTATCTGTACTTCAATAACAAATCCTGTAGTTAAACAAATGCGAAAATATTCTAAAAGTTGTTTGTTGCATAATGTTTCATCTTCTTTTATTATGAGCAGTTCTTCGTTTGTCCAATTCTCGTGCATTACATCTAATTCTTTGTCTATTTCCTCATCTGACCAATTTTCAAAGGGGTTCTCAATTCCAATCATAGTTTCACGGTCAAACATACCAGTTAATACATATACTTCTTTACTTGATAAAATAAGAGGTTCAATAGTCAAATAGTCCCACTCCCTAGCGTAATATGTAATCCCTAAGAAATATAATACAATAAAAAAATGGTCCAATCTAGTAATAGTCAACACTTAAAACTAAAAACTAAAAAAATTCTAATAAAAACAAAAAGAAAGGGGATTAATTCAAATATATTTTTATAATAATAATGTCTCTTCACTACATAATTTTTATTTTGTAAGCTAAAAAAATAGAAGTATTGTCCCATATAGGACAATACTTCCGTAGTTACTTAAAAGTCACCTAATAAATTATCCATTACCTCTCCAAGCACTACATCTGGATTTACTACCTCTTTTTCCGAACGCCATCCTATAAAGCCATCTGGTCTAATTAATACAGCTCCTCCATTCTCCATCCCATATATTTCATTAAAAACATCTTCTTGAGTAATAAAGTCTCCACTTAAACCAACGCGATACACTTTTATATTTACTCTTAGCTTAGATGAAACATCATGTACACCTTTGGCCCAAGCACTATTTTCTACTCCAGTAAATAACACAAAATCGTTACCTAATAAATCAAGTATCGAAACTTCTTTTCCATCATACGTTCCCAAAAGTGTGGTGCTCGCGTGCCAGGTCTTCCGTTAAACTCTACGATATCCATTCTATGTGGAATAGTGCATTTATCTATAATCGCTTGTGAACAATACTGATACCCAGCAGTTACAGCTAAACCGTCCATATTATTCAAACTGCCTACCTCTCTATTCGCAGCACGAAATAATAAACTACTCGCATAATCCGTGGTTAATTTTGCAACTGGATATCTCTCTTCATGATATGTTTCTAGCAATTTTGGCTTTGCTTTCCCTTTTATAACAGCAGCTAATTTCCAAGCTAAATTATGCGCATCTTGTATTCCTGTATTTGAACCAAATCCCCCTGTTGGCGGCATAATATGTGCAGAATCAACAACTAAAAAAGTGCGATTATCTTGAAATTTTACCGCTGTACTTTCACTCGCTTCCCACGGTAAAACACTTAATATTTCTGGTTCAACATTTGTACTTCCAATTGCTGTTTGAATAATTTGTTTACAGCGTTCTATAGAGAAATCCTCTAATCGTTCCCCTTTTATTGGATCATAAGCTACATGATAAATCCATTTTCTTACGTTATCGACTGGAATGAGCGCACCAAGAACCTCCGGATGAAGTACCATAGAAAAACCAAATGCATCTCCTTGTATAAACTCACTTAAATCAGCTTCAAAATAAATATTCATATAATAGCCACCGATTGTACCTCGCCCCTCGGTACTTATCCCTAGCTGCTCACGTATTTTACTTTTCGCTCCATCTGCTGCGATTACATAGTCACAATGAACAACGCTCTCTTTTTCCGTGTCACGATCTCGAATCGTTGCTATTACTCCGTTTTCCTTTTGTTCAAATGAAACTAATTCATGATAATAAGATAGTTGCCCACCTAATGTTTTCGCTTCTAGTAACATCATCTCTTCTAAAATAATTTGATAACAAGCCGTTTGTTTTGATGGACTAATCTCTTCTATTTTTTGAAGTAACTTTTCATCGTTTCCATACTGAGCGGTCCTCATTTTTGCCAATTCTTCCTTTTCCACCTCAGCTATTGTATGAACTGCTCGTCTTCCTCGGCAATTTTCTAATGCTTTACCCGCTGATTTAATTCTTTGTTCTAAACCTAATTCTCGAAATAACTCCATCGTACGAAAAGTGATTCCACCTGCTTTTGGATGAATTGCAGTAGTCGGGTGCCTTTCAATCAGTAAATAATCAATTTTATGTTTTGCAAGGAATAAAGCAGATGCTAATCCTGATAATCCTCCTCCAACAATTAAAACTGGTATATAATTCGATTTCATATATTTCCCCTCCACATCATTGTTCTGAGCTCAGTGACATAAATATAATCAAAAAAACAACAAAGATATAGACTTATATTTCATTTTAAATTATCATATAGATAGATTACGCCCCAAATTACTTTTATCCTTTCATACATCTACAAGTCACTTAATTTGTGTGTGTATGAAAGGATAAAAAAGAAGGCTTTACTTTGAACTATTCTCTGATATAGACATCAAAAATAATAAAAACATTATAAGCGGTCGTAACCTTGTAAATTATACAAGGTTACGACCGCTTATTTTATTGTTAAATGGCTACCCTTTATCCTCGGCAGACATCGTATTGTTAAATCATTTTCTACCTTTCAACTCCATTATTTTCTATTCCCTATAATAACTACTCCATAATTTTCAATACGTAAAAATAGATTCGTCTCGATTTTCTTTCTCAATATTGCAGCTCATACAACATTCATGTAGCATTACCGTATCGATGTAATGGTTCATCATCTTAAACCTTTCGACTACTTATTGGAGGTAAAGTGATTGAAATGAATAAACAAGAGCAATTAAATGTTATAAAAAAAGGTTTTATTGATTCTCAAAAAGTATTATTAGCAATTGGCGATGAAACTCGTCAAGCTATTTTGTTAGTTTTCATGGAAACGGAATGTCAAACCGGATTACGTGTAGGAGAAATCACGAAACAAACACACCTTTCTCGACCAGCAGTATCACATCACCTTAAGATTTTACGAGAAGCTGGTATTATTTTAATGCGTAAAGAAGGTACAAAGAACTTTTATTATATTGACATACGTACAAAATTAGGATTATTAAAAAACCTTGTATTAGATATTGAGAAGCTACTGCAAAACTTTTATTGAACTTTGGAGGTATAAGAAATGAGAGCAATGGTGATTGATAAGTACGGGAAAGTTCCAATGCGTATGACTGAGATGCCCACCCCTGAAATAAATGAGTATGAGGTGCTCGCAGAAATTCATGCAGCTAGCATTAACCCAATTGATTTTAAAATACGCGATGGAAAAGTGAAGTTGTTACTTAAATATAAAATGCCCCTTATTCTTGGTAATGACTTTTCTGGTGTCATTGTAAAAGCCGGAACAAAGGTGACTCAATTTAAAGTTGGTGATGAAATATATGCACGTCCAAGAAAAGATAAGATCGGTACTTTTGCGGAATATATAGCCATTCATGAAGATGATATAGCCTTAAAACCGAAAAATTTAACTTTTGAGGAAGCGGCGTCGATTCCACTCGTTGGCTTAACATCATATCAAGCATTACATGACATCATGCAATTACAAAAAGGACAAAAGATTTTGATTCACGCTGGATCCGGCGGTGTTGGTACTTTCGCAATTCAGTTAGCAAAAATAATGGGTGCCACTGTTGCAACAACTGCTAGTGAAGCTGGTGAAAATTTAGTAAAGTCTCTTGGCGCAGATGAAATTATTAATTACAAAAAAGAAAAGTTTGAAGATATACTGAAAAATTATGATGCGGTATTTGATACACTTGGCGGTACAACACTTGAAAAATCATTCGATATTATAAAAAGCGAAGGGAACATTGTTTCCGTTTCAGGAATGCCGAATGCTCGCTTCGGTAAAGAATTTGGTTCAGGATTTTTCAAAACACTCTTATTTTCATTAGCAAGCAAAAAACTTACTGCACTTGAAAAAAAGCATAATGCTCAATATTCGTTTTTGTTTATGAAACCAAGCGGAGATCAATTACGTATAATTGCAAAGTATATTGAATCTGGACAAATCAAACCTATAATCGATCGTATTTTTCCTTTTGAAGATACTCAAAAAGCAATGGAATATTCAGAGTCTGGAAGAGCAAAAGGAAAGATAATTGTAAAAATCAAATAATAATAAAACTCCATTTTTTTAAAATGGAGTTTTATTATTTGCTGTTAAATAGACATAGTGCAATGAAGTCCTTACAATAGATTTCAAGGGGAAATATCATATTATACTTTTAGCTAATTTTACAAAGAATACATACGTACAAATACATAATAAAAAAATAAACAAGGAGGAGATAAAATGACTAAAAATAATGAAGCAGGTTGGAATTTAGATAATAGTTATACGACTTTACCACAATCATTTTATACAGAAATCCCCCCAACTCCTGTACACTCACCGGAGTTAATTAAACTAAATAATTCTTTAGCAATATCTCTTGGCTTTAATCCTGAGGAACTAAAAAAGGACGCTGAAATCGCCATTTTAGCTGGTAATACTATTCCAGAAGGAGCTCATCCACTAGCTCAAGCGTATGCTGGGCACCAATTTGGTCATTTCAACATGTTAGGAGATGGTCGTGCCCTTTTAATTGGAGAACAAATTACTCCTTCAGGCGAACGGTTTGATATTCAATTGAAAGGTTCCGGTCCAACTCCATATTCACGCCGCGGTGATGGTCGTGCTGCACTCGGTCCAATGCTACGTGAGTATATTATTAGTGAAGCGATGTACGCGCTTGATATTCCAACTACTCGCAGTTTAGCAGTAGTCTCAACTGGCGAACCAATCTATCGCGAAACGAAGTTACCTGGAGCTATTTTAACTAGAGTTGCAAGCAGTCATATACGCGTTGGAACATTCCAATACGCCGCAGCTCGAGGCTCAATCGAAGATCTCAAAGCTTTAGCTGATTATACGATAAAAAGACATTATCCAGAGGTTGAATCTACTGAAAATCCATATGTCGCACTACTACAAGAAGTCATTAAGAGACAAGCAATCCTTATCGCAAAATGGCAACTCGTTGGCTTCATTCACGGCGTAATGAACACTGACAATATAACGATTAGCGGTGAAACGATTGATTACGGTCCATGTGCCTTTATGGATAGTTATAATCAAGGAACAGTATTTAGCTCTATTGACACACAAGGCCGTTATGCATACGGAAATCAACCATATATGGCTGCATGGGATCTCGCACGTTTAGCTGAATCTTTAATACCGATACTACATGAAGATGAAGAAGAAGCACTAAAAATTGCACAAGATGAAATTTCAAAGTTCAGTGTGCAGTACGAAAACAATTGGTTCCTCGGAATCAAGAAGAAATTAGGACTATTTAGCAATGAAGAGCATGATCAATCCCTTATTGAGAAACTTTTAAAAGCAATGGAAAAATATAAAGCAGATTATACAAATACATTCCGTGCATTAACTGACAATATATTAGAAAATGCACCTTTATTTAAAAGTCCTGAATTTAAAGAATGGTACGAGCTATGGCAATCTCGGTTAGAAAGACAAAAAGAATCGAAAGATGATGCATACAAATTAATGAAAAATAACAACCCAGTAATCATCCCTCGAAACCACCGAGTAGAAGAAGCACTAGAAGCAGCTGTTAAAGATGGAGACTATAGCGTAATGGAGAAACTTCTTCAAGCTTTAGCAAATCCTTATGAATATTCTCAAGAACAAGCGGATTACTGCACGCCTCCTGTGCCGTCGAATCGTCCTTATCGGACTTTTTGCGGGACGTGATTTAGAGCACTAAGACTGTTTTTCTGCTCCTAATTGTATTATTTATTAGTGTAATTCCCACTAAATTCAAGTACACGATTCGTTATTTTCCATAAAGGAACATTATAAGTAGAAAAGGTGTTTTCGTATAAAAACACCTTTTCTACTTTTTTCTCCATCTTGTGAAAAAAAAAACGTAATTTAATACTCTAGTTTGCGTTTCTTTTATGTATTACATATCGTTAGCATATTCTATGTGATTACAGTTATATATTATCAACTCTATCAATTTCCTCCCATGCGAAAAAGATACATACACCAAACAAGCTGTCACGAACAAAGGAGAGCTCCTTACTTCCTACCTATTTCTTTCCTAATGCGTTAACTTGGTAACTGTTCTATTAAAATTCTTCTATTCAATCTTCATTTTTTCTTATTATATTCAGGTACATCGATAAGGAACAACTATTCTCGAATATAAAAATCCAGCTATTGTACAAATGTTGATAAAAAATAAAGGAGAAGAGAATGAATCCATTTTAATATAACTAATGAGAATTTGTATGTTCCAATATCTTCACTATATTCCTCAACAATCTTTTATTAAAATTCATTACAATAGTTTAAAATTATGACGGATTACTTTCAACATAATGTGAAGGTAGCTCTAACAACAAAAAACTGGCTTGTAAACCTTTAATGTTTACAAGCCAGTAAATAATATCAACTAAAGCTAGCACTCTTAAAATAATACTTTAGAGTTGTCTTCCCTCTAAGTATACTAACTCAGGTCTCGTTGGAGACCACCCTTCTCCGTGAGTCGATTGTAACTTATTGACGACAGTATTTGCGGTTGCTGTTTGTTGAATCTTTGGAGTAGTATTTATCGTAAAAACTGTAATACCTGTAACAGCTAAACTCATTACCATTAAACTCAGTTTCTTCATTATTTTAACGCCCCTTTAGCTAAATTTGTTTTTCTTGCTTCAAGACTTAAACAAAAATATTCACTAGACGTTTTATAATCACACACCTCATATAACCTAGCTGCCATCACCTCAGCATATTCTTCTACATAATAAGAAAGATTCTCTTCTTTGAAATAAGAAATCCCTGTAACAATTACCCTTTTTAATTCCTCGATAGTCACATTATTATTTAATGCTTTTAAAATATTGAAATGATGTGTATATTCTTCATTCTCTACTTCTAAACAAAGTTCCAATCCTTTTTCAATAAGGATAGAAGATACATTTGTTTCACCTAACTTAGAATATTCCCTAGCTTGTAAAAAAACAGCTTTGAAATGATTAGGTATTTTCTCTGTTACTTCTGATAAGTGACGGATAGCTAATTCAGAAAGGTTTTGATTTGCATATAGCCACCCTAAGTTGTGCCGCACGAATGAAATTAATCTTTCTTCATTATTTTTTTGTAATAAATTTAATGCAGAATTTAAATGTTCCTCGGCCTGTTCAAACTGTTTTAGAGATACACAACTCATTCCAATAGTATTTTCGCAAGAAGCAGTATTACTTTCATAACCTTGGTGTTTAGAGAAGATATCTTTTGAAATAGTTGCATAGTGAACAGCTAAAAGTGGTTCATTATTATTATGATAGAATAAGGCTAACTTAGATTGAAATTCAGCTTGTTCAATTTCTTCTGGAACGTCTTTCAAAAGAAACTCTGCTTTTTCATAATATTTTTTCGCTTCTTTATAATCTTTAATTATAGTAGCATATACCGCTTTACAAAAATGATAATAATAAGATAAGAAACCATCCGTCGGAATTTTAAAAGAATCTATTTCGTCAAAGCTTCTCTTTGTAATACTAAATCTATCAACAAGCGTTTTATAACGAAAATCTAGTAAGAAATAATATAATAAATTTTGTTCTTGCAACATTTTATTTGATTCTTGTTTCAAAACATCAATATTTTTATCAATTTCTTGTTTTAAATTAGTTGCTTTTGACAATTGTTGTTGTAACATTGCTTGATACCATTCATTAAGTTGCTTTGTAACCTGTTCGCTTCCCTTCACTGGAATGTTCATAAGATCCCCCTTTTTTGAATATTCTCACATAAATAATAACAAATAGATATTAAGATATAAATATCTCATTAATATTTCTCAACATTTATTTAACATTAAATCCATTAAATTAATCACACATGCTGTAAATTTTTTAAAACACTAAAGAAAATCGCCCCCATAAATACAGCGTCTAAATCACTATAAAAATCTATAAATACAATATATTAACACTTTATAAATGTGTATTCACACTCCACCATTATTTTAAACACCCTTCTTCATCAACCCTGCAATCCCCCTGCTCCCTTCACTCCCAACTTTCTCAAGTTCTTCTATAACTAATTCTCTTCTCTCCACAGAATGATTTTGACTTAACTTCGCTTTTCCTTCTATTTTATTTATCTTTATTCTAAACCCAACTATTCCCCTACTTAATCCTTCCATATAATTCGGATCTACATTATTCAGTGAGTAGGTGCTCTTTGGATTTTCATATTTATGTACTAAATCTTGAAGAGAATCTATTAATTCCTGTTCATCTTCAACAATTTCCAACTCTCCATATACATGCACCGCAACATAGTTCCATGTTGGTACTGCTTTATTTGTTTCATACCATGACGGAGAGATGTAACTATGTGGCCCTTGAAAAATAGCTAACACTTGTTGATTTCCACTATCTTTCCACTGCTCATTTGGACGTGCAAAATGCCCGGATAAAGTAAGTGTTTCCCTATTTAACAATAACGGTAAATGCGTTGCGTACGGTGCTCCGTTATGTTGAGAAAATAAAGTTGCAAAGCTATTTTGTTCAATCATTTCGTACTTCGTCTCTTCATCTTGTATAGTGAAATGTTTTGGTATGTACATAAGCTCCCTCTTTTCTTATCTTCTTATTTCCCATTATATTTACGAGATTTATTATTGGGCAGGGACAGATGATAATTGTTTTATAAGGTCAGTGCATATAGTAAAACCTTTGTTTCAAAAATAATAGGTGGCATTATATGATTTCTGCCACCTTAGTCAATTTTTTTATTTATACAAACTCCCTTATTCAACGATCCTTCATAGCTTTTTCTAATACATATTCAATAAATTCCGTTTTACCTAAGCTATAATTTAAGCGATTTTCCGCCGTTTCCGCTAATTCTTTCTTTAGCTTTCCATATTCAATAACAACGTTTGGATTTCCACGAAGATACTCACGAAACGCTACATGTCTTCTTAACTCTTCACTATTCTTATCGCATACATATAAATGATGTTCCATCCAAATTGTATTCTTCCCGTCCCTCGGAACATATTGACCCTTTCTCCCAAAAGCCTCTCTCCCCTTAAAACTCCACTCTTCTTGATGAAAATAACCTACCTGTTCAAGTCTATTTATTACTTTTGGAAAAACATCATAATCTTCTATTACAACATCGACATCTAATATCGGTTTAGAAGCAAGGCCTTTAACAGATGTACTCCCAACGTGCTCTATAGAAAAAATGAGTTCTCCCATTACGTTATTAATCAACGTCTGTAATTTACAAAATTCACTTTCCCATTGTGTATTATATTTCTCAACAGTAATAAATTGTTTCAATTGACCACCCTTCTCAAATCACTTTTATAACCTCTGAATATGCGTATCCTTAAAATCAGTTTCATACTTCAATCCATACCCAAGCATTCGATCCATTCCAATATGTGCTGTCCATATTAAACCAATCATTAAAATCGTATCCATCTTTAAATAGACCCCTATTAAAACAAGTAATATTGATATGATATATGTGTGAAATAGATTATATATTTGTGCACCGATACGTTTGTTAATAGCGTACGCCACCATTGCTAAATCAGGTGCAAAAAGTAATACAATAAATAATAACCAACTAAATCCACATAATCCATATATATAAATTGCAGCTAATAAGACCACCAATCCTTCAAAGTGTATAATTCGTTTCTCCAAACTTCATCATTCCTTATCTGTTAGCTTGAAAATTTTATTCGGATTTAAAATATTTTGCGGATCAAGAGCTTTCTTTATTTTCTCCATTACCAATAATGCCGCACCATGTTCTTCTTCTTGATACTTCTGCTTTCCTATTCCAACGCCATGCTCTCCTGTACAAGTTCCGCCACGCTTAAGAGCATACAGTACAATACTTTCATTTATTTCATCCGCTTTTTTCACTTCATCTTTATCATTTGGATCAATCATTAAGAGCACGTGAAAATTCCCGTCTCCTACATGGCCAAGAATACCACCAACAAGTCCCACTTTATCTAATGTCTCTTTCGCATGTTGTATTGCGCCAGCTAATTCCGAAATTGGTACACAAACATCTGTACTCATTAGCTTTTTACCAGGATAACTATGCACGTAAGAATAAGCTAAATTATGCCTTGCATCCCATAATTTATTTCTTGCGGCAGTTTCAGTTTCAAAAGCGACTTCTTTACATTTATGATCAAAAACAATTTCCTTCGTAAACTCGATATCTTGCGTTAGCCCTGCTTCATTTCCGTGAAACTCTAAAAACAGTGTTGGTTCTTCTCTGTAATTTGTCTCATTATAATGATTTACTTGTTTCATAGATAATTCATCAACAAGTTCTATTCTCGCAATTGGAATGCCAGCTTGCAGTATATTAATAACAGCTTCTACTGCATCATTTATAGTTGGAAACGATGCTCTCGCAGCCATAACATGTTCTGGTATGCCGTATACTTTTAATGTTAGCTCTGTAAAGCATCCAAGCGTACCCTCTGATCCTACGAAAATACCATTTAAATGATAACCTGATGATGACTTCGCCGCTAAATTGCCAGTATGTATCACTTGCCCATCAGCAAGCACCACTTCTAAATCACGAACTTGATCACGCATTACGCCATACTTAACCGCTGTCGTTCCGCTCGCATTCGTAGCAGCCATGCCCCCTAACGTTGCATCTGCACCTGGATCTACACTAAAAAACAAACCGTACTTTTTCAATTCTTTATTGAGCTGAGAACGAGTCACTCCTGGTTGTACTTTCACAAGAAAATCTTTCTCTCTTATTTCAAGTATTTTGTTCATTAATGAAAAATCAACTGTAATCCCCTTTTCATAAGGAATTATATGACCTTCTAAACTAGAACCTACTCCAAATGGAATGACAGGTTTTTTATGCTCACTCGCTACTTTCATTATTGCTCTAACCTCTTCCGTCGTTTTTGGAAAAACAACTACATCAGGTAAACTACTATTATGGTAAGATTCATCTTTACTATGTAACTCTCTTACTGTCTTATTAACCACTACTTGATCTTCAGGAAGTACATCCTTTAATTCATTTACTAAACGCTCAATTGTTATTTCCATTACATACTCTCCTTTTATATTATTTACTCTACATTAATTATACCATTTTTATACAAAATAATTAGAATAGTTAAATTTATGAAATTTTATATACAAAAAAGAACTTGCAGTATTCCCTACAAGTTCTTTTTTAAAACTATATTTTAGACGATTTTTTCAATAAAATCATAAACCAAACTAAAGTAAATGCCATCATAGAATGAGAGAACCCTACAATATAAGTTAACCCTTTAAAGTCCGCTCCATTTAGTTGAAGAAGTCCTCTCGCTGCCAGCGATCCTAACATTAAAGTTAATGCGATATTATGTAAAATAAACCAGTTATTAAATCCTTTCACTTCATGAAACGCGAATACTTTCGCTAATCCTAAAGCAATTAAAAAGAAGAAAAAGCCAAGTACTAACGTATGCGTATGCAAAAGATTTAATAAAGTAGAGCCTAAAATCCCTTTATATTTCCCATACTCCCTAGCAAATATTCCTGACAATAAACCGATAATCAAATAAGTAAACGATGCATTATATAATTTCTTCATTATGTACCTCCTTGAGTAGAATGTGTAGTGTGTCATATTTAGTAATAATGATAGTTATATAGTAAAAACTCCTAGTTTCCTAGGAGTCATTGTATAAGTATCTCACTCTTTACAATCAATCCTAATTATAAAATATCCTTTTATACAAAACAATCGAACTTTATGTGAACAGTAACTCTCAATTAAAATAACTTGCACTTTTATTTCGCACAATCCATACTAATTGTTATAACTTTTAAAGGTGGTGCAATAGATTGATAGTTCTTGAAACTGAAAGACTCACTCTTCGCTGGCTCGATGTAAAAGATGCTCCGTTTATTCTTGAATTAGTAAATGATCCTGCATGGATTCAATTTATTGGTGATAAAGGCATTAAAAACTTAGAAGATGCAAAAAAATACATCTTAAACGGACCCGTCGATATGTACAATAAAATGGGCTTTGGTCTTTACTTAGTTGAACGAAAAGAAGATCTCACTCCACTTGGTATGTGCGGCCTTATTAAAAGAGATTCATTAGAAGATGTTGATATCGGCTTTGCTTTTTTAGAAAAATTCCGTTCAAAAGGGTACGGCTATGAATCAGCTGCTGCAGTAATCGAATACGGTGTACAAAAGCTCGGACTGAAACGAATTGTAGCAATTACTTCTATAGATAATGTTGCTTCAGGCACGCTGTTAGAAAAAGCAGGATTGCGATTCGAAAAAATAATTTCAGACTCAGGAGAAAATCTAAAATTATTCGGGTATAACGCATAACAAAAAAGGTCGCCATTCATGGCGACCCTTTTTTTCACTTCACTTCTACCGTATAATTCCCTGTTCCACCACCATACTGGTATACATGTAAATAGTACTTCCCTGGATACGTATTGTAACTACCTACTAATTTATTTCCTTGTTGCTGTGCATACGTAACATAATTATTTAAATCTGCTTCTGAATAAAGAACCCAGTTTACTCCGATATTATTTTCCTTCGTTACATTAATTTGAAGGTTTTTCGCAGTTTCTACATTTATTTCAAAGTAATCACTCGTATCACCGTTTCCTAAACTAGCACGTAAAACTTGATTTAACTGCAGTTTATTTGCCGTTTGGAATGAATTATTTGGCTCTTTTTCTACACTGTTATCTTCTTTCTTTTGAACCGTTACACTTGTTGTAGCAGTATTAGTTAACCCTTTATCGTCTGTTACTGTTAATTTCGCTGTATACGTCCCTTCTTTTGTATAAACGTGAGTTGGATTTTGTTCATTACTTACAGTACCATCACCAAGCTCCCATTTATAAGAAATAATTTTCCCATCTTCATCTTTTGATCCATCGCTTTTAAACGAGATCGCTTCATTCGTATGTCCGCTATACGGACCATTTATAACCGCGACCGGCGCTTTATTCACTGCACCTTCTTCTGTATTAATACCGTGGAACACAACATCATATTCAAATTGCCCTGATGCATTCACACGATAATTCACAAAGTATGCTGTTACAGTTTTATAGCCTGTCCATTCTTTTGCACTTAAACGTTTTAACGTATCATTAACGTTTTGCGTAATTGTTTTCCAGTCTTCATTTTCTCCTTTTGCAGCAGTACCTGTATACGTTCCTTGCAGTGTAAATGTATTAAAGAATTGTGATTTATTTTTCTTTACTGATACATTACTTAATTTTGCTTCCGCTGTAATTTCTGCGGCAATATCTGAAACTGGTTTCGGTGCATGAGTTGCTAAATAATCATCTGACACTAACGGAACATTATATTTCTCACGGTTGTCTACTAACATTTGCATATAGTCTTGATACTCTTTATTTAAATTCGCATCTTTACTTAAAGCAGAGCGATATGCATCATATGCTGTTACATCATTTTTCCTAATAAGATCATGAACTTTATCAAACATATCGTATCTCTTATTGTACATATACGATTGTAAAGCAAAGGAATAATTATAGAAATCCCACGTTCCATACTTTGCATTTAACGTTCGCTCTGCGGTATAACGTTCTGCTGGATTCGAAGATAGTCCTCCTATAATACTCTTTCTTGGAACGACGTTGTCCGTTCTCGTTGCACCTGCAAAAAACTCAGCATTCCCTTCTTCAAACCAAGATAATCTCTCATTCTCATACATCTTACCTTGTCCCCAAAGTCCTGGCACTTCATATCTACCTTGTAAATAATGCGTGAATTCATGTCGGAACAATTCTTCTAAACTATAAATACTTTCTTCTGGCGTACGTTCATAAGTAAAGAACGTACCTGTTCCTTCTATATAAAGACCGCCGTTATTCGTTTCATACCCGTACAATTGACGATTAAATTGATATTCAGCCGGGCTATTATAAATAACCATCGTTAATACATCATCTGGATTTCCTTTTTCTAACGGTTGGTCACTTTCAACCGTACGATGGAATTGTGCCTTCACTTCTTTTGCTGCCCAATATAAACGTTTAACTTTCTCCTCAGTCACTTTATCTCCCGCTTTTAAAACAATTGCACCATCATCAAACGTATACGTTTTCGGCAAATACTTTTTCTTCCCATCTTCTCGTATTTGATCTAAATTAACAACGTTACCGTTTGCATCTTTCCCGCCATAATTCGTCGTAATTTGCTCAGCTGCTACGAAATATTGCTCACCTAAATAAGGATAGATTTTCATCGCATCTGTTACAACTTGTAATCCTTTTGTCCCTGTACTATGGAATGTGCCGAGTCTACCTGTATAATAAATTCCATTATTAATAAGCCATCCGTTTTTCTCTGTAATCGTTCCCATTAACGCGAATCTACTTAATTCATTAATATAGCTATCTATTTTTTTGTACCATACTGTATCTTTCGGTGCTTTTCTCGTATCGTACAAATACGATTGAATATCGTAATCAACACCTTGCATAATATCGTAAATCGCATTTCCAGCTGAAAGATTATCTACCAATGTAGAAAAATTATCATTATATTGCTTAAAAATCTTTGCAGCCGATGTTATCGTTTCCACATCACTCGAAGCATTTCCTATTAATTTCCCATATGATGATACAACTTTATTTTGTTCTAACGTACCGAGTTTGAAATTTGGATTGTTCGCAATCGTTTTTAATGCAGGTAAGCACTTGTCATGATAGCTACGTTCATTTAGTTTACTTAATTCTGTATTATAAAATCCTAAATAAAACCCTGATCGCAAAACTTCCACTAATGTCTCAATCCCTTTTGAATCGTCTTGCGTATAAGCCTGTCCTTGCTGCTTCAATTTATCAATAATTGCCTGCATCCTACTATCATTTTGATAGAATGCAAGACTGTCTTTATTAAACTGAAATAGCCCCGTAATTTGCTCCCAATCGATTGTTACAAGTAAATCTACTAATTGTTGATTGCTTAATTGATTTAATTCAGCAATTGTATAAGTTTTTGCTACAGCTAATTGCTTACTTTCCTTTTTTACTTCAGGCGGTCTTTGCGATAAATCAGCAAATTGTAGCCTTTTCTCAAAAGACTTGCTTTCTAATACTTTCGATGAATGAGCTAATTCTTCCACGGGCAGTTGTACACCAACCGGCTCCATTTTTAGCACATTTCGATATGAAACTTGCTCTCCCTTAGTATCTTCCGCCAATATGCTTCCTTGAAAACTCCCTAACATTAAACTAGCAAAACTTACCCCTACTAAAACTTTTTTTGAATAGCCTTTCATGCTCTCCCCTACCTTACATTTTTTAGTGTCTCGCTCCATTATTTTACTATTCTGACTATTTATTCTGTATTGAGAAAAAAGAAGGGAACGTTCACACATGTATCCATTCAAAGCGAAAATAACACTTGACTTCACATGTGATTCATGTCAAAAAAGGATAGATAATAGCGAAATTCCTGCTACATCTATCCTCTATTTCAACACTATGATTTTAACTTTATAAACGTAATTTCCGGCAATGTTTGCATATGCTGAATAAATGCATTCTTTTCTTCTGACGATATATTTTTCAATTGCATTCCTACCTTATAAACTATTTCTGTATCTTGCTGTAAGGCTTCAACTTCATATGAAAGTATTGGAATACCTTTCACTCGTAGCGTCTCTACTATTTGTTGTACCGCTTCGTGTTTATTTATACACATTTGCACCGTTATATTTTGCGGAAATAAAAATTGCACCTTAAAAATACGACTTACCATCTCTAAACCAATCAAAACGAGAATCATCGCTCCAATCCCTACAACATACATACCTGCTCCAATTGCTAGCCCTATTCCTGCTGTAGCCCATAAACCAGCCGCTGTCGTTAATCCTTTCACTGCCTGCTTTTGAATAATGATTGTACCTGCACCTAAAAATCCAACTCCACTAACAACTTGCGCTGCAATCCGGCTCGGATCAAGAGCCATATGTTCTTCAAACACAATATCCGAAAAAGCATATTTCGAAACGACCATTATTAAAGCACTCCCTACGGCTACTAGGAAATGTGTTTTTAATCCAGCTTCTTTTGAGCGAATTTCCCTTTCAATTCCAATTATTGCTCCTAATAAACCGGCAACACCGATTCGTATAATAAAATCAATATGTAAGCTCACGGGCACTTCCCCCTTTCATTCATTATAGATAGATAAAATAAAAATTATCACAAACATCCGTTTATCGATATAAAAGCATTTCATTAAAATATACTTAATATCTCAACTTATTTATGTTAATATTTTAAATATTAACATAAATAAAACAACCTACTTCTCATACAAAAAAACTTTAAAGTTCAACGTCTAACTTATTTTCAGTTAAAAATGGCATATGAGTTGGATGAAATGAGGTTGAGAAAATAAGGAAACGCTTTCATTTTATATCATAATTTTTGTGAAATAAAACATAAATAAAAGGAGCTTACTAACAATGAACGTCTCTTTACTTGCACCTACTACCGATTTACAAGAAGAATATTTAGATTTTTATAACGAATGGAAAGATAGCGGTGAAACGATGATTCCATGGGTTATTTCAAAAAATCCTTCTAATTTCACGGCAATGATTCGAGAATTACACGACGCACATAACGGAATAAATATTCCTGAAACTTGGGTACCAGATTCTACTTATTGGCTTGTTACAAATGAAAATAAAATTGTAGGAGCTGTTAATATTCGTCATAGTTTGACGGAGCATTTATTTAATGCTGGAGGCCATATCGGTTATGGTATTCGCCCTTCTGAAAGAAGAAAAGGTTATGCTACAAAGTTACTAGAGTTATCATTAGAAAAAACGAAAGAATTAAACATCACGAAAGCACTTGTCGTTTGCGACGAAGTGAATACTGCTTCAGAGAAAACGATTTTACATAACGGAGGTCTCCGTGATGATGATTTCACTGAAGAAGATGGGAATGTTGTGAGAAGGTATTGGATTGAGCTCTAAATAATCAAAAACAAGCCAGAAAGTGATTAAACACTTTCTGGCTCCTTTTATCCCGCGTTAACGGGCAGTACAACTCCCACCTCAAAATTCAGCTGGAACAAAGAAGTTAGGTGGGAGATTAACTGCCCATAAACGCCCGATTGGTGAAGGCTAATAATCAGTGGGGATGAACAAAGCCCCCACTGATTAAAGTTTCACTTTATACTGCTTCTATTTCAAACTGCACTGTAATACCACTTGGATCTACTACAGTAAATCCATTTGTAGTTTCATTTATTTCATGTTGTTTTTCTATTAATCTTTCTTTCACTTCATCTAACGCTTCTTTATGCGGTAGTACTATCGTATACACTTTTAGTCCAGTTGCATGTGCTGGTGGATACGGATTATTTACTCCATTCCACGTATTTGCACCGATATGGTGATGATACCCTCCTGCCGAAATAAATAAGCAATCATCTTCACGCTGCTGCACTTCAAAGCCTACTGTTTCTACATAAAACTCATGTGACTTTTCTACATCAGCTATTCGTAAATGGACGTGTCCAACCACCGTTTCGGCTGGTAAGCCATCAAACTCATAATCAACGAGCACTGCCAGTTCTTTTAAATCAAGTGGCGTACTTCCTCCTGGCCCTTCTCCCCACTGACCTCGAGGGCGATCTGCATAAATCTCGATACCATTCCCCTCTAAATCTTGTAAATAAAACGCCTCACTATACGTATGATCACTTGCACTATTAAATCTTGAAATTGGCAAAATTTCATTTGAATATGTATAACGCCCTTCTTGCTCAGCCGGACTATCAATTACCTTTTTATTGCGAATAACACCAAATAGTGCCGAAGCAAAAGCTTCACGAGTCGGAACTAAAAAGGCTACGTGATATATACCCGTCGTACGCGGTTCTTGTAGCGCTGCATCTTCCAACTGCTCAAGAACAAGTAACGTATTCTTACCACCTTTTCCTGTTAAATATGCTTTATTCCCCTCTTGCTTACTTACCTCTAACCCTACTACATTCTCATAAAAAGCAATTTGACGCTCTAGATCTTTTACTTTAAATGCAACATGACCAATACGTGTTTTCGGATGAATTTGTACCATGAATAACGTCCTCTCCAGTTCCCTTTAGTTTTTTTATGTAAGTTGATAGGCAATAGGCCCATTCAACGAATACACCTTAATTTTATTTTTTGTAGCATCAACTTTTAGCCATTTTTTCGATATGTCACTTAATGTTCCATCTTGCTCTAATTCTTTTAACGCCTTGTTTATATCTTCTAACTTTTCACTCTTTTTTGCAAATGGAAATGCAATCTCTCCCCATTCAAGTGGGCCAAATCCAACTTTGACATTATCTAGTTTCGCCTTTGTTATTGTTGTTTCCACTTGAACTTTATCATTATAATAAGCATCGACGCGTCCAAACCCTACTTCGTTCAATTCCGCCGTTGGATCCTCTGAGTACGTTTTAATCGTAAAAGCATTATTTTTATTTAAAGCTTTTAACTCTTGCTCTCCTGCTGTACCAAGTCCAACACCTACAGTCTTTCCTTTTAGATCCTCTAGCGATTTAATTGTATTATTATTTTTCTTCACCGCAAAAACAGAACCTGAATACACATACGGTATCGAAAAGTCATATTTCTTTTTTCTTTCCGGAGAAACGGATAATTCATTTGCAATCGTATCAATACGGCCTGAATCTAATAAACCGAATAATCCTTCAAAATCAGAAACATTCCATTCTACTTTATATCCAGCTTTTTTAGCAGCCGCTTCAATAATTTCAGCATCAAAACCTTTTACTTTCTCACCCTCTTTAAATATAAATGGGCTACGACCTGCAGAAGTCCCAACTTTCACTACTTTTTCATCTGTCTTTTTACTTGCTGCATTAGAACCACATGCAGACAAAGCTCCAACAGATAGTATTAATGCTAATGTTAGTAATAATGACGATTTTCTCATAACTCTTCCTCCTAAATAACGAAATGATTTCCTTCTTCAGATGCATTTAATTGCCGTAAAAACTTTTTCGTACGTTCATTTTGTGGGTTTCGAAAAATCTCTTCTGGCGTTCCCTGCTCTACGATAATTCCATCAGCCATAAAAATAACGCGATCAGCCACCTCTTTTGCAAAATTCATTTCATGTGTAACAATAACCATCGTTATATGTTGTCTTGCCAAGTCTTTAATAACTTGTAATACCTCATTAACTAATTCTGGATCAAGTGCTGAAGTCGGTTCATCAAACAATAATACAGCTGGATTTAAAGCCATTGCCCTAGCAATCCCTACCCTTTGCTGTTGTCCACCTGATAACATCGTCGGATAAAAATCTTCTTTATCAGCTAAGCCTACTTGCTTTAATATTTCTCTCGCTATTCCATTTGCCTCTTCTTCACTTTTTTTCTGTACAACCGTTAATGCTGTTGTAATATTTTGCAATGCTGTTTTATTTTTAAATAAATTATAGTTTTGAAAAACCATAGCTGTTTTTTGACGTAATTTTATGATTTCTTTTTGATAAAGTTTCTTCGTATGAATCTCTAAATCTTCAATTCTAATACTGCCATCATCCGGTTGTTCTAATAAATTTAAACATCGTAGTAATGTCGATTTCCCTGAACCAGAAGGTCCAATAATTACTACCACTTCCCCTTTTTTTACAGTAAGTGAGATTCCTCTCAGCACTTCATTATGTTTGTAAGATTTATACAATTTTTTCAACTCGATCACATATATCACCTCATTTCTCTTATAAATACGGTGCATCAAGTTTCTTCTCCAACCTTTTCTGTCCCCAGCTGATTACGATTGTAATAATCCAATACACAATCGCTACCGCTAAATAGCTTTCCATGTAACGATACGATTGTGCCGCCAGCATTTTCGCTTGTGCCAATATTTCAGCCACTCCAAGTGCAAAAGATAACGAAGATTCTTTTAACAATCCAACAAAATTATTTCCAAGTGACGGCACTGCTACACGAATAGCCTGCGGAAAGATAATTTGTCGCATCGCTTGTGCTTTTGTCATTCCAACTGATAAACAAGCATCCATTTGCCCTGATTCCACAGCATTTAATGAACCTCGAATGATTTCTGACAAATAAGCAGCATTATTTAAACTGAGGCCAATTAAAGTTGCTTGCATAGCTGTAAGTACTGTAAAAGCCGGAGATATTTGTGGCAATCCGAAATATAACACAAACAATTGAACTAATAACGGTGTCCCTCTAAAGAAAGAGATATACACCCTTGCAATTGGATATAAAAATTTCGTTTTGTTTTTTGTAATGATCGCCAAGCCAATCCCTATAAAGAAAGAAATAATCATTGAAACTACAGTAATCCCTAAAGTTATGTATACATACTTAAATAATTGCGGAAAACTTTCTAAAAAATACGCTACATCAAATTTCACGCTATCCCCCCTCTCTAAACAAAAAACTCTTCTTACACATATAAGAAGAGTTGAATGTTAATCCATTTCCCTTCATCTTCCAAACGCCTTTTACGTTTGCTGGAATTAGCACAGTGCTTTTTTAGCCTGTTGCTGAGATTTCACCGGGCCAGTCCCTCCATCTCTCTTGATAAGAAAACTAATAAATTTTTCCATTTATTTAGTTGTTATTATGAAGAATACAGTTAAAATTAAACAATGTCAATAGGAAAACTAAGAATTAAACTCAACCCTTTTTCGAACATACTAGTAATACATGAATTTACTATTCTTAATAAACTGTACACAAAAGCCATCTCCTCTGAAATTCAGAAGAGATGGCTTCAATTATAGAAACTATAAATATTTTACTTTCTTATCCTTTAACTACATATTTATTTCATCTTATGTACTTCAGCAACTAACTTTCCGCCCTGAATGCCCATATAAAGCTTAACAGGAGCATCATTCGTGTTTTCAAATACTAAATCTAAATATGGATACGCAATTGTTGCATCTCTTCCCTGAGGGACATAACCTACTGTTTTAGAATGTGTAGTTCTCTCTACCATTTTCAAACCAGCTTGATCTGCTGCATTGTATAGCGTTGATGATGTTTGACAAACGCCACCACCATAACCATCTACTAATTTACCATCTACAATTTCTTTACCTAATTGATACCCTTTATCTGGCGTTGTATCACCGATTAATGCATTGAAAGAGAAACTGTCTCCTTTTGCTAATACAACTCCATTTATGCTCGCTGCCGACAAACGAATATTCTCAATACGGCCACCTGCTGATCCACCTAAATTCGTTTCATATCTACCAATTACCGTGCCACTTCCTTGCGCATCACTTAATGTTGCGGTAGGCTTTTTCTCAACGATAGGTAACTGATATGAAGAATCCCACATACCAACGTTTAATAATTTATCTACTAATTCTTTTTCCATTAATTCAAAAGAAGGCTTTCCTTCTTGCCATGATCCATCAGATGCTATACGTGAAGGGACCATCTTTTTGTCAACACTTTTCCCGACTTCACCTGCAACCTTCGTTACGGATTTTTTGAATTTCGCCTCATCTTCAAAATAACCTAAACTCGATAAGTCTATTTTTTTCACTTCAGTACCAGTACGCCCATCCACTAAGCTAATTGAATCCTGTACATCAGCCTTAGCCTCTACAACATTCCCACCAAAATCACTTACTAATGCCACATCACTTACTTTTGTACCACAACCACTTACTACAGCTACGCATAGCACCCCTACTAATATACCCTTTATTTTTCGGAACAATATACTCTCTCCTTTTCCCCAACATTATTTCTTATGTATTATTTCATTTTTATGTATCTTTTGTTACAATCATTTTACAATATATTTAGAAAATGTTACAAGTTGTTTTTTACTCTATTAAAATTACTCTTTTCTTTTGTAAATGTCTATACATATTTATATAAATTTTCGAGTTTGATAAAATTGTAACTTTTATGCAACCTATCTCCATCCAGTATATACCATTCAACAGATGAAATACAAATGTAACACCCTTTCATTTCACCTCTCTATTCACCTGCATGCTTCAGAAACCGCAATACCGCTTTCTCATATGTGATCATTATTAACAACTTAAACCGAGCTTTTATCGGTAAAAACAATCATTCACTTCAGGTATATAGGTATTTGCCGTGCCACTACTCCGCTTTTGCACATACATTATGATGAATTTAACCTATTATAAAGAAATGGAGGATGTTTTTATGTATCCCTACAATCCTTATGATCCATATAACCAATATGGTTACCAACCTCAGTATGATTTACAGGCACAATACCAACAATATATAGATCAAACAGAACAAGTTAATCCATATGATCAAAATCGACAATTTCAACTTCCAATCTCTTTCCCTGGTACTGGAAACCGTCAATTAGAAAGACGAGTAAATGAGCTTGAGCAAAGAGTACGTCAACTAGAAAACACAGTTGAGCGTCATACGCGTAGATTAAACCGCTTAAATCAGCGTTTACGTACAGTAGAAAATAGGCTAAATATTCCATTTTCAGCATTAGAAGACGGATTTTAATTTCGAAAATAACAAATATATAAGGAAGGGGCTCCCCCTTCCTTATATAAATTGACGAAAGTTTTTTCCATCTCTATACTGATAAGAGTTAATGAAATGAAACAAGGTGATAAATATGGATTTTGAAATAAATTTTCTTTCCTTTTATGTAGTACAAGTAGAAGGAAAAGGTGAAGCAGTTGATAAGCGCTATAAACATTTTCAAACATTAGACGCTGAAGAGTATGAAGATAGCTCTTTAAAAGAATTTTTGAATGGTGAATTATTAAAAATTTCAAAGCGAAAAGTAGAACGTCACGCAAAAACAGAACAAGCCCCAACGAAGATCGGTCGCTTTATTGTAGAAGAAGGGCATGAACTCGATTCAAACCCTCATTACAACTTATTTAATCGTATTCGCTTTGCAGAAACAAAAGAAAACTTCAAAGATATGAGCGAACCTCTCGTTTATACATACCTTGACACAAGCGCTGTACGTGGTGGTGTGTTTTTAATCGCTCAAGCAAAACTACGCAAATACTTTGATGATCCATTCGTATTCGTAATGAAATGTGACTTCGAACCAAAGGTTGCTTCCATTTCTGATGAATCAACACTTATTCGTAACGTTGAAATGGCCATCACAACAAAGAATATGAAATCTATCCAGTACCCATACATGCCTGAAGAAGGTATGGTGGAGCCTGGCGAACTAAAAATACACCAAGCATCACACGCCCGCTACTTTGAAGACTTCTTAAAATTCGTCGAATACGAACGCTCTATGCCTGAAATTATGAAAACACAAGTAATGGACATGGTATACGACCAAATTGAAGATGTATTTGAAGAAGGTACTGAAGAACGTGAACAGTTCGACCAAGCGATGGAAGTATGGGCTGCCAGTCCGAAACGCGAAATTATGGAACAATTTTCAACAGAAGAAGTAATGGAAGCTACCGCTCAAATCGTCGAGCACGCCCCTGAAGTGGAATTAAAGCTAAAAGCAGATCATATCTCTGTGAAGGCTTTGCTTGCTGATTTCGGAGACCTAATACATATTGCAAAGGTAAACGACCGATATGTATTAATGATTGAGGCTGATACACTTACGTTTGAGAAAGGCTTCTCTCCAATTGAGTTTTTGAAGCCGGATGAATTACAAGACGTAATTGAGCGGATTGAGAATAAACAGCAGTATTCTTATGATCCGAATGGGATCGAATAAATGCTTCCATATACCTATTTTTACTGAGCTCTATTAACAAGCGCTCTTTTATTTGGGACATAGTTGACATTTATACTAAAAACCGATTCTACTAAGAATCGGTTTTTCTTCTTTATAACAAATATGCTTATTTTCAAAAAATATTTTTGGTCCAAGATGACATTTCTTGTAGAATCAAGCAGATTCCTTCCTTGTTGTACAAGCGTATTTCCATGAGAGACATCTACTTCAATATTCCTAGTTGACCAAGTCCTTCTATAAGTTTTTGGTGTTTTTCCTTTTAGTCATTATGTATGTTGTTAAAATGAAAATTTCACTTTACTACCTCAAATTTATTGTACTCGTAAAAAGATAATTGAAAACGATATTCCGGATGCTCTCTCACCCAATCGTAGGCTTCTTCTAAAATATCCATTTTATTTTGCACGTCATTAAGTTCACTGCATTCGTTCCTTTTCTGTTTACATAGAGGACAGAACCCACCCACTATCTCGGCATTCATCGCACGAATCGTTTTACTTTCTAAGTCAACTACTAGACGAAGAATAAGAGAATGCTCCGCTTTTGTAGTCACCGTCATTTCAGCGATCCCATCCTCATTCCAAAAGACCCCGTTTAATTCCATCTTTACGGTGACGTCTTTGATATCCAAGTCTATCACTATCACACCTCCCTTGTATAAAACTCTTATCTTATTCTTCGATTTTAATCTTTAATACACCACGAGCTAAAGATATATTAAGCTTTTTCCAATTCTTCTTCTTTGCTATGAAAGGAAGTGTAATTAGTGCAAATAGTGTGGTAAATATTATCAAAAAAACTAAAACGGTTAAAATGTTAAAGATTACTTCCATTAAACTACACTCTTTTCTATGTATATCCGTACTAAAAACAACAAAATATTCCATTAACAATACAGGACAAGCCGTGAATTCTCCAACTAAACTTCAGCAACTTAATCCTGAAGTCTAGTTGTACATATGAATAAAATAAATTTTATTACTAACTTTCTTCTACTACTTTCTCCATCTCAGCCAAATACCTAAGCTGCCGCTCCGCTTTTCTCACCGCAGTAGGAAAGTGTTTTTTCAGAAGTTCTACTGCTGATTCACTTATATAATATCTTTCCGTTATACTTTCCCACGTGTCACTACTTTCAAATGCATTCCATACAAAAGGACGCTCTGTATTTTTTCTCAGTTCTTTAAACACCCATTTCCGCATCCTTTTTTTCGCTTTTTCTGTTAGTTTTCCGTTCTTTACAAGTTCAAGCTCACCATGTCTCTTGTATCGCTTGTTAATATCTCTCTCGCCATATACTTTCAGAAAGATATTTGCTGTATTCTCAGCATCTGCTAAAGCCCGGTGCTGCTTCCCTTCCCACGTTAAGCCGAGCTGATCCACTGCTAATTGTAAACTTGGTGTATGCTCAAATAATTCTTCATACGCCTGAAAAACAAATTTTTGCACATCAAATCTACTCTCTTTTTCCATACATGGGCATTCTACACCGTATAATGTACAATCTTGAGATAGAAAACGGTAATCTTCTTTTCCCCATGAAACAAATATTGAATCTTCTCCGATGAACTGAATAAATTTCTCTATAATTTGAGGGAAATTCCCTACCCCTATTAAATCTTTCTTTGTAATTCCAGTTAATTTTGTTGTATGACGAGTTAATGGGGCACTTGGTTTTACTAACTCTGAAAATTCTCCAATAACCTTCATTGTACTCACATCTATTTTTACAGCTCCAATATCAACTATTTCTGACGGATCTTCTGATTTATACGGCCTAAAATTCCTTTCAATATCAAACACAATGAAGTGTGTAGCGTTTTTCAATTTATTTACCTCTTTCTAAATTCCTTTTCACACACATACTTTATTTTCAGTATTTATTTATTAATGCACTTTATGCATGAAAAACTTCGCATAAAAATCAAAAATTCAGTCTTATTATTACATGTACATAGGAGGATATTCAATAAAAACGCAAAAAAAAAGAAGGGCAAGCCCTTCTTTTTTTCATAATTACTTCTTGTTTACGTTTGTAGCTTGAGGTCCACGGTTACCTTGTTCTACTTCGAAAGTAACTTCTTGACCTTCTTCTAAAGATTTGAAGCCGTCGCCTTGGATAGCTGAGAAATGAACGAATACGTCTTCTCCGCCTTCAACCTCGATGAAACCGAAACCTTTTTCTGCGTTAAACCATTTTACTTTACCGTTTTGCATTTAAAAAATCCTCCTACAATGTACCTATATGTACATATTCATTTTCAACCACTTTACAATAATACATCATATATTAAAAAACTGCAACCCCAGAGGAGATTTAACATTGCTATCCTCCTCGGAAGTTACAGCTCATTTAAATCTCTATATTATTAAAAGTAAAATGGTTTAAAGTAACTATATCATACCAATATAATAAAAGTAAAGTTTTTTTTAAGTTATACAGCTTTTTTTTTCCACTGCATCGTTTTTAATTCACCTGATCCAGCTACAACATAGCCTTCTTTTTCATTAACAATGCGCCAACCATGCCCTTTAACCGAATCACATACTGTAACAATTCCTTCTTCAAGAAGCACACGGCAAACAGTGCTAATTCCCGCCTTATTTTGCGTTGACGTTGTATATAACACATGTTGATCCACACTTAAATCTAAATAACTACTCGCTTTTTGTTCACTTTGACATGTATGCCAACCTATTTTATCACTTTCGATACTCTCATTTATTCTGCAAAAAGAAATATTTCCGCTAATCCCCTTGCACGATCCACTTGCCGCTACTAAATAGGAATTATGTATAGTCAACGCAGAAATCATCTGATTCATCGCTATTTTAATCCTTTTTAATTTACGTGTCTCTAAATCAAAAAGCCAAACACCACCATATTTAGTATGTATTTTCGTACCGATAAATAAGTAATGTTTATATAAAAATAATGATCGAATAGATGGTGCCTCACTACCGTAATTAAGAAATGGCTGAATAGTCTCCCATGTGGAACCAAAATTATTAGAATGATACAGTGTTTTATCTCCATGAGCAATTACTGTTCCATTCTCATTACTACATACATTCCAGCTCGTTGCTTTCGTTGGAAAGCGCTGGATCGTCCACGTTTCTCCACCATTCATACTACGAATAAAAACTCCTTCGTCTCCTACTCCGTAAACTACGTTACCTTCACTATGTAAATCTCGAATTCGTTTTTGGAAACCAGTTAAAGCCTGTTTCCATTCTCCATCTTTTTCAATGAATAAACCATTATATGTAGTAGCTAACAAAAGCTTTCCATCTCTTAACTTTGTAATAGCAGTTGCACTTAACATTGTTTCCACGTTGACACTCCCGTTCCTAGAACTTCTCGGCAAAAGCAATTGCAAAATCACTGCATTTTTCAACGTCTTCTTTATCTTCTGGAGCTAATTCAATTTTCAATCCTTCTTGTACAAGTTCTGCCCCACATTTTACAAGACGTTCTTCAAATATCGTTACCGCTTCACAAAACAGCTCATACGCCGTATCACCTGATCCAAAAACAGCCACTTTTTTACCCGTTAAATCTATATTTTCTAACTCATCATGGAAATCTTCCGCTTCAAATGGTAATTCACCATCACCCCACGTATAAGATCCTAAAATGATTCCATCATAAGCTAATAATTCTTCAGCATCCATACCTTCCATCTCTTGTAATACTACTTCATGATCAAAGGCATCTAAACTTACTTTAATTAAATCAGCAATACTCTCTGTATTCCCTGACATACTTGCATACGCTATTAAAATTTTCGCCACTTTGGCATCCCCCTCTTACAATAAATGATTCTCATTCTCATTATATTGATAATGAGAATCAATTTCAATTAT
The DNA here is from genome assembly GCF_038007445.1 of Bacillus sp. FSL P2-0099. Taxonomy (NCBI): domain Bacteria; kingdom Bacillati; phylum Bacillota; class Bacilli; order Caryophanales; family Bacillaceae; genus Bacillus; species Bacillus sp. FSL P2-0099. Next base: position 3,432,412 of record NZ_JBBOXE010000001.1, read on the forward strand.
ATTTTTTGCTATTTTATTTTATTCCATAAAAAAAAGAACAGATGACTATACAATCATCTGTTCTTTTTTATTACTTTTTAAAAATACCAAAGGGTTTTCCAACTGGTAATACAACTTTTCCGAAGTGTGTATTTAACACAGCTGCTGCTGAACCATAGAAAGATAATAATGAAATACATAGTTCAGAATACGCTGCTAAATTATGCATTGCGTGCGGCATAACACCTAAAGTACTTAATGAAAGACCGATAAATAAGAAATCAATAAGGACGAAAATCATAAATAATACTTTATGTGTTTCCATTGCACCAATTGTCATAAAGATCGTGAAAATCAAGTATCCGATAAAGGCTACACCGAGCTGTTTTGAATCTGCAGTTTGGGCTAATTTTTCGCCAAATACTCCAAGTTGAATTAACCAAGTCATTCCAACACCTAACCAAAATAGGCCGTACGCACCAAATGCTGTTGTACCGAACGTATTGTTGTGCTTTGCATCGTGAATGCATGCAAAGATTTGTGCAAATCCTCCTAAAAAGATTGCCCATGGTAATACAAGTGAAACGCCATCTGTTAAGCCTAACTTTTGAGACGATGCTACAAGTGTTACCATCGCTAATCCAAATAGACCGATTCCAGATGGATCTGCTGTTGTCATTTTCACATGATGTGTAGTAGTTTGATTGCTCATATAAACCTCCTGATTATAAACATACTCGAATACAATACTTAAATCAGAAGGCTATGTCAATGGTTTTTTTTGTATGTTGTCAGACCTTATATTCCATAATAATCAAATACACATTTGGCCACATCATAAGGTTTTACATTTAAATTTGGCAACTCATTTACCGGCATCCATAAAGGAATATAACTCCCTCTATCTTTCAGCTCGAACTCCTCGCCTTTACCACTTCCGAAAACTCCACCTATAATATGGGCATTATAATAATACTCCGTACCTTTATACTCCACCTTTGCAATCAGATGCTCCACTTGTATATGTACCCCTAATTCTTCATAAACCTCTCGCTTCGTTGCTTCTTCAGGCGTTTCTCCTTCTTCAATTCCCCCGCCTGGAAAAACAAAATACATCTCACCTTCTCGAACACGTTTTATAAGAGCGATTTTACCACCTTGTATAATTATAGCTGCACCGCGATTTCTTCTCACTTTATTACCTCAACACCAATCGCAACTGTTCCCCATTCTTTTTCTTGTTCTTTCGTATATATTCCGTATGTACTTTCTAACATTTCTTTTATACTAAGTTCTTCACAATCAAATAATTTTTTATCAATTTGTTCGTACATCGCTTTAAAGCTTTCGTATCGTTTTATCTCCGTTACTTTTACAGCCATCGTTTCTGCTGTCGTAAGGTTCGTAAATACAATTTCATCGTCTTGTTTTATAAGTTGACGTTTTTTATCGTATAAGCGTACTTCATATACTTTTTTTCCTAATTGAATCGACTGAAAAGGTTTATTATATAATCCCATTTCGTATCTCATACATTTCACTCCCTTTTATTCATCTTGCCTACTAACATTTTTGCACATTACCATTTCATACAACATAGTTCGCCTTACTTCACCTTACATATAATGTTCCATATCCATTACTTTCTTTAGAGAGGATGCTAAAATTGGTATGTTATATTTAAATCAAAAACCTGAATATAATAAATATGATATCGGTGATTATACTTACAGTAAAGTAGGCCCTATTATTTTTTCTTGGAATGATGAAACAAAATTAAAAATAGGTAAGTTTTGTTCATTAGGAGAAGAAGTCGTTTTCGTACTTGGCGGTGAACATCGTGCTGATTGGATAACAACTTATCCATTTAATGTCCTCTTCGAAGAAGGAGCACACATTACTGGTCATCCTTCTTCAAAAGGTGATATCGTAGTCGGCAATGATGTATGGATTGGTTATCAATCCTGCATTTTATCTGGTGTTATAATTGGTAACGGGGCCATTATCGGGGCCAAGAGTGTTGTTACAAAAGACGTACCTCCATATGCAATCGTCGCTGGTAATCCTGCCAAACTAGTTCGATATCGTTTCTCGCAAGAAATCATTGAAAAACTAGAAAACCTTGCATGGTGGGACTGGGCCATTTCCGTTATAAAAGGAGCTATTCCATTTCTACTCTCCAACAAAGTCAACGAATTTTTCACTTCTCCCGAAGAAGAAGCTACTTGATCTAAACAAAAAGAGCATCCTATTCTTTCAGGATGCTCTTTTTGTGTTTATTTTTTATTTATTCGCAACTGATTACACGGAGAACAGTGAAATGGAATTTTGTCTAAACAATTAAAGTTTGTTTCACAAATTTGTTCTATCGTTGGAACAAATGGAATGACAACTATGTTACTATCTATTATTTGTGTAACAGGTGGCAATACTGTGCCTACTTGATGTTCGAAGCGAATACTCGCTTGATTAATATAATTTCCTGAACCACTTGGTGCACTCTGAACTGTTACTTGGAACGAAACTGTCCGTGCTTCACCTGGATTTAAACTTCCTATAAGAAACCCTGATACTGGGCTTACATTTGGCACTGGCGTATTATCAACAGTTACACTTCCAGGAACAAATCGAAAACTACTATCTAACATATCTTGAAAACAAATATTTTGTATCGCTGTATCCCCCGTATTCGTAATAACTGTCGTAAACGTAATAACATCTCCAATTGTTGCTGATTGAAGATCTGCCGTTTTTACGACTGTTGTTGAAACATTTTGAGGAATAAACGGGATAACAACTGTATTACTATCGCCTTCAACTACTACTGGCGGCTCATTAGGATTTACAGTTGCAAGCCCATTCGCTGTAGCTGTATTTGTTACTAAGTTATTTATTTGCCCTCCTGTTATTACAACTTGGAAATTAATAATTGCTGCATCATTCGGCTGAAAATCACCTAAAAGGATACCGGTATTCGGATTGGCAAATGGAAAAGGTACATCATTTACCGTTACCGTGCCATTTATAAATAACGTATTTGGGTCAATGATGTCTGTTAAAATAATATTCGTCACAGGAACTGTACTATCATTTATAACAGCAATTCCGTAAGTGACAACATCTCCTACCATTGCTACTTCAAAGTTTGCTCCTTTTGCAACAAATAAGATTGCAGTATTTACCGTTACAATAACTGTATTACTCGTGTCCATCACTGTAACTGGCGGTTCCCCTGGTACTAAAATATATTCTGCCGATGCCCCAGCAACGTTCACTACTGTACCACCATCTGGAAAACTTGTAATTGTAGCTTCATATGTTACAATCGCCGTCTCACCGACTGGAATGTCTAAAATCGTAAATCCAACCTGCGGATTTACTCCTGGACGTGCTACTCCATTTACCGTTACACTATTTGGTACAAAAGCCGCTTCCGGAGATAACACATCAATAAATTGAACATTCATTGCATCAGCCGTACCAGTATTTAATATGCGAACACGGTACGTTACCGTTTCTCCTACTCCAACAATTGGATGATCTACTTCTTTCAGCATATCTAAACTGCCTCTATTTACTGGTGTGACTGTCGTATTACTTGAATTCGTAATTGTAAACGGTGGTTCTCCTGGAATCAATTCAAAATCTCCAGTTACTCTCACTGTATTCATAATGCTACTAGAAGGCGGAATTACGATTACATTTACTTCAAATGTGATTAGTATGCTATCTCCTACTGCAAGATCCGGTAATGAAAAGCCTACAAAAGGATCTAAACCTACTTGTGGAATCCCATTTATCTGTACACTCCCTGGAACGAATTCTAAACTAGGTGATGGAACGTCAATAAATTGCACATTTGTCGCTGTTACCGTTCCTGTATTTGTAACTTGCACACTATACGTTAACGTATCTCCTAATCGTGTCGCCTGTTTGTTGACAGTTTTTATAACATTGAATCGCCCTCTATTTACCCTTGTTATTGTCGTATTACTCGGCTCTGTTACTACAACTGGTGGTTCTCCTGGTACTAAAGTAAAACTTCCTGTTATATTTGCAACATTCGTTATCGTTCCTGAAGATGGAATATTTGTCACTATCGCTTGGAACGTCACTATAGTCGTATTGCCAACAAGTATATCGCCAATTCCAAACCCAGTAATCGGATTCAAACCAGGTTGCGGAGTTCCATTTACCGTTACACTATTTGGTACAAATGACGCTCCTGCTGAAATCGTATCAATAAACTGAACATCGTTAGCTGTTACTGTTCCTGTATTCGTTATTTGCACTGTATACGTTAATACATCTCCAACTAAGGTAGCAGCTCTATTGACTTGTTTAATAACATTAAAGCGTCCTCTATTTACAGTTGTGAGCGTTGTGTTACTTGGCTGATTTACTATAACTGGTGGTTCTCCTGGTACTAATATAAAGCTTCCAGTAACATTTGCCGTATTGGCAATTGTTCCGTTTGATGGAACACTAACAACGGTTACTTGGAATGTGACTTCTACACTTCCCCCTGAATTTATATCTGGAAGTGGGAATCCATTATTAGGATTGAACCCAGGTTGTATCACACCACCTATCGTTACACTATTCGGCACGAATGCTATAGAGGAAGGTAATACATCACTATATTGAATATTCGTCGCTGTCACTGTCCCTGTATTTTGAACTACTGTCGTATATGTGATTGTATCGCCTACTGCAACAATTGGCTCACTTACTGATTTTAAAACATTCAAACCAGGTTCATTTATTTCGGTTAATGTCGTGTTACTTGTCGTTGTTTCAGTAATAGGCGGCTCTGTTTCACTTACAGCAAATGTAGCCGTAACATCTACAAAGTTAACAACTGTTCCACCTTCTGGTATGCTCGTTACCATCTCTTGATATGTGACAAGTACAAAATCATCTACAGGTATATCTGGAACTGTAAAACCGATAAAAGGATCTAATCCTGGTGCTGGTACCCCGTTTATGCTCACACTTCCTGGTACAAATGCTACACCCGCGGAAGTAGTATCTATAAATTGAACATTCGTCGCTGCCACTGTTCCAAAATTAAAAATCAATACATCATACGTTAAAATTTCTCCTACAGTCGCTACTTCTTTATCTACTAGTTTTAACGGAAAAATAAACGCTATATTAATTGTCGTAACGACTAAATTTGTTAATATCGTTTCCGTAATCGGTGGTTCCTGCGGATTTGGTTGTGAAGTAAATGTAACGTCTGCATCATTTAATATGACTTCATTATCTGGAATTTCTGTAATCGTCACTCGGAACGTTACCTCAATACTTCCACCATTAATTAATAATGGAGTAACTGTAAATCCTATTTCTGGATTTAAACCAAGTTGCTGCACCCCACCTATCGTTACACTATCTTCTACAAATGTCGTTCCTTCTGGTATGACATCTTGGAAGAACACATCTGTAACAGGTATAATTCCTACGTTTGAAATTAGCACGGTATACGTTAATACATCCCCAACCGCTCCAGTTGCAACGTCAACTGTTTTGGTTGCTGTTACTTCACCAGGAGGAGGTAACGGTATCGTAACTACTGTCGTATTACTTGAATTTGTCGTTGTTACAGGGGGCTGTAAAGGATTTAATAAAAAAGTGGCCGTAGCAGCTGCCGTGTTTAGTACGGCTCCACGCGTGGATGGAGCAACTACTGTTACTTGGAACGCTACAGTCAATGATGTGCCAGCAGCTATATTAGGAAGCGTAAAACCTATATTTGGATCAAATCCAGGTTGAGGAGTTCCATTTATCGTTACACTATTTGCTACAAATGTTGTTTCTAGAGCAATTGGATCAATGAAAGAGACATTCGTTGCTGTTACCGTTCCATTATTTCTAATGACAACAGAATACGTGTAAATTTCTCCAAGTGCCGCTTGTTGTACAGATGAAGATTTTTGTATATTTAACTGTGCTGTGTTTACTTGCGTCACGACGAAATTGCTATTCGTAACAGTCGTTATTGGAGGATTAGCTGGATTTATAAGAAAACTTGCAGTAACGTTTGATTGGTTTCTAATATTTCCACCACTCGGGACACTCGTCACTATAACTTGAAACGTAACTGTAACGGTTTGCCCAACTGGAATATTCGGAACTGGAAAACCTACCACAGGGTCTGCACCTTGCTGAACAACTCCATTTATCGTGACACTATTCGCTACAAACGCAGTTCCAACAGGAATCGGATCTTGAAAAATAATATTTGTTGCAGGAACAGTTCCTGTATTTTGAATAAGAATCGTATACGTTAACGTATCTCCTACACCTGCTTGCGGTGTGTTTACACTCTTTATTACATTAATTGATCCTACATTCAATCGCGTCACAACAATATTACTAATCGTTACAATTGTAATTGGTGGCTGGAGAGGACTTACTTGGAAATCCGCAGTTACATTCGCATTATTCGGAAGAACTCTATTTGGTGGTACACTCGTGATCGTCACTTGAAAAGTAACTGTTACCATCCCTCCTACTGGAATATTAGCAAGTGGAAATCCAGTTGTTGGGTTTAAACCGGGTTGAGATATCCCGTTTATTGTTACACTATTCGCAACAAACGTTGTTCCAGATGGAATTGGATCAAGGAATGACACATTTGTCGCTGCTACCGTTCCACTATTTTGTATACGAACTGTATACGTTAACGTATCTCCTACTCCTGCTTCAGTAGCGCTTACGCTCTTCATTACATTTAACCCTGAAGAATTCACCACTGTCATAACAGTATTACTTGGTACTGTTACAGTAATCGGTGGCTCTGTTGGATTTACAAGGAAATCTCCAGTTACATTCGCATTATTTACGACATTATTTCCTTGGGGAATTTCATCAATTAATACTTCAAACGTAACAATTACACTCGCGCCAGTAGGCAAATTATTTAATGGGAATCCAAGTTCTGGATCTGCCCCTTCTTGTAAAACACCATTAACAAATACACTGTTTTCAATAAATAATGTCCCTTGTGGAATTGAATCTTGGAAAAATACATTTGTAGCTGGTACACTACCCGCATTTATGACTTCGATTGTATATACTAAAACATCCCCTACCGTTGCAACATCCGTATTGACTGATTTCACAACTTCAAAATTCCCTGATTGTACAGTTGTATTCACAATGTTACTAGGAACATTGATTGTTACTGGCGGTTCGCTCGGATTCACTTGAAAACTTGCTGTTACATTTGCTTGATTTAAAATATCTTCATTTTCTGGATCCTGTACAATTAATACGTCAAATGTGACTACAACGGTTTGAGCCGCAGGAATATTTGGAAGAGAAAATCCTGTATTCGGATTCAATCCACTTTGCGGTACTCCATTAATCGTTACAGTATTTGCAACAAATGAAACAGCGGAAGAAATAGTGTCTTGGAAAAACACATTTGTTAACGGAACGTTTCCTGTATTTTGGACGGCAATCGTGTATGTTAAAGTGTCCCCTACTGCCGCTTGCGTTGTATTCACTTCCTTTATTACATTTAAACCACCTGTATTAACTTGTGTTACAACTGTATTCGTTTGTCTATTAATCGTTACTGGCGGCTGATTCGGAATAACGACGAAATTAGCCGATACATTTCCACGATTCGCAATCGTCCCTCCTGATGGCGTAGATGTGACTTGTACTTGAAAAGTCACTGTCCTACTTCCACCTGGAGATATATTCGCTACTGTAAACCCAGTCGCAGGATTTGCTCCAGGCTGTGAAACCCCATCTACAGTCACACTATTTGGAATAAAAGTCGTTCCAGTTGGGATCGGATCTTGAAAAATAACATTTGTCGCAAGTACATTTCCTGTATTTTCAATTGTAACGGTGTACGTAAGAACGTCATTAACTGTCGCAAAAGCTCTATCCACTGTTTTTCTCGTTCTTATATCAGCTATATTAATAGTAGTAAATACAGTATTACTTGTCGCTTGACCTGAAATTGGTTGTTGGCCAGGCACTGGAGTAAAGTTAAATGTTACACTTGCACGGTTCGGAATTGGATTTACAAGAGGATTAGATGTTACTCGAACTTGAAAGCGCACTACAGTCGTTTGTGAAGCATTAATACTTCCAAGATTAATACTACTTGATGGATTCGCTCCTGGACGTGCTACTCCATTTACCGTAACACTATTTGCGACAAATGTTGTTCCTGCAGGGATACTATCAACAAAAATAACATTGTTTGCAGCAACATTCCCATTATTCGTGACATTAACTGTGTACGTTAATACGTCATTAAGCGTTGCCGTCTGTAGGTCTACAGATTTTTGCATACTTATAGTTGCTTGATTCACTGTCGTTTGTACTGTATTTGAAGAAGACGTACTTGTAATAGGGGGACTACCGACAAAAGGACGGAATTGATATGACACCATTGCACGATTTGGAATAGGGTTTGGGTTCGGGAACGATGTTATTCGAACTTGAAATGTAACAATTCTTTGCGTGTTATTTGGGATTGTACCTAAATTAATTCCATTCGCTGGATTCGCACTCGGTTGTGTTACTCCACCTACCGTTACACTACCTGCTACAAATGTCGTTCCGTTCGGAATACTATCTTGTAATACAACGTTTTCTGCACTTCCTGTTCCTGTGTTCGGGACCGTAATCGTATAGGTGAGAGTATCCCCTACCCCTGCAACTGTTCTATTAACCGATTTAACAGGATTAATGATTGGACCTGTCGCATCAATTTGAACACCAAAACCAGCTGCAGCGTATCCATCTCCATTTGTGACAAAGCGAACAGTTGCTGACGTCTGATTGTTTACTAAAGAAGATGAGGCGTCTACATTCGTAATATCCCACCCTTGTCTTCGGACCGCTAAAGCGATTCCTAACGGCTGATTCAAATCTCCAAATGTGCCGCTCGTATCTAGATTGCCACTATCATTACAAATTTGTGATTGAAAGAAATTATTCGCGGGGTTTCTCGGTCCGAATAATGCGACTGTAGCATTTGCATTCGGTCCAAAGCGAAGCTGATCTCCAACAATGTTAGAATCACCTTCTTGAGCAGTTACGAGCACTCTTCCTGTAACAGCTCCTGTTGCTGGAGTAGCAAATCCTGAAATAGTAGCATCAACTGGCGGGGATGAAGCATCGATAATTTCTTGACCTGCATATACTGACAAATTCCGAAGTGGTAAACTTGCATTTTGATAAACTACCTCAAGCGTCCAGCCAGCTGAACGACTGATTGTTGGATCAGCTGAAGTTCTTGCAGCTGGCACGGCACCTGTTGTATATGTGCCTGCCCCACCTGCACTTACAAGATTCGTTACATTAGCAGAGCGAGCATAATAAAACTGGTTTCCTACCGAACCTTGCTGCGCAGTTGCAGGATCTGGTGCAACAGAAAATGTTCCTGCTGGTGTTGTAAATGAAATATTATCATTTAAAAATGCTGTAACATCCTCTGTATCGGTTCGGTATGTGCCGGCCCATACTAGTTCTGCGTATAAAACACTACTCCCTGCTGGAAGGTTCAAAATTGCACTTGAAGAATTTAATGGCCAGTCATTCGTTGTTCCTGCCGGGAATCCAGGCACTTGAAGCGATGTATTTATCGTTGTAAACACATCAATCGTGCCGAAGTTATTGTTTGGTGCAGGTGATGTAGGACTTAGTCCCAACGTGTTCCCAGTGAACGTGACAGCACCAGTTACTGTTGTTGTAAAACGATTCATAAAAGGCACACAATCATCTCATTTCATTTATAGTAAAAAGTGCTCTATACTATAAAATGTAGACAAACTATATAATGTACGTTGTCCAACAAAATTCCACATATATGGAGAGGAGTTTACTATACTATGCGCTACGTTATCGTAACAGGAACTTCACAAGGTTTAGGTGAGGCAATCGCCGTGCAATTGTTAGAAAAAAATACAACCGTTATCTCTATTTCTAGGAGAGAAAATAAACAGCTTGCAAAACTCGCAGAGCAAAACGACAGCAATTATATTTTCCATTCCATAGATCTTCAAGATGTACATAATTTAGAAACTCATTTTAACGAAGTCTTTTCATCTATTCAAAAAGACAATGTCTCATCGATTCATTTAATTAATAATGCAGGAACACTTGCACCAATGAAACCTATTGAAAAGTCAGAAAGTGAACAATTCATTACGAACGTTCATATTAATTTAATCGCACCAATGATTCTTACTTCCACTTTCATGAAACATACGAAAGACTGGAAAGTAGAAAAACGCATTATAAATATTTCATCTGGAGCAGGAAAAAATCCTTATTTCGGATGGGGAGCTTATTGTACAACGAAAGCCGGTGTAAATATGTTTACACAGTGCGTAGCTACTGAAGAAGTGGAGAAAGAATATCCTGTAAAAACTGTCGCTTTCGCACCCGGTGTTGTTGATACAAATATGCAAGCACAAATTCGTGAAACAAATAAGGAAGACTTTATTAACTTAGATCGATTCACCGCATTAAAAGAAGAAGGAAAGCTGCTGTCACCTGAATATGTTGCGAAAGCTATTCGTAACTTACTAGAAACTGAGAATTTCCCGCAGGGTGAAGTAATTCGAATTGATGAATAACAAAGAGGCACGCTATAATAGCGTGCCTTTTCATTCTATTTCTCTAAAAATATAAGTACAGACTCCATAATCTTCTCATAACCAATTTCTTGATAAATTTTATTTGATGTCGGATTTGCCAGGTCCGTATATAATGTCGTTGTTTTGTAGCCTTCATCTAACATACGTTGACTAAGTGCAGCGACACAACTAGATGCGTACCCTTTTTTCCGAGCTTCTTTCGGTGTATATACAAAATTAACTGTTATATTGTTTGTAGTCGGTCTCGTTTTTGCAGCTACAGAAACAATCTTCCCGTCTACTTCTAAACCAAATAGACAACGATTAGTAATTAATGTATGAGCAGTTTGTTTCGCTTCTTCTTTCGTAGTAGGAAGCTTCACATCTTCGCAAAATTGATATATCCACTGCTCTATTAATGTTAGCTCATCACTACTTACTTCTCGAAAGATTCCATCTCCGTTCCACTTTTTCTTTACTTGTTTTAATTCATATATACCTTGCTCCATTGCAACATTAGTTTTCTTATTCTCTAACACTGCAATCTCTTCCGCTAATTTCTGTACGATTTTTTTATTACCAATCAATCCAGGAATATGTGGATATACTTTCGTTAACTCTTTTGCAAGTTCCTTAATAGCTACTGCCGAAATCTCAGACGTAGCAACAATTATTTGTTTCTTTTCTTCTGTTTGAAGAAATACAGCTGCAATTTCTTCCTCTTGTTTTGCTACTCCTATAAATATCGGTTCTTGGACCATTTGTAATACACCTAATATGAGATTATTTTCCTGCTCATTCTTCTCTAAAAATGGTTTAACCTCTTCTGTAAAATTAAGAATCTCTTCATATACATGTAGTTGAATCATCGACAATCTCTTCTCTCTATTTATAGTTTCATTAAGTATTGGCGATTAATTCATTAAATCCTTCTTTTACGATTTAATAATGTTCGAAGCTAACGTATTCAAATCATTTTCAGCTTGTAAAATTCTTTGTTTTTCCTTTTCAAATACCTCTTCTTCTTTTTGAAATGACTCTTTTCGATTTTTAATCATACGCTCAATCTCTTTTTTACTCGGTCCACCATATACATTTCTTTTTTGAATAAAAGCTTCTGGTGATATAATTTCTTTCCACTCTTCTTCTAATAAATTTACTTTCAAATTTTCTTGTAAGTATACATTTATCTCTTTGAAATTTAATTCATGTAACTCCTTTTTCTGCTCCAATGACATATTCGCAATCGCACTTGCTGCATGATGTGCATGCCGAAATGGTATTTCATAGTTTTTCGTTAAAACATCTGCGAAATCTGTAATCGTAATCGCGTGTTTATATGAACGACTTTTTAACGTTTCCTCTTCTACTTTCATCGTTCGAATAACTGCGTTCATCATACAAAAAACACGAATCGCCTTTTCGATTCCTTTATATAAATACGGCTGCAAGTCATCCTCCGTATCGACAATATCGCCAAATGGTGTATTATGAATCATTTGAAATACAGTAAATGCTTCCCCTAAAGCACTACTCGTAATAGCACGGGCATGTTCTATTGAAACAGGATTTCGTTTTTGCGGCATAATACTACTTATTTGCACATATGGCTTCGCTACAGTAATCCCATCATATTCTTTCGTCGCTAATAGTAAAAAATCATGAATCCATCTACTCGTATTCGTCATAATAACCATTAGTAACGAGCTAACTTCTAATAAATAATCTGCTCCAGCAACAGCATCATATGAGTTCTCAATTACATTTGTAAACCCAAGTAACTGTGCCACTCGTTTTCTCTTAATTGGGAAGCTTGTTGTAGAAAGCGCAGCTGCCCCCATTGGAGAATGATTTAAAAGATGATACGCTTTTTTCATTCTTTCTAAATCTCGTTGCATCGTATCATAAATTGCCAAAATATAATGACCAAATGTTGTCGGCTGCGCCGGTTGTGTATGTGTATACGCGGGCATAATTGTTTCCATATGTTCACCGGCGAGCTCCAGCATACTTTCTTGCAGCAATAAATGATGTTCCATTAACCGCAATACAAATTGCCTTAAGCTCATGCGATACATCGTTACACCCATATCATTTCTACTTCTACCGATATGCATATTACTTACAAATTCACACTTTTCTTCTTGAGAAAGCAAATGTTCAACTAAGAAAAAAAGATCTTCATGTTGCTCTGTATATAGCAACTTCTCCTTTGGAATCCCCTCTACTTTTTTAAGTGCGATTAATATAACTTTCGCTTCTTCTCTTTTCATTAACTTCTCTTCAGTTAACATAGTAATATGTGCCCTATGCACTTGAAACATATCTTTTAATAAATAATTACGCTGAAAATTAAATACGTGCTGTAATACACAATCTACATATGTTTTCCCAGGGAAATCAGCGCCTTCATTCTTAATAAACTCTTCTTTACTCTGTTTCATCACCTTTTCCCCTTTCGCCTAAGTGTTACTACCCATCATACCCAAGGATGGTGAAAAAGTGCTTGTACATAAAAATAAACTCGGCGCTCATAGCACCGAGTTTATTTAATAAAAGTCGCATCATACTTATCACTTTGCAACACTTGAAAGTGTAGATTTGCTAAATGTTTACGTATTTCAGCACTGTCATCTTCATTTAAATTATTTGCCAAGAAAACAATTTCTGTACAGTTTCCGCGTTTATCCATTGCATAAACTGCTTTTGTTACCGTCCATGGTGTATAACCATTCTTTTGTCCAGCATGCCTGAATGTTTTACGATATTTCTTTGCGCTCATATCTGTTTCAACGATATTCGCCCACACTTTTTCTTCCGCTTCTGTAAGACCACCTTGATGATTTGCCTTTTGAAGCAGTACCATATAATCGTTAGCGGAAGCAGCCGGCAATCTATCCGACCAAATTTTGTCGTAACGTTCCTCTAAATACAGAGGAATTTCCTTCTGTAATAATGGTCCCTTCTTTTTTAAGCGTTCATGAATAATCATAGCATATTCACGATATTGCTCTTGAGACATTTCTTTTAACTTTTTCTCTATTTTATATTTTGGAACATGTAATTCTTTATGCAAATATCCCGGAATGTATAAAGATGAAACAATCGGAAATAGCGGTTGATGTGCAGGAAGTGCTAAACTTTGTAAATTCCGATTAATATTGTCTAATCCTAATACCTCCATTAAATATTCAGCATTTGCATTAGAACTAAACTTAACCATTCCTTTTGCAACTTCTTCTAAAGAAACCGCTCCTTCAGTTATCTTTTCTTTTTTTTGCAAATAATTTTGCCATCTATCTTGTGCACCACCATCTGTACCCGGCACATAATAACGATTCACATCATTAATTGAAACGAAACTAGACGGATCGATTTTCCCCTCTGTAACTTGTTTCGTATATTCAAGCGCCACAATTAACTTCATCGTACTAGCAACTGGCAATACAACATCCGGATTTACAGAATACACGACTTTATCATTTCTTTTTATTAAAAGTGCACTATTCTTTTCATCTTTATGTTCTTCAATAAAGGATGCTATGTACTGCGCATCATCATTATTTGAACTCCACACTTTTTTCACTAAAAAGTTACCTGATATCAGCAAAACAAAAATACCCACAATCACTGCGCATACTATAGTTTTTTTCAAGTAAAATTCCTCTCCTATTGTGTAACTCTTCTCTATTTATCTCTTAAAAACAAAATAATGGAGATGATTATTTAAACAATCATCTCCATTATTTTAACTTGTATGCTACTATTATGTCTACGTCATAATTTTCACAAAATCCTCTAGAAACTTTTTATAATGTAAAGACCAGCCAATTTTAACCCAATTTTTCAACGCTTTTGCTTCAGGTTGCGGGCGAAAATCAGCGATACTTTCCCCTTTCGCAACTCCAACCGTATCTACATCAACACGACGATACACGTAATCTAAAAGAGATGGATTTGCCGCTACCATCATCGTTACTACATCATGCACTGGGCTCCCTGTTATTTTAGGATTCAGATTTTTATAAGCTTTATAATAATAATCGAAAATCGGTTCTATTAATTTCTTGAAATTCGTTTTAGAATGTTTCGTAATGTATTTCACCATCTCCGGTGTAATAATCGCTTCTGATGTAACGTTAAGCGGTATTAATGTCACATTTTTCGCATTTTGCATAACTAATTGTGATGCAATTGGGTCACCATGAAAATTGGCTTCCGCGACCGGTGTAACATTTCCGGGCATTAAAAAAGCTCCGCCCATTATATAATATTCTTTCACATACTTCATCATTGGTTTTTCTAAAATAAATGCCGTCGCTAATGTTGTTGATCTGCCGGCATCAACAATGATTAGTTCTCCTTTATATTTTTCAATGATATCGAAAAATGCACAAAAAGGTTTAATATTGGGAGAAAAAGTTTTAGGAGGCTTAATAGGTCCCAAACCGTCTACCCCATGAATTTCCGGATAATATGTTACAAAATCCCCAGATAAAGGAATTTTAGCTCCATTAATAACAGGTATATCTTCCCGGCCCGCCATTTGCAATAAATACGCCGCATTACTCGTCGCCTTTTCCTGCGTTACATTCCCATATCCTGTTACTACTCCAACAATCTCAATATCAGGATGCAATAATCCATACATAATTGCTAAAGAGTCATCAATTCCTGGGTCTCCTAAAAATAATATTTTTTTCATAGACCTCAACTCCATCCCATCAATTGTTATTACTTTATGAATACATGACGGAATACAGAATGAAAAAGATAAATTTTGTATAAACAAAAAACGTAGGAACTTCATATTAGAAGTTCCTACGTTTTTCTATATTTTTATGCTACTTTTTTCATCGTAACCATACTACCAATTATATAAGAGATAAATGCAAAGCAAATCGGGAAAACAACTGTATGTATACCGAATGGATTAGGGTAGCAAAGGTGAATAAACATATAGGAACCTACTCCAACTAAAATAGATGCGAGAGCTCCAGTTGCATTTCCTTTTTTCCAATATAAACCTAACACAATCGGCCAAATGAACGCTGCTTCTAAACCACCGAAAGAAAATAAATTTAACCAAATTAAAAAGTCTGGTGGCTTAATAGCGGCAGCATATACGAGTAATCCTACGATACCAGTAATCAATAGGCTACCTTTCTTTATCGTACTATCCGCGGCATCTTTATTTATGTAGTTCACATATATATCTTTAATAATTGACGAACTTACAAGTAATAATAATGAGTTCACAGTAGACATTATCGCTGCCATTGGTGCAGCTAAGAAAACTCCAGCTAACCAAGGTGGCAACACTTCCATTGCGAGTAGCGGCATTACTTTATCTGGTACCGTTATGCCTGGAAGGACTACTCTTGCAAACACACCTGTTAAATGCATACCAATCATAATTGTACCGACGACAACCGTTCCAATGATTAATGCTTGGTGCATAGCTTTTGAATTTTTATAAGACATAGCACGCACACTAATTTGCGGTAATCCAACGACACCAATCCCAATTAAAATCCAAAATGATGTGACATATGATTTCGTTAAACTTCCATCCGCTCCGAACGGTGTTATTAGATTCGGATTAATTTGAATAAGTTCCTGCATAATCTTTTCAACTCCGCCACCAGCAATGACAGTAGCAATTAAAATGATTGTTGTTCCGACTAACATAATGATTCCTAATAACGTATCTGATAAAGCGACTGCACGAAATCCACCAATTAACACATACACAAGTACAGAAAATGTAAATAAAAATAGTGCCGTTGTGTAGGAAAGTCCTGTTAGCGACTCAATTAATCGTCCGCCGCCAACCCACTGGGCTACTGTTGCTGAGAACAAAAAGATTATAATACATAACGCAGAAAGAACAACTACCGCTTTATTATTGTATCTGCCCTTTAAATAATCAATAAGCGTAATTGCTTCCATCTTTCTAGCGATAATAGCAAACTTTTTACCAATAACCGTTAAAACGATATATCCTGTTACAACTTGAATCGCTGATAACAGCACCCATCCAAGACCCATATTGTAAGCAATACCAGGCCCGCCGATAAAGCTACTTGCACTACCGTACGTAGCAATCATCGTCATAGCTAATAATAAGCCACCAAGTTCACGCCCACCAAGAAAATATTCTTGTAAAAATTTATTATTAGCGGTTGCTTGTACACGTCTTGATGCATATACACCAATTAAAAACACAACGATAAAAGAAATTATCATTGGGATTATTACATACCAATTCATCTATCATTCCTCACTTTTTTCTTCCTCATCGAGTGAAATATCTTGAAATAAAAAACGAACAACTAAAATAAGCAAAATAACCATTACGATAAATCCAACGATACAGCTATAAAAAAACCATGCTGGAAAACCTAATACATATGTATATTCACTTGGATCCTTACTTCCAAGCCCATAAGCAAATCCATACCATATTATAAAATTAATAATAGCTAATCCAAGACCAATTAACGCTTCTCTATGGGCAACTCGAAAGCGCGGATCATCATGATAATTCTTCATTTTCCCCCTCCTCTCACGATGTATAATTGTACCACTGTTTTTCTAGTTTTTCCTACTAGAAAACAAAAACGCGCAGGATTTTTTGTAATTATATAGAATACAATGTTTCATTACATATTTTTTACAATTGTAACGAAAATGAAATTTGAATTTTCAGCATTTTTTATTTATGATTTTAAGTAGAGGCTTTTCATCTAGTTCCCACATCCTTGATTTCGGAATAAACGCCGTCTCGTACTGCGTTTAAATTATATTTTCAAGGGGGTTATACAATGAGTCAACTAGCTGTAAATCTTCATGAAAAGGTAGAGAAATTTCTTCAGGGCACAAAGAAACTATATGTGAACGGAGCGTTCATTGAAAGCGCTTCCGGAAAAACATTTAAAACTCCTAACCCAGCAACTGGTGAAACACTCGCTATCGTTGCTGAAGCTGGTCGCGAAGACATTCATAAAGCTGTGGTAGCAGCTCGAATGGCTTTCGATGAAGGTCCTTGGTCACGCATGAGCACTGCTGAACGCAGCCGTCTTATGTACAAGCTCGCTGATTTAATGGAAGAGCATAAAGAAGAGCTCGCACAGCTCGAAACGTTAGATAACGGAAAGCCAATCCGTGAAACAATGGCGGCAGACATACCACTTGCAATTGAGCATATGCGCTATTATGCTGGCTGGGCGACGAAAATTGTTGGTCAAACAATTCCTGTTTCCGGTGATTACTTTAACTATACACGCCATGAGGCTGTTGGTGTCGTCGGTCAAATTATCCCTTGGAACTTCCCACTTCTTATGGCAATGTGGAAAATGGGAGCTGCGCTTGCTACAGGATGTACAATCGTTTTAAAACCTGCAGAACAAACTCCACTATCCGCTCTATACTTAGCTGAATTAATTGAAGAAGCTGGATTCCCGAAAGGTGTTATTAATATCGTTCCTGGATTCGGTGAATCAGCTGGACAAGCACTTGTTAATCATCCACTCGTTGATAAAATTGCATTTACTGGTTCTACTCCAGTCGGTAAACAAATTATGCGACAAGCATCTGAATCATTGAAACGTGTTACTTTAGAGCTTGGCGGTAAATCACCGAACATTATTTTACCAGACGCCGACTTATCTCGCGCGATTCCTGGTGCACTTTCTGGTGTTATGTTTAACCAAGGACAAGTATGCTCTGCTGGATCACGCTTATTTATCCCAAAGAAAATGTATGATAATGTCATGGCTGATCTCGTCCTCTATTCTAAAAAACTAAATCAAGGTGCCGGTCTTAACCCTGAAACAACAATCGGTCCTCTCGTTTCCGAAGAACAACAAAAACGTGTAATGAGCTACATTGAAAAAGGGATTGAAGAAGGCGCTGAAGTACTTTGCGGAGGAAGTAATCCATTCGATCAAGGCTACTTCGTTTCTCCTACAGTATTCGCTGACGTAAATGACGAAATGACGATCGCAAAAGAAGAAATTTTCGGTCCAGTTATTTCTGCAATACCTTTTAACGATATTGATGAAGTGATTGAACGTGCAAATAAATCACAATTCGGCTTAGCGGCTGGTGTGTGGACAGAAAATGTTAAAACAGCACACTATGTTGCAAGTAAAGTACGTGCTGGTACTGTATGGGTAAACTGTTATAACGTCTTTGATGCAGCATCTCCATTTGGAGGATTTAAACAATCCGGTCTTGGCCGCGAAATGGGATCTTACGCGCTGAACAACTATACAGAAGTGAAGAGCGTTTGGATTAACTTAAATTAACGAGAAAGAACCTGACCTACTCGGTCAGGTTCTTTTCATTATGTATTCATTTACACTTGCAACCCACCGCTCACATTTAATACCTCTCCTGTAATGTAAGACGCATACTCTGATGCTAAAAAGGCAGCTGCGTTTGCAATATCTTCCGGCGTTCCGATTCTTCCAACTGGAATCGCTCCAGCCATTTTCTCTTTTACTTTATCCGGTATTGTTTTTGTCATATCAGTATCCATAAATCCTGGACAAATCGTATTACACGTAATACCAAAACTTCCAACCTCTTTCGCTGCTGTTTTTGTTAAACCTACAACCCCTGCTTTTGTAGCCGCATAATTTGCTTGTCCAATATTTCCTTCCCTACTAATAGAAGAAATATTAATAATCCGCCCATACCCTTGTTGCCTCATATAAAGAAGCGCTGGCTGCATACAGTAAAAAACGCCAGTTAAGTTCACTTGTAATACTTGTTCCCAAGCTGATTTCTCCATCTTATGTAACATTGCATCTTTTGTAATTCCAGCGTTATTCACTAAAATATGTAATGTACCAAATTTTTGCACCGCATATTCAATTAACGACTTCGCTTCATTTTGATTACTCACATCACATCGATATAAACTCACATCATACCCTTCATCTGATAATTCACGTGTCGTTTTTTGTAGCTTCTCTTCATTTACATCACTAATTAATACTTTGGCCCCTAGTTTTGCAAAAACTCGTGCGATTTCTTTTCCAATCCCCTGCGCAGCACCCGTTACAACAGCTGTTTTCCCATTCAACAAGTCCATCCCTATCCCCCATTTCTATTAGTTATATTGTATATTTCGGCTCTATGCTTTCCAAATCCTCTTTGTATAAAAAAGTCTATTTGTGTCAAACTAACTTTGCAACGCCGCATAAAACACAAGGAGATTGTTTCGAATGAAAAAAAAGAATGTAGATCGAAACAAAGCTGCCGATGGCATTGATGTTGAGTTCGCTCGCGAACTCGCTGACCACAATGACTTAGAAGCAAACGCACGTGCAAATGCCGCTGATGCACGTCAAAAACGCCAATCAACAGAAAAATAAGGAACTACAACGTTCCTTATTCTTTTCAACAGGGACCTACTACCCATCAAAATAAACCGAGAGTATCTCTCGGTTTATTTTCTATATTTCTTTACGTAGTGCGCTAAAGCAAGTAACGGATATATATGTCCATAACTATGATAGCGAATATAAAAGCCCCCCGGTAACCCTGTACCAGTAGGATATTTTTCATTCATAGTAGACTGCGCGAGCAAATATGAAATTCCTTTTCGAATAATCGGTGTTTCTTGATCGTAGTAAGAAATGAGTGCATCAAGTGCCCACGCTGTTTGTGACGGCGTACTAAAAGGTAAAGAAATAAATTTTTTCTCTACACTACTTTGACAGGATTCTCCCCACCCTCCGTCTTCATGCTGCAAATGTTCGAGCCATGAAGCGGCTTTTTTCAACGCTGGATGAGTAGAAGGCACTCCTAATGCACGTAAGCCTGTCATCGTTGCCCATGTCCCATATATATAACATATCCCCCATTTTCCATACCATGATCCATTCTGTTCCTGTACATCCATTAACCATTTGATAGCTTTCTTTTTTTGCTCTTCAAGCAACTCATTCGGTGCATACGTTCCGAATAATTCTAACACCCTACCTGTAATATCTGGTGTGGACGGATCGGTTATCATATCACTCGCATTTTCAATCGGCAAATTCGATAGTAACTTGCTCGTTACCCCTCGTTCAAAAGCTCCCCAGCCTCCATCATTGTTTTGCAATCCTTTCACCCATTCCACGCCTCTTCCCCACGCATCATCTACTCTATCATTCCCTCTACTTCGCGCTAACGCTCTAAGGGCAGCTGTAGTATCGTCTATATCAGGGATCGTCGTATTAACATCTGAAAATCCCCAACCGCCAGCTACAAGTGATGATGCATGTACGCTCCAATCTACCTTTTTAGTTTGTTGTTTTTGCAATAAATACTCCGTCGCCCTTTGAATCATCTTATTTTCATTTGTAACTTTAGCTTCTTGCAATGAATAGCTAAGTAAAGCGGTATCCCATACGGTAGAAGGAGAATTTTGCAAATGACTTCCTCTGTCCATCTTCCATATATAAGATTTTAATCCTGTCACAGCTTTCTCAATAATTGGAGACTGAATAGAGTGTCCTAATGCAAGCAAAGCATAAATCATATAAAACGTAGCACTGGCGTAACTATATAATGTTCCATTTTCATCTATACGCTCCTTCATAAAGCGCTCTACTTCTTCGTATCCTTTATGATGTAACGATAATGGATAAGATATTACCTTTTTCACATCACCTAAAAACGATTGAAACAGCGGAGACCGCTCCTCTCGAAACCATTGCCCACCCCCGCCTGCAATATGATTTAAATTTGGCAATAACTTTTTCTCTACACGGAATCTCTTATTCATACAAATCATCATCGGAATTAAATGTATACGCGCTGAGCTGCTTAGCCCAAATATACTGAGGGGGGAGTCATCTTGTAAAAATAAGATTGGCGTTGGAAAGTGAAAAAGCGCAGGAAATTCATATTCTCCATGAATCGCTAATAAAAATTTCGTCATAAAATGAGCACGAGAAACTCCCCCGTGTTCCTTAATAAACATTTCAGCTCGCCTCATATTCATAGCTTCTTTCGAATATCTTTCCGAAGCAAGTAAAGCAGCATATGCTTGAATCGTCGCGGATAAATTCCCTCCCTTTTCATCTTCGTATAATTTCCAAGTCCCTTCATTTGTTTGAAGAGATACTAACCTTTTCACAAACGGTTCTATTTCGTCATTTCGCCCTAATAATTTGAGTAAAAAAATCATGTGACAATCCGTTAGCAAAGCTCCTTCAAAACAAAATTGCCACGTTCCATCTCGCCTTTGCATCGTTTGAAGTACAGTCGTTCTCCGCTCTATCTCCTCATGCACTTTGTCATATAGTAGCACACCGCTCACCCACCCTTTCTAAGTCCGTATACGATATTCGAAAACTCATCTAAATATGTATGAAAACAAAGAAAAGCAGAACGTGTATTACACACATTCTGCTTACAAACAATACCCAACCCCAACAACAATTCCTAATAGTGCACCAACAACAACTTGATACGGTGTATGTCCAACGAGCTCATTTAACTTTTTATATTCTGTTTGTCTACCATGAAAAAAATCATTCAATATTTTCGCTTGCTTACTTACCGCAAGCCTTACTCCTGAAGCATCGTACATAACAATAATGGCAAAAATAGCGGCAACCGCAAATATTGGACTCTCCACACCTTCCACCACTCCGACACCTGTAGCAAGTGCAGTAACCGTCGAAGCATGCGAACTTGGCATTCCACCTGAAGCAAAGAACTTAGCAAAATCAAACTCGCCTGTTTTTATTAATTTAAAAACGACTTTCGTTAACTGTGCTAAAAACCAAGAAATTATAGCTGCTATAAGTGGATCATTATGTAAAATTGTTTCCATGTTTTTCAGCTCCTCACTGACTATAATGGAATTTCTATATAATATAAGTATAAAGAAAAATGCGTAGAAAATACTACGCATTATGACACTTTTGCTGATTTATTTTTAATAAATTTTGGTTGCTTCTGTAGTAGAAACTTTGTTTTCGCCATTGAAAAGACAAATAAAGCAATCCATATACAGAAAAACGCAATCATATGAGTAGATGTGAAATGTTCACCAAAAACGAACACACCTAAAATTAAACTAATAGTCGGCGCGATGTATTGTAAAAATCCTATCATATAGAGCGGAATAAGTTGTGCTCCTTTAGCAAAATAAAAGAGTGGTAACGCTGTAACAATACCTGCCCCTATTAAAAGAAACGTTGATATTGCCGAAATAGAACCGAACGAACCAAAGCCATGAACTCCTGTCATAAACAAATATATAAGTGCAAATGGCGTCACTAACATCGTTTCCATCGTAAGCCCAATTGTTGCATCATAATTTAATAATTTTTTCGTTAATCCATATAATCCAAATGAAAAAGCAAGTGAAAGAGAAACCCATGGAATTGATCCGAAACGTATCGTTAAAATAACAACGCCCAATCCAGCTAAACCAACCGCAACATATTGCCAAAAATTAAGCTTCTCTTTTAAAACAACTGTACCAAGTAAAATACTTATAAGTGGATTAATATAATACCCAAGACTTGCTTCGATTACATGGTTATGATTTACGGCCCATATGTATACAAACCAGTTTCCACTAATAAGTACCGAAGCAATTGTTAATGACATTAATAATTTAGGTCGTTTAAAAAGGGCCACTAACTCCCCACCAAACTGACGAAACCTCTTCGTTACTCCTAAAACTAACAACATAAAAACAAATGCCCAAACGATGCGATGCGCTAATATTTCATCTGCCGGTACTTCCTCCACCCATTTCCAATAAATCGGAAGGACTCCCCACATCGTATACGCACCTGCTGCATATATAATCCCCTGCTTTTGCTCTGCTGTTTGACTCCCCATCTTCCTTTTTCTCCTCTTCTCTTTTTTCTTCATTATAAAGTCTCACATACTTACTTTACCAATATTCAATCTGCATTTCTTTCGACATTCCTCTTGCAAATCCTTTATATGTATAAAAACACTCCTACTGTTATAATAACGAGCACTGGAATACCGAAGACAAATTTACTTTTATGTGTCTTATGATGAAACATATACATACCAATCCAAGCTCCAACCGCTCCTCCAGCTACAGCTGATAAAAACAACGTACTTTCTGGCGTTCTCCACTGTTTTTTCTTTGCTTTTCGCTTATCAAGCCCCATCATACTAAATGCTATAACGTTAATAATAATAAAGTATATCCATTTCATCTTATTCTCTCCCTTAAAAAATTCGCTTTATGTTAACACGAAAATAAGGTGCGCACAAATAAAAATGGCTATAGGTAAAAAAACTTTAGCCTACAGCCATAATTGTAATACCTTATACTCTATTTCTAATCTTACTATGTTTTTTCGCGTATATAAAATAAATAAAAATACCTACAATAACCCAAATTGCAAAACTGATTAAAGTGGTTTTAGAAAGATTTAATGCTAAATATAAACAACTTACTATCGCAAGTATAGGTAAGAATGGAACTAACGGAGCACGGAACGGTCTTTTCAAATTAGGATGTGTCTTCCTTAATACAATTACAGCTATAGATACAAATATGAACGCTGTTATCGTTCCCACATTCACTAAATTTGCCAACAAATTCAAGTCCAATAAACCTGCTAATACAGCCGCAAGAATACCCGTAATCCATGTATTAAAAAATGGTGTTTGATAACGTTTATGAACACTCGAAAATCTTTTTGGTAACAATCCATCTCGGCTCATCGAGTATGATACTCGAACAAATGCGAACATAGCAACTAACAGAACTGTTGTTAAACCAGCTATCGCTCCAACTGATAATAGACCAGCAATTCTATCCTCTCCTACAATACGCAGTGCATATGCAACTGGATCAGCTACATTCAGATCCGTAAATGGAACCATTCCAGTTAACACGAATGAAACACCAACATAAAGAATTGTACAAATGCATAAAGAGATAAGTAATCCAATTGGAACGTTACGTTGTGGGCGTTTCACTTCCTCTGCTGCTGTTGCAACTGCATCGAAACCTAAAAAGGCAAAAAATACAGTAGCAGCTCCTCCAATAACACCATGGTATCCAAAAGGAAGAAACGGCTGCCAATTCTCTGGCTTTACATAGTTTGCTCCTACAATAATAAATACTAAAATAACAGCCAGTTTAATAATAACCATTATATTATTTATACGTGCACTTTCTTTCACACCACGACTTAGTAAAAATGTAACAATTAAAATAATAATAACCGCTGGCAAGTCGATAATCCCGCCATTCCCCATCCCTGGTGCAGAAGCAATGATTGCCGGAATATGAATATTAAACCCTAGTAGCAATGACTGAAAATAGGCTGACCATCCCGCCGCCACCGCAGAAGTAGCTAATAAGTACTCTAACATGACACACCAGCCAACTATAAAAGCAAAAATCTCACCTAATGTCATATACGTATACGAATACACACTTCCTGAGACCGGGACTGTAGATGCAAATTCAGCATAACAAAAGGCTACACAAGCACATACAATTGCAGCTAACATAAAAGATAATACAATTGCTGGACCAGCATGTTTCGCCGCTACAATACCTGTTAATACGAAAATACCTGTACCAATAATTGCTCCAATTCCTAAAAGCGTTAAATCAATTGCTCCTAAAGTTTGCTTTAACACTTTTTTCTTTTCTTCATTCATTGCTTTCTTTATAAATAAACTCATTCGTAGAAACCTCTTTTTCAAAATTATCCCTTACTCATTACAATCTTTATTACTGTTGCTATTACACATTAATAATATTCATGCTTTACTTTCACTCCCTATATAGACTCCACAAATTACATAATTTAAAATCAGAAAAATCAATCTTCTAAAAACAAGCTTGTTTTTAGAAGATTGATTGAATTTATCACAGGATTAATTATATTGTCAACAATATAATTAATTCACCCGAATTGAATAATTATAAATAAAATAGCATTCCAAAATATACGATACCACTCACGAACACTGCCGATTCCCATTTTAATACAATTTCCATTATTCCAAAATTCATTTTTATACATTTAACTCAATGTAATCCCCGTATGCAAACATGATAAAATCAGTCGATTTGTTATATAGAAATAACTATTCATCTTATTAGAGCAATTAACTTTCCTGCAAATTACAAACAGTATTTTCACTTAAGACAATAAAAAAAGCGCAGATGTTCATCTGCGCTTTATTCTTCCGCTTCAATTTCTGTACTACTATTATCGATATGTTCCTTTCGAGCTTCTTCTTGCAGCTCTGCTGAAATCATTCCATAATAAATTTCTGGATATAATCCAAATATTTGATATACACTTCCTAAAAATGGCATCGGAATCCCTCATTTCTAAAGTTGTATTGTCATTCTTAAGGATTCCCTTTTCACTCATTATACATTCGTTTTTGGCACTTCTTCTTCATCGGGAACATGTAATATATTTTGCCATTTTTTATAAGGCGCACTATTTGGATCCACATACCCTTTCGCATACGAACGATCCCACAATTGTTTCATAAACATCTCTTTCTCTTTCTTTGCAACCATATCTGCACCTGTTCCGTAATAGTTTTGGAAATACAGCTCAATTTCATCAAGGAATAACCTTAACAAATCGTCAGATGTTTCTTCTAACGTCGGGTCATATTTTGCCTCACGGTCATACATTAAAATCATATCTAAAATATTATGAACATGCTCTTTACGGAGCCATCTTATATCTTGAGCGCCTAATACAAATGCATGTGTATATAAATGTCCACCTTGTATCATTGCCTTTTCTTGTTCTTCTTCAAATCGTGACAAGATGTTTTCATAAATAAACGGATTATGAAGCAATGCTCTGTGCAACTTATAACTTTCACTTGAAATATTTTTCCCCATCGACTGAATTAAAAAGCTACGGCCGACACCATTATATTGATACACGAATTGTCCATCAACAGCAACTAAGCTAATCCAGCGATACATATACGCGTATAGAAGAGCACGATTACATTTGTCGTAATCTAACTTCGTTTGCGTTGCATTCAAGTCTGGCATAAAGGCTGGTAAGTGCCAATATTTATCTAAATGCGGCGTCAAACTAGATTTTTTACTATTTAATTTGTTCACGCGGCGATAATACGATTGAAAATAATCACCTTTATCGTTCATAAAACCATTCGCAATATGTCCAGATGAAAGCTTAGGAAAATCTTGTAGCGATAATCCGTAATGAGCACGATAACAAATCACTTCAAATGGTGAAAACGCCTCGTTTACCGTATCTTTTTCTTTAAACATTTCTTGCAATAACTCTTCTTGCAATTCTTGTTTTAAAGATGGATGTACGCCCCAATATTGTAATTCTCTATGATGAGAAACTTTCGGAATGAACGGACTTGCTAAATGGAAAAGATCTTCAATTTTTTCACGAACGTATTCATCACGATCACGCTTCTTGAAATCTGCTTCTTTTCGCAATGCTTCAACGATATTAAGCTCTAATTTGTCACGATAGCGCACTTGAAGTTCGTCATAACAATAACTCAATATATGTTCACGATAGAAGTCTTCCACCTTTTTCGACTGAATTTCTTCGGCTTTCGCATCACGACAATATTCCCCGTACAAGCTCATATAAATTTCGGACGATATATCTTTCGGTAATACACCTAAATTTAAATGTTGCTGCATATCTTGCCAAATCTTTTCTTGCAATTTCTCTTCAGCTAATACGTATACATTCGTCGGGTTCGTTTTCCCCTCAAATTCCTTGCTTCGCTTTTGGATTTCAAACAATAAATTTTCACGTGTTTCGTATAAATTATCAAAGAATCTTTCCCAATATTGAATCATTTTATCAACTGCTTGGTATAGCGATTGATACACGAGTTCTAACAACATTTCTTTACGATACTCACTTAATTTGTGTACGTACTGCGTTACAATATCTTCAAATTCTTTTTTAAACAAACGCTGCTGATTATTAATCATTTTTCCAAACCAGCCTTGTTGCTGCGCAATTTCAACGCGGCGAACAGCCGTTACAGTTCCATCAATATTACTCACATTAAATTTCTTATCGTAGTTTTGAATTAAATTACGCTTTTGTTCATTATTTTCATGTAGTCGATTCATCTTCTCTACTAACTGCTTACGAATTTCATACAGCATAAAACGTGCTGCAACTGGATGAACTGGATCCGTTTTCTTTAAAAACCATGTATTTAATTGGTAAGACTGTCCTTCTGAGCCACTCGGTGTAAAGCGGTCTGATTCAATCATGTCATATAAAAGGGTAGTAACATGCTCATGTACACGGCTCGGAATGGCATAAGCATATAAACGAACCGCATGATCAACTCTCGCTACTTCCCCCTTCATTTGTTCCATCATTTTAAGCTTCGCAGCCGATATTTTGCACTCATGCTGCAGGCGGTTTAATTCCTCATCTTTTTGCACTGTACGGTGTACGTAACTCTCTACAGCATCTAAAAACAATTTTGATTTTGCAACACCGAGCTTACCACCCTCTGCCCCTTCACGTGTTTCATGGTACATTTGTCTATAAAAAATATGAGCTTGTTCTGGCCGAGTAGCAAGATGCTCTAAGTCTTCTAAATAACTTTTCCCGCGCTCTGGCTTTTCACGCTGCATACCACGTTTGACATCTTGGTCGTATCTTTGCTTTTTTTCTTGAAACAGTTGATCTAAATGAAGCCAAGATTCATCTAAACCTTGCACCGCCCATTTTAAAGCACAGTATTTCAAAACGTGCTCATACGGATAAATAAGTTTTGCCGTTCCTGCTCCGCAATATCTCCCTTTCCCACTCGATTCTGCCAATTGCTGAATTTGATTATCTTCTTGTGCAAAATGATTTGCAGACATTGGACTAAATAACTGTAAATAAATCGTATTTGCCATTTGCTCCATATAATCTGATAAATTGTGCAAATGGTGCCCATGTAAATTTTCATAATCATATAAGAAACAATAATTGTACGGTAAATGATGCTGCTTTATCGTATGGTTTGTTCTTCCGTCCTCATCCACTTGATCAGGACGATATTCTAATTCAATCGTTACGCCGCCTCGTTTTGATAATTCACCAGTCGATCCAAGCGTAATAGCGTGCAACTCTTTTAACGATGCATAACCATTCGCTTGCACAGTTTCAAACTCTTTCGCACTAACCGTTCTCGTCTTAACTAAAACATCTGGCATTAAAAACGCACCGCGAATTAAAATGTTATGATGCTGCAATTTCTTCCGGAGCATCTCACGCAAATATAATGCGATTTGTAAAAACATCCCTGAGCCTGTTCCGCCGGCTAGTGATGTTACAATAATGACACGTACACCATATTCGGTCTGATCACTTGTAACTGGAAAAATCTTCTCGATTTCTTGCCAAAACGATGTGAGTTTATCTTCTTTCATCGCAGCACGTAACGCTAACCGTGAAATGACGCGTAACTGTCCAGCCCCTTCTGTTAACGGTTTATCAAGTATAGTCGGATCCATCGGAAACCACTCTGGAATCGTTGGATCTCCCGCAATATACTCTCTCGGTGTTTTACTCGAGCTCGTTTGCGTCTTAAACTTCCGAATATGATCAAATTTACTCAATGTATTCACATCTGTATCAAATACATGCATCGCTACCTTTTTACGACGCTCCTCAGGTAATCTTTCATATATTTGATGTGTGACAGTACTACCGATTCCACCTAAGCCAATTAAAATTGTTGGAACTTGTAATGTCATGTGAACCACCTTCCTATTCTTGCTTGTTTGAAAAGAAGAATAAAGAGAGCCGGGCCTCCTCCGCCCCTCTTACACCCTATCTACTATTCACATTCGTACCGGTAAATCTCCTTACCATATCCTCTATCAATTACTAAAAGTTCATTTGGATACAACGTCTTATGCTCCATTCCTACCTCTTCCTCTGTTATAAACATCCCATCAATAATCATCCCAACCACTTGCGATTCTTTCGCTACAAATATAGATTTCGATCCTTTTTTCGCTATTAATGTTACAGATTGCACCGCCTTTCTTTCTGCTCGAAATGGAATGCCAAAATAGTGCTTCCACCATTTATTTTTAAGTAACTCTGGTTCAGATTGATAAAGCCAATCTTTCGCTACTTCTTGATCCCATTCGTAATATAGTAATGCTTTCCGATGAAATCTCGGACGAACAATCCATCCTAAAATAATAATTCCTACTATTAAAAGTAATAAAGTAATAGGAATTACAAATTTAAAAACGAGCGCATACTTCTCAAAAAACGGCGCATTTTCAATGTGCAGTACGATCTTTTCCTTTACTTCTTGTAATTTTGAATCATTGATCGTGATGGTAGCCTCTACGGTGCCGGTATCTGTAAAATTGAATGTGTCGGAGTAATAAGGTCGAGGATAAACATAAACTTGACTACCATGCTGTTTTAATTCATAGTTGATCGATTGATTCGATGTGACACCAGTAGATTTTAATAGTTTCTTTACAGCCTCTTCTGTCATCGGTTTACCATTTAACTGGGGCTGTAAAATAAATGGTTTACTATGTTCTAAATTTGTTACCTTTTCTTCATAATCTTTCGTAACAGCTTGAAGTGTTAATTTTGGTTTTTCAGCTGGTTCAATCTTGAATTCTTTCGTCTGTCTATAAAATCCCTTTATATTCATATGGACTTTCCCGCGTACTAACTCTTTACCAACCTGTGTCTCGTAATAAAACACATGGCTTTTATCATCCCACTTCATCGGATACTGCTTTCCGTCTATTTCTACTTCTGCTTCGAAATAAGAAGTTTGAATTGGTAATTCAGTAGGTTTCGCTTCAATAACAGCTGTCACACCTTCATACATTTTCTCAACATTTTTTCTATCTTTATCATCTTTGTCGTACGTAGAAACAGTATAATTAAGCGCTGGTTCAACAAGTACTTGTAATCCCTCTTTCTCAATGTCCTGATCCACTTCTATCGTATATGTCCCTGGCTTAATCACTTCCTGATTCGCTGTACTTACATGCACTATATTTCCGAATAATTTAGCTTCTCCTGGTGCATGTATAGAAAAAGAAGACTGCAATTGTAACGGTTTGGAAAGTTGCATAACTTTATAATTAAACAAAGAAGGTGATTGTCGTACAAGCGTCATACGCTTTAATGGAAACGGTGTTGTAATCTCTACTTTTTTCCCTACTATTTTCGTTTTGACAATCGACTCAACAGAAGAAAATGGATCACGATTTGCAACTAATGCTGCCACTTGATTCACACTTTGTACAATACCATTCTCACCGCTAGACGGCATGACAACTCCATTCATTTCTTTTTTCCAAATCTCTTTAAACGTATTTAACTGCAGCTTCTCTTGCTGCCCTAAATCCTCTTCCATCGTGATTAAGACTGGGTGTAAAGAGATCTTTTTAGAATCCATCTCTTTCTTAAACTGTGCTAACTTCTGTGTAATTTGTTCTTTTCCGCCAATCTTATCTTTCTCCAAATCATTAAATGCCCCGTCAGTTAATACAATAAGCCAAAATTCACGTTTCCCATCTATATCTGCTTCCTTTTTTATAGATTGCATCGCCGTTTCTACTGCGCTAAATGGAGTATTTAAATATGTTTTCCACGCCCCAATCCCCTCAATTTCTGCTTGCCTTTGATCCTTTGTTAATGAAATGTTTAATGGAGCATCCGGCTTACTCATTGGAACGTAAGAAAATTTATCTTTCTCATCTAATAGCGCAACTAAACTTTGCAAGGCGTAATTGGCATACTTCCAGCGATCGTTATTTCTCATGCTGCCCGAATCATCATATACAAGTGAAACGACCCTTTCCTTTGCCTCCTCTCCTTTTGCAAAAACTGAAAAAGGTAAACATATAAATAGAAACAGCATGAACGTGGCACAAATTCGAATTTTCATGATGAGGCTTCGCCACCTTTGTAGACAAATTCCTATGTTTAAATTTATGAGAGGAAACAAGATATATGACTTGTATTTTAGGACAACAGTTCACAGCAATTACATTATGTAAACAAAAATGAACTACTCCCATATTTTATTTCGAATTTTTTCCTTATTATATATATCTGAAATAACACATAGATTTCATACTTTTCCCGCTATAAATTCCACCATTAAAGTTTGATTTTCTTTTCAATACAAGAAATAAAGAGCACGCTATAATTAGCGCACTCTTTACTTCTTCACATATACTTCAACAATCGGATTTTCCTTTTGATCTGCATGTAAACGTATATTCTCTTCACCCGTATTATAAATGCTAGCTACCAGCATAACTGTTAACAAATTAGGGATTTTCCCGTCACTTCCATATTTTCGTTCAAGAGCTTCTGTATACTCGAAATCCAAATCACCCTGCACATATGTATACACTTCAAAACCATCTTTCAAATTACATACGACCGTATCAATAATATCCGCCCCTACTTGTTTCTTCATTTCACCTCGCAGTGCTTCTATTAATTCCTCCCAAGGAATTTCGTACGTCTGAAATTGGTCTGTAGATTTCATTTCTCTTCCTCCTCGTTATGTATCCTGTTCGTATATTTCCCCTTTCGTATAACAATTATGATAGATAGGTCATTCGTACAAGCCGCACTTGTCCTGCTTACATATCGTATTACGGTAATACGGAAGGAGGAAAGAACATGCATAGAAAAAGATGTTATGATACATGCCAACGTTATTTCGGTAAAGTTGTTCGAATTGAAGATCGGGATGGTCGCATTCACTTAGGCAAAATAATAGATGTAACAAACGATTCTGTTTGGATTGAACCAATGCAACAGCGCTCATCTTTTGATACAGGATTCGGGTACTATAACGCATATTCAAACGGCGGATGTGATATTTGCGGTGGTATTAGCAGATGTGATAACTGTGGATTTGGATGCGGTGGTGGATTCGATGGTGGATTTAGTGGCTGTGGATGCGGCGGTCGTGGTTGCGGTGGTTGTGGCGGCGGTGGCTGGGGCCTTGAACTCGGATTTGGCTTTATTTTTGGAATTACTTTGGCTGCATTATTTTTCATCTAACATAGTAAAGAGTTGACTATCTTTAGCCAACTCTTTTTCTATTTTTCACATATAAAAATCCGATGCCCTAAAATATGTTGATACATAAGCAGTACTTGTTCGTGTTGCACCCACGCCTCATACAATTCTTCCGGAATAAACGGTGATACATTCCACTCTGGTTCTTCCACATGTCCTGCAACTGTTTCTGCAATAGTTCCGCCACCCGCAATTGTAATTCTTTTAAAATTTGCTGCTTGAAATAAATGAATCCACTCATCCTCAGTTAATAATTCTTTCATACCGTATAACTGTCCAATCTTTTCCTCCTCTTTCTTCTCAATATGTTTTTCGGTAATCATTTCAATGACAACAAGCTTTCCATCCTTTTGTAATACACGATAACATTCCGAAATAACCTTTTCTTTATTTGTAAAAGCGAGTATAGATTCTCCAAGTACAAGCTCAAAAGAATCATTTAAACACGGTAACCCTTCTACATCGCCTTGAATCAATTGTATATTTAAACCATCAAACAACCATCTATCTTTCGCTTTTTGAATCATAATTTCATTCTTTTCAACCGCTGTCACTTTATAACCCAATTCTTTTGTCATATACGCCGCTGTTTTCCCAGTGCCGCAACCTATCTCAAGAACATTTGCTCCGTGTCTAAGTGGCAATTGAGATAGCAATTGCTTCGTTAACGTAAAACCACCAGGATGAGCACTCCCTATTCCGTAATAAGCTAGAAAATCGATGTATGTGTTTCGTTTCATGAGATTCTCCTTTGAGTTTTCTATAATACATATATTCATCCATAAAAAAATAGTGCACAGAAAAATAAGCATTTTCAAGTGCTATAATACCGCAACTTGAAAATGCTTTTTTCTTTTATTATTTCTCTTCTACATACGCCCATTTGAAACTATATTCCGGACTAATATTATGTTTCACAATTCCCTTTACATTTGGTTGCATAACATATGCTTTAGCACTTTGATATAAAGGTACAAGCGCTACATCTTCTTCAAGTAACAATTTCTCTGCCTTCCCTAACTCTGCCCAACGTTTTTTTGCATCAGCCATCCATTCTGTCTTACTTTTATCAATAATGTCATCATATTTTGAATTTGAGTAGCTCATTTGGTTCTGAGAATTCTTTGTTTCAAACATATCAAGGTACGTCATCGGATCCGCATAATCTGGATTCCAGCCGCCATATGAGAAATCATAATCTTGATCTGATTCTAATTTTAGTTTTTGCTTAAATGGTTGAAGTTTAATATTTACTGTTACACCTTTTAGATTCTTTTCAATTTGATCTTTCACGTACTCCCCAACTTTTTTCGCATTACCAGTATCATAATTTAATAATTCAATTGTCACTTGATCTTTTCCAAGTTCTTTTTTCGCTTCTTCCCAAGCTGCTGCTGCCTTTTTGGAATCTTGTTTTAAACCATTCTTGAATGTTTCTGCGAAATCTTTACCGTCTGGTCCACTTGCTAAACCTTTTGCTACTAAGTAATCAACTGGTTTTGAACCATCATTTAAAATTACATTAGTTAAACCCTTCTTATCAACCGATAATGCAATTGCTTCACGTAATTTTTTGCTCTTTAACGGTGTATCTTGCCCACCACGTTTTTGATTTAGACGTAAGTAAAACGTACTTGTTTCCGAATATGCTCCAAACTCATCTTTTTTATTTCTATACTTATCAACGAATTCTCCAGATAAAAGTGCAAAATCAATTGCACCTGTATCATATAAATTCACCCTAGTAGCTGCTTCTTTTACTACACTATAATTAATTTCTTCTAATTTCACTGTCTTTTTATCCCAATACTGATCATTTTTCTTCAACTTCCAACCTTGCTCATGTTTCCAATCAGTAAGCACAAATGGACCGTTATAAACTGTTGTATCGGACTCTAAACCGTATTTCTTCCCTTTTTCTTTTACAAACTTTTCATTTAACGGATAGTATGATGCAAATGCCATTAAGTTCAAGAAATATGGTACCGGTCTGTCTAATTCAACTTCAAGCGTATAATCATCAACTGCTTTTACGCCTAACGTAGAAACTTCTGCTTTCCCTTGATTAATTGCTTCTGCATTTTTAAGATAGTAAGCAATAAATGCATACTCAGCAGCTGTTTGTGGATCTACTAGACGTTGCCATGCAAATACGAAATCTTTCGCAGTTACAGGATCACCGTTTGACCATTTTGCATCTTTACGTAATTTGAATGTATATTTTTTACCATCCTCGCTTTTTGTACTAGATTCTGCTACAGCTGGGATTGGCTTATTATCTTTATCAAGGCGATATAAACCTTCCATTGTATTCCCCAAAATTTGCGAGCCAAGTGTATCTGTATTTTTTGAAGTATCCATCGTCGGAATTTCATTCGTTTCTGTACGATTTAACACTTGCTTTGCCGCATATTTAATATCGGATTTCTTCTCTTCCCCACCATTATTAGACGTCGTAGTCGTTTTCTTTTCCCCACCGGAAGACCCAGAACATGCTGTTAACGCCATACTCATCGCTAATACTGGCGCTACAACCGCCGTGAACTTTTTCATCTTTTTCTTCATTCTTGTACCCTCCCCAATTATATGTACGCTACTAACTTTTAGAGATTTCTACCAACTTTATTTATCAGAAAATTCTTATTAATTAATATTCTACTATTTTTTTCAGTTTTGTAAAGCATTTTTAAGAATATTCTAAAAGTTTATTTTTTTATGATAGTAACTTGTTATTTTACTATTACTACTATATGAATTATCCCCCATCTACTATATGTAAACATACCTCCTCTTATTCTTCTCTATTACTAAGTTCTATATTTTTCTCATCAATATGAACTCTCTGCTATCATTTATCTATCCAATTGTTGAACTCTTTTCTAATTTCCTACAGTAGAATTTTAAAAGCACCCTCAACATTTCTCAAAATTTCCATGTGCCTTGTTCTCCTATTCATACAAAAAAGCATTTCAAAAGCAGCTTAGCCACTTTTAAAATGCCTCTATATTATTTTTTCCCGCCATCCTCAGTTACATACGCCCACTTAAAGCTATATTCTGGACTGATGTTATGTTTAACGACGCCTTTTACATTCGGTTTCATTACATATGATCTTCCTGTTTGATATAAAGGAACTAATCCTGCATCTTCTTCAAGGAATAATTTTTCTGCTTTTCCTAACGCTTCCCAACGCTTCTTCGGATCAGATAATAATTCATTACCTGCTTTTTGCACCATTTCATCGTATTTCGGATTCGAATAACTCATTTGGTTATATGGGCTCTTCGATTCAAACATATCAATAAATGTCATTGGATCCGCATAATCTGGGCTCCAGCCTGCATAAGAGATTTCATAATCTTGCGCTGACTCTAATTTTAATTTTTGTTTGAACGGCTGAATTTTCGTATTAATCGTTACACCTTTTAAATTTTTCTCAATTTGATCTTTAACATAATCAGCAATCTTTTTCGCAGTTCCATCATCATAGCTTAGTAATTCAATTGTAACTTGATCTTTTCCAAGTTCCTTTTTCGCTTCTTCCCATGCAGCTGCTGCTTTTTTCGTATCTTGTTTCAGACCATTTTTAAACGTATCTTGGTAATCTTTACCGTCAGGTCCTGTCGCAAGCCCTTTTGGAACCAATTGATCTGTTGCTTTTGATCCATTATTTAAAATAACGTTTGCTAAGCCCTTTTTATCAACTGATAACGCAATTGCTTCACGCAGTTTTTTGCTCTTTAACGGTGTATCCTGTCCGTTACGCTTTTGATTTAAACGTAAGAAGAATGTACTTGATTCTGCATACTCACCGTACTCATCTTTATTCGATTTATATTTATCTACAAACTCTCCTGATAGTAGTGTGAAATCAATTGATCCTGTATCATATAAATTTACTTTTGTAGCCACTTCTTTTACAACGCTGTAATTAATTTCTTCTAATTTCACAGTCTTATTATCCCAATATTTATCATTTTTCTTCAGCTGCCATCCTTGTTCATGTTTCCATGAAGACATAACGAATGGTCCGTTATACACCGTTGTATCTGCTTCTAAACCAAACTTATCTCCTTTTTCTTTTACAAACTTTTCATTTAATGGATAGTATGATGGGAATGCTAATAAGTTTAAGAAATATGGTACTGGTTTTTCTAATTCTACTTCAAGTGTATAATCATCTACCGCTTTTACACCTAATTCCGCTGCAGGTTTTTCACCTTTATTAATTGCCTCTGCATTTTTAATATAGTAGGCAATAAACGCATATTCTGCAGCTGTATTTTTATCAAGTAAGCGCTGCCATCCGTATACGAAATCTTTCGCTGTTACAGGGTCTCCATTGGACCATTTCGCATCTTTACGCAGTTTAAACGTATATTTTTTACCATCTTCGCTTTTCGTACTTGATTCTGCAGCAGCTGGAATAGGCTTATTATCTTTATCAAGACGATATAATCCTTCCATCGTGTTCCCTAAAATTTGTGCCCCTAACGTATCAGTAGATTTAGAAGTGTCCATCGTCGGAATTTCTTGATTTTCCGTACGATTCAATACTTGCTTCGCTGCATATTTAATATCAGATTTTTTTTCTTCCCCACTATTAGATGTAGTAGTCGTTTTCTTCTCTCCACCTGACCCAGAGCACGCTGTCAATGCAACGCTCATCGCTAAAACTGGTACTACAACTGCTGTTAACTTTTTCATCTTTTTTCTCTTCATTTTTATACCCTCCCCAATTATATGTACAATACCAACCCTTGAGAGACCCCTTGCTAAGGGTTTACTTTTCAGAAAATTATAACTAATATTATTCTACTCTATTTTCTGTGTTTGTAAATAGTTTTATTTTAAATATTCAGATTTTTTCTCCGTAATTTAGTATGATTTATCCCTCATCTACTGTATTTACATACTATACCCCTTATTCTTCTCTATTTAATTACACTAAAAAAAGCATTCCAAAAGTAGATTAGCCACTTTTGCAATGCCTTTTTTAAATTCTATTATTTCCCGTCTTTCTCGGTTACATAAGCCCATTTAAAGCTATACTCTGGACTGATGTTATGGTGAACAACGTCTTTTACATTCGATTTTTGAACGTATGCATCACCACGTTGGTATAAAGGCACAATTGCTACATCTTTCTCAAGAAGTAATTTCTCAGCTTGTCCTAGCTCTTCCCAACGTTTCTTCGCATCACCCATTAATTCTCCACCAGCTTTTTTAATCATTTCATCATACTTCTGATCAGAGAAGCTCATTTGGTTATGAGAATGCTTAGACTCAAACATATCTAAGAATGTCATTGGATCCGCATAATCTGGATTCCAACCGCCATATGAAATATCATAATCTTGCTCTGTTTCTAATTTCAGTTTTTGCTTGAACGGCTGAAGTTTAATATTAACTGTTACACCTTTTAAATTCTTCTCGATTTGATCTTTAACATATTCTCCAACTTTTTTCGCATTACCAGTATCATAGTTTAATAGCTCAATTGTAACTTGATCTTTTCCAAGTTCTTTTTTCGCTTCTTCCCATGCAGCGGCTGCTTTTTTCGCATCTGGTTTGATACCGTTTTTAAACGTTTCTTGGAAGTCCTTACCATCTGGTCCAGTTGCTAATCCTTTCGGCACTAAGAAGTCTGCTGGTTTAGATCCATCATTTAAAATAACATTTGCTAAATTTTTCTTATCAATAGAGTAGGCAATTGCTTCACGTAATTTTTGACTCTTTAATGGTGTATCTTGTCCACCACGTTTTTGGTTCATACGAATAAAGTAAGTGCTTACTTGTGAATAAGTCCCAAACTCATCTTTATTATTTCTATACTTATCAACAAATTCTCCTGATAAAAGTGCAGAATCAATTGCACCTGTATCATATAGGTTTACCTTTGTAGCTACTTCTTTTACTACACTGTAATTAATTTCATCTAATTTTACAGTCTTTTTATCCCAATATTGATCATTTTTCTTTAGTTTCCAGCCTTGTTCATGTTTCCAATCAGTAAGAACGAATGGTCCGTTATAAACTGTTGTATCAGACTCTAAACCGTATTTATCTCCTTTTTCCTTCACGAACTTCTCATTTAATGGATAGTACGATGGGAATGCTACTAAGTTTAAGAAGTATGGTACTGCTTGTTCTAATTCAACTTCAAGAGTAGTATCATCTACTGCCTTTACTCCTAGTTCCGTTACAGGTTTTTCACCTTTATTCACCGCTTCTGCATTTTTAATTGGGAATGCGATAAATGCATACTCAGCAGCTGTTTTTGGATCTAATAAACGTTGCCATCCAAATACGAAGTCTTTCGCTGTTACAGGATCACCATTTGACCATTTTGCATCTTTACGTAATTTAAATGTATATTTTTTGCCATCCTCGCTTTTCGTACTAGATTCCGCGGCAGCTGGGGTTGGCTTATTATCTTTATCTAGGCGATATAAACCTTCCATTGTATTTCCTAAAATTTGTGAACCAAGTGTATCCGTATTTTTCGAAGTATCCATCGTTGGAATTTCATTTGTCTCTGTTCGATTTAATACTTGTTTCGCTGCTAGTTTTTCTCCTGATTTACTATCTCCACTAGTGCTAGAATTTGTGCTTGTCTTTTTATCTCCACCTGATGTAGAACATGCTGTTAGTGCCATGCTCATTGCTAAAACCGGTACTACAACTGCTGTTAGTTTTTTCATTTTTTTCTTTTTCATTTTTGTACCCTCCCTAATTCTAAACGATAGCTATTTAAGAATTTTCTGATAATTCCGTTTTTCTTTATATATTTATCAGACGATTCTTACTACTTCTTATTCTACTAATTTTTTTAAATTTGTAAAGTGTTATTATTGAAAATTATTAAAAAATTATTTTTTTACAGTAATATTCATAAAAATTCCATATAGTTTTTTTACATCATTTATTATCGTTACATATACACTAATTTAATAGTGTTAATGATACTTTCCAATAAATAGACTGTAGATTGTCGTTAATAAATAATGTATATTTTAGAAATCTCTTTCCTACAAAAACGAAAAAAGCCCACTTTCTCAGTGGACTTTCTAATTTACAACGGTAAATCCCTCTTCCTAAACACTACAATTGCTACTATGAAGATACAAAGCGCTCCAGCAGTTAAGCCTATACTTACTGGCCATATATTATATGTTCCTTCAGCAATTTCTTTCGGACGAAACAATGTAAATAAAGATATATTTCTCATCCACTCTAACTTATCACTTAATTTCCCTACCATATCTAATACGAAAAATAAGATTGTTAAACTGGCTGAGTAGCTAAGTGCCTTTCTTTCATCATTACATATACAAGAAAAGAAAAATGAATAGGCACTAACTACTAAAAATATAAGCCCTCCAACTACATTTATTTTCAAAAATAATTCTTTATTTAAGTTATTATCTTTTAAAAACCAATCTGCACCTAATATACCAGCTACATAAGTAACAATTACAATTATTAGTAGCCCCAATATGAGAACAGTAGCTTGTGTAATTGCAATTTGCACCCTGGATACAGGTGTTGCTAATAAATATGCCATCGCCCCTTTATCTACATGACGAGCAATTAAATGCGTTGCAACCGTGACGCAAAAAATTGTTAAAATGATAATGAACAACAGGCTATAATATTCACCAGCTAAAAAATCCATTACATTTTGAATTGGGCTTTCCATTCCAACGATTTTTTTTACACTATCAGGCATGGCACTTATTAATTCATTTAACCCTTTCGCTGATACCATCGATGGGAATATCCAAATTAATAGCCATAAATAAAGAGCTGCACCAGTCGCATAACTCAAAATACTTTTTTGTGTTTCTTTCAAACTAGCTAAAAATAATTGTTTATTCATGCTTTATCCCTTCTTTCTTATCGTAATAATGCATAAATAAATGTTCTAAATCCATTGCTCTTGTTTGAAGTGCAGTTACATTATATTTTGAAAGTATTTGTAAAACAGTTTGATAGTTTCCTTGCACAATAATTGATGCTGTTTTCCCTTTCACAGCCTCGAATTGTAAATTTGATTGTGTAAGTGACTCAATTTCTTCTTGCGCTGATACTGTTACATCTATCACCTGTCGTCTCATTTCTTGTAAATCATGAATATTTTCAACTGTTACAAGGCAACCATCTTTAATAATCGCTACTCTGTCACAAGTTCTCTCAATTTCAGTGAAAATATGCGATGACATAAGAATCGTTTTCCCTCTTTGCTTTTCTTCTAATATTAAATCTATAAATATTTGCTGCATAAGTGGATCGAGTCCTGATGTCGGTTCATCTAAAATTAACACTTCTGGATCATGCATAAATGCCGCAACTATACCTACTTTTTGTTTCATTCCTTTAGACATTTTTCGAATTGGTGTTTTCACATCGAACTGCAAACGTTCTATCAATTCATCTCGTCTTTTTATATTTTTTAACCCACGCATTCCTTGCATCAAATTTAAAAATTCTAATCCATTCATTCCTTCAATAAAAGAAATTTCTCCTGGTAAATAGCCAACTTCTCTTTGAATTTTCGCAGCATCTTCCCAACAATCTAATCCGAAAATTGTCGCTTTACCAGCCGTCGGTTTTATAAATCCCATTAAATTACGAATCGTTGTTGATTTCCCAGCACCATTTGGTCCTAAGTAGCCAAAAACTTCTCCTTCTTTCACTTCAAATGTAATATCAAACAAGCCTTTTCCATTTGAAAACTGTTTTGTAACATTTTGAACTGAAATCATAAACCCACCTCATTTTTTGAAATATTTAACATGTGATATTTCAAAATTATTGTACTCCTCATCTTTCATATTCGCAACAACTTTTTGAAATATTTATATGTCCATATTTCAAAAATATTGTTTTCAATTATTTTTTCTTGTATATTTTAAATGAGGTGATTATATTGAACGGCTTTGAAAAAGTGAAAGAAAAGAAAAAACGTGCCATTAAAGATGCGGCCTTTACATTATTTTCAGAACGCGGATTTAATGAAGTAAAAATAGAACATATTGCAAAAAAAGCAAACGTTTCTCAAGTTACAATTTATAATCATTTCGGAAGTAAAGATGCGTTATTTAGGGAGCTTATACAAGAATTTATAATATCTGAATTTCAATATTATAAAGAGCTTGCGGAAGCAAAATTACCGTTTCATGATATGATGCAAAAAATGATTGTAAGAAAAATGAATACGGGGGGGTTATTTCAGCCTGATATGTTACTACAAATGATGCAAAGAGACGAAGCGCTCCGAGAATTTATTTATAGTTATCAAAACGAAAAAATCTTGCCTTGGTATTTAGAAATATTAGAACAATCACAGCGCAAAAATGAAATTAATCCACACCTTTCAAAAGAAATGATGTTACTTTACATTCAAATGTTCACTAAATTAGGTGATGATTTCGGGGCACAGCTTCTTGAAGGAGATCGAGAAAAACATATACAAGATATAGTTACGATGTTCTTTTACGGACTTTCTGTTCCAGAAAAATAATTTTTTCTAAAGAACAAACAAAATCATAAAAAAACCCTTTGGATATTTAAATCTCAAGGGCTTTTTCATGTCAATAAAATGATTAATACTAACTTTATCTTAACGAAGTTAAATGCTGCTTTATAGATAATACCTTATTATAAATTAACTCTTTTAGCATGACAGGCTGAATTGAGATAATCGTTTCACCGAAATTCAGAAAATAGTTCGAGATAAAATCAACTTCTTGTTTATTAAAATAGCCTGTTATAATGTAATTTTCGTTTTCTTTTTGTATCTTCATGGAGGGATAATTCTCTTTATCAAAAATGTCTTTTCCTTTTTGATTAACAACGACAATAAAATCAGTTGCATCAGGCCTTCTATGAAAATTAGTAAGATAACTTAACAATTCTTCAAGATTTTTTGAATTAGTATTGCTTGTTTCCACAATAGAAAGAATTTTATCACATCTAATTATTTGAACATGATTTGTCTCAAAATTAAAGATTTTAGCATACCACTGGCCAAATTTAGATTCTATTCGAATAAATTGGGCGACCAATACTTTCTCCTCATCTTTTTTTAAATATGTTAAATGATAAACTCGCTCAGCAAAAATCCCCTGTAAAAGTTCTTTTAAGAACGGACTAAAGTTACTATGATTTGTTACTTCAAAGGAAAGCGTTCGTTCCATGATTGAAATATTTTTACTCACATTATCAGGTAATACATGTTTAAATTTATTTTCAAGCGCAATACTTTCTATATTAAATGGCTTTGTTTTGTATCCATTTAATGTAAGCACCGAAAAGTATAACGCATACATTTCATCCACACTAAAATATATTGGTGATAACACACTATTTTCTATAATTTTATAACTCCCATTTCTACCTAGTTCAGAATATATTGGTACACCTATTTCTTCTAATGATTGAATATCTCGCAACGCGGTACTTTTAGAAATATCATATCTAACCATTAAATCTTTTAAATTAAAATATCTTTTATTATTTAAGAAAATAAGCATATCATTTATTCGTTCAGTTTTTTTCATATTTCCCTCCATAAAAGGTGTCATGTATTGAAACCTTTTTAGTCTATATTATAATTATTAACTAATAAAGGAGTTATATATTTATGACATTAGAAATAGCTATTTTTCTTTCAATGAATGGGCAAGCAAAGGAGGCAATTAATTTTTATACACGTAATTTAGAGGCCAAGAAGTTAATGATTGTTACGTATGAAGAACTGGCCAAAAGAGATAGTTCTTTTGAAATTACAAGTGAAAATAAAGATCATATTGCCCACTCTGTTTTACAAATTGGGAATACAAAGCTAATGATAGCCGAAGATACAATGAACCCTACTGAACGTTATAGCGTTGGAAATAACATGTCACTTTGCATTCAAAGTGCTAATTTAGAAGAAATACAAAGATTTTATAATAATTTAATTTCCGATAAGCATGTGAAAATAATCTCTCCATTAGAAAAAAATATATTTAGTGAAGCATATGGTATTATTGAAGATCCTTACGGCATACAAATCCAGTTAATGTATGATAAACGACTAAACTAAATAATGAGTCATATTCGCATATTCCTAATAAAAAAAGACACGAAATTCGTGTCTTTTTTTATTTTACCGCAATGACTCTACCCGTTTCACTACTTTCAGTCGCCAATTGAATCAATTTAATAACGTCTAAACCTTCTTGAGCAGTTACAGGTAGTTTTTCACCATTTAATATGCTATCTCGCACGCCTTTATAATACATGTCATAGCAGCCGACTTCTGTTGGAATACGCTCTAAGCTTTCTTCTGTTTCTAAAGTAGCAAAATTCTCTTCAGAGTCTGATCCATAACCATTATCCCCTGGCTTTATTCCAGTCTTTAATTGTTCTTCCTGTGAATCCATACCATACTTCACGATAGAACCTTTATCTCCATGCAGTGTAAAATGTGGTCCAGCTTGCTTTACGTAACTGCTACTATGTAAAATAACGCGCTTCACTCCATAGTGAAGTACAACATGGAAGTAATCATCCACTTCTGCACCTGGTCGTTGTTTTATTACATCTGCGCTTATCGCATCTGGTTTCCCAAATAATGATAATGCTTGGTCAATTAAATGCGATCCTAAATCATATAATATACCTGATCCTGGTAAGTTCTTTTCTCTCCAGCGATCGCGTACATGTGGGCGGAAACGATCGAAATGCGCTTCATATGCGTATACATTCCCTATTCTTTTTT
This sequence comes from Bacillus sp. FSL P2-0099, assembly GCF_038007445.1. NCBI lineage: Bacteria > Bacillati > Bacillota > Bacilli > Caryophanales > Bacillaceae > Bacillus > Bacillus sp. FSL P2-0099. The sequence goes on from NZ_JBBOXE010000001.1 coordinate 3,476,880, forward strand.
CTTGTAATAATTTCTTTATCGTTAAGAAATCATTATCCAAACGGCGATTATGATACACACTTAAAACGACATTATGTCGGTTCGCTAATGAAATAAGTTCTTCTCCTTCTTCAATTGAAACAACGAATGGTTTTTCCACAACAACATGCTTACCGTGTACAATTGCTTCTTTTACATATGGAAAATGGGTTGTATTCGGCGAAGTAATGACCACTAAGTCAATATCAGCTCGATTTACTAATTCATCAATTGTACCAACAACTTCAGCATTTGGTAATGCTTGTTTCACTACTTCTTCTTTTGATGATAAAATAGCACGAATATCGTATTCTTCTATCGTTTGTAATAACGGGATGTGAAATGTTGTACTAGAAAATCCAAATCCTACAATCCCTACACCTATTTTTTTCATGTTGCCCCTCCATTTGTCCCGCTTTAACGGGCAGTAAGATTCCTAACTCAAAATTCAGCGAAAGCAAAGAAATTAGGTGAGGAATCAACTGCTCGTAAAAGCCCGATTGGTTCAACTAATAATCAGTGGGGATAAAGAAAATCCCCACTGATTAAAGTTTCACTTTATGAGAACGATTTCATTTCATCATTATAACAAGATTATTTTTATATACATAATGATTTGCTTAGAAAAAAGCATCTTGCTATCATTCATAGCAAGATGCTCCCTTTATCCCGCATTAACGCGCCGTAAGACTCCCACCTCAAAATAAGGCGAATGCGAGGGAAGTTAGGCGGGAGACCAACTGCCCGTAAAAGCCCGATTGGTGAAGGCTAATAATCAGTGAGGGATGGAAAAAAAAACCACTAATTAAAGTTTCACTTTATTCCGTTCTTTTCTTTGTCCACGTTTCAATTACTTCACCAGTATCATTAACATCTAGTACTAAACTACCATTACTATACCGGTCTTTATTTCGAAACGCTTTCGGATCAATTTCTTCTACAATGTGTTTCTCTGTCTTCATGTAAACTAATTCATCATCTCGAACAATTTCAATACCGACAATGCGGTACGGATTACGTTTTAACTCTTTAAAAATTACAAGGCCTCGCTTCGCCCTCGTTGATTTCTCAATTTCCGATGCCTTTATACGTTTCACAGCACCTCGCTGCGTAACGAGAATAAGTTGATCTTTTTCACCATTTAACGGTTTACCAGAAGCAACATAGTCATCTTCTTTTAAATTAATTGCTTTCACACCAGCTGCTCTGACACCAACTGGACTTACTTCTTCTTCATTGAATACAAGTGCATATGCACCATGTGTTGCAAGAACAATATCACTTGTCCCATCTGTCGCAAATATATCAACAACTTCATCATCTTTTTTCAAGTTTACAGCAACGAATGCCCGTGAATAACGCTGCACTTTATATTGGTTTAATTCTGTTTTCTTAATCATACCGTTTCGTGTAACAAATACGATAAATCGTTTTTCTTCTTCAAAATTCGGTACGACTGTTGCCCAAATTAACGATTCATCTCGCTCGAGTGAAACAAGATTCGCAACGTGTTGACCTAAATCTTTCCAACGAATTTCTGGCATTTCATACACAGGAAGATAAATATAATTTCCTTTGTTCGTAAATAAAAGAACGGTTTCTGTCGTGTTTGTATCGAAACGCTCAAGTAAGATGTCACCCTCTTTCATACCGAAGTATTTCCCGTTCGATGCATTATGCGAACGCCAACCTGTTCGTTTCACATAGCCTTCTTTCGTTACAGTAACGATGACATCTTCTTGCGGAATCATAACTTCCACATCGATTTTAATTTCTTCAATTTCCTCTTCAATTATCGCACGGCGATTATCACTATATGTTTTCTTTACTCTCTTCAAATCTGTTTTAATAACTTGAAAAAGTCTTTTTTCACTTTGTAAAATTGACTGTAACTCTATAATTTTCTTACTAAGTTCCGCTGCTTCTTGCTCTAGCGCTGTAATATCTGTATTTGTTAAACGATATAATTGCAGTGAAACAATTGCTTCTGACTGCGCCTCTGTAAATCCAAATTTCGCACTTAAATTATCTTTCGCATTACGCTTATCTTTAGACCCACGGATTGTTTCAATCACTTCATCTAAAATTGATAATGCTTTCTTTAAACCTTCTACAATATGCTGACGATTTTCTGCTTTTCTTAATTCATATTGTGAGCGTTTTGTAACAACTTCTTTCTGATGTCCAATATATGCATCCAAAATCTTAGGTAATGTCATAAGTGTCGGACGACGATTATTTATCGCTACCATATTAAAGTTGTATGGAATTTGTAAATCTGTATTTTTATATAAATAATTTAAAATACCTTCAGCATTCGCTTCTTTTTTTAATTCTACAACGATACGAAGACCTGTACGATCTGTCTCATCACGTACTTCAGCAATTCCATCTAGCTTTTTATCTATACGTAATTCATCCATTTTCTTAACAAGATTCGCTTTATTTACTTCGTACGGAATTTCTGTAATAACGATTTGTTGCTTCCCGCCACGAATCGTTTCAACCTCTGCTTTTCCGCGAATAATAATTTTACCTTTACCTGTTTCATACGCTTTTTTAATGCCATCTATCCCTTGTATAATACCACCTGTAGGGAAATCTGGTCCTTTAATAACTGTTAACAAGTCCTCCACAGAACTATTCGGTTGATCGATACGCATAATTGTAGCATCAATTACTTCTCCAAGATGATGCGGTGGAATTTCTGTTGCATAACCAGCGGAAATCCCTGTAGATCCGTTCACTAATAAGTTCGGGAACATTGCCGGTAATACAATAGGTTCTTCACTCGTATCATCAAAGTTTGACACGAATTCTACTGTTTCTTTATCAAGATCACGTAATAACTCAGATGCGATTGGTGATAAACGTGCTTCCGTATAACGCATTGCCGCTGCTGGATCCCCATCAACACTACCGTTATTTCCGTGCATTTCAACTAAAACATTACGTACTTTCCAAGTTTGACTTAAACGGACCATCGCCTCATATACAGAGGAATCACCATGTGGATGATAATTACCGATAACATTACCTACTGTTTTAGCTGATTTACGAAACGCTTTATCATGTACGTTTCCTTCTACATACATAGAATATAAAATACGTCTTTGTACCGGTTTTAAACCGTCACGCGCATCTGGAAGCGCGCGGTCTTGAATAATATATTTACTATAACGTGCAAAGCGGTCACCTAACACGTCTTCAAGCGGGAGGTCATGAAACTTCTCTGCCTGCATGTTATTCCACCTCCGTCTCCATAATCATTTCATTTTCTAAAATATTTCCTTCTTCTTGCATACCAAATTGTACATTACGCTCAATCCATTTACGGCGAGGTTCTACTTTATCCCCCATCAATGTCGTAACTCGGCGCTCAGCTCTTGATGCATCGTCAATTTTCACACGGATTAACGTACGTGTTTCAGGGTTCATCGTTGTTTCCCATAATTGATCGGCATTCATTTCGCCAAGTCCTTTATAGCGCTGCAACATGTAGCCTTTACCGACCTTTTTCGTTACATCACCTAATTCTTCATCAGACCATGCATATTCAATTACTTCACTTTTCCCTTTTCCTTTACTTACTTTATATAAAGGTGGAAGTGCGATAAATACTTTACCAGCTTCAATAAGTGGTTTCATATAACGGTAGAAGAACGTCAGTAGTAACACTTGAATATGTGCTCCATCCGTATCTGCATCGGTCATAATAACAACTTTATCGTAGTTAATATCTTCAACAGCGAACTCATTCCCTACGCCTCCGCCAATTGCGTAAATAATCGTATTGATCTCTTCGTTCTTAAAAATATCAGCAAGCTTTGCTTTTTCCGTGTTAATTACTTTACCACGTAATGGTAGTACCGCTTGGAAACGACGATCTCGCCCTTGCTTTGCTGAACCACCAGCCGAGTCACCCTCTACTAAATACAATTCGTTTTTCTGAGGATTACGTGATTGTGCAGGTGTTAACTTCCCGCTTAAAGTACCTTCTGATTTTTTCTTCTTCTTACCAGTACGCGCTTCTTCTCTCGCTTTACGAGCAGCCTCACGTGCTTGTGCTGCTTTAATTGCCTTTCTCACAAGAAGTGTAGCTACATCCGGGTTTTCTTCTAAAAAGTAAGCTAAATGCTCAGATACAATTGCATCAATTGAAGAACGAGCTTCACTTGTACCTAGTTTCCCTTTCGTTTGCCCTTCAAACTGGAGTACGTCTTCTGGTACACGTACAGAAACAATCGAAGCTAATCCTTCTCGAATATCTGTACCCTCTAAATTTTTGTCTTTTTCTTTTAATAAAGAAACTTTACGAGCATACTCATTGAACACACGTGTCATTGCTGTTTTAAATCCAGCTTCGTGTGTACCACCGTCTTTTGTACGTACATTATTTACAAACGAAAGAATGTTTTCTGAGTAACCATCATTAAACTGAAAGGCTAACTCTGCTTCAATTCCATTTTGCTCACCCGAGAAATATATAACTGGATGAATCGAATCTTTCTCTTCGTTTAAGTATGAAACGAAAGCCTCAATTCCTGTTTCATAATGAAACACATCTTCTAAATCATTACGTTCATCTTTTATCGAGATTTTCATTCCTTTTAATAAGAATGCAGATTCACGTAATCTCTCACATAATGTTTCATAATTATAATTTGTTGTGCTGAAAATAGTTGTATCTGGTTTGAAGTGCATCGTTGTACCAGACTCTTTCGTTTTCCCGATTTTCTCTAACGTCGTTGCAGGAGTACCACCATTTTCAAAGCGTTGTTCATAAATGCTACCATCTCGCTTAATCGTTACTACTAGCCATTCTGATAAGGCGTTTACAACTGATGCCCCAACACCGTGTAAACCACCACTCGTTTTATAGCCTCCTTGGCCAAACTTACCACCAGCATGAAGTACTGTTAAAATAACTTCAGGTGTCGGCTTTCCAAGCTTATGCATTCCCGTAGGCATTCCTCGCCCTTTATCAATTACGCTAATACTATTATCTTTATGTATTACGACAGAAATTTCGTCGCCAAATCCCGCTAATGCTTCATCAACGGAGTTATCTACTATTTCATATACTAAATGATGCAATCCACGGCTATCCGTACTCCCGATATACATACCCGGGCGTTTTCGAACGGCTTCAAGTCCTTCTAACACTTGAATTGCATCTTCATTATATTGGAACTGATGCTTCGCCAAACTCCTTGCCCCTTTCCTAATCAAATCAGAACATATGTTTCTATTATAGAATAACGCCTCGACTATAGTTTTGGCAAGTTATCTTATCTCTTTTATATACTATTTTCAATAGAAAAATCCTTGTTTTTTTTCACAAGGATTCCTCTAGGCTACTATTTCAGAAAAATAATCGTTTGTCAACGAGAAATGGATATGTATTCCAACATTATACATTCCAAACCTTTATCATGATCCAAATGATCAATATCCAAAATGGGATAACAAGTAACAATCCCCAAAAACAGCCTTTAAAAAATCTCATGATGAACACCTCGTTCATCCGCCCTACTTATGTAAAAAGCGAGGGCTGAATCAATCTTTCTATCTTTAAAATCTATACTATTTTGTCATTACATGCTCTACTTTAATGCAACGATCCATTATTACTGTGTAGCCTTTTTCTTGTAAAAGTTTATATGTATCTTCATCTTGTACTCCTAATTGTGCCCAGAAAACATCTGCATCAATCTCTACAAACTCTTTCGCAACATCCTTTAAAAATTCTGAGCGACGAAACACATTTACAATATCAACATGTTCTTTAATATCCATCAGTGAAGAAACCGCCTTTTCTCCGAGTACTTCATCTACTGTTGGATTTACTGGAATAATGCGGTACCCAGCATCTTGCATTGCTTTTGAAACCATATACGATGTGCGTTCTGGCTTATCTGATAATCCAACAACTGCAATCGTTTTACTTTTCTTTAATACTTCACCAATTTCCGTACGAGTTGGGTTTTCAATTATCATAATTTATCCCTCCTATTTCTTTAGTATATCCGATAAAGAAAGTCTCTTTCAACATGAAAGAGACTTTCTTTTATTCCGATTATTGATTCTTTGTAGCTGAATTATCTGCTAATGTAGCTGTTTTCGTCATTTTTTGGCCATTGCGATAGAATGTAACTTCTACTTTCTCGCCTACTTTTTTCTTTTCATATAAATATTTACGGAATTGAAGTGAATTCTCTACTTTTTGATCATCTAACGCTACTACTATATCATATTGCTCTAAACCAGCTTTTTCCGCTGGTGATATTGGATAGATTTTACCTAATACAACGCCGTTTGTTACTTCTTTTGGCACTTTTAATTGATTTACTGCATAAGCTTGCACATCTTCTAATGAAACGACACCGACTCCTAGTGCTGGACGTTTCACCACTCCTTCTTTTTCAAGGGATTCAATAACTGGCTTTGCAATATTAATTGGAATAGCAAATCCAATTCCTTCAACTTCTTGTTGTGCAATTTTACTTGAATTAATCCCAATTATTTCACCGTTTTGATTAAATAACGCACCACCACTATTACCTGGGTTAATCGCTGCATCTGTTTGAATAACTTGAGCATTCCAATCTGCACGCTTATCGCCATCAATATCTACTGGAATTTCACGTTCTTTGCTACTAATAATACCTTCTGTTACACTTCCATCAAACCCTAGTGGGTTACCGATTGCAATCGCTTTTTCACCCGCACGAAGTTTACTTGAATCACCTAAAGTGGCAACTTTATTTACATTAGATCCATCAATTTCTACAACCGCTAAATCTAACCAAGGGTCTTTCCCTACAAGCTTTGCATCTACCTTTTTACCATCACTTAGTTTTACAGCAAGTTTATTTGCTCCATCTACTACATGGTTGTTCGTTACAATATACGCTTTATTCCCTGCTTTTTTATAAATAACACCTGATCCTGAGCCAGCTTGTTGCTCTTGGCCTGTCGGTTGCATTGCAAATGGATCAACACTTTGTTGCATATTAATAACACCTACAACAACATCCTTCGCGCCTTCGATCATTCCCGGTAAATCAGTTTCATTTTTCGCTTTATTTACAACTGGAACTACAGTTCCTTCTACTTGTTTATTAGAATTGAATGACGAAACAGCTGCATTATTATTTTGCACCCATGGCATGTACGGTGCTGCAAAACTAATCGAAACCGCCCCGACTACAGCTCCAACTAAACCTGTGAAAAAATATCCTTTTTTACTACCTGATTTTTTCACTTCTCTTGTTTCACTATGCTCTTCATTCAAATTCGGTCCGTCGTAATATCCCATGTTTTATTTCCCCTCCCTGGTGAATTCGTACTTTCAGTATAGTCACATTTTGTGTCCTTCTTGTGAACTCATCGTGAAATCCAATTAAAAAAATACTCCTATCTACCATTGTAGACAAGAAAAGTATTTTTTGTACATTCCACCTACAAAGGAGAGTGTAAATTTGCTATATCCCAAAGCCGGGATGCATAGTAACTTAAAGGTTATTCTTCGAATTTGTAACCTACTCGAATAACAGTGCCGATATGCCTCGCCTTATCTCCTAGCTTATTTCGCAGTTTTTTAATATGTGTATCAACCGTTCGGTCATCACCGTAGTAATCATATCCCCATAACTGATCTAATAAATGTTGACGTGACAACACAATTCCTTTGTTCTCCATTAAATAAACAAGAAGTTCGAACTCCTTATGTGTCAATATAATTTCTTCACCATCTACTAAAACTGTTCTAGATAGTCGATTCACTTCTATTCCAGCTAAAGACATAGTATTTTCTTCTGATACTCCTACCGCTCCATCCGCACGTTTCAATAACGTCTTTGCACGAGCTACTAACACTTTCGGACTAAAAGGTTTTGTTACATACTCATCTGCACCTAGTTCAAAGCCTAGTAATGTATCATCCTCATCAGAACGTGCTGTCAGCATAATGATTGGTACCGCTGACTCTTTTCTAATTCGTCTACAAACAGACCAACCATCTATTTCTGGTAACATAATATCCAACATAATTAAATCAATTGTATGTTCAGCAAATAATTCTAGCGCTTTTTTTCCATCTTCCGCTTCGATTACTTCAAAGCCTTCATTACGAAAATAATCACTAACAATTTCACGTAATCTTCTTTCATCTTCAACAAGTAATACTGTTTTATTCATATAACCTATCCCGCCTTTTTACTCTTTCAATCGAATAATACGTTGATTGGAGCTTCCACGAAATGGAAGTGTTAAATCTTTTTTATCAAGTTCAAATCTTCCATCGACCAAAACATCCCCATAATGTAACAATTCTATCATATCATTATTTTGAGCACTCTGTATCTCTTCTAACCTGTAACCTGTATAAATCCATAGATTTTTTCTCAAATCCTTCACTGCTTTTGCTACTTTTTTCACTTCAGCAGCTTGAAAAAATGGATCTCCGCCTGAAAATGTTACATCGGTTAATGAATTTTTTTCAATCTCTTTCACAATTTCTTCTACCGTCATTTCAGTTCCATTGCAAACATTCCATGATTTCGGATTATGGCAACCGATACAACGATGCGGACAGCCCGCAAAAAACACGACTGTCCGCAATCCTTCTCCATCTACTACACTATCATGAATGATATTCATAACTTTCATTTATGCTTCACCCGATCCATCTCTTCACTACGTTTCGCGCTATTCCACTTTGACATATCTCCAACAAGATATCCTGTTATGCGGCGAATTCTTTCTATTTCATTCTCATCTTCATTCCCACAACTCGGACATTCATTCCCGATAATGCCATGATAACTACAGCACTTACAACGATCAACAGGATGGTTAATTGAACCGTACCCAACGCCATTCTCTGCCATCGCTTGCACAATTTGCTTTAATGCCTTTTTGTTATGCATAGCTGCTCCGTCTAGTTCAATATACGTAATATGTCCCCCGTTACATAGGGCATGGAAAGGTCCTTCTAAACGAATTTTATTTATCGCTTGAATGTTATAATAAACTGGAATATGGAATGAATTCGTATAGTAATTATGGTTCGTTATACCGCTAATCTCACCAAATTCTTCTCTATCTTTTTTCACAAACTTTCCTGATAACCCTTCTGCCGGCGTTGCAATTACAGAGAAATTGAGTTGATGTTCTTCCATCGCCTTATCCATTCTCTCTCTCATAAAGGAAATAATTTCATATCCAAGCTTCCACGATTCTTCATTTTCTCCATGATGCTTTCCAGTTAACGCTACTAAACATTCTGCAAGACCGATAAAACCAAGACTTAACGTCCCTTGTTTTAAAATCGGTGCCACAGCATCTTCAGGTTGTAACGTCTCTCCACCACGCCATACACCTTGTGAATATAAGAACTGAAAATCTCTTGCTCTCTTTGTACATTGATAAGCAAATCTCTCTAATAATTGCTTAACGCCTAAATCTAAATAATAACTTAGCGCTTCAAAAAACGCTTCTTTCGATCCACTAATTAGCGCTAATTTCACTAAATTAATAGAAGTAAACGATAAATTCCCTCTTCCAATTGCTGTTTCTTCCCCATGTATATTAGACATAACACGAGTACGGCACCCCATATAACATACTTCACTTTCAGGTCGACCATCATAATGCACAGCATTAAACGGAGCATCTAAAAACGAAAAGTTAGGGAATAATCGCTCAGCGGTCGTTTCTAACGCTAATTCAAATAAATCATAGTTCGGATCACACTCTTCAAAGTTCACGCCTTTTTTCATTTTGAAAATTTGAATAGGAAAAATCGGTGTTTCCCCTTTACCAAGTCCAGCTTGCGTCGCTTTTAAAAGTTGCTTAATTAAAAGTCTTCCCTCTTTCGATGTGTCTGTACCGTAGTTAATTGAAATAAATGGTACTTGTCCCCCGCCCCTACTATGCATACTATTTGAATTATGAACGAAAGCCTCACACGCCTGATACGTATCATTTTCTGTCTCTTTCCATGCAAATTCCTCTATTTGTTCTTTCGTAAGCGGATATGACTGTAGTCGTTTTTTATGTCTCTTTACTGTTTTTCTCACATATGGAGCTAAATCAATATCAAAGAGTGCAAACGATTGACCACCGTGCTGCATATTTTGATTCGCCTGAAAAATAATTGAAGAAAGCGCCAACGCACTTTTAATGTCTTGCGGTTGTCTCATATGTCCATGTCCAGTATGAAAACCGTTAGCTAGCATTTGCGCTAACGGAATTTGCGAACAAGTCGTCGTTCCTGTTGCATAAAAATCTAAATCATGTGGATATAATATATTTTGATCTATCGCTTTTTTCACTTGATCTGATAATAATTTTTCTACTGCATAATACTTTGCGCTCTCAGATGCGAACGTTCCCATTACTCCCATTGGAGATCGACCATCTACATTTGCATTTTCCTGCATTAAATCTTGTTCATTACCGTGGATAATTGTCTCAAATACTTTCATTAATTCTTCTCCACGTACATTTTGTTTCAACATTCATAACCCTCCACCAACATGTTGTTGTCTTTTGATTAAAATCATACAACATATAGTTCTTCTATTCCTGTGAAAAATGTAACATTCCTGTGAAAGTTTTTTTAAAAATTAATGACTTTTTCATTTATAAAAAAGAAATGTGCTCTTTACAAATGTATGGTACAATAAATGGGAAAAACTCTTTTTACCCTTTATCAACACATTTGTATAAAGGAGACTGAACTCATGGTTATTACATATCTTTTATTTATCGTTGCCTATCTACTCGGTTCGATTCCATTTGCATTAGTCGTTGGAAAAATTGGTTATGGAATCGACATTCGTGAGCATGGAAGCGGTAATCTAGGCGGAACAAATACATTCCGTACATTAGGGAAAAAAGCAGGTTTTATCGTAACAATTGCTGACATTTTAAAAGGTACATTAGCAACAGGTCTACCGATTATTTTCGGGTCAGATATTCACCCACTATGGTTTGGATTAGCCGCTGTTCTTGGACATGTCTATCCGATCTTCGCAAAATTCCGCGGGGGGAAAGCAGTTGCAACTTCTGCTGGGGTGCTATTATGCTATTCACCAGTTGTTTTTGCAATATTAGCTGTTGTCTTTTTTAGCCTTTTATTTACAACAAGATACGTATCACTTTCTTCTATGATAACAGCTGTCGTTGCTGTTATTGCATCCATTGTTAGCGGGGATAAAATCTTCATTATTGCGATGTGTTTATTAGCAGGTATGGTTATTTATAAACACCGTGCAAATATCGGACGAATTATAAATAAAACTGAACCAAAAGCAAACTTTTCAAAAAAGCAAAAATAAGATCGTAACCCACATAACGCAAAAAGAAAACGTGAAGCATATTAATAGCGTCTTTTTGCGTTATTTTTTATACTAAAAGAAAAAGCAACATAATTTGGAGGAACTATACATGAATCTTTCCGTAACAAAAGAAGCAGCACAATGGTATAAAAACGAATTAAACTTACAATCGGGTGAAACAATACGCCTTTTCGTACAATACGGCGGTTGCAGTACTGTGCAAAAAGGACTTTCTTTAGGTATTCGTAAAGATGACCCTGCGCACCCTGCTGTTCAAACTCAAGAAGAAGGTATTAACTTCTTTATTGAAGGCGATGATGAGTGGTTCTTCGATGGACATAATTTATTAGTTACACTTAACGACGGTGATGATTTCCCTCAATTTAATTATGAAAAATAAAAAAGCGTGGCTTCTGCCACGCTTTTTTATTTCTTTTTAATTTCCTCATATTTCGCATACCACTCAGGATATAATTTTTTAAATGATACAGGGCGGAACCCTTCTTTTTTCGCACAAATATTCGTCGTGCTTGCAGTAATACAAAGTTCGCCATCACCATTATAAATTTCATATCCATATACAACGCGGAGCGGGCTCACGGTATCAACCCACGTTTTCACAATAGCTTTTTCTCCATAACGCATCGCTTTACGATATGAAATTTGTAAGTCTAACACAGGAGAAATAATTCCCTCTTTCTCCATTTCAACATATGAAAATCCTAAATCTTGTATAAGTTTCGTGCGCCCTAGTTCAAGCCACACTAAATAGTTTGAATGGTAAACAACACCCATTTGATCTGTTTCCGCATAACGGATTTCAACTTCATGTTCTGCTACAAACATTTCTATTCGCCTTCTTTCACTTCTGCTACCTTGCATACATTTAATCATAATACAGTGGAATCAAAAATAAAATAAAAACAGTGAATCTTTTACCGAAAGGGGCAAGCACATGATCCAAATTGTAACTGTTCGTAGCGGTGATAGTGTTTATGGTTTAGCATCAAAGTACGGATCTACACCTGAAGAAATTGTAAAAGACAATGGACTAAATCCAGCTGAAACACTCGTTGTTGGTCAGGCACTTATCGTTAATACAAAAGGCAATAATTATTATGTACAGCCAGGTGACAGCCTTTATCGAATTTCTCAAACGTATAACGTCCCTCTCGCCAGTTTAGCTAAAGTTAATAACCTTTCATTAAAATCTATTCTCCATGTCGGACAGCAATTATATATACCGAAAGGAACAAAACGAGCAGTAGAATCCATTGCTTATTTACAGCCTTCAACAATACCGATAAAAGAAAGTTTAGTAAATGCTACACGTGCTATTAATCCATTTTTAACATATTTAGCCTACTTCAGCTTTGAAGCAAAAAGAGACGGCACTTTAAAAGAACCGACGGAAACAGCGAAAATCGCTAATATTGCAACGCAAGGTAACACCATCCCTATGCTCGTTATTACAAATATTGAAAATGGAAATTTCAGTGCCGATCTGACCTCGGTTATTTTACGCGATGCAACAATTCAAAACAAGTTTATTACTAACATTTTGCAAACAGCTGAAAAATATGGCATGCGAGACATTCATTTCGATTTCGAGAGTGTGGCACCTGAAGATCGCGAAGCGTATAATCGTTTTTTACGAAATGTGAAAACACGCTTACCTAGCGGGTACACATTAAGTACAACACTTGTACCGAAAACGAGCTCAAATCAAAAAGGGAAATTTTTTGAGGCTCACGATTATAAAGCACAAGGACAAATTGTTGATTTCGTCGTCATTATGACATACGACTGGGGTTGGCAAGGTGGACCACCGATGGCGATTTCCCCTATTGGTCCTGTAAAAGAAGTACTTCAATATGCAAAATCTCAAATGCCACCACAAAAAATTATGATGGGGCAAAATTTATATGGATTTGATTGGAAACTCCCTTTCAAACAAGGGAATCCACCCGCAAAAGCAGTTAGCTCTGTCGCAGCTGTTGCACTTGCTCGTAAATACAATGTTCCTATCCGCTATGATTTCACAGCCCAAGCTCCACATTTTAATTACTTTGATGAAAACGGCGTACAACACGAGGTTTGGTTTGAAGATTCGAGGTCTATTCAAAGTAAATTCAATTTAATGAAAGAACAAGGCATTGGTGGTATTAGTTACTGGAAGATTGGTCTACCATTCCCACAAAATTGGCGTTTACTCGTTGAAAACTTTACAATTACGAAAAAAGGCTGACGAAAGTCAGCTTTTTAAATATTTTTATAATATTATCCAAACACACAAAAAGGAGAATGATGACATTCTCCTTTTTTTAACCGTTATCAACAATTGGTTGTTTGCCAGTTTGGTCTTGCATTTGCTTCCCTTTATTGCCACCAGCTTTTTTCGATTGTGTTCCAATTTGATTTGGTGCAAAGTCTTTTGAATTCTTTTTCGGATTACCCATTACTATCGCCTCCTTAACACTAGTATCGTACTAGTGTTAAGAATTATTCAGCCTGCTTAAAAAGTTTCATTTCATAACGTTTTTCAATTCGTTTTTCAATTCGATCCATTGCATCACGATCGCTTAATAATTGTTGTTTATTTTCATTTACAAGTTCTTCAAACGATCTACGGCGACTTCTTCTCATGTTGCTCACCCTTTCTTCTACGCTTTCTTATTACATAGTATGAGCAAATGAAAAACTCTTTAATCAGATTTGTAAGAAAATTTTATGTTTTGATAAAAAATCCCATGCGCATATATTGCACATGGGATTTTTTACACCATCGTATTTAAATATTTTTTAATTTCTTCATCCGCATTTACTTTATTTGCTCTATATTCATCCAGCGCTCGTAATACAGAATCGTATTCTGCTACAATGTAGCTCTCTAGCTTCAAAATGTCCTCTACACTGTCAATCATAATTCTCGTGTTGCCAATCTCACTTTTCAATGCTGCCTCGTATGTTAAGCTCGTACAAATTTCTCTTACATCGTCTTCCATTTTTTCTGTTAACACATATTTCTTTCGCCCTTTGACCTTTAACCTTATAATTGGGTAAAAGGCTTTTATATCTAAATAACTCCCAACATTCATACAACGAATCCACTCAATATCACGTTTATTTCGTACAAGCATTTCTTTTACTGCTTCAAATACCGCTGTTTCATCAAGTACTTCCTTATTCGCTTTTCTTTTTCCTTCTTCTTCAACGGCTGCACATTTTTGATAAACAGCCGCACACGTAATACAGTCGTCAAATGCATTATGAGAACTTAAGCGAATTCCAAGCATTCGTTTTAACGTTTCAAGTTTGTGATTAGGCGCATGCTTCATATATTTTTTCGCTAAAAACACAGTATCAATAACGTTATTTTTAGGCTCAGGTAGTCCAAGCATATTTACATTACTCTTTAAAAAACGCATATCAAAAGAAGCATTATGTGCCACGATAATATTTGTATCTAGAAATGCCAAAAACAAAGGCAATACTTCTGCAATTGTTGGTGCGTCTGAAACACGATAATTCGTAATACCTGTTAAACTCGTAATTCGGCTCGGAATTGGACGCTCTGGATTCACATACGATACAAATTGATCTACTAGTTCATGATTACAATATTTCACTGCTGCAACTTGAATAATTTTATCATTATAAGGGTTAAATCCTGTTGTTTCAAAATCAATTACAACATAATCTAACGGTAAGGATACATTCCCCACTCCAGACACTCCTTTATCTCTAAACATTTATATTTCTTTTATCATATCACGAAGCTTTCACTACTTGAAAAAGAAAAGGCAGAAATGATTATATTCCATCTCCACCTTTTCACCGTTATTTTAATTTAGCAATCCGTTTCTCCATCTCTTTTTGTGTCATCGGTCCAATAAACTTATCTTGAATAACACCTTCTGTATCAATAAAATAAGAAGTTGGAATGGTAATTACTTTATACGCTGTTGTCACATCAATGTTCTTGTCCAATAAAATAGGAAAAGTAATTCCTTTTTCTTTAGCGAAGTTCCTTACCTTTTCTTCTCCGCCTCCTTTTTCTGAAGGAGTATAGTTTATAGCTAAAATTTCTACGTTTTCTTTATGTTCTTTATAAAAGGCCTCCATATCAGGCATTTCTTGCTGACAAGGCCCACACCACGTTGCCCAAAAGTTTAAAATAACTTTCTTTCCTTTTAAATCGGATAACTTTACATTCGTTCCATCTATCTTTGCTAATTCAAAATCTGGTGCGCTCTTTCCAATTTCAATACCGTTCCTTGCGAAAATCTCTTTCATAGCAGCTTCACTTTTGGCAGGCTTTTCTTGCATTACTTGATCCTCTTTACCAAACTGTTCATAAGCTGCATATCCCGCTAAACAAAGTAACACTACAATAATGGTAAGCTTCCGCCACATATTATATCACCCTTACGTGTTTATCTTCTTATTACATAATCACCAAAATGCTATATACCTTATTTTAGCTTATACGGACAAGCTTGGAAATATTCACATTCGAAATAGTTAGAATATTTATAGTCTAGATGAAATATTTCCCTTTTTATCACATAATTAGTTCATCACCGAAAGTTGGGGGTGACAAAATCAACGCCCGTTTCCAAGCGAAGACGTAGGAAGAAATGACTATCATTTCTATAACCAAAACCACGTCTTTTGATTAGTTTAATTTCATTATTTGTGCCTTCCATAATGCCATTTGAAAGTGGTGAAAGAATCGTATCAAGTAATGATTTTTCACGTGCAATCAAGGTTTTAACGATTTTTGAAACAACACCACATTGCACGATAAATCCTCTTTCTTCCTCGGTTAAATTACGCGGACGACGTGCAAGGCAACGATCGATAAAACGTACTTTGTGATGCTTTTTCGCTTCATTTAAATAACGTCTGCGTCTACGTAATGCTTCAGTGAAAAACTGGATTAAATGAAAGCGATCCAGTACGTGAACCGCTTCTTGAAAAACGGATTGAATTGCATTCGCCACGGCTGGTGCAAAATCACTAACCACCGCTTTGATGTTTCCTGTTACCTTCGATAAGACCGAGGCAATCGCCAAAATACGTCCAGTTTCTGCATTTAACACGCTTGTCGCATAAGAATGCCCTTTACGTATCGCAAACTCATCTACACAAATGTGTTGCGCCTCTTCTTCAACAAGTTGTTCGGGCGCATAGAAATAAAACCAGCGTTCTAATGTCGTATAAGGAACACCATATTCTCGTGCCACATCTGACAAGGTGCGCCAATGACAACGACACACAATTTTACGGCGAAATGAAGCCGTGGAAGAACGAATTAACCCAAGTCCATAATCATATGTAAATGTAAAGCCGCAGCACGTACAACGGTGGCGAGGAACGGCAAGTTCAATTCAGAGTTGTACCAATATGCCAAGCAAAGCCATGGCGCAAACGACGAATCGCGGATTCATGACGATGTGTTTTTCCAAAACAAATCGGACAAAGAACAGATTGTGGTGGGGCTTGAACGGGAAAAACAGCTGGTTCTTTCTCGGAAGGCAAAGCAATTGTAAAAAAACATGGTAATGGCAAAATCATTTTGATAAACTTAGAGTACAAAGTGAAAACTCCTCTCGTGGTTTGTCTCGACAACAATTACGATACGGGAGTTTTCACTTTGTTTACAGTCTTTTATGGAAAAAAATTCAACTTCCCTTAATTCAACCCCAAGTTATGGTGATGAACCATATAATTAGAAATAAATACAAAACTTGCGAGGATATATATTTTACAATTACTTATCAACCGATACGATAAACTTAACTAAATCTATACAATTCAATCAAATTCACACAAGTTAGTGCTTCAAAGTGTTCTCGCAACCCCGAAGGGACGAGGGGTATAACACTCCACACGAGGCAGTATCGTTACCTCATATTACCAAGCATTTATTTTACCCATCTTGATAAATTTATCGAAGCATTTAAATCCCTATCGTGATGGCTATTGCACCCAACACAGTCCCATTCACGAATCTTTAAACTCCACTGTCCTTCTGGTTGAACTGAATGGTCGTATTTAACGCTACAACATGAGCAAATCTTGCTTGAGGCGAACCATTTATCAGCTTTTACATACTCAATGCCATACTTCTCGCACTTGTATGATAAACATTGAAAGAAGAAGTTTAATTTTTGAAATGAAAATGCTTTCGATAGTTTTTTGTTTTTTAACAGGTTTGAGATAGATAAGTCTTCCACAACAATCCTCATTGGTTTGGTTTTCACCAATTTAGCTGTTGCTTGATGGATATGGTTATTTCGGATATTCATAATTTTCCTAAATAACCGCAGGTGCTCAGTTTTAGCTTTTTCATATCCGGCAGATTGAAATTTCACACCTTTTTTAAATCTCCTAGACATATCTCTTTGCGCTGACTTTTTCCTTTTCAAAAGTTTTTTAACCTTAGCATCTTTGTTTATATTTCGTTCTTTCGTACCATTAGAAGCTACAAACAACTCTTTTAAACCAACGTCCACACCAATCGACTCATTGGTTAGTTCTTGTGGTTCGAATTCTTCTTTGAACCCTACACTAATCCACCAGTGACGACCATCAAATGTAACTCTTGGATTTGATGGTTTTTTATTTCTTGGTAGTTGTTGGCTTGTTTTCACTTCTCCAATAGACTGAATATCAACTACTTTCTTTCCTATAATCAGTCTTTCATAATTGGCATAAAATCCTTGAATTAAATCTTTTTTGGATTTATAAGAAGTGTGATAACCATTTTTGTACTTTTTGAACGAATTTCTTCTCGCCTTATCAAAATCTTTTGAAGCCTGTTTTGGAACTTGTGCGTTGATGTCATTTAACCACTCATATCTCTTTCGTTTCTTGATCTTTGTAAATCGTTTCTGTAAAGCTAACTGTGAAACAGATTTTCCGAATAGCTTATAGTATCTATCACTGATTCTTTTACAATAGTTATAAGCAAATCTTGAAGCCCCAGCATGATTTATAAGCACTTTTTCTTGTTCAGGCGTTGGAATCAGTCTGACTTTCTTCGCCAATATCATCAGAAGTCAACTCCTTAATCATCTGATTAATTTTTTCTGCTTTCGCAACATTCACGCTCACCATTTCTAGCCACGTTGTAGTTCAATCAGCTTTAGGGATTGCCCGCAGTTAACCCTCACTACTAGCCAATCACTTGACTAGCAGGGCTTACTGATATATTTAATTAGCTTTGGTTATAATTGGTTAAATAAATCGTAACAGTTAGTTACCCTATTAGTAAAGAACTTCGCTATATACGAATATGTTTAGTTGTTTTAGTAATCGTTCTTTTATTTTTCAACGGTGAAAGAGTTGTTGAAATTTCTACAAATCATGATGCCGTAGAAAACGTTTCAACCAGTAATATGACACAGATTGCTGAAAATACATTTGCTATTCAAGAATATAATCCATCACTAAGTAGCGAACGTACGGTCAAAATTTTCAAATATAATCCGGATACAAATCACCTTACTCTAGTCAAAGAGTTTAGCACTAACGATACTGAGTCTTATACGTATCAACTTAATAAGAGTGAATAAAGATAAGAGCGCTATGTAGCTCTTATCTTTTTATTAGTATCTCTTTAAACAATGACTTACACGTTAATAATTCTCTAGGATCCCCGCATTCCACCATAATTCCATTCTTCATGACAACAACCCGATCTGCTATCATCGCCCTCTCGACATCATGTGTCGTCACAATTCTCGTTACATTCCCCTCTAGCCCTTTAAGCAGATTCCAAACCATTTCTTGATTGCCCGGATCTAATCCCGCAGTCGGCTCATCTAAAACAATGAGATTCGGATTTGATACAATCGCTCGCAATAATGCAAGACGCTTTCTCTCTCCTCCCGAAAACTCTTCACCGCTTTTATGTAGTACAGTCTGAATACCTTCAGATAAACTCCTAATAATCGACTTCGCATTTACAAGTTCCATATTTTTTTCTAACTGTTTTTCTAAGCCCCCTTCCCCGAAATATATATTCTCTTTTACTGTCGTTCGAAAAAAACGTGGTTCCTGCCATATAGTAGTCATACGAGCTTTATTACCGTAATAAGTAATCTTGCCACTAGATGGTTTATATAACCCTGTTAATAACTTTAAAAGCGTCGTTTTTCCTGCACCACTTTCCCCCACAATAATAACGAGTTCGCCAGGATTAATTTGCAAATGTATATTTTTAATTCTACACCTCTCTTCACCGTTCTCTTGAAATGAAACGTTTGTTAATTTCATTCCCATCGCTCTTTCTACATTTCTGTATTCAGCCGGTATATCTAAAAAGCCAAAAACTCGATTTGCCGAAGCAATAGCAACTTGTGTCATCATCAATAAATCACTCGCATAACGAACGGGGAAAAATAACATCTCAATTGTAGCTAATACCGCCACAAGCGAACCGACTTCCATATCCCCTTTTATTATTTTTTTTGCTCCTATAATAAGAACAACTATATATGCTCCTGTTTCTATTACCGTTCCAACTATCCCAATACAATGTTGTATCATCGTCTTCTTTACTTCCGTTTTATAAGATTGTGCCGTCACTCCTTTAAACAAATGAATTGCCCATTTTTCTTTTTGTAAACTACGTAAATCTTGTATACCTTTTACAAACTGTGACATTATCTCTACAACACTTGATTGATTTTTTTGAGCAATACTTGCAATATTTCTTACTTTTTCCCCCATAATCATTGGAACAATTGCACTTAAAAATAAAAACGGGGTTATCCACCATATGAACTGTACATCGATATGTTGTAGAGCTATGAACGCACCAATAAATTGTGCAATGGCGTGGATGTATTCTATTAATATAGATCCATATAACCTTACCCAATTCGGAATATCAGAAACGACTAATGTTTCTAACTCCCCTTGTTTTACCTTCTCACTTTCTTCAAACGGTAATAAGAAGAAATGACGTAATACATCTATACGCTTCTCTCGTAATATTCGCTGACTTACTTTTGAGCTTACATAATCAAATAACAGATTGTTCACCCACATCAAAAAGCGACTCCCCGCAAACAAAGCAATATATACATACGCACCTTTTAACTCCCGCTGAATAATGTTATCTACAATTAGCCCCATAAATAGCGGACGGGATAAATTCAAAATGTCAGCTACTATTCCGCTACAAATCGCACTAATTAGCAATAGCTTTTCTTGCAACAGCGGCAACATTATTCTTCTATATTCATTCATTGTCATTCCCCCAATTTTGCATAATAAAAGGAAAGGGATGAAACCAATTGGTTTCATCCCTTTCCCTCTGTACCTAAAGTAAGGAAGCTAACAAATGTTAGCTTCCTTATCATTCATTTCAATTATTTAGTTTGACACTTTAGACTCTTCGATTTTCGAACGAAGAACCATTTGCAAGATACCACCGTGACGGTAGTAGTCAATTTCAACTTCACTATCGAAACGAGCTACTACTTCAAATTGCTTCTCTTTTCCTTCTGCATCGATTGCAACTACTTTTACAAGATCGCGTGGTCTAACCGTTTTGTCAATTTGAATTTCAAATGACTCGTCACCAACAAGACCTAATGTTTCAGCACTGTCGCCATCTTTAAATTGTAATGGTAATACGCCCATTAATACTAAGTTACTGCGGTGAATACGCTCGAAGCTTTCTGCGATTACTGCTTTAATACCTAATAAGTTTGTACCTTTCGCAGCCCAGTCACGAGAACTTCCCATACCGTAGTCTTTACCAGCAATAACTAGAAGGCCTGTGCCATCTTCTTTATACTTCATAGCAGCATCATAGATAGATGTTACTTCACCAGTTGGCCAATATGTTGTATATCCGCCTTCTGTTCCTGGTGCGATTTGGTTTTTAATACGGATGTTTGCAAATGTACCACGCATCATAACTTCATGGTTACCACGACGAGAACCGTAAGAGTTAAAGTCGACTGGTTGTACGCCGTTTTCTAGTAAATAACGTCCAGCTGGCGTGTGCTTACCAATTGAACCTGCTGGTGAAATGTGGTCTGTCGTTACAGAATCACCAAATTTACCAACTATGCGTAAACCTGATAACGTTTCAACTTCACCCGGCTCTTTAGATAATCCTTCGAAGAACGGTGGGTTTTGAATGTATGTTGAATCATTATCCCAAGTATATAAAGCTTCATTTGAAGTTTGGATTTCATTCCAGCGCTCATTGCTGTTAAATACTTGCGCATATTCTTTTTTGAACAATTCAGATGTAACAACACTTTGAACTACATCTTCAATTTCTTTAGCTGCTGGCCAAATATCATTAAAGTAAACAGCATTACCATTTACATCTTTACCGATTTCATCATTTTTCAGGTCAATATCAACAGTACCTGCAAGTGCATATGCCACAACAAGTGGTGGTGATGCTAAGTAGTTTGCTTTTACAAGTGGATGAATACGACCTTCAAAGTTACGGTTACCAGATAAAACAGATGTTACTAATAAATCATTTGCTGCGATTGCTTCTTCTAATTCCTCTGCTAATGGACCAGAGTTACCGATACAAGTCGTACAGCCGTAACCAACTGTTTGGAAACCTAATTGATCTAAATACGTTGTTAAACCAGACTTATCTAAGTACTCTGTAACAACTTTAGATCCTGGTGCTAACGATGTTTTTACGTAACCAGGTACTTTAAGTCCTTTTTCAATTGCTTTCTTCGCAACTAACCCTGCTCCAATTAACACGTACGGATTTGACGTATTTGTACAGCTTGTAATTGCAGCAATTGCAATTCCACCTGTTTTCATCGTTACTTCTTGATCTTTCAATGTAACTTTCACTTCTTTATCAAACTCTTGCTCATTGAATCCAAGTCCTTGTGTTCCAACTGGTGCTACAACAGCTTTATGGAACTCCTCTTTCATATTTGAAAGCGGGATTAAATCTTGCGGACGTTTCGGTCCAGAAAGGTTAGATTCGATTGTATTTAAATCAATTTCAACAAGATCAGTATAGATTGGATCTTTACTATCTGCTGTATAGAATAAACCGTTTGCTTTACAATATTCTTCAACAATGCGAATTTGCTCTTCATCTCTACCTGTTAAACGTAAGTATTCTAATGAAATATCGTCGATTGGGAAGAATCCACAAGTTGCACCGTATTCTGGTGCCATATTTGAAATTGTTGCACGGTCAGCTAAAGGCATGCTCTTTAGTCCACTACCGAAGAACTCAACAAATTTACCAACTACACCTTTTTGACGTAACACTTGTGTTACTTTTAATGCAACATCAGTTGCTGTTGTACCACTTGGAAGTGTACCAGTTAATTTCACACCGATTACTTCAGGTACTGGGAAATATGAAGGCTGTCCAAGCATTCCTGCTTCTGCTTCAATACCACCAACGCCCCATCCAAGAACACCAATACCATTAATCATTGTTGTATGTGAGTCAGTTCCAACTAATGAATCTGGGTATGCAACTAAGTCACCTTCAGCATTTTTCACCGCATGAACAACCGGTGCTAAATATTCAAGATTTACTTGGTGTACAATACCTGTTGCTGGTGGAACTGCACGGTAGTTATCAAATGATTTCTGTGCCCAGCTTAAAAATTTATAACGTTCTTCATTACGTTTAAACTCTAAGTCCATATTGAATGCAAGCGAGTCCGCTGTACCCGCTCTATCAACCTGTACAGAGTGGTCAATTACAAGGTCTACAGTAATTTCTGGATTAATTTTATCAGGATCTCCGCCCATATCTGCCATTGCTTTACGAAGCGAAGCCAAATCTACAACAGCTGGAACACCTGTGAAGTCTTGTAAGATTACACGAGATGGTTTAAACGGAACATCGATATCTTGAACATCTTTCGTTCCCCATTTCGCTAAATTTGTAACATGTTCTTCTGTAATTACGCGTCCGTCTACTTGACGAAGTACAGATTCAAGTAAAACTTTCACGGAATATGGTAATTGAGATACGTTGCCAACCCCTGCGTTTTCAAGCGCTTTCAATTGATAATAATGATACGTCTTTCCATCTAGTTCAAAAGTTGCACGTGATTGAAATGGATTATGTTTGACCATTATGTTTCCCCCCTGTTAAACGTGACTAATTTGTCTGAATATAAAATGTAGACAAACTTTTCAATACCTTACGATAATATCTTATTACAACTTTCTAAATAAGTAAATAATAAGAAACTTATGGATTATCATAAGTTTTCTTTATCTTTCTAAATTTGAATAGTGTCCATGCTCTTTATTAATACTATTACTATAAAGTAAAGCACTCTTTCAGCGTTTTACTTTACGTTCATATATGCTATGAACGACTCATGGTTCGTCTATAAAAAACATTATAGAGGTGAGAAAAATGGGTAAAAGAAAAGCCAATCATATTATTTCAGGAATGAATGCTGCATCCGCCCAAGGGCAAGGAACTGGCTATAATGAAGAGTTCGCAAATGAACCTTTAACTCCGGCAGAGCGACAAAATAATAAGAAACGAAAAAAGAATCAGTAACGAAAAATCCCAAAAGGTATACCTTTTGGGATTTTCTCTAATGTTTATAACGTAACAAATCCGAAACTGTTACAAATCGATAACCCTGCTTTTTCAGCTCAGGTAAAATTTTTGCTAATGCCGCCACTGTTTGACTACGATCACTTCCTCCATCGTGCAACAGTACAATATCTCCACTTTTAGCATTTTTCACAACATGATTGACTATGGATTCTGTACCTGGATTCGCCCAATCACGAGGGTCTTGATGCCATGACCATAGAACAATTTGATACCCAGCTCTTTTTGCCGTAGTAAATACAGCATCATTAATATATCCACCTGGTGGACGGAACAATAAAGGTTCTTTCACCCATTTTTCAAAATATTGCTTTCCATTTAAAATATCATGTTCTAACTTTTCATCTGATGAATTACTCGCATACAAATGATTCATCGTATGATTTCCGATTTCATGCCCTTCTTTCAACACTTGCTTTACTAAGTACGGATTACGCTGAACTCGAAAGCCAATCATAAAAAAAGTCGCTTCCGCTTTATATTGACGTAATAACTCTAATACTTGCGGTGTATAAGTTGGGTCCGGTCCATCATCAAATGTAATTGCGATAATTTTTTCATTATTTGGCACTTCCCATGTTACATAGCCAGTTGGCTCTAGCTCTTTTCTTAACAACATTTTAGCTTCCACTTTGTCCACTTGAAATATATGTACTGCACAAATTAAAGAAAAAATTGATAGAATAATTTTTCGTTTCAGCATAGTAGCACTAAAAGTAATGAGGTTGTTGAATTCACAACAACCTTTTTCACTTTTCTATTTGATCTACATTTCGCATAATATTTTGGAGATTACTTTCATATTGCTCAAGTTGTGGACGCTGCGTTTCTGATGCTACTTCAAGTGCATTTTGAATCTGTTCGTACGCCTCTTGCACTTCTTGGCGTAACTCTTTTAAATCATGGCCGTAATTCGGGTCATTTTTCACAATATTATTGAATATATTTTCCGCTTGAACAACCCCTTGCTGCGCAGCCTGAAAAGCCTGTTGCTTATCTTTATGATATGGCATAACACTTTCCCCTTCCTATATGAGTTAGTCCTACTTATCTTTACCCGTTTCTCAAAAAACATTCTCGTATAAATTCGCAAACTTCTCTCATTCTAAATAGGGAGAGGAGGTGTAAAATACAATGGGTAAAAACAATAATCAATCTAATCGTCAAAACGAGAAAAAAGGGCAATCTTCTGGACAGCCCGAACCTTTAAGTGGATCTCACAAAGTTAAAAATCGTAATCATTCACGTCAAAAAAATCATGCACATCATGATATGTAAAGCAAAAGTATTCACACACACTGTATCTTTCACATAAAATGTTTATATTTTTCTATTTGTTCTTCACCTCCATTTCATTCATGCATAACATAGTATGAATTGAGATTTTACGGAGGGTGTCTTTCATGGGCAAGAAAAAGAAGGATTGTCTTTTTCATGTTGATGGTTTCGAAGAATGGATGGATCAATTTTGTTCTGATTCTTGTAGTAACTTTAGTTTTCCAAATCAAATTCATATTGACCTTTGTGAAACAGAGCAAGAATACATTTTGGAAACAGATGTACCAAATGCAACTGCACAAAATGTACTCATTAAAAAGATGGAGACAGGCCTAAACATTTGTATACTTTATAAAAACACTTCTTTACAGCGGATTGTTCCTTTACCTACTAATATCATTTATAACAAGATGCTAGCCTGTTTAGAGAATGGATATTTAGCCATTCATATTTCCAAAAACGAAGTTGCCAATAAGCATGAAGAGAAAGTCTTTTTTCGAATTAACGATTGATATAAATATAAGCCCGAGCAACATTTTAGTTTGCTCGGGCTCATGTTATTTCGCATGTATTTCTATTTTAGAATTTCTAATATATCTTTTTTTCATTAAACCTTTTGTCACTAAAAGAACTGGGAACGCTATGCTTGAAAATATAGCTAATGTTAAAAATACTATAAAGCCATTTTGATATCCATAATGATCGAGAAGTATCCCGCCAAACCAAGGACCAATTACTACTCCAATTCCTGAAAAGCCCATAGCTCCAAAATATGTCCCTTTCAAATGTGAAACAGCTATCTCATCAATAAATACATCTGTCATTGAAAACATTAATACTTCTCCGAATGTAAAAATAATTGTACATATAGCAGCCCCTAACATAGATTCTACTAGTCCAAATCCAAACAATCCCCCGCTCACAAATAACGTTCCAACCATAATAGATGCTAACGGCGTATACTTTTTACACATTTGAATAACAGGGTATTGAATAACTACTACTGTAACCGCATTTAAAGTTAGCATATATGAGAACAACTTTACTCCATCTTGAAATATATGTGCGTTTGCAAAATATTGAGATAGTGTCGTCGTTAAATGTGAAAAACCACTATTACTCAAAATGATTCCGACTAAAGCAACTAAAAATACTATGTCTTTTCGCAAAATCCGAACCGCACTTAACATTGTGACCGGATTTTCTGTAGTTACTTTCTTTTTATCAAGTGGATATTTCTTAAATTGAAACGCTAATATAACTGTATATAAAATGTACACTCCAGCGGCTACTAAAAAAGGAATCGTTGATTTTGCACTTCCAATCTGTAATCCAACAAGTGGACCCATCGCTACTCCAACATTTATTGCACCGTAACGCAAATTATATACGAGTAAACGATACTCTGGTTTCGTTAAATCTGATAATAAAGCTCTTGATGTCGGTTCAAAAAAAGAACGACATAATCCATTCAAAGCGTTTAATAGAAAGAAACTCAAAACATGATCTGCAACTGAAAATCCTATAAATACAAACACCCAAACAATCATGGACCATATTATAATCATCTTTCGACCAAATCGATCCGATAAATTGCCTCCAATAAAACTAGCAAACACTCCAACAAGCGCACTCGTTCCAATGATAGCACCGGTCATTCCAGCCGATACGTCTTTAACAGTCGTTAAATAAATCGCTAAAAAAGGAATGCTCATTGAAGTTGCAAACCTAGCAAATAATGTCCCTATAATGATACTCATTCCAAGTGGATGAATATTTTGTAACTTCCCCTTCATCTTTAAACCTACTCTCCCTTTTCTTACATAAAAAAAGAAAGCAAAGGATCTGCTTTCTTTTTCCTTTTTCTACACTTGAGATGTTTATACCCGAGCTGTTCTCGTTATTTCCATATCAATTCCGTATGTAAACTGTAGTTCTTTACAAACATCTTTAATTAAAATAGCTACATTATACTTTTCATTAAATTCTAAAACAATGCTTTCTACTTCTTCATATGTATACTTATATTCGCCAGTAATTACACTTTTCAAATCAAAGCATTCATTAATACAAAGCTGGACGAGTAATTGTTCATACTTCTCTATGACATCTTCTTTTTTCCAAAGTAACTCCTTTACATATAACCGATCAAATTTCACACTTTCTCGATTACAATCCGTTAAAATCCGGGTCATCTCATTTAATTCTCGATATAATTCGGAAATATTTCTGCTTAAACTAAGCAACTTATCTACGCCGTTTTCATATGGCATTTTCATTCCCCCCCGCATTTTCTTCTTATTATAGCAAGAAAATTCTAAAAAAAGTTTCTTTCTTCTGAAATATTAGGAAACTAATTTCAATTGCTTTACAATGAAACTAGCTAACACGAAAGGGGAAAGAAAATTGGAGAAAAAATTATATTACATCGACGCTTATAAGAAAGACTTTACTACTAAAGTTATAAAACAAGAGCATGATACAGAAGGAAACTTATATGTTGTCTTAAATGAAACTGCATTTTATCCAACAGGCGGCGGACAACCACATGACACTGGAACTTTAAATGGTATTCCGGTAATTAACGTTGAAGAAGTAAATGGAGAAATTCGTCATTTCATAATAGAACAATTACATACAGAAGAAGTAGAAGGTAAAATAGATTGGGAGCGCCGTTTTGACCATATGCAACAACATACAGCTCAGCACATTTTATCCGCTGCTTTTTGGGATCACTTTAACATACCGACAATCGGGTTCCATCTTGGAAAAGAAACTATAACCATTGATTTAGAAACTGCCAATCTTTCTACAGAAACTGTTGAGAAGGCCGCACAAATTGCTAATCAAATTGTTTTTGAAAACCACCCTATTCGTATTAAATGGATGAACTTAGAAGAGGCCAAAGCATTCCCCCTTCGCAAAGAACCAACTATGACAGAAAATATACGGGTTGTTATCATCGAAAACTATGACTACAACGGTTGTGGTGGAACACACCCGAAACATACAGGTGAAGTAGGCCCTATTCAAGTACTAGGATGGGAGCGCAATAAAGGTGGTATACGATTAACATTTATCGCTGGTTGGCGCTCTCTTAAATTAATGGGACAACAGCAACAAATTATGAAAGATGTTTCTAAACAATTGAACAGTAGCGACACTGATATTCCAGCAAAAGTAGCACAACTTCTTACCTCTCAAAAAGAAAACGAAAAGGCAGTACAAGCAATGAATGAAAAACTATTATTTGTAGAAGCAAATGAACTATTACAACAACCTGCAGAAATATATGCTGGAACACTTATCTCTCGAGCATTTACAAATCGCTCTATGCAAGAAGTCGCAAAACTAGCTGCTATTATTACGGAACAACAAGAACACGCAATTACATATTTCGTTATTGAAAATGAGGACAAATTACAATGTATTCTCGCTTGTGGTAAAGCAGTGACACTCGATATGAATACACTTTTAAAAGATTCCCTTCCTACAATTGAAGGCAAAGGCGGAGGCAATAAAAAGAGTGCTCGTGGTGGTGGGAAAGCAATTATGAGTGGGAACGAATTTTTAAATCAACTTGTTTCTTCTTTACAGTCAGAAGTGTAGATTATTTTATAAAGTGGATGTCATTGAACTGTGTGACATCCACTTCTCTTTTCTTCTTCGTGCACAGTAGTACAGTAAATGAAATTATATGAACGATTCTATAAAAAATATCGATTTCCCAACAAAATACGACAATAAACACAACTTATAGAGTAAGAGGAGGCTGTTCTAAAATAACAGCCTCCTCTTATGTTTACAAACCAATATTTTGTTTTAACCCTTGATAACTTCCTGCGTTCAAGAACTTTTCAGATGCAAGTTTAATGAACTTCTCAGAAAAACCATATCTACTCAATTCTTCTATCGCTACCATTTGTACATCATGAATTGGATTAAGATCAAATTCATGATGTACAAATGGTAGCGTAATTTCACCTTCAATCCTTTCAAGCAGAAACGTAATATGTAATAAAGATGGACTAGCATCTGGTTTATCACAAACATAGAGTAGCTTCTTAATTTTAACTTCTAATCCTGTTTCTTCTCTCATTTCTCGAATCATCGCTTCTGCTAACGTTTCACCATTCTCTACCCTTCCCCCAGGTAAAGACCAATTGCGATTAGCAACTTTTTGCTTTACTAGCAATACTTTTTCATCTTCAATTAAAATTCCCGTAACACGAACTTGCATTACACTTTCCATATGTAATCTCCTCTTCCCGTTATATTTACAAATTAATCCTTCTACAAAAAGAACATATGTTTTATAATTAAAGAAAATTATGGAAGAAAGAAGTTGTTACATCTATGCGTCCACCTTTAACAAAGTCTATATCACTTGAAGATTTCCAAAACTTTTATTGGTTAAAAGCAGAACTCCAAACATTTTGTCGTGAGCATGGTTTGTCAGCTAGTGGCTCTAAGATTGAAATAACCGAGCGTATCTCACATTATTTACATACTGGTAAAATATTAAAAAACAGCTCTAGTCAAAAGGTGAGTAAAGCTTCCCTCTCTTATAAAGAACTTTCTCTTCAAACGATTATTACTAACAATCACCGCTGTAGCGAAGATGTTCGTTCTTTTTTCAAAGAAAAAATCGGAGCAAACTTCCGCTTTACAGTAGCTCTTCAAAAATTTTTTAAAGAGAATGTTGGAAAAACATATGAAGACGCGATAACGTTTTGGTATGAAGAAAACGAACGAAAAAAAGATCCTACATACAAAACAACTATCAGCGCGCAGTTTGAATACAATCGTTTCACTCGCGACTTTTTCGAAGATCCAAATAACAAAGGGAAATCAAAAGCTGATGCTATCGCTGCTTGGAATGAAATAAAAGCAAAACCTGGTAGTAATGCTTATATTCCTCAAAAAGTAGAAAACTAGTCCCTTTCTAGTTTTCTACTTTCTCAAATAATAGCGCAAGCCCTATTCCACCACCAATTCCTAACGTCGTAATTCCATATTTCATATGCTCTCTTTGTGCTTGATAAAACAAACGTGTCACAAGCATAGCTCCAGATGCACCGTACGGATGACCGAGCGCAATTGCTCCACCATTTACATTTAATTTTCCAAAAGGAATTTGTAACTCCTTTGCACAAGCAACAATTTTTGAAGCAAATGCTTCATTTATTTCAAAATAATCGATGTCCTCTACTTTCATATTCATTTCGTTTAATAATTTGTTCACCGCAAATATCGGACCAGTCCCTGGAAGATTGGGATCCACGCCAACTACAGCACTACGAACGAAACGAAGTACAGGCTTGTATCCTAATTTTCGGGCTTGCCCCTCTTCCATTACAAGAACAGCACATGCTCCATCATTTACACCGCACGAATTACCTGCCGTTACTGTACCATTTTTCAAAAATGCGGGCTTTGTTCTTTTAATCATTCTTTCATAATTCATTTCTCGTTTTATAGATTCATCTAATAATCCATTAAAATAATGAGGTAATATCTCTTCTTGTATATATCCTTTTTCTAATGCTTGCAGCGTTCTTTTATAGCTAAGACAAGCATATTCATCTTGCATCTCTTTTGTTATGTTATATTGCTCTGCAACATACTCAGCCGCTAATCCCATATCTGGATCACCAATTGTTTCTGGTGAAAATCGCGCTCTATTTTGAAAAGGTGATGTACTTGTACTCTCTACTCCTCCTGCAATATAACAATTACCTGCGCCGCCTTGAATGAAATGACATGCGGTGCGAATCGCTTCCAATCCAGCGCCGCATTGCCTATCAATCGTTACACCAGGAATATGATAACCAAGTCCTGCCGCTAAAGCAGATAATCTTGCAACATTCCCTCCCGGCCCCACAATATTCCCTAATATGACATCGTCTATTTCTCTCTCAATTCCTTTACTTAAAAACGTAAGAAGCGGCGTTACTAATTGCTGAACTTCATAATCTTTCAACATCCCATTTTTCTTACCAATAGGTGTTCTTTTCGCTTCTACAATAACCGCTCTATTCATATATCTTCTCCCGGTTTTCAATCATATTTTTTGCTGCATTGCGAGCTATTTTCCCGCTATTTGTATAAGGTATTTCATCAACAAAGTACCATTCTTTCGGTATTTTAAAAGATGATAATCGTTGTAAGCAAAAACTCTTTAATTGTTGCTTTGTAGCACTTCCTTTTACGATAGCGACAGGCTTTTCACCCCAGTAACTATCTTCTACACCAACCACAACTATTTCTTCAACAGCTGGATGTGTCTGTAATACCCTTTCTATTTCTTCTGGATAAATATTAATTCCTCCAAATAAAATCATATTCTTCTCTCTACCAACAATATATATAAAGCCTTCTTCATCTTGGTAGCCCACATCCTGCACTGTCATCCAGCCACCTTCGGACAATTGCGGGATTATAGCTCCATCCGATACATAGCCCATAAAAAATTGATCACTTTTCACATACACAGTTCCTATCTCACCTGTCTGTACTTCTTCTCCTGCTTCATTACATATTCGAACTTGTACATTATGACAAGGTTTCCCTACTGAATTCGGTTTTCTTTCACTCTCTTCATCAACCAATGCCGTTACAAAGCTTAGCTCAGACGCACCATAAAACTCATATCTTTTTGCATAAGGAAACACATTCTTCATCTTCTCTTTTGCTTCAGCTTCCCATTTCGCTCCTGACGAAATAATTTTCATTTCACTTTCAATTACTTTATTTTCTTTATACAAAGACTCAAGCATTGTAGGAACTGTATACATTACAGAAATATTCTCTATCCTTATAGTAGATAGCACTTGAACTGGTACAAACTTTCTCATTATGTGTACCGTTTGCCCTAAAAACAATGCACTTATTGCCCCGTATAAGAAAAGAGAATGAACGAGCGTCCCAGCTATTAAAATAGAATCTTCTTTTTTCATATGAAAGTCATGTATATTGCAATCAAAACTATGAACCCACGATTGTTGTGCACGTAAAAATGCTTTTGCCTTCCCAGTCGATCCTGATGTAAATCCCATATAAAACGGAGCATTTTGTACACTTTCTACAGGATTATATGTAGGAAGATAGTTCTCTATCATTCTTTTCCACTCATCAATTTCAATTACTCTTCCTTCTTCATCCGGTAGATCATTGACCTTATATCGCTCTGTCACAATCACATCCGGATTACTAATTGCAATTCTTTCTTTGAGCTCATCCTCTTTCCACTTTATATCTAACGGCACACAAACCCATCCAGCCATCGCGGAACCCGCAAATAGTTGTAAAAACTCCATACTATTTTCTAATACAATTGCTATCGTTTTATTCTGCGATTCTTTTTCATTCAACCAGTTTTCTACTTTACATACTGACTCAAACCACTCTTTATATGTTAATACTCGATCATTTTCCTTTATTGCTATTTTATTTGTTTGTAAAGAGGCATACTTTTTATATTCTTTTGTAATCCCCATTTGAGACGTCCTTTCTTTACAAAATAATAAAAAGAAACACGCAATAAACGTGTTTCTTCTCTTTCTTATCCCGCATTTGTATATTTCCCACTCTTGAGAGCAGGCGTAATAATATGTTTCAATGAACGATGTAATTTCGTTACAAGAATTGCTGCTATAATCGCTTTTATGCAATCACCTGGTAAAAATACGGCACTTACTTTCATCGTCTGCCATATAGAAACATCCATAAAGAAAGCTTGTACAATAATACCAAATACATAAACTACGAAAATACCACCAATTATATTAATACATAATACCTTTATTATAGAAACTTCACGTAAACGCTCAATTAAATAACCAATGACAAACGCTCCAACGATATAACCAAGTAAATATCCTGCACTTGGCCCAACAAATACGCCTGGACCACCGCGTCCACCAGCAAGTAATGGTGCTCCAACTCCAACTATAAGTAAGAAAATAAGCTGACTTAACGCACCAAGACGTGATCCTAACAATCCACCAGCAAGCATAACACCGAGTGATTGTAATGTAATCGGAACTGGTGTAATAGCAAGAGCAATTGGGGGTATTAATCCTAACACTCCCATAATAGAACTAAATAAAGCGACGAAAACTAAGTTTTTTGTATTCATATTTGCTTCTCCCATTTGTAAACTTAAAATGATTTTTAGGTAACATATTATAGGAGTTATATTATCTTTTCACTAGCTTTTTGTCAACTTATTTTTAATATTGGTTTACAAATATAAATTCAATTATTTCTCTTTATGCAAATGCTCAAGTTCTTTTCGAAGTGCCTGTTTTAAAAACTTCCCAACAGATGTTTTCGGTATTTCTTCCATAAATACAATATCATCTGGTAACCACCACTTCGCAAACTGCGGTTTTAAAAACTCATATATTTCTTCTTTTGTAACCGTACTATTTTTCTTTTGAACAACGCAGGCAACTGGGCGTTCTTGCCACTGCGGATGAGGAATTGCAACGACAGCCGCTTCAAATATAGCATCATGTGCCATTAAAGCATTTTCAAGATCCACTGAAGAAATCCATTCTCCCCCGCTTTTAATAACATCTTTCGTACGATCAACAATTTTCACGCAGCCTTCCTCATCAACTGTAACAACATCACCAGTATATAACCAACCGTCTCGGAATCCTTCGACAGTACGATCATCGTTATAATAGCTTTCAGCGATCCAAGGTGCTCGTAAACATAACTCTCCCATCTCAGTACCATCCCACTTCACTTCACCGTTTGTACCGACTACTTTCATCTCTACACCAGGGACAAGATATCCTTGTTTTGAGCGGATTTCTAATTGCTCTTCATATGATAATTCTGTTTCATAACTTTTTAAACGTGCAAGTGTTACGAGCGGGCTTGTTTCAGTCATACCATATGCATGTACGAAAGGAACATTATATTTTTGCTCAAATGCTTTAATAACGCTTTTCGGTGCAGCAGCACCACCGCATAATATTCTCGTTATACTAGATAAATCGTAACTATTATTTTCTAACTCTTGTAATACACCGAGCCAAATTGTCGGCACACCTGCTACTATCGTTACTTTTTCAGCTTGAATCATTTCTAATAAAATTTTCGGAGTAAACATCGGTCCTGGAAGAACTTGTTTAGTTCCAAACCAAGTGGCTGCAAAAGGAAGTCCCCAAGCATTCACATGAAACATTGGTACAATAGCCATTGCCGCATCACTTTCTGATAAAGCTGTCGTATCTGCTAAACCAAGTGCCATACAGTGCAGAACTGTACTACGATGTGTATAAACAACACCTTTTGGATTCCCTGTAGTCGCTGACGTATAACACATACCAGCAGGTGTATTTTCATCAATATCTTTTACAAATTGGAAATTGGAATCGCCTTCTTCTAATAGCTTTTCATAATGATATACAGGCTGCAGTGTAGTTTTTGGAAGTTCGTCTTTATCAGTCATAATAATGTAGGCTTGTACGGTTGATAATTGTGATTGAATATTTTCAACAAGTGGTACGAGATCTTCATCAATAAGTAAAATTCGATCTTCTGCATGTTGAATAATGTATGAAATATGTTGAGGAGATAAACGAATATTAATTGTGTGTAAAACGGAAGCAATACCTGGAATAGCAAAATATGCTTCCACATGTCGATGATGATTCCATGCTAACGTTCCTATGCGCTCGCCTTCTTTAATCCCAAGCTTTTTTAACGCACTGGAAAGCCTTCGTGTCCTTTCCCCTAGCTGCTTATACGTTAAGGTCGTAACTGTATCATGCGTCCGTGAAATGATTTCTTTCTTTGGGAATAGTTTTTCTGCCCTTTCCATCATAGAACTAATCGTTAGAGGTACATTCATCATCATATTGTTTACATCCTCCCTTTAAAGCGTTTTCATTTTGTTCATTATAACAGACTTCTACAAAAAATTACGATATTTTTTCTGTATTTTCTGAATTATTTCTTTGGAAATAATTCAGAAAATACTAGGAGAGAATCTATTAAAATTCCTTCTTACGATATATAAATACCGAAATAAAAAAAGAAAAGATATATAGGATAACGCCAAATATTGTATATAGAATTGAAATGTATACAGATGAATTTAAATTTGATATTGGAAATTGTTCTATTAGATAGCCAATTACACTTTGTAATCCAAAATAAGTAACAAGTCCCCCGCATGCGCCTCCAATTGTAATAGCATCAGATTTTTCTGCTCCAAAAATATAGAGGAGTGGATAGGCTATTGCTCCGGCATTAAGAATGATGAAAGTCCCTAAAGAAACACTCTTGAATATACCATCATCAATTGGTGTATCTGAAACTAAACCATATACATAAAATACGCCATAAGATAATAAGGTACCAATAATTACAACTAAAAAATAGAAAAAATAGTGACTTTGCACAATATTACTTCTAGTAACCGGTAAAGTAAGTACATACTTTTCATAACCCGACTTACTCTCATATTTAATAACTTCAAGTGCAGGAATCGCAGCAAATAAGATAATGAACGTAGCAATTAAACGGTACATTGAAGCATCACCAAAATAAAACACGAATCCCGCTCCCAATATCGCTATTCCCATGAACATAAAGAAAGTTCGATACACTAGGTAATAGTTTGTCAATAATAAACCTCTCATTTATTTTTCACTCCTCGTTAATAAGACACTCATTTCTTCTATCGAGATGGTTCTATGAGCAATCCCACTTGGTAATTTATATACATCTGATACGAGTACATTGAAATAAGAACCATGGTTCCTCTTTGCCACAACTATATCTTTGTTGATTAAAGTTAGTTGTTCCACATCAACATCTACAATGGCGTAACTGTCCAAAACCTTATCTTTTTCTTCATTCAATAAAATTTCTCCATCTTTTATAATGATAAGGTGGCTAGCTATTTTTTCTACATCACTCATAATATGAGAAGAAAGTAATATACCACCATTACTTTTACTCACAAAACTTTTTAATTCCTCTAACACGCCCTCCCTAGATGAAGGATCAAGACCTCCCGTCGCTTCATCTAGGATTAATAATTTTGCATTATGCGACAATGCAACAGCTATGGATAGTTTCATTGACATCCCACGTGAGAATTCACCTACTTTTTCATCAGTAGGTAAAGAGAAAGAATGAACTAATCGATAAAAATTTTCTATGTCCCAAGATTCAAACATCTTTTCAAAAACCTTATTTAGTTGTTTTATTGTAAGATGAGCCGGTAGATTCATAGCATCAAATACGACTCCAATCTTTTCCTTAATCTTGGCATGTTTATTTATATTTTCTTCACCAAATATTTTTACTGTACCGCTATCTTTAGAAATTAATTGTAGTACTGTTTTAAATGTTGTTGATTTACCTGCTCCATTATCACCAATAAATCCAACAATTGATCCAGACGGCACACTGAATGATACATCTCTTAAAACAACTTTGTTTCCAAATGATTTACTCAAATTTTCAATTTCTAAAAGGTTTGACATCATTCCACTCCTATCTTAGCTTTTAATAAAAAAACGAATTAAAACACGTTTTCTCCTATTAAAAATTATCCACTTTTTCTCTCACTTTCTTTTTTAGTTTAAAGATAAAACGATTGCTATATTCTTTATTTTCCGCTAAAATTCTGTACGTTTCTAATACTCCTAAAACACTAACAAAAAGATAAAAACCAATTGCAATAAGAACCACACAGTAAGGATAATACTGTACTAACTCTCCTGAAGTGATATGCTTTTTCTCAAACAAAAATGGTATTGCACCCGCTGCTATGAAACAAAGTCCAACAATTACTACTGCAGCATATTTCTTTTTAATAGTCGCATATCTTTTTGTCAATTCTTTTAAAAAGTTTGGATCAAATAGTAGTTCTTCCTTTTTCAATACATTGTATCGACTCTCTTCTATCGTTACAGGTACCATAATCGCTCCAATTCCAAGGACAGCAATAATAATGATAAGGAATGTAGACATTGTTGGATCTTCTTTGAATAATAAATACGGTATTGTAGATAAAATAAGCAAACTAAACCCTAATGCGATATATTTAGAAATTTTTTGCCCATATACTATATACCCTTCTGCCATTTCCTTACTTACATAATAACCATGTTCCTTTTCATTACTTTGCTCAGCAGTTTCTTTTAATAAGTAATCAAGCGATACTTCAAATACATTTCCAATCATTATTAGCTTTTCAGTTTCTGGAAAACCTTGACCGTTTTCCCATTTACTAACCGCTTGCCTTGTCGTGTTTAATTTCTCAGCTAATGCTTCTTGAGAAAGGCCTTTTTCCTTTCTTAATTTAAAAAGTTTCTCACCAAATCCCATATGTGTGTCCCCCTTGTTTTCTTAACTAAATTGTATGTAAACATTGCCCCTATCTCTATCTTCCTGCGGTTGCACTTTGTCAACTTACGGTTGCGATTATGTTATATGGCGGTTTTGTATACGTTTTAGCTGTTTTTCTTCTATGATTATGGCGTTAATAAAACAACCCCTCTCAATAACCAATTATAACAATTAAAGGTAATTATTGTTATAGAAATAAAAAACTCCCTTATTCATTTAAAGGAGTTTTCGTTATGACATATTTCATTTATTCCTATATCTTTCTCGGGATATACAATACCTTTTCGTATCACGATATTTACCTTTTACAAACAAATCATTTTGAATCGTACACTCATACTCCATATTTAAACGTTTCATTAGTCTTTCAGTTGCTTCATTTTCTGAATTACATCCCGCTTCGATGCTATTAAGATGTAACTCATTAAATCCATAACTAAAAAAAGCTAACGCCGCTTCGGTAGCTAGTCCTTTCCCCCAATATTTTCGCGACAAGGTGTATGCAATTTCCGATTTATGTATAGTTGAATCATAACTTATAAATCCACATGTCCCTATGAGTTTCTGCTTCTCTTTTAATACTATTCCAAGAGGAGCGACTTTTTCTTTCTCATATCGTTCCATGATTTCATAAATAAACTTTTTCGTACCATTTAACGATCGATGTTCATCTCATACAGTATAAGTTGTTAATTTATTATCCGAAGCATACTCGGATATATGTAAAATATCACTCATATTAATTTCCCTTAATATAAGACGTTTCGTATACAACGCTGGATATGACCACTTCTCAACAATCATAACGGCTTCTGTTTAAACTTTTCATAATTCCGTACCTTTAATAAAAGGATATTCCCGCAATCTGTACAAATATAAGCATCCACTGGTGAAGATGTGAACATCGTCTCCTTTTTCCGTATTTGTGCATAACCGATAAACTCACCTTCTCCTATGTTATGAGAACCGCAATGAGAGCATGTCTGCACGTCTTTCTGTTTCATGAGAGCACCACCTTTAATCTGTTTCTACTCCCTTCGACAGTTCACTTCCATTTCCCTTCCAAAAAACCTCTTATTCTCTTACATTTCAACAGGAATCTCAGAACAAAAATCGTATATGTACTATGAACTATATTAATTGACGGAGGAATCTTATGAGTACTATTATGACATTCAATGCAGCACAAGAAATTGAAAACGCAGAAATAGATATGCTCTCTTCTAGATTAGCGGCACTGCAAGCGATGAGCGGAAATCCAATGCAAATACAAATGAAAAAATTCGGGAGTGCTACTGCCTTTTCATCAAAAGTAATTGCTGGTCCTGCTTTTAATACGGTAAAAGGCATTACATATACAAATACAGATGCGATAGATGAAATCATCTCTTATTATGAATCGCTACAAATCCCTTGTCGTTTTGAAATTACACCAGCGCAAGGTACAGATGAACTATTTCAATACTTATCTAAAAAAGGTTTTTATCAATCTAGCTTCCATACCGCTTTATATAGTATACCGGGACAAGATTTTCCGCTTCCCCCTTCTAACATTTCAGTACGCAAACTGAAAGAAAATGAGTTTCATACTTTTGCAGATATTTATATACGTGGATTTAATATGCCGTCCTTTACAAAAAATGGTGTTCGTCAAAATAATGAAATTCTTTACAATAAACCAGGATGGCATTTTTTCATAGCCGAAGTTCAAAACACTCCTGCTAGTATAGGGGTACTTTATATAAATAAAGGTGTTGCTTCATTAGCTGCTTCTGCTACTTTGCCAGAATTTCAACGTAAAGGTTGTCATACCGTATTAATTCAAAAACGAATTGAGACCGCTCTTGAATCCAATTGTAATTTAATAGTTGGACAAGCAAGATTCGGTAGCGGCAGTCAAAATAATATGGAACGTGCCCATATGAAAATTGCTTATACAAAATCAATATGGACTGCGAAAGACATATAATTAACTTTCTTTTTCTTTCTATTACGAATGTATACATTTTATGACAATTACCTTTCTATCCTGTTACTCATTTGAATATTCAAACTAAATTTGTTACGCTATTACCAGATACATCATTCAACTTGCAATATGAAAAGAGAAGTCTACTCAAACTACAAGGAGGAGAAATGTATGACTAAACATGATCATGGTTTAAAAGAAAAAGTAGAAGGTGCCATTGATAAGGTAAAGGGTGAAGTAAAGGAAGTTGTCGGGAAAGTAACTGACAATAAAAAATTACAAGCCGAGGGAAAATGGGATAAGGTGAAAGGCACTGCTAAAGATACGGTTGGTAATATAAAAGAAAAAGCACATGAATATAAGGAACATAAATAATAAAAAACACGTTAGATGCATTTTCATCTGACGTGTTTTTTAGTTCAGCTTATATACATAATTAACCAAATATCATACGGTATATTTTTATTTCTCTATACTCTTTGTAAGTGGTTCTTTAAATGCATTTCTATTCCATACAGCGAAAACAATAAGAGAAATAATAAAGAATACAACAAGACATATACCCAAATAATCAAAATTAACTACCTGAATGAGATTCCAAAACGGTCCCTGTAAATTATAGCTTTCAATAAGTAAAGATAATAGTTGATAACCCCCTATTAAAAAAGCCGTTATAACAGATATTGAGGTAATTAATACGTTATATGAATTTCTAATTCGACTATTTTCCATTGCCCACTTATAATTCGTATTCATGAATGTACTATCTAATGTATCCATCAACGACATTCCTGCAGCAAACAAAATGGGAAAAGCAAATATACTTACAAGCGGGATAGATTGACTTGTTGCAGTTACTGTAGAAAGAGCAATTAATCCGATTTCACTTGCTGTATCAAAACCAAGCCCAAATAAAAAACCGATCATATACAATTGCTTTTGACTATCAATAAACCTAAATAAGCGCTGCGTGAAACGATATATAAATCCTAAGTTTTCTGGTTGCTTATCCTCTTGGCTTCGTAACACTTTAATAAGGTACAACAGATTGGTAAGCCCAATAATAATAAGAAATGTACTAGAAACAATTGTGCCGATAATACCGCCTATAGTAGAAAAACTCTCCATTCCATGTTTTGCTGTTTTTCCAATTAAAGCAATTAATACGATCATCACAAATACTACAGTAGAGTGTCCTAATGAGAAGTAAAACCCCACCCCCTGTGAGTTTTTACCTTTTTCAATTAATTTCCGAACAGTATTATCAATTGCGACAATATGATCACTATCAAACGCATGACGCAATCCTAAAGAATATGCAATAATAGCCATTCCAATTATGCTATTGCCTTTATACAGTGCAGGTAATAATAAGAGAATTCCAAGCACATGAAGAAATATAATAATAACAAAAAAATTAGTTGCTTTTTTCAGTTCACTTTTCCACATAGTTACTAACCCTTTCTACTTTAGATTGAATACTCTTGAAAAAGAAAAGTGCCATCATAAAAACTACAATCGTTATAATAGTCACTAAAATAATTACAAAATCATTTAACATGCCTGTATTATTTGTAAGTGTTAACAGGGCTGGTATCGTTGCAGTAATCCAAGATTCAATGAAGCAAACAATCCCTACATAAATATGAATCTTCTTTTTCAACCCATCTTGCAAGAAAAATAAAAACCAAAGGAACGCCCAAAAGAACCAAATTATTGTACTTTGTAGACTTCCACTCTCATGTAATTGATTCGCTATTCCCATAACCGTTGCAATAATAGCAACCCAAAGAGAATAGTAGCCTACACCTGAAGAATCAAGTTCTAATATATTCGTAAGGCCAACATATAAATAAGTAAAACCAAATAAAAAAATAGTTCCATTAGATAGGATAGTCCACTCATTAGATTGACTTCCTGTAAATAATAAATATAGTGGTGTCAAAGTTTGTAATGCCCCTACAAATAAATTGAAGTACCCTACACTTTTGCTATCAATGAGTTTAAAAGCTGCTAGTGCATTCATAAATAGAACTGCACCGACAAATAATAATCCCACATTAGTCATAGTATCCCCTTCTCCTACTTAATATTTTCGATAGGATGTTAATTCTTCATGCAGACAATTCTTTCTAACAAAACGATGACACTGAAAAAATATAGACTCCATATCCTCTGTATTATGACTAAGTATGCGTATGACAAAGCCTTTACATGGCATAGAAGATATTCCAATCTTCATATTGTTAGTGTTAGAAAGCGAAGTTTTTAATGCTACAATTAAATCATTTGTAATGTTCTCATTAATAACCATGAAAGTACCATAATGGGAATATTGATTTAATATTCCCATTTGATCTAACGACTCTTTGAAAGGGTTTAACAATAGATGATCGTAAACTACAAGTTTGTTTTCCATATATACTTTTGTTAGCGAATCAAAATACTGGTATGTGAACTTCTCCATATTTGGAGACCAACCAGGCGTAACTGAATCGCATAAAATCAATGTAGAATTATTTTGCATATATATATTTGTTTTTTGCTTATATGCTGCATCCTTGTACATAATCAACGGATCTGGTAAATACTCCATAACAGCATTTTCACCAATATAAACATTCAATTCTTGCAAAGCATAACTATTTGGAGTCTTGTAAACTTTCGTTGCTGATTGGCTTGTTATATATGTTTTCGCATCTTCATGAACATTTATATTTATAGAATAAAAGTCTCCTTTTAAATAACCTCCACCAGAATTCATGATATAGTAATATGCTCTACCATAATCGTCCAAATATATTGGCTGCGTTACTTTTAAGGCATCTTTATGATAAACCTTAATAGGTACCGTTTTATGTCTCTTTTCCATCACATCAATGTTTAAGACACCTGTAGGGGCTTTCATTTCTTCAATCCTTCTAACATGATGTTTTGTCGCATCCAATTTATTAATCCCTGTAAGCCTTCCTCATCCTTCAAATTTGTAAAAAAATATGGTTTATTATGTCGGTAATTTTTCGTATCCTGCTCCATAACTCCAAGATCAGCCCCTACATAAGGTGCCAAATCCGTTTTATTAATCACAAATACATCAGATTTGATCATTCCTTGTCCACCTTTACGAGGAATCTTTTCTCCTTGTGCTACATCAATAATATAAATTGAAAAATCCACTAGCTCTGGACTAAATGTGGCAGCTAAATTATCACCCCCACTTTCAATAAAAATAATATCTAAATTACTATGTCTAATCATGAGCTCTTCAATTGCTTCAAAATTCATAGAAGCATCCTCTCGAATTGCTGTATGTGGACACCCTCCTGTCTCTACACCAATAATTCTATCTTCTGGTAAAACACCCGTTTTCAATAAAATCTTTGCATCTTCTTTCGTATAAATATCGTTTGTAATTGCTGCAATTTCATAATCTGTATTTAAATATTTTGTTAACTTTTCAACTAACATTGTTTTCCCAGCACCTACGGGGCCACCAATACCAATTTTAATAGGTTTTATCATTTTATTTTTCCTCCCTATGACATGAAGACTCTTACATTTACATCTTCATGTTGCATTTGATTTATTTCGAATTCAGGATCATTCAATCCAAAATTCTCTAATGAAAGTATTTGAATTCTATCAATAGATTCACAGATCAATTCATGGCATTCTTGTAATAGTTTTTGACCATCTGTTTGTCCAAGAGGAATGGCCCTCACACCATTTTGAATTATGCTTCCAACACTTGAATATAAGAAAACTAAGAGCGTTTCTTCTATTGTCATTTTCAATTCCGCCCCTAATATTCCGTATACGATACTCGGATGACCTTGTAATTTATTACCCATAACATCTTCTTTGTATATATTTAAATTTGCAAATGAGAACAGTTCACACAATAGTTTAGAAGTACTTTTACTAATCATTCTATTTGCTCTTCTACATTCAAAAGGCAATGTTTGTGCTGTTATTAAATCATCTAAAAATGTAATTTGTTTTCCATCATTATTCTTAGTGGCTTCGTAAGTATATTTGCAAATTAAGCCGTCCGTGTGTGTTAATTGCACTTTTACATATCGATTAATCCATTTGAAAAATTCTCCTTTATTTGTAACTTGTCCCTCTTGAATAAATGTTTCTAATCCAAAAGAGTGACTAAAACTTCCTGTTGGGAAGTTCGAATCACTAATTTGGAGTAGGTTAAGTAGGTTAAATATGTTTGTGTGAAGCATGCTTGAACGGTTTGGGTAATACTCTATTTTCTTTTTGATAAGGAACACCTTCCTTTTTGAGTAAATCTTCTACTAAGTAGTCGTTCGCCAAAATCATACACCCTTCATCGAATTGTGCTGGCAAATGTCTATTTCCTAAGTTATGCGCAATAATTCCCATTTCTTTTATTGACGTTGGAGTAATTACAATTACCTCTTCTGGTAACACTTCAATATATACAATACGATGTTCATCTTCATATAAAATATCACCGTTCTTTAATGTTT
The DNA here is from genome assembly GCF_038007445.1 of Bacillus sp. FSL P2-0099. Classification (NCBI taxonomy): domain Bacteria; kingdom Bacillati; phylum Bacillota; class Bacilli; order Caryophanales; family Bacillaceae; genus Bacillus; species Bacillus sp. FSL P2-0099. Next base: position 3,520,992 of record NZ_JBBOXE010000001.1, read on the forward strand.
CTCCATTATCTAAAGACACCCCAATTTCAAAACCAGATTCTGAATATAATTTCTGAACCCTCTTTAGTAAAAGCTCACTAGAAATCAATATTCTATCAAGATGCTTTTTTGTATTTGCAAAATCATTCATATTGCATACGTTGTTATTAATTTTTTCAATAATCATTTTATCTCCTCCGTTATATCAAAATAAAAAATATCTTTGAGCCATAGGTAATACATCTACTGCTTCACACGTAATAACTTGTCCATCAACTTTAACTTCATATGTCTGCGGATCTACTTCAATTTCTGGTGTTGCATTATTCAGCTTCATATCTTGCTTAGAAATCTCTCTCGTATTTCTAACAGGTAATACAACTTTATTTAAACCTAATTTTTCTTTAATATTATTCTCATAAGCTACTTTAGATACAAATGTAATCGAACTTGACTGTACCGCTTTTCCATATGCACCAAACATCTTTTTTTCATAATATGGTTGTGGTGTGGGGATCGAAGCATTCTCGTCTCCCATTAATGCCATCACTACCATCCCGTTTTTCAAAACCATATCTGGCTTAACACCGAAAAATTGAGGATCCCATATTACAAGGTCTGCATATTTCCCAGCTTCAATAGAGCCGACATATTCTGAAATCCCATGTGTAATAGCTGGATTAATTGTATACTTAGCTATATAGCGTTGAATTCTATTATTATCGTTATACTCTTTATCTCCCTCTAAACTACCAATCTGCTTTTTCATTTTATCGGCGGTTTGCCAATTGCGAATAATAACCTCTCCAACCCTTCCCATCGCCTGCGAGTCAGAGCTAATCATGCTGAAAACCCCTAAATCTTGCAAAATATCCTCTGCCGCAATTGTTTCTTTTCGAATCCTTGAATCCGCAAACATTACATCTTCTGGAATATTTGCTTTTAAATGATGACATACCATGAGCATATCTAAATGTTCATCCAACGTATTCACTGTATATGGCAAGGTCGGGTTCGTTGAAGAAGGTAAAATATTATTCAGTGCAGCAATCTTTATAATATCTGGTGCATGCCCACCACCAGCCCCTTCAGTGTGGTACGTATGAATAACACGATTATCAATAGCCTTTATCGTTTCTTCCACAAAACCACATTCATTTAACGTATCAGTATGAATAGCAACTTGAATATCATATTTATCAGCAATCTGTAACGAGTGATTAATTGCTGAAGAAGTCGCTCCCCAATCTTCATGAATTTTTAATCCAATAGCTCCTGCAAATATTTGTTCTTCCAGGGCAGGTAAACTTGAACTATTTCCTTTCCCTAAAAACCCAATATTTATAGGAAAAGCTTCTGCTGCCTCTAGCATTTTTCTTAAATTCCAAGATCCAGGCGTTATTGTAGTTGCCTTAGTACCCTCTGCCGGTCCTGTTCCTCCTCCAATTAAAGTTGTTATACCTGAAGCTAATGCTGTATCAATTTGTTGTGGGGATATGAAATGCACGTGTGTATCAATACCTCCAGCTGTAACGATTTTTCGTTCACCAGAAATTACTTCCGTTGATGTTCCAATGATGATATCAATATTATCCATAACTGAAGGATTACCACTCTTACCAATTGCTGAAATCTTTCCATCTTTTATACCAATATCCGCTTTATATACTCCTGTATAATCAATAATAATTGCATTCGTAATAACAACATCCACAACACCCTGTTCCCTTGTAAGTTGCGAATTTTGTCCCATACCATCCCTAATTGATTTTCCTCCACCAAAGACAGCTTCATCACCATATACCGTGTAATTTCGATCAATATGTGCGAATAATTGTGTATCCGCTAAACGAATAGAATCTCCTGTAGTTGGACCATATAAATCAGCATATTGTTTACGTGACATCTTAAAACTCATGCTATCTCCCTCTTTTTTTGTAAGATTGAATATCGCCATCCACTTTATTTTTAAATCCATATACTTCTTGCTTCCCTGAGTATGGAACTAATTCAATCGTTTTTTCATCCCCAGGCTCGAATCTTACCGCTGTACCCGCTGGAATATTTAAATGTTGTCCAATTGCTACACTACGATTGAACCTTAACGCCTCATTCACTTCATAAAAGTGGTAATGAGATCCAATTTGAATCGGCCTATCTCCCTGATTTAACACCTTAACTTTCGTTGCTTTTTTATTTCCATTACATACTATGTCTTCTTTCGCAAGGATATATTGCCCTGGAATCATAACATTCACTTCCTTTAATGAATTGGTTGATGAATAGTTACTAATTTTGTTCCATCAGGAAAAGTTGCCTCAACTTGAATATCTGATATCATGTCTGCAATACCATCCATAACATCTTCAGCACTTAAAATATTTTTTCCAAGCTCCATTAATTCCGCTACATTTTTACCATCTCTTGCTCCTTCCAAAATTTCATACGTAATAATAGCGATACTTTCTGGATAGTTTAACTTAAGCCCTCTCTCCTTTCGTCGATACGCTAAATCAGCCGCAACAACTACCAGCAGTTTATCAATTTCTCTTGGAGTTAATCTCATTACAATCTTCCTTTCTAAAGTATTTTAAAACTAAGAATATTCTAAAAATAAAAGATGTACTTCCAATGTCCTTTCCGTGTTTTCTCCATGTTTTTTTCTGCTAATCAAATAAAAAAAGACTAGAATTTCTAGTCTTTTTTTATTTCCCTTCATTCTTCTCTAACACATACAAATCTTCTTCAATATTTGTTAATTTCTCACTTACAAGTTTTCTTGCATCTCCAATTGCTTGATTGTATGCAAATGGTCCTACTAACTTTATCATTTCCTCTATTAAACGTTCTGCTTGGAAACGTCCAATTTCATCTAAATCTTCTTCAACGAAAAATTGCTGAATTTGTGCTACAAGCTCTTCTTTTTTATCAGTCGGTATTTTTATGTTCATCATCATTCGTTACTCCTCTATATTTAAGATAATACTTTTCTTAACTCTACCATAGAAAAGCGATTTCCTGGACAAGTTTTTGTAACCCCTTCTAACTCCCTATGGCCGAGTATATTTCCTTTCTCTATGGCAAACTGCTTCATAAACATTTTACATAAAGAATATAATGAATTCATTTGTGCAGTATTTGGATCATATTTATCAAAATTTCCCGTCATACATATTCCAATTGTGTCACTATTATTATCTTTCGCATGTGCTCCAATATGTAAACCTCGCCCTTCGACTACAGTTCCATCTTCTTCAATAAAATAATTGTAACCAATCCCGCTCCATCCTCTTACCTTTTGATGAAATTCGTGAGTTTTATACACATCCCAGCCATCTTCTGACGTATGGTGGATGATCAGTTTATTTACTTTTTCTAAAGGAACTAACTCATTTTGAAATGTTAAATTTGCACATTTAATTTCCATATGAACATCCTCCTCTTACAAATCGATCATAATAACTGTTTTATCATCTGGCCTTATTCTATTTTCTCCTTCTAACCTTTCAATGATTGCTACATATTCTTTTATACTATTCTTTCTTATATATGCTACAGTTTGTTCTAACGACCACTCTGGGTGAAACAATCCGTCTGAACAAATAAAAATCCCACTTACTTCAGCTACCTGTAATTCACCATATTGTAAATAATCCATAGCTTCTTTCATCCCATTTGCAACTGAGTAGCCGTTTGGCATATTTGCAAGATAGCGATTGTATTTTAACTGCTCCCGAACATCTTGAAAAACGTGTTCCTCAGGTACAGGTAATCCCTTTTCTCTATCTTCCTCTCTCTTCTTTTTTGCACGTTTACTAATTCCTTGAACCGTATCTTTCGTTAATACTCTCATCGCCCCATTTTGAAGTATTGCAACGATCATACAATCACCTAACTGTGCATATTCAAGTTTTTCGCCTTCTATTTGAACTGCTGCAATACATGTACACCACAGATGGTCTTTTTTTCTCGTATCAACCTTGTACTCTAGCATCTTGTTTTGCAATAATTCATTCGCCTTTGCAACTTCACCTTGTAAACTATTAATCTCCCGTAACGAAGTAAAATGACTTGCAAATAAATGCGAAGCGATGTATGCTCCATTATGTCCTTCTTCATCACAAAACGGGACGAGCGGAGTTGCTCCATCGCATACACCGTAAATCATTTTATCTTCATTACAAAAAAATGAATCCTCACACTCTTGTTTTAAAGGACTTTTCTGTTGATATGTTGTTATCTTCATATCTGTATCCCCTTTCAAATTACCAAATCATCAAATACTCAAATTGTTTAGATTAATCTAATTTTCCGAAATAAACTGTTTTTACCTAAAACTTTCAATTTCATATATAATCTTGAAATAATATGATTTTTTAGTGAAGGACGGGAAAGAGATGGTCAGATTTCTTGGTGTTATTTTTGGTTCTATTATTATCGCAATTGCCTTTAATCTTTTCCTTATCCCCCATAAAATTTTAAGTAGTGGAATTGGCGGAATTGCTATTATTTTAGGGATTGTAACCCCTGTAAACACAGGTATTATTAACTTTGTATTGAACTTACCTATCCTTATTTTAGGATACATAGGTCTTGGAAAAAAAGTAATTTTTAACACGGTTGTTTCTGTAATTGTATTATCTGTTGCATTATACTATGTTCCAGTAAAAGTCGTAGCAACAGATCCACTTTTATCATCTGTATTTGGCGGTGTCATCGCCGGAGCTGGTATCGGTCTTGTCTTTAACTGCCATGGTTCGACTGGTGGATTTGATATTATCGGTATGTTGTTATCTCGTAAGCGAGATATTAAACTTGGTGGATTCCTTATTGCATTAAATACTGTTGTTGTTGTCATTGCAGGATTTTTCTTCACTTGGGATGTTGCCCTTACAAGCTTACTTTCAATTTATGTAACTGGTAAAGTAATTGATGCCGTTCATACGAAACATCGTAAAGTTACACTTATGATTGTAACAAATCAAGCGGAAGAAATGAAAAAAAAGCTTCTTTCAACTGTAGTACGCGGAATTACGTTACTTGATGGTGAAGGTGCTTATTCAAACGAGAAAAAACGTGTACTTATGACAGTCGTTTCACGTGAAGAATTAGCAAGTATGAAACTAACGATTTCGGAAATTGATCCTCATGCATTCGTTAATATTACGGAGACTGTTGAAGTATTAGGATTGTTTAGAAAAGTGTAAAAAACTAGATGGATCTCCACCTAGTTTTTATTTTCCATAAATTCAATTCGATTTCCAAACGGATCTGACACGTAAAATCTGATTACATCTGGTCGCGCATGATCATCTATTACTTCAATACCTTGCTTTATTAACCCTTGTTTAAATTCATTAATTTTCAAAACATAAAAAGCTGGATGCGCTTTTTTAGCTGGATTAAAGTTTTGCTCAACTCCGATATGAATCTCTTGATTTCCACACTTAAACCAACACCCACCACGCTTCTTTAATTCCTCCGGCTTTGGAATTTCCTCCATACCAATTTTATTACCATAAAATTCTCGTGCTTCTTCTTCACATCCTACTGGCGCCGCTACTTGTACATGATCAATTCCTTGAATATAATTTTTCATATTCCTTCCCCCTCTTCTATTCTAATGTTATAACGAAAATACATTCATGTAACTTAGAAAATATTAATAAAGCAATATAAGATTCTCTTATTACTACCTTTTTTTACCTTCCACTAAAAATAAAAAAGAAAATTTATTATATAATTTCCATTTTTTATAGAAATACACATTGCACCTATATTATAGTTAGTACTAGATTCATCTTTTTTAGATGCTAGTTGTACGGAGGAAATATTATGAGTCGTAAAAAACATTCATCTACTCAAAAAAAGCGTCACCCAAACGTATCGGAGCGCTTGCGAAACCATATACAAAATCGTTCTTTAGCAGAAATGTATGCATCTCTTTTTGAACATAACCCTGATAGTATTATTTCATTGAATTTAGAAGGAGTTATTTTACATATTAACCCCTCTGCGGAAAGAATATTAGGTTATACTTCTAACGAATTAGAGCGGAAAACAATCACTTCTATTTTAGAAGCACATATTTCTGATCAAGTGCTACAATACATAAAAAATGCTGCAGCTGACAATCAAAAAGAGTATATTGTCTCTATTTATCATAAAGACGGATATTTACTAGATGTCGTAACAAAATTAGTTCCTATTTTTGTTAAAAACCGTTTAACAGGTGTATACGCCATTATGAAACCCCTTGAAAAATCAGAAAGAATTGAGAAAGCATTACAAGAGAGTGAGAAACGATTACGCACATTAATGAATTCAATGCCTGCATTTGTTATTTTTAAGGATCATGAAGGACGCTGGCTTGAAGCGAATGACTATGCGCTTTCTTGTTTCAATTTCCATAACGTTCCTTATCATGGAAAAAGAGATAATGAACTCATTCAATATAACGAAGCATACCGCGAATCTTTTTTGCATTGTGAAGAAGTCGATGAACTAACATGGCAAAAAGGACAAATTCTTCACGGAGAGGAATTTATTATACATAGAAATGATTTCGACCTAGTTTTAAGCATTTCAAAAGTCCCACTCTTCCATCCTGATGGCTCACGCAAAGGTCTTATAGTGATGGGAAGAGACGTTACCGAACTAAAAGAAACTGAAAAGTTATTACGGAAATCCGAAAAACTTGCAGTAGTAGGACAACTGACAGCTGGAATTGCCCATGAAATTAGAAACCCGCTCACTTCATTAAAAGGATTTTTAACGTTATTACATCCAGAAATAAATGAGGAAAATAAATGGTATGTGGACGTTATGTTGAGTGAAATTTCACAAATGGAATCTATAACAAGCCAATTTATGGCGATGTCTAAACCACAAGTGTTATCTATTCATACATGCAACGTACAAACATTAATTGAAGAAGTTGTAACTTTTATTTTACCAACAGCAATTATGCATAGCGTTCATATCATCATGGATCATTTCGATTATATTTCTGACATTCAATGTGACAGTAATCAATTAAAACAAGTTTTGATTAACATATTAAAAAATGCAATCGAGGCGATGCCTGATGGTGGTAACATTTTCATTCAAACAACTTCGTTAGAAAATGATTTTGTTTCAATACGCATTATGGATGAAGGTTGTGGGATTCCTGAAGAGCGCATGGCTCGTCTTGGCGAACCTTTTTATAGCTTGAAAGAAAAAGGAACTGGCCTTGGCTTAATGATGTGCTATAAAATCATTCAAGAGCATCACGGGAAATTATTCATTTCCAGTGAATTAAACATAGGAACAACTGTCGATATCCAATTACCGATTGCTACAGCTCATCCTGTAACAAACTCTTAACTATACATCTACAAGATATTATAAGTAGTTCAGTTATTGTGGAAAACATCTACACTAAAAAGCTCAAAGTCCCTATATGACTCTGAGCTTTATTTTTGTATACGATTTATTTTATTAAATCCACTCTTTTCCATGTTTACGAATAAACTGAATATCATTTTCATAATGTTCAAGATGCCCTTCATCTATCATCTTTTGGAAGTTCATATCGCCTTCTAGTGCTTTTCTTTTCATGTATTTACATAATCCTTCTAATCGTAGAAGTACCATCTCCAAATAATCCTCGGCGATGCCATCACTTTTATAGGACTCAAAAAACAATTTAACTCTTTGCTTTATGCGGTCTGCATGCTGTAATGAATTATAATAAACCGCCGCACCTGTTTCCTTATAATACACTCTACTTAATGGGACACAAGTGTAAAGAGTATAGGCTATGTCCCAAAGTCTGGGTCCAGGACCAGCAACATCAAAATCAATAATACCTACTGGTTTTTCGTTATTAAAAATAATGTTGTATATTGCAAAATCATTGTGGCATACAACCTCTATTGTATTTGGAGTATTATCCATCGGTTTCCAATCATCTGATAACGGGAAATCACTCACAGCATCATGATAAAGACGGAGCATCTTCGCTATTTCTTTTAAAACATCATTAGACCACATGTACTCTTTTAAAGGGTAATTACCAGCTTCTCCTTCAATAAATGATAATATCTCTCTATCTTTATCATCAATACCTAAAAACTTTGGTGCATAACTAAAACCTTTGTTTTCCAAATGATTTAATAGCTTATGAATTTTGGTACTGCCTTGCTTTAATTCTCGTCGAACAGTATCTTCCGAACGATATACGTTTGAGACATTCCCTCCCGTTAGCATTTCTTCATTTTCGTAGTTTGACATCTAATAGTCCCCCTCCATTATTCTACATTTTCTTTATATTTTAACATAACTTTCCTATTCTCTTTTAACCCCTTAAATTGCAACAAAAAAATCGAGTATAAAATCTTTATGATTTTACACTCGATTTAGTCTAATATTTATGCCTGTGAAACCATTTTTTCATACCATTCCGTTGCCTTCTCTACTTCACCAATCGTTAATTGGTGCCCTCTATTTTCCCAATGTATTGTTACATTAGCATTTGCATTTTCTAATAGCACCTTCAATTCCTCTGACTCAGAAGGTGAACAAATTGGATCATTTGTTCCAGCAGCAATAAACACTGCTTTCTCTACTAAATTAGGAAGTTCTATCCCTCTTCTTGGGACCATTGGATGATGAAGAATGGCACCTTTTAATGCATTTTCATAATGGAATAATAAACTCGCTGCAATATTTGCTCCATTTGAATACCCAACAGCTACGATATTATCTCTATCAAATTCATATGTTTTTGCTGCTTCATTTAAAAATTCATTTAATTCCTTCGTACGGAAAACAAGATCCTCTTCATCAAAAATACCTTCTGCTAATCGGCGGAAGAAACGAGGCATCCCATTTTCTAATACATTTCCACGAACACTTAATACAGAAGCTTCCCGATCAATTCTTTCTGCAAGCGGTAATAAATCTAATTCATTTCCTCCTGTACCATGAAGCAATAACAATACTGGTTTTGATGTATCTTTTCCTTTTTGAAAAACATGTTTCATCATATTCCTTTTCCCCTTTCAATCACTTTAATCTAGATTTCTCACTTCAAATGGTAAGAGTGTCTGTTCAATTTGTTTTCTATGTTGTTCGTATCGGTCCGGTAATTTTAACTCCTCACCCATCGTCTCTAAAGATTCGTCATGGGCAAAACCAGGAGGGTCTGTTGCAATTTCAAATAAGATTTCGCCGTGTTCTCTAAAATAAATTGCGTTAAAATAGTTTCGGTCTTGTACAGGGGTTACACCATATCCAAAGCGAGACACATGCTCTTTCCAGTCTAATTGATCAGCATCATCACTCGCTCTCCAAGCAATATGATGAACTGTACCAACACCCATTTGCCCACGTCCAATTGTTGATAATCTCAAATCGATAATATTTCCAATATCAGCAGAAGAACGGAACCGCATAAACTCTCCCTCTTCTCCTACTTTCTCAAGACCCATAACATGCTCTAACAATTCAGCAGTTTTTTGAGGTTGTGCAGATAAAAGAACAGCACCGCCAAATCCTTTAATTGCTACTTCTGGCGTAACTTCCCCAAAAGTCCAATTATTTAATTCGCCCTCTTCTCTTTCAACTAATTCTATATGCAAACCATGTGGATCATCAAATTCTATATACTGTTCTCCAAACCGAGTCATTTTTGTATACGGTACGTCGAATTTTTCTAATCTATTTTCCCAAAACTCCATTGTACCTTTTGGTACGACATAAGACGTAATGCCTACTTGACCGTCCCCAATAATACCTTGACGAGCACCTGCCCATGGAAAAAACGTAATAATTGTTCCAGGCTTTCCTCCTGTATTACCAAAATAAAGATGATACGTACCTGGATCATCAAAATTCACTGTTTGTTTTACTAAACGCAATCCTAATACACCTGCATAAAAATCTACATTTTCTTGTGGGTGACCTACGATTGCTGTAATGTGATGAATTCCCATCGTTTTCTTTTCCACTTTCTCCACCCCTTTTTTTATTTCATTACAAAAAACGTTTATTCGCTAAAATTCATTATTCATTTTGTCCATATGATAAAGTTCAATCCGCAATACTATCTTTTACAAAATTGAGGTATCTCTCTAAAAAACTAACACATTTCATTTAGTTCAAAAATTATCTCGAATTCGAGATAATCGACAAAAAAACTACAGTTCTTATGATTATATTTTAAATATTGATTTTATGATTTTGACTATCCTTCAAAAAATATCTTGAATTCGAGATTTATTATAGTCTAATTAGTTTTTATTGTCAATGCAGATATCGTTTCATTTTTTCATCAAAAACAATATTCTGATAACTCATCTCCATCAAATAATTTGTTTGAAAAAGAGCAACCAAAAAGCGGGAACATTCATGTAATAAATTTCTACTTTTCCCATAACCAAAAAAGCCATACAAATGTATGACTTTTTTGATTATTTTTTGTTCAGCTACATATTTACTTCCCAATTACGGAAGGAAACAATTCCGAAAGTGGAACTACTTTCCCCATCTCATCTTTAAACACAATATGCTCTCTCGTTAAATGGCGCGGGCTCTTTACCCCTGCTGCTGCCGCTAATGAAAACAAACTATATCTCATACTAATAACATAGTTCATTACTCGCCATTTTTTCTCATACGGATCTAATGCTTTTTGGTAGTGTGGATTCGTAGTTGCAACCCCAGATGGGCATTGCCCTGAATTACATTGAAGTGCCATAATACAACCACTTGCCATCATGAATCCACGTGCTGAATTTACGGCATCTGCACCGATAGCTAAAGCAATCGCTACTTTATCTGGCGTGATTAATTTCCCGGAGGCAAACACCTTTAATTTATCCCTGACACCGTAATGATTTGCTGTATCAATAAATGTAAGTAATGCCGGTATAAGCGGAAGCCCCATACTATCTGCCATCGATTTATATGTTGCCCCTGATCCACCTTCTGAACCGTCGATTGTAATAAAATCTGGATAGATGTTTAATTCTTTCATTGCTTTTAATAAATCTTCCAAAGGCTTCTGTTGACCAATTACAATTTTCATGCCCACTGGTTTACCACCGTTTTCTTGTAAATCTTGAATAAAATATAAAGCCTCTGTGGCACTACTAATAAATGAAAAACGATTTGGCGAATTAATCGTTTCTCCTTCTCGTACTTTCCGAACGGAAGCGATTTTCTCATTTACCTTCTGTCCTTCTAAATGACCACCACGTATTTTTGCTCCTTGCCCAAATTTCAATTCAAACGCTTTAATATTACTTTCTTTCGCCTTCTCCATAAATTCCTTCATCGAAAAATTCCCGTCCTCGTCACGGTATCCAAATAATCCCGGACCAATTTGGGCAACGATATTTGCACCCGTATGTAAATGTTCTGGAATGACGCCCCCTTCCCCAGTATTAATCCACGAACCACCTGCCATTTTTGCACCAAACCCAGCTGATAAAATATAATTTTCTCCAATCGCACCGTAAGATGTCGCTGACGCTCCAAACATCCCATACAGTTTCCATGGATATTTACGATTTTCGCCCACTATAATTGCATCTTCTTCTTCATACAACCAAAGGTTTGTTGTATCCGCTGTCAATTTTTCTCTTCTTGAAAATAACCCTTCTTTATGAATCATATATTTTTTCCCCTCACGTTCTTGCGTGAGATTCACACTTAATTCATCTGTTAATGTGGGGAATAATGTATTAGCAATATAATAGCCAGATTCCTCAAAATCTCGTTTTGATCCAAAACCAAGTATTTCAGAACGGTATTTTGCTAGAAACATAACACTTTGAAAATCGTAGCGCGAAAAGGGCTTTCCGTCAGTATCATGATCAAACCAATATTGCCGAAATTCCGGACCTATTTTTTCGAGTAAATAGCGCATTCTACCTAAGTATGGATGCAGTTTTAATATAGAATGATGCGTCCGTTTTTTAATAAAAAATGTAATGATAAAAAAGACAATTAAAAGTAGCATCAAAAAGAGCAATATACTAATAATAATGAGTAGCGCTTCACTCATTCCGCTTCCCCCTATATATGAAATTCCATAATAAAAAGAGAACACTCCATGTGTTCTCTTTTTATCCTTATTCACACTAACGTAGCAAGATGCTCTTTCGCGTCATATTCAACCAAACTTTCAGCATTTTTAATTCGCTGCACAAAATCTGGATTAGCGATTAATGGTCTTCCGAACGCCGCTACATCAATTGTTCCTTCTTGCAGTGCTTCTTCTGCCTCTTTCGGATTCAAATTACCTACTCCTACGATAGTACTATCCCAATACTTTCTTACTAATTGATGAAAATTCTTACCGTCAGCAATAACTTGCGTATAATTCATCGTTGAAGGGTGAATCATCGTTAATCCAACTTCTTTAAACATATTTACAAACGTTTCAATTGCAAGTTCAGGATGTTCCCACATATAAGTAGGATTATCACCTTTAAAGGCAGAGAAGCGAAGAAGCGTTTTATCAGCTCCAACTGCTTCAATTACAGCCTGAACAACTTCTTTCATAAACGTTAACCTTTGTTTTAAGTCCCCGCCGTATTTATCAGTACGCTTATTCGCAAATTCATAAGTAAATTGGTCAATTAAATATCCGTGTGCACCGTGAATTTCTACACCATCAAATCCAGCTTCTATCGCATTCTTTGCGGCTTGTGCATATTGACCGATAACTTCTTTTATTTCTTCTATTGTCATTGCTTCTGGTGTATCAAACGGTTTACGAAAACGCGGAACATTACCCTCCGCAGCAATAGCAGACGGTGCTTGCGGCATTTGACCACCAATTATTTCGTGATGACTCATACGTCCAACATGCCATATTTGAGCAATAATCGTTCCGCCTTCTTTATGTACTGCCTCTGTAACAGGTTTCCAAGAATCAATTTGCGCTTGTGTATAAATACCTGGTACTCCCGGATTCCCTTTTGCTCTCGGGCTAATGACAATTCCTTCTGTAATAATTAATCCAATCCCATCAGCAGCACGTTTTTGATAATACTCTACTACATCAGTACCAACTACCCCAGTCTCATTATTTGCAAAACATCTCGTCATCGGTGCCATCGCTATGCGATTACGAAGAGACCAAGATCCAATTTGAATCGGATGAAATAACTTCGTTTCTTCAATATTTTCAAAAGACCCCCAAGCGTTTATATTTGTTCCTTCATAAATACTTGCCGCTTTATTATTTGAACTTGTCATTTTTCTTCCCCCTAAAAAAATCTAACTATAATCGCATCATACTTACTTTTAGATAGTAACGTCAATTTATACGTCTTTACCATTAAAGATTCGAATATTAAACAAATAGAATGATAAAAACAAAAATTAAAAAGGTTTCCTAATTAGGAAACCTTTTTTAGTTGACCATATAAGGCTAACAATTCGTTTATCTCTTTTAAATAAAGAAAATAAACAATTATTATCTCCTCACATATGGAAAATCTCTTAACAATAGAAGTGGGAGTGGTTCAGTATTCTTCTAAAAATAATAACTTATATACCTAAAACAATGAAAGCCCTACCTCTCTTTCATCCTTACGGCTCCTCGTCCGTGCCAGTGTGAATCAGGATTGCAAAAATCAAGTAACTATTTTATCGAGTTATTTAATTAAACTTCGAACATTCGTAAAAGAAATTAAAAAATAAAAATGGATTAAATTGTAGTAATAACAAAAGAGGTTAATGCTCTAAAAGTGGTTTGAAAGAGTTGAATGTCTTTGAAATGATTGATTTTCTATAATTATATTCCCAAAAAATTCAAGATCTTTTTTGGGATGTAATACATTATCTACAATGAATCTTAACAAAAGCTTTTTATTTGATTTTCTGTGATACCTTCAATTAATCCCAGCTCACTAATCAAAAATTCATGTGCGTTATCTAACATTTTCTTTTCGCTTGCATTAAGTGCTTTTTCTTTCTGCATACGTAATAAATCACGTACAACTTCAGCACCTTCTTGTATTTTACCCGTTTTTATTTTATCAGTGTTCAATTTATACCTTTGTTTCCACGTAAGTAATCTATCTGATTCCCCATGCTGAAAAATATCTATTATGTTTGTTAATGCCTTTATATCTGTAACTGGTCGTATATTTGAACTCAATATTTTCCCCATAGGAATCATTACTTCCATATTACTAGCCGACATTTTTATAACATAATACTGTCTTTTTTCTCCTGAGATTTCCTTTTCTTCTATGGCTTTAATTATACCTGCTCCGTGCATTGGATAAACGATGTTATCGCCAATTTGAAACAAATAATCCACCTCCATATATGGTAACCTTCTCAATCTTAACACACATTTATTTTTTTAGCAAAATTTTTATAATATCACAAAATTATTTTCTATGTCAATTTATTTACACATAAAAATTCAAGCTGTACAGAAACACTAAAAAACCCGCGATTTTGTTACATTTCCACACCCATTTTCTCCAATTTTATATACCTTGTAAAACAAAAAAACACATCACTACATATAAATAGCGATGTATTTTTATATAATGACAAAAACGGTTGCTTCAAAACTTCACACACGATCTTTCGCTTATATACTAACCTGTTTACTAATCGTTTCTCGCGCTAAAAGAAAACTCATAATCACTTGCGCAGCTACTCTACTCGTCATATCCCTAAAATCAAGAGTTGGATCAATTTCTACTATATCCATCCCTTGAACGAGTGGCTCTTTACCAAGGAATTCAATTGCATCAAGTAAAGTTGTACTATCCATCCCACCAGGGCCAATTGCTGGACAGCCTGGCGCAAACGCTTGGTCTAGTACGTCCATATCAAGAGAAATATAAATAGAAGTCACATCTTGTTTTCTTAATACTTCAATACTTTCTGAAATAAGATCTTTTATTTTTCGCTCTCTTACATCTTTCATTGTATACACTGTCAGGCCATGCTCTTTTGCATATTCATGGTACGCTCGTGCATTTGAAAAATTACGAATCCCAATTTGAACGAGTTGTTTTCCTGTAATCACATCATTTTCTAGCAAACTACGGAACGGTGTACCATTTGATGGACCACCATCATCTAAATTACGTAAATCATGATGGGCATCAAATTGAATAATGCCGACCTTCCCTTTACTATTTGCAAAACCAGTTATACTCGGAAAACTAATTGAGTGGTCACCACCAAGAACGATTGGTATCATTTTCGGATTTACTTTCGTCAAGTGACCAACTGTTTTCGCAATTCGGTTATGACTCTCTTTTATATCTGTCACATGCATCGTAATATCACCACAATCATGAAGAACACTTTCTTTCATATCGTGTTCTTCTGTAATTGCGTACGTGCTATATGCATCCAACATTGAACGAATTGTTTTTGGTGCAAAACATGCTCCTGAATGACTAATAGATGGTTTAGAAAGGGGTGCTCCAATTAAGGCAGCACCGAATATTTCTACGCCTTCCTCCCAATCTTTAATCATTTCGCTCCATTTCGTCACTTCCCGATCGATAAACTTTGCATTTTTCTTTAAATAGTGGCCGTGCTCCACGATTGTTCACCTCTTGTATATGCGATATTCCCATTCTTCCATACTGTATTTACATGACTTACGCCGTAATGGTACGGTACGTAAGCGTAATTATAAGCATCCCATAAAACTAAATCCGCCTTACGACCAACTCTAATTTTCCCAGCTACATCGCCTCGATTAATGGCATAAGATGAGTTCACTGTTACCGCATTCCAAACTTCTTCTGGTGTCATTTTCAGTTTCAGCATCGCAATGCTCATAATAAGCTGAATGTTTTCAGTTGGACAGCTACCTGGGTTAAAATCTGTAGCTAAAGCAACTGCAACACCTTCATCAATCATTTTGCGGCCGCGTGCGAAGCTTTCTTTATTTAAATAGAAAGTTGTTCCTGGTAATAAAGTTGCTACTGTATTAGAATTCGCAAGCATTTCAATTCCTTTATCAGAAGCGCCAACTAAATGGTCCGCTGATGCTGCACCAATTTCAGCCGCTGCTTCCGCACCACCAAGAGGGTCGATTTCATCTGCATGAATTTTCACATCAAAGCCAAGCTCTTTCGCTTTTAATAAAAATTCTTTTGATTCTTCTACAGAGAACACACCTGTTTCACAGAAAATATCAACGAACTCAGCTAATTGCTTTTCTTTCATTTCTGGTAATAGATCTAGCATCCATTGTAAAAATTCTTTCGATCTTCCTTTATACTCTTTCGGAACTGCATGAGCACCTAAAAATGTTGAAACTAAATCAATTGGATGCTCTTTTTGTAATTGTGCAGTTGCCTCTAATTGTTTCCATTCTGTCTCATCATCCAATCCGTAACCACTCTTCGCTTCTACAGTTGTAACTCCGAAAGATAGCATACGGTCTAAATGGAATTTAGCTTTTTGAACAAGTTCTTCTTTCGACGCTTGTTTCGTTGCATTTACAGTTGAAAGAATACCTCCACCTTGTTCTAAAATTTCCAAGTACGGAACTCCTTGTAGTTTTAGCGCGATTTCATTTTCACGAGATCCACCAAATACAAGATGAGTATGCGGATCAACAAGACCAGGAGACACCATTTTCCCGCCGCAATCAATAACCTCTTTCGCTTGTAATCCTTTAGCTTCTTCCGCTGTTCCAACAAAAGTAATTACACCATTTTCAATTCCAACCGCACCATTTTCAATAACAGGAAGCGTATTCATCGCTTCCCGTCTTAACAAGCCATCTTCTTGATCCATTGTTAGTAATTGACCGATATTTATTAGTAAAGTGTCCAGCATGTTTCTGCCTCCTTATTTCATCATTGGGATGTTAACGCCTTTTTCTTTCGCAGTTTGAACCGCTAAGTCATAGCCAGCATCAACGTGACGAACAACACCCATACCAGGGTCAGAAGTTAATACGCGTTCAATACGTTTTGCCGCTGCTTCTGTTCCATCTGCAACGATAACCATTCCAGCGTGAAGTGAATAACCCATACCAACGCCACCACCGTGATGAACAGACACCCAGCTTGCACCGTTTACACTGTTAATTAATGCATTTAAAATTGGCCAGTCTGCTACTGCATCACTACCGTCTTTCATAGATTCTGTTTCACGGTTTGGAGATGCTACTGATCCACAATCTAAATGGTCACGGCCGATAACGATCGGTGCTGATAATTCACCATTAGCCACCATTTCATTAATAATGCGGCCAAATTTCGCACGCTCGCCATAACCAAGCCAACAAATACGTGATGGAAGACCTTGGAACTCAACTTGCTGACGTGCCATACGAATCCAATTACATAAATGCTCATTATCCGCGAACTCGCGTAAAATAACTTCGTCTGTTTTATAAATATCTTCTGGATCACCAGAAAGTGCTACCCAGCGGAATGGTCCTTTTCCTTCACAGAATAATGGACGGATAAATGCTGGAACGAATCCCGGGAAATCGAAAGCATTTTTTAATCCTTCATCGAAAGCAACTTGGCGAATGTTATTTCCGTAATCAAATGTAATCGCGCCTTTTTCTTGCATTGCAAGCATTGCTTCTACATGTTTTTTCATACTTTCTTTTGATAATTGTACGTAACGTTCTGGATCTTCTTCACGAAGCTTCGCTGCTTCTTCTACTGTGTAACCTACTGGAATATAACCGTTTAATGGATCATGGGCAGAAGTTTGATCCGTAACTAAGTCAGGGATAATATTACGGTTTACTAACTCAGGTAAAATTTCTGCTGCATTACCTAATAATCCAATTGAAATAGGCTCTTTCTTCTCTTTATATTCGTTTGCAATAGCCAATGCTTCTTCTAATGATTCTGTATACTTATCACAATATCTCTTTTCAATACGACGATCGATACTACGCTTATCTACATCAATAGCAATTACAACACCGCCGTTCATCGTTACAGCAAGCGGTTGTGCGCCACCCATGCCACCTAAACCAGCAGTAATCGTTACAGTACCTTTTAATGAACCATCGAAATGTTGACGTGCCGCTTCACCAAATGTTTCATATGTTCCTTGTAAAATCCCTTGTGTCCCAATGTAAATCCAGCTACCCGCTGTCATTTGTCCGTACATCATAAGACCTTTTTTCTCTAATTCACGGAAGTGATCCCAGTTCGCCCACTTCGGTACTAAGTTTGAGTTCGCTAAAAGAACGCGAGGCGCATCTTCATGTGATTTAAAAATTGCAACTGGTTTTCCTGATTGAACAAGTAACGTTTCATCGTTTTCTAACGTTTTTAATGAATCAACAATTGCATGGTAGCTTTCCCAGTTACGAGCTGCACGGCCAATTCCGCCGTATACAACTAATTCTTCTGGTTTTTCAGCTACTTCAGGGTCTAAATTGTTCATTAACATTCGAAGTGCAGCTTCTTGAACCCATCCTTTCGTTTGTAACTCAGTACCTCTTGCCGCACGAATTGTTTGTTGTACTTTTTCCATTTCAATCTCTCCCTTTTCTCGTTTTATAGTGCTGCATTTACATCCAATCTTTCCTTTATTGAATAATTCGTTTTTAACCAATGCGCGATATTTTCAATATCCGTTGAGAATATACGGTCATTTGTAATAGATGGCACTTGCTGACGACCTTGATGATAGAACGTTTTTGTAACTGTACTCATGTTTTCAATTCCGCGATATTCTGCTGCTTGCATCGCACAGATCATCTCAATTGCAAGAACGCGTCTTGCATTTTGAATAATTTGATGCGCATGACGTGAAGCGATTGTTCCCATACTTACGTGATCTTCTTGGTTAGCTGAAGACGGAATTGAATCTACACTCGCTGGATGAGCTAACGTTTTATTTTCTGAAACGAGTGAAGCCGCTGCATATTGCATAATCATGGCACCTGATTGAAGTCCTGGTTCTGGACTTAAAAATGGTGGTAAGTCATTTAATTGCGGATTTACTAGGCGTTCAATACGGCGCTCTGAAATATTTGCAAGCTCCGCCATCCCTACTTTTAAGAAGTCCATTGCAAATGCAATTGGTTGTCCGTGGAAATTACCACCAGAGATTACTTTTTCACCGCCATCAAAAATAAGTGGATTATCTGTTGCTGCATTCATTTCAATTTCTAATTTTTCTTTCACATAATTTAAAACTTGCCAAGAAGCACCGTGAACTTGCGGGATACAACGAAGTGAATATGCATCTTGTACACGAAGTTCTCCTTGTTTTGTCACAAGTTTACTATCATGAAGAATATCACGAATTCTGCTTGCCACTTCGACTTGCTCTTTATAACCACGCGCTTTATGAACATTTTCATCGAATGCATCAATAATGCCGCGTAATCCTTCCATTGTCATCGATGCAATTAATTCTGATTGATAAGCACTTGCTTCAGCTTCTATATAAGAAAGAACCCCTTGCGCTGTCATTGCCTGCGTACCATTGATTAACGCAAGACCTTCTTTTGCTTCAAGTTCAATAGGTTCAAGTCCTTCTTCTGTAAGAGCAACCATCGCATGAACTCGTTTTCCTTTGTAGAACACTTCACCTTCACCTAATAAAACGAGAGCAAGATGAGATAAAGGTGCTAAATCGCCACTCGCACCAAGTGATCCTTGTTGCGGAACGACTGGATGAATTTTACGATTTACAAACTCAAGAAGCATGTTTACAACAAGTGGTCTAACACCCGATACTCCTTTTAACATCGTATTAGCTCGTAAAATCAACATACCGCGTGATACTTCTTCAGGGAATGGATCGCCTATTCCGCACGCATGTGACTGAATTAAGTTGTGCTGAAGTGCTTTTACATCATCTTTTTGAATAAGCACATCACTAAACTTTCCAAATCCAGTTGTAATACCGTAAACGACTTTTCCGTCCTCTACGATTTTCTCAACTACTTCGCGGCACTCTGCTACCTGTTGCATACTATTTGGACAAGCTGTTACACCTTCACCTTCAAGTAACAACCTCTTCATTTCTTCAACTGTCAATGTGTGTCCTGTTAACGTAATCATTCTTTTTCCTCCTTATAAAGGCAAAAGGGGACCTTATCTTTTTAAGACAGACTCCTGTCCTAAAAAATAAGGCCCCCTTCTAACTAATAGACTATGGGCAAATCATATGTGATTAATTCCTAAACCAATCGCCTCATGCTCAGATCCTTTTACAGGTGCACCAATCGTTCCATAAAGCGCAACAGCAACCCATTCGCCTTCTTTTTTTCCGTCGTATGGTGTACCGCGCACAATCGCAAAGCGAAGTCCTACTGTACGAAGAACGTCTGCTAACTGAATTTGACCTCTCGTCACTCCGTACAAAGCTTCCATAATTGCATGATAAAGTGCATGTGTTTCTCTGTAAACATCTGTTTCAATAACTCGGTTGCTCTTAGCCGCTGTTTCCATTGCTGCTACTACTTTTTGCGAATTCATAGAACCAACTTTCCCAGTACAATATTTCCAACCTTTCGGAATAGATAATACGGGACTTTCATTCTCATCCGCAAGTGCCAACAGCATAGCCATACGACCAATTCGATGTGTTCCTTGAAGAAGCATGTGACTCTCTCATTTCTTTTGAATTATTTGAATATTACTTAATTTAAGAATATATGAAAACGGTTAAATCGTCAATAGTTTAAAATATTATTCAAGCAATTTTTTATCCCTCTCATACTTGTACTTGTGTACACAATTTATTTACAGATTTTTTTCAGACGTGCTATAGTTTCACTAACATGTAAAAAGACAATAAAGTTATTTAATTTTAAAACCTAAAACAAGCATAACCCCGTTCTAAATTTAAGACGGGGTTAAAATATAGTTGTTTAATTTGCTATATATGATACTTCACTGTACTCAAAAATATAACCATAAAGTCGTTTAAAAATCTAAAGTTTCTTCAAAAATAGCGCCCTTTAGCTGACTAAACGAATTATATAATCTCCATTGAAAAATAAAATCAAGTCGCCAAGTGCACCAATACAAAAAAACATAAAATAATAACTTGCAATTGTGATTTCTTTGTTAAACAGCTCTTTAAATGCCTGAATAAACAACTTATCAAACTTAAACCAACTTAATATCCAACCTGTTAAAAGAAAAATTATAATCATCATTTCTTTTTTCTTACCCCCTCTTAAATTTACATTTTCATACTCAACAAAATGGCCCGATTGTTGAATAACATGACTGGCGTTTTTTAAACAACTTTATTATGTTTTAAACGACTTTATTATAAATTAAACAACTTTATTATCTCTGTACATAACAGATGCAAAGGGGCGAGATTTCAGTGGCGAAGCGAAAGGATATTCATTTTCGAATTGAAGAAAAATTACTTGTAAGGTTTGAATCGGCACTCCATTACGAAAGTCTAAATAAAACAGACGTATTAACACATGCGATCCAGCAATTTTGCATAAAGGTGGAATGTGAAAAAATGAATGATGTAAAACGCCAATACAACGTTAGTAACTATTTACAAACACGTATCGATACGCATACATATTTCGAAGAGAAACGAGTGCATGTAGATGAAGTCGTCATTGAACATTTACAACTCCAAGGGGAAGAAAAAATATTAGAGGTCGGGTGCGCTAATGGAAAATTCCTTTCCCTTTTGCAAAACAATGGTCATAAAGGCCAGTTAACCGGCTTTGATCAATCGAAAACCATGATTTCTGAAGCCGCTATAACGAATAATACGATTGAATGGAAACTCGGTGACGCTAGTAAACTTCCTTTCGAAGCTAATTGTTATGACTGGGTAATCGCAAGACATATGTTATACCATATGAAAGATGTCGAGAAAACAATTCAAGGATTCCATAAAGTAATTCGTCCCGGCGGCGCCCTTTTAGCTACAACAAATTCTAAAGTTTCATTGCCTCGTATAGTTGAAATGTGCAACAAAATGTTAGTCGCATTTGATTTACCGAAAACATCACCAGCAGTCGCTCCATTTTGTTTAGAAAATGGTAAAGATCTATTACAATCTGTTTTTCCAATTGTTGAAGAAACAATTATTCATAATGCACTTGTTTTTCATCATTCCACTCCAATCGTTAACTATATTTCTAGCATGTTTCCGTCGCTGAATATACCTGATAATATGTCCCTTCACACCGAAATGAAGGAATGGCTAAAAGAAGAAATAGAAAATGAATTAACAATTCATGACGGTATATGGAGCGATCCGAAAACGTTAGTGATTTATCAATGTAAAAAAAGCTAGCATTTGCTAGCTTTTACACGTTTTCTGGTAAGAGCTTCTCCATCATCATATTGCCCTTGCCACTATAAAAATTTATATTATGTTCATTCGCTACCCCAAAATAAGAGGCAATCGCTATTCCAAATGGTACAAATGCATGTCCTTGTGCTGTAATAATATTTTTTTCATAGCCTTTTCTCCCTTAGCCACCCTATAAAATATGCCTCTAATTCGTCCACTGATAATATATTAGTGTCCACATAAGTTACGGGAAATTGTTTATACCATTCTTTTTCAACTTCTACTAATCTAAATTGTTCCTCAAATGTACTTCGATTTCTTGCCCTATCATTATTTTTTCTATCATACAAATTCTCTTTCGAAACATCTAAATAAAAAATTGCATCTGAACGACATTCTCTTAATTTATACAATTCATCTTTTAATTCTGTTTCTATACCCCACTCTTTCCCTATCACTTTCGGATAAAAGAGTGTATAAAATTCAATATCTTCTGGCCCACGATCAAAAATCACGACTGAACTTTTCACATTTTGAAACTCTTTTATTTTTGCTTCAATAAACATTTTTTGATTTGTACTAAACCCCTCTTTTGTACACATATCCAAATTTAATTTTTTTCGCTTTTCTACAATTGGATAAGGATTTTCATATATAACTGAAAGCCCACATCGCTCTAAGCTTTTGGCCAATGTTGTTTTTCCACTTGCCATCGGTCCTTGAAGTGAAATTACGTATACCATCCCTCTCATTCCCTTTTCTTATAATACATTGATAATATACAGAATTTTGAAAACTATCAACATAATATATAGCATCTTGTTTCTTATTCTTATGTAACTTATAATAAAAAATAGAGATTATGACGGACGCATCAATAATGTAAGCTTGGAAATCCAAGCTTACATTATTTTTTGCTTTCCCTTTTCTTATAAAAAGAGTATACTAAATTAGAACGTATGTTCTTAATAATTACATACAGTAAGGAGATAGAACAATGGTATACGACACAAAAGCAATTTCTTGGAATGCATCTTTAAAACAACTTCAACGCCGCTATACAAACAAACAAGTTGACCGAAAAGAATTTGAAGATATTGAACTAATGGAATTCTTCCGCGATAACGACTACATTTCTTTACCTACACATATAAGCGGCCTATCAACAGCGCGTTTTACTTCTTACTCTATTTTCACAACTGAAGATAAAGATCGTAAAGTTGGCACACTTATTATTGAGTACGTTGAAGACGATAATAATAATTTATGTGTTGAACAACTATACTTCGTTTAAACTATAACGCTTGGTCAAACTGACCAAGCGTTCTTGCTTTCTATGAATCTCACTGTTTATAATATGAATAAAAGAAAACCGCAATCATTAAGGGGGGATACACTTGCTCGAAGGATGGTTCAGTTGGTTTATTGTATTATGGACTGTTATTTTATTAGGACTTATGTCTATCGGTGGATACTTTATGTTCAGAAAATTTTTAAAACGATTACCGAAAGAAGACGGTATGTCCATTTTAGATTGGGAAGAGCACTATATTAATAAAACGAGACATTTATGGGATGATGAACAAAAACAATTATTAGAAGAACTAGTAAGTCCCGTTCCTGAACTATTTCGTGATGTTGCCACGTCAAAGATTGCCGGTAAAATTGGTGAACTTGCAATAAAGGAAAACGCTTCAAAAATTACACAAGATTTAATTATACAAGGATATATCGTTGCCACACCGAAGCGCGACCATAAATTTTTAATTAAGAAACTTCAAGAAAAAAAGATTGATTATTCAAATTACAAATCTTTACTTGCAAAATAATCTTCATTTTTTATTTCCCTATTTTCGACAAGTTACGTTTTATACGTCGTGGTTGGGACAGAAGGTGCTAACAATACCAATAAAAAATACAGCGTCAAAGACGCTGTATTTTTTATTTTATACATGTACAATTTTCACGTTAACTTCATATCTTTTTCGTTATAAAAACCGTCTTCTTTTTCCATTTCCTTCTGTAATTTCGTAAAGGAACGGTACATTGCAATTCTCCATGAAACGATCATTGCAAACGCAAGCAAGAAGAACATGCCACTAAGTTGTCCTAAATCAAGAGATTGGCTTAAGTATGTTTTAAATACAATCCGCACGACAAGTAATCCAATTAGTATAAAAACAAATGCTTTTGAACGCTTCAAATAAATCTCTTGTCCTCTAATTTCAAATTTAGATGTTTTAATAAGAAAAATAGAGAAAAACAAACCGACGCCAATTGCTTCTAACATTTCTGCTGGAGTTAATCGAAATTCAGGAAAAACAAACATCAACGCTCCCGTGCTCATAAAAAATGGGGGAAGTATAATTTTTTTCAATGTTGCAGGTTTCTTAGCTGCTTTTAAACGAATAAACATCGCACCGACAGCCATACAAACAGCAACGATACTTGATAACAGAACTATGTTCATATTTTCTCATCCTTTTTTGTGGCTATATGCAAAATATAATTTTATTATATGCTTTTCCGTTAGTATTTCCAACATTTTCACAGAATAATACTAAAAACCGGTAAAACCACCAAATAAACTTGAGAAATATACGATAATTTTCGTCATCCAGTTAAAATATAGGAAGATACCCATGACAATCATAACGTATCCTCCAATCTTCATGAATTTCATACTATTTCTTTTAATCCAAGACATTTTCGTAATAAAGAATGAAAGTACGAAAAACGGGATAGCAAATCCAAGTATGTAAGCAATCATATAAATCATTGCCGATTCTGGATTTGTTGCAGCTAATCCAATTACAGACACTAATATAGGTCCAGTACAAGGTGTCCATCCAGCAGCAAAAGCCAATCCAATTAAAACTGAACCAAAATAACCACTCGGACGATTTTTAAACGTAAATTTACGGTCTTGCATTAAAAACTTCGGTTTAAACACACCGACAATAATAAGACCAAACACGATGATAAATATACCGCCTAACTGTCTAATTAAATCTTTATAATTTGTAAAGATGCCTCCAATAAAACTTGTACCAAATCCAATTGCAATAAAAATAATTGAAAAACCAAGTAAGAAAAACGCTGTATGTATCATACTTCTTTTGCGAAGCATTGCATTTTCTTCTTTCAATTCAGAAACCGACATACCTGTTATGTATGATAAAAATGCCGGATAAAGCGGTAAGCAACATGGGGATATAAATGATAAGAACCCAGCTCCAAACGCTAAAAAAATACTAATATCTTGCATTATTCCACTCCTCTCCTCTTCAATATTGTAGCAAAAACAATTGAAAATACTATGGACATTTCATGAATTCACTTTTCCAACATGACAATAAGAAAAACTACCCTTTCACACATTTTCTAATAAAACGTTTTCATTCCCTTCTATTATATAGAAAAATCTCAATTGAATTATGAAACTCTTTCTAATTGTTACTAACATAACAAAGGTTCCACAGTTTCTCAAATGATTAGCACATTACAATTGACTTCACACCTATTGGCCTTAAAATTTTTTTTCAAATGCTGTCTTTATACAACATAAAGCTGATTTTACAATACTTTAATTATTATTAATTTCAAGATTATGCATAAATATCATACTTTTATTATTATTCTATAAAATTTTGCACTTTTCTTTCATTTGACCCTTCATTTTTAATTTTGTATACTTCCCTCTAGTTATATATGTCCGTTACGGAACAATTTCATATAGATGGGAGGAATTTTTCATGCTTCGTTATTCTCTTTTAGTTTTATTAGGAGCGTGTAGTTATGGGGTTTTAGCTATTTTTGTTAAACTTGCATATGCAGAAGGGTTTTCACTTGGAGAGGTAATTGGTAGCCAGTATTTGTTCGGTTGGATTATTTTACTTGCTATTACACTTCTATTTTCTAGACATCGTGTTCCACTAAAACAAATGTTAATTTTATTCGTCGCAGGAACGTCTGCAAGTTTTACTGGAATTTTTTATTACGCTTCTTTAAAAACTGTACCAGCTTCTATTGCAATTATACTTTTATTCCAGTTCGTTTGGGTTGGAATTATCATTGAAGCAGTCGCAACAAAAACATTACCTTCAAGAGAAAAAGTTATTTCAGTAATCTTCTTACTTGCAGGTACATTTTTATCAAGTGGGTTATTAGAAACATCAGCTGGTGATTTCGATACGACTGGAATCATTTTAGGCTTATTATCTGCTATTACATTTGCAACATACATTTTCGTAAGCGGGAAAGTTGCCGTTGAAGTACCTTCTTTACCACGTGGTGTCCTTTTAATGGCTGGCGCTTTAACTTTAGTCATGATCGTATTCCCGCCAACATTTATTTTTAACGGGGCGATCTCTCAAGGCCTTTGGAAATACGGCTTAGGATTAGGAATATTTAGTATCGTTATTCCGTCCATTGCCTTTACAATTGGCATTCCAAAAATCGGTTCTGGATTAGCAACTATTCTTGGTGCAGCAGAACTACCAGTTACAACTATTATGTCTGTATTCGTTTTAAAAGAAGCTGTACTATCTTCACAATGGTTCGGTGTATCACTTATTTTAATCGGTATCGCAATCCCGCAAATTGCATACGCAATGCGTGGGCGTTATCGAAAACAGCATACTCATAAAAAAGTTGCAGCATAAAACGAGAGAGGATTTTCATTTGAGAATCCTCTCTTTTATTATTGTATAATTAATACAAATACTTCACTTAAGAAAGAGGGCATAATAAGTGACATCTATTCCTGATCAATTAACAGAAAAACTTATTTCCATTCGTCGGCATTTACATGAAAATCCAGAACTATCATACGAAGAATTTGAAACGACAAAAGCGATAAAAAATTGGTTAGACGAGGCCAATATCACTATTATTGATTCCAATTTAGAAACAGGAGTTATCGCTGAAATTTCTGGTAATAAAAACGGACCGGTTGTAGCGCTTCGTGCTGATATCGATGCCCTTCCTATCCAGGAAGAAACTGACCTTCCATACACTTCAAAAATACAAGGTAAAATGCATGCTTGTGGGCATGATTTTCATACAGCTGCTGTATTGGGTGCGGCTTACTTATTAAAAGAAAAAGAAGCTTCTCTTAATGGAATTGTCCGCCTTATATTCCAGCCAGCCGAAGAAAGTAGTAATGGTGCTTGCAAAGTTATTGAAGCTGGGCATTTACGTGGCGTGCAAGCTATTTTCGGTATGCATAATAAACCTGATTTACCAGTAGGTACAATCGGTATTAAAGATGGGCCACTAATGGCCGGAGTTGATCGATTTGAAATTGAAATCCATGGTGTTGGTACACATGCAGCTGTGCCTGATGCCGGCGTCGATCCTATCGTTGCATCATCTCAAATCGTTATGGCACTTCAAACGATTGTAAGCCGAAATATTAGTTCTTCTCATAACGCTGTCGTAAGTGTAACAAACATTCATTCAGGGAATACGTGGAACGTTATTCCCGAAAAAGCAATATTAGAAGGAACTGTCCGTACATTCCAAGCTGAAACACGTGAAAAGATTCCGGCATTAATGAAACGTATCATTAATGGCGTTTCTGATGCATTAGGTGTAAAAACAGAATTCCGATTTTATCCAGGTCCTCCTGCTGTTCAAAACGATAAAGTACTCACTGATTTTTCTATTCATATTGCAGAGAAAATGAATCTAAACGTTACCTCTCCTACACCATCAATGGCAGGAGAAGACTTTTCTTTTTACCAACAAGAAATACCAGGTTCATTCGTCTTTATGGGAACAAGTGGTACACATGAATGGCATCATCCAGCTTTTACAGTAGATGAAAAAGCATTGCCTATTAGCGCAGAGTATTTCGCCCTATTAGCCGAAGAAGCTATTCATCAATTATTACAAACAAAAAGCCGTTAAGTTACCCTTAACGGCTTTTGCTTATGCTGTTAAATCTCGTTTTATAAATACAGTATAGGAAACCCCTAAAAATACAGCTAAGTATAGAAGAAGCATACAAGAAGCAAATGGGAATGTTACTCCATCAATAAAGCTTCCACCCTTTAAAAGCCCATATAAATCTGTATTCGCTGGTAATAAATATTTCGCCCATTCATATCTTGCTGCCGGAATTAGCGCTATTCCCCCTGATAATGCAAGAAATAAAGAAATCCCGATTGCACCTCCGCTCGATCTCGTTAAAACGGAAATCATAAAGGCAAATGCAGCATACACAAGAGTTGGTAACCAAGATAAAATATAATATTTACTTGCTTCTACGAAAATATTTTGTTTTATTATATTTCCATTTTGAACGACAAATTCAGCCCAAGCTGGTTGTTGGAATTTATAAATAATCAACCCGCATAATACGGAAAAAATCATATTAAATATAAATAATAATGCCGCAAATATAACGATTGCCAAAAACTTAGATGTTAAAATTTTAAATCGGCTCGCTGGACGAATTGTTAAAAATTTATATGTTCCCCAGCTATATTCATTCGCAAAAATCGTACTCGCATATACGAGAATAAACGGAAGTAAAATTGGAAATACGATAAAACCTGTATCTCTCATAAATGAAAGCGGAGAACTACTTGCTGGCGCTGTATTCGTATCTAAATGCTTCATTTTAAGCTGGTATTCCTTTACAAGCTCGTCTCCTGACTTTTCTGTTAAAATATCCTCTTTTTTCATGCCGAGCTTTTTCTCAATTTCTACAGTGCGTTCTGTATAATCCGCTTTCCACCCTTTTGTTTCTGGCTCTAAATATTTTACCGTAACCCATCCTAATCCAATAATTAATACCGCAATAACTGCAAAAGGAATAATCGTTCGCTTTCGCTTAAATATTTTATACAGCTCGTTATAAACTAAATTAAACAATATCTTTTCCTCCTGTTAATTCTAAAAACTGCTCTTCTAGCGTTTTTCTTTCTTCATATACACGATAAACTTGAATGTTTTTCTCCATCAATGTACGAAGAATATTTGGAACTTCTTCATCTTTCACGTTTATAATTAATTCGTTTTCTTTTACTAAAACATCGTATTCTAAAACCTCTGCCGCTTTATTCGCATCATCTACACGTATATGTATTTCTTCTGTTTCTTCCTTTTTATCACTTTGAATATTTTGTGTTGCGACATATTCTCCATGCTGAATAATAATAACCCTGTCACACATTAATTCAACTTCTGAGAGTAAGTGACTAGAAACAAGAACAGCTTTTCCTTGTTCATGCGCAATTTTCTTTATGTACATCCGCATTTCATGTATACCACTAGGATCTAATCCGTTCGTCGGTTCGTCTAGTATTAATACATCTGGATTATGTATAAGCGCCTGAGCAATTCCTAAACGCTGTCTCATACCGAGTGAATATGCTTTTACTTTACGGTCAATTACTTGTCCCATTCCTAACAATTGCACTACTTCATCGATACGCTCTTCAGTCACATTTCCATTCATTCGTCCGAAATATGTTAAATTTTCATAGCCGCTTAAGAAAGGATAAAATTCTGGTGTCTCAATTACAGCACCAATTTTCGCAGCAGTTTTTTCAAATTGCTGTTTTACAGATTGACCATCAATCCATACTTCTCCTTCTGTCATACGAATCATTCCGACCATCATTCGCATTAATGTCGTTTTTCCAGCACCATTTGGTCCTAATAAGCCAACTACTTCACCTTTTTTCACTTCAAAACTAATATTTTCTACTAACGTCTTTGAACCAATTCGCTTTGTTAATCGATCAACTTTTACGATCGCTTGCTCATTTATCATTCCATACAACCTTTCTTCTTAACTCTTTTTTTCAGTTCTTCCCACT
The DNA here is from genome assembly GCF_038007445.1 of Bacillus sp. FSL P2-0099. Taxonomy (NCBI): domain Bacteria; kingdom Bacillati; phylum Bacillota; class Bacilli; order Caryophanales; family Bacillaceae; genus Bacillus; species Bacillus sp. FSL P2-0099. The sequence continues at coordinate 3,551,066 of NZ_JBBOXE010000001.1, forward strand.
GTATCATGATTAATAACATGTGTAAAATGAAGAAAAACCCATGATTTCTCATGCCTTTCTCCTCGTTTCATATGACTTTTCACCCTTTAACCTTTGTGTAAACCTACAACATTGCCACATTGATATTATAATGACAGTTATCATAACAACTGCTGTTATCACTACCGCATACATCGTAATCGGTGCATTGGTTATCCCTTGGATTCCTACTGCTTTCATAAAAATAATAATAAATAATTTCAAAAATAACATACCATGAATTAATCCGAAAACAAAAGCTCCTCCGTAAGTTAATAATTGCTCCTGACATAATAAACATAACATTTCTTTTCTTGTCATCTTCACTACTTCATACGATTTAAACTCCTCTCTTCTTACCCGTAAAAGAGAGGTTGTCATTTTATATGTAACGAAAATACACACAAAAACTATAAATAGAAACATAGCATAAAACCACTTTACAAATATAGGTGTATATTCCGCTTTACTTATTACAGCTTCATTGAATCGGAATGATATCATAAAAAAACAAATCATTGTATTCATAGCAATCCACATAAATTGTTTTAACCTTTGGGCAGCAAATGTTTGTATATTTTTTCTCGCTAACCGAAATAAAGACATAATTTCCCCCTACCTTGCTTCATAACATACGCATTCTATACTACTAGTGTATAAAAATATGACATTTTAAACATCGCACTTCAATCGGAATCTTTACTAAGCCTTTAGTCCTAGAAACCACGCATATTGATCTCCTTAGCATTGAATAAAAAAACAAAAAACGGAAATGCACTTTAGTTACATTTCCGTTTTTGTTTAACGAGGTGAATCTTTATATAACTTAATTATCATGACTATCCTGTAACTTCATCAACTATTCAGCCTTCGCATCTTCCACTTCAATCCTTTTTTTCTCTCTTGCAATTTTCAAAAACTCTAACAACTCTGGATTGTTATTCATTTTTTTATAAGCCACTGACATTTCTGCAACAAAATTAGAATCACATAACTCTTTATATACAACTTCTGTTCTATACAATTTATTTGCGGATACAGGTATTACCGTAATTCCAATACCTGCCGCTACAAGCCCCATAACAGTTTGATACTCCGTTGCTTCTTGTACAATGTGCGGACTAAAACCTACATCACGGCAAAGCGATAAAATTGTATCATATAACGCTGGCCATACTGGTCTCGTAATAAATACGAACGGTTCATCCCTTAAATCTTCGATATGTATTTCGTCCTTTTCAGCAAGAGGATGTGCCTTCGGTAAACATAACGTACATGAAAGTTTTTGAATTGGTTCTAACTCAAGTAATTGCGTTGGAATTGGCGGACGTAAAAATCCAATATCAATTCGATTATCATGAAGTGCATGCACCTGATCCGGTGTGGACAATTCATGTAATGCTACAGACACTCTCGGAAATTTCTTTCTATACTCTCTGACGATTGACGGTAAAATATCATATATCGCCGCACCTACAAAACCAATTGAAAGTGATCCAACTTCTCCCCTTTGAGCACTTTGTGCAACTTCTACTGCTTTTTCAATTTGTTCAAACGCTTTTTTCACTTCTTTTAAAAACATTTCTCCTGCTTCTGTTAATTCAACCTTTCTCTTCGTTCTTGAAAATAACATAACTCCCATTTCTTTTTCTAATTGCTGAATTTGTTGACTAAGCGGTGGTTGTGTCATTTGTAAACGAGCAGCTGCTCGTCCAAAGTGTAATTCCTCTGCCACTACAACAAAATATTGCAAATGCCGTAATTCCATTTTGGACACCCTTTTCACTTTCGATTAATACATCTAATATATTAATAACATATAATTTATATATTAGACAAATATTTCGAATGAACGTATAGTAGAAATTGTGAATTCTTTTTTACAATTTTTATGTAAAAAACAAAGAGGTGGTTACTGTATGAAATGGTGGAAGTTAAGCGGACAAATTTTATTATTATTTTGTTTCGCTTGGACAGGTGAATGGATTGCAAAACAGGCACACCTCCCAGTTCCAGGAAGTATAATCGGTATTTTTTTATTGTTAATCTCATTAAAATTTAATATAGTGAAAAAAGAATGGATACAAGACGGTGCAGACTTTTTATTAAAAGAACTTATTTTATTTTTCATCCCTTCTGCAGTCGCTGTCATTCGTTACAAAGATACATTATCACAGTATGGAATCGATCTCATTTTAATTATCGTGATTAGTACACTTTGTGTCACTCTCGTAACAGGACTTTTAACAGAATTGCTATTAAAGCGGAAAGGATCAACACAATGATCGGCTTTCTTTGTTTACTATTAACACTATTCGCATATTGGGTATCTAAAAAAATGTATCAACGCTGGAATTGGAGTTTGCTTTCTCCTCTTCTTGTATGCCCAATCATTTTAATCGCTTTATTACTTGGATTAGATACACCATACGAAACCTACGAATCTGGTAGTCATTGGCTAACAGAATTATTAAAACCTGCAACAGTTGCTTTCGCATGGCCAATCTATAAATATTTTGATCTATTAAAAAAACATGGCACTGCTATTTTAATTAATGTCATTGTCGGTTCTTTTCTATCTGTTATTACTTCCGCACTACTAGCTAATTTTTTTCAAATTGACTCTACAATAGAACAAAGTTTAGCACCGCACATTGTAACAACACCTATTGCAATGGCTATTTCAGAAATGATTGGCGGCATGTCACAATTAACAGCAGTTTTCGTTGTATTAACTGCCTTAACTGGAGCATTACTCGGTCCTACACTCATACGCATATGCCGTATTAAAACAGCGCTCGCAAAAGGTATAATGCTAGGTACTAGCGCGAATGGAACCGGAACATCAAAAGCATTTGAAATCGGCCCTGTAGAAGGTACAATTGCAAGTTTATCAATGCTTTTAACAGCTGGAGCTAGTTTAGTTATCGTTCCACTTTTCTTATCGTGGATACACTAAAAAAGCAAGTATCTACACACTTGCTTTTTTATTTATATATCGGTATATTAGCTCGTAATCCTCCGGAAAAGCTAACGATAATTTTCCAACTTCATGTATCCCTTTCCAATCAATCTCATGTATTAACTCATCCGGATCTTGGATTTTCATATTACCGCCTATTTTTTTAACAAAGTAATAATGAACATACACCGGAATCCCGTATGTAATACCTTCTTTTTCGTATATTTTATTTACAACCTCCACATTGTAGCCTGTTTCCTCCCAAACTTCCCTGATACAACATTCTTCTAGTGTTTCTCCCTTTTCAAGTCCTCCACTTGGGACAGACCACCTTTTTTCTTCCCCTTCTTTTCCTTGCAATACCATTAAAATTTCATTTCTTTCATTCATACAAATAGCTGCCGTACCTATCCATCTCTCCATATACATCCCTCCCCTACTAAAATTCACCTTCTTTTTTATTTCCCCTTTGAAAAAAAGAGGAAATAAGTAAAAAGATGCCGAAAGTTTACATCAACTTCATGAGCAGTCCCTTCTTAGAAATTCAAACCGGAAGGATGAAATTATGATTTCTAAATATGTTGTGGAATGTGTTTTTTGTGAAGAAAACCGAAAACCTCGGCAATCCATTGTCACAGTGCCTGCTACTTCTCAGCTACTAGCCATTCAAAAAGTACGAGCTGAATGTAAACGTCGCTTCGGAAAAACTTTATTATTGCAAACAGAAATTAAAGAAGACTTACTCATTGAACAAAAAGAAAGCTGACCATAAATTGGCCAGCTTTCTTATCCGATCATATTTTCACATGAAGATTAGGGGCATCCTCTTTAAGGATCGGGATTTACCCATTATGTTCGTTCCATAATGGTCATCGAACAATATATTTCTATACAATAAACTATTGAATAGAATAGGGCAAAACTTGTTCGCATTTTTAGAAAAGGGATAGGGATATAATTCAAGTAATACTTCGAATACTCGAACTTTATACTCATTATATTAAAGCAAATCCTTTTATATGAGAAATATGAATTACTTACATAATTCATTCGTAAAATATATTAATAGATTTCTATATATTCTCTTTAATCTACTAACAACATACATCCAGCTAATATTGGTGTCATAATCATCGAAAATCTTAGAAGCATGCGAGGTGCATAATTTGTAAACTTAGCTCCTATATATGCTCCTAACATTGTCCCGATTAAAACTTGTACTAATAATACATAATCTAAATACCCTTCCGAACTATATCCAAACCCACCTCCAATTGCGATTGGTAATATAACGAGCATTGTCGTCCCTACAGATTGACGGATTGTTAAACCTAATAGAACCATTAATCCGAGTTGGATAAAAGGTGCTGAGCCAATACCAAATGCACCTGCTAAAATTCCAGTCACCAATCCGAGGAATATACATTTAATCACGTTATCTTTCGAAAGTTCTTTATGCCCTTTTAAAGACGACTGTGATCTTTTTTGAAACATAATCAACCGAATAAACATAAAAATTGCCGATAAAAATAACATACCAGCTGTAAACCAATGCAACAGATGTGCTGGTATTAACGAACCAAACTTTGAACCAATAAAGGAACCAATCGCGCCAAATCCCCCAACAACTCCGCCTATTACAAGCACAACATTCCCTTCTCGGTAATGACTTACTACTCCAGATAATGTCGTAAATGCCATCGCAGTTAAAGATGTTGCAAGAGCAACATGAATAGGGATATGGAATACTAGAGTGAGTATCGCGATGATAAATCCTGCTCCCCCTGCTCCGACAAATCCTAATAAAACTCCCATTAATAACATTGTTATAATAATTGCCACATAATTCCCCTCCAATATCCCAATTATCTATCATATACACACTTCCATACAAACAAAAAGCACCCTAAGCGGATGCTCTGACTACTTTTCTTTATTGATAATATGTACTTAATCTTGATTAATTAAAATAACAGCTGGACCAGAAACAACTACTCCGGCCACTTCTATCTTTTCAAATTCCATCACTGTAATAGATATAACCCCTTCTCTTTCCATCAATTCCTTACTCAGGACTTCAGTCGGTATTGATTTCACCGTCCTACCTCCTTTTCATTTTATACGAAATTACAAAAAACTACCCAATGCATCTAAATATATGCATCACCTCCGCTTTCATTCCTTATTCCAGTCAAAATTCACATCACCTTTCTATAACATATTGAAAAATAAAAAAGCACTCGCCAAAGCGAATGCCTTTCCATTATTTACTCTCTATTACTTTTAACATTCTATTAATAAATGCTGCCGATTCCCCACGTGTTGCAGAACCTTTTGGCATAAACTCATTATTCTCATTCCCTTTTACGATACCTAGCCCATAAACACGTTGAACCGCCTGTTTATCATACGCTAAATTTTGATCCGTAAATGGTAATGGAACTAAATTACCTTTAATATTTTTGAATTGCAATGCACGATCAATCATAATGACAGCTTCATCACGTTTAATCGTATCATTCGGAGCAAATATATCATTTCCTCGTCCACTTATAATCCCAGCACTAGCTGCACGATTAATACCATCTACTAGCGATGGATGAGCTGTGCTTAAATCTTTGAAATTCGATTTCCCCTCTGGTAATTGCAATGATCTTGAAACTAAATTCGCAAATTCACCACGTGTTACAAGACGTTCTGGCCAGTAAGAACCCTTCCCGTCTCCAACCATAATACCTCTTTTATCTAATTCACGAATATCTGCTTCATACCAACCGCCAGTTATATCATCTTTATGATTCGCATCATAATAAGCTTTCGTTCCCTGTAAAAATGGCTCCCACGCATTATTCCTTATCATAATGGCCGGACAATTCTTTCCGCTCCAAAATTGATGTTTTTTTACATTTTCTAAAGGAATATTTAATTCCCCCATTAAATAGACTGCTAGTTTGCGAGCATTTTCCACAGCTTTATTATAATCACCATCTTGATTGACAGCAATTTCAATTGCAATTGATTCTCTGTTACCGGTTCCTTCTGATCCATCTCCAGCATGCCAACCATTTTCATTTAATGGTAGATGTTGATAAATTTCTTTATCATCTACTGTAAAATGCCAAGATGCTGAACGATCAGTCGTTCCTGTTGCTTGACTGTATAAATATTGTGCATGATTTCTAGCATTTGCTCCAACACTATAATTATCTGTCTCATGAATTGTAATGTATTTTGGTTTCATCGCATAACCTGGACGAATATTTTCATTACCTGTTGGTAAAATCATTTCCTTTAATGGTACACCGTAAATATCCGTTGTTTTCTCTTCTATTGGTGCAGTATACATAACCGCTGCACGTTTCGTACGAGTTGGAGTTGTGCTTTGAATAAGAGATGCTTTTGTACCCTCAAATTTTGCTGAAGGTGCATAAATCCATTTCACCTCATTATCTATTTGGACTTGGAACCACTCTCCAACTTGTCCAATTGCAATAATTGTTTGCGGTTGTAACACTTTCTCGTCTTTATATGAATTAAATGGTGCGGAATATGTAGCTGTCTCTTCATTAATTACTAATTTTTCGTTTGCCAAGTGATAAACTTCCTTAACCTCTACATTTCCTTCACTACTTTGTATCCACCCAGCTCCAGATTCTGTTTGTATATAGTAAGCGCTTCCTTTTTGTTTTTCGGCTTTCACTACTTGATTAGAAAGCTGAACACCTGTCGCTTTTTGTAACTCAGCAGAATCAAATAAAGATGCTGAACCTATTATATGTACAAAAAAATCTCCTTGTACTTCATTTGTTATTCCTTTGCTCTCTCCACGTCCATCTTCATCTTTCATATGGCTTTCAATACTTTTTAATGCTTGCTCGTCTGTTGAAATTGTTACGGTCTTTTCTACTGTGTCTGCATAGGAAAAACTCGGAATCGTTACCATACTAAATACAATTGATGCAGCTAAAACATTATAAAATTCTTTTTTCATACTAATTATTTAACACGTTTATATCTTAATTCGTGTTAACTTCCCTCCCTAATCTAAAATATTTAAGGCTATCTAGCAGACTTCTAAACTAAATAACCCTTTACAATATAACAAACTCTATCTCATTCGTATAGATAGGAATGACTACTATTTGCCTAATTTTTCTATATTGGAATATAGAAAAGAAGCTATAAAAGATATAGCTTCTCCTCTCACTATTTCAATCTCGTTGTACCTTATACTCTATAACTCTACCATCTTTATCAAATTGCAAAACAAGACATTCACTATCTATAGGAATGAAACCACGTTCATTCCCAAGATAGTATAGTGTAGTAATTCCCGTTTCCAAACTGCTTGTTTTCGTAGGGGCCCCTAACAATTTTGTAATTTCCTCGTTTGATTTCCCTATCAATTTATGCTCCTGTAATAGGTCATCTACCATATGTACTCGTTTTTCTTCATAATTTAACCACCGATCCTGATTAAAATTTGAAGTGTATTTATTTATACTTAATTGTACGGTGCATACTAGCAATGGAATCAGACCTACCATCATTATAGTGAACAGTTGTTTCTTACCTTTATTACGTCTTGCCGAAACATGTAAGATAGACTTTTGAATAATAACTAATAAAATAAAAGGCATTACTACCACCAAAATACTCATTACACTCAATGACACATGAACCATATCAATAACGACAATAAACGCAATGTACATTAATATATGCAAACAAAAATAAATGTACAACATTCCCCACAATATAGAGCTTTTACCTTTCTCCACCCAAATAACACCTACTTTATCCCGCTATTTGCGGGCAGTTAGACTCCCACCTCAAAATTCGGCTGTAAAGGGTAGAAGTCGGGTTGCCCATAAACCCCCACTAATTAAATTTTTACTTTATTTTTCACTTCGCAACATAATTCATCTGGCCAATCATATCTCTAATCTTTTGTAGTTCTCGTGCTGTATATATTACTTTACTTGTTAAAACTTCATTTCTGAAAAACGTTACAATTTGCTCTCTATCTTTAAATCTCGGCAATTCTTCATTAGAAAGATCAATAACTTCTTTTCCACTCTCATTTTCAAAATATACAATTGGTTTTACTTTTTCCTTTACAATATCTACTTGCATTTCTTCCAAACAATTATATAAAGTTTGAGATAGCATTTTCGCTTTATACGCTGGATTCCCTTCATTTCTTACTTGCAAAGTTAATGAAGTTCCATCCATAATAAATTCAAATGTCTCTTCTTTTTCAATTTCATGTTGATACTTACCAATTTCCTCAATCATAAATGAATATATACCCGCATTTTCTTTCGTTAAGCCATGGATTAATTTCCCTGTCCATTCTTTCGTCTCAAGTAGATAAATACCAGTTTTACATAAGATAAGGTGTTGAATTCGATTATCATTTATGTCACGTTTATCTCTATATTTATTGCGTATCATAAAAACGTTCGGTATAATATGAAACTCTTCTTCTAGTATTATTCCTTGCTCAACGAAACCTCGCTTCATATAATGTAATATTTCATGCGCATTCACTTCAGCACCATTTTTGGTATATTCTCGTAAATCCGCAATTAAATTTTGAAACATATGTATTTCACTACTATGCTTATCTTGCATTTCACTACATTCTTTACTATGTTGAACAGCCAATTGATTTTTCATCATACGCATATTTTCAAGTTCTCTAGCTGTATTCACTTGTAAATCATTATATTTTTTCTGTTCCATATTCTTTAAAGTATCCTGTTGTTCTTTATGCCCTGTAATCGTAGCTGCAATCTCATTTTCATACGTTTCAATCGCTTGTTTCTTTTCAAACTCTACTTGCTGACTCTCTGATTCTAACTGTTTATTTTTATAAAACAGTACAAACACTACAGCTAATAATATTAAAATCCCACCTATTAGCACATACTCCATATTATTACTCCTTTATTTCATTTCCGATTATTTTTAAACATATATCAATTACATTATACTATGCTATCAATATATACTTTGTAAAAATTATATATTTTTAATAAAAGGCACCTCAGTCGAGATACCTTTTAAGTTCACTTTATTGTACACCATATTGAATATAACTTGAATCATAGTATACCCATTGATTTGTCCCTAAACAAAGCCATCCATCTAGCTTACTCCATACTCGATATGATTCACCATGATGTAACTGTCTTATAACATTCCCGTTTAATGATGGAGCATCTCGCAGATTCACATTATCACCAGTAATAGTTGCTACATAATGTTTATACTGAATATAACTTGAATCATTATATACCCACTGATTTGTCCCTAAGCAGAGCCATCCATTTTGTTCTCCCCAAACTTCATATGATTCGCCACGATTCAATTGGCGAATTACACTAGACTGTAAAGATGGTCCACTTCGTAAATTCACATTATCTCCATTAATTACAGCAACTCCGTATACTGGAGTCGCATTATTAGGCGTGGAAACATTACCTCCACCACTTGCTCCATTTCCTTGTAAAGCTTCTAATGAAACAGCTGCTGATACATCACAATTTCCTACACCTGAAATTTGACCAGAATCTGTGTACTGCCATGCTGTCCACTCTGTCCATCCACCAGCATCAACAGGCGGTATACTAGAATATTTGGAAATCCAAAGTGGAATGTCACTTAACCCGCTAATTCCAAATTCATTAATATACCAAATTCCTGTATATAACATTACATCTTTCCCAGTAGCTTGTTTCACATAATTTACGAAACTTCTTGCCCAATTCGATATAGTCGCCCCCGTTAAACTACTATTGCTAGTATCCGTTGGGGATTCTAAATCTAAAACAGGAATTAAGTCCGTCTGATTACTCTGTAATATACTCACAAAATATTTCGCTTCTGAAATTGCATCATTTTGTTCTGGATGAGCAAAATGATATGCACCAATTAATACATTCGCATTTCTCGCAGCTTGTACATTTTGAACGAAAGTCGGGTCAATATAGTTCACACCTTCCGTCGCTTTTGCGTACGCCGCTGGAATGCCAGATGACTTCACAGCATTCCAATTAATGTTTCCTTCCCAATGAGACACATCAATAAACGTAATATTTGAACTGGATCTATTTTGCATATAAAAGCTCCTATCAAATTTTGTTATTCTATATACAATATGTACAACTCTAGTTAAAGGACACGACAAACCTCTCACATATTTCGAAAATTTTATTACATTTTAATATCTGAGAGAATAGAAAAAAGACCTTGTAATTCTACAAGGCCTGTTGCAAACTCCCTTTATTTTGTAGCAAGTACATATTGTAGTAAAGTCCTTGTTTACTAAGTAACTCTTGATGTGTTCCGCTTTCTACAATTTCCCCTTCATGCATAACAAATATTTGATCCGCATCTTGGATTGTAGACAATCTGTGCGCAATCGCTATCGTTGTTCTACCTTTTCGCATTTGCTGCAATGCCGTTTGGATAGCCTCCTCTGTTTCTGTATCAATATTTGCCGTCGCTTCATCTAACACTAATACTTTCGGATTGGTTGCTATCGTTCTAGCAAAAGCAATTAATTGCCTTTGACCACTAGAAAATGCAGCTCCTCTTTCGACAACTTCTGTATCATACTGCTCTGGTAATTTTTCAATAAACGTATTCGCTTGCACAAACTTTGCCGCTTCCTCTATCTCTTCATCCGTAATCTCTTCATTATACATACGAATATTTTGCTTTACATTTCCAGCAAATAAAAATGCATCTTGCAGCACAAGACCGATTTTCTTTCGAATTTCTTGTTCTTCAAACTGCTCTAAATCTACTCCGTCTATTACAATATTTCCTGATTTAATATTGTAAAATCTCATTAATAAATTCATAATCGTACTCTTTCCGCTACCAGTATGCCCTACGAAAGCAACCGTTTGCCCTGGCTTTACATGAAAAGATATATTTTTTAAAACATCACGCTTTCCATCATATGAAAAAGTAACATCTTTAAACTGAATTTCCCCGTTAGCTACTCGTGGCTGTTCACTCCCCATTTGAACAGGAGCTAAATCTTTATCATCCATTAAATGAAATACACGCGATGATGAAACAAGCGCTTGCTGGAAGAAAGATAGTTTCATCATCATCTCATTTACCGGTTGGAAGAAACGATGAATATAGTTAACGAAAGCATATAAAACCCCTACTTCAACAGGACTCTTTAAAGCATCGATTCCGAATAAACCAAGTACTAACGCAATTGCTACAATATGAACAAGATCTGTTGCTGGACGTAAAAGTAATGCATCTAATTTCAATGTACGACGTCCAGCACTAAAATGTTTATTGTTCACTTCTTCAAATTCTTTTCTCATCCGCTTCTCTTGCCGGAACACCTGAACAATATTCATACCTTGAATGGACTCATTTAACTTTGCATTTAATATACTCAGCTGATTACGTACCTCTAAATAAAAAGCTGCACTTTTCCGTTGATACAACACCATAATTGCAAACATTACCGGAATTAATATGAGCGAAAATAGCGCTAATTTTACATCTAATAAAAACATCGCTACTAAAATCCCTACTAAAAAGACTACATTTTTCACGAATGTTGATAGTACACTAACATAAAAATCCTTAATCGCTTCTGTATCATTCGTTATGCGAGATACGAGCGTACCAATCGGCGTACGATCAAAGAAGCTTAATGACAATTTTTGAACATGTTCATACACTTCAACTCGCATATCTTGGACAATCTTAAAAGCGATATTTTGAAAGTACAATAAGTCTAAATAAGTAAATAATACTTTTAATAAATGAGCAATAATATACACTACAAATAGGGTTACAAGTGCTGATTGTTCAAAGTTACCTGGCACTAAGTGTTCATCAAGAAATTGTTTAATTAAAAAAGGACCCATCATTTCAGTTACAGTTGCACCAACTAGAAATAAAAATGCTAACGCCAATAACCCTTTATAGGGCCTCATATAAGAAAGCAACCTTCTTAAATCACTCCGTTTTTTCTCAGCCATCATACGCCTCCTTTCTCTACTAATGCCTCTAACTGCTGGCTTTCGTACATTTCTTTATACCAACCATTTTCTTTCATTAATTGCTCATGTGTCCCTCGCTGCATAACCCTACCTTCATCAATAACAAGAATAAGATTTGCATGCTGAATAGCACTTAAACGATGGGCAGTAATAATCGTCGTTTTCTCTGCCCTTTCTCGTTTCAATGCAGTTAAAATAGTTTCTTCTGTTTTTGCATCTACGGCTGATAAACAATCATCTAATATTAAAATTTCAGCATTTGTTAATAATGCACGCGCAATAGAGATTCTCTGTTTTTGACCTCCTGATAGTGAAACGCCCCTTTCACCTACTACAGTGTCATACCCTTCTGGAAATTGAAATATATCATTATGAATACAAGCAATATCAGCAGCTCGGCTAATTTCTTTATATGTAGCATCGGCCTTTCCAAAAGCAATGTTCTCCCCAATACTCGCTGAAAATAAAAAGTGATCTTGCGGTACATATGAAATTGCAGAACGCACACCGTGAAGTGTTAAATCTCGAATATCCCGCTCCCCAACTTTTAATTCACCATTAAAATGATCATACTCTCGAATTAAACATTTTAATAACGTCGTCTTCCCTGCACCGGTACGCCCTACAACTCCTAACGTTTCACCTTTTCTTAAGTTAAAGTAAATATCTTTTAAGTTTAATAGTTCATTCTTTTTATAAGAAAACGAATCAACAGCAAACGAAACATCACCACTTGCTATAGCATGTATAGCATTTTCCTTATTCACTACATCTGAAGTTTGTGAAAATATTTTCTCCACACGATCATACGAAGCACGTCCACGCTCCATAATATTAAATAACCATCCAAAAGCTAACATTGGCCATACAAGTGTCCCTAAGTACGTTGTAAATGTTACTAATTCCCCTACAGTTAATTCACCTCGTACGACTAATAATGATCCGTAACAAATTGCGATCAAAAATGAAAATCCGACAATTAGGGAAATCGTTGGATCGAATAACGAGTCAATACGTGCAACTAGCATATTTTTATGTACGACATCTTCAGATTTTTTCCGAAACGCTTGTAAATCCTCTTTCTCTTGTCCAAGTGAGCGAATTACCTTCATCCCACTCATACTTTCTTGCACTTTATCATTGATTTCAGAAAACGATTGCTGTGCCTTATGAAATCTTCTATGCAATAAAGTTCCATAATAATTTGTAGAAATAGCTACAATTGGCATCGGAATTAAACTTAATAACGTTAACTTCCAACTAATTGTAAATCCCATCGCTACGAGTACACATCCTCCAACAGCTAATGAATCAACGAGTGTTAAAACACCTGCCCCCGCAGTTTGCTGAATCGCCTGAATATCATTTGTCGCATGTGCCATCAAATCGCCTGTGCGACGTGATTGATAAAAGGATGGGCTCATCTTAGTAAAATGTTCATATAGATTCTTTCGCAGTTGACGAGCTAGTTTTAAAGAAGATCCAAAAATCATAATACGCCATAAGTAACGTAATATATACATCATAATTCCTACAACTACTAATAGAATAACCCAGTTCAACAATTTTTCAGACGTTAATGTTCCACTATTAATTTCATCTACTACAATCCCTAGTACTCTTGGCGCTACAAGTTCAAGAAGCGCGACACCAAATAACATAATAATTCCAATTATGTACGCTCGTTTTTCTTGCTTAAAAAACCAAGCTAAATTAAAAAACACTTTCATATTTATCCTCCTCCCTTAAAATGAGCGATGTTTTCAGTGTAACAAAAATACAGAATATTTAAAAGTTTTAAATATGTTTTATAACCAAAAGAAAAGGGCACTCGGTAAGAGTGCCCTTTTGCGCTTATTTTGTTTGTTGCTTGTTCATCGCGCTCATCATTTGATTGATTTTCTTTTGGGAAGGTTTTTGTCCCATTTGCATCATCATCATTTTTAACATTTGTTCGTTAATTGGTGGATTTTTTTGTAAGTAATTCATCATGTATTTGCGGGCAATGAAAAATCCTAACGCCACGCCTGCTACTAGTGCTACTACGCCCACTAGAATACCTAACCACATTGGCATATCTTTTCCTCCTTCATGTTGTCTACCTTACAGTGTACTAAAACCTTTTCAATAAGACAAGATACTATTCGACATTTTTTACACATATGTTCGTACTTGTTTGAGAGGATTTAACCAACCGTACTTTTTATTTTCATAATCCATCGCTAAAAATGTTAACTCACACTTTCTAAGCACCTCAAAGAAAGTTGTTTCCATGGATACATTTCCAGAAGTATTTATTCGAATATATTGTGGTTTCACCATTATTTCTCCGTATTCGGCTCCTGTATAAAGCGTATGAGTATGATTTGTTCTTTCATATTTACCAAGAACACGCAAAGCTTGTTCTAATTTATGATGAATTTTCATTACTTGTAACGGCATCGTAATATACGTCATTTGTTTATATAATACTTTCTTCTCCGAAAGGAACCCAGATTCTGAAAATCGAGCAAATAAATCAAAAAACAAATATTCACGACCAAAGTAAGCTTTCGCAATATCCTCTTGAATTAAATACAATTCATACGTTTTCATTTTTCCCCTCCCGATCTGGACAACCTTTTCCCTACATTATATAAGAGAAGCTTTGCAATGATTGTCTGACTACGGAGAGAGAAAAAACTTTTCCTGTCGAAAAAACTCAATTACATAGAAAAATCTCCCCATGCTGGAGAGATTTTTCTAAAATCATTAAAGCATTTCTTTTACTTTACGAACAACGTTCTCTACAGTAAATCCATACTCTTCCATAATCTTCTCACCAGGAGCAGAAGCACCGAATGTGTCGATACCTAGTACATCTCCATCAAGGCCTACGTAACGGTGCCATCCGAATGTAGCACCCATTTCAATTGCGAAACGTTTCGTTACTGCTTTTGGTAGTACTGATTCTTTGTACTCAGCAGTTTGAGCTTCAAAGCGATCCATAGATGGCATGCTAACAACAGCTGCATCAACGCCGTCTGCTGCTAGAGCTTTTTGCGCTTCGATTGCTAAGCTTACTTCAGATCCAGTTGCAATTAAGATTACATCAGCAGTTTCTTTCTTGCTTGCAGAAACTACATATGCACCTTTTGCTACTTTTTCATAAGTATCGTCTTTTGCACCTTCTAATGTTGGAAGATCTTGACGAGTTAACACTAATGCAGTTGGTGTTTTTGTTGATTCTAGAGCTAGTCTCCAAGCTGCAACTGATTCGTTACCGTCTGCTGGACGAATAACAGAAACGTTTGGCATTGCACGAAGTGCTGCTAATTGTTCAACTGGCTCATGTGTTGGACCATCTTCACCAACAGCGATACTATCATGTGTGAATACATACGTTACAGGCAATTGCATTAATGCTGCAAGACGAATTGCTGGACGTAAGTAGTCAGAGAATACGAAGAACGTACCACCGTAAGTTTTTAAACCGCCATGAAGTGCGATACCGTTCATTGCTGCACCCATTGCGAACTCACGTACACCGTACCAAATGTTTTTTCCGCTGTAATCAGCTCTTGTAAAGTCTTTTTCGTTATTCATGTATGTTTTGTTAGAACCAGCAAGGTCAGCAGATCCACCGAAGAATGATGGTACAGACTCTGCAATTGCATTAATTACAGCACCTGAAGAATTACGTGTTGCTGCTTTTGATCCTAATTCATAAGTTGGTAAGCTTTGTTCCCAACCTTCTGGAAGAAGACCGTTCATTGCTGCTTGCAGTTCGTTTGCTAATTCTGGATATGCTTGTGCATATTCACCGAGCATCGTGTTCCACGCAGCTTGCGTCGTTTCACCAACATCTTGTACTGTTTTACGGAAGTTGTCATATACTTCTTCTGCTACATGGAAGTCTTGTTCAGCAGTCCAAGCGTATGCTTCTTTCGTTAATTTTGTTTCGTCTACACCAAGTGGAGAACCATGTGAAGCTGATTTTCCTGATTTGTTTGGAGAACCGAAACCAATTGTCGTTCTTACTTCAATTAGCGTTGGGCGTTTTTCGTCAGCTTTCGCTTCTTCAATTGCTTTTGCGATTGCTTCAATATCATTTCCATCCTCAACACGGATTACTTGCCATCCGTATGCTTTGTAACGATCTTCTACACTTTCAGAGAATGAACGATTTAAATCGCCATCTAATGAAATATCGTTTGAATCGTAAAGTACAACAAGACGACCTAATTGTAAATGAGCAGCTAATGAAGATGCTTCAGCAGAAACGCCTTCCATTAAATCTCCATCACCACAAATAGCGTATGTATGATGATCTACTACATTATACGCATCACGGTTGTATTTAGCCGCTAAATGTCTTTCAGCCATTGCCATACCTACAGCAGTTGCAATACCTTGTCCAAGTGGACCAGTTGTTGAGTCTACACCTGCTGTGTGACCATACTCAGGATGTCCTGGAGTTTTGCTTCCCCATTGACGGAAGTTCTTTAAATCATCCATTGTTAAGTCATAACCAGATAGGTGAAGTAGACTGTATAGTAACATTGAGCCATGACCTGCAGATAATACGAAACGATCGCGGTTAAACCACGTTGGGTTATTTGGATTGTGTTTCATAAATTGAGTCCATAATGTATAAGCCATTGGTGCTGCACCCATTGGCATTCCTGGGTGACCAGAGTTTGCTTTTTCAATCGCATCAATGGATAATGTGCGAATCGTGTTGATAGAAAGTTGTTCGATTGAATGTGACATGCTATTCTTCCCTTCGCGTATGTTAGTAAACGTTTTATACATTTATATGATAGCTTCCCACGCAAGATTATACAACATGTATCGACAAATATGTTGATGTTTTTTTGATTTTCCATAAAAAACACAGTGATTTAGGGAATGTATGGGCATTCAATATGACATACTTTTTAATTGTTTTTATTTTAAAAATAAATATAATTATCTGTATATTTATACAAATATACTAATTTCTGATATATCTCCTTTTTGATAACCTTTAAAAATACAAAAAAGCATCTGAATTAGATGCTTTTAAAACAAATTAAATAATCCGCTTACGAATAGAACTTGAAATAAAATCAATTATAATTACCATTAAAATGATACCTAATAAAATAATTCCCACACGAGACCAATTACGTGAACTAAGTGCAAAAATTAATGGCGTACCAATACCACCTGCTCCAATAACACCTAAAATCGCAGCGGATCGTACATTAATTTCAAACCTGTATAACGTATACGATAGAAAATCCGGTAACACTTGTGGTAATACGGCATACCAAAGTATTTGAAACCGATTTGCACCCGTTGCTATTAACGCTTCCGTCGGTCCCTTATCTATATTTTCAATTCCTTCCGAATATAGTTTCCCTAACATTCCGATAGAGTGTAACCCTAAAGCTAGAACTCCGGCAAAAGAGCCTGGACCAACAGCTTTTATAAATAAAAGAGCCATAACTAATTCAGGAAATGTACGAACAAAACTAAGTACAAATTTCCCAGTTCCTGAAGTTAATTTTCCACTACTCATATTCGTTGCCGCCCAAAAAGCAAATGGAACAGATAAAAAAGCAGAAATAAATGTACCTAATATCGCAATTGCCAACGTATCAATTAAACCGTGTAATAAATCTTCACCATCTGGCAAAGATACATACGACCAATCTGGGTTCAATACGCCTGTCATAATTGCTTTTGTAATTTCTCCCGCCGTATTCTTTATTCCCTCTAACGGGACTCCTGAAAAGGCCCATACATATATAACTGTAAGTGCTATAAAAATAATCCAGCGATATATACTCGGTTTCTTCGGTTTTGGTACGATTATTGTCGTTTTACTCATTATAATTTCCCCCGCAACGCTGTACTTATATAATCAATTAGCAATACAACAACAAGGGTATAAATAATAATAGAAGCAGTTTGTTGATATTGTAAAAATCCAAGTGTACGATCATAATATAATCCAATCCCACCTGCTCCTACTAAACCTAGAACAGCTGCTGCACGTACATTCACCTCAAATGTATAAAGTACATAGGAGACGAAGTGCGCTTTCACTTGCGGAATGACCCCATAAACTATCCATTGCACCTTATTCGCTCCTACAGCTGTCATCGCTTCTAATGGACCTGGATCAATTGATTCAATTGACTCATACAATAATTTCGCTACGAGTCCAACGGAGAAACAAGTAAGAGCCAAAATACCTGGAAGTGGTCCTATTCCAAAAATCGCTACAAAAATCGCCGCTAATAATAAATCTGGTATTGTTCGTATAAAATTTAAAATCAATCGAGCTGGACTGTACAAAAATACACTAGTAAATACGTTACTTGCCGCAAATAGTGCAAGTGGAATGGCTAAAATCGCCCCTAAAGTCGTTCCAATAATCGCCATACGTATTGTATCTAACATTGCTGTTGTAATAATTTGAAAATAACTCCAATCTGGTGGCACCATTTCCTTCAATAAATCCATCATATTCGGAAAACCAACTACTAGTTTTGAAAATGATGCGTCGACCTGTACACTACTACCCCACAACAGTAAAATAACTAAAATAACCGTTAACATATGTTTCAATTTACTCGGCGGCTTCGGTATCGATTTCGAATATATCGTCACTTCATTCATTTAGCTGCCACCTCTAATAATGCGCTTTTCTGAGCTACGTCCCCATAAATTTCAGCGAATTTTTCATCCGTTGCCTCTTCTACTAATCCATCAAAAACAATTTCACCAGCATGTAATCCAATAATACAAGTAGCATATTGCCTCGCTAAATCAATAGAATGTAAGTTTACAATTGTCGTAATTCCAAAATCTTCATTAATTTTCTTCAAATCATCCATTACTTGCTTTGTTGTCAGAGGATCTAACGAAGCAACAGGCTCATCTGCCAATATGATTTTCGCTTCTTGTGCCAATGCTCTAGCAATTGATACACGTTGCTGTTGTCCCCCTGATAATTCATCAGCTCGTGCATATGCTTTTTCTGAGATATTCACTCTATTCAGCGCCTGGAATGCAAGCTCCACATCCTCTTTCGGAAACAGACCTAACGTTGTACGCAATGTAGAATGATATCCAACCCGCCCAGCTAATACATTCTTCAGTACCGTTGATCGCTTCACAAGGTTAAAGCTTTGAAAAATCATACCAATATCTCGGCGCATGCGTCGTAATCCTTTTCCTTTTGCAGCAGTAATAGACTCCCCTTCAATAATGATTTCTCCTTCTGTGATTTCATGAAGGCGATTTACCGATCTAAGAAGTGTTGATTTTCCAGCACCGGATAGCCCGACCATTACAACAAACTCACCTTTTTGAATTTTCAAGTTTATATTATTCAATCCTTTTGTACCATTCGGATACACTTTGGAAACATTTCGAAACTCTATCACACATCTTACCTACCTTCTATGTATTATCAATAACTGAAAAACGGCAAACTAACTGAAATCACACACTTTCCAGTTAGTCGCCATTTCCATATGTATTATTGCGTTTTCACTTTCTTTCCATATTCACGAACGATATCAAATTTACTATCATCAGATTTAACGTATCCTTCATGTGAGTATACTTCTTTAATGATTTTGTGCCCTTCCTCATTCTTTCCTATTTCAATGAAAGCATCCTGTAATTTCTTGCTCCACTCTGCATCTAAATCAGAACGTACAGAAATCGTATCGTTTGGAATTTTCTCCGTAAATTTTACTATTTTCGTTTGATCGAATATATTCGGATAATCTTTTTTTACAATATTACGAGCATCTTGGAATACAACAGCTGCATCTACATCACCATTTAAAAGAGCAATAAGTGACTGATCATGACCTTTTAATGTAACAGGTTTCACATCCTTTAGCGGATCGATTCCCTCTTTTAACAATACAGCCGCAGGCCATACATAACCCGCTGATGATGTTACATCTTGATAGCCAATTTTTTTACCTTTTAAATCTTTTACACTATTAATATTAGAATCTTTCTTAACAACAAACTCTGATTTATAAACATCTACTAAATCCTTTGTGGGAGCTCCAGTTTCATCATCTACCCCAAAACGTTGCGCCTGTAAAATTACGTTTGCAGCCTTTTTCTCATGCGCTAACACATACGCTGTTGGAGGTAAAAAGCCTACATCTACTTGCTTAGATGCCATCGCTTCTACAATTGTATTGTAATTCGTTGAAATACTAACTTTTACCGGAATGTTTAATTTATCACTTAATAGCTTTTCCAATGGTTTTGCCTTCGCCTCTAACGTATCTGCATTTTGAGAAGGAACAAATTGAACATTTAGTGTCTTCGGTACATAACCTTTTTTCGTATCTTCATTTTTACTTGCACTTGATTCCTTCGTTCCACATCCACTTAATAATCCCGCTGCTAGTACAACTGTTGTGCTCATTGCAAAAACTTTTTTCAACATGTTAATGCCTCCATTTTTCGTTGTTATAAAATAACCTTCCATAAACATGAAGAAATATATCACATATTTTTACAAATAATTGCTTATTTACAGAATCTTTACACATTCTATACATTCACATTAAAATTCTTTTCATATATTTGATATGATTAATTGAAAGATAACTATAGAAAAGGTGAATGGCGTTGAATCAAAATCAAATTGTAACTTTAAATATTTTATTAACAAGCGATGTACATGGTACTGTGTATCCAATTCACTACCAAGATAACTCCAAAGCAGAAATTGGTTTAGCTAAAATTTCTACTCTCATAAAAAAAGAACGTTCTCAAAATGCAAACGTTCTTCTGATTGATAACGGGGACTTCATTCAAGGAACACCATTTACTTATCATTACGCTACATACGAAAAAGATATGGAAAACCCAATGTCCTTATTAGCCAACTACTTAGGGTATGACATTGCAATTATCGGAAATCATGAATTTAATTACGGAATGGATATATTAAATAATGCTGTGGCTACTGCAAATTCCCCTTATCTATCAGCAAACATTTTAGATAAAAACAGAAAAGAACCTTATTTCGGGAAACCATATATAATAAAACATATTGAATCAAATATAAAAATTGCTATTTTAGGGGTGACAACGCATTACATCCCCCATTGGGAACAAGCACATCATATTAAAGATTTACAATTTGAAGATGCATTTGAAACAACAAAAAAATGGGTTTCTTACATCCGTAAACATGAAAAACCAGATTTACTAGTCGTAGCCTATCACGGGGGATTTGAACGTGATTTACAAACCGGAGTACCGACTGAAGTTTTAACAGGTGAAAACCAAGGATATGCAATGTGCCATGAAATTGAAGGCATAGATATTTTACTAACAGGCCACCAACACCGAGAAATCGCTCACACCGTGATTAATGGTGTAACAATTTTACAGACCGGATGCAATGGACACTCAGTTGGAAAAGTAACAGTAACATTCGAAAAAGCAGAACAAAAATGGGTGAAAAAAGAGAGTTATTCAGAGTTATTGCCCGTACAAGGAATTGCGGCAGACCAAGATGTTCTTTCCTTGGTTGCCAATTATGAAGAGAAAACACAAAATTGGCTTGATAAACCTATTGGAATAATTTATGGGGATATGCAAATTTCCGATGCTATGCAAACACGTTTGCAAGACCATCCTTTTATTGAATTCATAAATAAAATACAGATGGATATAGCTAATGTTTCAATTTCTTGTACAAGTTTGTTTCATAATACATCTCCAGGTTTCCCGAAACATGTAACAATGCGTGACATCGTTTCTAATTATATTTATCCAAATACATTAAAAGTAATTAGAATAACTGGAGCGGATATAAAAGATGCTCTCGAACTCTCTGCTTCTTATTTCACATTAAAAGCAGATGGAACCATCATCGTAAACCCTACCTATATAGAACCAAAACCACAACACTATAATTACGATATGTGGGAAGGGATTTCGTATGTATTAAACATTTCAAAACCAATTGGAGAGAGAGTAGAGTCTTTGCAGTATAAAGGCACTCCCCTTAATATGAATGAAGAATATGACGTTGTTATGAATAATTATCGTGCAAGCGGTGGCGGGAACTTCTTTATGTTTCAAAATAAACCAGTAGTAAAAGACATACCAACAGATATGTCTGAACTTATCGCTAACTATATATTGAAGCATAAAAGGATAGAAGCAACGAAAAATGAAAACTGGAAAGTTATTAAATAACAATTTTAGCAAATAAAAAAAGATGGGCTATGCCCATCTTTTAATTTAATTTTGCATTATCCTGCTTTTTTAAAGCTTTTAATTTCGCCGGTGTAACGTCCGTGCCTTCTTCGTTAACGACTTTAATTCCTTTTAATTCGTTTAACATATTTTGACGAAATCCTTTTAAATATTGTTCACGAAGCGATTGGCGCTCACGTTGTTCTTCTTCAGTTAAGCCTTCAGCTTTTGCTTTTTTCGCTAAGAAGTTAATGCGTTCAATGAGTTCTTGACTTGGCATCTCGAATCCCCCTTCTACTCAAAACTGATTATTATCATACAATAGTTAGTCCTCTTTATCAAGCAATTGCTTTGTATATTCTACATACCTTCGATGTACAGTTGCTTTTGAAACATCATGACCAAAACCACGAAGTGTTGCTGCAATTTCTTCAAAAGTTAATTCATTCCGACGCAAACGTACAATTTCCTCAATTGGCACTTCTTTTTTCTCACGTCCTACGCTTAAATGACGATTTTTCAAATTATTTTCTGGACGAAATCCTTTCTCCACTGCTCTTTGCATGCCACGTTTAATTTTTAAATTGTGGATCTTTCTTTGATACTCTTCAACGATCCCAATTATATTTAGCACCATCGAATCAGAATCTGAAAGCTGTAATTCACCACTATGCGTGTGCGTATAAACTTTTATCCCCTCTTTATGTAAACAATGCATTAATGCAATCTTTGCATTTCCTCTACCAAGACGCGTTTCATCTTGTATAAGTAGTACATCAACTTGTTCATCTCGAATTGTATCTAGCACTTCTAATATGCCATCACGTTCAATTGTATAACCGCTAGCCTGCTCCTCAATTACCTTTGTAACATCCATTTGATAGCGCTCAGCTAAATGCAATAATTCATCTTTTTGACGCAATAATGATGTTTCCTGCTCTTCTTTTGTTGTGCTCACACGTGCGTAAATAATTGCATTCATTTTGAACCCTTCTTTCTCACTATATTTTCCTTATAGTGTATCATAAATTTGCCTTTCGTTCGAACTTATGTTTGTAGAATGTTTTTTCGCATGTTATACTTAATAATAAGAAAAATGAAAGAAAACGAGGTGTTAGAAAACATGGAAAAGTTAACGAAACGCCAGCAAGACATTCTCGACTTTATTAAGCTAAAAGTACAAGAAAAAGGATATCCACCTTCCGTACGTGAAATCGGTCAAGCAGTCGGCCTTGCTTCTAGTTCTACAGTGCACGGACATTTATCACGACTAGAAGAAAAGGGATATATTCGACGCGATCCAACAAAACCACGCGCAATTGAAATTTTAGGTGACAACCGAACGGAAACACAATCTGTTATTCAAGTTCCAATCATCGGAAAAGTTACTGCCGGTTTACCGATTACAGCAGTCGAAAGTGTAGAAGATCACTTCCCACTTCCAGCTAGTATCGTTGCTGGAGCAGATCAAGTGTTTATGTTACGCATTTCTGGAGATAGCATGATTGAAGCCGGTATCTTTGATGGTGATTTAGTTGTTGTTCGCCAACAACAGTCTGCATACAACGGTGAAATTGTAGTTGCTTTAACAGAAGATAACGAAGCAACTGTTAAACGTTTCTATAAAGAAAAAGATCATTTCCGTCTACAACCGGAAAACTCTTCACTAGAACCTATTATTTTAAAACAAGTGTCAGTTATTGGAAAAGTAATTGGCGTATATCGTGATTTACATTAAAAATAATAAAAAGAAGATAATTCCCTTATTTATATAGGTAATTATCTTCTTTTTATATTTTGATAGATTTCCGTTCATTCAAAAGAATGCGTTTCATTAATTATTAACGCGTTTCAATAGTAACATCTCCAGCAGCGGTTTTACCGCTAATCTTTTTACTACCATTACCAATCGTTATATTTTTATTGTCTTCATTAAAAATTGTCACGTCTCCAGCAGCAGTTTGCCCAGTTATAACTGCATCTTGTGGTTTTTCCAATAAAGTAATATCTACATCTCCAGCAGTTGAACTTACCTCTAAATCATATTTAGAATCATGATCAATAATATCTATATCCCCACTAGCCGTTTTTGCTGTTACTTTCCCTATTACTTTTTTAAAATTCACCTCACCAGCTTTTGTAGACCCCTCCACACTCTTTGCTGTTACATGTTTCAAATCCACTTCTCCGGCGAGTGTTTCAACACTTACGCGGTCACTTTTCACATTACTTATTTCTATTTGTCCAGCGGATGAATTTACTTTTATCTCTTGATAAGAACGTTCAGGTACTAATATAGTCAATGTAGGCGTTTGAAATCCGAAATTGTAAAATGAAAAATCAAATGAAACACCTTTTTCTATTTCCCCTATGATTTTTAATGTATCACCATCTTCAGCAATACGAATCTCCTGTTTACTTACGTCTCCTTTTTGCTTTACATAAAAAGAGGAATCAGGAGATTTTTGGACAACAATATCTCCAGCATCTAACTTAACTTCTACATTTTTTAGCGTTTCGTTTTTAATTACGTCCTCTTTATCTCCTTTTTCTGCAGTTTGTACTGCTTTTTCATATGTTTGTGAAATCCCTATTACTCCAATAATGATACAAGCGATAGCTACTAATAATATCTTTTTCATCATCTACTCCCCTTTTATCATTTTGAAGTTCCAGACTACATAGCGTACACATAATCTTTTAAACCACTTCGTACTATAATAAGCTACAATACATAACAACAAACCTACTCCGACAAACGTTATACTAACGAAAAGATCCAACCATATAAAAGTGCCCATAAATACTTTTACAATAACGAAAAATGGTGTCACTACACTAGCAATACCACCGACCCAAAAGGAAAATATAAAAGCTATAATTGCAACTAACGGGCCTAACACGATAATAAAATTAAACAAACTAAGTCCAACCGCTGCCATGACAGCTCTTGTCACATTTGAAGTCGACGGATCTTTTTTCATTTCATCAAATCGATACATCGCAAGTAAGTCTTTCGCAATTACTTTCGGAGAGCCAAGACCCTTTATTATTTCTGATTCAGTTTTCCCTTCTTCTACCCCAAACTGAAAGTGCTCTTCATAATCGAATAAAATATCTTGTCTCTCTTCTTCTGGTAACTTTCTAAGATGACTTGATAATTCTTTAAGAAACTGCTCTTTACTCATCCCATTCCACCCCTTCAATAATTTCTTGAACACCTTTAGCAAAATCACGCCACTCTGTTACTAATAACGTAAGTTGCATCTCCCCTTGCTCTGTTAGTTGATAATATTTACGGGGCGGTCCTTCCGTCGATTCTTTTAAATACGTTTGAAAATATCCCTCTTTCGTTAAACGACGTAATAACGGATATACAGAACCTTCCGATATTAAAAATTTATTAGAGATTTGCTGAACAAGTTCATAACCGTAACTATCTTTACGTTTCACTAGTGCCAAAACACATAGTTCTAACACACCTTTTTTAAACTGAACGTTCAAGGACAATCCCCCTTTCTCATTTTAGTACTGTTCAATAAACGGTAGCTATTTTATCCATAATATACCACTTAGTATTATTTATTGCAAGGTACTGAATTATATTTATTCCCTAAATTTAGAAAACACAAATATAAAAGCCCGAATAAGACCTTTTGTAACTGACCATTATCCGGGCTATCATTCAACTTGAATTACAATAATACAAGATTTCATTCAATCTTTCTCCTCTATAAACCCACTTCCATTTGTGACCCTAATAAATTTCGAAATACACCTTTTCTCTCTTTAGCCAATTGATTAAATTCACCTTTTTGAACAATCTCACCTTTTCCTAAAACAATAACTTGATCTGCATTGCGGATCGTAGATAACCGATGCGCAATAACAACAATAGTCATCGTTCCTTTCAACCTTTCTATTGCTGATTGAATTTTTACTTCATTTTCAGTATCTAATGCACTCGTAGCTTCATCTAATACTAAAATGGATGGTTGTCTTAAAATAGCTCGAGCTAGTACAAGTCGTTGACGTTCACCACCTGAAAGTCTCACTCCACGATCTCCAATGAGAGTATCAAGCCCTTTTGGAAGCATTCGTACAAATTCAGCTGCCGCCGCAAAATCTAATGCAGTCCAAATTTGTTCTTCACTCGCATTCGGCTCAATCATCAATAAATTTTCTCTTATGCTTGCATTAAATAAAAAAGGATCTTGTGGCACATAACTAATAGCCCGTCTCAATGACAATAAATTTTCACTTGTAAGAGGAGTTCCATCTATTAATACTTGACCTTTCTCTGGCTGAATCAATCCCATTAAAACATCGATTAATGTGCTCTTCCCAGCTCCCGAATGTCCCACAATAGCCGTCATACTATTGATTGGTATTTTCACATTAATATTTTGAAGTGCATACAAATGCTCCTTCTTATTATATCGAAAATAAATACCCTTACATTCAATACCCTGCTCTATACAAATCAGCTTTATATGTTTTTGCTGATGTATATCCTGCATTTCAATTGCTTCATTACATTCCCCTTGTAAGTCCCATAATGACTTAAAAGCAGGAATGCTTGCAGCAAGCTGTTCTAAATTTGACTGAATTGTCATAAATCGTGGCCATAGTCTCGAAAAGATGAGTATGATTAATAGTAATTGGGTAGGTTGAGATTTAAATATACTTACTGATAATAATATAAAAAATGCAATTAAAATAGCCATTGAAACTTTATAAAACAATTGAGAGTTCGACCTTATTCTCATATACTCCATTTGTTCATTACTCATCTTTTCTGTTATAGATTGTAACCAATCTAAACGTGATGCTTCCAAAGTATTACTCTTTATATCTTTAATTCCATTAAAATGATCTGTTATACCAGAAAGATAGTCTTGTGCTAATTTCGAGGTCTTACCGCCTAGTATTCGTGCTTTTTTTATAAAAGCACGAGAAGCTACTAAGAATAATAAGCCAAAGACCAAAACAAATATAGTTATTTGGGGAGATAATAAAAACGCAAGCCCCACCTGTATGAATGTAAACAGAATAACAGCTAACAATTGTAAAATTAAATTAACCCCATAACTTACGCGAGCTAATTCTGTAGTTAATATATTTATTAGATTTGTTTTCCTTTTCTCTAAAAAAAAACTCCACTTCGCTTTTAGAATCATATTATATGTTTCTATTCTTAATTCTCGTACAAAAGCTTGTTGCGTTCTCGCATCCCTTAGTGTTATGTTTCGTTGTAATAGATTTTGCCCTAACACTATTAGTATATATATACCTAAAATAGAAATTAGGCTTGTTGTTTTAGGGAAATCCTGCAAAAATCTATAAACAGGTGCAATAAAAGCAGTCTCCTCGCCTATATTAATTATTCCAGCCATACTTATCATAGGAATTAATAAAATAATACCTATCCCTTCAAGTAAACTTATTAAAACCATACCAAACAAATTCACATACAGAATTTTCCCTGCAGAAGAATATAATTTCTTCATAAAATATATAATATGATTCATCGATGTTCCCCCTATGACAAAGCAAGCTTCTTTGTTTTCCTCCAAAGACATAGAAACGGACGTAAAGGAAAATATAAAAAATGAAGGAATTTAGGTAACGGCAATGTTTTTGCATCAATCGGATAAGGATAGAGTTGGCTCATAATAAATAAAATTTTTTGCTGATTAGACATCAGTGAAAATAAATGCCTACTATGATAAGCAAGTACTTCTTCAGGAACAGGATCGGTATGCAAGTTTATCATTTGCTTGAAATAAAACAGCGCTTCTTGCGCTAACTGCTTCGAATGTTTTTTAGTTACTAATTCCATCATTCTTTCATCTAGTCGTACACCTAGCAATTGAGATGCCAAAATTAACGCTTGTCCTCCTAAATGAAGCATTTGATATTTTCTCATTAATTTATGAATCTCACTCCAATTAAGATCTTGATCGACAATTTTTTTTATGTCTACTAACCAACGTAGCCTGGACCAACCATGTCTGGCACCATGAGATACAAGAAATAAAAATAAGTCTTCCTTCCCTAACATATATACCGAATTACTTGTAAGTGCACTTTTTCTCTTTCGCTTCCAAAGCTCTTCAAACCCAGGTTCCTTACCCGGTCCGGGATTTAATCTCCAATGAATTTCAAGTTTGATCCGCCTTGTTGGGTGGAAAAATGTTATATGGTGATGCCTCCATTTCCAATCACTTAATATCGTTTGAATATAATCATCTTTCACATACCCTTGCTCTAAAAGTAGTTTTTCTGCTTTTTCTAAATTTTGAATAGGGATGAGAACGTCCAAATCACAGGATGTTCGTAAAGAAAGATCTCCATATAAGTCCTGAGATAGTACAGGCCCTTTTAGAAAAATCGTACGAATCTCATTTTCATTACATAATTTATTTATTCTTTCCATTTCAGCACTTAAATAAAGCATTTGAAATGTATTTCTTTTATATTTTCTAGTCAAGGTTTGTACAATATGTGAAGGAATCAGCTCCTTGTCCACCTGTTTAAGTTTTTGATATATCACCGGATAAACGCGATGATGCACGGCTTGCTCAAGAAATACTTCCCAATCAATATCCGAAAACCATTCATTACTGTAAGTTTGCATTGTTTCGTCATCTTGTAACTTCAAAATTGCAAAAAGAAGTTTCAATTCCTTAGACATGAACTCTACATTAAGACCAAAATCTTTCTCCATTTTACTCTCCTTTAATAGTGTTCTCACTTAGCCTCTTTGCAAATGATCCAACGACAGTGAATTTCTCCATTCCTTCCGATCCAGTAACATAAAAAGAACCGCTCCGTAACCATGCATGCGCAATTAATTCACCATGACTATCCTTAGCAGTTCCTAAATAAAGAGTACTCTCAATGTGACGTTTTTCGAGCATTTTCATCCCAGCTATAGCTTTAACAAGGCATTGACTTTCCCAAAAAGTATAACGACTCATAATAGAAATAGCTTCAGACACCTTCTTTAGTGTATCCCCGTGTGGCTGAATTTGAGCAACTGATGTTTCGTTCATGTAATCCCCTAAAGAAGGTGCAACTTTGGAAAAGGTAATACTTTTTAATACACGTGCCCATCCTAAAAAAATAAAAGCCTCTAAAAATAAAAGCTTTGTTTCCATGTTCAGTGATAAAAATACCCTTAACCTTTTCACAATATTCATTAATCCCTTCCTAACAGTTCTCTTGAAATTGCGAATCTATCTATTAGATTGATCTTTTATTTGAATTAAACCTTCTTGAAATAAACGCTCTAAAAAGGAAAGAACTTGCTCTTCACAATCGCCCCGTTCAATGTTGTACTTTGACAACAATGTACTGACAAGTTCAGTAACCATAATTGGAGTTTTTATTAGTTCCCAAATTTCTCCTCCTGTTTCTCCCAAATTATAATATTTCCCTTTTTGAACATTTAGCATTACTTTTTCCCCATCCATATCACTCACAATATTCCCTTCACTTTGCACAATCTGACACTCTAGAGAAATTCTCTCTGTATACATCATCTATTACTCCTCCATGTATAGTTTTTAATATAATTGATACAAGTTCATGCGCTGTAAACCTATTATTTGGACGTTTCAAATGAAACATATCTACCTGGTTTATCACACTTGTAGAAGTAGTGAAATGCCACTCTGTCAATTTTAATTGCGTAATTAAAAACTTACGAAACGTGTGAAAAAACAATGTACGCAGTCGTTCAAGTCCTTCAATTCGAATCAATTCAACGTTCTCACCCTCTGTTTTCGTTAACTCAATAACACCAGCAAGAGGTAATGGTTCAGAGAAAAAATGAGATTGTACAGGCACAGCATACTTTGTTTCTCGCTCAAACAATGGATTATAACTTGCCGTTCCCATTCCAAAAGCATTCAAACTTTCCGCCCATAATTTTTGTTGCGGATAAGATGGAATCACAATTGGAGTCTTCTCTGACGAAACTGTCACAGCAATTACATCATCACTCAAAATTTTGTATCCTTTACTTAAAAAAGCCGCTGCAAGAGTTGATTTACCTGCTCCTGAATTACCTACAAAGGCATAAACCTTCCCATCAATATTTATTGCACTACCATGTAATGGTAATATTCCCCTTTGAATTAGTAAGGCACCCATACAAGTTCCAAGTATATAAAGACGGATCTTATCTTCACAAGCTTCCTTCATTGGTGAAACAAATATTTGCTTTCCTCCTTGTATAGAAAATATAGCAGTATCAGGAATACGAATCATAACTACGTTTTTATCAACTACAAAGTTTTGTTTTGCGCTAGCAAGTTCACTCCACTTCTCAGATAAATCAGTTAATCGAATTACAATTTCTACATTCTCTTCTTGTTCATTAATTTGAGGTAATTCCGGCAACTTCATTTCACTCAAAACTCTTAACCCAAAAACTTTATATACATTTTTATTTGTAGTTTCCATCAACTCTCTCACTCCAAATAGCTTTCAAAATTTTTATAAAAAACCCTTATACTTTTACTGTATAAGGGAATAACAATGTGCATCCTAATTGATAAATTAGCTATGGTGAATCGTTTCATCAACATCTGGTTGGGCAGCATCAGGTATTTTAATACCCGGTCCAGCCATTGTCATATTGATATCAAGCACTTCCAGTGTAGGCATTGTCCAATCCTTTTTCATGATGTCACCTCCCTTCAAATAATTTTTTTCATAAATCGATATACTATTAAACTACGCATTAAAATTCGAAAATCCAAATCAAATGCATATTCTGGATGGGGTTCTTCTTTAATCTTAGAAATCGCAGTTCTAATAACCCCTATATCCAAGAATTCTGAAATTATAGGATCCTTACTAAGCTGCTCAAGCTCTTCAATAAATTCACTCCATTGATGAGCCATACGGTAAACACCATCAGAACCTTGAACACCCCGAGTGCGCTGGTTCAATCTTACTTCATCAGGCAAGAAATTTTTCGTTGCTCTTCGAATTAGTGCCCGATCTAAACCATTTTGAACGTATTGCTCTTCTGGAACAGCTAAACAAAATTGAACAACCCGTAAATCATTCGTTGGATCGCGATCCCATAAAGAATAACGCAATGATAATTTGGATCCGTATGCACCAGTTATGCTCCAATAATATAACTGTTCAAATTGCCTTTTTTTTATTTCATATACATCTGTTATAGAGGTTCCTGTTATATCAACATCATGCTCTAGAAGTTTATCGAACACATTCATTCTATTTGCAAATTCTGGATTAATAAACCTCGGGAAAACAATTTGGTTTTTTGATGAAGATATTCGATTCAAAAACGGAAATGCCTTTTTTTTCACTACTGAAAATACTCGTGATTTCTTTACACCAATATTTCTACTATACGAATATAGTTCTTGCAAAAATCGACGTAAATTCATCTTTTTCAAAAGCATAGCTTGATAGTCCACAGCCGGGCCCCATGACACCGTCCAGTTGCCTCTCTGTCCGTTTAAGAGTACTCCAATTCCTTGTAACCGTGCCTCCTCATAGATTCCCCTAAGCCAAAAAGTATTCTCGAAGAATTTATACGGCATCTCTAGAATTTCAAGCCACTCATCTATTTCTGATAGAGGACTTCTTCCTTCAAAATCCAAATAATGCTCCTTAATATTTCCTACATGCTGTACAGTCGATTGAATAAAAGGTCTTTCATCAGCTACTCTACTTCTATGCGTCCAATCTACAAAACCCTTTACTGGGACATAACTATATGTATGTAGACGTTTATTTGCTGCTCTTAAATCCCGTGCAGCAAAGCTAGCTACAGAACCAGAATCAAGTCCTCCACTCAAATGAGCCCCTACTTGATGATGAGTACGTAAACGTGATCTTATCGCATTTTGATACACTTCTAAAAACGCTTCTTCATACTCTTCGTTTGATTTGAGTTGAAGCCTTTCTCCAACGATTGGTGTATTGTATCTCGATAACTTCACTTTCCCATTTCTCACAATAACAGAATGGGAAGGTGGGATTTGCTCAATAGTTTTATATACCGTTGAAGAAGCATCTATCGATTCAAAATTCACCGGGATGGCTAAAAATTCAGCAAGCCACTGCTCATTCAATTTTTTCTCAACATATGGTAGAGTAAATAACGGGTTTATATTAGTGCAAAAAGCAAACTTTTCCTCACCACGATAAAAATAAAGGGTTCGGCTTCCCGAAAAATCTCTGGCTCCAAAAAGGGTTTGTTTTTTCTCATCCCAAATCATAAAGGCAAAATCGCCTACCAAATATTTTGGAGCTGCTTCCCCCCATTTCTGATAAGAGAGTAAAATCAACTCACTATCTGTCATGTTTTTTCTATCTGCATAATCCACTTGTAATTTTTCAAATAACTCATTACGATTATCAATAATAGCATCTGCTGTAATTGCCAGTTGCTTTTCGTAATTATAAAAGGGTAGTTGTTCACCAACAGATTCTGGTGTAATCCACTGTGCGTGACATCCCAGAAAGGCATTTTCTTTATGCCATATTTGAATATCATCAGCAGGGTACTTTTGTAAGTCACTCATTAACTGTGTGCCATGCTGAATCGATATAGTTTCTTCATTAAAATGAATAATACCTGTTATAGCACTCATTTTCCCCACCCCATATACAACAAGTTACCGCAAAGGTTCTTTTTTTATTTAACGCAACTTTTCTCCCTTGATTTAATTCTTTTTAAAGAACAAAAATATACATTTCAACTCCCAATCAATCACACATCCTAATCCACTTATAAACCTAGGTATAGATACATCTAAATTATCATTATATTACTTTCACGTCAATACAATAATGGAAATATACACCAAATTAACAACGTAAACATTCATTATAATGAACATTAATCCACTTGTTTCTCTGTGAATTATTCCCTGTTATATAATATTTATAATAGCCTCAATAACTCTCCGTTGATCCTCATCCATCATATTAGAACCCGAAGGAAGACAAATCCCCTTTTCAAATAATCTTTTAGATACATCATTATCTTTCTGATGAGAATAATACTTACTTTCTTTAAAAAGTGGCTGCATATGTAGTGGCTTCCAAGTAGGACGTGCTTCAATATTCTCTTCTGCTAAGGTTTTCAATAATTTTTCAATAGAGATACCAGATTCCTTTTCATCAATCATCATAGTTGTAAGCCAACGATTCGAGCGAGTATTTTCTAATTCCGGCATAAAACAAAATCCAGGTATGTGAGATAATTCTTCATAATACCGATTAAATATACACCTTCTAGTCCTCACTCTATCTTCTAACACTTCTAATTGCCCTCTCCCGACACCAGCTAATATATTACTCATTCTATAATTGTAACCTATCTCACTATGCTCATAATGTAGTGCTGGATCCTTTGCTTGCGTCGCTAAAAATTTTGCTTTCACTAATGCTTCCGCATCATCTGATATAAGCATTCCACCACCTGAAGTTGTAATGATTTTATTTCCATTAAATGAATAAACCCCAAACCTCCCGAAAGTACCGCTCGCTTTTCCTTTATATGTAGAACCTAGAGATTCTGCTGCATCCTCGATTATAGGAACATCATATTGATTACAAAGCGAAAGAATTTCATCTAACTTAGCACTCTGACCATATAAATGAACAAGAATGACAGCTTTCGGTAATTTCCCTGCTTTATTAGCATCATATAATGCAAGCGCTAGCGCTTGCGGTGACATATTCCATGTTTCTGGTTCCGAGTCAATAAACACCGGTTCAGCTCCCAAATAAACAATCGGATTCGCACTCGCTACAAAAGTAAAACTTGAACAAAACACTGTATCTCCCTTTTTAACATCTAATAGTCTCAAAGCCAAATGAATAGCAGCCGTACCTGAACTAACTGCAGCCCCACCTTTCACTCCTACAAAAGATGCAAGTTCTCTTTCGAATTCATCTACATTTGGGCCAAGAGGGGCAATCCAGTTTGTATCAAATGCATTTTGAATATATTTTTGTTCATTTCCACTCATGTGCGGTGAGGAAAGGTATATTTTCTCCTTATTTTTTATCATTATTCTTCATCCCCTCTTAATTTACTACATTAATAACCTTCGCTGGAATGCCAACAGCAGTACAATTAGATGGAAAGTCATTTATTACAACAGAGCCCGCCCCAACAATAGACCAACTCCCAATTTTAACACCTGGAATTATAGTAGCTGATGCTCCTATATGTGCCCCCTCTTCTATTGTGATAGAACCTGTAAGTGTAGCATGTGGTGAAATGTGAACAAAATCATCAATTATATTATCATGTTCTATTATTGAGCCCGTATTTATTATCGTATGGTTACCAATGATAGTATCAGCATTAACAACCACATTCGGCATAATTACCGTTCCGTTCCCTATATGCGCATGAGGACTTATAATTGCTGTTTTATGAATTAATGTAGCATATATGCCGACCGGTTGATTTAATATTCTGGAAATTATCTTTCTCATTTTGTTATTCCCTATAGCAATAACAAGCTTTATATCATTAAAATTGTTGATAATTTCCCGTGCATCTTCAATTCCCCCAAAATAAAGGTTATCAATAATAGTTATACCTGTATATAAATCATCTAAATAACCGACTATCTCGTATCCTTCATTTGATAAGATGATGTCCTTCACAACCTTACTATGACCACCACACCCAATTATCAAAATTTTCATTTCCCCTCCCCCTTTATCTCTATTTTCTCTCCAGTAAATCGCCCCATTGTTACATGCCCAACATGATTTATCCCTTCTGTTTTAAATACTTTTGTTATTGTAAGTACAATTATTTTCAAATCTAATA
Organism: Bacillus sp. FSL P2-0099; assembly: GCF_038007445.1. Taxonomy (NCBI): domain Bacteria; kingdom Bacillati; phylum Bacillota; class Bacilli; order Caryophanales; family Bacillaceae; genus Bacillus; species Bacillus sp. FSL P2-0099. Next base: position 3,586,170 of record NZ_JBBOXE010000001.1, read on the forward strand.
AAAAAGAACGATTCTCTACATACCATACATCTAATTCAAACTTTTCTTCCCAAGTAATCGAATTCCTCCCATTTATTTGTGCCCATCCCGTAATTCCTGGTTTTACATCATGTCTTTTAGCCTGTTTACTAGAATATAAGGGTAAGTATTCCATCAATAATGGGCGTGGGCCTACTAAACTTAAATCACCTCTTACAACATTCATAAGCTGGGGTAACTCATCTAGACTATATTTTCTAAGGATTTCCCCAAAAGTAGTCAGCCTATCTTGATCTGAAAGTAATTCCCCATTACTATCCCTCTTATCCAACATAGTTCGAAACTTATAAAGATTAAACGGTTGTCCATGTAGTCCCGGGCGCTGTTGTTTAAATAATACAGGGGACCCTAATTTCAGCTTAACTAAGATTGCTACTACAAGAATAGGAAGCAAACATACAAATAATAACAATAAAGAAATACATACATCAAAAATTCTTTTCATGTACTATCCCCCTTACTTATTTACGTTTAATACCCCTAACACGAAGGACCATTTAAAACTTTATATGCAATTAAACAAAACAAGAGGCAACTAAAGTTAGTTGCCTCTTGTTTTGTTTAATTACGTCATCTATCATTACTTCTATCTCATCAAATAGTTTAAACATAGCTAGCCTAAGTGAATATTTCCATGCGCTATCACTACTTACTTGCAAAGGATCTGTTACTCCATTAGTCCCTATAACTTTACACGTACGGATCAAAGACGCCATTAATATAATTATCCTTTTTTATATGTTCATCCCTTAACTTTATAACTACTGTGTCCACAATATTATCTTTAAAAATCAAAGTGATTGAGGATGAAATCTGAATTGCATTCAAGCCTATCATACTTTTATTTGACCTAAATATATTATTTTCTATTAACATAAACTCACTCGTAAATGTTTCATTCCAAAAATTAATTATACTGTCTGTCGATTCCGAATTAAGGTATTCAAATGCATTATTATTAAATTCTATTCTTCCCCCAATGTCCCATAAAAAAAATGCTGAGCCCCATCTTCCCCCTCTAAAATTACTATTTTTCACTTTTAGCATCGCTATCCTTTGAGAGGACTCAACAGTAAACAGATTATAAGCATCCCAACTAAATGAACATCCATTAAATTCATATTCTGCTTGAGGAGTGTTTGTAACAAATGATATTGTACCACTGTTCTCAAATTTACATCCCGTATATACTCCTGGTGGTAAATTCATAATGATTCCTTGCGGGTGTTTCGTATCTATAAAAGAAATATTATTTAATCTCCATCCATTTTTCATACCAGGTGATACGCCTGTCAAACTTGTACCCTCTACAGCCCCTCCTTTAATAACACAATCTGATATAGTTTGCGGTTCTGCTGAGAAACCAATTATTGCACCCAATTGTGAAAAAGTATGAAATAAATCTCGATCACTAAAAAATTCACATTGGTTGACTTGAATACAATATGCTGTATCTCTTCCCATTAACAATGCGCTATTATGGAAAGTACAGTTACCAATAAGCGCTTCTTTATCTCCTTGATCTATCGTGACTCGAGTAGCATACATTTGATTATTTGTAAAAGTTACTTCTCCGCTTAAAACACAACTAACTTCCCTTAAGTGATTATTGCTTATAATCACTTTCTCTACATTTTCGCCTACTACTAATGAATTATTAGCTAATTTATTTTGAATGATATTAATATATCTACCACCGACTACAACAACGTTATATCCCTGATTATCATATATGTTATTACGCTCAATGTTTATATATTGATTTAATCGATATCCATCTTCAATATCTATTGCTCCCTGAGGTGCTGTACCTTTCATTTTGTAAATTTCACAATCTCTAATATAAATTTGTTTCGCTCCAGATACGCTTACCCCAAGCCTTCTACAATCATGTATTTTACATTTCTCAATAAATACATTTTTAGAGAATTCCGGAATTCTAACAGTTATTTTACAACCGTTTTCTGTAGGTACTGTACCTTGGTGAAGAACTATTTTCGCATAATCTGCTTCTTCTGGAACACTCACTTCTTCAAAAAACTTCACTCTCTTAGCAGCCGTTACAAAAGTATTATCAGCCCTATAAAATAACACATCATATAATTCTGTGTATATTTCTGAACCAGTTCCACCATAGCCATCTCCATACAAACCGAAATATCCCCATTTTATAATGCTACTATGATGTAAATCTATTTTTAAATTGGATCTAATTTTATTATCATCTACTATTAGGGCACCATTGACATCACTAATCCCACCCACTTCAAATGTACCAGCAAAATCATATTCTCCAATTTGTCCCCATGTACTTTCCATTGCTATACCATCGCCAGTACAATTTAAAATTTCCATATTATCTATTGAAATATAATTCATATTACTCCCCTCAGCAGGAGTCGTATTTCCAACTTCAATTCCATACCCCCATTCATGAGTATGAGGAATCGTTGTATAATCGTGTGTATTTTTATCCCCTTCAATCCTTCCATTTGTAACTCGAGAAAATTTTTGATTTCTTTGATATCGTACGATTGCATATTTAACTAATCCATTACTTCTTATTTTTAAAGTTGATCCACCTAAGTTTAAAGTCATAAAGCTTTGTGGCTCAATTGGTGTATTTTCATCAATTAAATATGTCCCCAGGGGTAACACAACTTCTATAAATCCTTGTTGGGATGCCCATAATAATGCATTATTAATCCCTTTAGAAGTATTATCAGCGTCCGTTCCATCATTTTTAACATTCCATCTCTCTAACTCAAGAAAATATGTGCCTGAAACCACATTAGCAGATTCTGTTTCTCCAACCAGTGATTTTCTGGACTTAAAACCTCCAAATGTATTGCTTTTAAGTTTACTTACTAACCTCTCAAATGTATTCTCTGTTGATACTTTTACATTCCCTTTTTTCGTTCCAATAAATAACTCACTAGTATCTATACAAAAACAAAATTCTCCCTCACTTAACACAGGAAGATTACTTTTTAAAACACATGTCACCTGAAATTTTGCCATGATTTATATATAACCTCCAACTAAGATGCAAGCTGAATTTCACCAGAAAATTCAAACTTATATCAGTAGATTGGGATAAATATTTTATATTCTGCTTACATACGTATCCCTTTAATAGAATACTATGCATTATATAAATACTATGTTAGGGCTAATGATTCATGTTTTCTAATTAAAATCAGGTTTCATTTCATACTAACCGGTTTCAACAATATTATACTTCCTTATTAATTCAAATCAGTATAATGTCCATACTTTTTTATACCTAAATAACGTTTTGTTTCTTTTTAATTTGTAAAAACATCGTACTAAAGATGTTCCTTATATATTTAAATTCTGTACTTTTATAAAAAACTAAAACGTATATTACATTTGGTACTAATAAGCAAATTACACCTTTTCCGACTAACGAAATAAAAGTACTTCCTTCTATAAAATAATTACATATACTCGTAGTAATGAAACCTGTAACTATGGTTAAAAATATATATAATACATATGTTGTAAAATAATTCAAAACCGATTTCTTAAAAAGATTTTTATATACAATATAAGGCTGAATCCACAGTACAGTAGCAATTGTACTTATCGCCGTGCCTATGAATATACCTACCAATCCAAAAATTTTAACTAATACAATGGATAAACTTAAATTGATTAGCGCTTCAACTAACGGAATATACTTATCTTGTACAAATAATCCCGCTTTATTTTTAAAAATGGCTATCGCCGTCCGCATACCTGTCAAATAAAAGTTTATTAATATCACTACAAAAACTATGTTATTTAATAAATACTTCTTATCAAGCCACCACCCTATAAACGGCTCTAAAAGGTTATATAAAAATATGGTACAAAAAGAGAATATCCAAAAATTCACTAGATAAGTCACTTTAAATATAGAATAATTTTTATCATTATTCTCAGTAGCAATTAAATTCCCCACACTCGCTTCAATACCATTTAATATAGGACTTACTAGTGCTGATAATTGATTTATTATCATTGTGTAGTTAGAATATATCCCGACCATAGCAAGACCTATAAAAGAAGAAATCAATATATTATCCGTGCCAAATACAATATATCCTCCAATATTATGCAAAAACATCGCCTTTACATTTATAATTAAATTTTCTTTCGTATCTTTATCTATAGAATACTTCTTTTTTGTGTTTATATAAGGATAGTTCTTATTCACAATCCTACCGTTTACCACATTTTGAACTGTATATATGCTCAATTCTATAATTAAATACAATACATAATTTTGCGTATAAAGAAGTATGAATATTTTGAATATAGTAGTTAGCACTTGGAATACGAGATCCACCCTAGCTAATATATATCCCCTTTGATCCGCATTTATTAAAGACCTCTTATGAGCATTTAAATATGTGACTACATTTTTTGCTACAAATATTGAATAGATTATCGCGACATTTGATATAGCCCCCCCATCTTTCATTAAATAGCTTAAAAACGGATATATCATCGCACTTATCACTAGAATAATTATTGCCAAAATCTGATAGATTTTTTTATATAATTGAACAAGGGCTATAACTTTATGCTGATTATTTTCTGCCAAGGGTTTGTACAAATTGTATACTATACTTGCTCCTATACCAGCCTCAATTAACGCTAACATGGATAAAACATTAATTAATAAACCATCTATTCCTAAATACTCTATTCCTAAACTATCTAAAAAAACTTTCCTCGATATAAATCCTAGAATAACAATAACTATTTGAGAAAATATACTTATTGATATGTTCTTGATTGAATGCATCGTTCGCATGATTAATTCCCTTCATTAACTATATCTATTCAAAAAGTTTGAAATAATAAAATTATATTACCCTGGCAATAATTTCACTCTCATACTTTAAGTCACTAATTGCATTCACATTAGTTCCATTATCTACTTCACCAATATACTTATTTTTTACAGGCTGTTTTTCTGTTGCTTTCTTCAAAAACCATTCATACTCTACATCGATATGACCAATATCTAAAGTTTGATATCCATAAGAAGATAAATCATACGCTAATACCGTAGCTGTTGGACCTAGTGCAATTAATATTAATTTAGATTTTTTTTGGTTCTTTGCTATCTCTAAAATTTCTCTATACTTCGCAAAAGCATTTTTCGATGGGCATATTATCCTATCAATTGTTTTAACATTTTTAAAAAGATCGTTTCCTACCCCTAATCTACTTTGCACCCCTTCAATAACAATTACTTCTCTATCATCCCAAACATCTTTTATTTTATCAAAGCGAATTCCAGCCATACTCTTATCTTGATGGTCTATATATAACCTTGTAACTAATGCATCATAATATTCTTTATTCATACTTATACTCTTATAAATTCTGCTACGATTTAACTCTAAATATCTTTTCCAATATACTCTTGATTTTTCAGTGCACCAATTTAAATCTTTAAAAACATTCGGAATACAAACTAAATGCCCCACCTTATTACTCTTAATAATTTCATCCAGTCTATCCTTTAATTCATTTGAATACGGCTGAAAGATTAAACTTTCTCCATTTATAAGAGCGAATTCACCATCACCAAATCTACTTACTGAACAATTATTACCTATAATATAGTCAAGCGTTTCATCAAGAGTTTTCACTGTTGGAGGCTGCCTTTTCACTGTAATCATCCTGTTATATTGAATGGTTACCTTATTCTTCGTTCCAATATATAAATAATATAACTTTAACAATGACTTCTTCATACCTGCCCCCTTTTTGCAAAATTGTTTATTAAAAATTTATACAATAATGGATGCAGCTTAGTCGCAAACAATAAGAACTTTACACTTTTCCCATACTCTTTTAAACTCATCGTTTTATAAAAATAATTATTCAATATACCAATAACCTTATAATATTTAACCTTATGTTCATTAAACCTTCCGCTCATTGATATTAAATTTAAAACTACCATCGAACAATTTCCTAGTTTTAATATAACTAAGCTATATAACTCCTTATAATATCGCTCCATAAATTTACACATTTCATCATAAATTAAGACTGAGTCAATTTTAAGCTCTTTTACAGCCCGATCCATCATGCTATTATCACGCTTTATATAATGATATTTAGGTTCTCCTATGAAACATACTTTTTTACACTTATGAATAACTTTATACGTAAATGCTGTATCTTCATATGACATACCTACTGGAAATTTAATATCCTCCAATAAATTTCTTTTAAATAGTTTAGTCCAAACGACTTCATCATACAATTTCCCTTCTAACATCGTCTTCATTGCAGTATTTCTATCGTGAATAATAAATGGATGGTTACTTGAAGTTACAATTCTATTACTGTAATGGATTTGACTACTACAAATAGCTATATCACATCCTTGTTCAACACACATACCATATAATAATTCATACATATCTGGTTCTATCCAATCATCACTATCCACAAACCCTATATAATCTCCCTTTGCATTTTCTAATCCGGCATTTCTCGCAGAAGATAATCCACCGTTCTCTTTATGAATTACTTTAATCCGCATATCTTTATCTGCATATCTATCACATATTTCTCCGCAAGTATCAGGAGAACCGTCATCAACAAGTATTAATTCAAAATCTTCAAACGTTTGCACCAATATAGAATCAATACATTTATGAATGTATCGTTCAACCTTGTATACCGGTACTATAATACTAATTTTAGGATTCATAATTGACTCCCTTCATTTAAATTCATCCAAAAACTCTATCAATATTTTCTATATTATTTAATTCTTCTGTCAACAAATTCGTCGTTATTTTTTCACATATTATCTTTTGATCTAAAAGATACTTAATTTTGTTATACAAATCTTCCTCATTCCATTCGACGATAAAACCATTATGCCCATTTTTTATTTGTTCATATGCTCCAGTAAAATTAGTTGTTACAATAGGTTTTTTTAAACATTTTGCCTCAGCTAAGGTGAGACAATATCCTTCATGTCTAGAAGTTTGAACATATATATCTGATTGATTTACATATGGATACGGATTTTTTGCTGATCCTAATAATAGAAAATCCTGTTTCAAATTATACTTACCTATTAACGTCTCATAATACGCTCTATTTTCCCCTTCCCCGATACAGTACCACCTTACATCGTATCCGTCTTTACGTAACATTGATAAAACTTTAATTGCAAGGTCTTGACCTTTTTCTTTTGAAAGTCTACCTACTGTTACTATCTTCATACCTTTATATCCATTATCAAATTCTATTTTTTCTTTTGCCATTTCGTTTATTAAATCCGGAAGTACAATATTAAAAAAGACACTTGTCTTATTTTTAACTATAGGAAACTTCTCTATTAAATGTTTTTGCGCTTCTTTAGAAACTACAAATATATTATCTAGCTCATCGTATAATTTTTCATATAATTTGGTATTAATTTGATGTTGAAAAACATCAAAATGTACCCAAGAAATCTTCTTTTCTGAAGCTACTTTATTTACTACATAATAATCAATTATGTCTGTAGGTCCTTGATATGCTATTGCAATATTATATTTATTCTTATTATGTGGAATGTCTTTAAAAATCTCTTTATAGAAAACATATCTATCCTTTAATTTTTTAGATACCATATAAGATAGTAAAAAATTTAAAGCCTTAATATATCTTTTATTTTTAAAGTACTCTTTAATCGTTTTCTTTGGTGGTTGCATAATTTTAGGTTTTATACTTTCAAACCAAGCTGCTTCTTCTATCTTTACCCAGCTTGGTAATTGTTTTAAAAATCCCCCTTTCTTCTCCAACATCAATACCGTAACGTCATATTTGTCTTTTGGTAAAACAGATAACAAAGAAAGTAGTGATTTTTCTACCCCACCTATATTCATACTACTTATCATAAATAGCACTCTCTTCATAACTATCTCCTTCTACCATCAAAATGTTTTATAGCAAAATTAAAAACATCCTCACCAAGATGTTTTCGCACGCAATACAATTCATAACGACTAACGTTCCATATTCTTGAAATATTATAAAAAGAATAATAACAATCCCGTATGAAACAGGTTATACATTAGAATCTGCTATTCTATATAACTTTTCCAACTCATCCCTCGTATCTACCATTTCTTTTTCTATGTTTTTTCTCAGCCATCCTTCCAACAGTTTATCACCTAATATTTGTACAATTGCATCATACATTTGCTGCTCGTCAAATTGAACTATTAATCCATTGTGGTTATGGTTTATTTGTTCACTCGCTCCTGTAAAATTTGTACTAATAATTGGATTGCTAAAGCATCTAGCTTCTGCGAGTGTTATGCAGTATCCCTCATAACGAGATGGTTGTACATATATATCACATTGCTTCATAAAAGGATATGGATTTGACATTGCCCCTAAAAATATATAGTCACTTTGAATACCGTAATTTTCTACGAGTTTTTCATACATTACTTTTTCCTTTCCATCTCCTATACAATACCACCTAACCTTATAGCCAGCTTCTTTAAGCTTAGCTAATACCGATATTGTTAAATCCTGTCCTTTTTCTACACTCAATCTACCAACAGTAAGAACCCTTACTCCATCAAAATCATCCAAAAATCCGATTCCTTCATTTGCCATCTTTACTATCATGTCAGGTGAAATAATGTTTAAAAAAGTTCCTGTCTTATTAATTAATTCTGGCATCGTTTGAGTAAGTTTTTCCCTTCCTAAATCAGAAACTACAAAAATATGCTGGAACTTTTTATATACTTTACTTACAAAGTATTTGTTAAAATATATCTTTTCAATATCGAAATGTATCCATTGAACCTTTCGTCTAGCTTCTATTTTATTTGCAACAACATAACTTATAAAATCCATAGGTCCGGCATAAGCAACTGCAATATCATAGTTGTTGTTTATAACAGTGTAATCACGCAAACAATATCTAAAAATAACACTCCTTTCTTTCATAATTTTTGATACTAAATACCAAAAAGTTGTTTGAACAGCTTTTATAACTTTTCCTTGTCTAATAAAACTGCTTATAACGACTCGTGGTGGTTTATTTAACACCTCTTTTATTTCCCCGTAATTTGTTAAATATTCTACATGTACCCCATCTGGGATAAACTCCAAAAAACCCCCTTTTTCTTCTAACATCAAAATTGTTATATCATACTTATCTTTTGGAATTTCTGCAACCATATTCAACAAAGCCTTCTCCGTACCGCCTATATTCATATTTATAACCATAAATATAATTTTCTTCTTCATATTTCCTCCGAATCACCTTATCCTACTATTTAATAGAATACAATCTTCATTGATTAAAGATTCACTTTCCCGCTCTTATTAATAAGCTTTGGATTCTTAGATTTACTCAGGTTAATATTTTTCTAATAAGGCATACACCTTCTTAAGTTCCCCTTCCGTTCCAACCTGCTCATTCTTTAAGTTCTCACACAAATATTTCTTCAGTAAATTGTCCTCTATAATTTCTTCTATCCCTTCGTACACTTCTTCCGAATTCATCTTCACTATTAAGCCATTTTCTCTATTTTTAATTTGGTTATGAACGGTTATAAAATCAGTTACTACTATAGGTTTTTGAAATATTCTAGCCTCTGCTATCGCTAATCCATATCCTTCATACCTTGACGGTTGTACATATATATCACTTTGTTTTATAAAAGGGTATGGATTCTTGTGAGTACCCAATAGTATAAAAGTATCGTGTAAATTATATTTACTTATCATCTCCTCGAGTTTATTTTGAAGATTCCCTTCTCCTATTACATACCACTTAAATTTATACCCTTTTTGCTTTAATTTATAACAAGCTTCTACGGCCAGTTCATACCCTTTTTCATACACTAACCTACCAATAGTTAATATTCGTAATCCCTCAAACTGATCACTAAACCCCTGCCCCTCATTTGCCATCGATTTAATTAGAGTCGGCGATATAATATCATATACAACCTGGATCCTTGACTCTATTTTAGGAATTTCTTGAATCAATACTTCCTTACAAACATCGGACACGGCTACTATTTCATTAAATTCCTCATAATAGTTCAAATCAAAATCTTTATTATATGCAGCTAACCTATAATCTGTATTCACCCAGGCAATTTTTTTACTTGCGTAAACCTTATTTGCCACAAAATATGTCGGCATTCCTTGACTATAAGCTATGGCAACATCATATTTTCCCTTTAAATTATCCATCCCTTTAGACACCCATCTCCAAACTATTTGAGCTGCATGTAAATTATTATTTATGTATGGATTTCTAAGAGATATCGAAGCTCCAATTCTAAGAAATAACTCTTTAAAGTATTTATGTTTAATTAAATTTTTAAATTTCTCCGCCTGCCTTTTAATAACTATCGGTACATCTAATACGTTTACCTGCTTTGGAAGTAATGGCAAATACAATCCACTAGCAGAAAACATTAACAAATCCACTTCATATTTTTCATAATCCAATAAAGAAAGTAAAGAAACTAAACTTTTTTCTGCCCCTCCACTTTGTAACGAATCTATGACGAATAAAACTTTTTTTTTCATAACTATCACTACCCTAAAGTGTTTTTATTACGCTCAAAATATTAAACATCATTTATTGATTCTAGCTTTATGAAAATAATGCATATAATTTATCAATTTCATTACGATTTCCGTATTCACCTTTAAGCGTATTTTCCGCCAGTTTTTCCCTCAGCTCTTTATCACCAATAAGTTTCTTTATTCCATTAGCTATCCCATTTATCCCCATCTCAGTTACTATTCCATCGACCCCATCCCGCACCTGACTATTAGCAGTTGAAAAATTAGTAATAAGTACTGGCTTTCCAATAATTTGCGCTTCACGAACTGTTACAGCTTTCCCCTCATACCTAGACGGTTGCACATATATATCACATGCTTTTATATATGGATAAGGATTTGTTTTTTTACCCAGTAAAAAAAATCTTTTTTCCAGGTTAAGTTCAGCTAATAACTTCCTAAGTTCAGCTTCTTGTGCTCCATAACCAACTACATACCATTCAATATCATATCCCTGATCTACTAAATCTCTTAATGCATACATAGCAAGATCTATTCCTTTTGCATACGATAACCGTCCTACCGTAACAAGCTTTACTTTTTCTGATTTCACCTGTATTTCTTCGGTAATATCTTCTTGATAAGCTTGCTCACGCACAAACTCAGGAGATAGTATATTTTCTATAATTTCAACCTTTTTATTCACATTTGGTAAACTACTAAGAAATGAATCTCTACATCCTTCTGAAACAGCTACGATATTATCCATCTTGCTCCACATTTTATACTCCATGTCTGTATTAAGTTTTATATTTGAATAATCCGTATGGATCCAACCAATTTTTCTTTTCGCTCGAACTTTATCTCCAATAAAATAATGTGGCCATAAAAAACTAATTGCTACATCATACTCCTCTTCCAATTTCGGTATAAAGGGTAACGTTATTCTCCAACCATATTGAATAACAAGGTATCCAGCTTCTTCACTTTTTACATATCTCCCATGTGCATCACCTAAAATTCTCCCCAAGGTTCTTGTCAATCCAATTGTAATTTGTCCTTCTTGCAATATTTGCTTGATAGATTTTCTAAAAGTAGTATATTGTTTTACTTCCTTTAACAAATTAGGCATTTTAGGCAACAAAAAAAGAAACTCTCCTTCGTGTTTAAATAACATCAAATCTACATCATATTTGCTATAATCGATTGTATTCAATAAACCGATTAAACTTCTTTCTACTCCACCAATTGCCATATCAAATGATGTAATGAGAATTTTTTTCTTTTTCATTTTCTAATCCCTCACCCAATTTATTGTAAATTTTTATAATAATAGCCTTACCTTCATCATATATAAATACTTACAATTAATTATGACTCCCTATACTCTACTCCATATAACGCTAACCAATCTGGAATATTATTCTTAATATCAAAACCTAATTCCGAAATCTTATTAACTACTATTTGTGTATTCAATTTTTCTTTTAATAAAGCTCCATGAATTTCTGCAGACCATATTTCCAGTTTTTCATCTAAACTAATAAACGATATTATTCCTAAACCCATATCAACATTTTTAGTTATTGTATTTGCTACTACGCATGGTACCCCCGCACATTGTGCTTCTAATGCCACAATACCGAATCCCTCGAATAAAGATGGAAAAAGAAAAACATCAAACATCCTTATAATTCTTGGAATATCTTTTCTTACCCCCAAAAATCTAATTTTTTCATAGATACCTAAACTTTTTGCTTCTAACTCAATAGAATCCTGTAACGGACCATCTCCTACTAAAACAAGCATAAATTTCGAATCAGACTTTAATACATCTTTGAATACCTTTAACATAAAAATATGATTTTTAGATTCAGAAAAACGACCAATATGACCTATCACCTTCGCTCCAACTGGTATGTTGAATTCTTCTCTTACTTTATTACTATCCTGTATATCTACATTAATAAATTGATTAGTATCTATTGCATTTTTCACTATCTTTACCTTTGTATTACCAATATTTTCATTAAATAAAAAGCGTGCAGCTTCAACACTGCACGCACAATAATTTGTTCCAGCATAAGCAATAAGTGTTCGTAAAAAAAACAACAAAACTTTCCCTTTCATCCCTGATCCTATCGGCCAATTATTACTATGTGAATGACAAACTCTTATTTTTATACCAGCTATTTTGGCAGCAACAGCAACAAATCCCCCTTGGTAATCAGTATGTGCATGTGCTGCCACATATTGATTACTAGACATTACCTTAACAAGCTCTTTAATGTACGAAAGAGGGCCTGCCTGTCCTAAGCTAGATATTCGATATATTTTCCCACCCAATGCAATTATTTCCTTATCATAATCACATTCTTCACTTTTATGGGAAACAAAATCAAATTGTACCTTTTCTCTATCTACATTCCTATATACATTCATTAGCAACGCCTCTGCACCACCTCGGTCCATCGCACTAACGATATGCAACACCCTTTTAGGTCGTTCTAGTTTACACATTGAAAATTACTCCCATCTAAGAATGATTTTCAAATATACATTTTATCCCCAAAAATTACTCTTATAAACTATCCCTAAAGTAATAACATGTTCATATACAAAATAAATAAAGTAACATAATATTACTGCATAGTAAATTAACTTTTGGTCCTTTTCAATAAATACCTTTATAACCCACGATATCAATATCAATTGGTATAATCCAAAATATATGGAGAATCTAGCAAAAATCCAATTTTGAGTTGAAATAATCATAAAAACTAGACCTAATAATGCCATATTTACGATATAATCACTCTTCGGAAAAAGCTCTCTTAGTTTATGCCTCCCAATAAAAGCAAGGATGAGCGGGGTTGCTTCCACAGCAACTCGAAGAATATTAGCTCCCCCTTCTTGAAAATCCTTATAATGTCCATATTGAGTATCTCCTATAGTCGCAAAGAAAGCTTCTGCAAATTGATTAAATCCTATCACAATAAGCACCGCAAGAAGGAGTAGTATAAATGTTATTGTCGACCAAGCTTTCCTTCGGACTACAAAATAAATAGGAATTAATACAAGAGCACTTTGATGAAAAGTAGATGCAAACAGAACTATTAAAAAATATTTTTTCCAATTCCCATCTAAAATATATTTTGTGGCGGTAAAAATAATTGCTGCTGTTAAATACTGCCTCACTCCATTCATTGAAACTAAGTACATACCCGATGCTATATATACATATAAACTTAACTCAATCATTCTTGAATATTTATATAAAACTGCTACTATTAATATATTTGTTATTAACGCTGTTATAAAAATTAGAACTTGGGGATTATCCGTATATACTTTTAATATCATTTGTAAAATACTAAACCCAACATCCTTACTATTTCGAATATACCCCCAATTGAAATCAGTAACTTTAAAAGCATGCATATAAAAATACGTATCACCAATATTATTTCTAAAACCAGATACTAATACAAGAGAGGTAGTCGCCATTAAAATCAATAATCGATTTGGTTTTAACATCACAATTCCTGTAGTTACCGGCATAGCAAAATACCTTGCAAAAAATGCGAGTATGAGCACTATAAAAAGATTCATCCAAAGTATAGTCATTATTATTCCCTCTCATTTAACTACCAAATAAATTTCTATATATTTGCTTTCACTCTTGTTTTTACTGTTATATAACTATAAAGGATAACTCCAAATGGCAGTGCACAAAGTGTAAGCACTTTGCATGGTGACTCTTTTATAAATCTTATGTTTTTTGCTATAAAGCTACTTGATACATAATGTACAGCTTGCCTATATTTAAATAACCTATTTGTAAATGGTAGCTTCATCAGTTCCTTACGATAAAAAGCAAAACCTTTTGGATTCTGACGATACTGATTTAACATATTCATCGAAGAACCATCAGGCATATATTCAACATAGCAAAGAGCTTCATTCATCAGTAACATCTCATATTTCTGATCCAACATATAATATTTATATGCCAAACCTACATACTTCTCATTTTTAAAAATCGGATATGGATACTTCTTTGTTAGTTCTGTACGATATACTAATTTCTTATCTCCAGTTACACCATGTTTATTGTAGAGATTAAAAAGTGTAGAACGGTTAAGATGTAATGGTAACTTTGAACCAATTAGCTTCTCATCTTTATATAAATCAAGAGCAATTATCCCACTTACCTGTTCATTTCCATTTTCATTCCAAAAATTAATGATTTTCTCTACGGCATCACTGGGCATTGAATCATCTGAATCAATACATACATTGAGTTCTGTATCAATCATTTCATAAGCCTTATTATGAGCACCATGCATCCCTTGATTTGGTTGCCAATAATACCGTATGTCTATGTAATCTTCAGAAACCCAAGAATGCACTAACTCTTTTGTATTATCATCAGATCCATCATCTATAATAAGCCATATAAAATCTTTACACGTTTGCTGCTTCAAGCTTTCATAACACCCCTGAAGACAATACGCTCTATTATATGTAGGGGTAAAAACCGTTAGTTTTTTCAAATTTATCACCTCGATACTGCTACATAAAATTTTTGAGTGAATCCAGTAATATTTTTTATATCGTATCCTTTTTCAGCTAACGTAAATTGTGCAATGCCCCTCGATATCTTCCTATCCGCTATACTTTGTAATTTCCCTGTCCACTCTCTTACATCTAACAAAGAGCACTGTTCAACTAAATTCAAACCCAGATCTACATCTTGCGTAATAGTGTCTGATATAATACATGGTAAACCCGCCCCTTGCGCTTCAATAAGGGTAACGGGTAACCCTTCATAAATAGACGGAAAAATAAACATATCAAATGCCTGCAACAAGCGATTGATATCATCTCGTATCCCCAAGAATTTGACTCGACCTTTTATATTCAGTTTTTCTACTTTCTTCTCAATCTCTGATCGAAGAGGACCATCTCCCACTAACAAAAGAATAGATTTCGGTCGAGTTTCTATTAATCGAACAAAAATATCTATTAGAAAAGTATGATTTTTAGGATACGCAAATCTTCCTACATGTCCAATTACAAAAGCATCCTTATGAAGTTTCAGTTCTTTTCTTACTTGTTCTCTAATTTCTGAAGAAAATGCAAACTTATCACATTCAATTCCATTCTTTAAAATTTCAGTTGTACTTACCCTATCAGCAAACAACCATTTTGCCGCTGTAATTGAACATGCTAAAAAATGTGTTGCACATGGCACAATAAATGCTCCTGCATACCATTTATATATCTTCGCTATAGTTCCACCTTCACTACTTGTACTATGGCTATGTGAAATCCTAACCGGTATTCCCGCCTTCTTAGCAGAACGAAGTACAAATCCACTCATTTTATCCATGTGTGAATGTACAATTCTATATTCTTGATGAGAGGTGAAAAAATTATCCAGTGCTTTTATATATCCTCTATGACCAACATCCGTAACATATGGAATTCTATGAATTTCCCCGCCTAACTTTACTATTTCTTCATCAAACACTCCTTCTTTACATGTTAAAAAATCAAATTGAACTTTGGAACGATCTATATTGCGATATAAATTCATAATTAAAGTTTCCGCTCCGCCTCTATTCATATTTACGACTACATGTAATACTCTTAATGGAGTGCCCAATTTAAATCCTCCATTTCACCCATAAATGTTGTATAGATTTCTTGTTTCTCCTTTAACACTTCATTTACTGAATATTGATTTTTAATACTAGTACATCCATACTGCCCCATCTGAGCTAATACTTTAGGATTTATAGAAATACCCTTTATCCTGTCAGCCATTGCTTTTATATCATCACGATCTACAATCCAACCATTTTTATTATTAATAATCAATTCCCTATGTCCCCGGTTATCAGTAGCTACAACCGGAAGTCCACAAGCCATGGCTTCCATAATATTAACTGGCAAACCTTCCCTGTAACTAGATGCAACTGCAAGATCAGACATCTGTAGTAAGGAAGCTATATCATTTCTGTAACCGAGAAAATGAACCATTTTAGTCACTCCTAGTTGAGTAGCTATTTTTTTACACTCTTCCATTAACGGTCCTTCACCAGCAAGCAAAAGCTTCGCATGTGGCATTTCATTTTTCAATTGTGCTAATACATGGATTAAAAAGTTTTGATTTTTATTCTTATTAAATTCAGCAGCATAAAACATTAAAAAATCTTGTGATTTATAGCCACATTGTAGCTTTAATTCTCGTTTCTCAATTTCAGTTACAGGAGTAAACCGTTGTACATCTATTCCTACACCGTGAACTAGCTTAATATCTCTCACTGGAAAGCGATGTTTAACTGCTAAATCATAATCTTCTTGGTTAATTGTTATTAGACAATCCGTATGAGAAGCTAGAATTCTTTCAATTGGATAATAAAGCAACCAATTCATATACGGTGATCCTTTACAAAAGTGAAATCCATGTGCTGTATATACGACTTTCGTTCCTTGCTGCCTGGCTTTCTGAGCAGCTAAACGAGCAATTACTCCTCCCATAGGCGTATGACAATGAATGATATGATATTTATTTTGATCAATAATTGATTTTAGTTTTTTATATGCGTGGATGTTTTGTATACTAAGAGGTGACCTTTGAATAGGAATATTATATTTTCGAGTTACGTACGGAAGATGTATATTCCCATTCGCTGCAACATGTACTTCCCATCCTTGTTCTGAAAACCATTTCAAATACGGCAAATGAAAAGCCTTAAAATGATAATCTACAGTTGCACAAAACAGAACTTTTTTAGACACCATCCCACGCACCCGTCTTATATAAATTTTTTCTATTGACCTGATACAGGTATTAACAGTTTTAAAGTTTTACGCTGATTTACTAACTTTAACAATCGCTTTCTTAATTCTACTTCGTTTAAATCTGTATAATTTGAAATAAACTCTTCTATTTCTTCTATTCGAACATTCATTTCTTGTCCTACATAAATTCTTGGGTGAACTTGCTTCTCATTCATTTCATCTTCTTTTAGTAATTCTTCAAAAAGTTTTTCTCCTGGGCGTATACCAGTAAATTCTATTCCTATTTCATCCACTGAATTTCCTGATAATCGAATGAGATTTTTAGCGAGATCGACTATTTTTACTGGTTCTCCCATGTCCAACACAAAAATCTCTCCACCTTCAGCTAACGCACCAGCTTGCACTACAAGTCTAGACGCCTCTGGAATTGTCATAAAATACCTAATCATATCTGGATGAGTAACTGTAACTGGTCCACCGTTTTGAATTTGCTTCTTAAATAAAGGAATAACACTCCCTCTACTTCCTAAGACATTTCCAAATCGCACAGTAACAAACTTTGTATGACTTATTTTATCTTTATGTTGAATTACCATCTCAGCTAATTTCTTTGTTGCTCCCATAACACTCGTCGGGTTCACAGCTTTATCAGAGGAAATCATAACAAACGTTCCTACTCCATGTGCTCTCGCTGCCTCTGATACATTCATAGTTCCAATCAAATTATTTTTAACAGCCTCTTCAGGATTATTCTCCATTAGTGGTACATGTTTATGTGCAGCTGCATGATATACAACATTTGGAAGATGTTTATTCATTATTAAATTCATCTTTTTTTCATCTTGTATATCTGCGATTTCAGGAATAAACGTGCCTTTCATATCTCCATATTTTCTGTTTAATTCCATTTCTATAGAATAAATACTATTCTCCCCATGCCCTAGTAAAATCAACTTTTTCGGCCTGAATTTTGCAATTTGTCTACAAATTTCCGAACCAATTGAACCTCCTGCACCAGTAACTAAAATAACCTTGTCAGTTATATAATCTGAAATAACATCCACATCAAGTTCTACAGGATCACGCCCTAATAAATCCTCTACTTGAACATCCCTGAATTCGTTCACCGATACTTTACCCGTTACTAAGTCTTCTAACATCGGAAGAATTTGAGTTTTCACTTCTGTTTTTAAACATCTTTTCAAAATAACATTTTGCTCTCTTTTGTTTAATGAGGGGATTGCCAAAATAATTATTTCAATATTCAGTTTTTTAACGGTGTACTCAATTTGATTCATACCACCAATTACTGGAATATCCCAAATATCAAGATTATGTTTTTTTGCATTGTCATCGATAAATGCGACTGGCATTAATTCAGCGGCACTATTCTTCAACAACTGCCTTGCAACCATTGTCCCAGCAGATCCCGCACCAACAATTAACGTTCTTTTTTTATCACCCTTTTTTACATAATAAATATCTCTATACATTCTCCATATAAAACGTGAACCACCAATTAATAAAATATGAATCATCCAAGTTACAACTAACAGCCGAAAATACATTTTTGGCATGATTAGTTGCTGCACAACTGCTGTAGCAATTATAGAAAATGTAACAACTTTGCATATAATGAGTAATTCTCCTATACTTGCATATTCCCAAGCTTTATTATACAACTTATATATTAAAGCAAATAAATGATGACTGACTAATAGAGTGATAGAGCTAATAATTGATGATAAAGTGATAACACTAAAGCTAGCATTTACAAAGAAATAACTAAAGAAAATAGCACTTAACACAATCATTGAATCCATTAAAAGCAATAACGATATCCTCCGTCGATACGTCATGTAACTTCCTCCTTTAATCAATTCCATACTTAACTCTTTCAAATTTAAAGTTTCTAACTATATTCTCTTTATTAAAAACACATAGTTAGAAACTTTAATAAAATAGGGGCATCTAACCCTCCCTCACATTACACTCTTGATGACTCGCATCTAAGGTTGTTTTCACAACCCACAGCATAATCGAGTGCCTCCGTTGATAGCGGTAAGGAGACATCACCACATCTTATCCCTTTAAAAAATTCTTTATAAAGAACATCTTGATATAAGGATATTAAATTTATTTTTCTAAAGTACATTTATGTTATTTATACTTTCCCATTCAAAATCGCACCTAATATCCTACTTTTCGTAAAACTTAACGCCCTTTTCGTTTCAAGCGCATCTTCATTCACAGTACGATTATAACGGATCACCAATAATACACCTTCACACTTATCAGCCAATACACTTGTATCTGTTACTTCTAGTACAGGAGAAGAATCAAATAATATAGTATCATATCGTTCCATTGCCTTTTGAACTAACATATCCATTGCACTCGAACTAAGTACTTCGGATGGATTGAATGGTACCGGTCCGCTAGTTAATACATCCAGACTTTCCATCTCTGTTTTTTTCACGGCGCCCTCTAAAGTTGTTTTTCCGTTCAATATATCAATTAATCCAATTGTATTTTCTAATCCAAACATTTCATGAATCGTTGGTGTTCGTAAATTTGCATCTATTACCAATACTTTTTCACCTTTTTGTGCTATTGAGACTGCTAAATTAACTGTAATCGTTGATTTTCCTTCACCATACCTCGGAGAAGTAATAACTATAGTTCTGCTTTTATGAATAGATGAAGATAATTGAAGGTTTGTTCGAAGCGAACGATACTGCTCCGAAATTTTCGATCTTGGAGCGGTATGTACAATTATACTTTCTCCTTTAACTTTATTTGTTTTTCGTCTATTTTTGTAAGCCACTCCGTTCCCTCCCCCAATAATACCGTATTTTTTTTACTGAATTTGTCTTTCACATTTTTTCTATTCATTTTAGATATTCCGCCCAAAACAGGGACATCTAACAATTGTTCAATTCGCCGTTCCGATTTGATTCTCTCATCAAGTGAATCCAATAAAAAAATGAATCCAATACTGAGCACCATACCTATAGAGAATGCAATTAGTATCGTCTTAAAGTGATTTATATTTATAGGCATAGATTTTTTTTGAACTGGGTCTTCTGGTAATATACTCACATTATTAAAATTCAGTATATTCGCTACTTCTTTCTTATAAACAGCGGCTGTAGTATTTGCAATTTTATGAGCAAGCACAGGATCTATATCCACTACATTTATTCTCATAATCTGGGACCCTTGCACACTTTCTGTACTTATTTGTCCACTTAATGCACCTGCAGATCTGTTAATATTCAATTCAGCAGCCACTTTTTCTAATATTACAGGCTCATTTACCATCGCTTTCAATGTATTCATCGTTTCAGCATTAGCTTGAACAATAACCCTTGCTGAAGAGGCATATAATGGTGTTTTCACATATATAGTATACATCGCTCCTGCTACTGTTGTGAGAGTTGTAAATAATAGAATGATCCAAATTCTTTTCCGTATAATAGTAAATAGATTTTTCAAATTTATTTCCTTATCCATAACTTCCCTCCTCATTTAAAACCAATGAGCTTCAACTTGAAATTGGCATCGAAAACTTAAGAAAAAAACAATATTTTTATTCTTTTTAATATACAAACATTTCTAGTTAATGCCATTTTAGTTCTTTATACAGAACGAGTCAACACAAATTATTTTCACTAAATTACTTCCTGATGACACTAAAAAAAATGTGACAATATTCGTGTTTTTCCACTGTAGATAAATGACGAAAAAGCCCTAATACCGTAGTATTAGGGCTTTTTTCTCTCTTAGTATAGAGACATATATTGATCGCGTTCCCATTGGTGAACTTGCGTGCGGAAGATGTCCCACTCAATCTCTTTCGCTTCGATGAAGTGCTCAAGTAAATGATCACCTAATGCGCCACATACGATTTCATTAGATTGTAAAGTAACTAACGCTTGCGCTAATGTTGCTGGTAAGTCAACGATACCTGCTTCTTCGCGCTCTTCTTTTGTCATTACGTAGATGTTACGATCTACTGCAGCTGGCGGAGTTAATTTGTTTTTAATTCCATCAAGACCTGCTGCTAATAATGTAGCCATTACTAAATACGGGTTTGCAGCTGGATCAACACTACGTACTTCTACGCGTGTACTGATACCGCGAGATGCAGGGATACGTACTAATGGGCTACGGTTTTGTGCAGACCATGCTACGTAACAAGGTGCTTCATATCCAGGTACTAAACGCTTGTAAGAGTTTACAGTTGGGTTTGCTACCGCTGTAAATGCTGGTGCGTGTTTTAAAATACCTGCGATGAAGTGACGAGCATCGTCACTTAATTGTAAATCACCGTTTTGATCGAAGAATACGTTCTCACCATTTTTAAATAATGATAAGTTACAGTGCATACCTGAACCGTTCACACCGTATAATGGTTTCGGCATAAATGTTGCGTGTAAACCATGTTTACGAGCAATCGTTCTTACAACAAGCTTGAATGTTTGAATGTCATCACATGAGCGAATTGCATTTGCATATTTAAAGTCAATTTCATGTTGACCTGGCGCAACCTCATGGTGAGATGCTTCAATTTCAAAGCCCATTTCTTCAAGTTCAAGAACGATATCACGACGACAGTTTTCCCCTAGATCCATCGGCGCAAGGTCGAAGTATCCACCGTTATCGTTTAATTCTAATGTTGGATTTCCTTTTTCATCAACTTTAAATAGGAAGAATTCTGGCTCTGGTCCAAGATTGAAATCTGAGAATCCTAATGCTTCCATTTCTTTTAACACACGCTTTAAGTTGTTACGTGGGTCGCCATCAAACGGAGTACCATCAGCATTGTAAATATCACAGATTAAACGAGCTACTTTACCTTTTTCAGCTGTCCAAGGGAAAATTACCCAAGTATCTAAATCCGGATATAAATACATATCAGATTCTTCAATACGTACGAAACCTTCAATAGAAGATCCATCAAACATCATTTTGTTATCAAGAGCTTTTGTTAATTGGCTCACTGGAATTTCTACGTTTTTAATTACCCCTAAAAGGTCCGTAAATTGCAGACGGATATACTTTACATTCTCTTCTTTCGCCAAACGGAAAATATCTTCTTTTGTGTACCTAGCCATTATAAATTCCTCCTTAGTCCCTCTAAACACCTTCAGAATCAGTTATCTTTAGTGAAAAAACCTTGAAATGTCACCTTGTCGCAATGAGGTCCGATTAAATCTACCTGTATGTTGTAGTTCATCTCGAAGAATTTTGCGAAGCTCGGATTTTGAAATTTCTTTCGTTTCTTCTTTTACTTTCACTGCTTCTGTTTGATTTTCTTTCATTTGCAATACTTGTTTAATTCCGGCCATATTTAAGCCTTGATCTAACAAATCTTTAATTTCCAACAATTTATCTACATCGTTAAATGAAAATAATCTACGATTCCCTTTTGTACGGGTTGGAAAAATAAGATTATGCTCTTCATAGTAGCGAATTTGACGTGCAGATAATTGTGTTAAATCCATTACAATACCAATTGGAAACAGCGGAGCAGAACGTCTATCTTCTTTCATTGTTTCAGTTCCTCCTTCGCCTTAACTGTTTCTCATTTTATACCATGTTATGTTTAGTGTCAATAGATGTTAGATTTTCTTACATGATTTTTTTGTGAATTTTTTCATTTTTTTTCTAATGGCACAAATCATTACTTTCACACGAAAAAAGCTGCCGAAATCGACAGCTTTCCTTTAAGAAATTGTTAATAGTTTTTTTTCAATTAACGCATCAATCGCAGAACAAATAGCAATCTTTACATGCGAATAAGTTAACCCACCTTGCACGTAAGCAACATAAGGCGGACGAATCGGACCATCAGCCGACAGCTCAATACTTGCACCTTGAATAAACGTCCCCGCAGCCATAATTACATCATCTTCATAACCCGGCATATAGTTTGCATATGGAGTGAAATGAGAATTAATTGGAGATGCATATTGAATCGCTTGACAGAACGCAATCATACGATCTTTATCATCAAATTGAACAGACTGAATTAAATCTGTTCTTGGTGCATTCCAAGCTGGTGATGTATTCATCCCTAACTTTCCTAAAAATGCAGCTGTAAAAATCGCACCTTTTAGCGCTTGTCCCGCTACATGCGGCGCTAAGAAGAAACCTTGATACATTTCTTGCAAACTGTATAAAGATGCCCCTGCTTCCGCACCGATTCCTGGAGATGTTAGACGATATGCACACGCTTCAACATACTGCTCTTTACCAACAATGTAACCACCAGTTTTAACAATTCCACCGCCAGGATTCTTAATAAGAGAGCCTGCCATTAAGTCCGCACCAACATGACATGGCTCTTCTTCTTCAATAAATTCGCCATAGCAGTTATCTACAAATACAACAACATCAGGTTTAATCTCTTTCACAAACGCAATCATCTCTTTAATTTGTGAAACAGTAAACGACGGACGAGTAGCATATCCTTTTGAACGCTGAATACCAATCATCTTCGTATTACTATGGATCGCAGCTGCAACAGCTTCAAAGTCCACAAACCCCTCTTCAGTTAACGGAACTGCGTTATAACCAATATTATATTCTTTAAATGAGCCTACACCTTTTCCGCGTACACCAACGATTTCTTCTAACGTATCATATGGTTTTCCTGTTATGTATAGCAGTTCATCTCCTGGACGTAAAATACCGAATAGAGCTGTCGAAATTGCGTGAGTACCTGAAATAATTTGCGGACGAACAAGACCCGCTTCTGCCCCAAATACATCAGCATACACTTTTTCTAACGTGTCACGACCAATATCATCATAACCATAACCTGTCGTCGGAATAAAATGCGAATCGCTAATTTTGTGTTTACGAAAACTTTCTAATACACGAAATTGGTTACTCTCAATCACTTCATCCACATGTTTATGTACTTCTATAATTTGACTTTCTACTTCTTTTACGATTGGAGCAATTTTTTCTCCATTTTTCAAACGATCAAACATTATTTTCTCCTTCTTCCACTAAAAATCTCTTTAATTGCCCCTTAAGTGATGAATGAGCAAATATATACCCTGTACAATCATATACAAATTTATCTTCTAGAAACTCCATTTTAGTTAATATTGTTTCTGTCTTTAAAAGCGTTAATAACCTACCTTCACTCGGAGGGATTTCCACTTGATAATCATCCATTTCTTCCTTCATCTTCGTTTCTAGCGCTTCTTTTATACGCAATAAATCACTTTCTTCAAAAGCACTAGTCATTAAGAAATCACTTTTCGGAAATGGAATGAAGTTTTGATGCAATTTATCTTTTTTATTATATAACGTAATAATAGGAATACGATTAATTTCAAGGTCCGACAATAATTGTTTTACTGTCTGCTCATGCCCTACATAATTAGGATCTGCAGAATCAACAACATGTAAAATAACATCCGCTTCCCCAGCTTCTTCTAACGTAGATCGAAAAGCAGCAATTAGTGACGTAGGTAAATCTTGTATAAAACCAACCGTATCAGTCAAAAGCACTGTATAACCAGAAGGTAACGGCATCTTTCTTGTCGTCGGATCTAGCGTTGCAAACAATAAGTTTTCTTCAAACGTATCAGCTTCCGTTAATCTATTAAACAACGTAGATTTCCCTGCATTTGTATACCCAATTAACGCAACTTGAAACACTTTATTATCTTTTCTTCTCTCACGATATCTCTTTCGATGCTCCACAACAACCGCAAGTTGTCTCTTTATTTCATCAATACGAGATCGAATATGACGACGATCTGTCTCAAGCTTCGTCTCTCCTGGTCCCCTTGTACCAATTCCACCACCAAGACGTGATAAAGCAAGACCTTGTCCCATAAGGCGCGGCATTGTATATTGCAATTGAGCTAATTCTACTTGAAGCTTACCCTCTCTCGATTTCGCACGTTGCGCAAAAATATCTAGTATTAACTGCGTTCGGTCAATCACTCTCGCATCTAATACTGAAGATAAATTCCGAATTTGACTTGGTGTTAACTCATTATTAAAAACAATAACAGCTGGTTCTAATTCTTCCGTCAACGCTGCAAGCTCTTCTAGTTTACCTTTTCCTATATAAGTCGCCGGATGAAACTTCGGGCGCTTTTGCGTCGTTGATACTAACACTTCCGCTCGCGCAGTTTTCGCTAGCGATGCAAGCTCTTTCATGGAATGCATAAATTTTTCATCATCATCTTGTGGCAATTGACAGCCAACTAATATGATTTTTTCTTTTTCTTCCATCAAATATGTTCACTCATCCTTTTCGAAATTTAAACCTTCTAATATAATAGCAGAGGAAGCACATTTCATCTAGTTAGCGGGGGAGAAAATTCATGGCATGGGAGATTTTTAGCATCATAGGCACAATCGCTTTCGCACTAAGCGGAGCAATTGTTGCAATGGAAGAGGATTATGATATTTTCGGGGTATATATTTTAGGAATGGCAACCGCATTTGGGGGAGGTGCCCTTCGTAATTTATTAATCGGTTATCCAATCGTCGCGTTTTGGCAACAAGACATGTTATTCCAAATCGCACTATTATCAATGACGATCATTTTTCTTTTTCCTAATAAATTAATTAAGCATTGGAAAAAGTGGGAAAACATCACAGATGCCATCGGCTTATCAGCGTTCGCCGTACAAGGAGCTCTATACGCCCAAAAATTAAATTTACCAATTAGTGCTACAATTGTAGCTGCTGTTTTAACTGGCATTGGCGGCGGTATTATTCGTGATCTTTTAGCACGTAGAAAACCTCTCGTCCTTCGAGCTGATGTATATGCGTTTTGGACGATTTTAGCCGGTTTTTTGATTGGCGCTAAAGTCATCGTTAGCGATTGGGCTCTATACACCTTATTCATTTTAATTGTTTGCTTCCGCATGGTTTCTATTCATTACAAATGGCATTTACCGCATAGACGCATCGATACAAAGGAGCGCTCAATGCATAAATAGCAATCTAACCTCTTTACATATCGTAAAGAGGTTTTTCTTTTCTAACGAGTTTTTCTTTACATAATGTTTATACTAATTTTTAAAGCGAGGTGAATGCAAATGACAAACCATGTTAATAAAGGAGCTCAAAAAAGCTCAGTAAACCAATTTGGACATGATCCAAATTCAGCGCACGAAAAGAGCGCTAAAATGGAACGTCTTCATAAAACTCACCAAGAAAAAGCAAAAAAAGAGTAAACGAACTTATGCATAAAAACAGACGCACAGTTTACGTACTGTGCGTCTCCTCTTCAAGCATTAAATCCATACTTGATATCCCAATTAAATCATATTTATCATACGTATCCTCTTGTAACAATCGCATAGCTTGTGTACGAATCGATTTTTCAACAATATTCCGTACGTATCGCCCATTACTAAACGATGTAATTTGCGACGAATACTTTACCGCATGTAAATGATCTCGAAATTTCCACTCCGCTTCTTTAGATAACTGATATTCACGCTCATCATACATTCTCTTTCCAATTTCCAACAGCTGATTTACCGAGTAATCCGCAAATTCAATAATAAATGGAAAACGAGATTGTAACCCTGGATTTAATGAAAGAAAATGATTCATCTCTCTTGAATATCCAGCTAAAATTAATACAAAACCGTGCTGCTTATCTTCCATATGCTTCACAAGTGTATCAATAGCTTCCTTCCCAAAATCCTTCTCTCCCCCCCGCGCTAAAGAATACGCCTCATCAATAAACAAAATACCTCCCATGGCCTTTTTTATTAAATCTCTCGTCTTTTGCGCTGTATGACCGATATACTCCCCCACAAGATCAGCACGTTCTGCTTCAACTAAATGCCCCTTCGATAAAATATTCATCTCAAACAACAATTTCCCTATCATTCTAGCAACGGTTGTCTTCCCAGTACCGGGATTCCCCCTAAATAACATGTGAAGCACTTGCTTCTCAGATTTCAACCCCATCTCTTGTCTTTTTTTATTTACATAAATCCAAGCATAAATTTCTTTTATTATCTTTTTTATTTCATCCATCCCAACAAGCTTTCCCATCTCTTCTTCAATTCTCTGCAACATCTCATGTTTAGTAGTGGTTTCACTTGAAATTACCGTTTTATTTTCTGATGCCGGTAACGAAATTTTCTTTCGATGGTTTAATACAATATTAATTTGATTGTTATTTTTCTTACGCATCGATTGTTCCATACAATCACCTCATTTTATCCACTCACCAAATATTATTATTCCAGTCCCTCTTGCAAATGCCTATTTTCAGAAAAGTTTGCTATAATATAAGAAATAATCAAGGTGGTGGGACTATGGAAACAACGGAATTCCATGATACAATACAAGCCTTTTCTATTTTTTTATTGAATAAAGGCCGAAAGTCTTCAACCATTAAACGTTATGTTTATGACATTGAAGATTTTGGACATTGGTTAGAAAAAAACAAAAAGCTCCCTTCCAGTAATATATGGGCAACACTTTGTACAAAAGACTATGAAGATTACTTTTCAGACTTAAAAAAGAATCGACACTACTCTGAGAAAACAATGCATCGTGTATTTATTGTATTAAATAGAATGCATCATTTTCTTAACATTCCAAATCCATTGAATGATATGGAAATTACTATTCAACCAAACCGTGCATTGCGTAATGAAGATTTCATTTCATCCGATGAAGAAAAAAGATTAAAGCATATAGTCACTTCATTAGAAGGACTTTCAGAAAAACAACGTCCCGTTCGTCCGTTATTAATGGATCGTAATATCGCCATTTTAAGTATATTAATCGACTACGGACTATCCTTACAAGAGCTTACAGCATTAACTATGCATCACGTTCATTTTGAAACTAATACACTTTCTATTCCAGCAACCGCAGGAGTAGAAAGAACAATCACATTAGCAATCGAAGACAAAAAACAACTGTACACATATTATAAAAGTATTCCAGAACCAGTTCGT
Organism: Bacillus sp. FSL P2-0099; assembly: GCF_038007445.1. NCBI lineage: Bacteria > Bacillati > Bacillota > Bacilli > Caryophanales > Bacillaceae > Bacillus > Bacillus sp. FSL P2-0099. The sequence continues at coordinate 3,614,573 of NZ_JBBOXE010000001.1, forward strand.
CCTAAATACCATAGTAATGACCCGTTGTTTGTTGCATTCGATTTTAACCGCGGAACATACAGATGGGTATACGAAAACGATGCACCAAAAGCACTAACAGAAATCGCTATCCAAAAAATGATCCGACTTGAAGTAGCAAGAGCCAATTTACGTAAAGGCATTTCTGGACAACATTTCCGGAACACGTTTATTTTACGCCTAATAAAAAAACAAACCCCAGAGCCAGAAATCATAAAATTAGTTGGCTTCAAATCAAAAATTTCACTAAAGCGATATTATCAATATGCTGAAAATAAAAAAAACGCCCTATAATAAGGCGTTTTTTTTATTTTTTCTCGAAAGAATCCATTTCACTATGACCATTTAACTACTCTCTGCATCTACTATGATGAGTTTCGTTCACATTCTTATTAGAAAGGAGAGATTTAATGTCTCGCTTTAACGACAATCAAAATAAATACTCCAATCCATGCTTTCCAACTAGCGCTGGACGAATTCCAACTACCCCAACGATTCCAATTACTAAAGCGCAAATTAGAACATTCCGTGCAATCATTAACGATTTAATAAAAATAATCCCTAAACTTTTCGCCAATCCATCTCCCAAAAACATTGAGAATCTAATAGATACATTGCACCTACTAAGCAAATTCATCTGTTCACTAGACACTACTTCCGCTCTGAAAGCACAAGGATTAGCCATCATTAAAAACTTAATAACTATATTAAAAAATCCAACCTTCGTAGCAAGTGCTGTATTTGTTGAACTTCAAATTTTAATTAATTATTTACTTTACATTACAAAGTTATTCCGAATTGATCCTTGTACACTCCAAGAACTCCTTAAATTAATTGCAGAGTTACAAACTACTCTAGTTAATTCAGCTTCGTTCGGCAGAGGACCTACTGGACCTACCGGACCTAGAGGTAACACAGGTGCTACTGGTGCGACCGGACCTAGAGGTAACACGGGCGCTACTGGTGCGACCGGACCTAGAGGTAACACAGGTGCTACTGGTGCGACCGGACCTAGAGGTAACACGGGCGCTACTGGTGCGACCGGACCTAGAGGTAACACGGGCGCCACTGGTGCGACCGGACCTAGAGGTAACACGGGCGCTACTGGTGCGACCGGACCTAGAGGTAACACGGGCGCTACTGGTGCGACCGGACCTAGAGGTAACACGGGCGCACAGGTGCTACTGGACCTCAAGGCGTTCAAGGTAACACAGGTGCTACCGGTTCCACTGGACCTCAAGGTCTTCAAGGTAACACAGGTGCTACTGGTTCCACTGGACCTCAAGGTGCTCAAGGTAACACGGGGGCCACTGGTTCCACTGGACCTCAAGGCGCGCAAGGTAACACGGGTGCTACTGGACCTCAAGGCGTTCAAGGTAACACAGGTGCTACCGGTTCCACTGGACCTCAAGGCGTTCAAGGTAACACAGGGGCTACTGGTTCCACTGGACCTCAAGGCGCGCAAGGTAACACAGGTGCTACTGGACCTCAAGGTATTCAAGGTAACACAGGTGCTACTGGCTCCACTGGACCTCAAGGCGCGCAAGGTAACACGGGGGCTACTGGACCTCAAGGCGCTCAAGGTAACACAGGGGCTACTGGACCTCAAGGTATTCAAGGTAACACAGGTGCTACTGGCTCCACTGGACCTCAAGGTGTGCAAGGTAACACGGGCGCTACTGGACCTCAAGGCGTTCAAGGTAACACAGGTGCTACCGGTGCTACTGGACCTCAAGGCGTTCAAGGTAACACGGGGGCTACCGGACCTCAAGGTGCGCAAGGTAACACGGGGGCTACTGGTATAGGAGTTACCGGACCTACTGGACCTTCTGGTGGGCCTCCTGGACCTACTGGACCTCAAGGTAACACGGGGGCTACCGGACCTCAAGGTATTCAAGGTAACACGGGTGCTACTGGACCTCAAGGTGCTCAAGGTAACACGGGGGCTACCGGACCTCAAGGTGCTCAAGGTAACACGGGGGCTACCGGACCTCAAGGTATTCAAGGTAACACGGGGGCTACCGGACCTCAAGGTGCTCAAGGTAACACAGGTGCTACTGGACCTCAAGGCGTTCAAGGTAACACGGGCGCTACTGGTTCCACTGGACCTCAAGGTGCGCAAGGTAACACGGGGGCTACCGGACCTCAAGGTGCGCAAGGTAACACAGGTGCTACTGGTTCCACTGGACCTCAAGGTGCTCAAGGTAATACAGGTGCCACTGGACCTCAAGGTGCGCAAGGTAACACGGGCACTACTGGTGCCACTGGACCTCAAGGTGCGCAAGGTAACACAGGTGCTACTGGACCTCAAGGCGTTCAAGGTAACACGGGTGCTACTGGTATAGGAGTTACCGGACCTACTGGACCTTCTGGTGGGCCTCCTGGACCTACTGGACCTCAAGGTGTTCAAGGTAACACGGGTGCTACCGGACCTCAAGGTGTTCAAGGTAACACAGGTGCTACTGGTGCCACTGGACCTCAAGGTGTTCAAGGTAACACGGGTGCTACCGGACCTCAAGGTGCGCAAGGTAACACAGGTGCCACTGGACCTCAAGGTGCTCAAGGTAACACGGGTGCTACCGGACCTCAAGGCGCTCAAGGTAACACGGGCGCTACCGGACCTCAAGGTGTTCAAGGACCAACGGGTGCTACTGGTATAGGAGTTACCGGACCTACTGGACCTAGCTTCCCAGTAGCAACAATCGTTGTAACAAACAACATCCAACAAACAGTACTCCAATTTAATAACTTTATTTTTAGTACTGCAATTAACGTAAACAATATTATCTTTAACGGCACAAATACAGTTACTGTTATTAACGCTGGTATTTATGTAATTAGCGTATCTATTTCTACAACTGCGCCAGGATGCGCTCCACTTGGAGTAGGAATTTCAATTAATGGAGCAGTTGCTACTGACAACTTCTCTTCAAATCTAATAGGCGACTCACTTTCATTTACTACAATCGAAACATTAGCTGCCGGAGCAAACATTTCTGTCCAATCTACTCTTAACGAGATTACGATCCCTGCAACAGGAAACACTAACATTCGTCTTACTGTATTTAGAATCGCTTAAATTTCACTATTTATTGTTTATGACAAATAAAAAAAAGAGCGAGAAACTCGCTCTTTTTTTGTTATGTACAATAATTCATTACTACTCTAATTCAATTGAAACATTTTTTTGTGGTACAAATGTAGAAATTGCATGTTTATAAATAAGCTGTTGCTTACCTTCTGTTTCCAGCAGGACTGTAAAATTATCAAATCCTTTAATTAATCCACGAAGCTGGAAACCATTTAATAAGTACAGCGTAACGAACGTATTCTCTTTACGGAGTTGATTTAAAAACTGATCTTGAATATTGATTGATTGCTTCATGTCGAATCCTCCTCTTTTTCTCTACTTACTATTATTCGACTTTAGTTGTAGCTTTCCTTCTATGTATCGTAAAATTTCTGACGTTTTTTCACCATCAGTAACATCGAACCACGTGACATCCATCTTATTACGGAACCACGTTAATTGACGTTTTGCATAACGGCGTGAATTCGTCTTTAATTGTGATACCGCTTCTTCTAAAGATACACGATTCTCAAAATAATCATATATCTCTTTATAACCAATCGCTTGAATAGATTGACAATCCCGCACTCCTCTTTCATGTAAACCTTTTACTTCTTCTAATAAACCTTGTTCAATCATTAGGTTAACACGTAAGTTAATGCGATCGTATAGCATTTCTCGATCCATTGTCAAGCCAATTAATGAAACATCGTACAGTAACTCATTTTCTTGTTTTTCGAGCTGGTTACTCATTTTTTCACCCGTCGTGTGAAAAATTTCTAACGCCCGAATAACACGCCTTACATTATTGGCATGAATACGCTCCGCACTTTCTGGATCTACTTCTTGCAACTTTTTATGTACATATTCCACACCGTGTTCTAATGCTAACTTTTCCATCTGTTCTCGGTATGTAGCGTCCCCAGCCTCATCTGTAAACTGGTAATCGAATAGAACAGATTGTATATAGAGACCGGTTCCACCAACAATAATTGGTAATTTCCCGCGCTCTGTAATTTCTCGAATGCACTTACGGACACTTTCTTGAAATTCCGCCACAGAAAATGAATCTTCCGGATCTTTTATATCAATCATATAATGTGGAATTCCGTCCATCTCATCTGTCGTCACCTTTGCAGTCCCGATATCCATCGTACGATAAATTTGCATGGAATCACCACTAATAATCTCACCATTCAACGCTTTTGCAAGATCGATACTTAATTTCGTCTTTCCGACAGCAGTTGGCCCAATGATGACAGCAACTTTTTCACGTTGCACTTCTCCCATATCATTCAACTCTCTTTATGTAATATACTCCATCTATTGATTATACCCAATCTTACCAATTTTAACGGCATGATTGCAAGTTCTTTGAATCCAGTACATGAAATTACACAAAAAAAGAGCATAGCTTGTCCAATTCTGCATATACATGATAAAAAATAGCTCGGAGAGGGTGCAATGACTATGAAACAAGCGACTATCGATTTTCCATTATTAATAAAAGACCTTATTTTAGCTACTGCTACAAAAGAACAAAATTGTTCACAAGAAGAATTATACTTCGCACTAAATTGTTTACTACGTTCCTTTCATTCTACTCTTCAAGAAACAACATTACATCCAGAAAATAAAAATACAGAGTATATGCAAACTCAATTTTGCACCGCGTATAAAATTATTACAGGTAAAACAATTTACCCTTTTCAATAATTCTTATATAAAAAAACGGCCGCTTAGACATTTTCAAGCAGCCGTTTTTTATTTTAATAAATTATTTTATAACTTTCACTTTAACGGATTTACGACCCCAACTATCAGCAGTGCTATCTGAACCAACTAAAACATCAATACGATTTCCTTTAATCGCGCCACCAGTATCTCCAGCAATTGCTTCTCCATATCCTTCCACCCACACTTTTGATCCAAGAGGAATTACTTTCGGATCAACAGCAATAACTTTCATATTTGGATTCGCTGTTAAATCATGCCCCATCGCAGTTAACACACGACCACCATATGTGCCATTTTCACTCGGGTGAGCTGTGTAAGCTGTCGCTTCTACTGTTATTTCACGACCAGCAGGTTCACTTGTTTCAGTAGATTTTGCCACTGGCTTAGTTGCCGGCTTCGCTTGCGCTACTGGTTTACTTGATGCTCCACTTTTAACTGATTCTTTTCCATTAACTGCCGTATCATTTTTAGCCGGCGCTTTCTCCTTAACTGATGTATCATTTTTAACCGCCGTTTTCACCTTAGTTGGCGCTTCATCTTGAGCTGGAACTTCTTTTCTTTCAATAACAGGTGCTGTACCTGTTAAAAATGGTATGTGAACATACGCCGCTTTCCCGCCATATTCGAATTGTAACCATTCGTTTTGTACTTGATTTGTCGTTTCAATCAAGTCATCTTTTTTAAGCGTGCCAAGAATTTCTGAATCAGTATTCGCTCCAGCACGAATGTTTAATACGTTTGCTGTTACATAATAAGAACTTTTCGTAAACTCAGCACTTACAAAAGCTTCTTTACCATCTAATTTAATTTTGGACCATCCGTTTTCTGTATTTATAACATCTAATTTATTTCCACTTAACATTTTACCTACAAGTTTTGATTCTACAGTTGGGTTTTCTCTAACGTTTAATACATCTGTTGTTACAATCGTTTCCGCTTTAGCAGAACCTGCAAAAATCCCAAGACCAAAAACTGCTGCTGTTGCTATACCTAATAATTTTTTCATGAATAGCCTCCATTTGCTTTGTTTTCGTGTTCTCATTATAGCAACAGTTTTTTGTAGAATTTCGAAAATCACACAATTACAAAGCATTCGTAATAAACGATTAATGATTTGTAACATAAATTTCCATATTAAAGAATTGTATTTCTACCAAAATTAGCAATAGTTTTCATATATTTCTCACAAATTAGTATAAGAATTTTTTTCCAGAAAAAATTACAGTATTACTTTTTTGTTACAAAAAAATCACTTTTCATTACATCTTTTACCAAAATCCATCATAATCCAATTATTAAATTACTTTTTGTAACGAAAAAGGAACAACTCCTATTAGCTGTCCCTTTTTATCTTTTATTTAACTTTCTTCTTCCAAACACCTATCATAATAGCTGAAACAATCGTCCCAATTAATATAGAAACAATATATAGCAACGGTTTATTCACTAATGCGATAACAAACAATCCACCATGCGGTGCCGGCAATGTAATTTGGAATAACATAGATAAGGCACCCGCGATACTTGAACCAACAACACAACTTACAATTACTCGAACCGGATCGGCAGCTGCAAATGGAATCGCACCTTCTGTAATAAACGATGCTCCCATAATATAATTTGTTAAACCAGATTTACGTTCTGCTTCTGTAAATTTTGTTTTAAAGAATGTGGTTGCGAATGCAATCGCAAGTGGCGGTACCATACCACCAGCCATAACTGCTGAGTGCACTCCAAAATTCTGCGCTTCTATTGCAGCAATACCAAATGTAAATGCCGCTTTATTAATTGGACCACCCATATCAATTGCCATCATACCGCCTAAAATAAGTCCTAATAATATAGCATTCGTACCACTCAAACCATTTAACCATCCTGTTAACATTTCATTTAATGCTACTACAGGCGGATTTACTACTTTTTGCATAACAACTCCTGTAATCAACAATCCAAAGACTGGATATAACAAAACAGGTTTAATTCCTTCTAACTGTACTGGTAATCCTGAAAATAATCTTTTCAATCCTAAAACAACATATCCAGCTAAGAAACCAGCAATTAATCCACCTAAAAATCCCGCATTCGCTTGTGCTGCTAAAAACCCACCGACAACGCCAGGCATAAAACCAGGTCGATCAGCAATAGAACTTGCAATAAATCCAGCTAAAATAGGTACAAGGAATAAAAAGGCTCCTTTTTCTCCACCGCCAATATTCATTAATATTTCAGCAATAGGACCTTCCGCCTTAATTCCACCGAACATAAATGCTAATGCAATTAAAATTCCGCCACCAACAACGAACGGAAGCATATTACTTACACCGCTCATTAAATGCTTATAAATTCCTAGCCCTTTTTCTTTCTCTACATTTTCTGCCTTCCCATTCTCTTTGACACCTTTAAAGATTGGTGCATCTTGTTTTACAGCTCTATTAAGAAGGACTTCAGTTTTTCTAATACCATCAGCTACTGGCACTTGAATGACATACTTCCCAGCGAAACGGTTCATTTCTACCTGTTTATCTGCCGCAACGATAATCGCTGTTGCGCGTTCAATATCCTCTTTCGTTAAACCGTTCTTTACACCTGTTGATCCATTCGTTTCAACTTTAATCGCTATTCCTAACTCTGCTGCTTTTGCTTTCAAACTATCCGCAGCCATATATGTGTGAGCGATACCAGTCGGACAAGCTGTAACAGCTAATACGTATGGCTCATTCCCTTCCGGCTTTGCTACTTCAACTTCTTCGTCTTCTTTTTCATTCTCTTTTTCATCAAATAAACGGAGAAGCTCATCCTCATCCTTTGCTTCTAATAATTGCTTGCGGAACCCTTCATCCATCAATAACGTAGAGAGACGAGATAACGTTTCTAAATGAGTATTATTCGCCCCTTCACTCGCAGCAATCATAAAAAACAGATGTGTAGGCTGTCCATCAAGCGACTCATAGTTGATACCGCTTACACTTCTACCAAAACAAATCGATGGTTGTTTAACGGCATTCGTCTTCGCATGAGGTATAGCAATCCCTTCCCCTATGCCAGTTGTACTTTGTGACTCCCGCTTTAAAATAGATTCTTTAAATTCAGCTTTACTATTTAAACGATTTGCTCCGTCTAATTTCTCAACTAATTCATCTATGACAGCTTCTTTATTTGAAGCTGTCAAGTTCATAATAACTGTATCCCTTTTTAATAGTTCTGTAATTTTCATATGTTACTTCCCCCTATCGCTTAGTTACAATTACTTGCGACAATAATTCTTCTACTTTTTCTTTTTCACATAAATCAGCTGAAAATGCTGTTGCACTCCCTGTTGCAACGCCATATTGAAATGCCTTTTCAATATCTTTTTTCTGTTCATATTTACCTACAAATCCTGCAACGAGAGAATCTCCGGCCCCAACCGAATTAATTACAACACCTTTTGGAACAGTTGCTTCATATATACCTTGTGCCGTAAATAATAAAGCCCCATCTCCAGCCATTGATACGATAACATGCTCTACACCTTGTTCAACTAATTTTCTTCCAAACGGTAAAACATCTTCTACTGTTGAAATCTCTACTCCGAATAACTCACCAAGTTCATGATGATTAGGCTTTATTAAAAATGGTTTATTTTTAATTACATGCTGCAGCGCATTTCCACTTGCATCGACTACTACGCGAATACCTTTCTCAGCTCCGAGCGCTGCGATTGATTCATAAAAAGTAGTTGAGATAGACGCCGGTACACTTCCAGCTAGTACAACACAATCTCCCTGCCTCATACTTTCGATTTGTTTCATTAATTGTTCAAATTGTTCATTTGTCACATTAGGACCTTGCCCATTTAATTCTGTCTCTTCTTGCCCTTTTATTTTCACATTAATTCGGGAATCACCGTCTACTTGGACGAAGTTTGTTGTTACACCTTCCGCCTGTAATACATCTTTAATAAATCGACCGGTAAATCCACCAGTAAATCCAAGCGCTACATTTTCAACACCTAAACGATGAAGAACACGAGAAACGTTAATGCCTTTCCCTCCAGGAAATTTCATATCTTTCTCTGCTCGATTTACTGCGCCTAAATCGAAGGAATTAACTTGTACTACATAATCAATAGATGGGTTTAAAGTAACTGTATAGATCATTGTTTATCAGCCTCAATTACATTGGTTTGTCTTTTATATTTTTCTAAATCAATTTCTAAATGGTTTGTAATAATATTCGCTTCTTCAACATTAGCAATTTTCGCAAATGCAACTTCTGAGAACTTACTTTCATCAATTAAGAAATATCCTTCGTTCGCAAATGTTAATGCCATTTGTTTTAAAAGTGCCTCTTCTGGATCTGGAGTTGTAAAACCAAGCTGTTCATGTACACCATTTGCTCCTAAGAAACATTTATCAAAACGGTACTTTTGCATACTTTCCTGTGCCATAGCACCAATTAAAGCTTTCGTCCTACTCTTCATCATCCCGCCTAGTAAATACGCACGAATATTATTTTCAACTAAAGCTTCAATATGCATAAGTCCATTCGTTACGACAGTAACATCTTTGTTTATTAAAAATGGGATCATTTCAAATGTTGTACTTCCTGCATCTAAATAAACGCAATCCCCTTGTTCAACAATACTAGCCGCATACTTGGCAATTTGTTGTTTTATTTGAATGTTTTTGGATGATTTTTCAATCATCGTTGGCTCCTGTCCTTTTCCTGTTAAAACAGAGGCACCACCATGAACTCTTTTTAATAACCTTTGTTTTTCTAATTGTGCTAAATCACGACGAATTGTCGATTCAGAGCTTTCTGTTCTTTCAACTAATTGTTGTAATTTAACAACCTTCTGCTCTTTTACAAGTTGCAATATCATTTGATGACGTTCAGGAGTTAACATTTTATTCACCTCTTCTTTGATTACAGTATAATGAAAACGATCACAAAAATCAACCATAAACAGTCAAAAATAATCACTATCAATCAAAATCGGTTATAAACAAAAAAAAGAAACCTATTTGATACAACAATCAAATAGGTTTCTTCTCTCGCTTCACTTATAAAGAAGCTTTATAAATTGCAAGAACATCATCTTTATTTAATTTTTTAAAGTTACCGAATTCACCATAAGCCATCGCTTTATCCGCCATTAAGTCAATTTCACTTTCTCTAATAGCGTAATCAGCTAATGTTACTGGAGCTTCAATTGAAGTCCAAAATTGACGTAACGCCTCAATTCCCTCTAATGCAACCTCTTTATCTGTCTTCCCATCTGTTTCTACATCGAATACACGAATAGCGAACTGTTTAAAGCGACTCACATTTTCATCTATAACATGCTTCATCCAATTTGGGAATAGAATCGCGAGTCCGCCCCCATGCGGTATGTCATGAACAGCAGAAACTGCATGCTCAATATTATGAGTTGCCCAATCTCCTTTTACTCCCATCGCTAAAATGCCGTTTAACGCCATAGTACCGCAATATAAAATTGTTTCCCTATGCTCATAATTTTCTAGATCACTTAAAAGCTTAGGAGCTGTTTCAATTACTGTTCTTAAAACAGATTCACAATAACGATCTTGTAACTCTGTATTCATGCCGTGATGGAAATATTGCTCTAATACGTGCGACATAATATCGACCATACCATAAATCGTTTGATCTCTCGGCACAGACGAAGTATGTAGTGGATCTAAAATTGAAAACTGAGGGAATGTAACTGGACTGCCCCAGCCGTACTTTTCATTCGTTTCCCAGTTTGTAATTACAGATCCTGCATTCATTTCAGAACCTGTTGCCGCAAGAGTGAGTACAGTACCGAACGGTAACGCCTCGCTAGCAAATGATTTTTTCGTTACAATATCCCATACATCTCCATCATATTTACTACCAGCAGCAATCGCCTTCGTACAGTCGATTACACTTCCTCCGCCAACCGCTAAAATAAATTCGACTCCATTGTCTTTACAAATTTGAATCCCTTTCTTTACTGTTGATAAACGAGGATTCGGTTCAACTCCTGTCAACTCAAATACTTCCGCATTTATATCCTTTAAAATAGAAATCACATTATCATAAATACCATTTCTTTTAATGCTGCCTCCTCCATACACGAGAAGAACTTTTTTACCGAACTGTGGAATTTCCGTTTTTAACTGCTCTAACTGTCCTTTACCAAAAATAAGTTTTGTCGGATTACGAAATACAAAATTTTGCATATATCTTTACCATCCCTTCTATATAAAAAGCAACTATACTTTTGTATACCACAATTTTTTCATTTCACAAAAATAGTTGCCTAATAAAAAAATCCCAGCCTACAGGCTGAGATTTTTTTTATTGATAATAAGGTGAGATCATTAAGTAAACAATAACACCAGATAAACTTACATATAACCAAATCGGCATCGTCCAACGTACAATTTTACGGTGACGTGTTAATTGATTCGTAAAACCAAACACAAGTGCAAACAATGCAAGCGGTACAATAATTGCTGCAAGGATAATATGTGTAATTAAAATGATGAAATACACATATTTAATGAATCCTTCTCCGCCAAAATGTGTTGCTGGCGCCAAGTAATGATACGATAAATAAGAAACACAAAATAGCAACGTCGTTGTAAATGCTGCTAGGATGAAACCACGGTGCATTTTCACATTCTTCTTAATAATAGAGTATAAAGCTGCTAATAAGAATACGAACGTAAAGCTATTAAAAATTGCATTTAACATTGGTAAAATTGTTACATCAAAATGTACTTCTCCTTCATAGCCAACAGGTCCAAAGAACAAAAATAAAATAATCGCATTTACAATTACAGAAAGCGTTATCACAATAGGAGCATAGCTTTTCTGATTCGTTGATTGATCCACCAAAATGGTCACTCCTCTTCCTTCAAATATGTATACGTAACCTCACTATTTTAACATATTATTCACAGTGTAAATGTGACAATAGTTTGACACAGTAAGACAGGGCAAAGAAAAAACCCTTCTTAACAATACTTCTTAAGAAGGATTTTATCGCTTTATTATTCAAATAGCAATGCGATTAGTTTTTGTTAAAAAACGTACTGCTATACGCTTGATATATTTCAGACACTTGATATCCCATTAATGAAATTGCTGTTAATGAAAAGAAACCAATCATAAGAAATCGAAACCACATATAAATCTCCTCCTTGTATTTAGCTTAAAAAGCAGTCGCTATATTACAAGTTGAGTGGCACTCTTCATCGTCACTTTCCTTTTTCTTTACAATTGCTGTTATAAATCGAATCATAAAGAAAATCACAAAAGGAAATTGTTCGTAATTTACCTTGGCATAGTTTGGCAACGGCTCGCGCTGCACATCGAACGGAGATGAGAAGGAATAGAACATACCTTGCTCTTCCATATATACAATTACAATTTTCATACAAAACATTATTCCTAGAAATGAAACAATATCTTGCCATTCTGTCGTATATAAAAAGTTATACAGCTCTAATACGTACTCTTCCATCGTCATCCCCCCTTCCTTTTTTACTATTTTGCTCGCCTTCATATAAAAAGTCAAGAAAAAAGTTTATATTCACTATGACAATAGTAATTACTTGTTTCTATGATTATATATGATTCTTTTATAGCAATGATTGGGTGTAACTCTCTTCTAAAACAAGAAATTAGAATCGAACAGATTCCTCATTCTTACTTTTAGGATTCAACAATGTACTATTTTTATTTCTATTAAAAATAAAATAAGAAATTATTATAAGAACAGTAACAAGCATTGTTAAAAGCGCTTGTGAACGTAAAGATTCAATTGCGAGCATGGCAACTAAAACTGCTATAATCGCAGCAATTGTAACATATGTTACATATGGAAAAAGCCACATTTTCACTTTCAAATTTTGTTGTTCCGCTTTCCCCATTTTTTTACGTATCTTGAAATGTGAAACTGCTATAACGAGATAAACGAGTAACGCAATCCCGCCAGATGCATTCACTAAAAATAAAAATACTTTATCTGGAGATATGTAACTAAAAACAACTCCAATGTAAGCAAAGAAAGTTCCAAATAAAACCGCCCGAACTGGAACACCACTACTATTCAATTTCAAAAATGCCTTTGGCGCATCTCCTCTTTCTGCCATTGAAAAAAGCATTCTTGAGTTCGTATATAAACCCGAATTTAAACAAGAAAGTACAGCTGTTAAAACGATAAAATTCATAATTTGCGCTGCCGCTGGTATCCCTATATGTTCCAGTACCGCCACAAATGGGCTTTTTAGTATGTTCGCCGAATTCCACGGAAGGAGTGTAACAACTACAGCGATCGATCCAATGAAAAATACGAGAATACGCCAAATTACACTATTTGTTGCTGTTTTGACTGCCTTTACAGGTTCGGCAGACTCTCCAGCGGCCACTGCAACAATCTCAGATCCCATAAATGAAAATATAACGACGGTGATTCCAAGTAACACCGAACTTATACCATTTGGCATGAATCCTCCTTGACCTACCAAATTCGAAGTGCCAGGTGCTTCCGTTCCTGGTACAAATCCTAAAATAACAGCTAGTCCAAGACAAAGGAACAAAACAATACTTATTACTTTAATAAATGAAAACCAATATTCAAATTCTCCAAATGATTTCACCGAGAAAACATTCGTCAACGTTAATAAAATCGTTAATATTAAGCTTAATAACCAGAGTGGGATTTCTGGAATCCAGTATTGAATAATACCAGCACCTGCTGTAGCTTCTATTGCAATAACAATTACCCAGAAAAACCAATATAGCCACCCAATTGTATAACCTGCCCATGGACCAATTGCCTCTCTTGCATATGTTGCAAATGAACCACTTGTCGGATTAATAGCTGCCATTTCTCCTAGCATTCTCATAACGAAAATAACTAGAAGTCCTGCTAATGCATATGAAACGATAGAACCTGGACCTGCTGAATGCACAACCGCACCACTTCCAACAAACAAACCAGCTCCTATTACGCCACCAATGGAAATCATTGTAATGTGGCGTATTTTGAGGTCTTTCTTAAGATTTTTATCCAACTCTTGTACATCCCCTTCCAAACTTAATTTTGAAATTTACGTAAGAGTATTATGTGAAAAATCTTATCCTATACTTTAAAATATATCAAAATATTCTGAATTTAACAATCGTAATTCGACCTCCTTCAAAAATTATTTCATTAGGTTTAATAATTTCCCATACACAATTGTTGAGAAAATTATAGTCACCTTACAAGAGAATGAATTTTCAGATACCATTAAATAAACAAGATTATACATCTAGACAACTTTTTGTATAGGAGTGTTGATATGTTAAACAAGTTCAAATTCATTTGTTGTACTTTAGTAATTTTCTTACTGCTACCGCTAGCTCCCTTTCAAGCACAAGCAGCAAACAATTTAGGATCAAAATTACTCGTTGGATACTGGCATAACTTTGATAACGGTACTGGCATTATTAAATTAAGAGACGTTTCACCAAAATGGGATGTACTCAATGTATCTTTCGGTGAAACTGGTGGTGATCGTTCCACTGTTGAATTTTCCCCTGTGTATGGTACAGATGCAGAATTCAAATCTGATATTTCCTATTTAAAAAGTAAAGGAAAAAAAGTAGTTCTTTCAATAGGTGGACAAAATGGGGTCGTTTTACTTCCTGACAATGCTGCTAAACAACGTTTTATTAATTCCATACAATCTCTAATCGATAAATACGGTTTTGATGGAATAGATATTGACCTTGAATCAGGTATTTACTTAAACGGTAATGACACTAATTTTAAAAACCCAACAACTCCTCAAATCGTGAATCTTATCTCAGCAATTCGAACGATTTCAGACCATTACGGTCCAGATTTCCTATTAAGCATGGCTCCTGAAACAGCTTATGTTCAAGGCGGCTATAGCGCATATGGAAGCATCTGGGGTGCATATTTACCTATTATTTACGGAGTGAAAGACAAACTAACATACATTCACGTTCAACACTACAACGCTGGTAGCGGGATTGGAATGGACGGTAATAACTACAATCAAGGTACTGCAGACTACGAAGTCGCTATGGCAGATATGCTCTTACATGGTTTTCCTGTAGGTGGTAATGCAAATAACATTTTCCCGCCTCTTCGTTCGGATCAAGTCATGATTGGACTTCCTGCAGCACCAGCGGCCGCTCCAAGTGGCGGATATATTTCTCCAACTGAAATGAAAAAAGCTTTAGATTATATCATTAAAGGAATTCCTTTCGGAGGAAAGTATAAACTTTCAAATCAGAGTGGCTATCCTGCATTCCGTGGCCTAATGTCTTGGTCTATTAATTGGGATGCAAAAAACAACTTTGAATTCTCTAATAACTATAGAACATATTTTGATAGTCTTTCCTTGCAAAAATAATAAAAAACAACAATAGGTTTTATATGACCTATTGTTGTTTTTTATTTATGTAAATTACTTTTTCACTTCTACATGATGAAGAAATTCTTTTCCATCTCTTGAATAACTATTCACAAGACTTAAAAGCAACTTCCCACCAACCAACATCGCACGTTCATCAAAATCGAATTGAGGATGATGGTGTGGATATGTTGCCCCTATTTCTTCATTACCAGCACCTGTGAAGAAAAATGCTCCTGGAACATGTTCTAAGTAGTATGCAAAATCTTCTCCGCCCATAATAGGTGGTACTTCCATGACCCTTTCTTTGCCAAGATCGTGTTCCGCAACCGTCATAAAATGACGTGTTTCAGCTACATGATTTATTAATATTGGATAGCCTCGTTTATATTGAATATTAACTTCAGCATGAAGGGACTGACAAATCCCCTCAACAACTCGTCTAAATTCCTTCTCCATATATTCTCTCACTTCAGGATCTAACGTTCGAATGGTTCCTGTAAACGTAGCAGTATCCGCAATAATATTATCGGCTTGCCCGGCATGGAATGTACCAACTGTTAAAACTGCTGATTGAAGTGGATCGACTTTTCTACTCACTAAAAGTTGCAACTGATTAATAACTTGTGTTGCAACGATAATAGCATCTACAGTATGATGTGGCATACCGCCGTGACCGCCTCGCCCTTGAATCTTCACTTCAAAAGTATCAGCTGCCGCCATCATTGCTCCAGCTTTCGTTCCAACAATTCCTAAAGGCATCTGAGAAGATAAATGTGTACCAAAAACAACATCTACTCCTTCTAAACAACCATCCTCAATCATGGCAATTGCTCCGCCAGGCTCTTTCTCTTCTGCATGTTGATGAATAAGGACTATTTTTCCTGAAAGTTGGTCTCTGTTATCACTTAATATTTTTGCAACTCCTAAAAGTGTTGCTGTATGTCCATCATGGCCACAAGCGTGCATTACACCAGGAACCTTTGATTTATATGAAACTTTCTTTTCATCTTGAATAGGTAGTGCATCAAAATCAGCACGTAGCGCCATCGTCTTCCCAGGTATTCCACCTTCAATTACGCCGATTACCCCTCTTCCCCCGACATCTGTTTTCACATCAATATGAAAACTTTTTAAAATTTCAGCTATTTTTTTCGGTGTTTCTATTTCTTGAAACGATAGCTCTGGGTATTGATGAAAATCTCTTCGCCACGAAACCATTTGATTATATAAACTTTCCAATTCTTTATGCCATGTTTCTATCATAGAAATTCCCCTTTCTTTTTAACAGTTTAAATAAAAAATACATAATATTCTGTATTTAATCAATAAAAAAAGAGAACTTTCTTTAAAAGTACTCTTAATTCTTCAAAATATTAAACGTTCTACTTCAGTCACTACTTTGCTTCAATACAAATAGTGAAAGTTCCGGTACACTCAAAAATCTAACAGGCATTCGGGTTGTCCCAATACCACGATTTACGTATAAATGTAACAGCTTACTCTTCCCTTCTAATTCATACATACCTTCAACATGACTCTCAGCTAGTTTTGTAGTAATTAAAGGACCTACAAAAGGAATTTGAACTTGTCCTCCGTGACTATGTCCTGACATTTGAAAATCGACTGGATAACGAGATACTTTATCTACAACATCCGGCTCATGTATTAATAGCATATTGAAATCTTGTTGTCTTAAGTTTTTTAAAGTCGAGTCTATTTGTGGCTTCCCTAATAAAAAATCATCCAAACCTGATATTGTAATATACTTGCCGTTTTCCGCTTTAATTTTCTGCACTTCATTTACTAACACAGAAAAACCAGCTTCCTCCATATACTTTTTGTAAAATAAACTACCGCCCCCACCTCTATCATGATTCCCAAACACAGCATATTTTCCTAGGGGAGCTGTAATTTTCTGCAAAATAACCTTTGCTTCTTCTCTTTCCGCACTATAGGATCCAAACTTATCTATTAAATCTCCTGTAAAAACTACTATATCTGGATGTAATTCATTCATCTTCTCCACCAAATTTTCTAGTTGTTTCAATGTAAAATCTGGTCCTAAATGTACATCTGAGAACTGCAATATTTTTTTATTATTAAACTCTTTAGGAATTGTAGGAGCTTCTATTTCATTCCACGTAACTGTTACTAGTCTTCTTTCTATTTCAGTCGCATAGAAATACAAACTTACTGGTATCATTAATATACTTATGAAACTAATAATAAATATCTTTACGATTGATTTTTTTCGTTCTTTTTTTACATGATGCGTATTCATGTTTTCACCTCTAAAATCACTTTAAATCCTTATTGTTACATTAATGTGACAACATGAACAATGTTCGTTATATCCAATTTCATCCCCATTCACTTTTACAAATTTATACAGAAGTCATATCATATTTTTATCATACATAGATTCTTTAAAATGTTCCTTCTATTCATTCTATCATTTTATTGAGGAGAGATTATTCATGTCTGTATTTACACCAGAAGAAATTACGGAACTTGCTGCTAATTCTGGAAGAAAAAAAGCTCATTTATCATTGCTCCCTATGCTAATTCTCGGTTTTTTTGGTGGTGCTTTCATAGCATTAGGATATTTACTTGATATCCATGTTATCGGAACAATGCCAAAATCTTGGGGATCATTTACTAGCTTTTTAGGTGCTGCCGTATTCCCTATCGGTCTTATACTCGTTATCCTTGCAGGCGGTGAATTAGTAACTGGCAACATGATGACCGTTTCAATGGCATGGCTTCACAAAAAAATCGACTTATTTCACTTCATACGAAATTTAGTTATTGTTACGTTTAGCAACTTCATAGGTGCTATATTCGTCGCTTATTTTTTTGGTCATATCGTCGGCTTAACGGAGGGAGCTTTTTTAGCAAAAACAGTTTCTATTGCACAAGCTAAACTACAAGATACACCACTGCAAGCCTTCATTTCTGCAATCGGGTGTAATTGGCTCGTTTGTTTAGCTGTTTGGCTCAGTATGGGAAGTAAAGAATTTATCGGAAAGATTGTCGGTATTTGGTTCCCTGTTATGACTTTTGTTGCGATTGGATTTCAACACGTTGTAGCCAATATGTTTGTCATCCCAGCTGCAATTTTTTCTGGTCATTTAACTTGGGTTGAATATTTTCCAAACTTCATTTTTGTTTTCTTCGGAAACTTAGTAGGGGGTATGTTATTTGTAGCATTACCTTATTTCATATCTTATAATAAGAAACTACCTTCCAATAAAGAGCAAACTGCATTAAAGAAAAAATCTGTATCCGCTTAAATTGAATGTCTATAAATTGGTCCTAAAAAATATTACAAATTTCATTTTTTTTGCGAATATATGTACGTACACTTGTTCTCGAATGTTTTATACGTTATAATAACAACTTAAATAGCATTATTTACATATGAGGTGAAAAACATGAATAAGACAGAATTAATTAAAAACGTAGCACAAAACGCTGAGATTTCTCAAAAAGAAGCTACTGTAGTTTTACAAACTGTAGTAGAATCAATCACTAACTCTTTAGCTGCTGGCGAAAAAGTACAACTTATCGGATTCGGTACATTCGAAGTTCGTGAAAGAGCTGCTCGTACAGGCCGTAACCCACAAACGGGTGAAGAAATGCAAATCGCAGCTTCTAAAGTACCTGCTTTTAAAGCTGGTAAAGAACTAAAAGAAGCTGTAAAATAATGAAAAATAGCCTTCTCATTTATGAGAAGGCTATTTTTTTCATGACATAATTAATAAAAATCTGACCATTATGCTGCTTATTTTGTTCCTTTATGCAAATAAAACCTTTGCTTTCAAAGAAAGGTTTTGCTGTAATACTCGCCTCTGTATATATATCCCTATGCTGCAAGTTCACTGCTTCTTTTTCTAACTTCTGTAGTATGTATGATGCTATCCTTTTTCCTTGATAATCTTTATGCGTAAATAAGCGATCTACGTAATGATCATCATTATAATCCCCAAATCCCACTATCACACCTTTATAATCAGCAACGTAACAAATATTCTTTTCTAAAGACTGTAGCCATCTCTCTCTATCTAGTCGCTCTGGGGCCCACGCCTGTAGCTGTAACTCGTTATAATCTTTTGCATTCACCGTATGAACCGTTTCATAGAACAATTGTAATACTTGCTCTAAATCCTCTTTCTGGAATGTTCTAATTTTAATATCTTTAAACATATGTAAAACTCCTTATCAAACTAACTCTTTTATTTCGGTTATCCGGATAATTATTTCGTGTTTATTTTCGAAGCAGTTTCTTCCACTATATATGATTCTACTTCTGCTCTTTCTATATTATATCGACTTTTCCTTCTAAACGAACAATAAACAATACTTATACAAAGTATTGTTTATTGTAAAAAAGCATATTAAATTCGCTTTATAGCTGAAAGTGTTTAAGATTTCAATTTAACTCTTTGTAATCTTAATGCATTTAATACGACTGATACAGAGCTAAATGCCATTGCTGCACCTGCAACCCAAGGTGCTAAGAAACCGAGCGCCGCAATTGGAATTCCTAGGCCGTTATAAGCTAACGCCCAGAATAGATTTTGCTTAATATTTCTAATCGTCATTTTACTCATAAAAATTGCATCAGCAATACTATTTAAATCACCACGGATTAACGTAATATCTGCCGCTTCCATCGCTACATCCGTTCCGGTTCCAATTGCCATACCGATATCCGCCGTAGCCAGTGCAGGAGCATCATTTATTCCATCTCCAACCATTGCTACTTTCTTACCTTGCGCTTGCAGTTTTTTCACTTCTTCTGCTTTTCCTTCTGGTAATACTTCTGCAATTACGTGATCAATACCAACTTGCTTAGCGATTGCCTGAGCAGTTTGTGTATTATCTCCTGTAATCATAACAACGTCTAGACCCATTTTCTTAAGTCTTGCGATAGCTGCTTTTGAAGTATCTTTTACAGTATCCGCAACAGCCACTATACCAGCATATTCTTTATTAATCGCAATAAGCATTGCTGTTTTTCCTTCTCGTTCTAGCGCTTCCATCGATTTAGAAACCTCTTCAATATCAATATCGAATTTCTTCATTAATCGACGTGTACCAATTAATAATTGTTTCCCTTCTACAACTGATTCGATGCCGAATCCTGGAATCGCTTCAAACGTTTCTGAACTTGGGATATCAATTTTCTTTTCTTTAATTCCTTCTACAATCGCTTCTGCAAGTGGATGTTCAGAATTTTTTTCTGCCGCACCTACTAAACGTAGTATTTCTTCTTCATGGAATCCATCTGCTACAATTACATCTGTTAAAACAGGCTTCCCGTTTGTCACAGTACCTGTTTTATCTAGAATAACTGTATCTAATCGGTGCGTTGCTTCTAAATGTTCTCCACCTTTAAATAAAATACCATACTCAGCTGACCTTCCTGATCCCGCCATAATAGATGTAGGTGTCGCAAGACCTAAAGCACATGGACAAGCAATAACAAGTACTGCTATCATTTTCTCAAGTGCTCCGCCAAAATCACCAGGTGTAACAAATATCATCCACACCGCAAATGTAATAATAGCAATTACAACTACAACAGGTACGAAAATACCTGAAATTTGATCTGCTACCCTTTGAATAGGAGCTTTTGAACCTTGAGCCTCTTCTACTACTTTAATAATTTGAGCTAATGCAGTATCTCTTCCTACCTTAGTTGCTTTAACTTTTAAAAATCCATTTTTATTCATTGTAGAGCCAATTACTACATCCCCAATTGTTTTATCAACAGGAATACTCTCGCCTGTTAACATCGATTCATCTATCGCTGATTTTCCTTCTACAATTTCTCCATCTACTGGGATTTTTTCACCGGGTTTAACATAGACAACATCACCAGCTACCACTTCTTCGATTAAAATTTTCATCTCTGTTCCATCTCGCACAACTGTGGCAGTTTTCGCTTGTAGTCCCATCAACTTTTTAATAGCTTCTGATGAACGCCCTTTTGCTCTCGCCTCAAATAATTTACCTAAAATAATTAAAGTAATAAGTACCGCACTCGTTTCAAAATATAAATCTGTCATATGTTCTGAAGAACCAATCGACCTAATACTTAAATACACACTATAGAAATAAGCTGCGGATGTTCCAAGTGCCACAAGAACATCCATGTTTGCACTTTTATTACGTAACGCTTTATAAGCCCCAACATAAAACTGGCCTCCAATTATAAACTGTACTGGAGTTGCAAGAGCTAGCTGCACCCAAGGGTTCATAAGCATATCAGGTAAATAAATAAATGATGTAAATGAGAAATGACTTACCATTGCCCACAGTAACGGGAATGATAAAATAAACGAAATGATAAATTTCTTCTTTTGTCGTTCAATTTCTTGTAAGCGATAATCAGTTGATCCATCTTGCTCATCTGATTTCACTTCCAATTTATATCCTAATTTCGTGATTGCACTCTTCATTTCATTTACATTAATTTCATCAGGATTAAAATCTACTGTAGCTGATTCCAAAGCGAAATTTACTGTCGCTCCGTTCACACCTTCTAACTTATTTAAACGCTTTTCTACTCTATTCGCACATGCTGCGCATGTCATCCCTGAAACAGTAAACTCAGCTTTATCACTTACAATTCCATATCCTAGCGACTCAACTTTTTCCTTAAATTGTTGTGGATTTGTTTTATGGGGATCATACATTATTTTTGTTTTTTCAAGTGCAAAATTTACATTTGCATCATGAACACCTTCTACTTTTTTCAGGCCTTTTTCAATTCTATTTGCACAGGCTGCACATGTCATGCCTGATATTTGGAGATTGGCCTCTTTTTGTTCATTCATGTCTCTCACCTCTATATACCCTTATAAGGTATAATTTTTAGCAAAATAAATCGTACTCCATATAAAGTACGATTTATTTCTATATTAAAAATTATTATTGAATTTCATAACCTTGATCTTCAATTACAGCAACGATATCTTTTAACGTTACAACTGATGAGTCGATAGTAACTTCAACAGTTCCTTCTGCTAATTGAACTTTTACTTGTTCAACACCGTTTAGTTCTTTCACATTACTTTCAATAGAATTTACACAATGCCCACAAGACATACCCTCAACTTTTAATGTTAACTGTTCCATTTAAAATCCTCCTCTTGTTTATTCATTGTTTATTAATCACAACTACATCTTACCATACCCCCCTAAGGTAATCAATGGTTTTGTATCATGATTTTTATTTTTTTCTAAAATCTTTATTTTTTTGCTCCAATTATGAATTTATATATCTTCTCCTATATAAACAAAAGCCAAGCTAGTCAAATACTAGCTTGGCTTTTATGCTTTTGAAAAACGTTCAAATACTGTCATTAATTCTTCAATTGCTTCGTCACCATTACCATTTTTAATAGCTCCTGAAACACAATGACTCGTATGATTTTTTAAGACACCCATTCCTACTTTTTTCATCGCTGCATTAATCGCAGAAATTTGAACTAAAATATCCACGCAATAACGATCATTTTCAATCATATTTTGAATACCACGGACTTGGCCTTCAATTCTCTTTAATCTATTTATAATTTGTTCTTTTTCTTTTTCTGATCTATGTGTTACTGATTCATGGTCCTTATGATCCATATTATCACCTTCTTAAAGTTTCTCTTCATCCAATAAAACAATTGCTTTTATGAGTATACCAATTATATCATCAAATATCTATGTAGGATACCCCATATGAGTATATTTTCGCTTTATGATTATTCTTAACACATCATTAGCTTCTCAGTCTCAATTAATATGATACCCTTTCTTTTTTTCAAAAAAACAATAATAAGCAGGGATTGTCCATCCCCGCTTATTATTCATCCACAAATATAAAAGTCTCAATTTTCACACGTGTAAATTGAGACTTTTTTCCTCCTATATATAATTATTGCTGATCACATACTTTTGTATCATTCACTACTGAAGTTCCTTCAACGGTTACCGTATGAAAACAGTCATTTACACGAACTGTCACAACATTATCTTGCCGATCAATGATATGATAGTCATTAAAATTTTTATTCAGAGCACTGCGAATTTGTTCTCCTTCATAAATTGGAATACCATGTGATAAAACCCAAATAAGCCCAGCGATAGCAAGAATAGTTTTCATACGATTTACCTCCTTGAGAATATAGTGAACTTTTAATCCATGCTTTTTCAGCTCTATTAATCATGAATGGAATGAATCAAGCCTTTTTGGAAATAAGTTCATTTCGTCTATTTTATGTTTATGCTAATTGTGACCGAATTGTGACAACTTTTTGTCTATTTAGACGAAAAGTTGAAACAAAACTTTCAAAAAGGACAATTCTACTTACGTGAACAAAAAGGCTATGGAGAATTTCCTCCATAGCCTTTTTGTTCAATTTTATTAAATGACCATTTCACTATGCTTAATCTTAAGCGTTTCAATTTGAATTGTAGCGTGTTCAATATGGAACTCCTGTTTTAACATAGTAATAATATTTTGAAGCACTTCTTGATCGTCCTGTTTTTTATCGATCATTACATGGACACTTAATGCATCTAATCCTGATGTAATTGTCCAAATGTGGAGATCGTGTATATCACGTACACCCTCTACTTCTTTAATAGCTTGCTTAACTTGTTCTATCTCAATTGAAACAGGTGTACCCTCCATAAGTATATGAATGGAATGTTTTGTTACTCCCCATGCACTCTTTAAAATTAATAGCGCTACAATTACTGAGATAATTGGATCTGCAATATACCATGAAAATAAAGACATAAGTGCACCAGCTACTAACGCACCAACTGAACCTAAAGCATCTCCAAGAACATGTAAATATGCGCTACGTAAATTGACGTTATTTTTCACATCACCTTGTCTCATAAGAGCCCCTGCACTAATTAAATTCGCTAGTAAACCAATTGATGCGATTAACATCATTGGACCACTCGCTACAGTTGGTGGTTCAAAAAACCTTCCGATTGCTTCCCACACGATAAGTCCCGCCACAACAAATAAGGTAATTCCATTAATTAATGCAGCTAAAATTTCAAAACGATAATATCCATACGTTTTTGTAGAAGTAACTGTTCTAGCTGCTAATCCAATGGCAATTAAACTTAATAATAACGAACTTGTATCACTTAACATATGTCCTGAATCAGATAATAAGGCTAAACTATTTGTAACTAGTCCTCCAAAAAATTCAAGAAACATAATAATTGCCGTAATTACTAATGCCGTAATTAAACCTTTCTTATTCCCTTCTCTACTCTCTTCAAAATGATGATGTCCGTGGGAATGCCCATGATGTTGGTGACCGTGATGATGTCCCATATAAATTCCTCCTTTTATTAATCTATTAACATTTGTTCTGAAATTCACCACTTCTATCTGTCTATTGCTTTTATTAATATAGAAACGCAGCTTTAATCCATTCTCATACCATTTTCTAATTTTTGATTTTCAAACGACTCTTTTCCTACTCGAATCGAATTTGTCGGACAACTTTCATATGCTGCCACCATTGCATTCAAAAATGTAGTTGGAATTCCAATTATTCCTTCATTGTGATCTAATGCACCAAATGCTTTACTTTTACAATCCAATTGATATATATCTGGTGCTATAGAGCGGCATAATCCACATGATTCACAAGTTTCTTTATTTACAACAGTATAATGTAACAATATTTGTTACCTCCATTAATCTCATACAATACTAAGGTAGGGTATATAGAAATGATTATTTTACACTATTTTTCTTTCTATCACTTCTCCTTTTCCCCTTAAATAATAATGACATATCGGTTTTAAATCGTTATCTAATTCATAAACTAATGGTGTTCCTGTTGGAATGTTTACATATTCTATATCTTCATCTGAAATTTGATCTAAATGTTTTACTAAAGCTCGTATTGTATTTCCATGCGCTACAATAATCACTTTTTTTCCATCTTTTAAATTAGGGGCTATTTCTTCATCCCAATATGAAACAACTCGTTTTTCTGTATCTTCTAGATTTTCTGTAAGGGGAAACTTATTTTCTTTTAAATCTCTATACTTCGGATGTGCCGCTTCATATCTCTCATCATCTTTTGTAAGAGCTGGTGGGCGTACATTTGTTGAACGTCTCCATAAAGTTACTCTCTCATCACCATATTTTCTCGCTGTTTCTTCTTTATTTAATCCTTGAAGTGCACCGTAATGTCTCTCATTTAATTTCCAGGTTTTATGAATAGGTATCCACATCAAATCCATTTCCTCAAGAGTAATCCACAAAGTACGCATCGCTCTTTTTAAAACAGATGTATATGCTATATCGAATGAGAATCCATCGGCTTTCAAAATCTCTCCAGCTTCTCTTGCTTCTCGAAGACCAGCATTTGATAAGTCTACATCCGTCCAACCTGTAAACCGATTTTCAACATTCCATTCACTTTGTCCGTGCCGTATTAAAACTAGCTTTACCATACTTATTATCTCCTCTCCTTTTAAAGTTGCATTTTCATAAAGAAGTATCTTTATGAAAATGCATGATTACATATCAAGTTCTTTCTTGTTCATTTCACTACTATGACTAAACGCTAATTCAATTAATCCATTTACGTGAGAGTCATCTAATGAATAAAAAACAAGTTTCCCTTCTTTACGCTTTTTCGCTAATCCTATTGTTTGTAATAGTCTTAAATGATGCGATGCCGTTGCAATACTGCTATGAATAATACTTGCGACATCTCGTACGCAAAGCTCATTTTCCGTATACAGCGCATAAGCAATTTTCAAACGTGTTTCATCTGCAAGTGCCTTAAACATTTTCGCTACACTACTTATATTTTCTTTCTCCAACATGTCACTTGCATGCTTTACTTTTTGCTCATCGTGATAACAAAGTTCACAATGTTCTTCTTTCATAAGTAACACCTCTTATTCAAGTATATATTTGATTATGTATACAGTATACCTTATTAACCAAAAACATTCAAATGTTCATTTGAATGTTTTTGGTTATCCTAAAAAAAAATTATAAAAAAAGAATCCTAAATGACTTTGGATTCTTTTCTATTATTACTTCTCTTTAGAAAAACAAAACTTCGAAAAAACCTCCCATATAAGTTCATTTCTACTACATACCCCTACCTTTTCAAAAATGGATTTAAAATGATCTTGAACTGTATACGTAGAAATATGCAATTCTTCCGCCACGTCTTTTGTTGACATTCCTCTAACAATCCCTACTATCACTTGCTTCTCTCTTTGAGAAAGACTATAAGAATCTGCAATAAGGGGAAAAACTTCTTCTGGCCTCGCTCTTTCAAACAAAACTATATAGCCATCATTACAACTACCGTAACCTTCTAACCTACTCGCGCGAATAACTAAAAATTGTCCACAAGATAAACCAATACCTACCATTTCCCCTTCATCTGCTGCTTCCCTATTAGATTCGTTTGCTTTCACTCTTGAACAAACCGCACGTATTGGCCTTGGAACGTCATCTTCATTCAATTGTTCATATGTTCTAAGAGTGGATAGCCACGCCTTTCCATTTTGATCCCAATATAGTAGGTCAAATTTTTCATTTAATATAATCGTACCCGTTCCTACTACTTCCACTTGTTCCTCTGAACATGTTATAAATGATTTTCTTAATGTATCTCCCACAATAGAGCTTATTTTTGATAAATACTCACATTCATTTTGTTGAAAAGATACTCTTGTATTATCTCGAAACAAACTTAAGTGTCCAAAACATTTTCCTTTACTCATACAAACCACTCTTACTTCATCTATAAAACCGGCTGGTTTTAAAATATTTCGATACCTAGCGCTTTTTATCGGATTATCATTTGTGACAATACGTATCGCGCCAACATGGGGGGCCTTTCGTGCTAAATCTTTAAATTTGTTGTAATCATCCTCTAAAAATTCATTCATAAATAACTGCGAATGCAGCTGTTCAATTATTCGATCTGTATATGCCCCGGTTGATAAAAATGTGCGTGGGTCTATAGCGGTGAAGCAGGAAGCATCAAATGGAATTAACTTTTTTAATATATTTAAAAACCCTTTTTGGAATTGTCTAGTTGAGCTCTCGCTTTTCATTAACACTGTTATTTCTTTCGTTGCCTGTTCATAAATCATCTTTATTCCCCCAGATTTATGGGATTGTTTCCTCTAACCATTTCATTTCATAATAAAGTGAAACTTTATTGTAAAAGAGGAGGTTAAAAAATGAGCTGGAATGATTGTACTGTACATACGTATGAACGAACAATTCCGTTGAAAATCCCTGGATATTTTACCCTATATGAAATGATGAATCATTTCTTATTTACTACACTCCCTAAAGAAAATATGAATCCAAAGTTACTAATTATAGGTGCTGGTGGTGGACAAGAAATCCTCTCAATAGGCAAACAAAATAGCAATTTTTATTTTACAGGTGTTGATCCATCTGAAAGCATGCTACAGTTAGCTAAAAAAAGAATTGAAAACGCAGGCATACAAAATCAAATTCAATTTGTACATGGAACTGTTCATTCATTATTAACCAATCCATTATTTGACGCTGCCACCTGTATGCTTGTTCTGCACTTCATCCCAACTATGAAGGGGAAAAAAGAGTTACTTAATGAAATTAGTAGTCGCTTAAAGCCCGGTGCTCCATTCTTTCTCTCTTCAATAAATGGTATACCCCATACAAGTATGTTTTCTGCACAATTAAATGCTTGGCGCAACCATATGATGCAAAATCAAATTCCATTAAAAGATTGGGAACGATTTGAAAATTCTTTTGAAAAAGAAATGTTTCCTATTTCTGAAACAGATTTACTAACTATCATGGAGGAATGTGGCTTTACTCAAATCACTCGTTTTTTCACTAGCTTTTTAATTGATGGGTACGTGGCAATAAAATAATAATGAAAAAAGGTAAGCAATTGCTTACCTTTTTTCATATACGTCTTCTACACTTGACTAATAAATCGCAATCCTTTACTTAAAGACGTTGGGACAACAGATGCGTGATTCTCCCCTTCCGCTTCATAAAACTTAAATTTAAGTTTATCATGTGTTACTTGGAGAAGGCGCTCTGATAATTCATTTGCACCTACAACCATATGCTCTCGTTCTAGTGACCCAACTGTAAGGAATACCCCTGTTTCAAACTTAGCATTGTTTAATTCATTTATAAGGTTCTCTTCTTTTTCAAGTACGGATTGATTATTCCACCAAATAGACGGACTACTAATAAAATAATTTTGAAAAGCATTTACATTTGTAAATAGTATATGTAATGCAAATAATCCACCTAGAGAATGTCCAAATAACGTTTGTTTCTCTTTATCAATTTCAAAATTATTTTCAATTTGTGGTTTCAATTCTTCTTCAATAAACGTAAAGAAGTTATGTGCCCCTCCTGTTTTAGGCCACGGTTTACCATCCGGTTTTAAAGGAGCATCTTTTGAAATTACGCTAGGCGTAAAATCATAGCATCTTTCTTCTCCTGAAAATGCCCCTTCAATTGGATAACCAATACCTACTATAATAGCTGGTGAAACACCTGTTTTCTCTGCTCTAACTGATTGTATTTTAACCGCTTCATGGAATGTTTGAAAAAAGGCATTGCCATCTAATACGTATATAACAGGATATCCTGACTCTGGTGCTGGCTGCCTCGGCTTTGAAATATGAATTTGATATTCTTTACCTTCTAATTTTGAATACATTTTCCACTGTTCTGTATTAAATGTAATAATCTGCTGTTTTTCAATAGTAGTATTCATCTTATATCCCCCTTCTTAACTCGTTACATATATTTCTACTTTCTCTTCTTGAGATACAACGCTATCGTAACCGAAACAAACAGGAGACCCATTATACGGATCAATCATGACACGTGCATCAATATGAAATACTTCTTTTAACACTTCATTTGTAATTATTTCTTCTGGGCTACCAGTTGTAACGATTTCCCCTTCCTTCATTGCAATAATTTCATCTGAAAACCTTGCTGCATGGTTAATATCATGTAATACCATAACGACCGTACAATTATGTTCTTTATTTAACTTCTCCACAATTTGTAATACATCTAATTGATGAGACATATCAAGATATGTAGTTGGCTCATCTAATAGCAACACTTCTGTCTCTTGTGCTAAAGCCATCGCTAGCCATACCTTCTGTCGTTGACCACCTGATAAATTTGCAATTTGTCTCGTTCGAAATTCAGAAGTTTTCGTTATTTCTAATGCCCAATCAATCATTTCTTTATCTTTTGAAGTTAACTTATTTACGTTATTTCGATGTGGATAGCGTCCATAAGAAATTAACTCTTCTACTTTAAGCTCTCCTGGTGCAATTGGAGTTTGCGGAAGTAAAGCTAACTGCTTCGCAATTTCTTTCGTTGGAATTGTATTTAAATCCTGTCCTTGCAAATATACTTTACCGCTCTTTTGCTTTAAGATTCTTCCCATTGTTTTTAACAATGTCGATTTACCGCACCCGTTTGGCCCTATAATTGTCGTTACTTTTCCTTCTTGTATTTCCACATTTAAATCGCGAAACACTGTAAGCTTTTCATAACTCGTCTCTAAATTTTTCGCACTTAAAATACTCACTTTTATTCCTCCTCTTACGCTTTCGCCTTATAAAGTAAATATAAGAAATACGGTACACCGACAATAGAAATAACGATTCCAACTGGTAACTCTACAGGTGTGAAAACTGTTTTTGCAATAAAGTCTGAAGCAATTACAAGGAACATTCCGATTACTCCACACGTAGGAATTATATGCTTATGCTGAATACCGACAAGTCTTTTCGCTATATGCGGTGCCATTAGTCCAATAAAACCAATACTTCCTGAAACAGCAACACATGCGCTCACAAGTCCGATACTACTTAATAGTAAAATAGATTTCTCTCTTTCTACTGAAACACCTAGACTTGTAATACTCGTTTCTTCCAATTGAAATAAATCTAATAAATAAGCTTTCTTTTGTATAAGCGGAATTAATATGATAAGCCACGGCAACATAGCAACAATATACTTCCAGTTTGCACTATATATGCTTCCAGACACCCAAACTGCAGCCATCTCGAAATCAGTTGACTTCATTTTGAGCGATAAATACATAGAAAACGCTCCAAATCCAGATCCAATTGCAATCCCTGTTAATAAAAGACGTTGCGGGTCTAACTTACCGTTTTTCCAAGAAAACAGATAAATTATTATAGCGGCTCCTAGCCCACCGACTAAACCAAACATCGGCATCATCATAATAGAAACCCAGTCTGTGCTCTTTAATTGCCCTTGAAAGAAGAACATGAAAATTACGATGGCTGTACCTGCTCCGGCATTCACTCCTAAAATACCTGGGTCCGCCAATCCATTTCTCGTAATCCCTTGAATTACAGCACCCGCAACACCGAGGCCTAATCCTACTAATCCAGCAATTACAATGCGCGGAAGGCGAAACTCAAAAATAACTAAATCATGGTCTGGTACTGGATCTATTCTAAAGAGTGTTTTAAATACATCTGTAATCGTAATATCAAACGTACCATTCGTTAAACTAATATAAATAGCACATAATATTAAAAATATACTAATCCCCATTGTCATTCCAAAACGTTGACTTGAACTTTTAAGCATGTCTCTCTCCTCCTCTTGTACGGATTAAATAAAGGAAGAAAGGAATTCCAATTAAGGAAGTAACGACTCCAATTGGTGTTTCAAATGGATAGTTTACAAATCTACTTAAAATGTCACATAATGCTAAGAAAACTCCACCAATAACGCCTGCGCAAGGCAAAATCCACTTATAATCTACCCCAATTATAAAGCGCGTAATGTGTGGAATAATTAAACCTACAAAACCAACTTTCCCCACTAAAGCAACTGCTGTTCCTGTTAAAAAAATAACTGATAAAATTGCCATCGCTTTAACTAGTTTTGTACGCTGACCTAGATTAATAGAAACTTCTTCTCCTAAAGAAAGAATGGTAATAGATTTTGATATTAATAGTGCTAAAATTATACCAATTATCCCAAATGGTATCGTGATTTTAATGATATTAGGGTCCACTTGATCTAACTTTGCATTAAACCAAAAACTAACATTTTGAGAAATTTGGAAATATGAAGCCATCGCAGCCGATACACTACTTAAAAATGTTCCAATAACTGTCCCTATAATTGCTAATCTAACAGGGGATAAGCCATTTTGAAGGAGTGAGCCAAAACCAAACACTATACCGGCTCCTAGTGCAGAGCCAATCATTGAACATAAAACCATACCAATCGATGACATTCCCGGAAGAAAAATCATACAAAGTGTAATAACAAAGGCTGCACCATCCGTCACACCCATAATAGAAGGGGATGCAAGATAGTTTCTTGTCATCCCCTGCATAAGTGCTCCTGATATGGCTAGAAATGCTCCGACTAAAAGAGCTGCAACTACCCTTGGTAAACGTGAAGTAATAATAATATTATGATTTACATCGCTTGAATCAAAATGAAATAAAGCATTCCACACTGTTTCAGCATCAATGTTTTTCGCCCCATATAAAACAGAAAGTATAACTGTAAATAAAATCAATATGGGTGCTATACATAAAATGGTTACTGGTACCGCATTCGTTTTCTGCATATCATTCAACGCACCTTACTTATTGTATTATTTAGATAAATTTTTCACTGCTTCTTTTAAGAATGCTGTTTTACTCCAAGCTGTGCCACCTTGGGCCATTGGATCTACAACGTTTACAAATACTTTCTTTTCTTTCGCAGCATTCATACTTTGCCAAATTGGATTGCTTTCAATTTCTTCTAGCACTTTCGGGTTTTTATTTTCACTTGCCTCATATTGTAAGAAAACATAATCTGGGTTAAGTTCAGCAAGTTTTTCAAATGAAATTTTCTCTTGTGCTTTTACAGTTTTAAGTTGTTCTGGAGCAGTTAGTCCAAGATCTTTATAAATTACAGGGTTGAAGTATACTCCTTCTGGATATAGGAATAATTCATTTGCTCTTAGTCTAATTACAAGTACTTTTTTGTCTTTTAACTTATCTCCTAATTTTGCTTTTGCTTTTTCAGCGTCCGCATTGTAATCTTTAATAATTTTTTCTGCTTTATCTTTTTTACCAGTTAATTCTCCCATTAACTTTAAGTTATCTTCCCAATCTGTTGAAACGTGTGATACCGGGAACGTCGGAGCTACTTTCGTAAACTTTTCAGCTGTTTCTGCTGGGAATTTCGTACTAGATGTAATAACATCCGGTTTTAATTGAAGTAATGTTTCAAAATTAGGTTGCATTTTTTCACCCACAGATTTTGCACCCTCTAATTCTTTTTCAAGATACTTTGGTAATTTACCACCTACAGTAATTGCACCGACTGGTTTAATTCCAAGTACTGCTGCATCTTCCATTGACTCTAAACTAGCTGTCGCAATTTTGTCTACTTTTGCTGGTACTGTGTATTCTTTACCTAAATATGTAATTTTTCGTTTTTCATCTTTTTTTGTTTCCGTAGCTTTTGTCTGTTGCTTTTGTTCCCCTGAAGTTTTATCCGTACTATTACATGCTGCTAAACCTACACTTAAAACTGTAACCATCCCTAATGTAAATAACTTCTTGTTCATCTTTATATATCTCCTCTCAAAACTTGTAAATAGATTATTTTTATATGAAAACTTAACTACATGAAACTTGTCCCAAACATATATTTCATTAGATTAATAATTTTATCCGGAACTCATTCTCATTCACTTCCCCTAAAATATAATTCTTTTACACTTCATCCATCGATAATCTTTTCCAATGATAATGATTATCGTTACTAAGTATATATTTAATATGCAATTATTTCAAGAATGATTTGAAAAATTTTAACAAACTGAATTAAAAAGAAGTATCCGCCTATTATTAGCGAGATACTTCTTTTTTTAGAAATTTATATGTAATTCAACTGGACAATGGTCTGATCCCATTATTTCACTGTTAATTTTCGCCTCTGTTATTTTGTCTTTCATTCTTTCCGAGACAACAAAATAATCTAAACGCCATCCAATATTTTTTGCTCTCGCTCCCATACGATACGACCACCACGAGTATTCTCCTTCCTGATCAGGATAAAGGTAGCGATACGTATCAACAAATCCTTCTTCTAAAGTACGTGTAAACTTCTCCCTCTCCTCATCAGAGAATCCAGGGTTTTTACGGTTACTTTTTGGATTTTTTAAATCTATTTCTTTATGTGCGACGTTTAAATCTCCGCAAAAAACAACTGATTTCTTTTCATTTAATCGTTTAATATAGGCCCTGAAATCATCTTCCCATTTCATTCTGTAATCTAAGCGTTCTAATCCACGTTTGGAGTTTGGTGTATATAACGTTATCATGTAAAAATCTTCAAATTCTAACGTAATAACTCGTCCTTCTTGATCATGCTCTTCAATCCCTAAACCATATGTAACAGAAATCGGTTCTTTTTTCGTGAAAATAGCCGTTCCTGAGTAGCCTTTTTTCACAGCATAATTCCAATATGTATAATATCCCTCGGGATTTAAATCAATTTGTCCACTTTGTAATTTAATTTCCTGTAAACAAAATATATCTGCATTAGATTCTTCTAGATATTCTAGAAATCCACCTTTTGCAATAACTGCTCGCAAACCATTTACATTCCATGAAATCAACTTCATCTATGTTCCTCCTCTTGATGTGCATTTTCAATTTTCATGCTAACACAAAATAGATACCCTATCATAGTTTCATCTTTGTAATCTTGCTCTTACATTCGTAAATACGTACATACGTACTTTATTCAGGTTATACTAATGCCAGAGGTGATGTTCTGTGCATAATGAAGAGTTCACAGTAACAAATGAGTATTGGCAAGCAATTATTCATAATGACTCCACATATGATGACAAATTCTTTTACGCTGTAAAATCAACCGGTATTTTTTGCCGACCATCATGTAAATCGAGAATACCGAATAAAAACAATGTACGTATTTTTCTTAAGGCAGAGCAAGCATTACATGAAAATTTTCGTCCGTGTAAACGTTGTAAACCAAACGGGCTAACTTTACCTAATGAAGAATGGGTAGAGCAAATTAAAGAATATATCCAAAAACATTATTGTGACGTGCTAACCCTCGACTTACTCGCAGAAATATGCCATGGTAGCCCTTATCATCTACAACGCACTTTCAAGAAAATTGTAGGGATTAGTCCAATAGAATATATACAGCAATTCAGAATTAAAAAAGCGACAGAATACCTTTCACATGCAAATCAATCCATTATGGAAATTAGTACTGCTGTCGGGATAGAAAACTCGGAGTATTTCGCAACTTTATTTAAAAAGAAAACCGGATTTACTCCTACTGAATATCGAAAAAAGAACGAAATGAAAGAGGGATACAATAATGAATTCCTATAAAAATAAATCTATATATTGGGCGCTAATTACACATAAAAATTGGTGCTTGCATATTGCTGCAACTGAAAATGGACTATGTTTCATTGGATCTCAAAACGAAAACTTTGAAGAACTAAATTTGTGGGCTAGAAAAAAACTGCCACAGCATATATTGACTCACAATCCAGATTACCTGCTAACATATACGAAAGAAGTTATCGAGTATTTAGAAAACAAGCGAGAAACTTTTACATTCCCTATTGATGCTTACGGAACTGCATTTCAATTAGCTGTTTGGAATACGGTACGTGAAATTCCTTATGGGGAGACACATTCTTATTCAGAGATTGCGGAAAGAATTCAAAAACCTAACGCTGTACGTGCCGTTGCTTCTGCTATTGCTGCCAACCCACTTCTTATTACAATTCCTTGCCATCGCGTTATAGGAAAAGATGGAAAACTAACTGGTTTTAGAGGCGGATTAGAAATGAAGAAAGAATTGCTTACATTAGAAAAGTTACCGGTGGAATTCATATGACAGCAGAATATAATAGCGCATTGACTTTAGTAGTTCCAAAAGAATTTAGTTTTCAAGAAAACTTACGCTATCTATCGCGTTCTAAAAATGAATGTATGTTTCATATTGAAAACAATAAAATCTATAAAGTCATTCCTGTTCAAAACATAAATCCATTAATTGAAATTGGTTTGAATGCCGATAGTAATATTCAAATACGTTTTTTAGGAGAATCATATGTCTCTGAAAAATGGGCACACGATGCCGTATCTAACTATGTAAAAGAGTGGTTTGATTTAACTACTGATTTAGCTCCCTTCTATAAATTAGCTAAACACGACCCACTCCTTCAAAAACCCATTAAAGAATTTTACGGTCTTCGTACTTTGGGAATTCCGGATTTA
Organism: Bacillus sp. FSL P2-0099; assembly: GCF_038007445.1. NCBI lineage: Bacteria > Bacillati > Bacillota > Bacilli > Caryophanales > Bacillaceae > Bacillus > Bacillus sp. FSL P2-0099. The sequence continues at coordinate 3,650,192 of NZ_JBBOXE010000001.1, forward strand.
TTTGAAGCACTATGCTGGGGGATTCTAGGTCAACAAATCAACCTCACATATGCCTATACTCTAAAAAGAAGATTAGTCGAAAATTTTGGTGATTATGTAGATTGGAACGGTAGAAAACATTGGATATTCCCATCACCTGAAGTAATAGCAAATTTAGATGTAGAAGATCTCGCAACATTAAAAATGACTACAAGAAAGTGCGAATACTTAATTGACGTCGCGCAGCTCATTACAGAAGGTAAATTATCAAAAGAATCTCTATTACAAATACAAGATGTGAAGCAAGCTGAAAAACAATTAACTAGCATTCGCGGTATAGGGCCATGGACAGCTCACTATGTTTTAATGCGTTGTTTACGATTCCCTTCAGCTTTTCCAATTGATGATGTTGGTTTGCATAATGCAATTAAATTTATAACAGGTTCCGAAAAGAAACCGACTAAAAATGAAATAAAAGAATTTGCATCAAATTGGACAAATTGGGAGTCTTACGCGACTTTTTATTTGTGGCGGGTGCTATATTAAAATTTCCTAATAAAAAATAGATAGGGAAACCTATCTATTTTTTCACATGTAAAAACTTCACACATACTGGCTCTGGAACATTTACGTCCGTCTGTACAAGCGTTAGCTCCCCTGTCATTTCATCCCTAGCAAATAAAGTCAAAGTATTAGATCTTTCATTCGCTGCAATTAAAAATTTCCCATCCGGATCTAAAGAAAAATCACGTGGCCAATCCCCTTCTGTCGATACTGTTTCAATAAAAGCGAGCTCTCCATTGTGCTCATTCACTCGGAAAACCGCGATACTATTATGTCCCCTATTTGCTGCGTAAACAAACTTGCCATCAGAAGAAATGTGAATTGCACTTCCGTAACTATCTTTTCTAAAATCTTCAGGTAATGTAGAAATGTATTGTTTTTCTTTAAAACTGCCACTCTTTGCATCATATTGAAGTACAATAATCTCTGAACTTAATTCTGTCATAACATATGCATACTGCGCACTTGGATGAAATATAAGATGCCTTGGACCACTACCATGTTTTACAGATAACCGTGTAACTTCTATTAGTTCTCCATCACTTTCTTTATATGTAATCACCTTGTCTATTCCTAAATCAACTGCTACTACATATTTTTCATCAGGAGTAAAATCTATATAATGAGCATGTGCCTTTTCTTGCCTTTCCTTATTTGGTCCTGACCCTTTATGTTCTACAATTACCGTAGCAGCATTTAAACTTCCATTATCCTTTTTCACTAAATAGGACTCTACTGTTCCTTTATGATAATTAGCTGCTACTACTATACTATTCTCCCGATTCACACTTACATAGCACGGCGATGCCCCTTCTAAAACTTGCATGCTAATCGAATTTAGATTACCGGATTTATTATGAATAGAAAAACTAGCAATTCCACCTAACCCATTATCTTTCGCAACAGAATAAAGGTACTCGTTGTTATGACTAATTGTTACATATGTCGGACTTCCTATATGAGCTGCTAATTCAATCCCTTTAAGTTCTCCGATGTTCGTATCAAGTATAAATTTATAAATCCCCTTACTCTCTGCTTTGGTATATGTCCCTATATAACCATGAAACTGATTTTCACTCATAACATTTCCCCCTTTTACAAACGTCTTGTAACAAGTTTCACTTTGTATTTTTACTATAGAAAAGAACCAAGTAGCACTTCATTACTACTTGGTTCTCTTTTTAAGCTTGTTCTTCAAATCGTCTTGCGATTTCTACAATTACTTGAACAGCTTTTTCCATAGTATCTACCGAAACATACTCAAATTTACCGTGATAGTTTTCACCACCAGTGAAAATATTTGGCGTTGGTAATCCCATATATGATAATTGCGATCCATCTGTTCCACCGCGAATTGGATGAATATTCGGTTCAATATTTAAACTTTTCATTGCCTCATACGCAATATCAACAATTTCTCTCACCGGTTCAATTTTTTCAAGCATATTATAATACTGATCATTCATCTCTAAAACGATTGCATCTTCGCCGTACTTCTCTTGCATGTTTTTCACAATATCTTTAATATTATTTTTACGCGCTTCAAAATGATTACGATCAAAATCTCGAATAATATAGTAAGCTTTACTTTGCTCGACATCACCATTTAAAGAGAGTAAATGATAAAACCCTTCATATCCCTCTGTATATTCTGGCGCCTCTTCTACTGGTAACTGTCTATCGAATTCCATAGCGAGTTTACTTGCGTTACGCATTTTGTTTTTCGCTGTTCCAGGATGTGTATTTGTCCCTCTAAAAGTTAATTTGGCACTTGCAGCGTTAAAACTCTCATATTCTAAACCACCTAATGGACCTCCGTCCATTGTATAAGCAAACGATGCACCAAACGCTTCTACATCAAAATGCGATGGTCCACGGCCAATTTCTTCATCCGGTGTAAATGCTACTCTTATTTTTCCATGCTTAATTTGCGGATTATGTATTAAATAATTCATTGCGACCATGATTTCTGTAAGACCAGCTTTATCATCTGCTCCAAGAAGTGTTGTACCATCAGTTGTAATAATTGTATGTCCTTTATATGATGGTAATTCCGGGAACTGTTCAGGTGTTAACACAACATTTAATTCTTCATTTAACGTAATCGCATTACCATCAAAATTTTCATGAATTTGTGGTTTTACGTTTTCCCCTGTAAAATCTGTTGCTGTGTCTAAATGAGCTAAAAAGCCGATTACAGGAACATCCTTATCTGTATTAGCAGGCAGTGTTGCCATTACGTAACCATTTTCATCCATCGTCACTTCTGATAACCCAATCTCTTTCAACTCTTCCACTAATAACTTACCAAACTCAATTTGCCCTGGTGTTGTAGGCACTGTATGACTTTCTTCATTTGATTGTGTATCAATCTTTACATATCTCGTAAATCTTTCAATAAGTTCTTGTTTCAAATTCGTTCACTCCTTTTATAGTTCTCTCTCTATTATAATCCTTATAATGAAATATTTTAACTTTTTTGACTATGAAAATATATATCCATTTATATTTTTAATAAATCATAAAAAGACATAACATTTGTACATTTAAATTCAAACATGTAATATACATCATTATATATTGGGAGGTTTTAAAGATGAGGCTAACTCTCTTTCGCTATTTTCTTTTTTTCCTAGGATTAATTTTTTTTGGACTTGGAAATGCTCTCGCAGTCAAAGTTAAATTCCTCGGTTTACACCCTTGGGAAGTTTTAAATATGGCTCTCTACCAACGATTTGGGTGGACAATTGGCACTTGGAGTGTCATATGTGGATTATGTCTCGTTCTTATCTCTTTACTAGTAGATCGAAAATATATAAACGTGGGCACATTTTTAAATGCACTACTTATCGGTCCTATTATGGACTTTTTCTTACAATCAAAAATCCTTCCAAACGCTAGTGATTATTTATGGATAAACTTACTCATTTTATTTTCTGGTATTGCAATTACAGGCATTGGGGGCGGCATGTACGTTGCGGCTGGCATTGGTGCTGGACCCCGCGATGGATTCATGCTTACCATTTCTGACAAAACTGGGTTATCTATTAGCCGTGCTCGAATTATTGTAGAATGCTTTGTACTAGTCATTGGATACATGCTAGGAGGTCCTGTTTTTATCGTAACTTTTCTATACACTTTTATTCAAAGTCCAATATTCCAGCATTCATTTAAGGTATTTCAAAAACTCTTACATACTTTAAATAACAAAAACAAAGAACGTATTAGTGAAAATATTTAAAACTCAACTTAATGCAAAAGAGTGTGTTTTAAAAGTAATTTTTAAAACACACTCCATATACCCCATTTCATTCTTCTCTCCATAATCTCTCTACATTCATTAATTGCTCTTCTTTAAATTCTAGCTTATATATATCCGGTTTGGATGTATTCATTAAAAATTCAAGTCCATATTGATTATCAAAATAGTTCATCATTAGTGTCATTACAAGCCCATGTGTACCAATTACAATTTTATGTCCTTGAAAATTCATTAATATTTCTTTTAACACTCTCACTACTCTTCGCTGACAATCCGCATATGACTCTCCATCCGTCAGTGCATATTCTGGATTAAAAAACATCTCCTTTACAAGTGGGTACACTTCCTTATCCGATATAATTTTATTTTCATTTGAAAACTTACACTCTTTAAGACCTTCATATACTAACATTTCTTTTTCATGGAGATTCGCTGACTCTTCTATCTTTAACATAGCCCTCTTATACGGACTTGAAATGAAAGTATTAATTCCCTCTGTTTCTAATATCTCAGTTATTCTTTGAGCATCTAAAATTCCCTTCTCAGTTAATCCACGTGTTCTTTCATTTCCTTCTAATTTTGGCGATTCACCATGCCTAACCATATAGATATATGTATTCATAATTCCTCCCTTTTCTATATCCCTCTTTAAAGACATGACTATCAACCCATAAGAATATACGTTCTTATTTCATATCTTTCCAGAACAAATTATCAAATGTTAATTTTCAGATAAATTCACAAAAAAGCTTCCCCTTGATTTTATCCCCTTCAAGGAAGCTTATATATATTTTCTTTTACACTATCAAAACTCGAAACGTCTTTCTCCTCTAGTTTCGCCACACCTCATTCTTCTATTTTCATCAATACAATTCTCCAACCATCCGGATCTTCTATCGTTATCCCCTTTTCTTTCCAATACGGATTTTCTGGTTCTACTTCACCATACCCCATTGTATGCAGCCTTTTACTCACTTTTTTCATTTCACTATCTTCTCGCATGTAAAATACAAGTAAGTTATCTTTTGTTGGATCTGGACATGGGCTCCCATCTATATATCTTGTAAATTCTAAATGATATTCTTCATCTGGTAGTCCAAACATGACGCCATCGTAACCTTCATGACCGTAAAATTCACCTATACGCTTTAAACCTAATCCTTTTTCATAGAATGCTATAACCTCTTCAAACTTATCTGTTGGACGTGCTATTCGAAACTTCACCCAATTTTTCATGCTTTTCCTCCCATACTAAAAACGTAATGAATGACTATATTTTATTGTATATTCTTAAAACATTTTTGAAATCCCTCATTAGTATGAAAATAGATACATACAAAGGTGTTCCTTACTAGCCTATAACAATCAAAAACTCACCTAGAAAGAAAATCCCATCATTTTATATGCAAATTTGCATCTCCACTTGCAAAGCACTAAAAAACCTTTAAAATATACTGGATGACTAAATATACAATTCCCATCTAAAATCTTGATACACTAAAAATCATTAAATGTAGTGTTTTTTCATTTTCAAGAATTATTGCACTCTTGTTTTTTTCCTTATAAGCATGCTTTTTATAAGGAAATCTGATACAATCCTTAAGTAATATTATTACGTATAGATATTACGAATATAGTACATACTTAAAGAAGGTGATTTTTTTGAAATTAAATAAAAATTTACAGCTATGTATATTAATCACAACATTAATATGCTATTCAATCTATTTTATGTTTTTCTTTCTGTTCCCTACTAATTTTTCAAATTTCAATGTACGCTTCGCTTCACTCATCGTTGAAGTCATTACATTTATATCGCTAATTTACTCTATATACTCTAAAAAAGTTAGTTCAAATCCTTTTTGGATATGTATTACAATTGCAATTGGTAGTTTTTTATTAGGAAAAGTAGTATATACGTATCAAGATACCTTTTTCGAACTTCCAATACATCATTTTACTATTTCTGATGTATTTTACATGTTTTTTCTATTCTTCTGCCTTATCGCTTTTTGCTATAAGATCTTAAAAGAATGCAATAAATGGGAAAAAGCTTTCTTTATTTGTGATATATGTATAGTACTTACTTCCATATTCACATTAGAATGGTATTTATTTAATCAGCCAAATTTAAATATATTCTCACTTTCACTCGCAGATATTTTCCTTTCATTTCTATATCCAATTGCAGATCTATTATTTCTTCTACTAGGTGTTAGTCTCTTTTTCCGCCCAACAATTTTTAAGTCCAAGCGGAAAATTTATATCTTTATTTTTGTATTAATTAGTTCTGCAACTTTTAACTATATTTATTTTTACTTAAATACCCATTTATCAACTGACACTATAACATTTTTACGTCTTTTATATAGAATACCTATATTGCTTATCGCAATAGCTGGGTCTATTTCAGAAGATGATAATAGCCATAAAAATTATTTCATTGTAAACCCTATACTAGGAAAGAAAGTTTTAGTCGTATTTCCCTATCTTGCTGTTGCAATACTAATCGGGTTTACATTAAAAGAACAAACATCGTCTTCAACTCTCATTACAGGAAATTGTATCGCTTTTGTTTTCGTACTTATTCGCCATTCTATTGTGCGTATGCAAAACGACACCCTAACAAAACGTTTACAAGTATTTAATGCTCAACTAGAAGAAAAAGTTACTTTAAGAACTTCTGATTTAGTCCATAAATCAGAGGCCCTATCTCAGAAACAACAAAAATTCAAATCATTATATGAATATCATCCTGATCCCATTTTTACGATTGATTTAAATGGAATATTCTTAAATGTAAATAAAGCAGGAAGCATACTACTTGGAGCACCAACGAACGAGTTACTTGGTGAGACATGTTTTTCTATTATTTTAGATGCAGATAAACATAAACTGATATCTGCATTAGAAAAAGTTAAACAACAAGAATCAGCATCCTTACAACTTAGTTCTCAATATAAAGATGGCTTTACTTATTTTTTATACGTTACCATCGTTCCTATTATGATAGATGGACAAATTTCAGGAAGCTATATTATGGTAAAGGATATTACCGCACTAAAAAAACAACAAGAAGAAATAAAATATTTAGCATTCCACGATACTGTAACGAAAATTGGGAATCGATCCTTTTTCCATAGGAAGCTAAGAAAATTTATAAAAAATGCTCAAACAACACAAAGTGAGTTTGCATTATTATATTTAGATTTAGATCGCTTTAAAGTAATTAACGATACACTTGGACATTCGTCAGGTGATTACATATTAGAAGAAGTAGCAAAGCGATTCCAATCATGTCTTCCATCACATACTCATCTGTCAAGAATCGGTGGTGATGAGTTTACAATCTTAATTGAAAACTATACTGACGAATATTCCTTATTCGAGTTATGTAACCAATTATTTGAAAGCATGGAAAAGCCGTTTGTCATACATGAGCATAAATTAACTTTATCACTGAGTATCGGTATCTCCATTTATCCACATTCCGGAATCGATACCGCTACACTTCTGAAAAACGCTAATGTTGCAATGTATGATGCAAAGGCAAAAGAGCTTAACTCTGTCTCTATTTATGACGATGTAATCGCTAAAAAAATCGAAAGACGATTACGATTAGAAAAAGATTTACCAAACGCAATACAAAATGAAGAATTGTTCCTTTTGTATCAACCTCAAGTTGATAGTGAATCTAATAAAATTATCGGTGCAGAAGCTTTAATCAGGTGGAATCATCCTGAATTAGGTGTTATTTCTCCATACGAGTTTATTCCGATTGCAGAAGAAACACTACAAATTATTCCAATAGGAAAATGGACATTACAGCAGGCTTGTGAGCAAATGAAACGTTGGCATGCACTCGGATATTCGCATTTAAAAATAGGGGTAAATTTATCTGCTAAAGAATTTGAACAAGAAGGATTTGTAAAATCTATTTCTTCTACTTTAGCAACTACAGGCTTACCAGCAAGTTCCCTTGATCTAGAATTAACAGAACGAATTGCAATGATGGATGAGAGAGAAACATTGATAAAACTGCGTACACTAAAAAATTTAGGGATTCACATTTCAATCGACGACTTTGGTACAGGCTATTCTTCCCTAGCCTACTTACCTTTATATCCAATCGATACGTTAAAAATCCCAAGAGAATTTATTACAATGTCTGAAACGTGTGAAGATGGAATGGAAATCATTAAAACAATCATCACACTAGCAAATACATTAGGAATGTCCGTCATTGCTGAAGGCGTAGAAACGAAAGAACACGTAAATTTCCTTCAAAAAAATAAATGTCAGTTTATTCAAGGTTACTATTACAGTAAACCTATTTATGCCAATGCATTTACTAAGCTGTTAGAAAACGGTATTCGTCCATAGTAAATCAAAATGCATATAACTCTATACTGAATGTAATCGTTATAGGTAATAATGAATTTGAACAACTATAGTAAAAAGGAAAGAAAATAATTTCTTTCCTTTTTTTATTATTTAACTACTTCATTTATTAAATCTATTAATTGATGAATTCCCTCCTCATTTGTTTTCTTAAATCCATTCATGTTTTGAATATATCTCTCCTTATTTACATACAACTTATTTAACACATCTGTAAATGTACTGGTGCTTATTCTATCTTGAAGTAATACTTCCGCATACCCTTGCCTAGAAAAATAGTCAGCATTTAAAACTTGATCCCCTCTACTGGAACCATTAGTTAACGGAATAAGCAACATCGGTTTCTTCAAAAATAACAATTCAGAAATAGCAGTAGAACCCGCTCTGGAAACTACAACACTTGCCATATTCAGTATATGTGGCAACTCTTCTCCTATATATTCAAATTGCATATAACCTTCCATTCCGATAGAAGGATCCACCTTCCCTTTACCACACATATGAACAATATTAAAACTTAATAATAATGTATCTAAACTTTTCCTTACCATATCATTTATCCACTTAGCACCTTGACTCCCACCCATTATTAACAATACTGGCTTATCTTGCTGAAATTCACAATACCTTCTTCCTCGTAATACGTTACCTCTCTCAATTTCTTCCCTTACAATTGGTCCTACATAAACCTTTTTCTCATTACTTACATTCTTCCCTGTATGAGGAAATGTTGTGCATAGTTTTGTAGCAAAAGGTAATGCTATTTTATTTGCAAGTCCTAACGTGCTATCTGGTTCACGTATTACGATAGGTACACTATTTAACCATGCCCCTACAACTACAGGAACTGAAACAAATCCTCCTGCAGAAAAGATAACGTCAGGCTTTATTTTCTTAATTAATTTATAACTTTGTAAGCAGCCTTTTATAATTTTAAAAGGATCTTTAAAGTTCTCCCAATCCCAATATCTCCGAAGCTTCCCCGTTGAAATACTATTGTACTTAACATTTTGAACTAATAATTTTTCAATTCCATTTTGAGATCCAATATACTCAACTCCCCATCCTTTTTCTATAAATTTAGGAATCAATACCATATTAATCATTACGTGTCCGGCTGTACCGCCCCCAGTAAAGAGAATCGTTTTATTCATAGCTTATATCCCACCTTTATCATTAAAAGTCTAGCTTTATAGTAATCTTTCAAATGTACATTAACTTACTATGATTTATATAAATCTTTAACTCCAGACCTATGTCTTGCAAAAGATCTTTGATGAGTTCATAAAAATCATTTCCATACTCACTACATTCATACTGAGTAAAGACTTGGATTACAGGCCTAGTTCCTGTATATATTGTTTTGGGGTTTCGATTAACCTTTTCCACATATGCTCGACATGTATTTATCGCCTCATAGATGCGCAAAACGTGTTCTTCTTCATCTTTCCAATCCAGCGTATCAACAATCGAAAGCGATAGCATATTTTGATTATTTATAGTCTCATAACAATTCATATATTTCTTACATCCTTTTATATTTTTCATTAAATGCAGATGTCACTACACTTCGCATACTCAAGTACATCTTTTAATGATTGCTGAAATGGGATTTCTGGAACCCAACCTAACTTTTTTATATCCTCTAATACTAAACTTTCATTTGAGCCGCTCTCACTATTCTCTGTTTCTTTTATAGTAAAATTCAACTGTGTTAATCCTTTATATTGTTCCAATACATCTAATAAAGAGCGTTTTACTCCTGATCCAATATTATATTGTTTTCCATTTATACCATCACGTAATAACACATGATACGCTTTAACTGCATCACGTACATCTAGAAAGTCTCTACTATCTTTCAAACTGTTTACTTCAATAATCGCTTTACTTCTACCTGATTCTATATCTATCATTTTTTTTGCGAGAATTGAACAAACACCATTCGATACTCCTGGACCAATTAAATTTGAGGGCTTTGCAATGATAATATTTGAATCCATTAATCCGCCCCAAGCCTCCGCAATAATGACTTGCATAGTTTTACTTAAACTATATGGATTTGAAACTTTTATGTTTTTCATACTATCTGCTTGCAATGCAGATCCTATAACTAATGTTTTACAATGCGAGGCTTCCTGCTTAATGGCTTCTAATAAATATAAAGTCCCTATTACGTTAATCTCTATATATTCCAGAGAAGCTGTCCAAGACTCATTAACTGAGTTTCTTCCTGCTAAATGCAATACATAGTCTGGTTTTATTTGTTTAATTACCTTCATTACTTCACTCTTATTTGTTAAATCACAAGTAATACCATTTTCGATTTTTTCTCTATGTGAACGATTTTGAAACATAGGAATTACATGAAAGCCCTGCTCTAAAAAATATTGGCAAGCATGACGTCCTGTGAAGCCATTTGCACCAGTTATTAAAAGGCTCGCATTTCTTTTCATCGTAAAAACCCTCCTTTTTCTAACATTTGTTTCACCTCATGTTTTGTAAGTAAGTCTTGTTGAGAACTAAAACTCTTCACATCCACAAGCGGATAACTAGCATAATATTCTTGAAGTCCTTCTATAGGAATAGTCGGTAGTACCACAAAATAATTTTGATCAAAACTAATACTTGTTTTACTCTCTACCTCAGATAAAAGCATTTCACTTAATTTTTCACCAGGTCTTATCCCTACCTCTTTTATCTTCACGTTTTCTTTTTTTGAATCTTCAATCAATATTCTTGCTAAATCCGTTATTTTACATGCTGGCATTTTCATAACAAAGATTTCTCCTCCTCTTCCTTCAGATGCTGCTTTAAATAACAATCCAACAGCATCTTCAATGGTTAAGAAAAATCTAGTCATATTTGCATCGGTAATCCCTACTTTTGAAGATTGCTTAATTTGCTTTTTAAAAAGCGGTACCACACTTCCACTCGTTCCTAAAACATTTCCGCCACGAACACAAATGAATTTTGTTTTCTTCGTTTGCACATTCGCATGAACCATCAATTTTTCACCAATTGCTTTTGTCATCCCATACGTATTTGATGGATCGGCCGCTTTATCAGTTGAAACATATATAACTTTCTCAACTTGATTCTGGATAGATGCTTCAATTACATTTTGCGTACCATGTATATTTGTTTTTATAGCTTCATAAGGATAATATTCACATACTGGAACATGCTTTAAAGCTGCAAGATGAAATACATAATGTACACCTTGGCAAGCATATACTAGTTGCTCTTTATCACGAATATCTCCAATAATAAATTTCAATCTCTCTTCATTTATAAACTGTTGCTGCATTTCAAACTGAACCGTTTCATTCCTTGAAAAAACTCTAATTTCTTTCGGTGATTTTTCTAATAGTTGTTTTATAAGTTCATGTCCCCACGAACCTGTACCACCAGTAATTAAAATTATTTTATTAAGCATTCCTTTTCCTCCTACCATATATTTCAATTCAAATTGTATTTATTAAGGTTATTGAATTATTTTCAATTGATTCAAATCATAATCGTCGTTTGTTACATTTAATTGACAAAATAAAAAAACAGAAACTATTTTTTAATAGTTTCTGTTTTTCATTTCACTTCTTAGCAATTAGATTTTCTTTATACTGTTTGAATGATAACTATATTACTGGTTTAAAAAACACCGCTCATTTATTTCTTATGCTCGTAATAAAATAAAGTGAAACTTTAATTAGTGGGGATTTTGTCCATCCCCGACTGATTATTAGTTGAATCAGTCGGGCTTTTACGAGCAGCCCCACCCTCACCTAACATCTTTGCTTTAGCCGACTTTTGAGATGGGAGTCTTACTGCTCGTTAATAGCGAGATAAATGGAATGATTCATAACCAATACCACATTTAAACTCATAGAAAAGGGAGGTAATGGAATGTACCAAAGCAATTCAAACAATACATCTAAAGAATTCTCAAAAGCACTCCCTCTCTCCCTATTCGACGTGAAAAACGAGTTACAACAAAAAAGTGATCTCATCTCTTCTGTTACCATATATAAATTAACGAAAGAAGAGCAACTTATCATCGATAAAATTAAAGCTCAGACAAAAGAACTAAATAAAAATAACGTCACAAGAACACGTGCATACTACCAATTTTACATTCAATATCCAGAAATACATTGGGCACTACTTGGGCATATCGTATCACGTAACGGTGGCTGGAATATGACAGATTTAAAGGGAGATTTATATACGAGGCTTTTATCCGAGAAAGATCAAATTACATTTTTCTCTTTTTTAGAAAGAGGAAATTGGCTCATTTTCCAAGATGTATATCCTCAATTTTTACTATATGAGCAAAGTGTAAAAAAATCAAAAAAGCTATTTCACCTTCTCACTCACTTAAATGTTTCTACATTTATGGAAACAATGTGGAACGATTTTTGGAAAACAGGTAACAAAAAAACATTAGCGATCGCAACTATTATTAATGAACAAAACTACTTAGAAAAAAGAGTTATTCAAAATGCACACTTTAAAAAGACTGTATTAAATAGTATTGGATTTAAACTCTTTGATTTTTTTCAGTTTAATCATATCCTTTTCCCATTTTACGAAAATGATAAAAAGCAAAAAGTATTACTATTTGGTGATACAATGAAACATTTCACTTCTTTGCATGAACGAATTTCACTTGGAAAACGGTTGTATTCATTGTTATTTCGGGATACACATATTTTATCTCAAATAATAAACTGGGTCCATCACCATCCACATACAGGCTCAAGAAAAGATTACTGGCCTCATTTATTTTCTAGTGTAAATGAATCTTTTTCACGTGAGTTTTATAAACGCCGAATAAAGAAATGCCAGTTACGTAGTGACGCGTATCGTATATACAGCCCTGCACTCATCTATGCATGGCGGGATATGAAACATGAAGAAGTTGAAAATGAAGATTGGTTTAACGATTGGCAAGTTGTAAATTATTTAGTTGATAAGGAGGAAAATATAAATGGAAAAATTACAGAAGACTACTGCAAAACACTCGAAAAAATTGAACTCGCAATTCTCGCAAAGAAAAATGTCCTCCTTCGAGAAGAAGAATGATTTTCTAGCTTTAATAATTACAGTTTTTTTCTCTGCTATTATTGGAACTTGTTTAGATGCTTTCTTTGTTAATAAACAAATATATTCTTTTCCGGTTAGACCCTTCTCATCCACATTTTCAGTTAACATAGCTTTCACGTTACTCGTACTACCGATTTTAACAGCCTCTTTTATTCAAATTTCAAAGAAATTATCTACCGTTTCTAGAACTCTATTTATTATTTCAATAGGCGTTTGCGCTAGCATTTTTGAACAAATTGCTGAGAGGCTAGGCTTATTTGTACATAGTACGGATTGGCAGCATAGTTATTCTTTGTTTGGATATATGTTGTTTTTATTTTTCATACGGAAAGTCTATCAGTCAATTATTAATAAAAACGGGTACTAAAAGGCTAACAATCCTTTTAGTACCCGTTTTTATTATGTTTCACATACACATTTTTATGCATATGACTCTGCTAACTCAATAATTTTATCAACAATACTTTGCTCGTCAACCTTTAAACATACGGACGCATGATTTATTAATACTTCATGACTCCCAACACAAATACTTTCCTTAGCATGTATAAACATTGATAAGTCGTTCGAATCATTACCAAACACTACGAATTCTCCCTCTTTTATACCTAATCGTTTTAAACCTTCCCATTTATCAATATGTGGCGGACTTATATCAATAATCCCCTCTTTATCGTGCTCATATATTCTTATAGGAAGTTCTTCCAACGCATTTATGATTAATTCTTTTTTTTTATTATCAGGAAATAAAACCACTTTTACTACTTCACCAATTTCATCAATATTCATATTAATAGCCAATTGATTAGGGTCTATGTTTTTGTAGATAGGGTGACTCTCACTTCCTGTATAAGCATAGTTCCATTGACTATCTACCAAATAGGAAAGACTATACTTTTCTATGATTGAACGCATAGCACTTACTGTTTCAATGTCAAAACGTATAACTTCAACAATTTCTCTATCCTTTGCGATAAAAGCACCATTTCCACCAATCATTGAATAATGATGCATATGAGTTGGTAGAACAGGTAATAAATCTCTAATTGGTCTAGCAGATGCAAATATAATCTCATGTCCTATACTATGACAAACGTCTAGCGCTTGAATAATCTCTTTCGTTACTGCGTTTCCTTTAAAACAAATAGTACCATCAATATCAAAAATAAATTTCATATACATCACTCCTTTCTTTTTAATGTATATGAATTATTTTATAATAGATAGGACAGATGTCCCAAAAGGAGAAACATTATGCAAAAGATTGCAGATAATACCTTATTATTAAGCTACTTAAATAATGAGTACATAAAGAAGCTATTCCAACAATTCAATCATCCATTTGAGATTCGCAGATACGCAGCAAAAGAAACTATATTACAAGAAGGTGCAGCTATCGACGGCCTTTATATTCAAATGTCAGGACGTACAAAAATAACTTCAAGTGTAATTACAGGTAAAGCATTATTACTACGATTTTGTTCTGCAGTTTCTATCATGGGGGATATTGAATTAATTCAATCCGTAGACATACAATCTCATGTAACTTCCGAACAACAGTCTGATTTTCTTTTTATCGATAAAAATTATGTAACAAGTTACTTATTACACGATGTAGTCTTTCTTCAAGAGCTAATTCATCATGTCACTTATAAGCTTCAAACTTGCACAACAGCTTCACGTATCAATTTACTGGCTTCTGTGGAGACACGCTTTGCTAGTTATTTATGTACAGCCCGAAATCCTTCTAATTTATTTGGGCGAGAAATTCATACTAAAGATCATCATGAAATTGCCTCATTAGTCGGGACAACTACCCGTCATCTTAATCGAGTCATTGAAAAACTAATAACTAACAATATAATTCATAAAAATAATAAGCAAATTATTGTTGATGATTGGAAAGCTATTGAAGAACTTTCAAATGGACTACGATATGAATAAAAGTTTAATAATTATATAGACCCTACCTATAATAAAGAGACCGTTATAATAACGGTCTCTCCTTAAGCATAATCTTCAGTCACTGCTACTGAACGACTTTGAAGGCTTTTTGATCGCAAACGATATGCAACTACTTTCTTCTTATATTGCTTTACTACATCAACGTGTTCCTCGTAGCTATATATAGAAAATCTAATCTCTCTTTTTCCTTTCTTCGTCTCCATGACTATCGGTGTACCATTCCCTTGCGGCGGAAAATAATGTTTATCTAAAAATAAAGCCTCGTTAAATTCATGAATAACTTGAAGTTTCATTTCTCCTTCTATACTTTCCCCATCTACCGTTACAGTAGTATTTTCCTCATCAAGTTTTTGGTGTAACTCAAATCTACTAATAATTGATTCTACAACAGAAGTTGGCATACTAGAAACTAGTACTTTAAGAGCACCAAAAATAAATAATGTAACTATAAACCATGTTGTCATTTTAATCATCTCCATTACGCTCTAAAATGAGTAGTGTTATGCTCCTTATTACGATTCATTAATTTTCAAAATAAAAATTTCACTCCATAAGGTACTAATATACTAATAAGTATCCCTGTTACAATCATTGTTACCGAACCGATAGTTGCCTCTTTCTCTCCTTCTTTCACTAGACGGCTCACACCAATAATATGTGATGCACAGCCCATCCCCACTCCTTTTCCAATCGTACTTGTTATTCGGAAAAACTTAAGTACTGTCGGTCCGATAATAGCACCTGTTATTCCTGCAACAACTACAAAACTAGAAGTCATAGATGGAATGCCACCAATTTGATCCGCTAATGAAATGGCAATAGGCATTGTCGCTAATTGTGGTAAAGTTGTTAATATAAGTTCCTTATCTATATTTAAAATTTCACCAATCACTACATTCATACTCGTTAAAGCCACTATACCTATCACTACGCCGATTAGTATCGCTAAAAAGTTTTTCATAAGTATCTCTCGCTCTTTAAATAGAGGTATGGCTAACGCTACAATTGCAGGACTCAAAAAACCTGAAAGAATGTCTCCCCCATTTTCCTTATACTCATGATGAGAAATACCAAATATCAAAAATAAGCAAATCATAATTGCTGTAACTGTTAATACCGGTAACGTAAATGGAAACGTAAATTTTTTATATAACTTTGTCGCCAATAAATAAATTACTACAGTAATAATAATTAAGACCATTTGAATCGTGCACCTTGTCGATTTTATTTTTTTGATGTTACTAATAATTGACTTACATACCCTGAAACAATCAATGTTACTACCGTACTTGCAACTACCAAAAGGAATATAACACTCCCCTTACTTAAAAGAAAAGATCCATATTCCATTAATCCTGTTGTCGAAGGAATTAGAAATAACGGCAAAAATACTATTAACTTTTCTGCCCCTACCTCAAACCACTTTAATGGAAAAATACGAGTAGAAAGGAGTAGAAACAATATTAACATCCCTATTAAACTTCCTGGCATCGACAGATGGAATACTCCTTGAATCCACGTACCAGCTAAGCTAAACACATATAGCACGCCTACTTGAAGTAAAAGCGTCACGTACTTCATTTCTTTCCCTCATTTCCATATTACGCTTCACTATTATGAAATCTCATTTAATGTTTCCGCAAACCTTGTAACTCCAAGCTGAATTTGTTCTACATTCGCTCTGCCAAAAGTAAATCGGACATATTCACTTTTCGAACCTAGGACGCTTCCTGGGACAAATGCTACACCATTTTGTATAGATTCACCTAGTAAATGATATTCATCAAACGTTCCTTGCACTTTGCACCATAAATGTATTCCGCCCTCAGGAACAAAAAATTCAATCTGATCCCCTAATATTTCTTCAAGCTTTCTAATTAACTCATCTCTTCTTTGTTTCAGTTGTCCACGAAGCAACGTAATATGCGTATGAAAATCCTCAGATTCTAAAAATTGGTTCGCTACCCACTGTGTAAATACACTATGACCGAAATCAACTTGCTGCTTCGCATCTGCCAATCTCTCAATTACGCGCGTGGGGCCAATTACCCAACCAATACGTAATCCTGATGCAACAATTTTTGATAATGAGCTCACATAAAGAACATTCCCATTTTGATCCATCGATTTCAATGTTGGATTCACTTCTCCATTAAAAGAAGTCAAACTATACGGATCATCTTCTACAATCGGTATACCAAATTCAGAAGATAGTTCTAAAACCTTTTTACGTCTTGCCAATGAAAGTACCGTTCCAGTTGGATTTTGATAATCCGGATTTAAAAACACCATACGAATGCGATGCTTTTTGTGCAAATCGATTAAGTCATCTGGATTCATACCATGCTGATCAACTGGTAAACGGAATATTTTTAAACCTGCTGATTTAAACATGGGAAGTGAATAACAATAGGAGGGATCCTCAATTGCAATCGCATCTCCAGGCTTTAACAAACATTGAACGATAAGATTAAGTGCTTGCTGAGCTCCAGATGTAATAAGAATAGAGCTTGAATCTGCTTCTATTTGTTTATATTGCTCGACATGTGCCGCAATGGTTTTTCGCAACATTTCATTTCCAAGCGGATGGTCATAACCGAGATTTCCCATAAATGTTTTCTCCGACAAAATTGTTCGAAATCTATCACTCGGAATTAAATCTGATGACAATTCACCACTCGCTAAATTGATTAAATCATCTTTTTGTGTTTCCGTTCGAATTTGTTGAACAAGTGGTACATTAGGTAAGAACGATCCATCCTCAACGTACCTACCCCAGTTCGGTATTCGTTTATGTGACACACCCCATATATCTGTATTCACCCGAGTGCCGCTTCCTTTTTTCCGTTCTACTACCCCAAGTGATTTCAATTCCTCATAAGCAGCTACGACCGTACTCCGGTTCACTTGTAAATTCTGTGCTAACATACGCTCGGAAGGTAATTTTCTATCAGAAGGGAATTCACCGGTAGAAATGCCTCTTTCAATGTAATCAGCAATTTGTTTATAAACTGGTATCTTATCTTCACGATTCGGTTGCCATTCCATTTAGTTCCCTCCTCTCCAAGCTGGTGCCCTGAACTCATTAATAACAGTATTCACTGCAAAAATGGTATTAATCAAGCGCATGATTTAAAAATGCCTCTACCGTCACATTAAAGCTAGTAGGCTGTTCTAAATAAGGCAAGTGCCCACTATTTTCCAACTCAACGAAGGTCACGTTTCTCAGGTGTTTTTCAAATTCTCTCACATACTTTTCCGGAACAAAATAATCATTCTCTCCTCGTATTATTAATGCAGGACATGCAATGTTAGAGAGGTATGGTCTTTGATCGTAATCAACTAATTCAGCGAATAGCCTTTGAATATGCGTCGGATGAATCGTTTGTAGGGATTGATGAAATCCTCGGACAATTGCATCATTATCTTCTACTCCCATTGCTCTCAATAACGTATCAGCCCAAGTTTTCCCTTTATCCTGCAAGCTAAGTAAATCATATACTTCAAGTCGTTCTTTACGATCTGCCGGTTCTAAATAGGGAAATGCATTTACAACAATTAAGCTAGAAACAAAACGTGGATATTGAATAGCAAAATCGATACCCACTCTAGCTCCTTTTGAAAGACCACAAATTGTTACTGATTTTAGCTTTAAATGATTACATAACTCATATAAAACATTTGAATATTCTTTAAAACTAATTTCCATCCCTTCGGATTTCCCATGCCCAGGTAAATCGAGTGAGATTACGGTCCATGTCTTCTTGAAGTATTTTCTTTGATATAACCAATTATTCGAATTTCCTCCAAGACCGTGTAAAAACAATATGACAGGACCCGATCCTTCTATATTGTAAAAAATCTTTCGATTCTTATATTCAAAATACATATTCATCACCTTCAGATGTAGCATCACATATTTTTATCTTTGAATGAATATATCCAAAACGGTTCTCTTTCTAACCACTCAACTGTGCCTGAAATACCGTCTTCATACTCCCTTTCCAGCTCATCCACTTTAGTTGTAAATTGTGATGCATGTGCTCGTAATGCTTCCAATTTTTTCGAAACATATTTTTTCACTTCATTTTTAAAATCTGGAGGTCCTATTTCGTCTTCATGATTTTTCGAAAAAGCTACAGCATAAAAGGCTGGTCGTTTACCTTCCGAAATATTAGCTAAGACCTCTACTACTGCTTCCCCTGTTGCATCGTGATCCGGATGAACTGCATACCCAGGATAGAAAGAAATAACTATAGAAGGATTCAATTCTTCAATACAGTTTTGAATCAAGCTTCTTAATTTTCCAGGCTCTTCAAATTCAAGAGTTTTATCACGATATCCCATCATACGTAAATCTTCAATCCCTAAAATATTTGTAGCTCGCTTTAACTCTTTCTCTCTAATTGTATATAAAGATTCACGAGTTGCAAAAGGTGGATTCCCCATCGCTCTCCCCATTTCACCAAGTGTTAAGCAAACATAGGTAAGAGGGACTTTCTGCTCCGTATAAGCCAAAATTGTGCCAGCCACACAATACGACTCATCATCTGGATGCGGGAAAACAACTAAAACATGGCGCTCATTTTTCATCAATGCATTAACTCCTTCATCATATACACACTCTATAAAATAACGACCGCATACCAAGTAACTCCCACAAGAAGCCCTAAAAGAAGAATGATATAGATAGCAGATAAGTTTTTTACATTCCTCTTTGTAGACTTACCGTAATTCTCTTCTACATTTCGTGCGACTAGTACGGTCCCAAATAGTGATACAACTACAATAATAACAACTAGTGAAATCGCAAAACTCATTGTCTTCCACCTCTCTAAGGCCAGTCTATTTTAAAGCATGAATAAAATACTACCTTTCTTCTCTTATCATAATAGAAGTTTGTAAAAAACGGACCAACCACTTTTGTGTTTTTTTGCTCATCCACTTTAAAAATAAAAAGCAACTGCTCACTTAGGACCAGTTGCTTTTTTACAAGGCTACTTATATTCATTTTCAATTAAAATTAATTCGATTTAAAAGTTTGGTCTTTTCATAATGAAACATTGATTGAGATAGCTCGAAAATTGTTCCATTTACAAGATAAACTGTATTTTCAATAAGAAGCGCTGGATCACCTTCATTTAGTTCTAAAAGCTTTGCATTTTCTTTATTTATTTTTTCACAACTAATAACTTTATCGGCAAAGCCAATATTTAATCGTAAATCCTCAATGAAATAACTGTATACAGAACTTAATGCTATTTCTTCATTCAAATAAGGAATGATATCTTTTTTGAAATAACTTACTTCAATAGAGAATGGTTTCCCATCTACAATTCTTACGCGCTTCAAGAAATATAACCTAGTTCCAATCTCGCATTGCATCCGTTCTACTATCTCTTCATTTGCCTCTATTACTTCAATCTCTAGCACTTTCGTTTCAATATTTTGTGAAACGAGATTTTTCGTTAATCCACGTAAACTTCCTAAATTAATGTAATCTGTTACAGAAGTTTCACGTAAAAACATACCACTACCTTGCACTTGAAAAATATAACCTCTATTCACAAGCTGACTAATTACTTTACGTATCGTATTACGGCTTACTTCAAATCGATTCATCAACGCTTCTTCTGTAGGTAATTTTTTCGTTTCATTAAAAAGCCCATCTCGAATGTTTTGCTCTAACACATCTACAATTTGTTTATACTTTGCACTCATACACTTTCTCCTAAAATACTCTTTTATCTGTTATAACTCTTCTCCTCTCGTTTCGATCACATGTTTATACCAATGAAACGAAAGTTTCTTCTTACGTTTTAAGTTATCATTATGATCGACAAAAATAAAGCCATATTGCTTTTTATATCCATTTAACCAACTTAACAAATCAATAACTGACCATGCATAATAACCTTTTAAATTAATTCCCTCTTGAATTGCACGCTTCATTACTTTTAAATGCTCTTCAATAAATTTAATTCGCGGAACATCTACAATTTCTCCGTCAATGATTGGATCTTCATCACCAAGTCCATTTTCCGTTACATACATCTTTATGTCACCGTAACGCGCTTTCAACATATGCAATCCATCTAAGAAGCCTTCGGGAGATATTTCCCAACCCCATTTGGTATATGTTTTATCATCCATTTTTACTGTTCGATAAAAACCATCAAAAGAAGGATTACCTGGAGCAAGTGTTGAGTTTTCTCGAGAATGCTCCTCGCTCTTTATATCCATATCATATCTTTCTACTCGTATTGGCTGATAATAATTCAAGCCAATAAAATCATTTTTTTCGGCATTCTGTTTAATGATTTCTAATTCTTCAACCGTCCAATTAGGAGTCCACCCATTTTCCTTTAATTGTTGTACAACATAAGACGGATACTCACCTTTTAAAACTGGATCGTAGTACCAATACGTTTCATATTCATTCGCATGATTTGCTGCTAGTATATTTTCTTTTTGATCATCCACACTATAAGCAGGTAAGAAAACATGTGTAATCCCTATCTCCCCATACTGTTTCAGCTGCTTGTACACCGCAACTGTTTTCGCATGCGCATAAAATACATAATGAGTCGCTTGAAAATACTTTGGAACATCATTTTGTATTCCTGGTGGATGTGCACCTTTTAAATAGCCTAATCCACAAAACATTACTGTTTCATTAAAAGTAATCCAATGTTTCACTCTATCACCAAATGCCTTAAAGCAAATTTCTGCATACTTTACAAAAGCCTCTGCTGTTCGTTTATTCGTCCACCCACCATCTTTTTCTAACGGTAATGGTAGATCCCAATGATATAAAGTGGCAAACGGTACAATCCCGTACTTTAAACATTCATCAATTAAATTGTTATAAAATTCAATTCCTTTTTCATTTACCTCTCCATCTCCAGTCGGCAATATTCTCGCCCAAGAAATCGAAAAACGATACGATTCCAATCCCATCTCAGCCATTAAACGAACATCTTCCTTATATCGATGATAATGATCAACCGCTATATCACCATTTGTTCCATCGTATGTTTTGCCAGGAATTTTTGAAAACTCATCCCAATTCGTAACACCTTTTCCATCCTCATTCCATGCACCTTCTACTTGATAAGAAGCTGAAGCAGCCCCGAATAAAAAATCATGTGGAAACTTCATAATATATACCTCCGTTTCATTACAATAAATCAAATTCATTACTACATGTAAAATTTATAGGTATAAATTTTATATGTAGTAATTATAGCTTAAGTTTCGATTTTTTTCTATCATGAACGTACGATATGTAAAGCTATATTTGATGTTAATTTTTAGAAAACAAAAAAGAAGCGATGTATTTCATCGCTTCTTACTATGACAATCTTTACTCTTTTACAAGTGACTTATTCGCTCTTATAACTTCTTGATAAAGTATTGGGGACCATTTTTCATTTATATAATCTTGAATTACCCAGCCCACTCTCGTAGGATTCTTTTGCTTCATATAGTTTGCAATTTCAGGATTTATGTAGGACGCATAATAATATGGACTATTCCATGCTGTACCACCAGAAGACAAGCTTGTAAAATTAATATATAGATGATTACAATCTTCACTGTTGTTAATCGTTTCATTTATCGTATCTTTAATAGATTTTACTTTCTCATCATAACTCACTTTATATTTATCTTGTACTGTTACATTTACATTTTGATTTACAGTTGTCGTAAACGTCTCATTATCTGGCCAATAAAAACTATTATATCCTCCAGATTCATTACTACCACTGTATCTTTTTAGTAGCACAATTTTTCCTCGAGCATCTCCAAGTCTTATATTCCCTTCTGTTTTTAAAAAGATAGGATCAGGAAAATATTTTTTTTCAAACGTACTACTAAATGAATCTTCTGCCCCTTTCATATCCTCATACTCTTTTTTTAAAGACATAATAATCGTTTCACTTGGATTATCTTTTAAAAATTGTTTCGCTTCATTTATAAATTCATGCAATGTTACATAAAGATATAATGGCCCATGATGAAGAACTATCGTATTATCATCTGTTAAACGCCCTCTAATATCAAAAATTCTAGCTCCGTGATCCATTTGGTAACGAAAATTATATTCTTGCGTCATTCCCCATACTTGCTTTATCGGATTTTGCAACTTGAACGTTCCACTATCATGTGTTCCTGGAATTGAAATTCGTGCTAACGGTACGTTATCGGGTATAGGTCGCATCCATTTTGACCAGTTTTCAAGCCCATTACCAGCGCTAGCAGCAACTGCTTGCTTATCATTGAAAGCAAATACAAATGTGCTAAGTATAGTACTACATATGAATAATTTCAAAATAAACTTCTTATTGCTCATTTTTATCCCTCTCTTTTTCTGTTTTATATCAAACTTATTGAATATAGTATAAGCTACTTAATAAATAATGTTTCATAAATATGGAATATTGCATAGAAGTAAAATTTAAAAACATCCACATATTCTCATCTCAATGCATTAAAAAAATTTAATATCCCTTTTCACTAGATAAATTATAGTAAGCAACAACTCGAACTTCAATGGGCTTTCATATGCAATATTTCATATTTGGGTCCTACATGATATAAATAAAAAACTTATGATGATTATTTATTCCATACGTGCTAATATATTTATATTAAAATATAAATACGTACCTTATATACTCTGAACTACATTATTCAACAGTTAAAACTTAATTTTTTATTAGGGGGATTTACAATGAAATTATTAAAAATAAAACATATAATTCCTTTATCTGCAGTAGCACTTACATTCGTATGTAATCAAAGTACAGCTGAAGCTTCCACCACACATACAGTAAAAAAGAATGATACACTTTGGGGCATCAGTAAGCAATATGGCGTTTCCATACAAGCCATTAAACAAGCGAATCATAAAGGAAACGATCAAGCTTTTATTGGAGAACAGTTACATATTCCAGGATCTATGAAATCAAATGAGGTTACAGTTCATCAAAACGAAAAAACTACGAACACTTCTGGACAAATTATTTACCAAGTACAACCGGGAGATTCATTAGAAACGATAGCAAAGCGCTACAACGTAACCGTTCAATCTATAAAACAAATTAACAACACAGTCGGTAACAAGCTTTATACAGGACAACATTTGAAAATTAATTCCAGTATTTCCGAAAAAGAAAAAGACTTAATGGCACGCTTAGTTACCGCGGAAGCAGGTGGCGAATCATATAAAGGAAAAGTAGCTGTAGCAAAAGTTATCCTAAATCGAGTAAATGCAAAAGGATTTCCAAATACAATAACAGGTGTTATTTATGAACCTATTAAATACGGATATGCATTTACTCCTGTTACTGATGGAAGAATTAATCAGCCTGCAATCGCTGAAGCAAAAATGGCTGTAGAAGAGGCTATCTCCACAAGTGGAATACATTCTGATTGGCTTTATTTCTACAACCCAAAAACATCAACAGACAAATGGATTACGACACGTCAAACAGTAGCAGTAATCGGTAACCACGTCTTCGCTAAATAAAACTATAATTCCCTTCAAATTTATGCACTTAACAACTATTTCAAATGATTAACAGACCTCTTTACTTAAAAGGTCTGTTCTTTTTATATTTAAGCTTTTTATTAACCATATGATAAAATGATTGTTTAAAAGTATCTCTCTTTTTAAATAAAAAACTGTTGTATCTCATTCATCATTTAGAGTAATTGAGAAAGTATCAAATCCACAACTATGACTTTATTAATACAAGCTATTTCTTAACTTCATAAAAGTGTTATACACTAAGAAAATAAAAAACAAACTATTCGTTAGCAGGTGAAAGAATATGTATGATGTTACAATTATCGGAGCTGGAGTAAGTAGCATCTTTATGGCTTATTCATTAGCCCAAAGTAACAAAAAGATTTTAATTCTTGATAAAGGTAAAGCGCTAAAAGATCGCCATTGTCCTTTAGACCAAGGAAAATTGTGTAATTGTACTACATGTGATAAATATTTCGGATTTGGTGGTTTAGGAAAATCTGAAGGGAAATTTAATTATACAAATGGATTTGGTGGGGAACTTGAGCAAAAAGTAGGTAAAAAAGCTTTTATACAACTCATGGCTGAAGTAGATGAAATTCTATGTCAGTTTGGTGGAAGTTCCGTTTCAAAATATTCTACAGAAAATCTAAATCTCACTAAGAGAGCTGAAGCGTGTGGTTTACAAATGCTCACAACAGAAGTAAGGCATCTTGGCACTACACTTTCAAGTAACATTTTTCAGCAGCTCTACGAATTTTTACTTACGAAAATAAATATCCGATTTCATATAGATGTAGAGCATATCATAAGGCAGAAAGATCATTTTAGAATAGCTACAAATCAAGGGATAGTTCAATCTAAGCAACTCGTATTTGCAACAGGACGTTCCGGGGCTGATTGGTTAAAAGAAATGTGCTCTTCCCTTGAAATTGCACAGGAACAAACCCGTATAGATTTAGGTATTAGGGTAGAGATGAAAGAACATCAATTACGTTCTATATTAAAAGATACATTTGAGACGAAACTTTCTTATCAGCATGAACATTTCACGGCTACTACTTACTGTATGAATCCAAAAGGACGCATTATTCGAAAGTACGAAGAAGGTTTAGTTATGCCTGACGGTCAAAATTTTCGAGAGCAAGGAACTGGCACTTCTAACTTAAATTTCACTTTATTTATCCCACGCTATTTTCCAACTCTCAAAGAAGCAAATGTATACGCAAGTTCAATTATTAAAAGCATTAACCAAGGACGAGATCGGATTGTTATACAGCGTTTAGAGGACTTAATAAAGAAACAACCTACAGCCGAGAACAACATGAAACATAATCGTATACAGCCTACACTACACGGAGATTATGGAGACTTGAATAAAGAAATTCCTCCACTATATATTGAAGGACTCAAAAAATTTTTATTACGTTTAGAACAATTTATCCAAGAACCTATCGATCAAGATACTTTATTATATGGAATTGATGGCAAGTTCTACGCTCCTACAATAAAAATCAATAACCATTTTGAAACAAGTATGAATGGGCTATTTTTAATTGGAGATTGTTCAGGCGTCACTCATTCATTATCTCAAGCAGCTGCAAGTGGCCTGTATGTTGGAAAATACTTGTCTGACATTTAATTGCTATAATTTAGATACCAATCAAACATTTTGAGTTTCACCAGTACTTTACTTATGTAGTAATAGCTTTAACGAAATTATTATCCCTCCCCCGCTGATGATTAAGCCACAAAGAATCAGGATTTTACGGGATATATTGAAAACACATGAAAAACTACATTCTATATAGAATGTAGTTTTCTACTAATTAATATAACTGTTTTCTTCAAGCTTACTTTTCTGAAAATTCAAACTGGTTGAATGTCAATAGTTTAAAAATCATCTATTCATTTTCACTTTTATTTGTTCGATATTTTGTAACATCGCCGTAGTGTTTAATATGTTAGGATGTCTATAAGTATTTTTTACTACGACTATGACTTTTTCTGCTCCGTTTCTAAAAAAATTAGATTTATGTTACTTCGCTTTAAAATTCTCCATTGTATGTATATGAATACTTCAAATTATTACCTTTAGAAAAATATAATCTAAATGGTTCACCATACTCTAATAGTTATAAAAATATAATATATAACATTAGTTAAATAAACTCTATAAAGAAGGTGTAAAAATGAAGAATAAAATAAATTTACAACTGCAAAATATAAGCTTTGTTATAATAATTGCTTTAGCAGTATGGTTAAAAACATATCTTATTACGCGATTCAGTTTTGATTTAAAAATTGAGTCTTCTACACAAGAACTTATTTTGTTTATTAGCCCTCTCGCTGCATCGTTAGCATTTGTTGGATTAGCATTATTTGCAACCGGTGAAAAGAGAAATTATATAGCGCTATGTATTAATCTCTTATTAACAATCGTACTTGCTGGGAATGTAATGTTCTATGATTTTTATAATGATTTCGTTACGTTACCAGTACTTGGACAAACATCAAACTTCGGCCAATTAGGAGGCAGTATTATAGAAATATTGAACTACAAAATTATACTCGCATTCGTAGACATTATTTTCTTCTTTATTTTATTAAAAAAGAAAGCAATAGTCTTTAAAACAGAACGTGTAACTCATTCTGCACGCTTGTTATATTTTCTCTTAACGATTGCTGTATTTTTTGCGAATCTACATCTTGCAGAAAAAGAGCGCCCTGAATTATTAACGAGATCCTTCGACCGAGTAATGCTTGTTAAAAATTTAGGACTATATACTCATCAAGTATATGATTTAACACTACAAGTAAAAGCTGGATCCCAAAAGGCACTTGCAGATAGTAGTAAATTACAAGAAACTGAAAACTACGTAAAGGCAAACCATAGCGAACCAAATCCTAATATGTTTGGTGCAGCGAAAGGAAAAAACGTAATTGTCGTTACTCTTGAATCCTTGCAAACCTTTTTAATAGGTGCATCCGTCAATGGTCAAGAAGTTACACCGTTCTTGAATGAATTCATAAATGAAAGCTATTACTTTGATAACTTTTTCCACCAAACTGGTCAAGGAAAAACATCAGATTCTGAATTTCTAATAGATACATCGTTGTATCCATTAAATCGAGGAGCTGTATTTTTCACGCACGGTAACAACGATTATACTGCGACTCCAGAAATTTTACGTCAGCAAGGTTATTTCACTTCTGTATTCCATGCGAATAACGCAACATTTTGGAATCGTAACATTATGTACTCTGCTCTCGGTTATGATCGTTACTATAATGAACTTGATTACAAAATTACACCCGAAACAAATTTAAATTGGGGATTAAAAGATATCGAATACTTTGATCAATCCGTAGATATATTAAAAACTGTTGATCAACCATTTTACGCTCGTTTCCTTACTTTAACAAACCATTATCCATTTACGTATGATGAAGATACAAAATTCATTGAACCATACAACTCTGGTAATGGCGTATTTGATCGCTACATCGTAACAGCACGTTACTTAGACGAATCAATCAAAAAATTTATTGAGCGTTTAAAAGCCGAGGGAATGTATGATGATTCTATTATTGTGTTATACGGTGATCATTACGGCATTTCTGAAAAACATAATCGCGCAATGGCACAGTTTTTAGAAAAAGATCAAATAACAGAATTTGATACTTTAAATTTACAACGCACACCTTTATATATTCATATCCCTGGCCAAACAGAAGGTCAAACTATTTCAAAGCCTACGGGACAAATCGATATGAAACCTACTATTCTAAATTTATTAGGGATTGATACTACTAACGATATCCGTTTTGGCCATGATATGTTTTCAGATGAATATACCGGTTTTGTTGTTTTACGTGATGGTAGCTTTATTACAAACAAGTATGCATACAAAAACAATACTTTCTATGACCGCATAACAGGTCAAATTATAGATTTACCAAAAAAAGAAGCACAAGCACTCATTAACCGTGCACAAAATGAGTTACGAATGTCTGACAAAATTATTGAAGGCGATTTATTACGTTTCTCAGAAAGTAATAAAATTAAAACTGGAGAAGTAAAAACTAAAATTAAAGAAACTGAAAAGTAATCTATATAAAGAAAGGGAGCAACTCATTACGGTTGCTCCCTTTTCCCCTCTTATAACACATGATGCAATTTCATATAAAAAACTTGATATATTTTACTTTTATTCTACGCTTGTTTCTAAAGTTAAATCTGTATAGGCATTATCATCACCTATATTTAAGATTACTTCACATTGACGTAATCTCAATTCAAAGAGCGTTATAGGATCATGATAAACTTCAGGGTTTGATTTCATTTTATGCAGTTTATCTTGTTTTTCTTTTATTTCTAAATGAGTGTTTTTTACAGCTTGTTCCAACGAGCCAAATGGATTTCTAAAGAACATATTAATATCCCGCTCTTGTGTGTTTTCAAATAGCTCAAACTGCAAGAAAAATTTCTTCATAATAGAAGCCGTTACATCGGTATAATCTTCATTTTCTAAATACTGTTTGTATTTGTTATATAGCATAGCTTTATTTTTAGGAAGAACTCCAAATAATTTACCGGCACTTTTCAGTAAAAATTGTGCTGGTGTAAATCGGCGTAAAATATTTACTTCTTCCATTTGTATTCTAGTTGTCATTCTATCAGTATCTCTGCGCCAGTCATCAATTACTTTAAAGTCACATTCTAACTGTATTCGCTTTTCTCCAAATAAAGAATTAAGTCCTTCACTGGTTTCTGCTAAGTACAATTGACTTTGAAGGAGCTCGTTATTAGAAGTCGCAATCCAATTTTGCATCGAGCGAGCAAGATTAGGTAATACAGTTTGTTCTAGATATTGTTGCACCCTTTCATTCATCGCTGTATTTAGTTCAATATCAATGTGCCCAAAATCACTTTCTTCACTAATTAAATCGGAACAACTCTGCAATAGTTTCGGAATATGTTCTGTAAGATCATTAGTAATTTCGTTTTTCATTGTACGATATGTTTCTGTAATTAAATGAATTTTTTCCTTCTCAAAAGCAGTAAGGTTATTAATACAAGCATTTAGTTTAACTAACATATCTTCATTCCAATTAATAGAATCCACTAGATTATTTTCCCTCTCGACGCGTTTATCCAAAAGATATGTAATTGTTTTTCGAATGAAAAACAATAGCTTTTCAGTACGTTCTACATCGATATTTTTATGGTTAAAGTTAAAATGAATAAACTCAGTTAAATCGTTTAGTTGTTTACTATTTGTATATAACGAAGAATAAGGGAAAACTCTTGCATTAGGGAAATATGTATTTATTCTCACTTGCGTATCTTGTATAACTCTTTTTGCTTCTGCTTCATTGTAAATGTTATCGATTTTATTTAATAAGAAATGAACTTGTAGATTTGGTGTATGTTCTTGGATACTTAATAGAATGTCACGTTCTTTGTCAGTAAAAGGTGAATCCGTATTCAATACGAATAATAATTCATCTACAGAGTTTAAATATTCAAACACCTCATCTCTCGCGTCATTGTTCCTATTAAAGCTAGGTGTAACAACGAATGTAAGTTTATTTTTACTTAAAAACCTGCATGGTAATTTAAATTCAACACACGCTCTATCTCTATATGTTTGACGATGCACTGCCATCATGTTATGGAAATCAGAGAAATTCTCAGTTGTTGTAATTTCCGAATCTGTTATAGCGTTAATTTCTGTATAAGCGTCATTTTTAAAAACAACTACATTTGAGATTGAGTTTTCTAATATATTTTCTCCTAAAATAGAGTTAATAAATGAAGCTTTTCCGTTCCCTGAAGTTCCAGTTACTAATAGGCGATTTGTTCTTAAATCTGCAAGCTCACCAACTAACCAGCTAAATCGGTTACCCATTTCTAAATCATGTTCTTGTGCCCAGTGTGTAATAGATTCAAAAAGATGTAAACTATACTCTAAGCCATTCACATGATTAATAGAATATGACAGTAGGTCTTCTGCATCTTTTATATCCGCTGAATCTATTTTAGAAGGAAAAATCTCATCCCATGCCAATACTGCTGCAGATGGAAATACAGCATGAGAGGGATTGACTACCTTTAACCAATTTGTTAACAGGTTTGGAATGATATCGTGTAATTGTCTAAGCATATATTGACCTTGAATTAATTCAAAGTATGTTTCTTCGTAAAGAGAAGAAATTTCGTCCCATATATCGGACGAATGTATTTCGATATGTATGAAAAATTCATTTATTGTGTTGAGCCATAATAAGTAATTTTGTTCATCTTTATAGCTGTGCCAAAGTGATGAAACAATTTGCGTAAATTGTACTTGATCTACATTATTTAATGTAACTAATACTTTATAAAAATAGTCTGGTGAAATATTTTTAGTAAATCCTTTATCGATATATTCTTTTAGAACCTCAAACCACGGATAAGATTCTGTTCGAATTAACTCGTTCACAGCAAGCTCTACTGCACTATCAAAATCTTGCTGTTCTTCATAAAAGGAACGGGCAATTGTTGTGACGTTTGGATAATCGGGATTTAAAGAAACCGCTTCTTTTATAACAGCGAAAGCTGAATCAAAATTATTTTGCTCGATGTAAAGAGACAGTAATTGCAGTACAATTTCGGTCATAAGTATTTTGTTATCAGTAGTAATGGAAGTATACACATTTTCAGCAACTGATAATTGGGTAAGTTCGAAGTAAGCATCCGCAATATTTTTTTGTGCCCATGGCGCTAATTCATTACTAACTTTCTCCCATTTAAAAATAGCTGCTTCAAAATCTTGATGGTGATAATAAAATTCACCTTGTGCAAAACGAATATAAGATCCATCAGAAATCTCATTTTTTTCTTCGTTTACATAAGCTTCTCCAAGTACTTGAAGAGGTGGGTGTGTTTCATTCTCCATTAGGAATGTTTCATAATACATCTTTTTTATTAATTGTTTTTCTAATCTCATCTTTTCCCCCACTATATCTCGAAAATACATTTTTGAGATATGTCAATACTTTTTTGTATGTATGCTTTTTATCTTAACAAAGAATTCCTTTTAGAAAATTTCATTTTCCTTTCATTTTTCAAGTAAGATTGAATTTTTATGAGAAAAGTTTCAGTTTTTTTGCAATTCCCTTTCAGTTGTGAAACAACATTAAATGTTCCTAATAACCTAATAACACTATAACATTCCACATTATATTATCAGGAAAACTATATATACATTACATTATAAAAACAATCTATAACGAATATATATGCAAGATTCCCTTCGCTAATAAATAAAAGAAATCATTATAATATATTTCTCACATTGTTTTCCTTTGAAATATTTCAGTAGTTACGTAATTAAATTCCATTAACCTATATAAATAACTAGTCCAAAAAAAATCTATATGCATATCATGTTATAGTAAAGAATTCAGGAAATCCTAAAAAGGAGGCATTTTCATGTTTGAAGATAAATCTAAAATAAATTACCCATATGAATTTACTGAAACTACAACAGTCCCTCTAAAAAACCCCATCAATAAAACTTTCAAAAACGGCTCTGGTACACATAACTTCCCAATTAAAAAGCATTATAAAGAGCAGGTTTTATATACTGAAAAAATTAATAATAATAAAAATAAATAACCGTATAGATCCTTGTAACAATGTGCCAAAGAAGAATCTATATTAGACCTTGCATAGTTATGTTTTTAGTAATGTATAAATCTTTCTTATACAACTCATGTACTTTTAAAAAGTGCTGATATACGGCGCTTTTTTATACATAGATAATAGAAGAACAAAAAAGGTATGGATATTTTCCACACCTTTTTTGTTCTTTGCTATTTATAAATGGAGTAGTACGTCCATGTTTATTTTACCTAATAGCACTTTAATGGGCCTTCTAGAAGAAATAAAAGCTAGTTTAATGAAAAAATAAGTTTCTTAGCCAATGCCCCTGCCCCTACCAGCAGAATTTTACTGGTAGGAGTCATTGTATTGAATTTATATAATACCTTGAATATTTTGCGTCTATTTTTTCTTAAGGGATATTTATTCGGGTTACTTATTAGATTATCAATTATCCCTTCCGATTCCTACTTTTTATAGGTCATTATTGCTCTATTATATATATTTGAAAATTTACTAAGCGTTGTTTCAAAGCTACTTAGTTTTCATAAAATATTTTTTGTTTCCGTTGGAACGAATAGGCTTTAATCTCATCTGTATCTAAATTTTCATGAAATAAATGAATAGCTATAATTTGTCTACAATCGTAGGTATGATAATAATATGTTCCGGACTCCATACACATTACGCTTGTATATATGGTATTATCTAATGTACCTTCTTCTGTTATTACTCCGCCTTTAGGAACCTCGCAATTTGATAAGATATGAAAAAGGGCCGATACTCCCTCTTCTTCGCTATCTATATCTTGAATGTTTTGTTTGCCATATGCTGCCCGCACAAACCTTGATGGTGGGGTGAAATCCCCTGGAAGTCCCATTGAACCTGAGCCCTGACCAAAAGCACTTAATGGTACATTACTCCACTCTGTTGGCGCGAATGGCTGCGATTTAAGGCCAATATATTGTCTTAAATTTTGTAAATGCCAACTAAACTCCGGACTATTAGTCATCACTCCTAGTGGGTTGTCATACATTTTTAATCCTTCATTTGTCGGCTCCAGTACAATGCAATCTCCCCATTTATCCGCTAAAATCCAATGGAGTGGCGGCGTAAGTCCTAAATCCGGTAATGGTATATCCAAAAAGGTAATGCTATCTACAGATTTCTTTAACTCTTTGACAGAATTGAATTGTGTGAGACTCCAAGTCACAAAATCAAATGGAGCCAAATTCGTTTTGTTATTATCTATACTTTTACTATAAGTAGCGAATCCTGGAAAATAGAGTGTTGCACATGTCATACCTGCTTCATTTACTCCGTCCGCCATAATGACCCTTCCTTGATGATTAATCCCCATTCCGACCGTAGCATGTTTCGTATTAATGATTTCACCAGTTATATTATTCCACTGGTAATGTCGAGGAATGATTATTACTTCTTGATTCAAATCTAATGTAAAATCCATCGTTCTTGCAAAAAGGTGCTGACCGTTTTTTGTCTGTAATGTCAAACTAGTACACATAAAGAACACCCCATTTTATGGTTTTATATACACTTTACATAATTCTGATAAATCTGTAAATTAAAAGCCCCTTTCCTTACAAAAAAAATGAGAAAGCACATATAAATTACAAATAGGTTATCTCTAGTTTATAAATGAATTTTTAAAATATAGTTGCAAAAGAATTATATTAAAAAGGAGCGACTTGTTACTATCGCCCCTTTTTATTTCTCTCTATATTTTATTAAAATAACTGTAGAGAACATTGCTATTACATATTTATTTTATTTTCTTTCAACACATATAAATAATACTAGGCACTTTCAAACCGTTTCAAATAACTGGGAACGAACTTTTTCTCTTTGGACATTAACCCTACATAACCCTCTTAAACATCTTCTCCAACTCATAAGTAGAATGATGCACCAGAATCGGTCTTCCATGCGGACATGTATATGGGTTTGTTGTTGTACGAAGTTCTTCAAGTAAAGCGAATATTTGATCATTCGTTAAATATTGATTTGCTTTAATTGAAGCTTTACAGCTCATCATAATCGCTGCTTCTTCGCGTAGTTTTTTTATGTCTACTTTTTTCAGTTTTACGACTTGCTCCATCATCTCATCAATGATTTCTGTTTCTTGTCCTTTCGGGAACCACGTTGGATGCGAACGAACGATAAAGGATTGATGGCCAAACTGCTCTAAAAATAGTCCGACTTTTTTTAATTCTTCTAACTGCTCTTCGACACGTAAAAATTCGGTAAGAGATAAATCGATGCGGTACGGTACAAGTAATTCTTGTACTTCTTGCGTAACTCGTCCCACTTTATCACGGAAATATTCATAATTGATGCGCTCCTGCGCAGCATGCTGATCAATCATATATAGCCCGTTATCATTTTGAGCGAAAATATATGTTCCGTGCATCTGTCCAATTGGATAAAGCGGCGGTAAGTCATTACCGTTCATTTCAATCTCTTCTATCTCCCCGACTTCTTCTTCCAATTCCTCTAATTCAAAATCGTCATCGTTGCTAGTCCATTCCTTTTCCTCCCGAACCGTTTCCGGCTTAGAGGATGGCTGCCAGCTTTGCTCTTCTCTTACGAGTGACTGTGGTGGTTGCCATTCTTGCTTCGGCGGTTGCCACAGTTGTACTGGTTGTTTTACAGTCGTTGTTTCTTCTTGTTTCTCATCCATTCCTGTTGGTAAAACGATGTTAGGCATAGATGATTCTCTCGGTTTTGTATGCTCAAACTTAAACTGTTCTTGCACACTTTCATCTTTTTCTTTTTTCTTCGTTGTTACACCAGCATCTGGAATGAGTTGTATTTTTTTGAATGCAGCTTGCAATGTTTCTTCGATAAGCTTTAGCAATTCTTGTTCTTTACTAAAGCGTACTTCTAATTTTGCTGGATGTACGTTGACATCAACAAGCATTGGATCCATTTCAATTGATAAGAAGCCGATTGGGTATCTTCCGATTGGCAATAACGTATGATATCCTTGCTGAATTGCTTTCATTAATACGAAATTTCGAACGTAACGGCCATTTACAATCGTTGACATATAGTTACGCGACGCTCTCGTTACTTCTGGTAATGTTACATAACCTTTAATTGTAAAGTCTAGAGACTCAGCTTCAATCGGAATAAGCTTCTTTGCAACTTGAATGCTGTAAATCGATGCAAGTACTTGTCTTACATCACCGTTTCCTGATGTATGAAGCAATTTCTTTTCATTATGAAACAGTTTTAACGATACTTCTGGATGTGACATTGCAATACGATACACGATATCTGTAATGTTCCCAAGCTCTGTATGAATCGTTTTCATATATTTAAGGCGCGCTGGTGTATTAAAAAATAAGTTTTGTACAGTAATATCTGTTCCTTTTCGGCTTGCCGTTTTCTCTTGTTTTATAATGTCTCCACCTTTAATACTAAGGTGTGTACCAGGCGCATCACCTGTGCTCGTAATTAACTCTAATTCACTCACTGAGGCAATACTCGGCAGGGCCTCTCCGCGGAAACCGAGCGTTCTTATACGAAATAAATCATTTTCATCTTTAATTTTACTCGTTGCGTGTCGTTCAAATGCAACGATACAATCTTCTTCAGCAATACCATCTCCATTATCGATGATGCGAATCTTCGATAATCCAGCTTCTTCTAAGTGGATTTCAATAGATGTACTATTCGCATCGATGGAATTTTCCACGAGTTCTTTTACAACTGAGGCAGGGCGCTCTACTACTTCCCCTGCCGCAATTAAGTTAGAGAGTTGATCATCGAGTTTGCGAATTTTCCCCATCTACTTACTCATCCTTTCTTTAACTTTTTCTGTAAACGATACAGTTCATTCATCGCTTCTAAAGGCGTCATATCGAGTAAATCAATCTTTTTAATTTGTGCAAGTACTGCCGTTTCTTTTGCATCTAGAACTGACTTGTCTTGTTTTTTCGAAGACTGTTCTCCACCAAAGAATGATAATTGCGATTCTTCCTCAGTCTCTACTTTCGTCTCTTGTATTTCTGCTGGTTCTTCTTTTACAACAACTGGTTCTGGAGCGACTTCTGGCACTTTCACTTCTACTCGTTTCGGAATAACAATTTCTTCCTGTCCTTCTAGTTGTGCTAACACTTCTTTCGCGCGAGCGATTAAGCTCTCTGGAAGCTCGGCAAGTTGAGCAACGTGAATTCCGTAACTTTTATCAGCCGCTCCATCTTGAATTTTATGAAGGAAAACTACTTTTCCATTCTCTTCAATTGCTGAAACATGTACATTCTTTAGTTGGTCTAAACTTTCTTCTAACACTGTTAATTCATGATAATGTGTAGAGAATAATGTTTTCGCACCAATTTGGTCATGAATATGTTCAATGATTGCTTGCGCAAGTGCCATACCATCATACGTAGATGTACCGCGTCCAATTTCATCGAATAAAATTAAACTTCTCTCTGATGCATTTGCAATTGCATTTTTCGCTTCTAACATTTCAACCATAAATGTACTTTGACCTGAGATTAAATCATCCGCTGCACCAATTCTCGTAAAGATTTGATCGAAGACAGGTAATACTGCTTCTGTCGCTGGTACAAAACAACCAATTTGTGACATAACAGTAACAAGTGCTAATTGTCTCATATACGTACTTTTACCAGACATGTTCGGTCCTGTAATTAAAAAGACATCCATCTTCTCCGGCATAATACAATCATTCGGTACATACAATTTCCCGTTCAATACTTTTTCAACGACAGGATGACGACCATCTTTAATAAAGATTTCGCGCTTATTTGTTAAAACAGGTTTTACAAACTGCTCTTCTTCACTAACTGTCGCAAAGCTTTGCAGTACGTCTAGTTCACTAATTACTTTCGCTAAATGCTGTAATTTCGGAATGAATACTTTTACTTCTTCGCGAAGTACTGTAAATAAATCGTATTCTAATTGTACAATTTTCTCTTCTGCTTCTAAGATTAATGTTTCTTTTTCTTTTAGCTCATCTGTTATGAAACGCTCTGCATTTGCAAGTGTTTGTTTACGCTCATAGCGCCCTTCTGGAAGTGCTGCAAGATTAGCCTTCGTCACTTCAATATAGTAGCCGAAAATACGGTTGTACCCAATTTTTAATGATTTAACCCCTGTAATATCACGCTCTCGTTTTTCAAGCTCAGCAATCCACGTTTTTCCGTTTTTACTAACGTAACGATATTGATCAAGCTTATCATTATAGCCATCTTTAATAATATCTCCATCTTTAATAGAAAGCGGTGGGTTTTCTTGAATACTTCTTCCTAGTAATTCAGTTAAGCTCTCACATGGATCTGCACCTTGAATTAACCTTGCTGCATAAGCATTATCTAACAGACTAATCGCTTCTAAAATAGCTGGTACTTGCAGTAAAGAACGTCTTAATTGTAATAAGTCCCGTGCATTTACATTACCAAATGCAACTTTCCCTGCTAAACGCTCTAAATCATATACTTCTTTTAACTTTTCTTTTAAATCTTCACGTAAGAAGTAATCATTTACAAACGTTTCAACCATTTCTAAACGCTCTTCAACTTTTTCTTTCTGGATAAGTGGACGTTCCATCCACTGTTTTAACATACGCCCACCCATAGCCGTTTTTGTTTTGTCTAATAGCCATAATAATGAGCCTGTCTTTTCCTTCGTGCGAAGAGTCTCTGTTAACTCTAAATTGCGTTTTGAATGCACATCAATTTTCATAAATTGATTCGTGTAATAAATTTCTACTGGTTGCAAGTGATCTAACGAACGTTTTTGTGTTCTTATCACATAGTTAAATAAGCGTCCAATTGCTTTAATTAATTTTGCTTGGGAAACACTTTTCACAAGATGTTCTAATCCTTCTGGAATAGTTGTTGTATCTTCATACGAAATCGTCATTTTTAATGTTTCAGTTAACTTATTTAATTCATCTTTTGAAAATGTAGAATCTACAACAATTTCTTTTGAACCAGTCGCATACACTTCTAATAAAATATCTTCTACTGAACCAGTTAATAACGTCACTGTATTTTGTCCAGTCGTTAAGTCATTACAAGCTAGCGCATAAGATCCATCTTCGAAATGTGTTAATGCTGCTAAGAAGTTATTCTCCTTCTCGTCTATTGTACGCCCTTCCATCATCGTTCCTGGCGTAATTAGTTGTACTACTTCACGACGTACTACACCTTTAGCTGTTTTTGGGTCTTCCACTTGCTCACAAACAGCTACTTTATATCCTTTTTCAACAAGTTGTTCAATATAATTTTTAGCTGCATGATGCGGTACACCACACATCGGTATACGTTCACTACTACCACCATCTCGGCTCGTTAATGTAATTTCAAGTTCATGAGCTGCTTTAACCGCATCTTCAAAGAACATTTCATAAAAATCACCTAATCGGAAAAATAAAAAGGCATCTTGATAGTCTGCCTTAACCTTTAAGTATTGCTGTATCATAGGCGTATATTGCGTCATGTCTTTCCTCCATAATTCTTACATAATAATCTATATTCATATATGTCACACTTCACGGACATCCATATCTCCTATTCCAGGAGTCTTTTCTCATTATAGCACATTTCATAAGGAATCATGTTGATGCAGAACCACTTATGTACTGTAAAAAGCTAGGAAGAACTTCTCCCTAGCTTTCTCTTACTCTTCTTCTGCATCGACGATAAAGTTCGGATCTAATTCTTCAAACTCATCATCATCGACTTGGAAATCCTCGTCTGATTCTACGCAACCTTCAGGAT
This sequence comes from Bacillus sp. FSL P2-0099, assembly GCF_038007445.1. Lineage (NCBI taxonomy): Bacteria > Bacillati > Bacillota > Bacilli > Caryophanales > Bacillaceae > Bacillus > Bacillus sp. FSL P2-0099. The sequence continues at coordinate 3,689,431 of NZ_JBBOXE010000001.1, forward strand.
TTACACTTACACAAATTTTCGTTTCCCCAACTACTTCTGTTACAAATTCACGTTCTACCGTCACAACAATTTTATTACCATTTGGCGATACAAGAGCTTCTAAACAATTTGGCGGCTGAATTACACGAGCGATAATTTCTAAATCGTCACCAGAGAAGTTTTTATCACGATACCCAATACTTACTTCATCATTGTAGTTAACACGTTCTGTTACAACTTCAGTCTTTGTGTTTCCATCAAATGAATACCAAGTGTTTACATCATAGAAACCTTCAATTTCCACATGTTTTCCATTCTTTCTCGCTTCGTACGAATGGTTAATTACCCAGCACCCTAAAATACTTGTTGGCTCATTATTCGATTCACATGTATGCGTTGACTTTGTATACTTACGTCCTTTTCCAACCACTGCTTTTGTAATAATCTCTCTAAATTCGGACATTCGTAACCCTCCTCAATCACTATTCACTTAATCATATGCGTGACAATAGCGGAATGTGTCATTCTTTTTTTTGAGAAGAATTTCCGATATAACCCACTAAAAAAAGAGATGTCAATAAGACATCTCTTTAACAACCACAATTTCCTTTTTTACTTTCTACTGCTGCACCAGTTTCACCCTTCAACACATCGCCGCCAGTTGAAACTAATATTTCATCTGTTACATTGTTAGAAATGGTACTAGCAACTAGCTGTAGTAAGTCATTTACATACGTTTGTGAAGATTTAAACTCCTGTACAACTGGGATATTATCTAACTTATCTTGAAGTGCATCAATTTCAGCTTCTACTTTTTTCAAAGCTTCCCATTTCCCATAATGTTGCAAGTTTACTGCTTGTTTTTGCAAAGCTTTTATTTCATCAATTGCTCGCTTTACATTTTCATTTTTATGAATTTGTGCTTCTGCTCGCTTAAAGAAATCGACTTCTTCTGTTTCAGAAATCATTTTCGCTAATTCTTTCGCTTGCTCAACAATTTCATCTTTCGTATATACTTTCATCTATTATTTCACCTCAATCGGCTCCTTAACCAATTCCCCGTTAAGAGACCAAGTTTTTGCTTCCGTTATTTTTACTTTCACAAGCTGACCAATTAAAGATTTTGAAGCAACAAAGTTTACAAGTTTATTCGTACGTGTATATCCCGCAAGTACTTCAGGATTATTCTTACTTTCTCCCTCAACTAATACTTCTACAATTTGACCTATATAACGCTTATTCTTATTAACTGCATATTCATTCACTAGTGTATTTAAGCGTTGTAATCGCTCTTTCTTCACTTCCATCGGAACATTATCTTGCATTTTTGCAGCTGGTGTACCTTCACGCGGAGAATAAATAAATGTAAATGCCGTATCAAATCCTACTTCACGATATAACGACATCGTCTCTTCAAACTGCTCATCCGTTTCATTAGGGAAACCAACGATAATATCAGTCGTTAGCACTGCATTCGGAATTGTTTCTTTAATTTTTCGTACAAGCTCTAAATAGTGTTCTCGCGAATATTTACGCGCCATAATTTTAAGCATATCTGTACTACCAGATTGAACCGGTAAGTGGATATGTTCTACTAGGTTACCACCTTTTCCAAGAACATCAATTAAATGATTGTCAAAATCACGTGGATGGCTTGTTGTAAAACGAATACGCGCGATATCGATTTTACGAAGTTCATCCATTAAATCGCCAAGACCATATTGTATATCTTCAAAGTCTTTACCGTATGCGTTTACGTTTTGTCCAAGTAACGTAATTTCTTTATAACCGTTCGCAGCTAAATGGCGAATTTCTTTAATAATATCTTCTGGACGTCTGCTGCGCTCTTTTCCGCGTGTATACGGTACAATACAATATGTACAAAACTTATCACAGCCATACATAATATTTACCCAAGCTTTAATATCACCACGACGTACTTTCGGAAGGTTTTCAATTACATCCCCTTCTTTTGACCAAACTTCAACTACCGTCTCTTTTGAGAACATTGCGTCCTTTAGAATATACGGTAATCTATGAATATTGTGTGTACCAAACACCATATCTACATGCTGATTTTTTTGCATAATTTTATTTACAACAGATTCCTCTTGAGACATACAACCACATACACCAATTATAAGATCCGGATTTCTTCGCTTTAATGATTTTAAATGACCAAGTTCACCGAACACTTTATTTTCAGCATTTTCACGAATTGCACAAGTATTTAATAAAATCACATCTGCCTCTTCAGTTGAAAAGGTTGGCTCATATCCAAGTGTTGTAAAAATCCCAGCCATTACTTCTGTATCATGCTCATTCATTTGACAGCCATATGTACGAATGTAAAACTTTCTTCCTGCGCCAAAATCGCGAAACTCTTTAGGTAGGCCAAAATCTCTTTCAATTTTAACTTCTTCTTTCCCACGCTTTTTCGCCAATTTCAAGGAAGGTGGTTGGTATACACTTTCAAAGTATTTACTATAATCTTTCTCTTCTTTTTTCGTAGAGGAATTTGCTTGTCGACTTGCTAATCGTTGTTGCTCGTTCATCGGTAATCTCCTTTCACCCTTAACTATACACACACTCTGTAGTCCATTTTAATGCGCTTAGACCCATCTCAATGATGTTAGATAGCATGAGAGATAACTTGCCCTTTGAAACTTGAGTAATCGATCTAATCATCCGTAAGAATGAAGTCTTCCCCACACAAATAGACATTCCCTTTTTTTATTTCATCTTGTCCTACCCAAAAGTATATTGCTTTATCCCTATACACATTATCATAGTATAGAGCCTTTAGCCAACTTTAACGAAGAAGGCTTCTTATCCTATATTTCATTTCACAGTTATTGAACATGCTATTTTTATACAACGATTTATATATTATTTTATCATTCTGAATTTTCTAAGTAAACAAATCTATTAATTATTTTTATTCACTCAAAAAGAAGGTTACCAAGCGGCAACCTTCTCTCCGATTATTACATAAATTCAGCAACAAGCTCATCAAACATTTTCTGATCCATATTCAAATCAGCTTGCACTAAAGGTTTTTCACTATAGTCTTTTACAAGCTCTTGGTAAGAAGGCTGCTTTGTGTTTTGATAAATTAAACCTGTTACTAACCCGTTCTTTTCCATTAATGTTTGCATAGCCATCATGCGGTTAGATGGATCATATCCTTCTACTGTACTTAGTTTCGTTAAATTCTCTTTAAACCAATCATAAGTATTTACTTTATTATAAGTAACACATGGACTAAATACATTAATTAATGAAAAGCCTTTATGGTTAATACCAGCTTCAATAATTTGCGTTAATTCTTTTAAATCACTTGAAAAGCTTTGCGCCACAAATGTCGCACCAGCTGTTAAAGCCATTTCCATAACATTTAGTGATGGTTCAATTGAACCTTGTGGTGTACTTTTCGTTTTAAATCCAGCTTCACTACGTGGTGAAGTTTGACCTTTTGTTAATCCGTAAATTTGGTTATCCATTACGATGTACGTAATATCAATGTTACGACGAATAGAATGGATTGTATGTCCCATACCAATCGCAAAACCATCACCGTCACCACCGGATGCAATAACTGTTAAATCACGATTTGCCATTTTCACACCTTGTGCAATCGGAAGAGCACGTCCGTGAATACTATGCAAACCATATGAATTAATATACCCTGAAATACGACCGGAACAGCCGATACCAGAAATAACAGCTAGCTCATCTGGATTTAAACCAACGTTAGCTGCCGCACGCTGAATCGCAGCCTGCACCGAGAAGTCTCCGCAACCTGGGCACCAGTTTGGTTTTACACTGTTACGAAAGTCCTTAAATGTTGCCATTTAATACAACCCCTTTTTTACATTCGTTGTAAATCTCTTTCGGCAAGAATGGATTTCCATCGTATTTTAAAAGACTAGAAATTTTCTCACCATTGCCAAGATTCATTTTCATAATGTTAGCAAGCTGACCAGTTGCATTGTTTTCTACTACTACAACACGCTTCGCTTTTTTCACAAGTGGATCGATTTCAGCTGTTGGGAACGGATGAATTAAACGTACATGGGCATGGTTTACTTTCATTCCTTCTTGTTCTAAACGCTGCATTGCCTCTTCGATCGCACCACGAGTTGAGTTAAAGCCTACTAACAATACATCTGCGTCATCATGCTTAGCATTTTTGTAAATAGGGGTATTAAACTGTAAATTCGCCATTTTACGGAAACGTTTGTCCATTTGATCTTTACGATTTAACGCTGATTCAGATGGTTTACCCGTTTCATCATGTTCTACACCTGTAACATGGTGAATACCATTTTTCATACCAGGTAAAACACGTGGTGAAATCCCATCTTCTGTTACTTCATAACGCTTGAAGTATGCTTTATTTTCACGTTCTGGTAATTCTACTTCTAAATCAAGCTTACCACGACGAATTTCCACTTTATCTAACTTAAGTGGTTCTACTGTTTGCTTTCCTAAAGAAAGCTGTAAATCTGTTAAGAAAATAACAGGCACTTGATATTCTTCTGCTAAGTTAAACGCTTCTACAATATCATAGAAAGCTTCTTCAACTGTACTTGGCGCCATTACGATTTTTGGAATTTCACCATGCGTTCCGTAAATCATAGCCATTAAGTCAGACTGCTCTTGTTTTGTTGGTAAGCCCGTACTTGGGCCACCGCGTTGTGTATCAATGATAACTAGCGGTGTTTCAGTAATACCTGCTAAACCAATTGCTTCCATCATTAAAGAAAGACCAGGACCAGCAGATGCTGTTAATGTACGAACACCAGCGTAGTTTGCACCGATCGCCATTGTACAAGCTGCGATTTCATCCTCAGTTTGGATTACTGTTCCGCCGACTTTTGGTAACTTTTTAATTAAATATTCCATAATTTCAGATGCAGGTGTGATTGGATATGCAGACATAAAGCGAGCACCACCAGCTACCGCACCAAATGCGATTGCGTCGTTTCCAATCATAAACATGCGTTTCTGACCATCAGCTTTTTCAAGCTGCATCATGTTTACTTTCTCACCAAGCAATTCTTTCATGTATTGAGAGCCGCGTTTAATTGCTTCCATATTCTTTTGAACGACTTGCTCTCCTTTACGACCAAAGATTTCTTCAACAACCTCTAAATAAGCTGTTTCGTCTAATCCTAATACCGCACTAGATGCCCCAACAGCAACCATGTTTTTCATTAAAGATGTGCCTAATTCTGAAGCGATATCCGTAAACGGTATCACATATAGATTTACATCTGTATTATCAGGTATTGTCGGATTAAATTTCGCATCTGCAACTACAATTCCGCCCGGACGTAGTTCGTGGAAGTTAAAATCAATTGTTTCTTGATCAAAAGCAATTAAAATATCTAAATCATCTGAGATCGCACGTACTTCTGTTGTACTTACGCGAATTTTATTATTTGTATGGCCGCCTTTAATACGTGATGAGAAGTGGCGGTAACCGTATAGGTAATATCCTAATCGGTTTAATGCAATACAGAAGATTTCTCCTGTACTTTCAATTCCTTCACCTTGTTGGCCTCCAACTTTCCATGAAAGTTGACTAATCATCTCCTACACCCCTTTTGGCTGCATTCATTGTAGTGTATTTTTTTACAGTAATAGTTTAGCATTTTTTATGCAAATAAACTACAATGGACGCAAATTATGCCTCTTCTGATTTCCCTTAATCTTTAGTATAATGCTATTTCGTTTACCATTCTAGTATTAGGTCTTAAAAAAATCAATAAATTCAAGTAAATTTATTTTAATTTTTCTGAATTTTTAAAACATATTCTTTAGAACGTTATACAGTCAACAAAATTTTTATACAAAAATCGCTCTACAGTTGATTCATTATACTTTTTACACAGTTTATTCATTATATTTTCATAATCCCTATATGCTTCTACACCTACAACAGTTTCTAAAATCCCATCAAAATCAGAACCGAATCCTATATTTTTTTCTCCACCTAATGAACAAATATATTCCACATGCCTTAATATATCTGCTATATTCGCTTGTCTTTCATTCGTTAAAAACTGCGGTACGAAAGTAATACCAATAATGCTATTTTTCTTTATAAGGGCTCTTATTTGTTCATCGGTTAAATTGCGTGGATGCCCACAAAGTTGATAACAGTTTGAATGAGATGCAATTGGGTTTTTAGCAATTTCAATAACATCCCAAAAGCTTCTTTCATTTAAGTGAGACACATCGGTCCATAAATGTAACGTATTAAGTTCTTGTACAACTTGTCTACCAAATGTAGTTAAACCTGCTCCACGTGCCTCTAGCGCTCCATCAGCTAACAGATTGGCATAGTTCCATGTCAATCCAAAGGAACGTACACCTAAGCGATAAAACAAACGTAATTTCATCGCCTCTTTTCCAATTGCTTCGCATCCTTCTAATGTTAATAATGCTCCAACCTCGTCCTGTTTTAGCATGCTAATATCGTTTTTTGTCTGAATAAACTTCATTCCTGGTAGCGATAGAATTTCATTATGAAAAATATCTATCATTTGCAGCGCAACTTCAAAACGCTTTTCATACGCTACTGTTTCTGGTATATATATAGCAAAGCATTGTATACTTCCTTTTCTTTTCATTAATTGTTCAAATGTAATATGTAATTGTGAATCGTTTTGAAAGTCTTTTTTTCCCTTTGCACTCCATAACTGAAAGAGTACATCGCAATGTGCATCAAAAATTTTCATTTTCATTCCTCCATTACAAAAACAACCTGTTTGCATACATGCAAACAGGTTGTTTCAACTTAACGAGGTTCTACAATTAATTTTATCGCTGTACGCTCTTCACCATCAATCATAATATCTGTAAACGCTGGGATACAAATCAAGTCCAAACCGCTAGGCGCTACAAATCCTCTTGCAATCGCTACTGCCTTTACCGCTTGGTTCAATGCACCTGCACCAATAGCTTGAATTTCTGCTGTTCCGCGTTCGCGAATAACACCTGCAAGTGCACCAGCTACAGAATTAGGGACCGACGTTGCTTTAACTTTTAATATTTCCATTCCGCGTTTCCTCCTCGTTTCTATAAAAAGTAATAGCAATTATTTCACTTTAACTTATATTCACGAGGAATGGCACGTATTCCTGCTAAATCTCTGTAATTTTTCTAAAAAATTAAAATATAACGAATTCTCTAACTTTTCGTTAAAAATCAGTCAAAAAATGGCTGATCATCATTAATTAAAATGCGCTCAATTTTCTTTGCTTTCCCTGTATTAGGATCCACATCAATTAACACTGCACTTAATTGTGTTCTACCATTCGTCACTTCAAAACGCACTGGTAAGTTCGTTAAAAACTTCTTCAATACCGCTTCGCGATCCATACCTAAAATCCCATCATATGGGCCTGTCATACCAACATCTGTAATATAAGCTGTTCCGCTTGGTAAAATACGATTATCAGCTGTAGGAACGTGTGTATGTGTACCTACTACCGCTGTAGCACGACCGTCTACATACCAACCTAACGCCTGCTTCTCACTTGTTGTTTCAGCATGAAAATCAACAAAGATAATGTTTGTACGTTTTTTTGCAATACTGATTAACTCATCCACTTTACGGAATGGACAATCAATTGGAGGAAGGAAAGTACGTCCTTGTAAGTTAATAACTGCAACTTCTGTTCCATTACAATTTACAAAGATAAGCCCTTTTCCCGGCGTTCCTTCTGGGAAGTTAGCTGGTCTTGCAAGATATTTTGCATCATCGATAAATTCAAATACTTCACGGTTATCCCAAGCGTGGTTTCCAAGCGTAACCGCTTGTGCCCCGCACTCTAAAAAGTTTCGATATATTTTTTCCGTAATTCCACGTCCACCCGCAGCATTTTCTCCATTAATAATTGTTACTGTCGGTGTATATTTCTTCTTTAATGCCGGTACGTACTGTTGAATCATGTCTCTACCAGGAGATCCTACTACATCCCCAACAAATAATATTCTCATATGTCTTACCCTTTCTATGTACTACATTTTTTATTACCATACTATAACCTTAAAGCTATTTCCTTACAACAGTTACAATTTATCTATTATAAGTTTCTTTCACTTGCATACTGCTCATAAATAATTTTCTTTATTTTACCCAATTCCAACACAAAAAAATAAAGTGGTGTTTCACCACTTTATTTTGCGTATTCCACTGCACGTGTTTCACGAATAACAGTTACTTTAATATGTCCTGGATAATCCAGTTCATTTTCAATACGTTTTCGAATATCACGAGCTAAACGATGAGCTTCTAAATCATCAATTGTATCTGGTTTTACCAGAATACGAACTTCACGTCCTGCTTGAATTGCGAAAGATTTTTCTACGCCTTCATAAGACTCTGAAATTTCTTCTAACTTTTCAAGACGACGAATGTAATTCTCAAGCGTTTCACTACGAGCTCCCGGTCTTGCAGCTGATAATGCATCTGCTGCAGCAACTAGAACTGCAATGATAGAAGTTGGTTCTGTGTCACCATGGTGAGATGCGATACTGTTTATTACAACAGGATGCTCTTTATATTTCGTTGCGAGTTCAACACCAATTTCAACGTGGCTACCTTCTACTTCATGATCGATTGCTTTTCCGATATCATGTAATAGACCAGCACGTCTTGCTAGTTTTTCATCCTCACCAAGCTCCGCTGCCATAAGTCCAGTTAAATATGCAACTTCCATAGAGTGTTTTAAGACGTTTTGTCCGTAACTTGTACGGTATTTTAAACGACCTAAAATTTTAATTAAATCTGGATGTAAGCCATGAACACCCACTTCAAACGTTGTTTGCTCTCCGACTTCACGAATATACTCGTCCACTTCACGTCTTGATTTTTCGACCATCTCTTCAATACGCGCTGGGTGAATACGTCCGTCCTGTACTAGTTTATCAAGAGCGATACGAGCTGTTTCACGACGAATCGGGTCAAATCCAGATAGAATTACAGCTTCTGGTGTATCATCGATAATAAGGTCAATACCTGTTAACGTTTCTAGCGTACGAATGTTACGACCTTCACGTCCGATAATACGTCCCTTCATTTCGTCATTTGGAAGATTTACAACCGAAACGGTTGTTTCAGCAACATGATCAGCTGCACATCTTTGCATTGCAAGAGATAAAATCTCTTTTGCCTTCTTATCCGCTTCTTCTTTCGCGCGAACTTCACTTTCTTTTACCATAACGGCAATTTCATGAGAAACTTCACTTTCCACTTTACCAAGAATAATTGCTTTCGCTTGTTCGCGGGTCAGATTGGAAATGCGCTCTAATTCTGTTTGTTGCTTTTGAACTAACTCTCCCACTTTGCTTTCCAACTCTTCAATCTGTTGTTGTTTCGCTACAAGAGATTCCTCTTTCTTTTCTAACTGTCGCTCGCGGTTATCGAGCGTTTCGTCTTTACGATCAAGGTTCTCTTCTTTTTGCATTAAACGATTTTCTTGTTTTTGTAATTCGCTTCTACGGTCACGAATTTCTAATTCAGCTTCTGTACGAAGTGTATGAATTTCATCCTTTGCTTCTAAAAGCGCTTCTTTCTTAAGTGCTTCAGCATCACGATTCGCTTCGTCTAGAATACGTTTTGCTTCATTAGCTGCACCATTAATCTTCGCTTCAGCAATAGACTTTCGAACAAAAAAGCCAACAACTGCACCGACTGTTGCAAGCAAAATGGAGATGAGTATCCAAACTGTACTACTACTCATGATTTCACCTCCCCTTGCTATGAATGAAAAAAGACTGTCGGCATGTACATTGAATTACAACGTACAGCAAAGACCGTCGTCCCGCTTTTTTAAGGGACTTTCTTCATTTCACAATTAAAATGTCATATTATTATTTCGGCAAGATTTAAGTCTTACTCCGAATATTACTTCTCTTCTTGAGAAGAGTATATCGTATATAAGAAAAAATATACATTCTCATTGTATCTATCGCAATTTTCATTGTCAAGCGTTGTCTACTTTTACTTTCTTTACCTTAAGCCCTGAATCTTATATGGATTTAAAAAACAGACAGCATATTATCCTGGAAAACCTTAGAAAATCCCAATTCATTCACTTAAAATATATGAATATTCCCCTTTACACATAGCCTTTTGGATAGAATAAATATTTTATCTCCAGCTATATATAACGCTTTCATAGTGGATTAAAAAATAAAAGACACGGGACCGTGTCTTTTATTTTTTAATCTTGACGAGTTGAATCTTCCGTGTCTTCAACACCAGAGTTTTCACCAATTCCGTGATGTTCACGAACAAAGAAGGCAATTTCTTCTCTTAAATCCGTATTCTCTTTTAAGAATTGCTTCGAATTTTCACGACCTTGTCCTAAGCGTTCTTCATTATAAGAGTACCAAGCACCGCTCTTTTGAACGATATCAAGTTCAGAAGCCATATCTAAGATTTCACCTTCTCTTGAAATACCTTCTCCGTACATAATATCAACTTCAGCAACACGGAATGGTGGTGCTACTTTATTTTTAACTACTTTTACTTTCGTTTTATTACCAACAATATCGTTACCTTGCTTTAACTGCTCAGCACGACGTACTTCAAGACGGACAGTTGAATAGAATTTCAACGCACGACCACCTGGAGTTGTTTCTGGGTTCCCGAACATAACCCCAACTTTTTCACGAATTTGGTTGATAAAGATTGCGATTGTTTTTGATTTGTTGATTGCACCTGAAAGTTTACGAAGTGCTTGTGACATTAAACGTGCTTGTAAACCAACGTGAGAGTCACCCATGTCCCCTTCGATTTCAGCTTTCGGTACAAGAGCTGCCACAGAGTCAATTACGATAATATCAACCGCTCCACTTCGTACAAGTGCTTCTGCGATTTCTAGTCCTTGCTCCCCTGTATCAGGCTGTGATAATAGTAATTCATCTATGTTAACACCTAATTTTTGTGCATATACAGGATCCATTGCATGTTCCGCATCAATGAACGCTGCTTGTCCACCCTGACGCTGTACTTCCGCGATTGCGTGTAATGAAACTGTTGTTTTACCTGAACTTTCAGGTCCATAAATTTCAATAACACGGCCACGTGGGTATCCGCCTACCCCTAGTGCCACATCAAGTGCTAAAGAACCACTTGAAATTGTAGAAATTCTACGCTCCGCTTGTTCTCCTAATTTCATAATTGAACCTTTACCGAATTGCTTCTCTATTTGTTTTAACGCCATATCTAATGCCGCTTGACGATCGCTCATTCAAAATTCCTCCTTAACTAAATTGCTAATCTTATTATACCTATTTTCAATTCAATTTGCCAACAAAAATCGAACATTTATTCGTTTTTTTATTTTATATCGAATAAAACTAGGTTTTCCAACAAAAAAAACTAGAAGAAATTTATATCTCTTCTAGCTTTTTAAATAAATGATAAAATCCATATTTTGTAGAGCGTTCTCTAATTTGTTGACGACTTCCACTTAAATTAAGCGAGAAGACTACAGCTGGTTCATCTTTAATCACCAATCCAATAAATACTGTTCCTGGTTCTTTATGCTCTGAAGCATCCGGTCCAGCCACCCCAGTGAAACTAATTCCGATATCTGCTTTTAACAGTTCCTTTACATTTTCAGCAAGATAGCGAGCACACTGTTTACTAACCGCGCCATCAGTACGTAACACTTCTTCAGGTACATGTAAAATTTGTTGCTTCACATCATTTTGATAACAAATGACACCGCCTTTAAATACAGACGAAACACCAGCATTTTCTGTTACTTGATTTCCAAAAAGACCACCTGTTAAACTTTCTGCACACGCTAAAGTTAACCCTTTTTCCTTCAATAGCCTTATTGCCTTGTAATGAAGGAAATCTTGGTCATATCCGTAGAAAAATTCTCCTACTCTTTCTAAAATCAAATCTTCCACATGCTGAATCAGTTTCTCCGCCTCATCAGCATCATAATGTTTGGCAGTTAAACGTAATGTCACTTCTCCATCATTTGCAAGTGGTGCAATGGTTGGGTTCGTTTGTCCATCAATTAAATCTTGAACTTTCACCTCTAATTGAGATTCCCCAATACCAAAAAAACGAAGAACACGAGAATAAATATTTTCCCCCGTTGTAAACTTACATAAAAAAGGCTCTACGTAACTTATATACATCGGCTTCATTTCTTTTGGTGGTCCTGGTAATAAAATATAAACTTTTCCGTTCGTATTTAATCCCATACCAGGCGCCATACCGTGATCATTCGCAAATACAGTCGATCCATTTAAAACGAGCGCCTGCTTTTTATTATTCTCCGTAAATTCACGGCCTGTACGCTTAAAATAATCGCTTATCGATGTTAATGCCTTTTCATCATACACAAGCTCTTCATCTAAACTAGACGCTATTGTTTCTTTCGTTAAATCATCTTTTGTCGGTCCTAATCCACCTGTGAAAATGAGCATATCAGCTCGTTCTTCAGCCAATTCAATTGCCTTCTGTAATCGCTTGTTATTATCCCCAACAACAGTATGGTAGTACACGTTAATTCCGATTGAAGCTAACTTTTCAGATAAAAACTGGGCATTTGTATTTGCAATTTGTCCAAGTAATAATTCCGTTCCAACCGCAATAATTTCAGCATTCATCCCAATTCCCCCATAAACTTCTATTTTGAGTTTACAAAAGCATCTTTATTTTTCCAGAAATAATCCCATCCTGAAATAACGGTAAAGAATAACGCAATCCATATGAAAATATCTGCAACTGGAATATGAAGTAGATTTAACGGTACATCATGTAATAAGTATGCTGCAATCGCAATAATTTGTGTCCATGTCTTAATTTTCCCTAGCTGATTTGCTGCAACTACTTCTCCTGTCCCAGCAAGTACAAGGCGTAAACCTGTTACTGCAAACTCACGGCTTATAATTACAATAACGATCCAAGCAGGTACATATTGCATTTCTACCAATGTGATAAGTGCTGCCGAAACAAGTAATTTATCTGCTAACGGGTCAAGGAATTTCCCTAAATTCGTTACAAGATTATACTTTCTTGCATAATGTCCATCAATCCAATCTGTAGCCGAAGCAATAATAAAGATAAGTGCCCCTACTAAATGTTGAATTGGTAACTCTACATCACCAATTATAAATGAGCCCCACTCAAAGGGCGCTAACATAATTACCATAAAAATTGGAATTAAGAAGATTCTAGATATTGTAATTTTATTTGGTAAATTCACAGCTATTCCTCCATCATGTCAAAAACATTTGTTCATTGAAAAAAGTCATCGAAGCGATGACTGTTATTGCGCAGCTTGCCCTATCCCTTGGTTTTTTATCACCAATCTTTGGTGATATTCTTTTGCTGGATCTAATGGGAAAGTAACCACTTGGCCATTCAGTTTAATTTCAACATTTGGTGCACTTCCAATATTAAGCCGCACTTCTTTTACTGTTGATAAATCACGTTTTTCTGTTTGACCACTTTGTACTGTAGTGTTTAGAATTTCGTTACCCGCATCATCTTTAACATCTACATAGCTTGCACCCTTCGCCGAAATTTCCAGTTCTAATGTTTTATTATTATGAATTTCCAAAGTAGATACCTTACCACTCGTTCCAACTACCTTCACTTCTTGTTGTCCAGTTGGTTGCGTTGGTTGCGCTGGTTGCTCTTCTTTCTTTGGTTCTTCTTTTTTTGGTTCTTCTTTTTTTGGTTCTTCTTTTTTTGGTTCTTCCGCTTTCGCTTCATCTTTCTTCGTATCTAACGGAGAATTTTTTGCTTTTTGAACCTCAATTTTCTCACTTTGAGCATTTTGAACTTGCCTATCATCTTTTCCAGTTAACGCTTGAATAACAAACCAGACTACCACTCCAAATGCGATTACTAACAACGCAATCAAAATTTTGGGCATATGATCCGCAATTGGCCATGATGAAGATTTTTGCATTGTTTCTTGTGTTTTTTGTCCAGTTGATACTTGTGGAACTTCACGTTTTTCAGACTGTGGTATCGTACTCTGATATTCCACAAGCAATTCCTCTCCATTTAATCCAACAGCATCTGCATATTGTTTAATGAATGCACGCGCATAAAAAGCTCCTGGCAACACATCATAATTGCCTTCTTCAATCGCTACTAAATGGCGTTTTTGAATTTTTGTAATCTCATGCAGCTGATCAATAGATAAGCCTTTCGCTTCTCTTGCTTCTGTCAGCTTTTGTCCTAATTCCGTCACTACTAACACCTCAATATTTCTTTAAAAGTCGAACATAGAGAAATTGTTTTGCGTACCTTGCTCAATTTCATCTACTAAATTATATTGAATTTCTTCATCATAATCGTTACGCAATTCGATAATATAATCAAAATCATCCAATGTGTATTCTGACTGACTCACAAACACATCCGGATGTTCCACAACTTTCGTTGCAGGCAATCTCATGATTTCACGAACGAGCTGCCAGTGTCTTTCATTTGCACGCTTTGTCGACACAATTCCATCTAGTATGAAAATATTATCGTCGCTATACTCATCTTCAATCAATTGGCTACGAACAGTTTGCTTAATGAGAGTAGATGATACGAATAACCATCTCTTATTTGCACAAACACTTGCGGCAACAATAGATTCTGTTTTTCCGACACGAGGCATTCCTCGTATCCCAATTAATTTATGACCTTCTTTTTTCATTATCTCCGCCATAAAGTCTACAAGCAATCCTAATTCATCACGCACAAATCGAAATGTTTTCTTATCATCTGCATCTCGTTGTATGTACCTACCATGTCTAACTGCTAGCTTATCTCTAAGCTTTGGCGGACGATATTTCGTTACCGTTATATTATCCATCGTATTTAAAATTGATTCAAGTCTAGAGATTTGTTCTTGATTATCACACATAAGCAAAAGTCCACGTCGTGCATTATCTACACCATTAATTGTGACAATATTGATGCCAAGCATACCGATTAACGAAGAAACGTCACCAAGTAAGCCAGGTCGGTTTTTATGTATTTCATATTCAAAATACCATTCAATCATCCAAGATCACTCCCCTACGCTTACTTTACACCTACGTACTATATTATATGATTTCACCTTAATAGGGAAGCTAAATGTATAATCTATTCCTCCTAATTACTATACAAAAAAAGTAGAGAGGAGAAGCTCCTCTCTACTTTTACTTATGTTGTACAAACTTCACCATTAAATTTGCAATTGTATGTTGCTCTTGTTCATCAGCAACTTTCCAAAGCTCAGACAATAATTTTTCTTGATCGTTGCGCGCTTCTACTTCATTTGCTAAATAATCACCAACACGAAATGCCATATCTGATACGGCACCACCATCAAGCCCTTTTCCCCCCGCTTGTTCTAAACGTTCTCCTAAAAAGCTCTTCCACTGATCAAAATTATCTAACACTGACATGTTTAAGCACCTCACTATTTTAGTAATAGAATCATGCTTAATTTGTACAATTTCTTGTTTTTTATGTAAGAATTTTTTAGCAATGCCAACCGCCATTCACTCCGATAATTTGCCCCGTAATATAAGAAGCTCCTGGCGAAACGAGGAAGGAGACTGTTTTTGCTACCTCTTCGGGTAGTCCTATTCTACCTAATGGAATATCTTCAGCAATTTCATTTTTATCATCTTCTGAAAATACATTTAACATTTCTGTTTCGATCGCACCTGGCGCTACCGCATTAACGCGCAATCCACTTAGAGAAACTTCTTTCGCTAAAGCCTTCACATATGAATTTTGTGCACCTTTCACCATTGAGTACAGCACCTCACAAGACGCTCCTATTTGCCCCCAAATGGATGAAATAACAACAACATTACCACTTCTCCGCCCGATCATCGGTGGAAGCGCCATCGATAAAAGTCTATATACACTCTTCACTTGAAGCTCCACCATATAATCTAATTCTTCATTCGTAACATCCGTTACTAATCCAAATATACTCTTTCCAGCTGCGTATACAATAACATCAATAGGATGTTCAATTTGTCCCCACAATTTCTCTGCTCCATCGATAGAAGCTAAATTTGCTTGCACAGGAATCACTGCATCAAACTCCTTTTGTAACCTCCTTATCTTCTCTTCGTTTTTATTGTAATGAATATAGACTGTATAACCATCCTCGATTAACTGCTTCGAAATAGCAGAGCCAATCCCTCCGCTTCCTCCAGTTACTAATGCATACTTTTTCATAAATTCCCTCTCTTATCTTTTTATGTATAAATAAATAATACCCTCATCTTACCATTTGGCAATAACCAAACGTTAGATGAGGGATATAGATACTGCGTTTTTTATTCACATATCACTTCATTTTTTTGGTAACACTTGGCAGACACTCATTTTCTCTTCAACTAATAATGTTTTTGCTGCTTGTTGTAGGTCTTGAACAGTTAATCCTTCTAACACTGTAAGAGCATCAAATAAACTAGATTCATTAAACGCATATCGTGTAAACTGATTTGCAATATATTCAGGTGAATTCAACAATCGTAAAAATCCACCAATTTTCTTTTTCTTCACCCGTTCCAGCGCAGTCTCATCTAACTGATCATAATTCGTTTGTAGTAAAATACCTTTTAATCGCTCTGCCAATTCATCAGGGTGCTTCGTATCTCCACCAACCATTGCAAAACCGAAGTTATTTTCTTCTGTATAGTCATACGAGAACGAATCATCAATAAGACCTTCATTATATAAAGATTCGTAATGAACTGACCCTTTTCCAAATAAATAATCTAAAAGTAATGTAAGCGCAATTTCTTGTTTTAACAGAGCTTGCCCTTTTTCTTTTAAATTCGTTGCCTTAATACCAACTAAACATTTTGGAGTTTGAACAGGCATTGAAATAATCTTTTTCTTTTCATTTACTTCTTCTGGTTCCTCTTCAAAAGAGCGAACGATTTCTGGTTGATTTTCGTAATCTTTTTTCGCTTGATTTTCACGAACTAAATCCATTGTTTTTTCAGGATCAATCGCTCCAACAACAAATAATAACATGTTGCTCGGATGGTAAAAAGTCTCATAACATTCATACAGTAGGTCTTTTGTAATCTTACTAATAGACTCAATCGTCCCTGCAATATCAATTTTAATTGGATGTTTCACAAACAAACTATCGATTAATCCAAAGTATAAACGCCAGTCTGGGTTATCTTGGTACATTTGAATTTCTTGACCGATAATACCTTTTTCTTTTTCAACCGTTTTTTCAGAGAAATACGGTTCTTGTACAAAGTCTAACAGTGTATTTAAATTTCTCTCTACATTTGATGTACAGGAAAAGAGATAAGCGGTTCTTGTAAAAGATGTAAAAGCGTTCGCTGAAGCACCTTGTTTACTAAACAATTGAAACGCGTCATGGTCCTCTTTTTCAAACAATTTATGCTCAAGGAAATGAGCAATTCCATCTGGTACACGAGTCATGTCTTCTTTTCCAAGCGGTACAAATGTATTATCAACAGAACCGTACTTCGTCGTAAATGTTGCAAATGTTTTATTGAAGCCTTGTTTCGGTAAGATATATACGTCTAATCCATTCGGAAGTTTTTCATAATATAGCGTCTCTTTTAATTGCTCATACACAATTTTCTCCATTTATTCTCCCTCCGTTCCATGTAAAAAGTAAATTGTATCTAGTTCAATATTATTAGCAACTTTCACAATCTCTTCTTTCGTCACGCTTTCTATGCCCGTTAGCCATTCTTCAACTGGACGCGTACGCTCTGAAATCACCCCGTGATAAAGCATTTCAACAAAACCACGTGGTGTATCAATTGCCTCTAAGATTTGATTTTGAATTACACTTTTCGTTTGCTGAATCTCTTCCTCTGAAAAATCACCGCTTTGCATTGCTTTCATCTGTTCTTTAATAATTTCAACAGCTTTTTCAAAGTTCTTCGCTTCAATTCCAGACATAACGAAGAGCAAACCTTTATGACTTTCAAATCTCGATGCTGCATAGTACGCTAAACTATTTTTTTCACGGACATTTACGAATAACTTCGAATGAGAAAACCCTCCAAATAATCCGTTAAACAATTGTAATGCAAAATAATCTTCATCTTTATACGTAATGAATGTGCGATAGCCGATATTTAATTTACTTTGCTTTAGTTCTTGTTTTTCAACAATTTCTTTTTCTTCATTATTTCGTTTATGAAGAAGTACATTTCTCTCTTTCATAGCGCGAGGTGAAATCGAAAAATACTTATTTACAAGCCCCACAGCATCTTCTGAAATATCACCAATGATATATAAATCCATTTCATCTTCAGCTAACACTTTTTGATAATATTGATACAAACTTTCATTTGTAATAGAAGCAACACTTTCTTTTTTTCCATTTGCACTTAAGCGATATGGTTCTACTTTGCACATTTCTGCAATTAAACGCTCATTTGCATAACGCATTTTATCATCATAAGTAGCTTCAATTCGTTGCAAGAGTGCTCGTTTCTCACTTTCTACAATAGAAGATAGAAAACCGTCCCCTTCTGTTGCTGGATGTAAAACAATATCAGATAACATAGAAATCGCTTTTTCAAATAACGGTGGTGCATCGCGTAAATATGTTTCATTTGCAATGTCTACATAAATAGAGATGATATGGTCTTCCCCTTTTTTACTTACATCTACCGCTAAAGAAGATCCATATAATTCTTCTAAATATTGACGAAGACGAATTACAGAAGGCAGTTTTTCTGTCGCACTTTGCAATACGTACGGCAATAGGGCACGCTCTGTCACCGTCTCCTCATTTAAAGGTGCTTTAAAACGAAATACAAAGGTATTTGTTTTAAATTTATCAGTCGGAATAATATGTACTCGCAAGCCACCTAATTCATGCAGTTGCTGTTCCATTAGTTTCATTAATAGCCCTCCTTTACGTATGTAGGAATATTCCTCTTCAATATACAGTTTTTAGAAATAAAAAATCAACTTTTCTTCCTTATTATGCTTACATTTGAGTCTTTCTAAAAACTTTAATATGTAAGGAACATAGTAAAATTCCGTATTAAATATATTCTATGTAAAAAAGCCCGCACTAATGTGCGAGCTTTTTTTATACTTTCTAAATACTCATCGTTTTCCTTTTTCATAAGGCGTTCCTAATGCTTTCGGAGCTTCAGATCGGCCTACAAAACCAACAAGTGCTAATATTGTAAATACATACGGTAATATCGTTAAGAATACACTTGGAATTTCTTTCAATACAGGAATTGTACCACCTGTTATCCCAAGTGATTGAGCAAATCCGAAGAACAGTGCGGCTCCAAGAGCACCAAGTGGATTCCATTTACCAAAGATCATAGCTGCTAGTGCTAAGAAACCTTGTCCAGTAATTGTAGCACCTGAGAAGTTACCAGAAATCGACATTGCGAAGACCGCACCACCCACTCCTGCAAACATTCCAGATATACAAACTGCAATATAACGCATTTTATATACATTAATCCCCATCGTATCTGCTGCCATTGGATGTTCACCAACAGCACGTAGACGAAGACCGAACGGTGTTTTATAAATAATGTACCAAACAACAAATGCTAAAATAATGGCAATATACGATGTTAACGGTACGTTTGAGAAAAATATTTTTCCGATAACTGGAATATCTGATAGACCTGGGACATCGATTTTTTCAATACGGTATTGAATAAAATCTGTCTGCCCTTTATCAAAAATCTTCTTAATCGCAAATACTGTTAAACCAAGAGATAAGAAGTTAATCGCTACACCACTTACAACCTGATCAGCACGGAACGTAATAGATGCTACCGCGTGAAGTAATGCAAATAATCCACCACCAATTGCCGCAAATAGTAATGCAATCCATGGAGTCATCGTTCCCCAAGTATCACCCATTAATAAGGTTGTAACAATTCCAACAAATGCACCAAATAGCATTAGTCCTTCTAACGCAATATTTACAACACCTGATCGTTCACTAAATACACCACCTAATGCTGTAAAAATTAAAGGTGCTGATGTATATAACGTACCTGTCACAAGAATGGCTAATATATCTAAAAAGCTCATTTATTTCCCCTCCTGCTCATGCGTGTAAGCGCCCATCTTAAAACATAACTACATGCAACAAAGAAGATAATACATGCAATAATTACGTTAATAAGTTCTGATGGTACATCTGCCTCAAAGTTCATTTGAGGGGAAGCACTTTTCAAACCACCAAATAACAATGCTGAAAGGATAATACCAAATGGATTATTTCCTCCAAGAAGCGCTACGGCAATTCCGTCAAATCCAATCCCTGTAAATGAAGACATTGCTGTCATGCTTTGGAATGTTCCTAGCCCTTCCATTGCTCCACCAATCCCAGCAAATGCACCAGCAATTGTCATGGAGAATACTACATTACGAGAAACCTTCATACCTGCATATTGAGAAGCATGTTGATTAAATCCTACTGACTTTAATTCATAACCTAGAGTTGTTCGATCTAATAAGAACCACATTAAGATTGCTACTAAAATTGCTACAATAATTCCCCAGTGAAGACGTGAACCATCAGTTATTGCAGCTAACCAATCTGAAGATAAAGATGCACTCGCTTTAATATCGTATGTTTTATCATTGCCCTCATGTAAAAAGCGTTTAATTATGTCATACGTTACATATAACGCGATATAGTTCATCATTATTGTTACAATAACTTCATTAACCTTAAACTTCCCTTTTAAATAACCAGGAATAAAGCCCCATATTCCACCCACCATTGCTGCAAATAAAATAGATAATGGAATATGAAGAAACGCTGGTAGTGAGACCGCATAACCGAACCAAACTGCCGCAAGCCAACCAACTAATAGTTGACCCTCTACCCCGATATTAAATAAACCTGTACGAAATGCAAACGCCACCGATAATCCAGCAAGAATAAGTGGTATCATAGTGCGAAGTGTCTCACCAATCGCACTAGCACTGCCGAACATACCTGTCCAAAGCGCACTATAACCAACAATTGGATCATAGCCACTAACCAGCATTACAATCGCTCCAACAATTAAACCAAAAATAACGGATAGTACTGGGACTAAAATATTTATCGTTCGCTCTGTTAAAAGTTTTTTAGCCATTTGTACCCACCTGCTCTTTCTCTGTTCCTCCAGCCATTAGCAAACCAAGCTGTTGTTCATTTGTGCCTTTCGCATTCACAATTGCTACAATTTTCCCTTCATAGATAACCGCAACCCGATCACTCACATTTAAAATTTCTTCTAATTCTAAAGATAAAAGAAGAACCGCTTTCCCATTATCTCTCTGCTCGATTAATTTTTTATGAATAAATTCAATTGCACCTACATCTAAACCACGTGTTGGCTGTGCTGCAATTAATAAATCCGGATTACGATCTACTTCACGTGCAATAATAGCTTTCTGCTGATTCCCACCAGATAGAGCACGCGCTAATGTTTGTTCGCTAGGTGTACGTACATCGAACTGTTCAATAAGTGCCTTCGCTTTCCCTGTGATTTTGCTAAAGTTTAAAATCCCCTTCTTTGAAAATGGATTTTTATAGTACGTTTGCAAAACTATATTGTCTCTAACAGAAAAATCAAGAACTAGTCCGTGCTTATGACGATCTTCTGGAATATGACCAATTCCTTCTTCTGTAATTCTTCGAACAGGCCAATTCGTTATTTCTTTCCCTTTAATTGCAATAGAACCTGACTCAACTTTTCGTAAACCAGTAATTGCCTCTATTAATTCGCTTTGTCCATTTCCATCGATTCCTGCAATACCAACAATTTCCCCCGCACGAACAGTTAAGTCAAGGCCTTTTACAGCAGGCAGTTGGCGTGCATCGTGAACAACAAGATTTGCAATAGAAAGTACCTCTTCTTTGGGCGTAGCGTCTATTTTTTCTGTTTTAAAATTCACTTGACGTCCGACCATTAATTCTGCAAGTTTATGTTCATCCGTATTTGCAACGTCAACAGTTCCAATCCCTTTTCCTTTGCGAATAATTGTACAACGATCGCAAACTTCCATAATTTCTTTCAATTTATGAGTAATAAGAATGATAGATTTTCCTTCTTGCACAAGCTTTTTCATAATTTGAATCAATTCATGAATTTCTTGTGGTGTTAACACTGCAGTCGGTTCATCAAATATTAAAATTTCCGCTCCACGGTAAAGTGTTTTTAAAATTTCAACACGCTGTTGCATACCAACAGAAATATCCTGTATTTTCGCGTATGGATCTACAGCTAAACCATATTGTTCAGACAACCTTTGAATCTCTTTAGCAGCTTCTTCAACAGCTATTTTCCCTTTTTTCTTCGGTTCATTACCGAGAATGATATTCTCTGTAACTGTAAAATTATGAACAAGCATAAAATGTTGATGGACCATCCCAATACCAAGATCATTCGCAATATTCGGATTTGTAATTTTTACAGGTGTTCCTTTAATTTTAATTTCACCTTGTTCTGGCTGATACAAACCGAATAGTACATTCATCAATGTGGATTTCCCTGCACCATTTTCTCCAAGTAAAGCATGTATTTCTCCCTGTTTTACTTGCAGCGTAATATCATCATTCGCTACAATGCCTGGGAATACTTTCGTAATATTATTCATCTCAATTACGTATTCCATTTCGTTCCTCCTTTTAACAGGGAACATTCCCCTATTACACTATTAACTTATTAAGCAATTTGGAAGTTTTATACATACAAAGGTTAGTTCTAAGAACTAACCTTTGCTATTTCTCTATCTTTATTTTTTTAGAGAAGCTTCATATTCTTTATATTCTTTATCTGTAGCTGGTACTTTAATTTCTCCAGCTGTAATTTTCTTTTCAAATTCTTCTACTTTTGTTAAAATCTCAGGGTTAACTTTTTTCACGTTATCAGTTGTTTTTGCAATACCAACACCGTCATCTTTTAAGCCAAACGCTTCAATTTTACCACCTTTTAATTTTCCATCTTTCGCTTCTTTTGCTACTTTTTGTACAGCGATATCAACACGTTTTACCATTGAAGTTAATGTTACGTTTTCAGGCATACCTTCTTGATTTTGGTCACGGTCAACACCGATTACCCAAACGTTTTCACCTTTTTTCTTACGGTTTTTCGCTTCAGTGAATACACCATTACCTGTACCACCAGCAGCATGATAAATAACATCTACGCCTTGACCATACATTGCTGACGCAAGAACTGTACCTTTTTCAGGCTTATCGAATGCTTCAGCATATTCAGATACGATTTCAATATTTGGATTCACTGCCTTAGCACCAGCTTTAAATCCATTCTCGAATTTACTAATTAAATCACTCTTCATTCCACCAACAAATCCTACTTTATTCGATTTTGTTGACATAGCTGCCACCGCACCTACAAGGAATGACCCTTCATGATCTTTAAATGTAATACTTGTTACGTTTGGTGCATCTACAACAGTATCAACAATTGCAAATTGTTGTTTTGGAGATTCTTTTGCTACTTCTTTAATTGCTCCCTCTAATTTATACCCAATACCGAAAGCTAAATCATACTTATCTTTTGAAAATTTCTTTAAGTTCGGAATATAATCCGCTTCTTTTTCAGATTGAAGATAACGATAATTTGTCTTCTCTTTTAATCCATTATCTTTACCAAACTGTTGTAATCCTTCCCAAGAAGATTGGTTAAATGATTTGTCATCAACGCCCCCAACATCTGTAACCATACCAACCTTAAACTCTTTATCCCCTTTTTTGTCACTATCCGCTTTATCCGAGTTACCACATGCACCTAACACTGTACTTGCTGCTAACGTTAACGATAATAAAAGACCTGTTTTTTTCTTCATACTAGAAACCCCTCCTGAAATGTTTTGTCTAATGATTCATACGCTGCTGTCCCTTACTTCTTGCTGTCACCTCCCTAAAAAGGAACTTCCCTACATACGTTTTCTTAATACGTGGAAGCTAAACTTATCAGCTCTAAAGTAATTAATAGAATATAAGATTGGCTCATCATTTTGATCATAGTGCATTTGTTTTAAAACTAGCAGTGCCGTTTCAGGTTCACATTCTAAAATCGGTGAAATTTTCGGGTGATAACCAATCGGTTCAATGTGAGCAACTGCGTATGTGATACGCTTGTGCGTATTATTATGTATTACTGTAAGCAGCGATTCCTCATTGTATCCCGATAAATCTGGTAATATCTCTTTTGCCAGTTTATCAATACAATATACAACTGGTTCCCCATCCGCTGTACGAACACGTTCAATCATTACTGCGCTAAAAGCATCTTCACAATTAAATTTCTCTTTTTCTTCTTCTGTTAAAGTTGTTGTAGATGATGATAAAAAGATTGTTCCTGGTGTTTTCCCCACACTAGAAATCATATCTGTAATACTAGAAAGTTGCTCTATTCCGGAAGAAAATAACGGCTTCGCATTTACAAATGTCCCTACACCATGTCTACGAATAACAACATTTTCTTCTTCTAAAATACGTAGTGCTTCCCTTAAAGTTGCCCTACTTACACCAAGTTCTTTCGCTAGATCAAACTCTGAAGGTAACTTTTGTTTTTCTTTGTAAGCCCCATCTTTAATTTTTCCTTTGATGTGATCAATCACCCGCAAATATAGGTGACGACTATCGGATTTTACTGACATAAGACTCCCCCGCATTTCAATTATTCGACCTCTGATGTAAGACTTCTTTTCTCTTTTTTCAACTTACAACATAGTATAAATTACTAAATACTAAAAATAAGCGTAATTATCGAATAAATATTAATAATTTTTCAAGATGAAATTTTCACACTTTATTCCATAAAAAAAACTTTGTACCATAAACATTTCTCATATAGAGAAAAAGTTCGGCACAAAGATTCCTTACATCCTTTGTTACACACTTTTCCCCTCATAGTCTAGCAATTCATGGTTGCCAGGTAGAAACTTATGGACCTTATCTCCAAGATTATATGAGGCAGTGATTCTTTTCGAAGTAATCTTACCACTTGCTCCCATATGTGTCAACAGATTTCAACATTTTTCTACATTAAATATCGAACGTTTTGAAAATCAAAACGATAAGCATTCGTATTCTAAAGGACCCTTAAAAATGTAAGCCCTTTCTTAGCCAGTGACTATAGTATATAACAAAAACAGCATATAAAAAAGCCTAATTGTAAAAACAATTAGGCTTTTTTTAAGAACTTTTTTCTTGCACATCTTTAATGAGTACTCCCCTTGGTTTACTACCTTCATAAGGGCCTACTACACCATTCATTTCCATGGCATCAATTAAACGAGCTGCTCGCGTATATCCTACTCTAAATCTACGTTGTAACATAGAAACAGATGCTGTTTGCATTTCTACTACAAGCTGAACCGCTTCATCGTATAATTCATCTTCTACTTCCTGCTTTGTTTCAGGAACATCTTGTGGAATCATATCCTCTTGATATTGCGCTTTTTGCTGCGCAATAACAGCTTCTACGACTCTCTCAACTTCATCATCTGATAAAAATGCCCCTTGTACACGAACAGGTTTCGATGCACCAATTGGTATGAATAACATATCTCCACGACCTAGCAACTTTTCTGCACCACCACCGTCAAGAATCGTTCGAGAATCTATTTGGGAAGATACAGCAAATGCAATACGCGATGGAATATTCGCTTTAATAACACCTGTGATAACATCAACTGACGGGCGCTGAGTCGCAATAATTAAATGAATACCAGCAGCACGTGCCATTTGCGCTAAACGCATAATCGCATCTTCTACATCCGAAGAAGCAACCATCATTAAATCAGCTAACTCGTCCACAATTACTACAATATATGGTAATTCAGGTTGTTTCGCTTCCGATTGGCTATTATGTTCTTTAATATAATCATTATATCCTTCAATGTTACGCGTACCGCTATGCGCGAATAATTCATAACGACGCTCCATTTCACTCACAACTTTCTTCAAAGCCTGTGATGCTTTTTTCGGATCAGTTACGACTGGTGTTAATAAGTGCGGAACACCGTTATATACATTTAACTCTACCATTTTCGGATCAATCATCATTAATTTTACTTCATGCGGTTTTGCACGCATTAAAATACTTACAATAATTCCATTAATACATACACTCTTTCCACTACCAGTCGCACCAGCTACTAATAAATGGGGCATTTTATTTAAACGTGCCAATACAGCCTCTCCTGTAACATCACGTCCAAGACCGATTAATAACTTCTCTTCTGGGTGGTTATTCGCCTTTGAATCAAGAACTTCTCTCAGCGTTACCATAGAAACTTCTGAATTCGGAACCTCAATCCCTACAGCTGATTTCCCGGGAATAGGTGCTTCAATACGAATGTCTTTCGCTGCTAAAGCAAGCGCTAAATCATCACTTAAACTAACAATTTTACTTACCTTTACTCCCATATCAGGATACACTTCATATTTCGTAACTGCAGGACCTCTATGTACTTTTGTTACTTTCGCTTTCACACCAAAACTTTGGAATGTACGTTCCAATTTACGAGCATTTTCATAAATTTCCGCATTTTCATTTGTAACTTGCTTATTTTGGGGAAACTTTAATATATCAAGCGAAGGAAGCTTATAATCTTTATTTTCCACATTAGAAAATTGCATAGGAGGTGCTTTCGTTTCACCTTCTAGCGATTCAACGATTTTTTCTCCTCGTTTCTTGTGAGGTTGTTCTTCTGGCGCAGGCGGAACTGCCTCTTCAATAAACGGAGGAGTGATTAAATCATTTTCTTCTATCTGCTTTTCCGTCTCTTCACGTACTGGATAATTCTCAGTAAAATTCGAAATAATTGGTGGACCAATTTCTATTTCTTCTACTGGCTCAATAGCTTCTTCTTGTTCAGCAACACGTTCACGCCTCTTGCTTCTTGTTGTTTTTTTCTTTTCAGTTTGCTCGGCGACCCTTTGAGATTTCCAATCTTTATAATCCCCTTGCATTACTTGAAACTGACTTCTAAGAATTCTCCCTACCGGAGCAAGTACTTCTCCAATATGTTTATTTGTTATACAAAGTATTCCAAGAATAACTAAAATAATTCCAATGATATATGCCCCTACTTCGTCAAATAAGAAGTAGCACGTTGCGAACATCAATGCACCGAACATACCACCACCTAAATGAACACTATCCGGGCCCTTTTTCATTTCAAGGAAGAAGTAATCTTTTGTACTAACAATTACAGAAGTATTTTGCACAGCTCCATCTTTCGTAAGCAGGTTAAATAATGTAATATGACTAAACATTAATATTGCTAGTACAATTAAATAAACACCTATTAGCCGTTTATTTAAAAGGTTGGGCCATCCCCGCTTTATTACAAACGCAACAGATAAAGCTATTACACCTAACACACCAATTATGTACCACTCACCAAAGAAGAAGCGAAAAAATAACACAAACGATTTCCCTACAACACCTAGCTGTAAAATCGTAATAATCGAAAGTGCAAAAAGAGTCAACCCGACGATTTCATAATACAAAGTTGGCTTTATCGTACGTCTTGCCTTAGCCTTCGTCCCTCTTTGCTTTTGTTTTGCCATTTCTTCACCTCGTGTTCTAGAAATTAAGTACAACTTTCTTATAAAAAAGATCTACTTACATGTCTTTCTCTCTATTTTTCAGGTCTTTATATCTTCTATTTTTACACTTCTTGTAAAATGTTAAATAAACAGAAGAAAGCAGCCTACTCATGGCTGCTCAACCGTCTTGTTTTTTATATTATACCATAGCTCCTAAACAAAATCCTTCTTTTTGCTAAAAGGTAATTTTCTGTCCAGGCTCAAACTCTAGGTAGTGAGACGGATTCGTACTTAATACACGTACAATAGAGTAACATTGATTATCCTCCTCAGAAACCACTAATTCCACGCCATTTATATTCACAACTTTTTGGCTTTCGCATTGTGAATAATCGGCCGGATACACAAGTTGCTCTGGCATAATTGTATATAAAATCATTGTAGCATTGTCCCTTCTGTACTATTATCCTTGCGTTCATCAATTAATTCGTTTAATTTTCGAAGTGCGCTACCAATACCACCGACACCATCTATAAGACCATACTTCACTGCATCTCCACCTATTACATTCGTCCCAATATCTCGCGTCAAATTCCCTTTTGCAAACATAAGCTCTTTAAAACGATCTTCCGTTACTTTCGAATGCTTTGTCACAAATCGAATGACTCTTTCTTGCATTTTATCCAAATACTCAAATGTTTGTGGCACACCTATAACAAGACCTGTTAAACGAATTGGATGAATTGTCATCGTCGCTGTTTCGGCAATAAATGAATAATCAGTTGAGACCGCAATCGGTACACCGATTGAATGCCCTCCTCCTAAAACAAGAGATACAGTTGGTTTTGAAAGCGAAGCCACCATTTCAGAAATCGCTAATCCAGCTTCAACGTCACCCCCAACTGTATTTAATATTAACAGTAAACCTTCAATTTTTGGATTTTGTTCAATCGCGACAATTTGCGGAATGATGTGTTCATATTTTGTTGTTTTATTTTGTGGTGGCAACTGAATATGACCTTCCACCTGCCCAACAATTGTTAAGCAATGAATACGCGATTCATTCATTTGTGGTACATTTGTCTGTCCAAGTTGCTGAATTTTCTCCACTATAGAAGCCTCTTTTGGAACTTCTTTCGGCTCAGCTTCTTTTTCTTCATTTGTATAACGATCACGTTCTGTCATATCGCATCCCCTTTCACTCGTATATAACTATTATTTCTTAAGTTATGAATTTCATTCGATAGGGTTAAAAAAGAAAAAGATCACCTGTAAAGGTGACCTTCTTTATACTTCCATAATAATCGGTAAAATCATTGGCTTTCTCTTCGTTTCTTCGTACAAGAACTGCCCTAATAATTCACGAATATTTTGTTTCAACATAGACCATTCAATTGTATATTCTTTAATTGATTGTTCAACAATCATACGTACAATATCTGTGGATCGTTCGATTAATGCTTCTGATTCACGAACATATACAAAGCCGCGTGAAATAATTTCTGGACCAGAGATTATTTTCTTTTCATCCTTACCAAGTGTTACAACAACAACTAAAATTCCATCTTGAGATAACATCTTTCTATCTCGAAGAACGATGTTACCGACGTCACCTACACCTAATCCATCAATTAAAACATTACCAGCTTGCACTTTACCAGCTAATTTTGCTTCATCGTCACCAAAAGCAATTACATCGCCTTTTTCTACGATAAAGATATTCTCTCTCGCAATACCTACATCTTCCGCTAAATACGCATGTGCTTTTTGCATACGGAACTCACCATGTACGGGTACAAAATACTTCGGCTTCATTAAATTTATCATCAGCTTTAATTCTTCTTGGCTACCATGACCTGAAACGTGAACTTTTCTTTCACCGTAATAAATAACCTCAGCACCAGATCTAAATAACAAGTCAATAATTTTTGATACAGATACTTCATTTCCTGGAATTGGAGAAGCTGCAATAATAACAGTATCACCTTTACGAATTGAAATTTGTTTATGAGCTTGTTTCGCCATTCTAGAAAGGGCTGCCATCGGTTCCCCTTGACTACCAGTCGTTAAGATAGCTACCTTTTTTTCCGGGAAATTGTCTATTTCTTGTAATGAAATAACCATACCTTCTGGAACATCTAAATAACCAAGACGTCTTGCAATATCTACCACTTTCACCATGCTACGTCCTACTACCGCTACTTTCCTTCCAGTTTCAGCAGCTGCATCAAACACTTGTTGAATACGATGTACATTGGAGGCAAATGAAGCAACAATAATACGTCCTTCTGAACTATAGAATACTTTAGAAATCTCTATACCAACTTCTTTTTCCGAACCTGTATAACCAGGACGTTCAGCGTTTGTACTATCAGATAACAAGCAAAGTACGCCTTCATTTCCAATTTGCGCCATTTTCCCAAGATCTGCTCCACTATTTCCGATTGGAGTTTGATCAAATTTAAAGTCTCCTGTATATACTACAGCACCTTTTGATGTATGGAAACAAACACCCACAGAATCCGGAATACTATGTGTCGTTCCGAAGAATGACACATTTGTTGAATTAAACTCTACTGTTGAATTCGAGTCAATTGTTTTTAAGTCTACACGGCCTAACATTCCTGCTTCGCCAAGCTTTTCTTGTATAAGTCCTACCGTTAATTTCGTCGCATATACTGGAATAGATAATTTACGAAGCACATAAACAATTCCACCAATATGATCTTCATGACCATGGGTAATAAATAGTCCTTTTACTCGCTCTTGATTTTCTACTAAATATGTAATGTCAGGAATAACAATATCAATCCCAAACATTTCATCTCCCGGGAACATCAATCCGGCATCTACAATAAAGATTTCAGAATCAATTTCAACACAGTACATGTTTTTTCCGATTTCACCTACTCCGCCAAGAGCAAATACTTTAACAGACTCATTCTCTTTTCTCTTCATGTTGTTGCCTGGTTTAAAAATCTTGCAAACACTGATTTCACTAAAATTGCAGAGACACCAGGGGAAACTCTACAACCACCATATATTCACCGTCCAAGACGAATGTCCTTACCGTTATGCGATATCATGTCCTTGTTAATTTTTTAAACCAGGTTTCACCTCTCTTTCATTATATAAATCAAATATCTTATTCGATATGATATGAAAATTTCATTAAATCTTAATTTTTACCAATTTTGCTAAGCATACCCGTACTAAGCTACTTAGCCATATTATAACTGATACAAGAAATAGAACACAAGTTAAATTATGCGAAAGACAAGAGAAGACACTAAAATGAGATTATAATTTAAGAGGGCAAAATTCATATCAGTTTTACTATTTTCCCTACGTAATAAGAGTTTGATGGAAAAATATTCATGTAAATTCTTTACATAAACATGAAACGATATTCACTAAAAAAATCTTATCTCTGTAATCAGTTTCTTACTAATTCTCCCCCCTGCCATCCCCTTCTTATTACAGCCTATTAACTATAGCTAATTTTCATCACTTACATATAGTTAGTCAAAATAAAAATGACCTAGTTTCACACTAGGTCATTTTTATTAACGAGGAATAGATTGCATTACGGATTGTAACGTTATTCTTTCTTCTTCCGTTAATGGAAGAAGTGGCAAACGTACAGAACCTACATCCAATCCCACCATTTGTAATGCTGTTTTTACTGGTGTTGGGCTCGGCGCCATAAATAGTGCATCCGTTACTTTTACTAGTAATTGATGTAATTTCTGCGCTTTTTTGAACTCTCCAGCTTGGAATGCAGCAATCATTTCTTGCATTTCATTCCCGATAACATGAGATGCTACAGAAACAATACCTTTTGCTCCAATTGCCATAGCTGGTAATGTTAAACCATCATCACCGCTGTATACTGCAAAGTCGTCCGCTGTTTTTTCAATGATTTCTGTCATTGTTAATACATCGCCGCCTGCATCTTTAATCGCAACAATGTTTTCTATTTCTGATAAACGAACAACTGTATCAACGGAGATTTGTACAATAGATCGTCCTGGAACATTATATAGCATTACCGGAAGCGGAGTGCTTTCAGCGATTGTTTTAAAGTGCTGGTACATCCCTTCTTGACTCGGTTTATTATAATACGGTGCCACTAGCATAACTGCATCAACACCAACTTCAGTTGCCTTTTTTGTTAAATCGACAGAAGCATGCGTATTATTGCTACCTGTTCCAGCGATGACGGGCACCCTTTTATCGACAACAGATACGACATGGCGATATAACGCTACTTTTTCTTCTGATGTTAATGTAGGAGATTCTCCAGTCGTCCCTCCTACCACGATTGCTGTTGTACCGTTATCAATTAAATAATTTACCAATTTCGTTGTCTTTGCAAAATCGATATTACCATTTTTATCAAACGGTGTTACCATCGCGGTTGCAATTGTCCCAAAATCTATCATGATCTCACTCCTTATTGTTCCAGTTGCTTTTCTTTTGAAAGCTCAAATGCACTATGTAATGCATTCACAGCCTCCACTAAATCGGCTTCTTTTACAAGAACCCAAATTGTCGTATGACTATCTGCTGATTGCAGAATTTGAATACCTTTTTCCGCTAAAGCTGTGACAATTTTCGCTGTAACCCCTGGAATACCTGCCATTCCAGCACCAACGATAGAAACCTTCGCACAATGCTCTGTCACCACTGGATCATATCCAAGGTGCTTTAAAACCTCAACTGCACGCGCTGATACACTATCCTTTACTGTGTAAGCTACACCAGTAGGAGAAATGTTAATTAAGTCCACACTAATCCCTTCATTAGCCATTTCTTTAAACACATGTTGTTGTAAATCATATGCAGTTTCTTTTGCAAGCACTTTAATTTGCGTTACGTTTGACACATGGGCAATCCCTGTAACAGGACGTTCTTCTACATCCTGCCCTTTTGTAGCACCATCATATGCCGCAATAAGCGTACCTTCACTATCAGAATACGTAGAACGTACACGAAGTGGTACTTTTGCATGCATCGCAATTTCAACCGCACGCGGATGAACAACTTTCGCACCCTGATAAGCCATGTTACAAATCTCGTTATATGTTACAGTTTGAAGATGACGTGCATCTTTTACGATACGAGGATCCGCAGTCATAACACCTTCAACATCTGTGAAGATATCGATATATTCAGCATGAAGCGCAACACCTAATGCTGAAGCTGAGGTATCACTACCTCCGCGTCCAAGTGTTGTCGTATCTCCATTTTTCGTTTGACCTTGGAATCCAGTCACGACGATAACATCTACATTTTGTAACTCTTCATGTATACGATCGCAATTCATTTCAATAATCTTAGCATTCGTAAAGTCATTATTCGTTACAAAACCAGCTTGCGCACCATTTAATGCTGCTGCTTTTATACCATTCTCATTCAACATGTTAGAGAAAACAATTGCTGAGATTAATTCTCCGCATGATAATAATAAATCTTGCTCACGTTTAGAAATATTAGGTTCCTCTTGATTTACAAGACTTAATAACGTATCAGTTGCATACGGTTCACCTTTACGGCCCATTGCTGATACAACAGTAACTACTTTATAACCAGCAGCTAACGATTTTTTTATATGGTGAAGCGCATGCTTGCGCCCATTGTCATCACGTACTGATGTACCACCAAATTTTTGAACAATAATTTTCATATTTTGCACCTTCTCTTAGCCGTTTACACTAATTGTAATTTTACTAAGCGCTCTGCAATTTGAACAGAATTCCATGCAGCGCCTTTTAATAAGTTATCAGATACGACCCAAAGGTGGAATCCTTTATCATTATTTAAATCTTTACGGATTCTTCCAACGAATACTTCATTTTTACCTACTGCAGTAGCTGGCATTGGATATAACTGCTCTGCTGGATTATCTTGCAGTACAATACCTTCTGCATTTGCAAGTAAGTTTTTCATTTCTTCTACTGTTACGCCTTCTTTATCTACTTCAATGTACACAGACTCGGAATGACCCGATACAACTGGTAAACGTACACATGTCGCAGCTACTTCTAATTCAGGCATATGCATAATTTTTTTCGTTTCATTAATCATTTTCATTTCTTCGAATGTAAATCCATTATCTTGGAATTTATCAATCTGTGGAATAGCATTAAAAGCGATTTGGAAATGCTTTTCGTCACCTGATACAGGTAAAACATTCGCCTTTACTTCTTCGCCATTTAAGATTGCTTGTGATTGTTCATGAAGTTCTTCAATAGCTGCCGCACCAGCACCTGATACAGCTTGATATGTGGAAACGATTACTCGTTTTAAACCATATTGCTGGCGAACTGGTTCAAGAGCTACTACCATTTGAATTGTAGAACAGTTTGGATTTGCAATAATACCATTATGTTCTTTTAAATCATTTTCATTTACTTCAGGTACAACAAGTGGCACGTTTTCTGTCATACGGAATGCACTTGTATTATCAACAACAATTGCACCGCGCTTTGCTGCTTCTGGCGCTAATTGTTTCGATACAGATCCACCTGCACTAAATAGTGCAATATCTACTCCTTCAAAACTTTCAGGAGTTGCCTCTTGAACTGTAAATTCTTCGCCTTTAAATACAAGTTTCTTACCTGCAGATCGTTTAGATGAAAGTAACGTTAACTTCCCAATTGGAAATTCTCGTTTCTCTAAAGTATTTAACATTTGTTCACCAACTGCGCCGGTTGCTCCAACTACAGCGACATGAAAAGTTTTTTGCTTTTCCATCACTATGCCCCTTTCTAGATACCAATCCTTCTATAACTTAGAATTAGAAGGAGCTTACAATGCCCCCTCTAATCTTAATAACGTTAATTTTATCATATTCTACAGTAAGAATGATGGTTTCAACAAAAATTGTACGTTTTTTTCGT
Source organism: Bacillus sp. FSL P2-0099 (assembly GCF_038007445.1). Taxonomy (NCBI): domain Bacteria; kingdom Bacillati; phylum Bacillota; class Bacilli; order Caryophanales; family Bacillaceae; genus Bacillus; species Bacillus sp. FSL P2-0099. The sequence continues at coordinate 3,723,899 of NZ_JBBOXE010000001.1, forward strand.
TTTTTAATTCATATATCTGAATTTTTCTACAACAACAGGTTGTAATTGTTTTCCTTGTAGCGCTTCCAATACTGTATCTTCAAGTAACTCCATACGAGCTACCATTGAGTTCGGTTTTTTCTCTGGTGCATCTTGGCCAAATGGTACAAAGTAGATGTCTTTTGTAGCCATTAGGCGCATGAGGTTGTTACCAACAGGGTGATAACAAAGCTAATAAATTTTTCATTTTTCTTCTATTATATATTTTTCCTCAAGTTTAGAAAAATTGCAACTGGACCACTTAAAAGAAATGAACTATGTCGCCGTAGGAGTAGGAGTTATATCCACAGCTGTAATTTTACAAGTTGAAATAGCGAATCTAAAGAGTGTAGGTGGAGGTGGATTTATAGGTATTGGCAAAGTACCTATCACTATACCAAGAGCTGTTTGTTCCACATTAAAACCTGTTGCCATAGAGCCATTACTAACTAAAAGATTCACTGTAGAACCAATCAGTGTATCTAGTAATTCTCTAATTGGTCGTTCACGACAATCGCATTCGCACCCTAAATCGGCAGGTGGAAGTAATGTTAGAGGTGGTACTGTTAGTGAAAACCCTACCCCTATTACATCAGAAATATTAACCACGAAGGTTGCGTTGCTAACTGGATCTGTAACTGTAACTAAAAAATCATTCACAGAAGTAATATTGAATAAAAAGAAAAGAGGGGCTACGTTTGGTGCGTCTGCAATAGTGGCAAGAATCACAGTCTGCCCGACAAGTTGTCGTAACACCTCCTGCATAGGGAAAACACAGCAATCACAAAGACAGCCTTCAGTTGCTCCCGTTGGGCCTGTTGAACCTGTTAGACCCGTTGGACCTGTTGGACCCGTTGGACCTGTTAGACCTGTTGGACCTGTTGGACCTGTTGGACCTGTTGGACCTGTTGGACCTGTTGGACTTGTTGGACCCGTTGGACCTGTTGGACCTGTTGGACCTGTTGGACCTGTTGGACCTGTTGGACCTGTTGGACTTGTTGGACCTGTTGGACCTGTTGGACCCGTTGGACCTGTTGGACCTGTTGGTAAAGTAAATGGTGGAATAGGGGGAAGTGTAGGGCCAATTATATTTGGATCTAATGCATTAGCTTGAAGTACCTCATTTGTTTTTTTTATTTCATTTTTATCAAACACATACCTACCTCCTATGAGTATACTGTATTGTAGTAATATATACAGTTACCATACATAAGTTTCATTTATCGTTATATAATATGTTTCCCCTTTGCTATTGTGTATCTTAAATCGTAGTGAACCATCCACATTTACCTTCTCATCAATTGTAAATTCCTCACCTGTATCTACATACTCTGCCAAGAAAGAGAATCGTATATTATATTTTTTCTTCTATTATATGTCCATTTCACAGTCTGTAGATTTATTTTCATTTCCAAGCATGTATATCGTATTCTTCATTAATACAATAAATGAATTCCACGGTAAAGATAGAAAATTTGTATATCCAATATTTATAATTTATGTTATGGTACAATATGTTAATTAATTACAATACTTTCTAAAAGGGGAATACATAATGAAAGCAACGAAACTCATAGCATTAACAGTTCCAGTTCTATTATTGTTCGGTTGCGGGATAGGAGATAAAAATTCTACTCCTAAGACTGAGAAAACTAGTAAAGCCATTTCGAAAACAGTAATATCCGAAAAAGAGTATCCTTATTATATTTGTGAGCAACTGTTAGAGTTTCAAACCCAAAAGGATACACTGTTACTAAAAACAGGTAAGGCGATGAATGATAAGAAGAACTATGAAGATGTACTAAAAACAGTAGATTCTATGGACGAAGCCTTAGACCGTATGGAAAACATAGAAGTACCTGATAAGTATAATGACATACATAAACTTGTACAAGAAGGGGTAGAAGACGCAAGAAAAGGAACAAAGATACTGAAAGACGCTAATAAGGAAGATGAACAGAAGATTCAAGAAGCCTTACTAAAAAGCACTCCACATATGTCAGGTGTAGATGGTGAACAGTGGGATAAAGCAATTTATGAGTTAAATCAAGAAACCAAAGATGCTTACGCTAAAGCACTTGATAAGCAAATAGAGGCACATGCAAAGAAATAAAGTAACTTTTAGTACTACATACAATCATACAACACAATAAGGGGTAATAAGAAAATGAAAGCAAAGAGACTTGTAACGTTAGCTTTACCTATCATGTTATTATCAGCTTGTACAACAGAGACATATGGACTTACACAAGCAGAATTTCGAAAAGTAGACAAAGAGTTTAAAGCAGATAAAATGATAGAAGATATGAAAAGAATGCATTATAAAGACGAAGAAATAGAAAGGCAACTCAGAGGTGCATTAGCAAAATTGGAGTATGAAGAAGAACAAAGAAGTGGGAAAAAGTCTGACAAGAAATCAGAAAGCCAGACAGAGGTAGATAAGGAAAAAGAAAATTCTAGTGCGAAAGAAACTAGGTCAGGTAATGATAAGACTAATAAAAAGCATACGATACCTATATCTTCCACAGAATTCCCTGACTATATGTTCGATTTATTAATAGACCTTAAATATTCAATAAGAACGTTAAAGAAAGAGTCTGATGCATTCTCAATAGCTAGCTATGAAGGTGAACCGAAGGACACTATTATAAAAATTTATAGTCAATTAGATAGTTTAGAAAGAGTTGAAGTACCTAAAAAGTATACAGACTATGAATACATTATCAAAGAAGGTATAGAAGATATAAGAGACTATTTACCTAAGGTAGAGAAAGCATTTAAGAAGTATGAAGACCCTAGAAATGATAAAAAGAAAGTAAAAGAAGAAGTAGAACGTGCATTAGATGGGATAGATAGCGGTATGTATACATGGCAACCGTTCTTTGCCGATATGAACGATAAGGATCCTAATGCATTGAAAGAAGCAATTAAGAACAAACAAGATGTTATTAAGCAGGATCATAATTCATTTGGAAAAGGTACATCAAGTACAACAGACGGATCAATTAACTATACACCAAAGAAATAAAAGGCTCTACTTGTATGTTTGAACTGAATAATAACACTATTAATATTAAAGGGGTTTGAATTATGAAAGCAAAGAAACTAATATATTTAGCATTTCCGCTTATATTAGTAGCAGGAGTAGGATGTTCTAAAGATAATGCTGAAGAGAAGAAAACTGATAATGTAAAAGTTGAAGATTATAAAAAGACTGACAACCTAAAAGATGCAGAGTCAAAGGATAAGAAGGAATCGGAGACAGTAAAGCTACGAGAAGAAGATTTCATGAAGACTGTGGATGAAGAACTAGATAAAGCACTAAAAGAAACAGAGTCAGAAATGAAAGATAAAGATAAAAAGGTCAAAGAAGAAGTTAAAGAAGAAACTAAAAAGGTAGCAAGTGAAGAAGAAAAGGCAAATAGAACATTAGCTGAAGAACGAGCAAGTGATGATAAACAAATAATAAAAGAGGTTACTCCTCCTGTAACATTAAAACAGTATCAAGAAAATATAGATGAAACTGCTAAAGAAGTAGCAAAGGAGTTACAAGCTACAAAACCAATATTTGCAAAAGATGAAACTTCAAAAGAAAATCAAGTTGAATTAAAGCAACAATTAGGGGTATTCAAGGAAAATCTTGACAAACTAACAGCTATAGAACCGCCTAAGGATTATGATTACTATCGAACACAATTAAGAGACGACGTGAAAGTAATTAAACAGTCAATAGACCAAGTATTTGTAGGTTTAGATGAAAATGATATAGAAAAAGCCGAAGCAAACTTAGGGGCTATGTTTGGGTATATTGACACGATGGGTTCTACATTAAATGAGATAAGAGACACACAAAATTAAGTATTCAAAGGGGTATGTGACAATGAAACGTAAAATGTTAGCTTTAGCATTACCTGTTATGTTGTTAGCAGGTTGTACAACAGAGACATATGGACTTACACAGTCAGAGTTTCGAAAAATGGACAAAGAATATTAATCAAGTAAACTAACAATATAACAAGGTGGTTATTTCATGAGTTATGATACTGTAGCATCGCTACAACGTATGGAGCAATTAAAGCAAGCTGAAGCTGCTGCTGGAAATAAATTAATTCTAAAAAGAACCGATACTAAATTAGAGATCGCATTAACGGCTGTCGCTATATTATTATCAATCCCTACACTTGGGATATCTTTGCTATTATTTTTGATTTATTTTTTATTAAGAGAATTTGCATTTAAAACATATTTAGTAAAAAACGTTGCTACTGGGGAAACGTTCAGAGTAGATAAACAAGATTTCAAGCAATATAAAAGAGAATTTAAAGCGAAGGAAAAAGAAGTTAGAAAGATATCTGATCTATAATCAGATTTAAAGGACGGTACATACCAAATGAAAAAGAACTCTAACTTTATGAAGGTCGTTCGTTCAATATTTAACGCATTTCGTTTGTTGAGTAAAATTATAAATCCTATATTAAAGGCATTATCTAAAAGTAAATTTTAAATCTCATAAAAACAAAAATCCCCTTCTGCATATAGGTGCAAAAGGGGATTTTTTTCAAATTAATCTATTCGTTCTACAGATACTGGTTCATAGATAAATAAGAAACGGTACCTTTACACTAACATCTATAAAGATGAAAATCAATATATAATTATCTACATATAGAACCAGATAATAATTTTTGTTCATAAAACTATTCTTTTGTAAAAAAAGAACTTCACATTTACATCCATATAATTTTTTTACCTTTCAAACTTTACATACTCATCTGAAACCCATTGATCACCACCAACATTATACCAACCATCTCTATATCCCCAAGACTGATATCTTTCACTTTGGTACACGTTTTTTACAATACCGTAGTTTGTTCCTGGTCCAGTACGAACGCGTAATACATCTGCTGTAATAGTAACTACCCCTACACCATCATTTGAAGGTTGCGAAGTTGTGGATGATTGTCCATCCGCTTCGAAATGTAACCACTCTGAGTTTTCGTAAACCCACTGATCGCCACCTAAATTAAGCCATCCTCCAGAACGTCCCCATACTTTATAGTTTTCAGGTGCATTTAGCTTTCTAATTGAATCATATTGAGTACCTGGTCCTTTTCGTAAGTTCACGTTTTTACCAGTAATATAAACAACACCTGTCCCACTTGTAATTGATGGTTGTGGAATCTGTGGTGTTTCTGGAATCTGTGGTGTTTCTGGAATTTGAATTGTTACACCAGAAACTAATTGTTGTTTAAACCACTGCACACGCCCTTCATTAATCATTCTATGAGGGCAATACTTACCGTTTCTTTCTTGGTGTGTTTTAACTTTAGAAATTGGGATATTGAACATGTCCATTAACTGACGAATCACTTGAATTGTATTCAATTCAGCTTTACGATATCTTTCTCCGCCTGACATAGAATAACAAATCTCTACGCCGATACTATGACGGTTACCTTGTCCATTCCCATCACCTGCATGCCAAGCATTTCGATTAAACGGAATTAATTGGATAGCTTCTTTGTCGTCTACAGCGATATGGAACGAGGTACCTGTACTATTGTTAGCGACATTATTACGTTCGTTTAATGCTGGAGCATCATTGTAAGTATTGTGGAATGTAATTTCCGTTGGATTCATTGGATATGGGCATAAAACTGAATAACGACTTTCTGGTACTAACATTTTTTTGATTTCCATTACTGAACATCTCCTTTTTTCTCTTCTTGTTTTTGTTTGCCGCCTAAAATTTCAACTGCATTTGTTAGCGCTGAAGGTAAAGGGATTCCCATACGCCCAGCGTTTTCTAAAAGTGATAGCAACTCATTTCCGATGAACAAAAAGATTGTTGCCTCACGAATAGCACTATTTGTTCCCACAACCACATCAGCCTGTGTAGCAGCTGCAACTAAAAGAAAAAGCACCACCTTTTTGGCGATGCCTTTGAAACCTATTTTGCTTTTTAATTCCCCATTAAACCCTGCAGCGATTATCCCTGTCAGGTAATCAATGATGGCCATTGTAACTAAAACTTTCAATGTTTCATCCCACCCTCCCAGGAAATATCCACAGAAGCCACCGAAAGTGGCAATAAACGTTTTTAATAATACATCAATACGATCCATCTTTTCCTCTCCTTTTTTAGGCAATAAAAAAAGACCAGCTTATGGCTGCTCTGGTTTCTTATTTATTAATTGTTGTAGTAATAATTCTTCTAGACGTGCGATTCTGTCTTCTTGCGTTGCTAACTGAGTAGCTTGCGCCTTGACAGTTTCCTCTAAAGCTAGATGCTTCTTGTATACTTCTTGAGTGCCAGCAATACCCATAGTGATAATTGGATACATATTGACAGCTTTCCTTTGAGGTGTAGAAAATTCTTCGGGGACTTCTTCAGCGATAAATCCATATTGATGAGGGATATCCTCATAAGTTGGTAGTTTCTCACCTGATCCACTGTCGATTATCTCCTGGCGCTTCTCATAGAGCTTGTTTACGTCCGCTTTCATGTAATACTGGCGAGGTGTAAGCTCCATAAGTTTAGCTAGCGGGTCGATTGCTCCGATGTCTTTAATTGCAGTCTTTAACTGGCGAGTAGAGCGCTGACTTAGGGAACTGTAGATTACAGTTGCACAAGAGATACTTGCGTAGTCATTTCCTTTGTTATTTTTAATTTGTAATCCTTCCTGAGTGTACGGATACATTCTAGGAACACGTAAAGTTATCTGATTTCCCATGTTGATATCTACATCGCCGTATCCGTTAGGATCATCTAACACTTTCATACTCCACGTATCAGCGAGCTGTTTGTCAGAGTTTCTATATGTCCATGTCCCTGATTTTGATTTAAAATCAGTACCTATATTAGATTCAAACCTCATCAGACCTTGTCCGTTTGAACTACCTTTAGCATAGATGCGGATATCACCATCTTCAGTGGTCATCTCTATAGGACCTTTAGACCTTATAAACATTGCATTCATGTAGCGTTGAAATTTAATGTATGAGCTCATATTGATTTCATTGCCCGTCTTACCTCCTGAGGCAATACCGATAGATGCTTGCGCCTTTGTCCACGCATTACCTTCTACAACGTGGTCAAGTACAAGAGAGCCCTCAAGAGTTTTATTAACTGTATAGTCATTCCCTAACACTAAAGCAGATTGTATCCCTGCATCTGTACGATCAATAAATCCAAAGTATCCCCTAGCTTGAGTGCTTTTCATTAAAGTAAGATTCTGCTTCTCAAGTTTCAGATAGTTACCTGATGTATCTGCATTCGTGTAAATCTGCGTTCCACGTAAGATACCTGAGTCGATTGAGTCCGCAGTTACAGCCCCTCTAAGGTTAATCTTAGCAGCCTGAATCAATACAGACTGAGCTGTTTGGTTAATCGTAGAGGCGATATCACCTTTTTGGACTCGCAAGTTGATTTGGTCGGCTTGTGTTTTGATTTCCGCTTCATGACGTTCTACGATTGCTTTACTTCCGTAACGCCCGTCACCTTCTATTTTCGTATACACTTCAGTCTTAACGGCTTTCAAGCTAATTTCCTTCGTGTGTTGATTGATTGAAGTCTCCATTGAAGTTACTTTCTGATTGTAATCAGAAGTAGCTACTTTCTTAGCAATCTCGCCAATCATTTCATCATAGTTCCCCATATCTTTAGGGTTTTCCATGAATGTAGAAGGGTTTGACCCTTGTTGTAGCTGCGGTTGTGAAACCCACAATCTACCGTTTTTACGTACCCATATCTCCCCTCTAATGTGCGTCACATCTTTATTAGGCATTCCTAGTTTTACACTTACGAATACCCATGAGCCATTAACTAGAAGAGGCTCAAGCTCTGTCTGTACAGTATCAAGAGCCGTGCTACCGTTCCATAGTTGCATTTTGATGACTCCGCCTTGTCCCTCAAAAGTAGCCTTGGCATCTGTGTAAATCCATGCTGAGTAAACATACATTCCACTTCTGCTTACTACTGGGACTACTTGGTTAATACCGTAGTAAGTGGGATTTGTTTGACCTGTAACTTCCAACTTTGCAGAGCTATATCCGTCATGATGTCTCGCAACATCTACAGTTGCTCCTGTAGGAACTAGCCACTTATCAAAGCTAGGAGTACGCTTTGTAATTGTTCCGCTAGTCGGGTGAATCTCTCTCTTCTCAAAAGCGGAGTTCATGATTAAGTTAGTGTTACCGAGCCCGCCTACGTAATCCTGGACTTGCTTCTCAGTCACTTTAGAGCCAATTTGATTGTTCAACTGTGTAATAGAAGTCCCTTGTTCAGTAATTAAATCTCCGTGTTTCCCTTGCGTTGTAGAAATTGTTTTAATCTGTGACGTTGTAGAATCCATTGTTTGTTGTAACGTGTTTGTTTTGGTTTCTAGCGTGTTTGCTTTCTGCGTTACACTCGTGATTGATTGCTTGTTACTATCTACAGTTTTCTCAATAGTATTAGTCTTCGTTTCTAGAGCTCCTGTCTTGCCCTCCAATGTATCAGCTTTACCTGTAATACTTGAGATTGATTGCGTGTGACCATTCACAGTAGTTTCAATGGTGTTCGTCTTCGTTTCCAAAACGCCCGCTTTCTCTGTTACACTTTTCAATGACTGAGTAATGCTGTTAACGTTCTGCTCAATCGTAGAAGTTTTCTTTTCTAAAACGCCCGCTTTATCCGTTACACTTGTGATTGCTTGCTTGTTACTATTCACAGTGTTCTCAATAGTATTAGTCTTCGTTTCTAGCGTGTTTGCTTTCTGTGTCACACTTGTAATAGATTGCGTATGACCATCTACAGTTTGTTTAATTTCGCTTGTTTTCACAGTAATATCATCAAGACCTTTTCGAGTAGAGAAGTCATTTGCAGATAAGTTCCACCCTGTAGCATATTTCCCTTGCTCAACTTGAGGCATTCTAAAAGCGATACGCCCATTATGGAAAAGAGCTAACCGCATGCATCCCTCTACAGTGCCTGTAGCAGTAGCCTTTACAGTAGCACTAATGCGAATGAACCCTGATTTTTCCATCTCTGTTATCTGACTATCTGTGATGTTAATATCTTGATATTGCACACGAGTCCCTGAATTATTGAAAAATTCTAAGATGAATGCATATTTATTAGTTGTCATTGTCCCTTTAGAAACAAATACATAAACACTGAAAGTGTACTCCTTACCTACAGTGACAGGGAATCTACTAGAGTAACCGCTAATGATTTGGGCAGGTGATCCTGCGGGTAAATCTTGACGGTCAAAGAAGACTACTCCTGCTCGCTTGTCATCATCCCAAGGAGCTTGATAAGAAATCTTTGCAGGAGTTCCCCAGTTCCAACCTAGCGGGAGTCCTCCATCTCGCTGAGAAAAATCCGAGTTGTAAATCAAGTTAGTACCTACAGAGCCTCTGTCCTCAATAGAAGTAATTTTCTGCGAGTTTTCATCTACAGTTTGCTTAATCTCATTTGTAGTCTTAGTAAAATCTGTATTACTAACAATAGAGTCAGTCCATTTTGTCGGGATTGATCCGTCCTCAAGTTTCACATCTTTAAGGCAGAGGTATTTACCTGTAGAATTTGCACTCATAGGGAAACGAATGCGAATCATAAAAGCTTTAGCAGTTGGACGCAACTTGAAAGTAAATGCTCCTCGTGTGAATGTATCAGGATTAATCTTAATAGGATTCTGTCCAGCTTCAGACCAGCCAGTCCCATTGTGCTCAAATACTACTAAATGCGCATATCCCGCATTACCAATGAGGTCTGCTGATAAGGTGTAATCCTTTCCGATAGTAAAACCTCTCAAGTTATTCAACTTGTAGCTACCAATCTGATAAAAGGAGTCTAGTCCATCTGTAGAAGATAACTTGTAGTAGTTGTTTTCAAAGACTCCAGTAGCTCTATTTGTAATGTGACCGCCTTTATCGTCAGCAAACTCAGGATATTCATTGTTAGCTGAAGAAGTTACTAAATAGTTGGCGTTAACGAATGAGCCCTCAATCTTCTCAATAGTTGCGGTGTTAGTATCAACCGTTTGCTTAATCTCGTTAGTAGTCTTTGTCAGAGTATCAACTTTACCGCCTACAGTAGTTACATTTTGTTCTACCTTCGTGATTGTTTGCGTGTTACTGTCAACGGTTTGCTTAATCTCATTGGATTTCTTCGCAAGGTCTGATATGTTTCCGTCAAGCACATTAGTCTTCTGCTCTACACTAGTAATCTTCTGCGTATTACTGTCAGCGGTCTGCTTAATCGTGTTTGTTTTAGATTCTAAACTGTCTGTTTTTTTAGTTAAGCTTGAGATTTCTTGTTTATTCATATCTACAGTGTTTTTAATCTCGTTAGTTTTAGTTTGTAGGCTTGTAATATCGCCAGTAGCAGTATTAATCTTGCCCTCTGCTGAAGTAATACGAGTAGTAAGCCCTGTAGCTGTCTGCTCAACACTAGTAACACGCTTAGTAACGCCTGTCAGGTTATCGTTAAGTGTATTAACACTTGATTGTTCAGCCTTAGAAGTAATAGCTGTAGCATTGCGCTCTATAGCCGTGTTCATGTCAGTAAATTTCTTAACATTACCCTGCTTGTCAGTTTCATAGACCTGTTTCCCTACTAAGTTATCGTTAATGTACTCTTTTGTGTACACGCCTGACTTATCAGCCTTGCCTTCAATTTGCTTGTTTACCCAAGTAGCATCTACTTTATCTTTTACAGAAGTTTGTAGTGCGGTAATCTCTTCATTTGCTTTATTAACTTCTCCTTGAAGCTGAGTTTTAGTATTCGTCAAGTCAGTCTTTGTAGTGGCAATGTCCTGCTTCGCTTTAGTAATCTCTTGTTGCGTTGCGTCAATATCTTGTTTCGCTTTAGTCAGGTCTCCTTGAGCTGTGGTAATATCTTGTTTCGCTTTAGTTAGGTCTTGCTGTGCCTTAGTTAAGTCCTGTTGCGCTTTTGCAATAGAGTCCTTTAATGGCTGTGTATCAGGCGTAATTCTCACCCATTGACCATTTTTCCAAAGCTTTTGCACTCTTTCATTTGGATTAGAATTGTCAATCCATATCGTTTTCCCATCTTTTAAGCCAGTTATGGGAGCTGTAGGCTGTTCAATAACATTAGCCGTGTTCTTCTCCAAGTAGTCAGCTGTAGCTTCAGCTAAGTCTTTTGCTACTTTTGATTCTTTCTCCGCTTTCTCAGCTCTCTTCTTAGCTTCATCAGAAGTTAATTCTGTATTATCTACACGGTTAGATAGCTCATCGAATAGCTCTTTTGGGACCTTATCCCCTAAGCTAGATAGAATACGTTGATACAATCTTCGCAACTCATCATTTTGATCAACAATTTCACGATAGTCACCAAACATATATTTATCTTGTGTAGGGTCTTTAAATGATTCATCACCAGCAATCGCGCGCGCTTCAAGATATAACTTAGGTATGAAACCTGTATCTATAATTCGGATTGTATCTCCTTCATTAATTAGCTCATGAGCTAGTCCAAATACTCGACCAATACTTTGAGCTTGAACTTCGTAAGAAACAGAAGTATTTACAAGTTTATTTATTTCCGTTTTCATGAGAGTCATAAGTCTCTGTGGAGACATATCTTGATCTTCTGTTTGTGGAGTATAGAAAGCAAATTTATGTTTTCCTTTTTCATTCCAACGTTGATAAGCTGCATCATCCACAAGATAAGGCACACCATTATTTATTTCTGAGATTGTAATGAATTCTTCATTTTCTTTTTTAACGTAACCTAGTAAGGCGGTACAAATATTTTGAGAGTTTTCAATACGTTTAATTCCCATTAGGTCTTTACCGAGAGTTACTTCTTTCCTTGTATCTCGTCCTCTTTTCTTAACCATGTCCACATAACGAGCAACTATTTGGGAACCTACAACTTCGGCACGATATTGAATTTCTAACTCAAATGAAGCCGCAATCTTTTTAAGTAAACTCAATGGATCAATAAACTCATCAACGGTAAATGAATGCGCCCCATCATGTTCTGTTTTACCTATCTCCCACTTCGTCCCTTTAAGGGCTATTTCCATACATTGTTTCAATGTTTTACTTTCAATTTTTTGTGGTTCAATAATTCCTGCTTTAGCAAGCTGAATCCATTCACCAGATGCATAAACCATCAATGACCTATCATTAGAATCTTTTTCTGCTTCAGTAATTACATAAGGAACGATCCTACCACCACGCACTTCTTTTAACACTAAATTTTGTTGCACAAGTGTCGCAGCATAATCTGTATTCTCAAATACTCTAAACTCTAATGTATCGATATTATTCTTAATTTCCCAGTGTCGTTTGTCATCCCAGTAGTCTTTTGGCTGTATATTCGAAACGATTTGACTTGTTTTAAAATCAACAACATGTAAGTCCCCACTTGGTGTTCTCATCTAAATCGCTCCCTATACGTTAATTCGGCTATTCCCACATTGGCTGGACGTACTATAATTTCATTTTGTCCCCGTTTTACAACAGGAAATGAACTGAATATATCTTTTAATGCAATTGCATTTGTTCCGTTGATCGTTACAAGTGAACGTTCTGTATCTATTTGGATTTTGTCTCCAACATCGAAAATATAAGGAGTTTCATCTACGTTTACGCTGTAAAGTTTCCATACTTTTAAATCCTCAATCCACATATCCATAGGAGTAGATAAAGCTCCGTATTGCAGGAAAGCAATTGCTACTTTCGCTATTGACTTAGACGTTGCGGGATTCTCTTTAGCTACATCATTCCAGCGTTCCACAAGAGAAGTCCCGTCTACTCCGTTTGGTCCATCTGCTTTAGCGAAGTAAACACTCCATTCCGTGCCTCGTCTTGCTATAGAATAGTGACCTCTGAAATCATTAAATGTAGTATCATAAAATCCAGTTGTATCTACTAGCGTTTTAGTGCCACCAATGACAGCATTAGCTTTCGTCCTAACATGACTAGCGTAATCGTCATTCATGTTTAACTCGGAGATAACTGATCCGTCCTGAGCTAGAAACATTAAAACTATTTTTCCTACCTGGTTCATGTAAGAAGAGAATAGCTTTACTTTCATATCCGCTTTAAAGTCGGTTAATGGACCGTTTGAAATGTCTCTTGTGTAGATAGGACCGTGCCAGCCAGTGCCGTCTCCGTAGAGCTTAGTTTTGAAGTAATCGTTATTGATGACTTCCATATCACCAGTACATGTATAGTTGCCAATCTTCCCAGTTGCTTTAGTCCAAGGAGTTAGCGTGTTCATTTCATCTTTAATGACCATATCTTCCTTCTTGACTACCTTGTTTTGAATCCCAGTAGGATAGCCAATTCGGAAATAGTCATCACGGTTCCATACATCAAGGAAAGGACTCATCGCTCCTACAGTGATATCTATAATAGGATTAGAATCTACGGATCCAATGTTACGGAATTCAGTTTTTAAGTCGCCGTCCCCATCAATAGCCATGATTTTCTTCTGTACAGGACCTAACTTATAAGGCATCGGACAAATAAATTTAAGGATTCCTTTACCCAGAGTGACGAATTCATCTGGATCAAACCCCTCGTCCACAACAGCTAGGTATGTTCTGTTTGGCTCTACATCGAAAATAAGCTCTACTGGCTGTTCTGTAATAAGCCAATCTGCGATTTCTTCTTTCAGCGTTTCTAAATCCAATCCATCAGGGACTATAATTCCAACAGGAATCAAAAGAACACGTATGTCAGTTTGTGTGTTTAATAACCTTGCCCCTGGATAACCTGGAACACTTAGAAAATTCCTTTTTAATGGTGCCCATGCTGGTCTTTTCCATCCTTTTTCTATTTGAACAAAGTTTTTTCGTTGATTGTTAAATGTAAAAGAACTCATGTTAACACCTCTTTTCTTTATAAAATAAAAGAAACCCAAACCTAAAAGGCTGAGTTTCTTGCTGTTTCTCTATCTTGATACTCGGTTGTATATTTAAAAGTACCGCGCGCTACATCTCGTCCTTCCAAAATAACAGGAACTTCAATTACTAAATCACCACCTTGTGTTGGTAGAGCTCCATTAACACCAGATTGACCAGGCGAATAATTGAATGCTTGGTTTGTGGTGTTATTTGTCATAGCTTGTCTGCTATTTGACATACTTCCATACACACCACTCATAACAGTTTTTAATCCTGATAACTGGCTCATAGAACTATCCATCATGCGACTCATATCACCCATTAATTGACTCATAGATCCGGTAGTACCAATCATAGTTTTAGCAATGCCTTCACCAATAGATCCAAGTGTCTTTTTATTTAATGGCAAAACCGCTTCTGGTCCAGCTTCACCAGCACCCTGCAAGTTTCCACCATTCATTCCAAAGATAGTTGGTTTAGTGAAGATACCACCTTTCGCGCGCCAATCTATGTTGATTCCAGATGGATATTCAATATCTTTACCTAAAATATTTTTCGTGCCAGTCTGCAGACTAAAATGTGGCATTTTAGGCATTTCAGGTTTTGGGATTTTCAGTTTCAGATTTTCAAAGAATCCCTTGATTTTATCAATGAATCCCTTCACGCCATCAACTGCATCCCTTATTGGATCCATAATAAATCTTTTCGCTGCTTCAAATTTTTCTTGTGCTGCATTTTTTACAGCGTCAAATTTTTCTCTTGCTGAATTATATAAACTCTCGAATTTTTCTTTCGCTGCATTATAAGTCGAAATAATCGGATCAATGATATATTTATAAACTAACTGCCATGCTGTAAGTGTATAGGACTTTAACTTTTCCCAGTTCGCATTAATCCATGATACTAAATCTCCAAGCTTTTCTTTCGTCCAATTCCACAATTCTTGAACTGGTTGAATAACATACTGTTTGATTAAGTTCCAAGCTGCTAAAGTAAAGGATTTAATCTCTTCCCATTTTGAACTTAACCAAGAAACTAAATCACTAAACTTTTCTTTCACTAAGTCCCATGCTTCTTTTACTGGTTGAGTGATATATTGTTTAAATAAACCCCATCCAATTTGAGCGGCGGCCTTTGCTATCTCCCATTGTGTACTAAGCCAGTTAACTAAATCGCCAATTTTTGTACTTACCCAATCGTAAGCTTCTTGGATTGGTTGAATAATATATTGACATATTGCCGCCCAAGCAATTTGTACTCCCGCCTGAATAAGTAACCATCCTGCTTCTAAAATTGTTGAAATTGCTGAAATAATTGGATCTAAAACAGTAAGAATGGTATTCCACGTTTCTTGCCATGCTTGTGTTAGCATTCCCCACAATTCGGATGCCGTTGTAACTAAAGATGTCCACCAAGAGGAAGCCGTTTCAACAATTCCAGACCATAAGCTACTAAAGAATTCACCTATTGGATCAAAGAAACTATGCATCATTTCTGTGAATGAAGCCCACGCCCCAGAAAAGAATTCAACTATGGAATTCCATGTATCACTACATATCTGACCTATACCTGTCCATAAATCACTAAAAAATTGACCAATGGGATCAAAAAATGCATGCATTGTTTCTAAAAATGAAGCCCAAACTTCACTAGATAATTGAACTATACTGTCCCACAGTCCTATTAAGTATTCTTTAATAGAATTCCAGGTTTCTATTGTCCAATTTTTGATATCGTCCCAGTTTTTATAAATGGCTACACCTAAAGCAACTATAGCGGCTATGATAATAGGAACAATGGCAACTATTCCAGCCGCTACTGCCGCCCCGACTCCAAAAATGCTCATCACCGTTACAACTATAGGCGCAAGTGCCATAATTGCACCCGAAATTATACCAATGGCAGTTGCTACGGCTGCAAGTGTCGCTGCAAGTGCTGGATTATTAGTAACCCATTCAGCAAATTTAGATACCAGATCAGCTACAACTGATAACACTGGTTCTAGCGCCATCTTTAAATCACCTAAAGCCTTTTGCATTTTAACAGCTGGATTCGCATCCATTTTCTTTATTGAGTCATTCAATTGATCTTGATTATTTTTAAAATCAACTGTTTTTTCTTTTGCACCTAGCAATGTATTAATTATATTTTGGCCTTGGTCTTCGTACATCGTACCGAATAGTTTTGCACCTAATTCGTTTTTCTTCGTTTCATTTTCAACTTGTGATAATGCTAGAGCAATATCAGTCATAGCGGCTGAACCTTCTTTACCGCCATTAGCTACAGCTTGTCCCCATTTTTGCAATTGTTCAGCTGAGATATTAGTACCTTCAAGGGTTTCCTTCATAGCTTTATCGACACCTTGACCGAATTCAGCCGCTTTAATACGACCTTCTTTCAGTCCATCTAAGAGATTATCAATCATTTATATTCAACATGATTCGCAACGTCACGCCCGTTCTCTTATGAACTGCTATACGTCACCGCATAGATTAGACTATATCTTCAACTACTTGAGTTGCTCCCCATTTCGAGTGTCATTTGCTTACACCCTACGTCTTTCGACTAGTCGTTGCACGTTCCTTAATAAAAAGGCTTCGCTCAGTATTGTCTCTTTTGAGAGTTTCACTGAATTAAAGGAGTTTTTCATTGTATGTCGCCATACAAGGGAACTATAATCTAATTCCAGGTGCCCGTTTCAACCCCAGCTTCCATAATCGCTTGGACTTCTTCAGCATTGTAACCAGCACGAGTTAGCTGCCCTCCATACTCTGCTATAATGTCTAATTGTTCTGGTGGAAAACCTATTTTAAGTAAAGCGTTCGTCATACTAAGAGCGCCTTCTTGCGATATACCTAATTCACTTCCTATTTCATTAACCTCTTGTATTAATTCAGTAAAATCTATACCTTCATAGGATTGAGCTATTGCTGCTGCACCTTTAACAACAGCTGCATTCGCTTCATCACTTATACCTTTGTTTAACGACCATTGGCGACGTACACCTTCTAAAGATGCTTCTGCATCCACACCATAAGCAGTAATGCCCCTTACAGCTTCTTCAACTGACTTTTTTGAAGACTCTGGAACATCAAAAGTGATATCGATTTTTGTCTTTAACTTTGACATATCAAGTGCTTGTTCGATTGTTCCGGCAATACCGCCACCAGCTACCATAGCTCCAAGTACATTTTCTAAACCGATATCTAATTCTTTAAATTCTTTTTGTGTTCTTTGAGCTTCTTGTTGTAAATCTTTTAATTCATTTCGAACTTGTTGTATCGAGTTACCGTCGTCCACAGATCTGAGAGCACGTTGTAACTTTTCAATATCTGCTTCTGTCCCTAATGCTTCTCGGCCGATAATTCCAATTGCTTGCTCTAGCTGTCTACTTGTAGCCGTTCCACTTTTAATTGCATTCACAAGACGATTTCCTAACGCTCCTGCAAAATCATCAACACTTTTTCCTGTAGCTCTAAATAATGTTTCTAATTGTCTAGTTGAACTTGCTACATTTTCTTGCTCGGCTTTCATGCTTCCTAATTTATTTTTAAGACCATTAAGTGACCCTTCTGTAAATTCAATTTCACGCCTAAACGCTCGATATTGTTCTTCAGAAATCTTACCGTTTTGAAATTGGGCCTGTACTTGTTGTTCAGCAGCCTTTAACTTATCTAGTTTTTCAGTTGTATTCTCAATTTGTTGTGTTAATAATTTTTGTTTTTGCGCTAATGCTTCCACATTACCTGGATCAAATTTCAAAAGACGTTCTACATCTTTTAATTCTTTTGTTAGATCATTGCTTCGTTTATTAACATCTTTTAAAGCATTTTGTAAGCCGACTGTATTTCCATCAATTTCAACCGTGATACCTTTAATTCTTCCTGCCATATTCTCACCTCATTTCTTAGAAAGAATCGTAATCTTTTTGATTCGCTTTTCTTACTTTTTCTTTATCTGGATTTTCCATTTCAGCAAATTCAGCAATATAATCAAAGCAATCGCCAACGGTCATTTCTTCTAAATCGCCATGTGTTAACTTCGCTTTATAACAAAGAGCAAGGAACGTATCGGTTGTTAACTCTTCATCACCGAAAGTCCCTTGCTCTTCATCATTTTCTGTTATTTTTTTTTTGCTCCCATAGTGACTTGGATTAACTCCATAATTTCCGGCATGATTTCTTCCATAGGGAATTCTTCAAAGCCATCTAGCCACACCATAGGGTCGGGAATGCTTGGATCAGCTGTTTTAGCGTATAACCAAGTCAAATCATAAATAAGCTCAAAATCCACTTTACTTATATCAAAATTAGACATATCAATAGGTTGTTGTGATCCATCTGGTGAAGTTAATGCATTAATTGCTCCTAACCCCATCATATCTGCAAACAAATTGCGTCTAAATTGTGCTTTATAACGTTTAACCGTTGCTGCTGTGCTCTTTAATCGGACTTGTTTACCGTCTATAGTAATTGTCTTTTCCATTTATAATTACGCTCCTTTTGGTGCTGCTGGTGTTTTTACATATACTTTTTTGTACCAGTCGTTATAAATTGCTTGTGTTGTTTTAGCAGTTGTTTTTGTTTTAACCATCGGTCTTCCACCAGGCGCTAGAACAATTGGACTAGAAACAAACTTCAATTCATTTGTATTTGGTTCAGCAGAACTTGTTTTTGTTTTAGATGCAATTGTTGGGCGACTTGCTGAACAGTTATACATAACATGTCGAGTTGCGTTCACATCACCATCAAACTCAAATAATAATGCGAATGGTTTTCCTTTTGCATCAGCCAATTCGTTTAATACGCCGTCTGTTTCGTCTAATTCCTCACCAAGTGCATCAATAGCAAATTGCTCTGGGATAGTAGCAATATTTAATGCTCCATCGTAACCTTGGTTATTACTTGCCGCGTAATAAAGCATGTCATCTGCATAGAATTCAATTAAATCACCGCGTGGCTCAAAAGTTAGTTCAACTCCACCAGGTAATGGAATTGGCGTCCCGAATTTAACTAAAAAATCCTTAGTATCTAATGGTACATAATGTACATTTTTTAAACCGAATGTTACCTTGTTTTCATTCATTTATAACAACCTCGTTTCATATATTTTTTGAAATAGTTTTTCAGTTTCAATAAAAGTCCCATATGATTCATAAGGAATCTCATGATCATCTAGTACTTGTTCTAATTTGGCTTCAGCAACTAAATCTTTTTTAATTGTATAAAGCTCTATATTTAAATCATTTATCTTGTGATAAACCTTGTTATCAGCCATGAGATTCGCTGAACCATCCACAAGAAAACAAATATAAGGTGGCGCTGGAACTGGATTAGTTGGTGTTGCTGTGAAATGCGAATAAGCCACAGGATAACCTATAGCTTCAAGAATTTTTGTTAATTCACCTAATGTCATTATTCAAGCGCCCTTTCAATACGTCTTGGCAATTCATCGTTTATATATTCTTCAACAGGACGAATATGCACTTGCGCTGGTACTCGACCGCCACCAACTTTCGCATGTCCATTTTCTAAAAGATGTGTTAGTTGTCCTTGTGTATTATGAAGGACAACGCCCTTACCTTCTTTTTTCTTGCGCCATCCTTTACGATAAGCACCTGTTTTTTTAGGACTACCTTGCTTTAATTTACCAACAGCAATATCTCCTACTTCATCGATCTCATTTTCCAATTTTTCTTCCACAACATTCGCATATCTTTGTAGTTCTCTAGCAAGTTCACTCGCAAAATCATTCATATTAAGTATGCTCCTTTGCGATAATGGTCAATGTTTGATACATTTCATCATCATTCATTGGTGGCTCAATGATATCAAATATACGACCTTTCATATTAATTCGCATTTCTTCCGTAATACCAGAAGTATAAGGAATTACAAAACGATAAACCCGTGTAGCCTGTGAAGCGGAAGCTTCAATGTACTCGGAGCCTTTCACCGTTTTTATCATCGACCAGGCTTTTTTAACTTCCTTCCAATCATCTGTTTCAATTACTTGGTTTAATTCATCTTTTATTACTACAGGCTGTTCAATAATAATTCGATGCCTAAAATCACCTGTATTCAGTGGTTTTTTGTACTGAAAAGGACGCATTTTAATCACCGTCCAGTTTGATTTCTTCTAAAGCTTTTTGAATGCCAAAACTATTAATTTCCGTTAAAAAATTCTCAGTAAAATACTCTAGTGCATCATTATAAACATAGCGAGATCGTTCAAAAACTAATTCTTTGAACGTCTCGTCTTCGTTTATGTCATATGATCCACAATCTTTTATTAAAGCTTTATTAGATGCAGAAAGGATGCGTCTTAGGTTATCGTCTTCATCGTCGCCTAATCGCATCCTATCTTTGAATTGCTGCAATATTTCATTTGAAATTACTGTATCCATTCACATCACCCTTGAGCTGGTGGAGTTGGTGCTTCTTCAAGTTTTAATGTGTAAACTTGAGATGTATATTTATCCTTCGGCTTACCTGTAGCGTATTGTTTAGCGATGTAAAGTGTCGCATCCTCTAAAGCTAATGTTTCTTCATATTTTTTAATTGGTTCAGTTCCGCCCATCGCTGCAATATACTCTCCTTTAACAAAAAACAGGACCTTACCTTGAGGGACAAACACTGATTCTGTAGGAGTTGGATTGAAAGGTAAGCTTGTCACATACACTCCAGCCGCATTTTGAATTGTTGCATTTGCTTGGATATCAAAAGTATCAAACGGATTTGTTACCATAACTACTTTCCCAGCAATATTTTTTGGTCTGTCTGCATCAGTTTTACCATCAGGATTTAGCTTTTTAGCCAGTAATTTAACAACGCCTTTTAATTCATTGATTGTTTTGCGACCTGGTTCAAACGTTAAAGTCCCTGCTGTTTTTTTATCTGGATATACTCCTCCAACAACACTTCCACTTGGATCTTTTAACAATCCAATAGGTTCATCTTTACCTGTACCAATTACGAATCCACGTTCTAAACCTACAGACATAGCTTCTGAAATCATTGTACGAACATAGCGTTCCACCCACACTGGACCAAGTTTAAGCATGTCATTTGCCAATGGGATAAATGCCGTTAATTTAAGTTGAGAGATAGACTCTTTTCGGAATGTAGCATTTAGTTGTCCTTTAATATCACCGAATAATGGTCCCCATACAGCTGCCCCTTCTGGATCTCCATAGATAAATTCTGTCACAGCACCTAAGTTTTCTAATCCGATATGTTCTAACAACGGATGACCTTGAACTAAATCATCAAAAATTCGTTCTTGTGTTGTCTTAGGTAATGTTTCAGTATCTTTAAATCCACCATCTTGAACGACTGCATTAAAGAATTTCATTTCCTCACTCGTTAATACGTTAGAACCACGAGACTGCATAATAGAACGGTCTACAATAGATTCATTGACTTGATTCAAGATATCCGAACGAACATCTGTAGCGAGTGCTTCAATCATGGAATTTAAAGCCGCTGTTTGTTCTTCTGGTGTTCCTTCCTGCGTTGCTTTCGCAAAAGCTAGTTTTTTCTCTTCAAAGTTATTAAATTTAATTACCATAATTTATTTTCCTCCTAAATTTAAAAAGAGCGTACTCAGATTCTGTTTTGTTTTAACAGGCTCTTGAATAGGCTCTTTTGGTTTTTGATTATTTGGCTGTTTCGTATACTTAGCTACTAAATCTTCTTTAAAATTTTCTACAACTTCCTCTTCTTGCGTATCATCTATTTCGATTTCATCAGCAATTTCATCAGCTAAACCAAGAGCAACTGCTTCCTCTGCTGTTAGCCAAGTTTCATCTTTTAAAAGCTGTTTTAATTCTTCGTCTGTTCCAACAAAACGTTTTTTATAAGATGCCGCTAAAGCCGAATCGATTTTTCGTAAATCTCTTGCTGTTTTTTCAAAAAGATCTGCATTTCCATATTCAATGGTACTAGCTTGATGAATCATCATCATGGTATTACTAGGCATGATAATTTTATCGCCAGCCATCGCAATTACAGACGCGGCACTAGCGGCCCAACCATCAATATGAACTATAATTTCGGCATCATGCTGCTTTAACAGATTGCAAATTGCTACACCATCAAATGCGGAACCTCCACCCGAATTAATATGAACGTGAATTTTTTCTGCTTTTACATCTTGGATTTTTCTTCTTACAGCTTCAGCGTTATTTTCACTAAACCATCCACCGATTGATCCATAAACGGTTAATTTGTACTCATTCTCACCTTTAGCTTCAAAGCGAATATCTCGTTTTAAATTTAAAAGCTTATTCATGTTCAAATGTTCCATCATTTATCACCTCCTTCAGATTCATTTAGTTTCGTATAGTTCTTCGTAATATGATGGATATTTAAGTTTGGATCATCAGAACCTTCATAATCTACTTCTGAACGAATCTCATTTCCTGTAAATGCACTTGAAGAAATGAGTTTATCAATACTTGTTGCAAGGTCAAATATACTCTGATAAGAAACAGCTTTAACTTCAATCTTTTGTCCTGAAAGATATTCATTCATTTCAAAGAATTTAACATTCGCTTCATCAGATAGCTTTTTTAATAATGGCCTTACTGTAAAAAGCATGTAATTTTTCGTTTGCTTCTCTACATCAGCCATTTCGCCATATAACAAAGCTGTTGGAATACCAATAGCCATTGCTACTTGATTTAAAAAACCATTGGTTACTTTGTTGATTTCTTCCACACTAGGACCATTCGCAACCCCATTATATATTTCGTTATAATTAATACCCTTTTGTTGTGGAACAATAGCGATATCTTTCGTACCAATTGCTTTATACATATTGTCAATAAACTCTTGTAACTTGGCTATCTGTTCTTCTGTTTTAGCACCGATAATATCCATATCAACTGTTCCACGAACTTGATTCTTACGTTTTTGAGAGTTTAATAGCCTACCGAATAAGTCCCCGTAATCTGCAAATAATCCATCAATAAGTGGAGACAATTTATCATTCCGATACTTTAAATGAATGACTTCGCTTTGCTTAAAACTTCTCTTAAACGTATAATCCTTTACTATTACCTCGGTAAAAGTATCTTCAAACACAGCATATTCGTTATGTTGAAATCCATCAGCAATAAGTAAATCACCATCATCTGCTTGTATAACTAAACACTCATTATCATAAATAAGTTTGCGAATAAATCTTTCCCAGAAGGTGCTGGCCGTCATGTTTTTGTTCGGTCTAACGTTTAATCGATAATAAAGCTCATTCTTCTCAAATGCTTTACCGTTTCTTACTCTGAATTCAGATTGACTAATCGTTCTTCCTAAAAATGATACGCATGTATCAATTGCTAATCGTTTCATATGAACCCTGTTTGCTGTATCAGCAATCAAATCCAGATCAACCATAAATTCTAACTCTTTATTTCTTTTGAATACTGAACCTAACCATCCAATGGTCATCACCCCCTTTATTAGAATTTGATATCGCTTAGTATAAAGTCGGTTGCTTCTTGTATCTCGTCCGCTCGATAAAGAGCATGAACGAAACATTGGAATCCATCAGTCTTTCTACGAACCGGCTCTTTCTTTTCGTATATTTTATTACCATCACCTTTGATAACAACCAGCACGTTTTGCGTATACCAACGCATTAGCGGATTATCATCAAACATAATTTGTTTATTTGCGAACGCCATTTCAATACGAGGTGCTAGTAAACTATGAATTGCTTTTGGATTCCTTATAACTTCTATTTCAAAACCTTCCGCAACTAATAAAGGCCTTATTGCTTCCATACGGAAATTATCCGCTATAATCTTTTTAATTCCGTATTGCTCGCGCATTTCTACAAACCAATCAACAATGTGTTGAGGGTTAATAGTCGGTTCATCCACAACCGTTAGTAGTCCTTGTTCTTCCCATTCTTTTATTGGAGCAAATTTCTGTTTTTTAAACTCACCTGCTTTTTTAGAATATCCATAATAGATATCAACAAATTCCTTTCGGACAAAGGAATGCGTTTTAAAAATGTACTCACCATTTTGTCTAAATAAAAGGCCACATGCTGCAAAATCTCTAATACTCGCAAAGTCTAATGCTCCTATACATTCTTGAGCATACAAATTAGGGAATGGACGATTTGTAGCAAGAATTTCTGACCACTTTGCAACAGAACGTTCTAAATTTGTAACTGGTAAATTCATACGCTTCGTCATGAACTCTTCTCGGTTACTCGGATCATCTTCTAAATCTTCGTATTCTTCCTTGATTGTTTCAAGCAATCCTTCAGCATACTCACTTAAAGGATGCGATAACATAGGGTTTGCCATTTCCCAATTATCCGAATCATCAACTTCTTTTTCATCATTCAATTTACAAATGAATGGAAATATAGCGTTTGGACGGGCTTCACCGTTTAAAACCTTCATCGCTTTTTCTTTTTGCTTATCTAAGAAACCATCACGTACATATCCATCTGTTCCAATATAAAATTCTCGTGGGTTTTTCTTTTTCCCCAAACCGCTGATATGGACTCGAACATCTTTATTGCTTTCATATTGATGTATTTCATCAAATACAACCGCACCATCACGCAAGCCATCTTTTGTATCTCCGTTTGATGTCCTAAACTTCAATATACTTCCTGTTGCTTTAGAAACGGTTTGAGTTAATGTTGTTTTAAATGCTCGTTGCAATATTTCATTTCGTTTAACGCATTTATGAACTTCATCAGGACTTGTTTTCGCCTGTTCTTCACTGTTTGCAACAACGGAAATGTTATACTCCGGAATACCATGCATTTCACTAATTAAAAAGTGAATGATGACTGATATTAATCCGTTTTTACCACCACCACGTCCAAGCATCCATAGGAATTTACGATAAAATACGCGACCATTTTTCTTGTAAAATAAAAAGACGAATGCTATTAAGAATTTCTGAAAAGATTGTAATGGAAAGTACCACTTCTCACCAAAGCGGATACACTTCTCAATCATTTCATCATCAAAATATAAATCGTCTCTGTTCAAAACATGTTTTTCTAGATATTCAATTAACAGTTCTCTTTCTTTGTTGAACTTTATTTTTCCGCTTCTATAAAGTTCAATGTATTCCTCAACATACTTTTGCCTAATCATATTAAATCACTTGGACTATATCCCGAATTAGTAGCACCAACTTTAGGAGCAAACTTTATATCTCTTCCTAACGCAATTAAAGAACTGTTAATTTTATTCCTCTCACTTATAAGAGGGTGGGCTTTAACAAAAACTTGAGAACCGTTTTTTATTGTTACAGACTCCCCTTCTTTATTGATAGTTTTATTTATTTTTCTAAATGCTTTAACAAGATCAATGTATCGTTCTACCTTTTCAACTTCGACTAAATCTGCAATATCAATACTGTTCATAAGCTGTTCTTTTAACCTTACAATACTAACAGCCATCTACCCACCCCCCTTACGTGCGTAATTTTGAAAAAAACCTGACAGTTAACCCCCTCCTCCGGTGCCCCTTAGAGCATTTTTTGATGAAATTTTTTAAGGGGGGGATGTTATTGTTGATTCTTTTTTACCACTTTTCATCGTTTTCCCATTTGTTCGGTTTCTTTTCAAAGAATCTTCCATGTTCTTTATTATGGCAATCCACGCAGACTGTTTCGAGATTGTCCATTTCTAACGCAAGTTCTGGATGATGTTCCAGTTCTTTTTTATGATGGACAACGAGCTGAATCTTCTTACGTTTTGCACTCTCACTGTATTCATCGGTGTCTGTTTGAACACGACCGTTACGCTTACACTCTTGGCATTCATAGTTGTCACGCTTCTTTACTTGTTCTCGTATTCTCTTCCATTCAACACTGTCATAGAACTTACGCTTCTGTTGTTTGGTTTTGTATTCATTCATCGTTTGTCCATTACCAAGAACTCATCCATTGTTTTATCGAGCAAACTAATCATTGCTTCTCTTCTTTGCTTTGGCGTTGTGTTGTCTTCCATTGCATTAAAGACTAGAATTGCACTTTCTAATTTCTGTTTATCGATACGTTCGTTGACAAGATTTTGTCCAAGCAATGGAATTAATGTACCAATCGCAACTGCTTGTTCTTGCTTGGTTAATTTGGTCAGATCCATCCTTCATCCTCCTCCAAAATAAAAAGCACCCAAATGGATGCTTTAATATGTAACCTCATATAATTGGGATTTTATAATTTCTTTTTCTAATCCATACTTTTTGCAAACTGATCTAACTAATTCTTCAAACCATTTAGGAGAATTAGGTGAAACATAAATATTCTCAATTAAAGTCTCTATGTTACATTCAATTAGAGTGCCAAATTCAACTGGTGAATCTTCATGCACATTAATAACACCTGGTTCCTCATACTTGTTTGGCACAGTATATACCGCTCGAATTTCACGTTCATGCTCAAAGGATTTTCTTTTATATGTATATGGTGCGTATATATTTTCACTAGGGATTAATTGATCATAATAGTCTATATAATTCACTTCCCCTAGATAAACTACCTTATCTGTTACATTTAAACTATTTTTAAAATTCAATACTGTTGATTGAATAGCAATTCCATCACCATTTTTCAAGTATAAATCCCACATAGCGGCTGATTCATAATTATTCATATGCCAACGTTTATCGTTGTATGTTTTCTATGCCAAGCGTTTATCAATTCCATCTGTTTACGATGATCATATTCACCTTTATTACCAACCGTCCACCATCCCTTGTTCGCTCTAGGAAATAATCCCTCAAAAGGATCATCAAACTTATCTGATCTGACAAAAAATAGAGACTGTGTATCTAACAAATTCATAAATTTAGTAAAATCCATATAACGCCAAATTTTCATATCATCCCTCGGTGTATTAAAACATATGTGTGGCTCAAACATATCACTTCCCCCTTTTAATTTATGATAATTGATAGACCCTTATTTTACCATAAATTAAACCCAAAAATCTTATTATGCCGCTTATGGATCTACAAACTATACAAGCTCTATTAGAAACAAAAAAACGAGATATTAATGCATCAACTGTATATATAAATTTCCCTTCCAAAATAAAAAGCACCCGAATGGATGCTTTGTTATCAATTATTTGTTTGTACTTCAATTACGGTAAATGAAGTTTTATTCTTCTTCCAATCACCTAATGTAGTTACAACAATATGTTTGTACATTATTAAGTAACTGGAAGAAGAGCAAAAGCTCTCCTTAATAACGCTAGCATTCAATCGTTACCATCTGCTGGTTTCGGATTTTATGTGCCGTCATAATGAAACCGTTTAGACATACGTGTAAAGAAATTTATATGAGTTGTGTTTTCCGCCACTTCTCACAATACAAATATAACACGATAATTCCAAAACAAACGGCACACTTTCTGCCAAAAAGCGGTCACGACTCTGCCACATTTCTAATTTTCCACTTTCGTTTCCATCTCATTTTCTTTTTCAGCAAAAGAGCATTCTTCAAAGGAAGAATGCTCAGCTAATCTCTCATTACTTAATGACACTTCAATTTTTGTATCGTTTTCTTAACTCTTCCCTAATTAACACGTCATTTCCTGAAAAATATGGTTTTCTACTATTCCAATACTCATCATGAGTTAAATCCAGCAGGAATCTTATTAAACCTACTTGAGCCCATCCTTCTGATGAAAGATTTATATGTTCTGCGGCTTCTCTTTCTATGTTTTCACATTCCTCTTTACCATATCTATCTAACATACTTTCTAAATCATCGAAGGTAATCTTGTGTTTCAATAATTCATCTAATAAATCGCCAGTATGTTCTTCAGATATTAGTCTTTCACCACAATTTAAATCTAAAAATGCTTGTAGCGTATCAGCATTCATTTCTTGTTGTGTATCAAATTCAGTTGGATTCTCAGGAAGAGAATTTTTGTATACTTCTTCTTTTTTGTCCCTTAAGGCTTCAAATTGCTCATCAGCAAGTTCAAACAATGCACTAAGTTGATAAAATTTTCTCTGTATAACTTTAGGTATATGCTCTTTTTTCTTATACTGTAACTTATGTTCAATGTCTGCCCATGCATGCATTAAAATTGTCCTTACCTGTATTTCAGCTTTTACATCTTTTAAATTTCGAAAACTTGGTACAGACAGCCATTCTTCTTTTACCGAAACAACGAAATGATAAGATCTATAACCAAACCTGTCTATTTCTTTATCAGATTTGTCCTCAGAGTGATGAACAATAAATTCATTATTAATAACCTCACCAATTTTTTCGATATCGCTTGGAAAGAAGCAGATTACTCTCATACCACAAAAGTCCTCATTATCATTTAAAGGATTTTGATATTCCTTTCTCACTATCTTATCTAAAAAAGAATTGTACTCTTTTATTCGATAATTAACATCTAAGAAACTAATACCAGCATCTTTCAATAAAATTTTCAAGGAACTTTGTAAGTTCTCACCCAAATTTTTATATTTTTCACAATGTTTATCATATGTTTTTTCAGAAATCTCAAACTTCATTCCTATACCATCCTCATTATCTAGTTTCACATATTTACTTACCATATCTTACTAATTCCTTAAGTTTATAATATATTAATCTACATGTCATCATAATTACAATTGACTTACCCATATCTTATATTGTGTGTAACTGACCCTATCGTGAAATCTCTTGGTACCATTGATTTCATTTAACTTTCTCTTTTGAGTTACACAGTACAAAAATTATGAGTAACTGTATAGGGATACCACCAACATTTTGCAAAATAACCTACGCTATGTGGAAAAATAAAATAAGCTGCCCATACGGACAGCTTATTTACATAATTATCGTTATTGGCAGTTACTCTTTTATATTAATATTGGCTAATTGTTGCTTTAAATCCCAATGTTTTGGTTTCTCCTTAGTATCTAGCCAAGGAGATCCTTCTTGAAGCCAATTCTTACGATATGTTTCAATAGTCCATACAATTTCTTCATCGTCATGTCCTGGTTGAAAAGCACAACAAGCACATATTAGACTTACATCGGGGATTCCTTTTTCATTATAGAGTGGTCCCGGTAACTGATCGTAGCCACAAACTAAACAAACATATTTTTTCTTTATAAACTTTTTAAACAACATTCTAAACAGAATATTCTCCTCCTTGTATATCATTTTATTCCGTTATAGCTTTCATAAGACCCTATTTAAAAAACAGTGAATATCGTATGCATGTAAGGTTAACATAACGTCCTATTATCGGTAGCAATGAAAAGAGGAAACCGTACGTTCACCAAGGAACCTTCTTTTTTTGTTCTATGGATCTATGCATTTTTTTATACATTCCTATCCTAGCGCGGTTTTAGGGTTCTTGTTTGTTACTGGAACTGTATAAAATCTTGCATACTCTTAGCTTAGTTTTTTTTCCAAAATGCTGCAATAACCCTAGATTTAAAAAGAAATAAGCAATGATTAGATTTTAAACCTAGTCATTGCTTTATCCATTGCATCTTGGTTTACACCTATATAGCGTAACGTGACCTTCTCTGATGAGTGATTGAATATCTCCATGAGTAATGCTATGTTTTTCGTTTGCATGTACATGTGATACCCGTATGTTTTTCTTAACGTATGTGTTCCTATTTCATCTAACCCGAACTCTGCCGCTGCTCCGCTTAATATCTTATATGCCATGCTACGACCAATTGGACGATTCTTACCTTGTCTGCTTTGCACTAAATACTCATTGTCTTCTCTTTCTATAATAAACCATTTAAGTTCTCTTTTCAGTGCTGCAGTAATTTGTATTCGTTTCTGTTTCCCTGTTTTCTTTTCCCGCATAGATATATGACTGCCTTTAACATCCTCTACTTTCAATTTCAAAACATCTGAGATTCTGAGGCCTGTATTAATACCCATAATGAAGAGAATGTAATTACGTAAGCTCTTTTCCTTAAAATACTCTTTTAACTGCTGTATTTGCTCTGGATCACGTATTGGTTGAACAAAATTCATTATTCATTACCTCCAGTTTCTTCTGCCTCATATACTTCTAATCTAAGAGCAAAAGCTAAATTATAAAACGCTCTAGACTTCCAACGGCGATAAGTACGTTCAGCCATTCCAATTTCGTTATAAATCATATAATCACATATGTCTTCTTCTTCTAAATAACGCTTATTAATGATATCCCTCTGAATCTTTCCCGCACGCCCATTACCTAAACGACTTAAAAACTGATCAATGCAGAATGACATATTTTTAAGATATTGTTCACGTTCACTACGCTTTATATTTTCTAAAGCTACATCTTCTAATGGATTTCCCACTGTATTTGTAGGGCCATGATATCTCACTTCATATGAAGGAGTGACTTTCATTTCTTCTCGAACCATTCCGAACTGTTTGTAAATACGCACTTCTTCAAGAAGACCCTCTAATTTCTCCTGTGTTGCTGTGCGATCAATTTTAGATAAGAAAGTTAATTGATTCATATATATACGCTCCTTGTCTGTTTGGCTAATAATATACAAAAAGCGGACACCAAACTACAGAGCAATATCCCTAATGCTCTTTGTAGTTCAGTGTCCGCTGGTTCTTCCAGTAGGACTAAATATTTAATTGCTATTATTATATCATTTTCTTATTTATTTTTAACTTTTTAAAGAGTTTATTTAATAACTTGAAAACCACATCTATATTCCATAACATTACTTTTTATGGAATATTTTTCTGATTTACTTATCGAATGCTTACAAATAAAATTGATTAGTACTAATTGATTAAATTATTAATGGGGGAACAAAATGAAAGAAAAGGAATTTAAGGATTTTATAAAAGTACTAAAATTATTGCTTATAGTGGGCTGTGTTTATGCATTTATGCTTATATTAGAATGCATTGTGAGTTCAATTTGGAACCTCTTATTACTTCTTGCAATTATTCTCGTAATATTATGGTGCTATTATAGAAAGAAAAAAGAAAAAACATATATCAAAGGAATCCTTATACTAATAATACTAATTTTGTTGGCAGTTTGGTCTATTGGCCCCTGTGTTTACCAACGACACATTGCTCAAATGGAAAAAACAGAGTTAGAAGAAAAACAAAGAGAAATTGAAGGTAACCAGTACATAAAGAAAATGGAAGAAGATGCGAAGAAAGCTCAAGATGAAGCAAAGGAAGAATCTGCAAAAAGAAAAGCGGAAGAAGACAAATCTAAGAACAGCGAAAAAGAGAAAAACTCATCTACTCCAAATTACAATTTTAAAGAAGATAGGGATTGTCCCGATTTTAGGAATGCTTCTGAAGCAACTGAATTTATGAAGAAATCAAAGGCAGCTGGATTTGGAGACCATCGTTTGGATAGAAATGGAGACGGCATTGCTTGTAATTAAGGGATAGTAAGAATTATTTTTAGGAATGCGGATTTGAATTGTTTCAATATTTTTTTCTGAAAAAGTACTTTATTTTACTAAAAGGTGGTTATGGAAACAACCGCCTTTTTATTTATGACAAAATGAAATTCCTATAAAAATTTCATTTTAAAGCAAAACTATAGAGCCTTTCGGCTCTGAATATTTTCATATATTCATTTATAACTCCTGTCTACTGCTTTAATAAGCTCCCAATCATCTCTCAACCTCTTTTTCTTTGTTTCAATTTCATTCACAGAGTGATTTAGTTCTTTTCGTAAATACTCCAAATCCTCAATCGCTTTCTTTCCAGCTCCATTTTGCGACCAACCTGCTTGTATAAGATTATAAATATCATTTACTCTCTCTTGATTTTTATTTATATCTATAATCAAATTTGTTAAACGCCCTAATGCTGCTTCTATATGTTCCTCATTAAAATACATTTGTCTCATTTTTTTAACCACTCAAATCCTTGAAAATTTTCATCTGCTGCCTTATATTCATCGGCTTTTCTCTTAATAAAAGCTGATACTTCCCCGGCTTTTGTCGCATATACTCTACTGGTTTGATCTAAGCAATGATACAATTCTTCAATCCTTCTCTCCAGACGTTGACTCTTAGTTGAACTAAGATGCTGCATTACTTCTGAAACTACTCGTGGTATCTGATTTTGAAATTCTTCCGCACTTTGTTGCATTTTTTTTGCTGATTCTTCTAAGTATTCCATGACTATCTTGATTTCACCATGCTGTATTGAATATCTGGGAGACTTATATAATTTGTGACCCGTGTTTACGTCTACTAACATGGAATTATTAATATTACCGAAACTATCAAAGTGATAATTTCCTAGACCGTGATAATCCTTTGCTCCTATTGAATCTAAAAACCTATCAATTTGATGCATCCCATAGTCATTATTTGCTGTTTTAAAATCAGAATTGACCATATAGGTATCACCAATATGTGTTTTATCTTCTCTTAGAGCACCACCAGAAATTGAATCTTTCGGATTAATATAATTAGTTATTTGTCCTTTATATTCTCCTGCATCTACTTTTTTCTTTATGTCCTTTGGAAGCATATCATAAATGCCAGGGGCACTGTAAGTAACAGCAGGTACACCGCATATTGCACTAGCAAATTGAGCATTGGCACCACCTAAAGAATGTCCTGTAGTTGAAATTTTCGCACCCTGATATTCATTTTTTACTATTTCTAAAAGTGATACTGATTGTGTAAACTGGTTAGCTGCTATTACTTGACTTTTATCATACGGATTTATTTTCTCACCATCTTGTATCGGATTCTTACCCATTAATATATATTTTGCATCAGTTAAAAAATCAGGCACCGATCTATCTAATGATTCTTTCCCTTCCGTTCCTCTATAAGCAACAACAATTTCTTTAGTTGTTTCATTTTGAAAAACAACTGCATCGAAACCTGTTTCAGGGTCATGCAATTTTGCGCCTTTTGGGTGTATTGGCTTCCAACCGGCAATGTCTATTTTATCTTCTTTTTGATATGCAGCCTCAGATAATTTATTATAAGTTGAATCTGATATAGTAGTAGTCAACCCTTCTCCCTCTTTCCTTAATCCCATTCATTTGGTAATATAAGTATAATAATAGCGGGAGGTGAATTGCAATCAAAAAATCACTAAAAATTACAATAATTATCAGTGTAATTCTTGTCGGTATGGCTTCTTGCGCAGTTATAAAATTCATACATACAGCAAATCCTTTAATGTCAATGACTCCCCAAGAAAAGCAAGAAATTAAAAATAAAGCAAACAAAGCTACGATTGAATATTTTAAGAAAGAAAAAAATATTGATGTTACTATTACAGATACTGAATTTTCAAGTGAATTGGGCGGATTAAAACTTTTTGTTAACGGATATATTTCTAATGATAAAAATAAAACTTTTTCTGTTGTAGTATCTTCTACCAATGATTACGAAGTAAGAGAACTTTCCTCACCATAAAAAAGAGACCTAGATTTGATACGCTCCCCTTATAGCAGACAGTAAAAAGAAATCACCTTGATCTGTTTACTATGGAGGGGAGTTTTCTATGAAAAAAGAAACCTATGTGATTTCAGATAGCCACCTAAACAGGGATGTCCAAGCTTCAAAACCGAATGAAAAATAGAGGTGGTAAGAAATGAAAAAACTCCTTTTAATAACGTTATTGGTTATTTTAGGTTTAGGTTCGTGCACTATTTATCAAATTTATAAGGCTACCCACCCTTATAGTGAAAAAGAAAAAAATGAAATGAAAGAAAAAGCATCACAAGCCGCTATCGAGTATTTTAAAAAGGAGAAAAATTGGGATATTACAGTGACAAAAGTAGAATTTTCTACAGATATCTCTCGTAGTAGGCTTGAGGTATCTGGCTATATATCTGGTGACAAAAAGAAGAAGGTTTCTGCAAGTATAGATTACAGTAATGATTATACAGTTGGTAGTATAGGTTATTAACATTACAAATTGACTTTTTTCTCTAATAGCATTTTCACCCTCTATAATATCAAATACATAGACAAAACCCAGATAAAGATTATAGTTAAACTTTGTCTGGGCCTTGTGTTTCATACTCTCCCATTCATTCAATTGCTTTACAATCAAAATAAACAATTATTCCCTCTACTTCATATCAATTCGCATGAACCTTTTCACAGTCCTATCACCCTCGCAAATTAAAACATACTTTTTTGAAAATAAAGAACTCATAAATTCAGCCCCATGTTCCCTATAAATCTCGATCTTTTCTAAAATAATATTAAATTAATCTCGTCTTCCTCTCATCCATACGAGTTACTTTTCCACTTTTATATACAAAGGACTGTTCACCATGACCACTTGTAGGCGGCTCAATCGGATGTACTTGTCCGTCTTTAACGACATAAATCATATTTTCAACAAGCGAAATTTCCGCTCTCATTTCTGCAATATCTTCTTTAATAATCACCACATTCACCACTCCCATGATATAATTACTTTGTCAAAAGTAGTCGGGAGTATTCTCGGCTTTTTTATTTGCTTATAAATACTGCACAACATTCTCTGGAACAAATGATTGTTCCAAGGATAGATGAAGCCGTATTGGAATCGGCTCTTTGCTATCCCTTGCTCGCTTACATATCTCTTCAGCTTCTTCCCAATCAAACTGTTTATCCTCCACTCGCTTATAACGCCAAATCCCAATTGTATAATCCTCAAATAATTCGTAACACTCATCAGGCGCTGTCGTTGGTTTTAATTCATCAATCGCTTTGGCTTGACGTGGTATTTGTACAACAACGTCAGCAAAACGTAGTTTAGAATTTAACCGATGAACATGAGCTTTCTTAGAATCAAATGACACAACTGGTTCAACATCAAAGATTGTTAGCTGCTTTGTCATCGCTTGTTCCCTCCAACACCTGCAAACTTGCTATTAAAATCCCTTCAAGCTGCGTTAACGTTAGTTGATCTAATGTTTGTCCGTTAATTTCAGCTAATCCTAATCCCAATAATTTACGAATAATTGCTAGTTTTCTACGTTCTACTTCTTGCCGTAACAACATGATTAAGCCTCCTGTTGATGATTGAACTTACGCTCTAAATTTACAAACTTACTAAATTCTTTAATGAATGCTAGTTCAACTACACCAACTGGGCCATTTCTCTGTTTCGCTAAAATGATTTCTGTTATGTTTTTATTCTCTGTTTCACGGTCGTAATAATCTTCACGATATAAGAATGCAATCAAGTCCGCATCTTGCTCAATTTGACCATTCTCACGTAAATCTGATAGTAACGGGCGTTTATCCTGTCTGCTCTCAACAGCACGACTTAATTGTGATAGAGCAACTACACATACATTTAGTTCTCGTGCCATAAGTTTCAACTTGCGACTAATCTCCCCAATCTCCTGCATGCGGTTTCCTCTATGCTTCGGATCACCTACAATAAGCTGCAAGTAATCAATTGCGACTAGCACCTTTTTATCAGGATACTTACGCTTTAATTTCCTAGTCTTTGCGTAAATCTCTTGCATCGTTACATTTGCTTTATCGTAAATTTCTAATGGTAAATCATTTATCAAGCCCATAGCCTGACTAATCTTTTCCCAATCTTTTAAATTACATAGCTTTTTAGGGTTCTTTAATTTCGTAGCATCTATATTCCCAGTACTTGAGATCATACGCTTAAGTAACTGTTCTTCGCCCATCTCTAGAGAAAAGACCCCTGTTGCTGTATGAGCGCTTGCTGCATGGAATGCAATGTTTAATACAAATGCTGTTTTCCCCATCGAAGGGCGGGCACCGATAATAATTAAATCACCTTCTTGCAATCCTGCGGTCATTCTGTTTAAGTCGTCATAACCAGTTGGTATACCGGTTAAATCCCCTACATCAATTTGCATGTTCTTATACAGATCGACTAAGGTTTCCTTTAGGTTAAATTCATCTGAATAACCCGTCTCCTCAATGGCGCTTAATTCATCAATCGATGTACTAATAGCGCTCATATCTCTTTCATGCTGAAGACGATTATATAAATTACCAGCAACCTCTTGAGCATGTCGCATCTTCCAAGCTTCAATCACTAAACCTTCATGATACGAGAAGTTTTTAGTTGTTGTTACAACTTCTGTCAGGTTTACAAAGAATTCAATTCCGCCAATCTGATTCATAAAGCTTTCATCGAATTTCCCCATGAGAGCGACAAGGTCTATTGGAACCTCAGCATCCTCCAACTCTCTCATCGCTTTAAAAATCACTTGGTGTGTTGATAAAGAAAACTGTTTTTCCTTTAGCTGGCAATCTTTAATTAAATCACCTTCTTGGATTATGCTACCTAAAACACTTTGTTCAGCTTCTACATTACGAATCATATCGTTACTCATTTGGCCAACCACGCATTCTGTTGGTTAAGTACTGCAAGTTCTTCTTCTGTTGGGATGTTCTGCTCCCATGCTTGTTGCTGCTGTATTACGTTTTTAGTAGATTCCGATAGACCTTTTTGTTGATCAGGTGCTTGTGTTTGTTGCTGCGATTTTGTTAATCGTTGAGCACGAAATGCTTTATCAGCTGCCTCAACATCAGTTACTGTTTTAAAGCCTTTAAGATGCCAATCTCTTAAAATCGTATTTACGTAAGACATGTTTCTCGTATTCTTCTCTAAAGCAATCTCCATAGCCTTAATAACTAGCTCTGCATTTAAATCATCTATCCAAGCATAAATACCATCTGCGATAAAAGGTGTAATAAATCCGAAGTTTTGTTCGTAAAAAGAAATTGGATTAACCTCACCAACTTCTTTCGCGCCTGCGCGTTCGTCTTGTTGTTGTTCTTTTTCTTCTTCTTTTTCTTTTTCTTCTTCCTTGCTAGGGTCTTGGAAGCCCCTTATAAGACCCTCCAAACGGACTGATAAATACTCCTTAATACGAGGAATTTTAAAATCTTGTTCTCGTTCTAATTGCAAACATGTTTCATAGAAATCAGCTAAAAAATCTTGGTCCTTCACAGATTGAATCTCTTTTAAAACACACTTTTCAATGTTTACATTTTTAATCGGATTGAATTTCAACCAGTTGATTAAAAACAACTCTTTTGTTTTTTGGTTGTAATTAATTTTTCCGTACTCAGCAAAACGTTCTAGTAGCTTCATAACAGTTTCACGATTGTATCCTGTATCAGTTTCAATAATACGAAGTGGAAGCTCATAGATTCCTGATTGAGACGTCTTACTGTTTGTCATCAAATATAAGTAGAAATACTTCTCCTCCGGTGTAAGATCTAAAACAAATGAATCCTGCCAAAATGAAACGTGTACTGGTCTATAAACTGCCATATTATTCATCCTCCCGTTTACATATCGCGAATCCGTCCTCTACACGTAATAAGCGATAATTCTTGTATCCTATTTTGAGATATTGTTTTACTAAGTAAATTAGGTGTTGCTCTGATGTTGCTTGTTGAAACACTTTAGGGTTCAGCAACACTCTATGTGATGATTTGTTTAAAAGCATACGGCACACTCCGTTGTTATACGAATGCTAATTTGATATAATTAATACTAAGATCTTTGCAAGACCATTTATCTATCACTCTGCCAAGTGATAGACTTTTTTATTTTCTACGTGTTACTAACGAAGCGTTAACTCCTCTTGCTCTTAAATCTTTAATCACTACACGATAACTCATCGATGCCTCATGTTCCTCTTTTGTATCACGAAGCATTTTAAATTCCCTCATACATCGCTCCAGCTCTTCTTCCCAGTGATTTGATTCTTCGGTTGATTCTGCATTAAACATGTTATGAATACATGCAGCCATACAGTTATGAAGTTTATTAGCGAATGAGAAATCCCCTGGAAGAACTAGATCATGAAGACGATTGTTTTTATCATTCATGAATGACATCTCCTTTCTAATTAAATTGATGCTGTACGCATCGTTACAACCAGAAAGGAACATTGTAGGGGGTATGGGAGGAACAATCCCTTTCTGGTCATAACGACAAGCACAGTGGCTTGTCCAAATGATTTATATAATGTTATAATTGCTTTACGATATTTTTCAGAGCTACTGTTGTCTAGGCGGTAGCTTTTTTATTTGCCCATTTATGTTTCAAAATGAATGACGCTTCAATAATCTTGATTCGAATCCCCAACAATTTCTTCTCTTGCTTTAACTCCACTGTTTTTAAATCCTCATTAAGTAATTCTGCTATTTTAATTTCACCAGTTAGTTTTGCATCATAACGAATTAATTCCTTATATTCTCTTAGACTCGGTTTCTTATAATCTACTGTCATTTTTCTTCCCCCTTTACAGCACCTTTGTTAAATTCATTAAACTATCCACCGATTGAATAATAACGTTCTCCGCCATAGCCTTTTGCAACCAACTTCTTTGTATTTGTTCCATAATGCCAAAATGAACTTGCTCAAGAGCTTGTACTACACATTGAGTAGCTTGGATTGTATCGAAGATTTCTTTTGCATGAACTGCGTATTCATGTTTCTTTTTTTCATCAAGCTTCCATGACCTTGTTGCGACTTGTAAGTTCATGATTTCCTTCGCTGCTATAATCCCCTCTTCAGCTTGTTTAATGTAGTTCATCAATTGTAGATTTACATCTTGAGTTAAACGTGGATCTGTAGGCGGTAACCCAACACCATAAATATGTTTAATCGCTTGTTGATTCAACTTTGCTCCTGTTGCATGGCACCAATCCATCGCAAGCTCAAATTCTGGTTTAGAAAGTCCAGATTCAATACGAGTTAAGCGTTCATGTGTAATGCCAAGGTACCTAGATAGTCCTTTCTTCGTTTTCAGCTGAACATTTTCACAACATTCTCTAGCATTCTGTAATAATTCCCCTATTGCTGAATTGCAGTATATGCTTGTTCCCATATCTGTTCGCCTCCATATTTAGTTTTCAAATGGTTACAATGAATTTAGTACATATATAACTTGTCTATTTTTCATGTAAAAAGAGAGGAACTATTCCTCAATGTTTTCTTTCACTTGCATTTCTTTGATAATGGCCCAACCAGCCTTGTAATATGCTTGAAGGAGTTTATCAATATCCTTTTGCGATTTTGGCTCAGGAGCCACAACATGGACTTTCGTTTTTCCGAATTCATAAGTCGCCGCATATTCTTCTTGTTGGCTCATGGTGTCACCTCTTGAAGTGCTTTTTATATGTTTATGCGACTGATCTGTTGGTACTGCCATGTTAGTTGATGGCATTTTCTCACCTACTTCCTAGTCAAAAAGTATAAGATTCTTGTACTCACATACATCAAATTAAATCTTTTACATCACACCCAAGAATAGCAGCCAACCTTATAGCTTTTTCAAGATTTGGATTACTATAGCCATTTTCCCAATTACTTATTGTAGATTTTGTAACTTGCATTCTACCTGCAAGATCTTGTTGCGTTAACTTACTTTCTTTCCTGGATCTAATTAACTTGATATTTTTGTTCACTGTCTCGCTCCTTGTATAAGTTATTTGTACTTTTATTATAAGTATAAGATTCTTGTACGTAAATGCATTTGTACAATTTTCTTGTACAAAGTTTGATGTTTCATCTATATAATGTACAATATATTTGTACTTTTTATTAACAGGAGGTGCTAAAAATGTTGAAACAAAGATTAAAAGAAACACGTAAAACACGTAAACTCACTCAACAAGAATTAGCCAATAAAGTAAATACAACTAAAGGCACCATTAGTAACTATGAGAATGGTCATAGTACTCCCTCAAACGAAATGCTAAAAGATTTAGCTAATGTTTTAGGAGTAACAACAGATTATTTATTAGGAAGAGAAGATGAATCAAGAGTATCCAATACACTTCCTAACTTAACAAAAAAAGATAGTCGTGATATTGCACGTGACCTAGAAAAAACATTAAAGGATTTAGAAAACAGTGATGAAGCGTTAATGTTTGATGGAGAACCAATAGACGACCATACAAAAGAAATGATTCGTATTTCTCTGGAGAACTCAATGCGCATGGCAAAACAATTAGCAAAACAAAAATTCACTCCAAACAAGTATAAAAAAGATTGAACGGGGCGAGAAATGGAAATTAAAGAATACGCACTCAAAATCGTAGAAAAGCATGAAACAACAAATCCATTTGAAATTGCTAGACGAAAAAATATTATAGTGTTGTTTGAAGACCTTGGGAATACTCTTGGTTTTTACAACACATACAAACGCTTTAAATTCATTCATATTAATAATCAAATCGACGAAACTACTCAACGTTTTGTGTGTGCTCATGAACTTGGACATGCCCTATTACACCCAAAAGCAAATACTCCATTTTTAAGAAATAAAACTCTGTATTCTGTGGATCGGTTAGAGATTGAAGCAAATACATTTGCAGTCGAGCTCTTATTACCTGATGAAATGATTTCTGAATATCAAGATACTAATCTATCCATTCAAGAAGTAGCTGAAATCTATGGAATTCCAGAAAATTTTGCTCGTTTAAAAACCTATTAATATGAATTTAAAATACAACTTTATAAGTTAGGAGTTACATAGATGAAAATATTTTTCTCATTTCTATTCGCAATAGCAATGATAGCCACGTTTATTTTACTAATTACATCATTGGTGTTTCGTTTAAAAAAGAAACCAACCACTAAGAAATACTTTAAGCTTACAGGTATAGCTTTTGTTTTATCTATCATTTCATTAATTGTAGTTAACATGAACATGACACCACAAGAAAAACAAGAAATTCTCGCTAAACAAAAAGCTGAAGAAAAGCTAAAAGCTGAAGAAAAACAAAAAGATAAAGAACAAAAAGAGGCTGATGCAAAGCTAAAGACAGAAGAAAAACAAAAAAATAAAGAACAAAAAGAAGCTGAGGAAAAGCTAAAGGCCGAAGAAAAACAAAAAGCTAAAGAACAAAAAGAAGCTGAGGATAAACTAAAAGCCGAAGAGAAACAAAAAGCTAAAGAACAAAAAGAAGCTGAGGATAAACTAAAAGCCGAAGAGAAACAAAAAGCTAAAGAACAAAAAGAAGCTGAGGAAAAGCTAAAAGCCGAAGAGAAACAAAAAGCTAAAGAACAAAAAGAAGCTGAAGACAAACAAAAAGCTGAAGAGAAGAAATTAGCTGAGGAACAAAAAAAGGCTGAAGAAAAACAAAAAGAATTTACTTCCTATGCCCAAAACATCAGAGGTGGAAATTTTATTAAGGATATGAAACTTAATAATAAAGATGCTGAAATTACATTCCATGATTCATTTGCATCTTATAAATCAGCAAAAGCAGATAGCAACGTTACTGAAGAAGTATATAAACAATATTTTTCAACAGGGGATGCTATTGAAAAAATATTTGTAAGTGAACCTGCTAGATTACTAAGACAATTTCCAGATTTAAATGCTGTAAAAATGACTCTTCCATTTGAAGGGAAAACATACAATATCAATTTGGATAGAAAATCATTAAATTCACACTTAGGCTTTAAAATCGAAGATTTAAAAGTTGAAGACAAGTCTTGGGTCAAGAAATTTAATGATCCATACGTATATGATAAGACAAAACGTAAGGCATTCTTCACGCAATTTGTTGTTGTTCAATAATTCTTTATAAAAATAATTAATATCATAAAACTATTATGAAAGCAGGGATAACAGTTGCTCGTTTGGATTGATAGTTTTTTAAAATCTCCACAAGGATTCGTTGCGCTTGTCAGTGGTTTAGTTGCCCTAACTTATTTTATAGCTACGCGTTTAATTCAAGTATTAGCTACAGATGAAATAAATAAACTTTTTTTAAGCAAGGTTCAACAAGTAAATTTAAAAATATGGCATTTCCTTACAGCTGCAATATACTTTACTATCCTGTTCGCTGGAAGTGGATTAGCATTTAATTATTCATTTAATGAAGTTGATTTTGCCAAGTCAGGGTTTTTCCATAATTTATTATTCTGGTCATTTATACTTTTTTTTATTTCACTTTTAATTGTACTTTTAAGTCCAGCGATTGTGAAGAAGTTCAAAAAATTTACTCGTATAATTATATTGTTAATTATGTTCAACATGATACTAGGATTAGTAATTTACTGCTTTGTATTTAATCAAATAACATATATCAAGGTTGATCTAAATAATCTTTCTATAGTAGTACTCTTACCTTTAGTACTTGTTTCCTTATATTCTTTTATTTTTTCCAAAATTAATGCTCAAAAGTTGCCCATCAAGTATCGTATAAAGCCCATTAGTGAAGACAAACTAAAAATTGAAAAGTTAATCCACGGGCATATAATTGATGAAAAGAGAACTATTTGTTTCCCTAAAGATTCTACAGACAAAGATATATTCTATTTATGCGACTTTTCTGCTGAGATTTATCTAAAATATGAAAAAGAAAAAGAACATGAGGATGAGGATGAGGATGAGGATGAGGATAATAAATTTGCACTCTCCTCAACTAATCAAAAGATAAATCGAAAAATTTATAATAAAAGAACTTAAAAAAACTTATTAAGCTCCTTCCTGGAGCTTTTCTTTTGTTATTAATTTTTTCTACTATTTATCTACTTCCCGTATAATAACTATTAACAAGGAGGTCTAACTATGAAAACCGCAATCTACCTAAGAAAATCCCGCGCGGATCTCGAAGCCGAAGCACGCGGCGAAGGCGAAACATTAGCAAAACACCGCTCTACCCTGCTGAAAATTGCCAAGGAAATGAACTTAAATATTTTAACTGTTCGTGAGGAAATCGTTTCTGGTGAGAGTTTAGTGAAACGACCTGAGATGTTAGCATTGCTTGAAGAAATTGAAGATAACAAATATGATGTTGTTCTTTGTATGGATATGGACCGTTTAGGTCGTGGTGGTATGAAAGAACAAGGAATCATTTTAGAGACGTTTAAACGCTCGAATACGAAGATTATGACGCCTAGGAAGACTTATGACCTTAATGATGAGTGGGATGAAGAATACAGCGAATTTGAAGCATTTATGGCTCGTAAGGAGTTAAAGATTATTACACGACGTATGCAACGAGGTCGTGTCGCCAGTGTAGAGGCCGGGAATTATCTTGGTACACATGCACCATTCGGATATGATATCCATCGCTTAAATAAGCGCGAACGTACTTTAACGATTAATCCAGAAGAAGCTTCAGTTGTAAGAATGATATTTGATTGGTATGCAAATGAGGATATGGGAGCAAATGCAATTAGAAGCAAGTTAAATGATCTTGGCTACAAAAGTAAGCTAGGTAATGAATGGAACCCCTACAGCATCTTGGATATATTAAAAAACAATGTTTATATCGGAAAAGTAACATGGCAAAAGCGAAAAGAAGTAAAACGGCCTGATGCTGTAAAACGTAGCTGTGCAAGACAAGATAAATCAGATTGGATTATTGCTGATGGAAAACATGAGCCCATCATACCCGAAAGCTTATTTGAGCAAGTACAAGAAAAATTAAACTCAAGATATCACATTCCCTACAATACGAACGGAATAAAGAATCCATTGGCTGGTATTATTAAATGCGCTAAATGTGGTTACAGTATGGTACAACGTTATCCAAAGAATCGAAAAGAAACGATGGATTGTAAACACCGTGGCTGTGAAAACAAATCAAGTTATACTGAATTAATTGAGAAGCGTTTACTCGAGGCATTAAAAGAATGGTACATCAATTATAAAGCTGATTTTGAAAAACATAAGCAAGATGACAAATTAAAAGAAACACAAGTTATTCAAATGAATGAAGCTGCATTACGCAAGCTTGAAAAAGAATTAGTGGATGTCCAAAAACAAAAAAATAATTTACATGATTTATTAGAACGCGGCGTTTATACTGTCGATATGTTTTTAGAACGATCGAATGTAATTTCTGATCGCATTACTGAAATTACTTCCACAATGGAAAACTTAAAGAAAGAAATTAAAACAGAAATTAAGAAGGAAAAAGTCAAGAAAGATACAATACCTCAAGTGGAGCATGTTCTTGATCTGTACTTTAAAACAGATGATCCCAAAAAGAAAAACAGCCTCCTAAAGTCAGTTTTAGAAAAGGCTGTTTATAAAAAGGAAAAGTGGCAAAGGCTCGATGATTTCGAACTTGTGCTTTACCCTAAGCTCCCTCAAGATGGCGACATATAAGCGTTTATGCTTTGTCGTCACCTTGTTGGTGTAATTAGATTTACTCCATTAAGCCCTAAAGCATCATTCGTCGAAACAGCCAATACGACAGGCTTCCCATTTCTAAGCGTCGCTTTTGCTGCCATTAATACTGGAGAATCTGTCATTGCATTTGCAAATTTACTCATCGAATTCCCTGTTAGTGGTGCAATCACCATGCAATCTAGTGGAATTTTCGGTCCTAGTGGCTCTGCGCCAACGATTGAATTAATTGCCTT
Organism: Bacillus sp. FSL P2-0099; assembly: GCF_038007445.1. Lineage (NCBI taxonomy): Bacteria > Bacillati > Bacillota > Bacilli > Caryophanales > Bacillaceae > Bacillus > Bacillus sp. FSL P2-0099. The sequence goes on from NZ_JBBOXE010000001.1 coordinate 3,768,102, forward strand.
AAAACCGGTTATTTCTTCGATCTTTTTAATCCATTCTTCCCCTTCGCCAAATCTAGTATTTGTTGATTGGACAGTATAAGAAACAACGGGACGTACTTCTGCACCTTCTGCAATTAACTTCTCTAAATGTGGCATAACTTCTTCATACGTACAATGTGACCCTGTAAATCCGAAACCAATTCGTTTTCCCTTCAAACTCATTTCTCATCATCCTCCTTTGCGATTGCATCTGCTATTAATAACTGAGAAAGAACATTCGCTAATATTTGTCCTGCTGTTTTCGGTGCAACAATCCCAGGAAGACCAGGTGCTAATAGTGCCTTTACTCCACGCTTCTCCGCATAGCGAAAGTCCGTGCCACCTGGCTTAGAAGCTAAATCAATAACTAGCGTATGAGCTGGCATTTTTGAAAGAACATTCGCTGTCACAACAAGATGCGGAATTGTATTAATAACAATATCGATATTACCTACTTCTTTCTCTATGTCTTGCATATGAAAAGGAGAAAACATCATTTCTGTAATACGAGCAATATGTTCCGAACGTCTCGCTCCAACTTTGACATGTGCTCCTAATGATTGAAAGGCTCTTGCAACACTCATACCAGTTCTACCAAATCCTAAAACCATTACATTCGATCCATGAATTGTGTAATCAGTATGTTGAATAACCATCATTAGTGTACCTTCTACGGTCGGAATAGAGTTATAGATGGCAACATCATCACGATCAAATAATTTTACAAGTTTGCGATTTGTAGTAGCTACGAGATTTTCCAAGTAAGGTGTACCAATACCTGAATATATAGTGAAGTTTTCTGGCGTCTTTTCAATTTGTTCTTTCGTTATGGAAACTTTCTCATTTGAAAAAATAGTATCTACTTCTCCTCTGGCATTCGTCCCTGCAACCGGCAAAATAATTGCATCTAAAGAAGTGAAATTTAAATCTTGTATACTTTCCTTTGCTGCCCCTGTGAAGCCATGATCTAACTGTTCAAACCCTATTAATGAAAGTTTCGCGTCCAGTTCGACTAGCTTGCGAATTACTTCTAGCTGCCGTGCATCTCCTCCTATGACAGCAATATGCATCTCAGTCAACATTCCCTAATTCACCTTCTTTTTCTTTCATTTATAAGAAAAATGCCTACTTTTTCTTTTTCCTCCACATCATATGTAATGTACGAGTTTGAGGTGATTGAAAAACAAAAAGCACACGTGATTTATCTTCTTTATATAAAGATAAAAAAAAGACAACCAAAATGGTCATCTTTCACTATGATCTTGAATGGTTCGTAAGATCGCAAAGTATCATATCATTTCCAACCTTCTTTATTTTTCTCCATTCTACTCTCACTTCTTGCTGTTCTCTTTTAAAACCTCCCCATTTCCCAGCAGGTATAATAAGCGCTTGTATTTTTCCATCTCTCTCATCAATTTCTAAATCTGCATGACCTAAAACTCCCATTTTTTCTGCTCTTTCTAAATCCACAATCTCTTTGCCACTTAATTCACTTAAACGCATTAAATCTCCCCCTATCCTACTTTTTATGAAGGTTATCCTATAATAAGTACTTATTCTGCATATATAAAAAAAATAACCGTATCTCATATAAAAGAGATACGGTTATTTCCGAAAGCGAATGAATTACAAGATCGATTAAAGTTTCATTCCTTTTGGCAGTTTTCCATCTGGACTAATAAGTGCCGCAGAGAATTCATCGGTAAACATATTGCGAATTAACTCGTCTACATTTTGCTTTGTTACAGTGTTTACACTTTCAATAATCTCATCAAGAGAACGATGTTTACGAAGAAGCAATTCGTTTTTACCATTACGGCTCATACGACTATTCGTACTTTCTAAACTTAACATTAAGTTTCCTTTTAATTGTTCTTTACTGTTAACAAGCTCTTTTTCTGTAATACCTGTATTTTTCAACGTATTTAACGTTTCTTGCATTGTTTCATACAGTGTATCTAATTGTTTACTACCTGTTCCACCGTAAAGTGTTAACATTCCTGTATCTTCATAAGAAGAGTGATAAGAGAATACTGAGTACGCCAATCCACGTTGCTCACGTACTTCTTGGAATAAACGGCTACTCATACTACCGCCTAAAACATTATTTAATACAATTAAGTTATAAATATCTTCGTGTCCCATTTGCAAGCCTTTATATCCTAAACATAAATGAGCTTGTTCTGTTTCCTTCTTACGTGCTACTTTATTGAAATGGAAGATTGGGCTATGTACTTGTTCACGATTTGTTGTCCCTTCGTAACTACCGAAATATTGCTCTACAGTTTGTAAAAATGCTTCATCAATATTCCCTGCAATTGATACAACAACATTTTCAGGTGTGTAATGATCTTTCATATATTGACGTAACGTATCACCTGTAAATGTTTCAAGCGTTTCTTCTGTTCCTAAAATAGGATATCCAAGCGGATGCGTTTCATATGTTGCTTTCGTTAACATATCATGCACAATATCATCTGGCGCATCTTCGTACATTTTTATTTCTTCACATACAACATTCTTCTCTTTTTTCAGTTCTTCCTCATCAAATGTTGAATTAAAGAACATATCTGCTAAAACATCTAATGCATATTTAGCATGCTCATCTAGCACTTTCGCATAGTAACATGTATATTCTTTTGAAGTAAAAGCATTTACTTGTCCACCAATGCTATCAAATGATTCTGCAATCTCTCTTGCACTTCGCGTTTCTGTCCCTTTAAAGAACATATGTTCCAAAAAGTGCGAAACCCCATTATTTTTTTCATTTTCATTTCTTGAACCTGCGTGGATCCATATACCAATTGCAACCGAGCGTACAGTTGGTATATTCTCCATAACAATTCTTACACCATTTTTACACGTATATTTTTTAATCAAAAACTTTCCTCCTAATGCCAGTTTCTCTAAATAATTGCTATTATTTAATGATAACAAGTTTAGAGATGAATGTCATGCAAATGTATTTAATCCACACGTTTTTCATCTAGTAATTCTGTAATATTCCCCACTTTATATCCTTGTTCCTTTAAATTTTTAATCATAGTATCTAGCGCTTCTGTTGTAGATGAAGTAGGATGCATTAGTACAATAGCACCTGGATGTATTTTTCGCATTACTCTCTGCAATAGCACACCCGGTTCTGGCCGCCTCCAATCAATTGTATCTACAGTCCACATAATCGTCCCCATTTGGAAATCATCCGCTATTTTTACTACCTCATCCCGAAAGCTTCCACTTGGCGGAGCAAACCATCTCACTTTCTGATTTGTAGCTGCTTCTATCATTCGATTCGTTTTTTGTAATTGATCTCGTATTTCATCTGTAGACAGCGTTTTCATATTAGGGTGTGTGTAAGAATGATTTCCTACTTCTTGATTTGCATCGACAATCATTTTGGCAAATCGTAAGTTTTCTTTCACCCAGCGTCCTTCTAAAAAGAAAGTCGCCTTCACATCATGTTTTTTCAATATCTCTAATATACGTGGCAAATACTCATTACCCCAGGCCACATTAATTGTTAATCCCACCATCTTTTTATTTGGATGTCCTCGATAAATGGGAGCTGGTGGTAAATCTTCTAAGTGAACACTCGGTGATACTTCCTTAAATTCAAGTTGTTTTTGATCAAACTTCTTGATTTTCTTCATATTATTATAGGACGCTTCTATATCCACTTGTTTTCCATTATACCCAGGCGTCGCCTTCCAAATCTTATCAATCATCGCATTTTGCGGCATAATCTCGTACTGTTTTACATGCTTTTGAATCTCTTCATGCAAGTTATCCTGCGCAAAAACGGAATAAGAGCCACAACCCATATATAAAGAAAATATAAATATGTACGCTAATATACGAGCTTTCATATAAACCCTCCCATTAACTATAAAAAAGAAACCATTTTCTTCTTATCTTTGTTAATTTGAGCGTTATGATGAAAACTATACCTATACTCACATAAAAATCTAAATGAATCACATTTTTTACATAACAAAAAAAGCCAGCTAAACTGGCTTTCACTTATTGTTGCTCTTGTGCGTTTTCTTCTTTAGCTGCTTCTTCTTTAGCTGCTTCTTTTTCTTGCTCTTCTTTTAGCAATACTTTTCTAGATAAGTTTACACGACCTTGTTTGTCAATCTCGATAACTTTAACTGAAATCTCATCACCGATTTTCACAACGTCTTCTACCTTACCTACACGCTCAAGTGCAAGTTCAGAAATGTGAACAAGTCCATCTTTACCGCTAAACAATTCAACGAACGCACCGAATTTTTCAACGCGTTTAACTTTTCCTAAGTAGATTTCGCCTACTTGTACTTCGCGAACGATATCTTCGATAATTTTCTTCGCTTTTTCATTCATCTCTTGATTAATTGATGAAATGAATACTGTACCATCTTGCTCGATGTCAATTTTAACGCCAGTTTCTTCAATGATTTTATTGATCTGTTTACCACTTGGTCCAATAACATCACGAATTTTATCTGGGTTAATTGCCATTGTAATAATCTTCGGAGCATACGCAGATAACTCAATGCGAGGTTCAGCGATAACAGATAACATGTGATTTAGAATGTGCATACGACCAACTTTCGCTTGTTGTAATGCTTCTTCTAAAATCTCACGAGATAAACCATCGATTTTAATGTCCATTTGTAGTGCAGTTACACCTTTTGCAGTACCTGCTACTTTAAAGTCCATATCACCTAAATGGTCTTCCATTCCTTGAATATCTGTTAAAATTGTATAATGCTCACCAGATTTCACTAGACCCATTGCAATACCAGCAACTGGTGCTTTAAGTGGTACACCCGCATCCATCATCGCTAATGTACTACCGCAAATACTCGCTTGTGAAGTAGAACCATTTGACTCTAATACTTCAGATACAAGACGAACTGTATATGGGAAATCCTTTTCAGATGGAAGTACAGGTTCAAGAGCACGTTCTCCTAGTGCTCCGTGACCAATTTCACGACGACCCGGTCCACGCATTGGTCTTGTTTCACCAACACTAAATGAAGGGAAATTATAATGGTGCATAAAGCGTTTTGACTCTTCTACACCTAGACCATCTAAAATTTGCACATCGCCTAATGCACCTAATGTACAAATACTTAATGCTTGCGTTTGTCCACGTGTGAATAGACCAGAACCATGTGTACGAGATAAAATGCCAACCTCTGATGCTAAAGGACGAATTTCGTCACCTTTACGACCATCTGGGCGGATTTTTTCAACTGTAATAAGACGACGTACTTCTTCTTTTACAATTTTATATAAAATCTCACTTACTTGTCCTAATGTATCAGCATCAGCTTCCTCAGCTTCGTAATGCTCAATTACACGCTTTTTCACTACGCTAATTGCATCTTCACGTGCATGTTTTTCGTGCACTTGAATTGCAGAATGCATATCTGTCTCAGCCATTTCACGTACAGCTTGGTTCAAATCAGCATCCACTTCATAAAGTTTCACTGCTGTTTTCTCTTTACCGACAGCTTGTACAATCTCTTCTTGGAATGCAATTAGACGTTTAATTTCATCGTGTCCAAACATAATTGCTTCTAACATTGTTTCTTCAGGTACTTGATCCGCTCCTGCTTCAACCATGTTAATTGCATCTTTCGTACCAGCTACAACAAGGTGCATATCACTTTGTTCTTGCTGTTCTACTGTTGGATTAATAACGAACTCGCCATTAATACGACCAACTGTCGCACCTGCGATTGGACCTTCAAATGGAATATCTGAAATAGATAATGCTAATGAAGAACCAAGCATAGCTGCCATTTCAGAAGAACAGTCTTGATCAACACTCATTACGATGCTGACAACTTGTACTTCATTACGGAAACCATCTGCGAAAAGTGGACGGATTGGACGGTCAATTAAACGACTTGCTAAAATTGCTTTTTCACTTGGACGGCCTTCGCGCTTAATAAAACCGCCTGGGATTTTTCCAACTGCATATAAACGCTCTTCATAGTTTACTGTAAGCGGGAAGAAATCTACATTTTTTGGCTCTTTTGATGCAGTTGCTGTAGATAGAACTGCTGTGTCGCCGTATCTTACTAATACTGCTCCGTTTGCTTGTTTTGCAAGCTGACTTGTTTCAATTGTTAGCTGACGACCAGCTAAATCTATCGAGAAGACTTGCTTTTCCTGACTCATTTAAGTACCCCTCTCAATTTAAAATATTCAATTCTTCTATGTAAATGGATAGTATATCATAATATTCTTTCCTCTAGTATTGCCGAAAATTAAGTAAGCTATAAAGAGTAGAAGATATATTTTTACCTAACAAAAAAGCGGGAATATTCCCGCTTCTTTGACTATCGACGTAAGCCAAGCTTTGTGATTAATTCACGGTAACGTGTGATATCGCTATTACGAAGGTAAGTAAGTAAGTTACGACGTTTACCAACCATCTTTAATAGACCACGACGTGAATGATGATCCTTCTTGTGAGTACGTAAGTGCTCGTTTAGAGTGTTAATTTGCTCCGTTAGGACAGCAATTTGAACCTCTGGAGAACCAGTATCAGTCTCATGAGTTCTAAATTGTGCAATGATTTCATTTTTACGCTCTTGTGTTAAAGCCATCCTATTTCACCTCCTATTAATTAAACCCCCAGTTACCTAGCAAGCATCGGTGAGTCGCAATGCCAAGTAATGGTTGTCATAAAGTACATAACATAGAATACTACTTTTCATTTGAAAAAGCAAGTATATTCTTTACGCTCGCAAAATATTCTTGGGCAACCTTTTTATCTTGAGCGATTTGAGCAACTAACTCATCAATTCCATTAAACTTTTTTTCTTCTCTTATACGCATGTGCCATTCCACTGTAACACTTTGATCGTATATGTCTTTATTAAATTCAAATAAATGCACTTCAATAGATAATTGACGCTCATTCTCTTTGAAAGTTGGTTTATATCCGATATTACATACACCATCATGCCATTCATCATGAACCTTCAATCTTACCGCATATACACCTACAGGTGGCAACAAATATTCATCACTTAAACCTACATTTGCAGTTGGGAAACCAATTTGACGTCCACGCTTATCACCGTGTACAACTGTTCCTTCTACCGTGTAAGCTCTCCCTAAAATAGATGGAATTTGTTCCATTTCACCGTTTCGAATTAACTTTCGTAATGAAGTAGAACTTACTTTTTCTTCTTGATATTCAACTTTTTCGATCACGGTCTGTGTAAACTCCCCTCTTGCATGAAATGGTAAAGTCTCCATCTTCCCTTTTCCTAAACGTCCATATGAATAATCAAAGCCTGCTACTACATGCTTTACATTTAAACCAATAATATACTCATCGACAAACTGCTGTGGTAATAATCCAGCAAATGGCTCATCGAATTTCACCACATATAAGATATCAATTCCTAAACTTGCGATGATTTCTTCTTTAAGGCGCATCGGTGTAATATACTCCACATGCGCTTCTTTTTTTCCTAATACAACAGATGGGTGTGGATGGAACGTCATGACAGCACTTTTACATCCTCTTTCATCCGCTATTTTTTTCGCTGTTCGAATCACACGTTGATGTCCTAAATGAATGCCATCAAAATATCCTAATGCCATTACAGTAGGTGGTAATTCTATTTTATTTTGTTCATGTGGATGAGTTAAATGAATAAGTTTCACGCTTGAATTCACCTTTTTCTGTAATAATCCTTCCAATAATTCATTATAGCTTTAGTTCTTGATTATTCACAAGTACTTTCATTGGCTTTAGCATTCCAGGGTGTTTTGGGTGATGCTCATAAATTGCTAAGCAACGATCATTTTTATCAAATACTGTAATAAATGGTGCTGTTGTTTCTAATTCATTGTTTAAGAACATACCGTTCTTTATTTTTTCAGCTTGCTTTTCATCTACAACCATTTTTGGAAACTTACTTAGCGCCTCATCAATTGAGATGAAAATAGACTCTACTGTTCCATTTTGCACGTTTTCTTCAATTTCTTCAAATGATATGCAATCTTCTAGTAAAAATTCACCAGATGCTGTTCTTACAAGGTGAGACATATGTGATGGAAATCCAAGTTTTTCACCTATCATTACTGCTAGTGTTCTTACATATGTTCCTTTACTACACGTTACACGGAAACGAAATGAAATATTTTCCCCTTCAAAAACTTCACGTTCATCAAGTAATACAAATTCATGAATTGTAATTGTACGAACTGGACGTTCAACTTCTTGTCCTGCCCTTGCATATTCGTATAGTTTTTTTCCGTTAACTTTTACAGCTGAGAACATCGGCGGCATTTGTTCAATTGTCCCTGTTAATTCCGCTAGTACCTCTTCTACTTCTTTACGTGTAATGACACGATTTACATCTTGTTTCTCCACAACTTCACCAGAAGCATCTTCTGTTGTTGTTGAAAATCCTAATGTCACTTCACCTTCGTATGTTTTTGTTTCACTTGTTAAAAATTGCGCAATTTTTGTTGCACGCCCAACGCAAATAGGTAATACTCCTGTTACATCTGGATCCAGTGTCCCTGTATGACCAATTCGTTTCTCACGCAATATCTTTCTTAATTTGAACACACAATCATGTGATGTCATTCCCTTTGGCTTATGTAATAATACTACACCTTCCATATACTCACCTCATCATTATTCTTTTGTAGTAATTGCAATTATGCAAAACTTATTTTACATTGAAAAAATGGATAGACAAATGTCTATCCATTATTCTTCACGTTTACCGTCTTTATTAATTTCATGTAAAAGTGTATCAATTCGATGACCATATCCGATAGACTCATCAAACTCAAAGGTAATTTCTGGTGTTTTACGAAGACGAATACGTTGGCCAATTTCTGAACGAATAAAGCCTTTTGCCTTCGCTAAACCTTTTAATGTATTTTCTTTCTGTTCTTCGTCACCTAAAACAGAAATGTATACTTTAGCAATTTGTAAATCTCCACTCACTTGTACATCTGTTACTGTAACAAATCCAATACGTGGGTCTTTAATTTTACGACTGATAATGTCGCCTAATTCTTTTTTCATTTGCTCGCCCACACGGTTCGCACGTAATTTCATAACTCTTCACCTCATTCAATACCATTCAAAATGTGTTATCGTACGTTCAATTTCAGGAAATGAATCGATATACTCAAGTACACGATTCATTTCTTTTTCACAGACAACACGATTTGAGGATACGGAAACAATTGCAATTTCTGTACGTTGCCATACATCTTGATGCCCAACTTCAGAAACAGCTACATTATAGCGCTGTTTCACACGAGTTAACACACGTTGCAAAATTGCTCGTTTCTCTTTTAAAGAATGCACATCGTAAATCATACACTCGAATGAGAGTGAAGCGATAATCATCGCTTCACTTCTTCCATAACGTATGCTTCAATGATGTCCCCTTCTTTAAGATCATTATATCTCTCAATTGTAATACCACACTCATAGTTTTGTGCAACTTCTTTTACGTCGTCTTTGAAACGTTTTAACGTATCAAGTTTTCCTTCGAAGACTACTACGCCATCACGGATAATACGAACGCCACTATCACGTGTAATTTTACCGTCTATTACGTAACAACCTGCGATTGTTCCAACTTTTGTTACTTTGAATGTTTGACGAACTTCCGCTTGACCGATTACTTTTTCTTCGAATTCTGGATCCAGCATACCTTGCATTGCTGATTCAATTTCTTCGATTACTTTATAGATAATACGGTGTAAACGAACATCAACTTTCTCTAATTCAGCTGTACGCTTCGCATTCACATCAGGGCGTACGTTAAATCCAATTACAATTGCATTAGATGCAGAAGCTAAAATAATATCAGATTCTGTAATCGCACCTACGCCTGTATGGATAATTTTTACTTTTACGCCTTCAACATCAATTTTACGAAGTGATGCTGCCATTGCTTCTACAGAACCTTGTACGTCTGCTTTCACAATTAAGTTAATTTCTTTTACATCGCCCTCTTGGATTTGTTGGAATAAATCTTCCAGGCTGAATTTAGATTTCTCACCACGTTGTGCAACTAACGCTTCTTGTGCACGTGATTCACCAATTTGACGAGCTTTCTTCTCATCAGCGAATGCCATGAAACGATCTCCCGCTTGTGGCACTTCATTTAAACCTGTAATTTCAACAGGAGTTGATGGACCAGCAACTTTTACACGACGACCAATATCACTTACCATTGCACGAACACGACCGAATGATGTTCCAACAACAATTGGATCTCCAACTCGAAGTGTACCGTTTTGAACAAGTAATGTCGCGATAGTTCCTTTACCTTTATCAAGCTGTGCTTCAATTACAGTACCAGCTGCATAGCGATTTGGATTTGCTTTATATTCTTCTACTTCACTCACAAGAAGGATCATTTCTAGTAAGTTGTCAATTCCCTCGCCTTGAATTGCAGAAATTGGTACGAAAATCGTGTCTCCGCCCCAAGCTTCTGGAACTAATTCATATTCTGTTAATTCTTGCATTACACGATCAGGATTTGCCGCTGGTTTATCCATTTTATTCACAGCAACAATAATTGGTACTCCAGCTGCTTTCGCATGGCTAATCGCTTCAACTGTTTGTGGCATAACACCGTCATCAGCTGCAACAACAAGAATTGTAATATCTGTTACTTGTGCACCACGAGCACGCATTGTTGTAAATGCCGCGTGACCTGGTGTATCTAAGAACGTAATTTTCTTATCATTTACATCAACTTGGTATGCACCGATATGCTGAGTAATTCCACCAGCTTCGCCAGCAGTTACTTTTGAATTACGGATAGAGTCAAGCAATGTTGTTTTACCATGGTCAACGTGTCCCATAATTGTAACAACAGCTGGACGTTCTTTTAAGTTTTCTTCATCATCTTGCTCATCGATGAATGTTTCAAATTCAGTTTCACTTACAACTACTTCTTCTTCTACTTCAATACCGTAATCAGTAGCAATTAACTCAATTGTATCTTTATCTAAGTCTTGGTTAATTGTCGCCATAATTCCTAGCATGAAGAGCTTTTTAATAATTTCAGATGGCTCTTTGCTTAACTTTTTAGCAAGGTCACCTACTGTAAGGCTTCCAGAGAAAGTGATTTTATCTGGTGTTTCTACTATTGGTGTTTGTTGTCTTCCAGCAAAGTTATCTTGACGTTTATCTTCATTTGCTTTGCCTTTTTTCTTATTCTTATTGCTGTTCTTTTTACTGCGAACAACTTTCTCTTCTACTTCAAACTCATCTGCAACAGAAGGTTTTTCCGCTCCAGCGCTATATTGATTATCTAATTTGTTTACTACTTCATCTTCTAACATTGTCATATGATTCGAAACCTCGATATTCATCTCTTTTAGTTTTGTCATAAGATCTTTACTTGAGATATTATTTTTTTTTGCATATTCATGTACTCGAATTTTACTCATACCTTCACCCCCGGTAATTTGTATCGAGCATGCTACGTAGCTTTTTCGCAAAGCCTTCATCTAAAACAGCTACAACGACTCGCTCGTCTCTCCCAATCGCATGCCCTAATTGTTGTCGATTTTCGACTTTTCTCATTGGTATGTTGTAGTACGTGGTTTTATCAATGATACGTTTTGTAGTGTTCGCTGACGCATCTTCAGAAAGCAATACTAGCTTTGCTTTGCCACTTCGTACTTCTTTTAAAACGAGTTCTTCACCCGAAATAAGTTTTCGAGCGCGGTTTGCTAGTCCTAAAAATGATTTCCAATCAGACACTTATTTCGACTCCTTCTCAACAAGCTCAAGAAGCTCTTCGTACAGAGAACTGTCGATTTTCGCTTTTAGATGATGTTCCAAAATGTTTTTCTTTTGGGCTTGAATAATGCTTTCTTTATCTTTTGATAAATATGCACCTCGTCCTGATTTTTTTCCTGATAAATCAATAGACACTTCGCCCTCTTTGGAACGAACAATGCGAACTAGCTCTCGTTTTGATTTCATCTCTTGCGTCGCAATACATTTTCGTAACGGAACTTTTCGATTGCTCATACTCATCACCTCTATTCGATTTCGTCTTCAGCTGAATCGAATCCGAATGCGATTACGCTATCTTCTTCTGTCACAATACCAAGTTGTTTCGCATCAGACTCACTTTTAATATCAATTTTCCAGCCTGTTAATTTAGCTGCAAGACGCGCATTTTGTCCACGCTTACCAATCGCTAATGAAAGCTGGTGGTCTGGAACAACAACAGTTGTTGCTTTCTCTGCTTCATCTACAAGTACTTTAACAACCTGTGATGGACTTAAAGCATTTGCAACATATTCAACTGGGTCATTCGACCAGCGAACGATGTCAATCTTTTCACCTTTTAGTTCATCTACAACGCGTTGTACACGTTGTCCTTTCGGTCCTACACAAGAACCTACTGGATCAACATCGATATTCTCTGCATATACAGAAATTTTAGAACGGTCGCCTGCTTCACGTGCTACAGAGCGAATTTCTACAGTTCCATCATAAATTTCTGGAACTTCCATTTCGAATAAACGTTTTAAAAGACCAGGATGTGTACGTGATACGTAAATTTGTGGTCCTTTTGTTGTCTTTTCTACTTTTGTAATAAATACGCGAATACGATCATGTGGTTTATATTGCTCATTTGGCATTTGCTCACTTACAGGTAATAAAGCTTCTACTTTACCTAAGCTTACATAGATGAAACGAGCATCTTGGCGCTGTACAATACCAACCATAATGTCTTCTTCACGATCACTAAATTCTGAATAAATTACACCACGTTCCGCCTCACGAACTCGTTGTGTTACAACTTGTTTTGCAGTTTGCGCTGCAATACGACCAAAATCTTTTGGCGTTACTTCAATTTCTAGTACGTCACCATCTTGGTAGTTTGGATTAATTTGTCTTGCCTCTTCTACAGAGATTTCAAGACGTGGATCAAACACATTATCTACAACGTCCTTACGTGCTAAAACTTGAATTGTTCCCACTTCTGGGTTAAAGCTCACACGAACGTTTTGTGCTTGGTTAAAATTGCGTTTATAAGCAGAGATTAATGCTGCTTCAATCGCATCAATAATAATATCTTTGCTAATACCTTTTTCTGACTCTAATACGAGCAAAGCATCTAACAACTCAGTGCTCATGAAGATCCCCCTTCTTACTAAAACGTAACAGCAAGTCGCGCATTTGCAACTTTATCCATTGGAATTTGGATTTCTTTTTTACGTGTTTTAATTGTTAATAGTAGTGTAATTGTATTACCGTCGTAGGAAAGTAGCTTTCCTTCAAACATCTTCTCACCATCAATCGGCTTATATGTTTTAATTGCCACTTGTTTTCCTACCGCTTGCTGGAAGTCTTTCTCTTTCTTCAATGGACGTTCCGCTCCAGGAGATGATACATCCAAAAAGTAAAGATGAGGAATTGGATCCTCTTTATCTAAAGCTTCGCTTAAACGTTCACTTACCGCACCGCATTCTTCAATTTCGACTCCCTTTTCAGAATCGATGAATACGCGTAAGAACCAGTCTTGTCCTTCTTGCACATACTCTACATCTACAAGTTCAAGATTTAACTCTTCAACGATTGGCTGCGCAAATGCTTCTACAATTTCTGTGACTTTCTTATCCATAAACAGCCTCCTTCCTGCCGCCATGTACCATTTACAAGAAAAGATCCCGTTCATAAAGACGGTCTATCTTATTCTTTCTCGTTAGCTAACAAAAGCCCCTGCCGTTAAGCAGGGAATATCTGTCTTAGTATTACCAAATTTAAGAAGTAAAACTTGTAACAAAATATGTATATACGACAGAAATATCTTTACTATCTACATAAGCAAAATGTAGATAGTAACACGAAAGAGTGGGTTTCCCCACTCTCTTTTTCACAAAATATACATGACATGGTTATCTCGGTTTATAGTATACCATAGCAAATGTTGATTTGCAAAGATTTTTCCTACCTATTAGAACAGTGACAATTGGTTTTGATCCGGTAAATCTCCTAGACAACCTTGACCATCTAAATACTCAATAATCGTTTTAGAAACCTTACTGCGCTGCTGTAAGTCTTCTTTTGATAAGAAATCACCATTTTTACGAGCTTCAACAATACTGAAAGCTGCGTTTGTACCAAGACCGGGAACTGCATTAAATGGAGGAATTAAAGTATCCCCATCAATTATAAATTCGGTTGCATGCGAGCGGTATAAATCAACCTTTTGGAATGAATAACCACGCTCACACATTTCAAGTGTCATTTCTAGTACCGTTAATAAACTCTTCTCTTTCGGTGCTGCATCCAATCCTTTTTGTGCAATTTCATCAATTTTTACACGTATGGATGCTGAACCTTTCGCCATCGCCTCTACATCAAAGTCATCTGCACGAACTGTAAAATATGCCGCATAGAATAAAAGTGCGAAATGTACTTTAAAGTATGCAATACGTACAGCCATAAGTACATAAGCAGCCGCATGGGCTTTAGGGAACATGTACTTAATCTTCTTACATGAATCAATATACCAACCTGGTACATTGTTATTTCTCATTTCCTCTTCCCATTCTTCTGGTACACCTTTACCTTTACGCACCGACTCCATGATTTTGAAGGCTAATGATGGATCCAAGCCTTGATAAATTAAATATACCATGATGTCATCACGACAACCGATAACTTCACTCAGTGTACACGTACCGTTATAAATTAATTCATTCGCATTACCTAACCATACATCTGTACCATGGGACAGTCCAGAAATTTGGACAAGCTCTGAAAACGTCGTTGGTTTCGTTTCTTCTAACATTTGTCTTACGAATTTCGTACCAAACTCTGGTATACCAAGTGTACCTGTTTTACAGTTAATTTGTTCTTCCGTTACCCCTAAAGACTCTGGACCAGAGAAAATTTTCATTACTTCTGGATCATCCGTTGGGATTGTTTTCGGGTCAATACCACTTAAATCTTGAAGCATACGAATAACAGTCGGATCATCGTGTCCTAATATATCAAGTTTCAATAAATTATCATGAATTGAGTGGAAGTCAAAGTGCGTTGTTCTCCACTCAGCACCTATTGAATCAGCCGGAAACTGAATTGGTGAAAAGTCAAAAATATCCATGTAATCTGGTACAACGATAATACCACCTGGATGCTGTCCGGTCGTACGCTTTACACCTGTACATCCCGCAACTAAGCGATCAATCTCTGCATTTCGAATTGTTAAGTTATGATCATTAGCATAACCTTTCACATACCCATAAGCGGTTTTTTCCGCAACCGTACCAATTGTTCCTGCGCGGTATACATAATCTTCACCGAACAGTAATTTCGTATAGTTATGGGCGCGTGGTTGGTATTCTCCGGAGAAATTCAAATCGATATCCGGTACCTTATCCCCTTTAAATCCAAGGAACGTTTCGAAAGGAATGTCATGCCCATCTTTCACATATGGAACATTACATGTTGGGCATTCTTTATCTGGTAAATCAAAACCAGAACCTACAGAACCGTCATTAAAGAACTCTGATTGTTTACACTTTGGACATACATAGTGCGGTGGTAATGGGTTTACTTCTGTAATTTCCATCATCGTTGCAACAAATGATGAACCTACCGATCCACGCGAACCTACTAGATAACCGTCCACTAACGATTTTTTCACAAGCTTATGTGAAATTAAATAAATAACGGCGAATCCATGTCCAATAATACTTTTCAATTCTTTTTCCAAACGAGCTTCTACAATTTCCGGTAGTTCATCTCCATAGATACTTCTTGCCATTATATAGCTCATATCACGTGTTTCATCATCAGCACCTTCAATTTTCGGTGTGTATAAATCATCTTTTACTGGACGAACATCACCAATTAATGATGCGATCTTGTGTGTATTTGTCACAACAATTTCTTTTGCTTTGTCTTCACCTAAGAATGAAAAACAATCTAGCATTTCATTTGTTGTACGGAAATGTACAGGCGGTAATGAATGGCGATTTAACGGATTAGCTCCTCCCTGCGAACTGACTAAAATTTTCCGATATATCGCGTCCTCTGGATCTAAATAATGGACATTCCCAGTAGCAACAACTGGCTTATCTAACGTCTCACCTAGTTTTACTAAGTTAGAAATTATTGTTTTTAACTGTCCTTCATCTCGAACGAGTTCACGTTCCACTAAATGACGTAACACTTCTGGAGGCATAACCTCAATGTAATCGTAAAACTGTGCAATTTCTTCTACTTCTTCAGGCGCTTTTTGCATCATAGCTTCAAATACTTCACCTTTGTCACAAGCTGTTCCTACTAAAATGCCTTCGCGATATTTTTTTAATAGTGATCGTGGTACACGTGGTACACGATAAAAGTAATTCAGGTGAGAATATGAAACAAGTTTATATAAGTTTTTCAACCCAACATCTGATGTGGCAAGTAACGTCATATGACTTGGACGCCCACGTTTATACGCATCCCCTTGTCCCATACTATCGTTTAGTTGATCGTGATATTCAAATCCCTTTTCAATCACATCTTTTAACATCTTCACAAGTAAATATCCTGTTGCTTCTGTATCATAAATCGCACGGTGATGTTGCGTTAATTCAATATCAAGCTTTTTACACATCGTATTTAATCGATGATTTTTCATTTCTGGGAATAAGAACCGTGCAAGTTCTAACGTATCAATAACTGGATTTTTCGTTTTTTCTATCCCAGCCTTTTTAAAACCTACGTTAATAAAGCCCATATCGAAGCTTGCGTTATGAGCAACAAGTGTATGGTCACCCATCCATTCCTCAAACTTTTTAAACACTTCGTCCACTTCTGGTGCATCAGTTAACATATCATCTGTAATACCTGTTAATTCAATAATCGTCGCCGATAATGGCTGATGAGGATTTGCGAAAGATTCAAAGCGATCAATAATTTCTCCACCTTTTATCTTTACAGCAGCTAACTCAATGACTGTATCATATACAGCAGATAACCCTGTTGTCTCAACGTCAAAGACAACATATGTTTCTTCTGCAAGTAGACGATGTGCTTCGTTATATGCTATCGGCACACCATCATTAACTAAATTTGCTTCTACACCATATAGAACTTTAACTCCAGCCTTTTTACCAGCAGAATATGCTTCTGGGAACGACTGTGCAACAGCATGGTCTGTAACTGCAATAGCCTCATGCCCCCATTTTCCGGCTTGGGCAACGAGCTTAGAAACAGAAGTAACAGCATCCATTTGACTCATTGGAGTATGAAGATGAAGTTCTACTCTTTTTTCCCCTTCTTTTGCTTTATCTTTACGAGAAGGTCCCGTTATTTCATTTATATCATTTGCGATCATAACTAAATCACGCACGAATGTATCATTTTGAACTGAACCACGCGCTTTTACCCAAGTTCCTTTTTTCAAGGATTGTAACATCGGGATATCTTCTTTATCACGTGAGAACATCTTAATCATAATAGAGTCCGTATAGTCAGTTATCTTTAAAGTTAATAATGTACGTCCACTACGAAGTTCTTTCGTCTCTACATGGAAAACATACCCTTGAACGGTTTTTCTTCTTTCTTCATCTTGAATTTCACGCAGCGGCGTAATCTCTTCATCTGGCTTAATAAGATAACCAAGTACAACTGGTCCTTCGTGAACAACATCACTTTCTTCAGCTTGCCTTTTAGCCATCTCTTCCATAGCCTGTATAACTCGTTGACGATCTTCTTCCTGTGTTTGCTCACGAAACTTTTGCATTTCTTCTGCATTTTGCTTTATATGTGTGTCTAACTGAAAACGCGGGAATCCAAAAGCTTCGTATTGATCACCTACTGGTTTCGCAACGTTTTTCTTTAAAGTAGTAGATTCCAGCTCATTATTCACATTTAATAGCAACTTCACGCCATTGACCTGCGGAAGTTGCTTCTTTAAGTACGCGAACATAGGTGAAAATGTAATTCGTTCTGTACAAAGCGGCCAATATGCCTTCACTTCTTCTTCTGTAAATTGTTTATTCTCTGCTTCTAATGCAAATGTTGTTCTTGCAATATGAGAAAATGATTGCTTAAGCTTTGTTTCTAGCAACTCATATAATTCTGTCGGCAAAATACGTGGCACTTGTAAGTCAAAATGCCAACTTTTATTCGCTTTATCAATAACTAGCTTTTCAATACCACCGCCATGTAAATATTGATTTATAAGGTCTTCTGGTATTTGCAACTGTTGGAGCAAAATTTGAAATCGCTCTTGTTGTTCATTTGTTAATGACATAAGCACTCTCCTTCCATTTGCTATTATAAATTGAAACGTACTACAAAGAAAGATTTCTTCCTTCTTCTTTTACAAAATACGTTTACAAAGAAAGAGAAGGTACCTCATTACGAGGTACCTCTTCTTATTTTAAAATATTAGCAATATATGTTTGAAGTTCTTCTACTTTCACTTCTTCAGACTCGCCTGTAGCACGTACTTTCACTTCTACAATACCTTCGTCTGCTTTTTTACCAACTGTCACGCGAACTGGAAGGCCGAATAAATCTGCATCTGCAAATTTAACACCTGCACGTTCTGCACGATCATCTAGTAATACTTCGTATCCTTGCTCTTGTAATGAGTTATAGATATTTCCACCCATTTCACGTTGTGCATCAGATTTCATATTTACTGGAATTACATGCACATGGAACGGTGCAACAGATTTTGGCCAAACTAAACCATTCTCATCATTAAACTGCTCTGCAATTGCTGCCACTGTACGAGATACACCAATACCGTAACAACCCATAATAAGTGGTTTTGTTTTTCCGTTTTCATCTAAGAACGTTGCGTTCATTGCTTCACTATAACGAGTTCCTAATTTGAATACATGACCAACTTCAATTCCACGTGCGAAAAGAATTGTTCCATTTCCATCTGGAGATTGGTCTCCTTCTTGGATGAAGCGTAAATCTGTATATTGACTTACTTTAAAGTCACGTTCTGGATTTACATTTACATAATGGAACCCTTCTTCGTTCGCTCCTGAACATCCGTTGACAATTGATGCTACAGCATGGTCAGCGATAATTTCGATATCCCCTGTAACACCAATCGGTCCTAAAGAACCCACTTCACAGTTTAATAACTCTTTTATTTCTTCATGTGAAGCAAGCTCAACGACTGAAGCTCCGTATACATTTTTCACTTTTACATCATTGACTTCATGATCGCCACGAACAAGTACTACTACTAATTTCGCATCTACTTTAAACACCATAGATTTAATGCATTTTTCCGCTGCGATATTTAAGAATGCAGATACTTCTTCAATAGCTTTTTGATCTGGAGTTGCTACTTTTTCAAGTGCTTTTTCGGCTTCATCGCTCTTCGTATACGTAGCAACAACAGGAGCCATTTCAATATTTGCCGCATAATCAGATGTATCAGAATACGCAATTGTATCTTCACCTACATCCGATAACACCATAAATTCGTGTGTATCTTTTCCACCCATTGCTCCAGAATCAGCGATAACTGCACGGAAATTCAAACCACAACGAGCAAAGATATTAGAATACGCTTTGTATAAACCGCTATATACTTCATCCAAACTTTCTTGTGTTGCATGGAAAGAATACGCATCTTTCATTAAAAATTCTCTTCCGCGTAATAAACCGAAACGTGGTCTTTGCTCATCACGGAATTTTGTTTGAATTTGATATAATGTTAATGGTAGTTTTTTGTATGATTTAATTTCATCACGTACAAGATCTGTAATTACTTCCTCATGAGTTGCCCCTAGCGCAAACTCGCGAGCATTACGATCTTTCATACGCATTAATTCTGATCCGTAAGAATACCAACGGCCTGATTCTTGCCATAATTCAGAAGCTTGCATAGCTGGCATTAATAGTTCTACTGCCCCTGCGCGCTCCATTTCTTCACGAACAATACGTTCTACTTTGTGTAACACTTTTAAACCAAATGGTAGAAAACTATAAATACCAGAAGCATTTTGACGCATAAACCCTGCGCGAAGTAATAATTGATGACTCTTAATTTCAGCATCTGCTGGAACTTCACGTAATGTAGGACTGAATACCATACTTTGTTTCATTTATTCGCACCTCTTCATTTTACTCTTACACGCAATAAAATCCCTCACCTCGAGTTAGGTGAGGGATTTTATTCTATGAGCTCTATTTCATTATAAACTTCTTCTTATTTTACAAGAAAAACTTACGGATGTCATTCCATGTTACAACTAACATAAGCAACATTAATAATGCAAACCCAATAAAGTGAACCATTCCTTCTTTTTGACGATCAATTGGTTTTCCTCGTAATGCTTCAATTAAGAAGAAGAACAAACGTCCACCGTCTAAAGCTGGGACTGGTAATAAATTAAATAAACCAAGGTTAATACTTAAAACTGCCGCTAAACTTAGTACACGCGTAAATCCATAATCTACAACTTGATCTGTTAGATTATAAATTCCTACTGGACCTGACAACTCATTAATAGAAAATTGACCCGTTACTAATTTCACAAGCGAATCAAAAATTAGTTTCGTCCATTCGTATGTTTGTTCAAACCCTGATTTAATAGAACCCATCACTGTTTTCTCTACAGGAGAATAAACACCAATTCTACCAACTTCGTCTTTTCCTTCTTTATCAAGCGTTGGTGTTACTTTCACATTAAATTGCTCACTATCACGCTTTACATGTAACGTAATTTCTTTATTTGGGTTTTCACGTACAATCGTTACAACATCTTTCCATGTACTAGTGTTTTTCCCATTGATTGCTTGAATCGTATCGTTTTCTTTTAATCCAGCTTGTTCTGCAGCACTATTCTCCATTACTTTTCCGACCATTGGTTTGTCAACAGGAACTCCTTGTACAAATCCAAGAATCACAAAAATAACAAATGCTAGAATAAAGTTCATTGCAGGACCTGCAAAGATTGTTAGAGCACGTTGGCCCAATTTTTTAGAGCCAAATTGTCTATTGTACGGAGCGATTTGAATTTCTTCTCCCGCAGAAATGATACGAGCTTTTTCATTTACTCGGAATGTTTGCAGCTCTTCCTCGTACTCTTCATAACCCAAAATTGTAAGATTATGCTCTAAATCAGCTTGTTCGACTTCAATGACACGAACATTTGGATATTTTTCATGTCCGTCAAAAACTAATTTCACAACTTCGTCTTTTTCATTTAATACAAGTCCAACCTTTTTTCCAGGTTTTAACTCAACTGTGTCCGCATCCTCGCCAGCCATTCTTACATAGCCACCAAGGGGCAGTAATCGAATCGTATACACCGTTTCATTCTTTTCAAATGAGAATATTTTCGGACCAAAACCAATCGCAAACTCGCGGCACAAAATACCTGCTCTTTTTGCGAAATATAGATGCCCTAGCTCATGGAAAAATACGAGTGCACCGAAAATTAATATAAAGGCAATCGCTGTATTCAATTCCATAACCACCTTTGCTAAATTTGTTCCATCACAAACCGTCTTGTGGCTGCGTCAATTTCCTGAATTTCCTCTAAGCTCGGACGTGCAATGACAGTGTGATGGTGCATTGCTTTTTCAATGAGGTCTTCCACTGTTAAGAAACCAATTCTCTTTTGTAAAAAAGCTTCAACAGCTACTTCATTTGCCGCGTTCATTACAGCCGGCATACTTCCACCTGTCTTTCCAGCTTCATACGCAAAACGTAGACAACGGAAACGCTCTTGATTCATTTTCTCAAAATGCAATGTTCCCATTTCCCATAAATTTAACTGTTTCGTGTCTGAAAGAGGCAATCTATCAGGATATGTAAGCGCGTATTGAATCGGTACTCGCATATCAGGTGAGCCAAGCTGTGCCATTACACTACGATCTTCAAATTCAACCATAGAATGAATAATACTTTCTTTATGTAGAACAACATCGATTTGCTCATAAGGGATACCAAAAAGCCAGTGTGCTTCAATTACTTCTAGCCCCTTATTCATCATTGTAGCAGAATCAATTGTAATTTTCGAACCCATTGACCAGTTTGGATGACGAAGTGCATCTTCTACGGTCACTTGATGCAATTCATCTCTCGTTTTATCACGAAAACTTCCGCCTGAAGCAGTTATAATTAAGCGAGAGATTCTTTTTTCATTTTCACCATTCAAGCATTGAAAAATAGCTGAATGTTCACTGTCTACTGGAAGTAACGATACATTATGTTTTCGTGCTGCTTCCATTACAAGATGCCCTGCAGTTACTAACGTTTCTTTATTTGCAATTCCAATTGTTTTTTTCGCCTCAATTGCGCGGAGTGTCGGTAACAACCCTACGCTACCTACAACAGCATTCACTACAATTTCTGTATCTGGGTGCAGCGCTACTTCTAATAAGCCTTCGCTACCATATACTACTTTTGTATTACCAGAAACAGCTTGTAATTTTAAAACATCTTCCTCTCTTTGCACAGAGACAATTTGCGGGGAAAATTCTTGAATTACCTTTACTGCATAATCAACATTTTTCCCTACAGAAAAAGCAACGAGACGGAATTGGTCTGGGTGCGAGCGTAACACATCTAATGTTTGTGTACCGATTGATCCGCTTGCACCTAGTAAACTAATGTTTTTCATGACTCCAACCCCTCGTTCATTTATTAATTGTATTGTAATAAGAAGTATAGAATTGGTAACACAAATAACCAACTATCTGTTCGATCTAAAATACCACCATGTCCAGGTAAAATTGTACCTGAATCCTTTACACCATAATGGCGTTTAAATGCAGATTGCACTAAATCACCAATTTGTCCAAAAATAGAAATGATAATCGTCAGAACGATTAAAACTCCTACATTCGCTTCAACTGGGAAGAACATATTGTAAACAAGTGCAACAACAATTCCACAAACAATACCGCCTAATGAACCTTCAATCGTTTTATTCGGACTAATTTCTGGCCATAATTTTCTTTTTCCAAATGCTTTCCCTATGAAATATGCACCTGAATCAGTTGCCCATATGACAAATAGTGCACAGAACACATATTTGATTCCTAATATTCTCGTTTCATTTAAATATAAGAATCCCATTCCAACATATGTCGTTGCCATAAGTAAAAATGAAGCATTGTCAAAAGTAAATGTATTCTTAGAAAGGACTGTATATGATAAAAGTAATAAAACAATCACAAATGTGATTTCTAATTTACCTAACCCAATCCACGTAAACAGTTCTGATGCACTACTCGGAATTAAAATAATCCACAATAATACTGCAGCTAAAACTGTTGGTACCGAAATAAGCGTAAGCTTGTTCATACGAATTAATTCATATAAACCTATAGAAGCAAGTGCATACACTAAAACTGTAAAAGGCACGCCACCGTAAATTACGATGGGAATGAATAGCGCGGCAGCAATCACTCCAGTAATAATTCTCTGTTTCACTACCAAACCCTCTCTTTCTACACGCCTCCGAATCTGCGCCCTCTATGTTGAAAGTCTGTAATCGCATTTAGCAAATGTTCCTCGGTAAAATCTGGCCAATACACATCTGTAAACCAAAATTCCGAATAAGCAATTTGCCATAACATGAAATTACTAATACGTAGCTCTCCGCTTGTACGGATTAACAACTCTGGATCAGGTAAAGAACTCGTCATTAAGTAAGAAGAAATCTTTTCTTCACTTATTTCTTCCGAACGAATTTTTCCTTCCTCACTATCTTTCATCATATGTTGCACAGCAGAAACGATTTCATCTCGACTTCCATAGTTTAACGCGAAATTAAGAATTAATCCCGTATTCTCTTTCGTATCTTCCATGGCTTTTTCCATCGCTCTGCGCGTATGCGTAGGAAGACGATCTTTTTGCCCTATTACTCGGACTTGTACGTTTTCTTCAATCAACTCTGGTAAAAATGCACCTAAAAATTCTTCTGGAAGCTTCATCAAATAATCAACTTCTTTTTTCGGTCTTTTCCAGTTCTCAGTCGAAAAAGCATAAAGAGTTAATACTTTCACATCAAGCTTACTTGCAAATTTTGTGATTTTCTTCACAACTTGCATACCTTCATGATGACCAGCAATGCGAGGCATGGCTCTTCTCTTTGCCCATCTTCCATTACCATCCATAATAATAGCAATATGTTCTGGGATATATCCTTTTTTCACTTTTTCAATGAGATGATCAAACGATGTGACCTTTTTACTTTTAAAAAAAGGAAACTTTTTAAACATCATTCATACCCTCCAACAAGCAGACGTATGCCTAAAAGTGTAAAAAGACCCCCTTAAGAAGAGGGTCATATTTGCGAAATTATCGCTATTACACTTCCATAATTTCTTTTTCTTTGTTTTTTGCGATTTCGTCAACTTTTGCAATATATTTATCTGTTTCTTTTTGGATATCTTCAGTATATCCTCTTAAATCATCTTCTGTAATGTCGCCAGCTTTTTCAAGCTTCTTAAGGTCATCATTACTGTCACGACGTACGTTACGAACAGCAACTTTTGCTTCCTCAGCATATTTCTTCACAACTTTTACAAGATCGCGACGACGCTCTTCTGTTAATGCAGGGAATGCAATACGAATTACAGTTCCATCATTAGAAGGGTTTAAGCCTAAATCTGCTTTTAAAATTGCTTTTTCAATATCACCGATAGAAGTTTTATCATAAGGTTGAATTACAAGCAAACGTGCTTCTGGAACTGTAATGTTCGCTAATTGCACAACTGGTGTTGGTGCACCATAGTAATCAACTTGTACCTTATCTAATACAGACGAGCTTGCACGACCAGCGCGAACTGTTGCTAATTCACGAGAATAAGCAGCAACTGCTTTTTCCATTTTTTCATTTGAAGACTTCAATACTTGTTGTCCCATAATTTATTTCCCCCTTACAACTGTTCCAATATTTTCGCCTAAAACGGCACGTTTAATGTTACCTTTTTCCATAACCGAGAATACAATTAATGAAATATCATTATCCATACATAAAGAAGAAGCTGTAGAATCCATTACACCTAAACCTGCTTTTAATACATCTAAGTAAGTAAGTGTTTCGTATTTCGTAGCTGTTGGGTCAATAGATGGATCTGCACTATATACGCCATCCACATTATTTTTCGCCATTAAAATAACGTCCGCTTCGATTTCAGCTGCACGTAATGCTGCTGTTGTATCTGTAGAGAAGTATGGGTTACCTGTACCTGCAGCAAAGATAACAACACGTTTTTTCTCTAAGTGACGAATTGCTTTACGACGAATGTAAGGCTCTGCCACTTGACGCATCTCAATTGAAGTTTGTACGCGAGTTTGAATTCCAATATTCTCTAAGCTATCTTGAAGAGCTAATGAATTCATAACTGTTGCTAACATGCCCATGTAATCTGCTCCTGCACGATCCATGCCCATTTCACTTCCAATTTTCCCACGCCAAATGTTACCGCCACCAACAACAACAGCAACCTCTACATCAAGTTCTGCAATTTCTTTCACTTGTTCCGCAACTGACTTAATAACAGCTGGGTTAATTCCAAATCCTTGCTCGCCAGCTAAAGCTTCTCCGCTCAGCTTTAAAACGACACGATTATATTTCGGTTTACTCATAATGAACCTCCAATTGCTTACATCTTTATTTTAAAAAAGGGAACACAATGTGTTCCCTAATCTGTATTAGTTGTTACCTTTTACTTGGTTCATTACTTCTTCAGCAAAGTTGTCTTCGCGTTTTTCGATACCTTCACCAACAGCGTAGCGAACGAATCCTTTTAATGTTCCGCCTTTAGACTCAACGAATTGACGAACTTTCATGTCAGGATTCTTAACGAATGTTTGGTCAAGTAAGCAAATCTCTTCAAAGAATTTGCCAAGACGGCCTTCTACCATTTTCGCAACGATTTTTTCAGGCTTGCCTTCGTTTAAAGCTTGTTGTGTTAATACTTGACGCTCATGCTCAACTTCTTCAGCTGTTACAGCATCGCGGTCGATGTATTTAGGGTTAACTGCTGCGATGTGCATTGCTACATCTTTAGCAGCTGCTTCGTCAGTAGAACCTTCAAGAACTGTTAATACACCAATACGTCCACCCATGTGTAGGTAAGCGCCGAATGCATCAGCATCAGTTTTTGATACGATTTCGAAACGACGAAGTGTAAGTTTTTCACCAATTTTAGCGATTGCTTCGTTGATGTGCTCTTCTACTGTTTTGCCGCCTTCGATTGTTTGAGCCATAGCTTCTTCAACGTTAGCAGGTTTGTTAGCTAATAAGTGAGCAGCTAATTCTTTAATTAACGCTTGGAAACCTTCGTTTTTCGCAACGAAATCAGTCTCAGAGTTTAATTCTAAGATTAAACCTTCGTTACCGTTTGTTTCGATGAAAGTTAAACCTTCAGCAGCGATGCGGTCTGCTTTTTTAGCAGCTTTCGCAATACCTTTTTCACGTAAGAAGTCAATTGCTTTCTCCATGTCGCCGTTAGTTTCTGTTAAAGCTTTTTTGCAGTCCATCATACCTGCGCCAGTTTTTTCGCGAAGTTCTTTTACCATTTGTGCAGTGATTGCCATATTTTTCATCCTCCTAAAATATGTATTTATACCTTTTATAAAGGTGTTTATACCTTAAAAAAGGTGATAAAAGGCCGAACCCCTTATCACCTTTCCAAATTTGTTACGCAGTAACAGTTTCTTCACCTTGTTTTGTTTCAAGGATCGCGTCTGCCATTTTAGATGTAAGAAGTTTTACAGCACGAATTGCATCATCGTTTGCTGGAATAACGTGATCGATTTCGTCCGGATCACAGTTTGTATCAACGATACCGATGATTGGAATGTGTAATTTGCGTGCTTCAGCAACTGCAATACGCTCTTTACGAGGGTCTACTATGAATAATGCACTTGGAAGACCTTTCATATCTTTAATACCGCCTAAGAATTTCTCAAGACGCTCTAACTCTTTTTTAAGTTGAACAACTTCTTTCTTAGGAAGTACTTCGAAAGTACCATCTTCTTGCATTCTTTCGATATCTTTAAGACGCTTGATACGCTTTTGGATTGTTTGGAAGTTTGTTAAAGTTCCACCTAACCAACGTTGGTTAACGAAGTACATACCAGCACGAGTTGCTTCTTCTTTAATAGCTTCTTGTGCTTGTTTTTTAGTACCTACGAATAAAATGTCTCCACCTTCAGCAGCGATGTCACGCATCGTTCTGTAAGCTTCCTCAACTTTTTTCACAGTTTTTTGTAAGTCGATGATGTAGATACCGTTACGCTCTGTGAAGATGTAACGCTTCATTTTTGGGTTCCAACGACGAGTTTGATGTCCGAAATGAACACCAGCTTCAAGCAATTGTTTCATAGAAATTACTGACATAATTTAGTTCCTCCTAAATGGTTTTTTTGATATCCTCCGTTTACTTCATCTCTAAGCGAAACTACGAACGTAGCACCAACACTTAAATCAGTAAACGTGTGTACTTTGTACTGACACCACTGCTTACTATATCATACTGAAATATTACAATCAAGTCGAAAATGCGAACAATGTAAAACTTTCTTTTTTTCACGCTCAAATCCTAGTATTACCAACCTTCAATTCCTTTAAGCAAGGAATTGAAGGTTAATTAATAGTTTTCTAATGAATGTTGTCATGACGCCTTACGTAAGCAAAATCATTCACTTAAAAAAACAAAAAACTCTCCTCAAGCGAGGAGAGTTTTTTTATAAATTAGTTTGTTTTTAATTTAGCAAGTTCCTGTAGAAACTTGTCGTTTAGCACTTTAATGTATGTTCCTTTCATACCTAAAGAGCGAGACTCAATAACACCAGCACTTTCTAATTTACGTAGTGCATTTACGATTACCGAACGAGTAATTCCTACGCGATCAGCAATTTTACTTGCAACAAGTAAACCTTCTGTTCCATTTAATTCTTCGAAGATATGCTCGATTGCTTCTAACTCACTGTAAGATAATGAGCTAATCGCCATTTGAACAACAGCTTTACTACGTGCTTCCTCTTCGATTTCTTCTGCTTTTTCACGTAAGATTTCCATACCTACAACAGTTGAGCTGTATTCAGCAAGAATTAAATCATCGTCTAAGAACTCTTGACCAAGACGAGCTAATACTAGTGTACCTAGACGCTCACCGCCACCAACGATTGGTACGATTGTAGTTAAACCTTGACCGAATAATTCTCTATTTTCTACTGGGAATGCTGTGTAGTCACTATCCACACCTAAATTTGAAGATGTTTCTGTAACATTGAATAAACTTTGCGTATACTCTTCTGGGAATTGACGCTCTGCAAGCATGTGCTTCATACGTTCGTTTTCGATTTGTTGGTGAATCGCATATCCTAATAATTTACCGCGACGACTTACAACGAACACGTTCGCTTCAATTACTTCACACATTGTGTCAGACATCTCTCTAAAGTTTACAGGCTTTCCTGCTGCGCTCTGTAATAACGCATTTAATTTTCTCGTTTTTGCTAATAATTCCATTTCAAAATTTCCTCCTACATGTTACTTACATATTTTTTCATCACTTGGAAACTAGGGCGAGTCACCTGATGACACTATTACAAAATAAACTGGCTCACATCTTTATTTTTAGCTATTGTCGCTAATTTTTCCTCAACATATTGAGGTGTTATCGTTATTTTCTCTAACGTAATTTCAGATGCCTCAAACGATAAATCTTCAAGGAGCTTCTCCATAACAGTATGAAGTCTTCTCGCTCCAATATTATCTGTATCCTGATTAACTTGATAAGCAATCTCAGCAATCCTACGAATAGCTTCGTCTGAAAATTCAATTTCTATACCTTCAGTCGCTAATAACGCCGTGTACTGTTTAATTAGCGCATTGTCAGGCTCGATTAATATTTTAACAAAATCATCCGCCGATAATTTTGTTAATTCTACTCGAATCGGAAATCTCCCTTGCAATTCCGGAATTAAATCCGACGGTTTAGACATATGGAACGCTCCAGCTGCAACAAATAAAATATAATCCGTTTTTACTGATCCGTATTTCGTTGCTACATTCGATCCTTCTACAATCGGTAAAATGTCACGTTGCACACCTTCACGCGATACATCTACGCTATTCGACTGCTTACCAGCAATTTTGTCAATTTCATCGATAAAAATAATCCCGAGCTGTTCAGCACGATAAACAGCCTCTTGTGTAACTTCATCCATATCAATTAAGCGCTGTGCCTCTTCATTTGTCAAGAGTTTTCTTGCTTCTTTTACAGAAAGTTTACGTTTTTTCGTTTTTTTCGGCATGATACTTCCTAGTGCATCTTGGAAATTCATTCCCATTTGCTCCATGCCAGTTCCTTGCAACATATCAAACATAGAAGACTGTTGTTCCGTCACTTCGATCGATATCACTTCATCTTCAAGAAGGCCTGCCGCAAGCTTTCTTTCCACATCTTGACGTTTCTTTTCGATTTCATCATCTTCCTGTGCATCAGATGTTTGGTTTGAATTTTGATTACCACCAAAAAGCATTTCTAATGGATTTTTAAATCCAGATTGCTTCTCCGGACTCGGCACTAAAATTTCAACAAGACGTTGATTCGCTTGCTCTTCT
Organism: Bacillus sp. FSL P2-0099; assembly: GCF_038007445.1. Taxonomy (NCBI): domain Bacteria; kingdom Bacillati; phylum Bacillota; class Bacilli; order Caryophanales; family Bacillaceae; genus Bacillus; species Bacillus sp. FSL P2-0099. The sequence continues at coordinate 3,797,721 of NZ_JBBOXE010000001.1, forward strand.
GCTTTATCTTGAACTTTAACTACCATTTCCTCTTTCACAATGCGAACAGACGTTTCAACAAGGTCACGGACCATCGACTCTACATCTCGACCCACATATCCAACTTCTGTAAATTTCGTCGCTTCAACCTTAATAAAAGGTGCTCCAACGAGTTTCGCCATTCGCCGTGCTACCTCTGTTTTACCAACACCTGTCGGTCCAATCATTAAAATGTTTTTAGGTGCAATTTCATCACGTAAATTTTCAACTAATTTACTGCGACGGTATCGATTTCGTAGAGCTACAGCAACCGCTTTCTTTGCATCTTTTTGACCGATGATGTATTGATCTAATTTTTCCACAATTTGACGCGGAGTAAAATGTAAATGCATATAAAATGCCTCCCTTACGATTCTACAATTCTTCAACAATTATGTTGTGGTTCGTATAAACACAAATATCGCCTGCAATTTCTAAACTGGCCTTCGCAATTTGTTTCGCTGTTAAATGTTCACTTGCATGTTGCTTTAAAGCACGACCAGCAGCAAGTGCATAATGTCCGCCTGAACCAATTGCTAAAATACCATCATCTGGTTCAATCACTTCTCCTGTACCTGAAACAAGGAGCATCGTTGTTTTATCCATGACAATGAGCATTGCTTCTAGCTGACGTAGCATTTTATCACCACGCCATTGTTTCGCCATCTCAACTGCAGCGCGCTGCAAGTTGCCATTATACTCTTCTAATTTCCCTTCAAACATTTCAAAAAGAGTAAATGCATCAGCAACTGATCCTGCAAAACCAGCTAAAACTTTCCCTTGGAAAAGTTTGCGAACTTTGCGAGCTGTATGTTTCATTACAACAGCATTTCCCATCGTTACCTGACCATCTCCAGCCATTGCACATTCTCCATTATGATGAACTGCAAATATCGTTGTAGCGTGGAAATTTCCCATAGAAAAAACTCCTTTATATGTTTTTATAGCCTTAAAAGCAATTTATGCCCGCGGGTGATGCTTCATGTACACAGAACGCAATCTTTCTTTAGAGACATGCGTATAAATTTGTGTGGTTGACAAATTCTCATGACCTAATAGCTCCTGCACAGTACGTAAATCCGCTCCTTCATCCAACATATGTGTAGCAAATGTATGCCTTAACATATGGGGACTTATCCGCATTGTAAGTGAAGCTCTCTTAATGAGTTCGTTCAAAACATAACGTACACCCTGATCTGTTAACGGCTTACCTTTCGCATTTAAAAATACCATATGAGATTGTTCTTCAGTCTTTTGAGCTAACTGTTTTCTCCCGTTCTCTATATAAGTAATTAAAGCATCTTGTGCATAGCTTCCGAACGGAATATATCTTTGTTTTTTCCCTTTTCCCATCACTAAAATTGTTCCCACTGCAAAGTCAATGTCGGTAAGTTGCAAATTAACGCATTCGCTTACACGAATCCCAGTTGCATACATCAACTCTAATAAAGCTTGATTCCTTTGACCTAATGGTGCCCCTGTATCAGAAACTTCAAACAATTCCTCTAACTCTTCAGCATATAAAAACTTTGGGATTGACAATTCTTTCTTGGGAAGTGACGCAAGTGCAAACGGATTATCTTTTTGATAACCTTCACGCATCAAAAAACGATATAAACTTCGTAAGCTTGATACTTTCCTTGCGACAGATTTACGGGCTAACTTCTGATCGTGCAACGTCGTCAAGTATAAACGAACATCCGCGTATGTAACATCTAAAAAAGAGGATATGCCTTCTCGCTCCATAAATTGCACAAAATGTTCTAAATCATTTTGATAACTTGCAATTGTATATTTTGAATAATTTCTTTCAATTTGTAAATAACCAACGAATAATTGTAACAATTTCTTCACATTCACATCCATATAATTCACCTCAATAAAGGCTACTAAATCGTATCACAACTTAGTAGCCTTTGCAAGAAATTTAATTAAATATTTACAAAATTTTGAATTGTTTCCAAAGCGCGTGTAGCATATGCTTCATTTCGCTCTTGTTTCTTTTTAATTTTCTTCTCTAACGGTGTAAATAAACCGAAGTTTGCATTCATTGGCTGGAAGTTTTTCGCATTTGTCGCAGTAATATAATTTGCCATACTTCCCATTGCAGTTACAGGTGGTAATACAACTGGCTCTTCACCTTTTACAAGTCGAGCAGCGTTAATACCCGCTAATAATCCTGATGCTGCTGATTCAACATAACCCTCTACACCAGTCATTTGACCAGCGAAGAATAAATCATCACGTTGTTTATATTGATATGTTGGACGAAGTAAATTAGGCGAATTAATAAACGTATTACGATGCATTACACCATAACGTACAATCTCTGCGTTTTCTAGTCCTGGAATTAGCTGTAACACTTCTTTTTGTGGCCCCCACTTTAAATGTGTTTGGAAGCCTACAATATTATATAATGTTCCTGCTGCATCATCTTGACGTAACTGAACAACCGCATACGGTGTTTTCCCTGTTTTCGGATCTTCTAACCCAACAGGCTTCATCGGTCCAAATACTAACGTCTGTCTTCCTCTACTTGCCATAACTTCTACTGGCATACAACCTTCAAAGAAAATTTCTTTTTCAAATTCTTTTAAAGGCACTGTCTCAGCAGCAATTAAAGCCTCATAAAAACGATCAAACTCTTCTTCTGTCATTGGACAGTTTAAATATGCCGCTTCACCTTTATCATAACGGGATTTTAAATATACTTTATTCATGTCAATGCTGTCTTTCTCAACGATTGGCGCTGCAGCATCATAGAAATAAAAATAATCTTCACCTGTTAGTTTTTTTAATTGTGCAGAAAGATCCGGAGACGTAAGTGGACCTGTCGCGATAACAGTTGGTCCCTCTGGAATTTCAGTGATTTCCTCATTCATTACAGTTACGTTCGGATGATTTTTCACATATTCAGTCACTTTCGCCGCGAATTCATGACGGTCTACAGCTAAAGCACCTCCTGCTGGTACAGAGCACTCATCAGCTGCACGAATAATGACAGAATCCATTAGACGCATTTCTTCTTTAATAACACCAACAGCATTTGTCAATGTGTTTGCGCGAAGTGAGTTACTACATACTAATTCAGCAAATTTATCTGTATGATGAGCTGGTGTTTGCCTTACTGGTCTCATTTCATATAATTTTACTTGGACACCACGCTTTGCAATTTGGTAAGCTGCTTCGCTTCCTGCAAGACCTGCGCCAATGACGTTTACTACTTGTGTTGTCATATATATCACCTTTCCTTTTCTTCCCGAAAAAAATGTGAGCAGTTACGCTCACATTTGTTGTTCTTCTTCATAATCACACGAAATACATTGTACTTGCACGCCTTTTTTTAACTTTTTCTCTACGAGCATACCTTCACACTTCGGACATTTACGACCAATCGGCTTATCCCAAGATACAAAGTCACATTCTGGATACGTACCGCATCCGTAGAAAAGGCGTTTCTTTTTATTACTACGGCGTTCAATAATTTGCCCTTTATCACACTTCGGACAAGTAACACCGATTTCTTTTACAATCGGTTTTGTATTACGACATTCCGGGAAATTTGAACAAGCCATAAATTTCCCATATTTACCCATTTTAAAGACCATCGGGTGACTACATAATTCACAGTCTTCCCCAGCTGGTTCATCTTTAATTTCCACTTCACGCATTTCTTTTTCCGCTTTTTCTAAGCGCGGTTCAAATCCTACGTAGAAATCATCAACAATTTTCACCCAATTTGCATTTCCTTCTTCTACTTCATCAAGGCTTTGCTCCATATTGGCAGTAAATTCAATGTTAATAATTTCCGGGAAAAACTCTAAAATAAGTTCGATTACTATTCCACCAAGCTCAGTCGGAACGAAGCGTTTATTATCTAAAGCAACGTATCCTCGTTTTTGGATTGTTTCAAGTGTCGGTACATAAGTAGACGGTCTCCCAATTCCAAGCTCTTCAAGTGTTCTTACTAGACGAGCCTCTGTGTAACGCGGCGGAGGCTGTGTGTAATGTTGCTTTGGTTCTATATCTTTTGAAAATACAGTTTCACCTACTTCTAACGGTGGCAACATCTTATCCTTTTCTTCCGCACCATCATCTTTCGACTCTACGTACACTTTCATAAATCCTGGGAACTTTACAACTGATCCACTTGCACGGAACTGAACATTGTTATTAATGAGTTTCGCTGTAACAGTATCCATTATAGCAGATGCCATTTGACTTGCAACAAATCGCTCCCAAATCAGTTTATACAAACGGAGTTGATCACGACTTAAGAAACTTTTTAGTTCCTCTGGCTTTCTCATTACCGAAGTAGGACGAATCGCCTCATGCGCATCTTGTGCTTTCGACTTTTTCGTTTCTTTCCTCTTCTCTGTTCCTATGTATTCCGCACCAAACGCCTCAGTAATGTAATCACGAGCCTCTGTTTGAGCTGTTTCTGAGATACGTGTTGAATCAGTTCTCATATACGTAATAAGACCTACAGTCCCTTGTTTTCCAAGATCTATCCCTTCATACAGCTGCTGTGCAAGCATCATTGTTTTCTTTGCTCGCATATTTAACTTACGCGCTGCCTCTTGTTGCAAGGAAGATGTTGTAAACGGTAATGCAGGGTTACGCTTTCGCTCTTTTCGCGTTACATTTTCAACCGAAAACGCATTGTCTTTCATCTTTTCGATTATTTCGTTCACTTGTGCTTCGTTCGTTAATTGAACTTTTTCACCATCTACACCGTAAAAGCTTGCTTCAAATGTGTCTTTCCCTTTCACAAATTCTGTTTTAATTGTCCAGAATTCTTCAGGTTCAAAACTTTGAATTTCTTTTTCACGTTCGATGATTAAACGAACTGCTACAGATTGTACGCGTCCTGCACTTAATCCTTTTTTTACTTTCTTCCATAATAAAGGACTAATATTGTAACCAACAAGACGATCGAGTATACGCCTTGCCTGTTGTGCATCTACTAAATCCATATTAATTGCACGAGGATATTTAAATGATTCTTTTATTGCATCTTTTGTAATCTCATTAAATACAACTCGGCAATCTGATTCAACGTCCACATTTAACGTATTTGCTAAATGCCAAGCAATTGCTTCTCCTTCACGATCCGGATCGGCCGCGAGATAGACTTTCTTTGCTTTTTTTGCCGCTGATTTTAAATCTTTTAAAACGGGACCCTTACCACGAATGGTAATATACTTCGGGGTGAAGTTATTCTTTACTTCTATCCCCATTTGGCTTTTAGGTAAATCGCGGACATGTCCCATGGACGCGACGACTTTGTATTTTTTCCCTAAATATTTTTCAATGGTCTTCGCCTTAGAAGGCGACTCCACGATTACGAGGTAATCTGACATGCTAGTGCCTCCTTAAGAGGTGGATTCAAGTCTTCATCAATCTTATTGATTTCTCTTGTTTTTGTCAATCAAGAATGAATATACCATACAGCGACAATCTACCATTTGTCAATAATTGTTTAATAAAAACATAAAAATATATGGTTAATTTAAAATTTCTTCAAGGATATCCTCCGCATTTCTTACTAGCTTTGCGCCTTGTTGAATTAGATGATTCGTTCCCGCTGCACTCTCTATAAATATAGGTCCAGGAAGCGCAAACACCTCTCTATTTTGTTCTAGCGCAAGGTCTGCAGTAATAAGGGATCCACTTCTCGTTTTTGCTTCTACAACTAAAACACCTTTACTTATACCGCTAATAATTCGATTTCTTTTTGGGAAATACCATTTTTTCGGCACATAATGGGGCGGATACTCTGTCAATAACAATATATAATCTTTCCACGTGTCATATAAATCTCTATTCTCCTTTGGATACATATAAGATAATCCATGTCCTAATATTGCAATGGTCGGGCAATGCTGCCTTACTGTAACTTCATGAGCAATTGTATCTATCCCTCTTGCAAACCCACTAACAATAAGCCATTCTTTTTCAAGTAAAGGTTGTAAAATAAACTTCATACTCTCCTTTCCATATAAAGACGGTTCTCTCGTTCCAACAATCGCTAATTTATTTACTTTATTTAGAAAATCTCTTTCTCCTTTTCCGTATAAAACAAAAGGGGGATCTTGTATTTCTCGCAGTAATTGTGGATAGTCCTTATCCCATATTGTTATATAAAATATTCTCTTTTTTTCTAACTGGGATACATATTGTTGGAGATTTGAAATTTGAAGAAAATTTACTAGTTCTAAAGATTTTTCCGAGGATATTCCAGCGTAATATTCAAATTGTTTCGGACTAAAAGTGTATATTCCCTTCAGTTCTGGATCAACATATAGTAGTCTCTCCATCGCCTTCCAATGATCCGCCAACATGTAATGAAGGTGCAATAAACGTTCTCTTTTCATCCCAATTCTCCTTACCCATAATTTTTATTATGTAAACAAAAAACGTGTAAAAAGACACCCTCTAATAAGAAGGTGTCTTTCAAAAAGATTAGTAGTTTTTACAAGTCTCAAATAATCCCTTTTCTTTTAAAACAGAGATTAATGTTTCACCCATAACAGCTGGTGTTTCCGCTACTTTAATACCACAAGCTTCCATTGTTTTAATCTTTTCAGCAGCAGTTCCTTTGCCGCCAGAAATGATCGCCCCAGCATGACCCATACGTTTGCCTTCAGGCGCTGTTTGACCACCAATGAAGCCTACAACTGGTTTTGTCATATTAGCTTGTACCCATTCTGCTGCTTCTTCTTCTGCCGTACCGCCGATTTCACCAATCATAATTACAGCATGCGTTTCTTCATCTTCATTAAATGCTTTTAACGCATCAATAAAGTCCGTACCGTTAACAGGGTCTCCCCCGATACCTACAGCAGTAGATTGGCCAATACCTTCTTGCGTTAACTGATGTACAGCTTCATACGTTAATGTACCAGAGCGAGATACGATACCAACATGACCTTTTTTGTGAATATATCCTGGCATAATACCAATTTTACATTCGTCAGGTGTAATGACACCAGGGCAGTTTGGTCCAAGTAAACGTGTATGTTTACCCGCCATATATCTCTTTACATTTACCATATCTAATACAGGGATTCCTTCAGTAATACATACTACTAAATCAATCTTTGCATCAACAGCTTCCATAATTGCATCAGCCGCAAAAGCGGGTGGAACGTATACAACTGAAGCGTTTGCGCCTGTTGCTTTCACAGCATCTTCTACTGTATCAAATACTGGTACGCCTTCAATATCAGTGCCACCTTTACCTGGTGTTACACCACCTACAATTTTCGTACCGTATTCAATCATTTGCTTTGTATGGAATAACCCTTGAGAACCTGTAATACCTTGAACAATAACTTTTGTATCTTTATTAACTAATACGCTCATTTTTCTCCCCCGCTTTCTATTAGCCCACTAGTGAAACAATTTTTTGTGCACCGTCTGCCATAGATTCTGCTGCAACAATATTTAAACCAGACTCATTTAAAATTTTCTTTCCTAGCTCTACGTTTGTACCTTCAAGACGTACAACTAAAGGCAACTCAAGACCTACCTGCTTCGTCGCTTCAATAACACCTTCTGCGATAACATCACACTTCATAATGCCACCAAAAATGTTAACGAAGATACCCTTTACATTTTTGTCAGAAAGGATAATTTTGAATGCTTCTGTAACTTTTTCAGCTGTTGCGCCGCCACCAACATCTAAGAAGTTAGCCGGGTCACCATGGTAATGTTTAATGATATCCATTGTAGCCATTGCTAAACCTGCACCATTAACCATACAACCGATATTTCCATCTAAAGGAATGTAGTTTAAATCATATTTAGAAGCTTCAATTTCTTTTGAATCTTCTTCTTCAAGATCACGAAGTTCTAAAATGTCTTTATTGCGATATAACGCATTAGAATCAAAGTTTAATTTTGCATCTAACGCCATAACTTTACCGTCACCTGTTGTAACAAGTGGATTAATCTCAGCGATAGAGCAATCTTTTTCGATAAACGCACTGTATAAGCCCATCATAAACTTCACAGCTTGCCCTACAAGTTCTTTTGGAATATTGATGTTAAACGCGATTCTACGCGCTTGGAAACCTTGTAAACCTACTGCTGGATCAATATATTCTTTAAAGATTTTTTCAGGCGTTTTTTCTGCTACTTCTTCAATTTCTGTTCCACCTTCTTCAGATGCCATTAAAACAACTTGAGAAGTTGCACGATCTAATACAAGACCTACATAATATTCTTTTTTAATATCGCAACCTTCTTCGATAAGTAAGCGTTTTACTTCCTTACCTTCAGGACCTGTTTGATGCGTCACAAGTGTAGTTCCTAAAATGCTTTCTGCATATGTACGAACTTCTTCTAAATTTTTCGCAACTTTTACACCGCCAGCTTTGCCGCGTCCACCAGCGTGAATTTGCGCTTTAACTACACATACTTCCGTTCCTAATTCTTTCGCTGCTTCTACAGCTTCTTCTACTGTAAATGCAACCTTCCCGTTCGGAACGCTAACCCCATAGCTTCTAAGGACTGCCTTACCTTGGTACTCATGGATATTCATGGTCCCATCCTCCCCTGTTTTCCTGTTTTACTCGAAAAGTTTTTTAATGTTTAAAAAACATTACATTGCCATTGTATAAGATGATTGGCACGCTGTCTACAATAAAGTGTCAGAAAACTGAAATCGCTTTATTCTTTTTCGAAAATAATAATGTTTATATACCAAAATAAAAAATAAGCTGTGAATATACAGCTTATTTTTGAATCATATCTTTAATTGGCGCGAATGATTTTCGATGTTCTTCTAATACTCCATGTTCTTCAATCGCTTCTAAATGCTGTTTCGTCCCATATCCCATATGTTGTTCGAATCCATATGCAGGATACTTTCCTCCTAACTCTTTCATCATGCGATCTCTCGTCACTTTCGCAATAATAGATGCAGCTGAAATAGAGACACTTTTCGCATCACCTTTAATGATTGATGTTTGCGGAATTGATGTAGGAAGCTTCATCGCATCGATTAATAAATATTCTGGTGTACATGATAAATTAGCAACGGCATCTAACATCGCTTGCTTCGTCGCTTGATAAATATTTATTTCATCAATAACTTGTGGTGATATAATTCCAACTCCAATCGCAATTGCATGATCTTTAATTTCATCATAAAAACGCTCACGTTTCGCTTCACTTAATTTTTTCGAGTCATTTAATCCTGGAATATAAAAATCTTCCGGAAGGACGACTGCCGCCGTCACAACCGGTCCTGCTAACGGCCCACGACCCACTTCATCAATACCAGCAATGTATGTGAGCCCTTTTTCACGTAACTCATTTTCGTACTTTGACATTTCTAGAAATTTTTCTCTTTCTTTTTGCGCTAACTCTTTTTGTTTATACCACTTCAAAATTAGTTTTTGAACACCTTTTCGCTCATCTTTCACTAACATTTGAAAACGCTCGTCTTCTTCATTCATAATTTCTTGCAGCAAACATTCCGCTTCATGAATAGTCATTTTTTGCATCTATTTACACTCCTTTTAAACGTAACCAAAAAGAAAAGACGTACAAACGCACGTCTTATACTTCTTCTACTTTTTCCGCATCTTCTACCTGCTCTGCAAACTCTTCTGGTGTTTCAAATGTCATTTTTCCTAATCTTCCACCACGAAGCTCACGAAGTATAAGCTCAGATGTTTTATCATAATCAATCATTCCGCCGCCCATTAAGCAACCTCTATTTTTTCCAATTGCATCAAATAACTCCACAATTTCTTCTGGAATGTCATTTAAATTATATCGCTCTTTTAAACGTTCCGGATAATGTTTTTCCATAAAACGTAACGCATAAATAGCTACATCCTGTAGATTTAATATAGAATCTTTAATTGCACCAGTCGTCGCTAAACGAAGACCAACTAATTCATCTTCAAATTTAGGCCACAAAATACCTGGTGTATCTAATAATTCCATTTCTTTCCCAACTTTAATCCACTGCTGGGCCGTTGTCACACCAGGACGATCTCCTGTTTTTGCTATATTCTTCTTCGCTAATTTATTAATTAGTGTAGATTTACCAACGTTTGGAATACCTACAATTAAAGCACGAATTGCTCTTGGTCTAATGCCTTTAGCAACCATTTTATCGAATTTTTCTTTGACAAGAACTTTACAAGCTGCTGCAATTTCTTTCATACCTTGTCCAGCTTGCGCATTAATTGAAATTGCCTTTTGACCTCTTTCATCAAAATATGCAATCCACTGCTTTGTAAGACGATCATCCGCCATATCCGCTTTATTTAAAACAACAAGCCTTGGTTTATGTGTAATAATTTCATCAATCATTGGATTACGAGAAGATAAAGGTAATCGAGCATCTACAAGCTCAATTACAACATCAATTAACTTTAATTTTTCTGTTACTTGGCGTCTAGCCTTTGCCATATGTCCTGGGAACCATTGAATTACCATGTTGCCACCTTCTTTTTCTTTTATTTCACAATACGCGCATCTTTTAACGGCCAATATAGCATATTTGCTTTACCAATCACTTGGTCCATTGAAATTGTACCAATCGAACGGCTATCTTTACTAAAACGACGATTATCGCCTAAAACAAATAATTGACCTTCTGGAACAGTTTTCTTTCCTGTCATTTCTTCAAGAGTAAAATCATATGTAAGCGGTCCGTCAGCAAGTTGTTTTTTCTGCTTATCTAAATACGGCTCCTCATAAGGTTTCCCGTTAACATATAGTTTATCATTACGGTATTCGATTTCGTCGCCTGGCAGGCCAATAATACGCTTAATATAATCTTTTTCTTCCGTCGCTCGGAATACAATAATATCAAAGCGTTTCGGATCACCTATGTGATAGCCAATTTTATTAACAATCATTCGATCACGGTCATGTAAAGTCGGCGACATCGATACACCGTCTACGAGAATTGGGGCAAAGAAAAACTGTCTAATTACGCCCGCTAATACAACAGCAATCAAAATTGCTTTGATCCATTCCCAAAGTGAGCTCTTCTCTTTCTTCATGCTTTCCCCTCCACTGTTATGTAAGCTGCTCGTATTATACCAAAATTTCATATAGATTGGAAAAAGGGAGCTTGTGTATTTACAAGCTCCCATACATGTCTTATCGAATTTCTTTAATACGTGCTTTTTTACCGCGAAGGTTACGTAAGTAGTATAACTTAGCACGACGTACTTTACCACGGCGAAGTACTTCGATGTTCGCGATTCTTGGCGTGTGAACTGGGAATGTACGCTCAACACCTACACCGTAAGAAATCTTACGAACTGTGAATGTTTCACTGATTCCGCCACCACGACGTTTAATTACAACACCTTCGAAAAGCTGAATTCTTTCACGAGTTCCCTCAACTACTTTTACGTGTACACGTAAAGTGTCTCCAGGACGGAATGAAGGAAGGTCAGTTTTCAATTGGCCTTTTGTGATTTCTGTGATTAATTGTTGCATATTAAATTCTCTCCTTTAAACAGATGCTCTTATAAAGTCTTATTAAATTACAGCGGAACATCGTTAATACGGCTACTGATTTCAGCAGCACAAATGTTATAATAGCATATTGCTAGGACTGTTGCAATAGAAAATATATCAAGCCCTTATCGGTCTTCTTTAATCTGTTCCAGCCATTTCTCTTCTTGCTTAGATAATTCTCGTTCTTCCAGTAAATCCGGTCTACGTGTGTATGTACGACGTAGTGACTCTTTATGGCGCCATTCATCAATGTTTTTATGATTTCCTGACATTAGTACATCCGGTACCTTCATACCACGAAAATCAGCAGGACGTGTATAATGTGGGTGTTCTAACAAACCTGTGCTAAAAGAGTCTTCCACTTGTGACGTTTGATTCCCAAGCACTCCTGGCAAAAGACGTACAACACTGTCAGTGACTACCATAGAAGCCAATTCTCCACCCGTTAATACGTAATCCCCAATAGAAATCTCATCTGTTACAAGATGCTCACGAATTCGTTCATCGTATCCTTCATAATGGCCACATACAAAAATAACATGCTCTTCTCCAGCAAGCTCTTCTGCCTTCTTCTGCGTGAAACGCTCTCCTTGTGGACACATTAAGACGATTCTCGGCTTACAGTCTGTTTCCTTCGTTAACTCTTCTACTGCGTCAAAGATAGGCTGTGGGGTTAATACCATACCAGCGCCCCCACCATACGGATAATCATCTACACTATTATGCTTACTAGTTGTATACTCACGAAAATTGACAACACGAAGCTCTACCGCTTCTTTTTCTTGTGCTTTCTTTAAAATTGAAGAACCAAATACACCCGTAAACATATCTGGAAACAATGTTAAAATGTCAATTTTCATTATAGTAGCCCTTCCATTACATGAATGGTTACTAATTTATTTTCAATGTTAACTTGAAGTACAACGTCATCAATATAAGGAATTAACAAATCTTGACCCTTTGGACGTTTAATCACCCAAACGTCATTCGCACCAGGAGATAGAATCTCTTTGATTGTCCCTAACGCTTCGCCTTCTTCCGTTACAACGTTGCAACCAATAATTTCATGGTAGTAGTATTCACCTTCAGCTAGTTCGCCTAACTGCTTTTCTGGTACTTTTATTAAAGAACCTTTTAACTTCTCTACTTCATCTACATTGTTGTATCCTTCAAGTGTTAATAAATCAAATGTCTTATGTTGACGATGAGAAGTCACCTTCACTGTAAGGTAGTCTGCACCTTTCTCATCCCATATGTATAACGTGTTCCCTACTTTATATCGCTCTTCTGGAAAATCAGTACGAGAAATAACACGAATTTCTCCTTTTACGCCATGAGTATTTACAATTTTCCCTACATTAAACCATTTTGTCATAATTAGTATGTCACCCCTGGTTTCTATATAAATTAAGCATTTCCATTTTATATATGGACCATGCAATTTCTCTTTAAATGTTAAAAAAGGGAGAGGAAATAACTCCTCGCCCTTTTTACGTTTATTGAATTTCCAGTGTGACGTTCTCATCATTATGATGTCCCACTGAATACAAGAGCATTCTAATCGCTTTCGCAACTTTCCCTTGCTTTCCAATGACTTTTCCAACATCCTCAGGATGTACAGTTAATCGATACTTTATTTCTCCGTTGCAAAGTTCCTGTGTAACTTTTACATCTCCAGGATGATCCACAAGAGGTTTAACAATTGTCTCGACTAACATCTTCATTGTCATTGCCTCAATTACTTACCTTGTTTAGATAAGTGGAATTTCTCCATGATACCTTGGTTAGAGAAAAGGTTACGAACTGTATCAGATGGTTTAGCACCATTTCCTAACCATTTTAATGCTGCTTCTTCGTTGATCTTAACTTCCGCTGGTTGAGCAACCGGATTGTAAGTACCGATTTCCTCAATGAAACGTCCGTCACGAGGAGAACGAGAATCTGCAACAACTACACGATAGAAAGGAGTTTTTTTAGCTCCCATACGTTTTAAACGAATTTTAACTGCCATTTATAAAGCACCTCCGAATTTATTTCACACAGATAATTATATTAGCAAAAAGACTATTGCTTTGTAAAGTATTTTTTCTTAACAGAGCCATCTTTTTTCCTTACATGAATGGAAACTTCAATCCACCTAGTCCTTTTTTCTTACCTTTTTGCATTCCCGTCATCGTCTTCATCATTTTTTTCATATCATCAAATTGCTTGATTAGACGATTGATTTCTTGTACCGTTGTACCGCTACCTTTGGCAATGCGCTTTTTACGACTAGCATTGATTATTTCCGGTTGTTCTCGTTCTACTTTAGTCATAGAACGAATAATTGCCTCAATATGCCCAATTTGTTTTTCATCAACTTGTGCATTTTTCAGCCCTTTAATTTTATTTGCACCAGGAAGCATTCCTAACAATTCGTCAAGCGGTCCAAGTTGACGCACTTGTCCAAGTTGTTCTAGGAAATCGTCAAGCGTAAACGAAAGCGTACGCATTTTTTGCTCAAGTTCTTTTGCTTTCTCTTCATCAACTGTAGCTTGCGCTTTTTCAATTAATGTTAAGACGTCGCCCATCCCTAAAATACGGGATGCCATACGTTCTGGATGGAACGCTTCAATTGCATCTAGTTTTTCACCCATACCAGCGAATTTAATTGGTGTATTTGTTACAGCCTTAATAGATAATGCCGCACCACCGCGCGTATCACCATCTAATTTCGTTAATACAACACCTGTTAATCCTAACTGTTCATGGAAACTTTGTGCTACATTTACCGCGTCTTGTCCTGTCATCGCATCGACAACAAGGAAAATTTCATCCGGTTTCGCAACTTCTTTGACTTTTGCTAATTCCCCCATTAGTTCTTCATCAATATGCAGGCGACCCGCTGTATCGATTAAAACGTAATCGTGATGATCTTCTTTTGCTTTCGCAATCGCTTGTTTCGCAATTTCAACCGGACTTACTTGATCTCCTAAGGAGAAAACAGGCATGTCCAATTGCTTCCCTAATGTTTCAAGCTGTTTAATCGCTGCTGGACGGTAAATATCCGCTGCAACAAGCATCGGTTTACGATTATGCTTTTTACGAAGCAAATTTGCAAGCTTACCTGTCGTCGTTGTTTTACCCGCACCTTGCAGACCAACCATCATTATAACAGTAGGTGGCTTATTAGCAACAGCAATTTTGCTTTGCTCTCCGCCCATAAGTTCTGTAAGTTCTTCCTGTACGATTTTAATTACTTGTTGTCCAGGTGTCAAACTTTTCATTACATCTTGTCCGACAGCACGCTCAGACACACGCTTTATAAAATCTTTTACTACTTTAAAGTTAACATCCGCTTCTAAAAGAGCTAGACGAACTTCTCTCATCATTTCTTTTACATCGGCTTCAGAAACTTTTCCTTTGCCGCGGATTTTTTGCATTGTCTGTTGAAGTCGGTCGGCTAATCCTTCAAATGCCATATTGCCGCCCTCCTAATCTAATTTTTCGATAGCTTCAACAACTTGTTTCATTTCTTCATTCACATGCTCTTCTTCGCTGAGTAGCTGTTTTAGCTTTGCAACAAGTCGCTGTCGCTCTTGAAACTTTTGAAGTAATACTAATTTATCTTCATATTCTTCAAGCATCGCTTCAGTCCGTTTAATGTTATCATACACGGCTTGGCGACTTACATCAAATTCTTCCGCAATTTCACCAAGAGATAAATCATCTAGATAATAAAGCGACATATAACTTCTTTGTTTTTGCGTTAACAACGATTGATAAAAATCAAATAAATAGTTCATTCTCGTTGTTTTCTCGAGCATGTTGGATCATCCTTTGTTAAGTGATTTCCCTTTACATGACTTAGTTTACATGGAGTATAAAAGAGTGTCAAGTTTTTTTCTTAACATCACATATTTTTATAAAAAAAGAAGCGGAAATACCGCTTCTTTCACTTACACTTCTTCTGTTTCTACTACGTTCGCAAACAAACCATAAACATATTGTTCTGGATCAAACTGTTGCAGATCATCCATTTGCTCTCCTAGCCCAACAAATTTCACCGGAACATCCATTTCGTTACGAATCGCTAAGACGATACCACCTTTAGCAGTTCCATCTAACTTCGTTAAAACAATACCAGTAACATTCGTTGCTTCACGGAATGTTTTCGCTTGGCTTAAACCATTTTGCCCTGTTGTTGCATCAATAACAAGTAATACTTCATGAGGAGCCCCTGGTACTTCACGCTCAATTACACGCTTCACTTTCTCTAACTCATTCATTAAGTTTACTTTATTTTGTAAGCGTCCCGCTGTATCACATAGCAATACATCCACTTTACGGGCCTTTGCCGCTTGTACAGCATCATACATAACAGCCGCTGGATCAGATCCTGACCCTTGTTTAATTACTTCTACACCAACACGATCGCCCCATACTTCTAATTGCTCAATCGCCCCAGCACGGAATGTATCTCCTGCCGCCAATAGGACAGACTTACCTTCTGATTTAAATTTATGCGCGAGCTTACCAATCGTCGTCGTTTTCCCCACACCATTCACACCAACAAATAAAACTACTGTTAATTGATCCTCTTGTATATTAACTTCATTACTAAAATCGCTGTCACCTTTGTAAATGCCCACTAGCTTTTCAGAAATAACAGCCTGTACTTCTTTCGGATCTTGAATGTTACGACGTTGCACTTCTTCTTTCAACTGATCAATTAATTCCATCACTGTCGAAACTCCGACATCCGCACTAATTAAAATTTCTTCTAATTCTTCAAAGAAATCTTCGTCTATTTTGCGGTAACGGTACACTAATTCATTTACTTTATCAGCAAATGAATTTCTCGTTTTTTCTAATCCTTGTTTAAACTTCTCTGTTACCGTATCCGTTTGTTTTGAAATTTTTTCTTTTAATTTTTTTAAAAAGCTCATACTTCCCATCCTTCCTATCTACTTGCAACAAGTTCTTCGCCATCATCTAAACGAACAGAAACAAGCTTCGACACCCCTGATTCTTGCATTGTTACACCGTACAATACATCAGACTCTTCCATTGTACCTTTTCGGTGTGTAATTACAATAAACTGCGTTTCATCACTAAATTTCTTTAAATACTGCGCAAAACGAGCAACGTTTGCCTCATCAAGAGCTGCTTCCACTTCATCTAGAACACAGAATGGAACTGGGCGTACTTTTAAAATACCAAATAAGAGCGCAATTGCCGTTAAAGCACGCTCTCCCCCTGAAAGTAAACCTAAATTTTGTAGTTTCTTCCCTGGTGGTTGCGCTACAATATCAATACCCGTATTTAGTAAATCTTCTGGGTTTGTCATTACTAAATCCGCTCTTCCACCTCCGAATAATTCAGAGAATACAGATTGAAACTCTGTTCGAATCCCTTCGAATGTAGTAGAAAAGCGTTTTTTCATCTCTTCATCCATTTCCATAATAAGTTGATGCAATGTCGATTTCGCTTCTTCTAGGTCATCTCTTTGCTCTAATAAGAATGTATGGCGCTCTGCTACACGTTCATACTCATCAATTGCCCCTAAATTTACTGCGCCTAACTCTTCAATGGATAGTTTAATTAGTTTCACCTTTTTACGTGCATCTTCTGCAGGCATCATCATTGTATACTTAAGTTTTGCTGCTTCAAATGAAATAGTATATGTTTCACGTAAATGTTGCAATCTATTTTCCAGCTCTACATCAAGTCGGTTAATTTTCACTTCTTGATCTTTCAGCATCTCAAGAATATATTTATGTTTACCTATTGTTTCTTTCACACCGCGCTCTAAATGCTCGACTCTTTCTTGCAATGATACGCGTTGTTCACGACGAGAACGAATTAACTCCGAAGTTTGATTACGATTATACGCTTTCTTCTCAATCATATTCGTAATTTGTTCTTCGCCACTTGAATTAGATGTCATCTCTTGCTTTAAGAACGCTAAATCTTCTTTCGTTTTTACAAGCGTCGCATCAGTCTCTTCTTTTTCCTTCGTCAATCGTTCGACTTTTTCTTTTTGATTAGACAAACGTTGTTGTTGTTCAGCAGCTTGTACTTTTAGCTCCGTCATTTCCTTCTGAACTTTTTCTTTTGAAGAATATTGTTCACTTTTTTGTTTCGTTAAAACGACGATTTTGCTATCTAATTCCCCAATCTCAGCTTGAAGGGTCGCTAAAATCTTTTCTAACTCTTCTTTGCGCCCTTGCATTTTTACTTGATCTTGTAAAAATCCTTCAATCTCTAAATCGTAAATCGATAAACGATCATTAATACGATGTTCATCTAATTCTAAACGATTAATTTCTTCTCTTAGCTTCTGTTCATCTACACGTTCGGTCTCTACACCTTGGCGTAGCTCTCGTATTTGTACTTCTTTTTCTTGAATCTCTTGCTTTACTGCTTTAACAAAGTTTTCTAGCTTCGTTGTTTTTTCTTCCATGTCAGTTAGTTTTTTAGTCCACTCTTCAAGTTCACGTTGACGTCCCAATAAAGAGGATTTCGCCTGTTTTACAGCTCCACCCGTCATAGAACCACCCGGGTTCACTACGTCACCTTCGAGTGTTACAATACGATAGCGGTATTGCAGTTGTTTCGCTAACTCATTTGCTCCGCGTAAATCTTTCGCAACAACAACTGTACCTAATAAACTTGAAACTACATTCTCATATTTATTATTGTACTGCACAAGTTCTGCCGCTACACCGACAAACGATGGATGCTGATTCACAATGCGTAATTGATCAAATGATAGCAATCGGCTTTTAATAACAGCTTGAGGTAAAAACGTTGCACGGCCATGTTTATTTTGCTTTAAAAATGCAATTGCATTACGAGCATGCTCTTCTGTTTGTACTACGATATGTTGCATCGCTGCCCCAAGGGCGATTTCCATTGCGATTTCATATTCTTTCGGCACAGTCAGAAGTTCTGCAACAGCTCCCTCAATACCTTGTAGTCTATTTTCTCTAGCCTTTAATACTTCACGTACCCCTTGATAGAAGCCAGAGTAGTCCTCTTGCATCTCTTCTAACATTTCTTTACGAGAGCGCGCCTGTTGCACAAATTGATACGCTTGATACAGTTTCGTTTCATTTTCACTATACTGTGACTTACATTTCCCAAGTGCCGTTTCTGTCTTCTGTATGTTAGAAATAATGCCAGCTATTTTCTCTCTCGCTTGCTCATAACTGTCTACAAGTTTCGCCTTTTTCGCTGTAATTTCCACACGCATCTGTACATACTTTTCATTTTCTTCATCAAGTCGTTCGTTTTTAGAGTTTTGCTGTTTTGATTGTTCTTCAATCATAGATAATTCATTACGAAGACTTGCTTGTTGATTTAAAAGTTCAATATAGTCACCTTTTAAATTCTCAATTTGTTCCTCTAAATTCTCAGCAAAAGTCGCAAGTAATTGCTCGTTATCATGCAATTTCTTCTCCAATTCTTTTACTTGATTCACAAATTGCATTAAAGCTTCTGTACTTGTTTCAATTTCGCCATCATAACTTGTAGTTTTCTCTGTTAACTCAACAATTAGCTTTTCAAGCTGCGCACAATGTGTCGTTGCATTTTGCTTTCTTTCCTTTAACAGCTCGCGTTGCCCTTCTAGTTTTTCTAGTTCTTTACTAGACAGAAGTAGAACTTCTTGTAAGGAATTTACAGATTCATCAACGGCTTGTAATTGCCCGCGTAATTCCTCAAGCTCTTCTTCACTTTTTTGTAAGTTCGCCGACATTTTAGCTTCTTCATCTTTATTATGCCCAAATTGATTTCGAAGCGCTTCCCACTTTTCATGTAATTCTTCAATTTCATGTACAATAAGCGCAGCTTCTACTTTCTCTAATTCTTCTTTTTTCTCAAGATAATCTTTCGCAATAGAAGCTTGTCTTTCTAGTGGTTCTACTTGACTACTTAATTCGTGAATAATATCTTGTACACGATTTAAGTTTTCTTGTGTTTCCGCCAATTTCCCTTCAGCTTTCTTTTTACGAAGTTTATATTTCAGCACACCCGCAGCTTCTTCAAATACACCACGACGTTCTTC
This sequence comes from Bacillus sp. FSL P2-0099, assembly GCF_038007445.1. NCBI lineage: Bacteria > Bacillati > Bacillota > Bacilli > Caryophanales > Bacillaceae > Bacillus > Bacillus sp. FSL P2-0099. The sequence goes on from NZ_JBBOXE010000001.1 coordinate 3,817,288, forward strand.
TGATTTACTACTCAAAATCTCTTCGACTTTCCCCTGGCTAATAATCGAAAAAGCTTCCCTTCCCATACCAGAGTCCATAAATAAATCAATAATATCTTTTAATCTACAAGATTGTTTATTAATATAAAAATCACTATCACCCGAACGAGATACACGACGCGTTACACACACCTCGTTATACTCAATCGGTAAGCGTTGGTCTTCATTATTTAAAGTTAATGTAACTTCAGCAACATTAACCGCTCTTCTCGTATCACTGCCGGCAAAAATAATATCCTCCATCTTTGCACCGCGTAATGACTTTGCAGATTGTTCACCAAGTACCCAGCGAATTGCATCAGTAATATTACTTTTCCCGCTCCCGTTAGGTCCTACTACAGAAGTTACACCTGGAACAAAATCGACAGATACACGCTCAGCAAAAGACTTAAATCCTGCTATTTCTAATCTTTTTAAAAACACGAAAGGCCTTCCTCCTATTCTCCGTTGTTGTAAACGTTGTCTGTACGAAAACAAACTACTATACGGATTTCCCACTCCTTTTATTTATAAATAAAAGGAAAGTTTCATTCTATGCATAAGGAATCCCCCTCATTCAAAGGGGGATTCCTCATGATTGTTCTTTTAATTTTTTCAATGCTTCTGCAGCAGCTTGTTGCTCTGCCTCTTTTTTTGACTTACCACTTCCAAGACCTAATGCCTCATTATTTAAAGTTACACGGGACACAAATTCTCGGTTATGGGCCGGTCCTTTTTCTTGCAAAATTTGATACTCAACATTGCCACTACCATCACGCTGAATCAATTCTTGCAATTGACTCTTATAATCCATCACATGAGAAAAAGCACCTTCATTAATTTTTGGATATACAACTTCTTTTAAGTAACCCCAAACTGTTTCTAGCCCTTGATCAAGATAAAGGGCACCAATAAACGCTTCAAAGACATCCGCTAATAAAGCTGGTCGTTCACGTCCACCCGTCATTTCCTCACCTTTCCCTAATAAAACAAGGCTACCAAATGACATTTCGTTTGCAAAACGAACAAGAGATGGCTCACATACAATAGCTGCACGTAGTTTTGTTAACTCTCCTTCGCTCATTGTCGGATATTTTTGAAACAGATACTGTGATACAGTGAGTTCCAATACAGCATCGCCAAGAAACTCAAGACGCTCATTGTCCTCATGCGGTTTTTTTCGATGCTCATTCACATACGATGAATGCGTAAACGCTTGAATCAATAATTTTTCATCTGTAAACGTAATACCTATCTCTTCTTGAAATACTTTAAAAGCTTCACGATATTTTGCTTCGTATTTTTTTTCTCTATGTTTTCGGTACGGCATAGGTCCCTCCAGATATAAGCCGAGAAGCCCCGTTAAAAAACGGGACTTCACTTAAGCATTATAGATGACTCTCTATGTAAGTCACAGCATCGCCAACAGTAGCAATCTTTTCAGCATCTTCATCAGAAATTTCCATTTCGAATTCATCTTCTAATTGCATTACAAGTTCTACTACATCTAGGGAGTCTGCGCCTAAATCTTCTTTGAAGCTTGCAGCTGGTACTACTTCAGTTTCTTCTACTCCTAAACGATCAACGACAATTTTGGTTACACGCTCTAAAACATCTGCCATTCTATTCACCTCCCCTCAAATATTATATAAAATATTGTCCAAAAAAACTAGGTGAAATCGATTCTTTTATTACATTACCATACCGCCATCAACATTTAACGTTTGACCTGTAACATATTTACTTTGATCAGAAGCAAAAAACGTTACAGTATTTGCGATATCTTGTGCTTCTCCAAACTGAGCTGCAGGAATTAATTTTAACATTTCGGCTTTTATATTTTCATCTAATACATCCGTCATATCAGTTGCAATAAACCCTGGAGCAATTGCATTTACAGTAATATTTCGGCTCGCTAATTCTTTTGCTGATGTTTTTGTTAATCCAATTACACCAGCTTTAGCAGCAACATAATTTGCTTGTCCTGGGTTTCCTGTTACACCAACAACAGAAGCGATATTAATAATACGTCCATGACGTTGACGCATCATATAGCGCGATACTGCTTTCGTACATAAGAAAACACCTTTTAAGTTTGTATTAATAACTGTATCCCATTCTTCTTCTTTCATACGCATTAATAAATTATCTTTTGTTACACCAGCGTTATTTACAAGAATATCAACTTGTCCAAACGTATCTACAGTTTGTTTCACCATTGCAGTAACATCATCAGCATTTGCAACATCTGCTCTTACTGCAATGGCATCTGAACCTAATTTCTTTATTTCATCAACTACTTCATTCGCCTTTTGCTCATTACCAGCATAATTTACTACAACATTTGCCCCTTGTTTCGCTAAATCAATAGCAATCGCACGACCAATCCCACGTGAAGCACCAGTTACTAATGCTACTTTCCCTTTTAACATCAGCTTTCTCCTCTCAAATTTGAAATGGTATCTTTTAATGTCTCTTCATCATATACCGCATATGCTTTCACTGAAGAATCAATCGACTTCATAAGACCAGCAAGTACTTTTCCAGGTCCGATTTCAATAAATGTATCTACCCCTTGATTCACCATATACTCAATAGATGGGTACCATAATACAGGCGAATAGAGCTGTTCAATTAGCTTTGCTTGAATATCTGTACCACGCGTAATAACATCTGCCGTAACATTTGCAATAACAGGAATATTCGTGTCTTGAATTGTAATTTCATTTAAAACACTTTGGAATTTCTCAGCAGCTGGTTTCATAAGCGAGGAATGAAACGGTCCACTTACTTTGAGCGGAATTGCTCTTTTAGCACCATTTTCTTTCGCTCTTTGAGAAGCAAGCTCTACTCCTTGCTTTGTTCCAGAAATAACAATTTGCTTCGTACTATTCATATTAGCAATTTGTACTGCATATCCTTCACTTGTTACTTCTTCTGTAACTCGTTTCAGCATATCCGGATCCGCACCTAAAATAGCTGCCATTGCACCTTCCCCGCCTGGAACAGCTTCTTCCATATATTCCCCGCGTTTCCTTACAGCATATACAGCGTCTTCGAATGTTAATGCACCAGCAGCTACAAGAGCGCTATATTCACCTAAACTATGTCCTGCGACAAAATCAGGTGTAATATCATACTCCTTCAAAGCTGTTAAAATTGCAAAGCTCGTTGTTAATAGTGCCGGCTGCGCATTTGTTGTTAATGTTAACTTTTCTTGCGGTCCTTCAAAAATCACTTCTGCAAGAGAATCATGCAAAACCTCATCCGCTTTTGCAAACACTTTCGCAACCTCTTTATTATTCTCCGCTAACTGTCTACCCATTCCAACTGCCTGTGAACCTTGGCCCGGAAAAAGAAATGCTATTTTTCCCATTTCAAATCCTCCTCTTATTGAAGCGGCTCCTTCTCCATTACACTTGAAATTGTAGGAATTACTTCTTTCGCTACCATTTCTCTCGTTTGACGAATCGCACTAAATATCGATTGGTCATTAGAAGAACCATGAGCCTTAATGACAGGAGCTTTCAATCCAAACAACGCCGCTCCACCATACTCCGAATAATCCATTTTATCTTTCAATACCATAAGTTTTGGTTTTAATACCGCTGCTGCTAATTTGCTCGTAAACGAACTCATTAATTGTTCTTTTAACATAGAGAATAACGCAAGTGCTGTTCCTTCTAATGATTTTAGCGCTACATTACCCGTAAAACCATCACATACAACAACGTCTGCTACACCTTGCAATAAATCTCTTGATTCAACGTTTCCAACGAAATTAATTGGTGCATCCTTGAGCATAGCAAAGACTTGTTTTGAAAGCTCGTTTCCTTTACCATCCTCTGTTCCAACGTTTAAAAGTCCAACGCGTGGATTTTTAATTCCTCTTACCTTCTCTGCGTAAACAGAGCCCATTACTGCATATTGATATAAATGAATTGGTTTTGCATCAACGTTGGCTCCAACATCTAACATAACAAAGCCTTCTCCATCAACAGTTGGCATTGTAGGTGATAAAGCTGGTCGTTCAATTCCTTCCATACGACCAACAACAAACAATCCAGCTGCCATCAAAGCTCCTGTACTACCTGCTGATATACAAGCATCCGCTACGCCGTCTTTTACTTGCTGCGCCGCTAGTACCATTGAAGCTTGTTTTTTCCGACGAACCGCTCTTACTGGTTCGTCTGTCGATTCAATTTTTTCGTCCGTATGAAGTATAGTAATTCGCTCTTCACTCGTTAAATATTGACGAATTCCCTCTTCTTTCCCTACTAACGTAATATGTAAATCTGAGTATTCCTTAATAGCTTTCATTGCTCCTAATACTACAGCCTTTGGTGCATGATCGCCGCCCATTGCATCTATTGCGATTTTCATAAGTTGTTACCTTCCTCACTATAATTACTAGATCGATACATTTCAAAAGTGCCTGTAAAGACAAGTTCTTCTCCAACAAAACTACGCACTTTGACAACCGTCCGTCCTTTATCATTCTCCACATCTTCAACACGTACTTTTGCAACAACACGCTCTCCTAATTTTACAGGACGAATATATCGAATGGTGGACTTTGCAGTTAAAGCTAATTCTTCATCAATAACCGCAACAGCTAGTGAGTTTGCTTGTGCAAACAAATGATGCCCACGAGCAATTTGATTTCTTTTAAATACATGTTCTACCTTTACTTCAAAGATAGAAATCGCATGTCTATCTAATTCTATATCAATAATTTCTCCGACAACCTCTTCTAACGGTAAAGATTTCACGTCTTCTTCATGTTGTTTTGTAGCCACATGCTTAATTCGTTCTCTTAATTCAGGAATAGATAATTCCATACGATCAAGACGAACAGTTTGTATGCTCACTTGAAATTTTTCCGCTAAATCTTCATCCGTTATAAAAGGATTCGTTTCTATTGTTTGTTGTAATAATTCTTGTCTTTCTTTTTTACTTCTTCTTTTTTTCATACCGCACCATCCATTTTTATGACTAGGTACTAAAAGTAGTATATAATCATTAAAAGTAGAATGCAACAAAAACTTTTGCAGACTACTTTTAATCGAGCTTCTCTCCCTGGAACACACCTGTCCCATCAAGATAAGTACGCAGCGAAGCATACTGATCATTATGCCAAAACGCTTCTGAATCAACTAGTATCGCTGCATCTTGTCTTGCTGTTTCTAACGCCCGATAATCATGTACCATATCAGCAACCTTAAATTCTGGTAGACCACTTTGCTTACTTCCAAAGAAATCCCCAGGACCTCGTAACTCTAAATCTTTTTCTGACAATACAAATCCATCATTTGTTTCAGTCATAATGCGCATTCTTTCTTTTCCCGTTTCTGATTTCGGGTCCGCAATTAATAAACAATATGATTGTTCACTACCACGCCCAACACGCCCCCTCAGCTGATGGAGCTGTGATAAACCGAAACGTTCCGCGTCATAAATAACCATAACAGTCGCATTTGGTACATTCACGCCTACTTCAACAACTGTTGTCGACACAAGAATTTGCACTTTATTTTCACTAAACTGTCCCATTATCTCTTCTTTTTCTTGAGATGATAGTCTCCCATGCATTAATCCAACTTGGCATTTCCCTTGATAATGATGAGTCAGCATACTATGTAAGTCGATAGCATTTTGTACATCAAGCTTCTCAGACTCTTCAATAAGAGGGCAAATAACATATGCCTGTCTTCCTTTTTTTATCTCTTTCTCCACAAAGCCAAGGACACGATCTAACATATCATGTTTTGCCCAGTACGTTTCGATTACCTTTCTACCAGCTGGCATTTCGTCGATAATAGAAACGTCCATCTCTCCAAATGCAGTGATAGCTAACGTACGCGGGATTGGGGTCGCCGTCATAAACAATACATCTGGGCTTTCACCTTTCTCACGTAAAACCCGGCGCTGCGCCACACCAAATCGATGCTGTTCATCGGTAATAACGAGACCTAACCTATGAAATATAACTTCGTCTTGAATTAAAGCGTGCGTTCCAACAAGGATGTCTACTTCTCCCTGTTCTAAGCTCGACAAAATTTCTCGACGTCTCGCACCTTTAACAGAACTTGTTAGCAATTCAACCTTCATACCGAAATGTGAAAACGTCTCCGCGAGCGACTGATAATGTTGCTCGGCTAAAATTTCTGTAGGAACCATCAAAGCACCTTGATAATGAGCCAATTTCGCCGCATAAAGAGCAATCGCAGCAACAACTGTTTTCCCAGAACCTACATCCCCTTGCAATAATCGATTCATTCGGTACGGAGATATCATATCTTTCATTATTTCATCTACAACCCGGCGTTGTGCACCAGTTAATGGAAACGGAAGCGCATCAGTAAACTCTTGCAATTCTACTAATGAAATTTCCTTTTTCGTCCCTTTCGAGTTTTCCCTTTCCATTTTCCGTAATGTTTGCATTTTCAACTGAAACAAGAAAAACTCCTCATATACAAAACGGCGACGCGCTTGCTTTAAGTCTTCCTGTCCCACTGGAAAATGTAACCCTCTGAGCGCTTCATAGCGTGATAATAATTTATATCGACTTAACAAACCATCTGGTAACACTTCGACTATAGAATCTCCATACTCCTTAAATGCTTGTGCAACAAACCGGCGCATCTGTTTTACTGTCAGTTTTCCTTTCACTGAATATACAGGTTCTACTTCTTGTTGTCGTACAACTGGTCCAAAATTCAGTTCTGATACAGCAATTGTTTGGCGATGCTGATCCCATTTACCAGTAATCGTTACCGTTTCATCTAAATTTAACTTTTGTTTATAGTATGGTCTATTAAAACATACAGCTGTAATTAAATAACGACCGACGAGAACACGAACTGTAAGACGTGACTTCTTCTTTCCATAATATTGCAGTAAAGGAGCACTATGAACTTTCCCCTCAACCGTTACACGCTCGTCATGCTTTACTTCAGCAAGATCTTTCATCGCATAGTCTTCATAGCGGTACGGAAAATGTTCTAATAGATGAGAAACTGTATAAATTCCCATCTCGTGTAACAACTCAGATGTTTCTCCTCCGATTCCCTTTACATCCGTAACAGGAACTTGTACAACTTCATTCAAGATTCTCACGCTCCGTCACATTATTTTCTTTGATTCATTCTATTGATTATCCATTATTATCATTGACATCTGTAATCGCTCTCTTTCACCTTATATATTCTATCATAGGCATTCTAAGAGAAACTACTCTAATCCCTCTATATAAAGTGAAACTATAATCAGTGGGCGCTTACGGGCAGTTAATCTCCCACTTAACTTCTTTGCTCCAGCCGAATATAGGGGAGTGGAAGTTTTACTGCCCACAAATAGCGGGATAAAACAAAGTTGTACAATACGTAAGAAAAGAGCCTCACTATTAGCAGCAAGGCTCTTTTCTATCGTCAATATGCTAGCCTTTTGAATAAAAACTAGTAATAAACTTCATATCACTATTTCTTATCCATTAGCAAGTAAGTAACCCATTTATTTTCAAATCGAATCTTTTCTTATTCTACAGAGAAGATGAAAGAATACACCGGTTGGTTCCCTGCATGTACTTCTACTTCTGCATCTTCAAAGTTCTCTTCTACAAACGCAACTAATTTAGCCACTTCTTCATCTGTTGCATCTTCACCTTGTAGAATCGTTACGATTTCAGAATCCTCATCAATTAGCGCTTCTAGTAATTGCTTTGCAGCTCCTACTTTCTCAGCATTTGTAGATACAATTTTCCCATCTGCAATACACATGAAATCATCTTTTTGAATCGCTACACCGTCAATTTCCGTATCACGAACAGCATACGTAATCTGACCTGTTTTCACATGAGCTAAAGCTTCTTTCATGTTTTCTTCATTCTCTTCTAGCGTTCCAACTGGATTAAATGCTAACATTGCAGCCATACCTTGAGGAACTGTTTTTGAACGAATAACAATAACTTCTTGTTCTACAACTGACGCTGCTTGTTCTGCTGCCATCACGATATTCCCGTTATTTGGTAAGATGATGATTTTTTCAGCATTCGCCTCTTCAATCGCCTTCACAATATCCTCCGTACTCGGATTCATCGTTTGGCCACCTTCGATAACTTTCGTTGCACCAATGCTCTCAAATAGAGTTTTAATACCCGATCCCATAGCTACAGTTACAATACCATACGGTTGTTTCTCTATTGGCTGATTCGTTTGTTCAGGTACCATGCTAGGTTCATCTAATAAAGCAGTATGCTGTTCACGCATATTTTCTACTTTGATCTTAATTAGACTACCGTAACGTTGTCCATAGTTCATAGGATCTCCAGGATGTTCCGCATGAATATGAACCTTTACAACCTCATCATCCGATACAACAAGTAGTGAATCTCCGTACACACTAATATCTTCACGGAATTTTTGTTCAGAGAAATTATGTTCCTTCATTTTTCCAGGCTCTAATTTCACCATGAACTCCGTACAATATCCATACTTAATATCTTCTGTACTCAATTGGCTTTGTACACTACGGTGATGTTCTGCACGTACCATGTCATTCATAGATGGTTGGGCAGGCATATCAGAAGAAATCGTTTCTCCTTTTAAGTCAGCTAAAAATCCTTCATATACAACAACAAGACCTTTACCACCGCTATCTACAACGCCAACTTGTTTTAATACAGGTAATAAATCTGGCGTACGATTTAACGATGCGTTTGCTTCTTTTACAACGTCTTCCATAAACAAAACAAAGTCGCGCTGTTTTTTCGCAACTGTCACTGCATATTTACCCGTTTCTCTTGCAACCGTTAAAATCGTTCCTTCAATTGGTTTCATAACCGCTTTGTAAGCTGCCTCTACTCCAGCTTCTAAAGCTGCAGCAAAATCAACTGTCGTTAATTCTTCTTTTTGTTCAATGGATTTAGAGAAACCACGGAATAACTGAGATAAAATAACCCCAGAGTTACCACGAGCTCCCATTAATAATCCTTTGGCTAAACTTACACCGACTTTACCAGCATGCTGCGAAGGATTTGCTTTCACTTCACGTGCGCCTGAAGTCATTGATAAGTTCATGTTTGTACCGGTATCGCCATCTGGAACTGGGAATACGTTTAATGCATCAACAAGCTGAACATTATTTGTTAAATTATTGGCTCCTTGAATGATCATTTGTGATAAACGTTTTCCATCAATTTTTTGAATTGACACAGATTTTCCTCCTTAATGCACATTACAAGTTTATTACTTTAACTCCTTGTACGTAGATGTTTACAGAATCTACTGCTAGTCCTACAGTTTGATCTAATGTATATTTCACTTTAGTCTGCACGTTATGTGCTACTTCTGAAATTTTCGTACCATAGCTCACAATAATATACATATCAATATGTACTTCATCTTCATTTTTACGAACAATAACGCCTCTAGTGAAGTTTTCTTTTCGTAAAATTTCTGTTAATCCATCTTTTAACTGATTTTTTGATGCCATACCTACGATACCGTAGCAATCTACTGCGGCACCTCCAGCAATTGTTGCAATTACATCTGTACTAATATCAATTTGACCGTACTTCGTTTTAATTTCAATTGACATCTCGTTTCCCCCTTCATAAATGGTGAAAGTGAGCTAGACTACTTTAGTTACTATCATATAATCTTTTTAAAGAAAATTCCATCGTTCTTTCTTTTTCACTCTCATATTTTATGTTTTAAATTACATTTTTTTATGATGAGCAAAATAGTCCATTGTTATTATACAACATGTACCACTATAATATGTCAAGCAATTTTTCTTGATTTCACCTTTTCTTCATTGACATATAGTGTCAAGTATTTTTTCTTGATTTCTTTTTCCTACGGTGTTGCATTCTCTTTTTAGTTGTGTTAAATTATAGTAGTGTTTTTAGCATCGCATAAAAGACTAATATTGAAAAATTACGTATGTTACGGTAGTTAAGGGAGGGAAATATAAATGGCTCGTGTTTGTGCTATCACTGGAAGAAAAGCTCGTTCTGGTAACTCTCGTTCTCACGCAATGAACGCTACAAAACGTAAATGGGGCGCTAACCTTCAAAAAGTTCGCGTACGCATCGACGGAAAAGTTCAACGTGTTTACGTTTCTGCTAGAGCATTAAAATCTGGCAAAATCGAACGTGTTTAATAATAAAAAAAAGAGCCGCTAGGCTCTTTTTTTATTATACCATTGGAAAAAGCACCGGTAATAGGTGCTTTTTTTAGTCTTTTTTGAAGGTATTTAACATCGCACGAACAATTCCACCAAGAAATTTAGGTAACTTAATTGTATAAAATCTCATGGTTTCCCTCCTAATCCCCATTACTCCACTTGTTCACTATATGATGCAAGGAGCAAAATTGTTTCTTCAATCAGTGCTTCTTATCATCATTAATATGCCAGAAGTGAATGAAAAAGTACCTTTTTCCTCAACGAGTTCATTACTAATACAAAGTGTCGATCCCCACTCTATTGTTTTATTAGTAAGGGGATACTTAAAACCGTGAAGTGTAATACCTTCTACCCTTTCAGTAACTGGTACAAATGATACGTATGGAAAATGTTCGTTTCCTTCAATTATATACATACCAAACTTTTTCACCATTATTTCATTTTTATTGTCCACAATACACATTTCTATATTTACTTCTAATCCCTTTAAAAGCATCTGAATATTTGCTAAACCATGATCAAGTCTTCCACCAGTAGCACCAAAAATACGAATTAATTTTGGCTTCTGTTCTAAAGCCCAGCTAATTGCAATTTCTAAATCTGTTTGATCTTTTTCTCGCGGGACGATATGTAATTCATTTGTTTGTTGCCTCATCCATGCTAATTCCTCATCAGTAACTGAATCATAATCCCCAAACGCAACAGCCGGAGTGATTCCTCTTTTCAACAAACGGTACACTCCTCTATCAACGGCCGCCCAAACTACTTCTTCATTTTCATACCGCGAAAAATCTGCGCAGTATTCTGCAGGTCCTCCCGCTAAAATATGAATAATCATTTTTCCTTCCCCTTCTATTGTAAAAAGGCAATCTGCCATTCGGTAGATTGCCTTTCTCCTTATTTGCCACTCTAACATGTATAAATAGTGAAGTCTTAATGAACTAGAAGCTTCACTAGGATAAAGGTTCGTTCATTCTTTATCCGCGAATTACACGAATTGCTTCACCGCGGTCTTTTTGATTGTATACTGCTGATCCCGCTACAAGAACATTCGCTCCTGCTTCAATACAAAGTCTTGCCGTTTCAGCGTTGACACCACCATCAACTTCAATTTCCACTTCTAGATTTCGCTCTTTAACCATTTCTGCAACTTGTTTGATTTTCGGTAATACAGAATGAATAAACTTCTGCCCGCCAAATCCAGGATTTACTGTCATAAGTAATACCATGTCTATATCTTCTAATACATGCTCAATCGTTGAAACTGGAGTATGCGGATTTAATACAACCCCTGCTTTAATGTCATGAGATTTAATTAACTGAATTGTACGATGTAAATGAGGACACGCTTCTACATGAACAGTAATAATATCCGCTCCCGCTTTTGCGAAAGTTGGGATATAGTTATCAGGATTTTCAATCATTAAATGTACATCTAACGGTAATGATGTAATCGGACGGATTGCTTCTACAATTAATGGTCCAATCGTAATATTTGGTACGAAATGCCCATCCATTACATCGACGTGAATGTAGTCAGCTCCGCCTTTTTCTACATCTTTAATCTCTTCCCCTAATCTTGAAAAATCTGCTGATAAAATCGATGGTGCAATTTTAATCATGACTAATACCTCGGCTTTCTCTCTCTAATTTCTTCTACGAATTGTTTGTAATTCTTATAACGATATTCGGTAATCTTTCCTTCTTCAACCGCAGCTTTCACCGCACATTTCGGTTCAGCAAGGTGTGTACACCCTCTAAATTTACAGTATTGGCTCGCTTCTTTCAACTCTGGAAAACAATATGTAAGATCTTCTACCTCTATATCTATGAAATCAAGCGAACTAAAACCAGGTGTATCCGCAACAAGTCCGCTTCCAACTGTAATTAATTCTACGTGTCTTGTCGTATGCTTTCCACGTCCTAAATGTGAAGAAATATCATTAGTTTTCAATTCTAAATCTGGACGTAATACGTTTAGCATTGAAGATTTCCCAACACCAGATTGGCCTGCAACGACGGAAATACAACCTTCTAAGAATGGTTTCAGAATATCAATACTTTCCGATGTATTTATAGAAGTAAACAACACATCATAACCCATTTCACGATAATCATTTGCATAAGATTCAACAGTTTCTCTCATTTTTTCATCTACTAAATCCATCTTACTAATACAAATAATTGGTTTAATGTTATGATATTCAATTAATACTAAAAATCGATCTAACAGTCCTGGATTAAAATCTGGTTCTACCGCAGAGAAAACAAGAATAGCTTGATCAACATTAGCAATAGGAGGTCTAACAAGTTCATTTTTCCGATCAAATACTTCTAACACATAACCTTCATTCGGATTATCCGCTTGAAAAACAACTTGGTCTCCTACAAGTGGCGTAATTTTATTCTTTCTAAATACACCACGCCCACGACATTGTGTAATCCCTTCCTCATTCTGCACATAATAAAACCCACTTAGAGCTTTTACAATTTTTCCTTCTGGCATATAATTCTCCTTTATTTTGTATAAAATGAAACTGCAATTAAATATGAATAGACTAGCGTTCTTTAAACAATTAGTTCAAAGCCCACCAAATATATATCCAGGTTCATATATTTAATCTACCATCAAATTTGAAATATTATTTACAACAGTATCACTTTTACAGCTTTTTGAATCATATATTTTTGCCTGTTATACAGTCCACGATGTAGACAGCATAACAGGCAAGAGTAATAAATTCCATCTTCTATATAAGGACGATGGAATTCACTATTATTGAGCTGGATATGGTACTTCCTTGTCCATAATCGTTACTCCATCTCGGACAATTTTATAGTGTCCCTTTGCACCTTCTTGAATTACAAATTCTAAAGAAATAATCGCTGACTCAGTAATTGTTCTCGTTTCAACTGGTTTATCCATTTTTTGCTGCATATCTTCTTTATAAATTTCTATTGTTTGCGGCTTTTTCTCACCTGTTGCAGAAGCTTCATATGGGATAGAAATGTTATCCACTTTTACCGTTTTCGTCACTTTAGGCTTCGGACCATCGGAGATAACAATCGATACTTTATCTCCTTCTTTTAAAGGTGTCCCAGGCTTTGGTAACTGTGAAATAACAAGACCTTTATCAACCTTATCTGAATACTCTCTTTGTATATCAGAAACAAGCTTTCTTTCATTTAAATAACCTTTTACACTATTTTCAGTCCATCCTGAAAAATCACCTGGTCTTATTTGATAAGGTCCTTTACTTACCCAAATTTTCAGCTCTTGTTCTGTCTCTATAACCATTTGATCAGGCGTTGGTATTTGCTCTACAATTTCACCTTTCGGCTTATCATTTTCAATATAATTTATTGTAACTTGTTTATATTCTTCTTCTAACTCAGCTCTTATACTCTCGAAATCTTTTCCTGTCAAATCACGCATCTTACTTTTCTTTTTCCCACCTGATTGATAGATAGTAATTTTAGAGTTTTCTTTCACTACTCTTCCTGCTATAGGATCTGTTTTTATCACGTTTCCGGCTTCAACATCATCTGTATATACAAGATTAGGTTCAGTAACTTCAAAACCTTTTTCAACTAACGTATTTACAGCTGTCGTATATTTCATACCAGCCACATCAGGAACCTTCACATCTTTCGGAATAAAGAAGCCTGGAATAACAGTAAGTGCTAATGTTATCCCTATCGCTAAAAGTAAAAATGTTGTAATTAAAACTTTCAGCCATTTATTATTTCGCTTTTTCTTCTTACCTGATTTGGTCTCTTCTTTTCTTACTTGTTCATCCACTTTACTTCCTTTTAATACAATCGTTTCATCACTTACATTTTGAAATAGTTGTTCTTGTTGAATAATTGGAATCGCTTTCGTTGCTTCCATATCTTCTGGTATGTAAAATGGTTGTTCATTTATTCGTTCTGGGTATAGTGCTGTTTCAATATCTCGTTTCATCGCGTTAGCAGATTGATATCGATGGAACGGATCTTTCGCAGTTGCCTTTAATATAATATTTTCAACACTTTGTGGAATATTTTCATTCCATCTTTTTGGAGATGGCATTTCATTTTGTAAATGTTTTAACGCAATTGCAACAGCAGATTCACCAGAAAACGGTTGTCTTCCTGTTAACAATTCAAACATAACAATCCCAAGTGAATAAATATCTGATTGTTTATTCGCTATACCGCCGCGCGCTTGTTCTGGTGATAAATAATGCACCGAACCGAGCACCGAATTTGTATGTGTAATCGTTGCTGCACTTGTAGCTGTCGCAATTCCAAAGTCTGTTACTTTGACCACTCCGTCATCTCGAATCAAAATATTGTGCGGTTTAATATCACGATGTACAATCTCAAAATGATGGGCGTGTGCCATAGCGGACGTTAACTGCTCCATTATATCAAGAGCCTCTCCTATCGGTAACATCCCTCGATCAATTATGTATTGCTTCAATGTTCGTCCAGGTACATATTCCATTACAAGATAATATATATCATCCTCTTCCCCAACATCATACATATTCACAATATTTGGATGCGACAACGTTGTAACAGATTGCGCTTCTCGATGGAAACGTTTAATAAACTCTTCATTATTTGAATAGTCGAGTCTTAATATTTTTACCGCTACATCTCGGCCGAGTATATCATCATGAGCTAAATATACATTGGCCATTCCTCCACCGCCAATCATTTTCAGCAGCTTATAACGGTCATTTAAGCGTTTTCCAATCAGCACGTTGCACTTCACCTACTTTCGTTTGTCGAATCCGTATAATCAATAATAACGAGGGTAATATTATCTTCTCCACCACGATCATTTGCTAATTGAATGAGATGCTCTCCCTTCGCCTCGAGCTGTTCATTCAATTGTAAAATTTGTTGCATATCAGCAATAGAAACTTTGTTAGACAATCCATCCGAGCAAAGAAGTAATTGATCATCTTCTTCAAGTACCAATGTTTTAACATCTAATCCAACTGTTTCTTCATTTCCTAATGCTCTTAACAAAACATTCTTTTTCGGGTGATATTCTGCATCTTCCTTTGAAATTTCGCCATGTCTTACAAGTTCATTTACAAGCGAATGATCTTCCGTTACAAGCGTCATTTTCCCCTCTGATACCATATAACAACGACTATCTCCTATATGACCTATCGTCACAAAATTCGATGTACAAATGGCTATTATAAGTGTTGTTCCCATGCCATTACATTCTGCATGCTGCTGAGAGTAAGCATATATGCGCTCATTAATAATTCCAACGTTAGTATGTAACCACTTTTCTACCTTTTTAGGCTCATTCATATTATGCGTTTGCTTCCAATAATCATGGAATAATTGAATAGCCATCGAGCTAGCTACATCGCCAGCTCGATGACCTCCCATTCCATCTGCTACTACCGCTAAAATATTTCCATCTAAATTGCGAAAAACTCCTGCACTATCTTCATTATGTTGACGAACTTTTCCTTTATCCGATAGAAACACGGCTTTCATCTAGTCACCTCGTCTCTTCTTTGCGCTCCTTTGCACGCAACTGACCGCAGGCTGCATCAATATCATGACCTTGTTCACGGCGAATGGTTACATTCACTCCACGATCTTTTAGCGTCTTTTCAAATAAGAAAATTTGCTCTCGTGGCGTACGTACATAATCACGTTCTGGCACGTAGTTTACCGGAATTAAGTTTACATGACATTTTACACCTTTTAAGAGCGCAGCAAGTTCTTCAGCGTGCTCAACTTGGTCATTTTCTCCTCCAAATAAGCCATATTCAAATGTAATACGACGCCCTGTTCTATTTACATAGTATTTAACAGCTTCCATTAAATCAGGTAGCTTATAAGCACGGTTGATCGGCATTAATTTTGAACGTATCTCTGTATTTGCAGCATGCAATGAAATCGCAAAATTAATTTGCATATCTTCTTCAGCGAACTTATAAATTTTTGGAACAATTCCACTTGTTGAAACTGTCATATGTCTTGCACCGATATGAATTCCTTTTTCATGATTTACAATGCGTAAGAATGACATTAAGTTATCATAATTATCAAATGGCTCTCCAATTCCCATAACAACAAGAGAACTTACACGTTCTTCTGTTTCATCAAGCGCACGCTGAACTTCTACTACTTGCGCTACAATTTCTCCAGCCTCTAAGTTTCGTTTTAACCCACCAAGTGTAGAAGCACAGAACGTACAGCCAATGCGGCAACCCACCTGTGTTGTTACACAAATGGAATTTCCATATTCATGTCGCATTAGTACAGTTTCAATAGAGTATCCATCGTATAACTGGAATAGGAATTTAATCGTTCCATCCGAAGACGTTTGTTTTACTAAAGTGTTTAAAGTAGTAATATCAAAGGAATTCGACAATTTATCGCGCAATCCTTTAGCAAGGTTTGACATATCCTCATAATTTTTTACACGTTTTTTATATAGCCAATCAAAAATTTGTCCTGCACGGAACTTAGGTTCTCCTTGTTCCTTTAACCAATCTTGCATTTCATGAAGTTGTAAAGAATAAATTGATGGTTTCTTTGTTTCTAGATTTTTCTTTTGTTTTTTTACAGTCGTTTCCATGATGCTACACCTTCTTTCTTAAACAAGCAATATAAAAGCCATCTGTTGCAAAATAATGCGGTAAAATTCGTACTTGACCTTCATCAATATACGGATTTAACTTTTCTGGCATGCGATCTTTTATCGTAGTATCCCATTCAAATTCAGGATGCTCTTGTAAAAATTGCTTTATTACTTGTTCATTTTCTATTTTTTCAATTGTGCACGTACTATAAACAAGGCGACCACCTTGTTTTAACAATGGTGCTATTTTTTCTAGTATCGCAAGTTGAATCGTTGATAACCTTTCACTATCGCCCTTATCTTTACCTAACTTAATATCAGGTTTACGTCTAATAACACCAAATCCAGAACATGGTGCATCTACTAATATTTTGTCAAAAGATTCATTTGCAAAATGCTCTTGAACTTTTCTAGCATCTAAAGCCATCGTTTCTACATTTTCTAAACCAAGTCTCTTCGCCTGTTGTTCAATTAAACGTACTTTATGTGCGTGTAAATCAAGCGACATTACCTTACCAGTTCCGTCCAAACGCTCTGCAATATGAGTTGTTTTTCCGCCAGGAGCAGCACAACTATCTAGAACTGTATCTCCTTTATTCGGTTCTAAAGCACGTGCTACAAGCATTGAGCTTTCATCTTGAATAGAAAGGAAACCTTTTTTGAACGCTTCTGTATGTGCGACATTACCTCTTTCAATTTGAATTGCATCCTCTGACAATTCGCCACGTTTTGCTTCTATACCCTCATCAGCTAATAACGCAACCGCTTCTTCTACCGTTACTTTATCAACATTTACACGTGCTGTTGGTACAGGTGGCAACATATTTACTTCACACATTTTCTCTGCTGTCTCTAAACCATATTCGGATGCCCATTCTTGTACAAGCCACATTGGATGACTCGTTGCAATCGCAAGACGTTCTACTGGATTTTCGATTTCTTCTAACGAAGGTACACCTTCTCGCTGAATTGAACGCAATACTCCGTTCACCATGCCTGAAATCCCTTTATGCCCACGACGCTTTGCAATCTCAACTGCTTCATGAATAGCCGCTCTTTCTGGAACTCGGTCTAAATATAGCATTTGATATAGAGATAGGCGAAGCAACACTCTTACCCACGCTTCAACCTTTTTTCTTAAAAATGGTTGTAAATAATAATCCAGTGTGTCACGACGTTGAATTGTTCCATATACCATTTCAGTTAATAAACCAATATCTTTTCTGTCAATTGTATTTTTTTCAATCAAATTATTTAAAAGTAAGTTGCTATATGCACCACTTTTTTCTACTTGAATTAAGCCATCAAGAGCTAACTCACGAACATTTTGTCTCATGCATTTTCTCCTAACTTCGTACCAATTTCAGGTTTTGTTCCACGTAAAAATTGTGAACAACTCATACGCTTTTTACCAGATGGTTGCAATTCAGTGATTTTAACGCCTGTCTCGTTCCCTGTTGCAACAACAAATCCATCTTCTTCAAGAACTACTATTGTACCTGGTTCAGCTTTCTCTGTAATAGAGACCTTCTCTCCCCACCATACTTTAATAACTTGTCCTGCCAAAGTCGTATAAGCAACTGGCCATGGATTCAATCCGCGAATGTGATTGTATACTTCTTCACCTGTTTTTGTCCAATCAATTATCTCTTGCTCACGTTTTATATTATATGCAAACGTCACTTCAGCTTCACTTTGTTTAATTGGTTCTAGTTTACCCTGAATTAGTAAAGGAACCGTTTTAGATAAAAGGTGTGCTCCTGCTTCGCTTAACTTATCAAATAATGAACCTGTTGTTTCACGCTCTTCAATTTCTACTTCTACTTGCGTTAATATATCGCCCGCATCTAATTTTTCTACCATATACATAATTGTAATACCAGTTTTCTCTTTACCTTCCATGATCGCATAATGAATTGGTGCACCACCGCGAAGTTCTGGAAGTAATGATGCGTGGACATTAATACATCCATACTTTGGCGCTTCTAAAATTTCATTCGGTACGATTTGTCCAAATGCTGCTGTTACAATTAAGTCTGGCTCTAGTGCTAATACTTTTTCATATTCGTCTTTTTCACGAATTTTTAACGGCTGTACTACTGGAATACCATGTTTCTCCGCTTCTACTTTAACAGGAGTAGGTGTTAAAACCTTTTTTCTACCAACTGGACGATCAGGTTGCGTTACAACACCAACTACGTCATATCCGTCCTCGATAAGACGACGAAGCACCGGCACAGAAAAGTCCGGTGTCCCCATAAATACTACTTTCATCATTCAAAAACCGCTCCTTTTAAACCTATTCTAATTCGCCTGCTTCATAATACCTTTTCACTTTAGATGTAAATAAAACACCGTGTAAATGATCGATTTCATGCTGAATTGCACGCGCTAAGAAGTCATCCGCTTCTAATAAAAATATTTTACCGCGACGATTTTGTGCACGTACTTTAATGTAATCTGCACGCTCCACTTCACCATAAAGTCCCGGAAAGCTTAAGCAGCCTTCGGGACCTACTTGTTCACCACGTTTTTCTAAAATAACAGGATTAATTAATTCAATTTTACCCGTATCATCACCTATATCAACAACAGCAACTTGTAAGCTTACACCCACTTGTGGCGCAGCTAGACCAACTCCGTCTGCAATTAACATTGTTTCATGCATATCTTTTAACAATTTCACTAACTTTTTATCAAAGTTAATTACTCTTTCGCATGGTGTTTCTAACACTTCATTTGGATGCTTTACAATTTCTAAAACTGCCATATTTCCCTCCGCTACATTAACATTGTTGGATTAAAATCAATTGAGATTTGTAGCTCTTTTTGCATTTCTGCTTGATAATGTTCATTTACCATTTTGAGCACGTTCTTTAAGTTTGGTTCCCGTTTGTATTTTATCATGCATTGGTAACGATATCTATCTTTTATCCTTGGAATTGCTGAAGCAACCGGCCCTAACACCATTGTTTGCCTTGAACAATGCGTTCGTAAATGACCGACAATTTTTTCCGTCACTTGGACTGCCTTTAATAACTCCGGATGAGATACAGTTACAAGTACAACGTAGTAATATGGCGGATATTGTCTCATTTGCCTCATTTGCATTTCGTGCTCATAAAATACATCATATTGTTGATTCTTTGCTAATTCTACACTGTAATGTTCCGGCGTATACGTTTGAATTACAACTTCACCTGGCAATTCATGTCTTCCTGCACGTCCACTCACTTGTGTCAATAGCTGATACGTCTTTTCACTCGCCCGAAAATCAGGTAGATGAAGCATCGTATCCGCCGTTAAAACGCCAACAAGCGTCACCTTCGGAAAATCAAGCCCTTTTGCAATCATTTGTGTTCCAAGTAATATATCTGCTTTCTCTTCACCAAACGCCTTTAATAATTTTTCATGCATTCCTTTACGGCTTGTTGTATCCACATCCATTCGAATGACCCGCGCCTCAGGGAATAGTTTTGTGATTTCTTCTTCAACCTTTTGCGTCCCTGTACCAAAGAAACGAATATACGTACTATTACAAGCAGGACACTCCGTTGGCATATTTTCCTCATGACTACAATAATGACACTTTAAACGATGGTTCATTTTGTGATATGTCAACGAAATATCACAATGCGGACATTGTACGACATACCCACAATCACGACACATCACAAACGTAGAATGACCCCTTCTATTTAAAAAGAGAACCATTTGTTCTTTCTTTTCTAATCGATCTGCTATTTTTTCATGCAGTGCCTTTGAAAACATTGAGCGATTTCCATCACGAAGCTCTTCACGCATATCAACAATTTTTACAGTCGGCAAAGCTTGTTTGTTCATACGTTTTTCCATTGTAAGCAACCCATAGACACCTTTTTTCGCTCTAGCAAACGATTCAAGTGTCGGCGTTGCACTTCCGAGAACGATTGGACACTTATGGTATTGTCCTCTCCACACTGCTACATCTCTTGCATGATACTTTGGGTTATCCTCTTGCTTATAACTTGATTCATGCTCTTCATCAATAATAATGATTCCTAAATTTTCGAATGGAGCAAAAATAGCTGAACGCGCACCAACTACAACTTTCACTTCTTTTCTTAATATCTTTCGCCATTCATCATATTTCTCGCCAACAGAAAGCGCACTGTGAAGAACTGCAACTTGCGAACCGAACCTACCTTTAAAGCGATCTACCATCTGGGGCGTTAGCGCAATTTCAGGAACAAGCACAATTGCTTCTTTTCCTTTCTCGAGCACCGCTGCTATAGATTGTAAATACACTTCAGTCTTACCACTTCCTGTAACACCATATAGTAAAAATGGATTGTAAGTTTCATTTGTAATTGATGACAAAATCGGTGTAATTACTTGTTTTTGTTCCTCAGTAAGCGGAAATGGTTTCGTTTGTTCAAAATCATCATCGTCATACGGACTCCGGTATACCTCTACATATTTTTCTGAGATTAGACCCTTTTTAACAAGTGCTTTTATTGGAGCATCTGTTATTTGTAATTCTTCTGTTAAATTTTTTAACGGTACACTTTTGTAGTTTTCTACAAAATAATAGAGTACATCTTGTTGTTTTTTACTTTTCAGTTCAAATGCTGCTAATTCCAATTTATCTGCCGGCAACTCCGGTTGAACTACTCTTTGTTTCTTCTTCTGCACTTTATCCTTTACTTGATAAACCACTTCAGTCGTACCATTTTTAATTTCTTGTTGAATAGTGCGATATAGGTGCGGCTGTGCTTCGATAACTTCCCAATCTATCGTTTCCTTCCCTTGAAATAAAGAAAGAATTTCTGGTGCTACTTCTTCTCGGTTACGAAGTTGCAGACGCTTTTTATATGTTGCTTTAATCGCCGTCGGAAGCATCACCTGAAAAGCTGAAATCATATAACATAACGTTTCACTTGTAAGCCAATACCCAAGTTTTAATAATTCATCATTTAAAACCGGAGTGACATCTAATATTTCATACAACGCTTTTAACTTTTTACTTTCTAGTTCAACCGAATCCTTTATGCCAATAATAAAACCTTGCAATTTCCTCGGACCGAATGGGACTACTACACGCATTCCTGTTTGCACGATATCTTCCCATTTTTTAGGGATAATATAATCAAACGGTCGATCTGTTTGACGTGCAGGTACATCAACAATTACACTTGCAAACTTCATACATAATCATCTTCTAACATCATTTCTATTTGCTTTAATATTTCACGAGCCACTTCTTTCTTCGTTAAAAGTGGCAGCTCAATGATTTCTCCATCTTTTCTATACATTGTCACAATATTTGTATCCGTACCAAACCCAGCTCCTTGCGCTTTCACGTCATTCGCAACAATCATATTTGCATTTTTCTCACGTAATTTTCTCGTTGCGTATTCCTCTATGTTTGTCGTTTCAGCTGCGAAACCGATAAGTAACTGTCGGTCCTTCTTCTCACCTAACGTTTTTAAAATATCCACTGTTCTTTCTAATTCAATTACAGCATCGCCATTTTTCTTTTTCATTTTATTATCATGAACATATTTCGGACGGTAATCTGCAACGGCTGCTGTTTTGATGACAACATCCACACTCTGATAATGCTGAAGGACTGCCTCTAACATATCTTGTGCAGATTCTACTTGTATTGTTGTGACATGTAATGGTGACTCTAATGCTGTCGGTCCTGACACAAGTACGACATCAGCACCTAAGCTTGCTGCAACTTCTGCAATCGCATACCCCATCTTTCCAGAAGAAAAATTCGTCATAAAACGGACTGGGTCAATCTTTTCACGTGTCGGGCCAGCCGTTATTAATATTCGCTTTCCTTGCAATGGTTTTTGTTCTGAGAAAACCTCTTCTAACCTTCCAATAATCACTTCAGGTTCTTCCAGTCTTCCCTTAGCTACATAACCACATGCTAAAAAGCCTTCGCCAGGCTCAATAAATGTATATCCTAACGCTTTTAACGTCATCATATTTTTTTGAACAATTTTATTTTCATACATATGCACATTCATAGCAGGCGCAATCCAAACTGGAGCTGTAGTAGCCAACAAAGTAGTTGTAATCATATCATCCGCAATACCATTCGCTAACTTCCCAATGCAATTCGCTGTAGCAGGTGCCACAAGTACAACATCTGCCCAATCCGCTAAATCAATGTGAGCGATAACTGCTGAGTCTTTTTCATCAAACGTATCCGTATATACATCGTGGCGAGAAAGCGCTTGAAATGTAAGAGGTGTAACAAACTTCATTGCCGATTCACTCATCATTACTTTTACAGTAGCACCCGCTTGTGTCAATTTACTCGTTAACGCAGCTGCCTTAAAAACTGCAATGCCTCCTGTTACACATAGAAGTATCTTTTTCCCTTTTAGCATATGACTCGTCCTCTTTCTTTTTCAAACTTATTCTACTGAAATAGAATTTTCAGCTCGTCAGTACCAATATGTTGTTCCACCTTTTTACGATTATTTCTTCCCTATCATAAAAAAATAACAACCTACTTGTAAATAGGTTGTTACCGTTACATAGAAAATTATAAAGTCTATGTTTTAATTTGTCGAAAAGAATGTCTTAATCAATTATTGTGTCATCGCTTGGTACATATTTTAATACTTCTGCATCGATTTCTTCTAATGATTTACCTACACATTTATGAGAAACAGGCTTTTCAATAACACAATTGTCAGCAATTTGCATTTCACGTGCACGCTTTGCAGCTACTGTTACAAGTGTATATTTAGAATCGATTTTTGTTAATAATGAGTCAATTGATGGATTTAACATAATTATAGACCCTCCGTCATTTCTTTATAGTATTTTGCCACTCTTTCGCGGCGGCAATGTTCACCAACCACAATTGCTTTAATTCGGTCGCAAGCTAATTCAACTTGATCGTTTTCTACAACATAGTCATAAGCGTCCATCATTTCGATTTCTTCTTTCGCTACAGTTAAACGATTTTCAATAACATCTTCAGTTTCTGTACCACGGCCGACAATTCGGTTCTTTAGTTCAGATAAACTTGGAGGTGCTAAGAAAATAAATACACCTGCTGGGAAGGCTTTCTTAACTTGAATTGCTCCTTGCACTTCAATTTCTAAGAACACATCTTTTCCTTCTTGTAACGTTTTTTCAACATAATCAATCGGTGTTCCGTAATAATTACCAACGAACTCAGCCCATTCAAGTAACTTTTCATTACGAATCATTTCTTCAAATTCTTCTCTCTCTTTAAAGAAATAATCCACACCATCTACTTCACCTTCACGCGGTTTACGTGTCGTTACTGAAATAGAGTACTGAAAACGTGTGTCTTCATGGCTAAACAGCTCTTTTCGAACCGTTCCTTTCCCGACACCAGAAGGTCCCGAAAGAACGATGAGCAATCCTCTTCTACTTCTCATAAATATGTAAAACCTACCCTTCCTCACTTAAATCTTCTTTATTATTCAAACGATGTGCAATCGTCTCTGGCTGAATTGGACTTAATACTACATGCCCATCATCCATAACAATAACCGCCCTTGTTTTTCTCCCATACGTAGCGTCAAGCAAAGCATTATGTTCACGTGCTTCCTGTACTGTCCGTTTAATAGGAGCTGACTCCGGACTTACAATAGCAATAATTCGATGAGCAGATACAATATTTCCGTATCCAATATTTAAAAACCGCATGGCCATAGTTTGCGCCTCCTAGTAAGTCTATCCGATTTCTCCACCACGTATAACTTTATATATTTTTTGAAAGCTACTCAATATTTTGTACTTGTTCACGAATTTTTTCAAGGTTATTTTTCATTTCTACGACATATTTTGAAATTGTTAAGTCATTTGCCTTAGAACCTATCGTATTAACTTCCCTATGCATCTCTTGCACGATGAAGTCCATTTTCCTTCCAACAGGCTCTGTAATTTGCAGTGCTTCACGAAATTGATCTAAATGACTTTGTAATCGAACTAATTCTTCGTGAATATCTGAACGCTCTGCAAATATTGCTACTTCTGTCAACAATCGTTGTTCATCTAAATCTTGGTTATGTAATTCTTTTAAGCGATTTTCTAATCGTTCACGATATTTTTGTGTAACAATTGGTGCATGTGGAATAATTGCATTTACACAATTATGAATCTCTTGCAAACGATATGCTATATCTTTATGTAATCGTTCTCCTTCGCCATCTCTCATCGTTTTCAACATATGAGCAGCTTGGCGAACAGCTTCATATAAACCGGTTTCAAATTGTTCATTTACATTTTCTATTTCTTCAACTGCCGTTACTTCTGGCATTCCCATTAGTTGCCCGAGTGTAATAGAATCTTGTAATTGAAATTTCCCTTTTATATCTTCCATAATGGATTGGTACTGCTTGAGAAGTTCCCAATTCACAGTTAATTTTCTTTCAACAAGCCCTTCGCCTGTTATACTAATAGACACTTCAATACGTCCACGGCGAACTTGCTTTGCAATTATTTTACGAATCTTGTCTTCAAACGCCATCATTTGCTTCGGAAGCCGAATACTCATTTCTAAAAAACGATGGTTCACCGACTTCATTTCTACTGTTATTTGAAAAGTATCGTTTTCTACCTTCGATCTTCCAAATCCTGTCATACTACAAATCATCTTTATCACATCCAAGCCATGAAATAACTCAATGAAAAAGGCAATAGAGACAAGGCTCTACTACCTTCTGTAAATTATATCATATTTTCATATCATTGACTATTTCAAGTTTAATCCCTTCTTATATAACAGCGGCTTTTTCTTTTTCCCCTTTTTTCTTGTTAATAAGGATCCTACTAATAAGAAGGTCGGAATAGATGATAATCCTCCAATTAACAACCAATCTCGTGCTTGTATCGGCATTGTGCTAAAAATCGGCTGTAATGGTGGATAATATATAACTACAAGCATTAACAGTAAAGAAATAATAACCGCCCCTACTAAATATATATTTCCAAACGGGTTGCGGTGAAATATAGAATGTTCACTACGACAATCAAATACATGAATAAGCTGAGCCAGTACTAATGTTGCGAAGGCTACCGTTTGTGCATACTTCAATTCATTCGGATGCTGGTTAAATGCAATAATAAACGCTACTAATGTCACTGCTCCGATTAAAAAACCACGACTTATAATTTTCCACGCAAGCCCTCTAGCGAACACCCCTTCTTTCGGATGGCGTGGTGTTCTCTTCATCACATCTCCTTCAGCCTTATCCAAACCTAATGCCATCGCTGGTAAACCGTCAGTAACTAAGTTCACCCATAAAATTTGAATTGGAACCATCGGCAATGGCAGTGCAAGTAACATCGCAAATAGCATAACTAAAATTTCACCAACGTTAGATGCTAACAAATACCGAATAAACTTCCGAATATTTTCATATATGTTTCTACCTTCTTTAATCGCCGATTTAATCGTAGCAAAGTTATCATCTAACAACACAAGTGAAGAAGCTTCTTTTGCAACATCTGTCCCTGTAATTCCCATCGCAATCCCTATATCAGCTGTTTTAATAGCTGGAGCATCGTTCACTCCATCACCTGTCATAGCTACTATATGTCCCTTATTTTGCAGTGCCTTAACGATTTTCAATTTATGCTCAGGAGACACACGAGCGAATACATACGTATCTTCTACAATATCTTCTAATGCCTCTACATCCATATTCGCAAGTTCTACACCTTCAACAACGCGTCCACCCGCCGGTAAAACCCCTAGCTGTTCCGCAATTGCCATTGCCGTCACTTTATGATCTCCCGTAATCATTACCGTTCTAATACCAGCTTCCTTACACTCTTTCACCGCTTGCGCCACTTCTAGTCTTGGCGGATCTATCATTCCTTGTATTCCAACAAGCATAAAATCCTGCTCGACTTCTCTTTCATGTTCAATTGAATCTGTAGCTTTTAACGGTTTAAATGCCACTGCAATCGTTCGTAAAGCTTGACTTCCTAAACTATGAATCGCTGCCTGCACTTCTTTTCGATACATTTCACTTAAAGGCTGCTGCTTATTTCCCCACAAAATTGTTTGACTCATCTGCAAAAGAACATCTGGTGCTCCTTTTGTAATAACAAATTTTTTACCTTCACGATCACGAACGATAACGCTCATCATTTTTCTAGTTGAATCAAAAGGAAATTCACGAATGACTTCAAACTTTCCTTTAAGAGCTTCACGTGATATTCCCGCCTTCATTGCAGCAGCAACGAGAGCTCCCTCTGTTGGATCTCCATCTAACACATACGTCTTTTTCTTTTGAATAACATTCGCATTATTACATAAACAGCCAAATGTAAGTAGTTGATACAGTGATTTCGTCTTAGTAGGGTCAATTACTTCTTCACCTTTCATAAACGAACCTGTTGGCTCATAGCCTTGACCTGTTACTTTCCACAATTCTCCGCCTGACCACATATGTGTTACCATCATTTTATTTTGTGTCATTGTTCCTGTTTTATCTGAGCAAATAACAGAAGCACAGCCTAACGTTTCTACAGCTGGCAACTTTCGCACAATTGCCCTCTTTTTAATCATACGCTGTACACCAAGTGATAGCGCAACCGTAACGATAGCTGGCAATCCTTCTGGAATAGCTGCAACAGCAAGCGAAACCCCAGCCAAAAACATGTGATACACTTCATTCCCTTGATATACACCAGCTAGTACAACAAGAGCCGTCAAAATAAGAGCAACAATAATTAAAATTTTTCCAAGCTGTTCTAATCTTCTTTGTAATGGCGTTTCCATCTGCTCAGCATTTTGCAACATATTTGCAATTTGCCCCATAGCTGTATTCATTCCAGTTGCTACGACTACCCCTGTTCCAGCACCTCTCGTTATCATCGTCCCCATAAATGCCATGTTTTTTTGATCACCAATTGAAACATCTTGACCTTGTAACGCATCTACCTTCTTTTGTACAGGCAATGACTCTCCTGTAAGAGCCGATTCTTCAATATATAAACTTGAAGATTCCACAAGGCGAACATCCGCGCCAATACGGTCACCACTAGAAAATTTAATAATATCACCCAGTACAAGCGCTTTTGACGGCGCTTTTATCCACTTCCCATTTCTTAGTACAGTAACTTGAGGAGCTGCCAATTCTTTTAAAGCTTCCAACGATTTTTCAGCTTTCCTCTCTTGGAAGAAACCGAGGACACCATTAATAATAACAATTGCAACAATTGCAATCGAATCAATATACTCTCCTAAAAAAGCTGAAATAATTGTAGCACCAAATAAAACAAGTACCATAAAATCTTTAAATTGCGCTAAAAACACCATAAGCGCAGAAGGCCGCTTTGCTTCTTGCAATTCATTTGTGCCAAATTTCTTTAATCGGCCCTCTGCTTCTTGCTCTGTAAGACCTACCTCCACATTCGTATTCGTTCTTTCCTCCACTTCATGTGCTCGCATTTCATACCAGTTCATCCTGCCATCGACCTCCTGATTCCAGACATACTCTAATGAAAGCTTATTCAGCCTCGTCCAAAAAAATGCTATAATTAACTTTTAGTTAGAAAGGAGTGTTCATTCATGGCATTCGATGGATTATTTACAAGAGCAATTACACATGAAATTGCAAATTCTCTTCAAACAGGAAGAATTTCAAAAATATATCAACCCTCAAAATATGAAGTTTTATTACATATTCGAGCAAACGGAAAAAACCAAAAACTAATTCTTTCATCTCACCCTACATATGCGCGTATGCACTTAACAAATCAAAACTACAATTCACCAGCGCTACCGCCGATGTTTTGTATGCTTCTTCGCAAACATTTAGAAGGTGGATTTATTGAAAAAATTGAACAAATTGACTTAGAACGTATTATTCAAATTACAGTCCGCAGTCGCAATGAAATCGGTGACGAATCAGTAAAAACATTAGTAATCGAAATAATGGGACGACACAGTAATATTATCTTAGTAGATACGAAAACAAATGTTATTTTAGATAGCTTAAAACACGTTTCTTTAGCGGTAAACCGACATCGTACTGTATATGCTGGAGCTGAATATGTTGCCCCACCGGCACAACATAAAGTTAATCCGCTTCTTATCGAAACAGAAGATGATTTTATTAAACCGCTAGACTTTTTATCTGGCAACATGGACAAACAACTTGTCGGAGCATTCATGGGAATTTCCCCATTATTTGCAAAAGAAGTTGTAAAAAAAGCAGGTATGGCAAATGAAAAAGCATTATCTGAAGCTTTCTTCAGCTTGCAAAAACCTTTGCTAACACATCAGTACGTGCCAGCAATGATAACAGCAAATGGAAAAGAGTTCTTTTACCTATTCCCTCTTTCTCACTTACAAGGAAACGAAAAAACATTTTCATCTGTTAGTGAATTATTAGATCGTTTCTTCTTTGGTAAAGCAGAGCGCGATCGTGTAAAACAACAAGCTCACGATTTAGAACGCTTTATGCAAAATGAAAAAACAAAAAACGAAAAGAAGCTAATTAAACTAGAAAAAACATTACAAGATGCCGGAAAAGCAGATAAATATCAACTATTTGGAGAGCTACTTACAGCCAATATGTACGCTTTGAAAAAAGGTGATAAAGAGATAGAAGTCGTTAACTATTACGACGAAAATGGTGGGACTGTAAAAATCACATTAAATCCTTTAAAAACACCATCTGAAAATGCACAACGCTATTTCCAAAAGTACCAAAAAGCGAAAAATTCAGTTGCTATTGTAGAAGAACAAATCGTAAAAACAAATGAAGAAATTCTTTATTTCGATAGCTTACTTCAACAAATGGAGGTTGCTTCTTCAAAAGATATTGAAGAGATTCGTGAAGAACTGACCGAAGAAGGTTATGTACGTAATCGTAAGAAGAAAAACTCAAAGAAAAAACCGACAAAACCAGTATTGGACAAATATTTAGCTAGTGATGGCACAGAAATTTTCGTCGGTAAAAACAATAAGCAAAATGATTATTTAACAACGAAATTCTCCCGTCGTGATGAAATTTGGTTACATACGAAAGACATACCTGGGTCCCACGTTGTCATTCGTTCTCTTGAACCTACGGAAGAGACTTTACAAGAGGCCGCTAAAATCGCTGCTTATTACAGTAAAGCAAAAGATTCTAGTTCTGTTCCTGTAGATTTCACAAAGGTACGCCATGTCAAAAAACCGAGCGGTGCAAAACTTGGATTTGTTACATATGACAATCAACAAACATTATATGTAACACCAGATGCTGATACAGTAATGAAATTAAAAGCGTAAATTAAAAAATGCGTTGCTTGCTAGCAACGCATTCTTTAATTTAGTTCATATATCCATTAACTAATTCGTAACATCTTTCTTTTGTCATCTTATATTTCTCTTCCGAAGCCTCTATACGTCTCATCGTTCCATTATTTAGATCTGTACCAATCGCTATAACTTTACTTTCTTTTTCTTTAACCCATGCAATCTGTTTTGTTTTTAATGACTGAAATGCATCAGCTGACATCGTATTTTTTAATGTACTGTAAATTTCATTTAGTTTATTATCCCATAGTTGATAATTTCCTTCTATTTCATTTACTATGTCATTTGTTGACATAACATTTGTATGTTTTTCTTCGTTTTCTAGAGCAACTAACTCATTTAGAGCCTTAGTTTTACCTAATACTGAAGAAGATTCTTTTTTTGGCTGCTTCTCTTCTTTTGAACTAGTATACGTACTGGAATCATTTCCCTTAGCTGTTTCTTGCTCTTGAATAAAATCCTGTTTCGTTACCTTCTCTTGCTCTTCATCATCTACATTGTGAGTAATAACAGATGTTTGGGCATCCACAGCAACTACTCCGTTACTTTCTTTAAAAATATATTTCTTATTTCCACTATTCTCTTCTCTAACGAAAGAGACATTCTTGAAACCTTGAACTCTAAGAATTTCGTTAGCTTCTTCTTTAGTTAACTTTAAATCTACTGGCGTATTTGATGACCATTTATCCATTAACCATTTTCCATCGGTATAAACTAAAACAAATTCCCACGTCTCCGCTTCATTCCCCATATCATTTGCAAGGATAAGCGTCTCAATCTTTAAAACATCATTTTTCTGTGAACAAGTTATTCTCACGTCTGGCTCAATATGAATTGGGAATGGCAACATATCCGTCTCTCTAGACCTATTAAATGTGTCAAGCGACTTAGGAAGCTGATTTTCTACAAACTTATCTGTAACTAATCCCTTAACTCCTTTTTTCGCTGTCTCCATATCTTCAGGATTATTTCGGCTCCATCCATTTTCTTTTTCCATCTCACTAAAAGCGTTTGCTATCCTATCTACGCTCTTTCGTACAATCTTTTTCGCTTCTTTTCCTGTCACTTCTGGTGCTTCATCAAGCTGTTCAATCTTTTCATTTACTTGAACTTTGTTTTCACTTTTTTCACAACCTGCTAGAACAAACATACTAACTACCAAGCAAAATGACATTACTTTACTTAATTTTTTCATATACTCACATTCCTTAATCCTATTTATTCGTTACGTATCCCTATCTTCGAGAGAAACCCAACAATTACCTATTGTATCAATAATCATCATTTCCTTATACATTTAATTTTATATTCAAATAAAACAAATAATATACTTTTCAAATATTTAATCTAAAAGTCGCTTATATTTTCCTTTCCTAACTTCAATATTATCAAAAAATTTGACAGTTCTATTTCGTATTTGTATAAATTTTTTTACAGTGTGTAAAGAAATTGAGTCTTGAGTTGATGTTTTTTTCATTCTCCCACTGCTAATTGAAGGAATCTGTATTTCACGAACAGCCCACCGCCCACAAATAATGGGCTAAATTTCTTATTTTCTCTAAAACATATGTAATTCCCACTATCTTTTCTCTAAAGATATTTTTTGGCATGCTATTTGCTTTATTCAATACTGTGAATAGGGGGAGGAATTAACATGACTTTACAAATTAATAAAATCCAAAAACAACTACAAAACTATGGGATTGACGGGTTACTCATTACAAAAAAAGAAAATCGCCAATATGCAACAGGATTTACAGGTAGTGCTGGCGTCGTCTTAATCTCTGCGGATACAGCTGTTTTTATAACCGATTTCCGCTATGTAGATCAAGCAAAATCACAAATAAAAAAAGCTGAAATCATTATGCATAATGGGAATTTAGAAAAGGAAGTTGCCAATCAAGTATCAAAATTAAATATCCAAAAACTTGGAATTGAAGAAAACAATATAACTCTGCAACAATTTAAGAAACTACAAAAATATATACATACGGAAATGGTTCCAGTTTGCGAAATCATTGAAAATATTCGCCTTATTAAAGACACACCTGAAATAGAAACAATGAAAATTGCAGCTAATATCGCTGACGAAGCATTTCACCACATCCTTCAGTTTCTAAAACCAGGAATAAGTGAGACTGCTGTCCGAGACGAATTAGAATTTTTCATGCGAAAAAAAGGAGCTGCATCTTCGTCGTTTCAAATCATTGTAGCTTCTGGTGTTCGTTCTTCCCTTCCTCATGGAGTCGCATCGAATAAAATAATCGAACGCGGCGATATCGTTACATTAGATTTCGGTGCCCTTTATAATGGATATTGTTCCGATATTACACGTACTGTAGCAATCGGCGAGCCATCAGAAGAATTTAAAAAAATATATAATGTTGTCTTAGAAGCATTAAAGCGTGGAACTGAAGCGATTAAACCTGGAGAAACTGCGAAAAGTATCGATGATGTAACGAGAAATTACATTACAGAACATGGATATGGTCAATATTTTGGTCACTCTACAGGGCACGGTCTTGGCTTAGAAATACATGAACCTCTTCGCCTATCCCAAGAAAGTAAAGCTACTTTAGAAGAAGGTATGGTTGTTACAGTTGAACCAGGTATTTACATACCAAACTGGGGCGGTTGTAGAATTGAAGACGATATCGTAATTACAAAAGAAGGATATGAAGTTATTACAAAATCAAATAGAGAGCTAATTGTTATTCCTTGTTAATATTATAAAATTTTTAACAGGATTTTTTCCCTGCACATAGAATTCTTTCTCTGGAGTATTCGTTTAAAGAGGGGGAATTTTAATTGAATTTTGTAATTGATAAAATAGATGGTTTACAAGTTGAATTTTCAAAACTTGTTTCCATGATGAATTACGCTCGTTACACAACGATGCAAGCGGTGGAAGGTTTAACAATTGAAGAACTTGATTATTTATATGATGATGAAGCAAATTCAATTGGCATGCTATTATATCACATGGCTGCTATTGAATTTTACTACCAAATTCATACCTTTGAAGATCGTGAACCGACAGATGCTGAATTAGAGCGGTGGTTACCTGCTGTTGAACTAGGGAATCTTGGACGTGAGAAAATAAAAGGAAACTCTATAGAATTTTACATCAATACATTACAAGAAGTACGCTCTAAAACAATTGAAACTTTTCAATCGTTACCCGATGAATGGTTATTTAAAACGACAGATTTTTGGTATGACAAACCAGCTAACAATTATTTCAAATGGTTTCACGTATTTGAAGATGAGATCAATCACCGCGGACAAATTCGTTTGATTAAGAAGATGCAAAAAGTTCATGCAGTGAAATAAGAAAGTGCCACCTTATCCGGTGGCACTTTCTTCTACTCATTCGCAAATATTTTTCCGTTTACTTTTTTAGCGACCACTGTTACCGCTATTAAAATGAATATTAAATATAACC
The DNA here is from genome assembly GCF_038007445.1 of Bacillus sp. FSL P2-0099. Classification (NCBI taxonomy): domain Bacteria; kingdom Bacillati; phylum Bacillota; class Bacilli; order Caryophanales; family Bacillaceae; genus Bacillus; species Bacillus sp. FSL P2-0099. Next base: position 3,850,849 of record NZ_JBBOXE010000001.1, read on the forward strand.
ATTTTGTCAAAAGTAACCACCCTTGAAAAATCGCTATTTCATTTATTTGTTCATAACCTTTTATTAGCAAAAACGGGATCGTACTAATTATAATGACAAACTCAATACTAAAAATAATTTTCTTTTTTCGACTATATGCTTTCCATTCATTCCAGCGATACATAGGTGCAAAAATCAATACTCCTATACATAATATAACTGGTACCCATTCACTTTTAAGAAATTGCCCTGAAATAACTGATAATAGTAAACAAGCGAGCACACCGTAATACCCTATTTTCTCTCTCATTCGTACTACCTCCATTCTACCCTCTCTTTAATATGTAACTCCCTATTCTTATCATGACTCTTAGAAACATAACGACTATAATTACAAGATAAAGACCTTTTGCAGAAGACATCCAATCTTGAAACATAGACATTTTCTCCATTTTCTTTTCGCCCTCTATTAAAATAACCCCTACGACAAATGAACAAACAACAATGATACCTATCATAATTCCAATACTTTTCTTACCATGTTGTTTCATGTCATCCCAACGATATAACAGTATAAAAACAAACCCAAAAACAGGTATGATACTTATCCATTCATTGTTTGTAAGCAGATTTAAAATGATTAATAGACTACAAGATATGATAAATCCCCAAAAACCAATTTCTTTGCGCATAAGTCCTCATTTAATTCCATTTTTAGGATTAATTGCATTGTAACATCCATTTATTGTTCTTACCATTACAGTACATGAAATTTCACTTTTTTTCTTTTTCCTATACTCACATACTTTCACTGCTTCCATACAATGAACTACACGAATGCCTAAAGGATGTGAATGTTATGGGAGTTGAATTAACGCTTTTACATGCTCTCTATGTTCTTTGTTTACTCACTATTATTACCTTTTTTATTTTTAGAAAAGATACGACGATCATTTGTATCGTTTTTATCTTTTTATTAGCATTAACCGCTACAAGTTCTATCCCTCTTGCCATTAGTGGTATCTTTCAAAGTTTCATTTACGCCATTACCGAACTATTACCAACTATATTAATCATCTCCATTATCGTATCAATGAGCAACCTACTCGTTCATACCGGCATAAATGATACGATGATTTCACCATTTACAAAGATGATTCGGACACCTGCACATGCCTACTGGATTATCGGTCTTTTAATGATGACAATTTCCTTTTTCTTTTGGCCTTCTCCAGCTGTCGCCTTAATGGGGGCCATTTTATTACCAGTCGCTGTACGCGTCGGCCTTCCGCCAATTGGAGTCGCAATCGCTATGAACTTATTCGGACACGGCATCGCCTTATCTGGTGACTTCGTTATTCAAGGTGCACCGAAATTAACTGCAGATGCTGCTGGTCTTCCTGTTTCCAGCGTTGTTTCAGCCAGTGTTCCCCTCGTTATCGTTATGGGTATTGTGACAACTTCCGTCGCATTTTTCTTCTTACGAAAAGAATTTCATACAGGCTTATCTATACAAGAATCTATTCCATCAACTGAGTCTTCTAAAACGCTCACTTCATTATCTCCTCAGACAAAAAAATGGCTCGCTATTTGTATTCCGATCGTATATACCATAGATATTCTTTGCATGATTCAATTTAAACTACAAGGAAGCAATGCAACTGCACTTATCGGCGGGACGACTGTTATTATGATTATCATCATTTCTCTCATCGCCTACAAAGGTAATGGACTGAATAAAACGACCGATTATTTTATAGAAGGGCTCCAATTTGGATTTAAAATCTTTGGTCCAGTTATCCCAATTGCTGCACTCTTTTATTTAGGAGATAGCGGCTTTATAAAAATTATCGGAGACTATTTACCGAAAGGTTCACATGGAATCATTAACGACTTAGGAATCGCCTTATCCCAAACTGTACCTTTAAATCAATATGTATCGGCAGGAACATTAACTATTGTTGGTGTCATAACAGGCTTAGATGGATCTGGTTTTTCCGGTATATCACTTGCTGGTTCGATTGCAAACCTTTTCGGAACAGCACTTGGGCATGGAACCGCTACATTAACAGCACTTGGGCAAATTGCAGCAATCTGGACCGGCGGTGGCACTTTAATTCCTTGGGCGCTTATTCCTGCCGCTGCCATATGCAAAGTAGATCCGTTTGAACTTGCGCGCCGAAACTTTTTACCAGTTGTGATTGGCTTAATCGTCACCACGATCGTTGCGATGTTTATTCTATAGCGTAAGCGAGTATTCTCTTGCTTACGTTTTTTATTGTGAAATCAATCATTTATTACTGACTTTCAAAAGGGATTATGTATATGTTAGCGAAGTTATATTAGGAGAGTATTTATTTCAAAACGTTTACGAGAAACAGATTACTTCAATTAGAAAAGGGGACATAACTATGAATGAATTGATTTTTGTCTTATTAATTTGTCCATTACTTATCTTTATCGTTTCTGTTATTGGAACACGTAGAACGAGAACGTACTATGTAATGCCAATTGTAACGTTTGCTAGTTTTTTAATAGTAGGTGCTATCGCCTTCCCTCCAAAGTTTTTCTTTTGGGTCGGTATGTATAGTATCTTCTCATTTATTATTTCTTATATGACTCTATTGTTTGTGAGAGGATATGAAGTTGCAGAAAACAATAAGTAGTTATTAGTGAGGAGATTGTAATATGATTTTCTTTGATATCGATGGAACTTTACATAAAATTTTAGCAATGATATAAAAAAGACGACCACGTTCCCCCGCGGTCGTCTTTTTTCGTGTTACGCTGTAATCCAAGCTTCGTTTGCTGGATTTTTACGCCACTCTTGTAATTTTTTCGTTTCAGCTTGTCCGATCATACCTTTTTCTGCTGCAACTTCAGTTAATGCACTGTAATCACTTAAAGAATATGATGCTACGTTTGCTGCTTCTAGTTTCTCTTTTCCTGACTCAAGCTCGTATGTGAAGATTGATACGATTCCTAATACTTCACAGCCAGCTTCGCGAAGTGCTTCTACACATGTAATTGCACTACCGCCAGTTGAAATTAAGTCTTCTACTACTACTACTTTTTGACCTTTTTCAGCTTTTCCTTCGATTTGGTTCCCTTTACCGTGACCTTTTGCTTTACTACGCACGTAGCACATTGGTAAATCCATACGATCGCTTACCCATGCAGCGTGCGCAATACCAGCAGTTGCTGTTCCTGCAATAACTTCTACAGTTGGGAAGTGCTCTTTAATTAACTCTTCTAATCCAGCTGCAATCGCTTGGCGTACTTTTGGATAAGATAAAGTTAAACGATTATCACAATAAATTGGTGATTTTATACCAGAAGACCAAGTAAATGGGTCATTCGGTTGTAAAAATACTGCTCCAATTTCTAATAAATGCGATGCGATTTCTTTTTTCATACTGTTACACCTTCCCACTGTTGTTTTACTGTTTTATACGCTTCAAGCGGATTTTCTGCTTTTGTAATACTACGTCCAACTACGATGTAGCTTGAACCAAGTTCCCTCGCACGTTTCGGTGTTGCTACGCGCACTTGGTCATTTACATCATCGCTTGCAAGACGAATCCCCGGTGTTACTGTTACAAATTCATTTCCGCATACTTCACGTAATTTTGGTACTTCAAGTGTTGAACAAACAACTCCATCAAGTCCACTTTCTTTCGTTAATTTTGCATAATGAGCAACCGCTTCTTCTAACGTTTTCTCAATGCCAATCTCTTTTTTCATCATAGCTTCCGAAGTGCTTGTTAATTGTGTAACGGCAATACAAATCGGTCTCTCTTTTCCTTCTTGCTTACCTTCCTCTAATCCCTCAATCGCAGCTTTCATCATACTGCTTCCCCCAGCAGCATGAACATTTACCATATCTACATCTAGACTAGCTAGGCTACGCATAGCGCTTTTTACCGTATTCGGAATATCATGAAGTTTTAAATCTAGGAAGATTTTATGTCCTTTTTCTTTTAAGTACGTAATAATTGCAGGACCTTCTTTGTAAAACAACTCCATACCAACTTTGACAAATAACTCTTCCCCTTCAAAGTGGTGTAAGAATTGTTCTACCTCTTGTTTCCCTGGAAAATCTAGTGCAACGATTAACGACTGTGACATGTTTGCTTCCAGCTCCTTCCTTGACATTCCGAAATATGATCAAATCCTAATTCATCTAGTAATGCTGGTAATTCTTCAATAATTGTCGGACATACGAACGGATCGATAAAGTTCGCCGTTCCAACTGCAACCGCGCTTGCGCCAGCATAGAAGAATTCAATTACATCTTCCGCTGTTTCAATACCACCCATTCCGATGATCGGAATGTTAACAGCTTGACTTACTTCATGTACCATACGAATTGCTACTGGCTTAATCGCAGGCCCGGATAGTCCGCCCGTACGGTTTGCTAAAATTGGTTTTGCAGTTTTTAAATCTAGACGCATACCAAGCAATGTATTAATCATCGTTAAACCGTCCGCACCCGCATTTTCAATTGCTTTTGCAATTTCCACAATGTTTGCCACGTTCGGTGACAATTTCACATATACCGGTACTTCAGAAACCTCTTTTACTCGCTTCGTTAAATCAGCAGCAATTTCAGGATTTGTACCAAAAGCGATACCACCCGTTTTTACGTTTGGACAAGAAATATTTAATTCTAGTGCATGAACATTAGGTGCCTTTGAAATCGCCTTCGCAACCGCTACGTAATCCTCAGCTTGTGAACCCGCAACGTTTGCAATAATCGGAAGATCAAATTGCTCGAGAAAAGGTAATTCAGAATTCATTACCTTTTCTAATCCAGGATTTTGAAGCCCGATTGCATTTAGCATTCCGCCTGGTGTTTCAGCAACACGAGGCGTTGGGTTTCCATAACGAGGTTGTTCTGTTGTCGCTTTAATCATAATTGATCCAAGTACACTTAAATCATAGAACTGTGCATACTCACGACCAAATCCGAAGCAACCAGATGCTGGGATGATTGGATTTTTTAATGATAACCCTGGTAATTCAACTTGCAATCTGTTCATAGTACAACCTCCCCGATTGGAAATACTGGTCCGTCGCTACACACCTTCTTGTAAGAATGTCCACTCGGATCTGCTTGCAAATGGCATACACATGCGAAACATGCTCCGATACCACAGCCCATACGTTCTTCTAATGAAATGTAGGCTTTTCTCTCCTTATAGCGTCCTTCTAATGCACGAAGCATCGCTAAAGGTCCACATGAGTAGAGAATGTCAAAGTCAATTCCATAGCTATCAATTACATCTGTTACAAACCCTTTTGTACCATGTGTACCATCAACTGTTGCAACATACGTATCACCAAGTTCTGCGAATTTCTCTTCATAGAAGACAACATCTTTCGTTTGGAAACCTAAGATGTGAATAACGCGTACTCCTTTTGCTACAAGACGCTGTGACAATTCATATAGTGGTGGTACACCAATTCCCCCACCAACTAATAGAGCCGTTTGTCCAGATTCCGCTTCTTCTACAGGAAATCCATGACCAAGTGGTCCTAACACATCTACAAGTTCACCTTGTTTTCTTTTCGCTAATGTTTTTGTCCCTTGTCCTTCCGCACGATATAGCATTGTAAATTCGTTCTTGTCTTGATCGACATTACAAATACTAATTGGGCGGCGCAGAAGGGGCGTAATGCCCTCTGCTACCTTAATGTGTACAAACTGCCCTGGATCGTTCATTTGCTGCACTAAATCCCCTTGAAGCACTAATTCGTAAATGTTTTTTGCGATTTCTTTTTGGTTAACGACGATCATATTTTGCTTTTGCATCATGCATGTACCACCTCGTGACGCTTCGTTTGCGTAATTTCTTTCATTGAATGAGCTGAGAATGTCATAGATTCTAATACTCTCAAGATTGCTCTCGTTGTATCAAGTGATGTTAAGCAAGCCACACCATTTTCTACTGATTCACGGCGAATGCGGAAACCATCACGCGCTGGTTGTTTTCCTTTTGTTAATGTATTGATTACAAACTGCGCTTTCCCTTGACGGATAATATCAAGTAAGTTGTAGTCTTCAGAATCAATTTTGTTTACAACTTGCACCGGAATGTTTTGTTCTGTTAGCGATTGTGCTGTTCCTGCTGTTGCTAATAAGTTATAGCCGATTTCATGGAAGCGTTTTGCAATTTCCAGTGCTTCTTCTTTATCTTTATCCGCTACAGTGATGATTACTGATCCGTGCGTTGGAATGTTAATTCCTGAAGCAACAAGTCCTTTATATAATGCTTTTTCAAGCGTTAAATCTTTACCCATTACTTCCCCTGTTGATTTCATTTCAGGCCCTAATGTTGTATCAACTGAGCGTAGTTTCGCAAATGAGAATACCGGTGCTTTTACATACACTTCCTTCTCTTCTGGGTGATAGCCAGTTCCATATCCTTGTTCTACAAGATTTTGACCTAAAATAACTTTCGTTGCGATATTTGCCATCGGTACGCCTGTAATTTTACTTAAGAATGGTACTGTACGGCTCGCACGTGGATTTACTTCAATTACATACACTTCATCTTTGAATACTACAAACTGAATATTTAGTAATCCAACAATGTTTAAACCTTTTCCAAGCCCAATTGTATGTTCAATAATTTGTTCTTTTAGTTTTTCAGATAAGCTCTGTGGTGGATATACTCCAATTGAATCCCCAGAGTGAACTCCAGCGCGTTCGATATGTTCCATAATACCTGGAATGAATACATTCTCACCGTCTGAAATTGCATCTACTTCAATTTCTTTACCAACCATATAACGGTCGATTAATACTGGGTGATCTGCGTGAACTTTAACCGCATTTTTCATGTAGTGCAGTAATTCTTCTTGACGATATACGATTTCCATCGCACGTCCACCTAGTACGTAAGATGGTCTTACTAATACTGGGTAACCAATTTTGTCAGCGATCGCTACTGCTTGCTCTACAGTCGTTGCTGTTTTACCAACTGGTTGCGGGATACCAAGCTTTGTTAAAGCTGCTTCAAACTTATCACGATCTTCTGCACGGTCTAAATCTTCAAGTGATGTTCCTAAGATTTTCACACCGTGTGCTTCTAATTTAGCCGCTAAGTTAATTGCCGTTTGTCCGCCGAATTGGACGATAACACCTTCTGGCTTTTCTAAATCGATAATGTGCATTACATCTTCGATTGTTAATGGTTCAAAGTATAATTTGTCAGAAATACTGAAGTCTGTTGAAACTGTTTCTGGGTTGTTATTAACAATGATTGCCTCATATCCAGCTTCTTTTATTGCCCATACAGAGTGAACTGTTGCATAATCAAACTCAACACCTTGACCAATACGGATTGGACCAGATCCTAGTACAACTACACTCTTACGATCTGTTACAATCGATTCATTCTCGTCACCATATGTGCTGTAGTAGTATGGTGTTGCAGATTCAAACTCTGCCGCACAAGTATCTACCATCTTATAAACAGGAGTCATATTGCTTTCTTTACGCATATCGTAAATTTCACGCTCTGTTTTGTTCCAAGCATTGGCGATGTAATGGTCACTGAAGCCCATTTCTTTAGCAGATTGTAACACTTCCATATTTCCTACATTCGCTTTTACTTCGCGTTCCATGTTTACGATATTTTCAATTTTTTGTAAGAAGAAGAAGTCCATTTCACACCATTCGTTGATTTCTTCTTTCGTTACACCTTGACGGATTGCTTCTGCTACAACGAACAGACGCTCGTCATCAGCTTTTATAATACGCTTTTTCATCGTTTCTTTATCAAGCTCTTTTAAGTGGTCTAACTCTAGGTGATAAACGCCAAGCTCTAAAGAACGAATCGCTTTTAATAATGATTGTTCTAAGTTACGTCCGATTGACATAACTTCACCAGTTGCCTTCATTTGTGTACCAAGTGTTCTGTTTGCTGATTCAAACTTATCAAATGGCCAACGTGGAATTTTTGAAACAACATAGTCTAATGCTGGCTCGAAGCAAGCATATGTTTTTTGTGTTACTGGGTTTATAATTTCATCTAATGTTAAACCGACTGCAATTTTCGCCGCTAGCTTCGCAATTGGATATCCAGTTGCTTTAGATGCTAGTGCAGACGAACGACTCACACGCGGGTTTACTTCGATTACATAGTATTGGAAGCTATGTGGATCAAGTGCAAGCTGAACGTTACATCCACCTTCAATTCCTAATGCACGAATAATTCTTAATGAAGTGTTTCGTAACATTTGATACTCACGGTCACTTAATGTTTGGCTCGGTGCTACAACGATAGAATCACCTGTGTGAACCCCAACCGGATCGATATTTTCCATGTTACATACTACAATCGCGTTATCATTCGAATCACGCATTACTTCATATTCAATTTCCTTACAACCGGCAATACTCTTTTCTAATAAACATTGTGTTACTGGACTATGTTTTAATCCACCTGATACGATTTCAATTAGTTCTTCTTCATTATTACAGATTCCGCCACCTGTTCCCCCCATTGTAAATGCTGGGCGAACAATAACTGGATAACCAATTTCTTTTACAAATTCATGTGCTTCTTCCAGCGTATGAATAATCGTGCTAGATGGAATTGGTTCATTTAATTCCTGCATTAATGTACGGAATAAATCACGATCCTCGGCTTGCTCGATTGCTGATAATTTTGTTCCTAAAATTTCAACTCCGCACTCTTCAAGTATGCCTGATTTCGCAAGTTCAACAGCCATGTTTAGGCCTGTTTGACCACCTAATGTTGGTAGGAGTGCATCTGGACGTTCTTTACGAATGATACGGCTTACGAATTCTAATGTTAATGGTTCTATATATACTTTATCTGCTGTTGCAGTATCTGTCATAATTGTTGCTGGGTTAGAGTTAACAAGGATTACTTTGTAACCTTCTTCTCTAAGAGATTGACAAGCTTGTGTACCAGAGTAATCAAACTCTGCTGCTTGCCCAATTACAATTGGTCCTGATCCGATTACTAAAATTGTGTTAATGTCTAGGCGTTTTGGCATAACTCTTCCCCTTCTTTCTTGAAGTTTTCAATCATTGCTAAGAAATCTTCGAATAAATCATTTGCATCTTCTGGTCCTGCAGAAGCTTCTGGATGGTATTGCACTGTAAATGCTGGGAGCTTCGTATGACGAAGACCTTCTACTGTTCCATCATTTAAAGCAACATGTGTAATTTCCAGTTCTGTATTTCCAACTGATTCTTCTTCTACTGCGTAACCATGGTTTTGAGATGTAATTGCTACTTTTCCAGTTGCAAGATTTTTTACTGGATGATTTAAACCACGGTGACCGAATTTTAACTTACTTGTATTCGCACCAGATGCCAGGGCGAACAATTGATGTCCTAGGCAAATCCCGAATAAAGGAACTTTACCAATAATTTCTTTTAACATTTCAATTGCTTCTGGTACATCTTTTGGGTCCCCAGGTCCATTACTTAACATAATTCCATCTGGGCTAAGGCGTAGAATTTCTTCTGCTGTTGTATTGTAAGGTACAACAATTACATCACAATCACGCTTATTTAATTCTCGTAAAATACCATGTTTCATTCCGAAGTCTACAAGTACAACTCGGTGTCCACGGCCTGGACTTGGATATGGATCTTTTGTTGATACGCGTTTCACATGATCTGTAAAGACAGTTGCTTTCAATTGGCTAACGATGTCCTCTACATCCACATCCATATTGCAAAGACGTCCGCGTAAAGTTCCATATTGACGAATTTTTCTTGTTAATTTTCTCGTATCAATTCCTGCTAATCCTGGGATATTTCTTTCTTTCAAGTAATCATTTAGCGAAATTTCATTACGGAAGTTTGATGGGTGATCACAAATTTCGTTTACGATTAAACCATTTACAGATGGGTGAATTGATTCAAAATCATCACGGTTAATGCCGTAGTTCCCGATTAATGGATACGTAAATGTTACGATTTGACCGCAGTATGATGGATCAGATAAAGTTTCTTGATATCCAGTCATCCCAGTTGTAAATACAACCTCACCTGACTTTTCTATTTCTCCTCCGAAACCTTTTCCAATTAATACTGTTCCATCTTCTAAGATAAGTTGTCTTTTCATACTAATGCACTCTCCTTTTGCCATGCGATCTTACCACCAACGATTGTCATAACCGGCCAACCTTGGCATTTCCAACCTGCGAATGGTGTGTTTTTTCCTTTTGATAAGAATGTTGTTGGATCAATTTCTTCTTCTTGTTCTAAATCGATAATTGTAATATCAGCTGTTCTACCTTCTGTTAGGCGCCCTGCTTCTAAACCGAATGTGTCAGCTGGTTTTTCTGTTAAGAATTGAATCAGTTGCTCTAATGTAATGATTCCTTTTTTCACAAGGTTCGTATATAAAAGCGGGAATGCTGTTTCAAAACCAGTAATTCCGAACGGTGCTCTTTCAATCCCTTGCGCTTTCTCTTCTGCAGTATGCGGTGCATGGTCAGTTGCGATCATATCAATTGTTCCATCTAATAGTCCTTCAATTAACGCTGCATGATCTTCTTTTCCTCGAAGCGGTGGATTCATTTTAAAGTTAGGATCAGCCGATGGGATATCATCTTCACATAATACTAAGTGATGCGGTGTTACTTCTGCTGTCACCTTAATTCCAGCACGTTTCGCGTCACGGATTACACGTACAGATCCTTTTGTACTTACATGACATACGTGGTAGTGACAATTTGCAGCTTCCGCAAGTAAGATGTCCCGGGCAATATGTACGGATTCACATACTGATGGGATACCGTTTAATCCGTGTTTCTCAGAAAACTTCCCTTCATGTACACATCCTTTATTAATAAGTGTGTTCTCTTCACAGTGTGCAACAACTGCCATATTTAATTTCGATGCACGCTTCATTGCAGCTAACATCATGCTTGCATCTTGCACGCCTACGCCATCATCAGTGAAAGCAAACGCTCCAAGTTCTTTTAACGTTTCAAAATCGGTCATTTCAGAACCTGCTTGACGTACTGTAATTGCTCCATATGGTAATACATTTACATGTGCTTTTTCTTTAATACGCTTTTGCAGGTCTTCCATATGTTCTTTACAATCTGGTACTGGGCGTGTGTTTGGCATTGCGCAAATTGTAGTAAATCCACCTTTTGCTGCTGCAAGTGTTCCTGTTTCAATTGTTTCTTTATGTTCACCACCTGGTTCACGAAGATGAACGTGTACATCTACTAATCCAGGTGCGATTAACTTTCCATTTACATCGATTACTTCAGCATTATCTGCCGTAATATTTTCTGCTACCTTCGCAATTTTACCGTCTTGTACGAGAAGATCTGTTGCTACAATTGTTCCTTCTGCATTCATATAACGACCATTTTTAAACAAATAATTCATGTTTCATTCCTCCTAATACATTTGGTAATGCGCGTTTTAGTACAGCCATTCTTACGTAGACCCCGTTTTCCATTTGCTTGAATATGCGTGAGCGTTCACACTCGACAAGTTCACTCGCAATTTCAACATCACGGTTTACAGGGGCTGGATGCATAATAATGCTTCCTTCTTTCATACGTTGTTCTCTTTCAACTGTTAACCCATGTTGCTCGTGATACTCTTTCATAATGTCTGTTTCATAATGGTCATGACGCTCATGTTGTACACGAAGTAACATCATCACATCCACTTCTGGAACAAGTTCATCTAAACTCTTGTACGTTCCAAATGTGTTCTCTTCATCTTTCCACTCTTCTGGGCTTGCAAAGTAAATTGTCGCGCCCAGTTTCGTTAATGCTTCTGCATTAGAACGTGCTACTCGGCTATGACGAACATCCCCAACTATTGCAATCTTCAAACCTTCAAATCTTCCAAACTCTTGTTTAATTGTTAGAAGATCGAGTAGACATTGCGTTGGATGATTTCCACATCCATCTCCAGCGTTCAAGATAGGGATATTCACCTGATCTTTTAATTCATCGAAGTAACGATCTTGCTCATGGCGGATGACTACCGCTTTTGTTCCGATTGATTCTAGTGTTCTTATCGTATCGTATAAAGTTTCTCCTTTTTGTACGCTAGATGCATCTGCGGAAAAGTCTAATACTTCAAGTCCTAATCTCTTCTCAGCAACTTCAAAGCTAAATCTCGTCCTCGTACTATTCTCAAAGAACAAGTTCGCAACAAATGTTTGCTCTGTCGTTTTTCTCTCTTTTCCATTCGCGAAATCTTCTGCGTCTTTTAGGATTTCTGAAATTTCTTGTTCCGATAATTCACTCATCGTTAACAAATGGCTCATCGTCATCCCTCATCTTTCTGTTTTTTATGATAACACCATTGAATTTATATAACAATAACTGTATAAAAATACCCTAGTCTTTGAGACTAGGGTGCGTTAAAGTAGCCACCCTTTTCTATCTCACAGGACTGAATTAAAAGGTTATTTTTATGAAGCAATCTGCTTAGATTGTTTTGTTTTATTTGTTTGTTTTGTCTCTGGTAGTAGTAGATTTAATAGTACACCTACAATTGCTGCTAGCGCCATTCCTTCTACTTGGAACGATTCACCTACGTGCAGTACCGCTCCGCCAATACCGATTACTAGTATAACTGATGCAATCATTAAGTTTCGTTTGTCACCTAAGTCTGTTTTATCGTCTACCATCATACGTAAACCACTTGATGCGATTACACCGAAGAGTAAGATTGATACACCACCCATAACTGGTGTTGGAATCGAATGAATCAGTGCTGAAATCTTCCCGATAAATCCAAACATGATTGCGAACACTGCTGAACCGATGAATAAGTATACACTGTATGCTCTCGTAATTGCTAGCACACCGATGTTTTCACCGTACGTTGTATTCGGTGGTCCTCCTATTAGTGATGCGATCAATGTTGCTATCCCATCACCGAAGATTGAACGATGTAAACCTGGTTTTTCAATTAAATCTCTTTTAATAACATTTCCAAGTACAATTTGATGTCCGATATGTTCTGAAATTGTTACAAGTGCAACTGGCACCATTAAGAGTACAATTTTCCATGAAAACTCCGGAGTATATGTTACAAACGGTACTGTGAAGTCTGGTATGACAAACCATTTTGCCTCAGCTACTGGCTTTAAATCTACTAGCCCTTGGAAGTAAGCGAATATATACCCGCCGATGATTCCAAGTAGCACTGGTATGATACTGAAAAATCCTCTCCCGAATATGGAGCAAATGATTGTAATTGCTAATGTTACTAATGCTACTGAAAAGTGTGTAATGCTATACTTACCATCCGCACCGTTCATCGCCATGTTCACTGCTGTATGTGCTAAAGATAAACCGATTACCATTACGACTGGCCCAACTACGATTGGCGGAAGTAATTTCATAATCCATTCTGACCCAGATTTCTTAATTCCGAGTGAGATTAAGATGTAAACAAGTCCCGCAAGCATTCCTCCAAGCATCGCTGCTCCAGGTCCACCTGCTGTTTTCGCTGTAATAATTGGTGCAATAAAGGCGAATGATGATCCTAAATATGCTGGTACTTGACCTTTCGTTATTAGAAGAAACGCTAGCGTTCCTAATCCACTTGATATTAAAGCTACTGATGGATTCAGTCCTGTTAAAAACGGAACAAGCACTGTTGATCCAAACATCGCGAACAAATGTTGTATACTTAATAATAACCATTTTCCCGGTTTCGGTACTTCATGAATGTCTAACACTGGCTTTTGCTCCATTGTTACATCCTCCTTCAGTTTTAATTTTTGCAATAAAAAAACTCTTTGTGCCTGTGCACAAAGAGTCCTACACTTTCGTATGCCAAATTTGACATATGAAAGCCAAGACCCTTTGGCAGCCTCACAGGACTACATTTAAAAGGGCTTTACTTATCGTATATGCTTACTCGATCTTGTTGATCTGTCTCTTGCAAATCAACTTCGATACGCTCTTCACTAGATGTTGGAATGTTCTTTCCTACATAATCAGCGCGAATTGGTAATTCACGATGACCTCTATCAACAAGAACAGCCAATTGGATTTGTGATGGTCTACCTAAATCCATAAGAGCATCCATTGCTGCTCGAACTGTTCTACCTGTATATAACACATCATCCACAAGGATAACTTTTTTCTTCGTAATATCTACAGGAATATCAGAACCTTTTACAAGTGGTTCTTTATGTTTCGATTGTAGTGTTAAATCATCACGATATAACGTAATATCTAACTCTCCTACTTCCATCTCTTTTCCTTCAATTTGACCAATTCGTTCTGCCAAACGTTGTGCAATAAAAATTCCACGTGTTTTTATTCCGACAAGAACACAATTATCGACACCTTTATTTCGTTCCACGATTTCATGACTAATTCGTGTTAAAGCGCGGCGAATCATTTGGTCATCTAAAACGATAGCTTTCTCTTGCATGCTCTACACCTCCAAGTTTTTTTCTTGCGTGAGAGAATGGTATAAAAAAAGTCCTCTCAGCGTGTGCGAGAGGACTTTTGAAAAAGGGTACAACATACCCTAAGTATTTCAAAGCGTTACCTTCTCAACCTCACGGGGCTGTGTTAAAGGATCATTATTTAACTGTTGTCAGTATCTCAGTTTTCTTATGATTTGTCAATACTATTTCCGTAAAATATTTAGCGCTTCTTCAAACACTTCTGGAATCGGTGCCTCAAACTCAATATATTCACCAGTACGAGGGTGATCGAAACCTAAAATCCCTGCATGAAGTGCTTGTCCATTCATATCTAATGTTTTCTTCGGACCATACTTTGGATCCCCTGCAAGTGGATAACCAATATATTTCATATGAACACGAATTTGGTGTGTACGTCCCGTTTCTAAGCGGCATTCTACAAGTGTGAAATCCTTAAATCGCTCTAACACTTGGAAATGTGTAACTGCATTCTTACCATTTTCATCAACAGTCATACTTTGACGTTCTTTTTTATCACGACCAATTGGAGCGTCAATTATTCCTTTATCATGTGGAATTACACCATGTACAATCGCTTTATAACGTCTTGTTACCGTTTTTGCTACAAGTTGATTTACAAGTGATTCATGCGCCATATCATTTTTAGCAACCATTAATAATCCAGATGTATCCTTATCAATACGGTGTACTATACCAGGACGCATTACACCGTTAATACCTGATAGGTCTGTACAATGATGCATAAGTCCGTTTACAAGCGTACCCTTCGTATGCCCTGGTGCTGGATGTACTACCATGCCACGCGGCTTATTTACAACTAGTACATCGGCATCTTCATAATAAACTTCTAAATTCATATCTTCCGGTTGAATATCTAACTCTTCTGGCTCGGGAATTGTTACTGTAATTTCATCATTTCCTTTTACTTTATAATTCCCTTTAACTGATTTCCCATTTACTGTCACAACAGCATCTTTAATCCATTGCTGCACTTGTGAACGTGACCATTCACTGTTTATTTCTGCAACGAATTTATCAATTCGCTCGCTTTTTTGTTCTTCTGCAACTGTTACTTGTACTACTTCACTCATTCAATTACTCCTTCGCTTTCTTTCCTTCTAATACTGTTTGAATAATAATTAATACAACTCCAATACATAATGCTGAGTCAGCTATATTGAATACCGGATAGTTGTACGAGAAAATATACACGTGAATGAAATCCACTACTTCTTGTCTAAATACACGATCAATAAAATTGCCAATTGCTCCGCCTAAAATTAGACCTAATGAAATACCTAGAAGCTTGTCCGTTTTCGCATATTTTTTCATATAAAATACGATAAATGCTACGAAAATGACTGTAATAATGTAGAAAAACCACATTTTATTTTCTAAAATACCCCAGGCAGCTCCTCTATTTCGATGAGATGTTATGTATAATACATTATCGATAATCGGAATGCTCGTACCCAATTCCATGTTCTTTACAATTAGCCACTTCGATATTTGATCGATGGCAATGACAAATAACGCTATTACATAATATATCATTTTCATTTCCCCCACAAAGACAGTGTACCTCAAAATTTTAGCATAGCTGCTACCTTTTCACAATGAACCTTTGTAGAAGAATAAAATAAATTAAAAAAAGGTAACATAATATCGTTGTGCGTATTCATACATTTACCTTTTCATAGAAAAATTCATGAATAGTACGAGCAGTCGGCATTGTTTTCATTTGTTTTGTAGAAATCGCTCTTCCAGTTTCTTCACAAATACCGTACATATCTATTTCCATTTTAAACAATGCACGTTCTACATCTTTTAAATCCTCTTTTATATCATGTAATAGTAATTTTTTCTTTGTCTCTTCCTTTATTTCGTATCCAAGTTCTTGCCCAAATTCCATATAGTATGTGTGCATTACTTCTTTCGCCAATCTATCTTGCAACTCTTTTCTCATCAATTGTAATTCTTCTTTTATTTCCATATAAATTTCATTCACGTGTACATTCCTCCCAGCTGCAATGTACAATTAGTGTGTCCGAAATTTCCACGCTTACCTCACACACATTTTTCCTTCATAGGAAAGAGAGTGAAAGTTATTTTGATATATCATCAACAAAAAACTGACTGCTATTATGAGCAGTCAGCTTTTTTTCATTATTTTACATAATTTTCTTTAACAACCGTTGCACAACGCTCACATAATGTTTCATGTTCTGCATCTTTACCAATTGTTTCTGAAACAACCCAACAACGTTCACACGTCTCACCTGTCGCCTGTGCTACAACTACAGCTGTATGCTCATACTTTGGTGCATCTGTTGGTGCTTCTTCAATTGTACCACCAAGTTTATACTCAGAGACGATGAATAATTGCTTTAAGTCTTCGCTAATAGACTCTAACATAGCCTTCATTTCTGCAGTCGGA
Organism: Bacillus sp. FSL P2-0099; assembly: GCF_038007445.1. Lineage (NCBI taxonomy): Bacteria > Bacillati > Bacillota > Bacilli > Caryophanales > Bacillaceae > Bacillus > Bacillus sp. FSL P2-0099. The sequence continues at coordinate 3,867,709 of NZ_JBBOXE010000001.1, forward strand.
TATAGCGTAATGCTCGCATTTAATGACTTACCAATTACTTTCTCATTACGAGCTACTTCTAACGCTTTTAAAACGTCATCACGTAATGTCATAAATGCATCCCATTTTGCTCTTAACGCTTCTGAACCCTCTACTTCTGTAGCTTCTGGCATATTAGTTAACTGTACGCTTTCTTCTTCTGCACCAGGAACATATGGCCATACTTCATCAGCTGTATGAGGTAAGATTGGCGTTACAAGTTTCGTTAATGCAACAAGAACATCATATAATACAGTTTGAATTGCACGACGATCCGCGTGATCTGCACCTTCAATGTATAAAATGTCTTTTGCAAAGTCTAAGTAGAATGAACTTAGATCAATTGTACAGAAGTTGTGAATTGCATGATATACAGCAGCAAAGTCATATGTTTCATATGCATCTTTTACTTTTGTAATTAAGTCATTTAACTTCACTAACATGTAACGATCTACTTCACGAAGTTCAGCTACCGCTACTGTATTTTCACTTGGATTAAAATCATCTAAGTTTCCTAATAAGAAACGGAATGTGTTACGGATTTTACGATACACTTCTGCTACTTGTTTTAAAATATCATCTGAAATACGTACATCAGATTGATAGTCAACAGAAGATACCCATAAGCGTAAAATGTCTCCGCCTAATTGATCCATAATTTTCTTCGGTACGACGATGTTTCCAATCGACTTACTCATTTTACGTCCGTCACCATCTAGTACGAAACCATGGCTTAGTACGCCTTTATACGGAGCTTTACCAGTTACAGCAACTGCTGTTGATAATGAAGAGTTAAACCAACCACGATACTGGTCAGATCCTTCTAAATATAAATCAGCTGGACGTTGTAAGTCTTCGCGCTCTTCTAATACCGCTTGGTGAGAAGAACCTGAATCGAACCATACATCCATGATGTCTGTTTCTTTACGGAATTCACCATTTGGGCTACCTGTATGTGTAAATCCTTCTGGTAATAAATCTTTCGCTTCACGCTCGAACCATACGTTAGAACCGTGCTCACGGAATAAATCTGCTACATGATTAATTGTTTCATCTGTAATAATTGGATCACCATTTTCTGCATAGAATACAGGAATTGGCACACCCCATGCACGCTGACGAGAAATACACCAGTCACCACGGTCACGAACCATATTATGAAGACGAGTTTCTCCCCATGCTGGTACCCATTTTGTTTCCGCAACAGCTTCTAATAATTCTTTACGGAACGCTTCAATAGATGCAAACCACTGCGCTGTCGCACGGAAAATAATTGGTTTTTTCGTTCTCCAATCATGTGGGTATGAATGCGTAATGAATGTTAGTTTCAGTAACGCGCCTACTTCTTCTAATTTTTCCGTAATTGGCTTGTTAGCTTTATCATAGAATAAGCCTTCAAATCCAGGTGCTTCATTTGTTAATACACCTTTATCATCAACTGGGCAAAGTACTTCTAAGCCATACTTTTTACCAACAACGAAGTCATCTTCCCCGTGTCCTGGTGCTGTATGAACACAACCTGTACCTGCATCTGTTGTTACGTGCTCTCCTAGCATAACTAATGAGTCACGATCGTAGAATGGATGTTTTGCAACTGTATACTCAAGTTCGCTACCTTTTACCGTTTTCACAACTTCAGCATTTTCCCACTCTAACGTTTTTGCAACTGTCTCAAATAGTTCAGAAGCGATGATATATTTCTCATCATTTACTTTCACAATAGCATATTCAAGTTCTGGGTGAACAGAAATACCTAAGTTTGCAGGTAACGTCCAAGGCGTTGTTGTCCAAATAATGTATTTCTCATCACCTTCTAATACGTTCTTTCCATCTTTTACAGGGAATGCTACGTAAATAGATGCTGATTTTTTATCTTGATATTCAATTTCAGCTTCTGCTAAAGCTGATTCACTTGTTGGAGACCAGTAAACTGGTTTTTGTCCTTTATAGATATAACCTTTTTTCGCCATGTCACCAAACACTTTAATTTGTTGTGCTTCATAAGCTGGCTCTAAAGTAATATATGGATTATCCCAATCTGCACGTACACCTAAACGCTTAAATTGTTCACGTTGACGTTCCACTTGCTCATATGCATACTCTGCACATAACTTACGGAACTCAGCAACTGTCATTTCTTTACGCTTTACACCTTTATTTGTTAAAGCTTGTTCAATTGGTAAACCGTGTGTATCCCAACCTGGTACATATGGTGCACAGTATCCAGTCATTGATTTAAAACGAACAATAAAGTCTTTTAACACTTTATTTAGTGCGTGTCCCATATGGATGTCACCATTTGCATATGGAGGTCCATCATGTAGTACAAATAAAGGACGGCCTTTCGTATGTTCTTGTACCTTTTCATAAATATTCATTTCAGCCCATTTTTCTTGCATTGCAGGCTCACGTTTCGGTAAATTCCCACGCATCGGGAATTCTGTTTTTGGCATTAGTAATGTATTTTTGTACTCCATGCTCAATTCCTCCTTAAATATATAAACGACAGACCTTAAAAAAAGGAATAAAAAAGAGACCTCTCATCCCCAAAAAGGGACGAGAAAGTCTCCCGCGGTACCACCCTAGTAGACCATATACAAATGCATAAGGTCCTCTTTATATTCTTAACGCGAATATACGCCTACGCTTACTAAATTTGTTCAGCGCGGAACTCCAGGGTGATATTCCCATTATCTCCTTATCCTGAGCTTACACCATCCTCAGTTCGCTATATAAGGTATGAAAAAGGTACTTATCCCTATCTTCGTTTTTCTTAATAAATATGCTGTTTAAAATTATATGTAATAATGAGAAAAACGTCAAGCTTACACTGTTTCTTCTTTTTTCAACAGTTCGTCCACTTCGTCTTCTAATTCAATTAGTTTATCCCAATCATCGTTGTTTAACATTTCAAGTTGTGTTTCTAATAACATACGGAAACGAGTTCGGAATACTTTCGCTTGTTTCTTCAACTCTTCAATATCAAAAGCAACTTTTCTTGATTTCACTAACGCTTCATTAATGATACGATCTGCATTTTTTTCTGCTTCACGTACAATTAATTTTGCTTCTTTTTGTGCATTACGCTTCACTTCTTCAGCAGCTTCTTGTGCGACAATGATAGATTTGTTCAGCGTATCTTCAATATTAGAAAAATGATCTAACTTTCCTTCTAATTGTGCAACCTTTTCTTCTAAAGCTTTTTTCTCACGAATGACTAATTCATAATCTTTGATGATTTGATCAAGAAACTCATTTACTTGATCTTCATCGTAGCCACGAAACCCGCGACCAAATTCTTTGTTATGAATATCTAATGGTGTTAACGGCACAACGCCACCTCCAAGTAGTTATCTAAATTTCCTCTTTCAATTATATCTTTTCTTCGACAAAATAAGAGAATTTCCTTCTAAAAAACCAATCATTTTAGTATACCATACAAAACTCTCCATTTGTCGCGCTTCGTTTTACCTTCTACAGAAAATAATTTACTTCGTCCATACCCTCTAACCGAGAAAACATCCCCCGGAAAACATTCATACGAAGTTTGCTCTACTGTTTTCCAATTGACTTTTACTAAGCCACCTTTTATAAGAGGCTGTACCTTCTGCCTAGATATATGTAGCATTTCAGCTAATAAAACATCTAGACGAAGTGACGAAACAGTCCCAGATTTTTCTCCCCATTTTTCACCTACACGCAAAATTTTCTCTACTTGTATAGGAGAGAGTGTGACTTTCATTTTCCCTATTGATTGTAAGTTCATTTCAATATACGATACAACTTCTTTGGCAACTGCAATTTGGGCACGGTCTTCTTGAAGCAAAATATCACCACATTTTTCCCTTGTTAAACCAAGCGACATGAATGCACCTAATATTTTCCTATGTTCTAGCGTAAAAAACTTGGAAGGATAGTCAATTTCTAATACTTCTACTTGAAATTCCTCTTCATTTAATTCTAGATAATCTGGATAAATTAGTGCTCTTTTCCGTTCGGCTTCAGGCATCGCACCATCAAACCGTACAGCTACATCTCCTTGCCCTATTACCATAGAAACAATTTGTTGCTGTCTTGGATCAAGAAAATCTGTTAACTTAACTTGATGGTACTCAGCAGCCTGTTTCCACTCTAATACTTTATCCACAAAGACCTCTTCATCAGGTCTAAAATGCTCATAGATGCTCATGTATTTAACCTCACACTATAAAAAATAGTTGAATAAACTCACTAAACCACCTCTAGCAAGTTTCAAGGCAACAATAGCAACAAGTGGAGAAATATCAATCATACCAAATGGTGGAATAAACCTTCTAAACGGCTCTAAATACGGTTCGCAAATACGCGCAAGAAAATCTCCAAAAGCTGATTCCTTTGCGCCAGGAAACCATGATAGGAGAATGTAAATAATTAGTGCCCACGAGTAAATCTCGATAGCAGTAAGTAACACTGTTAAAACTGTTGTCATGGCGTATTACCACCTCTTTATATTTGTCTCTTCTTCTTCACCGAATAACTCTGAAATCGCACCAACGATATCAACATTTTCAGGTGTACACATAAATGTTTTCGGGCCTATTTTTTGAATATCCCCGCCTATAGCGTATACAGTACCACTTAAAAAGTCAACGATACGTACAGCTTGATCTGTAGACATTCTTTGCAAATTAATTACAACAGCTCGTCTACCTTTTAAGTGATCCGAAATGCCTTGCGCTTCCGAATATGTACGTGGTTCTAGTAAAACAACTTTTGAAGATTGCTTCGCTGTTTCAATACTCACTACATTTTGCTTCGGTTGCACTTTCGCAAACGGAACATCTTGTTGTTCTGGGGGATCTTGTTGCTTTTTCATGTCTGTTTGCTCCTTTTCATAACTATATTGAGCTGCTTCTTTTTCTTCCGGTGTGTCAAAAAAGAAGTATTTTACTTTTGACCAACTCATAATAACTTTCTCCTTCCTCCTACGCTTTTCCTACTAAAACCGTTCCCAAACGAATATATGTAGCGCCTTCCTCAATTGCAATCGTGTAATCATTTGACATTCCCATTGATAATTCTTTACATGGTGCATGTAATAATTCTAGCTCCTGCACCTCTGTTTGTAGCATGCGCAATTCCTTAAAGCAGCGACGAATCTCTTCCTCTTCTCCTGTAAACGGAGCCATTGTCATCAATCCTACCACTTCAATCTTATCCAATTCTTGCAAACTTTGAATAAAAGAAATTGTTTCTTCTATCGCCAATCCTTGCTTTGATTCTTCAGATGATGTTTTCACTTGAATAAAGCATTTAACTTTCTTATCAGCACGTTTTTGAATTTCTTTTGCAAGCGAAAGACGATCTAATGAATGTAAATAATCAATCTCATTAATGATTTCTTTTACTTTTCTCGTTTGCAATGATCCAATAAAATGCCAATTCACTTTTGAACCGAAATGCTCGTATTTTTGTAAGAAACCTTCATTTCTATTTTCACCTAAATCAATAATTCCTGTTTCAATTACTTCGCTTGTTTTTTCAATCCCTACAGTTTTTGTAACTGCAACGAGCTTAATATCTTTCATCGAACGTCCAGCTCGTACACAAGATTCTTTAATTACTTCGTTTACATCTGCTAAATTCCCTTGCACTGTCACTTACTTCACTCCTCCTTAAAACCTATGAAACTCAACATTCTCCCCGTCTTACCTTGATCACGACGATGAGAGAAAAATAATTGTTCTTCACAGCTTGTACAAAGAGATGACATTACAATATGTTCTTCTTTTATGCCTGCTTGTACACATAATATACGATTAACTTCTTTTAAATTAATTGCATACTGACCATCAGAAATTACTTTATGAGGAACAGATCCGTTTACTACTTGCTGTGCTGCTGTTAATACACGATCATCAACAACATAACAACATGATCCGATTGCAGGACCAATTGCGACATGAATTTCATCACTTGAAACACCTTCTGCATTCCACTTTTGAATCATTTCTTTCGCAATCTCTGTTACAGTCCCTTTCCACCCAGCATGCGCAAGTCCTATCATATCATGTGATGGTGCATAAAAATAGAGCGGAACACAATCAGCGTAACAAGATGTTAAGAGAACATCTTTGTTAGTCGTATAAATGCCATCCGTTTTTGGAATACCGTCTTCATATGAATAAACGCCTTTCCCTTTTTCTTGCAGTCCTACTTTCTCAACATGATGGTCATGAACTTGTTCAGAGCAAATCCATTTTTCTAATGGTTTTTGTAACTTATTCGCTAAAATGCGTCTGTTTTCATGAACATTCTCCACGATATCATTCACATGTAATCCTAAATTCATCGCATGAAAGGAGCCTGTACTTACTCCACCATCTTTTGTCGTAAATCCAACAGTAATGTTTCCAAGTTCTTTCCACGCTTGTAAATACAGTATACCGTCCGCATATTTAAATGGTTCTCTCATAAAGCGACTCCTTTTAATTAAAATAACAGAAAAAAGTATGGTACTTCCTGTCTATTTTACCATACTTTTATTTTTTCATAATGACAACAGAAAAAAAAGAGGAATTTGTAATATTCTTTATGAAATTGTCGGTGTTTGTATTGATTCTGTTACAGAATTAACATGATCTACTTTTACAAGTATGACATCTTCTCCAATTTTCATAATTTGCTCCCAAGGAATCACAAATTCTACTTCCTTCCCAAAGAGTCCAAGCATTCGTGCCTGCTTAGAAATAATAACCGCCCTAATCTTTCCTGTGTCTATATCAATATCAATATCTCCAATATTCCCAAGCCTCTTTCCATCTGAAACATTTACAACATCCTTCATTTGAAACTCCGAAATCCGTATCATATTCATCCTCTCCCTTATATCATGAATCGTAAGTACGCTCTCAAATAAAGTGAAACCTTAATCAGTGGGATTATCCCCATCCCTACTGATTATTAACCCATGCCAATCGGACTTTTACGGGCAGTCCCGCTTCCATCTAACTTTTTACTTCAGCCTAATTTCGAAGCGGATAAACAGTATATAACCGCTACTAATAGAACATCCATTTTATTTTCATTATATGAACCTACCCAATCTACTATGAGCGCAAAATATTATATATAAAAAAGACCTCACCATAACTGGTGAGGAGCTTATCCTTGAATCGTCTTATTCATTTGCTTAATAGCAGACTTCTCCAAACGTGATACTTGCGCTTGAGAAATCCCAATTTCTTCGGCAACTTCCATCTGCGTCTTTCCTTGAAAGAAACGTTTTCGAATAATCATTTTTTCACGATCATTTAAACGCTTCATTCCTTCTTTCAACGCCAGTTCTTCAACCCACTGCTCGTCCTTTTGTTTTTCATCCTTTAATTGATCCATAACAAAGATAGGATCTCCTCCATCGTTATAAATCGGTTCAAATAATGAAACCGGATCTTGAATCGCATCTAGTGCAAAAACAATCTCTTCATGTGTCACTTCAAGAACTTTCGCAATATCCATTGCTGTTGGTTCTTTTGAATTTTCAGCAATCAATTTTTCTCTTACTTGCAACGCTTTATACGCAATATCTCGTAATGAGCGAGATACACGAATTGGATTGTTATCACGCAAATATCTACGTATTTCTCCAATAATCATCGGCACAGCATACGTTGAAAACTTTACATTTTGGCCTAAATCAAAGTTATCAATGGATTTCATAAGTCCAATGCAACCAACTTGAAATAAATCATCAACATATTCTCCTCTGTTATTAAATCTTTGGATGACGCTCAGTACAAGACGTAAGTTTCCATTTACTAATTTCTCTCTGGCGCTTATCTCTCCACTTTGCATTTCACGAAATAATTTACGCATCTCTTCATTTTTTAGTACTGGAAGTTTAGCTGTATCAACACCGCAAATTTCTACTTTGTTTCTCGTCAAAGTGTTCCCTCCTATCGGGAGTTGCTGTACAGTGTAAAGTATTTCCTTTGAAGGGGATTTTATGCATACGGTTTTTCCATCATTTTTCACAAATATCATATTTCCTAATGCACAAAAAAAGAATAAGACCAGTCTAGATACCGACTGGTCTTATTCTTCACACCATTTTATTAAATTCTTTTCGTAATCTTTTTATAATTCTTTTTTCCAAACGAGAAATATAAGACTGTGAAATTCCAAGCATATCAGCCACATCTTTTTGTGTCTTCTCTTCGCCACCAGCGAGTCCAAACCGAAGCTCCATAATTTGTTTTTCACGGTCATTTAATTGATGCAATGCTTTCATTAAAAGATGACGATCTACAGTAGCTTCTAAATCTTTTGTAATAATGTCATCATCTGTACCTAAAACATCTGATAGTAACAGTTCATTTCCGTCCCAATCAATGTTAAGCGGTTCATCAAAAGAAACTTCCGAACGATTTTTATTATTTCGACGCAAATGCATTAAAATTTCATTTTCTATACAACGAGATGCATATGTTGCTAATTTAATTTTCTTTTCTGGATTAAATGTATTCACTGCCTTAATAAGACCAATTGTTCCTATACTAATCAAATCCTCAATATTGATCCCTGTATTTTCAAATTTTCTTGCTATATATACAACAAGCCTTAGGTTACGTTCAATAAGCATCGACCTCGCAGCTTGATCTCCATTTGGTAATTTATTCAAAAGAACTGCCTCTTCTTCTTTCGTTAACGGCGGTGGCAACGCTTCACTTCCACCAATATAATAAATTTCATCGGTCTTAATTCCTAATTTCAGCAATACTTTATACCAAAGGTATACCAAATAAAATTTAAATTTCACCATATTATCCCGCCTCTCATAATTAAGCAATTACCATCTTTTGCAAAATCAACATTTTCGGATGTACAATGCATTGATACTCTCCATTAGTAGATAATTGTTGTGTATTTAATCCAATCAGTACTTTGTTTACAACAACCGAACTACCTTCATGATAAACTCGCACACAATCTGGCTTAATTGCCCATAAAAATTGATTCTCTACTCCTACTGCTCGGAAAGGAATTAAACGTAGTTTCGTCGCCCATCCAGAATCATTTTCTGGTATTTGAGGAATTTCTGTTTTGGAATAAATTTGTTCTGTTAACCAAGCTGGCAAACAATGTTCTAATGATGAAATATGCATAATCATAACGGGTGTTTTCGTTAACGGGTCATAAAGTTGGTTCCCACTATCAATTAGACCTGCTAATTCTAGTTCCTCTCCAGCTAATTGAATTTCCACTTTCACGATTTGATCATAGTGTATCTTTGTGACCTCTACGCTTTCTATACGCTTTTTAGAAAAATAATAAATTACTGGAAAACCAAAAATAACAAATACCCAACTAATTGGATCACCGTAAGAAACTGATTTAGATTGAACTAATCCATTTACCATTTCGTTCGTTTGCAAAAAGTAATGCGTTCCAATTAATCCTCCACCAACCATAAAGGTTACAAAATAGAAAGTAAAAACAGTTTGTGTATAATTTCTAAATGTCGAAAACCCAAATGCTGTATACACAATAAGTAACGAGTACAATAGTTTCATAATTGGATGTACCATCATAGAAGCAAAAGGCGTAAAGGCGAAAATAACAATAGTTGAACCTATAAATGCCCCTAACACAAGCCTCCATCTTTTGATTCTCTTTTTTAACACGGTGGCTGTTAATAAAAGTAAAAGAAAATCAATGCAGGCGTTTAACAACCAGACAATGTCGGCGTAAACAACCAAACAATTCACCTCTTTTTTTAAGTTGAGACTAGTATAATGCATATCCAATAGGAAAGTGTGTCAATTGGTGGAGGGGTTTTTTTGTTATTTTGTGATTTCTAGACATAATCTGTCGGTAAAAAATAAAAATGTATTTTTCATAGAATAATATAAATTTCTTACTTGTATACATAATAATTGAATTATATATATACAAAGTTTATCTTGCTATTTGCGGGCAGTAAGACCCTGCCTCAAAATTCAACTATAAAAAAGTACAGAAGTTAAGTGGGAGTCGGGCTAACAATCATTTTCGGATGAACACCCCCGATTAATTAAAGTTTCAATTTATCACAGCTTATGGCTTAAAAATAGGACTGGGCTCTCCATATGCAAAATAATAAAAAAAGATCTGATTAGCAGATCTTTTCCATTTAGACAACAAAAAAAAGGAGCATGAAAGCTCCTTTTCTTTTATCGTCTACGACGGTTACGTAAGAATGCTGGAATATCGATGTCATCTGAATCTGTATGACGATCATGCACAACCGGCTCTTCACGTTTCATTTCACGCTTAACTTCACGTTGTTTTGAAGGTTGAGCTACTGGTTGTTGTTGCTGTTGTGTGTGATTCGCAGTCGGACGGATAATTGGTTTTGGTGGTTGTGTCGAAGCACTATCATCAAAACCAGTTGCAATTACAGTGACAACGATATCATCTTTTAATCCTTCATTAATAACAGAACCGAAGATCATATTTACTTCTGGATCCGAAGCTGAAGCTACAATGTCTGCTGCTTCTTGTACTTCATATAAACTTAAGTTTGCGCCGCCCGTAATGTTCATAATAACACCTTGAGCTCCATCAATAGATGTTTCTAGTAATGGACTAGAAATCGCTTTTTTCGCAGCTTCAGCAGCACGATTTTCACCATTACCAGAACCGATACCCATTAAAGCAGAACCTCTATTAGACATAATTGTTTTTACATCTGCAAAGTCTAAGTTAATTAGACCTGGTGTAGCAATTAAATCAGAAATACCTTGAACACCTTGACGTAATACGTTATCTGCTTCACGGAACGCTTCTAACATTGGCGTATTTTTATCAACAATCTCTAATAAGCGATCATTTGGAATTACGATAAGTGTATCTACATTTTCTTTAAATGACGCAATACCAGATGCAGCTTGAGTTGCACGTTTACGCCCTTCAAATGTAAATGGACGTGTTACAACACCAACTGTTAACGCGCCTAGTTCTTTTGCAACTTGAGCAACAACTGGAGCTGCACCAGTTCCAGTTCCGCCGCCCATACCAGCAGTTACGAAGACCATATCCGCGCCACGAAGCGCTTCTTGAATCTGTTCTTTACTTTCTTCTGCAGCTTTTTTCCCTACTTCAGGGTTTGCGCCTGCACCAAGTCCACGCGTTAATTTTCCACCAATTTGCATTTTCGTTTCAGCTTTTGATAGATTTAATGCTTGTGCATCAGTATTCACAGCGATAAAGTCTACACCTTGTACACCGTGTTCAATCATACGGTTTACAGCGTTGTTTCCGCCACCGCCGACACCGATAACTTTTATATTCGCTAATTGATCTTGAGTAGTATCAAACTCTAACATGTCGAAATCCCCCTAGAACCTCATTTTTCGTGTCCAATTTTAATCCCATAAATAACGGAATGCACGTTTTACTTTTGACATCATGCGGTCATCATTTTGATTAGTATTGTTTTGATTACGAGTTTTTTGTTTCGCAGGTTGCTGTTGTACCGGCATTGGTGCTGGTACTGGTTCAAAATGTTCTTGCTTTTCCTGCACATTTTTCCCACGTAATTTAGCTTTTTGATAAGAATGTTTAATTAATCCAACTCCACTTGTATATTGAGGCTCACGAACACCAATATAATCAGGAGTTGCTATACGAACATTTTCATGTAAAATATCGTATGCAAGATCAAGAACACCTGGCATAGAAGCTATCCCACCAGTTAGTACATATCCAGAAGCAGCTTGCTTTACTCCTAACTTATGCACTTCATCTTGAACAAACATTAAAATTTCCTCTACACGAGCCTCTATTATATCCGATAATTCCAACTGAGAATATTGTTCTGTTTGATCGCTTCCCATAATAGGAACCGTAAACATCTCTTCTTCAGATGCTGTATCATAAAAAGCATGTCCATATTTCAGCTTAATTTGATCTGCATTTTCTGTTGAAGTTTTCAGCCCAATCGCTATATCCTTCGTTATATGATCTCCACCTAATGGCAATACGCTCGTTGCTTGCAACTCTCCATCTTTAAAAATAGATAAGGTTGTAGATCCTCCACCCATATCAACAAGGGCTACCCCTCTATTTCTTTCATCCGAAGATAACGCAACTGTCGCTGCCGCTAAAGGTTGCAGACAAATATCAACAATTTCAAGACCTGCTTTTTCTACACAACGAAGTAGGTTATGTAGTAAAGTTCTCGAGCCTGTAATAAGTGTACCTTCCATTTCTAATCTTACACCGATCATCCCGCGTGGATCGTTAATCTCGTCAAGACCGTCTACAATGAACTGTCGAGGTACCACATCAATAAATTCACGTTCAGGAGCAATTGACACAACTTGCGCTGCATCTAGAACGCGTAAGACATCTTCATTCCCGATTTCACGATCTTCATTTGAAACAGCGACTACTCCGTGACACGGGAGCAACTGTACCTGGTTTGCATTGACACCTACTACAACTTGCTCAATGTGGATACCCACCATGCGCTCAGCTTGTTCAATTGCTTTTTTAATTGATCGAACAGTTTCATCTATATCAACTATCGATCCCTTTTTCAAACCATTTGATTTTACGTTTCCAACACCAATAATGTTTAAGCTATCATTAACCATTTCACCAATGATGACTTTAACATTGGATGTACCGATGTCAAGACTAACATATATTTCATTGCTGTTCATTCTTTGGCACCTCCTTCTTTATTTATACCATACAACTCAATATATGGAACAACAATCGCAACTTTACTATTTATAAGAAAAATATTCAACGTCTTTGTACGTTTCCCTTTTTTAACCCTATATTTTTCTTATTTTTATTTAACATTCATTTAAGAATATCGCAGTAACCTGTGAATAACTGCTCTATCTTGAAATAATTATATTTCAAGTGTAAAGATTACCGCCAAGTATAAGTCTACACTAAGATGTACTTGTAGAAAAGTGAAACTTGTACCAATCCTAGTATGAATCTAAGAAAATTTACATTTTTTTCATCAAATTAAGCATTCTTGCAAATTAGCATCCATATAAAAGAACGTTTGTTTCATTTCATACGTAATAACGCAGTAAAAACTATCATTCTATTCTTTCTTTTCTTCAGCACCTAGTTCCTTCGTATATGCACCCACTTCTAAGTCAATTAAAACCTTCTTACCAGGTTCAATTGTTTTTAAAATAAGTGGATAAGCTTCCATTCGCTTTGCGAAATTTTGAATAGTGGTGCTCACTTCATATCCTTCATTCATATATAAAGTAAGATGATCTTCATTTGCGTTCGTTGGTGTATAACGAATTTCAGAAATAGACCTTAAAATAGTTGGCGTTAATTTTTCTAGTTCTGCAATTAATTCCTTCATTTTTTCCTCTTTAAATGGTTCAAAAATTGGTGCTGCAACTGGAAGCTTTCCGTTCGGAAGTACATCGAGTGTTTTCCCATTTTCTAATAACGGTTGTAATTTCCCATCTTTGTTTATATAGCCAATTGTTAAATATTCTTCGATATGAACATCAATTTTGTTTGGGAAACGTTTTTTTACATTTACCTCTTTAATTTCTTTTCGTTTCGTTAAGTTTTCTTCTGCTTTATGTGCTGTTACTCGGAAATAACTCGTATCATATGTCACACCTGATTCCTTCATAACTTGTTCATCTGTCATATAATGATTTCCAAAGACACTTATCTTTTTTATATTACTAAGCGGAGACCGAAAATAAATTAAAAAGAGTACTAATAAAAATAAAATCGATATGTATAAAATTAACCGATGATTAACAGGTTTCTTATTTTTTTTATTTTGATTCTTTAATTTTGGTACACGATCTTGTAGTTTAATCACTTTACTATTTTTCATGTACGATCCCCCTATGTAACATAAAGAACGGCATGTTCCTCATGCCGTTCTTATCTTCTTATTATAACATAAATGATAATGAGCGGAACGAACAACCGTTATCTTCCAATTATTTCTACTTCTGTATGCATATCAACACCAAATTTATCTTTAATTGTACGCTTTACCAATGCGATTAAGTCTAATACATCTTGCGCTGAGGCCACACCAGTATTAACAATAAAATTCCCATGCATTTCAGAAATTTGAGCTCCACCTATTGTATAACCACGAAGCCCTGATTTTTCTATTAAATCTCCTGCAAAATAGGGGACTGGATTTCGAAATATACTTCCTGCACAAGGGTGATTCCAAGGCTGCGTTTCACGGCGATACTCTTTATTCTTTTGCATGCTTCTTACAATTTCCTCGCGTTCGCCTACCTCCAATTGGAATTCAGCTTCCAAAACAATACCAGGGCGTTTCATTTGCAATACAGATGTGCGATAAGAAAAGCCCATTTCGGTATTCGTCAACCAATTAATTGTTCCATTGTCAAACAAAATACGAGCTTTCGTTAATACACTCGATATGTCGGACTTATGAGCGCCTGCATTCATATACACTGCACCGCCAACACTTCCTGGAATACCACTTGCAAATTCCAGGCCCGCTAATCCCTGTCGACTAAGTAAAGTTGATAATTTAATAAGGGGATATCCAGCACCGACTCTTACTCTATGTTTTTCGACTTCTAAATGGTCTAATCCTTCTCCTAAACGAATAACCACACCTTCTATACCTTGATCAGATACGAGAAGATTTGAACCACGACCAATTGCAGTCCACCTTGTCTTGTACTTCTTTACTAACTCTAGAGTCTTCTCAATACCAGCAACATGCTTTGGTACAATTAAAATATCAGCTGGTCCGCCTATTTTCATAGTCGTGTAACGCGCTAACGGTTCATTAACTAACACGCGACCAACATTTGCTTCTAAAAGCTCTTTTACTAATTGTTCCATAGACAATCTCCCCCATATCAAGTCTCCTTATTACAGTAATATGCGGGGCGTTCACCTAATGTTATTTTTTAATAAGCTTGTTCATTACTTCATATAGCTTATTTGCTGCATCTGGAATACCAAGTTGCTTAGTAGCCAGTTTCATATTTTGTAATGTTTGTGTATCCAATAAAATCTCATCAATGTCACGAATAAGCGTTTCAGATGTTAAATCTTTTTCAAGTAGCATTTTAGCTGCTCCTTTATCAACAACTGATCGTGCATTTTTTTCTTGATGGTTATTTGTTACGTACGGACTTGGAATTAATACACTCGGCTTTCCTAACGCTGTTAATTCTGCAAGCGTTGTAGCCCCTGCCCTTGAAACAACAAGATCTACACCCGTCAGTACCTCTGGCATATTATGAATAAAAGGTTTAATAATAACATTATTCGGATTCCCTTTTTGTTTCACGACTTCCATAACTTTATCATAATGTACTTCGCCTGTTACATATAATACTTCGTAACTTTTATTCCCAAATTGTTCAATCGCTTCTACAAAAGCATCGTTAATCGGTCTAGCCCCGCGGCTCCCACCAAAAATAAGCACGGATTTTTTAGAAAGGGATAGTCCTACCGAACGTTTTCCTTTCATTCCATTTTGGTCCATTACTTCTGATGCACGTGGATTACCTGTCATAACCACTTTTGACTGTGGAAAATGTTCTGCAGCTGCTTCAAAACAAACTGCAACTTTATCGACATAACGACTTAAAAATTTATTCGTTACACCAGGTACACTATTTTGTTCATGGACAATAGTCGGAATACCTAATTTAGCCGCAGCATATACAACTGGCCCACATACGTATCCACCCGTACCAATCACAATATCAGGGTTAAAACGACGAATATATCGTTTACTATCTTGAACACCTTTTAGGAAACGCATCACTGTTTTTACATTATCAAGAGATATTTTTCGTTTAAATCCACTTATAACAATAGATTGGAACGGAATACCCGCTTTCGGTACGATGGTACTCTCTAATCCATTCTCTGTACCAATGTATAAAAATCTTGCTTCCGGATTTAGTTTTTTTATTTCTCTAATTAAAGCAAGAGCTGGATAAATATGTCCTCCAGTACCCCCACCACTTACTAATACTCGCACTACTGATTCCTCCACTTCCCTGTTCTTATTCAATCGTATTTATTTCTATATACATATTGTATTTTCACACACACACGAAAAACCCTGTCTTTTAAACAGGGTTTAATAGCGAGAATGGCGACTTATAT
Organism: Bacillus sp. FSL P2-0099; assembly: GCF_038007445.1. Classification (NCBI taxonomy): domain Bacteria; kingdom Bacillati; phylum Bacillota; class Bacilli; order Caryophanales; family Bacillaceae; genus Bacillus; species Bacillus sp. FSL P2-0099. The sequence goes on from NZ_JBBOXE010000001.1 coordinate 3,883,873, forward strand.
TCAATAATACACCTACTGCCATTAACATTAAGGTCAAACTTGATCCACCATAACTTAAAAATGGCAAAGTAATACCGGTAACAGGCATCAGTCCTGTTACAACACCAACATTAATCATTACTTGAATCGCAATCATCGCCACAATACCTACTGCTAAAAACGTACCATATAAATCTGGCGCTCCTAATGCTATACGAATCCCACGCCATAATAATAGACTAAATAATAATAACACAAATGAACCACCAATAAAACCTAATTCCTCGGATAAGATTGCAAATATAAAGTCTGTTTGTGGTTCAGGTAAATAAAGAAATTTTTGTCTACTTTGTCCAAGTCCAAGCCCAAATAAACCACCAGGTCCAATTGCGAGTAACGATTGGATAATTTGAAATCCACTTCCGAGCGGATCCGACCACGGATCTAAATATGATGTGATGCGTTTCATTCGATATGGCGCTGATGCAATTAACCCTACAAATCCCGCTGCACCAAGCAAACCAAACATTGCAAAGTGAAAGACCCTTGCTCCCGAAATAAATATCATAATAATACATGTCCCAATCATTACCGTTCCCGTACCAAGATCTGGCTGTAACATAATTATCCCAAAAGCAAGAAATACAAAACTAAGAGCCGGTAGTAAACCTCGTTTAAAAGATGTAATTAATTTTTGTCGTTCCGCTAAAAATTTTGCTAAGAAAATAATCATCGCGAATTTCATAAACTCTGACGGTTGGATAGAAAATGCCCCGATTCCAATCCAACTTCGCGCCCCTCCACGAACGAGACCTACTCCAGGAATAAGAACTAGAATAAGAAGAACGAAACAAACTAGTAAAATTACTTTTGAATACGTACGCCATACCCAATAATCAATTTTCATCAGAAAAAACATAGCTACTACCCCAAGACTTGCAAATAACAATTGTCTTTTTGCAAAAAAGAATGAATCCCCCATTTTATAAGAGGCCCAAACCGCACTCGCACTATAAACCATAATCATTCCGATTGTTAACAACGCAAGTGTAACGATGATGAGAATAAAATCAGGCGTTTTCTTCATTACCCATGAACACCACCTCTTTGGGCAGAACCTTTGCCCTATGTAACAAAACATCAGTAGGTGTTAGCCTACTGATGTTTTGATTTACTTTATATAAGTTTATGCACAGCTTGTATAAAAATGTCTCCTCTTTCTTCAAATGTTTTAAATTGATCCCAGCTTGCACATGCTGGTGAAAGAAGAATTACATCACCATCGGTAGAATGAGCATAAGCTTTCACTACTGCATCATCTAAAGTATCGACACTTTCAATTACATCTAATCCTGCTTTTTCTGCCGCTCTTACTAATTTTGGTGCAGTTTGTCCAAATGTCACAATCGCTTTGACATGTTTAAAATATGGAATTAAATCATCAAATTCATTACCACGATCAAGTCCACCAGCCAATAATACAATCGGTTGTGTAAATGCAGATAATGCTTTTTCTGTCGCTAGCATATTCGTCGCTTTTGAATCATTATAAAATTTACGATTATTAATCGTTGTTACATATTCTAAGCGATGTTTTACACCTGTAAAAATTTTTAACACAGCAGTAATTGCTTCATTAGAAACACCTAGTAATTTAGCAATACTCATTGCTGCTAAAATATTTTCTAAATTGTGCTTACCAGGTAAAACAATATCACTTACTTTAACTACTTTTTCGCCTTTAAAATAAAGAGCGTTATCTTTTATATACGCACCATCTTCAATTTCTTTCGTCGTCGAAAATAATACTTTCTGTCCTTTACTATATGCCGATAACGCCATGACATCTGCATCATCTGCGTTAATTATACTATAATCTGCTTCAGTTTGGTTTTTGAAAATATTCGCTTTTGCCAAACCATACTCTTTCTTCGTCCCGTGATAATCTAAATGCGCTTCAAATAAATTTAAAAAGGCTGCAATTTTTGGTTGGAACGATTCCACTCCCATCAATTGAAACGATGAAAGTTCCGTAACGACAACTTCATTTTCCTTCGCCAATTGTGCAACTTCACAAGCTACAGTACCTATATTCCCCGCAATAACTGGGTGCTTTTGTCCTTCTTTTAACATTTCAAACGTTAACATTGTCGTTGTTGTTTTACCGTTAGATCCCGTAATCCCAACAAACGGTGCTGCTGAAATGGAATATGCTAATTCAACCTCAGTTACAATTGGAATTTGTTTTTCTTTCGCCGCCACTAAGAGTGGATTAGAATATGGAATTCCTGGATTTTTTACGACAAGTGAAATGTTTCTCTCCAGCAATTCTAATGGATGCCCACCACACACAACATCCATTCCTTCCGCTTGTAACTCAGCTGCAAGCACATTACCCGCTAATGGTTTCCCATCATTTACAATGACGTTTGCCCCTAACTTTTTTAATAAAGTAGCTGCTGCATAACCACTTTTAGCAATACCTAATACAAGAACATTTTTATTTTGATATTCAGTTACAGTTTTCAATTACATCCACACCCCGATATAAATTCCTAGCACAGCTAATAAAAATCCTACAGACCAAAACGTTACAACAACGCGCCACTCTGACCAACCACATAATTCATAATGATGATGTAATGGACTCATTTTAAAAACACGCTTTCCTGTTGTTTTGAACGAAATAACTTGGATAATAACAGATAACGTTTCCGCTACGAATACACCGCCAATAATAACGAGTAACAATTCTTGTTTTAACAAAATCGCTACAGCTGCGATAGCACCACCTAAAGCTAGAGAACCTGTATCCCCCATAAATACTTTCGCTGGATTCGCATTGAATACTAAAAATCCAAGTACAGCTCCTACAACTGCCATACAGAAAATCGCTACCCCAAATTGTTCTTGAGCTACAGCAATAATACTAAATGCTCCGAATGCAATAGCAGCTGTTCCTGATAATAAACCATCTAAACCATCTGTTAAATTAACCGCATTTGATCCACCAATAAGCATAAATAATACGAGAACAAAATACGCCCAGCCTAATTCAAATTTAACATCAGTTCCTGGAATCATGATATACGTGTGAAATGCTTGCCCTTTTCCAATTAAAAAGAACGCAATAGCAATTACAAGTTGACCAATCAATTTTTGTTTTGATGTTAAACCAAGATTTCTTTTCTTTACTACTTTTATGTAGTCATCTAAAAATCCGATTAATCCGTACCCAAATGTAACTAATAATAACAATGATACTTCTGCACCTAAATTGTTAAATTTAATCGCCATAATAAGCGTAGTCACCATCATAGATACATATATGACAATACCACCCATCGTTGGTGTCCCTGATTTCTTTTGGTGTGACTTCGGTCCTTCGTCACGAATACTCTGTCCGAACTTTAACTTTCTTAAAAATGGAATAAATAATGGCGAAAGGGCAACAGAAATTAAAAATGCTACCCCAGCCGTTACTAATAAACCTTGTTCAAGCACATGTAGTCCTCCTCTCATGCTGTTACACTTCGTTGTTTAAACGCTCCGTGATTGCTTCTTTAGCAACTTCACGATCGTCAAAATGATGAACTTCTTTACCAATAATTTGATACGTTTCATGCCCTTTACCAGCAATAATAATAATATCTTCTGCTTTTACTTTCGAGATAGCGGAACGTATCGCTTCTTTTCGATCGACAATTACTTCATAATTATTCCCATTCACATCATTTACCATATCATCTAAAATAGCCTTCGGATCTTCACTTCTTGGATTATCTGATGTATAAATTGCATGAGTTGCATATTCGGTTGCGACACTTGCCATTATTGGTCTTTTCGTTCTATCTCTATCACCACCGCAACCAACGATACAATATACATCGCCTTTTGCAAACTGTTTTGCTGTCTTTAGTACGTTCTCTAAGCTATCAGGTGTATGCGCATAGTCAACAATAACTGTGTAATTTTGTCCACCATCAACAACTTCAAAACGTCCAGGAACGCCAGCAAGCTCTTTAATTACATCAATAATTGTTTGTAAGCTCACTCCTGAAACAAGACCTGCTGCTGTAGCAGCTAACACGTTGTATACATTAAACTTACCAATTAATTTCATCGTAACATTTACAGTTTCATACGGTGTTACAAGTGTAAATGTTGTACCGCCACTCGTCATTACGATATCTCGTGCCATAATGTCGCTTGCAACATCTATACCGTATGTTACAACAGTAGCTGCTGTACTTCTCATATACTCTTCTGCTACTGGATCATCACTGTTTAATATAGCGTATTTTTCACGATTATGATGATAACTATTGCCAAGCTGTGCGAAAAGCAACCCTTTCGCATGTTTATATTCTTCCATCGTTTTATGATAGTCTAAATGATCTTGTGTTAAATTCGTAAATACTGCAACATCATAATCGCACCCGTGTACACGGCCAAGATCTAAAGCATGAGACGAAACTTCCATTACTGTGCTATCCACACCTTGTTCAACCATTTTTGAAAATGTCTGTTGAAGTGTTAGTGCATCTGGTGTTGTATTTTTCACCTCAAATGTTTCATCACCGATTTTCATATTAATCGTTCCAATTAGCCCTGTTTTATGACCATATGCGCGCATAATTTCATCCATAATATGCGATGTTGTTGTCTTTCCATTTGTACCTGTAATACCGATTAAATGTAACTTGTGCGTTGGTTGGCCATAAAAATAATCAGCTAAAACCGCTAGCGAACGAAAAGTATTTTTCACAAGTACAACTGGAACGTCAACATCAATTGGTCTTTCCGCAACAATAGCAGCCGCTCCTTGTGCGGCTGCTTGCTTAGCAAAGTCATGGCTATCAACCGTATATCCTTTCATACATATAAATAAGCTTCCCTCTTTCACTTTACGTGAATCCGCTTCAATAGATGTTATTTCTGGATTTTCTGTTGGAACAACTGGAAAATCATGCAAACATGATACAAGTGTATGCAACTTCATTTCACTAAACCCTCTCTACATTGTTTATTTATCTCTTATTTTAGCAAGTAACACGTTACCTCCTAGTTATATAAAAATAGGAGGTAAGTGCTACTATAGTCTAATCAATAGATTTATTTATTAATGAGACACTTATCGTCTCAAGTAAAGCAATTTTTCTATAAAGAACTCACTTCCACCAATTGTACCATAAAACACAATCAGTTACCTTTAATTCCCGAAGTAAATTCTAACTTTTGAACCCTCTTTTACTTTAGCTCCTGCTTCTGGTGATTGTTTAATTACTTTCCCACCATCACCACTTATATCAAGCTTCAAGTCTACAAGTTGCGTTTGTAAATCTTTCTTTTTCATACCAATTAAATTCGGAACTTCCACAGTTGGTGTATCGCCCCATTTATATTCTTTCTCAACTTGCTCTTTTCTCGGTTCCACTCCCATTACAGGAAGTGCGTCACGAAGAATATTCCCAACAATAGGTGCTGCTACAACTCCACCAAATTGAGTGACTCCTTTTGGATTATCCACTGCTACATAAACAACAATTTGCGGATCGTCAGCTGGAGCAAAACCGATAAATGATACAATATAGTTATTATCTAAATATTTTCCATCTTTCACCTTTTGAGCAGTTCCAGTTTTTCCACCTACACGATATCCATCAATATAAGCCCCTTTACCCGAACCTTTCGCTACAACATTCTCTAATGCGTAACGAACTTTCTCTGAAGTTTCCTTGGAAATAACTTCCCTTTTCGCAACAGGTGTCTTTTTGCTGACAACTTGATTATTCTTCGGATCAATAAATTCCTTCGCTATATATGGCTGATACAAAGTTCCACCATTTACAGCGGCCGCTACAGCTGCTACTTGTTGAATCGGTGTAACAGAAACACCTTGCCCAAATGAAGTCGTCGCTTGCTCGACTGGACCAACTTTATCTAAATTAAATAAAATACCGCTACCTTCACCTTGTAAATCAATTCCGGTCTTCTGTCCAAACCCGAAATTGCGAATGTATTTAAACAATCGATCTTTACCAAGACGATCACCGAGTTCAATAAATCCTGGGTTACAAGAGTTTTGAACTACCTCTAAAAACGTTTGGCTACCATGGCCTCCAGCTTTCCAACACCGCAATCTAGCTCCGCCAACTTCAGCTGCCCCATCATCATAAAATGTATCTTTCTCTAAGTCTACTAAATTTTCATTCAAGGCTGCAGCTAATGTAATAATCTTAAATGTTGACCCCGGCTCATACGTACTCCATACAGGTAAGTTTCTGTTATATACTTCCGGAGAAACACTTTGGAAATCTGCTGGATCAAAACTTGGTCGACTTGACATACCTAAAATTTCACCATTTTTCGGATTCATTGCAATTGCTATCATACCGTCAGGATTATACGTTGATTCCGCAATATTCATTTCTCTTTCCATAATCCTCGTAATGCGTGAATCAATTGTTAATCCTAAATTCAAGCCGGCTTCTGGTTTTTTGAAATCATCTCCAACGTTAGGCATTCTCTGTCCTTTCGCGTCTGCAAAAAATCGCACATGACCTTTATCACCATTTAGCTCTTTATCATAATATTTCTCTAGTCCCATAAGCCCTTGATTATCACTGCCCGCAAATCCTAATACGTGTGATAAAAAATTACCGAATGGATAGTACCGGATAGAATCCTCTGCAATGTAGACACCCTTTAAACTTAATCCGCGTACTTCTTTCGCTTTGTCATGCGATATTTTCCTTCCGCCTTTATCAAGCCTTACAATCGATTCTTTTTTTGTAATCCGCTTATAAACATCATCTTTTTCCACACCTAATACTGCAGCTAACTTCTCTGCAGTCTCTGCTGGTTTTTCAATTTGCCTCGGCACAACAAAGACGGTCGGTGCACTTTTATTCGTAGCAAGCTCCACACCATTTCGATCTAAAATTTTCCCTCGCTCTGGTTCAAAAGTAATATTACGACTCCATGAATCCTTCGCACGATCCGTTAACATATTTCCAAGAAAAAATTGCACATATCCAAGACGAATATCGATAATGGTGAAAATGAGTATACCCGATATAAGTATAAAAATAAGTCGTTTTCTAACTGTTACATTTGATACACGCATATTGGAACAAGCCTCCCTTACGCCTAGCTTGTTCCAATATATGCTTGTACTTATTTAATTAGAACTTCTTCCCTATTACCATTATGGCTTTTCTGCTTCTTGTTGCGGTTCAAGTGGTGGTACGAGTGTTACACCTAATTCTGTACCAGGTTGCAACAATGTCCCTTCCGCCACACTTTGTTCCGTTACATACCCTGTACCAGAAGGTTTTAAGTTAAGCTTTAATGTTTTTGCTAAATTCATAACATCACGCAGTGCCCATCCCTGTATATTTGGCATTGTAGGCTTATCTCCTACTAAGAAGACTCGATCACCCTTTAATGTTTGTTCAGTTGCTTTTGGCACTTGCTGCTGCACTTTACCTTCACCTAATACGATTGGACGAAGTTTTGCTTTATCAATTGTTTTTTTCGCTTCTTCCATCGTTTTTCCGGTTACATCTGGAACGACAGTTTGTTGTTCTTTCACATATTTTTTCGGGTCTTTTACTTCATTCGGCTTAATCTTTAAGTACTCTAAGCTATTTTTCGTTACATATTTAAAGATATCAGCTAAAGGTTTAGCCCCGTTTTCATCATCTTTTAATTTTGGTTGTTTAACGGCCACATACACAACAAGTTGCGGATCGTCCATCGGTGCCATACCTAAGAATGAGAATATATAATTCTCTCTTCCCGTCATATAGCCACCTTTCCCGTCAGGAATTTGTGCTGTACCTGTTTTCCCCCCGACTGAATACCCATCAACTTTATATGCAGTTCCTGTTCCTTTCGGTGATGTAACAACACGTTCTAGTAATTGCCTTACTTGTGCGGCTGTCTCTTTGGTAACAGGTTTTCCTACTTCTTCTGGTTTATGCTCTAGCTGTACTTTACCTGTTATTGGATCCACAATTTTATCAATTGTATAAGGTTTCATCATTTTACCATCATTTGCAATTGCTGTTGCAGCTTGTACAAGTTGAATTGGTGTAACTGTAGAACCTTGTCCAAATGCCGTTGTTACTTGTTGTATTTGTTGATCAAATAAAATTGTATTTGACCCTTCACCAGATAAATCAATGTTTGTTTTTTCATCTAATCCAAAACCGTGAATATATTTTCGAAAACGCTCTGGACCAAGTTTTTGATCCCCTAAAATTGCGAACGCTACGTTTGAAGATCGCTCTACCCCTTCATCAAAAGTAATAGAACCCCATCCGGCGCCGCCGTTATGATCTTTTATTTTGCGATTACCAACTTGATATGTACCAGACTGATAAAAGTCTTGCCCATTGTATACACCTTCATTAATGGCCGCCGCTAATGTGAAAATCTTCATTGTTGATCCCGGTTCAAACGCATTTGCAATGGCGTCGTTGAAGAAATATTTAATTTGACGATCATTAGGGTCATAACTAGGTTTACTAGACATCGCTAATATTTTCCCTGTCTTCGGATCCGCAACAATCCCTATTAAATTTTCTGGTTCATAATGTTTACTCGCTTCTTTCATTGCGTCTTCTAAATAACTTTGAATACGTTGGTCAAGCGTTAAATACACATTATCTCCATTTTTAGGTGCCTTTACATTCACTTTCCCACCGTCAAGAGATACTCCTTTACGGTCACCTGTATAAGCTACCTCACCATTAGAAGCACCTAAATATTTATCCAAACTCTTTTCTAAGCCAAATTGACCGACTGAGATTCCATTTTCATCAGGTTTCGCATGACCTATGACGTAAGATGCGAAATCACCGTTTGGATACACTCTCGCATTTTCGGTAATAAAAGATATTCCCGGCAATTTCAATGCTTCTATTTGTTCTTTCTTTTCTTTCGTCAAGTCTTTACCCAATGTTCCAAATTCCACTTGACTTTTGCCTTCTTTATTTAAAGTAGCTAAAATTTTATCTTCATCTTTTCCGAGTACTCCTGCGATTTTCTTTGCAGTATCCTCTTTATCCTTAACGGCGTTAGCTCCTTTTAACTCGGCTACAAGTTTATAAGAATTTGCGTCTTGCGCTAGTACATGACCATTTTGATCATAAATTGTTCCTCGATTCGCTTCGAGAACTCCTTTTTTACTATGTTTCTGCTCAGCAAGTTTCTTCAAATCATGATTGTCCACTGTTCCTGTTGCTTGTATGTAAAAAAATCGGGCTAATAACAGCAAAAAGAGCAGGAGGAAAAATATCATAAAATAACCTGCTCCCTTATTGGTATGAAATTTAGTCATATTTCTCTTCATCTTTTCTTCACACCTATTTGCCTTACTTTAGGCCTTTCACATTATTCGCATTAATTTCTAGCCCGTGTTTTTTTGCAACTTCAGCGATACGTTCATAACGACTTAACTTTTCTACTTCAGCCTGCAATTCTTGATTTTCCTTTTGTTTTTTCACAATTTGTTCTTCTATCGTCGCTGCTTCTACATTAACTTGATATAGACCCGCTTTATTCCCAATAAAAGCTACACAAGCATATAATAAAAATCCAATAAACGTTACGTACAATAGCTTTTCAATTCTTGTAATTTTCGTTTTAACTTTTGGCTTAACCATCTGCTGTGGCGGCGCTTGAATTTGTACCTCTTCTTGCGCCTGTTGTTTATACTTTACAGCTAAATTAGTCATACCTCTCTCTCCTTTTTATCGTTTTTCAGCGATTCTCAACTTCGCAGAACGCGCTCGATTATTTTCTTCTAATTCAATGTCAGAAGGTAAAATCGGTTTCCTTGTAATAAGCTTTAATTTCGGCTTAAATTCATCCGGAATAATCGGTAGTCCCTGTGGTAATTGCGGCGTTGTGCTATTTCGCTTAAACGTCGTTTTACAAATACGATCTTCTAAAGAATGGAATGTTATAACACTAACTCTTCCACCAGGCTTGACCATATCAATTGCAGATTCCAACGCTTCTTCAAATACTTTTAATTCATCATTTACAGCAATACGAATCGCTTGAAATACTCGCTTCGCAGGATGTCCACCTGTTCTACGTGCCGGAGCTGGAATACCTTCTTTAATTAATTCCACTAATTCTCCTGTCGTTTCAATAGCCTTATTCTCGCGATAAGCTTCAATTTTCCTTGTTATTTGCTTTGAAAATTTTTCTTCTCCGTATTGGAAGAAAATTCTTACGAGTTGTTCATATGACCAGCTGTTCACAACATCATATGCTGTTAATGGGGCATCTTGATCCATCCGCATATCTAACGGTGCATCATGATGATAACTAAAGCCACGCTCTGGTGTATCTAATTGTGGGGATGAAACACCTAAATCGAATAAAATCCCGTCTACTTCTGTGATACCTAATTCATGTAGTTTTTCAGATAAATAACGGAAGTTGCTCTTCACTGTTACAAATTGTTCACCATAAGAAGAAAATTTTTCCTTCGCATTTTGAATCGCTATTTCATCTTGATCAAATGCTATTAACTTTCCACCATCTGTTAGCTGAGATAATAAATAAGAACTATGTCCTCCTCCACCCAGTGTACAATCTACATATGTACCACTCGGTTTTATATCTAAGCCATCTACTGTTTCTTTCAAAAGTACTGTTACGTGTTTGAACATTGCTGCACCTACTCTTTTTCCAATTAATTATGTTAAATACATTTCTCACTCTACAAACACAATTTACTACTAGAGGATGAAATGCTACTAAAGAACGACTCATTTAACTTCCAACAAGGTAGTACGCTATACAAATCGCTATTTTATTTTATTATATACTAAATTTTATCATTTTTTGCGGGAATTTAAACAAAAACCTGTCGAAAAAGATATTAATCCGTTTACATTTTGTGCTATTTTGTCATATATATATACCTGATACATAGCGATTCATTACATTAACATAAGATGGATAATTCAGAAATATTTCACTTCACAGTTAATTCAACAGAATAAAAATAAAATCCTGCTCAAAAGAGCAAGATTCTATAGTTTTATTACATGATGTTTTCCATCCCACGAAAAAGATTGTTCCATTACCCGGTCAACAAAATCAAGGCCGAACTGATTTAAATAATAACACACATTCCACACACGTTCTTGCGGTGCTCCTAATGGACGAAGCGCGAATTGTAAACGGCGGAATTTATTCAGTTGAACCTCATGTTTCTTCTCAACATTTCTTTTCAACATTTTTTCTAACAGTTCAATTTGCTCATTAATTTTCAGTTCATTTTTCCCCGCAAACTCATTTAACCCTGGATCTATTTTTTTCACGAATTGTTGTAATGATGTATGAATATCCATTATTTCTTTTTTCGCTTCTATAAATCGCTCGTCTATCGGTTCCTCTATTTGATTAGAAAGCCAATTGTCACGCAGATTATCTATATTATTTAGAAATGGATCAATTTCTTGCAAATCTAAATCATATAAATCTGTCGCTATATCTCGCTCCATATAAGTAATTGTAAGCCGCGGAACAACAGGTGGCATTTGGAAACCTACCGTATGAAACACTTGTTGCAATTCACTCCAATAAGCTAACTCCCCTGGACCGCCAATAAACGCTAACGTAGGAAACACATATTCTTGCATAAGAGGGCGCGTTACAACATTATTACTAAAACGTTCTGGACTTCTTTCCATCTCTTCCATCAATTCTTCATACGAAAATGAATGCACTCCATCTTTTCCAATAAACTTCCCTTGATTCTCTTCAAGCAATACTCGCTCATTATCAATTTCCATAAATATATGCACTGCATTTGTCTTCGTTTCAATAATCGGTTTAAATCCTAATTCCTTAAGTACTTCCTGTTGATTACGAAGTCCTACTTGAATTTCTTTATATTTACTTATAATTTGTTGTAAAAACGGCACTTCTAATTTTCTTAATGCAGGATGATGTGAATCTACAAGAATTAAACCAGAATTTGCGAACATTTTCGTAATAAGGTGCGCAAAGAAATCTACATATGTATGCGATTTACCTAAAGCATCATCAACAAATTGTAATACATCCTTTGTAAAATTCGTTTCCGGATATGTTTTAAAAATCTCTTCGACCCATTTTCTACAGTCTTCAATAGAAAACTCAGACTCAGAAGCACTCGCCTTTTTCGGATAACGATCATGAAAAATGGTCTTTTTTATTTTTTTATTTTTCATTACAAATGTATGATTAATTTCATCCATATCATGGTCTTCACCAGCAATCCAAAAGACAGGAACAACCCGAACCCCTAAGCTCTCTTCTTTTTCTTTTGCAAGCTGTAAAATTGAAATGATCTTATGAACTGTATAAAGCGGACCAGTTAATAACCCAGCTTGTTGTCCAGCTATAACTACATATGTATTTTCATCTTCAAGCGCTTTTATATTTTGAATTGTAAATTCTCCCGCTTGCAATTGTGTATTATATTCTAATAAATGCGTTACTAAATCTTGACGGAAAAACTCTCTCTCACGTAAATCATGTAAACGCTGTTTAAAAGCATCCTCTGTTAACAGATAATCAAAACATGACTGTATCTCTTTTTTACCGTTCATATAGTCCGCTACAACACCTTGTAGTGGAACAGAGATTTCTTTTATCTCCATATAATTCTTCCTTTCGTATCCTGTTCTCTCACCAACCCACATTGTATTCAATGTTTCACGTAAAAGCAAAGAAAAACACTTATAATTCCATTCCTTTTATTGCATTGAACAAAAATTGAAGTGTCGGAACAGATTGTTGTTGTTCCTTAGCTTCTTCTAATACATATCCAACAATCGCATTAACTTCCGTTTGTCTATTCGCTCTTACGTCCGCTAACATAGATGAAGTATTATGGGATGTTTTTTCACATACTTGGCATACCATTTTCCATAGCATTTCCTTATCTTCTTCTTTAACAAGAAATGCAACTTCCTGAAATACTTGCTCCATCATTTGATAAAAAAGCGGGTTTGAAATTAACTCCCCGTTCTCAACCCGCAATAATGCCGTCAACGGATTAATACATACATTGACTACTAATTTATTACGCATAATCCCCTTCCAATCATCTTCTATCTGAATCGGAAAATAATCAAAAGGAAAACAATTAAATACCTTTTTAAAACAACTAGATTGACCACGCACTACACCAAACTTTGTAACACCTATTCCAGTATGACGAACTGTATGTCCATCCTCTTTTTTTGCACCATGCTCCACAATCCCGACTGCTATACGTTCATTTCCTATTTTCCGCATAACGTGAAGATGTGACATTCCATTTTGCAAAAAGATTAATGACGATTCTCCCTGCACAAAAGGTAATATATCAGTTACATGATATTGCTTTACAGCAATAAATATATAATCTAACTGTTTATCCAGCATACTTTCTATCGGTAAAATAGATGGAAATACCGTTTCACGTTCTCCATTCCTAATACAAGTTACACCCGTTAAGTTTAATTCTTCTGCTTGCTTATCGTTTCTTGTAAACAACGTAACATCTTGATTACTTTTTTGTAAATAAAATGTATATAGGAGACCAATAGCTCCCGGTCCAACAATTCCAATTTTCATCTTCACACAAAGAACTCATATTAACAAGTGATATAAGTTCCCTTGCCTTTCCCCCTTTATATCTTATTAAATTACAATTACATAGTTGAGGATTCAATTATCTTTTAACAAATGCAACCTCTTCTTTCACTACGTATATACTACCTATATACATAGTTCTATTCTTAGTTTAGCAAATCCTCAAAAAAATAATGAAAGAAATATTCTATCTTCTTCATAAAAATTTAAAAATGAGTTATAATATTATTATAAATATTTTAACTTTTCTGCATTCAACAAGATAAGAAAAGGACGTGATGTAATGGGATTCCCAAAAGTTGAACGCTTGCTCATCAATTATAAAACATTAGATGAATTTAAAAAATTTAAAGGGTGCGGAGCTCAAGAACTATCCATGTTGGAAGAATTACAAGCAAACATTATTGAAAATGATAGTGAGTCTCCATTTTACGGTATTTATTATGGTGGATCGCTAATCGCACGTATGAGTCTATATATGAAAAGGAACGGTGGAGAACCATTTGAAATTACAGGTACTTACCTAGAACTTTATAAACTTGAAGTATTGCCGACTTTTCAAAAACAAGGATTCGGACAAATGCTTGTTAATTATGCGAAACAACTAAAATTCCCAATTAAAACGATAGCACGTATCCAGTCATCTGGTTTTTGGGATAAATTAAGTTTCCAGCCAGTATCAGTAACTGATGGTGATTTTTATATTTGGCATCCAGAAACAAATTCGAATGCGATTACAAACGAAGAATCTGCATAAGAAACAAAAAAAACAGCTGTTACGCAGCTGTTTTTATTTCTTTAATTTTTCTAATTCTCCATTCGAGCGAGCGCCATTTCTTTCCGCTACCATTACACTTCTTTTTTGATCGATATAATCAAGTAATGTTCTATATTCTTCCTCATATACTGATAATCGCTCCAGAAGATGTTCTTTCTCTGTTTGCAACGATTCAATTTGTTGTTGCAACACCATTAAAGAGCTTTCATCTTTATAATTTCGCAAAAATTCAATAACATCATTCAATGTAATTGATGTAGGCTCTAATACCTTTGTCTCTTTCACTTCATAATTTTCTACTTTACGAAGTTGCTTTGCTTCTTCAATACGTTCTTTGTATTGCTTTCTAACATAAGAATTCCACCTAAATCCACATGCTGCTGGTGTGCGAGACAAATGTCTCCCCACTTCTTTAAAGGCAGAAAGTTGCGTTCCACCTTCTTGAATATGCCGGAGTACCACTTCTGCCAGAAGCAAATCTTCATCATCAGTCCAAGCGTCTTGTCTTGTTGTCGCCATCTCTCTAGTCCTCCCTATGCATTTTTTATTAAGCATATGCAGTTACTAGAAAAGATAGAATACAACAAATAAAGAATAAGACAAAAAAAATAAACGTAGAAGATATCTTCTACGTTTATTTTCCCGCAATTACTTGCTGATTACTTCTTTACCTTTGTAAGTACCGCATGCTTTACATACACGGTGAGCTAATTTCGCTTCACCACAGCTTGGGCACTCTACCATACCAGGTACTGATAATTTGAAATGCGTACGACGCTTTCTTTTTACTGTTTTAGAAGTTCTTCTAAAAGGTACAGCCATTCTTCCCACCTCCTTAAAAGAAATAGTTATTTTCATATGAAGGCCTAAACCAGTCTTCCGATTATTTGTCAAAAAACTTTGCAAGTCCTGCTAATCGTGGATCAACAGTCTTTTCTTTGTTTTCTTCCGAAATCACTTGCCAGTCTTGACCTTGCATCGGTGCTCCACCAGAAACATCATCACTGAAAATTTGCATTGGAATCTCCAAAAGTATATTTTCCTTGATTACGGGCAGTAAGTCAAGTACTTCTCCTTCTAAACAATGAATTTCAGCTTCTGTTTCAAATTCTTCTTCCGAAGTTTGGAACACCTCAGTTGTTTTAATGTCAAATGGTAATGTCACATCTACTAAAGAGCGAGAACATGGTAAAACCATGCTTCCAGTTATATGTAGATGAAACGTAAACTTACCGGAGCCAAAATCAACTCTTCCTGTTACATGAGCAGGATTAATTTCACGAATATCTTTCTCGACCTCTTTTAGCTCACTTACATCTACCATTTCATTTAATGTCAATCCTTTATTTCTCAATTTATTCAATTGATGGATGGACCATTTCATATCATATCACCTCAAGGCAACAAACAAAATTATAGCTAGCCATTTTATATTTGTCAATGTTTTTTCTTTACACTATAATGAAGTCATCATAGGAAATAATATATAGACTATCACGTTTTCCAAAAAGATGCTACATCGAAAGGAGAGATTACCATAAAATCCAGTGGTATTGTTGTTGAATATAACCCTTTTCATAACGGTCATGCTTATCATGTGCAACAAACAAAAAAGTTAACACAGTCTGATATTATTATCGCCGTTATGAGTGGTCCTTTTTTGCAGCGTGGTGAGCCCGCACTCATCTCCAAATGGTATCGTACCAAAATGGCCTTAACAAACGGCGTAGACCTCGTTGTAGAGCTTCCATATGCATTCGCAACACAAAAGGCCGAAACTTTCGCAAATGGCGCAATTTCGATTTTAAACGCCCTTGGTGTTTCTGAAATTTGTTTCGGTAGTGAAGATGGACAAGCTGAAAATTTCTACAATACCATCGCTATACAAAAAAATGAAGAAGAGACTTTTAATCGTCTTGTGAAGCAACTTATGAATGCAGGTAATAGTTATGCGAAAGCTACATCTGAAGCCTTTCTACACATCTTACCACCCGAAAAAAACGTGGATATGTCACAACCAAATAACATTTTAGGCTTACAGTACATTAAAGCAATTCTCTTACAAAACAGTTCGATGCAAGCACAAACTATAAAAAGATTCGCCTCTCATTATCATGATGAAACATTTCACGATCAACATATTGCGAGTGCAACAAGTATTCGCAAACAGCTATTTAATGAAAACAGTTCCTCTACAACTATTGAGCCTTTTATCCCGAAAATGACTGCTTCTCTTTTAGAAAACTACAAGCAAAACTACGGGACGTTACATAACTGGGAAAAATACTTTTCATTTTTTAAATACAAACTTATGACGATGTCTTCAGAGGACTTACAACATATATATGAAATGGAAGAAGGTTTAGAGCATCGTATTTTATCAAAAATACAAAACAGTTCATCTTTCTATTCATTCATGGAAGCATTAAAAACAAAACGTTATACATGGACTAGATTGCAAAGAGCTTGTACACATATTTTAACAAATACAACGAAGGAAGAAATACACAAAGCAAATATAGAGCAACATGCGCCGTATATCCGTCTTCTCGGAATGTCACAAAAAGGACAAACTTATCTTTCTAGAAATAAGAAAAAAATAGAACTCCCAATCCTTACTCATACAAAAACATTCGAACATCCAACTTTAGACATAGAACGAAAATCAAATGCTGTATATTTCTCCATAATGCAAGAACCTTTGCGGACACAACTGCTAAAACAAGACGCAACGCATCATCCAATTCGTTATGATGAAATAACGAAAAAATTCCTATAAGAAAAACCTCTCTTCTTCAGAGAGGTTTACTTTGTTTCACCCATTTTTTCCAAATACGTTAATGCATCATCCAGTGTGTCCACCGGTACAATTTTCATCTTCGTTTTAATATCTTTCGCAGCTTCAAGAGCATCTTTATAATTCGATTTCTCTACACCTTTTTCATTTGGCGCAAAAAACACTTCAGCTCCCGCATCACTAGCAGCTACTACTTTTTGCTGAATACCACCAATTGGACCAATTTCTCCTTTATCATTGATTGTACCTGTTCCAGCTATTTCATGTCCGTTTGTTAAATCTTCTTCAACGAGCTGATTATAAATTTCTAGTGTAAACATTAACCCCGCTGATGGACCGCCTATTTCATGGGAATCAATTTTCACTTTCGGATCTACTACTAACTCTCTTTCCGTAACGATAGAGACCCCTATACCGACGCGTCCATTCCCATTAGGGATCGTCTTTACATTTAAATTTTCTTTAAACTGTTTTCCGCCCCGCTTGTATTCAATATTTACTGTGTCCCCTTCTTTTTTCCCTGTCATATACTCAATAAATTGTTCCGTCTTGTCGAATATTTTTCCATCGACAGCTATAATAACATCTCCAAGCTTAAGCTTTCCCTCTGACGGCATACCCTTTGCTACACCAGCAACTAGTACACCTTTATTTTCAAAAGAAACAGAGCGATTTGCACGTTTATAAGCATTATAGATTGCTGCATTTTGCGAATCTTTCATTGCATAATTTTGGCGAAATTGATATTCTTCATCACTCTCGCCTTTTTGCAATATTTCTTCCGCCTTCGAAACGTGTGTATATTTATTAAATTGCGCGGCTATTAAGTTCACCACATTAGCAGGTCCCATTGAGACAGTGACAAGCATGAAATCACCAGACTCTTTAGTTCCACCGTCAACTTGCACGTACGGCGCTAATTTCGCGGCCATACCTGGTTTTGTCACATAATACGGCAAGCGCACATAAACAAGTAGCATCGCCAATATAACCCCTATTAAAATTGCATATATAAACCGAAAACGCTTAAACATTATGTTTCTCCTTCCACTGCTCAATTAGTAAATAAATGTTTGAAATATGTTGTTCCGCTTCCACTTCTCCGACCCTAATAATGTCTTCAATATGTGTAAAAGCACGCGAACTAAATTGTTCCACTGCTGGCCGCATCATTAAATCTGATGCTATTTGCCGATTCATCACAAGTTCATGTTGCATAATTTCAATACTTTGCATAATTACATCATAAATCGATGTAACCTCTCCATTCACCTTAATTGGAGATACATCAACAGCAATAACAATATCAGCACCTAAATCTTTTACAACCGATACGGGAATACGGTCAATTACCCCTCCATCCACTAATAAGCGGCCATCTATTTTTTCTGGAACAAACACCCCTGGTACAGATATACTAGCTCGAACCGCCTCCGCAATCGGACCACTTGTAAAAACAACTTTCTCCCCCTTCAAAATGTCAGTAGCCACAACAGCTGTCGGGATATCTAACTCTTCTAAATTTTTATTATATGTAAACATTTTAATCATATCTTTAATACGTTTTCCAGCAATAAATCCCATTTTAGGAACTGTAAAATCCAAATAATATTTCCTTTTAAAAACAGCGGCCAATCTATACAGTCTTTCAACGTCACAACTCGCTGCATAAAATGTACCAATTAACGCTCCTATACTACTACCTGCTATCATGTGAATAGGGATGCCAGCTTCCCTTAACACTTTTATTACCCCTATGTGAGCAAAACCTTTTGCACCTCCGGATCCAAGCGCTAAACCGATTTTTGGTTCCTTCATTTTTCTCACCCTTTAATTTTTTTCATTCCTTTTTCATACTTATGGTCTAAATTCACCACATATCCACGTATACTGAAATGAACGTTTTTGGGACAAAGGGGGATTTTCTTACATGTACGAAAAATGGAAAACTGCTTTTCTTACCATATCAATGTTGTTTTTAACCTTTTCTCTTGTACTTCACCCCCAAGATGCTTTGCAAGCTTCAATTCGCGGGTTAAATATATGGTGGGAAGTTGTATTCCCTTCACTACTACCGTTTTTCATCATTGCGGAACTTCTAATCAGTATTGGTATTGTAAAATTTATCGGTGTTATATTAGAACCACTAATGCGTCCACTGTTTCGTGTTCCAGGGGTAGGCGGATTTGTTTGGGCAATGGGAATGGCTTCAGGATTCCCCGCTGGCGCCAAATTAAGCGCTAGACTACGCAAGAGCAATCAACTAACACAAATTGAAGCGGAACGACTCGTATCTTTCACAAATTCTTCTAATCCACTTTTTATTTTCGGAGCGGTTTCTATTGGTTTTTTCAATAATCCGAAATTAGGACTCGTATTAGCAGCAGCACATTATATAAGTAACTTTATCGTCGGATTACTTATGCGCTTTTATGGTAATAACGATACTTACATAAAAGACAAACATACGAATCAAAAGCGTGCCTTTCAAAACCCTTTTTCCATCCTCCACCAAACACGTATGCAAGAAAAAAGACCAATCGGAAAACTACTCGGTGACGCTATCGTTTCTTCTATTCAAACATTGCTCATGATTGGTGGGTTTATTATTTTATTCTCTGTTTTAAATAAAATGATTACTGTTTTCAAAATTACAGAAGCGCTTTCTTTTATTATGCAACATATTTTATCATTCTTCCAACTTACATCCCAATTTAGTATTCCGATATTATCCGGTATTTTTGAAATGACGCTCGGAAGCCAAATGATTAGTCAAATTAATGAATCAACACTTCTTCAACAAGCGATGGTAACAAGCTTCATTTTAGCATTTAGCGGTCTTTCTATTCAGGCACAAGTAGCAAGCATATTAGCGGAGACAGATATCCGCTTTAAACCATATTTTTTAGCTCGAATTATCCAAAGTATTCTCGCTCCTATTTTCACTTTTATATTTTGGGGACCATTTTATGAAAAAGTTCATTCTTTCTCGCCTACGCAAGAAGATCTTCCGGTATTTTTATTGAATCATTCTTATACACTAACTGATATTTGGACATCATTTATACACTACGGACCAATCTTCACCTTATTTTGTTTATATTTGTATGTCATCTTATTATTTTTACGCATTCATAAAGAAAAACCCCGTTCACTTTAACGGGGTTTTAAACTTTTCTTTTAAAGCACGCTCTACAATCGGAGGAACAAGGTCTACTACACTCCCACCATATCTCGCAACTTCTTTCACAATACTTGAACTTAAAAATGAATATTGATTATTTGTCATAATGAAGAAGGTTTCGATACTTTCGTCTAGTTTTCGATTCATTGAAGTAATTTGCATCTCATATTCAAAATCAGAAACTGCTCGTAAACCACGTAATATTGCATTTGCATTACGCATTTTTGCATATTCCACCAATAATCCACTATGTGAATCAATTTTTACATTCGGAATATCCTTTGTCGCCTCCCGAATTAACTCTAGGCGTTCTTCTACCGAAAAGAATGGTTTTTTTGATGAATTGTTTAAAACAACTACATATACTTCATCAAATACTTTTGCTCCCCTTTTAATAATATCCAAATGTCCAAGGGTAATTGGATCAAAACTCCCTGAAGAAATAGCTATACTTGTCATTCTGTCCCCTCACCTTCATACTTATAAATCGAAATTGCTGTAATCCCGTAGTTTTCTGCCCGTACTTTTACAAGTTCTCCTATAGAATCAGGTAAAACCACGTCATCCCCATGCTCTGCCATAATGATGCCATCTTTATTTAACAATCCATGTTGATCCATTACACTAACTAAAGACACAATTTTTTGAGCTTTATATGGAGGGTCTATTAGTATAAGATCGAATGATATTTCACGCTTTATAAGCGCCTTTACCGCACGCTCTGCATCATTTCGGTACACTTCAGCTTGTTCTTGTAGTCTACAGCTTTCTAAATTTTGATGAATGACTTTTATCGCTTTACTATCTCGGTCAACAAAAATCGCTTTATCAATCCCTCTACTTATGGCCTCAATTCCAAGACCACCGCTACCACCAAATAAATCAAGAGCGATACCACCATCATAATAAGGACCTATCATATTAAAAATAGATTCTTTCACTTTATCTGTCGTTGGACGCGTTGTATTACCAGGTACCGCTTTAAGTGGGTGCCCTTTACATTTTCCTGAAACTACTCTCATCTGTTGTCACTACCTTTATTTCAATCTATAGAGCGATTACAGCAAATTCATTTCAATTCGGTAACCGCTACCGATTCATACTATTTCATACATTTTTTCATTAATCTGTTATTTAACTAATTGAAAACCTCAGTTAAAATAATCGCTCGCTATTTCTTTCATATCCATTTCACTATTTGCAAGCAACAACCCTCTATGTACATCAGTTCCACTTTACCTTTTTTATCCTATCATAAAATAAAAAAAAGAAAAATAAAAAGCCTAACATAAATTTAAATTTCATTATGTATATCTTCATTTTAGATTGGACATAAATAAATATAACAACATCATTTTCGATGTTGTTGCCAACCGCGGAGAAGACTTACGTTTCCCCATAAGTTCTTCCTCCGGTTTCTCCTCTCCCTTTGCCTTCTTACTAGTAGTACATACTAGTATTAGAAGGACCCTGCTTTGCAGGGTTTTTTTTATTTGTCTACTTTTCATTTAAAAAGTGAGGTGGTACAGTAAAAGAAAGAGGAGGAAAAAATATGATTCAACGCTTTATAGAACTCGGAGAAGGCTACTCTGACTTATATGAATTACTTGAAATTACCAAAACAAACCAAGAACGTGTAACACATATGTTACAATTCGAAACTGTAAAAAACGAAAAAAAAGTGTGTTCACTTGTTGTAATACTAAAACCGACAACTACTGGTGACTTCCAACCATTATACATATGTCGTGAAGGCATTCCTGTACTTGAAAATAAAAAAAGTAAACGTGTCGTTTTATTTGAAGAAATGGCGGAACAAATAGGGAAAAAAGTTACTCCCTTTACTGTAAAACCATCAACAACTTTCCCTGAAAAAGAACTATTTTTTAATCATCTAATCGGTATTTTACGAATGAACAATTTCATTCCTCCAATGAAATAACACGTTATTTCAAGTAAAAAATCCCCTGCTAAATTTAGCAGGGGATTTTTTTACTTAGCTATAATCGTATTCTTTTGCCCGATCAGGACGCGAATTTTCGAATTCCGTTTTTAAAAATGGGCGATACGACTGTTCTACTTTTTTTACAAAAGGAAGTTTATTCAATTTTTGCATCATATGCTCAACTTGTTCCATATCACAATATACAACGGCATATTTCAAACGTTTTGATATGTAATGAATGTTACCATATTTCCTTAAAATCTTGGCATGTTTCAATGAATGTAAATAAACAATCATACTTTGTCGTTGCCCGAACATAATCTTCTCCATCTTCTCCTTTTAAAAACTTATATTCTTATATTTTATGAAAACCAATCATAAATTTATGACATTAAAGAACAAACTCTGTATACGTTTTCTTCTATATTCTAAAAAACGGGGTAAATTACCCCGTTTTTTTACAACCACAACCGCCTCCGGTACCACAACCACCGCCACAGCCACCCGCATCAAAAAACGGATTTCCTGTTGGAACTTTAACGGAAGAAGATACCTCAGAACCAATTGCTACACTAACTTCATCTAATAACTTCTGTAAAGCTGTTTCTGCTCTTTTAAAAGTTGCAACCTTATCATGCATATCTACAGAACGCTTTAATTCCCTCATTTTCGTCGAAACGAAAGTATAATCAGGATGATATTTACCAAAACGTTGCACTTCTTCGTATCGCTCTTTCATCGCTGTAAATTGCTGAATTAGCGTCTGGACTTCTATATCTTCTTGTAAATCCTTATAATACTTACGGTAATCTTCTGCTATATCTGAACAGATGATCGCTTTTGCAAGCTGCTCTGCCTTATCTAAAATCAATACGCTTTCCAGCGTCGCTACAATCATGAGAGACACCTCCGAGTATTCATCATAACACATTTGGAACAGAACTACTAATTGAAGTGTCTCACCTAAAAGAAAGATATGATTCTAATTACTTTTCATACAATCTCCTTGCACTCTTATACACTAATATGCTCCGCAATATTATATTTAAGAACATCCCATTTCCCGCTATTCTCTTTCACGTAGCTAATACATGCGTTTTTTAACGGCGTTTTAAATGTAATTTCATTTGGTGCAATTGCGTGTAAAATAGCTTTTATTGCATGTGAATGCGCAACAATGATAATACGTTTATCTCCATGTGCTGCTGCAACCTGTTGTAAAGCCGTAAAACAACGCTCTACGATTTCTTCATCCTGTTCCATTCCTTCTACATTACCTTCTGTAATTAACTCTCTAACGGCCGCAACTGGTTTCCCAGAAGCTTCCCCAAAATTACGTTCCATAAATCGCTCATCTAATAAAATAGATGGTAATCCAATAGCCCCAGCAATTTCCTTAGCTGTTTCTTGCGCTCTAATTAACGGGCTACTTATAATTATATCCCACGATTCCGCTTGCAAGGCAGCTGCACTTTGACTCGCTTGCTTCTTCCCAACTTCATTGAGTGGAATATCTTCGCGCCCTTGAATAATCTCTTGAAAGTTCCAATCAGTTTGTCCATGTCGTACTAAACAAATTTCCGTCATGCTGCAACTCCTTTTTTAAATAATCCGATTCTATTGTAACAAAAGTTTTGCATAACGGACATAGTTTTCCCTTCCAATTACGTCGTATTTTGCTGCTTCATATACTGGAACATATCAATCATAATTGAAGCAACGGCCAATTGATTTTGAAATTTTTCCACTTTATCTGGTATCGTTTTTTTGAAATGCTGCATGGCAGCTAACTCAAAAGCTTCTTTTTCTTCTGGGTTACGCGTCAATTTCCGGTACCAGTATGGCTGTTCCCGAATATAGCGAGCTAAATCCTCATCAGCTTTTATAAACTCCATAAGCTCTGCTCTCATTCTCTTTCCCCCTAATCCTTTTGAAAGAAAAAAGGATTATTTTCAGAAGTACTTTGTTCTTGCTGCGCACGGTTTCCTTGAAATTGTTGAATAACTTGTTGCACGCTACCAATCGCACTCGTTACATTTGCTAAATGATGTTGCATTTGTTCTACATCTAGCTTTTTAAAGAAAGAAAGCATTTGCCCCATCACATCAGCAGTTTTTTCCTCTTCTGTTCGATTTTCTTTTTCTTCTTTATTTTCTTTTACCGAAGAAAAAGCAGGTGCTCCATCAGGTCTATATGCTGTCCATATTTGATCTTCTTCACCAAGTAAGTACCATTCTTCATAAAATTGCTGCCAAGTTTTTTGACCACCTCTAACCTCATGAACCATTTTAGGGTGATGGTTTACAAACTCTTTAAACTGTTGAACCGATGGATGTAACGGCCCTTTTGTTGTTGGCATAATCCTCACCTCTTCATGTATATCTACTATATTGTAAGAAAAAAAAGGCACATGGTTCGCCTATTTTTAGACGATTCATGCACCTTTTTATCTTCCTATTTGTGGACAATTAAAGCCCGATTGGTGAAGACTAATAATCAATGAAGGATGCCCCGACTGATTAAAGTTTCATTTTATTTTCGGATAAAGTTTTGAGTATAAAATTTATCATATACCCCAACACCTAATCCAGTAAATTGTTCGTTTAATAAATTCTTTCTATGCCCCTCACTATTTAACCAACCCTGTACCGCCGCAATTCCATCACTATGTTGCGCCGCTATATTCTCACCAGCAAGTTGAAAAGCCACTTGCCCACGTTGCAAGCGATCTCCTAACGTACCAAAAGTAGGTGAATCGTGCGAAAAATAATTATTATCCTTCATATCTTTACTATGGCCAAATGCAACATCTGCAGTTTGTTGATCCAATGTTAACAACGGTAATTGATGACGACTCCGAATAATATTTGTTAAATCGAGAATTTGTTGCATATTTCCATTTTCTACTTGCTTCATTTTTTCTGGCGTCAGCGGCTGTTCCGCTATTAATTCACCTGAATAAACAAGTTGATATGGTCTTTGTCGTAATAACGTTTCATCATCCATATAACGAAGACCAACAAGCTCATGTGTAAAGTGATCAAAGTATAATTGTGCCCATCCATCTTCTACAGGTACTAGCGGTTGTTCCATTACTTCCGTATCAGATAACTCAAATTGATAACTATTCTTTCCTCTTTTTAATGAAATCTCATGTGAAAGTGGATTCTTTTTATATACCTCTTCATACTTTTCATTTATATAATAGGGAGCCACCTTAACTTGCTCACCAGCAACATACGCCGTTACAACTTTACGTTCAGCAACCCCAAATTGAACATACTGAGCTAAATCTTGATTATACACCCACCATTCATATCCATAAGCAGACGGCTCTATTCGAGATGGTTCGCCCCACTTCGCTAATAAATTCTCAGAGTCCCCACCAATCATATTTAAAACAGTGTCTGTGGATTCTTCATTTACTTGCTTCTTCTTTTTCACAATTTTATTTTCTTGCTTAGAGTGAGATGGAGTTAATATATATTGTGACACGAGTAACTTCCCGTATAAATCAACAGCTAAAATTAAAAATGTAATCATTACGATACGCAATAATTTCTTCAAACGATATACCTCCTGAACAAAGCATAAAATCGAGATATACACAAATCCTTTTATTTCCTTTTTTTGTGTGTACCGTACTCTTTTCACTATATCATATTTTCACGAAAAAAGTCTGGATTATCCCTTTTCTCGCAATATGAATTGCACTTTCTTATTATTCGTACTATTATAAAAATAATGAACTAACATTAAAATAAGGAGGTATTCTATGCAATTTACAAATACAAACTTTACTGATGCAGTCGTTGATCTAACTCTTTTAACTGAGATTATGGAAAACAATCATTTTGTACTTGCCGGACAATGGGATTACGAACGCGTTACATATGATTATAAATTTGAAATATTAAAGGATATTTATTATTTACGTGTACAAGGATTTGCTGTTGAAGGTGACATCGGCGGCAGACACGCTCAAGTAAAACTATTGCCACCCTTATTAGGAAAACATTATTATCCTCATGGCGTTGAATATGGCGATGATGAGATTTTCCCAACGAATGTACTTCAAAAAAGCGAACAACTCCTACAAAATATTGAAAAAGAGTTAAAAGAATTTCAAATTATTGAATAACAAAAAAACTAGCGCATTAACACGATGCGCTAGTTTTTATTTCGTCTGCAAATAAGGAGGTAACTCTTGCAGCTGCTCTTTATCCTTTTCACGCTCTCTACGTGCCCATTTAAAGAACACATAACCGATAATCGTACCGTACACTATTTCCTGGACAATTTTCATAATAATACCACCTGTTTGCTGGTCTTGTACTACCGGCATCCAATGTAAAAATTCTGGTCCAGTTATATTTAAATCTGATAAAGTACCCGCCGGTACACAGAGTTCCATTGCCTTCATCCAAGCGGCCGAATCTGTATATGTTGCAAATAATGGTGCAGTCGCAAAAATTATTAACGCACAAGCTGGCGTTAATAAAATACCATTAGCAAACATGTAACCAAGCTTCTTAATATCACTTAAAGTTTGATATTCTGGCAGTGGATTTAACATCGGCCACCACATCATCATTGCTGCAAAAAACAATATAGCAAGGCAAATAGGATGCGCTATTTGACTTTGTTTTACTGCATCAAAAACAATTGGCAAATGATAAAAGGAAAACAGGCCATTAAATACAAACAACGCAATAAGCGGCTTAGCAAAAAACTTTATCACAATTTGAACGAACTTAAAAGAAGTAATATAACGATATAACCAAACAGGTATACCAAGCAGTAATAACGGAGGCACCGCAATATACATTACTGCCATCTCAAACATATGTGCACTAAATATGATATGACCAATTAAATCAATAGGTCCTCCCTTTACAACATACAAAAGAACAATCCCGGTCGTAAAATAAAAAATTTGCTTCTTACTTACCTTCGTCGCATTTTCAAATCGCGTTCTATACGGTCCAATAATTAAAAAATAACTAATAAGAATCGAGATCATAAATAATAAAAAAATTGGACTCCATAAAGCTTGAAAACCAAATACCCATAAGTTTTCCATTTCCACACCTACCTTTTCAAAATTCTTATATTTCATATAAAAAGAGGGCTTTGATATATCAGAGCCCCCTACTATCACTGTTTAAATCCACACAATTGTCATAAAGGCTAATATTGTTAATAAACCAATTAACAATCCAGAGTACAAGAAGAAACTCGCCGCTTCATGCCCTTTATGACTCATATGCATGAAATAATATAACTGAAATATAACTTGAATGACTGCTAACAATAATATAAATGGAACCGAAAAAATCGGGCTAAATGTTTTCGGATATGCCACCGCTGCAAATGCAACTAATGTTAAAAAAATCATTAGTGAAAATGTAACAACTTGGTGCTTCATTTCCTCTGCACTTTTTCTCTTCCGATAAACAAGATCCACCTTAGGATTATTCGTTTGCTTAACCGCCATTGTTTATCCCACCATTCCCATCAAATATACTACAGTGAAAATAAACACCCAAACTACGTCAATAAAGTGCCAATAAATTGATGCAACATAAAACTTTGGTGCGTTGTATAAATTTAAGCCTCTCTTCGCGTTTCTAAAGATTAATGTTAAAATCCAACATAATCCAAACAACACGTGGAGCCCGTGTGTACCAACAAGAGCATAAAATGCAGAACCAAATGCACTACTTCTCATAGTATGCTTAAATTCATGCGTATAATGATAAAACTCATATATTTCAAACCCCAAAAATCCTAAGCCAAGCAACACTGTTACAAGTAACCAAAGTTGCATTTTCTTAAAGTTAAAATTTTTCATATGATACATTGCGTATACACTCGTTAAACTACTTGTTAACAAAAGCATCGTCATAATGAAAACGAGTGGCATTTGAAACATCTCTTGAGATGTTGGTCCACCATTTGTAGAGTTCTTTAACGCTAAATATGTGCCAAATAAGGAAGCGAACAACACTGTTTCGCCTCCAAGAAATAACCAAAAACCAACAAACTTATTTTTCCCCTCAAGGGTTGCTTTTTCAGGCTCTGCTGGAAATGTTTCATTCGTTAATTTCTCATCTACATGCATTACGCCTTGCCCCCCTTATCATCTAAATCTTCCTTATGAATATGATATCCATGATCATCAATTACTGAACGAAGGAACATTGTACCAAACGTAATGATTAAACCGATAATCGCTACTAATAACCAAAATTTATCTTTGCCACCCTGCATATACATCGCACCGAATGCTGCTATGAATAAGCCTAGAGAAATGATAAATGGTGAAAATGAAGCATTTGGCATATGAATATCACCGGCCGGTTCCGCTGCTGTCATCTCTTTATTACCTTCACGTTTTTCAATCCAAAACGGATCTAACCCGCGAACAAATGGCAATTGCTTAAAATTGTATTCCGGTGTAGGTGCTGGCATTGTCCATTCTAATGTACGTCCATCCCATGGATCACGGCCAGCCTTCTCTTTTGATACCGTTGTTTTTATTACATTGAATAAAAGAACAATCGTTCCAAGAGCCATAAACACAGCTCCGATAGAACTAATCATATTCCCCATTTCCAACCCTTGGCCCTCAAGATATGTGTAGTAACGACGCGGCATACCGATTAGACCTAGGAAATGCTGAATAAAGAATGTTAAATGGAAACCGATAAAGAATAACCAAAATGTTATCTTACCTAATGTTTCATTTAATACTTTATTAAACATAAGTGGCCAATAATAATGCGCACCTGCAAGTAAACCAAATACAACACCACCAACAATTACATAATGAAAGTGTGCTACTACGAAATAATTATCATGAAACTGATAATCAGCTGGTGCAGAAGCAAGCATAACACCTGTAACTCCACCCATAACGAAGGATGGAATAAAAGCTACCGCCCACATCATTGGTGTTGTAAACCTAATACTTCCACCCCACATTGTAAAGAGCCAGTTAAATATTTTAATACCCGTTGGAACTGCAATCGCCATTGTTGCAACCGAGAAGATAGCATTTGCAACAGGCCCAAGACCAACAGTAAACATATGATGCGCCCATACCATAAATCCTAAAAACCCTATTAATACTGTCGCGAACACCATAGAGGAATAACCGAATAATCGTTTTTTCGAAAATGTGGCGAAGATTTCTGAGAATATTCCGAAAGCTGGGAGTATAAGAATGTATACTTCCGGATGACCGAAGATCCAGAATAAATGCTCCCATATAATCGTGTTCCCACCTAGTGCCGGATTAAAGAAACTTGTGCCAAATAAACGATCTAACATTAAAAGTCCTAATCCTACAGTTAATGGTGGAAATGCAAATAAAATAAGTGAAGATGTTACAAATGTTGTCCATGTAAACATCGGCATGCGCATGTACGTCATCCCTGGCGCGCGCATATTAATAATTGTAACAAGGAAGTTAATACCTCCAATTAATGTACCAATACCTGATATTTGCAAGCCGAGTACATAAAAATCAACACCATGTCCTTTAGAAGCTAAAGCTAAAGATGCATACGATGTCCACCCTGCATCAGGCGCTCCTCCTAAAAACCAACTTAAATTTAAAAATAATCCACCAAAGAAAAATAACCAAAATCCGAGCGAATTCAAAAACGGGAACGCCACATCACGTGCTCCAATTTGAAGTGGTACAGCGGCGTTCATAAATGCAAACACGAGTGGCATAGCTGCGAGGAAAATCATTGTTGTACCGTGCATCGTTAATACTTGATTATAAGCATCCCCAACAAGAAAAGCATTGTTAGGAATCGCTAACTGCAGGCGAATAAATAGTGCTTCTATTCCACCTATTACAAAAAACAATCCACCTGCAATTAAATAGAGAATGGCAATCTTTTTATGGTCTACTGTCGTTAAATAATCCCATATGACAGCACCCATCCCCTGTTTTTTTGCTACAGAACTCACGTTTTCAACCTCCCCTTCGCAAATGATCCCTCTTTATTTTTCAATCTTTAACGTTTGTAAATATGCATTTAATGCATTAATTTGATCATCCGTTAAGTTGCCATATTTACCAGTCATTTTATTACCTGGTTTCATATTTTCAGGATCTTTGAGCCATTTTTTTAAGTTCTCTTCATTATTTTCGGCAATACCAGCAACCATATCGCGATCTGCGAAGTTTGCTAAGTTCGGTGCGATACGAGCAGAAGGTGGTCTACTATCATTTGATCCAACTGCATGACAACCAATACAGCTTTTATTAAATATTTCTTGACCCTCTTGCGCCTTTGTAGAAGCTACTTCTTTTTTTCCATCAATCTTCTTCATGTCAGCAAGCCACTTTTTGTACTCGCTTTCATCCAGAGCTTTCACTTTGAACTGCATTAAAGAATGTGATGGGCCACAAAATTCTGTACAAAAACCATTATAAGTGCCCGATTTATCTGCCTTTAACCACATTTTGTTTACATTATCTGTATTTGTATCCATTTTCCCAGCTAAAGATGGAACCCAAAACGAATGTTTAATATCGGCACCCTTCAAATTCAAATACACTTTCTTACCTGTGGGGATAACTAAATCTTGAGAAGTTACTATTTTTTCTGATTTATAAGAAAATTCCCACCAATAAAGATTCGCTGTTACATCAACAACGATAGTATCTTTATCAATATTCTTTTTCTCCATCGCACTTACATCAGCAAGCTTGAATGTATATGTAACAGTCGGAACAGCCAAGATTAACAAAAGAATAATCGGAATGACTGTCCATATAATTTCTAGTTTGTGATTTCCTTCAACTTGCTCTGGAATATAATCTTCCTCACCCTTTTTTTGTCGGAAACGCACAATTACATATAAGAAAATAATAGTAACTACAAGTACTACTCCTACCATGATTGCACTCGCTAGTAAGAGCAAATCATATTGCATTTTTGCTACTTCCCCTTGCGGAATTAAAGTAGACTGAAAAGCTTTACCGCATCCCCCTAACAGTAAAGCCAGCAGTGAAACGAACGAAAGCAGTCGCCACTGTTTCTTCATACAAACAACCCCCACTTTCTTTGTGAATTAGATTGTACTTTATAGTTAAGTAAAGTAAATCTCAACGTAAAGAAATCCAATCATGTCGTTGTCTTAGAAGAATGTAACTACAATCATTGACACAAATAAGATTGTTAAGTAATTCAGGGAATAAACAAACATTTTTACGGACCACTTGATGTCATCTTGCTGACGGAAGCCATAAAGCCCTAATGCGATCCATCCGATGTTAAGCAATGTTGCAATTACCATGAATGTTATTCCAAGTCCACTCATATAAAATGGTAGTGGTAATAAACATACTGTCCAAATCATAATCTGACGTTTCGTAATATCAAATCCCTGTACAACAGGAAGCATTGGGATTCCTGCATTTCGATATTCATCAACACGCTTCATCGCTAATGCGAGGAAATGTGGGATTTGCCAAATAAACATAATTAAAAATAACATCCAAGCAATTGGATGATTTAAAGACGGATCAATTGCCGCCCATCCAATTAAAGGTGGAACTGCTCCTGATATACTACCTACAACAGTATTTAACGTATATTTTCTCTTCGTCCATAACGTATATAAAACAACATATGTGAAGGCACCAATAAATGAGATTAACACTGCCATCGGTGTAGTAAGTAATAAAAATGCAAAGCCAAGAAGTAAAATTACAAGTCCAAATGCAAGTGCAAAGCCAGGTTTATATTTACCTGTTACCGTTGGACGGTTTTTTGTTCTTTCCATTAATGGATCGATATCTCGGTCAATGTAGTTATTTAAACAACATACCCCTGCCATAATTAATGCCGAACCAACGATTGTGAAAAATAACTTATCTAGATTGTCCATAACACTCAATCCATTAAAATGTAAAGCCAACCAAAATCCTGTAAATACAGTAAGTGTATTTGAGTTTACAATCCCCATTTTAACGAGCGCTGATAAATCTTGTAACCGAGTTGTTTCCGGTACAATTGAAACAGCTGACTCATCATGCAGCTCACTTGTTGCATGGTTCATCACTTTAACCCCCTCTTAAACCTATCATCTTTCTAAGCATATATTTCATGTGAAATATTTCGCTTCTATATAGCAATATTATTACAGTAGAAATATTGTTAACCCATTCTACTACTAATCTACGCCCATACTCCAATATATTAAATCACATTTCCCGAACATTTTGTGAAGAAAACATGAACTTTTTGTGTCGAACGTTAAAAAACTTTATTCTAATTTATCCTTATCATAACATGATGTTATCTTCTATAATAAACTATTTTGTCATATTTAGCATGTATTCTCCCCATTTCTTTTCAAAATAGCCTAAATTCCTCCTAAAATATGTATTTAAAATCCCATTTTTTTCTTTATAATACGTACGTTGTCCTCGCCCTCCATTTCTTTGCTATTTTATTATTTTTTATATATCATAGGACTGTAGCACGTTTTATTCTATACATAATGGAATGAAAATATTTCGCAATAACTTCATAGCAGAAAGATGGTGAAAGAGATTGCAACGCTTTATTAAATGGTTAGCAGTCATTACAAGTCTCGATTTATTAGTAGTTTTACTAGGAGGCGCTTTAGTTACAAAAACGGGTTCAGGCCAAGGATGCGGCAAATCATGGCCTCTTTGTAACGGTGAATTTGTTCCATCTAATTTATCAATGGAGACTATTATTGAGCTAAGTCACCGCTTAACATCTGGATCAGCAGGAATCCTTGTTACTCTTCTTTGTATCTTGTCCTGGAAATATTATAAACATGTGCGCGAAACAAAGACGTTAGCAATTTTATCCTTCGTATTTTTAGTTGCACAAGCATTAATGGGGGCGGCGGCGGTTGTTTGGGGTCAAATGCCTGCTGTATTAGCTATTCATTTCGGTATTTCCTTAATTTCATTTGCTTCTGTCATCTTGTTAACGTGTCTTATTTTTGAAATTGATCAGAAATTTGATGCACGTTCACTTATTATGGACAAAAAAATGAAATTTCATATTTATGGTGTAACAATTTACAGTTATATCGTTGTCTACACAGGAGCTTTAGTACGTCACGAACGAGCTACCTTAGCCTGTCCAGACTTCCCTTTATGTAGCAAAAATAGACCTATGCCAACTCAACTACATGAGTGGGTTCAAATGGGACATAGAGTTGCAGCGATGTTAATTTTCGCTTGGATACTATATGCGATGATTATCGCTATTCGCCATTACAAGCAGCAGCGTGTAGTATACTGGGGATGGATTATTTCATTTATCCTTGTTACACTTCAAGCTATAGTAGGGATTTTAGTCGTATTTACAAATGCTAGTTTAGCAATGGCATTATTACATTCGCTCTTCATTTCTTGCCTGTTTGCTGTACTATGCTATTTAGTTATGATAGGTACAAGAAGTACAGTCAATGCAAAAGAAACTGAATCAACTTCTAAGCAAACAAAGTAAAACTATAATACCTTGCCAATTCGGCAAGGTATTATTTACACACAAAAAAGAGCTGCTTTCGCACAGCTCTTTTTCTTTATTTTAATGATCTAATTCAATGAGTAAATCTCCCGTTTGAATTGCATCCCCATCATTTACATATACTTTTTTCACTTTACCACTAAATGGCGCTTGAACCGTCGTTTCCATTTTCATAGCTTCTGTAATTGCCATGGAATCACCTTTTTTCACTTCATCGCCTTCTTTTACAACTACTTTAATAACAGTTCCCGGCATCGTTGCGCTAATATGATTTGGATTTTCACGATTCCCCTTCACACGCTGTGCAACAGTTGATTTCACGCTTTCATCTTTCACTACGATTTCACGCGGTTGTCCATTAAACTCCAGGTAAAGTACACGATTTCCATCTGGCTGTGGCTCCCCAATGGAAACTAGTTTAACCATCAATGTTTTACCTTGCTCGATTTCCACATCAATTTCTTCACCAAGTCTCATACCATAGAAGAATGTCGGTGTATCAAGCACAGATACATTTCCATAAATCCCAGCAACTTTTTCGTAGTCCATAAATACTTTTGGATACAATGCATATGCGACTACATCAAAAATTGTTACTTCGCGTCCAAGTTTGTGGAATAACTCTTCTTTTAAAGCATCGAAATCTACTGGTTCTAATAATTCACCCGGTCTTACTGTTAATGGCTCTTTCCCTTTTAAAATAATTTTTTGTAATTCTTTCGGGAAACCACCATATGGTTGTCCTAAATCTCCAGAGAACATTTCAACAACAGATCCTGGGAAGTCCATAGCATGTCCACGTTCTAAAATATCTTGTTCTGTTAGGTGATTTTGAACCATAAATAATGCCATATCACCGACAACTTTAGATGATGGTGTTACTTTTACAATGTCGCCAAACATATCATTAACACGGCGATACATCACTTTAACTTCATCAAAGCGATCTCCTAAGCCAACCGCTTTTGCTTGTTGTTGAAGATTACTATACTGTCCACCCGGCATTTCATGCATATATACCTCTGTGTGAGGAGCATTCATACCACTTTCAAATGGAGCATAATATTTTCGTACATCTTCCCAATAATGAGATAGTTTTTCTAATGAGTCTATATTAACATCTGGCTGTCTTTCGTTTCCACCTAACGCATAGTATAGTGTATTCGCACTTGGTTGTGACGTTTGACCAGCCATTGAACTCACCGCTACATCGACAATATCAACACCCGCTTCAATTGCCTTTGTATACGTTAAAATACCATTTCCGCTCGTATCGTGTGTGTGCAGGTGAATTGGAATCGACACCGTCTCTTTTAATGCTGAAACTAAATCATATGCTGCGTTTGGCTTTAGTAAGCCCGCCATATCTTTAATTCCTAAAATGTGAGCTCCTGATGCTTCCAACTCTTTTGCTAAATTTTTATAATAATTTAAATCATATTTACTGCGTAACGGATCATGAATGTCTCCTGTGTAACACATTGTTGCTTCTGCAATCTTACCAGTATCTCGTACAGCATCAATTGCAACTCTCATGCCTTCTACCCAATTTAAGCTATCAAAAATACGGAACACATCAATTCCGGCTTGCGCGGAACATTCTACAAATTTTTGAATTAAATTATCTGGATAGTTTTTGTATCCAACTGCGTTTGAAGAACGAAGTAACATTTGGAATAAAACGTTTGGCATTTTTTCACGAAGATCTAGTAATCGTTCCCATGGATCTTCTTTCAAGAAACGATATGCAACATCAAACGTTGCACCGCCCCACATTTCTGCTGAGAATAAGTTTGGTAACATTCTCGCTGTCGGCTCTGCAATGTGATGTAAATCTTTTGTACGAACACGAGTTGCAAGTAATGACTGATGTGCATCACGGAATGTTGTATCAGTTAAAAGTACACGCTTTTGATCTTGTACCCACTTTACTAATCCATCCGCTCCACGCTCATCCAAAATTTGTTTCGTTCCATTTTGCATTGGCTCTGAGTGTATCACATTTGGTATACGAGCATCTGGGAAAATTGGTTTCTCTTTTTTCCCTACTCCTGGGAAGCCATTTACTGTTACTGTACCAATATAATTTAACATTTTTGTTCCGCGGTCTTTACGTTTCGGGAACAAGAATAGTTCAGGTGACGCGTCAATAAATGAAGTGTCATATTCTCCTGATAAGAAGTTTTTATGTTTTACTACATTCTCTAGGAATGGAATATTCGTTTTAATACCACGAATACGGAATTCTTTTAAGTTACGTTCCATTTTTGCAGCGGCTTGTTCAAAAGTAAGTGCCCAAGTAGTAACTTTTACAAGTAAAGAATCGTAGTACGGTGTAATAACTGCACCTTGGAAACTATTACCTGTATCAAGACGAACACCAAAACCACCGCCTGATCGGTACGCCATAATTTTTCCTGTATCAGGCATAAAGTTATTAAGTGGGTCTTCTGTCGTTACACGAGATTGGATTGCAAATCCATGCACAACCACTTCCTCTTGCTTAGGAACACCTATCATTTTGCTATGTAATGCATGTCCATCAGCTATTAAAATTTGCGATTGAACGATATCCACTCCTGTAATCATCTCTGTAATCGTATGTTCAACTTGAACACGTGGGTTTACTTCAATGAAGTAAAACTCATCACCTTTTACAAGGAATTCTACCGTTCCAGCATTTAAATAATTTACATTTTTCGTTAACTTTACTGCAGCATCACAAATACGCTGACGCAAATCATCTGAAAGCGACACGCTCGGTGCAATTTCAACTACTTTTTGATGGCGTCGTTGTACAGAGCAATCACGCTCATACAAATGAACAACATTACCTTCTTCATCTGCTAAAATTTGTACTTCTATATGTTTAGGTTTTTCAACGAATTTTTCAACGTACACTTCATCATTACCAAAGGCTGCTTTTGCTTCTGATTTCGCGCGATTATACGATTCTCTTAATTCTTCACTAGCACGTACAATACGCATACCGCGACCGCCGCCACCAAGGGATGCTTTAATAATAATCGGGTAATCATACTTTTCAGCAAATTCTTCAACTTCTTCTATTGAATTTACTGGACCATCACTACCAGGAATAATTGGAATTTGTGCTAGCTGCGCTTGTGTTCTTGCTTTAACTTTATCTCCAAACATGTCTAAATGCTTACTTTTTGGACCGATAAAGATAATCCCTTCTTCTTCACAACGTTTTGCAAATTGAATATTTTCTGACAAGAAACCATATCCAGGGTGGATTGCATCTACATGATTACTTTTCGCAATCTCAATAATGCCTTCAATATCTAGATAAGCATCAATTGGCTTTTTCCCTTCCCCAACTAAATAGGACTCATCGGCTTTATAGCGATGATAAGAACCGCTATCCTCTTTAGAATAGATCGCAACTGTGTTTAATCCAAGTTCTGAACATGCTCGGAACACACGAATTGCTATCTCTCCACGGTTAGCTACCAATACTTTTTGAATACGTTGCAGCTTTGTCATGATTTTCCCCCTCTATTTTCCTACCACTCTAGAGATAAAATACATACACACTCTAAAGAGCGTGAAGTTCTTCACTTTCTACATTATATTATACTTAGAAAGCTTCACTTTATTTTTATCCATCATACCTTATTTTTCAACAAATGATAAGTTTTCTGATCAATTTGTTTCACAAAAATAGTATAGCATACCTCTTCCTTTTCTAACAACAATATTGTATATCACATTCACTTAAATGTAATATACTTTTCGTTTTAAAACAATCAATATTGTATCACATTTAAAATCTAACAAAATAAAAAACACATTGAACTCTAGAGCTCAATGTGTTTTTTATTTTACAACAACAAGATGCGGTCCACCTTGTTCTATTTCGTTAGTCAATTTGTTTTGTTGTTTCTCTTGTCGTTTTACATAACTAGCAATATTTAACAGTATACCCATTGCAAGCAGATTAGCTAACAAAGAACTCCCACCATAACTAACAAATGGTAATGGCACCCCTGTAAGCGGTATTAACCCAGACATACCACCGACATTAACAAAAGTTTGAACTCCAAACAAACTTGCAATTCCAATTGCAATTAAACTTCCAAATGGATCTTTACACTTTTGTGCAATTCTAAATGCCCGAATAATAATAAGTAATAAACAGATTAAAATGACAGCTACACCTATAAAACCAAGCTCTTCAGATATAATTGCCATAATAAAATCTGTTTGCGGTTCTGGTAAGTATCCATATTTTTGCACACTGTTCCCTAATCCTCGACCATTTAGCCCTCCTGAAGCAATTCCAATAAAAGAATTTATTAATTGGAATCCATCATTCTGAGGATCATTAAATGGATCAAGAAAAACGGAAAAACGTGCCTTTTGATACTTGCTTAATGCATAATTCCCGAGAAAATATAGTGCGGGAATCCACACTATGGCAGTTAAAACGATTCGTTTTATCCATAAATTAATCCGTACCCCCGAGCAAAGAAACATAATTCCAACCGTTCCCGCAATTAATAAATCGGTACCTAAGTCATTTTGCTTTAAAATTAAAAACATTGCCAATCCAACAAAACCAAGCGTAAGTCCCGATCCTTTAAAAACAGGAGTATCTGTCTCTTGTCTTCTCGCAAAAAAACGAGCTAATATAATAATAATCGATATTTTAACAAATTCAGCGGGCTGTATACCTAATATCCACCCTTTTGCACCGTTTACTTCCTTACCGAAAAACAAGGCTGCTGCTAATAAACCAATACTACCTATTCCCATTGCTATTAAAACTATTCGCTTCCTCCAAAGTTTATAAGGAATAGCAATGATAATCGCTAACATTATCGCTCCAACAGCTAGAATTAATACTTGCCTATTAAAAAAGAAATCCGCTGGTTTCCCATGCTTCGAAATCGCAACAATGGAACTAGAACTATATACCATTATTACTCCCAGCACACATAAGATAACAAGAGGAAGTAATAAGGAATAATCCATCGATTTCCATACTTTTTTCATTTCATTTCCTCTTTCTGTTTCAATTTAATTATTGTTGTATTCCATATGTATATAGGTTCTTCCTTCTTTATTATACAAATAAAAAGCCCAAACTATTTCAGTTTGAGCCCCCATATTTGAACCCGTTATTGTTGTTTGTTTGTAAATGCTTCATGAAGTGCAGACAACTCACGTTCGAGCTCTCCTAACATTGCTTTCCCTTGTTCTTCTCCAATAAGACCAAGGCGAACCGCAAAATCGACCTCGCGGGATAGTCCAAACATTTGTGTGTCTAAAACTTCTTCATATAATGGACATTGCGGCATTGTAAGATTGTCCATTTGTACCTTAATAAGTCTTAAAATCTTCTCTGCATCCGCTTGTAGAAGGGCTAGTGCCTTTTCCTGATGATTTGATACTGTCTCAGACGCCAAATTGATTCCCTCCGTTTCCGTCCTACTCTCTCATATCTATTAATATTAGCGATAGTTTTAATAAATTGCAATAGAAACATTTTTTGTGACAACAGTGCCTAATACTATTATACTGAAAAGTGGGAGTATAACACAAATGGGGGAACAACAATGAGCGAAATTTTATTTATTAATGGAAAAGTTCGTTTTCCAATCACTATCGATCCAACTGTATGGATTTTCGATGATCGAAAAATAGATTTGACAACCTACTTTGATGAAACTAGAGAAGCATCATCCGAATTAGAAACATACTTAAAACATACTTCAGAGCATTGGGATCGCGAAATCCGTGATGGTGCTGCCTTCCCGCCAATACAACAAAGTGTAAAGAAATATAAAAAAGAACAGCTTATTAACGGGACCTTTGGCATACCACTTCATCCATTTCTAAAAAATGCTGAAATTTTAGAAGATGCTACTCATGTCGAAATTGAAACCACAAACAATACAATTACACTTCCGTTAGAAACAGCCCATAAAGCTATTCTCGGTTTTTCAAAAGAAGGTAAACCATTACGAGAAGACGGGCCTGTTCATCTATATTTCCATGATGGATCTAATAGACAAAATCCGATTCGTAACATCCGTAAATTTACAATCATTTAAATTGTATAATTAAAAAGCAAAAAAGGAGTGAGCTTAAGCTCACTCCTTTTTATAATAAATCCGCTGCTAGTTGTGCTAAATTAGAACGCTCTCCTTTAACAAACTTTACATGACCACTAATACGTTGTTCTTTAAACTTCTCTACAACATATGTTAAACCGTTATTATATTCATCTAAATACGGGTGATCAATTTGCTGAGGATCCCCCATTAATACAATCTTACTTTTTTCGCCTACCCTTGTTAATATCGTCTTTACTTCATGCTTCGTTAAATTTTGTGCCTCGTCAATTATAATGAACTGGTCTGGAATACTTCTCCCGCGTATATAGGTAAGCGCTTCTACTTCAATCGAACCCATTCCAGCTAAAATAGCATCTAGCTCCCCAGGCTTTTTCGTATTGAATAAATACTCTAGATTATCAAAAATCGGCTGCATCCACGGTCTTAATTTTTCCTCTTTCTCTCCTGGTAAATAGCCTATATCTTTCCCTACCGGTACAATTGGTCTCGCGACAAGTAGTTTTTTATATAACCCTAAATCTTCCGTTTGCATTAGTCCCGAAGCTAATGCAAGTAACGTTTTTCCTGTACCGGCTTTCCCTGTTAACGTTACAAGTGGAATATCTTCCCGAAGTAGCAATTCTAATCCCATAATTTGCTGCACGTTTCGTGGGCGTATCCCCCACACTTGTTCATTGTGAAAAATAAGTTTTTTTACCTTCTTACCTAAATGATCCACAATCCCAAGTGCAGAACTAGAACCCCCTAGTGCATCTTTCATTACAACAAACTGATTTGGATAAAAAGGATGATTTGCGATTTCAGATAAAGGTAGTTCACCTTTTTCATAAAAATAATCTAACTGTTCTTTTGATATATACCCTTCTAAAAATCCTGAATATATATTTTCCACTTCGATTACTCGGTCACTTAAATAATCTTCGGCCTGCAATCCGATTGCATCAGCTTTTACCCTTACGAGTACATCTTTACTTACTAAAATAACTGATTTCCCGTCCTCTTTTTCTTGTTCTTCTAAAGAGAGGTTTTTCGCTACCGCTAAAATTCGATTATCATTTGTTTTTTCTACAAAAATATCTTGCAGTTGAACAAATGAGCGATGATTTAATTCAATACGAAATGTACCGCCGTTTTCTAACGGAATACTTTCATGCAGCTTTCCTATTTCGCGAAATTTGTCGATTAACTTAGATACATAGCGAGCATTTCGTCCTACTTCATCCATATAACGTTTTTTCGAATCAACCTCTTCTAATACAACTGCTGGAATCACTACTTCATTTGTTGCAAATGAAAAAATAGATAAAGGATCCTGCAAAAGTACATTCGTATCTAACACATAAATTTTATCCAACCTGTTACCCCCTGACTCCACTTTTAAATTTGTAGAACAAGGGTTTCATCCATAAAATATGGACGAACCATTGTTATAATTATATGTACCGTAAAAACGAGGTAGAATCGAAATTCATAGAAATTAAACCTTTTCTTTATTTTTTATTCATTTCTATTCAATATATTACTTTTTATTATAATTTTTCACATTAAATCACAATACTCACTTGTAAAAGTTTATGAACGATGTTCCTATTCATCTCCTTTATAATTCTTTCATTCCTACTAATACTTGGTTATCAAGCTTTTTAGCTGCTCGAAGATCATATGTTTTTTCATATGTTGGTTCAGTAGCAAGTTTCGCACCATAAAACATAACATCACGAACTTCTTGTACATTCACTTCTACTACCGTTAATTTTAGAGGAATCCCTTCCATTCTATCTGTTAAAATTTCACTTTCACCACTTATGGAAAATACGGATTCATTCGCCATTATAGTCAATACAACCCCTGCACTATGCCGTATATTCCCCACAATACGTGAGCGTTGATCTACCGCAAATCGAATACTAGTTTCACTCACTGCATATACCCAAGAAATAGCACTTACGTTAGGAATTTGTTTTTCGAAATCTGTTGTTGCTATCATAACGATACACTCTTTACGCAAAGATTGTACTAAATCACCTGTCAATGTAGGCTCAACTACATTCGCCATATTTCCACCTCCAAATATTATTTATATATCCTTATCATAACCTATTTTTCGAATTGCGAAAATATTATTTTTTCCCGCTATTATTCAAAAACATTATGCTTCCATGATATACTTATACTGATAGAATTCGTATTGAGGTGACGAAATGAGAGTCAGATGTATGATTTGTGATAAAAAAGATATGTTAGATGACGAAAATCCTATGGCAAAAAAACTGCGTAATCGCCCTATTCATACATATATGTGCATGGAATGTACGGAACGAATTGCAGAGCGTACTATGGAACGCCATGCGAGTGGTAATTTCCGATTATATCGTGATAAAAAAGTAGAAGACGATTGGTAAACCGGAAATAAGTCCTTAATCATATAGATAAGGACTTATTTGTATTTTTCTGGTTCACGATTCATCTGATCCAAAAAACAATCAATGGCTTCTACCGGAAATCTTGCACACCTTATTTCTCCATCAATTTCATATGTAATCAAATACATTTCCTCGTTCTTTTCAACTTCTACATTTCGTAATTTATGCTCTTCATATATCATATTTTGAAATAATACATACGTTTCTTCTGCAGCTCTATCATCTGGACGCGCTTCCGCAACAGTTTTAATTGTTAACCAATTATATAGTGCATCTTGTACCGAGCGCATGAAACTCCCCCTTTTCACCCTGCCTTTTGTTGTTTCGCTTGACGTAAACGTAATCTATAAATTCCAAGTACAATCGCCGCTACAACGAGCCCCTCTCCAACTGGTAAAAAAACTGCAAAGAAAGTTAATACCGTGCATCCAATTGCTAAAGATATGTATATTACTATATTTTTTAGCACTGATAGCTTCCTTGCAAATCCTAAATTATATACAAGTGCACTCAATATAATAATTGTTCCATAAAGTAACCACATCCCTAGTTCTGGATTTTCATCAACTTTGCACAATTTCGCGAAAAATGACATTCTTTCTAACACTATCTTTCCTCCCTTCTCATAAAAACAAATTTTCTTTATGTACTTAATACAAGAGTAACTCGCAAAAAAAATACTGTCCACAAAAAAGAATAAATATTCTAAAAATAAACAAAATAAAAAAACAACTACCTTTTATAAAGGTAGTTGTTTTTTTATTTTTACGCTTCTACAGATTTCTTTTTCTTAGCAGCTCTTTCGCGCTCACTCTTATCAAGAATCTTTTTACGTAGACGAATTGATTCTGGAGTTACTTCACAGAACTCATCATCGTTTAAGTACTCTAATGACTCTTCTAAAGTCATTAAGCGTGGTTTTTTCATTGTTGAAGTTTGATCTTTCGTTGCAGAACGAATATTCGTTTGTTGTTTCATTTTTACAACGTTAACTGTTAAATCATTCTCACGTGTATGTTCTCCAACGATCATACCAGCATATACTTCTGTACCTGGTTCAACGAAGATTACACCACGGTCTTCAACTTGCATAATACCGTATTGTGATGCTTTTCCTGCTTCAAGTGAAACTAGAACACCTTGACGACGTCCACCCACTTGTCCAGCATGTACTGGTTGGTAGCAATCAAATGTGTGGTTTAAAATACCATAACCACGAGTTAATGTTAGGAATTCTGTTGTGTAACCAATTAACCCACGTGCTGGAACCATGAAAGTAAGGCGAACTTGACCGTTTCCGTTATTCACCATATCTAACATTTCACCTTTACGTGCGCCCATTGATTCCATAATAGAACCAGTGTATTCTTCAGGAACATCGATTTGTACGCGCTCTACAGGCTCACTTCTTACGCCATCGACATCTTTAATAATTACTTCAGGCTTAGATACTTGTAGTTCATAACCTTCACGACGCATGTTTTCAATTAAGATAGATAAATGTAACTCTCCGCGTCCAGATACGATCCATGCATCAGGAGAATCTGTATTATCTACACGTAAACTTACATCTGTCTCTAATTGTGAACGAAGACGCTCTTCAATTTTACGAGAAGTAATGAATTTACCTTC
Organism: Bacillus sp. FSL P2-0099; assembly: GCF_038007445.1. NCBI lineage: Bacteria > Bacillati > Bacillota > Bacilli > Caryophanales > Bacillaceae > Bacillus > Bacillus sp. FSL P2-0099. Next base: position 3,927,911 of record NZ_JBBOXE010000001.1, read on the forward strand.
ACGACCTGCAAATGGGCTGTTATTTACAAGGAATGTCATTTGTAATGTTGGCTCATCAATACGTAATAATGGTAAAGCCTCTTCATGCTCAACCGGACATACTGTTTCACCTACGTTAATGTCTTCCATACCTGAAACAGCTACTAAATCTCCAGCTTTTGCTTCTTCAATTTCTTGACGTTTTAATCCAATGTAACCAAATAATTTAGTTACACGGAATTGTTTTACACTTCCGTCAACTTTCATTAATGCAACTTGTTGTCCTACTTTCATTGTACCGCGGAATACGCGTCCAACCCCAATACGACCAACATAGTCATTGTAATCAAGAAGTGCTACTTGGAATTGAAGTGGCTCTTCGCTGTTATCAATTGGTGCTGGAATATGTTCAATGATTGTGTCAAACAATGATTTCATATTCTCTTCTTGATTTGCTGGATTTGAATCTAAGCTTGCTGTTCCGTTCATTGCTGATGCAAATACAACTGGGAACTCTAATTGATCTTCGTTTGCACCAAGTTCGATGAATAAGTCAACTACTTCATCAACTACTTCATCAGGGCGAGCGAAGTCACGGTCAATTTTGTTTACAACAACGATTGGAGTTAAGTTTTGCTCAAGAGCTTTCTTTAAAACAAATCGTGTTTGTGGCATACAACCTTCATATGCATCAACTACAAGTAGAACACCATCAACCATTTTCATGATACGTTCTACTTCTCCACCGAAGTCAGCGTGACCAGGTGTATCTAAAATGTTAATTCTTTTATCTTCATAGTGAATCGCAGTATTCTTCGCTAAAATTGTAATACCACGTTCTCTTTCTAGATCATTTGAGTCCATTGCGCGTTCTTCAATATGTTCATTCGCACGGAACGTCCCCGCTTGACGTAATAACTGGTCAACAAGTGTTGTTTTACCATGGTCAACGTGGGCAATAATTGCTATATTTCGTAAATCTTGTCGTTTTTTCAACATGTCCAACTCCTAATGTCTTTTTAATCCTTCTCTATTATAAGAGCGAAGGGGATACAATGGCAATCAAAATAAAATCAAGAATGAAAATATAGTTGTATTCTTACTTTTGTGAAAGTAAAATAAGATTGGAGGGTGAAGAAATGGAACACATTCAATATCGCTTTTTATTAACAGCAATTATCGGTGTTATCTTCTTAATTGGTATCGGAATTATGATTGCTGAAAATAGTCCCATCGGCATTATTATTTGCATAATCGGCACATTTGTTACAGTTGGATACGGTTTTGTAACAAAAAGAAAAATGCGTAAATCGCAATAACATTAAAAAGTAAGAAGCTTCTTTATGCCTCTTACTTTTTTTCATTATTGCGATACAAATGGTAATAATTCTTCGTATACTCCTGGTTTTGCAACTAACACACTGCTTTTCTCTACAATAGAAAGAGGCGTTCCCAAGAACGTTGTCACTTTACCGCCAACTTCCTCTACAATAATCTGTCCCCCGCCAAAGTCCCATGGCGATAAGCGCGGTGTTACATATGCGTCTAATCTTCCCGTGGCAACATATACCATTTCTAACGCTGCACAACCATATGACCTCGTACCTCTCGCCTTCTTAACGAGCATCATCATTTTTTCCATATTAAGCAATGGATTATCAGTAAGCCATATCGCATTCAAAGCTATAACTCCGTGCTCTACCGTTCCTTTTTCCAACATGGGAATAGCTAAATCATTGCAAAAAGCCCCTTCTCCCTTTACCGCATGATATAGTTCGTCATGAACTGGATCATAAATAAGACCAATCTTTCCGATACCGTTCTCATAAATCCCGATTGAGATTGCGAAATTTCTTTTTTGATGAACAAAGTTCATCGTGCCATCAATTGGATCAATTAACCAAACAACCCCATTAGAAGAGGTAATCTCATCTCCATAGCCTTCTTCTCCTAAAATATTATGAGCCGGGAATGTTTCTTTAATTTTCCCAATTAAAAACTGCTCCGTTTCTCGGTCCATGTTTGTTACTAAATCAGCTGCATTTGACTTTGTTTCTATAATAAGTGTTTTTTTCAGTGATGCCATTAAATGTTCTCCGGCTTCTCGAATCCACTGTTTCGCGTGTGTATCGATGTCTTTCCATACTTCTTGCATGTTTAAACACTCCGATCTATACTGTTCACAGAAAAAACGAACCCTTTATAAGGTTCGCACCAACTAATTATTTATACATATACTATTATTACGCTTCTAAACGGATCATTTCAAGTCTTAACACTTCTAATTTTTGTACGCACTCTTCTTTTTTCTGTTTGTCGTTATCCATCATAGCATCATATAAAGTTGCTAATTCATAATCTAGCTCCAAACGTAGCACCGGAATTCTCTTTTCAGCATCTGTTCTCTTTAACGCATTAATCACCTGTCTCATTTTTTTGCCTCCTCCCAATATTCGTCTGCCCTCGGACTAGAATTGATTCAATTTTCTGATTTTTTGTTTTATACTATACTATGTTGGATAAATCATCTATGCAACAAAATTATATTTTTTTATTTAAATTTTTTTGTGCTGTTTTTTTTATGAATAGTACAAGCTATGCTAAAATTAAAACAAAATAGGAGTTGGAGGAACAATCATGACACTACAAACATTCACATCAACTGATTTTGAAGTCTTTACTGTTGATGGTCTTGAAGAACGAATGAGCGCAATTAAAACGAATATTCATCCTAAGCTAGAAGCTTTAGGGGAACAATTTGCAGAATATTTATCACAACAAACTGATGAAAACTTTTTCTACCATGTAGCAAAACATGCACGCCGCAAAGTCAATCCACCAAACGATACTTGGGTTGCTTTTTCAACAAATAAACGTGGATATAAAATGTTACCACACTTTCAAATTGGTTTATGGGGTACTCACGCCTTCATATACTTTGGTTTAATCTATGAGTGTCCACAAAAAGTGGAGACGGCTCACGCCTTCTTAGAACATTTAAATGATTTAAAAACAAATATTCCAAATGACTTCGTTTGGTCCATTGACCATACTAAACCAGGTGTAAAACTACATAAAACGCTTGAAACGGAAGACTTACAAAAGATGATTGAACGTTTAGCTACTGTGAAAAAAGCAGAGTTATTAGTCGGTATTCATATATCACCAGAGGAGTTTTCAGCAATGACCAACGAACAATTCCTTGCTAAGATTGAATCTACGATGCAACCACTCCTTCCTTTATATGCACTTTGTAATCGATAGTAGAAAACGGACAATTTATATTGTCCGTTTTTAGTTGTTATCACATTATAGCACTTCATATTTTATTTTTCAAAATATTTTTACATTTTAACAATCTTTTTTTCTGCTACTTCCTTTGCTTTTTGAATCGTACGATATATAGAATATCCACTTACTTCTTGAAATTCTTTATCAATTTTTTTCTCCGCTGCCTTCGATGGCACAATCTCTTTAAAACGACGATATAATTCCATCAAATCTTCTCTCAAAACTCCTTTTTCGTATACCTTTTCAATCGCTTCATAAAACTTTACAACTGCTACCATTTCTTCATTTGACCAATTGTAATCAAGTGGATATTGATATTCCATTTTTGCACCTCATTCAGTATTCTTTCTTTTTCCATTATGCTACCTTTAAGACAACTTTTTATTCTTCACTATAGCCACTCTGCATTATACACCATTTATCCATTTCAATGGAATTGTCTTCCTCTTTGCAGTATTTAAAATATAACTATTAAACATACTCACCTTGAAAATGCGATTTTTCTATACATCTATAATTATTGGTGATATAATGCTTTTGTTTTATAGAGAATAAAGTGAGACTACCATCCCCAAAAAGGCTTTTGCGAATGGCAGAAAAACAAGTCAAGTTCTAAAAGTTTGTCATCTTAATTTCCTTTTAGAATGAGATGAAATCATATAAAACAAACTCTAATAAATATTACGAAGAAGAAGGGGTGTATAGATTGTCCCAATACGAAACACCATTGTTTACCGCTTTAGTTGAGCACAGTAAGCGAAATCCAGTTCAATTCCATATTCCTGGTCATAAAAAAGGACAGGGCATGGATCCTACATTTCGCGAATTTATTGGGCATAATGCATTAGCAATTGATTTAATTAATATTGCGCCGCTCGATGATTTACATCATCCAAAAGGTATGATTAAAGAAGCACAGGATTTAGCAGCCGCTGCTTTCGGTGCAGATCATACTTTCTTTTCTATTCAAGGTACAAGTGGTGCAATTATGACAATGGTGATGAGCGTGTGCGGTCCTGGGGATAAAATCCTCGTGCCACGGAATGTGCATAAATCAGTAATGTCAGCTATTATTTTCTCAGGTGCAAAACCAATTTTCATGCATCCTGAGATTGATCCGAAGCTCGGTATTTCACATGGGATCACAATTCAATCTGTCAAAAAGGCTCTTGAAGAGCACTCAGATGCGAAAGGCTTACTTGTTATAAATCCAACATATTTTGGGTTTGCTGCAGATTTAGAGCAGATTGTAGAATTAGCTCATTCTTACGATATTCCTGTACTTGTTGATGAGGCTCACGGTGTTCATATCCATTTTCATGATGAACTACCAATATCAGCTATGCAAGCAGGTGCAGATATGGCAGCAACAAGTGTTCACAAATTAGGTGGGTCTTTAACCCAAAGCTCTATTCTTAATGTAAAAGAAGGTCTTGTGAACGTAAAGCATGTCCAATCCATTATTAGCATGCTTACGACTACATCAACTTCTTACATTTTGTTAGCATCCCTTGATGTTGCTAGAAAACGTCTTGCTACAGAAGGAACAGCTCTCATAGAACAAACAATACAATTAGCTGAGCATGTTCGTGATGCTATAAATGTTATTGAGCATCTTTATTGTCCTGGAAAAGAAATGCTAGGAACAGATGCTACTTTTAACTATGATCCTACAAAGATAATTGTATCTGTAAAAGATTTAGGTATTACAGGCCATCAGGCTGAAGTATGGCTTAGAGAACATTACAACATTGAAGTAGAACTCTCTGATTTATATAACATACTTTGTCTTATCACATTTGGAGATACAGAAAGTGAAACAGATACACTTATTACAGCATTACAAGATTTAGCAGCAACATATAGAAATAGAGCAGACAAAGGTGTTCAAGTACAAGTAGAAATACCTGAAATACCTGTGCTAGCACTTTCTCCTAGAGATGCTTTTTATTCAGAAACAGAAGTCATTCCATTTGAAAACGCAGCAGGTCGTATTATAGCTGATTTTGTTATGGTTTATCCGCCAGGGATTCCAATCTTTACTCCGGGGGAAATTATTACACAAGATAACTTAGAGTATATTCTTAAAAATTTAGAAGCTGGGTTACCTGTACAAGGTCCTGAAGATATGACATTACAAACATTACGTGTTATTAAAGAGTACAAGCCTATCAGTTGATAGGCTTTTCTTTCACCTTTTTTCTCTTTTTTTCATACGATACTAAAGAATTTGACATTCCCACCCTAATGGGGCAAGCTGACTAACATCAGTGGAATTCTTGCTACCTAAGGCGAAGTCCATTTCTGGTATCGCTGACGTGCAAGATTGCGGTGTGCCATCACCACTCTCACAACAGACCGTATAGGTTCGTGAGCTACGGTACTTATACCATACCGTACAGATTCGTGTTCAGGTGTTTTAGCGTCTTGTTCTTGACGACACATATCATTTTACCGATAGCTTGAATTCGGCTATCGAACTCCCTATGCTATCTTTTTTCAAAGAACACATTGGCGTTTTAAAGACTTGTACTTGTCTGTAGTTAAAGTCTACCAAAATATAAAGTGAAACTTTAATCAGTGGGGTTTTGTTCATCCCCACTGATTATTAGCCTTCACCAATCGGGCGTTTACGGGTAGCAGGGCTCCAGCCGAATTTTGAGGTGGAATTCTTACTGCCCGCAAATAGCGGGATAAATGTTTTCTATGAAAAAGCGATACTTTCATCCTATGTCTAAAGTCCAATATAGGCTTTCCCGTATCGCGAAATCTGTAACGTATAGGTGGGGATACCATTATGATTGTGATAGGCCGTTCTATTGTACACCCTTATATCACAAATGAATATGAGCCATTTGCAGCTGAAAAACAACAGATTTTATCCATAATGGCGGGAAATCAAGAAGTTTATTCCTTCCGAACAGCCGATGAACTCAGCTTTGATCTTAATTTACGAGTTAATATTATTACTTCCGCGCTAGAACTTTTTCAAAGTGGATTTCAGTTTCGTACGTTTCAACAATCTTTTTGCAATCCTCAGTTTTGGGAAAGAACATCACTTGGCGGATTTCAACTACTCCCAAACATAGCCCCTTCCATTGCCATCCAAGATATTTTTAAAAACGGAAAACTATATGGAACTGAATGTGCCACCGCAATGATTATCATTTTTTACAAAGCATTACTATCATTATATGAGGAAAAAACTTTCAACCGTCTATTCGCAAACCTCTTACTTTATACATGGGACTACGATCGCGACTTAAAGCTCATAACAAAAACGAGTGGCGATATCGTTCCAGGTGACCTCGTTTACTTTAAAAATCCACAAGTTAATCCAGCTACGATTGAGTGGCAAGGAGAAAATACAATCTATCTAGGAAACTTCTTTTTTTACGGACATGGCGTAGGCGTAAAAACGAAAGAGGAAATTATTTATTCATTAAATGAACGAAGGATTCCTTATGCTTTTATTTCAGCTTATTTAACCGATTTTATTACTCGTATTGATAGCCGTATGATGAGTCAATATGCCCCTCCTAACACGCCACAAACATCAATAGGATTTATTCCTATTAGAGATGATGCAATTGTTGCAACAGTCGGGCATACAACTACAATCTATTAAAAAAACGCCTACATGTGTAGGCGTTTTTTCTTAATTATTAAGCTTTTGTATGTTCTGTATGGTCACATTCGCAATGAGATCCACATTTCCCATAAAGTACTGTTGATTTTTCATCTTCAAAATGTGCGATTGTTCCTTCACAAACTTGGCATACGATTGTTCCCATTTTCATTTCCCCCTGAGTTTAAAGAATAATCTACTTATATATGATTAAGCTTTCGCATTTTCTCTACTAGCACAGTCACAATTGGAACCACATTTCCCATAAAGTACTGTCGTTTTCTCATCTTCAAAATGTCCGATTGTTCCTTCACAAACTTGGCATACGATTGTTCCCATTTTTCATTTCCCCCTAAGTTTATGGTCCTAAAAACTTTTAGCTGTCAATTTCCTATCAATTATTGGGCTTTTGTATGTTCTGTGTGATCACATCCGCAAGATCCACATTTCCCGTAAAGTACCGTTACTTTCTCATCCTCGAAGTGTGCAATTGTACCTTCACAATCTTGACATACGATTGTTCCCATTTTTCATTTCCCCCTAAGTTTATAATCCCAAAAACTTTTGTAACCGCTTAACTTTCTGTCTTTATTTTAATATGTTATACTTTTTACGTCAATAGGTTTTTAGTATAACACATTAAATATTTTAAAATTAAATTAGTATGCGATATTAACACAAAAAAACAGCCATATCTCATACGTACGACTGTTTCTTGTTAATTATTCTTCATACTCCGCATGCAAAGAAGTAGACGGAACAAGAAATTTAAAAAACTGAGCTAACTCCTCCGCCTCCTCTTCCGATCCTAACTTAAAAGTTTCCTGTATATATGGAACATTTTCTACATCATCTCTCCCAAGCAAAGTAGATCTCCCTGTTTGCATACAAACAATAAGTGGCTTTCCAAAAAACATATTTGTATAAATAACTCCAAAATCATAACGTGTATCATGCGTCATAAATCCTAAAAATCGTACCTTCACACTTTCATGCTCATCATACAATTTTTCAAACATGAGTTTCCACCTTTCTAAATAACACTTCCTACTCATTAATATATTAAACAAAAAAAGTAATACTCCTTTTAATTGTCAAAAAATTCAGTAGGATGTAGAATGATATTATTCTACTAAGCTAAGGAGGAATTTGTATGCAACACGCCTTTATCACACTTGTACCTAAATCCAATCAACAATCTGTTTCAATAGAAGATGTTAAACACCTTTTTCATAACTATAAAACCGTTACTTCCAAGACTGGTGATCAAATTAATTATGCTTATACAAATACAGCTTTTCCTTATGAAATATTAGATACATCAGCAACAACATTAAAACTCCAATCGAGTCACGATCGATATGATTCTATTTATGTTGGGATTGGAATAGAAAAGGAACAATCTTTTATTCAGGTTTCTTTGCCTACTACAGCAACATTTGGTGATAAAGGAAAAGCAAATGAATTTAGCCGTTTTCTAGCGAAGAAATTAGAAGGAGAGTTACAACTATTTAATGGAAGAACAATGTATTTCTATAAACGTTAATTTAAAAAATAGAGAATATGATTAAAAAAAGTATGCAATTTGAACACGTAAGGAATAATGCCTGCTTTCTTACGTGTAATACAAAACATGCAATCACATATGCCAAATAAAGAAATACGAAAAAGAGAATTACTTTATAATGAAACTTATCACCATTCGATAATGTTAATACAATGGAAAAACCACTCCATAATAGAAAATGATAAAATATAACATGTAATATTCTCATGGAACCTTCTCCTTTGACATGCTCTATTTTATTAATATATGGGATTAAGTTTGAATCAATTACATATTATATAACGGCATATATGCTAACGGTTCATTTAAAGTATTATATATTCATTCGACAAGTACATATAAAGACCTTGCAAGTCATTTTATGAAAATAAAAATACCCCATCTCTTTAAATAAGAGATGGGGTATTTACATTACTTAAATTATTTTACAATGTGAATTGGCATTCCAAGAGCAACTTCAGCTGCTTCCATTGTGATTTCACCTAATGTTGGGTGAGCATGGATTGTTTGAGCGATATCTTCAGCTGTCATTCCAGCTTCGATAGCTAAACCAATCTCAGAGATAATATCAGAAGCACCTGCACCTGCAACTTGTGCACCTACAAGAAGACCATCTTCTTTACGCGTTACAAGTTGTAAGAAACCGTCAGTGCTGTTTAATGATAACGCACGACCGTTTGCAGCGAATGGGAACTTAGATACAGCTACTGTCATTCCTGCTTCTTCAGCTTGTTTCTTAGTGTAACCAACAGATGCTAATTCTGGATCAGTGAAGCATACTGCAGGAATTCCGATGTAATCGATTGCTGATGCATGACCACTAATTACTTCAACAGCTACTTTACCTTCGTAAGAAGCTTTGTGAGCTAATGGTGGTCCAGGAACGATATCACCGATTGCATAGATGTTTGAAATATTTGTACGGCATTGCTCATCAATTTCGATAATGCCACGGTCAGTCATTTTAATTCCAACTTGCTCAAGACCGATTTCTTGAGTGTTTGGACGACGACCTACAGTTACTAATACGTAATCTGCTTCTACAGTTTGGATTTCACCGTTAACTTCAAAGCTAACTTTTACGCCAGTTTCTGTTTCTTCAACGCCTTTAGCCATAGCTTTTGTATGGATATTTACGTTACCTTTTTTCTGTAGAGCACGTTTAACAACAGAGCTCATAGCTTTTTCGAAACCAGCTAAGATTTCGTCGCCAGCTTCTACTACAGTAACTTCTGTACCGAAGTTAGCATATGCAGTACCTAATTCCATACCGATGTAACCGCCGCCGATTACAACAAGTTTTTTAGGAATTTCAGGTAAGCTTAAAGCGCCTGTAGAGTTGATAACACGTTTAGAGTATTTGAATCCTGGAATTTCGATTGGTGTAGAACCAGTTGCAAGAACAGCATTTTTAAACGTATAAGTTTGTGCTGCATCTTCAGTCATTACGCGTAATGTGTTAGCATCTACGAAGTAAGCTTCACCGCGAATGATTTCAACTTTGTTACCTTTAAGAAGGCCTTCAACACCGCCAGTTAATTTCTTAACTACGCCGTTTTTCCATTCTTGAACTTTTGTAAAGTCAACTTTTACGTTCTCTGCAGTGATACCCATGTCATCAGAATGCATTGCATTCTCATAACGATGACCTGCATTGATTAACGCTTTTGAAGGAATACATCCAACGTTTAAGCATACGCCACCAAGGTTAGATTTTTCAATAATCGCTACCTTTTGACCTAATTGTGCTGCACGAATTGCCGCAACGTATCCACCAGGACCTGCACCAACAACGACTGTATCTAATTCAATTGGGAAATCTCCTACTACCATTGTTATTACGCCTCCATTACTAATAATTGTGGGTCATTCAATAGACGTTTAATTTGGTTTAATGCTTTTTGAGCAGTTGCGCCGTCAATTAAACGATGGTCAAAGCTTAGAGATAATGCTAATACTGGAGCTGCAACGATTTCACCGTTTTTCACAACTGGTTTCTCAGCGATACGGCCGATACCAAGGATTGCTACTTCTGGGTGATTGATAACTGGAGTGAACCATTGTCCACCTGCAGAACCAATGTTTGTAATTGTGCAAGAAGCACCTTTCATTTCAGTTGGAGCTAAACGACCATCACGTGCTTTACCAGCAAGTTCATTGATCTCGTTAGAAATAGTAAAGATAGATTTACGATCTGTATCTTTAACAACTGGTACTAATAGACCTTTGTCTGTATCAGCTGCGATACCGATGTTGAAGTAATGTTTATGAACGATTTCTTGAGAAGCATCGTCTAAAGCAGTATTCAACATTGGGAATTCACGTAATGCAGATGTTAAAGCTTTTACAACGTATGGAAGGTAAGTTAATTTAATACCTTTGTCAGCTGCAACAGCTTTGAACTTCTTACGGTGAGCAACAAGTTCTGTTACATCTACTTCATCCATTAATGTTACGTGAGGAGCTGTATGCTTAGAGTTAACCATTGCTTTCGCAATCGCTTTACGGATACCACTCATTTTCTCACGAGTTTCTGGATATTCACCAGCTGGGATTGGTTGTGCTTTTGGTGCTTCTTCTTTCGCTGCTGCTGCTGGAGTAGCTTCTACTGCTGCTGGAGCCTCAGTTGCTGCTACAGTTTGTCCACCATTTGCAAATGCATCGATGTCAGTTTTCACAACACGGCCGTTCTTACCAGAACCAGCTACTTTATGAATATCTACACCTTTTTCACGAGCATATTTACGAACAGATGGCATAGCGATTACACGCTCATTTACTACTTCTGCAGTTGCTGCTGGAGTAGTTTCCGCTGCTGGAGCTTCTACTGCTGCTTCTTCAGCTTTTGGAGCTTCATCATGATCGTCACCTTTAAATTTAAGGTTTTCGTATCCAGGAGCATCAAATTTAATTAATGTATCTCCTACAATTGCAACTGTTCCTTCTTCTACAAGTACTTCAAGTACTTTACCTTTAACAGGAGAAGGGATTTCCACTACTGCTTTATCATTTTGTACTTCAAGAAGTACATCATCTTCATTTACTTCATCGCCTGGTTTAATAAACCATTTTACGATTTCACCTTCGTGGATACCTTCACCGATATCTGGTAGTTTAAATTCAAATGCCACGGAATTCAGCCCCCTGATTCATTTCATTATTATGGAATATGTACAAAAGAAACCAGCATGTGCTGATTTCTTTTGCACATGAAAAACTAAAAATTAGAAGTTCATTACTTTGTTAACAGCTTCAACAATATCTTTATGGTTTGGTAACCATACGCTCTCAGCTTGAGAGAATGGGAATACTGTATCAGCAGCTGCAACACGTACAACTGGAGCTTCTAAGTTTAAGATTGCACGGTCGTTAATTTCCGCTACAACGTTAGCTGCAATACCAGCTTGTTTTTGAGCTTCTTGAACTACAACTACGCGGCCTGTTTTTTCAACAGAAGCGATGATTGTTTCGATATCTAATGGTTGAACTGTACGTAAGTCAACAACCTCTAAAGAGATACCTTCTTTTTCAAGTTCTTCAGCAGCTTTTAATGCAGCATGAACCATAGCACCATAAGCGATAACAGATACATCTGTACCTTCACGTTTGATGTCAGCTTTGCCTAAATCAATTGTGTAATCACCTTCTGGTACATCTTGACGGAATGAACGGTACAATTTCATATGCTCTAAGTAGATAACTGGATCGTTGTCACGAATCGCAGAGATTAAAAGACCTTTTGCATCGTATGGAGTAGATGGAATAACAACTTTTAGACCAGGTTGTTGTGCCACTAATCCTTCTAAGCTATCAGCATGTAGTTCAGGAGTATGAACACCACCACCGAATGGAGAACGAATTGTTACTGGAGCAGTCCAACGTCCACCAGAACGGTAACGCATACGAGCTAATTGACCAGAAACTGAATCCATTACTTCAAAAATGAAACCGAAGAATTGGATTTCTGGAACTGGACGGAAGCCTTCAAGTGCAAGTCCAACTGCAAGTCCACCAATACCAGACTCTGCAAGTGGAGTATCCATTACACGATCTTCACCGAATTCAGCTTGTAAACCTTCAGTAGCACGGAATACTCCGCCGTTTACACCAACGTCTTCACCAAACACAAGTACGTTAGGATCATTTTTCATTTCAACGCGTAAAGCATCAGTGATTGCTTGAATCATTGTCATTTGAGCCATGGCTTACTTCGACTCCTTTTCTTTGTAAATTTCATATTGTTCAGCTAAGTTGTAAGGCATTTTTTCGTACATGATTTCCATTAAATCAGTAACTTTTTGTTTTGGAGCTTGGTCAGCCTTAGCAATTGCTTGTTTGATATCTTCTTTTGCTTCTTCGATAACTTTCTCTTCAACTTCTTGAGACCATAGGCCTTTGTTTTCTAAGAATGCACGGAAGCGTACGATTGGATCTTTTTGTTCCCATTCGTTTTCGATATCTTTTGTACGGTAACGAGTTGGGTCATCACCAGCCATTGTATGTGGACCATAACGGAATGTTAAAGTCTCGATTAAAGTAGGACCTTCGCCATTTACTGCGCGCTCACGAGCGAAAGCAGTTGCTGCGTATACAGCTAATGGATCCATACCGTCTACTTGAATTCCGTAAATACCTGCTGCTACTGCTTTTTGTGCTACAGTTTTAGCTGCAGATTGCTTTTCTACTGGAGTAGAGATTGCATAACGGTTGTTTTGTACAACGAAGATTGCTGGAGCTTTGAATGCACCCGCAAAGTTCATACCTTCGTAGAAGTCACCTTGTGAAGCACCACCGTCACCAGTGTAAGTAATTGCAACAGATTTTTTACCACGTAATTTCATACCTAACGCAACACCAGCAGTTTGGATGATTTGCGCACCGATAATGATTTGTGGAGCAAGTGCATTTACATTCTCAGGCATTTGGTTACCCATGAAATGTCCACGAGAGAATAAGAATGCTTGGTATAATGGTAGACCGTGCCACACTAATTGTGGAACGTCACGATATCCTGGTAAGATGAAATCTTCTGCTTCAAGTGCGAAATGACTTGCTAATTGAGAAGCCTCTTGTCCAGCAGTTGGTGCGTAGAAACCTAAACGTCCTTGACGGTTTAAAGAAATAGAACGTTGATCTAGTACGCGAGTATACACCATACGGCGCATTAATTCTTTTAATTGATCATCAGATAATTCAGGCATAGCTGCTTCATTCACAACTTCGCCTTTTTCATTTAAAATTTGTAATGTTTCAAATTGAGCTGCGATAGCTTTCATTTGCTCATCAACATTAAATAGGGTCTTTTTTGTTTTAGTACCCATTCCGTTCACCTCTTCCTCTCTTGAACCATATTCTGAAACGCTTTCACTATCTATTAGCTAGACTGAAAGCGCAACAATGTAAACCAACAAATTTGTTTGTCGGTTGAGAATAATTTTGTGTACCTAACAATCTGTACTAATGTTTTTTCAAAAACATATTAATACAATCTTGATCACGTTTTTTAGTTTACAACTATTCTAATTACGATGTCAATTACTTTGAATACGTTTTTTTATAAATAATATGCCGGTTTCCTCTACACAAACGTGTTTTTATTTTTCACATCTGTATTAGTAAGCAATAACCCGCTGTTATATTATTCCCTTTTTAACTTATTTTTTCTCTTAGAATAATATGTAAACGATTTAATTCTCCTTAGTTTTTCTCTCTTCTCAAGAAAATTATACAAACACTTCTTCCTTTTATAGGTAAATACCTATACATTTCTGATCATTCCTCCATACATTATAGTAACCGCAGTATTAGCGGGAAATGATAAAGGAGGTCATCTCATGTACGGATACTCATATTGCTATCCAACAACTTGTTCATATCCTTCCTACGGTTATGGCGGTTCTTGTGGCGGATCTGGAAGCGGCTTCGCCTTAATCGTTGTGTTGTTTATCCTTTTAATTATCGTTGGTGCTGCTTGCATTCGCTAATTAATGTAAAATGAAACAACTATGGAAAGAAACAGACGGCTTTGCCGTCTTTTCTTTTTATTACATAACTTATCTGTAGAAGATTTGTTTCCAAGTAGCTCTTCCTTACTTGCCGATGACTTTTTTTATCTCCTTTGGTAGACTAAAGGAGAAAGGAGAGATTACATATGCTTACAATGAATGAGGTAATTCGTGAAGGAAATCCTATTTTGCGCGACGTCGCAGAAGAGGTCTCCTTACCTGCTAGCGAGGAAGATACAAATACTCTTAAAGAAATGATTGAATTTGTAATAAATAGCCAGGACCCTGAAATGGCTGAAAAATATAATTTACGCCCCGGAATCGGATTAGCGGCTCCGCAAATCGGTATTTCAAAGAAAATGATTGCGGTTCATGTAACTGATACGAACGATACGTTATATAGCTACGCATTATTTAACCCAAAAATCATTAGTCATTCTGTTGAACGTACATATTTACAAAATGGTGAAGGCTGTCTATCTGTAGACCGTGAAGTACCTGGTTATGTCCCTCGTTACACGAGAATTACAGTAAAGGCAACAACGATTAACGGTGAAGACGTAAAACTGCGATTAAAAGGTTTACCAGCAATTGTATTCCAACATGAAATCGACCATTTAAACGGTGTTATGTTCTATGACCATATTAATAAAGACAATCCATTTGTGGCTCCCGATGATTCAAAACCTCTCGAGCGATAATAATAAAAAGGCGGAAGTTAACCTTCCGCCTTTTTATTATATGAAATGGGTTCCACACTTACTTATAACAAGCCAGCCCACTTTAATCCGTGATAAATACCGTCTTCATTAACATCTTTTGTCACATAATTAGCAAGTTTTTTCAAATCTTCATGACCATTCCCCATCACAATGCCCGTTCCTACTGCTTCAATCATTTCTAAATCATTTAATCCGTCCCCAAATGCATATACTTGTTCACGATTAAATCCTATTTTCTCAATAAACTTCTCAATCCCTTTTGCCTTAGAACCACCATTAGGGATAATATCCATTGAATATGCATGCCAGCGTATAAAATGAAAATCTGGATAATGATGAATAAACTTTTCTTCTTCGTTTACTTCACAAAAAAGAAGCGTTTGATAAATATCGCGTTTCTCATAAAAATCAGGTTCATATGCCGGATGATCGAATTGTAAGCTTCCAAAACCTTCTTTTACATAATCATGATATTCCACTGACGCTCTCATTTCTTGATGGTCAAGATATACAAGTGGATATCCTTCTTGTTTTGCAAACTGAGTAAACTTATGTAGAGCATCAGGATGTAATGGATTATTAAATAATACCTCATCCTCAAATACAACATACTGCCCGTTAAAACTAACATAATTATGTATATTGAGTTCCTCACGAATATCTTCAAACATAAATGGCGCACGCCCTGTCGCAATCGCTACATGCACACCTTTTTCTTGTAAATCTCTTACTGCATCTCTTGTAGATTGCGGAATTTTCTTATCATGATCTAATAATGTTCCATCAATATCAAAAAAGACAATTTTATCATTCATTTGTCAAAATCCTTTCTGGCACTCTATATTCCTATTTTGATTATCACTTTTCAAATTTCAAAAAAAAGTATAACATATTAAACATCTGTGAAGAAAGCGTTCACTTTCTGACCTTATTTATGAAATGTGCATATACTATTAGTGAAAAAATGTGGATACTTGTTCGGATGAATTTTCTTTTCTATTCTTCCTCATACTATATCTATAACTAACGGCTACTAATCGTTACTACAAGATAACTTACACTATACTAAAAAGAACAAGATTCACTATTCACTTCTAATCTTCTTTCTTGTATGGGAGACAGAGTTATCATTAGTAATATGCATGTTTTAAATAAGGAAAGGAAGGAGTAATCATGCTGAAGAAGCTGAAGAAAAAGCTCAAGCGTTATTTAAACGATTTAGTCCGTAAGAAGACAATCGCTTAAATTGTGCCCATTTCGGGCTTTTTCTTCATTCTCATTCGAAAAAACATGAAAATCGTGACTGTTTGCTTTATAATAAGTAACAGATAATGCAAAACATAGACAAGGAGAGGTTTTCCAAATGATTTTTAAAGTATTTTATCAAGAAAAATTAACTGAGGTTCCAGTACGTGAAAATACAAAAGTTTTATATTTAGAGGCTACGTCTCAAAAGGATGTTCGTAAAAAATTAAATAAGTTCGCATATAATATCGAGTTCGTTCAGTCTGTTACTGGTGCTCATCTTGAATATGAAAAACAAAACGCTGATTTAATATTAGCGGAGATCGTATAGTCATATGAAATTCCTAAAAAATGATCAAGCTGCCGTTTTTGCCCTCGGTGGTCTTGGTGAAATCGGTAAAAATACATATGCTGTTCAATTTCAAGATGAAATTATTATAATTGATGCTGGAATTAAATTTCCAGAAGACGAACTCCTCGGGATCGATTATGTAATACCAGATTACACTTATTTTGTGCGAAACGAAGATAAAATTAAAGGATTATTCATTACACATGGTCACGAAGATCATATCGGTGGAATTCCTTATCTATTACGTCAAGTAAACATTCCAATTTACGGCGGAAAATTAGCAATTGCCCTAATAAAAAACAAATTAGAAGAGCACGGATTACTTCGTAAAGCAAAACTTTATGAAATTCAAGAAGATGATGTTATTAAATTTAAAAAGACATCTGTTTCCTTCTTCCGTACAACTCACAGTATTCCGGATTCATACGGAGTTGTTGTGAAAACACCTCAAGGACAAGTCGTTCATACAGGTGATTTCAAATTTGATTTCACACCAGTAGGTGAGCCAGCAGATTTAACAAAAATGGCCGAAATCGGAAAAGACGGTGTACTTTGTCTCTTATCTGATAGTACAAACAGTGAAGTGCCAAACTTTACGATGTCTGAGCGCCGCGTTGGTGATAGTATTCAAGATATATTCCGCAAAGTAGACGGTCGTATTATATTCGCAACCTTTGCATCGAATATCCATCGCTTACAACAAGTTGTTGAGGCTGCTGTTGAAAACAATCGTAAAGTAGCTGTATTCGGTCGAAGTATGGAAGCAGCTATTGAAATCGGACAAAACCTTGGTTATATCCGGTGTCCAAAGGATACATTCATAGACACAGCTCAGCTAAACCGCCTACCAGCTAATAAAGTTGTTATGTTATGTACAGGTAGTCAAGGGGAGCCGATGGCAGCACTTTCACGTATTGCCAATGGTACACATCGTCAAATTCAAATTATCCCTGGCGATACAGTTGTTTTCTCTTCTTCACCAATCCCAGGCAATACAATTAGTGTAAGTCGTACAATTAACATGTTGTACCGCGCTGGTGCTGATGTAATCCATGGTAAACTCTCAAATATTCATACGAGTGGACACGGTGGACAAGAAGAACAAAAGTTAATGCTACGTCTTATTAAGCCGAAATATTTCATGCCAATTCATGGTGAATATCGTATGCAACGTATGCATATGAAATTAGCGAATGATTGTGGTATTCCAGAAGAAAATTGTTTCATTATGGATAATGGAGATGTTCTTGCTTTACGTTCTGATGAAGCAAGCGTAGCTGGGAAAATCCCATCTGGCTCTGTCTATATCGATGGAAATGGTATTGGAGATATCGGTAATATCGTATTACGTGATCGTCGCATTCTTTCTGAAGAAGGACTTGTTATTGTAGTTGTAAGCATTGATATGAAAGAATTTAAAGTTGCAGCAGGACCTGATATCATCTCGCGTGGTTTCGTTTATATGCGTGAAAGCAGCGATTTAATCAACGATGCTCAAACATTAATTACAACACATTTAGAAAAAGTAATGGAGCGAAAAACAACACAATGGTCTGAAATTAAAAATGAGATTACAGACACATTAGCACCATTCCTATACGAAAAAACGAAACGTCGTCCAATGATTTTACCAATCATTATGGAAATATAAGAAAAAGGACAATGCCTCCTCGGCATTGTCCTTTTCTCTTATCTTAAAAAATGCTTAAAACGATCTACTTCATCGTCATGACCAATTACAATTAATATATCTCCCGCCTGAACGTTTTCTGTAGCTCGAGGAGATACGATAACTTCTTTTCCACGTTTAATTGCTACAATGTTCAAACCAAACTTCGCACGAATATCTAATTCAATTAAAGAGTGCCCATCAATTTTTTTATTTGCGATAATCTCTACAATACTATGCTCATCTGAAAGCTCTAGGTAATCTAACACATTACTTGATGCGATATTATTAGCAATCCTTTTTCCCATATCTCGTTCTGGATGCACAATATGATCTGCCCCTATTTTACTTAACACTTTTTCATGATAGTCATTTTGAGCTTTTACAGTAATATTTTTCACACCTAATTCTTTCAAAATTAACGTTGTTAAAATACTTGAATTCAAATTATCTCCAATAGCAACGACTACATGATCAAAATTACGAATACCAAGACTTTTTAATACCATCTCATCTGTTGAATCTGCAATTACAGCATGCGAAGCTATATTTGCAAACTCATTAATTTTATCCTCATCTGAGTCAATTGCCATTACTTCCATACCTAATTGAGCTAATTCACGGCAAATACTTCCACCAAAACGGCCAAGCCCAATAACAGCAAATTCTTTCTCTTTTTCGCCCACAGGAATTCCTCCAATAACATCAAATACTATGTACTTTTATTGTAACATACTTTAAATTCGCTACAAAAACCTGTACATACTTCTTATTTTTGTTTTTGCATATAAAAATACTGTTGTAAATAAAACGCGATACCGAAAATTAACATACCAAATACAAATATATTTCCAAATGAACTAAATGTTTCAAAAACGAACAATAGCGTTTCTTGTCCGAAAAAAGCAAATAAAAGTTGTGTAAATGCGAATAACAGTGCCAATATGTAATGATGTTGATGGAATAAATAATGTGTTGCGCCTAAAAAAGCTACAAGCGAAACAATGAAGATCCACCAAGTTTCTAAAAACAATTGCCAATTAGTAAATTGATATCCATTTACTAATATCGCAATAATCCCTATAACTGCCATCGTCGGCACACTCCATAATAATGCACGCCCTCTAAAGAAGTGCGCACCTTTTGCATCTCCTTTTTCATTTGCGATGTATGTTAGCACGACAGTACTTATATACAAAACAGAGAGGATTGTTAAAACAATGATAAGCCAAAAATGTAATTGATAATATTCATGTTCTATATTCGTCACAATTGCAGCTAACATACATGGAATAAACATCCCTGTCCAACCATCTATTTTTCTTTCGTTCCAAAACACCGTATTACCAATCCGAATTCCTAATAGCATAAAAATAATGATACCTAGTACAAATAACGTAGTCTTATTCCCTACTAAACTCGTCGAGAAAGCAATTAATCCAATAAATAAAAAAAGAACAAATCCATTCATAATTTCTAGTACAGGTGACAAATATCTTTTCACCCATTTGTATGTTTCTTCATATTCACTATTATTTGCTAAACGATAGGCGTAAAAACTTATCCCAAAATAAACCGCCGCAATAATAACATATGCATATAAGACGAAACATAAAATCGCACTGCTAATTTGCACGTAATTCCCCACCCTTTTTCTATGTATCACATTGATTTTACACACTTTTCATACTAAAAGTAAACATATATAGGGTAGTTAAATAATTATCTTCCCTATTAGCAATAATTAATAATGAGCAGTGGCTAAAAACCCCCTGCTCATTATTAAGACGTCAAATTTAACTTTACTCATTTGTATGAAGATGTCTAACACGAACGAATACGAAAGATGTTTTCGTCTCTGAACTAAGAAGTCCCCACTCTAAACTATTGCACAATTAGCGAGTAAGTTCACTTTCTATTTCCCTTCCACTTCACATATTGATTTAAAAATACAATTGCTTTCTCAATAACCTCTTCGTCTGGTTTTAATTTCGCATGATGTAAACCATATTCTGAATTTACTCCAAGCCAAAACATAAATCCAGGTATCTCTCGAAGCATATAACCAAAGTCTTCACCTGTCATTGCCTCCGTACACGTAATTACGTCCATAGTCGTTTGTTCACGTGTAAATTGCATAAACTCTCTCGTTAGCTCCTCATGGTTATACACTTGATGATACATCGCTCCGTAGTCAATAACAGCTTCGCATTGAAAAGAAGCTTCTATTCCCGCAACAATTGCCTCAATTCGGCTTTTAACACGTTTCATTGATTCCACTGATAGCGTTCGAATTGTTCCTTCTAAACGAGACTTTTCTGCGATAATGTTTTGAACTGTACCACCTGTAATTTTCCCAATTGTAATTACCGCACTGTCAAGAGGGTTCACATTACGACTAATAACTGATTGAAGTTGTGTAACGAGATGACTCGCTGCAACAATCATATCATTTGCTGTATGCGGATATGCAGCATGTCCACCTTTTCCTTTTAAATCAACGTATAGCTCTGATGTATTCGCAAATAATAAACCTTCTTTTGTCGCAATTGTTCCCACAGAGTATTCAGGCGCAATATGAAGTCCAAGAATCATATTAGGCTTCCATTCTTTTAACTCATCGCTTTCTAACATAGGAAGTGCACCACCTGGACCTTCTTCAGCTGGTTGGAATATAAACACAAGATCATCATCTATTCTTTCGCTTACAGCCGCTGTTAGAAGTCCTAAACCGATTGTTGCATGCAAATCATGTCCACATGCATGCATCATTCCTTCATGGACAGAAGAGAATTCATATCCAGTTTCCTCTGTAATTGGTAGACCGTCTATATCTGCACGATAACCTATTATTTTTTCTGGATTTTTTCCATTTACTTTAACAATTACACCTGTTTTCCATGTTTTCACTTCCAAATATTCATTAGGAAGCGTTCCTATATAATCTAAAATATACTGTTGTGTTTTCCACTCTTTAAATCCGATCTCCGGAATTTTATGTAAATCTCTACGAACTTGGACAAATTTGCTTACTGTCATTTTTGCACCTCTATCTATAAAAAGCGTAAGAGCACATTCATGCTCTTACGCTTTTTATTTTTTATTTCTCTGGGTTTAATTGACGAAGCTCTTGTTTAATTTCAGTTTTTGCTTTTGTCTTCTCATCAATTTCTTTAATTACACGTGCCGGAGTTCCCGCAACAACTGTATATGGAGGCACATCTTCTGTTACAACAGCTCCTGCTGCTACAACTGCACCTTTACCTACTGTAACGCCTTCTAGAACAACTACATTTGCACCAATTACAACATCATCTTCAACGATAACTGGTTTTGCAGAAGGCGGCTCAATAACACCGGCAAGTACAGCACCTGCACCTACGTGACAGTTCTTACCAACTGTTGCACGTCCACCAAGCACTGCGTTCATGTCGATCATAGTACCTTCACCAATTACAGCACCGATGTTAATTGTTGCATTCATCATGATAACAGCGTTGTCACCAATTTCTACATGGTCACGAATAATCGCGCCTGGCTCAATACGAGCTTTAATACCTTTTAAATCAAGCATTGGAATTGCAGAATTACGACGGTCATTCTCAACTACATAGTCAACAATGTGCTTGTTATTTTCATCAAGAATTGTCTTAATTTCAGACCATTCTCCGAATAATACACCAGATTTTTTATTTACAAATGCTTGTACTGTTTCAGGGAATGTTACCTCTTTTAAATCCCCTTTTATGTATACCTTTACAGGAGTTTTCTTTTCACTGTTTTGAATAAACGAAATAATTTCGTTAGCGTCCATCATTTTCATTCTTGTTGCCTCCTAAATCCATTTATAATGTTACTCTACCAAACGATAGAGCGAGTAGCAAGACAATAATCTTATTTTTCCATTTGAATTTCTTCTATAATTTCTAAAAATGCTTGTACTTGCTTCAACTGCCTTGCAGAGTCACTCGTCAATAACCATGTTTCTCTCGTTAATTGAACAGGTGTTTTATACATATTTTCCTGCACTTCTTTTAAAACAGTCGAAGGTAAAAGAGCATAGCCTATTCCATTTAAAACAAGCTGTTTGCACGTTTCAATTTGGTCAACTACAATCGTTCGCTTAGGTGGATTTGAAAATAATCCATACCACCAATTTTGTATTTGTCCATAGTAGGTCGAATCACTTTTAAATTGAATAAATGGTCTATTTGTCTCTTTTAACATCGAAATATCTTTTATTTCTTTATCAACTAAATATAATTCATCTTCAAATAATTGTTGTTTCTGCCCTTTGTATTCTTGTGATCCTCTCAGTATAGCAACATGAACGTCTCCTTCATAAAATTGCTTTTGCACTTCACTACTCCAGCCAGTAAACAGAGATATCTTCACAGAAGGATACTTATGCACAAATTTTTTCAAAACAGGTGGAAGCCAATATTGCCCAATGACTGATGCAACAGCTATTTTTAACGTACCGTATGTTTCGGTTCTAAAAAGAGCCAGTTCACTTTTAATACCCTCTTCCCGTTGTAACATTTCTTTTGCATAATTTGCAACTTTTTCCCCTTCAGGTGTAATTGTTAATCCTTTTTGTGAACGAATAAAAAATTTCATTCCCCATTGTTTCTCCATAGATTGTAATCGTTGACTAAGCGCAGGTTGGGAAACAAATAAACGTTCCGCCGCTTTTCTCATATTTGATTCCTGAGCTAACACAACCATCATTTGAAAATCATCAATTTGCAACTTTCTCCCTCTTTCCTTAGCTTCCATACACCTAATTTTAATAAGTATTTCATCCTTAATTTAATTGCATACTTTTATACATTAGAACGGTTTGTTAGTTCAAACTTTTCTTATGCTTTATGTCTTTTTAAATATAATACATACACAACTGATATGCACGAAAAAAAGTGACTTCGCCTTTTCTGTGAAGTCACTTTCCCTACGTTATCGATTATGCTGTCTCACTTTTTTATTCAACAATTTTAAAATAGCCCGCCGTGTTAAAATACCCTCGAAGTAACCTTCTTCATTGACAGCGCAAATAAAAGGATGATCAATTGTCATTTCTAAAGCTTTTGCAAAAGAATCTTCTAACATAAGAACTGGAATCTCTTCCTTCATCACTTGTTCCACTTTCATATTCTCAAGTCTTTCAAACTCAATGCGCTCTAATCCTAAAATACCATCTAAAATCATAGCAGTACTAATTAACCCATGTAATTTATACATAGGGTCTAAAACAGGAATCGCCGAATATCCAGATTTAACAAGAACGAGTAAAGCATGTTCTAGACCATTCCCTATTTGTACATGTGCTACTTTATCTGATGAAATCATTAAATCCTTCACAAGAATTTGTTGAAACTCGTCTTTCGGAATACTAATCATGTTACATCCCCCATTTCCCCTTTTTCCTGCTAATATTCTCCAATCCTATTCACATTTTATGATAGCGTTTTCATATTATTATTTTGTCCTGACATTCTTCTAATAAAAATAAAAATACATAACTATTTTAGCATATAACATAAAAAAAAGACTACCATTCCGGTAGTGCTTAAAACCCTTTATTTTTTAATCGGTAAAACAATCTTGTGATTTTTTTATATTGCGTCACATCTGTCTGTTTTAAACCATTCTCAATGTCTGTAAGCTCCACCGCTAAAATTTCGCTCGCGTAATTTTGCTGAAACAGAATATCCAACAATAAATTTTCTTCTTCTCTTGTTAAAACAAATTCCTTTTCCATATGCTCCTCTCCTTGCACTCGCATCATCACTCTCATTATATAAATTTTTCAGTCTATTTAACAGATGTAATATTCAGTTTTTGTTAGAAATACTTAACGACTGCGAATATATAGACATCATTTCACATTATTTCGTATATCTGTTTGCATAACTAAATGCCGCATAAGCATCTGGTTTAATTTTTGCTGTTAATCCCATTGCTTGAATTTTCATCGTCATATCTAAAATAAATTCTTTTGTTAAACCATCATTCCCGATATCTAAATGAATTTCCATTATGAATCCTGCTCCATCTTGAGCGTATGGGTGCAATAAATCCCATATCGCTTGTATATGATTGGGAGTAAATAGATAGGCGATTTCTTGACTAAACTGTGTTTCTAAATATATTTTCTCTCGCAACGTTGCTGGCTTATTTTTCACTGATTTATGATGTAAACATCCCCATGCTCCTTTTCCAACACGATGAATATGTATCGCTGTAATAAACCTCGTATCCTTTTGATGCGCTTGTGAGTCTGTCCCAATAGATAATCGATATAAATTTCGCGGATCCTTTTCAATGAAACTACAAATACGGTTAAATACCATATCAAAATTCAAATGTCTCTCTGAAACATTATAAAATGTATGCTCACCGTCCACATAGTCACGTCCTTTCAATTAGACAGACTTTTCGTATTCTCATTGTATGGGACAAAAACAAAAATTATAACTTACTACCCTTTATTCGTTTCAATATTTCGAATTACATAATTACAAAATCTACATGTATATATTACATTTTGATTAGACTGGGCGGTTAATACGTGATTAATTTCAGCATGACTGTGACAATTAGGACAAATAACAATCGGTAAGCGTTCCATCCTTTGCACCTCCTATTAATATTTACTATCATTGTAGGAAAAATAAAAAATTCCTATACATATACATTTGTAAAAACTCTTTTATTTAATCGCGACTTAAATTACAACTTCTACTACCTATATAGCCCATTAATTAATATAACTAAAAAAGGTACCGCCATTTGGCAGTACCTTTTTTATATGTATCAAGAAATGATATCGTAAATCTCAATTGCAACCATATCGATGTTATCGAATTGATACACTTGAGGTTTTTCACCTTGTTGATACACTTCTAACTCATACATTTCACTTTTATCGAAAAATTTCACGCTACATTTGCGCTCACCGTTCACTTCAAAATAGCGTTGTGCTACTTCACCGCTTTCAGCTTGTTCTTGTAGACTAACAAGTCGAGTTAAAATTCCTTGGAGTAGAGACATGAAATCTCTCCTTTCTCTGATCTTCCTACCAATAGGTTTTACAGCTATACTCATTCTATCCGTCATAACAGAAAAAACGTTCCACAATCTAGGATAAAGGTTCTTGGCCAGAAACTCAACTAAAATTTGTCGAAATAAGAAGTAAAAAGATGAAAGATCATCTTTTTACTTCTTTATTGCGCTTTTTATACTGGCAGAATATAATAAACAACAGAAAAAGGGAGGAATTACAATGAAAAAAATTGAGGTTTATACACAACCTGATTGTCCGCCTTGTACCATTGTAAAAGAATTTTTAAAACATAATAACGTTGTATATGAAGAATTTGACATAAAAAAAGACGCTGCTGCACGCAATCGTCTTTTATATGACTATGAATCCTATTCAACTCCAACAGTTGTAATTGACGAAGAAGTTGTGGCAGGTTTTCAAATTGAAAAATTGCAACAGCTACTCGGTATAGAATAGGAATAGGCGACACCTATTCCTATTCTCATAATTGTTGTAACCTTTTTATTTCAGTCAACAGTTCCTGACTTTCATGATACCCTGCTAATTTCCATTTTCCATTATCCTTTTGCAATGTCACAATTTGATATTGTCCACTCTTTGTCCGCTCATAGACATATAAATTTTTATGTTCTTCATCATAAGACATTTTTGTTTCTGAATTAAAAGAAAACGGAGCTTCTTTTGCTGGAAGTAAATATTCACCACTTTGTTTTTCATTTCTACTGTTTTCATCTGTAAAAACTTGAAGGAAATTATTTGTAAAATATGGTGATAACGTCTCTATCATCTTATTCATAGGTATTTGCTTCCCGCGGATTGAAAATTGCGTCTCATAACCTTTTTGTATCGTTGTAAACACTTCTTTCCGATCCACTTTCACTTCTTCTTTTCCTAAAACAGTTGTGACACTATAGCAAACTAGAAAGGCAACACATATAAATAGAACAAACCATATTCCATATTTCTTCATTTTTTCACCTTCCTTTTAAAAGAGCTTGTCTTTGTAGTATTCATTGTAACAATGATTATGCAAAGAA
This sequence comes from Bacillus sp. FSL P2-0099, assembly GCF_038007445.1. NCBI lineage: Bacteria > Bacillati > Bacillota > Bacilli > Caryophanales > Bacillaceae > Bacillus > Bacillus sp. FSL P2-0099. Next base: position 3,954,472 of record NZ_JBBOXE010000001.1, read on the forward strand.
AGGGATGATTTCGTTCGTAAAATCTTTACAACGATAGACAGCATTTTCATCATCATTTTCACTATTACCAATTTATGATAAAAACAAACAAAAAAATACACGAATCTCTTCGTGCATTAAAATAAAACATCTTCTTCATATAAATATTCGTACGATAAATCTATAAATAAAAAGTTTTCATCATCAATCGGGAATGAAAATGTTCGTACCATTTCACCAGTTTCGATATCAGCATATAAATCTGAAAGTCTTGCCTTATTCTCAAAACGCATTTTCATTATATTTTCTAGAAAATAAGGGCGCCAGCTCCAGTTCTTCATATAATACTCTGGCATAATGATCCATCCACCATCTTTTTTCATAATATTACCCGATTGTTGAAAACCATCTTCATTACAAATAAATATCCGAAAACTATATTGTGATATGCTTTGGCTAAATTGTAATAACCAATCATTTATATCTTCATTCTTTTTTTGTTTTGACAGAACATCACCAATTCGATCACGTAACATCTCTGTTAAATTATAAATTTTTTGCAACTTCTTCTTCTCATGCAGAATAAATTGATGACATTCATTACCAAGTCGCTCTTTTAAAACATTCGTTTCAATAAAATCAGGTAAACATTCTTTCAAATAATTACCTTGATAATATCTACCACCGTTTTTCCAAGCATATTGTAGTTGATAAAAAGCATCAATTTCTTCATATAACAATGTCGCACCAATTCTTCTAGCAAGTAAAGATAAGGAATATAAAATATCTTGATAAGATTGTAAAAGTGCAGTTTGCCTTAAATTTGTTAAATCTACTTTTAAAATATCCGGTGCTAACACGCTAATACGCTCTAAATTACTTGTACCCGTTCCGACTTTATTAATCGAAATTTGAATACCATATGTACGATAATACATGAGTAAATGATTAAATTGTTCTATATCTTCTTTACATTCATGTTCTGTTATTTCCAGAACAATGCGTTGTAAGTTCAAACCTTGTTCTTCATACATCAGCAAAAGTTGAAGTAAACTTTCATCTTCATCATTCATTAATACATTAGCATTCCGATGTATAAATAATAATAATTTTTGATCCGTTTCTAAATACCTATTTAACGCTTTTTCTACGATGATGTTATCCGCTTCAAGTTGGAACTCACTCGGAATAGAATCATCATGGAAGAAAGATGCTAAACTTTGTATGCCCTCTTCTGTTTGAATACGTCCTACAACTTCATATCCAATTATTGTATGCTCATCAGCACTAAAAATAGCTTGATAATAAGGAAGGACTTTATCCAAGTTACTCATTACATCTAATGCATCTATCAACGTGCTTCCCTCCCTTTACTTTTCAAAAATTATAACACGATATTTACGGAAAAATAATAAAAAATCCCTTCAGTTTTCCTGAAGGGATTAGAGGGGTAAAATGCTAAGGGGAATTAGCAATTCTACTATGAAGAAAAAAGAGGTCTTAAATATAACGTATATATCCCCTCTTGTAAACACATTTCTTTTAAGTGTCACAATTTCGTCATATTTTACCACAAAGAAATGAATAAATCATTCGTTTTTTTCATCCCTTTTAAAATGGATATTGATGCAAATGCTGGCCACCATCCATTGTCATACAAGTTCCATTTATGTATGCAGCTTCATCTGAACATAAATAATAAGCTAGACCCGCAATTTCTTCTGGTGTCCCCAGCCTACCAAGTGGGACACTTTGTATTGTACGCTTAGCCATTTCTTCTGAAATCCATAATTTATCGGCACCACCTGTACGTTCAATTGGTCCTGGTGCGATAGCGTTAACTCGTATTCCATATTTACGTCCCCACTCAACAGCAAGAGTTTTTGTCATCGCTAATACACCAGCTTTAGCTGCTGCCGAATGGATAACCCCTGGGCCTGCATCCCATGCATATGTTGCCACCATGTTAATAATATTTCCTTTTATACCTTTTTCAATCCAATATTTCCCAATAGCCTGACTGCAATAAAATGTACCATTTAATACAATATTAATTACCGAATTCCAGCCATTCACAGATAAGTCCTCTGCTGGACAAATAAAGTTTCCAGCTGCATTATTTATTAAAATATCAATTCGTCCAAACTTCTCATCAATATGTTCAATCATTTTTTGAATATCATCAGTATTTCGTACATCCATTTGTACAGATAATACTTGCCCTGGAAACTGTTCAATTTCTAACTTTGCTTCTTCTAGCTTTTCTTTTGTACGCCCTGTAATAACAACACGTGCCCCTTCTTTCGCAAAACGTATCGCCATCCCTTTTCCCATTCCACTTGATCCACCTGTTATAATAACTACCTTCTCTTTCACATACATCCCCTCCAAAAAATGAATACATATTCATTTTATCACTTTATTTGATAGAAATCTTTATATTTTTCAATTTTTCTGATATTTTAACGTAAAGAGGTTTCTTTTCGTTCATTTTTTTCGTAATCTATACTACTTTTTTAGTATTTAAAATATATTTTTAAAAAACTGAAGGGAGGTTCGAGTAACCTGTATATGAAGAAAATTACAAGAAGAAATTTTTTAAAATCTGGAATACGCACTTGTCTATATTCATTTATAACCGCAAGCATCGGCTATTATTATGCTAAATATATAGAGCCCTATTTGCTTTCTTTTACGCAACACACACTTAAATCACCGCTCATACCAAAAGGTTTTCATGGTATGAAGATCCTTCAATTTAGCGATTTGCATCTAGGATACTATTTCTCTCTCCAACATTTATCTCAAATCGTTTCCAAGATTAATGCTGAAAAGCCAGATATTGTCCTTTTTACTGGTGACCTCATTGATGATTACCAAACATATACCGAGGCTTCTTTTGTTGCATCCATTTTAAAGAATATAAAGGCACCCTTCGGTAAATTTTCTATTTATGGTAACCACGACCATGGTGGATATGGAACTGAATACTATGATCACATCATGCGCGAATCTGGATTTGAACTTTTGCAAAATAGCGAAAAGCGAATTCGTTTACTGGATAATAGTGAAATTTCTATTTTCGGACTCGATGATATGCTACTGGGTAAACCAAAAATAGCGGAAACTTTACAACATGCAAAACAAAATATTTATACAATTGTTCTCGTTCACGAACCAGATATCGCGCCACAAATCGCTACATATCCAATCAATCTTCAACTTTCTGGTCATAGCCATGGGGGACAAGTACAAATTCCTTTTTTAGGTGCTATTATTACCCCGTCGCTTGCAAAAGAATATATTGAAGGTTTCTATAACATTCAAGGTTTGACTCTCTATGTCAATCGAGGTATTGGAAGAACACGTGTCCCATTCCGCTTTATGTCAAAACCTGAAATTACACTCTTCATCCTACAACATTCGTAACAATTCGCCTATTTCCTTACATATCCTTCCTTGTACTCGCTCATCCACGCTTGGTCCACCATATGATAAAAATGAGTCCAGTAAAGGAGGTTTGTTCATGTATCCATATTATCAACCAATCCCAGTTCGTTCAGCACCTTTTGGCCCAGCAGGCGACTCACGCTTCTTTCCATTTTTCGGTGTTCCATTTCTAGCTGGAATTGCTGGAGGATTGCTCGGTGGAGCATTAGCTTTCGGGCCTAGACCGTTTTATCCGCCTTATCCACCGCCTTTCCCACCACCAGCACCTTTTCCTTGTTACGGAGGGCCTTGTCAACAACCATACTATTATTAATTTAAACCAACCATTCTTCTAATGTTTTTCTCTCAACGAACCAACTCATCACACGCCTATAATAAAAACTATTCTCTCTACTCATCCTTCCATTTTGAGAATATATGAGTAGAGAAAAAAAGTAAAAACCTCTTAAATTCAATAAGAGGTTTTTACTTTTTTCACACTATTCAGCGTCTGTATTTTGATACGCCATCTTAAATAAATTCACTTGGCTATCAATTTCTTCTATACTACTATTAATTATATAATAATAGTCACCATCTTTATTTTGTTCACGTGTTTTCACATTATCAGCTAAAACCAGCTGTAAAATTGCCTTTATTCTCGCTTTCATTTCAATATCTAAAATTGGGAAGGATATTTCTACTCGTTTTTCCATATTTCGCGTCATCAAATCAGCTGAAGATAAATATATTTTTTCATCTCCATTATGATGGAAATAATAAATACGACTATGTTCTAAATATCTTCCAACAACACTAACTACACGAATATTTTCACTTACATTCGGAATCCCAGGTCTTAAACAACATGTCCCTCTAACGATGAGCTCTACCCTTACCCCAGCTTGTGATGCTTCATACATTTTTTTTATTAACGGTTTATCTGTTAACGAATTCATTTTAGCGATAATATATCCATTTCCATATTGTCTATGATAACGGATTTCCTCATCTATTAACTCCATAAACTGCTCTCTTATATCAAACGGGGCAACAGATAAATGATGAAAATGCGGTTTTTTTGTATAACCACTCAAATAATTAAAGAAATTTGTTGCATCTACACCAAAGTCTTTTCGCGATGTAATATATCCAAAATCGGTATACAACTTCGCTGTTGCATCATTATAATTTCCGGTTCCAAGATGTACAAACCTTTCAATTTTTCCGTTTCTTCTTCTTACAACTAACGTAATTTTACTATGCGTTTTCAAGTGACTTACTCCGTAAATAACGTGACATCCGGCCTGTTCCAATTCTTTAGCCCAATGAACATTATTCTCTTCATCAAACCTTGCCTTTAACTCAACCAATACCGTCACTTGTTTTCCTTTTTCAGCTGCTACCTTCAGCGCCTGAATTATTGGAGAATCTCCACTTACACGATATAATGTTTGTTTGATCGCAAGTACATTCGAGTCATCTGCCGCATCACGGACAAAATCAACGACTGGCTGAAACGACTCAAAGGGATGGTGTAATAAAATATCATGTTCTATCGCTTTTTCAAATACATCTTCCTCATCACCTAAATCTTGAGGAGGTTGAGGAATAAGAGCCGGATATACTAGATGTTCATATAAAGGCGCTAATTTTTTATATAAGGAGAATAAACATGTTAAATCTAACGGTCCATCCATCATGTACACATCTTCATCTTTTACTTCTAACACATCATACAATAACGCTAACACTCTTTCATCAATGTGTTCTTTACCAACTTCTAAACGAACGGCAGCTCCCCACTTACGCTTTTTCAATTCTTTTTCAATTACTTTTAATAAATCGCGTGCACCTTCTTCATGGATCGTTAAATCCGCATTACGTGTAATACGGAAACGAGTAACAGGTGATACGTTATATCCTGTGAATAGTTTATGAGTAAAACCACTAATTACATCTTCTAATAAAATAAATTTATGTTTTTGCCCTTCACTCGGTAAAAATATGAAACGCTCCAGTAATGAAGGCACTTGTACAATTCCTAACTTCGTACGATTTTCTTCCTCAGCCTGTTGCTCATCATATAAAATAGTAGCTAAATTCAAACTTTTATTTAATAACATTGGAAATGGACGATACGCATCAATAGATACAGGGGTTAAAACCGGAAATATTTGTTCATCAAAATACTCCTCGATAAATTCCCTTTGCTCTTTCGTCAAATCATGGAATGTTAAACGCTCAATCCCCTCTAGTTCAAGCGCTGGCAATACATAATTTTTAAACGTTTCATACTGCACAGTCATTAACTCATGCGATTTTATCGCAATCTTATTTAACTGTTTCTTTGGTGTTAAACCTGCTTTATTTTCTGGCTGATTAAATCCCGCACTTACTTGATCTTTCAAACCTGCTACGCGCACCATAAAAAATTCATCTAAATTCGAACTAAAAATACTAATAAACTTTAGTCTTTCTAATAGTGGATTATTTTCATCTTGCGCTTCTTGTAATACACGTTCATTAAATGCTAGCCAGCTTAATTCACGATTATTATAATACGCTGTATCATTTAAATTTACTAAATTCCCCTTTAGCAATTCCATTCTCTTCACACTTCCCTTTGAAACTTTTTCACTATAATTTAGTTACTTTCATTTTATCAAATTACAATATTCCAAAGTGTTAATTTTCTGTAAAGACATCCGTACAACTTAACGTTTTGATTCGAATGATAAGTGAATATTTGTTTTCAATACTCTTTCTAGCTGCTTTTTTTGTTTTTCCGCTTGTACTTTTTCTGCTAATGCCGATTGCTCACATAAAATTCTAAACGTTAATCCTTCTTTATTTTCTGTTATGGATATCGTATCAACAAGCGATCTTTGTCTTACATTTAAAGCAGCTGAAAATTGTAAAACAGCGCCTAATAGGCGGATTTTTTTTTGTTCGCTTTTATCAAACCAACCTTCAAATGGAGATAAATGTTGTTTAAATAGCATTTTTGATTTATAAGATGCAATAAGCGCTAACCTCACTCGATCTTTATGCATCATGCCGTCAATTGTTTTATTTGCCAATAAATAAAACGTGTGTAAACGACTCGCTTCTTCGTCTATATATTTTCCAATATTAAATACTTTCGCTGCTTGATGGAATGCTTCCCAGTCTTTTATTGAAACAGAAATCAGTCCCATTTCTTCGAGTTGTTTACAAATCAATCTTCCATGTTTAATAAGTTGAATGACAAATTCCATATCCATTTCATATTCGTGTGATAACAAATGTAAGCTTTCTTCAACTACATTCGGATAATATGAAATCCCTAAATCTTTCGTCAACTCTTCATAGAAAACACCTTCTCTTAATCCTTTTTTGCTTAATACAAATGCCGTTGCTTCTGTAATATTTACAAGTTTATGAAATACTTCAACCGCTGGAATAATTGTATCAGCTCGATCTTTTGCCAATCCTTCCATTTTCTGAAGTTCGATAAACGATTGTTTTTCCAATGCACCTTTTACATTTTCAATATCTTCTTCTTTCATTTTGTATAAATGTACTCCCGCTATAGGATAGTTTGTTAAATTTTGGTGGATTTTGGCTAAGTTTCTCGCACTACCACCAATTGCAATAAGAGGCAATTTCTTATCAATTAACCATGGTAACGTTCGAAATTGACACTCTAAATACTCTCGAATTTCCTCTAATTCATCTTTAGTAGGAATATCACCTTTAATAAATAGATGTTTTAAAGAAAGCGCACCAAAAGGAAAACTATGGTACTCTAAAATCTCTCTATTTTTAATATATGTAACTTCCGTACTTCCGCCACCAATATCTACTGTTATTCCTTCCAAAAACGAAGTAGAATTCATAACTGCTAAATAGCCGTAACGTGCTTCCTCATATTCTGATAATACTCTAAGAGTAAAGTCTGTTTGTCCTTCAACAAGTTTTTTAATCTCCTCTTGATTCTCAGCCTGTCTAATTGTTGCCGTTGCAACACAAAGTACATGATGCAACTGATGGAATTTTGTACTTTCTTGAAATTGAAATAATGTTTGTAACAATACTTCTTTACCTTCTTCATTCAAAACACCATCGATTAAATAATTTCTTAACCGAGCAACCACTTTCGTATTTTCAATTTCTTTATAAAAACCTCCATTTTGCTTTTCATAAATAACTAAACGCATTGTATTAGATCCAATATCTATAATGGCATATTGTAATTTTAATATTTCTTTCAAACTTCTCACTCTTTCATTATCAAATTTCTGAAACATATTCTATCACTATTATACAAAATAGTTGTTTTTTGTAACAATATTGCTTTAATATTGAAAATATATACAATTACTTTTTGCATATAATAAAAACCCATTTTATTTATGCTATAATAAGGAAAAATTGAAAGGAGAGTCAATATGAAACCTTCACAACCACAATCTCCATTGCATAATCAACATTCTATTAATAGACTAGCTCAATCTATTTTCGTTGTGAATCGTCATGCTAAAGCTGCAACTAACCCTAAGTACTTATATTGGTTAAAAAAGACTGCTTTAGAACGCTTAATTACTGAAAAAAAGGCTATCAAAGAAGGATTACATTTTTCTAGAAATCCACGTTTTAGTCAACAACAATCCGATGTTCTTATACGTTTAGGTGATTATTTTTTCCATATCCCTCCTACGAAAGATGATTTTCGCACCCTACCGCATCTTGGTCACCTTGAATCCTCCTATCGAAATCCGAAAACAACCTTATCTTTAACAATAGCAAAAAAAACACTTCAAGATTATATTGGTCCTGAAGCATTAAAACAGGAAAAAAAATTAAGCGAACCAGTTCCATGGTATAGCCGTACCTATACAAAAAAATAAAACAGTTTGGCCTAATATTAGGCCAAACTGTTTTATTTTTTATCTTCCTTAATTTTAATATTAGCTTGTTTATAGAATGCAACTTTTTCTGTATTATATGATTTCGTATATTCATTAAACTTATCTTTTTCTGTCTCAATATCTTTATATGCTTGGTTTACTACCTTTACTTTCTCGCTAATATCTTTTAATTTTGTACCTTTATCTTGTAGCATTGTATATAATTCTTTTTCTTGCTTTAAAGATTTATTATAGCTATCGTACATCTTTTGGAATGAATCATGTCGTTTCTCATAAGTACTCTTTACTTTATCAGCCTGTTCTTTTAATTTATTATCTTCAATTTTCTTCACATGCTTATCAGCTGACTTCACTTCTTCTTGCGCTTTATTTAACGCCTCTTTTTCTTTAATAAGAACTTTTTCTCGTTCAGCTGTATTTTTCACCGCTTGATCAAGCTTATCCTTAACAGCCTGATTATTATCTTTTCCTTCTTGGACAATTTGATTATATAATACTTGACCCTCTTTCTCTAATGACTCTAATTTTTTCGCATCTTCAAACATTGTTTTTTCTTGCTTGGCAGCATTTTCAAATGCAACATATAGCTCCTCTTCTGGTTTTGGGCCAAAACAACCAGCTAGTAAAGTCATTGATAATGCAGTTACAATTGCTAATTTATTATATTTCAACATCTTTTCCCCCTATTAATAAACGACCATCGTGCCAAAAATCCCATGAAAAACATGTAACTTCGTTAGCTATTTCACGCTCGCATCTTTTTACGAAGATCATCAATAATTATTTATACTGCTTGTACAATTTTCGTACTTAAAATTATGTAATGTCTTAAAACATAAAGGTATTTTCCTTAATCTTACCTACTGCAAGAAACACTATAATGTTTCACCTGATAAAAGATGATCGTTGACCTCTCACGTCTATCATTCCCTTTCTCACTTTCTATCAAATAATCTCTTTGTCCATTTTACATAGTGCAAAGGGGACCTCGCAACTCTTACAAAGATTCTTTTAATTTCTTAAAAAGGAAAAGTGTAGAGCATGTTTTCCTCTACACTTTTAAACTGAAAACATTGTGCAAAATGCATTGACACATCCACACACAATTATATGCTGATTTCATATATTTTTAAAGACTTTTGTTACAAAAAAAAGTTTTCTTGTAACAAAAGACAAAAAAATGTTACAAAAAATCTTTATATCATACTTCTTTAAATCAAAGTTTCATTCATGACTTTGCAAGTTTCTATAATTATACAATTGATTTTGTGCCTTTCTAAACAAATCTTCAAAAGTTTTCCCTTCTATAGGATAACTTGCAGCCCCAAATAATAGTGTGACACTTAATAAATCATTCGCTATTTCATTTTGAATATTTTTGATTAATCTACTTGTTATTGTTGACTTTTCATAGCCATTATCAACAGCTACGATAACATATTTATTTTCATCCCACCTCGTAACTACATCGCCTTTTCGAACTGTCTTTACAATTGTACGTTCTACTCTTTGGACTAGCTCATCTAACTTTTTTTCTTGCACTGTGTCTTTTAATACATCCCATTCTTTTACGGAAAGAATATACACTGTAATATTACGAGAATCTCTTTCTGATAAAGCAGCTACTTTTCCAAAAAAATCAACGACAAAATCGTTATTCGTCATTCCTCCTACTTCAATATTTACACGCGTATTCGTTCTTTTATCGTACCAATGTCCAAAATAATAGCTTAGTATCATTTGCAATATATAAATAATAAAGACGGTTAAAAATGATCTCGAATCTAGCTTAGCAATTACATCCTGAAGTGCAATCCATTCTGTAACCGCAACTGTGTTCCCAAGTAATAACCCACTAATTTTCCCTTTATGTTTCATACTCTCCCCCTTTTATACCAATATATGTTTCTATAACAATAATGTTTTTCTATAAAATAAAAAATGTACATATTTAATGTACATTTCTACTTAAGCTTGTATACCTTTTCTATTTTATTTCATATATATACTATATATCGTTTTTAGGAAGGAGTGACCTATATGCCTCAAAAAGAAAATCTATTAGATATTATGCGCTTACTAGCTGGCTTTTTGTTATCATTAAAATTACTATTTAACTCTTTCGGAATAAACTTCATTACAAACGATCAAATTGACGCTATAGTAAATGTTATTTCATTTCTATTCATTCTATATTTTGGATACAAAAATAACTATATTGGAAAAAAGGGAGTGGAACAAAAGAAATTACTCAAGAAGCACAATCTTCATTAAAGAAGGAACCTTTCGCACAGGTTCCTTCTTATCATTTTCTGACAACCACTTCATTTGTTTGTAGCGGTCCATATGATACACCTTTATATTGAAATGTATATGTAGCCTGAAATAATGAATTGGGAGGAGCTTTATCTTTATTTGCTTTTATTTGACAAATTAATTCTACCTTTTCATTCGGTGATAAATTATCGATTCGCCACCTTACAAGCTGAAATAAAAACTCACTTATTCCCTTATCTGCTTTTAAAGAGTTTGGGATATACGCGAAATAATCACGAATCATATGACTTACAACTACTCGCGAAATCATTTCAACGCCTTTATTTTCAACTTCAAGTCGAATAATTAGTATGTCATTAACATCATAGATCATCTCATACGAAAATTTTTCTTTATACATACTACGGATTTGCAATGTGACTGCTACATCGGATGCTTCCGTGTCCTTTTTAGAACCATCAATCCACAAAACCGGCTGTAACGGTATAGAATACCTTCCTTGATCCGAAATTCGTTTCCATATTTTCATAATATATTCACCTCATTCCAGATATATCATCTATACAACTGTATTCTGCCTCTCGATGCAATGAACTACACTTAGAAAAAATATTTAGCTTGTTACAAATCATATTAAATTTTTCTTTTCCTTTTATCCTATTCGACAATATAAAGAAAAAACCATTTTTAATAGGTTGACACAGGTTATACTTTATTAAATATTTTTTTACAATTTCCTTCCTTGACTACATAACAAAATAAATTCTTACTCTCTTTTGGTCAATATAATAAAGTGAAACTTTAATCAGTGGGGGTTTTGTCCATCCCCCACTGATTATTAGCTTTTACCAATCAGGCTTTAACGGGCAGTTAAAGCGGGATAAAATAATTTGGCGGTAGAAAACATTTGCCTTTTAGTCAAATTTGACTATAATATAATTTATGATTTCCATCCTTTATATCATGTCAGTGCAATTTTTTATAAAATGAAGAGGAACTATACAAACTGTACATAAAGTTTTTTTATGCATTGCACTAAAAAACTTAAGTTAGTTTAATTTTTATTAAAGGAGGGCTACTTTTGGAAGCACAACTATCAAAAAACGATTCAAGTAAAACAAAATTTGTTGTTGCTGGTTTACTACTTGGTATTCTAATGGCAGCAATGGATAACACAATCGTCGCAACTGCGATGGCAACGATTGTCGGAGACTTAGGAGGGTTCGACAAATTCGTTTGGGTCACATCCGCCTACATGGTAGCAACAATGGCCGGAATGCCTATTTTCGGTAAGCTGTCTGATATGTACGGACGGAAACGCTTTTTTATTGGCGGATTAATTCTCTTCTTATTTGGTTCTGCACTTTGCGGGACAGCATCAAGTATTGAACAACTAAGTATTTATAGAGCCATTCAAGGAATTGGTGGCGGCGCTCTTATGCCTATCGCATTTACAATTATGTATGATATATTCCCGCCTGAAAAACGAGGAAAAATGACCGGACTATTTGGTGCTGTTTTCGGAACATCTAGTGTTTTCGGACCTTTATTAGGTGCTTACATTACAGATTATATAAGTTGGCACTGGGTCTTCTATATTAATATTCCGTTAGGACTTATTTCCTTCTTCTTCATTACTAAATACTATAGCGAGTCTCTAGAATATCGAAAACAAAAAATTGACTGGGCTGGTGCTATTACGCTTGTCATTAGTATCGTTTGCTTAATGTTTGCTTTAGAACTTGGTGGTAAAGAATATGCATGGGACTCTAATGTGATTATTGGTTTATTTTCAACTGTTGTTATTCTGCTTATTATTTTCTTCTTCGTAGAAAGAAACGCAACCGAGCCTATTATTTCTTTCCATTTATTTAAAAAACCTTTATTTGCAGCTAGCCAAGGTGTTGCCTTTTTCTATGGCGCAGCTTTTATCATCTGTACAGTTTATATTCCAATCTTCGTTCAAGGTGTTCTCGGTGGTTCAGCCTCAAATGCTGGGTTAATTTTGACACCTATGATGGTAGGATCTGTAATCGGAAGTCAAACTGGTGGACAATTAGCTTCACGAACAAGTTATCGTAACATCATGACAGTATCTGGAGTTTTCTTCGTTCTTGGTATTTATTTACTAAGTACTTTAACTATGGAAACACCTCGTACACTCGTAACAATGTTTATGGTGCTTGCTGGACTTGGAGTTGGATTCTCCTTCTCAGTTTTAAGTATGGCATCTATCCACAAATTAGAAATGAGAGATCGCGGTTCTGCTACATCCACGAACTCATTCTTCCGTTCACTTGGAATGACCCTTGGCGTCACGATTTTCGGTACGATTCAAAATCATGTTTTCACTGATAAATTAAAAGCAGTCTTCCCTCCTGAACTAGAAAAAATGGCTCCTAAAGGTGGAGACACAAGCTTTTTATTATCACCAAATGCTACTGAAAAGCTACCTCCTGAAGTACTGAGCGGAATTAAAGAGGCTCTTGCAACATCTATTGCTAATACATTTTTCTGGGCACTTATCCCAGCTACGCTAAGTATAATTTGTATTTTACTTATGGGAAATGAACGTCTTTTAACAGGACCAAAAACAAAGCAAAAACAAAAACAAGTAAGCTAATATAGAAAAACGAAACGGTATATCCCTTTATGAAAGAGGATATACCGTTTATAATATATATAAAGTTTCTATATACAGGAGTTGAGACAGCATGAGCATGAAGTTAGTCATTCTCGGCTTGTTACTCGAAGGAGATAAACATCCCTATGAAGTGCAGCACATAATGAAAGAAAGACAAATGGATTGTTATATTAAATATGCCAAGGGATCGCTATACTACGCCTTCGAGCAATTAGAAAAACAAGGTGCGATTAGCATTACCAATATTGTTAGAGATACGAATAGACCAGATAAAACAATCTTCCATATAACAGAGGAAGGAAAAGCCCTTTTCCACACCTTATTATTAAAACAATTTGAAGCGAAAAACCAAATATATAAACCTATTTATTCAGCGCTCTCTTTCGCTCACTTTAGCGACGAACAAGCTCTAGTTCCTATTTTGAAAAAAAAGAGAGATGATACAATGCTCTATTTACATACAATGCAAACGATATACGATCATAATAAACAACTAGTTCCTCGTGCTCAACTATATATTCTACAAAGCGTCATTGAGCATATTAATGTTGAATTACGTTGGCTAAACACGCTCTTACAAGATGCAACTGCAGGTCGTCTTTCAGAAATAGGTGTAGATAATGATTAAGTTTTTCTAAAAGAGGTGCCTCCTCTTCTAGAAAAACTTAACACTATAATTATTCCTCGCAACTCAAAACACCCTCATTTTAATAATAAATAAACATTAAAAAAACTTAATTTTCCGAATAAAAAGAAATGAAAAACTTTAGAATTTTCTTATTTTAAAACAGTGGACAAAATTCCGAAAATTGTGTTAGAATTTGTTTCAATATCATATCGCTTGTTAAATTCCTTTCAAAAGGAAAATAGGTACACGAATATTTCACTTCGTGTTTAAAAGGGAAGTTTGGTGAAACTCCAACACGGTCCCGCCACTGTAAATGCTGAGATTTCTTTTTTGTGCCACTGTGAAAACGGGAAGGTGAAAGAAATTATATGAAGCATAAGTCAGGATACCTGCCTATTTTAACAACACTGATAGACTCACGGATGATGATAAGGTGTTAAGAACAAAAAGGAAGGCTTATTTTTCTATGCCTTTATGCTTTTTGTTATAGGTATTTCCGAGTAAACGGAAATGCTTACTTTCAATTAGGGAGGAATTTAAAATGGCAATTCAAACAAGTAACTTAGGTTATCCACGTATCGGACTACAACGAGAGTGGAAAAAAACATTGGAAGCTTTTTGGTCCAATAAAATTGATGAAGAACAATTTTTAACGACAATGAAAGAAATTCGCCTTCAACACGTCAAAGTACAGCAAGAAAAGGGAATTGAATTAATTCCAGTTGGCGATTTTACATATTATGACCACGTTCTGGATACGGCCTACATGTTAGGATTCATCCCGTCACGTTTTTCAGAGTTTACCTCTTACCTTGATGTATATTTTGCAATGGCACGCGGCTCTAAAGATCACGTTGCTTCTGAAATGACAAAATGGTTTAACACAAACTATCATTACATTGTTCCTGAATATGAAGAAGGATTACAAATCTCTTTAAAAGACAATCGTCCTCTTCGTTTATATGAAGAAGCGAAAAAAGAGTTAGGCGTTGATGGAAAACCAGTTATTTTAGGCCCTTATACATTCCTAAAACTAGCAAAAGGTTATAACGAAGAGCAATTTGCCACTATTTTAAAAGAGCTAGTTGCACCTTATGTACAATTATTCTCTGAATTACACGCAGCTGGAGCACAAATTATTCAAGTTGACGAACCAATCTTCGCCTCTTTAACAAAAGATGAAATTAATCAAGCGAAAGAACTTTACGAAGCTATTCATAAACAGGTTCCAAATGCTAATCTTCTTCTACAAACATATTTTGACAGTGTAGAAGAGAACTATGAAGAAATTATTGCATTCCCTGTTTCTGGTATTGGATTAGACTTTGTTCATGGCAAAGAAGGTAATGTAAATGCTATTTCAAAATACGGATTCCCAGCTGATAAAATTTTAGTTATCGGTTGTATAGATGGCCGTAACATTTGGAGAGCTGATCTTGATGATGTACTTTCTTTATTTACAACATTACAAAATCAAATCACAGCAAAAGGTTTAATTGTTCAACCTTCTTGTAGCTTATTGCATACTCCAATTGATAAAACGGAAGAAACGCACTTAACAAGTGAATTATTTGATGCACTTGCATTTGCTAATCAAAAATTAGAAGAACTAGTCCTTATCCATTCTGCTCTTACTAAAGGTGTAGAAAGCATCAGTAGCGATTTAACAACATATCGTAATGCACATCATGCAATCCGCTCATCAGCTGCACGTAATCGTGAAGATGTAAAAGTGGCACGTACATCACTTAAAGAAGATGATTTCTCACGTCCTCTTCCATTTGAAAAACGATATGAACTACAGCAAGTAGCTTTACAATTACCGTTGTTACCAACAACAACTATTGGTAGCTTCCCGCAAACATCTGAAGTTCGTCAAACACGTAAACAGTGGCGTAACGGCGATATTACAAATGAACAATATAATCAATTCATTGAAAAAGAAACTGCAAAGTGGATTCGTTACCAAGAAGATATTGGTCTTGATGTACTAGTACATGGTGAATTCGAAAGAACTGACATGGTGGAATATTTTGGAGAAAGACTTGCTGGTTTCTCCTTTACTAAAAACGGATGGGTACAATCATACGGTTCTCGTTGCGTAAAACCACCTGTTATTTATGGTGATGTTGCCTTTATAAGTGGAATGACTATTAAAGAAACTGTATATGCACAAAGCTTAACAGAGAAAGTAGTAAAAGGTATGCTAACTGGACCTGTCACTATTTTAAATTGGTCATTCGTTCGAAATGATATTTCAAGAAAAGAAGTTTCATATCAAATTGCATTAGCACTTCGTCATGAAATTGAGTTACTTGAATCTTCCGGAATTAGAGTAATCCAAGTCGATGAACCTGCACTTCGTGAAGGTATGCCGTTAAAAGAAAAAGATTGGGATGCATACATTACATGGGCAGTTCAATCATTCCTTTTAGCAACATCTTCTGTAGAAAATGAAACACAAATTCATACTCATATGTGTTATAGTAACTTCGAAGATATTGTAGATGCAATTCGAGCGTTAGACGCAGATGTTATTTCTATCGAAACATCAAGAAGTCATGGAGAATTTATTAATACATTAAAGCATACAACATATGAAAAAGGAATTGGTCTAGGGGTATATGATATTCATAGCCCACGTGTCCCAAGTAAAGATGAAATGTTCACAATCGTAGAACAATCTTTACAAGTATGTGACCCTAAATATTTCTGGATTAATCCAGACTGTGGTTTAAAAACACGAAGAACTGAGGAAGTTATACCTGCTTTAGAGCACATGGTTCAGGCAGCAAAAGACGCTCGTTCTCTCCTAAAAACAAACGCATAATAAAAAAACGTGTTATCCTTCAAAAAGGATAACACGTTTTTTTATTCTACACTCTCAAAATAGAAGTCGTATTGTACTTTATACAATTCATCGTCTGATGGCTCTTCAAGAGGAGTTGCCTGCAAGACTATCATATATTCCCCGTTCGGAATAGGAATATGATATTTATTAGAAAGAATACTTGTTATATATACTTCTTCATTCTTCACTGTGAAAGGAACTGATATCGTTCTAACCACTTCTTCTTTCTCAATATGATTTCCACAAGTAACTTCCACTTCACAAGTATAGTCAGAGATTGCTTCAAAAATAATAGCTCCATCCACCTCAGCATAGCCTCTTTCAAAATCTTCAGGAGTCCAATCTACATAAGGCTGCTGACCATCATAGTTCATTATCATTAATTGCGAATATGAAATTGTTAATTCCATAACTATCCCTCTCTCCACTATGAAATGTATGCCAATTACTATTTCACTTCAAATTTCACACGCGTACCATCTGGATATTTGTCTAGCTTATTCCCTACCCAAGAACCTGCACCGCGGTTATCTGCTGGACTTATATATTCAATATGAGCTCCTTTTCCGCCTTCCTTACACATCGCCATCGGCCATTCATCACGATCATAACCTTTCTTCGTCGGATATGGCGCTAACGATAATTTCCTTCTATCCGCTGCACCATTACGATCAATTGTACACATTTCCGAATGTCCTTCTTTTATAGCATCCGTTATATGTTTCCCGGTCTCTGGATATCGTTCTTTCGGGAACTCTAGAATTTGATCATACGTAGTTGTTTTTTTAGTACTTGTCTCCTCTGGCACAAGTACTTCATATACCGCTACCAAAAGAGAAAGAATTGCAATAATTGAAATGATAATACCTTTAAATTGCTTCATGTGTACCTCCGTGTTCCTACCAATTTCTTTTCCTCAGTTATTATAACAAACTTCTTCTATGTATGTTTTCAGACATTATTTTAGCTCTTCCTCTCCATTCCGCCAAAAACATTCATTTTTCTTCATCTTTTCACTAATGCTGTAGAAAACTAATAACCTTCCGACATTCTTTTTCAAAGGAAGTCCACATAAAAGGTTGAAATGATATATACGATACTTTTTGGGGAGGAACTATCATGGAAGCTATTTATAAAACGAAAGATGTTACAAATAAAACAGGTATCCCAAAACATATAGTCCGAAAATATAGCCAACTCTTAGAGGAACACGGTTATATCATTTCAAAAACAGCTGATGCTCGTATTTATAAATTGGATGATTTAAAACTATTGAAATCTATACATGAAAGAGCTGCTACATTACAAGAGGACATTTCAGAAACAATACCTATTATTTTAAAAGAAAAAGAGGCCCCACCTGTACCTGTTATTCAAGATAAGCAAGAAGTGCAACCAAAAGAAGATGGGCGTAACTTTGAGGAGTTCATGCTAAAACTTGAAATGCTTGCTCAATTAAATGAAGCAATTATTCATCAAAACTCTACTCTCATTACACAAAATCGTTTAAAAGACGAGAAATTAGATGAACTAATGCAACAAGTTTATGTAAAAGAAGGCTCACAAGAAAAAATGTTACAAGATCTAGTTGTTCACGCCGCTCAAACAGATGCACTCCAAAAAGAAAAGATGGACTTATTAATGAATCATATGTATAAGCGAGAATCCAAACAAGAAGAAAAAATGAATAAACTTGTCAATCAAATTTACAATAAAGATAGCAACCGTGATACACAACTTATGCAAGTTATTCGCGAAATTCAAGAAACAAAAAGATTAGTCGCCGCCTCAAAAGAGCAAAGCTTCTTTCAATCATTTAAAAGTTTATTCGTTCGAACAAAACAAGAAAAAATAAATGAATGAAATTTTGTATCTTTTTCTAATGCACGATAAAATAAAAAGTTACCTTCTATCGGTAACTTTTATTCCTTATATCGTACAGCTGGCAATATAATAATAGCTTCAGTTCCTTTTCCGCTTTCACTTTTATATTCCAATGTGCCATTATGCGCTTGTAAAATACTAAATGTTACCATAAGGCCTAATCCTGTTCCTTTTTCTTTTAAAGAATAATACGGTTGTCCAAGCCTTACTAACTGTTCTTTTGTCATTCCAACACCACTATCTTTAACTCTTATTATTATCAATTCATCTTTTTGAATAGCTGTTACTTTTAAATACCCTTTGTTTCCTTGAATTGCTTCAATACCGTTTTTAACAACATTCATAATAGCTTGCTTCAATTTCGTCTTATCGCCGATAGTATAAAGGCTCTCAGAAATCTCAACTTGCAAATAAACGCCCTGCATCGCTGCAAATGATGACATAAGAGTTGTCATTTCAATTAATTGTGCTGATAAACAAATATGTTCTTTTTTTTCAATTTGAGGCCTTGCTAAATTTAAATAATCTGAAATAATCTGTTCAGCACGATCCAGTTCAGCTAATACGAGACGCATATAATCTTTGTTTTTTACGTCTTCCGTACTCTCTAGCAATTGAATAAACCCTCGTACAACAGTGAGAGGGTTTCGAACTTCATGTGCAACACTTGCAGCTAACTCACTTACAATATTAAGTTTTTCTGATTTTTGCATTTCTGTACGCAATAATGCATTTTCGTTTAAATACTCAGTCAAATACACTTGAAATACCATTGTCATAACCATAATAAGTGATGCAAATATATACCCACTATATAGATTAGATATGTACGGTGTAAAACCTGTTTCTAAAAGGACATTCAACATCCCGACTACTAATGAAACAAGAACATAAAATGATGCAATCATAAAAGCTAATATTAGCTTCTTATCTCTTGAAAAAAGAGACCATTTCTTTGACAAAAATAATGGAATTATCGAAAGAAATATAACTTCTACCATAGGCAACCAACTAAGCCCCTTAAAAATCCATTCATATGCAACATAAATAATGGCAGGGATGAGCCCAACAATCCCACCATATAAAAAACCACTAACAATTGGGACTGGATGAAAATTGTATCCGCAAACGGTACCAAAACAAATAGAGTATGTCATGGAGAGAACGAGTGTAACGCTAGATAAAAACATAATAAAGTAGCGATTAGGCTTCGGAAGCATTCCTTGATAACGATTTAAACGAATCGCTTCATATAAAAATAGTGGTAAAATAATGATGGCAATTTGGATCATTAAATCACGAATCAGCTCCATAGCCTCTCATCCCCTATATGTATTTTGATATGATTATATCATTTTATAAGTCTATTTGTTTCAAAATTTTGATTTTTCTTAACATCTTTGTTAATTATTTGTTAACAACTAATAATAAATGTTACAAATTTCCGAAATGATTGTAAACCCTGTACCAAATTTCCTTCGTGCAGTATACAATGAATACGGATTACAAAGAAAATAAAAAACACTTCACTAGACGGACAACTATCGCAAAATACAGCATATAATCCATACTATCTATGTTTACAAATAAGTGATCATTACTTTAGTAGGAGGAAGATAAATATGGCGGGTACTACGCTTGTTTTAAAAGAAGAAAATTTGGTTGTGCTAGAAAACGTTGAAAAATCAGTATACGAAGAATTGCAACATAAAGCAGGGGACGAAGACTGTACATGTGCTGTAAATGAATCCGTTGTCCATCTTGGCAAAGTATCTTCCGTACTTTGGAACGAAGATGAAATAGATTGGGAATACGGTTATTAAAAAGTCGCTTGCAGCGGCTTTTTTTGTGTTTATGCTTAAGTGAAACTTTAATTAACTCACACAGCTTATACTCTTATAGACATTTGAACCCTCACATAATTTCTTACTTCCACTGAATTTTAAGATACGATTCTTATCTTTCACAAATAGCGGGGGAAATTTTATAAACAAAGCGTAATAGTTGAAAATATGATAAAATGAACTTAATTTTCAAACGGAAGAAAGGGAGATACAATGGAACAATTCATTAATCCTAGAGTGAAGGACATCCAAATTTCTGGAATCCGTCAGTTCTCTAATATGATTCAAAACTATGATAATCTTATCTCTTTAACAATTGGGCAACCCGATTTCCCTACACCTTCTCTAGTAAAAGAAGCAGCTAAACGGGCCATTACAGAAAATTATACAAGCTATACACATAACGCTGGTTTACTAGAATTACGCAAGGCAGCTTGTAACTTTGTAAAGGACAACTACAATTTACATTATTCACCTGAAAACGAAACCATTGTTACAATCGGTGCTAGTGAAGCGATCGATGTTGCATTCCGAACTATTTTAGAACCAGGAACGGAAGTAATTTTACCTGCTCCTATTTACCCTGGTTACGAGCCGATTATTCGACTATGTGGTGCAACTCCTATTTTTATAGATGTTCGCGAAACTGGATTTCGTTTAACAGCTGAAGCATTGCAACATGCAATTACAGAACGAACAAGATGCGTCGTTTTACCGTATCCTTCTAATCCAACTGGTGTTACCTTATCAAAAGAAGAATTAGAAGATATTGTATCTGTCTTAAAAGATAAAAATATTTTCGTTCTTTCTGATGAAATTTATAGTGAACTTGTATATGAAGAAAAACACACATCTATCGCTCATTTCCCAGAAATGCGTGATAAGACGATTGTCATTAACGGCTTATCAAAATCACATTCTATGACCGGCTGGCGTATCGGACTTTTATTTGCTCCAGAATATTTAGCAAAACACATATTAAAAGTTCATCAATACAATGTTACATGCGCTACTTCAATCGCTCAGTATGCTGCAATCGAAGCTTTAACAGCTGCTAAAGATGCCCCGAAGATGATGCGCTATCAATACAAAAAACGCTGTGATTACGTATATAATAGACTCATTCAAATGGGTTTAACGGTTGAGAAGCCAACAGGTGCATTTTATTTATTCCCATATGTTGGACATTTAACATCTTCATCATTTGATTTTGCACTTGATCTTGTAAAAGAGGCTGGGCTAGCCGTTGTTCCTGGAACCGCATTTTCCGAATACGGTGAAGGCTACCTTCGCCTTTCCTATGCTTACAGTATTGAAACTTTAAAAGAAGGCTGTGACCGTTTAGAAGCCTTTCTAAAGAAAAAAGCTAAGAGTTAAACTCTTAGCTTTTTGTTGCATAATGATCACAAGTTTGACGCTTCAATAATTTATGCGGAATAATAATGCATTTTGAAGTAGATTCAGAATGCTCCACCTTATCAACTAAAGCTTTTGCCGCTTCATACCCTAATTGATAAATATTCACATCAACTGTCGAAAGTGGTGGACTAGCAATTTCTGATAATAAAGCATTGTTAAAGCTTACAATCGAAACATCTTTCGGTACAACAAATCCTTTTTTAGAAAGCGCACTTAACACGCCAAGTCCAATTAAATCATCCGTTGCCATAATTGCCGTCGGTGGTTGCTTTAGTCCCATTAATTCCTCAACAGCCTGTTGACCACTCTCTCTTGAAAAATCAAAGTGTAAAATATACTCTTTCGGCAATAGAATATCTGCTAGTTTCAAAGCATCACTCATCCCCGCCAAACGATCTCTCGTTACAAGTAAATCTGATCCACCGCCGATGAATGCGATTTGTTTATGGCCTAATGAAATCAAATATTCCGCTACTTCTCTTGCAGCTGTATAATTGTCATTATCTACATATGTAATTTCATCTTTTCGATCATATGGTTTTCCAATTAAAACAAACGGGAAGTTTTGGTCATGCAAGTATTGAATAATCCGATCGTTCTCTCTTGAATATAAAAGAATAATACCACCGATTTGACGCCCTTGTACCATTTTTACAACACCATTAAAAATTTCATCTTCCGTTTCACCAGTCGACATATAAAGCGCATACCCTTCCACATGTGCAAATGAACTAATTCCTCTTATAACTTCTGGGAAAAATGGATTTTGAAAAGCTTTACTTGCAGAACTCGGCATAACAAGACCAAGTGTCTTCGTCGTTTGGTTCGCAAGGTTTCTTGCATTTAAATTTGGATGATACCCTAATTCACTCATTACTTTTCGAACACGGCGCTTTGTCTTTTCACTTATACTTGGATTATCAGCAATTACACGAGAAACAGTTGATGGTGCTACGTTCGCCTTCTTCGCCACATCTTTAATTGTAACTGTCATAAAAATCCCCTCCTTTCACTTCTCTGCCATTTTCATATATTTTATCTTGCACCCGTTGCAAGTCATAGGAGAAGTCATAAACTGTCATTTATTTATTCTATCTTGCAAAACTTATCATATTCTCCCTCTCCATGTATTGTAAGGGATATAGCTCTTTTTTCCTATACTATAATATACTATTTATTTCACTTCTTTTCATATGCGATGTCAAATCTCTTTTCATCTCTCTATAATTTTTTTATAGAGAGATGAAAAGAAAAATGGGACATAATGTCCCATTTCTCATCCTTTCGTACCTCCAGCTGTTAAACCAGAAATAAAGTATTTTTGTAATGATAAGAATAAAATCGAAATCGGGATTGCAATTAATACGGAACCAGCCGCAAACGTCGTAAATTCATTACCAAATTTCTTCGCTACCATTTCATAGAGTCCAACTGCTAAAGTGTAATTTTCCGGCGTGCGTAAAATAATACTTGCTAAAATGAAATCTGTAAATGGACCGATGAAAGTGAATAATGCTACAACCGCTACGATTGGCTTTGCAAGCGGCATAATGATTTGCCAAAAAATACGGAAGTGTCCTGCTCCATCCATGCGGGCTGACTCATCCAACTCTTTCGGAATCGTATCAAAATACCCTTTCATAAGCCAAGTATTCATTGGAATTGCTCCACCTACATAAATTAAAATTAATGCAAGATGTGTATCAATTAATCCTGTTAACTGCGCTAATACATATAGTGCGATTAACGCTGCAAAGTTCGGAATCATTTGTAGAATTAAAAATGTTAATAAACCATTTTTTCTTCCGACAAAACGATATCTCGAAAATGCATAAGCAGTAAAGCTAATTGCTAACACCGAAAAAATCATCGTCATAACACTAACTTTTAACGTATTTTTATACCAAAGTAAGTAATTACTTGAATCAAGATCAAGTAGCTTACGATAATGATCTAACGTAGCATTTTTTGGAATAATGCTAGAACCAGACAAACTATCTCCTGGATTAAACGATGAACCAATAATCCATAGTAATGGATAGAAAATAATCGCACACATTATGAAGATAACCAAATAACTTAATGAAAGACGTAACATCTTTTGTCGTTTAATATTCATTTACATCATATCCTCTTCTTGGAATGATTTTGTTCTCTTAAATTGCCATAACGCAACTGTAATAACGATTAACGATAAAATCATTGTAAGAGCTGCTGCTTTTCCGTACTGCGCTGAAGTCATCGTTAACTTATAAATCCATGAAATTAAAATATCCGTTCCACCTGCATCTTGCCCCGCTACAGCAGGACCTCCGCCGTTAAATAGATAAATGATACTAAAGTTATTAAAGTTAAACGTATATTGTGTAATTAAAATTGGTGCTGTTGCGTATAAAACAAGTGGCAATGTAATTTTGCGGAACTGTTGCCAAGCAGTTGCTCCATCTACTGTAGCCGCTTCATATAATTCTCCTGGAATCGATTGCAATATACCTGTTGTCATTGCAAATACGAATGGGAAACCGAGCCACGTTTGGATCATAATTAAAGCAATCTTCGCCCAAAACGGATCTGTCATCCAAGCAATCTTTTCAATCCCGAATAAAGCTAATACTTGATTATTAATTGCTCCAAATGTTTCATTAAACATACCCGAGAAGACAAGAATAGATACGAATGCTGGAACAGCCCACGGTAAAATGAAGATTGTTCGAATAATTGCCTTACCTTTAATACCAGGCTGATTTACGATAATCGCTAAGAAAATACCAAGTGCAACTTGTAATGTTGTTGCAACAAATGTCCAAATGACAGTCCAAGAAAATACACTTAAAAATGTCTCTCTCCACATTGGTAATGTGAAAATATCAATAAAGTTTTTAAAGCCCACCCAATCTACTAATTTAGCTGGAGGAGAGTGATATAAGTCATAGTTCGTAAATCCAATTAAGATTACAAAAATGATTGGAAATACAACTACAAAGATTAGTAATAGAAATCCTGGTGAAACCATTAAATATGGAAAACCTTGATCTAATAAGTTACGGTATTGCTCTTTTACTGAGTTTAATGGTGTTCCTATATCACGTTTCTTCCCATTTTGGTATGCATCATATAGGTTAAATCCATATATTCCGAGTCCAAACACTATGACAATAAGTGCCAAAATCCCTTCTACTAATAGAAAGACAGAATGGTCACGTGGAACTTCTGTACCGAGCGTTACAATTCCCCATAATCCCATATTTAACAAATCAGCAAATGCTACAATAAATGAACCTGTTAATACTAGAAAAATAAGACCTTTTACAAATTGTTTATTATATATTTGGCCCATGCCTGGAATAATAGATAACATGGTCGCCATTTTCCTATGTTTCGAACCATTCATATCTTTCATTGGTTCCATAGATGTTTGCATGTTCCTTCCCCCTTTTTTCTTCCTACTTGGAAGGGAGAGAATTCGTGCCTCTCCTATTAGAGGCACGAATTTCACCTTATTTTTTCTTACTATGATTTGCCTCAATATTTCCTTTAATTTGTTTCACTGCACTATCAAGCGCGGATTTTGGTGCCTCTTTTTCTGTAACAACTAACTGAAGAGCGTCTCCAGCTGGTTTCCATACTTCTTGCATTTCTGGAATATTCGGCATTGGAATTCCATTTTCTGATTGAGTTGCAACTGCTTTTGCAGCTTCATTATCTTTAATAATTGGATCTTCCATTACTGATTTTACTGGAGGAATCTCTTTTGTCTTCTCAAATCGAATTTTTGCATTTTCTTCATTTGTTACCCACTCAGTGAACTTTGTAGCTAAATCATTTTGTTTAGAGAAGCTTGTTACATGCCATCCTTTTACCCCAACAAATGTTTTCATCGGTTGACCATTTGGTAATTTCGGCATTGGAGCAACACCATAATCAATTCCGTTCTTTTCCATCGCTTGGAACGCCCACGGTCCATTCATAATAGATGCTGCTTTTCCTTCATTGAATAATCCGTCAGCAGCAGGTCCACCAGATTCACCGATAATACCTTTCGGGAATAACTTTTCTTTGTACCATTTTTGAAGATATTCAGCACCTTGTACTGCTCCGCTATTATTTAATCCAACATCACTTGCATTTGGCTTTCCGTCTTTCTCACCAAATACATATCCGCCCATACCTGCCATAAACGCGTTAGCAAAGTAGAAGTTATCTCCTAATGTTAAAAATCCGTACTTGCCATCCTTCGTAAAGTCTTTTGAGAAGTTAAATAGCTCGTCCATCGTTTCTGGAGCTTTTTGCATTAATTTTTTATTGTAAATAAAAATTGGTGTTTCAATTGCTTTTGGTAAACCATATAATTTCCCGTTGTATGTTTGTGCCTTTATTGATAAGTCAGTAAATTTACTCTTCACAGCATCATCTGCTTTTACTTCAGAAATTAAGCCTTCTGTTACTGCATTTCCGATTTGATCGTGTGGCAATGTTACAACATCTGGTCCCGTCCCCGCTGGTCCATCAAGACGTAACTTTTTCACTTGATCTGTCATTTGCATTTCAACAACTTTTACTTTTACTTTATATTTTTCCTCAAAGCTTTTCACTGCTGGTTCTAAACCAACACCTTTTTTATCATCTTCCCAAACGAGAAGATCATAGTCTTTCTTCGCTTTACTTTCCTCTTTTTTTCCTGAATCTTTCGGTCCACATGCAGATAACATGCCAATTGACAATGCTGAAATCGTTAATAGTGATAATGCTTTCTTCATCCCAAAAACCTCCCTAAATTGTCTATGTACCTCTTTAATTGAAAACGTTTGCATTTGATTGTTTAATAGAAGCGCAAACAATATCTAAATCTATGAAAACGTTTGCGCTATTTGTCTATCATTATACATCCTTTTATTCATTTTGCAAATATTAATTTTCAAAATAATCTTATCATACTCTTTATTCATTGACTTTACATAAAATGAATACTACTCTTATAAGCAATATTAAAGTTATGTGGAAGGCAATCGTTTGCAACATAATCTTTATTATTTCGTTTAAGGGAACTATATGTATAGAGATATTAAAGGGGGATTTTCTATATGCTTAAAGAAGCGATCTATCATAGGCCAAAAGATAATTATGCATACGCTTACGACGAAAAAACAATTCACATCCGAATACACACAAAAAGAGATGATGTTCACAACGCCGCTCTCATCTACGGTGACCCGTACGAATGGCAGGACGGGAAATGGATTACAGCGAGTACACCGATGAAAAAAACTGGATCTACTGAGTTATTTGATTATTGGTCCGTTTCAATCAAACCAAAATTTAAACGCTTACGTTATGGATTCGAATTAAAAAACGACGTAGAAACTTTTATTTATACAGAACGAGGCTTTTTTTCTAATATCCCAAATGACGATGTCGGTAACTTTTTCTGCTTTCCATTTGTTCATGCAAAAGACGTTTTCAGGGCACCATCCTGGATTAAAGACACAGTATGGTATCAAATTTTCCCGGAACGATTCGCTAACGGGGATAACACATTAAATCCAGCAAACACCCTCCCTTGGGGAAGTACCGAACCAACTCCAACTAATTTTTTCGGCGGAGATTTTGCTGGTATTATTCAAAACCTTGATTACCTTGTGAAGCTTGGAATTTCCGGAATATATTTCACTCCTATTTTCAAAGCTCATTCGAATCATAAATATGACACAATTGATTACATGGAAATCGATCCACAATTTGGGACGAAAGAAACTTTCAAAGAACTCGTTCAGGAGTGTCATAAACATGGTATAAAAGTAATGCTCGACGCTGTTTTTAATCATAGCGGGTACTTCTTTGATAAATTTCAAGACGTGCTGGAACAAGGTGAAAATTCCGCCTATAAAGATTGGTTCCATATTCATGAATTTCCAATTATAACCGATCCACTTCCCAATTATGATACTTTCGCATTTACACCGTATATGCCTAAATTAAATACAGCACACCCAGATGTAAAAGAATATTTACTTGAAGTAGGGCGTTATTGGGTAAGAGAATTCAATATAGACGGTTGGCGCCTTGATGTAGCAAATGAAGTCGATCACAGTTTTTGGAGAGAATTCCGAAGTGAAATAAAAGCATTAAATCCTGAAGTATATATTTTAGGTGAAATTTGGCACGATGCACTCCCATGGCTACAAGGTGACCAATTTGATGCTGTAATGAGCTATCCTGTTACAAACGCTCTACTTTCTTACTTTGCTAACGAATCCATTCATGCAAGTGAATTTATGAAACAAATTACCGATTCTCTACATTCCTACTCTATGAATGTAAATGAAGCGGCATTTCATTTATTAGACAGTCATGACACACCTAGAATTTTAGCAACATGTAACGGGGATAAAAATAAGTTAAAGTTACTCTATGTATTTCACCTTTCTTTCATCGGTTCTCCTTGTATTTATTACGGCGATGAAATCGGTATGGATGGTGGAATGGATCCTGACTGCCGCAAATGTATGATATGGGATGAAAAAGAACAAGATACTCTTTTATTTACACATATACAAACATTAATTTCATTACGGAAACAACATAAAGCATTTGGAGGAAATGGTACTTTTCAATTCATTGAGGCAAATGATGAACATAATTATATTTCTTATACAAAAACATATGAAGATGAAACTATCTTTTTCGTTTTAAATCCTACTAACAGTGAAGTTACAACTTCACTCCCTCTTCATATTACCAGGAAGAAAATAATTAACATTTATACAAACGAAGAATTTTCAGCGGAAGCAAGTGTATTACAAGTTACACTTCCACCGTATGGATTCTCTATTTTAAAATGGTAATAGTAAAAGCCTTATGCCAGGGTGGCATAAGGCTTTTCTTATTTCAATTTAAATACCATTGCTTCATACGGTCGTAATGTAATGTTTTCTATCAATACATTTTCTACATCATAATTGTGTATTAATAACTCTGCTTCACTATAAATAATGTCCTCAGGCAATTCAAATACACATTCATCTGCAGTAAAGTTTGCAATCACCAGAAGCTTTTCTTCTCCATATGTTCTTACATAAGCAAAAATAGAAGGGTTATTTTCTAATATTAAATCATATGTTCCATACACAACTATTTCATTGTTTTTACGTAATTCAATCAATTTTTTATAGTAATAAAAAATCGATTCTTCATCTTGGATTGCCTGTTTCACATTAATCTCTTTGTAGTTAGGATTTACCTCAATCCAAGGCTTACCCGTTGTGAATCCAGCATGTTCTCTATCATCCCACTGCATCGGAGTTCTAGCATTATCTCGGCCCTTTATATATATAGACTGCATCACTTTATCTATATCTTCGCCGCGCTCTATAACTTTTTCTTTATACATATTTAGTGTTTCAATATCTCGGTATTCATCAATTGATTCAAATCGAACATTGGTCATTCCGATTTCTTCTCCTTGATAAATATATGGTGTCCCTTTCATCATATGAAGTACTGTCGCTAACATTTTTGCTGATTCAGTATGATAAGCTCCATCATTACCAAAACGAGATACAACGCGAGGCTGGTCATGGTTATTCCAATAAAGGCTATTCCATCCTGTTTGTTCTAATGCTTTTTGCCACTTTGTTAAATTTTGTTTCAAAGTAAGAAGTGAGCATGGTTTTACATCCCATTTCCCACCTTCTCCGGAATCTAAATCCATATGTTCAAATTGGAATACCATTTGTAGTTCTTTTCTAGCTTCCCCTGTATACAATTTAGCCTCTTCTGTCGTTACACCAGGCATTTCCCCAACCGTCATAATGTCATACTGAGACAATACGTCTTCATTCATTTCATGCAAATACCTATGAATATTCGGACCGTTCATAAAATGTTTATGCCCTGAAACATATCCTTCTTCATCCGTTTCAACAGATGGTAAGTCATCTTCTTTAGAAATAAAATTAATAACATCCATACGGAACCCATCAATTCCTTTTTCTAACCAAAACTTCATCATGTCATAAACATCTTGTCTTACCTTTTCATTATCCCAGTTTAAATCTGGCTGTTTTTTAGAAAACAGATGTAAATAATATTCATCTGTCATCTCATCATATTGCCATGCAGATCCACTAAATGCTGCTCCCCAGTTATTCGGCTCTTTCCCTTCTTTTCCAGGGCGCCATATATAATAGTCTCTATATTTATTATCTTTCGATTTACATGATTCAATAAACCAATTATGTTCATCTGAAGTATGATTAACAACTAAGTCCATCATAAGTTTCATATTACGTTTATGCATTTCATGTAATAGTTCATCCCAATCTTCCATTGTTCCGAACTCGTTCATAATTTTACAATAATCACTTATATCGTAACCATTATCATCGTTTGGAGATTCATAGACTGGTGATAACCAAATTACATCAATACCTAATTCTTTTAAGTAGTCTAGCTTCGCAAGAATACCACGAAGGTCACCTATACCATCACCATTACTATCCATAAAACTACGAGGATAAATTTGATATACTACACTTTCTTTCCACCATTGTTTTCCCATTATGCTACCCCATTTCATCTATACTATTGATTCTTTGTTCTTTTTTTAAGGCGCAAACGTTTTCATTACTGAATGATAACAGATTCTATCCAAATTTAAAATAGCGCTTACAATATTTATTTTCTTTTTCTAATAAAACATGTGAAACTTATTATATATTCATAGGAATAATGAAAACGTTTTATTTTTTTATAGTGTTTTTTATTTCTTTTTTGAATCTATTCGTTTATAATAAATTCAAAGAAAACGTTTGCATAAACTTTCTAGGGGGAAATATCATGGCAGAACTTAAATTAGAAAATATTTATAAAATATATGATAATAACGTAACAGCCGTAACAGATTTTAACTTACACATTCAAGATAAAGAATTTATCGTATTCGTTGGTCCTTCTGGATGCGGAAAATCTACAACACTACGAATGGTAGCTGGACTTGAAGATATTTCAAAAGGAGAATTTTCAATTGATGGTAAGCTAATGAACGATGTTCCTCCAAAAGATCGAGATATCGCAATGGTCTTCCAAAACTACGCTCTTTATCCACATATGAGTGTGTATGATAATATGGCATTTGGATTAAAACTTCGAAAAATACCGAAAGATGAAATCGACCGTCGAGTGAAACATGCAGCTCAAATTTTAGGGCTTGAACAATATTTAGATAGAAAACCCAAAGCTTTATCAGGTGGACAACGTCAACGTGTTGCATTAGGTAGAGCAATTGTTCGAGACGCAAAAGTCTTCTTAATGGATGAACCATTATCAAACTTAGACGCTAAACTACGTGTTGCAATGCGATCAGAAATTTCTAAATTACACCACCGCCTTGGCACAACGACAATTTATGTAACACATGATCAAACTGAGGCAATGACAATGGCTTCACGCCTTGTTGTTATGAAAGACGGCAAAATCCAACAAATTGGAACTCCAAAAGAAGTATATGAAACACCTGAAAATATTTTCGTTGGTGGTTTTATCGGTTCACCCGCAATGAATTTCTTCCGTGGAAAATTAACTGAAACCGATTTCGTTATAGACAGTTCACTAAAGTTTAAAGTATCTGAAGGAAAAATGAAGTTATTACGCGAACAAGGCTATGTAAATAAAGAAATTGTTTTAGGTATTCGTCCAGAAGATATTCATGATGAACTATTATTTTTAGAAGCTTCACAAGCTACTACTTTCACAACGAAAATTGAAGTTGCAGAGTTGTTAGGGGCTGAATCCATTTTATATATGAAACTTGGAAATCAAGATTTTGCAGCACGTGTTGATGCAAGACATACTTTTTCACCTGGTGACCAAATTAAACTTGCTTTTGATATGAATAAAGCACATTTCTTTGATAGCCAAACCGAACAACGTATTCGTTAAAAAATAAAGTTCTATAATAGAACATACAAAAAAACCGTCCACATATATACTGGGGGCGGTTTTCCATTATTATACTAGGGCTTCTATTGTATGAAATGATTGTCCTCTCGTGCTAATAATACCAAAAACAGGTAAATCACTAAGCACCACTTCTTCTTGCTGTTTCATAAAAGATGACGTTAATTGTTTTATCTCTATCCAAACGTCATTAATACAAAGTACATTGGAATCGTTCTCTTGTTGGCGAGAAAAAATAGAATCTATTTTATATAGACCAGCATTTTGAAAAAGCATATCAATACGACTGTATGCCTCCATAGCAAAACTAATAACACGTTGCCAATCTCCTTGCTTCCCCATATCGTAGGATACAAAAAGTGCTTCTCCGCCTAAATCCGTAATTTCCTCGGCTGTTGCTTGTCCACTTTCTTGATCAATGTCCGTCACAATTACTTTTGCGCCTTGCTTAGCCAACAAAAGAGCTGTACTACGTCCAATACCGATGCCACCACCAGTTACAATGGCAACTTTTCCTGCAAGCTTCATTTTCATTACCCCTTCTATATGTCTTACCGTCATTCAGTATACTCCTTTATTAGATTAGTCCGCAAGCAGGAAAAGTTTACCCCACAACTTGTAAGCGATTACTTTTCTGTTTCTTTTTTTTTCTTACTATTATATTGATCGAAGGTTAAACCAATAAAAATAAGAATTCCCCAAAATATTAAGCTACCTCCAGTCATTCCAAATCCCCCTTTGTTATATAACGATATTATTTATACCCATTATATCATTCTCTCAATTTTCAATCTATTCAAAACGAAAATAGGATGTTTGAATTAGCTACAGCTTCTTTAAACATCCATCAATAATATGGAGGGTATTATATAGGAAATATCCGCCCTATATCAATTCCATTTATGGAATTTTTCATGAAATTAAAAATAAGACTTTTTATATACAAACAATAAAAAGTCTTATTTCATTAGTAGCACGTATACTCTAAATATTAATTATACAAGACTCATCACTTTTGTCTTTGCAATTAAATCATGGAAGCCACAATTATCTTTGCGGAATAACATCATATATACATTGCATATTAATGGAACTCCAAGTAATAATATGCTTGGTAATAATAATACCAAAAATCGTATTATTAATGTTTGTAACGTTAGTTTTTCACTTGTTAACGAGATTATTTTTGTTCTTGTTACCTTTTTACCAAGTGTAGAACCGTTCCAAAGAAAAGGTAACAGAATAAAATTTATAGCCATTAATACGAAAACAAGTGTAAGGTCATATCTATAGTCACCTAAACTTATATTAAAACGATTAAAAATAGCACTATAGTTTCCTGTAATAATAGCTACTACTGCACCGTACGTAACCGAGATTAAAAACATGTCAATAAGGGAAGCACCTATGCGATTCATTACAAGCGCTGGACGATGCATCTTTAACTTCATTTTGTGTCGACTCCTTCATATCCTTCTTTACCCGTTTCATCGTACCACTTCTAAAAAACATTGTAAACTGGCGTTTCGCTTACTTTTCTTGTACAATGTGTTACAACAGCATTATAAAGGAGGTTCCCATATTGAAAAGATGGATAATCCTATTTGCCGCACTCTTATTAACAGGTTGCACAGGCAATACAAACCATTTAACCTATACAATTAACGATGAATATGAACTCATACATACTTCTGGAGATGCATTTGAACTTTTCCCATCGCAGGATGCTGTATATGCTACACAATACATCCCTGCAAAAATTACAGAAATTGCTTGGGACGATAAATACATTATCACAAAGCAAATTGAGGAAAAATCAGATCCAAACAATCCTGACGCAGCAATTACAAATAAAAAAATTGAACATTATTGGATTATCGATGTAAAGCATAATAAACGATTTGGTCCTTATAATGAAAAACAATTTAACGAGCAAAAAGATGCTTTTAAAATTACAGTGCCTTTTCAAAGTGTAGATTCATATGTGAAAGAGCTAAAAAAACAGTCAGCATAACTTTTTATGCTGACTGTTTTTGCTTAAATTATTATAAAGACACTTTATTTAGAGAGTGAAATATTAAAAGTTTGCGGTTCTTTAACAGCTTCATTTGTGTCTCCTGCTGCTAAATCATCTGTCGTAAACTTAATATCCTTTACTTTTTCTTTTCCATCATCAAGTATTAAACCGATAATTCCTTCTCGTGTCTCACCAGGCCTATAATCTTCCCTTGAAACACTCTTTGTACCAACGAGCGTATCTTCATCATATAAAAAGTTTTGAGTCGCTACATTAAAATGTTGTTTGTCATTTATAGCAACATCATTCATAGAGAAAAATTGCATGTTCTTATCTCCACTATTCTCTACCTTATATGTAATTTCAACATACCGAATCGTATCGCTAATCTCTGTTCCACTTAACGATGCATATAATTCAGCATCTTCTTGACTCACTTTATCTCCCAATCTACGCTTTATTTCTTCAGGAGTTAATGCAGTATACACTTTCAATGTATTTTTTGCCTCTTTGCTCATTTGTGATAATGAGATAACTTTAACATCTTGTACGTGAATTTTCATTGGGGCTACTTCAAATGTCTGATTCACAGAATGAATCTGTTCTAATTCAAATGTCCCCCACCCTTTTTCTTTCACTTTTTGTCCTACTTTTTTAAGCTCACGCCCACCATACTCTTTTGTTTCTGGAATAGATTCTTTCTTTTTAGGTTCTGCCTTCTTTTCTTCTTGCTGGAAGCAACCACTTAACATAAGAAGAAAACTGCATAAAACAAAAATACTTTTCCATGCTTTCATCATTTAATTTCTCCTAACACTATCATTCATTAATATAAATTAGTCCCTTGATTTGTAAACTATAGAAACAATAAGAAGTCCACAAAACGAACTTGTCAGTCCAGATACTATTATACCTCCTATTTGGAAAATATGAAAATAGGGGTCTAATAACGCGTGAACGATAAATATAATGGCCGCCACAACGATAGATGAAGCCCAATATTTCTTTTTTTCCGAAGTTAAACTAGTATCTTGATCAGTTTCCCTCCTATATTTCCATAGTACATATATTAGTAATAGTAGACCAAAACATGTACTCCCATGTTGTAAAAATTTATAAATTGGAATACTATATACTTCTTGCTGTAACAGCGGCATTTCCATAACAAAATAGCCTGTCTTATGAGTAAAAGCATCCCAAACGACATGCGTCACCATACCGAATAAAGCAGAATAGCAAAATACAAAAAAATTCTTCCAAGTATATAGCCCCCACTTCGCATCTACTACATATTTATAGTAACTAGCAAAAGGCTTAGGTAAATGTGTTATAAATGGTCCTTTTAAAATAAAATGATATGCATATGCTAATAAAAAAACGAGTGGTAAATTCAAATAGAAGAAACCAGCCCATGTATGGCCAATAATACCGTATGGCCTAAAATATAAAAAATATTCAAAATCAGGTGCCATACTACCCAATATAAGAGCCGTCACCGAAATATAACTAGAATGTTTCTTAGCAAAAGGGAGAACAGCTGCTGGATGTGCAAATGTAAACGGCATATTAATACTCCTCTTCATATTTCTAATATAATACCATCTATCATAACGAGAGAATTAATCTTGATGCAATGTTTATTTTCACATTGGAATATGATAGTTTACGTGTTATAATCCACATAAAATATTCAGAAAATAAGGAAGTGTTCACGTGTCATTAACACTTGTCTTTTTTCTTGTTTTGTTTATATTGTTTTTAAGTACATACATCGGATTCTTTATATGGAAGCACTACAAAATTATAAAATATATATGGATTTATGAACGTTCTTATCATTTTTTATAGGAAAGAGAATGGCTTTCGGCTGGGAAGGTCTCGGTTTTGGCGCACTTCAATATACAATACTATTAGCAAGTTGTCTTACATTAGTATTTGCCGCTTTTTTAGAATCAAAATCCGTTATGAATTGAGGTTTATATATTGATTGACGTACCCTTTTTAAAAAATGTCACATTAAAAAAAGAAAATATCCCTAGCTTTTCCGCATACCCTTACTGTCTACCCGCTATTCGAACTTTACAATCACTAGCTTTCCACCCAAATGTAACATTCATTATTGGAGAGAATGGAACAGGTAAATCAACATTACTCGAAGGAATTGCAGTGGCTTTAGGTTTTAATGCAGAAGGTGGAACAAAAAATTTCCGATTTAGCACAAACGATTCCCATTCATCTTTACATGAATACCTTCGAATTTCAAAAAGTTTCAATACACCAAACGACGGTTTCTTTCTTCGCGCTGAATCATTTTATAACGTTGCTTCTTATATCGATGAAATAGATGCTATAAAATCTTACGGCGGCGTTTCACTTCACGAACAATCACACGGCGAATCATTCTTCTCATTATTTATGAATCGTTTTTCAGGAAAAGGTTTATACATTTTAGATGAGCCTGAGGCAGCTTTATCCCCGATGAGACAACTTTCAATGCTCATTCGCATGCACGAACTAGCTGAACAAGGTTCACAATTTGTTATCGCGACGCATTCTCCCATTTTAATGGCTTATCCTGAATCTACTATATACTCTTTAACTCAAGAGGGGATTCACGAATCGACATTAGAAGAAACGGAGCATTACCAAACAACAAAACTTTTCTTTGAAAATCGCGATCGATTATTTCATCACTTATTTGAGTCATAAAAAAGAGGCAGCAATCGCTGCCTCTTTTTTTATAATGCTTCTATAAATAAAGCTACTCCAATACCGCCTCCAACGCATAGAGAGGCAATACCTTTCTCTAATCCACGTCTTTTTAATTCGTGAATTAAACTTACCGTAATACGAGCTCCTGTACAACCAATTGGATGTCCAAGTCCTACCCCACTACCGTTTACATTCACTTTCTCACGGTCTAACCCTAACTCTTTCTCTACAGCTAGGTATTGTGCAGCGAAAGCTTCATTAATTTCAAGTAAGTCTGCATCTTCTAATGACCACTCTACTTTTTCTAATCCTTTGCGAATTGCTGGTGCTGGTCCAATACCCATAATTTTCGGATCTACACCTGCTACTGAATATCCAACAATTCGAGCTAACGGTTGTAAACCTTTTTCTTTCGCCTTTTCTTCACTCATTAATACTAAAACGGCACTTCCATCATTAAGACCAGATGAATTCCCTGCAGTTACTGATCCATCTTTACGGAAAGCTGGTTTTAATCCTGCTAATTTTTCCGCTGTAATATCTGCACGTGGATGTTCATCCTTCGAAAATACAACTTCTTTTCTACGTTCTTTTATCGAAATAGGAACAATTTGATCGTCAAAGTGTCCAGACTCAATTGCTTGCAACGCTAATGTATGACTACGAAGCGCAACTTCATCTTGTTCCTCTCTTGTAATTTCATATTGTTCAACTAAATTTTCCGCTGTTTCACCCATCATAATATGGTGAATCGGATCTTCTAAAACTTCCCACACCGTATCACGAATTTCTCCGTGCTGTAGACGTTGTCCCCAGCGGTGTTGTTTTAATGCATAAGGGCTCGAGCTCATTGCTTCTACTCCACCTGCAACAACAATATCACTTACACCTAATTGGATTTGCATTGCAGCAGACATAATTGCTTGCATACCTGAAGAACATTGACGTTGAATTGTATAACCAGTAACTGTGTCAGGAAATCCTGCCGCTAATGCAGCTGTTCTCGCCGTATTTGCTTCATCAGTTCTTTGAATACAATGACCTAAAATTACTTCATCAACTTCATGTGGCTCTACTCCGCCTCTTTTTACAGCTTCCTGAAGTACAGGAACAGCTAATTCTACTGGTGTTATATTTTTTAGTGCTCCTCCGAAAGTTCCAATTGGTGAACGAACTGCAGCTGTAATGACAACATTATGCATTTTGTACTTGCCCCTCTCTTATGTACCCTAGTAAGTTTGTAGGTGAAATTCCATAAGTTGTATGTCTAAAATTATCATACTATAAACATACCAAAAAATCAAAATATTTAATATAATAAAAATAGAAGGAATTAACCTTCTATTCTGTCAATGCGTATAAGAATTTTTGTAATATCTTCTCTGTCGTTTCATTCAATTTTGGTAACTTATCTACTGGAAAATATTGAAGTTCTAACCCTTCATGATCGAGCTTTAATTCTCCGCTTACATGATGTGCCTGATACAGATGAATCACATTAAAAATTTCATCTCCATTTGGATAACGGAAATAAACTTCCTTTCCTGAAAGAACGCCAAGAAATTGCATAATTTTCGCGTTTAGTCCCGTCTCCTCGAATAATTCTCTACGAGCAGTTTCTTCTGTCGTTTCTCCCAGTTCCATTGCCCCACCAGGTACGCCCCAATCATATGTATCTGAACGATATTGAAGCAATACTTCTTGATTATCATTTAATATAATAATTGCTGATCCTACTAAAATAAGTGGTCTCGTACCAACTACTTTGCGTAACTCTTCAATATACCCCAATATGTAAACTCCCCTTTCCTCACCCTTCCTTATCATAACAAAATTCTCTTTCTTTTGTTGCTGTAATTTTCAATAAAAAAGGAAGCTTCCACTTCCTTTTTTTACCGTTATCCTGCTATTTGCGGGCGGTAAGACCCCTACCTCAAAATTCAGCGAAAGTAAAGAAGTTAGGTGGGGATCGAGCTGCCCATAAAAGCCCTATTGGTGAGGGCTGATAATCAGTGGGCGATGAACAAAGCCCCCACTGATTAAAGTTTCACTTTATTTCTTAAAGCTTTCGTATTTTACAACTTCAAAAGCTTCTTCAATTTCCTCATTATGATAATGGACATATGTAAAACGCCCTAATTCTACTAACCTAGCTATTTCTTGCAATGCTTTATGCTGATCATATGTTTCTTCAATTGTAATATGTACATAAAACTTCATTAATGGATGTTCATATAAAGGTTCTCCCACCTCCACATATACATCTTCAACCCCTTGCACAACTCTTACATAGCTCGCAAATTGATACAGAGCTTCTCTGTCTGAAACGATTTTTAATGTATACATATATTCTCCCCCTTTTCCTTACTATATCAAAAAGCAGACCATACTACGTTATAGAACTATGAAATTTTTTCGACTTATAGTCTATATATTCGTGTAATAAACAAGGCGTTTATCCATACATAGGACCTTTCCCCCACATATATTATAGAAAGAATTTTTTCATTTGAGGTGTTCCTTATGAATTCATACGTTAATATATGTGTTTGCATTACTCCAGGCGCCGATATTTCTGACGACCGTATTGCAAAAGATTTAGCAGTTGCAGAATCAATTTGGCATCCCATTACATTTAAAATTAAAGAAGTAATTGTACTAAACGACCTTTTCCGTTTTTCTAATCGGGAAATTAGTTATAAAAACTCCATTCAAAGTCAGGAAAAATTATCATCTTTTTTTCAAACTTGTGTTAACGAAGCTCCTGAATGCGACCTTTATATTTGTTATATTGGTAGTGATTATTTCAAAGAAACCGCAGTAATCGCTTGCGCTTACTCTCTAGCGAAACAACAACAACTTACTGGTTACATCGTTTTAACAAACTCAGCTGCTCCAATGAAAAATATATACACCCTCGCTCACGAAATTGGTCATATTTTATTTACAAGACGAATTCATGGAAAACTTACGCACGCAGATCCCCACTCTCCAACCGGTTCTGAACATCACCATTCACCATCGAACCTTATGTACCCTATAGTCCCTAGCCCTAATAACGTTCACATCAATTCATTATTAACAAATGAACAAAAAGCGCTCTCTTTACAAAGTCCTTTATTACAAAGAAAAAAACAGTAACGATATTGTTACTGTTTACAACAATATATTCCAATCAACAAACCAAATACCGGCTGCTAGAAATAAAAACATACAACTAAAGATAAACGTAATCCCTCTAAAAATCCCTATATAATATTTCTTTGGAAATACTTTTTTGCATATCCAGAGCAGCCCTTTTCCTATTAAACCGAAGAACAAAACATAACCCGATGTGTCATCTAATAAAGTATCGAAATAGTCATCATGTACCTTTTTCGAAAAGGTAGTATATAGCCCAAAAATCGTTAACCCTAAAAATATAATAGACAATATACCTAGAAATATACTTTGCATATTTGTTCCCCCCTTAATAAAAAATTCAGTTCGTGCACTATTAATATAAAGCTAGCTTACAGTTTTTTTCTCCTCATTTTTCAAAGACCATCGCATTAATACATACAAACTTCCGTACAGAAGTAAAGGCTCTAGTATTCCCCAATATGGGTTTTGCTTCCCTAATTCTTTAAATACAAACATAATTAATAGCGGTACGATAACAGCTAATATTCCAATCCATCCAAGTATAAAAGCTTCACCAATTAACAACACTAATAAGACAATTCCAGCTAGTATATAACTTTGCATAGTAGTTAATTGCAATACAGGTGTCCCATACCATTTATTCATAAACATTAATAATACTAGTAATAAAATTGGTAGCAAAGCTGCTACATAAATAATGCTAAATTCTTTTATTTTGCTTTTAAATGATGACATCTTAAAAGCAAAAATAATAGCCACAATAGTTATCATTAAAACAATTGGGTACCCAATCAATTGTACATTCGTTAATGTAAATTCATGATTCGGACTTTCAAATAAAATATTTGTAAGTAACCAATATCCACCTATCCCAATTATCATTCCTAAAATAGTCTTTATACTCCCGCCTTTATCCTGCTCCATCTCATTCGCTAATTCTTCTGCATATTCTTTTGGCGAATCACCAAATATATCACTTACCGTCTTTCCTTTTTTCTCACCTTCTATTAAATGTAGCTCTGCATCCTCTAGAAAAGCATCTACATCTTCTTCTTTAATTCCCTTCGTAATTAAATACACTTTCGTATCGATTAAAAACTTTTCTCCTTCTTTAGAAACTTGCATTAGAATCCCTCCCTTAATTAACCGTTTCTTTTCTATTCGCCTTCATCATAATTTCAAGGAAGATTAAAATAAACAAACTTCCGTATAAACATATAATTTGAAATAACATTGGCACGAGATCTTCCGATGTGAACGTTTTAAAAACTAACATAATAGAAAGCGGAATAATTAAATATAAATTTTTAAACCATCCTTCAAAATATATATTTATAGCTACCGTGAGGATAAAGATCCCTCCAGCTAATATATAACTTTGGACTAGAGTCAACGTAAACATCGTTGTAGGATATATCATATCTAATATCGGAACTGCTCCTAATAAAAACATTGGCGCAATCATGACTAAAAACCACATGGAAAACCACGTTTTTGTAAAACTTGTTACAAATGTCATTTTACGAAGCAGAAAATTTGGACCCATTACAGCTACGATCAATGTAAAGCTATAGCCAATGCACTGAATAAGTGAAATCTGTAGAATTCCGTTATTCACTATTAAGATAGAAGCAATAATCCAAAACGATACAATATTCATTACTGTAAAACCAATTTGCTTCCACGTTTCCTGTCTATCTCTTTCCATTACTTTTACAAGTTCATTTGCATACTCTTTCGGTGAGCTTCCGAAAATATCTTCTACACTTTTCCCATCACTCTCACCCTCAATTAAATGGAGTTCCGCATCTTCTATAAAATTTTCAATATCGCTTTCTTTCACACTCTTTGCCGCTAAAAATAATCTCATTTCTAATAAAAAATTTCGCGCTTCATTTGATAACATTATTTTTTTCTCCCCTTCCCTTCAAGTAGACGCTCTACACTACTTTGCATCGCTTCCCAGCGATCCATAAATTCATCCAGTGCTTCCTCGCCTTTTTCTGTTAATGTATAATATTTTCGCTTTGGACCAGATGGAGATTCCTTCATTACACTTGTTATTAATCCTTCCTTTTGCATTCGTATTAATAACGGATAAATACTTCCCTCACTCGCCATTGTGAAACCATACTTCGCTAATCTTTCACTCATTTCATAACCGTATATTTCACCTTCAGAAATAATAGCAAGTAAGCATCCTTCTAAAATCCCTTTCAGCATTTGACTTGTCGACATATTTCAAATCCTCCCACTATCTTGTTTTACAAGATAGATAAGCGTAAGTATCTTGCTTTACAAAATAGTATAGCAAACGCTACTTTGCAAAACAAGATAGCTAGCAATATTTTTCCAAATGTTTGCAGGAATTTTATTATCACCTCTCTAAATAGAGCAATAAGAGAACTTTTATTATGAAGGAGTGTTTTTCATCATGGTTACAAATCGAGTTGTCTTTTTAACAGGTGCTGCGAGCGGTATTGGTTATGAAATGGGAAGTGCTTTTGCCAAAGAGGGTGCTAAAGTTGTGATTAGTGATCGCCTTGAAGATCGTGCAAAAGAAGCTGCTGAACAATTGCAAAAAGAAGGCTATCAAGCCATTGGTTTAAAATGTGACGTTACATCTGAAGAAGAAATTACAGCAGCACTTTCTCAAACAGTTACTCACTTCGGTTCATTAGATGTATTAATTAACAACGCAGGAATGCAACATGTTTCACCGATTGAAGATTTTCCAACTGATAAATTTGAGCTTCTTATTAAAATTATGCAAATCGCTCCATTTATCGCCATCAAACATGCCTTTCCGATTATGAAAAAGCAAAAATATGGTCGTATTATTAATGTTGCTTCGATTAACGGACTTGTTGGATTCGCTGGAAAAGCTGCCTATAATAGTGCGAAACATGGTGTAATTGGATTAACAAAAGTTGCTGCTTTAGAGGGAGCAACTCATGGAATTACTGTAAATGCTCTTTGTCCCGGATATGTTGATACCCCTCTTGTACGAAATCAACTACAAGACTTAGCAACTACGCGAAATGTACCACTTGAAAATGTTTTAGAAGATGTCATTTATCCTCTTGTACCACAGAAACGTTTGCTACAAGTACAAGAAATTGCTGATTATGCTATGTTTTTAGCGAGTGAAAAAGCAAAAGGTATAACTGGTCAAGCCGTCGTTATCGATGGTGGTTATACTGCTCAATAAAGTGAAACTTTAATCAGTGGGGGTTTTGTTCATCCCCACTAATTATTAGCCTTCACCAATCGGGCTTTTACGGGCAGTTAATGCGGGATAAAAAATAAAGTTTGCTCTTCGCGAGCAAACTTTATTTTACTTTCTATCGCGAGGATCTTTCTACTTTAGTAATTGTTTAGGGAGTTTCTCAATTGCAACAATCACTCCGTCTAATTTACTTTCAATCCGATGGAGTAAATATAGCGTTACAACAATTGGAAAGCCCACATTACCTATCATCCCGATCCACTCTTCCATCTTTCTCTCCTCCCTTCATTACATAAATAAGAGGAAACGAAGACTTAAGGCATAAAAAACAAGCTATTTTTTATTAGCTTGTTTTTTAACTACTCAGCCATACATTTCATTTTTCAGCATATAGATTGCTACCATGAAGATACAAATGGTCCTACACCTTGCTACCTTTCTTTGTTTTAAAACGTTGCGCGTGGTAGGAACAGGCACTTACCGCTCCTATACATAGCCAGTCCCTCTCGACCATTTAAAAACATGCTTTTCTACCGTTTTTTTATATAGCGACTGAGCAGTTAGCTTATTTTTTCAAATAATGATGTAATTTCTTGCTTATAATCTCCACGTAAAATACCTTTCTCAGTAATAATCCCCGTAATTAATTCATGCGGTGTTACATCAAATGCAGGGTTAAATACAGGCGTTCCAAGTGGCGCCACTTGTTTCCCAAAAATTTTCGTAACTTCTGTTTCATCTCTTTCTTCAATGACAATTTCAGCGCCTGTTTGTTTCGTAGTATCAAATGTAGATAACGGTGCTGCAACGTAAAATGGGATACCGAAATACTTTGCTAATATAGCTAAATTTAATGTTCCTATTTTATTGGCAG
Organism: Bacillus sp. FSL P2-0099; assembly: GCF_038007445.1. Lineage (NCBI taxonomy): Bacteria > Bacillati > Bacillota > Bacilli > Caryophanales > Bacillaceae > Bacillus > Bacillus sp. FSL P2-0099. The sequence continues at coordinate 3,998,270 of NZ_JBBOXE010000001.1, forward strand.
TATCACCGTTTTCAACGATTCGATCTGCCCCTACGATAATCGCATTAATTTCTTTCGTTCGAATTGCATGTGCTGCAGTATTATCCGTAATAAGCGTTACATCAATGTCTGCTTGTTTCAATTCCCATGTCGTTAAACGACCACCTTGTAAAACCGGCCTCGTTTCACACGCATACGCATGTAAACGCACACCCTTCTCTTTCCCAATATAAAATGGGGCTAATGCTGTTCCATATCTAGCAGTTGCAATACTTCCAGCGTTACAAATTGTTAAAATTTTATCACCGTCTTTAAAACATGTTAAAGCATGTTCTCCAATACTTCGGCACACCATTTCATCCTCTTGCTGAATATGGAGCGCTTCTTCTTCTAATATTTTTTGAGCTTCTTTTATTGTAGTAATCTCTCGAATAGATGCTCTCATACGATCGATTGCCCAAAATAAATTGACTGCTGTCGGGCGTGATGTTCCTAAATAGTTACAATCTCTATTAAACTTCTTCTGAAACTCATAGATATTTATAGCATCATATTTCTTTGCCGCAAGCGCCAAACCAAACGCAGCTACAATTCCAATTGCAGGCGCTCCTCGTACTTCTAACATAATGATACTTTTCCATACCTCTTCAATATTCGTTAATGTTTTGTATTCAGTGACATGCGGCAACTTTGTTTGATTTAATACTGCAATTGCATCGCCTTTCCAACTTACAGATCTCGGAATAGTAATAATTGTACTCATGCTTTTACGCCTCCAACTGTCTGTTGAAATAATGTTCGAAACAGTTGAATATCAGCACACTTGGCTTCATATTTTATTAGTTCTCTACCTAAGGATAACGCTTGTTTTTTAGCTTGAATTCTATTTTCTTTATTTGCTATCCCATCTAAATCCGCTACATGAGCTAAGCCAATTGTTCTACGAATCAGTTCACATCCGGCAAATCCGACGGCATCAGTAAAGATATTTTGCAAAATAATTGGTAACCATTGTTTTTCTTTCGTATATGCTTCTACACCTTCTCCAATCCATAACTTCGTAAAGTTTTCTACAAAATAACTCCATGTCTTTTCTATATGGAAAAATAGTACACTTCTCTTTTCTTCTTCTCTAGATAAAGCATTTAATAATAGATTTGCAATAAATTGACCGATATCAAATCCAAATGGACCGTACGTTGCAAATTCTGGATCGATCACTTTCGTTTCAGAAGGTGATGAAAAAATACTACCAGTATGTAAATCACCATGAATAAGCGCTTCTTTTCTCGTTAAAAACTTATATTTATATTGTGCTACTTTTAGCTTTAAAGTTTTGTCACTCCAAAGTTCATCAATCACTGACTGTAAATCTGACTCATAATCATTCGTATCATAATGTCCAAATGGATCCGTAAAAACTAAATCTTCTGTAATTTTACTAAGGTCTGGATTTACAAATGTACCTTCTAGTACCCTTTTCTCTTCTGACTGTAAACCGAAATCTGAAGTATAAAACAAAACATGTGCTAGAAAACGACCGATATGCTGGGATAAAAGTGGATATCCTTCTCCATCTATTAATCCTTTTCTTGTAATTGTTAGTCTTGATAAGTCTTCTATTACTGTAACTGCTAACTCTTCATCATGACTGTACACTACCGGAACATAATCTGGCACATACTTCGCAAAAATTTGTAATGCTTTACTTTCAATCGTCGCTCTTTTTATAGACAGTGGCCAGCTCTCACCAACTACTTTCGCATATGGCAGTGCTTGTTTTATTATAATAGACTTCTCTCCATCATCTAATTTGAACACGTAATTTAAATTTCCATCTCCAATTTCATGACAAACTACATTTGCTTTCTTTTCAAAATAACCGTGTTCTTTCGCATATTGTATAGCTGTTGTTTCAGTTAATGAATAATATCCCATCGTCTTCTCCTCCTTTTCATTCAGAGGTTTTTCTAAAATAGAAAAACCCCTTTCCACAAAGAAAGAGGTTTGAAGTTTATCTTCTCCCCTCTTATCTGCCAGAAAGTTTACTTTCTGCTGGAATTAGCACCGTGCCTTTTGGCGTCATAAACGCCCCATTTCACAATGGTATTACGGTCGGTTGCTGGGCTTCATCGGGCCAAATCCCTCCACCTGCTCTTGATAAGAGTTTTATAATTTTTAGAATTTTTAACTTTATGATGAAGACTATACCAAGAATAAAAATCACTTGTCAACATTTTATTTGTATAATTCTGGACGACGATCTGCAAAAACCGGAATTCCTTTACGTACCTCTTTAATTTTCTCAAATTTAAGTTCTCCAAATAAAATTGATTCCTCTTCATTTGCCTCTACCACAATTTCACCCCAAGGATCCACAATTAGAGAATGACCTGCAAACTCATTATTCGGATCCTTTCCTGCTCTATTGCACGCAACAACATAACACTGATTTTCAACTGCTCTCGCCTGTAAAAGCAAACGCCAATGTGCTAAACGTACTAATGGCCATTCTGCTACAACAAATAAAACTTTTGCACCTTTAGCAGTATGAACGCGCATCCACTCTGGAAAACGAATATCATAACAAATTGTACCAGCACACTCTACATCATCTAACTTAAATTCACCTGTCTCATTACCAGCAACTAAATATTTATGTTCATCCATCAGCTGAAATAAATGTACTTTACTATATTCATTGACTAGATTCCCTTCATTGTTTACAACATACATTGTATTTGTAACCCCTTGCTCTGTTTGCTTTGCTATGGAACCACCAACAATATGTACACCATATTGCTTCGACCATTCTTTCAACTTTTCTTTCGTTTCTAATCCATCCGTATCTGCAATTTCAGAAAGTCTCGTTAAATCATATCCTGTTGTCCATAGTTCTGGTAAGACGATAACATCTGGTCTTTCTTTCATCGCTTCACTTATTTTTTTTTTAGCGTTCTCAATATTTTTTTCTACATCTCCAAAGACAATATCCATTTGAATACATGCGACTTTCATTTTTTCAGCCCCATTCTCATTTTTTTCTTTACAAAATACTGGAAAGATTATATCATTTGTCACTAGAATTGTAACAACTTTCAAAAGAGGTGGAAAGTATGAAATTATTTCAACCTTCTGAGATAGTAACATCATTGCCAACACAATTTTTCGCTTCACTTGTTGCAAAAGTTAACAAAGTCGTTGCAGCTGGTCACGATGTTATTAATCTAGGTCAAGGTAATCCAGATCAACCAACACCGCAGCATATCGTTAAAGCTTTACAAGATGCTGCTGAAAAGACCATTCATCATAAATATCCGCCATTTCGCGGACACGAAAGCTTAAAAGAAGCCGTGGCAACATTCTATCAACGTGAATATGATGTAGTAGTAAATCCAAAAACTGAAGTTGCTATTTTGTTTGGCGGAAAGGCTGGATTAGTAGAATTACCAGTTTGTTTTACAAACCCTGGTGACACTATTCTCGTTCCAGATCCAGGCTATCCAGATTATTTATCAGGAGTTGCTTTAGCAAAAGCACAATTTGAAACAATACCGCTTATTGCAGAAAATAATTTTTTACCGGATTATACAAAAATTGATGACTCTGTTGCGGAGCGAACAAAGTTAATGTTTTTAAACTATCCAAATAACCCTACCGGTGCTACTGCATCAAAAGATTTTTTTGATGAAACCATTCATTTTGCTAATAAACATAATATATTAGTTGTTCACGATTTTGCTTACGGTGCTATCGGATTCGATGGTCAAAAGCCTGTTAGTTTCTTGCAAGCAAACGGCGCTAAAGATACAGGTATTGAGATTTACACTTTATCGAAAACTTTCAATATGGCTGGATGGCGTATTGCTTTTGCAGTAGGAAATGAAAGTGTCATCGAAACTATTAACCTATTGCAAGATCATATGTATGTTAGTATTTTTGGTGCAGTTCAAGATGCTGCCCGCGAAGCACTATTAGGCTCGCAGTCTTGTGTGGTAGATCTTGTTAATAGTTATGAATCTCGGAGAAATGCTCTTATTTCAGCTTGTCACTCAATTGGTTGGAAAGTAAACATTCCAACAGGATCATTCTTTGCATGGCTTCCTGTTCCAAAAGGATATACATCTGAGCAATTTTCTGACATTTTACTAGAAAAAGCACACGTTGCAGTTGCTCCTGGTGTTGGATTTGGTGAGCACGGCGAAGGGTATGTCCGTGTTGGTCTCTTGCATACAGAAGATAGATTACGAGAAGCAATTAATCGAATTGATAAATTAAATTTTTTCAAAAAGTCATTGACAACATAAAAAATATCTGACAAAATTCAGTTATCTTAAAAATTTAAACATTTCTAAATACTTCTTATCAAGAGCAGGTGGAGGGACGAGCCCGACGAAACCCGGCAACCGATCTACAATTGTAGACACGGTGCTAATTCTCGCAGCGTTACGCTGACAGATAAGGAGCTGGTTGTAAAAAAACCTCTCCTTAGCTGAGAGGTTTTTTTATTTAACTAGGAGGGTATAACAATGAGCGGAATTATAGCGACATATTTAATCCACGATGATTCTCACAACTTAGAAAAGAAAGCAGAACAAATTGCAATCGGTTTAACAATTGGTTCATGGACTCATTTACCACACTTATTACAAGAACAATTAAAACAACATAAAGGCAATGTCATTCATATTGAAGCGTTAGACGAACAAGAACATATTAACTCTTACCTTGGCAAAAAAGTATCACGTGGACTCATTAAAATTCATTATCCATCGCTGAACTTTAGCCCTGACTTACCAGCCATTTTGACAACAACATTTGGAAAACTTTCGTTAGATGGGGAAATTAAACTAATTGATTTAACATTCTCAGACGAATTAAAGAAACAGTTCCCTGGACCAAAATTTGGAATTGAAGGCATCCGAAACCTTTTACAAGTTCAAGATCGACCTCTTCTAATGAGTATTTTCAAAGGGATGATAGGACGGAATATTGGATATTTAAAAACTCAACTACGCGATCAGGCAATTGGAGGCGTAGATATTGTAAAAGATGATGAAATTTTATTCGAAAACTCATTAACACCACTTACAAAAAGAATTGAATCTGGTAAAGAAGTTTTACAATCTGTATACGAAACTTACGGGCATAAAACTTTATACGCAGTAAATTTAACAGGTCGAACTTATGATTTAAAAGAAAACGCGAAACGTGCGGTGGTAGCTGGAGCAGACATTCTTTTATTTAATGTATTTTCTTATGGATTAGATGTACTGCAAGCACTTGTAGAAGACGATGAAATTCCAATCCCTATTATGGCACACCCTGCTGTAAGTGGCGCATATTCATCATCGAAACTATACGGTTTCTCTTCTCCATTACTACTTGGAAAATTACTACGTTACGCTGGTGCTGATTTCTCTTTATTCCCATCACCATACGGCAACGTTGCATTAGAAAAAGAGGAAGCTCTTCTCATTACAGAAGCATTAACTGAGGAAGACCACTATTTCAAGAAAAGTTTTTCTGTTCCATCTGCTGGAATTCATCCTGGTTTCGTTCCCTTTATTTTACGAGATTTTGGTAAGGATGTTGTTATTAATGCCGGCGGCGGGATTCATGGGCATCCAAATGGAGCTCAAGGTGGTGGCAAAGCTTTCCGTGCTGCAATTGAAGCTACTTTACAAGGTAAACCACTCCATGAAGTGGATGAAATAAATTTGCATAGTGCACTACAAATATGGGGAAATCCTTCTCATGAGGTGAAATTATGAGTATTCAAGTATTTTGTGATTTCGATGGTACGATTACAAATAACGATAATATCATGTCCATTATGGAAAAGTTCGCACCACCAGAAGCAGAGGAAATAAAGCAAAAAATTTTATCGCAAGAACTTTCTATTCAAGAAGGTGTTTCTCAATTATTTCGATTAATACCTATTAATCTACACGATGATATTATTCAGTTTTTACAAGAAACTGCTGAAATCCGTACAGGTTTTCATGAATTCATACAATTTATTAATGAAAATAACATTTCCTTTTACGTTATATCAGGTGGAATGGATTTCTTCGTCTATCCACTCTTACAAGGAATCATTCCAAAAGAGCAAATTTACTGTAATGCAACTGACTTTTCAGGAAAATTTGTTGAAGTTAAATGGCCGCACCCTTGTGACGAGCAATGTCAGCATAGTTGCGGTCTCTGTAAATCATCATTAATTCGTAAACTAAGCTCTAAAGATGATTTTCATATTGTGATAGGAGATTCCATTACTGATTTACAAGCAGCAAAACAAGCAGATAAAGTATTCGCCCGTGACTTCCTTATTACAAAATGTGAAGAAAATCATATTGCTTATACATCCTTTAACACATTTCACGATATTCAAGTCGAATTACAACATTTGTTGGAGGTGAAATCATGAAACAACTTTTTCGTCAATGGTATGACTTAAGTGAAATAAAAAAAGAATTAACAACTCGGAATTGGTTTCCAGCAACGAGTGGAAATATTTCTATAAAAGTCAGTCATGATCCACTTACTTTTCTTATTACAGCAAGTGGTAAAGATAAAACAAAAACTACTCCAGATGATTTTCTATTAGTAGATCATCTAGGGGTTCCCGTATTAGAGACTGAATTACGCCCTTCAGCAGAAACAATATTGCATACACATATTTATAACAATACGAACGCCGGGTGCGTACTTCATGTTCATACAACTGATAATAATGTCATCACAAATTTATATAGTGATGCAGTCACCCTTCAAAATCAAGAAATTATTAAAGCTCTCGATATTTGGGAAGAAGGTGCAACGATTAACATTCCTATTATCGAAAACCATGCCCATATCCCAACGCTTGGAGAAAACTTCCGAAAGCATATACAAGGAGATTCGGGAGCAGTATTAATCCGTAACCATGGTATTACCGTATGGGGCCGAGATAGCTTTGATGCAAAGAAAAGATTAGAAGCTTATGAGTTTTTATTCCAATTTCATATAAAACTATTATCAATTCAAGGAGGCGTTTCTAATGGCGCAAATTCGTATTCATGAAGTAAATACTCGTATCGAAAATGAAGTGGAAGTATCTAAATTTCTACAAGAGGAAGGCGTTTTATATGAGAAATGGAACATCTCTAAGCTTCCTACTCATTTAAATGAAAATTATTCGTTAGCAGATGAAAACAAGGCTGAAATATTAGCTGTGTTTTCAAAAGAAATTGCTGATGTTTCAGAGCGCAGAGGTTATAAAGCATATGATGTGATTTCACTTTCAAATAGCACACCTAACCTTGACGAGTTATTAATTAATTTTCAAAAAGAACACCATCATACTGACGATGAAGTTCGCTTTATTGTCAGCGGTCATGGCATCTTCGCTATTGAAGGAAAAGATGGTCGATTCTTTGACGTTGAACTCGAGCCTGGTGATCTTATATCTGTGCCTGAAAATGCAAGACACTATTTCACCTTACAAGATGATCGCCAAGTTGTAGCTATTCGTATTTTTGTTACAACAGAAGGTTGGGTTCCAATTTATTAAGGTAGCTAGTTGAATAAAAGAACTTGGAACCCCTTTTCCAACCTTTTATTCACTCTACATATATACATCCTCCTATGGAACAGGCTTATTTCATAACATTGAAGTAAGCCTGATTTTTTATTTACTAAAATGATTTGTCCCTTTCGTTTGTTCAAATCAAATATCTCGAATCACAATTCCACTTTATCAAGTACATTCCGGAATATTTTTTGAACATTTATTGAACTTTTTTTGAATTTTTTCTGAAAATTCTGTTTTATGTATGATATACTACAACTAATAAGAAGGAAATGAATATTGCAAACAGAGGGGGATAATCATGAGTTTACTTATCGCACTTATACTAGGAGTTACATGCGGAGCTATTCCTGTCATTTTAGGAGCTATTATGGAAGAATTAGAAGTTGGTGTTTTAGGTTTTGCTGCATCATGTGTAAGCGCTTTATTTTTTGGTTTATATGGTGCTATTCCTGTTTCTATTCTGTGCGCATTTTATATACTACGCCATGCTCGCGCAAAACAGCTCGGCCCTAATCACATTGCCCAAGTTATTCCATTCCCAATTGAACGATGCCGCCGCGCTTCCAGCCTATAAAGTGAAACTTTAATCAGTGGGAGTTTTACGGCGCACAAATAGCGGGATAAATTATCCAACTTAAATATTATGCCTGCCTAAATAAATAAAAAGTCCTCAAATGAGGACTTTTTATTTATTTTCTTCTAGAAATTGAAACAATTCTTGCAAATGAAGTGCATCTTCACTGTAGCTAACGGATACATGACATGTCCCTTCAATCTCAGCATGCATATAAAGGACAATTCCATCCCGATCATATTTCAATGCCAAATAAAACTCCATTTCCTCTAACATCTTTTTCGAGCTTCGGATAACATAATGTCCTTTCTCATCTCTTCCATATTCAAAATCTGGCCCAAAATCGTATTTTTGTTTAAAAGCTTCTTTTTGCTTATCATTAATCTGTACACAAGTTGCTCGCTGCACAGCATCAATCATCTCGTCAAACTTTTGGAGATCCATTCCATTTACCCCCTTATATACTTTTTGTATAATACTTGTGTTCCGCTATTCTCTTTTCCATCTGCGATTAGCTCTTCATACAATTCCTTCGCTAGGGTTAAACCCGGTACTGGTAATTGTAATTTTTCAGCTTCATCTAAAGCAATCTTCATATCTTTCATAAAATGCTTTACATAAAAGCCAGGTTCAAAATCTCCTTTTAACATTCGAGGAGCTAAATTACTTAATGACCAGCTACCTGCTGCTCCTGTCGAAATACTCTCTAATACTTTATCTGCATTAAGTCCAGCCTTTTTCGCATATGCTACCGCTTCACATACTCCTATCATGTTAGAAGCAATTGCTATTTGATTGCACATTTTTGTATGTTGTCCACTCCCAGCAGGGCCTTGCAACTGAATATTTGTTCCTAGTTTTTCAAATAGAGGTAAGCAAATATCATATATTCTGTTCTCTCCACCGACCATAATTGCTAGTCTTGCTTCTTTAGCCCCAATGTCCCCGCCAGATACTGGTGCATCTAATGTATATATATTCTTGCTTTTCGCAACTTCATTAATACGTTTTGCCAATGTTGGTGTAGATGTTGTAAAGTCAATTGCTATCGTACCTTCATTTGCATGTTCTAAAATTCCATCTACCCCAAAGTACACTTCTTCTACATCATGAGGATAACCAACCATCGTCATAACAACATCAACTTGCTTTACTAACGCTTTCGGTGTATCACACCAAGTCGCACCCTCTTGCACCAAAGAATCCGCTTTTTCCTTCGTTCTATTATATACATATACTTTATAACCACTTTGCATTAAATGGTTGACCATACTTTTTCCCATTACACCAATACCAATGAAACCTATTGATAAATTTTTATTTTCCATCTTCTCATCCCCTTTGTTCTAATAAATCATTTACCATCTTTCGGAACTCTTTATTAAAATCATCATCCATACTATTTTTCACATTTGAAAATAAAATAACAAAAGTTCCTTTTTCTTTATTAAAATTATTGAAAGTATTCCAACCAGATAGTACACCATGATTATGGAAATAATCTGGATATATGTAAAAACTAAATGCATATTTTCTTTCTTGTGAAGGTGTAAACATCGCTTGTATACTTTGTTCAGAAAGAAGCTTTCCATTTATAATCGCTTCATCTAATTTTTTCATATCCCCTACTGTCGTATACATCTCACCCGATCCATATAACCAGTCCACCCCTAATTTTTGTGCTAGTACAAGCTCTTGATCTTTCTTCACATACCCCTTCGTGAAGTTTTTATCTCCAGGCACCATATTTCCCATACCTGATTCATGCATCTCGGCCTTTGTAAATATATTTTCTTTTACATAGTCTCCTAAAGGCTTTTTCGTTATATTTTCTATAATATAAGCGAGCACCATATAATTATAATCCGTATACTTCCAACCTGTTCCTGGTGGAAACTCTAATTTTTGACTTCCAATCCAAGTTACTAAATTTATACGTGAAGCTACATTAACCTTCCCTTTCCCACTTTCCGGTAAACCAGATGTATGCGTTAATAAGTGATATAACGTGATGTGTTTATCTGCTGGAAATGAAGGAATATATTTATTTACATTATCTTGGATATTTAACTTCCCTTGTTCTTGTAACTGTAGAATGGATGTAGCAACAACTGTTTTCGTAATAGAACCGATACGATATTTTGTTTGAGGCGTATTTTCTATTTTATTTTGAATATCAGCATATCCATATCCTTTATTCAATATAACATGCTCTTTATCTGTCACCAAAACTGTCCCATTAAATTGCTTTCCTACTAAATACTGATCTAACTTTTGAGATATACTAGCATAATCAATTTTTTGTACTTCTTCTATATTATCCTGTACCTCTGACTCAATAGCAGGAGTTACCTTTGTTGTTAATACTGCTTGTTCCTTTTGATCGGGATAGAGAAAATAGTATACTCCGCCGCAAACTACAGCAGACAGTGAAGCCATAACCATTATTTTTTTTATCATATTGTTCCTCCGTAATTACTTCATGTGAACTACCCACCACTTATTCTCTCTTGCGAGCTTACTTGAAGTGGGAGCTTCTCGGTTAAAATGGTCCCCCATATTCTATTATCAAGTAATAAAAAAAAATCGCAACAATTTGTTGCGAAAAATCACATTTTTTCTTTTCTATATATACATACTTGATTTTTCCCATTTTTTTTCGCTTCATATAACGCAATATCCGCTCTTTGCATTAACTCTTCTCTTGTAATCCCTTGCTCATATAACGCAACTCCAAAACTCGCTGTTAATTTCGAAATTCCAGAGAAATGCTTTGTTTCAATGAAAAATCGCAATGATTCCGCAACTTGAAACGCTTCTTTTTCTACCGTATTTGTCACTAATATTATAAATTCCTCTCCTCCCCATCTTGCAAATACATGTTGATTTTCAACTTTAGATTTCATAAGATCTGCAAGTTGTACTAATGCTAAATCGCCAAAATCATGACCATATGTGTCATTTACTGATTTAAAATTATCTATATCAAACAAAATAAGTGCAACTTTTTCATCATTACGTAATACATTCTCCCACTCTGTCTCCAATATTTGTTGGAATTTCAAGCGATTATATATTTCTGTCAATGAATCTATCATAGCCAATCTTTCTTGCTCTTGATAGATTTCATCTAATTCTGTAATCTCTGTGCATTTTACTATAAATCGCGATAAGTCTTCTGGTAATGGTGTCGCACGTAATAGAAAAGTAAATGCTTCTCCTTCATAATTGTACATTTTAATTCTTCTTCCATTTGATAAAGTATCATCCAGCCATGTTATATCGTGAGTCGTCGAATAATATCCGTTCTCTCTAATAAGATGTTCTGCAAACACTAAATGTTGTTCACGATACGTAAATAAATTATCATGTCCGAAGAATTGTAAAAAATTCGTATTACAATCAACAATCTCATCATCTTCTACTATAAATAATAAATCATTTTGAAAATCAAACATCGTTTGAAGCAATTCTTGTTGTAAACCTACTTGCCGCACTAAAGAAAGTTGATATAAACTCTTATTCACTTCCTCTAGTACCACTTGTGGAGTTACTGGTGCTATAACAATATTACGTATTCCTAACAGTAGTAAATCTGCAAACTGATTATCTATCTGTTGATCCCAAATGATAATGAATGTGCTCTGTGAATTATATATATTCTTTATATATTTTATTTGAGCAAAATCTGTTACGTACATAATTACAATATGCGGTCTAGTTCTATGAAACAATATTTCTCCTTCTTCAAAACTATTTGCTATAAACATACATTTTGGATGGACGTTTTCTATCGTTTGTTGATGTGTACATCCATCTTCTATATAAAGGACATTCAACTGAAGATCTTGTAATACATTTTGGAAAACAGTATTCTCTAATAAAAAATGTAGTATGTTCATCACTAGTCTTCACTCACTTCATATATCTTGTTTTACTGAATTCCTCACAATCATTTTATAAAGAATTGTGAGGAACTCATATTAACAAGCTAATTGAGAATGTTATCTTCGCTTATCTGCTCTGGAAATTCCTTTTTTAGTGTATGATTATATGAATTGTATCGTTTGTATGAATGCCCTGCCTTACTATTTAAAACTTGACAATTAAAATAAAGGTATTATATTCTTAAATTCAATAACTTACAAAATGTAAGTAGAGTATATTACATTTATTTCATATTAAGTTGATATGTAATTTGGAGGATATATAATGACAAACAATGACTTTTTTAACGTTTTATATGAACGCACATCTACACGTGCATTCAACCCTGAAAAAGAAATTTCATCTACAGAGTTACATGAAATTTTAAAAGCAGCTGCGCAAGCACCTTCTGCTTGGAACTTGCAACACTGGAAATTCCTTGTTTTCCAAGGCGAAGATGTACAAAAACGATTACACCCAATTGCTTATAACCAACAACAAATTCTTGATGCTTCTGCCGTAGTCGCTATTTTAGGTGATTTAGAGGCATATAAAAATGTTGAACCGGTTTACGGTCCAATTGTAGAACAAGGATTTATGAAAGCAGACGCAAAAGAGCGCTTAGCTAAAAATATTGAATCTGCATATACTCGTGAGCAATACCCACGAGATGCTGCCTTTTCAAATGCTGCTTTAGCAGCAATGCAACTTATGCTTGCTGCTAAAGCAACTGGCTGGGATACTTGCGCAATTGGTGGTTTCAACCCACAAGCACTAATGGAAGAATTTAATGTTTCATCTCGTTACGTACCAATTATGCTTATTACAATTGGTGAATCCACTTTAAAAGGTCACCCTGCACCGCGCATGAGCGTAGAACAAGTAAGTGAATGGGCGAAATAATAAAAACGAAGGTAATTTCATTACCTTCGTTTTTTTATATTCTGTCACACATCCGTAATATTACAATGTATTATTCGACATCTACACATAGAGAAATTGTAATTTTTACGCTATCACCATAAACAAATATGGCGTTTTGTGTCGAAATTTGTTAAAGCATTGAAATATAACCGTGTATTTTTGTTACAATTGTGATACAATGATAACAAATAGATAACAAGAGAGGGATTTTCATTGAGTTCATACGGAAGCTTTATCGCACTTTTGAGTTACATAGTAACTGTACTACTGCTATATTTTATTGGCGATGCTGCAAACATATCAGTGTTACAATTCCCTAAAGAAGAAGCGTTACAATTAGAAGCAGAAAAACATACTGCACGATCCATTGCACCACTACTCCTAGCTCTTCCTGTATATATCATCGTTTTATATAAAAGCAAAAAAGTGTAAAGGCTACCTAATTCATTCATTTCGGTGGTCTTTACATTTTTTTTGTGACATTTCCCCTATTTTAAACATCATTCCATACTAAATACCCATCTAGTCATTTAAAATGAGAAAATCCCCTAGAAAAATTTTCATTATCTGTCCAGTCACCGACTACCGAACTTACATAGATTATAAGTGTGAAGGGGGTGATGAGGATTATGTTTGGATCATTTGGATGCTGTGATAACTTTAGAGACTGTCATCATCGTGAAAGAGAGTGTGACCATCGCGAACATCGCGAGAAAGAGAGAGAAGAAGTTAGACCACAACGAGCTGCTGTATGTAACGTACTTGCACATCTTTCTATAGGCACTGAGATTTCGCTTCTTAAACTAAAAGGAAATGGAACATTCCGCAATTTAGTTTTTGAGGGGTTCTGTAACGGTATTGCTCTATTCTCTGCATTAAGAAGAGATGACGACAAAGACAACAACAAAGATGATAAGAATGGAAACAATCGTAATGACGATAGATTTGAAGGGATTTTACGTGTTTGCCCAGAAGATGTTATCGCAATTGCTCTTTAAGATAAGTTTAAACAATAAAATCACCTAAGGTATATGTAGCAAAAAAACCTGAGATCGATTTCGAATCGACTCAGGTTTTTTTACTATTATATGCTTTTAACTAATTCAACAACTTCTTCAGCAGTTGACATTGTTAATGCTTTTTCTGCTAATGTTTCCATTTCTGCTTTTGACAACTTGCTTAGTTGTGTTCTTGCAGGAAGGATAGATGTTGCACTCATACTGAACTCATCTAAACCTAAGCCTAATAATAATGGGATAGCAAGTGAATCTCCCGCCATCTCACCACACATACCAGCCCATTTTCCTTCTTTATGAGCAGCATCGATAACCATTTTTACAAGACGTAAAATAGATGGGTTATATGGTTGGTATAAGTAAGCTACTTGTTCGTTCATACGGTCTGCAGCCATTGTGTATTGGATTAAGTCATTTGTTCCGATAGAGAAGAAATCAACTTCTTTGGCGAATTGATCTGCTAATACTGCTGAAGCTGGAATTTCAACCATCATACCAACTTCAATAGAATCAGAAACAGTTGTACCCGCTTCTACAAGTTTTGCTTTCTCTTCTAATAAGATTGCTTTCGCTTGACGGAACTCATCAAGAGTTGCAATCATTGGGAACATAATTTTTAAGTTACCGTATACGCTAGCACGAAGTAATGCACGAAGTTGTGTACGGAACACATCTTGCTCATCAAGACATAAGCGAATTGCACGGTATCCTAAGAATGGGTTCATTTCTTTTGGTAAATGTAAGTATGGAAGTTCTTTATCTCCACCGATGTCAAGTGTACGAACAACGACTGGTTGATCTTCTTTTACACCTTCAAGAACTGCTTTATACGCTTCGAACTGCTCTTCTTCTGTTGGAAGATTGTCACGGCCCATGTATAAGAATTCTGTACGGTATAAACCAACGCCTTCTCCGCCATTATCGATAATACCTTGTACATCATTTGGTGTTCCGATATTAGCAACAAGCTCAACGTGATGTCCATCACTTGTTACAGTTGCTTGGTCTTTTAATTTTGCCCATACAACTTTTTGCTCTTCAAATTTCGCTTTCTTTTCTTCAAAAGAACGAAGAGTTTCTTCAGATGGGTTTACAATTACTTCTCCATCTAAACCGTCAATGATTACGATATCGCCGTTTTGGATTTTCTCCATAACAACTTTCGTACCAACAACAGCTGGAATTTCCATAGAACGAGCCATAATTGCAGAGTGAGATGTACGTCCACCGATATCAGTTGTGAAACCTTTTGCATACTTACGGTTTAACTGAGCTGTATCAGATGGTGTTAAATCTTCAGCAATGATGATTACTTCTTCAGAAATTGTACCAGGGTTTGAGAAGTTAATTCCTAGTAAATGTGCAAGAACACGTTTTGTTACGTCGCGAATATCCGCAGCACGTTCTTTCATGTATTCGTTATCCATGTTTTCAAACATAGAAATAAACATTGATGCAACTTCATCCATTGCAAATTCAGCATTTACTTTTTCGCCATTTACTTTATCTTTTACTGGATTTACTAATTCCGGATCATTTAATACTAATAAATGTGCTTCAAAGATAGCAGCTTTATCAGCACCTAGCTCAGCAAAAGCATGGTCCTTAATAGCTTCTAGTTCAGATTTTGCTTTCTCAAGCGCAGCGTCTAAGCGTGCAATTTCAGCAGCTTCGTCTGTAATTGATTTCTTTTCAATGTTAAATTCAGGATTCTCAAGTCTGAAAGCCTTTGCAATAGCAATCCCACTTGATGCAGCGATCCCTTGAATGTTAAGAGTCATTATTCTCCTAATCCTTCGTTTTTCATAGTTTCTTCGATAGCTGCTAGTGCTTGAGCTGCATCATCACCATTTGCAGTGACCTTAATTTCCGCGCCTTGTTGAATTCCTAAAGACATAACACCCATGATTGATTTTAAGTTAACGTTTTTTCCGTTATACTCTAAGTTGATGTCAGAACCAAATTTGCTTGCAGTGTTTACAAGTAGAGTTGCTGGACGAGCATGAATTCCTGAGTCGCTAGTTACTTTAAAGATTTTTTCCATGATAATTTATCTCCTTCAAATACAGTATTTTTTTAGTTGTATAGACGTGAGTACTACATCATCTATTGTATATAATAGGCGATGTTCGGTCAACCACATCGCCTATTATAATTATAAACATTTTGCGTCAAATTCCTACTGAATGTCAATAATAGCGTTTTCGCCCTTCTTAACATTTCCATCTTTTTTCAATTCGACTTGTTGCCCTTGTTGTAAATTCGTAAAGACGATTGGTGTAATAATAGATGGTGCATTTTCTTTTACAAATGCAAGATCTACTTTTAATAATGGTTGTCCTTGCTTCACTTTATCACCTTGTGCTACAAGCGCTTCAAAGCCTTCACCATTTAATTTTACAGTATCAATACCGAAGTGGATTAAAATTTCTTTTCCGCCTTCAGACTGAATACCAATCGCATGTTTTGTAGGGAATACATTTACAATCTCACCATTAACCGGAGAAACTACTGTTCCTTCTGTTGGCTCAATCGCAAATCCATCTCCCATCATTTTCCCTGAGAATACTTGGTCAGGTACTTCTGTAATCGGTAAGATTTTCCCTTCAATTGGTGAAACGATTGTTTCATTTTCATCAACCTGTTGAGGAGCTTCTTCCACTTTTACAGGCGCTTCTTTTTCAACATGAGGTGTACGGCCTGACATAATATCATGAATTTGTGATTTTAATGTGTCAGATTTCGGTCCGAAAATAGCTTGAATGTTATTTCCAACTTCAAGTACACCGGCTGCTCCAAGCTCTTTTAAGCGGTCTTTATTTACATTTTTTTGTTCGTTAACTTGAACGCGTAAACGAGTAATACAAGCATCTAACGAAGCAATGTTTTCTTTACCACCAAGTGCTACTAATACTTCACGTGGAAGTTCTCCTGCTTCTGTTTTCCCTGCGCCTTCATTAGCATTCGCTACTTCACGACCAGGCGTTTTTAAGTTCCATTTACGGATTGCGAAACGGAATCCGAAGTAGTAAATAACTGCTAGTACAAGACCAACAATAATTACCCACCACCATGCCGTACGACCTGGTAGTACACCGAATAATATGAAGTCAATTAAACCACCAGAGAATGTCATACCAATTTTAACACCTAAAATTTGCATTGTCATAAATGATAGACCAGCGAATACTGCATGAATTCCGAATAATACTGGTGCTACGAATAAGAATGAAAATTCAAGCGGTTCTGTAATACCTGTTAAGAAAGATGTTAATGCAGCAGATCCTAAAATACCAGCTGCTAATTTTTTATTTTCCGGACGTGCTTCATGGTACATTGCTAAAGCTGCTGCTGGAAGACCGAACATCATGAACGGATACTTACCAGTTGTAAATGTACCTGCTGTTAATTCTACGCCGTCTTTTAACTGTGCCATAAAGATTTTTTGGTCACCACGGATTAATTCGCCAGCTGCATTTGTATACTGACCGAATTCGAACCAGAACGGTGAATAGAAAATATGATGTAATCCAAATGGAATTAATGAACGTTCGATTAAACCGAATATAAATGCTGCTATCGTTCTATTTGCATCAATCATTTGATGTGAGAACGTATTTAAGCCACCCTGAATGTATGGCCAAATGAAGCACATGATAATACCTACCACTAAAGAGAATGTTGCAGTTGCGATTGGTACGAAACGCTTACCTGCAAAGAAACCTAAGTATGATGGTAATTCAATGTTGAAGTATTTATTATAACAATATGCCGCTACTATCCCGACGATAATACCACCAAACACTCCTGTTTGCAGCGTTGGAATTCCTAATACGTTTGCATATGCTGGATCTGAAAATCCAATTTTTACTGGATCTGTTCCAGTGCTTGTTACTTTCACTAGTTTATCTACTTCTAAGAATACACTCATCGTTTTGTTCATAATTAAGTATCCGACGAACGCTGCTAAACCAGCTACTCCGTCTCCACCAGCTAAACCAATCGCTACCCCAACTGCGAATAATAGCGCAAGGTTAGCGAAAATAATATCGCCAGATTGTTCCATAATTTTTGCAACCATTACGAACCAATCTGCTTTTAAAGCAGGGATAACATTTGTTAGTTGTGGATTTTGAAATGCATTACCAAATCCAAGTAAAATACCTGCTGCCGGTAAAATCGCTACTGGAAGCATAAGCGCTTTTCCGACTTTTTGAAGAACACCAAAGATCTTCTTAAACATGGAAACCCTTCCTCTCTTATCTATATTGATACTTTTCGACAAACGCCAAAAAGGCATGAGGAAAAAAAAGATAGAACGATAGCTATACAAAGGGTAGTATGTCCCTTTCTTTAGCTTACATTCCCAACTTTTCTCCACTCATGCCTGATCGAATCAGTAACACGTGTCAAAAATAGGATTACGTATAAGTTCACTATAATTAAAGCAAACGTTTTCGTTATTTACCTTAATGTGTTTGTCGAATTTTGTATAACTTTGCAATAGTTATTATACATAACTATTGTAAGCGATTCAATCATTTTTTTTAACGTTTTCATTTTAGACAAAAATATATGTCTTTTTACACATGTTCTGCTTTCACTAATCGTTGTAAATGCATCGTTAAATAAATACTCTCCGCTTCATAAACAGGAAGTTGTAATTCGTTCTGCATTACTTTGACTAGCTTCCACGCCAAATTATAACAAACTGGATATTCTAATTTTAATAAATCAGCAAAACTTTGTGCTTCTTCTACTTTTTCTCCTTTTTTCACCCGTTCAATAGCATATTGCAAATGGCGAATAAGGCGTAAATAATGAATGCTTTCTTGGTCTAATGTAATTTGTAGGTTTGTCTCAATTAAAGACACAAGTTGTGCAATAAGACGAGAATTTTGATTAACAGAAGATAAATCAGAGTTTGTAAGCGAGCTATAAATATGGAGTGCGATAAAGCCAACTTCTCCTTCTGGCAATGTAATTTGCAAACGAGAATTTAAAAGTTTCACAACTCCTTCAGCAATTTTATATTCCTCTGGATATAGCATTTTCGTTTCAACTAAAAAAGGATTATCTATTGTAAGTCCTTGTTTCATCCTTTTAATTGCAAAAGAAATATGATCTGTTAAAGCGATATGAATATGTTCATTTAATGGAGACTCCGCTTTTTCTTGAATGTATAACATAATATCATTCATCAATTCAATTAGCTTTTCACTCACATGCGGCACTAAAAGTTTGTATTGTTCTCGATCACGTTCATTTTTTAAAACAAACATTTTCTCAATTTGTTCTTGCTCCAACACATCTTCAGCCTTTTTTCCAAATCCAATTCCTTTACCGATCACTACTACTTCCTCGTGTTCAGGATGGCTAGCAATGATGACATTATTATTTAAAACTTTTTTAATTTCTAGATAATTACTCATATAACACCACCCTCGTACTTAAATAGCCTACTTTTATGTTACAGAACATTCTTCTTTGTCGTCAATGTAAAACATCTACCATTTGATAAAAATTCATTTTTTAGACATGTTTGTATATGATACGTATAATGTAAGAGCAACTGTACATAGAAAGGAGATAGCAACATGATTAAAATGTTTGTAAGTGATATTGACGGTACAATGATGCAGCATGGAGGTCTGATTGATGAACAGGATGTTGCGGCACTTCGCAGTCTTGCTGAGCAAAATGTTATTCTTTGCTTCGCTTCTGGACGACTTGATAATGAAATCGCAGACTTAATGAAAGCTGTAAATACAAATTTCCATCGTATTAGTGTAAATGGTGTGTTTGTATACACTAATGAAAATAAGCAACTATTATCCGCAAATTTTGATTCCAGCATTCTTCCTGATTTACTAGCTATGACAAATCAAGACCCTTATTTCCGTTATGTAAGTGATGAGCATAATTACTATATTGAAGAAAAGACACCTTTTATTCATGAACTCGAAAAACAAGTAGCAATGACTTCTGTTGAAGAACCAAATTTATTACAGAAAATCGATGATACAATTTTTCCAAATAAAATTTCTATCGGTGGAACAAAGGAAAACTTACAACTCCTTCAAAAAAAGATCGATGAAAAATTCTATGGAAAAGTTAGTACTTTCATTTCAGCTGAACAATGTTTAGATGTAATGCCACCAAATATTAGTAAAGGTTCTGCTATTTCTGTTTTATTACAAGAGTTTCAAATACAACCAGAGGAGGTTGCATGCATAGGGGATTCTTACAATGATATTCCAATGTTTTCCTTAACTCCTCATAGTTTTGCTATGTCTCAAGCTGATGATGCGGTAAAAGAGCACGCTCACTATGTAGTAGATGCTGTCAAAGATGCCGTTAACCAAGTACTTGTTTATAATGAAGAAGCAAATAAAAATACGACTCGATCCTTATAAGGATGAGTCGTATTTTTATTTCTTTACATGTTGAAAACATCAAAGTTCACTGTACTTCACAAACTGAAATATATTACTTGTTACGTGCGATGTTCGTAATAAACTTGTAACGATCCCCACGATAAATACATTTCACATACTCTAACGGTAACTCACCTTCTGCATATGACCATTGACGCATTACAAGTACAGGCGCCTTTTTAGGAATATGCAGATGTTCAGCTTCATTATCCGTTGCAATTGAAGCTTCAATTGATTGAGTAGCGCGAACAAGCTTAAAGCCCAGTTTTTTCTCTAAATGTTCATATAAAGATTGTTGTAATATTTCTTCGTTAATATCTTTCACAAGAGTTGGCGACAAATATGTCGTCTCAAATGCAATCGGTTCGTCATCAGCTAAGCGCGTACGCCTCACTTCATAAACCGATTCTCCCTCTTGTATTCTCAGCCGGTCTGCTATTTTAGCAGTAGCTGGAACTAGGCGGAAACTTAATAACTGGCTGCTCGGTTTCATACCACGAGATATCATATCTTCTGTGAATCCCGTCATTCCTTGCAACTTTTGCTCCACTTTCGGAAGTTGGACGAACGTTCCAATCCCACGTTTCCGGTATAAATAACCTTGTTCCACTAAGTTATTAATCGCCTGTCTGATTGTCATACGACTCACTTCGAACTTATCACAAAGTTCATTCTCAGACGGAATTTTATCTCCCGGCTTCCATTCGCCTTCCTCAATTAGCTGTTTCACCCACTCTTGAATCTGATAATAAATCGGAAATGGTGAATACTTGTCGATGTTCATCAGCAATCGCCTCACTGCATAAAGATAGAGCTTCTGGATCTGCGATTACGGTTACATTCGGATGACGTTGTAAAACTGTAGCAGGACACGCCTCACTATATTCACCTTGCAATAATTCTTTAATAGCTTCTGCCTTTTTAGATCCCATAGCAACAAGTAGAATTTGTTTCGCTTTCATAATACTTCCAATTCCCATTGTAATCGCATGAGTCGGCACATCTTCTTCATTTTCAAAGAAGCGAAGGTTTGCTTGGCGTGTAGATTCTGTTAATTCTACAATGTTAGTTGGAGAATTAAATGGTGTTCCTGGCTCATTAAATCCGATGTGACCGTTTTCACCGATTCCAAGAATCTGTAAGTCAACTGGGTTAGCTACTAGAATGCCTTCATAACGCTTGCACTCTTCCTCTAAATCACTTGCCATCCCATTCGGTACATAAGTTTGTTTAAATGGAAGATGATCAAACAACTGTTCTTGCATGAAATAGTGATAGCTGTTTTTATCTTCGTGTGGTAAATTTACGTACTCATCTAAGTTTACAGTGGTTGCATGACTTGTATCAAGTTTATTTTTTCGCATTTCTGCATAAATACCTAATGGAGAGCTTCCTGTAGCCATTCCTAAAGTTGGATTTTCTTTTGATTTTACAACCTCTTTAATTAACTTATAACCTGCTTCTGCTAATTCTTCTGGAGTTTTTACAACTAGAATATTCATCTAATTACTTCCCTTCCTTCATATGAATTCCTAAACGAACCGTATCATATACATGTAATTCTTCAGTCATAACAACAAAGTCTGCATCTTTACCTACCGCTAATGCGCCTTTATTATTTAATCCAAATTCTTCTGCTTGGTTAACTGATGTCATTAACACTGCCTCCTCGATTGAACATCCTGTAAATTCAATTACATTTCGGAAAGCTTGATCCATTTTTAAAATACTACCAGCTAACGTTCCATCTTCTAATCGGGCACTGCCATCTTTTACATGTACTGGCTGTCCGCCAAGCTCATATAATCCTTCTTCAAGACCTTTTGCACGCATTGCATCTGTAATGACACTTACTTTTTTCGGTCCTTTTAATTTATATGCTAATTTCACCATATCAGGGTGAATGTGAATACCATCTGTAATTACTTCAACCATTACATCTGGATTTAATAACACATGACCAACAACTCCTGGTTCACGATGATGTAATCCACGCATTTGATTGTATAAATGTGTTGCATGTGTAATTTTTCTATTTTTCAGTTGTGCATCAATTGCATCTGTATGCCCCATTGTGCCAACAACACCTGTTTCAGCAAGATACTGTTCAAACTCTAACGCACCTTCTTCTTCCGGTGCATATGTTACTAATTTAATTAAATTACCGCTTGCTTCCTGCCATTGTTTAAATTGCTCGATACTCGCAGGAACAATATGTTCAAGTGGTTGTGCACCCGCACGTTTTTTTGAAACATATGGTCCTTCTAAGTGAATATATTCGAAATGTGCTCCTTTGTCTTTCGCTTCCTTCGCAGCACTTAGCGCCGCTTCAATCGCTTCTGGAGCTTGTGTCATTGTTGTTGGGAAGTAAGTTGTAACTCCTTCTTTTAACATTTCTTTACCAAGAGTTACTAATCCATCGCTATTTGCATCCATCGCATCAATATCGTATCCACCATGAATATGAACATCAATCATACCTGGAATCACAATCTTTCCTGCCACATCTAACACAGTTTCATTTTCTTGTGATACATATTGAGCCATCAAACCAATTTCTTTAACTGTTTCTGTGTAACGAATAAATCCGTTTTCCACTACTTCTTTACCTGTATAAATTTCGGCATTGATGACAACTTGCGTTTTCATTTTCATCGACCCTTTCCCATGAAATACCTACTTATTATTATTACCTTATTCGCCTAATTCCATCTTAATATACACACAAGTAGTTGTCTATACATTCTAATGAAATTTCCTCTTCGTTCAGCGAAAAAAGGAAATTGATTTCTTTTTCATTCTAATATATATTATCCATTTTTACCAAAATGGATAATAACCTCTTATATAATTAGTTACTTAAGTAATGGCATAAGACCGCTTGCCCCCATAGTAATATGTTCACCATCTGTTTCTATTTCCACAGTTCGCTTGTTTGTTCCATATATCATTATACCACGCTGTTTTAATCGTCTTACTACACTCTGATGAGGATGCCCATATGGATTTCTACTCCCGTACGAAAGAATAGCGAATTGTGGATCTACTTTTTTTAAGAATGTTTCACTCGTTGAAGTATACGAGCCATGATGCCCTACTTTTAATACATCTGCATGTACATCAAATTGCTTTAATATTTCATTTTCCGTCCGTATATCAGCATCACCCATTAATAAAAAGTCCGCTTTACCATATCGAATCTTTAACACAATTGAGGACTCGTTATTCTCGTCTTTCGATTTACCATTGTTTAATACTTGTATAGAAACATGTGGATCTAGCGGTATGTATTGTCCTTCCTTCACTGAAATGAAAGGAATGCCCCTTTTTTTAATGTTATTTCGATACGTATGATAAGTAAATGAACTATATGTTTTCCCGCTATCTAATACGAGGGAAACTGGCATTTGCTCTACAATTGGAATAAGTCCTCCTATATGGTCCATATCAGGATGAGTACTTACAATCACATCTAAATGATTAATTCTTTTTTCAATTAGTTTTTGAATAATGACCTCTCCCGCTTCATAAGGACCCCCATCTATTAACATCGTTTGACCATTTGGCAATGTAATAAGTGTCGCATCACCTTGTCCAACTTTTAAAAAACTCACTTTCATTTTACCGAAATGTTGCCGCTGCATATGTATAGAAGACGCAGTATGAATAGACATCATATATCTTTTAGCCGATGCGCTGTTTAACGAAAAACATAATAAAACAGAAACCAACAATAGAATACTCCGTACACCTTTCATAACTCGTCTCCTTTTTTCATTTAGTATGGCACGCTCTGTAATTGATATACAAAAAAAGCTTAGCAAAATGCTAAGCTTTTATTTTGATAATTCCTGTAAAGAACCAAAGAATAAATCTGCTTCATTCATTTGTTCATTTTCTTCCGAAAGAGGTGGTAAATCATCTAATGTTTTCAATCCAAACGTATCTAGAAATTCTTTCGTCGTTCCGTATAAAATAGGGCGCCCTGGTCCTTCCGCTCTTCCCGTTTCTTTTATAAGTAAGTGTGAAACTAACGTTTGTAATGCCTTATCCGTTTTCACACCTCTAATCTCTTCCATTTCTGTCCTTGTAATCGGTTGACGGTACGCAACGATTGCCAACGTTTCAAGAGCTGCTTGAGAAAGTGAAGCCGCGGTTGGAGTATCTATTAATTTTTGATAGTACGAAGCATGTTCTTTCTTTGTTGCAAAACGATACACTTTTGCATATTGTACAATTTGCAAACCGCGATTCGATCCTTCGCATTCTTTTTGCATTTCCTCTATACTGTTTATTACTTCTTCCACTTCAACTTCCAGAACTTTAGCTATCTGTTCCGGATAAATCCCTTCGTCACCTGCAACAAATAAAAGCCCTTCAATAATCGATTTTTGTTCTTTTCTATCCATTTTACGAACTCCTTCCTCCTATTTCCCATAAAAAACACACATAAAAAAACCGAATCACAGTAAATGCGTTCGGTTCAATATTTCTTCTCTCGTTCCAAACGATACATTAAAACCTAACATGAGATAAAATATTTCTATCCCATCTTCACATCAACTCTATACGGATTTATTAGAGCTTGATACGAAAATTTCATCAAAATTATGTTCCTGCTCAATTATGATTTGTTGATTTTTCATTAGCTCAAGAACCGCTAAAAATGTTACAACCATTATTTCACGTTCTTCATCAGCAAACAAATCATAAAAGCTTTGACGACCGCCTCTTACTTCTAACTGTTGTAGAATATCAGTCATTCGCTGTGCAATTGGTATTTCTTGGCGAGTAATTCGCGTTGTTACGGGGGTTTTTGCTTTTTTACGACGCATTAGCTTTTGAAATGCCGCTAACATATCATATAACGTAACATCAAGAGGTAAGCTTGTCTCCTCTTCTTGTTGAAATGATGTAAAATCAATTGGCGGACGTGTATATAGCTGTGCTCTTTCTTGTTCTCTTTCTTTTAACTCAGTAGCAACTTGCTTATATTTCTTATATTCAATTAACCTCTCCATCAATTCTTGACGAGGATCATCTATAAAGTCTTCACCGTTATCAGGTACATCTTCTTCTTGTTTCGGTAACAACATTTTACTTTTAATTTGTAATAACGTTGCAGCCATTACTAAATACTCACTGGCAACATCTAATTGTAATTCTTTCATCGTATGGACATAAGATAGATATTGCTCTGTAATTTTCGCTACAGGAATATTATATATATCAATTTCGTAACGATTTATTAAGTGTAACAATAGATCTAAAGGCCCTTCAAAAGCCTCTACTTTAAAATTATACTGCACAAAGCATCCCACCACATTTTTTCTATAACACCATAAGTATAGAGCATACTCATGTTCTATCCAACCTTTTTAAGAAATTTAATTAAAAATAGACCTATGCCCATGTCATAATGCCCACCGCTTCATATGATAACAATGTAGTAAGAACAATGTAGGAGGTCAAAAAACTATGGGTCACGTTGATTGCGGTTTTAGCGGTGGGTTCGCATTACTTGTTGTACTGTTCATTTTACTAATCATTGTAGGAGCAGCTTGCTTCTGCTAATAGGACGCAATAAAGCGACTAGGGATATTTCCCTAGTCGCTTATTGTTAATATTTCTATGATAAACTGTACATATAACCGTTAGACAGGAGCGAATAAAATGTATCCTACCGAGTACGTACAATTTTTAATTCATTTTCACGGAGACTATGATTATTTTGAATGTCATGAAATATTAGAAGAATATTGGAAATTAAAACCTAGAGGAGAACGTGACAATTACTTAGTCGGCCTCATTCAAATTGCTGTTTCCTCATACCATCATAGACGATCCAATTGGAATGGTGCAGAGAAGATGATAAAAAGCGCAATAACAATTTTAGAAAAGAGCAGCGCGCAATTACATCAATTCGGAATAGATCATAAACAACTTACATTCTTATTAAATGAAAGATTACAATCTATCCACAAAAAGGAAAATTTCGCCCCGTTATTTTTACCATTATTAGACGTATCGTTAGAAAAACAATGCATACAGTTATGTAAGAAACAAAACCTCTCTTGGAAAGATGCGAACGTCATTCCTGGTGAATACATCATAAATAAGCACACATTGCGTGATCGAACAGAAGTCATTTCTGAACGACACGAACAACTACAAAAAAGAAAGCAGAGATAATAAACTACTTATCCCTGCTTTCATGAATGTATATTTTGTTCAAGCTCTTTACACTTTTTGCAAAAACTTGCTGTTTGCTCATTTCCGCAAATTGTAAACTCAAGAAATTTACTCTTAAGCTCTTGAACCATCTTCGTCCCAATCCCCATATGACGGTGAGACGGATTCACGCTCAAATGCTGAATTTCCAATACCTGATCTTCTTTTTTTATAATCCCCATTATCCCAACAAAATCTTCATTTTGTTTCCACAAATACAATTGCCAATCCTCTTTCGCCTCATACTCTTTCATTGTCAATTGTAATGTTTTCACATCTTTTTCAGTTGGCATAAATGAAAGAAGCCCCATTGCAATTTTTTCATAACTTTTTTTAAAACGAATTAACATAACCCT
Source organism: Bacillus sp. FSL P2-0099 (assembly GCF_038007445.1). NCBI lineage: Bacteria > Bacillati > Bacillota > Bacilli > Caryophanales > Bacillaceae > Bacillus > Bacillus sp. FSL P2-0099. The sequence continues at coordinate 4,025,290 of NZ_JBBOXE010000001.1, forward strand.
TATCCCTTCTTACAAAAGTTACAAACTATTTATCCCCTCAATCACTCTTTTCATATCACATTCATTCTACAATATTTTTACCAGAGTGAGAAGGGGCTGAAACAACTTGATAATCATACAAAGCGTTAAGAAGAAAGTCAAATATATGTTTCCACGCTATTTCTTTCTATTACACCGCTCAAAAAAGAGACAATACTATATAGGAACTAAAAGGAAAATCCCTTTCTCATCACATTTCACTTATTAACCACTTTTGAACAAAGTAGTTCTACTAAAAGCAATATGTTAAGAGAAATACATTTATTGAAGCATATAATTCGTACTCCATCCTATGTATTTTGTTAAAAGTGTGTTCTCATGAACAATATAATTTAACGTTAGTAGCCATCCTATTTGTGTCATATACTTTAAAATATATACCAACCCTGTTTATAGGAAATAAAAAAAGAGAGCAAAATCGCTCTCCTTTTCTCGTAACTTATTCTTCCCAAACTTTAACTTCTTTCATTACATCGCCTTGACGCATGTTTAATACTGTTTCAATACCGCTTGTTGCTTTACCGAATACAGTATGTACGCCATCTAAATGCGGTTGTGGCTCATGAACAACAAAGAATTGGCTACCACCTGTATTACGGCCAGCATGTGCCATAGAAAGTGAGCCAACAAGATGTCTATGAGGATTTCCATCAGTTTCACATGGGATAGAGTAACCTGGGCCACCTGCTCCTGTGCCTGTTGGGTCTCCACCTTGGCTTACGAAGCCAGGAATAACGCGGTGGAATGTCACACCATCATAAAATCCTTGCTCTGCTAATTTTTTAAAGTTTTCTACTGTTTTTGGTGCCTCTTCTGGGAAAAATTCTAAATCGATTTTTTCGCCATTTTCCATTAATATGTATCCTAAAGTTTTCATATGTATATGTCTCCTTTCAACTATCTCAGCACTATATTACCATATTCATGACTAGAAACAAAAAGAATCCGACAATCTGCATACTTCTTTTTTGAAATGTGGAAGAAGCTAGGTGACAAATAAGAAAAATATACTATAATAACTGTGTTGCCCGAAAATTTAAGAAAGAGAAAGGGAGCGATTTTTCGTGAAAACGAAATTACTAGCTCTGCTATTAGCTGTAGCCGTATTTATTATGCCAACAGCTTCATTTGCAGACATCATTGAGGGAGAATCAATTGTTACACTAGGAGAAAACTTATCTGAACAACAGAAACAAGATCTTTTGAAAGAAATGAAAGCACCAAAAGATGCACAAATTATTACTGTATCTAATGCGGAAGAACATAAATTTCTAGAGGGCATCGTTCCAAAAGCGCAAATTGGTACGAGAGCTATTTCCTCTTCTATGATTACATACACAAAACCAGGGTCAGGTCTCATTGTACGCTCAAAAAACATTAATTCGATAACAGATGCAATGTACACAAATGCACTTATTACAGCAGGTGTGAAAGATGCAGAGATTCAAATTACTGCACCATTTAAAGTTTCAGGAACTGCTGCTTTAACAGGTTTAATGAAGGCCTATGAAACAACATCAAACAAAGCCATTCCTGAAGAAGTAAAAAAAGTAGCCAATGAAGAAATGGTACAAACAGCCCAGCTTGGTGATAAAATCGGCGAAGAAAAAGCAGTTCAACTTGTTGCAAAAATTAAAGAAGAAATTGCAAAAGAACAGCCCAAAACCACTGAAGATTTACGTTCATTAATTAAAAAAATTGCTGATCAACTTGGCATTACATTAACAGATGAACAGTTGGATAACTTAGTATCGTTATTTGATAAAATGAAAAATCTTAATATCGATTGGAACCAAGTTGGTAGCCAATTAGAGAAAGCAAAAGACCATGTGTCTGCCTTCTTAGGATCTGATGAAGGGCAAAGTTTCCTAGATAAAGTAAAAGATTTCTTCTCTAGTATCATTGATTTCGTTAAATCTTTATTCAAGTAAAAAAGAAGCTCGCCAATGACGAGCTTCTTTTTTATACAAGTAACGGTAATTTCATAATAGCTTCTTCAACCGAACGGACAACATGATTTGCTTTCTCCTTCACATACGGATGAGCATGATGGAGGGTGAAGGAGTGCGGGGTTACTTCAAACATAGAAATATCATTGAAAGAATCTCCAATACATGCAACTTCATTTGCTTCAATTTGTAAATGTTCCATTAATCGCTTCAGAGCGCTTCCTTTACTTACACCCCTTGGCATAATGTCAACATATCGCTTACCCGATATAAAGACTTCCGCTTCGCTATGAAATGTATCTCTCAACTCTTGATCTAATGCTACAATTTTTTCTTCTTCGCCAAAAACAAATAATTTCGCAGGATGTACAGTCTTCCCAAATTCCTCTTCTAACTCTTCGATTTCCGCAATATGCACTCCCATATACTCTTCAAAAGTATGGTGATGTTCATTCTTCCTTTTTGTATATCGCTGCTCATTTGCACAAACAATATCTGCTAGTCCCTTTTTATGTATATATCGATATATTTCCTGGGCAACCCCATCTTCAAAACTCGATTCATGAAATACTTTTCCATCCGGTAGTATCATTGTCGCTCCATTTAAACTAGTTGTGTAATACGAGAACGAAAACCTTTTTACCGCCTCATCAATTCGGTGAGTAAAACGGCCAGAGGCAAAACAAATATTTGTCCCGTTTTCAGCTAGCCAACAAAGCGCTCGTTCATCTTCTTTTTGCATATCATTCATATTGTAAACGAGTGTATCATCTAAATCACTTACAAATAGTTTAATCATGTCCTCTTCCCCTTCCATACACAATATCTACTCTAATTGTACAAAAAAAATGTTTGATTTTTGTTAAAAAAACAATAAATTTTCAATAAAAAATAAGCGGAGCATACTCCCGCTTATTTTTGTCTTCGCACATTTTGAGGTCTTACAATACTTGGACGAACCTTTAAACTAGACATAGTTGGACGAAGTAAAATTTTCGTTAACGCGCCCCAATCAAACGGTAAAAACGGCCATAAATAAGGTGTTTGCAAGCTTTTTATAGATGTTAAAAATAGAATCAATATCGTCATTCCAATGACAAATCCCATTTCATGAAATATGCCTGTTAAAATAATGACAAACAATTTTCCAATCTTATTCCCAAGCCCTAACTCATAACTTGGCGTAGCGTATGCTCCAATCATAGAAACTGCTACGTACAAAATAACTTCTGGTACAAACAAACCTACATCAATTGCAATTTGACCAATTAATATGGCAGAAATTAATCCTGCTGCCGACGACAATGATGTCGGTGTATGAATGGCAGCCATTCTTAAAAATTCGAGTCCGACTTCCGCCATCAAAATTTGTAATAAAATCGGTAAATGCGTCATCTTATTTGGTCCAATGAAAGCAAGACTTTCCGGTAAAAGAGTCGGATCAAAAACAAAAACTAGCCAAAATGGCAGTAAGAATAGCGAAAATATAACACCTAAAAAACGTACCCAACGTAAAAATGTACCTACAGCTGGATTTTGTCTAAACTCTTCTGCATGCTGTAAATGGTGAAAATATGTTGTTGGAGTGATCATAGCACTTGGTGATGTATCAACGAGTACTAACACATGTCCTTCTAACAGATGATTTGCTGCTACATCTGGTCTCTCTGTGTATCGGATAAGCGGGAATGGATTATAACCTTGTTTCACTACAAATTCTTCTACCGTTTTATCCGCCATCGTAATCCCATCTACTTCAATATTATTTAATTCTTGTTTTATAATCTTCACTAAATCCGGATTTGCAACATCTTGTACATATGTAATACAAATATCCGTTTGCGATCTATCCCCTACTCGAATCATTTCATTTCGAAGACGTGGATCGCGTATTCTTCTACGAATTAACGCTGTATTTACAACGATATTTTCAACAAATCCATCCCTTGCACCACGCACTACCTTTTCTGTATCTGGTTCTGTCGGTGTCCGGCCCGGATAACTACGAACATCTATTGCGAACGCTTCAGTTTCACCTTCCACAAATATAACAATGAGTCCTGATAATACTTGGAGCATTACATCATCCATCGTTTTTACTTTACTTACTTGTTGATGAATTAAACGATTCTCTAAAAGCTTTACTGTATCTTCTTCTACATCCCTTATTTCATTTGTATCCACCGCTTCTTCTAAAATAGGGATAATATAATTCGTATCACAAAGTCCATTTACAAATAACACACCAATTTCTTTATTTAAAATTTTAAATTTACGAATACCAACATCGTATGTAACACCAAGTCCAACTGTTTGCTTTAAATAATTTTCATTATCACTTAAAAAAGATGAAATCGGGATATTCACTTTTTTAGGCTTCGTCATAAAAGCCACTCCTTTCCAAAATTAATTGAATCGCTTTTCTAGTAATAGGTGATCCTCTCTCCCATTCATCATTTCCGCACATCTTGCCAATATCACCGACCCCCACTATGACAGGAACATTCAGACCATCTAAACAATAAATCGTATCCCCACTAATCCTGCCAATTTCACCATCTGGGAGTCCAAATTTATCAACGCCATATTCTGTCAAATTCCCATTCCGATCTACACTTACATCTACACGCGCCCATTCCCAATGATGTGTATTAGATGCTACTGCTAAAATACCGAGTACATCAACTTGTTTATGTGTTGCGACATACTTTAACGCCTTTTCACCAGATCCTTCTCCTATAAATCCGCTGTCATCAAACATGACAAATACAGGGTCATATGGCGTTTGCATAATAAGCTCAACAACTTTCTTCCCTGTCAATTTGGTCGGATTACTTTGCGATGCTGAAATACACCTCCCCCCAAATTCCTTTGTTAACAGCTCAATTGTCCGCTTTGCATATTCATCTCCATCTGTGACCAAAACAACCCTTCGTCTCATTTGATTTATCCTTTCGGTTTACATATAAGTGCAACAAAAAATGAAAATAATATCGCTGCTGAAATCCCCGCAGACGTTAAGCTAAACATACCGATTCCAATTCCTAAATATCCATGTTTTTCTGCCGCATGCATTGCCCCGTGCAATAGTGAGTGTCCAAAACTTGTAATAGGGACTGTTGCCCCAGCACCTGCAAATTTTATAAGCTTATCGTACAATCCGAATCCGTCTAAAATAGCTCCGGCGACTACAAAAGTTGCCATTAAATGTGCCGGTGTTAACTTTGCGAAATCTAGCAACACTTGTCCAATTACACAAATAGCTCCTCCTACAAGAAATGCATATATAAAATCCACAATTCACTCTCCTTTAACGCTTTCAAACACAACACCATGCGCAATTGTTGGAATCGTTTCCTTCTGTTGTATCATCATGGGGCTTAATAGAGCTCCAGTTGCAACGACAAAAATTCTTTGTAAATTCCCTTTTTGCATTTCACGCAATAAATGGCCGTATGTTACAACAGCTGAACAAGCACAACCACTGCCCCCTGCAAACACTTCTTCTTGATTTGAATTGTAAATCATTAATCCACAATCATTGTATACATTCCCCAAATCATACCCTTCCTCAAGTAAAAGTTGTTTCGCAATTGGTGTCCCAACAGCCGATAAATCACCAGTAACAATAAGATCATAATCAGCTGCACTTCTTCTCAAATCTTCAAAATGTTGTTGAATTGTATGAGCAGCAGCTGGTGCCATCGCTGATCCCATATCTAAAGGATTAGCAATTCCTAAATCTTGCACTTTACCAATTGTTGCTGCTGTTATTTTAATTGCACTCTCCTCATTGCTAATTAATATTGACCCTGCTCCGGTAACAGTTGAGTTTGCTGTCCCTGGCTTTTGTCCTCCATATTCTGTTGGGGAACGAAATTGTCTTTCAGCCGTCGCATTATGACTACTTACTGTAGCTAAAATACGATTCGCAAATCCACCATCTATAAAAGCTGATCCAATCGCCAAAGTTTCCATTGACGTCGCACAAGCGCTGAACATCCCTAAAAAAGGAATACCATACTCACGAGCAACATAATTTGCTGTCACTGTTTGGTTTAATAAATCTCCCGCTAAAAAGAAATCAATTTGCGATTTTTTTATATTCCCTTTTTGCATCGCTTGTTGAATTGAGTCTGACATTAATCTTCGTTCAGCAAGTTCCCAGTTTTCCTCTCCGCAATGTAAGTCAGAATATGAAATATCAAAATCCTTTCCAAGAGGGCCTTCAGCTTCTTTCGGACCGACAGCAGTACCAGTTGCATTCACGAAGATATCATTTTGAAATACCCACGTTTGTTTTCCTGTCAATCTCATACCCAACCCTCCTTTAAGACATTAAAATTTGAAATGTATATCTTATTAACCCGATAATGTATGCACCGACGACTCCAAATACAATGACACTTCCTGCAAGCTTAAACATGTTAGTAGCGATTCCTAGAACAATCCCTTCACTCCTATGTTCTAGTGCGGCACTCGCCATAGAATTCGCAAATCCAGTAACTGGTACTGCTGATCCTGCTCCAGAAAACTGCCCGATTTTATCATATACACCACACCCTGTTAAAATCGCTGATAGTAAAACAAGAGTTGCAACTGTAGGGTTTCCTGCCTCTTTCTCACTAAAATGAAAGTAATGTATATAAAATTTCATCAACACTTCTCCAACCGTACAAATGAGTCCACCAACAAGAAATGCCTTCACACAATTTATGAAATAGTTCGGTTTTGGATGGTACTCCTTCACTTTATTTATGTAATCGTCCTTCAATTTTCGCCCTGCCATATATATTGCCTCCTACTTTACGAAATAAATCCAGTGAAACAATGAGCCTATTACTTTTCCAAGTACAAGAGCAACGAGTAAAACAACAATTTTCCCCTCTACCCCGACTCGTTTCGCTAAAATAGGTAAAACATTTAACACTTCCGTTAACGCCGCAGCAAGCATTCCAATGAATGTGCCACAAAATAACCCTAATATTACAAGCCAATATTGCGATGTTTGAAATGTAATGTTTTTCAAACTGCACCAAGCCCCAGTTAAAGTACCCGCAATGACAGCCCACTCAAAATATTGAATATGCTTTCCACTTCTCGTTAATTGAGCTAAGCGCGGGATAATACCGAGAACAGCTAAAAAGGCAACATATCCGCTACCTACTGCAATCCCGCCAGCTAAACCAATTAATATAACAAACCCACATTCAATCATCGGCAAGTTGTTTCGTGTTATCCTTGTTTTCATTAACAATTACATATTGATCAAGCGACTGCTGATATTGAAACATCTCAACTTCTAACGGACTAGGCTCTTCATTAATTCGCTTTTGAAATACATGATTAAAAAATAAAACCATACCTAATCCAAGACCTACTGAATATGGGACTTGAAATAATAGTGGTTGCTCCTTAAACTCTCCAGTAATCATGTAATATAACCGTTGATGTACTTGTTGCATACTTACATCCTCATGGAAATAAATTATTGCAAGGGCCGCTCCAATGAAAAGTAACAACCATACAAGTCCGAAGAAAATTGGGGGTACTTTCTTTTTTTCATATATAATTTCAACAAGAGTTTGTCCAGAACCCAGTAAATTAATTTGTACATGAGATGCTTTTTGTTGAATAATCTCAATTACTTTCATGACATCAATTACAACATGCGTCTTATCATGCGCTGTTATTTTGTAGACTATCTCATTTTGTAACGACTCAACTACAAAAGAGTCTCCGGCAAGTTGAGCAACATCGCTCAGCTTTACTTCATACGTAGGAGACACTTTTAAGCGATTGCGCATTTTAATATAAATCGTTTGTTCCAATTTTCATTCACCCCTTCACTCTTCCTCGTAGTTGTAGTATGGTTATTGGAATTTTTTCTAATACAATTTTTTCATAAAAAAAAACATCTGTACCATTTCGGTACAGATGTTTTTTAGTTTATGCCTTTTTCTTAAATAAATTTGCAATACTTAATGCAAGTCCTCCCCAAATGACTACCATACCTATAACCATCATCATAATCGCTGATCCACTCATCATGAAACACCTCGGTCCTTCCATTCTTTTTCAAGCTGGACAGAGTCTGAATGTATTTGTGCATTCCATTTTTTCAGACCAATAACTAACGCGACTAGAAGGAATGCTGCCGCTATCGACCAACCATACGTTACAACAAAAAAAATCGAATAGATAGCTATTCATCTATTCGATCTTTCATCTGTTTTAATATTTTCTTTTCAAGTCTTGAAACTTGTACTTGCGAAATGCCTATGCGCTCCGCTACTTCTGATTGGGTTTGGTCTTTATAATAGCGCAAATACACAATTAGCCTTTCTCGTTCATCCAATTCTCTAATTGCTTCTTTTAAAGCAATTTTATCAAACCATTTCGTTTCCGATTGATCTGCAATTTGATCTAAAATAGTAATTGGATCTCCGTCGTTTTCATACACAGTTTCATGTATCGACGAAGGAGCACGACTCGCTTCTTGCGCCAGAACAACTTCTTCCGGCGTTAGTTCAAGAGCCTGTGCTACCTCATTAATCGTTGGAGCCCTTCCAAATTCTTTCGAAAGCTCGTCTCTCATCTTTCGGACTTTGTTTCCTGTTTCTTTTAAAGATCTACTTACTTTCACTGATCCATCGTCACGTAAAAATCGTTGTATTTCACCGATAATCATTGGAACTGCATATGTTGAAAATTTCACGTCGAAAGATAAATCAAATTTATCTACCGATTTTAAGAGTCCAATACATCCAATTTGAAATAAATCGTCTGGTTCGTATCCTCGATTAAGAAATCGCTGTACAACCGACCATACGAGACGCATATTACTTTGAACGATTGTATCTCTCGCTTGTTGATCTCCATCTTGACTTTTTTGAATTAACGCTTTTAGCTCGTGGTCCTTTAACTGAGGTTTCTTCTTCTCATTTCTGACCTCTATGTCCATTGGCTATTCTCCTTAATTGCATAGAGCGTTACTATTTGATAAGTATTTTGTCAAATGGATTGTTGTCCCGAAAGATTCGTTTGAAATAACTTCTACTTCATCCATAAAATTTTCCATGATAGTAAATCCCATTCCGGAACGCTCTAATTCAGGTTTAGTTGTAAAAAGGGGTTGTCTTGCTTCATCTAAGTTAAAGATACCAATCCCTTCATCTCGAATCGTGAGTTTCACCATCGCTTCTTCCAAAATCACTGAAATATAAACAACACCTTCTGCATTTCCTTCATACCCATGAATAATTGCATTTGTAACCGCTTCTGACACAACTGTTTTAATCTCTGTTAGTTCTTCCATCGTCGGGTCTAATTGCGCAATAAAAGCAGCTACCGTAACACGAGCGAATGATTCATTCTGACTTAACGCTGAAAATTGAAGGTTCATTTCATTTCTCATCTACGCCACCCCCAACGTCGCGAGCGCATGCGCTTCACTTTCTTCTAAACGAACAATTTTGAATAGACCTGACATTTCAAATAAACGTTTAACGGACGGTGAAATTGCACAGACAACCATCTCTCCACCTAATCCCTTTACATGTTTATATCGGCCTAATATAACGCCTAAACCAGAACTATCCATAAATGTTAAGTTCTCTAGGCTCAAAATAATATGATGAACACCATGTGTCTCAATCATATCTGTGACTTTCGTTCGCAACTCTTCAGCAGTATGATGATCTAACTCGCCCTCTAGCCTCACACATAAGACGTCACGTTTTACTTCTAAATGCATGGAAAGACTCACACGATTTCCTCCTTATGCTCAAACTTTACTCATTAACATAAGATTTTCGTGATATAAAATCAGAATCCTTCCTACTGACAAAAGAAGAACTATTTCGTCATAAAGTGAAACCTTTCAGCAATTATTTCAGTAAATACGAACAGAAAAACATCAAAATTCCCGCCGCTATTTTGATGTTGAAAACATCCCAAAACTTCTTTTAAATAACTCCCACCAGCTCGCTGCCTCAACATCTTCTTTCGCTACAATTGTTTGTTTTAATAAAACATCTTTATCTCTTTTAATAACAAGTGTGCCAAGTGCATCACCTTTTTTAATCGGTGCCTTCACTTTCTTTTCAGCAATCACTTCTTGTTTAACTTTGTCCATATTTTCGCCCTTCTTCATAAGAAGAGACACATTGTCTGACGCAACTAAATCTACTTTTTCTTCCTTACCTTTTCCTACTTGTACAGCCTTAATTTTCTCACCACGTGTATATAATTTCTTTGTCATGTATTGTCCAAATGCATAATCAAGAAGCTTCGTTACTTGATTGTTCCGCTCTTTTGATGTAGGTGCTCCCATTACAACTGAAATAACACGCATACCATTTTTCTCAGCCGATGCCGTTAAACAATATTTCGCTTCTGTCGTAAAGCCTGTTTTCACTCCATCTACTCCAGGATAAAAACGTACTAGCTTATTCGTATTAACAAGCCAAAACTTCTTATCCGTATTTTCACGTAAATAGTCTTCATATTTACCTGTGTATTTTCGAATAAGTGGATACTTCATCAACTCTTTCGCCATAATAGCCATATCATTCGCTGTAGAATAATGATCTTTGGCCGGGAGACCTGTCGGATTTTGAAAATGTGTATTTTTCAATCCTAGATCTTTCGCTTTTTTGTTCATCATATTTACGAAACCTTCTTCTGAACCAGCGATATGCTCAGCTACTGCAACCGATGCATCATTTCCAGATGCAATTGCAATGCCCTTTAACATTTCATTTACAGTCATCTCTTCCCCAGGTTCTAGAAAAATTTGTGATCCGCCCATTGAAGCTGCGTGTTCACTCGCTCTAACTTTATCGTTTAGTTTTAGTTTTCCTTTTTCAACTTGTTCCATAATTAATAGCATTGTCATAATCTTTGTCATACTAGCAGGTGGTAACTTTTCATTCGGATTTTTATCAAACAAAACTTTACCTGTATCTTGCTCAATTACGATCGCTGACGACGCTTGTTCCGCTAACTTCGGCGTGGTTTCTTCTGTTTTTTCCTGCTTCGTTTTCTCAGATTGTGCGAAACTAACTGAAGTACCAGAAAGCAATAACATGAAACAAACAAGTATTCCAAAAACTCGCTTCATGACTAACCCTCCATTCTATATCAAACTTATTTTTTCCAATTTATACATTTTTAATACCATATTTTTCTATTATTTTCAGTTGACAAATAAATTCATTGCCTATATTGTATTAAGTGTATTATACGTAGTAGTACACTTAATACTCATCAGGAAGGAGACATTGCTCTTGCATATTCAACTTGATCCAAGAAGCAACACTCCGATATGGGAACAAATTGTTCAAAATATAAAAGAGCTCGTACTCAAAAATATGTTAGCTCCAAGTGATAAACTTCCTTCTGTACGCGAGCTTGCTTCTTTGCTTGTTATAAATCCAAATACAGTAAGTAAAGCTTATCAAGAATTAGAGCGACAAGGGATTATTGAAACATTACGAGGAAAAGGAACATTTGTAGCCCAATCGATTACCCCAACATTAGACGAAAGGAAAATCGCTATGGTTGAAAAGCAATTTCATCAATTATTACTAGAAGCCTCTTATCTTGGGATTACGAAAGATAAAATTCACGATTGGATAGATTCATACTATAAAGAGATTGGAGGAAATACAGATGTTGAAAGTGACAAACTTGAAGAAAACAATTGATAACCAAACGATTTTAGACGATGTTTCTTTCACATTACAAAAAGGTAGTATCGTCGGATTGCTCGGAAGAAACGGTGCGGGGAAAACAACTTTATTACGAACGATGGTCGGCATTTTAGACCCCGATGAAGGAACTGTTACATATGAGAATACAGATGTTCATATGCATCCTGAAATTAAACAAAAAGTTGTATACGTTCCAGACTCTACTAACATACTGAACGGATATACAGTAAAAGAAATCGTAAAGTTTTATAAAGCGGTTTATACAGCATTTGATGAACAATATTTTTATGAAATATTAGAACGTTTTAATTTACCAAACAAACGTATTCGTAGTTACTCAAAAGGAATGAAAGCACTGCTTGCGATCATTTTAGCTTTCGCTGCAAAAGCAGAATATGTCATTTTAGATGAACCGACAAACGGACTTGATCCTATCGTCAAAAGACAGATTCTACAATTTCTCGTTGAAGAAGTAGCAGAAAAAGAAATTACAATTTTCATCTCCACTCACCATTTAGATGAAGTTGAAAAAATTGCCGATACAATCATTATTTTAAAAGGACATACAGTAGATTCTATTACATCACTAGATGATGCAAAATCACGATTTGCCAAAATACAAGTTGCTTATGAACGTTCATTACCTCAAAAACTAGAAAACTTAAGCAATATTAAAATATTAAACCAAACAGGAAAAGTATATACAATCTTAATTGAGGAAAATGTGGCTACAACACTGGAGAAGTTTTATAAAGAGCAACCAATACTCATTGAAGAATTAGCAAGGTCACTTGAAGATGTCTTTGTTACGACACTTGAGGAGGATGGGTATGTTTCATAAGGCATTGTGGATGTGGAATTGGAAGCGTGGGAAGTATGCTGCTTTACTATTTTTCTTGAGTACGCTTTATTATTTATCTTTCAAATACTATAGAGAAGCTCAACTACAACTTGCTAAGTATTATGACTTGAAAGAAAAAGGAACATTCGATTATAGTTACACATTTTGGTCAAATGATAATAGCCTTTGGTTAACTATTCTTATTATTTCTTTAGCGTGTCTATTAATAGGATGGGAACGTAGCAATCAATCTATTACTTTACTTATGGGAATGCCTTTTAGACGAAAAGATGTTTTCTTATCTAAATGGGCTTTCGGTTCATTCTGTATTGTATGCTCATTTCTTATAAATTGGGTTCTTATGTATTTTATTTATAGAACTACAATTCATTTTGATTATCAATCATTTGGACCATTTCATCGATACTTTCTGTATGCAATCGTTTCATATGTCGCAGTATATACAGCTGCTTTATGTATAGGTACTTTTACTGGAGGTATCGTTTCACAAGTCGTTTTTTGTATTCCTTCGTTACTAATGGGGCTTACCTTTATTTCATTACTACACAATTTTACAATTAATTCTCTAGATATTACATATAAGAAAGAACGACACTTATATGTAAGTCTTTCAGAAATTAATGCAAAAGCAAATATCGTTGCACCGATAAATTACTTTTCTATTAATTACTACTATAATCCGGAAAAAGATAAGGAAGCACCCGATTCATCGCTTTTAAAAGGTCCAGAGTTCCATAGTTATTATTCAGCTAAATCGATGCTAGTTCCTATTTTTTATACAATCTTCTATTTACTAATTGGCTCATATTTATACAAGCGGTCACCAATTGAAAATAGTCAAAGAATATTTATTTCCAAAAAACATTTACGAATATGGATATGGGGAACGACAATCTATTTCGCCTTACTAAGTAGCTATAAATTACCTTTATTTAATTTCTTATTTAATCAGTATACCGGTATGTGTTTCGCCGGAATCGTCACTTATTTCGTACTAAAGCGCCTTACAAATTATAAAGTCTTTTAAAGGAGAGATCCTATGTTTCAAAAAGCATTATGGCTACGGACGTACCAACAAAGTAAATATATAGTCTGGTTATTTTGGTTCGTTAGCTTCTACAATTTGTCATACAAATACTATATGGCAGCTATTGAACAACAACACTTTCTAACGATGCCTAAAGAAGACAACTATACATATCACTACCAGTTTGGTTTATCACTAATGGATCCTGTTATATTCCAAGGTGTTGCACTTATCATTTTAGCTTGTACGTTAATCGGATGGGAAAGACAAAATAACTCCATTGATTTTCTTTGGTCTCTGCCTTTTAAACGCTCACACTTTTTTATGACGAAATGGTTGTTTGGTATTTGTAACATTGTAGCAGTTGTCAGTATAAACTGGGGTCTATTTGCTATTATGAAAGAGATAACTTTTCATAATAAATATCAAGTATTTTCCCCATTCCATTCTTATTTTATATATATGTTAATTGTATTAATCGCTATTTATACACTTGCATTATGTATTGGAACAATTACAGGGCATATTATCTCGCAGGGACTTCTCACTGCAGCTATATTCATGTTTCCATTGTTACTTCCATCTCTAGTCTCAGGAGTCATCGCTGTTCACTCAAATATAGACTTTCATGAGAACAGTAATAATATGAACCATTTCTTAGAAAACATACGTATTTCTGGTCCAGCAGAAGATTTTCGTATTAGATTTGATTATGATCCACATAGTGCCTATACCGATCCAGATGGAGTGCGTCATAATGAACCAAACTTTACAAAAATCCCTTCAGCAAAATTATTGATTGCACCTATCACATATATCATTATTTTATTACCACTCGGTATATATTTATATGTTCGTTCAGTCAATGAGCTAAATGGAAACTTCCTCCTATATCCGAAGTTACAAAAAATAATTATGAGCATTGGTATTTTCGTTATAGGAATAGTTGGTGGTTTAGTCTTAAGGGGAGACAAATCATTACTTAATTTTTACATTGGATTTTTTGGGGCAAGCATAATTAGCTATTTTCTTCTATCCAAACTATTGAAATGGAAGTTCTCTTGGAACGCTAAATAAACTCATCATTATCACAATTTTGTACTGGAGGGATTACATGTTTCATAAAGCTTTATGGCTCCATCATTACAAGCAAAGTAAGTACATTCTTTTACTCTTTGCTTGTAGTAGTTTTTGGTTTTTACTTATTAGCTACTTTAATGATTTACAGGTTCAACCAAACGAAGATGGCTATTTCTACTATAGTTTAAATGGGGATACTCTTATCATCCCCTTCATTCCAATTTTCATATTACTCGCCTGTTCATTAATCAGTTGGAAAAGACAAAATCAAACAGACTATCTGTTATTTGCAATGCCATTCACGAGAAAAGAGCTTTTTCTTTCTAAGTGGCTGTTCGGGACAATCGCAATTCTATTCATAATGAGTCTTAATGGCATCTTAATTTATTTCATCCTAAAGATTAATCTTTTTAGCCAATACCAATCTTTCGGGCCAATGGGTACATTATTATGTTATGTTACCATTACATGGATTGCGATTTTTACAATAGCTATTTTTATCGGAACAATTGCTGGCAATGTCATTTCGCATAGTATATTAAGCTTAATTTTCATTATATTACCATCTGGAATAGGCATGTTACTGTTTCATTTTGCTTGGATTCACACAAATGTATCTACAACTGAATTTTTCCTTAAGAAAGCGAATTATGCATCATATATAGAGAATATTGAAGTTTTTGCACCTACTAATAATACTTATATATCTTATACATTTAATCCAGAAGTAAAGGAAGTAGACATTAATAATTTAAAAGAATCCGTTAAGGAGCAGCATCAATTCCAGCCCATCTGGAAGCTTATCACTCCGATTCTATATATTCTCATTCTTTTACCATTAGGAGTATTTTTGTATAATCGGACTCCTAATGAAAATAACGGTAAAATATTATTATTCACTAAACTACATCGACTATTTATACCTTGTGTTACAATATGCTTTGCTCTATTAGGAGGCCGGATAACAGGTGGAAAAAACGATCCGCTATTAAGTTATTACGCTGGGTTCATAATAATAGGACTATTTGGCTATGTAATACTTCACTATTTGATAAATAAAAAATTTTTACTTCATACGAAATAACCTCCTTCAAAAGGAGGCTATTTCACATTCTCTCTCCTATCCCCATACACCATCTCTTCTTTCATCCCAAATCCATCACCATTTTGCACAATTTGCTCTGTCGGCGCGACTACACTTTCAGCAATTTTCCATTCGCCGCGCTCTTTCACAAATACTTGCAGAAAATAGTTCATACCATTTAATTGATACGCATTTTCTTTTTTCACATTATAGTGCACCGCAATGTAGTGCACTTGAATATTTTCTTTCCCTGCTTTTGATACGTATTGCGATAATCTTGGAATGTACATTGATGCTTTCTTAAATGGTAATTGCTTCGCTTTAACGAGCGATGAACTTGTTACATTACGCAAAGTGTCCTGATTACGAACATTATCGCTATGATGAAATAATACTGCGTTTTGCATAGAACGAACCCATAATTTCGAATACAAGACGGTATTATCATTCTCAATGTACTTCACTTCTTTTTGCACCACTTGGATAGGGCTATCAGCGTACATGAATGTATGAAAGCAGAAAAAACTTCCAAGTAAAATGGTAAGTGCA
Organism: Bacillus sp. FSL P2-0099; assembly: GCF_038007445.1. Taxonomy (NCBI): domain Bacteria; kingdom Bacillati; phylum Bacillota; class Bacilli; order Caryophanales; family Bacillaceae; genus Bacillus; species Bacillus sp. FSL P2-0099. The sequence continues at coordinate 4,041,596 of NZ_JBBOXE010000001.1, forward strand.
GCAATATATTTCATAATCTTTCCTCCGATCTGTTTAATTAAAGTATCGGAGTTTCAAAATATTTTTATTCAAAAGAAAAAGGATAGGAAAGCTCTCGCTTCCTATCCTCATTTATTATAATACGCGGCCAAATAGTTCTAAAACCATTTCTATCTCTTGGTCGCTCCAACCTTTAAATTTCTCTTTATAATATTCTTTACGCACAGCTTCAAGCTTTTCAGTTACTTCTCGTCCGTTTTCAGTAATTTCTAAGTATACGATACGACGGTCCGAATTTGAACGTTTTCTTTCAACAAACCCTTTTCGCACGAGACGATCTGTTACAGCTGTAATATGACTGGAGGTTACGTTTACTTCACTCGCAATTTGCGAAGCCATCTGTGGACTTTTTAAAAATAACGCACGTAATACAGAGAATTCATTATATGGCATATGCTCTGAAAAACGTGTATTAATATCATTTTGTAATAAACGTATCATCTTTCGAAATGATGCAGATAGATCTAAAATCAGTGTTTCTCTATTTTCGTTCACTAGCCTCGTCCCTTTTTTATCATATTTACACATATTATAATCTATAAATACCTATATTGTATATGCTTTCTTCCCTTAACATTCTCATTTATGTAACTTTTTTCATAAGATTTTCTTTTTTGTTCACACATATACATATAAAAAAGGATGGTGAGCATAAATGCAAAGTGGAATGAATCCGTATTTACATAATATCCGTACGACAAATACTGGTAAAGAAGCTACTATTACTGTACAAGGAGAAGGCATTATAAAGGCAAAACCAAATGTTGTCATATTAACACTGGGCATTCGAACAGATAGTAAAAATGTAAAACAGGCGCAAGAAGAAAATGCAGTGCAATCGAAACAATTGCTTGATGCACTCAAACAGCTAGGTATTGCCGATAAAGATATAGAAACCATTTCTTATACCATTACTCCTCAATACGAATATGTAAATGATAAAGCATTACTACAAGGCTACCGTGTGGAGCATTTGTATGAAATTACCGTTTTAAATGTGCAAAAAGCAGGGGAAGTATATGATATAGCCGTTACAAATGGTGCAAACGTAGCAAAAGGATTACGTTTTCGAATATCTCATCCAAATAAATATTATGAGCAAGCTCTCATTCAAGCTCTGCAACAAGCAGTAGACAAAGCTCGTACAATTGCGAGTACCTACAATTTAAATATTAATCCTGTTCCCCTCTCACTCGTTGAAGAATCTGCCCAATTACCACGGGAGATCGCATCATATGCTACTTTGCATGCGCAAGCAGCTCCGCCCATTCAATCAGGAGAACTAGAAATCATTTCATCTATCCGGGCAATTTTTACGTATTTATAAATAAACTCATTTATAAGTAACCGTTATCATTTTCATTGTTGTAAAAACATGATGTTCTGATATAATAAAGGACGGTGAGCTCTTACATAAGAGATATCACGGGTGGGAGAGGGATATGAAAAAGAAGGTTTAACATGAAAGGAATACTTGAAAGAACATTTAAATTAGACTTACACCAAACATCACCAAAACAAGAAGTTTTAGCTGGAGTCACGTCATTTTTCACAATTGTTTATATTATGATTGTAAATGCGTCAATCTTATCAGATGCCGGCATTCCTCTTGAGGCAGGAATTTTGGCAACTGTTTTAAGTTCATTTGTCGGATGTCTACTCATGGCATTTTGGGCAAATGCACCTGCTATTCTTGTCCCTGGTATGGGTGTAAATGCATTCTTCACGTACACTGCTGTGCATACGCTCGGTTTAACTTGGCAAGAAGCATTGGCAGCTGTTTTTATCGCCGGTATTATTTTTGCAATTGCTGCTTTTACACCGATTGCTCGCGTGCTTTCGGTATCGATTCCAAAGTCATTAAAGGAAGCGATCACTGTCGGTATCGGGTTGTTTTTAGCTTTCATCGGCTTGCAAAAAGGTGGTTTAGTCGTTTCGCATCCTAATACTGCTGTTGCAATGGGAAAATTAAGTAGTCCTGTCGTTCTTGCCACACTACTTACTCTTATTGTCGCACTTGTACTATTTGCGCGTAACGTACGTGGAAGCTTTTTATGGACGATTGCAATTGGAACTGGTATTGCATGGCTGTTTGGTCTTGTTGATACGAGTCAAATGGGAAATAGTTCGTTTTCATTCGCTAATTATGGCGATGTGTTTGGAGCTATGTCATTTGGGAAACTTTCTTCCTTGCCATTTTGGATTGCAACATTCTCCTTAAGCATGGTGCTTATTTTTGAGAACATGGGACTTTTACATGGTTTATTAGAAGATGATCGTAAATTCCCACGTGCTTACCAAGCAAATGCAATTTCAGCAATGACATGTGGTCTATTTGGCACAAGCCCTACCGTTTCAACAGTAGAGAGTGCCGCAGGTATTACTGCAGGCGGAAAGACAGGTCTGACGTCTATCGTTACAGGGTTGTTATTCTTCGCATCACTGTTTGCGCTTCCGTTTGTCAAAATAATTCCTGACAGTGCCATTGCACCAATCTTAATTATTATTGGCGGGCTGATGATTACAAGCATTCAACAAATTCCTCTGAACGACTTTTCAGAAGGATTTCCAGCGTTTTTAATTATCGTTATGATCCCGCTCACATATAGTATTGCTGATGGCATTGCGTTCGGATTTATTGCTTATCCTATCTTGAAAGTTGCACTTGGAAAGCGTAAAGAAGTCGCACCGTCCATGTATATTATTACATGCTTATTCTTAGCCATGTTCGTATTACACGCTATTGGCTAAGAAAAAAACACCGAGGAAATCCTCGGTGTTTTTTTACTTAAACCAACCTTTTTTATAAAACCAAGCCATCATTCCGCCGCCAATTAATGCCATTAAAATTAAGCAAATAAAATAACTATACTTCCCGCCAAGCTCTGGCATATGTGCAAAGTTCATGCCGTATACCCCTGCAATAAATGTTAACGGCATGAAAATAGTTGAGAAAACAGTTAATGTTTTCATAATATTGTTCATATGGTGGGAATTCAACGAAAAGTAACTATCTCGAATATCTGCTGTTAATTCACGGCTCGCTTCAATCATCTCTGTCAGTTTAAGCAAATGATCATGTATATCTTTAAAATAAATTTCATGATCGCTTATACCGTAAAAACGTGTTGAATTTAATATACGATACAATAAATCACGCATCGGAATAATCGTACGCCTTAGCTTAGATAAATCTGCACGAATATCAAATACTTCTTCTAACACACTTCCTGCTGTCTCACCCGTTAAATTATCATCAATTGCATTTAAATGGTCTTCAATGTAATAAACAGGTGCGAAATAATCATCTACAATTTGGTCAATAATTGTATGTGCTACATGCAAAGGGCTCTTCTTAATACGTTTCTTTTCACCGAGCGTTTTCCATACTCTTTCAATCGCATTGTTATGAGAGAAATGGAAAGAGACTATATATCGATCACTAATAAATAAATCGATTTCATGCGGTTCTAATCCGTCTTCTCCGAATGCATGAAGAACTAAAAAGTTATATCCATCATAAAAATCTACCTTTGGTCTCTGTACATACTCTACACAATCTTCAATTGCAAGGGGATGGAACTTGAAGTGATCTTGTAAAATATATGTATACTCCTCTTTCGTTGGCTTATATAAATCAAGCCAATACCATATGATGTTCTCTTTTTTCGTTTCTTCTAGCGAAACATCATATAAAACTTCATTTTTTTTCGTTATTGCACAAATTCTAATCATAATTTCACCCATTACTATTATAAACAAAAAATAGTAAAAAAAGCCAAGGAGAAATCTCCTCAGCTTTTTTTTATCCCGCTATTTGCGGGCAGTAAGACCCCTACCTCAAAATTCAGCGAAAGCAAAGAAGTTAGGTCTGGGTCGGGCTGCCCGTAAATGCCCGATTGGTGAAGGCTAATAATCAGTGGGGATAAAGCCCCCACTGATTAAAGTTTCACTTTATTACTTCGTTACAATACCGTGTACTAAAGTTGGTGCATCTACGTGATCTTTAGCGATTTTCATGTTCTCATAAATTTTCGCTTTTACGTCTTCAACATTTTCGCGGTTTGCGTAAATTGTAACAAGAGAGTCACCTTTTTTCACGCTATCGCCTACTTTTTTGCGAAGCATTAGACCAACTGCTAAATCAATTTCAGACTCTTTCGTTGCACGCCCTGCTCCTAAAAGCATTGCTGCTGTTCCGATTTCATCTGCAACGATTTCCGATACGTAACCGTCTTCTTTCGCTTCCACTTCAATTTTAAATTGTGCTTGTGGCAATTTAGAAGGATCATCAACAACAGATGCATCGCCGCCTTGTGCTGATAAGAACGTTTTAAATGATTCTAGCGCTTTACCATTGTTCATTACTTCAATTAACTTTTCACGTGCATCTTCTAAAGATGAAGCTTGTCCAGCAAGGTACACCATCTGACTTCCAAGTGTTAAACATAACTCTTCTAAATCTTTCGGTCCCTTACCTTGTAATGTATCAATTGCTTCTTGTACTTCTAATGCATTACCGATTGCTTCACCAAGCGGCTGACTCATATCAGAAATAACCGCCATCGTATTACGACCAACGTTATTACCAATGCGTACCATTGCTTCTGCTAAACGCTTTGCATCTTCATCCGTTTTCATAAACGCGCCTGCTCCAGTTTTTACATCAAGAACAATTGCATCTGCACCAGCAGCAATTTTCTTACTCATAATTGAGCTAGCAATAAGAGGAATTGAATTTACTGTTGCAGTTACATCACGAAGCGCATATAACTTTTTATCAGCAGGTGTTAAGTTTCCACTTTGACCAATAACAGCGATTTTATTTTCATTTACAAGACGCATGAATTCATCATTTTCAATTTCCACATGGAATCCTGGTACTGCTTCTAATTTATCAATTGTACCACCCGTATGTCCTAGACCTCGTCCAGACATTTTCGCAACTGGTACACCTAAAGCAGCTACTAATGGACCTAATACAAGTGTCGTTGTATCACCAACTCCACCCGTTGAATGCTTATCTACTTTTACCCCTTCAATGGCTGATAAGTCAATTGTATCACCGCTATTTACCATTGCCATCGTTAAATCTGCACGTTCTTGATCATTCATATCTTGGAAGAAAATTGCCATTGCAAGTGAACTCATTTGATAATCTGGAATACTACCATTTGTATATCCTTCAACGATAAAGTTAATTTCTTCTGTCGTTAATGCATGTCCATCACGTTTTTTTGCAATTAGGTCCACCATTCTCATTGTGAAGTCACCCCTTCATTTGTTTTACAATTGCTTTTACTAATGCTAAGAAATTAGCTTTAACACGTTCTGTCGTTTCAATTACTTCATCGTGGTGAAGTGGTTGATCTAAAATACCAGCTGCCATATTTGAAATGCAAGAAATACCTAGTACTTTCATACCTGCATGACGAGCTACAATTACTTCCGGTACTGTTGACATACCAACTGCATCTCCGCCAAGTGTACGAAGCATACGAATTTCAGCAGGTGTTTCATATACAGGACCTGTCATTCCAACATATACACCTTCTTGTACTTTAATATTTAAATCTGCTGCAACTTGTTTCGCCATTTCGCGAAGTTCTGGCGTATATGATGTAGACATATCAGGGAAACGTACACCCATTTCAGAATCATTTGGTCCGATTAATGGGTTCGTACCCATGAAGTTAATATGGTCTGAAATTAACATAAGATCGCCTGGTTCAAATGATGTATTTACACCACCAGCTGCGTTCGTTACAACAACTGTTTCTACACCTAATTCTTTCATAACACGAACTGGGAATGTTACTTTTTGCATATCGTATCCTTCATAGAAATGGAAACGTCCTTGCATTGCTACTACTGTTACACCTTGAAGTGTACCGAATACAAGTTGACCTGCATGTCCTTCTACAGTTGAAACTGGGAATTCAGGGATTTCACTGTATGGTACTGTTACTGCGTTCTCGATTTCATCTGCTAATACACCTAGTCCAGATCCAAGGATTAGTCCTACTTGTGGTGTCTCTTGAAATTTCTCTTTTAAGTATGAAGCTGATTTTGTAATTAGTTCACGATTCATCTGTTTATCCCCCTATTTCTTTAGCTCGTTTAAGAAGCTTGTTCCATGTTCTGGCATTTTAACATTAAAGTTTTCTGCTACAGTTGCACCAATATCAGCAAATGTTTGACGAAGTGATAACTCTTGTCCGCCTTCTTTCATGCTTGGGCTATATGCTAATAACGGTACATATTCACGTGTATGATCAGTACCAGGATGTACTGGATCATTACCATGGTCTGCTGTAATTAATAATAGATCATCTTCTTTTAGTTTTTCGAATACTTCTGGAAGACGTGCGTCATATTCTTGCAATGCTTCTCCGTACCCTTGTGGGTCACGACGATGACCAAATAAGGCATCAAAGTCAACTAAGTTTAAGAAGCTAATACCTGTAAAGTCCATATTTAATGTATCTACAAGCTTGTCCATTCCATCCATATTTGATTTCGTACGAAGTGATTCAGTTACACCTTCTCCATCATAAATGTCAGCAATTTTACCAATAGCAATTACATCATAATCGCTATCTTTAAGTTCATTCATTACTGTGCGACCAAATGGTTTTAACGCATAGTCATGACGATTTGGTGTACGTGTGAAGTTTCCTGGCTCTCCAACGAACGGACGAGCAATAACACGCCCTACCATGTACTTCTCATCTAATGTTAATTCACGTGCGATTTTACAAATTTTATATAGCTCTTCAAGTGGTACTACTTCTTCATGAGCTGCGATCTGTAATACACTATCAGCAGAAGTGTAAACAATTAAAGAACCTGTTTCCATTTGTTCTTGACCAAGCTCAACAAGTACCTCAGTTCCAGAAGCTGGTTTATTACCGATAATTTTACGACCTGTCTTTTCTTCTAATTCATCAAGTAATTCTTTCGGGAATCCTTCAGGAAACACTTGGAATGGTGTATCAATGTAAAGGCCCATGATTTCCCAGTGACCTGTCATTGTATCTTTACCTGTAGATTTCTCTTGCATTTTTGTATAATATCCAAGCGGTTTCTCTACTTTAGAGATTCCTTTCATTTCACGAATATTACCAAGGCCTAATTTCACCATGTTTGGCATGTGTAATCCATTCATATGTTCAGCGATATGACCAATTGTATCAGAACCTAAATCACCAAACTGCTCAGCATCTGGTGCTTCACCGATTCCCACAGAGTCCATTACGACTAGGAAAATACGTTTATATTTATTCATAACTGCAACCTCCTATATGTTCAGTTCTACTTCTTGTAGTATGTTCAAAACGCTATAAAGTGAAACTGTTATCAATGGGAATTATCTTTCGTCCTCATTATTAAACAGTACTGCTTTAAATCATTCTCTAACTTTTTCGTTTTACTTTCAAACGAATAAAAAACATTTCTAGGTTTTTCCAAGTCAGATGTCAGACATCTGATATTGATATCATAACATGTTTACGCTTTCTTTTTAATACATTTTCGTAGAATTTCTCATTTTCTTTACCCTTCTATTGTAATCCATTCTGCAAAGAAGTGCTAATCATTTTATAACATATTTCCTAATATAAAAATAAAAAGCAGCTCTAAAGAGCTACTTTTTATTTTACTTCTACTGTTTCTTCTTTATGTTCATGTAGTTCACCTTTTTTAACATGAACTTTCACTTTGTAAGCACCGTTTTCTTTGAAAGTATGTTTCGTTTCATACTCTCCTTTATTTCCTTCTTTCGCTGGAATAAATTCGTGCTTTTCAACACCATCTTTCCAAATCTCAAGTTGTACTTCAGCACCAGTTAACGCTTCTTCTTTTTGCTTCAAATGAACTTTCATTGTTGATTCAGCATTTGCTTTAATATCACCAGCCATAAGATGTATCATCGTATCACTTTTATGATCCCCATGACCTTCTTCTTTTTTCGCATCTTCTACTTTTGCATTTCCTACAGCGACTTTTGTTTCTGGCATAACATGCATTTCACGTGCATTTGTATGAGGAATAATATGATATACTCCATCAGTTTCAAATGTTTTCTCTACTGCATAAACACCTTTTCCTTTATGCTTACCATCTAACATCTCGTGTTTCTCGTCGCCATCTTTCCAAATCTCAAACTTTACATCATCAGCATCCGTTACTCTTTCTTTTCCTTGTGTAACAAGTGCTTGTACTTCTGTTTTTTCACCAGGTTTAATTTCTTTCGGATTCGTTTGAACCGCTACTTTTATAGCTTCCAGTTTCTGTTCTTTTTTCGGTTCTTCTTTGTTTGTATTACAGCCAGCCAATGCTAGCATCGCGATAAATAAAGTCATAATAAGTTTTTTCATCATCATTTCCTCCTTCATACTTTATTTAGTATAGAGGAAATACATTGTAATATTCTAGTCTTCTGCTGAAAACAATGTACGAAATGTTTGTGAAGTTTCTGTGAAATGGTTCACTCTTCTTAATCTATGAAAAAAGAGCATAGTGACTATGCTCTCGGGTGAAACTGTTTATATACATCTTTTAATCTAGTTTTTGAAACGTGCGTATAAATTTGTGTCGTCGAAATATCTGCATGTCCAAGCATTTCCTGTACAGCACGTAAGTCTGCCCCATTTTCTAATAGATGCGTAGCAAAAGAGTGACGCAACGTATGCGGTGTAAGCTCTTTTGCAATATTCGCTTCTTTCGCTAGCCGTTTTAAAATTTTCCAAAATCCCTGTCTCGATAATCGATTACCATGATGGTTTAAAAAGAGCGCATCTACTGCTTTTTTACCCATCAATTCTCTTCTTCCTTTTTCAATATACTTTTGAATCGCTTCTGTCGCTAAGCTTCCTAGTGGAATAATTCTTTCTTTGTTCCCTTTCCCGATACAGCGAACAAATCCCATCGTTAAGTGCACATCTTCTAAATTTAATGCAATTAATTCTGAAACACGAAGTCCTGTTGCATACAACAACTCTAACATTGCCTTATCACGAATCCCAAAAGCACTTGCCGTTTTCGGTGTTTGAAGCAATGCTTCCACTTCGTCGATTGATAATACTTTTGGTAATTTCCGTTCCCCTTGTGGCGTTTCAATATGTACCGATGGGTCATGCTCCACTGCTCGTTCACGAAGTAAAAATTGATGAAACGAACGAATCGATGCAATATGACGCGCCAATGTTTTTGAAGATTTCCCGTTTTCTTTTAAATGCTGCAAAAAGTTAACAATATGCAAGCGTGTCACTTCATGAAACGTCTTCGTTTGTTCTACATTTTGCAAATACTTCACATAGCTTTTTAAATCGCGTTCATAAGATACAACTGTATTTTTCGCTAACCCTTTTTCAACAATCATATAATGAATAAAATCTTTTAATTGATCTTCCAATCTACACTACTCCCCATTTTCATAGAAAAACATCATTCTATTTACGAAAGCATCCTTTTCCGGCTCCTCATTCCCTGATACTTTTTCTACAGTCTCTTCTTTTGGCTTTTCATAACGATGGTAACTTTCATATTCTTGATTTATCCATAGTATAGCGAAATAAAACAAAATCGTACAACTTGTAAATAATAAAAATACTTTCATCCCATCAAAAGTTAATTTTAAAGCTCGGCGCATTGTAAATTCCTCCAAAATATAAGTTATTACAACATATGCCAAGCTTTCACCAATTTATACCTTATTCAAATAAAAAACCTCTTCCTAGTTAAATAGGAAAAGGTTATTTTTCATCCGTTTCATTTTCTTGACAATTTTTACAAATCCCATGGAATGTTAAACGATGATCTTTCACCTTAAAGCTCCAGTCTCGTTCCACTTTATTCTCCACTTCACCAAGTAAATCTTCTTGTATTTCTTGTACAGCACCGCATTGTGTACAGATTAAATGATGATGGAAACGCTGTGCACCTTCTTGGCGTAAGTCATAACGCGAAACACCGTCTCCAAAGTTAATTTTATCGACAACTTTCAACTCAGACAATAACTCTAAAGTTCGATAAACGGTTGCTAATCCGATCTCTGGCGACTTTTCTTTTACAAGGAGGTATACATCTTCTGCGCTTAAATGATCTTCTTCATTTTCTAGCAGCACACGAACTGTTGCTTCACGTTGTGGTGTCAATTTATAGCTCGCTGCATGTAATTGCTTCTTAATTCGTTCAATTCTTTCTTCCATTCGGTACTACTCCCTCCTCGCCACTCTTACACCATTATATCAGAAGAAGGGCTCCTGTCAAAAGAAAAACAATAAAAACAAATTGATAATTATTCTCAAAAAATATTTATTGTTTGTTAATAGCCTCCACAACTTCTTTCATTAAAACTGGTGATGCATACACTTCGACACTGGAAGCAATAGCTAATACCGCTCCAATCACGAGAAAAAAGCATGTATAGCGAATTAATAACGGTAATAGTGGCTCAGTTATTTTCCGAATAAATTGATGCCTAATCATGCGTAAGGAAAAGCTTGCAGCAATTGTTGTCATTACGAGAAATACAGGAATTATAATTAAATTTTGTGGCAATACAGATACAAATGCTAATAATAGTCCATTCCATCCGTGCTGACTTACTAAAAAACCTACTGTAAATCCAACAACTACCCCTTTTAAAAATAGTAAGATAAAAATGAGCGGCAACCCAATAATTGAAATCCCCAAAATCCAAATAAAACCGATATATTTTAATTGCGAAAAGTAACTTTCTCGAAACATTTCGCCTGCGACAGCAAATTCTCCTTTAGAAACTTGTCCAAAAAAACGCTGTAAATAAAATGATAAATCTTGCTTTTGGTTTATTTGTAAACTATTCACAAGAATCGCTCCAAATATTACTCCCATCAGTAATAAAACCGCATTAAATATATATAGTGAAGAATTTTCCTGTATGTGAGACATTACACGGTCTTGCCACGTTTTTCGCCACATTTTCCTTCCCTCCGTTCACACTCTTACTAAAAATGTATGAAAGAAAGAAAAAAAGTATGACGAATTAGCATTGAAATTCCGCTCTACTTTGCTAAACTAAAAAGTAGAGAATAGGAGGGATTTCTCTTGAAACCATTATTATTAGATTTTCCAACATTATTTCAAACTGAGCGCTTGCAAGTACGTAAGCCGTTTCCAGGTGATGGCACAGAAGTATATGAAGCAATCCAAGCTTCGCTAGAAGACTTATTACCATGGATGCCAATTACAGCTGAAACAGAAGAACGTGCTGAAGAAATTGTTCGCGAAGCTCACGGACAGTTTTTACTTCGTGAAACACTTGATTTCCACTTATACGATAAAGTATCTGGTACATTCATCGGAGCTATTACGCTCAAGCCTGAAAACTGGGATATTCCAAAGTTTTCACTTCACTTTTGGCTACATAGCGCTTATACAAAGCATGGCTATATGACAGAAGCCATTAAAGGTGCGATTCAATTTGCATTTGATAAACTAGGTGCTAGAAGAATTGAAATTCGTACTGATGCAACAAATATAAACGCATGTAACTTAGCAGAACGTCTAGAATTTATTTTAGAAGGTACAATGGAAAATGATTTCCTAGCACCCGATGGCAGCTTACGCGATGCACGTGTATATGCAAAAATCAACTAAAAACACTCGCCTTAGGCGAGTGTTTATTTTTGTAATTGTAAATATTGTACTGCAAACATCGTCTTAGCATCATGTATGCGAAGGTCTTTCATAAGATCAATCGCTTCTTCTAATGACACTTCCATTAATTCCACAAATTCATCTTCATCTAAAGCTGCTTTATTTTCTTTTTGTTTTAATCCTGTCGCTTTATATACATATAAAATCTCATCTGCAAAACCAGGTGATGTATAGAAAGATGTAATAAGCTCCATATTTTCACATACATATCCTGTTTCTTCTTCTAATTCACGAACTGCTGTTACCTCTGGCTTTTCCCCAGGTTCTAACTTCCCAGCAGGAATTTCCACAATTGCCTTTTCGAGAGCTTTACGATACTGCTCAACGAGTACAATTTTCCCCTCATCAGTAATAGCAATAATAGCAACTGCCCCAGGGTGATTTACGATTTCACGTTTACTCATTTCTCCATTTGGTAATACTACATCATCAACACGAACTTTTATAACTCTACCATCAAAAATCGGTTCAGTTTTTACTGTTCTTTCTGCAAGATTACTCATACTACTTCATCTCCCTGTTCTATTTCCTAATCGTTCTTCATACATTTTACCACATTGAAAGGAGCGTGATAGAAATGAAAGTTTACATTTTACCAAATCGCGTCACTTTAGTCGGCAAAGCATGGCAAATTCGTCATAAGCTAAAACAATATGGAAAAGAGTATACAACTGTACAAGAGTGGATTACAGCAAATAAAAAGTAAACGTTTGTCAACCTCCTTCCCCTTTCGTACAATAAAAGTAAGGAGGTTGACCTATGAAAAAACGTCAATTAGGAAACTCAGATTTATATGTTACGGAAATTGGATTTGGCTGTATGTCTCTCGGTGCATCTGAGGCTGAAGCTATGCGTATTATCGATGAGGCAATCGATTTAGGAATTAATTTTTTTGATACAGCAGACTTATACGATTATGGATTAAATGAAGAATTTGTTGGAAAAGCTCTGAAAGGAAAACGTGACCAAATTGTTCTTACAACAAAGGTTGGAAATCGATGGACAGAAGAAAAAAACGGTTGGTCTTGGGATCCTTCTAAAGCTTATATAAAGGCCGAAGTAAAAGAGAGTTTACGTAGACTTCAAACAGATTATATTGATTTATATCAACTTCATGGTGGGACGATTGAAGATCCTATAGATGAAACAGTTGAAGCCTTTGAAGAATTAAAAAAAGAAGGGATTATTCGTCATTATGGTATCTCTTCTATACGTCCAAATGTCATTCGTGAGTATGCAAAACGATCAAATATCGTTAGCATATTAATGGAATACAGCCTTTTAAATCGTCGCCCTGAAGAATGGTTCCCGCTTCTTAATGAACAGCAAATTAGCGTTATTGCTCGCGGACCACTTGCAAAAGGGATTTTAACTAACAATAATGCAAGAAAGATAGAAAGAGTAAAAGAAAAAGATTACCTCTCTTATTCTTACGATGAGTTATATTCGACACTCGCGAGTGTAAAAGAAATAACCCAAGAAAGCTCTTTAACAGGAACAGCTATTCAATATTGCTTACATAACGAAACTGTTGCAGCTGTTATACCTGGTGCAAGCTCTATTCAACAATTGCAAGAAAATATACAAGCTAGCCAACAGTTATCTTTAACAAAAGAAGAATATGTACAACTTCAAAAGATTGTTAAGTATGATTCATATGCTTTGCATCGCTAAAATATTGATACCGATAAAAGCAAAAGACTGCCCCTCAACACTAGGCGGCAGTCTTTTTTTATAACGTATCATATTTATCAGGATTCGTTCCTACATGTAAATTACGATTTAACGTATTAATTTGATCCATCTCTTCTTCAGTTAATGAGCAATCAAAAATAGTAAAGTTCTCTTTAATACGAGATGGCGTAACAGATTTAGGAATAGTCACAATCCCACTTTGAATATCCCACCTTAATATAACTTGTGCAGGTGACTTTTCATATTTTTTAGAAATAGCCTGAATAATTGGATGCTGGAATACTTCGCCGCCTCTCATTAAAGGACTCCATGCTTCCATTTGAATTTGCTCACCTTGACAGAAATCACGCAATTCAAATTGCGCTAGCATTGGATGAAGTTCAACTTGGTTTACCATCGGCTTCACTTTGCAATTTGGTAATAACAGTTCTAAATGATGTTTATGAAAATTAGAAACACCAATGGCACGCACTTTACCTTCTTCATATAGCTTTTCTAGAGCACGGTACGTATCAACATACTTCCCTCTTATCGGCCAATGGATTAAATATAAATCTACATAGTCCATTTGTAATTTCTTTAAACTTTTTTCAAACGCCTCGAGCGTCTCCTCGTACCCTTGATCGTCGTTCCAAACTTTTGTTGTAATAAACAAGTCTTCTCGCGAAATTCCAGATTCACGAACCGCTTCTCCGACACCGCTTTCATTTTCATATACAGTTGCTGTATCAATCGAACGGTATCCAACTTCTAACGCTGTTTTTACTGCTTGTTTAACTTCGTCGCCTTCTTTAGCTTTATAAACGCCTAGACCAATCATCGGCATTTTCACGCCATTATGAAGTGTAGTTGTTGGAATATGCATACTCGTTCTCCCTTTCAATGTTACATTTTTTATAAACCACCACTTTATTTCAACAAGATTTATTCAAAATGTCAAAACATACGTACAGTTTACATAATAATTTTATACCCCTTTAGAAAATAACATGAACTCAGTCGTTCACGTTACTTTCTATCCATTTCTTCGCTTTTTCATCAACATTACGTACAAATTCATTTTTTCCTTCTGTATACAACGTGCCATCATATGTATATTTTTCAGCTAGTTCTTTCTTTAAAGTCGCATACGCTTCTGCTTCTTCACAATGAGCCATCATATAATCACGAAATGCTAAATGCCTTACTATCTCAGGATTTCCTTTTTCAAATACGTGTAAGTGATACGAGCGTTTTTCCTCAGTCCCATGAATAAAATAACGACGTCTTGAAATACCATTTTCCCCTTTTACGATGTAACCAAGCTCTTTAAAACGTTCATTCCAATGATCTACTCTGTCGATACTCTCTACTTCCATAATCATATCTATAATTGGTTTAGCTGCCAGTCCTGGCACTGACGTACTTCCAATATGATGGACTTTCACCATTTCTGGCATCGCCGATTTTAATCTTTCGGCTTCCATTTGGAATTTCTCACTCCAATGATTTTCATACGGAACGACTACAATTTCCCTCATTCTAACTCCCCTTTTCTTACAAACTCGTCAAAAAAATGATCAGCGGCATTTCACTGATCATCTTTTTATTATTTAAAGTCTTTCCAAGTAAGGCTACTTTCACTTAACAGTTCTTCAAATGATTTATTCTTTTCACGTTCTTTTTGTTCCTTACGCTTTCTTTCTTGTTCTGCTGCCTCTTTTTTCTCTTCTCTCACTTGCAACTCTTTTTTCTTATTCTTTAATTGTTGCATTAACGAATCGTTCAATTGATCACCTAGTGTAAGTGATTCTTTCTCTGGTTGATTCATTTGAGAGTGTCTTTGTGTTTGTCTTTGCTTCTTTTTCTTCATACTACTCACCTTTTACTTTTTTCTCCATTATAGAGGATACATGGCGAAATCGACAATAAAAAAGGTTCCATACTCTATTATTTATCTTTTGTAAATATGTTAATTTTTCGAAAAAACTAAATTTTTATATAGATATAATCCTAGTAATCTATTAAAATTATGTCGTATGATGTCAGATTATAAAAAAAGGAGAAATTAATTATGTGGAAAAAAATTATTCCTGCTGTTGCTGTTTTAAGTACTATTACTTTTTCAAGCGTATTCGCCGCTCCTCCATCTCAGACTCCTGCCGAACAAAACCGATACATAGACGTACAAATGCTTGGTATTAATGATTTACATGGTCAACTAGATACTGTAAAAAAAGTTAACAATAAAGAAGCTGGTGGCGCTGATTATTTAGCTACTTATTTAAAAGAACGCAAAAAACAAAACCCTAATACACTTCTCGTACATGCCGGTGATATTGTCGGAGCCAGCCCACCAGTTTCCGCATTATTACAGGACGAACCAACAATTGAATTTTTAAATGATTTAAAGTTTGATGTTGGTACAATTGGAAATCATGAATTTGATGAAGGCATTGAGGAAATGCGACGTCTCATTTATGGTGGATATCATGAAAAAACAGGGAATTTCAAAGGAGCAAACTTCCCTTATGTCGCTGCAAACTTCTATAATAAATCAACTGGCCGCTTATTTTTACCACCATTCACTGTAAAAATGGTTGACGGAGTTCCTGTAGGGTTCATTGGAGTTGTTACAACGGATACACCGAATGTCGTTATGCCTACTATGCTTAAAAATGTAGAAATCACTGATGAAGTAGAGGCTATTAATAAATCCACACAACAATTAAAGCGTCTCGGCGTTAAATCTATCGTAGTCCTTGCACATGTCGGCGGAACAACTGATGAGTCTGGTGTAACAAATGGAGACCTCACTCGAATTGCAAATGAAACAGATCCCGAAGTTGATGTTATTTTCGGCGGACATAGTCATACGTACGTAAATGGTACTGTAAATAATAAACTTATCGTGCAAGCGAACTCTTACGGGATGGCTTTCTCTGATGTAGATGTAACGATTGATAGAAAAACAAAAGATATTGTGAAGAAAAAAGCTGAAGTTATTACAACGTACCATGAAGGTGTAGAGCCTGATAAACAAGTAAAACAAAAGTTAGATCAATATAAAGAAAAAATTGCACCGCTTGTAAATGAAGTTGTCGGAAAATCTACAGCACCTATCGACCGTAAACAAAACGATGCTGGTGAATCTACACTTGGAAATTTAGTTGCGGATGCCCAGCGCCAAACTATGCAAACACAAATCGCTCTTATGAATCCTGGTGGAATTCGTAATGATCTAGACGCTGGAGATATTACATGGGGCGAATTATACGGCATTCAGCCTTTCGGAAACCAATTAATTAAAGTAGATCTAACAGGTCAAGATATTCGTGATATATTAAATCAACAATGGCAAAAAGGAGCAACGAGAATGCTTCAAATTTCAGGTATTCAATACACTTGGGATGCAAATAAACCAAATAACGAAAAGGTTACGAATATCCGTTTAACAAATGGTGAAGAATTAGTTCCCTCTAAAACGTATAGCGTAGTTGCAAATGCTTTCCTAGCTTCTGGCGGTGATGGATTCGTATCCTTTAAAAATGGAAAAAATGCTGAAACTGGTCCAAACGATTTTGAAGCATTAGTCGATTATGTAAAACAAGTGAAAGAACCAATTCAGCCGATTATTGATGGACGTATTCAAAAAAACAATTAAATACTATTTAAACTAGTGCGTGACACTCGAAAGAAGAAGCTCCTTTTATATGCAAGGAGCTTCTTCTTTTAGAGTCATACGTATTGTCATTCTTCTAGTGCAGTAAAGGATACGCACATAGCCCCTTGTTTCTTCGTAGTATATAGAAAACTATAATGGGAAGATTTGTATGTATTTCTATCAAACAATGACGATACATTGTATCGACAAACACATTCGTAGTATTGAGAAAGCAATTAATGGAGAATATAGCGCCATTCATTTTTATGCTAGATTAGCTACTTTAGCTCCAGACATAAATGAACGAACTCAAATCCTTGAAATTCGGCAAGATGAGCAACGAACAGTTGATTTTTACTTAGAAATTGCTGACGAAACGACAAATCAACAAGTGAAAGAAACATTTCAGCGCGCAGCAGCTGATGAACAAAATCATGCCGTTTGGTTCCTATATTACTTTTCGAAACAAAACAAAAAATGAAATAAAAGAAAGGATACACGCTCTTATATGGAACATAGTATCCTTTCTTTTATTTCTCTGGATACGTTTCATGATTAACATCATACCGTTGCAAAAACTCCTGTAGTGCTTCTTCTACAATTTTAGACTTTTGAATCCCTTTTGATTCCGATATAACATCTAGTCTTGCTAATACTTCTATATTAATCGAAAAGGTTCGTTTCTTTTTCTCTGTGCTCTTACTTATAATTTGAACACTTACTTCTTCTCTTTTTCTTAGCAATTCATAAATGCTTTGTAATTGTTCATAAATTAGTAATTGATAGTCTGTTTTTGCATATTGAAGGGCAGTAGCTTCTTGTATTTGCAAATGACGTGGCTCTTCACCATCACCTATAAAGATACGTTTTTTCTGCTCTCCATCATATTCATATCCAATCACCCTTAATTTCTTTGATAATGTATATGGGCTCATTTCAAGCCGTTTCGCTATAATAGCGATTGATTCGCGTCTATTTAAAGAATCAATAATTTCTCCAATCGTCACATTCTCCCTCCTCTCTTAATCGCCTAAACTTGAAATCAAACCAGTATGTTATGATACAATGATTTTCTAGTAGTATATGCAAAAGAAAGAGCCTGTGCGATTCATACCATTTAAGAAAAGGAGGTTTACATATGCTTTTTCGTAGCCATACCCCTCGGTTTTACAACGAAAAGAAGCAACTAATCCCTAACAGTATCGCTACGATAGAAAGCGTTATGATTAATGACCGGAAACAATCTCTCCTTATACGCGGCCAAAACGTGGATCAGCCTATTTTATTATGCTGTCACGGCGGTCCTGGTATGGCACAAATCGGCTTTATTCGCCATTTTCAAAAAGAGTTAGAAAAGCACTTTATCGTTATTAATTGGGATCAGCGAGGGGCAGGTAAATCCTTTTTATGGCGGGACATCCAAACAAATCTTACGATTGATCAATTTTTTTCAGATGCAAAAAAGGTTATTCAATATCTTCTCAAACGCTTTAATAAGCAAAAACTATTTCTCGCTGGTCATTCTTGGGGAAGTATTATCGGACTAC
Organism: Bacillus sp. FSL P2-0099; assembly: GCF_038007445.1. Lineage (NCBI taxonomy): Bacteria > Bacillati > Bacillota > Bacilli > Caryophanales > Bacillaceae > Bacillus > Bacillus sp. FSL P2-0099. Next base: position 4,060,223 of record NZ_JBBOXE010000001.1, read on the forward strand.
AAATCGCTAATCAATGTCCCGAATATATAGAAGCATACATCGGCATCGGTCAAATCGTACATATGAAGCAAAATGAAGAATTACTATATCAACATTTAATTAGCTCTGCCAAAAAGCATGACCATAAAAAGGCATTAGCTTCTCTTTTAAAATTAGGGAAACCACCCTTTTTAGATACGAGACGCCTCATTATTCAAAGAAAGTGGCTTGGTACATTCGGAGGAGCAATCCAAAATGGATCTTCCTTTTCTTTCATACGAAAAGGCTTCTTTTCTCCTGAATATACGCTATTAGATTGGTTCAAATTTCTCGCAGGAAATTTAAAATCCGGAGTTTTATGGGAAGAGATGCTGACAATCGATTTCTTTTCATCTATTTCAAGTTTATCTGTTCCTGTTTATTTTTGTTCTGGTCGCTATGATTATCAAACTCCTTATGCACTCGTTCAACAATATTGCGATATCATTCAAGCTCCTATTAAAAAGATGATTTGGTTTCCAAACTCGGCACATTCTCCAGATTTAGAAGAGCCTGAGTTATTCGCTAAATCTTTACAATCAATTAAACAAGAACTATCTTTTCAACATTAATAACAAAAGGCGCTTTTACATTTCATAGAAAACATTTTATAATGATATGTCGCAAGTATATGTCACTACAAACACTTGCTTGCCTTAACAGAATAAAAATTAGGGAGATTACATTTATTATGAACGCTGTACTCATCGCAGTAGCAGTCATGCTACTGCTTAGTTTGTTACGTGTCCAAGTCATTGTCGCCATTATCGTTGGAGCTTTAACAGGCGGCCTTATCGGCGGACTCGGTATTTCAGAAACAATTAGTACTTTTACAGCCGGTCTTGGGAACAGTGCTCCTATCGCATTAAGCTACGCAATGCTCGGTGGATTTGCTATTTCCCTTTCAAAAACAGGACTTCCTGATGCAATGATCCAATCAGCTTTAAAATGGATCGGCAACGAACAAGACACGAAAAAACAAGTCTATTCTAAAATACTTATATTATTTATCATTTTAACAATGGCTTGTTTCTCACAAAATATTATCCCTGTTCATATCGCTTTCATCCCAATCTTAATTCCAGCACTTTTAAAAGTATTAAATGAGCTGAGGGTGGATCGTAGGCTTGTAACATGTCTTATTACATTTGGGTTAATTACCCCTTACATGTGGGTTCCAGCAGGGTTCGGAAAAATTTTTCATGACGTATTGCAAACAAATGCTGCGCAAAGCGGTCTTACATTTGATGTCGCACTTATTCCAAAAGCGATGACTATTCCAGCAATCGGTATGATTATCGGATTATGTGTAGCGGTTTTCATTACATACAGAAAACCACGTACATATGAAACAGAACAAATTCATGCTGCACAGAATGAAATCGTTCCCTATACGAAAAGAAGCATTACTTTGGGTTTATTATCAATACTCGCTACATTAACTGTGCAATTAGCAACAGAATCAATGATTTTTGGTGCTTTAGCAGGTATTATCGTCTTATCAGTTAGCGGTAGCCTCCCTCTTAAAGAAGCCGATGCTATTTTAACGAGTGGAATGCGTATGATGTCCTTTATCGGATTTGTTATGATTTCTGCCGCTGGATTTGGCGCTGTTCTTCGAAAAACTGGACATGTTGAATCTCTTGTGCAAACGAGTGCACATATAATCGGAAATAATAAACCGCTTGCTGCATTTCTTATGCTCATTATTGGACTTCTCGTTACGATGGGAATTGGCTCTTCCTTTTCAACCATCCCAATCTTAACAACAATTTTCGTACCGTTATGCGTCCAGCTCGGATTTAGTCCCATGGCTACAATCGCAATTATCGGTACAGCTGGTGCACTTGGTGATGCAGGTTCTCCAGCATCTGATAGTACACTTGGACCAACGTCTGGTTTAAATGCTGATGGTCAGCACCATCATATATGGGATACATGTGTCCCAACATTTCTACACTATAATATACCGTTACTTATATTCGGCTTTATTGCCGCAATTACACTATAAAAGGTGCGTTTTAAAAACGCACCTTTTACTTTGTTGTTTCTCTCTCAATGCACCTAAATTCTGTTTCCACTTCTTCTTGTCGCACTTGTTTCTTCTTTATTTTTCCTATTAACTGTTGAAAAGCTATTTCCCCATTTTCTTCGATATAACTTCCAATCGTCGTTAATGATGGACTTATCCATTCACCCTCTACACTCCCGTTAAATCCAATGATTTGTAACTTACCTGGTATATGAATATTAAGAGTTTTCGCCGCCCTGATTAGCTCAATAGCGACCTTATCACTTGAAGCTACAACCCCATCTATGTATGGATGCTTTTGTAACAATTCAAGAAACTGTTGATTCGTATACCCTTGTACAATTTCCTCTCGATAAGAAAGTCCTTCTTTCCAAGCAGTATCTAGAAATCCTGCCACATGCTCTTCCATTTCTTCACTCTCTACTCCCTCACCGATATAAGCAAGAAACTGGCAGCCTTTCTCTTTTAATAAAGAAACAGCTTTCTGTCCACTTTCATAATAGCTCATAAGAGATTGTCGTTCTTCAAGCACAGCGAAAGGAAGTGAGATGTCTCCTATACTTCGAAAAACAGATTTCGTCATTATAACGCCTGCAATGTTATTTTGCTCCAACATATCTATGTATCTATTCTTATTTTCTATATTACAAACTATTACTTGATACCCTTCTTTGTATGCTATTTCCTCAACGAAACGGAGCAAAGTGATGTATGATGGATTATGCAAATTATCTACAAGTAATGCAATCACCATTGAAGGCTGTTTAAATAAAGGCTTTGCTGTAGCATTCGGTCTATAATGTAATTCTTCAATTGCTTTTTTTACTTGTTTCACCGTATCTTCATGGACATATCCTTTTTCGTTAATGACTCTTGAAACGGTTGCGACTGAAACACCGGCCAATTTTGCAACATCACGTATAGTTGCCACATCGTCACCCCTTAATATGGTAATAGATTACAATTTTAAACTAAACCAAAATATAACATTCGTCAAGGTTATTGTTTTATATTTCTGAAAATTGTTACACAATTCCCACTCTACTCATAAAGTGAAACTTTAATCAGTGGGGGTTTTGTTCATCCCCCACTGATTATTAGTTGAACCAATCGGGCGTTTACGGGCAGTGGATCTCCCACCTAACTTCTTTGCTCCAACTGAATTTTGAGGTGGGAGTTTTACTGCCCGTTAATGCGGGAGAAAATATACTCCAGCTGAATTTCATGTGAAATCGCGATATTATCATAACCAATAAATGGAATTTCTTTCTTTATTTTTCGTGCTTCCTTTACCGCATCAATATACAAGTTCGTCATCATGAAGTTACGTTTTTGATAAAAACGAAGTGCGTTCATATTATCATTCGTCGTAATAAGCCACACTTTTTTACATTCGTTCTCTTTTGCCACTTGCAACACACAATCCACCAGTTTTGTACCAATCCCCTTCCCTTCCTCAAAACTATTTAACGATACAATTTCACACATGTTTTCTATCACTTTATATGTTATAATTCCCACTATTCTGTTATTTCTAAGTGCAATAAAACCAGGTAATTCTTCTAATTGATGTACTCTGCCTCGCGAGACCATCATTGAGCTTCCCCAATTTTCACACATAAAATCCTGAATTACTTCTTTCATTTCTGGTGTGATTTTTTGTATATGAACCATACACGATTTCTCCCCTTTTCACATCATTGTGATACAATGTTAGTGTATCACATGTAGAGGTATTTGGAGGATGAGGTAAAGTATGAAACGTTTTTTTACAGCATTGTTTACTATACTAGGTGCACTAACTGCGATTGGGATTTTCTTTACAAATAAAGTTATGTACTTGAAGAAAAAAACAGAGGAAGAAGTTTTAGAACGCGAAACGAAAAAGCATTTTCATTTGGACGATTTTAAGGCTATTCAAAAAGAAGAGGTTCACATCCCTTCTCAATTCGGATACGAACTTCACGGATATTACATGCCAGCTGGTCATTCCAATAAATTTATGATTTTTTGCCACGGTGTGACTGTAAATAAAATGAATTCCGTTAAATATGCAAACTTATTTTTAAATAGAGGATATAACGTATTTATTTATGATCATCGCCGTCATGGTAAAACCGGTGGTAAAACAACAAGTTATGGCTATTATGAAAAACATGATTTAAAGTCAGTAGTTGACTGGCTAAAGGATCGTTTCGGAACGAATATTACACTCGGAATTCATGGTGAATCTATGGGCGCTGCAACTCTTCTTCAATATGCAGGATTTGTAGAAGATGGTGCTGATTTTTATATTGCTGATTGTCCTTTCTCTGATTTTTATGGACAGTTACAACATCGTTTGAAAGTTGAGTTTCATTTGCCAAAATGGCCTTTATTACCTTTAGCAAATGCCTTTTTAAAAGTTCGTGATGGCTATACAATTCGTGAAGTTTCACCAATTGATTGTATAAAAAATATTAACAATCCGGTTCTCTTTATTCATAGTAAAGATGATGACTATATTTTATCTGATATGACGAAATCACTTTATGAAGCGAAAGAAAATAATAAACAGCTTTATATTGCAGAACATGGTGCACACGCTTGCTCTTATAATGAAAATAAAGAAGAGTACGAAGATGCCATCGATCAATTTTTAAACACATATGTAAAAGAAACAAAAAACAGGCTTGCATAAGCCTGTTTTTTTACTGCGCTAAAACGTCTGTAACTTGTTCCATATTTTCAGAAATCCACTTTACTGCCTCGTCTAGCGTTGGGAATTCCGTCGTTTGAAAAGTTACCTCATCTTGAAGTAACCAAACATCTTTCGGTTCTTGTCCTACACCTGCGATTGACCAATGAAGTAAACTATATGGATGATTATCATTCAAAAATGATGCCCATGTGCGCTCATTTGCAATATTTTGTAGTGTGTGTAATTTTTTATCCATCTTTCGTCACCTTACTCTAGTCAGTTATAAAAACTATTATAACACTCTCTTCTCTCTCAAACAAAGCGCTCTTTTTATATTGTCAAGTACTCTCCCTAATTATATGATGAGAGTAAGCGTTTGGAAAGGAGGGATAACGTTGGCAAAAGTACAAATTAAAGTGAATGATAATGGCTCTTTTCGCGTTACAGGGGACGTGGAATTAGTTGACTCACAAGGGAATGTATTCCCAGCAAAACCAGCATTTTCTTTATGTCGTTGTGGTTTATCAAAAAACATGCCTTATTGCGATGCTTCGCATAAAGGAAAATTCGAGTCTGTTGTTAGAGCACCAGAGGCAGAATAAATATTTAAAGAGCATGCACATTTATTTGTGTATGTTTTTTCTTTTGATCAAAGCCTATACAGCCCTTCCCCTTTCCACATTTCTATTACTTTCTTCCCCATTCAAATCGGTATATATTTTCAAACAATTCTTCACATTCGAATATTTTTTACTATGCTTTTTTCTTTTTTGTGCTATAATGTGAGCAAACAACATCCTTCGGGGTCGGGTGAAATTCCCAACCGGCGGTGATGAAGCGATAGCTTCTAAGTCCGTGACCCGTTTTCAACGCGAAAACGGTGGATCTAGTGAAACTCTAGGGCCGACAGTATAGTCTGGATGGGAGAAGGATATGTTTTCTAGTAATTTTATATAGCGAATACACTTTTATTTCAGTATGCATATTTTTAAAGTTTCATTTTGAATCTTTATATATGTTTTATTTTGTATAGTTATGTTTCTATACTGAAATAAAAAGATACGACTAGCGTTGAAAGAATTTGATATTTTGCTAGGTTTTTTCCTTATGCCAAAATATCAGTCATCGTTAGGTTTCTTTCCTATACTTTCGTATTCGAACTATATTTCTAGAAATCACGTCTCCCAAACCCCAAGGATATAAAATCCTTGGGTTTTTTTGATTTTTTCAGGAGAGGTGAAAAGAATGACAGATCAAGAATATATGAGGATTGCCTTGCAGTTAGCACAAGGAACATCGGGACAAACAAGCCCAAATCCTATGGTTGGTGCCGTTGTTGTTAAAGATGGAAAAATTGTTGGAATGGGTGCCCACATGCGTGCTGGTGAAGAACATGCTGAAGTTCATGCTCTTCACATGGCTGGTGAAAGAGCAAAAGACGCTACCGTTTATGTAACACTTGAACCGTGTAGCCATTTTGGAAAAACACCCCCTTGCTGTGAATTACTCATTGAAAAAGGAGTTCAGCGTGTTGTAATTGCTACTCTTGATTGCAATCCACTCGTTTCCGGCAATGGAAAAAGGAGATTAGAAGAAGTTGGAATCGAGGTAACTACTGGTGTTCTTGAGGCGGAAGCCACTTTATTAAATCGATACTTTTTTCACTATATGAAAACGAAACGTCCCTTTGTAACAATAAAAACAGCAATGAGCTTAGATGGAAAAACAGCAACTATAACCGGTGAAAGTAAGTGGATTACAGGCGAAGAAGCACGCGCTGACGTTCACCAATATCGTCATATACATGATGCTATTCTAGTCGGTGTGAATACAGTTCTAACTGATAATCCACACTTAACAACACGAATTCCAAACGGAGGTAAACATCCTATACGCGTTATTTTAGATACCCACTTACGAACGCCGCCATCTTCTTATGTCATAACAGATGGCTTAACTCCGACATGGATTATTGTCGGTAAGGATGTAAACAAAGAGAAAATAGCGTCTTATGAATCTAACAATATAGCTGTATTCCAAATGAAAACACAGCAAATTGAAATACAAGATGTCCTATCCCTGCTCGGTGAGAAACAAATTCTTTCTCTGTTCGTTGAAGGTGGTCAAACGGTGCATGCAAACTTCTTAAAAACAAATAGTTTTAATGAAATCGTGACCTATATAAGCCCGAAATTAATTGGTGGAAAAGATGCACCCACCTTATTTGGCGGAGCTGGTTTTTCGAAGTTACAAGATGCACTTTCCTTAACAATTCAAGAGATGAAACAAATCGGTAATGATATAAAAATTGTTGCAACCTTAAAAAGCGAGGTGACGGAATGTTTACAGGAATCGTAGAAGAGTTAGGAACGATATCAAGCATGACTCAAAGTGGTGAAGCAATGAAGCTAACTATTAGCGCAAAGCAAATTTTATCGGATGTCAAATTAGGTGATAGTATCGCAGTTAACGGCATTTGCTTAACAGTAACTACTTTTACGACTACTTCATTCACTGTCGACGCAATGCCTGAAACAATGAAAGCAACATCACTTCGTATGCTAAAGCCAAGTGCCAAGGTGAATTTAGAACGGGCGATGGCTGCAAGCGGACGATTCGGTGGACATTTCGTCACCGGACATATCGATGGCATCGGTACGATTTTAACTAAAAAACAACATTACAATGCCATCTATTACAAAATAGCAATTTCTGATGAATTACTACGCTATTGTTTGCATAAAGGATCCGTTGCTGTTGATGGCACTAGCTTAACAATATTTGATATAGACGAATCTTCAATTACAATTTCACTCATCCCCCACACAGTAAGCGAGTCTATAATCGGAGAAAAAAAAGCCGGGGACATCGTAAACATTGAGTGTGACATGATTGGAAAATATATTGAACGCTTTATCTCAAAGCCCGCAAAAAAAACTGGTTCAATGACCGAAAGCTTTTTACAAGAAAACGGATTTCTATAAGGAGGAAGCACAATGTTTCATCGTATTGAAGAAGCTCTAGAAGATTTAAAACAAGGAAAAGTTGTTATCGTATGTGATGATGAAAACCGAGAAAATGAAGGCGATTTTATTGCTTTAGCAGAGTACATTACACCAGAAACGATTAATTTTATGATTACACACGGTCGTGGTCTCGTTTGTGTACCCATTACGGAGGAGTACGCAGAACGTCTACAGTTAGAACCAATGGTATCTCATAATACAGATTCACATCACACTGCGTTTACAGTGAGCATTGATCATGTTTCTACAACAACAGGGATTAGTGCTCATGAACGTGCAACTACAATACAAGAATTGTTAAACCCTGCATCAAAAGGCTCTGATTTCAATCGCCCTGGACATATCTTTCCATTAATTGCGAAAGAAGGCGGTGTACTGCGCCGTGCTGGTCATACAGAAGCCGCTGTCGATTTAGCCAAACTTTGCGGAGCAGAACCAGCTGGAGTCATTTGCGAAATTATAAATGAGGACGGTACGATGGCACGTGTACCTGATTTACTAGAGTGCGCAAAACAATTTGATATAAAAATGATTACAATAGAAGATTTAATTGCTTATCGCCGCCATCACGAAACACTTGTGACAAGAGAAGTGGAAATTACATTACCTACAGATTTCGGTACTTTCCATGCAATTGGCTATTCTAACTCATTAGATATGAAAGAACATATCGCGCTCGTAAAAGGTGATATTTCAACAGGCGAACCTGTACTTGTACGCGTTCATTCAGAATGCTTAACAGGAGATGTATTTGGTTCGTGCCGCTGTGATTGCGGACCACAGCTACATGCTGCACTTGCTCAAATTGAGCGTGAAGGAAAAGGTGTTCTTCTCTATATGAGACAAGAAGGACGAGGCATTGGCCTTCTGAATAAGCTCCGCGCTTATAAGTTACAAGAAGAAGGGTTAGATACTGTAGAAGCAAATGAAAAACTTGGGTTCCCAGCTGATCTTCGTGATTACGGTATTGGCGCTCAAATTTTAAAAGATTTAGGCTTACAAAGTTTACGATTATTAACGAATAATCCACGAAAAATTGCTGGCTTACAAGGTTACGATTTAGAAGTAACCGAGCGTGTACCGTTACAAATGCCAACAAAAGAAGAAAATAAAACGTATTTACAAACAAAAGCAAGCAAATTAGGACATTTACTAAACTTATAATTAAGGGAGAGATACATTATGGTATTCGAAGGTCATTTAGTTGGTACAGGATTAAAAGTTGGGGTTGTTGTTGGACGTTTTAATGAATTTATTACAAGCAAGTTACTTGGCGGTGCTTTAGACGGATTAAAGCGTCACGGTGTAGAAGAAAATGATATTGATGTTGCATGGGTTCCTGGTGCATTCGAAATTCCTTTAATCGCTAAAAAGATGGCTAGTAGCGGAAAGTATGATGCTGTTATTACATTAGGTACAGTAATTCGCGGTGCTACAACGCATTATGATTACGTTTGTAATGAAGTAGCAAAAGGTGTTGCATCCTTATCACTACAAACAGACATCCCAGTTATTTTCGGTGTATTAACGACAGAAACGATCGAACAAGCGATTGAACGTGCGGGCACGAAAGCTGGTAATAAAGGCTATGAATCAGCAGTTGCTGCCATTGAAATGGCTCACTTATCAAAACAATGGGCATAAAAAAATAAAAAAGAGGCTGCGGCCTCTTTTTTATTTTTTTACTTTTTTCCGGACATCTTTTATTAATTCATCCATTGTTTTTCCTTCTGTTTGTATACGAAGTGTTTGTGCTGTTCTCCACACATTTTCTCTCTTTTCCGCTTCTTCTATAATAGAAATTTCCTTCCTCACTTCTTTTAAATCTTTTCCTTCTGTTTCAAGCCCAAAATGTTCAGCTTTCGTTCGAAAATGCTGTTCAATTCTTTGTTGCATTTCTTTTTGTTCAGGATTTTCAGCCGCCTTAACTGGATCAGCACTTATCGCTTTTATTAAAATCAGACAGGTCATAATAGTTAATATGTATTTGTACATGTAAAATCCTCCAACCCGATATAAATTACATTTTTACTATGTACAATTAGGGCTTGGAAAATTCGTCCACAAAATTATTTTTCTCGTCCAAAAGTGACTACTATCAAGCGTTAATGGACTTTTATTACATTTTATTTACAAAAAAAAGCAACCCCTTTAAAGAGTTTGCTTTTCATCTATCTTATAGCGCACATTCTTCAATCTCAAATCCTAAATCTTCAATCATACCCCAGTCCGCAGTCGGCTCTTGTCCAGCTGTTGTTAAATAGTCCCCGACAAAGATAGAGTTTGCTGCAAATAAACCAAGTGGCTGTACAGAACGTAAATTAAGTTCTCGACCACCTGAAATACGAATTTCTTTTGTTGGATTTACAAAACGCATCATCGCCAGCACTTTTAAACATTCTACAGGTGTTAATTCTTTTTGTCCTTCAAGCGGAGTACCCTTTACAGCAACCAGGAAATTACACGGAATAGAATCCGCATCTAAACGTTGTAATTCAAAGGCAATTTCAGCGCGCTGTTCAATCGTTTCTCCCATTCCGAAAATTGCCCCAGAGCATGGAGAAATACCGGCTTGCTTCGCTTTTTGGACTGTATCAACACGATCGTCATAAGTATGCGTTGAACAAATGCTATCATAATTGTTGGCATGCGTATTTAAATTGTGATTATAACGATGCACACCAGCTTCTGCTAACTGACCTGCTTGATCTTCATTTAAAAATCCTAAACAACAGCAAATTTTTAAATCTGTCGTTTCACGAATTTCCTTAACTGCTCCAATAACGTGATTTACTTCTTTATTCGTCGGACGACGACCAGATGCAACAATACAATATGTACCTGCTTTACGACGAATTGCTTCGTGCGCTCCTTCAACAATTTTCTCTTGTGTTAACCATGCATACTTATCAATCGGTGCTTCTGAAATAATAGACTGTGAACAATACCCGCAATCTTCAGGACATAATCCAGATTTCGTATTTATAATCATGTTCAACTTTACTTTCTTACCAAAATGATGATGGCGAATGATGTAAGCTGCATTCATAATTTCTAAAACCTCTGTATCATCAGCTTCTAATATTGCAATTGCATCTTCTTTCGTAATCATTTTCTCTTCTACTACGTCGTATGCAAGTTTTTTCCAATCCCTTTTTGTTTGTACTTGTTTCATTTCATCTCTTCCCCTCTTTTGTTATATACGTAAATAAAGCATGATATGTTGCCATTATCCCTTCTTTTCCCGTGAAGTCTCTTTCGTATATACGAAGCATCGTACGAAAGAGTGAAGGGCTTTGACAGTAAGACTCTTCATTACTATTGGTTGCCCCTACTTTTCGAATAGAATGTAGAAACTCCCTAACTTCTGTAAAGCTTTCTATGTAACACGTTTCAGAAACATGTACATTTCCTAATGGATTTTTGCATATATTCACTAACTGTTCTTTCGAAACGAATCGTTGTCCTATTGAAGTACAATTGTATATCCCCTTTTCTTTCTTAGCACGCTGAAAAGACGTATGCAATTCTTGAAAAGTCGTATTACCAAACGTGGAAAATAATAATATTCCTTCTTCAGACAAATAGTTAAATAAATTTTTCACTGTCTCTTTTAAATCATTAAGCCATTGAAATGTAGCATTTGAAATGATGACATCATATGGATTTTCTAATTTTAATTGTTCAATATCTTCACATCGAAACATCACATTTCCCAAACTTTTTCTAGTTTTCGCGACTGCAATCATCTCATCAGCAAAATCCACAGCTGTAATATGAGCTTTCGGAAATAAATTTGATAATTGCTCTGTTACATATCCTGTCCCGCATCCAAGTTCTAAAATACGTATCGATGAAGTTTCACTATATCGTTCCTTCAATGTAGAAAGTAACGAATGCGCCATCTTTTTTTGTACATTTGCATATTGATCGTAGGATACAGCCGCCCCGTTAAACCGTTTTTGCAGTAACGTTTTGTTGATCATGTCGTATCCCCTCTACAAATTGAATGATTTCGTTTGCGCAATATTCAAAATTTGTCACGCATAAAGCATGCCCAGCCTCGCTTACTACTTTTAACGTAGCATTCGTATTCTCTGTCATACTATGAGCTGCGGATAATGGACATATCACATCCTGTTCTCCATGAAGAAGTAACAAAGGGACTTTTACACTTGTTAATTCGTTTCTCATATCTGTTTCTATTAAATAATCTAAGGCTAATTTTAAAGACTGAATCGAGTCTCCTTTAAACTTCCGCGCAACCTCTTCAAAACTCGTATTTTCCCTCAGCTCACTTTTTGTAAACATATTTTCATAGAAACGCTTCAAAGTATCTTCTTTTTTTCTCGTTAAATTCTTTTTCATACGTTCTACATGCAAGGAATTCCATCCACTTGTATAGTCACTTGTATTGGTAAATTTAGCGGTACCACCAATTAGTACCATACCTTGGGCCTTAATCTTTTTATAAGCTTGTACTGCCGCTAACGCTCCTAGTGACCATCCAACTAAAATTACATTTTCATCCTGCGCTACATCTATTATTCGCCCCGCAAATTCACTTTGTTCTTTCACGTTACGCCAATCTATACATTGAACAGAATATCCTTTAAAATACGGCAGAACCAAAGTCCAAACACCTTCTTCCATTCCCCATCCTGGAATAAAAATAAGCTTTAGCTCTTTCATACTAAAAACCCCTCTTCTTTACCAATGCGTATAATATGCTGAATAGCCCATTTTAAATCGGCTATTGTATGTTGTGACGTAACTGCAAAACGGACTCGAGAACTACCAACCGGAACAGTCGGCGGACGAATTGCAATGGCTGCGATACCTACCTCTTGTAACCTTTCACTAAACCGTAAAGTATTTTCATTTGACCCAACTACAATCGGTACAATATGAGTTGAGCTATTCCCAATATCAAAACCAGCTTCTTGTAAATGCGTCCTGAAATATGCACCATTCTCTATAAGTCGCTCTCTTCTTTCGTTATCTTCTTTCACAATTTCAATTGCTTTTCGGATCGCCCCTAATGTTCCTGGTGGTAAAGCTGTAGTAAAAATCAAGCTTCTCATCATATTTTGTAAATACTCTATATAAATGGAATCACCCGTTAAATACGCACCATAACACCCTAAAGCCTTACTAAACGTCCCCATATGTATATCAATTTTTTGAGCGATATCTTTTTCTATATGAGATAGTCCAGCTCCACCGATTCCATATATTCCACTTGCGTGTGCTTCATCAACTATAATGATTGCCCCGTATTTCTCTTTCAGCTGAACTAAGCCTCTCAAATATGCAATATCTCCATCCATACTAAAAATCGTATCTGTTACGATTAATTTTCTCTTTTCTGGTGACGCTATTTGCAACATCTTTTCTAAATGATCCAAATCATTATGACGATATCTTTTATGCTCTGCTCCGCTTAATATAATTCCATCAACAATACTTGCGTGATTTAATTTATCACTAAAAACCATATCGTGACGACAGGTTAAAGCAGATATAGCACCTACATTTGCTGTATACCCACTATTTACAATTAATGCTCTTTCAGTACCTTTCCAGTTGCATATAATTTTCTCAACCTCTTCATACAATGGATAATTTCCTACAACGAGACGAGATGCTGTCGCTCCAGTTCCATATTTTCTCGTGCAGGCAATAGCAGCTTCTTTCAACCTTTCATCTCCAGCTAATCCTAAATAATTATTCGATGCTAAATTTAGCATCTTTTTCTTATTTCGAATAAGCCATGTCTCTTCCGCTTTCTCTGTTACATGTAAATTACGATACTGCCCTTGCTCCTTTAATTGTTCTACTTTAGATTGAAGATGCGTGCGCCACATTTGATTCATTTTGGATGAGCTCCTCTAATTTTGAAATCATAATATGCTCTTTTGCCGCCCCTAATAATTCTTCCTTTGTAAACTCTCCTTCAAGGAATGGTAATAACCCTAAAACCGGCACGCCACTTAACTCCTCAATCATTATTTTATTTTCTTGCACTCTTTCTTTTTCATATCCTTTACATCCAGATAAAATTACACCTGCTACTTTTAATCCATGTGCTTTTGCATAAGAAATTGTTAAAATAGTATGATTAACTGTCCCAAGCGTAGGACGCGCTACTACAATAAGAGGAAGCTGTAATTCTTTTGCAAAATCAATCACTAAAGCATCTTCTGTATATGGAACTGCAAGCCCACCAGCCCCTTCTACAAATAGGCTATTAAACTCTTTTAGTAGTTCATTATAGTGAGCAGTAATTTCTTTTAACGTTACTGTCCTTCCAGCTCTTTTCATGGCAAGTCTCGGAGCAAGTGGTTCTTCAATGGAATAAGGACAAATTTCATCTTCTTCTGTCGGTACACCCGATAATGCTTTTAATCTTGCTGCATCACCCTCAGGATTTGATGCAACATGTCCACTTTGCAACGGTTTATATACACCAACATTATGTCCACGCTCTCGAAATATACCTGCCAATGCTCCTGTCACTACCGTTTTGCCAACTTCTGTATCCGTTGCTGTTATAAAGAAACCACTCATTACTCTCCCTCCGTAACATCCGAGATTGCTTTATATAAAATGCGTAACATCTCATCAATCTCAGCCACCGTAGATGCAAGAGGAGGCATAAATACAATCGTATTACCGAGTGGTCGCAAAATCATGCCCAGCTCTCTTGAACGTTTACATACTTGAACGCCGACTCTTTCTGTCCATTCAAACGATTCTTTCATTTCCTTATTCTTCACAAGTTCAATACCAACCATTAGCCCACACTGACGAATATCTCCTACATGCTTATATTCATTAAGAGCTTCTAATTGTGCCGCTACATATTCTGCTTTATACGCAACATCTTCTATTAAATTAGTTTTTTCATATAGTTCTAAATTTGCAATTGCTACGGCACACCCTAACGGATTCCCTGTATAACTATGACCATGGAAAAACGTTTTTTGTTCTTCATAGCCTCCTAAAAAGGCATTATAAATTTCATCTGTCGTTACCGTAATTGCCACTGGTAAATAACCACCTGTTAAACCTTTTCCGGCTGTTAAAATGTCTGGCGTTACATCCTCGTGTTCACATGCAAACATTTTCCCGGTACGCCCAAATCCAGTCGCTACCTCATCTGTAATAAATAATACATTGTATTTTGTACATAAATCGCGAAGCCCTTTTAAGTATCCTTTTGGCATTGTAATCATCCCACCAGCACCTTGCATTAATGGCTCCACAATAATAGCTGCTACTTCTTCATGTTTTTCTTGTAGCATTTCTTCCATTTCTTCTAAATGTTTCTTTACAATTTGTTCCTTATTATCTCCATAAGGAGAACGATATGTATATGGATACGGCATTTTAATTGCCTCAAATAATAGTGAACTATACACTTGGTGAAACAAGTCTATTGCTCCTACTGAAACAGCACCTATCGTATCACCGTGATATGCTTCTTTTAATGTAACAAATCTTTGTTTTTTCGGTTTTCCTTTATGCTGCCAATATTGAAAGGCCATCTTAATTGCAATTTCAACGGCGCTAGAACCAGAGTCTGAATAGAATACTTTCTTCAAACCTTCTGGTACAACTTCAATTATTTTTTCTGCTAATAAAATAGATGGAACGTTAGCAAGTCCTAGCATAGTAGAATGAGCAATTTTATTTAATTGCTCGCGAATTGCCTCATCTAGTTCTGGTACTTGATGCCCATGAACATTTAACCAAATAGATGAAACACCGTCCCAATATTCATTTCCATTTACATCGTATAGCTTTCTTCCCTCTCCACGTTCAATAATGACAGGATCTTCTTCTAAATAATCTTTCATTTGTGTAAATGGGTGCCATACGTAATCTTTATTCTTCTTCGATAATTCTTCATATGTATAAAACGATTTTTCACTCGTGTTACTATTAACAGCCACAATTGTCACCCCTAATGTTAACTTATTTATAAATATAGTTAACATTAAAAACAAATGACTGTCAATTATTTTTAAATCAAATAGTTCTCAAAAAAGAACAACTTATCATACGATAAGTTGTTCTACTTTCCATGTTGTATCTTTCCAATTTCTAAAATAATCTCTTCATCTTTTTTTCCTTCTGTATCAATTCCAAGTTGCTTAGCATGCTCAATTAACAAATCATGGCGCTGCTCAAATCTAGCGGTATCTACTTCTTTTGTAACCTCTTCTTTTGTTTTCCCCTCAGTAGAAACTCCTAGTTTCGTAGCTGCTTTTTCCATCGATTTCTTCTCTTCAGTTTCTTTCACTTTCTTCACTTCTGACTGCTGTATTTGCTTTTGTTTCGACTGCTCTGATTCAGCTGCAAAAGCTGTGTAAATTCCAGCACTTCCGCCAACGACTAGTAAGGTGGTAAAAAGAATTATTTTTTTCTTCACTCTTTCCTCCCCTTTCAAATTCATTATAACGCACATTTTTACAGTATGAAAAACATTTCTCCTTTATTTCCCTAAAAAAATATCGAATGTTTTTATTGACATGTATGATGAATATATGATAAAAATTTAACTAACATCATATGAATCGGCGTTGATAGGATTTAGTAGTATTTCGTTTTCTGATTTCAGAGAGCTGGTGGTCGGTGCGAACCAGTACAGAGCGATTTATGAATTACCCCCTGGAGCTTCTTTTACGAAACGTGAGGAGTAGTGAAAGACGGTTTAGACCGTTATGTCTAAAGAGTGGTGAAATGAAACTGTTTCACAATTTAGGGTGGTACCGCGAATTTTTCGTCCCTGCATATATTGCAGGGGCGTTTTTATTTTATGAGCGCATATCATATGACCCTTTATTTTGTGATACATTCCTTTCACAAGCTAGGGTGGTACCGCGATTTCTTCGTCCCTGCATAATTATATGCAGGGGCGTTTTTTTTATCCAATCATTTCCGTATCATATTGAGATGTTGACAATTACCGATAATTTGTCGCAAAATTCTAAATTTTAGAAGGAAATATACAATATTGGCGAATTTCATATAAAAAAGAGCTATTTTAAATTACTTAGGAGGGAAAAACAATGGTTTCAAAAATTGAATCTGTTCTTTTAACATTATTTATCTTTTTCTGTATTGGCTTTAGTGTTATCCAATTAGAAGTTTCACCACACATCCCAATCTTATTTGGTATCGTTCTTTTATTAGCATTTGGATTTATGAAAAAAATCTCTTGGTCTACTATGGAAAAAGGGATGATCAGTAGTATTTCAGCTGGTATTCCATCTATTTTTATTTTCTTACTTGTGGGCGTATTAATTAGTGTTTGGATAGCTGCTGGAACAATTCCAACTTTAATGGTATACGGCTTCCAGCTTGTATCTCCTAAAATTTTCGTCCCAACCGTTTTTGTTGTTTGTGCAATTGTTGGAACAAGTATCGGTAGTGCCTTTACAACTGCCGCAACTGTAGGACTTGCCTTTATGGGAATGGGTAGTGCTCTCGGGTACGATCCAGCTCTGATCGCTGGTGCAATTATTTCTGGTGCATTCTTTGGAGATAAAATGTCTCCTTTATCTGATACAACAAACTTAGCTCCTGCTGTAACGGGTGTAGATTTATTTGAGCATATTCGTAACATGCTTTGGACAACAGTTCCTGCTTTCATTATTGCTTTTATCGCATTTTTCATTTTAGGAAGCGGTACTAGTGGAGACGTTGACTTCACAAACTTTATTAGCACGTTAGAAAAAAACACAACAATTTCTATCGTTACACTTATTCCAATTTTATTACTGTTCCTATTCGCATTTAAAAAGGTTCCAGCAGTTCCAACATTGCTTGCAGGAATTGTAGTAGGAATTATTATTCTCTTTATTTTTAAACCTAGCACTTCTTTAGCTGATTTAATGAAAATTATGCAAGACGGCTACGTTTCTAAAACTGGTATTAAAGACATTGATAGCTTACTATCTCGCGGTGGTCTACAAAGTATGATGATGTCGATTGCTCTTATTTTCCTAGCTCTTTGTATGGGAGGATTATTACAAGGAATGGGTATTATAGCGCAGCTGATGAATATTATCTCTAGCTTCGTAAAAAATAGCACACGCTTAATTATTTCTACTGCTTCAACTGCAATTGGTGTAAACTTCTTACTTGGTGAGCAGTACTTATCAATCGTTTTAACAGGACAAGCATTCGCTAATAAATACGATGAAGTCGGTTTAGAACGTCGTAATTTATCACGCGTATTAGAAGATGCAGGTACAGTTATTAACCCGCTCGTACCATGGGGTGTAAGTGGCGTATTCTTAACAAACGTCCTTAGCGTTCCAACATTCGATTACCTTCCATACGCAATCTTCTGTTTAGCTTGCCCAGTCTTAACAATTATCGTCGGCTTTACTGGATTTGGCCTTTCATGGAAGAAAGAAAAAGCATTACCAGTTTCATAATATAATAAAAAGGATTACCTTAATCGGTAATCCTTTTTATATTTCTCGGCTATCTATTCGCTTTCTTTCTTCTAAATAACATAAGTAATCCCGCTCCAACAAACGCCAGACCTGCTCCAATTGTAGAAGCAACACTTGTACCTGTTTTCGGTAAATCACGTTCTTCTTTATTTTCACTTACAGTTGTTGTTTCTTTTGAGTTTTGATTATCCGTTGTAGTTTGTCCAGATCCTGTATTATTTCCATCTTGTTTTGGTTCATTTCCATTATTGCCTTCACCTGTTGGTGGTGTCGTTGGATTTTCTCCGTTATTGCCTTCACCTGTTGGCGGTGTTGTTGGATTTTCTCCGTTATTACCTTCACCTGTTGGTGGTGTCGTTGGATTTTCTCCGTTATTGCCTTCACCTGTTGGTGGCGTCGTTGGATTCTCTCCACCAGTTTCCTTATCATCATTCTTCTTCGTTATATCAATTGCATATTTAGCAAATTCATTTTCAGATGGTCCAACATATGATATCTTTCCATCTTTCTTTATATGATTTTGTGCATTTGGTGAAGAATCAAATGTTGTATTTAATTTATCTGCAACAATCGGCTTAAACGTCCAATTTTGATCTGCTGCTGGATCAATAATTGGTGTTTCTTGCATATATTTCACAATGATTTGACGTGTTTCATCTTGTGATTGGTATACAACTTCCCCTTTACTTACACCAGGGAACGTTTGACTACTTCCACGATAGTTATTTGTAGCTACGATGAACTCTTGATTGTCAGCTACAGGCTTACCTTCATACGTCATATTTACAATACGATTCGTATTTCCATTTACAACTTTACCATCTTTATCGTATTTCGCTGGTTGCGTCACGTCAATTTCGTATTTTAGACCATCTAAAATATCAAAATTATATGTAGGATAACCTATATTTACTAGTGGCTGCTCTTCTGTTTTCGCTGGATCAATTTTATTAAACTGACCAGCAGACATTTCAAGCCATTCTTTTACTTGTGCCCCGTTTACTTTTACAGCATATAACGTATTTGGATATACATATAAATCCGCTACGTTTTTAATTGCTAACGTCCCTGCTGGAATATCCGTATAATATGTAGCACCGTTTCGGCCACCCGCTTTAAATGGTGCTCCTGCAGATAATACTGGAATTCCTTTATATTTACTATATTGTCCGTTTTCAGCGAATAGCTTTTCTACATACCATTTTTGTGCATTTGTCACAAGTTGTACAGAAGGATCATCTTGTACTAATGAGAAATAACTATTAATTGGCGCTGTCGTTTTTCCTACAGCTGTATTCACATAATCAATTGTCGCTTGATGATCATCTTTAATTTCATTAACTAATCTTTGATCGGATTGTACTAATGGATTCCCTTTACTATCAGCAATCGGACGTAGTTGCGGCTTCGATTGCTCTTTTTGTATTTCCCATTCTCCGTTTACCTTTTTCAATTGCATATCAATAATACCTAGGTTACTTCCAAAGACACCAGGCATTACAACAGGAACACCATTAAATACATCCTTCATTTCAGTATGTGAATGTCCCATTAATACTGCATCTACACCAGGAACTTCTGTTAAATAATACGACGCGTTTTCCATGCCAACGTTGTATCCACTCTTATCAACACCGGAATGCGCTAGTGCAACGATAACATCTGCACCTTCTGCTTTCATTTTTGGCACCATTTTCTTCGCTGTTTCAACTATATCTTTTGCTTTCACTTTTCCTTCTAAATTCGCTTTATCCCAGTTCATAACTTGAGGTGGAACAAATCCCATTACGCCAATTTTCACTTTTTGTTTTTGACCTGATTCATCTTCTACTTCTTTTTCAAAAACATGATATGGTTTAAAGTAGTTTTGGTCGTTCTCTTCATTATTATCTTTATCATCCTTATAGACGTTCGAGTTAATAACCGGGAACTCTGTTTTACTAATTACTTTGTTTAAATAGTCTAAACCGTAGTTAAATTCATGATTCCCAAGAGAGATGACGTCATACTTCATTAAATTCATTACACGATATAATGGATGTGTATAACTAGGATCCACAGGCTTCTTCGGATCATTTATTTTATTCGCTACATAATCTCCAAGCGGTGTCCCTTGTAATGCATCCCCATCATCAAATAAGACAGAGTTCTTCGCTTCTTCACGTGCTTTATTAACAAGTGTTGCAGTTTGCACGAGACCTACTTTATTATCTGTTTTCGTTTGATAATAATCGTAATTCATTAAGTTAACGTGAATATCTGATGTTTCTAAAATTCGTAAGTTAACTGTACTCTCCCCAGCTTTTTCCTCTGCATGAGCTGTTGTCGGCAACACTTGCGGTGCTATAACGCCAATAGCAAGTGTTGCTCCAGCTAGCATTTTTTTTGACTTTTTCACAAAAAATCCCCCTTATACAATTACCCCAAAATAATGAAGTGCATCTCTATCAGTCCCTAACCACATACCTTTTTTCTTCTATTAGAGCGATGCTTTTCACTTTATCCCACGTTAACGAACAACAGACTGCTCCCTCAAAGAAATAGGTAAACAAAAGGTTCCACTGCTCTTTAACGCCCGATTGGTTAAGATACATCATTAGTAGGAAATCATGCTCCACTAACAATAATTTCACCTTATCTGACATTATCATATATAAAGTTCTTTCATATCGTCAATATTTTTTGACAAACTTCAACAAATTTTCTGTAAAGTTATTATAAACTTTTCATAAACATATAATATGCCCTTACATTGCTAATACTGCTGAATATGATACAATTACCAATTACAAGGAGGATGAATTTATGAGAAAAGTCATCTTAACAATTGTTTGTCTCCTCCTTCTAATCATTTCTTATTCTAATTTTGAAAAGAACGATGAGACAAAACAAAAAGAAACTGAAAGAAAAACAGAAAAAACATCTGCTCCCAGTTGGATTGATAAGCAAACGAATGATTCCTTTTATCACCTCGTATTAGGTGATTCACTTGCAAAAGGATATGGATCTACACAAGGGGGATTTGCCGAATTAGCTTCTAAACAATTAGAAGGACAAATTCATAAACCAATTAGGGTAGAAAACCTCGGTGTAAATGGTCTCACTACAGATCGTCTCGTTAAAAAAGTCCAGTCAGAAGAAGTTCAACAAAAAATTAGGGAAGCAAATATAATTACTATTAATATTGGAGCAAATAATTTATTCCGCTTAAATCGTGATGTAGGTGTTATAGATGGTATTAAAATGTTAAATAAAGAAAAAGCCCGTTTTGAAACGGATGTAAAAAACATTGTAAAGACCGTTCGAGATCAAAATCCGAATGCTTTACTCATTCTATCTGAACTCTATAACCCTTTACAACTAGATGACTCCATCGCAAGTTATGCAGATATGTTTTTAGATGGTTGGAATGATTCTATTTATTCTATTTCAAAAGCACATCAACCGTCGATTGTTTTACCAATTCGCAAATTAATATCGAAGGATAAAAAAGATTTACTATTTGACCAAGTACACCCAAATGATAACGGTTATACGATTATTGCCAATACATTTACAAAGCAAGTGTTATCCTACAAATATTAAGGCTACCATGAAACAATTCTATTTTTATACCTTGTCTTTTTTGTTACAATGATAGTGGAAGGGGGCCGTTATATGGAATCACGCGAGTGGGAACGTATTGTTGATCATCTTCTTTCGCTAGTGCCTCTTTTTTATCGCAAATTTATGCTTCCTGGAGAGTTTTCTTCTCAAAGACATATGCCGCCATCACATACGCAAGTGTTACTGCTTTTGCATGAAAATGGTACATTAGCAGTTTCAGAAATTGGCAAGCGGCTAGCGATTTCACGGCCTAACATGACCCCTCTATTAAACAAACTTATTCAAGAAGAGCTAATAGAGCGTCATTATAGCGAAAAAGATCGAAGGGTCATTTTAATTTCCCTAACAACTGAAGGGAAAATGTTAGTAAGTCAGTATCAGCAATTCATTTTAGGCAAACTAAAAGAAAATTTTCAAACATTATCTGAGGAAGAGCGCGAAAAGCTCATTTATTCTCTTAAAACCATTCAAAATTTAATTTTGAAAACAAACGCATAAAGCTGCTTCTAAATAGAAGCAGCTTTATGATTCGTAATAATTACCATAGTATACATTTGAATACGGCCATGTCATTAAATACGGTTTTCGTTCTTGAACAAGTTGCTGCTCAGGCTGTTGCATTTGCTGCATTTGCTGTATTTGTTGCTGCGGATATACTCCGAATTGCTGTCTCACTCCAGTTACAGGATAATAATTTGTATATGGATATACTTGAGGTACATAGTAATAATACATTCATTCTCTCCCCCTTTTTCTTAAACATATTCAAAGGAGAAAATGAATGTGACATTCTTTATATTTGAACAAGTGGTTCTCTCACTTGTTTCTTTCTTTTCTTCAAACGTAACTTACGATTCTTTTCATATAAATAATGCACAACGAAATATGAAATTACCCCAAACACAATTCCTATTATCGTCATACCAATTAATACATATACTTCACTCTGTAATAAGCTCTTTAACATCGTAAAAATATGGCTCGAAAACAAATCTGATATCGTAAATGGTTCATGATGTATTTTCTGTACATGAAATGGGTAAATCATTTTTCCTAGCGCATAAGCAAATGGAAATAAAAATACTGGGAGAAACGATATTTTCCCAATAATATTACCAATGACTGCGGCTGGAAAAGATCCTTTTGCTAACCTGACAATTGGATAAAATATTAAATACACGAGCGATGCCGTATAAATTACCAACATTTCTAAACCAAATCCAATCGCAAAACCTAACGACACTTTCTTTGCTCCTTCTGGTGATCGAAGCAACTTATAATATTGAAACTTTAATATTCTCCACATCCGCTGAAAAAACGAATATGTTTTCTTAGTTGTTTTCAAATTCATCATCTCTTTAACTATATTTTTTCTATCTAGTATGTCCTTACATGATATGAAAAACAAATGTAGTTTACTCTTTTTATTATAAATGATATAGAGATGGTTAACCAAATATACATACGACATTTCAATATAAAAAAGCACACCTCTAATTGTTATTCGTGTCTAAAAATTTGAGGTGCACTTTAGTTGGACGGCTTTTTTCTTATTTATTCTCCTAATGTTTGTCCCATGTCATTTATTTTTATATCAAGACGAAAAAAGCACTTGTTGCCTTTAATCGACAACCCAGTGCTTTAAGTTCATCTGTTTTTAAGTAGCATAGATTTCTAAGTTTTGTAGTAACAGTTTGACAGCCTTTATATGTTGTGACAACTACTACGTTAAAACTTACGAGTTTGTACGAGTTCATTAGTTTTATGTCCATTCCATGTGTTTATATTCATCATCCAGTAAAATGTCATCTCGCCTAAGCTCGTACTTCGTTTTTCTATTCTATCATTGCACACAGTACTCCATGATGGTACAACCATCATGGAGTATGTACTTTTTAATAGCTTATTCTTATTCTTTTTCTTTCCACTCCAATAATAAATTCTTTTCTGTTAGCTTGCCTTATGTGCTTATATATCGTTTCAACTTTAAACATTAGATGGTTAGATGCTCTTAATTACCTCATTAACAGATTCACTAAACATATCAGGGTCTTCATTTTTTATATCAATCAATAATTCTTTAATACTAATCGTAATTGATGGATCAAATCCCGAAAGTACTTTTCCATATGCTAATCTTACTTGAGGGTGATTAAGAATTCTATAATGTAAAATTTCTACCCATTCTTTAGCTGAGTTAATCATCTTTGGAAAAGCTTTAACAATACATACAAGTCCTTCTTCTATGTTATTTTTATATAAGCTCTCTATTCCATGAATCAAACCAAACATAACCTCAAATTGCTCAGTCTCATCATCCAGAACTAAACATAAATCTGTAATAACAGAGACGTCATTGTACTCTATTACTTCCATTAATGACTCATTAAAATCTCGTATCTCATTTTCATTTTCTAATAAACGATTATCATATAGTCTTTTTAAATGACTCTTAATATCCAAAGGTAATCATCCTTTCCATGTTTTATTTATCAAATAAATGCGGATACAGCTCTTTGTTTCTTTTAATAACTTCTCTTAAACCTTCTCTTATCTCAGCAGTATATAAACCATCTTTTATATAAATTTTTCGAGCATCCAAGATATCATGAGATAAGGCCTCACGAAAGCTAAGGTTTAAATACGCCTGCGATTTTTCTCCTGATAGACCATATGTATATGTTTCACGATGTCTCCCACCAGTTCCAGGATGAGGTTGTTCCATATTCATACTCACACCATCATTCCTTTTTATACCAGCTTGTTTCATTTTCTGTGCAGAAGGCATATGATGTGGAGTAATATTATCAAAAGCAGTTCCTTGTTTCACAAGTTGTTTATAGGTTCCAACTTTTCCTTCATTAGTCAATAGAGCTTTATCCGCACCATTAACTCCATTGACTTTCTCCACAGGTAATTTTTTAGCTTTATTCACAGCCTCAGTAGCCTTAGCAGTCATTTTAACTCCTTTTCCTACTTTAGCTATCTTTCCAAAGGGTGTAAGGCCGGCTACAGCCATGACACCTGCCCCTGCACGTTCCCACCCCGAAAGTTTTTCGCCAGTAGATGGATCAATACCATCCCAAACACGACGAACATCATACTCCCCACTTATTTCACCCGCTATATCCCTAGCTAGTTTTTTACCATCAAAACCCTCTTTTTCTGATGATAGTGGTCCACACATTGCACCTTTTTCCATTGTAACATCTTGATTATCTGTATTGCGGAATTTCTCAGCAATTCGTTTCAAATCTTCTTCTACTTTTACAAGTGAATGAATAGATGTAAAAGCTTTTGGTCGCGCATCATTGAACATTTGAATGAACTGTTGATTGGAGGCACCAATCCACTGAAAACACAATTGATCTATTTCATTACATAATTTATTATGTATAGATTCTAATGCGATTCGAGTATTACTTGCACGATTAGCAACTTCTTCTAGCATTTCAGGTGTTACTTTAATTTGAACCATTTTTTTCCTCCCTCTCCCAATTAAAATTACGAGATAAAAAGAAAAAAATGTAAATACGGAAACTTCAGGCTAACCAAAAGTCTTTATATAACATAAAACCTGCTTAACAACAAATGAAGCCTATGTGCATGTGAAGTAAAGGAAAGAGCCTTCCTGGTGAACAGGGCCCAAAAGGTTAGATAAAAAATTAAGTAGCTATTTCTCTAATGGATATCCCTCGTCTATCCATATAATTAAGTACATTCAGTGTATACTGAAGGGAATATGTTTTTATTTCATTTACTTTTTCTTCTAGTAAGAATTTAACCATAAAAAATACACCTCCAATTGTTATTCGTGTCTAACAATTGGGGTGCACATCATTTAGGAAGGCTCTTCTACATTTTTAAATAAACTTACTAATAATGCTTTTTGCGCATGTAATCGATTACCAGCTTGCTCAAATACGATAGACTGTGGTCCATCTATAATTTCTCCTGTTACCTCTTCTTCACGATGGGCAGGTAAACAGTGTAAGAAACGATATGTTTGCTTCGCATGCATAACAAGTTCTTTATTGATTTGGTAAGGTTGAAATAAAGTATATTTCTCTTCTTCTCCCTCTTGCCCCATGCTCATCCAAACGTCAGTATAAATGAAATCCGCTTCACTCACCGCTAGTTCAGGGTTATGCAAAATTTCAATTTCAGCTCCTGTTTCTTCAGCAATCGCTAACGCTTTTTTTACAATTTCCTCATTCGGTTCATACCCTACAGGCGTTGCAACAGTCATATTCATTCCGACTTTCGCACTCGCTAACAACAATGAATGACATACGTTATTCCCATCACCTACGTAAGCCAATTTAATTCCTTTAAATGTCTTCACTTCTTCATAAATCGTCATTAAATCTGCCAACGCTTGACATGGATGATGATCATCCGTTAATCCATTAATTACAGGTATGCTCGATTCTTTTGCAAGCTCTTCTACATCCGCATGTGAAAATGTACGTATCATAATCCCGTCAATGTAATGAGATAACACTTTCGCAGTATCTGAAACGCTCTCCCCTCTTCCAATTTGCATCTCTTTCCCACTTAAAAACATGCCATGTCCTCCGAGCTGTACCATTCCTGCTTCAAAAGATACGCGAGTACGAGTTGAATGTTTATCAAAAATGAGCCCTAATATTTTTCCTTGTAATAAAGGCTCCTGCTTGTTCTTTTTTAAATATATAGCAAACTCAATTAAAGAAATGATTTCTTCTTGCGTCAATTCTTCTAGTGTTAAAAGATCTTTCGTATTTAATTTCGGTACTTGTACAGTTGACATGAAATTTCCCCCTTATATGATTGATGCATTTTTTGTACAAACCACTTTTTTTATCATATATATTGCCTGTTCTAGCTCTTCATTCGTTACAATGAGTGGCGGTAATAGTCTTATAACATTAGGCCCTGCTTGTAATACGAGAAGTCCTGATTTTTCTAGTTGTTCTATAAAACTTGAAACTTCATGCTTACACTCAATTCCAATCATAAGTCCCTTACCACGAATATTTTGAACACATTCAACGTGTCGTAATTCCTCTTGCAACTTCTCTAATACGTACTCGCCCTTTTCTTGTACTTCTTTTAAAAACGATGGTCTTTTACTTACTTGTAATACTTCTTTCGCTGCAGCCATCGCAATATAATTCCCGCCAAAAGTTGAACCGTGTGATCCTGCAGTGAACGACGTTCCGAGCTCTTTCCGACCAATCATCGCTCCAACAGGAATACCATTTCCTAGTGCCTTTGCAACGGTAACGATATCAGGTTTTATTCCCATTTGTTCGTAAGCGAATAGTGTTCCTGTTCTTCCTATCCCCGTTTGTACTTCGTCTATAATAAATAAGGAGCCAAACTTATTACATAATGCTTCAATTGCTTTCAAAAAAGATAGATCAGCAGGTATGACTCCTCCCTCTCCTTGAACAACTTCTACCATTATCGCCGCAACTTCTTCATTCATTACTTCCTCTAACGCCTTTATATCGTTAAAAGGGATATGTAAAAAAGACGGAAGGAGCGGACCAAATCCTTCTTTCACTTTATTTTGCCCCGTCGCACTCATCGTTCCAAATGTTCTCCCGTGAAAAGACTGCTCACATGTTACGACGAGAGATTTTCCAGTATGCTTACGGGCTAGCTTCAAAGCTGCTTCATTCGCCTCTGCCCCGCTATTACAAAAGAATACATGATCTAATGCTATATTTTCTGTTAATAATGACGCGACTTCTTCTTGTAAGCTGTTTGTAAACAGGTTAGATATATGCCATATATCATCAAGTTGCTCTTGTACAGCTTTCATCACAGTAGGATGACAATGTCCTAAGTTACATACTCCAATACCAGAAGTGAAATCTAAATATTGCTCACCACTTTTATCAATAACTTTCGCCCCATTGCCCTTTAGAAATTCAATTTCTCTTCTTCCATATGTTTGAAAAAGATGGCTTGTCATACGATACTCACTCCTTTCGTTACCGTCGTTCCAATACACTCTCCGGTAACTTCAGCAAAGTCTTTTGTACCATTCACGACACTTACCTTTTGCACTCCCATTTTTAATGACGCTAGTGCCGCCTGTACTTTCTGAATCATCCCGCCTGTAATAACCCCTTTTTCAATAAAAGTATCAATTTCAAATTCGTCCGTTTTCTTTACTAATTTTCCTTCATGTAATATTCCATCTACATCTGTAATAAAAATGAGTTCCTTTGCAGATAATGCTGCCGCAATTCCAGCTGCAGCATTATCCGCATTTATGTTATAAATCTCATTTTCATTTATCCCGATTGGAGCAATAACAGGAATATAATTCATATTTATTAACCCTTTTAGTAAGGCTGTTTCGACATAACTTACTTCTCCCACATATCCTATCTCCTTGCTGACAGGTTGAACTTGAAGTAAATTGCCGTCACATCCTGAACAACCTACCGCAAGTAAATTATGCTTTTGTAAATTCATTACGAGTTTTTTATTCGTACTTCCACATAGCACCATTTGAACAATATCCATAACTTCTCTTGGTGTTACTCGTAACCCATCTCTTTTCTCTACTTTGATGTTACAATCTTTTAATTTGGCATCAATTTCTGGACCACCACCATGAACAATCACTACCTTATACTTTTGTTGCAATTTCTTTATACAATCAAAAAACACATCATTTAATTGATCCAACATACTACCGCCGCATTTCACTACAATATAATCGCTCATCTTCCCTCTCCTTATGTACGATAACAAGCGTTTATTTTTACATATTCATAGCTTAAGTCACAGCCCCAAGCTGATCCGTTCTCTTCTCCTAAATGTAAATACACATCAATAATAATTTCATGTTCTTGTAATCTCTTTTTCATTTCCTCTTCAGAAAACATTTGAGATTCACTATTTTTTAACACAGCGATAGATTGAAGAGTAATATCAATTGTATTCGGATTAATCTCTACTTCACTTTGTCCAATACTGCTAATAATTCGCCCCCAATTTGGGTCTTCACCATATATCGCTGTTTTCACAAGACTCGAACCGACTATTTGCTTTGCAATTTTCTTTGCCTCTTCATTTGTTAGAGCTCCTAGCACATTTACTTCTATTAACTTCGTAGCACCTTCACCATCTTGTGCAATTTTTTTCGCTAAATCTTCACATACCTTTTGTAAAGCAACTACGAAAGTTTCCCAGTCTTCATGTTCCATATTCATCGTTTTCGTTTCTGATAATCCACTTGCCATAGCGATGACCATATCATTTGTAGAAGTATCTCCGTCCACCGTAATTTGATTAAACGTATGATTCGTAATTTGTGATAATGCTGTTTGCAATACTTCATGCTCTATATTGGCGTCTGTTGTAATAAAACTAAGCATCGTTGCCATATTCGGTTTGATCATCCCTGATCCTTTTGCGACCCCAGCAATGATCACTGCTTTCCCATCAATTATCATCTCATAGCAAGTTTCTTTCGTTATAAGATCTGTCGTTAAAATTGCTTCACAAAAAGAATAAGCTTCACTTACTTCCTTTGTTGGCACAAGAGATTCAATTCCCTTTCGAATGATATCCATCGGTAAAGGTACTCCAATTACACCTGTTGAAGCGACTGCGACGTACTTTTCTTTTATTCCAAAGTGTTCCGCTCCTAATGTTCGCATCTCATAAGCATCTTGCAATCCTTTCATCCCCGTACAAGCATTTGCATTGCCGCTATTTACAACAATTGCTTGTAATTTCCCTTCTGCTGCTATGCTATCCTTCGTTACTTGCAACGGCGCTGCTTGTATTTGATTTGTTGTATACACAGCGGCACATGATGCTGGCACCTCACAAACGATTGCACCCATATCCTTTTTCACCTTTTTCAGACCATTTGCAGTACCGATTGCCAAAAAGCCTTTTGGTGTAACAATTGAACCATTTGCTAATTTTGTAATAGACGATGCTTTAATCATAATTTCCCCCTTATGGATAAAGCGGCATATGCTGTAAACCCGTTGTCTCTTCTAGTCCCGCTAATAAATTTGCATTTTGAACTGCTTGCCCTGCCGCACCTTTCATCATATTGTCTATAACAGAAACGACCGTAACTTTTTCTGTTCTTTCATCGTAAGCTATCCCAATATCACAATAATTTGAGCCCCTTACTTCTTTCGGACTTGGAAATTCTCCTTGCGAGCGAACTCGAACGAAAGCTGAGTATTCATACGTTTCTTCATACAACTTTTGAAGTTGCTCTATTTTCATTTCCTTTTTCACTTTCGCATAAAGTGTAATCATAATCCCTCGTGATATCGGTATTAAATGTGTACTAAACGTGATTGGCCTCGTTTCACGATTCCACTCTGCAAGCATTTGCTCAATCTCAGGAACATGCTGATGCTGATTAACTTTATAAATGTGTAAGTTATCGTATAACTCAGGAAAGTGAGTCATTGTTGTTGGCGTTTTGCCCGCTCCAGATACTCCTGATTTCGCATCAATAATAATCGAAGCTTCTTCAATCATGCCGCTACGTACTAACGGCGCTACCGCTAATAATGCAGCTGTAGCAAAACATCCTGGGTTTGCAATTAAATT
The DNA here is from genome assembly GCF_038007445.1 of Bacillus sp. FSL P2-0099. Classification (NCBI taxonomy): domain Bacteria; kingdom Bacillati; phylum Bacillota; class Bacilli; order Caryophanales; family Bacillaceae; genus Bacillus; species Bacillus sp. FSL P2-0099. The sequence continues at coordinate 4,090,646 of NZ_JBBOXE010000001.1, forward strand.
TGCATTTTGGATCTCAGGCCTTTTCCATTCACTTAATCCATATACTGCTTTCCTAAGAAGTTCTTCCTGTGCAGCTGGCCTTTTATACCACAATTCATATGACGAGGGATCTATCATACGAAAGTCTCCAGATAGGTCAATTACTTTTAAACCTACTGCCAATAATTTTGGTGTTAACTCTGCCGATACTCCCGCTGGGGTTGCTAAAAATACAATTTCAGCTTCCTTCTCTATTTTCTCCGCATCAATTTCTTGTAACGTATGGACAAGAACATTTCGAAAATGCGGGTATACATTTGTTATAAATTCACCGACTTGTGAAAAAGAATGGAGAGATGCTATCGAAAAATATGGATGTTGCTCTAATAACCGAATTAACTCAATACCTCCATATCCAGTTGCTCCAATAATTGCGACTTTCATAAGCTCCTCCTCATATCTATTCTTTAAATTAAGTTTGATTATAATATTGCATAATTATAAAGTCAATTAAATATTTATAATTTTTAAAAACTTGAAAATACTAACTTTGCTATAAAAACAATATATACAAGTGCATTTTTATACAAAAGTAGTGCATAGTAGTATTTTCATTTCACTTCAAGTACAATAAAACAATACATGTATACATATAGGCGGGGAAAAACATGAATAAAAAATTAATTGAGAAAATGATTATAAAAAGTTTTCGGCAATATCAATGTAATCCTGTTTCAAAAGAGGATCAGGAAATGCTAATTAAACATATTCAAATGATAATTCATTCAAATACTGAAATTGATGTATACGAGGCTGTTGAGGATATCGTTTACGATTATGTGACTGGAAAATAAAAAATAGGAGATTTCCATATGGAAATCTCCTATTTTTTACTTAATGATTTGCCTGCAACGCGTTCAAATAAACCTGGGAATAATGCGTAGAGCTTTGGCCCCATTCCCATCCACTTCGGCAAGTTTACTTCACGTTTTTTCGTTTGCATCGCCTTTACGATTTGTTCTGCTACATATGTTGGTTTTAACATGTAACGTCCCATATTTTTCACATATGTACCTGATTGATCGGCTATTTCAAAAAAGTTCGTTTCTATCGGTCCTGGGTTAATTGCTGTTACATACACATTTGTGTTAGATAACTCCATACGTAAACTATTCGTAAATCCTAATACAGCGTGTTTTGTTGCTGCATAAGCACTCGACTTCGGAGTTGCAATTTTTCCAGCCAATGAAGCAATATTAATAATTTGTCCTTCGTTCCTTTTTACCATATTAGGTAATACCGCTTTCGTACAAGCTACTAATCCAAATACATTTACTTGAAACATATCCTTTACTTCATCCATTGAAGCATCTTCAAACGTTTTAAAAATACCAAACCCAGCATTATTTACCAATATATCAATACGGCCTACTTCTTGTAATACCTTTGAAAAAACAGATTGTACTTTCGTTTCTTCACTTACATCTAATACATAGTAATAGCAAGGCGTATTATAAGTTACTTTAATTTTGTCTGCTAATGCTTGTAGCTTCTCTTCTGTTCGAGCCATTAATACCGGCGTCGCCCCTTGCTCTGCAACCTGCATTGCAACTTGCTCTCCAATTCCACTAGAAGCACCTGTAATGACGATTACTTTTTCTTGTAAACGTCCCGTCATTGCTGTCACCTACTTTGCATAATAAATCAATTGTTGTGAAGATTCATCAATCATCACCTGTTGATTATATGCTAAAAAGTCTAATTGTCCAACAGTTTCTGAGATAGTAAGTGGTAATTGCTCTTTATATAATACCGGAAATAGTTTTACACACACCTCAAATGCTGTCATTGGCTTTTCCTTTAATAGTTCAAGCACTTTAAAAGCACGTGTCTCTTGCTTTTGTAATCTTGTTTCAATAAGTTGTTTCACATTCAGAACATCTTCCCCATGCCCTGATAAAATCCGTGAAATATTCATTTCACTTAAACGTTTTAACGTTTGATTGTACTGCAATAAGGGATGCGCTCTTTCTGTTTGCCCTTCATATGGTGGTTCTAATATTGGATTTGAAGAAATATGACTAATGAGAGCATCCCCACCAATTAATATTCCATCAGATTCTCTATATAATGAAATATGAGTGGAAGCATGACCCGGGGTTTCAATCACTGTAAATCCAGGTAATGAATCTATACGATCTCCCTCTCTCACGGTATGTGTTAACGATCTATTACAAGAATATTTAAGTGTCTTCGTCGTCAATAACGCCTCACCATTCAGAAATACTGCTGGAACGCCGAACTGCAAGGCTGTCTCTTTAAAAAATTCATGATACCTCTTTAAAAATTCAGCATTCTGTGTAATCCATGGTTCATTCCAAGGATGTCCGATAATCTTTACTTTTTCAGAAAATGTATTTAAAAGTCCGCAATGATCCGCATGGTGATGCGTAATCACTACCGTTTCAATATCTTCTATCTTATATCCTAATGCACCTAATTGACTTTCTAGTGCTTTCTTTGCTTCTTCTGTATTTGTCCCTGTATCAATTAACGTTAATGTTTCTCCCTCAACTAAAAACACATTCACTGTCTCAACTGCAAATGGAACAGGAATCTCCATTCGATGAATCGCCGTCATGCTTAGCCCCCCCCTGTCTTTTTCCGGTTCAAAAATGAATACCTCTTCAGTTTACAACTTCCCTATAAATTTGTCATTATTTTCAGATAAAAAGAGGTCTTTTCCATAAAAAAACGAATGTATGTACATTTATAAGTATTTCTAACCAAATTTAAAGGAGGCACATCATGTCTATGCAAAACATTTCCTTTCTCGGTGCAGGCTCTATTGCCGAAGCGATTATTGGTGGCTTATTAAACGCAAATGTTGTTAAGGGAGAACACGTCACTGTAAGTAATCGTTCTAACGAGACAAGATTACAGGAGTTACATAAAAAATACGGTGTCAAAGGTACACATAATAAAAAGGAATTACTTGCTGATGCAAATATTCTTTTTCTAGCTATGAAGCCAAAAGATGTCGCAGAAGCGGTTATTCCTCTTAAAGAATACATAAATAATGACTTGCTTATTATTTCGTTATTAGCAGGTGTTTCTACTCATTCAATTAGAAACCTACTTCAAAAAGACGTTCCGATTATTCGTGCAATGCCAAATACATCTGCAGCCATTTTAAAATCCGCTACCGCTATCTCACCTTCAGAACACACAACGGAGGAACATATTCGCACTGCAACATCTTTATTTGAAACGATTGGTCTCGTCTCTGTTGTAGAAGAAGAAGATATGCATGCTATCACTGCATTATCTGGAAGTGGACCAGCTTATATTTATTACGTGGTAGAGGCACTGGAAGAGGCAGCAAAAAAAATTGGTTTAAAAGAAGATGTTGCAAAATCTCTTATTCTTCAGACGATGATTGGTTCTGCTGAAATGCTAAAAGCAAGCGAAAAACACCCTTCTATTTTGCGAAAAGAAATTACTTCTCCTGGCGGAACAACTGAAGCAGGTATTGAAGTATTAAAGGAGCATAATTTTCAACAAGCATTAATCTCATGTATTACACAAGCAACGAAACGATCACACGATCTTGGAAAAACATTAGAAGAAATAGCAAAAGAAAAATAAAAAACGGAGCTCAACTTTATTTGAGCTCCGTTTTTACTTTAATCATATGATATGCTTTTAGTTATTACTCTTACCAAAAATCTCTTCTTGCAAACGACGACCTGTTGGTGTTGCTGCAAGGCCACCTTCTGCTGTTTCACGAAGTGCTACTGGCATCGTTTGTCCAATTCTAAACATCGCCTCAATGACTTCATCACATGGAATTGTACTAGTTACACCAGCTAATGATAAATCAGCTGAAATCATGGCATTCGCAGCTCCTGCTGCATTACGTTTTACACAAGGTACTTCTACAAGCCCTGCAACAGGATCACATACTAAACCAAGCATATTCTTTAATGAAATCGCCATCGCTGTAGCTGCTTGATCTTGTGTTCCACCAGCCATCTCAACTGCTGCTGCAGCTGCCATTCCACTTGCTGAACCTACTTCAGCTTGGCAACCTCCTGCCGCGCCAGAAATACAAGCATTATTCGCAACAACCATACCGAAAGCTCCTGCTGTAAATAAAAATTCAATCATTTCTTCGCGTGTCGGCTGTAATTTTTCTTGCAGTGCAAACAGTACACCTGGCACTGTTCCAGCAGATCCTGCTGTTGGTGTTGCACAAATAATTCCCATCGCCGCATTTACTTCATTTGTCGCAACAGCTTTACTCACTGCGTCCAAAATCGTATCTCCAGATAAACCTTTTCCACTCTGCATATACGCTTGGACTTTCACAGCATCCCCGCCAGTTAAACCAGTCGGTGATTTTACACCACGAATACCGCGTTCTACTGCTTGTTCCATCACGACTAAGTTCTTTTCCATTCCAGCAATTACTTCTTCACGTGAGATATTCCTTGTTTGCATTTCACATTGAATCATAATTTCTGCGATTTTTACATTTTGCTCTTTAGCTTGCGCCACTAGTTCCGCTGCGTTCCGAAACATGGTGTGTCCCCCCTGCAATTAATCCATAATAGTTACTTGACAAATATTTTGTTGCCCATTTATTTCCGCAATTACTTCATCTGCTAATAATTCATCTGTTTCAATGACCATAAGCGCTCTTCTTCCTTTTTCTTTACGAGAAACACTCATTGTACTTATGTTAATCTCATGCTTAGCAAGGATTGAAGCTACAGCTGCGATAGCACCAAAGCGATCGTTATTTACAATAAGTAGTGCTGGACTCGTGCCTGTTAATTGAAGATCGAATCCGTTTAATTCTACAACTTCAATTTTACCGCCACCAATTGAGCAAGCAACAACTTCAATTTCCTCTTCACCTTTATACAGACGAATTTTCGCTGTATTTGGATGCGGAGCATTTGCATCTTCTTCAATGAATTCCACTTCAATCCCGCGTTCTTTTGCAATATCTAACGCACTTGGAATACGTAAATCATCTGTTTCAAATCCTAGTATTCCACCGATTAGCGCTACATCCGTACCGTGACCACGGTATGTTTTTGCAAATGAACCATATAATGAAATGCTAACTCTCTCTGGTTCATGACGAAACAGCTGACGAGCAACTTGTCCCATTCTTGCCGCGCCTGCTGTATGTGAACTTGATGGACCAATCATAACCGGACCAATAATATCAAACACTGAGCGATACTTCATCATAACTCCCCCTAAACCTCTATGAAAAAATTATTTACTATTCTATTAAGCTACCGAATCGGTTGCTGTTCCAGTCGTACCACGAATTTGTTCCGCTGTAAGAATTGGATAGTTTTTGAATAACAGTGAAGCAATATATCCTGAAATAATACCAGTTATAATAATAAATAAGAAACTTAGCATTACCTGCATTTAAAAATAATATAAGATAGTCCACAATAAAGTCTGGTAGCAATCCAAAGTTTAACACAGAACCCCTTACAAGCATAGCATAAACAAGTGAAACTCCCATTGCTTTCATACCTTTTGATATTTTAAAGCTAAAAAGGAAAAAAAGACTTAGTACAAATAATAGTAATATCCTTCCTATTATAATTTCCATGTTGCTCTCTCACGATTTAGTCAACTTCACTTGTTATGACAAATGGCTAAAACGCATGTAGCCTACAATAAATTATAATCTGCCCTCATTATAGCTTGTTTTTAATAAAACGCTTACTTTTAATGAATTTTAAAAGTTCTGAATAAAAATCCATTTTCGCTACTTGTACCACTCGTATGTCGTCTGACTTATATAACAGTTTTTCTAAATAATCGGTATTATGTATTTTCATCCTATATCTTCACATCATTAAAACTTTCTGTGTCATCCTATATAAAAATAAAATGATAACAGTTTTATTTTTAATTTTTTTTAGAAATAAAAAAAATGGCAACCTATCGTCACCATTTTTTCACAACATTATTATCTTTCTACTGGAAATGATTTTAAATCCGTAGCTATTTCTGTATTAGAAAATAGCTCTCTTGCCTCTTTCAATAATTCCTTATATGTATCTCCTTGATAACGAGAACTAATATGAGTCAATATTAAGCGTTTTGCATTTGCCTGAAGTGCAATACTCGCAGCTTGCTTAGATGTGGAATGAAAATAATCATACGCTTGTTGTTCATCTTCTGCCGCAAAAGTCGCTTCATGAACAAGTACTTCAGCATCTTGCGCAAGCTCTCTACTCGCTTCGCAATATCGTGTATCGCCTAAAATTGTAATAACTCTTCCTTTTTGAGGCGGGCCAATAAAATCTTTTCCATCTAACACTGTGCCATTCTCTAATTCAACTACTTCACCATCTTTTAAGCGTTTAAAAACTGGACCAGGTTTCACACCCATTCCCAGTAACTTATCCACTAAAAGAGCTCCCTGTATATCTTTCTCTACAATTCGATATCCGAAGCATTCAATTCCATGTGATAACCTTTTTGTTTCTACACAAAATTCATTATCCTCAAACACAATACCTTCTTCCGTAATCTCAACGATTTCAAGTGGATATTTAACATGTGTCGTACTTACTAATAATGCCACTTCAATAAATTGTTTAATTCCTTTTGGTCCGTACACTGTTAATTTTGTTGTTCCACCTTGAAACGAACGGCTACCCAATAAACCCGGCAATCCAAAAATATGATCGCCATGTAAATGCGTAATAAATATTTTTTCAATGCGGCGTGGACGTACAGACGTATGTAGTATTTGATGTTGCGTCGCCTCGCCACAGTCAAATAACCAAGTCTGTCCTCGTTCTTCTAACAACTGCAAAGCAATTGCTGAAACATTCCTTCCTTTTGAAGGAACACCTGCACCAGTCCCTAAAAATACAAATTCCACTTTCTTTCCTCCAGCTCTTTATATAATCTATCTTTCATCTTACGGAATGTTATTTCAAATGGCAAATTGAATTTGTATAACCAATCATCTAGACAACTATATAACACGAACATTATACTTAAAAAATTTAGCTATCGTTCGTATTTTGTGGTAAAATAATTGTACTACATTTTAAGGGAGCGTTTTATTATGAAAGAAGTATTTCGTTTACAAACTGATTTTTCATCTTCATTTGATCGCTGGGTAAGTTCTTTCGTTTCTGATCACCCAGCACAATTAGAATGGACGACTTTAAAAGAATTAATCCATGAATATACAACATCACATACAAATGAGACGTTACCAACATATATTTCTTCAGCTTTAACATATTACGCACAACGCGTTTCAACAACAAGTAACTCAGAAATTGTTATTTTTGAAAATCCTACAATCTCATAATCTATAATAAAAAGCACTGTAATCAGTGCTTTTTATTTATGTTCATTAAAGTATTTATTTTCCCGCCTTATTTCAAAAAACTCCGCTTATTTCCTACTATATAGCCATCATAAATCTATTTGATTTTTCAAAAAAACAGATTAAAAAGATATTGACACTACGATTTTACAGTGCTAATATTCAACGTGTAATTGAATATGGTCTCTGTTAGGTGAGGCTCCTGTATAGAGAAACGCTGCTGCCCAAAAATGTCGAGAGACGCCAATGGGTCAACAGGAAAGGTCGGAATGAAGGCCTTTCTTAACGTAGCTGGTTTCAGTACCTATGCTATACAGTGCTAAAACTCAACGAGGGAGAGGTGCGTATGTTTTGTCATACACAAAAACTGTTTTTATCTATGTTTACTAACAGTCTTTGTTGTTGACTCTTTTTGACTATGAATTCAGACCTTTACTCGTTTTGAGTAAAGGTCTTTTTTATATCTTTATGCACCCTACTATGAAACAAACATAGCATATTCAGAAACTATTAAATTGTATGGAGGTGAGGAACAGTGTCAAGTGATGATTCGGCCCAGATACCCATATGTTTTACATTTATATTTCATCATGTAGGTAGGAAAGAAGCTGTTCCTCCCTGTTTAAAATAGTCGAGTAACAGATTGTTTCCTCCTTCATGAAAAGGAGGAACTACCAATGTTAAATTTACAAAAACAAGAAACGAAGCATGCTTACAATCAAGATAGCATGAAAGCAAATAACGAATTATTAGTGGAAGTTGCAACACAGGATGTAAACTCTGCGTTAAAACTCTTAGAAACAACACAAGATGGACTCTCTAAACAAGAAGCGTCTCGTAGACTTTCTTTATATGGTCCGAACGAAATCGCTCATAATAAAACATTGCCGTGGTACATTCAATTTCTGCTGGCATTTAAAAATCCATTTATTTTTGTTTTGTTAGCTCTTGGAGCACTCTCTTTTTTCACAGATGATATACAAGGAACAATTGTCGTATCTGTAATGGTACTGCTAAGTGCAACGATTCGCTTTTTACAAGAATTCCGCTCTCAGAAAGCGGCGGATAAGTTAAAGGCTATGGTTCGAACAACTGCGAGTGTCTTTAGAATAGATGGATTTGTACACGAAACAAAAAACGTAACAAATTTAAATCGAAATTACACAACAGAAATTCCAATTGAAGAACTTGTACCTGGCGATATTATTTCACTTTCAGCTGGTGATATCGTGCCAGCTGATGTGCGTATTTTATCCGCAAAAGATTTATTTGTTAATCAGTCTTCTTTAACCGGGGAAGCACTTCCTGTAGAAAAATACGAAAACTGCTACCATACGGAAAATAAACATATATTACCGAAAAACATGAAAAAAAATTACAATCCGCTCGATATGGAAAACCTTTGCTTTATGGGTACAAATATTGTTAGCGGTAGCGCAAAAGCTGTTGTTGTTTCAACTAGTACGGATACGTATTTCGGCTCTTTAGCAAAAAAGGTTATCGGAAAACGTGCAGAAACAAACTTTGATAAAGGCGTAAACAAAGTAAGTTGGCTCTTAATCACATTCATGCTTATTATGGCACCCATTGTCCTTCTCATTAATGGATTCACAAAAGGAGATTGGCAAGAAGCTTTTTTCTTTGCTATTGCTGTTGCAGTTGGCCTTACACCTGAAATGCTGCCAATGATTGTAACTGCTAATTTAGCTAAAGGCGCCGTGAACATGTCTAAACAAAAAGTAATTGTAAAACAGCTCAACTCAATTCAAAACTTAGGTGCTATGAACATTCTTTGCACAGATAAAACTGGAACTTTAACAGAAGATAAAGTTGTCCTAGTTCGTCATTTAGATCCTAACGGAAATGAATGCGATCGTGTATTACACTTTGCCTATTTAAATAGCTTCTATCAAACTGGATTGAAAAATTTAATAGATAAAGCTGTTATTGAACATACAGAGGAGAACCATAAATTTGATCCATCAGCTTTTCAAAAGCTAGATGAAATTCCATTCGATTTTGCTCGGCGTCGCATGTCTGTCATCGTGAAAAATATTTTAGGTGAACATACAATGGTTTGTAAAGGTGCCGTAGAAGAAATTTTATCAATTTGTAACTACACTGAAGTTGATGGACAAATTGTCCCTCTCACTGAAGAAATGAGAGTAAATGTAAAACATCTCAGCGAAACTTTAAATAGTGAAGGAATGCGTGTCATCGCTGTAGCATACAAGAACGATAACAAACCTTATCATAAAGCTTATGCAGTACAAGATGAATCCGCTATGATCCTTACTGGATATATCGGCTTTTTAGATCCACCTAAACCATCTGCTGCTTCTGCAATTCAAGCATTGCAAAAACATGGCGTACAAGTGAAAATCTTAACAGGCGATAACGAAATTGTTACAAAAAAAGTTTGTAAAGAAGTGGGATTAAATATAGGTGAGCCTGTCCTCGGTTACGAAATTGATTCTTTACCAGATAAAACATTAGCAACACTGGCAGAAGAAACAACAGTGTTCGCAAAACTAAATCCAATGCAAAAGTCCCGCATCATTCGCGTATTGCAAGGTAATGGTCATACTGTAGGTTATATGGGGGATGGTATTAACGATGCCGTTGCACTACGTGATGCTGATGTTGGAATATCTGTTGATACTGCTACTGACATTGCAAAAGAATCTTCCGATATTATTTTACTTGAAAAAAGTTTAACTATATTAGAAGCAGGTATTTTAGAAGGACGCACTACTTTCGGCAATATTTTAAAATATATAAAAATGACAGCTAGCTCTAACTTTGGAAATGTATTTAGTGTATTAGTGGCAAGTGCTTTCATTCCATTTTTACCGATGCTTGCAATTCATCTCTTAATTCAAAACTTACTTTATGATATTTCACAGCTTTCAATTCCATGGGATAAAATGGATAAGGAATTTCTAGAGAAGCCTAGAAAATGGGATACTGCAAACTTGCGTAACTTCATTATTTGCATCGGTCCAATTAGCTCTATATTCGATATTATCACATTCGTTGTCATGTGGAATGTGTTCGGTGCAAATACACCTGGAGAACAATCGCTATTCCAATCTGGTTGGTTTGTCGTTGGGTTGCTAACTCAAACATTAATTGTCCATATGATTAGAACACAAAAAATTCCGTTCATTCAAAGTACAGCATCAATACCAGTTCTTATATTAACCGCTTGTATTATGGCAATCGGAATTTACATTCCATTCTCACCACTTGGTGCAGCAATTGGTTTACAAGCATTACCACTAAGCTACTTCCCGTGGCTCATAGGAATATTATTAGGTTATGCTTTCTTAACACAATTCCTGAAAAAGCTTTATATTAAAAAATTCCACAGCTGGTTGTAAAAATGAGAATGAGTGGGTATTTCTCACTCATTCTCAAAAAATATAACATGTACTTATATGTATGGAGGTAACCATGATGATATGGTATGACATCGTATTAAGGTTATTTATAGCAATTATTGTAGGAGCTTGCATCGGAATGGAAAGACAATGGAGACATCGAATGGCTGGATCCTCTCTTCCATCTAAAAAAGAAGGGTTTAAATCTCTAAAACCTTCTACATAAACTTATTTTCTAATTTTTGCTGAAACGACTTTTCTTGCTTACGCAATAATTGACTACCTCTCTGTAAAAGAGGTGTTCCATACTTTTCATTAATTTGATCAATAACAGCAAGTAACGGCTCTTCTTTCGCATCTTCTTCGAATGAAAACAAATCTAACTGTTTCACTGATTCTGTCTTCCACTCTAATTCAGTAGCTGTAACACCTAACAGACGAACAGAATCACCATCCCAGTGTTGCTTCCATAAACGTGATGCTGCTTGGAAAATAACCCGTTCTTCCCATATTGCATTTTTCAATTGTTTACTCCGTGTTACCGTGCGACGATCATGGTATTTAATCATAATTTGAATGTTATAACTAACGAGAGTTCGTTTTTGTAGCCTTTTGCTTACTGATTTCGATAATCTTTCTAACATATCAAGTAATTCTTTTTCTTCGTCCATATCCTTTGAGAAAGTCATCGAATTTCCAACGCTTTTATGTTGTCCCATTTGATTCGGATCAACTTCCCTGTCATCCATACCTTTTGCACGTTTTTGTAAATCAACACCGTGCTTTCCAATTTTAGCGCGAATGATATGCTCGTCTCCTTTTGCTAACTGTTCAATTGTATGTATATGAATATCTTTTAGTTTTTCAGCTGTTTTCTCTCCGATTCCATGCATCTCTGCAACTGATCGTGGCCAAATAATTTCTGGGATATCACGTTTTCGAAGTACTGTAATTCCAAGAGGTTTTTTCATATCTGAAGCAGTCTTTGCTAGGAAAAGGTTTGGGGCAATCCCAATGCTACATGGAAGCTGTAACTCTGTTAGTAACGCTTGTTGAATCATCTTCGCTATTTCAAGAGGCGAACCGAGCGCATAGCAATCTGTAATATCTAAATACCCTTCATCTATAGAAAACGGTTGTATTTTTTCTGTAAAACGGGAAAGAATTTGAAACATTTGAAATGAAGCTTCTCGATATAATGTAAAATTAGGGTGCCTCACAACTAATTGCGGGCATAATCGCTTCGCTTCCCATAGAGGCATCGTCGTACGTATTCCATATTCTCTCGCCTCATAACTACATGTTATGATAATCCCTTTTCTCTCTTTTTCATTCCCCGCAATCGCTAATGGCTTTCCTTGTAATGATGGGTCATGAGCAATTTCAACAGATGCGAAAAAACAATTCATATCTACATGTAAAATAACACGTCCATTTTTCGGATACATTTCTCGCATACTACTCACCCCTTAAAGAACATTTGTTCCTTCATTATATCAAATTTCTTTACACGTTATAATAATTATTGGTTTTTCTCTATCTATTTTTTGCTATACTGTACGTAACAAATGGATATTATTGTAAAGGAGGTGAATCGTTATGAAACAACATAATAAACTCAATTATGTATTTATTATTATTATAGTAATCCTTGCGATTAATTATTTGTTACTTCCCCTTTTTAACATTAACATTTACGCTTTAGGAATCTTCTCTCATTTCATACATTTTGCAACAACTTATGTACTTCCGTGGGTCTTCTTATATTGGCTTATCCGCCTTGTGAAAGCAATTGAATCAAAATAAAAAAGACGTGTAAACCATAATTGGTTCACACGTCTTTTTGACTTTATTACTTACTTCGCTACTTCTTCGATAATAGCTACAACTAATTCTGCTGTTTTCGCTAATTCTTCAACAGGAATTTTTTCATTTGTTGTATGAATTTCTTCATAACCAACTGCTAAGTTAACTGTTGGGATACCATGTCCTGCGATTACGTTCGCATCACTTCCGCCACCACTTTGGTGAAGAGAAGGCGTACGACCAATGTTTTCAGCTGCACGTTTCGCAACTTCTACAACGTGATCGCCAGCAGCAAACTTAAATCCTGGATACATAACGTTTACTTCAACGTCTGCATGACCACCCATTTCTTTTGCAGTTGTTTCAAATGCTTCTTTCATTTTTGCAACTTGTGCTTCCATTTTTTCATTTATTAAAGAACGAGCTTCTGCAAAGATTTGAACATGATCGCAAACGATATTTGTTTGTGTACCACCTTCAAAACGTCCAATATTTGCAGTTGTTTCAGAATCGATACGGCCAAGTGGCATCTTTGCGATTGCTTTTGCTGCGATAGTAATTGCAGATACACCTTTTTCTGGTGCTACGCCAGCATGAGCTGTTTTCCCGCGAATAATCGCATTCACTTTCGCTTGTGTTGGCGCTGCAACTACAATTTCACCAACTTTTCCATCACTATCTAATGCATAACCATATTTTGCTGTAATGCGCTCGCGATCTAACGCTTTTGCGCCAATAAGACCAGATTCTTCTCCAACTGTAATAATAAATTCAATTTTACCATGAGGAATGTTTTTCTCTTTTAAGACACGAATTGCTTCAAACATAGATGCTAATCCAGCTTTGTCATCGGCTCCTAAAATTGTAGTACCATCTGATACGATATATCCATCTTTAATAGAAGGCTTAATTCCATTACCAGGAACTACTGTATCCATATGAGAAGTGAAATAAATTGTATCAACACCGTCTTTTGTTGCTGGTAAAGTACAAATTAAGTTACCTGCACCATGACCAGTCACACCCATCGTGTCATCCTCAAATACTTCTACACCTAAAGCAGTAAATTTCTCTGTTAACACTTTGCAAATTTCTGCTTCAAATTTTGTTTCAGAATCTACTTGTACTAACTCCATAAATTCATTTACTAAACGTTCTTGATTAATCATAAGACTGCGCCTCCTGCACTACCATTATGTATGTAACAACATTAATTATAACAGAATTTCGCAAAAGTTTCGAAATACAAGACAAAAAACAGATGGTTAACACATCTAGATACCCATCTGCCTTCTATTACTCGTTTAACAATACCCAGCGCATATGATCTTCCCAGATGCCATTTACCATTAGCATTTTTCGAGATACACCTTCATATTGAAATCCTATCTTCGTCACTACTTGTATAGATGCTAAATTTCGTGGCATAATTGGTGCTTCTATACGATGTAAATGAAATTCTTCAAAGGTAACTTGAATTGCTTTTCTAAGCGCTTCTGTTGTGTAACCTTTATTCAATTCTTCCTTATCTAATTTATAACCGAGTACACAAGATTGATAAATTCCGCGAACAATTAGATTAAATGAAATACATCCAATAATTTTTGTATCATCACCCTTTTTAAAAATCCAAAGCCTGATAATCTTGCCTTCCGCGAACTCTTTTCTATCCTTTTGTAACTTTTTCTTTTGATAATCTAACGTGAAAAACCCCTCCGGTCTATACTCTTCCCACGCTTTTAAAAATTCACGATTTTTGTCGTAATATTGAAGAACTTTTTCCGCATACGACTCATCAATTTCTCTTAAATGTAAACGCTCTGTCTCGTATATTTTCATCATTGTATCTCCATTCTTCAGCTTGCATAAAAAAAAATTAATAATCTATCTTTTAACATATTCTCTACGTATGCTCAAATTTCCTGTAATATTTTGCACCCCCTTCCCGAATTTTGTCCTTTCTCTCCCCTTGTCCACAATTTCATTTCTCGTTACAATGAAATTGTACTGATTTGCAAGGAGGTTTAACGATGCATAAAAAAGCTCAAAAAATTATGGTTTATATAATGCTAATTTCTATGCTTGTAACAACATTACTTACTGGCGCAAGTATGTTTTGGTAAAAAGGACGATTCACTCGTCCTTTTTTTACTGCTTACACATACAAAATAGACCATCTCGAAATCGAGATAGTCTATCTTGTAATGAACATTTTATTTTATATATATTACAATTGCTACAATGCTAAAGGAAAAGGCCATTACAAGTGCTATTACAAAACTTGTATATTGTTTCTGCTGAAATGCCCCAATAACAAAAGTAAGATTGAGTAATGCCATAAATACGATCGCTACAACGTAAGAACATATATTAAAAGTTGCCAATATGAATGTAATAACAAATAGAAAACCAACACAAAACTGCATGTAAGAAATTTTTGGATTTAAATACATATGAGCAACCCCTTTACTCAATTATCTTTATATATTCTCATTAACGCATGGTTATGTACACATGTCAAGACAACTTATAATAAAAGAAAAAGCCAACCGTTTCGTTGACTTTTCCAAATACTATGGCCCCTTTTTCCTTCGCCAATTGCTGAAATGTTTTTTTCGATTTCACAATCGATACTTTCGTTCCAATTGGAATACGATCAAACAAATATTCCACATCATGTTTCTTCATTCTTATACATCCTTGCGAAATATATTTTCCAATTGAACTAGGTTGGTTTGTCCCGTGTATCCCATACTTACTTCCATCCGTGCCTCTTGCATTAAATCCCATCCATCTCGATCCAAGTGGATTTTTGGGAGAGCCCCCAGGAATATCCTTCGCAATATAATAGGGATCCTTCGCCTTCAATACAATGTCAAAGGTTCCTTCTGGGGTTAATTCATTTGTTTTCCCTGTCGCTACTGGAAAAACCTTTTGAATCTTCCCATCATCGATGTAAGCTAGTTTATTCGTTGCTTTATTTACAATTATAAAAGGATCTCCAGCACGTGGGTTATCACCAAGAGGCCAGATCGGTGATAGAGAAAGACATAATAATAAAGAAAGAAGATACGGCATATATAGTTCCTACCTTCTAAATAAGTTCTTTTATATTATCCTTTCCCTTAAAACGACTTTTAATGAGTAAATATTGCTCCATCTCATAAACAAGTTGAACAAGTTTTGCACGTATTTCAAATTCTTCTCGCGAGACTGGTAAAGGCATTTCTCTAAATACTTCTCGCATTTCTTGAAGTTGTCTTAACGAAATGACCCCTGTACTTTCAGGTCGAATAGAATTCCCTATATTTTCAATTACGTCTGCAATCATATCAGCTTGTTCATACGTCCAAGATAGTGATGCAGCTAATGGTATCATGCGCTCCAAAATTTCAAATTGTTGCATACGCATATCAAAATACCGATAATAATAGTCATCTTCACGCATAAATTCATTCTCAAGTTTTTTAAATGATAAATCTTTCGCTTCTTTCAGCATCATTTCTGTTTCAATTAATTCGGCCCCACTCCAATTACTATCTCGATTCCGTAAATAAACGACCATTTCAAACAAAATCGTTCTGAAATGCTCTTCTATTTTTCCTTGATACTCTTTCAGTTTATTCTCACTGCTTGGCATGTACATGTTTACTAATAAAGCGACACTAATTCCAATCGTTAATATAGCAATTTCATTACCAACTATAGACCATGTAATTTGCTTTAATGAATACAGATGCATAACGATAACCGAACTCGTGACAATCCCTTCTTGAATTTTGCACATAACTGCAGTTGGAATAAAGGTAAGCAGTAATACGCTAATCGCAAGTGGTGTATAACCAATCGTTTCAAAAATACAAAACGCAAATACCATCGATAATACACAAGCTAAAAAACGGTGCAACGATACTTGAACGGATTTTCGTTTCGTATTTTGCACACATAAAATGACTAAAATACCAGCTGAACTATAAAATTCTAATCCTAATAACTGAGCAATAAAAACTGCCGCTCCCGTTCCAAGCGCTGTTTTCACTGTTCTATATCCAATTTTAAACATATCATTACTCCTATATGTATAAACGTATTTACAGTTAGTATAAAAAAAGGATGACGCAATGTCATCCTTTTCTACCTATTATTCACGTACCCTTCACATATTACAATATCTTTTGCAAAAATTCTTTTGCACGGTCACTTTTTGGTGCTGTAAAAAACTCTTCCGGATTACTATCTTCTACGAGCTTTCCACCATCTAAAAAGAGAACACGGTCTGCTACTTCTTTTGCAAATCCCATTTCATGTGTAACGATTGCCATCGTCATTCCTGTCGTAACTAATGATTTCATAACTTCTAACACTTCTTTCACCATTTCTGGATCTAGCGCAGAGGTAGGTTCATCAAATAACATAACCTCCGGTTCCATCGCTAACGCTCTTGCAATTGCTACACGTTGCTTTTGTCCTCCTGAAAGACGATTTGGATATGCATCTTTCTTATCTAATAACCCCACTTTTTCTAGAAGTTTCTCAGCTTTTTTTTCAGCTTCTTGCTTCGTTACTTCTTTTACATTGATAGGAGCATACGTAATATTTTCTAATACAGTCATATGAGGGAATAAGTGAAAATGTTGAAATACCATTCCGACATTTTCACGAACGTGCATAATATTTGTTTTCGGATTCGTTACTTCTTCCGTTCCAATCCAAATGTGACCATCTGTCGGCGCTTCCAATACATTCATACAGCGTAAAAACGTTGACTTTCCAGATCCAGACGGTCCAATAATTGCAACAACCTCTCCTTTCTCAATCGTTGTTGTAATTCCTTTTAATACTTCATTTTTCCCAAATGATTTATGAAGGTTGTCAATTTTAATCACTTTTCTTCATTCTCCCTTCAATGGCTTTCCCGACTAATGTAAGAATAATTACTAATATATAATAAATAAGTCCAACAAAAAGTAATGGCTCAAGATATTTAAATGTTTCACCACCTACAATATAAGCACGGCGCATTAAATCAGTCGCTCCTATTACGGTTACTACAGCCGACTCTTTCGTAAGTGTCGCAAACTCATTCACAAGCGCTGGTAATATATTTTTTAAAGCTTGAGGAAAAATAATATTTCTCATCATTTTACTGTACGGAATACCTAAAGCCATTGCTGCTTCTGTTTGTCCTTTATCGACTGCTTGAATGCCGGCACGAATTACTTCTGACATATATGCACCTGAATTTAAGCTAAATGCAAGTACAGCTGCTAAAAAGGCCGGTATCTCATAACCCATCATTTGCGGAACACCGAAATAAATAATCATTAATTGTAATACTAGCGGTGTGCCACGAAATATTGACGTATAAATATCTGCTGCAATATTTAATACTCGTATTCTAGCAATTTTGCAAAGTGCTAATAACGTTCCTAAAATAAATCCTACCACAGCTGATGCAGCTACAATTTTCAATGTAACTTCTAATCCCTTTAATATATATGGTATTGAAGGCGTAATTGCCGAAAAATCTAGATTCATCCTTTTCATTCCCCTCACAGAAAAGTGAAAGGCAGCTTATTTTCCGCTGCCAAACCATTTCTTCACTAATTTATCCATTTCTCCATTTTCTTGCATTTTCTTAATTACTTTATTAAATTCTTCTGTTTTATCACTATTTTTCGGAAGAGCAATTGCTGCACCTACTTCTTCTGGTGCTTCTTGAATTTCAATTCCTTGTAGTTCTTTCATTTTTTCTAAATAATTTTTTGCAACTGTGTCTTCTATAATTGCAGCGTCAAAACGACCAGCTTTAATTTCTTGTACGATTTCTGGTATACGGTCACGTCCCTCAGCTTTGAAATCGACTTGTTTCTGAAATTCTTTTGCCTTTTCTTCTTGAATTGACCCTGTTTGTACCCCTACTTTTTTCCCTTTTAAAGCTTCTAACGATTTAATATTAGAGCCGTTTTTTGAAACGATCATATTTTTAGCAACAAAATAAATATCTGTGAAATCAGCATTATTTTTACGCTCTGCAGTTGGCGTCATACCTGCCATAACGAAATCAACTTTTCCTGAATTAAGAGATGCTAATAATCCGCCGAAATCCATGTCTTTCACTTTCACTTCGTATCCAAGTTCTTTTCCGATATATTTGGCAATATCAACATCAAAGCCGATAATTTCATCACTTTTTGAAGCTTCCACGTATTCATACGGTTTATAGTCTGCTGAAGTCCCCATAACGAGTACTTTTTTATTTTTTCCCGTAGCCTTTTCTTCCCCATTACTACAAGCACTGAACATACTTACAATTAAAATAAGTGCAAACGATATTGATAATAACTTTTTCATCTTTCTTCCCCCTAATAATGTATATTTAAAAGTTTAATAGAATATTTATTCGATGTTTGTATTGTATCAGCACTTTAATTTTTATGCAATATATAAAATAAAAATAAATATAAAAACAGTATTAAAGCTGTTGTTAATGCATAAAAACATGTATAAAATAACAACTTCCTGCATGTTTAATTATTTTAAAAACTAAATAAAAAAGGCGGTACACCCACTTGATTGTGGACGTACCGCCTTTTTCTCTTCCTTATAGTTCTTCGCAATTATCTTCGAAATAAGATTGTAGTTTTGCAATTACTTGCATTGGTTCATGACCTTCAATTTCATGACGTTCTACCATCGTTACAATTTTTCCATCTTTCAATAACGCAAATGATGGAGATGAAGGTGGATATCCTTCAAAATATTCACGAGCTCTTGCTGTTGCTTCTTTATCTTGACCCGCAAATACCGTTACAAGGTGGTTAGGACGTTTATCATAATGTACGGAATGTGCAGCAGCAGGACGAGCAATGCCACCTGCACAACCACATACAGAGTTTACCATTACAAGTGTTGTACCATTTCTTTTAAATGCTTCTTCGACTGCTTCTGGTGTCGTCAATTCTGTATATCCCGCAGAGACAATCTCTTCACGCGCTTGACGGACAACATCATTCATAAAAAAGTTAAAGTTAATCAATCTTTTCCCTCCTCTAATTCTACCTATTTGTATCTTACCAGTTAATGTTTATGAAATACAAGTAAGTTTACTTGTATTTAGGCATAGAAAAGGTGTTAGAGCCCTTGCTCTAACACCTTTTTGTCACTTTTCCATAATTTTCATATATTCACCAATCATTTTTTTATGCGATCCTACAATATAGTCAGGTAGTTCTGTTAGTGGGAAGAATGTAAGCTGAACCGCTTCTTCTTTATTCATAACAAAATTCCCTTCGTATTCATCGGTATAATAGGCTGTCGTTACGGATTGAAACTCATCACCGTTTGTTAATTTTGAAAAATAGTTCGCTCCAGAAAATACATTGATTAATCGGAGGTTCTTTACTTCTATTCCTGTCTCTTCATATACTTCACGGTAAGCTGTTTCTTCTGGTGATTCACCAAGCTCCATTAGCCCGCCAGGCAACCCCCATTTTCCGTAAGGCTCTGTTCTTTGCTGTAATAATACATATCCACTTTCATTTATAACGAGTACAACAGCACCAACTAAAATTAAAGGGCGATGACCAACTATTTTTCGTAATTCCTCTACATATCCCATGGAAACACCTCCCATTTTTACGTTGTCCACACTATTGTATCATATGTATGAAACGACAAAATGCGTATATTTTTCATTTTTTTAACAAAATATTTATTTTATGCGCTTCATCTACTGTAGCTAACATAATGGATTCGACTTCTGCACTCTTCTCTAGAAATTCTCTCGCCCACTCTTCTGTTTTCCCTACTAAAGCTAGAACATCTTGCTGAATCCTCCCATCCTTTACTAATACAAAAGAAACTGGAGATCTTCTTCCCGCCACTTTCAGATCAAGCCGCGAAACTGCTTCATATTCTGGATACCGAAATATAGAAACAACACCATTCGCTTCCCACAATGCTAATTTAATCGTTTGAATATCGCTCACATTTCGCATACGAAGTTCCGAAAATAAATATTCCACCGTAATTCTCGCTTTTTTCAAATTGCTAAAATCAATGGAGCCATTGTGTATAAGAATAATAGGTGCTGGCTCTAAAAAGCGTCTCCATCTATCCCATTTCAACATTAAGACTGAGCTTATAATGTGAAGTACAACGAGTATGAACGTTGTAATCATCGAGCCGAGTAACCCCACTTTTTCATCAGATAATGCGTTAGAAATATTCCCACCAAGCAATAATACTAATACAACATCTAAAAAACGAAGTTGCGCGATGGACCTTTGCCCCATCGCTTTCGCAACTAATATTAAAAATATGTATGCTATGATAGCCCGAATAACCCATTCACTATTAGAAAGATGCCGTGCCCCTTCAAAAATATGCATATGCATCACTTTGCACTCCTTACCCGTCTCAAACTGCTACTTTGTTTTAGTTTGCAACGTTTAAGAGCATATATGTAAAAAAGCTAGTTCGTTTTTACACGAACTAGCTTTTTTACTTAACTGAAAACATATATTTTTTATACGTTTTCCGTACGGACAATATGAGCCCCATCATAATCATATTCGAGAATAAGGAACTTCCCCCATACGATAAGAAAGGTAATGCAATCCCTTTTACAGGCATTAATCCGACGATCATACCAATATTTTGGAATATTTGAACTGTTAATATACCAATAGACCCAGCACATAATAATGTACCGAATAAATTATCAGCAGAATAACCGATAATAATTGTTCGATATAGCAGTAATAGGAACAAGAACACAACTAACGCGGCTACGATAAATCCACCTTCTTCGGCAATTGTAGCGAAAATAAAGTCAGTATGCTTCTCAGGGATATAGACGTTCCCTTCGCCAAATCCTTTCCCTTCCATACCACCACTACCTACAGCTAAAATCGATTGCTGTGTTTGATAACCTTGATCTGTATGTTCAAATGGATCTAACCAACCTAAAATACGTGATTGTTGGTGAGGTTTTAGTAACGTAACTAACTTATTAAAGAAGAAATCCTCATACCTTACGTAAATAAATATTAACGCCGATAATATGGTGACTGGAATAACTGTACATAACGCTATCAATTTCTTCTGAATACCTGACATAAATAAAATACATGCAATTGCAGCAGCATATAAGAACACCATCCCTGTATCCGGTTGGCTATATACAACAGCCATGGGCGGAAGGGATACAAGCACAATTTTACCTACTAATTGTAAATCCGTTTGGAATGTCCTTGCCATATACTGTGCATTATGTTTCACTGCTATACTTGCTACTACGAGAAGCAATGAAATTTTGAAAAACTCAGATGGTTGAATTTGTCCAACTAACGGAAATACAAACCATCTTTTTGCACCTAATTTTTCAGGTGTGAAAGTGGAAACCGGTAGTATTTTCAAAAGAATAAGTGAACCAAATCCGACGATATAAAGTGGCCAAGACAATTTTTGTAATTGATCTAAGTCGATGCTTGCAACAAGCAATAACAATACAACTCCAATTATGTAGTTCAAACCCTGTTTCATCGCAAAGTTTGCCTCTCCATATTGGCCAGTTTGCTGACTGCTATATATAGCAGCTATACTCGTAACACATAATGCTAACAAAATTAATATTAATTTTACATCTAAACTTTTTAGAAACTCGGTACTTCTTTTCATGACATCCTCCTGAAACATTGTTACAGCAAAATAAAAAACCAGGAGTCAACATTCTTCATGTTTTGACGACTGATTACACATTATCTATAAAACACTTATATAGAATAACCCTCTTTTTCATACAATACAATATATTATACTACAGTTTCGTCAGTAAGATTTGCCAAAAAAATTATTCTTTTCTTATTTTATATCTATATACCATATATCAGCAATGTATTTTCGTAAATTTCTAATACATACTCGTTCATTGTAAGATTGCCGGGAAAAGTGTTGTACATATAGTAGGATGCAAATGAAGAAATAAGATGATAAAAAGCTCGCATAAGCGAGCTTTTTATTAATATACAGATGTATTATTTTCTGACGTATTTTCTAGAATTTCTTTTACACGTCCTAAGAACTTACCACAAATTAGGCCATCTAGTACACGGTGGTCAAGTGATAAACATAAGTTAACCATGTCGCGAGCACCGAACATACCGTTATCCATAATTACTGGGCGTTTTACAATTGATTCAACTTGTAAAATAGCCGCTTGTGGGTAATTAATAATACCCATAGATTGAACAGAACCGAATGACCCTGTGTTATTAATTGTAAATGTTCCGCCTTGCATTTCGTCCGCTTTTAACGATTTCGTACGTACTTTTCCTGCAAGCTCTGTAATTTCACGAGCGATACCTTTAATCGTCTTCTCGTCCGCGTGTTTAATTACTGGTACAAATAGTTCATCCTCTGTTGCAACAGCGATAGAAAGGTTAATATCTTTCTTCTGAACGATCTTATCGCCAGCCCACATTGAATTGATTTGAGGATACTCTTTTAACGCTTGCGCTACTGCTTTTACGAAGAAAGCAAAGAACGTTAAATTAAAGCCTTCGCGCTTTTTGAAATCACCTTTAATTGAATTACGGTATGACACAAGGTTTGTCACATCTACTTCAATCATCATCCAAGCATGTGGCGCTTCGTGTTTACTACGTAACATGTTCGCTGCAATTGCTTTACGCACACCTGTTACTGGAATTTCGATATCGCCAGGCATTGTTGGTACAGAAACTGGTTTTGCAGCTTCTACTTTTTGTGCTACTGGCGCTGCTTTTGGTGCTTCTGGACGTGCTTCTACTACTGCTGCTACCGCTTCCTCTTTCTTCGCACCTGCTTGCGGAATATTTCCAGATTCCACTAGCTTTAAAATATCTTTACGAGTGATACGGCCATTTGCTCCCGTACCTTCTACTAAATCTAAATCAACGTTATGCTCGCCCGCAAGTTTTAAAACCGCTGGTGAAAAACGTGGTTTTCCATCAGTTGGTTGTTTTGCTTCCGGTGCTTTTTCAGGCGTAGCTACTTCTGCCTTTGGTTCTTCTTTTGTTTTTTCCTCAACAGCTGTCGCTGCTACTTCATCTGCGCCTTCTACTTGAATAACACAAACTACTTCACCTACAGCTAGCGTCTCACCTTCACCAGCGATTAATTCTTTCACAATACCAGTGAAAGAAGATGGTACTTCAGCATTTACTTTATCAGTCATTACTTCTGCAAGCGGATCATACTTGTTTACGTGATCGCCAACATTAACGAGCCATTTACTAATTGTACCCTCTGTAACGCTCTCCCCGAGCTGAGGCATTGTGATATTTTCTACAGCCATGTATAGTCCCCCCGATTAAAATTCCGCAAGTTCACGCATTGCTTTTTCAACTTTATCTGGATTTACCATAAAGAATTTTTCCATTGTTGGTGCATATGGCATTGCTGGAACGTCTGGACCTGCAAGACGTGCGATTGGCGCATCTAAATCAAACAGACAGTTTTCAGCAATAATTGCTGCCACTTCACTTATAATACTTCCTTCTTTATTGTCTTCTGTTACAAGAAGAACTTTACCTGTTTTAGAAGCCGCTTCAATAATCGCTTCTTTATCTAACGGATATACCGTTCTTAAATCAAGAATGTGTGCAGAGATTCCATCTTGTGCTAACTTCTCAGCTGCTTGAAGAGCAAAGTGAACACATAATCCGTAAGTGATAACAGTAATATCATCACCTTCGCGTTTTACATCTGCTTTTCCGATTGGTAATACATAGTCATCTTCTGGCACTTCACCTTTAATTAAGCGATATGCACGCTTATGCTCAAAGAATAATACTGGATCTTCATCACGAATTGCAGCTTTTAATAAGCCTTTTGCATCATATGGTGTAGAAGGAATAACAATTTTTAAACCTGGTTGGTTCGCAAACATCGCTTCCACAGATTGTGAATGATACAATGCACCGTGAACACCGCCGCCAAATGGCGCACGAATTGTAACTGGACAAGTCCAATCGTTATTAGAACGATAACGAATTTTTGCTGCCTCAGAAACAATTTGGTTTACTGCTGGCATGATGAAATCAGCAAACTGCATTTCAGCGATTGGACGCATACCATACATTGCCGCACCAATTGCTACCCCAGCAATTGCAGATTCTGCAAGCGGTGCATCAAGCGCACGATCTTCACCAAATTGATCATATAATCCGTGTGTCGCTTTAAATACGCCACCTTTTTTACCAACATCTTCACCTAAAACAAATACTTTCTCATCGCGTTCCATTTCTTCGCGCATTGCTAATGTAATAGCATCAATATAAGACATTACAGCCATGAAACGTTCCCCCCTATTCTGCGTATACGTGCTTCAATGCATCTTCAGGTGCTGCATACGGAGCATTTTCTGCATATTCTGTTGCTTCATTTACGATATGCATAATTTCGTCTAACATTTGTTTTTCAAATTCCTCAGTTAACACGCCAGCTTCTTTTAAATAAGCTGCAAATGTTATAATTGAATCTTTTTTCTTTGCTTCTTCTACTTCTTCTTTATCACGATAAACACGATCATCGTCGTCACTAGAATGTGCTGTTAAACGATATGATACTGTTTCAATTAAAGTTGGGCCTTCACCACGACGGCCGCGGTCTGCTGCCTCTTTTACAGCTTTATATACTGCAAGCGGATCGTTTCCGTCTATTGTATATCCAGGCATACCGTAACCAATTGCACGGTCTGATACGTTTTTACATGCTAATTGTTTTTCAACTGGAATAGAGATTGCATATTTGTTATTTTCACACATGAAAATAACAGGTAGTTTGTGTACACCAGCAAAGTTTGCTCCTTCATGGAAGTCACCTTGGTTTGAAGAGCCTTCTCCGAATGTAACGAACGTTACTAAATCTTTCTTCTCCATTTTTCCAGCTAGTGCAATACCAACTGCATGTGGTACTTGCGTTGTTACTGGTGATGATCCTGTAACAATACGATTTTTCTTTTGACCGAAGTGACCAGGCATTTGACGACCACCAGAGTTTGGATCTCCAGCTTTTGCGAAAGCAGACAACATAAGCTCTTTAGCTGTCATACCAAACGCTAGTACAACACCCATATCACGGTAGTATGGTAATGCATAATCTTTCTCTCTATCAAGAGCGAATGCCGCTCCAACTTGTGCAGCCTCTTGTCCTTGACAAGAAATTACGAATGGAATTTTACCTGCACGGTTTAATAACCACATACGTTCGTCAATTTTACGTGCAAGTAACATCGTACGGAACATTTCTAATACTTGCTCATCACTTAAGCCAAGCTCTTCATGGCGCTTTTCTTTTACTTCTGCCATTTTTCATAACCTCCTAAATCCACATTTTTATGCGTGTAACGCTCTTCCATCTACAGCAAGTGCAGCTTCACCAATCGCCTCAGATAATGATGGATGCGGATGAATTGTATGTGCTACTTCCCAAGGTGTTGCATCAAGTACTCTTGCAAGACCAGCTTCAGAAATCATATCTGTTACATGTGGTCCGATCATATGAACACCGAGAATGTCATTTGTTTCTTCATCAACTACAAGTTTTACAAAACCGTCTGATTCTCCGTATACAAGTGCCTTTCCGATTGCACGGAATGAGAATTTACCGACTTTTAACTTATAGCCTTTTTCTTTTGCTTCTTGTTCTGTTAAGCCGACAGAAGCAACTTCTGGACTACTATATACGCATTTTGATACCATAGAATAATCAATTGGTGCAACTTCTTTACCAGCGATATGTTCTACTGCAACAATTCCTTCATGAGAAGCAACGTGAGCAAGTTGCAAGCCACCGATTACATCTCCAATTGCGTAAATATGAGATTCCTTCGTTTGATAAAACTCATTTGTTTGAATGTATCCTTTTTCCACAACAATATCTGTGTTCTCTAAGCCCATATTTTGCGTATTCGCTTGTCTTCCTACAGATACAAGCATTTTTTCTGCTTTAAATGCTTTGTTCTCACCGTTATGTTCAGCTTGAATTGTTACTCCATTATCTTTTACCAATGTTTCTGGTAATACTTTTGCACCAGTTACCACTTTAATACCTTTTTTCTTGAATAGACGTTGCATTTCTTTTGAAACGTCATTATCTTCTAGTGGTAATATGTTTTTCGCATATTCTAATACAGTAACTTCTACACCGAAGTCAGCAAGCATAGATGCCCACTCAATACCAATTACACCGCCACCAACGATAATGATTGAGCTAGGAAGCGTTTCCATTTTTAGGGCATGATCCGAAGACATTACATACTCTCCGTCTAACTCTAATCCTGGTAATGAATTTGGACGAGAACCTGTTGCAACAAGTACATTTTTTGGAATTAACATTTCATTCTCTTCTCCACTTGCAAGTTCAACTGAAATTGTACCTGGCATTGGAGAGAAAATAGATGGGCCAAGAATACGGCCAATACCTTCAAACACATCAATTTTACCTTGTTTCATTAAATGCTGAACGCCTTTATGAAGCTGCGTTACAATCTTCTCTTTACGCTCTTGTACTTTAGCAAAGTTTAGTTCTACATTACTTGCAATAACTCCGAACTCTTCTCCTTTTTTAGCAGTTGCGTATACTTCCGCACTACGTAAAAGAGCTTTACTAGGAATACATCCTTTGTGTAAACAAGTACCACCAAGATTTTCTTTTTCAACAAGTGCAGTTTTTAACCCTAGTTGTGATGCACGAATAGCAGCAACATATCCACCAGTACCGCCGCCAACGATGACTAAATCATATTCTCTTGCCATTATCTCAACCCCTAGCTACTGTTTGTTTTTCTCGTACAATATATTCTTTTGGAGCTTCTTCTTCACGTAATACACGAAGTGCTCCTTCTGCTAACGCTTGTAATTCATCTTCTCCTGGATGTACGATAACATCTGCAATCCAGTGAACACGTTCTTTTATTTCATCGACAAGAATTTTACTGTACGCAAGTCCACCAGTTAATACGATTGCATCGATTTTCCCGTGAAGTACAGCACTAGCTCCGCCAATCTCTTTTGCAACTTGATACGCCATTGCTTTATAAATAAGAGTTGCTTCAGGATCACCTTTTTCAACCATTTGTTCTACTTTAATTGCATCGTTTGTACCGATAAGACTTACAAGTCCACCTTGTCCGACAAGTTTTTTAACCATTTCGTCTCGGTAATACTCACCAGAAAAACACATTTCAACTAATTGTCCTACTGGTACTGTACCAGCACGCTCTGGACTAAATGGTCCTTCTCCGTTTAAGCCATTATTCACATCGATAACTTTTCCTTTTTTATGAGCACCAACTGTAATACCACCGCCCATATGTGTAACTAATAAATTTAAATCCTCATATTTGTGATTTAATTCATCTGCCACTTTACGAGCAACTGCTTTTTGATTTAATGCATGGAAGATACTTTTGCGTTCCATACCAGCAATACCACTTATACGAGCAATTGGCTCCATCTCATCTACAACGACAGGATCCACAATGAATGCAGGAATGTTTAATCCAGAAGCAATTTCATATGCTAAAATGCCTCCAAGGTTTGAAGCGTGATGACCACTAAACCCATTTTTTAAATCTTCTAACATCGCATCGTTTACTGTATACGTACCGCCTTCGATTGGACGAAGTAATCCACCACGCCCACAAACAGCGTTTAATTTTGAAATGTTAATACCATGAGAATGTAGAACTTCTAAAATCGTTTCTTTACGAAACTCATATTGGTCGATAATTCGCTTATATTTTCCAATCTGTTCTACGTCATGACGAATAGTTTCTTCTAGAACGGGTCTTTCATTATCAAAAACACCAATCTTTGTGGATGTACTACCTGGGTTAATAACAAGAATTCGATTTACAGACAATGTTGCTACCTCCACTAATAAATTTAAAAGGAAGTGGAAACCTCATAAGAGGTAACCACACCTTTTGTAAAAGTTATATATGAATGATTAGCGACGGCTAATAATGTCGTGACCGTTGCGTAAGTATGTGCTACGAGAGTTTTTCAAGCTTGCAATGCGCTCTTCAGCTAGACGATCTGCTGCTACATAAGTTGCTATGCCATCGCGCTTTGAAATTTCGATTACTTTTGCAATTGTGTCATAAATAGACTCAACACGTTTTAATGCACGTTCTCTATTGTATCCATATAATTCGTCTGCTACGTTAATTACGCCACCTGCATTAATAACATAGTCTGGTGCGTATACAATACCCATTTCATGAATAAGGTCGCCATGACGATCTTCTTTTAATTGGTTATTTGCAGAACCAGCGATTACTTTTGCTTTAAGTTGTGGAATAGTTTCATCATTAACTGTTGCGCCTAATGCACATGGTGCGTAAATATCACATTCAACACCGTAAATTTCATTTGGCTCAACTGCTGTTGCACCGAATTCTTCTACTGCACGTTGTACAGCTTCTTTATTAATATCTGTAACGATTAATTTTGCTCCTTCAGCGTGTAAATGTTTGCATAGGTGATACGCTACGTTACCAACACCTTGAATAGAAATTACTCTTCCTTCTAGGTTATCTGTACCAAATGCTTCTTTTGCAGCTGCTTTCATACCACGGTAAACACCGTATGCAGTTACTGGAGATGGGTTACCAGAAGAACCGAATGATGGTGAAATCCCTGTTACAAAATCAGTTTCCTCATGGATAATATCCATATCATCTACTGTTGTACCAACATCTTCAGCTGTAATGTAACGTCCGTTTAGTCCTTGAATGTAGCGTCCTAATGCACGGAACATCGCTTCGCTTTTATCTTTACGTGGATCACCGATAATTACTGTTTTTGCACCACCTAAGTTTAAACCAGCTGCTGCATTTTTGTATGTCATCCCTTTTGCAAGACGCAATGCATCTTCAATCGCCGCTTCTTCAGAATCATATGTCCACATTCTTGTTCCACCAAGAGCTGGTCCAAGTGTTGTATCATGGATTGCAATGATTGCTTTTAAACCAGATTCTTTATCTTGACAAAATACCACTTGCTCATAATCATATTTTTCTAAGTATTCGAAGATTTCTAATGTCATTGTCGTTTCCCCCTAATTGTTTTACCCTATTTGGTTTATTTTGAAGCAGTCGCAACTGCCAATGCTAATGAATATACTTTTGTTTCTGCTGAATCAGCACGTGATGTTAAAACAATCGGTGCTTTAGCGCCAGCAATCATCGCTCCTACCTTTGCATTTGCAAAATAGACGAGTGATTTATATAGCACATTTCCAGCTTCAATCGTTGGGACGAGTAAAATGTCTGCCTTACCTGCTACATCACTTACTATGCCTTTATGTTCTGCTGCAATTTGTGATACTGCATTATCTAAAGCAAGTGGTCCATCAACGACACAATTTTTAATTTGTCCGCGGCGATTCATTTGAGTTAACATCGCTGCATCAATTGTCGCTTGCATCGCAGGATTAACAACCTCTACCGCTGCAATTGGCGCTACCTTTGGCAAATCAATTCCTATTGCCTGGGCAACTTCTACAGTATTTTGTATAATAGCAGCTTTTTGTGTTACATCAGGTGCAATGTTCATCGCTGCGTCTGTAACAAAAATAAGACGATCGTAATTTGGAACTTCAAACGCTGCAACATGTGAAAGCACACTGCCCTTACGAAGTCCCCACTCTTTATTTAATACAGCTTTCAAAATATTTGCTGTTGGGATGTTCCCCTTCATTAGCACATCTGCTTCGCCATTGCTTACAGATTTAACAGAAAGTTCTGCAGCCTCAGCACTTGACGCTGCTGCAATCACTTCAATATGTTCTGAAGTTTGTAACCCATGCTCTTGTAGCATCCCTATTATTTTCTCTTGATTTCCATATAGACGAAATTGAGCTAGCTGTAACTTGATTGCTTTCGCTACAGCTTCAATTACTTCATGATCTTCAGCTACTGCTACAGCCACAGTTTTTTTAGGCTGTCCTGCTGCTTGATCAATTAAGTGTTCTAACTTCATATTTTGTAATCAACCCTTTCCGTCGTCCCTCGTCTATTCATTAAGCAAATACCGTGCCAACTTTCAAAAGTGGTCTTACCAATAATGAAAACGCATTCAAAATGCAGTAAAATCAATACTTTGGAAAACAACGAAATATTCTGTCTCGTTTTGTCGCTTTTTGTATACCACGCAATAAATTGCACGGTACGCAATTTATTGCGTGCTATTTTTTGCACAGTCATACTTTTCTAGCTTGTAATATAAGTTTCGAACTGAAATTCCTAACGCTTTTGCAGTCTTCGTTTTGTTCCCATCAAATTTCTCTAAATATTCACGGATAATATTCCCCTCAAATTCTGTCACTAGGTGTTCAAGGGCCTTCTCTTCTAATTCAGGTAATAAATTATTTTGTTTCGTCTCTACTTGTTCTTCTTTATGTAAAGGCGGTAAATGATGTACATCAATATATATTTCGTTATAATTCATAAAGATAATAGCTCGTCCTAAAATATTTTCAAGTTCCCTAACATTCCCTGGCCATTCATATGATTGTAAATACGAAACGGCTGAATCGGTGAGTCCTTCTACATTACGACCATAATCTTGATTAATTTTTTGAATTAACCTTTCTGCAATCGCTGGTATATCTCCTTTACGCTGACGAAGGGAAGGAATTTGAATCGGGATTTTATTTAAACGATAATATAAGTCCTCTCTGAACTCTCCTTCTAGAATACCCTTTTCTAAATTCACATGTGTTGCTGCAATTACCCGGACATTAATAGGTATCGCTTTCGTTCCCCCTACTTTCACAATTTCTTTTTCTTGTAGCACACGAAGGAGCTTCGCTTGCGTATTTGCAGATAACTCTCCGATTTCATCTAAAAAAACACTTCCATTATTCGCTTCTTCAAAGAATCCTCGTTTCCCGCCTCTTTTCGCTCCAGAAAACGCGCCTTCCTCATAACCGAATAATTCACTTTCTAATAAGGTCTCAGAAATAGCAGCACAGTTTACTCGTACAAACTTATTGTATTTTCGATTACTACTGTTATGAATAGCGTGTGCAAATAACTCTTTCCCCGTACCAGATTCCCCTCTAAGCAATACTGTTGCCGGTGTATTCGCTCCAAGTTTTGCTTGTTCAATAGCTGCCGTCGTTTCATCTGAATCACCAACAATATCATCAAATGAATATTTTGCTTCTAACGTTCGAATAATTTGTCTTGCCCTATTCAATTCATTTGTTAACTTTTGAATTTCTGATACATCGCGAATTACCCCGACGCTCCCTTTCAATATTCCATCGACAATAACCGGTGCTACGTTTACAATTACATCTCGCTTTTTTTGCCCAATCTTCATATGTATTCCTCGTACCGCTCGGCGCGTCCGAAGTACTTTCATATGCATACTTTCACCTTCCACAATATCAGTTGTCGCCGGCTTCCCAATAATTTCTTCTTCAGTCAAACCCGTTAACTTCGTATAAGCAGGGTTTATAACTAGTCCTCTTCCTTTCTCATCAACAACCGAAATTGCTTCCTCAGATGAGTTAATAATCGCCTCAAGTAGCGTTTGAATTTCTTTTAAGTCTGTAACTTCTTCCGCTAAATCTACAACTTCTGTAATGTCTTTAAAAATCGCAAATGCCCCTTGAACCTCCCCACCTTCTTTTAATATCGGAATACGCGTTGTAATAATCTTTTTTTCATTCTCTAACGTCAGTTCATGATTCACTTCTATTTTTTTCGTGCGTATAATACGAAGCAACTTACTCGTTGGAATAACTTCTAAAATATATTTCCCTATTGCTTCCTCTTTTTTATATCCAGTAATACGCTCTGCGCTTTTATTAAACAGACGAACTTGTCCCTCTTGGTCTATAACAATCATACCGTCATGCGTTGAATTTAAAATTAAATTCCCTTGTTGCGTCTGTTCTTCTAGCTTTCCAATTAAGCTTTCCTTCTCATGCGCTAGTCTCGTAACAATTTTTGCAATATCCCCTGGTATAAGAAGGGTGTCTTTATGCTTGCTTCCCAATAAAACTTTATGTAAATCATAATCACCTGTCATATCAAACATTACATCAATATGCATAGAAAGAAACGGAGTTACACTATCACCAATCGGAACCCCATATTCCTTTGCGATTTGTAATCCTTTCGCAATTGGATTACTATCAATAACTCCTATAATTTGAAATATATTCGAATTTTGCAACAGACTCAGCAGTGTACTCCCACCTTCACCTGCTCCAACAATTAACACATTTTGTTTCATACATTACACTTCCTCTCGAAGTATCTCTGCAAAATTTTTCACATTCTTATCTTACTCGTTCAGCAACCTCTTGACAAACCCCCATTCCATATAACATCATTAAAATACACAAAATAATCTGAAAAGGAGCGTTATGTATGCAGCGTTACCTCGCTCTATTATTAGCACTCATCCCCATTTCATTAGCCGTGCTTGGTATTAAACTAATGAGAGATACTGTATTTGGGATTTTGTTCTCCCCAATCCCTATATTATGGTTACAATTTTTAATCGGCGCTCTTTGCTTCGCACTCGGGTTTTATATCTTCGGCGGCTTCGTCTTACACAGAGATCGTAAGAGAAATAAAGTACAAGCACGCTTCAGAAGATAAAACAAAGTTTTCACATATCATAAATAAAAAATGAGACCATTATATTAGGTCTCATTTTTTTATCGGTAATAAAGTTCTTGCTGTTTCAGGATAAT
This sequence comes from Bacillus sp. FSL P2-0099, assembly GCF_038007445.1. Classification (NCBI taxonomy): domain Bacteria; kingdom Bacillati; phylum Bacillota; class Bacilli; order Caryophanales; family Bacillaceae; genus Bacillus; species Bacillus sp. FSL P2-0099. The sequence continues at coordinate 4,123,973 of NZ_JBBOXE010000001.1, forward strand.
CAGTAATAATCGCTGATATATTCATATCAAAATATTTACGCATAAGCGTTTCTTCATTTATCGTGTAAGGACGAACCTCCACACCACTTCCCATCGTTAATTCAGCGATAGCATCTTGAAGATAACGATAATTCGGATGTACTGCAGTAGCACCCATCTTTTTTGCATATGCCCACGGGCTATGCAAACCTTCACGATACAAAATAGCTGTTTGAATATCAGGAGCCATCATATGACATCGCTTCATACTGTAGTGATTAAAGGAAGAAAACACAATCCGATCCTCTAGACTAAACTTACGTACAAGTGTTATAACCACTTCTTCTAAACCTCTGTATGGGATTTTATTATTTTTCAGTTCAATATTGAGTAGCAATTTCGTTTTTGCGAGCCATTCTAACACCTCTTCTAGAAGAGGTATTTTGCAAAAACCTACTTTGTCACCGAATTTATAACTCGCATCCAACTTACATAAATCCTCATATAAATAATTTCGAACCGCACCTTTTCCATTTGTTGTCCGATCCACCGTTTCATCATGAATAACGACAACTTTTCCATCTTTCGTGAATTGAACATCGAGTTCAATTCCATCTGCCCCGAAAGCCTCCGCCGCTTCAAATGAAATCATTGTATTTTCCGGATACGTTCCCGCCGCACCACGATGTGCAAATATAAGAGTCATCCTCACTCCCCCAATCTTATGCTATACTATACGAAAAAGGAGGTACTTCTATGAGACCATTACAAATTTCTCCAGACACTGCAGTCCGCCTATCAAAAGCGTTAGGTGTTCCACTTGAACAACTTATGCATATGCCACAGCATATTTTAATCCAAAAGTTAGTTGAATTAGAAAAACAAAATAAAGACGAAGAATAATATAGTCCTGTTTTGCAGGGCTTTTTATTATCATCTATTATATCATGGATGACTTCCCCGCTAAAATCCTTTAACAGATGTACTACGATGCGATTTAGCCTTTACTTCATCATTTAATAATGCATTATATATCTTCTTTTTTGTTACAAGTCATAAAGAAAGCAGAATATTTATTCACAAGTCACCATTGCCCCCTTAAAGCAAGGTAATAAAATAACTAGAAGCCCTTCATATTATTTTTTATTGAATGTGCGGAGTATCCCCTGATTCGTATAGTTCTTTCGCTTTTTCCTCCCCGAATGTAGTTAAAATATAATGTTGCTCTTCTACCGCATCCATCACTCTAGTGGCTTTACAAACATTCCCCTCTTGAGCATCCGAGAAAAAATTGTGATCTTCTACAATTTTACTAAAATCTTTTTTCACCCATCTATCAGCAATTGCTACAAGCTCATTTTTCTTCGCAAAACTACTCTTATTTATGATTTTTTTTAATTTTTCAGCGTTATTTTGAATCATTGGGATGGATCCCGATTTTCGTTCTGCCACTACTTTTTGATGAGTCATGTGATACATCGCTGTAATGACTTCGCTTTCAGTAGAATTTTCAGTAACATACACATCAACAAAGACTCCATCTACCTCTCTACCTACTATCGTTGGGTCTTCTTTTTTATCTATTTGAGCACTCACTTCTTTATCTACTGGATTATCGGCAAGCTCTAACATTCCAAATGTAACTGCAACAGCAAGAACTCCCATAGCTGCTACTATTCCTAGCCAAGTTAATATTTTGTTTTTCATTTTCCTTCTCCCTCTGTATACCTATTTAATTACCTTAAAAAACTCACTTATATGTAATATTACTAAAAACAGGTTTTATTTTCCATAATATCAAACAACCCTTTTTATCTACCCAAATAATTTTGATAAAATCGATATCACTTCTCCCTCTTTTTCTCAACAAAATAAAAAGACCAACGAATTCTAAAATTCATTGGTCATTAAATAAAAGTTTATTGGTTTTAAAATTGATATCGAGTATAAATTTCAAGAATTATTAAGCTCTATTAAAACTTAAATCCCTTACTACTTTTCCTCTCAGCTAGCCTTATGTTCAAGTCTTAGCTTATCCGCAACCATTGCGATGAACTCAGAATTCGTAGGTTTTGCTTTTGACATGGATACAGTATAACCAAAAGCTTTGAACGTTGATATGTAGACGTTTCTAACATTTTCTTTTCGTCCAATAAATACGCTAAATTTCACGCCCTTTATTGGTTTAGTTTTTCCTAATTCATTGGTAACATTACGTTACTCATGTGTATAAGAATATGATACATAACCACAGGGGCAAACGTCAATAAAATTAAATGACATTCGTGTACTATTATTCATTTCATCAACTATCTGGTACGACTTTATCTCAAAATATAAATCAATGTATAGATGATTGACGATTCTTAATCATTTTTTCACATTGTTTATATTTCACCATTACTTCAGCTTGAATCATTTCAAAAATTTCTTTTTCATTTCCCTCATAATTGTCTAACATTCTTAGAATTTCTGAAACCTTTGCGTCCATATTACTAACTCCTGTCAGTTATTTTAGGACTTTTTTTACATGTCCGTTTCTGAATCCCATACCTCTACAAATTCAAAACCTTTTAAATCACTTTCTAACACTGCATTTCTAAATTCATCTGATACGAAAACAGCAGTAGGATGAATCCTCTTATTTACATATACTTTAAAAATCATTTCATTTTGAATAACATTAGAAGTAAATGCAAATTTTTCACAGCCTATTATTAAACCTGAACTTAATTTTTCAAATATTGTATTATTAATATCAAGTGCATCTAATACACATAAAACGTGAATAGCATAGTATTTTTCGTTTGCTTCTTTGTGAATTAGTGGTAAAAATTCAACATTATTTCCTACTAAAGATTCTAATACTGACTTAGCTTTCTCACTAATTATTTGTAAACCCGATTTCCCCCAAAAAATAGGACAATCACTTTGATATCCTTCATCTACAATCTCAATAAATTTAGCTGTCCATGAATCTAATAAACTTACCGTAGAATTAAAATCGTTTTTAAAATATTTCTTGTCCTCTTCATAATCAAATAATTGAAAAGTTTGATAATCATTGGTTAAACTTTTTAATTGCCAAATTTTCATTTTTACTCTCCTTTGCTATTTTTCTAGTATAAATAAGATTACTCTTTCTTCGGTTTATTTAATTTTAATTCACCATTCAATAAACGTTCTCTTAACTGTAGGCTAATTATATATTAAAAAGACTTATGCGTAATTCACATAAGTCTTACTTTTGTTATTCATAATTAATTATTATTCGTCTTCGCAATCACATAAACTAGAAAACAACTCTTAAAAGGATGAACCAATAATGCACCACTCTACAAAAATAGACTTGATATCTATTAAATATAGTAGTCAGGATTTTCATCCATTTTAATTAAAAACTCCTCTAAAGAATCCGCTATTTTTACGTCCTCAGAGTAAATTGGACATTGACCTAATTCATTTTCCTGCTTAAATTTAATTGTTAAAAAACTAAGTTCTGTTACTTCAAAAAACACCAATGATTCTTCATCATCTACATCATCTAGGTTTGGGTTATATTCATAAATATCTTGCCTTAAACGGAAATCTGCAACTGAAAAGGGGTCCATAAATCTGTTAAAAAAGAACTTACTTGATGCCTCTATAAAACCATAACCAATTTCTTTATAAAAATTTTTCAATTCTTTTGGGAACTGCATTTTCAACAAATCTTCTGCTTCTGCTATCTCTTCTTTTGGTAAAGGGTAAAAAAAAGGTGTTTGGTCGGATTTTACACTTTCATTAGCTACAACATACTTTTTCAAAAAATCAAACATAACTTTTGCTACCTCCGTATTAAAGAAGGGCTGTTTTCAATGCTTCTTCAAGCATTGTATTGAAATCATTATATGATTTCATCACTGTACCAGATGGTTTATCAAGTTCTAAGTAAGTACCGTCAGATAAGTTTTTACAAAACCACGCAATACTTGAATCTCCAAAGAAAAGATACTCTTTTTGAAATTCATTTTCATACCAAATCTCATTCGTGTCTATAAATCCACAAATCGGTTCGTTTCTTTCTGTTTCTAGTAAAGAAGGGTCAACTCCATAAATAACTAGTCCACCAAAATCTAAACCGTTTACGTTTTTAAGAAACTCCTCAAATTCAATCGGTAAATCAACATTAAATTTCTCTTTCACGTGTTCTCTTAATCTATGAACTTCAGTATCTGTTGCAGGTGTGTTCAGATTAAAGTTAACACTTTTCAATATATCGTCAATTTCTAAAATCAGATTTTTCCACATATAAAAACCTCTTTCTTTCAGGACTGTCTTTTACATGTTTGCTTCTGAATCCCATACCTCTACAAATTCAAAACCTTTTAAATCACTTTCTAACACTGTATTTTTAAATTCTTCAGATACAAAAACAGCAGTAGGATGAATCCTTTTATTTACATATACTTTAAAAATCATTTCATTTTGAATAACATTAGGAGTAAATGCAAATTTTTCACACCCTATTATTAAACCTGTAATTAGTTTTTTAAAAATTGCTTTATCACTATCAATTGCATCTAATACATTTAAAACATGAACTACATAATATACTTCACCTGTTGTATTATTAATAAGTGGAAGAAACTCAACATTAGCACCTATTAAAGGTTCTAATAATTTTTTCGCTTGTTCGCTAACCATTGGTGCACCAGTTTCTCCCCAAAAATGAGGAAAATCACTATGATTTCCTTCTTCTAGACATTCAATAAATATTTCTCCCCATGAATCTAGTAAAATTGTAGTGGAGTTGAATTTTCCTTCAAAATATTTCTTATCCTTTTTATAATTTAATAGTTGGAAAGACTCATAGTTATCAGATGAACTCTTCAATTCCCAAATTTTCATTTTCCTTCTCCTTTATATTTAATCTATTCATAAATTATTTCGGGCTATTTAATTTTAAGCTGCCATCTAATAAACGTGTTCTTATGTCATGTAAAGCTGCAACAGCGTCTACTTGAGTACCACCATATTCTTTAACTTCTTTTAGTACCTTAGTTACCTCTTTCATATAATCCGTACTATGGTTACCTATATGTAACACTTCAGTAGTCACATATTCATTTACTTTATACGGTAAAAATACTCCATTAGCAGCAGAATCATGGTGTATTCCAAATTCTTTTAATAATTCTTGTGCTTCAATAGCCCTTTTATCATTCCAAGGTGTTAGATGATGTGCTGCATTAGAATATGGGGGTGGTTCAATCCCTGCATCCTTAAGTTCTTCACGTAATACTTTAGATGCTGTATACGAATCGGGATAATCATTTTTTACATCTACTCTATCAAGAACTTTATCCGCATAATCTTTTATTACTTCTTGTACACCTTTAACTCTACTTCTTCCACCAGTTTCGGAAAACATAAATGTATCACGGGCTTCTTGTAAAGCTTCAAAAGTTTTTATCTGATTGCTACCAAAGCCACTAGTACCTGCAAATGCAAAACGGTCTTTCAATGGTAATTGATTCGAAACAGACGAGATACCTTCTGAGAATTTTGTTAGATTCGCACCTTTTGCGAGTGTAGTTACTTTCCCTACTTTACTTATTCCTTTATCCCCAAGCCATCCCAATCCAAGCCCCATAAAAACACTCGTTCCCCATTTTGTACGACTTTCCGCATCACCATGCCAAAAATCATTCATAAATGAATCCGAAACAGCATTCCAAGCAGTAAAGGTTGTCTCTATAGGGTGACCTATAGCATACTTAATGTTTTCTTTCGTTACTGTATCGTCTAGTGAATCAAATCCTTCTACAATCCCCCCAATAACTTGCCCAGAACCCACGTATATACCATCCCAAATCTTTCTAAGCATAGATTTTTCAGAGGGTTTGCCGCACATTGCCCCTTCTTCTACCTTTTCATCTGATAAATTCCCATCAACTAAATTACCGCCATAAAGTTCATCAGCATTACGAAACTTTTCAGCAGCGTGCATTAGTTCTTCTGCAATCTTATCAAATTGCCGAAACACATTAAACATTTGCGGTTTTGTTTCATTAAACATCTGATAAAACCTTTGACTCGTTGCACCATTCCACATTGAAGCTACGTATTCCGTTTGGTTATATAAATCTTTATGTATCTGTTCTAACCTATTTTTAGTTTCAAGAACAAGCTTTGCTGACTGTTCTAGCCGTTCTGGTGTTACTTTTATTTGAACCATATAGCCCTTCCTTCCCTTAATATTCCACACAAAATTATACCATGTGGGCTTGTTTTTCTGTGCCAAATATTCGAATTTACTAAACACAATGAATTAATGAATTTTTCCTTTTAAAATAAAATTTTTAAATAAATGTTGAGAAATATCGAAATTCAATTTCCATTATATTCTATTCTTGTTATCATTTAATGTAAGACTATTCAGAAAAGGAAGGGATTATATGCATGTTCCAGTGAAGGGGAATGAACAAATTACAAAATCACTTAATGACTGGTATCAAGCTATACTACAACATCAAAATATACAAGCAACAAACTTAAAACAAGAAGTTGAAGATAAGCTTTCCAGTATAAAAGAAGACAAGAATTTATTATTATACTATTCATTATTAAACTTTAGATATAAAGTGCTGACAGATGGACTTAATATTACAAAAGATAGCTTTAATGAAATTAACTCCTTTGATATACCTGATAACAGCTTTCTATCCTATTACTATCACTTCTTCAAAGCAATTCACAGCACAACTCTTGCTGACTATAATGAAGCTAAAGAACACTTTGAGAAGGCAGAAAAACTGTTAATGTATTTGCCTGATGAATTAGAGAAAGCAGAATTTAATTATAGGCTGGCATCTTTCTATTACCAAAATTACAAACCCCTACCGTCTATGTTATATGCTAGTAAAGCAAAAGACTTTTTCAGCAAAACTAACTCCTCTGACATTAACATTGCTTTATGCGAAAACGTACAAGGATTAACATGCATTCAGATAAGACAGTTTGAACAGGCAGAAGAATACTTAACTAAAGCTATTGATACTGTTAAAAAGATTGATAGCACGGAACTACTGTTACGTATTAGAAATAATTTAGGCTGGTTATACGCAAATCAAAATCTTTCTGATTTAGCTATTCGTCATTTATCAGCAGTTACTGAACACCTTCCAAACCATTATAAAGCTATGTTCTTACAGGCTAGAGAACATTATAAGTTAGGTGAACGCAACAAGGCTAATACACTAATTAAAAAAGGTCTTGCGGCTTGTACTAAGATAGAAAATAAGGAATACGTGCATCGCTTTAATATCCTGAAGGAAATGAATACTGGTTCTGATTCTCTAACGTTGGAAAGTACTGTTTTAGAAGGAATTTCCTACTTCGAAGCAGAAAATTTAACACGTTGCGTACAAGAATACACGGAAATATTAGCAACTATGTTTTATAAGGAAGAGAACGAGAAGAAAGCAAGTAAGTATTTTTACATGAGTAACGAAGCACGAAAAAAGTATGAAGAAAAAGGGGCGTTAGTGTAATGAATAAACTTAAAGCAGTACTACTATTATCGGTTACGGCATTTGGTTTCTTAGCAATGGCTGAGGGTGACACACCTGCACCACAAAGACCTGACTTAGCGTATAGTCACGGTCATACTGGTGGTTCTCCTGAATATACACATGGAGAAGGTTGGTCTCCATCTTACACACACGGGCAACCTTGGGGTGTAGCTGATGGTAACACTGGTGCACCTGTATATGACCACGGACGACCACCAGCACCGCAAGCATAATGGTTTCATAGTGAAAAGTCATACTACTTGTATGGCTTTTTTATTGTTCCATATTCTATATTTCAATTTAATTAACTTTATCTAAACTTAATTTTCTTTAAATCACTTTATTTCCACTACATAACTGCACTTCATAAATAAAGCCTAATAAAGTATGTACTTTAAAATTAAATACAAATAAAGCAAATTGCATATTTCACTTATACAGCAAGGTCAGTGAATTAAAGTCTATTAAAGTTTAACAATGAGGAATAAAGTATATTAAATCTATTTCAAAAAACAGCTATTCAATGTTTACTCACAATAAATAAAAAATCAACTGCAATTAACAGTCGCCTTTCATTTCTTAGTGTAAACCTTTTGCAGTTAAATTTTTGACTTCTTTCATAAGGTCTAATGGTACTTTACCTTTTTTGACGGCTTCTATACCAATTTGAATATCATATTCTTGCTACATAAAAACATTCTTACACCAATAGCAGCACCTTTAAATATCTTTATTTCATATTCATTATCTGCCCTATACATTAATTCTTCATTTTCTAAGAGGTTAACTATACCTATGTTAAATACTTCCCTCATAGTTAAATTTCTTACCATATTATTTAATCCTCTTTTTAAAGAATTTCTGCATAATAATAGTTTTCTTTTTCAATGCAACCAAACTCCACTTTTTCAGGAAACATTGAAACATTTAATTCTTTCGCCATCATAAGTGAACTAGTAGCCCATTCTACATATTGTTGAGGAAGTCTATACGCTACCGCTTGTCCTTTCTCTTTTACCGTAACAATAGGTGTGTTCATTCCTAACATACCGACAGACAATATCTCATAAATAGCACCTTGTTCTCTATCATTCTTAATTTTTGGTATTGATAGAATTTCATGCTTGTTAACATCACTATAAATTTTCGCCCCTTGTTTGTTAACCATATAATCCTTAGTAGTCATAATATATCTCCCACCCTTTCATTGTAGTTACAAATTTATTATACAATATTCCCCAGTTTATTATTTTGAATATTTAGTAGCTGTGTACGTACTTCCCTTGCAATTAACTATCCTGTAACAGCATTGCTACACGTAGTACTGCACGGCGTGGGAATAATTGAATGTTACTATTTGAGAACATAAATTCTTCACCATTTTCGAATGTAACAAAGAACTTTCCTTTTTCCGTTTCTAGGTTTACAGCGTGTAAGTCTATTAATTTTTATCATGAGTTAGGTTCTCCAATGTTACTACAAACGAAAAAAAACGTGCCCTGTAAGAGAACATCCCTCTTACAGGAAACACGTTAAAAAATTAATTATCACATTGTTAGTGTACTTTCATCATATATGTAATTAGTCATCTCTACCACTGGTAATAATTTGGTCATTTTTAGGATGTCCCTATTGTTACAAAAAGTTATGAAAACCGTTGTGTAATTTTTTGAAAAGGTTTTTCTAAAATGAAAATTGTAATTTCATGGATACCCCTTATCCTATCGTGTAGAGTTTTGCGGTTCCTTGCTGAATTATAGTACAAACTTTAGGGAAGCTGGTAAAAGCTTGCTTAATATTGTTAAAATGCATTATGCGACTTACACATTTATGTAAAGGAAGACAGTTGAGAACGGCACAGCAAAGCCATTACAAAGACATATGACACCCGAGGTTTCCCAGCCCCCATCGCAAATTTTTTAAGCACTTACAAGCAAGGCAAATTAAGGTGTTGGTAAACCACCCTTCCCTTAAAATGGCATAAAAATAGACGTACAGCCATTCCAGTTCTGCCATACGCCTTTACATATTATTATGCCGATAGGACTGTTTTAGATTTAACGGCATTGAAACATAACTTCGCTAAAAGAAGTAGTTACTTTTAGTATACGTATTTTCTTAAATATTCACTAGTCCGAGTTTAGAAAAGTGGTGTAGGAATGTTTAAAGTACTAGACCCAGCCCTAGACCCTCTACCTTCCCCCTATGTACCCCTTCAGGGAAAAAAGAATGCGTGAATGTGTGCCATTATGACAAGGTGCATTGTGATAGTTAGTTATGATAGTGAGTCAAGCCGCATTCTTATGCTGTCAGATTGATACTATTAAGTATGAATACATGTGATAGTGTTGTGCTGTGTATGTGTGCATGTATGGTACTGCGTATGCACCTATGCTATGCACTGTATGTGGTACTTTGCCGTATCCGTGTCCTCGCACTAGGTAGATGTAGTACTACTGCTGTGCCATGTGGTGCAGTTGGTAAGCGTGGTGTACATGATATACCTGTGCGTACACCTACTACACAAGGGCATACATGATACCTCACAGACGACTGTATAACGGACTTTATGACGTAGAGTAATATAAAAGGGGAGTAGTTTTATTTTAACAACGCTTTACAGGGCTTTATGGGGCGTTTAAAAAGGGACGCTTGTTACACGACAGGCTAAATAAAAAAGTATCAAAAAACCTACACTTGTTGACACTGATAAGAAACCCCTGTATTATAGGATTCGCAAAGTATCAAAAAGTCGTATCAAATAAAACAATAAAAAGGGGCAAAAAATAATGATTTATGGATATGGACGTGCAAGTACAAATAAGCAGGAATTAGATATTCAAATCAAAGCACTTAAAGAGGCTGGTGCTACGAAGATATATAAAGAAAAGATTAGTGGTGCTAAAGCTAACCGAAAAGAACTTAACAAGCTGTTAGAAGAAATTAAAGCTGGTGACACGCTTGTTGTAACTAAGGCTGACCGCATAGCACGTTCTTTATCTCAATTAGAGAAAATCGTTACTGAATTAACTAATAGGGGTGTAGCAGTACATGTAATCAATATGGGAATGTTTACAGCTGAAACGATGGAGAACCCTATGACAAAGCTATTGTTTCAAGTATTAGGTGCATTTGCTGAATTTGAACGTTCTATGATACTTGAAAGAACTCAGGAAGGCATTAAGGACGCTAGGGAAAAAGGTGTTAGGTTTGGTAGAAAATCTAAGACACATAAAATTGAAGGTGCTTTATTAAGTGCCATTCAGCAAGTTGAAGAAGGGAAAATGTCCCAACCTGAAGGGGCTGAATTTGCAAAGTGTAGTGTTGCTACATTCAAAAGACGATTAAAAGAATACCGAGAACAACAAGGGGTTTCCCACTAATATTTTAGTAACGGGCTTAAACTCGCTTTAAAAAAGTCCAAGGGATAATATTTGTGGGTTATCCCTAATTCCCACAAGGTAAAAAGTGCCCACAAACACATATGTATCAGGGGCTGAAGGGCTATTACTTACCCCAAAAAAGATTTTTCAAACCCACAATTTATTATCCCTACAAGCGGTGTTATTTCACCTGTTTCAGCCACTACAACGTAAATTATCGTCAAGTGTAGTAGTTAGGGAAAGAAAATATTTCTTCGGCTAAACAAACACTTTGTTTGAATAGAAATACCCCCCCCACCGTTAACCAGTAGGGGACATTTCCTTACGTAACTTACTTTTCACCTTCTCTATTTCTGCCAATCTTTTTTTACGCACCTTATCACTTTCACTATTACTATTACTTCCTCCACTGAACATTAAAAAACACTGGTGGTGAAGTTCCTCCGCATTTCCTAGCATATTAACCGCCCTATTATAAAACCCTTTCCCACAAATACGGCACTCATGCGGTACAGCTACTATTACATTAATAGGACGCCCCTCAACTGTAATAAAACCCTCGTATTTATCATTCAATAACTGCTGGTACTCTTCTTTACTAATCGTTTTAAAACTAGCCACTTCGTAACTGCTAATTTTATTTTCATATTCTGTACACATATTAGTCCCCCTATTTACTGCACGCCAAACAGCCTCACTAATGGCAAGGTGCGGCGGCGTAATCTTATCTCTTTTCTTTCTTACTTATCCATAGTATTTCTTTAGATAATATTTCTTTTATTCTTATGATAGTGGAGGGCTTGCCCTCATTCTTATTTGTAAGTCTTTATATTGTAAGTCTTGGTAAGTAAGTCTTTATAAGGTATACATTTTGCACTCCATTTTCATTAAAATTGAACTTATCTCATTACAATTTTTATACAAAGTACTCACATACGTGTGTGATTAATACCTTGTGATTAATAAACTCCCTAAATGCTGTCATATCAACGTTTTAATCAAACTATTAATCACACCACTAAATGGCTTGTAAGTTGTGCTTTTGCATTTCCTTGTAGGCTAGGAAGTCCGCCTTATTTTGTTCCGCTTCTTCCAATTTCTTTGCCTTCTTCTTCTCAAATGCTTCTGCTTCTTTAGGTAACTGCTTGTATAATTCATCTCGTGTTAGCGGCTTGAATACAAAGAAAATTTTCTTGTTTGCATAGTATTTTGCACGCTTTCTTCCTATTAGGTCTACCTTTTCTAACCGTTGTAAGGAGGTGCATACCGTCCCCTTACTCAATCCCGTTGCAATTTCTATCTGCACATTAGTAGGAAATGAGTACCCTATTTCTGTGTTGTGATAAGCCATTAAAGTCATGTACACTATAACGTCACTGGGCTTAATCACTCCCAGCTGTAAGTATGCGTGTAAATCTTTCGGGAAGTGTTCATAATTACCCTCAATGTTTCCTTTTGCTAGTTTCTTCGTTCCTTGAATTGTTTTCATATTAGTTCCTCCTTTTGTTTGTACCCTATTTAAAATCGGTTACATAAAAGTAGTACCAAACGAATAACCAAACGGGACACGTATGTATGTGATTAATAAAAAAAGAAGGCAAACCGCAATGGCTGCCTTCATGTTTTGCATATTTATTGTTGTGGGGTTACTTCTTCATCAGTCTTAAAAAACGTAATACCAGTTGGTTTAGTAGCATGGTTACTGTTATTTAAACCCTGAACAGTCTGCCCTACTTTATTAAAATCAATTGTAGTTCCATTAACCTTGTCCATTGCTTCTTGCTGTAATTGCAACCCTAATGCGACTGTGGCAAGTGGTGACAAGTTTTGTAAAAGGGAAGTATCGCCGCTTCTTATCTTATCTAACACTTCTTTACTGTATTGCATTATTACTCGCCCCCTTCTTGTCCATAGTTACGAATAATGAAGCTGTTACTTTTAACCGTGTTATGTCCATTCGTAGCCTGACTAAAATCATTAGGTGTAATGTTTAGGTATCCCACTTCAAGTGGTGTTTCTGTAGGTACTCTCTTATTCTGAAAGCGGTACGTATCAATAACTACTTCATCACCAGCCAAACAATCATACACATCATTTACAAAGGTTTGCTTTTCAGTTTCCAACATTACATTCACATCAACTACACACTGAAACATATCAGAAAGCCCCACACGTACAGCCTTATTCATTTCCTCATTAAAGGTAGATAACAACTCGTTACGGTCTTTATCAATCGCCTGTGCTACTGCTGGGGAATGTTTTAACCGTGCTTGCGTCTTGTGTTCCTTAGTTTCTTCTAAAAAGAAGTCTAAGCCTTGTAATTGTTCCACTAAGTGGGCTTTTTCGTTTTGAAGATAAACACGTTCGCCAATTTCAAAAGTCACTTCAATATCAGCAAGTACTTTCGTTAATTCTAATTGTTTTTCTATCTTCTGTTCCTCAATACTAGCAGCATATTTTTCAATATCAGCTATATCCTTTTGAAATGCTTGGATAGCTTTCTTTGTATGGCGGTGCGGTTTATATCCTGCAATTACTTTGTTTAGTTCTTCACGATTAATTTGAAATAACATTTATTGTTTCCCCTTTCGTTTGTACCTGCTGTTTCTTAGCAAGCATTACAGCTTGTATAGCTACTTTCGTTTCTTTTATGCTAATGGCTGTTTCCTTTTCAATAGTTCGTAAATGAAATAGCTTATCTAACAGGGCATTTGCTTTGCTGTCCAACTCTTTAGCGTTATAACCCTTAGTTAAAATAGCTGCACATAAGCTTTCTACTTTCTTTGTCATACCTTGTAACCACGTCTACTTTTGATTTCCATAAGTTTTTTATAAGATTCTATTTCATAGCGGTCTATACGATATGCCCTCACCAGTTCACGTACACGGGCGTAAACGTTGGGACTGAAGTCCTCATATTTTCCGTTCTCATAATCACTAATCATTTTCTGTGAAACCCCAAGCTTTTCTGCCACAGAAATTTGTGTAAGGTTTCTACTTAATCGAATGTATTTAAGCATTTGCGGTTTTATTTCAGGCTTATACGGCAAGTTTTTATATTCGTTTCCAATCATCATTAAATCCCCCTTTATAGGTAGTTACATTAGTTTTATTTCTCCTTCTGCTGGTACAAAAAATATCCCCCACATCATAAATGACATAGGGGCTAAGGTAAGAAATGTACACCACAAAAAGGAGAGAGGAAAATAAAAACCGCACACAGTACAGTATGCGGTCTAATAAGTTCCCCTATATTAATGTGTTTGAAATAGGGTACTTTTACAGGTATATTTTAGAATTATTTTTAATTTCAAACTATGTATGACAAGGATTTATGCTTCCCTCTTCGTCAAGTGTATTTTAAACATACTGGAGATTTTCGTCTAACGCATCGCTGTATATTCTAACGTGCTTATCTGGGCAACTACTCATCATTTCTCTACTTTAAAAATTCTTTTGCCTTATATGTCTCTATTTTTCTTTGAACGAACTATATAGAACCAGTCCCACAGTCTTATTATACTGTTAATTTTTCCTCCCATTTTTATATGCTTCAAATGCAGGATTTAAGACAAGCTGCAACAACGTTTCTACTACAAGCCTATCCCTTTCAAATGCCGCCCAATATATATTCATTGTCCCCTCTTTTTCTTGGAAGAATTGTTGCCTGTAACTAGGGATAGAAGCAAATAACTTTTTATAATGTCGTTTAATTCTTTCTTTTACTTTCCCTTGTCCCACATACAATACTTCTCCGTCACTATTTTGAATTACATACACTCCAATAACATTACTAGGTACATTGTCATTTATTATTTTATGTGTTACTTCCTTACATTCCTTCTTAAAATCCACCTGAAACACTGACCATTTAGAAGAACTTAATGGTAAAATCTCCTCAGATACTAAAAGCCGTTCTAGTTTATCCCTCATATTCTTTCTCCTATTTATATTTCTTATATTTAAGACCATTCGTTACTTTGCGTCTTAAATAAAGTACCTTAAATATCATTATCCCGTATACTCTACTCTTTATATAGTACTTAATTCTTTATATTGTTCCTACACTTCATTTGGCTAATTTATTTTAACTTAATTAGTGGAAAATGCTATAAACTTACACTTTTCTTTAATAGTGATATTGACTTTAGATTTTGAGGTTTTTTATCATGCTGAAGCGATGTTAGGAAAATGGCTGGAAGGCAGATTTATCCCCTATGCTGAAAGACTACAAAAAAGTAATCAATCAGAATAGAAGGATAAGCGTCTTTCGGTTCATGCCATGCCTTGCTTAGTCAGTGTTCCGTATGTATAGACCCTATTCGCTTAACAGTTTTCACCGTACACGCCCTTTAACAAGGCTTGTTCCTCACAATATCGCCCCTGTGCGACAAGCTGAACGTGTTCCTTAGTACCGTAGTACTAACGATAACCAACCCGAACCTTTAAGGTAGTTCTCACCTTATCCCCACCGAATGAATAGGAATCCAGCGGGGTGTGCTATCCTTGTAAAAGTATACTAAGTACTTTCCGCACGACCGATAGCAAGCCAATCCGTAATTACCCCAGCGTTATACGTGTCCATAATTACGGGAAACAGTTTTTAGCGTGGTTTACAGGCAATTCCACGTTCGGAATTACCGTACACTGAAGACTCTAATCATCTAAAAAAGGCAATAAGAAATTAGACCCCTTGCTATCCATTTTTGAAAAATGGTATAATACAAGTGCTGAATGTACGGAATATCCGTTATTTAGTTTTGAATTTAAACTTAACTTTCGGTCGCCTACTGCAATAGGCGGCTTTTTTCTTTGCTTTAAACTTTCAAGTGATTTAATGGTGAATGTTTTTGATATTTCTTACCTATTTCTGAATCTGTGAAATCTAAATAAGCTTTTTGAGTTACCTCTACACTAGAATGACCTAAAATACGTGATAACGAGGCCCAGTCTCCGCCATTTAGAATATAATACTTAGCAAAATTATTACGCAGTTGATGTGGGTGTATTGATACTCCTACTCTTTTCCCCGCTTCACGTAAAGATTTTTCAAAGTTTCGCACTTCTAATTGTGTTCCTCGAATTGTAGGGAACATATAATCACTATTTGAATAACGGTCTCGATACAATAACCAACGTTTTAAATCATTTGCCATTTTAAATGAGAAGTACGTGTAACGTTGCTGCTTATTTTTCGAGTTCTCAATTAAAATTGCTTTATGCTTAAAATCAATTTTTTCAGGAAGCAACTCTAAACACTCTGATATTCTCATTCCCGTATCCAATAGCAATCGAGTAACAATCCAATTACGATAACCATGAAATGTGGTAACATCAAAAACTCTTAATACACGTATGATTTCGTCTTCCGTCAACAAAGGTTTTTGCTTACGTTTCGGTTTAATGTTTTGAATGCTTTCGACAGGATTTATTTTAATTTCTCGTTCTACCTGGAATAAAAAATTAAAAAACACTTTGATATTACGTAAATAGTTAGCAATCGTTGTATCGCTTAGTGGCTTTTTGTAATCTGTCCGGTTATGCGGGCGATTAATATCATTTGCTATTGTTCTAGCAGCCACGGTGTACTTTCCACGTTCCTTTAAATACTTAATATACTGCCGAATGTGTACGGCCTTTACCTTTCCCGCTTCCTCCACTTGATACGTCTCTCTCATGTACAATAAAAATAAATTTAGCGTCTGGTCATAGCTTTTCAGCGTTTTAGTCGACAAATTTTTACTCGAACAATACAACATAAAATTATCTAGTTGTAATTCAAATTCAGTCAAAACAAAAAACACCGCCTCTCATTAGTTTGATTTACAAACCAATAAAAGACGGTGTTTATTAAAATGCATTAACATTATTTGTTGGTACGAAAAGAAGTTTGTTGGTAACTTTACATTACCGCTAAACAATCAAAAACACTGCTATATCAATATTTACGAAGCCTTATGTTCAAGTCTTAGCTTATCCGCAACCATTGCGATGAACTCAGAATTCGTAGGTTTTGCTTTTGACATGGATACAGTATAACCAAATAAGGACGAAATAGAATCAATATTCCCACGGCTCCAAGCTACTTCAATTGCGTGACGGATTGCGCGCTCGACACGGCTTGCTGTTGTATTATATTTCTTTGCAATATCTGGATATAATACTTTCGTAATAGATCCTAGTAATTCGATATCATTGTACACCATAGAGATTGCTTCTCGTAAGTACATGTACCCTTTAATATGAGCGGGTACACCAATTTCATGAATGATACTTGTAATACTCGCATCTAAGTTTTTCGGTTTTCCATCGATTGTTGTTGCTGATCGGAAAGATGGTAATGGACGTTTAATAGTAGCACTTTCCTTACCACTAACTTGACGAATATGACTTGTTAAATTCTCCATATCAAATGGCTTTAATATGAAATATGATGCCCCTAAATCAACCGCTTTTTTCGTCACATCTTCTTGTCCGAATGCTGTCAACATAATAACGCTAGGTTGTCTTAACCTTTCAATATGTCGCATTTTCTCTAGCACAGCTAGACCATCTAAATGTGGCATAATAATATCTAAAACGAGTATATCAGGCTGCTTTTCTTTCAATAAGTTTAAACATTCTTGACCATTGTAAGCAATTCCGATAACTTCCATATCATCTTGGGCAGCAACATAACTCTCTAGCATCGATACCAATTCTTTATTATCATCCACAAGACATACTTTAATTTTTTCCACAGTTTTTCCTCCCTTACCGAATCGATTCTTCCGACATGTGTAAGCTTCTAGGCTACATGAATTGTTCGACAATTGTGTGAAAATTCCCTTTAAAGTTTCTTACTTTCCGATAAAATCACAAAAAAATATGTTTATCGTTCATTTTTTTACTTTCGCAACACATTCCATCATAGAATTACAGCGAAACGTTCAACCCTTTGCTTATATCTTACAACAAAAAACAGCTCTTGCGGAGCTTTTACAAAATTTCAACGAATTTTTCAAAAGAAAAGCGAGCTAATATGTATTAGCTCGCTTTTTTCTCTTGATCATAAATATTAATTCCAGCCTCATGTAACATCCATTCAATATGAACACCGTATCCTGACGTTGGATCATTTACAAATACATGTGTAACCGCACCAATTACTTTCCCATTTTGTACAATCGGACTTCCACTCATTCCTTGTACAATACCACCCGTTTTTGCTAGTAAACGTTTATCTGTCACTTTTATAACCATACCTTTTGTAGCTGGGAACTTTTGTGGTACCGTACTAACAACTTCAATATCAAACGCTTCCACCTTATCTTGATCAATAACTGTTAATATTTTCGCTGGCCCTTCTTTTACTTGATGGGATAATGCGATAGGCATTGCTTTATCCATTATGCCGTTTGTCATATCTGTGTTTAATTTCCCAAAAATACCATACGGGCTATTTATTGTAATATTACCAATCACTTCACGATCCGGTGAAAATCTTGCTAATTTTTCTCCCGGGTTCCCGTGACTTCCTCTTTCAATAGACGTTACTGTCGAACGCATAATTTGTCCATCTTCTACTTGAATTGGCTTTTTTGTATCATTATCGGAAATTACATGACCAAGCGCTCCATATTTCATAGAATCTGGATGTACAAATGTCATCGTTCCGATACCAGCTGCTGAATCACGAATATACAGTCCAATTCGGTAAGAGGATTCACCATTGTCTTTTTGTGGTGTTAGCTTAGCACGAATATATTTTCCATCTCTTAATAAAACAAGATTAAGCGGTTCACCTGTTTCTCCACTATTATGAATAAATGGTGCTACATCACTCATTCTTTCAATTGTTTTACCATTGATTTCAGTAATCATATCTCCAATCTGTACACCAGCTGTTTCACCAGGAGATACTTTACCCTTTTCAGTTTGAATTAAATGATGGCCTACAACAAGTACACCTTTTGTGTTCAATTTTACACCAATCGATTGTCCACCTGGAATAACTTTAAAATCTTTTAATACTTTCACATTTACTTTTTTCACTGGAAAACCAGCAAGTTGAAACACCATATCAGCTTCACCATTTTGGTGAGAATTTACCATAAGTTCTTGTTCATTTGAACTTACAGTAAATACATTACGATTTGTAGATGCAGCCTTAAAAACTGGTAATGATGCTATTTCTGATTGTTGTCCTTCAAAAACAACAAGTTGCTTCGGCGATGAAATAAACGTTCGAAGCGGTTTAAAACATCCAATAAAAACTAGAGAAACAAGGAGACAAAGACCTATTATTTTTCGAAATCTTTCTAATTTCAATTTGTTCACTCTCCTCGCTCCTACCCCACATTCAGCCTCTTGGCTTCACTTTTTAATCTCTCCTTGCAGCGCTTTATTTATAACCGGAAGAATTAAGAAATCGTCATTTGAGAAAAAAAAGCTATCCATTACTGGATAGCCTCTGCTGTCTGTTTGAAATGATGCGCTTGCGTAAGTAACTCTTTCGCATGCTCTGTCGTTAAATCTGTAATTTCAACACCAGAAATCATTCGAGCAATTTCTGTTACTTTTTCATCCGTACTTAACACAGTAACCGATGTAATCGTACGATCATTCGCCACTTGTTTTCTAATAAATAAATGAGAGTCCGCCATTGAAGCTACTTGAGGTAAGTGCGTAATACAAAGTACTTGCGAGTTTACTGATACACGATAAATTTTTTCCGCAATAGCCTGTGCAACCCGACCACTCACACCCGTATCCACTTCATCAAAAATAACAGATGCAACACCTTGATGCTTAGAAAAAATGCTTTTTAAAGCTAAAATAATACGAGATAACTCTCCGCCAGAAGCGACCTTTGAAAGTGGCTTTAACGGTTCACCCGGATTCGTTGAAATATAAAATTCCACATGATCGTAGCCATCCGCCGTAAGTTTTACCGGTGTTCCTTCCACGAGAGGTTCTTCTATATTTCCTACCCTCTTCATAATTCTCACTTCAAATTTCGTTTTTTCCATATATAGTTCTTTTAATTCTTGATGAATAGCGCTTGTAAGATGATCTGCAAGCTCATGACGCATAGTACTTAACAACGTTGCTTCTTTTACAATAACACCTTCTAATTTCGTTAACTGCTTTCTCGTCGTTTCAATATGTACGTCTTTATTTTCAATCGTAAAAATTTCTTGTTCAATTTTATCAGCATACGCTAAAATCTCTTCTACAGTATTTCCATACTTTCTCTTTAACATACGGATTTCATTCAAACGTGTTTCAATTTCATCTAGACGTTTCGGATCATATTCCATCATATCTAATTTTTCTCTAAGCTGGTATGCAACTTCTTCTAATAAGTAATAACTATTTGCAATAGAATCATGATTTTCTTGATACGCTTCATCTAAGTGCGTAATACTCTCCATTTGTCCCATTGCATTTCTTACGTGATCCAATCCCTGTCCGTCTCCACTTAACGAACGATACGCATCTCCTAATGCTTTATAAATCTTTTCAAAATTGGAGATTTTTAATCGTTCCTCAGTCAATTCATATTCTTCATCCATTTTTAAATCCGCCTTACGAATTTCTTCATGTTGGAATTGAATTAAATCTAGACGATGGGCCATTTGTTGTTCATTTTCACTTAAAGATTTCAGCTGTTTTTTTAACTTCTCATAGTCTGTATATACATTTTGATATATGCCCAATTGTTTAACAATGCGATTTCCATCAAAATGATCAAGCATAAACATATGACGCTCTTCATTCATTAAATCTTGTGTTTCATGCTGTCCATGAATATCAACTAGCGTTTTTCCAATCTCTTTTAATATGCTGAGTGTAACAAGTTTCCCATTTACACGACAGACACTTTTTCCGTTCGCAGCGATGTCACGCTTCAAAATAATCATGCCATCTTCTATTTCTATATCTAACTCTTCTGCCTTTGCGATACATGGATGCTTGTCATCTTCTACATAGAATAAGCCTTCTATCTCAGCCTTTTCTGTTCCATATCGAACAAATTCTGCTGAACCACGGCCACCAACAAGCAAACTAATTGCATCAATAATAATGGATTTTCCAGCTCCTGTTTCACCACTTAAAACGGTTAAACCTTTTTGAAAAGAAATATTTAATGCCTCAATAATAGCAAAGTTTCTGATCGATAATTCCGATAACAATGCCCCATTCACCTCGTTATAAACTAATCCCCCTATTAAGGGCTTTTCTCAGTATTCTTCATTCAAATAGTTATACTATATGTTTGTATGTATAAATTACTCTTCTAACCCGCTCCATTGTACCAAACATTCGTTTTACGGGTCAATCCACCTATTTTCTAACTTCATTCAAAAAAAATAATGTATTGTATTTGAAAATCCGTATTTTTCGCCAATAAAAATATCTTGTTTACTTTCCACTTTACAGAGGAAAGTAAACAAGATTTTTCTGTTAAAGCATATTTAAGAAACGATCAGAGACAACACCTGTATCTTCAGGTGTACGGCAAATAATTAAGCAAGTATCATCACCACAAATGGTTCCGACGATCTCATCCCACTCTAAATGATCAATGAGTGCCCCAAGTGAATGAGCGTTACCAGGCAATGTTTTTAGCACAAGCATATGTCCTGCCGTGTCTAATTTTACAAATGAATCCACTAGATTTCGTTTTAATTTTTGCAACGGATTAAATCGTTGATCTGCTGGCAAGCTATATTTATAGCGGCCATCATGTAATGGCACCTTCACTAAGTGCAGTTCTTTAATATCGCGCGATACTGTTGCTTGCGTTACATTAAACCCCACATTACGTAAAATATCAACTAGTTCATCTTGTGTTTCAATTTCTTTGTTAGCAATAATTTCCCTGATTTTAATATGGCGCTGACCTTTATTCATACATTTGCACCTCACACTATCTCTTACCATAGTTTAAACATTGGTATACTTCATTTATTTATGTTACCGTATAATCCATTACTTGTACACAATTGTTTTTACAATCATTATACGATTACAACAAAAAGAGGAACAACATATGTTATTCCCCTTTCCCTTTTTGTTTTAGAACATCATGTGCTTCTGTAACAACTTGTTCAATAGAAACCGGAGAATGATTTTCGCCATTCTCACGCTCACCGTGCCACTTTAGATGAATTAAAAATTCAATATTTCCATCCCCGCCTGTAATTGGTGAGAATGTTAAACCTTCGATATTATAGCCTTCCTTAAGAGCAAAATCGACAATCATTTCCACGACAGCTTCATGTACTTTTCTATCACGAACAATGCCTTTTTTCCCGACTTGTTCTCGTCCAGCTTCAAACTGAGGTTTAATCAATGCAGCTACATCACCATTTGGCATAAGCATTGTTTTTAAAACCGGCAATATAAGCCTTAATGATATAAATGAAACATCAATACTTGCAAACTGCGGTAAACCACGCTCTAAATCTGCCGGTGTCACGTAACGGAAGTTCGTTCGTTCCATCACAACAACACGCTCATCTTGACGCAATTTCCACGCAAGTTGATTATATCCTACATCTAATGCGTAGGATAACTTCGCCCCATTTTGAAGCGCACAGTCTGTAAAACCACCAGTTGATGAACCAATATCTATCATAACCTTATCTTGTAAATCAAGTTGAAATGTTTCTAGTGCCTTTTCAAGCTTATAACCACCACGGCTTACATACGGCATGACTTGCCCTTTCACCGTAATCTCCGTATCTTGTGAGATTTTCTCCCCTGGCTTATCGAGTCTCATTTCATTCGCATATACAAGACCTGCCATAACAGCACGTTTAGCCTTCTCACGCGTTTCTATAAGTCCTCGCTCTACTAATAGTACATCTACTCTTTCTTTTTTTACGCTCATTTGTTACGCCCTTTTTTGTTTTGATGGAATCATTGTATGAATACGGTCTACAACAGCATCTGTTGTTAAACCAATTTCTTCTAACAGTTTTGTTACACTACCATGCTCTATGAAGCGATCAGGAATACCCATTCGTTCAATTAAAGCACTATGGTATCCGTTCTCAGAAGCAAATTCAACTACTCCCGTTCCAAAGCCACCGATTAAACAAGCCTCTTCAATCGTTAAAATCGGTATATTTTTCCCTAAAAGCTCATGTAAATATGCTTCGTCCATCGGCTTAATAAAGCGAGCATTCACTACTTTCACTGATACTCCAGCTTGTTCAAGACGCTCAGCTGCTTCCATTGCCATCGGGATTGTCGTACCAAACGTTAAAATTGCTGCTTGTGTGCCTTCTTTTAACGTTTCCCATGTACCGATTGGAATCGCCTTTAATTCTTCATCCATTTGAACGCCAAGTCCATTTCCGCGTGCATAACGTAAAGCAATCGGTCCATCTTCGTATTGCATCGCTGTATATACTAAATGTTGACCTTCATTTTCATCTTTCGGCATCATAAGCACCATATTCGGCAAGTGACGTAAAAACGCGATGTCAAATACACCTTGATGCGTTTCACCGTCTGCTCCTACTAATCCAGAGCGATCTATTCCAATGAAAACATTTAAATTTTGGCGACAAATATCATGAACAACTTGGTCGTATGCTCTTTGTAAAAATGTTGAATAAATTGCTAAGAACGGCTTCATCCCTTGTGTTGCCATACCAGCTGCCATTGTTGTAGCATGCTGCTCTGCAATACCTACATCAATCATGCGATCCGGAAATTCTTTTTGGAATTTCTCAAGTTTCGATCCAACAGGCATTGCAGGCGTAATTGCAACGATACGTTCATCCGTTCTCGCTAGCTTAAGCACTGTTTCACTAACAACAGCACTCCATGCTGGTGCAACTTCTTTCGGTTTAACGAAGTCACCTGACTCAATTTTATACGATCCTGTTCCATGCCAAGTTCCAATAACGTCACTTTCAGCTGGTTTATAACCTTTTCCTTTTTTCGTAATAACATGAACAAGTACTGGGCCTTTTGTTTTCTTTGCATATTGCAACGTTTCGAATAACTTTTCATAATCATGCCCATCGACCGGACCTAAATATGTAAAGCCTAATTCTTCAAAAAAGACGCCTGATACTAGTAAATATTTTAGACTATCTTTTATTTTCTCTGCTGTCGCAGCAACTTTCCCGCCGACTGCTGGGATTTTCTTCAATATATACTCTAGTTCATCTTTTACCCAATGGTACTTCCCTGCGGTACGTAAACGACCAAGTACATTATGAAGTGCACCGACGTTTGGTGCAATTGACATTTCATTGTCATTCAAAATAACAATCATGTCCGTTTTTTCATGCCCAATGTGGTTCAATGCCTCTAAAGCCATTCCGCCTGTTAATGCACCATCGCCAATGATTGGTATAACGTATTCTTCCGTTTTCTTTAAATCACGTGCTAGAGCCATTCCCATTGCAGCAGATAACGATGTCGAACTATGACCAGTTTCCCAAACATCATGCTCACTCTCGCAGCGTTTTGGAAAACCACATAGACCTTGGTATTGCCTTAATGTGCCGAATTCTTTCGCACGCCCTGTTAAAATTTTATGTACATAGGATTGATGTCCTACGTCCCATAAAAACTTATCTTTCGGACTATCAAATAATTTATGCAGAGCAATTGTGAGTTCTACTACACCTAAATTAGGTGCAATATGTCCACCTGTTTGAGAGAGCTCTTCAATTAAAAACTTACGAATATCCTCACTCAACCCCTCTAGTTCACTGATAGACATATCTTTCAAAAAACTAGGGTTTTGAATTTGCGTTAGATCCACATGGATCACTCACTTTCATTTCATAATCTGTCAACATGTCAAATATTATAAGAAACATTTACACAACACAAGAAATTATCTTTTCTATTCTTTTTATCTTGTCCTGCTTTCAGAAAACACTTCCATTTTTTCACTTATCATATTATACATCATATTTCTTTACGTGATGAAAAAAATAGCCGCTAACACGAAGTGATAACGGCAATGTAATCTACATATATTTTTGCCAATAACAAGAAAAGAAAAACCTTTCCTACATTTATATCATAAAATGATGAATGACTCAACAAATGGAAACGCTGTTATATTAGTTATTACGTTTTGCGATTAAATCACAAATAGATAGTAAATATTCATCTTGTAATTGTAAGGAGCTAATAGAATCTTTTGCTTTTGCAATTTTCTCCTCTAAAATAGATTTTGCTCTATCTACAGTAAATAACGTCGTATATGTGCTCTTCTCGTTGGAAGCATCACTACCAATCGGTTTTCCAATCTCTTCTTCTGTTCCTTCTACATCCAAAATATCATCTCTAATTTGGAAAGCTAGACCGATATATTTCGCAAATGCAAGTAACTTCTCTTCTTGCTCTTCTGTAGCATCAGAAAGTATCGCACCTGCAAGTACAGCAAACTCAAGCAGTTTACCTGTCTTATGATTATGAATGTACTCTAATTCATTAATTGTAAGTCGTTTTCCTTCAGCTTCCATATCTGCCACTTGTCCAGCAACCATTCCTTCAGGTCCTGCTGCTTTCGCAAGCTCAAGTACAAGTCTTACTTTTTTTTCAGCAGAGATTTCTTTTTGCCCATATGCCATAATAACTTGAAAAGCATATGTCAACAAACCATCTCCTGCTAAAACTGCCATTGCTTCACCAAATACTTTATGATTGGTAGGCTTTCCTCGTCTTAGATCATCATCATCCATACAAGGTAAATCATCATGAATTAACGAATATGTATGAATCATTTCAAGGGCACAAGCTGCACCCACTCCAAGATTTCTTTCTTTCCCAAACGCTTGTAACGTTGCAAATAAAAGTAACGGGCGGAGACGTTTCCCACCCGCTTCCAAAGAATATGCCATCGCTTCACGAAGCACATTTGGACATTGTAATTCATTTGCATAGCTTACAAGCTTTTCTTCTACGAAAGTTTTACTCTCTTTCAAAAAAGCATCAAAAGCTATATGTGTCACTATGCTTCATCTCCTAAAGCAGTAAACGGTTTAAGCTCTCCATCTTCCCCAAGGATAACTGCCATTTGTTCTTGTACATCTTTCAATTTCTCATCACAAAGCTTAGATAATTCCATGCCTTCCTTAAAATAAGAAATTGCTTCCTCTAAAGGTACATCACCTTGTTCAAGCTTAGAAACGAGATGCTCAAGCTGCGAAATTGCTTCTTCAAAGCTTAACTTATTTTCCATTATTCAATTCACGCTCCTCTATGCTTGATACGCTACAATCTAGTATTCCATCTTGTAATTGAACCGAAACAGCATCTCCAAGGCTAACATCTTTCACGCTTTTTAATACTTGTTTCTCTTCATCGTATACAAGCCCATACCCTCTCATCATTACTTTAAGCGGGCTTAATACCTCAAGCTTTTGAGCCGCTCTCACAAATACGAACTCCTTCGTTTGAAGTAAGGTTTGCATTTCACGTTGCAACTGCTTTTGCAACGTTTCAATTGCCGTTTTCGTTTGTATAATTTTTTGAGATGGGTGGTGCTTTTCTAAATAAAATGAAAGTTGCTTTAATTGATTTACTTTTTTATCTATATAACGCTCTTTCGCTAAAACAAGTTGTTCAAGAGCCCTGTCTAACTGCTCTTCTTTTTGCTCGTACACTTGCCTTGGATAACGGAACGCATAAGATTTTTGTAACACTTGCAGTTTTTCTTCTTTTTTATGTACTCTCTCTCTCATTGCTCTTTGCAATCTCAGAGTTCTTTGTAATACCTTTTCTTGTAACTCTATAGTATTAGGTACCGCCAGCTCAGCTGCTGCAGTCGGTGTTGGTGCACGTAAATCCGCGACAAAATCTGCGATTGTAAAATCTGTTTCATGGCCTACAGCCGAAATAATCGGAATCTCACTTGTGAAAATTTCTCTTGCAACTACTTCCTCATTAAAGGCCCATAATTCTTCAATAGAGCCTCCACCACGTCCAACAATTAAAACATCAATATCTCCCATTTCATTCGCTGTACGAATTGCTTGTACAATCGAGGGAGCTGCTGACTCCCCTTGTACAAGTACAGGAAATACAATAACATTTCCAATTGGATAACGACGTTTAATTGTTGTTATAATA
Source organism: Bacillus sp. FSL P2-0099 (assembly GCF_038007445.1). Taxonomy (NCBI): domain Bacteria; kingdom Bacillati; phylum Bacillota; class Bacilli; order Caryophanales; family Bacillaceae; genus Bacillus; species Bacillus sp. FSL P2-0099. The sequence continues at coordinate 4,150,989 of NZ_JBBOXE010000001.1, forward strand.
TCGCGAATTGCTGCTCCTGTTGGCGACGTGATTACACCTATTGTTTTAGCATACGGAGGAATTATTTTTTTATAAACTTGAGAAAACAAGCCCTCTTCCTCTAAACGAACTTTTAATTGCTCATAAGCTAAATGCAAGTTTCCAATTCCGTCAGGCTGCATGTCTTGAATATAAATTTGATAAGAACCACTCGCCTCGTAAACAGAAATCTTTCCTTTTACAAGTACTTTCATTCCATTTTCCGGTCTGAATTTAATGTTACGATTATGACCCGCAAACATAACCGCTGCAATTCTTGCATTTTCATCTTTCAATGTAAAATACATATGACCACGACTATGATATTTAAAGTTGGAAATTTCTCCTTTTAACCAAACAGACTGTAAATGCGGATCATACTCTATTTTTGTTTTAATATAGCGTGTTAATGCTGTAACGGTTAAATATTGTTTCTCCATTTCTCTCTCCTCATAGCCGATTCAAATTATTGACAAACAACACCTGCACGCTTTGCAGACTCCACAGTGTTGTGAAGAAGCATTGTAATAGTCATTGGGCCGACTCCTTTTGGCACAGGCGTAATGTAACCTGCAACGTCTAATACATTGTCAAAATCAACATCACCACAAAGTTTGCCTGTTTCTAAACGGTTAACACCAACATCAATTACAACCGCACCCTCTTTAATATAGTCAGCTGTTACCATTTTCGGTCGTCCAACGGCTACGATTAAAATATCAGCTAACTTCGATAATTCTTTTATATTTTGCGTCTTAGAATGACAATATGTGACAGTTGCATTTTCATTTAAAAACAGTTGCCCCACTGGCTTACCAACAATATTACTTCTTCCAATTACAACAACATGCTTTCCAGAAATATCAAGATTCGTTTCTTTTACTAATTCTAAAATGCCATGCGGTGTACATGGAAGGAATGTGTCTTGTCCCGTCATCATACGTCCTACGCTGATTGGGTGAAATCCATCTACATCCTTTTCCGGTGAAATTCTTTCAATGATAGCTTTTTCTTCAATATGTTTTGGTAAAGGTAATTGTACCAATATGCCATTAATGCGGTCGTCTCCATTTAAGCGATCGATTTCAGCAAGCAAACGCTCCTCAGTAATCGTTTCAGGAAGTTCAATTAGCTCTGAATAGATTCCTACTTGCTCACAGCCTTTTTCTTTTCCTTTTACATAAGAACGAGATGCTGGATCTTCTCCAACTAAAATAACTGCTAATCCTGGTACAATCCCTTGCTCTTTTAACTTCACAACTTTTTCTTTTAATTGTGCTCGTTTTTTCTCCGCAACTTCATTTCCTTTGATGATTACTGCTACCATTTTAAGTTTCCCCCTTAAAGAAATTACAGTGTATCTTTTATATTAGATAAAACGCCGTTAATAAAACGACGAGATTCCTCATCCCCAAATGTTTTTGCGATTTCAATTGCTTCGTTAATTGTTACATTGTGCGGAATTTCTTCCATGTATTTCATCTCACACACAGCTACACGTAAAATACTGCGATCAACAATACTAATACGCTCAAGCTTCCACTTTTTTAAATTTTGACGAATTGCTGCGTCAATCTCTTCTTTGTTGTCTACAAATCCTACAACAAGTGATTCTAGAAACTCATTTGTTTCTTCGCCTTCATCTAGCGTATTTTCCACCGCTACTTTCGGTTCCAATTCACCTGTAATATCCATTTGGTATAATGCTTGCATTGCTCTTTCTCTAGCCGTCCTACGTTTCATTGTAACTCTCCTTTATACTTCAAGTCTTTCCTTATGTTTTGTTATATTATTATAATTTATAAGCCGTCAATTCACTTACTCTTGCAGTTTTCATTGATTTTCCAACCTTATAATACAATGATAATAACACAATTTATCGTTTCACACACGGGGTACAAGGCTGAAAAATAATAAAAAGATTAACTTCAAGTTCCATATCTTATCACAATGTACGTTTTTTGGAAAAATGAAACATACCGTTTTATTTTTCTTTTTTTTTGAAATAGTATAACAATTAGAGGGTTTTAATTTGTGAAGAAATGAAACGATAAAAAAGATGCCTATTTTACTAGGCACCTTTTTCCACTCTTACACTGGTTCGATTTCTGTTTTTTGTGTTTCGAATGTTACGCCAACGATGTGAACGTTCACTTCTTTTGGCTCAAGTCCTGTCATTGTAAAGAGTGCTTGGCGAATATTGTCTTGAATTTTTTGTGCAACAACCGGAATCGCTACACCAAAATACATCACAACATAAAGGTCAACAATAATATCTTCGTTTGCCAATTCAACCTTTACACCTTTACCATGATTTTTCTTACCTAACTTCTCAACAACATCTGTAGCAAAATTACCACGCATTGCCGCTACACCTTCTACTTCAGCAGCTGCAATACCTGCAATTACTTCGATTACTTCTGGTGCAATTTCTACTTTTCCAAGAGTTGTATCTTGACCCATATCTAACATATGTTCAGCCATGAAAAAAACCTCCTTTAATGTATCACTGCGTCACAAGTTCATGCTCTTCCAAAAATTTCGTGTTAAACTCACCTTTTACAAAATCAGGATGCTCTAGCAATTGCAAATGGAACGGGATTGTTGTATGTACGCCTTCAATGACAAACTCACTGAGCGCTCGCTTCATTTTTGCAATTGCCTCTTCACGTGTTTTTCCGTGAACAATTAATTTAGCAACCATCGAATCATAGAAAGGTGGTATTGAATATCCCGGATATACAGCTGAATCGACGCGAATACCAAATCCGCCTGGTGGTAAGTACATTTCTACTTTACCTGGAGATGGCATAAATTTTTTGGCAGGGTTTTCCGCATTAATTCGACATTCCATTGCCCAACCATTAAATTGTACTTCTTCTTGCTGTAACGATAACTTTTCTCCAGAAGCAACAAGAATTTGTTCTTTAATTAAATCCATCCCTGTTACCATTTCAGTAACTGGATGTTCAACTTGGATTCTCGTATTCATCTCCATGAAATAAAAGCTTTTCGTTTTATATTCATAAATAAACTCAACCGTACCAGCACCTGTATAATCAACCGCTACCGCCGCTTTAACTGCTGCCTCACCCATTTGCTTGCGAATATTCTCATCAAGTGCAGGTGATGGACTTTCTTCTAATAGTTTTTGCAGACGGCGCTGAATTGTACAATCACGCTCTCCTAAATGAATGGCATTTCCATGTGTATCTGCCATTATTTGAATCTCAACATGGCGGAAATCTTCAACGTACTTCTCCAAGTATACACCAGGGTTCCCAAAAGCGGTACTGGCTTCTTGCTGTGTAATTTGAATTCCTTTTACAAGCTCTTCTTCATGGCGCGCAACACGAATACCTTTTCCGCCGCCACCTGCAGTCGCTTTAATGATAACTGGATATCCAAGTTGATTAGCAAGCTCGATCGCTTCTTCGGTATTTTTAATAATCCCTTGTGAACCTGGTACAATCGGAACCCCTGCTTCTTTCATTGTATCACGTGCAACGTCTTTTGTGCCCATCTTTGAAATGGCTTCTGGGCTTGGACCGATAAAAATCAAGTTACACTCACGGCATAATTCTGCAAAATCTGCATTCTCTGCTAAAAATCCATATCCCGGATGAATTGCATCACAACCTGTTAATTTCGCAACACTAATAATGTTCGTCAAATTTAAATAGCTTTCTTTTGAAATCGTTGGTCCAACACAATACGCTTCATCTGCAATTTGCACATGAAGTGACTCTTTGTCTGCTTCTGAATAAATTGCAACTGTTTCAATATCCATTTCTTTACAAGCACGAATAATTCGTACAGCAATTTCCCCACGATTGGCTATTAATACTTTTTTTATCATCACAAAGACTCCCTTATTACGCTTTTACAAGAAATAGCGGTTGTCCATACTCAACAAGCTGTCCGTTATTAACAAGAATCTCAACAATTTCGCCCTCTACATCTGCGTCAATTTCGTTAAATAATTTCATAGCTTCAACAATACATACGATAGAATCTTTCGATACTCTGTCCCCAACACTTACATATTGAGGTGTATCAGGCGAAGAAGAGGAATAAAATGTCCCTACCATCGGTGATGTGATTTTATGTAGGTTTTCATCTTGAACAACTTTCTTCTCTTCTTGTTTTGGCGCTTCTACTTGCGCTGCCGCTACTGCTGTTTCTACTTCGACAGATGCTGCTGGCTGTACTACCTGTTTCGTTACCGGTGCTTGCACAGTAACTATTTCATTACCACGTTTTTTCATTTTGATTGTTGTACCGTCTTTTTTGTATTCAAATTCATCAATATTAGAGCTATCAATTAATTTAATTAATTCACGAACTTCTTGAATTTTAAACATGTAAAATCCACTCCCATACTCTTGTTTGTCCCGTTTTTACAGATTGGCATCAAACTGATTTACTGTAAAAATACGATGTATTCTATTAGAAAATTTATTCCTATGACATTTACTAATAGAAATATTTACTATTCCCATCTTACGCTAAATTTTTTAAACATTCCAATTTATATTTCTTTATTATAAATCGAAACTCCTGTAAAAATATTATTCCACCAAAAAATTATTACCTAGTAATAATACCAAGTTTCACACAAAATTGGCAAGACCACTTCCTAAAAAACATTCTTTACTTTTTCAAAACTGCAAAGTGTAAAAACGTAATTCCCTCAGCATTCTTCATTTTATCCACGGTAAAAAAACATATTTTTACCAAATATTATTTTTTTGTTTACGCGCCGTTCATTCTTCCTTCATAAAAGAATAGTATGTTCAAAGTGTAGCAAATTTATTGTAGTGAGGTGCGGACATATGATATGGCTCATCCTGTTCTTGCCTGCCGTAGTGATTTGGACATTGGTCCTCTTCATTCACGTCAAATCTGGAAAAACTAATCACCATCATCACGAACCATTAATCTTTTACTCACAGCGTATTTCCCCGTTTCCAATTGAAAATACTAAATACAACTGCAAAGATGAAATAGAAAAAAGCTATCGAAAACGATAGCTTTTTTCTATTATTCTTTTATCTAATTTGAAGCAGCAACACCTATTATAATTTCAATTTATTTTACTGATGGATCAAATTTCACACCTACATCTTTTGAACCACCTTCACTTCTTACGAGCTGAATAATTTTATTCGCTTCTTTTTGTGAATGCTTTGCCGATTTAACTGTTACTTTAATGTCTGTTCCATCAGCTCTTACAAGAGCATCCTTATATCCGCCTTGAGATTTAATCACTGTCTCAAGTAATTGTTGCTTCGTTTCCATCGTAGTGATTGCATCAAGATTATCTTTCGCTTTACTCTTTTCTTCTGCTGAAGATTTTGATGACTTCATTACATTTTGTAACTTTTCTTTCTCTACACTACGCTGATCTTCCATTTGCATACGTAGCGCTGTAAAATTCTCATCGCTTGATTGAACTGTTACGCTAGCCTCTTTTTTACTTGTTTCTTTTTTGTCATTCTCTTTCTTGTCTGTTTCTTTATTTGTAGTTTCCTTGCTTGTATTTTCTTTTGTTGTCTCTTTATTTGCAGTTTCTTTCGTTGTTTCTTTTGTAACTGCTTTATCAACACCTTGCTTTTCTTGTCCCATCTTTTCACCCGTTGCCGGTGCTGCTGTATTCATTTTATCAGGAGTTGTTACGTAATAAACAGATAGTACAACCACTAAACTTAACATCGTTAATAGCCAAACCGTTTGTTTTTTTAACACTTTATTTCCTCCCTATCAATTTTTCGGTGATACTGAAACGCGATGAGCTGGTACATCTAATAATCGCGTCACAGCTTCTTTTACCATTGCTTTTATTTGTATATTATCCACTCCCTTTGCTACGACCAGAACACCTCGTACTTTCGGTTTCTCTGTTCGCAAAACAATTGGAGTTTCTTTATCACCTTCACGTATAATGACTGTCTTTTCATCAAGAGACTCGTCTTCTACTTCCCTTTTCCCGCCTGCTTTATCAGTTTCACCTGTCGTTTGTGAACGTTTTACTGTATTTTTCTCGAGTATTTTTTCTTCAGATGAATCTAAGTTCACTTTAATAGTTACATCTTTTACTCCGGCTATCTCTTCTAAAGAAGCTTTCAATTCTTGTTCATACGCTTTTTCGTATTTTTCTACATTTGACATATTATCATTGTTTTTTTGACCGAAAGTTGGTACATCTTTATCTTGGCTTTGACTTGTCTTTTCTTTAAACACAGGCACTTCTTCTTTTTTAGGTGATAAGAAATTACTAGAAAACATAAGCGCAATCCCAAGTATGAGTAGGACAAGCAAAAACTTAGGTGTTACCTTTTTCCCCTTCTCATTACTTTCTTTTCCATCCCCATTTAATAGGTTTCGAAAAAATGAGAACCTCGAATTTTTATCTTTATTGTCCATTTACGCTACCTGTCCTCCCTTCCATCTGAACTTGGATTTGTTTATCCTCTAGTTGCCACCTGCTTGAAAAGAAATCTTTCATTTCTACATTCGTTTCTTCTATTTTTTTTGGAGGTTCTTTCATATTAATTTCAATTGGCTTTACTGTTTCGATTGCATCATTTTTACTACGTTCTTTTTCTTTCAACGTCACAACAACAGATTGAATATCTTTCGCTGACTTTACTTCTTCTGCATGTTCCACTGCGACTATTTGTATTTCAGAGACTGTCATACCATACTTTTTCTCAAACTCTTTTCCTACGTCTTTTTTCATTTTGGTAGCCATCTCTTCTAAACTATATGCACGTGTTAGAGCTTGTATTTCTTTTTTCTTCGAATCTATCGAATTTTTTACAGATCCATCTGCTACGTACTTTTCCTCATTGAAATTTGCGATAACTTCATTTACATCTGTTTGTAACAACTTAAATAGAGGCGTTAAAATTAATACGACTAACAATAGACTTACAACGAATTTAACGTACTTTTGCAAATTTGAATTTGGAAGAATAAGATGAAGCATTGTCGCTAAGAGTAAAAAAACGATAATATTTCTAATCCACTCTGTAACAAATTGCATACTCTTCACCTCCTACCGCATCATGAGAGTAATGTTCCCGGCAGCAATAATAATTGTGATACTTAAAAAGAACATAAATGATACGATAGCTAAGCAAGCAAATACGTAAATGATACTTCGTCCAATGATATCTAAGCATTGAATAATTGCTCCTCCGCCTACTGGTTGCAATACTGCTGCTGCGAATTTATAAATAAACGCGATACAAAAAATTTGAATCGCTGGGAAAGCGACAATTAAGCATAAAATAACGAGCCCGATAATTCCGACTGTGTTTTTTAATAATCCAGATGCACTAATAACAGTATCCGCCGCCTCAGTAAACATCCTTCCTACTACAGGAATGAAATTTCCTGTTACAAATTTAGCCGTTTTCACAGCTATACCATCAGCAACGGCTGACGCTGTTCCCTGTACAGATAATACGCCTAAAAAAACCGTCAAAAAGATACCAATAATCCCAACACTAACGTTTTGCAAAAGCTTGGACAATTTCGTAACTTTATATTGATCACTCATCGTGCTTACAATACTTAATATAGTTGCAAGTAATAAAAGTGGTAGAACGATATAGTTCATAAGAAGCCCACTCGTATTCATTAAGAAAATGATGATTGGATGAAAAAATGATACAGAAACAACACCGCCGCCTGTTGCTACGAGTGCAAGTAAAATTGGTAATAACGCTAGTATAAAATCTACCATTGTTTGTATCGTCTCTCTTGCATATGTCATAACGACATAAAAACTATTTAAAGCGAAAATAATAAGTACCATGTATACGACTGCATCAGCGATTTTACTCACGCTACTCTTTGAAAAAGCAGATTGCAACGATTGCAACAATGCACTGAAAATCGTGAGCATAATGAGCGTTCCGAGTAACTTTCCATTTGCAACAAGCTCATGAAATAAATATTTTAATAGACCTATCATCCACTCTTTTATGGAGAACTCTTTTTCTCCCTTTACAAACTCCATAAAGCTTCCTTTTTGACTCTCTGGTAAATAGCCTCCATACTTTGTAACAAGCCCGTCCCAAAATTGCTTCACATCTTCAATTCCGAGCTTATCCAATTGTTGATCAACGACGTTTGTTTCTATAGGAGAAGCTTGTACAACAATCGGTAAAGAAAAGAAAAGGAAGCAAGCAAATAATAGCTTAGCTCCAAACTTCCTCAACATTCACTCCCCCTTATCCCGTAGGTAAAAAACCGAGAATTGTTTCAATTACAACCGTCAAAATAGGAATTGCCATGACGAGAATTAAGATTTTCCCAGCTAATTCAATTTTCGAAGCGATTGCACCTTGACCAGCATCCTTTGTAATTTGCGCACCAAACTCAGCGATATAAGCAATCCCTATAATTTTCAATAACGTTTCTACATATACGTTGCTAACCTTCGCTTCACTCGCCACTCTCTCAATCATTTGTAAAATAGAATGAATTTGATCGATTAAGAGAAGAAACATCATGCTACCAATGAACACAATAAATAACGATGTAATACTAGACTTATGCTGATTTAAAACAGCAGCTAAAAATGTAGCAACGAGGCCTAATCCGACAATTTGTATAATTTCGATTCGAACCGCCTCCTTTACTGGAAGAGAAAGACACTTTTAATCTTGTCGAATAGAGTATTAATTAAAAATGCAACATGAAACAAAATAACGACAAAACCGACAAGGATAACCCAATTTGCAATATCCTCTCGCTTTAATTCTTTTAGTACAGTATGAATGAAAGCTAAAACAATGCCGATTCCGGCGATTTGAAATATTAATCCAACATCAATGGACATCGCCTTTCTCCCCCCTATAGCAGTAAAATTACGATAAGTAGCCCTGCTAGTACCCCTAAACTCTTTATCATTTTTTCATATTGTAGTTGTAATGCTTTCGCTTCTCCTTCTTCTCTCTCCAAATGTGTAATACATAAGCGAATATGTTTTTGCTGTGATTCACGATCATGTTGTCCAAGTGTTTCACCAAATTGTTGTAAGATTTCATACTCGGTTTGTTTAAACGCCGTTAACGTCCAGTTCTCCTTCAAACTATCAATCCAAGCTTCTCTAACTGTTTGCTCCCCGTCCTCTAGCCGTTTCGAAAAGCTTTGAAATATCCAATTTAACGGCTTCGGCATTTGTTTGACTAAACGCTCTGCAGCCTCAGATAACGGCGTGTGTCCATACATAATTTCAGCTTCTAATGATTGCAATGCTGCCTTCAATAACCTAAGTTGCCGCGGTCTCTCACTGTACCTTTTAGCGTATGAAAATCCGAAAAAAGTGCTAACAGCAACTATTAATACCGCACCAAATATTTTCACCATACGCCTTGAACCTTTCTATGGGATAATACTGGTTTTCCATCTCTATCTTTCACTTGCATAACTGTTCCTGGCCCTCTCGCTTTTGATAATTCCACAAACCTATCAAATACACCAAGTTCCAGCACCGCCTGTAACGATGGACGTTTCACAACATCATCATAAGAAAATCCATGTGCACTTATAAAAAGCTGAACACCTGCATGTACCGCCTCCATAATCGCTTCACTATCTTCTTTACGTCCAATTTCATCTACGATTAATATGTCTGGGCTCATAGAACGAATCATCATCATCATTCCTTCAGCTTTTGGACAAGCGTCTAATACATCTACTCGCACGCCAAAGTCATATTGCGGGATTCCTTTCACACAGCCCGCAATTTCTGATCGTTCATCAACAATCCCCACTTTACATGAAGGAATTTCCGAAGCACTTACACCTTGACTCATACAGCGTGCTACATCTCTTAAAAGTGTTGTTTTCCCCGTTTGCGGTGGGCCAATTACCATCGTGTTTAACCATCGCGATTCATAAAGGTATGGCAGAAGCGGCTCAGCAATCCCTATTTTTTGACGGGCAATACGAATATTAAAAGAAGAGACATCTCGAATCATTTTCACTGCGCTTTTTTCTGTAATGACTTTTCCAGCTAGGCCAATTCTATGTCCTCCTCGTAGTGTCACATATCCACGTTTCAATTCCTCTTCCATCGTATAAATTGAGAATTGACTTAATTTATTCAATAAATGGATTGCATCTTCCGCTGTAGCGATATAGTCATAGAAAAACACTTCTCCATGTGCAATACACTCTAGTGGCCTTCCAATTCGAACGCGAATTTCCTCTAGAGTATCGTATTGTTTACAGCCTTCAACTAACTGTCTCATCGCTTTCGGTAAAACTTCTAATACTTCTTTCATAAGCTTCTCCCCACTATACTCGACTTACTATTTCAACAACGCGATAAAAATGCAGCCAATTCCAAGCGCTAGAAAAAAGAGTTTCAAGAAAGAAATCTCACTTGCTACACTCGCTATGCCAATTGTCATTGTTAAAATTAATACGGTCGGTCCAACAAACGCCAACATACCATTTATAAACAATGCTTTCTTCGCATCATTCACGTAAAGCATAAGCAGAGCGGCGAATATTTCCGCGCTTCCTGAAAACAACCGAAGTAATCCCATAACAAGCACGGATGTTTCCATTGCCGCTAGCCACTGTTTCATTCTCCCACCTTCTCCCATAACAGTTACTACTTCCTTATTCTGAAAAAGAATATATTTGTACAACCATATGCAGAGGTTGTCTATTTCAGAAGTAAAAACATAATTTTTCTCTATCGACTTAATCTAAAACTGAATATTCCAATTAATTTATGGTATATTTAATAGAAAAGGAGCATAGATGATGAAGCAAGTTACTTTATTACCGCTCGATTTACGATATGCAAATGTGATTTTTGAGCTATCAAGCAATCCACATGTAAAAAATGCATTAGGGCTAAAAGTAGAATCAGTGGAAGATACAAAAACATTCATTCTTTTTGCAATTGAAGAGGAACGAAAAAAGCACTCCTTATCAAGAGTGATTGTAAATGAAGAAAATGAAATAATTGGCCTCACGACACTTAAACATATTAATTACGAACAAAAGCACTCACATATTGGAAGTTGGCTCGGCTATCAATATTGGGGAAGAGGATATAACGAATCTGCGAAAAAAGAGATCTTTAAAATCGCTTTTTTAGACTTGCAACTTACATACGTATTTGCCGGTGCTAAAACGACTAACATTCGCTCTTTAAAAGCACAAGAGAAACTATCTTACATTTCATTACATGTGGAAAAACAATTTCCAGACGTACACGCTGCTTTGGAGAAAGAAGTAAAATCACCTTGCGTACTGCATGTTGTATCATGCGAAAAATTTTCAAATTGGTTGGAAGTACAAAATGAGGGGGGAAAATATGAAAGCATTAAAAATTAGTTTAACAATTGTAGTAGAATTAGCTATTATTTATCTTTTTTCAAAAATGGTTGGCTGGTCATTTATCGAGAGCTTTTTCCTTGGCAGTCTAGCAATATTTGCAATTACGTGGTTAATTATTATGAGTAACTTTAGAAATAACAATATGGATCATGTAACGAATAAAACTTTTACCGGTATTGAAACTGGTGAAATACGCCCGTTTCAAATTGTTTTGACTCCATATATTATGGGTACCCTTTCACTCGTCACAGTTAGTTTTGTTATAACCGCAATTTACTATCTTCCCTACTTCCTATAAAAAAAGCACTCGTGATAATCACGAGTGCTTTTCTACTATGCACGAGAAACGTATTTACCTTCACCAGTGTTGATGATAAGCATTTCGCCTTCGTTAATGAAGATTGGTACTTGTACAACAAGACCAGTTTCTAATTTAGCTGGTTTTGTTACGTTAGAAGCTGTGTCACCTTTAATACCAGGCTCTGTTTCTGACACTGCTAATTCAACTGTGTTCGGAAGTTCAACACCAAGTACTTCATCTTGGTATGTCATAATAGATACTCCCATGTTTTCTTTTAAGAATTTTAATTCGCGCTCGATTTGGTTTTCGCCAAGTTCGATTTGCTCATAAGTTTCGTTATCCATAAATACGTGAGACTCACCGCTCGCGTATAAGTATTGCATACGACGGTTTTCGATGTGTGCTTTTTCTACTTTTTCACCTGCACGGAATGTTTTCTCTTGAACAGATCCTGTGCGAAGGTTACGTAGTTTAGAGCGAACGAATGCAGCACCTTTACCTGGCTTTACGTGTTGGAAATCCATTACTTGCCAAAGGGCATTGTCCACTGAAATTGTTAAACCTGTACGAAAATCGTTTACTGAAATCATGTAAAAAAATCCTCCTGTGTATTACAAAATAATAAGTTCTTTTGGTGATTTCGTTATTACTTCATTACCTTCACTTGTTACAATGATATCATCTTCAATACGTACCCCGCCAACACCTGGAATATAAATACCTGGTTCTACTGTTACAGCCATACCTGGTTCAAGTACTGTATCAGAACGGAACGCTAAACCTGGTGCTTCATGGATTTCAAGACCGATTCCATGACCAGTAGAGTGTCCGAAGTATTCACCATATCCTTTTTCCGTTATGTAATCACGCGTTAATGCATCGGCCTCACGACCCGTTAAACCAGCTTTAATACCGTTCACACCACGTAGTTGTGCTTCTAAAACGATATTATAAATTTCTTTTAATTTATCAGATGGTTCACCGACTGCAATCGTACGAGTAATATCAGAGCAATATCCTTTGTAATAAGCGCCGAAGTCTAATGTAACGAAATCTCCTTTTTCTATCACTTTTTCAGATGCCACGCCGTGCGGTAATGCCGAACGAAGACCTGAAGCAACGATAATATCAAACGAAGAAGATGTTGCTCCTTGTTTTCTCATGAAAAATTCAAGTTCATTTGACACTTCAATTTCAGATACTCCCGGGCGAATGAATGATAGAATATGCTCAAAGGCAGCATCTGCAATCTGTGCAGCTTCCTTTAATATCTTAATCTCTGAATCAGTCTTTATCAAGCGTAACTTTTCTACAAGCCCAGAAGTTGGGATGAATTCAGCTTCGATCGCTTCATTATGCGTTACGTAAGAGCTATATGTAAGAGTATCTTGCTCAAATCCTAGCTTTTGAATTCCAAGTTCTTTAACTTGTTTCGCAACTTCATCAAGAATTAATCCTGCATGCTGCACTATTTCGTATCCAACCGCTTGCTTACTAGCTTGCTCTACATAACGGAAATCTGTAATAAATAGAGCACGCTCTTTTGAAATTAGTACAACACCAGCTGTTCCTGTGAAATTCGCCATATATCTACGGCTATGTTCATTCGTTAATACGATACCGTCAATACCAGCCTCATCAAACGCACTTCTTAATCTCTCGATCTTTTCCATTACTTTATGCCTCCCTCAATTTCTCCATTAATGCAAATAACGCTAACTTATAGCCATAAAAACCAAATCCAACAATTTGTCCCGCACAAACAGCCGCCGTCACAGATTCGTGACGGAACGATTCACGCTGGTGAATGTTAGAAATATGTACTTCAATAACAGGAATCGAAATGCTCGCAATTGCATCTCGAATCGCATAGCTATAATGCGTAAATGCTCCAGGATTTAAAATGATCCCTTCATATATATCTTCAGCCTCATGAAGACGATCGATAATAGCACCTTCATGATTCGATTGGAAACATTCTAACTCCACTCCCATTTTCTCTGCTTCGTGTTTCATATCTGTTTCAAGCGTCGCTAACGTTCCTTTTCCGTATACATTTACTTCCCTAACGCCAAGGCGATTTAGGTTAGGACCATTTACGAGGAGTAACTTTTTCATTTTCTTAAAACTCCTTAATATTAAAAAATGTCTATACGACATTTTAACATAGGAATCACTTGTTTGAATAGTTTGTCTTCTCGACCCCTTCTCCTCTATTTGTATTATTCGATTCGAATGCTACAGAATACGAAATAAAAACACCATATAATATAAAGATACATATTGTCGTTACAATTGTTTCTTTCGGTAAATGGAGTGCACTTTTAATAACAGGTGCCATTAGCCCCATCCCCAAAAATAATAATGCCCACCAAAACAAACCGTATAGTACGCCAGGGAGTACTCCTTCAAACTTTTTAAAAAGGGCTTTATAGAGAAATGCCACTAAAATTGAAAGAAGTCCCATACAAACGATACCTAGTACATTTCCCCAAACCCCTTCTTTCCAATCTCCAAATGCAAACGGTAAAAGTAAATAGTTAGGTCCAGCTTCTGTAAATGAGAATATATGAAGGAAATACCATATACCTCCCCAAAATAAGCCCCCAAATAAACCAATTTGTACAAAGTTTCTTATTGTTGATTGTTCTTGATTCACATTGACACCTCCGCTCACTAGTATGCCCGAAACTATTTTGAGGCATGTTTAAATCCTGCAAAATTTGTCTATAAAAAGAATAAGAAATGTCCGACTCTCGTAACATTTTCCCTTGTCATCTGCCTGTATTTGTCGATAAAATAAAGGAAACTCGGTGATTGTCTTATTTCAAGATGACAAAACCAAGTATGACAATTGCCTCTTTTTCTACATAAGAGAGAAACAAATACAGGTTGGTGTTAACATGGCAGAAGAGTCAAAACAAATATATGGCGGGCAGGCAGTCATAGAAGGAGTTATGTTTGGCGGTAGAGAATATACTGTTACAGCGGTTCGTCGTAAAGATAAATCGATTGAATTTTATCGTTTACCACGCGTTCGTAATAAAGCATTATCTTTACTAAAGAAAATTCCATTTTTACGAGGTATTGCCGCTATTGTGGATGCAAGTGCGAATGGAGCGAAACATTTAAACTTTGCTTCAGAACGATTTGATGTCCACCCAGAAGAAGATGAACAACTTGCAAATAAAAAAGAAGAACAATCAAAATTAACGATGGTATTAGGAGTTGCAGCAGTTGGCGTTTTATCGTTCATATTCGGTAAAGTAATTTTCACAGCAGTTCCTGCACTTTTAGCTGAATTAACGAGACCGATTTTCCCATCTCATACAGGGCAAATCATTGTCGAAAGTGTCATTAAGCTCATGCTATTATTGAGCTATATATACTTCATTTCTTTAACCCCACTTATTAAGCGGGTATTTCAGTACCACGGTGCGGAACATAAAGTAATCAATGCTTACGAGAATAACCTTCCACTGACTGTAGAAAATGTTCAAAAGCAAACTCGCCTCCATTATCGCTGTGGCAGTAGCTTTATAATATTTACAGTCATTATTGGAATGTTTGTTTATTTCCTAGTTCCTACAGATCCACTTTGGGCAAGGGTAGTAAACAGAATTTTATTAATTCCAGTTGTTCTCGGCATTTCTTTTGAAGTATTACAATTTACCAATCGATTACGAGATGTCCCTGTTTTGCGAGTACTTGGATATCCAGGATTATGGCTGCAACTATTAACAACGAAAGAACCAACAGATGATCAAGCGGAAGTTGCAATCGCATCGTTTGAAGAATTATTACGTTTAGAAAACAAACAATAATTATTTAAAAATGGTGTTCAACTCCTTTCCTCATCGTTAATATACTAATTTTAATATATGTTTTTAGGAGGTGTCCCTTATGAACGGTCGTTCGTTTACATTCGCTATATTTGTGCTTATTATCGGATTAGCAATATTCGGCCTTGTTTCATCTGTTATTACAGATCCAATGGGAGTATTGAAAAACATTGGTATCATGTTAGCTGTCGTCGGTATCTTTTACTTACTCTACAAAATGTTTACAAACTCTAGTGGTTCTGCAAATTCGCAAAGCTCATATAAGCGTGCAGCGAAACAATCGAACCGCAAACACGGGAAACAAAATGTAGCACCCCTAAGTAATTCTTTCTTGAAACGAAATGCTTCTGATGACAAGGGGAAAAAGGGTAATTCTCCATCGTTGAAAAGAAAAAGAAAACAATCTCATTTAACTGTCATTGAAGGTAAAAAAAACAAAAAGAAAGACCGTGCTTCCTTTTAGGAAATACGGTCTTTTTTATCTCAATTAGTATGGGCAAATAATCAGTGGGGATGAGAAAAGCCCCGACTGATTAAAGTTTCACTTTATATGTTGAAGTACTTCTTTCAAACTTTTATCTTTCATACTTTCGATACGAAGGTGATGGTTTTCAAATTGTAAATTTCTTGTCACATCATTAGGTACGACGACACATTTTAATCCTGCTGCAATTGCTGCTTTCAATCCATTTAATGAATCTTCAAATACAACAGCTTCTGATGGTTCAATTCCTAATTCTTCTATCGCAACTTTATAAAGAGCTGGATCTGGTTTTACCTTCTCTACATCTTCTCGCGTTTTAATCACTTCAAAATAATCTCTAATTTGTAGCTCTTCTAAAAAACGAACGACCCACTCCCTAGATGAACTAGAGGCTAATGCGATTTTCAATCCAAGTTCTTTCGCTTCTTCTAAATATTCTTTTACCCCGTCACGCGCTTTTGGTATTTTCATTTTCTCTTTATGTAAAGTTGTTACTTTTCCCTTTAATGCATGCTCGTTAAATTTTTCTTTTAATTGCTCTTTTAAATATGCATAAAGCACTTCATCTGTCGTTCCAATACATTTCGCAAATTCCTCTAAAGGTAACTCGCCGCCGTATTCACGAACAGCATCTCTGAAAGAGTGAAACCATATTGTTTCTGTGTCCACAATTAATCCATCAAAATCAAAAATAATTGCTTTCATTATTCTCCCGTCCTTTTCGATTGAAATAAAAAAGGAAACGCCACACGTTCCCCTTAATTACTTTTCTCTTCATTTGCTTTTTGAACACCACGAAGTGTTTCTACTCGAACTTCATCTTGTTCAAAGTATTGTACTAAATCACCGATACGGTCAATTGATTCCCAACTTAAATGATGTTCAATTCCTTCTACATCATTATAAATTTTGCTTTCATCCACACCGATAATGCGCATGAACTGTTCTAACAATTCATGACGATATACGAGACGTTCTCCGATTTTTTTACCTTTTGATGTTAATACAAGCCCTCTATATTTTTCATAAATTAGATATTCGTCTTTGTCTAATTTTTGTACCATTTTTGTTACAGAGGATGGATGTACACTAAGCGCTTCAGCAATATCAGATACACGGGCATAACCCTTTTCATCAATCAACAAATAAATTTGTTCAATATAATCTTCCATACTAGGGGTAGGCATCGGTTTCCTCCATCCAATTTCATTTTGCTTATTCCGTGCGAAGCAATCAATAAAATGATACACCAGAAAGAATAACGTGACAAGGTGGAAACGAGCCTAAATATATAAAACAAAAAAAGAATCCAGATTCCCCTTATGTAAAATATTGAATTTCTGCATCGGGAAAATACTCATATATATAACCTCGTATTGTTTCTTCCAATACTTCTGCATCATCCTTTTGATATACATATTTCCCAATACCGTATCGTCCCCATTTATATTTCCGCTTCTCTTCATCCATTTCAAGTTTCGTATTCGGATAACGTTCTTGAATGACTTTTTTGGCTGGTTTCGTAAAACGATGTTGAATTAATTCGAACGTTAAATTTGGTATCGTCATGTCTTTTAATTCATTGTACAATCGTTCAAACAATTCACGGTACCCTTCTTCCCACCCTTCATGCATATAAATTGGCGCAACAATAAAGCCAAGAGGATAATTAGCCCCCGCTACTTTACGAGCAGCCTCAATTCGCTCTTCAAATGGCGATGTCCCTGGTTCAAAATTTTTAATCACATAACGTGAATTAATACTAAATCGAAAACGCGTTTTCCCGTTATGCTTTGCATCTAATAAATGATCAACATGCGAATATTTCGTAACGAAACGTAAACGTCCATGTTCACTTTCTCCGATAAACTCTATCGCCCGCTTTAATGCATGTGTCAAATGATCAATTCCAACGATGTCTGATGTACACGCCGCTTCAAATCTTGTTATTTCAGGGGCCCTTTCATCCATATATTGCTTTGCCTTCTCAAAGATTTCATCTAGATTCACATACACCCTTACGTAAGGTTTGCTCCCAAGTGTCGTTTGCAAATAACAATAATGACAATGTCCCATACACCCTGTTGCAAGCGGAATTGCATATTCAGCTGAAGGTTTTGATGTATCGAACTTTAACGTCTTCCTCACCCCAACGACAAGTGTTGCTTTTGCATTACGATACTTTTGCAATTCATTTTCCCCTGGAAAATTTCTAATTTGATTGTGTGATGTCGTTTCACGAATTTCTAATCCCATCTTCGTAAACTTCTCATAAAGCTCTTTTCCAAGCGGATATTCGAGTGCCCTCGGTTCAAAGTAAACGAGTTTTGGCATAAATGGTTTCATGTGCTTCCCTCCTCTCGTTAGTATGGGAAGCACATGAAAATTAACACAGATTAAAGTTTTCCACTTCAGTAACTTGCTTTGCAAGTTACTGACTGTTATAATTTGGATAACAGCTACCTTGCAACGCAAGTTACCTGGATAAAAGGTGGTGAAATCATGCACAGCCAAATGTTAAAAGGTGTACTAGAAGGTTGCATTCTATATATCATTTCACAAGAAGAAGTGTACGGATATGAACTAAGTACAAAATTAAATAAACACGGCTTTACATTCGTAAGTGAAGGAAGCATCTATCCTTTATTGTTACGCATGCAAAAAGAGAAACTTATTGAAGGAACATTAAAGGCTTCCTCTCTTGGACCGAAGCGAAAATATTATCACGTAACTGATAAGGGATTAGAACAACTTGAAGAATTTAAAAAAAGTTGGGGAATGGTTTCAACGACGGTAAACAACTTATTACAAGGGGAGTGATGGGGATGAAAGCTCAAGATATGATAGAACTAAACAACAGAAAACGCAAACTTCTAACACCTGAAAACGAAGCTGCTTATGGCGATATGCTAGTATATCTTCGGTTATCTAACGTACCTGAACATCAAGTAGAAGAACTATTATTAGAAATATTAGATCACCTCATCGAAGCACAAGCAGAAAATAAAAATGCTTATGATATTTTCGGAAATGATTTACGATCTTACTGCGATGAACTTATATCAGCTTTACCAACCCAAACAAAGCTAGAACAAACTTCTTTAATCGGTTTTGTTATTAGCTTACTTCTTGCTATACAGTTTGGAATAGATGCACTTGTTTCGACTTTCATTTTAATCTTCGGGAAGAATATCGAACAATTAAGCCCAGCTTTTAGCATCCCTGGAACCACTTTGTTCGTTTCACTTATTATACTAGGTATACTTTTCATTTTATATTTATTAAAGCGCTATTCCTTTGATCAAAAGATGAATTGGAAAAGAAGGATTCTATTTGGATTTGCATTTGCTACTCCATTTTGTTCAGCTGTATTTTTAAATGTCTATTTCAAAAAACAACCTTATCTCATTTATCATCTAACCTTTTGGCAAAACGCTTTAATCGCTATTCTATTTTATATTTTATATAAATTACTATACAAAAAATCAAATTTTTAACAGCCCTTCAAACGGCTGTTTTTCTTCTGTATAATTTTACAAATTGAAAAATTTCATAAAGAAAATAAGAAAAATGCAAAATAATTAAAGTTAATTGTTGACGTGATGCTTTTATTATCGGTATCATAAATCTTCGTGAGCAATTATTTTTCGTTATACGATTTTTTTATTATTACTGAATTTTTGAGAGGAGAAATTTGATGTCAGTTAAGAAGAAAACGCAAGTACGCACCGGCAAAATGGTACGTGAACTAATGTTAGCAGACGAAGATGTAAATGCTTCGCTAATTATGGTATATAGTGAAAACGGTGTAAACGCAGAAATTAAAATCGAGGGCTTAACGCCAAAATGTAACGAAGAATTATTTTTGAGCGGAAACGTGGATTGGAACAAGAGTGTTATTTATAAAATTGTTGATTTCACTGGGAACGCTGAGGTTGGTAAAGTTACATTAACAGCGATGAACAAAAACAATGTTTCTCTAGAAGTTGAACGCGTTATGTGGAGCAAAGAAAATAAAGAAGCTGCTGAGCAAGAAGAAACAGTTGTAGAAGCTACTCCGAAAAAAGAAGTAGTTGTAGAAGCTCCAAAAGCAGTTACACCTGCTCCAAAGCCTATTACGCGAGTAGAAACACCTGCTGTATCTAAACCTACTCCGGTACCAACGCCGAAGTCAGTAAGTGTTGAAGCAGCTATAGAACTATCTACTCCAGCACCTGTGAAAAAAGCAGTACCTACTCCAGTTACAAAGCAAGAGACAGCACCGGTTACTCCTATAAAACCGAAGCAACCTGCTTTGACTGAAACAAATACAAAACTACAAGAAAATTATGTTAAACTTGTGAAAAAGACAATTGAAGTTTGTCAAGATTACGAGCTTGGCATCGACATAGATGATTCTATTGAAGGATTAAAAAAAGAGCTACAAAGCCAAGGTATTAGCGTTACATTCGACAAAGAAATTATGGACGTTGTAAATCGCCTTCGTTCTTTACAAGATAAAGGAATCAAAGTAGAAAAAGTACTTAATTTACTATAAAAATAAGGAGATGGCGGTCGCCATCTCCTTATTTTTTATAATTCCATTCATTACTTTCATACTTCTCTTTTGCTAAAGTTTGAACTTCATGAAGCTGTTCTTCTGTTAGTTCATACGGCACAAGCTCTATATCTAAACCTTTTTCAAATCCAGTTTCAAACGCTTTAATTAACTGTTCAATCGTAAATGTGCGGTCTGTTAATTCATTAATCGCTACCGCTTTAGAAGAAAACATGTTTTTCATACGCTCTTTTACTCGCTCATTTGGGAATAAAAATAGGTCGTATAACTCATCTAAATCTATTTCTAACGGAATAGAACCGTGTTGTAAGATAACACCTTTTTGACGTGTTTGGGCACTACCCGCGATTTTTCTTCCTTCAACTACAATCTCATACCAAGATGGTGCATCAAAACATACTCCTGAACGCGGATTTTTTAAATTCTCACGATCCGCTTCTGTTTTCGGAACTGCATAATACGCTTCTAATCCTAATGCCTTAAAACCGTCCAATAAGCCTTGCGAAATAATTCGGTATGCTTCTGTAACTGTTTTTGGCATATTCGGATGATCTTCAGACACAATAACACTGTACGTTAATTCTTTGTCATGTAGTACACCCCTGCCGCCTGTTTGACGACGAACGAATCCATATTTCTTTTCGTTAACTACATCCATATTTATATCTTTTTCAACACGCTGGAAATACCCGACTGTTAATGTTGGTACTTCCCATTCATAAAAACGAATTGTTGGTGACATTTTCTTTGCACTTTGCCAATTTAATAAACATTCATCTAACGCCATATTAAATGCTGGTGAACATTGACCAGAGTTAATATAACACCATTTTTCTTTTCCCATCCTGCACCTCATATAACCAATTATTTTTCACATTCTCTAGTCTACCAAATTCGACAAAATTTGTGAAAGAATACGAAATTTCTTCTTATATACAAATGAATCTGTTGCATAAATACATATGGGCATTATAATATTGAAAGTAGGATAAGAAAAAAGGAGCGATAGAATCGTGTCAACAAACTTGATTATTATACTAGCCGCAATTGCAGCATTCATCGGCTACACTGTATGGATGTATTTCTATCAGAAAAAATTAATTAAAACACTTTCAGAAGATGAATTTCGCGCTGGCTACCGTAAAGCACAGCTTATCGATATTCGCGAAGCGGATGAATTTAACGCGGGACATATTTTAGGTGCGCGTAACATTCCATTATCACAAATTCGCCTTCGCCACAAAGAACTTCGCCAAGATCAACCGGTTTATTTATATTGCCAAAGCGGATTCCGTACAGGTCGTGCAGCTCAATACTTAAAAAAACAAGGCTACACAGATTTCTACCAATTAAAAGGTGGATTTAAATCTTGGTCAGGAAAAATTAAAAAGAAATAATATACAAAAAACTAGCTGCACGATACAGCTAGTTTTTTCATTCCATATTGTTCGCAATGTACAGCAGATTTTGTTTAATCACATCTTCAGCTTTCTCATTTACATTACGATATAATAGCTGATATTCAATCCCCTTCTCTTTCCATATAAGCGTAGCAAATTCGTCCCCTCGCTCGTAATCATCCTTATTTTTAAAATAAGCAGGTGCTCCATTATTCAATTTCATTTGTTCTTGAAATCGATTCTCTTCTACGAGGTATGGAAAACTGTAAGAAAAGTTGGCCACTGTTAATTCTATATAATCGTGCCTTCCTTTCTCTTGTTGCTTATATTTAATCGTTAAGACAGCATTCTTCTTTCCCATCGTTCTTACCTCTCCCTGCACATCACTCGTAATGTCATAAGGTAAAAACGTTGGAACTTTAAACTTTGCCGGAAAATATTTTGGAAGTTCCTTTAGCGGAATCGGATCAGTAACACGGTCCTTAGCCCCTCCTGTTGTTCCTACAAATGTTTTTTCTTCTTGCATCGTTTGCTGAAATGAACATGAGCTAAGTATTACACTAGAAAACACGAAACAAATGATTCCTTTTTTCAATTTGTTTCCGCCCTTTCATACCGCTCTCTTAACGAGTGAAGCGTTTATACTCTCTACTATTCGCTTCGTTATCAAACGCCTCCTCCGAAAACTTTCCACGTTATTCTCACACATTCTGACAAAAATTCTTTGCAGACATACAAAAAAGACCCCACTATTCTTACGCCCAAATAAAAAGGTTACGCGAACAACAGAAGTCATGCTTATAACATAGATTGTGAAAAGCTTTTCAGGTCAAGATTTTTTTCATTCTTATTATTTTCCCCTTATAATTAAGGAAAGAGGTGATACATATGGCCAATATAAAACAAATTGCAAAAACTGCTGGTGTATCTATATCAACTGTTTCTCGTGTTCTTAATAATCATCCTTACGTAAAAGAAGAAAAGCGTAAGCGTGTTTTAGATGCAGTTGAAGAATTGAACTATGCAAAAAATATAAATGCTATCCATTTAATAAAGGGTAAAACATATACAATTGGCGTTATGCTACCTTTTATTAATCTTCCGTACTTTAGCACGATCATTGAAGGAATCGGAAACGAAGCGTTAGCAGCTGGATATCATATTAATTTATGCCAAACGAATTACGATAGTATTGAAGAAATTCGCGTTCTTGAAATGATGAAAATGAAGCAATTTGACGGGATGATTATTTGCTCTCGCACGAGTTCATGGGAACAAATTGAACCGTTCGCAAAATTTGCCCCTATTATTTCATGTGAAAAAATGAAACATCCCCTCATTTCATCTGTCTATGTAGATCATTACGAAGGATTCCGCCTTGGTACTTCCTATTTACTCAGTAAAGGTCATGAAAAAATCGGCATTTGTTTAGCAAGAAAAACAAGTGCTAATTCAATCGATCGTGAAAAAGCTTTCGCCGATACTCTTCGTCAAGAAGGAAAAACAGTGCACCCTGATTGGGTTTTTCATCAATGTTATACGATGCAGGACGGGGCAAAAATACTTCATCGTATTTTAAACATGAAAAATCGTCCAACCGCTATTTTCACAGCGAACGATCAAGTAGCTGCTGGTTTATTAACAGAGGCAAAAAAACATGGCATTCGCATACCTGAAGACCTCGCTATCCTGGGATTTGATAACCATGAAATTTCAAAAGCATTAGAAATTACAACTATTGAGCATCCCGGGCTCACAATGGGATCACGTGCTTTTTCTTTATTTCATAAACAGATACAAAACGAACACATTATTGGAAACTCAGAAGAACTTTCATTCCATTTAATTGAGCGAAAAACAGTCTAGAAAAGAGTGCCAACCATAGCACTCTTTTTTCAGTTCTTCACCTATTGACTTTATATTTTTTATCTCATATAATGAACCTAACGAACGGTAGGTAGGGGATGAAAATGACAGCAAACCGCATTAAAGCTGTAGCACTTTCTCATTTCGCGCGCTACGGCTACGAAGGAACTTCATTAGCAAATATTGCTCAAGAAGTTGGGATTAAAAAACCATCGATTTACGCACACTTTAAAGGAAAAGAAGAGCTATATTTTACATGCTTAGAATCCGCTCTTCAAAAAGATTTACAAAGCTTCACTGACGATATCGAAAATTTTTCAAAATCGTCTACTGAAGAATTGCTAGTAAATCTGTTAAAAGGTTATGCAAAACGATTTGGTGAAAGTGAAGAATCAATGTTTTGGTTACGAACTTCTTATTTTCCGCCGGATGCATTTCGCGAACAAATTATTGATAAAGCGAATGTACACATTGAAAATTTCGGAAAACTTTTATTCCCTGTGTTTAAAAGAGCAAGCGAACAAGATGAACTGCATAACATTGAAGTAAAAGATGCTTTGGAGGCTTTTTTATGCTTACTTGACGGCCTTATGGTTGAACTACTATACGCAGGTTTAAATCGTTTTGAGACACGTTTAGAAGCTTCTTGGAAAGTATTTTGGCGCGGCCTTTCAAACTGACGGATTGCTCCTTTGCAATGCGTCGTTTTTAAGCCCTTTACCTAACGACTGGTAGGAAGGAGAAATGACATATGGCATGGATTTATGTAATCATAGCTGGTATTATTGAAATCTTTTGGGTTATTGGACTTAAAAAAGCGGAGGCACCACTTGAGTGGGCTGGTGTTGCTCTATTAATTACAATTAGTTTCGTCTTATTATTTAGAGCATATAAAGATTTACCTGTCGGCACTGTATACGCAGTCTTTACAGGAATTGGAGCTGGTGGAATCGTTCTTACAGAGATTTTCATCTTCGGAGAACCTTTCTCTATCGTAAAAGTATTATTAATCGGTTTAATCTTCTTCGGAGTAATTGGTTTAAAACGAGTAACAGAAGAAAAAGAAGCGAAGGAGGCCGCATAAAATGGCTTGGGTATTTTTAATTCTAGCTGGTATTTGTGAAATTGTTGGTGTACTCTTTATGAAAGTAGCCACTGAAAAGAAAGGCTGGGCACCAAAAGTTATTTTAATCGCTAACTTTGGCGTAAGCTTCTTCTTCTTATCTCTTGCAATGAACACATTACCGATGGGAACTGCTTACGCAATTTGGACTGGAATCGGAACTGCCGGAAGTGCACTTCTCGGTATTCTTATTTTCCGCGAGTCAGCGGATTGGCGTCGCCTTGCCTTCTTAAGCTGCATTCTATGCGGCGCTGTTGGCTTAAAATTATTAGGCTAACGTGAGGTGAATGTCATGTGGAAAGAAAAAGGAAAACAAATCTTAACATGGATCACACTCGGGATTATCATTCTATTACAAATAAGTTTTCATATAATAGAATGGCTGTTTCATAAAGTATTATCCATTCTTACATTCCTTCCTAACATGGCACTTGAAATTGCATCTATCGCTTGGTCAATTATTGCCTCCATTACAATCGTGATTATATGGAGTATCGCCAAGCTATGGAGCAAGTTATTTAAAAAGGACAGTTCTTCTGAAAAGAAGTAACTGTCCTTTTTTATGCCTATTCAGATTTTCTATAGAAATTTGATGCGATAAGACAAAGCAAACCAACTATGACAACACTCATACCAATCCCTTTATGCAAAATAGGAAATAGCGGTGGTATATCCGAATAAAAATTTGCTAATGTGAGACCTATTGAAAATAAAAGTACTCCTATTCTATATAACCATTTTCTTTTGTTCATCATTCTCCCTCCTAAAATTTTTCATATCCTTCTTTCTTTTGGACATACTACCTAAAAAAGGAGTGGGTTATATGCAAAATTCTATACATAAGCAGATCCTATTTTTATTTTTCCTCTTTCTCATTTTCGTTATCGTTTTCAGCTTTATATTACATACTCCGAAAGATGTGCCTAATAGCCTTTCTGTTTATAAACTTTTGCTCTCGTATTGCCGTTATTGAAGAAGGTGCCTTTTACGAGGCACCTTTTAAAATTCTCTCTTCTCATACAATTTCACTGAAACGAAGATAGATACTATGAACATGCAAATTGAACTAACGAATAACACGCTGTTATATAGTTGAATTTGTTCTAGGTTGATTTGAAAGAACATAGAACAGATTGCTATCGGTGCTATTAGTATGAAAAGCGTAATAAAAATAGTTTTTTTATACCCTAGCCAAAACGATATCGGTAAAACAAAGCTTAAATACACTAAAATAAAGCTAATACTAGCAACCATTGTCGTTTCAATAAATTCAAATAGGTTAACCCCATTCTTCATTCCCATCGTGAAACAACCGACCGTTACGCTTATAAAAAGAATAATAATTGCTACTATATATTTCGCATACACGATTTGTTTCCTGAATATTGGCAAACTACTTACTATAACTTCACTCTCATTTTTACTATCTGCTTCAAATGTTTTTACTGTTGCCCCAATTGTAATAATTACTGACATAATTATGAATAGATTTTCCGTATCTGTTAAAGCCATATAAAAGAGAATAGGATACAGTATGTACCAAATTAAAAATTTCCATTGAATGATGAAATCTTTTAAAATTAATTGCTTGATCATGTATTACACCTCCTAATATGAAAATGTCCCTTCTATAACTCTGCCTCCTGAAACATTTTCATTGAGAGAAACATTGATATGACTATACTTACTAATACTCCGATACCAAGAACAATCATTGCTAGTGTAGCCTCTTGAGATTGAAGTACTTTTAACATAATTATTTTATCACCAAAAACATTGCACATAAGGCCAATCATACCCGTTAAAGGCAAAACCATAATAACATTCAAAACAGAAGTAGCTTTATATCCTCCAACGTAATTAGCAGGTATCGTTACAACACAATAGATCAAAGTTGCTACTATTGCTGAAAATATTGCATATCCAGGAATAGCTATGTCTCTGTTCAATAAAATATTTCCTAATATTACGACTATAAAAGTTGTACTCAAACCAGTCATAATAAATAATGAGCTTGAAATATATTTAGCTATAACTATCTCTTTTCTCGTTATAGGCAAACTCACTAATACTTTTTCTGCTTTACTTTTCTCTTCATGATAAAAAGAAATATATATAATCGTACTACATGTTATAAATAATCCTATTGCAATCCCCATTGGTTGGACGGGATTCCTAAAAACAGAGAAAATAGGTATTAAAAAATAGAAAGGAAACATCTTCTTATGTAAGAAAAACTCCTTTAAAATCAACTGTTTCATATGAATTCTCCTCTCTATAAATCACGCGATCCATAAATTTTAATTGTTAGAAACATAGAAGCGATATATACACTAGCTAATATAATTCCTCCAACTATAAATAAGCTAAGATGTGATGGATTCATAATCCACTCAATGAATGAAGGTGCTGTTGCGTTCAGTCCATCCCCTATAAATATCCATGCAATTCCAGCTACTGCCATCGATGCTCCTGACAAGATACTTCTTGCTACCTTTGATTTGGTTCCGTAATAACTAGGAAAAAAAGCCGCAACAAAAACCAAAGCGTAAACAGCCCCATTTACTACTCCATACCACAGAATTTCAATATACAAATTAGGATGGTATACACCGATATCATCAATAACAGCGACACCTCTTATAAGAAAAACAACTAACATAGTTGAGACTATCCCACCTACAATAAATATCGCACAGGAAATATATCTAGCAATTATGATATCCTTTCGACTTAACGGTAAACTATTTATAACAATGTCACTTTTATTCCTTTCATCCATATAGATTAACGTCATAACCGAGGAAAGGGTTATAAATAGACAACTCATCGGAAATAACAATTCACCACTTGGCTCTAACATAAATAACAAAAGAGGCATAACAAAATTCACTAACCACATCACCCGAAAAAAGAATAAATCTTTATAGATGAGCTGACGCATAGGCACCTCTCCCTTTCGCAGTGTAAACGATGATATCATCTAATGTAGGTTTTTCTAGTACAACCTCATTTCCAAACCAATCTATAATTGCTTGTTTTTCCTTTGCGAGTCCTTCAAATCCGAATTTATTTTTGCGTAAGCCAACGAATAACTCTTTTCCTTCTCGATCCAATAAATCATTGCTCCCCTTTACGATTACGTAATTCTCCATTAATTCATCTTTCTCACCAGTAAATATAATTTCTCCATCGTTGATGAGCGTAATATAATCCGCGATGCGCTCTAAGTCTGTTGTAATGTGTGTTGAGAATAATACAGATACTTCATCTTCCATTAAAATCTCTTGCAGCATATCAAGTAATTCACTTCGAACAACTGGGTCTAATCCTGCTGTTGGTTCATCCATAATAATGAATTCCGCATGGTGTGAAAGTGCGATTGCAATCGCAAATTTCATTTTCATCCCTTTGGATAACTCTTTAATCTTTTTATACGTTGGAACTTGTAATCTCTGCATATACGATTGATACTGCTTTTCGTCCCACTTTTTATATAACGGTGCAATAATCCGTTTCATTTGCTCACACGTTAAATCTTCGTAATAATGATTTTCATCATATACAAAACCAATATTTTGTTTTATTTCCTTTTCGGCTTTCTTATTGTCCTTACCAAAAATTTTTATATCACCGCTCTCTTTTCTGATTAAATTCATAATCATTTTGATCGTCGTACTTTTTCCAGCTCCATTCGGTCCGATAAATCCCATAATATATCCACGTGGCAATGTAAAACTTACATTTTTCACTGAGAAATCTTGATAAGTTTTACAAACGTTTTTTAGCTCTAACATCTCTTATTCCCCCTCATATAAACACGCAATCATCTGCTGTAAATCTTCAAGTGAAAGCTGCAACGCTTTACTTTCATTCACAATCCCTTCCGCTTTACTTTCCAATAGACGTAGCCGCTGTTCTTTTAGTAGTTCATTATTTTTACGTGAAACATAAGTCCCCTTCCCAGCAACAGTTTCTATATATCCTTCTTTTTCAAGCTCCTCGTACGCACGCTTCGTTGTAATTACACTAACTTGTAATTCCTTCGCTAAGCTACGAATAGACGGTAATTGGTCTCCACCCTTTAAACCACCATTTAAAATAAGCTGGCTTAATTGTTTTCTTATTTGCACATAAATAGGGTCTTGGGAAGAATTCGAAATAATAATATTCATGTTTTCCTCCAGTGTGTGTATATACTGTGTATACCTTATATATACAGTATATACACACCATCCTATTTTTGGCAAGAAAAAAAGACCAACATTTTCCTGTTGGTCTTTCGTATATGTATCACTTTTCAAAGCGATCTAACATTTCGTCTCTCATTCCGAAACTAACAACCGCAATTCCTACATACATAAAAAGAAGGAATGCTGGATGAACTGTATTGTACCAGCTGCTATCAACAATTAAATAAATCGTTAACGCCACAACAAGAACAAACGCTAAAATAAACATATAAAAGTGTCGTGTATTACCCATGATAAACTCCTCTCTTCTCTCTTCACCATTCAACAGTATATTGTATCGAATAATTCGATATGACTCAAGGTTAACTTTCTGTTATGTAATCAAGTTCTACCTTTACAATGTCCTCACACGCTATTGAAATGATTGTTCCTTGTTTATCAATCGCTGTCACTTCTCTATTATCCATTACACGGTGTGCTACTCTTTCTAACACTTTCCCTTGGTCTCGGTAACAAAATTCTTTTACATCTTTAATTGTTTCTCCATTTTCTAAATGGTATACCATTCTATAACATCGATATCCCACGCTTCCACCCCCGTCTTGCTCGTTTTTTCACATATACATAAAAATGAGTAATTTCTACCTCATCACATCTTCTTAATTTCAATAAAATTCTAACAAAAATAAATACTTTTATCAAACCGACTTTTTCAACAAAATCACCTATAAAACCGCATCTTTACAGCAATATGAAACAAAAAATATAAATTTTTAACATTTTTTTCATTCTAGCTGCACCAATGTTGCAAAAAAAAGAACCCGCATGTAGCGAGTTCTTTTTTTGCAATCACACTTGTACAGGTGCTAGCTTTTCATAACGTAAAACTGGTTTACGAGCAGCCAATGTTTCATCTAAACGTTTTATTACTGTTGTATGTGGTGCTTCTTGTACAACTTCTGGATTTTCTTCTACCTCTTTAGCAATTTGAATCATCTTATCAATGAAACCATCTAATGTTTCTTTTGATTCTGTTTCTGTTGGCTCAATCATAATACATTCTTCCACATTTAATGGGAAGTAAATTGTTGGTGGATGGTAACCGAAATCAAGCAGACGTTTTGCAATATCTAATGTACGTACACCAAGTTTCTTTTGACGACGACCTGATAATACAAATTCATGCTTGCAATGTCTATCGAACGGAAGATCATAGAATGGTGCTAATCTTCTCATCATATAGTTCGCATTTAATACAGCATACTCAGTTACTGCACGCAAGCCATCTGGGCCCATAGAACGAATATATGTGTATGCACGAACGTTAATTCCGAAGTTACCATAGAATGGTTTCACACGCCCAATTGCTTCTGGACGATCATAGTTGAAGTGATAGCCATTTTCTGTTTTCTCTAAAATCGGTTTTGGTAAGTACGGAATTAAATCAGCTTTCACACCTACTGGACCAGAACCTGGGCCACCGCCGCCATGCGGACCTGTAAATGTTTTATGAAGATTTAAATGCACAACGTCAAATCCCATATCTCCTGGGCGTGCTTGGCTTAATACCGCATTTAAGTTTGCACCATCATAGTATAATTTACCGCCTGCGTTATGGACGATTTCTGCCATTTCTAAAATATTTTCTTCGAATAGGCCTAATGTATTTGGATTTGTTAACATAAGTGCTGCTGTTTCTTCGTTTACAACACGTTTTAAATCATCTAAGTCAACAAGACCATGTTCATTTGATTTCACCGTAATTGTTTCAAAACCAGCTACTGTTGCAGACGCCGGGTTTGTTCCGTGAGCAGAGTCAGGAACAATTACTTTCGTACGGTTAAAGTCACCGTTCGCTTCATGATATGCACGAATCAACATTAATCCTGTCCATTCTCCGTGTGCACCAGCTGCTGGTTGTAACGTAACAGTATCCATACCTGTAATTTCAATTAAATGTTCTTGTAAGTCATACATTAATTCCATTGCACCTTGCACTGTTTTTTCATCTTGAAGTGGATGAATATTTGCAAAGCCTGCGAAACGAGCTACGTTTTCATTAATTTTCGGATTATATTTCATCGTACAAGACCCAAGTGGATAGAATCCAGAATCCACACCGTGGTTACGGTTTGAAAGCGCTGTGTAATGGCGCATAATATCAAGTTCAGATACTTCTGGAAGCTCTGCATCTTCTACTCGAATATAATCACTCTCAAACACATCTTCTAATTTTACTTCTTCTACATCTAATTTGGGTAAGCTATATCCTACGCGTCCTTCTTTAGTCACTTCAAAAATAAGTGCTTGGTCTTGGTTCTTCATTGGATAGCCCCCATTTCGTTTACAAGTGTGTCAATTTCCTCTTTTGTACGAAGCTCTGTTACCGCTACAAGCATATGGTTTTCATGCTCTTTATAATCACGGCCTAGGTCGTAACCACCGATAATATTCTTTTGTATTAATACATCATTTATTTCTTTAACTGGACGTTTACAATCTACAACAAATTCATTAAAGAATGGTCCAGCGAACGTTACTGTGAAACCTTTCGCTTCAAATTGACGTTTTGCATATTGTGCTTTAGAAATGTTTTGACGTGCCATTTCTTTTACACCTTGTTTGCCAAGTGCCGTCATTGCAACAGAAGCTGCTAATGCATTTAACGCTTGGTTTGAACAAATGTTAGACGTCGCTTTATCACGACGAATATGCTGTTCACGTGCTTGTAACGTTAATACAAATCCACGTTTACCATCTGAATCTACAGTTTGTCCGACAAGACGTCCTGGAATTTTACGCATAAATGCTTTCGTTGTTGCAAAGTAACCACAGTGCGGTCCGCCAAACTGCGTTGGGATACCGAATGGTTGTGCATCACCGATTACAACATCAGCACCGAATTTTCCTGGCGGTGTTAATGCGCCTAATGATAATGGATTTGAAGAAACGATAAATAATGATTTTTGTTGATGAACGATTTTTTCGATATCAGCTAACTTTTCCACTTGTCCGAAGAAGTTTGGATATTGAACGATTACACAAGCAACTGTATCATCTACTTCACTTTGTAATACTTCTAAATCTGTTACACCGTTTTTATGATCAATTTCAACAACTTCAAGATTTTGACCTTTTGCATATGTTTCAAGTACCGCTCTTGATTCTGGATGAACTGTCGCTGAAACAAGAATTTTCTTTTTGCGAGTATGACCAGCTGCTAGCATTGCTGCTTCAGCTAAAGCTGTACCTCCGTCATACATAGAAGAGTTTGCTACATCCATTCCTGTTAATTCACAAATCATTGTTTGGAATTCAAAAATTGCTTGTAATTCCCCTTGTGAAATTTCTGGTTGGTATGGTGTGTAAGCTGTATAAAACTCTGAACGAGAAATAACATGATCAACAATTACTGGAGCGTAATGATCGTATACACCTGCTCCTAAGAAAGAAGCATATTCTTTTAAATTAGCATTTTTACTAGCCATTTGAGATAACTCTTTTAACAGCTCTGGCTCTGATTTTGCTTCTTTAATTTTTAAATCCCCTTTAAAACGAACACTCTCTGGAATATCAGAGAATAATTCGTCGATCGTTTGAACGCCGATCGTTTGTAACATTTCTTTTTTGTCTTCTTCTGTCATTGGAAGATAACGATGCAACATGAAATCTACCCCTCTCCCCGTTACTTTGAACGTTTATAAAATGGTGTTGGAACAACTACTGCTTTGACGCGTTTATTACGAATTTCAATTTCTACTTCTGTATCAACTGCTGCGTATTTTACATCAATTAGTGCTAAACCAATGCTTTTCTTTAACGTTGGAGATTGTGTACCACTCGTTACTTCCCCGATTTTTTCTTCTCCTATAAATACAGGGTAATGCGTACGAGGAATACCGCGTTCGATTACTTCGATGCCGACTAATTTACGAGATGCACCGTTTTCTTTTTGCTCTTTTAACGTTTCTTTTCCAAAGAAATCTGCTTCTTTATTTGGTTTTACCGCAAAGCCAATTCCCGCTTCAATCGGTGTAATATCTTTTGATAACTCTTGTCCGTATAACGGAAGTGTTGCTTCGAAGCGAAGTGTATCACGAGCACCTAAGCCACATGGTTTTAAGCCCTCTTCTGCTCCCACTTCAAGAAGTTTCTCCCAAAGTTTTGCTGCATCTTCACTCTTACAGTAAATTTCGAATCCATCTTCACCTGTGTAACCTGTACGAGATACAAGTGCAGGAATTCCATCTACAAGAATATTATTTTTAAATTTAAAGAACTTAATTTCTTTCAAATATTCTGACACAACTTTTTGTAAAATGCCTTCTGCTTTTGGTCCTTGAATTGCAAGCTGCGCAACTTCACTAGAAACATTGACTACTTTCGCATCGCCAATTACATGGCTAGCTAACCATTCGTAATCTTTCTCGATATTTGATGCATTGATTACTAATAAATAGTCTTCTTCACCACGTTTGTAGATTAATAAGTCATCTACTGTGCCACCATTTTCATAGCACATAGCTGTATATTGTGCGCCCCCTACCTTTAAGGTAGATACGTCATTTGTAACAACACGTTGTAAAAATGCTAAACTATCTACACCTTTTACCTCTACTTCTCCCATATGAGATACATCGAACAAACCTGCTCCTGTACGTACAGCTTCATGTTCCTCTTTAATGCTTGAAAATTGAACTGGTAATTCCCAACCACCGAAGTCGACTGTTTTCCCACCATACTTCGCGTATACATCAAATAACGGTGTACGTTGTAATGTAATCATGCTCTTTCCCCCTTATGCTCTGACAAATCAATAAAAGTTGCTTCCCATATCTAAACATTTTCATTCTGAAAAGATAAGGTTATACGGAATCTCAGTATATTTTTTTTATGAAAGCGTAAATAAAAAGTTACTTTCTTGGATAAAATACGAAAGATTCCACACATTTCACACCATTATCCTAACATTATTCGCTATATTTCATCAATATTCTAGCATAAAAAATAATTTAGAATTTTTCATTCTTAATCTTATTAAATACAAATTTTGAAATTTAGCCCTCTATCATTGCCTATTCTTTAACTTTTAGTAATTGTGATAGCGCCTTATTACGAGGCTTATAATAAAGATTTTTTTAATAATCACTTTAGTTTATAAAAGGTGGGAGAGTCTTAATGAATGTCGATATTTCCGTAGATCGAACGTGGCAAAATAATTTTTTAAAAAGAATTGATGAAGATGGTCCTTGGACAAATTGGGATTTATATCATTTAGCTTATAAAACAGAGAAATCGTTACTCGTCCCTACTTTTGATGGATTGCAAGCACCGAAACATTTATCACATTTCACGCCGCTTCCACATCAATTAGAGGTCGCTCAAAATGTCATTGAACAAATGAATGGTAAAGCGATTCTAGCAGATGAAGTTGGACTTGGAAAAACGATTGAAGCTGGACTTATTTTGAAAGAATATATGGTTCGAGGACTTGTAAAAAAGGTACTCATTCTCGTTCCAGCTTCTCTCGTATCTCAGTGGGCGTATGAACTAAACACAAAATTTTTTATTCCTGCGGTCGCTCAAAAGAAAAGTTATTCTTGGGAACAAGCTGATGTCATCGTTTCATCAATCGATACTGCGAAACGTTCACCGCATCGCGATATCGTTTTAAACCTAGAGTATGACCTTATTATTATCGATGAAGCACATAAACTAAAAAATAATAAAACAAAAAACTATGAATTTGCACAGCGATTAAAAAAGAAGTTTTGTTTATTACTAACTGCAACTCCTGTTCAAAATAAAATCGATGAAATCTTCAACCTCGTTTCTTTATTAAAACCAGGTCATTTAGGCAATCAATCTAATTTTGAAGAATATTACGCTTCCAAAAATCGTTCCACTGAATCAGATGAAGATTTAAAAGCTCTTATCAATAAAGTAATGGTTCGAAATAGACGCAATAACACTGGCATTGATTGGCCGAAGAGGCATGTACGAACAATCTTCGTTGAATTCAATGAAGAAGAACAAGCTTTGTATAATGAAATTGAAAATTGGCGTGGACAAGATGCCGTCACATCTGCTTTCTCATCCTTAACTTTAAAACGGGAAGCATGTAGTAGTCGTGAAGCTGTTTACTATTCACTAAAAAAACATGTAGAAAAAAGACAGAAAGAAAATGAGCACTACATAAAGGACCCACATATTGATGTGCTGATGGACAAAATTAATCATATTCCGTTCAACTCCAAAGCAAATAAAGCACTAGAGCTTATAAAAGAAGTTGACGATAAAGTCATTATCTTCACTGAATATAGAGCTTCACAAATGTATTTACAATGGTTCTTACAACAACATGGCATTTCCTCTGTTCCATTTCGCGGTGGATTTAAGCGCGGGAAGAAAGATTGGATGAAGGAGCTTTTCCAAAATCATGCCCAAGTATTAATTGCGACCGAAGCTGGTGGTGAAGGAATTAACTTACAATTTTGTAGCCATATGATTAATTACGACTTACCGTGGAATCCAATGCGACTCGAGCAAAGGATTGGACGTATTCACCGTCTTGGACAAAAAAATGATGTTCACATTTATAACTTAGCAACAAAGCACACTGTTGAAGAGCACATTTTAAAACTACTATATGAAAAAATTAATTTATTTGAACGTGTAATCGGTGAACTCGATGAAATTTTAACGAGAATCAACATGAAAAATATTGATGCGCATATTCAAGAAATTTTCGCGCAGTCAAAAAGCGAAGGTGAAATTCGAATCAAGATGGAAAATTTAACATCTATTATCGATTTTGCGAAGCGCAATGAAGCAGAGGTGCAGGACTATGCAGCAAAATGAAATTCATAATTACTTATATAACTTTTTTGAGGCGAATAACTGCGAAATTTTAGAACGTTCCCCTCACCTATTAGACGTGCAATTAACAATTGAAATGGATAAATTATTAATGAACCGCCCTTTCTATTGGCACTATCTTGAAAAAACAGGAGGCGTTCCGAACCCGATGCGCCTTACTCTTATTACAAATCCGGAAAACGAAGAAAACGACGGTGAACTTATTCATTACGGTTCACCCCGTTTGCATCAAATATTTGAAACAACAAAAGAACTAGGTTCATACATACGTTTATATGAGGAAGTGAAACATAGCGGGGCAACTCATACCCCCCTTCATCCTTGGCTTGGTGTAAATATAAAAGTATCTTATCAATGCGACCGAAAAAAAGACATACTTCATTCCATCGGTATTCATCTTATTTCCGGGACAATGATTGCAAACTTTCATGACACTTTAGCAGAGATCAAACTCACACCGAAAATACCTGACTTTTGTTTTACCCTCTCACCTATCATTAAGCCACAAAGTGGCTTACAGCGTATAGAGGATGCTTTAAAAAGTATAATCGCTGAAGATGACCACACGTGGGCAAAAGAAGCGAGAGTGCGTTGGAATCACGATTTAGACCTTTTAAATCGATTTTACGAAGATAGCGATGAACTTCCAGAAAGCTATGAAATTGAAAAGCAAGCATTACAAGAACAATACGAACCACGCATTACAATACAAATTATAAACGGTGGTCTCTTTTATGTTACCGCAAATCATTTTCTATCTTAAAGAAAGCTCCTTCAGATTGAAGGAGCTTTCTTTTAAGATATGTTCCCAGCCTATTCTCTATCTTCATTACGCTCTTGCTGTTTTTTCTCTGTCATACGTTTCTGATATGCACGATCCTTTGCACTTACATGGTTTGCATCAGTTGGAAGATTCTCTTTTGAACGACCAATTCCATTACTCATCTTTTTCGCCTCCTTTTTGCATGTTTCAAAATGCATCTTTATTTTCAGCTAGAGGCACAATCCTTATACAAAAAAATAAGAGCAGCCAGTAGCTGCTCTTACTCATTCACGTATTTTTGAAACATATCATGGATGCCTTGATTTACGAGGTTCGAGATCTGTTCGTCAGATTTATTCGGATAACGATCACGTAATCTGATAGATGCCTTCACCATTAAATTTTCTAATACAGAACGGCCACCTTCTCCATAAATAATTTCAGCATACTTAACCAGTCTTCCATCCTCTAATGTTGCTGGATTATGATTGAAGAAAAATTTACTCATTGTCTCCACCTCTCTTTTGATAACGTTTACATTTATATAGATTATTTATGTTATTTATTTCACAATATTGTATGCATGTATATTTAATTAGTTTCATTATAAAGTAACATATCAATAGTAAATATGTGATTTTCCATCCATTTTGTGAACAAATCAAAAATGAAAGCGTTTCCTTTATTATATACTAAAAAAACTTACTACGCTAGGGACAATTTTTTTAATCTACTAATCATCTACTTTTCTTTTTTTTATTAAACCTTATACAATTTTCAGAAATTATATTATAAAATATATGTATGACTTAAGGAGGATTTGTATGAATCAAAATAAAAAAGCTATATTAGATCTTGTCTTTTATCTCGTATTCC
This sequence comes from Bacillus sp. FSL P2-0099, assembly GCF_038007445.1. Taxonomy (NCBI): domain Bacteria; kingdom Bacillati; phylum Bacillota; class Bacilli; order Caryophanales; family Bacillaceae; genus Bacillus; species Bacillus sp. FSL P2-0099. The sequence continues at coordinate 4,188,668 of NZ_JBBOXE010000001.1, forward strand.
CATTCCTCATTTGGAAATTTGCAAAACCTTATATCGATCCTTATTACGCAATGTTAATTTCCTCTGTTCCGGGGATTATTTATACACTGTATACCTTTAAAAAAGAAAAACAGTTTAACGTTACAGGGTTCTTTATTTTAATTACACTCATTTCTAATACAACGGTAGACTTAATATCTGGATCAGCGGAACGAATGCTATGGAATGATGCATATTATCATATCGTACTTGGCTGCATCGTTATATGTACAATCTTTATAAAAAAACCACTTATGTTATATTTCGCAGCGGATATTTCAGCACTGCAAGGTCATGATCGTGATAAAAGTCGTGAGCTTTATCGTGATAGTCGTATATATCCAGCACTGCAATATTTAACACTATTTTTCGGCCTTCAATTTATATTAAAAAGCTTCTTGAAAATCTATTTCATCTCTGTTTTCGGTGTAGATGGATATGGTGAAATGAGAGCTATTATGACCGCTGTTGGCTGGGGTATTTCTATTTGCATCGGAATAGGGTTTGTATGGGTAAATAATAAGATACATGCGGTTACTGAAGAAAAAGAATCTGTGCAACAATAAATAAAGATCCCCTAGCAGCTTGTTGCACTAGGGGGATCTTTATTTTGCCAGACATATTACGAAAAAGTTAGCTTGATTTTTTTCTTTTATTTTTTACATTTCGATAAAACAAAGCAGCGCTCAGTGGCATAACACCAAACCATTTATTTAAGAATGGCTCTTTCTCCGCGCGACGTTGTTGTTTCTGTTGTTTTCGATCCTCTTTTGGAGCATCCATATATGACACAAATTGCTGTGTCACAAAGCGTACATAATCATTAGTAGACATATTATCATCACCTCTACTTGATTAGTATGTCCACTTTTTTATTCATTAATCTTTTGCTTTAATTCATTCATAATTTGCTTTACCGACTTATTTGTCGTATCGATATGAATATCAGCCTCTTCATAATAAGCTCGGCGCGATTCAAATTTCGTTATAAATGCATCTATATCTTTCTTCTGAAATAGTGGACGTGTCGTATCTTCACGAAGCCTTTCTGCAATTACATGTGGATCGCAATATAAATACACAACAGTTCCATTTTCCTTCATCCACTTTCGATTTTCCGCTCGTTCAATAATCCCTCCACCCGTTGTAATAATTACATTCTGAACCGGTAGTGAACGTAACATTTCACTTTCATATTCCCGAAAAGCCATTTCGCCTTCTTCGGCAAAAATATCACGAATTGCCTTCTCTTGCTTCTCTTCAATTTTTTGGTCTGTATCTACAACATCCATATGAAGTTCTTTACTTAACACTTTTCCAATTGTTGTTTTCCCGGCTCCCATATAGCCAGTTATGTATATAGATTTCATTTTCGTTCCTCTCAATCATCCGTTATTATTTGTTATTATAACGAAAGATGTTACTTTATTTAATAAAAAAACGTTTTGTTCTTCTTATGCTATGAAGAACAAAACGTAACATACTCACTATTTTCTCGTAATCAAACAAGCTGGCTCACTTTTACTTATAAGTACCTCTTCTCACCCACTGCGTTGCAATCCATTTCTCGCCCTTCGTAACAGGTGCCCCTCCATGTAACGTAAGCTCATTTAGTGATTGATCTTGATAAAAGTACTCAAAGTATACTGCCATTCCCTTTCTAGGGTGTACAGAAAGATTTAATTTCGGAAAGAATGTTTCTCCGCCTTCTTCTACATCATTTAAGTACATCACAAGAGTACTTATACGATTATTAGCAGCTGATCTACTATGTTCCGCAAAATAATCATAGTGCGCTTTATATTCTTGATCTACTTCATAATTTAAAATGTGCAATCCTTCTCCATGCGCTACAGGAACATTCGTGATAGATGAAATTCGTTTTTCAATCTTCGAAGTAAGTTCATTCTCTTCCAAAAATGCACCACTACTCGTTCGAATATCATTTACATCACGTGATGAACCAACTTTAGAACGTTTCATATTACTTTTAGACAATTCAATCAATTCAGCACACTCTTCATCACTTAATACATTTGCTAATACGACAATAAAAGGTTCTTCGAATTTTGAAATAATTTGTATTTCCCTATCCTCTGTCATAATCGTATTTCCTTTATGATCAAAAATAGTTTGTTCCTTACTTTCACCTATTTGATTGTTATTTGTCATTTTCTTATCTCCCTAGAAAAAATGATTGGATAGCATGAATATATCATATTCTTTCTACCTTTCTCTTTTTTGAGAAAATTTAAACTTTTGAACATCGTTCTTATCCCTTTCCTCAAAGAAATTGACTCCCTCCACAATAGAAACTCATGGTTCTTCTCCATATATTTTACATATTATCCTTCTACCCAATCAAATATTTTATTATCCTTTTTCCTATAGTGAAAGCTCACTGTATAGAAAACTCTCTGTTTTGTAACACATTGCAACGAAATGATAATAACATCATTTTCAAAGACGTACTTTCCACTCACTTCTCCTCTTTCATACTGAAATAAAAAAACATCCTCTTTTTCTTTTTGCTGTAACTCTCTTTTTATATCTGAAATAGCGCGATCAACAAGTTCCTCCATGAAAAAACTTTGTTCTATTTCAGAATAAAATTTTTTATCCGAAAGTAACATATTCGTTTCGTACATCAAAAAAGAAATGAATAAAATAAGAAAAATAATTGTTCCTGGCATTACAAATCCATTTTGTTTTCTCATGTTTCTATCTCAATTTCACTATAGCGCACAGCCACGCCTTCATATATTTCACCACTTATATCTTTCACATATATATATAACAAATGAGGTGTTAATTTATACGAAATCGCTTCAATCCTTTGTAATATAAATTCCCTTCCGCGCATATTTACTTTTCTTATCAGATTACTATTCAACTTTTCATACGTCACCTGATCACCATTACGAAGTTGGAAGCGTAAAATATTCCCACCGTTTTCTAGCTCTATCTTCCTCCCACTTAATACTTCACGAAACTCTAATTGCATTTGTCCTAAAAACACATCCCACTCCCAGTCATTTAATCCTTTTGAATGTGTATTTTCTATCCCCATAATATGAAGACGCGGTAAAAGTAAAAAGAACATTGATAAAAGCAACAAACATGCAATCATTTCTATTAATGTAAATCCCGCTTCTTTTTTATTTTTCCTTTGCATAAAGGCATTGCTCCATCGCTTTTCCTCTCCTATCTTTCCACATCGTACAAACCTCATCTCCTCTCCAATATGTGTAATATACAATTCCTTTTATGACTTGCTCTTTTACTCGCTTTTCCTCATTCTCATACTTAAATAAGGCCGCTTCTTTTTTTAATAATATTAATGCTTTATAGCTCATTTTTATATTTTTTCTTTCTTGCATAATTAATAATGTTTGCGGGAGCAATAACGATGCCGCCATCATTATTAAACTTAACGCTACAACCATTTCAACCATTACTGATCCTTTTTGACACTTCACGATACGTAAATCTCCCTCTTCCAAGCTGAAATACAATCTCATATTTATACCCTCGATAGGAAAGTAAAATCGTACCACCCCTATTAATATTCCCGCTCGGATTATATGTCATTGGATTTGGAAAGGTATGCAAATCCACTTGGACATCTTTATCATATTCTCTCTTAACAATTAAAAGGTCTGTCTCCGATTCCGAAATATAATACATCTGTTTCCCTTTAAACCAGCGTAACGTATAATGTTGTTGACGCTTAATCGCCAACTGCTGCATATACAAAATATCATTTGAAAACTGTTTCAAAAACTGCTCAACTTTTTGTTTTTCATGTAATGAAGTAACGTTAAAATGCGTAACAACACTCAGTACAGAAATAGCAAATAAGACAAGTAGCATTTCTAAAAGAGTAAAACCTTTTTGCTTCACGATTTCCCAGCTGATACCGTACCATCATCGGAAATATGGATTGGTTCACCTTTCGGGCAAGTTTTTGAAGTAATATACTTTCCTGTTTCAAGTTCCTCTATTGATGGAATCTTATTATGTTGCAAGTGATATGCTTGTATTTGTGCTTCTATAGATTTCACATAGGCTGCACATCCTTTTCCTTGGACGGATGAGCGCTGTGTAACTACATTTGGAATAATTAATAGTAATAATACAGTTATGACAACCATAACTAATAACATTTCTAAAAGAGTAAAACCCTCCTCATTCTGCATGTAAATGCCCCCTATATAGAATTCATCATTTGAAACATCGGCATAATCATCGCTAAGTACATCAAAATGACTATAACCCCAAGACATGTAAATAAAATGGGTTGAATCACAAATAACATACGTTTAATTTTTTGTTCTACCTTTTCAATAATGAGCTCACTGTAATCACCAAGCTCATTTGCTAAATTACCGTTTGCTTGTCCATGCGTAATGATATAAGAAAGTTCTTTCTCGTAATAACCGCTTTTATCAATAATAGATTGTAACGGTTCTCCTGCAATTAATTGTCGCTCAATTCGGTCTGCTTCATACTGAAAGAACGGATGATACTTTTGCTTCATCATTATTGTTAATGCTTCGTGTACGGACAATCCACCGTGTAATAAACCACTTAATTGAGTGGAGAAATAATGAGAATGATTTAAAATAAGAAATGTTTTCATAAGGGGAATACGGATCATAATCTTTACCTTTTGAGTAGGCGGAAGTTTTCGGAAATAAAATATATATAAACTAAATCCCGTTATAACGATAAGAACAATCATATAAATGAAGTAGGGTAATAATTTAATTGCAACTAAAATTTGCTCCGTAAGTGGTGGTGCTGTAGAACGTAAAGAACTATACATCATTTCAAACTGAGGCAATAAAATGAGGTTAAAAACAGAAAGCATAATCATTAAAAAAAATGATAAAAACATAGGATATCGCATTACTTTCATCATATCTTTCCTATATTTATCTTTCTTGTAAAGAAGTACGCTTCCTTGTTGCAAAGCAAAAGAAATGTCACCATGTCGCTCTGCATAAAACAAATAACTTAACATCTCAGAGTGAAACATTAATTGGTGAAAAGAAGCGTGCAAACTTTGTCCATTTTTCAATCCCTCGATCATACGCTGTAACTGTAATTTCTTCCCTAATGGTAGTTGCAACTGCAAAAATTCTAACGCCTGCAAAAGTGAGTAACCTTTCTCTAATAAATCACTTAATCTTTTACATAATAATGCTTGATCACTTAAACTCCATTTTCTCTTAAACATATACATCTTCTTCTAAAAAGCCTAAAGCATACCCTTTTCGAACCGACGATTCCAACGTTTTATAGTGATACGTAACATGTTCTCCACTTGCTTCTTTAATCGCTTGTTTTAATTCATATCCATATAACAGTTCATAAATGCTTGCCTGTCTCACTTTCCTCATTGATTTACATAAAGTTGCACACTTCCCTCTGCAAAATGGACATTTTAATTCGACGAGCCGCTGAGCAGCTACTGCTAATAATGATTGTTCAATTTCTTGCCTTGTAATACCATAATCCATAAATCGTAGTATCGCTCCTTTCGCATCATTTGTATGCAAGGTTGTCATTACTAAATGTCCCGTCAAACTGGCCCTTACAGCTACTTTTGCTGTTTCTTCATCACGAATTTCGCCAACTAAAATAATATCTGGATCATGACGCAAAATAGCCTTTAATCCTGTTTTATATGTGATACCAGCTTTTTCATTTATTTGAATTTGTAATAAACCGTCTTTTCTTTGCTCAACTGGATCTTCTAGTGTAATGATACGACGTGTTTGCCATTTTCTAGCTACTTCTAATAACGCATACATTGTTGTTGTTTTTCCAGAACCAGTCGGCCCAGTAAATACGAGTAACCCATGCGAATGCTTTAAAAAAGAGAGTAATTTTTCCGCTGAACTTGGAAATAACGAAAGGTGAGACAACGGCTGTACAGATGCTTGTAAATGGAGGCGAATAACGAGACTTTCTTGATATACTGTTGGAAGTGTTGAAAGGCGTAAATACACTTCTTGCCCATCAATTTGTAAGTACAACGAACCATTTTGAGGTTTTCTCCTCTCTCCTATATCCATTGATGCTAAAAATTTAAAGTGCGAAACAAGCTTTTCTCCAAATCCCTTTTCAATACACCGTTTCGTAATTAAATCTTTTCCAATACGTAATTGAATCGCCACATCCTTCTGCCTGGGCACAATATGTAAGTCCGATGCTTGCACCCCACAAGCTTCTTTCATAATCATATTTGCAAAAAGCTCGACACTATTCATCAAGTTTCCCTCCTCACTATGTATATATCATGAAAAAATGCACAAGAAAAATTAGAGATTTTGTATTTTCACTAGGAGAAAAAGGGAAAATATGTTTGTGAAATTATGAACAATTTCTGAATTATTGTCTGAAATTACCTATATGGAAGTTTATCTGTATTATAATGTTAATATCTTGGATAAAGTGATAAAGGTGGAGATCCTAATGGAACAAGCTTTAAAAATTACAGGTGTGTTATCTGACCCTACTCGTTATTACATTTATAAATATATTTCGCAAAAGCATAATTACGTAACTGTACAAGAAATTGCAGATGAGTTTAACATTCATCCAAACGTAGCGCGTTTACATTTATCTAAATTAGAAGATGTTAATATGCTCAAATCAGAAACAAAAAAAACTGGGAAAGGCGGCAGACCAAGCAGACTATACGTCTTGTCTCAAGATGTCATCCAGTTACAATTCCCATTTCGCGATTATCAATTGTTAGCGCAGATAGCATTTAATTCACTGCTAAGCTTAGGTAGTGCTGGTGAAAAAGCGCTATATGAAACAGGGAAACAATTCGGCAAAGAATTAATGCAACAACATATGCATCGCTTAAATGTAAGTGCAGAAGCATTGACGATAGAACAAAAAATGCTAATCGCAAAAGAAGCATTCTCAACAGCTGGCTTATCTCCTGCTTTTGAATTAAGTACAGATGGCACAAAAATTTTCTATGATGTACACAATTGCCCATTTAAAGAAGTTGCTGCGCATCATCCGACTGAAATTTGTAATATGCACGGAGATATGATGAAGGGGATTTTTGAAATCCTATTCCCGAACGTGGAATTAACACGAAACGATAGTCTACTAGATGGATGCAAATCTTGTAACTATAAAGTGAAACTTTAATCAGTGGGGGGTGTTCTTCCCCCACTGATTATTAGCCCGCACCAATCCCGCATTAACGGGCAGTTATCTCCCACCTAACTTCCTCGCATTTTGCCGAATTTTGAGGTGGGAGTTTTACTGCCCACAAATAGCGGGATAAAGTTCGAATTTAGTTTTTCAACTAAGAAGAAGTCAATATTATAATTGGCTTCTTTTTTATATGAATGAATATTTACAATAGTTAGAAAAATAAACTATAATGAAAAGAGGTTTTACTTTTTTTAGAAAAGGAGGGAGATGGCATGGAGCGCATGTTTCGCGTTCTTGGCTTTTGGACTGGAATTTTCTCGGTTATGTTTTACGTAGGGGATATGCATTCGGCCGCACTACTATTTTTAGGACAAACAGGATTCTTCGTACTTTTAAGTTATTTAAAATTAACAGAGCGTATGTATATATACGTATTCGGGGCATATTTAACCGTTTTCTTCATCGGATTTACATGGTACACAACATTTTTACTTGTCCCTGGAGCTGGGCATTAAGAGATGGCAAATTGCCATCTTTTTTTTAATTCCGCAATTCCCTAGTTGACTTATAGGTTTTATTACCTTATATTCTATATAACACATTGGAATTAGGGGGAATCAACATGAATACACTGCTTGTCGGGATTAACATCATAGTCATGCTCATTTTAGTTGGCGTATTGTATTATATGCAACGTAAGCATGTATCTTTTAATAAACGTGTATTTACTGCTTTAGGAGTCGGAATTATCTTTGGTCTTATATTACAATTTATTTATGAACCTACTTCTAAAGTAATTATCGAATCAAATACCTGGTTTAGTTTAATTGGTAACGGTTATGTGAAATTACTTCAAATGATCGTTATGCCACTTATTTTAGTATCTATTATTTCAGCATTTACAAAATTACAATTAACGAAAAACCTTGGTAAAATCAGTGGTCTTATTATCGGAATTTTAATTCTTACTACAGGAATTGCCGCAGCTGTCGGTATAGCTGCAAGCGCAGGATTTGATGTATCAGCAACAGGATTACAACAAGGTGATGCAGAATCTGCTCGTCTGAAATTAGTAGAAGAAAGATTTACTTCTATTGAAAAGACAACAATTCCAGACAAATTGTTAGAACTATTGCCTACAAATCCTTTTCTTGATTTAACAGGTGCTCGTCCAACATCAACAATTTCTGTTGTAATATTTGCAGCCTTTATCGGCATTGCCTTTATAGGTGTAAAACGAAAATATCCAGAACAAGCAGAGCTATTTAAGAAAATGCTTGATGCTGTATATGCAATCGTAATGCGTATGGTAACATTAATTTTACGTCTTACTCCATACGGCGTATTAGCTCTTATGGCAAAGACAGTTGCTGGTAGCGATATTAACGCTATTTTAAAACTTGGTAACTTCGTGTTAGCATCTTACGTAGCTCTTATCGTAATGTTTATCATTCACTTATTATTAATCGCACTATCTGGTTTAAATCCAATTCAATATTTGAAAAAAGTGTTCCCTGTATTAACATTTGCATTCACATCTCGCTCTAGTGCTGGTGCAATGCCATTAAATATTGAAGCTCAAAAAGAAAAGCTTGGTATTTCTGAAGGAATCGCTAACTTCGCTGCATCCTTTGGGGTATCTATCGGTCAAAACGGTTGCGCAGGTATTTATCCAGCAATGCTTGCTATGATGGTCGCTCCAACTGTAGGAATCGATCCATTACAACCACAATTCATTTTAACTTTAATCGCTGTCGTTTCTATTAGCTCATTCGGTGTTGCCGGTGTTGGTGGCGGTGCAACATTCGCAGCGTTAATCGTACTATCTACAATGAACTTACCAATCGGCATTGTCGCTCTTGTTATCTCAGTTGAACCATTAATCGATATGGGTCGTACAGCTCTTAACGTAAGTGGTTCTATGACAGCAGGTCTTATTTCTAGTAAATGGCTTGGTGAATTAGATCAGGATACGTACAATCAAGATGATGTAAAAACTGGTGAGATTGCTTCATAATAAAAAAAGACGCTAACAATTTATACTGTTAGCGTCTTTTTTATTATGTTCCATCTCTATACATCTTCTCTTGAAAGTTATCACTCCAAGTATTCTTCTAGTTGCTCTTTTAACTCTTCCTCAATCTCATAACAAGATTCATCAACAAGTTCCCCTACTTTCTTACTTCCCCAAATGCTTAATTGAATTTGCATTCCTAAAAAGATTCTTTCGCATTTCCAAATTGGAATATTATAAAATCCAATCATCTCTTTTTCTTCATCTAATATAGCTATGGCAACTGATGAATAATAACCCACCTCAAAAGGATGCTCTTTATCTTTAACAAGTTCCATAGATAGTTCCATGTTTTTCTCTATGTATAAATATGAATACTCTTTAAAAAGTTCAAGTGATATTCGCTCTATTCCATTCTCCATACATTGAATCTTCTCTTTCAACTCCAATGTAAGCTCCTGTGCTTTATATTTCATTTCCGCCTCCTTAAACATAGAAAAAGAGAATACAATAACATATTCTCTTTTCTCAAATATATTTCATTATCTCACAGCCCGTCCCTTTCACAAATAACCATTTTGCTCGCACCATGTATGAAATTGTCCTACATCTACTCCAACTAACACGATATCCTTTAGCTCTACATCAATACTTTGTTCTCCAATTACAATAGCAAAATGGGATTCTAATTGTTTTTCATTTTTCTTTACAGTTCCAATTCGGTTCCGATGCGGCCCATTTTTTATATATGCTTTTTGTCCTACAATATCAAAGTTCAAGATTCTCACCTCTTTTACTGCGCTCAAATTGGAAATACAATCTCCACCTCGGAAAATTTCCTTTCATTGCACTATTTCTCTATATATATGACGAAACAATAAAAGAGTCCTTCCTTCTTTACAATTATTTTTTCTTTGTTTCATTTTTATGATTGAAACGTAAAGTTTATAATAAAATACACTTGGAAGCGCTTTCTACGTAATTTTTTATGTTATAATATAAAAGTAGAACTTCGTAAAGAGGGTTAAAAAATGAATATAAACATGATTAACAAAGTAATTGAAGCATTAAAAGTATATGGCTTTCAGGATGTATCATTCTGTGAAGAAACGAAGCAATTTTTATTTCATAACGAAACCGATATTATGAGCGGCTATGCAGAAATAACATATAGTAGTCAATTCGAAAAATTTAACGTACAAATTCATCCAATTGAAACGCATCACCAAGCAGAGTTACAAGAGGTTGAAAGACATATACAAGCTTGCATACGAAAAGTAGAGTATTTAAATGCACTTCTTACTGGACAAACAAAGCTAGATGATAAAATTATTATTATGTAAAAAAAAAGAACGTGAAGCTATCACGTTCTTTTTCATTATACGTTCATTTTCCCCTTCAGCTGTAATCCTGTAACAGATTCTAATACATCCATCGCTTCTTCAAACGTCATATCAAAAATTGTCTTCTCTTCTATATAGGGAAACTGTCTAAAGCGCTTTTCTAACATTTTCACTGCATCCGATGTGAAGTTTGCGCTATCAATGCCAAATTCTGTTTCAAGAAGCACAATCCAATCTAACACATGAAAACCTAATCCATTTACGAATGAAATAAGTTTTTCTTCTGGCTGTGGAGATAAGAATACGTTTCGCTCCAGCTCACTGAAAAGTTCTTCTCCTAAAATTCCTGCTAACTCATCATCATGTTCGCGTTCAATAATCTCTTCATAACCGTAATCATCAACAAGCTCTTCTACTTCTTCACTATCCGCAAAAAGCAATTGACTAAGAATTGCATCTTTCTTAAATTCACTGTTTTGTACAACCTCTAAAAAACTTGTTTCCCATCCATTTTCTAATTTCATATTTATAACTCCTTTATATGCTTTACTTATAATAACTGTGCCCAAAATAGCCTAATGGTAACCTTCACTCTTTTTTTGCAATAAATATTTCTCACTGCATTCCCACGTCTAATATTCCACTTTATTCAATATATATGAGACAAGCCCCTCAATTTCTCCTTCGAAAATATCAACTTCTCGTAAATGGTAGAATGTCGTTTGCAACTCATTGCCCTTGTGATATATATAAATTTTCTTTTCTAAAGCAATTGCCATCCCTAATTCTGTATGACTTCCATTCCCACCCTCTAGTATGAGTAAGAAAACATCAGCTTCTCGTATCGCTTCTTGTTCTTCTTCACCAATCTTTTGCAATTGTTCTCTATTGGTTGCTCTTTCATTTTTCGTCCAATCATATGTATGCTGCCATCCCACTTCTTTCAACTGGCTTGATACGAAACGAACAAGATGTTTATTTTGAAATCCTGAAGCAATATAAAATTTCATTTATATTCACTCCTTAAATATGTATGGGGAAACTCCTTTTTTAGCGTTAATGGGATTTTTTCAAAAAAAATCCCCATCCTTAGAACTTATTTGCGTTTCAATGATGGGGTGCCTCATGATCTTCTTTTATTTTTTGTTTTTTATAACTTTCATCAGCTAACATTTCTAGTTCAGCTGTTATTTCTGATTTTTCAAGCTCTCGTTCTTGTGAAAATTTCCGTGAAATATAAACAATAACACTACCAACGTACAACACAAAGCATATAATAAGTGCAGTATTTTCATAGAGACTTAGCTCCAACACAGTCACTCCTAATCCATTCGTATTTTCACGCTTAATCAATTGGAATTTCCCTATTAACCATTTGTTACCCCGCTATTTGAGGGCAGTAAGACCCCCACCTCAAAATTCAGCGAAAACAAAGAAGTTAGGTGTGGGATTAACTGCCCGTAAAAGCCCGATTGGTGAGGGCTAATAATCAGTGGGGATGAACCCCCCACTGATTAAAGTTTCACTTTATTGTAACATAAAAATATCAATTCTTGGAATCTTTCATCCTACTAAAAAAGACATGATTGTTTAATCATGCCTCTGAAATATGTTGAATGATAGTTTTAATCGCTTCTTTTCCATTATATTTTTTTAATGCTATTTTATACGTCTCATTATTATGAGATAGCTCTTCTATATGCTTTATAAGTGAGTTCACCGTTACATCCTCTTCATATAATACCGATGCATACCCTTGTCTTTTAAAGGATTCAGCATTTAAAATTTGATCTCCACGGCTTGCAAATTTCGATAACGGAATTAAAACCATCGGCTTTTGCATTGTTAAAAATTCAAAAATCGCGTTGGATCCCGCACGTGAAATAACAAAATCTGTTGCTGCTAATATATCCGGCAACTCTTCATGTACATATTCAAATTGTCTATATCCTTCTTTATTTTGTAAGGATTCATCAAGATTTCCTTTTCCGCAAAGATGCACAATTTGATAATTTTTCAGAAGATTTGGAAGTGCCGATCGAACCGTTTCATTAATTTTCTTTGCGCCTAAACTTCCTCCCATAACAGTAATAACTGATTTCTTCCGGGAAAACCCTAGAAACTTTAAACCTTTTTCAAGATTTCCTCTTAGTACGTCTTCACGTACAGGCGATCCTGTATATATTACTTTTTCTTTCGGTAAATGTTTCGCTGCTTCTTCAAATGTAACAAATATTTTCGAGGCAAAACGGAGCGCAATTTTATTTGCTAGTCCAGGTGTCATATCAGATTCATGTAATAAAACTGGCACCCTATTTAGCCACCCTCCTATTACGACTGGTACGGATACGAAACCACCTTTTGAAAAAATAACATCCGGTTTTAGTTTACGAATTGTTACGTACGCATCCATAACACCCTTCATCACGAGAAAAGGATCTTTTATATTTTTCAAATCAAAATAACGACGTAGCTTCCCGCTTGCAATACTATGGTATGGGATTCCTTCTTTTTCTATAATCGTTTTCTCAATCCCTTGATGAGAACCAATATAAGAGATATCCCAGTTCTGCTTTTGTAAATGTGGAATAATTGCTAAATTAGGTGTTACATGCCCGGCCGAACCGCCACCTGTAAAGACTATTTTTTTCATACGTCTCCCCCTTCTACACTATAGTACACTAAAATACCTTGCCTCAGGGTGAGAAAATACCATAGCCGTTACAGACGCTTCTGGCTCCATCATAAATCCTTCTGTTAATGAAATACCAATTTCTTCTGGATGAATTAAGCGAAATAATTTTTCTTGATCAGCAAGTTCTGGGCATGCTGGATAACCAAATGATACGCGTATTCCTCTATATTTCGTACGGAATCTCTCTTCCATCGTCAGTTCAGGTGAATCTGGAATTCCCCAACGATCACGAATGAGCATATGTGTTTTTTCAGCAAGTCCTTCTGCTAATTCAAGTGCTAACGACTGAATCGCATGACTGCGTAAATAATCTCCCTTCGCCTTCCATTCCTCTGCAATATCTCGAACCCCTTCTCCAACGGTAACAGATAAGAAAGCGACATAATCCATCTCATCTCCAATCGGGCGTATATAATCTCCTAAAGTACGGTATGGTGCTTTCCCTTGTCTCGGAAATTCAAATCGCTCTATAATACGTGTGTGATCTTCCGGATCGTATATAATTATATTTTGTCCATCACTTTGCGCCGGGAAAAATTGATACACCGCTTTTGGGCGTAACCAAGATTGTCCTTCTTGTAATAATTCATCAATTAAATCATTTAGCTCATGTGCTCTTTTATCCCCTTCTTGCAAGAGTTTTTTTACGTTTCCTTTTAATCCAAGATGGTGTCCAATTAACATTTGTCTATTTAAAAACGGTGCAAGATGAAGGGCAGGAATATCCCGTAATACAACTCGTTTCGTCGAATCTGGCACTATAACAGTTGCTTTTGGCAACGGCTCAATAACTGCGGGAATTTCTATTTTTTTCTCCTCTTGTTTCACAATATGAAGATGGCGTTCCTTTTTATCTCGCTTCATCTTTTCACGTTCTTCTTCTTTTTGTAATTTGTTAATAATATCAAGACCTGTCATTGCATCACTTGCATAACATACGAGCCCTTTATAAGATGGAGAAATACGATTATCTGTAAATTTCCTCGTTAGTGCTGCACCACCTACAACAATTGGAATATCAATATTCGCTGCTTTTAAATCTTCAGCAGTCGTTACCATTTGTTGCGCTGATTTTACTAACAAACCCGAAAGGCCAATAATATCAGGTTTCTTTTCTTGTACTTCTTGAACAATTCGATCCGAACGAACATTAATTCCTAAATTAATAATTTCATATCCGTTATTTGATAAAATAATTTCAACAAGGTTTTTCCCAATATCATGTACGTCTCCTTTAACAGTCGCTAATAATACTTTCCCTTTTTTTGCACTCTCACTAGATTCCATATGTGGCTCTAAATAACTTACGGCAGCTTTCATACTTTCAGCACTTTGCAATACTTCAGCAACGATAAGCTCATTACCATTAAATAATCGCCCCACCTCATCCATTCCTGTCATAAGCGGCCCGTTAATAATATCCAGAGGTTTTCGTCCTTCTGTAAGCGCGAGACTTAGATCTTCTTGTAGTCCTTGCTTCGTACCTTCTACAATATAATTTGCCAGTCGTTCATCAAGTGTTAGCGTTTCTTGTATAACGACATCTTTCTTTTTGGCAACACGATAAAAGTTTGTAAATTTTTCTAACGTCTCTTTCGTCGTTTCAAATAATAATGCATCCGCAAGACGTTTTTCTTCCTCTGGAATTAACGCATAGCGTTCTAATTTTTCCGTATTAACAATCGCATAATCTAATCCTGCTTTCGTTGCATGATATAGAAAGACAGAGTTTAATACTTCACGTCCAGCTGGTGGTAAACCAAAAGATATATTACTCACACCTAGAATCGTTAAACATTCTGGTAACGCTTCTTTAATAAGACGAATTCCTTCTATAGTCGCTGCCGCTGAACCTATATATTCTTCATCACCTGTTCCTACAGGAAACACAAGCGCATCAAAAATAATATCAGATGGGCGTATACCATACTTTTTCGTTAGTAATTCATAGCTTCTTTTAGCAATCTCTATCTTTCTTTCTGCACTAACTGCCATACCATCTTCATCAATTGTCCCTACAACTATCGCAGCACCGTATTTCCGAAGAAGGGGTGTCACTTTTTCAAAACGTTCTTCTCCATCCTCTAAATTAATAGAATTGATAACACCTTTTCCTTGAATATAAGTAAGAGCTTTCGCCATAACATTTTCATCTGTTGAATCAATCATAATCGGTACTTTTAACACTTTCGTAACTTCTGCCAAGAATCTTTCCATATCTTCTATTTCATCACGATCAGGGTCTGCCATACAAATATCAATAATATGAGCATTTTTCTTCACTTGCGCTCTTGCCACTTCAGCAGCCTCTTCAAATTTCCCTTCTGCTACTAATCTTTTAAACTTACGCGATCCAATTACATTCGTCCTTTCTCCAACAAATAAGGGCCTCATAGAATCATCGTATTGCAACACTTCTAGTCCACTAATTCCATGTCCAACCCTTTCATGATGCTCACGAGGATTAATCGAGGCAAGCGCCGATTTCATTACACGTATATGTTCTGGTGTTGTGCCACAACAACCACCAATAATATTAATCCATCCTTCTTCAGCAAAACGTTTTACTTTTTCAGCAAGTGACGCTGGAGATTCGTGATAATGCCCATCTTCATCAGGAAGACCAGCGTTTGGATAACACGAAATATAACACTCCGATAAATCAGATAGGGAACGTATATGTTCCCTCATAAATTCTGGACCAGTAGCACAGTTTAATCCAACCGATAATGGCTTCATATGCTCTACCGATAAATAAAAGGCTTCGATCGTTTGACCCGCTAAAGTCGTTCCCATCGGTTCAATTGTTCCAGAAATCATAATAGGTACTATTTTGTTTAGTTCTTCAAACGCCGATTGAATTCCAATGTACGCAGCTTTCACATTACGCATATCTTGACTCGTTTCAACGAGTAATACATCAACTTCTCCTCTTAATAGTCCTCTCGCTTGCCTTGTATAGGCTTCAATTAACTCTTCAAAAGTCACACCACCTGTAACACTAATCGCTTTCGTCGTTGGTCCCATCGCTCCCGCAACATACACTTCTTTCCCACTTTCTTTAACCGCTTGCTTCGCCAAAAGCGCTGCCCTTTCGTTTAACTCTTCATCTAAATGAGACAATGCATAATCACTTAATACAATATTTGTTGCACCAAACGTATTCGTTTCAATAATATCTGCTCCAGCTTCAATGTAGACTTTATGAATATTTAAAATAACATCCGGTCTTGTTTTTACTAAATATTCATTACAACCTTCGTATTCTTCTCCTCCAAAATCTTCCGCTGTTAAGTCTTCTTGCTGGATCATCGTTCCCATTGCACCATCTAATATTAAAATTTCATGTTGTAATCTCTCTTCTATTCGTTTCATCAATTAATACCTTCTTTCACTTCTTGCTTTTCTCTCACATATTTCACGAGATGTTCTGTAATTTCATATTTTAAAAACGGTGTAATAAGATAAATACCGTTAAAGTATTTCATCGCCGCATCGATCAACTCTTGTGAAATACGAATCCCTTCCTCTATGGCTGCCTCTTTCGTTTCATGTCCATCCATTCTTTGTCTTATCTCTTCAGGGAGAGTAATACCCGGCACTTCAAAATGAAGAAAATCTGCGTTCCGCTTACTTACTAACGGCATAATTCCAATAAAGATAGGTTGTTCCAAATGCTTTATCGCTTCATATACTTCTTCTATTAAAGCAACATCATATATCGGCTGCGTTAAGAAATATTCAGCACCAGCATCAATTTTTCGTTCCATTCGCTTGACCGCTGCTTTTAAATGCCTTACATGAGGATTGAATGCACCTCCAACAGAAAATCTTGTTGCCGGACCAATTGATTTCCCTAAAATAGAGCGTCCGTCGTTCATCTCTTTAATCATTTTAATGAGCTCTATCGATGACAAATCATATACAGAAGTTGCACCTGGGAAATCACCAACGCGCGCTGGATCACCAGTTAAAGCTAGCACTTCCTCCATACCTAATGCTGATAATCCAAGTAAGTGAGACTGTAGTCCAATGACGTTATGGTCTCTACACGTTAAATGCGTCAATACTGGAATATCATGCTTCGTTAATAATGCACCCATAGCCATATTCGAAACACGAGGAGATGCTAATGAATTATCTGCTAGAGTAATAGCATCCGCTCCAGCCCTTTTCAGTGCTCTTGCCCCTTCAAAA
The DNA here is from genome assembly GCF_038007445.1 of Bacillus sp. FSL P2-0099. Taxonomy (NCBI): domain Bacteria; kingdom Bacillati; phylum Bacillota; class Bacilli; order Caryophanales; family Bacillaceae; genus Bacillus; species Bacillus sp. FSL P2-0099. Next base: position 4,206,123 of record NZ_JBBOXE010000001.1, read on the forward strand.
AAACGCTGCGTGTCTAACGTTTTCGGTGGATCTAATTCCACTACAACTGTCGTTTGTTTCTTTGCCTTTTCTGCTAGAGTAACATGAGCTCTCGAACGCTTCTCATGTGTATGGACCACTTTAGGCCTTTGAATCGTCTCCTTTGCTATTACAGGTGTAACATTTGCAATAGCACGTTTCATTCCTTCAATATGTTCCGGGGTAGTACCACAACAACCACCTAATAAACGAATACCTTGTTCAATAAATTTCGGTGTCATTTCTTCAAAATACGCTGGACTTCCCTCATATACGTAACGCCCTTCCACATAATTCGGGAGACCTGCATTCGGATATGCTGATAAATAGCCATTTTGAGGAATCGATATCATTTTGAAAGCTTCCGTCATGTGAAGCGGGCCTAGTTGACAGTTCAACCCAACAACATTGGCACCGTAATCTAAAAGCTGTTTTAATATTTCATTGACATCATTCCCATTTTGAGTCGTACCTGCCTCATGTAACGCTAACTGAGCAACAATCGGAATATTCGTTTGTTTACGCAATACTTTAACCGCATGCAATAATTCAAATTCATCATAAAAAGTTTCTAATAGTAATCCATCAACCTGTTCTTCTAGTAAAGCACCTGCCTGCTCAAGTAACATAAATTCTCGCTCTATATCAGTCGTTGTAACAGCACCAATATGTTTCATACCTCCAATTGTCCCTAAAATTGCATTCCGATCTGTTACTGATGCTTTCGCAATATTCACTGCCGCTTTATTAATTTGGACAACTTGATTCTCTAGACCATACATGCGGAGTTTCGCTTCATTCGCACCATACGTATTCGTTTGAATAACATCCGCTCCAGCAGCTACATATTGTTTATGGATCGATATAATTAAGTCCGGATCAGACAAATTCAATTCTTCAAAACTACTTTGTAAACCATGCGAATGTAATAACGTTCCAACCGCACCATCACCTATTACAATTCCTTTTGATAATAAATCTAGTAATTTCACGAATCTCCCTCATTTCTATCAATATAAAAACCCCCTCTTCACTTTGAAGAGGGGGACATAATTGTTCCTCCTCTTATTATGCAAAACACACGTTTTGCAGGTTTTAGCACCGTTTCAAACATTTAGTTTGAAGGTTGCCGGGTTTCACAGGGCCTTTCCCTCCACCGCTCTCAATAAGAGTTTGTCTTTATTATTTTATTTATGTAGCTAAAAGGAAATACGTTCCCCTTTTAACAATGTTTGTTAATTTTTTATAAATTTAGCACGCACTAAAATAAAAGTCAATGACACTTGCGGAAAAATAAAAATTATTTAAAATAAAGTTGCAATTCAATTATCTTTTGTTGTAAAGTTAAAACCATAATAAAATTTCATACGAACATTCTTATCTAGAGAGGTAGAGGGACTGGCCCTTTGACGCCTCAGCAACCATTAACATTCATTCGTTAATAAGGTGCTAATTCCAGCAAATTGTGAAAGATTTGACAGATGAGAAGAAGACTCTATTCAATCCGAAAGCCTTCTTCTTAGAAGGCTTTTTTTATTTTCACTTAGTTGTTCACTTTAAAAAGGGGGAATTTTCACATGTCAACAATCGAAACAAAACTAGCACAAATCGGGAACCGTAGCGAAGCTACAACAGGAACGGTTAATCCACCTGTTTATTTCTCAACTGCTTATCGTCACGAAGGAATTGGTAAATCTACTGGATTTGACTATTCAAGAACTGGAAATCCGACTCGTGGCCTTTTAGAACAGGCAATTGCAGACTTAGAAAGCGGTGAGCAAGGGTATGCCTGTAGTTCAGGAATGGCGGCTGTTCTCCTTGTCCTTTCACTATTCCGTTCAGGAGATGAGCTTATCGTATCTGAAGACTTATACGGGGGAACATATCGTCTATTTTCCGAACATGAAGACAAGTGGAATATTCGATGTAGATACGTAGATACACAATCTATTAAACAAATTGAGCAAGCAATCACATCTCAAACGAAGGCTATTTTCATAGAAACACCGACTAATCCATTAATGCAAGTAACTGATATCGTAAGTGTAGCAAGTGTAGCGAAAAGGCACGGACTACTTCTTATTGTAGATAACACGTTCTATACACCTTATATACAGCAACCATTAACAGAAGGTGCAAACATCGTCCTTCATAGCGCAACTAAATATTTAGGCGGTCATAACGATGTACTAAGCGGACTTGTCGTTGCGAAAGGGAAATCTCTTTGCGAGGAGCTTGCTCATTATCATAATGCCTCTGGTGCTGTCTTAAGCCCGTTTGATTCATGGCTATTAATTCGAGGCATGAAGACTTTAGCACTTCGCATGAAACAGCATGAAAAAAACGCTCATGCAATTGTTGCTTATTTAAATGATGAAGATAGTGTGACAGATGTATTTTATCCAGGAAGAGGTGGTATGATTTCATTTCGCCTTCAAGATGAAACTTGGATTAATCCTTTCTTACAATCTTTATCCTTAATTACATTTGCTGAAAGTCTTGGCGGTGTCGAAAGTTTAATGACTTATCCAGCAACGCAAACTCATGCCGATATTCCAGAAGATGTTCGAACAGCACGTGGTGTGTGTAATCGTCTTCTCCGTTTTTCAGTCGGCATCGAAAATAGCAACGACTTAATTCAAGACTTAAAGCAAGCAATTAAACTTGTAAAAGAAGGTGTAAGAATATGAGTTATTCCATAGATACGCTTTTACTGCATAATCAATACAAGCATGACTCACACACAGGAGCTGTTAACGTTCCCATCTATAACACATCAACATTCCATCAGTTTGATGTAGATGCTTTCGGAAAGTATGACTATAGTAGATCTGGAAATCCAACACGTGAAGCTCTTGAAGATATCATTGCTTTATTAGAAGGCGGGACAAAAGGATTTGCCTTTGCATCAGGCATTGCAGCCATTTCTACTGCATTTCTCCTTCTTTCACAAGGTGACCATGTTCTTATTTCAGAAGATGTATATGGAGGCACTTACCGAATTATAACTGAAGTTCTCTCTCGTTACGGTGTTTCACATACATTTGTTGATATGACCAATTTAGAGGCAATAAAACAAAATATCAAACCGAATACGAAGCTCTTTTATGTAGAAACACCATCTAACCCACTTTTAAAAGTGACAGATATTCGCGAGGTTTCTAAACTCGCAAAATCTATTGGTGCTCTTACATTTGTTGATAATACATTTTTGACACCACTATTCCAGAAGCCACTTGACCTTGGCGCCGATGTCGTTCTTCATAGTGCCACAAAATTCATTGCCGGTCATAGTGATGTTACTGCCGGATTAGCTGTCGTAAAAGATGAAGAACTCGCTCAAAAGCTCGGCTTTCTACAAAACGCTTTTGGTGCTATTTTAGGACCGCAAGATTGTTCTCTCGTGCTTCGCGGCATTAAAACATTGCATGTACGTCTCGAACATTCAGCTGCAGGTGCCAACAAAATCGCACATTTTTTACAAGAGCACTCTAAAGTTCAAAATGTCTATTACCCTGGATTACAATCACATCTTGGCTATAGTATTCAACAAACTCAAGCAACATCAGCTGGGGCTGTTTTATCTTTCACCTTACAATCCGAAGATGCACTGCGCCAATTTTTATCAAAAGTTAAACTACCCGTTTTTGCGGTTAGTCTAGGAGCTGTTGAATCTATTCTTTCATATCCAGCAAAAATGTCACATGCAGCTTTATCACAGGAAGCACGTGATGAAAGAGGGATTTCCAATTCATTACTTCGTTTATCGGTTGGTCTTGAAAATGTTAACGATTTAATATCCGATTTCGAAAATGCTCTTTCTTATGTCGAAGAACCTGTAAATGCATAAAGGGAAGAAACGAAGCTGTGTACGAATAATAAAACTCTTCAAGAAATAAAATAGTTGTTTAAAAAGATGAACTCTAGAATAAATGACTGATGACTTGATTATTCTAAGATGTATCAGTTACATCCAAACATTTCATTATCATCATAAAGAAGCTGATCATAATCAGCTTCTTTTCTTTTAACCTGTTATATATTCTATATATAACATTATAATTCCTTTGTCATATTATTTTAAAAATTTTGTATATTCATTTGAAAGAATAAGAAAATCATGATAAAATTGTGTTACGAATATATCTATATCTTTCAATTTTTGAAACGCATCAAAATTTTCACTCAAAAATGTCATTTTACAAAACTGTGCAAATTTATCTATTTTATTTACATCAGGGTCTCTTTTCTTACAATTTCTTTACTTTAGGACTTTTTTTCTGCAACAACTGTTTTCTTTTCTTTGATTTTTTGGTATGTATAGTATGGTATAACAGCTCACACGGAGGTGGAAAAGAACATGTTAGAAACCTTTCAAAAAGAAATAGAACTATATGAAAGCAATGCAGAATTATTGAAAGTGCTTGCTCATCCTGTTCGCTTATGTATTGTAAAGGGATTAATTGAACGTGGCCCAAGCAACGTTTCTACAATGTACACAGGCTTAAACATGCCACAATCTACAATTTCACAGCATTTAGCAAAGTTAAAAAGTGCTAAAATCGTTTCTAGTGAAAGAAAAGGATTGGAAATTTACTACAAAGTAGAAAACGAAACAATCATTCAACTCGTTCGCGTATTATTAGGTTAGGGACCTATAGACAGAGAAAAAGAGTGTATTCTATATTTTTCATCTCATATCTTTAATATAAATATATATCATGAGAGAAAATATATAATGCTACATAATTAAAAGTCGTATTAAAAAACAAGACACAGAAAATACTGTGTCTTGTTTTTTTCATATTGTTAAATATTGATTCAAAAGTAAATTCTTCATATCTTTTGTGTGTATAACAACATCGAAAGCATTACCTAATCCTCCGTTCAAAATCATAGAGCGAATAGCTCTATTTAGTTTTTGAGTTTCAGAAAAAGGGTTGGTATCTTGATGGCTAGCAAGCTGATCTAATATTCCTGCTGCTAACAAAAACTCTGATTGCTTCCTATGCCATATCGTATTAATTCCTTGTAGCTCAAAATTCATCTTCAACTCATCCCAATGAACATGCGTAGTAAGGTCCATTCCTCCTGGATATGCAAGAGGATTACGAATTAGCTTGTGCTTATAATATCCTCTTAAACTTCCTTCACGATGTGCAGGATGCATCCATTCTTCTTTTGTATATCCATAATCAACTGTAATACATATACCTTTCTGAAACCATTTCGCAATCTCTTCTATATACTCTTCCATTGCAATAGGCACTTCAAAGCGCTGTCCCTCGGCAATATGAATGTTATATTTCAATAAGTAACGACCGACTCTTTTCTCTATCGGTCTAAATACTTCTGTAAGGTTTCCTTCATCTGTATACGTGATACGTACTTCATACAAAATTCCATTTCTTTTCTCAACTATCTCAACAGGAAACGCATCAAATAATTCATTCGAAAAAATAATTCCTTCGAAAGACTCTCCCATTTCAATATAAGATGTATAATACGACACATTATCAAATAAGCAAAGCCTCTCCTGTTGTAGCCTTCTATGAAAAGGGCTCACTTCAATAATTGAATAGTTTAAATTGATAAAGGTTTCCGGAGATAATTGTTTCCATTCTTGTAAAACATCATAGGCAAACTTTCCTGTTCCCCCACCAATCTCACAAATATTTGGAAAAACTTCTCCCTTTTCAACAAGCCGAATAAAAAACTTAGCAAAAGTCTTCGCAAATACAGAAGATACATTGCTACTCGTAAAAAAATCTCCCTGTCTTCCAATTTTTTCACGTTCTCTCATATAATACCCATATTCCTCTGCATATAATACGAGGTTCATATACGTACTATATGAAATCGAATGATCCTTTTCTTTTCCCATCCATTCTCTTAAAATGGGCTCCATCTCCATAATGACTCCTTATTGTAAAAATGGATTATTTTCTTTTTCAAAACCAATGCTTGTTTCTGGACCGTGTCCACATAGCACCGCTGTTTCATCTGGTAATACAAATAATTTCTCTTCAATACTTCCAATTAATTCAGCAAAACTTCCACCAGGTAAATCCGTTCTTCCAATACTCATTTGGAACAATACATCTCCAGAAAATACAGCATTCGCTTCTTTACTATAATAAGAGATACTTCCTGGAGAATGTCCTGGTGTCTCAAAAATTTCAAAACTAAAAGAACTGATCGTTAATGTACCCTCTTCGTCGATAATATGATCTGCTGGTTTTGCTGTAATACTGCGGTTCATCATAAAAATTTGCGAGCCATTCACAGTTGCATCGCCTAACCAATTCGCTTCTTCTTTATGTACGTATACCGGAATATGAAAAGCGTCTCTCACGGCATCAACAGCACCAATATGATCGAAATGAGCATGTGTTAATAAAACCGCAAGTGGCTTTAACTGTGCTTCCTGTAAATATGTAACAAGTTTCTCTCCTTCATGACCAGGATCAAAAATAATACACTCATTTTGATCATTCGTTAAAATATAAGCATTTGTTTGTAATGGGCCTAAAGGCATTTGTATCCATTTCATATGAAAATCTCCTCCAGTTATTTAATTTACTTTTAATGATACAACATTTCTTTCTCTTAGGAAAAGAAGGCGTGTTATCTCGACAATCATTTTTAAAACATGTACAATATAAAAGAGTAAATATTCTAAAAACTCATTTTAAGGAATGAGTAGACAGAGGAGGATATTGTATGGGCCTTGTTATTATTTTTACGCTAGTCACTCTGTTAGCTGTATTTGCTACGCTTAGAACACTTCGCGAAAAAAACTTATTCGCGGGTGGCTTCGCTATTGCAACCGTACTTGTTTTCGGATGGTTTACAATCATGACTGTTCTATATAATGGGTACCCACCAGCTTAATCCATTTACATTTTTATTCTCCAACAAGATCTTGCATAAAAAGAGGAAGGGGGCCCCTTCCTCTTTTCATTATTCACAACTTATATCATCTTCGCCTCGTATTTGTGCTTTTTTACAAGCCACGCTCCTCCAATTACACCTGCATCATTACCAAGTATTGCAATTGCTAACTTTGTGCTCTTTACAGCACGAGAGAAAGCATATTGCTCGAAATAACGTTGAATTGGCTCTAATAGTGCGTCTCCAGCTTTAGATACGCCACCACCAATTACGATTTTCTCTGGGTTCAACGTACTAGCAAGGTTCGCTACAGCTAATCCTAAATAAGAAGCTACTTTTTCCACTACTTCACCTGCTAGTTCGTCACCTTGTCCAAGCGCTTCAAACACATCTTTTGATGTAATAAGCCCTTCTTCTGCTAACATAGAACGTAAAACACTTTCTTTATCTGTCTCTTGTATTTGTTGCATAGCAACACGTACAATACCTGTTGCAGAGGCTACCGTTTCTAAACAACCCGACTTCCCGCAATTACATGGAAAAGCGTTCTCTGTAACAACTGTAATATGTCCAATCTCACCAGCAGCACCGCTTATACCATGTACAATCTCACCATTGGCGATAACACCACCACCAACACCAGTGCCAAGTGTCATACAAATTAAATCTTTTGCTCCTTCACCAGCACCTTTCCACATTTCACCAAGCGCCGCTAAGTTTGCATCATTATCAATAACAACAGGTAATCCCGTTTCTACTTCTAGTAAATCTTTTAACGGATAGTTTTTCCATCCTAAATTAACCGCTTCATAAATCATTCCAGATGCCACATGTACAGGACCAGGAGCTCCCATACCAATACCAATTAGCTTACTTTTTAATTCACCTAATTCTTCTAACTTTTTATCAATAGCTTTCGCTACATCAAGTGTAATATGTTTTCCTTGTTCATTTGTATTCGTAGGGATTTCCCACTTATGTAAAATTTCACCGTACACATTAATAAATGCTAATTTAATCGTTGTACCACCAAGGTCAACACCAACTAACCATTTCTCTTCCATGTTACGTACCTACCTTTATCTATTTCTTATTTATTTCTTTTTGAATTTCTTGCTTCAACAAAAATAAAGCTGTTTGATAGTCTTGTGGATCGATTAGCTGTGATTGATTTAATTCACGCAATTCATCTTGCATTAATTGTAAATCAGCAATTCGATCACCCGTATAAATAATCGTGCCAAATTTCTTTAGCAATTGCTGAATATCATAAATGGATATCATTTCATCACCCTCTATGCTCACTTACTATAAAAAATTATAATAAGAAAACGTTCACATATTTTATTATAATCACGAAGAAAAAGTCTCGTCAATTTTTATTTGTCTATACAAGCCCAATTTTAACCATTGTTCCTTTTTCTGTAATAATTTTTTCTACATTTTTATCAAATGGCTCTACTGGAATATGTTCTACCATTTGAAAACTATAAGCTAATGATAGCGCTTTCCCTTTATAATGCACGAGATAACGATCATAATAGCCACCGCCATATCCAATCCGTTCTCCTCGCTCTGTATAAGCTACGCCTGGCACGATTTGAAGATCAATTTCATCTGCATTCACTTCTTCCGTAAGCGCTGGAATTGGTTCACGTAAATTCATATACACTGTTTCTAATTGATCAAAATTACTAATTTTCCGGAAAGACATCGTTCGTGTTCCTTTATTACACTTCGGAACAACAACTTTCTTTCCTTCTTCCCAAGCTTTTTCGATAATAGGATATGTATTCACTTCATGCTCCATCGAGAGGGTGATTCCAATTGTTTTAGCTTCAACCCACTCTTTTTGCGCATACAACGAAGCTGCAATTTGCTCTGATAAAGTTGTATACCGTTCTTCTGATAAAGAATTCATGTGTTCTATTATTTGTTTACGTAAACGTAGTTTCTCTTCTCTCACACATTTTCCCCCTCACAGTGACACTTTGCTCTACGATGATAGTGTATCACTTTTAACAGAGGAACCGAATAAAAAAAGAAACAGTAGGAAAATATTCCTACTGCTTACTTTGTTTCACGGTGTAACGTAGACTTCTTGTCACGCTTGCAATACTTTTTAAGCTCGATACGCTCAGCGTTGTTACGTTTGTTTTTCTTTGAGATATAGTTACGATCTCCGCATTCTGTACATGCTAGAGTAATATTCACACGCATTCTTATTTCCCTCCAGTACTAATAACTTAAATCAGACTATACTATAATACCACTTTTAAAATAAAAATTCTACACCTTTTGATATTGTCTAATTTTTTCTATAAGATTTTTCATGTTTTCCCTTGCTATTACTGGGTTTCTAGCATGCGAATACACTAAAAATTTCGGTTGTTTTGTGTCAGAAACGATATAAGACCACTCTTTTTCGGTATATTTGAACTGTACTCCTTCAAATATACCTTCTTCCTTTCTTTCCATATCAGCCAATAATTTCCTCATTACTTTCCCTTTTTCATTCCATGAACATACAACTTCATCACAAAGTAGATAGAGCGGAGGTGATTGCTCTACTATGCTGAGAAATGTTTTTCCCTGCAATGCTATTAGCTCGAATAATTTTCCAATTCGATATAAAATATCTCGCTTCCATCTCGCTTGAAACGACTTTTTTTCATCCTGCGTATAAAATAGAAGGTAACATTCTCCTAATTTCAAAGACATCGGGTAAATATTTCCTGCCGATTCAAGTAATAAATCTGGAATATCTACCTCTTCAAAATCTGTTCCCTGGTAAATATTACTATGATTATCATATAACTCGAAATAATTTCCTTGCTCTGAAAACATAAGTGCCATATTTGCTTTACTTGATTTCATCAAGGCTTTCACATGATGCTTTTGTTCGCCCGCATAAATCCATGTAACTGTGCATCCGAGCCTTTGCAAAAAAATCATAAGTAAATGTTGTAACATATCATTTCTCTTATTAATAAGAAGATGAAACTTCTGTTTTTGTATCGTTTCAATATCAATACGCTCTAACACAGCTTCTACATAATTATTTGCAGAAACGTGAACTAGCTTATTTCGCCCCAGTTCTTTCTCAGAAGCGTAATAAAACGACTCAGACATATATACTTGTTCTATCTCTTTTTGCTGCTTATACGTTAAAAACGAGCCCTCCTTGCCATACAGTTGTATAACAATCCCTCTTTTGCTTTCCACTTGAACGAAAACTCCACCTGCACATTGCAAATTATGAATGGCATACTGAAAAAGCGACTCATTCATTTCTTTACATTCCATCGTATGAATCCCGCTGCCATGAATGGCATGGAGGAATAAATTTTTAAAGGAAGTTGTTTCTATATTTTCCTGACTTCCAATCAATATACTCTCCCCTTTGGCAAAAAGAGATCCATAAGCCATTGCAACTTTCACAATAAATTGAGGAGTAATTTCAACATTACCCCTTCCTACAATTCGGCTTTTTTGTAACCATCCTGCACTCTTTTCACTCTCTTTAACACCGGCAGAACCTACTATCGAATGACTATCTATCTCCTTATATGGCCATATTTTTCCTTTTTGCTTAATTACTGTACTTTTCCCTATATGACAATGATCCGCTACAATACTTTTTTGAAAAAGTGTAACATCATCTTCGACCATTGTATGATCTCCTATTGTTGTTTCTAACAACTCACAATTTTTTCCTATATGAGAATTTGCAAAAATGATGCTTTTTTGAAGATGAGAATAACTTGAAACGATACTATTTTTCCCGATAATAGAGTACGGTTCAATTACAGCCCCTGCACCAATCATTGCTCCTTCTCCAATAAAAGAAGGGCCATGAATTTTCGTCCCTTTTCCTATCGTTACACCTTCTCCCATCCACACCATCGGTAATACTTCTGTATATGGAATAGGCACCTTCAATTTTTTCGTCAACAAATCGAATTGAGCTTGCCGATATTGATCAAATGTACCAATATCTAGCCAATAGTCTTCTGATAAATATGCAAATAAAGCATTTTTATTTGCCAATAAAGGAAACACATCATGACTGAAATCCGAAAATTCCATGGATGGTATGTAAGAAAAGATTTCTGGCTCCATTATATAAATACCTGTATTCACAATATTAGAAACTACCTCATTCCAGCTCGGCTTTTCTATATATCGTATAATTTCTTGTTCTTTATTCATTACAACTAAGCCAAATGAGAGTGGGTTTTCTACTTCTTTCACAAACATCGTTACCATTCTCTTCTTCTGTTCATGAAATGCAATTCCTTCTGATAATTGAAAGTCAGTTAGTGCATCCCCACTAATAACAACAAATGTTTCATCTAAAAAACTTTCCGCTTGCTTAATACTCCCTGCTGTTCCAAGCGGAGGAGAATCTTCAAAATAATACAAGTTAACTCCCCACTTACTACCATCACCAAAGTATTGCTTAATGGCAGTACTCATATATTGAACTGTAATTGCAATTTCACGAATACCATGCTGACGTAATAATTCAATATTATATTCAAGAACTGGTTTTTCTAACAATGGTAACATCGGTTTTGGAGTATTACATGTTAATGGTCTAAGGCGTCTCCCTTTTCCTCCAGCTAAAATAACCCCCTTCATATACTTCAGCCTCCACTTATATAATGTTCAAGAACTCCGTATATCATTTACCCCATATTAACTGCAGTAAAAGTCCGGTTTAGTATGATCTAACAATCAGCGAGAGACAGCCCCACTAATTAAAGCCTCCCTTTATAAATAAATGTACCTTTTAACTCCCATAAAAAAGAAAGCGCTTACTATTAACTTGGTAAAATAATTAATAAAACGTAACTAACACATATGTACTTATTTTCCCATCAATTATGATACATCTTATCATCATAGACTAAAGGAAACAACGAGCTTTTTTTGTCATGTTTTGACTAAAAAAAGCAGGTGATTTCTCATCACCTACTTTTCCCCCTACTCATTCAATAAATAATGCTTTCCTTTTACTACATAAAATACATTCTCGGCAATATTTGTAACATGGTCTGCTACACGCTCAATATATCTTGCAACAAAGGATAGTTGTGTAATTTGTGTAATCGCTTCTGGTTGTCCCGGGATAGATGAAATAAATTCACGAATCGCCTTCCCATAAATTTCATCAACTGAATCATCCATTTCAGCAATTTGTTTAGCAAAAGTTAAATTTTCTTGCTCATATGCTTCTAATGCTAAATTTAACATCTTATGAGCAATCTCAAACATTTCCTCAAGATTATGTAAACTAACAACCACTTCTTTTTCACCAAGACGAATTGTTGATTTCGCAATATTAACAGCATGGTCTGCAATACGTTCTAAATCTGTCGCTGTTTTAATTGAAATGAAAATTCTTCTTAAATCACTTGCTACAGGCTGCTGCTTTGTAATAAGCATAAGCGCAAGGTCATTTATTTCCTCTTCTAAATTATCCATGCGATAATCCCCATCAATGACTTCTAACGCTTTCTCTACATCCCTGTTGTGAAGACCTTCCATAGCAATCAATAAAGCTCCACTTGCTAACTCACCAAGCTCGATCACCTTTTGCTGTAACGTTTTTAAATCACATTGAAACTGTTCTCTTACCATCATTTCTTCCCCCTCAATATTATGTGCCATTTTATATAAAGTGAAACTTTAATCAGTGTGGGGGTTTTTCATCCCCCACTGATTATCAGCCCTCACCAATCGGGCGTTTATGGGCAGCCCGACTCCCAACTAACTTCTTTGTTCCAGCCGAGTTTTGAGTTGGGAGTTTTACTGCCCGGCAAATAGCGGGATAAATCCCCTACCCAGCCTCTTGTATGTTTATTAAGCCTTGAGAAAAGAGAAATATTACTCCTCTATTTAAAATGAGGTGAAAATGAGAAATGCCCTCTGTTAAGAGGGCATTTACTCTTAGCCTTGCTAGCGATATCAACCAAATCGTCCTGTAATGTAGTCTTCTGTACGCTTATCTGCAGGTGTTGTAAATAATTTGTTCGTATCTGTATATTCCACAACTTCTCCACTTAAGAAGAAAGCAGTTTTATCTGAAATTCGTGCTGCTTGTTGCATGTTGTGCGTTACGATAACAATACTAAAATCTTTCTTTAACTCCTGAATTAATTCTTCTACTTTTGATGTTGAAATTGGATCTAGCGCCGATGTTGGCTCATCCATTAAAATTACGTCTGGCTCAATCGCTAAGCAGCGTGCAATGCATAGACGTTGTTGCTGACCACCAGATAAACCGTATGCATTATCATGCAAACGATCTTTTAACTCATCCCAAATAGCTGCGCCGCGCAAGCTATTTTCAACAATTTCATCAAGTGTTTTTTTGTCACGAATACCATGGATTTTCGGACCATATGCTACATTTTCATAAATAGATTTTGGGAATGGATTTGGCTTTTGGAACACCATACCCACATGCGTACGTAATTCTTCAACCGGATATGATTTATCAAATATGTTTCGTTCTCTATATTCGATAACGCCCGTAGTTCGAACGATAGGCACTAACTCTACCATACGATTTAGCGTTTTTAAGTATGTTGATTTCCCACAACCACTCGGACCGATAATCGCTGTTACTTCATTCTCATGAATACTTAAGTTGATATCTTTTAAAGCATGGTCTTCTCCGTACCATAAATTTAAATTTTTCGTATCAAATACTATTTTTTTTTGTGCTGTCTCAATCTTTTTCTCATTTTTCACCTGTACATTTACTACTGTTGCTACCATTTGAATTCCCCTTTCATCCACTTCCAACTTATTTTCGATTTCGTAACCATAAGACAAATATATTTATAAAGAGCAACAATCCTAGCAAAACAATCATCCCAGCTGCTGCTACATACTGAAATTCTTCTTGTGGTCTACTCATCCAATTAAAAATTTGAATTGGTAAAACCGTAAATCTATCAAACATACTGAACGGAACATAATTTGCAAAGGCAAGGGCCCCAATAACTAATAATGGTGCTGCCTCACCAATTGCTCTCGATACCGCTAACGTACATCCCGTTACAATCCCTGGCAAAGCGACTGGCAATACAATTCGATACATCGTTTGCCATTTCGTAGCACCTAATCCGTAAGAAGCCTCTAGTAATGAGCTCGGCACAGTTCTAATCGCTTCTTGACTAGCTACAACAACAGTTGGTAAGACGAGTAAACTCATCGTCAGTGCCGCTGCCATTATGCTCTCTCCCAAATGGAGAGCGTATACGAAAATAGTTAACCCGAGTAAACCAAACACAACGGAAGGTACCCCTGCTAATGTTTGATTATTTAATTCAATTAACTTTTTAAAAACGGACTCCTTCGCATAATGCTCTAAATAAAGAGCTGTTCCGACTCCAAATATAAAAGAGACTGGTATAACAATGCTCATAAATAGTATTGTCCCTGACAAAGCAGCGACAATCCCAGCTTCTCTCGGATTACGTGAGGCGAAGTTTGTAAAGAAATCTATTGAAAGATAATTTATACCTTTTTCAAAAATTTGAAAAAGCAATATAAAAAGTATTACTACTGAAAACAAAATTGCTATATAAAACAAACACTTGTAAATCCGATCCTTTAAAAAACGAGATGCCATATTTTCTTGTATGTTCTTATGGTTTAACATTCGCATATTATGTCACCCTCCTAAAACCGCGCATAATATATTGCGAAATGATATTCATAATAAAAGTAAACATAAATAACGTTGCACCTACAGCATACATGCTGTAATAAGTAATCGTTCCGTGCGGAGCATCACCTAAACTCACTTGTACAATATAGGCTGTTAATGTTTGAATAGAATGAGTCGGATCTATCGATACATTAGGTGTTGATCCAGCTGCAATAACAACAATCATCGTTTCACCAATTGCCCTGGAAGCTGCTAATATAATCGCTGCCATTATGCCCGTAAAAGCCGATGGAAACACCACTTGTTTTACCATCTCAAAACGAGTTGCTCCTAGCGCTAATGAGGCTTCTTTAATTCCTTTCGCTACAGCTCTCATCGCATCTTCAGAGAGAGACGCAATCGTCGGTATCATCATAAACCCTATAACAATACCTGGACTAATAGCATTAAAAAACTGCAAATCTGGTATAACCCGTTGTAAAAGTGGTGTGACAACTGTTAACGCGAAAAAACCATATACAATTGTCGGGATGCCTGCTAGTAGCTCTAACAACGGTTTTAATATTTTCCGAGCGCCATTCGAAGCGTATTCGCTTAAAAACACGGCACAACCTAAACCAATAGGAATTGCTACGAACATGGCAATTGCTGTTACAAGGATTGTTCCACATATAAGTGGTAATATACCGAATTTTGGATCTTCAAAAAAAGGTAACCATTCCTTCTCTGTCAAAAAAGAATACAATGATATCTTTTGAAAAAACATGATTGTTTCATTTGCCAACGTAATAATAATTCCAAGTGTCGTTACAATGGACACGCTAGCAATGGCTTTTAGTATTAACGGAACAATTCGATTGATTCGCTGCGTTTTTTTTCTTCTATTTGTATTTCTCTCAATCAAATGTTGTACAGAAAATGTAATTTGACTTTTGTCATTATGAGCCAAAGATGAAAACCCCTTTCCACCCTGACATTACCTTTTTATTTCTGTTAACATTCGCAGCTGTTCATTATATTTTTCTTTTGGCAATTTTACATATCCGACCTCTTCAGCAAGGCTTCCAACATGCTTAATCATAAACTCCACATAATTTGCTACATTAATTTTATTTCTGATAGATGCATGATTCACATACGTAAATAGTGGCCTAGATAATGGCTTATACGTACCCGACTGAATGGTCTCTTTCGTTGGAAATACACCATCCACCTGTATTGCTTTTACCTTATCTCGATTGGCCATATAATAAGCATATCCTACAAAAGCAATGGCATTTTTATCATTCATAACCCCTTGCATAATAACTTGATCGTCTTCAGACAAAGAAACCGTTTTTACAAGGCGATTATTTTGTAAGACAACATTTTGGAAATAATCATAAGTACCAGAGTCTACGCCTGGCGCATAAAATTTAACTTGTTCACGAGGCCATGATGAATGAATTTGTGACCATCGTTTCAATCTTCCATTTTCACTCCATAATAGACGTAACTCGTCTATCGTCATATTGTTTACCCACGTATTTTGACGATTCACAACAATCGTTAGACCGTCATAAGCAACCTCAAATGGTGTAAATTGAATGAATTTTTTCTGCATTGCATTTTCTTCTACCGGTTTCATCAATCTCGAAGCATTGTTTATATCTACTTCTCCTTTACTGAAACGATTAAATCCTCCCCCTGTCCCAGAAATACTAATAGAAATTTTCACGTTTGGATGGGCCTTTGTATATTCCTCTGCTACTGCCTCTATAATGGGGAAAACCGTTGAGGATCCATCAACTCTCACTTCTCCCATTTCATTTGTAGCGAATGCAGTAGACATATTAAAACAAAGGAAACATGTCGATAATGTCAAAACTTGAATCGATGCGCTCATCCATTTCACGTGTTCTTCCTCCTAGAAGTAACCGGAAATAACAGGATTACAGATATAAGAATACTGCTAAACTATTAATTCGGTTTTAATTATTTGTAAAAGTTTTGTAAAGTCCCACAAAAACAACTGTATACACAAATTTTATTTTCACTTTTGTACTTTAGATGCAGGAAATTTTCTAATCATCCATAAAGCGAAACTTTAATCAGTGGGGGTTTTGTTCATCCCCCCACTGATTATTAGCCCTCACCAATCGGGCGTTTACGGGCAGCAGGGCTCCCACCTAACTTCTTTGCTCCAGCTGAATTTTGAGGTGGGAGTTTTACCGCCCTCAAACGCGGGATAAAACTGCTATCGCCTATCACACACAACAAACTTAGAGCGTATGCACTAATCTTGTTGTGTTCATCGTTTTTGAAACTACATGTTCTTTCAATATTTTATGCTTGTCCACATTTACTAAACCATATGCGTAAGGCATAAAAAAAAGCACACTATCTTTTCAGATAGTGTGCTTTTTTTACAACTTTTTTATTCATCATCTTGATTTTTATTTTTTTTCGCTTTTTCATCTTGCGGAGCTTCACCAGTTAATGCTTGTTTTTTCAAATCAAAGTAAGCGTCCATTATTTCACGACTGATATATCCATTAATCCCTGTTTTATCATCATGTACCCATGGCACAACAACAGAAAATGCTACTTCTGGATCTTCGAGCGGGGCATAACCTACTAATGTTAAGTTATATGTTTCAACACGCTCACCCTTTGCATTTCTACCAATCTCTTTATCTCCGCCATATACAGTTTGAGCTGTACCTGTTTTCCCAGCGGCTTTATACGGTGCACCTGCAAAGTATTTTGTAGCTGTACCACCTGTATCGTTAAACACTTGTCTAAATCCTTCTTGAACACGTTTAATTTGCGATTCAGGCATATCAATGCGATTTAATACTTTCGGTTCCATGGATTGAACAACTTTTCCAACTTCCTCTGGCTTCGCCGATGGCTGACGTATTTCCTTTACAACTTGCGGTTGCATACGATATCCACCATTCGCAATCGTCGAAATATATTGTGCTAATTGAAGCGGTGTATACGTATCATACTGCCCGATTGATAAATCTAATAAGAAACCTGGTTGATTTCCTTTACCTATTTGACCAGCAGTTTCATTTGGCAAATCAATTCCTGTTTTCACACCAAGTCCAAACTGACCAAAATAGTAACGCATAGTATCGAACGCACTTTTCGGAATATCTAACGTACCGCCTCGTACATATGGAACCCCAGCGATATTCATCGCTGTTTTAAACATATAAACGTTTGAAGACTGTTTTAATGCTGTAAGGTCATTAATATACCCCATCTGTTTCCAAGATGACTTCGTAGGTGTCCCTTTTAATTTAATTGGTTCATCTAACTGTACAGATCCAGGCTGAATCGCACCAGTTTGATACCCCGTAAGTACTGTCGCACCTTTTACAGTTGAACCCATCGGATAAGAACTTGTCATCGTTCCTAATGCAAAATCTTCTACTTTCGTTTCGCCGTCTTTATCCACTAATTGTTTCCCCGCCATAGATAAAACTTCACCATTTTTCGGGTTCATCATTACAACGAATGCACGGTCTAAAAGAGGCTCGCTCCCTTTAAATCTCATTAAGTTTTTTGTAAGAATTTCTTCTACGCGCTTTTGTAATTTCATATCAATCGTTAAATTCAGATCGTTACCTCGTTGTCCTTGTGACACATTAATAGTTTCTAAAATATTACCGTCTTTATCTGTAACATTTCTAACTTCAGCTTTTGTGCCGTGTAAACTATCTTCGTACTGTTGCTCAAGGTAACTTTTTCCTACGCAATCGTTACGATTATAATCACGAACAAGATAGTGATCTAATCTTTCTCTCGGTAACCCTTCATCAGAAGAAGTTACACCACCAAGTACACTTCGGAACATATCGTCATACTTATATTTTCGCTCCCAGTCAACATTTGTATCTACACCTGGTAATTTCGCTAAATTTTCACTAATAATCGCGTATTCTTCCGGTGTTGCATTTTTTTTAACGATTTGCGGCGTCATTGCATATCCGCTTTCCATCTTACTTTTGATCGCCAATATTTCTAAATCTTTTGCTGACAGTTGATTAATCTCTTCTTCTGTTACACGATTTCGTTGACGTTCATCTAGTTCTTTATCGTCAATTTTATTCGCTTTAAACTCTTCACGATCTTTTTTTGTGATTTTTGCTTCTGCTTCTTCTTTATGTAAAGCAAGCCAATAATCTTTCTTATCGCGATCTGTTAACTTATCTGTTGGGACTTCAATTAAATCTGCTAACTTTTTCGCCGTCTCTAAGCGATCTGCTGCAGTTGACCCCTTCATTTTTGTAAATGTAATTGTACGAATAGGCTCATTATCTACGACCGCTTCTCCATTACGATCAAATATTTTCCCGCGTGGTACAGGATTACTTATCGTTGAGTTTTCTTTTTTCTCAACTTCATTTTTATATTCCTCACCACGAACAATTTGTACGTATCCAAGCCTTACAATAACCGCGGAGAACATTAAAAACACGCAAAAAAACAACACGTTTAACCGAAAAGGAACGTGGGTCTTTTTCTTTTGTTGTTTCTGCTTCTTGCTCATACAAACCCCCTCTACCAACAGCTATGTAATGTGAAAGGGACACCTTCATACAGGTGCCCTCACTGCTGTCTTACATCTTTTTCTATTCTAGCATAAAACACGCGATAAGTTAACCTTCTGGTTCAGTTTGATTCTGTGTGCTTCCTTGCGCTACAACACTGGTTTTGTTCACATTCCCCTCATCATATTTGACATTTTTAACTGCAAAATAAATAAGAAAATGTCCAGCTCCTAAAATACATAGTAAGAAAGGTAAACTTTTTTCAGGCGGAAAAAATATGACAGCACATAAAAAACTTAAAATGGAACAAATTCTTCCGGCATTTAACCATAATTCCCTGACCACTATATATTCTACACGCCATTCTCTCGCCTGTTTTGCTCTACCAATTACATCGTATGTCATTGAGCCGTACGGAACGAGTAAAATCGGATATGCAACCGCAATACATGCTGCATAAATAAGTAATTTCGTATATGTAACATTAAAAATAACTAAAAATACGACCGCATATAAAATAATGCCACCAAGTAAAATTGCTTTTTTTCGCCATTCTTTCTTTAACATACGAGCAACTAAATAATAGCATACAAATGATACTGCAGAATTCACTAAACTATATTTCCCTAGTGCTAACTCGCTACCAGATGCTAAATAGACATATACCGAAATGACGAAAATAAACGTTCCCTCTCTCAAACCTTGGAAGAAATGAGCGCGCGTAATTCTTCCCCAGTTTTCATCAACTTGCCGCTCTTTCAATACTTGCACAATTTCATAGCGTCCTTCACATTCCCTCTTCGATAAAAAAAAGCTTAGAACGACTGCAACCGCAAATAGCATTAACGAGAGGAAGAAAACGACAGTATAACCACTCCATTTTTCCATACGTGAAATTGTATATCCCGCTGCTATCGGTCCAATCATTCCAGAGAACGATGTAAGAAGTCCTAGAAAACCGTTAAAAAAATCTCTTGTTTCTGGTTCTGTAATCTCAAATGTCAACAAGTTAAAAGCGAGCCAATAAAAACCATAACCAACTCCTAAAAGGGCTCCCATTAATAAAATATAGTGAGATGCACTTTTTCCCGCTACTAAAACGACGATAAAAAAAACAGCTAACGTGCCTACACCGATTCTCAATAAAATCGAGCGATCAATACGTTTCGCTAATTTCCCGCCCACAAGAAATGTTAGAGGCTGCAATACAACGCTGGCCAAATTATACAAGCCCAGATTCACATAATTTTGTGTTTGCTTCCATAAATAAATGTTTACAAACGTATTCGATAAAGAAATTGCGAGCGTGTATAAACCTCCTATAACGAGCAATAATACTAAATCCCGATTCACTTCAACATCACCGATTACATGTTTCCACTTCATACACAACTCTCCTTTACTTCATGTTCTAGTCTTCCAAAGACAAGCTCAATTATGTAAAAGGAGAACATAGAAAAAAGCTAGGAGAAAACTGAAGTGAACCCGAATAGTGGTACATGAAAAAAACACCTCCTGAATTCGCATACTAAGTATGCAAATTCAATGGAGGTGTTTTTCGTTTGAAGACAAGAGTTCATTACCCAGAAGAAATAAAGTGGAAAGTGATTGAGATGAAAAAGGATGGTTATTCAAATCGTACCATTATGGAGACACTCGGCATTAAAAATGTTTCCCAAATTAAGACATGGATGAAATGGTATCGTACAGATCAAACATATCGTTTTCAACAACCTGTAGGAAAACAATATTCTTATGGAAAAGGGTCAAAAGAGCTAAGTGAATTGGAACAGCTACGATTAGAAAATAAACATTTAAAAACAAAATTACTTGTATGGGGAAAGTATCTGGAAATCGAAAGGAGCTGAAACCACATACCGTTATTACCCTATGGAATGAATTAAAAACAAAAATAACCGTACAAGAACTGTGTAAAGTATTAGAGTTACCACGTTCCTCATTTTATCGTTGGTTACAGATAGCCGAACGCCCTAAAGACGAGATAGAAGAGAAAGTAAAGAAAATCTGCCTTAGGCATAAATTGCGGTATGGATATCGAAGAGTGACCGCCACTCTTCGAAAAATGGGACTGTGTGTGAATCATAAAAAAGTATTACGGATTATGAGACAATATCATATACTCTCAAAAGTGCGTCGAAAGAAAAAGAAATATATGAATGGTGCGGAACCAGTGGTAGCTCCTCATCGATTGGAGCGTCAATTTGAAGCATCAGCCCCAAATGAAAAGTGGTTCACAGATGTGACTTACTTATTATTTGGAGAGCGTACCTTGTATTTATCGACGATTATGGATGCCTTTAATCGTGAAATTATTAGTTATGTCATCAGTGAGTCACAAACACTAACATTAGCGATGAAGACATTAAAACAAGCAATGCGAGGAAGAAAAATAAAAGATGTGATCCTTCACTCAGATCAAGGGAGTATTTATACAGCGAAGGAATTTCAAGCATGTGCCAAAGAAAACGGCATTATCACCAGCATGTCCCGGAGAGGAAATTGCCATGATAATGCCGTCATGGAAAGCTTCTTTGGTCATTTAAAAAGTGAAGCTTTCTACTCACAAAAGATAACAAAAGTATCCAACACAACTGTGCGAAAGATTGTGCTAGAATACATTCATTACTACAATTGTGTGCGAATTCAAGAAAAATTAAACCACCTATCCCCTAAAGAATTTAGGGAACAGATGGTTTAGGTGTTTTGATAGGTGTCCCGTTTTCGGGGTTCACTTCAAACCCCCTAGCTTTTTTCTAGCTGTATTAACTTTAATTATTTTGCTTCTTGGTAAAGTTTTTCAGCAACGTTCCAATCTACAACGTTCCAGAATGCACCGATGTAGTCAGGACGACGGTTTTGGTAATTTAAGTAGTAAGCATGCTCCCAAACATCTAAACCGATAACTGGAGTTTTACCTTCAGTTAGAGGAGAATCTTGGTTTGGAGTGCTTGTTACTTCTAACTCACCATTGTTTACTACTAACCAAGCCCAACCAGAACCGAAGCGAGTTGCGCCAGCTTTTGCGAATTCTGCTTTGAATGCATCGAAGCTACCGAATTTCGCTTCAATCGCAGTTGCAAGTTCGCCTACTGGTTGTCCCCCGCCGTTTGGAGATAGGATTGTCCAGAAGAATGTATGGTTAGCATGTCCGCCACCATTGTTACGTACTGCTGTACGGATTGCTTCAGGTACTTCGTTTAAGTTTGCAACTAATTCTTCAACGCTTTTGTCAGCTAATTCTGCATGACCTTCTAAAGCAGCGTTTAAGTTTGTAATATACGTGTTGTGATGTTTTGTATGATGGATGTTCATTGTTTCTTTATCAAAGTGAGGTTCTAAAGCATCATACGCATAAGGTAAATTTGGTAATTCGTGTTTTGCCATTGTTATATTCCTCCCGGTTTATGTATTGCCACTTAAGTGACATACAACTTCATTCTACCCTAATTGCCATAGGGTGCAAACAAATAAATCGCTTTGTCTTGCTATCATTAAAGTAGCAAAATTCCCACTTCTTTTCAATTAAAATGCTCATATATTCCGAAAAAAAGCTTCCTTCTACAAGGAAGCTTCCTGCTGACATAATAAACATATGAAATGGATATGGACCCTGTAGGACTCGAACCTACGACCGGACGGTTATGAGCCGTCTGCTCTAACCAACTGAGCTAAGGGTCCACGATTATGTATGTACCATTAAAAACAACTAAATTCCAATCAGGTATATCGTTTGAAAAATGTAAGATAAATTTACCATATACGAAAGAAAAGTGTCAATTGTATTTTTCTCTACTAAAAGAAGTAAATTAATAAGAAGGAATTTAGTCCTCTCTACTATATGTAAATATAATATATCTTGAGCTTCTCTAGATTCGTACGTTACAATGATTTTATACATACATAAAGGAAGTGAATCTATGTCCATTTTTACACAGCTAGCAAAAAGCGTATATTCGCCTAAAGATATGGCGCTTTTCCGTTTTCAAAAAATCGGTAAAACCATTTTGTATATTATGCTTCTTTGCCTAATCACTACTATTCCAAGAACTTTCTTGTACGGTAGCGTTATTCAAGATGGTGTTAACATGGTAAATAAAGTAATCGAAAAAGATTTACCTGATTTTAAAATTGAAAATGGCGAGCTAACAGCTGATATTGATCAACCTATCGAAAAAGAAGATGGAAATGCCCTTTTCGTATTTGATCCAAATTCAACAGACTTAGAAAAATATCAAAATAAAACAGGTTTATTTGTTTTAAAAGATAAAGTAGTCTCCATGGGGAATGGTCAAACACAAACATACTCCTATAATGACTTATTAGGCGCATCTCTTGAGAAAAAAGATTTACAAGATTTCATTTCGTTATTTGACAGTATTTATCCAATCTTATTATTCGTTATTGGGTTCTTACTGTACTTGTTCCAATTATTTATTACCTTTGTAGGAGTTACATTGCTTGCCTTCATCGGTTCTGCGATGAGCGGTCAACGCAAATTATCTTATAAACAAGTTTGGACATTAACTGCTTACAGCTACACAATTCCAACAATCTTCTTTATGATTATGGATTTATTCAAAATAAACGTACCTGGCGCAACATTCATTTACATTGCAGTTGTTTTAATCGTTCTATACTTAACAATTAAAGAAGTTCCAAAGCCGAAAGAAAAACAAGAACTATAAAAAAATGCCTAAATAGGCATTTTTTTTTTGGACAAGCATATATTCCTAGCAAAGGAGTGAAGGATATGAAGAGATTAGGTGTACTCTTATTCGTGCTTGTCCTCGGTTATATATTTTATTACGACATAAAAATCGGTACTTTACCGATGTTAAGTTCATACAAAAAAACATCTGCTGCCCAAACGATAAAAAAAGAAAATACAGATACAAAACAAAATAAAGAGAAAGAAACAGAAAAAGAAAAAGAAACGGATATAGCTTATAAAGCAATCGAAGTAAAAACTGGTGATACAGTTCTTTCTATTACAGAAGCGATTAATAAGAAAAAAATTCCTTCTATTGAAAAAGTAATTGATGATTTTAAGCAATTAAATAAAAATACATCTGCTACAAAAATCCAAGTTGGAAAGTCTTATAAATTCCCCTTATATCAATAAGCAATCACTTAATCCTTGTCAATTACATAAAGGCGCTGATACAATAGTAAAAGTGAAACCGAGTACTTTGGTTTCTATAGCCCTTTCTCACACATACTATCATTGATGTAAGGGACTAAAATAAGAAACTTCTTTTATAAGGAGAGCGATCAATTCGTGAATGAAATGACTCAACGCACAAAAACACGTCCAGTTAAAGTCGGTAATTTAACAATTGGCGGTAACAATGAATTAATTATACAAAGTATGACGACAACAAAAACGCATGATGTTGAGGCTACAGTTGCTGAAATTAAACGTTTAGAAGAAGCTGGCTGTCAAGTTGTTCGTGTTGCTGTTCCAGACGAACGCGCAGCAAATGCTATTGCTGATATTAAAAAACAAATCAACATTCCACTTGTTGCTGATATTCATTTTGATTACCGCCTTGCTTTAAAAGCAATCGAAGGCGGCATTGATAAAGTACGTATCAATCCAGGTAACATTGGACGTCGCCATAAAGTAGAAGCTGTTGTAAATGCAGCGAAAGAGCGTGGCATTCCAATCCGTATCGGTGTAAATGCCGGCTCATTAGAACGTCATATTTTAGAAAAGTATGGATATCCAACTGCCGATGGTATGGTCGAGAGCGCACTACACCATATTAAAATTTTAGAGGACTTAGATTTCCACGATATTATCGTATCAATGAAAGCCTCTGATGTTAACTTAGCAATTGAAGCATACGAAAAAGCTGCTCGCGCTTTTGATTATCCATTACATTTAGGTATTACAGAATCAGGAACATTGTTTGCTGGGACTGTAAAAAGCGCCGCCGGTCTTGGAGCAATTTTAAGTAAAGGCATCGGAAATACACTTCGTATCTCTTTAAGCGCTGATCCAGTTGAAGAAGTAAAAGTTGCACGTGAACTATTAAAATCATTCGGTCTTGCATCTAATGCCGCAACACTTATTTCTTGTCCAACTTGTGGTCGTATTGAAATCGACCTAATTAGCATTGCTAATGAAGTCGAAGAATACATCTCCACACTTAAAGTTCCAATTAAGGTTGCAGTACTCGGCTGTGCCGTAAACGGCCCTGGTGAAGCTCGTGAAGCTGACATCGGCATTGCCGGTGCACGCGGAGAAGGTTTATTATTCCGTAAAGGGCAAGTCGTTCGTAAAGTACCAGAAGAAACAATGGTAGAAGAACTGAAAAAAGAAATTGATGTAATCGCTGCTGAAATGGCTGCCGAACGAGAAAAAGAAAAAGAAAAACAAGAACAATAAAAAAAGGTTGCCACAATTTTTGTGAGCAACCTTTTTTTACATTCAAATTAAAAACTCGTCAGTTATATAACTGACGAGCCCTCTCATTTTGCACATTTTGGGCAACGACCATATATTTCAAACTTATGCCCCGTTACCTCATAACCTTTAAAATCTTTATTCATAAAATCCATCGGGCAGGAATTAATCTCTTTCGTACCACCACAATCTAAACAAATGAAATGATGATGATGTTCCATAATGGAGCATGTAAAACGGAAATGCTTTTCACCATTTAATTCCGTTTGCTCTAAAACACCGACTTCAGCAAAAACCGTTAAATTACGATAAATCGTATCAAAACTAAGTCCTGGATAATCACCCTTCATATGCTCTAAAACATCTTTCGCAGTTAAATAACGATTATGAGCTGCGAATAATCTCAGCATCTCTTCCCTTTTCCCTGTATGTTTGTATCCCTTTTCCTTCATTAGGCGTAAAGCTTCTGTTAGATTCATACCTATCCCTACTTTATGCAGTTTTTTTCTTTTTCCATAAAATTGCACCAATTAAAATAAGAACCGCTATCATAACAATTGTACCACCTGGAGCTAAATCAAGTTGATACGAAGCAAACATTCCACCAATTACTGCAATTTCACCAAATAAAATGGAAAAGAAAATTGTTTGTTTAAATCCTTTTGCAATACGAATACTTGCTGCAACTGGTAACGTCATTAAAGATGATACGAGAAGAACACCTACAACACGCATTGATACCGCAATTACAAGAGCAACTAATATAATGAAGATAAAGTGAATCCACTTTGCACTTAAACCGGTTGATACAGCGTATTCCTCATCAAATGATAGTAAAAACAACTCTTTGTATAATAAAACAATCGTCGCAATAACAACAATTGCTACTATACCAATAATAATTAAATCCGCACTTGTTACAGCACTTACACTACCAAATAAATAACTAAATAAATCCGTATTGAATCCATTAGCAAGTGAGATGAAGATAACTCCAATCCCCATCCCTGCTGAAAGTATAATCGGGATTGCTAACTCTTGATAATGTTTATATACAGTACGTAATTTTTCAATTAGCAATGCTCCACCGATTGAAAAAAACATCCCCATATATAAAGGGTTTAAAAACCCACCGGTAAAGATTGTCTTTTCAAGTAATAAACTTGCTGCAATTCCTGATAACGTCACATGACTTAATGCATCCGCAATAAGCGACATGCGGCGAATTACAACGAACACGCCGATAAGTGGTGCGACAAGTCCTATTAAAATACCAGCGTATAAGGAATTACGTAAAAAATCATATTGTAAAAAATCCTGTATCATTATATCCTCCCGTGATGCCCATGTTCATGTTCTAAGCGATGAACATGATGTCCATATAAAATCGACATTTCTGCATCTTCTAACTCTCGGAATTTCTCTACATTCCCATGGAAATGTAAATGCTGATTCAAACATGCAACATGCGTCACCTTCTCTGTTACAGCACCCATATCGTGCGTAACAAGAATTAACGTAATTCCCAATCTTTTGTTTAAATCCTCTAATATCTCATAAAAACTTGCCACATTTTTCACATCAATCCCAACAGTAGGCTCGTCCAAAATAAGCAATTCCGGATCACTTACAAGTGCACGAGCAATAAATACACGCTGTTGTTGTCCACCAGAAAGTTCTCCAATGTTGCGACCTCGAAACTCGCTCATACCTACATCAGCAATCGCTTTTTCTACTTTCACATTATCGTCTTTCGTAAAAAAGCGAAAAAGCCCTTTTTTCGAAACGAGCCCCATTGAAACAACCTCGAAAACAGTTGCCGGGAAACCTGAGTTAAAGCTACTTGCCTTTTGGGATACATAACCAACTTTATTCCACTCTTTAAATTTCTTACTATCAATGCCAAACAATCTAATACTTCCTTGCTTTGGTTTTAAAACACCCAATAAGCATTTAAGTAAAGTCGATTTCCCTGAACCATTCGGTCCAACTAAACCTAAAAAAGCTCCCTTCGGAACTTGCAAATTAATATCTTCTAACACGTTGCGATCTTCATACCGAAACGTTAATCCTTCTATTTCCAATATATTATTCATAGCATCTCACCTATTTTAATTCAGAATGATTCCGATTTATCTCTATTTGAATTATAGTACAGCTTATTATAGTTGTAAACCAATCTGCCTAAAATATATTCTTTATTTCAAGAAACCTTATTATTATAACAAAAAGCAGAGAAGAATTCTCTGCTTTCAAAAGATATTACAATTAACTTTTTAGTGAATTGCTGATTTAAACTTACCACCATTTGTCTCTTGTGTATTCATAATCGTAACAAATGCGTTTTCATCAATTTCATGCACAATTGATTTTAACTTCGTCACTTCCAGACGTGTTACAACTGCATAAATAACTTCTTTTTCTTTATCTGTATAGCCACCTTTAGCAACAAGTTTTGTTGTTCCACGACCAAGGCGGTGTAAAATCGCATTTGATACTTCCTCATATTGATCCGATACTATTAAAACTGCTTTCGTTTCGTCTAATCCTTGAATTACCGTATCAATTGTTTTGAATGCGATATAGTACGTCATAACAGAATACATCGCTTGTTCAACACCAAAAACAAATGCTGCCCATGCAAAAATGAATAAGTTCACAAACATTACGAATTCACCAACAGAAAACGGTAATTTCTTCGTTAATAGAATTCCCATAATTTCGGTCCCGTCTAACGATCCACCATGACGAATAACAAGTCCTACACCAATCCCTAAAATAAGACCGCCGAAAACTGTTGCTAAAATCGGCTCTGTTGTAAATGGCGGGATAGCATGCAACGTTGATTCAATAAATGCTAAAGCTACAATTCCAAATGCTGAAGATAACATGAATGTTTTTCCAATTTGCTTATACCCGGAGTACATAAAAGGAATGTTGAGGATAACAACTAAAGTAGAAAAGCTTAACCACCAAATATTAGGAGTAAGATAATCTAATATAAGAGAAATACCAATAATTCCACCATCAATAATTTTATTTGGCATTAAAAACAGTTCAATCGCTACCGCCGCACACGCTGCCCCAAAGACAATCATAACTAAACGATATACAAGATGAATAACACTTTCTTTTCGATGTTGCTTTTTTTCCATAAGTCCTCCTTATACTCTTTATCTATAGTTTTGTTCTTATATTATAACATAAGCTTCTTTTCCCCATTGAAAAAATGCACCTTGATACGAATATGTACAAGCTATGCGTACATATATTTCGATAGAAGAACGTGTGAAGGAGGACAACACGATGAACCTCATTAAACAAATTGTGAACAAAAAATTAAATCATATTTCTACAAAAGAACTATTGAAATATAGTAAAGAATACGAAGTTCCAATCACAACTGCACAAGCTGATAAAATCGTTTTACTTATGAAAGGGAAAAACATTAACATTTACGATAATACCGAGCGACTAGATTTGTTAAAACAAATCGCTAAAGTAACTACTCCTGCCACTGCCCAACAAGTAAATATTTTATTTCAGCAGCTATTAAAATAAGGAGGGGAAAATCCCCTCCTTATTGCGCTTTAATTTTTTCAAGAATCCCTTCATCAAAAGTACCATCTTTCAGCATTTCGATTTCTAATTTATATGGTGGCTTCTTATCTTTTTTATCTTCACCTACATACGGCGTTTCAAGAATTTTTGGTACGTGCGTAAGTTGTGGGTGATGCACAATGTGATGCAATGCCTTATAGCCAATATGACCAAAACCAATATTTTCATGACGGTCTTTTCCAGCTCCGCGTACATTTTTGCTATCGTTAATATGAAGTACTTGTAAACGATTTATCCCAACAATTTTATCAAATTCGTTTAACACACCGTCAAAATCATTTACAAGGTCATAACCTGCATCATGCGTATGACACGTATCAAAACATACAGATAGTTTTTCATTATATTTCACACCATCAATAATTTTCGCAATTTCTTCAAAGCTACGACCGCATTCCGTTCCCTTTCCTGCCATCGTTTCTAACGCAATGTTAACCGTCTGCTCTGGCGTTAATACTTCATTAAGCCCTTTAATAATTTGTTGAATACCAGCATCCGCTCCTGCACCAACGTGCGCACCTGGGTGAAGAACGATTTGTTTCGCTACACCTAATGCCGATGTTCTTTCAATTTCCATGCGAAGGAAGTCTACACCTAATTGGAATGTTTCTGGCTTCGTCGTATTCCCAAGATTAATAATGTATGGCGCATGTACGATAATTTCTTCAATACCGTTTAGTTCCATATGTTTTCTTCCTGCTTCTATGTTCAATTCTTCAATTGGTTTTCTTCGTGTATTTTGCGGTGCACCTGTATAAATCATAAACGTCGTTGCACCGTATGAAACAGCCTCTTCACTTGCTGCTAATAACATTTTCTTACCACTCATAGAAACATGAGATCCAATCTTTAACATACAATCACCTCTTCAATATACAATAGATATAATGATAGCATAATTTGTAGAAATATGTAGCGAATTGTTTGTTCACACAAAAGGCACTACATAAATTAAACGGACTATTCAAACAATCTGAACTCTATACTAAAATTAACCCAATAAAGCGAAACTTTAGTCAACGTTTTTTCTACCCCTCACTAATTATTAGTCTACATTAAACGACTTTCTCTCAAGCAGTGAGATAAAAAAAAATAAGGGAAATCCCTTATCTTTTTTTATTGCTATATTTTTTCTTCACTTTGTCACGTTCTGTTGCAAGTTTTCGTTTATAGTTTGGTTTTACTTTTTTCGGCTTCTTAACAACTTTTGTCGCCATAACATCTAGTCCATCACTTGGTTTTTTACGGCTCTTACGACGACGACGGTCACCTAAATCCGCCCATTCATCTCCGCGTAAATCTACATGTTTAAACTCGATATGACGTTGTTTTTCCAAACTATCTAACGCTTCTTCATTTGCTGGATCATAAATCGTCACTGCAATACCTGAATGACCCGCACGTGCAGTTCTTCCAACACGGTGAACGAAGAAATCTAAATCTGGTGGAAGTTCATAGTTAATAACATGGCTAATTCCTTCAATATCAATACCGCGTGCCGCCAAATCTGTTGCGACAATGTATTGGAACTCTAAATCACGAACTTGTTTCATCATTTTTCTACGATCACGTGGTGATAAATCACCGTGTATACGCCCTACTTTTAATCCACGTTCTGCTAATCCATCGGCTACTTCGTCAGCCTTCTTCTTTGTGTTTGTAAAGACAATTGCTAAATATGGTTTAAATTGAAGTAGCATATTTTTCACTAATTCAGTTTTATTACGGTGTCTTGAAGGCACAAGGTAATGATCAATATTTCCTGCTGCAACTTGCTTCGGATTAATATGAATATGTTCTGGATTCTCCATATATTTCTTCAAAAATGGTTTTAATTTTTGAGGAATTGTTGCAGAGAAAACTAACATTTGCAGATTTTTAGGCATACGTGCCGCAATTTTATCTACATCTTGAATGAATCCCATATCAAGCATTAAGTCCGCTTCATCGACAATAATAGTATCCGCTTTATAAACAAATAGCGCCTTTTCTTCTACTAAATCTTTAATACGTCCTGGCGTTCCAACTACAATATGAGGTTGTTTTTTCAACTTTTCAATTGATCGTTGTTTATCAGTTCCACCAATTAAACAGCGTGCTGTAATCATTTGATCTTCTGCACAGAACTTTGTTAGTTTCACAATTTCTTCGTAAATTTGTTGTGCTAACTCACGAGTAGGCGCTGTAATAACAAGTTGTACCTCTTCACGACTTGCATCAATTCTGTTTAATGTAGGAAGTAAGTATGCATGTGTTTTCCCAGAACCAGTTTGGGATTGTCCAATTATACTCACACCTTTTTTCACGACCGGGAAAATTTTCTTTTGAATTCCTGTTGGCTCTGTAAAGCGTAGTTCACGAACTGCATCTATTAAAAATGGTTTAAAATCATACTGTGTAAAAGTTTGTAGTGTCATAAGTTACACCTTCTTTCTAAAATTTCTACTGCGCACAAATCAGTCAAGTCTACATTATATCGAAATCTACAAGTAAAATCCATCTTTAGTTTAGGTTTTTATCTCAAAAACTAACCTTCTTTCCTTCCATTGCATATTGTATGTGTATATACCTAACTGAAGAAAGGAGGATTTCCCACATGTTTCCGAAATCCCCTATAAGACAAATGTATCCGAATCGAGGACAACAATCTTACACACCATATCCGATTCCACAACTACCACCGATGGCTCAAAAAAAGAAAGGTTTCCTTGCTAAACTCTTTAAAAAACACGATCCAACCGAACCTTTCATGCAAATGGTCCCTCCTTATCGACAAATGGAAGGGCCACCGATGATGCACCAACAACCGCCGCCCCAATATCAACAGCAACAGTCATACCAACAGCCATACCAACAACAATATACACAACAATATCAGCCATACATGCAGCAATATCCAGAGCAGATGATACCACCTCAAATGTATGAATCAAATGATACACGTGGTGCTGCGTCAGCTACAACTGCAGCGGCATCTAGCAGCGGCATCGGTAGTTTTTTTTCAAATTTAATTTCGAACCCAACTAATATGATAAATAATATCGAAAAAGTATCTCAAGTCGTGCAATCTGTCGGTCCTGTTGTCGAACAGTACGGTCCCATTATGCGTAGTCTACCAAGCATTGTTAAAATCCTCACCTCTGGAAAAAGTACGGAAGAAAATCAAACTGAAGATGCAACAGAACAGGTTGAGGTAGCAACTCCACCTCCTCCACCTCCAAAAAGGAAACGAAAAAAAATAGTGCTTGAACCGGTAATAGAAAAAGAGGTTCCGAAAGAACCCGTTCAACAATCCGCAACAAAACCAAAACTATATGTGTAACAATCCTTTGTTTTCTATCCACTCCTCCTTTATAATGTAATGGACTATGCACAAAAGTATCCCTTGTTTAGAAGGAGAGGATTACTCACATGAAGATTGTTAAAATTTCCCCTCGTGGTTATTGCTATGGTGTTGTTGACGCAATGGTTATTGCACGTAACGCCGCATTAGATAAATCATTACCGAGACCCATTTATATTTTAGGTATGATTGTTCACAATAAGCATGTCACAGATGCTTTCGAAGAGGATGGCATCATTACATTAGACGGTCCAAGTCGATTAGAAATTTTAGACAAAATCGATTCTGGTACTGTTATTTTCACTGCACACGGTGTTTCTCCAGAAGTTAAACAACGTGCAAAAGAAAAAGGTTTAACGACAATTGATGCAACTTGTCCAGATGTTACAAAAACACATGACCTTATCGAAGCAAAGAAAGCTGAAGGATACCATGTCATTTATATCGGCAAAAAAAATCATCCAGAACCAGAAGGCGCAGTTGGTATCGCACCTGATATCGTTCATCTTATCGAAAAAGCTGATGATTTAAAAACACTAGAAATTCCAACGGATAAAATTTTAGTTACGAATCAAACAACAATGAGTCAATGGGATGTTCAACATTTAATGGAGGACATTCAGAAAAAATTTCCAACAGCAGAATTCCACAAGGAAATTTGTTTAGCAACTCAAGTTCGCCAAGAAGCTGTCGCTAAACAAGCTGATGTTGCAGATTTAACAATTGTTGTCGGTGATCCGAAAAGTAACAACTCAAACCGTTTAGCACAAGTATCACAAGAAATCGCTGGTACGACAGCATACCGCGTTGCAGACGTAAGTGAAATCCAATTAGAATGGCTACAAGGTGTAGAAAACGTAGCTGTTACAGCAGGTGCTTCTACTCCAACGCCAATTACAAAAGAAGTTATTGCTTTCTTAGATCAATATGACCCAATGAATCCAGCTACATGGGACAGAATTCGAAAAGTACCACTTCAAAAGATACTACCTCGTGTAAAAGTGAAAAAAGAACAATAATAAAAACCGTTGCCTACATGAGCAACGGTTTTTATTTTTCTTATACAAATGTGAATGGATCTGTATGTAACTGCGAAGCGTGAATGTGTACATTGAATTTTTTCACATCTACTTTTTCTTGCAATTGTTTTTGTACACCTTGCTTCATTACTTTTTCAACGTTATGTCCTGGATCGACTATATTTAAACCAATCATCATCGCATCGTGAGCAACATGATAATACATATCACCTGTTACATATACATCTGCTCCTTTAAATTTCGCTTGGTTTATATATTTATTACCGTCACCACCAAGTACAGCTACTTTACGCACCTTATCATCTAACTTTCCAACAACTCTTGCACCCTTTACATGTAATGATTGTTTCACATGTAAAGCAAACTGCTCAAGCGTCATTTCTTCTTGTAAATACCCTATTTTACCAAGACCTAATGTTTCACCTTTATTATCAAGCGGATATACATCATATGCCACTTCTTCATATGGATGGGCTGCCAACATCGCTTTAATAACTTTTCTTTGTAATGAAGCTGGAATAATCGTTTCGACACGTATCTCTTCCACACGTTCTAACTGCCCAGTTTCTCCGATATAAGGATTTGTACCTTCTTGAGGGATAAACGTACCTACCCCTTCGCTACCGAACGTACAGTGGCTATAATTACCGATATGACCTGCATCCGCATCTCCAAGAGCTTTGCGCACTTCTTCTGCATGGGTTACTGGAACAAATACAACAATTTTTTTCATTTCTTCTGCATATGTAGGAGCTAATACTTCTGTATTTTGTAACCCTAACGCATCAGCAAGTAAATCATTTACCCCGCCCTTAGCAATATCTACATTTGTATGTGCGGCATAAACCGCAATATCATTTTTAATACACATTTCAATAATTCTTCCGTACGCCTTATCTGTATGAATCGCTTTTAATGGATTAAAGATTAAAGGATGGTGCGCTATAATGATATTCGCTCCTAATTGGATCGCCTCGTCCACAACTTCCTCAGTTACATCTAACGCGATTAATACGTGCTGGACAGGTTTATTAAGCGCTCCAATCTGTAAGCCAATCTTATCCCCTTCCATCGCTAAATGCTTCGGATACATACCTTCAAACAAAGAAATAATTTCATGACCATTCGGAATTTTACTCATGATAAAACCTCTCCTATCATTTTCATTTTCGCTTCTACTTCTGCACGCTTCGCTTTTGTCTCTTCAGACTCTGCTGCACGTTCTAACTGTTTTAAAATATTTTGGAAGTTTTTCAATTCCCCTTCCCACTTTTCAATAAAAGCTTCACTTTTTTCTTTTATTAAAAATGGACCCATAAACAATTCAGCTTGTTTATTTTCAGAGTAAGGTACTGCTGTATCTCCTCGCTCTCCGACTAAAATCTCGTAAATCTTTCCGTCTTCTATTACAATT
This sequence comes from Bacillus sp. FSL P2-0099, assembly GCF_038007445.1. NCBI lineage: Bacteria > Bacillati > Bacillota > Bacilli > Caryophanales > Bacillaceae > Bacillus > Bacillus sp. FSL P2-0099. Next base: position 4,241,114 of record NZ_JBBOXE010000001.1, read on the forward strand.
TTCTCACGGATAAGCTCCCATCCATTTTCAATAAACCATTCACGGATATGGTGTGCTGCAATATTCGGCTGTAAGATTAAACGTGTTACACCTTCTAATTTTTCTTTACCACTTTCTAAAATGTCACGAATTAACGCTCCACCCATACCAGCAATCGTAATAACATCTACTTCTCCTGGCACTATAACAGCTAATCCATTCCCTTTACGAACGTCTACTTTATCTTGTAAGCCACTTTCAGCTACAGTTGCTTGTGCAGAGCGAAACGGTCCATCTACAACCTCTCCTGCAACTGCTTTTGTAGCAATATTATTTATAATTGTATAACACGGTAAATACGCATGATCCGATCCAATATCAGCTACTGTAGAGCCTACCGGAATCTCCCTCACAACTTCTTCTAATCGTTTCGAAAGCTTTACTTCATTCATGTATTTCCATTACTCCTTCTCTTCTCAGTCTGTCTCCATGATAATGAATTTATAGTAGTTGTTGCAAGTCCATAACAATACTTCAATTCTCTATTACTAATCGTATTTTAGATAGTATAGAAAAACAAGCCTTTTGCAAAAAGCAAAAGACTTGTTTTTCTATACTTTATTTTTTCTTCGATAACCAATCAGCTACTTTCGTTGCTTGATCAGCTGGAATTAAATTAGCTGGCATATTTCCTTTTCCTTTTGACAGAACTTCTTTAATTTCATCTTTTGAAAGTTTCCCACCAATTTTTTGTAAATTAGGGCCTACCGCTCCTTGTAACTGATCACCATGACAGCTCGTACAGCTTTGCTTTACAATATCCTCTGGCTTTGATGCTGTTTGTGCTGGTTTCCCACCATTTTTTGCATCAGCTAACTCTTTAGATTTATTTAGCCCCTGAAATGAAAATACAAACATAACGATAATACCTAATGCTGCAATAAGAGCGAACGGAATCAACGGATTACGTTTCATATCTCTTCTCCCCCCTCTATACCACTAAATAGTTAGATGATTCAGTCATTTATATTGTACTTGAAAACGCCCTATCAGAAAAGAGTAAACTACTACTTGTTAAAAATATTCCGTAAATTCATTTTATTGATTTTCACTATTATATCGCATATTATTTCGATAATTACTAACGTTTCTCATCATATTTTTTACTTTTCTACATATTATTTTGTATATAATAAACAAAATAAATCGAAAAATCGAAAAATGAGCATTTGCAAATCAAAAGACAATTCTGTAAAATAAATTACAAGAAATTGTAATCGTTGCCGATAGATAAATTTTAACAAAAATTAACAAAATAAAAAAGTTTACTTCACAAAAGTGAAGTAAACTTAAAGGTAGCCTATTCTAAGAAATCCTTAAGACGCTTACTACGGCTTGGATGTCTTAATTTGCGAAGTGCTTTCGCTTCAATTTGACGAATACGTTCTCTCGTTACGCCGAATACTTTCCCAACTTCTTCAAGCGTACGAGTTCGTCCATCATCTAAACCAAAACGAAGACGCAGAACATTTTCTTCACGATCTGTTAGTGTATCTAACACATCTTCTAATTGTTCTTTTAGCAATTCATACGCTGCATGGTCCGCAGGCGATGTTGCTTCTTGGTCTTCGATAAAGTCACCTAAATGGGAGTCGTCTTCTTCACCAATTGGTGTTTCAAGAGAAACTGGCTCCTGTGCAATCTTTAAGATTTCGCGTACTTTTTCTGGAGCAAGATCCATTTCTTCACCAATCTCTTCAGGAGATGGTTCGCGTCCTAAATCTTGTAATAATTGACGTTGTACACGGATTAACTTATTAATTGTTTCAACCATATGAACTGGAATACGAATTGTTCGCGCTTGGTCTGCAATCGCACGTGTAATAGCTTGGCGAATCCACCAAGTTGCATACGTACTAAATTTAAAACCTTTACGGTAGTCGAACTTTTCAACTGCCTTAATTAGACCCATATTTCCTTCTTGGATTAAGTCTAAGAAAAGCATACCACGGCCCACGTAGCGCTTTGCAATACTTACTACAAGACGTAAGTTTGCTTCCGCAAGACGGCGTTTTGCTTCTTCATCGCCTTCTTCAATACGTGTCGCAAGTCGAATTTCTTCTTCAGCAGATAGTAAGTCTACACGACCAATTTCTTTTAAGTACATACGAACAGGGTCATTGATTTTCACACCTGGCGGCACACTTAAATCATTAAGGTCAAATTCTTCTTCCGTTTTTGTAATTTGACGATTATTAGGACCTTCGTCGTTGTCATTGTCACCAACTAAGTCAATCCCTTGTTCACCTAAATATTCATAGTATTCATCCATTTGATCGGATTCAATTTCAAATCCATTCATGCGTTCTGCAATCTCTTCATATGTAAGAACGCCACGTTTTTTTCCGAGCTCAGTGAGTTGTTCTTTCACTTGCTCAAGGGTCATTTCAGTTTCAATTTGTTTAGAACGAGCTGGTTTATCAGCCATCTGTTCCCCTCCTTACGCGAGATACAAACATTCATTATACTAAAACTTTATCGAAAAAGCTATTTTCTTGCTTTTTGACTTTGTAAATATGCCACATAATATTTAGCAGCCTCTACAGGATCTGTTTTTTCCATTTGTTTTACTTTAAAGATAATTTCCATCTTTTCAAGTTTTTCTTTATGGCGTCTTAGCGCCTCCAAATGACCTTGTAACGCTTCTTCTGTGTACTCTGGATTAATAAATTCATCCGTCGAAATATCAGTAATAATATTTTTCAACTTTTCATCAGAGAGCCAACTTAAAAATGTTCCGACTGAAGGTTCATTTCCCTTTTCATAATATGCGTATAGTTCATATAAAATCCCTTTATGTTCTTCTGTATAAAAATCTTCTATATGTGGTTCCATACGCACTGTCACTTCTGCACTTTGCAACATATGGTAAATAATTTCTCTTTCTGCCCTTTCAAAACCTGTTAATTTCGGTTTCGTTTGAACAATTTGAGATGGCTTAGAAACCTGCTTTATTTGTTTTTGCTGTACCTTTTGTTCTTTGCGATATTGGTGCAATTGATTCAAAAGTGTTTCCATTGAATACGAAAATTCTTGCGATAATGATTTTAAATATGATTCCGCCTGCATCGCATCCTGTAGCAATGATAACTCTTTTAAAACACTTTTTACATATTCTTCTTTGCCAGACTCATCTTGCAAATTTTTCCCTAAACGCAAATAATTTATTTTGAAACCAACAAAACTTATACTTGATTTCACAAGATTTTCAAAAGCGGTTGTCCCATATTGTTGCACATATTCATCAGGGTCAAGCTTATCTGGCAAGGATGTAACTTTCACTTGGCAACCAACTTGCAATAGTAATTGCCCTGCTTTCATCGTCGCTTCTCGCCCTGCTTTATCACCATCATAGCAAAGAACAACAGTTTCAACGTTACGTCGCAGAAGTTTCGCTTGTTCTTCAGTTAAAGCTGTTCCCATTGTCGCAACAGCTTCTTCCACACCACTTTTCACCGCGGCTAGTACATCGGCATAACCTTCAAAAAGGACAACCTGCCCACGTTTTCTAATAAACGGCCTTGCTTGGTGGAAATTATACAACAGCTTACTTTTGTAAAAAATCGGTGTTTCAGGACTATTCAAATATTTCGGAGTGTCATCTCCTAATGCCCTTCCACTAAACGCTATCACCTTACCTTGTAAAGTATAAATCGGAAACATAACTCTTCCGCGGAAGCGGTCATAATGACTGCCATCCTTCTCACTTCTTACAAGAAGGCCAGCCTGTTCCATACTAGATAGCGACAAACCTCTTTTTTGTAAAATTTTCGTTGCTGCATCCCAAGCTTGTGATGCATAACCAATTTCAAATTTCTCAATCATCTCTTTTGTAATACCACGTTTTAATAAATATGAAAGTGCTTCATTTCCTTCTTCTGTATTTACTAATAAATGATGATAATACTTTTTCAAAAGTTCATGAGCCTGTTGCATGATGACAGTGTCATCAGATATGTCTTCTTGTTGTTGTTGTCCTTGCCCTGATGTATATTCTGCAACTGCAATTCCATTTCTTTCGCCAAGCTTTTGAACAGCCTCTGTGAAAGCAAGTCCTTCCATTTTCATAAGAAAAGAAAATACATTTCCACCTTCTCCACATCCGAAACAATGAAAAATTTGCTTATCAGATGAAACAGAGAATGAAGGAGAATTCTCACCATGAAATGGACAAAGGCCGAAATAGTTACGCCCCTGCTTTCTAAGTTGAACATACTCACCAATCACTTCTACAATATCGGATGATGTCCGAATCTGTTCAACAACTTCTTCAGGAATTCTGTTCCCCATAACTCCATCTCCGTGTCGTATTTTGTATTCGATATAAATTAAAAGATTCCTTTATAATTCGACAATATTTTTCTAAATTTGTTAGAAAGTACTGTCGATCACATTGTGTAAACGATTTTGGACCTTTCGTATAAGTCCCCAGTCTGCGTAAATTCGCAGATACATACTACTATATAAAATTGTATACATTTGCTCATCTGTTACAAATGTATCTCCTGGAGACAATACATATACTCCTTTTTCACAAGAAGACTAGCAAGAAGCACTATAGCCTGTATGATCATGAGATCTGTAGCTTTTGCATGTTAATAAATATAACAATCAACTTCATCTTGCTCAGAATCTACATAGACCCAATTACCTTGCTGTTTTCTTGAACGATGAGCATAGGATACGACAAACAAAATTTCGACATAAAATTTTGTTCCAACTTGCACAATTGCATTCTTCACGGGATTACGCATCTGCATCAAATAATATCTTATCTGATGTTTTGCATATTTCTGTATTCTACATCCCTTCTGTGAATCCTTCCATAATGTGCGTTTTCTTGTCTAGATTTTGTCGATTTAACGTAAATACATGTCTTTTTCGAAAATCCTATCCCTAGTTTATTCTGAAAAATTAAAGTCTAAACGTAAAATATAGGTTTTTATCACAATTTTTTATTATAATATATTTTCTTCAACTACGCTACATATCCCTTTAATTTTCATCTTACACTTAAAGATAACGAAATCGTTCCTTTAGCATAATTAAAAAACAGAAGAATATAAGTATAACCATTCCGCTATATTCTATTACTAAGCCGAAAGTTCATGCTCTACTTCGCATCTTCCTCTAACGCCTTCTCACGAGCGAAAAAAGCACATTCACCTTTGGTAAATGTGCTAAAACATTTTTTGGTTTTGCACTGCATTCACAATAATATTTGCTGTTTCTTCAATTGCCTTATTTGATACATCAATCACTTGACAATTTATTTTACTAATTACTTCCTCAAAATGATCAATTTCTTCTTGAATACGATTAATATTTGCATATGTTGCTCCATCACTTAATCCAAGTGATTTCAATCGTTCTTTTCGAATATGATTTAACTTATCTGGTATAATTTTCAAACCGAAACATTTCTCTTTTGCCACTTGATATAATTCCTCAGGCGGATCCACTTCCGGTACAAGTGGTACATTAGCAACTTTCAAACGTTTGTTATGCGCTAAATATTGTGAAAGTGGTGTTTTTGATGTACGTGAAATTCCAATCAACACGATATCAGCTTTTAAAATACCACGTGCATCTCTACCATCATCATACTTAACTGCAAATTCAATCGCTTCAATTTTTTTAAAGTACTCTTCATCTAATCTTCGAACGACACCTGGCTCATACCTTGGTACTTGCCCTGTAATTTCTTCAATTTGATCGATAAGAGGTCCGATAATATCGTATGCCTCTACTCCTTCTTTTGCCGCTTCTGTCAATAAATATTGACGCATATCAGGCTTTACTAACGTAAAACAAATAAGCGCTTGATTGCTCTTGGCAATCGAGATTACTTCTTTTAATGTCCCTGTATCTTCTACATACGGTACACGCCTAATATCAGGAGCGAATGGGAACTGTCCCATTGCCGCTCTAACAACCAAATCAGCCGTTTCTCCTACAGAGTCAGATACGACATATACGATTTTATTATCCATTACATTACCTCACTTTAAACAAATTACACTTATTCGTTATTTACTAAATTTACAAACGCACGTGTAATATTTGTTTTTGTAATTCGTCCAATCACTTCTAAACCTTGTTTCGTATCCTTCACAACCGGCATCGCATCAATCTGTCTTTCTATTAATTCCATCGCAATATCATATAAAGAATCCTCCCTGCGACACATCGCAATGTTTGGCATCCTTGTCATGATAATATTAACCGGAAGAGAGGTTAAATCCTGCTTTCCTAAGCTAGCTCGTAATAAATCTTTACGAGATACAACGCCAACTAATAAAGTAGCTTGATCTACAACAAATAATGTACCAACGTCCTCTAGAAACATAGTACAGATTGCATCGTATACTGATACATTTTTATCAATTACAGCCGGTCTAGATTGATAATCTTGCACTTTAATTTTCTTAACAGCTTCAGATAATAGCTGTCCCCCGGTTTTACCCGTATAAAAATAACCTACACGTGGACGCGCTTCTAAATAACCAGCCATCGTTAAAATTGCTAAGTCTGGTCTTAGCGTTGCACGTGTTAAACCCAATTGCCCAGCAATTGACTCCCCTGTAATAGGACCGTGATCTTTTACAATCTGAATGATATGCTCTTGCCGTTTATTCAGCTCTATGATAATCACCACCTTTAATGCACAACGAAAAAAGTTATACTATCTCTTAAATATTATATACTAAATATGCTATTCGAAAAAGAAAGTATGTAAAAAGGACCGTATACGGCCCTTTTTATATTTGAAACTTATCAAGTTGTTCCAAGAAACGCCTTGTTTTCAAATAAATCCCACAATATTCGTCATAATATGTATTCAATACTGTGCGCATTTGTTTTTTTGTACTATCCTTCACCGATACATTACCGAGCCGGTGTAAATCAAAGTGAAAAAAGAGACGTAATAATTTATGAACAGCCTCTCCCACCGGAATGCGATACGGATCTTGCTCCGCATGACGCGAGCACAGAAAACCGCCTTCCCGGACAGAGAAGGCGACAAAATCTGTTTCTTGATGACAAATAGCACATGTATCAAAGTACGGGCGCATCCCTAATACCGGAAGCATTTTCGTTTGATAAATTAATGATAATACTTCTGGATCAACACCCTCACACATATAATGCAACGTTTGATATAACATTTCAAATAAATATGGATTATGCTTCTTATCTTCTGTTGCTTTATCGGTTAATTCAATAATAAATGATGCATAAGCAGTTAAAAATATATCCTCGCGAATTTCTTTCATAGATGAAATAATCTCGCCTTGTTGCAAAGTTCCAAGTCCAGATCCCATTTGAATAAGAAAATGACCATGTGTCATAAGTTGCGAAATAGCTGCTAACCGACTCTTCGGCTTTTTCGCCCCTCTTGCCATTGCACTTACCTTACCAAATTCCCGTGAGTATATTGTAACAATCTTATTTGTTTCTCCGTAATCTGTCGTACGGATAACAATGCCCTCAACTTTTTGAAACATGTTCGTCACCATCCAAGGTTTGAACAAAACGGGTCAAGAAATTGGAGAGTCTAGATGCGCTAACTCCTCTTCATGTTGATCCATCTCATCGTTTACGTCTTTTTCCATTTCTTTCAAAAGCAAATACGTTTCAATGCTTCCTGTTTTGGAGAAAAACTTCCAGGTAAAATCTAGCATAAGAATCCACCTTTCTCAATAAGCGTAGCCTATAAACCAATTTCTTTTGTTGTTATTAAGTTGACCCATTTTGTTCATTTTCATGTGAGAAAAATTTTTCCTAATTTATCAAGGTTCATAAAAACCAATAATCAGCGGATGAACAAAACATCCACTGATCACAACTTTACTTCATATTAATACTCGTCTTCACGGAAACCAAGGTCACGAAGCTGTGACATCTTATTACGCCAATCTTTTTGCACTTTCACCCATACTTCTAAAAATACTTTAGAACCAAGAAGTGCTTCAATGTCAAAACGAGCTCTCTTACCGACTTCTTTTAACATCTTCCCTTGCTTACCTATAATAATTCCTTTTTGCGATGCACGTTCAACAACAATCGTTGCGTTTATATAAACCGCTCCGCCCTCACGCTTTTGAATTGCATCAATAACAACCGCTACAGAATGTGGTACTTCTTCACGTGTTAAATGTAATACTTTTTCACGAATAAGCTCTGAAATAATAAATCGCTCTGGATGATCCGTTACTTGATTATCCGGGTAATATTGCGGTCCTTCTGGTAAATACTTTTTAATTGCTCCGATTAACGCTTCAACGTTATTACCGTCCAATGCAGAAATTGGCACAATCTCCGCGAACTCATATAATTTACGATATTGATCAATCAACTCCAGCAATTGCTCTGGATGAAGTTGGTCAATTTTATTAATTACCAAAAATACCGGTTGTTTCGTTTCTTGTAATTTCTCAATAATAAATTCCTCACCACGACCATATCCTTCAGTTGCATTGACCATAAACAAAACAATATCAACTTCTTTTAATGTCGTTTGAGCCATCTTCACCATAAAATCGCCTAGTTTATGTTTAGGTTTATGTATTCCTGGTGTATCAATGAAAACTACTTGTGAATCATTTTCTGTATATACACCTTGAATTTTATTACGAGTTGTTTGTGGCTTATCGCTCATAATGGCAATTTTTTGGCCAATAATACGATTTAAAAATGTAGATTTCCCAACATTCGGTCTGCCAATAATAGAGACAAAACCTGATTTATAACCTTTTCTATTCATGTAAATCCTCCGCTAAAAATGCTCCTGGTAACAATTCTCCGACTGTTGTCTCTTGAACATCACCATGTAAGTTTGATAGGTATACTTTCGTATCCTGTTTACATAATTCTATCATAACTTGTCGACATGCTCCACAAGGAGGTACTGGACGCTTTGTATCCGCTACGACTGCAATAGCTACAAACTCGTTATCCCCTTCAGAAATTGCCTTAAATAACGCTGTTCGTTCTGCACAGTTACATAAACCATATGATGCATTTTCAACATTACATCCACGATATATTTTTCCATCCTGAGTTAGTAAAGCTGCACCTACTTGAAATTTAGAATATGGTACGTACGCTCGTTTACGCGCTTCGGTTGCTTCTTGAATTAATTGTTTGCTATTCATATTCCCGCATCCTTTCCGTTCATAGATGTGAATAGATACACTCTTTCATTAAAGGCCTTCACGGCGCTCCCAAAGCTTAATAAAAGCTTCGGAATGCAACTATACCATATACGGTAAAAAGATAATAGCACCAATTACAGCAGCTATAATTGCAAATAATAAAACTGCCCCTGCTGCAACATCCTTTGCAATTTTTGCAACCGGATGAATATCGACGGTTGCTAAGTCTACTGTTTTTTCAATAGCCGTATTCACCATCTCTAAACTCATTACAATCCCTATCACAATAAGTACGACAATCCATTCCATTGTTGTAATATGGAAATAAAAGCCGCAGCATATAACGATGACTGCGGCTAAATAATGAATTTTCATATTTCGTTCATGACGAAGACAAAAGTATATACCAGCTATAGCATATCCAAAACTATCTAAAAGTTTTCCTGTTTTCATCGTCCTAATCCAAAGGCCTCTAAAATTTCTTTTTGTCTTCCAAACATTTCTTTCTCATCTTCTTCTGTCATATGATCATAACCAAGCAAATGCAAAAAACCATGTAGTGCTAAAAACCCAAGTTCTCGATCAAAAGAATGTCCATATTCTTCAGCTTGTTCTTTTGCTCTTGGAATAGAAATAATAAGATCTCCTAACATACGCGGCATCTCTGCACCGACAATTTCCATTTCGCCTTCTCCCATTTCTTCCATAGCAAAAGAAATAACGTCCGTAGGCTGATCCTTATCTCGGTAATCACGGTTTATTTCACGAATACGTTCATTATCTACAAATGTAACCGATAATTCTGCGCCTTCTTCTATGTTCTCCATTTGGGCTGCTTTCTCTACTAAACCTCGAATCAAACTTATATATTCGTCTTTCACTTCTTCTGTTTCATCAATAAAATCAATTAATAAACTCATTCTTTCTCCTTTTCTTCCGGCGGTTCCGGATATGTAATACGGGAATGGAAAATACCATTTAACGTTTCACATAACGTTTTTCCAACGATTTGTAGTTCCTTAAATGTCAAATCACATTCACTAAATTGACCATCTTGCAGGCGATCTTTAATAATATTTTGCACTAAATTATTAATCTGATCTGGTGTTGGATGGTTCATCGAACGTACCGCCGCTTCCACACTATCAGCAATACCAACGATCGCCGACTCTTTAGAAGTTGCTTTTGATCCTGGATAGCGGAACATTTCCTCCGTATATTTCTCTTTATCTTCTTTAATCGCATTATAATAAAAATATTTAAGTAACGTTGTACCATGATGCTGTCCAGCAATATCGATAATTTCTTGAGGTATATGGTGTTCTTCTAACATTCTCACCCCATCGGTTACATGAGCAATTATAATATCTTTGCTCGTTACAGGGTCTAATCTATCATGCGGGTTTTCAATACCCATTTGGTTTTCAATAAAAAACTGTGGTTGTACCGTTTTCCCTACATCATGATAATACGCCCCTACACGCGCTAATACTCCATTTGCTCCAACTGCTTCACAAGCAGCTTCTGAGAGATTAGCTACCATTACACTATGGTGATATGTACCTGGTGCTTCTAATAAAATTTTACGCAAAAGCGGGTGATTCGGACTTGAAAGTTCCATCAATTTCATACTCGATACAATCCCAAGACCACTTTCTAAATACGGTAAAATCCCCATAGCTAGAACAGAAGAGATAATACCCGAAACAGCAGCCATTAATAATTGCACCCCAATTTCAAGAGGCGAAAAATTCCCGTTACGTAATAATAGCAAAGCCGCTAATACGACTACATTTAATACAGAAACGAGTATACCAGCTTGTAAAATCATCGTACGACGATTTTTTTCTCTCAAGAAAATACTAACTGATAATGAACTTAATAAAACATAAATCCCCACACTATAATTCAGTGTACTCGTTACACCTTCATTAAACATAATACTTCCGCATACAGAAAAGATCATACTCGTTAAAAATACAAATCGATCACCAATCATTAATTTTACAAGTATTGTTCCCATTGCAACTGGAACAACATACGCGATTCCTGCATACTCAAGCTTTTGAAACAAACTAATGATTTTCATTAAAACAATCGTGATAGACAAAATTGTAATATACGCTAAGACATACGGCCTATCTTCTCTTTTCCGCTGTAAAAACACTTCAAACTGCTTATGCATAAAGTACAATAGCACACCAATGAGTACCGCTAACCCAACATAGGGTTGAAAACTGTTCCCTTTTTCTAACAGGCCAACTAATTTCAACTGATTGTACATATCACTTGAAATCGTTTCACCTTCTCTAACAAGGACTTGCCCTTGAAGAATATAAACAGGTGGAACTAAATCTTCTTCCGCTTTTCTCTTCTCTTTTGTTAAGGTCGGATCATAAAAATAGTTTGCAGAAATCGCATATTTCCCTAACGCCTTAATAGATTCCTTTAAACCATTATCAACATTAACACTATTCATCTCACTTACATATCGTTCCTTCGCATCCTTCAATTCATCCATTTTAACATGCTCAGTCATGATACTATTAATAGCTGTAACTGTTGCATCTTTCGCTAATACTAATTGGTTCGAATCCGCATTAATTAAGTTTAGTAAGTTTGAATCAGATAATTCTTTCGTTAAATCAGTAGGCAATTTTTTTTTCAACTTGTCCACTTTTTCAGCATCAGTAATCTTTTTTTGCTCATCCGGTCCAACCGCTTTAATCTCTTGTATCACTTCATCTACTTTAGCAAAGACGTCATTCACAATATCCACTTTATTTTGTTTATACTCACTTTTATATGTATATTGATCTTCAACTTTTGTAGCGGCTTCTTTTTTCTTTTTGTCCGTTGTAACTTTATCTTCAATTTTAATAGGAGAATGGATTGTTTTTTTCGCAATAGAATATGTTGTAACATCTAATTGCTCTGGTTTTACATTATTCATAAGTGCAAAAAACAGCACTGCCCCTAATAAAACGTAAGAAATCCAACTTAGTTTTTTCGAATGTTGTAAATTACGAAACCACTTAGAAATTTCTTGAGATCTTGACATGATTTCAATACCTTCTCCTCTCCAGAAATAAAGTGAAACTATTTATAGCTTTCATTTCTTCTAGGTAACGATACTTTTTGGACAACATTTTTATCCACTATCACCTATAGTTTATTTCCCTCGTCTTTAATGATAGTAAAAAATATGTCATTCGCCAACCTTATCATACAAAAAGAAATGATCCTGACAAATAGGATCATTCCATTTTATCATATGCCTCAATAATACGTTGCACTAATGGGTGTCTCACAACGTCCGTTTGTTCCAATGTTATGAACGAAAGACCTGATACACCAGATAAAATATTAGCAGCAATAGAAAGACCTGACTTTACCCCTTTTGGCAAGTCTACCTGTGAGGGATCCCCCGTAATAACCATTTTAGAACTAAAACCTAATCGTGTTAAAAACATTTTTATTTGAACACCAGTTGTATTTTGCGCCTCATCTAATATAACAAATGAATCATCCAGAGTACGCCCTCTCATATAAGCAAGAGGTGCAATTTCAATTACACCACGTTCCATCATACGTTGTGTATATTCTTGTCCAAGAATATCATGTAACGCATCATATAGTGGACGTAAATACGGATCTACTTTTTCTTTCAAATCACCTGGTAAAAACCCTAAGCTCTCTCCAGCTTCTACAGCAGGTCTTGTTAAAATAATTTTCTTTACATACCCTTGCTTTAAAGCTCTCACAGCCATTACTACGGCTAAGTATGTTTTTCCTGTCCCAGCAGGTCCTATCCCAAATACAATATCATTCTTTTTCATTGCATGAATATATCGTCTTTGCCCCATCGTTTTCACACGAATGGATTTACCTTTTGCCGTTTTAAAAATTTCCTCTTCATATAATTCTTCGAATTGAGCAATTTTCCCTTGTTGCCCAAGCTGAATCGCATACGCAACATCTCTTTCCGAAATTGATACACCTTTACGGATAACAACAAGTAACTGTTGTAAGATTTTTTCTACGAGCACCACAGTTTCATCTGCCCCAGATACACGAACAGATTCTCCTCTAGTCACAATCGATACACTAAGTTCTCGTTCAATTACTTTTAAATGAGCATCATTTACCCCAAAAAGAGCGATTGCTTCGTTGGGATTTTCCAATTGTTGGTTCATTTCTACTAATTGTTCTGCCATTACTCAGTCTCCTTGAATATCGGATTCAGATATTGGTTGTGGCTCTGCAATATTTTCAATCACTGTATAATGTAATGTGACCTTTAGGTGATCCGCCTCAACCTCTTTACTCAAAATGTTATCACTTACAATCATAGCATGTTCATCCAATTTTTTCTTCAGTTCTTTTTCTGCCATCTCTTTCGCTACTTTCATTGCTTGTTTTTCGGTATATTCTCGGTTCGCTTCTTCCTCTTCTCGTACAATATCTTTCTCGTATGCAATTGGTAATGTAAATCCAAATAATTTCACATCATGTTTTACACTTTCAGTACGAGAGCGCTTATACTTATCCTGTAGAAATCCCCATATTTTTATTTTAGTACTCCCAAATTTAAGGAAATATTCATTGTATGAATTACCAGTATACACTTGAAATTGTGTCTTTAACGGAACATTCACCTCAGATTTATACCACGTTTCTCCATATACAATCCCTTTAGCCGAAACAACTGTCGGATTCTCCTCATTACCATACATCCCGGATACGAGAAGTTGCCCCTTTTCTACATGGTCATTTTTCATGACAACCGGCTTCCCAACTTCCACAAATGTTTTTGTAATAATCCCTTCTTTTTTTGCTACTAAGTTTTGTGGCTGTTGTTCACTTTCTTTTTTCGGTTCATTTTTTTCAACAATCTTAAAATGATATGTTGTCCCTCTTATTTCTAATCCCGCCCAAGTAATCGCATTAATATTGTCTGTCAAATGACGTTGAACATCTTCTACACTCGGCATTTGGAATTGTAATTTACCTTTTTTTATACCCATTTTGTCCAATTCTTTCATCAATATATACTCTGTTTCAGGTTTTGCTCCTGTAATTTCAATTTTCCACACCATATTTGACAATGCGATCATTCCGAAAAAAAATATTAAAAACCCAATTAAAAATCCACTATTTTTAATTACACGCTTATTCCAAAAAGGAAAACCGTAACGTCCAATAAAATATAATTTACATTCATTTTTTCTATAAATTGGTTTTATCTTTTTCACATCTCGTAATAACATACAAAAAACTAACGTTTCATCAGCTATCTTCTTTACATCCCAAACGAGTACTTTCTTCCGCACACACTCGTTAACAAAGCGTTCCGCTCCTCTACCTTCAATTCGCACCTTTACATACCCAAGCCATTTTATAAACCATTTATTTTTCATCGACTATCTCCACTACCTTTCTAAAAGTAGATACACTACTTTTCAATTCGATTATCAAACTAGCTCGTACTAAAATTTTAATTAGCAGATTCCTTGATCCTCACTAATTATTAACCTTCACGAGCCAATTTTTTACGTGGAACTCAATTCCCACCTATCCTCTTTGTACGAACCGAATATTGAGGCCAGAACGTTACCTCCTGTTAATACAAGGTAACGAAGAAAAACTTCACAAACGGAAGTTTCTCCTCACTCCTCTTTCTTTTCATTTTCTAAAAACGTCACTTGTTCAATAATCCCTTCAAGCAACAGTTCTTCTGGAAGGATTGTTTTAATAACAAAGGATTGACCTTTAATTAATAATTGACCATGTTTCAATAGCAATCTTACCTCTTTATCTGAAAACACTAATAATCCTCGATGATTTTCTATATAGATATGTACTTGCCCAACAAGCGTGATCCGAGGTAGATCCATTAACACATCCACTGGCAGGTCTATTTGCTTCGTTAACCAATTCTTCATTTGTTCTATTTTTTTCATCTCAAAAGACCCCCTCTCATCCCATATGTATGAAAAAAGAGCTTGTAATATCACGTCCAAACTGAAAAAAGCATAAAAAAACGTCTCATACGAAATGAGACGCTTTTTTATGCTAATAGCTGGATAACCAGCTTATTCACAAGTGATCCGTCTGTTTTACCTTTTACTTTCGGCATAACAGCAGTCATCACTTTACCCATATCTGCTTTAGATGTAGCACCAACTTCAGAAATAACTTGCTTAATTATATCCGCTAGTTCTTCTTCTGTTAATTGCTCCGGCAAATATGCACTTAAAATCTGAATTTCACTTTGCAGTTTATCAACAAGGTCTTCACGACCAGCTTTTTTAAATTCAAGGAGGGAGTCCTTATACTGTTTTACTTCACGAGCTAAAACTGTTAATTCCTCTTCTTCAGTAAGAGTATGTTGCAGTTTAATACCTTCATTTTGTAAAGCAGCCTTAACCATACGAATAACGGTTAATTTTTCTTTTTGTTTATTCTTCATCGCTTGTTTCATATCATCGTTTAAACGACCGAGAAGACTCATAACTTACACCCTCTCTTAGAACTTACGCTTTCTTGCCGCTTCAGATTTCTTCTTACGTTTTACACTTGGCTTTTCATAAAACTCGCGCTTTCTTGCTTCAGCAAGTGTACCAGTTTTAGAAACCGATCTTTTAAAACGGCGAAGTGCATCCTCCAAAGACTCGTTTTTACGAACGACTGTTTTTGACATTCTCTTTCCCTCCCTCCGAAACATCACACTTACATACTAATTTCAGCATGCAAAAAGAAACCCTTCTTCAGCATGTCTTTTACGATTATAATACATTTTATCACTTCAGGTCAACTATTTGGCAGAATAAAAGAAGAATAGATGCCCTTACCTGTTCAAAAGCTATGTAGATAGCTATTATCCTTTTCCCCTGAAGACAACTATATTTTTTATCATTACACCTTTTTTAATACAAGAAAGCATTAAATAACTACTCATTCAACGTACCTGCCTTTTCAGTACTTAACTTCTCCACAAAAAAAAAAAAAGAAAGCATGCAAATCGTTTCCGTTTGCATGCTTTTTTATCCCGCTATTTGCCAGGACAGTAAGACCCCCACCTCAAAATTCAGCGAAAGCAAAGAACTTAGGCGGGGGTCAGGCTGATAATCAGCGGGGATGAACACCCCCCACTGATTAAAGTTTCATTTTATGCGCTTGCTGATTCTTTTTTTACATCATCTTCAAGAACACGAACAAACTGCGCTTCGTTATATGGATAACCAGCTTTTGTAATTTTCACTTTTACTAGCTTACCAATCAATTCTTCAGATCCTTCAAACACAATTTTTAAGTAGTTATCTGTATAACCTACATATAAACCTTCACGGTCACCATCTTTAAATGTCTCTTCCGGAATGATTTCAAGTACTTCACCTTCAAATTTAGAAGCATACTCTTTCGCTAATTGATTTGATAGCTCAATTAGACGGTGAACACGATCGTTCTTCACGTCTTCAGGAACTTGATCTTCCATACGTGCTGCTGGAGTACCTGTACGTTTCGAATAAGGGAAAACGTGTAATTCAGAGAAACGATTCTCTTTAATGAAATTGTACGTTTCCATGAATTCCTCTTCTGTTTCGCCTGGGAATCCAACAATTACGTCTGATGTAATCGCAAGACCTGGTAACGCTTCTTTCAAACGATCTAAACGCTCTTGGAAAAATTCCATCGTATACTTACGGCGCATACGTTTCAATACAGTATTAGATCCTGACTGTAATGGAATATGCAAGTGACGTACAACTACTTCTGATTTATCTAACACTTCAATTACTTCATCAGAAATTTGACTCGCCTCAATAGAAGAAATACGAAGGCGTTTCAATCCGCCTACTTCCGCTTCCATATCGCGCAGTAATCCAGCTAAGTTATACTCTTTTATATCTTCACCGTATCCACCTGTATGAATACCTGTTAATACGATTTCTTTATAGCCCGCATCTACTAATTGCTGCGCTTGTTTAATAACTTCTTTTCCATCACGAGAACGCATTAAACCACGCGCCCAAGGAATGATGCAAAATGTACAGAAGTTATTACAACCTTCTTGTATTTTTAAAGATGCACGTGTACGGTCCGTGAAATATGGTACATCGAGCTCTTCATATACACGTGTTTTCATAATATTGCGGACAGCATTAATCGGTTGACGCTCTTTACGGAATTCTTCGATGTATCCTAACATCTTCTCACGATCTTGCGTACCAACAACAATATCTACACCTGGAATCGCCATAATTTCCGCTGGAGATGTTTGTGCATAACATCCAGTTACACAAATTACCGCATCTGGATTTTGACGTACAGCACGTCTAATTACTTGACGGCTTTTTTTATCTCCAGTATTCGTTACTGTACATGTGTTAATAACGTATACATCCGATTTTTTTTCATATTCAGTTCTTTCATAACCACCTTGTTTAAACAATTGCCAAATCGCTTCTGTTTCATAGTGGTTTACTTTACAACCTAACGTGTGGAACGCAACAGTTGCCATTGATTATCACCCCATCAATTCAAAATGATAAGAAGCGGCACTTAACGCATAAAGCGGAGCCGTTTCTGTTCTTAAAATTCTTGGTCCTAAACTACATGGTACAAATTTATGTTCACGAAGTGCGGTTATCTCTTCCTCCGCTAAACCGCCTTCTGGTCCAAATACAATCAGCAGCTTTTGGCCTGGTTTAATCGTCGCTAAAGCTTTCGCAAAATTAGATTTCTCACCTTGTTTCGCTTCTTCTTCATACGCAACAAGGCAAACATCATACTCGCTACTCATCGACAGCAGTTGTTTAAATGATGAAGGAACGTGTACTTCTGGAATTTCACTTCTATGCGATTGTTCCGCAGCTTCTTTTACAATTTTTTTCAAACGCTCAACTTTTTTATCTGCTTTTTTCGCATCCCACTTTACAATAGATCGAGATGCTTGAAATGGTAAAAATGCAGCTGCCCCAAGCTCAGTTCCTTTTTGAAAAATTAACTCTAGCTTGTCTCCTTTCGGCAGTCCACTTGCAATCGTCACGAACACAGGAAGTTCGCTTGACGCCTCTACCCATTCTACAATAGTGGTATCCACAAATTCACTGGTAATTTCAGCAATTGAACACTCTGCTGTTTTACCATTTACACAGCAATAAATGTGGTCACCAGCTGACATACGCATCACTCTTGCGATGTGATGGACATCATCACCCATTATGCGAATACTTGTCTCATTTACATATTTCTCTTCTACAAAATAACGTTGCATATAATCACCTTAGTAGAGTTTCGTTCCTTTCGTAAGTCAACACTTACGAAAAGAACGAAACGTTATCATTTTCATATAACAAACGGCAAGTCCCTCACCTTATACGGTGAGAGACTCCCCTGTTCTTTATAGACTAAAATCTATATTACGCATTTCGTGCAATAATTGCTACCCAATCTTCCATTCGAAGTACTTCTTCAATTGAAAATCCAGCTGTTTCTAACGCTTTAGAAATTATTTTTTCTTTCGCCCCAATAATACCAGATGTAATAAATAATCCACCTGGCTTCACAACTCTCGCTGCATCTTCAGGGAATAGAAGAATAATTTCCGCTAGTAAATTTGCTACGATTAAATCAACCGGACCTTCAATACCTTCTAATAGACTATTCTGTCCAACATTGACAATGTCATCTGTTTTATTTAAGCGCACATTCATTTCTGCACTTTCAACTGCAACTGGGTCTAAATCATACGCTTGAACAGAAGCCGCACCTAATTTTGCCGCAGCAATACTAAGTACCCCCGAACCTGTCCCCACATCAATCACAGTATCACCTGGCTGAACCGTTTTTTCTAACGCACGAATACACATCGTCGTTGTTGGATGTGTCCCTGTACCAAACGCCATACCTGGATCTAATTCAATAATTTTTTCATCTGGAGAAGACGGTGTATACTCTTCCCACGTCGGCACAATTGTGAATGTATCAGAAATTTGAACTGGATGATAATACTTCTTCCAAGCAGTAGCCCAATCTTCCTCATCGACTTCATTAATTGTAATAGTTCCTTTACCAATTTCGATGTCGAAAGATGGTAGTGCATCAATAGATGATTTTACACCTGCAACCGTTTCGTGTAAAGAATCCGTTTGTGGGAAATATGCTTTTACCAAAACACCCTCACTTGGATATTCATCTGGGTTAAGTGCATAAATCTCACCGTATTGTTGCTTGCGCTCTTTCGTCAACTCCGCTGGGTCCTCAATCGCAACCCCGCTAGCGCCTGCTTCATGCAAAATATGAGAGACAGCTTCTACTGCTTCTTCTGTTGTATGAATACTAATTTCTGACCATTTCACAATTTACCAACTCCATTTTTTATTTCCATTATTCCCCTTTAAAAGCACGTTTAAGCTTTCTGAATAAGCTATCATCCTGCTCTTCTTGCCCTGCAAATTCACGCAATAAATCTTTTTGATGTGAAGTTAATTTCGTCGGCACAACAACACGAACGACTACATATTGATCTCCTTGACCATATCCACGTACGTTCGGAGCACCTTTTCCTTTTAAGCGGAATTCTGTTCCTGTTTGTGTTCCTGCTGGAATTTTCAGCTTCACTTTGCCATGAACGGTAGGAACTTCTACTTCCGCACCAAGTGCCATTTGCGCAAATGTTATTGGCATTTCGCAAATAATGTGATCCCCTTCGCGTTCAAAGAATTCATGATTTCTCACATGAACAACAACATATAAGTCACCTGCCGGTCCGCCATTTACGCCTGCTTCACCTTTTCCAGATACACGAATTTGTTGACCATTATCGATACCCGCTGGAATTTTAACATTGATTTTTTTACGTTTACGAACTTTACCAGAACCATGGCATGTCGTACATTTCTCTTTAATCATTTGACCTGTTCCTGAACAATGTCCACAAGCTTGACGGTTTACAATACGCCCAAATGGTGTATTTTGTTCTACACTTACTTGCCCTGATCCTGAACAATGTTTACATGTTTCTTTTGAAGTCCCTGGTTTCGCTCCACTACCCTTACAAGTATCACATGGATCCTCCACTGGAATCTCAACGTTTAATTCTTTACCAAAAATAGCTTCTTCAAACTCTAAAGTAACTTGATATTGTAAATCAGCACCTTGACGTGGAGCATTTGGATCACGACGTCTTCCGCCGCCACCGCCAAAGAATGAACTAAAGATATCTTCGAAACCGAAGCCACCGCCGAAGTCTCCTCCGCCACCGAAACCTTGATTCGGACCAGCGTGACCAAATTGATCATACTGCGCGCGTTTTTGATCGTCACTTAATACTTCGTATGCTTCTTGTACTTCTTTAAACTTTTCAATTGCATTTTCTTCTTTACTTACGTCTGGATGATATTTTTTAGCCAAACGACGATACGCTTTTTTAATTTCATCTTTTGAAGCGCCCTGGCTAAGTCCAAGGACCTCATAATAGTCTCGTTTATTCATAAATTTACAACCCCCGAATCTTTCACATAAACGTAATTTTAACACCGAAAGAAAGTGCTTTGCAACAAAGTTTCCTCACTTACAGTATGCAAAATAAAAAACTTAAGATCCTCACACATTTCTTCTTATTCGTGAAAAAAGCCAAAGCCAAGGCACGCTTGACTTTGACTTTTTGTCATCTTACTTATTTTATTTCACTGTATTACTTGTCTTCTTTTACTTCTTCAAACTCAGCGTCTACTACATTATCTTTTTTCGCGCCAGCGTCTTGTGCTCCTTGTGCACCTTCTGCTTGCCCTGCAGCCGCTTGAGCTTGCTCGTATAATTTAACAGTTAATTGTTGTACGATTTCTTGAAGAGCATCTTTTTTCACACGGATTTCTTCAAGTTCGTTTTTCTCGATTGCCGCTTGTAATGCTTCTTTCGCTTCCGTTGCTTTCGCTACTTCAGCTGCATCTACTTTACCTTCTAAATCTTTTACAACTTTGTCTGTTTGGAATACAAGTTGGTCAGCTTCGTTACGAAGTTCAACTTCTTCCTTACGTTTTTGGTCAGCATCAGCATTTGATTCAGCTTCTTGTACCATACGATCTACTTCTTCATCAGAAAGACCTGAAGAAGATTGGATTGTAATAGTTTGCTCTTTGCTTGTACCTAAGTCTTTTGCACGTACGTTAACGATACCGTTCGCATCAATATCGAATGTTACTTCGATTTGTGGAATTCCACGTGGTGCTGGCGGAAGGTCTGTTAATTGGAAACGACCTAACGTTTTGTTGTCAGCTGACATTGGACGCTCACCTTGTAGTACGTGAATGTCTACCGCTGGTTGGTTATCAGCAGCTGTTGAGAATACTTGTGACTTACTTGTCGGAATTGTAGTGTTACGCTCGATTAGTTTCGTGAACACACCGCCCATAGTTTCGATACCTAAAGAAAGTGGAGTTACGTCTAATAATAGAACGCCCTCTACATCACCAGTAAGTACGCCACCTTGAACTGCAGCACCTAATGCTACAACTTCATCTGGGTTTACACCTTTGTATGGCTCTTTACCAGTTTCACGTTTAATTGCTTCTTGTACAGCTGGGATACGAGTAGATCCACCAACAAGGATAACTTTATCTAATTCGCTTGGAGCAAAACCAGCGTCTTTTAATGCACGACGAGTTGGCTCTAATGTTCTTTCAACAAGACCAGCTGAAATTTCTTCGAATTTAGCTCTTGTTAACGTTAATTCTAAGTGTAATGGGCCAGCAGCTCCAGCACTAATGAATGGTAATGAAATTTGTGTTTGTGTTACACCAGAAAGATCTTTCTTCGCTTTTTCAGCTGCATCTTTCAGACGTTGAAGTGCCATTTTATCTTGGCTTAAATCAATGCTATTTTCTTTTTTGAATTCAGCTACTAAATGATCGATGATAACTTGGTCAAAGTCATCTCCACCAAGACGGTTGTCACCAGCAGTTGAAATAACTTCGAATGTGCCATCTGCTAACTCAAGGATAGATACGTCAAATGTACCGCCACCTAAGTCATATACTAAGATTTTTTGCTCTTCATCTTGTTTTTCTAAACCGTAAGCAAGTGCTGCGGCTGTTGGTTCGTTAATGATACGCTCAACTTCTAAACCAGCGATACGACCAGCATCTTTCGTTGCTTGACGCTCTGCATCGTTGAAGTATGCAGGTACTGTAATAACAGCTTTCGTTACTGTTTCACCTAAGTATGCTTCAGCAGAAGCTTTTAAGTTTTGTAAAATGATTGCAGAAATTTCTTGAGGTGTAAAATCTTTACCTTCAACTTCTACTTTGTAGTCTGTACCCATATGACGTTTAACAGACATGATTGTATTTGGGTTTGTAATTGCTTGACGCTTCGCAACTTCCCCAACTTGACGCTCTTCATTTTTGAAAGCTACAACAGAAGGTGTTGTACGATTTCCTTCTGGATTTGGGATAACCTTTGGTTCTCCACCTTCCATAACAGCTACACAAGAGTTTGTTGTACCTAAGTCAATACCGATAATTTTACTCATGGCGAATCCTCCTACTTTTATGTAAATTATTGATTTACTTTTACCATTGATGGGCGAATCACACGGTCTTTTAGTTTATAACCTTTTTGGAATTCTTCAACTACCGCGTTTGATTCAAATTCACTGTCTTCCACTTGCATAATAGCTTGGTGTTCATTCGGATCAAACTGTTTACCAACAGCTTCAATCACTTCAACACCTTCCTTAGTCAACGCTTCTAGCAATTGACGATGCACCATTTCCATACCTTGTAACAAGGATTGCGTTTGCTCGTCAGTCGCTTCCACTTGCATCGCTCTTTCAAAATTATCAAGAGCTGGCAAAATATCTGAAACTAGACTTTGTGCTCTATATTTATCAGCAGCCTGTTTATCCATTTGGACACGGCGCTTATAATTTTCAAAATCAGCTTGTAGACGTAATGTGCGACCTTCCGTTTCCGTTAGTTTCGCTTGTAACTCATCTACTTTTTCTTGTAAAAGAGCAGCCTCACTTTTTTCTTCTACAGTTTTTTCACTGTTTTCTGGCGTGACAGCTTCTTCAACTTGCGCTTCTTTCACTTCTTCTACCACTTGTTCGTTACGCTCTTCCACAATTTTCACCTCCTTAAAAGGTATTAGGTATCATGCTTAGCATGATTACCTAAGCATTATATATTACACACAGCAATGAAAATTTCATCACTTGAGCGAATGTATTACTCTCATTTACTTTTTAAGTCCGTCTGTAAATTGTCTTGTAAATAACTGCAGTAAACTAATTACACGAGAGTATTGCATTCTCGTCGGACCTAAAATTGCAATTGTTCCAAGTTGCTCTTCTCCAATCGAATACGTTGCAGAAATCAAACTGCAATCCTCCATTGCCGTAGAAGAATTTTCTCTACCAATTTTCACTTGAATTCCGACTTGTTTATGACGCAAAATGTCATAAAACGCAGCCTCATTATCAATCATCGTCAGCAAAGATCTTACTTTGTGAATGTCATGGAACTCTGGTTGCGAAAGCATATTTGCTTTTCCTCCAAAGTATATCTTTTCCGATAAAGGGACTTGAAATGTACCATCTAACATTTTTATTGCACTATCGTAATTATGAACATACCCACGCAAGACTGTAACAATCTCTTTAAAGATTTTATTATGAAGTTCTGCCATAGGTATACCAGATAGCTTTTCATTTAAAATATTAACCATTTTTTCTAAATCTGATAAATCAACAGATTCCGGAACGGTAATCGTTTTACTTTGCACATGCCCTGTATCTGTTACAATAATAGCGACTGCTGTTTGACGATCAAGCGGTACGATTTGTACATTTTTAAGTTTATTTGTGCTCAATTTGGGACCAAGAACAATGGCCGTATAATTCGTAAGCTCTGATAAAATTTGAGCTGATTGTTGTGCAATTTTTTCTGCTTCAAAAATTCTTTCAGCAAATAAATCTTTAATTTGTACAATTTCATCGGTCGGTAAGTTTTGCGGCGCTAAAAGATGGTCTACATAAAATCGGTATCCTTTTTCAGAAGGAACACGCCCAGAAGAACTATGCGTTTTTTCAATAAATCCTAGTTCTTCTAAATCAGCCATTTCATTTCGAATAGTAGCTGAACTAAACGTAATTTCATCTTTCTTAGCCAACGTCCTCGAACCAACTGGTTGCGCTGATCCAATAAAGTCATCAACAATTGTTTGTAAAATTAAGAGCTGACGTTCCGTAAGCATCTCATCATCACCTCTGTTAGCACTCTTTGTCTTCGAGTGCTAAATCTATTAATAACTTACCAAAATTGACATTCAATTGTCAACGGAAACGTCACGAAATAACAAAAATTTTTCGCGCTTATGGCACATTTAATTAATCAATCAAAAATGACTGGAATACTTCATTCCCTAATAGTTTCCCTTTCCTCGTTAAACAAACATGTCCATCTCTGTTTTCAAGTAATCCTTGTTCTTGATTACTTTGTAACTGCTTTGCAAAAACATGGTCCATCTCCACATTAAATTTCTTTTGGAATTCTAACTTAGAAACACCTTTTGTTTTTCGAAGTCCTAAGAACAACTCTTCTTCCATTTTTTCTTTCTCTGTCACTGGGTGAACATCTAAATATGGAAATCCTGTCTCATCAATTTTAGTGAAATATTGCTTGAGCGGACCTACATTTTGAATTCGTTCCCCGTTCACATAGCTATGCGCTCCAGCTCCAAATCCATAATACTCTTCATTATTCCAGTATGTGAGATTGTGTCTACTTTCATTATTACCTTTTGAGAAGTTACTAATCTCATACTGGTTATAACCATGTTTCTCCATTTCATCCATTACCATTTCGTACATTTTCGCTTCATGATCTTCACCTGGTAGTCTTAATTTCCCTTTATTCATTAAGTTATAAAATACAGTTTTCGGTTCCACAATTAAGGAATATGCCGAGAAATGTTGTACACCAAGCGTAAAGGCAATGTCTAATGTTTCCTTTACATCTTCTATCGTCTGTCCTGGCAGAGCATAAATTAAATCTACATTAATATTTGTAAAACCGACTTCCTGCGCTTCTCGAATTGCTACGAATGCATCTTCTCTCGTATGCCTGCGTCCAATCTTCTCAAGTAGCTCATCACGAAACGTTTGCACACCAAAACTAATTCGGTTTACTCCACCTTCTAGCAATACGTTCAACTTCTCTTTCGGTAAATCACCTGGATTCGCTTCAAATGTTAATTCACAATTCGGCGCAAATGGACGCAAACGACGGTTAATGATGTCGAGTAGTTTTTTTGTTTGCTCCATATTTAAAGCTGTCGGAGTTCCTCCGCCAACAAAAATCGTTTTCATACTTTCAAACGGTACTTTTTGAACCGTATTTATTATTTCTTTCTCTAAATATTGTAAGTATTGATCAACCGGTTGGCGTTCAATAAATACTTTATTAAAATCACAATAGTGACAAATATGCTGACAAAATGGAATATGAATATATGCAGCTTGTACCAAATATAACTCCTACCTTTCTAAAAAGAAAACCTCCGCACTCCGGAGGATTCTTTACTTCTCTACTGTATTACGGATTTGTTCCATTCGCATTTTTCCCCAATCATACATCATTTCAACGATCGGTAAAAGCGACATACCTAATTCCGTCATATAGTACTCAACACGCGGAGGAATTTCCGGGTATACCGTTCGATCAACAATCCCGTCCTCCATTAACTCTTTCAATTGATTTGACAACACTTTATGAGAAATGCTCGGGAACAGACGTTGCAATTCACTAAAACGATGCGGACCTTCCACACCTAAGTGCCACAATATCACAACTTTCCACTTCCCACTAATTATAGAAAGCGTCAGTTCCTTTTCGCAATTAAAATTACCTTTTTGTATTTTCTCTCGAATATCTTTTCGAATATTTTCGGACATTAATAGTCTCCTAACTCTATATCAATCACTAAAAAGCTCTCTCACTATTGTAAATGAGAGATGCTAAGATGTCTAAAAAGTAGCATATAAAAAAGAAGCCGAACGAACGGCTTCTACTTTTATCACGATTGGTGCGGGCTAATAATTAGCGAAGAATAGAAAAATCCCCACTAATTATAGTTCACTCCATTAGTTATCATCCATTTTCAGTACAGCCATGAATGCTTCTTGCGGCACTTCTACAGAACCAACAGACTTCATACGTTTTTTACCTTCTTTTTGCTTATCAAGAAGTTTACGCTTACGAGAAATGTCACCACCGTAACATTTTGCAAGTACGTTTTTACGCATCGCCTTAATTGTAGAACGAGATACAACTTTATTTCCGATAGTCGCCTGAATTGGCACTTCAAACTGTTGTCTTGGAATTAATTTCTTTAATTTCTCTACAATTACTTTACCACGGTCATACGCTGAATCACGATGTACAATAAATGATAAAGCATCCACTTGTTCATTATTTAAAAGAATATCCATTTTCACAAGTTTAGATGGTTTATAACCAATTAACTCGTAGTCAAATGATGCATATCCTTTCGTATTTGATTTCAATTGATCGAAGAAATCATATACGATTTCTGATAACGGGATTTCATATGTCAATGTAACACGTGTTTCATCTAAATATTGCATATCAATAAACGTTCCACGTTTCCCTTGGCAAATTTCCATTACAGCTCCAACATAGTCATTCGGAACCATAATTGCAGCCTTCACAAACGGCTCTTCTACACGATCGATAGTCTGTGGATCTGGCATATTAGATGGATTATCAACAATAAAATCTTCACCGTTTGTTAAATACACTTTATAAATAACACTTGGCGCTGTTGTAATTAAGTCAATCTTGAATTCACGTTCAATACGTTCTTGAATAATCTCCATGTGAAGAAGCCCTAAGAAACCACAACGGAAACCAAAACCTAAAGCTTGAGATGTTTCAGGCTCAAATTCAAGAGCAGAATCATTCAATTCTAGTTTTTCTAACGCATCACGTAAGTCGTTATAACGTGCAGAATCGATTGGATATAAACCACAGAATACCATTGGGTTTAATTTTCGATACCCTTTTAACGGCTCTGCAGCCGGACGTTTCGCATGTGTGATCGTATCACCTACGCGTGTATCACCTACATTTTTAATAGATGCTGCCAAGAAACCTACATCACCTACTGTTAACTCGTCACGTTGCGTCGTTTTCGGTGTAAACACACCTACTTCTGTTACTTCAAATTCTTTTCCAGTTGCCATCATACGTACTTTATCGCCAACTTTTACCGTTCCATTTACAACACGGATATATGCAATTACACCACGGTACGGATCATATAAAGAATCGAAAATCATACATTGTAACGGCTCTTCTGAATCACCTGTTGGAGCTGGTACCTTTTCAACGATTTGTTCTAAAATTTCTTCAATACCAATGCCAGCTTTCGCTGAAGCAAGTACAGCTTCCGATGCATCTAAACCAATTACATCTTCTACCTCTTGACGTACGCGTTCTGGGTCTGCACTTGGTAAGTCGATTTTATTAATAACTGGTAAAATTTCTAAATTATTATCAAGCGCTAAATATACGTTCGCTAATGTTTGCGCCTCAATTCCTTGCGCTGCATCCACTACAAGAATTGCACCTTCACAAGCCGCTAAACTACGAGATACTTCGTACGTAAAGTCGACGTGTCCTGGAGTATCGATTAAGTGAAGAATATACTCTTCACCGTCTTTCGCTTTATACGTTAGTTGTACTGCATTTAATTTAATTGTAATACCACGCTCACGCTCCAACTCCATAGAGTCAAGCAATTGCGCCTTCATTTCGCGCTGTGCCAACGCGTTTGTTTTCTCCAAAATACGGTCTGCCAACGTTGATTTCCCGTGGTCAATGTGAGCAATGATGGAGAAGTTACGAATTTTGGACTGTCTTTTTGCTCTTTCTTCTTTATTCATCTATGTTCTCAACTCCTAATAGTCTCGCCAATATACACTAGCACTGATTATATCAATAGAGCAGCAAAGATTCAATGAAAACTCGTGCTGCTTACAATACAAATCACTCTATCTATATCTTATGCGAACAAACCATAAGAGACAAACCTTTTTCAAATTAAAAGACAGCTCTCTTACAAACATAAGACAACCATCCTTCCCGCTACCCTTAACTAAAAATCCCTTTTATTGCCCCAACAACTATATCCGTTCCAAACTTTGTCATATCACGAGCAACACTTGCTATCGCCATACCGATACCTTCTACAACATTAAAACTTCTTAAGCTTTCTAACTGTTTTTGTTTTTCAATAGCCGAAAACGTCTCTCCCGAAATTCCGGGTTCAGCCCCAGTGCCTTCTGTTCCTGTCATATGAGCAATTTGTTCATATGACAGCTGACGATATCCCTTCATACTTTTTAGACCATGATTAGCGAGTCCCACTCCAGCTATCATCAAAAGCAAACATAAGACTGTACCGCATATACATAACAGCGTAAATTGACTCAAGCTATTTCTGCCTCTTTCCATCAATGTGTATATGCCCCTGTATTATCCTGATCAATCTGATGATGCAGCGCTGCATTTAAACCACTGGCTATTACATTTGCCATATCCTCAATAAACGCATCTACTTCTTTTGGAGTTACCATTAAATTATGACCAAGAGGAGATAACACTTCATAAATTAACTTTCTCTTTTCTTCTTCTTCTAACGTACCAATAGCTCCTAAAAACATATTTCGACTCTTTTCATCTGGCATATCTTCTTCTGTTAATTTTTTCTTTTCTCCAAATGTAAAACCTGCTGGCAATAAAGAGCGTGACGGTTTGTTTCCTTCTTTCAGTTCCCGGCCAAAATGTTTCAAAATAAAATCAATTGTATCACTCGTAATCGAAACAGCATCTACCACAGTTGGCACACCAATTGCGATAACAGGAATACCTAATGTTTCTTTACTTAGTTCCTTACGCTTATTCCCAACACCAGATCCTGGATGAATTCCTGTATCAGAAATTTGTATCGTACTATTTACTCGTTCAATAGAACGCGCAGCTAATGCATCAATTGCGATGACAAAGTCTGGTTTTGTCTTCTCAATAATTCCGTAAATGACATCGCTCGTTTCAATCCCTGTAATTCCCATTACCCCTGGACGAATGGCACTAACAGGTCTAAACCCCTCTTCCACACTTTCAGGCTGCAATTTAAACAAATGTCTCGTCACCAATACGTTCTCTACAACTATCGGTCCGAGTGCATCCGGCGTTACATTCCAATTCCCAAGACCTACGATTAAACAACTCGCTTCTTTTGAAACTCCAACCTCTTCTAAGAAATAAGAAAATTCTTTTGCAAAAATACGCTCTACCTTTTGCTGAAGTTCCGTATCTTGTTGTCGTATACCTTGCACCTCAAGAGTTAAATAACTTCCAGGTTTTTTCCCCATCGACTCAGATGCAATTTCATCAATAGTTACTTTTGTAATTGTAACTCCCTCTTCTTCCCTCTCTTTTACAATAACTCCCTGTATCCCTTTTTGTTCTTCTTGGCGCTCTTGTAGCATTTGGTGCGCCTCTACAGCAAGGTCAGTTCTAACACTATATTTACTTAAATCTAATGGTTCTTTCATCGTATCTCCTCCGTAATTCATAGTAAATATCGTTAGATTTCCCCAAGTTATATTAGGTCATTCTTTCCTTTACGTGAAATTTCATTGATATACTATTGCAATTCTCTTCACCGTTTGAT
Organism: Bacillus sp. FSL P2-0099; assembly: GCF_038007445.1. Lineage (NCBI taxonomy): Bacteria > Bacillati > Bacillota > Bacilli > Caryophanales > Bacillaceae > Bacillus > Bacillus sp. FSL P2-0099. The sequence goes on from NZ_JBBOXE010000001.1 coordinate 4,271,077, forward strand.
AAAATATCACTTGTTCTATGTAAGAATCGAGTCATTCGATTGCACCAGGGAGGTGAAAAGTATGGCAAACATCAAATCTGCTATCAAACGCGCTAAACTTAGCGAAGAGCGTCGTTCACATAACGCTTCTATCAAGTCTGACATGCGTACTGCTGTTAAAACTGTAGAAACTTTAGTTACTAATAACGATCTTGAAAATGCTAAAGAAGCTTTCAAAACTGCTTCTAAAAAACTTGACAAAGCAGCTCGTAAAGGTCTTATCCACCAAAACGCTGCAGCTCGTCAAAAATCTCGCTTAGCGAAACAAGTAAACGCGTAAGGCGTTTAAAAAACGATCCATTCGGATCGTTTTTTATATACACAAAAAAGTTCACGTACTAAGTACGTGAACTTTTTTGTGTCACTACATATGATTTAACCGCATTAAGAAAAACTCAAGCACAAGTTTCTTATCCATCTTTCCAGTCTTCATACTATAATCAGCTTCCGCCAATTCTATAATAACTTTTTTTAATTCTTCAAAAGAGAAAAACTTCGTTTGATTCATCGCCAACTTTACCCGGTACGGATGTACACCAATATGGGACGCGATTTGATTTTGTCCGTAACCACGCTGTTGCAACTCTTTCACTTGATGCAGCAAGCGGAACTGACTTACTAATAAAGCGAGCAGTTTAATCGGTTCTTCCTGCTGTGTAAATAATCCGTCTAAAATTTGCATCGCACCAGCGATATCTTTTTTCACCACTTTTTCTGTTAAAGCAAACACGTTTTGCTCAACAGATTTCGGCACAAGTTCCGTGACAAGTTTTGGCGTAATTTCTCCGCCCATACCGACGTATAACGTTAACTTGTCCATTTCCTTCGCCAACATTGTTACATTACTTCCCACAAGCTCTAACAATAAACTAACAGCTGCATTATCAATATGCACATGCACCTCATCCGCACGAGAAACAATCCACTTCTGAACATCCTGCACTTGCATCGCATTTGCTTCTATTACATCCGCTGTTTTCTTTAATAGTTTTGTAATTTTTTTTCGTTCGTCTAATTTTTCATAAGGCGCAACAAAAACAAGAATAGAAAAAGGAGATGGCTCCCCAATATATTCTTCTAAAATTTTTATATTTTGTTCTAATTTTTCTTTTTGTGCCGTTAAAAATAGTGGTGATTTTATTAATATAACTTTACGCTCTCCAAAAAAAGGAAGCGTATGCGCATCCTCAACTACATCTTCTAAATACGCTTCTTCCAAATCGTATGTCACAACATTAAACTCTCGATCTTCCTCTTCAAGCGCTTCCGTTGTAATAAGCTTTATCGTTTCATTTATAAAATAAGCTTCCGTTCCATACAGTACATACAACGGAGCGAACTGTTTCTTTTTAATCTTCTTATGTATATCACTCATATTTTTTCCTACTCCCTAACTTAGCAATATATATTTATACTAATGCCCTAGCTTTTGTTTTACAAGTACAAAGGGACGGTCTTTATAACCCGCCCCTTTATTTATATAAAACGCCACGCAATAAGCCCCGGATTTCTTATTGGTGTGCGGTAATCACCTTCCCTTTATTATTTACAATAATAATCTTAGTATAAGTGCCAACTGTTAACATGATTGGAAATGAAAAATTCACGCTACTTAACTAACTAGAAAAAGTATACAAATACTCTATTTCACTTCATATGGAAATTGTAGATTTTTTTCTGACAATATTTTATACTAAAATGGAATGTTGGGGAGGGATTCTAAATGAATGATTTTGAACAAAACGTTCAAAGTAAACGCAATGACGCTATTGATTCAGGGGTAGGATTTATCGTCTCATTTGGTTTTTTCGCAACACTTTTCATTATTGCAACTGTTATTAAATTCATCGGTTCTTAAAGGCTGCTGCTTAACGGCAGTCTTCTTTTTTTCATCTTCTATGTGTTTCATCATATGTGATTTTACTTTGAAAGGTTCCTTTTTCTCCATTAAAAACATAGGAAATAGCACCTTGCTTATCCGTACGCCATATATCAATACCCATCTTCTTAAAACGCTCTATAACTTCCTTATGCGGGTGCCCATACCTATTACGCTCCCCCACAGAAATAATCGCTACAGCAGGCTGTACAAGGCTTAAAAATGGATCTGTAGACGATGTTTTACTCCCATGGTGGGCAACTTTTAAAATATTAGCCCGCAAATCAGGATATGTTGATACTATAAACTTTTCTCCTTCTTCTTCTAGATCACCCGTAAATAGCCATGTTAGTCCCCCTAGTCTGGCCCATAGTACAATCGAAGAGTCATTTTCTCCCTTTTCTTTCCCCTTTGGAGCTAATACGAAAAATTCCGCTTCATTTACCCTCCAACCGTCCCCTTCTCCTACTACACTTATCTTCATGCTCTTTTCTAACGCCTTTTTCTTCACCACTTTTTCCAATACAGCATCTTGTTCCTTTCTCCCAAATACAACTTCTTTTACAATAATAGATGACAGCAAATCCAGCGCAGCACCTATATGATCCGCATCTCCGTGCGTTACAATTAATTTATCAATCGTTTTTATACCTTCTTTTTGTAAAAAAGGAACAAGAATATCATGCCCAACAGAAAATTCATGCTTTTTCTGTTGCCACGCTTCCTTCTTGACAGGAAGGGCTCCTCCTGTATCAATAAGATAAACCTCTTTATCGTATGGAAGACGAATTAATATCGCATCTCCCTGTCCAACATCAAGAAATGTAACACTCCCACTTTCGCGAAAATATGGATATACATAATGACAAGTACTAATAAAAAGAAACACACCCACAACTATGCACAAATTTTTTTTCGTTATTACCCTTTCCCAAATCACAAATATACTAACGATACTAAAACAATATATAGCCACAAGAAATAAAGGAGTTTGACCAAAAGTAAGTCGGATGAAAGGGAAACTTTCACAGTAACTTAGAAAATCATTAGAAATGGTTAAACATAGTGAAAGTACATATGCAATTCCTTTTGCGAAAAATGGAATAACCGGCATACATATAAGAATAATGATGCTACACGGCAATACAATAATGGATAGAAAAGGAACATATATAAAATTGAGGAAAATGCTATAAGGAGAAAAATAACCAAAATGATATAACAAGATGGGGGTACTAGCGAGCTGTGAAATTATAGAAATGTAAATAGAATTTCGAACTATCCCATTACTACGCCCTAATAATATCGGCGCAGATAGTAGTAAAGAAAAACTACCTACAAATGAGAATTGAAATCCAATGTTGAAAATAAGATACGGATCGTATATAAGCATACATATAGCTGTTATACTTAAGGCGTCTAGACTAGATAAGCGAACAGAGCACATGAAAGCTACCAATAATAAAACTCCTGTTATAGAAGCCCTCACAACAGATGGCGACGCCCCAGCTATGATCATATACAGAGGAATGCAAACTATAAGGCATACTGTTGCTGTCTCTTTCGTCACACCACTTCTTAGCAAAACAAAATACATTATAACCATTAATAGTACGATATGCGATCCTGAAATTGCTAACAAATGTATAAGACCAAATTGTTGATATTGCTCTTCTACTTCAAACGTCATTTGTTGTCGATCTCCAAATAATAATGCGTTCATAAATGCACCTGATTGTTCCGGGAACATTTCTGTAACTTTCGAGATTGTTTGTTGCCTGAGAAGGAAAATCCATTGCACGAGTGACAACGATGTTTTGTGACATTCAGAAATGTATGTCACATCAAATATAAAATGTATTTTTTGCTGATATAAATAATTACGATAATCAAAAACATGAAAATTCCGGGCAGTTTGTGGTTCTTTCACCTCCCCTTTAAATGTACACGATATACCTACATGTAATTGTTGCAACTGCTTCTTTTCCGAAGCAGATTGTATTTTATAATTTAACTGCACTAAGTTTTTATTCTGATCTTCAATTTGAAAAGAGAGACGATCCCCATTAATTAGAGGTGTATTTTGCACGACCCCTCGTGTAACTTCATAGGACTCCCCTAGCGGCTTATTTAGACTCTGAACATACGTGGTGTACATAACGCCACTAAAACACGCTATTATACAAAATATGAAGGTTTTACGCGAAGTACGATATAAACAAAATAAAACATAACAAACGAAACAACAAGCAGCCAACAAATGCGATGCGGAAAAGGTAATTGCAATCCCAATTATAAACGAGATTGCAACATAGCCCCATTGCCCATTCAACTCATACTCACTCCTTATAGCATCATTTTCGCTTTAGTGAATACACGCTGTAATTCTTCCATTGATAAATTATCTTTTTCTAAAGCTGCGAATAATTCCTTTAGCTGTAAATGACGCTCTTGTTCCTCTAGCGATGTAATATCGTATTCTAGCGGAACGTGCTTTACCGTTACACTCGCTTGTTCAAATAACTCTACGGCATACGGATGATTTTTATAGTCCTGTGCATAATAAACCGCTGTAACACCACTTTGAATAATCGCCTTACAGCACTGCAAACAAGGAAAATGTGTGACATAAATTTCCGCTTCCTCTGTTTTTGCACCAAATTTCGCACATTGCAATAAAGCATTCATTTCAGCATGAATTGTCCGAACGCAATGATTATCAATGACATAGCAACCATCGTCTATACAATGCACACCACCTTTAATTGAACCGTTATATCCACCAGCAATAATTCGTTTATCACGAACGATTGTCGCTCCTACCGCAAGCCTTGTACATGTACTACGTAAAGATAGTAGATGGCTCTGCGTCATAAAATATTGATCCCATGAAATTCGTTCCATATTTTTCACCTTCTTTTTTGTCTACTTGTAGTGTAGCGAAAAAAGAAAAACTTCGTCAATCTTTTATGGAATAATAATTTGATCTTTTATTTTCTCTAAAGACTTCGCACCAATCCCATCAATTTCTAATAAATCTTCTATTTTCTGAAACAGACCATGTTCTTCTCGATATTTCAAAATACTTTCCGCTTTCCGAGAACCAATGCCTGTTATTTTTTCAAGTTGCTCTTTAGAAGCTGTATTTATTTGCACTTTACCCTCGCTTTTTGAAAAAGTAGCCCCTTCTTGCACTGGCTCATTCTTGTTAGGAACATAAAGAAGCATTTGGTCTTGGACCATTTGCGCCAAATTCACTTTCTTCACATCTGCATCCGGCAACAAACCACCAGCTTTTTCAACGGCCTCCTTCACCCGGTCCCCTTCCTTCATTTCATACACACCCTCTTTAAAAACCGCCCCTTTCACATCAATTATAATTATTTTTTTCTGCTCCTTTGCATCCAATACTTTCGGTTTACTTTTTTTCTCCACATCTTTCACTTGAACTTCCGTTGTAACGAGCGATCGCTCTGTTTGCTGATTCGTTTTCCAGAAAAAAAGAAAAATCAAAGTGCCAATAATAACCACTAATCCCAACCATTTTTTCGGAAAATCCCACATCATTTTACACCTCTAATCATAAATTTATAACATCATTCATATTGTTTAGGAGAAAGCTGTTACGAAGGAGGGATGAAACATTGAACATAGGAATTATAGGGACAGGGAACATGGGGAGTATACTAATCGATGCATTTTTAGAAACCCGTGCTGTCAAACCTTCGTGCCTTACTATTATTAATCGGACGCCTGCCAAAGCATATCATATAAAAGAAAAATACCCTTCTGTTCATATAGCCAAAACAATCCAAGAGGTAATCGAACAATCCCAGCTTATTTTCATTTGCGTAAAACCGATAGACATATACCCTATTCTACAAAAATACGCTGACCATTTTTCAGACGAAGATTGCTTAGTTTCTATCACAAGCCCCATATCTCCATCACAATTAGAAACACTTATACCTTGCCACGTCGCTCGTATCATTCCAAGCATCACAAACCGCGCCTTATCCGGCGCATCACTATTTACATTTGGAAATAACTGCTCTCTAGAATGGCAACAAAAACTACTTCGTCTATTCAAAAACATTTCTACTCCCCTTGTTATAGAAGAAGATATAACACGCGTTTCATCTGATATAGCAAGCTGCGGCCCTGCTTTTTTTAGTTATTTATTACAATGTTTCATTAACGCTGCTGTAGATAAAACAAATATTACACATGAAGAAGCCACTACTTTAGTAAGTGAAATGGTCATTGGAATGGGGAAATTACTCGAAAAAGAAATTTTCACATTACCTACTTTACAAGAAAAGGTATGCGTTAAAGGCGGTGTTACAGGAGAAGGTATTCGTATTTTAGAAGAGCACGTTGGGGATATGTTTCATAAATTAATCGAACGGACACACGAGAAATTTGATGAAGATTTAAAATGCGTTGAGCAGCAATTCAATAAACACACATAATAAATACGCCATCGTAATCCCAAACCCTTTTTATTAATACTTATCTTTTTCATGCTACATTTTCACTAAAACTAGCATTTTTACACTTTACACATATCATCTTTTTATTTTTCTAGAACTAAAACTACATCTTTTCTATAAAACAAAAGCAACCTTATCGGTTGCTTTTCTTTTATCCATTCTTCTTCGCCATAAAAAAGATGCGCTCTGTTTGTTCTGTCACTTCAATTCGTTCAAAGTCACCTGTGACGCGAAGCACTGTAAACCCAGCTTCTTCAAGCCATTTTGTTAACACTTCAACCGAATACGCACGTTGCACGTGACATTCGTCAAAACGATGATACACATCTTCTTCTGAATCTTGTACAAAGAATGTCAAATCATGTTCCACACTATCTGATTCTTCTCCAGGGAAGCAGTTCCAAATAAGTGATATTTCTTCGCCGTTCACTGTATATGTTTCATTTTGAAATACGTGATGTATTTTATATAAAGAGTGTACATCGAATAAAAACAAGCCATCCTGACGTAAATGGTGGAAAACTCTTCTAAATGTTTCTTGCACTCCATCTTCTTGCAATACGTAATTTAATGAGTCACAAAAGATTGTCACACAATCAAATTCACCAGGAACATCGAGCTCTCTCATGTCTTGTTGGTAAAAAGGAATAAAATATCCTTCTCCCCCCAATTTTTGCTGCGCGACAGTTAACATTTCTTCCGAAAGATCTACACCAATTAAGTCATAACCTTTTCGCACAAGCGGAAGTGTTACGTTACCAGTTCCACATGCTACGTCAAGGATTTTTGCCTCTTTCATAGATGCCTGTTGTAAACTTTCCTCTGTGAATTCCACCCATTTATCATAAGGGACATCATTCATCAGTTCGTCATACAGCAAAGCAAATTGTTCGTATTTCATTGATCTAGCTCATCTGCAATATCTTCACGCGGCACATCGCCCCATAGACGCTCTAAATTATAGTGATTACGCTCATCTTTATGGAATACATGAGCAACCACATCACCAAGGTCTACTAAAACCCAACGTGCTTCATCAAAGCCTTCCATACGTTGTACGTTAATTTCGAACTCATGTGCCTTCGCTTTAATTTCACGTGCAATTGCTTGTACTTGCTTGTCTGAATTTCCGTGACAAATAATAAAATAGTCTGCAATCGGTGAAATACCTTGCATATTTAGTACAACCATATCTTCTGCTCTCTTATCATCAGCTGCTTTTGCCGCTAATACTAATAACTCTTTATCTTTCATTTATTAATTTCCTCCTTGATAACTTCATTGTATGTTTGGAATGTTAATGGATAAATCGTTTGATCTTTTTCCATTAAAAATTGAATTGTTCGCTTTAAAGCAAACAGTAAAGCTTGATTTATATCTTTATATGCGAGTTTCCTCGCTTCTTCCACACCAGGAAACTTACGTCCTGGTTCAATGTAATCTGCTACATAAATAACTTTATCTAACATTGTCATTTTTTCATGACCACTTGTATGATATGTAATAGCTTGTAGAATTTCAGGATCAGTAATGCCTACTTCTTTTTCTACTAAGTATGCCCCAACAGGTGCATGCCATAACTCTTTGTTATAGTGCAGTAGATCCTTTGGCAAAGCTTCTCTCTTAATAATCTCTTCCATTTCTGGAATCGCTCTACATTTTGCATAATCGTGAAATATAGCAGCCGTCTCTGCCTTTTTCTCATCTACACCATATAACCTAGCAAGTTCAATCGCTGTTTCCATTACACCAACCGTGTGTATATAACGTTTTTCATGCATTTGTTGTTTGACAATACTAAGTGCTTCCTCACGATTCATACAACCCATTCCTCTCGATATATACCTGTACTTTTTCGGGGAGTAAATATTTGCACGTTTTCTTCGTCATATATCTCTCACGTAACAGAGAAGAAGAAACTGCAAACTCCGGAATTTCCACTTTTACGATATCATAAGGCGTATGTAATGTATAACCTGGTCTTGCAACTCCAACGAAAGTCACAAGCTTAAGTAACTTTTCAATGTTATACCACTTCGGCAAATACTCAACCATGTCTCCGCCAATAATAAAGTGAAACTGCACATCCGGATACTTCTCCGTTAATTGTACCATAGTATCGTACGTATAAGATGGGCCTTCTCTGTCTAGCTCTTCTAAACAAATTGAAAAGTATGCTTCTTCCTCAATCGCTATTTGCAGCATGTTTAATCGACTTTTCACACTCGTAATGTTACGTCCTTGCTTGTGCGGTGGAACTTGATTCGGCAAAAACCATACCTCTTCCAACCCTAAAGCATGATACACTTCATTTGCAATTAACAAATGCCCATTATGAGGTGGATCAAACGTGCCACCAATAATGCCAATTTTTCTCAAAAGAAACGCTCCTTCCTTTTACATACAGCAACTCTCCCCATACAAATTCGAAGAGAGCCCACTGTTAATAAAAGTTCAATTGGTTTCGCTTTCTACATATCAAGCGTCCATTACGAAATAACTCACGTATATCTTTTATCGAGGAAGCTTAATCTGCTTATTTTCTCTTGATTCTTTGTATAAAACAATTGTGCTTCCGATTACTTGAACGATTTCAGCTCGTGCACCTTGTGCAAGCTCTTCTGCAACTTCACTACGATCAAATTCACAGTTTTGTAATACGCTCACTTTAAATAGTTCACGAACTTCTAATGCTTCTCCAATTTGTTTCACCATATTTTCATTCACGCCACCTTTTCCAACTTGAAAAATCGGTGTTAAATGATGTGCCTTTGCACGTAAAAACCTTTTTTGTTTTCCTGTTAACATATAATTAGCCTCCAAGCTCTCTCATTACTAATTGTTTCATTCTATCAATATTCGGCACACACCCTGTCCACATTTCAAACGCAAGTGCACCTTGATAAACGAACATATCGATTCCATTTTGAATTATTGCACCTTGTTCTTTCGCATCGCCTAAAATTTTCGTCTCAAATGGATTATAAATAATATCAGAAACAATCGTTCCTTGTTTCAATGAACGAATTTCCAGCGGCGTATACTCAACATGTGGATGCATACCTATCGTTGTTGTTTGGATGATAATATCATATTCCCCTTGATTTTCTGCTGCACATTCTAACGATAGAGCATGCGAATTAACATTTGCCATGCACCCAGAGATAAGGTTTTTCGCCTTATCTCTCGTACGATTAGCAATATCAATTTCTTTCACACCTACATCGGCAAGCGAGAAGTAAATAGCTCGGCTAGCACCACCTGCACCGATTAATAAAATACGTTTCTCTTGAAGTGGATCTTCACTAATTGACTGCAGGGCACGAACAAAACCAATTCCATCTGTATTATACCCAATCAATTTTCCATCTCGATGAACTACTGTATTTACCGCACCGATTTGCCTTGCTAACGGGGCAATCTCATCCAAGTACTCCATAATTGCAACTTTGTGCGGAGTCGTTACATTAAATCCTGAAATACCTAATGCTTTCAAACCTTTTACTGCTTCCCCTAGCGCTTCTTCTTCTACAAGAAACGCATGGTAATGGGCATCCATATTCAAGTGTTCAAATGCATCGTTATGCATAACGGGTGATAATGAATGTCCAATTGGATTTCCGATTACACCATATAATTGTTTCATAAATCCCTCTCCATATTAAATTAAAGATTTACGTAATGAAACACTTACTCCTTTTGGTACATGAGCAACAATTTTCGCTCCTGATTCATTTACAGTAACCCAGCCTAATCCAGAGAATACAACATCCGTTTTCGGCTCACGAATATTAAATTCATATTTCACAAACTTAGGCATATTTTCTAATTCTTCTGGTGTCGGTGGATTCAATAATTCTCCAGCGTGTTTTTCGTACAATTCATCAGCCTTTTCAAGCTTTGTACGATGGATTGTTAAACGGTTTGAGAAATGACAAGTGAATGCACGACGGCCCCCACTTACATAATCAAATCGTGCTAATCCACCAAAGAATAATGTTTGTTCTTCATTTAATTGGAATACCATTGGCTTAACTTCTGTAGTCGGTGTAATAAGCTTTAAGCTTTGTTTCCCAACATAATGCGCCATTTGATGATGATTAATAATACCTGGTGTATCGTATAAAGATGACGTTTCGTCTAATGGGATATCAATTAAATCAAGCGTTGTTCCTGGGAAATGTGATGTTGTAATTACATTCTCAGTCTCATCACTAAACTCTTTAATCATACGATTAATAAATGTTGATTTACCAACATTCGTACATCCAACAACATAAACATCTTTACCTTCGCGGTAATGCTCAATTGCATCAGCAAGTTCAGCGATTCCTTGTCCTTTAGCTGCACTAATTAAAAAGACATCTTCTGGTTTTAAACCAAGTTGCTTTGCACTATAGCGCATCCAATGTTTTACTTTATCATGCTTAACTGACTTTGGAATTAAGTCAGCCTTATTCCCTACAAGTAATACTTTATTGTTCCCTACAAAACGATGTAAGCCCGGTAACCAGCTACCATTGAAATCGAAAATATCTACGATTTTAACCACTAGTGCGTCTGATTGTCCAATTCCGTTCAAAATACGAAGGAAATCATCATCTGTTAAAGATACATCTTGAATTTCGTTATAATGTTTCAAACGAAAACAACGTTGGCAAATTACTTGTTCTTTTTCTAAAGATGATACAGGAGCGTATCCTACTTCATTTTTATTTTCTGTTTGAATTTCTACACCGCAACCAATACATTTAATTGTTTCAGTCAAACTTTATTCCTCCCAGTTAATTAAGCCTTTTTTCTTCATGTTTCTCATAATTCTTCGTTCAATTTTCCGATTAAATCGTGTCACCAATCCGTCCGTTTGCGCTACCGGTACAACTAAAATTGTATGAAGTCCCACACGATTCCCGCCGAGCACATCCGTTAGTAACTGATCTCCAATTACTACAACTTCATCTGGCTGCAGGTGCATCTCATGTATCGCACGCTTAAATGCGCGAACAAACGGTTTGCGCGCACTATGAATAAACGGAATACCTAATGGGTCAGCGAAGTCTTTAACGCGTTGCTCGTTGTTATTTGAAACGACCGTTACTTGAATATCATTTTCTTTCATTTTCAAAAACCACTCTTCAAGCTGTGGCGTTGCGTTTGGACGATCCCATTCAATTAAAGTGTTATCTAAATCAGTAATAACTCCTTTAATTCCACGTTTTTTCAAATCTTCTGGTTGAATATGATATATATTTTTCACATATTCATTTGGTAAAAATAACTTCAATTTCTTTCACCTCTTTGAGGATTTTTCATAAAATTTTTCGACAACATTTTTCGATAGATAACCTGTGGATAAACTTGTACACACTTTCCACGTTAATTTTTCAGTCAATTTGGAATTTACTAACAATCTATCCACATTTTATCCACTGAGTTATGTGGATAACCTCTTGTTTGTGACTGTCATATTTTTTTGGTACATTAAATGCAACAACGAATCAATCCTTATATTATTAGGAGGTGACTCACCTTGAAAACAAAACATATGGAACAGTTATCTACTGATTTACTCACTGAGTCTTATTATAAAGCAAAAGAACTAAAATTAAATCCCGACTTCATTTTACTTATAAAACAAGAAATTATTAGACGCTCGTTAGAGGACAAGCTCGTCAAATCTTCTTGAGTACATATAGATTGCTGATTGACCTGTAAAAAGAGCCATCCTGCGATGGCTCTCGAATAAACAAGTACTCCCATCTAGGGGATTTCTTCATTAAGCATCTTTGTCCACATTTCTTAATTAGAGCTTCATAAGTATATTATAAAACCTTTTCTTTACTTATGAGATACTCGGGTTGCAATTTTTTCACCAAGACGCAGCTCTTGCCCACTTGTCAATTCCTGCACTGCTTTAATCATATCTTTTTCAAATAATAAAACAACTGTTGAGCCAAATGTAAAGTATGCCATCTCTTCACCTTTTTGAACAGTACTTCTTTCATGAAGGAGCTCGATACTATTAACAAACATAGCACCTACTTTTACAAGTGCCATATGTTCGCCGTCACTATTTACTTCTGTAACAGAGCGATAATTTTTTGACAATGGTTCTTTCCCATACTCCATACCCGCTGCATTTACCGGATATGATTTTCTACCGAGTACAAATCTTTCAGTCACAGAGCCAGAAAGCGGGCTATGAATGCGATGATAATGACTTGGACTCAAATAAATCACCATATATGTACCGCCTGCATATCGCTTTGCACGCTCTTCATTACCTAGCATATCCACAATTGAATAACGCTTTCCTTTTATATCGAATGTTTTTGTATCCTCAATAGGACCTTGATCAGCAAAAACACCATCAACAGGACTAACGATACTCGATGCATCAGTATCAATACTACGCTTTCCTTCTTTTAGCCTACGTGTAAATAAATCATGCAATGTTCCATATTCCTTCAAACCCTTTTCCATCTCATCTTGATTAATTTGAAAAACTTTCACATACGATGGAATAATGATAGAGCTCAAACGAGATTGTGCAAATTTACGTAATATATAAGAAGTAAAACGACCATTTGTAAGTTCGATCATAAGTCGATATAATGTCCGTCGCAAATTACGAAACCTCCTAATCAGCCTATAACTTTAGTTTCCCCTTCTTTTCTCTCTATATCATATGTAAAATTGGTTCTTATTCCCACATATAGAATGGAGCCGTCTCGTTATACACGAAGAAAAACTAAGTATAATTTTTATTCTTAAATTGTTTAGCACCTTCTAATATTACAGATAGAACCCGCCATTTTCAACAGTGAACATGTATTTCTTCTTAGAACAGCTCGTTTTCTTTCCGTTTTCCCGAAAGAAAAGCAGCCACTTTTAAAGTGTAGCTGCTTACAATACACATTATTCTTTTGCTTTTTTCTCTTTCTCAGCCCGCACAAATTCATGGAACATTTTCATTAAAGCACGCTTTTCAATTCGCGATACGTAGCTTCTTGAAATACCGAGTGCCTTCGCAATCTCCCTCTGTGTTTTCTCTTTATCAAGCCCAAGTCCAAAACGCTTCACAATTACTTCTTTCTCTCGTTCGTCCAAAATATCGATATACTCTTTAATTTTTTCTAACTCCATACTAAGCTGAATCATATCAATTACATCTTCAGATTCTGATTTTAATATATCAATAAGCGATATTTCATTACCCTCTTTATCTTGCCCAATCGGATCATGAAGTGAAACGTCTTTTTTCGTTTTCTTCAGCACACGTAAATGCATCAAAATTTCATTTTCGATACAGCGTGCTGCATATGTTGCAAGCTTAGTTCCTTTCCCTGCTGAATAGCTTTCAATCGCTTTAATAAGCCCAATGGTACCAATTGAAATTAAATCTTCTGCATCTTCACCAGTGTTTTCGAATTTCTTAACAATATGAGCTACAAGCCGTAAATTATGTTCAATTAAAAGATTTCTCGCTTGAGCATCACCTTGCTCCATTAACTCTAAGTACTTTCTCTCATCATCTGATGATAACGGCTGCGGGAACGCATTGTTCTTCACATAAGAAACAAATACAAACACTTCTCGAACCATATATCCAATTGCGGCGAATAGACTCAAACCTTTCACCTCCGCCAAAATAGTGGTCTTTACTATGTGTATGTGGGCATGAGGTTGTTTGTGTCTGTACGATGTAAATATGGAACTCTTAACTTAATGGCATTCTTAAACCACTCAACGCTAATCATTAAATTTTTCTATAAACATAGTAAAAGCCAATCGAAACGTATCGATTGGCTTTTACTAATATTCACTCCAAATTTTCTCTCCAGTATGCGCATCTATGTAACGAATTTTCCGACTACAATCGACGGATTCTTTATGATTTTCACTCCTCGTTTGTTTATACAGCAGTTTATATTTCATTTCCTCTGCATCATGATCTATACACCATTCTAATTTTACTCGAATGACCTCTTTATATATTTCTAACGCTTTTTCTTTTGTTACTTTTGGTGTTGTTTCATGTGCAAGTAACTCTTCTATTATATTGCTAGATTTTCCCGAGTAATGCATCACAGCACCATTTTCTGTATTAATGTTGACCATGAATTCCCTATACTCTACCGGAATTTCATTCACATATACTGAAAAGACAAATCTTTCAATCCCTTCATCTTCGTCACGTTCATCCCAAAGGCGAAGATATTGTGTAACATCTGGAATAACATGTTCTAAAAATTGAAGTGCTTTTTGTAAACATTCCTCTCTAGACAGTATTTGTTTTACTTCTTTATCGTCTGCCAGTTTTATAAAACCAATTAATTCCTTGGTTGATTTATCAATCGTAATGCCAACTAAATTATTATATTTTAACATCGGTAAATGCTTTTTTAAAAATTCATTCATTAAATATGGATTCTTTTCTTCTTTCTGTTTTTGTAATTCCTCTTTCGAAACAAATTTCATCCTTATTCCATCTTCATTTTCTGTCTCAGCCACTTTTGTAAAACTTTCTTTATCCCAGTCAAATAAATCGAATATATCATCTTGTTGACTACCTTTTTTCGGTTTTTCAACAGCTACAGTTGGAGGCAATTTATAATGATCTGGGTCAAATAAATCTTTACCTGTACTTGCATCAATAAACGCATGACTAGGTTCTGGTTCATATACAAGATGATAGCCTTTTACTTCCTCACCATTTTCATATTTACATGAAGAATGTGTTAAATCCACAAATACAAGTCTCATATCTTGTCTAGCTCTCAAAGTTTCTAAAACGACGTTCTCCTCAACAATTTCAATTGGCCATAACGGTTTTTTCCCTATAGCTTTTTGTCCATTGTAATGAAAATGCACAACATTACCTGAAGGATGAATTCGCACAACACATCCTGTATTCGGCAATGGATATCCATTCACTTCCTGCATATAATTTATTTCTTTCCAACCACGCCAGTCATCCTTAACTGACACATATGTATAAAATTCTAATTCTTCTTCCACATATTTTTTTATAAATACATTTGCAATCTCTCTTGCCTTATTCTCCTCTATCACTTCTTTATCACTCGAAAAATAATTTTCATCATCTATCCTGAATTCGAATAAATTACCAGTATGCCTATTTAATGTAATTTGTATCTTTTTCTCCTCATCCTCTTTATGCCCCCACCATAATAGATGATACGGATCATCCACTCCTTCTTGATCATCTACAACAAGCCTATATTCATCTGGAATTTCAATAATATGGGCCACTTGCTCTTTTCTTTTTTTATCTTTTGGATTCATCATACCCTCTCCTTTATTACAATTTAAGGTAATTATAACAAACAAAACCAAAAGCCGTTATCAAAAAGACAAAAAACTGAAACAATTAGTTCATACGAATTTCACATGAATCTATTACTATAAGAATTGTACATAGTGAAATTACTAACAATGACGTTTATTCATATATAATTTCATTTGAAAGGGGTTGAAAAGATGAAAACTAAATATCGCTTTATGATCTCATCATTTGCTGCTTGCGCCTACATGATTTGGTGTTTAGTATAATAACAACTTCACTTGTAAATAAGAAAAGGTGTGTATAGAAATGGAATATAACCAATCAACAGTTAACTACTGGAAAGCTTTTGTATTACCTTATACATTCGCTTTAGAAGAGTTAAAAACTAAATTTGAAATTATGAACCGGGAAGCTCAATTTTTAGAAGACTACAACCCGTTTGAACATATAAAAACAAGACTTAAACAACCCGAAAGTATCATTAGGAAGCTTGAGCGTAAAAACTTATCACCAACAGTTGAAAATGCTCAAACACAATTACAAGATATTATTGGCATCCGTATTACATGTTGCTTTGTAGAAGATATTTATCATTTAAAAGAAGTTATTGAAAATCGTGGAGACATGGAAATTGTAGAAGTAAAAGATTATATTGCTAATCCAAAAGGAAATGGCTATAAAAGTTTGCATATGATTATTAAATATCCATTGTCACTAAATTCTGGTACGAAAGATGTCTTTGCAGAAATTCAATTACGTACACTTGCCATGGACTTTTGGGCAAGTTTAGAACATAAACTTTACTACAAATATGAAGGAAATATACCTGACTATTTGAAAGATGAACTACATGACGCTGCTATGAAAGCTGAAGACCTCGATAATAAGATGGCAACAATCCGTCAAGATATTGATGACATTGAAGCATGTTCAAATCAAATTTTATTACCACTATAAAAAGGTTCTCTCCTATGAGAACCTTTTTATCCCGCTATTTGCGGGCAGTAAGACTCCCACTGATTAAAGTTTCACTTTATTTCTTCTCTATCGTACGAACCTCTTCAATCTTCCACCCTTCGTCTTCTTTTCCAAGTGCGTACTGCATTTTCTTCTGAAGAGTAACCTCTCCATCTACTTCTTTTTCCTCCGTTTCAACAATAACAAGCCCACCTTTAAGAGCTTTCATATTCATATGTTCTAACTCTATTTTCTTATTTCCCTTTTGAAATGCCGCTTCCTTTTGTGTTTTTAAGTCTTCAGCACTAGGCATCTTCTTTGAAAATAACTCCATATGTTCAGCAAGATTTTTTTCATTCGTCGTCCGTACAAATGCCTCAATAACATCTTGAATGGATTTCTCTTCTTCTTTCGTTATATGTACCTTTTCCTCAGTTTTCCCAGCAGATTTTTGTTCTATATTATTCTCTTGAGATTGACATCCAACTAGCAATAATACGAATACTAGAAGGAATCTTAATTTCCCTAAAAAAACGCTCATCTTTCCATCTCCTAAAAAGAAAAGTGAGGCATTTCGCCTCACTTTCATTTATAATTAGCGTCTTCCTTTATTCGGATCGCCGCCGCCAACGATGTCAAAGACACGTTTAGCTATATTTGTATTCTCTTGAACGCCAGAGAATAAGTATTTACCTGGTCCGAATGCATATACGTTCACATCTTCACCTGTATGTCCACCCGTTGTCCAACCTGTAACCGAACGCTTATTGAAGATATCTTCAATTGCATTATCAATCTTTGTTACATCTTTTGATGGAGCTATATCATTTACAGCTTTAATTTCTTCTGGTGTTAATTGTAGATCAATATACTTTTTCAATGTTTCTTCTACATTTGCACCTTTTACAATCTCATTTGCCATAAAGTCTGGCGTACGTTTCGCAGCTTTAATCGGATCTACTTTAAAGTTATACTCACCATTCGCACCTAAAGATAATCCGCCAGTAGCATGGTCTGCAGTTGCAACAACTAATGTGTTCTTATCTTTTTTCGCAAACTCAATTGCTGCTTTAAACGCTTTTTCGAAGTCTTCCATTTCACTCATTGCACCGACAATATCATTATCATGTCCAGCCCAATCAATTTGACTACCTTCGACCATTAAGAAGAAACCGTCTTTATTTTTGTTCAAGCGCTCAATCGCTGCATTTGTCATCTCTTCTAATGAAGGTGTTTTGTCAGTACGGTCAATCATTTTGTCTAAACCACCTGGTGCAAATAAGCCAAGAACTTGATCGCTTTTATCATTTAATAATTGATTACGATCTGTTACATAACTATAACCAGACTTCTTAAATTCTTCTGTAAGATTGCGGTCTTTTCTAACAAAGTTCTTTACGCCCCCGCCAAGCATAACATCTATTTTATGCTTACCTTTAATTTTTTCATCAAAGTAATCATTTGCAATTGCGTCCATATTTTTACGACTAATATCATGTGCACCGAATGCAGCTGGTGTTGCATGTGTAATTTCAGAAGTTGCAACGAGTCCCGTTGACTTCCCTTTTTCTTTCGCTTGCTCCAATACTGTTTTCACTTCAGCTTTATCATTATCTACTGCAATAGCTGCGTTATATGTTTTTATACCTGCTGACATCGCAGTAGCTGCCGATGCAGAGTCTGTAATATTTTCATGTTCATCTTCTGGATATGTTTTTTGTGTTCCTACAAGATGCTTATCAAATTCTGTAGATTCCATCTCAAATGTTTTTGGATTATCTTTCATATAACGATGAGCTGTCATATATGAAGGCCCCATACCGTCCCCAATTAATACAATGACATTTTTAATTTTTGCATTGTTTCCGTTCTCATCTGCATTAACCTCACTAGAACGCGTAAAATTCCATGTTGCTACCGAAGTAACTGCTAACGACGCCACAACTGCAAATGGCCATGCTTTTTTTACAAACTTTTTCACTGTCTTGTCCCCCTAATTAGGTTATTCATTTCCCACTATCAAATTTAATAGAAGACTGTTAAGAGAAAATGAGTTATATGTAAATTTTTTGTTAACTTATGTAAATTTAAGTTATAATTTGTATAAGTTTGTCTTTTCATATCAAGCATACTCCCCTTTACAAAGATAAATATAAACAGGTTGGATTTCTTTTAATACGAACCTATTATTTTACATTTCTTAATATTATTCTTATTTTTTCTAATTTAAATAGAAATATGGTGAACTTTATGAAAACAGTAAAACTAGACGAATCTTCCATTCCAGCCTTACTCTCTCTTTGCGAATCAGTTGGGTGGTTACAGCATGCGAGTTTTATGAAAGAGCAATTCCATATGTACCTTTCCATTGGCACAATTTTTGGCTATGTACATGAGAATAAACTTATTGCAGCGGGCGGGGTCTTTTCGTTTGCCCCTGGATTTTCTTCTATCGGTATGTTAATCGTGCATCCTGATTTTCAAAGAAAAGGAATTGGCCGTATTTTGTTAAACAATAGCTTAAAAGTAACTTATCCATCGCTCCCTATTACACTCATTGCAACAAAAGCTGGTGAATCCTTATATGTATCTTATGGATTTCAATCAATAACAACAATTCATCGTTTCGAAAAACAAGCGGCTCATATAAGTACAAATTCTTTTCCCATAAAACAAATTCAGCAAGCCGATCTTCAATCTCTCATTTTTCTTGATCAAACTGCGACTGGTGCAGATCGTTCTAAGCTTTATTTATCACTACTATCGAGAGCAACTTACTCCTTTAAAATAGAGCGGGATAATCAAATAGATGCTTTTGCTTTATGCATACAAAAAGGAGATGTACTATGTATCACTCCACTTATTTCAAAAAAAGAAAAAGACGCTATTCAGTTATTAGAAATAATTTGCAACTCGTGGAATGGGACAATACGCATTGATGTTCCGCACTCACAATTCATTTTCCGTCAATTTCTTCAAACAGAAAATTTCCAGGAAACGCTCCTTTCACCTCTTATGATAAAGAATGGTAATCAACTTCCTGGAAATCGTAATATACTATTTGCTATGATAGATGCAGCGTTATGTTAGAAAGGGGACACCTAATTGAAGCGATTTAGCTATTTTATGGTAGGTTGTCTTACTCTTACACTATTAGTAGGATGTAGTGCAGCAGAAAAGCCAGTAGAACAAGTAAAACAAGTTAAAAATACAATTACAGCGAAACTAGCTACCGAGGAAAAAATGGTAGAGATAGATGGTCAAACGATTTACTTTAAAAAGATTGGTGATGAAAAACCACCTTTACTTATGATCCATGGATTTGGAGGATCATCCAATGGTTTTCAAAAGGTTTACTCAGATTTAGCAAAAGATCATACGATTATTTCTGTTGATGCTTTAGGATTCGGACGTTCCTCTAAACCGATGGATTTTTATTATTCTTTCCCAACTCATGCAAATTTGTATTATAAGTTAATGAAAAAATTAGGGTATGACTCATTCGCAATACTGGGACATTCTATGGGCGGAGAAATTTCTCTTAATTTAACATATTTATACCCCGAAGCGGTTACCCACCTTATTTTAACTGATGCTACAGGCGGCCCTCATACGTTCGTTAATAAACAAGGTTCACCAAAACCAAAGTTGTCGACTGATTTAAGTGCCGTTTCTTCTATTGCAGATTATGATGAGAGCAAAGTTAAATTCAAGCGTAATGATGAAGAGCATTATAATAAAATGAAATTATGGCCTAGGCGTCTTCAAATCAATGCAACTGAAATCAAGCAACCAACTTTAATTATATGGGGAAGAAATGATAGTAGCGTTTCTTGGAAAGAAGGAGAAACTTATCATCAATTCTTAAAAAATAGCACTTTCCATATTATTGAAAAAGGTTATCATGCTCCATTTCGTCAAGAGCCACAAGAATTTGTAGGGTATGTAAAAGATTTCTTCGAGAAAAATCCTATAAGTGCTGAAAAATAAACGGGTATCTCCTTTTGAGATACCCGTTTTCATATATTAAGCAGCTTGCTTTTGGCGTTTTTGAACTTTTGATCCTAGTACTTTTGGAATAACTAAGCCATCAATTCCAAGTTTTCCAGCATTCATACCAGAAACAAGAACGAACATGGATAAGATAACCATTTCAGGGTTTACACCAATTGACCCACTAAACATATAGGAAAAGTTCATTACAAGACCGAAAAAGACCGCTGTTTTTGTTAAACAGCCTACAATTAAACCAATTCCGACTAAAATTTCTCCCCACGTCACAAGTGTATTAAATAAATCAACGTTTGGAATTGCAAAATCTTGTAAAAATGATGCCCACCAAGATTGAACAGCTGGTTGTGCTCCTTTAGATTTTTCAATTGCACCTTGTAAATAACCAGTTGCATCGAAGCCTTTCCCTTGTAGTTTACCGATTCCAGCCATTACCCATGTGTAACCAAGATACACTCGAATTATCGCTAATACAAAAGAAACTGCTTTGTTTTCTCTTAAAAATTGAATAATCATATCTTCCTCCTAAAGTTGTAATTAATTCAGTTACAGATAATATAATAACATTAGTTACTTACTTTTAAAACGTTAATCGTGAATAATTTGTGACATACATAAAAAACATTACATACTAACGTTTATATAGTAACTTTTATTACCTGTAAAAACTTGAACATATCATACCACATGTGATAATCATTTTCATTGAAGAAAATGTAAAAAAACTGTGAGTTAAATGTGAAACGCATTCATTCGAATATAGAATAAATCCGTTTCATATTGTTTATATACTCCAAATGTACATGTCTCCTCATCGGTTAACCTCGCTTCTCGAACAACTTATTCTAACGTTTTGTCATGGTTAATAAACCCGTAAAATAGGCGTATTGTAAACATAAGTGCTACATTTCCATCTACATAATCTATCAATCCAACATATGATTTTACACCACTATATAAAAAGGATTCTACTAGTTTCACCCCCCCAAACTTATACCAACCATTTACAATATGTGTAATATGCAATTTTGCATATTGCTTAATTTCCGCTACGCTAAAGTATACTCTCGGCTCATTTAAGTCGTACACATCTTCTCCTAACTCTTCCATTACAAATTTCCTCTCCTATAAGTCCATTTCATATATACCCGTTTCTTTCAAAAAATCAGCTCTAGTTAAAGCGACTTTCTGTAAATATTGCCTATACGCTGTAATTGTTCCATCGTGTGCAACGATACAAATTTTTTCTGCTTTTAACTGATAGCACCAGTGCAGAAATTCATCTACTATTTGCTGAAATTCCATCTCCAAGATGATATTGACTCCCTCATTCCATAACAATTCATTTCTACTTTCTTCTAATGAAAAATGTGGAAATAAGTTTTGTATTATCTTTCGATCTAACAATTGATCGCACGGTAATGTTTTGGCGGATTCCCGATAAGGAAAAATTCGCGGGGATATATATGGGTGAACAATTTTTTGACAAGCAACTTCCGCACTCCATATTGTCGCAGTTTGTAAAGTTCGAAGTGTAGGACTAGCGATTAATATATCCTTTTCTTGTAATGGTACATCGCACTGAAGCAATTCAGCCTGCTTCTTTCCCACGCCCGTCAATGGCGGATTCACTGCTTGTAAACTTAATGGTAAATCTTTCGTATGTTCACCTTCACCATGCCGAACAAAAATAAGTTTCATTCTCCTCTTCCTCTCACTAGAAAATGTTCTCACATATTTCTTCCCTATTTTTTTCTTTACTCCTGCTATTTTAAAAAGTAGAATGTAAAAAGTGTTTGACATCAACATTTGGAAAATATTACAATTATATATGTAAAATATTTTTTACAAGAAGAGGAGGATTACAAATATGAAATGGATTATCGTCTTTATGGGAATGATCATATGGGGATACATAAATGGCTTTTTTAATAGTGATAAAACTGCTAATCCTTGGATTACAGATGATGAGCGTGAAACAAAAATTAAACAAAAAGCAATTATCGCAAGCTGGTCCGGTGTTTTCATATTTTGTATCATTAACCTCTTAAACAAATGGTTAGGTTTAGGAACGAGCGATACATCACCTTACTTACCATCTTCTGTCGCAACTATTTTAAAAGAAAATGTAGAGTTACAAGTTTTACTTATGTTATTCATTACGTATGGACTATTTTACTTATACTACCGAAGAAAACTAAGCGCTTAACTTTTATCTCATGATTATCCTCCTAAATGGTTATAGTAACTAGGACGCAATGAAAAAAGGAGAGATATAAAAATGAGTAACTCAAATGACTTTTTAGATACATTACATGAAAAACAAGCAAAAGATGAACAAAATAGAAAGCGCCAAGGGAACGGAAACCCTGCGAAAAAAAAGCCAAATAAAACACATAAATAACATTGAAAAACCTACCTGGAAATTATATTTCAGGCAGGTTTTTTTACTCGTCTTTAACCGAAACGACATCTTCCCAATTCCATTTCTCATAATACCACTCTGGTACATCTATATTTTCAATCCATTTCTTTTCATGTTTTCCATCGTTATGAGCAAGCCATACATCAGCTTTCTTACGATTTGAACGGAGCCACATTAATTGGTTGCTTTTCTTACTAAAAATAGGGTTATAATCGCCTTGGCTATTGGATGGCTTTGTAATTTGATGTTGTTCATCTGTTGTACTATTTATTTCATATAAAGATGGTAGTGGCCTTTTTTCTAGAGGGACCGATAGCTCTGCTTCCTTTGCCCTTGAAACGATAATTACATTCTCGTTCTTCCATGTGAAATCCCAATCAACATAGCCTTTTGGAGTAAATGTATTTTGCTGGAGAGCCGGCAATTCTTTTATTTTTAAATGCTTATTCTCTAAAGCAACTCTCCCGCTTCCTTCAATATAGGCTAATATATTTTTTGATGGCGCCCATTTGAACCATTGTGTGTTTAATAACATTTGATCTACTGTTTCAAAACGACTGCCGTCTGATCGAATTAAGCAAAGGGTATTACTATCAGCTGACAAAGAAGCTGTTGGTACTGCCAAAAACGAAATCCATTTTTGATCTGGCGACCAATTAAATCCACTTCCAACTAATGCCAAAAAGTCATCATGCTCATTCGGTAGTGCATATAAATGCTTCATCTTATGAGGATTCATATTTGCATCCTTTTGTATTTCATATAACTGAGCACCTGTCCATCCTGTTGGAAGCAAGTACGCTTCTGATGATACAAGAAACTTCTTACCATCAGGATACCATGCATAGTCACCTACACCATTAGCTACGTTTTCAAAATCTGCTTTCTTTTTTTCAGCATCAAATGTATTTAATGTGCGTGCAAATACAAATGCAATTATATTCTCTGTTGGTGACCATTGATAATTCGATGCTTCTGATTGAGATGGTCTAACTTTCTTTCCATCTTTTAGCCGATACAGTTCAAAGTGGTTTCGCTTCTTTCCTTTTGCATATGCAAGCCATTCTCCATTATGTGACCATTTCGGCCCTGTTATGTACTCTCCTTTTGTAATTTGTTTTTCTTTTTCACCGACTTTAATCCATAGATTATGATTACGAATAAAGGCAACTTTTACTCCATTGTTTTCTGCGCTAGTAATAGAACTTGAACAGAAAAAAAGGAACAAAATTACGATTCCACTTACTATAAACCTTTTCATATAGCACCCCCATTTCCCCCTTTAGCATTCCTCATATTCCGCTTACTGTATGCAAATTTTAGCCATTCGACATAATTCCAAAAAATTTCCCAAGAAATTTTCAATTCAAAGAGGTTTGGTATGAATTATGTCGAATGTATAGTTTAGCCAACATCCGTTCCTATAATTAACGATAAAAATGTAATATTTATTTTCAGAAAATTGGCACTTTTTATTAAAGGGAGTTTCAATGAAGAAAACTACATCAACACTATTAAGTATGGCGCTCGTCTTTTCGAGCTTTGGAGCATTAAGCGCCCATGCTGAATCACTGCACAAAGAGAAGCAATTTAGTCCACAGTTAAAAGCAAATATTGAACAATGGGGAGAAAACAAAATCGCGCAAAATGTTGAAACAAAAACATCAAAAGAAATTTCAGTTATTGTAGAATTGCAGCAGGCTCCACTCGCTTCACAAAGTAACATTCAACATGCTCCGGACCTACAAAATAGCAATGTGCAATCATACCATGCACAACTAAAAAAAGCACAAGAGGATACAACAAAGAAAATAAAAGAAAAAGCACCAAAAGCAACCATAAAAGAAACGTATAGTACGTTATTTTCTGGATTTTCTATTTCTATCCCAGGGGATCAAATTGCCGCTCTAGCTTCTTTACCTGAAGTAAAAGCAATTTATCCGAACTTAACATATAAATTACATGAAACGTCAAAAAGCCTAGCAGATCAAGAAACACCAAACGTTGGAGGCCCTACAGTTGGTGCACCTGAAGCTTGGAATTTAAAAGATCCGACTGGCAAACCCCTTGATGGAAAAGGGATGAAAGTCGCTATTATCGATTCAGGTGTCGACTATACCCATCCTGATTTACAAGCAAATTATATCGGTGGCTATGATACAGTCGATGAAGATAATGATCCGATGGATGGAAATGTCCACGGTACCCATGTTGCTGGAATTATTGCGGGTAACGGAAAAATAAAGGGGATTGCTCCGAATGCTTCTATACTCGCTTACCGTGTCATGAATGATGGTGGTACCGGTACGACCGATGATATTATTCAAGGTATTGAGCGAGCTATTCAAGATGGTGCCGATGTTTTAAATCTATCTCTTGGTCAAGATTTGAATGTACCTGATCAACCTGTAACAATGACGTTAGAACGCGCAGCAAAACTTGGTGTTACTGCAGTCGTCTCAAATGGAAATGATGGACCAAAACCTTGGTCTGTTGACGCTCCTGGTAACGCAAGTAGTGTCATCTCTGTTGGTGCATCTACTGTTTCTATTCCATTTCCAACATTCCAAGTAGCTGGTTCCAATAAATCTTACCAAGGATTACCGTTATCAAAATCAGATTTCCAAGTAGGCAACGATGCTCAGCTTGTATATGTTGGCTACGGTAATTCAAGTGATTACGCTAAACAAGATGTGAAAGGTAAGTTCGCCCTTGTTTTACAAGGAACTTCAAGCACGTTAGTAAAAGCAAAACAAGCGAAACAAGCTGGCGCTCTTGGCGTGCTACTAATTTCTAACGAAAAAGAAATTAATCTTATGCCCGAATATTTTGCACGTGAAGATGTAGCTCTTCCAGTTATGCAACTATCAAATACAAATGGCGAAGAGTTAAAAACTTTAATTACAAAACGAAAGAAAAATATAAAAATTGGACAACCAAAGCAAACAGAACTTATTGGTAACTTTAGTTCAAGAGGACCATCACAAGGTAGTTGGCTAATAAAGCCTGATATTGTTGCACCTGGAGTACAAATTACTAGTACAGTGCCGAGAGGTGGCTATGAATCTCACAACGGAACAAGTATGGCTGCGCCACAAGTGGCGGGAGCCGTTGCCCTGCTGCGTCAAATGCATCCTGATTGGACGACAGAACAATTGAAAGCAGCTCTTGCCAACACTGCAAAAACATTAAAGGATGTCAATGAAAATACATATCCTGTCATGGCACAAGGATCTGGTTTAATTAACATTCCAAAAGCAGCCCAAACAGATGCATTAGTGAAACCTAACAATGTAAGTTTCGGTCTTATTAAACCTAATAGCGGAAAAGTGAAGTTAACACAAAATATTACATTACAAAATCTTTCTAACAAAAAGAAAAACTTTTCAACTCGCATTGAATTACTAGATACAAAAACAAAAGTCCAGACTTCTTTCTCTTCTTCTATTAGTGTGAAACCTAATAGTAACATCGAAAAGCCTTTTACTATTAATGTAGATAGCTCCTTACCACAAGGTGTATATACGGGAAATCTATATGTGAAAGAGCAAGGTAAGACTGAAGAAATGCGTATTCCATTTACGTTTAGCATTGATCCGAAAGAATACAAACGTATTGATGGTCTTGAAATCGTTAATTCTACTTTTAGTCCAAATAATGATGGAATACTAGATGACAACCTGATCAATTACTATTTAGTTACACCAGTGGAGGATGTAACATTTCACGCTAATTTAATTACGAAAGACCGTGTAACATATCAAGGCATGATACATCAAGGTAAAAACGAAACACCTGGTTATAAATCTTTCAAATGGAATGGTACGAAAACCGACGGATCTCCTCTACCTGATGGCTTATACCAAATCGAAGCTGTTGCTTCTAACTCTGGTGGAGAAACGAAACAGACAGGAGCTGTGTTTGTCGATCGTACTGCACCGAAATTATCGTCTGAAGTAGATCAAGAAAACCTCGTAATTAGAGGTAAAGTAGATGATATACTTTTGGATTGGATGGCAGAATCCGGATGGGTTGCTCCAGGACATCCCGTAACGATACAGTATGAAATTAACGGAAATGGAGCATGGGAAAGTGCATACCTAAATCCTTGGGAGAAAAACTATGAAATTTATTTCGATCGTAGTCAATTACAACAAGGAAAGAATACAATTCATATTGTAGCAACCGATGCAGCTGGAAATAAATCTAATTTAAACGTCGATTTAGAAGTGAAATAATAAAATTATTGTTGACAAGCTTTTAAATATAGTTTTATAATACAAAACATAGTTTAGTTGAACGAATTATATATCGGCTTTGAAGGAATACTAGTAGCGACTTATATCCCTGTCTCAGAGAACTGATGGTTGGTGCGAATCAGTACATATACAAGCGTGAATTACAATTCTGGAGCTTCTTTCCCGTAATGCTTTTTATGCATGAAGAGAAAGACGGATCTTTCCGTTATCTTAAAGTAAGTGGTAAACAATTAATTGTTTACAAATAGGGTGGTACCGCGATTTTTATCGTCCCTATCGGATTTTCCGATAGGGGCTTTTTTGCGTCCTTCCCTTTTAAATAACTTCATATATACGCGTTGAAAGAATCGCAGTAGTATCTTGTATCCCTGTTTCAGAGAGCTAATGGTCGGTGGGAATTAGTACATATATAAGTACGAATTACAATTCTGGAGCTTCTTTTTCGTAGTGCTTTTATGCATGAAGGAAAAGACGGGATTTTTCCGTTATCATTAGTTGAGATGTAAGTATATTTTCACTTACAAATAGGGTGGTACCGCGATTTTTTCGCCCCTATCGGATTTTCCGATAGGGTCTTTTTCTATTTCTCACACAAACAGTTGTTAAATAATTCCGAATCTTATGATAAGATTTTATAAGCGCTTACAATTCTGAAAGGAGGTGGTACAAGCTATACAAAACTGGTATTCATTTTTATAGAGAAAAAGGAGGCCGTCTAAATGACAAAGAAAAAAGAAATTCCATCACATTTAAAACCATTCGTATCCACACAGCATTATGATCAATACACACCGGTGAATCACGCTGTTTGGCGTTACATTATGAGACAAAACCATAGCTTCTTAAAAGATGTTGCTCATCCATCCTATGTTAACGGACTACAATCATCTGGTATTAATATAGATGCAATTCCAAAAGTAGAAGAAATGAATGACTGTTTAGCACCAAGCGGCTGGGGTGCCGTAACGATTGACGGACTTATTCCCGGCGTCGCATTCTTCGATTTTCAGGGGCATGGATTACTACCAATCGCAACAGATATTCGTAAAGTAGAAAATATCGAGTATACACCCGCTCCTGATATCGTTCATGAAGCTGCAGGCCACGCACCGATTTTGCTTGATTCTACATATGCAAAATATGTGAAACGCTTTGGACAAATTGGAGCGAAAGCTTTCTCCACAAAAGAAGAACATGATGCTTTTGAAGCCGTTCGTACATTAACGATCGTAAAAGAAAGCCCTACTTCTACACCTGAAGAAGTTGCAGTTGCTGAAAATGCTGTAATCGAAAAACAAAACTTAGTTTCTGGTTTATCAGAAGCAGAACAAATTTCACGTTTATTCTGGTGGACAGTGGAATACGGCTTAATCGGCAATATAAATGATCCGAAAATTTACGGTGCTGGTCTCCTTTCCTCTGTCGGTGAAAGTAAGCATTGCTTAACAAACGCTGTAAAGAAAGTCCCATTCTCAATTGAAGCTTGCACCGGGACAACTTATGATGTAACAAAAATGCAACCACAGCTATTTGTTTGTGAATCATTTGAAGAATTGACTGAGGCCCTTGAGCAGTTCTCTACAACGATGGCATTTAAAACAGGTGGAACAGAAGGATTAGAAAAAGCAATCCGCTCCGAAAATCATGCTACAACTGAGCTAAGTAGTGGATTACAAATTACGGGTACATTTACAGAGACAATTAAAAATGATACTGGTGAAGTTATTTACACACGAACAAGCTCACCAACTGCATTAGCAATTCATAATAAACAACTAGCAAATCATTCTACATCTGTGCACAGCGATGGATTCGGGACACCAATCGGATTACTAGATGGAGATATTGCATTAGAAAATTGTACAGAAGAACAATTACAATCATTAGGCATTACAATTGGAAGCAGTGCAGAGTTTACTTTTGCAAGTGGCATTCATGTAAAAGGAACAGTAACAGACATTGTAAAGAATGATAAAAAAATTGCTCTTATCTCCTTTATAAATTGTGCAGTTACTCATAAAGATCGCTTATTATTTGATCCTTCATGGGGAGCATTTGATATGGCTGTCGGCTCACAAATCACTTCTGTATTCCCAGGAGCGGCAGATGCGGCTGCATTTTTCCCGATGAATGAAGAAGTACAAGAAACGCCTGATCCACTTGTACTGAATAAGCTTGAACGTATGTATCAAACTGTTCGAGATATACGTAACGATAGTATTTTACACGATACTCATACTGATCAATTAATAGCTATTCAAGAAGTATTAAATAAATTTCATCCGAAAGAATGGTTGCTTCGTCTCGAAATTTTAGAATTGCTTTTAGAACATAACAAAGGACACGAAGCATCAGCAGCATTATTACAACAACTTTCTACTTTCACAACTGAAGAATCTGTAACACGTCTTATTAACAATGGTCTTGCGTTACTGCAGGTAAAGGATGTGAAAAATGATGCTACGATTAACTAATGAAGAAGTACAAGAGGAATTAACAAAGCTGGATAAATGGACAGTGAAAGATGAAAAATGGATTGAAAGAAAATATATGTTTTCCGACTACTTAAAAGGAGTCGAATTTGTCTCTGAAGCCGCCAAACTATCAGAAGAACATAATCACCACCCATTTATCCTTATCCAGTATAAAGCAGTCATTATTACTTTGTCATCATGGAATGCAAAAGGTTTAACGAAACTAGATTTTGACCTTGCAAAGCAATTTGATGAACTATTTTTACAAAATGAAAAAGCTATTATAAGAAAGTGAAAAAAGAGAAGCCTTTTTAGGCTTCTCCTTTCACTTTAAAATGTATACAATGTCCAAACGGATCCTTGGCCTGTAATATTCCATCTTTATACGTAGCAACTACGCCAATATATTTTAAACTTTCACACACTTGCTCTTTTTGTTTTTCATCTGCTAGTACAATTGCGAAATATTTCAAACCAACGGAATTTGGCATTTGTGGTGGTATACCTTCACCCTGCCATGTATTTAAACCGATATGGTGATGATAACCACCTGCTGATACGAACAACGCTCCATTACGAGCTGGAATCGTTACATCAAAACCAAGGCCATCAACATAGAAATGTTTCGCTTCTTCTAAGTCAGCTACATGTAAATGAATGTGCCCCATCACAGTACCAGCCGGGAACCCATTCCATGTACTTCCTTGCTGTAATAATCCTTCGCCGTCTAACGGGTTACTAACAAATGGTAGCTCTCCATTTTCATCATGCCAAACTTCTTTTTGGCGATCATGATAAATTTCAATCCCGTTTCCATCTGGATCAGCTAAATAAAGAGCTTCACTAAAGTAATGGTCAGCCCCACCATGTAATGGGTGTACTCTCTCAACAAAATGCCGAAGAATATTTGCTAAGTCTTGTCTGTTTGGTAATAAAATTGCATAGTGATATAAACCAGTTCGACCTCTTTGCTTCGGAAGAGCATCTTCCTTTTCTTCTATTATGAGAAGTGGCTCATTGTCCTCATTACCAAACGTAACGATTGTACTTTTTTCTTCCAGTACCTTCATACGCAATACTTCTGTATAAAACTCTAGCGATTTCTTTAAATTTGATACATATAAATGAACAACCCCAAGTGTTGTTTCGGGATGAAGTGGAAAGCCCATTTTGTTATACCCCCATTTTAATTAATTCTTCTTTAACATTTTCTCTTTTAAGAAATTATCTACAAAACCATTAGCTTTCG
This sequence comes from Bacillus sp. FSL P2-0099, assembly GCF_038007445.1. Taxonomy (NCBI): domain Bacteria; kingdom Bacillati; phylum Bacillota; class Bacilli; order Caryophanales; family Bacillaceae; genus Bacillus; species Bacillus sp. FSL P2-0099. The sequence goes on from NZ_JBBOXE010000001.1 coordinate 4,302,173, forward strand.
CAACAAATAAATAAGCACCCATCGCTAATAATGCAAGTTCTAACTCAAATCCAGGATTTTTCCCGTCTCCTAACAAACCAGCTGACCATTTTACTTTCACAATCGCTCCAACCATAACAAGTGCAAATAATAAGCCAATATACCTTACGCCTAAACCTAGAATTAACAATAGACCTCCAACTAATTCAACTGTTGCTACACCGTATGCAAGTCCTCCTGGTAAACCAATGCTTGTAAACCACCCTGCAATATTGTCAATTCCTGATTGGAATTTTGTTAAACCGTGCATAAAGAACGTTACCCCTAACACGATACGAATAATTAAGTTACCAATATGTTGATTCATTTCTTTCTCTCCTTTATAGTTTTGTTATACAAAACTTTTATTCACATTACAAAACATACACTAATTATTTTTATTCGTCAATTAATTTTTCATGAGAAAAAATATTTTTTTTTTGCTATGATACAAATAGTTGTTTACAAAAAGGAGCATGATTTTATGAATATCGGTTCTGCGATTCGTGAAATTCGTCAACGTAGAGGAATTACGATTGCCCAAATTTGTGAAGGAACAGGTCTTTCTAAAGGCTTTATGAGTCAGGTTGAAAACAATAAAACATCACCATCTATCTCAACTTTAGAAATGATCGCTAATTTTTTAAATGTTCCCCTTCCATATTTATTGTTAGAACAAAAAGATCGTTTGAAAATTGTAAAAAAAGAAGAGCGTAAATACAGTGTGTATGGAAAAGATGAACAAAGAATTGAGCATGTTGCGGAGCAAGGTGGTCTCCGCCTATCTCTAGTAGAAATTTCTGCCGGATTCCCGAAAGAAAACTCACCAAATGCTCATGAAGGTGAAGAGTGTCATCTTGTATTACGCGGAAAACTAGAAGTTCAACATGGAGAAGATATTGCGATTGTAGAAGAAGGTGATTCTTTCTCTTGGAATGCATGCGTTCCTCATATTGTTCGCAATATAGGTGAAGAATCTGCATTATTACTTATCTCTAGTCATGCGGAAAATCGAAAACGTGTTTACTAAACGATAAAAAAGAAGCCTGTTTCGTAACAGGCTTCTTTTTTATTCCCTTATAATTCCATAACTCGTCCCAACTAGTACGGTCTTTTCATGTTGATTGCGATAAACTGACTCAATTGAAACTTTTTTATATCCTTCCATTTGCTCAATATTTGTTAAAGTTAATTCACAAGTAACCGTATCTCCTGTAAAAACTGGTCTAATAAACTCACTTACTAATTCCCTCGCTATGTAATGTAACTCTTCGCCTACTTTCGTCCCAATGCTAGCAGTCAATAAACCATGGACCATTAATCGTCCATTCTCATCATATTCCATATGATGTCTACCTTTATCGCCTGTAATATTTGCAAATTCAAAAACTTCTTCCTCGGTAAATCTTCTTTCGTATTTAAATATATCCCCAACTTTTACATTCATTTTTATCCCCCGTTTAATAAACTGAATTTTCTTTTATTTTACCACAAAATGAGTCTCAGTTCAGTTTATATTATTAAAATAACAATCCTTTTTCTTTATTACCTTATAAGTTATCGATGCCCTTCCTTTTTTGCCACTTGATACCCATAGTACGCACATGTTCCATTTCTTGATAACTCTCTTACTTCAAAATCACAACTTCTATAAAAATCAAAATTGTTAGCGGACGTATGCGCAAACCAATCGCCATGCGGAAGCTTTTGTAAACAAAGAGCTACAAGTTTCTTACCTAACCCTTTCCCCCTATACTCACACTTCACAACTAAATTTACTATGTTAGCAACCATGATTTGATCAGAAATCACTCTAACCATCGCGACCATTTCTTCTTCATCCCAAATTGTGAAAGCCCATGTTGAATTTTCAAATGCAATCGTAAACTTTTCAATTTGCCAAGAAGGGATATTATCATTACTCCAGCCAGCATCTTCAAATAATGTCTTAATCGCATATGCTGGCACTCCATTCGTTCCTTCACGAATAATTAGTCCATTATGATAAATATACATGTAATCCCTCCTTTTATTTTTTATATACCATTCTCCAAAAAATGCAATTCACCTTTTTTCATCCAACCCGCTTAATGGAATAAACGAGAACATCCATCTCATGAAATGAAGTTGTTTTCTCATAACTAAGCCCTGTTTTTCTAGCAACAAATATTGAAGCTGGGTGGTTCGGATTAATAAGTGAAATTAATTTATTCATTTGTAATGCTTGAAAACCATAGTCTCGAAAAGCCGCCGCAGCCTCTTTCGCATACCCTTTCCCCCAATATTTAGGAAGTAGCCAATAGCCAATCTCAATTTCCTCTTTTCCATCTACCTTCTGCTTGACAAGTCCTGCATGACCAATTCTTATCCCTGTTTCCTTTTCAATCATTACAAATAAACCGAGACCATTTTTATAATTTGGAAGTACCCTCTCCTCCAAACTTTTTTTACATTGCATAAATGTTTTTAACGTTCCATTTCCAATATAGCGCATTACCTTCTCATCCCCCCATAAAGAAGCATAAAATGGTAAATCATCCATTGTATATTTGCGAAATTGTAAGCGATCTGTATGGAACACTCTTTTATTCACTCCCATCATTTTGAACCTCATTACATAACAACATATTTCAAACTACGTAAGTGTTGAATAATTCATATCAAGAAAGTTACCAAAAAGAAAGAAAATTCAATCTTATAAAAGTGTATTATATCAAAAAAAAGCAGTAGACAAAAGAGTGTCTACTGCATCCATATCATAACTAGTATAAAGAAAACTACAATTGAGGGGGTGTAGGATTTTCAAATATACTAGATACTTATCCCGTTCTAACGGGCGGTAAACCTTCCAATCCTTTGAGTGGAAAGTTTACCGCACATAAGAACTTTGCGGTCATTAAGAAAGCACTGTTAAGTACTCAAATACACGCTGAGCTTTTTCTCCACCCATTCGTGCATGTTGAAGAAGAGAGATGCCATGTGGGCCAGATGCACGTAATGCTTCTGGTTGTGCTACTAAAATGGCTTGTACGACTTCAAGTTCACCCAGCATAGCTGCTGCAAAAATATCCATCCGAGCTCCCTTTTCCAGTAAATAAAGAGCAATATCTTTACGGCCTACATGGGCCGCTGCTCCTAAGGCACTTTCCCAATCTGAGCCACCCCAATTATAAGAAGCATGAAGTAAGCTCGGTGATTCGGCCAAAAGCTCCTGTACTCTTTCTAGATCTCCGTGAGCTGCCATAACAAATTCCCTTACTAACTCAGTGGTAATACGCTCGTCTGTTTGCATCTCTCTTCTCCCTTTTCACAAATTCGTTTCGGTGTAAAAAATGGCTTGTCACTCCCTTGGAATATATCAACTTCAATTCCAAATACACGCTGAAACATTTGATGACATAGTACTTCTTCTGGTACGCCATCATACTGAATCTTCCCTTGTTTTAATACGAGTAAACGATCGCTATATTGAGCCGCTTGATTAATATCATGTAAAACCATTACAATCGTCATACCAAACTCTTCGTTTAATCGTTTAACAAGTTCCATTACTTCTAACTGATGGACGATATCTAAAAAGGTTGTTGGTTCATCTAATAGTAAGACATTTGTGCGTTGTGCAAGCGTCATTGCAATCCAAGCACGCTGCCTTTCTCCTCCTGATAAGGATTGTAAAAGACGATATTCATACCCTTCAAGCTTTGTAACAGACAATGCCCAATCAACAATTTCTTCATCTTCTTTATTTAAGCGACTACTCCATGATTTATGAGGACCTCTTCCGAACTCTATTAGTTCTTTCACTGTTAAATCTAATTGATGATCGTGCATTTGTGGTAACATCGCTAATTGCTTCGCTACATCTGCACTCTTCATCGTATAAATATTTTCCCCATCTAAAATGATGTCTCCTTCGCTTTGTTTAAGTAGCCGTGCTATTAAACGAAGCAAAGTAGATTTCCCCGATCCATTCGGGCCGATTAAACTAACGATTTCTCCAGCTTTAATATGTACATTCATATTTTGCATTTGAAATCTTTCAGAATGTGCGTAAAACACTTTGTTAACGGAAATCACGTTGTTTTCCTCCTCTATGGATTAAATATAAGAAGAACGGACCACCTAAGAAGGACAATAAAATACCAACAGGCAATTCGATTGGATCGAACCAACTTCGAGCTATCGCATCCGCAAAAACAAGTAATATCCCACCGCCAAGGCATGATAATGGCAGTAAATATTTATAGTCATTTCCAACTAATAAACGTAACATATGCGGTACAACAAGACCGACAAATCCAATAAGACCAGAAACACTAACTGCTATTCCAGCTAACATTGTACTTACTACTATTAAATAAAACCGACTTCTTTCCACGTTATACCCTAATAATTTTGCCATTTCATCCCCAAGCATTAATACTCGAATATGTTTAATACCGAAGAAAGCTAATATAATAGCGAATATCGCATAGTAAATAATCATATTTAAATGTGCCCAACTAACACCACCAATACCACCAGCTAACCACGGTAAAACTGATTGTACTTTGTCGCTATGTAATAACATTAGCGCCGAAGTCGCTGCACCAATTAAGGCGTTTATTGAAACACCTACTAATACAATTCGTGAAGGTGGCGCCCCCTTTTGCCATGATAGTGCGTAAATGACCATTGCTGTAATAAAAGCTCCTAAAAACGCTCCTAGTGGTAAGAATGCCATATGTTGAGGAAATAAAATCATGATTATAATTGCTACAAGACCTGCTCCTGATGAAACTCCGATAATTCCAGGATCTGCAAGAGGATTTCTCATAACCCCTTGCAATAATGCTCCTGATGCAGCTAAACACGTTCCTACTATAAAACCAACGAGCACTCTCGGTATACGAAGATCCCATACAATTCGATGAACTGTCGAACCTTCATCTTGTATACCTTCTATAATGTCTCGTAAAGAAAAAGATAAGCTCCCTGCAAAAAGGCCATAAAAAAGACCTAGAACAGTTAATACGACTAAAGTAACTGTTATTATCCACCTTTTTCTCGCAAAAGGATGTTCCTTTTCTCTTACTATTTCACTACTCTCCATACTTATCATTTCCTTACATCTTGTATACTTTTATACATAAAGTCCATCGCTTCTGTAACTTTTGTCCCAGGATTTGATCCAAATAAATCTGGTGGTAAAATAACTACACGATTTTGTTTTACTGCATCTAAATTTTTCCATGCTTCATTTTTCATCATTTCGCCTTCAAATGCTTTTTTCACACTATTGGGATCTCCATGTGTAATTAAATAAATCACATCTGGATTTGCTTCAATAATACGTTCTACACTTAGCTGTGCATATTGCGGATACTCTTTCATTTCTGGAAAACTAGCTGCGATATTTTTCCCGCCTGTTTTTTCTAAAATATCCCCTGATAGAGATGTTGGTAATGCTGCTAAATAAGTGCCTGGTGCTCCATAAACTAGCAACGCTTTAACGTCACTCTTTTTCTCATATTTCTTCATTTGATCATTAATTTTTTGGTTAAGCTCTTTTGCTTTATCTTCTTTCTTCATTACTGTTCCATACATTTCAATACCCTTTTGAATATCTTTTACAGAGTTGGCTGAAGAAATGATTACTTTTGTTCCTTGTCCTTCGACCGTTGGAATGTTCTTTTGGAATCCATTGTTAGCAACAAGTACATCCGGTTTTAAACTAGCAATTTGCTCAAAATTCGGTTGATGTGCATTCCCGATTACTTGTGCTTTCTTTAATTCCTCTGGGAGAGTTAATTTTGTATCCGGACGACCTACTATTTTTCCACCTAAAGCATGAATAATATCCATGTCTCCCATACTCAACGTAGCAAAACTTTCAGGAACTTTATTGAATGTTATCGTTCTGTCTGAGAGATCGGTAATTTCGATTTTGTCTGTTCCTTTGTCTGTTTTTGTTGCGGATGCTTTTTCGTTTTCTTTTGCACTGCAACCTATTAATAAGAAAAAAATAGATAAGATCGCTGTGAACAGCGTAATAGATTTGTTCATTCTTTCACCTCTAATTGATAATAATAATCATTAACTACTATTCTACTTTAATTGATAAAGATTATCATTGTCAATATGAAACGCATACATTTTCTACAAAAATGAAAAAACGCTACAAAAAGATTTCTTCTTTTCGTAGCGCCCTATTTAACAATTTTCTTCATATTCGCTCTCCTCTAATTGATCACGCATCGTTCTAACACGCTTAAAGAAGAAAAAAGCAAGAACTAAAAATACAATAATACTCCCCATCATAACAAAAGACTGTACCATACTTTTTATTCCACTTGGAATTAATAAACCGATCATTAAAAATGTACTTATAGCTAAAAGTACTTGTGCAAACCGGGTATAATCTGCTATTTTTTCTTGTAATTCTTTCATCTGCTTATCACTCCCATCCTCACTTTATCACATTCTATCAAGCTTAAAGACAAGTAAATAGAACCAATCTGGGAGATGTTTTCCAAAGTAAAAAAGAGCCGCTTACTCGCGGCTCTTTTTTATCTATTATACGCCTTTATATGCTTCCATATAGATTTCCTTCAGCTCTGAAATGAGCGGTAATTTTGGATTAGCTGTTGTACATTGATCTTCAAAAGCTCTTTCTGCTAATAATCCAACAACCCCTTCAAATTGGTCTTTAGCAACTCCTTGTCCTGCAATACTCATATTTATATTTAAGCTTTTTCCAAGCTCAATAATTGCTTGGACGAGTGATTCCACACCTTCCGCTGTTGAGCTTGCTGGAAGCCCGAGCATTCTCGCAATATGTTCATAGCGTTCATCAGCCACAAAGTGCTCATATTTTGGGAACAATGCGTGTTTTCTTGGCTTAATAGCATTATAGCGAACTACGTGCGGCATAAGAATTGCATTCGCACGTCCATGCGGAATATGGAATTCCGGTCCAATTTTATGCGCTAAACTATGAGTAATACCTAGGAAAGCATTTGCAAATGCCATCCCTGCGATTGCGGAAGCATTATGCATTTTTTCTCGTGCTTCTTCATCATTTCCATCTTTATATGCTCTCGGTAAATATTTAAATACGAGATCAATTGCTTTTAATGCTAAACCATCAGTATAGTCATTTGCCAGAACAGACACATACGCTTCAATTGCATGTGTTAATACGTCCATACCAGTATCTGCCGTCACATGAGGTGGTACTGTCATTACAAATTGCGGATCAACAATCGCTACATCTGGTGTTAATTCATAATCCGCAAGCGGGTATTTAATATTATTTTTCTTATCTGTAATAACCGCAAATGGCGTCACTTCTGATCCCGTCCCTGATGTTGTTGGAATGGCAACAAATTGTGCTTTATTTCCCAAGTTCGGATACTTACATGTACGTTTTCTTATATCTAAAAACTTCTGTTTTATTCCATAGAATGTCGTTTCTGGGTGCTCATAGAATAGCCACATCCCTTTTGCTGCATCCATAGCTGAACCGCCACCAAGCGCGATAATTACATCTGGTTTAAAGCTTTTCATCATGTCCGCACCTTTAAATACAGTTTCATCTGATGGATCTGGCTCAACTTCAAAGAAAACTTCAACTTTCACATCATTTGCATGCTTACGTAAATAGTGCGTAACTGTATCTACATAACCGTGCTCAACCATCCCTGGATCCGTTACAATAAATGCGCGGGAAATGTTAGGCATGTTTGCTAAATATGCTGTCGCATGTTTTTCAAAATAAATTTTGGGTGGTAATTTGAACCACTGCATATTCTTTTTTCTATTTGCCAACCTTTTTATATTTAATAAATGAGTCGCCGTTACGTTTTGGGAAACTGAGTTTTTCCCGTAGGAGCCACAACCAAGCGTAAGTGATGGAATAAATCCATTATATATATCACCAATTCCACCTTGTGATGAAGGTGCATTTACAATGAGACGACAGGCTTTCATACGTAACCCAAATTGTTTTTGTACTTCTTTATTTGTAGAATGGATAACCGCTGAATGCCCTAGGCCACCAAGCTCTAACATTTCTTCGCAATATGTAAATCCTTCTTCTAATGAATTTGCTTTTACACAAGCTAACACTGGGCTCAGTTTCTCACGAGATAGTGGATACGCTGCTCCGATGCCTTTAATTTCAGCTACAAGCATTTTTGTATGTTCAGGTACAGTAATTCCTACTAATTCAGCAATATACTGTGCTGATTTCCCCACAATATCACTATTTACTGCACATGTATTTTCATTAATAACAAGCTTTTCTAATTTCTTTCTCTCTTCCTCTGTTACAAAATAACAATTATTTGCAATCATTTCTGCTTTAACATCATTATAGATTTCCTTATCTACAATGATGGCTTGTTCTGACGCACAAATCATACCGTTATCAAATGTTTTCGATAAAATTAAATCATTAACAGCGCGTTTTACATGTGCCGATTTCTCTATATAACATGGTACATTACCTGGCCCTACACCTAGCGCGGGTTTACCAGTAGAATAAGCCGATTTCACCATACCAGCCCCTCCAGTTGCTAGAACGAGTGCGACACCATCATGGTTCATTAATTGTTTCGTTGCTTCCACAGAAGGTCTTTCAATCCATTGAATACAATGCTTTGGTGCACCAGCTTTCACTGCTGCATCATATACTGTTTTTGCCGCTGCAACGGAACAGTTTTGTGCAGAAGGATGAAATGCAAAAATAATTGGATTTCTCGTTTTTATCGCGATTAATGCTTTAAACATTGTTGTCGATGTTGGGTTCGTTACTGGCGTTACACCAGCTACTACACCGACAGGTTCTGCGATTTCTATTATTTCTTCATGAGGATCTTCATGAATAATTCCTACCGTTTTATCTTTCTTTATACTATGCCAAATATATTCAGTGGCAAAAATATTTTTTATGCATTTGTCTTCATAGACACCACGGCCCGTTTCTTCAACAGCCAATTTCGCAAGCGGCATATGTTGATCGACACCCGCAAGCGCCATTTCATGAACAATGTTGTCAATTTGCTCTTGTGTAAAACTTTCTAATGCTTGTAAAGCTTCTTGACCGTTATTTACTAACGTATCAATCATCTCTTTTACCTCTTGCATTTCATTTACAACTTTCTCTTTGACTACCATGTAAATTTCCTCCTATTCTGTTATCACGGTCTTTATAAGTCCCTATAGGTCATAACAAGTCCCGATTAGCGAAAAAAAATAGAGTTACCGTCCTACATGAATCTCATTGTTTGTGAAACATTTCACAAGTTTGTTCGTGAATAACATTTCATGAATTCAATATACATGAAATCATTTCATTTGTGTATGTCTAATTTGTGAAATATTTCACAAATTAATATAATAAAATGCACTGCTCTATATTAGCAGTGCATTTTTATTATGCTAGTGCTTGTGCCAAATCTTCAATTAAATCTTCTCCATCTTCAATACCAACAGAGATTCGAATTAATGTATCTGTAATTCCTAATTCTTTACGGCGATCTGCTGGGATTGATGCATGTGTCATTTGTGATGGAATCGAAATTAAACTTTCTACTGCTCCTAAACTTTCAGCAAGTGTAAAGTACTGTAACTTCTCAAGTACTCTATTTAATGTTTCTTCACTATCTACATCGAATGAGATGATTGCACCAAATCCGTTCGCCTGTTCTTTTGCTAATTCATGATTTTGATGTGATTCAAGACCTGGATAATATACTTTATTTACTTTCGGATGGTTATTTAAAAACTCAGCAATTGCGCGTGAATTTATTTCATGCTCCTCCATACGAATTCCTAATGTTTTTAAACCACGAAGTAGTAAGAAGCTATCTTGTGGGCCAAGAATACCTCCTGTTGAGTTTTGTACAAAGTGAAGGTCTTCTGCTAATTGCGGGCTATTTACAACTACTAGGCCTGCAACTACGTCACTATGTCCTCCTAAATATTTCGTTGCACTATGAAGCACAATGTCTGCTCCTAAAGAAATTGGCGACTGCCAATATGGCGTCATGAATGTGTTATCAATAATTGTTAATAAATCTTTTTCTTTAGCAAGAGCAGATATTTTCTTAATATCAGTAATTTTTAGTAATGGGTTCGTTGGTGTTTCTACATAAATCGCTTTCGTATTTGGACGAATCGCTTCTACAACTTCCTCTAGGTTTGTTGTATCTACAAATGTATGCTCAATACCGAAGCGGTTTAATACTTTCGTAATAACACGGTACGTTCCGCCATAAACATCATCTGTTAAAATGACGTGATCTCCTTTTGAGAACAACATAATTGTTGCTGTAATAGCAGCCATTCCTGAACCAAATGCAAATCCAGCATGACCGTTTTCTAATACAGCAATCATTTCTTCTAAAGCTGCACGTGTTGGGTTGCCTGTACGTGAATATTCATATCCTTGATGCTTACCAACTGCTTCTTGTTTATACGTACTTGTTTGATAAATCGGTACGTTTACAGATCCAGTTGAAGGTTCTCCTATGCGAATACCATGAATTAATTTTGTCTTTGCTCTCATTTTTTATTCCCATCCTTTGTATATGTCTTTACTTAAATAGCGCTCACTACTATCAGGAAAAATCGTTACAATATTCGTACCTGGTGCTGCTTTCTCTGCCTCAAGTAAGCTTGCATGAAACGCTGCTCCTGAAGAGCTCCCAACGAGAAGGCCTTCTTTTTGCGCTAACTCTTTCACTCGTAAAAATGCATGTCGATCAGAAATTGTATGAATTTCATCAAAATAAGATGTTTTTAAAAATGGCGGGATGAATTCAAGACCAATCCCTTCTGTTTCATGTGAACCAGCTTTACCACCATTTAAAATAGATCCTTCTGGTTCTACAATAACCGTCTTAATATCAATGTTTTTCTCTTTTAAATAAGACGCAGTTCCCATAAACGTACCGCCAGTTCCTGCCCCTGCAACAAATATGTTAATTTCTCCATTCAATGCATCCCAAAGTTCAGGACCTAATGTTTTGAAATAAGCACGAGGGTTTGCTTCATTCGCAAACTGACTTGGAGAGTATGAATTCGGTATTTCATTTACTAATTCTTTTGCCTTTGCAATTGCGCCGGTCATTCCTTGCTCAGTCGGTGTATGCACGACCTTTGCACCTAGCGCTTTCATTATTTCTTGTTTTTCAATACTAAATTTCTCTGGTACACAAACAATAACGCGTAAATCATGTTCTAACGCTGCAAGTGCCAGTCCAATGCCGGTATTTCCAGCCGTCGGTTCAATAATTGTTCCGCCCTCTGCAACAAGCCCTTTTTCTAGCGCATCTTCAATTAATTCTCTTCCTAAACGATCCTTAACGCTTCCGCCTGGGTTGTAAAATTCAAGCTTTGCAAATAAACGGACTCCTTTCGGAAGTGAAAAACGAGTAATTTCTACGATTGGTGTATGGCCAATCAACTCATGAACTCCACGATATACATTCATCGTGTTCTCCCCCTTATTTGCCAATAAAGAAAAGGCAACTGTATGTATTTTCTTTATATGAGACAGTTGCCTTTTTGTTACATTACTTTAACTCTTCTAGTACTTTTACGATAAAGTTTGTAGAATGAAGAGCTGCTTGATCTAAAAATTGATCAAATGAAACATTTGATTCTTTACCAGCAATATCAGAAAGTGCACGAATAATAACAAACGGAACTTCATATTGGTGGCATACTTGCGCAACAGCTGCTGCTTCCATTTCTACTGCATAAAGGTCTTCAAATTTATCACGAATTGCTGCAACGCGGTTCGGATCACTCATAAATGAATCACCTGTTGCAATCATACCTTTTACGACTTGAATATTTTCTTCTGCCTGCATACATTTCTCAGCTAATGCAACTAATGCCTCATCAGCTTTAAATCCAGGTGGCATTCCTGGCACTTGACCATATTCGTAGTTAAATGCTGTTACATCTACGTCATGGTGACGAACTTCTGTTGAAATAACTACATCACCAACATTTAGAGAGTGATGGAATCCACCAGCTGAACCAGTATTAATTACTTTTTCAGGCTTATATTTTTCTAATAAAATTGTCGTTGACATCGCTGCATTTACTTTACCAATACCAGACTTTAGCAAGATTACTTCATGTCCTGCTAATAGCCCTTTCGTAAATTCAGAACCTGCAACAGTTTCTGTTTCTGCTTGTTCTAGTTTGTCACGTAAAATACGTACTTCTTCTTCCATTGCTCCAATTACAGCAATTCTCAATCTAATCCCTCTTTCTATTGCTTAGTTGCCTCCATTACCCAAACGAAATGATTTAATCTCGTAAACGTTACGTGGAAGCCATTGTTTTCAAAAATAGATTGCATGATCGGAATACGTGTATAGTATTCTGTTTGCAAATCGTTTGCTAACTGATGAAAACCTCTTTGTTTTGCTACTTCGACAGTTTTATCATATGCATCTTGATCTGCAAATATCGTATCAGCAAACACTATTTTACCACCTTTGTTTAGCAATTGACTATACTTCGCAATTGCTACGTCTTTTTCTTCATCTATTAAATGATGAAATGCGTAAGTGCTCACAATAGTATCGATTGAATTTGGGACTTCAAATGAAAGAAAATCACCCTCTGTAATTGAAAATTCTTTTGGTAATTTCTCTTTTGCAATAGTACGCATTTCGCGTGACGGTTCTATACCGTAAACTGTGCGACCAGCAAGTAATAATTTATTTGTTAAATTGCCAGTACCAACACCGAATTCTAATACGTTGCCAAATGACTTGTTAACTACATCCTCTAAAATGTCCTCATAATGGGCGAAAACTTCTTTATATTGTATATCTTCGCCTTGTACAAATGAGTCGTACGTATGAGCCCATTCATCAAATAAACCATTAAATTCTGTTCCCATAAAAATTCCCCTTTTTCTTATCGGTTTTATCAGTATGATATTCTCTCTTTCTAAAAATGTCAATTGAAATGTACGTAGTATTTCCTTCTTTTCTTTGTTACACTATAGGTGATTATCATAGGAGAGGGGGCATCTTCGTGTCATTTACCTTTGAAATGTTAGAAGATAAAGTAGAATTTTTCGAGGCTGCAAACTTAGTTTCTCTAGAAAAAAAAATTAACGAACAAATTGATAATAATAAAGCACTTATGCTCGAAGTTCATCATATTTCTCACCAAATGATTATGGATCCTGAAAGCAAAAGACCTTATTATAGTGCGGTTGTTCATTTTAAATTAAAGAAATTACGCTAACTAAAAAAAGAGAGGCTCTTAAGAGCCTCTCTTTTTTTAGTTTAGAGTTTGAACGAGTACTGGTTTCCAGCCCTCATTGTCTACCCAATCAATATTTACATAATATTTTTTACCTGATTGTTTATCTTGTACGTTACCGTAAGCTTTATTCTTACCGTTATTTCCAATTCTATGGATAACTAATTGATTTACTGGAACGTCAATTGCAGCTGAAATCGCTTGATTCATCTCATTCCAATCTGCTGTACCTTTTTTAAACGTCATCGCAGGTGTTGCACCTTGCTCTGTACCTACTGGCTTCCAAGAAGATTTCGTATAAGCATCTGTTGCCTGTGACTGTGTTTTTTCAGCTGGTGCTTTCTCGTTAGCTTTCGCTTCTTCTTCAGCTTTTTTCTTTTCTTCCTCAGCCTTTTGCTTCTCTTCTTCTTCCTTCTTCTTAGCCTCTGTCTTATCTTGCTCATTCTTCTTCGGCTCTTCTTTACCTTTAGCTTTCTCAGCTTTATTCTCTTTTGTTGTTTGCTGAGCTACCTTTTTATCATTAGAAGACGCTTGCTCTTTTGTGTCAGGAACAAACAATTGATATGCTACAATAGCTACTGCTACTAATACAATAGCGATTGCAATATTTAAAACACCGTTTTGACGACGTTTTTGTTGTTTCTGTTGGAATCTAGATCCTCCTGCCATTCTTCAAACCTCCATGCAGTTTTTCATACTTGCTATTGTAACATTAAATCTAGAAAGGTTGAACATTTACAATAATATTTTCACGAAATGAAAACATTTCATAAATAATTGCAAGATTACTTTTCGATTTCTAATTGATGAATTGCCTCTACCATTTCTGCAAAAACTGGTGTGACTACATTTTCATTACTATCTGTTTCTATATCAACTACAACTAAAGCATATCTTGGGTTTTCATATGGAAAATAACCTGCAAACCAGCGATTCACCCTCTCTCCTTTTCCTGTTTGTGCCGTCCCAGATTTTCCAGCGACAGTTAGTGGCAACGAACGGAATGCGGTTCCCGTTCCTTTCTCCATCGTTACAACGGCTCTTAACAACTGTTGTAATTTTTTCATCGTTTCATAAGAAAGCTGTTTCCCATTTAATTTATGATTTTCAAATGCAAAAAAGTCGGTTCCATTTTTATACACTATTTTTTTAACGACTTTCACTTCCATCTTCTCTCCACCTCTAGCAATTGTCGCCATCATATTCGCTATAGCTAGAGGTGACACACGTACATCTTTTTGTCCGACCATCGTTTGAGCAATCGCTTTTCTACTATCTTTATTTTCTTCGCTTCCCCAAATAATAGCACTCTTTTCTTCTGGCAATTGCTCAAATTCTGGTGTATGAAACACTGAACCTTTCCAACCTACCTTCTCACTTGCTCCTAAGGCCTCTAAATACGTTTCTAATACTTCCCTATCCTTTTGCATTAGTTCATCACCTAATACGGCAAACGTTCGATTACAGCTTCTAGCAAAGCTTTCCTTAAAGTTTAATGACCCCATCATAACTTGTGGAAGATTTTCACCGTATAAATCCGTATTACAGTTAAATGTACGATTAAACCGCACCAAATTCTCATCAATTCCTGCTGCTGCAACTACTGTTTTAAAAACAGACCCCGGAAAATGAGGAGTTAACATTTGATTTTCAAGTGTAGATTTATATATCCTCCTATCATTCATCTGTAAAGAAGGCCTACTTACCATTGCTAAAACTTCACTATTCTTTATGTCTAGTAATACTAACCCACCTTTTTTTATTCCGTTTTCATCTATAATCTTCTCTGCTCGTCGTTGCAACGTTTTATGTATTGTTGTTTGAATAGTAACTGGATAAAATGGATTTCCTGGTGAAGTGTATTTCGCCTGCTTCCCAAAAATCGGTTCTCCTTGTCGATCCACTTGATATAATACTTTCGCTTCTCCATCAGTCAGTAAAAATTCATCAAATGATTGTTGCAATCCAGAAATACCAATTGGCGTTTGTTTCGAAGTTTTTTTCATTTCTCCATAACGCTTTTGAAATTCCTGTTCATTCTCTCCCACATCACCAATTAAATGATTTGCCTCCCCCATTTGCTTCAGTCGAACTTCTGCTGCTACAATACCTAAAATATCTAATTGATTTACCTTCTTCATCTGCTCGAGCGTTAATTGAAATGGGGTATTCTCCTTTCGTAATATAAATGCTTGATTCTTATTTTTCATTTGCAGTCTTATCTCTTGTCTCGACACACCAATGATATGCGCAATTTTCTCTAACATGTCATTTTTTATTTGTAAAAATGGAAAAACAATTAAGAATGGATATTTCTCTTCACCAATTTCCTTACCATTTCGATCTGTAAAATGCCCTCTTCCATTATCTACTGTAAGTGATTGTGTTCGTTGCGTAACACTTTTTTCAATCAGATTGATATTTCGGTCAGTAAATGATTCCGTATCTATAATCTGTATTTGGATTAAACGACAAAGTAATAAAAAAATCACACCCATAAAACAAATTAAAACAATTATAATTCTCCGTTTCATTTTCATAAAAAACACCTCGTCTATTGTAGTTTAGACGAGGTGTTTCACCTTTTATACAAATAAAAAATCACTCGTTTTTACACGAGTGATTTTTTACGTTATTTTACAGAGATAATCTCTACTTGCATTTCTCCACCTGGTGTTTGGATTGCTACCTTCTCACCAATTTGCTTACCTAATAAGCTTTTTGCGATTGGAGAATCGTTAGAAATTCTTCCTTCAAATGGATCGGCTTCTGCGCTACCTACGATTATGTACGCTTCTTCGTCTCCACCTGGTAACTCTTTAAATATTACTGTTTTACCTAATGTTACAACTGTAGACTCTTCACCATTGTCTTCAATGATAACCGCATTACGAATCATGTTTTCAAGTTGTGTAATACGTCCTTCTACGAATGCTTGCTCATCTTTCGCTGCATCATACTCAGAGTTCTCTGAAAGATCTCCGAAGCTACGTGCGATCTTAATACGCTCTACAACTTCTTTACGTCTTACTGTTTTTAATTGTTCAACTTCGTTCTCTAGTTTTTGCTTACCCTCTTGCGTCATAGGGTATGTTTTTTCTGTTGCCATGTTTTCCACTCCTTTTATATACCAATCCCCCGAAAAAAAGAGGAGTTCCATATGAAAACTCCTCCGCTTATATAGCGGAGGTTTCTAGCACACGTAGCACTAGTGGAGTTGTCACATACAACCCCTTATTCTCCAATTCTTCCTTATATAAAGAAGGTATGTATGGAAAGTTGATATAAATATGCCCTCACCTATTGGTAGGTGAGGTTTCATGTTTCATTGTATTCGATAAGAAGGGAAAAAATCCCTTCCTATCGTATATCTTTTACTATGCTATTACAAATTTACTTTTTGTTCAAGAATTGTTGCAATTTTTGTAACCATAATATCAATTGCAACATGGTTTTGTCCACCTTCAGGGATAATAATATCCGCGAATTTCTTAGAAGGCTCAATAAATTGATTATGCATTGGACGTACAACGTTTACGTATTGGTCGATAACTGAATCCATTGTACGACCGCGCTCTTCAATATCGCGCTGCATGCGGCGTAAAATACGAAGGTCTGCATCTGTATCAACGAACACCTTAATATCCATTAACTCACAAAGACGTGGGTCTTCTAAAATAAGAATTCCTTCTAAAATGATTACATCTTTCGGCTCAACTGGAATAATTTTTTCTGAACGCGTATGCAATGTATAGTCATATATAGGCTTTTCCACTTGCTCATATGCAAGCAACTGCTGCAAATGGTCAATTAACAAATCATTATCAAACGCTAACGGATGATCGTAATTTGTTTTTAAACGTTCTTCCATTGGTAAATGGCTTTGATCTTTGTAATAATAATCTTGCTCCAAGATTAAAATGGAATGACCTTTAAAATGGTCAAAAATCGCTTTCGTTACACTTGTTTTTCCTGATCCTGAACCACCAGCGATTCCAATTACAACAGGCTTATTCGTCCCCATTCGACTACCACTCTTTCTTATTGAAGTATGTTTTTGCGCATCATATTATTCACATACACTGGTTGATCCACTTTGAATTTCACGATTTGCAACGGATGTCTCGCTGCATCTAATTCGTTTCCATCCTCATCCCAAATTTTCTCCACCGTCTGCGTAAAGTTTTCTATTTCTGGCCCAAAGAACTCCACTTCATGTCCTGGTTTGAAGTGATTACGTTGCTCAAGCGTTACGATGCCCGTTTCTTCATTATAATCTAACACTAAACCAGCAAAATCATACGTTGTTTTCTTACTATGATTTCCAAACATTTGCTCTTGATGTCCTGGAACCCCTTCAAAGAATGCAGGAGCTGTATCACGATTTGCACATTTATCAAGTTCATCTAACCATTCTTGTTTAAACTCAAAGTTATCCGGATCCGCACAATACGCATCAATTACTTTACGATATACAGTTGCTACAGTCGCTACGTAATGGATAGATTTCATACGTCCTTCAACTTTTAAGCTATCAATTCCAATTTCAATCATTTTCGGAATTGATAAGATTAAATTTAAATCTTTTGGGCTCATCGCAAAGTGAGCATCTTCTTCTTGGAATAGAGGAAGCTCTTTTGCATCTTTATGTTGTGATACCGTTTGAACTAAATCATAATCCCAGCGGCAAGATTGACAACAACCACCACGGTTAGAGTCACGCGCTGTCATATGGTTACTTAATGTACATCTCCCTGAATACGCGATACACATTGCACCATGGACGAATGCTTCAATTTCAACATCAACTTTTTCTTTAATTTCTTTCATTTCTTCATAGCTTGCTTCACGAGCTAATACAAGACGATGTAAACCTTCTTCTTTCCAATACTGTGCTGCTTTCCAGTTGGATAGTGATTGTTGTGTACTTAAATGCACCTCAACAGAAGGCGCCACACGTTTACATGTCTCAATAATAAGCGGATCGGCAACGATAATTCCCGTTACGCCAGCTTTTTCAATCCCTTTTAAATATTCCTCTAGCCCATCCATATTTTCATTATGTGCAAAAATATTTGTTGTTACGTATATTTTTGCTCCATATTTCTTTGCAAATTCAACGCCTTCTGCCATGTCTTCCAGCGTAAAGTTACCTGCATTAGAACGAAGACCAAATTCTTGTCCACCTAAATATACAGCATCTGCCCCATAATGGATAGCTACTTTTAATTTTTCTAAGTTACCCGCAGGGATTAACAGTTCAGGTTTTTTCACAATAACGCGTTTGCCATCGATCACTCGTGAAATTTCTTGTACAGTCATTTCCTACACCCTCCTCGTTTAGTAAACCGTTTCTTTAAAGAAGAATCCTGTATCTAACGGACGATTTACCGGTTGTATTTCTTCTATCTCTTTAAATAAATCATCTTTCACGTCATAATACGCATCACGATCTTCTACACATAAATCAATCGCCTTACGATATTTCTTCGTTACCTCAATAATGTACTCAGAACTTTTTAGGACACCATCAATTTTTAAGCTATCGACTTCAGCATCGATTAGTTCCTCTAACTCATCGATGAAACAAATATCATTCGGACTCATAATGTGAGTACCATTTTCATCTTCATAAATTGGATATTTGTTATTACGTTCCGGGTCGTATAAGAACATATTCTCTTCATACTTTTTCTTTTCGATGTCGAGATTACGCCCTTGATACTCAAAGTAGTTTCCTACTAGTGAACGCTTCGATTGGAACATGCAAGTCATACCGTGAATTTGTACTTCAAGTTCCACTTCAGCATTTTCTTTTAATTCAGCAATTTCATCTAAGCTAAGCTCACGAGCTAATACAGCGCGTTTCGCTCCTCTTTGCCCCCAATAGTTACAAGTAAACCAGTTTGTTGCTGTCGTTTCTGTATTCCAGTGAAGTTGCATATTTGGTGCAACTTCACGAACAGCCATTAATACCGCTGGATCTCCGAAAACAATCGCATCTACATTTACCTCATTTAAAAAGGCAACATAGTCCGTTAATTCTTCTACTTTATCATTGTGGAACATCGCATTCATTGCAACGTATACTTTCACACCATTTTCATGCGCAATGTTTACAGCTTGTTTCACATCTTCACGTGAAAACTCTCCTGCCAAACGTAAACCAAACTTTTGTTCACCAACCATTACTGCATCTGCCCCTGCTTTCGCAAGAGGTTCAATATCCGCCACCGCTCTAGGCGTTACTAACAATTCAGGTTTCTTCATACTTTTGTCACCCTCTCTTTTTACTTACAGCCACTCCATCGCCAATTGGGAAAATCGTTGTATCATATCCTTCATGATTCATAAGCCATTCATTGTACGTCTTAATACGACGAATCAAACCACGGGTACGTCTATTTTCAATTTTCTCTTTTGTCGTCACAAGACCATGGTACATAACGTTATCTGAAATAATAACGCCACCAGGATTTAATAACGGTTCGTATAAGTCAAAAAAGCGACGATACTGCCCTTTCGCTGCATCAATAAAAATAACATCAAATGTTCCATGTTCTTTCACTTGTTCGCCCGTTTCTAAAGCATCACCGTAAATAACAGAAATACGGTCTGTTACCGAGGAACATTCTATATATTCAAGTGCCTTTTCATATCGTTCACGATTGCGCTCTACTGTCACAATGCGAGAGTTCGGAATAGCTTGCATCATACGAATACTAGAATAACCGATTGCTGTTCCAAGTTCTAAAATACTTTCCGGTCCAATTAAACGTAAAAATTGCAGCATAAATTCCATTCCAAGTCGATCCATAATCGGCACATGGTTTTCAGTTGCATACTCTTCCATTTCAAGAATTAATTTATCTTTTGGATCAATAAATGATAATAGGTACTCGTTAACTGTATCCTCCATAATTGGTCCTCCTTATTTACATGGAGAAGTGCCTCTATGACGCGTCAACCTTTGTCTTTTCACACATAGAATGCAATAAAAATACAAGCCAGTTTCACCCTTAGCTTGTACGTCCCGTTTTGATATTAAAAACGATTCTTCTGCCAGTTTTTAACCCGATATATTTTACCACAAAAAAGAGGGATATGCGACCCTTTTCGCTATCCCTCCCCATTTCACTGTTTTTTCGTAATGTATTTTTGCTTTAATGCATTATGTTCTTCTAATGTTTTCGCATAATACACTTCACCACTTGGTGCAGCTAAGAAATAATAATAATCTGTTTGCGCAGGATCTAACGCTGCTTCCACTGAATGTTTACCAGAGTTTGCAATCGGTCCAACCGGCAACCCTTTCACAACATACGTATTGTATGGTGAGTTTACTTTCAAGTCTTCGTATAATACACGTTGTTTATGCTTTCCAAGCGCGTATAATACCGTCGGATCCGTTTGAAGCGGCATACCTTTCGCTAAACGATTATAGAAAACACTAGAGATTTTTTGGCGATCAGTAAAGCCAGTAGCCTCTTCTTCAATAAGTGAAGACAATGTGAGAAGTTGATGAACATCCCAGTTCTTCGCTTTCATTTTCGCCTCATTTTGAACAATAATTGCATTTGTTTTCTCAAGCATCGGGATTACAATTTCTTCTAATTTTGTATCCTTTTTATAGAAAGAATACGTTGCTGGATATAAGTATCCTTCTAGTGGATATTTAATGTTACTATCAAAAATTTTATCCGTTAATAGCTTCGGATACTTTTGCTGCATTTTTTGGATAAATGCTTTATCGTTTAATTGACGCACAACCTCATCTTTATTCCACTTTAATTCTGCCGCAATCATTTCAGCAATTTCAGTTACTTGCGCCCCTTCTTTAATCGTCACTTTATAAAGAGCCGGACGATGTACGTTGCCAGATGACATTTGTTCAATGACATCGTTGGCGCTCATCGAAGGATTTAATAAATATGTACCTGCTTGTAAGCTTTTCGACTTAAATTTCGTATAAAAACTAAAAACTGTACTGCTTTTCACAGCACCTTTTTCTTCTAAAATCTCACCGATTTTACTTGTAGATGACCCCTTTGGAATCTCTACCTCAATCTCTTTTTTATTTCCACTATCAACTGGCCCTAATGCAGATGAAATATACGCATAGACTGATCCACAAACTAAAAGCAGTGCGATAATCGAAATTAAAAAAATGCGTCTACGCTTCTTCTTCACTTGATTTTCTACCAAAATTCTTCCTCCTTATTCAATTGTAGACCGTATACACTTCCTCTATACAATGCCCTACAAACATAAAGCAAAACCAATCATTTCTAAATAATCGGTGACAGCTACTTATTTAAAGCCTTTTTTCATACAACCCGTCTTATTATACTATAAACAATTAAGTAGTTTCGACAAAAAATCTGTCATTTTGCATATGAATACAAAAAAGGCGAACTGTGTACACAGTTCGCCTTTTTATCCATTACTATTCTTCTTCTTGCTCATCAGCAAGAGTGTTAAACATTTCTTGTACCATTTCCCACTCTTCTTCAGATTCAATTGAAAGTAATGTTCCACCCTCTTCTTCACTTTGCTCATATGCCATTGCATCGAAGATTTGGTCTCCATCTTCGTCTACTTCACCGATTGGAGAGAAGACTACGTAAGATTTTTTGCCGAATTTTTCAGCATCAAAAGTGAAAATAATTTCACATAAATGTTCGTTTCCTTTTTCGTCTACAATTGTAATTTGATTTTCTTCCATTTTGGTCACCTCTTATTTACTATCTAAAAATCCTTGTAAGATCACGACTGCAGCCATCTTATCGATTACCTGTTTTCGCTTCTTACGGCTCACATCAGCTGAAATGAGCAGACGTTCCGCTGCCATCGTCGACAAACGCTCGTCCCACATTACAACTTCTAATTGTAACAGATTTCGCAGGTTTTCTGCAAATTGCTGGCACGCTTCACCACGAGGGCCGATTGTACCATTCATATTTTTAGGTAAACCTACTACTATTTTGTCCACATTGTACTGTTTTACCAACTCAGAAATACGGTCAAAACCAAAGTGGCCTCGTTCTTCGTTAATCCTGATTGTTTCCAGCCCTTGTGCTGTCCAGCCCATTTCATCGCTCATTGCAACACCGACTGTTTTAGTACCAACATCTAAACCTAATATCCGCATAAACTACTCCTCACGATGATGTTTCAAGTAAGACTTCACAAGCTCTTCAATTATCTCATCACGTTCAAGCTTGCGAACGATGCTTCGTGCATCTTTATGGCGAGGTATGTATGCTGGATCTCCACTTAATAAATAACCGACGATTTGGTTAATCGGATTATAACCTTTTTCTTGAAGTGCATCATACACAGTTAAAAGTACATCATTTACATGGACACTCTGTTTTTCATCTTGAATGCTAAACTTCATTGTCTTATCAAAACCGTCCATTTCAAGCACCTCACTTGTAAGTAGTAAGTATAGGGAGAAGAACTTCTCCTCTCCCTACCATTGTACACTACTATCTCTTTATTTTGAAACAGATTTAACGTACTCTTGTACAAACGCTAAAGCTTCCTCTACTTGCGCTGGGTTTTTACCGCCTGCTTGTGCCATATCAGGACGGCCACCACCGCCGCCTCCACAACGAGAAGCTACTTCTTTCACAAGTTTACCCGCATGGTAACCTTGACTAATTAAATCTTTCGTTACGCCAGCTAAAATGTTTACCTTATCGTCATTTACAGACGCTAATACAACAACTGCAGACTCTAATTTATTTTTAAGGTCATCCATCATTGTACGTAAGTTGTTCATATCTGCAACATTTACTTTCGCCGCTAATACGTTCACGCCATCAACTGTCATTACTGAATCAGTTAAGTTTCCAGCTTCGATATTGCTTAATTTCGCAGCAAGAGATTCGTTTTCTTTTTGAAGTTGTTTTACTTCAGTAAATAAACCATCAACTCTTGTTAAAATATCTTTTGGATTTGTTTTCATTTTTCCTGCTGCTTCTTTTAATAAACCTACTTGATCGTTCATTAATTCGTATGCAGACTTACCAGTTACCGCCTCAATACGACGAGTTCCTGCACCGATACCAGACTCAGCAACGATTTTGAAAATACCGATAGAAGCTGTGTTATCAACGTGACAACCACCGCAAAGCTCTAAGCTGTAATCGCCTACTTGCACAACGCGTACAACATCACCGTATTTTTCACCGAATAATGCCATTGCGCCCATTTCTTTCGCTTCTTCGATTGCTTTTTGAGAAATCGCAACATCAATACTTTCCCAAATTTTTTCGTTTACGATACGCTCAATTTTTTCTAATTCATCAGCTTGTACTTGACCGAAGTGAGAGAAGTCAAAACGTAAACGTTCAGATGTTACAAGAGAACCAGCTTGGTTAACATGCGTTCCAAGTATATCTTTTAATGCTTGGTGCAGTAAGTGAGTTGCTGTATGGTTTTTCACAACGCTACTACGGTTTTTCGTATCGATAAGAGCTTTTACAGCCGCTTCTTTCGTTAATGTACCTTCTTCCACAACTACTTTGTGTAAGTTTTGACCATTTGGTGCTTTTTGTACGTCTTTTACAACAACTTTCACGCCGTCAGCAAGAAGGTAACCACGGTCTGCAATTTGCCCACCGCTCTCAGCGTAGAATGGCGTTACATCAAGCATTAATTGTCCTTCTTCACCTGCTTGTAAGCTATCTGTATACTCACCATTTTTCACAAGGGCAACAACGTTACTTTCTGTTGCAACTGTACCGTAACCAACGAATTCGCTCGCTACTTTAACTTCACCAAGTACACCGCCTTGAACTTGCATAGAATCAACGTCTTGACGAGCAGCACGTGCACGCTCACGTTGTTTCTCCATTTCATTTTCAAAGCCCGCTTGATCAACTGTCATACCAGCTTCTTCTGCATATTCTTCTGTTAATTCAATTGGGAAACCGTACGTGTCGTATAGGCGGAACGCATCTACGCCAGAAATAACAGTTGTTTTTTCTTCTTTCGCTTTTGCAATTACTTCAGCTAAAATTGATTCACCATCATGAAGTGTTTCATGGAAACGCTCTTCTTCATTCTTCACAACTTTTGCGATGAAATCTTTCTTTTCAAGTACTTCTGGATAGAAGTCTTTCATTACTTCTCCAACAACCGGTACTAATTCAAACATGAACGGACGGTTGATGTTTAATTTCTTAGAATAACGAACAGCACGGCGTAATAAACGACGTAATACATAACCACGGCCTTCGTTAGATGGAAGAGCACCGTCACCAACAGCGAATGTTACTGTACGGATATGGTCAGCAATTACTTTAAACGCCATATCTTTTTCTAAATCGCCATTACGATATTTCTCACCAGAAATTGATTCTGTTGCACCAATCATCGGCATGAATAGGTCTGTATCAAAGTTCGTAGGTACATCTTGAACGATAGATGTCATACGCTCTAGCCCCATTCCTGTATCGATGTTTTTCTTAGGAAGTGGCGTATATGAACCGTCTGGATTATGGTTAAATTGAGAGAATACAAGGTTCCATACTTCTAAGTAACGCTCGTTTTCTCCGCCCGGATATAATTCTGGGTCACTAAAGTCATTACCGTAAGATTCACCGCGGTCATAGAAAATTTCTGTATTCGGTCCACTTGGTCCTTCACCGATATCCCAGAAGTTTTCTTCTAAACGGATGATGCGTTCTTTTGGAACACCCATTTTCTCATTCCAAATTGTGAATGCTTCTTCATCTTCCGGATGAATTGTAACAGATAGTAATTCTTTATCGAATCCGATCCATTTGTCGCTCGTTAGAAATTCCCAAGCCCAAGTAATTGCTTCTTCTTTGAAGTAATCACCGATTGAGAAGTTCCCTAACATTTCAAAGAATGTATGGTGACGAGCCGTTTTCCCAACGTTTTCAATATCGTTTGTACGAATTGATTTTTGTGCATTTGTAATACGTGGATTTTGTGGGATTACACGACCATCAAAATATTT
This sequence comes from Bacillus sp. FSL P2-0099, assembly GCF_038007445.1. Classification (NCBI taxonomy): domain Bacteria; kingdom Bacillati; phylum Bacillota; class Bacilli; order Caryophanales; family Bacillaceae; genus Bacillus; species Bacillus sp. FSL P2-0099. The sequence continues at coordinate 4,327,467 of NZ_JBBOXE010000001.1, forward strand.
CTTTAATGTCGCTACACCACTATTAATCCATAACAGAGATGGATCTTCATGAGGAACTAGTGATGCACTTGGTTCTACTGCATGTCCTTTTTCTTGGAAAAAGTCTAAAAACATTTGACGAATTTGTGCGCCTGTTAGTTGTTTCATTGTATTTTCCTCCTTAAATATAAAAAACTCCCGCCCCTAATAAAAGGGACGAGAGTTAACTCGCGATACCACCCTAATTATGAATTGATTATTATAACAATCAATTCATCACCTCATGGTGCCGTAACGTGGCAAGACGGCAGTGATTAGCTGCTCTCAGGATTAGCTTTCTGTTACCCTTCATTTAAAGCTCCTTTCAGCCAGTGGAAGCTTCTCTCTACAAATGGACTGTAACGTACTTGTTCCGTCATTGATTTAATGTATTATATGACTAAATATAATAGAATTCTCTTAAGTTTGTCAATGTAGATAATCATTTATATTGTATCAATTGCTTATTAATCATAGTTATTCTACTATTCATTCTTAACAGCCTTTAAATATATTATGCATTTATTACTAAATAGGAATCTCCTCTCAAAAAACACTTTATACAATTTTCTAAATATTACATTATTTGTTATAATTAAATTATTAACAATAAAGGAGCGATTACAATGACAACCTTATTGAATCAAGCTAAAGAAATGTTAACAACTGATGAAAAAATCCTTTTTTATGCAGCATGCTCATTAAATATATTTATATATCGTTCCGTCGCAAGACCAGGACTGTTAATTTTAACGAACAAACGGCTCTTCTTTTATGGACCAGATGTAAGTAAGAACCCAATATTTGAAGAGTACTCTTTTGCAAACATTTCTAATCTAAAAGAGCAAAAGCGTCTTTTCAGCAATCAAATTATATTTATGTACGATAATGAATGGAAAAAAATAAAACATATTCAAACAAATGATATAAGCTCTCTCGTTCAACAAATACACGAGCAACTCTCTAAATAATGATAGCCCTCTACTTTTATAAGTAGAGGGCTATCATATTACACATCTTCTTTTTTCAAAAGAGGCCTCACATGAACGACCACTGTCCGAATGACCGCTAAAATAGGAACCGATATTAGTAATCCTACAATCCCCGCAACTTCTCCCCCTACTAGTAATGCAAACATAATGATCACAGGATGCATACGAAGCGACTTACCAACGATGTAAGGCGATAAAATGTTACTTTCCAAAAATTGCAAAATAGCAATCGTAATTCCCGCCTTAATGAGTAAACTCGTTGATACCGTTGCTGCAATCATCAACGTCGGAATCGCCCCTAAAATAGGACCAAAGTACGGGATTATATCCGTTACCCCAATAATAATACCGAGTAATAACGGATATTTCATACCGATAAACCAAAAAGAAAGAACAGATACTCCCCCTAATACTAAGCAAACAAATAACTGTCCTCGAATATAACTTCCGAGTGACTTATCAATTTCTTTCGCAAGCATTTGACCCGTACTACGCCACTTACACGGAACTAGTTTCCAAAAAATATGATAAAACTCACCGTAATCTTTTAATATGTAAAATACAATGAACGGAATTAAGAAAATAATGAGCAATGAATCCAGTACACCACGTGCTGTGCTCATAACTTTATTTAAAAGCGCTTGAATCTTCGTTTCTACACCACCAAAAATTTGTTTCACCTTTTCATGAATAAATGATGGGAAATTCGCTGTTTGTTCTGTAACTCCATCCATCCAAGAATCGTACATTTTTGTAAACTGCGGAAATTGTTCATTAATTTCTTGTAACTGTTTAATAACAACTGGCGTTCCTTTATAAATTCCATAGCCAATTCCGCCAAAGAAAAGAATATAAATGAGCAAAATAGCAAGTGTGCGTGGCATTCCTTCCTTATGGATTTTTTCAATTAAAGGGTGTAATAAATAAGCAATAAAACAAGCAATAAAGAACGGTGTGATTGCCACTTTAAATACAAAAATAATCGGTGCCCATAGTGGCTTAATTTTTAAAAAGACGAGCAAACAAAGAAAAACGAGTAACAATAATCCTAAACGATATATCCAAATGATTTTAAGATTCTTCACACGAAAAACCTCCTCCATCTTTATTTTGAAAATAAATAGGTTAGGTTATGTGCAAAAGTTTTAAAATCTTTTTATACAGACCATACTGTTTTTTAAAGACATACATATATTTAACATAATAAGGACAACCACCCCTTGAAAATACAAAATGTCAAAATATAATCAGGAGGGCTCATAATGATCTTATTTATGCTTGCATTATCCGCACTTTTTATGCTTCTTGAATGGATTTGTATCGGGTTTGGTATTTGGAAAGGCTTCTTTATTCGTTCCTCACGAAAGGAAAGAGCTAAGCACTTATGGCATTATGGAATGCTTGGCGTTGGATGCTACGGTTTATCTTATCTCTTCTCTGAAATCGGACTTTTATATTTGCATACAAGCGCATAAAAAAACTCCCTTATCATGAAGGGAGTTTTTTACGCCTTATAAATAAGACTTAATCATCTTACGTGCTTTTTTCACATTGCGTTTTGAGAATACATCTTGTTTGCGAGCATATTGATATGCTGCAGCTCCAACACCTAATGCGATTAATGAATTGCGTAGATTCAAAGTAAATCCCCCTTTTCGTTATCCGATCGTTCTTTCATTATCATCAAATAAATCATCAAGAGAGCTTAATGAACCATCTTCCTCTACTTGATGTGTATGGATTTTCCCCTTTGAAACCGATAATTCGATATAACAATTCCAGCAATAAAATTGGTTGACACCTATTTTTCCGATGTCTTTCCCTTTGCAATTTGGACAACTGAACATATGGCTTTCATCTCCTTACAGTCTCCCAGATTCTATTCGCCATTATGTCCAAACTGCATTCATTTATACATTGCTAGAGCCTTTCAACGTTATACGTTTGAAAGTTTCACTATATAATTTCACCTTGTTACATGAAATCATACGGTGAAATGTTTTCCACGTCCATTTCTTCACCATTAACCGTCACCATCTGCACTTCTCCTTGTGATTCTTGCAATCGGCCAGCTAAAGTCGTTTGACGCATTGCATCATCAAGGCGATTTACACCGGATTGAAACGCTGCTTCCTCCCCGCAAATAATAAGGAATTTCTTACTCCTTGTAATACCCGTGTAAATTAAATTACGACGTAACATACGGTAGTAGCTCTTTACAATCGGCATAATAACTATTGGGAATTCACTACCTTGCGATTTATGAATCGAGCAGCAATAGGCATGCGTAATTTGATTTAAATCCGGCTTTGTATATGTTACTTCAATTCCATCAAATGAAACGATAATCATATCTTGTTGCTCGACATTTTCTTTCGCATAAAATACTGAAACAATTTCTCCAATATCACCATTAAACACTTGGCTTTCCGGCTGATTGACTAATTGAAGTACTTTATCACCTCTGCGGTATACAACGTCACCGTAGGCAATTTCTTTACTCTTTTCTTTTTTCGGATTAAACACTTCTTGAAGAGCTTCATTTAACACATTAATACCTGCTGGTCCGCGATACATTGGTGCCAATACTTGTACATCTCTTGCACTAAAGCCTTTTGTCTTAGCATTTTCACAAACCTTTTTAACAACCTCAACAATTTGAGCACCTGCACAGCTGATAAATGAACGATCTTTTTTATTTTGTGCTAAATCTGGCGGGAGCGTCCCGTCTTTTATCGCATGGGCAAGCTGAATAACAGACGAACCTTCTGCCTGACGATAAATTTCTGTGAGTTTTACCGTTGGAATGGCACCTGCATTTAATAAATCTTTCAACACTTGTCCAGGTCCTACCGATGGTAATTGGTCTTCATCACCTACAACGATTACTTGGATGTTCGTCGGCAAGGATTTAAACAATTGATTTGCCAGCCAAATATCTACCATCGAAAACTCATCAATAATAAGGAGCTTCCCTTGAACAGGGTCTGTTTCATTGCGCTGGAAAGACCCTTCTGGCGTCCATCCAAGCAGGCGATGAATTGTGCACGCCGGAAGCCCCGTCGATTCACTCATTCGCTTCGCTGCTCTTCCTGTTGGAGCCGTTAATAGTATTGGAAATGGATTGTCATCACTATATTCATTTAGATTTAGTGATAGCCCGTGAAGCGACGCATACATTTCAACAATTCCTTTAATAACTGTAGTTTTCCCCGTTCCTGGTCCACCTGTTAATAACATCATCGGCTTATGAAGTGCAGTTTGAACTGCTTCTTGCTGAAGCGGTGCATACTGTACCTTTAGCTGTTCTTCAATTTCACCTAATGTCTTTAACACTTCTGCTTCAGGAAATGCAGGGGTTTCCTCTTGATTCATAAGCCTGCGAATGGACTTTACAACGCCTTTTTCAGAGTAAAATAACGAAGCTAAATACACACGCTCTTCTTCTATGATGACTTTCCCTTCACCTTGCATCATTTCAACGCAGCCTACAATATCTTCCTCAGTCACTCCGCCTTCTTGATTATTTAAAAGTGACATCGTTTCTCTTACAAGCTGACCTTTTTCCATATACACGTGACCGAGTTGTAATGAAATATTCTCTAACGTATAAAAACACCCTGCACGTACACGGTCGTCGTGATTGCCCGTTATTCCGATTGCACGCCCTATATCATCTGCTCTTCCAAATCCAATTCCGTCCACTTCTTCAATAAGTTTATACGGATTATTACGAATCACTTCTAATGTCATCTCTTTATATTGCTGATAAATTTTAATAGAAAGTTTTGTTCCAAAACCGTAACCATTTAAAAAACTCATCACTTTCTCGAGCCCTTGATGCTCAATAATCGTCTCATATATTTCCTGCGCTTTTTGCTTGTTTACAACACCACTTAACGCATCCAGATCATCCATAATTTTAGAAATCGCATGCTCACCAAGATGGTCCACGATTTTTTCGGCTGTACGCTTTCCAATCCCTTTAAATAAATCGCTCGCTAAATATTGCACCATACCTGCTTTTGTTTGTGGCAATTCTTTTTTAAACGTTTCAACTAAATATTGTTTTCCATACTTTGGGTGGTCTTTAAAATGACCTGTTAATGTAAACACTTCATCTTCATGCATACGAGGAAAATGCCCGTTTATCATTACTTTTTTTTCGTCGTATGTTTCATTCGTTTCAATGACTTTCATACTGACAACGGAATAGAGGTTTTCTTCGTTGTGGAAAATGGTATGAAGAACTTGCGCTTTTATAAATTTTTTTTCTTCCTCAAACAAATCCATTGCATGTTGATTTCCCATATTTCCTCTCCTTTCCGAGTTCTTTTCACTTTAATGAGCAGTACATCCCCCACCTCTTTCACAATCTTTAGATGAGGGGTAACTGCGCATTAAACTATAATTTCACTTTATTCAGCTTCTTGCTCTAATAAACGAATACCATTACCAGCTAAAAAGTGGTCTGCTTGAATTTCAGTCGCTTTCTTAAATAAAGTAAGAGCTTTCTCGTTATTCTCCTCGAATACGTACGCAACACCTAAATTATAATACGCATCTGCATGCTCTTCATCCATTTCTAACACCTTTTCAAAATAAGGTTTTGCCTCTTGAATATGTTCTAGTCGTGCGAAGCAAAGTCCGCATTGGAAAACAGCTTCTACATCGCCTTCATCTAATTCCGTCGCTCTTTGTAAAAATGGAAGTGCAAGACGATCATTTCCAAGTTGCACATGTGTGATACCTAACATAAATGTTACGTCAGCTGATTGTAATCCCACTTGCATCGCTTGTTCAAATACAGCCTTCGCCTCTGCAAATTGCTCTTGACCGTAATATACGTTTCCTAAGCCATAATAAGCAGCCGCAGATTTACCATCTAATTCTAATGCACGTTTATAAAATAAAATTGCTCGCTCACTATCACCTAATACATCTAATAAATTCGCAAAGTTAATGTATCCAAGCGCATCTTTCGGGTTTTCTTCGATTGCTTCTGTGAAATTTCCAGCTGCTTCTTCCCAGTTTCCTTCTTGCATATATTTAATACCTGTTTCAAGTTTGTTTGACATATCCTTCACCTCTACAACAAATTATAACAAAGAATGTATTTTCCAAGCGAACAAAAATTCGCTTTATGTAAAAGAAACCTCTAACCGCTAATCGGCAGAGGCTTCTCGTGTTATCCTAAATAATCTAATTTCTTACCACTATGATATACTTCATCAATTGTAGCGCCGCCTAAGCACTCATCTCCATCATAGAAAACAACTGCTTGGCCTGGCGTAATTGCACGAATTGGCTCATCACAAAGAATACGAACTGTATTTTCATCAACGATTTGAACCGTTACTTTATTGTCTGCTTGACGATAACGGAATTTCGCTGTACACGTAAATTCTTTTTCCTTCGCTTTATTACTTACCCAGCCTACATTCGTAGCAATAACTTCATCACCATATAGAAGTTCGTTATGGAATCCTTGATCAACATATAAAATGTTTTCTTTCAAGTTTTTCCCCACAGCAAACCACGGATCACCATTACCACCAATACCAAGGCCATGACGTTGTCCAATTGTATAATACATTAAACCATCATGTTTCCCTTTCACTTCACCAGATAATGTTTGCATCACACCTGGTTGCGCCGGTAAATAGTTACTTAAGAAATCTTTAAAGTTACGCTCACCGATGAAGCAAATACCAGTACTATCTTTCTTCGCCGCTGTCGCTAAACCAGCTTCTGTCGCCATTTCGCGAATTTGTGGTTTCTTTAATTCACCTAATGGGAACATTGTTTTTGATAGTTGCTCTTGGCTTAATTGATTTAAGAAATATGTTTGATCTTTATTGTCATCAACGCCGCGAAGCATTTTATATTCGCCGTCCATATAAGCAACGCGTGCATAATGACCTGTTGCTACATAATCAGCACCAAGTGCAATTGCATGCTCTAAAAATGCTTTAAATTTAATTTCTTTGTTACACATTACATCTGGGTTTGGTGTACGACCAGCTCGGTACTCATCTAAAAAGTACGTGAATACTTTATCCCAGTATTGTTTTTCAAAGTTTACTGCATAATACGGAATGCCGATTTGGTTACACACTTCAATTACATCATTGTAATCTTCTGTTGCTGTGCAGACACCATTTGCATCTGTATCATCCCAGTTTTTCATAAAAATTCCGATTACATCATAACCCTGCTCTTTTAATAAAAGAGCTGCTACAGATGAATCGACGCCACCGGACATCCCGATGACAACGCGTGTTTCTTGAGGTAGTTTGTTCATCATGTCACCTCCCATGCTAATTTTGTGTTAATCGCTTCACGATTTTCACTGTTTCGTACGCCGCTTTTTCAATTTGCTCTTTCGTATTTCCAAGTCCGAAACTAAAGCGTACGGATGAACGTATTTGATCGGAGTCTTTTCCGAACATCGCCACTAATACATGTGATGGATCAATCGAACCAGCTGTACAAGCAGAACCACTTGATACTGCAATACCAGCTAAGTCTAGGTTTACAAGAAACGGTTCAATATTCATTCCTGTAAAACTTATATTAAACACATGTGGTAAGCGATATTCCAAGTCTCCGTTTACCTCGAAATGAATGTCCTCATTTTTGAAGACAGATACCATTATATCTTTAAACTCTTCATATTGGGCATTTTTTTGCTCACGAGTTTTTTCTGCTAGCGAAACTGCATGTTGAAGTCCAACAATACTAGGTACATTTTCAGTACCAGCACGACGTTTTCTTTCTTGCTCTCCGCCTATTAATAACGGTTCAAATTTCACATTTGCACCAGCATATAGGAACCCTACACCTTTTGGGCCGTTAATTTTGTGAGCGGAAATCGATAATAAATCAATACCAAACTCTTTCACATCTATTTCTATTAAACCGTAAGCTTGTACAGCATCTGTGTGGAAATAAGCTTGATGCTCTTTTAACAGCTTACCTATTTCCACAATTGGTTGTATTGTCCCTACTTCATTATTCCCGAACATAATAGATACAAGAATCGTCTCTTCCGTTAGTGCCTTTTGTATGTCAGAAACTTGAACACGCCCTGTTTCATCAACAGGTAAATACGTCACTTCAAATCCTTCACGCTCTAACAATTCACACGTATGCAAAATCGCATGATGTTCAATTTGCGTTGTAATAACGTGGTTACCTTTATGACGATTCGCACGCGCTACACCTATAAGTGCTAAATTATCAGCTTCTGTACCACCGCTCGTGAATATAATTTCATTTGGACTCGCGTGAATGCTACGTGCACACACACGTCTCGCCTCATCTACCGCATGGCGCGTTTGACGCCCATAAAAGTGAATACTAGACGGGTTTCCAAATGTTTCTGTCATATATGGAATCATCTTTTCGACCACTTCTGGGTGAGTCGGAGATGTCGCAGCATGATCTAAGTAAATGCGTTCCATTAAATCTCCTTCTTTCCAAATCGTTTCACAAGGAATTAAATGTAAAACATATAGCCCCCGTGATTTTCTTCCTCATAACGTACTAAATCTTCTAAAGTTGTACTATCTAATACTTCTTGCACTGCATCACGAACACGCATCCATAATTGGCGTTGTGCTGGTTCTTCTTCTTCTATCATTTCTACAACACTAATTGGACCCTCTAGTACACGGATTACATCTCCAGCTGTAATGTTGACTGGCTGATCAGATAATACATATCCGCCATATGCACCACGCGTACTCTTTACAAGACGAGCGTTACGAAGTGGTGAAATTAATTGCTCTAAGTAATGCTCAGATAGGTCATGTGCCTGCGCAATTGATTTTAATGAAATTGGGCCTTCACCAAACTTTTTTGCAAGGTCGATCATAATTGTTAAGCCGTAGCGGCCTTTCGTTGAAATCTTCATCTATTTGCACCTCATTTCAAATTTTCACTTCTATTGGTTATATCTTATTTATCCCGCTATTTGCGGGCAGTAAAACTCCCACCTCAAAATTCGGCTGGAGCAAAGAAGTTAGGTGGGGGATGAACAAAACCCCCTCTAATTAAAGTTTCACTTTATAAAAGAACACAATTTAAAATCCTATGAAATTATAGCATAATATAGTATTATAAGAAATTTCAACTTGTGTATCAAAATGATAACATAAAATCACATTGAAAAACTCGGAAATTATTACAATTGAAAGAAAAATAGGAATATTCATATTCATCCCCCCCCACAAAACAGCATCCTATTTCAAATTTCATCAAAAAAAATGGTACGATAGAATGAGATTATACATTAAGGGAGAGGGTCAAATGAAACAACCACTCGCACATCGAATGCGCCCTACAAATATTCAAGAAATTATCGGACAACAGCATTTAGTTGGTGAAGGCAAGATTTTATGGCGTATGGTCCAAGCAAATCATTTTCAATCAATGATTTTATACGGTCCTCCAGGCACAGGAAAAACATCAATCGCTAGCGCAATTGCAGGAAGTACTGGAACCCTGTTTCGCCTCTTAAACGCTGTTACTCATAATAAAAAAGATATGGAAGTTGTCGTACAGGAAGCGAAGATGCATCGGCACCTCGTTTTAATTTTGGATGAAGTTCATAGGCTAGATAAAGCGAAGCAAGACTTTCTATTACCCCATTTAGAAAGCGGACTTCTTACTTTAATTGGTGCAACGACAAGCAATCCGTTCCATGCTATTAATTCTGCTATTCGAAGTCGTTGTCAAATCTTCGAATTACACGCATTAACAGAAGATGATATTTTAATTGGCTTAAAACGAGCGCTTGAAGATAAAGAAAAAGGGCTTGGGGAATATGATGTAACTGTTACGGATGAAGCATTACATCACTTTGCAAATGCGTCAGGCGGAGATATGCGCTCAGCTTATAATGCACTTGAACTAGCTGTTTTATCTAGCTTTACAACTGACGACAAAGCCGCGGAAATTACACTTGAAATCGCAGAAGAATGCTTACAGAAAAAGAGTTTCGTTCACGACAAAGGTGGCGATGCTCACTATGACGTTTTATCTGCTTTTCAAAAATCAGTACGCGGAAGTGATGTGAACGCCGCACTTCATTATTTAGCACGTCTTATTGAAGCTGGTGACTTACAAAGCATCGGTAGACGTCTGCTTATTATGGCATATGAAGATATCGGACTTGCTAGCCCACAAGCTGGACAACGTACACTTGCAGCGATTGAATCAGCTGAACGGGTCGGCTTCCCAGAGGCACGCATACCACTTGCAAATGCTGTTATTGAACTTTGTCTATCACCGAAATCAAACTCGGCCTATAAAGCACTCGATGCCGCACTACACGATTTACGTAATGGCCAAACAGGCGATATTCCAAGTCATTTAAAAGATAGTCATTATAAAGGAGCCGAATCGTTAGGAAGAGGCATCGGATACTTATATCCACACGATCACCCAAACGGTTGGGTACAACAACAATACTTACCTGATAAAATTAAAAACAAGCAATATTATAAACCGAAAACGACAGGAAAATTTGAACAAGTACTTTCTACTGTTTATGAAAGATTACAAAGTTCGCATAAAACGAAGAATAAAGGGTAATATAAGCGAAAACGTCACCATTACGGAGGGTTCGCTTATGAAAACACGTCAAGATGCATGGACAAAAGAAGACGATCTCCTTTTAGCAGAAACTGTTTTACGACATATTCGCAGCGGAAGTACACAAATAAAAGCATTCGATGAAGTTGGTGATACATTAAACCGAACTTCAGCAGCTTGTGGCTTTAGATGGAATGCTGAAGTAAGATCATATTATGAAGATGCGGTGCAAATCGCAAAAAAACAACGTAAAGAATTAAAGCGTTCGGAAGCTAAAATAGAAAAAGAGCAGTTCACACAAACTCGGCAGCTCGTAATCGATGCCGAGTTTTCAGAAGATATTGTCCCAAATAAACAAGATCTTACAATGCAAAATGTCATCTCATTTTTGCAAAACTTGGAGCACAATAACCCTTCACTCGCAAAGTTACAAACTGAAAATGACGTATTACAAGATCAGCTCACTTCCCTGCAAAAAATGAATAATGAACTTGAAGCAAAATTAGCTGTTCTCACAAAAAAACAACAAGCAATCGAAGAAGATTATGCAATGCTTGTTAGAATTATGGATCGTGCTCGAAAACTTGTTTCGGTCGAAGAACAAGAAGAGCAAATTGCTCCGATTTTCAAAACCGATCAAAATGGAAATTTAGATATTATATATTCTGCAGAAAACTAAAAACAGGGATGCCACTTTTTCAACTAAGTGACATCCCTGTTTATTTTCCCTTAGTGAAAAAGCACCACAGTAAATGAAATTATATTAACGATTCGACATCGACATTTCTTTAAAACATACAAAAAGCATATATCCTAAACGATATATGCTTCCTTTTTATTCTTGCCCTACACGCTTCACTTCTACGTTTTTAATACGCTCACGTACAACGTGACTTGCCATAATTAAACCAGCCACAGATGGTACGAACGCATTTGAAGAAGGTGGTAATTTCGCTTTACGAATTTTTGCATTTTCGTCTGGTACGATTTCTTTACGTACTTCTTCACGAATTACGATTGGGTTTTCGTCAGAGAAGACAACTTTTACACCTTTTTTAATACCATCTTTACGAAGCTTCGTACGAATTACTTTCGCAATTGGATCTGTATGTGTTTTAGAAATGTCCGCAATACGGAAACGAGTTGGGTCCATTTTATTTGCCGCACCCATACATGAGATAATTTTGATTTTACGACGTAAACATTGTTTAATTAAATGAATTTTGAACGTAATCGTATCAGATGCATCTACTACGAAATCTAAACCGTGTTTAAAGAACTCTTCATATGTTTCATCTGTATAAAACATCTCTAGTCCAATTACTTCACACTCTGGATTAATATCTGCAATACGCTCTTTCATTAATTCTACTTTTGAACGTCCTACAGTAGATACTAACGCGTGAATTTGACGGTTTACGTTTGTAATATCTACAACATCTTTGTCAACTAATACAAGACGTCCTACGCCAGAACGTGCTAACGCTTCTGCCGAAAATGATCCTACGCCGCCAATACCTAAAATACCGACTGTACTATTTTTTAATATTTCAAGGCCTTCTTTTCCAAAGGCTAATTCATTACGTGAAAATTGATGTAACATTCAGCTCTACACTCCTATTACAAAAATGGTCTACCATGTATTCTAGCCTTTTTCCGACTATTTGTATAGAAAAAGTTATAGAATTCCTAAAAATACATATTTCAAACAAGGAAAACATAATGTAAACCGGACTTTTTAAACAACCTCTATAAAAAAAGCCTAGATGGGGTTAGTATAACCATCTAGACTCTATTCTTACTTCTCTTCTTTCAAGCTCAATTTTAAGCTTAGCTCTTCAAGCTGAGCTTCTGCAACTGGGCTTGGCGCTTCTGTTAATAAGCAGCTTGCGCTTGCTGTTTTCGGGAATGCAATTGTATCACGAAGGTTCGTACGACCTGCAAGTAACATAACAAGACGGTCTAAACCTAATGCGATTCCGCCGTGTGGTGGTGTACCGTATTCGAATGCTTCTAATAAGAATCCGAATTGTTCTTGTGCTTCTTCTTGTGAGAATCCAAGTGCTTTGAACATTTTTTCTTGTACGTCACGCTCGTAAATACGAAGTGATCCACCACCAAGCTCATAACCGTTTAATACAAGGTCATATGCTTGTGCACGTGCTTTTTCTGGTGCTGTTTCTAATAACTCAACGTCTTCACGGAATGGCATTGTGAATGGGTGGTGAGCTGCGAAGTAACGATCTGCATCTTCATCGTACTCAAGAAGTGGCCAATCAGTTACCCATAGGAAGTTAAATTTACTTTCGTCAATTAACTCAAGTTCTTTACCTAGACGTAAACGAAGTGCACCTAAGCTATCTGCAACAACACTTTTCTTATCTGCTACGAATAGTAATAAATCACCAGCATCCGCTTCTAATGTACTCATTAACACGTTTGCCTCTTCTTCACCGAAGAATTTCGCAATCGGTCCTTTTAAGCCGTCTTCTTCAACTTTAAGCCAAGCTAGACCTTTTGCACCGTATACTTTGGCGAATTCAGTTAATGCATCGATGTCTTTACGAGAGTATTTGCTCGCTGCACCTTTTGCGTTAATCGCTTTTACTTGTCCGCCGTTTTCTACAGCACTTGTAAATACTTTAAATCCACAACCTACTGCAAATTCAGATAGGTCTTTTAGTTCCATTTCAAAGCGTGTATCCGGCTTATCAGAACCAAAGCGAGCCATTGCATCAGCATATTTCATACGAGGGAATGGTGCACTAACTTCTACACCTTTTGCATCCTTCATGACTTTCGTCATCATACGCTCCATCATTTCTAAAATTTCATCTTGTGTTAAGAATGATGCCTCGATATCAATTTGCGTGAATTCCGGTTGACGGTCCGCGCGTAAATCTTCGTCACGGAAACAACGTGCTACTTGATAGTAACGCTCAAATCCACCGACCATAAGAAGCTGTTTAAATAGCTGCGGAGATTGAGGTAATGCATAAAATTCACCATCATGCACACGGCTTGGTACTAAATAGTCGCGAGCTCCTTCTGGCGTGCTCTTCGTTAAAATTGGTGTTTCAACTTCTAAGAACTCTTCTGTATCTAAGAAGTTACGAATTGTTTTCGTTACGTCATGACGCATTTTGAATGTGTTGAACATTGCAGGACGACGTAAGTCTAAGTAACGATATTTTAAACGCACATCTTCTGATGCATCTGTATCATCAGCAATAATGATTGGCGTTGTTTTCGCTGCGTTTAATACATTTACTTTCGATGCTTGTACTTCAATACGACCAGTTGCCATATTATCATTAATTGCGCCTTCACCACGTTCAACAACTGTACCTTCTACGTGCAATACGTATTCGCTACGAATCGTTTCTGCTACTTCTAACGCTTCTTTTGATGTTTCTGGATTAAATACAACTTGTACGATACCTGTACGGTCACGTAAGTCGATAAAGATTAATCCACCTAAATCACGGCGTTTTTGTACCCAACCTTTTAATTGAACTGTTTGTCCAACCGCTTCTACTGTTACTTTTCCGCATGCATGTGTTCTTTCAGCCACTTTAAGTTCCCCCTATATTAATTTCTCTGCTACATATGAAGCAAATACATCTAACGCTACTTCTTCTTGTCCGCCTGTTGCCATATCTTTTAAGTTAATGATGCCTTTATCTAGCTCATCTTCCCCTAATACAGCTACGTATTTCGCATTTAAACGATCTGCAGATTTAAATTGTGCTTTCATTTTGCGATCTAAATAATCTTTTTCAACTGATAATCCAGCTTTACGAAGATCGAACGCAACTTTTGCAGCACGGTCTTTCGCTTTTTCACCAAGTGCTACAACGTAACAATCAATACTATGTTCAATTGGTAACTCAATATTTTCAGCCTTCAGCGCCATAATTAAACGCTCAATACTCATCGCAAAACCGATACCTGGCATTTCCGGTCCACCGATTTCTTGTACAAGTCCGTTATAACGGCCACCGCCACTTAATGTTGTGATAGCACCGAAACCTTCTGCCTCACTCATAATTTCAAAAACAGTGTGTTGGTAGTAGTCTAAACCACGTACTAAATTCGGATCTTTCTCAAATGGAACATCCATCATCGTTAGTAGTTCTTGTACTTTGTCGTAGTATACTGCTGAATCTTCGTTTAAGTATTCTGTAATAGATGGTGCCGTGCTCATTAATTCATGATTACGGTCCTTCTTACAGTCTAAAATACGAAGAGGGTTTTTTTCTAAGCGAGATTGGCAGTCAGAACAGAACTCACCGATACGTGGCTCAAAGTGAGCAATTAACGCATCACGGTGCGCTTGACGACTCGCTGCATCACCTAAGCTATTTAATACAACTTTAATATTTTTCAAGCCCATACCGCGGTAAAACTCTACAGCAAGTGCAATTACTTCTGCATCAATTGCTGGATCGTTACTACCAATTGCTTCAATACCGAATTGTACGAATTGACGATAGCGACCTGCTTGTGGTCTTTCATAACGGAACATTTGGCCGATATAGTATAATTTTGTTGGTTGTGTTGCATCACCGAACATTTTGTTTTCAACGTAAGAACGTACAACAGGTGCAGTACCTTCTGGACGTAATGTTAAACTACGCTCTCCACGGTCTTGGAATGAATACATTTCTTTTTGTACGATATCTGTCGTATCACCAACACCACGTAAAAATAGCTCTGTGTGCTCAAAAATTGGTGTACGAATTTCTTTATAATTGTAACGACGGCAAATGTCGCGCGCTTGCCCTTCGATATACTGCCATAACTCAACACTACCTGGAAGAATATCTTGCGTTCCGCGTGGGATTTGAATAGACATATTCAGTTCCTCCTCAAATTGTTTTAATCTTAATAAAAATAAAAAAACTCCCGCCTCTACTGTTTGAACAGTAGGGACGAGAGTATTATACCCGTGGTGCCACCCTAATTGAAGCACGTATGCTTCCACTTTTTTAATAACGCTTAAATTTGCGTTCATCTCTACTAAGCATATATGCCGTTCAAGTTGAAACCTCTAGAGTGTCATTCAATCAGTCATCATGCAGAAATGTTTTCAGCCTAAGACATTTCTTCTCTTTCCATGTGTGTCTCATTTACTCTTCTCTATCAACGGTTATATTCATATGTAAATATAAAATTACTATACGTTTGTTGAGTAGGATTGTCAAGTACTCTAAGAGCGCTCAATCTGCTTCTTTAGACGCTTTACATCTTGAAGAGAAATCCCAAACTCAGAAGCGAGCTCCATTGAAGTATTGTTTTGCTCTTTTGAAATAAAATCATGAAAATTTACGTTAAACAGTTGATTTGCACCATTTGTAACAGAATGCCCTTTTTCATTCATACGCATACGTATATCCCTCACATTCAATATAGATGTTTTACTTTTTATTGTTCCATATTGATGAAAGAGTTATACATAACCGAAACAGCTATTGATTCCAAATAAAGTGAAACTTTAATGAATAGGGGTTTTGTCCATCGCCACTCATTATTAGCCCTCACTAATCAGGCTTTTACGAGCAGTGGATCTCCCACAAATAGCGGGATAAATGAACAAAACATACAACAATGTATGAAAAAAGAGAGGACCTATAATCCTCTCTTCCCCGGCAACACTATTTACTTTCTACAATTAAGGTCACCGGACCATCATTGATTAAAGAAACGTCCATCATTGCTCCGAACTGTCCTGTCTCCACATGCAGTCCTTGTTTACGAACTTCTTCATTAAAGAAATCATATAAATGTTCTGCATAATCAGGTTTCGCAGCATCCATAAAGTTTGGACGTCTTCCTTTACGGCAATCTCCGTATAATGTAAATTGCGAAATAGATAGAACTTGTCCCTTCATATCAAGTACAGAGTGGTTCATCTTTCCGCTCTCATCTTCAAAAATACGTAGGTTTGCAATTTTTTCTGCGATATAAGTTGCATCTTTTTCTGTATCTTCATGCGTAATGCCAACTAGTAATGTTAAACCGAATGGAATTTGTCCTACAATCTCGCCATCTACTGTGACAGACGCTTCCTTTGATCGTTGTAAAACAACTCTCATCTTTTCTACACTCCCTATTAATGCATCATGCGTCGTACGGCATAAATTTCTGGAACGCGTTTAATGCGCTCTACTACTTTTTTCAAGTGTTGTAAGTTTCGAATAGAAATCGACATGTTAATCGTTGCCATCTTATTACGATCACTTCTACCAGAAACAGCTGAGATATACGTCTTCGTTTCTGTAACAGCTTGTAATACTTCATTCAATAAACCACGACGATCATAGCCTGAAATTTCAATATCAACATTGTACTCAATTTCTTTTTCAGGACTACCTTCCCAATCTACTTCTAATAAACGCTCCACCGCTTCTTCTGTATGCACATTGACGCAATCGCAACGGTGAATTGATACGCCTCGACCTTTCGTAATATACCCAACGATATCATCGCCTGGAACTGGGTTACAGCATTTTGATAAACGAATTAACAAATTATCTGCACCACTTACCTTTACACCAGAATCCCATTTTCGAATTTTCATCGGTTTACGAACTTCTTTAACTTCAACGATGTCTTCTTCTTCACGTTGTTTACGGAACTTGTCCGTTAGTCGCGTAACAATTTGCGCTGCTGTAATTCCGTTATATCCAACTGCTGCAAACATATCTTCTTCATTTGCAAAGTTAAACTTCTCAGCGACACGTTTTAAATTATCAAGCGCTAATACTTCTTTCATCTCATACTCTAAGCCACGCACTTCTTTTTCAACAAGTTCACGGCCTTTTTCAATATTTTCATCTCTACGTTGTTTCTTAAAGAATTGACGTATTTTATTTTTCGCATGAGATGTTTGAGCAAGCTTTACCCAATCTTGACTTGGACCATACGAATGTTTCGATGTTAAAATTTCAATGATGTCACCAGTTTTCAACTTATAATCAAGCGTCACCATTTTCCCATTTACTTTTGCACCAATTGTCTTGTTTCCAATTTCCGAATGGACACGATACGAAAAATCAATTGGAACAGAGCCAAGTGGTAATTCCATTACATCGCCTTTTGGTGTAAAGACGAATACCATGTCAGAGAATAAATCAATTTTTAATGACTCCATAAATTCTTCTGCATTAGAAGCTTCATTTTGCCATTCTAATATTTGACGGAACCAAGTTAGTTTCTTCTCTAATGTACCCGTTGTTTCTGCTGCTTTACCTTCTTTATACGCCCAATGTGCCGCGATTCCGAATTCTGCAATCTCATGCATTTCTTTCGTACGAATTTGCACTTCTAGCGGATCACCTTTTGGTCCAATTACAGTCGTATGAAGAGATTGATATAAATTTGCTTTCGGCATTGCAATATAATCTTTAAAACGACCTGGCATTGGTTTCCAGCACGTATGAATAATTCCAAGCACCGCATAGCAATCTTTAATACTATTCACAACGACACGTACAGCTAGTAAATCGTAAATTTCATTGAATTGTTTATTTTGCAATGCCATTTTACGATAAATACTGTAAATATGTTTTGGTCTTCCAGAAATCTCAGGTTGAATTGAAACCTCTTTTAATTTCTCGCGAATGCCAGTCATTACTTCATCTAAATATTCTTCACGCTCTGCACGTTTACGCTTCATTAAATTCACAATACGATAATATTGCTGCGGGTTTAAATAGCGAAGTGACGTATCCTCTAACTCCCATTTAATAGTACTAATTCCGAGTCTATGTGCTAAAGGTGCAAAGATTTCTAACGTTTCATTCGCAATGCGACGCTGCTTCTCTTGAGGCAAATGTTTCAATGTACGCATGTTATGAAGACGATCAGCTAGTTTAATTAAAATAACTCGAATATCTTGAGCCATTGCGATAAACATTTTGCGATGGTTTTCTGCTTGTTGCTGCTCATGGGATTTATATTTAATCTTTCCAAGCTTTGTAACACCATCGACAAGCATAGCGATTTCTTTATTAAATTCCCGTTCAATGTCTTCTAATGTAATTTCTGTATCTTCCACTACATCATGTAAGAAACCTGCCGATACTGTAGCCGGATCCATGTGTAAATCAACTAAAATACCTGCAACTTGAATTGGGTGAATAATATATGGTTCACCCGATTTTCTATATTGTTCGCTATGTGCATCACGCGCATATTCATAGGCACGTGCCACTAGCTCAATATCTCCATCCGCTAAATATTGACTTGCTTTCTCGAGTACCTGTTCAGCTGTTAGTACTTGCTCATTTGCCATCGAATCACCTTTTATTGAAAATTGACTTTATCTTTATTGAATAGAATAAATTATATTCTATCATTATAACCCAATGATTGTGAATTGTGAAAAGGAAAAGATTTTACTGACATTTCACCATGTTTTTTTGTGCAATTATACAAAAGTACCCGCTCCTCTCCAAGAGATTCACGGGTACTTTTTTATCACCGTAGTTTCACCTATATAATGATTAGTATTTTTCTAATACTAATACATCGTAACCATCTAACATTTTACGACCATCTAAGTAAGTAAGCTCTACTAAAAATGCAATTCCTGCTACAACTCCACCAAGTTCTTCAACTAGTTTAATTGTCGCTTCGATTGTTCCACCTGTAGCTAATAAGTCATCTGTAATTAATACACGTTGGCCTGGCTTAATTGCATCTTTATGGATTGTTAAAACGTCCGTTCCATATTCTTTACCGTAGTCAACTGTAATTACTTCACGTGGTAATTTCCCTAATTTACGAACTGGTGCGAAACCTACTTCTAATGCATAAGAAACTGGGCAACCAATAATAAAACCACGCGCTTCTGGTCCTACTACAACATCAATGTCTCTTTTATTTGCATACTCAACGATTGCATCTGTTGCTGCTTTATATGCTTTTCCGTCGTTCATTAAAGGTGTAATGTCTTTAAACACAATACCTTCTTTCGGATAATCTGGTACAATTGCGATATGTTGCTTGAAATCCATATTTCTGAATCCTCCTCAGATATAAAAGGTTTGTAAATACAAATCCTTTACCCTAACTGTTCTACTTATTTATGATCACGAATCGTTTCAAACCATGTATATAGTTGCTGATATGTGCTATAAACCAATTCTTTCTCTAATTGTAAGTGGTTCATTTTCTCACGATATGTGTTCGATTCAATTAAATCACGCTTTTGTTTTTTGTCTGCCATAAAAATGACACCGTCTTTTATTGTAACAAATTCTAACTCAAAAAACACCTGTGTCATGAAATTTACTGTATCTTTTGACCAACCTTTATGACGACACAGTTGTTCCCCATATTGCCTTAAAGAAAATGGTGTTTTTTGGCTTAAGAAAGAATAGTACCATTTAAAATGTTCCCTCGTTGGGACCGTACTAAATAAATGATTATTCTCTTGATAAAATAGCGTGTAAATTCGAGCTGGGAATCCAGCCTTAAATACATCACCTAATTCATCTGTTCCTTTCGGCAAATCAAGTAGCACAATGTATTGATCATCAAAATGAGCTACCTCTGATGCATGCACGATACGCTCTTTATAGCCTTCTAAAGAAAATTTATTCAATACCTCTTCAGAAAAATACACCATTGTTATTTTTTCTTTCGGAAGTTCTGCTAAATTTGCTTCTACATTACGCATACTACGCCAGTCAAATAATTGCCATGCCTCTACAGCAATATCTTGCACCATTAATTGCGGCTTTTTAAAGTTATTCCATTCATTAATGGACACTTCTCCTACTACAGAAACCTTCGCAACTGGAGAGATTTCTTTCGCATAAGTACCAAATCCAAATCCAATCGTGTCCAGTGTTGCTTGTCCATCACGAAGAGCCATTTTTAAATGCGAACCATCAGATCCAATTGCACGGATACTTTCTAATTCGGCATCTTTCACCGCAATACGCGGTTTCGGATTTCCTACGCCAAATGGCGCTAACTTTTGCATATCCTCAATCGCGGCAAGCGTTACATCCTCTACTTTACAAAATGCATCCACTGCTGTAATCGGAATAAAATCTTCTGCTGTTAAAATTACATCTGCTTGCTCATTTAACCTGCGTCTTAATTCATCCACATCATTCATATTAAGCGTCATTCCCGCTGCCATCGGATGACCTCCGAAATGCGGTAACAATTCACGGCAATCTGAAAGGTTTGCAAACAAATCAAATCCTGCAATACTACGAGCCGATCCCTTTGCTGTTTCTTTATGAGGATCAATGCTTAATACAATCGTTGGACGATAAAAACGTTCAACTAACTTAGAAGCGACAATTCCAATTACCCCTGGATTCCAACCTTCTTTTGCAAGGACTAATACTTTATTTTCTTCTGGCGGGAAATTATTTTCGACTTCAGCGATAGCTTCTTCAGTAATTTGCTTTACAATATCTTTTCGAAGTTTGTTCAGCTCATCAATTTCTTCAGCTAGCTCTTTCGCTTCCTCTGGATCTTCTGATAATAAAAGGTGTACAGCAGGTGTTGCATCTTCCAAACGACCAACTGCATTAATACGAGGTGCGAGTGCGAACCCGATGCTTTCTTCTGTAATTTCGCTTTGCGAAACGTTAGCAACTTTAAATAACGCCTTTAAACCGATATTCCGAGTCATTCGCATATGCTTCAGTCCACGCTGTACTAACAATCTATTTTCACCATGAAGCGATACTAAATCGGCTACCGTACCGATTACTGCAATTTCCAACAAATGCTCTGGTACACGACCCAAAAGTGCATGTGCAACTTTAAATGCAACACCAACACCCGCTAAATAATGAAACGGATAAACACCGCCTTCTAATTTCGGGTGAATAATCGCAAGTGCCTCTGGTAATTCTGGTGGTGGCTCATGATGATCTGTAATAATAAGATCTATTCCAAGTTCCTTCGCTACCTTCGCTTCATGTACCGCTGCGATACCAGTATCGACAGTAATAATTAGTGAGAACCCTGCACTGTGCGCCCAACGAAACGCTTCTTCATTTGGCCCATAGCCTTCAGTAAAACGATTTGGAATATAAAACTCTACTTCTGCACCTAATTCTTTGAGAGCAAGATATAACACAGTCGTACTACTTACTCCGTCCGCATCGTAATCGCCAAATATTAATATTTGTTCTCCATTTTCAATAGCTTTTTTCACACGTTCTACAGTCCGATCCATTCCTTCAAGTAAAAATGGATCATGAAATTCTTGATCTGTTGTATTTAAAAAGTCTACAATCTTATCTTCTGTATTTAAGCCTCTGCCAAGAAATAATGAAGTCACAAGAGGTGATAGTTGCAATTTATTTGCTAATTCACTCACTAGTTCCTCATTATATTCTTTTTCTTTCCAACGCGTCTTCGGTTGTAACACGAAATCACCCCTTAACCTATCCATTATACAAGACAGATTAAGGGGTGACAATATAATGCAAACTACGATTCGATATCTATATAATTAAATATCTGTTATGTTTAATTTGGAGAATACGGATTAATATGTACAAAAACGTTTTGTACGTTATCTTGTTTCATAAGTTTTTCTTTTACATGTTTTCCGATGCGGTGACCTTCTTCTACAGTGATATATGGATCTACAGATACTTTAATATCGACAATAACATAGTGGCCATGTTCTCTTGCATGTAAAGAGCCGATTTTTTTCACACCTTCCACTTGAAAAACTGCCTCCCTAAGCGGAACAACATCTTCTTCATGCAGAACATGATCGAGCGTTGCATGAATAGCTTCTGCTCCAATACTCCATGCCATCTTAGCAACGAGAATTGAAACAAATAATCCCGCAATTGGATCGGCATATACAAGCCAATCTATACCTAACTTACCGCCGATAATAGCTGCACAAATGCCGATTAAAGCTGCAATTGAAGAAAACACATCCGAACGATGTTCATATGCATTTGCAATAATTGCAGCACTATTTATCCTCTTCCCTAATCGATATTTATACTGAAACATCCCTTCTTTCACTACAATCGAAAGAATAACTGCAAAAATCGTAATTCCTTTTGGTGGTTCCAAATCTTGTGAAAAAGCTTTTATAGACGAAATCGCTATCTCTATTCCAACAATAAATAATAATACCGCAACAATAATCGCTGAAATCGATTCCGCTTTACCATGACCATACGGATGATCTTCATCAGGCGGTTGCTTTGCCGCTCGTAATCCAAAAAGTACAGCTAACGAGCCAATTACATCTGATCCAGAATGCACTGCATCCGCTAAAAGTGCCTTACTGTTTCCAATATAACCAATTACCGCTTTTACAATCGCTAATATAATATTACCAACGATTCCGACAATAGCACCAAACTCGGCCTGTTTAAAACGTTCATCTTTTTCCATAATTGAAATCCCTTCTTTTCTTAACCTATCTTTTTATCCCGCTATTTGCGGGCAGTAAGCCCCCCACCTCAAAATCCGGCAAATACAAGGAAGTTAGGTGGGAGATCAACTGCCCGTAAAAGCCCGATTGGTGAGGGCTAATAATAAGTGGGGATGAACAAAACCCCCACTTATTAAAGTTTCACTTTATTTTAACAAAATCAGCGATAACATCACCACTTTATTCCATTTCATTCTTTCAAAAGTTGCTATCTTATTGTATCCACAAACGAAAAAAGAGATGCCTCATAATGAGACATCATCTTTTTTATACTTGCGGTTCAGGTTCTTCTTTCTCAACCTTCTTCTTGTTTTTGCCCTTTTTCAAACGGCGGTTTTCAAGCATTAACCAAATTTGAGAAGCAACGAAAATAGAAGAGTACGTACCTACAACTAATCCAATTAATAATGCAAGTGAGAAGTTACGCAGTGATTCACTACCGAAAATAAGTAGTGTGATTACTGGGAATAGCACTGTTAACACTGTATTAATTGAACGACCAATTGTTTGACGAATACTTGCGTTTACGATTTCTTCTAAATCTTTTATATCGCGAACTCGTTTTTTCTGTTTGTATAACTCACGGTTTCTATCAAACGTAACAATCGAGTCATTGATAGAGTAACCAATAATCGTTAATACCGCAGCGATAAACGTTAAGTCTACCTCTATCTGGAAAAGACTAAATACAACAATCATAACGAATGCATCATGTAATAATGCGATTACTGCAGATACTGCGTACGTAAGACGGAAACGAATACTTACGTATAAAACGATTACTGCAGAAGCAATTAATACTGCGATAAATGCATTTCGTGCAATCTCTTTACCGATTGTCGGCGAAACTGTACTTACATTCGGATCTGTACCGTATTTATCGTGGAAGAATGTTTTTGTTTTCGCAATTTCATCTTTTGATAGAACACCTAATGTACGAACTGCGAAACCTTTATTATCATCTCCAGTCGGTACAATATCTTCTTCCTTCACATCGATGTTCAATTCTTTCAAATCTTTATGAACATCAGAAACAGTAGTTGCTTGTTTTGATTGCAAGTCGATACGTGTACCACTTGCAAAGTCAATACCAAGATTCATTTTGAAGATCGGTAATATAATTGCCCCAGCAATTACGACTGCAATTGAGAATAAGAAGAATTTATGACCGATATTTACGAAGTTAATACGATCAAATCTCGTTGGCGGATGTACTACACCTTTTGTTAATGGAATAATATCCTTTTCCTTAACACCAAAGTAAGATAGTTTCTTATCAAAGTAACGGCTTTTTACAAGTAAACCTAGTAAGAAACGAGTACCGAATACGTTCGTAACGAAACCAACTAAAATACTTACGATTAAACTTGTTGCGAATCCTTTTACAGAGCTTGTACCGTAAACGAATAATACACCAGCTGCTGCAATTGTTGTAATGTTCGCATCTAAAATTGTCGCTAATGAACGATGGTTACCAGCACGGAATGCTGACATCATCGACTTACCAATTTTAAGCTCTTCCTTCAATCTCTCGTACGTAATGATATTCGCATCAACTGCGATACCAACCCCGAGCACTAATGCCGCAATACCTGGTAACGTAAGAACTGCATGCATCCAGTTAAAGACAAGTAATGTAACGAAAATGTATAAACCTAACATAATAACCGCTACAAGTCCTGGTAAACGGTAGAATACAAGCATGAATAAGAAGATAATAGCAATACCGATTGCACTAGCGAAAATCGTTTGCTCTAATGCTTGTTGACCAAATTTCGCTCCAACAGATGTTGAATACATTTCTTTTAAATCAACAGGAAGTGCACCTGCATTTAATAAAGATGACAGTTCTTTCGCACTTTCAACTGTAAAGTTTCCACCTACGATAGATACTTCAGCTTGATTAAATACTTGTTCTACTGTTGCCGCTGATAAAAACTTTGGATTCGGTTTTGCAGATTCTGCTTTATACGAATCTTTTCCTTCTTCAAAATCAAGCCAAATTACCATTAAATTCGTTGGTGGTGGCATTTTTGAAATCTTCTCTGTTACTTCACGGAATTTTTCAGCGCTTTTTAACGTAAGTCCAACACTTGGACGACCTTTATCATCAAATGTTTGCTTCGCTCCGCCGCCTTTTAAATCCGCTCCATCCATAAGAAGGTTGTCATCTACATCACGGAATGTTAATTTCGCTTGCGTTGATAACATTTCACGTGCTTTTTGCTGATCTTGTACACCAGCAAGCTGCACACGAATTCGATCTTCCCCTTCGATTTGAATGTTCGGCTCACTTACACCGAGTGCATTGACACGATTTTCAAGAGCACCTACTGTACTTACAAGTGCCTCTCGGTCAATTTTATCACCTTTTTTGGCTGGTTTTACTTCATACAGAATTTCAAAACCACCGCGAAGGTCTAGTCCTAGACTAATTCCTTTTGCTATGTCTTTTCCTGCCGCACCAATTACTCCACCAATTAATAAAACGATGAGGAAAAAGGCGGCAATTCTTGTACCACGCTTTGCCATATGTACCCTCTTTCTGCTACTAACACTTTCAATAAATCTCTTACGATTCATTTTCGCACGTGTGCATACGCCTAGTTAGTAGACTTACTTTCTATAAAATACATGTATTTCCGCTAGTTCATCACTAGCTGTGTCGGTAAGCTTTTCACAATACCTACACTATTCATTATTTATTTTTCCTCTTCACTACCTCCTTTATATATAATCTTAGACATAATTAATTCCTCTTTATCAATACCTATCATTATACTGCAAAAGGAAGAACAAACCAATTACAGTCGGTTATTTATTTTCATATTCATCAAACGACCAAAGTGGCGCTTGATATGCTTCAACAGTTAAATAATTCATATATTCATTAGTACTTACTCTTAATACATCATTTACTAATTCATATAACCTAACATCACTATCTATCTTTTTCCACTTTTTCGCCTTGAGAAACTTCCAAATATCATTATCTGTCACTCGGTCGTAACCGAACATTTGAAACTCTTCTACTTTACTTTCTAAAACGACTTGTAACTGTCCGCGGTATGATTCTACCAAAGCCTCTTTATCCAACATATATAACATCTCCTTCTTATTTCAGCACGAAAAGTCGCTTTTAATCCCGCTCTAATGGACAGTAATAACTTCTTTCAAGAGTACCATTCATACTTCACTCTCTTAAATGCTTGTCATTCTTGTCTCATACGTGCATATAAATTATTGTAAATCATTCCATTGATTTTGAGAAGGTAGGAGAAGAGTATGACGAGACAAAGCTTTTTAAAAGGCGCATTTATTTTAATGATAGCCGGTTTTATTACAAAAATCCTCGGATTTATTAACCGCATTGTAATGGCACGTATTTTAGGAGAAGAAGGCGTTGGCCTTTATATGATGGCTGTCCCCACCTTCATTTTAGCAATTACATTAACACAAATTGGCCTTCCTGTTGCAATCGCAAAATTTGTAGCAGAAGCAGAAGCAGTGAACGATAAGCAAAGAGTAAAAAAAATATTAACTGTCTCACTAGCCGTTACATCCATTATTAGTATCATTTTAACAATTGGGATTATGCTACTCACACCTATTTTAGCAAAAACATTATTAACAGATGAAAGAACTTACTATCCATTAATGGCTATTTTACCTGTCGTCCCCGTTATTGCAGTTTCTTCCGTTTTACGTGGTTATTTCCAAGGGAAACAAAACATGAAGCCGAGCGCTTACGCTCAAGTCATAGAACAAGTTGTCCGCATTACAATTATCGCTGTATGCATTCGGTTATTTTTACCTTACGGCGTAGAATATGCTGCAGCCGGTGCCATGCTATCAGCTGTTCTAGGTGAAGTTGCATCTTTATTATTTTTACTTACTTTATTCCAACGCGAAAAACATTTATCTATACGCTCTGGATTTTTCACTACTGTAAAGGAGAGCAAAAATACATTTTATTCCCTTATGGACATTGCTTTACCA
Source organism: Bacillus sp. FSL P2-0099 (assembly GCF_038007445.1). NCBI lineage: Bacteria > Bacillati > Bacillota > Bacilli > Caryophanales > Bacillaceae > Bacillus > Bacillus sp. FSL P2-0099. Next base: position 4,354,521 of record NZ_JBBOXE010000001.1, read on the forward strand.
ACTACAGGAAGCCGTTTAATTGGTTCCGTTTCTTATTTCTTTGAACCTATCGTCGTTATGCAAAGCTTAGCGATCGCCGGCGTTGCTGCTTCTGTCGCAACTCAGCAATACGGTATATTAAACGGATATGCGTTCCCACTTCTATCACTGCCAGCCTTTATTACATATGCTCTTTCTACAGCACTCGTCCCATCAATTAGCGAGGCAATGGCAAAGAGACAACACAAATTAGTAGAACACCGATTACAACAAGCACTTCGAATTTCCTTAATAACCGGCGGATGGTCAGTCGTTATATTATATGTATTTGCTTCTCCAGTTTTAACTCTCATGTACGGATCAGACAACGCGGCCGCTTTCATCCAGCTTCTTGCACCTTGCTTTTTATTTCATTATTTTCAAAGCCCCCTTACATCTGTGTTGCAAGCTTTAAACTTAGCACGCGCTGCTATGATGAACACATTTATTGGCGCTATCGTAAAATTAATCGTTATCTTTGTACTCGCTTCACGCCCAGAGTTCCAAATGATGGGGGTTGCCCTCGCCATCGCAGCAAATATAGTAACCGTAACATTCCTTCACTACGCCACTGTTTTAAAGAAAATTGCATTTACCATTTATGCAAAAGACTATATTTTCGGCGGAATTGCTATCGGGATTGCTGGTACCTTCGGTTTTTATCTTCATAAGTATATCGTTTTTTCTCATTCACTTGGCATACAAACATTATGGGAAATCACTTTAACAACAATCGTTTATATCGTTCTCCTCTTCGTTTTCAAACTCATTCGAAAAGAAGAATTAAGTCGTCTCCCTATCATTCGGAAACTTTCATTTTTGAAGTAAGCAGGCTTGCCATTCAAAATGGTAAGCCTCTAATTTTCTTTCAAATCAACGAAAAACTGTCCATTTTGAAAACTACAATATAAAATCCGTTTCACATCTTTATAACCTAAGTTATTCAGTTTCTCAACGAGCCACCCATCTGTATGTTCGATCATTTGCAAATGATTGTATTGAATTTCTCCATCAATAATTAGTGGGAGTGTAAAAATTGGTGTATCATTTTTACTCTTTTTACTTTTTTGTTTTTGAAAGACAGATAACTTTCCAGATGGTTCTAAAATAGCGTATTCTACATCACGTACATCTCCGATTCCTTGCTCACGTAGTTGCATCAATAAATCATCTATGTTATATCGCTGCTTCCGCATCTTTTTTTCATCAATTTTACCTGCATTCACAAGAATCGCAGGCTCCCCTTCTATTAAATGCCGAAAACGCTGAAACTTTAAAGAAATGACCGACAAAATGATTTGTATACACATAAGAAAAGTCATTGGAACTAATTGATGCCAAAGTGATTTATCTGTATTTTCGATTGCCACTACAGCCATTTCACCGAGCATAATGAATACAACTAAATCTAATACACTTAATTCTCCAATTTCACGTTTACCCATAAGACGAAAAATAATTAAAATGATTATATACAAAAGCATTGTTCGTCCGATTATTGATACCCATTCCATTTATACATCCCCTTTTTTTACTTATAGGCTCCCCTACAAAAAAAGAAACTAGTCTAACTTAAACAAAATGAAAATATGCTTGTATTAAAAAGGGGGAATGCATAATGGATGGAACGAAAAAATTATCGAGCGCAATCGGCTTCGGTATTATTACCCTATTAATCCTCGCATCTATTACAAGTATGATCATGGCTCTTTTATTAAAATTTACGAATATTAATGAAGGGACATTAGTAATTACTATTTTTATACTAGCCCTTCTATCTATGCTTATGTCTGGATTTATTGCTGGTAAAAAGGCACAAGGAAAAGGATGGCTAGTAGGTTTCACAACAGGCCTTACATTCGCTATTCTCGTCTTTCTCGTTAACTATTTAGGTTTCTCTCAAACTTTATCGAACTCACAGTTACTCTACCAATTAGCATTAATGGGTGCGAGTACACTCGGAGGTATTTTCGGTGTAAATATGTCAAAACAAAATAGTTAAAAAAAGGCCCTGCACATTTCATGCAGGGCCTTCATCATTAGTTTTTCACAACTTCACGAATCGCATTGCGATCGAAAGTTAAGTGTGCACCACCAGATTTAACAACAATTTTTGTTTCATCCACTGATTCGATTGTAGCGTGTAAACCACCGATTGTTACGATAGCATCACCTTTTTTGATTTCATTTTGCATTTGTGCAACTGCTTTTTGACGCTTTTGTTGCGGGCGAATTAATAAGAAATAGAAAATCGCAAACATCGCAACAATCATAACGATATTCATCATACCTGCATTCATCTTGTGTTCCTCCTTTTAAATTATGTATTAGAAGTTTTTAGCATTCGGTTTATTAAAGCCATACTGTTCAAAGAACTCTTCGCGGAAATCGCCAAGACGGTCTTCACGAATAGCTTGTCTCACCTGCTCCATTAAGTTTAACAGAAAATGAAGGTTGTGATAAGACGTTAAACGAATTCCGAACGTTTCATCACATTTCATTAAGTGACGAATGTACGCACGAGAATAGTTTTTACATGTGTAGCAATCACAGTTCGGATCAAGCGGCCCGAAGTCTCTAGCGAATTTCGCATTTTTCACAACTAAGCGGCCTTCACTTGTCATACATGTACCATTTCGAGCGATACGAGTTGGAAGTACACAGTCAAACATATCAACACCGCGAATCGCACCATCAATTAACGAGTCAGGAGAACCTACACCCATTAAATAACGTGGTTTATCATCAGGAAGAAGTGGTGTTGTAAACTCAAGAACACGATTCATAATATCCTTCGGTTCACCAACAGATAGACCGCCGATAGCATAGCCAGGGAAGTCCATTGAAACAAGATCTTTCGCACTTTGACGACGAAGTTCTTCAAACTCCCCGCCCTGTACAATACCGAATAAACCTTGATCTTGTGGACGTTCATGCGCCTTTAGGCAACGCTCTGCCCAGCGGCTTGTACGCTCTACCGACTTTTTCATGTATTCAAAAGTAGCTGGGAACGGTGGACACTCATCAAATGCCATCATGATATCTGAACCTAATGCATTTTGGATTTCCATCGCTTTTTCTGGAGATAAGAATAATTTATCGCCATTTAAGTGATTGCGGAAATGAACACCTTCCTCTTCAATACGTCGGAAATCACTTAAGCTAAATACTTGGAATCCACCTGAATCCGTTAAGATTGCACGATCCCAGTTCATAAACTTATGCAAGCCACCTGCTTCACGAATAATTTCGTGGCCTGGACGTAGCCATAAATGATACGTATTGCTTAAAATAATGCCAGAATCCATTGCTTTTAATTCTTCTGGTGACATTGTTTTAACTGTTGCAAGTGTACCAACTGGCATAAATGTCGGTGTATCAAATGAGCCGTGTGGCGTGTGCACTCGACCTAAACGCGCACCCGTTTGTTTACAAGTTTTAATAAATTCATAACGAATTGCTGTCATAATTTACTCCTTTTATTTGTTTCTCATTTTAGCGTGAGATGCAACGAACATTGCATCACCGAAACTAAAGAAACGATATTTTTCTTTTACTGCTTCATTATAAGCATGAAGTACATTATCTCTATTTGAAAATGCACTTACAAGCATAATTAATGTTGATTTCGGCAAATGGAAGTTTGTAATTAAACCATCAATTGCTTTAAATTCATATCCTGGGTACATAAAAATATCTGTCCAGCCAGAAGCTGCGCAAAGCTTACCACTATTATCTGTCGCAATCGTTTCTAACGTACGAGTTGATGTCGTACCTACAGTAATAATACGGCCGCCATTCTCTTTCACGCGGTTTAATAACGCCGCAGTCTCTTCAGACATATGGTAATACTCTGCGTGCATATGATGCTCTTCAATAGTATCTGCAGAAACTGGTCTAAAAGTTCCAAGTCCTACATGGAGTGTAATGAATGCTAACCCGACGCCTTTTTGCTTCAATTTCTCAAGTAACTCTTCTGTAAAGTGAAGGCCAGCCGTCGGTGCTGCTGCTGAACCGATTTCCTTCGCATATACCGTTTGATAACGATCGCGATCTTCTAGCGTCTCTTTAATATATGGAGGAAGTGGCATTTCTCCAAGCTCGTCTAAAATTTCATAAAAGATGCCGTCATATGAAAACTCAAGTTGACGCCCACCTTGATCTGCTGTTCCAATGCAAGTTGCTTTTAACTTCCCTTCACCAAAAGAGATGACAGTTCCTTCTTTTACACGCTTCGCTGGCTTTATAAGCGTTTCCCACTTATCGCCTTCCTCTTGTTTCAAAAGAAGCACTTCAATGTGTGCACCTGTATCTTCTTTCACACCGTGCAAGCGAGCTGGCATCACTTTCGTTTCATTTAAAACTAAACAATCCCCCTCTTGTAAGTAAGAAAGAATGTCTGTAAAATGTTTATGCTCAATATCTCCTGTTTCACGGTCTAACACCATCAATCTTGATGTTTCACGCTCTTCAAGCGGAATTTGTGCAATGAGTTCTTCTGGTAAATGAAAATCAAACAGATTAATATCCATAACTGTATCCACCTATTTCTTATTTGAATCGATTTATTATATACATAATGAAAGATAATGCAATACTTAACACAATACATGTAATGATAGGAAAATAAAAGGTAACGTTACCTTTTTTCACAAAAATATCGCCTGGAAGCCTTCCTATGAACTTCCAAGCTAATCCAACAACAATGAGCAAAATACCAGCTGTAATAAGCAACTTTGGCATCTCCGTCATACTTTGGGCATCTCCATTCCGAAATGCTCATATGCGAGCGGTGTTACGATCCGGCCTCTTGGCGTTCTTTGTAAAAAGCCAATTTGTAATAAATACGGCTCGTACACATCTTCAATCGTATGAGATTCTTCCCCAATCGTTGCTGAAACAGTTTCTAATCCAACTGGACCACCGCGGAACTTTTCAATAATACCAAGCAGTAATTTATGGTCGATATGATCAAGTCCTAATTTATCTACTTGTAATAGTTCTAACGCCATTTGTGTAATTTCCATCGCAATCGTTCCGTCACTGCGAACTTGTGCGAAGTCACGTACACGTCGTAATAGACGATTCGCAATACGAGGTGTACCACGGGCACGTCTTGCAATTTCTAATGCAGCTAACGAATCTATTTCAACTTCAAACACTTCTGCTGTGCGTTCTACAATCGCAGAAAGCTGATCTACTGTATAGTACTCTAATCGTGAAAGTACACCGAAACGGTCACGAAGTGGTGCTGATAATGCACCTGCACGCGTCGTTGCCCCAACTAGCGTAAATGGAGGTAAATCTAGGCGTACAGAGCGAGCTGATGGTCCTTTCCCAATAACGATATCAAGGCAAAAGTCTTCCATCGCTGGGTATAGCACTTCTTCAATAGATCTATGCAAACGATGAATTTCATCAATAAATAATACATCTCCTGGCTGAAGCGCTGTTAATACAGCTGCTAAATCTCCTGGTCTTTCAATTGCGGGACCTGACGTCGTTCGAATGTTAACACCCATTTCATTGGCAATAATATTCGCAAGCGTCGTTTTACCAAGTCCAGGTGGGCCATATAAAAGTACGTGATCTAACGTTTCTTCACGCATTTTCGCCGCTTCAATAAACACTTCTAAATTATGTTTCGCTTTATCTTGGCCAATGTACTGACGGAGCGTCTGTGGCCGTAATGAATACTCTAAATCCGCATCTTCGTATCCAGATTCCCCTGAAAGGAGACGTTCGTCCATTATACTCACCTCTTACCATTTAGTAAAAGACTAAGTGCCTTTTTAATATATTGATCCGTCGTTAGTGATTCTTTTAATAACTCTGGTACAACGCGAGAGACTTCTCGTTCTGCATAGCCAAGTGCACGCAGTGCTTCCAGTGCTTCATCAAGTTCAACTGATGAACCTTTCTTCGTATCAAAACTTTCAGTATCTGAGAACAAATCAACAAACGCATCTGGTACAACATCTGCTAATTTTCCTTTTAAATCTAAAATCATTTGGCGCGCTGTTTTCTTTCCGACGCCCGGGAACTTCACTAAGAACTTCTCATCTTCATGTTCAATCGCTTGAACGACCTGTCCGGTTTGACCAGAAGCTAAAATTGCAAGAGCGCCTTTTGGTCCAATCCCCGATACACCTAACAATTTTGTAAATAATAAACGCTCTTCACGTGTTTTAAAACCGTAAAGTGCCATAATATCTTCTCTCACATAATGATATGTATAGACACGGATTTCTTGCTTACTTCTTTGAAATACATACGGATTTGGTGTGAAAATTTGATAACCAATTCCATTATGGTCAATTACGACATATTCCGGTCCTACATACTCCACGTAACCTGTAACATATTCAAACAAAATACGATCTCTCCCTCTCAAATCATGTATTCCATTTTAACATATTTAACAATAGAAAAGCGAGACTGCCCCAACAAATGTTCCCCGTTTACAATTTCCGTTTTTTTCTATTGACATAAATACAAAAAGAACATTACTATACAGGAGTCAATAATGATTATCAATATTAATTAAAGGGGTTACATCAGGATGAAACAAAAGCTATTTATTTTATTTACTATCATGCTAGTTGTTCTTTCTATCGTTGGCTGTTCTTCTCAAAAAGAAGAAGAAAAAACAAAAGAACAACCGAAAACAAAAGTTGTAAAACATGCTAAAGGGGAAGCAACAATTCCAGCTAATCCAAAGAGAATTGTTGATTTATCTGGATCAACAGAGGAATTATTAATCCTTGGACATAAACCTGTTGGCACAGCAAACACATATAAAGATAAAATCCAAAATCATTTAACTGAAAAGTTAGACGGAGTAAAAGCAGTTGGCTGGTATTGGGCACCTAAAGTTGATTTAGAGGCTGTTACTGCTTTAAAACCAGACTTAATTATTTTAAACAATCGTCAATTGAAAATTTATGATCAACTAAAAAAAGTGGCACCGACAGTTGTTCTGGAAACAAATCTAGAAGACTGGCGCGGTAAGTTTAAAGAAGTAGGTAAACTATTTGACGAAGAAAAGAAAGCAGACAAATGGATTGCAGATTACGATAAAAAAGCAGACTCTTTATCTAAAAAAATTAAAGAGAAAACAAAAGATGAGAACTTTATGTTCGTTGCAGTTACACCACAAAACTTCCGTGTATACGGTAGCTTCGGATACGGTGACATCATCTTTAACGACTTAAAGCTTCCAGCAACAAAAGGTACAGATTTAAAACAAACGATGGCACAAGTATCACTAGAAGGTCTTGTTGCATTCCAGCCTGATCAAATGTTTATTGTAAACTTCGGCGGAGAAGCTGATAAAGTGTACGAAGACTATAAAAACAGTGCGGTTTGGAAAGATAATAAAGCAGTAAAAAACAATCACGTATATGAAGTATCGAATGAAGCCTTCAATACGAAAGCATTCAATCCAATCGGAAAAGATATGCTAATTGATGAAATCGCAAAAGAGATTTTAGCTAAGAATAAATAAGAAAAAGCAGCTCACCCTGAGCTGCTTTTTTTATTATTTTGCACTGCGTATTGCTTCATTTTTTCGATTGTCTTCACGAATCCTTCTTTTGACTTAATACGAATACCACGCTTTAGTTTTGCTCGCTCATAACTCTCAAGCTTTTTCATATCAATTTGAAAGAAGGAATGGATCGCGTTATCACTTTTCGGTACCCCTTTAAAAATTTGCAATATCCCTTCCTCTGAAACACCAAAATAACCGCTCGTTTTCAGTAAAGGAGAAATATCATCAACTTTCCTTTGTAATACGATTTGCACATCATCACGATCAACAAGTTGCCATTCTTTATATTGCTGCAAAAACTTTTCTAAATCCGCTACTTTTTCTGTCAGTATTTCCTCACTTACTTCTCCATCAACATACATGCGCTCTAATAAAATTGTAACTTGAGGTTCTTTTTCTACTACTTCTGCCCTCACACCGGATCCATAAGCTAAGCAAAACATCACAATGAAAGCTTGCACTGCAATTAGCATCCATTTCATTTCCGTTCACCTCTTCTAGGCAAAATCATACTTTCATTTGTAGCTTTTCCGGAAATGGGGGTTTTATCCATATAAACAATAGCATTAAATTTCTAAGGAAAATAAAAAATGCAGATAAGGGTTAATCCTCATCTGCATGTATCATTTACTTTTATATAAAATGAAAGACGCCTGCAAAGCAGGCGTCTGATGCGTTTACGGCGAAAGACCAGGCGACCACATTCGCGTGTTTAGCACTTAAGCATATCTCTCGACTTACGTAAATTAGCTCATCGCTTTGCTAATATAACATTAACAAGGTAGAAGCGCAATATATTTCTAAATATATTTTTCTTCCTCTTTCAACCAATTGAAATTTATGTAAATTATAAATTGATTAATGTAATATATATGTTACAATTAATACTATAAATATAAACAGGGGATGAATGCCTTGAAAAAAATTAAAGATGAACGCCTCATACTTCAAACGTTAAAAAACATACGCATTGCCTTTCTTTTTCAATCAATTGGTATAATCGGAATTTTAGGCTATATCGGATTCACAGAAGGAATGGATCAAATTACGAAATCTCCATTGTGGTTATTATTTATTCTTACAAGTATTGTACTTAGTTATTTACAATTAAGCGTTTCTATCGATGTAGAAGAAAGCGAAAAGGAAATAAAGTTAACTCCTTATTACAAAATTATTTTACGCTCTCTTATTGTAGGAATTATCATGGCTATTATTTATATCATTTTCAGTCCAGAAAGACCTCTATTTGAAGCTATTTTAACAGGTGGTATTCTCTTCATATGCTTTTTAGCGTCTTACTCCGTTAGTTATTTTATAAAAAAACGACGTTTACAAGACGAAGATGAATAAAGAGGAAGGGCTATCCCTTCCTCTTTGATTTGTTATCGCATAGTACCAGTCAGGCCGTAACGAATGTCTCGGAACATATTTGTTATGTCACGATTAAAATCGTTTGTAGCTGTGCCGTTACGTAAACGCGTACTCATTGCATCGACACGAGTAAACATGTCATTTCTTACAGAAACATATACGTTTCTATTTCCAACTTCATTCACAACAGCTTGACGAATTTCGTTCGCCATCGCTGTTTCATTCGTCGCTGTATTACGTGGTTTTACCGCAATCGCTACATCGTTTCCATATACAACTGTAGAAACTCGATCTACGTTATTCATACGTTTCACACGATTCGTAATTTTCTCCGCAGTTTTACCATCATTGTTAATGTATGAATTGTTCATTGTAATATTACGAGTTGGGTGTGGATTAGCAATTTGCCCATTGTAATTTACATCACGATAATAGTTGGATCCTGCGTCATTACGACCGTTTCTATATGTTACATAATCTGTATAACGATCGTTACGCGTTACATTATCATTATATCGGTGTGTATCATTATAAGATGTACGCTCGTAATTATAGTTACGTCCATCCATCGCATTATTATCTTTTGGTGTACCACATGCAGCTAATGCACTGGTAACTAACAAAGAAGCAGCAATAACTTTTACTTTCGTATTCAATACAAAAACCCCCTCTGTTAGAATGAACTTCTCTTTCGAAAAGCTCCCCCTTATGATGAGTAACAGAGAGTTTTTTTACACTGTTAATATTTCACTAGGAATTTTCTAGCACTTAATGTAAATTCACCATATTCCTGACTATCACGAATACAAAAAAGGTGGGAATAACCCCACCTTTTTTTAAACTTCCTCTTCGTCCTCTTCTTCTGAAACTGGTTCTCCAAATACGTTTGGTGGGTCCGGCTGATAATACATCGTTCCTGGCTGTGGTGCATATGCTGGCTGAGTTGGTTGATAATATAAAGGATTAGCATATTGTGGTCCACCCGGTTGTGGACTATATAACCTACTTTCTCCTCCGCATCCACAATCTTCTTCACCTTGCACGAGTGGCGGCATATTATTATCCATTGGCATAATATTTGGATTTGGCATAGAAGTATATTGCGGCGCCATTTGTTGATACGGCATTTGATTGTATGGATTTTGTTGCTGATACGGCGGATATGGCGGCATCATTGGCTGTTGATATGGCATCATGTTTGGCATTTGATTGTTATCCATTATCGGCATCATGTTTGGCATTTGGTTGTTATCCATTATCGGCATCATGTTCGGCATTTGATTGTTATCCATTATCGGCATCATGTTCGGCATTTGATTGTTATCCATTATTGGCATCATGTTCGGCATTTGATTGTTATCCATTATTGGCATCATGTTCGGCATTTGATTGTTATCCACTATCGGCATCATATTTGGCATTTGGTTGTTATCCATTATAGGCATTATATTTGGTGGTTGATTGTTATCCATTATTGGCATTATATTTGGTGGTTGATTGTTATCCATTATTGGCATTATATTTGGTGGTTGATTGTTATCCATTATTGGCATTATATTCGGCACTTGAATATTAGGCGGTATTACTTGCGGGATAATAACACTTTCTTTTGATACGTTTGGTGAGACTATGTTCCCTACATTTTCTTTTTTCACTTGCGGCGACACTATATTCCCTACATTTTCTTTCTTCACTTGCGGCGACACTATATTCCCTATATTTTCTTTCTTCACTTGCGGCGACACTATATTCCCTACATTCTCTTTCTTCACTTGCGGCGACACTATATTCCCTACATTTTCTTTCTTCACTTGCGGCGACACTATATTCCCTACATTCTCTTTCTTCACTTGCGGTGACACTATATTCCCTACATTCTCTTTCTTCACTTGCGGTGACACTATATTCCCTATATTGTCTTTTTTCACTTGCGGTGACACTATGTTTCCTATATTGTCTTTTTTCGTTTGCGGAGAAATGACATTGTTAGGTTTCATTTTATTAATTTGAGGAGCAATTAACTCGCTTCCCTTTTTTATTACGTCTGAAATTTTATATTCTTTTTTCGCTTTAATTGGTGGTTGCGGCGGCTGCGGTAATACATTGATAGAAAATTTAGTGTTTTCTTTCGTAGTAGGTTTTAGTTTTTCTACTTTCTCTACAACAGGTGGTTTTTGAATGACAGGCGGCTTTTCAACTGGCTTCTCTTTTTGAATCGGAATTTCTTTTTGCACTTCTTTTTGTGGCTTCACTTGCACTTCCTTTTGCGGCTTCACCTGTATTTCTTTTTGCGGTTTTATCTGCATTTCTTTTTGCGTTTGTTGCATAGCTGGTTGTTGTGTAATAGGTGTTGATTGATACGTGATCTCATCTTCATCTTCTATTGCAAGTGGCGTTGGTGTTGATGCAAACTCTTTTTGCTGCACCTCTTTTACATATTGTTTCGGGGGCGCTGAACCCGATCCAGTTTGTTGTTTCACATGAACGCTATGCGATGGCACTTTAATTTTCATCCCTGGCATAATTAGGTCTGGATTGCTAAGCTGTGTATTTGTTTTTTTTAGCGTTTCAAAATCCACTCCGTACTTTTTTGCAATTTTCCAAAGGGTCTCCCCTTTTTGCACGATATGAATTTTCAAATTTTCCCCCTCCTGTATAACTTATCTATAAGTAAAAACACTTTGAAGTAACACTTTCTAAACAACATTAACTTCTTTTACTTTTATCACTTCTTCTATTTTCAATATGATTCGAAGTGGAATAAGCATAGAAAAACCGCAATGATTTCCTCAACACAATGTATGCCTATTTCATCCTTGTTATGATTATATGTACGAAAAAAAGCAACGGAAATCCCGCTGCTTTAAACGCGCTCTAACATACGATTTAATGCAAGAACTGCCTCTTCTGTTACTTGTTTCTCTACACGAATAACGTTAATTTGTTCTCCTCTTTCTATGTTCTCAAGTGCCCATAACAGGTGAGGTAAGTCAATTCGGTTCATCGTTAAGCAAGGACACATAAACGGATTTAGCGAAATAATTTCTTTATCTGGATGTTGCTGAATAATTCGGTTCACTAAATTCATCTCTGTACCAATCGCCCACTTACTTCCCGCCGGAGCTGCTTCAATCATATCAATAATATATTTCGTTGATCCTGCATAATCAGAAGCAGCAACCACTTCATAACAACATTCAGGGTGAACAATAATATTCATATCCGGATGATTTTTTCGCACATTTTCAATATTTTTCACAGTGAAGTTTTGATGAACAGAACAATGGCCTTTCCATAAAATCACTTGAATTTCTTCTATATCTCCATCGTACTCTAATGAATCTGTATGCGGGTTCCACACTGCCATTTTTTCTAACGGAATACCTAAATCATACGCTGTATTTCTTCCTAAATGTTGGTCTGGTAAAAAGACGAGACGCTCTTTTTGTGTAAACGCCCAAGACACCATTTGTTTTGCATTAGAAGAGGTTACTGTTGCCCCTCCATTACGACCACAAAACGCTTTGATCGCAGCTGTTGAATTTACATACGTTAATGGAATCATCGTATCCCCAAATAATTTCGCGAGCTCTTTCCACGCTCTTTCTGTTTGTTCAATATCTGCCATATCTGCCATAGAACAGCCGGCACGCATATCTGGTAAGATGACAATTTGATCATCTGTCGTTAACATATCTGCCGTTTCTGCCATAAAGTGCACACCACAAAACACAATATATTTTGCCTCTTTATTATTCGCTGCAACTTGCGCGAGTTGAAGTGAGTCCCCTGCTGCATCTGAAAATTGCACCACTTCATCTTTTTGATAATGATGTCCTGGAATAAATAGTAATGCCCCCATTTTTTCTTTAATTTCACGGACACGCTCTTCCATCTCTAATGTAGACATCGTTTGATAACGCTCTAGTAACATTACTTCGATTGGCTGAACTTTCTCTAAAATACCCATTTATGATTCTCCCCCTCTAAACCACTCTCATTAGGCCTCAATATTAAAACTAATATCAAGTGCTTTCACTGAATGTGTTAACGCTCCAAGTGAAATATAATCTACCCCTGTTTTTCCGTATTTTGATAAATCTTCAATTGTAATACCACCTGAAGCCTCCGTAACGATGACACTTGGTACAATTTTTGAAAACTCACGAATCTCTTCTGGCGTACGATTATCGAACATAATAACATCTGCACCGGCCTCTACTGCTTCTCTTACTTGCGCCTCTGTCTCTGTTTCGACTTCTACTTTCACCATATGTCCCAATCTTTCTTTCACCGATGTAACAGCTTTTGTAATCGAGCCAGCAAAAGCAATATGATTGTCTTTAATCATGACACCATCATATAAACCGAATCTGTGGTTAAATCCGCCCCCGCATACTACAGCATATTTATCAAACATACGTAGTCCTGGCATCGTTTTTCTCGTATCACAAATGCGTGTATGACTGCTATCTAAAGCAAAAACCGCCTTACGTGTCATCGTCGCTATCCCGCTCATACGCTGAATAACGTTTAATATAACGCGCTCTGCCGTTAATAATGATGCGATTGGGCCTTGCACGGTTGCAATTATTTCGCCTTTTTCTACAAGATCCCCATCTTTTTTATGAAGTTCAACTTCAATTCTCTGATCAATTAATTTAAATCCTTCTTCAATTACTAAGCACCCTGCAAATACCCCTGTATCCTTTACAAGAAACGTTCCTTTCGCAAGTGCATTATCGGGAAAGATAAGCTGAGATGTTACATCTCTTTCTCCTATATCTTCTAGAAAAAATCGATTTAATGCTTCCTTAACTTTTAACGTATTCATAAAACCCCTCTTCCCCTTATTAAACAAGTTGTAGTTTTCTTCTCACTCGGATAATCTCTTTTTTTACGCTATTTCTTTCTGGATAATCAATGCGATAATGACCACCAACACTGTCTTCTCTTTGCAAAGCTGATACTGTTATAAGCTCACAAACTGTTAACATATTAATAAGCGTTATCTCTTCATTTGTAAGTGCATCATATTGTAAGATCATATTTCGCACACCGTACCTACTAAACCATCTCTGAGCATATGATAAATTTTTCTCAGTTCGCACAATCCCAACATATTTCATCATGCATTCTTGTATTTCTTCTTTCAACGGTAAATCATTAAGAGCTATAAAACTTTTCCCTCTCTCTTCCAGCACATTTTTTCTTTCCTCTGCTGGCTTAGCTAAAATGTGTTTTCCTATTCGTCTTCCAAACACAAGACCTTCTAATAATGAATTACTCGCCAATCTATTCGCACCATGAACTCCATTACAAGCCACTTCACCGACCGCATATAAGTTTGAAATGGACGTCTCTCCGTCACAATTCGTCTTCACGCCGCCCATATGAAAATGAGCGCCCGGTACGACCGGAATAGAATTTTCTTTTAAATCAATACCATTCTTTTTACATAATGATGAGACGGTCGGAAAACGTTGTTCAAAGTTTTGAATGGTTTCGATGTTTAAGTACACTTTTTCACCTGCAAGAAGTTGTTCATGAATAGCCCTTGCCACTACATCACGTGGTGCGAGATCTTTCCCGGGATGTATATCCATCATAAAACGCTGTCCTTTTCCATTTATAAGGACAGCTCCTTCACCACGGACTGCTTCAGAAACGAGACCACAACATCGCCCGTCCACGTATAACATCGTCGGATGAAATTGTACAAATTCTAAATCAACAAGTTCCCCCCCAGCTCGATATATCATCGCAAGTCCATCGCCTGTAATTGTCTCATCATTCGATGTAAAGGCGTACAAACCACCTATTCCTCCTGATGCTAACACCGTATTATCAGCATAGTAACGCTTCAGCTTCCCTTCACTATTTCGCGTTAAAGCTCCTATGCATTTATTATTTTCTATAATAAAATCGAGCACCATTTCATGCTCAACGACAGTAACGTTCGGAACTACTTCTTGTATTAAATGCTCTAACAGATTTTTACCAGTTGCATCTCCTCCGGCATGTAAAATGCGCCGTTTTCGATGCGCCCCTTCTTTACCAAGGTGGATCCCTTTTTCATCCCCATCAAATTTCATTCCATTCGTAATAAGCTTACTTATTTCTTTCGGTCCCTCTTCAACTAAATAACGAACTGCTTCTTCGTTGTTATAATGGCAACCTGCCACTAATGTATCTTCAAAATGCCCACTCGGATCGTCATATGTAGCAACTGCTGCTGCAATTCCTCCTTGAGCTAAATGTGTATTATTATTACGTCCTGTTTTTTTTGTGATAATTATCACATTCTTTTCGTGACAAAGCTCTTTCGCAACACGAAGCGCCGCAACGCCACTTCCAATAATCAAGACATCTGCACTTGGCATAATTGTTGCCTCCCACTTTACACTTTCCAACTGTCTTGACACCTATATTTACATAGTTTTAAAATAATGACAAGAGTTTTTTTACAATTCTTATTTTCACTACCATTCTAAAAACGAAAACAAATGTCACTCTTACCGAAGAGAGGAAATTACATGATGATATATCTAGATTATGCAGCGACAACACCTATGAGCGAAGAAGCTTTAGAAACATATGTAGAAGCAGCAAAGAAATATTTCGGAAATGAACAAAGTTTACACGATATCGGCGGAAGCGCATCATCTTTATTGCAAGTTTGTAGAGAAACATTTGCAGAAATGATTGGGGGTAAGGAACAAGGTGTATTCTTTACAAGCGGCGGTTCAGAATCTAACTACCTTGCGATTCAATCCCTTCTAAATGCTAGAAATGGAAAGCACATTATTACGACACCTATGGAACACGCATCGATTCGAAGTTATTTTCAATCCTTACAATCGCAAGGTTATACTATTACTGAGATTCCTGTTGATAAAAGTGGGATAATTCATTTAGTAGATTTAGAAGCAGCTATTACAGAAGATACTGCTCTAGCAAGTATACAGCACGGAAACTCTGAAATCGGGACCGTTCAAAACATTGCAGAGATCGGAGCACTTTTAAAAAAATATAATGTTTTATTTCATTCGGATTGTGTTCAAACGTTTGGTAAACTTCCAATAGACGTTAAAGCGATGGAGATTGATAGCCTCTCTGTTTCAGCCCATAAAATATACGGACCAAAAGGAGTTGGAGCTTGCTATATAAATCCCCAAGTTCGCTGGGAACAAGTATTTCCAGGAACTTCTCATGAAAAAGGCTTTCGCCCTGGTACAGTGAACGTTCCTGGAATCGCTGCTTTTTTAACAGCCGCAGAACATATATTAAAGAATCAAAAGGAAGAGAGCTTTCGTTTTAAACAATTACGATCTTATTTTTTAGAGCAATTACAAACACTTCCTCTAGAAATTGAAGTGAAAGGACATTCTACTTCTTGTTTACCACATATTATTGGGGTTACAATAAAAGGAATAGAAGGTCAGTATACAATGTTAGAATGTAACCGTCATGGTATAGCCATTTCAACTGGAAGTGCTTGCCAAGTAGGTAAACAAGACCCTTCAAAAACAATGCTTGCAATTGGAAAAACGTATGAAGAGGCAAAACAATATGTCCGCTTTTCTTTCGGACATCACACAACGAAAGAACAAATTGATACAACTATTCATGCACTACACACAATTGGAAATCAATTTTATAGAGGTGTTAAATCATAATGAAACAAAATGATCAAAAAAAGATTTTAGGCGAAGAAAGACGACAACTCATCCTTGAGTGGCTTCTTGCTGCAAATGAACCGTTATCAGGGAATGAACTATCTAAAAAGACAAACGTAAGTAGGCAAGTTATCGTTCAAGACATTTCCTTACTAAAAGCACGAAATGAACCAATTATTGCGACTGCACAAGGATATTTATATTTAAAGCCACAAACAAGACAACAAGCTTTCGAACGCGTAATCGTATGCCAACATAAACCGGCAGAAGTACGTCAAGAACTTACTATGTTAGTTGACCACGGCGTTACGATTAAAGACGTAAAAGTTGAGCATCCTGTATACGGCGACTTAACAGCATCGATTATGGTAAGTAATCGCTTCGATGTAGAACAATATTTACAAAAAATCGAAAACACAAACGCTTCCTATCTTTCGCAACTAACAGATGGTATTCACTTACATACAATCGAAGCAGATTCTAAAGAGAAATTAGATGCTGCCTGTGAGGCACTAGATCGAGCTGGATTTCTCGTTTATTAATTAATGTACAGCACAGAGTTTTTCATCATTCTCTGTGCTTTTTTAGTGATATAATATTGAAATCAATTGTAAAGGAGATCCACTATGGGAATTGAACTCGTTCACTTTAGCACTGGTAAACCGAAACAAATGAAATATGGCGAAGATAAAGAAATGATAACAGGTATATGTAAAGATCCTACAGAAGAGGCCTTCCTCTCAAAAGACGGATTCTGTGGTGATGATGTAGCGGATTTAAAACACCACGGGGGACCTGATCGCGCAGTTTGTGTGTACCCACACGAGCATTACGCACTATGGGAAGAGGAATTTCAAACTACACTTCCAGCTTCCACATTTGGCGAAAACATTACCGTAACAAATATGTTAGAGCGTGATGTATGCATCGGAGATACATATCAACTAGGCGAAGCAATCATTCAAGTTACACAAGCGAGAGTACCTTGTAGCACAATTTCAAAACGTCTCGGTATTCCTGGCATTTTGCCACGCATTGTAGCAACTGGATATACTGGTTATTTATGCCGCGTTCTTCAAGAAGGTACTGTACGTCAAGATTCTAAAATTACATTATTAGAGCGTCCATCAAACAATGTATCTGTTTTGTTCTCTAACGAAATTTATTTTCATAATAGGAAAGATAAAGATGGCATTGAGAAGGTTCTTGCTGTTCCAGAACTAGCCGAGATTTGGCGTGGTCAGTTAGAGGATCGTCTTGCGAAGTTAAAATAAATAGAATCCCACCATTTATAGGTGGGATTCTATTTATCTATCACAAAATGTATTATCCGATAAAATTATATCAGCGATTAGAATGGAAATATCGACAGTTCATCCACCTCTCTTACAACCAATAAGAAGAATAACTCCCCAGCACAGTAACAGAAAACCCGAGTGCTTCAAGTTCCATTGTTACGCCTGGCAATAATACATCATCGTATGCTTTGTCGACGTCGATTAAGAAAAAGTAATTTCCAAGGCCTGTTTTCATCGGGCGCGATTCAATTTTGGATAAGTTTAATTTTCTCCATGCGAAAGCTGATAACACTTGATATAGTGCCCCTGCGTAATCAGCAGGTAACGTTATCATAAGCGTCGTTTTCTCTCCTCGGTTTTCTCCGTTATTTGGGAGTACTGCTTTCTTTTTCTTATGGAGAACAAGGAAACGTGTATGATTGTTTTTATGCGTATGAATATCACGCCTTACAATTGTTAATCCGTATTTTTCTGCCGCTGCTTCATTTGCAATAGCTGCAATTTTTTCTTCAGGATGTTCTTTCACATATTGTGCAGCGGCACTTGTGGATGTCATATCTCGAACAGTTACTCCTTTTAATTCTTCATTTAAAAACTTATGGCACTGTGCAATGGCATGCGGATGAGAATGCACAGCGTATACTTCTTTCCACACTCCTTCGTACTGCGGGTGTACGAGTAAATGTTGCTGAATTGGCACTGTAATTTCTCCTACAATGGAAAGTGGCTGCTCATGTACGAGATAATCAACCGTTATATTAACTGAACCTTCTATGGCGTTCTCTAACGGTACAACCGCATAATCTACATTTTCATTTGCAGCTGCATCAATACAATCTGGAATCGTTCGATACGGTACATGCTCTGCTTCCGGAAAAAAACGACTCACCGCCATATTTGTAAATGTTGCCTCTGGTCCTAAATATCCTACTCGAATCATCGTCTTTTCCCTCTCTTTTTCGTTTTCTTACTGTTATACCACAATTTTAAATATTCTTCTATGTAAATTTCGAATATTTAAAAAAGACTAGCATTTGCTAGTCTAAATGTTTCCTATATTCTCTTTGAGCGAAGAAGAAATACATAATGCATGCAGCAATGTAAAATAAAATAAACAAGCCTACTTTTCTTAATGAACCGTCCATAAAGATCGTATTATGAAACGTATATAACGCAACTGCACTATGCATACTCCCTACTATAATTGGCGCAAAAAATAGCATACACAATTGCCAACGAGAAATCTTCCACACTTCTTCCTTCGTCATTCCAAGTTTAGAGAGCGCCCCGTACTGCTTTCGATCGGATGCAATATTATGAAACCATTTAAAATATACGATGCTACATGACGTAAGGAAGAATAATATGCTAATGAATGAGCCTATAAATAGAGTAATATCACCACCTTCTTTCATATTCACATATAATTCCATATTACTTCGAAACGCATCATTTGTATCATGTTTCATATGTTTCCGTAAAGCTTCGTTTAATTCCTTCGTATTTTCGATATTTGGTAATGTATACCCTCTATATATCATTTTTTCAGAATCCGGAATTGTATTTGCTATACTGTTAAAATCTTCATCATTCATGACAAAAAACAGACCATTAATGTATGAAGGGTGATAGTTAAATTGTACCCCTTCTTTCTGACCGTTAAATGCGAATGGATACGCTTGATTCATTACTTGCAATTGAATCTCTTTTTGATTATATACATTTGGATAATTGCGTTTATTATAATAGACAAGTGTAACTGTTCCTTTTTTAGGATGATACGTTTTCTGTTTTTGTTTTCTCGCCTCTTGATTATATTCACTTTCCTTTATAAGCGGCGCTACCTCTGTTTCTCCCTTATTGGACTGAAAAGATGCATACACTCCAACAAAACTCATATATTGAAAATCATCATATCCATATTGATGTAATAAGTTTTCAACCTTGTCTTTCTCGAAAACTTCATGAGCAGAAGTGCCTTTTTCTATGTATGAAAATGAGTGTACTCCTCCGCCACGCCACATATCTTGCATGCTAGAAAAATATAAGAACACCGTACCTGTCGCCGTAACGACAAACGTTGTTGCCATAGACAACAGAAAGAAAAAGCGACTATTTTCCTTCATTCGATGTGACAATTGATTCACTATAAATAAATACGGATATGTATACATAATCCTTTTATTTCTTTTTATCACTTCTAATATTTGTGTAGCGCCATGTGTAAATGAAAAATACGTCCCAAAAGAAATGAGTATAACAACCGGAAAAAAGTATAATGCTATCGTTGTCATCGTCACTTGTAGCGCTAACGCATATCCCGTCCCTAAACAAGCAAAACCGAATAAACAAAGCCACTTTGATGTTTTCCTCTCTCGTTTATCTGTTCGAAATTCTTTTAATAACCGTATGATTTTTATATTCCATATACGTAAAGCACTTATAAAAGATAACAGAACAAAGACAAGCATATATGTAACAAACGTTACACCAATCGCTCTCATGTCAAATATGACAGGGAGTTCTTTCGGAAGATGAAGTAACATACTAAATACCATAAAAAAGAGTTTTAAAGAAATCATGCCAAGCCCAATACCGAAAATATTAGCGAAAATTCCGATCAATATTTGCTCGGTCATAATCACTCCTATTACTTTAGATTTCGTTGCTCCCATTAACATATATAACCCTAATTCTTTCTTACGTGCTTCTATGAAAATAGAAGTAGAATACAAAATAAATATGACGAAAAAAGAAATAATTATAACGTTACATATGATAAGCCCCCAGCGTACATTTTGATACCACATCGTCTCTTGCATATACGGATGTACAATGACAGACATGTATGCATAAGAAGCTAATATGGCAAAACAACTACTTAAGAAAAACACTTTATAATTACGCCAATTTCCCTTTATATTTTGCAGCGCTAGTTGCCGAATGTTCATCTATCGTCCTCCTGTAACTTACTACACACGTAAAAAGCTAGAGGTTCCCCTAGCTTTTTACGTGTTTTAAATATCCTCTTTGCGCAATCATAAAGTAAATTGTAGAAGCTAAAATATATGCTCCAATTACTATCGCACCTGATTTCCACAAATCAATATAAAGCATTTTTCCTAACGTATGAAGAGCAAATCCACTATGAATTGTACCGATTAAAATTGGGATAAAGAAGATAACACCCATTTGTCGAATTGCAATTTTACGAATTTCTTTATCTGTCATACCAATTCTTTTTAATGACTTAAATTGAATACGATCTTGTTCTTTATCATTAAACCATTTAAAGTATGTCATGCTACAAGCAAAGAAGAAGAACAGTACTGCTACGAAGAAGCCGATGAACATTGTAATCGCTCCTTGCTCCTTTATCGCTTTATACGTAAGGATAGAATTGTGGAAATTCTGTTGTTGTTCTTGTGCAATTTCTTTCTTTAAGTCTAGTACAAGATTTTCTGTTCCTTTCCAATCTTCAATATAATATCCATAATATTTTGTTTTTTCTTCATCTGCTACGAGCTGTGAATATTTCACAAAATCCTCATCATTCACAATCAAATAGCCATCATCATTAAAAACAGACTTTGATACTGGATTATTTAGCTTAATAGACTGTTTTTGTCCGTTCAATTTAAATTCAAATGGCTTCGTAAGATCCGGCTTGACAATATCATTCATCATATCAACTACAACCATCGTTGCACTTCCCGGCTTATTTTGCACTTCTGGCACGTTCTGTTTACGCGCTTCTTTATTATATTCCTTTTCAGAGATAATCCCTAACGGCATCTCATGTTCACCGTTAAACATCGTTACCTTTTGAGTTGCAGGAAGTTTTACATACGTTACTTTTCGCGCTTCTTCAAATCCGTGTTTTTTTATTAGTTCTTGTGCTTTCCCTTCACTAATGATGTTATGCGTATTTACCCCCTTTTCTTCATACGAAATAGCATGCGGAGCACTAGCCACTGTTTTATAACTCATATCCTCAAAGAACACGTACAGTGTACCAACTGCTGAAGAAACAACCGCCGTAATGATAGAAATTACAAATAGAAAACGAGCATTATCTTTCATTTTGTAAATAAGATTGCTAAATACGAACATATTTGGATACGTATAAAAAGATTGTTTTCTTTTTTGCAGTGCTTTTAATACGACTGTACTACCTTGCGTAAACAGTAAATACGTTCCGCCTATTGTCAGCCCTACAATCGGTAAAAACAGCATTATAAAATTCATAAATGTCACTTGGAAGCTAAGCACATATGCAGCAATAATACAGCCTATACCAACTACCCCTAACCATGTAAATGCAAAAGGTTCTACTTTTTGTTTTCTTGCCTCTCTTAATAAATCAATAATTTGCAAGCGGCCTACTGTCCAAACACTAAACAATGATAGTATTAAAAAGAGGACAAAGTATATGCCAACTGTAATAAGAACTGCTTTTCCATTCCACACAAGCGGCAGTGTTTTATCAATTTTTAGTAAGACACTGAGTGCTTGGAAGAAAAGTTTTGAACAAAGCATTCCAATCCCAATACCTACTACAATGGCAATACTCCCTAACATCAGTTGCTCTAATATAATCATTCGGCCGAGCTGAGACTTTGTTCCACCTATTAACGTTAATAAGCCAAATTCTTTTTTTCTTGCTCGTAAAAACGTTGAATTCGCATATAAAATAAAGAGTGCTGAGAAGATGACTACAATATAATTCATCGATTCTAACCCTTTTGTAATCATCGTCTTCATACTAATATTACCGCTTACGACATCTGGATGATAAATGAAGGAAGCATACATGAAAAATACGACAATCGATAAACAACTACTAATAAGAAACGCTTTATAATTACGCCAATTTCCTTTTACGTTATTAAGCGCGAGCTGGCGAAAGTTCATGATATTCCCCCCCTAGCATCGCAAGTACGTCCAAAATTTCTTGGAAAAAGGCTTGTTTCGTTCTTCCTTTATGTATTTCTGAGAAGATCTCTCCATCACGTATGAAGAGGATACGTTCACAATAACTAGCCGCTACCGGATCATGCGTTACCATTGCAATCGTTACTTTCTTTTGCTCATGTAAATCTTGAAGTGCTCCCATTAATGATTTCGCTGATTTCGAATCTAAGTTTCCCGTTGGCTCATCCGCTAAAATTAATGTTGGGTCATGAATAATTGCCCTTGCAGCAGCTGCACGTTGTTGTTGTCCGCCTGATACTTCGTATACTTTTTTATTTAAAATTTCTTCGATGTTTAAAAACCTCGCAATTTCAAGTACTTTCGCATCAATTTCTTTTACAGATTTCTTCGCCATTACAAGCGGCAAAATAATATTTTCTTTAATGGATAACGTATCAAGTAAGTTGAAATCTTGGAAAATGAATCCTAAATGTGTACGGCGGAATTCCGCCAATTTTGCAGCGCGCATTTGATTAATTTCTTCACCATTTACAAGCACATGACCTGAAGTTTGCTTATCAATTGTCGCTAATAAATTTAAAAGCGTTGTTTTCCCGCTCCCTGAAGGCCCCATAATTCCTACAAATTCGCCCTCTTCAATTTTAAAATTTATATCATGTAAAGCAGTCGTCGCTACTGAACCTTTTGATTGATACACCTTTGTTAACCCTTTTACTTCAAGAACACTCATTTCTAATCCCCCTACGTGTTTTCTTCTTACATTTACTATAAGAAAAATAAGAAAAAGAAACGAGTGATTTCCCTTACAAAACGTTTTGTTATCTTACAGTTTTGTCATTTTTCTCATTAATGTATGATATTCTTCATCTTTTGCAAATTGGAACGTAACTGTTGTTCCTTCCCCTTCCGTTGATTGTACATACACTCCATGATGTAAATTACCGCAGATTTCCCTCGTAATATATAAACCCATCCCTGTCGCTTCCCTTGTTTTACGGCCGTTTATTCCCGTAAAGAACGGATC
The DNA here is from genome assembly GCF_038007445.1 of Bacillus sp. FSL P2-0099. Classification (NCBI taxonomy): domain Bacteria; kingdom Bacillati; phylum Bacillota; class Bacilli; order Caryophanales; family Bacillaceae; genus Bacillus; species Bacillus sp. FSL P2-0099. Next base: position 4,378,398 of record NZ_JBBOXE010000001.1, read on the forward strand.
AAATATACGCTTTACATCTTGCTCTGGAATACCAATTCCATTATCTCTAATATGTAGTAATACCTTTTGATCCTTCTCTTCAATTTGAAATTGAATTTCTTTTTTCTCTGCTTCTGAAATTTTTGTATACTTAATTGCATTCACAACAATTTGGCCCAAGGCGATACTAAGCCACTTTCTATCAGACGCAACCATACAAGTCTCTTCTTCAAACATTATTTTCGGAAATACAGAAGATTGAATGAACGACTTTCGATTTTCATTAATAATATCTCGAATGACCTCTATAACATTTACTACTTCTACTTTATAATCTTTCGAAAATTGATCTAACCTTGCCATATGTAACGCTAAATCTAACCCATTTAAAATACGGTTATTTTCTTCACGAATACTTTCAATCGTTCCCCTTGCTTCACGGTGTTCCTTACCGTATTTCTGTAACAATAATTCAATAACGGATACTGGTGTTTTCATTTGATGGATCCACTGGTTCATAAAAATCATTTGCTGTTGCTCTTTTGCATGCTGTTTATGAACTTCATTCATATATTGCTGCCTTAATAGCGTAAACGCTTCAACGACCAGTTCTTGTTCTGACGTATAAGAAGTATCGATAAGTAAAGAGTCGTGTAATGTATGTCCACCGGCAATATACTGTTCTATTCTCTTTAAAAACACACTTCGTTTTCGGTAATCGTAAATAAGGTATACACTAAACACAACTGTCCCTAATAAAAGTCCGTATAACCATGTACTCCAGTCCAGCGCACGCTTTTCTAAAAGGCTTTGCAACTGCAATACGAGTCCAAATAAACAAAGGCTTATAATGTAAGAAAGGATTAAGGAAAAACGTTCTATGAGGTAATTTTTAACCTTCATGCCCTTCGCCCCACTCAGTAAGAAGAGCATAACCGTACCCACGCTTTGTGACAATTGCATTTTTAATGCCTAACTCCTCAAGTTTCTTCCTTACACGCTTTACATTCACGGTTAATGTATTATCATCAACAAAAGCTACTTCATCCCATAAAGCCTCTAACAGCTCTTCACGTGTCACGTATTGATTTGCTTGTTTCATTAAACATTCTAATAAATAAAACTCATTTTTTGTAAGTTCCGTTTGTTGACCTTTCCACTCTACTGTGTGCTGTGATGGGAATAATAACAATCCATTAACACCTAAGCAGTCACTTTCCGCGGCCAAAGCATACTCACCATACCCGCGGCGGAGTGCACTTTTCACCTTTGCCATTACGATATCTAAATGGAATGGCTTTGTAATGTAATCATCTCCGCCATTTTCAATCGCCATTACTTGATCCATTTCCCCTGTTCTTGCAGAAACAAAAATAATCGGCGCATTCGATACAGTGCGGATTTGGCGGCACCAGTAGAAGCCATCAAAGTATGGTAAATTAATATCAAGTAACACAAGATGAGGACTTACTTTTACAAACTCATCTTTTATATGCCGTAAATCGCTCACTCTGAAAGATTGATATCCATACCTTTCTAAATGCTCCTCTAATATCTCTGCAATTTTTTCATCATCTTCTACAATTAATATTTTATACATATTCCTTTTCTCCCCATAAAATATTCTTCTAAAATCACTCCTTTTTCTATTATAAATTGAAACTTTAATCAATGGGGATTTTTTCCTATATCGACTTATGGTTCACCTATATGAATTGGGTTTTTACTGGACTCAAATAACAAAAAAAAGACCGCCATATTTCGGCAGTCTTAATCGATAAATTCAAATTGATATTCAAGAATTTTCACAATATCTCCGTCTGTTGCACCACGTGCACGAAGGGCTTCATCAATACCCATTCCACGCATTTGACGAGCAAATCGGCGTACAGATTCATCACGTGAGAAGTCTGTCATCTTGAATGTTTTCTCAATGTCATAACCAGAAATAACAAATGTGCCATCACTTTCGCGTGTAATTTCAAAATTAGATTCAGATTCAAATTTGTACATTACACTTGCTTCAGATTCTTCTACATCATCGTACATTGGGAATTCTGGTGTTGTTTCTAATAAGTTCGCTACTTCAAATAGTAAGTCACGAACACCTTGTTTCGTTACAGCTGAGATTGGGAAAATTTTCACTTCGTCTCCCAATTTCTCTTTAAATGCTTGTAAGTTTTCTTCTGCATCTGGCATATCCATTTTGTTTGCAACAACAACTTGTGGACGCTCAGTTAAACGCATATTGTATTCTTTTAGTTCATTATTGATTGTGACATAATCTTCATATGGCTCACGTCCTTCTAAACCAGACATATCGATAACGTGTACAATTACACGTGTACGTTCGATATGACGTAAGAATTGGTGTCCAAGTCCAACGCCGGAGTGTGCGCCTTCAATTAGTCCAGGAAGGTCAGCCATAACGAAGCTGCGGTTATCACCAGTTTCAACAACACCAAGATTCGGAACGATTGTTGTAAAGTGATATTCTGCAATTTTCGGACGTGCTGATGATACAACAGATAATAATGTAGATTTACCTACACTTGGGAATCCAACAAGTCCAACATCTGCTAGCACTTTAAGTTCTAGCGTGACATCACGTTCTTGACCTGGTTCCCCGTTCTCAGCGATTTCTGGCGCTGGGTTCGTCGCTGTTGCGAAACGTGAATTACCACGGCCACCACGGCCACCTCTTGCGATTACAGCTGTTTGTTCATGCGTTACTAAATCGGCAAGAATTTCACCTGTTTTTTCATCTTTCACTATTGTTCCTGGTGGAACCTTTACGATTAAATCTTCAGATTTACGACCGTGCTGACCTTTACTCATTCCGTGCTGACCGCGATCAGCTTTGAAATGACGTTGGTAGCGGAAGTCCATTAATGTACGTAAGCCTTCCTCAACAACAAAAACAACATCTGCACCTTTACCACCGTCGCCACCTGCTGGGCCACCTTTAGGTACATACTTCTCACGACGATACGCAACCATTCCGTTACCACCGTCGCCGCCTTTTACATATATCTTGACCTGATCTACAAACATTATTTCACCACACTTTTTTCGATTAGTTGTAATATAACTGAGACTTCTTCGTCTCGTACTGTATAAGAAATGGAATACCATTTATTGTTTTCGTTCGCAAGCCACGTTTGTAGTTCTTCTACATTCGTTAGCTTTCCACGAAAATCAAAAAAGAAACGAGCATTCTCCGCGTCACTTTCAATTGTGATACAAACATAATTTTCAACATATACGTCTAAACTATGCTGAAGCATTAAGAAAAACTGATTCGTCCATGTACATACAGTCTCATCTAGATGAGATAAGTTATGTAATTTCCCTAATACTTCGTACTCCAATAAGCACGGTTGCTGTTTCCAATTATATGTTAAAATCCACTCTGAAAATAAAGGCATTGATAGCCCCATCAGATTGGATTCTTGTCTCGCTTCTTGGACAAAACGATCGATGAGCCTATGAATCTCTTCCACTTTTCCAAGGGAAAGATTTCCTTTAACCATCTGCAAACGATTGAGCCAATCATGTCTCGAGTGGCTCAACGCATCTATAATTGTCCATTTTTCATTCATTTAGATACCCCTTAATATAGAAAAACTCTAACCTGCACTCAGGTTAGAGTTTTCCGTGAGTTCTTATGCTTCTTGAGCAACAGGATATACGCTCACTTGTTTGCGGTCACGACCAAGACGCTCAAAGCGTACTACGCCGTCAACTTTCGCGTATAAAGTGTCATCGCCACCACGACCAACGTTAACACCTGGATAAATTTTTGTACCGCGTTGACGGTAAAGAATTGAACCACCTGAAACCGTTTGACCATCTGCGCGTTTAGCACCAAGACGTTTTGACTGAGAGTCACGACCGTTCTTTGTACTACCTACACCTTTCTTAGATGCGAAAAACTGAAGATCTAATCTTAACATACGTTACACCTCCTGCACTTTTTCTATTAAACGGATATACTTTCCGTAATCAAGTTCAATCGTCTTAAGTGAAACAACCAATCCTTCTAAAAGTATTTGTGCTTTTTCTGCTGTATGAACGTCTAAATCATTAGGCAATTCATACGTCAAGAATCCGCCATCACTTCCGAGTTCAATAGTTGCCTGCACATTACAAAGTTCTTCCACTGCATTTATAGAACCAAACACAACCGCTGTAGTTCCAGCACAGACAAGATCTTGTCCATGTGGCGCATAATTGGCATGTCCAGTCATTTTAAATGATCGGATACTTCCTAGTTTCGTGCGACTTATCGTAATCTTAATCATCTTAACCAGAATTAAGCGTTGATAGCTTCAACTACTAGCTTAGTGTAAGGTTGACGATGACCTTGTTTCTTACGATTGTTCTTTTTCGCTTTGTATTTGAAAACGATGATTTTCTTAGCGCGACCTTGTTTTTCAACTTTCGCAGTAACTGTTGCACCCTCTACAACTGGGCTACCAACTTTCACGTTTTCGCCACCAACGAAAAGAACTTTGTCAAAAGTAACAGTTTCACCAGCTTCAACATCTAATTTTTCAATGTAGATTGCTTGACCAGCTTCAACTTTAATTTGTTTTCCACCTGTTTCGATAATTGCGTACATACTTGCACCTCCTCTTAATTACTAAGACTCGCCAAAAACGAGGTAGACATAAAATGTCTTTAGGGAACCTGTCTTGTGCGGTTGTAGCATATAGCAGTTTAGGTGCTATAAACTATAACATAAAAATATTACCATGACTCATTGACTATTGTCAATGAATGTTCTGCTAACTATTTTTTCCGTTCTACAATTTCTTTCTTACTTCCAAAACGGATAATAGCGTACTTTTCGATAATATCATCTTTGAAATAAATTTCAAATGGAATATTTTTTTGTAATTCTTTTTGTGAAAAATGTTTTTGTACTTTTTTTGAAGCACCAATCAATACAGCTTCATCCTCTATATTACCATAAGTAATAAGCTCTCTCTCTAGCTCATACGCAATTGTTTCATTAGATATAACGTAACCTGTCGCTTTACAAGGCGCACACTCTTCTAATAATACGTCACGTAACGAATGTTTCTTGCGCTTACGCGTCATCTCTAAAATACCTAACTCTGTAAACCCAAGCACTCTTGTATATGTGCGATCATCTTGTAAAGCTATCATTAAACGCTCTCTTACCTTCTCTTTATCTTCCCGTCTTTTCATATTAATAAAATCAATTAATATCATCCCGCCAATATCACGAAGTCTTAATTGACGAGCAATCTCTTCAGCAGCCATTTCATTTGTGCGAAATACGGTATCTTGTAAATTTTGTTTTCCAGTAAATTTACCTGTATTCACATCAATTACAGTCATCGTCTCCATTTGTTCTACAATTAGATAGGCACCATTTGGTAGCCACACAATTTTTTGAAGTGCTTTCTCGATTTCACGATCTATTCCAAAGTGGTTAAACATCGAAGATTTTTCATTATAAAAGGATACTCTTTCTTTCCCTACTTTTTCTTCTAATTCTTTTACTATACTTCTCGTATCTACAACTATTTTTTCAATTGTTTCAATTGGGTTCTCCTGAAATACACGATCTAAAAACGTCGCTGGTTGATGAAGTAGTAAGGGCGCCTTCCCTTGATCTTCTTTTCTTTTTAACTCTTCATATAACTGCTGCAACCCTTGCATTTCAGCTTGTATTTCATCGATCGTTCCTTTTTCAGAAGCAGAACGGAAAATGTATCCACCTGTTCCTTCTACTTCAATTCCCAGTAACTGTTGTCTTCTTTTATTATTTTTTATTTTCCGAGAAACAGCGCGCATGTCATCATAGGGCATGTAAACGACATATTTTCCGGTAACTTCTATCTTCGCCGTTAATTTTGGCCCCTTCGTATCAATTGCCTCTTTCACAACTTGTACAAGTATCGCCTGTCCTTCATGTATGCGATATGAAGATGGTACATCATCAAATGAAAGATATGCATGTTTTTCTAATCCGATATTTACAAAGGCTGCGTTCATTCCAGCAATTGTTCTTACGATACGCCCAACATAAATATGTCCGACAATCTCCTGCTCTTCATTCCGTTTCCATAAAAGCTCTACAATTTTTTGTTTCTCTTCTATCGCAACACGCTTTTCCGAACCAGTGTAGTTAATATATAACGTCTTCAAAATTCTTTCCTCACTTTTCATTTCTTTTCCTTACAATATAAAAGGTTAGTGTCGTCGTCAACACTAACCAATTAATTCTTCAACAGATGAGGTTGTTCGTTTTTCAGCAAAATACGCATACAACAATTCATTTTCGTCCAATGTGTAATGCTCTTTATATTTTCCATGGACGATAATAGAGTGTTTATATCCTCTGCGAAATTTTGTGAAAATCGTATATAAATGATCTTCCGTTTTCACCTCAATAGGTGCTATTTTTTCAATATCTCTTTTATTCCCATAATAACGCTCTAATAAAAAACGCATAAATGCGTACCGTCTTTGTTTCCATTCTTGATATAAAGAAATCGCTAGAAAAACGAGTAATACCCACATCATAATGTTATTACTATTCCAAAGTAACTGCCATCCTAATATTACACTAAAAAAAACACATGACAATTTCATCATCTTTTCATGTGCTTGTAAATAGGGAAAACGATATGATAATACATTAAATAATACTTTTCCACCATCAAGTGGCCAAATAGGCAATAAATTAAACCCTAAAATAATGACATTATTCCATACAAAGAAATGGTACAAATCGTCAGTTACCCAGCCCGCTTTATACAAAATGTAAGCGACCGCAATCATCCATATATGCTGAATTGGCCCCGCCATAACGACAATTAATTCTTCTTTTAAAGATTTATTCCCATGTTCTTCCATCTCAACTACGCCACCAAACGGCAAAAGCTGAATTTGTTTAATACGCCAATTATAATACGCTGCGGCAAAAGCATGCCCAAGTTCATGAACTAAAACGATACAAAATAGTAATAGTAACTCTTTAAAACGTGCTGTAAAAATACCAATGACAATAATAACCCAAAACAACGGATGCACAGAAATTTTCGTGAAAACATCCCTATATTTAATCAAATGAAATCACCTGAATTGGATCAATAAATTTTTCATTCTTTTTTATTGCAAAATAAAATTTGCCATTTTTATTATTTTCATCATTACTCACTATTCCAATTTTTTGTTTCTTTGAAACGTAATCATATAATTTTACTGACATATCATTTAAATTTGCATACCATGACTCCGTACCATCAGCGTGCTGAATTTGAACTGTATTTCCAAGTTCCTCTTTCTTGCCCGCAAAAACAACTATACCTTCATTTACTGACTCCACCGTTGCATTTGTAGCCGTTTGAACAAATACACCCTGGCCGTTTTTTTGAAATCCTTGCATCACCTTTCCAGAGGCAGGAATCGCATAATCCTTTTGCTGAATAGCCTCTTCTTTTTTCTCATTTGGAGAAAAGAACACGAGAGGTTTTCCAAACTGATTTTCATACCATTTCGATATAGTAGCAAATTGAAATTCTTCTTGCATAACTTTTTCTGTAACAGCTCTAGTACCATCAAAAGAAGAAGGTGCGTTCTTAAATAAAATAGCAACCGAAAGAACTAATATTGCTGATAGCAAAACTTTGAAGAGAAAAACTTCTTTTCGAAATAGAGGATGAATTTCCTTCTCCCCCTCTTCAATAAAGACCGTTTCGCTATCAAAATCTCCTCCCGCAAAATACTGCTCTTCTTCTAGCAATTCTTGCTCTGCTTTCCTTTTCGCAATCCGCTTTTTAATTTCTTCCACACGTCTATTCTTCATACTGTCTCCTTTCTTTCGTTAGCCTTATTCAAATAGAAACAGTTATATACAGTTTGTACATATGTATGAGTTATAGAAGGAAGATATTCATGCGAAGAAAAAAGAAAGCACTCCGCATTTATGCGAAGTGCTTTTAACGGATTCCAAAGAAATTTTTCATCTTTGTAAATACCGATACTTTTTCTTGTTCAAATGCTTGTAATGGTACATTCTCACCTAACAAGCGTCTTGCAATATTACGATAAGCTATTGCTGCTTTCCCGCTAGGTTGCAGCGCTACAGGTTCACCTGTATTCGTAGCACGAATAACTTCATCATCATCCTCGACAACTCCAAGAAGCTCGATTGACAGTGTACGTACAATTTCATCAACGTCTAACATATCCTGTTCATGAAGCATATGACTACGCACACGGTTAATTACAAGTTTCGGTGGTTCAATATCCTCTTTCTCTAAAAGCCCGATAATACGATCCGCATCACGCATTGAGGATACTTCTGGTGTTGTTACAACGATTGCTTTATCCGCACCTGCTACTGCATTTTTAAACCCCTGCTCAATCCCCGCAGGACAATCAATTAATATGTAATCATAATCTTGACGTAATACTTGTATTAATTCATCCATTTGTTCAGGTGTTACCGCCGATTTATCGCTCGTTTGTGCTGCAGGTAATAAATAAAGATCATCAAAACGCTTATCTTTAATAAGAGCCTGAGGTAAACGACAACGCCCTTCAACGACATCAACAAGATCAAATACAATACGATTTTCTAGCCCCATTACTACGTCTAAATTGCGTAAACCGATATCTGTATCAATTAAACACACTTTTTTTCCAGATAACGCAAGGGCTGTACCAATGTTCGCAGACGTTGTAGTTTTACCTACTCCGCCTTTTCCAGATGTAATTACTATTGCCTCTCCCACAGCTATACAATTCCCCTTTCTAACTTTGTTAAATTAGGTCTAAGATGAGTGAGAAGTTGCAGGCGATCGACAACAATGTGATTATTCTCATTAATGTACGCACATTCTGCCGCCTCTGCTCCGTCTTCTTTCTCTTCCGGAGCCCGCATTGTCACATCACTAATTCGGAGTTGCATAGGGTTCATAATAGATGCAGCAATAACAGCTTCTGAATCTCCATCATACCCCGCATGTGCAATTCCTCTTAATGATCCCAAGACAAAAATATTCCCCCCAGCGATAACCGTTCCGCCTGGATTAACATCTCCAATTAATAATAAATTGCCTTTTACATGTAACACTTGTCCAGAGCGAACAATTTTGGAAATAGGGACAATTTCTGTTTCTTCTTTCCAAGCTATTGCTTCTGCTTTTGTTATAACATCACTTTCGATTGATTCTACAACAAGGTTCTTCTTATTGCGAATTAACGTACGAATCTCTTCTTGTTGTACTTCTGTTAAATAGCGATTTCCTACTTTAACACGCACTTCAATTAAAGAACGTCCGTCACTCTCATAGTAATGTGTAGAAAGCTTTTCATCCAATTCTTTTAGTAGCTCAGAGAATGAACAGCAATCATCTAAATGAAGTGTTATTCCATCTTTTGTCCCTTTTATCGTTACATTTTGTTGCTTTTTTTCTTCCACTAAAGTTCACCCCACCGATTCAATTCGACATAAAATTAGAAAATCCTTTTTTCTTTTTCTTCTATCGCTTTTGAAAGACGCACTAAATATCGTCTCAGTGGGAAACAAACTATTAATAAGAAAATTCCATTTAGCAATAAAGTAGCAAGGAGACGATCTGTGAAAAAGACAGATGCTGACATGTGAGTACGTCCTAACAAAGTTAAAAACCCATACACATAATACTCTAATGCTGCAATGCCAGCCAGTACGATAGAAGCGACAATAAATAAATTCAATTGTAATACTTTCATCACACTATAAACTAAATAAGCTAAAATCGGATAAGCAAATATATATATACCGACAAGTTCCGTGTATACGGTATCAAATAAGAAACCAAATAATAGTCCGTAGTAAATCCCTTGAACCGGACTATAGTACACTGTAATAAAACATAACACAATTATAAAGAAATGCGGTGCTGCTATACTGCCTTTCCAAAAGACGTCTGTTGGAACAACAGTAGAGAACATATTTTCAAATAAAAAAACAAAAAGGAGCAAAAGAGGAAGAGCTGCTCTTTTTAAAATCGTCATCATCTCTTCTCTCCCTCCTATTCTAACGGCGCTGTAGGCATATCACGTTTTGCAACTATAATATGCTCTACATCATTCAAATCAGCGGATGGTTTTACATAAGCCGTTTTTGTTAAACCGTATGGATCTGGCTGAACATCAACAATTTTCCCAATCGCAAGACCTTTAGGGAAGATATCACCAAGTCCAGATGTTACAACTAGTTGATCTTTTTGTACCTCTGCATCAGAGCTAATCTTTGTGAAAAGAAGTAGTTGTTTTTCTTTATCGTAACCTTCAATTAATCCAAAGATATTTTCTTGTCCTTGTACAATAGCAGAAACACGGTTTGTTCGGCTCATCGAACTTAACAACTCTACTGACGATGTAAACTGAGATACACTTTTTACGCGTCCAACTAAACCTTTCGGAGTTACAACAGCCATATCTTTTTTGATCCCTTGCTGTGCTCCTTTATCAATTCCAACTAAATCGTACCATTTATCGGGATTACGAGAAACCACACTAGCTTGTACTTCCGTATAATCACCACGGGACTTTTCTTTACCAGTTAATTCTCGTAGTTTTTTATTCTCATCGTCTAAATTTTTCACTACGGCAGATAAATCTGCGGTAGAATCTAATTTTGCTTTCAGCTTTTTATTCTCTTCATACGTGCGCTTTACATCTTCTACATTCTCGAAGAATCCGGCAACATAATTCGCTGGCTTTTGGAATACACGTTCTACAACACCGACAGTATCTTTTATAAACTGCTCTGGCCATGATAAACTGTTCCGTTCTTTCAATGAGATTCCAATCAATGCCACGAGAAGAATAATACTAACTAACAAAACAATTAATCTTTTGTTTAAGAAAAACTGTGGCACGTTCACACCCTCTTAATTTCATTGATTTTTATTTTGCAATATTATCGAGCAGCAGTTTTGAAAAGGTCGATATTGTCTAATGCTTTACCCGTTCCAATTGCTACGCAATCTAATGGATCCTCTGCAACAAGAACTGGCATATTTGTTTCTTCACTAATAACTTTATCTAAGTTACGTAGTAATGCCCCGCCACCCGTTAATACGATACCGCGGTCCATAATATCCGCTGCTAATTCAGGTGGAGTTTTTTCTAACGTATTTTTAACTGATTCTACAATTGCATCTACTGTATCTTTTAATGCATCTGCAATTTCTTCTGGTTGAATTAGTACTGTTTTCGGTAAACCACTTACTAAATCACGACCGCGAATTTCCATAGGCTCAATACCTTCTGGCTCGCCTGCAGAACCGATTTCTAATTTTAGTGCTTCTGCTGTTCTTTCACCAATCATTAAGTTGTAGCTTTTCTTAATGTACTGAATGATTGAATCGTCCATATCATCACCAGCAACACGAACTGATTGACTTGTTACAATACCACCTAAAGAAATAATTGCAACTTCTGTTGTACCACCACCGATATCAACAACCATACTACCAGTCGGCTCCCAAACAGGTAAGTTTGCACCAATTGCTGCTGCAAATGGCTCTTCGATTGGATAAGCATCACGAGCACCAGCTTGACGAGTCGCATCGATTACTGCACGTCTTTCTACAGCTGTAATACCAGATGGTACACATACCATTACGTATGGTTTACGTGAGAAGAATCCATTTGATTTTTGAGCTTGTTGAATGTAGTATTTCATCATTATTGCTGTTGTTTCGTAATCAGCAATTACACCATCTTTCATAGGGCGAAGTGCCACTACGTTTCCTGGTGTACGACCAATCATTTGTTTTGCATCGCTACCTACCGCAACGATTTGTTTCGTATCAGTTTGTAATGCTACTACTGAAGGTTCACGTAAAACTACACCTTTCCCTTTCACATATACAAGCGTATTCGCTGTTCCTAAGTCTATTCCAAGATCGCGAGTAAATCCACCAAATCCAAACATATCATTTATCTTCCCTTCTTATTTTCACGGACTCATTTTTCTTACTTTATATTTATAAAAACAGTACGTTTTTTTATATCTGCATCCTTTTTGTAGATAATTTTCTACAAAAAACTCATAAATCACATTATAAAACAAAATAAGTAAAAAGAATAGTCTTAAATATGACCTTTTTCCTTTAAACTCACGAATTTATGGTCACCTATTATGATATGATCAAGTACTTCAATTCCGATAATTCGACCACATTCTACTAATCGTTTTGTAACTTCAATATCTTCACGGCTCGGCGCCGGATCTCCTGAGGGATGGTTATGAAGACATATAATAGAGGCTGCTGCCCGACGGAACGCTTCTTTAAAAACTTCCCTTGGGTGCACAATCGACGTATTTAAACTTCCAATAAAAATAGTTTGCCTATGTATAACTTGATTTTTCGTATTCAAATATAAACAAACAAAATGCTCCTGTTGCAAAAAACGCATCTCTTCCATCATATAACTCGCACAATCTTCTGGACTTCGAATACTATATCTATTTTGATATTCTAAACGTACCATTCTTCTACCTAATTCAAAAGCAGCCATAAGCTGCGACGCCTTTGCAATCCCAACACCATGAATGCTCATCATCTCTTCTAACGTTGCATCCTTTAACATTCGTAAGCCGTCAAAATGATGGAGAATATTATCTGATAACGTTAACACCGTTTCTTCTTTAGAACCCGTTCTGAGTAAAACTGCAAGAAGTTCTCGATTCGATAAACTTCCTGCTCCTTCTAACAATAAACGCTCCCGTGGCTGTTCTTCTCTCACAACATCACGAATACCGTTCATCTCTCCACCCCTTTTTTTTACGATTTCTCCTAAAGAAAACCCCATGCAATTTTACGCATGGGTTACATCGCTATCAAACTGTTTTAATTCACGGACAAGACGCGCAATTGGCAAGCCAACTACACTGTAGTAGTCCCCTTGAATATGTTGAACAAAAATAGACCCTTTACCTTGAATTCCATAGCTCCCTGCTTTATCAAGTGGTTCCTTCGATGCAACGTATACGTCTATTTCCTCTTCTGTTAATCCCCAAAATGTTACTTCTGTACGTTCATAAAAAGTTACCGTTTTTTCTTTCGATATAATTGCAACACCTGTGTATACTTCGTGTGTTTTCCCCGATAATAATCGTAACATTTCTTTCGCCTCAGCCTCATTAGACGGCTTTCCAAGAATACGCGAATCATATGTAACAATTGTATCTGCACCTAGTACAACGTGATTACTATGGTTTTCTGCCACAGCAGATGCTTTTTGCAAAGCAAGCGACATAACAATATCAGAAGGTGATGAATATGCACCAATCGTCTCTTCTACTTCACTAACAACGATTTCAAATGGCACATCTGCTAATTCAAGCAGTTCCTTCCTCCTAGGTGACCCTGAAGCTAAAATAATTTTCCTCATATTTTCTCCTTCCCTTCTCACATGAAGCAGAATAATTCAAATCAATCGTATCAAAGGAATAGTTTCCCCACAAATTCTAGAAATATCATTTTCTCTAAACAAAATAATAGTTCTTTTTAAATACGATTATATGCTGCCCATACAGAAAGCACTTTGTTCTAAATTCAAAAGAAAAGAAAGAAGTATATGTACTTCTTTCTTCGTCATTTCATTATCCTATTATTTCACTTTTTGTGAAACCATTTTTTCATACGAAAGTATACCATCAATAATAACTTGATTTAATTTAGCTACAGATTCCTTATCGCTCTTCCCTTCCTTAATCGTTTGCACCGCTATTGACGTATACGTATAAAGCTTCTTTGCATCTTCACGCTTCATACTCTTCCCTTCCTTTTCCATAGCTTTCCACTCTTTTTGAATCGCTTCTATATCTTTTGGATTACTTTTTCCACTAGTTTGTACGCTGGACACATATTTTGCTAAATGAGTATATAATGGCTGCACTTTCGCTAAAAACATTCCTACTTCTTTATCATTTTTGAGCAATGCTTTATCTGTAATATCCCAATTTTTTTTCAAAACTGAAACACCATCTTGCTTATACTGATCTATTAATTGATTAACAGCCTGTTCATCGCTCGTAATAGCAACAACTAACGCATACTTATCACCACTCGGTTTCAAAGTAGCCACGCCCCCATTACTTTTCCACTCTTCAATAGCAGCCTGTCCTTTTTCTTCAGAGGAATAAAGCCCTCCTTGAACGAAAAATAGTTTCATTGGTTCTAATGACGTTCCTACCTGTGCCTTTGGTTTTTCCTCTTTCGGTGTTGGTGTTTGTTCTGCCGTTCCACCCACCTTTTGTTCCTCATTACCTGTCTGCTTCGAAGCCGTTACCTTACCTTCTCCTGTCGTCCCTTGTCCAGTTAATAAATGAATCATACCCATCCCAAATGCAGTACCGATAATTATTGCAGTTGCAACGATTGCGATTATTGTATTGCTCCACTTCTTTCGATATTTTTCCATAGATACTGATTTCGCTTTTTGAAACGGAACTACATTTTTCGGTCTCTCACTTTCTGCTATCATCCAGTCAAACTCATCCTTCTTTTTTTCCTCATACTTCGCTTCTGTTCCATTTACTTTCACCGAGATCGTTCGTGATTGCTTGTCCATACACTCACACCTCACCTCTTGTCATTGTCCGCATCATATCATATTCATTCCACAAAAAAACGAGATATTTGTCAGAGGAATTCGTCAAATAACCCTATATTATTATCTTATATGTATGCATTTGACTTCATTTGTAGAACAAAAAACTAGATAGCAAAGACTATCTAGTTTTTCTCGCGAATATATTTTCTAACTTCGGAAATGAAATACAAAGAACCTGTTATGATAAAAACATCATGTTCTCCTATCCTGTCAACCTTTGTATCAATTGCCTCTTTCCAATCTTCAAAAACTAATTTTGACTCTTGTTGTGAATACGATGCAAGCTTGTCAGCAGAAATGGCACGATCAAAGGCAAACGTCGTAAATATTATTTCATCAGCAACTTTTTCTAATTGCCCTACCATGTTATGTAACTGTTTGTCACCAAGAGCAGTAAATAAAACTATTACATTCTTCTTTTTATAATGTGCCTCTACTGTTTTTACAAGACTTTCAATACCTTCTGGATTATGAGCACCATCTATTATAATATCTGGATTACTTTGTAACTTTTCAAATCGACCAATCCAGTATGCTTCTTGTAAGCCAACTTTCATCTCCTCTTCATTAATTAAAAATGATAAATATGTTTTTAAATACATTACTGCCATAAGCGCTAGTGCTGCATTGCCTACTTGGTGAATGCCTTTCATTGAAATCCGAACATTTTCAAACGAGGCAAATGGACAATCAAAATCAAAGTGTTCCCCATCTTTATTAGAATGTTTATGTAGTGTTGTAAACTGTTTTCCAAGTTCATATAAGCTTGCATGATTTTCCTTAGCAACCTTTTGAATTACTTGCAATGCTTCTTCATTTTTCACACCAGTAATAACTGGAACACCAGACTTAATAATCCCTGCCTTTTCATATGCAATTTCTCCTAGTGTATTGCCTAAAATATGCATATGATCGTGGCCGATATTCGTAATAATCGTGAGAACCGGATGAATAACATTTGTAGAATCAAATCTTCCCCCAAGCCCCGTTTCAAATAAAACAACATCACAGAAATTAACTTTACCGAAATAATAAATTGCCATTACTGTAATGATTTCAAACTCAGTCGCTTCTCCTAAGTCCGTCTCATCTAATTTTTCAACGACTGGCTTTACCATATTTACAAGTTCCGCAATCTCTTCATCTGCAATCGGTATTCCGTTTACACTAATACGTTCATTGAATGTTTCTATGTAAGGCGATGTAAACGTTCCTACTTTATATTTCGCGCCTTCTAACATGTAGCGCATATATGTTAAAGTTGAACCTTTTCCATTTGTGCCGGCAAGATGAACACATTTTATATGACGCTCTGGATTTCCGAGTTCTTCTAACATCCATTGCATTCTTTCTAGCCCTGGTTTTATCCCAAATTTCAATCGGCTATGAATCCAGTTTATCGCTTCTTCGTATGTATGTATCACGTTTGCTATTCCCCTTTCAAAAGACAAACTTCTTAATTCTATTATACGCAAAGAAAAGAGACTCACCAATATAGTGAGTCTCTGAAAAACATTTTTATTTCTCAAGATCCGCTAGACGTTGACGAACCGCTTCGCGTTTTTCTAGGTAATCTTGCTCTTTCGCACGCTCTCCGTCAATAACTTCTGCAGGAGCTTTCGCTACGAATCCTTGGTTTGAAAGTTTCTTCTGTACACGTTCTACTTCTTTATCAAACTTCTCAAGTTCTTTTTCAAGACGCGCTTTCTCTTCATCAAGATTGATAAGATCAGCTAACGGTAAGAATAACTCTGCACCTGATACGATTGCAGTCATCGCTTTTTCTGGCGCTTGTAAATCAATCTTAATTGTTAGTTCACTTGGGTTACAGAAACGCTCGATGTAAGAACTGTTTTTCGTAAGCTGAGCTAGTACTACCTCGTCTTTTGCTTTAATTTGCATTTGAACTTTTTTGCTCATTGGTGTATTTACTTCCGCACGGATGTTACGAACAGAGCGAATGATATCAACTAGAAGGTGCATTTCTGCTGCCGCTTCTTTATCTTGTAAATCTTCGCGAACTGTTGGCCATGCTGCTACTGTAATAGACTCGCCTTCATGCGGTAAATGCTGCCAAATTTTCTCTGTTACAAATGGCATGAATGGATGTAATAGACGCATTGTTTGGTCTAATACGTAAGCTAAAATCGAACGAGTTGTTTTCTTAGCTGCTTCATCTTCACCGTATAGTGGAAGTTTCGCCATCTCAATGTACCAGTCACAGAAATCATCCCAAATGAAGTTGTATAATGAACGACCAGCTTCACCGAACTCATATTTATCCATGTTACGTGTTACACTTTCGATTGTTTCGTTTAAGCGAGTTAAAATCCACTTATCTGCAACTGATTTTTCACCAGTTAAATCGATTTCTTCATACTTCATGTCATCCATGTTCATTAATACGAAACGTGATGCGTTCCAAATTTTATTAATGAAGTTCCAAGTAGATTCTACTTTTTCCATGCTGAAACGTAAATCTTGACCTGGTGCACTTCCTGTTGATAAGAAGTAACGCATCGCATCTGCACCGTACTTCTCGATAACATCCATCGGATCAATACCGTTACCAAGAGATTTACTCATTTTACGTCCTTGCTCATCACGAACTAAACCGTGAATTAATACATCTTTAAATGGACGCTCTCCTGTAAACTCTAAACCTTGGAAAATCATACGAGATACCCAGAAGAAGATGATATCATAACCAGTTACTAAAGCATCTGTTGAATAGAACTTTTTAAAGTCTGCTGCATCTTCATTCGGCCAGCCAAGTGTTGAGAATGGCCATAATGCTGAACTGAACCATGTATCAAGCACGTCATTATCTTGATTCCAGTTTTCAAGATCTGCTGGCGCTTCTGTACCTACGTATACTTCACCAGTTTCTTTATGATACCAAGCTGGAATGCGGTGTCCCCACCATAATTGACGAGAAATACACCAGTCATGAATGTTTTCCATCCAGCGTAAGTATGTGTTTTCAAAACGCTCTGGTACGAACGTTACTTTTTCTTCTTCTTTTTGTTGAAGTTCTACCGCTTTTTCTGCAAGTGGAGCCATTTTTACGAACCATTGTGTTGATAAATAAGGCTCAACAACTGCACCGCTACGCTCACTATGACCTACTGAGTGCATATGAGGCTCGATTTCTACTAATACGCCAGCTTCTTGTAAGTCTTTCACTAACTCTTTACGGCATTCGAAACGATCCATACCGTTATACTTACCAGCTTTTTCGTTCATCGTTCCATCTTCGTTCATTACTAAAATACGTGGTAAGTCATGACGGTTACCTACTTCAAAGTCATTCGGGTCATGAGCTGGTGTAATTTTCACAACGCCTGTTCCGAAGTCTTTTTCTACGTATTCATCAGCAATAATCGGAATCTCTCGGCCTACGATTGGAAGTGTAACTGTTTTTCCGATTAAATGTTTGTAGCGATCATCTTCTGGATGAACTGCTACCGCTGTATCACCAAGCATTGTTTCTGGACGAGTAGTTGCAAGGCGAATGTGACCAGAACCGTCTGTTAACGGATAGTTCATATGGTAGAATGCACCTTGAACTTCTTTATGAATTACTTCAATATCAGAAAGAGCTGTGCGTGTTGCTGGATCCCAGTTGATGATATACTCACCGCGATAAATTAAGTCTTTTTCATATAATTGAACGAATACTTTATTAACAGCGTTAGATAAACCTTCGTCTAATGTGAAGCGTTCACGAGAATAGTCTAGTCCTAAACCAACTTTTCCCCATTGTTGACGAATGTGAGAAGCGTATTCTTCTTTCCATTCCCAAGCTTTTTCAAGGAATTTCTCACGACCAAGATCGTAACGTGAAATACCTTCTTCACGAAGTTTTCCTTCTACCTTCGCTTGCGTTGCGATACCAGCATGGTCCATTCCTGGAAGCCATAATACATCGTAACCTTGCATACGCTTTGTACGAGTTAAAATATCTTGAAGCGTCGTATCCCAAGCGTGACCTAAGTGTAACTTACCAGTTACGTTCGGAGGTGGAATTACAATTGTATATGGTTGTTTCTTCTCATCTCCTGTTGCTTCGAAATATTTGCCTTCAAGCCACCACTTGTAAAGGCCTTCTTCAACGGACATATGATCATATTTAGTTGGTAAATTATTTTCCGTGTTTGACATTATTTTCCCTCCTTAAAATAAAAAATGCCCCTCATCCAAAAAAGGACGAGGGACATCGCGGTACCACCTTTATTTACAAACAAATTCAGAATTTGCTTATACTCTTAATTTGATAACGGACAAATCCGTCTTTTCCTAATAAGAATCATTCCGTTCAGAAAAGATGCTCCAGGGCTACCTTCTAACATAACTATCTAGAGAACCTCCCAGCCAATGGTTCCCCTCTCTGAAGACGTTTCATGTTATACTCTTCCCCTTCAATGCATTTATGTGATTGTTAATTATTATATACAATAGTGTAAAAAACGAAACCTTATTCGTCAAGATAAATTTGAAACTACGGCTTTTATCTCTTTATGGAACTAATAAAAAAAGATAAGCAGGGTTCTCCCTACTTATCTTCTTTATCCGTTCCCTTGCTGGGCAGCTTGTAATTGCGAAAGGAAATATTCTGTATTACTAATGAGCCAATGCGATTGCTGCAGAATTTTTACCCCGCGAAGCTCATTTTCTTCATTACGACTCTTTCTTCTTTTCGTATACGACTGAATTTGCCGAATAAAATGCGACGGGTACGTCATATACGCAAACATAAGAAGCTGCTCCTCTTTCGTAAATGGAAAATTTTTTTGATACATTTGATACCATTCAAAGCGGTCGCTCCGCGCAATTGGATATGTGTTCAAAGACCTTGAATAAAAGCTGACGATATCCTGTACCGGTGTAGCAAACTGAGACTTTTCTAAACTAATAAAATAACCGTTTCGTTCATAATCAAATAAAAAGTGATTAAGCGATACATTTCCATGAACGAAAGTAGTACGTGTTTTTTCCTTTTCTTTCATTGCATCATGCCATTCACTTAATTGTTTCGTTGCGAACTCACGTGCTCTCATAGCGTGGTGATAATACGTACAATATTGTAATTCAAATGGAGACATATACCACTTCGCTTCTGATTCTACAAGAAACTCTTCTAATATCTCACCATCATTTTCCCAACGGTCGGATATATTTGTATAATGTTTTTCTAAATCTTCTTCTGTATAAGTCTCCTCTTTCACCGTTTTTTGATGCAACGTCCCGAGCGTTTGAAACATCTTATGGTATTGATCATTATCTTCGCCATTTCCTTCCGCACGTTCTAACCAAGGCATTAAATAATAGCTATACGCCCCATCACTTAAAACATAATTCCCGTCCGTCGTGTGATAGATAGGTACATAATTCGAAAAACCTTTCTCCTTCAAATATTGAATATGGTGTAAAAAATTATTCCGCTCTAATTTTCTATCTTGTATTTTCTTTAACGCATACGGACCTTGATTCGTATAAATTTTCATTACACTTCCGTGCTCTTCCATATGCTGAGTGTCCAATCTATATTGCCTCACAATGGGTTCATAGCGATTTCGTAATTCAATATCCATACGAATAACCCTTTCTTATTCAAAACATAGCTTCTAGGAAAAGAAAAGAGGTGAGTGAAAAAACTCACTCACTTATTTCACTGTTGCTTTTGAAACAGGAATATATATAATTTGCCCTGTAGTTAAATATATATCTTCTGATTGATTTACACGATATAAGCTTTGTACAGTCGTTTCATAACGTTCTGCAACCGATTCAATTGTATCTCCTTCTTGTACGAAGTACATTCTTAACTTCGTAAATTCTTCTTCTGGTTCTTTCGTAAATAATTTCGTTAAATAAAGTGCATTTTCATCTCGCTGTGAATATGCTTCTTCCTCTGGCTCTTCCTGCTTTTTCGCTTTTTCTTTCTTGAAATTTTTCCGCCCGAACAATTCAAATTGTGGCGTCTTTTCTTGCTCCTCTTCACGCTCCACAAGTTCATGTTCTTCTAATTCCTCTTCTTCTATTTCTTGCTCTTTTCTTTCTTCTAACTGAAACGGCTCAAATGCATAATCTTCCCATCCATCTGATTCTTTATAGGCTGGTACCTCTTCGTGCGGCGCAGGTCTACTTTCATCTTCTTCAGCTGAATCAGCTTCCAACTCGGCATACACAGTCTCTTCCTCTTCATCCTCGGTTCTTTCTTCGTCACATAAACCTGTAATAGATATATCCGCTAATAGTTGTAAGCAACCATTTTCCTTTAATTCATAATCAAATTCCTCGATTGATACATATAATTCTTCAATTACTTTCACTCGATTTCTTGGAATTGATATTTCGAGCGGAAAGGAATGGACAAGCTCATTAACCCCGTCTGCCCTTGTTTCTACATAATCAATTGCCTTTGCTGGTGATAGCTCTCTTAATGAATAAGCTGAATCATCTTGCCTTGCAACATACTCTCCCGTTAAATCTAATTGCCCCCTCACGATAACTTCATGATCGAGCTCCTCTATCTCAACGTCTGGATCTAACGAAATTGACAAAAGTTCTTCGACTTCCTGTCCCTTCTGGAACCAAACAGATTCTTTTAATGAAAATCGTAATGAATGATCTGTTGCCACTTCTTTTCCCCCTCCCAAACTATATGTCATTACAGATTTATGTTCCCTAAGGCTACTTTATGAATAAAAAAAATCGCTCCCCTAATGGAAAGCGATTTTCTCTAAGAAATTATGCTTTTAATTTTGACATTGCAATTTCGGCCGCCGCAATTGTCGCCTCAATATCTGCATCACTATGTGCTGTCGATAAGAATAAACCTTCAAATTGAGAAGGTGGTAAAAATACACCTTGTTCTACCATTTCACGATAGTAAGCTGCAAAGAATTCTAAGTTTGAAGATTTTGCTGCATCATAATTAATAACTTGCTCATCTGTAAAGAAAATACCAATCATAGAACCTGCACGATTAATGTGATGCGGGATATTATGCTTTTCAGCTGCCTTACGTAGTCCAGCCTCTAACATTTCTGCTTTACGCTCAAATTCCACATATGATTCTGGCGTTAACTGCACTAACGTTTCATAACCTGCTGTCATTGCAAGTGGATTACCCGATAATGTTCCAGCTTGGTAAATCGGTCCGCTTGGTGCAACTTGACGCATAATCTCTGCCTTCCCACCGTATGCTCCTACCGGCAAGCCACCACCGATTACTTTACCTAAACAAGTTAAGTCAGGAGTTACACCGTAGTAACCTTGTCCACAATTATAAGCAACACGGAATCCTGTCATTACTTCATCAAAAATAAGTAGTGCACCGTTTTGCTCTGTCACTTCACGAAGTCCTTCTAAAAACCCTGGTTGAGGGGGAACAACACCCATATTCCCTGCCACTGGTTCTACAATTATACAAGCGATGTCATCACCGAATTGTTCGAAAGCATATTTTACACTTTCTAAATCGTTATACGCTACTGTAATCGTATTTTTCGCTACACCTTCTGGTACACCAGGGCTATCTGGTAAACCTAGCGTTGCTACACCCGAACCTGCTTTAATCAATAAAGAATCACCATGACCGTGATAACAACCAATGAATTTCAAAATTTTGTTACGTCCAGTGTAACCACGAGCTAAACGTAGCGCGCTCATTGTCGCCTCTGTTCCAGAGTTAACCATACGCACAATCTCAATTGATGGTACACGCTCGATAACAAGCTGCGCTAATTTATTTTCAATTTCTGTTGGTGCACCAAAGCTTGTTCCTTTTTCAGCAACAGCTTTTAAAGCCTCAACAACACGATCATTCGCATGACCATGAATTAAAGGTCCCCACGATAATACGTAATCGATGTATTCATTCCCATCGATATCATATACTTTAGAGCCTTTTCCGCGCTCCATAAACAGCGGATTCATACCAACAGACTTAAAAGCACGGACAGGGCTGTTTACGCCTCCAGGCATTAAATTTTGAGCCTCTTCAAACGCCGCAATCGATTTATCAAATTTTTTCATTATTTAGCGCCTCCTTCTTGTAACCATCTTGCTGCATCTTTTGCATGATACGTAATAATTAAGTCTGCTCCTGCGCGTTTCATGCTAATTAATTTCTCAAGTACAACTTCTTTTTCATTAATCCAACCATTTTGTGCTGCTGCTTTAATCATCGAATATTCACCACTTACGTTATAAGCAACGACTGGTAAGTTAAAGTTATTTTTCACATCACGAACGATATCTAGATAAGAAAGAGCTGGCTTTACAATTAAGAAGTCGGCCCCTTCCATTACATCTGATTCTGCTTCACGGAATGCTTCCATACGGTTCGCTGGGTCCATTTGATATGTTTTACGGTCACCAAACTGCGGTGCACCATGTGCTGCATCACGGAACGGTCCGTAAAATGCTGATGAATATTTCACAGCGTACGACATAACTGGTACGTGCGCGAAACCATTTTCATCTAATGCATGGCGAATTGCTGTTACGAATCCGTCCATCATGTTAGATGGTGCAATAATGTCTGCCCCTGCTTTCGCTTGACTTACAGCTGTTTTTGCAAGAGCTGCAAGAGACTCATCATTTAAAATAACGCCATCTTCAATAACACCGCAATGACCATGGCTTGTAAATTGACATAAACATGTATCTGCAACTACTACTAGCTCTGGGAACTCATCTTTAATTTGCTTAATTGCACGCTGTACAATTCCATGCTCACAATATGCCGATGATCCAACTTCGTCCTTTTCAGCAGGTAAACCAAATACAATAACAGAACGAATACCTAAATCAACGACCTCTTGCATTTCAGCTTGCAATAAATCTAAAGACATTTGATATACGCCTGGCATAGAAGGAACTTCATTACGAGTATTTTCTCCTTCTAATACAAAAATAGGGTAAATAAAATCTTCTGTATGTAAAAATGTTTCACGTACAAGCGCACGCATGCCCCCGCTTTGTCTTAAACGACGATGACGATTAAATTGTAAAGAATTCATAGATTTCTATCCCCATTCTTTTATTTTATAGATTCACAAATGCATTGCAGTAATGCTTCTACAGTGTACTCTTTTGGCACAATAACATGTGGAAAATAGAGGTTCGCCTCTTTTTCCGTAATAGGCCCTATACAAGCAATTGTACATTTTTTCGTCCATTCTCTCCAGTTTGTACCCTCAAGTAAACGAACAAAACTATCAACAGTTGAAGGGCTCGTAAATGTAATAATATTTACTTCCCCTAATTTCAATGCTGTTATAAGTTCTTGTTTTTTCTCTACATTCACCTTCGTACCATATACAATTAACTCATCTAGAAAAACACCAAACTCCCTAAGTTTAACCGGGATTACATCTCTTGCTAAATTCCCTTTCGGAAATAAAATACGCTCGTTTCCACTTAATTCTTTTAGAAACTCTTCGGCAAATGTTTCTGCAACAAATGCAGTGGGAACAAACTCTACTTGATAGCCTCGCTTTTCTAACTCTAACTTTGTTTTCACGCCTACTGCAGCAATTTTAATCAGTCCGGGGAGCTTCTTTCTCAAACTATCTAGAAAAAAAGCTACACCATTTTTACTCGTGAAAATAACCCAGTCATACGAATGTAGCTGCCCTGCTATGTGTTGAATTTGCCTATGAGACGTACCTTCCATACGCAAAAGCGGAATTTCCAATGGAATTCCGCTCCTTTCTTTCACTGCTACACTCATTTGTTTCGCTTGGTGCTGGGCACGTGTAATCAATACTGTTTTGCCAGCGAGAGCGTTCATATTTATTGTTGCTCCTTATTTGCAGCAAGGATGAGCTCTTTTGCTCCTTGTTTAATTAAACGGTCCGCAGCCTCTAATCCAACTTGCTTCGGATCATTACCTACTACTATCTCTTTCAATAAAACAGAACCGTCCATAGAACCGACAAGCGCTGTTAATTCGATTGCATCATTTTCTTTAAGAGTTGCATATCCAGCGATTGGAACTTGGCATCCACCTTCAAGTTTATGAAGAAATACTCGTTCAGCAGCCACTGTTCTTTCTGTTACTGCATCATTAATATGCGCTAACAACTGAAGTAAATCCGTATCATCCTCACGACATTCAATCGCTAATGCACCTTGTCCTACGGCTGGTACACATAACGTTTCATCTAAATGTTCTGTAATAACTTCTCCGTCCCAGCCCATTCTCTGTAATCCAGCTGTCGCTAAAATAATTGCATCGTAATCTTCATCTTTTAACTTACGTAAGCGTGTATCGATATTCCCGCGAATCCATTTCACTTGTAAATCTGGTCTCGCAGCTAGTAGTTGTGCACTACGTCTCAAACTACTCGTTCCTAAGATCGCGCCTTCTGCTAAGTCTTTAAACGATTCTCCGTTTTTAGAAATAAAAGCATCACGAGGGTCAACGCGCTTTGGCGTACAACCAATCGTTAATCCATCTGGAAGTACAGCTGGCATATCTTTCATACTATGTACAGCCATATCAATTTCTTTCGTAAGTAACGCATGTTCAATTTCCTTTACAAATAAACCTTTTCCGCCTACTTTTGAAAGAGTAACATCTAAAATAACATCACCTTTTGTGACGATTTCTTTCACTTCAAATTCATATGGTAAACCAAGCGCTTTTAATTGATCAATAAACCAATTAGTTTGTGTTAATGCTAGTTTACTCTTTCGTGAACCTACAATAATTTTGCGCATAATTCTCTCTCCTCATTATAAATACCAAAAGTGGAAATTAGATAAACTGCTTAATAGAAAAATGTTAACTAGCATTACGAGAAATGCCCCGATATTCCACTGCACAATTTTCTTACCTTGCAACACATCTGCTGCTCGTAAATATAAGCCCACGCAATATACAAATAGAACGACAAAAGACCCAATTACTTTCGTATCATACCAATGGAAATTATCCAATTTTGTATATCCCCATATGCATCCTAATATAATTGCTAATAAGAAAAACGGAACAGAAAATAAATTTAATCCGTAAGACATAGATTCAAGCTTCGGCAAATTTCCTAATCTTCTTAATCTCGCATTCCACTTTTTCTTTTTTAATAGTCGGTATTGCAATAAATACATAATAGAAAAAATAAACGATACAGTAAACGTTGCATAAGAAATAATCGCCATACCGACATGCACGTATACAAGTTCTGAAACTAATTGCTCTGCAAGTACTGGCGACATCTTCCCGAGCGGTGTAAAAATAGAAAAAGCGCTTACGCCAAATGCTACAACATTTGTAAAAAAGACTAAAAAGTCAATACGCATAAATCGATTAATGACTAATGACATCGTAATCAATAACCAAACATAAAAATAAATCCCTGATAATAAAGTTAAAATAGGATTCGTTTCTGAATCTGTAGCCCTAAGCAACATAAAGATAGACTGCAGAACCCATACAATCGAAAGTAACCAAAAAGCAAAGCGGTTCGCCTTTCGGTTACTTTGGAAATAATCTATAAAATATAAACTAATGCTACAAGCATATAAAATAATTGCAATATGATAAATAATACTGTTATTTAAAAAACTCATCCGATCATCCTTCCAAGTTATAAAGATGGAACGGATGGTGTCCACGCTCTTTTATGTTCTACTTCTTCCGTATTTCCCGCTTCTTCCACTTCTAAATCAAAAATCTTCGCAAATAAAGCTAATTTTTCGCCAGCTCCCTCTTCAACAGCTAATTCTTTAGCTACTAAAATTGGGTCTTTTAACAATTGGTTAATAATACTTTTCGTATGTTTACTAATTACTTTTTTCTCACGATCACTAAGGTTTGGTATTTTTCGCTCAAGACTTTCCATCGTATCACTTTGAATTGCTAGCGCTTTATCACGAAGAGCTGATATTAACGGTACAACACCTAGCGTACTTAACCACGTTTTAAATAAAACCATTTCTTCTTCAATCATAAATTGAATTTTCTCTGCTTCTTTTAAACGTTCAGCACGGTTTGCTTCAACTACACCTTGCAGATCGTCGATATCATATAAGAAAGAGCCTTCTAATTCATCAATCGCTGGATCAATATCACGTGGTACTGCAATATCAACCATAAATAACGGACGACCAGAGCGCATTCTCTCTACTTTTGTCATCATTTCTTTCGTAATGACATATTCTGATGCACCCGTTGAACTAATTAAAATATCCGCTTCTAATAATGCACATTGCAATTCACTTAAAGGCTTTGCATGTCCCATATATTTCTCAGCCATCACTTCCGCTTTCGTAAGCGTCCTATTCATAACCGTTACTTTACGAGCTCCACTTCCGTATAAGTTTTGCAGTGCAAGTTCACCCATCTTACCCGCACCAAGAATAAGTACATGACAATCTGTTAAATCGCCAAATATTTTCTTTCCGAGCTCAACAGCAGCATAACTAACAGACATCGCACTTTCACCAATCGTTGTTTCTGAGTGCGCACGTTTTGCTAACGTAACCACTTGCTTAAACAACTCATTAAAAATTGTACCTGTCGCTTTTACTTGTTGTGCTTCTAAAAAGCTATCTTTTATTTGACCTAAAATTTGCGTCTCTCCAACAACCATAGAATCCAAACCGCACGTTACGCGGAATAAATGATCTATTGCGCCATCTTGTTCAAAAATAGACAAGTATGGTGCGATTTCTTCTATTTCAAGCTGAAACCAATCAGCTAAAAACTTCTTAATGTAATACCGTCCCGTGTGTAATTGATCGACAACAGCGTAAATCTCAGTGCGATTACAAGTTGATACAATGACATTTTCTAGCACGCTCTTTTGGTTTTGTAATGTAGTCATTGCTTGCTCTAGCTCTGCTGCCTGAAATGTGAGTTTCTCACGAAATTCTACAGGGGCTGTTCGATAATTTACACTAACAACAAGAATATGCACGCAGCATGTCCCCCTTCACCCGTTTTATCACTTTATCTACTATCATAATACAACTTTCCTCTTATGAATCTGACAATCGTGTGAACAACTGATTATTTTTTATTTATTCTCCATATGTAATAAAGGAGCTTCAGTAAGATTAATAAAGAACTTTCTACTTTATAATAATTATAAAATAACAACTCTATTTGTACGTTACCAAAAAAAGTCCTCATAATCAAGTGATGGAAACTATTCCATATTAATTATAACATCATCTTTTCTATCTTCTTTCATCATGAAGGAAAATATGTATGATTGTTCCAAAATATAGTACTCACTTTCTCGATGCAATGCATTTGACATTGTATTTCTTTTTCGTTATATTGGTTTTACAAAATTAAATTGTGCACAATTTAAAAATACAAGGAGTTGCCTATGAAAGAAAATCCTTTGCATCTAGATAACCAACTTTGTTTTTCTATTTACGCTTGTTCTAGAGAGGTTACCCGTTTTTACCGCCCCTATTTAGAAGAAATGGGCATTACGTATCCCCAGTACATTACTTTACTCGTACTCTGGGAACAAGACGGACTAACAGTAAAAGAAATTGGAGAACGTCTATTTTTAGATTCTGGTACTTTAACACCTATGTTAAAACGTATGGAATCATTAAAACTTGTACAACGTGTTCGTTCAAAAGAAGACGAGCGAAAAGTTTGTATTGAATTAACAAAACAAGGTAAAGATTTAAAAGAAATAGCTTGTTCATTACCAACAACGATGGCTACAAATTTAGGCATTACAGAACAAGAATATCATTCTTTATTAATCCAATTAAACACGTTAATTGAAACAATGAAAAAAATTAATGACAGAAAAGGGGAATAAACATGGATAAATTATATACTGCTTCAGTAACAGCAACAGGTGGAAGAAACGGTAAGGTAGTTTCAGATGATGGCATATTAAATCTTGATGTAAAAATGCCAAAAGCACTAGGTGGCGCAGGCGGAGAAGCAACAAATCCAGAACAATTATTTGCAGCTGGTTATGCAGCTTGCTTTGATAGTGCATTACAACTTGTAATTCGTACAAAACGTATGAAGGTGGAAAGTACAGAAGTGACTGCACACGTTTCTATCGGTAAAGATACAGATGGTGGTTTCGGACTATCTGCTGTACTTGACGTACATGTTGCTGGTGTTTCTCATGCCGAAGCACAAGAACTTGTAGAAGCCGCTCACGGTGTATGTCCTTACTCTAAAGCAACAAGAGGAAATATTGAAGTTACATTAAACGTACGCTAAAAGTTTAGTAAATAACAAAAAACGCGCGACATTCGTCACGCGTTTTTTGTTTTTGTCATTTTATGAATTGCTTTCCATGCTTCTTCTTTTCCAAGTCCTGTTTCAGAAGAGAATAGAACGATTTCATCGCCAATTTCAACAGCAAGCGTTTCTTTTACAACTTTTAAATGCTTTTGCCATTTCCCTTTCGGAATTTTATCGGCTTTCGTTGCAATAATAATTGTTGGGATTTCATAATGCTTTAAGAAATCATACATCATAATGTCATCTTTTGTTGGTTGGTGACGTAAATCAACTACTAATACAGCTGCGTCTAATTGCGTACGTGTTGTAAAGTAAGTTTCAATCATTCTGCCCCATGCCGCGCGCTCTGTTTTAGATACTTTCGCATATCCATAACCTGGAACGTCAACAAAATGCATCATTTCATTGATTAAGAAAAAGTTCAGCGTTTGCGTTTTTCCTGGTTTAGAAGAAATACGTACTAACTTTTTACGATTTAAAATTTTATTAATAAAGGAAGACTTCCCGACATTAGAACGACCTGCTAAGGCAATTTCTGGTAAATCACTGTCTGGATATTGTTCCGGTTTAACGGCACTAATTACAATATCTGCTTTTGTTACTTTCATTGTTTCACTCCTACTAATGCGTGCTCCAATACTTCGTCTAAATGAGATGCAAGCACAAACGTAAGGTTTTCTTTTACGCTCTCTGGAATATCATCTAAATCTTTCTCATTTTCCGCCGGTAAAATAATTTTTGTTAATCCCGCGCGGTGAGCACTTAATGTTTTTTCTTTCAAACCACCAATCGGTAATACACGACCACGAAGTGTAATTTCACCTGTCATACCAACTTCTTTACTTACAGGAATACCTGTTAGTGCAGAAATAAGTGCCGTTGCCATCGTAATACCTGCTGATGGTCCATCTTTTGGAACTGCTCCTTCTGGAACATGAATATGAATATCGTTTTTCTCATGGAAATCCGGATCAATATGAAGTTCTTCTGCACGAGAACGAATATAGCTAAACGCGGCTTGTGCGGATTCTTTCATAACATCCCCAAGTTTCCCTGTTAAAATTAATTTCCCTTTTCCTGGCGCTACAGACACTTCAATTGCAAGTGTATCGCCGCCCGCTGCTGTGTAAGCTAAACCTGTTGCCATACCAACTTGGTCTGTTTTTTCAGCTTGACCATAACGGAATATATGCTTACCAAGTAAATCAACAATATTTTTCTCTGTTACAACAATGCGCTTGCGTTCTGCTGTAACGATAATTTTTGCTGCTTTACGGCAAACTTTTGCAATTTGACGCTCTAACGTACGAACACCAGCCTCGCGTGTATAATAACGAATAATTTCAAGAAGCGCTTCATCACGTACTTGCAAATTACCTTTTCGCAAACCGTGCTCTTTTAATTGTTTCGGCAATAAATGCTCACGAGCAATGTGCACCTTTTCAAGTTCTGTATAACCAGCAATTGAAATGATTTCCATACGGTCAAGCAATGGGCCCGGAACACTTGCAAGTGTATTAGCAGTTGCAACGAACATAACTTTCGATAAATCATATGGCTCTTCAATGTAATGATCACTGAAGTTATGGTTTTGTTCTGGATCTAACACTTCAAGTAACGCCGCTGATGGGTCTCCCCTGAAATCGTTAGACATTTTATCAATCTCATCTAATAAGAAGACTGGATTAACTGTTTTCGCCTTCTTCATACCTTGAATAATACGTCCTGGCATCGCTCCTACATATGTACGACGGTGACCACGAATTTCAGATTCATCACGCACACCACCAAGAGAAACACGTACAAAATTACGGTTTAACGATGTTGCGATAGAACGAGCTAACGAAGTTTTCCCAACCCCAGGAGGTCCTACTAGACAAAGAATTGGCCCTTTTAATGAATTCGTTAACTTCTGTACAGCTAAATATTCAAGTACTCGCTCTTTCACTTTTTCAAGACCGTAATGATCTTTATTTAAAATTTCTTCCGAATGAGTGAGGTCAATCATATCCTCTGTTGCTGTTGTCCATGGGAGAGCTAATAACCAATCAATATAATTATGAATGACACCACTCTCAGCAGAACTTACAGGTAATTTTTCATAACGATCTAATTCTTTCAGTGCAGCCTTCATTGTTTCTTCAGGCATTCCCGACTGTTCAATTTTCTCACGAAGTTCTTCAACTTCCCCGCCCTTGCCTTCTTTATCACCAAGTTCAGTTTGAATTGCCTTCATTTGCTCACGTAAGAAATATTCTTTTTGCGTGCGCTCCATTGAACGTTTCACTTTTTGTCCAATTTTCTTTTCTAGGCTAAGTAACTCTTGTTCATCTTGAATAATTGAAATAAGTGTATGTAGTCGTTCTTTCACAGATACAATCTCTAAAATCTCTTGTTTCTGCTTCGTTTTAATCGGTAAGTGAGAAGCAATTAAATCAGCTAGTCTTCCCGGTTCTTCTACATCAGCTACCGTTGCAAATGTTTCATTTGAAACTTTTTTCGAAACTTTAATATATTGTTCGAAATGCTCCAGTAACGTACGCATAAGAGCCTTCTCTTCTAAATCATCTTCTACTTCTTCCGTTACCGTTTTAATAGAAACTTGCACTATATTTTCTTCTTCGATAAACTCTACTACTTCTGCTCTATGTAAACCTTCTACAAGGACACGAAGCGTACCGTTCGGCAATTTTAACATTTGCTTCACTTTCGCCACTGTACCTACACTATATATGTCATCTTCTTTCGGATCGTCGATATTCATTTCTTTTTGCATTGCTAAAAAGATGATATTTTCATCCATTGCCGCCTGCTCTAGTGCTTGTATCGATTTATCACGTCCTACATCAAGATGCAGAACCATCGTTGGATATACGAGAATGCCTCTTAATGGTAGGAGGGGCACAATTCTTTCATTCGTATTCATACTAGACATAGCACCTCCATAATAAATTAAACTCCTGTTCAACTATTTTATATTACAATACATCTAGATGCAATTGCAGAGATTCTTCGCAATTGTTAATCCCCTGTTTTTTTGTGCCTCACGAAAAGAAAAAAGACTCCGCTTAAGCATACAAACTTAAACGAAGTCTGGCAAATTTTTATTATTGTATATTCTCACATTGATTGTGCATCTGTTTCGTCCAAATCATTATGTGCATCAAGCTCACGATGCATATTTTCCTGCATAAATGTTAATTCAAATACTTCTTTTAATTTGCGAACAGGAATGATCTCAATTCCCTTTATTGTATACAAAAATGGTTGCATGTTTTCAGCCGGAATGATGACTTTCTTAGCTCCCGCTTTTTTCGCAGCTTTTATTTTTGCGTACACACCACCAATAGGCTTCACTTCTCCGTGGATACTTATCTCACCTGTCATCGCTACTTCATTATTCACATACGTACGATGCACTGCTGAATAGACACCTGTTGCCATAGCAATACCTGCTGAAGGACCATCAATCGGGATACCACCAGGAAAATTAATATGTATATCATACCCTTCTGGCAACACATCTAGAGAACGAAGTACTGTTAACACATTATCAACAGAACCTTTCGCCATACTTTTACGGCGGATTGATTTCGTTTGATTTCCAATACTTTCCTCTTCTACAATTCCAGTGACATTTACTGATCCTTTATCTTTCGCAGGAATAGCTGTTACCTCAATTTCTAATAACGCACCTGTATTCGGCCCATATACAGCAAGCCCGTTCACAAGACCGATTCTCGGAATTGGATAAATACGTTTTTCGTACTTTGGTGTAAGCTGACTAGAATGAACAACCCATTCAATATCTTCATCTTTAATGAAAGGTCGTTCTTCATTTATCGCCATACCAGCAGAAATTTGCACGAGATTAATTGCTTCTCGCCCATTTCTTGCATACATTCCAATCATTTCGATACCGTTCTCACCTACTTGCATCTCCACTTTGTCAGCTGCATTTTTCGCTACTTTTTGAATTTCTTCTGTATCTAACTCACGGAAGAACACTTCTAAACAACGCGACCTAATTGCAGGAGGAATTTCCTCTGGTGAACGTGTCGTTGCACCAACTAAGCGAAAATCTGCAGGTAAACCTTTTTGAAAAATATCATGTATATACGTTGGAATCATCGAATTTTCTTCACTATAATACGCACTTTCCAAAAACACTTTCCGATCTTCTAACACTTTTAGCATTTTATTCATTTGAATTGGATGTAATTCACCAATCTCATCAATGAACAAAATACCACCATGCGCATCTGTTACAGCCCCTTTTTTCGGTTGCGGGATACCCGCTTGTCCCATTGCACCTGCTCCTTGATAAATAGGATCATGCACTGAACCAATTAATGGATCCGCAATACCACGCTCATCAAACCTAGCTGTCGTCGCATCAAGTTCGATAAATGTTGCATTTGTACGAAATGGAGATTTCGGATTTCGTTTCGCTTCTTCTAATACAAGGCGTGCTGCCGCTGTCTTTCCGACACCTGGCGGACCGTATATGATCACATGTTGCGGATTAGGACCACAAAGAGCCGCTTTTAACGACTTAATCCCGTCTTCTTGCCCTACAATGTCTATAAAGGATGTAGGACGTACCTTTTCCGCAAGCGGCTCTGTTAAAGAAACCTCACGCATTTTACGAAGCTGCTCTAATTCTTTTTTCGATTCTCGATCAATTGAAACTTTTTGTGTTCGCTGATTTCGAAGTAAATGCCAAAAATACAATCCGACAATTACGCCAAAAACAAGTTGAACAAGTAAAAATATATTTGTCCAGCTCATAATTCATTTCCTCCCGCTATGTTTTACCTTTTAGTATTTCCTGGGAGGAATAGTGCTAAACATAAAGAAAAACAGCAATTATAAAAATTGCTGTTTCTTCTTCGCATTATGCAGATGTTTTTGTATCAAGTACAGTACCGTCTTGTAACACCAATTTCGGCGGTTCATTATCAGCTACTGTTTCTTTCGTAAGAATACACTTCTCGATATCTTTGCGAGATGGAAGTTCGAACATTACATCAAGCATCAAGCCTTCAATAATAGAACGAAGTCCACGAGCACCTGTTTTACGTTCAATTGCTTTTTTCGCAATCTCAACTAGTGCACCTTCTTCAAACTCTAACTCAACATCGTCAAGCTCCAATAATTTTTGGAATTGCTTAACAAGTGCATTTTTCGGTTTAGTTAAAATATCTACAAGAGCATCTTCATCAAGCGGCTCTAGGTTCGCAATAACTGGAAGACGACCGATAAACTCCGGAATTAAACCGAATCTTAAAAGATCCTCTGGTAAAACGTGAGATAAAACATGCTTCTCATTTACATCAGCATTTTTCTTCTCAGCACCAAATCCAATTACTTTCTCACCAAGGCGACGTTTAATAATAGGCTCGATGCCATCAAACGCTCCACCACAAATGAATAGGATGTTCGTTGTATCAATTTGAATAAACTCTTGATGCGGGTGCTTACGACCACCTTGAGGTGGAACGCTCGCTACAGTACCTTCTAAAATTTTCAGAAGTGCCTGCTGTACACCTTCACCAGATACATCACGTGTAATTGATGGATTTTCGGACTTACGTGCCACTTTATCAATCTCATCAATATAAATAATTCCTTTTTCCGCTTTTTCTACATCGTAATCAGCCGCTTGAATTAGTTTTAGTAAGATGTTTTCTACATCTTCCCCAACGTATCCAGCTTCTGTTAAAGATGTTGCGTCCGCGATTGCAAATGGAACATTTAAAATACGCGCTAATGTTTGTGCCAATAATGTTTTACCACTACCAGTTGGCCCAATAAGTGAAATATTACTCTTCGCTAATTCTACATCATCAATTTTGCTGTTAGAATTAATGCGTTTGTAATGGTTATATACCGCTACCGCTAGTGCTTTTTTCGCGTTATCTTGTCCGATGACATACTCATCTAAGATTTCACGAATTTCTACCGGTTTCGGTACATCTTTGAATTCTACTTCTTCGTCCTTCGCAAGCTCCTCTTGTACAATTTCAGTACAAAGCTCGATACACTCGTCACAAATGTAAACACCTGGACCTGCAACTAACTTTCGAACTTGCGTTTGTGTTTTACCACAGAAAGAACATTTTAATTGACCTTTTTCATCATTAAATTTAAACATATTTTCACACCCCTTACAAAGTGCTAACCTCTTGCCTTCGTATGTACACGATAAATGTATCGTATGTAAATACATATTATGTCACTACGTAGCGAGAAATACAAATAATATGACTAGTTATGTACAAATAAAAAAATTTTAAAACTTTTGAAATATGTATATTCGACTTACAAAGGCACTTTTCCTTCTTCATCGAAAAGTTTTATAAATATATTTCTATATTTATAAAACAAGGCACGATTAAAATCGCGCCTTGTTATTTTATTATGCAGCGTTGTCTACTAAGAAGTCTACAGCTTTACGCACTTTAAGATCTTCAGATAAAGCGTCTACGCTTCCAAGAGCTTGCTTGATAGCGTCTACTGGCATACCGTACATTTCAGCCATTTTTTCAACTTCTGCAGTTACTTCTTCTTCAGTAACTTCGATGTTTTCAGCTTCAATGATAGCTTCAAGAACAAGATTGATTCTTACACGTTTTTGTGCATCCTCTTTCATTTGCTCTTTTAATTTGTCAGCGTCAGTACCTGTGAATTGGTAGTAAAGCTCAAGGTTCATACCTTGTTGGCTTAAACGTTGCTCGAATTCACGAACCATACGATCTAACTCAGTGTCGATCATAGCTTCTGGAATGTCGATTTCAGCGTTAGCAGCAGCTAATTCTACTACTTCGTCACGTACTTTGTGCTCAGCTTCGTGCTTTTTGCCTTCTTCTAAGTTTGTACGAAGTTTTGTTTTTAATTCATCAAGAGTTGCAACTTCTTCGTCAGCATCTTTAGCGAACTCGTCGTTTAACTCAGGAAGTTCTTTTGTTTTGATTTCGTGAATTGTTACTTTGAATGTTGCTGGTTTACCAGCTAATTCAGCAGCATGGTACTCTTCTGGGAATGATACTTCAACTTCTTTAGAATCACCAGATTTAAGACCAATTACTTGCTCTTCGAAACCTGGGATGAAAGTACCAGAACCGATTGCAAGAGAATAGTTTTCGCCTTTTCCGCCTTCAAATGCTTCGCCATCAACGAAACCTTCGAAGTCGATTACAGCTGTATCACCATCTGCAGCAGTTCCGTCTTCTTTAACAACTAGTTCAGCTTGACGCTCTTGTAAAGCTTTTACTTCGTTCTCTACATCCTCGTCAGTTACAGTTGTTTCAACTTTTTCTACTGCTAAACCTTTGTAATCACCTAATTTAACTTCAGGTTTTACAGTAACTTTTGCAGTGAAAATTAAGTTTTGGCCTTTTTCGAATTTCTCGATGTCAATCTCAGGATGAGCAACTGGGAAGATACCAGCTTCATCGATTGCTTCACCGTATGCTTTTGGTAAGATGATATCTAAAGCATCTTGGTATAAAGATTCAATACCAAAGCGTTGTTCGAATAATGGACGAGGCATTTTCCCTTTACGGAAACCTGGTACATTAATTGTTTTTACTACTTTTTTGAATGCAGCGTCGATAGAGTTATTTACTTCTTTAGCATCAACTTCGATTGTTAAAACGCCAACGTTACCTTCTAATTTTTCCCATTTTGTAGACATTTATTCTTTCCCTCCAACTATAATAATGTATGCACATACCTCTATAGATCAAAATTTTTATTATCTCTTTCTTGAAATAACAAATGTACAAATAACCCTCTAGCAAAAAGCTTTCAGATACAATGTTCCAATCTACTAATTGTCTAAAAGACAACTACGGTATATTTTGTTCGAGACTAATATGAAACATATTAAGTAAGAGAATTATACTCCTCTTCTCTTACAAACAGGCAGATTTCTGCCTTTTGCAACCCTTACATTATAACATAGAATGTGCTCGTTTCAATAACTGAACGATTCTTTTTCATAATTATACGGGCAAATACCCTTCTCTTTCAATGCGCAGTAACCATTGATAGGCAATATGAAATTCCTCAAACTCAATATTGTACGCTGTCATAAGTTCTTCTTCATCAATAGCCAATCCGAAACGCTTTCTTCCAATTCTCTCTAAGACAGCAGCCCAAATTTCTACTTTATCCATTAATAGAGGGAACGGAAAAATGCTAATTTGTAATTCTTTCCAGTATGTAACCATCGTACTAAATATATCTGGATAATTTTGCTCTAATCGGTTTGAGAATTTATGTATAATTTTATCGGATTGCTCCTCATTACGACCTGTAAATGCTGGAATCACCTTTATCGTATTTCCAAACTTCTCTACTTCTATCTCTTCTTCTATTTGATTTTCTACCATTTTATACAAAATAGAAGTTTTTAAATAAGGGTGCTGATCTTCGTCTATTAAAAATTTCTTTAAAGTAGGAAGTGCGAGATCCAGGTCTTTTAACGAAAGTTTCTGGATCACTCTTAGCTTTTGACCAAAGTTTTCTCCAAAAAGCCCATCGGTAAATTCTTCTAATTCAAAATTCGAATCCACTAGCGGTGTATCTTCTGCATTCAGCATCCCTTGTGCAAACAAAGCAAGCTGCGCCAATTTTTCCTTTTGCTCAGGAATTATATCTTTCGTTTGCAAAACTTCCTCAACAGTTTCAATGACACCTTCATAATCATTTGTTTGAACTAAAATAGTTACATACGTTTCAAGAATATCACCAAATAATACAGCTCCTGTTTCAAGTAACTGCTCACATTTTTCTTTCGCTTCTTCCATACGTTTTAATTCTAGCAAACAAATAACGGAAGCTAATTCTGTTTGTTCCGTTTCTGCATTATACTGACGTAATATTTCAAAGCAGCGCAATGCATCTTCGAATTCCCGCTCTTTCAACGCTAAAAAACCTTTATCAATATAGCGTTCTGATAGTTGCGGAAACAATACGACCGTATTTTCTTTTTTATCCATACGTCCGCCTCTTTTTCTAGATTTTAATGATCTTCAAAGTAAATATATCAAATGCGTAATGAGAACACAACATTCCAAAATTATTTATTTGAAATATAGGAATATTCTATTTTCATAACAAAAAAGCAACAAACTTCTAAATGAAATTCATTTTTCACAAACAAAAACCCTCAGCAACAGACGGCAGAGGGTTCATCATTAATGGAAAGCTTTTATAATTGTGGGGTATATAACAAGGGTAATAATTTGGAGAACAATAATTGCCATAACAATCATGCTAAAATAGAAGATTGGTTTACTTCGCTTCATTAAAAACATAATAATAAGCATCGTACAAGCAAACAAACTTAAAAAGAACAAACTCGTTGTCGAACTAAGTATACCACTTGGGACAAAGAACAATAAAACTACACTACAAGTACCTATAATTCCAAATAACCATTCCATTCATTCACTCATTCCCTTTCCCTCTCATGGCAGTTTTTTCTACGCTACTAAATGTTTTACAACATCAATTACATATGTTAACTTTTCATACGCCACAAACCCAAAAGCTACTGTTAAACCCGTTACGATTAATCCTTTCATCATCTCTTCCTCCTCATTTATCGTTGTTATCTTCATTATATAAGATTAGTAATTTGTTACCATCGAACTTCCTTACACTTACCTTACAGAGTTGTAAGATTTCAAAAATAAGTTTAAAATCATGTTAATGTATTTTTGTAAAATTAAGAATTTAATTTACAAGGGGGATTATATATGTTCAAAAAAATGGCAGCTGATGTTTTAGGATTAAGCGATGTAGGTTCTGTCATTACACCAAAAGATTATGATAAGGTTGATGCTGATGATTACGTAATGCATGAAGATGGGGAGAAAATTTACTTTCTTATTAAATCAAAATCGGATGAATATTGCTTTACAAACAAAGGATTAATTCACCTAGATGGTACAAGTGCCACAAGCAAAAAACGTACATTACGCCGCTTTAGCTATAGTAAATATCAAATTAAAAACGTAGCACTTGAAACTGCAGGAACGATTGATTTAGATGTAGAAATTAAATTTCAAATGGGAGATGAGCATTACTCAATTGATGTTCATAAAAAACATATTGAAGAATTAAAAGATTTATATAAGGCTCTTCTTAAAATCGAAGAAATTTCATACGACAACGACATTACATTGCAGTATGCACATAAAAGTTTAGATATGGCATCTAACGCTTTCAGCCGTATTTCAAATGCACAAGTAAATTTAGCAGAACAGTTTAAAGAGATGAACGAGATCGCCTTTAACTGGCTCGTTGATACGAAAAAGCAATATAACGTGAAAGATTACGGTTTTGTCTTTGAAAAATTTATTAATAACTAATTTAAAACAAACAAAAAACCTTGTTATCAAAAGATAACAAGGTTTTTTTAGCGTCCCAGGAGAGATTCGAACTCCCGACCCGTCAATTACCTACGATATATAAACGATTCTTTCATCGCTTGCTGAACGTTCATTTGTGCGGTCAACTGACCGTTTTTGTTAATTAACATTATACGCTATATAGTAGTTCTGCGTCAACGCTGAAAGCACTATTATTCTACCAATTTCCCTATGCGTGATTCTGACGCATTTAGATGATAAACTATCCCCACGAAGGAAAAGATAATCGCCTTAGAATGCAAATCTCAGCGTATCTTCCCACGTTTATAAACGAAAAAAAGACGTAGATACAAAACCCGCGTCCCTCTCGCCACTACTGCGCCTTATATTTCTCAAAGAACTCACAAAGCGCAATCTCTATAATATCATCACGATTGATTCGAAGCACATCTTCGGCTATACCTAATTCCGAACATGTCTCCTTGCCGAGATACACCGTCCTACTAACCTTTTCCTTTTGTTGCATTTTCCGTAGCTCACTTACCTCTTTTTTCGTAAGAGTATTATCTGCATTTCCCACCTGCGCATCGTCAGTTCCTGTTATAAATTCTCGGATATCCGCTTTTAAAGGCGGTTCACCTATACCCGCAAAATACCAGCCCCTACCACTTTTTCGACTATATTCATACCCCGCATTTTTCAATCCCTTTAACAATCTTTTATCACATACACCAATTTCTTTCCCTACTTCCTTAGCATTATTTACTTTAAGAGAATTTATTAAATCTCCAATCTTCATAATGTGTGACTCCTTCTATTACGCAGGTTGCGTAATTTTCATATTATTCGAATAATTAAATTTTCACTTCTAAATATAGCACATAACAATAAAAAAATGTAACAAATCTCCCGTTCCCTTAATCTAATTAAATTGAAATAGAACGCATATAAGCACATAATTTGTTCATCACATTAAATCTAATCTTCTAGAATTGCGTCTCTCAGCATCGTGCTTTTCGTATATATTAAATAAAAATAAAAGAGCGAGCCGAAACCCTCTCGCATATCCCTGCTACCATTGCCCCCTCACTCTTAATTTTTGTCGTTCCATTCTCGCCAGTTCTTGCGCGATCTTTTGCACATCTTGTTTCTTCATATTATCCATCCCCTTCGCTTAGTTGTTTAACTTGCTTTTCTAACTCTCGCACACGCCAAATCGCATCCATTAGTACCATATCCGAAAGCGTTGCGCCGTCGTCCTCTTTTGTGATTCTCACCATTTCTACGTATGCTTGTGGTATTAACTCTATTCTACTTCGTAATGCTTTGCCGATATCCTCGACAACCACCGCATTACTTAATTCTAGCGTTGTTTTCGTTATTCCGTTCATATTATCTCTCCCTTTCTTCCAGCGATCCTTTTTAGTTTGCGTAAAACAATTCGTCACTCGTATACCCGCACTTGCTTCGCTCGTAGGCGTCAACTCCTGCGTTCCCTCGATTGACTTTCTTTACTATTTGCCACTCGTTAGACTCTACGCAACGTACTAAATTGAATCCGTCACGCCCGTGCAAATGCATTCCTACTCGTAGCATTGTGTTTACGTCTTCTTTATCTGATTTCGTTAGTTGGTCGAGATTATGTAGAATTGCTTCGCCTTTTCTTTTACTCATTCCGTTTCCCTCCGATTAGTAGAATAGGCGGGGCGATATCGTCCGCCCCGTTACGTTTGTTATTTCGCATTAACTACGACTTCGTTTGCCGTACCACTCGCCGAGAATTTAACCGTAATATCATTACCGTACTTCTCGTTTAGTGCGTACATTTGACGCTTAATGTTGTCGTGATTGATTTGCTCGCCTTTTGTTGCTTCGATTTCGATGATAGTTTTCATAGTTTTGTTTCCTCCGATATGTTTATATTTTTTATATTGTAAGAGTCGAGGGCATAACGTCCCCTTCTCGCTTGTTACTTGATGATTTGACCGAAGCGTTGCGCTTGCTCGTATTCCTCTACTCGGTCGGCGTGGGCTGATACATAGCCTTCGATGTTGTTAGCGTATTTTCGTGTTTCTTTGCTGATTTCCATTAATGCGTCACCTAGTACTGCCGTGTTAACGAATTCCATCGCAAGATGACCTTGAATCGACTCTAGTAGGCTACTCGCTTCTTTTTGGTCTTCACTAAATGCATTCGCTTCTAGTTTCGTGTTTAGTCGTCCTAGTGTGTGAGTTAGTTCCGAGCGGTCTTCGGGTCTCGATGCGTTTACCATCGCTTGTTGTGACATCGCAAGGAAATCACCTTGAATTTGTTGTGCATAGGCTTGTCCTGTTTCGCCTAGTTGTGCGAATTCTGTTAACGCCTTGATTTTCTCGCCAGTTGTAGGTGCGAATAACACCGCCGATTGTAGCTTATTCTTTTGCATGTCGAATAGTTTCTGACTAGTTTCATCGGGTTGCTCGATGTCTTTGATTAGGATTGCTTCAGCCGATGCCTTTGCGTCCTGTAATAGTGATGTATACGTTTCTTTAGCTTCTGAGATTTCGCTAAATAGTTTCACTTCTTGTTGCTTAGTGAATTTATCTTTTTTCTCCGCCTGTCCTTTAGTCGTTAAATTCGCATCTTTTCCGATTTTATAGCGTATGCTTCGTACTCGCGGCATTACCTCATGAGCCATATGTCCAGTAAGCGAGTTGCGTACTTCTCTCGCATCTAATAGTCTTTCTTTGATTTCTGATACCATTAGTTTGTTGTTGATAGTTTTAGTCATTTGAATTCCCCCGTTAGTTAGTTTATTTTGGTTTATATGAACGACATTACGCCGTCAATAACTTGATTAATAAAGCCCGCTGGTATGTTTATACCGTTAGGTAGTTGATAAAACTCGCAACCTTTTTGTGTAGCATTTTGAACGTGCTTCGGAATATTTTCCCCGCCGATCTTTCTTGCTGCGCTTCATCCCTGGCATTTTGTTTCGCGTAATGCGCCATTTATACACGCCCTTTCAGTCGTCTTTTTAAGTCCTTGGTGATTACTTGCATACTTCCGTTATGGACTTCGAGTAGGAAAACGTTATGCTCTCCGATGATTCTCGTTAGTTTGTCGGTGTGTGGCTTCGGCATCCTATGCCTTTCGACTAGCCATGCGCTTACAGTCGTTTGATGAACGCCGAGCAATTGCGATAGTTGTTGCTGACTCACGCCCGCTAGTTCCATGAACATTTTTAGGATATTTGGATTCATAATGAAACCCCCTTATTTTAATAGTTTGATTGTAAATAAAAGCGGGACTTGAACCCGCCTGTTGTCGCTTGTGCGAATGAATACACATCGACGTTTGCGCAATCTCGAATGAAGATTTTATATAGCGATAGTTGGCACGATGCTACCGCTCAAAGTTACTTTTATAAAACATGCAATAGACTCGCTATGACTTAATGACACCATCGTA
Organism: Bacillus sp. FSL P2-0099; assembly: GCF_038007445.1. NCBI lineage: Bacteria > Bacillati > Bacillota > Bacilli > Caryophanales > Bacillaceae > Bacillus > Bacillus sp. FSL P2-0099. Next base: position 4,421,121 of record NZ_JBBOXE010000001.1, read on the forward strand.
GCTAACTAAACTAATGAAAGGAGAGTTGTGCGAGTCTACTACATAAACTGTGTTATTCCCCTCTGTTATATATATCCTTCTAATGGCATGTAATTTGTATATGTTCTATTAATTTAATAGATTATTTTCAAAACAAAAGAGCGGGACGTTTTACCGACGCCCCAGCGGTAACGGGTGCAGGAACTAGTATTTACTCCTTCGTCTATAGGATCGGCTAGCGCTACGTTTCTTGTATACTCGGCGTAATATTTTTTAAAATTTATTTATGATACGTGAAATTATATTTCCGCTTCGTAGTAATTGGCGCAACCTACCGTCGTCGTCGGATTTTATTAGAATGTGACCTTTTCCCTCGTGATTTTAGCTCCCGAAATAATGAAGGCAGCTTCCGATTAGTCGATAAACTGCGTCGCAATCGGGTGCGAATCTAATTTACGTAGTAATATATCGATGCCTTTCGGCTTGATTCTCGTATCATATTTAATGTAGCCATTCTTATTCGTCTGTCCCAGTCCGAAACATGGCGCATAGTCCTTATACGGTTGCCAACGGTTATTACGCTTCGCCAGTTTCAATACATTGACCTCTTGTAACCACGTACGAACCTGATGCGCCGTAGCACCGTTTAGGTAGAATGTACCGAAATCAGTAAAGCATAGTAGCGATTCTTCATTGATATACGTTCGCTGGGTTTCGATATGGGTTTCTAGCTTTTCCGCCTTCCCTTCTGCTTCTACTAGCTTTTGATTTAACGTGTCTAGTAGTTGCCCCATCGTTTCGACGTGTCCTACCGACATTCCAGCCGTTAAACGGTCGTATTGCTCCGCCTTCGCTCGTAGTTCCGCCAGTTCGCTATTAATCGCAACCACCTTCGCCGACGCTCTCGTATTTTCTTCTATATTTAATAATTGGGTGCGGACTGTCCTAGCAACCTCGCTATCACGCAATAACATGCCTACCCGTAAAATAGCACGTTTCGGATATAGACCGATTTTCGTATACGATAACTGGATTCGTTGACCTTCGGTTTCTACTATTATTTGTCCTCGCTTCTGCTCGATTTTAGCCGTATTCATTGTGAGGGTGGCTAAATTCTCCACTAATTCCCTACCCGTTACCGTCCTGTATCCATCTTCGTGTATTTCCCTCGTATGACGGGCGTAAATTGTCTGTATCGTTTTAACTGGTACTTCGTAATAGTCCGCAATCTGACGAGTTGTAGCGAACTCCATTTCGGGAAGTAGTAGCAACTCTTTGACCTTCTCTAGTACCTCAATGCGCCCCGCCAGTTCGTCACGTTGCGCCTTTGATTCGATTAATTCCACTTCGTTAACCGTTCCTTGCACTACATCCTCATTGATTACTAGTTCTAGTTTCATCTTTTAACCTCTCCTTTAATTTAGTCGTTTTATAATCGCTTACTCATCGTCTTCCAGCGGTTTCCCGCCATTGAACGTTATTACTAGTTTGGGCATCTTATTTCGCCTTGTACTACGCTCTCTCCCAGCTTGTTTTGGCGCTTCAGTTTGCCTCCTCTTCGTTTTTACTTCGTTATTTCCTTCGAATATATTAACGCCATCTTGCGACGTTTCTGCGGTACTTCTCGTAGGTTTCCTGCGACGCCTTCGCCTTCTTTTCTTCGCATAGAGTTCGGCTTTCACACTCTCGGGAAGGTCTAGATATCTCGTAGCGCTTGCGGGTATTTCTATGAAACCATACGTACTTGTTATTTCTTTTCGCATATGGATCGCCCCTTAGAACGTAATATCGTCGTAGTCCGTTTGCATTCCGCCTTGCTTCGTTGCGCTGGCTGGTTTCCCGCCGTTTTTTACGATTCTTGATAGTAATTCATTTCGCTTTTCGACGTCTCTTCTTCGAAGTTTCTCGACCGCTAGCGTGTGCTTTAAATAGCGTAGACGGGCTTTAGGAAATCTTTGTAGCAACTCGTCTAGGTCTAGCGGTAACTTTGGCTTGTATTCGTTATTTTGACGTATGCCCGTACGATTAATTTCGATTAAACCAACACTAGCGAGCGCTTTTAAGTTTTGATTAATCGTTCGTACACTTTTCCCCGTCTCTAGCGCTAGCTTGTATTGAGAGGGGTACGCCTTCTTTGTATCTCTATTGAATTTATCGACAATAATTTGATATAGCATCAACGCACTATCATTTATCCCGTAATCTTGCATATACACGTAGTTTCGTAGATATGTCGGCATCTTAATAAACATTAATTCGGGCTTCTTGTCGGGATTGTCCAGTGACTTATCGAATACAGGGCGATTCTTTAAACCTACGGCGAGTGTTTCGACGTCTGTATTTAATAGCGGCTTGTCGTCCTTTAGTGCCTCGATTGTTTGCGTTATTGCTTCGATTGATACTTCTCGTTCTTCTTGCTTCGTTGTTTCTTCTACCATTAATGACCATCTCACTTTCTTTTTATTGCTAGAGTTGGGCAGAATTTCGCTTGTGGCATTATATCGCCAAACTCTCGGCGGAATATCGCTCAACTCTCGGCAGTATTCTTCTGGTTAAACTAGATTTATATAACGATATTTATGTAACTAGAGAATATATCGTCTTACTTCGTAAGAGCGTAGCTAAAGCTAACGCAATAATAGTAATAACGTACTTACTTAGTTAAAAGATCGGCACGCATTACTAATGGAATAGAAAGAGGGAAGGGCAACGGGAAAAGCGCCCACTCAGTGATAGTAATTGACGACGTAGTGTATTGCGTCGCTTACGTTTATATAGGGGCGTGACACTCGCTAAAAAGGTTAATACGATATACCTCGTTTCCCTCATCCCCTTACGTAGTTATTGGCGCTACATGTACACCCTTTTCGGTCACACGTACATAAACGCCGATAACATTGCGAATCGGTTCACACGTTCTAAAAACATAGGCACGAATAAAACCGTTATCGGGTATTACATTGACAAACTCGAATATACTTTTTCGATATTGCGGTGATACCTACATGTACATAAGGGCGATACGGCTACGCAATAGAGCGTAATGTTTTGACTCGTACGAAGAGATAGGCGCTAGTGAGGTCGTTTATTGGTGTCATTATGCGAAATAACCATAATAAACACGCTCAGAATACACGTGAGGATTCTCAGATTTACTTGTAACCTGTTCCGCTGTCATTCAGTTACAATTGATAATCGTAAGGAGAGCGTGATGAGGACGTCAGGAGGACGATATAAACCCCCTGAGTTAGAAATTCAGCGCAGAAATTTTATGGGAAGCGTACTATTTCGTATAAAGACTGCCTTGGGTAGATGCGACAGGGAATCGCAAAGGACTTCGGAAGGGAATGGCACGGATTACATGAAATCTTCAGAAAGGACTTCGTTAGTAGGTGCGTCAAACACCCTGAGTCAAAAATGGTGCGGATTTTCTGAGAACCGTTGCTGACGGGGATTTGACCCCCTAGTTGGGAGGTCGGGCATTTTTCGAGATTGGGAAGACGACTTGGCTTCGGTTCTTACTTCGTTCTCGTTCATCAGCGCACCAAAGTGAGCCTTTAAATACTTCACAAAGATTTCTCAATCAAAAAAGAAAGCGAAATTAATACAAAGAAACAATTCAATCGAAATCAATTCGCAATCACAAACGAAACTGAATCGAATTTACTGCGAAGAACATCCGAATTGAATTACAATCGAAATGAATCACGAACACAATCGCAATTGAATCGAAAACAATCAGAAGAAGAACAACTGAAGAAGTTGCAAGACTTTCAATATCTTTTCATCGCAGATAATAAACAAAATGAACAACGAATCAGTTCACGCTTTCCACTCGCTACTCACAATACTCTCACGCTGTTACCATGTGACATAGTGTAGCTACTGCGATGTATGGTGCGTTGGCTTATGATCGCCTGTATCCCTATGAACTCTCGTCTTCATACGCTTAGTCTCCGAGTAGTTAAGACGAATGGATACTTTAATGTATTACGAGTTATGTAACGACTATGTATACGCCTTGTATGATGGCATAGGCATGCCGTGGTGTACGGATTAGGTAGTGAGCTATTGGTAATATGGTGCGGGCTGTTGGTAATACGTATCCGCCTGTTGGTCGAAGGATGTCAGCACTTGGTAAATACGAAACATATGGCGGGCTATCCGTGGATATAGTAGCGCCTTGGTCAATAGATGCGATGTCATATGTCACCACACTTATGTCATAACTCTCGAGATTTGACATAGATTTTAAAGTGTAGTAGTATAGCATCATCTTGTTATGTCATAACTTTATGTCAAAAACGGTGACACAGAAAGGACGGATTAATTATGAAATATGGATACGCTCGCGTCTCAACGGTAACTCAAGATTTAGAATCACAATTACAAACGTTAAAAGCAGAAGGGTGCGATGTCATTTATTCGGAAAAGTTCACGGGAACGACGACAGACCGCCCCGAACTATCGAAAGTACTCGCAATATTAAGCGAAGGAGATACACTGACAGTAACAAAGCTAGATCGCCTTGCACGTAATACAAAGGAAGGTATCGAGATAATTGAAGCGCTATTCAAGAGAGGTATAAGGGTTCACGTTCTCAACGTAGGACTACTAGAAGATACGACAATGGGGCGTTTCTTCTTACAAACGTTATTAGCAGTCGCAGAAATGGAGCGTAACCTAATCTTAGAAAGAACGCAGGAAGGTAAAATAGTAGCTAGACAGAATCCGAATTACAAGGAAGGTCGCCCGAAGTCACATTCAGATAAAAAACTAGTCGAAGCTATGCGTATGAAAGAGAAAATGGGCTACTCATTCCGCCAGCTATCGGACGCAACGGGTATTAGCATGAGTACGCTACAACGATTCGCTAGAAAACAACGTGACCAGCAAGAAGCATCGGCAGAATAGGTCGGTGTCTTTTTATTATGCGCTGATTTCTTCACCCCCTGAGTTCCGAAGTCGACGCTCTTCCTATCCCTCAGCAGGTGTATAGCCGTCATTCACAGCGCTACACACACACACCAATCTGATGACATTCCCCCCCGTGACATCGCTTATTTTGCAAATCGTTGTAACCGCCACCGTTACACTTAAACCACCGTAAACCTTACTCTCGCAAGGGATTCAACGTTTTATCAGCAATATTACGTGAGTTTACATTAATATTAACATCCGATTTATACAGTATGGAATATAAATAAACAGAGGTACGACACAGATGCGGGAAAGGTCGAAAATAGTAAATAGACTAATCACCCTAGCACCCTTTTATCAGTTATTTAGTAGTCTTTTAAGAGAAATGGATTTTCGCTACTTGTGTTTTTAATCAATTTAAGGAAAATGCATACGAATCAATTGCCTCATGTCAACTATATTGTATAATGAGATTATAAAGAAAAAGAGGTGAAAACATGAATTTGTGGATAGTCTTAGGTGCTGTAATAGCAACCTTGAGTCAATTATCATCACTAAGTGAAAACAGTGTAGATACATACTACAAGGTTAAAGAGAAAAGAGTCGCTCCCACCAAGAAGACGACTCAAAGTAACCACAGGGAGAGAGAAGCCTCTCCTATGCCTAAGATTATAACACATTCATACTAATTATGAAAAAATTCATCTGGACAAATGTCCCTGTTGCTTTATTTTTAATTTTTGTTTTAACAACCCTTGATTATAACAATCTAGATACGGGGAGTTATATCTACATTATTTTTACTGGAATAGCTTTATTTTTAATGTTGGTTAATATAACTACCTTGTATATAAAGGAGAAGAATAATGTTTAATTTTGAAACAAAAGAACAACTAACAAAATTCATACAAGATGAAATTTTGAATTCCTCGGAAGCTTTGGATATTCTCGGGTGTTCGAGACAGTATTTAAACAAGTTGATAAAAGAGGAAAAGCTAATACCGATTAAAGAGACAACACGCGATAGATTATTCTATAAACAGGATATTTTAGTAAGGAAGGCAAAAATGAGAAAATAAAAAGCAGTTTGTGCATATCGCCTAATTATTAGTAATGTATAGAAAGAATGGCGAGATACATTACTAAACAATATAACAAAAAACGAAGTGGGCGCAAATTAATGCGTACCGCTTCGCTTAGAAGTGTTAGGAAATTATTATACAGTTTCGCATACCTCAAAGCATAGTAGTTCATGATTACTTTAGGCTTGTTCCTATTAGTTTCAAAATAAAGATTTAGTTTTTTGTATAGAAAATAACTTTTGGAATCTATAACCAAGTTGGGTTATAATACGAATATACGAAAAAAGCCCGTCGTATTGGTAGTACGACAAGCTTCGTAAGGTGGTGAATACATACATGGATGCTATCACCGTTACTGCGGTTTGTTCCTTACTCATGGTCGTTATGGGAATGATTAACATGAGCAAAGGCAAAAAGTAATATTTTTATTGAAAGTCTTTCAGTGTTAGCGCACTAAAAGGCTTTTTTCTTTGTATAGTATTCCTTTAAATAGTAATAACTATTCTTCTAGTCTGATTTTATTCTGACTAAGTTCTGAATAAAATCTGATTAAGTTCCGATTTAATTCGGATTTTAGTTTGATTCCAGTACAACTATTTCTATTATAACGTTGCTATAAGCAACATTTCAATACAAAACATTTAAATAACAACAACTTAACAACAACTAACATTGCACATGCGCCGACGCAATTGCCGTGGCTATCGTTCTGTTTGCGTCACCTACGTTCTGTTACAATTACTCACGTACTTCTTTTCTGTTTCATATAAAATTGGCGATCATATCCGAAACAGGCAACGCCACAAGTACGTATGTTATTACGTGATAGCAAATATGTTCATATACAACAGTTAAATTTCGATAAGAAGACGAAGACAGACGTTAATACTGCGGATATTAACGAAGAATTCACGCTACAGGCTAACATGGATAAGACATTATATCATGCGCAATATTACCAACTAGTGTACAGTCGATTTGTGTACGACACCTCAACGATAAGCATACGTAATTGCATTGCTTATCATATAAAAATTATACATATACGAAGTCATAAAAAAAGACGCTAAGGTGGTTAGTCCTAGCGCCATTTAATACGATGTATTCTTTTATAATGTGGCTGGTGGTATCGTCGGTTTCCATGATTCTCCCCCGTAGCACCCTCGTCATTTATTGGATAAATTTTCTTGATACTATTTTATCATATCTTCCAGATACACTTTTATTTAAAGATAATATAGGACTTCAGTTAAACGTATTAACATTCAAGGTCTATTCTGCGTTGGGGATTAAGTTAAGCCAACAACTTTAATGTTTCTTACATTTTCACTAATAAATCATGTTACCCTCAAAGAGACTTTTTTGCTTGCATTTTTACTAATAAATCATGTTATAATGTAAACAGATAGTTAACTCCTAAAAAATTGCGACTTTCCCATGTTATCAAAATTCAGATATTTTGTAAACAAAAAACGGAAGGTTTCTGTATAAAAGAGTTAACAATATACGTAAACTAATAAAGACAGAAGTTTCTCAGGCTCCTGTCTTCAATAACCCATCACTATTTGTGGTGAATAGATGGTGTGGTTAAATCATCAATATGTTATTTTTCATTGCGGGAATCATCCTTATCTTTCTCAGGGAATAGGATGATTTTCGCTTTTTTATATAGGTAATTTCCAACTACCGTTCCCATTTTGACCCCAACAACACTAACTAAGCCTTTTGCGAACCCAATCAAAAATACTGTACCTAACATTCCGAACATAATATCACCTCCTCTCCCAAAAATGGAAAGAGAGATGAAAAACCACAAAATCTACAATAGTGTGCTAGAGTTACTTTTTGATACCAATTCATATTATGTAAATTCTTGCTGTTTTCAATATATATTGTATTATGTTTCAAAATAAGACACAAGATATATGTATAAATTCTTTCTTTTTTTAAATTTTACTTTTCGACACAACAGTCGATTTTTTTCAATACAATGACTATGAAACAACATTCTAAAACTCATGTCAATAAAGTACTTGTCAAAAAAGTTGTTAATAAAATTAACCTTATTCCAATAAAAGTTAACTCTATTTTTTTGTCATAAAACGGTAAATACTTGAGGAAGATATCTCTCCGATACTATTAATCAGCCAGTAAGAAAATTAATGACATACCAAGAAAAAGAAACTCATACGGGTATATCCATAAATAGTAAATACCTTCTTTTAATAAATGCTTAATTTTTTATTTTATAGCACCTATCGTAACTCTTCCTAAAAAGCTTTTACCAATCCTATTTTTCTACTTTAATGATTACCGCACCAGCCATCTCTCTTTTTAATTTTAACATTTTTCAACTATCCTAAAACCCCCTTTCTTCAGCTACAGTAAAATTTCCCCCCTACACCTTTATATGTTCCAGATAACTCAAATTTTGATACATTAGTTTTCATTTTTGATAAAAATACTCTTAGATTTCGGCTATAACTCATTTTAATAGCAACCTCTTTATACGTCCTCCTCTTCTCTCCTCTTGCGTATAAAATCGCCAATCATCGCAGTAACAAACGCCAAACCTACGGATAACCCAAAGATTACGCCGAAAGCTGCTACGTATAGATTACCGAATGCTTTCGCTACAGTCATAAATAAAAATGTGAATACAATGAATAACGTTTCTTTGCGCTTATTTTTCATAGTATAATTCCTCCGTCTTTCTCCGAACCTTTATACGTCCTCATCTTCCTTCCTCTTCCGTATAAACTCTCCAATTCTAGCAGTAATAACCGATGCGACTACTGCCATTGCAAACACTACTGCTAGTCCACCTATAATGGCGTTTCCTATTATCTTTGTAACAACCAGCAATACAAATGCAACTATTAAAAGATTCGCCCTTGTATTTTTCTCTTTCTTTCTATCCTTCACGCTCTGCCTTCCTTTCTAATATTTCTTTTTCGGATTCTCTGCTTAAATCCTCTCACCGTACTTCTAGCGGAATTAAATGATCGCCCCGTCTTCTTCGATAATGCTCTAGAAATCGCAACCTCTGTAACCTCGTCGTTATTCTCTGCCGTATGTATCATAGTATCTAGTACAATGAAATCTATTTTCTTCTTGCATATGTTTTCATATAGCTTTTCGTAAGTATCTCGGTTAGTCATTATATTGCAGATCGCTTTCTCTTCCGCAGTTTCTGCACAACCCTCTAGTGTTTCAAGTACGTTTATATCACTTATAAGTTTTAGTACCGTTCTTCCTTTTCCTCTTTCTCCGCAATATTTACGTAAAGCTTGATAAATAAAACACTTAACCCTCTTATCGAAATCGCCCTTATTTATATCAAACGTTCTAATCGCATACCTTATTCTCCGAAAACAATCATCAATAAAATGTACCTCGTTATTTATCTTATACCAGTTATCTTTAGCTAAGCGTTCAATCAACGGTATGTAATGCGCTTCAATTTTTTCTGTATACTTATTATCGCATATTCCAGTGTAATAATCTTCCACTTCTTCTTTAGCTAGTATCGCTATTCTATTTAATGTTTCGTTTATGTCCTCGTCTTTATTTGCGTATCGTCTTATAGTAAGTCTGCTTTCCATACGTAAGTCTTCCACCTCTTATAACACCTGTATCCTCCGATATTCAACTCACTTCCGCTAGTGGCATTCAATATCGAATTTATGCTATTGACGATTGGTGGACGGCGACTAGCCGAGGTGAGCGAAGATAGATTGAGTTGGGCGCAGTTTTCACCCCTATTCGCATAGATAAAAAATTAACGAAACGTTTTAAACTTCGTCATAATTTCATAGTTCTATGCAAATAAGGGGTAAGGCGTTTTACTAGCGTCGGATCGCTTGTAGTGTATCGTAGTAACGCCCCTTCCGTCCCTGCACTTTCGCACACACTATCTCATATCCATACGTCCCAATATGCGCCCAATCTTACGATTAAGCCCGATAATACACCCTGTTCCTTAGAACAACGTATTGCCACTCCTTGCCGTTAATGGTCGCAATCACCTAGCCTATACGCATGCGGAAGGGGATACATGTTGGTTGTATAGCGCTGATTTATTTGCGTCGGCTCTCGCTCACCTTTTACGTTTTTATAGCGGTACGGCTTCCGCTTTTTTTGACTTACCGCATCAGTACCTAAAAAAGACATTACTAAAGACACCTTGCAATTTCCGAATTTTTTCGATAAAATGCAAAGTAGATGGTCGGACTGATACGGCTTGTCCGTTATTTAGTTTCGATGTGTATAGTTTTGAGTCTCCAGTTGGCGCTGGGGACTTTTTATTTATAAGAAATTCCTCAGACTTTCCGCCACTTCATTCTTATCTAAATGTAGATAACGTGTTGTAACAGATATATCACTATGTCCTAACGCTTTAGATATTAACGCAACATTTGCGCCTTTCTTTAAAAGATTCTTCGCAAACCCTCTTCGTATAGCGTGTGGATTAATGTTTTTAAGTCCGTATTCCTTCGCATGTTTAGTCATTCGTTTTGTTATGATGTTATTCGTCGGACTCGTGAGGACACTTCCACCACTCTTCGTAATAAAAAGATAATCATTTTTTACGTTATATTCCCTTCGAATAATTTTGTTTTGTTTCATAAGAACGCTTATTAACCGTGCAAGAACGTCATCAAACGGTAGATATATCGATTCATGATTCTTAATAATTCCACCATCAACATTTAATACTTTCGCATCTAAATCGACGTGCTTATGTTCTAGTTGCGCCAATGTGCCGACTCGTATTCCAGTCTGATACATTATGAGAATTGCAGTAGCATCTCGCAAATCTAAGAAGCGTGTTAAGTCGAGTACAGATAACAGAATATTAATTTCTCTATCAGTCGCACCTTCTTTAACAGGCGTATCCACTTTAATCTTCACATTGCGCCAAAAGTTAATATCAATCCAGCCGTTATCATGGCAACGTCCTAGAAATGCCTTTAGACACTTCAAACGGGTTAATTTCGTTTGATTACTAACATTCATAGACGACAACCACTCGTAAATATGATTAACGTTCAACTCTTCTATATAATGCGTGTCTGTTATTTTCGCAAAATGACTAACGTGTATGTAATAATCGTTTATCGTACGCTCGCGTAAGCCTGTCGCTTTCATTTGACGTACAATTATCTCGAGCGCTTTGTCGATTGTTAAATTGAACGTATAACGATTTTCTGCGGTCTCTTTCTTTCGCTGATCGCTTTTCAATCTATCGCCAAAAACATTCGATAAATCCTCACTAATCGTTAAAGAATCACGTCTTTTAGACATAAAAAAATAAGCCCCCTAACTCGTTAGCGACCGCACATTGTACGATTCAACTTACGAATTAGAGAGCTTATATATTGCGGACTTTGACGTCACCGCAAAAGGTTTTTTTAGCGTCCCAGGAGAGATTCGAACTCCCGACCGTACGCTTAGAAGGCGTATGCTCTATCCGGCTGAGCTACTGGGACATGGAGCGGGTGAAGAGAATCGAACTCTCGACCAGAGCTTGGAAGGCTCTTGTTTTACCACTAAACTACACCCGCATATGTTATTTTATTTTTCTTCGTTAGCGCCGTTGCCCTATCGACAATATTTATTATATTCATAACTACTTATAAAGTCAACACTTTTTTAAAAGAGGATAATTTTTCTTATCCTCTTTTAAAAATTGCTTGTTCCACCAGCTGTCCATCTAATGTTTCAAAACGAACTTCTATATGATTTTCATCCATTTCTAATAAAGCGAATGTCTTTTCCACACGAGAGCGCGGGAGCAAAATACTTCCTGGATTAATAAATAAAATCCCATCAAGTAATTCTGCCCCTAATACATGAGAATGTCCAAAGCACGCTACTTGTGCTCCTACTTCTTCTGCATGATACGCTAACGTTTGTAACGTCATTTTCACATCATGACGATGACCGTGTACAACTAAGAAACGAATTCCATCTACATCGGTTACAATTTCATCTTGAAAGTTAGCATAATCACAATTTCCTTTTACAACTTGGAAACCTTGTAGCTCTTCGTGAGCAGGCGTTAGCTCTGAATCACCACAATGAATCATGACATCTACTTTCCCTTCATATTTCTCTTTTAACTGCTGTAATTCCTTCACAGAGCTATGACTATCGCTTACGATTAAAGCTTTCATCAATCTCTCTCCCTTATTCTTCTAAAAACCATTCCGGGATTTTCTCTTCTAATTTACGAAGAGCGCGTCCGCGGTGGCTAATGGCATTTTTCTCATCTGAGCTTAGTTCCGCCATTGCCTTTTTATATTCTTCTACATAAAAAATCGGATCGTATCCAAAACCATTTTCCCCGCGGCGCTGTTCTAAGATTTTCCCTTCACACGTTCCGTTTACAATAACCGGCTCTTTATCTGCCTCAGGGAAAGCAACCGCTAGTGCACAGTAAAAACGAGCTGTACGTTTTTCTAAATCGATGTCAGTTAACTCTTGCAACACTTTATCGATATTCGCTTGGTCATCTTTCGGCTCTCCAGCAAAACGAGCTGAATATACACCTGGTTTCCCGTTTAAGGCATCTACAATAAGACCTGAGTCATCCGCAATTACGATGGAATTCAACTGTCTACTAAGACTGTCCGCTTTCAAAATTGCGTTTTCTTCAAATGTTTCACCAGTTTCTTCGACTTCTTCAATATGAGGAAAATCGTGTAAAGATTTCACTTCTAAGTCAAATCTCTCAAATAACTCAGCAAACTCACGTACTTTCCCAAGATTTTTCGTCGCTACAACAACTTGCTTCATATTTTCCACCTCTACTCTATATGAGATACGATGTCACCTAGCGCTTCTTTTTGCTTTTCAACAAGTTGGAAAATCCCTTGTTCAGCAGCATCAAGTAATTCATTTAATTCAGCTCTGCTAAACGTCGCTTCTTCTCCAGTTCCTTGCACTTCAACAAACTGACCTTTTCCAGTCATAATAACGTTCATATCAACGTCTGCTTTAGAATCTTCAGCATAATTTAAATCTAAAACAACACCTTGTTCTTCAACAACACCTACTGACGTTGCCGCTAAATAATCTTTCACCGGAATTTTAGATACTTTTTCTGCTTGCAATAATTTTTCAAAAGCTAATACCATCGCTACATAAGCACCTGTAATAGAAGCTGTTCTCGTTCCGCCATCCGCTTGAATTACATCACAGTCAATCCAAACCGTTCTTTCGCCAAGCGCTTCTAAATCAACAACCGCACGTAATGCTCGTCCAATTAAACGCTGGATTTCCATTGTACGCCCTGTTACTTTCCCTTTACTTGACTCCCTGATTGTACGTTGCTCTGTCGCACGTGGAATCATTGAGTATTCTGCTGTTACCCAGCCTTTTCCTTCTCCGCGCATAAACGGCGGTACACGCTCTTCAATTGTCGCTGAACAAATTACCTTTGTATCCCCAACTTCGATTAGTACTGATCCCTCTGGATGTTTTAAATAATTTGTATGAATATGTATATGGCGTAGCTCTGCTTTTCCTCTACCATCTACTCGCATAAAAATAACCCCCTCATAAATACTCTCATTAGTATAGCCAAATTTAAATGTACGATATGTATAACAATAAAAGAAGGGGAACTCAAAAAGCAATTCCCCTTTCTTACATAAGTATATCAAATTATTCGCGATTAAAAACTACCTGTATTCACGTTTTGTGGACGATCAACAGGTTTTATTAACTTTTCACCTTTCTCATCCATAAGATTTGCTTTCCCATTCACTTCAATAGAAACATTTTTCACACCTTGTTTTTCCGTTAAAGATAAGACTAACGATTTCAACACATAATTTGAAATCATGTTTTTGTCTGGGTTCACAAATATATTTTCATTAAAGTTTAATGTAATATTTCCGTTCTCCACTTTTGGATTCGTAATAAGCTTAGCTCCTGGATTAAAATCATTTAGTAGCGACCCTTGAATCGGACCTTTTACAAGCTCATCCACAATTGCCGAGTAATCATTTTCTTTTCCTTCTGCAACGCGCCTTGTTACCGGTACGTAATATTGCTGCTTATTATTATTTTGCGCCATAAAGTAAAGTGTAACCGGTTTTGTATGCGTCACATCTGCTACTTGTTCATCATCAAAGTTAATTCCATTCGCACGACTTACACCTTCACCAAGCGGTGTACCCGCAACAGGCATCTTCACTAACTTTTCACCATTTATTTGGAACTGCACTTGTTTTATTTCTGTAAATTGAGTCAAAGTCCACGCTACTGATTCAACAATTTGACGTTCTTCTTCTTTTGAATAATTTTTCATTTCTTTAGAGAAATCAATTACTGCTGTCCCGCCTTTTTTCAAATTCAAGGTCATCGTCGTATTCGCTGGAAGGACTGCTCGAAATCCATTTGGCAATAAATTTGTAACTGGTCCATCTTTCACAAGATACTCTAACGTTTGCTGTACAACTTCATTCGCTTTCGGAGTAGGCATTGCAATAGTTTGCGGTACGACATATCCATTTTTATCAACGAGGTATAACTCTCTATTTACTGTTTGCCCTTGTTTATCTTTTTTAGCAGTTTCTTTCTTTTCACCTTCTGTATACGTAACTTTTTTTGGCGGATCAATTTGTTCTGTCGCTTTCTCTTGATTTAACAAGCCACACCCTGATAATAAAATCGCACTCACAGTAGCACCAACAACCCATTTAAAAGTGGATTTAGGCATGCCATTCCCCCCTAAAATCTAAGTTTGTACTATTATGTATACGAGCTGTTTCATGTTTTAGAACAAGCTATGGCTACTTATACAGAAAAAACCCCTGATTTCTCAGGAGTTCTCTTATATGAATCTACTATTATTCTGTTTCTAAATTGATATGCTTCACATTTTCAATCGGCTGACCGAACCACTTTGATGCAATTTCTTTAAACAGGCCTATTTTACCAGTCGTTAAGAAGAGATGATCACTTTGTTCTTCTCCCTCATTTAGCATCTTACTATGGTATAAAATCGTGCTTACCTCACGCGCTGTTTCATCACCCGAACTAATTAATTGTACTTGATCCCCCATTACCTTTTTAATAACAGGACCTAAAATCGGATAATGTGTACATCCTAGAATAAGCGTATCAATGTCAGTACTTTTCAACGGTTGCAATGTTTCTCTTACAACTTCATACGCCATTTCACTTTCGAAATTCCCACTCTCTACAAGCTCAACGAAAGGTGGGCACGCTAAACTTTCTACCATAACACGGTTATTAATAGACTTTAGCGCCTCTTCATAGGCGCCACTTTTTACTGTTCCAATCGTTCCAATAATCCCAACATGATACGTATTTGTCACTTTTAAAGCTGTACGTGATCCTGGATGAATAACTCCAACTACTGGAATTGGTAATTGTTTCTGCATTTCTTCTAATACAACCGCAGTTGCTGTATTACACGCAATAACTAACATTTTGATATTTAAATCTAATAAATGCTCCGTCATTTCCCACGTAAATTGACACACTTCTTCACGAGAACGCGGACCATAAGGGCAACGTGCTGTATCCCCTAAATATATAATACGCTCTTTCGGCAACTGACGAATTAATTCCTTCGCTACTGTTAAACCGCCCACTCCTGAATCAATAACACCGATCGCTCTATTCAACTTAATCACCCGTTTTCTCATTCATCATCTTTTATGTTTATCAGTATATTTTACACACTTTAAGTTCGCTAACTTAAAGTGCCCCTGTATAAAAATTTTCATTTGTACCTATATAGATTAGGACCTTTTTTATTTTGCTCCTTTTTTTCATAATTTGCAAGACAGAAAAATAACCGACCTTCTATATGAAAGTCGGTTTCTTCTATATAAATTGCGTATTTACCCCGCTATTTGCCAGGCAGTAAGACCCCCACCTCAAAATTCAGCGAAAGCAAAGAAGTTATATGGGGGATCGGGCTGCCCGTAAAAGTCCGATTGGTGTAGGCTAATAATTAGTGGGGGATGCCCCCCACTAATTAAAGTTTCACTTTATTGCTCCATCTTTTTTTGGAAAGAAGACATTCCTATTAATAAGAAGAAATGAGCAGAAATTAAAATGATGATTAAAATAAAATTCAAACGATAACTATTTGTAGATTCCATAACTTTGCTCGCTACAGCTGGTCCAAATGCCATACCGAAAAAGTTAATTAAATTATATAAACCAAGACCGACTCCAACTTTAGCTGGATGTAATGTTTTCGGTATAAATGTGTTTAATGATACTTGAATAGCTGAATAACTCATAAATGTTAAAATAACCGCCACTAAAATAATGATTAAGTTCCCGTTCGGAATAAGCCCTAAAATTAAAAAGCCAACGATCATAATGACAGACGCTACATAAATCATATTCACATTTCCAAACGAAGGGACAATCTTCCCCGTAATAAAACTAGATACAATACCAAAGAGTGATGCAACAAACAATGCAATTCCGATAACGAATGGCGACAATCCGTGCACTCTTCCTAACAGTGATGGCAATAATAATAGACTAGCACATAACGCCACATTAATTATAAACCCGACCGCTATTAAACGAAGAAATGGTTTGTTCGAAAATAACTCAATATCAATAAATGGATGCTCCGCGTTCTTCATACGAACCGTGAATAAAAATAAGAAAGCTACCGATAACACAAATAGCCAACTATTAATATTGACACCTAATAAAACAGTCGTAATGAATGCAAATAATAACGCCGCTCCAATGTAATCAAAATGAAACGCTTCATCCGTATGCTGCGCTTCTTCTGGCATAAATTTTATAAGCAAGAAAATCCCAACTACTGAAATAACCATAAATAAAAATAAATATGGCCACCCTAATGTATTTGTAATAGCCCCACCAACTAAAGGACCAATGCCTATTGCTAATGCAATAGAAGAACTAATCATCGCTAATGCACCAGGCTTCTTAGCAGGAGCAACTAATTTTGCCACTGCAATCATACTAAGCGCAATAAACGCCGCGCCCCCACTCGCCTGCACTAATCTTGCAAGAATGGTAATCGCATAAGATTGATTCATAAATCCAATAATAGAACCCGCTACAAATATGATAATTGAAATAATCAATAGTTTTTTTACGCTATAACGATCAGCCAACTTCCCATATATCATCGAACCAATACCGACAACTAAGGAATAACCTACTACAACATGCGGCGTGAAATTAGGTG
This sequence comes from Bacillus sp. FSL P2-0099, assembly GCF_038007445.1. NCBI lineage: Bacteria > Bacillati > Bacillota > Bacilli > Caryophanales > Bacillaceae > Bacillus > Bacillus sp. FSL P2-0099. The sequence continues at coordinate 4,438,332 of NZ_JBBOXE010000001.1, forward strand.
CTACATAAAATAAAGCCCCTTCTTCTTTCAACTTACTTTCTAGCAAAAACGGAACTCGATTTTCTAAATGTACAGCTTTTTCTTCATCGTTTGTATAACCTGTTATACGCTTACCGGCAACAAAAAACGAGCCATCTTTATTTTTCACACCAACTAAAGAACTTACCCCGTGACAAACAGCCGCTACGATCCGGTTATTATTGTACATATTCTCAATTAAATTTGCTACATATGGATTACCTGGAAAATCTACAATCGCCCCGTGCCCACCACAAAATAATACCGCATCATACTCTGAAGAGTGAACAGTTGAAATCGCCCTCGTATTTTGCAATAAAGAAGCGACATGCTTAAATTCACGAGGTATGCCATTCGGAATAGACACTCTATCAATTGGTACTCTCCCGCCTTTTATCGACACAATATCAACATCGAACTTAGCTTTTTTAAATAAATGATAAGGAGCTGCGAGCTCTTCCAGCCACAAACCAGTCGGGTGTCCATTCAAATCATGAGCGCTTGTTGAAACTAATAATACCCTTTTCAACATATCCCCTCCTTACTACCTATTTATGTATGAAACATTCTTATCATTCATATGGAGCATGAAACAAACAGAAAAATAGCCGACCTTTTGTATAAAAGTCGGCTGCTTTCTTATAGTTCGAGCTCTCCCATACGAAGAAGCTCAACAACTGCTTGTGAACGTCCTTTAACCCCTAGCTTTTGCATTGCGTTTGAGATGTGATTACGTACTGTTTTTTCACTTATAAACAGTTCACCTGCAATTTCCTTCGTCGTTTTATCTTGAACCAGTAATTCAAATACTTCTCTTTCTCTCTTTGTGAGTAACGGTTTAGATTGATACGCTTTTTCCTTCAACTGGTATAACCCTCCTTGCTTAAGCCAGAGCTGTATATGTGTAAGTTGGGTGTTTATTTAGTCAAGATATTGTATGAACGAAATGTGCAGGTGGTGAATGAAAATGGGCTTTATTTCTTATGTTATTTTAGACTTTTATACAGTGCGTACACTCTTTTTATCCACTTACTTTTCAGTACGCCATATTTGTTCTAGTAATATGCTGACAACTGTACCTACGAACAAACCATTTCCGAATATATATTGCATCACAGACGGCAAGGATTGGAGTGCTCCAGACGGTAAAAACATAACACCACTTCCAAATAATATAGCAACTCCTAAAATCGTTACATTCCTTTCGCTGATTGGCACTTGTTTTATATTATTAAATCCAATTCCAATTAACTGTACGAACGAAGCCATTAAAACGGCTGATGCGACAGCGGATGGTAAAGACGCTAAGTAACGAATGATACTTGGAAAAAGAGACATTACGACTAGTAACGCACATGCCATTAAGAACGATCGTATATATTTTTGTTTTGTTAAGCGTATAAACCCTGCCGTTGCTGGTAACGGAACGACACCTACAGTTGAAAATACAGAGGAAATGATATGTGAAATCCCTCCAACCCACGTTCCATCCTTCAACTGTTTTTGTTCAATAGTCGCTTTATGAATGGTAGCTTGATTAATTGCTATAATAGCTGCCACTGTATTTGAAACTAAAATACATACCATAACGAAACTTGATACAGCCATACCTGTATTCCATTTTGGAATTCCCCACGCGAATATATGTGGAAGTTGCACAAAATGAGTTACTTGAGATGGGATCGTCACTTTTCCTGCAATGAGAAAAATAATCCAGCCACTAATTAACCCTATTAAAACCGCATAACTTTTAACAAACCCTTTTCCGAAGTTGGAGAGTATGACTACGAATAAAAATATGCCAAAAGCAATTAATGCTGTAAATCCATCAATTTGAGAAACAGTAGCTGTAATTCCTAGCATTCCTTTTAAAAATACACCACTTAATTGTAAACATAATAAAAGTAAGAACGTCCCTGTCACGAGCGGCGTAAATAAAAATAAAATACGCCCGATAACTCCCGTTACTCCTAGCCCTATTAAAACAACTCCCGCAACCATCATTCCTAATTCTAAAATTTGCAATGTACTATGTAATTGATCCTGCCCTACAGTTGCATAAGCAAGCACGGTAAATACACCAACCCAAGATCCAGCTGGTCCATCCGCAATCGGAAGCTTATGTCCAAGCCATCCTTGTAAAAAAGAAGATATACCAACTACGAAAAACGTACGCTGCATTAAATAAAATACTTCTTCCGTCGTAAGATGAAATAATCCGCCAACGACAATTGGTAGCGCGATTGAGTTTGCTAATAAAAAAATAAACCATTGCAAAGTTCCCATAATATGATTTTGATTATGTTGATTGTCCAAACTTTTCATCCCTTCTTGCTTCCTTATAAGGAAGTATAGTACTTCCCTGTTTCTACTAAATAAAAAAGAAGGGTTCTATTTTCACAATTAGAACCCTTCTAAAAACATCTAAACGATTCCTCTATACAAGATTATCAGATTTCACTTGATCTAAATCCCCTATAACAACATTCCCTTTATACATAACTACACGCTTCTCTGTTTGACGAGCCACTGCTTCCGCGGCGCATGTTGCATTCGTTAAAACAAAACTTGCCTCATCCCCTACATTCGGCCACACTCGTTTTCCTTCATTATTTAACATTTCTTTCCCTCCAGTAATAAAACGAAGAGCTTTCCCTAAAGACCTTTCATCACTCCAACCAAATCGTTCTGCCAATCGATTTGCCTTTTGAAGCATATCACCTGTGCCGAACGGAGACCAATGATCTGTAATACTATCATTTCCTAATGAAACTTTAACTCCTTTTCGATCTAATAATGGAATTGGGATTACTTGTTTACCGATTGGAACGGTTGAAGTGATATCAATCTTTAATGCTGCTAGTCTTTCTGCCACTTCTTCAGCTTCTTTATCAGTAACACCACCAAGTCCAAGCGCATGACTAATTGTTACACGACCTTGCCATCCTGCTTCTTCCGTTAGACTTGCTAATCTCTTCATTGTAAACGTTCCAAGATTATTCGCATCGTGCAAATGAATATCAACATCCGCATTAAATTCTACCGCAATGTCCATAATCGTATGTAATGATTTTTCAATATCATTATCTACTGTAGCTGGGTCCACTCCGCCAACTAATTGTGCGCCCATACGCATCGCATCTTTCACAAGTTGCATAGAATTACTTCGCAATAATCCATGTTGCGGAAATGCAACTATTCTACCAGACAACCGATCTTTATATGTTCCTAAAGCCGCTAACGTTGCCTCTAAATTACGAAGTCCAATAACCGGATCCACATTACAATGCGTTCTAATATTTGTTGCGCCATTTCGAAGCAATAACTCTAGCATATTTTCCGCCCTGTCTTGAGCAGTTGCTAATTGCTTTGGTAAAATCGTTTTTTCTTCATTAAAACGTGTAAAAATATTTTCTGCTGGCATACAAGCTTTCCAAGGCCCACTATAATATGTTTTATCAATATGAATATGCATCTCTTCAAAAGCTGGTAAAACTAATAAACGATTAGCATCAAAAGTTAACGTTCCTTCCTCTTGGGCGATTCCCGCTATAATTCTTTTAATTCGCCCATCTTCAATAAGAAGACTGCATATCTCAGTTTCCGTTTGTGAAATTTTCGCTTCTTCATATGTATAACCTGTTTCAAGCTTTACATTAGTCAACCAATATAATGTCATTACCATTTCCCCACCTTATATTAGAAAATACGTCACACCCTCATTTTCATTTTAATACCAACTGAAAATTAAGACAATTAATCCACTGTATTGTCCTTTCACAAAAAAATGTAATATAACCTAATGGTCTTCTCATAAATTTCCATATAGAATAAAAGTACACTGTATCACTCATACATAACAGCGGTGATATAAAAAGGAGAGGATCATAATATGTCGAAGAGGTTATATAAATCCGAAACTGATAAAATGTTATTTGGTATATGCGGTGGTTTAGGAGAATATTTTGATATTAGCTCTACTCTCATTCGCATACTTTGGGTCATTGCTATTTTATGTTTTGGGACGGGGTTTTTAGTTTATTTTATTTGTTTATTACTTATGCCACGCTCTTACTAATAACATTCTTTCATATATTTGAGCATAGCGTATAAAAAATCCCCTATAGATTTTTCTATAGGGGATTTTTTCATGAAGAATATTTCATCGTTAAATGTAATACCGCTACTTCATCCTCTTCATTTTTATAACTATGTTTCTTATTAGCTTCAAACTGAATGGAGTCAAACTCATTTAGCACATATACGTCATTCTCAACTTGAATAGAAACTTTCCCTTTCATTACTGTTACAAGCTCAATTGCTCCTTCATGATGAGCTTCCGGTTCATATATACTATTCGCTCTTAAACAAGCACGGTGCATTTCCATCCCTGTTTCTTTCGTGTAACGGAACATCGTTTCTAAATGCCATGCTTGTCCTACATCTACTGCAAATCCTTCTCCGCAGCGCGCAACAGCTACAGGTTCTCCAACAACCATTAATCTCGATAAAGGAATCGATAACCCTTTCGTTATTTTCCAAATAACAGCTAACGTTGGATTCGTTTCGCCTCTCTCAATTTTCCCTAATGTTAATTTACTAACCCCTGTTTTTTGGGCTAATTCTTCTAAACTTAATTTTTGTTCATTTCGAATTTGTCTTAATAGCTGACCTACTTGCTGAATTACTTCTTTCGTTTGCATATCTTCATTTTCTTTCATATATAAAAACCACCTTAAAATATAAAATAGTTTACTTTTATTAACTTTAAGTATATTATACTATACATAAATACTCAATTCCGAAAGGAGTGCCATACTTCATGCGCGCAATATTACTAGGTCTTTTATCATCGGCCTTTTTTTCTGCAACCTTTATTATTAACAGAGCAATGAATGTATCTGGAACAAGCTGGGCTTGGACTGCTTCCTTCCGTTTTCTATTTGCTCTCCCTATTTTATTCCTTATCGTTTTATTTCGCAAAAACTTAGGAGCTTTATGGGCAGAATTAAAAAAACATCCATTTGTATGGATCGGGTGGGGCTCGGTCGCTGGCATCGGCTTCTATTCTTTATTAAGTTTCGCAGCTGTTTTTTCTCCAGCTTGGCTCGTTGCTGGAACTTGGCAAGTTACGATATTAGCAGGTTTACTACTATCACCATTATTTTTCGTTAAAATAGAAACGAAATCAGGTACAAAACTTGTACGTGGAAAAATTCCACTTCGCAGTTTATATGTAGCATTATTTATTTTACTTGGTGTAATTTGTATGCAAGCGACTGCAGCGGGTCATATTACAATGACTCAGTTCATCTCGGGATTTTTACCTGTCGTATTAGCGGCTTTCTTATATCCGTTCGGTAACCGAAAAATGATGGAACTTGTTGGCGGGCGTCTTGATACATTCCAACGTGTATTAGGAATGGCAATCGGAAGTCTCCCTATTACAATCCTACTTGGTATATACGGATTTTCCACTACCGGTATTCCATCATCAAGTCAAATGATGCAAGGATTTTTGTTAGCATTATGTTCCGGAGTTATTGCGACGATGACATTTTTCTTTGCTACTGACTTAGCAAAAGACAATCTTGCTTTACTTGGAGCTGTTGAAGCAACACAAGCTGGAACGATGGTCTTCACTGTGCTTGGTGAGATTATTTTCTTAAATGGTTCATTCCCTAGCGGGCTGTCACTGATTGGGATGATTATTATCATGCTAGGAATGATCGTAAATAGTGTTTTAAACCGTTCTGTTCCAGTCATTAAACAAAAAAAATCAGCATAAAAATAGATATGGTTCTTCTTCATAGAACCATATCTATTTTTATTATCTCCCTATTTCGCCTTATCAGAATAGTATTTCATTAGCTGTTTATACTAAAACCTATGTTATAATACCTTTCATGTGCATTAATAGGAGGTAAATTATGTTAAAAAAAGCAATTGCTGAATTTATTGGTACATTTGTACTTGTATTATTCGGAACTGGAGTAGCTGTCATTGGTGGCGGAATTGAAGGGATTGGAACATTAGGTATCGCTATGGCTTTCGGATTATCTATCGTGGCTATGGCATATAGCATTGGAACAATTTCTGGATGTCATATTAACCCAGCAGTATCAATCGCTATGTTCATCAACAAAAGAATGAACGCTATGGAACTTAGCTATTATTTATTAGCTCAAATTTTAGGTGGTTTATTAGGAACTGCAACGTTAGTAACAATTTTACGATCTGCTAAATTACCTTTAGATAATTTAGGACAAAATAGTTTTGGAACTCTTGGTTTATCTGGAGCATTTTTAGTTGAATTCATTTTAACTTTCGTATTTGTTTTAGTTATCGTTGCTGTAACAGGCAAAAAGGGAAGTTCTTCTTTAGCTGGACTAGTAATTGGTTTCACATTAGTATTAATTCACTTATTAGGTATTCCGTTAACTGGAACATCTGTTAACCCAGCTCGTAGTATCGCACCAGCTCTATTCGCTGGCGGAGAAGCAATTTCTCAACTATGGGTGTTCATCGTTGCCCCAATTTTTGGTGGTATCGTAGCAGCTGTTGTAGGAAAGTTTATTTTAAATACGGAAAAATAGAACTTCCAATATTTCCGAATAAAAAAAAGCGAGCCCTCATCATGAGGAAGCTCGCTTTTTTTTATTCTTTAATTTTCGACTTTAAATTTGTAACTAATTGCTGCACCGTTACATTTGCAAGTACGTTTTCCATCGCTTCTTGCGATTGTATTAAAATAATCTCTAATACCGATTGAATATTAGCTCCTACTGGACATTCAATGTTGGGATTTTCATGGAAAGAAAATAGATGTCCTTCTTCTACAACTTCCACAGCTTTATATACATCAAGTAATGTAATTTCATCTAAATCACGAGCAAGTGTCGTACCACCTTTACCAGCTTGTACATCAACAAGTCCTGCTCTCTTCAACATTCCTGTAATGCGACGAATCACAACTGGATTTGTATTCACACTACCAGCAATCCATTCAGAGGTACAGCGAGAGTTTCGATCTATTGCAAGTAACGTTAACATATGAACACCTACTGTAAAACGACTACTAATTCCCATCTGCACACCCTCCTTTTTATTCATTCTATTAAAAGACAACTCTTATTATTATATACTATTTTTAATTTATACATAAAGTGAAACTTTAATCAGTGGGGGTTTTGTTCATCCCCCACTGATTATTAGTTGAACCAATCGGGCGTTTACGGGCAGTTGATCTCCCATCTAACTTCTTTGCTCCAGCTGAATTTTGAGATGGGAGTTTTACTGCCCGTTAATGCGGGGTAAAGAAAAAGCATGATTCCATGAGAAAATCATGCTTTCCCTCTATTATTGACGCTTTATAAATTTCGCCAAATCTTTAAACTTCACTTTATCAGAGTAATTCATTACACCGTTTACGTAAATGCGGCTTGTAACAGCACTTAATATACCGATTGTTGTTAAAAGAACCGCCATTGTTATCGTAATTTCTAACATACCAGCTTCACCAGCTACAAAGCGTGAGAATGTGATCATCGGGCTGAAGAATGGAACGTAAGAACTTACAACAACAACAGTACTATTTGGATCACCTAGCGATTTAATACTTATAAAGAACGCGGCCATTATTAAAATCGATACTGGCAATATAACACCTTGTAAATCCTCAGTCCTAGAGACAACCGCTCCAGCAGCCGCATACATCATCGCATAAAGGAAATATCCTGTAACAAAATAAATAAGGAACATACCGATAACTTGTGCATCTATCTTTGTAAAATCAATTGGCGCTCCAAATAATGAACCATTTTCTAAATCTACCCATCCTAGTAACCAAGGAACCAAGTAACCACATGCCAATATGGCAAGTTGTAATAACGCCGTTGAAACAACCGCTAAAATTTTCGCATACATCATCGTAAGTGGTTTTACTTTCGGAATCATAACTTCCATAACGCGAGAAGCTTTTTCAGAAGCAATATTCATCGCAATTGTACTTCCGAACATGATAATAAACATATACAAAGCAAATGTAAAGAAATATGCGATTCCTGCGGAAGCAGAACGATCTTTTATCGCTTCTTGTTTCACAGAAATTTCGGTTTGCAATTGCTGTGCAATTTCCGGTGAAACATTATGTTTAGCAATTGTTACCGCCGTATATTGCGCTTTTAAATAACTAGCTATAATTGTAGAAGTTGTTTCACTAGGTAACTTATTAAACATATACGTAACTTCTGGAACTCCATTCTTTTCCGTCACATGGAATAGACCATCTAAATCTCCCTCTTCTACTTGCTTATGTAGTTTATCAAAATCATCTTTTGAACCGACCGTTATTTTTGCTGATGGCAATAGCTTATTTAGCTCTTCTTTTTGTACTTTGTATGCGGAACTCTCTACTACAACTGCAATTTTATCTTTATCCTTATTTTTATCATCGCCTGAAGTAAAATGATTAAATGCAAAAATCCCAAACACAACCAAAAATAAAATCGCACTCGTAATTAATGATTTTTTAGATAAAAATGCTTCTTTAAAATAAAATGAAAATACATGAGAAAATTTACGCATCTTTATTTCGCCCTCTCTACAAAGATTTCGTTTAACGTCGGCTCTAACATTTTAAATTGTCGTAAACCAACACCTTGTTCTTGCAATTGTTGCAAAATCTTTAGAGCTTCTGCATCGCCTTGTACTTTTACATAAAGAAGGCCTTGTTGTTTTTCATACGGAACGTGTATAGCTTCTAATCCCTTTTCATTCTCTACTGTATCTTCAATAGTTAAATTACGGAAACCGTATTCTTTCTTAATATCACTTAACTGTCCTTCTACGACCGCTTCGCCTTTTTTCAAAATACATACATGTTGGCAAAAAGCCTCTACTTGCTCCATACGATGACTTGATAAAATAATTGTCTTTCCACTCTGTACTTGTTCTCCAATAATATTAGCTAACATTCCCGCATTAACTGGATCAAGTCCGCTAAATGGTTCATCTAAAATAAGAAGTTCTGGATCATGAAGAAGAGCAGCAATCAATTGAATTTTTTGTTGATTCCCTTTCGAAAGCTCCCCTGCCGTTTTAAATTTATATTCTGGGATTGCTAATCGCTCTAACCAGTGATCAATTGCAAGATCCACTTCTTTCTTCGTCATTCCTTCTAATCTGCCAAAATATCGCAACTGATCTATTACTCTACTTTTTGTATACAATCCTCTTTCTTCTGGTAAATATCCAATTGTTACCCCGCTATCACCAAATGATTTTCCATCCCACGTAATAGAACCTTCATTTGGCGTTAATAAGCCTAGTAACATTTTAATTGTCGTTGTTTTCCCTGCACCATTTCGGCCAAGTAACCCTAACACTTCACCTTTCGGTAACGAGATTTGCAAACCATTAACCGCTTTAGATTCTCCGAATATTTTTGTTAAGTTTTGAATTTGTAAACTCAATGTATAAAGCCTCCCCTTTATTATCATTCGTACCCTCTGTTAAAGCCTATGATTGTTCAGAATGAAATATAGTACTATATTTCATTCTCTTATATGTATCACTACACCTAACCCATCATTTGTTTCATTTAGTTAAAATTGTAAATAAAAATCCCGTTTTTGTCAATTATAATTGTCATTACGACAATAAAACTTGTCAAAATAATTATTATTATTTAACCCATCTTTCTAATATAGGACAAACTACTACATATACAAAAGACAATATGCAAATGTTCATAAAAAAAAATATAAAAAGCATTATATTTTAATATATAATATTAAATGATTTACTAACATCAAGGAGGATACATATGAAGATGAAGAGGGGTATTACCACTTTATTATCTGTAGCCGTTCTTTCCACATCGCTTGTAGCATGTTCAGGAACAGCTGAGAAAACAGTGGCGAAAGAAGAAAAAGTAAAATTAACAGACCAGCAATTGATGGCCGATTTATGGTATCAAACTGCTGGTGAAACGAAAGCACTTTACTACCAAGGTTACAATATTGGTCAATTAAAGCTTGATGCAGCTCTTGCAAAAGGGACAGAAAAAAAACCTGCTATCGTACTTGATCTAGATGAAACTGTTTTAGATAACAGTCCTCATCAAGCAATGAGCGTAAAAACAGGAAAAGGCTATCCTTATAAATGGGACGATTGGATTAATAAGGCTGAAGCTGAAGCTCTTCCAGGCGCTATTGATTTCTTAAAATATACAGAGTCTAAAGGTGTAGATATTTACTACATCTCAAATCGTAAAACGAATCAACTAGATGCAACAATTAAAAATCTCGAGCGTGTAGGTGCTCCTCAAGCAACGAAAGAACACATATTACTACAAGACCCGAAAGAAAAAGGAAAAGAAAAACGCCGTGAACTTGTTTCTCAAACACATGATATTGTCCTATTCTTCGGTGATAACTTATCTGACTTCACTGGTTTTGATGGAAAATCTGTAAAAGATCGCAATGAAACAGTCGCAGATTCAAAAGCACAATTTGGTGAGAAATTCATCCTTTTCCCTAATCCGATGTATGGCGATTGGGAAGGCGCTTTATATGACTATGATTTCAAAAAATCAGATGCAGAAAAAGATAAAATTCGTCGTGACAATTTAAAATCATTTGATGCAAAATAACAAAGAGGATGGCTTTCGCCATCCTCTTTTATTGCATATTTCTTGTTAAAGGTAAAATAAATACTTCTACACGTCTATTTTTTGCTTTTCCTTCTGGTGTATCATTTGGTGCAATTGAACGGTATTCTCCGTAACCAATTGCACTAAATTTTTCTGGTTGCAAATCTTTATTTTGAAGTAATACCTGCATAAAATTAACGGCACGCTGTGTACTTAACTCCCAGTTTGATGCAAACTGAGCATTTGCGATAGGAACCGTATCTGTATGACCCGACACTGTAATTTCACGAGGTGATGCTGAAACAAGTAGGTTAGACATCTCTTTTGCAATCCCTAACGATTCCAACTTCACATCTGCTTTCCCTGAATCAAATAGTACATTTTCTAATATCGTTAACATTAATCCTTTTTCAGTTAACTTAGTTTGAAAAGAAGAGGATAGTTGTTTCTCATTAATATATTGATCAATCTTTTTTTGTAATGCTTTCAACTCATCCATTTCTTTTTTTTCTTTAGCTCTATCTTCCGCTTGTTTTTTTGCTTGTTCTGCCTCAAGGCTATTTGCTGATAATTCTTTTTCCTCATTTGGTTTTTGATCGCTTAAAAACTCTTTATTTCCTGTTCCACCGGCTAACTCACTTCGAAAAGCAACTGCCATCTGTTTAAACTTCGCAGCATCTATACTACTCATTGCGAATAATACGATGAACAATGCAAATAACAACGTTAACATATCAGAATATGGAATTAACCAAGTTTCATCGATATGCTCATCATGTTTTTTCTTTTTACCTCTTCTATTTTTCTTACTCCGCATTTTTTTCTGCTCCTTTTTCTAGCTTTTTACGCTCAGTTGCAGAAAGTGCACCTAAAATACGGTTCTTCATAATAAACGGATATGTACCTTCTTGTAACATTAATAAACAATCAATAATTAAACGTTTCTTCTCTAATTCAGCAGCAGACTTTTGCTTTAATTTATTTGCAAACGGATGCCATAATACGTAACCTGAAAAAATACCGAAAATCGTTGCAATAAACGCACCTGAAATAGCATGCCCTAGCTTTTCAATATCAGTTAAATTTCCAAGTGCAGCTACTAGACCAATAACAGCACCTAAAACCCCTAGTGTAGGTGCATATGTACCAGCTTGCGAAAAAATAGCAGCCCCTTTTGCATGTCTCTCTTCAATCGCTTCTAATTCGGCTTCTAAAATTTGTTCTAAATCCTCTGCAGATACACCGTCAATCACAAACTTCATACCACGCAAAAGAAATTCATCTTCAATTTCATCTAATTGTTGCTCTAAAGACAAAATACCGTATTTTCTACTCTCAGATGTCCAATGAACAAATAATTCTAGCAATTGTTCATAACTTAAATCTTTTTTATTTGAACCAAAAAGAACTTTAAATAATTTTGGAACTTTTTTTAGTTGATTCATCGGAAAGGCAATACACACTGCAGCAAATGTACCGACGAAAATAATTAGTGCTGCGGCAGGATTTAGTAAGGCTGTTATGTCAGCGCCCTTGACGACCATCCCTACGACTACCGCTAATACCCCTAAAATGATTCCAATAATTGTTGCAAAATCCATTCCCATTCACTCCTAGTCTATACAAGAGGTCTTTTATTCTCGATAATCGCTACATCTTCTTATATACATATATTACATAAAAAATGAACTTCATGAAAGATAAGAAATGAATTATATGAAAAAATACTACATTTTCACACATTTTCTGACATTTTCTTTGCATTTCTATTACGTTACGACTCTTATATTTCTTTTTCAATAAGCTAGACTTATAATAAAACCGATACATATTTTATTAAGAAAGGACAGTGATTACAAGGTATCATGAAAAAGATAATAATTATTTCTGCCGCTACTATTGTAATCGGTATCACATCTTTCGCTTACTTTGGTCCTAAATCACCACTGCAAAACGAGGCGAAAGCTGTCGAAAGTCAAAAGCATAGTAACCATCCAAAAGAAGAAATCCCTGCTTTTCCAAAAGCTAATCCTAATGCAAAGAAACTAAATGATAAATTTTCCGTTGTAACAAACCCAGATTCTGCTCTTGTATTAGTCAATAAACATCGTAAATTACCAGATGGGTACATTCCAGAAGATTTGACGAAACCGAACGTACCATTTACTAGTCCAAAAGATAAAGAGAAAACATTACTTCGTAAAGATGCTGCAGACGCTCTTGAGCAGATGTTCCAAGCAGCAAAAGAAGAAGGTTTAGAACTTACAGCAGTTTCAGGTTACCGTTCTTACAAACGCCAACAGTCATTACATAACACATATATTAAACGCCAAGGAAAAGCTGAAGCTGATTCGGTAAGTGCAATTCCTGGAACAAGTGAGCATCAAACTGGTCTAGCAATGGATATTAGCTCAAAATCTGCCAAATTCCAATTAGAACCAATTTTCGGAGAGACAGCAGAAGGAAAATGGGTTGCAGAACATGCCCATGAGTTCGGATTTGTCATTCGTTATTTAGAGGATAAAACAGAGACAACAGAATATTCATATGAACCGTGGCACTTACGCTACGTTGGCAATCCATATGCCGCATACATATATAAGCACCACCTAACATTAGAAGAGGCAACGAAGGACAAAAAATAAGAGAGCGAATCGCTCTCTTATTTTTCTTTTATTCTATTATTGTAATAATTCCTTCCATTCCTCAGTCCACGGTTCGCCTCTTCCAGTTTTTTTCGATGCTTGGACCATCATACCGCGTCCAACTAAGCAAACTTCTCCTTCTGCATTTTTGACCATATAGTGTAAATCTAAAGAGGAATTCCCAACCGCTCCCGCCTTTACATATACTTTCAACTGCTCATCAAAATAAATTTGTTTAATAAAATTGCATTGTAGATCTGCGACGACTATCATCGTTTCTGATGATTCATGTGTCCATTCTTGCATAAATCCGAGTTCTTTAAACAATGCGATACGCGCTTCTTCAAAATATGTAAAAGCAACGACATTATTTACATGTCCAAACATATCTACTTCACCAAAACGAACTTTGACAGGATTATAAAATGAAAAATCACTTTCCCATTGCTCAAAGTCTTCAATATAAGAAATTCTCTTCATCGTTCCCTCTCCTTTTCGCCCTTAAAATAAAGTGAAACTTTAATCAGTGGGAGTTTTACTGCCCGTTAATGCGGTATAAACAGAATAAACAGAAATATAAAGTTATAAATATTGCCTCTTCAACATGAAGAGGCAATATTTATTAATAGTTATTATCGCTACCAAAGAAATCTTTGAACGATTGAATTGTTGTATCACGGTTTAATGCTGCAATTGAAGTTGTTAATGGAATACCTTTCGGACATGATTGCACACAGTTTTGAGAGTTACCACAGTTTGCAAGTCCTCCATCACCCATAATTGCACGTAAGCGATCTGCTTTATGCATTTCACCAGTTGGATGCGAGTTAAATAAACGCGCTTGTGAAAGCGGTGCTGGTCCAATAAAGTCAGACTTACTGTTTACGTTCGGACATGACTCTAAGCAAACACCACATGTCATACATTTCGAAAGTTCATATGCCCATTGACGCTTTTTCTCTGGCATTCTTGGACCTGGCCCTAGGTCGTACGTACCGTCGATTGGAATCCAAGCTTTAACCCGTTTTAACGCGTTAAACATACGGCTACGGTCAACTTGTAAATCACGTACAATCGGGAATGTCTTCATCGGCTTTAAGCGAATTGGTTGCTCTAACTGGTCAATAAGAGCTGTACATGATTGACGTGGTTTTCCGTTAATCACCATCGAACAAGCACCACATACTTCTTCTAAACAGTTCATATCCCATGCAATCGGAGTCGTCTGGTTTCCTTTTGAATCAACAGGATTACGACGAATTTCCATCAGTGCCGAAATAATGTTCATATTTGGACGATATGGAATTTCAAACTCTTGATCAAACTCTTGTGCATCTGGTCCATCTTGTCTCGTAATGATGAGGCGGATTGTTTTCTCAGACATGTTGCTTATCCCCCTTCTCTTCACCCTTAGCAGCTACATCATGTTTTGAGGAATAGTCACGTTTACGTGGTTTAATTAATGAAACATCCACTTCTTCGTAATGGAATGCTGGTGCCTTTCCTTCTCCCTCAAATTTCGCCATCGTAGTTTTTAAGAAGTTTGCATCATCACGATTTGGGAATTCTGGTTTGTAATGCGCTCCGCGGCTTTCATTACGGTTATATGCGCCAATTGTAATAACACGTGCTAACTCGAACATATTTGCAAGTTGGCGTGTAAATGAAGCACCCTGGTTACTCCATCTAGCTGTATCGTTAATGTTAATGCGTTTGTAACGCGCCATTAACTCTTCAATTTTCGCATCAGTTTCTAGTAACTTTTTATTTTCACGAACTACTGTAACGTTATCTGTCATCCATTCTCCAAGCTCTTTATGAAGAACATATGCATTTTCGTTACCATCAAGCATTAAAATATTGTTAAATTTCTCTGTTTCGATTAATTCATTTTGCTCATATACAGTAGATGAAACAGCATCAGATGATTTAGAAAGACCTTTCATATACTCAATTGCGTTCGGTCCTGCTACCATACCACCGTAAATTGCTGATAATAATGAGTTCGCACCAAGGCGGTTACCACCGTGCATAGAATAATCACACTCACCTGCTGCAAATAAACCTGGAATACTTGTCATTTGCTTATAATCAACCCATAATCCGCCCATTGAATAGTGAACTGCTGGGAAGATTTTCATTGGTAGTTTACGAGGATCATCACCTGTAAATTTCTCATAGATTTCAATAATTCCACCAAGTTTAATATCTAGTTCTTTCGGATCTTTATGAGAAAGATCTAAGTACACCATGTTTTCACCGTTAATACCTAGTTTTTGCTCTACGCAAACATCAAAGATTTCACGCGTTGCAATATCACGAGGTACAAGGTTTCCGTAAGCTGGATATTTTTCTTCTAAGAAGTACCATGGCTTACCATCTTTATACGTCCAAACACGTCCACCTTCACCACGTGCAGATTCACTCATAAGACGTAACTTATCGTCTCCAGGAATTGCCGTTGGATGAATTTGAATGAACTCACCGTTCGCATAATATGCACCTTGTTGATATACAGCAGACGCTGCTGTACCTGTATTAATAATAGAGTTTGTTGATTTTCCAAAGATGATACCAGGGCCCCCTGTTGCCATAATCACGGCATCAGCTTGGAAACTTTTTATCTCCATAGTTTGTAAGTCTTGCGCGACGATTCCTCGGCACACACCTTCATCATCTACAACAGCTCGTAAGAAATCCCAACCTTCATATTTCGTTACAAGTCCTGCTACTTCATGACGACGTACTTGCTCATCTAATGCATATAGTAATTGTTGACCAGTTGTTGCGCCAGCAAATGCTGTACGGTGATGTTGTGTTCCACCGAAACGACGGAAATCCAGAAGTCCTTCTTCCGTACGGTTGAACATAACACCCATGCGATCCATTAAATGAATAATACCAGGTGCTGCATCACACATCGCTTTAACTGGTGGTTGGTTCGCTAAGAAGTCCCCACCATAAATTGTATCGTCAAAGTGGATCCATGGAGAATCCCCTTCACCTTTTGTATTTACGGCACCGTTAATTCCACCTTGGGCACATACAGAATGTGAACGTTTTACTGGTACTAAAGAAAATAGTTCAACATTTACTCCTGCTTCTGCCGCTTTAATCGTTGCCATTAAGCCAGCCAAGCCACCGCCGACTACTATAAGTTTCCCTTTCATGCTCTCCCACTCCTTACTGGTTTGCTAGCTGTGGATCGATGAACGCTAATAATGCACTCACACCTACATAAGATAGACCTAAGAAAATAGCTAATGTTACATAAGTAGAGATTCTTTGTGAACGTGGAGATACTGTAATTCCCCAGCTTATACAGAATGTCCATAGTCCATTTGCAAAGTGGAAAATTGTTGAAACAACACCAACTAAATAGAAACCAAACATAAATGGGTTGTTTAAAATATCTGCCATCATATCATAGTTTACCTCTTTACCTAACAATGCTTGAATACGAGTTTCCCAGACGTGCCAAGAAATGAAGATCAGCGTAACGATACCTGAAATTCGTTGGAAGACGAACATCCAGTTACGGAAATAGCCGTAAGATACCGCATTGTTCTTAGCTGTAAATGCAATATATAAGCCATATATAGCATGGTACAGTATAGGTAAAAAGATGATGAAAATTTCTAGCGCATACCGGAATGGAAGGAGCTCCATAAAGCCTGCAGCTTTGTTAAAAGCCTCTGCTCCCCTTGTTGCAAAGTTGTTTACAATTAAATGTTGCGTCAAAAAGACACCAACCGGAATGACCCCCATTAATGAGTGCCACTTACGAAACGTATACTCGCGGCCTTTCATGTCCCCATTACCCCCTTGAATGTTTGACTGCTGTTTTCAGATTAATTTACAACAATAATGTTTTTTCACTATTGGCATAAGAAAAACTGAAAAAATTATTCGAAATATTTCAGCATAATTTGATAACAAGTTCATTTTACCCCTATTTTTGTCGAAGCGTCAAGAAAACGTATACATAATTTGCACATAATTTGCATATAATTTGCCAATTCTTTTTTTTTCTTATATATTCAGATTTCCCCAAAGAAAAATCTATTTTTATAAATGAAAAATGTTATATAATAATCCCTATAGAAAGAGGGGAATATTGTGAGCAAAAATACAATCGATATAACATCTTTAGAAGATGTTTCATTGAACGCCTTCGCTTATGAATTGCTACGTGAAGAATTACTACCTGATTTAATTGGTAACGATTTAGATGGTATTTTATACTGGGCTGGTAGAAACCTTGCGAGAAAATATCCGCTAGAAACAATTGAAGAAGTCATTCAGTTTTTTGAAAAAGCTGGTTGGGGCACTTTAAGTATCATTGAACATAAACGTCGTGAAATGCAGTTTCAACTTAAAGGTACACTTATTACTGAGCGTCAAAAACAAAAAAGACATTCATCTTATCAATTAGAAGCTGGATTTATCGCCGAGCAAATTCAAAGACAAAGAAACGTCGTTGCAGAGTCCTATGAGGAACAGAAAAAGCGTTCAGACTCTATTACATTTCTTGTTAAATGGGATATAAAAGATCTCATTGAAGTGTAGCATCTACTTACAGTCAACTAGACATATAAGTTTAGTTGACTTTTTTGTATATTCATTTAGGTGTGTTTATTTTAAATCTTCAGAAATTATACCAAAAAACAGAAGACGTTGTAAACTACAACGTCTTCTTATCTGTTAAATAAGTATAAATCATCTCTGCAACATTTTTCGGCATACCTGCTTCGACAAATTCCGATATGGAAGCTTCTTTCATCTTTTTTAATGAACCAAAATGTTTTAGCAATACCTTTTTTCGTTTATCGCCGATTCCTGGAATATCATCCAATGCTGATTGAATGACCGATTTCCCGTGCAACTGGCGATGGAATGTAATTGCAAATCTATGCACTTCATCTTGAATGCGTTGCAATAAATAAAATTCTTGGCTATTCCTCTCAAGCATCACAGGTTCAGGCGGAGCTCCAATAATTAAATGTGATGTTTTATGTTTGTCATCTTTTACAAGCCCTGCCATCGGAATATATAATCCGAGTTCATTCTCCAGAACATCACTTGTAGCGGCCAGATGGCCTTTTCCACCATCAATAATGATTAAATCTGGTAAAGGTAAATTCTCTTTAAGCGCCCTCGTATAACGGCGTCTTACAACTTCCCTCATAGATTCGTAATCATCAGGACCTTGAACCGTTTTAATTTTATATTTCCGATATTCTTTCTTCGCTG
The DNA here is from genome assembly GCF_038007445.1 of Bacillus sp. FSL P2-0099. Lineage (NCBI taxonomy): Bacteria > Bacillati > Bacillota > Bacilli > Caryophanales > Bacillaceae > Bacillus > Bacillus sp. FSL P2-0099. The sequence continues at coordinate 4,456,902 of NZ_JBBOXE010000001.1, forward strand.
GTTTCCCATCGATAAAAGCAATCATTGCTGAAACAGGATTTGTTCCTTGAATATTTGAATTATCAAACGCTTCAATACGATATGGTGTTTCAATCCCTAGTTGCTTCCCTAGATTATCAACAGCTTTAATCGTCCGTTCTTCATCACGTTCAATTAAGTGAAATTTCTCTTCTAGTGCAATTTTCGCATTTTTATTTGCTAATTCCACAAGATCTTTTTTCTTCCCACGCTTCGGCTGTGTCGCTTCAACTTCTAAAAAGCGCTCTACTAATTCTGAATCTATACTTCCTGGAACAACAATTTCCTTCGGCTTGAAATGACTACTGTTTTCATAAAATTGACCGATAAAAGTTAAAAATCCCTCTTCTGGTTCATCATAAATCGGAAACATAGAAACATCACGTTCAATTAGCTTTCCTTTTCGAACGAAGAAAACTTGAACACACATCCACCCTTTATCAACTGCATATCCAAACACATCACGATCCACTAAATCACTCATAATCATCTTTTGCTTTTCCATAATTGCATCAATATGAGCAATTTGATCTCGCAACTCTTTCGCCCGTTCAAATTCTAGCTTTTCTGAAGCCTCATACATCTTCGTTTCTAATTCTGAACGAATTTCTTTATGCCCACCGTTTAAGAATTTAATAATTTCATCAACAATTTCTTTGTTTTGCTCATCCGTTACTTCTTTCACACAAGGTGCTAAACATTGACCCATATGATAATACAAGCAAACTTTATCTGGCATATTTGAACATTTACGAAGTGGATACATACGATCTAATAATTTCTTTGTTTCATGTGCCGATTGCGCATTTGGATAAGGCCCAAAGTACTTTCCTTTATCCTTTTTTACATTTCGCGTAATGAGTAAGCGTGGCTGTTTTTCAGCTGTAATTTTAATGAAAGGATATGTTTTATCATCTTTTAATTGAATATTATATTTTGGATCATATTTTTTTATTAAATTTAACTCTAAAATAAGAGCCTCCAAATTTGAGGAAGTCACAATATATTCAAAATCAACAATTTCTCCAACAAGCCGAAGTGTTTTCCCATCATGCGAACCAGTAAAGTACGAGCGCACACGATTTTTGAGTACCTTTGCTTTTCCGACATATATAACCGTTCCCTGCTTATCCTTCATTAAATAACAACCAGGTTGATCGGGCAAAATTGCTAACTTCTCTTTTAAATGCTCGTGCACTCGTCTCCCTCCATTTCTACATGCTTATCATTTTTATTTTCACATAAAAACATACTATGCCAAAACACCCAACATACGTTCTTTTATTGTAACGGAAAGGTTGTAAAAAAGAAAATAAAAAAAGCTACCAAATGGTAGCTTCTTTATTTTAGAAGTGTTTAGAAACTAATTCTACTAACGCTTCTTTCGGTTTATATCCTAACGCTTGATCAACCACTTTACCGTCTTTTAATACGAAAAGAGCTGGAATGCTCATTACTTCGAATTGACGAGCAGTTTCTTGGTTTTCATCAACGTCCACTTTTACTACTTTTACTTTCTCGCCTAACTCTGAATCGATTTCCTCTAATACAGGAGCGATCATTTTACAAGGTCCGCACCAAGGCGCCCAGAAATCTAATAGTACAACACCTTCGCTAGTTTCAGCTGCGAAGCTTTGGTCATTTGCATTTATAATTGCCATTTTATTTCCTCCTTCAAGTATATTCTACCAAGAGTATATCATTAACTTTTATACGTGGCGAATATTATGTATCGTTATGTATTGTAACAAAAAAATGTTCCTTTATACTATATAAAAATATGGATGAAATACTAAAAAGATGAGAGACAGGGGATCTCTCACCTTTTTCTATATATAGGGGTACTTCACTTGGAACTCAAGGGTACTCAAATCATGAATGTACTTTTAACTTTTTAAACTCTTCTGTTAAAAGAGGTAATACTTCAAACAGATCACCGACAATACCATAGTCAGCTACTTTGAAGATACTAGCTTCTGGATCTTTATTAATCGCAACAATTATTTTTGAATTAGACATACCAGCTAAATGCTGAATCGCACCAGAAATCCCGCATGCAATGTATAGGTCTGGTGTAACAACTTTACCTGTTTGACCGATTTGTAATGAATAATCACAGTACTCTGCATCACAAGCACCACGAGATGCTCCAACAGCGCCGCCTAGTACGTCAGCTAATTCTTTTAACGGTTTAAATCCTTCTTCACTCTTCACACCACGTCCGCCAGCTATAATAACTTTCGCTTCAGAAAGATCAACACCTTCTGCAGTTTTACGGACAACATCTTGAATGATTGTACGTAAATCTTTCACATCAACTGTAATAGAAGACACGTCAGCTGTGCGAGACTCGTCTTTTTCAAGAGTTGCAATGTTATTTGGACGCACTGTCGCAAATAATATACCATCTGTTACAATCTTCTTCTCAAATGCTTTACCAGAGTAAATCGGACGAGTGAAGATAACATTTCCACCTTCAACTTCTAAAGCCGTTACGTCAGAAATTAAACCAGCTTCTAATTTCGCTGCTAATTTTGGTGATAAATCTTTACCAAGTGCCGTATGTCCAAATACAATGCCTTCTGGCTTTTCTTCAGCATATACAGCTAAAAACGCTTGTGCATATCCATCAGATGTATATGATTTTAATTTATCATTTTCAACTGTCACAACGCGATCTGCACCGTAATGAATCAATTCATTTGCAAAAGAGGCAACGCTGTCTCCAACTAGAAGACCTACCACTTCACCGCCTTCTGCAATTGTTTTTGCTGCTGCTACCGCTTCAAACGAAACGTTACGTAGCGATCCATCACGAACTTCACCCATTACTAATACTTTACGAGCCATAGATTTTCCCTCCTGCATATATAATTTCGTATTTTATTAGATTACTTTCGCTTCTGTATGGAGCAACGATACAAGTTCTTTTACTTGATCTTGCAGCTCGCCTTGTAACACTTTTCCTGCATCTTTCTTAGGAGGCAAATAGATTTCAATTGTTTTTGTTTTTGCTTCCACATCATCTTCTTCTAAATCTAAATCATCTAATTCTACTTCTTCTAGTGGCTTCTTCTTCGCTTTCATAATACCTGGAAGTGATGGATAACGCGGTTCATTTAAACCTTGTTGCGCTGTTACTAGAAGAGGTAATGATGATTCAATTACTTCTGTATCCCCTTCAACATCACGCTCAATCTTCACATTTGTACCATCAATTTCAAGCTTCGTAATCGTCGTTACGTATGGAATATTTAACGCTTCAGCTACTCGTGGACCAACTTGTCCAGATGCACCGTCAATCGCAACGTTCCCGCCTAAAATTAAATCGATTTCTTTATCTTTTAAATATTCAGCAAGCACTTTTGCTGTTGTAAATTGGTCACCATTCTCAACATCATCTTCAATGTTAATTAGTACCGCTTTATCGCAGCCCATCGCTAATGCTGTGCGAAGTTCTTTTTCACTATCCTCGCCACCAACTGTTATAACCGTAACTTCTCCACCTTGTGCATCTCTTACTTGAATCGCTTCTTCAATCGCATATTCATCGTAAGGGTTGATGATGAATTCCGCTTCGCCATCGTAAATTGCACCGTTTTTAATTACGATTTTTTCTTCTGTATCAAATGTTCGTTTCATGAGTACGTAGATGTTCATTCCATTTACCCCCTTATTTTTCAGAAAGATTCTATCAATTTTAAAATTCTGTTAATTTTTATTAAAAAAATAATTGGACTACCTACCACTAAATGAAGGCTTACGTTTTTCTAAAAACGCTGCTACGCCTTCTCTTCCATCTTCACTCGTAAATACTTCACCAAAAATCTGTGATTCACGCTGTACACCTTCATAATAATGAGACGATTTTGTCGTTTGTAATAACTCTAGCACAGCACGAGTTGTTGCTGGGCTTTTTCCAGCAATCTGTTTTGCAATTTTAAGCGTATCTTCTAAAATGGATTCTTCAGAAAACACTCCGTTAACAAGTCCCCATTGTAATGCTTCTGCACCAGTAATTGGTGTACTTGTTAACATCATTTCACAAGCTTTCGCTTTACCAACATAACGTGGTAAGCGCTGTGTACCTGCAAAACCAGGAATTAATCCAAGTGTTAATTCAGGTAAACCAAGCTTTGTACTTTCAGTTACAAAGCGCATGTGGCAAGACATAGCAAACTCAAGGCCGCCGCCAAGTGCCGCTCCATGAATTGCCGCAATAACTGGTTTTGAGCATTTTTCAACACGCTCAAACGTAACTTGTCCAAGCTGTGCTAACTCTGTTGCTTGCTTCGCTTCAGTAACAGATGTAAATTCTTTAATATCTGCCCCTGCTGAGAAGAAGCGTCCTTCACCATGTAAAACAACAATACGAATGTTATCATCCTTTTCCACTTGATCGATTAATTCAGTAACGTCATGCATAACTTGTGAAGACATCGCATTAGCTGGCGCATGATTTAACGTCGCCACCGCGATATGATCTTCAACTTTTACAGATAGGAATTTCAACATGATCCCTCCCATTATTGACGATAACCACAAGCTGCAATAAGTAGCCCATGTACCGTTTTTGAAAGTGCGACCAGATCATACTTATGATCGCTCATTACCCAATTGGTCACAACTTCATCTACTGTTCCAAAGATCATTTGTCTTGCCACGCGAACGTTTAAATCCGCCTGAAATTCACCTTGCTTTATACCTGTCTCTAAAATCTCATCCATAACTTGTAAGTAGCCTTTTAATACTTCATTTATTTTAAGGCGCAAGTCTTGATTGGACTGCCTTAGCTCTAATTGCGTAACGATAGCAAGAGGATCATTTTGTGACAACAGCAAGAAGTGCGTTTCTACCAACATGAATAACTTCGCTACAGCGCTTTCAATTCCTGCTATTTTTTGACGAATTGTTTCAACAAATTCTCCCATCTTCTCTTGGAATAAGGATATTAATATATCTTCTTTATTTTTAAAATATAAATAAATCGTGCCATCAGCTACCCCAGCTTGCTTTGCAATTTTAGAAACTTGCGCTTGATGGTATCCATTCTCCGCAATCACAATGACTGCAGCATCAATAATCTGATTGTATTTCGGTCTATTTTTCTTCACTTTACTGTCCCCTTCAAGAAGATGACTGAATGAATAGTCATTCATATTCTTATAATACTGACTATTTAGAAAAGTGTCAATCCTATTTTTTCAAAAAGAAAGGGCCTTAGCCCGTTTGCTCATCCTCATTCTTTCTCTTCTCTTCATCTATTAGGACACGGCGTAAAATTTTTCCGACTGTCGTCTTCGGCAACTCACTTCTAAACTCATATACCTTCGGAACTTTGTAAGCTGCTAAATATTTACGTGCAAACTGATCTAATTCTTCTTCAGAACACTCAGCGCCTTCTTTCAAAACAACAAACGCTTTTACAGTTTCCCCTCGATACGGATCAGGAACACCGATTGTTACCACTTCTTGCACCTTTTCGTGTTCATATAACACTTCTTCTACTTCACGAGGATATACGTTAAAGCCACTAGCAACGATCATATCTTTCTTACGATCTTTCACATAGAAAAAGCCATCCTCATCCATGTATCCTACATCACCTGTATGGAGCCAGCCATCTTGCAGTACAGCTGCCGTTTCTTCTGGCTTATTCCAATACCCTTTCATAATTTGTGGGCCCTTTACAACAATTTCACCAATTTCACCTGGAGGTAATGACTCTCCTGTTTCAAGTGACATGATGATTGCCTCTGTATCCGGCCACGGTACCCCAATACTTCCCGGCACACGCTTTTCCCACAAAAAATTCCCATGTGTAACTGGTGATGACTCCGTTAATCCATAACCCTCTACTAATTTACCACCTGTAACTCTCTCAAACTCCTCCTGCACTTCTACAGGAAGCGGTGCAGAACCACTAATACAAGCCTGAATTGAAGAAATATCATATTCTTTTAAAAGAGGACTATTTAATAGAGCAATATAAATGGTTGGTGCTCCTGGAAATAGTGTAACTTTATGTTTCTTAATTGCTTCAAAAACCATTTTCATATCAAACTTCGGAATAAGCACCATTTTATATCCTTGCATAATACTTAAATTCATTACAGCTGTCATTCCGTACACATGAAAAAATGGAAGGACACCAAGGATTACTTCTTCTCCTTCTTTACAATTATATAACCAATGCGCTCCCATTAAAGTGTTCGAAACGAGGTTTTTATGCGTTAACATAACCCCTTTCGGAAACCCTGTCGTTCCCCCTGTATACTGCAAAAGGGCTAGATCATTTTCGGGATCACATGGAACTTCAACATCAGCATTACTTTCTCTTTCTACCGATTTCCAAAGATGAATCGTTTCGCTTTCCGACACATTCACAACAAGATTTGCCTGCTTTTTTTGTACAAATGGATAAAGTAAATTTTTAGGGAATGGTAAAAAATCTGCAATACGGGTTACGATAATATGCTCAAGCTTTGTGGCAGTTTGAACATTAGTAACTCTCGGAAACACTAAATCCAGGCAAAGAATAGCTTTTGCCCCTGAGTCATGAAGTTGGTACTCAAGCTCTCTTTCTGTATAAAGAGGATTCGTTTGTACAACAATCCCCCCCGCAAGCAAAGTACCATAATAACCAATTACAGATTGCGGACAATTCGGTAACATAATCGCAACTCTATCGCCTTTTTCAATACCAAGCCTTTGAAGGTAATTCGCAAATTTCTTTACCTTGTCATGGAAATCTGAAAATGTAACATCTTTACCTAAAAAGTGAAGCGCTTTCTTTTCTGGATAACGAGCAGCCATTTTCTCTAAATATCCATGAAGTGGCTGAATATCATATGAAATCGTACCTGGGATCTCCTCTGGATAACTCTGCAACCAAGGTTTTTCCACTCTCATTCCCCCTTCCAATACTTGTGAAAATAAATGAATGTTCATTCATGATGATTGTTTTCATTATATTATAGTCAGAACAGCGTTACAATCATAATATTCTGACTTTTGTATAACTATGCTTTACTTCGTTAACTTCTTATTATATGTATAAACTCTCTTAATTTTAAAAGAATAAGAGAGTTCACGTTACTTAGCTTAATCTTATAATCGTTAAAACTGCACCAGGTGTAGTCGTTGATAACGTGGCAACTGCTAACAATCCAAACAACTGCAAACTAATTGCACTCCCCGCTGCAAGAGTCGTAATAATTGTTGCACTAAATGAAGTCGTTGCTAATGCAGGAGAGTTGATAGTCCCAGCAAGCGGTGCCCCATTAATTGTAATTCGCGAACTGACTAATAATGAGGCCGTTATATTAATTGTATATGAAATATAATAATTCCCTGCATTTGCGGCCGTAAATACTGTGTTCCCCCCCGAAACTGTAATTCCTGGACCGATATTCTGATTATTTGGAAGTGGGACATTTGTTCCACCAAGAAGCACTGATATTGCCGCTCCTGATGTATTATTCGCAAATGCATACGTCGCAGTTATACTTGTACCTGTTACTCCCGTCGCTCCTGTTTCACCCGTTGCTCCTGTTGCTCCTGTTGGACCTGTCGCTCCCGTTGCTCCCGTTGCTCCCGTTGCTCCTGTTGCTCCCGTTGAACCTGTCGCTCCCGTCGCTCCCGTTGAACCTGTCGCTCCCGTCGCTCCCGTTGAACCTGTCGCTCCCGTCGCTCCCGTTGAACCTGTCGCTCCCGTCGCTCCCGTTGCTCCCGTTATTCCCGTTGCTCCTGTTGCTCCTGTTGGACCTGTCGCTCCCGTTGCTCCCGTTGCTCCTGTTGCTCCTGTTGCTCCTGTTGCTCCTGTTGCTCCTGTTGCTCCTGTTGCTCCTGTTGCTCCTGTTGCTCCTGTTGCTCCTGTTGCTCCTGTTGCTCCTGTTGCTCCTGTTGCTCCTGTTGCTCCTGTTGCTCCTGTTGCTCCTGTTGCTCCTGTTGCTCCTGTTGCTCCTGTTGCTCCTGTTGCTCCCGTTTCGCCTGTTGGACCGAGCTTAGGAACTGTCCCATCGCAACTAAAACAGCATGAATCAACATGCACACCATTTTGATTATTACATCCACAATATCCATTTGCATTATTACTCCATAAAGACATGTTGACCCTCCTTCGTGTTCGATTTTTTAAGTAAGCCCACTAATTAAAAATATCTTTCTAATAAAAATCAGTTTTTATTTTCCTTATCAACTACCCGCTCTGGAACAAACCTTTTATAAACAAAGTTTTTTTCCTTACATTCTAATAAATATTACATGCAATACGCTCTCCCTTCGCTTGTACTTTCGCCTTCCTCATTAAAGGAATTTCAGCTCCTTCAACCTTGATACACGTATGCACTTCAATACAATATATTAAAATTTGTATAAATCGTATATCAGATACAAACAACAAAAAAAGGAGAAAAAAGAAACAAAAGCGGACAATACAAATCAAGCTATAACAATTAAACACGCTGAAGGGGAAACGAAGTTAGATAAATCAGCGAAAAAAGTTGTTGTACTTGAGTGGGGATATTCAGAAGACTTATTAGCACTTGGTGTTCAGCCAGTATGGATGGCAGACATTAAGAATTATAATACATGGGTAAATACAGAAACAAAACCGAGTAAGGATGTTGTAGATGTTGGGACACTTCAACAACCAAACTTAGAGGAAATCAGCCGTCTAAAACCAGATTTAATTATCATAACTTCATTCCGTGGTAAAGCAATTAAAAACGAATTAGAGCAAATCGCTCCTACAGTTATGTTCGATCCATCAACAAGCAATAACGATCACTTTGCTGATGCAAAAGCGAAGCTTTAATCAGTGGGGGTTTTACTGTCCGTTAATGCGGGATAAAATTAATATAAGCTTTGTAAATAAAGTATATAACAATTGAATACATGATTATATTAAACACACTTCGTTTTAAAGTTAACTGTCTCTTTAATTTCTTATCCTGTAACCTTAGTTCTATTCCGCTTGCCATTTTCAATCCACCTACTATTTGAAATAGCTCTCTGTAATCATCAGCGTTTCCTAACAATACGTATTCTCTATTATTTTTATACTTTATATACAGAAATTCACTTCCACCTTTACGGTCTAATATTGTTTTCATAGAAGCTATTTCATTTAATAAACATACCTTTAGATCAACGTCATTATAATAACGATCGACAAAAAACACGTACAATCGTTCATTTGTAACGATTAGCATATTATTAATACCGAAGTTCATTGCAAGAACGCCTACCCCTAAGCTCATCGCTGTTCCTGTCTGCCAATTTTTCACGCGAGGATTTTCAGCAAACATACTATATAAAATCTCTTCACTTCCCTGTAATCCTTCTTTTACAACCTCATGACATCGTTTCATTAAAATTTTTTTTGTTACAACTTCTTTTGTACGATTTATTTTCTTTTCATCTATTTTTTCATCATTTATATCGTCATCTACAAAATCATCACTATACTGCAAATTATTTAATTCCTGAAGGAACTTTTCTTTATTCATCCCTATTCCCTCCCAACATCTTCTTCAATTTTTTTCTCCCTCTTGAAAGCCTGCTATACACCGTATCTCGTGTCATACCGAACTCAAGCGCTATTTCTTGTACACTATATTCATCTAAATACCTTTTTATAAAAATTTTCTTATCTTCTTCGTTCAATTCTTTAATCAAAACGAAAAAATTACAATCTAGCTCTTCTTTTTTTAAATTAACATTTTTTCCTTCTACATATATGTCTTGCTGAAACTCTTGTAATTGATAGACCTTATTACTTTTTCGTTTATAATCAATGGCTTTAAATTTCGCAACAGATATAAGCCAATTTCTAAACTTCCCACGATTTTCATCATAACTATTAATGTTGTACCAAACGATTAATAAAATATCGTCAACACATTCATCCACTAGCACCTTACTCTGTGCCGTATCTAAAACACTATGAACCACCTTATAAATTAAATCTCCATATTGATCAATGACTGTATGTAACGCTAACATGTCTTGTTTTCGAAGACCTTCTACTATTTCTATATCCTTCACCCTTATCACCACTCTTTACTCCATTCTCTATTCATTATATATACGAATGAATAGAGCGGTTTTCTGACACTTTTACAAATATTCTCTAATTATTTTTATATTGTAGCAATGCTTAATTAAGTATCGCTTATGAAACAGGGATTATATTATCTCTCACGAATTTAATATACGAGCGAAAAACAGGAGGGATAAATATGTACCAAACTATTGAAGGTTTTCTACAATCATGGACATACGAGGCTGAGTCTACTCAGAAGATGCTCGATGCATTAACCGATGAATCTTTATCACAAGAAATTGCACCTGGGCACTGGACTTTAGGGAGAGTCGCTTGGCATATCGTTACAGCACTTCCTATTATGCTATCAGGGACAGGACTTAAGTTTGAAGGAGAAACGAAAGATTATCCTGTACCAACTTCAGCAAAAACAATTGCAGATGGATATCGCAATGTGAATGCAGCTTTTGTTGAAACGCTTCAAAGTGAATGGACTGATAAAGACTTAGCTACTATTAATGACTTCTTTGGTCGCCCTATGCCGAATTCTATATTTTTAATGACACTCATTAATCATCAAAATCACCACCGCGGGCAGATGACTGTTTTAATGCGTCAAGCTGGATTAAAAGTCCCTGGCGTATACGGTCCTTCCAAAGAAGAATGGGCTGCTACTGGAATGGAAGCTCCCCAAATGTAACGACAGAAAAAGACAAGGTGTTTATGCACCTTGTCTTTTTCTGTAACTTGTTTCATGTGAAACTATTTTCTACTAAATGGTATTTTATGAGAAAATACGTTAAGATAAATTCATATTAATTGGAGGGAACTAAATTGAATACAAAAAACAAAAAAATAACAATAAGAACTCTCTTACTAACTTCTATCATTGGAGTTATCGGTGTATCTCTTTATTTCACAAGTTATGGTACCCCTTGGGGAAAACAAACAGCAATTCCTGAATCAAAAGAGTATATTACAAAATACTTTAATCTAGATGCAAAAGTCAAAAATACTTCTTACGATTCTAAAATAGATAGCTATGCAATCTCCTTTGAAACAAATGAAGATGGAGAGTTTACTATCGAATATAAAGGTCCAAATAACTTTAACATTTCTCCAGGAGTTCAAGAATATTTAAGTAAACACTACAAATATACAGAGTAGTAATGAAGCATACATATACAAAAAAGAGTTGGTGTAACGCCAATTCTTTTTTCTTATTCTTGTCATACTGTTACATCTTCCTTCTCTATATTTTTAATTCCGTAATATGCAATCGCAAATCCAATTGCTGCCAATGCTAGTTGAAGGGGAAGAAAAGTTGCTGTAGGAAACGTTGGGTTGCTATTCATTGCAATTGATACAACGATAAGGGATGAAACAATTGTAGTTGGCACTGAACGTTTACGCATTCCGAAATATAATGGGATTAAACTCATTCCCGCAGTTGCAATGGCTAAAGGAACCAGTTTTATTCCTTCTTGCATCAATTGATCTACTGTAAATGGATTAGGAAGAATTGAAAAATAACTATCTATCCCAAAGAAAATTCCTACTACTAAAATGTTCGATAAAATAACTGTTATAAATGTTAATGTTGCTGTAATGGCCAACTTACTAACCATCATTTTCTTTCGGTTAATTGGATAAGAAAACATAAGTAGTATTGTTTTATTTTTATATTCACTAATTATTAACCTTGCGATTAACACACTACCAAAAATAATAAATGTTGCTCTTACTAATGTACTAACCGCTAACAAAATCATCTGCGGATCTCTTATTTCTGGATCTCCTTCTATTTGAGAAACGATGCTCATAGAGGTCAATAATGCCAGTATAGCGATATTTGCAATAATTACTCCCCTTACATACCATCCAAGCTTAAACTTCTTCATTTCTAGCTTCATAAGACGTAGCATGATAGCCCTCCTTTCATTTAAATTTTAATCGATATAAATTACCCCTGTTTCACTTAAAATCTCCACTTTGTTTTTTGCATCACCAATAGTTCCTTCTTTTATCTTTTCTGTATTTTTATCTTTCTTAAGTCCGTTTACATTCACCATTATGTCAGCCGAATTACTTTTAGCCGTAAGTTTCAATGAAGCCGGAACACCTTTATACCTTACGCCAATATCTCCTGATTTTGTTTCTACAAATAATGATTTTCCTTCTTTCATATCTTTCAGTAATACTTCCCCAGATGTTGAAGTGATGTTCATATTTGAGTTACTTACATTTGTTATATAGTTATCACCAGTCGTAGACTTTATATTTAACTCTTGTACTGAACTATCTTTTAGAACTAACTCTCCACTTTGCGATATGAATTCACCTTTCTCTGCGGATAGTCCTACAATCATTTCATCTCCAGACTTGCTTTTTGTGACGATATGTTTCACTGCTATATCGCTTATTTTCACATCACCAGATTTATTATTTAATACAATTTTATCTATTTCTTTCTTCGGAATAAATATAGAAATGATATTCTTCTTCCTAAACGTAAAACCATTAACGAATCCGTTCATCTTCTGTTCTTGCTTAATCATCATTTTATTTCCGTCATTTTCTATTTTAACGGGATCTATCTCTTTATCTAATCGTTGACCTTGAGCGGAAATTACTATTTTATTAGAGTCTGTACTTTTAAATTCAATATCCCAGTTTTCATTGTCCACTTCTATTTCTTTTATATTATTTATCTCAAAAGAATTTTCTTTCTTAAAATCTTTCCTATGAAATGTCTTAAAACCAAAAACCATACTAGCAATTGTAATCAATAAAATTGCAATTACTATTATTTTTTTCACTATTCATACCCCAGTTCGTTATTGTTTTAAGCTTGCTTTACTACGCCACATCAATCTTGTCGATTTTACGATACGAAAGATAACTAATGAAAATTCCTAATAAACAAAACACCATTGGGATAGCTATGAAATTAAACATACTTACTTGACCGTTTCCAGTACCAACGTTACCGTTAATTATCATCGCGATTATTACTGCAGAAGTAATCGTTGTCGGTGCCGATTTCTTTCTCATACCAAAAAATAAAGGAATTAAACTTATACCAGATATCATAAATGCATTTATAAAAGTAGCCGGAACAGTAGATATTATTTCGCCCATCGTAACAGGTGTTTCAAGTAGGCCCATCATTGGATTCATACAGAATAGAAGCAAACTAATAATGAAAGTAGCGATAATCGTGCTCACAAAGCAAAAACTAAAAACAATTGCTAATTTCGCTCCCATTACCACTTTTCTTTGCAGTGGGTACATAAACAATAATTGCATTGTTTTATTCTTGTACTCATCAATTACTAAACGTGATAAAATGACCGAACTAAAAATAATGAATGTTATCCTAATAATAAGATTTGCTAAAATCATATATTTTGTGAAGTCAGTGATTGCCGCGTCTCCTTCACCTTTCATTCCCAATGCCATAAGGCTCACCGCAGCAAAAATTGCTATAATGCAAATGGCTACCCCTTTAAAGTAACTAGATAATTTATGTTTCTTCCATTCAAGTTTCATTAATTTAAACATATAAACCACGCCTCCATTACTGACATAACTTCCTCTATGCTACTAACATTCTAATTCCAGCCGTAACTACGCTTACTATTCCTATCACTAGTAAAATTAAACTCCACTTTCGTTCTGGCTTTTTATAATATAAAATTCCACTTATGAGCATTACGATAAATCCCGCTATAAGGTTCACTATTAATGCATTCATCATCATATCCCCCTCGCTGAAATTACATTAAGCGTGAATGCCTTCCCCATCCATTACATTTAAGAAATACTCCTCTAAAGAGCTATGTTTCTTATTAATACTTTCAATTTCTACATCGTTCATAATAAGTGCTTTTGAAATGGCTTGCTGAGACGCTACCGTATCATACACACGAATCATATTTCCGCTCATTATTTTGTAATTTTTTATACCGAGTTTATCTTCTAAAATATAAGCTGCACGCTTCACATCAGGAACAGTGATTTCAATGTACTCTGTTTGTTTCCCATTAATACTCTTCATTGAAACTTCTTTTATTAGTTTTCCGTTTTGAATCACACCAATTGTATCTGCCATTTGTTCCATCTCGCCTAAAATATGACTAGAAACTAATAAAGTAATTCCATATTCCTTACACAGCATTTTAAATAAGTCTCTTAATTCTTTAATACCAATTGGATCTAAACCATTAATCGGTTCATCTAAAATGAGTAGTTCTGGCTTTGTCATGATCGCCCTTGCAATACCAAGTCGTTGCTTCATCCCTAATGAAAAATCTTTTACTTTTTTATCATCTATACCGTGCAGTTTTACTAAATTTAAAGCATAATCAATTGCGTTTTTATCGTAATATCCCATATATTCACAATGTAATTCTAAGTTTTCCTTCGCCGTTAATTTATCATAAAAGATTGGATATTCAATAATTGTCCCCATTCTTTTTAATACTTCATAAGATGTGTCTGTTAACTTCTCACCGAAAATTTCAATATCACCGCTCGTCGGTTTTATTAAATTTGTAATCATTTTCATAATCGTTGTTTTACCTGCACCATTCGGCCCTAAGAAACCGTATATCTCTCCTTTTTTCACATGCATGTTAACGCTAGAAATAACTTCTTTCCCTTTAAACACTTTCGTTAACTGATTCGTTTTTAATATATATGTCATGTCACTGTCTCCTTTCGCACTACTTTATATTTCTATAATAGACAACAGAAATCTCTTTTTTCTTACCCGTTCCTTACAAATTCCTTACGCTGAAAAAAAAGCTTGTAGAATCTACTTCTCTACAAGCTAAAACAGCATCTTTGTTAATACAACTGTAAAAATTGTTTTTTCATACGGCTTACTAGAAAGATGTATTTCTCCGTCCATCGCTTCCACAAGCCTTTTCGTAATCGTTAACCCTAAACCGCTTCCTTGGTACAATCTATTTCTGGAATCTTCAAGCGTGTACATACGCTCAAACACTTTATCAATGTGAGATTCATCAATTCCTTTTCCTGTATCCCATACATCTATATACACACTCGTTTCATCATCTCTTAACGTCATACCAAGTGTCTTTCCATCGTCACCATATGTAATCGCATTTGATATTAAATTATTCAATACTCTACCTAATACTTCTACATTTCCAAGTGCATATATATTTCTTTCTGGTATATCAATATGAACTTGAAACCCTTTCGTCGTCACTAAATCATAAAAAGATAAAATCTTCTCGCGACAAACTTCATTCATATTTACTTTTGTCATCTCAATTGCTTTGTCACCGGATTCTAATTTTGCTAAATCAAAAAACTTATGAATCAGTTCCATCACTTCTAGTGTTTTTACATGCACCTTTTCGAGTAATATTTGCTTCTCTTCCTCATTTATCGTTTTATCCTTATTTAACATTTCGGTATATCCAAGAATAACTGTTAGTGGTGTTTTCAAATCATGCGAAATATTTGAAAGCATTTTTCTCATCGAAATTTCCACTTTCGCATGATCTGCATTCGTTTTCTGTTTTGCATCTAATAAATGATTAATCGCCACTAATAACTTTTGCAATTCTAGATCATCTGTCATAATTAATAGCTTCTCACCAGTTTGTTCTTTTACAATTCGATTTAACTTCTCATACGTGTAGCGTAAATTCCTACTACTATTTTTCCTAATTTTATATTGCACGTAAATAACGATAAGCAATATAATAATCACCACTGTTAAAAATACAACCATACTACATCACTTCCAACTTATAGCCGATGCCCCATAATGTTTTAATATATTCTGGATTAGATGGATCACTTTCAATTTTCTCACGTAATCTTCTCATATGAACATTAATAACATTATCATCACCATAATATTCTTCATTCCAAACAAGCGTATATATTTGTGCTTTCGTAAAAACACGATTTTGATTCTTCACGAATAGCTTTAAAATCTCAAATTCTTTTAAAGTAAGTTTAAGCTGTCTTCCCTTTTTCTCCACAGTAAAATTAATTGGGTCAATTATTAAATCACCAATCTGAATCGCCTCATCTTTTGATTCCACAGCCGAATACTTTGTAGACCTCCGAATACCCGCTTTTACACGTGCAGCTAATTCAATCATAGAAAACGGCTTACAAATGTAATCATCTGCTCCAAGTCCTAATCCAACAGCTTTATCAACATCTGTATCTTTCGCTGACATCATTAAAATCGGAACGGCACTTTTTTCTCGAATGATTCGCACAACCTCTAACCCATCTAACTTCGGCATCATAATATCGAGGATAATCAAATCAAATGAACCTTTTAAAAATGCGTTAACTCCTTCTTCTCCATCAGATGCGATTGTAACTTGAAAACCTTCTTTTACTAAATATGTTTCAACCATCTCTTGAATTGAGATGTCATCTTCAACTAATAAAATATGATGTGACATATTTCTATCCCCTTTTTTAACAAACATTAACAATTTAATTGTATCGTAACGAATGAATGCTGGAAAGAATTATATGAATTTTCAAACCAACTTCCCTTCCTTCCTTAACAATGATATGATGAAATTCACTACGATTGTTCATAATTAACTTTATATAAAGGAGACTTATCATGTCAGAAAACAAAAAAGTAAGCTTAGCTGATTTAATGCGCGAACAACTTGCGAAGAAAAAGCAAGGAAATGGAAACGGCTCAAATAATGGAAGTCAAAGTCAAGAAACGAAAAAATTACAAAACCAACAAACGAAGAAAACAAACAACCAACGTAGACGTACAGGTGTATAAATGAACGGGCAAAAACGATCTAACATTTCATCAGGTCTTGAAGTTGATATTGTATTAAAACAAGATCAACGTACAGGTAAGCTAACAAGAGGAATTGTAAAAGATATTTTAACGAACTCACCTTCACATCCGCACGGCATTAAAGTAAGATTGCAAGACGGACAGGTTGGCAGAGTACAAAATATTATTCAATAAGAAAAGGAGCTCATTTAAACTTGAGCTCCTTTTCTTATTTTCATTAACCTTTAATTTTTTCGATGAAAACTACTTTTAAATAGTCTCCCTCTTTAAATTGATCAATTGTACGGAAATCTTCCGGTAAAGAATGTTCTTCTAATATTTTATATTTACCGTTCATTTCTTTAAATGCTGTATCGATAAAGCCATTAAACTTTTTCATATCGAATGCGCTACAATTTGTAGAAGCAACGATAATACCGTTATTTTCTGTAATCGCAATTGTTTCTTTTAATAAGTTTTTATAATCTTTCGCCGCACTGAACGTATATTTTTTAGAGCGTGCAAAGCTTGGGGGATCAAGTACAACCATATCAAATTTCATCTTTTTCTTAGCTGCATATTTGAAATACAGAAATACATCTTCTACAATAATATCTTGTGCTTCATAATCAATTTCATTTACACTAAACTGCTCAATGGTTTTACTTAAACTACGATTTGCAAGGTCCACACTTGTTGTTTTACTTGCACCGCCAAGCGCTGCAAATACAGAGAAAGCCCCAGTATAAGAGAACATATTTAAAACCGTTCTTCCTTTTGCATATTTATCACGAATTTGTTTTCGAACGTTACGCTGATCTAAAAACACACCAACCATCGCCCCGTCATTTAAATATACAGCAAAGTTTACACCGTTTTCTTTTACGATAAGTGGGAACTCACCGCGCTCTCCTGCGACAAAATCATCACCTTCAATGTATTTCCCTTTCGTATCAAAACGCTTTTTCTCATAAATCCCTTTGAAATTTGCTACTTTTTGAAGTGCTGCTATAATCTCATCGCGGAAAGTATAAACCCCTTCACTATACCAACTTATTACGTAATAGCCGTCATAATAATCGATGATTAAACCACCAAGGCCATCGCCCTCACCATTCAGGGCACGGAATGCTGTTGTATCATTTGATTTATAAAAATCTTTTCGTTTATGTAAAGCAGATTTGATTTTACTTTCAAAGAAAGGTTGATTAATTTGCTCTTTCTCTTTTCTCGTTAAAATCCATCCATATCCTTTATTTTGTTTTCCATAATAGCCTTTTCCGATGAATTGGTTCTTCTCATCTACTACGTTGATGATTGTTCCTTCTTCACGTACATCATTTAAATTTTGAATAGCATCTTTTAAAATAAGTGGATATCCACTTTTAATTTCTTTTATAAACTTCGGTTTTATTTTTATAGTTACTTCAGATCGCATGTAATGTCTTCCTTTCCATTTG
Source organism: Bacillus sp. FSL P2-0099 (assembly GCF_038007445.1). Taxonomy (NCBI): domain Bacteria; kingdom Bacillati; phylum Bacillota; class Bacilli; order Caryophanales; family Bacillaceae; genus Bacillus; species Bacillus sp. FSL P2-0099. The sequence goes on from NZ_JBBOXE010000001.1 coordinate 4,475,236, forward strand.
AATGCTTTCTAATTAGTAGGAAGCAATGTAAAAAACGAGGCTGAAAAAAGCCTCGTTTCACTATACCATATTATTGCTTTGCTAGTACAACTAGCTCATCTCCTGGTATAACCGCTATATATTTATACAATGTTGAAAAAGTAAGACTACCATCATCGTGACGAATAAATAATATTACATCCTCTGAATCGCTCTCTTCTTTATTAATTTTTTGTTCTTCCTCAACTTGTATTGTTTTAAATGTATAACCCTCTTCAATTTTTCTATCTAACTCTTCATAAATTTCATTTTGACCAAACAGTAAATGAGCTTTTTTCGAAAGAGAGATGCGTTCTTGCTCAATCTTTTCCACATCATGAATCGGAAGTAAAAATGTATTATGATGTCCAAACTGCGGTACATATGTGTTTGCGACTAATACATTGTAAGAATCCGTATCTGTAACTGAAATTAAGTATTCATACTGATTCATATCTACTTCAAATTGCAACTGCTCTGAGAGTACTTGGCCGTTATATGTATTAAGCCCTTTCACTTTTGCGCATTGCAAATGTTCTTCCGATACATCTACGATTAAGCTCGGAATCCCCATCTCTTTACAATGCATAGCGAATGCAGTTGAGAATGTACTAGCTCCTGAAATTAAAATACCTGGTGGCTGTGTATTGGCTAATCCTAATTTTTTTGCTAAAAATCCAATTGAAAATCCATGAGCACAAACGGTCGTAATTACGAGTGCAAATGTAAGTGCTGTTAATATAGAAGCATCTTTATACCCTTCTTGTAATAACTCCGTCGCAAAGTAACTTGAAACCGTTAATGCAACAATACCTCGCGGCGCAATCCAACCAACTAGCGCCCTTTCTGATCTTGTTAACTCTGTTCCGATTGTCGATACCCAAATTGATAAAGGACGAACAACAAATATCATCATAAGTACGAAGCTAATAATAGGCCAGCTAAAAATCTCCATAATCGTCGTTCTTGGAAGTGATGCTGTTAAGATGATGAAAACAGTCGATGTTAATAGTACGGAAATATTTTCGTTAAAATGACGAATATCACCGATAGAAGAAATATATTTCTTCATCCGTGCAAGTGTAATCCCCATTACAGTTACGGCTAGCATACCTGTTTCATGCATGACTTCATCTGCAATGCCGAAGCATAGTAATACCGTAACGAGCAAAATCGGTGCCTTTAAATATTCTGGTACTTTCCCTTTTAAAATCATATAACTCATAAAAATACTAAACGCATACCCAAGCACCATTGCAAATAACGAACCTGCAAAGAAATATAGTAACGTATGTAAGTGTACATTTTCTTTCGTTAAGAAATTTACAATTTGAAAGGCGAATACAGCAAGTAATGCTCCAAACGGATCAACGATAATCCCTTCCCACTTTAAAATTGCAGCTGTCCTTGGCTTTAATCGTGCTTGGCGTAACAAAGGAATAATTACAGTTGGACCTGTCACAATAAAAAGTCCTCCAATAATAAATGCAACCGCCCAATCTAATCCAGCGACGTAATGAGCTGCAAGTGAGCCAGCAATCCAAGCAATAAACGCACCAAACGTAACAATACGAAATACTGGTTTTGATAGTCCCCTCAGTTCACGTACATCTAAACTTAAACTACCCTCAAACAATATAATAGCAACAGAAAGTGATACGAGTGGACTAAAAACATCTCCAAGCACCTCTTTTGGATTAATAATACCGAAAACTGGACCAATTAATAATCCGGCAACTGCCATAACAACAATAGCAGGGAGCTGGAAGCGCCATGCAGTCCATTGTGAGGCGATGCCTAGTGTAATAATAATAACGATACTAAGTAACAGTGATTCGACCATAATACCCTCCTTGTTCATAGTATTGCGAAAGCAAGGTATAAACCATACTTTGCTTATGTATATTTCTTATTTTGTTTTATTTTAATAATATATAACTTCATTAACTATATGGTCAAATTATTTATATAATAGTAAATTCATCCTTAATTCTACATTTATATGAAAATTACTATTGACAATGATAATGATTTTCATTATCATTTAATGTATATGAGTTCTTGAAAATAAAGGCTACATTTATAGGAGGAATAAACATGATTATTGTTACAAATACAACTAAAATTACAAAGGGAAATGGCCATAAATTAATTGAGCGTTTTAATAAAGTGGGTAGAGTCGAAACAATGTCAGGATTTTTAGGATTAGAAGTTCTTTTAACGCAAAATACAGTTGATTATGATGAAGTAACAATTAGCACTCGCTGGAATGCAAAAGAAGATTTCCAAGGTTGGACAAAGAGCTCAGCATTTAAAGATGCTCACTCACATCAAGGCGGGATGCCAGACTATATTCTTGATAATAAAATTGCTTACTATGATGTAAAAGTTGTACGTATGCCAATGGCTGCAGCACAGTAAGCATATTTATTTTTTAAAGTATAGAATATGAAGAGTGTTACCACTTCTCATATTCTATACTTTTTTTATTTAATGTCTTTTTACTAGTTTCGCATGTACTACTAATCTTCCCGCTTCTGGATCAAGTGCATAGTCACACGTCGAAAGTGTTACGATTTGATCACTTTCTGTCACTTTTGTATCCGTTTTGTACAGCGATTTTTCTTGAATTTTCTCCAAAAATGATGTGTATTCCGTATCACTACTAAAATCCGTTTCAATGTAATAAAAATCAGTTGTTGTTGTATACACCGAAAACACTTCAAGATCATATCCTTCAAATAATGTATCGTAATATAATTTACGATGCGACATGAAGAAATCTTCATCCAACATTTTCTTTAAACTTCCAAACATAGAACCATCTTTCATACGGTGACCATATAAAATAGTATTTCGATTTTGAGATTTCACATCATTACGATAGTCCATAAAAATGCTTCCTGCTCTCATATCTTCACCTTTATAATTTCGAAATAAATAGTAATCATTGTCTTTTGCTTGAACGATTGGATAATTAATTTGTGTATCATCCATCGTAATCCATCCAACTATTTCTTGGTTAATTTGCTGTAGAACTTTGAACTGTTTACGTACTTCCCCGTCTTGTGATTGCTCTTCCATCGGACTCTTTTCATAAATGTTTTGTGCTTCGGCCATTACTTTACGATTTTCATAGTAATCCATGAAAATATCACCTAATTCATATACTGAATAGAAAAAGGTACCTAAAAAAACAACTGTAAGTATTCGTTGAAAAAAAGAATTCTTCTTCCGTTCTTTTTTACTACTCAAATCATCACCTCAAAACGGATTGTTCGCATGTTTAAATGCCCATTGGGACCATATACAACCCTGTATCTTCATCTTGCTTTACAACGACATCTACACCGTATATCGTCTTTATCATACTTTCTGTCACAACATCATTCGGCTTGCCTTTTGTAACAATTTCGCCGTCTTTCATAACGATGATATGATCACTATAGCGAATCGCCTGATTGATATCATGTAATACCATAACGATTGTCAATCCATGTACTTCATTTAACTCTTTTACTAGCTCTAATATTTCAAGTTGATAATAAATATCTAAATATGTTGTCGGTTCATCTAAAAAGAGCATTGGCGTCTTCTGAGCTAACGTCATGGCAATCCAAACACGTTGTCTTTCTCCACCAGATAAGGCGTGAATCTCTTTATCACGTTTACTTAGCAAATTTGTACATGCTAAAGCCCTTTCTATTGCTTCTCTATCTTCATCAGTTTGCGAAGAAAATATATTTTTATGAGGCATACGGCCAAAGCTTGTTAATTTCTCTACCGTCATATCTGCCGGTGCTTCATTTTGTTGATGGACAACGGCTAACTTTCTAGCAAACTCTTTCGGTTTATATTGGCTAATTGCCTTCCCATCAAGTATTACCTCTCCACTACGAGGATCGTGATTTCTTGACATCACACCAAGTAATGTTGATTTCCCACAACCGTTTGGTCCAATAATTGTTGTAATTTTACCAATCTCTATTTCACTACTAACCGACTTTAATCGATCCGTTACATTATCGTACGAAAAGGTTACATTTTTAATTTCCATGAACTTTATCACTCTTTCTAAGCAAGAATATTAAGAATGGGCCACCAATAACTGCCATAATCGTCGCTGCTGGAATTTCGTTAGGTGGCACAATTAACCTTCCAATCGTATCCGCCGTCAAAATTAATAACGCCCCTGCAAGAGCAGAAAATGGAATTAATGCTTTATGGTCTGAACCAACTAGTTGTCTTGAAATGTGCGGAACGAGTAATCCTACGAAAGCGATAACACCTGCAATTGCTGTTGATACTGCCGCTAAGAGTACTGCAATGGCAGAAATAATAAGACGAACTCTCGTCACGTGCAAGCCTAAGTTTTTTGCAGTCTTATCTTGTAGAGATAATAAGTTACACCAAGCTCCGACAAACAGTGCAAGAATAAGACCAATTGTTCCATAAGTAACCATTATTTCTACATCGCCCCACGTCTTCATCGTTATATTAGAAGTCGTCGTTTGCTTAATACTCTTAATGAAGTATCCACAAATCGTAATGAACGATTCATTTAATCCAGTGAACATCGCATTAATGGCAATACCAATTAAAATAATGCGAAGCGGACTTAATCCTGATTTCCATGAAAACGAATAAACGAGATAACACGCAAACGCACCACCTAGAAAGGCGAATACCGGCGTCCAGAAAAAGAATTGCGGGAATAGCGTAATAATAACAAGTGTCATAAAACTTGCTCCTGAAGATATCCCGATTACCCCAGCATCAGCAAGTGGATTTTTCATGACAGCTTGGAAGAGCACGCCCGAAACAGCAAGAGCTGCTCCAGTAAATAGTGCAATAATAATACGTGGGAAACGTAAATCTTTAATCACTTCAACATCTTCATTTGCCCCTGTAAATATTCCTTGTACAAGGTCAATAATACCTACTTCTAAACTACCTTTCGTCGCTGACAACAAAGTCATAATGATGAGTAATACAGTAACAATAAAGAAACTCCAAAATTTTTTATTCATGCTAATCTTCCTTTATATTAAAATGCATCACGGATACATCATTTTTTTCAATTCATCTAGCGCTTCAGTCGCTGCTAAATTTCCTGTCGTTCCAAATAAACGCTCTTCTAAATCGTAAACACGATTATTTTTAACTGCAGCGAAGTGTTTCCAAATATCATTTGTTTTAAATTCTTTATCAAACATTTTTACAACTTCATCAGGCATACCATGTGCCGCTCGTAAAATAATGTCTGGATCAGCTTTTTTTAAATACTCTGTATTAGAAGCTAAATACTCTACTTGTTCACCTTGTACAATGTTTTTACCACCTAATTGTTTCACTAAATCTCCAATATAAGAATGCTCTGTTGCTACTAAATAACTCCCCGGTACACCTAATAAAATAAGCACTGTCGGTTCTTTCTTTCCCTTTACTGCTTTTTGAATCTCTGCAACCTTGTTATCTAACTTAGTTACAGCTGCTTCAGCCTGCTTTTCACGTCCATATTGCTTACCTAAATTACTAATGGAATTTTGCATATTTTTTAAACTTGTTAGATCTAAAAAGTTTGCTTTCATACCTACACCATCAAAAACTGGCTTTAATTCATATTCAAGTGTTGTCACGGATAATACTTCTGACGGCTTTAATGATTTTACCTTTTCCATATCAGGACTCATCGGATTCCCAACTTCAGGTAAACCTTTATATCTCTTTGGTAAATCTTTAGTACTTGTTGGTACACCAATTAAATCTACTTCTAACGCATCCATAATTTCAGTAACAGCAACTGTCGTTGCGACAATCCTCTCTTTACCCTCACTCTTTACCTGCTTCGCTGTTTCTTTTTTGGGCGCCTGGCATCCAGCTATACTCACTAATAAAATGATAGCCATTAGTACACTTACAATTTTCTTCACTCTTAATCACCACTCCTTTCCAAACAATATGAAACAAGTCTTGATGCATGCAAACATGCATCAAGACTCCAAAAATTACAATCTACCTGCTCTATATTTACGAACTAGTAAAGCAAGTGACCCAAGCAATAGCACCATGTATAAACCTAGTTGTGCTGTATCTGCCGTTTTTGAGTTTTTCTCTTTTTTTGAATCATTTTTTTGATCTTCTTTTTTCTTCTTATCATCTGCATTTCGGTTAAAATCAGGATTATCTACTTTTTTTACATTATCTACTTTCGGTGTAATCACTGGATTGTTCGGATCATTTTTCGGATCTTTTTTTGGATCCTCTTTAATAGTCCCTAACGCACCAATATTATTTGTATCAAATTGAATTTGGACATCGTAGAAGTGGTGGTAGTTCATCTCATCAATGTCTACTTTCACTTTTGCATTTAATTTTTTAAATAAATCTTCTACTTCAAATTGTACTACTCGCGTATTTGCATTTTTATCTTCACTTACTACTTTTGCATCAGCCAAAAGACTATTGTTTTCTGTTTGGAATTTCGTAATCCACGCACTATTTTTCAGCGTCATCTCAATGTACTTTTTACCATCTTTAACGATTAATTTTGCTGGATTTACAGTATAGTCATGCATCTTTGAAAGTTCTTCTGTTTTGTCTTTTAACACTTTAAATGTAATATCATATTGACCATCTACTAAATTTTTCGGATCAACTATTACTTTCGGTGTATTATTTCCACCTTGATTGTCATTTCCGCCTTGGTTGTCGTTTCCACCTTGGTTATCATTTCCGCCTTGGTTATCGTTTCCACCTTGGTTATCGTTTCCACCTTGGTTCCCTAAAGCTTTGATACTATCTTGATCAAATACAAATTGAACATCGTAGAAATGGTGATAATTCATTGAATCAATATCTACTTTTACTTTTGCATTTAATTTTTTAGACAAATCATTTACTTCTACTTCTACTACTCTTGTATTTTGCTCTTTATTTTCACTTAATACTTTTGCATTAACGAGCGAGCCATTCTTCTCAAAATCAAACTTTGTAATCCATGTACTATTTGTTAATGTAAACGATACATATTTCTTACCATCTTTTACTTTCAATACACCTGGGCTTTTTGTGTATGTATTCATCATTGATATTTCATCTGTTTGATCTTTTAATACTTTAAAGCCAATGCTGTATTCACCGTCTTTAAGAGCGTTTGGATCAATTGTTGTATTATTGCCTTGGTTGTCGTTTCCGCCTTGGTTGTTGTTTCCACCTTGGTTGTTGTTTCCACCTTGGTTGTCGTTTTCGCCTTGGTTGTCGTTTCCGCCTTGGTTATCATTTCCGCCTTGGTTGTCGTTTCCGCCTTGGTTGTTGTTTCCACCTTGGTTGTCGTTTCCGCCTTGGTTATCGTTTCCGCCTTGGTTATCGTTTCCGCCTTGGTTATCGTTTCCGCCTTGGTTATCGTTTCCGCCTTGGTTATCGTTTCCGCCTTGGTTGTCGTTTCCGCCTTGGTTGTCTAACGGTTTAATGCTATCTTTATCAAATGCAAATTGAATATCATAGAAATGATGATAATTCATTGAATCGATATCGACTTTTACTTTTGCGTTCAATTTTTTCGATAAATCTGCTACTTCCACTTCCACTACACGCGTATCAGCTTTCGTATCTTCACTCAATACACTCGCATCAACAAACGAACCATTTTTATCAAATTCAAACTTTGTAATCCAAGCGCTATTCGTTAATGTGAATGATACATATTTTTTACCATCTTTCACTTTTAACACGCCTGGACTCTTTGTATACGTGTTCATCATTGAAATTTCTTCTGTTTGATCTTTTAAAGCTTTGAAATTGATACTGTATTCACCATCTTTAATTGTTTCAGCATCTGGATTTTTGTTTCCATCTGGTTTTTCTACTTCCGGTTTCTCTACTTCTGGCTTCTCTACTTCTGGCTTCTCTACTTCTGGTTTCTCTTCATTTTTAATTTGTTCAAGCTTATCTTGTTCAAATAAAAGTTGCACATCATGTGTTTGCTTATAGTTTCTTGATGCCATTTCGATAAATACTTTTGTATTTAGTTTTTTAGATAAATCGTTTACTTCAAACTCTACTACTCTTGTATCTTTTTCTTTATCTTCACTCACTACTTTTGCATCAACAAACGCACCATCTTTTTCCGTTTGGAAATTTTTAATTAATGAGCTACTTTTTAGTGTTACAATTGCTTTTTTCTTACCATTTTCTACTTTTAATACCCCTGGATTTACCATGTAAGTATTCATCTTAGATTCTTCATCTGTTTGATCTTTTAACACTTTAAATGGAATGCTGTACTCTCCATCTTTAATTGTGTTAGAATTTGGTTGTTGATCTGGGTCAGGCTTTTGGTCGGGCTTCTGACTCGGATCCGGATTTTCATTTGGATCTGGCTTATTAGCTGGGTCCTCTTTTTCATTTGGTTGTTCTACATGAATCGGTGTAATACTATTTTGATCAAATGCAATACGCACATCATAGTCATGATGATAATTTAAAAAATCAATGTCTACTTTTACTTTCGCATTTAATACCTTCTCTACATCGTCCACATCGAATTCTACGACTCTTGTATCTTTTTCTTGATCTTCACTAATTACATTTGTCGCAACAAACTGACCACTTTTTTCCGTTTCAAACTTTGTAATCCATGAACTATGTTCTAACGTAAAGGATACTTTCTTTTTCCCATTCTTCACTTTTAAAGTTCCTGGACTTACAGAGTATTGATTCATCATAGATTCTTCATCTGATGTGTCTTTAAGAACTTTGAAACCGATTGAGTATTCACCGTCAGCTAGTTGACTAGCAGCTTGAACTGCAAGTGGTTGTAGCGTTGATACGAATGTGAAAATCGTTAGAAACATTGCAACAACAATTTTAAAATACCTGTTCAATAGAATGACTCTCCTTTTTTAAAAACTTCCAATTATTTAATGCTGTTCCCATCAAATACAAAACGAATATCATACGAAGCGTTATAATTAATAATTGGGATATTAATTTTCACCTTGCCATTTAGTTTTTTTGACAAGTCAGCTACTTCAAATTCTACTACTCTAGTATTCTCTTTTTTGTTTTCACTTAAGACTGTTGTTTCTAAAAATTGACCATCTTTTTCTACTTGGAAACTTTTAATAGAAACACTATCTTTCACTTTCAACGAAACGTATTGTTTTCCATTTTTAACTGTTAATGTTGCTGGACTTTCAAAATAACTATTCATTCTAGATGATTCATCTTTATCGCCTTTCCATACAGTAAAAGCAATATTATATTTTCCATCAGCTAATTTTGTAGCAGCCTTTGTATCTTGTGAACCTAGTGTTGCTATAAACGTAAATAAAACAGCAAATACGGCAATAATCATTTTAAATTGTTTAAACATATATTCATCACCCTTCAAAAGATTTATTTACTTAACTTCACTTTACGAATTAAGAAAACACCTGAAATAAGAATTAACGCTGCAAATAATCCGATACGTGCTTCATCACTTGTTTTTGGGTTATCTGTTTTTTCAGCTTTCCCACTTTCATTTGTTCCTTTATTTACATCTTTGTTTGTTTCTTTGTTTGTTTCTTTGCTCTCTTCTTTCTTCACTTCTTCTTTTACTTGTGTATTTTTTTGAGTTTGATCTTCATTTTTTGTTGCAGCAGTTTCCTTATTCTCTCCACCTACTGCTTTTACATTTGCATCAAACGCAAAGCGAATTGTGTAGTTATGGTCATAATTTACGTTCGGTACAACAACATGAATTTTTACAGCTGCTGGTTTAGATAAGTCGTCTATTTTAAACTCTACAGTTCTTTTATCTGCAGATTCATCTTTACTAACAACTTTTGCTTCAACAAAGTTCCCGTTCTCTGGTGCTTTAAATTCTGTAATCCAAGCACTATGATTCATAGGAATTTGTACTCTCATCTCACCATTTTTTACAATTAACTTAGCTGGTTTTTCAAAATAATCATTTGCCATTGAAGCTGAATCATTTTCTGCTTTTTGTATGACATAGTTAATATCGTAAGTACCGTCAGCTACATTTGCCGAAGCTTGTCCGAATGGCACTACGAGAAAAGCTAGCATACATACGAATGTCATAATAAAAGCGGGTAATACCGAAAACTTTCTCATTTACCTTACTGCCTCCTTGTTTTTCTTTTTTGAAAATGATAATTATTCTCAATATATAAGAAAAAAATAATCTTTCTATCTCTATTTTATAACGAGTAACACTATGTAGTTAGAAATATATTGATTATCATTCTCATTGATAGACAAAAAAATAATCCCACCAATTTTTCCTATAAGAATAAACATAAAACTCTTTCATCATTTTATTGATTATCATTCTCAACGAATTTCAAAAAAAATAAACCGCCTAATTCTATCGTTTTATCACCTCTTCTTACAAAAATGATATAGTCATAGAAAACCTCTTCCCTTCCAATATTCCCACAACTAAGTCAATCTTAGCCTACTGGTAATTTTTTTGTCAACTATATTACGTATAAAATTTTTAATATCTGAATTCTTCTATATATAATTTTTCTACAAAAAAAGAGGCTTTCTTTTAAAGAAAGCCTCTTTCCCTTATTTTTCTACAGCAATTTCTTGCTTTTGAAATAAAGAAACTACATATCCAATTGCAATTCCAATGATACCCGGAACTAGCCAACCAATCCCTACACTATATAATGGAATTTTATCTAAAATAGGAGCAAGGGCCGCTACTTGAAGATTTGCATTATGCAATCCATCAAAGAAGCTAATTGCAAATGCGCCTACAATACCGCCTACATACATAGCTAATGGAAGACGAATATAGTTTTCAACAAGTGATAATACGATCAGTACGATACCAATTGGGTAAATTGCAATTAAAATCGGCAATGCTAATGCGTTTAACTGAGTTAAACCAAGATTTGCTACCATAAATGCTAATACAGAGAAAATAAAAATGACTTTTTGATAAGAAAGCTTTGGTAATAACGAAGAAAAATATTCTCCACAAGCTGCTACAATACCGACAGAAGTTGTTAAGCATGCTGCTGTAATTGCGATACCTAGTAATAATGTTCCGTAGCTACCAAATAAATGATTCACGACGTTTGTTAAAATAATTCCGCCGTTTGCTCCCATTCCAAGTGAAACACTTGAAGCTCCAAGGTAAGCAAGTGCTAAATAAACAAGAAGTAAGCCAAGTGCTGCAATAAATCCTGCAAAGATTGTTACTTTCGCAATACTGTTCTTATTTGTAATGCCTTTTGCTTTTAAAGCATTGATCACAACATTTCCGAAAACAAGTGCTGCAAGTCCATCTAAAGTTAAATATCCATCAATAAAACCTTTAAAGAGTGGGGCACTATACGCTTCTGTAGGGGCACCAAACTCTCCCATTGGAGTCATAATTGCTTTCGCTACAATAATTGCAATAACAGCTAATAAAATTGGAGTTAACACTTTACCAATGCGCCCCACTAATTTCGATGGGTTTAATGCTAAATAGAAAGTTACTGCAAAGAAAATAAATGTAAAGATAACAAGTGGATAGGATTGACCAGCTATCTCACTTGGTAAAAACGGTGCAACACTCATTTCATAAGCAACAGTCCCTGTACGTGGCACACTAACAAATACGCCTAAACATAAATAAATTGCAGTAATGAAAATTAGCGCGAATACAGGATGTACACGTCTTGCTAATTCATTAATATCTCCCTTTAGAGCTATAACAATAACTCCTAATAAAGGCAGTCCTACACCTGTTACGATAAAGCCAAATAACGCGATCCATACATCTGTTCCAGCACCTTGCCCTAACGCTGGTGGGAAAATCATATTACCGGCACCGAAAAACAGTGCAAATAACATTAAGCTTATTGCAAACATCTCAGAAAACTTTAAAGATGACTTCATTTCTACTACCTCCTAATTATTTTATTGACAAAATATTCTGAATTAAAATCCGTCACATATCCTCTTTCAAGCATACTTCCCCGTAAAAGAACGCAAAAAACACCCGTCCCTAACAAAGGGACGAGTGTTGAAATCGTGGTTCCACCCTTATTCTAATAAAATGAATTTATAACGAAATAAGCTCATTTTATAGCTCGTGTAAATTGATAACGGTTTTATCCGCCAAGAATTACAATGCATCTGCAGTTCACTCTTGAAGTTTAGAGGTGGTAAGTTTGTCTTTCCGTATTAGGAAGCTCACAGCCTAAGGCTTCCCTCTCTGAGAATCGTCAAAAACAACTCATGTCCTCATCATTACTTTTATAAAATATGTTGTCGAAACTTGTTGTTTTTTATTATATGGGCTATTTTTTAAAAAATCAATAGTTTTATTTTTTCTGACAAAAAAATATAGGGAGAAAACTTTCCTCCCTATAACTGCCCTATTAATATTTCTAATTCCTTAGGTGTAATGTCTCGCCATTTTCCAGCTTCAAGCTCATTTAGCTCTATATTCATAATGCGTACTCGCTTTAGCTTTGTTACAGTAAATCCGAAAGCACGACTCATTCTACGAATTTGCCTATTCATTCCTTGCGTTAAAACGATGCGGAATGTAGACTGATTAACTCTCGTCACTTTACATGGCTTCGTCATTCCATCTTTAATCTTTACACCGCTGGACATCTCATCAATAAACCAATCTGTAAACGGCTTATCAACAGTGACAACATATTCTTTCTCATGCTCATGATCACCGTGCAAAATTTGATTCGCAATCGCACCGTCATTCGTTAATAAGATGAGTCCTTCCGATGCTTTATCTAATCGTCCAACAGGAAAGATTCGTTCTGGATAATCGATATAATCAATAATATTATCTTCAATATGTTCAGCTGCTGTACAAGTAATTCCGACTGGTTTATGGAAGGCAATATACACCTTTTCTTTCTCTTCTTTTACAATAACTTGCCCATCAATCGTTACAATATCACCTTCATTAACGAGTGCACCGTGCGTACATACTTCACCGTTAATACAGGCACGTCCTGCTTTAATGAGACGGTCTGTTTCACGTCTTGAGCAGGATTTTGCTTCGCTTATGTATTGGTTGATTTTCATGTTTTGTTCCTTTTCTTATAGATTAAAAGCGTCAATCCATGGCGATATCATTATGCCAAGATTGACGCTCCTTTACTTCGCAAAAACAACTAAATAAATAACCCCAATTACCAAAAATATTCCGCAACAAGCTAACAATACTTTTGCAAGTTTGTCCATAAACATATAATGGTTTCCCCTTTTGTTTGGTTGTTTACTATTTTAATTCGACAACTGTTACGCCTAGGCCTCCCTCGCCCATGTCACCGTAGCGGTAGGTTTTCACACCGCGATGTTTCTTCAAGTAATCTTGTACACCTTGGCGAAGCGCTCCTGTTCCTTTGCCGTGAATAATTGATACACGAGGATAGCTTGCAAGCTGTGCATCGTCTAAATATTTTTCAACGCGCATCATTGCATCTTCATAACGTTCGCCGCGAAGGTCTAGCTCTAACGACACGTGATAATCTCTACCCTTCACACTTGCGACTGCTTTTTTCTCAGTTTGCTTCGGTGTATTAATGTATTCCATATTGGATTCTTTCACTTTCATCTTCAGAATACCAATTTGTACGCTCCACTCTGTATCACTTACTTTTTTAAGCAATTGACCTTTTTGACCGAACGTTAACACTTTTACTTCATCACCTGCGCGTAATTGTTGTTTTGGCGCTGTGTTTTTCACGTTTACTTTTTGTTTCTTCACAAGCTCTGGCGCCGCACCTTCTAGACGGCTCTTCGCTTCAATAAGCTCATGGTCTTTCACGTTTATAAGCTGTGCTTTACGCAATTGACGAAGTTCTTGAATAATGCCTTCTGCTTCTTGCTTTGCAGCTTCGACTTTTTCTTCCCCTTCTTTTTGCGCTTTTAATAATTTTTCATCGCGCTCATCGTTAAATTCAATAATTTGACGTTGTAATTCACGATGAAGTTTTTCAGATTGCTTACGATGCTCTTCCGCTTCTTTTCGTTCGCGCTCTGCATTTTTTTGGCTTTCTTCTAGCTTTGCAATCATATTTTCGATTTTGTTCGTATCTGTACTAATATGGTTACGAGCACGATCAATAACTCGATCAGACAAACCAAGACGCTTCGAAATTTCAAAGGCGTTACTACGTCCTGGTACACCGATTAATAATTTGTACGTTGGGCTTAATGTATTCACATCGAACTCAACGCTCGCATTAATAACTTGCTCACGATTGTATCCATATGCTTTTAATTCTGGGTAATGCGTCGTTGCAACAACGCGAGCACCACGGTTACATACTTCATCTAAAATAGAAATCGCTAGTGCAGCCCCTTCTTGCGGATCTGTCCCAGCACCTAATTCATCAAATAGGACTAAACTTTCAAAATCAGCTTTTTCTAAAATATCTACAATGTTTACCATATGAGAAGAGAATGTACTTAAATTTTGTTCAATCGATTGCTCATCACCGATATCAGCAAAGATGTTTTTAAATACACATATCTCTGATTCATCCATTACTGGAATATGAAGACCAGATTGCGCCATTAAGACACAAATACCGACTGTTTTCAGTGTAACTGTTTTACCACCTGTATTCGGTCCTGTAATAACGATTGTTGTAAAGTCTTTACCAAGCATAATGTTATTTGGCACGATAATTTCCGGATCAATAAGCGGATGGCGTGCTTGTTTTAAATCCATGTAGCGTTCATTATTTACGATTGGCTTCGTCGCTTTAATTCGCTTCGCATAAAGAGCTTTCGCAAAAATAAAATCAAGATTTGCAACTACTTCTACGTTTGATAAAACAATATCAGCTTCCACTGCTACTTCTTCCGTTAACATCATTAAAATGCGTTCTACTTCTTGTTTTTCTTTCACACGTGCTTCTTGAAGTGCGTTATTTAATTCCACGATTACTTGCGGTTCGATAAATAATGTTTGTCCAGAAGCAGATTGATCGTGAACAATACCACCATATACGCCGCGGTATTCTTGTTTTACCGGGATTACGTAGCGTTCGTTACGAATCGTTACAATTGCATCTGATAACATTTTTTGCGCGTTTGAAGAACGCGTCATGTTTTCTAATTTCTCACGAATACGGCTTTCCGCAGTACGAATTTGATTACGAATACCACGCAATTTGTCACTTGCGCTATCGACTACTTCACCGCCGTCACCAATACAATTTGTAATCTTCTTTTCTAAATCATATAAAGACACAATTTGTGCGACATGTGTTTCTAAAATTGGAAGCTCAACACCGTTGTCAATCATATCGTCAATGAAACGTTTCATTTGGCGACTACCGTACATCGTACTTGCGATTTCAATTAATTCATGAGGACTTAACATACTTCCAATTTTCGCACGCTTAATATTTGCACGAATATCAGAAATCCCTCCAAGTGGTACATGTCCTTTTAAGCGGATGACTTTCGCTGCCTCATCCGTTGTTTCTTGCAATTCCACAATTTCTTCAAAATCTGTGCTTGGCACTAAATTCTTCACTTTATCACGACCAAGTGAAGATGCTGTATGTTCAAGTAATTGTTCTTTTACTTTATTGTATTCTAATACACGCAACGTTCGTTCTAACATGTTGCAGGTCCCCCCTGTATTACTTATTACGTTTAATATAGTCTAATAAACGTTCAATATCCCATGTGTTAATCACGTTATCTTTTTGAATCCAACCTTTGCGCGCTGCTGCTACACCTGTTTCCATATCTTCTAACATTTCAAGTGTATGGGCATCCGTATTAATCGCTACTTTTACACCAGCATCTTGTGCTTGTTTTAATAATTTCGCGCTTAAATCTAGACGGTTTGGATTTGCATTTAATTCTAAAACTGTATTTGTTTCTTTTGCGAGCTGGATTAATAAATCTGTATCTACATCGTAACCCTCACGGCGCCCAAGAAGACGTCCTGTCGGATGGGCAATAATTGTGACATGCTTATTCTCAAGTGCAGTGCGAAGACGCTTCATAATCGTTTCACGGTCTTGTGAGAAGCTAGAGTGAATAGCTCCAATGACATAATCTAGTTCTGCTAATACTTCATCGTCAAAATCAAGTGTCGCATCTGGTAAAATGTCCATTTCAATCCCGCGCAAAATTGTAATGTCTGGATACTTTTCATTCATACGTTCAATTTCTTTCGCTTGTTCACGAAGACGCTCTTTCGTTAAACCGTTTGCTACTTTCAAGTATTGCGAGTGATCAGTAATTGCCATAAATTTATATCCACGAGCGCGGCACGCTTGCACCATTTCTTCAATTGAAAAAGCACCGTCACTCCACGTTGTATGCATATGTAAATCACCCTGTATATCAGAGAACTGAATTAAGTTCGGATACTCTTTAATTAATTCAATTTCTTTTCCATCTTCACGCACTTCTGGTGGGATGAATGGAAGGCCAAAGTGGGCGAAGAATGCTTCTTCTGTTTCGAATGTTTTCACTTCACCTGTCTCTAAGATTTCCACACCGTATTCACTAATTTTCTCGCCTCTATCTTTCGCAATTTGGCGCATTTTTACGTTATGGTCTTTTGATCCTGTGAAATGGTGAAGAGTTGTAATAAATTCTTCTGGTTTTACTAAGCGGAAGTCAATTGAAATATCATATTCATATTGAAGACGAACAGATACTTTCGTATCTCCACTTGCAATCACTTCAATCATATTATCAAATTGTAGTAAATGTTCACGCACTACTGCTGGCTCTGTCGTTGCAATGATGAAATCTAAGTCCTTCACTGTCTCACGAACACGGCGTAAACTACCAGCGCGTGAGAAACGAATTATTTCAGCAACATTCGACAATTTCTCCTCTATTTCCCCGGCAATAGGCAATACCATCGCAATTGGTAAACGCTCTGGACGAGAGCCTACTTGATCAATTGCTTCTAATATTTTCTCTTCTGTTTTCTTACCGAATCCAGCTAAAGCTTGTACTTTATTTTCTTCACAAACAGCTTTTAACGTTTCCATATCAACAACACCAAGTTCTTTGTATAACTTGGCCACCTTTTTACCACCAAGGCCTGGTAGTTTTAATAGTGGTAATAAACTGCTTGGTACTTCTTTTTCAAGTTCTTGTAGTACTTCAGATGTTCCCGATTCTATATATTCTTGAATAACTGCTGCCGTTCCTTTTCCGATACCTGGAATCTTTGTAAAATCTTCAATTTCAGAAAGACTACGGTCATCACTTTCTAGTGCTGCCGCCGCTTTACGGAATGCAGATATTTTAAATGGATTCGCGCCCTTTAGTTCCATAAATAGGCCGATTGTCTCTAGTAATTTGATAACTTGTTTTTTATTCACTTTCATCATTGCCCCGCCTTTCTTTCATAGAAAAAAACTTCTCTTTCCGAAAAAAGAGAAGTTACACTCTGCTACCTGTCTGCCATAGTTCCTTCACCTTTTCAGAAAGAATCGGTGTATCGTCTACAATTATTTTGCTAATTGATGATTTTTGTAATGGTGTTTGTATTTGTTCAATTGGAAGAATTGTTCCAACAATAATTAAGACAAACAGAACGATATACACTTCTAAAAAGCCAAGAAGTGCCCCAGCAACCGCATTGACTTGCTTTAAAACTGGGATTTCTGCAAACATATTCAGTAAATTACCAAGTAGTGAAAGTGCGATTTTTGTAATAATAAATAATACAATAAACGCAATTGCTTGATAGAAGACACCCTCAATATTATTCGCATCTATCCATTCTGGAACAGATACATTCTTATCGAATGGATACGGAATAAATTTCGCAAGCGTTGGCGCTAAATCTTTACAGTACCAGTATGCAACGAGGTATGCGATAATAAAGCTTGTTAACTTTACAAGTTGCAAAATAAATCCTCTGCGTAAACCGAGGAAAAATCCCATAACAAGCAATAAAATGATAATAATATCAATCATGTTTATTCCATTCCTTTTTGTGTCATACTTTCTTTCAACTTCTCATGTTCTTCTTTTAATTTTATGTAATCGTGTATGACGTTTACCGCCGTCAATACCGCTAGTCTACTCGTATCAAGCGAAGGATTCTTGGCATTGAGTTCGCGCATTTTATCATCCACAATCGCTGCTACCATGCGGATATGACTTGTACTTTCATCGCCAACAACTGAATACTGTTGGCCATATATTTCTACATTAATTCGACTTTTATTTCCCTTTTGTTGTGACAACTCACCGGCCTCCAATCACGTACAGAATCCTAAAGTTTATCATACCATGAACCATCATAATATGGAAACAGAAAGAACAATCCGATATGATAAAAATAACAACATAAAAAAGGAGCGACCATTTTGTCAAATTCTATCGTAATACAAACAAGTTCTACAGTAATTGAAGACATGAAACAACAATACAAACAAGCACTTAGCCCCAAAATTCCGCAAGGCGGTATCTTTATGGCAAAGGTTCCATCTTGCACAATTACAGCCTATAAATCAGGAAAAGTAATGTTTCAAGGTGGACGTGCTGAAGCAGAAGCTTCTCGTTGGCAAACTGTCTCTCAAACACCAAAATCCACTGTAAAAAAATCGGTCAATTCGCATCAATATGCACCACCTTCTTCTATTGGTACAATGTCGATTTTAGGGTCCGATGAAGTAGGTACTGGTGATTACTTCGGACCGATGACAGTTGTTGCTGTATATGTGGATGCGAAGCAAATTCCACTTTTAAAAGAACTCGGTGTAAAAGACTCCAAAAACTTAAATGATGCTCAAATTGCTGAGATTGCAAAACAACTCCTTCACGTTGTTCCTTACAGCTCCCTCGTTCTTCATAATGAAAAATATAACGAGCTATTTGATAAAGGAAACAACCAAGGTAAACTAAAAGCTTTACTACATAACAAAGCCATCACAAACTTATTGGCTAAAATTGCACCTACAACACCTGAGGGTATCTTAATCGACCAATTTACACAGCCTGATACATACTATAAATATTTAGCGAAACAAAAACAGGTACAGCGTGAAAATGTTTACTTCGCTACAAAAGGTGAAAGTGTCCATTTAGCAGTAGCCGCCGCTTCCATTTTAGCTCGTTACTCATTCGTAAAACAATTTGACGAACTAAGCAAAAAAGCTGGTATGCAACTTCCGAAAGGTGCTGGTAAACAAGTTGATATTGCCGCTGCTAAATTAATTCAAAAAGTCGGTAAAGAAAGACTACCTGAATTTGTGAAAGTGCATTTTGCTAATACAGAGAAGGCGTTTCGCTTATTAAAAAAATAACTACTTTTTAGTATCGACAGGATATGAATGAACTAAACAAGGCGAAAAGAATTGAATTCTTTTCGCCTTTTATGGATGAAAAATGGATAAATAGAATCTCACACGTTCCTATTTTTGTCGCACTTCTTCGTTATATCGATATATATTTAAATTTAGGACGATATATATTCACTATTCACCTAAAAAAAGAGAGTCTCCATGACTCCCTTTTTATGTTTAACTTCGTTTCTGCTTCTTATTTGATGAAGGTACTTTATAAGAACCCGTTTCATGCGTAGTCGTTCCTTGTCCTTCCACTTCCGGAGAACCTAAGCTTGATCTAGAATGGTCTGTTTTCACTTTCTTACTCATTACAATCACCCCCAAGATTACTTTTCACTTAAGAGTAAAAAACTATTCAGCATAACCATCTGAACATATACTGGCTACTCTTTTATCCTCCTATCTGTTTTTCACTAATGTCCCATAAACGTTTTGCGGCATCCTTATCCAAGGCAGCTTCAGACATTTTTCCTATTTGCTTATCGGCATAGTAATAACCACTATGATCAGTAAATTCAGTTGATTCTGCTAGCCATATTAGAGTTTCAGCACCTTCCTCGGGTGTACGAGAGAAAGGTTGCATTGCTGCCA
This sequence comes from Bacillus sp. FSL P2-0099, assembly GCF_038007445.1. NCBI lineage: Bacteria > Bacillati > Bacillota > Bacilli > Caryophanales > Bacillaceae > Bacillus > Bacillus sp. FSL P2-0099. The sequence continues at coordinate 4,495,179 of NZ_JBBOXE010000001.1, forward strand.
TAGTTAAGCGAGCAACCAGACCATTGTCCTGGTTAAAATTCGTATCCACTAGCCCTGGATCAAAGCTATAGGCACTAACACTCGTTCCCTCCAACCGCTGTGCCAATTCAGAGGTGAATAAAATGTTAGCCAGTTTTGTTTGCGCATAACGCATTGTGGGACCGCCCATGAACTTCTTAACACCGCGATAAAGTTGTTCTGCATCTAGATCACCGAAGTCAATTCCCTTTTTAGCCATTTTGTGACCGTGAGATGCAGTGGTAATGACACGAGCAGGAGCACTTTCTTTTAAACGCTCCAACAACAAATTAGTGAGTAAGAATGGACCTAAATGGTTTACCGCCCAGGTCATCTCCAAACCGTCCTTCGTAAGCTGCCTTGTTTGAAATAAAGCACCAGCATTATTCACTAATATATCTATTCTCGGACACCTTTCTAAAATATCAGTAGCTACCCGGCGTATAGATTGTTGGGAAGCCATATCAGCTAAAAATCTATCTACCACTGCATTCCCATTCGTTACATTTTTAATTTGAGTCATAACATCATTCGCTTTTGCTTCGTTACGTGCAATGATTCCTAGTTTGGCACCGCGTTCGGCAAATACCTTAGCTGCCGCTAATCCAATACCACTTGTTGCACCAGTGATCACTATATACTTGTCACGCAATGTCCACTTTGTATGACTTGGAATTTCTCCCATTGTACAAAAACCCCTTCCCTATAAATGTCGCATTCGTTTTACTTATATATGAAGTGGGAAGGGAACTATGAACAACATCTTTTCCAATCGTGAAATACTTTATAAAATTCGGCTTGTAGTTACACCCTTTCCAATAAAAAAAGCGAGAGGAAATCCTCTCGCTTTTTTATATTTTAAAACTCTGAAGAACCTGGAGTTCTTGGGAATGGAATTACGTCACGGATGTTAGCCATACCAGTGATATACATTAGGAAGCGCTCGAAACCTAGACCGAATCCAGCGTGTTTTGTACCGCCGTATTTTCTAAGTTCTAAGTACCACCAGTAGTCCTCTTCGTTCATACCTAATTCTTTAATTCTGTCTACTAAAACGTCCATTCTTTCTTCACGTTGACTTCCGCCGATTAATTCGCCGATGCCAGGAACTAGAAGGTCAGTAGCTGCTACTGTTTTACCATCTTCGTTCATACGCATGTAGAATGCTTTAATGTCTTTCGGATAGTCAGTTACGAATACAGGGCGTTTGAAGATTTCTTCTGATAAGTATCTTTCGTGCTCTGTTTGTAAGTCAATACCCCATTCTACTGGGTATTTGAATTCAGCACCTGATTCTTGAAGTACTTTAATTGCTTCTGTATAAGTGATGCGACCGAAGTCAGAGTTGATTACGTTGTTCATGCGCTCTAGAACTGTTTTATCAACGAAGCTGTTGAAGAAGTCCATTTCTTCTGGTGCATGCTCTAGTACGTATTTCATTGCATATTTCAGCATATCTTCTGTAAGATCCATTACATCGCCTAACTCAGCGAATGCAATCTCAGGCTCAACCATCCAGAACTCAGCTGCGTGGCGAGTTGTGTTTGAGTTTTCTGCACGGAATGTAGGACCGAATGTATACACATCACGGAATGCTAACGCATAAGCTTCAGCATTAAGCTGTCCACTTACTGTTAAGTTTGTTTCTTTACCGAAGAAGTCTTTTGATTCGTCAACTTGTCCGTCTTCACCTTTAGGTACGTTGTTTAAATCTTGCGTTGTTACGCGGAACATTTCGCCTGCACCTTCTGTATCACTACCAGTGATGATTGGTGTGTGAACATGTACGAATCCACGCTCTTGGAAGAACTGGTGAATCGCAAATGCTGCGATAGAACGCACACGGAACGTTGCAGAGAATGCATTTGTTCTTGGACGTAAGTGAGCGATTGTACGTAAATATTCAAACGTATGACGCTTCTTTTGAAGTGGGTAATCAGAATCTGATAAGCCCTCGATATCAATTTTTTCTGCTTTAATTTCAAATGGTTGCTTCGCTCCAGGCGTTGCAATTACTTTACCTTCTACTTTAACTGAAGAGCTAAGTGGAAGCTTTGCAATTTCTTTGAAGTTCTCTAATTCTGTATCGAAAACGATTTGAACACCTTTGAAGAAGCTACCGTCGTTTAATTCGATGAAACCAAATGCTTTTGAATCACGTAAGTTACGAATCCAACCTGATACTTGTACTGTTTGATCTGCGTATTTATCTGTATCTCTATACAGACTTTTTACTAATATGTTTTCCATAGTAAAATTCTCCTTTACTCATATATTTAAATACAAAAAACCTTTCATCCATAAAGGGACGAAAGGTTAAACTTCGCGGTACCACCCAATTTGTCATAAAGACCAACTTTAACTCGTATGTAATACATACTTCCCGGTTTGTAACAGGCCGGATTCCCGTCTAAGTCTACTCTTGAATACAAGCTTCAATTTCGGTTAGCAACTCCAAGGTGTTCTTCACATATACCGCCTCATCAGGCTCTCACCGCCCCTGACTCGCTTTGGATTATAGTATATACTACTTTTCCTTATCATCGTCTTTCGTTTTGTTAAACTAAAATTAATGTACTACATTCGAGAGAAAGATGCAAGATGCCAGAAAATATATCAGCGATTTTCGCAATATATCGACCTACCGACATCCTTCGATAGTTGTTCTATAAAAAAGTTGCCGGAAAATATTCCGGCAACTTTTTTATTACTTACGTAACTCCGCACCAAATTTCTCTTCTACCGCTGTTAATACACGGTTATGTGCTTCTGTTACTTCTTCGTCTGTTAATGTACGTTCTGCATCGAAGTAGTTCATAGAGAATGCAAGTGATTTCTTGCCTTCTTCCATTTTTTCACCTTCGTATAAGTCGAATAGTGCTACGTCTTTCAGAAGTTCTCCGCCAGCTTCAGCAATGACTTGCTTCATTTCACCAGCTTTTGTTTCTGTTGTTACTACAACAGCCATATCACGTGTCATAGATGGGAAACGTGGAATTGCTAAGTAGTAAGTTTCCTCAGCGTCTGCACCGAATACTTTTGCAAGAGATAATTCGAATACGAATGTATTTTTCACATCTAATTGTTTTTCTGTTTCCGGGTGCAATTGACCGATGAATCCGATTGCTTCACCATCTAATACGATGTCAGCTGTACGGCCTGGGTGCATACCTTCACGTTTTGCTGGTGCATAAGTGATTTGATTTGCCACGCCAAGTACGTCGAATAATCCTTCTAATACACCTTTAACAACGAAGAAGTCTACAACTTTCTTCTCACCTTGCCATGCATGGTGAAGAGCAAGACCTGTCATAACACCTGCAAGATGTTGTTCTTCTTTCGGAAGTTCTCCTGCTTCTGTTGGTAAGAAGATAGAACCTACTTCATATAATGCAACGCTGTCGTTTTTACGTGCAACATTGTATGAAACTGCTTCTAACAATTGTGGCACTAAGCTTAAACGAAGTTGGCTACGCTCTTCGCTCATTGGAAGCGCAAGATTTACAGGAGCTTTTTCGTTCGGCTCAACCATATATTGTTTCGCTTTGTCAGCGCTTGTTAATGAATATGTGATTGCTTCATATAAACCAGCACCTTCTAGGAAGCGGCGTACTTTACGACGTTTCGTTTGTGCTGATGTTAATTTACCACGTGTCATTGTTCCAGATGGTAATGTAACTGGAATGTGATCATAACCATACAGACGACCTACTTCTTCTACTAAGTCTTCTGAAATTGTAATGTCAGGACGACGTGCTGGTACATTTACATGGAATGTTCCTTCTACTTCTGTGAATGGGAATTTTAAGTTTGTGAACATTGTACCCATTTCACTCGCAGAAATATCTGTACCTAATACACGGTTTACTTTTTCAGCAGTAACAGATACTGTACGCTCTTGTACTTGTAAGTTGTCAGCTTCTACTACACCTTCAAGTGCTTCTCCACCAGCGTATTTTGCCATTAAAGCAGCTGCATGTTGAATTGCTTCAAATGTACGTGTTGGGTCGATTCCTTTTTCAAAACGTGCACTTGATTCGCTACGAAGACCTAAGTCTTTTGATGTACGACGCACTGTTTGACCTGCAAAGTATGCAGACTCAATTAGAACGTTTACTGTCTCGCTATCAACTTCAGAATCCGCTCCGCCCATTACACCAGCAACAGCTAACGCTTTTGTGCCGTTTGTAATTACAAGATGGTGGCTTTGTAACGTACGTTCTTGAGCATCTAATGTTTGAATCTTTTCGCCTTCTTTTGCAAGACGAACAACGATTTCTTTTGAACCTAATTTATCGTAATCGAATGCATGTAACGGTTGACCGTATTCCATTAAAATGTAGTTTGTAATATCAACTACATTACTAATTGGACGAATGCCAGCTGCCATAAGACGAGTTTGCATCCACATTGGTGATGGACCAATCTTTACGTTCTTCACCATTTTTGCAATATATAATGGGTTTTCTTCTTTCGCTTCTACACTTACAGAAATGTAATCAGAAGTTTTTTCTGCTGTTTCTTGTAAGTCGATAGCTGGAAGTTTTACTTCACGGCCGTAAATAGCAGCTACTTCATATGCAACACCTAACATGTTTAAGCAATCTGCACGGTTTGGTGTTAAACCAAGCTCAAGTACTTCATCATTTAAATTTAAAATTTCAAGTGCATCTGCACCAACTTCAGCATCACTTGGGAAGATGAAGATACCGTCTGCATATTCTTTCGCAACGAATTTCCCATCAATACCAAGCTCTTGAAGAGCACAAACCATACCGTGAGAAGCTTCCCCGCGTAGTTTTGCTTTTTTAATTTTGAAGTTACCAGGAAGTACAGCGCCAACTTTTGCAACTGGTACTTTTAAACCTTTTGCAATGTTAGCAGCTCCACAAATAATTTGAACCGGCTCTTCTTCACCGATATCGATTAAGCATTTGCTTAATTTATCAGCTTCTGGGTGTTTTTCACATTCTAATACGTGACCAACTACAACACCCTTTACACCTTTATTTAATACTTCAACACCTTCTACTTCAATACCACTTTTCGTGATTTTGTCTGCTAGTTCTTGTGCTGTTACATCTTTAATATCTACATACTCTTGTAACCAACGATATGATACGAACATATTTATCCTCTCCTTCCCTTACGCTCGTTTGAATTGTTGTAAGAAACGTACATCATTTGTATAGAAATGACGAATGTCATCTACGCCGTATTTCAACATTGCGATACGCTCTGCGCCCATACCGAATGCGAAACCTTGATATTCTTTTGAATCATAACCAGCCATTTCAAGTACGTTCGGGTGAACCATACCTGCTCCTAAAATTTCGATCCAACCAGTCCCTTTACAAGTGCCACAACCTTTACCGTGACACATCATACAAGAAATATCCATCTCTACAGACGGCTCTGTGAATGGGAAGAAACTTGGACGAAGACGAATTTCACGATCTTCACCGAACATCTTTTTCACGAATACTTGCAGTGTACCTTTTAAGTCACTCATGCGAATGTTTTTATCAATTACAAGACCTTCAATTTGCATGAATTGGTGTGAATGCGTTGCATCATCGTCATCGCGGCGATACACTTTACCAGGACAAATAATTTTAATCGGTCCTTTTTCTTTATTCTTTTCCATCGTACGTGCTTGCACAGAAGATGTATGTGTACGTAGTAACGTTTCTTCTGTAATGTAGAATGTATCTTGCATATCACGCGCTGGGTGATCTTTCGGTAAGTTTAATGCTTCGAAGTTGTAGTAGTCTTTTTCTACTTCTGTTCCTTCAGCTACTTCATAACCCATACCGATGAATACATCTTCAATTTGTTCAACAACTGCTGTTAACGGATGGTGACAACCTGTTTCAACAGGACGACCTGGCAGTGTAACATCAATTGTTTCAGTAGCTAATTTCGCCTCAATTACTGCTTTTTCTAAGTTACCAATTTTGTCTTCTAGACGCGTTTGAATCGCTTCACGTACTTCATTTACTAATGCTCCCATACGTGGACGCTCTTCTGCTGATAATTTCCCCATGCCGCGTAATACTTCTGTAATTGGACCTTTTTTCCCTAAATACGCTACGCGTACGTCGTTTAAGCCCTTTAGCTCTTTCGCTTCTTCAATAAGCTCTAACGCTTTTTGCTTTAGCTCTTTTAAACGTGCTTCCATTTGGAACCCTCCTAATTTTAAAAATAAAAAAACCCCGCTCCCAAAAAGGGACGAGGTAAATTCGCGGTACCACCCTAAATTGACAGAACAAGTCTGCCCACTCATTAGTTATAACGATCAATTCTGACCGGAACGCCTTTACATATAAATGGTCCTGGCGCCAACTCCAGAGGTGAATTCACTTCCATCTACCATAAGAATGCTTTCAGTCTACGGCACTCTCTCCCTATATGGCGATTTTGTAAGCTACTCTTCTCTATCAACGTTTTTCATTAATATACTTTTATTATATGTTCAAAAAAGTTCGATACTCATTTCACCACTTTTTTATGAACATGTACTTCAACTTATTATAAGAAGTTTTTTATCGATTCGCAACTGGGCTTTGTAAATAATACGTTAAAATCCCTGCTGCAACCGCAACATTTAATGATTCTGCCCCGCCGTAAATCGGAATATACAAGTTTTGATCACTTTTCGCAAGAATTTCTTGGCGTACGCCGCTTCCTTCATTCCCTACAATTAATGCAAAACTTCCAGCCGGGGTTACTTCACCAAATGGAACTCCATTTTCAAGAGCTGTTCCATATACAGGGACATTATTTTCTTTTAACTTGTCTACCCATTCTTCTAAGTTCCCTTTCACAACCGGTAAGTGGAAAATAGAACCTTGTGTAGATCGTAGTACTTTACTATTATAAACATCAACGCACCCTTCTCCAAGCACAACGGCATGAATACCCGCTGCATCCGCTGTACGAATAATCGTTCCCAAATTACCTGGGTCTTGAAGGCCGTCTAATAAAAGAAATTTCCCATCAGTAAGAGCTACTTCTTTCTCATGTTTCTCACAAACAGCAAATACACCTTGCGTTGTTTCTGTTTCGCGAAGTACTTTTACAATTGCTTCAGGCACAATATACATTTCAACATCATTAACTGTCCAATCTTTCGGAAGATCTGTCTGATCTGAAACGATAAGTTCTGTTACAACTCCTGCCTTTAACGCTTCCTCTACTAAATGGAATCCTTCTACAAAAAATAAAGCTTTGTTATCGCGCTCTTTTTTCGTCTGCAGCTTTTTCCACTGCTTCACACGCGGGTTTTGTACTGAATCAATGTTTTTCATAATATGTATTTCCCTCTCTTCTTGTCTTATCATTATAGCCTATTTTTCATACATATTTACATAAAAAAGAACAAAAACTAACGTCAGTTTCAATTCTGAAGAAGAGGTGAAGATAATGAGTTTTAATTTACGCGGCGCGGTATTAGCGAATGTATCTGGAAATTCACAAGACCAATTACAAGAAACGATTGTCGATGCAATTCAAAGCGGTGAAGAAAAAATGCTTCCAGGTCTTGGCGTTTTATTCGAAGTCATTTGGAAAAATGCTGATGAAAATGAAAAACACGAAATGTTAGGAACACTGGAGCAAGGATTAAAAAAATAAGCAATAAAAGGTCACCTTAGAAAAAAAACTAAGGTGACCTTTTATGTCTATAAAATTTTTCTTCTCCTAAACATTTCTACTTTACTAACACTACCCCGATGGAGTACAATATTCAAAATACATTTAAACCGATCGGTTTTTCTTCATGTACATCATTAGATAAAGTGAAACTTTAATCAGTGGGGGTCCCCCCCACACTGATTATTAGTTGAACCAATCGGGCTTTTACGGGCAGTTGATTCCCCACCTAACTTCCTCGTATTCGCTAAATTTTAAGGTGGGAATCTTATTGCCCGTTAAAGCGGGATAAAAGGAGTGAATGTTTTATGCAACGTATTACGCTTGAACAAGTTTTTAAACATCACATTACACAAAAATATGTAAACCGTTCTGGAATGGTCCACGCGATTGCTGTCGCTTACCATGCGTTTCACTTAGCCAAAAAGCATCACGCCTCAGTCGATGCTGCGACAAAGGCTGGCTTCCTTCATGATATCGGACATCATACGTGGTACACAGGCGGCGAATGGGACTATGACTTGTACAAAAAGAATGATATACATGCGATTAAAGGGGCAGAAAGATCTCATAAATTGCTTATTAGATTAGGAGAACATCCTAAACTAGCAAAAGAAATTTCTGTTGCAATTCTTCTGCACACTGATTCTTTCCTACTAGAACAAACACTTGAAAGAACACCTCTACAAAATGTTATTAAGTGGGCGGATGAAGCCGATGAAGAACCAGGTGGCGCACACCATTATAGAACTATTTCTTATGAAAAAGCATTGAAAGCAATTCAGCAATTAGACCGATTGGTAGAGCGTGAATTACAAATAGAGCAAAAGAAATTGAATGACAAGGCAGAACATAGTTATCAATGAGAAAGAGGCATCACTATAGGGTGATACCTCTTTTATTATTTTGCGAAAAATACACCTTTGTATGTAATATTTAAATGTTACACTCAAAAGTAAAATACTTTATAATTAAATATACAAATATAAAGAGGTGATTTTACAAATGCAACCCGTTACACAACTTTCTAATGAGCAGAAATACTCTATGTCATGGGGACAATTTATTAGCTCCGTTTTATTCGCTTTTTTCGGAACCGGACTTATTACTGTGTTCCTCGCAATGCCCTTAACAATTTATACAGCCGGTCTTACAGATAAAAAACAAATTGCCCTGTATGAATCTATTGCAAATACTGCAAGTATCGTATTACAACTAGCCGTGTTGTTATTCTTCATTTTTAAATTCGAACCCGCAAAAAAATTACTACTAAAATCTTTTAACTTTAAAGTACTTAAAGAATGGCGTACATACGTATACTTACTTCTTTTCTTCGCTATAAACATTATACTCAATTACATCTTGTTAAATTATGTGTTCCAAGACGCAACAAAGCAGCAATCTTCCGCACTAAACTTAGACGTTTTTAAGCAGTATCAAATATTATTACTTCTCGGCTTCGCTATACTCACACCAATTTTTGAAGAGCTTATTTTCCGTGGTTTTATACTTCGCTTCTTCTCAGAACGCTTTCCATTTTGGATTGCAGCCATCATAACAAGCTTCTTCTTCGGTATCGCTCATACATACTCACTTGGAGTAATGGTAATTACTTTCTTCATGGGATTATTAATGGCTATTTTATGTAAAAAAACAAAATCCATTATTCCAGCTATGTTATTTCATATTATGAATAATATGTTAGCATTCTTGAGTTAGAAAGAGGTGTCATCGCGATACCTCTTTTATTAATTCGTATCATCACTTCTCATTTCTATCAATTTATACATATTTATTAATAATATCCAAAATAAACCTCATGTAGTAAAATATAACTCATCACCATAGAAGGAGATTATTTATGTCGAGCTTACTTTGGATTTTTTATATGCCACTTCTTGTTTTATGCGGATTTTTCGGTGGTATTTTTTTAATTATTACTAGCATTAAACATCTTAAATTATTTGTGGGTTTAATGGGGCTACTTATCCTATCTTTTGTCACACTACCTTTTGTTTTTTGGGGCATGGGGGTGAATAGCGATACGATCCTCCCTATTTCAACTACTTTATATTGGATACTGTTTTCTTTAACTGGATTATTGGCAGGATTAAATGGATTACAGGCAAAGATTAAAAGTATACGTAATATGGGATTCATTATTTTTATCGCTGGCATATTAGGGGTTATTTTCTGGGTACTTATGTCTGTAGGGGATTCATTCTATATATAATATTTTATCGGAGGTAATACAGAAGTGTTTGGAATATTAACTTGGATGGTTTTGGCTCTTACTTTGATGTTATGCCAATTCATCGTTGGCATTTTTTTAATTATTGCTGGCATTAAATATCGTAAATCACTTACTATTATAGCTGGTTTAATTAGCATATCGCTTATTGTTGTTCCTATCATTTGTATAGGTTTTGGAATAGATTTAGAGGGGATGGTTCCAATTTCAGGAACTTTATATTGGTGTTTCTTCTCTTTAGCTGGACTATTAGCTATTATAAGTGGAAGACAAATATCCAGCATTCGTGCTATGGGAACAATTTTGTTTATAACAGGGCTGTGCTCCGTAGCTGGTTATCATTTTTTATATCTTACTCTTTAAAAAGGCAAAAAAGCAGGGAAATTAATTCCCTGCTTTTCTATTTGGTTTATTGCCTGATGGTAAGAAGAACGATAACACCCAAGCAATACCGGCTAATATTGTTGCAATTAAGAAGGCATCGTTAATACCGTTAATTGCAGATAGCTTTGAAATTTGTCCGAATAATAGTTGTGTACTCATCGCATCTCCTGCTTGAGCTGATCCGGCTAATGCCGCTAAGCTTTGGCCCATACCGTGTACTTTATCAACTAAAATCGGGTTTGACGTTGTTAACATATTGCCGTAATCCGCTACGTGAGCAGTAGTTTGTTGCGTCATAAGCGTGATTAATATCGCTGTTCCAATTGAACCAGCTACTTGTCTTGACGTATTTTGCGTTGCTGTACCGTGAGAAATTAATTTCATCGGCAGTGCATTCATACCAGCTGTCATAATTGGCATCATAATGAATGACATACCAATTGAGCGTATAATATAATCCGTCATAATAACGCTATACGGTGTATCCATCGATAACGTTGTAAATTTATATGTCGCATATGTTGTAATGGCTAATCCGACAATTGCTAACGGACGAATACCATACTTATCGAATAGTTTACCTGCAACTGGTCCCATGATCCCCATAATTAATGATCCTGGAAGTAATAATAAACCAGATTCCATCGGCGTAAAACCGCGAATGTTTTGCAAGTATACTGGAAGTAATAGCATACCTCCGAATAAGGCCATCGTTACAATCGCGTTAATTACTAATGTGAAAGTGAACGTCGGATATTTAAACACTTGTAAATCAAGCATTTTATTGTCTGTTGTTAACTCTCTCCAAATAAATACAGCTAAACCAATGACACCGATGATAAGTGTTATAACAACTTCTGCACTAGTCCAGCCATTATTTCCAGCTTCACTAAATCCGTACAGTAAGCTACCTAGTCCAATACTTGAACTAATAACACCGAATACATCTAACTTTGTTTTGGACACTGGCTGAGCTAGTGTAAAGAATTTAAAAGATAAGAACGTAATAATTAAACCGATAACAAACATCCCATAGAACATTAAGTTCCAGCTATAGTTTTCAATTACCCAACCTGTTACAGTTGGTCCGATAGCTGGTGCTAAAATCATCGCTACCCCAAGTAACCCCATAGCTGCTCCGCGTTTATTAGGCGGGAATAATGTCATGAAGATATTCATACCAACTGGCATTAAAATACCTGCACCAACCGCTTGAACAACACGGCCTGTCATCATCATTGTAAAGTTTCCTGATGTAGCACAAATGATAGATCCTACAGTGAAGAATAACATTGCTGCTATGAATAATTTACGATACGTAAATCGTGAAACTAAAAATGCACTGATTGGTACTAAAATTCCGTTTACAAGCATGAAGCCTGTAATTAACCATTGTGCTGTTGAAGTTGATACGTTAAATTCATTCATTAATGGAGGCAGTGCAACATTAATGATCGTTTGGTTTAAAATAGAAACGAACATACCGAGAATTAATACAGCTACAACTGCCTTTACATTCACATTCTCTACCGGCAATTGTCTCTTCAGCATTTCTTTTTCCTGTTTTACTTGCTCTTGCTTCCCTGTTTCTAATTCCACTACGTTAGAAGCTTCTGTTTCTTGTTTTTGTTCAAGTTCTTTCTCTACTGTTTCTGCTTGACTTACTTCTATCTTACTTACGGCTGGGACTTGTTCTTCTCCCAAATTCGTTTTTTTCTTTCGTAAAAGACGATTTACAAGGAAGAAGACGATTATACAAAATAGTGCATATCCTACAATTGCAATTGAGGACATCTCATCTCCCCCTTACTTATGAATACGAACTGACACATTCATTCCAGGAACAATATTTACTGATTTACTATGATCTAAAGAAACTTTAACTGGTACAACTTGCTTTACTTTCGTATAGTTTGCTGTTGCGTTACTTGATGGCAACATCGAGAATGTATTCGCCGTTGTTAATCCAACTTGTTCTACTTTTCCCGTTAACGTTGTATCTGGGTATGCGTCTACATACACATCTACTGTTTGGCCTTTTTGAACATCATCAATATTTGTTTCTTCAATATTTGCTGTTACCCATAAATTGCTCATATCAAATGCATAAGCAATCGGGCTACCTGCCCCAACGAACGCATTAGTTGTTGCATTTGATTGTACAACTGTTGCATTTTGCGGAATTGTTACATCTACTGTTTGCTCACCATTTGCTCCTGCTACAGTAACCGCACCTAATTTATCGTTCTCATTGTAATTTTTTCCGACTTCAGCTTTCCAGTCTGTTAATTTACCTGCTACTGGTGATGCAATTGGGATTACTTTCCCGTCAATCTTTGCATTTTCTGTTTTTAAATAGTTTTCCGCTTGATTGTAATAGTAATAACCGCCAATACCGCCGCCAACTAATACAATTAATGTGATAATGTTGATAATTACCATTCTTCGAAACTGATTCATTGCATTCCTCTCCTTATATCGCATATAATTTTTTTCTAAACTATTTATATCCTTAGTGTTTATATTGTTTAATTGTTAATTATATTAACCTTTAAACAAAAAAAGCACACCTTTTACGACGCAAACTATGTTTTGTCTGCATCCTAGCGGTGCTGATTTCTAAAGGACTATCGTTTATAATTATAAATAATTATCCCGAATCTACAACCAACAATTTAAACCTATATGTTGTTTAAACAACATTACACTATACATGTGTTGTTTAAGGTTAAAAAATTAAACGAGGTGAAGTAAAAATGTCTATTAAAAATACAAATGATCCACGTGTAAAACGAACGAGACAACTCATACAGGATGCTTTTGTCGCTTTAGTAGGCGAAAAGGGCTTCGAAAATGTAACTGTGCAACATATCGCGGAACGCGCTCCTGTAAATCGCGCTACATTTTATAGCCATTACCATGATAAATATGATTTATTAGAAAAAAGCATAGAAGAAATGTTAGAAAAACTAGCTGCAGTAATTAAACCACAAAATCGAAATAAAGAAGATTTTCAGCTCACTTTTGATTCACCGCATCCAACTTTTTTAGCTTTGTTTGAGCATATCGCAGATAATACTAATTTCTATAACGTTATGCTCGGCGATAAGGCAGCTGGAAACTATTCTTATAAAATGATGAAAACAATTCAAACACATTTAACATTAAGCCTATCTATTTCCCAGCCAGATGATGAAGACCTTATGGTCCCTCGTGATATTCTTATTAGTTATGTTACAGGCGCTCATATCGGAATGATTATGTCATGGTTAAAAAGAGGCATGATTTATACCCCACATTTCATGGCAATGCAATTAACTCGCTTAATTATTTTAGGAGCTCATACTGCAGCAGGATTAGAAAGACCGTTTTAAAAATGAAAAAAGCGAAGGAGGTTATCCTTCGCTTTTTTCTATTAATTAAATGTAATGTTATGTACAGCCTCTTTATCAAGACGTTTAATAACTTCTACAATTAACTTCACCGCGTTTTCATAATCATCACGATGTAACATCGCTGCATGAGAATGAATGTAGCGTGTCGCAATCGTAATTGCCATAGATGGGATACCATTTACAGAAATGTGAATTGCTCCTGCGTCCGTTCCCCCGCCCGCTACAGAATCATACTGATATGGAATTTGTAATTCATCCGCAACATCAACAACGAAATCACGTAAACCTGTATGACCAATAACAGAAGCATCATATAGAATGATCTGCGGACCATCACCCATTTTACTTTGTGCTTCTTTTGCCGTTACACCTGGTGTATCACCAGCAATACCTACATCTACTGCGAATGCGATATCTGGCTTAATATAGTTTGCAGATGTTTTCGCACCACGAAGACCAACTTCTTCTTGTACAGTCCCAACGCCGTATACAACGTTTGGATGCTTTTCATCTTTTAATTGTTTTAATACGTCAATTGCAATTGCACAACCAATTCGGTTATCCCATGCTTTTGCAAGTAACATCTTTTCATTCTTCATCACTTGGAATTCGAAGTACGGTACAACTTGATCTCCTGGTCGTATGCCCCACTCCATCGCTTCTTCTTGGCTAGAAGCACCAATATCGATGAACATGTCTTTAATTTCAACTGGCTTTTTACGAGCTTCTGGAGGTAAAATGTGCGGTGGTTTTGAACCAATTACACCTGTTACATCTCCTTTACGCGTTACAATCGTTACGCGCTGTGCAAGCATAACTTGCGACCACCAGCCACCCACCGTTTGGAAACGAAGGAAGCCTTTGTCATCAATTTGCGTAATCATAAATCCGACTTCATCTAAATGACCTGCAACCATAATTTTCGGGCCGTTTTCTTCCCCAACTTTTTTCGCAACTAAACTTCCTAAATTGTCAGTAGAAAGTTCATCTGCAAACGGCTCAATATATTTCTTCATTACTTCACGTGGTTCGCGCTCGTTACCCGCAATACCGCGTGCGTCTGTTAATTCTTTTAGCATTGTCAATGTCTCGTCTAATTTTATCATTGCCAACACCCTCCTTTTTCTTCAGTCACTTTATTATACAAAAGGAAATTGAAATATTCAAAAATTAAATTAGTATCCTTGTGTTTGACGCTGATGATTTACTTCATTTTTATCCAAATATGCTTTTTCAATTTCATCTTGTTCAAATTCAAGCGCTTGTCCAAGGCGAAGATAGCTTGTAAATAGTTCAATATAGTTCGTAATAGAAGGTTGATCTGTAAAACGAATTACTTTCGCATATGTGTCTAAGAAAATTTCCACTTGTGTTTTATTCGTTTGCGCACATTTATAGAATAAGAAGTTTTTATCAATTCCTAAATCGATTCCGATTGATAAAATAAAATGTAAACCATCTACGTATTCTTCTAATATTACTTCACGTTCTGAAGCTGGTTTATTGCTCCAATATTTAAAACAACGTGTTTCATTTGCAAGTTCTCCAATTTCTACAAGAAGAGCTAACATTTTTTCTTTTAACAATTTTTTCGGTTGTAAGTCATGTTCTTTCACAATACGGTCATCTAATTCTTTTTGTAATTTAAATAGTTGTAGTAAGTCCATTCTATTGTCCTCCTCCAACATCGCATTTTCCGCAACAATGTTGTTTCATCTCAAAGTTCATTATTATTTTTCGTTTCTTATTAACAAGTCAGCTACCTACATCTTTATAAAGATAGCTTGTCCTTAATTTGCAAATACGTTTCAATCATCACTCATATATTGTTCACTTGATGAAAGTTCCATATCATCTTTCCATTATAGCAGTGTCGTTTCTGCTAGGAAAGATGCACTTCTCACGAATGAGTTCAAATAAAAAAAGTCAGGAGGATTCTCCTGAGTTTATATATATATTCTTTTATATCGCTATAGCTTTTATATTGATTTTGTCATATCGATAACGACACATCCGTTAATCTTTCCTACTTTCATGTAAAAGTCTCCACGTTATCGTTACAAAAATTCTTACAAGCACATCTTAATATACTTGAGCAAGAAATAACGATAATAAGTGGCTGATTTTACAATAAATACAAATAAAAAAACCTTAGAAGAAAATCTTCTAAGGTTTTAAACAATTAGTTAATGTTGTTTTTTGCAACTGTTGCTAATTCAGCGAAAGCTTTTTCGTCATGAACAGCTAAGTCAGCAAGCATCTTGCGGTTAACTTCGATGCCAGCATTTTTTAAACCGTGCATTAAGCGGCTGTAAGAAAGACCATTCATACGAGCTGCTGCGTTGATACGTGTAATCCATAATTTACGGAAGTCACGTTTCTTTTGACGACGGTCACGGAATGCATACATTAGAGATTTCATAACCTGTTGGTTAGCAACCTTAAATAATGTACTCTTAGAACCGTAGTAACCTTTTGCTAATTTTATAACTTTTTTACGACGTTGACGAGTAACTGTACCACCTTTTACTCTTGGCATAATATTACCTCCTAGTTTGTTCTATATATCAGCCGAACTTATTTT
This sequence comes from Bacillus sp. FSL P2-0099, assembly GCF_038007445.1. NCBI lineage: Bacteria > Bacillati > Bacillota > Bacilli > Caryophanales > Bacillaceae > Bacillus > Bacillus sp. FSL P2-0099. The sequence goes on from NZ_JBBOXE010000001.1 coordinate 4,511,464, forward strand.
AAGTTGTCAAGCATTTGACGAATGCGTTTGAAGTCACCAGCGCTAACTACACCAGCTTTACGTAGTTTACGTTTAGCTTTTGTAGATTTGTTAGCGAATAAATGGCTTGTGTAAGCGTGAGAACGCTTCAGTTTACCAGATCCAGTCTTTTTGAAACGCTTTGCAGCGCCGCGATGAGTTTTTTGTTTAGGCATAGGTATTTCCTCCTCTATCTATTACTTATCGTTTTTCGGTGCTAAAACTAAGAACATACTACGTCCTTCCATTTTAGGCTTAGATTCAATTGTACTAACTTCAGCACAAGCTTCTGAGAAGCGATCTAAAACACGTTGACCGATTTCTTTATGAGTAATGGCACGTCCTTTAAAGCGAATTGACGCTTTAACCTTGTCGCCTTTCTCTAAAAACTTGACAGCATTACGAAGTTTTGTGTTAAAGTCATGTTCATCAATTGTTGGACTTAAACGAACTTCTTTCATGCTAATTACTTTTTGATTTTTGCGCTGTTCTTTTTCTTTCTTCTGTTGCTCAAAGCGGAATTTACCGTAGTCCATAATGCGGCATACTGGTGGTTTCGCATTTGGAGCAACCAATACTAAATCAAGATTAAGACCTGCAGCTAAGTCTAAAGCGTCATTACGAGACTTGATTCCAAGTTGATCGCCGTTTGCGCCAACTAAGCGTACTTCACGTGCACGAATTTGCTCGTTAATCATCATATCCTTGCTAATAGTAAGCCACCTCCAAGGTTTTCTTAGAATACGTTTTGCAATTGTAGAACCCGAACAAAAAAAGTGCGGGCACACGGCACCCACACTTGTAATATCTTTAGTAAGAAATACATTTACCTGCTAACTGCGAATGCGTCCATCAGGTGAGAAGCGGGTGCTTCTACTTGTCAAAACCATATTCTATTATCCTTGATGAGTTTATCATAGGACATGACGTCTGTCAAGAAGACGCGATGTGTTTTACTAACAACAAGAAATATTGTAACAAACAACCAGCATACTTGCAATACTTTTTTATGATAAGTATTGTTTGGTTATTTTTTCTAGATTTCCTTTTTTATAATACATAAAAAAGCCGCGGTATACCGCGGCTCTTTCTTATCGTTTTCCTTCTACCTTAATCATGTCAACAAACGCATCTAATGCGATTGTTTCTGATTTTTGTTCACCATATTTACGTACGTTAACGCCATTTTCAGTAACTTCATTGTCACCTACTACAAGCATGTACGGAATCTTTTGCATTTGTGCTTCACGGATTTTGTAACCAATTTTCTCTTCACGAGTGTCTAATTCAACACGGATACCAGCACGTCGTAATTCATCTTGTACTTTCTTCGCATAGTCTAAATGTACTTGCGGAGAAACTGGAATTACTTGCGCCTGAACTGGAGCTAACCAAGTTGGGAATGCGCCTTTGTATTCTTCAATTAAGAAGGCTACGAAACGTTCCATAGTTGATACAACACCACGGTGAATTACAACTGGACGATGTTGTTTACCGTCTTCACCAACGTAAGTTAATTCAAAGCGTTCTGGAAGTAAGAAGTCTAATTGTACAGTTGAAAGTGTTTCGTCTTTTCCAAGAGCAGTACGAACTTGAACGTCAAGTTTCGGACCATAGAATGCCGCTTCACCTTCAGCTTCATAGTAATCAAGACCCATTTCATCCATAGCTTCTTTTAACATACCTTGTGCTTTTTCCCACATCTCATCATCAGCATAATACTTTTTAGTATCTGCTGGGTCACGATAAGATAGACGGAATGAATAGTTTTCTAAACCGAAATCTTTGTACACTTCTAACGTTAAGTTTACAACACGTTTTAATTCTTCTTTAATTTGATCTGGACGAACGAAAATGTGCGCATCATTTAAAGTCATTCCGCGTACACGTTGTAATCCAGATAATGCTCCAGACATTTCATAGCGGTGCATTGTTCCAAGTTCCGCAATACGGATTGGTAATTCACGGTAGCTGTGAATATCATTTTTATAAACCATCATATGGTGAGGGCAGTTCATTGGACGAAGAACTAACTCTTCATTATCCATTTCCATTGATGGGAACATGCCATCACGGTAATGGTTCCAGTGACCAGAAGTTTCATAAAGCTCTCTACTTCCTAATACTGGAGTGTATACGTGATCATAGCCTAAGCTTGCTTCTTTATCAACGATGTAACGCTCGATAATACGGCGAATTGTTGCACCTTTTGGTAACCAAAGTGGTAAACCTTGTCCTACTTTTTGGCTATTAGTAAATAGTTTTAACTCTTTACCTAATTTACGGTGATCGCGCTCTTTCGCTTCTTCAAGCATACGTAAGTGCTCATCTAATTCTGCTTTCTTAACGAATCCAGTACCGTAAATACGTTGTAACATTTTATTATTGCTATCGCCGCGCCAGTAAGCACCAGCAACACTTAATAATTTAAACACTTTAATCTTCCCTGTAGATGGAAGGTGAACACCACGGCAAAGGTCGAAGAATTCGCCTTGCTCATAGATTGAAATAACTGCATCTTCTGGAAGATCGTTAATTAAATCTAATTTTAACTCATCGCCGATTTCTTCAAAGCGACGAAGTGCTTCTGCACGCGGTACTTCATGACGAACGATTTCTAAGTTTTCGTTCACGATTTTTTGCATTTCTTTTTCGATTTTCTTGAAGTCTTCAACTGTAATTGCTTCTTCCATATCAATATCGTAGTAGAAGCCATTTTCGATTACTGGACCAATGCCAAGCTCAAGCTTAACATCTTTATATAAACGTTTTAACGCTTGTGCTAAAAGGTGAGCTGTTGAGTGGCGTAAAATATATAAGCCATCTTCAGAATCTAATGTAATAATAGAAACTGCACCATCTTCTTCGATTGGTGTAACAAGATCGATCATCTCATCGTTTAATTTTCCAGCCACAGCTTTTTTCTTTAAGCCTGGGCTAATAGAAGCTGCGATTTCTTCAGTTGTTACTCCTTTTGGAAACTCCTTCACAGCTCCATCAGGGAAAGTAATTTTAACTACATCTGCCATCACTGGTCACTCCTCTTTTTTTTCAAAATAAAAAACACTCATCCCATAAAAAGGGACGAGTGTTGAATTCGTGGTTCCACCCTTGTTCCAATTAACCTTATTGTTAATTGCTCAAGTTCAACATAACGGTGTTGTCCGTTAGCAATTACTAGAAAAACGTTCACTGCTAAAGTTTAGAGGTGGTAAGTAATTATCCCGTACTAGGAAGCTCACACCCTAAGGCTTCCCTCTCTGAAAATCGTAGAAAACTACCCATGTCCTCATCATGACATTTCAATATATTTCATTTATGTAGGTAATTATATGCTCAAAAACTTAGAAAATCAAGGGCGTTACCTTTATTTTTTAAATTTTTCACATTGCGCTCAAACTCATGTAATCCATGTAGTTGCACTCGTTCCTGAAATACATTTCGCAAAGTAATAATCATATTATGATCTTGTTCTTTCGTATATAAATAAATCTTTTTCGGCGAAATAGAAAGAAGTGGTGCAATTACTTTCGTATCGATATATACATCCTGTTTCTTTAATAATTCTTCATCTATATATTGAACCAATTTCTCCTGTTTTAAACGCCTACCTTTATCATCATAGAAAATAAAACTTTCATCAAAAATAAGATGTACACAGGACAAACGTGATTTCCGGCTACTTACTTGTTGGCGAAGTGTCTCAATGAATATTTGGTATTCCTGCTCCATCTTATACTCATCAATTGCAACTTCAGCAAGCTTAGTTACCATTTCCCTATATGTACGAAGACGAAAACGAACGTATGATGAAAACGAGAATGAGAGCGGATCACAAAGCCAATCATTCAAAGACGACGCAATATAAGATTCAAATTTTTGACGTGTTAAATCACTAGATACTCCTTTTCTTCTTTCCTTTAAAATCTCATGTGCCATATGCAATATTTGATGACACTCTTCTTGTTCTTCATAAAAAAACTTTTCCTTTAAAATGGTATGAATCCATTCATTTTGTTTCACATTCATAATGAAATATAGTAATACTGGCAATAAAATCTTTTCAATATAATTTGATTCACATAATGGTATATGAATAACAACCTTTTGTTCGTTTAAATATACACTTGTTTCCTTATATAAGGATTCTGTTCTTTTCGTTAGTTGTCTGTATACGTACACAGCATCATTTTTTTCTTCGAAGCAAATTTCAATCACTTTTGTCCCCCCTTTTATCCCCGCTCTAAAGGATTGCATCTATACGTTACAAATCCTATAAGAGTCCGATCTATGGAAGTTCACTCTTAGTAGAAACCTATCTCCCATTGTTAGAACATCCACTCGATATGGCTTGCTAATTTTATATATATTAAGGGAGGGAGAAAAAAATGATACAAGCTACTCTGAAAAAATGATTAAAATAAAGTGAAACTTTAATCAGTGGAGGTTTTGTCCATCGTTCACTGATTATTAGCCCGCACCAATCGGGCTTTTACGGGCAGCAGGGCTCCCACCTAACTTCTTTGCTTTACAGCCGAATTTTGAGGTGGGAGTCTTACTGCCCGCCAATAGCGGGATAAAAAAGAGCAAGCTTCTCAGCTCGCTCTTTACTTATTACGACGATTCTTCCCGCCAATTGGGATTGGCTTCGCTAAATATTTAATTCGTTCCATAATACGGGCCGCTTTCATCTCTTCTGCTTCACCGCGCTGTGTATACGTTAAATGATGTTCCAACTGTTTGAAATCAAAGTTAGATGTAAAGAACGTCGGTAAGTTTTCCAACATACGGAATTGCAAGATTGCACCGAGTACATCATCACGTACAAAACTTGACATCGCTTCTGCCCCGATATCATCTAACATTAATACTTGTACACGTTTGACAGCATCAATCTTTCCGCTAATCGAATTATCTTGAATCGAACTTTTGATTTCACGTAAAAATTCAGGGAAGTATACGAGCATCGAACTAATTTTCTTTCGCGCAAGCTCATTTGCAATTGCCCCTAAAAGATACGTTTTCCCTACACCAAATTTACCGTACAAATATAAACCTTGTGCTTTTTTACCTGGTTCGTATGTGTTTAAAAATTCATTCGTTGCACCTATTGCATCAATACGTGCATCTAAATCTGAAGGGTCTAAATTTTCCATAGTTGCCTGCAAAATGTCAACTGGCATATATACACTTTGAACGAGTTTTTCATATTTTTTTCTCTCATCATATGCTACTTTTCTAATACAACGATCGTATTGAATATCAATCATCTTACCTTGAATGACGAGCTTCGGCTCATATCCTTGTAGCATATTTTTACATGACCCTAAATCTGGACAATCCGCACACCCTACACTTTGTCCAATATATTCATATAACTTCACAAGACTTCGTTCAATCATAGAAGTCGTTACTTCACCTTTATGTTCGTCTATAAATTCTTTCACACGAGGGTGCGCCATCACTTCTGCCTTTAAGACTTCATATCTATTTTTAAAGTTTTTATTTTCCATTAATTTCGTAAATGAATTTTGAATATGCTCCATTTTCTCACCTCAAAGAGCGTTCATTTTCTTTTATTAATCACGCTTATATTTTTTCAATACTTCTTCTAATCGTTTCCGTTCATCTTCTAACGTACTTGCATCTTTTTTCGCACTTACGTCATTTTTTACAGGTTCTTTCTCTTCTTCTTTCGACTCTTCTTTAAGCCAATCTGGTACCATTTCTTTTCGCACTGTTTTCTTCGCTGTACGACCTTTTTTCTTCGTCTCAGCCCACTCTTGATATTGACGATTCTCTTCTTTCGCTAGCGCCATCGCCTCGCCTACTGTACCGACCTTTTTTCGCGCCCAATGTCCAGCAATCTTCTCGACATACGTTTTAGCAAGCTTCATATCTGAGCGTAGCATAACGTAATAAATAAGTACATTCACAACCCCTGGCGTTAACTTTTGATTTATCATTACATCCTCAACGATTTGCAAGTCCGCTTTCGTCGCCTCTGCACCGCCTGAAATCTCTTTCAATAGTTGTTTTGGCGAGATTTCCTCTAACTGTTTCATTAGCATCTCTTCTTGCGTAGATGGCTCTTTCTCTTTCATTGTACGAGCAGCATGAGGTTGCACTCTTTCACTTAATACAGGTAACGCTTGACCATTTTCGAATTGATACCAATCGCGTGCTCCCTTCCGAAGCCTTTCGATATCAATTGTTTGCACTTCTGTCACTGCGCCAAGAACGATATTTTGCATCGATAACACATCCACACCGTACACATAAGCGAGTGTAATAACACATTCTCTCACTTGATCTGTAATCGCCTTTTTAGGAACAAGGGCTGATAGTCCGTCTACAAATAAAGAGAAATCAAAGAAATCGTTCCAAACTTTCGGAGCATCCCCATTCTCGTTACTTGGCATAATTGTCGTTTTCGGGATACGCAGTTCTTCTTGCGCATATTCAAACTGACCTGGGTTAAACGAATCAAATATATCGTTGAAGGAGCGCGTAACATTTTCATAAGAAGCAAAATCGAATTCTTCTTCTAAGAAATATTGCTTTACTTGGTTGTATTTTGTCCGACTCAAGCGATTATATAAAAAGATACTTAAAACAATATCATCAAAAAACTGCTTCGGAGATAAAGGTGGTTGCAATTCATATATAAACATCCGAATATCTTTTTCTTTCTTAATATATACATTTAAAAGACCAATCGCTTCTAACTTTACTCGTTCCCCATATATTTCAGGAAGTTGCATTTGCATAGTCACCATAAGGGAGTGATGTGTATTCTCTTTTCCAAACACACGATCTTGCTCTAACTCTCCCCATAGTGTCATGTATAAGCTAAAAGCTCTACTACCTATTAACGGCTGATACAACATCGTTAATACTTTCCGGTCGTAATTATGTAACAACCCTTTCGCACTTACTTTATAACGATCAATCGGCAATAGCTCCATCCATGACTGTTTTTCCATTCTTGCTTTTCCTTTCTCTCATCCAATCTAGCCTACATTTCACTCGTTCTATCTTTATTATATAATTTATTAGCGAAAAAGAGCTATTAGCTTCCGCTTCTAGCTCTCTTATCTCGTTTACTTACAGTATATAAAGAGATTCCTTCTACTCTCTCTCTTTTTGCAGTATATCTTTTAATTCTTCAATAAATACATTTAAATCTTTAAATTGACGATACACAGAAGCAAAACGTACGTAAGCAACATCATCAATATCACGAAGTTCTTCCATAACAATTTCACCAATCATATCACTTTTCACTTCTGATATACCTAAGTTACGAAGTTCACGCTCCACACTTTGTGTTACTTCCTCTAACTGCCTTAAAGATACAGGTCTTTTTTCACACGCTTTAATTAAACCGCGTAAAATTTTCTCTTTATTAAACTCTTCTCGTGTTCCTTCTTTTTTAACAACGATAAGAGGTGATTCTTCTACTCTTTCAAATGTCGTAAAGCGACTTAAACAACTTTCACACTCTCTTCTTCTTCGAATAGAGCGCCCCTCGTCTACCGGACGCGAATCTAACACTCTTGTTCCATTATGAAAACAGGATGGACAACGCAATTCATTCACTCCTTTACACTATAATCTTTATTCTTTCGCTACTCACCTACATGTGAAAATATATATACAATATTATATAACTCATTCTTCTATAATGACCACTCTAAGTTATTACATATCGTGATCCTATTTTATATAAACTAAAAAAGAGGTGCATTATACACCTCTTTACATTTTAAATCAATTATGTTCTTTTTTAAAGAGCTTTTGTTTCTCTCTGCTTAATTTCGAAGCTACCAGTGCCTCGAGGAAGCTCGATGCTCTCACGCGTTTTCGCGTTTAAACCTTCTGCAATATATTCTGCAGCAACATTTGGATCAATACGATCCCCACAAGTATAAACATCAATACTTGCATAACCGTGCTCCGGAAAGCTATGAATTGTTAAATGTGATTCCGAGATAATTACCACTCCACTTACACCTTGTGGTGCAAATTTATGAAAAGCAACCTCACGTACTTCAGCACCAGCTCTTAGTGCTGCATCCACAAATAATTGTTCAATATACGGCATGTCATTAAGCTTGTCGAAATCGCAATCCCAAAGTTCAGCGATCACGTGACGACCCATCGTATCCATAGTATCCATTCTACAGTTCCCCCTTGTAAATTTATTCTAACTGTTCGAATTGAAAACTAATTTGCAATTTGGCTTGCTCCACTACCACGGGGGAAAGTTAGTCCAGAGAGGTCCTAACCCTTTAAGTAGTGACTACGTACCTCAGCTCTTAAGTTTACGAGTGTTAGTATACTTTGTTTATTTTCATTTTGCAACAACAGTTTTTTCGATTTTCTGTCATAATTTCCTCTTTACTTTTCCCTAAAAAAAATAAACGATTCACAAATACAGTAATCACAACGTTTTTTGGTCTGTCCACTATTTGAAAATATACCCCTATAATTTTTTTCTTTTCAGAAAAAAATAAAAAAGAGGGCAAATTCCCACTTGCCCTCTCTCGTTCACTTAAATATGTTGCACATTTTTTTGTTTCGCTAATTCATCAACAACTAACGTTACAAGATCTACAACACGACGAGAGTAGCCCCACTCGTTATCATACCAAGCAAGTACTTTCACTTTACGCTCACCCATTACCATTGTAGATAAACCATCAATAATAGCTGAGTGTGTATTTGTATTAAAGTCAATAGACACTAAAGGCTCTTCGCTAAATTCTACAATTCCTTTCAACGCACCGTTTGCAACATTTTTGAATGCTTCATTAATACCTTCAACTGTTACATCACGTTTTACGTCTACTACTAAATCAACAAGAGACACGTTTGGCGTTGGTACACGAAGTGCCATACCATGAAGTTTTCCGTTTAAGTGTGGAAGAACTTTTGCAAGCGCTTTCGCGGCACCCGTCGTTGTCGGAATGATAGACTGTCCGCAAGCACGCGCTCTTCTTAAATCTTTATGTGGGTTATCAATATTTTTTTGGTCATTTGTATAAGCGTGAACAGTTGTCATTAAACCGTTTTCAATTCCGAACTGCTCATCTAACACCTTTACAACCGGCGCTAAACAGTTTGTTGTACAAGATGCATTTGAAATAACGGTATGCTTTGTAATATCTAATTGGTCTTCGTTCACACCAACTACGATTGTTACATCTTCATTTTTACCAGGTGCTGTTAAAATAACTTTTTTCGCTCCAGCTTCAACATGAAGAATTGCTTTTTCTTTCGAGTTAAATTTACCAGTTGCTTCAATTACAACTTCAACACCTAATTCTTTCCAAGGCAATTCCTTTGGATCGCGGTTGTTTAAAAGGCGAATCATTTTCCCATCTACTAATAAATGATCTTCAAATGCTTCCACTGTTCCGTCAAACTTACCATGTACTGTATCATATTTAATTAAATGTGCTAACGTTTCGGATGGATAGCTTGCGTTGATTGCTACAATTTCGAATGCGCTTTCTTTTATTGCTTGACGAAACACCATTCTCCCAATACGTCCAAATCCATTAATTGCCACACGAGTCATAATATGTTATCCCCCTTGAATGCGTTATACTATTTATCTCCAATCCCAATAATAGTATAACACAAAAAGGAGATATGTCACTAAGCATTTTCATTAATTTCACAATTTTTTAGTCAATAATGTTCCAATTCTTTAAAATCACCTGTAATTGTGTTTTCGTTCCCATAATTGTGCCATCATTATTTATCACTTCATCTGCACTCTTCACTTTTTCTTCTAACGGCATTTGAGATTGAATACGAGCTGTTGCTTCTTCTTCTGAAAAATTATTTCGTTTCATTAAACGTTCTAATTGTGTTTTCGGCGTAACTGCTACAACTAAAACACGATCAACGAGACTTGTTAATTTACCTTCAAACAAAAGGGGGATATCTAACACAACCGCTTGCATACCTTCTTTTATGTACATCTCCTTTTGTGCATTCATTTCTTCACGCACTGCAGGGTGAACAATTTTGTTTAACTGCAATCGTTTTTCTTCATTATAGAAAACGACACTTCCAAGCTTCGGTCGATCCAGTTCTCCATCTTTTTGCAATACTTCCGTTCCGAACACCTCTACAATTTTGTTATATGCCGGTTTTCCTCGTTCTACAACTTCTCGCGCAATAATATCTGCATCAATAACCGGTATACTCATTTCACGAAACATTTCTGATACCGTACTTTTTCCGCTTGCAATGCCTCCTGTTAATCCAATTACTACTGTCATAATAATCCTCCTCACAATATTAAAGGCGCGAAACTAATGTTCCACGCCCATACTTACATTTTCCAAATTCCAATAATAATGAGTAATACCCCAGGCAGAAATGTAAATTTTTGTAACCATTTCATATTTGATAAAATCGTACCGAGCTTCATTCCAATAAATAAAAATAAAGAACTCATAACCGCGACTAATGCCGCCATCATCGCGGGTGCATAACCTAATAAAGATGCACCAATTCCAGCACCAAACGAATCTATAGAAAGAGCAATACCAAGAAGTAACGCTTCTCCTGCAGAGATAGTTCCTGATTTATCAAAATCCGCAACAGTCGGCTTCCGCAAAATTTGAATCACTAACCCTAGCGAAGCAATTTCTAGTTTCCAAACCTTCTCCTCTTGCTTCGGTTCTTCTTTTTTATCACTTCGAAAAAATTGATATAATACCCAAATACCTATTCCAATAAGAACAAATCCGCCGATACGCGTTGCGATAACAGGTGAAAATATTTTCGCGATCATATGTCCAATTCCCATGGAAACGAGCATGACAGCCGCTGAACAGATCCCGATAATTATAATTGATTTTAGTGGAATTCTTACGCTCCTTAACCCGTATGTTAGCCCTACACTACAGCTATCTAAGCTTAATGTAAAAGCTAATAAAATAAGAGATAAATAAAGGTACATCGGTAAGCTCCTCCCTTATACATAGCTCTGCTCTATGTATATGACAAATGCCTATCCGATGTTATCCCTTTTCTATATTCTAGGTTGGCAAATTGGGCAGTAATGTGTTCCCCTTCCGCCAACAACTGTTTTTTCTAATAGCGTACCGCAAGTCACACACGGTTCTCCTTTTTTCCCATATACATTTAGAAGTTCCTGGAACGAACCAATTTGTCCTTGTGAATTAATATACGTTCTAATTGTACTTCCGCCTCGCTTAACAGCTTCGCCCAGCGTTGTAACAATCGCCTCGTAAATTCTTTCTATTTCTTCTTCTGTTAAAGATGCAGCTTCTCGTTCTGGGTGAATTTGAGAACGGAATAACACTTCATCTACATATATATTTCCAAGCCCTACTAAAAGACGCTGATCTAATAATACTACTTTTATTTTACGATTTGTTTTTTGCAATCTTTCTTGTAAATACTGCGGTGTCAATTCAGCATCAAATGGCTCCGGGCCTAAGTCAGCAAGAGGCATTTGATTCAACTCTTCACCTTTCTTAAAGAGATGCATCGTACCAAACTTTCTCACATCTTTATAATGTAATTCAGTTCCATCTGTAAATAAGAAACGGACGTGCGTATGTTTATCAATCGGCTCATCCTCTTGATGAAGTAAAAACTTACCTTCCATGCGCAAATGTGAAACAATTACATAGTTCGTTACATACAAAAGCAAAAACTTACCTCTTCGCTTTATATTTTCAATTGTCTCGCCTCTTAGCATTTCTTTAAAAATTTCTGCATCATCCGGTCGTTTTACTATTTTGGGATAAGTAATAACGACATCTTCAATCGTTTTTCCTGTTACAAGATTTTCAAGCGTCCGTCTAACATTTTCAACCTCTGGTAATTCCGGCATTTCATCACGTCCTTATTTCGCGTCGTACCAAGTTGGACCGTAAGAATAATCAACTTTCAATGGAACGACTAGTTCAATTGCATGCTCCATTACTTCAGGTACAAGCTTCTCTAATTTTTCAATTTCTTCTTTTGGTGCTTCAAATATCAATTCATCGTGTACTTGCAGAAGAAGACGCGCTTGTAATCCTTCTTCTTCTAGACGATCTGCCATAATAATCATCGCTTTTTTAATAATATCAGCCGCACTACCTTGAATTGGTGTATTCATAGCTGTACGCTCAGCAAAGCTACGTAAATTGAAATTACGACTCGTAATTTCCGGAATATAACGGCGACGATTTAATAATGTAACCACATATCCTTTTTGTTTCGCATCTTTTACGATTTCATCCATGTATTCTTGTACACCAGGGAAACTTTCTAAATACTTTTCAATAAATTCCGCTGCTGCTTTTCTTGTAATTCCTAAGTTTTGCGAAAGACCATAATCACTAATACCATACACAATTCCGAAGTTAACAGCTTTTGCTTGTCGTCTCATGTTAGATGTTACTTCATCTTTCCCAACACCAAATACATCCATAGCTGTTTTCGTATGAATATCCATGTCATGTTGGAACGCTTCAACTAACCCTGGATCATTTGCAATGTGAGCAAGCACACGAAGTTCAATTTGTGAATAATCAGCCGCGTACATGATCCATCCTTCTTCTGATGGAACGAATGCCTGACGAATCTTTCTTCCTTCTTCTAAGCGAATCGGGATATTTTGTAAGTTCGGATCTGTTGAACTTAATCGACCTGTTTGCGTTAACACTTGATTAAAACGAGTATGGATTTTAGATGAATCTTCATGTACAACTTTCAATAAACCTTCAATGTAAGTTGAATTTAGCTTTCCTAATTGACGGTAATGTAAAATATTTGGAATAATTTCATGACGATCCATAAGTTTATCTAATACATCCGCCGACGTAGAATAACCTGTTTTCGTCTTTTTAATAACTGGTAAGTTTAAATTCTCAAACAGAATAACCCCAAGTTGCTTCGGTGAATTAATATTAAATTCTGTTCCCGCAAGCTTATAAATTTCCTGTTCCATTTCCTTTAATCTACCTGCAAGTTCTTCTCCCATATTACGAAGACGCTCCGTATCAACTTTTACACCTTTCACTTCCATATCAGCTAATACACGTGCAAGTGGTAATTCTAATTCCGTAAATAATTCATATTGCTCGTTCTTTTTTAATTCTTCTAAGAACGTTTGCTTTACATCATATAATACATGCACTTTACGAGCTACATGCTCCGCTACTACCTCTAGCTCCGGAACAGCACGCTTCGCACCTTTCCCGTAAACTTCTTCGTCAGATTTTACGGCATGCGTTTCTTTCATTTTCGCTACAGTACGGAAATCTTTATCTGTATCGGCTGGATCAAGTAAATAAGCGGCAATTAATAAATCAAAGTCAATCCCTTGAATATCTACACCTTTCCACTTGAGAGCAACGATAGCACGCTTCGCATCAAATGTATGTTTTCTCATTTCTCCATTTGCAAGCCACTCTTTAAAAGCATCCGATTTAAGAGCAACATCGGCCGGAATGAAGTAACAACCATTTTCATTTTGAATACCAAAACCTTGAATATCGGCTTTATGATAATTATCTTCTTGCACTTCAACAATAAGCGCACTATCTTGCTGAAGCATTTCTTCTGCAACTTCTTCTACAATATCAAATGTAATATCATCTAATTCAGCTGGAGCCGTTTCCTCCGGCGTAACACCTAACTTATTTAAAAGGGATGTAAACCCTAAATTCTCGAACATTGGAATCAAATCGCTTGGTTCATACCCTTTATATTCCATATCATCTACATGCACAGTAATCGGTGCATCTGTAATAATAGTCGCAAGTTCTTTACTCATAAGAGCTTGTTCTTTATTTGCTTCTAACTTTTCTTTTAATTTCTTTCCACTCACTTGATCTAAGTTTTCATATACTGCTTCTACTGTTTCAAATTGCGTTAATAATTTAATGGCTGTCTTCTCACCAACACCTGGTACACCTGGAATGTTATCCGATTGGTCTCCCATTAAACCTTTCATATCGATAATTTGCTTTGGTGATAAGCTATATTTCTCAAATAAAGCTTCTTTCGTATATTCATCTACTTCCGTAATCCCTTTGCGAGGAATACATACGAGTGTATTATCTGAAACAAGTTGCAGTAAATCTTTATCTCCTGAAATAACTTTAACATGAAACCCTTGCTCACTCGCTTCTTTCGCTAACGTTCCCATAATGTCATCCGCTTCATAATTTTCCAGCTCATAACGCGGTACATTGAATGCATCAAGCACCTCACGAATAAACGGGAATTGCTCTGATAACTCAGGTGGAGTCTTTTGACGCCCTCCCTTGTAATCACTATACGTTTTATGACGGAATGTTGTTTTCCCCGCATCAAACGCCACAAGCATATGCGTCGGTTTTTCTTCCTCTAGTATCCTCATTAACATCATTGTAAAACCATAAATTGCGTTCGTATGTATACCTTTGTCGTTATTTAAAAGCGGTAGTGCAAAGAAAGCACGATACGCGATATTATTACCATCTACTAATACGACTTTTTTTTCCAAACTACAAACCTCCCCATACATATTTGAAACGATTTTTTCCACAGAAAAAAACCGTTCCTGTCCTCTCTCTATATTAACATGACTAATAGAGAGAAGAAAAATAACGGTTTTTTTCTATCATATATAAACAGACTTACATTGGCATAAAGGGAAGTGACGAGAATAGCATAACTACTCTCGTCCAAAATTACTCCTTGGATGAAGGGGTTTTCATATATTATATTAACAGAGCTTTATTAATATTTAATTAAGCCATTGTTAATATATTGTAAATATCCTTCATCCTATTTTTCAGTAGCTGATTTTGGTAAAACAACTGTAAATGTTGTTCCTTCCCCAACCTCACTATCCACTGTAATCGTACCTTGATGCGCTTCAACTAAATGTTTCACAATTGATAAACCAAGACCCGTTCCACCCGTATTTCTACTTCTTGCTTTATCCACTCGGTAAAAGCGTTCAAAAATACGCGGAATTTCATCTTTACTAATACCAATTCCAGTATCAGATACTTTTATATAAGCATTATATTTATCTTCTGCCAATTCAACAGAAACAACGCCTCCAGCCGGTGTATATACAATCGCGTTATTAATTAAATTAATAAAGATTTGTTTCAAGCGGCCTGGATCTCCAATAACGGAAACTCGTTTCAATGCATTCACTTGTAAAGAGATTTCTTTTTCTCCCGCTTTATTATCAAGCACCATATGAATATCTTCAAGAAGTTCCTTCATATCAACGGTCCCCATATTTAGTTTAAACCCTTGTTGCTCGATCTTTGACAAGTCTAATAAATCTTCAATTAATCCTTGCATGCGTTCACTTTCTTTTAAAATAATATGTAAGAAATGTTCGCAGAATTTTTTATTATCCATAGCCCCATCCAAGAGCGTTTCTGAAAAACCTTTAATAGAAGTAATTGGCGTCTTTAGTTCATGAGAAACATTCGCTAAAAAGTCTTTTCTCATTTGTTCTAATTTCTTTAACTCTGTTATGTCATGGAACACAAGAACAATACCTTTCCATTCATGGTTCGTCCCAATAATTGGCGCTCCATATACTTCGAAATGCTTTCGCTCAATTCCAAGCGGCAATAACATTTGTTTACGCACTTTCACTTCTGTCATAAAGATTTCTTCCACAAGCTCAATAATTTCTGTATGATGAAACGATTCATAATATAAGCGATCTAAATATTCTTCATCTGTTACGTGGAAAGTTTCCTTATAAGAACGGTTTACAAGGTTTATATAACCGCGGCTATCAATTAAAATCATTCCACTTCCCATATTTTCAATTAACGTATGCAGACGATCCTGTTGCATTTCCTGCTCAAGAGTCATCTCTTGTAAATTACGAGCTAAAATATTAATCGCTTTACTCAGCATCCCTGTTTCATCCGAATGACTTTCATAAGCGCGTGCTTTATAATTTCCCTTCGCTAATTCAATGGCAACTTTCGTAACCGATTCAATCGGCCTAATATATTGCCCCGTAATTTTCATACCTAAAAATACGACTACGAGACAAGCGATAACAAATCCTATAATTAATAATCCCCACGTTTTTTGATGTACGTCTTTCAATGGCTCAATTGTACTTTTCACCAAAATATATCCTTGTTTTCCTGCTAGATCTTGAACGAACACCGCATGATAAAATTCATTCTTTTGATCTGTTTCTTGCGTAATCACTTTACTTCGTTGTTTTGCTGCTTCAGAAGAAAGTTCTTTAATCATCTCTTGATTAAATGCAGATGGTTGCCCTCCGCTATATTGAACTTTCTTTTTTTCATCAACAAATATAATAGAAGCTGGTATTTTTTCTTCTAACTTTTCAAATACATAAGGCTTTTTTAAAACAGCATCAAACCCTTGCTCTTCTGCTAATACCGCAACATACTGTGTCTCTTTTATCATTCTCTCTTTAGCATGATCTATATAGTAGTTTTCAAATACAGTTTCTAATAATACACCTAGTCCAACTAAAATAAAAACGATAAGAGAAACAAATGTAAAAAGAAGCCTGGAACGAAACTTATTCATCCACTTTTGGCTCCTCTAATTTATAACCTAAACCACGTATCGTTTTAATGTACGTCGGTTTTTTCGTATTTTGTTCAATTTTATCGCGCAAATGGCTAATATGGACATCAACAATTCTTGTATCACCGGCAAAATCATAATTCCATACAGCACTTAATAATTGGTCACGAGTTAATACACGACTTTTATTTTTCGCAAGATAAACAAGTAACTCAAATTCTTTCGGTGTTAATTCCAGTTTCCTTCCTTGGAAGTACGCTTCATAAAACTCCGGTAAAATTTTAAGCTCTCCAATTTTGATGCTCTCTTCATCTGGCGATTCTGAAACTTGTTCTTCCTGCTGTAATTTCGTACGGCGCAAAATCGCCTTCACACGAGCAACAACTTCCCTTGGACTAAATGGCTTCGTCATATAATCATCAGCCCCAAGCTCAAGACCTAGCACCTTATCAAATTCATCATCTTTTGCTGTTAACATTAAAATCGGCGTCATAATACGCTGCAATCGTAATTCTTTACAAACTTCCATACCATCCATTTTTGGAAGCATTAAATCTAATATAATTAAATCTGGGCGTTCTGTAGTCGCTTTTTGAAGCGCCATTTCTCCATCCATTGCTGTAATAACTTCAAACCCAGCTTGTTGTAAATTAAATTCAATTAAAGTTAAGATAAATTCCTCATCATCAACTACTAAAATACGATTGTTCATTCTTTTCCTCCAAGTTATAGACTTGAAACCTTCTTCATCCTAGTATTTTCCCCGTTATTCTCATCATACTAGAAAACAAGGTCTCCCTCAATATAATTGTCTATTCATGGAGCTCGTTTGTACTAGAGTTTCGGAAAATAAAAGCAATCGTAACTTCATTCCCTCTATCCGGTCGCTATCCAAACTTTATAGATGAATCTATCTTTTTTAAACCCTTCTTCCGTATGAACTATAAACTCTCGATTTTGCGCTAGGAAAAACGAAAGAGCATACGCTATTTTATAATCTGGTGTTTCATATCCATCAAATACTTTCCCGTACATTTCATTTGCGATTGAATCGGCCCATACTTCAGCTTCTCTTATCATTTCAAAGATAACGTCTTCTCTTTTCCACTTCATCTAAAAAAACCTCCCCCTTAATTGACTTCAATTACCAATAATTATATTATTAATTTGAATATATAAATAAATTCGATAAAAGAAGGCTATTATGCGAATATTACTACCTATTTTAACTTTAGTAGTAACATGTTTCCTTACTTTTAACGTACCTAGCTGGGATACGATTAAAACAGGTTGTTCAGAATTTGCTGAAGGGTTCAAAGAAGGATTTTTCAACTAAAATAGCGCTAGCCCCTTATAAAAGGTTTGCTAGCGCTATTCATATTTTCATATTTTAAAAATTATCTAATGCTTTTTCCATAATGGAAACAGATTTAAAAGGTGGTGTTACTGTTAATGAACCTTTTACAACAGTTTCTCCTTTTTCATCATGAGCAAATACAATCATATCAATTGTATGTTCCTCCTCTGAAACAGCCACAACTTCAAAGTGGATTTGTAACGTTTCATAATGGTGAACATGTTTCACGAACTTAAGGTCCTTCCTAGTAATATGACTACCTGGACCTGGTAAATATTTCGTAACCGCCGTTGTAATCAGTCCCGTTAGCATAATGCTTGGGACAATCGGCTTTTCATACGGAGTTTGGGATGCGTAATCATGCTGAATATATAATGGATTGGCATCATTCGTTAACCCTAAGTACAATAACAAATCTTTATCCTCAATTTTTTCAGTGATAGATAATTTCTCTCCTACTGTAATTTCATCCATTCTACGACCAATTTGAACTTTTTTCTTTAACATGTTACAACCCCCTCCGATTTTTTCACCTTATTATCCTACTAAAAGCGATACCTTATCCGAAATTTACTGTGATGAGGGCAATGTATAGTATAAGTCTATAGTTTCATTATAGGATACACCAAATGATAGCGTTTTCATATTATTTCAAAAAAACATTTCAATATATAGTAGAAAAAGATTCGGGGCCCCGAATCTTTTTCCACTTATATTTAATTATTAAACAAGAACTTTCATAACGTTACGTACAGATTCTACAGAGCGATCTAACGCTTCTTTCTCATCTGCAAGAAGTTCTAATTCAATAATTTTTTCAATTCCGTTACCACCTAGAATTACTGGTACCCCTAAGTAAAGGTCACTATAACCATATTCACCTTCAAGGTACGCAATAGCTGGTAATACACGGCGTTGATCTTTCAAGATCGCTTCTGTCATTTCAACTAAAGAAGCTGCTGGTGCGTAATATGCACTACCGTTTCCTAATAAGCCTACAATCTCACCGCCACCTTTACGTGTACGTTCTACGATTGCTTCTAAACGCTCTTTTGGAATTAATGTTTCTAACGGAATGCCACCTGCATAGGAATAGCGTACAAGAGGTACCATATCGTCACCATGTCCACCAAGAACAAATCCTGTAATGTCTTTCACAGAAAGGTTTAACTCTTGTGAAATAAATGTACGGAAACGAGCTGTATCTAATACGCCCGATTGACCGATAACACGCTCTTTCGGGAATCCTGCTTCTTTAAATACAGAATATGTCATTGCATCAACTGGATTTGTTAATACAAGAATAATCGCATTTGGTGAATGCTTTGCAATGTCGCGCGTAATACTTTTCATAATTTTAGAGTTTGTTGCTACTAAGTCATCACGGCTCATACCAGGCTTACGCGCAATACCTGCTGTAATAACGACAACGTCAGAATCAGCAGTATCTGCGTAATCAGATGTACCAATAATGTTAGCATCAAAACCTTGTACTGGGCTCGCTTCTAACATATCTAACGCTTTCCCTTTTGTTGGATTTTCCAGCTGTGGAATGTCCACTAATACAACATCTGCAAGTTCTTTTTGTGCTAATAAGAATGCTGTTGTTGCTCCTGTAAATCCTGCACCGATGACTGAAACTTTCTTGCGTTTGATTGTCATGATTTACCCCCCGCTTTAATTATGCGTTTTTGATTATCGCTACATCCATGTTTTTAATAAGTTCATTAGCGAACTCAGAACATTTCACTTCTGTTGCACCTTCCATTAAGCGTGCGAAATCATAAGTTACTACTTTTGATTCAATTGTTTTCTCAACTGAATCAGTTACTAAATTCGCAGCTTCGTTCCATCCTAAGTGCTCTAATAATAATACACCTGAAAGAAGAACTGAAGATGGGTTTACTTTATCTAAACCTGCATATTTTGGAGCTGTACCATGTGTAGCTTCAAAGATAGCATGTCCAGTCACATAGTTAATGTTTGCACCAGGTGCAATACCAATTCCACCTACTTGTGCAGCAAGTGCATCAGAGATGTAGTCTCCGTTTAAGTTCATTGTTGCAACAACATCAAACTCACGTGGACGAGTTAAAATTTGTTGTAAGAAGATGTCTGCAATAGAATCTTTTACGATGATTTTCCCAGCCACTTCTGCGTCTGCCATCGCTTTATTCGCTGCATCTTTTCCATCTTTTTCAACAATGCGATCATATTCAGCCCAAGTAAATACTTTGTCGCCAAATTCTTGTTCCGCTACTTCGTAACCCCAGTTTTTGAAAGCACCTTCTGTAAATTTCATAATGTTTCCTTTATGAACTAATGTAACAGAAGAGCGTTTTTCGTTAATTGCATATTGAATTGCAGCGCGA
The DNA here is from genome assembly GCF_038007445.1 of Bacillus sp. FSL P2-0099. Taxonomy (NCBI): domain Bacteria; kingdom Bacillati; phylum Bacillota; class Bacilli; order Caryophanales; family Bacillaceae; genus Bacillus; species Bacillus sp. FSL P2-0099. The sequence goes on from NZ_JBBOXE010000001.1 coordinate 4,531,792, forward strand.
ACAAGACGCTTTGTCCCTTCCTCTGAAATTGGTTTAATACCAATCCCTGATGTTTCTGGGAAGCGGATTTTATTAACACCCATTGCTTCTTTTAAGAAAGCAAGAACTTTTTCTGCTTCTGGAGAACCTTGTGCATATTCAATTCCAGCGTAAATGTCTTCTGTATTTTCACGGAAAATAACCATATCAGTATCTTCCGGACGTTTTACAGGTGAAGGAACACCTTCAAAGTAACGAACTGGACGTAGACATACATATAAATCTAATTCTTGACGAAGCGCAACGTTTAGAGAACGAATACCACCACCAACTGGAGTTGTAAGTGGACCTTTAATTGCGATTAAATATTCACGAATTAAATTTAAAGTCTCTTCTGGTAACCACTCGCCTGTTTGGTTGAATGCTTTTTCCCCTGCAAGCACTTCTTTCCAAACGATTTTCTTCTCACCATCATAAGCTTTTTCAACTGCTGCTTCTATTACGCGAGATGCTGCAGCCCAAATATCAGGACCAATTCCATCTCCTTCGATAAATGGAATAATCGGATTGTTTGGTACATTCATAACACCATTAGTTACAGTAATTTTTTCACCTGTCGTCAATGTGATAACCCCCATGTTTGAAATTTCATATGTATGAAACTGAGGGAATAACCCCTCAGTTCAAACCGTTATTCAAATTTAAATATTCTAATCATTATATCTTCCCAAAAAAATCAGACTTTTGAAAGCGTATTTTCACTATCAAAATAGTGTTTTTCGCTTATCGTTGCGCTAGCGGAACGTACACTTGATGTGTCGGTCCATCATAATCAGCACGCGGACGGATTAAACGGTTGTTTTCATATTGTTCTAGAATATGAGCTAACCAGCCTGACATACGGCTAATTGCAAAGATAGGTGTAAATAAGTCATGGTCAATTCCTAAACAATGGTATACAGAAGCTGAATAGAAATCAACATTTGGTGGAAGACCTTTTTCTTTTGTTACAATGTCTTCAATTTTGATAGACATATTATACCATTTGTCTTCTCCTAAAAGCACGCATAATCTCTTAGACATTTCGCGTAAGTGTTTCGCGCGTGGATCACCATGCTCATATACGCGATGACCAAATCCCATAATTTTCACTTTATTTTGAAGAGCATTATGAATATATGATTCTACATTTTCTTCTTCGCCAATTTCAGTTAACATCTTCATTACATTTTCATTTGCCCCGCCGTGAAGAGGACCTTTTAATGCACCGATTGCTGCTGTAATACCAGAATACACATCTGAAAGTGTAGCTACGCAAACACGTGCTGTAAATGTAGAAGCGTTTAACTCATGATCGGCATGAAGTACAAGTGCCTTATCAAAAGCCTCAATTTCAACTTCATTTGGCTCACGATCATTTAACATGTACAAGAAGTTTGCAGCTAATGATAGATCTTTTCTTGGCTCAACAACATCTAACCCTTTACGAATTCTTGCATAAGCCGCAATTAAAGTTCCGACTTGAGCCTGTAATTTAACCGCTTTCAAATAATTAGACTTTCCATCCATTATTTCAGCGCTCTCATCATATAATGATAGCATGGAAATCGCAGTTCGTAAAACCGACATCGGGTGCGCGATTTTTAAATCTACTTGTTTCAAATATGTTAAAATCTCACCTGGTACTTTATAGTATTCAGATACTGTTCCACTAAATTCCGCTAGTTCTTTTTCATTAGGAAGCTTGCGGTGCCATAATAAGTACACTACTTCTTCGAACGTAGCATTCTCAGCTAAATCATCAATATTATACCCAACATAAGTTAATGTATCATCAATAATAGAGCTCACAGATGATGTTGTTGCTACTACCCCTTCTAAACCTCGAATAACAGTCATGACATTCTCTCCTTTTCCTGAAAATTCTCCCAACCTTGCTCCTTATATCTATTTGCTCCCCTTATAAATTATGAACGCTCGTTCACTCTTTAGGCAAGCAAAATGCACGTTCATGCAAATTTATTGCGATGTTCCCCTCTTATTGTCCATTGCTTACATGGAAAGCATGAGCGTGAATGTCTCCCCGAATCCTCACGCTCAGAACAACAAGTTAGTGAGGAAAATGAATTCCGAAGAGTTTATGATAAAAACAACATAAAACAATATCATTATAAAATTGTTTTATGTTGTTTTTATTTTATCTGGTGTAAAGTCTCTGCTGTTATGTAACTTTTCAAAGTTTCTAATCCTATTATAAACAATTATCTGACTTTTGTGAACAGAAAGAATTCAAAAATTTTATATTACTATAAAATTCCTTATTTAAACATCTGTATAATACTCATAACTGCGTAGGCAATTCCAGCCCCAATTAATGGACCTACAGCGACTCCATTAAATAAAGCTACAGCTATAATTGTCCCAAAAACAAGTGCGGTTGTAATATGTGGGTCCGTCGTCAATAATTGTACGCCGCCTTTCGCTAACAAAGCGACCGCCACGCCTGAGGCTAAAGCAATCCATGCATAATACGATTTCGCTGCTTCTCCGAGTTGTTTAAAGCCTATTTCCCCTGTTGCAATCGGTACGAGTACTGCTATTGTAATGACTGTTACACCAAGGTTAATCCCTTTCGTTTGTAGATAAGGAAAGACTTTATCTCCTAAAAACGTAAATTTCAATAAGAATAACACTCCAATAGCTACAGTAAGCGATTGGTTTTTAGCAATAAGTCCTATAATAAGTAGTATGAATAAAAATAACGTTGACTGACTAATCATGTTTGCACTTCCTTTCTGAAAATAATGAACTCGCTTCCAAACAAAAATACCTTTAAACCTATCGTTATACATGCTATATCGATGTATATGCAACAATAACCACTTCATTTTTTTCATATTTTAAAATGACAAACTGAAACTCTAACCATCAAAAATTTAAGCATGTATACATTTTTAAAAACGGTCGTCTCTCCTTTCTTTTCTATTAAGAAACAGGTAAAATAAAAAGAAGAGAAAATGAAGTTTTTACCATATAGTAGAAGCATCAACACCAAGCTTTTCCGGTCACTCATATATTGAAAAAGCAGGAAAAATCCATCATTCCACTATAACATAAAGTGAAACTTTGATCAGTGAATCTCACTAGTTATAAGTTGAACGAATTAGGATAATCCAAATTGGAATGGGAGGTATACATCTTTGAACCGAAACTTACTATATATGATATTACGACTCATGTTTGTCATTGTAGCAACGGTAGTTGGGTTCTATGCATTGCTGTACATGTCAGGCCTTATCTACCCTTTTATTATCGCTTTTGCATTCGCTTATTTGATTAATCCTGTCGTCAATTTCCTTAATCAAAAACTACAATTCCCTCGCGCATTAGCGGTACTCGTTAGCTTAATTCTCGTATTCGGAGCTATCGTTGGACTTGTTACATACCTTGTAACTGAAGCAATATCTGCCACAACGTACTTACTACAAATTGTTACAGTTAAGTTTCCAGATATCGTTGCATTCGCCCAACAATTTGCACTTAATCATATTATGCCTCTCTATGATGATTTAATCTCTAAATTTAATCATCTCGGAGAACCACAGCGATACACTATTACACAAAACATTCAAAACTTAGGCACCGAAGCAACGACACAAATGAAAGAACTTTTAACCGCCATTATAAGTGGGTTAACAAATTTCATTAGTGCATTACCAACAACTTTAACTGTCCTTGTCTTCGTCTTATTAGCCACCTTCTTCATTAGTTACGATTGGCACCGTCTTGCTCATAAAGTAAGAAAACTTCTACCTAATCGTTTGCATGGATACGGAAAAACTATTTTTGTCGATTTAAGAAAAGCTTTGTTTGGTTTTGTTAAAGCGCAACTTACACTCGTATCTATGACAACTATCATTGTACTAATCGGCCTTTTAATATTACGCGTGCCATACGCAATTACTATCGCGATTATTACAGGGGTTGTAGATTTACTCCCGTATTTAGGAACTGGAGCCGTCTTCGTTCCTTGGGTTATATACGTATTTTTCACAGGCGATACTGCATTCGCCATCGGTCTTCTCATCCTATACATCGTCGTGATTGTCCAAAGACAAATCATGGAGCCAAAAGTACTTTCATCTAATATTGGACTAGATCCATTAGCGACACTCATCGCTCTATTTGTCGGCTTTAAGCTCTTTGGTTTTTTAGGATTAATCATCGGTCCAGTCATATTAGTACTACTTAATACATTACACAAAGCTCATGTATTCCACGACTTATGGAAATTCATTAAGGGTTCACCATCAAAATAATATTTCCTAATTCATACACAATAAAAAATCAACTGTAATCAGTGGGAATTTTCCACTGATTATTCACTGTACTTTTTTGTACTACCTACATCTACAAGAGAATTTCCTAAAAAAGGATAATCCTCTTATTTTTTTGCATAAAAACGCATATTTTAGGACAAAAATACATTTTTATTCTATATACTTTATAATTATTACTTACATTTATTACTTTTTATGTAAATGAATAAATATACAAAACAAGGCAGATGAACCCTTTAATCAGTAATTTTTCTTCTCCTGTCTAACTTCTGCTCACTAGTCGAATCTTACTACACGCAAAAAACATCATCCTAATGTAACACCTTTCATTCACAAGAACCCTCTGCATCCTATCGTTTAATAACTAACAAAAATCCAACCCGAGCAGGAAGCTAACAATTGACTATAAGTGGCAAATAAAAAATAACGCGTAGATCGCTATAATCTACGCGTTATTTCTGAACAATAATAGTAGTTCTCTTTCTAATTTTCCAATCAATCCACTTCATAACAGCCGGCTTCAATAAAGCCCTCGTTATAGGAACAACAAAGATAAAACCTATTATATCCGTCACATATCCAGGCAGTACTAAAAGAATACCTCCTACGAATATAAAAATACCATCTAGAACCGCATCACCCGGCATTTCTCCTCTATTTAGCCTAAATTGAATCTCTCTAAGTACTTTAAACCCTTGTCGTTTCGCCAAATATACACCCACAATACCCGTAAATACAATCATAGCGAACGTAGACCATAAACCTATTACATGACTCGACCCTATTAACACCGTAATCTCAATCGCCGGCACTAAAATAAGTAAGAACAGTAACCACTTCATAGCTCACACTCCTTCATATTTCAATTTAAAAGGTTTGAAAGTATCACCCTTACAAAACCCTTTATAAGCCCCTTAAAACGCTCATACAAGCTTCACAAAGGACAAATAACCCTCTCCCACTAAACATTATAATAAACGTTTTTCAAAGCGATTTCAGGTATTTAAAGCTATCTCTATCCTTTTTTGTGTAAAAAAAAGAGAAGGACTCCGATCCTTCTCTCCGTATTACTTCTTATAGCACTTCCGCATGTCCATTATAAACAATTCCGCGTGCTGCATCAACTGTTACTTCTTGGCCATTTTTTAAAGTTGTTGTTACGCCGTTTACACCAACGATAACAGGAATACCGATTGATACACCTACAACAGCTGCATGGCTTGTTAGACCGCCTTCTTCTACAACTAGAGCAGCAGCTTTTTCAATTGCAGGAATCATATCTTTATCTGTGCTTGTCGTAACAAGGATATCACCTTTGTTTACGTTCGCTACAGCTTCAGCAGCTGTTTTCGCTACAACTACTTTACCTTTTGCAGATTTACGACCGATTCCTTGCCCTTTAGCAACTTTTTCACCAACAACGTGGATTTTCATTAAGTTTGTTGTACCAGTTTCAGCAACTGGAACACCAGCAGTGATTACTACAGTATCTCCAAGTCCGATTAGACCCGCATCCATACCTGTTTGAATTGCTGTATCTAACATTTCGTCAGTAGAAGCTGCACGTTTCTCAGACATAAATGCTTGAACACCCCAAACAAGTGCAAGACGACGTCCTACTTGCTCGTCAGATGTTACAGCTACGATTGGAGATTTCGGACGGTATTTAGAGATCATTTTCGCAGTATGTCCACTTTCTGTTGGAGCTACGATTGCAGCTACATCAAGAGCAAGTGCTGTGTGCGCAACAGATTGGCTAATTGCATCTGTAATTGTTGGCGTGAACTCTTTAATACGTTTTTTGAACATATCTTCATATTGTAATGATTTTTCAACACGTATCGCAATGTTAGCCATCATTGTTACAGCTTCTACAGGGTATTGACCCGCAGCAGTTTCACCTGAAAGCATGATTGCATCTGTTCCATCGAAGATTGCGTTTGCTACGTCACTTGCTTCCGCACGAGTTGGACGTGGGTTACGTTGCATAGAATCTAACATTTGTGTTGCAGTAATAACTGGTTTGCCTAATACGTTACATTTTTTGATTAGACGTTTTTGTACTAATGGTACTTCTTCTGGTGGAATTTCTACACCCATATCACCACGAGCAACCATTAGACCGTCAGAAACTTCTAAGATTGAATCGATGTTGTCGATACCTTCTTGATTTTCGATTTTTGGTACGATTTGGATGTATTGAGCGTTATGCCCTTCTAATAATTCACGAATTTCTAATACATCAGATGCTTTACGTACGAAAGATGCTGCGATGAAATCAACTTTTTGCTCGATACCGAAAACGATATCTTGCACGTCTTTTTCAGTGATACCAGGAAGCTTAATGCTTACGTTTGGTACGTTAACACCTTTTTTATTTTTTACAGTTCCGCTGTTTAATACTTTTGTACGGATGTTTCCGTCAGCTTTCTCGATTACTTCTAGTTCGATAAGACCGTCATCGATTAGAATACGAGAACCTGGATCAACATCATCATAAAGACCAGCATAAGATACAGAGAACTTCTCTGCAGTTCCTAATACTTGTTCAGTAGAAAGAATTACTTCTGCACCTGTTACAAGCTCAGCTTGTCCGTCTACGAAGTCATGTGTACGGATTTCTGGACCTTTTGTATCAAGTAAGATACCAACTGTTTTACCAGTTTTCTTTGAAGCTTCACGAATATTTTTAATACGAGCTCCATGCTCTTCATGGCTACCATGAGAGAAGTTTAAACGAGCAACGTTCATACCCGCTTCCATTAATTGCTCTAATTTCTCAATACTTTCACTAGCAGGACCTATAGTACATACAATTTTAGTTTTACGCATATTGCACCTCCGAAAATTATGAAACCGTTCCCAAATACAAGGCATTAAGCCGATTAGATAGATAATTCTTTAGATAATTGATACATATCTTTATCGATTGTATGCTTTTGAGCTAACGCTTCGATAATGTCATGATCAACAAGTTTATTATTTTGAATACCAACACAACGTCCGCCATTACCAGCAATTAATAATTCAACTGCTCTTGCGCCAAGACGACTAGCTAATACACGGTCTTGTGCACTTGGTGATCCACCACGTTGTACGTGACCTAATACAGTTACACGAGTATCAAAGCTTGTTGCTTCTTCAATGTGCTTACCGATGTCAATTGCACTTCCAACACCTTCAGCTACAACGATAATACTGTGCTTTTTACCACGTTCACTACCGCGTTTCAGACGAGAGATAACATCTTCCATGTCATACTTTTCTTCTGGAATTAAGATAGTTTCTGCACCATCAGCTAAACCAGCCCATAATGCGATATCTCCAGCGTGACGTCCCATTACTTCAATAACATATGTACGTTCATGAGATGTAGCTGTATCACGGATTTTATCAATTGCATCAATAACAGTATTTAAAGCTGTATCAAAACCAATTGTGAAGTCTGTTCCAGGGATATCATTGTCGATTGTACCTGGTACACCTACACATGGGAATCCTTGCTCAGTTAATTTTTTTGCACCTTGGTACGAACCATCTCCACCAATAACGACAAGTCCTTCAATACCATGTTTCTTTAATTGCTCGATTCCTTTTAGTCGTACTTCTGGGTCTTTAAACTCAGGACATCTTGCTGTATATAATTTTGTACCACCACGGTGGATAATATCGCCAACAGAACCAAGTTCTAATTTTTCAATATGACCAGAAATTAAACCAGCGTATCCATGGTAAATACCATATACTTCAATATCATGGAAAATCGCTTTACGAACAACTGCACGAATGGCAGCATTCATACCAGGTGAATCTCCACCACTTGTTAATACACCAATACGTTTCATTTGTACTCACCTCATAAAGATTATTTGCCTTATAATAAAATAACACGAAAAAATACAAAAACACAATGGAGAAGATGTGTCTTTTCATAATAAAAACGTGCATTCGCGAAGAGGAACGCACGCTTTTCTTATTTTATCCCAATGGAAGCGTTTGAAAACGAAACTTGCCCAATTTTCATATATTTTTCATAACGTTTTTCGATTAATTCATCTTTCGAAATTCCGCTTAATTGTTCAAAAGTTTTCTTAAGCATTAAATCTATATTTTCTGATTGTTTCAAAACATTACGATGTGCTCCGCCTTTTGCCTCTGGAATAATTTCGTCAATTACACCTAATTCTTTCAAATCTAATGCTGTAATTTTCATCGCTTCTGCAGCTTCTTTTGCTTTACCAGCATCTTTCCAAAGAATCGCCGCCGCACCCTCTGGTGTAATAACAGAATAAGTGGAATTTTCCAGCATATGAATGTAATCTCCTACTCCAAGACCTAACGCACCACCGCTACCACCTTCACCGATAACGATACAAATAACAGGTACAGTTAAACCCGCCATTTCAAATAAATTACGGGCAATTGCCTCACTTTGTCCACGTTCTTCAGCTGCTTTACCAGGATAAGCTCCCTTCGTATCGATGAAACAAATAATGGGACGATTAAACTTTTCCGCTTGTTTCATTAGACGCAGTGCTTTTCGATATCCTTCTGGATGAGGCATCCCAAAATTACGACGAATATTTTCTTTCGTATCTTTTCCGCGTTGGTGCCCAATTACAGTTACGGGCATCCCCTTATATTTCGCAATGCCGCCGACAATCGCTGCATCGTCGCCAAATAGGCGATCTCCATGACATTCAAAAAAATTAGTAAATAAGTGCTCAATATAATCGAGCGTTGTCGGTCGTTCTGCATGACGAGCAATTTGAACACGGTCCCATACTTTCATATTGCCGTATATATCTTCCTCTAGTTTTTCTAGCTTGTCCTCCAAAATACGAATCTCCTCACTGAAGTCCATCTGGCTGTTTTTCGTATAGTCTTTCAGTTCACGAATCTTATTTCTTAGCTCAACAACTGGTTTCTCAAATTCTAGCTCTGCCATACAGCCATTTCCCCTCCTTGATGAACTTCTAAAATCTTACGGAGTGATTCTCTCATATCATCACGATGCACCACCGCATCTAATTGACCGTGCTCTAGTAAAAATTCTGCCGTTTGGAAATCTTCCGGCAGTTTCTCACGCACTGTTTGTTCAATTACGCGTCTACCAGCAAATCCGATAAGTGCACCTGGCTCTGCAAGATTGTAATCACCAAGTGAAGCGAAACTCGCTGAAACCCCGCCCGTCGTTGGGTGAGTCATAACAGAAATAAATAACCCTCCTGCATTACTATGCTTTTTCAAAGCTACGCTTGTTTTTGCCATTTGCATTAAACTTAATATCCCTTCTTGCATACGAGCACCACCCGACGCAGTAAAGATAATAAATGGAACTTGTAAGTCGTATGCCTTTTCAACCGCACGGGCAATTTTCTCTCCTACAACAGAGCCCATGCTGCCCATTCGAAAACGAGAATCCATTACTGCAACAACAACAAGCATGTCATCAATTGTTCCTTCACCAGTTACAACCGCTTCATTCAATTTAGTCTTCTTACGATCGTTTTCTAGTTTCTCTTCATATCCCGGAAACTCAAGTGGATTTAGTGAAACCATCTCTTTGTCATACTCACGAAATGAACCTTCGTCCAATATACTATCAAGGCGTTCCCATGCATTCATCGGATGATGATATCCACAATTCACGCATACTTTTAAATTTTTAAGAAGCTCTTTCGTATACATGATTTTTTTACATTTCGGACATTTTGTCATAACGCCATCTGGTACATCTTTTCGTACTTGTTCTGAAGGTATTGCAGCGTACTTTTTCTTTTTCACGAATAAATCTCTTAGCACAATTTGACCCCCTTCATTGAGAGCTAAGGTTAGCGTAAGAAGAAAATGGGGCTAACACCAATGTTTGATGTTAGCCTTATCTTCTCAATCTGTCTAATAACCTCTCTCTTTACGTTTAACTTTAACCGCTATGCGGTAGAATGTTTGTCATAACGTGTCATGGTCATTTCGACAAATTTTATACATTACGAGTGAAACTGTATATTCTCTACTAATTCATCGTAAATTTTTAACGCATCATTTTCTTGTTTCACTTCCAAAGTAGCATAAAGCTTTCTATACATTTCGATAGAATCTCCTGAAACTTCACAAGAAAGAGTTGCAACGTAATCATTTACGATCATCCAAATGCGATAGAGTAAATAATTATTGAATTGTTCAATAAGTGTTTTAAAGAACGTTTGATGAAGCACCGGAATTGAGCTTTCATTTTCTTCAAGCACTTGGTGTAATTTACTTAGTACTTCAGAAAACGTTTCTTTCGGTAAATTACATACAAGTCGAATCATATCTTTCTCAAGCAATCGTTTTGTTTGTAATAAATCACGAATTGTTTTCTCATCTTGCAGCAAGAACGGAGCAATTAATTGTACAAGACCGTTATCGTAAAAGTTTCGAATAAACGTTCCCTCACCACGTCTCGTTTCAATTAATCCTACCAGTTCTAACGCACGTAATGCTTCTCTTACAGAGGAACGTCCAACATTTAAGCGTGAACTTAACTCACGCTCAGATGGCAAACGATCCCCTGCTACTAAACAATCCTCTTCCATAATGGAACGGATTTTTTTTACAATTTCGAGATATACTTTTGTATTTGATGATGTCAATGGAAATTCCTCGCTTATTCTTTACCAATCAGCGCTAATTGTTTTGTTTTCTCAGCGACTTCATTTGGATCTACTTGACGGCGAGCTACTCCTGTCTCCATTGCTGCTTTCGCAACGTAAGCCGCTACTTGAGGCGCTACACGCGCGTCAAATGGTGCTGGAATGATATGATCTGCATTCAACTCATCCTCTGATACAAGCTCTGCAATGGCCTGTACAGCTGCCATCTTCATTTCTTCATTAATTTGTGTCGCATGTACATCAAGTGCACCGCGGAAAATACCTGGGAACGCTAGTACATTATTTACTTGGTTCGGGAAGTCAGAACGACCTGTTCCAACAACAGCTGCGCCCGCTGCTTTTGCCAATTCTGGCATAATTTCTGGAACCGGATTCGCCATTGCAAAAATAATTGCATCGTCATTCATTGTACGAACCATCTCTTCAGTTAATGCACCTGCTGCAGATACACCAATGAATACGTCCGCACCTTGTAAAACATCAGCTAAAGAACCTTCTATACGACTCTTATTTGTATATTTTGCAACTTCATCTTTCACCGGATTCATACCGACAGGACGACCTTCATAGATTGCACCTTTACGGTCACACATAATAACGTCACGTACACCATAGCGATATAAAAGTTTAATGATTGCAATACCTGCTGCACCTGCACCATTTGCGACAACTTTAATGTCAGACATTTTCTTTCCAACTAACTTCAGCGCGTTCACAAGGCCTGCTACTGTTACGATAGCTGTTCCGTGTTGATCATCATGGAATATTGGAATGTTTGTCTCTTTTTTCAAACGTTCTTCAATAACGAAGCAGTTTGGCGCTGCGATATCTTCTAAGTTTACACCGCCAAAAGTTGGCTCCATTAATTTTACAGTTTCAACAATTTTATCTACATCGTTTGTATTTAAGGCAATCGGGAATGCATCTACACCAGCAAAGCTCTTGAATAATACAGCTTTACCTTCCATTACTGGAAGAGATGCTTCAGGTCCAATGTTACCAAGACCAAGTACAGCCGTTCCATCTGTCACAACTGCTACCATATTTCCCTTCATTGTATATTCATATACCTTACTTTTATCGTCATAAATTTCTTTACAAGGCTCTGCAACCCCTGGAGAATATGCAAGACTTAAATCTTTTGCATTTTCTACTTTTACTTTTGATACAGTTTCTAATTTTCCTTGATGCACTTTATGCATGTGAAGTGCTTCTTCACGAAGTGTTGACAAACTATCCACTCTCCTCAAATTATGCTTGCTGATATCAATTTCTCCAAGTGGTCTGACCACGAACACTACTACTATAATAATCGAAGTGTAGGGAAATTGTCCATTATATTTTCACAACGACATTTTCTTCACCGACAATTTCACGAAGTGCTCCTAGACATTCTTCACTTGGATGAATCGATAAACTTCGAGATAATTGTACCATTTTATGTTCCTTTTCATAATAAATTAGTACTTTCGTAAAACCTGAATAATCAAACAATATTTTTGTAACTTGATTTACAAGCTTTTTTTCATATTGAGACGGCAATTTCACGTAAACAGATGCTTCTTTCATTCCTTCATAAACATCCATTTCTTCTAGCGGATATAGTCCATTCACGATCCATTGTAACTTATGATTTCTTTGCTCGATCGTACCATCAACTAAAACGATTGCACCTTCTTGTAACCTGTCCGAAAAATGTATATACGTTTCTGGAAAAATAACGGCTTCCATTTCATCATTTTGATCACAGAATGTAATAAACGCCATCTTTTGCAACTTTTTCGTACGAATAACTTTCACACTTGTTATATATACGATCGCTCTTTGTACTTTTTTCTTATGTCGCATCGCCTGAGCAAGAGATGGAATTTCTAATTCTTTTCCTAGCTCCGCATACTGCGCTGTCGGATAGCTAGATAAATAAAAACCGAGTGCTTCCTTCTCTTTATTTAACTGTTCAATAAAGGATAGCTCTTCTCCTTGTACGTATTTTGATTTCGGAACAGCATCCCCTAAATCAAAATCACGTGCAAGATTTGCATACTCCAACGCTCCTTTAAGACTTCTCCATAACGTCGTCCTCGAAACACCAAAACCGTCAAAACAACCAGACCAGACAAACGCTTCTAAATTTCGCTCTGTTACAAATTTTGATGGCATACGAAGACAAAACTCAAATAAATCTTCGAACATTTTTTCCTCTCGTTCTTCGAGTAATGCCGTCACGGTAGCCATTCCGATATTCCGAATCGAAAGTAAACTATATCGAATCGCATTCCCTTCTATTTGGAAGTTGTAACCACTTCTCTGAAGAGACGGCGGTAAAACGTGAAAACCTTTCCGCTTCGTTTCTCGTACATACTGCACAATCTTATCTTCATTTCCAATTGCACTTGATAATAACGCAGTCATAAATTCCAGCGTATAATTTGCTTTTAAATATGCAAGCTGATATCCGATCATACTGTAAGCTACAGCGTGACTTCGGTTAAAACCGTAATTCGCAAATCTTACAATTAAATCATAAATTTGTTCTGAAGATGTCTCATCGTATCCGTTTTCCAAACAACCTTGAACAAAATGCTTACGTTCTTGATCTAAAATATCACGATTCTTTTTACTCACTGCACGGCGCAGCAAATCCGCTTCTCCAAGCGAAAATCCAGCTAACTTCGATGCGATTTGCATAATTTGTTCTTGGTATACAATTACGCCGTATGTTCTTTCTAAAATCGGCTTTAAATCCGGATGTAAATATTCAATTTGTCTTTTCCCATGCTTCGATTCAATAAAGGTTGGAATTTGGTCCATCGGTCCTGGTCTGTATAACGAGTTAACAGCGACTATGTCTTCAAATTCATTCGGTTTTAACCCACGAAGTACATTTCGCATACCACCTGATTCAAGCTGGAATACACCTGTTGTATCCCCTCTTCCTAACAATTGAAACGTCTTTTCATCTTGCAGAGGTAAATTTCTTATATCAATTTGTTTCCCAGTTTTTTCAACAATAAATTTTATAATATTTTCAAGTAACGTTAAATTACGTAAGCCTAAAAAGTCCATCTTGAGCAATCCAAGTTCTTCTAATGCATCAGCTGGATATTGCGTAACATAAACATCGTTATGCCCTTCTTGAATCGCTACACTTCCCGTTAACGGTTCTTGGCTCATAATAACGCCAGCTGCATGAATAGACGTATGACGCGGTAATCCCTCTACACGTTTTGCAATTTCAAACACACGCTCATGTAACAGATTCCCTTGTATAAACTCACGGAGCGATTGCGATTCCTCATATGCATCTCTTAACGTTATACCAAGCTTTGATGGGATAAGTTTTGAAAATATGTCAATATCTCTTGGCAGGAGCCCCATTACACGAGCAATGTCTCTAATTGCGGCTTTCGCTGCAAGAGTTCCGAACGTTACAATTTGAGCAACACGAAGCTGACCATATTTATCTTTCACATATCGAATCATCTCATCACGTCTTATATCTGGAAAATCAATATCAATATCTGGAAGTGTCACACGTTCAGGGTTTAAAAACCTTTCAAATAATAATTCATATTCAATCGGATCAATATCTGTAATTTCCAATACGTAAGAAACGAGTGAACCAGCTGCCGATCCACGGCCTGGCCCAGTTAAAATATGATTTTCATGTGCATATTTCATAAAGTCCCATACGATGAGGAAATAATCGCTAAATCCCATACGAGAAATAACATTTAATTCATGATCCAAACGTCCTATATGCGCTTCTTTCGGCGTACCATAGCGTTTCTGCAAGCCTTCTTCACAAACACGGCGCAAATACGTATCATTCGTCTCGTTAGATGGAACAGGAAATTTCGGTAATTGATTTACATGGAAAGGAATTTCTACTTGGCAACGTTCCGCGATTGTTATTGTATTTTGAACCGCTTCCTCAGCATGAGAAAATAGTGCTCCCATTTCATCCGATGACTTTAAATAATACTGATCCGTTTTCATTCTCGGTCTATCTGGATCATTCATTTTCGTTCCGCTTTCAACAGATAATAAACATTCATGAACAAGTGCGTCACTTTGATTAATATAGCGAACATCATTTGTTGCAACGACTGGAACGTTTACCTTATTAATAAATTCAGGCAGTTTTTCTTGTAAAAGTAGTTCATCTTGAATCGCATGATGCTGCAAACTTATATAAAAATTGCTGAACATATTTTGATACGTACGAGCTACTTCTTCAGCCTGACTCTCTTTGTCTTCTAATAATAGCTGTTCAATCTCTCCGTCTTTCCCTGGTGAAATTGCAATTAACCCTTTCGCATAATGAGCAAGCCACTTCTTCGGGATACCTTCTTTTGACTTCGTCATAATGCTGCTAGAGATCTTTAATAAATTTTGATAGCCTATTTCATTCTCAGCAAGTAAGACAAGTGGATAAGACCTTTCTTCTTCTTCACTAAAAATAGAAGCTGTTAAGCCGATAATAGGCTGTATACCATTTTTCTTGCATGCTTTATAAAACGGAATAACTCCATACATAACATTTTCATCTGTAATGGCCAGCGATGAAAATCCAAGCTCTTTCGCCCGAATGACAAGCTCATCAATTTTACAAGCACTTTTTAATAAACTAAAAACGGTTTGACATTGTAAATGCACAAACTTCACTGTTGTACCCTCTCTTTACCTATGTGACTACTTTTATTATAGGTGATGAGGAAAGCGGAAATCAAAACATACTTCTCATACTTTGTCCATATATATGAAGAAGAAAGGGGAATGACGATGGATGTAAGAGAACATACTTTTTTCTCTCTGCTTATTATTAGTTATTTTATTGCCTTTGGAGTTATACTTGGTGGTTCATTAATTGGCGGATTTGGTGCATTTCTCATCGGAAAACCAACTCTAACTTATATTAATCAATTCGCCCAAAATTTAAGAATTTGGGCACTCGTTGCAGCAATTGGCGGAACGTTCGATACCTTTTATAGCTTTGAAAGAAGCTTCTTTGGCGGAGATATGAAAGATATCGTAAAACAAATTCTCCTTATTTTTTTTGCAACTGGCGGTATGCAAACTGGTCTTATTATTATTAAATGGCTTACACAGGAACATGTATGAGAGTACCCAGCGCCAATACAGCCAAAAGGTGGTATTTAGTTTTAGCTGGTGCTGCTGTTGGAGGAGTGTTGAGCTGGTTTGTTTTTTTGTACATATATGGTGTTTTTCAAGAAGAACAAACTAGTAAAATAGCAGAACAAAAAGAAATTATCGAAAAACAAGAAGCAAAACTCCACGTCCTTCTCGAAGACCAAGAGAAATTGAACACAGAAAATAAACGGCTCTTAACAATTCAAGAAATCAAAATAAAAATTATAAATCGAAAAAAATATGATTTAGACAATCTTACACTTGAAAACATGACCACTTCTATCCATAATGATCTCCAGCATCTTTTAACGAAAAACATTCAAAGCATCGCAAAAAATAAAGACCTGCTCAAAAAAGTCATCGAAAATAAAACGTACAAACATTACGATCGTATATACCGCTTTAAAGTAGACACAGTCTCTTTTGATACCGTACTTGAAATTAGTATTGATATAGAGAAAGAAAAATAAAAAAAAGGAGGGCTTCTGTGCCTCTCCTTCTCTTTCGTTCAACATACAATTTTTATCTACACAGCTCACGTAAATCAGCAAACAGGCGATCTGCTTCTTCCCAAGAAGATGCTTTTGCACCAGAAGCCATCGGATGTCCTCCGCCATTATATTGCATTGCTAATTTATTAATAACTGGTCCTTTTGAACGAAGACGAACACGAATAACATCATCTTCCTCTAAAAATAGAACCCATGCCTTTAATCCATCAATATTACCAAGTGCTCCGACAACACCAGATGCTTCAGTAGAAAGTACATCAAACTCTTCTAGTACCTCTTTCGTTAATTTAATGTACGCTGCACCTTCTTCTACCATCGTAAAGTTTTGTAAAATATAACCGTTCAAACGAGCAATTTTTTCTTTCGTCTTATACATTTCATTGTATAAATCTGTGAATTTTACATCCATGTCAACGAGCTCACTTACGTAACGAAGTGTTTTCGCTGTTGTATTCGGGAATAAGAAACGCCCTGTATCTCCAACAATACCCGCTAAAATAAGGCGAGCTGCTTCCTTTGAAATCGTTAATCCTTTATCTTTTCCATAACTGTAAAATTCATAAATCATTTCACTTGTAGAACTTGCTGTCGTATCCACCCATGTAATATCTCCGTACGGGTCTTCATTCGGATGATGATCAATTTTAATTAACATCTTTCCTTTTGCATAACGCTGATCACAAACACGCTCTTGGTTCGCTGTATCACAAACGATAACAAGTGCATCTTCATATACACTATCTTCAATATCATCCATTACTCGTAAAAACGATAAAGAAGGCTCGTTGTACCCAACCATATAAATATTTTTCTCTGGAAACGATTCTTGCAGAATTGTACCAAGTCCGCACTGAGAACCTAACGCATCCGGATCCGGACGTACATGACGATGAATAATAATTGTATCAAACTCTTTAATTGCTCCTAAAATTTGCTCATGCATATGTATAATCTCCTTTTTATTCAACTTCTTCATTTTATCCCGCATTAACGTGTAGTAAGACTCCCACCTCAAAAGTATTAAAAACAATGGGGCAAAATTAATTTGGAGCCTGGATGCACGTAAAAGCCCGATTGGTGAGGGCTAATAATTAGCACGTGGGATCTCCCCACACTAATTAAAGTTTCACTTTATCCCCCATTATAACGGAAAACATTTCATACATGCGAACAATTGCTTTATAATAAAAGTTAGAAAGTTTAGATTTTTCTTTTTTCTAAATTGTTATTTTTATACCAATCGATGGGAGCGTGTATTATGCCAGTATTCGTCTTTTGTATTATCATCTCATTTGTGTTGTACCTCTTCTATAAAACAAAATTCTTTCGTACAAACCGTCCAATGGAGAAAGGTTGGCTCTCTGGAAAATCCGCAATGGCACTCGGCTTATTCGTCCTATTCTTTGGGATAAACCAATTCTTTTTAGAACTTTCAACTGCACGCATTATCGTTGGTGTTTTGTTTATGTTACTTGGCAGCGCGAGTACATTTAATGGATTCCGCCAATATAAACATTTTCTACCATTAGCAGTCAAAGAAGCCGAATCTTATAAAACAACGTAAAAAAGCATCAACATTGTGATGCTTTTTTACGTCCCTTCACTTTCAAAATCATATATGCAACAAACGCAGATGGTATATTAAAGGGATTACCTTGCACGTGAAAATGTAATTGTTCTTCTCCAAAAGACATCTGTTTGTATAGTTCTTGCTGAGATAATCCTGTTCGTTTCTTTTTTTCATTTAATCCTTGTAAGTATAAGTATTGAATTGGTATCATCACAAGGAAATAAAAGAGTGCGATACCACCAAAAAAGAGTAATTCTGATGACATATTGCATCCCCCTTCCGTCATCCATTATCTTACAATCTAATTATATCATAGTATACACTCTAAATGGATTAATATTCTGTTTTTTCTAATTATACAATCATCTCTCCTTATATATATATTTCCAGCTAAAACTCCTCCACATCTTTAGCAACAGCTTCAAAACCCAATAAAACAAAAAAGATGGAACAAACCAAAGCGATTTGTTCCACCTTTTTATTTATCGATTAACTGCACCATAAGTAATGCTTTCCCGACAACATTACCTTCATGATGTACTTCTACATCGACCTTACCAAATTTACGGCCAATTTCTAATACTTTCGGATGAACCGATACAACATTATCAATTTGAACCGGTTTTACGAAATAAATTGTTAAGTTCTCAACAATTGAATCGCTCTTCTTCTGCGCACGAATGACGCGGTTTGTTGCTTCTGTCACAATTGTTGTGAATACACCGTAAGATAACGTCCCGATTGAATTCGTCATTTGTGGTGTCACTGAAAATTGATATAAATGCTCATTTTTTGCTTCTTTCGGCGTCATAAATTGATTCGTTACAATGTCATCAATCGTTTCACCAACTTGTGGTTGACGCTGAATCATCTGCAAGGCCTGAAGTACATCTTGACGACTAATGATACCTTGCAATTTATTTCCATCCTCCACAACAGGAAGTAATTCAATACCTTCCCACACCATCATACGTGCTGCAGCTGCGACAGACATTTTTCCGTTTACCGTAATAGGGTGTTTCGTCATAACTTTATCAATCGGTGTTTCTTTCGCAACACCAATCATATCTTTCGAAGTTACGATACCTAACACCTTTTTATTTTCATCCACAATTGGATAACGTCCATGCATCGTCTCTTCATTGTACTCATGCCATTTCTGCACTATGTCACTAGGCTTTAAATATAGTGTTTCTTCAATTGGTGTTAAAATATCTTCAACTAGTACAATTTCTTTCTTAATAAGTTGATCATAAATTGCACGGTTAATTAACGTTGCGACCGTAAATGTATCATAACCACTTGAAATAATTGGCAATTTCAATTCATCTGCTAACTTTTTCACATGCTCTTCTGTATCAAATCCACCTGTAATTAATACAGCAGCCCCTGTTTCTAATGCTAATTGATGTGCGTTCGTACGGTTACCGATGATAAGTAAATTCCCTGCTTCTGTATAGCGCATCATCGCTTCTAATTTCATAGCCCCAATTACGAATTTATTTAATGTTTTATGTAGTCCTTCTCTGCCTCCAAGTACTTGACCATCGACAATGTTAACGACTTCTGCATATGTCAGTTTTTCGATATTCTCTTTCTTCTTTTGTTCAATTCGAATTGTTCCGACACGTTCAATTGTACTAACATATCCTTTATTTTCTGCGTCTTTAATTGCACGGTAAGCGGTCCCTTCACTTACACTTAAATCTTTCGCAATTTGCCGCACAGAAATTTTATGCCCTACTGGCAGGCTATTAATATGTTCTAAAATTTGATTATGTTTGGTAGCCAAATGGTTTCACCATACTTTCTTTTCCCTAAATTCTTCATGTGTTGTATTTTCAGTATACTATATTTCCAAAACTGTTACACTCTCTCTTTGTATGTCTGTACTATTTTTTTTATAACAAAATGCTCCTTACATTACACCAGTCATTCTATTACAACAATGTAATGGTATTGTCATCTCGTTCGATGTTTTGTCCACACGCTTCAATATACAATTAAGACAAGAAATGAAACAAAGGAGCGAATACATTATGAAAAAGTTTTTAGAGGTTATAGGTGCTGTGTTTTTAGCTTTCGTAGATGGGAAAAAAGTTGCGATGGAATTGAATGAAACACCTGAACAGCCACGTACAAAACGAGAAGAATCAGCTAAACAAATACAGGCTTTAAAAACTGTACTACACACATAAAAAACCCTTCACTTGTCATTTCAAATGAAGGGTTTCTTTTTTATAGTGTAATACTTTCTCCAGCTTCTAATACTTTCCCTGTACAATTTTGTAGCTTTCCTACAAATTGATATGGATCTTGTTCAATAACTGGGAACGTATTGTAATGCATCGGTACAACTGTTTTCGCCTCTATCCATTTTGCTGCTAACACAGCATCTTCTGGCCCCATTGTGAAATTATCGCCAATTGGTAAAAATGCTAAATCAATATTATTCAGTTCTCCAATTAACTTCATATCAGAGAATAAAGCAGTATCTCCTGCATGATATACCGTTTTCTCCTCTGCTGTAAATAAAATACCAGCTGGCATACCTGTATATGTAATCGTCTTATTTTCTTCATCAATATAACTAGAGCCGTGGAATGCTTGAGTAAATTTCACCTTTCCAAAGTCAAATTCATGTGAACCACCAATATGCATTGGATGTGTATTTACACCTTGCCATCCTAAAAATGTCGCTAATTCAAACGGTGCCACAACGACCGCATTATTGTTCTTTGCTAACGCTACTGTATCCCCAACATGATCACCGTGTCCGTGCGATAAAATAATCGCATCAACTTTTACATCTTCAGCCTTTAAATCTGTTTTCGGATTTCCCGTTAAAAATGGGTCAATTAAAATAACTTTTCCATTCGTTTCAATCTTTACAACTGAATGCCCGTGATAAGATACTTTCATCATTACATTCCTCCCCTATTCACATTCACACTTTTTATTCTACATGATTTCTTAATTCCCTGTCTTTTCTAACATCTATTTACTTGTCATAACACTTTCCTCCGATGTAAAGTTATATTTGTAATTAAATATCTCGGGGGTGCCAATCGATGAATGCTAGATTAGAAAATTTAATGCAATGGCTAAAAGAAAAAAACGTAGAAGCTGCGTTCTTAACTTCTACACCGAACGTCTTCTACATGACAAACTTCCACTGTGAACCACATGAAAGACTACTTGGTATGTTTGTATTCCAAGAAAAAGAGCCTATTTTAATTTGTCCTAAAATGGAAGAAGGCCAAGCACGTAACGCTGGCTGGGCACATGAGATTATTGGATTTACTGATACGGACAGACCATGGGATATGATTGCAAAAGCAATTAAAGATCGTGGTATTGATGCAAATGCAGTTGCAATTGAAAAAGAACATTTAAACGTAGAACGTTACGAAGAATTAACAAAGTTATTCCCAAATGCAGCTTTCAAATCAGCTGAAGAGAAAGTTCGCGAACTTCGCTTAATTAAAGACGAAAAAGAACTTTCTATTTTGCGTGAAGCGGCTAAAATGGCAGATTATGCTGTTGAAGTTGGTGTAAATGCAATTAAAGAAAATCGTAGTGAGCTAGAAGTATTAGCAATTATTGAGCATGAATTAAAAACAAAAGGCATCCATAAAATGTCATTCGATACGATGGTATTAGCAGGCGCAAACTCTGCTCTTCCACACGGTATTCCAGGTGCAAACAAAATGAAACGCGGCGATTTCGTACTATTTGATTTAGGTGTAATCATTGAAGGTTATTGCTCTGATATTACGCGTACAGTAGCATTTGGTGATATTTCTGAAGAACAAACTCGCATTTACAACACTGTACTTGCTGGACAACTACAAGCAGTTGAAGCATGTAAACCAGGCGTTACATTTGGTGCAATTGACAACGCCGCTCGCTCTGTTATCGCAGATACAGGTTATGGAGACTTCTTCCCACACCGACTTGGTCACGGACTTGGAATTAGCGTACACGAATATCCAGATGTAAAAGAAGGCAATGAGTCTCTATTAAAAGAAGGTATGGTCTTCACAATCGAGCCAGGTATTTACGTACCAAACGTAGGCGGCGTTCGTATTGAAGATGATATTTACATCACAAAAGACGGATCAGAAATCTTAACGAAATTCCCGAAAGAATTACAATTTGTGAAATAATAAAAAAGGTAGCGTGATCGCTGCCTTTTCTATTTCTCTACTATTTCAAATTTCTCTACAATCATTTTTGATGGATAACTCTCAAGTGTTTGAGAAGACCATACTTTTATTTTATCCCCTGTTTTTAATTGATTATATGCGTCTTTATTCTTAAAACTCAAGACTGTATGTGATGGATGCTCTTTATTCATTTGTTGTTCCATATAATTTTGCAACTCTACTTTTGTTTTAAAAGTTTTATCACTGTCAAAAAATATTGTGCCATTTCTCAATATTACATACCCTTCTTTAGGTTCTTCTTTTCCCACTACTTGCTCTACTGTTTTCGTAGTACACGCTGATAATATGATTAGAAGTACACTTAAAAATATATGCATAGAAATTTTCATATTTCTATTCATTTTTAATCCCTCACTCTTCGCTATTTCCGCTTTAAAACCATCTTCTCTTCATACTTATCATCCCATTTAATCACAACCTCTATCGGTTCACCTTTAGATAAAGGCGCACAACTTACACAAGATGATTTCATTTCAATCCTTGCCCCTTTATGACTTTCTGACGTTTGTGTCATTGTACTAAACGCTTCATTAATAGCAATCTCTAAATTTTCAAATTCTGTATTCCCATCTCCGCCCTTATACTGAAACGTAAACATTCCCTCTTCACTGTCATCCTTAATATGACCTTTATATTGTCCCGTCCAACTTTTGCTCTCGCTAGAAAAAGTAACATACGAAATCGAACAACTTCCAAAAAAGAAAATACTAATAAAAAAGAATAATGCTCTCTTCATAATGCCCCCCCATCCAAAAGCACTTATTTCTTGTCTATTTCTTCCTCTCATTATACTATTAATATACAGAATTTTCCAAAATAGGAGGTTTACATGTTACAACAACAGTTAGCAGAAATTCGTGATAATAATTACGTAATCAATGGTGCACTCAATATTGATTCTTTAAGTTCAAGTATGCTTCAACATATCGGTGTTACTGATAGCTATTTAAGGGACAAACTCATTTACTCTACTTTTTATCATCTAATCAAGAAGGACTATATTTCACACACCCACTTACAGAAACTATTATCAGAAAGCATCAGTGAAAAATATTTATTTTATAAGATTCATTCGGATAAAGACGATGCTGTATTTACCCGTGCATTTACAACATTATTAATCGCACTCATTATTGATGCTGATACAAATCATAATTTCTTATCACAGACTGATATTTTAAATGTAAAAGATAAATTAATTCTATATATGAACAAAGAACAGGATTTCCGTGGGTATGTACAAGACCAAGGCTGGGCACATAGTATCGCTCATGCTTCCGATACATTTGAGGCACTTGTTAATAATCCTAAACTGGAAACTTCACATTACGAAGAAATACTACAAACTTTATTAAACAAAGTTTGTGTCCATTCCATTTATTACAAATATGAAGAAGATGAGCGTCTCGTTTATCCGATTGTCGTAATGCTGCAAAATGGCTTGGAGGAAGAAATACTCATATTAGCCCTTCGTGATCTAGTAGCTCAATTACAAGTTCAAAAACCGACACTACATATTGACTCGTATGAATTTCTATACGGAAATATAAAATCTTTCTTGCGCAGCTTATTTTTCAAATTACGTACAATGTCTATATGTAAAAAAACTGAACGTGAAGTTGAAAAATTACTACAAGAACTTCATAAATATTATTACTAAAAAAGAAGGCCACTCAAAAAGTGCCTTCTTCTATCTCACTAATATTTATTTGAAATTTCACGATCCAAACTGAGAAAAGGTGGACAAGAAGCGCAAACGCCATACATGCTCCGCTTAAAAAAGTTAGTATAGGATGCGAATACACGTGCCCTAATCCATAGGATATCGCCACGAAAAACATTGTTATGTAAATATAAATTGCTCCATGTATTTGCCTCATATAAACCTCCTTTTCCCATATTATAACATAAATTTTCTGATTATTCACATTAATTAATTGTAATCAATATTTCTCAACTGTTACGCCTCTCACAGCCGCCTTAATATATGGTGCTCCTTGTAAACCTTGTAAATCCTCTGTTTTCCCTGTTACAACTACACCGTATATTGGTAGGTCTTTTGGTTTCGTGTTTTTTATTTCTTTATAATATTGTTCAAAATAATCACTTGGTATACCTTCACTATTTTTTGCTAAATACTTCATTTGGTATAGAAATTCTTTTGAGTTTATTGTTAAATCGTTTTTCAAAATAAAAAGCACATCTATTTTGATGCGCTTCTCTCCAACATACTATACTATTCTATTATTTCATTACTTCCTTCACAACATCTTGAATCATAACAACTTCTGTTTTCATATCAACAGACGGTGTTTCTTCATCAATACATTCATACCAAAACGCTAAGTGCTTTTTATCAATTTCATGATGAGAATTTTCGACAAGAGCCCCACCTTCTCCTTGCACAGAATACCAATATAAGTACTCTTCTCCATCTCTTATTTCCCGGAAAATTGTCTCTACATACATCTTTTCGTCGTTTAATGTCAAAAGCACTTCTTTCATATTATCATTAAGAAGCTGCATCCATTCATCTACACGATGACTTTTACCTGGCTTGACTTTGAATCTTGTTAATTCTACGTTCATCTTTTATTCCCCCATTTTCTTGCGGACAAACAAAACATATTCTACTGGATTATGGAAGCTTAATTTACTAGCTAATTTTTGCGAGGGAATATTATCTACATTACAATCCCAGCATGGTGTAATATGATTTTGTATACACTGTTCAATGAAACGTGTTGCGACAGCTTGAGCTAACCCTTTCCCTTGATGTGCTTCATGTGTTGCAATATCAATTTCAGCAAAGCCATTCCCTCTAAATATTGAGACGCATTCGGCTACAATCATCCCATCTTGTTCTATACAAAAACCAAAGCCGTTATTTAAAAACACTTCTTTTGATCCCCAATATTCTTTATAATAATCCTCTGTAAATTCATTACTTCGTTCTATATCACTTTTATCAATACGTTTAATTTCATATGTATTTTTGTTTAATTCTATTTTTCTATCTTCAAAAACTTCTCTTTGAAATTGAAATGTCATTCGTGGGATGTTCCGAAATGCATTACTAAAACGCTCTTCTAACATCATTTCCCACTCGTCACTCGAAGTGAACAATGTAAATCTCTTCTCTGTTTTTTCAATAGCCATTTTTAAATATGCAAATAAATATTCGTTATAATTTTGATCATCCGTATCACCAAATAAATAATAGATACCATTAGCTGTACGAATTAGTCCTGCTGTTAACTTCTCGTTTGCAAAAACTTCACCATCTATCATTTGATCACATACCGCATGAGCAAAGGTTGTTGTCCTTGTATGACCTTCTAAAATCGGAAGGATTTTTCTATACTGGGCTACAGATAATTTTTTCATAATTGCTCCACTTTAATCGTATCCGCCTCTATATTTTCAAAACAAAGATTTACCGTTCTCTTGAATGCTCTCGTTCTATGGATCGTGCATGCTGGAATTAAGATAGAATCATTTGGCTTTAAAACCGCCGTCTCTCCATCTTCAAAATCGATAAGTAGTTCTCCCTCTAGCACAATAAATAATTCATCCGAATTAGAATGATAGTGCCAATCATATTCACCAGTAAATACGGCGATTCGTAAACAATGATTATTTACATTTGAAACGACGAAGTTTTTATGTTGTTCTTGAATGTCCTTTGTTAATTCTAATAAATTTACAGTTTCCATCTTTCGTCCCACCCTTTCATTAGTCGTTCTTCTGAAAAACTAACTTAGTCTCCACCACCTCCGCAATCTCCTCCACTATCACTTGAGCTGCTACAATCGTTGCTACTATAATCACCAAATCCACTTGATGAGCTTGAATCGGATGAAGATTTTTTTCTCTTTTTTCTTTTCCTATCTCTCTTACTTTCATAACTAGGCCATACTTTATGAAAGAATATAACGAATAAAACCAATTCTATTACAACAAGGATAAAAACTAGACTACTCTCAATAATATTAGGAGTTATCTCAAAACTGTAAAACAGTCCAAATGAATACATACACAAAATCACATACAGAGCCATACAAATATACCGAAATGTTTTTTCTATCATAATGACTACTTTTTTTGAAAGAGGTATGTTCTGTTCCTGTTTTTTCTTTATATACTTTTGTCTTTTAGCTTGCTTTTTCTTACTCTTTTTGCTCCCCATTAAATCTCCTCTATCGACTTTCATTTTTCATTTAATTCCAAATTATCACAAAAAACAACATCATAACAAGCAATATTTCTCGTAAAGTTTTATTTACTTTTTGTAAAGTTTTATTTACTTTTTACCTAAAAATGGATATTATAAATGTGACAAATTTACAAAAAGGAGACTTTGTATATTTGATTAAAAATAAAGTAAAACAATTCCGCGTCGTTAGAGACATCACCCAAGAACAATTAGCTTCCTCTGTTCAAATCACTAGACAATCCCTCATCGCTATCGAGAAGAATAAATACAACCCGAGTTTAGAATTAGCATTGAAATTATGTGAGTTTTTCGGCTGTAAAGTGGAGGATTTATTTCAATTAGATAAGACTGGGGAGGAAAAAATGAAAAATAATTTTATCCAAGGGTTTGCTTCGCATCTTACTATTTTAGTGTTAGGATCGGCCTTTCTTTATTTCAATAGTAGTGATGAAGAAAAGATTCGTTCTGTCCTTCTATTCGCTAGCGTATACATACTCTTAGCCTTGGTACTATTAGTAGTGAAACGAATATTCTTTAAGAAAAAGAAGCACGATTCCGAGAAATATCCATTACCTGAGATGGATGAAAGAATCGAGAAGATGAGTTTAAAACTTATGGCGCAAATTTTCGGCCTCTCTCATTTAATCGGTTCTGCGATACTATTTATTTTATATATCACTGACAAAAATTCGATGATACGAGTTGAGTATGCCTTGTATTATTTGTTTGGTATTCTTTTCTTTACAATGATGTTCGGATTAAGAATTGTAAAGAAACTAGACAATTAGCCTAAATAAAAAGCCCCTCCTTACAAAAGGAGGGGCTTACATGTATTTCTATTATGATAAAGCAGGAGCTTTTTCAAGAAGCTCTTTTGCATCTGCATATTGTAAGCTGTGCGCCTCTGCAACTGCTTCGAATGTTACGTAGCCATCTAATGTGTTAATACCTTTTAATAATGCAGTGTTGCCTAGGCAAGCTTCTTTGTAGCCTTTGTTAGCAATTTGTACTGCATATGGTACTGTTACGTTTGTTAATGCAAGAGTTGATGTACGTGGAACCGCACCTGGCATATTTGCAACTGCATAATGAACAACACCATGTTTCTCATAAGTTGGGTTGTCGTGAGTTGTAATACGGTCAGTTGTTTCGAAAATACCACCTTGGTCAATCGCGATATCTACAACGACAGAACCTGGTTCCATTGATTGAATCATTTCTTCTGTTACAAGTTTTGGCGCTTTTGCACCTGGGATTAATACTGCACCGATTACAAGGTCAGATTCTCTTACAGCTTCTGCAATGTTATACGGGTTAGACATTAACGTTTTCACTTGGTTTCCGAAAATGTCATCTAATTGACGAAGACGTTCTGCACTTAAGTCGATGATTGTTACATCTGCACCTAAACCTACTGCAATTTTCGCTGCGTTTGTACCAGCTTGACCACCGCCGATAATTGTTACTTTACCGCGTTTCACCCCTGGAACACCTGCAAGTAAAATACCTTTACCACCTTTGTTTTTCTCAAGGAACTGTGCACCGATTTGCGCAGACATACGACCAGCTACTTCACTCATAGGTGCAAGTAATGGTAAAGAACGATTGTCTAATTGTACTGTTTCGTATGCAATTGATACCACTTTGTTATCAATTAATGCTTTCGTTAATTCTGGCTCTGGAGCTAAGTGTAAGTATGTGAATAAAATTAAACCTTCGCGGAAATAACCGTATTCACTTTCAACTGGCTCTTTTACCTTCATAACCATATCTTGATTCCATGCTTCTTCAGCAGTTTCAACAAGTTTCGCACCAGCTTGTACGTATTCTTCATCTGTAAAGCCTGATCCTACACCTGATCCTTTTTGAACAAAAACTTCATGACCATTTTGTACTAAATGTACAGCTCCCGCTGGCGTCATTGCCACGCGGTTTTCATTGTTTTTAATTTCTGTTGGAATACCGATACGCATTATTAGTTCCCCCTTGAGTTATGAAATGACCCCTGAATCATTTTTTAAAGCGCTTTCTATACTCTTATATTCTAACATAATATCTCAATATTTGACAAAAAATTAATACAAGTTTTCCGATAGATTTAATCTTACATGAAAGGACAGTATTATCCGTACCTCTCAGTATAAAGGATAAACTGTCCAATTATTCGAAACTTCACTTTATTTAATTCTATCGATGTCTATGAATAACATCAACAGCGCCTGTTATTTCAATAATCGTGCCAGTAATCATATCAGAATCGTCCTCACATAAAAACGAAATGGTTCTCGCGATATCTTCCCCTGTTCCAGATCTACCAATGGGTGTGTTACTACCTTTCAGATTTCGTGCTTCTTCAATCGTTGCCTCTTTCATTTCACCAATTATATCACCAGGACATACCATATTCGCAGTAATACCGTATTCAGCTTCTTCGTATGCGACTGTTTTCGTTAAAGAAACAAGTCCGACTTTCGCAGCTGCAAAGGCTGAACGATAAATCCATCCAGGCGCGCTATCTGCCCCTTGAAATCCATAGTTAATAATACGGCCAAATTGCTGGTTTCTCATAATCGGTACGACAAGTTTTAATAAATGAAACACCGCTGTTAAATTACCCTGGATCATTTCATTCCATTCGTCTTCTTCGTAATCGACTAATTTTTTCCTTTCAAATACGTAAGGACCAGCATTATTAATTAAGAAGTCAATTTTGCCAAAACGGCTCATCGCTTCTTCTACTATTTTATGTAAATCTTCCTTTTTCGTGACATCAGCTTGCACGAACTGTAGACGTTCTTCCATATTTTTATATGTTTCTTTCATTGTTTCCATAGCACTTGTATCGCTATGATATGTTACTGTTACTGAATATCCTTTATCCAATAACTTTTCTGTTACTTGCTTTCCTAAACCTTTCGTACCGGCTGTAATGAGCGCGTGTCTCACAAACATGCCTCCTTTTAAATTGCTATACTCCATATGTAACAAGTTCTCGCTTCAATTACAACTAAAATGAATTAAGGCAAAGTTTTCAAAATTCTGTAACGTTTCCGACAAGCACATTACCAAAATTTGTTTTATAATAAAGTTGTAAACGGTAATAAAAATGATTGGGAGGAATTTACTATGAATAATACATATACAAATATTTTAATTGCGGTGGACGGTTCTAAAGAAGCAGAAAAAGCCTTTAAAAAAGCAATTCAAGTTGCAAAACGAAACAACGCAACATTAACAATTGCTCATATCGTTGATGTAAAAGCATACTCAGCAGTAGAGGCTTATAGCCGCGCAATTGCTGAACGTGCAAATCTATTTGCAGAAGACTTATTAGAAGACTACAAAAAAACTGCGCTTGAAGCTGGTCTTGAAAAAGTGGAAACTGTATTAGAATTTGGTAATCCTAAATCTAAAATTTCAAAAGAAATCGCTCCAAACCATAAAGTGGATTTAATTATGTGTGGTGCAACTGGTTTAAATGCTGTAGAACGTTTCCTAATTGGTAGCGTCTCTGAACATATTATTCGCTATGCGAAATGCGATGTCCTTGTTGTTCGTGGTGACGAGGAGCAAGGTGATCTTTAATTTATAAATAAAACACCAAGTCCACATAGGCTTGGTGTTTTTCATTTCACAAACTTCACTATAAATACAAGACAAGCTACAACAACAACGGTACCTGCCAACACATACGGCGGAAGGAATTTCAAAGACCATAGCGCCATCATTATCGTCGCAACAATTAAGTACGTTTGCTTTGCATCTTCTGTCATTTTTTTACGAAGTAAGAAAACATACACATAACCGATTGGCGGCGTAATGAAGCAAAGAACATATATAATTTTTGATTTTAAATACCACTTTTGTTCGCCAAGTTTCTTTATGTCTTCTTCTATTCTCTTACTCTCTTGTTCTCTCACTTCTTCTTCAATCGGATCTTCCTCTACTCCTCGCCTTTCTTTCATATAAGGAAGAAAATGCATAAAAAAATAACATGCAAATACAATTGCCCAAAATTCAATATCCAATCTTTCTAGTGGAATATGCTCACTAAAAAATGCAGCAGCAATCACTAAAGAAAAACAATACGTTGTCATCCAAAATGAACGTTTTCTCTTTTTCCGTTCTATTTCTTTTTTATCTTTTACTTCTTGTACTTTCTTTTTTCTAGAAAGCCATACAGAAATACAGCAATCTACTACAAATAGAGTAAAGATAAATATCGCAACGTGTATTGTTTCTACATTCTCAAATGAAAATACTTCTGGGAATGCAGCGTGTAATACAATTAGCGTGTACAAAATTAACCCTACAAAATAAAGTGAAACTTTAATCAGTGGGGGTTTTGTTCATCCCCCACTGATTATTAGTTGAACCAATCGGGCTTTTACGGGCAGTTGATCCCCCACCTAACTTCTTTGCTTTCGCTGAATTTTGAGGTGGGGGTCTTACTGCCCGTTAATGCGGGGTAAATACGTCTCATCTTCCATTCCTTTCTCATTACCTAACATTACATTAACATACATTTTTTAGAAATAGACGGACAAAATATATGTGTTTAGAAAAGGAGGATGCTACATGGATGATTATGAACGTATTATTTTAGATATGAACGATACAGAACTCGAAATGTTAAATACGATTCGCGAGCATTTTAAAGAAAAACATGGTGTTGAACTAAGTCACGGTGCATTGCTTCGAGATTTAATGGATATTGAATACATTCGGATTACGGAAGATCGACACAAGTATGATTAATCAATGAAACTTTAAGCCTAGAACATATTGCTCTAGGCTTAATTACATCTATACGAAAAATGTTATAATTAGGAAAAAACGCAGAGGATACCAGAATATGAAATCTGAAAATATCTCAAAACATTTTCACACATTACATGTGCAAAGAAACCAGTTCCTTCCTGAGCTTCATTCACTTTCACAAGAACAACTATGGCATAGAAAAGAGGACGGAAAATGGTCTATTGGTGAACACTTTTATCACTTATATTTAATTGCAAGGATGCTAAAAGTAGCGATTAAATTCTCTTTCACTCTTATCCCTTATGCCAAACTAAGAAAAAACGCTCCATTTGCAACTGACATGCAGGACATTTATGCCGAATATAAAGAAAAACACGGTAAAGGAATGAAAGCTCCTTGGATTTTAATCCCTTCAAAAAAAGTCTATTACTCTATGAATGTAAACGAATTAGAAGAATTACTTTCACGTGAAACAGATGAAATAAAAAAACTAGTTCAAAATATAGAAGAAGATATTGCAGGACATATCGTATTTTTAGATCCAATTGCTCACTATCCTAACCTTATTCAATCTATCCAACTATTAGCGATTCATGAGAAGCATCATTTTAGCATTATGAAGAACAACTATAAAATGCTCGACTCCCTTCTAAAAATATAAAAGACTGCTCATATTACTTATCAGCAGTCTCCTATATCTATTTAAGCTCTTGATGCTTCCCACCCATACCACCTGGCTCATTGCTATCTTGGTGTACAGTTATTTTATTTGTTTTAGCATCTTTCGAAACTCTATATGTATACGATTCATTTGGTTCATCTTTAAACTGTACATTCATACCGTAAGAACCGATTTTACTATAAAAGGCCGGTTTTATGTATGAAATATCACTTTCTTTATATCCTTTCTCTTGCAAGTGCCACATCGTTGCGATAATCGCTTCTTCTCGCTTTTCTTTTTCACCAACAAACATATATTTGTCCAAAAGAAATACTTTCACGTTTGCAATTAAGCTAATTAACAGTAAAATGATAAATACTATTTTTTTCATAAATTCCCCCTAAATTGTGTTTTTTCACTATACTATAACTTACACACTAGTAAAAAAGAAAGTACGCCAGACTTTCACAGACTGGCGTACTTTCCAACTCAATTCCTAATAACTTCTTTAGTTACCCCCTTCGCCTTCTCCAAAGCCTTTTCAATCTGCTCAAATCCTGTCCCGCCAGCACTGTTACGACGCTTTACAGCTGCATAAGGTGAAAGAACTTCATATAAATCTTCTTCAAATAACGGACTCATTTCTTTATACGTTTCAAGTGGTACATCTAATAAATAGATTCCTTTTTGCGTACAATGAAGAACTAGTTTTCCGACAATTTCATGAGCTTGACGGAACGGCAGTCCCTTGCTTGCTAAATAGTCGGCAATTTCTGTTGCGTTAGAGAAGTCTTGCGTCACAGCTTGCCCCATTTTTTCTTTGTTTACAGTCATCGTTTCAAGCATGCCTGCCATAATATGAAGGCATCCTTCTACTGTTTTCACTGTATCAAACATTCCTTCTTTATCTTCTTGTAAGTCTTTATTGTAAGCGAGCGGCAATCCTTTCATTACTGTAAGTAAACTGAATAAATTACCGTATACTCTGCCCGTTTTACCACGAATAAGTTCCGCCATATCCGGATTTTTCTTCTGCGGCATAATACTGCTTCCTGTTGCGTATTGATCGCTCATTTCAATAAATTGAAATTCTTGGCTACTCCATAAAATAAGTTCTTCGCAAAAGCGTGATAAGTGCATCATAAGCATAGATGAGTTACTTAAAAACTCTAATATGAAATCACGATCGCTTACCGCATCTAAACTATTTTCATAGATTCCATTAAATCCGAGAAGCTCCGCACTATATTCTCGGTCAATCGGGAATGTTGTACCAGCTAGTGCTCCTGCTCCTAATGGTGAAATGTTAATACGCTTTAACGAATCTTCATAACGATTCACATCGCGCTCTAACATCCAAAAGTAAGCAAGAATATGATGCGCAAATGAAATCGGCTGTGCACGTTGCAAGTGCGTATAGCCGGGCATAATTGTTTCAATGTTATTTTCCGCTTGATGAACAAGAACAGTTTGCAATTGTTTTGTAGCTTTTATAATATCTTCTACTTTTTCTTTTAAATACAAATGCATATCTGTCGCTACTTGATCGTTACGGCTTCGGCCTGTATGAAGTTTCCCTCCTACTTCACCGATTCTTTCAATTAACATCTTTTCAATATTTAAATGAATGTCCTCAGCCTCGACTGAGAAATTCAATTTATTTTGTTTCGCTTCCTCTAGTAAATATTGAAGCCCTATCTTTATTTTCTCTGCTTCTTCTTTCGTAACAATGTCTTGCTTTGCTAACATCGTTACATGTGCGATACTCCCTTTTATATCTTGATTTACTAATTGTTGATCAAAGGAGATGGATGCTCCAAACTCTTCAACCCACGCTTCCGCTTCTTCTGTAAAACGTCCGCCCCAAAGTTTGCTCACGCTTCCACCTTCTTTTGATTCACTTGACTGTATACTTTCGTAGGTAAACCGAATAATGAAATGAATCCAACTGCTGCATCATGATTAAATTCATCCTGGGCAGTATACGTTGCTAATTTTTCATCGTATAAAGAGTACTCAGATTTACGCCCTTCTACAATCGCATGACCTTTAAATAATTTCACACGTACTGTACCTGTTACATTTTTTTGCGTTTCTTGTAAGAAAGCATTGAGCGCTTGTTTTAAAGGTGAGAACCATAAACCGTTATAAATTAATTCTGTTAGTTTTTGCTCAATCATCGGTTTGAAATGAGCGACCTCTTTCACAAGTGTTAAATCTTCAAGTTCTTTATGCGCTGTTATTAATGTCATTGCTGCTGGGCATTCATATACTTCACGAGATTTAATACCGACAAGGCGATTTTCTACATGGTCGATACGTCCCACGCCATGTTTTCCAGCAAGTGCATTTAACGTTTTAATTAGTTCTGAGAGTGGGTATGCAGTGCCGTTTAAAGTCGTCGGTACCCCTGCTTCAAATCCGATTTCTACAAACTCTGGTTTATTCGGTGTATCTTCTAATGCCAACGTCATCTCGTATGCGTCTTCTGGCGGCGCTGCCCATGGATCTTCTAAAATTCCACATTCGTTGCTGCGTCCCCATAAGTTTTGATCGATTGAAAACGGGCTATCTAAATTAATTGGAATCGGTATATCATTTTCTTTTGCATATGCAATTTCTTCTTCACGTGACCATTTCCATTCACGTACAGGCGCAATAACTTCTAAATATGGATTCAACGCTTGAATAGAAACTTCAAAACGAACTTGGTCATTCCCTTTTCCTGTACATCCATGTGCAACTGCACTTGCGCCTTCCTGCTCTGCAATTTCTACTAATTTCTTTGCAATAAGCGGACGAGATAATGCAGAGACAAGAGGATATTTCCCTTCGTATAACGTGTGAGCTTGCATCGCTATCAATGCATATTCATTCGCATATTCTTCTTGAACATCAATCATATATGATTTAATTGCACCTACTGAAAGTGCTTTTTCTTTTACAAACGCTAAGTCTTTACCTTCCCCTAGATCTAAGCAAAGCGCGATAATATCATAATTTTTCTCTTGTAACCATTTAATTGCAACGGAAGTATCAAGACCTCCGGAATATGCTAATACAACTTTTTTCTTCTCCATTTTGCATCCCCCTAAAGAATAAATATTCATTTTTCCTTATAATAATCCAAACTTTATCACCTTTCATAAAATGAATCAAGGGGAATTTATAAATTTTTTTCAAACAATTCCGTCGAACTTCTTTCTTTTTTTATGTAAAATAGAGGAAGGAAAATGGAGGGGTGTCTATGAAAAAGTATTTTATATACAATGAACATCTAGGAATTGAAGTACCGAACATACAAGAAAAATGGGAAGACATCTCTGAACAAGCGCAGCATTCTATTTTATTAAAATGGGAGCAAGTTCGCGGAAAAATACCTGATCGCATAAAGGAACTTGAGCACCATATTAACGCTAAACAACACCACTTAAATAACGAAGAAGACTTTGGAATTTCTTGCAAGCTAAATTCAGAAATTGCCGATCTTGCTTCAATTATTAACGATCT
Organism: Bacillus sp. FSL P2-0099; assembly: GCF_038007445.1. Lineage (NCBI taxonomy): Bacteria > Bacillati > Bacillota > Bacilli > Caryophanales > Bacillaceae > Bacillus > Bacillus sp. FSL P2-0099. Next base: position 4,567,380 of record NZ_JBBOXE010000001.1, read on the forward strand.
TTGGCTTTGGTATCGTCTAACCCAAAACGTATCTGAGGGAAAAGCACACCAATGAAAAAAGCATGCCCCTCAATTAATTTGGGTCATGCTTTTTTGTCGTAACAAGCTTTGCAATATATTTCTTGTGCCGTTTTTGCTAAACATACATCAAACGGGCCTACTAATATACTTCTTTCTTTCGGCAACTTTACAAAAGCAACTAGCTCTTCTTCATATTGAATCTTTTTCTGACATGAAACACATTTTAATTCTTTTCTTTTAAACATGTCTTTTAGCATATCTCCATTCTCCCCCTCATCTATCTATATTAATATACTCTCATAATAGTTAGAGCTTGTAAAAAAATGACACATTCCGAAACAAATTATTCATATACTATGTACAAAAGGAGGTCTCAAACTTATGCGAGCTTTCATTATTATCGCTTTAACTTTTTTAAGTATCATTAGCTGGGATGCATTTTTTAAAGATAAAAGTGATGAGAACAATACAATTGAATAAAAACCCTTCTTTTCTTACTTATTGGACAAACTTCTAAAAGTTGTCCAATCCTGCAAAATCACTTAGGCTTTTCTACAAAAATATTTAAACATAACATTTTTTGTAGATTCCCTCCGGTTATTGTCGGTTTCCATCCGCATGTATTTTTTGAAAGTATGATATAATAATATAAATCTTGAAGGAAGGGATTTTGATATCATGATCGCTCGAAGGAGCATGTGGCATCGTATTGACGAATCATACACGTAGCGTATTTTTCAGCTCAGATACTTTAGTCTAGCGAAAAAAATACGAGAGTGGGGAAATTATGATTGCCCGAAGGATAATTTGGCAAAAAAAAGACTCTTCTTACACATAGCGTTTTGTTTAGGACTTAATTGTTACTAGCTAAACAAAACAAAGAAGAGCAGGATTGCTAAATGAAGAATCCTACTCCCCGTTTTGTTTAGTCGCTTTAAGACTTAAACTAAAACGAAGGTAGGGAGAATTGATGGACGAGAGGATTATTCGTTATTTCTTCAGCGACATATAGCGTAGTTAGTTTTTTTCGTAAACTAACTGAAAGCTACATGTGAGCTCGTAGTTAGTTTACAACACCAAAAGGACTACTAACTACGGAAAGAAGGAATAACGATGAGGAACATCCAAAGTCGACAAATTATTAAAGAAGTTTTTATGGTTTTAATCGGTTCATTTATATTAGCAGCAGCGCTATATCACATTCACTTCCAAAACCACTTAACAGAAGGTGGCTTTGTAGGTATTGCACTATTTATCCAAAATTTTTATGATATTTCACCATCTATTTCAACTGTAGTAATGGATATCCCTATTATTTTACTATGTGCTTCATTTTTAGGTAGAAAAATGGTTGGCTATTCATTCTTAGGTTCACTTTCATTTGGAGTATTTTATTCCCTTATGGAAAATTATTCTCCTTTTACGGTAGATTTATCAAATAATTTATTTGTAGCTGCAGTAGTTGGCGGTGCGTTAGCTGGTATTGGACTCGGTTTTATATTGCGATTTGGCGGTGCAACCGGTGGAGACGATATTTTAACAATTATATTAAGTAAACGAACTCGGTTTACAATTGGGCAAATTTTCTTCGTCTTTGACGCGATTGTTCTTGCGCTTTCATTATATTATTTAAATTGGACAGAAATTGCTTTTACTATTCTTTCGATTGCCGTACAGGCAAAAACATTGGATTTAATTTACTATCCAAAAACAGAAAAGAAAGCAGCAAAGCAACCCGTTTCTATTCCAATATCCAAAAAACATGCGACAAACTAAAAAGCGAAAGGCTTCGGCCTCTCGCTTTTTTTCATGCTCTCTTTTCTTTTTCTAATATGTAGCGTACTTGATAAAACTTATTTGCAAATTCAGTAACATTCCTCGTTAAGCGATAGTTCACTGTAGAGCCAATCGCCATTCCGAGTACAGGAATGCCTTGGAATACTTTACGACGAAGAGCATAAATCGAAAACGCCTTCAAAATTTGTTTTAACACAACCTCAGTAGAAGCTGGCTTTAATACTGCTTCGTCTCCTTCATAGAAGAATGAATCCTCTTGTTCGAGTTCTCTCAGTAAATTGTACCATGCATATTGCTGAAGTCTCGCCGGCAATAATGCTGCATGGAATACCTTTAACGCAAGCATCATTTCATACGGCTTGTTCACATCATGCCCAAATGATGTCGCAACAAGTTGGACAGCCTTCACATTTAACGCAATCATAACCGGAAAATCAGCCGTTAATAATAATAAACCACCAGCACCTGTTGCTCCGCCTTGTACGAATGAATATAGACGATGACGTGCTGTTTGCTGCTCTGCTATGTATGTTAATTGATCAATAGATAACGCCTTCAAATCTTCAAGTTGCTCAATCGATTCATCAAATAATCTCGACGTTCCTAAAATACGATTACGTGCATCTAGCTGTGATTGTGAACTTTGAATAAGCGCATGCAAATGAAAGAGCCATCCATCTGCTTTCGTAAAAAAGTCTTTTCGTTTTTTCTCAGGCAGTTTCGCAATTGTCGTATGCAACCACTTATCAAACATCTTTTGAAAATCGGTCGCTTCTTGCTCTACTAATTGCCCTTCCCACTCTTTTATATTGTCTAAAATGGCTTGTTCTCGCTTCGATCGCATCGTAACAACCACCTCGTTCGATTTTTTTCTATTGTAACATATTTCTGCTTCTTCTTTGCAAATATGCTTGTCTATCTTTATTCACATACCATTTTTTAGTGACATAAAATATTAGCAAAAAGGATGAGATGAATCACATGAATCTATCCAATATAAAAAAAGAATATAATGCAGTATTCAGCTTAGGACAAAACTGCTGGCCTGCTTGGGCTTTATATCAATTCGAATTATCACCATTTTTTGGTGTTATCGATTTTATGCTAAGCCCTTCATTAGAAAAAGTGAATTTATTATTACAAAATCGATTTGACCGTTTTTTACAGTTCGAAAACTTATCCTTCATCTCATTTTGGGATGATGATGCGAAATTAAGACTCCGTGACAACCTATATGAAATCGACTCCTGTCACGACTTTAAAACAGATGTAAACACACCAACATCCTGGCCTTCTTATACAGAAATTAAGTTAAACTATGAGCATCGAATTAATCGTTTTCTAACTACAATCGAAACGGCAGAATCCACATTGTTTATTCGAACGGGAGGAACATACGAAGAAGCACGTTCCTTGGAACAAATTTTATCTCAAATAGTTAAACATACATTCTCTGTCCTATTACTCATTCCTAAAGATGTACCAACTATCGCCCAAGAAGATTGGGGATTACAAAATATTTGTGTTATAAAATGCCCAGTGATGGATATATACCAGTACAATGAAGCATTTTGGAATGACTTATTTAATGGCATCACAATTCGGCCAAACGCTTAAATACACGTCACCTTTTATCACACCCTGCCTTATAATCATCCTTATACAAAATAAATAAGGAGTGATTATATATGTATCCACGTGCAAAAGCTTTTGGCATCGCTATACATCACGGTCGCCTTCTCGTACAAGAATATCATACAGGCGATGAAACATATTACCGACCTCTTGGCGGATCAATTGAACTTGGTGAAAAATCAGCACATACTGTTATTCGCGAATTTCAAGAAGAGCTTCACACAGAAGTGGAAATCACCAATTATTTAGGCTGCTTAGAAAACATCTTTCATCTAGATGGAGAAATTGGTCATGAAATCATTCAGCTATATTCTTTATGCTTATTAGACATGTCACTATATGAAATGGAAATACTGAATATATCAGATGAACAAACACTGTCATATGCAAAATGGATTTCCCTCACTGCATTCATTCAAAAAGAAAAATTACTATATCCGGATGGAATTTTGAAATATATCCAAAAGAAAAAAGACGAGATCCTATAGGATCTCGTCTTTTTTTCATATAGTATATTAACCAATATCTCCAAGACGTAATACGTCACGAGCAATCATAACTTCTTCGTCAGTTGGAATTACGATAATTTTTACTGGAGAGTGTGGGAAGCTGATGAATGCTTCTTCACCGAATACGTTATTGCGTTTTACGTCGAAGTATACGCCCATGTACTCAAGGCCTTCTAATACGCGCTCACGAATAATTGCACTGTTTTCACCTACACCAGCTGTAAAGATGATAGCGTCAACGCCTTTCATACGAGCTGTGTAAGAACCGATGTATTTATGGATACGGCTCACGAACACGTCAAGTGCTACTTTCGCACGGTGGTCGCCTTCTTCTTCTTTCGCAATGATGTCACGTAGGTCACTAGAGTAACCAGTAAGACCTAACATACCACTCTTCTTGTTTAATACGCTAACTACTTCTTCTACAGTTTGGCCTGTTTTTTCCATGATGTATGGAATTAACGCAGGGTCAATGTTACCAGAACGTGTACCCATTGTTACACCAGCAAGTGGAGTGAAGCCCATAGAAGTATCGATAGACTTACCACCTTCTACTGCTGCGATACTTGCACCGTTACCTAAGTGACAAGAAAGTAGGCTTAAGCTTTCAAGTGGACGACCTAATAATTCAGCCGCACGCTCTGTTACGTATTTATGAGAAGTTCCGTGGAAACCGTATTTACGGATGCCAAATTTCTCATAGTATTCATATGGTAAGCTGTATAGGAATGCAGATTCCGGCATTGTTTGGTGGAATGCTGTATCAAATACTGCTACTGCTGGTACGTTTGGTAGTACTTCTTGGAATGCTTTAATACCAACAAGGTTTGCTGGGTTGTGAAGTGGTGCTAAATCGCTTAATTCTTCGATATCAGCTAATACTTCAGCATCAATTAAAACAGAATCAGCAAATTTTTCGCCGCCGTGTACAACACGGTGACCGATACCGCCAATCTCATCAAGAGATTTTACGATTCCGTTTTCAGTTAATTTCTTAAGAAGCATGTTAACTGCTACTGCATGATCTGGGATGTTTGTAATTTCTTTTTGTTTTTCGCCATCTACAGTAATAGTGAAGATACTATCTTCTAAACCGATACGTTCTACTAAACCTTTTGTTAATACTGTTTCACTTGGCATTTCAAATAATTGGAACTTTAAGGAAGAGCTTCCTGCGTTAATCGCGATGATTTTTGACATCTAGTCTTTCGCCCCTTTTTCTCTTGGTAGTTGTGTGGATCATTCCACAAACCGCTCGATTTTATCTAATTAAATTCACTCATTATGAAAACGTTTCATCATTAGTAAATTTTATACTCACGATTTTAATTTAAACATCGTCCGACATATATTTCAAGTGAAAAAATTATAACACCAAGAAAAAAAATATATTACAGATTTCAAAAAAATTCAGTTAAATCTTGTATATATTAAAAAACATTACATATCCTATAAAACTGTACTACATTAATTACTAACCCTGTTACATATATATCGTATTATTTATGTGTTGCAAACCAAGTATTCAATTGCTCCATAATGTTCTCCATAGCCTTCATGTTAGAGAATTTAGGTAATTCCACTAGTAGTGCCTGTTTCGGCATTGTTACACCTTGGCCTTTCTTTTGGAGAACAAATATACTTTTTGCATTTTTCTCGTTTTTAAACATGGAAACAGGAAGCTGTAATAATCCTTGAATAAAGCATGTCTCTTTAATGAATGCATGTAGCTTTGGCGCTTGATCACTTTCAAAAATGAAGTTTGGTACTAAGAAGAATAAATACCCGCCTTCTTTCGTATGTTTCACACTTTGTTCAATAAATAAGTGATGTGCATATGACATTCCTTCATCTGCTTTTAATGTATATTCACTTGCAACAATTTCATTTGGATAATAACCAATTGGTAAATCTGAAACGACTGCATCAACTGGATCAATATAAAGTGGTGCTAGTCCATCTTGGTGGAAGAATTCGATTGCATGCTTTTGTAAATTTGCATTTACTAAAGCAAGTTTAATTAACACCTCATCCACTTCTACACCAAATCCACTCATTGTTAGTTCTTCTTTGGCGCTATTAAACAATGTAGTCATTAAGTTACCAGTTCCAATTGCAGGGTCTAAAACAGTAATTTCTTTTTGACCTTGCATAAATTTATGGAATAAGTAGCTCATGAACATTCCAACTGCATCTGGCGTCATTTCGTGATTCGCTTGTACGCCCTCTTTCATTCCTTTTAAAATGGCTAGCTGAAATGCTTTACGAATTTCTTCCCCTTTATATGTTTCTTCATTAAACGTACTATATTCACGATTCAACCTTTCAATTGTTGATTCGGATAATTCCTCTTGTAAAATCGCTCCTTCAAACAAGTTATCACCTGTTTCTACAAGCGCCTCTAAATATGTTACATCTAATTCTTTACGTAAAACTACCGTAGAAGAATCAAAAATAGAAAATAATGTTTCTACTGCCTGACTCACGTACATTCCTCCTTCTCTCTTTTACACATAACTTATATCATACCATAATCTAAATTTTTCCCAAAAGAAAAAGCGACCTCTTGCAAAGAGCTCCCCTTCAAGTTGTTTATGATGTAACGTCTTTTCTCATATATTGGTTCAGTTAACAATACATGAGAAAAGACGACCTCTTCTAAAGTAAAACTTTAATGAGAGGTCGTCTTCATTTGCATTACTTCGCAGATTTAGCTGCTTCTAATGCTGCTTCATAGTTTGGATGGCTTGTACCTTCGCCTACGTATTCTGCGTAAACTACTTTGTCATTGCTATCTACTACGAATACTGCACGAGCAAGTAAACGAAGTTCTTTCATTACTAAGCCGTAAGCTTCACCGAATGAAAGGTCACGGTGATCAGAAAGTGTTACAACATTTTCTAAACCGTTTGCTGCACACCAGCGTTTTTGAGCGAATGGTAAATCAGCGCTAATTGTTAATACTTTCGCGTTTTCAATACCTGCTGCATCTTCGTTAAAACGACGAGTTTGTGCATCACATACACCTGTGTCGATTGAAGGTACAACACTAATTAATTTCACTTCACCTTTGTATGTTTCTAAACTTACTGGAGATAAGTCATTTGCTAATACTTGGAAGTTAGGCGCTTGATCGCCAACTTTAACTTCTGTTCCAACTAAAGTCATTGGGTTACCTTTAAAAGTTACATTTGCCACTTAAAAATCCTCCCTTATTTTAAACAAAATATGTACAATGTAAATGATAGTTTGTCCCTATCGATAATGCAAATAAAATCGCTTTATTTACAAAAAAATTAAAGAAGCTAATCCACTGATCAGCTTCTTTATTCGTTAAATTTGAAATTCAGGATCATCTTCTTTTCGTTTATCCATCATTTCTTTCACTTTATCAACAGCTTGTGGCGCTAATTCAATTATTTTATCGATGACGTGTGTTTGCTTATCTAAGTGTAATACTTTCACACCTTCTCCATTTATAACAAGAAAGGCAACAGGATTAATAGAAACTCCTCCACCACTTCCCCCGCCAAATGGATGACGGCCTGAATGTTCTACTTTACCAAATTCACTTCCACCAGCAGCAAATCCAAAACTGACTTTCGAAACTGTAAGAATTACACTTCCATCTGCCGCTTTAATTGGGTCACCAACAATTGTATTTACATCAGTCATTTGTTTTAAATGCTGCATTGCGGTTGTCATTAAACCTTGAATTGGATGGTCCATTCTATATCCCCCCTATGCTTGAACAGATTTTTCTGTCATACCAGATTTTTGCTTTCTCATAAACATGAGTAATTTTATCGCTGTTTTTACAGTACGGAATATACGAAAAGATGCCGTTAACTCGCATCTTGATGCAAATCCCTTTCCTTGAAAAACAGGAGTAATTTCAAATTCTGGTACGTCGACAATATGCATATATTGTCCTACAACTCCAGCAGCCATTCCTTTTGTCCCCCATGCATATCCAGTGACAATTCCAGTACTAGCCGCGTCGCCTGCTCCAATTTGCGTATGCCATTTCCAACCATTGATTTTCACTCTTTTGAGAAAATCTTTAACAATAGTATGAACGTCTTGAAGCTTTTTTATCAGTTCCCCTATACTATCGAGTTGTGCCATAATTTTATTATCTATTCCGCCGTCCTCTTCAGCTTTTTTAATTTTTTGTCCTGTCTTCTTCTGCTGTTTTTCAATTCTTTCCAATACATCAAACGTATATCGAATCATCCATATTTTCACTTGAAACAAACATTGTTTTTCCATTTCTGAATATAAAAACGTCACCTTAAGCGATATTTTCGATAATAGTATAAGCAAAATAAAAAGTAGAAGAATTATCATTCCAATTACGAGCCACTTCATTCGTACCATCCTTTCACTCCATACCCATTATCGACAAGTTTATTCATCATTAAACAGACTTTGATAAAATTGAATATAAAAATTTTTCTAAAAACAAAAAGGAATTTTGACAATTTATATCGAAATATACTATTTGAACATATCATCCAGAAACATACTCTGACGATATGTAGCACTAAGACTAGAAAATTTAACTGCAGTGGAGGGATACATAATGGCAAATCGTCGCAATTTATTTTTCTTTTATGGTGATGACAAAGTAACGCTCGTTGAAAAAATGAAACCAGTATATCGTATTTTAGAGGAGAATGGATTTACCATATTAGATCATCCAAAAAATGCAAACGCTATCGTCAGCGTTGGAGATGATGGGACTTTCTTACAAGCCGTTCGTAAAACCGGCTTTAGAGAAGATTGCTTATACGCAGGTATTTCTACGAAAGATGAAATTTCTTTCTACTGCGATTTCCACATCGATCACGTTGATACAGCCCTTCAAGAAATTACAAAAAACGAAATTGAAGTGCGAAAATATCCAACAATTAAAGTAGATGTAGATCACGGTACATCTTTCCATTGTTTAAATGAATTCACATTACGCTCTAGTATCATTAAAACATTTGTCGTAGATGTACACGTCGACAATTTACATTTCGAAACCTTTAGAGGTGATGGATTAGTTATCTCCACACCAACAGGAAGTACCGCTTACAATAAATCATTACATGGTGCAGTTGTCGATCCACTTATCCCATGTTTCCAAGTAAGCGAACTAGCATCTTTAAATAACAACACATACCGTACACTCGGGTCACCGTTCCTTTTAAATCACGAGCGTACGTTAACTTTAACACTTAAACCAGATGGAAATGATTATCCTGTTATCGGAATGGATAACGAAGCACTTAGCATTAAACAAGTGGAAAAAGCCGTTGTTCGTTTAAGCGATAAACAAATTAAAACTGTTAAATTAAAAAACAACTCTTTCTGGGAAAAAGTACAGAGAACATTTTTATAGTAATCAAAAAACCCTCGAATTATGGAATTTCCATAATTCGAGGGTTTTTTATTTATCAAATGCAACTTGACGCTGTTTCACAAAACATTTTGGAACAGGACAACAGTATATGAAATTATATCAACGATTTTACCCAAAATATCAATTTACCGACATCATCAACCTATCTAAAAAGAGGAAGCAGCACCAAAATGTATTTTCGGAGCCGCTCCCTCAAATTTTCACACGTCTTTTCTATAAACAATCTTCCCATCAATGACGGTCATTTCTGCCTGTACTTCTTTTATTTCTTCCGCCTCAATTTCAAAAATATTGCGGTCTAATATCGTAAAGTCTGCTTCATATCCTTTTGTAATTTGTCCTCGCTTTCCTTCTTTTCCAATTGCATACGCACTTCCTGTTGTAAATAAAAAAACAGCCTCATATACCGTTAATCTTTCTTCTGGCATATAGCATACACCATCAATAAAACTTCTACGTGTAACAGCACTATATATACCTAAAAACGGATTCACTTGTTCAATTGGAGCATCAGAGCCTCCATTACAGTGTAATCCTGCATCCAGTAACGTCTTCCAAGCATACGCATAACGAAGACGGCGTTCTCCTAGTTTTTCAATCACTGATGGAAAATCCGATGAAACAAAGACTGGTTGAATATCAATAATAGCTGGCAATTGTTTCATTCTTTCAATCAACTCTTCACGAGCTAGCTGACAATGAATAATACGGTCACGTAATCCTTCTGCTGGTGGATGTAATTCAAGCGCATCAATGACATATTCAAGCGATAAATCACCAATTGTATGAATCGCAACTGGCATATGTAAATCTCGTGCTTTTTTCACTAAACCTGCAAGCTCTTCACGTGAGAAAATGGCAACTCCATTTGTTTCCTTCGCATCTTCATACGGTTCACTTAATAAAGCTGTTCTTCCGCCAAAAGAGCCGTCAGAAAAAATTTTCATCGCACCAAATTCAATATAGTGCTCATTTTCATATTCTTTTCGTTCATTCGCTACTTCATGGTGAACGAGTAAATGCGCTTTAAACCGCATTTCTTTTATAACGTGTGAAAACGCATTGTACGTTTTTTGAAAGCCGCCATAATAATTTAAGTCTTCCGTATGTCCGCCAACGAGTCCGTATTGCCAGCAGTCTGAAATCGCTGTTTGCAGAGCACTTTGCAAATACACTCCATCTATTTCGGGCTGAACATGTTTAATTAACTCTTGTCCTTGCTCATATAAAAGTCCTGTTAAATTATTTGACGCATCACGGCCAATTTTCCCGCCCTTTGGATCTTGCGTCGCTTCTGTTATGTTCGCTTCTTGCAATATGTATGAATTCACCCATGTCACGTGACGACAAACACGCTTTAATAAAATCGGATGTTCTTTAGAGATTTCATCTAAATCACGTACATGAACTTGTTTTGTATCTGTAAAATTATTTTCATTCCATCCTTCTCCGATAATCCAAGATCCTTTTGGTGCTTCTTCTACGCGCTTCTGAACAAGAGTAAGTACTTCGCTATAAGATTTGCAATTTGATAGATCTAGACGAAGCAACCTCTCCCCATGCCCAATAAGATGCATATGGCTATCAACCAGCCCTGGAATCATCGTTTTCCCTTTTAAGTCATATAACTTCACTTCTGAATATCGGTTTTCTAACTCTTCTTTATTCCCTATATGAACAATGACGCCATTTTCAACGTAAATAGCTTCTACTTTTTCATTCTCTTCTCGCATAGTGTAAATGGTGCCGCCATACCAAATTTCTCCCATATACTCATCCCCCTTTTCCCTTTAGTCTACGAAATTCATTCGTATAAAAAAAGCACCATTTCGATTAAAAATGGTACTTTTCCAAAAATTAATTTTGTTCAGTAGGATTCGTTGTAATTTGCCATTCAATGCTAAATTTATCTTTTACTTGTCCGTAAGCTGGGCTCCAGAAAGTTTCTTGAAGTGGCATAATAACTTCTCCACCTTCTTGTAACTTATCGAATACTTCTTTCGCTTTTTCTGCATTACTAATTCGAACTGCAATTGTCACTTGAGATCCAATCGTATGCCCCTGACCTGGGAATGTATCAGAAATCATAAGTTCCGTATTACCAATTTTCAAATGAGCATGTGCAACGCGCTCTTTCGCTTCAGCTGGAATTGGGTATTCTGGATTTTCAGGCATCTCACCAAAAGTTTGCATTACTTCTACTTTTGCGTCTAACGCCTCTTTATAAAGCTGTACAGCCTCTTGCCCACCACCATCTAAAACTAAGTACGGATTAATACCTAAAATCATACGGACACCTCTTTTTTCAATTTATAAAATAGAACTTATGTTCGTTTTTATAATATCATACATTTAACATTTCATTCAACTATTTACTTCACTATTTTCAAAATTATTTTGAAGGCAGCTCCATCTCTTGTTTTCTAAGTTCAATACGGCGAATTTTTCCGGAAATCGTTTTTGGTAGTTCATCTACAAATTCAATTTTGCGAGGGTATTTATATGGTGCAGTCAATTCTTTGACGTGTTGTTGGAGCACTGGAATTAATGTTTCTTCGTTCTTGTCTATATTCTCTCTTAATACGATAAATGCCTTCACGACACTTCCGCGAATTTCATCAGGGCTTGCGACAACCGCACATTCTCTTACATATGGATGTTTTACAAGTGCATCTTCGACTTCAAACGGTCCGATTGTATAACCAGAGCTAATAATAATATCATCACCGCGACCTTCAAACCAAAAATAGCCTTCTTCATCTTTTTTCGCTTTATCACCGGTAATATAATAATCACCGCGGAATTGCATCGCTGTGCGCTCATCGTCTTTATAATATTGTTTAAAGAGTGCTGGTGTTTCAATGTGAACTGCAATATCACCAACTTCTCCTACCTGTACAGGAGTTCCTTCTTCATTTACGATATCAACATGGTTTCCTGGCGTCGGTTTTCCCATTGATCCTGGTCTAATGTCCATCCCTTTCATTATCCCAACGAGTAATGTGTTTTCCGTTTGCCCATAACCGTCTCTTACCGTAATATCAAAATGCCTTTGGAACGTTTCAATAACTTCCCTGTTTAACGGCTCACCAGCTGATACAGCGCTATGTAACGCTTCTAAATTGTACTCACTTAAATTTTCTACCTTTGCCATTAATCTATACTCAGTCGGCGTACAACAAAGCACATTCACCTTATTATCGCCTAATAAATTTAAATACGTTTTTGGTTCAAACTTACCATTGTATACAAATCCTGTTGCACCTGAACCGAGAGTCGCTACAAACGGGCTCCAAATCCATTTTTGCCAACCTGGACTAGCCGTTGCCCATACAACATCTTCTTCTTCGATTCCGAGCCAGTTCGGGGCGCTTGTACGTAAATGAGCGTATGCCCATGCATGCGTATGAACAACTCCTTTTGGATTTCCTGTCGTCCCTGACGTATAAGATAAAAAGACCATATCTTCTTTATCCGTCTTCGCCATTTCTAACGTATCACTTTCCGTTTCTAATGCTGTTTTTAAATTCGTCCATCCATCTACTGAACGCTCGCTCAAAACGAATTTTTGAAGAGATTCCACCGCTTCTACGCCGTCGAATTGTCCAATATACGGTTCGTAACTTACAATTGCTTTCACTTCTCCGTGCCCAATACGGTACTCAATATCTTTTTTACGCAACATTTCTGAGCTTGGAATAACGACAAATCCTGCTTTAATCGCAGCAATATACGTCATGTAAGCTTCAATTAAGCGCGGCATCATAATAAGGAGCTTGTCCCCTTTTTGTAAGCCACTTTTTATAAAAGCGTTTCCAATTTTATTCGCACCTTGCATTAATTCAAAATATGTAATCTCTCGTCTATTCCCTTTATCATCTTGCCAAATTAAAGCAAGCTTCTCTTTATCACTCGTATATTTCTCTATTTCCGAAACTAAATTATAAGACGGCGGCGCTAACAATTCCTCTCTCTTCATATAACATCCTCCTTTATTTCTATGCCTCCCTTATATAATAAAGAATTTTCAGTAAATTTTGAACCCTCTTCTTTTGACAATTTTTTTATATTTATGTCGAAATGATGTATGAATGTATAGCGACGATGTTTTTAATATAACGATTCACCGGCAAATAACGACGAAAACGACAAAAAGAAAGAGCGGGAGAACCCGCTCTTTCTAAGCCATCGTATATGGGATTATTTTTGGTAACCGCCTAATTGTTGCTCAGCTAGTGAAACTAGACGTTTAGTAATTTCGCCACCAACAGATCCGTTAGCGCGAGATGTTGCATCAGCTCCAAGTTGAACACCAAACTCTTGAGCGATTTCGTATTTCATTTGATCTAATGCTGCTTGAGCACCAGATACTGCTAATTTATTTGTGCTTGCCATGTTGTATCACCTCCTTGTGAGTATAGAGTGTGATAAACAACATGACTTCATGCACATTTGAATGTGGTAATTTATGGGTTTAGAAAAGTTCTTCGAATTTTTCTTCTTCAGCCACTACTTCTACTGTTTGTAATACCATTGTTTCTTTGTTCGCTACAGCCTCTTCAATTAACGGCGCGAAATCGTACTTCGCTTCAAAACGATTTGCTTTCTCACGCTTCGGTTTCGTCGATGGACTTGCTGGTGTAAATACTGTACAGCAGTCTTCATATGGACGAATTGAAATATCATACGTTCCAATTTCTTTTGCAATTTTAATAATTTCTAATTTATCCATCGTAATAAGCGGACGAATAACAGGATAGTTTGTCACTTCGTTAATCGTATGCATACTATCTAACGTTTGGCTCGCTACTTGTCCAAGACTTTCACCAGTCGTAATTGCAAGTGCATTACGCTCCTCTGCAATACGCTCTGTAATACGCATCATCATACGACGCATAACTGTCATAGAATAGCTAGATGGAATTTCTTTATTAATCGTTTTTTGCACTTCAGTAAATGGAACAAGGTGAAGTGTTACACGTTTACAGTATTTCGTTAACTCTTGTGCTAAATCGATTACTTTTTGTTTCGCGCGCTCGCTTGTGAAAGGTGGACTATGGAAGTGAACTGCTTCCACAGATACGCCGCGTTTCATCGTTAAGTAAGTTGCTACCGGGCTATCGATACCACCAGAAAGAAGTACCATTACTTTTCCGCCAACACCAACTGGTAAACCGCCAGCTCCCATGTGCTCACCACACATAATATAGCTGTAACCACTGCGAATTTCTATACGTACATTCACATCTGGATTATGAACATCTACTGTGATATCCTCTGTATTTTCTAAAATGTGCCCACCGATTTCTGGAAGTAACTCCATCGTCTTCATTGGGAAGCGCTTATCAGAGCGGTGCACTGTAATTTTAAATGTTTTCACATCACCTTTTACTTGTAAGAAAGCTGCTAATGCACCTTTTTTAATATCTTCTAATTCTGATGGTACTTTCATTGCTAAGTTAAACTTATGAATACCAAATACATCTTTCAATCTTTCAGAAATTGCTTCATGGTCTTCACCATTTAACTGAATGTACATACGATCATGTGTTGCATCAATTTTAATGTTTGGGAATTTTTTTAATTTGAATTTCACATTATCTTTTAACGTACTTACAAACTTAGAACGGTTCTTTCCTTTTGTCGTCATTTCTCCATAACGAACTAAAATATATTCATATGTCATCATATTTCTTTACCTCATCACTTCATATAATTTTGGCATCGTCTCTTTAACAATACCTTCAAATTGTTTTACTTCTTCCATCGTGTTGTCTGGTGCTAGACTAATGCGAATTGCACTTGTAGCTGCGGCGTGCGGTACTCCCATTGCCACTAGTACTCTGCTCACTTCATTTGCTTTTGAAGAACAAGCAGACTTCGTCGATACATATACACCATGCTCTTCTAAAGCATGAACGACTACTTCTGGTTTTAAACCGACAAATGATACATTTAAAATGTGCGGTGCCGCATATTCAAGTGATGTATTAATCGTTACAGTTTCCATCTCTTTAAAGAAACGGACCAGCTCTGTTTGTAAATTTTGCAAATGAACTATCTTTTCTTTCACTTGTTCCATCGTCATACGAAGTGCTTTCACCATCGCTACAATACCAGGTAAATTTTCTGTACCTGAACGATACTTGAGCTCTTGTTGACCACCTGATAAGATTGGATCTAATCTTACACCATCACGTACGTAAAGAAGACCTGTCCCCTTTACGCTATGAAATTTATGTCCAGATATTGAACAAAGGTCAATATGAGAAGCGTATAAATCAAGTGGTACTTTTCCTATCCCTTGTACATGGTCCACGTGGAATCTTATTTTCGGATAGTTCGTTAATAATGTTCCAATTTCAGCAACGGGCTGAATCGCTCCAGTCTCGTTGTTCACGTGAATAATTGACACAAGAATCGTATCTTCACGAAGTGCTCGTTTTAGATCTTCTACCGATACAACACCGTGCTCGTTAACCGGTAAATACGTTACATCAAAACCGAGATCTTCTAATTGTTTATATGCTTCAAACACAGACGCGTGTTCAATATTTGTTGTAATGATATGTTTGCCGCGCGAACGATTCCTCATCGCTATCCCTTTAATCGCAAGGTTATTCCCTTCCGTTCCACCTGATGTGAAAATAATTTCAGAAGGTTTAACGTGAAGGAGCTGTGCCGCAATCGTTCTCGATTGTGTTAATAGACGCTCTGCCTCTCCTCCAAGCGAGTGGATAGAAGAAGGATTACCAAAATATTTCCCTGCAACCGTTACGTACGATTGAAGCGCTTCTGGATATGGCTTCGTCGTCGCACTATTATCAAAATAGATCATCGTTCTTCCCCTTTCAGCGCTATCACATCATATAATCATATCACAAATACGTGTAATTACGCTAAGACTACTCAAAGGTTCCGTTTTTATATAAAAGTGTACATTTCCCCCGGCCATTTGCAGGCATACTGAGTGGTGAAGATTAATAATCAGTGGTGGATGAAACCCCATCACTTATGGTTTCACTTTATTTTGAAACGAACAACCTTACTGTATTCCGCTATTCATTATAGCAACATCGACTTCAAAATTACACAAAAAAACAAACCCTTTATTAAAGGGTTTGCTCATTGTCTACATATTCAGCTATTTTTTGAACAACACCAGGTTCAAGTTGCTCTAATATAGAAGCCGCTTGTTCTAAAGCTGCATCGTATTGATATTCACGGAATAATTTCTCCGCATAATTTAAGCTTTCTGCAAGATTCTCATCATGACTGCGGTATCGGTTACCGTATTGAATTAGTTTTTCAACTAAATAAGCTTGTCCAATTAATTCTTCTGTCATTTCAGATACACCATTCACAACTGTGTATGCTTCTTCTAAACTGCTATTTACAGTATTCATATTTAACGGCTTTACTTCTAATTGCTCATATACAGCCTGCATCGCCATTTGCCCTTTTTGTAAATCTTCCATAATACTCTCTGGAAGACCTGGTAAATTCGACTTTTGCATAAAACGTTTCGTCTCAAAAATTGTATTTCGCATTTCTTGTAACTTCTCACGTGCTTCAAATTCTTCTTTGCGCATCGTTTGCAGCATTTCTTTATATTCTGCATGAAGTACTTTTAAAGTTTCACATTGCTCATAAACCTCTTCTAGTTCCTCACGAATAATAGAGAATGCAATATCTTGTTCAGCAACGCGTATTTGTAACACTTCAAAACGTTTCATTAAAATATGCATTTGCTTTTCAATTACTTTTTGTGACTCAATATCTTTGTCTTGTAATTGATAACTTTGTTTCACAAGTTGTGTTTCTATTTTCGTTTCAATTGTTTCTGTACGAATTTCTTCTAAATCTTCATAAACAGACAGTGTTTTTTGCTCCACATAATGTTTCGCATGCACTTCTTGTTCAAGTTGATCATAAAAACTGTCTAAACGAGTTTTTAAGTTCTCTACTTTTTCTGCTGCTTCTGTTACATGAAGTTCCTGTATATCCATTAAACATGTGTGTAGTTGTGTCGTCATATCGCGGACTTCTTTAGGGATTTCCAAATACTCTAATACATAGCCTTGTCTTATCATATCATCATGACCTTGTAATAAATCTTCCAGCTGAACTGGTAATGTCGCTTGACACTCTACCAATAAATCCGGAATTTGATGAATAACGATTTCTAAACTTGCTAAACCTTCTTCTAAACTAATAACAATTTCTCTCGCTTTTAAATAATCACCATTATCTGTTGCCTCTTCAAAAGTTTTGAACTTCTCGGATTCAACATCTAACATCTCTTCAATTTTTTGCTCAGCTGCTCCATACATGTGTCGATGAGCAAGAACGCTCTTTTTCATACTACGATATGTATCACGTAACCCTTCAATTTCCGCGCTATTTTTCTCATGGC
Source organism: Bacillus sp. FSL P2-0099 (assembly GCF_038007445.1). Taxonomy (NCBI): domain Bacteria; kingdom Bacillati; phylum Bacillota; class Bacilli; order Caryophanales; family Bacillaceae; genus Bacillus; species Bacillus sp. FSL P2-0099. The sequence goes on from NZ_JBBOXE010000001.1 coordinate 4,585,168, forward strand.
TTTCTAACAGTTGCTGTAATTCATTTAAAATGTCTGTAATACGATTATCAGCGTCATCTAAACCACCTATGGATTCTTTCATCGCATGCTTTGCTTTGCGGAAGGAGAATTGCGAGGCGAATTTTCGCGCTTGCCCTAAATCTTTTTCAGCTTTCGGAAGAGTTGTTGATACAATTTCATCCCACTCTTCACGCCATTTACCAAACAGCTCTTCTGTTTGACCTGTCATATTTAAATCTTTTACCCGCTTTAGTTCATCTGCCACAGGTTTATCTTTTATCTCTTGTTTCCACTGCTCCAGTGCTTCAATATCTTTATATGAACGATTTCTTATCACAAGCTCTATCATGAGCAGCACTAGAATAGAGCTTACTACAATGATAACGATCGTCAGGATAGAATCCATGCAAAAAAGCCTCCTAGTTATATCTCTTTTTTTGTCCGTTCCGTTTATGAAATGGAAGGCATTATGTATAAAAAGGGAATTCCCCTATATTTAACAACTAACAATGTTCTAATCATACCATGTAATGACGTGTTTTTGACCTAGTTTTTTTTAAAATTTCATGTTTCTTTACATGTGATTGTAATATTTCTTAATATTACACTTATTCCATTATCCGTCCTCAAATGAATGCAATAAAGGTAAGACTTTTACGGGCAGTTAATGCAGGATAACGAGCTCTCTTTCATATGAGAGACGAAATAAATCTTTCGCATTAGTGGTGGTTCTACAGAAATCGCACGTACGTTACCTTGCATTACGGCTTACTGTAAAGCGGTTTCCGGAAGCAATGTTATACCAAGTCCAGCTCCTACCATCGCAATTATTGGTTTCGCGCCCATACATTGAAACACATTCATAACCATTTTCCTTACATCACATATTTCTGGGTATACAATTAGCTGTTCATTAACAATTATTGCGCTAGTATGCAACAATTTATGGCAAAGAAAACAACATATAAAAATCCCCACCTCAGTTCGTTAGGTGGGGATTTTTCACATATGAACAGCTCTTGGTAGTTCATAATACATACTCGCTTTATATAATGTTCGTTCCATCCATTGCTCAATTTCCTTCGTATACATTTCTAAGAAAAACGTCTCAGACGGAAATGAGTGTAGCACCTCTGATATATATTGTGGATATAAAAACGGCATATTTATCATGCCTTTTAATTGCGTCATAAACATTGTAAAAGATATTTTTTTAAATTCTTGCTTCATTTGTCCTTGTTTAATGATTTGCTCTATATAATATCTTTCTCTAGAAAAATAAACGGTCATCACTTCACGAATTAATGTCGTATCAAGCGAAAGCTCTCTATAAAAAAAACGTGTCAGTTCTCTATTATCAAATTGATATCGTAAAATCCCGCGCACCATTTGCACCATCACATCTTTAGCCGATAAATATTCTCTCTGTTCAAATGACGTTTCAATTACGTGAATATATCCTTCTAAAAAATCAGTAATAAGCTGTTCTAATAACCCTTGCTTTCCAGCAAAATAATATGAAATATTCGCTACATTCACATCCGCTCGCTTTGCAATGTCTCGCACTGATGTCCCGTCATAGCCTTTCGTATTAAACAACGATATTGCCGCATCAATTACTTTTTGTTTCGTCTGTTTCATGCGCTCACTTCCTCTCACTGAACAGCTATAGTTTAAATTTCTTGACTTTTAAGACAAATTCCTTTAATTTTCTATCGACAAAGTCATGTGAAATACATCGTATTTTGCTATCATTTTACATATCTCGCTAAAAAGGGAGTTGTTTCCATGTTTACAAAAGAAAGTTATGCAGGATCTCGTGAAGAGCAATATGAGACAGTAATTAAACAACTGGATGCATTATTAACTGGCGAACCGAACGTAATCGCAAACTTATCAAATGCGTCCGCACTATTAAATCAATTTTTAGATCGCGTTAATTGGGTTGGCTTTTATGTAACAGAAGGAAATCAGCTTGTTCTTGGACCATTCCAAGGGATGCCAGCTTGCGTGCGTATTCCGTTCGGACGTGGTGTTTGCGGCGTTGCAGCTGAAACAAAAACAACGCAACTTGTAGCAGATGTTCACCAATTCCCAGGACATATAGCTTGCGATAGTGCCTCTAATTCTGAAATCGTTGTACCGATTATGAAAGAAGGAAATATCATGGGTGTGCTTGATATTGATAGTCCTGAAAAAAATCGTTTCGATGAAGTAGATCAGCACTATTTAGAAAAGTTTGTGGAAACACTCCTAAAACATATTTAATAAAGAAAAGAGTGAGCTATCGATTACGTACGTAACGTACGAAACCGATAGCTCACTCTTTTTTATCCCGCATTAACGGGCAGTAAATTCGGTGAATACAAGGAAGTTAGGTGGGAGATAACTGCCCGTAAAATCCCGATTGGTGAGGGCTTTTAATCAGCGGGGGATGGACAAAACCCCCACTGATTAAAGTTTCACTTTATTGATTTACTAACAGTAGATATCTTCTTTAGTGCCTGTTCTAAATCAGAAACGATATCTTCCCATGATTCTAAGCCGACAGATAGGCGTATTAAATTATCAAAAATACCCATTTCTTTTCTTAGTTCAGCCGGAATAGCTGCATGTGTCATCGTCGCTGGATGCTGAATTAACGTTTCTGTATCACCTAAACTTACGGCAATTGTAATAAAATGGAGGTCATTGATAAACGACTGTGTTTCCTCTTTCACGCCTTTAATTGAAAAAGAAATAACGCCCCCACCTCGTTTCATTTGCCGAGATGCTAATTCTCCCTCCGGATACCAAACACCTTCTACTGCTTCATGATTTTTCAAAAACGATACAATTTTTTCCGCATTATCACAATGACGATCCATTCTTACTGCTAATGTTTTTAATCCGCGTAACAATAACCACGCGTCAAACGGCGCCATAATACCGCCGATATCTTTTCGCATCGGACGGATTTTGTCAGCTAACGTTTTCGTTCTACAAATTGTTACACCCGCTACAACATCCCCGTGACCACCAATATATTTTGTCGCACTGTGAACGACGGCGTCACAACCAAGTTCAAGAGGTCTTTGTAAATAAGGCGAACAAAACGTATTATCAACAATAACAAGCAAATCATTGCGCTTCGCTACCCCGATTACCTTTTCTAAATCAATTAATTTCATCGTTGGATTAATCGGTGTTTCAACGAAAATGAGCTTTGTATTTGGACGAATTTTATTTTCAATATCAGTCCCTGTCTCCATATCACAAAACGAATGAGTAATCATAAATTTCTCTTCTAATACTTCTAAAAAACCGTACGTACATCCATATAATCCATTTGAACAAATAATATGATCTCCAGCCTTTAGAAAACCGATTAACGTTGCTGAAATGGCTGCCATACCTGAACCGAACGCCAGCGCTTCCTCTCCACCTTCTAAAACAGCCATACGTTCTTCAAATAATCTCACAGTTGGATTCCCAAGCCTTGAATAAATATAAGATGGATCTTCTCCCGCAAAACTCGCTTCTCCTTGCTGTGCTGTCTCAAACGTAAATGTAGAAGTTTGAAATAAAGGTGGTGTTAAACTTCCTTTATGTTCCTCTGATGTATAACCGTGATGAATTAACGCTGTCTCCATATGCTTCTTTTTCATAAAAACATCCCCCTTATGTCTTTATTTCCACATATCCACCAGTAAAAAACTGATGAACGTTTTCACTACATTTTATGTAAGCGTTTTATTTGTGTTTCTATCTTTTCTTTTATATTGTTGTGAACTACCCACCACTTAGCATCTCTTGCGAGCTTACTTGAAGTGAGGGCTTCTCGGTTACTCGTTACTTTTGATAGCTAACGAATTTGTCTTAGGACAGCCGAGCTATCCCCCTTGTTCCAAAGGTTGTTTCTTACTATTTATATCCACGCTAATAACCGTATGGCTTTCTTTTTGATATTGATAGCTGCGTTATAGTCACGACTTATTTTTAGTCCACACGAACACTCATACGTGCGTTCAGATAATGATATTTCTTTTCTGTTTCCACAACGACTACACATCTTTGTAGAAGGAAACCATTTATCTATTTTTACAAGCTGTTTTCCTTGTTCTTGTAGCTTATATGCTAAAAATGTCGTGAACATCCTCCAACCGTTGTCCGCAACACTTTTACCCAAGCGAAGTGCTCGTGACATTCCTTTTATATTTAAGTCTTCTATTGCTACAACGTCAAAATGAGTGGCCAATTCTCTAGACTTGTGATGAAGGAAATTTTTACGTTGATTTGCGACCTTTTCATGCAACTTTGCTACACGGATGCGTTGTTTATTAAAGCGTGCTGAACCTTTCACACGTCTTGCTAATACTCGTTGTGCGCTTGCTAATTGACCTAACATCTGACGATAAAAACGAGGATAATTGGCTTTCTCATCTTCGCTACTCACGTACAATTCAGCCATTGCGAAGTCTAATCCAATCACACTTTCTACTTCTTTTTGAACGATTTCCTTTTCATATTCAGTCAAGACAGACACGTAATATTTACCAGTTGGTGTCATCGAAATCGTGCATGATTTGATGATATGTTTTTGTGGTATCTCTCTATGTTGCTTCAGTCGCACCATTTTCAGTTTCGGTAATTTGATATAACCATGAAATAACATAATATTTCCGTTTACCATATTCGTTGTGTAGGATTTTCTACTTTTTTTACTTTTGAATGTAGGAAAATCATTTTGACCACTAAAAAAATTCTTATACGCGGTTTGCAAGTTTAGTTAAGCATTTGCTAACGCTAATGAATCGACTTCTTTCAACCATTCATACTCTACTTTGTATTTCGCAGGAGTAGACAATTTTTGTTTCTTTAGTTCTTCCTTGTTCTCTTTGTACTTTTCATATACTTCTTTCCATTCAGTCAGCATTTTGTTATACAAAAAGCGTACACACCCAAAAGTTTTACGTATCAGATTTGCTTGTTCTTCTGTTGGATACAGACGAAATTTGTACGCCTTATTACGCTTTGTCATATTAGTTCATCTCACTTTTCGCCTTGATTTCCCATAAACGGTTCTACTTTATCTGTGGCGGTGATAACACAACATGAACACTGCATTATTATTATCTAATTTCATTGTTATACCAAACTTTACCTCTTATAAGACTGATTATATCAGAAGTTAAATGAATAAAAAAACAAATTTTTCTGATTATTACAATCCAGAATTCATCTCCCACCTGCCGTTGGACTATCATCCTTCAGGCGCTTGAGAAAGAGACTTCTTTTTGATAATACGTTAAATTCCTTCTTGTTCATTTCCAAAATTTATCTGCATAAAACAAAAAGGGAGTCTCTTGACGAAACTGTAAGTAAAAGATATAATAGCGTTTGTGTAAAATAAAAAGGCAGCCTTGTAATGTGAGTTTATCGTTTGTATTTTGTTCCTCTGCGGAGGTGTATCTCGTAACTCCCTGCTGCTGGAGCGAAGGTACATGAAAACAAAATACCCGTAAATATCGATTACGTCTGTTTTTATTTTACGAAAATAAAAACATTTTTAAAGGAGGAGTCAACTATGGCTCGTTATACAGGTCCAGCATGGAAACTGTCTCGTCGTCTTGGAATCTCTCTAAGCGGCACAGGAAAAGAATTAGAAAAACGCCCTTACGCACCAGGTCCTCACGGTCCTAACCAACGTAAGAAACTTTCAGAATACGGTTTACAATTACAAGAGAAACAAAAACTTCGTCACATGTACGGCATGACTGAGCGTCAATTCCGTCGCACATTTGACCAAGCAGGTAAAATGCCTGGTAAGCACGGCGAAAACTTCATGATCCTTCTTGAAGCTCGTCTTGACAACCTAGTTTACCGCATGGGCTTAGCTCGCACTCGTCGTGCAGCTCGCCAATTAGTAAACCACGGTCACATCACGGTTGATGGCGCTCGCGTAGATATCCCATCTTACCGCGTTAAACCTAACCAAACTATCAGCGTTCGCGAAAAATCTAACAGCCTTGTTGTTGTTAAAGAAGCGATCGAAGTTAACAACTTCGTACCAGAATACTTAACTTTCGATGCTGATAAGTTAGAAGCTACTTACACTCGTCACGCTGAGCGTTCTGAGTTAGCAGCTGAAATCAACGAAGCATTAATCGTAGAGTTCTACTCTCGTTAATCTCGGTACTCTGAAAAGAGTATTATTAAAAGCCTTAGGAACCTTGTTTATCAAGGGGCCTGGGCTTTTTTTATTTTATTTAATAATGCAAGATAAGGCATAAAAAAGAATGGAATTGGGGCCAGTTTGGGGCCACAATAAAAAAGGCTGGCGTGTGTATAGTAATGGATAAGTGTAAAAAACAGATGATAGAAGGAGTTACTTATTTTGAAAGAAAAATTTACTAAGATTCCTCTTCACGCACAAGACTTTCAAAAATTAAAAATGCTATTAGACGAATTAGTACAAGACGAAATAGAATTCATTGAAAATTTTTCTAAATACGCTTTAATTATTTCTTCTAAAGAATCTATGGTCACAATTAATCTTAGAAGCGAATTTGTTCCCGATCCACACTTGGCGATTACTTCTATAAGTATTACCCCAAGTAATCAAGGTAAAGGCAGTATTGTTCTTGAATGGTTTAAGGAATTCGCAAAGGAAAAGGGATTCAAGCGCTTAGTATTACAAGAAGTTATAACTGAAGAAGGTTACCATTTTGCATTAAAAAATGGTTTTTCAAAAAAGGTTAGTTTATACGAGGAAATATTTAGAAAGCCAGATAATACTGATGGAAATTATGAATTACATTTATAAAGAGTAAAATAAAAGTGAACGAATATTTTTCATAATCGTTCACTTTTTTTATTTGGTGAATTATCTAATATCACGGGCTCCTTCTACATCCAATACATAATAAAGAGCCATACTAGATTTTACCCAAAATCCCTCTAACAGAAAATTATCAATATGGTATAATTTTCTTGTAAAATATTAGAAAAAGAAGGGATGACATGGCGGAAATAAAGGTGACACCTGAAGAGTTAGAACAGGTGGCAAAAACTGTGAGAAATTCACGAAACTACTTATATCAATTACATCAAGATTTATACACTCAAACTGAGTATATAGCTTCAATGTGGAGTGGAGCAACTAGTCAACGCTTCTACCAAAATTTTAACGAAGCTAAACCGAAAATGTTCACCGTCTTAATGGAATTTGATAAAATTGCTGAAGAACTCGAAAAGGCTGCTGAAAAATTCCGTAAAGCTGATAGTCAAGAAGTTACACTAGAAGAGGGTGCATTTTGTGGGAAATCTTCTGGAGAAAAAGGAATTGATGGCGGGAAATTAGCTCGTGATATAGCCGGAGAATTGACCGGAGAATATGATGCAAGGCGTTTGATAGAGGGTGTAGATCCTGACACTGGCGAAACACTTTCAGCATGGGAACGTGGTGCAGCAGGACTAATGTTAGTAGCTGGTATCACACCGATTGGTAAAGGTGTTAAAATATTAAAATCAGGTAAAAAGGTTGCAAATACAATAGATGCAGCAACAAAACTAGAAAAACAAAGAAAAACTTTAGATACAAATATAAAAGTCGGAAAAGCATTTGAAAAAGAAATGGAAACAGTTATAAAAAATGAGAAAGCACAATTCGAATTAAATAATCAAGTCACTATAATGACAAAATCAGGTGTTCGAACCCGTGTAGACATAGGTGGGAAAGACATACATGGTCAAATAGAATTAATTGAGTTAAAATCATCGCCAACAGCACCACTTACCAAAAATCAGAAAAAAGCATTTCCTGAAATTGAAGAAAGTGGCGCTGTTATTAGAAGTAAAAATAAGCCACCTTTTGAATATCTCGAAGAAATCCCACCCACTAAAGTTAACGTGATACGAAAAAAAGAATAGGAGGATTTATATGGCGTTACATGATATAGATCAGGTTGATTTAATTTCCTTAGATAATAACAATAAAGATATTGTATACTTAACTATTTTTGATGCATTAAATTGGAAAGAAGAGCATGAACATGCATTACTCTTACAAGATAAAATTAATAATTATTTAGCCTTTATCGAAAGCGGCGAAGTTTATGAAACAACACCAGAAACAGTAGGGAAAAATAAATTTGTTATACAAGTGTATGCTTTACATGAACTTACCGCATATGGAAAAGAGTTTTATGCTCTCTTACGAGATCAGTTACATGCTGCTGGATATGGCTTACAGTTTAATTACAGGCCGTCTGAAGAAGTTGAAAATACAGAAGAATAATAGAAATGAAAGAAGAACGCCTTGTCATGAGGATTAACGTTCTTCTTTTTTTATTTTAAACATAGATAAGTTCGCTTAGAGGTATGTTAATACCTTTAAAAATTAAAACGGCATATTTCTTTTATATTTTATAGATAAATCTTCCATATTGTCGGATAATGTTTTCTGGAGGCGATATTTATGGAGAATAAAAGATGGAGAAACAGGGATTGGTTTTGGACTGTAAGTATTTTGGTAATGGTAATCATATTATTAATAGCTGATTTTTTCAATTTCCCAAACATTGAAGCGAATTTTTCTATTATATCTAGCGCAGTATCCATAGCTTTAGCTTTAGTTGCTATTTTCATTGCGCTTAAACAAGAAAGTGATAATCAGCGGGTGAACAATGAGGTAGCTCATGTGTTAAATGAAATATCAACTAATATAAAAACTGTTGATGCTAAACTAGATCCTAAAATGCTCAATAGACTTGGTGAGGAAACAGCAGAAATATATAGTGAAGGCATTAGCAAACAGTCCACATATACGAAAGAAGAAGTTGATGACATCATTAAAAATGTTAGTAAAGATATAACCTCAAGTATTGGTAGTATAATAAATAAAGACAAAAATAAAGAAAACTATAAAATGACTTATGAGCGGAAAGCAAATTCACTTATAGGGATTGCCGAGCGATCACAAGTTTTAAACATTATTAAAAATAATCTAGAAAAGAATCTTGAAGAGTTACAAAGTTTAATAGAACAAGAAACAGGAAACAGGAAACAGATATCCATTAGTGGTTATTAGTAACTATAGAAAAAATATTTGTGATTCTGATATGGGCTAAATACTACATAACAACGCCTTTCAATAAAAGAAGACATTGTTTGTTTTTGTAGAAATATAAATTTTATCATCTAGGAATATGGAGGGACATAAATGAATAGGAACAAGAAGCAAGATCTAAAAGAAATAACAAAAGAAACAACAATAACCACAGTTCTTGAAGTCGGAAGTGATGCTGTAGCTGATTTCGCAAAAGAATCTGTTACCGGGCTTGTTGCAGAGTTAGCAATAGATGGAGCAGCCTCATTAGTACCAGGTCTATCCGGAGTTTATGGAAGTATTAAACGAGCGAAACTTGAAAGAAATATGCAAACTTTTTCAGAGGATTTAGCCTCTAAAATTACTGAGCTTCAAGCTAATTTAGAAAATAAAACAAGCGAACAAAAACAACAAATTGACAAATTATACGGATATGTAATGGATTATGTTATCGATGAGCAACAAGAAGATAAAATAAAGTACATGGTAAATGACTTTGTTAAATTAACAGAACACGAAGATGTAACTGAGGATTTTGTGTTGACTTATTATGATGTTTTAAAAGAACTAAGAATAGTCGATATTGCAGTATTAAGGTTATATAATTACTCCTACGATCAAGAACGTCTAACTTTTGAAGATGTGATGAAACAACATGGATTAAGTTACGATCAATATGACTCTATCAGAAATAATCTCTTCAGATTAGGTATTCTCACTACAAAGACAGAGAAAAAGATTCTTGATGATTTGAAAAATCTTTTTCAATCCATAAAAGACATTCATGATTATTTAGAAAAGCAAGCTAAAGGAAAAAGAACATCCAATTTAAAATTAAAAAAGCTAAATTCGAAAGACAGTTTCGAGATATCTAAATTCGGGAGGGATATAGTAGAATTCTTTTTTAATTTAGAAGAAACAAGCTAAATAGGCATTCATTAGAAGTGTTCGTTCTTATATAAAAAACTATATAAGAATGATTTAAAAACACAAAAACAAAATACACCTAAAGTTTATAATATTCAAGCATCCAAAGCTTATAAAAAATTCCCTACTTAACTATACAGAGGGAATTTTTTTATTAATGATAAAATACTTTAAAACAATGATACAACATTATTTTGAAATTTTATTTCCTTCGCTTCATAACAATTACGCCCCAAGCAATATTCTTGTATCATCTCCATTGTTAACCCTAGCTCCATTTCCAATTCTTCAACAGTAATTATATTATTCTTTAAGAGAACTTGAATGGCTTGTTTTAGTACTTGTGGCTCTTCAATTGGAATTTCGTCATCTAAAGGTTCAAATTTCCGCCAACTATTTCTGCTAATTTGTTACCTTAAATGTAAAGTATGATTGCTTGAAAATAACCCGAGAATAAAACAATTACTATTGAACGTACCAGAGATAATAAGGGAATACGATCACCCAAGACCAAAAATAGCTATCGAACAATTCTAATAGATGATGTACTTATAAGCCAACTAAAAACATATCGTAAGTGGTGCATAGAAGTAATGCTATCTTTTGGATACAAGCTACAAGATGAATCGTTTGTATTTACATCGTACCAAACTGGGAAACCTATAACAGATAGCAGTGTTCTTTATGCATTCAGAAGAGTATTAAATAAAACAAGCCTTCCTTCAATTACGATACATGGATTACGTCATACACACTGTACCATACTACTAAATCAAGGTTTAAATGTGAAAGTAATTGCCGAACGTTTAGGGAATACTCCACAAATGATTTATGAAATTTATGGACATGTATTGAAGGAAATGGAGTCCATGTCAGTAGAGTTATTTAGCCAGAGTTTAGCGGAAAGTGGGGCTAATTTTGGGGCTAGTTAATAATAAACATGCTACGAACACTGATATAATAAGGCTTTTTGATACTATCGAGTGCTACTCTCGTTAATGACAAAAAGCCAATCCTCTGGATTGGCTTTTTTCGTTTATATATAAAATAAAATTATTTATTTTCCTCTTTTTGAACATATACATAAGCATCTTTCTGCTCTTTATGTACATCAACCTTCGAATGCTCTGCAAGCTGACCAGCGTTTAGCAAAGAAAAAATAATGAGCGCTTCTAGTGACATTTTGTTTTACCACTCCTTTCTATTTGTTATACATTTATCATACCGCTTACATGTGATTTCCGTATGAACTCGAAAAGGAGATTACAACAAAAAGGTTACAGGAATACGAATGCACGCTATAATAACCATTAAATAGGAGGTTGTTTCATTTTGACAATAAACCAAATGGTTCAGTTAGGCAGTGCATTTATGCTGTTTATTACTTCAGCACTTATGAGTTGGTATCAAGGGAGTAATTTAATAGATTATCCTGATGAATGGAAATATAGCGCTAAGTTTACGAATTATTTTAAAGGGTACGTTTCACATTATGACGATATTTATCAAATCGATTTCTTTATATATGCGGCAAAATTTTATCCCGGGGCATTTGTCGTTATGCTAATTAGCTTACTTTACATGCTCGTATTAATTCTTCATATTCTATTTAAAAGAAATCATGAGGCAATTTAAATGCATACATAAAAACCCCGAACGATAGACTTTTCAGCCTAACATTCGGGGTACTATTTGTTTTAAATTCGTTTCTGATTAGTAACGAATTAAGAAATATTTCTTCTTACCGCGGCGAATGATTGTGAATTTACCTTCGATGCGGTCGTTTTCTGTTACAACGTAGTCTAACGCTTGTGTACGCTCACCGTTCACGTAGATTGCACCGTTCGTTACATCTTCACGTGCTTGACGTTTAGATGGTGAAATTTTGCTTTCTACAAGTAAGTCGATTAATACTGTATCTTCTGCAGTACGTTCTACAGATGGTACATCTTTGAATCCTTGCTCGATTTCGCTTGCAGTAAGTTCTGCTACAGAGCCACTGAATAATGCAGCTGAAATTTTAATTGCTTGCTCTAACGCTTCTTCGCCATGAACAAGTTTTGTCATTTCAGATCCTAATGATTTTTGTGCTGCACGTTTTTCTGGTACTTCAGTTACTTGCTTCTCAAGCTCAAGAATTTCTTCATGAGATAAGAATGTGAAGTATTTTAAGTATTTAACTACATCGCGGTCATCTGTATTGATCCAGAATTGGTAGAACTCGTAAGGAGTTGTTTTCTCTGGGTCTAACCAAATTGCGCCGCCCTCTGTTTTACCAAACTTCGTACCGTCAGATTTTGTAACTAGTGGGATTGTTAAACCGAACGCTTTCGCATCTTCTTCTGATTTACGGATTAATTCAAGACCAGCTGTAATGTTACCCCATTGGTCACTACCACCAATTTGTAGACGGCAATTATGGTTTTGGTATAAGTTTAAGAAGTCGTATGATTGTAAAATCATATAACTAAACTCAGTGAATGAAATGCCAGTATCTAAACGAGATGCTACTGTATCTTTTGCTAACATATAGTTTAAACCGAAGTTTTTACCGATATCGCGTAAGAATGAAATTACATCTAAGTTACCAAGCCAATCATAGTTGTTAGCCATCGTTGCTGGGTTGTCCACGTTTTCAAACTCTAAGAAGTTTGAAAGTTGGTTTTTAATGCTTTCTGTGTAGTAAGCAACTGTATCTTTCGTATTTAATGTACGCTCTGCTTTTTTACCACTTGGGTCACCGATCATGCCAGTACCACCGCCAACAAGTGCAATTGGTTGGTGACCAGCTAATTGGAAACGACGTAACATTAATACTGGTAACATATGACCGATGTGTAAGCTATCCGCTGTCGGGTCGAAACCACAGTATAATTTAACGCTTTCTTTTTCTAATAATTGCTCAAGTCCCTCAGCATCTGTTTGCTGATTAATTAAACCGCGAAATTCAAGATCTTGTAAAATACCCATATCCTACATACTCTCCTTTAAGTTCATTACTGGCGTGAAGGTTGAAAACATAAAAAAATCGCCCCTTAAATAAGGGACGATTTTGATTATCGCGTTACCACCCTAGTTGCAGGCAAAAAAAGCCTACCACCTTATTTACATAACGGCTTAGCACCGTCTTTTCCCTTTTGAATACACTTCAATCGAAAAAAGATGCTCTAGGGGCGTAATTCGCGATCATCTATGTGCTGATTTCCACCGACCATCAGCTCTCTAAAACAGGGAAATGATCACTACTTCTCCCTTTCCACGCTCAATTATTCATATACTTTTCTTTATACCATCATTTATATAGGCGTGTCAAATAGAGGTATGAGTTCTTTCACTACCAATCCTTTATAAAGTCGCAAGGAATATCGTAATAAGAGAAAGAACTGGAACCCCAACTAATAACGATACATGAAACACAACCGATAAATCATTCCCAATCGTCGCTTCCACAGGATCTTTCGCTGGAGAAGCAAGAAATCCAAGTAATCGCTCGAAGCGGCTTACCGTTTTTGGAAAATCCGGTATTTCTAAATGATCGCTATCTAAATGCTGCTTTAATTTATATTCATTCTTAAAAGGATTTTCGCTCAATTTCATCCACCTCCAGCAATTGTTTCAATTTCTTTATCCCGTTATGAAGTCTCGACTTCACTGTTCCAACAGGAATATCTAGTACCTCTGCAATTTCTTTTTGCTGCATATCATGATAATAAGAAAGAATCAGGACCGCTCGCTGTTCTTCAGGAACTTTCAAAATTGCTTCTCTTACCGTAAGCCGGTCTTCGTGGGAAAACTCTACCTCTTGCATTGGTACTAAAAACGGTAAGAGCGAACGCCACTTTTTTCTTCTATTTAATTTATTAATCATAAGACGGTAACCGATTTGAAATAAATACGTTTTAATTTTTCCTTTTCGGGTTTCATACATATGTTTCTTACGCTCTAGAGTCAAAAACGTATCTTGAACGAGATCTATACTCAGTTGTTCATCACGATTAAATCGATACAAAAATGTATATAGCGCTGGTTTGATCAAAACATATAGTTTTTCTCCAGCTTGCTTATCTCCATTTTGGTACGCAAGCATGAGCTCCTCCTCAATCCCAATCTGCGCCATTTTTTCTGATCTCCTTTATTCCTTTTAACGTTAATGAAATACGGGAAATTAAATATGCACTTGCGACAATGACCCATGCTTGTGACTGATTCGTAAAAAATTGAACATATGGGTTTTGAATCGTATGGCCGGTTGAAACTAAAATACTTAACGCCAGCACACATATACATGCATACACTGCAAGACAGACCGAAATTGTATCAAATACATTCCAACGAAAATATATTTTTGTTTTTGTAAAATCAATTTTATTTCCATTTTTTCGTACAATATACTTCTTATCAAACGGAATAAGGATTGAAAAGATAACAATCATTATAATCCCAACTGTAATCATTGAAATTTTAAATCCAATTGGTATAGGTAATAACATACCACAAGAAAACACAACTATAATTCCAATTAAAGCAAAAGTCAGCATCAATTTATTAGACATAAAAAAGCCTCCCTCATCTATTCTTTCATAAATGTATACAGACGAGGAAGGCGCTTCGTTCAAATATTATTTTATTTTTTTTATGATTCTCGCAGGATTCCCGCCAACTACTACATTACCTGGCACATCTTTCGTTACAACAGCGCCAGATGCGATGACAGCATTATCTCCAATTATTACGCCCGGATTAATAATCGCTCTTCCGCCAATCCATACGTTATCGCCAATTGTAACTGGTTTTCCGTACTCTGATCCGCTTATGCGCTCTACCGGATCAAGCGGATGCGTTGCTGTATAAATGTGAACACCTGGAGCTAACATACAGTTCACTCCGATTGTAACTGGGCATACGTCTAAAATCGTACAGTCAAAGTTTGCGTAAAAGTTTTCACCAACGTGAATGTTATAACCGTAATCACATCTAAAAGAAGATTCAAGATGAATGTTATCTCCAGTCGTTCCGAATAATTCTTTTACGATTGCACTACGTTCTTCTAGTTTTACCTCTGGTGTTTCATTTAATTTTCTCGTTAATATACGAGCTTGCTCCCTGTCCTTTACTAAAACGGGATCAGCCGGTATGTACATTTCCCCAAGTATCATCTTTTCTTTTTCTGTTTTCATTTCCTTCTCCCCTTCCAACACGTATATATAAGTTTATCATAACACAAAAAGAAAGGTCTGAACGTATCATCGTTCAGACCTTTCTCTCTTAATCTTCCATCGTCGATAAATCGCCTGTTGGTAAATTTAATTCCCACGCTTTTAATACGCGGCGCATAATTTTACCACTTCTCGTTTTCGGTAATTTATCTCTAAATTCAATTTGTCTTGGCGCTGCATGAGCTGCTAGACCTTTTTTCACAAATTGACGAATCTCTTCTTTTAATTCATCAGACGGTTCGTATCCCACGCGAAGCGCGATAAATGCTTTAATGATTTCCCCGCGTACTGGATCAGGAATACCAATTACACCGGCTTCTGCAACAGCAGCGTGCTCGATTAATTTACTTTCTACTTCAAACGGACCAACGCGCTCGCCTGACGTCATAATTACATCATCAATGCGCCCTTGGAACCAGAAGTATCCGTCTTCATCCATATAAGCTGAATCACCTGATACGTACCAATCTCCCGGCATGAAGTAAGAATCATATTTTTGTGGGTTATTCCAGATTCCACGCATCATAGCTGGCCAACCTTTACCAATCGCTAAGTTCCCCATTGTGTATGGAGGCACTTCATTTCCTTCATTATCAACAATCGCTGCTTTCACACCCGGAATTGGTTTCCCCATTGAACCTGGACGAATTTCCATACAAGGATAGTTACAAATAACTTGTCCACCTGTTTCTGTCATCCACCACGTATCATGAATACGAAGTCCAAATGCGCTCATACCCCAGCGAATTACTTCTGGATTTAATGGCTCACCAACACTTAATACGTGACGCACTTGTGATAAATCATATTTTTTAATTGCGTCTTGTCCAGCTCCCATTAACATACGGAACGCTGTCGGTGCACTATACCAAACTGTTACACCGTAATCTTGCAGTGCTTCATACCATGCCTCTGGACTAAATCTCCCGCCTAAAATAACATTTGATGCTCCCACTAACCACGGTGCAAAAATACCGTAAGCTGTTCCAGTTACCCAGCCTGGGTCAGCTGTACACCAATATACATCATCTTCTTTTAAATCTAATACCCATTTCGCTGTTTGATAGTGCTGAACCATTGCGTTTTGAGCATGAAGAACGCCTTTTGGCTTACCAGTAGAACCAGATGTGTAATGTAGAATTAAACCGTCTTCACGGCCTAACCACTCGATATGTAATTCTTTTGAAGCTTGTTCAAATAAAGGATTGAACGCTACAGTTTTACCGCCTTCTTCTGCATTGTCTCCAACAAGGAAGACTGTTTTTAGAGCAGGTAAATCATTTAATGGTATGCGCTCTAACAATTCAGGAGTTGTAATTAACACCTTCGCTTCGCTATCTTCTAAACGATCGCGAACTGCGCCTTCCATAAATGCTTCAAATAATGGTCCAACAATTGCCCCTAATTTCACTGCACCTAAAAGTGCGAAATATAATTCTGGGGAACGCGGCATAAAAATAAAAACGCGATCGCCTTTCTCAACATCGCCATAGTTTTTCAGGACATTTCCTGCTTTATTAGAAAAATCCTTCATTTCCTTAAACGTATATTTCTCTTTTCGCGATCCATCTTGATAATAAAGTGCTACTTTATTCTTTCGATCTGATTTCGCATGCTTATCAATTGCCTCATACGCCATATTTACTCGTCCTGTTTCATTCCAAGTAAAATTTTTATTAACCTCTTCCCAGTTAAAATTTGCGTATGCCTCTTCATAATTCGGCAAATTATTTTCTCCTTTAATGACAGGAAGCGTTTCCACTTTCATACTTTACATCCCCCTCCTATGTATTCTATTATCTATTATAATGACATTATTTAAAATTTTCAGTATTTTTGTTGATTTTTAGACAAATTTTTAATGACAAAATTCGATTCACATCGCATATATTATAAAGTACGATATTAATAGATTCACAAACCCTCAAGGTGGTGAGCAATAAATTGATTCATAAAAAAATATATAATGCCAGAAACTTAAAAACAGCGAAAGGCACTTTAATTATTGAAGGTCCTGTCTCTACACATAATCTTGAAATGTATGAATTTCATCCAGACTTAATTGCGTTTCGTCCTGCCGAGCAGCAATATAAAGCAATTGTCGAAATTTCTAAATTACCAGAAGCTCGTCTCATTATTGCTAGACATGACCAAACGATCGTTGGGTATGTTACATACTTATATCCTGATCCGCTCGAGCGATGGTCAGAAGGAAAGATTGAAAACTTAATTGAACTCGGGGCGATTGAAGTTGTCCCAGCCTTTCGTGGTTGCTCTGTCGGAAAAAATTTATTAGAAGTTTCAATGATGGACGATCATATGGAAGATTACATTATATTAACGACTGAATATTATTGGCACTGGGATTTAAAACAAACAGGCTTAAATGTTTGGGAATACCGAAAAGTAATGGAAAAAATGATGAATGCTGGTGGTTTACAATGGATGGCTACAGATGATCCTGAAATTTGTTCACATCCTGCCAACTGTTTAATGGTCCGCATCGGTAAACGTGTTGATACGGATTCCATTCAAGCATTCGATCGTCTACGTTTTCACAATCGTTTTATGTATTAATAAAGGGGGCAACTGGAATGATTGTAGAAGAAATTATGAATCAAGATGTAGTGACACTGCATCCAAACGATACAATTGAAACAGCAATCCGAACGATACGTACGAAAGGCATTCGGCACATTCCAATTGTCGATCAAAATAATCATGTCGTAGGCATTATTTCTGATCGGGATGTAAGAGATGCAAGTCCGTCTATTTTAGATGAACAAGTTTCACTGGATATGCTGAAGCAACCGCTTGAACTCATAATGAAACACCCTGTTATGACTTGTCACCCTCTCGATTTCGTTGAGGAAATTGCGACTTTATTTTTTGAAAATAAAATAGGCTGTCTTCCTGTTACGAAGGCTGGAAAACTCGTAGGTATCATTTCTGAATCTACAGTGCTACACACGTTAGTAAAATTAACAGGAGCTCATCAACCGAGTTCACAAATTGAAATTCAAGTGAAAAATGAGCCTGGTATTCTTGGAAAAGTCGTTGCTATTTTTAGTGATTTACAAATAAATATTGTGAGCGTTCTCGTCTATCCAGCAAAAGATGAGAATGATAAAGTGCTCGTTTTCCGCATTCAAACGATGAATCCTCTAAAAGTGATCGATGCACTCGAAGCAGAGGGCTACCGCGTATTATGGCCAAACATAATGGGGATGCAAGCATGAGCAGCGCCTTCATTTATTCGGATGACTTTCGGGGCTATTCTTTTAGCCCTGATCATCCTTTTAACCAACTACGCGTCACACTTACGTATGACTTATTACAAAAGAGTGGTTTTATCTCCCCTTCTCAAGTCATCTCGCCAAGAATGGCTACAGATGAGGAAATTGCATTCATTCATACAGAGGAGTACATAAATGCGGTAAAACTTGCTGGAGAAGGAAAGTTAGAAAAATCAATTGCGATGACATATGGACTTGGAACAGAAGATACACCAATGTTTCCAAATATGCATGAAGCAAGTGCATTACTCGTTGGCGGAACATTAACAGCTGTCGATGCTGTTCTTTCCGGGAAAGTAAAGCACGCCCTCAATTTAGGTGGCGGCTTACATCATGGCTTTCGTGGTAAAGCATCTGGCTTTTGTATTTATAACGATAGCTCTATCGCAATGAAATATATTCAGAAGAAATACGGTTTACGCGTTTTGTATATTGATACAGATGCTCATCACGGCGACGGGGTACAATGGTCTTTTTACGACGATCCTAACGTATGCACCATTTCATTACACGAAACTGGGCGTTATTTATTTCCTGGAACTGGCGCAGTAAATGAACGTGGACAAGGAAATGGATATAATTATTCTTTTAACGTTCCACTCGACGCTTTTACAGAAGACGAATCGTTTTTAGATTCATATCGAACAGTTGTAAAAGAAGTGGCAGCATACTTTAAACCGGATATTATTTTAACGCAAAATGGTGCTGATGCACATTATTACGATCCACTTACACACCTTTGCGCAACGATAAACATTTACCGTGAAATACCGAAGCTCGCTCGTGAAATCGCTAATGAATATTGCGACGGTCGCTGGATTGCTGTCGGCGGTGGTGGCTATGATCACTGGCGCGTCGTACCAAGAGCTTGGGCACTCATTTGGCTCGAAATGAACAACATCCAAAACATCTCAGGTTATCTCCCTCCAGAATGGATTGACGCTTGGAAAGGACAAGCAGAAACCGACCTTCCCCTTACATGGGAAGATCCAGACAACATGTATCAACCTATCCCTAGAAAACCAGAAATCGAAGAAAAAAATGCATTAACTGTAGCGAAATCTCTTGAAATTATTCGGAATAATATGACAAAATCTTTATATTAAACAGAGAGGAGGCTCGCTTTTGAACAGCCTCCTTTTATTTATAGCTAGCTATTATTGTCGTTTTCTGTCGGTAAGTCGATATATTTTGAGATTCGCTGCTATATTTTATTTAAGAATTAGCCGGTCCAACTTTTATGAGAAAAGGTCGTGATATTATGTGGACACAACAAATAATCAACACGAAACGTGGCACATTTGAAATCTTTACAAAAGGAAATGGCGAACCACTTTGCATTAAACATCACTATTCACAATTTAATGAAACTGGCGATTACTTTGCGGATGTTTTCACTGCTACGCATCGTGTATTGCTCATTAATTTACGAAACGCTGGTAACTCAGCAAAAGCCCATTCAGAAAAAGAATTAAGTATGATTGAAACCGTTCACGACTTAGAAGCAATACGAGAAGCTTTACAACTCCCAACATGGCATTTCGCTGGCCACTCAACAGGCGGTATGCTTGGACTTTTATATGCGATTACATATCCAAATTCCTTACAATCATTAGTCATGGCCGGAGCCGCAGCAAGTAACTATACCGAAACACTATTTTGCATTTATCACCCAGCACATCCTCAGTTTCATTATATGCAACAACTCATCGAAACTTTAAAAAGCCCTCACCTTACAAGTGAAGAACGGAAAGAACTATCTACTAAGAGAACAAAATTATCATTGTATAAACCCGAAAACTACAAATTTTATTTTTGTAAACCAATCAAAAAAACTATGTCCGCTAGCCGGATGAACACTTTCGCCAATGAATATCCGTCATTTGATTTAAGAGAGAATTTACCTTCCATCCAAACAAAGACCCTTATTATATGCGGAAGATATGATGTACAGTGCCCGATCCAATATTCTATCGAGATGCATGAGGGTATACGTAATTCTATCTTTGTGATATTTGAGGAGAGTAACCATTATCCTTTTTTAGAAGAAGCTGCTCAGTTTACTTCTACTACTCAAACATTTTATAAATCGTTACACTAGTACCGTTATTACTAAGGAAAGCTCACAGCCTCTATAAGAATATGAACTTTTTTCAAAGGAAATATTTCACACTAGAAACAACAAGAAGAACAAAAAAATCATTAAGCCTACATCAATGAATATCGACTTTTTATCTCCTGCTTTTATACTCATCATAAAATTAGAAATTATTTTAATTCCAAAAAAGACCATCATAAATAACCCACCGAAATGATCATTCGTAGAATCTTCATCATAAAACATTTGTATTGCACCGATAATTAATAAGATAAGTATGATATTGGTTCCAATCTTTAAAGCCTTGTTTGATTTATTATCTTTTAATGTATCTCCCAAAATGTAGCACGCCCTCTCATGCTCTCCTATGTTTTATCTCTCTTTATATTTTAACATAAATTACCTATTATTCCCTTTTTGTTCGAATAACATAAAAAACCTACCAATTACTTGGCAGGTACATTACACGTTAAAGCGATAACCAGCTCCCCACACTGTTTCAATATATTGCGGGTGAGCAGGATCTCTTTCAATTTTTTCACGTAGCTTTCTAATGTGAACAACGACAGTGGCTAAATCGCCAGCTGATTCTAGTCCCCAAATACGTTCAAATAACTGTTCTTTATTTAATACTTGGTTTGGATGCGTTACAAAGAATGTTAATAAATCAAATTCTTTCGTTGTAAACGCAATTTCTTCATTGTTTATAAAAACTTTTCTCGCTCGCTGGTCAATAGAAATTCCATGAATGTATAACGTATCGCGTTGCTTACTCACATTTCCTGATAATCTTTCATAACGAGAAATATGCGCCTTTACTCTTGCTACTAATTCACTCGGGCTAAATGGTTTCGTTATATAATCATCCGCCCCTAAACCGAGTCCGCGAATTTTATCTATATCCTCCTTCTTTGCTGAAACAAGTAAAATCGGAATGTCTTTTATAGCACGTATTTGTTTACAAATTTCAAAACCATTCATTTTCGGAAGCATAATATCTAAAATAATTAAGTCATAGTCTTCCTGAAGAGCCATTTGTAGACCTATTTCACCTGAATGCTCTACATCAACTTGAAAATCACTAATTTCTAAATAATCTCGCTGTAATTCTGCAATACTTATTTCATCTTCTACTAGTAAAATTCTCTTCATTCTACTCACCACATTCCTGTACTTTTTTCAATGAGAAGAAAATACTTGTACCTTCCCCAAGCTTACTTTCCGCCCAAATTTCCCCGCCATGTTCTTCAACAATTTGCTTCGCTATCGCTAAGCCAAGTCCACTTCCACCTGTGCTAGAATTTCGCGATTGCTCTGCACGATAAAACCGCTCAAATATATACGGCAGCGTATCAGCTTCTATACCTGACCCATTGTCCATCACTTTCACAATAACTTTATTGTTATCACTCAATACTGTTACAGTAATTTTCTTCTCTTCTTTATCCATGTATTTCACACTATTATGAATCAAATTTGATATAACTCTATTTATCTTTTCGCAATCAGCCGTTACATATAGTGGTGATGATTGTAATTGTAAGTAAACTTCTATACCTTCCTCACTTAAATCCATCTGCATCTCTTCTAATAATTCCTGCATAAACACGTTTAACTCTATCGTTTCAAACTGAAAGGGAACTCGATTCAAATCAAGCTTTGAAAACAAAAAGAGCTCATCAATGAGTGTATCCATATGTTTTGCCTTCGTATGAATGGTCGTTAAATACTTATCCATTTTTTCTGGCGTATTTGCGACTCCATCTTTTATGCCTTCTACATATCCAATAATAGATGTAATCGGTGTTTTTAAATCATGAGATATGTTTGAAATGAGTTCTTTTCGATTTTCTTCATACTGTGTTTGCATCTCTATCGACTCTTTTAATCTCTTCCTCATTTCCTCAAACCCTTGATTTAATCGCCCAATCTCATCATAGGATGTAACTGGAATTTGAAAATCTAAATCCCCTTCTTTAATTCTCCCAGTCGCATCTTTCAATACAAAAATTGGTTTTATCACACTTCTTGAGACGAAATAACTTAATAACCCTATGAGTAAAATGGCTAACAGTAAAAGCGCTCCGAACAAAATTGGAAATAATTTTTGTGTAAGATCGACAAATGAACTCTGCCTTTTTAGTACAAATATACTCCCTTCTTCATCTCCGGGAAAATAAAAATCAAATTTTACATATCGATAAAATGTATCGCCTAGTTCCGTTGTACCACGACTATTAATATTTGCTGATTCAAATTTCGGAATGGCTTCTTTTAAAGATACACCTTCAAATATTTTTGTAGCATAAGAAATGGTTTCTCCCTTTCTTACAACTATTTTCACACCTTCTTTTTCAAGTGATGAAACGAACGATTCATCTAATAGTTGTGATTGATTTTTCTTTGCCGCTAATTTCAATTCAATATACGTATTCTCTTCTTCTGGCGTAAGCGGCTTTTGAATATAGGAACTTTTATAGAAATTTTTCACTGATTCCAAGTCTCCTGTTATGGAAAAAACAATTAAAAATCCCGCGACTAATATGAGCGTGATGGAAACGAGAATAACAGCGATATAAGAAAATAAAAATCTTGTTTTAATAGACATATGTTACATCCTCACTTTAACAAACCTTGTTATTCATAAGCATAAAAATATATGTTCAAATACTCAAGCGATTTTATAGTAATTTTAGCACCAGTTTATAAAAATTTAATGTTCCTATTTTACAGTTTAAATTAGGATACCGAATTGCTTGCAAAAGGAGGTTGAAATTCCATGTTCAAAAAAACATTAAGCATGATATGTTGCGTAATTTTTTTACAAGGATGCTCACAAGAACAAGAAGTTAAAAAGGAGATGACAAACATGGAGACAGCACTACTAACAGCTACTGAGAAACAAGAAACGAATACTGTTATATCATTACTCAAAAAAGGGGCTGACATAAATATAACGGACAATAAAGGACGTACTTCTCTTATGATTGCTACATACAAAAATGATGTAAAAACCGCCAAAGCTCTTATCGACGCTGGTGCTGACGTAAATATCCAAGATGATATGAAAAACAATCCATTTCTATACGCCGGTGCAGAAGGTTACTTGGACATTTTAAAACTAACGATTGATGCTGGTGCGGATCCAACGCTTACGAATCGTTACGGCGGAACAGCTCTTATTCCCGCGTCAGAACATGGCTATATTGATGTTATAAAAGAACTCCTTACTCGAACAAATATCGATGTAAACCATGTAAATAACCTCGGATGGACAGCTTTAATGGAGGCCATCGTACTAAGCAACGGAGATGAAACACAGCAACAAGTCATTCAACTTCTTATTGAACATGGTGCTGATATAAATATTCCCGACAATGATGGTATTACCCCATTGCAACACGCCCGTACTCATAACTTTGAAGAGATAGAGAAGATTTTATTAGCGACAAATAAATAAAAGCTCATTTCCTATAAAAAACGTATCATTTTCAAATCTATTTTTTGCCATTCTCCCCAGTCTATGCTACAGTTATTTCGTCACATAGCTATACAGCTAGACAACTTATATATTTATAATAGGGTGGGAAAAAAACATGAGCAAACCTCGTATTGGAATGATTGGATTAGGTAGTATTGCACAAAAGGCTTACCTTCCAACACTGACAAAGGAAACTGATTGGACTTTTGTGGGAGCGTTTACACCTAATGTTAATAAAAGAAAACAAATTTGCGAGCAATATCGTATTCAAGATTTCGCTAACCTTCAGGCACTCGCTTCAGAATGTGATGCGGCTTTCGTTCATAGTTCAACTGCTACACATTATGAAATCGTTTCTGAACTTCTGAAAAAAGGAATCGATGTTTATGTTGATAAGCCGCTAGCTGCTACTACTGAGCAAGCAGAGAAGCTAGTTGAAATGAGTGAAAAGTATAATCGAAAGTTAATGGTGGGATTTAATCGCCGTTTCGTTCCTATGTACGTTACTGCCAAAGAGCAAGCTAATGATACTTCATGGATTCGAATTGAAAAGCACCGCACAAATAAGGTGGGGCCATATACGTATGACTTTACTATGTTAGATGATTACTTACATATTGTAGATACTGCTCGCTGGTTAGCTAACGATGACCTTAACATCGTTCATAATATGATGCAAATCAATGAAAAGAACGAACTTCTTTACGGACATCATACATATACAACTGCAAATGGACTTTTACTTTCTACGGCGATGCACCGCCATGCAGGTACAAATTTAGAACAAATTGAACTTGTAACGGCAGGTAAAATCATTCGCGTAAAAAATATGAACACATTTGAAATTGAGCAAGAAAACTCCGTTTCACAAAGTGGTTCACCATCATGGGAGACAACGTTAAAGCAGCGCGGATTTGAAGATGCTGTTCATCATTTTATCCAATGTGTACAAGGTGATACACAGCCTATTGTAGATGGATTAGAAGGATTAAAATCTCAACAAATGCTCCAATCTCTACTGCAAGCTGTAAGCAAAAATTAAAACGGATACATTTTTCAGAATTTACTTTCATTCCCATTTCCTCTTTATTTCTATCACAAATTTCTATAGAATATGTTGATAGGAATTATAAATTTCATATTGAATCGTGGAAAGGATGGGATTAACACATGTGGAACGAGTTTAAAAAATTCGCATTCAAAGGGAATGTAATCGATTTAGCTGTCGGGGTTGTAATCGGTGCTGCATTCGGTAAAATCGTTAGTTCTTTAGTTAAAGATATCATCACACCATTACTTGGTATGGTACTGGGCGGCGTTAACTTTACAGATTTAAAACTTACATTCGGTAAATCATCTATTATGTATGGTAACTTCATCCAAACTATTTTTGATTTCTTAATTATTGCAGCTGCTATCTTTATGTTCGTTAAAGTTTTCAACAAACTAACATCTAAAAGAGAAGAAGAAGAAAAGAAAGAAGAACTTCCAGAACCAACAAAAGAAGAAGAAATTCTTGGCGAAATTCGCGACTTACTAAAACAACAAAACTCTTCTAAAGATAGAGCATAATTGAACGGATAAAAAGGCATGCCCCCTCGGGACATGCCTTTTCTATATGCTATAACGTTTCTGAATTCATATGAATAAATAAAATAATACCAGCAACCATAAGTACCATAATACTACCTGCAAATAGTGTAATACCCATGAACATTAAACTTGTGCTCATGTCTACTGATACACTTTCAATAAAAATAGAAATTACATACGTGATAAGGGCGATTCCTGCAAGAATACTTCCTGGAACAAATCGCTTTAAGCCATTTTGTTTTAACGTCATATATGCAAAAATAGCGGTCATGCAAAGCGTAATTATCCAAAGAACGATCATCTCTTCTCCCCCCTCACAAGCCTTTTCTTTCTATTATACATGACATTGCCCTATAATAGTTAAATTTGCACTTGTGTGACATATAACAAGGAATCTCCCCCACTGTAGCGAAAGCATTACAACATACACTTACACAATAAGGAGGCTTTCATTTGGAATACACTACCACATGCAATTTGGAGCTATCCGAAAGATTCGATTATGTTACGATTGACTTAGAAAAACAGTTTTTTTGCATCGACGTTGTAAATTTGCAAAGCAATACAGCTGTACTAAAAATATCAATTAACTTGGAAAAAGATGAAACAATGGTAGAGGGAAATATAATTCAGTACGATACTTTGTACATAGACACATTATTACAAGGATTAAAATGTATTGCTCAAATATGTATTGATCGCAATTTAAGAAACCAAGAGGAACTGTTCGCATTTTTAGAAGAAAATTAGTCCTAATAATAAATGGTTATTTTTTCTTTTTATTGATATAATTGTTATATAGAAATATTCTTTGTAAGGGAGTGTTCATAATGATTTGGATTTCACTAATCGTATTAGCCTATTTCATCATTCTCGTCCCAATACAGTACAACTATATTAAGATGCTCAAGGAAAAACAGAAAAAAATGAACGTGTCTCAAAATGAACTTTACGACAAAATGTCTTATGAAGAATCTCAAATACATTATCATTATCAAAGTAACGTATTTACAATAACGGCTTCACTTATCGCGAGTATTGTTTATAAAGTAAAACATTCAGCATAAGGAGACTGATCTCATGTGTATGCTGTAAAATTATTATTTGAATCTGTCCATTCAGGTGAGCCTAATCCTAGTAAAATTGATGAACATTATGAAGAGAATCACGATACACTTTTTGAAGAAAGTATCATTCTCGTTAAGGCGAACAGTTTAGAGGAAGCTCATGAGCTAGGTGAAAAGATAGCTCTACAGTCTGAAGATACGTACGATAATATGTACGGTGAGCAAGTAACATGGACGTTTAGAAAAGTGTTGCATGTTTTCGAATTAGATGACACACCATTTGAGACAGGAAAAGAATTATATGCACGCTTTTTACATGTTAAGAAAACTGAAAGTGTAGATACAGTAGTTAAACACCATTATCCTGAATATGAATAAAAGCTCACAGCTATCGCTGTGAGCTCTCTTATTCTTACTTCGTTGAATCTCTAAATTGGATACGGTGAGGTAAGATAACTGAGTGATCTTCTACTTTTTCTTTGTTCATATATTTCGTTAGTAGACGCATTGCTACTGCACCGATATCATACATTGGTTGTACAACTGTCGAAAGTTGCGGACGAACCATTAATGCAAGACGTGTGTTGTCAAAACCAAGCACTTCGATATCCGTTGGTACGTTTAATCCCGCGTCTTGTGCTGCGTGGATTACACCTAGTGCCATTTCATCAGAAGATACGAAGATTGCTGTTGGTTTTTCATCCATGCCCCAAAGTCTTTCAAACGCTTCTATACCTGAATCATATGTGTAATCTCCATCAATTATAAGATTTTCATCATATGAAATACCTGCTTCTTCTAAAGCTTTTTTATAACCTTGTAACTTCTTCGCGCTTCCTGCTTTATTAATGAAAGGACCAGAGACGAAACCGATACGTTTATGTCCTTGCTCAATAAAATGCTTCATTGCATCGTAAGCTGCTTGTGTATAATCAATATTTACTGATGACGTTTCATTTTGTTCATCAAATGACGCTGCTAATACAATTGGTACTGGAGATTTTTTGAACTCTTCAACGTGAATATCTGTAATATCTTCACCCATGAAAACAATCCCGTCCACTTGTTTCCCAAGCATCGTATTTAATAAGTGGAACTCTTTCTCTTTGTTCTGGTCAGAGTTACTTAAAATGATGTTATATTTGTACATTGTTGCGATATCTTCAATTCCACGAGCAAGTTCTGCATAAAACGTATTTGAGATATCCGGAATAATAACACCCACTGTAGTTGTCTTCTTACTTGCTAGTCCACGTGCTACCGCATTCGGGCGGTATCCTAAACGATCAATTGCTTCTAATACTTTCTTTCTTGTTGTAGGCTTTACATTTGGGTTACCATTCACAACGCGTGATACGGTAGCCATTGAAACATTTGCTTCACGCGCTACATCATAGATTGTTACGTTCATCTCTTCGCACACTCCTTCTATTTATGTTATCTATTTTTATGTATCGGTTCACTTGAATGAAAAAAAGACATCAACTCTATTTGCAGATGCCAACAATCGTCCCGAGTTCTTCCTTTTACTAATGATACGCTAAAAACACAGGGTCATACAATATTTTCCCGCAAAAGTTTCGAAAAAATTCGCTTCTTTTCTCGTATTTTCGTATTTTTTATGCAAAAAAGGTCAATTTTTGTAAAAAAGCTATGTAACAAGGGCTACATAGACTAAGAAATCTTTTTATAATTTACTTCCGAATGCTTTTAATTCTTTCATAAACTCATTGAATTCTGGAATGTCCATTTGCTACGCTTCATCTGATAATGCAACTACTGGGTCTGGATGTACTTCAGCCATAATAGCAAAAGCCCCAATTGCCATAGCCGCTTTTGCAAACGGTAATAGAAGGCCACGTCGCCCTGTAGAATGCGTTACATCGACAACAACAGGTAAATGTGTTTCTTTCTTTTAAATTGGCACAGCGGAAATATCAAGCGTATTACGCGTTGCTGTTTCATATGTGCGAATACCACGCTCACATAAAATGATATTACCATTCCCCTCTGCCATACTATATTCTGCTGCATTAATAAATTCTTCAATTGTTGCTGATAAACCACGCCTTAATAATATTGGTTTATTTACAGCACCAGCTGCCCTTAACAGTTCAAAGTTTTGTATATTGCGAGCGCCAATTTGAATAACATCAACATAATCTGACACTTTAAAGAAGGCACTGAAAGAGTCTATTTCATAAGAAAAAAGAGGTCATTCCCTACTATGTACAGGTAATGACCTCCTTTCTTCTTTCAACATCTTTAGGAAATTCGAAATGTTTTTCTCGAAGTATTCATTTTTTCAGTAGCCTCAGCTTAAAAACTGTCTTTTTTTATTATAGGAAAGAAACAAACGGTTTATCGCTGTTCTTCTCTTTTATAATAACAGCCTCGATTTTATTCTCGGACTTTATTTGTAATTGAACTTTAGCATCTTTAGGAAATTGTTCTAACATACTTTGAGCAGCCGTTTGAGAGAGTGCCATCAATTCTGACTTACCGTTATATTTAACGACAATATCCATCTTTAATTTATCCATCTTATTTTGCTTATAAGAAATCTTAGCATTAACAGGGATATAATCTCCTGGAGAGAATTTCT
The DNA here is from genome assembly GCF_038007445.1 of Bacillus sp. FSL P2-0099. Taxonomy (NCBI): domain Bacteria; kingdom Bacillati; phylum Bacillota; class Bacilli; order Caryophanales; family Bacillaceae; genus Bacillus; species Bacillus sp. FSL P2-0099. The sequence continues at coordinate 4,614,539 of NZ_JBBOXE010000001.1, forward strand.
TTATTGCTTCCGAAAAATCATCTAACTTTTTCTTATCTTCTCCATGTGCCCCCTCAAATTCTTGAGAAGGATACGAATACGACTTTTCATCAATAGTATCCCAATTTCCAAGATTAGTCTCGTTCTTTTGAACAGTAGCGCTTGAAATATAAGTACCATTCTTTAAAGAACTTGTACTTTCTTGCTTAAATATAGCAAACGTAATTGGAGATTTGTTATATTTATCATTTTTATTAATAGCTTCTATAAGCCCCTTAGCGACTTCAGTACCTTTAGAAATAGCTTCCTCATTAGATACACTTGAAGACATAGATAAACCAATAACAACACCAGATAAGCTTAGTTCATTTGAATTTTGTTTGCCGAAGTAGTCCTGTTCTATAATATTAGTCAAAACTGGTACTTCTTGTTTCGTAACTAATTCATCAATTGTTTTCTCTGGAATATATTGATTTAATTGTAATACGTAATTTTCTGTATCGAATTGTTTTGAAGCAATATCCATTAAACCATTTTCATATTCTGCTAAATCTAGTTTAGAATTAGTTTTAACATTAACTGTATTAATTACCTTTTGTTCTTTTAAAGGAATAACAGTTCTATAGTAATCCTTAGAAACAGCAGTTCTTGGAATCATACTTTTTTCTTTCGTATCTTTCTGTACAACTTCATCCTTCTTCTCAATAGTATTATTGCTGCAAGCCCCCAGTAATAAACTTAAGCTTGCGATGCATAATGCCATTTTCTTCATTGCTTAAAACCCACTTTCAAAAGTCAATTTACTTAGTTTTAAAGTATCTCTAGTGTACCACTAAATATATTGCAACAAAATAAAAAAGAAGCAAGCCCTTCGCTTGCCTCTCCCTATTTTACATTCTCTTCTAAAGCTTCTTTTTTAATATTCCAGTGCGATGTATGCCATACTACCATTCCATCTTTTATGTATAACACTTGCGGAGATTCATGCTTAATGCTGTACTGCTCTGCAACATGGTTCGAAACATCTCTCGCCTCTTGTACGTACAAGTAATATGCTGGCACTTCTCTTTCTTCACCGCAATACGCTTGAAACTCTGTATATGCACCGTGACTAATTGGGCATGTCGTACTATGCTTAAAAAGAACGTAAGGCTCGTTCTTTTCTACTAACGCTTCAAGTTCTTCAATCGTTTCAATCTTCATCATACTCATCATTACTCACCTCTCATGCGAAGTCTAGAGCGCTTCTCTCTCTTTTCGGCCTTCTGCTCAGCTTTCTCAAGTTTACGCTCTTCTTTTTCAATCTTTTTCTCTTGTCTCGTAGTACGGTAATGATTATATACTTCAATTGCTGCGCTGCTCCACTGTACAACTTGTGCTACTTTATCTGCATTATTTTCAATTTCGTCCGTAACAGACTCTGAAACGTTGCGAAGCTTCGTATTTAAAGAGTGAATCGTCGTTCCGATTCCATCCACACCTTCTACTACTTTATTTAGCGACTGTGACTTCTGTTGAATATCATCAGCTAACGCATTTGTCTTATGTAATAATTGCTCCGTCTCTACGCTTATTCCTTGCATTTGCTTTTCTAAACCTTCTAACGTGCTCGCAACGTTTTCTAACGTCTTCTGAACCGATAACAACGTTCTGCATACATACACTACTAATACTGCGAAAGCAACCGCGATAATAGCCGCACTTACATATAGAAGAACTTGCATTTCATCACTTCCTTTATCTTTTTCATACTTTCTCCCATTATACAATCATTTTCCGTTTCATTCTAATCCCTATCTTTTCATTAGAATTTTCATACTTATTCGTTAACTTTAACATAAATGATTCAACAAATTCCACTAAGTAGGTTACAATAGGAGAGGATACATAATTAGTAGGGAGGCTTTACATATGAAAGATCCACGCATTGAAAAGTTAGCATACAATTTAATTAACTACTCTATTCGTTTACAAAAAGGCGAAAAAGTATTAATTGAAAACTTTGGCTTACAAAAAGAACTTGTAACTGCACTTGTAAAAGAAGCATATGCAGCTGGTGGTTTCCCATTCGTTTCTTTAAAAGATCATCAAGTAGATCGCTCTTTATTAATGGGTGCTACTGAAGAACATTTCGAACAAATCGCTGCATATGAAGCTAGTGTAATGAAAGATATGGATGCTTACATTGGCCTTCGCTCTGGCGATAACATTAACGAACAAGCTGACGTTCCAAGTGAACGTATGAAAGTTCACGGCCAAACAGTTGGCAAAAAAGTTCATAGAGACATCCGTGTTCCGAAAACACGCTGGGTTGTTCTTCGCTACCCAAATGCTTCTATGGCGCAGCTTGCTAAAATGAGCACAGAAGCTTTCGAAGACTTCTACTTCGAAGTTTGTAACTTAGACTACGGTAAAATGGATAAGGCGATGGATAGCCTTGTTACATTAATGAATAAAACAGATAAGGTTCGCTTAACTGGCCCTGGAACTGATTTAACATTCTCTATTAAAGACATTCCAGCTATTAAATGCTCGGGTCATTTAAACATTCCAGATGGCGAAGTATATTCTGCACCAGTTCGCGATTCTGTTAACGGTACAGTTTCATACAATACACCATCTCCTTACAACGGTTATACATTTGAAAATGTACAACTTAAATTTGAGAACGGTCAAATCGTTGAAGCAACTGCAAATGATACAGAGCGCATTAACAAAATCTTCGATACAGACGAAGGCGCGCGTTTCGTTGGTGAGTTCGCAATCGGCGTAAACCCATACATCTTACATCCAATGGGAGACATCCTATTCGATGAAAAAATCGATGGCAGCTTCCACTTCACACCTGGACAAGCTTATGATGATGCATGGAACGGCAACAACTCTAACATTCACTGGGATTTAGTATGCATTCAGCGCCCTGAATACGGCGGCGGTGAAATTTACTTCGACGACGTATTAATCCGTAAAGACGGACGCTTCGTTGTAACTGAACTAGAAGCTTTAAACCCAGAGAACTTAAAATAATAATAAAAACGCTCGGAATTTTCTCCGAGCGTTTTTTTAATACTTTAATAAGTCTTTCGCCACATCTTCTGGCACTTTAAAACTCATCTTCTTATTTTTCATTTCAACTTCAACATACGGGACATCTTTATATACTGTCATTGTACCAATTTCATGTAACTCTTTTTTATCTTTACTCGACTCTAATAATTTTGATGTATCTTCTTGATACATTTTAAATGTTTTCCCTTGCGGAGTATCTAAAGGAGCCGATTGCATTTCCCACTTATCCATTTTCATGACTTCAAACAGCTTTTCAATTTCTTTCTTATCTGTAATTACTTTTTTATCACTTGAATCTGTAAGTGATTCAATCGCAACCTTTTGTGCCTTTTCAAAGTTCACATCAGCCTTTTCCTTCTTCGCACTACACCCTATTAAAAGAACGGATGCAGTTAGCAGAAGTAAAAATGACATAAGGGCTTTTTTCATTTCTAATCCTCCTAACTACATAGAGCTACTTTTTTCGTTTTTTGTTTGCTGAAAATGAAAATAATATAAAAGCGCCACTGCGATAGTACCTATTAATATTGGTTCATATAAGGGCAGATCCCATTTCATATATACTCTAGTGCAAATAGCAAGCACAAGCAATATTTCTAAACAAAACAAAGGTTTACATATTTCATTTTTTACCTACCATTTCTATTTTCACCTGTGGATTCTCTTTTTCTACAAGCGATAAAAACCGCTCCATTTGTTGCGGTATCGCAACCATATGTACTTTATACGCATTTGTTGTAATTTCAAGATATTTCCCAACTTGACGAATGATTCTTATCTCTTTCAATACGATATCGTCATTTAAAATGCCATACTTTAATACACCATTTTCTACTTTATGCTTTTTAATAAATACTTCCCAAACGAGTGGTACATTTACAAGAAAGCATAAACCCATTCCAATTAACGCTGACATCCACTGCTCTTTATTTGTGACAATCATGACAAGTGGATATACGAACATAAAAACTAACGTGAGACAGACGAAAATTACTACCGACTTACTTCTTTGAATCGGAAAGTTCATACACGCACCCCCTAACCTAAATTATACCACTTTTTCCATTTTAGTTCATAAAAAAAGGCCATTTCTGAATGACCTTCTAAACAATATACCTATAAAATTTCTTATCTACCTCTAATACTGGAAAGTTTTTTGGCAACTCTTCTATACTCACACTTTTGAAACCATTCTTCTCATAAAAGCGATGGGCCGCTAAAAATTTCACTGTCGTTCCTAAGTAAATATCTCTCAGCTTTTTATTCTCAGCCCATGAAATTGCTTTTTGAAGCAGCATATGTGATGCTCCCCATTCTTTTCCGCGAAATTCTTTTTTTACGAACATTTTCCTTAGCGCTACTTGCTGATTCTCAATATCTAATAAAGCCACCGTTCCAACTACTTTCCCATCATAAGTTGCTACCCAAAAGTTTCCATGATTCCTTTGATAAAATGTTTCTATTTCAAGCAGGTCTGGCTGCTCTTCTTTTGTAATGGGGACATTGTACTCTTTTTGCTGAATATGAACGATAAGATCTACTACTTCATCTTGAAACGTACTTTCATACGGAATAATGCGTATCTTCTCGTTCATCGGATCTCCTTCCACTCTGAAGCTAGTAAACTATATACAGCGATATCGTGAAAATGATCATATAACCATTCTTCATCTCTTAAAATACCATCTAACTTAAAACCTAAACGCTCTGGAATAGCTCGGCTTTTCACGTTTTCAACACCGCATCTAATTTCTATTTTATTTAATTTTAAATTCTCAAATGCATAGTGAAGTACAGCTTTCACGCTACGCGTCATAATACCTGTCCCACCAGCATCTTCTGCAAGGTAATATCCGAGACTTGCCGCTTTCTTCCCCCAACTTACCGGATGAATGCCTACCATCCCAACGAGCTTTCCTTTATAACGTATGCCACTTTCAAAACCGTCTCCCTCTGCAAATTTCTTTAACCACATCGGAAAAATCTCATTATACGCATCAGCAGATTTCGTCCCATCTACCCATGGAAGCCATCTTCTTAAATGGGTACGGTTTTGATCTAATAATTGATATAGTTCCTCTTTATGATGTTTTTCTAATAGTTGTAGTTCGATTTCGTCATCTACTCGGAGTGTGAACATGTTTTTTAGCCCCTTTTTTCTTATTATTCTAACATTTTAAACTAAAGAAATGCACCATAATATATCAACAATTTTTGAAATATATCGAACACAACTCCCAATATATCAACGTTTCGACAACGCTGTACACCCACGACAGCACAAAAAAGACGCACAGCCAAGCTATGCGTCTTTTCTATTACTTCTCTGCAACTTGAACTTCTTTTACGTAAGCTGCTTCGAATTTTTGGATGTCACCTGCGCCCATGAAAATAAGAACGCCGTTTTTATGTTTCTTTAACACATCCGTTGTTGTATCTGTAATTAGTTCTGCGCCATCGATACGTTTTTGCAGATCTTCAATTGTTAATTCACCTTTGTTTTCACGTGCTGATCCGAAAATATCACATAAGTATACTTGGTCAGCTTTACTTAAGCTTTCCGCGAACTCATCTAAAAATTTCTCTGTACGTGAGAATGTATGTGGTTGGAATACAGCGACAACTTCACGCTCTGGATGTTTTTGACGAGCTGCTTCAATCGTTGCATTAATTTCTGTCGGATGGTGTGCATAGTCATCAATGATAACTTGTTCTCCCATTGGCTTTTCATTAAAGCGACGTTTTACGCCTTCAAAAGTTGTTAGCTGATGCTTAACTGCTTCTACATCAACGTTTTCATAATGGCAAAGCGCGATTACTGCTAATGCATTTAATACGCTGTGATCGCCGTATCCTGTAATTTTGAACGTGTCATAATACGTATTACGAACGAATACATCGAATATAGTACCATCAGTTCTCTTTTGAATGTTACGTGCTTGGAAATCATTATCTTCTCCAAATCCATAGAAAATAACAGGTACTTTCGCTTGAACTTTTTGAAGTTCTTCATCATCACCACATGCAATAATACCTTTTTTCACTTGCAATGCCATCTCTTGGAATGCATTAAATACATCATTGATGTCTGCAAAGTAATCTGGGTGATCGAAATCGATATTTGTCATGATTGCATAGTCTGGATAGTAAGACAAGAAATGACGACGATACTCACAAGCTTCAAATACAAAATACTTACTATTTTCTACCCCATGCCCCGTTCCATCTCCAATAAGGTATGATGTTGGGTGTGCACCTTGCATTACATGGGCTAACAAACCAGTTGTTGATGTTTTTCCATGTGCACCAGTTACAGCAACACTTGTGTACTGATTCATAAGATCACCTAAGAAGTGATGGTAACGATGTACTGGGATATTTAATTCTTTTGCTACTACGATTTCTTCATGCGTATCAGGAAATGCATTTCCTGCGATAATCACTTGTCCTTCTTTAATATTATTCTTATCAAAAGGAAGGATGGAAATACCACGCTTTTCCAATGCTGTTTGTGTAAAGAAACGCTTTTCATAATCAGACCCTTGAACAGTATGCTTCATGTCATGAAGAATTTGTGCTAATGAACTCATTCCTGTTCCTTTAATTCCTACAAAATGGTAAACTGTCATCTTAAAGAACCTCCAACATTTCGAACTAATACAACGGCCTATCTATAAGACAGTATATGAATCTTTTCTTATTTTGGTAATCATCATACATTTCTGATGCAGTGAATTTCTTTTTATATTCACTTATCAGTGATAAACTCGTACGTACTTCTTTTATGTCCATAACACATTTATTATAGCAAAAAACAAGCCGCTATACTATGATAACAGAAAAACTGATAGGGTCAATCACCTATCAGTTTTTCTCGCTTTTACATATCTTCTTTTGTTTCTAATTGAACACGCTCTAGACGTGAATTTGGACGGTATTTACGACCAGCTTTTGCTTCTGGTTTTCCATTTAATTCTACGTTATCACCAGTAAAACCAATATTCATTTTTAATAAGCTACTTCCTACTCCGTATATATCGACAGGAACATTTTGAGCTTCAAATTCACGAATACGCTTCTCATCAAACCCACCAGTTACAACGATATCTACATGTTGGAACCCTTCCTCATCAAGAGCCTTACGAAGTGCAAATACAAGTGATGGATTTACACCACGTGGATCGAATGTTCCAAGTACTTCTGGGTGACGAATGAAGTATTGATCAATCATTGTGCGAGACGTATCGACACGTACACCTTTTAATGTTGATCCAAATTCACGCGCTACGCGAAGTGCATCTGTGATGACATCATTGTTATAATCAATTAGTACGACTAATTCATCTTCTGGGAATTTTTTATGATATGCCTTTGCAGCTTCAACAACATCACCATTAAACATTTGAATTAAAGCGTGAGGCATCGTCCCCATACCACTTCTGCCCCACCATTCATTCATTGCATGCGTCGCTTGCGCGCTCATACCTCCGATGTATGCCGCATAGCCGTCACCAGCTTGTTGCGTATAATGATCGTCACGATCTCCCATGAAAATAACCGGTTTTTCTTTATCTACACTACGTGCAGCTTGGACAACGTTATATACGTTTGTCGCAACTGATGTACGACGAGCTAAAATCCCATCAATTACACCTTCTAAAAAGCCGAAGTATTCATAAGGACCATGAATTGTTAAAACTGTTTCAAACGGACTAATATTATCGCCATCCTTTAAAGAATGAATTTCTAATTCCTCAGGATTTTTGGCAAATGTTTGTAGCAATGCGATTACCTCATCTGCTCCGCAAAGAACTGCATGTTCTTTTTGAAAAAACTGCATTGTTACAACGCTTTTCGGGCGAAATTCTTCAATGATTTCTCTAGTTTTTAAAAAGTAAACGGCAGAGAACCAGCCTTCTCCAACACGTTCATCAAATTTAAATGTTTTATTTGTTAGTCGATTTATTTCACCTTTTAATTTTAATTCAATTTCTTTCATGTCGCTTTACTCCCTACTTTACTATCCAACATTTTCTATTAGTATACAGCAAAACCGTTTCCTATACATTTGTTTCCTGCATAGCAGCGAATTCATCCTCAGAAATAAGGACATCTCTCGGTTTCGTTCCTCTTCCTTCAGAAATAATCCCTTGCGACTCCATCTCTTCAATTAGACGTGCCGCGCGATTATAACCTATGCGGAATTTTCTCTGTACAGAAGATGTGGACGCTCCCCCTTGCTCTACAACAAATTGACATGCATCAAAAAATAGTTCATCTTCAGACTCACTCTGCTCTGATTTTGCTAATAAATCCTCTTGCTTAAATAAGTAGTTTGGCTTCATTTGCTTTTTCACATGATCAACTGTTCTTTCAATCTCATCATCTGATACGTATACACCTTGTACACGAACTGGTTTAGATGTGCCGTTTCCTAAAAATAGCATATCACCACGACCAAGTAACTTCTCCGCGCCCCCAATATCGATGATCGTACGCGAATCAACTTGAGATGATACTGTAAACGCAATACGCGTTGGAATGTTTGATTTAATTAAACCTGTAATAACGTCTACAGATGGACGCTGCGTCGCAACTAATAAGTGAATACCACAAGCACGAGCTTTTTGTGCAATACGACAAATCGCTTCCTCCACATCACCAGGAGCAACCATCATTAAGTCCGCTAACTCGTCAATGACAATTACAATATAAGGTAATGTCTCACCTGGGATTTCTCTACCACTTACAATCGTATTGTAACGAGTTAAATCACGAGCACCAGCATGAGCAAACAATTCATAACGACGTTCCATCTCTTCAACCGCCCACTTTAACGCAGCTGTAGCTGCTTTTACGTCAGTAATAACAGGTGCTACAAGATGTGGAACAGAATTGTATGGTGCAAGCTCAACCATCTTCGGATCAATTAGTATCAACTTCACTTCATGCGGCTTCGCTTTATATAAAATGCTCGTTAAAATCGCGTTAATGCAAACACTTTTCCCTGAACCAGTTGCACCCGCAATAAGTCCATGTGGCATTTTTCGAATATCCGTTACAATTGGATCACCGGAAATATCAAGCCCCAGCGCAACTGTAAGCGGTGATTCACTCTTTGTAAATACAGGACTTCTTAAAATTTCACGCAGGAATACTGGCTTACTTTCCTTGTTTGGAACTTCAATTCCAATTGCACTCTTCCCTGGAATTGGCGCTTCAATTCGAATATCTTTCGCAGCTAAACTTAACTTAATATCATCACTTAAATTTGTAATTTTATTTACTTTCACACCTGGGTCTGGTTGTACTTCAAAACGAGTTACCGCCGGCCCTTGTGACACATTAATCACATGTGCTCCAACATGGAAATTATTAAATGTCGTATTTAATAATTCTTCCTGTTCTTCTAGCCACTCCGTATTATCTAATGCTGCCTGCTGTGGAATTGACAACAACGTTAATGGCGGAAGTTCATACTTCGGTGGCGCTTGTAGTACGTTGCGCATATCGTTCTCTTTTTGATTTACAACATATGCTTTCTCTTGTACTTCCGTACTTGAAATTGGCTCTTGTACTTGTCCAGCCACCACTACTTGTTGCATTGGTTTTTCTTCCACTTGAGCTTCTACTACCACTTGCTGCACTGGACTTTCTTCCACTTGCGGGTCTACTACCACTTGTTGCACTGGTTTTTCTTCCACTTGCGGGTCTACTACCATTTGCTGCATTGGCTTTTCTTCTGCTTGTGGTTCTACTACCACTTGCTGCATTGGCTTTTCTTCCACTCGTTCACTGACAGTTGATTGCATTACGTTCGTTCTTGCCGCATGTCTTTCCATTAATTTCTTTCTATCCTGCTTTAACATGACAACATTAAATGGGACATGACGTTTTTTCTCACGTTTCGGTTCTTCTATTTGTAAAGCAGGCTGTTCTTCAGCAACTTGCTTCTTTTCTTCCGCTTCTTCAACTAAAACGTTCGCAAAGTTTTGAACATCTTTCTTTGTTTGCTCATCCGTTTCTGAAACTGGTACGAATACTTCACTTTCTTCCTTGAACGTAATTGTTTCTTGTTGAGAAATCACTGGTTGCTCTGCAACTGGTGTATTTTCCACTAAATCTGTATTCATCGTTTCTTCAATTACTGTTTCTTGAGAAGTTGGTTCTTCTTCCTTAGTACCCTCTAACTCCGCAACTTCTTCTGTCGCTTCCTCAGATTTCTCTAATTCCACAACTTCTTCTGCTGCTTCCTCAGCTTCCTCTAATTCTGCAACTTCTTCTATTGCTTCCTCAGTTTCTTCTAATTCCACAACTTCTTCTGTCGCTTCCTCAGGTTTCTCTAATTCCACAACTTCTTCTGTCGCTTCCTCAGTTTCTTCTAACTCCACAACTTCTTCTGCTTCCTTAGCTTCTTCTAATTCCACAACTTCTTCTGTCGCTTCCTCAGATTTCTCTAATTCCACAACTTCTTCTGTCGCTTCCTCAGTTTCTTCTAACTCCACAACTTCTTCTGCTTCCTTAGCTTCTTCTAACTCCACAACTTCTTCTGTCGCTTCCTCAGATTTCTCTAATTCCACAACTTCTTCTGCTTCCTCAGATTCTTCTAACTCCACAACTTCTTCTGCTTCCTTATCTTCTTCTAACTCCGCAACTTCTTCTGTCGCTTCCTCAGATTTCTCTAATTCTACAACTTCTTCTGCTTCCTCAGCTTCCTCTAATTCCACAACTTCTTCTGCTTCCTCAGCTTCCTCTAATTCTGCAACTTCTTCTGTCACTTCCTCAGATTTCTCTAATTCCACAACTTCTTCTGTCGCTTCCTTAGTTTCTTCTAATTCCACAACTTCTTCTGTCACTTCCTCAGATTTCTCTAATTCCACAACTTCTTCTGTCGCTTCCTAAGTTTCTTCTAATTCCACAACTTCTTCTGTCACTTCCTCAGATTTCTCTAATTCCACAACTTCTTCTGTCGCTTCCTTAGTTTCTTCTAATTCCACAACTTCTTCTGCTGCTTCCTCAGGTTTCTCTAATTCCACAACTTCTTCTATCGCTTCCTCAGATTTCTCTAATTCCACAACTTCTTCTGCTGCTTCCTCAGGTTTCTCTAATTCCACAACTTCTTCTGTCGCTTCCTCAGATTTCTCTAATTCCACAACTTCTTCTGTCGCTTCCTTAGATTTCTCTAATTCCACAACTTCTTCTGCTTCCTTAGCTTCTTCTTCAAAAGCATCTGGTATTTCTATAGTAATTGTTTCTTCAAGCTTTTCATCTGCTTTTACAATCACTACATCTTCTAATGTTTCTTCTTCGACTTGATTTGCTGCAACTTCAGCAACAGTTTCTTCTATTTCTGTATTACATTCATTTTCTTCTGTTAATATCGAATACACATGCTCTACTTTAGAATCTATTGACTCTTCTTGTAAAGTTTCTTCGTTATCTTCTGTAGATGATAACGCCACTACATCTTGCTCCTGCTTCAAGGCTTGTACAATTGTAGCCTCTTTTTCCACATGCTGTCCTACTGTTTTATGAAGCAAATCATCACTTAGGCTTTCTTCTAATGAAGGGGCTTGACGTTCAACTTCGTAACCGTTTTTCTCTAACCATGTATCCACAACCGATTTTTCTTCTACTTTATTACTTCGTTCGTTCACTCCGTTCTTAACAGATGAACTTCCTTGTAGAACTCCCGAAAAGTCAGATAATGTATATCCCTTTTTCTCTAACCATGCGTCAACAACAGCTTTTCCTTCAACAGATATTTCAAGATCTTCTCTTACCTTTTCTTCCTCCTGCACAACCTTCGTTTCTACTGAAGGACGGTTATATCCATAAATCGGAGAAATCATTTCTGTTGGACGAAATGGTCTACGGTTACTTTCTTGCGACGGTACGAATGCTTTTTTTACGACAGGCTCTGGTTCCGGTTCATATTGCAATTCCGGTTCCTCATATGTAGGTGCTTCTGTTTCCACATACGGTCGTCTGCTTCTTTCCACTTTTATTCCTCTTTGAGTAGGGTGTTCTTCATATGCTCCTCTTTGAATAGGTTGTTCTTCAAAGTTAGGCAGTTCTCTTACATCCTCCTCATCGAAGCCATTATCTGGTATTAATGGAAAACGACATTTCCCTGCATTCCGACTTGCCATTTGTGCTTCTCTTGCTTCAGTGTAGTGGTTTACACGAGGAATTTTCGGCTGACTTTCAATTTGTGCCGGTACTTCTTTATTCATCACTGTTTTTTCTTCCTCTTTGTTAAACAGCTTTTTCATCCAATCTAACATGTTTACCACTCTTTCTACTAAATAGTAACATCCTTTATTGTATCAGCATTCGGCAAAAAGTGCAGGTAAAATTAAGCATATTAGTTTTATCCATAATATTCTAATTCACGATTGTTTTTCATATAGAAAAACGAGGTCTTACATGTAAGACCTCGTTTAATCTTTACCCTTCCGATATTCATCCACACTATCCGTTACACTTTGCAATAAAGAATTTACATACTGTGGGTCAGATAATTTTTTGTCTTCTTCAGGGTTTGACATAAATCCAAGTTCTAATAGTACTCCTGGAACTTTTGACCAATTAAATCCAGAAAGATCATCCCGAAATTTAATTCCATTTACTTTCACTTGATGATTCTCTCTCATTTTATTTACTATCGTTTGAGAGATTTGAAGACTTTCAGCATAAATCTCTTTCGTATACGGACTTCCTTCTGCCGGTGTCAATACAGCAAATCCACTTTGATTTGGATTTTCAGAACCATCTGCGTGAAGGCGCAAAAATAAATTCGCTTTATGATCATTCGCGAATGTTGCTCGTTCCTTATTACTTATATCAACCTCATGTGACGTTCTCGTCATCAATACTTGTATACCTTTTGCTTCCAGTTTTTCTTTCAATATAAAAGCCATCTCTAATACAAGAACTGATTCCCTCTTTTTCGTTACAACTCCCGCTGTTCCGTCTGTTACTTTATATTTTTGCGTAGTTGCTCCTGGACCAATTGCCTCTAAATTTAAATTCGCTTTTTGTCGATGCCCTGGATCAATAACGACGAGAAACTTTTCTTGTTTTTCATTACTCTCTACTTTTTGTTCATTATTTTGCAGCGGTTGCTCAGTTAGCTGCAGCGGCGTAGTTTCCTCTTTCTTTTCCTCGGCCGGCACTTCCTCCTGCTTATGTTCCACTTGCTCATTCGTTTGAATTGCTTGCGGCTGTTCTTTCTTTTCTTGTTCTTCTTGCTGCTTTTCTACCGGTGCGTCTTCCTTATTATCTTTGTTTTTTTCTTGTATAGAAGAGGTTGTTTCTTTTTTTCGGCTCTTCTTGCGAACAACCTCCCATATATATTCCAATGACTGCAATAGCGCTCATTATTTTTATATACTTCATTTTTCTCTCCTATCACTTTGCACCGGTCTCAAAGTTTTTCTTATAATTGTTTTATAATTTCATCCATATTTCCAATATGAACGGGTTGCCACGTTTCTGTACCACGCTCTGCGGTATAGACTAGATAAGCATCATCAGCTACATTTACGAAAACAGGATCCCCCATATCCGTTTCATATCCGATAACAATCCATTCCTCTTTCCATTTTCCACTTTCTTCACTTATTAATGAATTTTTATGTTTATCATATCGATAACCGATTTGTCCTTTTTCTAATTCATTTTCGCTAAACACATATATTTCATAGGAACCTAGTTCGATATCTTGCTGCTTTGAAGTTTCAATTCGTTTCAGAAGTTCTGCAATTTTTGGTTGTTGTTTCATACGTCTACCCCCTTCTTTTTTCTAAATTTTACCTAATCCATTTTTGAAATACAATATAGATTTTGAGAGGAAACGTTACAATCCTAGGAATTTCGTACAAAAAAAAATAGCCTCACATATGAGAGACTACTTTTTCTAACATCAATTAAAATTTAAATTCTTGTCCAACTTCAAAGCTATCTTCTAATACAAGAATACCTTTTTCTTCTGGAGCATCTGGAAGCTCTAACTCACGTGCAGAGCAAATCATTCCAGAAGAAGGAACACCGCGAAGTTCAGCTGGTTTAATTAACATACCACTTGGCATTACAGCACCGATTTTTGCAACAACAACTTTTTGTCCTGCGTCAACGTTTGGTGCACCACATACGATTTGTAATGTTTCTGTACCGATTTCTACTGTACAAATGTTTAATTTATCAGCATTTGGATGCTTCTCTTTTTCAGCTACATAGCCTACAACAAATTTCGGCGTGAAATCAGCTTCTACTTTTTCTTCAAAGCCATTCTTCGCTAAAATTCCGTTAATTTTTTCAACAAACTCTTTCGTTAATGTAACGTTTCCGTTGTCTGTTACTTCTACATAAGAAGACGCATTAAAGATGTTGAATCCTGCTGTTACGTTGCTTTCACGATCGTATACGCGAGCAACATCTCCTTTGCGGTCAAATGTACGGTTTTCTAAAGTAATATCTTGTAAGGTAACAATTAAAGTGTCACCAATTCCTTCAAGGTTGTAAAAAACGTTCACTTCGTTCATCCTTTCTCTTTTCCATCTGTCTTCTTCCGATTCTTCGCTAAAATAAAGATTGGTTCGAAGTCTCCATCTTCATATACGAATGAAAGTGATGTAATCGGAACATGCCCTTCGGCAAAAAATTTCATTGTCATTTGTGCAATAATATCATAACCGATTTCGTTGACGATATCAGCAATAATTAATACATCTTGGTGAGGAACTGCAACAACCATATCACCAGAGATCTTTTCACGCATCGAGTGTAGTAACGATTCGTTTAAAATACGACTCGCATCGTATCCATCATTTGTGTTTAAAAAGTAGAATGTATTACCTGCTACTGTCTCCTGCTTAAATTCATAGCCTAATGAGCGAGCATTAAATAATGCCATTTCACGTACTTGTTCCTCTGTAAGCTCTAATTTTTGCAATAAGCGCTCATCAATTAATCGATACGTTTTATTAGAATCTAGCGCATAGTAAATACGTGTTTCCGCCGTATGGTCCGTCATAATAAACGGATTTCCTTCTTCTGATTGTTTCGGGAAAGAAGTAGAGCGAATAACAGGTAAAATTTTCGCCGTGCTATTTTCTTCTTTATGCATTGCAATTAGCGCTTCTTGTACGTAATAAGCGACCTCTTCAATTGCTTTTTCTTTGTTCACTTCCCATTTTGCAACTACTCCTGGAAGTGATACGTTAATACCTTTTTTCGAGTCTGTTTGTTCAATACGAAGAACTTCTTTCTCGCTATCATAATGACAGTCCCATTCTGGTCGAGATAATTTCTTCATTAACTCGTCTTTCATCTTTTTACTTGTCATTTTCATCTCTTTTTCCTCCCTTCCAAAAAAATAACCTCCCCCGCGAAGGTAGAGGTTGTTTTTACAATTCAATTGGCTAATTGTCTTATTTTAAACCTTCAATAAACTCTTCGATTTGCTCTTGTGTTTTACGATCTTTATTTACATAGCGTCCAGTTTCTTCACCTTTATTGTACGCTACAAAGCTTGGAATGCCAAATACGTCTACTTTCACGCATAAATCAATAAATTCATCACGATCTACATAGTAAAATGAGAAGTCACTATACTTCTCTTCCACTTCTGGCATAAATGGATCAACGAAACGGCAATCTGGGCACCATTCCGCTGAGAACATGAAGACTACATTCTCTTCATTTTTTAATTCTTGGAATTGTTCCATGCTTTCTAATGATTTCATCTATATTTCCTCCTCTAACGAGTGCACTTTTTCACACTATAATCTTTTCTTTATACTACCATACATCGCGCATGGTGCAAGGTTTATGCTTGCTTTTCATCATACTTATATTGCCCAACAAGTAACTTAACAACGTGTACAAATAATTCCGTTCGGTCGACATAATCATCTGTAAAAATACCGATAGCACCTTCGTGACTACGAATATCTTTTCGCTCTACAAACTCTTCCATCACTTCACTTAGCTCTTTTCCTTCTTCAAGCGGTGCTAAAAAATCGTCTGGTAACTTAATACGCGCCCCTCCCGCAACAAATGTTTTACCTTCAATCGTCGCTAAAGCACCCCAGTTACACATAAATAACCCATGCTCCGTTTTCATAACGCCGCCTTCTAGCCCAATGCCGATATGAGCTGCACCTTCCTGCAATGCTCTCTTCGCTCTATTTACTGCTCCTTGCATCGTCTCTTCATCTGAAAAAGGCTGATTTGCTACTCCTGATGGAACAGAAAGAGATGTAATTTCAGCATCTTCCCAAACCTTCTCCACAGCCCCAACCTTCGTCTTATTCTTCGATCCAACTACTACCTTCATTTCATTCACCTCTATATAAATTCATCACTCTATCCTAATACTAGCCTCGAACACCAAATCAGTCTTCATGACTGAGATTTATACCGTAGTGCGCCTGACCGCTCTCACTCATCGCTGGGTCATCTATTCAACCTAAAAAAAGAAGGGTTTTTCACCCTTCCTCTTTACGCGTTATTCTTAATTGTCTCTAACGTCGTTTTGTCCGTTGCTCTCACAAGCTTCGTAATTAATTCCTTCGCTGCCGCATAATCATCAACATGTAAAATAGAAGCATGTGTATGAACGTAGCGTGCACAAACACCAATTACTGCTGATGGGATACCAGAGTTACTTGTATGCACACGGCCCGCATCTGTACCACCTTGTGAAATAAAGTATTGGTACGGAATGTTATGTGTTTCTGCTGTATCTAAAATGAATTCACGCATTCCTCTATGTGTTACCATTGTACGGTCATAAATACGAAGAAGAGCGCCTTTTCCTAATTGACCGAACTGCGTCTTATCACCAGATGCATCATTTGCTGGACTTGCATCAAGCGCATAGAAAATATCTGGTTGAATCATATTTGCAGCAGTTTGTGCTCCGCGAAGACCTACTTCTTCTTGTACAGTCGCACCAGAGTATAATGTGTTTGGTAATGTTTCATCTTTTAATTCCTTTAGCAATTCGATAGCAAGGCCACATCCATAGCGGTTGTCCCAAGCTTTCGCCATAATTTTCTTTTCATTTGCCATTGGCGTGAATGGGCAGATTGGAACGATTTGTTGCCCTGGCTTTATGCCAATTTCAATCGCATCTTCATAACTATCTGCACCTATATCAATTAACATATTTTTTATATCCATCGGTTTTGCACGTTGCGCATCACTTAATAAATGAGGAGGAATGGAACCAACAACCCCAATAACAGGACCATTCTTCGTCATAACTTGTACACGCTGAGCTAATAGTACTTGGCTCCACCAGCCACCTAACGTTTGAAAACGAAGCATCCCATTTTTCGTAATTTGCGTAACCATGAAACCTACTTCATCCATATGACCTGCTACAAGAACGCGCGGGCCAGTTTCGTCCCCTTTTTTCAGACCAAATACGCTACCTAAACCGTCTTGCACAATCTCATCAGCATATTTGCTTAATTCTTGCTTCATAAAACTGCGCACATCATGTTCAAAACCTGATGCACCTTGTAATTCTGTTAACGTACGAAATAATTGTAATGTCTCTTTATTCACGAAGTCCCCTTCTTTCAAACCTTAGTAGAATACCTCTTTTATTGTAACGAAATTTTCGAAATGTTTCTAGTTTCTTCTTTTTTAGTTGCATTTGCATTATAATTATTATTGGTACACTATTTTTATTTTACAGAATTGAGGTGAATATATGAGCTGGAAAGGTTTAGTCACAGGTCTTGGCGTTGGATTCGCAGCTGGTTATTTCGTTGCAAACAAAGTACAAGAACAATCCCATATTTCTTCAGAAAAAGCATTGAAAATGGTGAAACAAGCATTAAGTCATAAAGGTGAAATTACTGGCTCTTGGGTACATATGGTTCCAGAGGCATTTGAAAAATATGATGTCGCGTATGAAGTTTATCGCGGCGGTCTTACAACGATGTTAGATGAAATACAAGAACGATTTGAATTTTTAGTTGATGCTAAAACAGGTACTGTTTTAGAGGTTATAGCAGCATAAAAAGAGGTTTCCCATTAGGTGAACCTCTTTTTTTTTAGAATTACCAACAAAAGCTGATAATAACAGCAATACATAATAAGTGGAGATTGTTCCAATAAATATTTTTGGACACCTTCCTCTTATTAATATTAAGCTTCTATATTTGTTTGTCTCTCTATTTTCTCCACTATATGCCCTTCCTCATTCCACTTTACTGCACGGTAATATGCATCATGATAAAAAGTAAACCACGCCTCTTTTTCAGCACCATACTTCATCCACTTTTGTTTATGTTCAATCGATGTCATTGGATAGTCATCGTATGCCATTACCCATAATACATTTTGATGTGCATGCGTCGGTAAAATGTCCGCTAAATGAAGCATCGTTTCACCCTGACTTTCAAGGACGACAACGGCATGTCCATCGCTATGACCACCCGTATGCACCATCTTTATTTCATCCGTAATTTCTATTTCTTTCCTGAACGTAACAATCTTATCAACGATTGGCTCCCAATTTTCCTTCCAATATGTATTACGCGATCTAACATTCGGATTTTTCATTTCATTCCATTCAGTCTCACTTACATAAATCGTTGCGTTCGGAAACGCCGGAACAAGGTGATTTCCCTCCCATTTTGTTAAACCAGATGCATGGTCAAAATGAAGATGCGTCATTAAGACGTAATGAATATCTTCAGTATGCAGTCCCAATTTTTCCAAAGATTCCTTAACTGATGATTCTTCAGTTACACCTTGATTTCGCTTCATTTTCCCATTCAATTTACCATTCCCTATCCCTGAATCAATAAGTATGTTTCCTTCTTTCGTTTGTAAGAGTAACGGATCTGTTCGTAAATAAATATGATTTGTATCATTATGTTTATATTTTCGTGACCAAAGTATTTTTGGCACAACTCCAAACATCGCGCCTCCATCTAAATGTGTATTCCCACCTTTTAGCCACGTCACTTTTATATTTCCAATTTGTAACTGTTCCATATCCCATCCCCCTTTTCCATTTAATTTTAACATAATATTCCGATTATTTTTCATATAAAAAACCTATGCATTACTGCATAGGCTCCGTACGATATTTTGCTTCAACTCGATAAATACGATGACCTTTACTAGAAAATTTCTCTTCGTATTCTGTCATAATGTTTCCTTCATAATCACTATTATGAAGATCTAGGCTAAGGTAAGTTAATAACATACCATACTCAGCCATACTCATAATAGAATATTCAAATAAACCTTGGTTATCAGTTTTGAAATGAATTTCTCCGCCATCTACTAACACTTCTTCATAATTGCGTAAAAATGTTTTATACGTTAAACGACGCTTCGTATGACGATTCTTCGGCCATGGATCTGAGAAGTTTAAATAAACGCGGTCAATTTCACCTTTCGCAAAGAAAACTGTTAAATCTTCAGCATCTTTATTAATTAACTTTAAGTTCGGTACTTCTTCTTCAATTAATTTATCAAGTGCATCTACAACAACACTTGTGAATTTTTCAATTCCAATATAGTTAATATGCGGATTTGCTTTTGCCATATCATACATGAAGCGGCCACGTCCTGTACCTACTTCAATATGAATTGGCTGTTCATTTCCAAATATTTCTTTCCAGTTACCAGCGCTCTCCTCTGGGTTTCCAATTACGATATGTGAATACTCATTAATTCGATCCATTGCATAAGGCTTATGTCTTAAACGCATAGATGTCTCCCTCTCTTTACAAAACTATTTTAAAGGAAAAATTCCTTCTTTCTGTTTTAATCAATCTATCAAACAAAAAACCAAGTACGTACGAGCACTCGGTCCGTTTCTTTCAAGTATAAGATGTACCATTTTGATAAAAACTACATAAAGCATTAAACATTCCATGACGAAACAGCTTTTTCTCTTACATTTCTAGGGAGAGAAAAACACTCGAAAGGATGATCCGTTCATGCCAATTAATCAACAGCATCAATTAGAAGTGTTAAAAGATATTTTAATCAACCATCAAAGTGATTGCTGCGGGACAGTTTCTGAATGCGAGCAATTAGAGCGACTCATTCAATCGTTACTCGCAAACGATAGTATAAGTAGTGACACTAAAGTAATGCTAAACGATGTATATTCTTATAGTCAATCGGGTAAATCTTCCTCTAATTTGGACAACCATATTTCCAATAATCAAGAACAACTTACTCAGTGGATTGCTGGAATGGACAATTTTTCTTAAGTATTATTCTGAAGCAAGTAGTTGCTGTAAATATTGATGCCAATATTTAGCTTCTGCTTGCTGCTTTTTTGTTGTGTGCCATTGCATAGATAAAATCGTTTGTGCTATCACATACCATCTCATACGCCTAAGCAATGATTCATCTAGTTCAATCTCATAATATCCGAGCCACTCACTCCATTCATGGCGCGGAACATACCAATATAATAACATACCAAGATCTAAAGCTGGGTCAGCAATAACAGCCCCATCCCAATCAATTAAAAACAATTCATCTTCGTCCGACAATATCCAATTGTTATGGTTTACATCACAATGGCATACAACGAATTCATTGTACTCAATATCTTTTAATGACTCCGTTAAATATTGAAGACCTTGCTGAATTGTTTCATCAACTCTTATATCTCCTCTTAAAACGAGCTGTAATTGTTGTAATAACTCTTGCGCATGAAGCGGCTGCTTTCCTAGCCTTTGAATCATCTGCACAAGCGCTTTAGAGGAGTGTATTTTCTTCAAAAGTTTCGCAACACGTTCTAGTTTCATATCCTCTGGCTCTAACTTCTGTCCCGGAAGCCATTTTTGAGCAGAAATTACATCACCGTTCGTTACCCTTCTTGTCCAAAGTAATTTTGGAACAATTCCTTCTGCTGACAATACCGCTAAAAAGGGCGATGTATTCCGCTTTAAAAATAACTTTTGTTGTCCGTTTTGCGCAATATATGCATCGCCCGTTACTCCACCAGCCGGTATAAGACTCCACTCTTTTCCTAATAATTGTTCCAACCATTCCATATTCATTACCCGTTAACAAATCCTTATCTTTTATAGTTATGAAAAGAAAAACCGCAACATTTCTACGCATGTTGTGGATTCATATATTTTACTGTATTTGAATGAAAAAACTTGGCATAAGCCGAAAACAGGATAAATCACCTGTTCTTCTAGTTTATTTTACAAAATCAATCATAGAATGACAACTTATGAAAATCGTCACCTTTGTCAATTCTACATTTATTACATTCTCATCGTCAAGTAGCGATTTGTCACATTATCGTCAATATATACGTGCTAATTGGAGCCAATTGAAGTTCCTTTCCTCTAAATGAAGAAATTGGCTCTATTTTCGCTTGCTTTTCGTTTACTAACACATGCCACGTTTCTTCTTTTGGAAGCTGCACCGTTTTAGCTTCTAAACCGCTATTAAATAAAACTACAATCTCTTTCCACGGTCCAAATAATTCTACATGCTCTAGGTGGTATGCCAGTACTTCTGTAGATGTTTGCAAAAAAGTCATATGCTTTTTTATAAGGTCCGCATTTTGTAATCGGAATGCCCCGTGCCCTTTGCGAATCGCAATTAACCCTTTTATATAGTTAATGGTCTCCATCTCTTTCTCTTTTTGATCCCAATCTAATTGATTAATTTCATCATTTGCATTATAGCTATTTTCGTTCCCTTGCTTCGTACGATAAAACTCTTGCCCCGCATGTAAGAAAGGAATCCCTTGTGAAAGAATAACCATTGCGGTTGCTAAACGATGACGCCTTTTCAAAATTTCTTCTGATTCTGGATTACTTTGCACTAGTTTATCCCACATCGTCATATTGTCATGACATTCTACATAGTTGATGCTTTGTACTGGCTCTAGGAACAATCCTGTTTCTTTCATACTTAAAAGGCTACCAGCTACTATATACTGCAAATGATTACAGTCTACATGCCCACCAAATGCAAAGCCACGTTTATTTATATTAAAAGTACTTCCTTTTATTCCATCACGAAATTGATCATTAAACTGTGCGATACATGGCATTTTATTCGCATTATTTAACGTCGCTTTCTCTTCAAGAGGAAGCGGTGTTTGCAAATCCCATCCTTCACCTAATAACAGCGCATCCTGCTTTATTTTTCGTACTTCTTTTTCTAATTCATTCATCGTTTCAACATCTAAAATTCCCATTAAATCAAATCGAAATCCATCAACATTGTATTCAGTAAGCCAATATAAAACAGATTCTATAATAAATTTCCTCATCATTTTCCGTTCAGATGCTATATCATTTCCAACTCCCGTCCCATTAGAAGGCATACCGTCTTCCCCATGACGAAAATAATATCCCGGGACAAGCTTCTCAAATGATGATAATTCTCTTTCATAAACATGATTATATACAACATCTATAATCACTCGAATGCCGTGATCATGAAATGTTTCAATTAGTTGTTTACACTCTACTATCCTGTTATATGGATCAGAAAGGTTTGTAACATAAAATCCTGTTGGTATATTGTAATATAACGGATTGTAGCCCCAATTATATGCGGAAGCAGGATTCACTTCATCTATACCACCAAAACAATGTAAAGGTAATAGTTCAACATGTGTAACGCCTAAATCTTTTATATGAGACAATCCTGTTAATGTCCCATTTCGCCCTACTGTCTCCTCTTCCATTAGCCCTTTATATGTTCCTTTCTTATTCACCCCACTGTTTGGGTGAATAGTAGCGTCACGAATATGCAGTTCATACAATATGGCATCTGTCATTGACTGTAATGGTGATAATTCTACTCGTTTTGTCACATTCGTTTTTTCCAAATCGATAACGACGCCGTATTTTCCATTTATCGTCGCAGACTTTGCATAAGGGTCAACCGCTTCGTTCCATATTAAATTAATACAAACAAGGAATGTATATCGTGCTCCATCATGATCACCTTGTAATGTATGAATCCACACTCCGTTTTCTTCTCTGTACATTTCATAATCAATATATTCTTTATCACTTTTATAAATCCGTACTTTCGCAAGCCTTGCAGTCGGAGCCCATACTTTAAATATTGTTTCTTCTTTTGTATACACAGCACCTAAGTCGGTACCTTCGTAATAATATTTTTCATCGAAAACTACTGTTCGAATCACAGCGCCTATTTGTAAATCTGTTTCTTCATTCCGTTCATCCCGTACTGTATAATACTTCCCCACATCTATCGGCTCTTCTATAAAACATTCATACTTCGTTGCATCTGGAAGAGCAATAGTATGAACAATCGGTAACTCTTTCACATTGCTTCCTTCTTGTAAACGAAATGTCCGGCTTGTTCCATACGCATGCGGGAGCAAAATTGTAATTTTATTCATTTCATCTAAATAGGCATCAAATGGACGTTTTACTTTCAACATAAAAAATCACCATCATTCTTAAAGTTAAAATGAAACGAGCTGCAAATGATAAGGGTTTTCTTATCAGCGAAGCTCTATACAGTAACACATTATTCCCTATAGTATATTCACCTGTATAAAAAACGTTTTCATACATTCTATTTTTGTAGTTTTATTTCAGTAATCGATTTATACTTCGGCGTTTCCTTAACGTGAGATTCATACAAAGTAATCGTATCTGCTTGAAATGATGTTACAGGTAACTCTTTTACATTTGTCAGATCAAACACTTTTTCTCCTACCCATTTACGCGCAACAGTAATATGTGGATGATAAGGACGTGTATCTAGAGAGAAGCCATTTTCTTCACAAATTATATGCACTTGCTTTTGTAAAGTAAACAAATCTTGATTATCACTTATCCCCGCCCAAAATATACGCGGCTGGTCCACCTGTCCGAATGTAGAAAGTCCTTGTAACGTGAACGATAATTCCGTTTTTTCTGTAAGTGTTTGTAATCCATTCTTTATTCCTTCTAACTGTTCCTCTGTCGCACTTCCTAAAAATGAAAGGGTAATATGATAGTCTTCTTCATGTACCCACGAGCGAAATGGTAATTCATCCTTCATTTCCTCTTTATAATTAGAAAGAATTTCTTTTATATGACGTGGTAAAGTTACTGCGACAAAATAATGCGGCACCATCTACATCGTCTCCTTTATGTTATTGTTGCTTTTCTTCCTTATCTCATTCAGCTAAAAAGAATCCGCCCTCTAAAGTAGAGAGCGGTCATTATTTAAATATCTTTTATTTCGCTAATTCATGAATTGCCTGAGCATAAATCGCTGTCGCTTTTAATAAATCTTCAATTTCAATGTACTCGTCTTTTTGATGCGCAAGTTCTTCTTTTCCTGGGAATAACGGGCCAAATGCAACACCAGCTTTCAATGAACGAGCATAAGTACCACCGCCAATTGCTAACAATTCAGCTTTTTCACCAGTTTGTTCTTCATATACACGTTGCAAAGTACGAATTAACGTATGATCTTTGTCAACGTGATGCGGGCGAGAGTTAGAATAATCCGCTACTTCAAATCCATGAGTACCAACATATTCTTTTAACTTTGCAATTGTTTCTTCAAAGTTAGTTGTAACTGGATAGCGTACATTTAATCCTAAATTACCACCGTTTTCTTGCGAGTAAGACAGGCGACCAACATTCACTGTTAACGGCCCGCTAATATCGTCTTTATAAGAAATACCAGCTTTTTCTCCCATAATATCACCTGTAAATGTTTCTGTTACAAACGAGGCAAATGAAGCCCCTTTTCCATCAAGAGAAACTTTCGTTAAGAAGTTTACCAATAATAAACCTGCATTTTCTCCCTTTTCCGGAGTAGATCCGTGAGCTGAAATCCCTTTGATTTGCAACGTCACCGTCTTTCCTTCTACAATTGCTTTACCTATTTTTTTAGCAGTTTGTAAATACTCTTCATACGCTACTGTAAGTGTATTTACATCTTCTCCTGTAATAACTGCTTCTGCAAAATCAGGAACCATATTTAAACGACGACCTGACTCAAATGAAATAAGCTTAAATGTGCCTTCTTTCTCTTCGCCACCACTTTGCACAACTTGTATGTCAGAAATTCCTTTTTCCGCATTAATAATCGGAAAATCTGCATCCGGCGCAAAACCGATTGTTGGCATTTCTTCATTTTTAAAATAATGATCTACACACTTCCAATTACTTTCCTCATCTGTTCCTAAAATCATACGAACACGTTTTGAAAGAGGTAAGCCTAATTCTTTAACGATTTTCATCGCATAATAAGCTGCCATCGTCGGCCCTTTATCATCAATTGCACCGCGTGCAAAAATCTTCCCGTCGCGAATATCCGCACTATACGCAGGAGTTGTCCAGCCATCTCCTTCTGGTACAACATCAACGTGACAAAGAATACCTACTAATTCTTCTCCTTGTCCCATTTCAAGATGACCTGCATATCCTTCTAAATTTTTAGAACAGAAACCTTCTGCTTCTCCTTTATGTAACATGAAAGATAAGGCTTTTTCTACACCTTCACCAAATGGTGCGCCCTCTTTCGCAGATTCTTCTTCCCATACACTTTTGATTTGTAAAAATTTTTGTGTATCACGAATTAAATCATCTTTTCGTTTTGTAACTTCTTCTGTCCAATTAATCGTCGACATCACGCATCCATCCTTCACTATATTGTCTCTTTCATCATAGCAAACGAAAATCTCTTATGCCATACATGAAAACCTAATAACGGACAATTGTAATATTTCAGATATTTCTTATTAGTTTTTCTTTTGTTTTTTTAAAAAAATTTGCAGGAATTTGGCGTTTTACGTAGAAATTTATGAGTTAGTTGACTGACCAGACATACAATGTCAACTACCAATATTTTTCTATATGAATATTTGTTAAACTTTTGTAAAATTTAAGTAAGTTAAAGCATGAATTTTATCATGTAGAGTACAATGATAGTAACGACCTTCTTTCCTGAATGGGGTCAAAAAAACTAGTAGAGGAGCGGTTTTCTCTTGAAACCTACAACTACTCGTATGCTAACACGCATTAAATCGATTTATATGTACATCAATGAAAACGGTACGGTAACAACGAAAGACCTTGTAGATGAGTTCGGGATCACACCGCGAACAATACAACGTGATCTAAATGTGTTGCAGTTTAATGAACTCGTGTATAGCCCTTGCCGCGGCAAGTGGACAACGACAGGAAAGAAAGTGAGAATGACCTCATAATAAAAAATAATTGTATGTAAATAAATACATACCCCTTTCTAACTCATTAGAAAGGGGTCTTTTCTATGCTCTGAAATTGGCGTTACTTTTCGTTATCTACTTGATACGTCTTTAACATTTCTACTTCTTCATCTGTTAATTCACGATATTGCCCAAGTTCTAACTCTTCATCTAACATTAAAGGTCCCATCTCTGTTCTCTTTAAATAAACTACTTTTTTCCCTACCGCTTCAAACATACGCTTCACTTGATGGAATTTTCCTTCTGTAATAACGAGTTCAATCTCAGAAATATCATCACTTTTTAAAATTGTAAGTTCGCCTGGCTTCGTTTCATAGCCATCTTCTAAAATAACACCTTTAGCGAATTCTATTACATCCTCTTCCGTTACAACACCTGAAATGTGTGCATAATATTTTTTCGGCACATGCTTTTTCGGAGATAATAGTTGATGCGTTAACTTCCCATCATTTGTGATTAATAAGAAACCTTCTGTATCAATATCGAGCCTTCCAACAGGGAATGGATCGAAAATCGCATCTTCTAATTCTAATAAATCTATTACTGTTTCGTGGTTATCATCTTCTGTCGCTGAAATAACACCTTGTGGTTTATGCATCATTAAATAAACAAACTCTTTATATTCCACAACTTCACCGTGAATCATAACCTCTTGCTCTTCTACATTCACATGAAACTTCGCATCTTTCACTGGCGTTCCATCAATCTTCACAACGCCGTCTTTCAGTAATTTCTTTACTTCTTTTCTACTTCCGTGTCCCATATTCGCTAATAATTTATCTAATCTCATGTTCTTCACCTTCTTTATTTATCATAGAAAAGGGGACGTATTTACGCCCCTTTTGATTTCAACTTTATTTTGAATCTACTACCAAGTTTACGCTGGATTTTCTCTAAAGCTTCTCCGCCAAATACTCTTTCTAGTACTCCTGTGCGAATCGCTAACAATCCGTAAACAAGACCACCAATACCTGCACAAATCGCAACTGTAATAAGAGCACCAATACGGCCATCAGGCGAAATCATGAAGGATAGAAGCCATTGTGATAGTTTTACAGCAATAACCATTACAAGTGTTAAGACTGCAATTTGGAATGTTCTCTTATATACAACACCAAATGAATAGTGTGCGTGTTTTTTAATTTGTCTATTCGTATACCATACGGAAGCTAAGAAGCCGACTGCAGTAGCCAAAATCGCCCCAACTGTACCGAAATAACGAATAAAGATTACGTTACATGCAAATTTCAAAATAAC
Source organism: Bacillus sp. FSL P2-0099 (assembly GCF_038007445.1). Lineage (NCBI taxonomy): Bacteria > Bacillati > Bacillota > Bacilli > Caryophanales > Bacillaceae > Bacillus > Bacillus sp. FSL P2-0099. The sequence continues at coordinate 4,642,083 of NZ_JBBOXE010000001.1, forward strand.
ACCCATCACAAGCGCAACAATCGCATGTTTCTGCTGGTTAATCCCTTGCAGAATTGCTGCTGTTACTGTGAATAAAGCGAATAACAATGCAACTGGCGCATACCACATTAATACTTGTCCACCTAGTGGGTCTGAATCGTAGAAAGCAGTGTAAATCGGATATGCAAGTGTAGAAATACCGACAACTGCTGGCAATGTTAAAAACATATTCGCCTGGAATGTTTGTGTAATTTGTAATTTCAAATAACGGTATTGCTTTTCAGTAAACGACTTTGTAATCGCTGGCACGAGCGTTAAACTAAACGCTGTTGCAAGTGATACTGGAATCATAATTAATTTATGCGTCCACATCGTGAAAATACCGAGTGCTCGCTCTGCGATATCTCCTTGACCAATCGCCTGCATAATAGAGTTAAATGTCAATGTATCAATTTGTTGATATAAAGGAATTGTTAATCCAATTACAACGTAAGGGATTGCATATGCAAACAACTCTTTAAACAATTGAGCGGTACTTACCGTCGATTCTGGTACAGTTTGCTCAATTAAATATTGATCCAAATATTTTTTACGTTTTAACCAGTACCAAATTAATACGCCGAGTGCTCCAACTGCTGAAACGAACGCAGCGAATGTCGCAACTCCAACTGCCGTTGCTACTGTACCGCCAAGTACTTTAATAACGATGAAACTACCCGCTAATAAAAAGACGATACGAATAATTTGCTCAATAATTTGTGAAACCGTAGTCGGTCCCATCGATTGGTGGCCTTGGAAATAACCACGAATCAAACTTGCTGCCGGCACAACAATAAGCGCAAAACTTACGAGGCGAATAATCGTCGTAACTTCTTCTATCTTATTTTGTAAACTTTGTTTACCAAGCATTGCTTCTGCAAATAATGGTGCGGTCATGTACAGTACTAAGAAGGAAAGAACTCCTGTTACTATCATCATAACCATTCCCGAGCGGAACATTCTCCGGCTCGTTTTATAATCTCCAAGTGCATTATATTTGGAAACAAACTTAGAAACAGCAAGCGGCACTCCTGCCGTTGCGATACTTAAAAATATCGTATATGGAATGTATCCATATGTATAGAGCGTTCCGCCTTCTGTGCCTACTAATGCATGAAACGGAAAAACGTAAATCATGCCTAAGAACTTTACTAAAAATGTCCCTAACGTCACAATAAGCGTTCCGCGCAGAAATTTTGAATCGGACATACGAAAATCCTCCTACATCTACATAAAGTGAAACTATAATTAGTGGGAGACTCTCCTCCTACTAACCATTCAAGCATTTACAGGCTGCTTTAACTCCCTCTTTACTTCTCATAAATCTTAAGATAGTAGTCTTATTGCCCATAAATAGCAGGATAATGCTGAACTCTAACTTTTGTATTGTACCACAATTCTCCTCTTAAGCAGTACTTCACTCTATTTTTCTTTTAAGGGAAAACATGCTATTCTTTTAGGCAGGAAATGTAGAAAATGAGGTCGATATATTATGCATTATGATGTTATTGTCATCGGCGGCGGTCCTTCAGGGCTAATGGCTGCAATCGGTGCTGCTGAAGAAGGCGCAAGCGTCTTACTTCTTGATAAAGGAAATAAACTAGGACGTAAACTTGCGATTTCTGGTGGTGGTCGTTGTAACGTAACGAACCGTCTACCACTTGATGAAATCGTTAAACATATACCTGGAAATGGTCGCTTCTTATACAGTGCTTTTTCTATTTTCAGTAATGAAGATATTATTACATTCTTCGAAAATCTCGGTGTACAACTGAAAGAAGAGGATCATGGCCGCATGTTCCCAGTATCAAATAAAGCGCAATCTGTTGTAGATGCACTGTTAACACGATTAAAAGACTTAGGTGTGAAAATACGTACGAATACGCCTGTCGAAACGATTGAGTATGAAAACGGTCAAACGAAGGCTGTTATTCTGCAAACAGGTGAAGTGTTAGAAACGCATCACGTCGTTATCGCTGTTGGCGGAAAATCTGTTCCTCAAACTGGTTCTACTGGAGACGGATACGCTTGGGCTGAAAAAGCTGGGCATACAATTACAGAACTTTTCCCAACAGAAGTACCAATTCTTTCAAACGAACCGTTTATTCGTGACCGCACATTACAAGGTCTTGCTTTACGAGATGTAAACTTAAGTGTATTAAACCCGAAAGGAAAAGTTATCATTTCTCATAAAATGGACATGCTTTTCACTCACTTCGGTCTATCTGGTCCTGCTGCTCTTCGCTGTAGCCAATTCGTCGTGAAAGCACTAAAAAAGTTTAAAACGAATACAGTACAAATGAGCATCGATGCATTGCCAGAAGAAAATAGTGAGCAACTGTTCCAGCGCATGCTGAAACAAATGAAAGAAGACCCGAAAAAAGGAATTAAAAACGTTTTAAAAGGTTATGTACCTGAGCGTTACTTCCTATTCTTATTAGAAAAAAATGAAATTGACGGTAGCGAACAAGCTGGACAAGTTTCTCATGAGAAGATTCGCGCGCTTGTGAAAGACTTTAAAGAATTTACCGTCCATGTAAATGGTACGCAGTCAATTGAAAAAGCATTCGTTACTGGCGGAGGGGTATCCGTTAAAGAAATTAACCCGAAAGAAATGGCTTCGAAATTCACGAATGGTTTATACTTCTGCGGAGAAGTTCTTGATATTCACGGTTATACTGGCGGCTATAACATTACATCTGCCCTTGTTACTGGCCGAATTGCCGGAACAACAGCAGGACAAAATGCGAAAATGCAATACTAAAAAAGAAACAGGGACTCCTGTTTCTTTTTTTAGTATGTTGAAATAGCAAAGCAGTACACGAAATTATATTGGCGATACTTTAAATATATCGACCGTTTCTTCAAAAATATCCCTTCCTCCTAACTTCCCATTGCTTTTTTGTTGCTTTATATACCTTAGTACCTTTATATTTTATATTGTTGAATATTCGAAAAAGGGTAAGGGGAAAACAAATGAGAAAAAAAGTCATGATGTCTTTAATGCTAATGACGTTTCTTTCTGCGGTAGAAGGAACGATTGTTAGTACAGCGATCCCTCGTATAACGAGTGATTTGTCAGGTGTCGAACTTGTTAGTTGGGTATATGCAATCTATATGCTTGCAACAGCTGTTTCGACTCCAATATACGGAAAGCTAGCTGATTTATTCGGCCGTAAAAAAGTTCTGCTCATCGGAGCAACAATCTTCTTAATCGGTTCTGCACTTTGCGGAGTCGTTACATCAATGGAACAATTAATCTTCTTCCGTGCTCTTCAAGGTATAGGGGCTGGTGCTGTTATGCCGATCACAATGACGATTATTGGAGATCTATATAGCGAAGCTAAAGACCGCGCGAAAGCACAAGGCTGGATGAGTGCCGTTTGGGGTGTATCTGGTGTTATTGGGCCGTTAGTAGGTGGATTTTTAGTTGATTCTCTTTCTTGGCGCTATATTTTCTTCTTAAACGTTCCTTTTGGAATTATCGCTTGCTTAATGTTTGCCACTTCTTATAAGGAATCTGTTAAGTCCGCCGCTAAGCAACATATCGACTATCTTGGTGCGACAGTTTTCTCATTAAGTACAATTGCTTTACTATACGCATTATTAACAGGTAGCAGTAAGCAAAACTGGGGAGACATTTCAATTATCGGCCTATTAATCTTTGCCGCTGTTTCATTCATTATTTTCTTATACATCGAGAAAAAGTCTCCGGAACCATTAATTCCGCTAGCACTTTTCTCTAATCGTACATTATCTACAATAAACATACTAACACTTATTGCTGGCGCAATGATTATTAGTATTACAGTGTATCTTCCAATTTGGAGCCAAGGTGTTTTAGGAAAAAATGCGACAGAGGCTGGACTCATTTTAATGCCGATTCCTGTTATGTGGACATTCGGTGCTATGTTCTCCGGCAACTTAGTTGGCAAGTTACAAACGAAACAAATTATTTTACTTGGAGCTAGCATTTTATCAGTTGCTACTTTCTTATTATTTACATTATCAACAGATTCACCATCATTCCTTATTTATGTTGCAGTCGGATTATTCGGCTTAGGAATGGGGCTTGTTACACCAATTTACATGGTAACAATTCAAGCAGCTGTACCGGCCCATACGCGCGGAACGGCAGTTGGTTTAAATACATTTATTAATACATTTAGTCAAACACTAGGAGCTGCAATCTTCGGAACGATCTTCAATACGATGATTCATGCACGTGGCATTAAAAACCTTGATCTTGTTTCTTCTGGCGGACATGGAGGGGCTACAGCAAACGTAGCAACCGAGTCACAATCTGCATTAGCATCAAGTGTACACGTCATTTATATGAGCACTTTCGTATTAGCGGTATTCACATTAATTATCGCTTGGATCCTATTAAAGCCAGGTAAACAAACAAGTGAACAATAAAAAAAGGATGACCATTTTGGTCATCCTTTTTGCATAAAATCTACTCTTCATTCTCCACAATATGTTTAAGCACGGACAATTTATTATCCCAAAATCGTTCATAGTACGAGAGCCACTGCTGTAATTCCTCTAATGGTTCTGGATGCAAACGATATATCTTCTCTCTTCCGCTCTTTCTTCCACTCACTAAATTCGCTTCTGAAAGAATATGAAGGTGCTTTACAACTGCAGTACGGCTCATCGGAAAATGATCCGTTATTTTTGAAATTGGTAACTCTTTATCACTTAATAACCGTAACACTTCTCGGCGGGTTGGATCAGCAATTGCTTGAAATACATCATATTTCGCTGCTGACGAGGACACTTAACCTTCAACAACCTTTTTCAGTTTTTCATTTACAATCGCTACCCAGCCACCATTCATTCTATCGCGAATAATAGAGCTCTTCGCATTCGCTTTCGGAAGGATTTCATCAGGATGTTTCCAGCCGCCGTGAATTAACGTAAATTCTGTTTTATTATCTCCTAGGTCTTTCAAATTAAATGAAACAACCCAGCCATCTGTGTCCCATGAGAAAGATAAATAATTCGGCTCATCAATCTCTAACACTTTACATGGTGATGGTCCGAAAGGTGATTGCACATGAAACTCATGTCCTACCGCCAATTCGAAATCATTTGGCATAAACCATGACGCAATTCCTTCTGCAGTCGATACTACATTCCATACTTTTTGAATAGGTGCGTTAAAAACGATTGTTTGTTTAATATCATTTAATGTATTTTGTTGTTCCATTTTATATCTCCTTTATTCGGCATTAAAATATAACACCTTTTAGTTTCACATTAACAATATAACACCTTTTGGTTTCATGTCAAGAAAGACTCTTTTTCACTGTTGAGAAATTCTCAACATTTTTTCAACAGGACAAACACCCTCTCACCATTCCTTCATAATATACTCACAAAGGCAATGAAAAATAGAAAATTCCCTCAATATGAAACTCTATCACTCCTATTGAGAGAAGCGCCTAACTTATCTCATCTGTACTTCGTCTCTCCTCCTTCCCTCGGGGACAATACGCGAGATATGTAAAAATCAGAAGGAGTATGCCCGCCATTTGGGTAGGTAGTTATTTCTCTTCTCCTCAACATTTCCTTAGGAGCGAAATGACTACCTCCCCACTTTTTTAAACAAAAATAAAAAGGAGATGAAAGCTATGTTCTATTGCATTAACTGTTCTGAAATTCACCATGAAAAACACCCGAATGATAAAGTTTTTAAAAACGGTTTTTATATTGATCCATTTTTAGGTGATCGTTATCACCTTGGTATGTGTACAGATGCCCAAAACCATGAAACAGGGGCGCCTCTTTTAGCGACAAAGAAATTAGGCACAACTCAATCTATTATGAACGTATTACCGACACATGTTGTCCCAACATAAAACATAAAAAAGAGCTGGCTCACCCAGCTCTTTTTTATGCTTTATAAACGATCATTGCTGAAAAACAATAAATTTGGTTTTCGTCATCGTTAATAGAAACACCGACTTGGTACTTAATATCTACAAAGTTACTATCATCAATTTTTTTCAAAAATACATTTACAGCGTCTTCTAAGTCTTTTTCATGACTTTCATCAAACACTTTCACACGAATCATGTTAACACCATCCTAGATCGCAGCCCTCCGCCGCTTGTTTATTGCCACGGTGCGTATCTATGATGCGATAGAACTTTCCATCTTCATATATATATCCGTCTTCTAACACATATTGTTTATCTTCAGTATAGACATAAAACTTACCTATCATAAACTTACTCGTATATAATTCCAAATAATCTTGCCTAAATTTAGCTACAACTTTATTTGTAATATCAATTCTAATTGTGCGCCCCACCTTCTCTCCCTCCCTTGCAAAGAACGGATTTAGGTATATTGTATTAGCGATTTTATATTTTATGCTTAAAAATAAGTGGATATGCCCTCTTTCTGCGCCTGTACTATTTTTCTAAAAAAATCCCCCCTATTTATTCAACTTATAAGAGCAAAAAAACAAACAAAAAAACGACTTTTATATATTGACTACAGCATATCAGATGTGATATTATATAAAATTTGACATTTTTATCCTAGTATGTTATCATTAAAAGTAGTTACCACATACGGAGGTGGATGATTTGTTTCAAATTGGTGATAAAATCGTTTATCCAATGCACGGTGCAGGAATCATCGAAGCAATTGAAGAGAAAGAAATATTAGGCACTACGCGTCAATATTGTGTTATACGCATCATTAGTAAAGATATGCAAGTAATGCTTCCGATGAATCAATTACAAAAATCAGGTATACGTTATATCGTCGATAAAGGTACGTTAGATGGTATACTTCTTGAATTTCATCATGGGGAATCAGACCCCTCACTCTCTTGGAAACAAAGATATACAATGAATATGGAAAAAATGAAGAACGGCAATCTTCAAGATAGTGCAGAAGTTGTTCGTGATTTACTTCGTCGCAATAAAGAAAGAGCATTAAATGCGAGCGAAAAACAAATGCTAGATAATGCGCGTAAAATGGTTATTAGTGAAGTTGCGCTCGTACAGAATGTTTCAGAACATCAAGCAACAGAATTTCTTCAAGATACAATCAATCATTAATTTTAAAAATAGCCGACCGCTATTTTTTTTTGCGTAAAAAAGGCCAAAGAGTTAAATCTCTTTGGCCTTTCATATTACCCACGCCCCGCTTGAAACGATGGGTATAGAGTCATTCCACCATCTGCAAATAACGTAATTCCAGTTACGTAACTTGCCTCTGCTGAAGCGAGCCACGTTGCTACTGCTGCGATTTCTTCAGGTTTTCCAATGTACCCCATTGGAATCATACTTTCTACGTCGTCACGTTTTTTCGGGTCAGCAAATTTTTCAGCATTAATTGGCGTATTAATTGCACCAGGACCAATATTATTTACCCGAATACCTTTTGGTGCATATTCTAACGCTAACGTTTCTGTCATAAGCTTAATCCCTCCCTTACTAGCCGCATAATGCACAAATAATGGCCACGGGATTTTCTCATGAACACTAGACATATTAATAACCGAACCTTTAATATCGTGTTCCACAAAATATTTAATCGCTTCACGACTTCCTAAAAAAGCACCTGTTAAATTTGTATGAATTACTTTATTCCAATCCTCTAACGGCATTTCATGCGACGGTACCGCGTTTTCTATCCCTGCATTATTAATCATAACGTCGAGCGTACCAAACTCTTTCACAGCAGATTGAATGAGATTCACAACATCTGCCTCGACCGTCACATCACCTTTTACAGCAATCGCTTCTCCACCTACCTTTTTTATTTCTTCTAATACATCGTTCGCTTCTGACTCTCTTGAGCGATAGTTAATAACAACTTTCGCCTTCTCTTTAGCAAATCTTACTCCCATGGCTCTTCCAAGACCAGTTGCTGATCCTGTAATAACGACGACTTTCCCTTCTAAATCGCTATACATTTTAATACCTCCTTAACCTTTCGCAATCCCCAGCATAATTCCAGCTGCAATGATAAAAACGATACCAATAACAATCCCAATTAATTGACGCTTCGTTTTCCTTTCACCTAATATAAAAATCCCGCCAAGCGTCGAAATAATAATTCCCATTTGTGAAAGGGAAAAGCTTGTTGCGACCCCAACTCTTGGCTGTGAAATGAATAAAAACATATTTCCAGCTGCCCAAATCAATCCTGGAAGAATATTTCGAATCGCATATTTATTGAATGGATGATGTTTAAATGTGAGTAAAATCCCGCCTAATACCATACCGACCGCTTGTGGTAATAAAGCCGACCAACCGTTCACGTTAAATAACCGGATAACTACTACGTAAACTAAATAACCGACTGTTGAAATTAATAAAATAATAATTCCTTTTTTAAAATTTCCTGCTTGCTCTGCATTCTTCTCTTCTTTACTTTGAAGCGATGTTAAAATAACCCCGATAATAATACAAACGAGCGCCAAAACTCCAAGAACGACCGATATCGTCGTTGACCATTCATGAAACACGATAACCCCAAATAATGTTGTTGCGACTAATTGAAGCCCTGTTGAAATCGGCATCGTTCTAGAAACACCCATTAAATCAATACTTTTTAATTGATTCGCTTGACCAAGTGCCCAAAATAAGCCAGATACAATTCCAACTCCAATAACGGTCGGAGTTAATACCGGCTTCATAAAAATATAAACGACAATTGAGAAGATAAGTGCACCGAACGTTGTACCGAGCGTTTGACTATACGGTCCCCCGCCCAGTTTCACGTTAAATAGCACAATACTCCCCCAAAATATAGCTGGTAAAATTGCTAGAAGTATATCCATCGCTCATTACCTTTCTCTACAAAATGTCATAGGTTATCGCTCTAAATCATTAGAGTGAGCTTTTATTTTTTCGTTTTTTCGTGCACAAATCTTTTCTACAATAGCACCAGAAACATTCTTTTCTCGCTCCACTTTCTTTATCTTTATGTGATCTAAATTGTCTTCCAAAGTAAGTGTAACTTTATCATTCGGCGGATTATGTGCCCCTTGAAATGTAAGAAATTGTATCGTAACTTCAAACCTAGGAACAAACTCATCTTTCTTGCCTAGACGCTTTATATTTGTAACTGAGTCACATTCATATTGATCTTCTGTCACTTGCCTTATAACCGAGTAATATCGATTCAGTAACGCACTTTCTAAAAGCTGTTCCGTCGATTCCTTTGCCAAAGAATTGCTTGGAGAAAAGAAAAAAACAGAACATATCATTGCAATCATTACACATATCTTTTTCATAACTTCCTCCTTTTCCTATAAGATAGTGTTCTCCAAAATGCCATAAAAAAACGACTTTCCCTATTTAGGAAAGTCGTTTTTTATAGCATAAATCCAATATTAACCACCACTCACTGGTGGTATTAGTGCAACTACATCACCAGTGTGTATCGTGTCATCTTCATTTGCGTACTCTTCATTAATCGCAACCATAATTGGCGCTGACACTGGTACATTATATTCTTTCGCAACAATATCTTTTAACTCTGCAACAGTAATATTTTCTTTCTCTATTTGTAATTCACTCGTTCCTGCTTCTTCTTGCAAGTTCGCAAATAACAATACTCGAATCATATTTATAACCCCTTCCCAGGCTCTCCTGCTGGATATGGTGTTTTTTCTAATTGGTCACCAATCCATGAGTCACCATCTTCCCAAAACTCCTTTTTCCAAATTGGAACAATTTTCTTAATACGCTCCATAATATATTCATTCGCTTCATAAGCCTCTTTGCGATGAGGTGTTGATACAGCAACAACAACCGCTATATCAGAAATTTGCAGCGTGCCGATGCGATGCGTAATCGCAACATGTGTACCGGGCCACTTCTCCTTCACTTCTGACCCAATTTTCTGTAGCATCTTTTCTGCCATCGTCTTATAAGCTACATACTCTAAGTATAGTGTACGACGCCCTTTCGTAAACTCCCTAACTGTCCCGATAAATGTTGTAACAGCACCACATTCACGGCGAACTACTTTCTTTGTCACCTCTTCAATCGAGATTTCTGTATCAATTACTTCATAATACGTATTTATCATTTTGCACCCCTAGCCGTTTGTAAAAACCAGTCTATATACAATTTTTCTTCTGTTATATGAAATACTTTATATTCTTCTCGTACATTTGACGAAGCATCATACCACGTAATAACTGCCGCTATATTTTCTACTTTATGTAAAAGTTCAGCGTCTTCCGCAGAACGAAGTAACACTACTTTCGGATAGTTCTCAGCTTTATAGCCCTCTATTAAAATCGTATCTACTTCAAAAAATTCGTACAAGCGGATAATTTCTTGCAAGGACCATTCATCTCGCAAAGAGGACAAAGATAGTAATCCGGCACCTTCTACACTACTTACTACAGCACCAGCTTTTCTGTGTCTTTCACTATCTTTTTGCGCTACTTCAGGAAAGCCCCCGTGACCATGATGTTTAATTGTAGCAACCTTCATTTCTCTTTCAGTTAATGCATGCACCATCTTCTCTACAAGTGTTGTTTTCCCGCTATTTTGATACCCTACTATTTGTAAGATTGAAGAGGATTTGTCCACGGCCAATCACTTCCCTCAGAGCATTCTAACAATAATACAGACACTTTCATTCCTGCTTCAAATCCTCTCGTTCCTCCAGGCAGCACGATAAAAGCATTTACATCCGCAAGTGAAGAGACCGCACTCGATTTATCTAAACCGACTGGCATCGCTTGTAGTGCCCCATTAACAATACTCGCTTTCGCTCTTACAAAACGAGTAAACGGATTTGGTTTCGGGAAATCTTTTTGTAAAATAGCATCAGTTCTATATACGTGAGGCTCCTTCACATGCAAATACGTTTTCATAATTGGATGCACAAATAATTCGAAACCTACATAACAAGCTGACGGATTACCTGATAAACCAAAGAGTAGCTTTCCATCAACTTCAGCTACTGTCGTTACACTCCCCGGTCTCATCGCTATTTTATTAAAGAGTACATTCGCCTGTAACCTTTCATAAATAGCTGGCAAATAGTCGTAATCCCCTACTGAAACACCGCCCGTTGTAATTAAAATATCAACCTCATCCATCGCTGATTTAACAGCTGTAAAACATGCATCTAACTCATCGGCAAGTTGTCCATAGTAACTCACTTTCCCGCCAGCTTTCATAATTTGAGCGGCAATCATGTAAGAGTTACTATTTCTAATTTTCCCTGGCTCTAACGCCTCATGCACTTCTAGTAATTCACTTCCTGTCGTTACAATACCGACAACAGGCTGTTTTACAACTTTCACAGTGCTATATCCAAACGTCGCTAATAATGCGGCAACACCTGGATTGATTACGACACCTTTCTTAACGAGGACTTGATTTTGTTTTATATCTTCTCCTTTAAATGACACATTGTCACCGTTTTGGAAAGGACGTTTTAACTTCATATATGTACTTTCGTTCCTCTCGAATCCTTCCGTCAGTTCTAGCATTACGACTGCATTGCAATCTTCTGGAATAGCTGCTCCTGTCATAATACGAACCGCCTGAAAAGCCCCTACTTCTTCTGTAAAAACAGATCCTGCTCCGATCTCTCCTATTACTTCAAATTCAATCGGCTGCTCTTGACTCGCTTCCTTCGTGTCTTCTGCTCGAATTGCGAAACCATCGTAAGGAGAACGATCAAAGTGAGGAACGTCGTGATCTGAGACAACATCCTCTCCAAGAATCCTCCCATAACTTTCTGTAATAGAAACTTCTTCTACTTCACCATGCTTAGCATATTTCATAACCCGCTCTACAGCCTCAGCAACTTGAATCGGGATTCGTTTTTCTACCATTGTTTCTCACCTCATATTTGCAAAATATCTAATCTCGATTACACTTTATATATTAAATCGCAATTACTTCAAGGAGGAATTCCATGTCTTCATTCACACATTTCAACGACCAAGGGCGCGCTAAAATGGTTGATATAAGTGACAAAAAAATAACCGTTCGAACAGCAATAGCATGCTCTAACATTCTCGTTACAAAAGAAATTTTTGATAAAATCTCACGCAACGAAATTGGTAAAGGTGACGTATTAGCCGTCGCACAAATCGCAGGTATTATGGCTGCAAAACGTACTTCTGATATTATCCCAATGTGCCATCCTTTATTATTAAAAGGTGTTGACGTCTCTTTCGATTGGAAACAGTCAGAAGAACAATATCGGCTACTTATTGAAGTAAAAGTTAAAACAGAAGGTAGTACCGGCGTTGAGATGGAAGCTTTAACAGCTGCTTCCGCTACCGCTCTTACTGTATATGACATGTGTAAAGCCGTTGATAAGGGTATGATTATTGGCGAAACGTACTTACTTGAAAAAACGGGCGGAAAAAATGGAGATTATATTAGAAATTCTTAATCCTATCTTTTCCATTTGAACCTAAAGGACTCTCCTTTAGGTTCAACCTATATATCTTGCATATAGTCGTTTTGCAACATTCATATCATTCGTACCATGAATAAACGCCCTACCATCTGTAAATAAAACAAAACGATATTCTTCCACCGGAAATGACAATAAATATGGCGTTGCTTTTACATCCACACTTTTTTGTAAGCGCTTTTTAATTTCTTCTAAATTAAAACCCTGACGCACACCTGGACGGATTTGAACTGTATTTCGCCCACATAATACTTCTGTTTTCGTTTGTGCTTCAAATGTTAAACTCGGATATGTACGTAACTTTCCACAGGATAAACATGTATCCTTTTTCTGCCTATTCACTTTAAATGCCATCTGTTGATTATTCCAAAGATCAAATGATAGCATCGTTTCACGAAGTGCCTCAAAATCTTCTACTAATATTTTCAAGGCTTCCGTTATTTGATGTGCAACTACTAATTGCACTGCTGGCTGTATAATACCGGCCGTATCACATGTCGCTCCGCTCGCCGGATGTTCCATTAAACATCGAAAACACGGCGTTTTTCCTGGCAAGATTGTATAAGTTACTCCGTAACTTCCAACACATCCTCCGTATATCCACGGAACGTTATACATCTGGGATATATCATTAATAAGAAGGCGCGTTTCAAAATTGTCTGTCGCATCTAATATTAAATCTACACCTTTAATTAACTCTTCCATTTCTTGCACCGTTACATCAGTCACAACCGGTACAATTTCTACTTCGGAATTAATTGCCTTTAAATGTTCTGCTGCCGCTATCGCTTTCGGCTTATAATGCTTCGCATCTTCTTCTGTATATAATTGTTGCCTTTGTAAATTACTCCATTCTACATAATCACGATCCGCAATTGTAATTTTTCCAACACCTGCTCTAACAATTGCTTCTGCATTCGCTGCTCCGAGCGCACCAGCACCGATAACGAGTACATGCTTCCCTCTTATTTTCCGTTGCCCTTCTTCCCCAACACCAGAAAATAACATTTGTCTTGAATATCGCTCTTGCATACGACATCCCCCTTTCTTATCCTCCTATATAAGACATTTCAATTTTCGGACGATTTTTCGCACTTTCTTCTGTCCGTTCATCTGAATATCGATCTTTTCTATTCTCCCATACATATTGTATAGCTTTTAATAACTCATTATCCGAAAGGTTCTCCCTCAGAAGTTTCCTTAAATCCATTCCTTCTGTTGCAAACAAGCAAGTATAAAACTTTCCATCTGCCGAAATTCTTGCTCTCGTACAAGAAGAACAAAATGACTCAGAAACGGAGGTAATAAAACCAACCTCTACATTCGTTCCAACGTATCGATACCGCTTCGCAACCTCACCAAAATAATGAGCTTCAGCTGGCTCAATTGGATACACCCCATGAATCATATCAATTAATTCTCGTTTCGTAATAACTTGATCAAAATTCCATCCATTCGTACTGCCAACATCCATAAACTCAATAAATCTAAGCGTGATTCCTTGTTCTTTAAAATACGTAGCAACCGGAAGTACTTGATGATCATTCATTCCTTTTTTCACAACCATATTTACTTTCACTTCAAGGCCTGCTTCTTTCGCTGCCATAATTCCTTTTAACACTGGCTTCGTATTCATATTCCGGCCATTAATTGCGCGGAACACATTATCATCTATCGCATCCAAACTAACATTTACTCGGTGTAACCCAGCTTCTTTTAACGCCTTCGCTTGCTTCGTTAAATGAATCGCATTTGTCGTTAATCCTATATCTACTAAACCGTCAATTTTCACGAGACGTTCGATAAGTTTTGTTAAGTCCTTACGGAGCAAGGGTTCGCCACCAGTAAGTCTAATTTTCCGTACACCGATGCTAACAAATACTTTTGCTAATCGCTCTATTTCATCAAATGTCAGTAAAAACTCATCTTTCAAAAAAGCATAATCAGGACCAAACACTTCCGCTGGCATACAATACGTACACCGTAAATTACAACGATCAATGACAGAGATGCGTAAATCTTGAAGTGGGCGTCCGAAAAAATCTTTAACCTTCTCCTGCATCGCCACTCTCCCTTTCTGCCAAATTTATACCTCTCTTCATTCTATTATAATATATTTTTGAACCGCGATGTTTTTGCTCAAGTGAATAAAGTGAAACTTTAATCAGTGGGGGTTTTGTCCATCCCCACTGATTATTAGCCCACAAATAGAGGGATAAAAAACCTTGAAACATAAAAGTTCCAAGGTTTTTTTGCTTATTAACTTAATCTAATAATAGTTAGAGTAGCTCCTGGCGTTGTCGTAGATAATGTAGCCACTGCAAGTAATCCAAATAACTGTAAACTAATAGCAGAGCCCACAGCTAAATTACTAATAATTGTCGCATTAAATGAACCTGTAGCCACTGCCGGTGAATTTATTGTTCCTGCTAGCGGACTTCCATTTACAGTTATACGCGAACTTACAAGTAAAGCTGCTGTTATATTAATTGTGTAGGCTATATAATAATTACCTGCATTCGCAACCGTAAATATAGTATTCGTACCGTTCACTGTTATTCCGGGTCCAATATTTTGATTGTTCGGTAATGGTATATTCGTACCGCCTAACAACACGGAAATAGCACTTCCTGAAGTATTATTTGCAAATGAATACGTCGCGGTTGTACTAACTCCGGTTGCTCCTGTTGGGCCAGTTGGACCTTGGATTCCTTGTGAACCTGTTGGACCCGTGTCCCCGGTTGGACCTTGTGAACCCGTTGCTCCAGTGGCTCCCGTTGGACCTTGGATTCCTTGCGGGCCTTGAATCCCTTGGGGACCTGTCGCTCCCGTTACTCCCGTTACTCCCGTTGGACCTTGAATTCCTTGCGGACCTTGTGCTCCGGTTGGTCCTTGTGGGCCTTGCAAGCCTTGCACACCTTGTGGACCTGTTGGACCTATTTCCCCTTGCACACCTTGAATGCCAGTTGGGCCTTGTGGACCGGTCGGACCTTGCACTCCTTGTATCCCTTGAATTCCCTGTGGACCTTGTGCTCCAGTTGCACCTGTTGCCCCTTGTATCCCTTGCGGGCCTTGTGCTCCTTGAATTCCTTGTGGACCGGTTGGCCCTTGAATTCCTTGGGGACCTTGTATCCCTTGAGGACCTTGATCTCCGGTTGCTCCTGTTACACCTTGGATCCCTTGTGGACCTTGAACACCTTGCGGACCGGTTGGGCCTATGTCTCCTTGTACTCCTTGTATTCCTTGTGGACCCTGCAGCCCCGTTGCTCCGGTTGCACCAGTTACTCCAGTTGCTCCAGTCACACCCGTCGCCCCTGTTGCTCCCGTATCTCCTACTCCTCCCGTTACACCTGTCGCTCCTGTCGGACCAGGTGGTCCACCGGATGGACCTGTCACTCCCGTCGGACCTGATGGACCTGTTGGGCCACTCGGCCCTGCTGGCCCTCCGGAAGGTCCTGTTACCCCTGTTGAGCCTGTTACACCCGTTGGGCCTGTAGTTCCTTCCCCTGTTGCTCCCGCATCTCCTGTTACTCCGGTCGGACCTTGGATTCCTTGAATTCCTTGAGGACCTTGCACTCCTTGTGCACCCGTTGGTCCTTGAATTCCTTGGATTCCTTGCACTCCCTGTGGCCCCATCGGACCTGTTGGACCGATCGCTCCTTGAGCACCTTGCACTCCTTGGGGACCCTCTGGACCAGTTGCGCCTATTTCCCCTTGTACCCCTTGAATTCCGGTTGCTCCTTGTACTCCTGTTGCTCCAGTTACCCCCTGAACCCCTTGAATTCCCTGTATTCCTTGTGAACCTTCTGGACCTGTCGCTCCTACTGGCCCTTGAATTCCCTGAATTCCTTGTGGGCCCTCTGGACCTGTTGCTCCAGCTGGTCCTGGCACTCCTTGTATTCCTTGCGGGCCCTGAAGTCCTTCTGGACCTTCTGGACCTGTTGGTCCTATATCCCCCATCGGACCTTGAATCCCTTGAACTCCTTGTGGTCCCGTTGCTCCTGATGGACCTGGTACCCCTTGTATTCCTTGTGGACCTTGATCTCCTGTTTCTCCTGTTACACCTTGAGGTCCTATAACTCCCTGTATACCTTGAGGACCTTGATCTCCTGTTGCTCCCGTTATCCCTTGGATCCCCTGAATACCTTGGATTCCTTGTTCACCCGTCAATCCTGTCGGACCAGGAATACCTTGAATGCCCTGTGGGCCTTCTGGACCGGTTGGACCAATTGACCCTTGAATTCCTTGTATTCCTTGTATTCCTTGCGGGCCCTGTGCACCGGTTTCTCCTGTACTTCCAGTCGGACCGGTTAGCCCCTGACCTGTTGCTCCAGTATTTCCTGTTGCTCCAGTCACCCCTGTACTTCCACTCGGTCCACCTCCAGGACCTGTTGCTCCAGTCGGCCCGGTTGGACCAGGAGGTCCTCCTGATGGACCTGTTATCCCTGTTGAACCTGTTATTCCTGTCGGGCCGGTTAGCCCCTGACCTGTTGCTCCAGTCGGACCCGTACTTCCACTCGGTCCTTGTGGTCCTTGAAACCCTTGAGCTCCTTGTATCCCTTGTGGACCAGTTGCCCCTGGTAACCCTTGCACACCTTGAATTCCTTGAGGCCCCTCAGGTCCTGTTGCCCCAATCGGTCCTTGTAATCCCTGTATGCCCTGTATGCCTTGTGCCCCAGTCGCTCCGATTGGACCAATTGGACCTTGTAACCCTTGCACTCCTTGAGGTCCTGTCGCTCCAGTTTCTCCCTGTGGTCCCCTTAATCCTTGTGGTCCCTGCTTTCCTTCTGGTCCTGTTGCACCCATTTGTCCAGCTGGTCCTTGAATCCCTTGCACTCCTTGAGGTCCTGTCGGGCCCCTCTCCCCCATCGGACCTTGAAATCCCCTTGGTCCTTGTGGGCCAGTCGGGCCTTGTGGACCGGTTGGACCAGTAATCCCAATGCCAGTAAATCCCGTTGGAACGGGAGGAAAGGTAGGTCCAATAAGATTCGGTGAAATTCTGAAATTAGAGTTTAATGAATTTTGTCTATCGCGCTCTTTCACACTTTCACCACCTACACACCATCTTTTTTACTTTAAACAAACCTCTTCTTCTTAATATGTATTTACAAAAACAATCTCAAAGACTATTTTTATTTTAAATAATAAAAACTCCCTTAATTCCTTAAGGGAGTCCCGCAATTGAATCCATATTATCTGTATTCGGGACAGCTTGCGCTATACCCGATGCATTTACACTTTGCCCCATATTTGTTCCTGTTAAAGTACCAGCAGGAGTTCCTCGTGTATATGTTGTCGTCACAGAATCGCCTGGCTGTAAACAAAGCTTCGTCTCCGTCCCTATTACTGTAACAACATCAATCCAAGTGCAACCCATTGAACCACTATACGATTTCGTAGCAGTAAATGAAGTATCACTCAAATTATCCCCTGTAAATATATTCCCAGTGTTATTAACGATAATAAATTCTTTAATACGTGCAGGCATACTTACACTCTACCTTTCCTTTATGCACCTAATGTACGTGTACTCGTCGCTAATGGCGGAAGAAACACTGATGTTCTAATCACAGCTTCTGGCTGTCGTTTCCCATTTAAAAAAACAGCCGCACTCGATCCTCCAGCACCAGCATATATTTTTGCCACAGCTAAAGGTGAGATATCATAACAGTCGCCGACATTAACAGCTCCTGTATTATTAATAATTTTTACTTTACGCATGTTAATTCCCATTTCCCCTCCCCCTTTTGTATACTGTATGCAAAAGAAAAAAACTTGAAACAGACTCGTTTCAAGTTTTTGCAGCTACTTATTTAGTTTCGCCTTCATATTGAAGCATACCGCCAACCATATTCACTGTTTTAAATCCTTGCTCATTTAAATAATGGCATACATTTTCACTACGCATTCCCGAACGGCAAATAAAGATATATTCATTCTCTTTCTCAAAGAAATCTACTTTATTTGGAATATCGCCCATTTTAATATGTACAGCTTCCGGAATTTTCCCTGCCGCTACTTCTTCATCTTCTCTTACATCTACTAAAAATAATGTTTCTCCATTTTCTAAACGCTCTTGCACTTCTTCTGTAGTAATTGTTTTTACTTCTGTCATATGTAGTTCCTCCTTATATACAATAAAACCTTCAGTTTCTTCTTTAAACAATCATTTCTCATCAATTTTAGCACGCGAAGGAAGGAACGCAAAGAATGGAACATTTATTTCTCAATTTTCCAGCAAAACTTATTCTTTACAAACATAACTGACGCATTGTATCCTCAATATACTTGTTTGATGAAAGGAGCCAGTTAAAATGACACTTTTTCTTTTCATTATGGGCATCATTTTCTTAGTTTTTGCAGTTATTGCTCTTAGTATGAAAAATAATAAAAAGATAAAATCCCCTCAAGAAATGTCATTCTTATTTCTATTACTTAGTATAGCTTTCTTCGGTTTATCAGTCGCTTCATATATTTTCCGTCTGCAAATCATGTAAAAAAAGGTGCCTACTATAAATCATGCACCTTTCCACATTAATTATTTCCTACACAAAACTAGATACTTTCCGGTTTAAAAACTCGTAAACTTTCTTTTCAAACAAATGAACATCTAATGCCCCAGCCATATGCCCATTTATACTTTCTATCTCATACACTTCTGCGTACTTCCCTTGTTTTTGCAAAATGTCTACCATTTTATAATTATAACGAGGTGGCTGAAGTAAATCTTGTTTGCACGGAATCATGAGTACATTCGCTTCTATATTAGAAAGAGCCTCTTCTAAAGAAGAAAATCCATGCGCAATATCATGTAATAAGACTGCTTTCGCAGTGTACATCCACGAATTTGCATCTACTAAATCTATACTTTTGCATGTCACTTTATTAATCTCTTTCTCAAATGATGTTAATGCAGAAAATTCCTGATAAGGTGCCATTTCTATACTGTTCCGCGGGAATACCATTTCATAAAAATGTTCATCAAACGCATTCATAAACATCATTCGATTTGCTAAATGAAGACCCTTCGTCGGCTGCTCTTCTCCATACTTTCCACCTTTCCAGTTTGGATCAAGCTGAATTGCTTCAATCGCATTTTGCGCTACATTTCCCGACGTTATAATTGGATTTTGTGGATTCGTAATAACTCCAATCACTCGCTCTACCATATGAGGATAGTGAACAGCCCATTGCTGCGCAATCATCCCACCTGCCGACGGTCCCATTACAGCATGTAGCCTAGCAATCCCCATATCTTTTATTAACTCATATTGCATACGTGCTACATCTAAAAATGTGAAAACTGGAAAATCCATCGCATACTCAAAACCAGTCATCGGATTTATCGATTTTGGTCCCGTTGTAATTACGTAGGGATTCTTCACCTGTACATTACAAAGGTTATCAGTGCATATAACGAAATATTTATTTGTATCAATTGCTTTTCCAGGTCCAATTAATCCATCCCACCAACCAGCTTCCTCATCATGCTCTGTATATTTTCCTGCCGCATGACTTGTTGCACTAAAATAGTGACAAACCAAAATCGCATTTGATCTTTCTCTATTTAAAGTGCCATACGTCTCATACCCCATTTGAACAGGAATTTCCCTACCATTTTCAAACACAAATTCTTTTAAAACAAACTTCTCCTTTTTTACAATTTGCACAGACTCGCCTTCTTCCCGTCATATTATAAACTCCTTACTAAAGGATTTTTTCTACGGAAAGCATTCTCCTTCTTCTTTTCATAAATAAATGAATAATATACAAAAATAGCCACAAAATAGCACTATATTACAAGATCAAAGAGGGCATACATATGATTTGGAATTGGTTACGTAAGAAAAAAAATTCAAGTACAAAAGAGACAAATGATTCGAAACAACAATCTGATGATCAAAAGGAACATAACAAAGATAAGAATGACGAGCCAAAAAGTACGGAACAAACTGATGATTCTTCTCAAGACAAACAGCAAAACTCTAAACAAGAGGATAATTCTCAAAACAAGCAGCAAAGTTCTAAACAAGAGGATAATTCTCAAGGTAAGCAGCAAAATTCTAAGCAAGAGGATAATTGTCAAAACAAGCAACAAAGTTCTAAACAAGAGGATAATTCTCAAAACAAACAGCAAGGTTCTAAAAAAGAGGACTCTTCTCAAGACAAACAGCAAAGTTCTAAACAAGAGGATTCTTCTCAAGACAAACAGCAAAACTCTAAACAAGAGGATAATTCTCAAAACAAACAACAAAGTTCTAAGCAAGATGATAATTCTCAAAACAAACAGCAAGGTTCTAAACAAGAGGACTCTTCTCAAGACAAACAGCAAAATTCTAAGCAAGATGATACTTCTCAAAACAAGCAGCAAAATTCTAAGCAAGATGATACTTCTCAAAACAAGCAGCAAAATTCTAAGCAAGATGATAATTCTCAAAACAAACAGCAAAGTTCAGGAAGTAACAGCATTTATGACTTTAGCAAACCAGAAAGTGACCATATTCATTCTCTACAAGATTTAATAAAGAAGCTGAAACAGTCTAGTGATTTTGTTAATTACCATACATCTGACGATGAAACGATGCCTTATTGGATTTCTTACTATCGCCCTTCACTTGACGGTGAGAAATTGCAAAAGTATTTAATGCCTACTCTAATGGAACGTCCTTGCGCTCCATTAGAAGAATTAAAAGAACATATTCCAATGAGTGGTATAACGATTACGAACGACTTACAAAAAATTGAGGACATGGTTTTAAAGGGACATGCAATTATTCAATTAAATCAGCAAGATCAAAAATGTATGCTTGCAAACATTGCAATTGATAATTATCGTGCACCAACTCCTCCATTAAATGAATCCACCGTTATCGGGCCACAAGAAGGATTCGTTGAAGATATTGATACGAATATTAATTTAGTACGAAAACGTCTTCCTGTTTTAGATTTACACACAAAAGAGATGATTATCGGAGAGTTTTCAAAAACAAAGGTTATCATGATGTATTTAGACAACCTTGCCGAAAAAGATAATGTAGACTTTCTAGAAGAATCACTTCGAGCTCTTGAATATGATCAAATTAACGATAGTGCTTATATACAGGAATTAATGGGTGAAAAGTCAATTTTTCCTCTCTATATAAATACAGAACGCACTGATAGAGTCACAAAAGCACTTATTGATGGAAAAATTGCTATTTTTGTTGATGGTTCTCCTAGTGTCCTATTAACGCCTGTATCATATTTCGATTTTTTCATTTCACCAGAAGACTATAACGTTTCTTGGTTATATGCTACATTCTCAAGGATTTTACGGCTAATCGCTGTTTTATTCTCAATTTGCGCGACACCATTATACGTTGCAGTTTTGAATTATCATTATGAATTAGTTCCGAGTGACTTACTTGAAACATTGATTTTATCAAGGGCTCAAGTACCATTCCCCCCTTTAATAGAAGCACTTTTCTTGGAACTTGCGATTGATTTATTAAGAGAAGCTGGCGCGCGATTACCTATGAAGGTCGGACAAACGCTCGGTATTGTAGGCGGTATCGTAATCGGACAAGCGTCCGTGCAAGCTGGTTTAACGAGTAATATTTTATTAATTATCGTTGCCTTATCAGCGTTAGCTTCCTTTATTACGCCCATTTATAAAATGGGTAACGCCGTTCGTTTACTGCGTTTCCCATTTCTCGCCTTTGCAGAAATAGGTGGGCTCTTCGGTATATCTCTTGGATTTATCTTTTTATTTACCCATTTGTTTAGACTTACTTCTTTACGTAAGCCGTACGCTCTCTTTTATCCAACGAGACAACAATCCTTTAAAGATTCTTGGATTCGTTTTCCATTAACAATGATTGATACTCGAGATGTTCAAGCAAGACCGCAACACGTAAAGAAAGCAACTAATGGAATTTCTACAAAACATACGTCAGATTTTGATGATTAAGAAATGAGGTGCATCGATGAGTAAAATTAAAGCAGAACACCAAATATCACCCGTCTTCGTTTTCTTTTTAATTCACGGTGCACAATTTGGTGCTGGTGTTCTCGGATTCGCTCGAATCATTGCAAAGGCAGCTGGATACGACGGCTGGATGGGAGTTTTAATTACAGGAATCGGTATCCATATTCTTATATGGGTGATGTATTTCTTATTAAAAGAAACAAACGGAAATTTAATTGATTTACATCGGCAAACATTTGGGAAATGGCTAGGAAACGGCATTAGTATCATCTTTATGGCTTATTTTTTTATTGTAAGTATTTCTGTAGTTAGAACATATGTCGAAATTATTCAAGTATGGATGTTTCCTAGTGCATCCACCTGGATGCTCACATTCTTTTTATGCTTAATAAGTTATTACATTATTTCATCAGGCTTCCGCGTCATTACAGGCATTTGTGTCATTTCTGTTGGCGGGACCTTAGGATATCTTTTTCTAAGTCTTTTTATTTTGAAATTCGCACATTGGGATAATTTACTTCCGATGTTTTCACATTCTTTTACCGATATTTTGAAAGCGGCCAAACTATCTATTTATAGTATGACAGGGTTTGAAATTTTTCTTATGGTTTATCCGTTTGTTAAAGAGCCAGAGAAGTCCCATAAATTCGCACAATATGGGGCATTATTCTCTAACTGCTTATATTTGTTTAGTACTATTCTCGCTTTTACTTTCTTTAGTGAAAAACAACTACTCAAAACAATTTGGTCTCAACTTTCAATGACACAAGTTATTAAGCTTCCTTTTATAGAGCGACTTGAGTATATTGCTATTTCCGCTTATGCTCTCGTTATTGTTACGAGCTTTATTCTACCTTTATGGGCTGCTACTAGAGGAACTCATGAAATCTTTCGTGTTAAGCAACGTAGCATTTTAATCGCCTTTATGCTTATCACCTTAGTTGTTTCACAACTTTTAACGAACAGGCATGATATTAATGATTTTATTAGCAATACATCTAAAGTTAGTTTTTGGCTTATATATGTATACATCCCAATTCTATTTATTATTGTGTGGGTGAAAAGAAAATGGAAAAAACCAAAAGAAAATTAATACTTCTTATTTGCATCAGTATCTTCAGTCTAACTGGTTGCTTACAAAAAAATATTATTGATGATGTTCAACTCATTCAAGGAACTGTCTTCGATACAGCAAAAGATAATAAAGTAAAAGTTACATTTGTTTGTCCTATACAAAAAAAGGGCAATAAAGTTCAAGTTTATGAGGGAACAGGAAACGCAGTAAAACAAGTAAAGGCAGATACATCTTTAGAATCTTCGCAACCGTTCGCAAGCGGTCAAATGCGTGTTGCCTTATTCACAACAAAGGTTGCTAAAAAAGGATTATCCACCTCCTTTGACACATTAATTCGTGATGTGAATATTGGTAATTCACTGTATGTGGGACTATTAGAAGGAAGTGGTACTGAACTATTTAAAGGAAAATACAGTACATCTTATAATGTTGCAATTTATATAAAAAAAATGTTAGAACATAATATGGAAACCGGCCCTTTACCAACTGACAATTTATATTTAGGTGCTTTTCGGTACTACCGTGAAGGACAAGATTCTTATATGCCTATCCTGAAAAAACATGGAGATAAAATAAAAATTACTGGTATCGGTCTCTTAAAAAAGGATAAGTTAGTTGGAACAATCAAGTACCAAGATATGTTTGTTTTCAAAGGACTACTAGAAAAGCACCGCTTAGACTCACATGAATTTAAAACCAATCCTGGCTATGCAATGATTAATAATATCCGTTCCGTCCCTACCTACGAAGTAAACATAAAAAACGGAAAACCTTCTTTCTATATTCATGTGAAAATGGAAGCTCGTATTCAGGAGCTCTCTAGAAAATTTAATTTAGAAAACAAAAAAAATACAACAAAAATAGCTAAGTCAGTCGAAAAGCAATTAGACGTGAAAGCTACAAAACTTATTAAACAATTTAAATCTCTAAATGTTGATCCCCTTGGACTGGGGGCAAAATATAGACAACATTATCGCTCATTCAAATTAGAAGAGTGGCGAAGAATGTATAAAGATGTTCCAATTCAAGTGAAATATACTGTCAACATTACAAATTCTGGTGTAATTGAATGATAATGATTGAACTCCTCTCTCCAGCATGATACAACGGAAAGAGGAGTTTTTATTTTTAAATAGAGAAAAGGGATATTTACGGGGGAGCTTATGTCTAAAAAATTAGTAAAACCTATTTTAAATGGTATTTTATTTCTCGGCGTCTTTTTATTTGCTCATACATACTTAAAAAATGTTTCTTTCACACGTTATTTACTTGTAGTTATACCAATGCTACTCATCGGAATGTTTGGCATCGATCTTATTTTATCCGTTTTAATTAAGAAAGAAGAATAACGAGCGAACATCTTATTTCTCATAAGATGTTCTTTTTATTTAATAACTACCTTATGTTACAATAAAATTCGGCATAACGTAAGAAAGGATGAAACAACATGACAAACGAAAAAGGTTTAGATAAAGGATACGAACTTGTTGCAAAAATGCATGAAGAATTCGGACATCCTGTGACAAGTACTCCAACAAAACTAACAGAAGAGCGTGCAAAAATTCGTGCTAGCTTTATGCAAGAAGAGCTAGAAGAATTTCTAGAAGCAACAACTGTTGAAGATCAATATGATGCACTTATTGACCTTATTTACTTTGCATTCGGAACGTTTGCAGAAATGGGCGTACGTCCAGATAAAGGATTCGAAATTGTAAACAATGCTAACATGGCAAAACTATTCCCTGATGGAAAGCCTCGATTCCGCGAGGGCGACAGCAAAATTATGAAACCAGAAGGATGGCAAGCACCGGAACCACAACTTCGTGCGGAAATCGAACGCCAACGTCAAGAGGCAGAAAAAAACTGCTAGGATCTCCTAGCAGTTTTTTATTATGTCTTTTTTCCTTTGGTCTATTAATGACCCACGTGTCCCGCGTGTCCTGCTGCTCCTGCAGTACCAGCTGCTGCTCCTGCTGCCGTCCCTGCTCCAATTCCACCTGCCCAAGGCTGTTGTTGCTGCTGATACTGTTGGTATTGTTGTTGACCCTGATGCTGTTGTTGACCTTGATGATGCTGTTGGCCTTGATGATGCTGTTGGCCTTGGTGATGGTGTTGGCCTTGATGATGGTGTTGACCTTGGTGATGGTGTTGACCTTGGTGATGCTGTTGGCCTTGGTGATGCTGTTGGCCTTGGTGATGATGTTGACCTTGATGAGTTTGATAAAGGACAGCCTGCGGGTGAATTTGATGATGACCTTGGTGATGTACTTGTTGCTGATGGTGGCCGTGGTGTTGATGATGACCATGATGACCGTGGTGTTGATGCTGGCCTTGGTGACCATGATGACCATGGTGTTGATGCTGGCCTTGGTGACCATGGTGTTGATGTTGACCTTGGTGTGTTTGATAAAGGACAGCCTGCGGATGAATTTGATGATGACCATGATGATGTACTTGTTGTTGATGATGGCTGTGGTGTTGATGATGGCCGTGGTGTTGATGATGGCCGTGTTGTTGATGATGACCGTGATGGCCGTGATGCTCATGATGTACATGCTGACCGTGATGGCCGTGATGCTCATGATGCACATGATGACCGTGAACACCTTGAGGGAATCCGCCGATCCCACCAGTTACAACACCAACGCCAGGTACAGGAAATCCTGTTTGTACACCGCCAACGAAAGATGGGAATGTAGTTGGCATACCTACAGGAACTCCTCCTTGTGCACCTCCTACTAGTGCCGGAAATCCTGTTTGCGCTCCAGCTACTGACGTTGGAAATCCTGTTTGTACACCCGCCACTGACGTCGGAAATCCTCCAGCTGCTCCTCCCATCCAACTTGGGATTCCGCCATATCCGTGTTGACCATCTCCTCCCATGAACATCATTTGTCCATAACTATCCGATCCACCTCCGAAGAAGCCATGTGGTGCATTATTGTCCATCCCTTTCATTCCTTTCACCTCTTCTGTTCAATTTAACCTACCTTTTTTATCATATTTTCTATAGAAGAATAGGTGTTTGTCTATATGGGAATTCCGCGCCTTTTTCTTCGTTCTTCATTCATGATAAACTGAATTAACTGATTTTTCCAAAGGAGGCGTTTTCGTTGGAGAACGTAGCAAAAGCTTCCATCGACGATTTAGATTCAATCTTACATATAGATGTTGATGTAATCGGAGACGATAGTAGACGAGATTATATTAAACACGCTATTGATGAAGGAACCTGCATCATTGCAAAAGAGGACAATTCCATTTCTGGTTTTCTAACATACGATACAAATTTCTTTGGTTATACTTTCCTCTCATTAATCATTGTTTCGCCATCGAAAAGAAGACAAGGTCATGCAAGCTCATTAATCTCATATATGTTAAGACATTCTCCTACTCAAAAAATATTTTCTTCAACGAACAAATCGAATACAAATATGCAAAAAGTTTTTAAAGCAAATGGATTTATGCGTAGTGGAATGATCGAAAACTTAGATGAAGGTGATCCTGAGCTTATTTTTCACGCAAAAAAGCTCAGAGCATAAACGCTCTGAGCTTTTATTAATAATTAATTAGTTTGCAACAACGTTAACAAGTTTTCCAGGAACAACAATTACTTTACGAACTGTTTTTCCTTCAATTTGTTCTTTGATTGCCTCAAGTGCAAGTTGTTCCATTTCTTCTTTTGATGCGTCTTTACTCATTGTTAGTTTTGTGCGAACTTTGCCCATAATTTGAACAACGATTTCGACTTCATCTTCTACAAGTTTAGACTCATCAAATGTTGGCCAGCTTGCATATGTGATTGTTTCACTGTATCCAAGTTTGCTCCATAGTTCTTCTCCGATGTGAGGTGCAACTGGTGCAATCATTTTTACGAAACCTTCTACATATTCTTTCGGAAGTGTTTCAGCTTTGTATGCATCGTTGATGAATACCATCATTTGAGAAATCGCTGTGTTGAAGCGAAGCTCTGCATAGTCTTCTGTTACTTTCTTCACTGTTTGGTGGTAAGCTTTTTCAAGATCTTTGTTTGGTGCATCAGTAATTTTCTCACTCAATTCACCGTTCTCTTGAATGAATAGGCGCCATACGCGGTCTAGGAAGCGACGAGCTCCGTCAAGACCATTTTCAGACCAAGCGATTGAAGCATCTAATGGTCCCATGAACATTTCGTATAGACGAAGTGTATCTGCACCGTGGCTTGCTACGATATCATCAGGATTTACAACGTTACCTTTTGATTTACTCATTTTCTCGTTGTTTTCACCTAAGATCATACCTTGGTTGAATAATTGTTGGAACGGTTCTTTCGTTGGAACTACACCGATATCATATAATACTTTATGCCAGAAACGAGCATATAGTAAGTGAAGTACAGCGTGCTCTGCTCCACCGATATAAATATCAACTGGAAGCCATTGTTTTACTTTTTCAGGGTCTACAAGTGCTTCGCTGTTGTTTGGATCGATGTAGCGTAGGTAGTACCAGCAGCTACCAGCCCATTGCGGCATTGTATTCGTTTCACGACGACCTTTTTTACCAGTTTCAGGATCAACAACATTTACCCACTCTTCAATGTTTGCAAGTGGTGATTCACCTGTACCTGAAGGACGAATATTCTCTGTTTTCGGAAGAACTAATGGTAATTCTTCTTCTTTCACAGCTGTCATTGTACCATCTTCCCAATGGATTACTGGAATTGGCTCACCCCAGTAACGTTGGCGACTAAATAACCAGTCACGTAGACGGTACGTTACTTTTTGATTTCCTGCGCTTGTTACTTCAAGCCACTCAATCATTTTTACAATTGCTTCTTCTTTATTTAAACCATCAAGGAATGCTGAGTTTACGTGCGCACCATCACCTGTATATGCTTCTTTCGAAATGTCTCCGCCTTTTACAACTTCCTTCATTGGAAGATTGAACGTTGATGCGAATTCATAGTCACGCTCATCGTGAGCTGGAACTGCCATTACAGCACCTGTTCCGTAAGTTGCAAGAACATAATCAGCGATCCAGATTGGTAATTTCTCACCGTTTACTGGGTTAACTGCGTAAGCACCAGTGAATACACCCGTTTTTTCTTTCGCAAGTTCTGTACGCTCTAAATCGCTCTTCATTTTAACAGAGTTAATGTAAGCTTCTACAGCTTCTTTTTGTTCTGGTGTTGTAATGTTAGCAACAAGTGCATGCTCTGGAGCCAGTACACAGTAGCTTGCTCCAAATAGTGTATCAGGACGCGTTGTGAAAACTGTGAACTTCTCATCTGTACCGTCGATGTTGAAGTGTACTTCTGCACCTTCAGAACGACCAATCCAGTTACGTTGCATGTCTTTTAAGCTTTCTGGCCAATTAAGCTCATCTAGATCTTCTAATAGACGATCTCCGTAAGCTGTAATTTTTAACATCCACTGTCTCATCGGACGACGCTCAACTGGATGTCCACCGCGCTCACTCTTACCGTCAATGATTTCTTCGTTTGCAAGTACTGTACCAAGTGCTGGGCACCAGTTTACAGGTACTTCATCAACGTAAGCTAAACCTTTTTCAAATAGTTTTAGGAAGATCCATTGTGTCCACTTGTAGTAGGTTGGATCTGTTGTATTTACTTCACGATCCCAATCGTAAGAGAAGCCTAATGCTTTAATTTGATTACGGAACGTATTAATATTAAGCTCTGTAAATTCAGCCGGGCTGTTCCCAGTATCAAGTGCATATTGCTCTGCTGGAAGACCGAATGCATCCCATCCCATTGGATGAAGAACGTTATATCCTTGCATACGCTTCATACGAGATAAAATATCTGTCGCTGTATAACCTTCTGGATGACCTACGTGTAAGCCTGCACCTGATGGATATGGGAACATATCTAGTGCATAAAATTTTGGTTTTTCTGTTTCATCTGGCGTACGGAATGTTTTATTCTCTTCCCAATGCCCTTGCCACTTCTTCTCAATTTCTTGATGATTAAAGCTCATGAGATACCCTCCTTGAAATTCTATTTATTTTCACCGCCCAAAATACAAAAAACCTCTCATCCCTAGAAAGGGACGAGAGGTTATAGATTCCCGCGGTACCACCCTAAATTAATGTAATAAATACATTCGCTTAGATCCGTAACGTGGATTAACGGCAATTGCTACTAATGATTTCACAACTGCAACTCAAAGGCGAGTTCATAACGAAACGTGGATTGACTTGCACCGACCGTCAACTCTCTAAACCAGCTTCTATTACTACTACTCCTTCTCACTGTTATTACAAATATGAGTTAATGTGAACTACCCACCACTTAGTATCTCTTAAGAGCTTACTTGAAGCGAGGGCTTCTCGGTTAATCGTTACTCTTGCTAACTAACGAATTCGTCTTAGGACAGCCGAGCTAACTCCCTTGTTCCAAAGGATATTTTATTACTATTTATTTAAATATATTCTAAAACATGTTGCATGTTCCGTCAAACTAAACTGCAATTTTTTCTTCAACTGTTTCTTCTACTTTTACTCGTCTATCATAAATACTCGTTGCTATAAGCGCTACTACAAGCATTACCATGATCGCAATAAACAATACTTCCATATTGTATAAGTCAACAATCGCTCCGCCAACGACCGGTCCGAACATTTTCCCTACAGTCGCTGCGCTATTTACAACACCTTGATAAAATCCTAGCTTATCTTTCGGTGCAAGTATATTTGCGATGGTCGGAACTGCCGGCCATACGAATAATTCACCAATTGTTAATGTCACCATCGCAATGAGAAACATCGTAAATTGCTGCGCTTGACTTAAAACAATAAACGACGCCGCAAAAATGATGATTCCAATCATAATTTGCTGTTTTAAAGAGCGCTTCATCCAGCGAATTAGCATACTAACGAGCGGCTGCGCACAAACAATCATCGCTCCGTTTATCGTCCATAATAAACTATAGTGACGAAGGCTAATATTTAATTCTTGCATATGTGTTGCAATCGCCCCTTGCCACTGTACGTATGTAACCCAGCATAAAGCATATGCTACACACACAATAAGAAGTGCTTTGAATCCAGGTGTAAATGACCACCCTTTTTTCGTTTCGACTTCTTTTTGCATTCCTTGCTCTTTTTTGTCTTCCATACCACGGAATCCAATAAAAGCAATTAAGAAGAAAACAAAGTATAAAATAAAGTTCGCTAAGAAAATATAATCAAAACGATACGACGCAACTAAACCACCGCACGCTGTTCCAATCGCAATACCAACGTTTTGTCCAACATACATCGCATTAAATGCTCGTCTTCCGCCCTCTGGCCAAACCGTACCAACCATCGCATACATCGATGGAAAGACCATTCCAGAACCAAAGCCAATTAATGCTAGCCATACAACATATAACGGCCAACCGTGGAAGAATACAAGACCTAAAATCGATACAAGTGTAATGACGATCCCTACTAAAATTGATTTATAACCGCCCCATTTATCAAATAAAACACCGCCGAGCAAGTTTCCGATTACACCAGTAA
The DNA here is from genome assembly GCF_038007445.1 of Bacillus sp. FSL P2-0099. Classification (NCBI taxonomy): domain Bacteria; kingdom Bacillati; phylum Bacillota; class Bacilli; order Caryophanales; family Bacillaceae; genus Bacillus; species Bacillus sp. FSL P2-0099. Next base: position 4,673,081 of record NZ_JBBOXE010000001.1, read on the forward strand.
GCGAGTTGATCATTAATACCATTCCGGCTACTGATAAAGATTTCCCTAAACTATCATGTAAGTAAATTGTATTAAAAGGCCATAAAAAAGAAGCACCCGTGACATTAATAATCATCCCAGCTACTAATAGCCATACTTTCCTTGGCATAGTTTCCCCTCCTATTCTCTTTTTTTCGTTCATATATATAACAGTAAAATTGTAGTCGTTTTTAAATAGGAAGGCAACTGATTAATAGTTGATGAAATTCAGATAATAGCACAAAGACGATCAGAATGTATTCTAATCGTCTTTGTAAAATATTAATCTATAAATAATGGAATCGTTCCCTCGCGAAAAGTTATCCAACTTCCTTTTTACGTTTTGCACTTTCTTTCGCACTCCATTTAAATATTTTGTCTAGTAGAGAGTATATTCTCCCAGACTCCTTCGTTAATAATGGCCCTAACGACGCCAATATTAAAACATATAAAGCTGAGAACGGTTTAATCGTTGCCATTAAGCCACCCGCTATTCCGAGATTCGCGACAATAATGGAGAATTCCCCGCGTGATATAAGTGTTAAACCGATATTCGTAGAAGCCTTATGCGATAACCCGGCTTTACGTCCTGCAATCATTCCAGCTGTAAAATTGCCGATGAGAGTAATGAAAACTGCTCCTAATGCCAACCATACTGCTCCTCCAAGCGAAAACGGATCTATACTTAAACCGAAGCTGAAGAAAAATATAGCTCCAAAGAAATCACGAAACGGGACGACGAGATGCTCGATTCGATCACTATGCTCTGTTTCTGAAAAGACGAGTCCTAACAATAAAGCCCCAATCGCTTCCGCAACATGAATTGTTTCTGAAAATCCTGCTACAAAGAATAAAATAGCAAATATCACGATAATAAAAATTTCGTTTGACGAAATATCTAATACTTTATTTAGGAACGACGTAGCTTTTCTAGCGATTACAAAGAATAGGAGCATATACCCTACTGCGATTAACACCGATGTAAGAGCACCTACAAATGATGTTGCACCTCCGAGTACTAATCCTGAAACAACTGATAAATATACAGCTAAAAAGATATCATCAAACATAATGATTCCTAAAATTAGCTCTGTCTCTTTATTACCAGATCTTCTTAAATCAACGATTACTTTCGCTACAATTGCACTCGATGAGATTGTAATAATTCCAGCAATAATTAATGTTTCTAGTAAGGGGAAGCCCATTATATATCCATAAAGTAAACCTAATATGAAATTAAGCGATATATGAACACTACCTCCAAAAGCAATCGACTTTCCTGATTTAATTAATTTTTTTATTGAGAATTCTAAGCCTAAATAGAATAGGAGGAATATGACGCCTACACGGCCGAGGAAGGAAATAACTTCTCCGCTTTCAATAAACCTTAAATCGATAAGTCCTAAATCTGGGGCATGAGGCCCCACTAACATACCGAGTATAATGAGAAACGGAATAATCGAGAACTTTAACTTCGCAGCGAGGATAGCTGCAAAAGCTACTAATACTAACGCAGTTCCAACTTCAAAAATTAAAGTATCCATCGATTACGAATCACCTCCTGCTGAAAGCAACTCATTAATAATTCTTTTCACTTCATGTCTTTCGCCCGATAATACGAGCATATCGCCAGCTTCAATGATAGAATCTGGGCCTGGATTAAAGAACTTCTTCATATTCTTTTTCAAAATAGCAATGATTGTTACGTTATATGTTTTTCTAACGTGTAAGCTACCAATTGTTTTTTGTACCACTGGTGCGTTATTTTCTACTTTAAACCATTCAATTGATAATCCTTCAAAAGCCATCTCAATCGTGTCTAAAGCTTGTGGTCTATATACCATCCCGCCTAATATAGCCGCAATTTGTCTCGCCTCAGAATCGCGAAGAGAAATGCTTGAAATACTCTCATCATGATCCTCATCAAAATGATACATTTCCCTTCGTCCATCATCGTGAATAACAATAACCATTTTTTCATTACCCTTTGTTATCACTTCAAATTTACATCCAATGCCCGGTAGTTCACTCTCTCTAATATTCATATTCCCGCCTCCTAAATTTTTTTAGTTACGGCTCTTCCCTTTTACAAATCTACATCAATCTCTGTTTTAAACTTCTCGTCTTTTGATATCCCTAAATACTTTAACGTTTCTGAAGGAGTCGCGTGATGAAAATGTTTTTGCAACAGTGCGATTGCTATTCCTCTTTTATATGCATGAAATCCAAATGTTTTTCGCATTGAGTTCGTTCCAATCTTACCAAGTATTCCGACCGCTTCAGCTGCGCTATGGATAACACGATACGCTTGTTGGCGTGAGATTGAATTTGTTGTTTTGTTAGATTGAAATACGTAGTTTTCTCTTTGAATATCAAAAGATTGTACGTACGCTAAAAGCGCCTCTTTTACTTTTGTATTTAAATAAATATCTTGTTTAAACTTTTCATCTTTCACAGGAAGAGAATAAAACTCTTTAACAGTCTTATCTTCATTTAATACCTCTTCAAATTTCATACTAAGTAGCTCAGTGATCTTTAATCCAGTGTTAATTCCAATAACAAATAAAAGATAATCTCGCTGCGAGTGCTCTTTTAAATACTTTTTCATAGCCTCAATTTGGCTTATATCTTTTAATGCCTCTACAACTTCCATACATGTATCTCCTCATCTTATGAACGGTAATTTTCTCATTATCCTGTTCATTTTACCTTATCATGCTATGAGATTTCCATGTATTATCCATTATTTTCACAATATACGACTTAAGTCTGACAATTTTTCATTTGGAAAGTTATGATTGTACAAATACGGTGTGGGTAGAAAAATAGGGGATACAAGTTCAGCTTCTTTCTACAGATCGGATTCCTCCTTTCATTTTTCGGTTGCTGATACTTTCATATTATGTTACTTATTTACATTATATTATATATTTCAGTAACATTAAAGTGTTTTTTCTGAAAATACAAAAAGCCGAGCACTTTCACTCGGCTTTTTACCTATTAATCTTCTTTTGGAAGAACAATTCCTTTATACAATTGAACTGTAATGAAGTAATAAATCGCATAAATAACTACGAAAATTACGATTGGTACCCAAATACGGAAGTAAGGATCCATTAAAATAAATCCGAAAATATTCATACCAACTAATACGTGAGCGATCCCCACAATTGCTGGGAATAAGAATACTAAGAATAATTCTTTATAAATCGATTTCGTTAATAACTCACGACGCACACCGATTTTGCGAAGCATTTGATAACGCGTAATATCTTTTGATGCACCAGAAAGAATTTTAAACATTAAACAACTTGCCATCATTGCTAAGAACGCAATTCCAAGGAAGAATCCCATAAATACTGTTCCACTCGCAATGCCGTAGAATCCATTGTAAGATTGATATTTACTATCTAATCTTTCAGCTTTTACATTTTTATATTTAACTAGCTGCAACTCGTCAAGTTTTTTCCATTCTTTTGTGTATGCTACAAAATCGTCTGTTTTTCCAGTAACTGCGATTCCTTCTTTACCATTTACAGTATCGTACATTTTCTGATCTACAATTTTAATTGCATGATCTTCATATAGATAAAATGGCTGAATTGTTCTGAAAGCCTCGTTCCATTCTTCTGGAAGTTCTTTAGCACTCGCATCTTTTTCATTCATTTCTCTAGAAACTGCACCTACTGGTAGTTCCTCTGAAACTTTCTTTATTTTTCCTAAATCCTTCATACTTTCCATCTGTTTTGTATCTTGTACGAAAGGAGGTTTTTTCTCTAAATCTTCTTTTACATAATAAACGTATTTATTATCAACTTTGTAACGATATTCATTTTTCTCTTTAAATGTAATACCATCTAAAATTTTCTTTTCTTCAGCTGTTGGGTTATGAATAACTGAATCATATATTACTAAACCATCAACCATTTTTATAACGTTATTTTTAAACGCCATACCACCTGAAATTGCACCCGCTCCAAGAGCAACTAACATCGCTACCGTTGCAAGTACTTTCGTTAAGCTATTAATACGGAAATTTAATTGTGCAAACGTAAAAGCATTAAGTCCTTTTTCACTACGCTTTTTATTACTCTTTAACTTTCTAATGATAACTGGGAGAAGTGATCCAAATAGCATGTAAGTACCAGTTGTTGTTGTAATTAATGCAATAAGGATTCCCATTTCTCTTAGTCTTTCCATGTAAATCATTGATGCATAGCCAATTCCTAATAAAATAACAGCAAGGATTGCAACGACACCTGTCATTTTTCCTTTTACCGCAACACGTTCTGTTTGTGCATCTGCATGTACAAGTTGCAGTACTGAAATACGTGATAACTTAATACTGTTCATAATTGCTGATAATACAAATAATGCAAAGAAGAAAATGCAAGTAACAGTCATAGATGGTAGATAAAATGCCTTATAGCCTTCACCAGCAAATTCTAATTGTTTCATTAATAACTGTCCGATACCTTCTGCAAGTCCTACACCAACTGTAAGTCCAATCGCAAGAGACGCAGCACCTAATACAATCGTTTCAATAAACATAAGTAATGTAACTTTATGCTTTTTTGCACCTAACATCATGTACATACCAAACTCTTTTTGACGAAGAGATAATAAGAAAGAGTTTGCATATAAAATGTAGAAGAACGTTATAATTGCTAATAAAAATGAACCTGCTTGGAATACGAAACCAATAGACTTAATAACAGAATTGGATTCGATAAACGCTTTATTCAGCGCTAACGTTTGGAACATATAAAAAATTGAAATCGACATGACAAGACCAACAAGTAAGACAATATAATCTTTCAGCTTACTCTTTAGCCCTGACATGGAAAGTTTAAATAACATACTGAAACCTCCTTTCTTACGCTTTTTGTGTACCTAAATCTGCAAGTACATCTAAAATTTCTTTGTAGAACTCTTCACGCGTACCACCGCGATGAATTTCTTTATATAGCTCACCATCTTGAATGAATAAAATACGCTGACAGTAACTTGCACTATATGGATCATGCGTAACCATCATAATAGATACGCCTTGTTCTTCATTTAAGTTTGTCATCGCATCAAGTAAACTTGCTGCATTTTTCGAATCAAGAGCTCCTGTTGGCTCGTCTCCTAAAATAATTGCCGGCTCATGCACTAGTGCGCGTGCTGCTGCTGAACGCTGTTTCTGTCCACCGGATACTTCAGTTGGATACTTTTGAAGAATTTCTGTAATCCCTAACATATCCGCTACTTTCTCTACTTTCGGTCCAATATTACGTGATGAAACACCTTGAAGTGAAAGTGGAAGTGCAATGTTCTCATAAATAGATAAGTTCTCTAATAAGTTGAAGTCTTGGAAAATGAATCCTAACTTTTGCGAACGGAAATCAGAAAGCTCACCTTGCTTCATTTTCGTAATGTCCGTACCCGCAATTTCAACAACGCCGCCCGTTGCTTTATCAAGCGTTGAAATTACATTTAACAATGTCGTTTTACCAGAACCAGATGGTCCCATAATTCCAACAAACTCACCCTCTTGAATTGAGAATGAAACACCTTTTAACGCGTGTGATTGGTTCTCACCTTTTTTACCGTACACTTTTTGAACGTTTTTCACGTCTACAACTGGTTTCGTCATATATATCCTCCTACACTTGTTTTTCCATTACCTATTTTGCGCCTTTTGGAGGTGAACTGCTATTTGTTAACATTACAATTACCTTACACTTTTGTAATAAAATAAAACCAGGTCGTATTTCGACCTGGTTTACTCTGATTGCTTCGATCTTTGAGGTTGTCCTTTTTTACTGTTACGCTGTTTCACTTGAACAACTGGATCAAGTTCATTTGAAAATTCAGCGTTATGTCCATTTTGCGTTTTTTGCTCTGGATTATTTTGATCTGAACGTTTCGCCATTACATTCACTCCTTATTAGTGCGGTGTAATAATCATTTGATGTTGCAATTGGCGAATTGCCATACGTGCTCTATTTAATTGCTCACGTTGCTCATCATTCGCATGTTGCTGCATAGTTTGTAAGTCGTTATATGCTTGTTCTAATTGTAACTGAGCATCCGAATACTCCATCGTATTGTAATGCTCTTGTCTCATGCCTTGGTCTAATTGTTCTTTCGCATATTCCACCGCTTGTTCTGCCTGTGTAATATACTCTTCAAGTGATTGACGCTCTGCCATAATTGTCCCTCCTTGCTTCAATTCCCCTTTAGTGTGTCCCTTCCATATGAACCTTATGAGTATGTTATAATGGATTTTGTTTCATTTTGACTCGTCTTAGGAGGGAAAATAATGAAGGTTCAAAACCCTTTTCCATATACAAATGACAATAAACGTTATCATACATGGAATTACCACTTACGAAATGAATTTGGTGAAAAAATCTTTAAAGTTTCATTAGATGCTGGCTTCGATTGCCCGAACCGTGACGGTACAGTTGCTTACGGTGGTTGCACGTTTTGTAGTGCTGCTGGATCTGGTGACTTCGCTGGCGATCGCCGCGATGATGTTATAACGCAATATCATGAAATGAAAGAAAAAATGCACTCAAAGTGGAAAGACGGAAAATGTATCGCTTATTTTCAGGCTTACACAAATACACATGCACCACTTGAAGTGTTAAAAGAAAAATTCGAACCGCTTCTAGCAGAAAAAGACGTTGTCGGTCTTTCTATCGCAACTCGTCCAGATTGTTTACCAGACGATGTCGTTGAATATTTAGCGGACTTAAATAAACGTACGTACCTTTGGGTTGAACTCGGACTACAAACTGTTCATGAACGTACTGCAAATCTTATTAACCGTGCTCACGATTATCCATCTTATGTGGAAGGCGTAAATAAATTACGCAAACATGGCATTAGAGTTTGCTCTCATATTATTAACGGTCTTCCACTTGAAGATTACGACATGATGATGGAAACAACTCGTGAAGTAGCGAAGCTTGACGTACAAGGAATTAAAATTCATTTACTTCATTTATTAAAAGGAACGCCAATGGTGAAGCAATATGAAAAAGGACAACTCGAGTTCCTTTCTCTTGAAGATTACGTAAGTCTCGTTGTTGACCAACTTGAAATTATTCCAGAAGATGTAATTGTGCACCGCATCACAGGTGACGGTCCGCCTGATTTAATGATTGGCCCAATGTGGAGCTTAAATAAATGGGAAGTATTAAATTCCATCGATGCAGAATTTGTACGCCGCGGAAGCTGGCAAGGAAAATATGCAAATGAGGAGAAACAAAAATGAAATTAGAACGTGTATTACCGTTTGCTCGCTCGCTGCTGCAAACGGCTGTTAAAGAAGGCGATTACGCTGTAGATGCAACTTTAGGAAATGGACATGACACTTGCTTCCTAGCTGAAATCGTTGGAGATAACGGAAAAGTATTTGGATTTGATATTCAAAAAGAAGCAATTGAAAGCTCTACTATCCGCCTAAAAGAAAAAGAGCTTTTTGAACGTACTGTTTTAGTTCACGATAGTCACGATACGCTTCTATCCGTACTACCAGAAGATGCAAAAGGAAAAGTAACAGGCGCTATCTTCAACTTAGGTTACCTTCCAGGCGGTGACAAGCATATCGTCACAAAACCGAACTCAACAATCTCGGCGATCGAGCAATTATTAGAAGTAATGGCACCTGAAGGTATCATCGTCCTTGTCATTTACCACGGACATCCAGAAGGACAAGTAGAACGCGACGCTGTACTTAAATTTGCAGAAGAACTAGATCAAAAAGAAGCTCACGTTTTGCGATACGGCTTCATTAACCAGCAAAATAACCCGCCATTTATTGTGGCGATTGAGAAGCGATAAAGTGAAACTTTAATCAGTGAGGTTTACTGTCCGGCAAATAGCAGGATAATTATATCAACGATTTTTCAGATATATCGATCATTCGACAAAACATAACAAAAAAAGACGTGCATTCATTGCACGTCTTTTTCTTATTCTCCTATATAATGGATGTATACAATATTTGAAGAAAGAAGGATAGAACTTTGCTAGTAGAACTAAGGGGAATTCAAAAGAAGTATGGCAAATCACTTATACTAGACAACATCGATTTATCCATTCCAGAAGGAGAAGCACTCGCTATTATTGGTGGGAACGGGACTGGAAAAAGTACTTTACTCAAAATAATTGCAGGCTTTATTCCACCTACGGCAGGGACACTTCAAAGAAAAGAACATATACAAATCAGTTATGTCCCTGAACATTTTCCTGAAGGAATTCGTTTTACATTAGAGGATTATTTATATCATCTCGGCCACATTCACGGTTTATCAACAAAATATTTAAGAAATAAAATTCCGATGCTCCTTGAATCTTTTCATCTACATCATGCAAAGCATTACGTTGTACGAAACTTTTCAAAAGGTATGAAACAAAAAACAGGCATTATGCAAGCATTACTTACGGACGTCCATTTATTAATTCTAGATGAACCTCTTTCTGGACTCGACCCTAACTCTCAGCAAGAATTAGAGCATATTTTACTCTCATTAAAACAACAAGGCATATCTATACTCTTCACATGTCACGAAAAACAACTACTAGAAAACTTCGCCGATAGAATTGTGACATTAGCAAATCATACAATTGCGGAAGATACCTCTGTGCAAAAATCAACAGAACAGGTCTATATTGAGGCAATTGTTCACGAAACATTTTCAGCTATAGAACTACAAAAGCAATCAGGATTTATACAAGTTACACACAATTCAAATCAAAGCCTCATTCAATTACAAATCGAAAAGGAATATGCAAACGAAATGCTTCAGTTTTTATTACATAAAAAAGCATCTATCACACTGCTACAGCCTAATTTTTAAATCGAAAGAAGGTTTATTATGTTTGCGCTTATTCGTTACCATTTTCTCGACTACACGAAATCGTATAAGTACATTCCTCCTATTGCGATGTACTGCATAAGCTTACTTTTTGTATATACATATAAACCAACTCCCATTGTACCAACATACTTAGAAACAGCACTCGCACTTTATTTATTATCTGCCTGGATTACAGTCACAATTTTTCATACTGAAGATCCTGTACAAGAACAAATCACTATTTCACATACAAATAATATTTCGGCATTATACGTTGGTAAATATATTACGGCTCTTCTTATTTGTACTGTTTTATCTTTTATATCCGTAATCTATCCAATTATTTTGCAAATGTTTAATGAAAAAATGACAGCTTCTTTATTTCTAGTCGGATTTCTCGCTCACATGTCTTTATCTATACTAGGAATTTCAATCGCAACATTATTTACTAGAAATATTATTCAAAAAGCAAGCACCGCTTGGCTTAGTCTTACATTTATATTACTTATGACGATTGCCTCAATCCGGTTAAAAAAAGAGTTACTATGGTTTTTACCACCTGTCGAAAGCTTTATAATGCTTGGACAATACAAATATAATATACTTACTCATACTCTATGGCTTACAGCTTGGGCTATCGTATATTCATTTTTATTACTTACTTTATTTCTTTTTCTCGTTCGCAGAAAACGTTTTTGATTACATATTAAAGGGGACTAAACAATGATTGGAATACTAGCAGGAATGGGTCCAAAATCAACCGGACCATTCGTCGATACAGTTGTAGCAAAGTGCCAAACAATTTATGGAGCAAAGCATGATATGGACTTTCCTCATATGATGATTTATTCGTGCCCAACACCGTTTTATATGGATCGCCCTATTGATCATGCGGCGATGAAAAAAGCGATTATTGAAGGAGCGCAAAAACTTGAAAGTACTGGTGTAGATTTCATCGCAATGCCATGTAATACAGCGCATCTTTATTTCGAGGAATTACAGCGTTCTATTACCATTCCTATTTTGAATATAGTCGATGAGACGTTAAAAGCAATTCCTGAAAATACAAAAAGAGTCGCTCTTCTTGCAACAGAAGCGACTGTTCAAGCAAGTATTTACCAAGATGGAATTACAAAACGTGATATAGAGTACATTCATAATGAACAATGGCAAGAAATGATTAATCAAATTATTACTTGTATTAAAGGCGGAGAAATTGAGGAAGCTCGTAAATTATGGAGTCTGCTCGTTTTACAGTTAAAAGACGAAGTAGATACCGCTATTATCGCATGTACCGATTTGAATGTGGTGGTGAGTGAGGACTTTGTTGATTCCGCTCAATGTCTTGCGAAAGCAGTTGTTAGGATCTATGCATCAAATATAAAAAAGTCTTCATAAACATAGAACACATCCTTTTTAAAATGTGTTTTATGTTTGATAAAAATAACCAAAACTTTTAACTTTTTTCACAATTATTTCAAAGTAATCACACTTAATCTCGCTATATTAAATAAGTAGTTTATTCATATAGGGAAGGTTAGGGGAACTGAAGTATGAAAGTAAATCGTTCGCTTCATTATATTTTTTGGAGGTGGCATTTTTACGCCGGGCTTTTTATTACGCCGCTTCTTATTACATTGTCACTGAGCGGAATTGGGTATTTATTTCGGGAGGAAGTTGAAGATTTCATCTATAAAGATTTATATTTTGGGAAGAGCGCCCAAACAGAGTCTATTTCGATGGCTGATTCGCTTTTCTTAACAGAGAAAAAATATCCACATTATAGTGTGGCGAAAATTAGTGAGTTTAATGGGGATTATAATACGAGACTTACTATTGCAAATGAATATACAGGAAAGCAAAAATATGTGTATTTAGATAGCAATAATCAAATTGTTGGAGATCAAAATGCAAGTGAAACTTTTGCCAATATAATGCGGGAATTACATAGTTCTCTTTTAGTTGGTGGCACTGTCGTCAACTATACTGTAGAGCTTGCGGCATGCTGGACAATCTTTTTAATTGTGACTGGATTGTATATGAGTATACGCCAATTCAAAAACACACCCGCATCCACTAAGCGAGAAAAAGCAAAACGACGTCATTCTATTATCGGTATTATATTTACAATTCCACTCGTTTTGTTAGTCGCATCTGGATTACCATGGTCAGGATTTATGGGGAACCAAATTTATAAAATCGCATCGTCGAATGAATCGATTGGATATCCGACATTGTATATGGCACCGCCTGAATCGAAGGTAAAAGAATTACCGTGGGCAACTAGAAAAGAAGCTCCTCCTGAATCGAATTCAAATGAGCCAAAAGCAATTTCTGTCGATGAATTACAAAAAGGAATTGAAATAAAGAAGCCATATGTTATCTCACTACCGGCTGATCCGAAAGGTGTATTCACCGTTTCGAAATCAAGCGGTTCCGGTATTACGGGTATGCATGTCGCACCAAATGAAGAAATAACAGCTTATTTTGATCAATATAGCGGAGAACTTATTTCCAAAACGGACTATCGTGATTATGGATTATTTGCACAATGGTTTACTTACGGTATCCCGCTTCACGAAGGACATTTATTCGGATGGCCAAATAAAATATTATGCTTACTAACGACATTATCTTTATTACTTCTCATTTATTACGGAATAAAAATGTGGTTAGCAAGAAAGCCAAAAGGAAAATTAGCAGCACCGCCAAAGCAAAGAGATAAGAAAAGCATAATCGTTTTCTTTATCATGATGGTTATACTAGGCGCTGTCATGCCTTTATTCGGACTATCTGTTTTAGTTATTTTCGCAATTGAACTTCTCATATATGTATTTTCAAAAATACAATCATAATAAGAAAACCACTCTACAAGAGTGGTTTTCTTCATCACTGCGCCATTTTCTTTCGGTACATCTTCCCGTTCCAGTAGAAGAATCGTGAAGTGAGCCCTCCGTATTTTACAATGCGCCGTGCCATTTTGTGCATATTCTTTTGCGCTGATACTTTTTGATCTGATAAATAAATACCAAGTAATCCTCGGCTTATGAGACGATGAAACTTCGCATGAGGCAAATCACCAATGCTCTTCTCTGCTTCTTCTACAAAATGTTTCATACGATCTAATATAGCTTGCTCGTTTTCATAATAACTACAGAAATTCAAATCTCCGCCGATACGGTCTTCTTCTTGATCGATGAAATAATCAAGTAAAATGTGAAGTCCTTGTACGTATGGAAAATACCCTTGTCTAATTTTCACAATATCTTCTTCATGTAACTCATCATGAAATGCATATGCTACAAGACAGAAAATTCCAAGCGTAGAACCTGCACATGCTGAAAACTCAAACCAACTCATCGGTGGTAAATTTTCTTTATGCGCTTCAAACCATGTTTTTAAGCGTGGTTCTCTTTCTTCTAACTTCACGTGTTTATGAATTTGCAAATCACAATAATAACAAGCAAGTTCATGAAGAATTGGAGCAATTTTATCATAATGCTTCGTTTTCTTTAAAACATCCTGACATGTTTCAACAAGCTCATCTAAATAACCACCATCATCTTGATCATCACGATAACGATAATAGTTACCGCCCCCTTCAACTTCAGGGCTTAATGCCATTACCATCGACTCATGAAGAGCCGCAAAGTCTTTCGGGTCAAGTGATGTACTACGATCACATAAATTATCTAAATAGTCGCTAATCGTTTGATAAGCTACGATAAAACGAATACATTCCTCACGATGTTCATTTGCTAGTAGCGCTAAAATGCCACCGCCCTCGCAATGAAACGTTTTATTCTCAATACTTGCGATTGCCTGACTATGAAGCTCGTCATTCGGAATATGGTAGGCACGCTCTTTCCACATCGCTAGCTCATGGTGTACTACCGGAAACACATCACGGTATACTTTCGCCATGAGCGTTATGGGATTACTCGGTACGTTCACTTCTTCCTTCATCTCCTCTATTCAATGTACAAATAATTTACTTATTTGTTTCTATTATGTTATTGATGCGTATTTCAGTAAATGACTGAATATAATTCAAAATTTCATCACGCTCATACTCATTTAATAACTCATGATAACAATTCGGCCATTCTTTAAAAGCCTTATCACTTATTTTAACATTATCAAACCAAGTACGGACACGTGTTTTATCTACAAGTTTATCCTCACAAGCCTGCATTAGCAAGAGTGGAACGTCTGGAAAATCGCCTATTTTTTTATGCGCAATTTCGATAGACTTAATCAATTCACTATACCAACGTACTGATACTTTGCGCAAGAACAATGAATCATTCTCCATCGCATCTCTCACTTCATGATTACGAGTTGACATTTCCACTGTAAGGTTCGTTGCAAATTGCAATTTTGGAGCAACAACATTTAATATTTTTGAGGCAGCTCGAAGCGGAGCAGAAGGTCCAGTTAATACACCTAAACATGGTGAACTTAAAATAATACCATCTACATCTTCTCTCTTCGTTTCTTGCATCATACGAATGACAATAAGACCACCCATACTATGACCAAATATAAAAATAGGTAATCGATACTTCCTTGCCTCTTTCACCCATAATTTAACTTCCTCTATGTATTCATCAAATGAATCAATATGTCCTCTATTTCTCGAAGTCGTTCCATGTGATGGAAGGTCTCCCATCACAACGTGGTAGCCGATATGATTCCACATTTCTGCTATAGCTTCGTAACGTCCGTGATATTCCATTGCGCCGTGCACGATAACGACTACAGCTTTCGCTTCCTCTGCTTCATAATTCCACATACGGACCTCCTCCATTTCACTCTTTCTCATAATTTGATACACTAAAACTAGTCTCTAGGAAAGGAAGGCTTTACATGATATATCCTTACAAAGAAAAAAATCCGAAAATTGCGAGTAGTGCTTTTATCGCTGACTATGTTACCATTACAGGCGATGTGACAATTGGCGAAGAATCTAGCATTTGGTTTAATACAGTCATCCGCGGTGATGTATCACCAACGATAATTGGAAATAGAGTAAATGTACAAGATCAATGTACACTTCACCAAAGCCCCCAGTATCCTCTTATTTTAGAAGATGACGTTACCGTTGGGCATCAAGTTATTTTACATAGCTGCAAAATTGAAAAAGATGCTTTAATCGGAATGGGATCTATCATATTAGATGGCGCTGAAATTGGTGAAGGAGCTTTCATCGGTGCTGGTAGTCTCGTTTCACAAGGAAAGAAAATCCCTCCTAATACGTTAGCTTTCGGTCGCCCTGCGAAGGTCATTCGCGAATTAACAGAAGAAGACCGTAAAGATATGGAACGTATCCGCACACAATACGTTGAAAAAGGACAATATTATAAATCGTTACAAAAGTGATTTTATCGCTGCCATAAGACTGGCAGCTTTTTTTATGAAAAAATCTAACTTTTTCTTTACAAAACCTTATTATCCCCTCAATAAAATCTTATTAAAATAGAAGTTAATAACTCCATATATATGTAAATGAGGGAGGAAAAATCTCATGAAGGTCAGTGGACTATATAAAATAGAATGTTACATCTTCAAAGGAATTAATCGCTACTTTGATCAAAAAACATTAAACATCTTTTTCAGCAATATTACCCATATCGGTGGTGCAAGTTTTTCCATTGCACTTACCCTATTCTTTTTAATTTTCGCAACAGGGAATTTGCATCAAGCTGCAATTGCAACTGCTATTTCTTTAACAATTAGCCATATTCCTGTGCAAATATTAAAAAGATGGTATCCACGAAAACGTCCTTATTTAACAATTCAAGATGCGAAATATCCAGTACAGCCTTTAAAAGATCATTCTTTTCCATCCGGACATACAACGGCTGTTTTCTCTGTCCTCATTCCATTTATTTGCTATAATCCAAACTTGCTTGCTTTTCTATTACCGTTAGCATTATGCGTCGGTATTTCCCGTATTTATTTAGGGCTTCATTATCCGTCAGATGTATTTGTAGGCATGTGCCTTGGCACTTGCTCTGGCATCATCTCTTTTTATCAACTCATTCCACTCATGTAAAGGAGCGATATGATGAGAGTCGCCATATTTACCGATACATTTACACCACAAGTCAACGGTGTGGCGAAAACTTTGGAACGTTTAACTAAATATTTTCAAAAAGAAAATATCGCCTATTCTGTTTTCGCCCCTCAGCATACGGCAGAAGATAATTTCGTAGCGAATGTGAACAAAATGAGAAGTATCCCGTTAACAATATTATATCCAGAATGTCGCTTTGCCTTTCCTACTCCGCGCATTAAGCGGGAACTTCTTGCCTTTAAACCTGATATCATTCACATCGCTACGCCTTTCAATATGGGACTTTGTGGGTTATATTATGCCAAAAAGTTAAATATCCCAGTTGTCGGTTCTTATCATACTGATTTTGACGCCTATTTACGCTATTACAAAATCGAATTTCTCTCCAATATGCTATGGAACTATTTAAGCTGGTTTCATAGTCATATGCAAAAAAACTTTGTTCCTTCTCCTGAAACATTACATCAATTAAAGAAAAAAGGATTTCAACAGCTCTATATTTGGGGACGTGGTGTAGATTGTACTCTCTTTCATCCAACTTACAATAAAGACCTATTCCGAAAAAAATATAATATTACAGCGAAATATATTCTTTCCTACGTCGGGCGCCTTGCTCCTGAAAAAGATATCGATACTCTTCAAACACTTATTCAAACGACAAACAAAGAACGTGACGATATTCATTGGCTCATCGCTGGAGATGGACCTCTTGCCAAGGGCCTGCATGAAAATGTTCCAAAAACAAATGTAACCTTTACTGGATATTTACAAGGTAAAGATTTAGCTGAAGTCTATGCTTCCTCCCATCTAATGGTATTTCCATCTACTACTGAAACATTTGGGAACGTCGTGCTGGAGTCACTCGCATGTGGTACACCTGTTATTGGTGCGAATAGTGGCGGGGTTAAAAATATTATTACAGATGGAAAAACAGGAATTCTTTGTCCACCAAAAGATACAGATTCCTTTCTATTCTCCATCAATTCTTTATTGCAAAATGAAGATCAACTTATGCAAATGGGCATAGCAGCTTCGTCTTATGCTAAATCAAAAAGCTGGGATGAGATCCTTCGTGGCTTACTTGACCAATATGCAGAAGTCCTTCAGCACACTGCATCAGAATTACTCGCTTAAACAGAAAAACTCCCTTCCAAAAAACGAAGGGAGTTTATTACACAGTTATAAATTTTAGTTTAATAAATGATACATAAGGTGAAATATCATTTTATTCCTATATTCATTATAACAAAAAGATACATAACTAAACAGACTTGTAATAAAAACCCATAAAAATTAATATATGGTTATACAGTATTTTTTACTGTAAGTTGATTTTAAGAATCCCCTTAAAATCAACTTACTCACATACCTTTATACAGTAATTGTTCCCCAATTTCTGTATACCAAAAAACCTTTCATTCATTTGAAAGGTCTTTTTGAGCCTGCACATATTCTTCTTTCGTATTCACATTTATAAACCAATCTACATTCGCTTGTACATCTTCACCAGCAATATATTTCACATTACATTGTGATAAAAGCTGGCCCATACTTCTTTTTTCTTCTTGAAGCAAAGCATAAATCTTTTCTTTCACGCGGTTATTATACGCTGCAAGTAACGGTTGTTTTCTTCCATTAATAATAGGTACAACCGCATCATATTCATTGCTCGTTTGCTCTAGTAAAATGGTAAACCATTCTTGCAAAACATTTGGCGCATCGCAAGGCATAATAGCGTACCAATCTGCTTCTATATATTCCATTCCTGATACGATTCCAGCAAGTGGTCCATTCCCTTTATAATGCGGAATATCTTCTATAACAGGAACTTGTACGAGTTGCTCTACTCGCTCTTTTATATCAGTATGACTAATAACAACAACATCTTGCAAAATACTTTCCATCACTTTCACGATATGCTCTACAAAAGTAGTTCCCTTCCAAATGGCTAACGCTTTCGGCTCACCGAATCGGCTCGACATACCTCCTGCTAATACAATTCCAGCACACTTACTCATTGACGATGCAGCTCAAATGTAATATGACCTAATTCCGGTAAAATTAACTTATTCATCGCAAGACGAACCGCTCCGCTAGATCCTGGCATTGAAAAGACAACTTTACGCCCAATTGTACCGCCAATTGCTCTACTTAACATCGCACTACTTCCGATATCTTCTAAGTAACTTATCATACGGAACAACTCACCAAATCCAACAATTTCTTTATCTAATAACACTGACACTGCCTCAATCGTTACATCACGTTTCGTAATACCAGTTCCGCCATTCGTTAACACGACATCAACGTCGTCCCTATGATAACCTGCTAACACTGCTTGCTGGATACTTTCTTTATCATCTTTCACAATTTCATAAGAGGTCACTTTATGTCCTGCTTCTTTTAATAATTCATGTAATAGTTGTCCGCTCTTATCCGTCTCTTCCGTACGTGTATCAGAAATCGTCACGATTTTGCAGCGCACTTCTTTTGGAGCTTGTTTTTTATGTTCAGTTACACTCATTTTTCATCTTTCCTTTCCTAAAGACTTTTCTTCATTTTATCATACATATCTTTACACAATTATGTATGAAGCCAATGCTACATTAGTGAGTATTATATTCGCAACGCTATTTTTACTGAGCAGTGCTTTTTGCGCAGGAAAAGCACGCCAACTGAAAGGGTGACCGTCTATGTTCCGTAAGAAACCAATCCTTTGTAAATCATGTGAAAAGGAAATACAAACGTATGAAAAAGCGTGGATTCATATGCCATTTCCGGCAAGTGGTATGACAAATATGAAGAAGTATATTGAGCTAGACGGGGAAGTTTATTGTAGTTCTTGCATTCAAGTAGTAAATAAAGTGAAACTTTAATCAGTGGGGATTTTGTTCTTCCCCACTGATTATTAGCCTTCACCAATCGGGCTTTTACGGGCAGTTAGCCTCCTACCTAACTTTTTTGCTTTACAGCCGAATTTTGAGGTGGGAGGCTTACTGCCCGTTAATGCTTGATAAAACCAAATAAAAAAAGCTTTGCGCACACAGCGCAAAGCTTTTTTTCATATATTATAGACCAGCTTGCTCTTTTAAAGTAGCTGCTTTGTCTGTACGTTCCCATGTAAGATCTACATCAGTACGTCCGAAGTGGCCGTAAGCTGCTGTTTGTTTGTAAATTGGGCGACGTAGGTCTAGCATTTTAATAATACCAGCTGGGCGAAGATCGAAGTTGTTACGAACTAGTTCTACTAATACGTCTTCAGATACTTTACCAGTGCCTAATGTATCAACTGAAATTGATACTGGTTGTGCTACGCCAATTGCGTATGCAAGTTGTACTTCTGCTTTGTCAGCAAGACCAGCTGCTACGATGTTTTTCGCAACATAACGAGCTGCATATGCTGCAGAACGGTCAACTTTCGTTGCATCTTTACCAGAGAATGCACCACCGCCATGGCGAGCGTATCCACCGTAAGTATCAACGATGATTTTACGTCCTGTTAAACCAGCATCACCTTGTGGTCCACCAATTACGAAGCGGCCAGTTGGGTTAATGAAGAATTTCGTTTCTCCATCCATTAATTCTGCTGGAACTACAGCTTTAATTACGTGCTCTTTTAAATCGCGATCGATTTCTTCCCACGTAACATCTGGATGATGTTGTGTAGAAATTACAATTGTATCCACACGTACAGGTTTACCATTTTCATCATACTCAACTGTAACTTGCGTTTTTCCATCCGGACGTAAGTATGATAATGTGTCATCTTTACGTACTTCAGTTAAACGACGAGCTAATTTGTGAGCAAGCGAGATTGGAAGTGGCATTAATTCTTGTGTTTCATTACATGCGAAGCCAAACATTAAACCTTGGTCTCCCGCACCAATTGCCTCAATCTCAGCGTCAGTCATTTGACCTTCGCGTGCTTCTAGTGCTTGGTCAACACCCATAGCGATGTCAGCAGATTGCTCATCGATAGATGTTAAAACTGCACAAGTTTCTGCATCGAATCCGTATTTTGCGCGTGTGTAACCAATGCCTTGAATTGTTTCACGAACGATTTTTGGAATATCTACGTAAGTAGAAGTCGTAATTTCCCCCGCTACCAATACTAAACCAGTTGTTACAGTTGTTTCACAAGCTACACGTGCATTTGCGTCCTTTGCTAAGATCGCATCTAAAATTGAATCAGAAATTTGGTCACAAATTTTATCTGGATGTCCTTCAGTTACAGACTCAGATGTGAACAGATGACGTTTTTTTGTCATGTGGTAAACCTCCCTACAGTAATTGTATATATTGTACGGAACTCATCCTTAATTTGCCACAAACTGCGACATACATTTATTCTCCCACACAAGCATACAGAAAAACCTTTCCTACTTAACATAGAGGAAAGGTTTAATTTGCTACTTGCATACTGCTTTTTGCCCTTTGCTCTTATCGTTCGAGACCGTTAGCCTCGCACAGGTTTTAGCACCTATTCACCTGTATTTACCACTACAAGTGAGGTTGCTGGGCTTCATCGGGCCTGTCCCTCCGCCAGCTCGGGATAAGAGAGTATCCGTCCCAACCTATACTAAAGAAATGATATTCATTTGTCAATTAATATTCACATTTTCCGGAAAGTTTTTCTCAATACCCATAGAATGAAATATTAATAGGGAAATGATACATTCACACAAACAAAAATAAATAAATAGTATACATTATTTATATAATTGTGTTATACTATTGATGGGGATTACGAGAAATATTTCATTAAATGAAAAGGATGGTATATAAATATGAGTACTGTGAATGTCCAAATTGGTTTACATGAATTATTGAACGGAAGCAATGCACAGATTCAATTAAGTGTTCCGCAATTAGTGGAAAAAGTATTAATGCGAAACGAAGGGAAATTAACTTCTACTGGTGCCGTTTCTGCTTCAACAGGAAAATACACAGGACGTTCTCCTAAAGATAAATTTATTGTGAAGGAAGCATCGGTTGCTGACAAAATTGCTTGGGGAGCCGTGAACCAACCGATCTCTGAAGAACATTTTAATAAATTATATATAAAAGTTTTAGAATACTTAAAAGAAAAAGAAGAGTTATTCATCTTCAAAGGATTTGCTGGCGCTGATCGCAACTATCGCCTACCAATTCAAGTTGTTAACGAATATGCATGGCATAATTTGTTCGTACATCAATTATTTATTCGTCCAAATGAAGAAGAATTAGCAACTCACGAATCAGAGTTCACAATTGTTTCTGCACCAAACTTCAAAGCAGATCCAGCGATTGACGGTACAAATTCTGAAGCATTCATTATGGTTTCATTCGAAAAACGTATCGTACTAATCGGTGGTACAGAATATGCTGGAGAAATGAAAAAATCAATCTTCTCTATTATGAACTTCTTACTACCTGAACAAGACATTCTTTCTATGCACTGCTCTTCAAACGTAGGCGAAGAAGGCGACGTAGCACTATTCTTCGGTTTATCTGGAACAGGCAAAACAACATTATCTGCTGATCCAAACCGTAAATTAATCGGTGACGATGAGCACGGTTGGTCTGATAACGGCGTATTCAATATTGAAGGCGGTTGCTATGCAAAATGTGTAAACCTTTCTCATGAAAAAGAACCACAAATCTTCGATGCAATCAAATTTGGTTCAGTTTTAGAAAACGTTGTCATTGATGGTCAAACACGCATCGCTGACTATAACGATACTACTTTAACAGAAAATACACGTGCTGCATACCCTATGCATGCGATTGACAATATCGTACTGCCAAGTGTTGCAGGACATCCAAATACAATTATTTTCTTAACTGCTGATGCATCTGGCGTATTGCCTCCAATCAGCAAGTTATCAAAAGAGCAAGCTATGTACCATTTCTTAAGCGGTTACACTAGTAAGCTAGCAGGAACAGAGCGCGGTGTTACATCTCCGCAAGCTACATTCTCTACTTGCTTCGGTTCACCGTTCTTACCGCTTGATGCATCTCGTTATGCTGAAATGCTTGGTGAAAAAATCGAGAAACATGATGCGAAAGTATTCTTAGTAAACACTGGCTGGACTGGTGGCGAATACGGCGTTGGTAAACGTATGAACTTAGGTTACACTCGTGCAATGATTCAAGCAGCACTAAGCGGTGAACTTGCTAAAGCTGAAACTGCAAAACACGACATCTTTGGCCTTGAAGTACCTCGTCATGTTCCAGGTGTACCTGATGAAGTATTAATGCCTGAACAAACTTGGGCTGATAAAGATGCTTACAAAGTGAAAGCAATTGAGCTTGCAAACGAATTTAAAGAAAACTTCAAAAAATTCGATAGCGTTTCTGAAGCTATTATTAACTTAGGCGGTCCAATCGCTTAATTACAAATTTTCTGTTGGAATAACCCTTTTACTCATATGAATAAGTGTCGTGTAACCGTAAAGTTCCACGTACTCACCGACAAAACCCAATGCGGCTTAACGGTTACACACACTTACATAAAAAAGAAGCTTACGTTTTCCGCGTAAGCTTCTTTCTATATATTCTTTAATTTACCCACATACAAATCACAGCTTCGAACACACAAACTATTCCCCACTTACTACATCCTTCTAGTTTCACACCACAGGGGACTAAAAAAGGATCTGAACGCTTCTATCCATCGCCAGATCCTCTATTCCAACTTAAAACTTCCCAAGCCCAATTTTCAATTTACATACTCGGATTTCCATACATACAAACCACGGCTTCGAACATATAAACTATTTTCCCACTCACTACATCCTTCTGGTTTCACACCGCATGGGACTAAAAAAGGATCTGAACGCTTCTATCCATCGCCAGATCCTCTATTCCAACTTAAAACTTCCCAAGCCCAATTTTCAATTTACATACTCGGATTTCCATACATACAAACCACGGCTTCGAACATATAAACTATTTTCCCACTCACTACATCCTTCTGGTTTCACACCGCATGGGACTAAAAAAGGATCTGAACGCTTCTATCCATCGCCAGATCCTCTATTCCAACTTAAAACTTCCCAAGCCCAATTTTCAATTTACATACTCGGATTTCCATACATACAAACCACGGCTTCGAACATATAAACTATTTTCCCACTCACTACATCCTTCTGGTTTCACACCGCATGGGACTAAAAAAGGATCTGACCGCTTCTATCCATCGCCAGATCCTCTATTCCAACTTAAAACTTCCCAAGCCCAATTTTCAATTTACATACTCGGATTTCCATACATACAAACCACGGCTTCGAACATATAAACTATTTTCCCACTCACTACATCCTTCTGGTTTCACACCGCATGGGACTAAAAAAGGATCTGACCGCTTCTATCCATCGCCAGATCCTCTATTCCATCTAAAAAGAGGCTTTTTATCTTTTTATCTTTTTATCTTTTTCAGCCCTTTGTTAATTCTTCTTCATCCTTCATACTATAATACCCTAAATTAATAACGATTAAGAAATAACCACCCAGAATACCTACTGCAAATGCCCACATTACCATATGATGCTCAATTTCGTACATGATAATAGCACCCAAAATTGCAGCTGCAAAGCGATTAAACATACCAAGCGTCGGCGCTTTCGTCTTCTTTACTATACTATCTCCAAGCTTTTCGATACGCCTTCCTAAAATCCAAACACAATACATGCTTACAATAAGTCCAATTCCTGCACCTAGAAAATGTGCTGAAAACGGTGTTAACATCCAGCCTAATAACAGAATACCTAGTAGATAATATGATTGAACTTTAAACGATTTTAATGACAAACTAATCATGCTGTACTCCCCTTCAATGTTTTTTATATTTATCCAACAAAAGCTGTATAACTCATTTCTTTCGAGTCCATACTACTTAAAATCTATTTCATTCAAATTAAAAACAACATAAACGGTATGTTTATGTTGTTAAAATGCTTTTAGAAAATAATATTATACAAGATTTCTAATATAGAATCCCTCATAAATGTGACGTTTTTCAAAACATTTTCGTCCAATTATGAAAAAATTGATATCAATCTATGAACATACGGATATGATGTAATAAGCACATAAATAAAGGGGGCGTCTAATGATTTATTTTTTAATGGCTCTCATTCATCTCATTGTTCCTGCACTTATTGGACTTTCCTTGTATTGGTACACGAAAAAACATAGTATTTTCTATGCTGTCCTCGGTGTTCTTCTTCCAGGTATTATTCTAATTACACTCTTCCGCATTCCTTTTCTTAATTTAATCCCACTTATTACTGCCATTTTATTCCTCGTATTTTTACCAAAAATAAAAAAATAGGAAAGCAGATCATAGGTGATCTGTTTTCCTATTTTGATATAGGTTCTTGCACGATAGAATTAGCTTCTACTTTCTCTGATTTCACAAACCATAGACCGAAGAAAATGATGATTCCACCGATTATTTGTTGAAACGATACATATTCATTTGCCCATACAGCTGCAAATAAAACAGCTACAAGCGGCGTAATATACATATATACCATCGTATGTGACGCACCAATTTTTTGAATACCAACATACCACATGACTAAACCGAATACTGTTACAAAGAAAATAGAATATAGTAAAGCAAATAGTGTCATTCCGTGTGTAATGTGAAATGGCATGACAAATACATGTGGACCACTTAACAATAAGAGCGGAATCGCTCCAACTAATGTCGACCATGCAGTAACACGTAATGCTGAGTATTTTTTAATAAGCGGCCCTGCTAAAACGGGATAAAGTCCCCAACATATTGATGTAATAAGTCCAATCCCATTTCCGTAGAAAGAACTAGCGAGTGAATGCCCCGCTACCAAAACTAATGTAGCACCAATAAAGGCAATCATGGAACCAACTAACTTTCGAGAAGAAAATTTTTCTTGTTTCAAGAAAATCGCAAACACAGTTGTAAAAATAGGTGAAATAGATATGAGTAAAGAAGCATTTGTAGCGGATGTGTATTTTACAGTTTCCATAAATAACGTTTGATACAGTACAATACCTACAACGCTAACGATGATTAATCTTGGTATATCTTTTCGCTCCATATAAAGTGACTTTTCGATAAAGAACGTAAGTAATAACAGTAGTGGTGCTGCTGTCATCATTCGAACTGCAGTAAACTCTATTGCTGTAAATTCTAAAAGTCCATATTTCGCAATCGTATAGTTAATCCCCCAAATAATAACGACACTTAAAATTAATAACTCAATTCCCCATCTTTTCATGCGCAACCCCCTCCGCAAAGAGAATTATACAGAAAATTCAACTATATGTACATTTCATTATGTGAAAAAATCCATAAGAAAAAGGAGCATATTATATACTCCTTCTCTCTTCATTATAATCGAACATGTAACTTCATATTCGGATTATAAAACTGGCTTGGGCTCTTCAGCTGGAAAGTCCCTCCAACTTCATGCCAATCAACTGTTAATTTATCATCCATAAATACAAGCTTTGTGCGATCTGCAATAAAGTTTAGTACGCTTGATTCGATATCTACATCGCGCTCATCTTTCTCTGAAACGGCTACTAAATCAATAATCCCGCTCATAACACAACCGCAACCTTCATTATCATAAAATAACTTTATATATTTCGTTTCACTTGGAATCGTATCCATAATCTTTTTATATGCTGCCTCTGTTACAGTAACGTACATGTGTTAACCTACATCCTCTCTTCTCGTATCATTTATATATTGTACCACCATTTTTCTTGAATCTTATTTGCAGAAAATTAAGACTACTATAAAATATATGTGATAAAGTGAAACTTTAATCAGGGTGGTATCCATCCCCCTCTGATTATTAGCCCTCGCCAATCAGGCTTTTACGGGCAGCCCGACTCCACCTAACTTCTTTGTCCCAGCTTAATTTGGAGGTGGGAGTCTTACTACCTGCTAACGCGGGATAAATCAATTTAAAAAAACATCACTTTTGATTAAGTGATGTTTTCTATTTATCTCTTACACTATCATTAAATCGGCAACATAATCTCAACAGTCGTTCCAACTCCAACTTCACTTTCAAAGTTCAATTTACCGTGGTGATCTTTAATAATTTTTTCCGTAACTACTAATCCTAAGCCTGTTCCAGTTTCTTTCGTTGTGTAAAAAGCTTCATTTAGCTTCGGAATTTTATCTTTCGGAATGCCGCATCCCTCATCTATAATTTGAACAATGATCACATCTTCCACTATAACTTTTACAGTAATAGTTCCGCCAACTGACATTGCTTCAATCGCATTTTTTATTAAATTAAAAAATACTTGTTTCAATCGTTTTTCCTCACATGTAATTGATGGTATATCTTTACTATAAATAGCATGCATTTTTATCCCTTGTTCTAAAGCTGGCTTTTCCATAACCCTGATAACATAAGAGATGATTTCTTTAATATTATGCGTTTCGGATTCTACCGATTTAGATTTCTCAAACCCATTTAGCTCTGTAGCAATTGTATGAATTCGCTCTACTTCCTGTCTCATAATTTCACTATAAATTTTATCTTCTGGATATTTTTTCGCTTGCTTATTCACGAGTTTTTTCAATTTTTCTAACGGTCTTCTAATCTTATCGCCAATTACTGTCGCCATTTTCCCAACCATTGCTAATTTCTCTACATTTCGTATTTCTTTATCCATCATTTCAAGTGTACGAACGTAAGATTGGAATCTTAAAAATATAATCCAACATATAATAACAAACACGCTATATAATGCTATTGGGATAAGAACAATAAAGGATTGAACAACGAATCCCATAAGTGCATATTTTCCAACAATAGTTCCGGCAACTAACCAAAAGTACCTCTTATTCACAAATATCGGTGCAAATAAAATAAAGAATCCTTCTACTATATTCCCGCCATCAAATTCCGCATCACTTCCGTAATAAATAATGAAGTTATTAATAAAATCCAATATATTATAGCCAATTAAAATAATATACTTCACAATATACGGCTTTTTCCATTTCATAAAATAAAGTCCTATAAAGAATAATCCAACCATAAAACTATATAGCCATAAACCTAATCCTTCTCCAAAAGCATCTGCTAGTTTTTGATTTTTATCTGATAAAAGGACAATAACTTTTTCAGCAAAATCATACGCAAAAAATATAACGAAGAATAAGCTTAAAAATATTATTAATGCCTTTATCTCTTCTTTTTCAAATATATTGCCTTTTTCCATATGATAACTCCTTTAACAACACCTCTTAATCTTGTGTCACATTGCGCTCACATTTTTTCGGGAGCAGTATTTCTACTCTCGTTCCTTTCTTTACTTCACTAGAAATGTGTAATTCTCCAAGATGCTCTGTCACAATTCGCTCTGCTACCGTAAGACCTAATCCAATTCTATCTTGCTTCGTTGTATAAAAAGCATCCTTAACTCGTCCTAAATTATCCTTTTTCATCCCAAAACCACTATCTACTATACTTACTATTACATAATCTCTTTTTTTATTTTCAACTTGTATTTTTAATGTTCCGCCATGTTCCATTGCCTCTAAAGCATTTTTAATAACATACAAAAATACTCCTTTTAATTTGCGTTTATCACATTCAATTTCACTTCTATTTTGTTCTTCATTAAAGGTGCAATTTATATTTAACTCGTTCATTTTTCCGCGCATGTTTTCTACCGCTTGTACTAAAACATCACTTACAATGTGTTTTTCATAAACAGAAGGTTTACATGCAGCAACCTCCATTAATTCACTAATCATATTATTCATATTTTCGATTTCGAGAATCATTTGTTCATATGTTGCATCTTTTTCGTGTTTCTCTTTTTGTAATTGCGTAAACCCTTTTAATGAAGCAAGTGGGTTTTTAATTTCATGTCCGACTGTCGCTGCCATTTTTCCGATAACCGCCAATTTTTGTGACTGACTTGCCTCTGCAATACGTCCCTTTACTGCTGAAAGATATTGTAAAAATCGATTTAAAATAATAAATGACACGAAAAGTAACACCATATTTATAACAAGAGACATAAACAGGTTAAGTTCTCCAAATACAAATAGGTATATCATATATTTCCCTATAAGGAATGGCGCTAAGACAAATAAATATCTTTTACTCAAAAAGATCGGTACGAAGAAAATGAAAATATATTCAATTACATTCCCTTCATCAAATGCTATTCTATTATGAAAAGCATACCATCCAATATTAAAAGTCTCTGCGATCATGTATGCAAATAAATATGTATATTTAACTAAATATGCTTTTTCTCTCTCAAATAAGTAAACACTAATACCTAATATAGCCATAATATATGCAAGCTTCCATATCCCTTTATGCCAATTTGCTAAAGGCATTGTATCTTCTAATATAATCGCGTATGCAACCTCGTATACAATTAAAATAACATGTATTACCCATAAGAAAATCTTAGCGTTTTTCTTTTCTTCTTTAGCTGATAGAAAACTCTCTTCCACTTCAACACCCCTTCAAAAGAATACCATTTATTATAATAAATGATTTTCATAGACAAACAAAGATAAATTGAACAAATGAGGAAAATCAATCCATAGATAATATACTTCCCCACACCATATGTAAGCATAAAAACCATGAACAATAATACGTATAATATGGGAGGTGCTTTATATGGACGGTCGTGAAAATAAGAAGATAGAACAGTTACAATCCTTTACGAAAAACAATGAAGGAAAAGAGATGACAACGAATACGGGTGTCAAAATTTCAAATGATGAAAACTCTTTAACCGCCGGCGATCGTGGTCCTACACTTTTAGAAGATTTCCTGATGCGAGAAAAACTCGCTCATTTTGACCGTGAACGAATTCCTGAAAGAGTCGTTCATGCCCGCGGTTACGGAGCACATGGTGTTTTTGAGCTATATGATTCTTTAGAAGACTTAACAATGGCTCATTTTTTACAAGACCCATCTAAAAAGACACCTATTTTTATTCGTTTTTCTGAAGTTGCTGGATCAAAAGGTGCAAATGAAACGAACCGAGATGTACGAGGATTCGCTGTTAAGTTTTATACAGAGGAAGGAAATTTCGATTTAGTGGGTAATAACATTCCGATTTTCTTCATTCAAGATGGTATTAAATTTCCGGATCTTATTCATGCTCTTAAACCAGAGCCACATAATGAGATTCCCCAAGGACAAACAGCACACGATACTTTTTGGGACTTTATCGCCAATAATCAAGAATCAGCTGCGATGATGATGTGGATTATGTCGGATCGCACAATTCCGAGAAGTTTTCGAATGATGCAAGGGTTCGGCGTTCATACATTTCGTTTAGTTAATACGCACGGAAAGTCACGATTCGTAAAATTCCACTGGAAGCCAAAGCTTGGTGTTCACTCGTTAATTTGGGATGAAGCTCAAAAACTAGGCGGCGCTGATCCAGATTATCATCGCCGTGATTTATGGGAAAATATTAATGCCGGAAACTACCCTGAGTACGAACTTGGCGTTCAAATTTTAGAAGAAGAGGATGAATTTAAATACGATTTCGATATATTAGATGCAACAAAAATTTGGCCGGAAGAAGACTTCCCTGTTAAGATCATCGGAAAAATGACGTTAAACCGAAACGTTGATAACGTATTTGCGGAAACAGAACAAGTCGCACTGCACCCTGGAAGCATCGTCCGCGGTATCGATTTTACAAATGATCCTCTCTTACAAGGTAGACTATTTTCTTATACAGATACACAATTAGCACGCGTCGGTACAAACTATCAAGAGTTACCGATTAATCGTCCGGTATGTCCTTTTCATAACAATCAAAGAGATGGTGCGTCTAAATATATAATTGATAAAGGAAAAGTCGCTTACCATAATAACTCTTTAGCTAATAACTCTCCCTTTACTGTACCTGGTACGAAAGGCGGTTTCGTTACATATCCTTCTACTGTTTCTGGACATAAAACAAGAGAAACAGCCGCTAGTTTTAAAGACCATTTCTCACAAGCCCGTTTATTTTGGAATAGTATGAGCCACGTCGAAAGAATCCATATTATGCAGGCCTTTTCCTTTGAATTAGGAAAAGTAAAAAGTAAATCCGTTCGCCAACAAGTCGTAGGTATGATTGGTCATATAAGTACAGAATTAGCTACTTTAGTAGCTGAAGCAGTCGGGGCAACAGTGCCAAATGTTCAAGAATCAAATGTTACAAAATCCTCACCAGCACTAAGTATGGAACATACAACATTCAGCCCAAATACATTACGAGTAGGCGTCATTGTCGCAAACGGATATGACGGTCAAAACGCACAATATATTATAAATCAATTCAAACAAGCCGGTCTTCAGCCCGTTATTATTTCCGAACGATTAGGTTTTGTGCAAGGCTCTCAAAATGGACAGTGGGAAGTGAATGATACTTTCTTAACAGGATCACCGCTTCTTTATGATGGGCTACTTCTTATTGGCGGAAATATTGATGATCATTTTCTTAACAAAGCAAGTTCATTTGTCGTAGAATCGTATAATCACTTTAAGCCAATTGGCGCTTTCAAAAATGGAAATACTATTATTCAATCTTTAAACATCGAAGGAAAACCTGGCGTTATAACAGAACAAAACCCTACCTTACTTGCAAATGAATTTATTCAGGCAATGACAAAACAGCGATTTTGGGAAAGAGCCTATTAAAATACATGAGGAGGATACGTCATGTTCGTTACAGTGGAAAAAGATGTACACATTTTTGTTGAGGATATTAACCCAGGCCCTGGAAGTAAACCTGTCTTCTTCGTTCATGGCTGGCCTTTAAATCATCAAATGTACCAATATCAATTTAATATCTTACCACAACATGGTTTCCGCTGCATCGCCATGGATATACGAGGAAACGGACAGTCTGATAAACCATGGACTGGTTACACTTATGATCGTTTAGCTGATGATATCGCAATTGTATTAGATGCACTTCAAATAGAAAATGCTACGTTAGTCGGCTTCTCAGTCGGTGGCGCTCTCTCTATTCGGTATATGTCACGATATAATGGGCGTCGTATTTCCAAACTTGCATTAGTGGATGCTGTCTCTCCTTCTTTCGTGAAAAACCAAGAATCCCCTTACGGCGTACCGAAAGAACAAGCAGATGCTCTGATTGCTCAAATGTATGTAAATTTACCTAAGTTTCTAAGTGATGTATCTTTATCATTTTTTAATAGAAACTTAGGAGCTGCCACGTTAGAATGGTTTTCTTATCTCGGTATGCAGTCCGCTTCTTATGCTCTCATCAAAATTTTGCAAGCCGCTGCAAACGAAGACGTAACGAAGGACTTAAGTAAAATTAACGTCCCAACAAAAATATTCCACGGTGTTCACGACCAACTCATCCCTTATAAAAGTGCTGAGCTAACAAAAAGAGCGAATTAAAAACTCTGAACTATATCCTCTTACAAATAGTGGCCACGGCTCTCCAATCGATCAAGCGGATGAATTAAATAAGGAACTGATAAAATTTTTAAATTCATAGTTCCTTTACAGTAAAAAAAGAATTTGCCCTTACGGCAAATTCTTTTTTCTTAACTACCTTTTGCACGAGCAAATTCCACATATGACTTATTCTTCTCTTCCATTAAAAATAAAACGATAATGCGGAAAAAATGAAGAGTTGGAACAATAGTCATACAAAGAATAGATAAAAAATAAACACGCTCATCGTTAAACGCATAAATACTAACAACTCGAAATCCTGTTTGTTTATCAATCCACACAACAAATAATTGTAGACTAAAAATTAATAATAAATCTGGAACTGATTCTATTAAAATTAAACAAATTGTCCAATTATATACTAGATGAAAAATTCACACACTTCTCACAAATCAATTATTAAAACGACTCTATTTTAATTTATACTAAATGTACAAGTAATACTCCCTAAACCTAGCTTGTCTGGTTATCCCGTTAAATACTATGAAAAAAGAACTTGTATCGTATACAAGTTCTTTTTTGTCGCCTATTCAAATAATATATCCTTACTATATTGCTTTCCGATGAGTAAGTCATATTGAATAAACTCATATTGCTTTAACATTTCTTTTTGTTTTTCTGTTAAACTTTTTATTGCTTCTCCGTCTTTTCCTATCTTCAATTCATCACGAAGTACGGGAATTTCTCCATATAACTTCGATAAAAATTGATAGAATGGTACCTTATTTAATCCAGCATAATCAAAGACAAGATTTGAAAAATAGATTGGACTTACTAAACCTAAATTGTCATTTGGCATATCAAAATTTGCATACATTAATAACGGCGTTTGCGCCATCGCTAATCGTTCACTTGGCGTTTTTTCATTTGTTATATAACCAGTCTCTTTATAAAGAGATTTATTTGTTCCTAGTGATGGAAGATGGTCCCCAAAGAATACTAATAATGTAGGTCTATCTAAATTATCTAGCTCCTCTATTAAATATTGAAGAGCTTCATCTGAACGTCTTAACCCTTCTGTATAAGTCTCTAATTCAGCCTTCGACTCTTCATTTTCTAATCCACTAATCTCTATTTGATTTTCACCAAATCTTCCTTCTGTAAATGGAAAATGATTTTGCATCGTAACTGCATGAACAAACGTAGGTTTCTTTTGCTTCTCTAATTCAGCTATTATCTCTTTACTCATAGATAAATCGCTAATATAATCTCCATCAACTTCTACATTTTCCATCGTATCTTGTGCATTAAACTTATCAAACCCTAACACTTTATATACATCATCCCGTTTAAAGAATGAGCGACCGAACGAATGAATTGCACTTGTGTAATACCCTTCTTTTTTCAAAGCTCGAGGAATTGATGGAATTTCTTTCTTATTTGTAACAACTTGCTGATACGGTATAGATCCTGGTTTTAACAAACTCATTGAATAACTCGTTAATACCTCAAATTCAACGTTCGCAGTATTTCCTCCAAATGCAGGAGAAATAGTTTGTCCACCAGGAAAACTTTCTATATAATGATGCAAATTAGGTAAAGGATCTTCACTAAAGGACAGGTTCGTTAACTTCGTTGGATCCCAAAACGATTCACTCATTACAAAAATAATATTCGGTTTCTCTTTTTGCTTCTGCGCCCCTATATTGCTACTATATTGTTTCTTTATATCGTTTGCTATTTGAAGCATATTTTCTTTTGAATAATCTTTCGGCTTTTCAATGACTGTCGTATCTAAATTACTTATAAATCCTAGCACAAAACCATTTGAAGCATAATTTTCATTTTGATTCCACAAAATGAACTCTATACCTGACTTTTGAAACCATTTATTCATAAACGTATCCGTAAAATTACCATACACATATAAAATAAAAACGGATCCTATTATAAATAGAACTCGTACGCCTGCATGAACTTTTACATTTTGAATATACTTCCTCACATACATACCCGCCAAAATACAGACAACAACACTTACAATAACGAGAAGAATATAACCCCAACTAAAATAATCCATCACCATTGGTATAACAGATTGCATATGTCCAATCTGTGTAAAATCAGAAGGATATAGTGGGTCTCCCCTAAAAACAATTTTGAAGTGATTTACAATAACCAAAATGATTAGCAAAATGCTTGTCAAAATAGTACTCAAAAAAACTTTCCCAAGCACGTTATACACCAAAACATATATCGCATAAATTACAATTAAACTAAATATAAACTGTGCGTTATAATTGTAAACCCAATTCAGTGTATTTACGAGATTCATATTATTTTGCGTGAAAATAAAAAGCAAAGTAACCACATGCGCTACTAAAAACATTCTAATATAAATCCTAATAATCCGTTTGAATTTATTAACAATATCTTTATTCAAATGCGCAACATACAATAGTACAATCCACAGCAAAATTGTCATTATACTTAAGACAATTTTTTGATTTAACATATCTTTCATCGTATCTAAACTAAAATATTTTAAAATCAAGAAAAGTGTGGGTATTACATATAGGGTTACTAGGCCACTTAACATCGCTGAAATTAATATATTTCTTCTTGGCTGATGAAATGAAAAATTACACCTCAATTCATTCCCTCTTTTCTCTTTATTAATTTCACCCCGCACCGTAAAAACAGTTTCTATTAAGATAACATACTTCATGCATTTCGTCTTCACACTGGATTCTACTATAACTGTAGTTTCTTAATTCTCCCTTAATCAACAGTTAATTTTTGGAATACCAACTATTCATTCTTAAAAAACTAAATTCCTTCATTCCACTTTATGATATAATAACTATGTTTTGGAAAACCTTAATACTAATAGGGTTTTATCATGAAAATACGAAAGAAACAATAAAAAAGGAGATGCTCATTTTTGCTAAATAAGTTTAAAAATCTACCTAAAGCGGTATATGCAATTTTGGCGCTTTCTTTCCTACTGCACGTTTTTTGTCTAGTAAAACAGCCAGGATTAGATGGAGAGTTAGTCAAAGTAACATATGGTGCAAATGATGCGTTCAACTATTCGTTAACAGCTGAACAATTATTAAAACATGGTGTATTTGGCTATGTTTATTTAGAACCTAGTGAAGTGCCTGGAAAAAATGCATACATCACACCAGGTCAGCCGCTATTATTAGCTGGTGCTATGATTATTTCTGATGTTACATCACTTCCTTACTATTACGTAGCAACTGTTATTAATATGATACTAAACCTTTGCACAGTGTTATTAGTATTCTTAATAGGGAAAGAGTTATTTGAAAAGAATATTTATGGAATTGTTGCGGGTATTTTATATGCTATTTATCCAAGTAACTATACATACTTCCGTACATTACTAACAGAAGTTCCTTCAATATTCTTATTATCGTTAAGCGTGTATGTATTTGTTCTCGCATGGAAATACAATAAAACAAAATTCCATATATGGTTTGGAATTGTCGTTTCCATTTTACTTATGTTCCGCCCAAATCCAGCTCCAATGATGCTCATTCCTGTTCTTGTCGTCTTATTCACATATGGATTTAAAGACTCAATTCGAATTGGATTATTATGGTTCATTGGCCCGTTCTTTATTATCGGTGCCTGGGTTGTTCGTAACTATTTAGCGTTCAATCAATTTATCTTATTCTCAACCCAAGGTGCAGACCCATTAATTGCCGGTGCAGATCCATTTAACAAAATTGGCTATGAAAATGTAGTTAACCAAATGAAAGCCCAGGGCTTAGATGATAAAAATGCATACGCAAAAGATTTAATCAAAAATGGATTTAAAACGGACTTCACATATTGGTTCTCTTGGTTCACTGTCGGTAAAACAATTGAGTTATTCAAAACAGCTCCTGCTGTAGACCAATACCGTATTCATAACTTTATACAAATGTGTCATAGAGTCTTTATCATCGGTACATTCTTGAGCAGTTTCTGCTTCATGCTAAATTCATTTAAGCATAAGCGCGTTATGATGCTAGTAGCAAGTTCTGTTATTTACATCATCTTCTCAAACTTATTCTTAGCAATTAATCGCTACGGATTTTTCATTAACCCTCTTATGTGCTTAATTCTTGCATACGGGTTAGTTTACGCTGTGCAGAAGCTTCCATTTTTCCGCACTAGCCAAGCATAATAAAAAAAGAGGTCGTCCAAAAATGGACGACCTCTTTTTTTATTTATCCAACACTTTGAACACGGCCAATTTGTCCATCTTGTAATCGAACCTTAATTCCGTACGTATGTGTTTCCGTGTTTGTTAAAATATCTTTCACAACACCGCTCACTGTTTTACTATAATCTTTATCTAATTGAATAACTACATGTGAACCAACCGAAATTTGTGATCTTGTCGGTTTACCACCTGTTGCTTCTGTTGTTTTTTCTTGTTTTTGTGTTCTCTCTTGTTGTGCAGACTGTTGTTGCTGAATCTTCTGTTGCTCTTCTTGCTTACGTTTTTCTTGCTCTACTCTTTGCTGCTCTTCTTGCTTACGTTTTTCTTCTTCTACTCTTTGCTGCTCTTCTTGCTTACGTTTTTCTTCTTCTACTCTTTGCTGCTCTTCTTGCTTACGTTTTTCTTCTTCTACTCTTTGCTGCTCTTCTTGCTTACGTTTTTCTTCCTCTGCTTTTTGCTGCTCTTCTACCTTCTTATCTTCTTCAACTTTCTTCTCATCTATTTTCTGTTCTTCCGATGCTTTCAGCTTTTCCTCTTCATCTTTACAAGCTGTTAAAACCACTACACATAAGCCCGTAAGTAAAAATAATAATAATTTCTTTAACATTAAAAAATCCTCCTATATATACATTACAAATAATGACCTTTAATAGAATAACAAATATGTATAAACCCCTTTGTCGTAATTTGTCGTATACATTGGATTTTCCATGTAACACTACATGCTACAAATAGAAAAGAACCTGTCATATGACAGGTTCTTTTCGTTATTTATTAGGATACGATGATTAGCATGTTTACTATACAAGAGGAAGCATCCATATTTTCCATATGATACTTACGATTACTATAAGTACAAAATCAAACAAATCTAATCTCGGACCCTTTTTCATAGTCATGTCTAGCCACATATGAATCCATTTCATTTCCTTATATTTATGAATATTTTTCTTTGCGAATCGGTAAGTGAGCACTTGCATGATGTAAATTCCAATTACACAAATAAGCAATAAGATGAGAAATTCAAACACAAAATTCCTCCCTATTTTTGAAGCGTTCTTTCTACTATATGGTTCTTCAAAACCCATTCCTCAAACTGAGCACTTCCAAACTCCCAGCTCAAATCACGAGCATGTACAGAAAAAACGTAATAACCAGCATATTCGTCCATAAACCGACCTGTCTCTATCTCCTCTTTCTGAAGACCGTATACTCCAAAATTAAAATACACATCCCACACGTCTTCATGCTTCCTCTTATAAGCAATCGATTCCATATCACATTCAGTTCCGAAATAATCAAGATGTAAATGTACGCTATCATCGTATTCGTAATCCATTTTATCACCCCTTATATTTGTACTTCTTTATTACCCGAAAAATTCCTGCTATCTATACTCACATATGGGCACTTACCTACATATTATGCTTGTAGATTGACTTCTAGGAGGTGTCATATAGTGAAAAAATTAATAACCGTTTTTTGCATCATGTTACTAGCTGTTTTCACATTCGCTGCTTGTAGTAGTACAAAGGAAAGTACGAAAGAACAAGCTCAAAAAATTCGCGTTGGCGAAGTTACACACTCTCTTTTCTACGCACCATTATATGTTGGAATTGAAAAAGGATTTTTTAAAGATGAAGGCTTAAATATTGACTTACAAACAACAGCTGGCGGAGATAAAACGATGACCACCCTTTTATCTGGCGGAATTGATATTGCTCTCGTTGGTTCAGAAACGTCTATTTATGTTCATCAACAAGGAGCAAAAGATCCTGTCATTAATTTTGCACAGCTTACACAAACAGATGGCACATTTTTAGTTTCCCGTAAAAAATTAGACTCTTTTAATTGGAACGACGTAAAAGGCGTTACGTTTTTAGGACAGCGTAAAGGCGGCATGCCGCAAATGGTTGGTGAATACGTTTTAAAGAAAAATGGCATTGACCCTCGCAAAGATACGAACTTAATTCAAAATATCGAGTTTGCTAATATTGCAAATGCCTTTGCATCTGGTACGGGAGAATTTGTACAGCTCTTTGAACCGACTGCAAGTATACTTGAAAAAGAAGGAAAAGGTTATATCGTCGCGTCTTTCGGAGCTGAATCTGGTACTGTCCCTTATACAACGTTTATGGCAAAAGAAAGTTTCTTAAAGAAGGATAAAGCTGCTGCTGAAAAATTCACGCGCGCACTATATAAAGCGCAGCAATGGGTTGATACACATAGTCCAGAAGAGATTGCCGATGCCGTTTCACCACTATTTAAAGACACTTCAAAAGACATTTCAGTAAAAGTAATTGAGCGCTACAAAAAACAACATTCTTATGCGACAAATCCATTATTAGATGATGCAGAATGGAAACAACTCCAAACGATTATGAAAGAATCTGGTGAATTACAAAAAGAAGTTCCACATGAAGCGCTCGTCAATACAAAAATTGCCGAAAGCGTTATTAAGAAATAGAGGCGAAGTGTATGAGCTTTTTACAAATACGTAACGTTTCTCACTGCTTTTTTGCAAAAGAAAATGCCAAACTTATTCTTGAAGATATGAGTTTGCAAGTAGAAGAAGGCGAATTTATTTCAATCCTTGGTCCAAGTGGTTGCGGAAAAACAACGCTCCTCTCCATCATCGCAGGGCTACTTGATCCAATTGAAGGTATCGTATTTTTAGATGGTGAACCGATTACAAGTAAGACCCCCTCTATGGGCTATATGCTCCAGCAAGATTACTTGTTTCCGTGGAAAACAATTGAAGAAAATATTATGCTCGGACTTCATATTCGGAAGGTTTATGATGAAAATACGAAAGAACATACATTAAAGCTTTTAAAACAAGTCGGCCTATATGATATAGAACAGCAATACCCTCGTGAACTATCCGGTGGTATGCGCCAACGTGCTGCACTCGTTCGAACATTAGCGACCGACCCAAAAATTTTATTGTTAGATGAACCATTTTCCGCTCTTGATTATCAAACAAAATTAAAACTAGAAGATCTCGTCTTCACATTACTACGTAACTATAAGAAAACATCCCTACTTGTGACACATGATATTGAAGAAGCAATTGCGATGAGTGATCGTATTTATTTACTGCAGGCGAACCCTGGAAAAATCGCAAAAACATTCATCGTCCCAGAAAGTATCCGTTCCTTATCGCCTTTAGAAGCACGCCACCACCATGACTTCCCATCCCTCTTCCAAGAAATATGGAAGGAGCTGGAACGACTTGGATAATATAAAACAACTACATGAACAGTTTCGAAAAAAAGAAAGACAACATGCATGGTTAGCTCGCTCTTTACAACTTGTACTTCTTGTTCTTTTCTTTGCACTATGGGAAATAGCTAGTAAAAAAGAATGGATTGATCCTTTACTCTTTAGTTCTCCTTCAAGTATTTGGGATCTCTTTTTAACGAAATGGATTGACGGTTCACTTTGGGTCCACATATGGACGACATTACTTGAAACAGGAGTAGGTTTTATTCTCGGAACTGTACTTGGAGCTATTATTGCTACTCTCCTTTGGTGGATGCCACTTTTGGCCCGCGTACTTGATCCTTATCTCGTCGTCCTAAATGCAATGCCAAAAGTTGCACTCGGTCCAATCATCATTGTTATTTTCGGTCCAAATATTTCATCCTCTATCGCAATGGGGGTAATCATCTCTATCATCATTACCATTCTCGTTATTTACAGCGCATTTCAAGAAGTCGATTCCAACTATATTAAGGTCATGGACACATTCGGCGCAAATAAATGGCAATGCTATAAGCACGTTATTCTCCCTTCATCTTTCCCTGCAATTATTTCAACGTTAAAAGTGAATGTTGGCTTATCATGGGTCGGTGTTATTTTCGGGGAACTCCTCGTTTCTAAACAAGGACTTGGCTATTTAATTAGCTACGGATTCCAAGTCTTTAACTTCACACTCGTCTTGCTCAGTGTATTGCTCACTTGCGTCCTCGCAACTCTTATGTATGTATTTGTCGAGGCATTTGAAAAACTCCTTATTGGAAAACGAAAAAAAAGCTGACTTAGAGCGATATGCTAGAGTCAGCTTCTTTCTTCTACCTTTTATCACACATTTTCGAATCATCTGCAATATTCCCATTAGCAACCGTAACTGTATGGAAACAATCTTTCACACGCACCGTAACGACATTATCTTTTCGATCAATAATATGATAATCATTAAACTCTTTATTTAATGCACTACGAATTTGCTCCCCTTCAAAAATCGGAAAACCGTGAGACATTACCCAAATGAGACCAGCAACAGCAAGAATCGTTTTCATACGTTTCATTACCTCCTCGAGAGTAAACTTATAGCCCCTATACTATGCGCATTATAATTGTGTCTAATTTGTGACGTTTTTATACTAATTCTATTTTAATGATTCAGTTCCTTCTTCTTTTTTTAAAAAAGACAGAATTTTCAATTTTATCAACATAAAGAAACGCAAAGAACTATAATTCTTCACGTTTTCCCTTGGCTAAAATATATCGAACACATAATTCGCATTAGTGTCCACTTGGTTGTTCTATCGTTTTCGAAACATCATATAATCCCGCTAACACTTCCGCTCTCATTTTTACAAGCTCGGGGAATTGATAGAAGAAGATAATTTTTTTATATTTTAATTCTGTTCCTTCTTTCACCTTTTTTGAATCTTGTAAAATAAACGCTGTAAATGTATCCGCAATATCCTCTGCCACATTTGTCGTCCCATACAGTGAAACAAACTCACCATGCTTTTCCTTAAAAAATTCAATTTGAGCTTCTTCGCTTTCTTCCACTTTCTTTTCTGTCCACTCCTGGTCAATTGGTTTCCAGAAAGAATTATAAAATTGATTTATATAAGAGCTCTCCTTCGCACATCCTTCTTGTAAGAAAAGAGATTTACATTTATTTTGGTATGATGAAATATCTTTATCTTCTTCAAAAGCCTTTAAGTACTTTTCATTTACTGGTATTTGTTTATGTCCCAGCGTTAATACGTGAGCCGTCTCATGTATTAATGTTTTCATCACTTGATCGATATTTACTGCAGAATCAAGCGTATCTAAACTAATGGTCCACTCTTTCGGATACTCCATACTCGGCATAACATGAGCCACAATTCCATCGTATCCATCTGTTACCATATCAAACTCTTTTATGTCAGTGCGATACTTAGCAGGAATAAGCGTGCTATACATCTCCCATAACGATTCATGATAATCCCTATCTTGACGTTGCTTTAATACTTCTTCTTTCGCGTCCTTATCCTCCGCAAAAGCCTTATTCAATCGTTTGCGATCTAGTTTATCGAAATAAGGATCTACAATTTCATCACCATCGATATAATAAGAAGCTAAAAAGAAATAATTTTCATCATCCTTTTTTTTCATTTCTGCTTCTTTCATATCGTTACTTGAATGTCCTTCTAAATCATAATCCTCTAGTACTTCAAGTTCTGAAAGTCCATCTATCTTTTTATATACTTTTTGAAGTGTTTTATCACCTATTTGTGTGCATTCTTCTGTCGTTTCGCACACATCTTTTTTCTCTCTTTTCGAAGTTTGCTCCGACATATCACATCCAGCTACTAAGCCCGTTGAAATCATAAAACACATTAACTTGCCATACAGTTTCTTCATACGCACCTCCATTATTCCATTCTACAAAAATATCATAATCATTTTTTAACGAATATGCGATAATTAATTATAAAAGCTGTATGGAGGTTTCCCATGATTCGAGCAGTCTTATTTGACTTAGATGGAACACTATTAGATCGTCGCCAATCTCTAGAGCAATTTATTCGCGATCAATATAATCGCT
The DNA here is from genome assembly GCF_038007445.1 of Bacillus sp. FSL P2-0099. Taxonomy (NCBI): domain Bacteria; kingdom Bacillati; phylum Bacillota; class Bacilli; order Caryophanales; family Bacillaceae; genus Bacillus; species Bacillus sp. FSL P2-0099. The sequence continues at coordinate 4,713,510 of NZ_JBBOXE010000001.1, forward strand.
TCGCCTTTCATTTGATAAACATAAAAAAATTCGAGTATTGCTCTCGTTTTCTCGAACTCGACAATAATGGTTACACGTGGAAAGATAAGGTATATTCCACTCTCCTTTGCGCATACAACATTACCACTTTAACGCAAGAGCAACTGCTGCACGACTACATTACAAACTTCCAACATCATTGTATTCCTTTCCAAAACATGCATGAACTACTTCAACAATTAAAACAGCGAAACATTAAAATTGGTATTATTACAAACGGCTTTACTAAATTTCAGATGAGCAACCTTCGAGCACTAAACATACATACGTATACAAACACAATTTTCATTTCAGAAGCAGAAGGAATGAAAAAACCACATCCTGAGATTTTCGAACGAGCTTTGCAAAAGCTAAACGTAAAAGCAGAAGAATGCCTTTACGTTGGAGACCATCCAGAAAATGACGTAATAGGGGCTGAACAAATAGGCATTCTTGGCGTTTGGAAGAGAGATTCATTTTGGGGTGACTTTGAACATTCACGTGTGGTGGATGATTTATTAGAGGTGCTTTCGTTTTTAGAGGTGGAGAGAAAAACAAGACAATAGTAAATGAAACTTCACTTTATCAGCGATTCAACAAGAAACATCGGCTTACCGACAAAAGCTGACAAACAAAAAAGAGGCCATTTTTCAAAAACGCCTCCTCTTCCTTTATTATTCATATACTGTAAACTGCGGTTTGCTCGGATGATCTTTAACTAGCGCATCATCTGGAAACTTTGAAACTTTTTTATATAAAGCAATGTCACCGATACAACCTGCTGTTAGTAGAATCCCTAAAAATGAGAGTGGCTCCAAATTCATAGATAATCCCAATACAATTGGTAAAATTCCAGTTGGTAAAAACGGAAGCATTAACACTGTCTTCATTTGCTTTACTGTAATCACCTGTTTAGAATGAGCATATGCAGCACCTAATTTCCAATTGACGCCCCATTTTAGTTCACTCCACGGAACACCTCCGATATAACGAAATCCAATTAAATGTATTGCCTCATGAATACAAACGAGGATAATCATTCCAATAATCAAAAGAAACATAATCGGCAATGTAATTTCAATTTGAAACTCGCCTGAAAAAAGCGCATGTAAATAACCAATTCCAATCGCCAGAGCGAATATTATAAAAAATGAATAAACATTTAATTTAACCATTGAAACAGAGACAGTTGTTTCTTTTCTGTTATCCACCTTTTCACCTCCTAAAATGTAAATATACCTTTGTGAAATTGTATAATATATCTAAAACAATATGAAGATGTATTTACATTCATTCTTACACATAAAAAAAGAAACCGGCCATTTTACTTCGTAAAACAGCCGATTTCTTCTATATGTTTCATCGTACGCGCTAATACATCATCGCGCATAATAAAGCTAAATTTTCTATCAGTTTTAATATTATCAGGAATGTCTTTTAATAAAACAGACCCTTTCGTTTCTTCGTAATGCGTATGTTGCTCTACTGCACTAATTGTTGCAAAATAAATGTTTTTAATGATTATTTTGTCTTTTCCGGATACTTTGTATTGCCCTAAGTAAGTTAAATCAGAAACTATGCCGCCGGTTTCCTCATGAACTTCTCGAACTGCCGCTTCTTCCGGTGTTTCCCCGAGTTCTACTTTACCACCTGGAAATTCAAGACCACGGCGTAAATGATGCGTTAATAACCATTGATCCCCGTACCGGCATACAACCCAAACATGCTTTGGCTCAGGAGAAAATGGGTAACGTTCAAACGATAATTGTACAGTGTTGTGGTAATAATCTTTAAATTTGTACATGCCATTACTCCCCTATTGATGATTACAAGTTTTTCCTACCACAAATTGTAGCATATTCTCGCTTTTCTGCATAATATTATCCAATTACAATCCATTGATTATTCCCATTTGTGCGACTAATTCTTTCGTTTCATGATTCCCTAGATCATAAATCATTTTATATGCTTTTTGTAGTTGTTCATCATATCGATCATTATTCGAATCGTGATGATACTCAACGAATGGAACGTGGGAGCGTACATACGAACCTAAGTCCTCTTCATACGCTTGATCAAAATACTCTCTTAACTCCGTAATCTCTTCGTCATTTGCATAAATTTCAAAATTATACGTATCCGCCGTCTTCACTTGCGAAATTTGACCATTTCCAACTGATATATAATATGTTTTTTTATTCTCCATGTAACACCCTTCTTTCATCCTTTTAATTTCTATTGTTTTCATCAATTACAAAATTATGTAAAATAAAAAAAGGAGGGATTTCATGCTCAAAATATTAATTATCGGCATTATAATCGTACTGATCGTATTAGTACTCTCCGTTATGACGATTAATAAAGGCTATTCTTACAAACATTCGATTGATAAACCAGAAGATAACCCTTATACAAAAAACAGTAAAGAGCATTCATAATATACTACGCATTTTAATCGCACTCAGTGTCATCATCATATCCGCTATTAGTTTACTGACAGGTCAAAATAACTTTCTACCACTTTCACAATTTCTATTAGGAGCTTTAATGTTTCTCATCGCAATTGAGCAAATAAAAAAGAAGGATTCAGGAACCGGATTTATTTGCATTGTTGCTGGTGCTTTCATTTGGCTTGTTTTTATCATTACCTACATAAAATAGAGGAGGGTCTTTTATGCTGAAAGGATTACGGATTACTTTATCACTTATTGCTTTATCTATAGCAATCTATAGCTTTTTTACTGGTAATAGGGAAATCATGCCTTATATGTTCATCTTTTTAGGGGGGATGGCTTTCATTATTAGTATAGAGGAAATCTTAAAACAGCAAAAAAGTGGTAGCATACTTGCTCTGTTAGCAGGAGCTGTTGCTTTATTTCTTGGCTTCTCAGAAATATTTCGATAAATAGTCTATTTAAAGGAGGAATTCGATGCTAACTGGAATACGCTATTTTTTCATGCTTCTCACAATCTCTCTTTGCACTTATTCTCTTGCTACCGATAATTTCACACTTCTCCCATACATGCAATTTGCTCTCAGTTGTTTCTTTATTCTTCTAGGAATTAATGAACTGAAATCCGGAAGAAAATCAATGGGTATCTCGCATTTTTTCGTTTCTATTCTTATGCTCTTCATTGTAATATCGAACTACCTTCGTTACATGTAGAATGAAACTTTAAATACCAACTACGAACTGTTATTACATTGAAGGCTAATTTAAAACTACAAGAAGATAGGTGGTAGTATGCTAAAAACATTTCGCATCATATCCGCTCTTATTGTCATCTCTCTCGCTCTATATGGAATATCTACAAACCCGCTTGTTACGATGCCCTATATGCTTATTGCCTTATCTATTATGACTTTCATCATGAGCGCAGAAGAAAAACAGAAAGGAAAGAAAGTACATAGTACACTCTCCTTCTTTTCTGGCGTATTTACTTTAATCGTCGCTATTATAATTATTATCTCCAGGTAACTAACTCTTTCTACTTAAAAGGGGCTAAAATGCACATAAAACAAATACAACTAATCATCGTTTTTATTACTTTGATTCTATGTTTATACAGTACATTTACAATGCCATACAAATCTTTTCACCTACCATTTGTATGGCATTTTAGTAGGAATTGAGATGATTCAAAAGCAGTAAAAGCAAATTGGAGCTATTAGCATCGGTTTAAGTATGTTTACCATTATTTTTGTCATTCCATTTATACTGTTCTTCTAAAGGAGGATTTCATGTTAAAAAACATTCGAATTATAATAGCGACTATCGCTCTTATTCTCGCCCTATTTAGCCTCTTTTCAAACTTCTCTATGCTTTTACCATTCGTATTTATCCTTTTAAGTATTATGTTTATCCTTTTTGGAATTGATGAAATAAAAGAGCGGCAAAAAGCAAAAGCATTTGTTTATTTTCTCGGTTCTGCCTTTATTTTATATGTTGGGGTGTCTAGTCTACTTTCATAAAAAAAGAAGAGCAGATTTTGCTCTTCTTTAACTCACTACTTTCAATCCAATAATCGTCCCCATAATCCCAACGATACAAATAATCCGAAAAGCGTTTTTAGGTTCTTGAAAGAATAAAATACCGACAACTGCTGCCCCGAGCGTTCCGATTCCAGTCCAAACTGCATATGCGATGGATAACTGAATTTCTTGAAGCGCCATCGTTAAAAATTGAAAACTAATAATAAAACCACCTATTAAAATAATATTATTCGTCCAACTATTATTTTTTGCTACTTTCTTTATCCCAATTACACCGACAATTTCAAAGAGCCCAGCTATAATTAAATACATCCATGCCATTTTATTTCACCTCTTCCTTGTCGCCACTAAATTTCAATCCGATAATAAATAATGCTAATAAACAAACAAGGAAAATTTTAATAAACGAAAATGGCTCTTTAAAATATAAAATATCTACTACTATCGTTCCCACTGTCCCAATTCCAGTAAATACTGCATATGCCGTTCCAATTGGGATTCTTTTAGTTGCTTCAATTAATAGATGAAAGCTAGATAAAATTGCAATAAGTGTCAAAATACTCATCGAATTTGTTTTTAATCCTGTTGCCCAATATATTTCGATTAAGCCTCCAAATACTAAATACAGCCACGCCCTATTTGTACTAATCTCCTTTTTCTTTTTCACTTCTTCTTTTACCTCTTGTCGCATTTCTTGTTTTGAAGAGCTACGTTTCTTTTTCGGAAAAAGAATGTAAGACATCGCCCATATAAAATGAATCATAAGTACCGATGTCCAAACACTGACAATGGTATTAATAGTTTCATTTTTATAAAAGCCTATTTGTTTATTCAAAATCCATTCTTTCATATGAAGAATATAAGATCCACTTGGTAACTCTTGAGCTGGTACAAGCCCTATTACAAAAATAAATAAAAGCTGTGCAAGAATGAAAATGCTCACATGTTTATAAAAGTATTGCCGCTCTAATCGTGCGTGCTCCTTTCCATATAGCTTCTCTTTTTGCATAGCTGTCATTTATCTTCCTCCTTTTTCAAATAATACTCTACCATTTCATCTATATACTCCATTGTTTCCGAATCAAGTCCATATACTTTTGCAATCTCCCCCTCTTCAGGTCTAATTAATTCCCAATACTTATTTATTAATTGTTCATCCTCTTGAAATACGTGCATGGAAAAATCCACTACTTTTTCCGCCAATTGTTGAACTTCTGGTGAATCTACTGGTTCATTTATACGCTCACGAATTTCTCTTAATACTTGCAACCACTCTTTCGTTCTTTTATCGTTTTCTTCAAATGTTGGTAAGCCCTGAATAATCTGCTGCTCTTCCTCATTAAAATACCTTTTCCAAAATTTCTCCCTCTGATCAATTCCCTGTACGGATTTTATAAATAACATTAAATCTTCTGTTTTAAGCTCCCCTGTTAATTCAATGGAATGAAATGTTGTATATAATAGTTTTTCTAAGTCCTGTAATCTTTTTACTTCTGCTTGTATTGTTCGAATCTCATTTTGAATTGCACTTTTCCATCTTTCTTCTGAATTTCCCTTTTCCTCTTTTAACACTTTTTTTATTTCCGAAAGCTTAAAACCAAGCTTTTTAAACGTTGTTATTTGTTGCAATGTAATTACATCATCTTTTGAATAGTAACGATATCCTGACTCGGCAACGTACGACGGTTTTAATAATCCAATTTCCTCATAATATCTAAGTGTTCTCGTCGTTACATTCGTTTCTTTTGAAATTTCACCAATGCTATACTTATCCATCGTTTCCTCCTTACGCCTTATTTATCTTCACTATAAACTTTGACGTATACGTTAAAGTCAATACTCCATTCACACAAAAAACTCCTGTTTTTTAAACAGGAGCTCTCATTAATATATTCACCTACTGCCTTTCATTTCTTAAAAATGCTCATAAGTGAAACTCATTGTTTTTATATAAAATCTGTACCTTTCTCTTTTACAAATAAAAAAACTGCCCTTTCACAGGCAGTTTTTCTTTATCCAAATACTTTTTCAAGTTCATCTTTATCTTGGCTTAGCCAGAAGTTCATTAAGCGTTGTGCTCCTTCTAAGTCGTGAAGCTTCGCTTGGCCACATTGTGTTTCATTTGCAGCTGGAATTTCTGTAATTTGAACCGCATCTTTTAATGTTAGTTCTAATAAATCAATGATTTCTCGAACCGTCGGTGTTCCGCTTACTACAAGATAATATCCTGTTTGGCAACCCATTGGTGAAATATCGATAATATCAAAATGCGGATAACGATCAATATATTTACGTAAATTAAATGCTAATAAATGTTCTAACGTATGAATAACATCTGGTTTCATTGCTTGTTTATTCGGTTGGCAAAAACGAATATCGAATTTATTTACAATACCGTCGCTACCTACGTTGTGAACTCCGCAATGTCTTACATAAGGTGCCTTTACAATCGTATGATCTAATTCAAAGCTTTCTACTGATGGCATACAACATCTCTCCCGCTTTTAATTTAATTCCGTTATATCCAATATGATATAACGGAAATGCACATTAGTAAAGTATTATGTACTGTCGTGCTATAATACTTTAAGACTATGCTGAAAAGGAGACCATTATGAAACAGATTTTTATCGGTATTATACGCTTTTATCAAAAGTTCATTTCTCCGATGACACCGCCAACGTGCCGCTTTCATCCGACTTGCTCTCATTATGGATTAGAAGCGTTTCAAAAACACGGTGCCTTCAAAGGATTTTGGCTTACATGTAAGCGTATATTAAAATGTCACCCTTTCCATCCAGGAGGATTTGATCCTGTCCCAGATAAAAAGGATGACAAAGTAAATTCTTAATTGTCGTAACCATTTACAACTAAATCTAATTTTCCTGTGTCAGGATCTATAACAAGACCGTGAACAGGTACTTCTTCCGGAAGTAACGGATGGTTGCGGAGTATTGACACACTATGTTCTACACTTTCTTCTACACTAGAGAACCCTTGTAAGAATCTTTCTAAATCGATTCCAGAATAACGAAGTGTATCTAATTTCTCTTCTGTTACGCCGCGCTCTTTCATTTTTTCAATTGTACTGCTTGCTTGAATTTTTGCCATACCACAATCATGATGACCGACAACACATACTTCATCAGCTCCAAGCTCATATACAGCGACTAAAATACTACGCATAATACTTCCGAATGGATGTGAAATAACAGCGCCTGCTACTTTAATAATTTTCACATCACCGTTACGCATATTCATTGCTTTCGGTAATAATTCAACAAGACGAGTATCCATACAAGAGATAATTACCATTTTTTTATTTGGAAATTTTCCTGTTTCATACTCTTCGTATTTTTTCTCTTCAACGAACTTTTCATTGTATTGTAAAATCTCTTCTAATGACTTCATAGTAAAGAACCCTCTTTTCTCTCATTTACATTACATATGTAGTGTACCAAAATTTGAAAAACTCAAAAAGGATATTGCTTTATAGTAAAAATAGGATATTTTCAGATAATCGACATAATTCTTTCAAAATATACACACACCTTTGTAACAAGTCTCACATACTTTAAACGTTTTTTCACTATAAACTGATTGTAGATAATGTAAAAAAGGAGTGAATATTTATTATGTCCGACGTTCTGTTACTAAGTCGTTTTCAATTTGCAATTACTATTTTTTATCACTTTTTATTTGTACCTTTGACAATCGGACTTGTTATTTTAGTAGCATGTATGGAAACTCAATACGCCCGCACATTGAATCCAACATACCGCAAAATGGCAAATTTCTGGGGAAAACTTTTTACAATTAACTTCGTAATGGGGATTATAACTGGGATTACGATGGAATTCCAATTTGGAACAAACTGGTCTGAGTACTCCAAATATATGGGGGATATTTTCGGATCACCTCTCGCAATCGAAGCACTCGTTGCCTTCTTCTTAGAATCTACTTTCATGGGAATATGGTTATTCGGTAAAGACAAAATCTCACCAAAATTCCGTGCTTTCTGTATGTGGATGGTTGCACTTGGAACAAATATTTCTGCCCTTTGGATTATTACTGCAAACGGATTCATGCAAAATCCTGTTGGGTACGTAGTACGTAACGGCCGCGCTGAATTAAATGACTTCTGGGCACTTGTTACAAATCCATATGCATGGAATATGTTCTTCCACACTGTAATTGGTTGTTATATTGTCGGTGCTTTCTTCGTTATGGCAATTAGTTCCTATCACTTACTACGTAAAAACGAAGTGGAATTCTTCAAAAAATCATTTAAATTTGGTTTAATGTTAGGTTTATTCGCCGCAACAATTACACCATTTATGGGCCATCAATCCGGTGTATCAGCTGCTAAATATCAACCAGCAAAAGGAGCTGCGATGGAAGCTGTTTGGGAAACCGGAAAAGGACAAGGCTTCTCAATCATTCAAATTCCTGATGTGAAAAATGAAAAAAACTTTGAACTACTTACTATTCCAAAGCTCGGAAGTTTCTTCTATACAAACTCATTTGATGGAGAAATTGTTGGTTTAAAAGATATTCCAAAAGAAGATCGTCCAAATGTTAACCTCGTGTACTATAGCTTCCGCTTAATGGTTGCACTTGGCATGTTCTTTATGGCATTAACTTGGTACGGTTTCTATTTAAACCGAAAAGGAAAACTAGAAAACTCAAAACGTTATTTAAAAATTACAATTTGGTCTGTTTTACTTCCATATATTGCAATTAATGCTGGCTGGATTGTCGCTGAAGTAGGTCGTCAACCGTGGACAGTTTATAAACTAATGCGTACAGCAGAATCCGTGTCACCTATATCAGTTCCACAAATTTGGTTCTCATTAATTAGTTTAATATTGTTCTACACTTTACTCTTAATTGCAGACGTATACTTAATGCTGAAGTTCGCGAAAAAAGGACCCGCTGCATTAGAAGAACCTGCTACTGAAGGAGGTGCGGCTCATGTCTCATGATATGCTTGCAATTATCTGGTTCGGTTTATGGGGCGTAATTTGGACAGTGTACTTCATTCTTGATGGCTACGCACTCGGTAACGGAATGATTTTCCCATTCGTTGCGAAAGACCGACAAGAACGAAATCAATTACAAGAAGCTATCGGCCCGTTCTGGGGTGGTAATGAAGTATGGTTAATTACAGCTGGTGGTGCAACATTTGCTGCCTTTCCAGTCACATATGCAAATATGTTTAGCTACCTATATACACCACTATTTTTAGTACTACTTGCACTATTTGCTCGTGCCGCTGGACTTGAATTTATGCATAAAGACGATTCACCAATTTGGCAAAAAACTTGTAAATGGGCATTTACAATTGGTAGTTTCCTAATCGCCTTCTTATTCGGTGTTACATTCGCTAACCTGTATTACGGGCTGCAAATCGGAAAAGATGGTTATGAAGGAACTTTACTTAGCTTACTAAACCATTATGGTATTTTAGGCGGTCTTTTCTTCACTGCTATATTCGTCGTATCTGGTGCCCTTTGGATTATGATTAAAACAACTGGCGAAGTATCTGATCGTGCTTATAAAATTGCAAGACCATTTTCAATGGCAGCTGCTATCATTTTAGCTATCTTCTATGTCGCAACTGCAAATCGTACAAATTTATTCCAAAACTTCACGGAATATCCTGTACTATTCATTCTTCCAGTACTTGCAATGTTAATGAGTGTACTCACACTTATTATGGTGTACAAACATAAAATCGGCCTTGCATTCACATTCGTTTGCTTAACAATCGCAATGTTTATGACAACTGGTTTTGTAGGTATGTTCCCAAGAATGTTACCATCTCGTATTAACGACGCTTATAGTACAACGTTATACAACGCAGCTGGTAGTCAATTAAATTTAAAAATTATGTTCTTCGTTGCAATCGTCATGGTACCAATCGTTATTGGATATCAGCTTTGGAGCTACAGCATATTTAAAAATAAAATTCATAAAGACTCTGCTAAAGGATATCACTAAAATAAAAAAGACACTTCGAGCGAAGTGTCTTTTTTATTTTACGTATGATTTTCGATAAGATGTTACATTTCTAATCTAACAACTATGATAAAGAAGAATCACTAACAGCTCACAACTAAATTGTATCACAGGGCAAGCACATCATTTTATGCAATTTTACATATAAAAATTATAACGTAGATTGAATTACTTGGTCATACACATCGTTATCCGTTACATCTGCCGTACTAATACCACTGAATGTCCTCACATTTAATCCGGTATTTGAAGATCCCGATCCATTATAAGCTTTCGTTTTTTCAATTGGATGTACGTTATATTTATCACCTAAGTTAATTGTCCCGTTACAGTTCTCAATAATAACCCCTTCCACAATAGCTGGCATTTTATCACCTACTTTCATTTCGTTACTTTTATTTTATGAACATCGCCTACAAAAATAGCATGTTTCAATAAGAAAAAGCACTCAAATTGAGTGCTTTTTCTCTAAGCATTAATGGCAAGTTTGGAGACAGTTGACTTCTTCAAAATTTTATTAGGGGTAATATTTTGAAAAAGAAAGCCTTTCATATGTAGCTTAACACCGCTGGAATATATAGTAAATTGATAATCTTTATACGGAAGATTGCTAATGTTTAGTATAGATAGTTTGCACTACGTTAATAGTGGAAATTATCTATACTAAAAAACAAAAAGACGCCTTTCAAGAAGACGTCCTTTCCCCTGTTTATATATACCCCATCCCGCTTTTTGTAAACACACACTAGAAAACAGAATCATGAATTGTTACAAGATTGTTAGGTACAAAAAGAGTAGAGGTAAATATTAATATAAAATTCTGCTTTATAGCGTGTATCCACAACTTATATTTTAATCCTCTTCCCTTGAAAATAAACATAATATGCATAATTACATACAAAAAAAGACACCCCACAGAGTGCCTCTTCAACCATTTTACTTTTAACATCTCACCTTGAATACATTTTACCATATTTATCTATAACGTTTATTGAGAAAATTCAAAATCCTTATTTTTTAATTAAACAATTATAAAATCATGTAATATAGAAAGTATTATAAAACTTTATAAAAATTGAGGTGTGCACTACTTATGTATTTCGGAATTATTCCTCTTATATTGTTTATTATTTTTCTTATCTCTTACTTAAAGGATCCACGAAAAATAATAAACGGCTTTTTATTTAATGCCTTTTTCTGTTTTTTCCTTATTTTTTGTATGCTTGCAGCTTATGACTCAGGTAATGCTAATCTATACTACATCATGTTTTTACCTATTTTAGCACTTATCATTATGATTCCTTTCGGTATTGTTGCTTTAATGTTTGGGTTATTTCTTAACGCAAGAATTTTAATGAAACGAGAAGGAAGACGTTTTACTAACTGTTTAACACTCATTGCTGCTTTAGGGATTTTATTCTTGATGTTACTCCCTATTATAAATCCAGCAAGTTTATTCTCATCACATTTAAGGCCTATTTTCGCTGGTATTTCTCTTATAACTTTATATTTCTTTATACACTTATCTAACTTCTTAACCGCTTATTTTTTATACCAATTCAACAGACCAAGACGTAATCAAGATTTCATCATCGTTCTTGGTAGCGGCTTAATTAATGATAAAGTACCGCCTTTACTTGCAAGTCGTATTAATAAAGCAATCGACTTTTATTGGAAACAAGCTGCTGTGAATACACCACCAACAATCATTTTCTCTGGTGGACAAGGTCCGGATGAAGGCCTTCCAGAAGCAGAAGCGATGCAAAAGTACGCTGTTGAAAACGGAATTCCTCTTGAACATACAGTGCAAGAAAATCGCTCTGTAAACACATATCAAAATATGTCGTTCTCTAAAAAAATTATGGATTCTTTAAAGCCTGAAGGTAAGTATAAAAGTATTTTTACAACGAATAATTTCCACCTTTTCCGTGCTGGTATATATGCAAGACAAGCTGGTCTTAATAGCCAAGGAATTGGATCCAAAACTGCATTTTATTACTGGCCTAATGCAATGATTCGTGAATATGTTGCGATTGTCGTAATGGGACGTAAACGTCATATGAAAGTTTGCGGAACGGTTTTAGGATTTGCTTTATTCGTATCCGTGCTTAGTTTTATTGTTTCTTAATAACTAAAAAAATGCCCCTCTTTCATGAAAGAGGGGCATTTTTTTAGTTAAATAATTAACATAAACGCATACAGAACATTAATAATTCCAGAAACAACTCCTATGATAGCAAACACTTTACTAGTCCCTGTCACCTTTTTATTTAAACCTAATATAGAAAAAACGATAGCTATACTGCCAACAAGTCCCCACAAATTAATAAACCAAGATATTAATCCTGTTATAAAACCAACTAATGAAAACACCTCTATATCACTATTTGAATGACGATTTACTGGATTCCCCTTAACTATTGCATAACTAAGACTCTCTCCACACTGTCCACAAAACTTATTACCATCGTTCGTTTCATTTCCACATTTCGCGTACAGTATCTCACAGAATCCCTCCTTAAGATCAACGTCTCAAGTGTACATATCCATACTGTTCATTCCCACTTGTTTATATCAAATTATGACCACTCACTTATCAGCTACAGGCGTATTTAAATTAATAATATGGTGATAATATCCCCTGCATACATCCATTAAAGGAGAATTTTTTCAAATTAAATGTTAAAATGGAATTTAGGTGTGAATTACGTAACAAATAAGAAACTAGTTTGAAACGAGGAAATTACATGAAGAAAATTGTCAAGAGTAAGCCCAATAAGCTGAAAATTGCTTCAAAAGCTTTGATGATTATTATTGGGGCATTTATCACAGCGTACGGATTAGAAGCTGTCTTAATTCCAAATAACGTATCCGACGGTGGTGTGACTGGTTTAAGTATCGTTAGTTCAAGATTATTTGGATTGCCATTAGGAGCTCTAATCGCAGTTATTAACATTCCTTTCGTTTGGTTAGGATATAAACAAATCGGTAAAAGCTTTGCAATTTATTCCATCATCGGGATTGCTTCATTAGCAATAGGTACCGTTGTCATGCACGGAATACCAACTATTATTGAAGGCGATACACTACTCGTTACAGTTGTTGGTGGTATTATTATCGGTTTCGGTATGGGACTAGCCTTACGTAACGGCGGCGCATTAGATGGAATCGATATGCTAGCTGTATTACTTTCTCGTAAGTTACCTTTTGGAACAAGTGACCTTATTTTATTCTTAAATATGTTTGTCTTTATTTTTGTTTCAACAGTATTTGGTCTTCAAGGGGCTATCCTTTCGGCAATTGCTTACTTTATCGCTTCGAAAGTGATTCATATCGTTGAAGTTGGTTTAAGTGGTTCGAAAACATTTAAAATCATCACGAAAGAGCCTGAATTAATGGTAGAAACAATTCGCGATCGTTTAGGCCGAAGCGCAACGTATAACGAAGTATACGGTGGTTATTCAAGAGAGAAATTCAAAGAAATTTCTTGTGTAATTAACCGTTTAGAAGAAAGTAAAATGAAGGACCTGATTAATGAAATCGATCCTAATGCCTTTATTACAGTTTATGACGTAGCTGAAGTAAAAGGCGGTAACTTTAAGAAACGTGATATTCATTAATCATTATGAAAAAAGAGGGTGTGCCAAAATATTGGTGCAGCCTCTTTTTATTATGAAGTTGGTAAATCGATATTCCTTTTCGAATCGTTGATATATTTTGAGCTACGATAGATATAATCGAAAAACCGTTGATATATTTTACTCCCCCCATCTTCCCCTGCTTTTAATCCAATCGACGTACTTTTGAAAGGCGGGCACTTCATGCTGAAAGCGAAGCGGAACATATAGAAAGAGAGTACATGTACACAGTATCCATAGAATACCTACTATAAAGTGAAATTTCATCGTTGTGCTAATAAACAAACTGAGGAATAAGACGAGGAACATAATCAAACTAAACCTTTTATATATAGTCATAATAATCTCCTCCTTATAACTTAATTGTACCAGCTATAAGGAATTAATTCCCATAATAAAAAGACCGAAAAGCAAATTTCACTTTTCAGTCTCTATACTATCTTCTCTTCATAATTTTCCCTGAACCGCCAACCCTTGTTTTCGGGGGCGACGTATTCTTTGGTGGGCTTTTAATGGATGATTTCGGCTTCACATCAGATCCACTCGAGCCACCCGGGTTTTTCGTAATTTTCCCTTTGCTTCCGGTAGAAGGCGGTGGCGTCGTTTTACTTCCTTTTTCCGTAATACTTCCTTTATCACCTACAGATGATTTCGGATCTACATTATCGCCTCGCTTAATAATAGATCCTTTCCCTTCCTTCGTAATTGGAGGCGGGGTTTTCTTTTCCTCTTTCGTAGGTGGTCTTTCCGGGATCACCGGTTTATGATTTTGTCTGTCATTATATCCGCGATAATCACCGTATGATGATTTGCGTGAACCGAATATATCGTTTATTATACTCCCCATAATATATCCTTGTAAGAAGGATGGTTGGTAATTTTGACGGACAAATTCTTCATTGCTTATTTCAATTAACGTATCAGATGGTTTCTCTTTATCCTTTTGTAAATTATACATTTTATCAGAATAAACGAGGAACATTTGATTTTCGTCTTCTTTAGATGCTTGCTTCGGTTTCCTTTCGGCTATAAGTTCCTTTGCAACTTCAGGAACCGACCGATTGGCGGCCCTATACACGTAAGATTCTTGTTTACCATCCTTTGCGACAGACTCTAGTGGGTAACGGTCCTGAATTGACTTCGCCTGACCACTTTGACAGCCCGATAAAGCATAACCGGCAATAACAAGTAATGTAACGATAGCAAGTATAGGGATCACGAACGATTTAATCATGGTAAACAATCGGTTTGACATGATTACGCCCCCCTTATGTTGCTCTTATGATTTGTACATCAGCAGGAATAATTACTTCTCCCTCATACATCATTGTGCGACCATTTTGCCATTCAACACGTAATAATTTGCGGTTATCAGATTGGAATTCCCATACGTACTGTTCTTCTGAAGCAGCGAATGGTGTTTTCCCCATAACAACAACACGTCCATTATATTGTTCTTCCATATGATACTCTATATCATCCATTTCAATCGTCGTCGGAATTTCATCGATTGAATCTAAACGACCATCAATCGGTGTATACAATTTGTAATACGTATTTTCACGGTCTTCAATTTTCAAATAACGAATATCTTTCCCATCCTGCAAAGTTAAAATAATCTCCTTGCGAGAATGCATGCTCG
Organism: Bacillus sp. FSL P2-0099; assembly: GCF_038007445.1. Taxonomy (NCBI): domain Bacteria; kingdom Bacillati; phylum Bacillota; class Bacilli; order Caryophanales; family Bacillaceae; genus Bacillus; species Bacillus sp. FSL P2-0099. The sequence goes on from NZ_JBBOXE010000001.1 coordinate 4,728,823, forward strand.
TTTTCCCAGTTAATTCGTACATGACTAACGAGACTTCAATCATATCGCCAGGAGCCAACGTTAAAAGACTCTTTTCTGGCTTCGGCGGCTCCGGACTCTTCATTATATTTTTAATACGTTTAAATAAACTCACAATCTACCCCTCCTTTTCTCTTTATAAACAAGCACCTAAAATAAGTGCACCAACGATATGTAATGAACCAGCTAACAACGCATGTGCTACGCTGCCTTCTTTCGTTCCTTCTTCTAAATCTAAACCAGACACTTTCTTTAACACAAACTCAATGAACATTTCTACAATTAATAAAATAACGAATGAAACTGCTGAGGCAAGAAGCGCTTGCCATAAGTCATTCGCTTTCGTTATAGATTGAGATAAAATGTACCCTTGCGCAAATAATTTCATAACGAAACGCGTTGTCACTGCTGTATTTCCATTTTTCATTTCTTTTAAATCATTGTATTTTGTAAAAATCGAATCAACCCACATAATTGCAAATAAAAGTACTGCACTCGCTCCAGTCCATACAAGCATAGCTAAAACATTCATCCACGTCATTACAAAACCTCCTCTAAAAAAGTAAAGTGAAACTTTAATCAGTGGGGAGTTTTCCATCCCCTACTGATTATTAGCCTTCACCAATCGGGCATTTACGGGCAGCCCGACTCCCACCAACCTCTCTGCTTTCACAAAATGTTGAGGTGGGAGTCTTTGCCCGCAAATAGCGGGATAATAGAAAACCGACATGAATTCTCTTCAGACATGTCGGTTTCTTTGTCTATTCTATATTATTTCTCATACTGCTTCATAATACGAGCTAATTCATCGTCAACAACAGAATTTTTGTTTAAGCTTGCGAATTCATCATCTAACGACTTTTCTTTCTTGTAAATTTCGCCGCTTGCTTCTGCTTCAGCCTCTAATTGAAGTGCTTTCTCTTCCATACGGCTTAAACCAGCTTTTGCTGAATTTGAATCAAATCCAGACATCGCCTGATTAATATTCTTTTGTGCTTTCGCTGCATTTACACGTGCAACAAGTGTTTCACGTTTATTTTTCAGCTCTGTTAATTGCTTACGCATTTCTTCTAGCTTAAGACGAAGGTTATCAGCAGCTGCTTTGTTTTGCTCATAGCTCGCTTTATACTCATTCATCTTTTGCTCTGCATTTTGTTTTTCTTCTAAAGCACGGCGCGCAAGATCTAAGTTGCTAGCTTGAACAGCCATATGAGCTTGCTCTTCACGTTTTTTCACAAGTGCTTCTTGCTCTTCAAATAATATTTTGAATTTCTTCTCAAGTGCGATTTGAGCTGCTACACTTTTCTCAGCTTCTTGTACATCCGCTTGCATATCGCGTAAATATTGATCCGTCATCTTAACTGGATCTTCAGCTTTTTCAATTAATGAATACACATTCGACATTGTTAAATCTCTTAATCGTTTAAATACAGACATCCAAATTCCTCCTATGATATACCTCATATTTCAAATTCACTACTTGGAAAACTGAAAAATCTCCCTTAACAGTAAAGAATATTCATTTTTACAGCCTATGTGTTTATTATAACAAAACTAATATGTCCTTACATGTTATTTCCAAAATACAGCCAATATAATATGACATTCTAGATAAAACATTGTATTCCTAATATATTCTCATTAACCCTCTTCAGAATTGACTTATTTTTATGCACTTTCACTAAATTACATTATTGTAATATTACTGTAAGCTAACTCGATAGTTACGTTGCAATATTTCTTATACACTAATACCAGAAGCAACGAACAAGCTTCTCATCATTTCAGAACTAATACAAAAATGTATTTACTATAAAACATATAAAAGGAGAAATCATCATGAAAAAATTAGTAGGAATCGGATTAGCAGCAGCAATTTCATTCGGAGCATTATCAGGTTGTTCTTTATTAGGAGAGAAAGCGAACGGCTTTGTACTATATGGAACAGATGAGCAAGTTCAGAAAATTACAGATCAAAATAAAAAAGAAGTGAAAGAAAAAGACTTCTATAAAATGAAAATGACAACATTAGAGGGTAAAAAAGTTCTTGTCATGGATAAGAAAACTGGTGAAGAACTGGTGAAGAAAGAGTTACTTAGCAAAGTTAATGAAAAAGACGACACGAAACCACTTGATAAATTACCAGCTGTAACAGCAGAGCAAGGTGTATTATTTGCTAAAGAAAAAGTAGAAAATGCTACACTTGATGGAGCAAAATTAAAATACGAAGGCAATACAATTATCGGAAGTGGCCGTGCATATGCCGACATGTTCGCGATTGTTGATGATGCAACTTACGTAAATGTAAAAGGCGATGAAAAATCTGTTGGGGTATTAAAATTCGATAAAGACCCTAGTAAAGAATTCCCTGGCTACAACGGCGTAGAAGCATCACAACTTGTAAAAATTAAAAAGTAAACAAAAAAGCTTTGCGAAATTCGCAAAGCTTTTTTCTATTTCTGAGCAATTTGCTCCATATCTGGACTACAAGTTTGCGACTGACATGACTTACTTAAAGAGCATGCTGCGCATTTTCCCTTTTTACTTCTCTTTACAAAATTAACTAACGTATATGCTGCATAACCAAAAATGATAGCTCCAATTATAATATTGACCATCACCGCGATACATCTCCTTCTAGAATCCGAGTAAGGACCCAACTTGGTATATAATGAGCGTTAATACATAAGCAACAACGAGCGGATAAACGACAGAGAAAACTGTCCATTTCATCGATCCTGTTTCACGTTTAATAACAGCTACTGTCGCTAAGCACGGAACATATAATAAAACAAAGAACATAAATGCATATGCTGATAGCGCAGTATAATGTGCTCCCATTACATTTCCTAGCACATCTTCTTTAACCGCATAAATAATTGCCATTGTAGAAACGACAACTTCTTTCGCTAAAAATCCTGTTAGAAGGGATGCCCCAGCTTGCCACGTTCCAAAACCGAGCGGTGCAAATAGTGGTGCGATAAATCCACCAATCATCGCTAAGAAACTGTCTCCCATATCAACACCAAATCCTGATGGACCTGCATAGTTTAATAACCAAATGACAACAGAACCACCGAAGATGAATGTACCCGCTTTACGAACAAATCCTTTACCTTTCTCCCACGTGCTGAGCCATAACGTTTTCGCTTGCGGCACACGGTAAGGTGGTAGTTCAATTACAAAAATAGATTTTTCTGCTTTTAAAATAGTAAGAGACATAATTTTTGTAACGAGTAATGCAAGAACAATCCCTGCGATATATAAAGAGAACACAACAGTCGCCTGACTATGAGGGAAGAAAACTCCCGCAAATAGTGCATATACAGGTAAACGTGCCGAACAAGACATAAATGGTGTTACAAGAACTGTAAGTAACCTTTCTTTTTCTTGTTCAATCGTTCTCGCTGCCATAATACCTGGAACGTTACATCCAAAGCCGATAATCATGGGAATAAATGCTTTTCCGTTTAAACCGAAAAACTCCATAATTCTATCCATAACAACTGCAATTCGTGCCATATATCCTGAGTCTTCTAATAATGAAATGAAGAAGAATAGTGCAAAGATTTGTGGAACGAATACTAATACCGCACCAACACCAGCAATAATACCTTCTGTAACGAGTGCTTGAATAAAGTCAGAAGCCCCAACACTTGTGAGCCCAGCTGTAACCCAATCAGTAAGTTGTCCGCCAAAAAATCCATCAAGCATATCAGATAAAGGTGTACCAATCCACGTAAACGTAACCTGAAAAATAAAAAACATAACTGCTAAAAAGATTGGAAGTCCTAAAATTTTATGTGTAATTAACCTATCAATTTTTTCTGAAAAAGGAATTTTTCCTTCTTTCTCATGTTGCATAACATTTGTTTTTAACTTTTCAATATACGCTTCACGAGTCTTGTAAATGTGCTCTTCCAACGTACAATCAAGTTTTCCATCTAAACGAGATCGAATGGCTATAAGTTCCTTATAAATTGGTAATGCTTTCATTTCTTTTTCTACTACTTCGTTATTGCTTAAAAATTGAAGGGCTAACCATCTCGGATGCTCATAATCCGCTGTCTCTAAAAGAGCGATTACCTCTCCAATCCCTTCATCCATTTGTACACCATATGAAATAATGAATGGCTTTTTCTCTTTTTGTTTCTCTTCATGAAGAGTAGTAAGTAATTCTTCACAGCCTTTTCCGGTTCTTGCGATGACAGGAACGACTGTTACACCTAATATTTCTGATAGCCGTTTTACATTAATCACAATTCCTCTTTGCTTTGCCACATCAATCATATTTAAACCAATTGAAACGGGCTTACCAAATTCAAGTAATTGCAATGTTAAATGCATATTTCGCTCAAATTGAGAAGAATCCACTATATTTAACATATGATGAAATTCATCTGTTAGTAGAAAATTCGTAACGACACCTTCATCACGTGAAACTGGATTCAAATCATAAACGCCTGGTAAATCAATTAATGTTCCTTGCTTATCTTTTAATTTACCAACCTTCTTTTCTACTGTTACACCACTCCAGTTTCCTACATATTCATAAGAACCGGTAAGTGCATTAAATAATGATGTTTTCCCTGTATTCGGATTCCCTAGCAAAGCAACCTTATTCACGCTAATTCCACCTTTATCATTTTCGCGTCACAATGACGAATACTAATTAACTGTCCACGACACTCCAATGTACAAGGACCTTTAAACATCGCTTTCTGTTTCAAGCGAAGTTCGCTTCCTTCCGCCAGACCGAAAGCAGCCAGTCTACGCTTCAATAATTGATCTAACGACTGAATACTTTTTACTAACACTTTCTCACCAATTTTAATATCTACTAAGCTCATAACCTTCCCCCTCAGAAGAGAATGATAATTATTTTCAAAAAAATTATATCACACCCTATTTCACTTGGACTATATCTTTTTGCTTCATATTTATTAATATTTCAATACAATTATATTTCAATAATTGTCATACAAAGTGCATTTGCCATTCTCATCCATTTCGCTTACAATAAACAATAACAAATAAAGAATCTCGTTATCACAGGGGGAGCCTTACCGCTGAGAGGGAACAATTCGTTCCGACCCTTTGAACCTGTTAGTTAATGCTAACGCAGGAATTGTGCAAACGTCCGAAATACACACCTCTTTTTTTATTTACGTATTTCGTATCCTCCTATGATAATGTTCTTTTTTGTGCAACTTGGATTTAGGGGGAGACAACATGCGTAACACCAATTTACAAGCGATGATCGAATCTGCTATTCTTGCAGCCTTCGCCTTGATTATCGACATTCTACCATTATCAATTAAACTTCCGACAGGCGGTTCCATCTCATTTGCTATGATTCCTATTTTTATTATCGCATACCGCTGGGGCTTCAAAAGGGCTTTCTTAGGAGGCTTAATTTGGGGGCTTTTACAAATTGTCGTAGGCGATGCTTACATTCTAACACCAGTTCAAGCATTCATTGAGTACTTCATTGCCTTTGCCTTTATCGGCTTTGCTGGTTTATTCTATCGTCCAATTCAAAAAGCACTTGCCTCAGACAACAGTAATGCAGAGCATTCAAGTTTTGGTAATCGCAAAGATAAACCAAAACAAAACAAAGGAAAAAAAGCACTCGTTTACATTATCCTTGCCACATTTGTCGGCAGCTTTGCACGCTATTTCTGTCATTTTATTGCTGGTATTATTTTCTTTGGTCAATATGCACCTAAAGGACAATCAGCTGTGCTATATTCATTAATTATAAACGGCAGTACCATGATCGGTTCTTTCATACTATGTACTGTATTACTAATTCTTTTATTTACAACTTCACCACGCTTATTCAAAAGCATCGGTGCTTATCAAATGAATACACAAAAAAAGGGCGCTTAATTAGCGCTCTTTTTTCATATCGTAATATCAATTAAAAATACAATAAATGCACAAAAGAAAATAAATACCATTATACTTAGCCAATTGCTATGCACGGTTCATCGACTCCTTACATAACCTCATTTTCTATCCAAATTATACTGCTCCAAAATAAAGATTAGGTAAAGATAATATGAAAACAAATTAAAAAAGCGTAACATGATTGTCTACGCTTTTTTCGGTAAATAGAAGTAAAATAACACACCATCTTCGGTATTCTTCACCCCATATTCAGCATTGTGCAGTTCTAAAATATTTTTTGAAATCGCAAGGCCAAGCCCTGTTCCACCTTGTGAACGTTTCCGTGCCGCATCCACACGATAAAAACGATCCCAAATTTTATCTAATTGTTCTTCTTCAATGTGAGCACCTTTATTTTCAATACACACTTTTATATGATTCTTCCCGTCTATTGTGGAAATAATAATATCTTCTTTTTCTGGTGTATAACGTATTGCATTCGTAATAAAATTCACAATTACTTGTTCAATTCTATTTTGATTCCCAATCACTTCTGCTGGACATATATGTTTGTGCACACTCAGTTCTTTTTTCTCTATCTCCGCTGAAAGCTGTTCACATATTTCTTCAATCACTCCATCTATATAGAAAGAATCCATCTTCATGTTATATGTGCCAGACTCAAATTTAGCTAATTCAAGCATATCCAAAATTAGTATATCCATCTTGTCTACTTCTTTTTCCATCGCCTGAAAATAGTAGTCTTTCTTATGTTCAGCTACCCCATCTTTTAAAATGGAAATACAGCTTTTCATAATACTCAGCGGCGTTTTTAGTTCATGCGATACACCCGCAATAAATTCTTTCCTTGTGTTTTCTAACTTTCTTTCTTTTTCAATATCTTGTTCTAACTGTCCAATATGTGAATGTAGTTTATTAGATAATGTATTAATATTTTGCGATAAATCACCAATTTCATCTTTTGAAGTAATCGGAATTTTTTCTGTGAAATCCAAATGAGCTATTTTCTTCGTTGTATCATTTATTTTTAGTAGCGGTTTTGCAATTTGTTTTGAGTAATAAAACGAAGCTAGAAAAATTAGAATGACTACAAATGCAACAATATAGATGTAATAATCTTGCACCATTTGTACAGCCTCATCTACAGGCTGTAAAGAAGCCATCGCATATATATATGTTACCGATCCGTCTTTTTCTTTTTTTGGTTTAATTAATAATTTATATTTTATATCATTTTTTTCATAGTCCATTATTTGTGTTGAATACTGTATATGATTATTCTCTTTTAATAATAAATCAGTTTGAAATTCCTTTATGCTATCTAAGAATAAACTATTTTTATAAATTGGATTCACAGGACCTTTTACATCGGGGAACTGTACTTTCGTAACACGTCCTACTATGAAAGCATCTAATTCCTGAGCAGCTTGCTCCTGAACGGCCGGCTTCTTTTCCTTAACAACTTGTTCCTCAGCTGCTTTCTTTTTCTCCTGATCTAATTTAAGCATTTTCTCATTAAATGCTTTTTCTAACGGTTTATTAGATCCACTTAAATTTTGCTTACCTAACGAGAAAGAGAATGGAATAAAACTTTCTTCTTTTCTCACTCCAGAAAAATAAATTTCTTGTCCTAAAAACTTCTCTGATAATTTATTATCAATCTCCTCTATATTGACGAGATTACCTAAGGGAATCTTGAATATTTGTTGTCCAAAGCTCTTTTGTTGCCTACGGTCTATCGTTACTTCAAAATAAAAATCATCCACATGTTTTAAATTCCCATTCTGATCTAATATCGTAATCCACGTATTATTTTCTCTTAAAAAATCTTGCTCCAGCTTCTGAATTCCTTCTGCATTTCCTACATAATTCAAATAATTCTTCTCAAAGGAATTTAAATTCACTTTAATATCTTCTACTTTTCGGTTCGCATAATATTGTTTAAAAAATATCGTTTGACCAATAAATATCGTCGCTAAAATCAACATACATAGAGCTGTTGTAAGGGTAAATAATTTAAGTACAATCCCTTTTCTCATATGTTCCCCTCGAATTTATAACCGGTTCGCACTACAGTTGTAATGTACTTTGCTTTCTCTCCTAATTTATTTCGCAAATTACGAATATGACTATTAACCGTTCGATCATCGCCAGCAAATTCGTACCCCCAAATTCTTGAAATTAACTGTTCTCTTGTTAGTACAATCCCTTGATTTTTCATGAAATAAGCTAATATTTCAAATTCTGTATGTGTTAAAGTAATGTCTGCCTCATCAACAGTAACAGTACGTGACGGAAAATGGACGTGAATGCCATGAATTGATAACGTATCATCTTCATTTTCCAAAGGTTTCTTTGATGCTTGTCTGCTTTCTAATAATCGTTTCGCTCTCGCTAATAAAATAGGCGGACTATATGGTTTCGCAACATAATCATCTGCCCCAAGCTCAAACCCAAGTAATGTATCATCTTCATCTACACGTGCCGTCAGCATAATAATTGGAACCCCCGACGTCTTACGAATCCTTCGGCAAACAGACCATCCATCAAGTTCCGGCAACATAATATCAAGTATAACTAAATCGACCTCTTCTTCTTCAAATAAGACTAAAGCTTCTTTTCCATCTCTCGCTTCAAGCACTTTATATTGTTCACTCAAAAAGTAATCCTTTAATATTTCGCGTAAAATATCTTCATCTTCAACAATCAAAATGTTTTTTGACATAATCTATGTCTCCCCCTCTCGCTTTAAGAAATTACTATTCAAAGCTCTATAATTTATTTTGAATTACTCGTAATTAACTTTGCTTCGATAATATATCGATCCGGTGCATCCCCTATATAATCAAATGGATAACAAGTCGTCAATGTTAATGTAGGTTCTTCTTTTTTAACAATAACGGTACGATCATCCGCATGTGTAATCCATGTCTTTTGAATTTCGTATGTGTAAGTTTTATTATCATACTCCAAAATAAGGTTATCCTTTTCTTTTAACTCTCCTAAATCTGTAAATACAGTATCTCGATGCCCACTGAGTACAGTATGTCCTCCTCCAGATGGAGTTGTCGTTAAATCACTAACAAACATACCGACTCCTTTTTTCAATGTTGCATCATTCGCTCCCCAATAAACAGAAAATTTCTTCTTTATTTTCGGTATATTTAACATAGCTATCTTTTCTCCTTCTTTATGTTGTATTTGAGAAGAAGGTACTTGTGCATTTACTGGTACTTCGCTAGAATGCTGCTTGGATGTTTGTTGTTCAAAATTTTTAATTTCTTCTGTCGTTAAATCTTGTGCAGAACTTTTTCCTTTATACCATTCAAAAGCGTAATAGGCTCCCATTAATAAGCCTACTATCATTAACGTAAATCCAATACGATTTAGAACTGTCACTGTGAATCCCTCCATGCAAAAAATGGTAGGAGTAACCTACCATTTTTAATATATGAAATTATCCCATTCTTTATAGAACAATATTTTATTTATGCCTTAATCTTATTACGACGGTTCAAACCAAATAATGTCCCTATCGCTACAAGACATGCGCTTAATGCCATCATTGCTACATTATTTGATGCTGTGTTTGGTAATTTTTCACCTTGTACAGCTTGTACAGCTTGTTTCGCTGCATCATTCTTTTGCCCTGCCTTAATTGCTGCTTCTTTTTTTGCAAGAGCTTCCTTTTCTTGCACTTGTGGTGTTACTTCTTTTTTCGCTGTATCATTCTTTTGCCCTGCTTTTATTGCTTCCTCTTTTTTAGCCATATCACTTTTTTCTTGTACTTGTGCTGCTTCTTTTTTCTCTACTTCGCTCTTTTGCTGTTCCTTAATTGCTTCTTCTTTTTTAGCTTTATCTTGCTGCATTTGCGCTGATTCCTCTTTTGTTAATGTTCCAGTAGAAGCGCTCGCTACTGAAGAATATCCTACTGTTAAAAGTGCCATTGCACAAATTGGTAATAGTTTTTTTTTCATTTTATTTCTCTCCTTTTATACTTTATTCTAGTAACACATCACGTCGCACCGGATGTATTATTAGAATAAACAAGAGATGTAAATATAAGATGCAGATGAAATGGAATTCTGTTAAAGATTTCATTTTAGAAAAATAAAAAAACACCGTAATATATACGATGTTTTTTCGGGTGTGTGTCTCGATATTTATTTGTTACTTTCGCGTGATTGAGAAGTAGAAAGGGCCGGAGTGATAACTAATTGTCTCGGCTCAGTTTTCTTGAAGTGATTTTTGACGTTACACTTACGACATTGAACGACCCATGCTTTAATAGGATTTGTTAAAATAATTTTTTGCCTTTCGTTAGGGGCCTCTTCTTCCAATTTACAACTATCGCTCCACTTACTCCATTTCATTGTAAATTTAGAAGAAGAATGATCGTCTTCTCGATCAAACGTATGCAAAAAATCCATTTCTCCAGCTAGCATTACGGTGTTACTAGTTGCTAAAAAAGAAAAGGTCGTCCAATGTTTCTCCATGCCCTCCTACTCCTTTTTCACATATAGAGTGCCTAAAACTTAATTTACCTAAAATATGCTTGCCCTTTACCTTACACTTATAGTTTATCCAAAACACTACTATGCAACTATCGATTTGTCTTACAAATCACCTTACATTTTTGTAAGAAACGAAAAACCTTCACTCTATATACGTGAAGGTTTCTCATTTCTTATCTCTAGAATCTTTCATATCATCAAGTCCAGCCTCTTGCAGCTGCGACATCATACCGTGGGAAATTGCGCCTAATACTAAAGTCATTCCAATTAGTGAAATGCGAATTGCAGGTACATCAATTATGTAAGCCAACATACCAAGAACAATTGTTAAAAACAATGCTTTTATAAATGTTACACTTGTATACTGTTTCTTTTTCATCATAATCACCCTTTTGGAAGCGTTTTCTTAATATTATCAGTATATCATATCATCTGACTATTTTGTGGGGATTTCTGTAAAAACCTTATATCTTCTTTGACTTTTTTCTTTCTATCCTTTACAGTCGAAATGTTCACAAGTTTTACACTGTAGGAGGATTCAAATGAAAATTGAAATAAAAGACACTTTAATTTCTGAAGAACAATTACAAGAAAAAGTAAAAGAACTAGCGCTTCAAATCGAACGTGATTTTGAAGGAGAAGAAATCGTTGTAATCGCTGTATTAAAAGGATCTTTCGTATTCGCTGCTGATTTAATTCGCCATATTAAAAACGAAGTAACTATCGACTTTATCTCTGCATCTAGCTACGGAAATCAAACAGAAACAACTGGAAAAGTAAAACTATTAAAAGATATCGATGTAAACATTACTGGAAAAAACGTAATTGTCGTAGAAGACATTATCGATTCTGGTTTAACACTTCACTTCTTAAAAGATCACTTCTTCATGCATAAACCAAAAGCATTGAAGTTCTGTACGTTACTTGATAAACCTGAACGCCGTAAAGTGGACTTAAAAGCTGAGTATGTTGGCTTCCAAATTCCAGACGAATTTATCGTTGGCTACGGTATCGACTGCGCAGAAAAATATCGTAACTTACCATTTATCGCTTCAGTTGTAACGGAATAATATAATAAAGTGAAACCTTAATCATTGGGATTTTTGTCCATTCCCAATGATTATTGGCCCACAAATAGCGGGATCAAATAAGCTTCCATGCATTATTGGTGGAAGTTTTATTTCTACCGTAATTTATAAAAACAAAGGGAGAGATGAAGAATGACAAAAACAAAATTTGAAAAAGTACTCCTCATCGTAAATCCGAAAGCAGGACAAGGCGATTTACATACGAACTTAACAAAAATCGTACCACCACTTGCCGCAGCTTTTCCTGACTTACATATCCTTCATACGAAAAAGCAAGGTGATGCAACAAAATATTGTCAGGAGTTTGCTAGTAAAGTAGATTTAATTATCGTCTTTGGTGGTGATGGAACTGTATTTGAATGCACAAACGGCTTAGCCCCTCTTGAAACCAGACCTACACTTGCAATCATTCCAGGCGGAACTTGCAACGACTTCTCTCGCACACTCGGCGTTCCGCAAAATATTGCAGAAGCAGCAAAACTCATTACAAAAGGACATATAAAACCAATCGATGTCGCAAAAGCAAATGGACAACACTTCTTAAACTTTTGGGGCATTGGACTCGTATCTGAAGTATCAAACAATATTGATGCAGAAGAGAAAGCAAAGCTTGGTAAAATTGGTTACTATTTAAGCACCATTCGAACTGTTAAAAATGCTGAAACATTCCCAGTAAAAATAACTTACGACGGACAAGTATATGAAGACGAAGCTGTCCTTGTTATGGTTGGAAACGGTGAATATCTTGGCGGTATTCCTTCCTTTATTCCGAACGTAAAATGTGACGACGGAACACTTGATATTTTCGTTGTAAAATCAACAGGCATCCAGGCGTTTAAAGATTACATCGGAAAGAAACTATTTGAAGACTCAAATGAAAATGACATCTTCCATGTAAAAGCAAAATCAATTCATATTGAAACAGAAGAAGAAAAAGAAGTAGATACAGACGGAGAATGCTCGCTTCATACACCGTGTCATATTGAACTATTACAAGGACACTTTACGATGATTTATAATCCTAAGCTTTTATAATCACTATTTCAATATAACTTTAATAATTACTAAACTTCGCATTTTTCAAAAAAATATAGTATGATGAATAAATAAAAGGTTGTTAACAAAAACGTTAACAACCTTTTTTGTTTTTTCTAAAAAACTTTTCAATTTAAAGGAGCGATCACATGTATTGGAGAAAAAATGATAAACCTGTAGAAGAACCAGAAGCAATTGCTGTGTGGGAATGCGAAGCAGACGACTGCCTTGGATGGATGCGTAAAAACTTTTCTTTAGAAGATAAGCCACAATGCCCGTTGTGTAAAGGCGACATGAAAAGCGGCGAACGATTACTACAGAAATTATAATACTTTTCCCTCTTTATCTTTTATATACTGAAAAGATAGAGGATTTTATTTCTCCTTATCTACAGTACAAGTTGCTTCCTAATTATAAATAATGAAAGAAGCAGCTATTCTACGTAGTAGCTGCTTCTTTCATTATTTAACTTCTTCATCGCTATAAATTCCATATAATATTCCCCTAAATTTAGCTCGATTCATCATCCCCCTTATTCACTACATACTACACTTCTTTCGGAAGAACAATTTTTTTATACAATTGAACTGTAATGAAATAATAAAACACATAAATGACTAAGAAAATAATAATCGGCAGCCAAATACGGAAATATGGATTATCTATTAAGAACGAGAACATGTTCATTCCGACTAATACATGCGTTATACCTACGATCGCTGGGAACAAGAAAATGAAAAGTAACTCTTTATAAATTGATTTCGTTAATAGCTCATAACGTACACCAATTTTACGAAGCATTTGATAGCGAATAATATCTTTTGAAGCACCAGAAAGAATTTTAAACATTAAACAACTTGCCAACATTGCTAAGAAAGCTATGCCTAAGAAAAATCCCATAAATACTGTTCCACTGTAAGTACTGTAATATCCTTCATACAGCATATATTTACTCAAAAGATGTACTTCTTTCATATCTTTATATTTAGCTAGTTCTAATTCATCGATTTTTTTCCATTCTTCTTTATACGTTATAAAATTGTCCGTTTTCCCCAGTATTATAATTTCTTCTTTACCTTGTATCCCGTCATACATCTTTTGATCTACAATTTGTATCTTTTGACTAGGATTCATATATGTCTTTTGAAGAGACCGTAAAACATTTCCCCACTCTTCTGGAATTACATTGGTATTATTCTCATTTTTTTCTTGGCTATGCCTTAAAACGGATCCCGCAATTAGTTCCCTCGAAACAGGAACGAATCGGCTACTATTCTCGTCCTTTCCAGTACGTGTTAGCGGACGATTTCTTTCCAAATCTTCTTTCAATTGATAAATAAACTGCTCATCTACTTTGTATCGATATTCATTCTTTTCTTTAAATGTAATACTATCTAGTATTTTCTTTTCTTCTGCTGTGGGATTTTTAATTTCGACATCATAGTATTCTGCACTCTCCACCATATTTGTGACATTATTTTTAAACGCCATACCACTGGAGATTGCACCCGCGCCGAGAGCCACTAACATAGCAACTGTCGCTAATACTTTCGTTAAGCTATTAATAGAAAAACTTAACTGTGCAAACGTAAACACATTGATTCCTTTTTTACTACGATTTTTATTCGCTTTCAGTCTGTTAATAATAATCGGCAGAAATGATGCAAATAGCATGTAAGTTCCTAATGTTACTGTAATTGTAGCAATGATAAATCCTGATTCCTTTAGCTCCTTCATATAAATCATCGAAACATAACCAACTACTAATAAAATAATTGATAAAAGTGCTACTATACTTGTTAGTTTCCCTTTAGTAGACGTACGCTCTGTTTTACTATTGGAGTGAACGAGTTGTAATAGCGAATTACGCACTAGTTTCATACCATTCATAATTGCGGACAACATAAATAGTGCAATGAAAAAGATGAAAGTAACAACGATTGATGGTACATAAAATGCATGATAACCACCGCCAGTAAATTCCAGCTCCTTCATCAGTAAATGTCCAACACCTTGTGCCAAGATTATACCGACTATCACACCTACTATAAGAGATACTATTCCTAATACAATTGTTTCAATAAACATGAGCAATGTAATTTTATGCTTTTTTGCCCCTAATACCATATACATACCAAATTCTTTTTGCCGAAGTGATAATAAAAATGAATTGGCGTATAAAATATAAAATAATGTAATAAATCCTAATAAAAATGAGCCCGTTTGAAAGACGGAAAAAATCCCATCCATAGAATTCCCTTCAATAAACGTTTTATTTAACGCTAACGTTTGAAACATATAAAAAATTGAAATAGACATAATAAGCCCAACTAATAAGACCATATAGTCTTTTCGTTTACTTTTTAGTCCCGACATGGAAAGTTTGAATAACATGTTGAACCTTCTTTCTTATGCTTTTTGTGTGCCTAAATCCGCAAGCACATCTAAAATTTCTTTATAGAACTCATCACGCGTACCTCTGCGATGAATTTCTTTATACAGTTCTCCGTCTTGGATGAATAAAATACGTCGGCAGTAACTCGCACTAAATGGATCATGTGTAACCATCATAATCGAAACATCCTGTTCTTCATTTAAGTTGGTCATCGACTCTAATAAACTTTTCGCATTTTTAGAATCAAGCGCTCCTGTTGGCTCATCTCCTAAAATAATGGCTGGCTCATGTACAAGTGCACGGGCCGCTGCCGAACGTTGTTTTTGTCCACCAGATACTTCGGACGGATATTTTTGAAGAATCTCTGAAATCCCTAACATTTCTACTACCTTTTTCACCTTTGATTCAATTCTTTTCGAATGAACACCTTGCAGAGAAAGCGGTAATGCAATGTTTTCATAGATTGATAAGTTTTCAAGTAAGTTAAAATCTTGAAAGATAAACCCTAGTTTCTCTGAGCGAAAATCAGATAATTCCCCCTGCTTCATTTTCGTAATATCTATTCCAGCAATTTCAACAATTCCACCTGTTGCCTTATCTAATGTAGAAATTACATTCAATAATGTTGTTTTTCCTGAACCAGATGGTCCCATAATTCCAACGAATTCACCCTCTTGAATTGAGAACGATACATTCTTTAGCGCATGTGATTGACTCTCATCTTTTTTACCGTATACCTTTTGTACATTCTTTACCTCTACAACTGATGCTTTCATATATATCCTCCTACACTTCTTTTTCCTATCTTTTATTTTCCCTACATATTTTCCGAGCACTTCTTAACCCATTTCTAAGTATAGATAGCATTTCTTAATAAATAGCAGCGGATATTCTTAACATTTCTTTAAGAATATGAAAAAGCCCCAAGGCTAGTAGCTTGGGACTTTTGATTTCTCTATTCTATTTTGGAGTAAGAAATAAAGTATTTATTTCTCCTCTTTCATCTTAATTTTCGCTTGTTTATAAAAATCTAATTTCTCTTTGTTATATTCTTGTGTATATCTATTAAATTTCTCTTTTTCTCGTTGAATGTCCTCATTCATTTGATTTACACCTTTAATCTTTTCACTAACCTTTTTTAAGTTCGTTTCTTTTTCACTTAAGCTTTTATATAATTCTCTTTCAGATTTCATTAACTTTTGATACGAATCATTTATCTTACTAAAAGATGCATAACGCTTTTTATAAATATCCTGTATGTTTTTTGCTTGTTTCTGAAGAGCTGCATCTTCCATTTTATCTATAGTTTTATGAACTGATTTTACTTCTTCTTGTGCTTTTCCAAAAGCTTCTTTTTCTTTGTTCCATACTTTTTCACGTTCATCAATACTTTTTGTAGCTTGCTCTAGCTTCGGCATAATTGCTTGGTTACTATCTTTGCCATCATTTATAATTTGATTGTATAACTCTTGACCTTGTTTTTCTAAGACCTCTAGTTTTTTCGCATCTTCAGAAACCATCTTTTCTTGCTTCATCGCGTTTTCAAATGCGACGTACAATTCTGCTTCTGGCTTTGCGCCAAAACACCCTGTCAATAAGCTTATAGATATAATTCCCGTAATCGTTAACGCTTTATAAATCAATATCAGTTCCTCCTATGTTACATACGTTTATCATGCATAAAGTTCAATGGGAAATGATCATCTTCATGATACGCTTCCAATTCATACCCTTTTTCTTTTAACCCTTTAATAATAGCAGGTACTGCTGCAACGGATTGCGGATGAATGTCATGCATCAAAATCACTTCTTTTTGATCTGTCGCACCAGCCAGTACATTTTGAACAATTTTTGCTGTTGCTGTATTTATTGGCATTCCACTGTATTCCCAATCTAATGAATCAATTGTCCAATCCCATACTTTAAGACCATTTTCTACAACTTTATTACGAAGTTCTTCGTGTAACCCAGGCTTCGAACCATATGGCGGACGTGTTAGTTTTGGAGCATGTCCAAGAATACTAGCAATTAAACTTTGATCCTCTTTCATTTCATCTACATAGCCACCCTGGGCATATAATTTCTTGTTATTATGCGTCATACTATGCATTCCCACATAGTGTCCTTCTACTTCTTCTCGTTTTACTAAATCAGGATATGATTTTACATTTTGACCGATTAGAAAAAATGTTGCTTTCGCATCATTTTCCTTTAATATATCTAGTAACTGTGCCGTATACTTTCCTGGACCATCATCAAAAGTAAGATAGGCAATTTTCCTAGTTTGACCATTAAATTGCGTTGGTGCTACCTTATTCATTTCCACTTTTATTTGTTCATTTGCATACTGAACTGAATTTTCTTGATTTGCTATCGCTTTTGCAGGTGAGGTTATCGATTGAAATACGAAAAAAGCTCCTCCCACTACAACTGTAGCTACTGTCATTACAACTATGTTTTTTACCTTTAACAATTTCCCCATTCTATTAATTCCTTTCTACATCCCTTACTTATTAATGAAATATTAATCTAGCTTTTCAAGTCTTCCTCGTTATATATTTATCTTTCCTTCGGAAGAACAATCCTCTTATATAATTGTACAGTGATTAAATAATAGACTATATAAATTCCTAGGAATATACAAATCGGCATCCATATGTTCACATATGGATTCACAAAAAATTTAACAAATGTAAATATGTTCATTCCTACCAAAACATGAATGAGACCCAATATTGCTGGAAATAGAAATACGATACCTAATTCTTTATACATAGATTTTATAAGTAATTCTTTACGCACCCCAATTTTTCGAAGCATCTCATACCGCCCTATATCTTTCGTAGCCCCAGAAAGGATTTTAAACATTAAACAACTTGCCATCATAGCTAAAAAAGCAAGACCTAAAAAGAATCCCATAAAGGAAGTTCCTTTTGAAAAGGCGAGCATAGATTCATAATCACCATAGTTCGTTGGTAAATATACATCTGCTTTAGGCCTATTAGTGGCAGCAGCTATTTTTTCAATTTGACGATTATCCATCTCTTTTAACTCTGTTTTATACTGTAAAATATTATCTACTTTAGCAATAAAAAACGTATGCTCATTCCCTTGAATTGTTTCATAACGGTTTTTATCGACAATATAGACAGGCTTACGATCATATACAGTAATATTCGACCTAAAATCACTATCCACAATCTTGTCCCAGTTCATCGGTAACGTAGAACTAGATGGATCAACTTCCTCTCCCTTAAACATCCTATAGCTCGAAGATGGAAGTTGTTCAGAAATATGTGTTGTCTCTTTCTTTCTGAATAGAAGTGGAGGATTCTCTAATAATTCCTCTTTTAAATAATAAACAGCCTCATTATCAACTTTATATTTATACTGTTTTTTATCTATAATTTTCATTTTTTCCATAGCTTTATAATCCGTTGCTTCTGGATCATGAATTGTAATATCATACCCTGGCATTTTTTCTGCTGTAAGGATTACATTTTTCTGTAAAGACATGCCACCGGCCATTGCCCCCACGCCTAGTCCAATTAGCATCGTTACCGTTCCTAATATTTTCGCCAAACTACTTACACGGAACTGCAATTGTGCAAATGTAAATGCACTTAATTTCTTTTCGTTTAAATAGCGCGTTTTTTTTAATCTATTAACAAACGTGGGTAAAAGAGAAATAAATATAAGATATGTTCCCAATGTAATTGTGAATAATGGGAGTAAAATGGCACCAGCACCTTTTATTCCTACAAAGATTACGAAATAATATCCTACACTTAATCCTAATAAACTACATAAAGTTAACGCCATTGTGACAGGACCCTTTTTTCGTATCTGCTCCGCCTTTTGCTCTGTACGAATTAAATCTAATTCTGTTTTAAGTGTTATTCGAATTGCATTCACAACAGATGTAAGCAGAAACAATGCACTGAAGAATATAAATGTTATTTTGAATGCAGGACCATAAAAAGCTTGATAACCTTCAGCTGATATTTCCAATTGTTTTGTTAAAAACCCACTTATGAAATTAGAAAGAATAGCTCCGAATACACTACCTAATACTAGTGAAATCATTCCCATGGCTAACGTCTCAAAAAATAAGAGTTGGCTGATTTTACTCTTTTTTGCTCCTAATACAAGATACATGCCAAGTTCTTTCCGCCGGAGTGAGAGGAGAAATGAGTTTGCATAAAAAATATAAAAGAAGGTAATAAACGCCACCAAAATAGATCCTATTTGAAATACAAATACAATTGAACCAATAATGCTGTTATTCATTGTAAATTCTTTATTTAACGCAAGCGTTTGAAACATATAAAATATAGAAATTGAGATTACAAGACCTATTAGTAAAACGATGTAATCCTTTATCATTTTTTTCATACTGGAAATAGAAAGTTTTAATAACATACTCTATGCCCACGCTTCTCTACAGTATGGTGTACTACATTCACCTTTTTACTATGCACTTTTTGCACAACGTTCTCATCAAATATTAAATTTTTCATATTGCCTCCTGTCATATGGCCAGTGTTGCGATTATGCTATTTTTATAGACACTAACTATCATTTTATCTTTTCTTTACAAACAGCAATATTGATTCCCCTTACATTATCCTTACATTTTTGTAATGTATATTTCTAATGAAATTATAATATACGAATTAAATGTTTTATAACCCAATTCATATACCATTACTTTGTTCTCACGAAGATGGCGTCAATAACGTTTTCGAAGAGCCATTATTCTCGCGCTCAAATAATGCATTTACAAATATAAATTCGAAGGATATTGTATAGGTTTTCTAGCCTACTGGAGAGTTTATATAAATAATTAATATTAAAAATGGACAAAAAAAGACCCACTGTAATACTTAATAACTTTGCACTTATCATCAGTTTACCTCTTCATTATAATTGTCCGAGATAAAGATAAGATAAAGATAAAATAAAAACGATATAAAGATATAACTACATATTATTAAATTTAGTACCATTTTATTTTCCCTTATCCCTCTTACTCTTTACTTTACATTAATTCTCTTCGTTTCTAATTCACCTCTCATAGACACTATATAAAACTATTATTTAGGTTCTATTAAAATTACATCTTCTAAATCATATAGATTTGCCTTTGGTTTTGCATAAATAATATAAGCAAGACCATATTGATCTGGTTCTTGCTCTATCACCTCTGCTACTTCAAGACCGGGTGGTATTTTCTGACTTAATTCAGAGGTAATAACGCTATCACCTATTTTTATTTCTTTCGCTTTATCTGATGGAATATTATCAATTCGAAGGGCTTGTTTTTTCTTATCGTACCCTGTAACAAATCCTAAAATAGATGAATCATTTTGGAAGGTGATTGCTAAACGATTTGTTCGTTCATCTTTCGTAATTAATTTCACAACAGATGTATATTGATCTACACTCTCTACCTTTCCGATAAAACCGTTCACTGTAATAACAGCCATATCAGCCTTTACACCATGTTGTGAACCTCTATCGAGAGTAATTTCTCTATACCACTCTTCTGCTACACGGGTTACTACTGTAGCCTGAATGAAATTATATTTTCCCTGTTCCTTTAATTCTTTCGTTTTGTTGATAATTTTAGTAAGGCTTTCTTTCTCCTCACTTAACATTTGCACTTTACTCTTTAACGATTCTTGATGTTCAATTTTCCCTTTCAATACCTGATTCTCTTTATATACTTTATAGATGTCTTCTATATTATGAACAATATTTTGGACATGCTTATTATTTGTACATACATACACCATCAATAAAGCCAAAAGAATAATTGAAAGAAATAATAATATTTTCTTCTTAGAAACCTGCATAATTATCCTGCTACTCCTTACTATTTTTTATCTACATACTATAGAATACTAGTCATTGTACACAGAAGAAATGCAGTTTGGATAAAGTTCAGATAAACTTTATCTTCTTTATAAAAAATTTAGAAATTATCATATACTGCCACTATATTCGAAGCTTGATCGTTACTTTATCCATGGAATGCAACTTATAATTTCTATAACTAATTATGTTTTATTTGTACTTTCTCTTTTACTTTATTAGGTATTTCATCTACTTGTACTTCCTCCCATTTCATACCATAACTTCCTTTAGATCTAATCTTTAAATATGACCCTATTCTTAAATGTTTTGAAGCAGTCATCGCGATCTTTTGCTCTTGACCGGATTCATTATATCCTTTGAATTTATATTGCCATCTACCAAAACCATCTTTCTTAGCCTCAAATTTACCATCATTGTCTACAACAGCATAATAAACATCTTCTTTAATAAATGGATTGAGTTGATCTACAATCGGTCCACCTTTCCCGATAAGTAATGTAACTCCAACTATAATCAATACGATAAACACACTTATTTTTTTCATGAAACTTTCTATTCTCCTCTTCTCAGATACTTCCCCTTAAAGGACTTCCTCTAAATCAATCGCGGCGCTATTACTTATTAAAATGTAACCAAATTTCCTAATGCTCTTCTAATTAAATTGGCAATAAGATAATAAATTGAATAACCCCATTTTCATATTCTGCTCGAATTTCTCCTTTGTGCAATTCAACAATGCTTTTTGCAATTGCAAGCCCCAAACCTGAACCTTCTACAGCTCTACTTCTTGATTGATCTTTTTTATAAAAACGCTCAAACAAATTCTCTAATTCTTTTTTTGTAAATTCTTCACTATGATTCGCTACAGAAATTTTGATATGCTGTTCTTCTCTTTGAAGTAAAACTCGAATTTCTGCTTTATCTATACTGTATTTAATTGCATTTATTAAAAGATTTTCAAACACACGTACCATTTTTTCTGAGTCCACAACAGCATATATACGATCTTCCTGAAATTCTTTCACAAAAGAAAGATTATGCTCCTCCGCTTGTGGTACTAGCTCTTCTATTAACTGATCAAGTAGTTCATTCATACACACTTCTTGCGAATCTAACGCCATATTTTCATCTGTTAGTTTTGTATACTCAAACAAATCCTCTATTAACATCTTCAACTGCTCTGATTTTGAGAAAGCAATTTTTATATACTCATCATGCTGTTCTTTATTTTCATATTTCGCATCACCTAGTAAACGTAAATACCCCATAATAGAAGTAAGTGGTGTTCTTAAATCATGTGATACATTTGTAATCAATTCACTTTTTTGCTTCTCTATTTGTTTTTCCTTTTCTATATTAGCCAAAAGCTTTTCTGCCATTTGATTAATATTAGAAGTTAATAAACCTATTTCATCTTGACCTGCCTGTTTGATTTTATATTGTAAATTACCTTTCGAAAATTCCCTTACTCCTTCTGCCATCGCTTCAATCTGATTCATCTTCCTTTTCGTTATATAAAAGAAAGACAGTATAAAAGTGATAAAACCTAGTAAAGATGGAAATGGGCTACTCTCATTCACTATATACTTCACATTTCCTTGTGGTATACCACTTGCAATGATATACATATTTTTCGTATTAACAGTAACCGGATAAAAGGTTGTAAACTCCTTACGCTTTTGTTCAGTTCCATCTTGAATTAAATTTTGCGCCTCTACATATCGTACTTGATCCATTTTAAAATCCATCACATTACGCATCGTCTCATGAAGATTGATTTGTTCTTCCGGCGCTCCCTTTGTTTTATAAACGACTTTCCCATTCTCATCTATTATTAAAATTTTCAGTTGATTTTGATGATTCGATTGATCAAGCAGTTCTTGTATATTAATTTCCTTACCTTCCTCTGTTATACTTCCAACAAGCCATTGTGTCTGTCCATCAATGGCTTCCATACCTGATGCATAATCAATGATAGAAATTTTATTCGCATCCTCGAAAAAGGAAGATGAAGACCATCCTACTAATACACCGAGTAACGTACAGAAAGTAAATGTAGCAATTAGCTGTATCCGTATACTTTTTTCCAAATAACTCACTGTTTTACCTATCATTTTTTTAAAAATTTGATTCATCCATATTATCGGTTCAAATATCTTTCTCAATCTTGTAGCCAACTCCCCATACTGTTTTAATATAACGAGGCTTTCTTGGAATCGCCTCTATCTTTTCGCGTATTTTCCGAATATGTACCATCACGGTATTATCGGATTGGAAAGCTTGTTCTTTCCATACTCTTTCATAAATTTGCGCTGCATTTAATACCATTCCTTGATTTCGTGCGAGCAATTCTAATACCTCAAACTCTCTCGGTGTCAATTTCACTTCTTCATTTGCAATAATGACCTGACGCGTTACTATATTTATCTTTATATCTCCAACTTCAAATACACTTTCATCTTTTACGCTTGTCCCGCTCATTTTCATATATCTCCGAAGTTGTGATTTAATCCGAGCAATGAGTTCCAGCGGATTAAATGGTTTTGCTACGTAATCATCTGCCCCAGTTGTTAACCCTAAAATCTTGTCCATATCTTGCATTTTTGCCGACAGCATAATAATAGGCATTTCCGCTATTTCTCTCACTTTCATACACATATGAATGCCATCTATTTTCGGCATCATAATATCAAGTACAATTAGATGCACGTCTCTTTTCTTTACTATTTCTAACCCCTCTTCACCATCTACAGCTTGTAATACTTCGTATCCTTCATTCTTTAAATAGATAGCGATAAGTTTTCTAATTTCCTTCTCATCGTCCACGATTAGTATCGTTCCTTTACTCACAAAATCTCCTCCAGCATCATTTACCAAACTAAGAATGTTGCTTTATTTCACTCACTACTGCATTCTTCTTATGCATATACACATAAGAAATACTACAAACTACAATAACGATGCCACCAAAATATATACCGTACTCGGTCGCAAGGGTTACTATCACTTCTATATGCTTTCCAAATATAGAACCTAGTACAAAATAAACTAACGTCCAGACAAATCCTGTTACATATGAATAAATCGCATATGTCTTAAAAGACATGTTATTCATTCCTACTAAATACGGTACGATATGCCTCACAACAGGTATAAAATAACTTATAACTAATGCATAATGACCATATTTCCCTATCATCTCTTGCGATTTTAGAAGATACTTCATCTTTTTCTTTTTCATCAATTTATTAAGCACTTTTATGCCAAAGATTTTCCCGAGTATATACCCTAAAGAAAGGCCGGATACAACGCCTAAATACGTTAATAAAAAGGCGGGAATCAAATTCAATATACCCATCGATGATACAAATCCACCACTCATTACAATCATTTCATCTGGAATCGGCATACCGATAATACCAAGCCATAAACAAAAAAATAGTGCCCAATAACCATACTGCTCAATGTATGACATTAATTCATGTAGCTCCATTATGCATATGCTCCCCTTAGCTCTTTTTTACAGCTAAAGACGTAAGCTGGTGGGAAATTGAACCACACTTTTTCTAGTGTAATTTCAGGGAAGAAATGCTGTATAAATCCTTTTTTCACAAGTGAATATTGGAATGTAATAAATTCTCCATTCTCATGTATCGTTTCCATTACACTGTTTAAAATGCGCTTTGAAACCTCTTCTGGTAAAGAAGTGAAAGGCAATCCCGATAAGACGTAATCAATACATTCTATATTCAATTGTTCCATATACTTCTTTATATTTTCCGCTGAGCCGTGTATAACAATCACGTTCTGCTCATCTTTAAATTTTCTCTTTAACTCTTTGAAAAATACTTCATTAATTTCAATAAGAAGAAATATTGTCTCCTTCTTCTTTCTCTTTATAATTTCTTTCGTAAAGGCTCCTGTACCAGGCCCTAGCTCTACAATGCATTTCGCTCTATTAAAATCAATTACATCTACCATTTTCTTTGCTAATATCTTTGAACTTGGCGCAATCGCACCAGTATGTTTCGGATGTTTAATAAATTCATTTAAGAATGTTATGAGCTGCATGTAACTTCTCTCCATTCGTTCAATAGTTTTCAACTTGTGTTTAAGTATAACTATCGTTTCTTAACAAAAATTGAGGAGATTTCTTAAGATTTTATGAAGATGAAGGAAATCTCCTTATTTACTATAAGCAGATATGAAAATTGAATTACAAGGATAAACGACTCGAACATATACGAGTAAGGCATCTTGTTTATTTACCATGAATGATCATGATCCTACTCCGATTTTGTATAGCGAAGTTACTATTTTTATGTTAGAATCCTCTAAGATATTTGAAATTAGTATAGAAATCATTTTTGGAGGCTTTATGAATAATCAAAACGATAATAAATCAAATGCATTATTTGCAGCTATACAAATAGTGCTACCACTTTTATTACCTATTCTTGTCCCTACATTTTTAATAGTGGGAATGAAAAAGTGGATGCCCGATGAAGTTAAGTATCCAAGCATAATATCATTGTTCGCATTATGTATGGGATTTTTCATAGTAGGAATTCTCTTCTCTATTGTTTTACGTTTATGTAAATTATCTGAGGAAAAATTAAAGGAATTAGGATTTTTAGGATTTACACTTTCGGCTGTTAGCACATTTCTAAGTTTTTATGTAGGTTACTTTTGGTTGGCAGACCTTAACTTCACATCAGTTGAATTATCACCTCATGCCGTATTAATTTTCGCTATTCTATGTACCTTGCTATTGGAAGGTATTTTTAAATTAATGGACATGTTTGATAGTTCGGACGAAAATAAAGCTCACGTATAGACAAAAAAGCATCCGACTAACATGTTAGTCGGATGCTTTTTTACTAAGATAAAACAACTCTTTCATTACTTCGCGCTCACAATCTTATAATAAGAGCGAACTGTTAAGAAGTAATATCCGATATAAATAACGCTGTATACTCCGATACTAATTAGAAGCGGAATCATAATTTCAAATGGTAGTATGTTCCCTAAACCTTTTAATGCAAACAAACTGTGTAGAATTCCGATTACTAGTGGAATTGCAAAGATAAAGCTCACTTGTTTTGCAATAGCTTTTTTCATTTCTTGTTTCGTTACACCGACTTTATGAAGGACAACGTAACGCTCACGATCTGCACTTGCTTCTGTTAGCTGTTTGAAGTAAATAATAGAACCTGTTGCTAGTAAGAATACAAGTCCTAAGAACATTCCGATGAACATCATTAGTCCAGTTGCTTCAAGTCCCATATGGAAACCAGTATAGAAGTCTCTAAATGGTGGTGCCATTTCCGATTCACTAGCTGGCATCACTTTTGTTAATTTTTCTGTTAATACTTTACTGTTTCTTTCATCTTTTACATCAATATTTTTTACAACACGTGTTCCAAATGCTTGCTTCGCCTGTTCATACATTTCATCTGAAACGACAACAACTAATTCACCTAAGTTCGTAATTGCATTATTATTTGCACCTTGGATCGTCAATGTCTTCGTTTCATTTCCAATTTGGAATACCGCTTTATTTCCTTTATATTCAGGGCTAAACTCATACCCTTCAATATAAGAACTATCATATATAAATGCTTCGCCAGTAGCTATATTCACTGTTTCCGCATCGATTTTTTTCGCAAGTTTGTTGAATTCAGATTGAGATATAAATTGATATTTCTCTGAGATACTGTAGTTCATATTAAAGATGAAATCGACTTTAGCTCCTTCAAACTTTCCTTTTACAGGAACCATCTCAACTTCAAATTGATCTTTTACAGGGTGATTCTCTTTCTCTTCAGCAAAAATCGCATTTACTTTCTTATCTAGTTCTGCATCTTTCTTCTCATAAGAGTAGCTGTATGGTGCAACTGCTTTTGATTGTGTAAATGTGTTGTAATACATCGTAACTGACGTACCAACCGCCGTTAATGTTACTGCACTTAAAATAGAAATTGTCGCAAGTGACTTTGCATTTCCTTTAATACGATATAGTAACTGTGACGTCGTTATCATATTCATACCGTTATAAAACGATGATTTATTATTTCTTGCACGTTTCAATACGAATACTGTAAAGAACATAAATAGTAAATACGTACCTAATACTGTCGCAAGTAATATATAAAGTGCGACTGCCATAAAGTTTGCATACATAACTGCCTTCATAAACATTAACGCTAAGAAATAACCTGAGCCGATTAAGAAAACTGAAATTAACGCCATAATTACGGATCCTTTTGGCATTGCTTCTCCTTCACGCTCTGCGCGGAAAAGTTCAATTAACTTAAAGCGATAAATTAAACGATACCCTTGAAGTGATGTATATAAAATAATCACAAAGAAAATAATTGCTGTATCAATAATCGCAGCCATCGGTACTTCAAAATGAACATTTAAGTTTAATCCCATCATACTTACTAGTAGTTCAAGGAATAGTTTCGAAAGGACGCTACCGATCGCAATCCCGATAATTAAAGACATTAATCCCATTAACATATTTTCATAAAAGAGCATTTTACCGATCTGTCTTTTTCGGATACCAAGTAATGAATATAGCCCAACTTCTTTTTTACGTTTTCTTGTAAAGAAACCGTTCGAATATATAATAAACACTGCTACGAAAATGATTAGCATTACACTGGAAACTTGGAATGCACCGCTAATCTTTTTTGATGCTTCCGCTGCTTTTTCCATTTGTGAATTATATTGCAGTGCTTTAAATGTAAAGTAAATTACGATACTAAATATCATAGATGCAAAATATACAAAGTAGTCTTTAAAGTTCCGCTGTATGTTGCGGAGGGCAATGCTAGATAAGGTCATCGGCCATACCTCCAGAAATGGAAGACATTACGTCAACGACTTTTTGGAAGAACTGTTTACGTGTTAATTCACCACGGTGTAATTCTTTATATAACTCACCATCTTTAATGAAAATAACTCGTTTACAATAACTAGCCGCAAACGCATCATGCGTTACCATTAAAATTGTAGAATTATCATATTCATTTAACGACTTCATACTTTCTAATAAATCTGTCGCTGATTTAGAATCAAGTGCTCCAGTCGGCTCGTCCCCAAATATCATACTAGGACTTGTAACGATCGCACGCGATGCTGCACAGCGCTGCTTCTGTCCACCGGATACTTGATATGGGAACTGACTTAAAATATGATCAATACCGAATTTCTTTGAGATTTCAAGAACGCGGCGATCAATCTCACTCGCTTTCACCTTTGATAACGCAAGAGGTAACGCAATATTCTCTTTCACCGTTAACGTATCTAATAAGTTATAATCTTGGAAAATGAAACCTAAATGATCGCGGCGGAATAACGCTAGCTTATCATCGTTCATCTTCACGATATCTTTTCCATCAATTAAAATCTCACCGTTCGTCGCATTATCAATTGTAGAAAGAACATTTAAAAGAGTCGTCTTACCCGAACCAGAAGGCCCCATAATTCCAACGAACTCACCTTCTTTTACTTGTAAGTTAATACCTTTTAAAGCTGCAAATTTATTCCCACCTGTGTCATATACTTTTTCAATATTTTTTGCTTCTAACACTGTTTTCATCTCGACATCCCTCATTTCTTCTATTCTCTATTTTCAACTATATACACTCTCTACTCTTGCCACTATCGATGTTTCTTACACAAACATGACAGTTATGTAAGGCACATAAGTAAAGACATCAGAATTTAACCTAATGTACTAAAGTACTTTGTTACTATAACATTGGGATATCATGCCATCCATTCATTCTCCTTACAGGAACATTACAATTTTGTAAGGTTAAAAATGCCCCCACAAAGTTGTGCATGAAATGTCGGATGGAGCTATTTCGTTCCTGATATTCTATATACAAAGGAGGTCATATAATGGATTCACTTAAAAATATGAATGCGGCAATGCAGTATATTGAAGACAACCTTACACACGAAATTGATTTTAAAGAAGTCGCAAAAATAGCTTTCTGCTCCGAATATCATTTCAAAAGAATGTTTTCTTTTCTAGCTGGCATATCACTATCGGAATATATTCGCTGTAGACGTCTTACCCTTGCTGCCTTTGAACTAAAAGATAGCAATGCAAAAGTCATTGATGTCGCTATAAAATATGGCTACAACTCACCAGATTCATTTACACGTGCATTTCAAAATTTGCACGGAATAACGCCTTCAGAAGCTCGAAGTACTAGTCGTTCTTTGAAAGCTTATTCACCAATGACCTTCCAACTATCCATTCAAGGAGGAAATGAAATGAACTATCGAATTGAAGAAAAAGGGCCATTTCAAATCATTGGTATACAAAAACGAGTACCGATTGTTTTTAACGGTGTAAACGAAGAAATTGCTTCTATGTGGAAAAGTTTAGACAGCCAATCAATCGAAACATTAAAGTCCCTTTCAAATATTGAACCTACCGGAATTATTAGTGCTTCTACGAATTTTTCTGAAGGAAGAATGGAGGAAAAAGGCGAACTCGATCACTATATTGGAGTAGCCACAACGAAAGATTGTCCAAAGCAATTCAAACAACTTGAAGTCGCAGCTTCAACATGGGCTATATTTGAAGCTGTCGGTCCATTTCCTGATGCATTACAAAATGTGTGGGGACGTATTTATTCCGAATGGTTCCCTTCTTCGAATTATGAACTAGCGGAAGGACCCGAAATATTATGGAATGAAAGTAAAGACGTATCCTCACCGAATTTCAGAAGCGAGATATGGATACCTGTTTTAAAAAAGTAATATAAAGGTCTAAACTGTTTCAAAGTAAAGAAGCTGCTCTTCCTCTTTAAAGGAAAAGCAGCTTTTTATTTTATACTTCTTCTCGACTCGTTCTTATACAAGAAAATAGTAATAATCGCAAGCACTATAATAACTACCAAAGTAAATACTCTATAGTTCGAGATCGTAGCAGTACCGATTAAAAAGGCAGGTATAACAGCCATAATTAAGCCACCAAACATACCGACAAACGATCCTACACTTTGTTTTACTATTTGAGTTTCTGATACCCAATCATAATAACCAAATCGATTATTAATAAAAATCCCCCATACTGCCGAAAAGAATGAATATGTTATCGGTGTTATTACGATTAAAAGAGAACTCCAAATATCTAGTTTTAACCCTATTATTAGTAATACGGAACTGATAAGTGATGCAGGTATACTTAATGAAAGATTCATAAGTATTTTACTGTCATAAATCATCTTTGGCGTAATAGGTAACGACTTAATAATCCATACATTTTTTCCTTCTAATGACAATGACACACATGTTGTACACGTCATCGAAATCGCTGCTGCAATAGCAAATGGCGCAACCTTTTGCAACAGGGTCTCAATTCCAGGGTACGCTATTAATTGACTTGGTCCTACTACAACTATAGCTAGCGAGAAAGCTATCGCCATCACGACTCCCATTCCACTATTTATGACATACACTGTAGAAGAGAAGAAACGTTTCAGCTCTTTTTTATACAATGCGACCAATACACTTTCTTTTCTCATGCCATGAATCTCATAATTTGAAAGCATATGATAAGTGGTAATCTCTGTATTTATTTGCTTATATTTTAACGAAAGTATTTTTACAAAAAGATAATACCAAATAACTGATATCCCAACGAATAGGATGAAAGCTACAATATCAGCATGAACAATTGCTTGTTGAAACATGTTAGCTAGTGGATACACTTTAGTTAATTGCTCCGAAACAATTGCACCAATCCCGTTCATATCATTAAGGCTATATTGAGCATTTCCGTTTTTTAGCATAAAGAAACCGAATGTAATAATTACTATGAAACTTAAAATCGTAGTTATTTTATTCGTATTTTTAAATTTAGAAGCGATTGCCGTAATCGCAGCTCCAAAGACCGCTGCGATTGTTGTTGGAATTAAAGATGCTATAAACATACTGACGAACCACATAAAGTAAAAAGAAACTGATAGCTTCTCATGTATGCCATAAACAACCCCCATCGGTAGCATGATTATGATTGAAAAGAGTGTATTCAGCAAATATAAATACAAAAACCTACTTGTAATAACAGTACTTACACGAATCGGTAATGACATTAAAAGATCGTAGTCCTTAAAAGCAAAAATCTCTCCATTTGCCTTAAATATAGTGAAAAACAACGTCAATACACTGCTAATAACTAGTGCATAAACTGGGATAATTTCACTTATTCCTAGCTTCACCAACCCATATGCTGATGCCCCACAATATAGCATTAACATGACACCAACTAAGGCAAGGGATGCTGTTAGTAAAATCTTATTCTGCTTCTTCTTTTTATCTTTTTCGTATTTAAAAGTATTTAAACCAAGCTGCGTTATCAAGCGGATTTTTAAAAGACCTAGACTACTAATATTCATTAGCAAGCTCCTTCATAAAGAGCTCTTCCAATGAGCCTTCCTTTATTAAAGAATGCACTTCCCCTGAAAGTGCTAATTTCCCTCTATTAATCATCGCTATTTTATTACATAACTTCTCAGCCACATCTAAAACGTGCGTAGAAAAGAAAATCGCACTTCCCTTTTCACAAAGCTCCTTCATAATACCTTTCAATACTATGGCTGCCTTTGGATCAAGACCAACGAAAGGTTCATCTAAAACTAATAATTTCGGTTTATGCAAAACCGCCGATATAATCGCTACTTTTTGTTTCATACCGTGTGAATAAGAAGATATTAAGTCTCCCAAGTAAGGTGTAATCTCAAAAGCGTCTCCGTACTTTTGTATCTCCTTTTCCCGCTCTTTTGCAGACACCTTAAAAACATCCGCAACAAAGTTTAAATATTGAATTCCTGTTAATTGCTCATATAAATCTGGATTATCGGGAATATACGCCACTACTCTCTTACATGCAATCGGATCCTTTTTTACTGAATATCCATCAACAAAAATTTCACCCTCTTCAAAATCTATAACTCCTACTAACGACTTAATCGTTGTACTTTTCCCCGCACCGTTATGCCCAATAAATCCAAAGATATCTCCTGCTTGAACAGTAATATTTAACTGATCTACTGCTTTTTTGCCACCTTTGTATGTCTTGCTAAAATTTATAATTTCTAACATGTGATTTCCCCCAAACTATCTTTTTAACTGAATTTTCAGACCTAAAAGTGAAAAATTTACTCAGCGAGCTTTTTCGTTATCCCCACTGAGTATTAAAATTTCTTAACACATAGAAACTATAAATATAAAATTTGACTAGTACAGTTCAATCCCTTATTGCTCACAATTGCATTTCTTTTTTATATAAAACGTAAGAATATAAATTTGTTATGAGGACAGCAACTACTATAATCCCTAGCATCATATAAGATCTCCAATCAGCTGGAGCGAAAACACTTATAATCATAATGAGTCCTAAAGCTACAAATACTTTTCCACTAAATCGATGTGTTTTCCGCCATACTTCTTCATTACTTAACGTCCAAGGATTACGCATCCCAACGAAAAAGTTAGGCTTACACTGCGGTAAATAATTACCCATCACTAAAAATAAAACACCAACTAATAATTCTGGAACTCGATTAATGAATAAATTATATCCTAATCCACTTGTAATAATATCTATATTTCCTACAAATAGTAGCAATAGTATCCCGTTATTCATCATCATAAAAGCTTTAGAAAATTTCTCGTAATTTGCTTTCCTTGGATCAATCTTTGGTATCACATTTAGAAATACATATAACGCAATCATAATTCCAACCATAGAAATCATTCCATATAATTTAGAAGAATAACCATCTACCTTACCACCACTCCAATGTGTCGCGATTGTATCCGGCAAATGTGGCCAAGCAAACGCCCAAGCTATACAAGTTATAAGAATTAATATAATTGCAAAAAGATGCTTTTTCATTTCCCCTCTTCCCCCTTATTTGTAAATGTAAACACCCAAGTCAATAAATCTTGAAAGACAGTTGTGTTCAAAGAGTACACAACGAATTGCCCTCTTTTTTCATCTTGAATAAGTTCAGCATTTTTAAGTGCATTTAAGTGGTGTGAAATACTTGGCTTTGTCATGTTGAACTGTTCAGCAATTTCCCCAGCTGTTAAATCGCCTTCTTTTAATAAATCTAAAATTTTTCGCCTTGTTGGGTCTGCTAATGCTTTGAATGCTTGATTCAATGTCTTTCTTCCTTTCACTAATTAGACATTTAGATATTTATCTAAATGTTAAAATGATTTCAGTCAATTGTCAATTATATATAAGGCCCTTTTTACTTTTTCCACTTTTGACCCATACTGTTTACTATATAAATCCTGTTTAATCTTTCATCATATAAATACGCCACAACTATGCTATGTATAACAAAAAAGGAAAGCCTATTCATTTGATTTCTTTGTTTTTACTTCGTACGGGGCAAAAAAGGCTCTGACCGCTTCTATGCATGGCTGGATCCTCTCTCTCCCCTAAAAAGACAAGTTCTATGTCGTCTTTTAAACTTTTATATTTATATAGCTCTCATTTCAACATAATGAAAAGACTTGAAACACATGATACACTATAGCTACAATTGTTTTTTTAGGAGGAATATACATATGTATAAAATTTTAATCGTTGAAGACGATCCAAATATTTCATCATTATTACAATCTCACATTCAAAAATATGGCTATGATGCTGTTGTTGCGGAGAACTTCGATGATATTATGGAATCGTTTAACGCCGTGAAACCACATCTTGTTTTACTTGATGTAAACTTACCGAAATTCGATGGTTTCTACTGGTGCCGTCAAATTCGTCATGAATCTACTTGTCCAATTATTTTCATTTCAGCTCGTGCTGGTGAAATGGAACAAATTATGGCGATTGAAAGCGGTGCGGATGATTATATTACGAAGCCGTTCCACTACGACGTTGTAATGGCGAAAATCAAAGGTCAATTACGCCGTATTTACGGTGATTATGCACCAAATATTTCTGAACGTATCGTTGAGGTTGAAGGACTAAAACTATTCCCTGAGCGTCCAGAAATTCATTTTGGAGCTGAGCAAGTTCTTTTAACGAAGAAAGAAGCAATTTTAGCAGAAATGCTATTATCTAAATTCCCGCGTACAGCGAGTCGTGAAGATTTACTAGCCGCTCTTTGGGACGACGAAAGCTTCGTTGAGGAAAATACATTAAACGTAAACATCACGCGTCTTCGTAAAAAGTTCAATGAGCTTGGTATTGAAAATGCTATTGAAACAGTACGTGGACTTGGGTATCGTTTTAACGCAACTTGGAGTGAATAAACATGAAGCTATTTTTACGTGATCATTTTGCATTTTTCCTACTATATGTATTAAACTTCGGAATCATTTTCGTTCTTTATGATGCAGTAGACGGATTTCAAAATAATAAGTTTTACTTCATCGTTTTAAGCTTATACTTATTCATCTGTTTCCTCGCTTATCGTTACGTTCGTAACCGTAGAATGTACCACAGATTAAGTGAACCACCAGAGAAAATGGAAGATGCGTTTATTGAAAGAGCGACTGCTCCTATGCCCCACAGTGTAAACGAGCTCGTTCGTACGCAATATCGCCTATTCCAAAAAGACCTACAAACATTCGAAGTAAAACAGCAAGAACACCAATTATTTATTAACCATTGGGTACATCAAATGAAAACGCCTGTTTCTGTTATGCAGCTTATGGTGCTTGAAATGGAAGATGAGCATTTAATCCCTAAATTCAAAAAAGAGCTAGAGCGATTAAATCAAGGGCTCGATATGGCTTTATACATGGCAAGATTAAATAACTTCCATGAGGACTTCCATGTTGAGACGATTTCATTAAAAGATGCTGTAACAAAAAATATTAACGGATTAAAAGAACTATTCATTCGAAACGGAGTCTTCCCCGTTTTAGAAGTTCATTCAGATTTAAAAGTTGCTTCTGATGCGAAATGGCTAAAGTTCATTATTTATCAGTTAATGACAAATGCAGTTCGCTACTCTGGTGAGCGTGGAAAGAAAGTTTTCTTATCAGCTTATCGCAATGGTAAAGATATTATTTTGGAAGTTCGTGACGAAGGCGTTGGTATTCCGCAAGAAGATATTCGAAGAGTATTTGAACCTTTTTACACTGGAAAAAACGGTCGTGCATTTGGAGAATCTACTGGTATGGGGCTTTATATTGTAAGTAAAATTTGTGATTATTTAGGTCACTCTGTGAAACTAGACTCTGAAGTTGGTAAAGGAACGACGATTAAAATCATCTTCCACAACGCTGCAAATAATCAAGCAGAAAATACGGAGAAGGTGACCGAAGCATGATCGTAACATATGCTAGCAAAATGTATGAGATCTCACTCTCATACATTTTTTGCAATAAAACTACATATCGGCCTGCTAACGGGAGGCATATATTATGACATTTTGGCAATTTGCATTTAAAAATGTAACGCGCAACTCAAGAGCTTATTTTGCCTACTTTATAAGCAGTGCCTTCTCTATTGCTGTTTTCTTTTCTTTTGCTGTTTATTTATTTCATCCGAAATTACAAAACTTCAATATGATCTCTGAAATTTCAGGGTTAATGATATTTTCAGAAGTAGTAATTGTTTTCTTCTCTTTCTTCTTTTTACTATATTCGATTGGATCATTTTTAAAAGTTCGTAAAA
Organism: Bacillus sp. FSL P2-0099; assembly: GCF_038007445.1. Lineage (NCBI taxonomy): Bacteria > Bacillati > Bacillota > Bacilli > Caryophanales > Bacillaceae > Bacillus > Bacillus sp. FSL P2-0099. Next base: position 4,764,346 of record NZ_JBBOXE010000001.1, read on the forward strand.
AACAATTTGGGATTTTAACCATTTTAGGTATATCGAAAAAGCAATTACATCGTCTCGTTTTTACGGAAAATATGTTAATTGGTATTTTATCTATCTTTTTCGGCATACAGTTTGGGTTTGTTTTTTCGCAATTTTTCTTATTAGTGACAGCGAAAATTACGCACGTACCAGGTATATATTTATACGGGCCTACTAACGCAATCATTTTAACGACCATCGTTTTTCTTAGTCTTTTTATCATTGTATCTGCATTCACACCAATGCTTATTCGTACAAAAAAAGCGGTACACCTTTTAAAAACAAATGGTGGAAAACAAAAAGAAAGAAAACCATCCATATTTATTTCTTTATTTGGTGCTATCTGTTTATTAGGCGGCTATGCTTTAGCTGGAAATCCTAAATATTTTGTCTCAGTAAGCCCGCAAATAGGTGTTATATACATGGTTTCAAGTATCTTCGTAATCCCAACGTTTGTTACAATGGGAACGTATTTTTTCTTTTCGCAAATTAGTTTTTCACTTATTTATATTTTGAAAAAAAGAAGAAAATTTTATATGAAACGGATAAATATGCTTTGGATATCTGATTTAGCAAACCGTATTCGAACAAATATTAATATGCTTTTTATTGTGGCCATGCTATCTACCGTCGCTTTTACAATGATTACGTTTTTATATGGATTCGGGAAATTTATTAAACTAGAGGTTACTAAAACTTCACCTTTTCCAATTTCTTATTTTTCTTATGATGCGAATCCTTTTGTTGCAGAACACTTGAATTGGCTTGAGCAGCAATTACAAAGGGAAAATTTCTCTTATGAGAAAATAAACGCTGATTTATATGAAGCACCATTAAAAGAAGATCAAGGTATAGCCATTTATAATGACGTATATGCAATTAAGCAAAGTGACTATAACAAACTTGCGGATTCTTTACAATTAAAACAACTATTCATGGATGATAACGAAGCATATGTTTTAACAGGGACATCTTATATCACCATATTTAATGAGTTTGAGCAAAGCTACAACAGAGACTACATTACACTCTCTAGCACAAATACGAAATTACGAGTAAAAGGCTATGAATATGTGAATGCAATTCCATCTACCTTTTCATATCAAACGTTAGTTTTACCTGATGCTGTTGTAGAAAATTTCCCCAATACAACTAAACATGTATCAGCGTACAATTATAAAGTACAAAACTGGGAAAAAACGTATAAAATTGCAGATGATTTTATAGAAAAGGTGCAAAAAGATCGAGATAAATCCCAGTACAAAGGACCTCTTATTCGCTCCTTTGAATCGGCAGGGTCACTATATAGAATAACATCAGGAAGTGCCGCATACTTCCTAATCGGGACATTCTTAGGTGTCATTTTCTTTATTGGAGCAGGTAGCGTTCTTTACTTCAGAATGTATACAGATTTAACGAACGAACAAGAAAAATATGTAGCAATTTCAAAAATTGGTGTAACAGATGCAGAGATGAAAAAATCTGCAACCATTCAACTTAGCATTTTATTTTTCGTTCCGTACGTTATGGCGTCCATTCATACAATGTTCGCAACAAAAATGCTTCAAGATGTAATTGGTTTATCTTTGTTCAAAGAAATTTCAGCTGTTCTTATTATTTTTGGAGTCGTTGAAATCCTATTTTTCTTATTCATTCGTTCGCTTTATATGCAAAAATTATCACAGTATACGAATGGGCAAAATATTTAAAACAAACTTTATGAAAAGAGTATCTCTCATACTCTTTTCATCTTCGCTCTATTAGGAGGTTTAGGTGAATGACATTTTGGCAGTTTGCATTTAAAAACGTGACGCGGAACGCTAGAGCTTATTTCGCCTATTTTATAAGCAGTGCGTTTTCCATTGCAATTTTCTTCTCGTTTGCAGTTTATTTATTTCATCCTAAATTGCATATGACAGGCGTGAATGCTGCTCTGAACATATTAATGACAATCTCAGAAGTTGTCATTGTATTCTTTTCATTTTTCTTTTTACTATATTCAATCGGTACTTTCTTAAAAGTACGAAAAAAACAGTTCGGGATTTTAACAGTACTTGGCATATCTCCAAAGCAATTAAAGAGGCTCGTATTTCTAGAAAACATGCTAATTGGTGGCCTATCCATATTTTTCGGCATTCAATTTGGCCTTGTCTTTTCACAGTTCTTTTTATTAGTTACCGCCAAAATTACGCATGTGCCTGGTTTATATTTATATTGGTGGCCTACAGGTGCTATCGTTTTAACTATAATTATCTTTCTTGGACTCTTCATTCTCGTATCATCTTTTACACCGATGCTAATCCGTACGAGAAAAGCTGTACGTCTTTTAAAAGAAGGAACAAAACAAAAAGAAAGAAAAGCATCTGTACTCATCTCTCTCTTTGGTGCGATATGTTTAATATCTGGATATGTTTTAGCAGCAAACCCACTATATTTTATGTCATTAGGAGATATCGCTGGGCTTTTGTACGCTGCCTCCTGTATATTTGTCATCCCATCACTTGCTGCAGCTGGGACATATTTTTTCTTCTCACAAATTAGCTTCTTACTCATTCGCATATTAAAGACGAGAAGAAAATTTTATATGAAACGTATTAATATGCTTTGGGTTTCTGATTTAGCAACTCGGATTCGGACAAATATTAACATGCTCTTTATCGTGACGATGTTATCGACACTCGCTTTTACAATGATTACATTCTTATATGGGTTTGGGAAATTCACAAAGTTTGATGAAATAAGGCAAAATCCTTTCCCGTTTACTTATTTATCACATACTGAAAATACGTTAGCTGATGAACATTTAAATTGGTTAGAACAAAAATTTAACGAAGAGCAGTTTGCTTATAAGAAATTTAAAACGGATATATATGAAGTGTCTTCGGCAGAAGATAACGCGCAGCTCTATTATGCAATTAAACAAAGTGACTATAATATACTTGCTAAAGCATTAAATTTGGAAACGCTCACCGTAAGTAATAATGAGTCTTATATCCTTATTAAAGACATAGATGATCAATTCATTGGAACAGTTTTTGATCAAGAAAAGAGAAATACTCTGACACTTACTCAAAACTCTTTACAGCTACAAGTGAAAGAATATAAAAGTTATAACCCTTTCCCGAATAGCTTAATATCACAACTTCTCGTATTATCTGATGAAAATGTAGAAGCCTTATCAACCGCTTCAAAACAGATGAGTGTATATAGCTTCAAAGTTCCAGATTGGGAAAAGGCACATAATATCGGTTCAGCATTTATAACAAAAATTGATAATGACAATGCAGCTATTCAGGCAGAACATCCACCGTTTCATGCAAGTGAAGCAAGCGATTCTCTATACAAAACAAAATTAAATGTTGCTTCATTTTTCTTAATTGGTACTTTCCTAGGTGTTATTTTCTTTATCGGAGCTGGCAGTGTTCTTTACTTCCGTATGTATACAGATTTAACAAATGAGCAAGAAAAGTATATAACGATTACAAAAATCGGTTTAACAGAAGTCGAAATGAAGCAATCCGCTACAATTCAACTTGCGATTCTTTTCTTTGTTCCTTACATTATGGCATCGATCCATACGATGTTTGCGACAAAGATGTTACAAGAGATATTACATCTATCATTATTCGCTGAGATTACAGTTGTACTTGTAATCTTTGGAACGGTTGAAATTATCTTTTTCCTTTTAATTCGTTCCTTTTATATGCAAAAATTATCACAACATATTAAGTTTTAAAAATAGAAAGGTGATTATTATGGAAGAAGTATTACACATAAAAAACGTCTCAAAAGTGTATGAAGGAAAGGTCCCTCATACTGCTTTAAAAAATATAAATTTACATGTAGATAAAGGAGAATTTGTTGCTATCATGGGACCATCTGGTAGCGGTAAATCTACATTTTTAAACGTTATCTCTACAATTGACTCCCCTACTTCTGGTGATGTCGTGATTAATGGAAAAAAACCGCACACATTTCGTAGAGAGAAACTAGCTATTTTCCGCCGCCAAGAGTTAGGGTTTGTTTTCCAAAACTTTAACCTATTAGATACACTAACAATCGGTGAAAATATCGTACTGCCTTTAACTTTAGATAATGTTCCTTTAAAAGAGATGGACGAAAAACTCGATAACATTTCAAAGAAACTTGGAATTGATCATATTTTGGACAAGCGTATTTTTGAAGTTTCTGGAGGACAAGCACAGCGTACCGCGGTAGCACGCGCTGTTATTCATCATCCGTCACTTCTACTTGCGGATGAACCGACAGGAAACTTAGATTCTAAAGCAGCAATTGATGTAATGGAGCTATTTACGAAATTAAATAAAGAAGAGGATGCCACAATTTTAATGGTTACTCATGATCCGTTTGCAGCAAGTTATTGTAACCGCGTTATTTTCATTAAAGATGGTGGGCTTTACAATGAATTACACCGCGGACTATATCGCGAGAAATTTTATCAAGAAATATTAGATGTTTTAGCATTATTAGGAGGAAGGCGTGGATGACGTTTTGGCAATTTGCATTTAAAAATGTCTCGCGTAATTCTAAAGCATATTTCGCTTATTTTGTAAGTAGTGCTTTTTCTATCATGGTTTTCTTTTCATTTACTGTATACGCGTATCATCCACGCTTACAAAATGTACAAAGCTTTCAAGATCGAGATCCTCTAATGAACTTAGCTAGTACAGCACAGCTTGTGATTGTTATGTTCTCGTTCTTCTTTCTCTTATATTCAATTGGAACATTTTTAAATGTACGGAAGCAGCAATTCGGGATACTCACGATTCTCGGTATCTCACAGAAACAATTAAAAAGACTGTTATTTACTGAAAACATGATAATCGGGATATTGTCCATCTTTATCGGTATACAAGGTGGCCTAGTGTTCTCTAATTTTTTCTTATTAGTCACTTCAAAATTAACAAGTGCGAAAGGTCTCTATTTATATTGGCCAACAGAAGCGATTATCGTGACAACCGTAACGTTTATCATTTTATTTTTAATCGTTTCTACATTTACACCTATGTTTATTCGGACTCGTAAAACAGTCCATCTTATTAAAGGGAACAAGAAAGTGACAGCCGAAAAAAGGCCGTCTATACTCATTTCGATATTTGCTTTAACTTGTTTAGGGTTATGTTATTATATTGCTGGTTATCCACAAGGCTACGTAACCGAAAAAAATGTGCAAAACGGATCTGTCTTCTTTATTATATTATCTATTTTGCCACTCGTAGTAATCGGAACATATTTTTTCTTTTCACAAACATTTCTTCTTTTTATCTATATTTTAAAGAAGCGTAGAAAGTTTTATTTGAAACAAATAAACATGTTATGGATTTCAGACTTAGTTGCTCGTACCCGTAGTAATATTAATGTACTCTTTATCGTTTCTATGCTATCTGCGCTTGCATTTACGATTATTATCGGACTATTTGCTGCGAATAATAATACAAAAGCGTCGATACTAGAGCGATATCCTATTCCCTTCACATACAAATTAGAAGGGGATCATTCCCTTGAACGAAAGCACGTTAATACTATTGAATCCGAACTTTCCAATGCTCATTTTCAATATAAAAAATATAAATTTACGCTTTTAAAAGATAATGCTTCAAAAGAAGAGATTGCAATTATGAAAATGAGTGATTATAACGAAATTGCTAAGCAGTTAAAGAGACCTACAATCACCCTTGATTCAAAAGAAGTTTACATTATTTCTGGCTATTCACCAGAGCTATTAAACCTTGTATCAAATCCATTTGTAAAACAAAATACAATTACGCTTGAATCCAATAAAAAGGAGTTTTATATAAAGGGATTTATTAACAAAGGAATAGCACCACCATTTGCATTAGCAAATTTAGTTATTATGCAAGATTATGCAATCGATACTATGATTCCTCATATTGAAACCATTACAGTTTATAACTACTTCGTGGATAATTGGGAAAATGCAATTATTCCAACGAAAAATATATTAAAAAGTATTAGTAATGACACCGAAAAATATTATGAGGCACATAAAGACGATAAGCATGCATCTCCCGTCCCTTTTAATATTTATACAGCTACTGATGAGTTACTCCATAATAAAGAAAATGCAGTTGCTCAATTCTTTATTTGGGCATTTCTTGGCTTTATCTTCTTTATCGGAGCGGCTAGCGTTTTATACTTCCGTATGTATAACGACTTAACGAATGAAAAACAAAAGTACATTACGATTACAAAACTGGGCTTAACTGAATCAGAAATGTTTCGCTCCGCAACGATTCAATTAGGAATTTTATTTTTCGTTCCTTACATCGTTGCTGGTGTTCACACGTTATTTGCGGTTAAGTTTTTACAAAGCATGTTTTCTTTCTCGTTACTAAAAGAGTTACTGATTGTACTCACCTTTTTCGGGATTATCGAGATTATTTTCTTTTTCTTAATCCGCTCTCTGTACATTAATAAATTATCACAGCATATAAAAATATGAATAAAATAGCCTTGTGCATATTGCACAAGGCTATTTCCAATAGTTTTTAATAATTAGCAGTATCCACCATAGCCGCCGCCATATCCACCATAACCGCCGTAACCACAACCACCGCCGCCTCCGCCGAAGCAGCTAGCACCGATGATAATTAATAAAATAAACAATACGATTAGAAGCGCAAAACCGCCGCCGCAGCCACGTCTACGGTCGCAATCATCATGTCTGTGTTCACACTTTTCGCTCATTACTCTATTCCTCCTTTAGTATCATTCATAACAAGTTCAACTTGCTCTAAATGAGGGGATTCCATTTATATTATGTTTTCAGGGCAAATCGGAAGCTTGGCACTCCTAAAAACGGGCTTGTTTCATGAAAAGAGCCCCAACACAAAAAGAGGATACCTTTAAATAGGCACCCCCTTCTTCTAAACAAACATATTAAGTAAAAGCGCAAAGCCGAATGCAATAAATGATAACAATGTCTCCATCACCGTCCACGTTTTAAACGTTTCTTTTACTGTCAAACCTAAATACTCTTTTACAAGCCAGAATCCTGCATCATTTACGTGAGAAAACATTAATGAACCTGCACCGGTTGCAATAACGAGTAATTCTAAATTTACACCCGACATGTGCTGAATAACCGGTGAAACAATTCCAGCTGCTGTCGTTAATGCTACAGTAGCTGAACCTGTTGCAATTCGGATTAATCCCGCTACCATGAACGCTAAGACGATTGGTGATAATGAAATATGTTCTGCCATTTGAGCGATGGCTGTTCCAACGCCGCTTTCAATTAATATTTGTTTAAATCCACCGCCTGCACCAATTATTAAAATAATGGAACCGACAGGTAGTAAACTTTCATCTGTTAATCTTTTAATCATCTTTTTATTAATTCCTTGTTTTATGCCAAGCAAATAAAACGCTGCGAAACATGAAATAAGTAAAGCGATTACCGGACTTCCCACAAATACTAAAAATTCAGTTATTTTTTTCGGTAATGAAATATATGGTGCGACTACTGATAAAATCATTAAAACTACTGGCAGTAAAATAATAAAAAATGAAACTTTACGACTCGGTAAATCAGTTGATACTGTCGTAACTCGAACAAGCTCCGGTTCATTTTCAGGTATAACCCTCTTATGTACCCACTTTGCAAATACCGGTCCTGCGATAATTGCTGTTGGTAACGCGATAATTAATGAATACAATAGTACCTTTCCTAAATTCGCATTATAAATACCGATTGCTGTCATCGCACCTGGATGCGGCGGCACTAGCCCATGTACAATCGATAATCCAGCAATAACAGGTAACGCAATTAACAATATATTTTGTTTCGTTGTTTTTCGAATTGAAATAACAAGTGGTAATAAAATGACGATTCCCACTTCAAAAAACACTGGAATACCTATAACAAATCCGGCGAATAACATTGCCCAAGGTAATTTTTTCACCCCGAAGAATCGAATGAAGAAATCTGCTACTTGCATGCCAGCCCCTGAATCGGACATCATTTTCCCTAAAATTGTTCCGAGAGCCAAAATACCAACTAAATGCCCTAGTACACTACCAACACCAGTTTCATAGGCAGTAACAATTTTGGTCAAGTTCAACCCAGACATAATAGCTAAAAATAGACTAGCAACTGTTAAACTAATAAACGCATGCCATTTCCACCATGATACCCCTAAAATAACAATTGCGATCGCAATTAACGTGACGATTAATAAGTATATATCCATATCCCATTCCCCTTCGATATGAAATTTTTTTACAAAAAAAGAGGGAATTGGTCCCTCTTCACTTTTTACACATCATAATTTACAACGTAATGCTGCATTTCCGTATTGTAGTAGCCTTCACTATATTCAATTACTTCTCCAACTTCATCGTAAGAATAGCGCATACGTTTTAATAACGCTGTTCCCTCTTTTTCTCCTAACGCTTCTGCAACGAAATTAGGCGCAAATCCAACAGCGAATTCATCTCTGAAGTTTTCTAAATGTATACCACGGTCCTCGACTAGATCATAAAGCGATTGTAAGTCAAAGTCCGCTAAGTCTGTACTTGCCATTTGTGCTGAGAAATAGTGCGTATAATGAATGTACGGAGTATCATTTAAAGCATATAGGCGCTCAATACGAAAACTCTCTTTACCAAATAAACGAAATGGTACTGTTCCTTCTTCATTATGAACCACTTCTGCCTTTAGCAATTTCTTTTGTACTTTATAGCCTTCTTCCACTAACACTTCTGTAAATTTCTTTCCCTTTGAAAGCTTTGTCGCAGAAGTATTTCGAATGACTTTCGTTCCTTTACCACTTTTCTTTTCTAAATATCCTTCTTGAACGAGTTCTTTAATTGCGTTTCGCACTGTAATTTTACTCACTTTGAACTCTTCTTCTAATTGTGGTTCAGAAGGAATATTTGTATGAATGGCATAAACACCATGTAATATTCGATCACGAATAATATTTTTAATTTGTAAATATAATGGACCTCTTTTTCTCGTTACGTTCACCGTTACACCCACTACCTTTCTACATCACCTACTGATGCCGTCATTGCCCGAAGTATATCTTTCTCTGATGACATTGGCGTATCACCGACGATTGTATGTGCAAGCATTCCAGCTGCTGACGCAAATGAAACAGCTTTCTCTGGTGCAAACTCTTCTATCTCGCCATGAATAATTCCGCTCGTATAAGCATCTCCAGCACCTATTCTATCATATACAGAAAACGTAAGTGTTTTGGCAAAAGTGAACGTCCCATCTTTACATATGAATCCGCGAAGTGAGTGTGTATTATCGCTATTAATAGAACGATGTGTCCCAGCAATTGTAGCGATATTATATATTTCAGCGACTTTTGGAATAAGATCAACAAGCTGCGCTTCTCGCTCCGTCTCTTCCGTTTTCATTCCGAGAACAAACATCGCATCTTTTTCATTCATCATTACAATATCGGCAAGGCCTAGCATTTCTTCATAATGAGGTTTCGCCTGTTCATACCCATCTTCTCCCCAAAGCGATGGACGATAGTTGCAATCGAAAACGACAGTGCCTCCATTTTCTTTAACTGCCTTCGCCAAAGATTTCATATGATGGCGCACAGTATCATTCATCGCAAGGGTAATCCCGCAAAAATGAACGATATCAATTTCTTTTGCGATTTCTTCAAATTGGTACATCTCTTCACATGCCGTATTGAAACTACTTTCTAATCGGTTCGAATATGTAACGCGGCTTGCGCGTGCTCCAAATCCATTTTCTAAAAAGTACATACCAACATATTTACCACCTCTTGAAACAAACGGTGCCTGAATGCCTAACTTTTGAATATGTGATACCGCAGCATCCCCAACAGAGTTTTCCGGTAAAGTTGAAATAAGAAAACCTTCATGCCCTAGATGAGAAAGTGCTGCTGCAACGTTCACACCTGTACCAGAAAATGAGTAATTTAAGGTGTTTGCTTGCGATAGCAATTCATACCCTGGCACTTGCAGGCGCATCATAACTTCACCGAATGCTGCAATTTTCTTACGCATATTGATCAGCTAACTTCTTCACGACCGCTAGTAATTCACGAACATCTTCTGTTTTCGTATTGCCAGTTTCTTTATCAATAATAGAAGAGTACACGTGCGGGATAACTTGCTCTACGTTTGCTTCTAATGCAATACGTACAATTATTTCAAAGTTTTCTTTATCAATTCCGCCTGTTGGCTCTAATGCAAATCCTTCTTCCGCACATGCTTTCGCAACAGCGCGATATTCTTCTTCATGCGCTAAACCTTTCATTGGGAAGTATTTCAATGAATTCCCGCCCATATCACGTACAAGTGCGATTGCTGTTTTAATTGGAACGATTGCTTTTTCTTCCCCAGCCGCACTAACTGGGCCAGTAGAAATATTTACGTAACCTACTTTTCCTGTTGGTGATACTAAACTATTAATCCAGCTATCTTTGCCGCCAAGATTTGCGCGCGTCGCTCCTACTGAAGGGAACACTTGGTTAATATGACTACCAGGATAATGCTTCGCAATTTCAGCTACAACTGCCGCTTGGCGATTATCTCCTGCTCCTAGTCCGATTGATACAGCGTCATCAATTTCTTTTCCGTATGCTTTCATCGCTGTAACTGCTTCTTCTACTGTTGGATAATCTTTTGATAACACTCCGACTACTACATAACCTTCTGCGGCTTCAAAAATATCTTTCGCATTTCGGGTATTGTTCGCTAATACATTTAATGCTACGCGGCCTTTATAAAAACGTTTTTGAATGTTTGTCATTTTAGTTTCCCCCTACAATTTCTCTCATTTTTTCTTCAATTACATGTATGTCATCACCTTGAAGTGGACGTGGATCGATATCAAAGAATCCTTGTCTTACTCCGTAATCACGTGTGTAAATTGCGATTTCCCCTTCGCGTAACGCGGTCACAACATCTTTTGCAGTTTTATTTAATTCGTTCTCGTTAATATGAATACGCGCTCTAAAAATTGCTCTTCCAGCTTCATCTTGAACGATTGTTACATTTACACCGTTTAACTCTTTCAGCGGCATAAGTACTTGTAACAACTCTTTTTCTTGTTCACTCTTATCTTCTTTTACTCCGTACTCATCAAGCGCTTGAAGTAAACCGAAAGTTGTTTCTTTCCCAACTTTCATACTTCTACCGCTGCAATGTAATTGCACTTTTAGCCATTCAATATATTTTCGTTTACCGCCGACAATACCAGAAGTAGGTCCTTCAATCGCCTTTGAACCGCTATAAATGGCTAGGTCTGAATACTTCACGTATTTTTGAATGTCTTCTTCAGCTGCCGCATCAACGATAAGTGGTACATTATTTCGCTGTGCTACTTCCCACGCTTCTTCAACAGAAATCATATTTTTTTGCACTGCATGATGCGATTTCACATAAAGAATAGCTGCTGTATTTTCGCCAATTGCATCTTCAATATGCTCTGCTTTCCCTTCATTTGCGTAACCCACTTCAACGAGCTTACCGCCGCCTAAATAAATCATCGTTTCAACAGGAGCACCGTATTGAACGTTATGACCTTTTAACATAATCACTTCGTTTTTCAGGATTACCTCTTGATGAAGTCGTTCACTCTTACGACGATTTCCTTCTGTAACGATACCAGCGATAGAAAGCGCAATTCCGCTTGATGCTGAATTTACAACAACTGCTGCCTCTGAATCTAGAATTCTCGCAATATGGTCTCCCGCTTTATCTACTAAATCAGCAATTTCTACATAATTTTGTCCACCATGTTTCATCGCATCCATAACTGTATCTGTAGGAGCGGATACACCTAAAATACTCATTCTACCGCTCGCATTAATAACTCTTTTTAATCCGTACTTAGCATTCAATGAATGACCCATTGATTACAACCCCTTTCGTATCAATTCTTATTTCAGCAATGCGCTGATCCCCTTCTGAATCAATTAACGTAATCGGTTCATCTTTCACCGTAAATAAAGTTAAGTTTGCAATATCGCCTTCTTGAATACGACCAAGCTCTGGTTTTTTCAGCCACTCTGCCGCATTTTTCGTAACTGCATCAATTACTTCTTCTAGCGGATAACCTAAGTAAAGGAATTTCGAAAGAACGTTAGCCATACTGTAAACTGGACCGTGTATACGATTCTTCCGGTAAATATCTGTACTAATCGTATTAAGGGCAATGCCGTAACGCTTCGCTGCCTCTGCTACTTTAAAAGAAAAACTAGCATTACCATGCCCAACATCTAAATGAACACCGCGTTTCACTGCATCTAATAACACAGATATCGGTTTTCCTTCTTCATCAAATAAATTATTTTCTTTCCCGTTTAAGTAATGTGTAATGACATCATCTTTTTCTAAAAGAGGTACAACTTCCTCTATACGCGGAGGAGCTGAACCGATATGTACCATAATCGGTAATGATGTTTCACGAGATAAAGAACGCGCTACGTGCAGCGGTTCAATTCCGCTATCACAAACGACACTTTTACTCATTCTCGCTTTTAATCCAACGATTACATCTTTATACTTTTCTACTGCATCTATTACTTTCTCTTTATCTATCCATTCCATATTGGATAATTCATCAATTCGTTTCAAACCGATGCGAGAAATATTTAAAAAGGCAAATAAATTCGTTTTTGCCTGTTCTCTACTTTGTACTAGATCTGCGATACGATCAGCTCCGCAGCTTCCCGCATCAACAATTGTCGTTACCCCTTGCTTAACGCCAATTTCATCTACCTCATCGCCATACGGATCAAACTCTGGAAAAGCATGAACGTGCAAATCAATCCATCCACTCGATACGTAAGTACCTGAGTAATCAAGAACCTTTCCACCCTCGCCAGCACCAGCTTTCGTCACCTGTGCGATTTTATTATTTTCAACTACAATGTCAATCTCTTCCCCGTTCACACGCTTCACATTACGTAGCACGAATCGTTCTGTCATTGTATTTCCACCCTTTTCTATAAGAAGCCATAAGAATACGCTTACATTAAAATTTCATTTTATATCTCTTTCACACGTTTAGCGTAACACAAAAAAAGGAAGAAGTAAATATAACGTTATAATGTTTAATGGTAAATAAAAAAACAATCCACAAAATGTTGATAGTACAGGAAATTATATCAATGATTCGACAAGGAATATCGATCTACCGACAAAAAACGGCAATCTATTTCTTATATGCCAAAAGACTGACCCAAAACGGACCAGCCTTTTTCTCTATTCCTGAACCGTCACAATAACCCCGTCCATATTGTTCCCCGAAATTTCATACTGCTTATTCGCTGGAACATTCACTTTCATATTACCCGAAACTTTATAATACGAAACCGTATATTTCTTACCTTCAACATCAGTTGAAATTTCTTTTTTCTCTTTGAGGAAGTCTAAATATTCCTCTAATGTAATTTTCTCTTTTTGCATAATCGCACTATGTGGTAAGCCAACATAACGTATATGCCACGGCTCATATTGAATGCCTGTAATATCGCTTTTATTTTTCGGATAACGTAAAACAAATCCGTGCTTCCATACATTATCTTCAATCCATTTTCCTTCAGGCGCTTTCTCCATTTTCTTTTGAGTAGACCCAACGTCGAGTGATAATCCTAAATTATGTTCACTATATCCTGCTGGAAGTGCATAATCAGATCCCATTTCTTTATATAATTTACTTTGTTCTTGAAAATCTCGGTAACCGCTACTCATTAAGAAATGCTGTACTCCATCTTTCCCAGCTGCATCGACAACGTTCAAAAACTTTTTTACAACACCCTCTGATAAGCGAAGATTTCTATCAAATATTACATAGCCTCTTACTAATTCACTATTGTGATTTACATTTATAATATCGGACCTAACACTATCTTTTTTAACTGGGTAATCTTTATTAACTAATAATAGATCACCTTTATAAATTTGTTCCTCTGTAACCTCTATCTTTTCAGTGTTCGCGGCTTTTACTTTATTATCTTTTTCTGCAATTTTAACATCGATCTCCTTTTGAAATACTGGTGATATATAAAAGCCTACACATGCTGTACATACTATAAAAAGAGAAATAAATACCCACTTTTTCATTTCTAGTTCCTCCTTAACGTAACTTACGTATAGAATAGAAAAAACTATTAAAATAAAAAGTGGGGTAAAGTTTAAATTTTTATTAAATTGCTTTGCTCTCTTCTTTTGGTAATCTCACTTCAAATATCGTTCTAATTACGTTACTTTCAGCAGAGATTGTCCCATCATGCTGCTCGACAATATTTTTCGCAATAAATAACCCAAGGCCTGTACCACCTTGCTGCTCTGATCTTGCTTTATCACCTGTATAAAACATATCAAAAAGATACGGTAAATCCTCTTCTGGAATGCTATCTCCGTAATTAATAATTTGTACAACTACCTCTTCATGATCAATATATCCGTTCATATCAATAAAATTCCCATCATATCCGTAACGAATCGCATTCGTTAAAAGATTTTCAAAGACTCGAGCTAATAATTTTCCATCACCATTAATATGTAAGTGGGGCACAATATTCAATCTCGCTTCTAAATCCTTTTTTTCTAATGATGGATACAATTCTTCCTCTAACTGTATAAGTAGTTCACTTATATCAATTGGTCTTTTTTCCAGCTGCAACATGCCATAATTCATTCTCGTTATTTCAAATAATTCATCAAGTAAGCTTTCAAGCCTTTCAGATTTCGTAAAAGCAATTGTGGAAAAATGCTTAATTTGTTCTTTCGTCAAATTCTCATCTTTAAGAATTAAATCTAAATACCCTAAAACAGATGTTAGCGGCGTTCTTAAATCATGAGCTAAGTTGACAATGAGCTGATCTTTACTACTTTCCGCAAAGTCTCCTCGTTCAACTGCTTCTTTTAATTTCTCACTCGCTACATTTATTTCACGAGCAATATATCCAAACTCGTCATTTGATGAAACGCGAACTTGATTTGTAAAATCACCGTTCGCCAAATGATGAATCCCGTTCGAAATCTCATCAAAATATTTTAAGTATGGTCTAGTAAGGAAGAAGAAAAACATAATGGATAGAGGGATAAAGATAATTAAAAAGAAATTAATATCCCCAATTTGTCTTACCATTGAACGAAATTGGGCTAAAGGATCCTCATAACGAACTACTAGCTTATAATAAATCCGTAATCCTTCATAAAGTAAATACGTTATGCCAGCAGCAAATATCATACTTAGCGCAAATAGCATAACCATCTTTGAGCGAAAGCTTCTCATTTTTTTAGCCATTGAAAGTATACCCTACTCCCCATACCGTTTTTATTAACTTATTCTTTCTTTTATCTTCCCCAAGTTTTTTCCGCAGTGTACGAATATGTACCATAACTGTATTTCCACTTTCGTAATACCCTTCAGCCCATACTTGCTGAAAAATATTTTCCACACTGTACACTTTCTTCGGATGACTCGCTAATAAATATAAAATATCAAACTCTTTTGGGGTTAATTCAATTTTCTCATCGTACACATTTACCGTTCGGCGCTCAGGATCAATAACAACTCCGCCAATTTCTAAAGCAGATTTACTCTCCGCTACTTTCGGCTGATTTAACGTAAGAAATCTACGCAGTTGTGCGTTTACACGTGCAACTAATTCAATCGGTGTAAAAGGTTTCGTCATATAATCATCTGCGCCTAATACAAGACCTGTCACTTTATCAAAATCAGATGTTTTCGCACTTAAGAAAATGATTGGCATGTGGTGCTTGCCGCGAATCTGCCTCGTCACTTCATATCCATCCATTTTCGGCATCATAATATCTAAAACCACTAAGTCAATTGGCTGCGTTTGAATAATATGCATGGCTTCTTCTCCATCAGCTGCTTTAACGACGTGGTAACCCTCTTTTTCTAAATGTATCTCAATTAAATCAGCAATTTCCGCTTCATCATCAGCTATTAAAATTGAAATGCGCTTCATTTTAGTCCCCCTACTTTATTCTGTTTTCATACGCTCGATTTTAAACTAGTCTATCCAATTTGTACACTGAGAAAAGGCTACCCGTAAGAGTAACCTTGATAAATGAAATTATATCGGCGATTTTTTAAATATATCGACTTACCGAAAATTAACGACAAAATCATCCCGCTATTTGCAGGTAGTCAGTACTAATAAAAGCTCCCATTCATCGCTCAAAAATAATCCGCTGCTTTGTTATTTCTTCCAACCTGCCTCGATCTACTTCATACTCACGTTCAATACTTTGCGGTACCCTTACTTTTCCGCCTTCAAGCATCACTTCTGGTGAAATGATATCCCTCTCCCAATGTCTACTAGAAGCAGATATATCTCCAGGAATCGTAAAGTTTGGCAATGAAGCGAGTGCAACATTTTGAGCTCGTGAAATCCCCATTTCTACCATGCCACCGCACCAAACTGGTATGTTATGCTCCATACAATAATTATGGATTTGAACGGACTCTGTTAATCCGCCCACTCGCCCTGGTTTAATATTAACGACGCGGCAACTGCCAAGCGTAATCGCAACACGTGCGTCTTCTAAACTATGGATGCTTTCATCTAAACAAATCGGTGTCTCAATTTTCTTTTGCAGTTGTGCATGATCCAGAAAATCGTAATCCGCTAACGGTTGTTCAATCATCATAAGCCTAAATTCATCTAGTCGTTTCAACTTCTCCGTATCCGCTAATGTATAAGCTGAATTTGCATCAGCCATTAACGGGATGTTCGGAAACTCTTTGCGAATTTCTTTCAGTAATTCGTAATCATGTTCTGGCTTTATTTTCACTTTAAAGCGCTCGTATCCTTCTTCCGCGTACTTCTCGATTTGCTTTAACATAACGGGAATTGTATTGATCCCAATCACAACGCCGACTTCAATTTCAGACCTATTTCCGCCAAGCAATATCGCTAACGACTGCTTTTGACGCTTCGCATATAAATCCCAAACAGCACCTTCAATTCCGGCCTTTGCCATTCGGTTTCTCTTTATATGTTTGAACAAAGACGGTACTTCATTCGGATGAGAGATTTCAGCTTTCAATAAATCTGGTAATAAAAAATCCTGAAGTACATGCAGCGCTGTCTTCACCGTTTCCTCCGTATACCACGGTTCAGAAAATGCAACGACTTCACCAAAACCAATGTATCCATCTGTATCTTCTAATTCAATGACGATACTTTCACGCTTTTCATAAGTCCCGTAACTTGCCGCAAACGGGATAATGAGCGGCATTTCCGTTATATAAAGTGTCGCTTTTTTTATTTCCACCTACATCTCCTCCACTAATTGTCTTAACTCTCGTCTTAACAATTTCTTCGAAGCATTTCGTGGTAATTCCTCTAAGAAACATGCTTTCTTCGGCACTTTATATTTCGCTAATTTCTCTTCGCAAAAACGAAGAATTTCTTCTTCTGTTACGTCTACACTTTTTACAACAAAAGCAGCTGGTACTTGTCCCCAACTTTCGTCAGCCATACCGACAACACCCGCTTCTGCTACCGCCGGATGAGAGAGCAATACTTCTTCAATTTGAGCTGGATATATATTTTCTCCGCCAGAAATAATTAAATCACTGCGGCGATCTAATACGTATAAAAATCCTTCTTCATCTAAATAACCGAGGTCACCAGTATGAAGCCATCCATTTCTGATCGCCTCATGCGTCGCATCTTCACGGTTAAAGTAGCCACCTGTTACGTTCGGTCCTTTTACTACAATTTCTCCTTCAACACGGGGCGGCACAACTACGCCGTCTTTTTCAATACGAAGCTGACACTGAAATAGTGGTTTTCCGGCTGATCCTACTTTCGTTAACATGTAATCTGCTGCTAACGTACAAATTTGCGATGATGTTTCTGTCATACCGTACGTTTGATACACAGGAATTCCTTTTTCCACACATGTTTCTAATAACGGCTTCGGTGCTGGTCCTCCCCCAAGTAACATGCATCGTAAAGAAGATGGATATGTACCTTCGCCAAGTCGTTCTAATAAATCTGTTAGCATTTTAGAAACGACAGAAATAATCGTAACGCCTCTCGTTTGAAGTGCTTTATGAATAAAATTAGCATCATATTTTGGAACGAGTAAAATGCGCATACCGTACATAATATTTTTCATTAAAAGAGATAACCCGCCCACGTGGAACATTGGCATACATGCTAACCAACAATCATCATCACGAAGCCCTAAATTAAGCGAAGAACCGACTGCACTTGCCCAGTGGTTACCGTATGTTAAAATAACGCCTTTCGGTTTCCCTGTCGTCCCTGACGTATAAATAATTGTCATCGCTTCTTCTAAAGAGAATTCTTCTTGTATAAATGCTTCCGCCTTCGGTCCTTGCATCACTTCAGCAAATGAACATACTGGAACATTTTCCGTCTCAAACTCTTGATCCGTCACTAAACAAACAACTTCCGCATCATCCATTTGCCAAAGTAGCTCTTCTCTTGAAAGACGCGTATTTAAAAGCACAGCTACTGCACCTATGTAAGATAGGGCGTGAATAACTGTAATCATCTCCATACCATTTTTCATCAGAACAGCCACCTTTTGCGCCCGCTTCACTCCTACATGCGTGAGGTGTTCACAAACAGATACTACTTTTTCATGCAGCTGCACGAAAGTAACCTTCTCTTCTTCAATTTCAATTGCAGTGCGATCAGGTGTTAAAAATGCACGTTGCATTAACCAATTCGGCATCGTCTCCATCACTCATTCTCCTTTCATGAAAGAAAGAGACCTGATATGACATCAAGTCTCTTAGTTGTTTTGTTTCCGGTGTGATCTTTTGGTTGCGTCTCACATTCTAAGCGAGCCGCTTCCGCTTTTGGTTTCATCCAGCTGCGCCTCCTAACCCCTTCCGTCTAAGAACCTTCCGCACGAGAAAGTAAAAAACACTTTCTGTGCGAAAGAACCTTAGCCTACGAGGCTAAACAGTCGGCTCCGCTTTTGATCACGGGAAACGAGGGAATTGACCGAAGTCCGGAGTGCGTTTTTCTTTGAACGCGTCGCGGCCTTCTTTTGCTTCGTCAGTTGTGTAGTACAATAACGTTGCGTCTCCAGCTAGTTGTTGAATACCAGCTAAACCGTCTGTGTCTGCGTTGAATGCAGCTTTTAGGAAACGAAGTGCCATTGGGCTGTTTGCTAAAATTTCTTGTGACCATTGTACTGTTTCTGCTTCAAGTTCTTCTAATGGTACTACTGTGTTTACTAAGCCCATATCAAGTGCTTCTTGTGCACTATATTGACGGCATAGGTACCAAATTTCACGGGCTTTCTTATGGCCTACCATACGAGCTAAATAACCAGCTCCGTATCCACCGTCAAAGCTTCCTACTTTAGGACCTGTTTGTCCGAATACAGCGTTGTCTGCAGCGATTGTTAAGTCACATACGATATGAAGTACGTGTCCACCACCAATTGCATAACCTGCTACCATTGCGATAACCGGTTTAGGGATTGCGCGAATTAGACGTTGTAAGTCTAATACGTTTAAACGTGGGATTTGGTCGTCACCTACATAGCCACCATGACCGCGAACTTTTTGGTCGCCGCCAGAACAGAATGCACGTCCACCTTCACCTGTTAAAATGATAACGCCAACATTTGCATCATCACGAGCGTGTGCAAAAGCATTGATTAACTCCATTACCGTTTTAGGACGGAATGCATTATGTACTTCAGGGCGGTTAATCGAAATCTTTGCGATGCCATTGTATGTTGAATAAATAATATCTTCGTAATTGCCTTCTTTTACCCATTCAATAGTCATTACTATTACCTCCTTTTATATTTCTGATCTCCGCTATAAGTGCAACTTCCTTCTTGCTGAAAAAAGTATCACTGCATAGTTTTTAGAAATCCCTTTACTATTGTATCAAACTTTTCCGGTTGTTCCACATGAATTGCATGGCCAGCCCCATCAATTTTGACAAATTTCGCATGAGGGATGCATTTTTTGATGTTTTTTAATAGGCGAAAGAACTTTTCATCGCTTTCTCCATTCATTAAAAGGACAGGCATTTTTAGGTTTTGCAATTCGTTCCACCATGAAGGTTGAGCCCCTGTTCCCATGCCGCGAAGACTATTTGCAAGTCCTTTTGGATCATTAGCAAGTCGTTCTTTTCGCACCGCTTCTTTTACGTTTTGCACTAAACGTTTTTGCGTTTCAAATAGCGGAATATTTTCCCACATCGACACAAAACTTCGGATGCCTTCTTGCTCAATTTTATCGGCAAGTCGTTCATCTTTTTCCTTGCGTTCTTTTCGCTCCTTTGCACTCTCAAGTCCAGCTGTACAGTTTTCTAAAAGAAGCGAACGCACATATTCTGGATATAAGCATGCCATCGTAATCGCAAGTCTACCACCCATTGAATAGCCAAGTATGTGCGCATTTTCAATATGAAGATGATCCAGTAGTTCTTTCATTTGCAGCGCCACATTTTGAATATCATAATGCGTCACATCTTCAGGACTTTCCGTTTTCCCGTGTCCAACAATGTCTACTAGAATGACTTGAAACTGCTCGCTCCAAGAAGGAATAAAGGAACCCCACGTTTCCATGCTTCCCGTAAAACCATGAAGAAGTAGAAGTGGTTCCCCGCTTCCGGCTACTTCATATTCATACGATACACCTTGCAATGTTACTTTCATTTTGATTCACCTTGCAAAGATGTAGTAATAACGTCCATTGTTTTTGCCCATAGTTCACGATGTAATTTCAAGTTTTCTTCGCGATTCGTACAAATTTCCACAACGTGTAATCCATTCGTTTTCGTTCCAGTTTGTACTTCTTCTCGGAAGTTTTCCCAACCATTTACACGGCTAAATGAACCACCATACATTTTGACAACATGTTCATAATCAAGCCCAATTGGTGTTCCAAATAATGATTCGAAATGTTCCTTTTTCTCGTATTGTGGTAAGAATGAGAAAATACCTCCACCATCATTATTTACAACAACAATCGTTATATTTAACTCATGTAGTTTCGCGGCTAATAGTCCGTTTAAATCGTGATAAAATGATAAATCACCGATTACTAATACGAGCGGATCACAAATAATACTCGCTCCTAAAGCTGTTGAAATGATTCCATCAATACCATTTACACCGCGGTTCGCCATTACTTGAATGTTTTTATCCGATGTGAAGAAAAATGAATCGGTATCGCGAATTGGCATACTATTACTCGCAAATAACGTTGCCCCTTCTGGTAATACACGTACAATATCCGTAATTACTTTTCCTTCAAACGCCGTTTCATATGTTTCCATCTCACGAAGCGTTTCTCTCGTTTTCTCGTTTATATGTTTCCACATTCCGAACCAATCATTCTTTTTCATAACTGGCATTTTCTCTAGTAATGCTCTGCAAAATTCACTGTCACTAGCTTGTACAACTTCTGTCGCAACTAGAGCTGGATCTCTCCATTGTCCAGATTCATCGACAACGATATGAACAGCTTTCGTTTGTTTTTTGATGAACTGCGTTAATGCTTTAGAGACAGGCATTCCTCCGAAACGAATTAAAACATTCGGCTTCCACGTTTCTTTTAACAATTCATTTCGTAAAAATGTATCGTAACAATCTATAACCATCGTTTTATCATGATTACCACTACGGAGGTTAGAAAGTGGATCTGCTAAAATTGGATACCCTGTTTTCTCAGCTACTTTCATAACAACTTCTGTTATTTCTGGATGACTGCCGTCTCCACAAATAATAAGCCCCTTTTCCATATGTGAAAGGCGCCCTACAAGAGAATCTACATATTCACTCGGCATCGTCACGTTCCCTTGCTGAACTACTCCTGTATATTCACCACGCCCTTTATCCCATAAACTTTCTAATGAGAAATCCGGTATAAGCGGCTCGCGAACTGGAAAATTAAGATGAACAGGTCCTTGCGGCGCTAGAAGTGCGCTTGCTATCGTACGCTGCGTTGTCATTCGAGCGTAATGATACATTGCTTCACTCGCTTCAGGAAGTGCCATCTCTGTAAATTGCTTCACAAAAGTACCGTATAAATTAAATTGATTCATCGCCTGTGGTGCACCCACATCTCTTAATTCATGCGGTCTATCCGCTGTTAATACGATAAGCGGCACTCGTGAATGAAACGCTTCACATACAGCTGGATAATAGTTCGCTGCTGCCGTCCCTGACGTACATAATAGCGCAACAGGACGTTTTTTTGCTTTCGCAATACCGAGCGCAAAAAATCCTGCTGATCTTTCGTCTACATGTAAATATGTTTTCATTCCTTCATGTTGTTCCATTAGTAAGGCAATCGGCGTTGACCGCGAGCCAGGACTAATGACAACATCACATACATTTAGACGCGTCAGTTCGTCCACGAACGCGCCTAAATAATATGATAATGCTTCTATATGATTGTTCATTTCATTAATTCCTCCAAAGCACCAAGCATCGGTCTAAACTTCAAACTTGTTTCTTCATATTCAAGCTGCGCTACTGAATCAATTACGATACCACAGCCGGCAAACAAGGATGCCTTCTCGCCATTTAATAATCCGCAGCGAAGTGCAACCGCAAATTCACCATTTCCTTCATCATCTATAAAGCCAATTGGTGCACCATATAATCCTCTATCTAAAAGCTCTACATCACGAATTAATTTCAACGCCTCATGACGAGGTGTACCACCAAGAGCTGGTGTTGGATGTAATTCTTCTACCATCGTTAAAAGACTTGCATCACCTTTTGCTTCTACTGGCGTATATAAATGGATTAAATTTTTCGTCGTTAATAAGCCTGGGCTCTCCGGAATATTAACAGATTCGCACTGCTCACTTAGCACACCTCGAATCATGTTAACTACATAACCGTGTTCAGCCAAATTCTTTTCATCATGAAGAAGCGTCTCACCATTTTGTTTACTTTCTTCTATAGAATTGCCATGACCAATTGAACCAGCAAGGCACATCGATGTGAACTTCTCGCCTTCTTTTCGAATCAATCGCTCAGGTGTCGCCCCTAAGAAGCATGCTCCTTTATAATCAAAAGAAAATACGTAACAATCCGGTTGCCCAATGCGAAGCGCTTCTAAAACAAGAACGGAATCAATATGCTGATCCATCGTTAATTTTAGCTCCCTTGCTAATACAACCTTCTGCACGTTCCCTTGCTTCATTTCATCTTGCACTTTTCCAATCGCGTTCATCCAGCCACTCGGATCAACTTCTACTTTAGAAGTAACTGTTAATTTTGATCCTACTAGTGCACATTTACTCTCTTGTAAAATTCTCTCTTCTACAGAAATAATTTCGTTATAAAGAGTTTCTGCACAATCTTCAGCTGAAACGAACTGATTAATCGTTAACCACGCCTTTTCATTTTTTACAGTTAATAAAAATGCTGGTAGTGAAAATGTGGTATCATCAAATTCTTTCCAAAGATTCGTTTTTTCTTTTTCTTGGTCAAATGAAAATCCACCAAATAAAAGAGGACCTGTTCCAAATTCGTATCCTTCTCTTTGTACGAATGCTTTCTCTTTTACTTTATCCCACTCGTCACGAGCAGTTTGAAAGCGTTTGTGAGAAGAATTTGCTATAGTGAAAACAGAGCCAATTCCAGCAAATATTACATGCTGAGCTGGGTCTGCAAAATAACATCTATTTTCGAATGCGATCCTTTTTCCTGCTGCATAAAACAGAAGTGGATCCACCCAATCTATTTGTTTTACAAAACTAACTAATGTTTTTTCATCAGTCGTACGCTTAATAGCTGTAACAAGAACTTCTTGTAAGCCTTTTCGTTTCGTTTGAATCACAATTGTCTCCCCCCTATGGGCGAAAAATAGTCATAATTACGCTTGATTTTAAGATACACCTCAAAGGAAAGGCCTGTCAACGTTTAGCATTTCTGAGAAATTCACCTTCTCTTCCTAGAAAATAAACGTTGACACTAAATGATGCTTTTTCTACACTTAATTGTGTACAATATGTGACCAAGGAGGATTCAACATGGAAATGAACGTCGAAACGAATTCCTCTCCTACGGCGCCAAAGCCAAGTAAACAAACAGGCTGGCGAATTTGGTGGAGTTTATTACGTCCCCATACATTAACAGCAGCTTTCGTTCCTGTTTTCATCGGAACAGCTTTTGCAATGCAGGTCGGAGGTATAAATCAAATACATCTTCCTCTTTTCTTTATGATGCTTCTTGCTTGCCTTCTCATTCAAGCAGCAACGAACATGTTTAATGAATACTTTGATTATAAAAGAGGACTCGATCATGAAGGTTCAGTTGGAATCGGAGGTGCTATCGTCCGCGATGGCATTAAACCAAAAACCGTGCTTAACTTAGCATTCGGATTTTTAGGCATCGCAACGCTATTAGGTGTTTATATTTGTATGAACTCTAGCTGGTGGCTTGCTGCAATCGGTCTTGTTTGTATGGCCGTTGCTTACCTTTACACTGGTGGCCCCATTCCAATTGCGTACACACCATTTGGAGAGCTAACAGCAGGATTATTTATGGGTGTCATTATTATTGGTATTTCATTCTTTATCCAAACAGGGGCAGTAACATCAGAAGTGATTTTATTATCTATTCCAAGCTCCATTTTAATTGGTGCAATTTTACTATCTAACAATATTCGTGATTTAGATGGTGATAAAGAAAATGGTCGTAAAACGTTAGCAATTCTCGTTGGACGCGAAAGAGCCGTTGGTGTACTTGCTTCTATGTTTATCGTTGCCTACATTTGGACAATCGCTTTAATCATCGTTAACATCGTATCACCATGGATGCTTATCGTATTCTTAAGTGTACCGAAAGCATTTAAAGCGACGAAAGGCTTTATCGGCAAAAGCATTCCAATGGAAATGGTACCTGCGATGATTTCAACAGCAAAAACAAATACAATTTTCGGTCTCCTAATGGGAATCGGATTATTGCTTGGATACTTCCTATAGAAAGGAGCTGCTTATGCGGCTCCTTTTTTCATATACCAATTTCCCGGCTGAAATTCATCTCATAATTCCTACTCTCAACGCTCATACTATATAAAGAAACTGAATTGTAGGAAGGTGGACGACTATGTTAACTCCACAACAAATAAATCAATTTAAATCTATTCTAGAAAAACAACAGCAAGAAGTTGAACAAACGATACAAACTCATGAAGATGAAAACCGTGCATCTGAACGTGATTCAGTAGGAGAATTGTCTGGCTATGACAACCATCCAGGTGATATGGCTACAGAATTGTACGAACGTGAGAAAGATTTCGGACTCATCGAATTTTGGCATAAACAGTTAGAAGATACGAAACATGCTCTGCAAAAAATTGAAGCTGGTACGTACGGAATTTGCGAAGTGTCTGGTGAGGAAATTCCATTTGAAAGATTAGAAGCAATGCCAACTGCTACAACGTGTATTCAGCACACTACAAATAAATTAGATATGCAGACGCGCCCAGTTGAAGAAGAGGTGCTAGATCCTTCGTTTCATAAGCACGACGAAGATCATTCTGTAGAGTACGATGCTGAAGATGCTTGGCAAGACGTCGCAAATTACGGAACATCAGAAACACCATCCGATTTAGAAAGACAGGATTCAAAAAACTATAATGGCATGTACGTAAATAGTGAAGAAAATGTTGGGTATGTAGAGGATTTCGAAAACTTTATTGGAACAGATATGTATGGAAAAAACCCACAAGTTTTCGCAACAGAAGAACATGAAGAATATGAACAATTGCTTGATGACTTTGAAGAACGCACCTTTAAAGGTGAATTATCTTCAGATGAGTCTGGTTCTAAAGCATAAAAAAAGCATTCCGAAATTCGGAATGCTTTTTTTCGCTAGCTAATTAGTTTTTTGTAACGTTAGCTGCTTGTGGTCCGCGGTTTCCATCAACGATTTCGAAAGAAACTTCTTGACCTTCTTCTAAAGTTTTGAAGCCGTCGCCTTGAATAGCTGAGAAATGTACGAATACGTCTTCTCCGCCTTCAACTTCGATGAAGCCAAAACCTTTTTCGCCGTTAAACCATTTAACTTTACCTGTTTGCATGTCATGTACCTCCTAAATAAAAATGAAACTATGAATCCACATGAAAAGGTGGATATAAAGGACATGAATGTATAACAAGCTTACAGCCTTTAATACAACGTGCTTTATTTCCGTACCACATTATGTAGCTCAATAGTGTTTTCACTATATCATGCTATATCAAAAACGTCAAATGAGAACACTTTCGTCCCATCGTTTTTTATAATTCTAGTATAACCTTAAATTTTCATTCTATTTTTATTCAAAAATTAATAAAACTACAGTATTCTAATTCCTTTGATTTCTGTACAATATAATTACTACATATGATGAGGTGAAAAAATGCAAGCACATGAAATCGAGTATAAGTTATATGGCGATGATATGCAGTTTGTTGAAATTGAATTGGATCCAGAAGAAAGCGTTGTCGCAGAGGCTGGCGCAATGATGATGATGGAAGATCATATCGAAATGGAAACGATTTTCGGTGATGGTTCTGGACCATCTAGTGGTCTATTCGGTAAATTAATGGGCGCAGGTAAACGTCTC
Source organism: Bacillus sp. FSL P2-0099 (assembly GCF_038007445.1). NCBI lineage: Bacteria > Bacillati > Bacillota > Bacilli > Caryophanales > Bacillaceae > Bacillus > Bacillus sp. FSL P2-0099. Next base: position 4,790,972 of record NZ_JBBOXE010000001.1, read on the forward strand.
GTTACAGGTGAAAGTATGTTTATGACTGTATTTACAAATACAGGTCATGGCAAACGACACGTATCATTCGCCGCTCCTTATCCTGGAAAAATTATTCCTGTTGATTTAACAGAATATCAAGGAAAAGTAGTCTGCCAAAAAGATGCATTTCTTTGTGCCGCAAAAGGTGTTTCTATCGGAATTGAGTTTACTAAAAAAATAGGAACTGGTTTCTTCGGTGGTGAAGGTTTCATCATGCAGAAACTTGAAGGTGATGGTCTAGCTTTCATGCATGCAGGCGGAACTGTATATAAGCGTGAATTGAAACCTGGCGAGAAACTTCGCATTGATACAGGTTGTCTCGTTGCAATGACGAAAGATGTTAACTACGATGTTCAATTCGTTGGAAAAGTAAAAACGGCTCTATTTGGCGGCGAAGGTTTATTCTTCGCAACGCTAGAAGGTCCTGGAACGGTTTGGATTCAGTCCTTAACACTTAGCCGCTTAGCAGCACGTCTTACAAGCCCAGCAGCTCAAAACAGCGGTGAAGGTAGCGTTTTAGGCGGACTTGGTCGCCTTTTAGATGGGAAAGAGTAAAACACTAAAAACAGATAGTGCCCTTCATAGGGAACTATCTGTTTATTTTTGACTGTATAAACCATTTTTAATTATGTAATATTCCATCGTAATACTGTAGTGTTCGTATTGATATACCTGTTCTCTTTGAAAACTCACCAATTGAATAGCCTTCCTTTTTGCTCATCCTACACTCCTCCTAACAATATGTTTACAAAAATCATACTCCCTCACGTAACTGTAGGTTCAAGCCTTTTTTCAAAAAGAATGAATCAAGTCCCTCACTGCATATATTGAACTATACCTTTTCTTAAGGAGGGCTTTCTCGATGCGTACTCCTTTATCCTTTGATAAAGATACTGCTATATTGTTAGCATCTTGCTGCGAGTTAACGTATGAACAATATAAACAAAATGGCATTTTCGAAATACCCGATGGGTTCCAATATGTACAAGGGTTTCAAGGAAAGGCCATTCAAAAGACAGAATGGTTCGGATTCATATTAGAATCTGAGGATACGATTATTGTAGCTTTTAGGGGCACACAAACAGATACAGATTGGATTATCGATTCACTCGTCAACCAAAGACCATACCCATACGCTTTAAATAGCGGAAATGTTCATAACGGCTTTCTTTCAATTTATGAATCTTGCCGGGATTCTATTATGGATATGCTCGTGTCATTACCAGCCCATAAGAAACTTCTTGCAACAGGCCATAGCTTAGGCGGCGCGCTCGCCACACTACATATACTCGATGCGCGTATCAACACCGCCTTCGCACAGTACGGTCTTTATACATTTGCCTCTCCCAAAGTGGGCGATATTGCATTTCGTAATTATTATAAACTACAAGTAGCTAGTAGCTTTCGCTTTGTTAATTTATTTGATGTCGTTCCTCTTCTCCCTCCGCGCAATGTCCATTTTAATGAACAAGACTGGGAATATGCACATGTTCATCACAACATGACTTTTACAAAGAACACAAAATCTATTGCAAATAATCATGCCATGACAACATACAAAACATGTCTGACTTCTCATTTTTAACCAGCAAACAATTGGAAATTAAATATCCTTATACTATAATAATATATGAAATTATTTTTTGGATGAGGGGACCTTACATGCTAAAATTTATCTTTGCACTTTTTCTCATTGTAATTTTTACGTTTACGGGTTTCTTTACATTTTCATACTTTGCGACTGGAGAATATGGTGGAACAGGTATCATGTATACTGCCATCCCATTTCCTTCTTAAGCAAAAACGGAAAAACGAGCTTAATGAGATTAAGCTCGTTTTTTAGCAATTATATTCCTCTTTTAAAAGTGAATACACTTTAGCGTCCCTATACGTATTATTCATTTTTACACTTTGTCTCCATGAATAAAAGTCCCTTCAAAAGGGACTTTCACTTAATACTGTGTAACCGCATTACCAATACTCCAAATCTCATTACTATACTGTAAAATCGTTCGATCACTCGCAAAATGACCAGACTGTGCAATATTTAAAATCGACATTTCTAACCACTTCGTTCGGTTCTCATAGGCTCTACCAACAGCTTCTTGCCTTTCCGCATATGGACCAAAATCTCGCAGAACGAAGTATTCATCATTTTGAATTACGAGAGAATCATAAATCGCTTCAAATTCAGCTCCCGAATGTGCAAAGAAACCATTCGTTAACTGATCTACTACTTTTTTAATATGCATATTGTGGTGATAATAGTCACTTGCACGATATCCACCGTTTTGGTAGTAATGAAGAACCTCATCCGCTGTTAAGCCGAAAATGAAGCAGGCATCATCACCGACCCGGTCTTTTATTTCAATATTAGCTCCATCTAACGTTCCGAGTGTAATTGCACCATTCATCATGAATTTCATGTTACCTGTTCCCGATGCTTCTTTACTTGCAGTTGAAATTTGTTCACTTACATCTGCCGCCGGGAATATATCTTCCGCTAAAGAAACTCGGTAGTTTTCTAGAAAGATAACTTTCATAAATTGACTTACGTACGGATCGGTATTCACTTTTCTTGCAAGCTCATTTATTAATTTAATAATTTTCTTCGCATAATAATAGCCAGGTGATGCTTTCGCTCCAAAAATAAAAGTACGCGGGTAAAATGAAAAACTAGTATCCTCTTTTAAACGATTATACAAGTACAAAATATGAAGAACATTTAATAACTGTCGTTTATAAGCATGTAGCCTTTTCACTTGCACATCAAAAATAGAATTTGGATCAATAGTGATCCCCATTTTATTATGAATGCTCTCCGCTAAAATAATCTTACGCTCTTGTTTTACCCCTGCAAGCTTTTCTTGAAAACTAGTATCATGTATGAAGTTTTGCAGTGCTTGCAGCTTAATCGGCTCTTTCTTCCATTCTTCTCCAATCGCTTCCGAAATAAGATTCGTCAGCTGTGGATTCGCCTTCATTAGCCAGCGCCTATGAGCAATTCCATTCGTTTTATTATTAAACTTATCTGGATAAAATTCATAGAACAATCGCATTTCACGCTGCTTTAAAATTTCTGTATGAATTTTCGCCACACCGTTAACGCTATGGCTACCAACAATCGCTAAATGAGCCATTTTCACAAGGTCATGCGCAATAATGGCCATGTCCTCAATACGCTTCCAATCGTACGAATAACGGTCCCAAAGCTCATGACAGAAACGTTCATTAATTTCTTCAATAATCATATAAATTCTCGGTAATAACGGTTTAAAAATGCGAATTGGCCATTTCTCAAGCGCTTCTGATAACGTCGTATGATTCGTATAGGAAATCGTCTGCATTGTTATGTGCCAAGCTTCTTCCCATGTCAATTTTTCTTCGTCTAATAAAATACGCATAAGTTCTGGAATTGCTAGAACCGGATGTGTATCGTTTATATGAATCGCGATTTTTTCATGTAACTGACGAAGACTACCGTGTCTCTCCCTATGCATACGAACGATATTTTGCAAACTTGCTGATACGAGGAAATACTGTTGTTTTAAACGAAGTATTTTCCCCTCATCATGCGTATCATCTGGATATAAAAACTCCGATACGGCCTCTGTTTCACGCTTATATTTCAAAATATCTTTACAATTTTGCGGGAAAGGAACTGGCTCCGCATTCCAAAGCCGAAGCGTATTTACAGTACTCGTTTCATACCCTACAACTGGAACGTCATATGGTACTGCCATAATAACTTCTGCATTTGTATGCCTGAACTCTAAACGTCCATCAATTTCTAGTGGTTCAACGTTTCCAAAATAACTTACTTCTACGGCTTGGTCATACCTTCTTACTTCCCAAACGTTTTCATGAAGAAGCCACTGTTCTGGAAATTCTACTTGATAGCCATCAACAATTTTTTGATCAAACAGACCATGCTTATAACGAATACCACAGCCATGTCCTGGTAAGTTTAAAGAAGCGAGTGAATCGAGGAAACAGGCTGCTAAACGTCCAAGTCCACCGTTACCAAGGCCAGCATCTGCTTCAATCTCTTCTAACTCGTGCAAAGAAATTCCAAGTTCAAAAAGTCCTTTTTCACATACATCTCGAATGCCTAAATTTAATATGTTACTGCCTAACAAACGCCCAAGTAAAAACTCAATGGATAAATAATACATTTGTTTTTGATCTCCAGAACGATAACTTTCATTCGTTGCAATCCATTGACTATTCATATACTCACGTACCATATGACCGAGCGTATTATACTGATCACGAGTTGTAGAATCTTTGAAACTTTTCCCATACATCGTTTCTAATTTTTCTAAAAAAGCGGATTTGAAGCTTTCAACATGAGTAAACATTTTTTCACCACCTCAATGTTATTCCATGAGACTTTTATACAATTTCTTGTATGCAAGAGCAGATTTCCCCCAGCTATAATCTTCAGTCATCGCTTGCTTTACAAGCTTATCCCATACCGGTTTATCTTGATAAAACTCAATTGCACGAAGAATCGTATGTAACATGTCATGCGCATTAAAATTCGTAAAGCTAAAGCCATTCCCAATTCCAGTGTCCTCATCGTAAGAATGTACAGTATCATTTAATCCGCCTGTTTCTCTTACAATTGGAATCGTGCCATATGCTAGCGCAATAAGTTGTCCAAGTCCACACGGTTCAAACAGCGATGGCATTAAAAACAAATCGCTTCCCGCGTACACTTGGTGCGCTAACGCTTCATTAAACCCAATATATACTTTTACCTTTTCTGGATACTCGTATGCCATCCATTCAAAGAACTGCTCGTATTCAGAATCGCCTGATCCTAAAATAATACATTGTACATCTTCTTCCATTATTTCACGGAATACAGTACGTACTAGATCAAGCCCCTTTTGTTTCGTTAATCGTGTTACCATCGAAATAACTGGTGTATCTTCTTTTTCTGGTAAACCAAAATAACGCTGCAATGCGCGTTTATTTTCATTCTTTTCATCTAGCGATTCTGCACTATACTGAGCCGTAATATATGGATCTGTTTCTGGATTATATACGCTCGTATCAATTCCATTTACAATGCCACTAAGCTTATCATTATATTTTCGTAGCAATCCATCTAACTTCTCACCGAAAAACTCATATTGAATCTCTTCTTTATATGTCGGGCTAACCGCTGTAATTTGGTCAGATGCGATAATACCGCCTTTCATAAAGTTCACGTTTCCATAAAACTCAAGCTGTTCACTATGAAGATATTCATGACCAAGCTCCAGTAAGTCGTACATCACTTCAGGAGGAAACACACCTTGGAACTGCAAGTTATGAATCGTATATACCGTTTTAATATGCTCATATAACGGGTTATCTTGATACTTTTCACGAAGTAAGAAATTAACCATAGCTGTATGCCAATCATGGCTATGAAGAACATCTACTTCGAAATCAAGATGCGGAATACACTCTAAAACTGCTTTTGAAAAATAAGAAAAACGCTCCCCATCATCATAATGGCCATATAGAGAATCTCTCTTAAAATAATATTCATTATCTATTAAGTAATACGTAATCCCGTCCTGCTCACCTTTTAAAATCCCGCAATATTGATTTCTCCATCCAAGAGGAACGTTAATTACTTTATGAAGCGTACATCCTTCTCTTAACTCTTTCGGGATAAGACTGTAGTTTGGAAGTATAATGCGAACATTCACTCCTAATTTTTTTAATTCTTTTGGAAGCGCTCCTGCTACATCAGCTAGACCTCCGGATTTAATAAACGGTACACATTCTGATACTGCAAATAAAATATTCACCTGTTGTTCCACTGCACGAAAAGCGTATACATCATAAATCGCTCTTCTTACAGCTTCCTCCCTTCAAGTTTTCATATAGAGTAAAACCTTAATTAGTGGGGGTTTTCTAAATCCCCCACTAATTATGCACCTGCTATTTACGAATAACTGCTGATTGTACTATTTTGTACACTACCTTTTTCTACAACATATGGCTCATCAGCACTTCCTTTTAACACTACGCCGTCGCCAAGTTTCACATCTTTATCAATAATAACACCGTCTATTATGCAATTATCTCCAATTTTGCTCTTTTGCATAATAATACTATTACGAACAATTGAACCTTTTCCAATTTTAACAGAACGGGAGATAACACTATTTTCCACTTCACCTTCAATAATACTACCGTTTGCAATCATCGTATTTTTCACTACTGCACCCTTCATATAACGAGTTGGCGGCTCATCTTTTACTTTCGTAAAGATTGGTGCTTCTTTCTTAAATAATTGCTTCCAAATAGTAGGCTGCAAAATTTCTAGACTATGCTTATAGTAACTTTCAATAGAATCAATACTAGCTACATATCCTGTATGCTCATACGTAGCAATATGCAGTGATTTCCCGCTCTTTTCTCTCACTACATCAAATAAACTGTATTGCTCCACATCTTTATATGTCTCAAATAAGTCTAGCAATAATTGTTTCTTTAACACATATGTTTGAAGCGAAACCCCTTCATGACAAACTTCAGTAATATCTGCAGACGTATGCATATGTCGCTCTAACACCGCTTGAAAGTTTAACGCTGTTACAAGATGGCTATTCGTAATAACAACATATTCTTCTCTGCTTCTTAGAAAATAATCAATATGTCTTCTAAAATGTGCAAAAGATCCAAATTCGTCATGATCACATTGGCAGTTCGGTGGGAATAAAAACAGTCCATCACGCTTTCTATCTAAATCCCACTGTTTTCCTGAACCGACATGATCCATTAAAGAACGATTTTTATGACTTGTAAAAACCGCCACGCTATGAATATTAGAATTCACCATATTTGAAAGCATGAAATCAATGAGGCGGTAACGGCCTCCAAACGGTAACGCCGCTAATGAACGATGCCCTGTTACTTTCTTTAAGGAAGGAAAACTTCCCGTTGCATTAATAATTCCTAACATTTTTTCTCCCATTCATTTCATCCCCCTTTTCTATTTTCCTTCAGCAATTAGTACTACATCATCAACATTTTTTTCTGGACGAATTATTGTCCCATCTTCAATAACCATTTCCGATCCAACGATCGCTCTTTCAATCACAACGTTTTTACCAATCTTTGCCCCCGGCATAACGACAGAATCGATTACCATACTACCTTCTTCCACCGTCACTCCTTGGAATAAAACAGAATGCTTCACGTCCCCTTCAATGACGCACCCTTCATTAATAAGTGACTCTTCTACTTTTGCCTTTTCTGCAATATATTGAGGTGGCTCGTTTGGATTTACAGAATAAATTCGCCAATTACGATCGTTCAAGTTCAACGATGTTTCATCGCGAAGTAAATCCATATTCGCTTCCCATAAGCTTTTCACCGTTCCAACATCTTTCCAATATCCTTCAAACGGATACGCCATCAACTTCTTCCCTTCATCTAATAAAAGCGGAAGTACATCTTTTCCGAAGTCATTACTAGATTCAGGGTTTCTTGCATCCATCTCTAAATATTCTTTTAAAATAGCCCAGTTAAAAATATAAATTCCCATTGATGCAAGATTACTTCTTGGAAATTGCGGTTTCTCCTCAAATTCAACAACTTCCATCTCTTCATTTGTATTCATTATGCCAAAGCGACTTGCTTCATCCCACGGCACTTCAATAACAGAAATCGAAACGTCCGCTTCTTTCTCAATATGGTAATCTAGCATTTTGCTGTAATCCATTTTATAAATATGATCGCCTGATAAAATAAGGACATATTCTGGTTCATACTGACTTAAATAGTTTAAGTTTTGATAAATAGCACTTGCCGTACCTGTATACCACTTCACACCTGAAGACTCCGCATAAGGAGGTAACACAGTGACTCCACCGTTTACACGATCAAGATCCCAAGCATTTCCGATTCCAATATAATTATGAAGTTCTAACGGTTGATATTGTGTTAAAATCCCCACCGTTTCAATACCGGAGTTTGCACAGTTACTTAACGTAAAATCAATAATGCGATATTTACCACCAAATGGAACAGCTGGCTTGGCTAAATTTTTTGTTAATGCACTTAAACGACTACCTTTTCCCCCTGCTAGTAACATTGCTACGCACTTTTGTTTTTGAGCCATCTTGTTTTTTGCTCCCCTTTCTCGTCTTCACTGGTCGTAATATGGATACGCCAAATGGTGGAATTGTAATTTCTACATGTGCCGCTTGATTATGATATGGCTCTAGAATCGTCTTGAGACGTTTCTTATTAACTTGCCCCGATCCGCCATATTGCGCCGAGTCACTGTTTAAAATTTCGTTATAGTACTCGAAATCTGGTACACCTACTTTATAGTTTTCATATGTAGCTTTCGTAAAATTACATACGACAACTAACGCATCTTCCTGCTTATCCCCTTGGCGGATAAACGAGAAAATACTTTGCTCATTATTATTAGCATCAATCCACTGAAATCCTTCAGGCGAGTGATCTAACTGCCAAAGTGGTTTTGAGCGCTTATACAATGCTATGAGCTCTTTAAAGTAATCATGCATATTACGATGCATTTCAAAATCATGTAAATTCCAATCTAAATCTTCAAGGTCTTTCCACTCATCAAATTGCCCGAATTCTCCACCCATAAAGAGTAATTTCTTACCTGGATGAGTAAAGAAATATCCATATAATAAACGAAGCTGAGCAAACTTATCCCAGTAATCTCCCGGCATTTTATTTAATAACGACTTTTTCCCATGAACGACTTCATCATGAGAAAGCGGCAATATGAAGTTTTCAGAGTGAGCATATATTAAAGAGAATGTCATTTTCTCATGAATGTATTTCCGGTACTCTGGCGCACATTCCATATATTTCAGCACATCATTCATCCAACCCATATTCCATTTATAATTGAATCCAAGTCCACCCTCGTATGTTGGAGCTGTTACAAGTGGCCAAGCTGTTGAATCTTCCGCTGTCATAAGAAACTCTTCATCTTCTGCAAACACGGCTTCATTTAACTCTCGTAAGAAAGAAACAGCATGTTCATTGCTTTGCTCTTTTCCTTCTTTATTCCAGTACAGCATATTCGCAACTGCATCTACCCTGAAACCATCAATATGGAAATACCTCATCCAAAATAACGCATTTGAAATTAAGAAATTACGTACTTCTCTCTTCCCTAAATCAAAATTAACAGTTCCCCATACAAGGTTTTCTTGTACATCTCTATCTTTATATTCATAAGTCGGTGTCCCATCAAACAAATATAAACCGTGAGCATCTTTACAAAAATGCCCCGGTACCCAATCTAAAATGACACCGATTCCATATTTATGACATTCATCGACAAAATACATCAAATCATGTGGCGTGCCGAATCTACTTGTCGCTGCATAATATCCTGTTCCTTGATATCCCCAAGAACGGTCATAGGGATGCTCAACAAGCGGCATAATTTCAATATGTGTAAATTGATGTTCCACCACATACGGAATGAGCTCCTCGGCCATTTCTCTGTAAGAATACAGAGCGCCATCTTCTTTCTTTTTCCAAGAACCGAAATGTAATTCATAAACTGTCATCGCTTCTTTATAAATCGATTTTTTCTTTCTCTTACGAATCCAGTTTTTATCATTCCATTCATATCCCTCTATATCAAAAACTACAGATGCCGTATTTGGTCTTACTTCTGCATATACTGCGTAAGGATCTGCTTTTAAAATAACGTCACCATCCATCGTTTCAATCGCATACTTATATATCTCATTCTCTTCAATATGCGGTACAAACAAGGACCAAATCCCCTCTTCTGTCACTTGGAGCATCTTATGTTGCTCATAATCCCATTCATTAAAATCTCCAACAACACTCATTGCTTTCGCATGAGGAGCCCATACTGTGAATCGTACACCTCGCATCCCATCTTCCGTCACAATATGTGCCCCAAAGATGTTATAACTGTCATAGTACTTTTCTGTATGAAACTCATCTCGTTTCACTTCTTCACAATTTATTACATCCAATATGTTCACCTCACTAAGATGACAGAAATTTTTTACTCTTTATCATTTCTGCGAAAAACTGAAATATCCTTGTTATTTTTTAAAAAATATTCGTTTTTTTCTTAAATTTCACTTAAAATTTTCACATTTTCCGTGTAAATTATCGAATTTTGACGAATATTCATTGCAAACGCTTCATTTCCTACTAGCCTTTCATCCTATTATTTATTTCTCAACCTTTATTTCATAAGATTTATCCTATTTTACTCGCTATGTATCACTTAAAATCGTAACAAAATAATCTGTCATAAAAAAATGTTTCTCAATATTTTTTGTCACAATTTTATTGAAATGGAAAATTTATAAGCATATACTCATTCTCAATAAAGAACATTGAACCTTCGCAAATATAATTCATACTGAAACACTATGTTTACTCTATCGATGCTCCAGGCGAAAGTCTGATAAAAATTAAATTAGGGGGCTTTCTTATGTCATTAAAACCAAAGGTTGGAATGGGAGTTGTCACAGCTTCACTTGGCTTATCCCTTACATTCGGCGGTGTATTCGCCTATTTCAGTGATTCTGAAACATCGGGTAATTCATTTCAAACCGTCTAACAACGAAATTAGGTACTGAAAAAGATGGTCAGCTACTCGGTCAATATTAATATGCTCGTCCAGATGAAAACCTTGCAGGCGACGTAAATGGCGATAAAATAATTGATATTAAAGATGCTGAAATTATCGCTAATAACTATGGTAAAAAAGGAGTATCTGTAAAAGATGGCGATCTTAATAATGACGGCATCGTCGACGAAAAAGACATTCGTTTCGTTGAAAAGAACTTCTTGAAAAAAGGGCCAGATGCAGCTAAATCACAAACGCCTGTTGAAAAATCAAAAAGCGGTACACTTGCAGATATTTTAAAGAAATTAGGATTAACACCTAAAAAATAATAATAAAGAGCACTCTATATAAAGTAGAGTGCTCTTTTCTATAAACGACCCTTATCCAGCAAAAGGGGTATATTGGGGATATACAAGGGAAACCGGAAAAGGAATTTATATTAAATTATATAAAAACTCAGAGGTAGGAAGCAGTTTCCCGCCTCTGAATTATTTAGCAATTATTATAGTACTGGTGCCATTGTTTCTTTTAATACTTTTACAGAATGAGCGAATTTCGCTTTTTCTTCTTCATTTAGCTCAAGTTCTACGATTTCACGTACACCTTCGCGGTTAATAACAGCTGGAACACCTACGAAAGCATCTTTCTCACCATATTGACCTTCAAGGTATGCCGATACAGTTAATACGCTGTTCTCGTTGCTTAAGATTGCTTTAGTTACACGAAGTAGTGACATACCGATTCCGTAGTAAGTTGCGCCTTTACGCTCAATAATGTGGTAAGCTGCATCGCGTACATTTTCAAAGATTTTATCTAAATCTTCTTGGTTATACTGTTCGTTGTTCGCTAAGATTGTTTCTAGTTTTTGTACACCTACAGTAGCGTGGCTCCATACTGGAAGTTCAGTGTCACCGTGCTCACCAACGATGTAAGCATGAACGTTACGTGGATCTACATCTAAGTAGTCACCTAACATGTAACGGAAACGAGCAGAGTCTAAAGTAGTACCAGAACCGATTACGCGCTCTTTCGGTAAACCAGATTCTTTCCAAGTTACGTAAGTTAAAATATCAACTGGGTTAGTTGCGATTAAGAAGATTCCATCGAATCCGCTATCCATAATACCGCGAACGATTTGTTTAAAGATCTTTGTATTTTTCTCAACTAAGTCTAAACGAGTTTCGCCTGGCTTTTGTGGTAATCCAGCAGTGATAACTACTAAATCTGCATCTTTACAATCTGCATAGCTACCGCTCCAAACTTTTGTTGGTGCTGGAGAGAATGGTACCGCATGGCTTAAGTCCATTGCTTCTCCTTCTGCTTTTGCTTCATTAACATCTACTAGTACGAATTCTTCAGCTACACCTTGGTTGATCATTGAGTAAGCGTAACTACAACCTACAGCTCCTGTTCCTACTAATACTACGCGATTGATACCTTTTTTCATGGTAATTTCCCCTTTCAATTGTTTACATCTATTTTTTATTATTGTTTAAGTAATTAATTAAAATACTAATTTAATGTTGTTTAACTTCTTTACATACATATTGTAGCACGGATTATTGTGAATTCCTTCACAATTTATGACCTATTTGTGAACTTTTTCACATAGAGTGTAAAGTTATTAGAGTGCGGGTGAAATCCATCTCAATGGAGGCGTTTTCTTTAGATTGTGAAAGGGTTTTTCTTAGGTTTTTTGTCGGTAAGTGAAATTATATCGACGATTATTTAAATATATCAACGATTTTTAGAATATATCTACCGTAACTCAAAATATATCAACGATTCGACAAGGAATATCGACTTACCGACAAAACCCTATAATAATAACAGCATAAAGAAGCTGCCTTCAGTAGATCACCTATTGAAAGACAGCTTCTGGATTAAAGCGTTGATTCAGTCCTTCTGAGCTCATAAGTACACCTGTAGAAACTTCTAACTGACTGCACAATTGTATAAATGATGTGCTAGCAATTTCTTGACTGAGCCATACGCAAAGGGCAATGAGTTCGTTTGCTTGATACTTGCTAGATCGCTGTATAAAACCAACTTGTTTGGCGATCTCTTGTAGGACTACTGGAGCTCTTGTGCGAAAAGGTCCAGTTCATTTGAAATGATAGACTTCATCAAAAACGCCATCCTTTCTGTATAATTCTACAAAAAGAATAGCGTTTTTTTGATTACATGGATACAAATTTATCTTAGCTTGATAGTGATGTTTTTTCCATACACATCAAGTTAACACAACGTCACTTATTAACAGTCAATAGACATGGAAACCTAGCAAAGCCCTTCAATTATTGTAGTAAAACAGTCATTTTTAAATCTTCAGAACCTCCATTTTTTAAAGTATCATTTTGACCACTAAGATACGTAGGTTTAATTGTTAAGGATTTTGGAGGATTATCCATTGGTGGAAGAGCTAAAACAATATGGTGTCCGTATAGTCCCGTGCTACCAACTTGCAAGCTGACTCCTTCGTAGATTTTTCCTTTATCATCAGTGACAGTATAATCAAGTGCTGGCCAACTATCATTAGCTTCCATTTCTTTTGGATAATCAAAGGTCAAATCAATCCTCGTTGAAAGTGAAGAAAAAGTTACTTGATCTACTGTTAATGCATACAGATTATCTTTCGTTAATGTTTTTATATTAGGAGTAAATTTACGAATCTCACCTTCAACTTTTGTAAGAGGAAATGCTACATTCCATGTTCCTGCTTTTCCAAATAAATCTTCTCCATGGACGGAAACATCAATTTTATCACCAAATTCACCGTAATTAGCCAGAGTGAATTCATGCTGCTCAATAATGGTGTTTCGTCCTTTTGACTTCTGTGAAGTAGAACTAATTGCAGCTCTGACTTCTTTCCCATTAATGGTTACATAACTAAATCCAGCTTTCTCTTCATTGCTATTGGAAATAGTATTTTCTCCTTTGTATTCCACCGTGATCACTAAACGTCCGCCATCGTAAACAGCTTCTTTCACATTCATCGTTAAACCACTATGGTTATCTTGTCTTTCAATTGATGTAGCAAGCTCATCCTTTTCAATTTTATCAGAAGCAATATCATTAAATTGTGCATAAATGGGGCCTATAACTGGAACACTCGATAAAGTCTTTGCCATAGCAGGAGAAATGAATCCAAAACCTAAGAGAGAAACACATATTCCACAAGCAACAAGACTAGAATACTTGATTGTTTTTTTTCTACGGTATTGATTTTTCTTAGCTTGAAGCATGGCTGTTTTTTCTCTTTGAATTAACCGGTCTTCTGGTATAGGAATATCATTGATATGGTGATTAAATTCTTCTTTATTCATAACTATATCCCTCCTTTAAAATGGGGCGTAAGGCTTGCTTTGCTCGATGTAATTGAGATTTTACCGTTCCTTCTGGAGAGTTAAGAACCTCAGCAATTTCCTTAATAGATAAATCGTGATAATACCTTAATAAAATAATAGTTTTGTAAGTAGGATCTAAGAAATTAAATGCCTCGGTTAAATCCAATGATTGTTCTAATTTATTCATGCTTTCTTCTGTACATAAATTAGCAAATATTTCATCATTCGCAACAAATTGTCTAGAGGATTTTCTTACAAAATCAATGGATTTAAAAACAAGAATTTTGGTAATCCAACTTTGAAATTTCTCCGGCTTCTTTAATTTTCTCAGTGAAAGATATGCTTCATAAATTGTTTCTTGGTATATATCCAGTGCATCTTGTTCATTTCTTACATAAGAATAGGCTGTTCGATATAATTTCGGGCGAACAAAAGTAATAAGTTGTTCAAATGCTTGATCATTTCCTCTTGTTGCTTGTTTTACTAGATAGGCTATGTCCATTTTTATTTCTTCCTCCCTTTACTAATATAGTCGAATGAGAGAATAAAAAGGTTGCAAAAATAAGTGCATATACATAAATCTCCTACAACTTATTGCAATGATTAATATCCAGCATTAAAGAAAAGACACCAGAAATCCAGATAGAAATAAGAGCCAAATATATAGCTTGTTCATACCAAATTTAAAGTAAAAAAGATCTCCCAAAACGGAAAAACGAGCTGAATTCTCATAAATAACTGTAAAAAAGGTAAAATTCTCGTTATGGGGGTGTCTTAAAATCTTAGCTTGATGGGCATGTGATGTTAGCTCTATTTTAAGCAAATATCTATAAATACTTTTTGATGTTTCTATAATGAGCTTTTCATACTCCATTGCTCTCTCTTTTCTATTAGTTAGACGATTCAAATAGAAAAAAGTATACAAGAAATCCATAAAAAAAAAGCAGACTATTCAAAGTCCACTTTTATACAACAAAAAAGAGATAGCAGATTATGCTATCTCTTTTAGTATGACCCGTACGGGATTCGAACCCGTGTTACCGCCGTGAAAGGGCGGTGTCTTAACCACTTGACCAACGGGCCAAAATCTGGCAGAGAAGAAGGGATTCGAACCCTCGCACCGCGTTCGCGATCTACTCCCTTAGCAGGGGAGCCCCTTGAGCCACTTGGGTACTTCTCTATAATATGGCTCCGCAGGTAGGACTCGAACCTACGACCGATCGGTTAACAGCCGATAGCTCTACCACTGAGCTACTGCGGAATAATTATGGTGGGCCTAAATGGACTCGAACCATCGACCTCACGCTTATCAGGCGTGCGCTCTAACCAGCTGAGCTATAGGCCCATAATAGATAAGCGGGTGAAGAGAATCGAACTCTCGACCAGAGCTTGGAAGGCTCTTGTTTTACCACTAAACTACACCCGCATTAAATTAAAAATGGTGAGCCATGAAGGATTCGAACCTTCGACCCTCTGATTAAAAGTCAGATGCT
The DNA here is from genome assembly GCF_038007445.1 of Bacillus sp. FSL P2-0099. Classification (NCBI taxonomy): domain Bacteria; kingdom Bacillati; phylum Bacillota; class Bacilli; order Caryophanales; family Bacillaceae; genus Bacillus; species Bacillus sp. FSL P2-0099. Next base: position 4,806,457 of record NZ_JBBOXE010000001.1, read on the forward strand.
CTACCAACTGAGCTAATGGCTCATTTTGAAAGTGGTGCCGGCTAGAGGACTTGAACCCCCAACCTACTGATTACAAGTCAGTTGCTCTACCAATTGAGCTAAGCCGGCTTGCGATTTCAAAATGGTGGCTCGGGACGGAATCGAACCGCCGACACGAGGATTTTCAGTCCTCTGCTCTACCGACTGAGCTACCGAGCCTTTATGTAAAAAAATGGCGGTCCCGACCGGGGTCGAACCGGCGATCTCCTGCGTGACAGGCAGGCATGTTAACCACTACACCACGGGACCATTTGGTTGCGGGGACAGGATTTGAACCTGCGACCTTCGGGTTATGAGCCCGACGAGCTACCGTACTGCTCCACCCCGCGATGATATAATATTTAATTTAGAAAAAATGGAGGAGGTAGAGGGATTCGAACCCCCGCGCGACTCTCGCCGCCTGTCGGTTTTCAAGACCGATCCCTTCAGCCGAACTTGGGTATACCTCCGAGATATGAACTTTGAGTGGTGGACCTTGTAGGACTCGAACCTACGACCGGACGGTTATGAGCCGTCTGCTCTAACCAGCTGAGCTAAAGGTCCTTTATGGTAGCGGCGGAGGGGATCGAACCCCCGACCTCACGGGTATGAACCGTACGCTCTAGCCAGCTGAGCTACACCGCCATAAGTTATATTCAAATAAGTGGAGCCTAGCGGGATCGAACCGCTGACCTCCTGCGTGCAAGGCAGGCGCTCTCCCAGCTGAGCTAAGGCCCCATATTTTGAAAATATCGGGAAGACAGGATTTGAACCTGCGACCCCCTGGTCCCAAACCAGGTGCTCTACCAAGCTGAGCCACTTCCCGTTAATAAAAAACGCGCCCGAGAGGAGTCGAACCCCTAACCTCTTGATCCGTAGTCAAACGCTCTATCCAATTGAGCTACGGGCGCATATGGTGCCGAGGGCGGGGGTCGAACCCGCACGGTGGTCACCCACCGCAGGATTTTAAGTCCTGTGCGTCTGCCTGTTCCGCCACCCCGGCATGTCATACTGAAAATTGGAGCGGAAGACGGGATTCGAACCCGCGACCCCAACCTTGGCAAGGTTGTATTCTACCACTGAACTACTTCCGCAAGACATGTTTGAGTTATTTTATTAAAAGTGCGGGTGAAGGGAGTCGAACCCCCACGCCAAAGGCGCTAGATCCTAAGTCTAGTGCGTCTGCCAATTCCGCCACACCCGCATATTATAATTTAAAAAGAAAAAATGGGGCGACTGATGGGAATTGAACCCACGAGTGCCGGAGCCACAATCCGGTGCGTTAACCACTTCGCCACAACCGCCATGATTTTCTGGTGCCGACTAGAGGACTTGAACCCCCAACCTACTGATTACAAGTCAGTTGCTCTACCAATTGAGCTAAGTCGGCTAAATGGTGGAGGATGACGGGATCGAACCGCCGACCCCCTGCTTGTAAGGCAGGTGCTCTCCCAGCTGAGCTAATCCTCCGAATTGCCTGGCAACGTCCTACTCTCACAGGGACAAGGTCCCAACTACCATCGGCGCTAGAGAGCTTAACTTCCGTGTTCGGTATGGGAACGGGTGTGACCTCTCTGCCATCATTACCAGACTGTATTCATTTAAGACAAGAATTATCATAACTTATTCGACATTTAAAGTCAACAAGTTTTTTATATTCTTTCAAAACTAGATAACATTGCTTCATATTATATGGTTAAGTCCTCGATCTATTAGTATTCGTCAGCTCCACATGTCACCATGCTTCCACCTCGAACCTATCAACCTGATCATCTTTCAGGGATCTTACTAGCTTACGCTATGGGAAATCTCATCTTGAGGGGGGCTTCATGCTTAGATGCTTTCAGCACTTATCCCTTCCGCACATAGCTACCCAGCTATGCCCTTGGCAGAACAACTGGTACACCAGCGGTGCGTCCATCCCGGTCCTCTCGTACTAAGGACAGCTCCTCTCAAATTTCCTGCGCCCACGACGGATAGGGACCGAACTGTCTCACGACGTTCTGAACCCAGCTCGCGTACCGCTTTAATGGGCGAACAGCCCAACCCTTGGGACCGACTACAGCCCCAGGATGCGATGAGCCGACATCGAGGTGCCAAACCTCCCCGTCGATGTGGACTCTTGGGGGAGATAAGCCTGTTATCCCCGGGGTAGCTTTTATCCGTTGAGCGATGGCCCTTCCATGCGGAACCACCGGATCACTAAGCCCGACTTTCGTCCCTGCTCGACTTGTAGGTCTCGCAGTCAAGCTCCCTTATGCCTTTGCACTCTACGAATGATTTCCAACCATTCTGAGGGAACCTTTGGGCGCCTCCGTTACACTTTAGGAGGCGACCGCCCCAGTCAAACTGCCCACCTGACACTGTCTCCCGGGTCGATAAGACCCGTAGGTTAGAATTTCAATACAGTCAGGGCGGTATCCCACCAGCGCCTCCACCGAAGCTAGCGCTCCGGTTTCAATGGCTCCCGCCTATCCTGTACAAACTGTACCAAAATTCAATATCAGGCTACAGTAAAGCTCCACGGGGTCTTTCCGTCCTGTCGCGGGTAACCTGCATCTTCACAGGTACTATAATTTCACCGAGTCTCTGGTTGAGACAGTGCCCAAATCGTTACACCTTTCGTGCGGGTCGGAACTTACCCGACAAGGAATTTCGCTACCTTAGGACCGTTATAGTTACGGCCGCCGTTTACTGGGGCTTCAGTTCAGAGCTTCGCTTACGCTAACCCCTCTCCTTAACCTTCCAGCACCGGGCAGGTGTCAGCCCCTATACTTCGCCTTACGGCTTCGCAGAGACCTGTGTTTTTGCTAAACAGTCGCTTGGGCCTATTCACTGCGGCTTTCCGTTAAGAAAGCACCCCTTCTCCCGAAGTTACGGGGTCATTTTGCCGAGTTCCTTAACCAGAGTTCTCTCGCACACCTTAGGATTCTCTCCTCGCCTACCTGTGTCGGTTTGCGGTACAGGCACCTTTTATCTCGCTAGAAGCTTTTCTTGGCAGCGGGGAATCAAAGACTTCGCTCCATAAGGAGCTTCCCCATCACAGCTCAGCCTTCACGATAAGCGGATTTGCCTACTTATCAGCCTAACTGCTTGGACGTGCACAACCAATCGCACGCTTCTTCTATCCTTCTGCGTCCCTCCATTGCTCAAACGATAAAGAGGTGGTACAGGAATATCAACCTGTTGTCCATCGCCTACGCCTGTCGGCCTCGGCTTAGGTCCTGACTAACCCTGAGCGGACGAGCCTTCCTCAGGAAACCTTAGGCATTCGGTGGACGGGATTCTCACCCGTCTTTCGCTACTCATACCGGCATTCTCACTTCTAAGCGCTCCACCAGTCCTTCCGGTCTGACTTCACTGCACTTAGAACGCTCCCCTACCACTGATACCATTGGTATCAATTCGCAGCTTCGGTGGTGTATTTAGCCCCGGTACATTTTCGGCGCAGAGTCACTCGACTAGTGAGCTATTACGCACTCTTTAAATGGTGGCTGCTTCTGAGCCAACATCCTAGTTGTCTAAGCAACTCCACATCCTTTTCCACTTAATACACACTTTGGGACCTTAGCTGGCGATCTGGGCTGTTTCCCTCTTGACTACGGATCTTATCACTCGCAGTCTGACTCCTAAGGATAAGTCATTGGCATTCGGAGTTTGACTGAATTCGGTAATCCGATGAGGACCCCTAGTTCAATCAGTGCTCTACCTCCAAGACTCTTACACTTAAGGCTAGCCCTAAAGCTATTTCGGGGAGAACCAGCTATCTCCAGGTTCGATTGGAATTTCTCCGCTACCCACACCTCATCCCCGCACTTTTCAACGTGCGTGGGTTCGGGCCTCCATTCAGTGTTACCTGAACTTCACCCTGGACATGGGTAGATCACCTGGTTTCGGGTCTACGACCACGTACTAAACGCCCTATTCAGACTCGCTTTCGCTGCGGCTCCGCCTCTTCAGCTTAACCTCGCACGGGATCGTAACTCGCCGGTTCATTCTACAAAAGGCACGCCATCACCCATTAACGGGCTCTGACTATTTGTAGGCACACGGTTTCAGGATCTCTTTCACTCCCCTTCCGGGGTGCTTTTCACCTTTCCCTCACGGTACTGGTTCACTATCGATCACTAGGGAGTATTTAGCCTTGGGAGATGGTCCTCCCAGATTCCGACGGAATTTCACGTGTTCCGCCGTACTCAGGATACATTCAAGAGAGAACGAAGTTTCGACTACGGGGTTATTACCCTCTGTGACGGACCTTTCCAGGTCGCTTCGTCTACCTCGTTCCTTTGTAACTCCGTATAGAATGTCCTACAACCCCAAGAGGCAAGCCTCTTGGTTTGGGCTAGATTCCGTTTCGCTCGCCGCTACTCAGGAAATCGCATTTGCTTTCTCTTCCTCCAGGTACTTAGATGTTTCAGTTCCCTGGGTCTGTCTTCCATACCCTATGTATTCAGGTAAGGATACCATACCATTACGTATAGTGGGTTTCCCCATTCGGAAATCTTCGGATCAAAGCTTACTTACAGCTCCCCGAAGCATATCGGCGTTAGTCCCGTCCTTCATCGACTCCTAGTGTCAAGGCATCCACCGTGCGCCCTTTCTAACTTAACCAAACTAAAATTAAAAAAATATGAGCTACACTGTTATCTAGTTTTCAAAGAACATACATTTAAACTTGAGAGATAGTTCTCTCAAAACTGAACGAAACAAAACAAGTCAACGTTTATTGATGAACTGCGTTCATCAATTCTCCATAGAAAGGAGGTGATCCAGCCGCACCTTCCGATACGGCTACCTTGTTACGACTTCACCCCAATCATCTGTCCCACCTTAGGCGGCTGGCTCCATAAAGGTTACCCCACCGACTTCGGGTGTTACAAACTCTCGTGGTGTGACGGGCGGTGTGTACAAGGCCCGGGAACGTATTCACCGCGGCATGCTGATCCGCGATTACTAGCGATTCCAGCTTCATGTAGGCGAGTTGCAGCCTACAATCCGAACTGAGAACGGTTTTATGAGATTAGCTCCACCTCGCGGTCTTGCAGCTCTTTGTACCGTCCATTGTAGCACGTGTGTAGCCCAGGTCATAAGGGGCATGATGATTTGACGTCATCCCCACCTTCCTCCGGTTTGTCACCGGCAGTCACCTTAGAGTGCCCAACTTAATGATGGCAACTAAGATCAAGGGTTGCGCTCGTTGCGGGACTTAACCCAACATCTCACGACACGAGCTGACGACAACCATGCACCACCTGTCACTCTGCTCCCGAAGGAGAAGCTCTATCTCTAGAGTTTTCAGAGGATGTCAAGACCTGGTAAGGTTCTTCGCGTTGCTTCGAATTAAACCACATGCTCCACCGCTTGTGCGGGCCCCCGTCAATTCCTTTGAGTTTCAGCCTTGCGGCCGTACTCCCCAGGCGGAGTGCTTAATGCGTTAACTTCAGCACTAAAGGGCGGAAACCCTCTAACACTTAGCACTCATCGTTTACGGCGTGGACTACCAGGGTATCTAATCCTGTTTGCTCCCCACGCTTTCGCGCCTCAGTGTCAGTTACAGACCAGAAAGTCGCCTTCGCCACTGGTGTTCCTCCATATCTCTACGCATTTCACCGCTACACATGGAATTCCACTTTCCTCTTCTGCACTCAAGTCTCCCAGTTTCCAATGACCCTCCACGGTTGAGCCGTGGGCTTTCACATCAGACTTAAGAAACCACCTGCGCGCGCTTTACGCCCAATAATTCCGGATAACGCTTGCCACCTACGTATTACCGCGGCTGCTGGCACGTAGTTAGCCGTGGCTTTCTGGTTAGGTACCGTCAAGGTGCCAGCTTATTCAACTAGCACTTGTTCTTCCCTAACAACAGAGTTTTACGACCCGAAAGCCTTCATCACTCACGCGGCGTTGCTCCGTCAGACTTTCGTCCATTGCGGAAGATTCCCTACTGCTGCCTCCCGTAGGAGTCTGGGCCGTGTCTCAGTCCCAGTGTGGCCGATCACCCTCTCAGGTCGGCTACGCATCGTCGCCTTGGTGAGCCGTTACCTCACCAACTAGCTAATGCGACGCGGGTCCATCCATAAGTGACAGCCGAAGCCGCCTTTCAATTTCGAACTATGCAGTTCAAAATATTATCCGGTATTAGCCCCGGTTTCCCGGAGTTATCCCAGTCTTATGGGTAGGTTACCCACGTGTTACTCACCCGTCCGCCGCTAACTTCATAAGAGCAAGCTCTTAATCCATTCGCTCGACTTGCATGTATTAGGCACGCCGCCAGCGTTCATCCTGAGCCAGGATCAAACTCTCCAATAAAGTTAGTTTGTCTAGCATCTAAAAATAAAAATTGACGTTCACGTTGTTTGTTTCGTTCAGTTTTCAAAGAACTTATCTGCCGCTTCAGAAGCGACTTCATCATATTAACATCTTCATTTTTCGATGTCAACTATGTTTTTCAATTTCTTTTTTGTCGTTTCCTGCGTTTCTGCATCAGCGACGTTTATTAATATATCATGTGAAAAAATGAAATGCAACACCTTTTGAAAACTTTTTTGAAACCAACTACATTTCTTTTTTAATATCATATACTTAAACGAAACATCTCTTTCATTTCTAAGTAATTCCTACATATATTCTATAGAAAGTCACTCTGTCAAAAAACGTTTCTTTCTATATAAAGTGAAACTTTAATGAGTGAGGGGTATTCATCCCCCACTCATTATTAACCTTCACCAATCGGGCATTTACGGGCAGTCGTCCCCCACCTAACTTTCTCGCATTCGGCGAATTTTGAGGCGGGGCTTACTGCCCGCAAATAGTGGGATAAACGTTTTATTCATATACCATATCATACAAGGAGGAATATACATGGACTACACCGACTTATTAATAAAACTAGGTCTCTCGGCTATTTTAGGATTCGCTATCGGTTTAGAGCGCGAATTAAAACGTAAACCACTCGGCTTAAAAACGTGTTTAGTTATTTCTATTATTAGTTGCCTCCTAACCATTGTTTCTATTAAAGCAGCTTACAACTTACCACATACCGATCATATGAATATGGATCCACTTCGACTTGCCGCTCAAATTGTATCAGGAATTGGTTTTTTAGGTGCCGGTGTAATTTTACGCAGAGGAAACGATAGTATTGCGGGGTTAACGACCGCCGCTATGATTTGGGGTGCTTCTGGCATCGGCATTGCCGTTGGAGCTGGTTTCTATATCGAGGCTATTTTCGGAATGTGTTTCCTTATGATTAGTGTAGAACTTATACCATTAGCGATGAAATACGTCGGTCCTAGATCATTTCGCCAACGTGATATCGCAGTGAAACTCGTTGTACGAAATATGGACAATATCCCGACCGTAATTGAAGAAATAAAAGAAATGGATATAAAAGTTAAGAACATGAAGCTCAAAACATTGGAAAATGGTTCGCACTATTTACATTTAAAATTGTCTATCGATCAAAAAAGACATACTGCTGATGTTTATTATGCTCTTCAGCATCTTGAAAGTGTTCAACAAACTGAAGTTGAAAGTATGTATTAATTATGAAATGAACTCTCTTTTTAATTAGAGAGTTTTTCTTTTTTCTATAATGGTAACAATGAATGTAGTCCTGAAAAGTAAGGAGGAATAGGAACTTGAAATCCCGTCCGAATTTAGTAGATACATTTCGTGATTCCATTATATTTCGTTTAATTTGTTTTATTATTGTACTTACTACCTTCTCCGGCTTTCTTATACATATATTAGAGCCATCTCACTTCACCACATGGTTCGACGGGGTTTGGTGGTCAATCGTTACCATTTTCACCGTTGGATACGGCGATTTCGCCCCCCATACAACGATAGGAAAACTTATTGGTATATGTATTATTTTATTAGGAACGGGACTTTGTTCTTATTATATGGTTCTATTCGCTACCGACATGATTAATAAACAATATATGAGAATTAAGGGTGAAGCAGCTGCTACCTCTAATGGTCATATGATTATCGTTGGCTGGAATGAGCGTGCAAAACATGTTGTAAAACAAATGCACATATTACAACCGAACCTTGATATCGTTTTAATTGATGAAACACTTTCTTTACTTCCAAAGCCATTTCATCATTTAGAATTTATAAAAGGTTGTCCGCATCACGATCAAACTTTATTAAAAGCTAACATTACAACAGCTCACACTATATTAATAACAGCGGATAAAGAGAAGAACGAAAGCTTAGCAGATACACAGTCCATTTTAAATATTTTAACTGCAAAAGGACTTAATCCAAACATTCACTGCATCGCTGAACTTCTTACTTCTGAACAAATCCAAAATGCAACGAGAGCTGGCGTATCAGAAATTATAGAAGGAAATAAATTAACGAGCTATGTATTTACCGCTTCTCTTTTATTCCCTTCCATTTCAGGTGTACTATTCTCACTTTACGATGAAATCTCTGATAACAAATTACAACTGATGGAGATTCCCCCGTCCTGCACCGGACAATCCTTTGCAAATTGTAGCTATACTCTTTTAAAGCAAAACATTCTCTTACTAGGTGTAAAGCGCGACGAACAATATATGATCAATCCAGTTCATTCTTTCATTCTCATCGAAAGCGACATACTCATCGTTATTCACCATTAAAAAAATGATTTTCTAGTTCTTGTACCAATACTTTACCAATATTGACATACTTTCTTTTCACATCTCCATCTGGATCTTGCGGCTCCGCAAATTGATCCAATCCACTCGTTCCAGCTGTTAAAGCATTAACATTATCATCTAGTTCGTCTTGATATACGTGCGAAAGAATATACGGTGTTTCAAGACGGACTATTACACCAGGCACATCTAGTTCCCCATCCACCGCTGTAAATGGTACGCGTAAAAATTGATACCCTTCTTCTTCGTCGATTTTATAATCAAAGCATCCTTTATCATAATCCCAATTGCCGCCAATACTATATCCAAGTGGTTTCATAACCTCTTCTAACTTATATAACGCATATGTACATCCTTCTAATTTTGATTGAATCGGAATCAAGCCCATCCCTCCTAGACTTTTCCTTTAGCATACCCATTCTAGTTTGAATATACCGATGTACCTTTCAATAAAATAATAAAAAGCGACCGGAGACCCGATCACTTTTCATTATTTTAAACGCTCTTCTAATTCTGCTTTTAATTCTTCAAATCCTGGTTTACCAAGTAAAGCAAACATGTTTTTCTTGTATGCTTCTACTCCTGGTTGGTCAAATGGATTTACGCCTAATAGGTAGCCGCTCATCGCACATGCTTTTTCGAAGAAGTATACAAGGTAACCGAATGTGTACTCATTTAATTCAGGGATGTTTACGATTAAGTTTGGTACTCCGCCATCGCTATGTGCAAGTAATGTACCTTCGTATGCTTTTGTGTTTACGAAGTCTATCGTTTCACCAGCAAGGTAGTTTAATCCATCTAAATCGTTGTCGTCTAATTCGATTTTTAGTTCGTGTGTAGATTTACCTACTTTAAGAACTGTTTCGAATAGGTCACGACGACCTTCTTGAATGTATTGACCTAATGAGTGTAAGTCAGTTGAGAAGTTTGCTGAAGATGGGAAAATACCTTTTTGATCTTTTCCTTCACTTTCACCAAATAACTGTTTCCACCACTCAGAGAAGTAGTGAAGTGCTGGCTCATAGTTAACAAGCATTTCAATTGTTTTCCCTTTATTATATAGAGCATTACGAACTACTGCGTATTGGTAAGCTGGGTTTTCTTCAAGTTCTGATTTCGCGAAATCATTATGACCAGCAGCTGCACCTTTCATCATCTCTTCAATGTTTAGGCCACTTACAGCGATTGGCAATAAACCTACTGGTGTTAATACAGAGAAACGACCGCCAACATCATCTGGAATAACGAACGTTTCGTAGCCTTCATTATCAGATAATGTTTTTAAAGCACCGCGTGCTTTATCTGTAGTCGCATAAATACGTTTGCGTGCTTCTTCTTTTCCATACTTTTCTTCTAATAATTTACGGAAAATACGGAATGCGATTGCAGGCTCTGTTGTTGTACCTGATTTGGAAATAACGTTAATAGAAAAGTCTTTACCTTCTAGTACGTCCATTAAATCTTTCATGTAAGTGGAGCTAATGTTTTGTCCAACAAATAGCACTTGTGGAGTTTTACGTTGTTCTTTAGAAAGCGTGTTATAGAAAGAATGGTTTAACATTTCAATTGCTGCGCGTGCTCCTAGGTAAGAACCACCAATACCTACAACAAGTAAAATGTCAGAGTCATTTTTAATTTTTTCTGCGCATTTTTGAATGCGAGCGAATTCTTCTTTGTCATATTGAAGCGGAAGCTCTACCCACCCAAGGAAATCGTTCCCAGCTCCAGTTTTTTCGTGGATTGCATGATGTGTTACTTTTACTGCATCACGTAAATAAGTTAGTTCATTTTCACCGATGAAGGATAACGCTTTAGAATAGTCGAACGTTACATGTGTACTCATCTTTTTCCCTCCAATTATGTATATGTATTTCTGTATTCACTTTAGCGAAACTAAAGTTGTAAATCAAGCGATTCAACAATTGTAAACGTAACCATTATTTATTTTTTAGAAAAAGTTCATTTTTTGCATAAAAATTCGAATTTTTCGGTATAGATGTATATACATCGTTTTTCGTACATTTTTCATGTATAAAAACAACAAAACTATACCATTCTATAAAGGAGTTAAATTTTCTTATTAACTCCTTGCTTGCTCACGCTTCACATTAAGGGGGGGCTTTTCATGAGTACCTTGCAACGTATCGCATTAGTCTTCACTGTAATCGGCGCTGTTAACTGGGGACTGATCGGGTTCTTCCAGTTTGACTTAGTAGCAGCTATTTTCGGGGGACAGAACTCAGCTCTTGCACGTATTATTTACGGCATCGTTGGTATTTCTGGGCTTATCAATCTCGGCTTACTATTTAAACCATCCGAGAATCTTGGTACTCACCCAGAAACACATGAAATTCAATAGTCAGTATGTCTTTTTCGCCTCCGACATACGAATATGATTGCATGCAATCATATTTGCAAATATATATATCATAAGTCACAGTAAAAGAGGAACGCTCATATGCGTTCCTCTTTTACTTTATTACCTCCGACTCTTCAATCCATTCTGCTAGCTTTTCTCGCAGTGTATTAAATCCGTTCTCTGATGGATTCGGTATAAGAATTCGTCCTTGCTTTCTTTTCGCCGCTTTTAACGATAAACTCATTTTTCTGTGTTCTTCATCAATTGAAAGTACTTTTACTTCTACTGTATCTCCGACCTTTAAAAAGTCATGAATGTCTTTTACATACCCATTTGTGATTTCAGATATATGCACAAGTCCTTGTGTTTCTGCATCCAAAGCTACAAATGCACCGTAATCTTGAATTCCAGTTACTTTCCCTGTTACAACCACTCCCGTTGTATATTGTTCTGACATGTGAAACACTCCCATACGTTTACCATTTTCTCTACAATTGTAAATAGCAAAGCAGATGTATTTATTGTTAAATATCCGATTAGTGGTAAGTATCCTAAGTAAAACACCGAGGATACTCCCACCTTATATTAGTAAATTATACCACTTTGATAGAACTCATTCAAAATTCACGAAAAAATTTCCTGTAATACGTATAATTCTCCAATATTAGGATAGAATACTAACACATGGCTTTCTAGTATTCCCCCCTTTTATGGACAAAACGTATTGTGTTTTGTCCTTTTTTTATTCTCTATGAACCGTTCCATTCTCTTCATTGCTTCCATAAGTTGCTCAAGCGATGTTGCATACGAACAACGAATAAATCCTTCACCACTCCCGCCAAACACATTTCCAGGAACAACAGCCACTTTTTCTTCTAATAATAATTGTTCTGCAAATTCTGCTGAAGATAGTCCGGTTGAAGCTATAGAAGGGAAGACATAAAATGCCCCGCCTGGCACATGACATGTTAAGCCCATTTCATTGAAAGATGTCGTCATAAAGTTACGACGTTTTTTATAGCTATCTCTCATTCGAATTACTTCATCATTTCCCCCGCGTAATGCTTCAAGTGCTGCAAATTGAGACATCGTCGGTGCACACATCATTGAATACTGGTGGATTTTGAGCATTAATTCTGAAAATTGAACAGGGGCTGCAATCATCCCAAGACGCCATCCCGTCATGGCAAACCCTTTTGAAAATCCTGAAATTAAAATCGTATGGTCACGCATATTTTTAATACTCGCGAAACTCGTATATGCTTCGTCGTATACGAGCTCTGCATAAATTTCATCCGATAACACGATTAAATTATACTTCTCAACAATAACAGCTAGCTTTTCTAATTCGGATTTATTTAACATTGCGCCTGTTGGGTTATTGGGAGAACAAAGTAATATTGCCTTTGTTTTCGTTGTAATAGCTGCTTCAATTTGATCTGGCTGTACTTTAAATTCATCTTCTAATGAAGTCGCCACTGGAACAGGGACCCCGCCCGCTAACGTAACAAGCGGTGCATACGAAACGAAACTTGGTTCAATAATAAGTATTTCATCATCAGGGTTTACAATAGCACGCATCGCTACATCTAGCGCTTGACTCGCTCCAACTGTAACAATGATTTCATCATTCGGATCATAAGATACTGCAAATTGTTTTTTTAGATACTTTGCTATTTCTTGACGGAGCTCCAATAATCCTGCATTTGCTGTATATGACGTATATCCTTGTTCTAAAGAACGAATACATGCTTGCCTTACATTCCAAGGTGTAACAAAGTCCGGCTCTCCCACTCCAAGTGAAATAACACCTTTCATACTTGCCGCTAAATCAAAAAACTTTCGTATACCGGACGGTTGTAAAGATTCTGCTACTCTAGATAGGTCAAATTGCTTCACGGTGTCACCACAATTCTCTTATCATCATCTGTCTTTTCATAAATAATCCCCTCATGTTTATACTTCTTCAAAATAAAATGAGTTGTCGTTGAAACGACAGATTCAATTGTTGCTAATTTCTCAGAAACAAACATCGCTACTTCTCCCATCGTCTTTCCTTCTAATGTAATAGAAAGGTCATATGTCCCAGACATTAAATAAACGGATTTCACTTCTGAATAGCGATAAATTTGTTCAGCTACTGCATCAAAACCGACACCACGCTTCGGTGTAACTTTCACATCAATCATCGCCGTTAAACCAGTATGTTCTTTCACTTTTGTCCAATCGATATGTGTTACATAGTCCACGATAATCTTTTCACTTTCTAATTTCGTAACCATTTTTTTCACTTCTTCTACTTCTATATTTAACAACTTCGCTAATGTATCTACAGATAAACGACTATTCTTTTCAAGACAAGCTAATAATTCCAATTCTTTCTCTGTCACCATATAAATCATCCTTCCTTTTAGTTTCTGTCTAAATTATACAAATACTCTTTCCAATTTGAAAAGAAGATTTTTTTAGTGAATTATGTCAAAATAAAGTGAAACTTTAATCAGTGGAAAGACTCACCCCGCTGATTATTATTTGAACCAATCGAGCTTTTACGGACCGTTGCTTTCCCACCTAACCTCTTTGCTTAAGCTGCTTTTTGAGGCGGGAGGCTTACTGTCCGTTAAATCGGGGTAAAGTGAAAAAACGCAGGATAAAGTGAAAGGGGATGGAACCGTGAAACCAAAAGTATATATTGCCGAACCAGTTCCAACATTTGTAGAAAACTATTTATCAGAACACTGTGATTTTGAAAAATGGGATCAAAACGAGAAAGTACCTCGTGATGTTCTATTAGAAAAAATAAAAGATAAAGATGGGTTATTAAATTTCGGATCTACTATAAATGAAGAATTATTGCAGGTTGCTCCTAATTTAAAAGTAGTAAGTAACATTTCTGTTGGCCATGATAACTTTGATTTAAAAGCGATGGAGAAACAAAATGTTATCGGAACGAATACTCCATATGTGTTAGATGATACAGTAGCCGATCTCGTTTTCGCTCTTATGTTATCTGCTGGTCGCCGTGTTTGCGAACTCAATTCCTATGTAAAAAATGGTGAATGGAACGCTGAAATTGGAAAAGAACACTTCGGACTAGATGTACATCATAGTACGATTGGTATTATCGGAATGGGACGAATTGGAGAAGCTGTCGCAAAACGAGCGAAATTCGGCTTTGATATGAATGTCCTTTACTATAACCGTCGCCGTAAAGAAGAAGCTGAGCAAAAATTTGATGCTACATATTGTGATTTACAAACTTTAATCAAACAATCTGATTTTATTATTCTTCTTACTCCATTAACAGATGAAACGTATCATCTTATCGGTGAAAAGGAATTTTCACTAATGAAAGAAACAGCAATTTTCATTAATGCTTCTCGCGGGAAAACAGTAGATGAAACTGCATTAATTCATGCGTTAACAGAAAAGAAAATATTTGCAGCCGGCATCGACACATTTACACAAGAGCCGATTCAAAAAGAGAATCCGCTCTTATCATTACAAAACGTTGTAACTTTACCGCACATCGGATCTGCAACATTAAAAACTCGGCAGCAAATGGCAATGACAGCTGCTGAAAATTTAGTAGCAGGATTACAAGGAAAAACACCACCTAATATTGTGCGTGGGTAATTATAAATAAGCGAAAGGCAAGATGACGATGTCATCTTGCCTTTTTTTGTTAACATATTTTGTTTCTTGCCGGGAGATGATATGAACAAAAATCAATGGAGTGACAAAAAATGAACCATGAATGCAAATGCCCTTACTTCACTTTTTCCACTCGCGGGACTACTATTCATTACGAATTGTATGAACATAATACTAAAAAAGAACGACCTACTTTCGTACTCGTTCACGGCTTCCTCTCTTCCTCATTTAGCTATCGACGACTCATTCCTTTACTAACAAAGGAAGGTACAGTAATTGCCCTTGATTTACCACCATTCGGAAAAAGTGATAAATCTCATCTCTTTAAATATTCTTATCACAATTTAGCAGCTATTATTATCGATTTAATCGAACATTTATCTCTCGCGAATATTGTATTAGTTGGCCATTCTATGGGCGGACAAATTTCACTCTTTGTAAACCGACTACGCCCTGAATTAATTTCAAAGACGATTTTACTATGTAGCTCTAGTTATTTAGCACGCGCAAACTTACCTTTACTGTACTCCTCTTATTTACCGTTCTTCCACTTATACGTGAAGAACTGGATTATTCGAAGGGGCATCGTCCATAACTTAATGAATGTCGTTCATGACCATTCATTAATTGACAATGAAATGATGGAAGGCTATGCTGCTCCTTTTTATGATGATCGTATATTCCCTGCTTTAACTCGAATGATAAGAGACCGTGAAGGTGACTTATCTTCAACTGAATTACAAAAAATCGAAACCCCAGTATTACTCATTTGGGGTGAAAAAGATCGCGTCGTCCCTGTACATGTAGGACACCGTCTCCATAAAGACCTGCCAAATTCAACTTTCATTTCTTACGAAAATACAGGGCACTTACTACCTGAAGAAAAGCCCGATCATGTTTATGAAGAAATTATTACGTTTGCGACGCAATAAAGTGAAGCTTTAATCCGTGGGGGTTTTTACGGGCAGTTTGATTTCTCGCCTAACCTCTTTGCTTCAACCGAATTTTGAGGCAGGAGTCTTACTGCCCGCAAATAGCGGGATAAAGTGAAGCTTTAATCAATCAGCACAAATGAAAATAAACAAAAAGGCTGTCGTAAATTCCGACAGCCTATAACGAACAACTTCCGCCTTCTTTTAGTACGAGTAACTCTACTGCTAATTTTTCGCATTTTTCAAGTGCAGGTACTTCTTCAAAAGACATAAAGTATATATGTTGAATCTTCTTTGCGATGTATTTCGGATCATCAAACACACTTACGACGTTTACAACATCGCTCGCTTCTGTTTCATAAAACTCCGGTCCCATTTGAAACGGATCCCAATTTTTCACAACCTCAATCATTTTGTCATATGCACCCATCTGCTTCCCGCCTTTTCACTTTTTAATGCTTTTCTTTATCGTATCACATCAGCTATTCTATAAGAAGAGTGAGAATTTTCATAACTTAACAGTTTGACAGAAGAAAGGAGCAAACATATGCAACTATTTCATAAAACGGTAAATCGTCGCGGAACGCATAGTACAAAATGGGATACATATAAAAATGAAGAGCTCATCCACGCTTGGATTGCCGATATGGATTTTGAAGTACCAAAACCAATTCAAACTGCATTACAAAAACGCACAGAACATCCTATTTTCGGCTATACACTTCCTCCTGAAAATATTGGGGATATCATTTGTAATTGGACGAAAAGCCAATACAATTGGGAAATACAAAAAGAATGGATTGTATTTAGCGCAGGTATCGTTCCAGCTCTTAGTACGAGCATACAAGCTATAACGAAAGAAGGAGAAGCCGTACTAGTACAACCTCCTATTTATCCACCATTTTTTGAAATGGTCAAAACAAATAATAGACAATTATGTGAGAGTCCCTTATTTAAACAAAATGGCATATATAAGATAGACTTCGAGCATCTAGAAACTCAATTTAAACAAGGTGTAAAACTAATGCTTCTTTGCAGCCCTCACAATCCTATCGGGCGCGTTTGGACGAAAGAGGAGCTAACAAAACTCGGTACGTTATGTACGCAATATAATGTAACCGTTGTCGCGGATGAAATTCACGCCGATATTATTTATAGAGGCCATACTCATACACCGTTTGCTTCTTTATCTGAAGAATTAGCAGCACGCACTATTACTTGTATGGCTCCGAGCAAAACATTTAATATCGCTGGATTACAAGCATCGATCATTATTATTCCGAATGAAAATCTCCGTAATGCCTTTATGTCTATCCAATATAGACAAGGATTCCACGGATTAAATACATTTGCTTATACAGCAATGCAAAGTGCCTATACAGAATGTAATGATTGGCTAAATGAAATTCGATTGTATGTTGAAGATAACGCTCAATTTGCTTGTGAGTATATTCAAAATCACATACCAGCTCTTTCTGTAATTAAACCAGAAGGTAGTTTTTTACTGTGGATTGATTGTTCCCACTTGGATCTTTCTCAAGATGAACGAACAGCATTGCTTGAAGAGAAAGGTAAAATCATCATTGAGCCCGGTGAGAAATACGGAATGGGCGGGGAAGCCCATATCCGAATTAACATTGGCTGTCCTAGATCTGTTTTAGAAGAAATTTTAAACAGACTACACCATACATTCTCATAACAAAAAAGGAGGCTATCCCAAAATGATATTGGGATAGCCTCCTTTTTTCGGTAAATCGATATAATTCCACTTACTATCATGCGGTTTTACAACAAAAGCTATCATTCACGGTAGCTTCTATTTTTTCTTCAGATCCGACGCTTTTTTCACGATAACACCGCAAGCAATTCGGCCACCAGATTTACCAGTTGGTTGCGTCATACCATCATCAGCGTTTTCTGTAATAATAATAGACGCTCCATCTTTTCTATGAATCGTCGTTTTTCCTTCTTCAAGCGTTATATGCGGAGCATCGATTTCTGCTTTAATCTTTCCAGAACCATCCGCCACTACATTCGGTAAATCACCATTTTCCGCACCTTTCGGATTCAAGAGTCCATGTTTTTTATTATCTGGATTAAAATGATTCCCAGATGATTCGAAACTAGGCGCTTTACATTCTCCGATTTCGTGTACATGTATACCGTGTGGTCCTGGTGTAAAACCTTCCGCTTTAATCGTAATTTTCACTCCACTTGTTTGCTGAGCTACTTTTGCAGTCCCAACTTCATCACCTGAAGCATTATGTAATTTCACATCAATTTCTTTCGGCTTCCCTTGGTCACAACCCGCCATTAGAAATAATAAACAACAACTGAAAAAAAGCCATCTTTTCATTCAATTCCCTCCAAAATGCTTTCTGCCCTTAGATTGTCCGAGCATAGAGGGAAACATACAAAAATGAATTACCGTTTCTTTTCAGCTAAAAGCTTTTCTTCTACTTTCTGTAATCGCTCTGCTTCTCGTTTTGATACACGAATAAACATACGCCACGTAGCAACCGCACCGATGATAAATAGAACGCAAACAATACCTGGAATAATATACTCCGTTTTATCTTCAGGGAAATATAAAGGCATCATAACGAACACTCCTTATTATAGGATTCAAAAAACATCAGAATTTTCTGTTATATACCTTTAAATTATAGTTGAACCAGTTCATATTCTCAAGGGGGCGTTCCGAAAGCGAATGATTTCTTTGACTCCTTCGCGCACTTTCCTTACTATAAACTTGAGGTGAAAAATATGAGAGAAACATTTGAAATTGGTGAAATCGTTACTGGTATTTATAAAACTGGAAAATACATCGGCGAAATTACAAATAGCCGTCCTGGCAGTTACGTCGTAAAAGTACTAGCTGTTTTAAAACATCCAGTGCAAGGTGATTTACATAATGTAAAACAAGCTGACGTACCATTCTTCCATGAAAGACGTGCTTTAGCTTTTCGTGAACAGACGAACATTCCAGAGCAAATGGTGAAGAAATATGAAGGAGAAATTCCGGATTATACAGAGTCACTAAAATTAGCATTAGAAACTCAAATGAATTCATTTTCTGAAGATGATTCACCTTTTGCGGGGCGTAGTCTAGAAACACTTCAGCAATTGAAGCAAGATTACAAACTTTAAAAAACAAAACGACCAAATTACATATTTTGCAATTTGGTCGTTACTGTGTACTCACTTTCTTTAACACTTTCGAAAAATCAACAAGTTCCCCTAATGTCGGAGGTGCTGGTTTGACTAAATACTCTTTATCTTTTTCTACTAACTTAAAAATATTATATGTCGTCATCGCATCATCAAGCGCACAATGATGCTTTCCTGTTCCTGCTTTTCCATACGCCTCAATTGCTTTCCACAGCCCTGTTTGATTTCTCTCTCCAAAAAACTTCTTATACTCAAGCGATAAATCACGACACTGTCCAAAGAATGGAAATTCTACTCCCGCCATTTCACAGTTATGCTTTAAGACTTTCATATCCATATTTCCCCACGTTACAATTGTCGGTTTACCAATCTTTTCATATTCTGCAAGTTTCTCAACAAGTTCATGAAAAGAAATTCCTTTGTCCACTACTTCCTGTTTAATTCCTAAAAATTTTTTACATCGATCCGTTAAAGACGGAAATGTTTTCGGTCTAATATGCGATGAATACGTATCTTCCACCTTACAACCAACAACTGAAACGAGTCCGACCTCAATAATTTCTGGGAAAAAACCTTTTGGCTTTTTTCTATGCTGGGGCATCGTAAACTCAAAGTCTAAAAACAAAAATCGTTGTTCATCCATACGATCCCTTCCTTATCATATTTGTCATTCCTTTCTATTTGACACTCCTACACGAACAAGCTCGAATGCTGATTCGATTTTAAATATTCAGATTGGATGTATCTTATATATATGTCAGATGCCCACAAATATTTTTAAAAATAAGAAAAAATGACCTATGCAGAAAATATGACAAAATAAACCCTTTCATTTACATCCGCCATTTTTCTACTTTATAATGACGTTATGTGTGTTTCATCTAGTTAATTTTTTGACACACTAAGAAAAGTGAATGAAAGGAGATGAGAGTTTTGCACGAAACAACGCAAGAACTCGCAAACTGGCAGTATTATTTCGCTATCGCAGTCTTTTTAATTACATATGCCATTATTATTTCTGAAAAAATTAACCGTGCTGTCATCGCACTTCTTGGTGCAGCATTCATGGTAATTGCAGGGGTCGTTGACTTACACAATGCCTTTACGAAACATATTGAATGGGGAACAATTACATTACTCATCGGTATGATGATACTCGTAAACATTACAAGTAAGTCAGGTGTCTTCCAATACGTTGCCATTAAAGCCGCAAAAGGAGCACAAGGAAATCCAATTAAAATTTTAATTTCACTTTCCTTACTTACCGCGCTTGGCTCCGCATTTTTAGATAACGTTACAACAGTACTTCTTGTTGTTCCAGTTACTTTATCTATTACGCGCATCTTGCAAGTAAATCCTGTTCCATATTTACTTTCTGAAATTATTTTTTCAAATATCGGAGGAACAGCAACATTAATTGGTGATCCGCCAAATATTATGATTGGTTCTGCAAATAAGCATTTAGATTTCAATGCTTTCTTATTCAACTTAGCACCTATCGTGATCATCATTATTGCTGTTACAGCAACAATGCTTTACTTCATGTACCGTAAGCAATTAATTGCTGATCCTGTACAAATTAAAAAGTTAATGAGCTTAGATGAAAAACAATACATTAAAGACCCAGTATTAATGAAGAAATCTTTAACAGTACTTGGCCTTACTATTTTAGGTTTCATGACTCATTCTATTTTCCATATTGATGCAGCTATCATCGCCTTAACTGGCGCTACTGTACTTATGCTAATCGGTGTGAAAGAGCATGAAATTGAAGAGGTATTCGCAAGTGTAGAGTGGGTAACAATCTTCTTCTTCGCGGGACTATTCGTACTCGTTGGAGGACTTATTGATATCGGGCTTATCAAAATGTTAGCTCAAAAAGTAATTGGAATAACAGGCGGAGATATCTCTCACGCATCTATCCTTATTCTATGGGTATCTGGTATCGCCTCTGCAACAATCGATAACATTCCATTCGTTGCAACAATGATTCCACTTATTAACGATATGGCAGTTGGGCTAGGTTTATCACCTTCTGACGCACAAGTCGACGTACTATGGTGGGCATTAGCATTAGGTGCTTGCTTAGGTGGAAACGGAACATTAATCGGGGCTTCTGCTAACGTAATCGTAGCCGGAATCGCAAGTCGTGAAGGACATAAATTCAGCTACATGGAATTCCTTAAAGTCGGCTTCCCAATTATGATCGTTTCATTAATCATTTCTCACATTTACATTTACTTACGCTATCTTATGTAGTAGAAAAAAGCGCCCTGCTCAGCAGGGCGCTTTCGTTCTTTTTTCAGCATATCCGAATTATTATAGAACCAAATATATCGACCGCAGGGCAACTTTGATACGCCTACTCGTTATACCTCACCGGCTCATTCCGAATAATGAACAAATGAATCGGCAAGAAAACCGAAAACGTGATTGTATGAATGATCGTAAACAGTATGGAATTCGTTCCGTATCTATCCAAAATAGCATAGATAAGATAAATAGACAGTACAAGTGATACAGCTGTTGCTAATATATATAGAATTGGTACGAAATTAAAGATGAAGCATCCAACATATATGCCAAATACTTTCCACCCTGCTTCTTCTTTCAAGAAATCTGGTAATTTATCTTTCGCTAAATCACCCCATATCTTACTATTTATAAACGGAATAAAAGCAAGAACACCATCAGTTGCACCATCATTTTTCGCCATCGTATAAAGTGCAAAAGCCGTTAACAAATACGAAATAATTGCCCAAATTATTATAACAAGCATAAACGCAAAACTAAGAGCAAAGAAACCTGCTAGTACGCCTTGATCTTCCATCTTATCCTCTCCTCTCTCTTCTCAACATATTTCATTACAGTGCAAGTTATGTTTTAAAATTTAACCAAACTCTTTGTATAATAAGAAGAGAAAGATAATGAGAGAGGAGCACATACCTATGCATCCATTTGTAAAGGCATTACAAGAGCATTTTACAGCTCATCAAAATCCCGAAAAAGCAGAACCGATGGCACGTTATATGAAAAATCACTTCCCGTTTCTCGGTATTCAAACTCCTGAGAGAAGACAGTTATTGAAAGACGTAATTCAAATACATACTCTCCCAGATAAAAAGGACTTCCAAATTATCGTGCGTGAACTTTGGGACCTACCAGAACGTGAATTTCAAGCTGCCGCACTCGATATCATGCAAAAATATAAAAAACACATAAACGAAACTCACATCCCATTTTTAGAAGAACTTATTGTCACAAAATCTTGGTGGGATTCTGTTGATAGCATCGTCCCTACATTTTTAGGTGCTATCTTTTTAAAACATCCAGAATTAATTTCTGCATATATTCCAAAATGGATTGCATCAGAAAACATATGGTTACAACGTGCCGCTATTTTATTCCAGCTAAAATATAAACAAAAAATGGATGAAGAACTCCTTTTCTGGATTATCGGACAACTACATTCCTCAAAAGAATTTTTCATTCAAAAAGCAATCGGCTGGGTCCTTCGCGAATATGCAAAAACAAAACCAGATGTAGTATGGGAATACGTTCAAAACAACGAACTCGCTCCATTAAGTAAACGCGAAGCAATTAAGCACATTAAGCAAAATTACGGAATAAATAACGAAAAAATAGGCGAAACTCTATCCTAGATGGGCACGTTCCTCTATTGAGATTTAAAAAAGAACGTGTTAAAATATGTTCATTATTATTAATATAAGTAGCGATGACGGACTTATAAGTACTTGCATAAAAAGCGATTCAGGGATAGTGAAAGCCTGAAGCTGCGAGGAAACGGCAGTCTCGAGCAATACGTGATAAAGTGGATGCACATTTTGTGTATCAACTAGGGTGGAACCGCGGGCAAACGCTCGTCCCTAGGCGATTAAGCCTTGGGATGAGCGTTTTTTTATGTTTTTTAAAGCATATATTGCTCGTTTCCAAAGTACCCATCACGTCATCGCAAATACGTTAACTTTCAAAAGGAGGATTTTATTATGTATTCAATGGAACAAGTTGTAAACTTAGCGAAACATCGCGGTTTCGTTTTCCCTGGTTCTGAAATTTACGGTGGTCTTGCAAACACATGGGATTACGGTCCACTTGGAATCGAATTAAAAAATAACGTCAAAAAAGCTTGGTGGAAAAAATTCATTCAAGAATCTCCACACAACGTTGGTTTAGATGCTGCTATTTTAATGAACCCAAAAACTTGGATCGCTTCTGGTCACGTTGGTAACTTTAATGATCCAATGATCGACTGTAAAAAATGTAAAGCTCGTCACCGTGCTGACAAATTAATTGAAGATGCATTAGACGCAAAAGGTATCGAAATGGTCGTTGACGGTCTTACTTTCGACCAAATGGCTGACTTAATGAAAGAACATGAAGTAAAATGCCCAGATTGCGGTAGCCAAGAATTCACGGAAATCCGTCAGTTCAACTTAATGTTCAAAACATTCCAAGGTGTTACAGAGTCTAGCACAAACGAAATCTTCCTTCGTCCTGAAACAGCACAAGGTATTTTCGTAAACTTTAAAAACGTACAACGCTCTATGCGTAAGAAACTTCCATTTGGTATCGGCCAAATCGGTAAAAGTTTCCGTAACGAAATCACACCTGGTAACTTCACATTCCGTACACGTGAATTCGAACAAATGGAACTTGAATTCTTCTGTAAGCCTGGTGAAGATTTAGAGTGGTTCGCATTCTGGCGTGAAACTTGTAAAAACTGGTTACTTTCACTTGGTATGACTGAAGAAAGCATGCGTCTTCGTGACCACGGTGAAGACGAATTATCTCATTACAGTAACGCAACAACTGATATTGAATTCAGATTCCCATTCGGTTGGGGCGAACTATGGGGCGTTGCATCTCGTACAGACTTCGATTTAAAACGTCATATGGAACACTCTAACGAAGACTTTAACTATATCGATCCACAAACGAATGAGCGTTACGTGCCTTACTGCATCGAGCCATCTCTAGGTGCAGACCGTGTAACATTAGCATTCTTATGTGATGCATATGAAGAAGAGCAATTAGAAAACGATTCTCGTACAGTTCTTCGTTTCCACCCTGCTTTAGCACCATATAAAGCAGCTATCTTACCATTATCTAAAAAGCTATCTGAAGGTGCTACTGAAGTATTCGCAGAACTAGCTAAAGACTTCATGGTAGACTTTGATGAAACTGGTTCTATCGGTAAACGTTACCGTCGTCAAGACGAAATCGGTACACCATTCTGTATCACATACGACTTCGACTCTGTTGAAGACAAAGCTGTTACAGTACGTGACCGTGACACAATGGAACAAGTTCGTATGCCAATTAGCGAACTAAAAGGTTTCTTAGAGAAAAAAATCCAGTTCTAATTATAAAAAAAGAGGCTGCTCATCAGAGCTGCCTCTTTTCTATTTTTCACGTTTTTCTTTAATTGCTACTGTACATCTTGATATACATAGTAACTCATCATTTTCATCAATGATGCGAATATCCCAAACCATTGTCGATTGTCCTCTATGTATCGGTGTTCCAATTGCTGTTACAATTCCATCTTGCTTTGAGCGAATATGATTTGCATTAATTTCTAATCCGAAACAAATACATTTTTCTTGATCAATTAAATTGTATGAGCCAACACTTGCCACAGTTTCTGCTAATGCAACAGATGCACCACCGTGTAAAAATCCAAACGGCTGATGCGTGCGTTCATCAACAGGCATTGTAGCAACTACTTTATCCTCTGTCATTTCTAACAACTCAATTCCAAGCGAATCCATTAAAGTTTTTGACATATCGTTTTCAACCTCTCTCACTTTAGATCAAATGTATAATTTTACCTGTTTAATTTCAAACTACCTATAACACTTATATAAGGAGGTTTCACCTAAATGAAACAGAAATTTTGTATACTATTGCTTATGTTCTCCTTGCTGACTATTGTACCAAATTGTGCAATAGCAGCCAAAGCATCCAACCTGACAATCAATGTTAAGACTGTAACGCAAAAAGGTAAGAAACCTTATATAGAATATCAAATTAATAGGCCTTCCTTTCACAACTTTTCTGATTCAAAATTTCAAAATAAGCTGAATTCCTATTACAAAAACTCTACTACTAAATTTAAAAGTAAATTAGAAAAAGAAGCGAAGAAATATTATGAGGAAACAGAAGGATCTAGCACACCTTTTCATCCATACGTTGCAAATGTTGACTATAAAGTAGCTTTAAACAAACCACCTTTCCTCAGCCTATATGTGAATTACTATCAATATACAGGCGGAGCGCACGGACTGTATACGTGGAAGGCAAATACATTTGATTTAAACGAAAAAAAATTATTACACTTAGACGATTTATTTCAACAAGAGGATAAATATAAAGAAATAATTCGCACAGAGATTGTAAGACAAATTAAACAAAATGAAAGCATTTATTTTCCTGATGCAGTCGAAAAAGTAACGAGCACTAAAAAGTTTCACTACTTTTTAGAACCGGATAATCTTGTAATTTATTTCTCTTTATATGAAATTGCTCCTTATTCAAGCGGAATTCCGCAGTTTCGTATTCCATACACATTGCTTAGAGACTATTTAAAGCCTTCTTATCAAAATATTTTGATTGACAACAAGTAAATATTTTCGCTACGATAATGTTAACCTAAACACAACTGGAGGTTAACATTATGAAGAATCTTCATGTTTTAGATTTAGCATTAGCTGCCATGTTCGTCGCTCTTATGGCTATTGGTGCAAATATTGTATCGTGGGCACCATTCTTACAAATAGCGGGCATTCCATTATCTATGCAACCATTTTTCGCAATTTTAGCAGGTCTTCTTCTTGGGAGTAGACTTGGGGCATTATCAATGACTGTTTACATGCTTGTTGGAGTAGCAGGCGCGCCAATCTTCGCTAACTTCAAAGCTGGATTTGGAGCACTTTTAGATCCTACTGGTGGTTTTATTATCGCATTTATTATCGTTGCTTACGTATCAGGAAAACTAGTAGAACAAAAAGAACGACCAACATTCAGCACCTTTGCAATTGCTTCTTTCGTCGGAATCATTTTAACGTATATTATCGGTACTACTTATATGTACGGGGCAGTCAATATTTTCATGGGTGGTAATATGAGTTATAAAGCTGCCTGGATGATTATGATGTGGTTCGCAGTAAAGGATATTGCGTTTACAATTATCGGCGCTATTATCGCACCTCGCATATACTATGCTGTACGTCGTTCCGCTTATCAGCATTCTCATTCGACAATTTCATAATAAACAAGGAGCTGTTCCTATAGGAACAGCTCCTTGTTTATTATATTAAGACTCTTGCTTCATTTGCTCGTCTAAAACTTTCTTCATCATTACTAGCATATCATCACGTAATTCTGGGTGCTGCAATGCCATTTCAATTGTCGTTTGAACGAATCCTAATTTTTCACCAACGTCATAACGCTTTCCTTCAAAATCATATGCAAATACACGTTGAATTTCATTTAAGCTTTGAATTGCATCAGTTAACTGAATTTCGCCACCCGCTCCAACTTGTTGCTGTTCCAAGAACATAAAGATTTCAGGAGTTAAAATGTAACGTCCCATAATCGCTAAGTTTGAAGGCGCAGTACCTTGCGCTGGTTTTTCAACGAATTTACGAACTTGATAACGACGTCCCTCTTGCTCTAACGGATCAATAATTCCGTAGCGATGTGTTTCTGCTTCAGGAACAGTTTGTACACCAATAACAGAAGAAAGTGTTTTGTCATACTCGTCCATTAATTGACGTAAACATGGTTTTTCAGCTTGAACGATATCATCGCCTAATAATACTGCAAACGGCTCATCACCAATGAATTTACGTGCGCACCAAACAGCATGTCCTAATCCTTTTGGTTCTTTTTGTCGAATGTAATGGATATCTACCATTTTAGAAGAAGCTTGTACTTTTTCAAGTAACTCATACTTTTTCTTCTCTAATAAGTTTTGCTCTAATTCAAATGCGTTATCAAAATGATCTTCGATAGAGCGCTTTCCTTTACCAGTAACGATAATAATATCTTCGATGCCTGATTTTACTGCTTCTTCTACGATGTATTGAATTGTTGGTTTATCTACAATTGGAAGCATTTCTTTTGGCATTGCTTTCGTTGCTGGTAAAAAGCGTGTTCCTAATCCCGCTGCCGGGATAATTGCTTTTCTCACTTTTTTCATGACAAATACCCTCGCTTTTCATTCTAATTCTCTTAGTAAAGTGTTAATTTCTAACACTCGCTCGTAATAATCCTCTACATCAAACAAAACTACAAGAAAAGAGGAGGCCGTTCTCCGTTCTCCTCTTTTCCTATCAGTAGCACTCTATTCTATTATAAACGATTCATAATATCTTCTTTAATAGTAAGTAACTTTTGTTCACTATTTTGTAAGGAATCATCTTGTACACCAAAGTAGAATTTAATTTTCGGCTCTGTTCCAGATGGACGTAAGCAGAACCAAGAACCATCTTCTAATTGATATTTTAACACATTTGATTTCGGTAAGTGAATCTCTTCCTTATTTCCATCTTGTAACGTTGTAATGATGCTTTCTTTATAATCCTCAACTGCAGCGACTGTTAAACCAGCTACTTCTTTCGGAGGATTCCCGCGGAATGTTGCCATCATCTTTTGAATCTGTTCGGCACCATCTTTTCCTTTTAACGTTAACGATACAAGGTCTTCACGGAAGAAACCGTACTTCTTAAATACTTCTAACAGACCATCGTATAACGTTTTACCTTGTGATTTGTAGTATGCAGCTACTTCACATGCAAATAGGACGGATTGAACCGCATCTTTATCACGGCAGAATGGACGGATTAAATAACCGTAGCTTTCCTCATAACCGAATTGGAATTCATATTGTCCGCTTTCTTCATACTGTTTAATTTTTTCACCGATAAATTTAAATCCAGTTAACGTATCAACTGTATCTAAACCGTATGCTTTTGCGATTGTACGGCCAATTTCAGACGTTACGATTGTTTTTAAAACAACACCGTTTTCTGGAAGCGTTCCGTTTTCCTTCTTTTGTGATAATAAGTAATCAAGCATTAACGCACCTGTTTGGTTACCAGTTAACACTTGGAACTCACCATCGTGATTGCGAACCGCTATACCTAGACGGTCTGCATCAGGATCTGTTGCGATTAGCACATCTGCGCCTACTTTTTCACCGTCGCGAATTGCATACTCAAACGCTGCGTGCTCTTCTGGGTTTGGTGATTTTACTGTAGAGAAGTTTGGATCTGGTAACTCTTGCTCTTTTACAACAGTTACATCTGTAAATCCAACTTCTTCTAAACCACGGCGTACCGAAATATTTGATGTTCCATGCAATGGTGTAAAGACGATTTTTAAATCTTTTCCTACTTCTTTCACCATCTCTTTATTAATAATGACATTGTTCAATTCTGCTGCATAAGCATCATCTACTTCTTGTCCAATTATATGTAATAAACCGTCAGCTTTTAATTGCTCAACATCAGCAACTTCAACTGTTAATTCATTCTCTACTGCATTTACGTAGCTAATTAACTCATCAGCTTCCTTTGGAGGCAACTGGCCACCATCTTCACCATATACTTTATAACCGTTATATTCGGGCGGATTATGGCTTGCCGTAAGAACGATTCCACTTGCTGTATGTAAATGACGAACTGCGAAAGAAAGCACTGGTGTTGGACGTAAGCTTTCAAATACATATGTTGTAATACCGTGTGCACCAAGAGTAGCAGCTACTTCCATTGCGAATTCAGGTGATTTATGACGAGAATCATACGCGACAACAACACCGCTTTTTTTCGCTTCTTCACCTAATTTTTCAATAAACATAGCTAATCCTTTTGTTGCTTTACGAACTGTATATACATTTAAACGGTTCGTACCAGCACCAAGTTCACCACGCATACCACCTGTGCCGAACTCTAAATTTTTATAAAAGCTATCCTCGATTTTCTTCTCATCTTGCTTCATGTTTTCTAGCTGTTCTTTTAATTCTGCGTCTAATTCTGCATATGAAAGCCAGCGACTAAATTCTTGTTTCCAATTCATACTTCCATCTCCTCTCGCCTGTCGTACCTTCATTATATGAAAAAAACAACCTGAATCTCAATATTTTTTAAAATCTAGCAGGATTTTACTATAAATATTTGTATACACTATGGTTAAATACTCCACCAAAGGGAATGAGGATTATGCAAGAATGGGGCTTGTCAGAAGAGCTCAAAATAAAAACAAAGCAGATGATTGAAATTGCTGAAAAAGAATTATCAAACATGAAGCATGCAATCGATAAAGAAGATGAATGTATTTTATGTAAAATGGAAGATATTCATCATATGTTAACAAATGTACAGACGTTAGCAGCTACATATTATATTCAAGCATATTTATCACCTTATACGGAAAGTTCACATTTCATCACTACAGCTGTCCAACATTTAAGCGCTCGAAAACACGGTGCTCTTATTATTGTGGAACGAAGTGACGCTCTTGATTCTTTCATTCAAACTGGAACGACATTAAACGCACACTTAACCGCGCCACTACTTGAATCGATTTTTTATCCAGGGAACCCTCTTCATGACGGAGCCGTTCTCATTAAAAATAATCATATTGTCTCAGCAGCTAATATTCTCCCATTAACAAAAAGCATGGAAATCAATCCTGAGCTAGGAACACGTCATAGGGCTGCAATTGGCTTATCCGAGAAAATTGATGCACTTATATTAGTTGTCTCTGAGGAAACAGGGCGTACTTCATTCGCTTTAGGCGGGACGTTATATACGATTTCTTTATAGGACGAATCTTTCACTATGTAGCACTTTTGGAAACGGTAAAATAGTAAATAAAATTATATCAACCGTAACTCCAAATATATCGACTTACCGACAAAAACTGACAATAGTCATACCATATCAATAAGAAAAGGCTATCCCAAAAATTTGAGACAGCCTTTTCTTCAAAAATTATTCTTCTCCGAAACGCTCAACAAGTGTTGCAAGTGTACGCACCATTGCACCTGTTGCTCCAGATGGTCCTAAATCATGTGCTCCTGATGTTTCAGATGTTCCAGCGATGTCTAAGTGTACCCATGGTGTTTCTTCTGCAAATTCACCAAGGAATGTCCCAGCCATAACCGCATGTCCTTCACGGCCTGGTGAGTTATTTAAATCAGCAAATTTACTGTTTTTGACACGTTCTTTATCACGTTCAAAAATCGGCAATTGCCAAATTGGCTCATCTGTTTCCATAGAAGCCTCTAACACTTGTTCAAACAACTCTTCATTATTTGTCATCGCGCCTGTTGTATGATTTCCAAGTGCAACAATTACACCGCCTGTTAATGTTGCAACATCAACTAAGTAATTTGCGCCAAGTTTCTTCGCATACGTAATACCGTCAGCTAACGCTAGGCGACCTTCTGCATCTGTATTTAATACTTCAATTGTTTTTCCGCTCATAGATGTAATAACATCATCTGGCTTAAATGCTGTACCACTTACAACGTTGTCAGTTGATGGAATAACAGCAATTACATTTTGCTCTGGGCGAAGTTCACCGATGATCTCCATCGCACCAAGAACAGCTGCAGCTCCGCCCATATCACCTTTCATACCAACCATGCCTTCACGTGGTTTTAAAGAATAACCACCTGTATCATATGTAATCCCTTTTCCAACAAATCCAATTACATCTTTCCACTCTTCTTTTCCTTTATAAATAAGAGCGATCATTTTTGGCGGTTCAGTAGATCCTTGGTTTACTGCAAGTAATGCACCCATACCAAGCTCTTCCATCTCTTCTTTCTCAAGAACCTTATAATCCATATCGTATTTTTCTGCTAATTCAACTGCATACTCAGCAAGCTTTGTCGCTGTTAATACGTTTGGCGGCATATTTACAAGCGTACGAGCTGAATTCGTTGCACGTCCATGTACGTATCCTACCGTTAATGCTGCTTCAATTTCTTGTGTATCTTCTGCTGTAATAGCCGTAAACTTCTCTAATTCTACACGATCCTTTTTATCTGCTTTATACGTTTGTAATTCATATGTACCAAGACCTTGTACTTCTGCCGCAATATGAGCTACATCAATCGCATCTAATTTATCTGTTACGAAAGAATCAAGTAAGATTGCTGCATCTTGTACTTTTGCTACTTGTAACGCTTTAAACGCCTTACCAAGAGCAGCACGTAACGTTTCCGTTGTATATGACTCTTTCTTACCTAAACCAACAAAATAATAACGTTTAACATTTGTTTTTCCTAAGCTATGTACTTTTGAAATGGCTTTCTTCTTAGTTGAAAGTTCTTTTTCTTCTAATAAAACTTGTAATTGTCCTTCAAACGCTTTATCCAGTTCTTGTACAAAGCTACTCTTTTTATCTTCTTCAAATAAGGCAACAATTACCGCTTCATGACTTACTAATTCTTTTTGTACTTGAAACATGTTCAGACCCCCTAAATTTCTCTACGTCCATTATAACTTTATTTTCGATAAAATGCGACAATTCTAAATTCTGTTATTTCATATAAAGTGAAACTTTAATCAGTGGGGGTTTTACCGGCCGCAAATAGCAGGATAAAGATGCTATCTCCAATATCTTCTATGGTGAAATAAGACAAGAAAAAAGTCTAGCGTTATTGCCACTAGACTATCTTTGTTTTAAATATTGTCCACGAAACACTTGCATCGTTTCGTCTTGATTTAACATCGTTAACTCTTCTTCCGAAAACTTGCCATTTCCTATTTTCACTATATACACATTTACTTTTTTCTTACCCCATTGGCTATAAACATCTTTCACCGTATCATAATATAAATCGAGACGATTTCCTTTTATAGCACCGCCCTTATCAGCTACAACACCATATCCGTAACCTGGCACGAATAGAATTGTCCCAAGCGGGAATACGCGTAAATCGGCAGCGATTGTGGAATATAAATCCCTTTTTGCTTTAACACCTGAATATGTAATGCCATACTCTGGATGCCCCGGCCTCTTTCCAGTCGACTCTATACCTGATGTATAACCAGTTGCAGTCATTTCTATAACACGATATTTAGACCAGTCATTTGCCTGCTCTAAAGCATTTATCACTTCTTTACTCGGAGCAACTTTTTTCTCAATTTCTGCTGCATGTACTTCTTTTACACTTGTTCCTTCATATAATTTTATAATCTCTAATAAAGAAACTCCTGTGAAAGCCTGCCATGTTACGCATAATGCGAATGCAAGTAAACAAGTCATCATAATGCGAATACAATATCGTTTTAACATTTTTATATTCCACACTCCTTCATCGTTAATCATTCCCTATACGATGAAGGAATATGCAAAAAAATAATCTCCAAATTGATTGGAGATTAAAACATTTGATATCCACTTTTTCGAAGTTTTTTAATTATGATTCCTGCTAAAGCAGCACCTACTAATCCAGTAGATAGAATAAACACATCTGCGTGTCCTAAATGCGATACACTTGTCCCAAATGAAGAAAATGTTTCTTTTGGCTTTGAAAAATAGTCCCATACACTCGCTTTATTAATAATAAGCATACAAATAATCGGATATACAATAACCATTACCCACGTAGCTCGCAAAATCATGTTGAGTAAAAATCCAATTCCAAAAAATAAAATAAAGAACAACATCATTGAAATAAGTAGTACCGGTATACTCACTTCTTCTCCCTCTCCTTCGCATACGCCGTAAACACATGATAAGCCGTATAACCAAATTGCTCTCCTGGATTTAATGTTTTGTCCATTTCAAAATGCGACTCTGCTCTTCCTTCTAATAAATATTTGATGAGTACAGAAGTATTTTGATCATCTGCAATATTTTCTGGATGTAAAAAAGCTACTTCCGACAATTCTTTCTCCTGTACGATAACGTCTTCTCCCTCTGGCTCTAGAAGAAAAATAATCATATTATCACTAATTTCATTATGAATAACACCTGAGCGAATACCAATAATCCCCTTTACATGAGCAACAATGCCTGTCTCTTCCAAAATTTCACGTTTCACAGCTTCATCAACAGTCTCGCCTTCATTAACAAAACCAGCAGGTAAAGACCATTGCCCTTTCAATCCACCGTATTTTTTCTTAACGAATAGCCATCTCCCATCTTCTGTAGCTACTAAGCCACTGACAGCTAACCACACTTTCCCTCGCTTCCCCATGATATAACCTCCTCCATCAAAACGAACAGAATATTCTTTCTTTTTTATATATTATACTATATTTTCAATACGAAAAAAGCAGAAACAGCTCATAGCCGTTTCTGCTTTTTCTACTATATATTAAAAGAACTTCAATTTACCTTTTTTAAGAACTAATAAAGGTCCGCCTAGTAAGAATAAGTAACGGTTGTCGATTACTTTCTTCATGAATGAAGCTTTCCAACCTGTTAACTTTTTACCCATAACAACGCCCATTGCATCGTCATGACCTAATGAACATACAGATCCTTTATTATCAAATGCGAACTTTTTCATTTCACCTTTGCCGCGAACTAACACAGTTAAATTGTGTGCAATATTATAACCTTCTTGAATTGCAATCTGTGCTGTTGGTGGGTATGGACGGTTAATCTCTTCGTTGATGATTAACGCTGCATCACCAACCATGAATACATCTTCATGACCTGGAGCGTGCATGTACTCATCCACTTTAATACGTCCGCGCATTGCTTCAAATCCAGACTCTTCCACAATACCATTACCACGAACACCTGCAGCCCAAACTACAGTTTCAGATTTAAGAAGTTCAGCATCATCACCGTTGGCAACGATAATACCTTCTTCAGTTGCTTCCTTAATTGCTGTACCGATGCGGAATTCTACACCTTTTTTCTCAAGTTGTTTTACAGCGTACTCTACTAATGCTGGATCGAAACCAGGAAGTGCTGTTGGAGCAGCTTCTACACAGATGATACGTGCTTTTTCACGTGGAACATCGTACTCTTTGCAAAGTTCAGGAATACGGTTTGCAAGCTCACCTACGTACTCGATACCAGTAAATCCAGCGCCACCAACAACGATTGTTACTAACTCATCACGTTTTTCAGTCGCATATTGAGCGAATTTTTCTTCCATATGCTCACGAATTTGACGAGTTGCATTAATGTTAGTGATTGAGAATGCATGCTCTTTTAATCCTTTAATTCCGAACGTTTCTGATTCGAAACCAAGACCGATTACTAAGTAATCATACTCTAATTCACCATCTTTTAAGATAATACGTTTTTCAGCAGCTTTAATCTCTACTACTGTATCTTGTACAAAGTTCACTTTATTTGTATCGATAACGTCTTGAATATCTAGACAGATTTTATCATCTTGTAATGTACCAGCTGCACTCTCATGTAACCAAGTTGCTTGGTAGTGATAGCTGTTGTTGTTTACTAACGTAATTTCAGCTTCACTTACAGATAATGTTTTTTGCAGACGAACAGTCGTAATCATCCCGCCATAACCTGCACCTAAAACTACGATTTTTGGAGTCTTCACTAAATCACAACCCTTTTCTTTATATAATAGTAATAAAAAATAATACCAAGTACTAAAAACTCTATTTGTCAAGAATGTGGAATTTATCACATTCTATATCATAACAAAACGCAGTCAAAAAATCGTACGAAATTTGTCATAGAAATTTAACATAATACTTCCCTATATTAGTCGGTTTCATTCCATAATTCAAGCACCTAGAGAATTATCGATATTTTAAAATAACATAGCGTTTTCAAGGGTTTTTTAGCCTTTTTTTCATGTATTTTCCTTCCGTTGTATTTTATACGATTCTAAAACATCTATACGCAAACTTACTTATTATTCAGTCGTTTTCAGAAGTATTATTAACTCAAATATGCTATCATTTATTTGAAAGTGTCATCATTTGCAGGATTTTCGTGTACATATGAACAATATATGAAATCAATATTAAAATTCCATCTATAGGGGGAATGAAAGTGACAGAAAATCAAAAAGTTTACGACATAACGATTATTGGTGGTGGCCCAACAGGACTATTCACTGCATTTTATGGCGGAATGAGACAAGCAAGTGTAAAAATCATTGAAAGCTTACCTCAACTTGGAGGGCAATTATCCGCACTATATCCCGAAAAATATATTTATGATGTAGCTGGATTCCCAAAAGTGCGTGCACAAGAGTTAGTTGATAACTTAAAAGAGCAAATGAAAAAGTTCGATCCAACTATTTGCTTAGAAGAAGCTGTTGATACGCTTGAAAAACAAGCTGACGGTATATTTAAACTTGTTACAAATAAACAAACTCACTACTCTAAATCTGTCATCATTACTGCTGGCAATGGTGCTTTCCAACCACGCCGCTTAGAATTAGAAGGCACAGCAAAATACGAAAAGAAAAACTTACATTATTTCGTTGATGATATGAATAAATTTGCTGGAAAACGCGTCGTTGTATTCGGCGGCGGTGACTCAGCAGTAGATTGGACAATGATGTTAGAAACGATCGCGGACAAAGTTACAATTGTTCATCGCCGTGATAAATTCCGTGCACATGAACATAGCGTAGAAAGCTTAATGAATTCCCGTGCAGAAGTAAGCACACCTTACGTTCCAGTTGAACTCATCGGTGATGACACGATTGAACAAGTTGTCCTTCAGCACGTAAAAACAGAAGAAAAAGTTATCATCGATGTTGATGACGTAATCGTAAACTATGGCTTCGTTTCTTCGCTTGGTCCAATTAAAAATTGGGGCTTAGATATTCAAAAGAACAGCATCCTCGTGAACTCAAAAATGGAAACAAATATTCCTGGCATTTACGCTGCTGGTGACATTTGTACATATGAAGGAAAAGTAAAACTCATTGCTTGCGGCTTTGGTGAAGCACCGACAGCAGTAAACAATGCAAAAGCTTACTTCGATCCAAACGCAAAACTTCAACCAATGCATAGCTCAAGTATGTTTTAATATAGAAACGAAAAGAACTCCTTTTACATGAAAGGAGTTCTTTTCATACTCTCTCTTTTTCCTAACTAAAATACATCGCAATTTGATAAAAAACACTACTTCTTTCCAAAATATGTTACAATAAAACAGAACGTACGTTTCGTTTAATAAAGGGAGGTTTTATTAATGAAAGAACCTATTATCGTAAAAAAAGAAGCTTTCCAAGCAATCGGTGTTTCTATTACAACTACAAACGAAAAAGAAGCATCAAATGAAGGAAAGATTCCGGTGCTTTGGAATCGCTACTTCCAAGAAAAAATCATGCATCAAATTCCAAATCAACAAACAAAAGAAACATTCGCTTTCTACTCAAACTACGAATCGGATGAAACTGGTACATATCAATTTACTATCGGCATGCCTGTTTCTTCATTAGAAGAAGTTCCTGAAAATATGACAACCTTAACAATACCTGCTGCTACGTATGCGGTATTTACAACGAGAAAAGGTCCTGTTTCTGAAGTCGTTTGTGAAGCTTGGGAATATATTTGGCAATGGTCGAAAGAAAACACACGTGCTTTTACAGCAGACTTTGAGCTTTATGACGAAAGTGCAGTTGATCCAAATAACGTACAATTGGATATTTATATTGCTTTAGCCTGAATGACAAAAAAGAAGATACCCTTTGGTATCTTCTTTTTTGTCGTTAAATAGCCACTGTGCAAATTCATTATTATTGTCTACAATGAGAAAGTGCAGTATAGAACTATTAGAAACTGTATAAAGTGAAACTATGCTCAGTGGGGGTTTTGTTCATCCCCCACTGAGTATTAGCCTTCACCAATCGGGTGGTTACGGGCAGCCCGACTCCCGCCTAACTTCTTTGCTCTAGCCAAATTTTGAGGTGGGAGTTTTACTGCCCGTTAACGCGGGATAAAACGATTGTTAATAGGTTTTTCAGTCTAAAATCGGTACATAGAAAGGAAGCAATATGGAGGAACTACAACAAAATAAATCTGCTTTAGAAGGAAGCGGAAAACCGTTATTAAAAAATACGAATTTCCTTTTTCTTTGGGCAGCTACTCTCTTTTCAAGCTTTGCTTTAGCCTTTTTTACTTTTTCACAAACATGGTACATAGCAAAAACATTAAACCTTGAGGCTTCACTCGGTATTGTTTTCGTGGCTCTTAGTGTTCCAAGACTCATCTTTATGATTATCGGCGGTGCATTAGCTGATAAATTCCCGAAAAAAAATATTATGTTTTACTCTAATATTATTCGCGCTATTCTTGTCGCAACCATTCTCACCTGGTTCATCGTCGGTGATGTAACACTATATACATTTGCTTTGTTTGCTTTGTTCTTCGGACTTGCTGACGCTTTCTTCTGGTCAGCAGATGGATCTATTCTGCCTGAACTTGTAGAAAAAAGCCGTTTAACACAAGCAAATTCACTTACTCAAATGACAAACCAAGCATCTGTCATTTTAGGACCTGTACTTGGCGGTATTCTCATTAAATTTACGAACTATGAAACAATCTTTTCAATTACAATCCTGCTACTCATTATCGCAGCGATACTCGTTCAAAAAATACAATTTACAGTACCCGAAAAAAATGAAACAGATAAAGGCATGTTTACTTCTATTAAAGAGGGAATTTCATATGTAAAAGAATCACCATTTCTTTCAACTTTCCTTATATGTAGCGCCTTTTTAAATTTATTTTTAATCGGCCCAATGCAAGTAGGCTTCCCGCTCTTCGTCAAAAACGTTCTGCACGGTGATTCACTTCAGTTTAGTTACTTAGAAGCGTCTGTTGGCGGCGGGATGGCGATAGGAGCTGTCATTGTCGGATTAAAAAACATTAACCGCAGACGTGGTCTATTTTGTATTATCATGATGCTACTGTCTGGTGTATTCTTCCTAGCCATCAACTTTAGCACCGTACTTTGGCAAGCGTTATTAGCTGGAATGTTTTACGGTATTACAATTGCGATGGCTATCGTTCCACTTATGGCAATGATTCAATCAACAGTAAAAGAAGAGATGATGGGACGCGTTATGAGCTTACTCATGCTTTCATCGATGGGATTCATTCCGCTCTCTTACGCATTTACATCGCTTGCACTTGGGATAGGCATTCCAATTGTAACGGTTATGAAAAGTGGTGCAATCGCTGTTATCGTCTTTGTACTATTTGTAGCAATTCGTGTTCCAGTTGTAAGAAAGTTCGATTAGCTCTTAGAGTCATGTATTATATGCATGACTCTTTTTTAAATGGATCGAATAACGGTATTCCCTTACTTCTCCTTAATGCCGCTCCCCACTCTAATCCAATTTCTAAAAATAAATCTCGCATCGTACTATACAATAGTGCTCCAACATCTTTACGAATTTCTCCGTACTTATACGCTCTCACAACACTTTTCACCCGCCAAATTAAATTTCCATACGCTTCTTCATCAGCTAATATCCCCTCTAATAAAGCACCTTGCTCTAGTAATCCGCTCTTTTTATAAGCAAGTTCCACCTTACTCCAAAATATATTAATCTTCTTCGGATTACTCGTCATCGGCACCAGTGCGTATATAAAAGGCTTCGGTATATCGTGACGACAATACGTTTCATCAAGCTCGTACGTTACTTTTCTTTTCTCTTTTATTTGTGGAATGTTTTTAGAAAGAATTGTTTCCCCCTCATTTTTTTGCTCGTTTCCACTACAGCCATCTGTACGATCATCACTTTCACATGCGGACATTTTCATACGGTCATCCATGCGGTCAATTGCAGATTTAAGAAATACATATAAGTTTGCACTATACCCGCCGCGCTTATATCTTTCTTTTGTTGCAATACGTTTTATAATCCCTAGTTCTTCTAACTTTGCAATCGAGCGGCGTACCGTACGAATACTCTTTCCAACATTTGTAGCAATCGTCTCCATTAACGGACAAGCAACTCCTACTGTTTTCTTTTTCTCATTCACTGCATACTTTCCTAAAAAATGAATAATGATAGAATCCGTTTTATTCAATTGAAATCGATAGCACTTCAAAACTTGTTTTTGATATGTATTAAACTCTTCTTTACTTCGAAATTGACTATATGGTTTCATTAAATTATATAAGCTTCCCATTTTTATCACCTCACTTATAGGTAAGAAATAGGAAGAGAAATTGGCGTGATATTTAATATTTTTTATCCCGCATTAACGGGCAGTAAGACTCCCACCTCCAGATTCGGCGAATGCGAGGAGGTTAGGTGGGAGATCAACTGCCCGTAAAAGCCCGATTGGTTCAACTAATAATCAGTGGGGGATGGACAAAACCCCCACTGATTAAATTTTCACTTTATTGGAGATGAAAATATGATTGTAATTAGTGCTTGTTTAGGTGGTATCGCTTGTCGTTATGACGGTAACGATAATCTCGTTTCACAAATAGAAGAGTTATTACAAAGGGAAGACACCATCCTCGTTTGTCCCGAAGTATTAGGCGGTTTACCAACACCACGCCCTTCTGCTGAAATTATCGGCGGTAATGGCGATGATGTTTTAGATGGAAAAGCAAAAGTAATGACGAAAGAAGGACAAGATGTCACGGAAGCTTTCGTGCGTGGTGCTTATAAAGCATTAGAACAAATAAAAGATTTAAACCCAGAATATATAATTTTAAAAGAACGCAGTCCATCTTGTGGTAGTTCTACTATTTACACAGGGGAATTTAACGGCAATAAACAAACTGGTTACGGAGTGACAACTGCTTTATTTAAAAGACACGGATTTAAAGTCATTTCAGAAGAGGATTTTGAAAGTAAAAAAAGGAATTGACCCTGTTCGTCAATTCCTTTTCCATCTGTCTTATTTCACACCTAATTTTTCTTTCACTTTCGCAGGAAGCTCGTCCTTTTTCACTTCTTCCCAAGCAGTTACACCTTTTTCATCTGAGTGGAATACACGCAAAAATGCTTCTTTACGAAGATTTTTCGCAGCGGTAAATTCCATTTCTTTTTCTTTACCATCCTTATCAAATGCAGGTAGCTTATACTCGAATGATTTGTGCGGCTGACCACTATCAGCTTTTTCATTCTTTTCGATTCCATCAGTAGTAATTTGAACGTAGTACTCATCTTTACCCATACGGTTTAAATCACAGCCAACTAATAGACTTGCAAATACAACTAAAATACTAAAAAGTGCAATATATCTTTTCAATTCCTTCACCTCATATGTTTTTCTTATATTGTTATCTTAAGGCCTTCGCTTTAAAGAAGAAATTCAAAAACATGACATAAACATTACACTTTTGTAAGATAGTAAATTAAAACTTTAATCAGTGTTTTTTCATTGAAAACGTTATTGACACTCATCTAGCCTAGTCATGACAATCTATTAACGCCAATAACGTCTTCCACGCCAATTTTTCCACTTGTCACGAATCTTATCACGTAATTTCCTTATACCGCTTATTACACCCTCTATTACGCACTCTATTATGATATCTATTACAATGTAACTTACAAATTTAGTTATAGGTTTAATCACATATCTCCCTACGAATTCAAAAACATCGTCAATCTTGCGTCCCCTCCCGCTCGTACAAAAAACTGCTACTTCCCATTCTTTTTGCGCAATCTACGTTCTGTTACAACCGCTGCGCCTACTGCAGTAGCTATCAACAAAAATAGTACGGCGATAGCGTCCACAATGAGGCTATTGAATTTGGACAAAACCCCAACAAATACTAACGCTATCGTTAATACTGCTAGCATAATTATCGTTATCTTATCTTCGTTCATCATTGTCCTCTCCGATTACTCACGGTTCTCTCTCCAAGACTTTATAAAGCCACCGACAACTTTACTGCAATTGTTCCCGTAATTAATTTATTATCGTTGTAATCCATCTTCTACTACCTGCGTAACAGTTCCATTTGGTTCGAAGATTACACGTAATGTTCCTTCGCCGCCATAACCGGTATAGCCGTATACTGAATACGATTTATATTTCTCAATCATACGTGGCTGTCCAATCGCAGCTTTTACTTGATTCGCAGGCATACCTTTTTTGATTTTCAAATAGTGATTATAGTCTACTTCCGCCGAATCGTTATTTACATCTTTATACCACGGTACGCGGTCGTTTTTTTCTTCATATTCCTTTACAGGCTCTTCACTGCTTTTCGTAGATACCGGACTCTCTTTATCCGCATCCCTTATAGCAGTGCGTTCAATATTCACAACGTAACCATATGTATTTAATTCAACCATAATTTCATATGTACCATCCGTATCCTTTTCAGTATAAAACACGCGTTTTTCCTTGTTATTATAATGTTTTATGTTCTCACCACCGTAGTTAATCTTGTTAAGGATATCCGTATATGTCATGCCTTCCTCAATCTTTTCGGCTTCGTCACGAGAAATATAACGCTTCTGTGACGATGTAGCGTCCTCATATTTAATGCTGTCACGTTCACTCGTAGTCATAGGGGTTTCCTTCTGTTCTTTTAGTACTTCCGCTTCCGATTTCACTTGTTGCTTTGCTCCCGCTTTTGTTAACACGTCTGTATCGTTAGAACAAGCTCCAAATACTGATGCTGTAACCAACGTCATCCCTAATACCAGTACTTTCTTAAATGACTTCATTGTAATTCCTCCGGTAGTTTTTAATTTCTAGTAATCAGCGTATTTTAATTAATATGGAACGAGTCAGTTCTATACAATTCGATATAGCCTGCACCTTCATGCATCCTCTTTAGCCTTCTTCTTGCATATATTCGTTATCTTTGTCATGCTCTTTTTCTTTTTAGCGCAAAAGAAAAGACCTTCCTAACGATTTGGTTTCATCGCTAAGAAGGTCTTTATATGCAACCTACCCATTCAATTTCCACTTAGAATAAAGGGATGAAAAAACTTAGCAATCTTCTGGCTTACCAGCATTCGACGCTGTACGGAAAGATGATCCGCATCCACATGATGCGATCGCGTTTGGATTGTCGATTGTGAATCCGCCGCCAAGCATAGATTGCTTATAGTCAACTTTCACTCCCTTTACAATCGGAGCACTTTCTTTATCGATAACAAATTCAACACCGAAAAACTCAAGAACTGTGTCGTCTTCTTTTGGTTCTACTTCAAATCCTAAGCCGTAAGAAAGACCACTACATCCGCCGCCATGTACAGCAAGGCGCACGTACTTCTCTCCATCTTCAGCATCTTTTAACATATCTTTAATTTGAAAAGCTGCTTGTTCTGTTACTTCAATCATGAAATACACCATCCTTTCTGTTCTCATTCTATTATACATCTTTACGCTTCTATCTTGTACTCATACACTCCGCGGCAAATTATTTCCGCAGGTCCTTTCATTAATACATTTCCTTCTTCTGTCCATGCGATCATTAAGTCGCCGCCTGCTAAGTGAACCGTAATTTCTTTACCGTGTTCCATTTTCCCATTTAAAATTGCCGCAACGACAGCTGCGCATGCTCCTGTTCCGCAAGCTTGTGTTACACCAGATCCTCGTTCCCAAACGCGGAAATTCATCTCTTCATCATTCAAAATCTCGATGAATTCAACATTCACTCGCTCTGGGAACATTTCATGCGTCTCAAGAACCGGTCCTAACGTTGTAAGAGGCGCTTTTTCTACATCATCAACAAAAATAACCGCATGTGGATTCCCCATTGAAACAGCTGTAAATGCATAACGGTGATTATTGTATAAGAAGTTTTCACGAATAAATGGTGTTTCTCCTTCACCAAGCATCGGTATCTCTTCACGTGTTAAACGAGGTGCTCCCATATCGATTTTCGCTAATGTAACTTTGTCATCTTCTACCGTTACTTCTGCCGTAACAATACCAGCTAACGTTTCAATTGTGAAAACTTTGCCTTCTACTAGTTTATGCTCATACGCATATTTCGCTACGCAGCGTAAACCATTTCCACAGCTCTTTCCTTCTGAGCCATCGTTATTAAACATGCGCATTTTTACTGGTGCCACGTCAGAAGGACAAATTAAAATCATTCCATCTGCACCAATACCAGTATTAATATTTGAAACCTTTTCCGCTACAATTGCTAAATCTTCTTCTCTAATTTGTTCCTCAAACATATTTACATATATATAACTATTTCCAAGACCATGCATTTTTGTAAAAGAAAATTGGCTCATTTTTATTCACTCCAAAAATAATTTATTATTTCAAGTATAAAATGCATGCTTTTAGAACACAATATGAATGTCCCCCGTTTCTCATATTTGACAGTGTTTTGGCAATAAGCCGTTCTTACACAAATCGTGTAAGAAAAAAGCCCTTCTAAAAGGGCTTTTTTTTTTCGAAATAAACACTCCTAATAAAGTGAAACTTTAATCAGTGTGGGACGGGCAACAGGGCTTCAACCTAACTTCTTTGCTTCAGCTGAATTTTGAGGTGGGAGTCTTACTGCCCGCAAATAGCGGGATAAATGAAAAAAGAAAAACGTTGCCTGTTTGCAACGCTTTAAAACATTGGATTTTCATCCATATAATCATATACATTATTTACAAGTTCTTCTACTGTTGCACCTTGTACAACTTCACCATTTACAAGTGCAAATGGACCTTCAAAACAGATGCCACAATATCCTAAACAACCATATTCCATTACGTCTAAATTAGGATCTTTTTCTAATTTTTCTAAAGCTGCTTGCGAACCGCTTGCAAGGTTACCTACACAAAATTCGATTAATGGTTTAATCAAAACTCTCTCCCCCCTGTATCTCTAAACAAATTACCATTTACTTTATATGGTATGTGCATACCTAATTTGCGAAACGGATAAGTAACCCTCTCTACTTGTTACCATTCCACTTTATTTATAAGAAGAAAACTAAGCTGTTTCTTGTTGTTTTCGTTATATATTCTAAACTATTTAGTTACTTCACTATTTCACTTCATAATAGATGGTCTTCTTTATATAACATACTACTCATAATGAAATAGTAACTAGAA
Source organism: Bacillus sp. FSL P2-0099 (assembly GCF_038007445.1). Lineage (NCBI taxonomy): Bacteria > Bacillati > Bacillota > Bacilli > Caryophanales > Bacillaceae > Bacillus > Bacillus sp. FSL P2-0099. The sequence continues at coordinate 4,850,245 of NZ_JBBOXE010000001.1, forward strand.
AATGAAAACCACTTACTTTACTTTACTTTTCTTCTTATTGTACAACAGAGTATTCATTCATGCATTGTTATTTGTTCACAAATTCGATATAATTTGATTGTGTAAAGTCAAAATATTTTATTAATATAAAATTGTATGATTAGGGGATATTTCAACAGAAAAGGGGTAATCCATCATGAAACACCTCGTAATACTAGGTGGCGGCTACGGTGGAATGAGAATTCTGCAGAGGCTACTTCCAAGCAACCAACTTCCAGATGATGTACAAGTGACATTAATCGACAAAGTACCATATCATTGCTTCAAAACTGAATATTATGCATTAGTTGCGGGTACTATTTCAGAAACACATATTCGTATACCGTTTCCCGAGCACCCACGCCTCAATATTCAATACGGCACAATAACAAATATTGATCTCGAAGAAAAAGCTGTTCATCTCGATGGCGGGGAAGCGATCCAATATGATGATTTAATTATCGGTCTTGGCTGTGAAGATAAATATCATAACGTTCCTGGGGCAAAGGAATATACACATAGCCTACAATCAATTGAACAAACACGTAAGACATATGAACAATTAAATAGCTTAGAACCAAATGCAACAGTAGCTGTCGTTGGGGCTGGTTTAAGCGGCGTTGAAGTGGCAAGTGAACTTCGCGAAAGCCGTTCAGATTTAAAAATCTATTTATTTGATCGAAAAGATAGAATTTTATTCCCATATCCAGAGAAATTAAGTAGATACGTAGAAGAATGGTTTGTAAAACATAAAGTTACCATTATACGAAACTCTGACATTACAAAAGTGGAACCAAACATTGTATACAACCATGATGAACCACTTGAATGTGATGCAATCGTCTGGACAGCTGGTATTCAAGCAAATGAAGTTGTTCGAAACCTCCCAGTTGAACAAGATGGTAGCGGACGGGTTGTTTTAACTAAATATCACAATATTCCAAATAATGAGCACGTTTATGTCGTAGGAGATTGCGCAGCACTTCCACACGCACCATCTGCTCAACTTGCTGAAGGTCAAGGAGAACAAATTGTCCAAATATTATTAAAACGTTGGAATAATGAACCCCTTCCTGATGAACTGCCTGTTATTAAATTAAAAGGTGTTCTCGGTTCTCTCGGCAAAAAACACGGATTTGGTTTACTAGCAAACCAACCATTAATGGGACGTGTACCGAGATTATTAAAATCCGGTCTTCTTTGGATGTACAAATATCATAACGGTTAATACTTTAAAGGCTGCCTACATAGTAGACAGCCTTTTCTATTCATTTTTTGTAACTACTCAGTCATTCTATGAAAAACCGACAGAAAAGCATTTTTTTAAATGGCCGAGAGGGACTGGCTATGTATAGGATCCGTCAGTGCCTTTTCCTGCCACGCGCAAAGTTTTAAAACAAAGAAAAAAGATGTTCCTTCTAAAGAGACTTTATTTTTCTATTTTTCTCTCTTTTTGATACGATATAACTAGAATCAGAAAGGAGCAATTTATGTTTATATTAAAAGACATCACATATAAAGATATTCTACACATTCCTTATTTACAGATTCAAAAAGAAAAAACAACTTGTATTATCGGTGAAAGTGGTAGTGGTAAAAGCACATTACTTCGCATGTTAAACGATTTACAATCACCCACATCTGGCACAATTGAATATAACGGAAAATCTATTTTAGATTATCCTCCCATTCAATTACGCCGTGAAGTTGTCATGCTCGGACAAACTCCGCCTATTTTTGATGGAACAATTAAAGATAATTTATTAATGGGACTTCGATTTTCTGAAAAGCCATTTCCAAATGACGATGCCCTGCAAGGCGCATTAACGACTGTTAGCCTAGATAAAAAATTAGAAGATAACGCCTCTTCTTTATCAGGTGGCGAAAAACAAAGACTTGCTTTCGCTCGTATTATACTAATGGATCCGCCCGTCTATTTATTAGATGAACCAACTTCGGCACTAGATGGTGACACAGAACGCCGCGTTATGAAACAATTTACTATGCTAGCAAGAGAAAAGAAAAAAACAGTTATCTTCATCACGCACTCGCAACAACTTCCAGAAGAAATCGCAGACGATATTATTGAAATTAGTAAAACAAACGGTGCAACTAGAAAGGAAGTGCTATCAATTGAAGGGCGTTATTGAACTACAAATTTGGCAACTTGCAGCTGCATATATTTTCATCCTTATTTTAATCGGGCTTGTGAAATTAAAAGGAATACCGCGTGAGAAACAAATTACAATTGCTACATTACGTATGACAATTCAGCTCGTACTAGTCGCATATGTTCTTACATACATATTTGAAAATAGTAATCCGTTTTATACAATAGCTCTCATTACTTCTATTACTACCTTTGCGATTTTCAATATTTATAAACGAGTTAATATTCCAATGTCAAAAGAATTAAAACGAGTAGCCGCCCTCTCCATGATTGCTGGATCAATTGGCCCTCTTCTACTATTTATCTTTGTCATTATCGGACACGATCCTTGGTATGCTCCGCAGTATATCGTTCCTATTGCCGGTATGCTAATCGGTAATGCTATGACAGGTATTTGCCTCGGGGCAAACACCTTTTTAAACAGTATGAAATCACAAAGAGACCATATTGAAGGGGCACTTATGCTTGGCGCAACTCCAAAACAAGCAGCTGCTCCGCTCATACGGGACGCTTTCGATTCTGCTATTTTACCAACAATTAATTCTATGGTCGGAATGGGGATTATAAGTCTTCCCGGCATGATGACAGGACAAATTTTATCCGGTGTATCACCATTTACAGCTATCCAATATCAAATTGCGATTATACTTGGCATTTCTGGAAGTACAGCTTTCTCTGTTATTATCTTCTTACAGCTTGGGTATAAAACGTTCTTTAATAAGCGGTGCCAGTTGAAAGAAGTTGAAGTACAATCATAAAAAAGACGCTCTGCAAGTTACTTACAGAGCGTCTTTTTTCTTTGCTAATCTTACGCTTTCTTAACGAACTGTGATTTTAACTTCATAGCTCCGAAACCATCGATTTTACAATCAATATCGTGATCTCCCTCAACTAGACGGATACTCTTTACTTTCGTACCAATCTTTACAACTGAAGAAGTTCCTTTTACTTTTAAATCTTTAATGACAGTAACAGCATCGCCATCTTGAAGAACGTTTCCGTTCGCATCTTTTACAACTTTTGCACCATCATTACTTTCAGCTTCCGCTTCTTGCCCCCACTCATGGGCACATTCTGGACATACGAAAAGAGCGCCATCCTCATACGTATATTCTGAATTACATTTTGGACAATTTGGTAAAGTAGCCATAAATTCATTTCCTCCGTTCATTATTTATACGTAAAAATCAAATCGAATTTTTACATGTCGATAAATAAAATTTGTATAGCATTTCTTTATACTGCCATAGTCTCACGTTATTGACAAGCCTACCTCAAATTCTCATTTTTTATTGTATTTTACAAAATTTCAATTAGTATGGCGTTTGTTTACTAATGGTTTTCTCTTCGTGTTACATATCCTTTCTCATAAATAAAAAGAAGAATCTTCATTAGACTCTTCTTTTGGCGATACATCATTATCTATTTATATTAATACCAGGCATTTTCTTCAATATAAAATTGATACTCTTCTGCTTCTTCTTCATTTAATTTTTTATCGTTTAAATAAATTTCTTTCCATTCAAATCTCTGTTTATCTAAATACACAGCGAACTTAACCTTTACATCCTTTTTTTCCTCATAATCATAACCAGTAAATTCTACTATATCAAAACGTCCTTCTTTTTTTACATACGTCCATTTTGGATCATCAGTAAAAACTTCCAATGTAATCCCTTCATCACTTAAACGAATTACATCTTTTATATTCGGTTCCGTCGGTAAATACGATAACCCGTAACCAGCTGCACCAAATACTACAAATAATAACGCATTTAATCCAAGCATAATCCCAACATGAGTGCCACCCTTTGTTTGGAAGTAATAATTGTGTTGTGCATCAGATAACTCTTTTGCCTTATGTAAAACACGAACTGTATGCTTGTAATATAAACGATTCCCTTGCCATCCAGTAAATAGCATAGTTCCGAAATAAACAATAAAATCGATCCACATCGGGATATCTATAAAAACAGAGGTAATTAAAGTAGGAACTCCTACTAATGCAATAATAATAAATAATTTATACATCTTGCGATAAGCTAACCACAATAATGGGAAGAAAAAGGCTATCCAGTTCCAACTATTTCCCTTCTCGGGATCATTTGCTTTCCCCCACTTAAAGTCGTAATATGCAGTATTATTTCTCACAACTTTATGTAACTCTTTAGGAGCTATCGCTTCCTGTAAAACAGTGTCCTTCACGTACATCATCCTTCTCTTATTTCTATATAATTTTTATTGTAAAGAAATAAAACAAAGGAATCTAACAAAAAGTAGTTATATTTCATAAAAATGAACAAAAATCGAATACATTCCGACAATTATCCATTCTATATTCCATTTTACTATTAAATATATTAGAATACTCATATATAAGACATTTAATACACTATGTTAAACATTTCGTGTATTCGCAAAAAAAGATGTATCAAAATCATTTTGACACACCCTTCTCCTATTAAACTACTATTGTAATATGACCTAGCCTAAAATCTCGACTTAAGAGACTTCACAAATTAGCTCTCTACTATTTCAAACATATTTCCACTTACACAACTATCCCACATTACCCTTCACTTTCTCAATAACATCTTCTATACGCTTAGCTATACATTCTGGCTCCCAATCTCCCTCACCGTGCATTGCCGTATAAACTGGACAATTCTCATCATTACTATCTACAAAGATTGGGTCCCCAAGATATGAATCTATTCCAATTACAATCCATCCTTCTTTCCAATCTCCTTCTTCACTCCCGATTAAACTTTGACCTTCATCATCAAAGCTATAACCAAGTTGTCCTTCTTCTATTTCTTCACTATTAAATAATTCGATTGTCATAGGTTCAAATTCACACTCTAACTCAATTTCATTATCCTCAGCACGATCTACATATGCTAACAGTTGTTTAATTTTATTGTGGTTAATCATAATATCTTCCCCCTCTATTGTGCAATTTTTTAATTAACTATAATATACAAAATAAAGTTTATAAAACTATTATTTGAGGTGACCAAATATGAAGACTACACTTTGGGCAGAAGATGACTATTTAAAATTAGCACCTATTAACGACGAACTAATAAAAAAAGCAGAAGAAGCACTAAACGTAAAGCTCCCAGAATCGTACATAAATCTTCTAAAAGAACAAAACGGAGGAACTCTTCGATTAGATGCTCATCCTACTTCAGAGCCAAATTCTTGGGCAGACGATCACGTTAATGTTTCTGGATTATATGGCATTTCTTTTGATGAAAATGAGTCTAGTATTTTAGAGAGCCATTATTTAATTCAGGAATGGGACATGCCTGAGAATATCGTGCTTTTATCTGGGGACGGACATACGTGGATTGCATTAGACTATCGAAACGTAGCTGAAAATCCTCCAGTTATATTTATCGATAATGAGTTTGAGGAAATTATTGAATTAGCACCTAACTTTGAAAGTTTCTTACAAAACTTAACTACTTACGATTATGATGAAGAATAAACCTATCTCTAAAGGAGTACACAATGGTGCAAGATTTCATTATAAAGTGAAACTTTAATCAGTGGGGGTTTTGTTCATCCCCACTGATTATCAGCCCGCACCAATCGGGCTTTTACGGGCAGTTGATCTCCCATCTAACTTCTTTGCTCCAGCCGAATTTTGAAGTGAGAGTCTTACTGCCCGTTAATGCGGGATAAACATCAAAAAGAACAGTCTATTGCATAATGTTTCACATGAAACTATCCATATTTTAGATTATCTTTCGACTTCTCATTCCTTGCAATGTACTTTTTCATTATATAAAAATAGTAGAAGCATCCTTTATATGAAGGATGCTTTTACTATTCACCTACCACTTCCCCCTACACTCTTCAATTACATACAGCAAATACTGCTTCGTCATATCAGCCCTTCTCCACCTTGAGATTATTCGCTTTTCTTTTGGATTCTGCCGCATTCGCTCTACTTCCCTTAATAAAGGATCCCACTTATAAGAGTAAAGTTCCAACATGTATTGTAATCCTCTATCTTTTGAAACAATTGTTTTATGTTCTAACGTATATAAAATACGTCCCATCGTAACGACAGCTGATTCTACCCATTCTTCTATGAAAAATAAATAAGGACGCTTCGCTTTTTCAAACCAGTAATGTTCTACGTTGTATTTCATTGTATTTACTACATCGTCCCACTTTATTTGAAAGGAAAGGTCTTCTACTTCTTTCCCGCTAACTGTAATACCTTGATTTTTCAATGTCCACCATGTGACCGCGTTAATATCCCAATGACCAATATCAGCCTTACCATCTGCACAATACACGTACTCATTTATTTCATGATTGTATTTCCCTAAGTCAGCAAGCGGAATATACATACCGTCCATTCTTTTACCTAACGTACTCTTACTAAGTTTCTTATGAAGTTCTACAAGTTGCTGTTTTTCAGCTTCATTCACAGAATCACTTATTACTGTAATAAAATCCACATCGCTCGTTTCTGCATGAAATGCACCGAGTGCAATGGAGCCGTAAATATATACCCCGACTATTTTTTCATCTAAAAAAATTTCTTTTAATTCTACTGTGTACCGCTCCATTAATTGCTTTACTTCTTCTGGTAAAGCATGTTTTATTCCATTCTCCACATCTATCCCTCCATAAAAAAAGCCTTCGCAAATTCGCAAAGGCTTCATGCTTTATAAATATTTCTCGATTTCTTCATAAACATCCTTCAAACGAGGATTTCCTTCTCCAACGATTTCACCATTTACAAGAACGACTGGATAAAATAGATCTTCCTCCACTACTCGCTCTGCGAATGCTTTTTTATCTTCATCTTCTTGTTCTTCTTGAAAATCAATATACTCAAACTTAAATTTATTTTCTTGTCCTTCATATTTACGACCAATCGCCGCTTGTAACCACTCAAACGTTTCTGTTGAAGATGGCATTCCAACGCAGCTCGCACAAATTACTTTCGTCCCATACACTTGCACATTAACCATTTCTTCTCCCCCGCTTCTTGTTTCAACAGTATATTCAGATGTCTTAGTACATAAGCACATCATTTTACAAACTTATTCCCTACCCCTATACTGAAAAAACACGTTGTAAACATGATAAAAAATTTCGACATTAAAACAAGAACAGAAAAAATAGATTTTCCCCTCTATCTTGATTATAATAAAACTGATGAAAGGAGTCGATAAAAATGGAAAACCCACATATGGAAGAACAAGTACTAGAAGTATTAGATAAATTACGTCCATTCTTACTTCGCGATGGCGGAGACGTTGAATTAGTAGACATTGAAGAAGGTATCGTAAAATTACGCCTTATGGGTGCATGCGGAAGCTGCCCAAGTTCTACAATCACACTAAAAGCTGGTATCGAACGCGCACTACTTGAAGAAGTACCAGGCGTTATTGAAGTAGAACAAGTATTTTAATTAAAAGCGGAAGCGGCTCGTCCAAAATGTGAGGAGGATGGAGCTTCTGACATAGAGGCGCTTTTTGCCTCGGCGGAAGAAGCGAAGCCACCGAACATTTTAGCCGCTGGAGCTAGATAATATCTAAAAGCGGAAGCGGCTCGTTCAGAACAGAAGGTCATTGGAGCTCCTGACGAAGAGGCGCTTTTTGCCTCACAGGAAGGCGCGAAATGGCCGACTGTTCTAGCCGCTGGAGCTGGATAACATCTAAAAGCAGAAGCGGCTCATTCAAAGCTACTTCTAAGAAAAGAGACCAAATTTGGTCTCTTTTTTTGTACGCAAACAAGACATACTCCCCTACACTATTAACATCATAAAACAAAATTGGAAATCCTTCTCAAAAAGTGCGATAATTAATACTATAGAATCGTTCACACATATACAGAAAAAAACATAGGGGGACGACACATGCCAAGAATGGGGAACACTTTCTTAACAATTCAAGAACTAGAAAAGAAAAAAGAGTATTTATTAGACCTTTCATCCGTTATACCAACATGGAATGCAAGTTATCAATTTTTATTTAAAGAAATCCAGCAAGAATTATTGAGTAAAGTAAATGAAAAAATCGAAAGACATCAATTCATTTTAAATATATGTGCAGATCAACAGGTAGGGGCATAATGTATTACATACAATTGTGATATATAAAAAAGAGACCTCACCCGGTCTCTTTTTTCATTTTAAGATAGCCAATCTAATTTCCTAATGCCTAACTTATCAACAGGTAAACGAAATGACTCGTAAAAATGATTCATAAATTGCTCAGTGCGCTTCACATCATGTAAAATGATTTCTAAACGGGCTCTATATATGCCTTTTTGTTCTTCGTTTCCTGTTTGATAATATCGTTCAATTGTTTCAAAGTAGTGAAGCGGGAACAGAAGCCTTGCGAATAATAAGCGCCAACCAAATGAAGAGAGCGAATAATTACGTTCATAATCTGTAATGAATTGAACTACCGTTTGCTCCCAATCTTTCTTTTTTTCTATCATCATATAGCGAATACATTCTGCTATATCTCTACTTGGGTGATCATATACCCAATCAAAAGGAAGTTTTAAACGCTTCGTTTGCTGCCATAATAAAGGTGTAAATCGTTCTTGGCAAATTGTTGCTGCGTCAGTTATTTGTGGTGTATCGTCCATTTCTGTATCGACAACATATTGAATTGCATTTTCTGCAACTCCTAAGTAATACGGGAAGGATTCAATAAACAATTGATCGAATACGTCTGAAGGATGGTTCATCACTTGCGATTGCCAAAACCTTTCTAATTGGTCGAGCCTTTTTTCCCATAATGCTTTCCATTCACCAATGCGGCTTAATTGCTCAACTTCTTCTGGAAAGAATGCGCCACGTTTATGGAATATAGAAAGCTCACTTCCTAATGATGTAGCATGTCGCTCTAACATACGCATACCTTTTAATAAGCAGTAATTTTTTTCTTCTATCTCACTTACATAGTAGCCGTGTATAGTCGGAACGAAAGTCGAAACAGTTATATCCCCTTGCTGGTTCATATAATCACTGAGCTTTTTCATCTCTACAAGTACTTCTTCCTCCATTTCTCCAATTGGAACAAGTACATAAATTTTGTTGCGAATCCAAAAGCTTTTATAGGGGCCAAGGGGGATTAATTCTTTAACATGCATGTGATAATGCTCATAAATATGCTGAATCATCGCAGTCGCCACCTATGGTTTTTCTTTATATATATGAGCTTGTGCTCGCCTTTCATTCCTATGCACATGATAAAGCAATGAAACGTATACAAATACTAAAAAGAAAAAAAGGTGATAAACATGAAAGACTCAAATCAACTACAAGAAAGAGCATTACAACTATTACAAGAGCGCGGTGTAACAATTGACGATATTGCTGATCTTGTTCATTTTCTTCAAAAGAAATACCATGCAAATTTAGAGATGTCAGAATGTCGTTATAACGTTGAGCGTGTACTATCAAAACGAGAAGTACAAAACGCTCTTATTACAGGCATTGAACTTGATGTCCTTGCTGAAAAAGGAATGTTAAGTCAGCCGTTACAAGATATCGTAAAACGCGATGAAGGACTATATGGAATTGATGAAGTCATCGCACTTTCAATCGTTAACGTGTACGGGTCAATTGGCTTCACGAACTTTGGATATATCGATAAATTAAAACCAGGTATTTTAGAATACTTAAATGATAAATCAACTGGAAAGGTGCATACATTCCTTGATGATATCGTTGGCGGAATCGCTGCCGCTGCTTCAAGTCGTTTAGCGCACCGTGCTGAGCATTCGGAATAAGGGGTCTAGGCCGTCAGTTTCACACTGACGGCCTTTCATATTCCATAAGTATGAACTCTCTTCCACGGCTCAAAAAAAGAGGTCCTACTTGAAATCCAATGTTTTTATACAGCCTAATCGCTCTCTTATTGAATGTCGCTACACTCAGTCGAAACATTTTCGAATTCAATTCCTCAGTAGCAAATGCTATTCCCGCTTGAAAAAATATTTCCCCCATCCCTTTTCCTGTTAACTCCGGCTTCATTCCAAGCCCAATATCTACTACATCTTCTCCCCTATATAAATTAGCATCTCTTCCCCCTGGCACTTGTGCATTTTCTCCAAAACAAAAATAGCCGATGAATTCTCCATTCTCTCCGCAACAACCGTAATACGTCCCATCTAGCAACTCTTCTATTACTTCAGCATCTCCCGAAAAGCTATATAACGTATAGGGATTTTCATACTTCCACGTATTTATTTCTTTCGCTTCTTCTTCTGTTAACTTATGTATATCCATTCATCTCGCTCCTTATCAAATACTCTACTAATCTATATGTATTTACTCATTCATTTTCCAAACTTGATTCTCCTCTAATCGTAATATGCATAGTTACATACGCACACCCCTTAAAAAAATGCTAAAATTTATTTGAATCGCTGTTGTTACACTTCTTGATTAAGAAAGACTGTTAACCGGAAAATTAACGTCTTATCAAACCCAAGCAATTGGCACGTTTTGTCATCATGAAAGACACTCGAAAGAGTGTCTTTTTTCTATACCTGAGCAGGACCTGCTCATTTACAAAATTAATGCATAAATTAATTTAACTCTTAAACCCATTATTCCCTTTCTATACGTTGCAGCGTTCGTTGCGACAGATTCGGATAATAAAAAGCACTCCAGCCAGAGTGCTTTTTACTTTCAAACAAGGAGGTTACATATATGGATAGTACTCTTGTATTTAACTTTGGCATTGGTATTGTTATCATTTTATTCGTCTTCTTTGTACTTTGTATGAGCGGGATATAGTAATCTTTTATGCTGATAACTCCTTTAAAGTATCACTCAATTTAAACTTTCTTAATTGTAATGAAGCAATCATCGCTGCTCCTGCTCCGAGTATAATGCTAGCTAGTGCCAATATTAAAACTTGATTATACGGAATGATAATAACCGTTAACTCTAAGCTTGATAACACAATATAACTAAATACAATTCCACCTAAAACCCCAATACAACCAGCTATCGCTCCAAGTAAAGTGCCCTCTAATAAAACAATCCGTCTCATTTGCTTCGGAATAGCTCCTACCGCACGAATCATACTAATTTCAGCACGTCTTTCATGTAAACTTGAGACAATCGCATTCATTAACCCTATACCAGAAATAATGAAAACAATTACAACTAACAAGCGAATTAACATCATCATTTGCGATAATAACTGCTTCTGTTCTTTTAATAAATCATGGCTATTAATAACTTCTACGTTCTCTTTATTATTTGTAATTTGTTTTACTTGCTTCTTAATCTCTTCAAATGATTGATTAGAATTTGTCATAACTTGAATTGCTTCATATCCTTGCACGTGAAACTTATCACGAACCCATTGTTCATTTACGAAAATGTCTAATCCTCTTCCCCTTAATCCTTGCTCAATAATCGAAACGACTTTAATCGTTTGTTTTTCTTTCCCTTTTCCTTGTACTTCAATCGTATCATGCAACTGAATCCCTAATGTTTTAGCAGTTCTCTTCGTAACGACTCCCTCACCATCTTGTAATGGCTTATTTAAATCTTGTCCTGTAATCACTTTCGCTTTTGTTACTTTTTGATAAGCAACAATATCATTCCCCACAACTTCTATCACATCATATTCAAAATCATCTTTCCTCACATTTTCATACCACTCTTGATCCGCTTTTTTAAAATCATAATTTATAAGCTTCGCTGTAAAGTCAGTAACATTTGCTACGCTCTCTTCTACACCATCAATTTTTTTAACCTTCTCCATCCAACTAAATGGTAATACTTCAGTACTTTGCGACTCTATTGGAATTCTTATTACTAAATCAGCTGGTAAATGTTTTTGTAACCCATCTTTCATGCCTTCGTAAATAGAGTTTATATACATCGTTCCAACAAGTGCTAACATAAAACCAAATGCTAGTATAGCAACCGATACAGCTGCCTTATTTCGATAACGAATTACATTTCGGCTACTAATCGTCGTTTCAATTCGTAATATCATTTGAAGTGGTTTTGCAATCACTGGTGCTATCATCCGAATAAATAACGGAATCGCAAATAACAAACCGACCGCAAATAACAGCGCACCTATCGCACTTGGATTAAAACCGATATATCGCTCTAATACGTTACCCGCTAGTCCAATAACAGTACCAATGATTAAAATGCTACCACTAAAAGCACTCCACCTTTTTTCTTTTTTCTCATTACTAGGAAGACCTGGCCTAAGCGCTTGAACTGGTGGAATCTTTCTAACCATAAAGGCTGGTATAATAGCCCCTATGATAGACATAACAATCCCTAGTAAAAACGTAATGAGTAAAATCTCGCCTGAAATCGAGAATGATTCTTTCACTGCCCCCTCAATATTCACCCATTTATTAATAGATGATGCGGCGATTGTTTGCGTACCTGCTCCAAGAATAACTCCTGCTAGTGATCCGATTGCCCCAATACATAAAGCCTCTAATAAAACGACTAATATAATTTGATTTGGATTACTACCAAGTGCACGTAATAATGCCCATTGCTTAAATCGACTTCTGACAGATAAGAAGAAACTTCCCATTATTAAAAGGGCTACAACAAATAAGGCAATACCACCTAAACTAAAAATTAATGGCTTCATTACATTTAGGCGTTCAAATGCCTTATCTACATAAGTACGTTGGTCCACCTTTATATTTTCAATCTTTTTATGTACATCAAAAGCAATTGCTTTTTTCACATTTACATCTTGTACTTTCACTTGAACAAGATTGAATTGATTTGGTAAATTTAATTCTTTTTGAAGCCAATGGATTGGAAAATAAGCACTATGCCCCATTGACGCCATTAACGGTGGATTTAAAATACCGACAACTTTCACAGCCTTTTCACCATGCTGCGGGAATGGCAGTTTAATCGTATCTCCTACCCGTATATTTTCACGATCTGTATACCCTTTTGTCAGTGCTACTTCAGCACCTTCTTTCGGATATCGTCCTTCTAATATTTTATAAGAATGCATTTCTGGAGAATCTTGCTCAACACCCCAATAAGATGGCTTTCCCGATAGTTCTTTATAATGTGGAAAAGGATACGGTATAAGTGCTTTTGATATTTTTTCAGCATTTTCTAAGCCATCTATTCCTTTTAAACTTTCATTATTTAAATACATGTCATTTTTTATATAGCCAAATTGTAAATTATAATCTCCATACCGACTTACTACTTGTTCCTTCACACTTTGCTCTACTGATTGATTACCTAGTAATAACATCGTCGCTAACATAACACCTAAAGCTGCACCGAGGGCAATCAACATATTTCGCAACCAATTTTGTTTCATCGATTTTACCGCATACTTAATTACCCATCGCATCACCTTTACCTCCTACTTTAAAGTGCCGATTCATAATCTCTTGAATTTGAGTAACTTGTTGCGGGATATTTCGAAATTTCCACCCTTTACTTTCAGTATGCTCATGAATCACCTCACCATCTAATAAGAAAACGACTTTATCAGCATGGGCCGCTACGAACGGATCGTGCGTTACAATGACAGCTGTTTGTCCTAATTCATCACATGCATTGCGAAGTACCGCAATAATATTTTTGCTGTTTTCTGAATCTAACGCCCCTGTTGGTTCATCAGCTAATATAATAGCCGGCTCATTTGCAAAAGCTCTTGCTATCGCAACCCTTTGCTGTTGCCCACCTGATAACTGTGCTGGTAAATGCTTTTCTTTTCCTTTCAATCCAACGAGCTCTAATAAACGATTTGCTGTCACCGTTGCCTTCTTTTGCGAAACATTATCTAATAATAAAGGCAACCCTACATTTTCCTCCGCATTAAACACTGGAATTAAATTAAACTGCTGAAAAATAAAACCAATTTTATGCCTTCTAAATAAAGCGAGCTCTTTTTCTTTTAATGTTGAAATCTCTGTACCGTCAACTCGAATACTACCTACCGATGGAATATCTAATCCACCTAACAACTGAAGTAAGGTCGTTTTACCGGATCCACTTGCCCCCATAATACAAACAAAATCTCCTTTTTGAATTTGAAGATTAATATCTTTTAAGATCTTTACTTTACTATCCCCAATATCAAACGATTTTTCTAACCCTTCAATTTCAATAATATTCACCCCGATATCCCCTTCTCTCTCTATTTACCAATCTATATATTCTATTCGAAAATGCAAAATCCCTACTATTTTGTATTTTTTTGTCACATACTAACATTTATATTAACCGGCAGTAAGTGCCCGATTAGTGTGAGCAAATAATCAGTGCGGGATGGACACCCCCCACCTATTAAAATTTCACTTTATTTCTCACGTCAGAAAAGTTGACTCTCGCAACGGAAGTAACCATAATAATTACACGAATATATAAAAACTATTCACATATCCACAATTAGGAGGAAGAACAATGAAACATGTGATCGTTTATGCACACCCGAATACAGCAAGCTTCAACCATGCAATTTTAGAAACTGTAAAAAGTGAATTAGAAGGAAAAGGTCATGAAGTACGCGTTCGTGATTTATACGAATTAAACTTCAATCCAGTATTAGGTGCTTCCGATTTCATCTCATTTTCCCAAGGAAACACACCAGAAGATATTAAAGAAGAACAAAAGCATATCTCTTGGGCTGATAGTATTACATTCATTTACCCAGTTTGGTGGGCGGGTCTTCCTGCTATTTTAAAGGGATACGTTGATCGTGTATTTAGCCACGGCTTCGCTTATGCTTACGGTGAGAATGGCATTGAAAAGTTATTAAGCGGTAAAAAAGGATTGTTATTATCTACAATGGGAAATACGAAAGAAGCATACACAGCAGGCGGTATGTTTGATGCAATGAAAAAAACAACTGATGCTGGTATTTTCGAATTTACAGGCATTGAAACACTGGAGCATACATTCTATACAAGTGTTCCTTCTGTGGATGACAGTGTGCGTAAACAATATCTTGAAGAAGTTAAAGACGTAGTGAATCGTGCGTTTTAATAAAAAAACTCCGGTTATAATGAAGTGAACCCCGAAAACGGGACACCTATCAAAACACCTAAACCATCTGTTCCCTAAATTCTTTAGGGGATAGGTGGTTTAATTTTTCTTGAATTCGCACACAATTGTAGTAATGAATGTATTCTAGCACAATCTTTCGCACAGTTGTGTTGGATACTTTTGTTATCTTTTGTGAGTAGAAAGCTTCACTTTTTAAATGACCAAAGAAGCTTTCCATGACGGCATTATCATGGCAATTTCCTCTCCGGGACATGCTGGTGATAATGCCGTTTTCTTTGGCACATGCTTGAAATTCCTTCGCTGTATAAATACTCCCTTGATCTGAGTGAAGGATCACATCTTTTATTTTTCTTCCTCGCATTGCTTGTTTTAATGTCTTCATCGCTAATGTTAGTGTTTGTGACTCACTGATGACATAACTAATAATTTCACGATTAAAGGCATCCATAATCGTCGATAAATACAAGGTACGCTCTCCAAATAATAAGTAAGTCACATCTGTGAACCACTTTTCATTTGGGGCTGATGCTTCAAATTGACGCTCCAATCGATGAGGAGCTACCACTGGTTCCGCACCATTCATATATTTCTTTTTCTTTCGACGCACTTTTGAGAGTATATGATATTGTCTCATAATCCGTAATACTTTTTTATGATTCACACACAGTCCCATTTTTCGAAGAGTGGC
The DNA here is from genome assembly GCF_038007445.1 of Bacillus sp. FSL P2-0099. Classification (NCBI taxonomy): domain Bacteria; kingdom Bacillati; phylum Bacillota; class Bacilli; order Caryophanales; family Bacillaceae; genus Bacillus; species Bacillus sp. FSL P2-0099. The sequence continues at coordinate 4,866,151 of NZ_JBBOXE010000001.1, forward strand.
GGTCACTCTTCGATATCCATACCGCAATTTATGCCTAAGGCAGATTTTCTTTACTTTCTCTTCTATCTCGTCTTTAGGGCGTTCGGCTATCTGTAACCAACGATAAAATGAGGAACGTGGTAACTCTAATACTTTACACAGTTCTTGTACGGTTATTTTTGTTTTTAATTCATTCCATAGGGTAATAACGGTATGTGGTTTCAGCTCCTTTCGATTTCCAGATACTTTCCCCATACAAGTAATTTTGTTTTTAAATGTTTATTTTCTAATCGTAGCTGTTCCAATTCACTTAGCTCTTTTGACCCTTTTCCATAAGAATATTGTTTTCCTACAGGTTGTTGAAAACGATATGTTTGATCTGTACGATACCATTTCATCCATGTCTTAATTTGGGAAACATTTTTAATGCCGAGTGTCTCCATAATGGTACGATTTGAATAACCATCCTTTTTCATCTCAATCACTTTCCACTTTATTTCTTCTGGGTAATGAACTCTTGTCTTCAAACGAAAAACACCTCCATTGAATTTGCATACTTAGTATGCGAATTCAGGAGGTGTTTTTTTCATGTACCACTATTCGGGTTCACTTCACTTCATAACTACCGGAGTTTTTATTTCATCATCAATTTCGGAATATATCTTTGAAGAATGCTTTCTAATTCATTCATATCTTCCTGTCTAATAAGTAAATTTACATTGTCATTCATTTTTTCTCGCCCGCGATATAAAAATATATTTTCTTTTGGATTTTCCCATGTTGATGTTTTATAGCCTTTTAATTCTTCGTATGAATAAAAGTTCAATCCGTCTATTACACCTTTTTCATATATTTGTACACTTTTAATAAGATGGATAGCTATTAAAGTCATAAAACAACTTGCTACAGCATAACTACCTGACTGAACGAGAAACTGTTCAACTGTATCAATATCGCCACTTACGTACTGAGCATATATATACATACATTGCCCGATGAAATACACCGGTCCAAGTAATGCAATCCAACGTCGTTTCACCCGAGGATATGTTGCAATAAGTTTTCCCGCGCTTTTTTTCATTTCATTTATTTTATATATCTTCCATAGAACAAAGAACAAAACACATAATGTAAAAACAAACATAATACATGACATCCAGTACACTCTTATTTTCCCCCTTTACATCACTACATATAAATTTTACATTTTAAATCCCTATAGTACATATGCAATTGTGCATAAAAAAACAGGCAACCTCTTCCGGTTACCTGCCTTTCATTACATCTTCTCAATCCACTCCGTCAAGTTGTGCACAACTTGCGTCGGTTGTACTTCATATTCTGTTAACTTGTCCACAGTTGTTACTCCAGTGTGGACAAGAAGGGTATGCATACTAGCATTTATCCCCGCTAAAATATCTGTATCGTAGTTATCCCCAACCATTAAAGCTTCTTCTTTTCCTATGCCAAGCACTTTTAACGCTTGTTCCATAATGATTGATTCTGGTTTACCAATAAAGATTGGGTCCACACCTGTTGATACTGCAACAACTGATGTTAATGAACCGTTACCTGGTAATAATCCGCGCTCAGTTGGAATTGCAATATCCCCATTTGTTGAAATAAACGTTGCACCGTTACGCACAGCAAGGCACGCTTTCGCTAATTTTTCATATGTGATATCACGATCTAAACCAACAACAACGAAATCAGGATTTTCATCCACAAGTTCAAAGCCTTTTTCCACAAGTGCAGCGTGTAATCCCTCTTCACCAATCATATATACAGTTGCATCTTGTTTGCGCTCATAAATAAAGTTCGCTGTAGCCATACTCGTTGTGAATATTTGCTCCGCTTTCGCTGGAATATCGAAACGAACAAGCTTTTCTGCAACTTGTTCTGGTTTACGAGTTGAGTTATTTGTAACGAATAAATATGGAATACCGCGCTCTCCTAACGCTTTTACGAAGTCGCTTGCTTCTTCAATTTGCTCTTCACCGCGATACATTGTACCGTCTAAGTCAATTAAATAGCCTTTATACATCTGTTTGTCTCTCCTTCTATGCTAACGTTCATATCTATCATACCACTCTTATATTAACCCCTTTTTCAAAAGAAAAAAACGCTTTACCTTAAAGCGTCCCATAACGTTCATTTTTTCTCTTTTATTTGGTACGAACAATTACAATCGCCCACGCACATGTTTGCTAACGTCTTCACATTTGCATCTGCAAATAACCGCTTATACATATCTTTTTCATCTTCACACACTTGCGGGAATCTCTCTGCAATTTCCTTTAACGGACAGTTTTGCTTTTCAAATATGAAAGAATGCTCCCCATCTCGCTTTATTTGAACCATATAACCGTTTCTCTCTTGCATAGCAGCTACTTCTTGAACTTTATACGCTAAATTGCTTTGATTACTTATCCTCTTTTGCAACTGTTCTTCCATTCGTTTCGTTCTCGCTTGCAAGACGTGACGCAGCATTTTTTCATCGCCCATTCGAGCCAAATCTTCTAGCATATCAATAGCAAATTGCTTATATTCTTTCGGGAATGTATCTTCTCCCTTTTGACTTAATCCATACAAATATGTTGGTCGTCCGACATGCTGTCTTACCATCTTTGAATAGATTAGCTCATCTTTCTCCAGTTTACTTAAATGCCTTCGAATCGCCATCTCAGTAATCTCTAAAGCTTCAGCTAAATCTGCTACAGTATGCTCACCCTTTACCTTCAATAATTGTACAATCTCTTCTTTCGTAGTACGTGCTTCCCCCATATTTCACCCTTCTCCCTTTTCTCTCTCATATACAATATAAGATCCCCAAAGGAATTCCCGGGGATCTTATAAGCATAATTATTCTGGTACAAATGCAGATACAGGTCCTAATTCCTTTTCTAAATAACTACGAATATTTGCTGGGTATTTCTCTACCACTGCGATATTTTTTTGAATCGTCTTATATAATTCATCATGATTCATTTGAATATAATCTTGCGTAAGCATTTTTCGAAGAAGAATAATTTCTTTAATATGCGCTCCCTCTTCTCCACTTATAACTCTCTCGTCCATTAAAATATCAATAATATCTTCGTAACTTCCTGGATCGCGCATAATAAATCCATCAATCATCGCATTCCCTACATCTAATATACAATCGATAATAAGATGGGCTATGCGCTCTAATGCATAAAATTCAAACTCTGTTTCATATGTCTTTTTCTCTTGAAATGTATTTGTTGCTCGTTCTAAACATACTAGCATTTGTTCTATTTTTTTTCTGTCTACGAAGTACATGAATGTCACCTACCTGGAAATTAAAGCATTTACATTTTAATTGTAACGCTTTCTTCTGAAAAAATCGACAATTTTTCGAATTCACCTTTTCCTCGTTATTTGTTATAGTTATATTTGTATGATTTTTGAAATTGGAGGAATGCAACCTTGGAACGTGAACTCGCACTAGAAATTGTCCGTGTAACAGAAGCAGCAGCCTTAGCATCCGCACAGTGGATGGGCCGCGGAAAGAAAAACGAAGCAGATGATGCAGCCACTACAGCTATGCGTGATATGTTCGATTCAGTAAACATGGCAGGTACAGTTGTAATCGGTGAAGGAGAACTTGATGAAGCACCGATGTTGTATATTGGTGAAGAACTAGGAACAGGTAACGGTCCAGAAGTAGATATCGCCGTTGACCCATTAGAAGGTACAAACATCGTTGCGAAAGGCCTTGCAAATGCAATGGCAGTTATCGCAATCGCAGATAAAGGAAACCTTCTTCACGCTCCGGATATGTACATGGAAAAAATCGCGGTTGGTCCAAAAGCAGCTGGTAAAATTAGCTTAGATGATCCAATTGAAAAAACAATTGATATTGTAGCAGAAGCAAACAATAAAAAAATTCGTGACCTAACGGTTATCATCCAAGAACGTGAACGTCATCAAGATATTATTGACCGTGTTCGTGCAAAAGGTGCACGCGTAAAACTATTTGGTGATGGAGATGTTGGTGCATCAATCGCAACAGCTTTACCTGGAACAGGTATCGACTTATTCGTAGGTGTAGGCGGAGCTCCAGAAGGCGTTATTTCTGCAGCAGCATTAAAATGCCTTGAAGGTGAAATGCAAGCTCGCTTAGTTCCAATGAACGAAGAAGAAGAAGCTCGTTGTCGTGAAATGGGATTAGAAGATCCTCGTCAACTTCTTATGTTAGATGACTTAGTATCTGGTGATGATGCAATCTTCTCAGCAACAGGTGTATCTGCTGGTGAATTATTAGACGGCGTGAAATTCCTTGGCGGAGATTTAGCTGAAACATATTCTATCGTTATGCGTTACAAAACAAGAACGGTACGATTTATTAAAACACACCACCATTTAGACCATAAACCACACTTAAACTTAGATATTTAATAAAGGAGCCATGTGTATGGAAGAACGTTTCTTTCTGTACGACGATACAGTCGCTACAAAAACGCGTTTCGTTAGCTTTTTGGGGGAAAATGAGCGTCATGATTTAGCGCTTCTATACTCCGATCGTCATTACGGTAAAACGATAGTCCTTGATATGCAAAGCAACAAATTTGCTATCATCGGTCCTGACGATTTAAATGAACAAGGCTACTTAGAGCATGCATTTTCGATGTCTGAAGAAAATGCAGAAGAATTACGCTCATTTTTATTTGAACTTATATAATTTATCTGGTGCACCAGCTATGTTAGCTGGTGTTTTTTTACAATTTATATTTTGAATTTTCAATCTTATGTGTTATACTTATGAATAAATCTATTTGGATAGAAAGGACGTTATCTGCGTATGCCAACATTTACTTTGTAATGGACCAGCAATTGGATAGCATTACTCTCAAAAAAGCACCGTGCTTTTTCAAGGGAGTAGTCTGCCCATTCCCATTACGAAGGAACGTAACGCATCTGTAGTATGATGTTTACGGAGGTTCCTCTTGGGGGAACCTCTTTTTATTTTTGTCTACTTCTTATGTCTTCATACTACAAGACATCCAAATAGCTGTATTACGTTCCTTTACCAATATATAAGAGGTGAAGGAAAATGCAGAAAGTACAACTTTCTTGGAGTTTATATGAAAACGAACTAGCAACAATCGAAAAGTATTGTAAAAATTGCAGGCGTACTACCCTTTTTACCGACACGAACATTCGCAGGCATAACGCAAACGGAAAGAACATATACCGATTTGCAATTTATAAATGTCCGAAAGATCATACGTGGAATCAAAAACTTCATATTTATAAATCATTTACTGATCACGTCGAAACTGTCGATATGACTCAGCAAGAACAAACTGAAACAAGTACTACCATTTCCATTACACAATACAAAGAAAGTGGTATAGCCGAAATAACAATCGTATTAGACATCGTTTTTGGTTCCCACCGAATTGATAAAGTGTTATCCACATATATTTCAGATTGGAGCCGTACTATCATTGTGGATAAAATTAAAAATGGGCATATCCAATTGAACCGACAACAAATGAAACCAAACAAAACTCTTTCTGAAGGTGATTACATTTCAATTTGTTTGTAAGGAGGACTCTCATGTTAAAGGTGAGAAAAGGTACGATTGATTTATTGAATGACTTAGATGTAATGTATACAGCATGCAAAGAAGCACTCTTACAGAACCAAATTTATCAATGGGATGATTCTTATCCGACGCGAGAACACATTTCCTATCATCTAGAACAGGCCGAATTGTATTGTCTATTCCAAGATCAAGTACTTGTCGGTGCCGTCGTCTTAAACGAAGCACCGTCTCCAGAATACAAACTAATTGACTGGTCAGAAATAGACGGACGCTTTCTTATCGTCCACTCTTTTGTCATCCATCCGCTCGCGCAAGGCAAAGGATATAGTAAAGTACTATTATCCTTTTGGGAAAACGAAGCAAAACAAAAAAACTACACTGGAATACGCCTAGATTGTTTTACAGGTAATCCGGTTTCATTAAGCCTATATGAAAAAAATAATTATATTTGCCGAGGTGCTGTCTATTTCAAAAGTAAACAGCCTCCTCATAATTGGTATAACTGCTATGAAAAAATCCTCTTACAATCGTAAGAGGATTTTTTCATTTCTTCACTTTTCGTAATACAAAATGTGCACAACCAAAGTTACAGTACTCGTATAAATACTCTGATAAAGTACTAATTTTCGTATCATATGTCGAACGTTGATTACTATCATCAAAGAATCCGCGCAATCTAAGTTGCTCATAACCCCAGTCTCCAACGATATAATCATATTTATTTAAAATTTCTGCATAGCGCTCTTTAAGTGCTTCTTCACTAAAACCGTCACGAAAGTTTTTAATTACTTCGTACTGAACATTATTAACGCTCACCGTAGTATGAATCTCTTGCTTTTGCTCCATTATGAACTTCCTCTCTAAGCATTCTTCTTTTTATCGTATCACAAAGCATAACAACCAACAATTTCAAATACAAAAAATTGAAAATTAGTGCATGCTATGGAGAAGGAGGTGCTACATCGTGAAAAAACAAATTATACTCTCTCTTCTCACTCTTTCCTTATTTGCAGGCTGCCAATCAACTAATAAAGCCGAAATGGAGCGTGAAGAAGGAAGTCGTGTTCTTGTTTCCAACAAAAACGACATGTATCATACGGAAAATACAAATACACGGCTCACAAGGGTGGGCTATTCATCTAAACAAAAACATGAAGTATCTAACAAACAAGTAGGCGCCATTAACCGTGAGAAAGTCGCTGAAATGATTACGAGCATGACAGTCAAACTTCCTGACGTCACCAATGCCGCTACACTCGTTACCGACGACGAAGTGTTCGTTGTATACCGTGCAAACACAACGGATCCGAAACTCGTAACAGATCAAGTATATAAAACTGCTTTGTCCATCGTTCCTCGCTATTATAAAGCATATGTATCAACAAACCAAAAGTTGATTTCTCAAATTCAAGGTCTTCAATCTGGTAGCTTAAACGATAAAGAATATGAACAAAGTCTTGATATGTTAAAACGTGAAATGAGCGATAATCCTCATTTGAACAATACGGGGGATCAAACTTTAAATGATATGATTAAAAAATAAAAAGGTGGAGAAAACCTCCACCTTTTTACTATTTCTTACGATCCGCATAAACCTCCATCGCATCACACATAAACTGCGCTAAACCTTCACCAAACTTATCAATATTTTTCGTAAAACGCTCATCAGCAACATACATTTGACCGAGTCCCTTAAAGGCCTCTAATGAATATTCACCGAAGTTTTGCAAGTAATCGTACCATACCCCGATTGCGGATTGCGCCTCTTTAGAATCAGGTGCTCCATTTCGAAGTGTTGCTAGATTTCCGTAAATATTATTAAACTCCTCCTGTTTCTCTTTAGACATCCCCTTCGCTGTTTTATTCGCTTTATCTACAGCCTCATCTCCCCATCGTTCACGTGCTTCTTCTTCGTACGGGTTATGACTAAAATCAAATCCTTCAAATTTCTCTTTATTCGTCATCTCAATCTCTCCTTTTGTATGCTGAATTGTTTTATCAATCGTCGCAATCACTTTATCTAACCTAGCACGCTTTTCAAGAAGCATTTTCTTATGAAGTTGTAGTGCTTCTTCATGATCAAATGATGGACTCATGATAATTTCTTTAATCTTCTTCAAAGGGAAGCCTAGTTCTTTAAAAAATAAAATTTGCTGCAGTGTCTCTAAATTTTCATTGGAATACAGACGATATCCAGACTCTGTCGTCTCGTCTGGGGTTAATAACCCAATTTCATCGTAATGATGCAGTGTGCGCACACTAATCCCAACTAAATTAGCTACTTCTTTTACCTTCATTGTCATGTGTATCTCCCCCTTAGTACATACGATAAAGTATGACGCAACGTTAGAGTCAATAAGTAAATTCATTTATCTCTAAAAGTTTCATCTCTCCCATATTTCATGCATAATAGATATGTACATATATTAGAAAGCGGTGAAAGTATGGTTTCAAATACTGTAATTGCCAGCATCATATTTCAACTCGTTGTTTCGGTTCTGGTCCCAATTATTGTACTCGTTTATTTCCGTAAAAAATATAATATTAATTGGAAAGTGGTCGGCGTTGGTGTTCTTATCTTTATTGGATTTACCCAAATTCTCGAAACACCGTTCCACCTATTTATGCGTGGTAATCCAGCAATCGCTCCATTTTTAGAAAATCCGTATGTCTTTGCAATTTATGGCGGACTAACTGCTGGTATTTTTGAAGAATTAGGACGCTTCGTTGCCTTCTTCTTCCTACTAAAAAAATATCTAGAATATAAAGATGGCTTCGCTTATGGAATTGGTCATGGCGGGATTGAATCCATTTTAGTTGGCGGATTCTCTGCATTGCAGACACTTATATTCGCTAATGCTATTAACAATGATAGCTTCGCTCAAATGGCAGAAAAACTACCACAATTAAATCTTGTAAAGGATATGTTAATAGAACAACCTGCCTATTTATATTTACTGGGTAGCTTAGAAAGAATTATGGCACTCGTTCTGCAAATTGCTTTTACAATGCTTGTCGTATACGCAGTAAAACAAAAGAAATACATTTTCCTCGTATACGCTATACTATTCCACGCACTTGTAGACTTTTTCGCAGCACTTTACCAAACAAAAATGATTAACATCTTTGTAGCAGAAGGAATTACTCTTCTCTTCGCGATTGGTGGTTTCATTCTTATTCGTAAAATGAAAGAGAAATTAATGAGTGTATCGGAATAAAAATAACCCACCAGTTGGTGGGTTATTTTTTATATGGATTTTCGTAGTGATGATAACTTTTCCCCCCTTGCAGCTCCCTCTTTGTTTCCGCATCTATAACGATGTACTTATGAAATTCTTCTATTTCATTTTGAGTAAAAGAAGCAAAGAAATATACTTGGCGATCCGGGTGAACGAAAGAACCTTCCATCGTCATTTTACTGTGACAACCGACATCTGTTTTTTGCAGGAAGATAAATTCCTCATGTGGTACTTCTTTAAATGAGATTTTTTTACGAACACTATATGCTGCATTGTTGTATTCTTTATAGATTTTCTTATCTAACTGTTCGTAAAACGCATCTTCACTCACAAATGGCTTATTTCGATTGCTTGGATAATTTAATTTTGTATTCGATTCTGCATATGTTGTGGACAAGTGTATAAAAAAACAAAGACCGAATATAATACATATCATTTTTTTCATCATTACACCTCAAATGTTCATTTATCCACATTACTTTTCCACATATTTAGATCAATATGCCGTTTCCAATAAAAAGGAATTTTTTCCACATTTGTCGAAGTATATAAGCGTCAACTTGAAAGATGGGGATGAATTATGAAGAAATTGATTGTAATACGACATTGTTCAGCAACTGGACAAGAACGTGATGCCGAATTAACGATTGCAGGAAAAAATCAAGCAAACACTCTTGCTGCATTCCTCTTAGAAAATCAGCTACAAATAGATCATATTATTTCGAGCCCATTTGTCCGAGCTATCGATTCCATTCGGCCCTATGCGCTCAAAGCTAACCTATCTATCGAAGAGGATGAACGATTAGCTGAACGTATATTAAGCAACGTTCCGATGGATGATTGGATGCAAAAACTAGAATCTACTTTTACAAACATAGATATTGCCTTTTCAGGCGGAGAGTCAACAAAACAAGCAACGGACCGTGCTATATCGCTTATCCAAGACGTTTTAAAGTTCAACCATACTACAACACTACTCGTTACACATGGAAACTTACTTACGCTCATTTTAAAGCACTTTGATCGTATGATCGGCTTTCATGAATGGAGAACTTTAACGAATCCTGATGTTTACGAAATTACAATCGATGAGAAAAGTTTCATAAAACGATTATGGGAAGCATCGTCCAAGTAGTATCCCTTTCCAAAACACTCAGTTGACGCCACGAGAAGAGACTGTATTAACAATAGAGAGGGGTATCATTCAATATGTACGAAGATGTACTTTCTTTACTACATAAAACAAATGCTTCTTATGAAAAATTTGAACACGAACCAGTACTTGACTATGAAACAGATCGTATCGTTCGTGAAAGACTTGGTTTGCAAGGCACTCCAAGTAAAAGCTTATTTTTAAAATCAAAATCCGGGGAGCATTACGTATTCTTTACGTTAGAAGGCACTCGCCTCAACCGAGGAGAGATGAAGGAAATAACAGGAGAGAGCTTATCTCTCTGTTCTCCTAATGAGCTAAGAGAAGAGACTGGTTGCACGCCAGGATGTGTAGCTCCTTTCGGTTATTCACAAGATGTAACGATTATTGTGGACAGTTCAATTTATACTTACGATAAAATTTTAATTACACCTGGTGTACCTGAATTTACAATTGAATTATCCACAGAGGAATTAAAAAAGATTTTATCCACATGTCAAAATAAAGTTTTAGAGTATAAGAAAAAAGAGAGCTAATGATTAGCTCTCTTTTTTCTTTATTTCGCTTCTGCTACTTTTTCTTTTGCAGAACGTACTTGCTCGTCCGCATGATAAGACGAACGTACAAGTGGGCCAGCTTCACAGTGGCTAAATCCTTTGCTAAGTGCAATTTCTTTAAGCTCTGCAAATTCTGCTGGTGGGTAATATTTAATAACTGGTAAATGCTTCTTAGATGGTTGTAGGTATTGTCCAAGAGTTAAAATATCCACATTGTTTGCACGTAAGTCATCCATTGCTTCAATTAAATCTTCTCTCGTTTCACCTAAGCCCAGCATAATGCTCGATTTAGTTGGAATATCAGGCTGCATTTCTTTTGCTCGACGTAAAAACTCTAATGAACGGTCATATTTTGCTCTAGCGCGAACTCGGTTAGATAATCGACGTACTGTTTCAATGTTATGGTTCAAAATATCTGGTTTTGCATCCATTAACATTTTTAAGTTTTCTTCTACCCCACCCATATCAGATGGTAATACTTCGATAGACGTGAATGGATTTTCACGACGTACAGCGCGTACTGTTTCAGCAAAAACAGCTGCTCCGCCGTCCTTTAAATCATCACGTGCAACCGCTGTTATAACAACGTGCTTTAAGCCCATTTGTACTACAGAATCTGCTACGCGTTCTGGCTCTTGTAAATCAAGCTCAGTTGGTAAGCCTGTTTTAACCGCACAAAAACGACAAGCACGTGTACAAACCGCACCTAAGATCATAAATGTTGCTGTTTTCCTTACAGCCCAGCATTCATGAATATTCGGACATTTCGCCTCTTCACAAACTGTATGAAGATTCTTAGAACGCATCATTTTCTTTAAGCCTGTATAGTTTTCATTCGTGTTTAACTTAATTTTCAACCATTCGGGCTTGCGCTTATACTCTGTTTGTTTTGTCATGGTTATCAACTCCGCACAATATGAAATAGTTTACCGTGTTCGCTTCTTTCAATGTAACATATCTATTCTAACGTATGAAAGCGATTTGCTCAAATGAAGATTCTAAGATTTTTTCCAATCGTTCCCTATAATGAAATACTCCGTATATCCCACACTAAAAAGAGTGATGTTGTGAAAGGAGTCTATTTCATGCTTCGAAAAATTTCTCTTTTGCTTTCGATTTGCTTTCTTCTCCACCAAAACATCGCTTACGGTGAAGATAATCAGCAAAGCATATATGAAAAGCGCATGGCACTATATAAAGAAACTGAGCAATCTTCAGGTATTCCGTGGTATTACTTAGCTGCAATGGATCAATACGAAAGAAACATACGGAGCGTAAGAAAGGATATTCCGAAAAAAACCGATGCCATCATTTCCCTTTATTTCAAACCTGAAATATGGGCTGGACCTGTTAATAGTAATGATACTCTCCCCCATACAATTTCTCTATTTGGCGGAATGGGTTTAGATGGTGACAAAGATGGATTTGCAAATGCAAATAACGACCGTGATCTTCTGCATACAGCAGCAACTATTTTAAAGAAACAAGGAACGTCGGAAGACCGTATTAACATTATGCTTTGGGAATATTATAGACGTGCAAAAACAGTTGAATTAATTACAGAATACGCCCGAATTTATAAACATTATGGACGCATTAATTTAGAAGGTAATGCTTTCCCTCTCCCGATTCGCAGTGACCATAGCTATCGTAGTACTTTCGGTGCTGGTAGAAGCTTTGGCGGCAGGAGGATTCATGAAGGAACCGATATTTTTGCTGGATATGGCGTACCAGTACGATCAACCTGCTATGGCGTTATTGAAACAAAAGGATGGAATCGTCTTGGTGGATGGCGCATTGGTATTCGTGACCTTCATAATAATTACCACTATTACGCTCATTTAGGCGGGTTCTCTAAAGAAATACAGCTCGGACAAATTGTCGAACCAGGAAAAGTAATCGGATTTGTCGGTAGTACCGGCTACGGTCCTCCTGGTACAGCTGGAAAATTCCCGCCCCACTTACATTTCGGCATGTATAAAGACAATGGCTATACAGAATGGGCTTTCGATCCATACATGCATTTAAGCCTTTGGGAACGAAAAGAACGAGCAAATACAAAACGATAACCGTAGCAAATCGCTACGGTTATTTTTATAAATATAAATCAATAGAACACTACTGACTAATTATCCGTTTTCTTTTTATCTGGTACAACAACACCCCCGCTTCCGTAATAAGTAGGCACTTCACCTTGAACGATGCGCGTCGCAATCGGAATGTTTTGCTTCACTTTAATTTCTTTCGTGCGTAACGGAATCATAACTTGTAACGTCACTTCCACTTCCATAATAATTTTGATCGCTGTATTATTAATTCCTTGCGGCTCAACTAATTGTTTAATATCCGTATTCACATGACCAATTGGCGTAAAATTAATCGGAATATCCGGTCCTATATTACCAAGAAGCGCATTATCAGTTATGCGCCCAAAAGGAATTGACATAGATACCCCATTCTCTTCAAAAATACCAAGTGCTTTCGTATCCCCTTTTTCTACTTGTTGTAAATATTTTTCTATGTATGCAGTAGTCGATGTTAATATTTCATTTACTTGTTTTGTATTTAAATCAATTGTAGATACTTTCCCGTTCCTATCCGTTTGTACTTTCATTAATGAATCTACATCAAACCCTTCATTAATTCGGTCTTTTACCGCTTTCGTCATAACTGCTGTTGCCATTTTATGAGTCTCTGTTTCCCCATACTTAATTAACGTTGGCTGAATACTTTTATTTACAATCCATAAACCTTGAACTACCATTACGATAAAAATAATAAACGAAATAAGCAGTATATACCGAAAGGAAATCGGTCCCCTTCGAAACCGCGAATTTTTCGAACGAAATATGCTCATAAGAAAACCCTCCTTCTTATATTATTTCTATGCAAGAAAGAGGGACGATATATGCTTATCTCATTTTTAATAGTGCATCTTTTCCGATTGTGCCTACCGGAATACCTAAAGCTTCGGCTCCAGTCGTTACTGATTCCAGCGGTGCTTCAAGAAGTTGTTCAATCGTTCTTACACCAACCGCACGGCCAGCAATAATTCCTCGATCACCTAACTTCTCATTTAGAAGACCTACATCTAAAGCACCGCACATAATATATCCTTTATCGCTCATTACAGCTAGCAAATTTGTCTTTGGAAGTTTTACGCTAACAGCAATGAACGTATAGTTATCAATTATAATTGGCTCTACATTAACCATAGTTCACACTCCTCTCTTTCTTATCTTTATGACAAGAGAAAAATGAGTGTTACAAGTTAACTAGCCTATAGTTTGACTGAAGATGTATAAGTTATCAACATGTCTGTTAGTACATCTCTAAGCAATTCCGGCATATAATATTGTTTGTCAGAAAGTGTGGATAGCTCTGGGTATAAGTATCCGAATGTAAACATATCAATCGTTCCTACCGTATATATCCGGTCTAATTCCAGCGATTCGCCGTTAATCAATACATCTTCTAGTAAAATTTTATTCCCTGGAATCGTATCTGGAATCACTTCCAAACCATCGTAAATCATTTTCCCCATTACTTTTCCACGAAATCCGAATCCTTTCACCTCAAGATTCTCCATATTCGGGCGGCGCGCTTTCAAAATAACTTCTCTTAACGTTTTCCCTGGTACTTTTAACAGACATGGATTAATTGGATGTGGACAAATCCGATGAATATCTCCGCGCGTCACAACACCTTCATTTAATCCCTCAAGAAGTACACCAGCATTCACCATCCCAACATCCGCATTACACCACTCTTTAAGTGCACTTGCCAACATATGAGAAAACGTCGTCTCCTTAAACCAATCAACCGGCAATGATTCTTTTAAATGAACGACAGGCTCAGCCATTATCTGTTTACTTTCTTCCTTTAGCATTTCAATTGTGGATAACGGATCGCTATAAGCACCTAACCGTTCTGTCTTAATCGCTCTACCGTCTTTTTTCAACAGTCTCTTCGTCTCTTTATCCACAGTAAGCTGAACGTGACCAACGTAATGTCCCCACTTTTCACAACAGCAAAGCAAAGTATTATCCACAAGAACGCCACGCTCAAATAAATGATGCGTATGTGCCCCTAAAATAACATCTATATCATAATGCCCCGCCATATATTCATCCATGCTTTTTCCAAGGTGAGACAGGACAACCGTAATATGTGCCTCATCTTTCACTTCTTCTAAAATAGACTCTAAATGGATGATTGGATCTTCAATATGCCAATCTAACATATGATAAAACTCTGGATAAGCTACCGTTAATCCAATAAAGGCAATCGTAATCCCATCTGTCGTTGTATGTAATTTATAAGGCTTCGCCCACGCTGGACGTACACCCTCTTTTTCAAATAAGTTCGCTACAAGCACCTCAAAACCAGCATCATCATATAGACGATTCAAATGCTCTTTCGCCAATGTAATTCCTTCATTATTTCCGATCGTTACATAATCATATAACGCCTCATTTAATAATTTTGTATTCCCAAGTCCATTTGTCGCTTCCGAAATACTATGAAAACGATCCACATGATCGCCAATATCCACAGTTAAAACAGTCTCTCCCGCTTCCTGTCTTCGCCTTTTCTCCCCTTGTACAAACCGAGAAATTTGCGGCCAATTTTCAAAATGACTATGTATATCGTTTGTATGATAAAGGTGGATGATTGTTTCTTTATTTATATTCAGAGAAAAAACCTCCTCTCAGTTCCTTACTGCCATTTACGCTATACGTACGCAATAATCCTGTAAATACTTTTCGTCTTTTCTTGCTATTCTACATTGTACTCGCATTATAAGAAAAAGCCAAAGATTGCCCTTTTAATATGGAAAACTTTATATTACTTTTTCTAGTCTGTTGATTAGTTTGAGGGGGAGAATTTTTGTGAAATGATTCTAGTTGGTGGGGGGAGGAGATTTGTCAGTATCTTTGTCTTACTTCCATATAGGTGCTCCTCTCGTATTTAAATGTTGAGGGGGATATGAGGGATTTCTTTTGTCTTACTTTGTCGACAAATCGATATTCCTTGTCGAACCGCTGATATATTGAAATAATCGCCGATATATTCCGATTTGTGGTCGATATATTTCATTAAAAACCCACCCGGGTATCTTACAGTCGAACCCGAATATACAACATAAAAAAGCGCCCTGCTATGCAGGGCGCTTTCTTCATACATATATTATCCAGTTCCAGCGGCTAGAATGTTCGGTGGCTTCACTTCTTCCTATGAGGCAAAAAGCGCCTCTACGTCAGAAGCTCCATCCCCCTCACATTCTGAACGAGCCGCTTCCACTTTAAATATGTCCAGCTTCGTCTCCTAGACCCTCATGTCTAAGAACCTTCCGCACCAGAAGATAAAAAGCATCTTCTGTGCGAAAGAACCTTAGCCAACGGGTCTGAACAGTCGGCTCCGCATTTCTATTTAACCAATAGAACCTTCCATCTCAAACTTGATTAGGCGGTTCATTTCAACTGCGTATTCCATTGGAAGTTCGCGAGTGAATGGCTCGATGAAGCCCATTACGATCATTTCTGTAGCTTCTTGCTCAGAAATACCGCGGCTCATTAGGTAGAATAATTGTTCTTCTGATACTTTAGATACTTTCGCTTCGTGCTCAAGTGAAACGTAATCGTTTTTGATTTCGTTGTAAGGAATTGTATCAGATGTAGATTGGTTATCCATGATTAACGTGTCACACTCGATGTTAGAGCGAGAGTTTTTCGCTTTTGGTCCGAATTGTACGATACCACGGTAAGTTACTTTACCACCATGCTTCGCAATCGATTTAGAAACGATTGTTGAAGACGTGTTTGGTGCTAAGTGAATCATTTTCGCACCAGCATCTTGGTGTTGGCCTTTACCAGCAATCGCGATAGATAATGTTAAACCACGAGCGCCTTCGCCTTTTAAGATAACTGCTGGGTATTTCATCGTTAATTTAGATCCGATGTTACCGTCAATCCATTCCATCGTTGCGTTTTCTTCACAAACCGCACGTTTTGTAACTAGGTTGTATACGTTGTTCGCCCAGTTTTGGATTGTTGTATAACGGCAATATGCATCTTTTTTAATGATGATTTCTACTACCGCACTATGAAGTGAGTTAGTCGTGTAAACAGGTGCTGTACAACCTTCTACGTAGTGTACGTGTGCGCCTTCGTCTACGATGATAAGCGTACGCTCGAATTGTCCCATATTTTCAGAGTTAATACGGAAATACGCTTGAAGTGGTGTATCAACTTTAATACCTTTTGGAACGTAGATGAATGATCCACCAGACCAAACTGCAGAGTTTAATGCAGAGAATTTGTTGTCTGTTGGTGGGATTACTTTTCCGAAATGCTCACGGAAAATATCTTCGTTCTCTTTTAATGCGCTATCTGTATCTTTGAAGACGACTCCTAGATCTTCTAGGTCTTCTTTCATGTTGTGGTATACAACTTCAGATTCGTACTGTGCAGATACACCAGCTAAATATTTTTGCTCAGCTTCAGGAATACCTAATTTATCAAATGTCGCTTTAATTTCCTCAGGTACTTCATCCCAAGACTTCTCAGATTTCTCAGATGGTTTTACGTAGTACGTAATTTCATCGAAATCTAAGTCGTTTAAGTCGCCGCCCCATTGTGGCATTGGCATTTCATAGAACTTATCCAGTGATTTTAAACGGAAGTCTAACATCCACTGTGGTTCTTCTTTCATACGTGAAATCTCTTCAACGATCTCTTTTGTTAAACCGCGTCCAGCACGGAAAATCGAAACGTCTTTATCCTTGAAACCATATTTATAATCGCCGATATCTGGCAGTTGCTTCGCCATGTTGGTGTGTCCCTCCTTATATAACCTCGTTTTTAGGAACCTTTAACATTACTTATCTTCGTTTAAGCCCTTTTCTAACGCTTTCCACGCTAATGTTGCACATTTAATACGTGCCGGGAACTTGCATACGCCTTGTAATGCTTCAATATCTCCTAAATCAATGCTGTCATCATACTCTTTTCCTAGCATCATGTCAGAGAAAATTTTAGAAAGCTTAAGAGCCTCTTCAATTTTCTTTCCTTTTACTGCTTGTGTCATCATTGAAGCTGAAGACATTGAAATTGAACATCCTTCGCCTTCAAACTTCGCTTCTTGTACAATACCCTCTTCTACTTTCATCGTAAGTTGAATACGATCGCCGCAAGTTGGATTGTTCAAGTTAACGGTAACACTATCTTCTAACACGCCATGGTTACGAGGATTTTTGTAATGATCCATAATAACTTGACGATATAACGTATCTAAATTATTAAATGACATTTGTGAAATACTCCTTTGTCTTGATTAGCGATTCAACAAATGTATCAATTTCTTCTTTTGTATTATATAAATAGAAGCTCGCACGTGCTGTAGAAGAAGCTTTTAGCCACTTCATAAGTGGTTGTGCACAGTGATGTCCTGCGCGAACCGCAATGCCTTCTACATCTAATACAGTTGCTACATCGTGAGGATGTACGTCTTCAATATTAAATGTAACTAGACCAGCGCGATGCTTTGGACCATAAATTGTAACGCCATCTACTTCTGATAGTCTCTCTAAAGCGTATTGCGCTAATTCATGTTCATGCTTTTCAATATTATGAAGACCGATTTCTTCTAGGAAATCAATTGCCGCACCAAGTCCGATTGCATTACCGATAATCGGTGTACCTGCTTCGAACTTCCACGGAAGCTCTTTCCAAGTAGACTCTTGTAAGTCTACGAAATCAATCATTTCACCACCAAATTCAATTGGTTCCATATTGTTTAGCAATTCTTTCTTACCATATAATACGCCGACACCTGTTGGTCCGCACATCTTATGAGCAGATAATGCGTAGAAATCACAGTTTAAATCTTGTACATCCACTTTCATATGAGGTGCACTTTGTGCTCCATCAACGATCATGATTGCACCGTTTTCATGTGCGATTGCTCCGATTTCTTTTACAGGATTAATCGTTCCAAGTACGTTAGAAACGTGCATGATAGAAACGATTTTTGTATTCGGTGTAACTGTTTGACGAACATCTTCTAAAGAAATTGTACCGTCTAGTTGAAGCGGAAGGTATTTTAAAGTTGCACCAGTTTTCTTCGCAACTTGTTGCCACGGAATGATGTTACTATGGTGCTCCATGTAAGAGATGACGATTTCATCGCCTTCTTTTACATTATCAAGACCATAGCTAGCTGCTACTGTATTTAATGCAGTTGTCGTTCCGCGCGTGAAAATAATCTCTTCCATTGATTTCGCATTAATAAACTTGCGAACTTTCTCACGTGCACCTTCATACGCGTCGGTAGCTTTCGTACCGAGCGTATGAACACCGCGATGCACGTTAGAATTATATTCTTTATAGTAACGTTCTAACGTTTCAATGACTTGAATTGGTTTTTGAGAAGTTGCTGCACTATCGAAATAAACAAGTTGTTTGCCGTTCACTTTTTGATCAAGAATTGGAAACTGTTTGCGTATTTCATGAATATTCATTAGCGAACTTTCCTTTCAATTACCTCAACAAGCTGTGCCTTTACTCCTTCAATTGGAAGCTCATTTACTACAGGTGCTAAGAATCCATGGATGACTAAACGTTCTGCTTCGCGTTTTGGAATCCCACGGCTCATCAAGTAGTATAATTGGTATGGATCTACGCGGCCTACTGAAGCTGCGTGACCTGCCATTACATCATCTTCATCGATTAAAAGAATTGGGTTTGCATCACCGCGAGCTTTCTCATCTAACATAAGAACGCGAGAAGATTGTTGTGCATTTGATTTAGATGCACCGTGTTCAATCTTACCAATTCCATTAAAGATAGATGTTGCACTATCTTTTTGTACTCCGTGTTTTAAAATCCAACCTTCAGAGTGTTTACCGAAATGAACAACTTTAGTTGTAAAGTTTTGTGTTTGGTTACCACGGCCAATTGTTACTGTTTTTGTATCAGCAAATGATCCGTCGCCCATTAAGTTCGTAACGTTCTCTGAGATTGTATTTCCGTCATTCATAAGGCCTAGAGCCCAATCAATACGGCCGTCGCGTCCAACAATGCCGCGGCGGTTAACGTAAGTTGTTACGTCTTTTGCTAATAGATCAACCGCACCAAATTTCACTTGTGCACCTTGTTCCACGATTACTTCTGCTACGATATTTGCAATACCTTTAGCATTTTCATTTGCAACGTAGTTTTCTACATATGTTGCAGTACTGTTCGCATCAGCTACGAATAATACGTGGTTATATACGTTAGCTTCTTCGCCGTCTACTAAGAATACAGCTTGAAGTGGAGTTTCAAGAACAACGTTTTTCGGAACATATACGAATGCACCGCCGTTGATTAATGCAGCATGAAGTGCAGTTAGACGATGCTCGTCTACTTTCACGCCGTCTTTCATTAAGTACTTTTGTACTAATTCAGCATGCTCTGTTGCAGCTGTTACGATGTCTGTAAAAATAACACCTTTTTCTTTTGCTTCGTCTGCTAAAGAAACGAAAGCAGTTGTACCAGTACGTTGTACTAATACGCTGTTATTTTCATCGATTAAGTTTTTCACTGCTTCTGGAAGCTCTGTTAAAGAACTTACAGGCTCTTGCTTAGCAGCGTCGCCTTTTCCGATAAAGTCCCATTTTTCAATTTTCGTTTTATCAGGCGTTGGCATTGGAAGTTCAGTTGCTTGTGCAAGAGCTTGTAAGCGGAACTCAGTCAACCAAGCAGCTTCGTTTACTTCGCTTGCGCGCTGACGGATTGTTTCTTGATCGAAAGGTAATGTACCGATTGTCATGTTTATGCTCCTCTCTTACGCTTCTTGCTCTGCTGTTTCGTCTTCAATACCTAATTCTTTTTTAATCCAGTCGTAACCTTCAGCTTCTAGACGTTGTGCAAGCTCAGGGCCACCAGATTTAACGATACGACCGTTCATCATAACGTGAACGAAGTCTGGAGTGATGTAGTTTAATAAACGTTGGTAATGCGTAATCATTAGGCAACCGAACTCTTCGCCGCGCATTTGGTTAATACCTTTAGATACAACTTTTAATGCATCGATATCAAGACCTGAGTCGATTTCATCTAAGATTGCAATTTTTGGCTCGATCATCATTAATTGAAGAATCTCATTACGTTTTTTCTCACCGCCAGAGAAACCTTCGTTTAAGTAACGTTGTGCCATTTCTGGATCCATTTCTAGGAATTCCATGTTTTTATCTAAAGTACGGATAAATTTCATAAGAGAAATTTCTTCGCCTTCTTCACGACGTGCATTAATTGCAGAACGTAAGAAGTCCGCGTTTGTTACTCCGCTAATTTCACTTGGATATTGCATTGCTAAGAATAGACCTGCTAGTGCGCGCTCGTCTACTTCCATTTCTAATACATCTTCACCGTCGATGATGATGCTACCTTCTGTTACTTCATACTTTGGGTGACCCATAATCGCAGAAGATAAAGTTGATTTACCTGTTCCGTTAGGTCCCATAATTGCGTGGATTTCTCCACCTTTTACTTCAAGGTTTACACCTTTTAAAATTTCTTTACCGTCGATTGATACGTGTAAGTCTTTAACCGTTAATGTAGAACCAGCCATCTCAATACCTCCATTAATCCTCTATATACATTTTAAAAATTACTAAAACGTTCATATTCTCATTTTATTCTCATTCTAATCTTATAGCAAATAAAATGATATCGCAAACGACGAAAAAAAGTAACAATTTTTTCACAAATGTATATAAGTATTTCCCTTGCATACTTATATGATACACTTTTCTTCTTATATATATAAAGAAAAAAGGACTGGAAATTTCCCAATCCTTTCCTGCACTTATTCATTTACTGGAAGTACAGCACCTTTATATTCTTTATTGATAAAGTCTTGAATTTCTTTTGAATGCAATACATCTACTAACTCTTTAATTTCTTTTTTCTTCTCGTCACCTTTACGAATTGCGATAATATTTGCATAAGGAGAGTCTGATCCTTCAATTGCAATTGCATCCTTTGTTGGATTTAATTTCGCATCAATTGCGTAGTTTGAATTAATAAATAAAGCATCACCTTCATTATTTTCGTAAAGCTTCGGTGAAAGTCCAGGTTCTACATCTGTTTTAAACTTCAAGTTCTTTGGATTTTCCACAACATCTTTCACTGTTGCCTTAACAATATCTACCCCATCTTTAAGCTTAATAACACCACCTTTTTGCAATAGCGCTAACATACGGCCACGCTCAGCTACGTTATTACTCATAATAACTGTTCCGCCATCTGGAAGTTCTTTTAAACTTTTATATTTCTTAGAATAAATGCCCATTGGCTCTAAATGAATTTTTCCTGCGTTTACAATTTTATATCCCTTTTCTTGAATTTCTTTATCTAAGTAAGGAATGTGCTGGAAATAGTTCGCATCAATTTCTTTATCCGCTAACGCTTTATTCGGCAGAACATAATCCTGGAATTTTTTAATCTCTAATTTAATACCTTTTTTCTCTAATATCGGTTGTGCTTTCTCTAAAATAACAGCGTGCGGTACGTTAGAAGCTCCAACAACAAGCTTATTCTCCTCTTTCCCCCCGCAGGCAGCTAATGTAAATACAGACAGTGCTGTAACAACTGACAATAGAATCTTTTTCATATGATGTCCCCTTCTCCCCTATAGTTATGTAGTAAAAAAAGGACCGGCATACACCAGCCCTTTTTCCGCAATTATTCTTTTACAGGAACAACTGCCCCTTTATATTCTTTAGTAATAAAGTCTTCAATTTCTTTAGAATGCAGTACTTCTATAAGAGCTTTAATCTCTTTTTTATCTTTATCGCCTTTACGAACAGCTACTACGTTTGCGTATGGAGAATCATTTCC
This sequence comes from Bacillus sp. FSL P2-0099, assembly GCF_038007445.1. NCBI lineage: Bacteria > Bacillati > Bacillota > Bacilli > Caryophanales > Bacillaceae > Bacillus > Bacillus sp. FSL P2-0099. Next base: position 4,888,539 of record NZ_JBBOXE010000001.1, read on the forward strand.
TTCAATTGCAATCGCGTCTTTTTCTGGGTTTAATTTCGCATCAATTGCATAGTTAGAATTAATTAGAACCGCATCGCCTTCTTTATTGTTATACACTTGTGGCAATAGACCCGGCTCGATATCTGTTTTGAATTTTAAGTTTTTCGGATTATCTGCAATATCTTTTGGAGTTGCTTTAACTGGCTCTACTCCATCTTTAATTTTTAAAATGCCTTCTTTTTGTAAAATTGCTAAACCACGACCATGATCAGTAATAGAATTACTCATAATAATTGTCGCCCCGTTTGGAAGTTCTTTTAAGCTCTTATATTTTTGAGAATACACACCAATCGGTTCTAAATGAATTTTTCCTGCTATTTCAAAATCATATTTCTTATCTTTAATTTCTTTTTCTAAATACGGAATGTGCTGGAAGTAGTTTGCATCTAATTCCTTATCCGCTAACGATTTATTTGGTAATACGTAGTCTTGGAATTTTTTAATTTCTAAATCAATTCCTTTTTTCTCAAGTAACGGTTTTGCCTTTTCTAAAATTTCAGCGTGCGGTACGTTAGAAGCACCAACAACAAGTTTCTTTTCATCTTTATCTTTCCCGCCACAAGCAGCTAACCCAAAAATTGAAGTTGAAATAAGTGCTGTAAGTAATAATTTTTTCATTTGAAATATCCCCCTGTTTTCATTATCTTTTATCTATTCGAGTCGTTAAACTATCACCAATCCACTGAATTAAAAATACAACGAGTAATACACAAATTGTCGCAACGATTGTTACATCGTTATTTCCACGCTGGAATCCCTCTAAGTAAGCAAGTGTTCCAAGACCACCAGCACCAACAACACCTGCCATTGCTGTATAGCCTACTAAAGCAATAGTCGTAACCGTAATACCAGATACTAACGCTGGTAACGATTCTGGAATTAACACCTTCAAAATAATTGTGCTTGTTTTTGCTCCCATCGCTTTTGAAGCTTCAATTACACCTTTATCAATCTCACGAAGCGCGATTTCAACCATTCTCGCGTAAAATGGTGCCGCTCCAATAATTAAAGCTGGCAGCGCTGCACTTGCTCCGAGTATTGTTCCAAGAAGAATCTTTGTGAACGGGATTAATAAAATAATTAAAATGATGAACGGTATAGAACGGAAAATGTTTACGAACGCTCCAATCACCGTATTAATCGCTTTATTTTCCCATAAATTATCTTTCGCTGTCATAAAGAGTAATAGTCCTAAAATAAGTCCTAAAACAAATGTGGCAAGCGCTGCGATTGCCGTCATATATAACGTTTCACCAGTTGCTTCTAACATTTGATTCCAATCAATATTTGCGATTAACTTATCCATGTGCAATCACCTCCAGCTCTACTTGATCTTGATGAATCCCTTCTATTGCTTGCTGGATCGCTGTTTCTTCACCATTTAAATGAACGACTAAACTTCCGTAAGATCCGTTATTCGTTTGCGCGATATTTCCTTGCAAAATGCTAACTTCTATATCACCGCGCTGCATTAACCTTTGAAGTACCGGTCTTTCTACCGCTTCACCGACAAACTGCAAACGAATTACTTTTCCATCTGGATACTTTTCTATTAAACTTTCAATCGTTTCATTTGTATCTTCAGAATCAGTTAACTGCTGTACAAATCGTTTTGTAATGTCTTGCTGTGGATTACGGAATACGTCAAGTACTGGACCCGTTTCTACGATCTTCCCTTTCTCCATTACAGCAACTCGATTACAAATTTTGCGAATAACGTGCATCTCATGCGTAATCAATACAATTGTTAAGCCGAGACGCTTATTAATATCTAACAATAAATCTAAAATTTGATCTGTCGTTTCCGGATCAAGAGCTGACGTTGCTTCATCACATAAAAGTACTTGTGGATTATTTGCTAACGCTCTTGCAATCCCGACGCGCTGCTTTTGTCCACCACTTAGCTGAGATGGGTACGCGTCTCCTCTTCCTTCTAATCCAACAAGATGAATTAACTCATCGACACGTTTTCTTCTCTCCGCCTTATCGACACCTGCAATTTCAAGTGGGAATGCGATATTTTCACGCACAGTTCGTGACCAAAGTAAGTTGAAATGCTGAAAAATCATTCCGATTTCTTGTCTTGCCTTACGAAGTTCATTTCCAGTAATCGCTGAAATCACACGATTCGCAATTGTAATTTGGCCAGAAGTTGGTTTCTCTAACTGATTAAACAATCTGATTAACGAACTTTTCCCAGCGCCACTATATCCAATAACACCAAATATTTCACCCTTATCTACTTTTAAGTTGGCGTTATCTACAGCAGTGACATCACCGCTTTTTGCCTTATATATTTTCTTTACATTTTCTAATAAAATCATGATGTTCACCCCTTTTTTGTTTAAAAAGCGCAAGCGGCTCGCTTAGAACAAGAGGGCGTTGGAATCCCAGACGTAGAGGCGCTTTTTGCCTCATAGGAAGGGATGAAACGACCGACTGTTCTAGCCGCTGGAGCTAGATTTCATAAAACTTTGGATAGACTCCGCATTTTTTTATTTTTCATGCGTGTAGTCCATCGTTATAGCTCCTCTTATTATTTGAATGTCCTCCGCATTCAAACAACAAAAAACCTTTCCGCTTCTAGAGAAGCAGAAAGGTTTATATGCGTATATAACAACATTATCCCTCTCTCTCATCTCTCAAAGCATTTGCTTTGCAGGAATTGGCACCATTTCAACATAAGTTGACGGTTGCCGGGCTTCACAGGGCACAGTCCCTCCACCTCTCTTAATAAGAGAAATCAGATTAAATTTTCGTCTGATTTAAAATTTATGAAATTGTCTATATTTTATGAATTGAATTGTATCAATATCCACACGCTCTGTCAACAGAAATTTTCGCAAAAAAAGAAACTTCAGAATTTTAAGCTCCGACTGACATCGGTTTACATATATGAAACATCGATTCAACTAATAACATCGTTCGATACGTTCCAGAATATTGTACCCGTCCATCACTCATTAACTTTTGCAACCTCATATTTCCAGTCACTAATTTTTGTACATCCTCTTCCTCTAAACAAACGATTTGTTCCGTTCCTCTCGCCTCTTTCAAAAGTTCTATATAATCTCTTGAAATTTGTAACGAACAGCATTCATCTCCAAAACGAAAATTAACAGTTCTTTCTCCTTGCCTTAAAAGCGGTTCTAAATGATATTGACCATTAGCGTAATTTACAAATGATTGAAGCAAAGAATATAATTTCATCCTAAACCACATCCCTCATATCACTTTCTATTACATACCATTCCCTCTTATTAAAGGGCAATCCTGTTATTTTCGCTCGACAAATACTGTATCTATCACGCATGTCGACATATTTCCCAAGAAATATGTCGAGGCGGCAAAAACTTTGCCGCCTACTTTAATTCCGTATATAAATATTCAACCGAATGAAATGCATATATTTTCTTCATCAGTGTCCCATTTTCAAAAACAAGTAAACACGGTACACTTTCTATCCCATACTCTTTCGCTAAATGCGGGGCATAATTTAAATCTAACATTCCAATTTTCAAATCTTCAATCGTCATCTCAACGACCGTTAACATCTTCTTTGCCAATTGGCATGTTCCACACATTGGTGTATACACATATAACACTGTTTTTTCTTCATTTCCTATTAGGGCTGTAGCTTCGGCACCTGTCCAATCAATCACTTCTATCATTCCTTACCGTAAATATTCTGTATAAACGTCAATGTCTGCTCCCCATAATACATTTGCTAAATGTGAAGAAGGTGCAGTCGCCACCTCGCGATACGAGCGATCAATATAAATATGCTCTGCTTGCGGAAATTCTTTTCGGAATTGTTTCCTTAACTTTTCTCCTGCATCATCAGCATCCACTAGCACATATACGTCCTTATCAAAAAATTGATCAATGAGCTCATCCATTTTCGACAAACCAATTGTACCATTTGTACAAACAATTTCCACTGGTTCACGAATAATAGATTCAATCTTTCTTCTATCCGATTTACCTTCTACAATAATGACTTTTTCCACATAAATCATATGTCATCACCCGATCACCATATACTATACAACCTTTAACTTAGTATATAGTATATTCGTTATTTTCATGTTGTTTCCTGTTTATTTTTGCAAAAGAAAAGCGGAAGCGGCTCGTTCAGAACAGGAGGGCACCCGCACCCCTGAACTAGCGGCGCTCTTTGCCTCAAGTGAAGGAGTGAAATGACCGACTGTTCTAGCCGCTGGAGCTGGATCACAAAGAAAAGTGCAAGCGGCTCGCTCAGATTGTGAGGGGGATGGAGCTTCTGACGTAAAGGCGCTTTTTGCCTTGTAGGAAGAAGCGAAGCCACCGAACAATCTAGCCGCTGGAGCTGGATCACAAAGAAAAGTGCAAGCCGCTCGATCAGCATGAAGCCTCCATGAAAAAAGTTTTTCAAAAACGTTCTCCTACATAATAATTAATATATATGTTTTTAAATTCATTATGTACACAACATAAAAAAGGACAGCACAAAGGCTGTCCTTTTTCTTCGACTATAATTAGTCTTGGTTTGTCATTTCTGCATATTTTTCTGCAGTTAATAACTTCTCAACTTGGCTTGCATCAGAAAGTTCAACTTTAACCATCCATGCACCCTCGTATGGAGATTCGTTAACTAGTTCTGGTTGGTCACTTAATTCTTCGTTTACTGCTACAACTTTACCACTTACAGGTGCGTATAATTCAGAAACTGTTTTAACAGATTCTACGCTTCCGAATGGCTCGTCAGCTTGGATTGTTGCACCTACTTCAGGAAGTTCAACGAATACGATATCGCCTAACTCACCTTGCGCAAAATGAGTAATACCGATAACAACCGCATTACCTTCTGTTTTTACCCATTCGTGTTCTTCAGAGTAACGTAAATTATTTGGAATGCTCATGACTGTACCTCCAGTGAATGTATTAATTATGTAAAAATACCTTATTGGTACTTTTTCCACACACTTTCAAACTGCTCTTCGTTAAAACCAAGTGTTACACTCGTTCCATCTGTTACAATTGGACGTTTAATTAACATGCCATCAGATGCTAAAAGCTCATACATTTCGTCTTCGCTTGCATCCTTTAACTTATCTTTTAAACCAAGTTCGCGGTAACGCATTCCACTTGTATTAAAGAATTTTTTTAATGGTAATTCACTTTTCTCATGTAAATTACGTAAATCTTCTTTTGACGGTGGATTTTCAACAATATGAATCATCTCATATGCTACATCGTTTGCCTCAAACCATTTCTTTGCTTTTTGACATGTGCCACATTTTGGATATGAATAAAATGTTACTGTCATAAATTCACCTACTTTTTTACTAACCTTTACCTTTATCATATAGAAAACATTTTATTATTTCAAACGATTATTCGCTAAACTTTTACTTATTTCGTGATAATTTTTAATAATCCTGCTAATTTTTCTTATTTTTCCGCCATTTATTAAGAAAAAATAAATATATAATTTTTTAAAATTTTTTTCTCATCCCACGCCGAACATATATCTTAAACAAACGTTTGATTAACTACCTATTTTTCTTTGTTAGCCCTTGAGCTGTATCGGTTTCTTCTTACCGAACATACATCTTAAACAAACGTTTGATTAATTTCCTACTTTTCTTTGTTAACCTTTGAGTTGCATCGGTTTCTTCCTACCGAACATACATCTTAAACAAACGTTTATTTAACCATTTCAGCCTATAATCACAGAACCCGGAAACACTTTAAATGACAAAGGCGTACAGATAAAAGGAACTAACGATTTTGGCCGTAATAGTGAGAGTATTCCATGATGTTGAAGAAATTACTGCAATGAAAAAAGCCCTAATTAGGGCTTCTTATTCCGCTTTTACACCAAGACTACTATCCATGAAATTGCTAATTGAATGAAATAAAAAAAGACGCATTTAAAGTGATGCGTCTTTTGGCAATGTTTCTTTTGTGAAATCATATAAAGCAACTGCGCCTAAAATAACCAATATACTTTCAGGGGCATCTAACAAAATAGTTCTCCAAGTTTCTGATATTACCCATTTAATACCTGCGGCTGATTCAAGATACGCTTGAAAATAACTGATTGTAAAATCAATTACACATAAACATACAAGTAATGTTAGACCAAATTGAATCAATTTCTTATTTTTAAACATGTAACACCTCTCAAAATTCATTGGATATTTCTGCTTTCAGTTCATTACATATAAAAATCTTTATATGTAATTTTAACATGAATAAAATCCAAATAAATACAATATGCACATTTGCATATTTCGTGAATATTGAGGAATTACTGTTAATAAAAAAGCCCTACAAGTGTAGGACAAAATAGCTTTAGCAATCCCGACAATTAATCGCATAAATAACGGAATCATTTGAACCACTATATAGCCAATCCCAGTCCTTAAAATAAGGGGAAATCCCTTTTCCTGGCTACCACCCATAATGAATATCCCGCCACATAACGCTACAACGGATGCGATAGAACCGACAGGTAAGAAATTACTGCAAAGAAAAAGCCATGCATAAACATGACTTTCATAGCATAATCACTTCTATATTCAATAGAAATTAAAGTGAATTATATTTCTTTACTTTTAAAGGAATAGATATTACATATAAATCTATAGCATAAGTAATAATCAAAATCCCTTTTCCTTCATCAGCAAATTTTGCTTGCAGAAACTTTTCTGAAACTTTCCTTTTTCCCCATCTCTTTGGAAGATATCCGAATCCTAAGAACATAATAATAGCCCGATACTCATTAACTTAACTACTTTTCTTTTTTCCATGATATTTCAAATTCTCCACCATGTTCTTCTGTTATAATTTTAACTTTATATGTATCATCTTTAGACACTTTAATATTATTTTTACTGTTTCCACTATTAACTTCCAGTATTGTATTATCATTTGAATCTAAAACATAAGCCTTTATGGTTCCTTGCTTAGTTTTATCATCAAAGGAAAATATCCAGCTTTCACCTTTTTTTACATCTATATCTTGAGTGGCAAAACCTGTGAAACTTTTATACTTTCCATCTATACTATTTGAACCTCCATGAACCTTACCACCAACAATCGTTCCCTCTCTTGTAAAACAACCACTAAGAACTACCAAACATAGAATAAATAATAATGTATTTTTAATAGTTTTCAACATCATTCCCCCTTATCCTCACAATAAATATCCTCCTATTTACATTCAAAAAAACTATAATAACTATAATATACCCTAGTGAATATATTATAATTATTATAGTTGTAAAATCAATAATGCTATTTTAAATCTTCACGCAACTTCATTTCATCTTCATTTACATATCCAGTAAAAATCACCTCTGATATATGTTCATGATTAAAAAACATATTATATTCGGTTGAAATATTTCCGATAGGATAATAACAAGCTACATAATCCCAAGTTTTCTTAGTTTTTGAATCTTCTTGTTTTCTACCATATATCATTAATGGCTGTTCCCATGTTTTAAATTTCACAACTGAACCAATCGGAAGTAATGTGTCTTTCTCTACCTTCTCCATTTTAATTCACCTCTTTATTTAATGAAAAATTTACCTATTTTATATAAAATTAAAAAACTAATAGGAACTGTAATTAAATATATCAATGAAAAGATTATTTTTTCTTTTAAATTATATGTAGTATCAAACATTGTAAGAATAATAGTACCAAAAAAACAAATAACAAAAAGAATTGTTAAAATTTTTTTCAAACTTTCTAAAGTCATAAAAGATACTCCTTTTTACTTTATCTCTACTTCAACACCTGTACCCACAGGACTAGCTCCAGGTCCCCAAGGGAAATTCACTTTAAATCCACTTGAACTTACCTTTAGTGAACCACCGGCTTGTCCAAGTGAGGCTGAACCACCAAGATGTAAATCATGATCTGTAAATGGTATAGGTATATCTATCCCCGCTTCATATTTTGCTAAAGAGGCCTCCGCCCCAAGTTCAAAGCCATTTTTATCTATTTTAGCAGCAACTTCCGCGTTTGCCATGCTTAAACTTGCTTCTCCTTTTAAATCTCTTCCATCAATATTTACTGAACCTTCAATACCTACTTTTACAGTGTTATATGAGGCACTGCCTCCAATAATTGCTCCAGCTTTCAATTCACCACCTATAGCTTTAGCATATAACGGGCCACTTCTTTCATTATATAAATAGCCTTCTTTAGACTTGGTACTTAACAAATCAGTTATTGATTGTAAATTAACTTTATTATTAATCCCTAATCCAGCACTTAATCCGGCAGTACTTAATCCAGTAGCACCACTAGTCATATTAACTCCATTATTATCCGTTGTTTCAAACTTAAGGGCAATACGCACTAATTCTTCTTCAATATTTTTCAAATGACTATTAAAAGATTCATAAGCTTTGGTTAAAGTAGGCAAATCATTATAAAAAGATAAACTCGAAGCTCCTATCCATCTCATTTGAAGATTCAACAATTCTGAAAGAATCCTATTATGACGATCAGTTGCTTCAGCACTAGCGTATTTAAAATTTTTTGCCCTATTTCTTAATTCCTCTGGAGTAACCTTGATCTCTCCCATTTATACCCCCCCTTATTTCTATGGTTCCTAATTTAACATTAGAATTACACATTCATATAATTACTGTTTTTCCCAAAAAAATCAAGGTAAAAATTATATTATTTAGAATTTTTGATGATTGTATTCCATGATAGTTAGGGAATTCCTCCAAATAAAAAAGTAATCTATATATCTTTAGCAATTTTATAAACAATGGAACCATTTGAACCACTATATAACCGATTTCTGCATGCAAAATAAAGGAGAATCCTCGTTCCTGGCTCTACCTACCATAATAAAGCTAAAGCTGCTTGCATACTTGCCCACAAACCAATACCAATCGCAAGGGGGGAGATGTGGAACTAACATTATCATCCCTTGATAAAACGAGCTAATACTCGATGCGCTTTATTAAATTTTATAATTAAATCTGCAATAGCTGATATAAAATTATAAATCGGTATCATTACAGCCGCGAATGCATCTGGCATACGTTGTAAAGCTTGCGTGAGCTTCTCAATCACATTGTTATATGCTTCTACATAAAAAAATAAGAAGCCTCGTTTACAGGCTCCTTCATCATCTATTCAAATAATCTGCAATTGTTTGAAATACTACGATATACATATTATGAATACTTTCTTCTGTATTTCCACCATTCGATAAACCAACTGCCCATTGTTGTCCTTCACCACTTCCGATATTTGCAAAACCTTGCGTATACATAGCATTTACATCTTTTCGTGCACTGTTATACTCTATCCCTTTTGTAATAAAAGTTGAATATGATTTATCTTGTAAACCAATAAAAAACACTGGTTTCTTTAGCGATGAAAATACATCTTTATACTGCTCTGTTGAGGCTTCTTGAAAGTGATCTTTCATTATTAGAAAACCATCCACTTCCTTAGATTTCTTTTCCAATTCCTCTAACTTCACATTTTCAAACTTTATATTTCTAAACGTATCTTTCGGCTTTTCACCAACAACTCCAATTACGAGTGCTCTCCCGTTGTATTCTAATTTCTCTCCTTCTTTATCCTTTGCACACCCAGTACTCACTAGGCATAACAATATAAAAACTAAGAAATAAAATGAACGCTTCATATAGCACCCTCCCCCTCTTTTAAGTCAAGTGACAAAAATGTAAGGTGAATTCAAGAAAATGTAAGTAAAATCGATAGCCCAATTGGATTTTCTATATTATAATCAATTGAATTTATTTACATTACTAAAACATAGGAGATTATCATGAAGAAATTTAAACTTTCATCTCTTCTTCCGTTAAGTTATATACTTCTACTCGTACTCGTAAGTCCCCTTTACGACGTATTAAATAAATCTACTGTTCACGCAGTAGATGTCACAACTGTAGTAGATGATTGGATCCCATTTGTGAAAGCATTTATTATTCCTTACTTACTTTGGTTTCCATACTTATACGGTGCACTTATTTATTACTGTTTTGCTGATCGAAAGCAATATTATGTCACTTTAAGTAGTGTAATTCTTGGAAAACTTGCTTGTTTTTCGATTTACTTTTTTTGGCAGACAACTGTACCACGCCCAACCGTCGTTGGAACAGATGTATTTTCCGAACTAGTCCGCTATATTTATAGTATTGATCAACCAGTAAACTGTTTCCCAAGCATTCATGTCCTTACGACATTTGTAATTATGTTAGCTGCCTTTAAGCGTAGAGAACAGCATACTTTGGAATATTACATCCTTACTTTCTTCGGTACGCTTATTATTTTATCAACATTATTTACGAAGCAGCATGCATTTGTAGACGCCATTTCTGGAATGACGCTTGCAAGCGTACTATACTTTGGTGTTCAGCTATTATTAGCAAAAGAAACAGTACGTGTTCCAGTAAAACAAAATCATAAAATGTAAAAAAGCAGACTGTGGCTTCAGTCTGCTTTTCTCTATATTAAGGAGATTTTCAAATTAAGATTGTGGTACAGTCATGTCACCAGAATGAATACGACCTGCTTTTTTAAGAGCAATGTACAGTATATAAGAAACAGCTACTGGAATGATGATATAAGTGATTACCATCGCTGGGACAACTTCCCACCCTTGGCTGGAAATTAAATTAATTGGTGCGATAAGAGAGCTTAATCCAAGACCTGCAATTTCTTTTCCTGCTTCCAGTTGGAAAATTAATGCTGATACTGGGCCCACTATAGCACTGGCGACGACAGTTGGGACGAGAATCATTGGATTTTTAGTAATGTTCGGCAACTGTACTTTTGGAGTACAAAGTGCCTGGGCTAATATGCCACCTAAGTTATTTTCTTTCGCTGAAATAACAGAGAATCCGATAAATTGAGCAACACATCCTGCAAGTGCTGCACCGCCTGCAACACCGTCTAAACTAAGTGCTATTGCTAATGCTGCTGATGAAGCTGGAGAGATAAGTAACAATCCCCAAACTACAGCAATCACGATAGAAGCGATAAACGGGCTACCAGCTGAACTATCTTTAATGAATGCTCCAACTGTATTTAAAACTGGGCTAATATTTTGAGCTAACCAAATACCGACTAAACCAGAACCTAATATTGCTGCAAATGGAACGAGCATCATATCTAAAGCAGTTTTTCCACTTAATCGTTTACCAATATAAACTGCTAAAGTCGCTGTTAATAATGCACCGATTGGTTCACCTGTTTTAATGATGAGACCAGCTTCAGTAATTGAAATGGAACCTGCTCCAATTGCTCCAGCTACCATTGCTGAGAAAATTACGAGTCCGTTTGCACCGAGCATAAAGGCAATCCCGGCTCCAATTGCTGGTGCCATAAGTGATTTTGCAACAACTCCGATTGTAATAAGTAATGGGATATCAACAATTCTTCCTATATTTTCGATCAGTAAACCAATTCCAAGGGATACGAAAATACCCTGTGCGATTCCGGCTGAAGCTTTAAACACACGAGACATTATATATTCCTTCATTTGTTTCACCTTCTCCTATAATTTAGTAACCAATTGTTTTCATATAATCGCGTAAAACATCGTTTGATTTTGCAAAGCGACTTTCTTCATCTTCTGATAAGTTTAGTTCTACCACTTCTCTTACACCGTCTCTAGTAATAATTGCTGGTACTCCTGTACAAATATCGTATTCGCCATATTCACCATCTAAAATGGCTGAAACAGCGATAACACGGTGATCATCATTGAAAATTGAGCGAGCAATATAAGCTAAAGAATTTCCGATTCCGTAATAAGTAGTTCCTTTGCGCTTATAAATTTCCCATCCAGCTTTTGCAGTCTTCTCAACAATTTCATCTAAATCTATTTCACCAAATTGGTCTTTTTTCTCTTCTAAAATTTGTAAAATCGGTTTTCCACCGACAGTTACGTGAGACCAAGCAACCATTTGAGAATCACCATGTTCTCCTAATGAATACCCATGAATACTACGAGGATCTACATGTAACATTTCAGATAAAATTGTTCTTAAGCGAGAAGAATCTAGTGATGTACCTGTACCAATCACACGATTTCTAGGTAATCCAGATAGCTTCCACACTTGATATGTAATAATGTCAACTGGGTTCGATGCGAGTAAGAAAATGCCATCAAATCCACTTTCCATTACGCCGCCAACAACACCCTCCATAATCTTAGCGCTGGCTCCTAAAGTGTCTAAACGACTTTGTCCAGGCTTCGGCGCTGGTCCTGCTGTAATAATGACAATGTCCATATCTTTGCAGTCTTCATAACTTCCTGCATATACTTTTGTTCTTGTATTTGTAAAGTTAATGCAGTGCGATAAATCCATCGCTTCTCCAACTGCACGTTCATGATTTATATCAATTAACAATAGCTCTTCGCAAATCCCTTGGTTTACAATGGAATACGCACAGCTTGATCCAACTAATCCAGTACCGATAATTGCAATTTTTCTTGTGTTTCTATTCATAGCAATCTCTCCTAATTGATCATGTAGTCTATTTCTTTCGTTCTTTACACCCCTAATTATAGAGGTTCTCACGATAGAAACCATGGATACTTTGTGAAATATTGAGCAAACTTTTGTCCTTTTTGTGAATTGTTATATTCCATTTTCGTCATATTTGTTACAACCGGAAAAATATTTTTTATGTATTTATTGACATATACCAAACAAAAAAACGAGCGAATCCATTCGCTCGTTTCATTCATCACACTATTCCGCACTTAATTGACTTTTTAATTGCTGCACAATCATTGGATTAGCAGGTGCTGCCGGCTTATAATAACTTTTTTGCTTTGCGTATTCATACATATTACGTTGACGGGATTCATCTTGATTACGAATTTGAATTAACGTTTGATGTAACTGTTCATTATCAGACTGAGAAATATAATTTGCATAACTTGTTAAACTTGAATTTAACCCTGCTAAATAATCATTTACCATATCTTTTTCATTCATTTCTCTTTTCCCCCTATCCTAAAAAAGTCATTAACTGCTGTTTCGTATTTCGTGCATCTTGCGCATCCTTTTGTAGCATTTGCTTTAGCTGTGGATCTGTACAAGCCTGTGCATACTGGTCCAATTTGTTAATAATCGTCGCATGTCCACCAATTAAATGACGTAAATTTTCTACTTCAAGCTCTGTTAAGTTTTGCATAAAATACTCCTACCTTTCTTTGTTCATTCACGATTTAGTATTTATTTCTTTTAGGATTATATGCACTAAAAAAACCTTAGAATCGCTTCTAAGGTTTTCTCTTATTCATACTCAAGCTGCAACACCTATAATTAACGAAAGAATTAAGAACACAACTACCACTTGTAATTTTGCCTCCAGCAAACCGAAGCCTACTATACAAAAAGCATGATCAGCAACAAATTCATGTTGTCTCGCTTCTTATTCACTCTTTCATTACATGCAATCCTTTAATAAAGGTTTCTAATAATAAATGTAAACTCGTATCTAAATCTAGCGGCAAACCAAATCCACCCTGCTGTTCAATCGACGCAAATCCATGACAAATACTTCTGAATCCACGTGTCGCATGAAGTGCATTCTCTCCTTCTAAGCCGTATTGTTGTAAAACATGAAGACAAAGCTTTACAATTCCGTCACCTGCTTTTCTTACTTCTTCATCTCGTAAAAAGGTTGCTTCATACAGTCCAGGATGTTTGCGGACGAATGCTACGTACGCTTCTCCTAAAGCATGAACTGCTTCATCCATACGTTTACCCTCAGCCGCTTCTTCCAGTCTGTTATGCAGCTGTTTTATTCCGTACATACCGAGATTTTTCCGTACATCTTGTAAACCGTTCACATGATTATATAGCGAGGGTGAACGTACCCCTAATGTTTGCGCTAATGAAGCTAACGTTACTTCTTGTATTCCATTTGTATCTGCAATTTCTGCCGCTGTTTCTACAATTTTCTGTAATGTAAGTCCGATTCTCGGTGACATAAATTATCCCTCTTTCCTACTTTCTATATTCCGCTTAGCTTCCTTAATAGCAAGTTTTATGACAGTGCCTGGATCCTTTATCATTTTCCCATGTCCTGCCGCAAGTAAGGAAGGCTCATATTCGCTTAGCTTCTCTGCACTTTGTAATGATATTTCTTTGCTCCACGTTGCCATTGCAGGAAACGGAAACCAAAATTTCATTTGCCCCGAAACAGCCATACCCCCTCTTGTTTGGAAGGCATCCCCGACAATAAGAGCTTTATTTCGTACATCAAGAAGCGACATGGATCCTGGCGTATGTCCCGGTGTCATAATCGCAAGAAGCGATCCAACTCGGTCGCCATCTTCCAATAAAACATCAGGTACCGTTTTTACCTTTTTAGGTACACCGCCTTTTATCGGTATATTCGGTTCATCCTTTTGTAACGTCGTATCTCCTTCTAACAGCTTTGCGTCCCGCTTAGAAATATAGACTGGAACATTAGGAAGTACTTCCTTTAACGCGTCTAATGCACCGATGTGATCATCATGCGCATGTGTTAATACAATCTTAGTAATGGGTTTCCCTATTTTCTCAGCCGCCTGTAAAATACCTTTTGCGCTATATGGCAAAGCCGCATCAATTAAAGTTAAACCATCTTCTTCCTCCACAAAGTAACAATTCACAGGAAACACTCTTGGCAAAAATGACAATTGATATACCGTTTTTTCATGCATCATTCTCATATTTCCATCTCCCTTTTCACGAAAACTAATACCATTAGTTTCATTATACTAATGGTATTAGTTTTATGTCACTAAAAATTTCATTTTTACAAAAAAAAAAAGAAAAGTAGCCGTTTATACGACTACTTTTCTTTACAGCTATTAAACTGTGTAACGCTCATCTTCTAAAATTTTTGCAGCAATTTCACGTTTCTTCGGAATTACATTAAGTGGTGTGTGGCGAGTTAATTTACGTAATGATGATAACATCATGCGCAGCATGTCGCCGTTTTCAACTGCGATAAGTGTTTCTTTCGCATCTGCTTCGATTTCGTTGAATGCTTCTTGGCAGAATACTTCAGTGTATAACACTTTTTGTTTATTCTTTTCAAGACCAGTTGTTTTAATTGCTTTTTCTGTACGAAGAAGAGCTGATTCCATTGCGTAAAGATTGCTTACGATGTCAGCGATATTCACAAGAATTTCTTGCTCTTTATCTAATGCTTTACCGTATTTTTGAGCTGCTAATCCAGCTACCATTAAGCCGATTTTCTTCGCGTTAGTTACTAAATATTTTTGAAGTGCTAATGGCTCATCGCCTACTTCTTCTGGCATCATCATCATTAACTCTTCTTGTAATTTTTGTGCTTTTTGAAGAAGTGGTAATTCACCTTTCATCGCTTTACGTAAGAACGTACCTGGTACGATTAGGCGGTTAATTTCGTTCGTGCCTTCGAAAATACGGTTAATACGAGAATCGCGGTACATTCTTTCAATCTCGTACTCTGCCATAAATCCGTAACCACCGTGAATTTGAACACCTTCATCTACTGTATAATCTAGTACTTCAGAACCGAATACTTTATTTAAAGAGCACTCGATTGCATATTCAGCGATAGAAGCTGCTACTGCTTTACCGTCCTTTACTTCCTCTTCAGATAATGTGCTCATGCGGCTTTCGAATAAACCTACTGTACGGTATACAGAGCTTTCAGCTGCATATGTTTTCGCTGCCATATTCGCAAGTTTCTCTTGAATTAATGGGAAGCGAGCGATTGGTTGTTTGAACTGTTGACGTTGATTTGCATATTGTGCTGAAATTTCTACTGCACGTTTCGCAGATCCAACTGTACCAACACCTAATTTATAACGGCCGATATTTAAAATGTTGAACGCGATAATATGACCCTTACCGATTTCACCAAGTAAGTTTTCTTTCGGTACTAATGCATCTTCTAAAATTAACGTACGAGTTGAAGAACATTTAATACCCATTTTCTTTTCTTCTGGGCTTGTAGATACACCAGCATATTCTTTCTCTACGATAAATGCTGAGAAGTGCTCTCCATCAATTTTTGCGTATACGATAAATACGTCAGCGAATGCAGAGTTTGTAATCCATTGCTTTTCACCATTTAATACGTAATGTGTACCTTCTGCATTTAAACGTGCCGTTGTTTTTGCACCTAATGCGTCAGATCCTGAACCTGGCTCAGTTAATGCGTATGCCGCTAATTTTTCACCAGTTGCAAGTAATGGTAAATACTTTTTCTTTTGCTCTTCGTTACCGAATAATACGATTGGTAATGATCCGATACCTACGTGAGCACCGTGAGTAATTGCAAAACCACCAGCGCGCGAGAATTTCTCTGCGATTAACGCTGAGCTTACTTTATCAAGACCAATTCCGCCGTACTCTTCTGGTACGTCAGCGCCTAATAAACCAAGTTCCCCAGCTTCTTTTAAAAGACGAACAGAACGATCAAACTCGTGTTGCTCTAAATATTCAAGCTCCGGAAGAACTTCATTTACGATAAAGTCCTCTGTCGTTTTTGCAATCATTTTATGCTCAGATGAAAAATCTTCTGGCGTAAACACTTGATCAATTGTAATTTCCTCTACTAAAAAGCTACCGCCTTTAACCGCATTTCCTACTGTTTTTTCCATGAAAATTTCCTCCTTCATATTTTCATAAGCCGCTTCTCTCATTTTGAAAGAAGCTGGCTCTCAATTTTATTTTTTATAAACCTTTGTTGCTTCCATTCTTTGCTTTAGCGTCCTCTTGTTCTGAGCGAGCCGCCTGCGCTTTTTTTATAATCCAGTTCCAGCGACTAAAACAGTCGGTCGTTTCATCCCTTCCTGTGAGGCAAAAAGCGCCTCTTCGTCAGGGCTTCCAACGCCCTCCTGTTCTAAGCAAGCCACCTGCACTTTTTATATAATCCAGTTCCAGTGGCTAAAACAGTCGGTCGTTTCACCCCTTCCTGTGAGGCAAAAAGCGCCTCTTCGTCAGGGCTTCCAACGCCCTCCTGTTCTAAGCAAGCCACCTGCACTTTTTATATAATCCAGTTCCAGCGGCTAGAATGTTCGGTGGCTTCGTTTCTTCCTACGAGGCAAACAGCGCCTCTTCGTCTGAAGCTCCATCCCCCTCACATTCTGAGCGAGCCGCTTCCACTTTTTTTATAGTAATTCAAACACTCCCGCTGCTCCCATTCCGCCGCCGATACACATTGTTACGATACCAAATTGTTGGTTGCGACGTTTCATTTCGTGAATAAGAGATAGTGTTAGTTTTGCTCCTGTACAGCCAAGTGGATGTCCAAGTGCGATTGCACCGCCGTTTACGTTTACTTTTTCTTCATCTAGACCAAGTTCACGAATAACTTGGATAGATTGAGAAGCGAATGCTTCATTTAGTTCAAATAGACCGATATCAGATAGCTCTAAACCAGCTAATTTTAACGCTTTCGGAATTGCAGCAATTGGGCCGATTCCCATTACTTCTGGTGGTACTCCAGCTACTGCGAATGAGCGGAATTTTGCAAGTGGCTTCATGCCATCGCTCACTGCTTTTTCACGATCCATTAATAGTACAGATGCTGCACCGTCACTCATTTGTGAAGAGTTACCAGCCGTTACAGAACCGCGAACGTTAAATGCTGGGCGTAATTTACCTAAAATGTCTAGCGTCGTCTCTGCTCTTACACCTTCGTCTTGTGCGAAAATGATTGTTTCTTCTTGCAGTTTGTTGTTTGATCCAACAGAGCGTAACGTCACATCTACAGATACTGTTTCATCCGCAAAGTTCCCTGCAGCTAATGCTTTCGCAGCACGTTGATGACTTCTTACTGCAAATGCATCTTGTTCTTCACGAGAAATTCCATATTTCACAGCAACTTGCTCTGCTGTATGTCCCATACCCATATAATATTCTGGAGCAGCTTCTACAAGGCGACTGTTCGGACGAACAACGTGCCCCATCATTGGAACTAAACTCATTGATTCCGCTCCGCCTGATAATACAGCTTCAGAGTGACCAAGCATAATGCGCTCTGCTCCGTAAGCGATACTTTGTAAACCTGAAGAACAGTAACGGTTAATTGTAATAGCTGGAACATCGTAAGAAAGTCCTGCTAGCCCGCCGATATTACGAGCCATATTTAAACCTTGTTCTGCTTCTGGCATCGCACAACCGAAAATTAAATCATCTATTGGCCCTTCATAATTCGCACGCTTTAACGTTTCCTTTACTACTAACGCCCCTAGATCGTCAGGACGAACTGTTTTTAATGAACCCCTCTTTGCTTTTCCAATTGGTGTTCTTGCTCCCGCAACAATGACAGCTTCTCTCATGAACGATATCTCCCCTCGTTATTAGTTACGTAATGGTTTTCCTTTTACAAGCATGTGCTGCATTCTTGCTTGTGATTTCATCTCACTTACTAAGCTAATAAATGCTTCACGTTCTACATCTAATAAATACTGCTCATCAACTTCTGTTCCGTACGGCACTTTTCCGCCCGCAATGACATATGCCAGTTTCTTCGCAATGTGCAGATCATGTTCAGAAATGTAACCTGATAAATGCATTGCCTCTGCACCAAGTACAAGCGCTGCATATCCTGTCTCACCAACAACTGGTATCTTTTTGCGGATAGGTGCTTTATAACCTGCTTCATATAAAGAAAGTGCTTTTTGTTTCGCATCATATAGTAAGTGATCACCATTCACACTAATACCGTCTTTATCGCCTAAGAAGTTGTTCGATACAGCTTCTTGTGCTGATGTAGAAACTTTCGCCATCGCTACAGATTCGAATACTTTATTCGCAACTTTTTGTAAGTCGAATTCTACACCGTTTGCCATTTTGTTTAAGTGTTTAATGTATAACTCTTTGTTACCGCCTCCGCCAGGGATTAAGCCAACACCTACTTCTACTAAGCCCATATAAGTCTCACTAGAAGCTTGAATGCTCGCTGCTGGTAAACAAACTTCTGTACCTCCGCCAAGCGTCATACCATATGGCGCCGCTACAACTGGCTTAGAAGAGTATTTAATTTTCGTCATTGCATCTTGGAAGTTTTTCACAACCAACTCAATTTCAAAGTAGTTGTCATCTTGTGCTTCCATTAAGATCATTGCTAGGTTCGCACCAACGCAGAAGTTCTTCGATTGGTTACCGATAACAAGACCTTTATAATTCTTTTCTACTTCATCAACAGCGTAATTAATCATTTGCGTAATATCCATACCGATTGCATTGCTCTTCGAATGGAATTCTAAGCAAAGGATACCATCGCCTAAATCGATTAAGCTCGCTCCGCTATTTTTCTTTAATACGCCATTTTTCGCTTTTAATTGTTTAAGAGAAATTGCCTTTTTATTGCGTTCGATTAGCTTATATTCGCCATTATCGTAATAGTAGCTATCTCCGTTATCGTGTTTGTAGAAAGTAGTGAAACCTTTCTCTAACATTTCTTTCACCCAAGTCGGAACAACTACGCCGTTTTCTTCCATCTTTTGAACGGACTTTTCAACGCCGATTGCATCCCAAACTTCAAATGGTCCTTGCTCCCAGCCGAAGCCCCACTTCATCGCTTGGTCAATTGCAACGATATCGTCAGCAATTTCTTTATGAAGTTTTGCAGAGTATAAAAGAGTTGGTGTGATGATGTTCCATAACAACTCTCCTGCGCGGTCTTTCGCGTATACAAGCGCTTTCAATTTATTCGATAAACCTTTTTCTTGTTTACTTAACTCGATAGATGCAGCTTTTAATTTTTTGCGAGCTTCGTATTCCATCGTTTCAGGATTTAGTTCTAAAATTTCTTTTCCTTGTTTTAAGAAGAAGCCTTGACCTGTTTTGCTTCCAAGCCATTTTTTATCAAGCATGTCATGCATGAAAGCTGGTACTTTAAATACATCACGCTCTTCTTCTTGTACGTTTTCATATACGTTATTTGCAACGTGTACGAATGTATCTAAACCAACAACATCTAATGTACGGAACGTTGCGCTCTTCGGACGACCAATTAATGGACCTGTTACAGAGTCAACTTCTCCAATGCTATAGCCACGCTTAATCATTTCTTGCAATGTTACAAGCAAGCCATACGTACCGATGCGGTTTCCAATAAAGTTTGGTGTGTCTTTTGCGATAACAACGCCTTTTCCAAGAACGTCTTCGCCAAATAGTTTCATGAAGCTTAATACTTGTGGATCAGTTTCTTTCGTCGGTATTACCTCTAGAAGTTTTAAATATCGTGGTGGGTTAAAAAAGTGTGTTCCTAAGAAGTGTTTCTGGAAGTCGTCTGAACGACCCTCTGCCATTTTTTCAACGGAAATGCCTGATGTATTTGAGCTCACAATTGAGCCTAGTTTACGAACAGCATCTACTTTTTCAAATAGTTTCTTCTTTATATCTAAGTTTTCAACTACTACTTCAATAATCCAATCTACATCACCTAGACGCTCAAGATCATCTTCTAAGTTACCTGCTTCAATCAGTGCTAAATTTCCTTTCACTGTCAGAGGAGCTGGTTTTTGCTTTAATAGTTTTTGCACAGCCGTATTACTAAAACGATTTCTCACACTTTTATGTTCTAATGTAAGTCCCTTCGCCTCTTCTTCTTTCGTAAGCGCAGGTGGTACAATATCAAGCAATAATGTCGGAATACCAATATTAGCTAAGTGTGCCGCAATCCCTGAACCCATTACGCCTGAACCTAGAACAGCAGCCTTTTTAATTTGGAACATCCATTTCTCCCCCTATTCTTGAATGAATGCTCATTCAATTTTTCGACATAAGTCGCAATCAATGAGTGAGCCTCTACTAATAAATATATGATACAGTTTGAATTTTCGCAATATATTTATTGATAAAATTTTCTGAAATAAATATATTTCTTTCATTTGGCTATGCTATACATGTGTATTTTCTTCATCAAAATGCACTTTTCCTTTTTATAATCTGACGAAACTGGAGGAATATATATGGCAAAACTTAAGAAGAACCCTTCAAAAGCTGGAATTAGCGCAGCAAGTGTAACTGGAAATGCAGGTCCGCATAATCGCGGTGTTGAAAAAGGGCGTCAAAGTAATAACCAACAATATAAAGTGAAACTTTAATCAGTGGGGCTTTTGTTCTTTCCCACTGATTATTAGTTGAACCAATCGGGCTTTTACGGACAGTTGACCTCCCACCTAACTTCTTTGTTCAAGCCGAATTTTGAGGTGGGAGTCTTACTGCCCGTTAATGCGGGGCAAGAAGCATAATATGGGCGAAAAATAACGGTATATTTTTGGGCAGAGAACGTGGCATAATGATTAATGGCTGCTTTTTCTGCCCAATTTATTTGTACATATGGAAAACAAAAGAGGGAACGACGATGAAACGAACAATAATTATGATTGTAATGATTGCCACACTATTTACAGGGATGATTTTCTTCTCTTATGCACAAAGGCAACAAGTTGTAAGAGCAGATCAGCCTAACATTACTGGGCAATACGGGATTACAATCGATGCAGACACAGGTGAAATTTTGTATGGAAAACGGGAAGATGAACGCTCTTATCCGGCTAGTATAGGGAAAATGATGACTACCTTACTCTTACTAGAAAATGTGAAAGAAGATGAAGAAATTACGGTTACAGAGAATGCGATTAAAACGGAAAGTCAAAGTAAGAAGATTAAGCTTCACGCGGGTGAAAAATTAAAACGTGATGAGGCATTAAAACTTATGCTTATTATTAGTGCAGACCCAATCGCTGAGTCAATTGCAGAACATATCGCAGGATCAAAAAATGAGTTTGTGAAAATGATGAACGCTAGGGCGAAGGAACTTGGGACAAAACATGCGACTTTCAAAAACGCAAGCGGTGCTGATGCACTTGGAAATAAAGTATCACCATATGACATTGCTATTATTACGAAAGAAGCCTTGAAGTATCCGATCGTTTTAGAATATATGAATTCAATACATACAACACTACATACTTCAGAGCGTTCTCCGAAAATCGCAAACTATGGACGGGAAGAACTATATGATGATCCATATGCAATTGGAAGTAAAAGCGGTTTATCAGCTCTCGGAAAATACACAGTCGTAACAGTTGATGAAAAAGACGGTAAACGCGTCATTAACGTCGTGTTATCTTCTACTCGTACGCAGCTATATCCTGATACGAAGAAAATGGCGCACTACGCATTTCAGCAATTAAAATAACCAAGGAGTATTTTCTCCTTGGTTATTTTTTGATCATACCTTTTAATACGAACGCAACGTTTGCTGGACGTTCTGCTAGACGGCGCATGAAATAGCCATACCAGTCGTTTCCATAAGGCACGTAAACGCGCATTTTGTAACCTTCTTTTACTAGCTCAAGTTGACGCTCTGTACGAATACCAAATAACATTTGGAATTCAAATTGATCCCTTGGAATGTTGTGTTCTTCCGCAAGTTTTTTCGTATATTCAATAATCGCTTCGTCATGTGAAGCAATTGCAGTGTAATTTCCATTTAATAAGTGCATTTTAATAATTTTTTTATAATTGTCATCTACATCTTTCTTTTCTGGGAACGCTACTTCTTCAGGTTCTTTATAAGCTCCTTTTACAAGACGTAAATTAGGACTATAAGCATTTAATTCTTCCATATCTTTTTCTGTACGATATAAGTAAGCTTGAATAACTGTACCAATATTATCGTACTCAGATTTTAACTGTTTAAAGATATCAATTGTTTTTCCGCAGCGCGTATAGTCTTCCATATCAATTGTAATAAACACACCATTTTCTTTTGCAGCTTCTAAAATACGGCGCATATTGTTCATTACGATTTCGTCAGAAATATCTAATCCCATAGAAGTCATCTTTAAAGAAAGCTGCGAATTAAGACCTTCTCTTCCAATTGCACGAATCGCTTCAATCGATTCGCTAGCCATTTCATTTGCTTCCGCTTCGTTATCAACGAATTCACCTAAATAATCGATCGTTACACAAAGACCTTGCTTATTTAATGCTTTAATTGCAGCTGTCGCTAATTCAATCGTTTCCCCTGCGACGAAGCGACCTGCACCAAAGCGTAAACCGTACTTTTTAGCCAGTTTTGTTAGCGCTTTATTTTTAGATAAGAAAAGAAACGAATTTCGCATTAATTGTTCCATGTAATTCACCCCTACGACTATAATTTATCTGTTTTTTACCCCTCTTCAAAATTATATCATTGTTTAAAATTATTTGATACAAATAATTATTTAGATAATTTATAAAATACTATCAAAACATTTAAAACCCTATATTCTCGTTTGTAAATATGAAGAAAATATTTTTCGACATTCAGAAAAAACGGGTTTACTAGGGAAAAAATGAGCATACCGAAAATATTCGACATGCTCACAAAACCATTTATATTTCATGTAAATTATATAAGGATATTAATAACAAAAACTTGAAGTAACATTATCTCAAGCCTTCTTACTTCTCATTTCGCTTTTCATCATTCAGCTTTTTAATATTCGTAATTAACTGTACCATCTCTTCTTTTGCATCTGGATACGTCTCATTCCAATGTTTCACTAAAGCTGGCATCGTCTTAGCCATATAAGAATAAAGTGCCCATTTCTGTACCTGCTCTTTTCGCTCTTCGTTGCTCTCTCCAAGTAATAGTTCCGTGTATTTCTCTAACAAGCCATCAAACTGCTCATTAAACTTTTCACTCATCTTATTTTCCTCCTATATGAAAAAAGCAGCGAAGATCGCTGCTTTTTCTTATAATTTTGATTGAACAGAGTTTAATTTCTTCTCCATCGTACTTACTTTATCACGGCGATCATCGATACGAATTGTTGTCGCAACGCGCTGTGCACCTTTCGTGTATGGAACTTCATGCATTTGTTGAATGACTTCTAAAATGACAGGAAGATCTCCTTCAATTACTGTATTCATCGGTGTTAATTGATACTTCACGCGATCAGCATTTTTCTCTAGTACCTTTTGTACTTCTGCTACATATTCACTAACACTTGGATTACCTGTTCCTACTGGAATAATCGATACATCAACAATTGCCATAATAATCTTCCTCCTATTACTGCTTCTTATATATCCATTGTCTATTTTACCGAAATTCTCATCATTTTACTAATACGTTACTCTTCTACTTTAAACTGCTCAACCAATCTTTCTAAGTCCTGCATATTCTCTGTCAAACTTTCCATCGTATGAGCTACTTTTTCTAAATGATTCACTTGTGACTCAGTTGCTGCATTTACCTCTTCAGAAACAGCCGCACTCTCTTGACTCGTGCTAGCAATTGTTTGCATAACTTCTGTAATTTCTTCTTGCTCGTGACCTATGTTATTTACCTCTTCTACAATTTTTTCAACTGAGGCACTAATAGTATTTACAACTGACATAATTGTGCGGAATTCTGTCTCCGCCTCTGTCGTAACTTTATTTTGTATATCCGCAATGTCTTTCAATTTACTTACAACTTCTACAACTCGCTTTACTTCTAACTGCACATCGCTAATCATTATTGTAATCTCACCCGTTGCCTCTTTTGATTGTTCAGCTAATTTCCGAACCTCTTCCGCAACAACAGCAAAGCCCTTACCTTGCTCACCTGCACGTGCTGCTTCAATTGAAGCGTTTAAAGCCAGTAAATTCGTTTGATCCGAAAGACCTTTTATAAGTTCTACCACATTTTGAATCGATCCAACCCTTTGCTCTAACTTACCGGACGCTTCTTCCGTATGAACAACGATAGAAGATGATTGTTCTCTTGTACGAACTAAATTTCGCATCGTATTGAGTCCCTGCTTAGACGCTTCTTCCGCCTTACCAGTCACTCCCTTTATTTCACCAACGGAACTATTCATTTCTCCCATCGACTGCGCCATATTTTCAAGTTGCTCTGAAACCTCCTCTACACTATTAGCAAGAGTAGACGCGCCTCCGCTCACATCATCCATAGCACCTGAAACTTCTCTACTAGCTGCTACAGTTTCATTCGTTAAATAATGCAGATTGTGAGTCGATTTCTGTACTGTCGATACACTATTTTTAATTTTACTTACCATTTCATTCATTTGCTCAACCATATGATTAAAATGATTTGTCAGTTCTCCGACTTCATCCTTACTTGTCACTTTCATTTGCAACGTTAAGTCACCTTCTGCTACTTTTTGAACGTGATTTGTTAATAGTTGCAATGGTCTTGCTAATCTTCTTGAGAATAAATATGATGCTACTATTCCAATCAATAAACTAATACACGCCATTATAATAACTGTATTTCTCGTACTACTTAACAATCCATCAATCGTTTGTTTCGGATAAAAGATTCCTATCTTCCATTTCATCGCATCAAATGACTGACTATAAACAACTACATCTTCACCTTTTAATGTAGTGACAGCATATTTTGTTACCTCTTTATTTAAACTCTTCATAAGTGGCTCTTTAGAAACATCTTTCCCTACTTTTTCTGGATAAACAAGAGCCATATTTTTATCATTTATAATAAACATTTCTCCGTCATTATTGTATTGAATATTGTGAAGCAATTTCTGAATTGTTCCGAGCGATACATCCATCGCAACAACGCCTAATACAGATCCATCTTGAGCTGTAATTGCTTTAGAAACCCCTACACTTAACTTTCCTGTCGCAATTTCATAAGAAGGTTGTCCCCAATGAACCCTTTTCACATCAGCCTCTGAATCTTTATACCACGTTCTTGTCGTTGGATCATATCCTTCTGGCACTTGCCCACCTTCAGCAAGATTGGCACTTAATGTTTTTTTATCTTTCGTACCAATATATAAATCTAAAATACCGGGATGATTCTTTTTATACTCTGCAAACTCTTTCGTTAAAAACGCTTCCTCTTCTGGAGTAACCCCATCTTGAATCATATTACGAATCATCTCACTGTTCGCGTAATACCCCATATCTTCATCAGTTCTTTGAACAAATGTCGTAAGTTGCTCTGTCACAAGGTCCATCGTATTTTGAGAATACTGGTCTAAGGAACGCACTTCCTTTTCTTTCTGTAATTGATACATAGCTGTACCTAATATTACGAACATCATAGAAATAAGTACCGAAAATACTACTGCAATTTTTAAACGTAAACTTCTCAACATATTCCCTCAAGCATCCCCTTCTCGGTAAAATTCAATCGTATTAATCACTATATTAAGTATAATAGATAAATTAGAAAGCTCAATCCATATAGTTTAAAAAATTGAAATTTATTCTCATTTCAATCAACTTACTTGTTATCTCAACACTTGTGTAAAAACAAATAGTTCATTATCCTTAACATATAATCTCATTCGTTCGGAGGGAACTATGCTACAAAAATTCGGTTTCTCACAATATGAAAGCCAAGCTTATGAAGTTGTCGTATCAAGCAATGACCCATTAGATGCAACAACTATCGTTAAACATTCAGGTGTTCCAAAAGCAAAAATATACGAAGTGTTAGCACGACTCATTGATAAAGGGATGGTAATGGATTCTGTTTCTGAAAAGAAAAAATTGTATACAGCATTACCACTCAAGCTAGCAATTGAAAAGTTAACGACAGAATTCCAATCTAATATTAAAGAACTTGAAAATAATATTTCTAAAAAATCATTTACAGATGACCGCGTTTGGAGTTTAAAAATGCAGTCTTCTATTAAAGTACAAAGTAGGCAACTTATAGAAGATGCGAAAGAATCCATACGCATCTCCGCATGGAACGATACCCTTTTAGAATATCTTCCTTTACTAGAACAAAAAGAAAAACAAGGCGTCCAAGTCGAGTCCCTCATAGTTGGAAAAGTGGAAACTGACTTAGAAAACATGCATTTTTTAATCCCAGCTCAAGAACCTAACGCATTAGAGCGTTATTTACTACTCATCGTTGACGATAGTGAAATTTTATTTGCTGGTGTAGAGCAAGAATCATGGCAAGCGATGAAAACAATGTCACAACCTTTCGTGAAGTTCTTTACGGAGTTCTTCTATCATGACGTTGCACTTGCGAAAATTACAGAGAAGCACCATGATCTCTTTATGCAGGATGAGGAAATTAAGGAATTGTTGATGAAGTTGAGATATTAACAAATCCCAAAATCGATTCTACCATTTGAATAGATAATATAATTTTTCATACAAAAAAAGCTGTATCAAACGGAGTTTTACATACTCATTTGGTACAGCTCTTTTTTACGCTTTCGCTAATTTAATTTTATGTAGTTGGTTTTTCGGATGGTTTTGATTTGTAAATACAGAACGTTCATTTCACGACTTCTTTTGCTCCTTTA
Source organism: Bacillus sp. FSL P2-0099 (assembly GCF_038007445.1). Classification (NCBI taxonomy): domain Bacteria; kingdom Bacillati; phylum Bacillota; class Bacilli; order Caryophanales; family Bacillaceae; genus Bacillus; species Bacillus sp. FSL P2-0099. Next base: position 4,915,886 of record NZ_JBBOXE010000001.1, read on the forward strand.
TCTCCATCAAAAGCTCAATAATCTTCTCATTTTGCTCTACTTGTTTCTCAGAGTTTTGATAGATGAAACGAATCCATCTAAATACAAAAATAATAAGAAATAATGGGACTAAAGAAATTAGAAAACCAATAATTGAAAAATTAGACTCCATATACTATCACCTCGCTATATACTCCCTTCTCCATTTCTCTACTAACCCCTGCAGTTTTTTACACAAAAAAGAACCTATCAAATGATAGATTCTTCTTTCGTAAGCTGATTCGAGCGTCCTCTCGTAATAGAGAAAATCGCACAAAGCAGTGCCAATATAATGAAAACGCCGCCTACCCAAGCGTTATATATAACAGATGATTTCTCAATAACAACTCCGCCCACTGTTGAGCCAAGTGCAATTCCTAAATGAAGTGCAGAGTTATTTAAACCTTGCTGAATACCAGCTGATTCTGGCGCAATTTCAATTAAATAGTTTTGCTGTGCTGGCGAAATTGCCCAGCTCAGCATACTCCAAAGCCCCATCATAATAATGAAAAGCGGGAATGAGAATGTCATCATCGGCAACATAAAGATTGCACATGCAAATACGATAATGATGGAAATAATACTTTTCTTCGATCCCCATTTATCAGCAAGCCAGCCGCCAAGGCCACCTCCAAGTACCGCTGCAATTCCGAAAATGAAGTAAAACACACTAATCCAATTTGCTTCAACATGCATCACATCTTTTAAAAACGGTGTTAAATATGCGTATAGCGTTAAATGACCTGTTAAAAATAAAAATGATGTTAACTGTGCGCTTACAATTTTTTTATCCTTTAACGTAGCAATTTGTTCTCTTATTGATAATACCGATGTCGCTGGTACTTTCGTTAAGAACAATGAAATACAAGCAATCGCCATAACCGTTAATATTGAAATTAATACAAATGGTGCACGCCATCCATATGCATTTCCGAGCACAAGACCGAGCGGTACTCCAAGTACGAGTGATCCACTAATACCCATGAAAATGATTCCAATTGCACGCGCACGGAAATGCGGCTCTACTACACTAGAAGCAAGTGTTACCGATAGTGCAATAATAAGCGATCCACTCGCTGCACAAATTACTCTCGAGAACATTAGCATCTCGTAATTCACACTAAATGCCGAAATGATATTTCCAATTAAGAAAATTGATAATGCCACAACATACAATTTCTTTCTTTCAAACTTGCCTGTTAATGCTAATAAAACTGGCCCCGATAGAGCAAATACTACTGAAAATATTGTAATAAGCTGACCAGCTGCACTAATCGACACACCTAAATCATTAGCAACTAAATCAAGCGTTCCTCCTATAATTAGCTCAACCGTTCCGACTACGAAAGCCGCAATAGCTAAAATATATACACGAAAATTCAAACCTTTCCCCACACTTTCTCTTTTGGTTACTACTATTATAGTAACCAAAAGAGAAAGTGGACGCAAGTACAAATTTTTTTACAGCGAAAAAAGCAGGCATATTATATGCCTGCCCTTCAATCATTAAACTCCAGTTTCTTTCTTCTTATTTAAGTACCAATACACCGGAAGTCCAGTAAATACCATTCCAATTGATAAGAAACAACTTACCGGATCGTTAATAATCGCACTTCCAAGTACAAACAATGACCCTAAAATCGCAACGATTGGTACAATCGGGAATAACGGTACACTATATGCACGCTCTTTATCCTTGTTACGTCTTCGTAAAATGAAGACACCAATAAACGTCATTACGTAGAAAATATAAATAATGAATACGGAAATCTCAGATAGCTTATTCGGATCACTAATAAGCATTAAAATAATTCCTAAAATGATTTCAACAGTAATCGCATTTGCTGGTGTTTTAAATCTCGAATTTTCTTTTGCAATAAACTTAGAAAACGGAAGGTGTCCACGCTCTGCCATCGACATCGGAATACGTGGGAACGTTAAAATCTTTCCATTTAAACAACCGAAAATAGAAATGATAATACCGATACTAATAATTTTCCCGCCATATTCTCCAAGTAACATACCCGCAGCTGTCGCTGTTGCATTTTCTCCAAGATCTACAATTTTCGCTGCTGGTAATACATTTAATAACGCTAAGTTAATTAACACGTAAGCAGCTGTTACAATTAAAATCCCAACTGTCATTGCCTTCGGTAATAACTTTGTTGGGTTCTTCATTTCTCCGCCAATAGAAGCGAGTAAAATCCAGCCATCATAGGCAAATAAAGTTGCTAAAATTGCCATCCCGATACTTTGATTTTCTGATATCGGTACAACTACGTTGAAGATATCACTATTCCCTTTCCAAAACCCTAGCACAACAATTAATATAATTGGAATCATCTTCCCAACTGTCGTAACCGTTTGGACGATGCCCCCATATTTTGTCCCCAAACTATTTATAACGCCTAGGAACACAACTGTTCCAATTGCGATTGGTAAATTCCAGACTTTATCTAAATAGAAAAAATTGATCATTAAAGAACTAAAATACAAACCTAACGTTCCAATAATAGCTGGTCCATAAACAATTGTTTGCATCCAGCCAGATAAATACCCCCAAAAACTTCCGTAAATCTCCTCTAAATACGTATACAACCCACCATTTTTCGGAATTTGCGCTCCAATTTCGGCTACTGTTAAACCACTTGCTAACGTCAACAGACCACCAATTACCCAAGCAAGAATAGCCATATTAGAACTCCCTGAGTAATCTAATACGCTCCCTGGTTTCATAAACACACCAGACCCAATAATAGTTCCTACTACGATAGAAAGTGCTACTGTTAAACCAATTTTGTTTTTCTCATCATGATGCATGCTGCGTATCCTCCTTCCAATTCTAGTGTGATGCAAAAATGAAATAAAAAAACACTCCTCCCTAAAAAAGGGACGAGTGTTGTATTCGTGGTTCCACCCTTGTTTCAATTAGTAAAGTGACACACTTCACCAATTTCTCAAGTCTAAATAACGGTTTTTGCCGGCATGCAATTACTAGATATCCGTTCACTGCTGCAGTTCAGAGGTGGTAATCGATTTTCCCGTATTAGGAAGCTCACAGCCAAAGGCCTCCCTCTCTGATAATCGTAAAAAACTGATCATATCCTCATCATCACTTCTTGATGTCGAATTTTTTAGTTATTGTTCATTATATTGAATTGTTAGAAAAAATCAATATATTTTTTTATATAACATAAGAAATGTTTCTCTTCTTATATTATAACAGAAGTTACGACACTTCTCTAATTCCCTAAAAATGGTACAATCTATATAGGAGGTGCACCAATAATGATTGCTGTTTTTTGTATTATCGCTACGTTTCTTTCTGTTCTATTCGCTATCATGTACAGGCACAAGTATCCTGGTTATAGCATTTTAGCGGTAGCTATTATACCAGATTCTTCCTTCTACGTATTAGGTAAATACCAATATACTAAAGTGTTTATCGGTTTTGCAATCTTCTACTGCATCTTTGGATACATACTAACAATGAAAAGAATTTCGATAAAGTGAAACTTTAATCAATGGGGGTTTTATCCATCTCCCACTGATTATTAGCCTTCACCAATCGGGCGTTTACGGGCAGTTGATCTCCCACCTAACTTCTTTGCTCTAATCCAATTTTGAGGTGGGTGTCTTACTGCCCGTTAATGCGGGATGAATCATTAAAAGGGACCGATTTCTGCTTACAGAAATCGGTCCTCGCATTTGTCGTATGTACCTTTCGGTTGCCCACACGAAAGATACTACATAGTTCAATTATTTATCATCTTTTTTCATAAAAAATTTATGATTTGGAAGATCCACATTTAAATCTGCTAATTGTTTCTTTTCCTTTTCTAGAATCGCTTTCGCTTTTTCTTTTGTCACCTCATCTAAGTTTGCAAAGATGTCTTCATGCTTCCCTTTCTCTGGAAGATTCACACCTAGTTTTGTCAATTCTTCTTTCGCTTGCTCGCGAGTTAATTTCCCGGACTTTTCTTGCTCAAAAATAGACTTCGCTTTTTCTTTTGTCGCCTCATCTAGATTCGCGAACATATCACCGTGCTTCCCTTTCTCTGGGAATTTCACACCTAGTTCTTTCAACTTCGCTTTCGCTTGCTCACGAGTTAGTGTTCCAGACTTTTCTTGCTTCAAAATTGCTTCCGCTTTTTCTTTTGTCGCCTCATCTAAATCCGCGAACATGTCACCGTGCTTCCCTTTCTCTGGAAGCGTTACGCCTAATTCTTTTAATTTCTCTTTCACTTGCTCATGCGTTAATGCTCCGGACTTTTCTTGCTCAAAAATGGACTTCGCTTTTTCTTTTGTCGCCTCATCTAAATTCGCGAATATATCTTTGCGCTTACCTTTATCTAGGAATTTCACGCCTAGCTTTGTTAATTCCTCATTTGCTTGTTCGCGAGTTAATTTCCCGGATTTTTCTTGCTCTAGAATCGACTTCGCTTTTTCTTTTGTCGCCTCATCTAAGTCCGCAAGCATGTCTTTGCGTTTCTCCTTCTCTGGAAGTTTCACACCTAGTTCCTCTAATTGTTTCTTTGTATCGTCCATAATTGTTTTTACTTTTTGTTTTGTCGCTTCATCTAAATTCTTCTTCGCAGTTCCTTTTGTAACTTGCTCGGCCGCTGGAGTATTCGTTGCCGCAAACGCTGGTATGCAAGCTCCTCCTATAATTCCAAATGATAAAGCACCTGCAATTGCTACATACCCAACTGTTTTCTTCTTCATAGGAAATTTCCTCCTTCATATTTCTAAAGCATGTACACTTTCGTATACAATGCCAATAGTAATGTTGGTTTCTTAAAATTTCCTTAACGATTTAAATAAAAAAACACCGCTCATCACGAGCGGCGTTTTTCTAAGCTTTTTGTAATTGTAATTCTTCACGTTCCATTATTTTTCTTAATACAATTGTTTGGGTCATTGTAAATAAGTTACCTGTAATCCAATACAGCACCAGTCCTGATGGCGCCGCAAATCCCATAAATAGAATCATTGCAGGCATCATAATTTGCTGTATTTTCAGCATTTGAACTTGTTCTCCAGGCGTTACATTTGATTGGAACACCTTCATTTGAATAAATGTTGTTAACGCTGCGATAATCGGTAATATATGATATGGATCTGCATGTCCTAGGTTCACCCATAAAAATGAAGATGTACGAATCTCTTCAGTTCGGCTAATCGCATAATACAAAGCAGAGAAAATCGGCATTTGTATAAAGATTGGCCAGCACCCAGCTAACGGATTCCAACCGCCTGATTTCATTAGTTCTGACATTTCTTTTTGATACTGCTTTTGTTTTTCAAGATCTTTACCCACATCACCGTATTTCTGTTTCAGCTTCTGTAATTCAGGTTGCATTTTTTTCATTTTCGCTTGGCTACGATATTGCGAAACAGCTAATGGAATCATTGCTGAACGAATAACGAGCGTCATGATAATAATGGCAATCCCGAAGCTAGCTCCAGGTATATGATGAGCAACAAATTGAATCATAAATGAGATTGGATATACGAAATAATGGTTCCAAATTCCCGTACTATGTGAATCAATTGTACCTGCATTGCTGCAGCCAGATAAAACAAAAACAAGTAATAATGATAAACTAATGAGCCTAGCTCGGTATGATTTTAACATGTTCATTCCTCCAATGTTTCGTAATTAATTAGCGAAACATTGGTGTATACGGACCTACCTCGTCACTCTCTCCACTCGATTCTTGTCTGCGGACAGAACGAATCATTCCATATTTATAAAAAATAGAAAATAGCGGTACATTTCTTGTACCCTCTTCACACGTATCTACTAGTTTAAAAGCTCTCTGTCTACCGCTCGATGCTTGCTGACGCACAAAGCGAGAAACGTTAGCAAGAAAAAAGACTTCTAATACACAAAGCGCTGTCGTTACAAACGATATATATAGAATTGCATCCTGCAATAAAAATTCCATCGCTTCACATCCTTAATAAAGTCATTTTAGCATATTCAGCAAACATTCTCTATTTCCTTTTGTTCTCAAAAGTTTTTTTGCATATTTTCTCAAAAAATTATGCTAGAAAACCAATGTATTCGCTTTCTTTAGTATATTCACACGTATCTTTGAATAGGTTTAATTTGTTAGAAATTTATAAAATTTTTGCATTATAATAAAACTATTGCCAGTTTTTGAAAAAAGCTTTATTCTCTTCTTGTAATCAAAAATGAATATGGAGATGAAACATACTATGGGTCAACTAGGAGACGCCGATTACGTTCCCGACACCGCCTTTTTATCCTTCCCAGCAGCTAAAACATTTCATTTAGAATTCATCATACAGTTAGTTGTTATTTTTATAGCTTCTATTTTGTATGCAATTTCTATGAATATGTTTTTTATCCCGCATAATATGATTAGCGGTGGGTTCGCTGGTGTAGGGATGATTATCGGTTATTTAATGCACTACAATATCGGAGCACTTATCTTTTTACTAAACATTCCGCTTCTTATTTTAAGTCACTTTTACTTAGGAAAGAAGACAACCTTTTTAACGGCATACTTTGTGGCTGTATCATCTTTAGCGATGAACATTATCCCAGTACACCAAGTTTCAGATGATATTTTGCTGTCTTCTGTATTCGGTGGTGTCATCTGCGGTGCTGCCTCAGGAATCATATTCCGATTTGCTTCTTCAACAGGTGGTTTTGATGTTGTTGGATTGATTGTAGCGAAACATCGCGATGTTTCAATTGGAGCAATCATCTTTGGATTCAACTTAATCTTACTTGTTGCAGCAGGATTTATTTTCGGATGGGATATTACGCTTTATACGTTAATTAGTCGGTTTGTAGTCAGCAAAGTAATTGATGCCGTGCATACAAAACATATTAAATTAACGATAATGACAATTACAGAAAAAGGTGAGGAAATAAAAAGCTCACTATTACATCACGGCATACGTGGCGTAACAATGGTAGATGCTGTCGGCGGCTATACAAACCATAAGAAAAAAATGATTTACACTGTCGTAACTCGCTACGAGTTGGGCGAAATGAAACGTATTATCCGCCAAGTGGATAATAAAGCATTTATGAACATTACTGAAACAGTTGAAATTGTCGGCCGTTTCAAACGTATATAAAAAAGCGCAAGGAACTACAATTCCTTGCGTTTTTTATTTTTTACACTTATTACAAAATCAGATAATTCTATTATTGTATCACTAAATATGTTATAATAAAACTAGACTTACAAAAAAGAGTATATAGACTTGGAAGTTTCTCTTATTTTTATAAGCAAAAAGAAACGAGCAGTCGGGTATATTTCAGACACCATACACGTAACGGTTAAAAAAAAACCGATCATCTTAGTTATTCTTCACTGATCTTTTTATAAAAGATACGTACAACTAAAATTCACTTCAATATACTATACCTACCTTTTTGACTTCCAAATCATCTTATTACATAAGGAGATGAACATATGAATCAATATATACGATACACACTAGCTGTCCTATTTGCGATCGGCGGCGGCGTGATCTGTTTCTGGACAAACACAGAGCTTGGAGAGAATATCATTTTTAATGGAATCGAAACCCTTGTAAGCGCTTCAATTTTAGGCGGATACATTTTCTTCCTCTTCAATCCAGAAGAAAATGCTCAAAAAACAATGTTATTAACAATGATCGGAATCGTTGGTGGATGTATTTCCTACTCAATGACAAACTATACATTACCACTTCAATTAAGCTCAGCTTTCTTCCACGGTCTATGGACTTGGTTTATCGCATTCTGCCTAGCAGACGTATTCAATCTATTACAGGACACTGAAGAAGAAAATGGTCGTCAAATTGAAAGTAACTCGTAAGCTGGAAGAAATTCTTCCAGCTTTTTTGTTTACTGTTCTTTCCTGTTCATACCCCATCACCAAAATAAAAAGAAGTTACCTCCACGGCAACTTCTTTCCCATATACCCCACTTAGTATTCAATTAAATATATCAACGATTTTTAAAATATATCGATCGTTTCTCCACTTATATCAGCGATTTTTTCATTATATCGACGGTTCGACACTCAAAACGCACAACATGCCTATCCCCCAAGTAACTTACTGCCGAACTCAACGATTAAAAAGATAATTAATAGGATCGCGAGTATCTTTAATGCTACATACGCCACTTTAAAAACAGCATAAATGAGCAAGACTATCAAAATAATCGATAAAATTTCCATATGTATCTCCTCCTATCTCTTTTATTCTACCTGTACTTCGTTTTTTATGAAATCGAATAAGATGACATATAAAAAAGAGGATACCTCACCCATCGTAAGATACCCTCGCCTGTAGCTGCTCAAACCATCCTCTCTCTACTTGTAAATATCCCATTCCACTCTTCTCAGCACTCTCCAATTCTTTATCAGCTTTCTTCATATAAATGCGGGAAGCTTCCATATCGTCCTCTAAATATTTAATAATTCCTTGTGTACGGTAATATCCGTTTAAATCCATTTTGGTAATGGCCTTTGCATGTTCCTTTGCTTCTTGCAGAGAAAGGCTATCCATCTGATAAAGAGCTTTATATAAAAGATACCAACTATGAAAACTACCAACGAAAAATCTATTTTCCTTCGTTACAGATAGCTGAACAATTTGTTCTATATACGGTATCGCTCTTTCTATTCCCTTTTGATCAGCTCGGGCATAAAAGACGAGCATAAGTCCGCTCATTATCTCTCTTATACTTTTATCCTCTTTTAATTTTTCCTCACTAAGTTCTACTAATCTCTCATCCCAATCTTTCGGTCTTTTATAACTAAATAACTCACTCGATATTTGAATCGTATATAAATGTTGCTTAGCTTTTTCATCATCTTTAATTAAAATGAGAAATTGCATGCCATCACTCAGAAGCGTTCCTTTTATCGGCACGATTGTAACTGCAAAAATCACAAAGTGGAAAACGGAAAAATATAAAAGATATTGATAATAGCTCACCATGTATATGTAACCTGAAGTAATACCGAATAATAAACTCATAATTGGTCCGCCTAAAGTCATCCACGCCCATTTCTTTGAAAGGTTCGGTGTCTCTATAGAAGACGGTGCTAACATCACCACACCACCAAAGTACGCCCATAATTTATTTTCTCGAATGCGTAATTTCCCCTTTTCTTTTTGAACAGTGATAGGTCCTACTGTCATAAATTTAAAATTCAAACCACCTATCAAACCAAATACTACGTGCCCTAGCTCATGAATGGCTAACACTAATAATACAATTCCAAATACTGCCGATATATTCAACATTACTTCTAATTTCCCAGTTCGAATTACTCCGTATAAAATGGACAGAACTAGCGCCGCCGTCATGGAACCAGCTGGCCTTCTTAAAATATCCACCTTTTTCTCCCCTTAATAAATCATTTTTCTCTGCATTTCGTACATAAATTTTCCGAGATGCAATATCCAAATAAATGAGATTAAGCCAATTAATACAAAATCGATATCACTAGCCGCTGTATATATAACGGCAGCCCACCATACATATGCCAATATTGTATTCGTAAATTCATATGCTTTATATCCAGCCTCATGCACAATGTGCTTTAATCCTTCATCTGCGTTTTTCGTCCACATTTTCATAGATTCCATATATGTTACACCTTGTTCAGGATATAGCTTATTATAACGATTTTTTGTTATGAGCCCGATAACCACTACAATAGTTAAACAGACAATAGAAGCTACTAAATTCCACACTGCAAATGACACATTTGTATCCTGTAACAGTGCACGTCTACATGTAATAACTGCATATACAAACCATGCCTGCGTAACTATATCACCTACACGTAAATATATACTTATAATGCCTAATTTTCTGCCTTGTACGCTCTCTTCTTCATCGCGTGCCTCCGCTAACATACGTGTATTCTTCCAAGTGTAGTACATCATTAAGATTCCAAAAATAGTACATACACCTATAAATGTATTAGATGATAATTCTCTCGGTTCATTCGAGAGTAAATTTAAAGCTATATAAGATGTTAAAAAGCCACCCATCATACTTAATGCTATTTTCCCCACAAAATCAAATTGTTTTTTTCGTTTACTCTTCATCTTCATCGTCCTCTTCCCCCTCCACCAACATAAATATCTCCTCCACTGGCGCTCCAAAAATTTGTGCGATTTTTAGCGATAACACAATAGATGGTGCATAATCTCCGCGCTCAATTAAACTAATGGTTTGCCGTGATGAGCCAATCGCTTTCCCTAAATCCCCTTGTGATAAACGGTGCTTTGCTCGAAATTCCCTCACTCGATTTTGAAGCTTCATGTCTTCCCTCTTTTTCATTTATTTAATTAAAATTGTAAATAATATACTTATCTTTGTCAATTATAATTGTCACTTTGACGTAGATACATGTCAAAAACGAATATATATTATACTAAACATAACGTATATAATAGTCTTCAAGAACTACATAATTGAGGTCAACATAAATTTCCTTATTACTGAAAATAGCACCTACCAAGGTTATAGCACTGGCTTTTCTAGTGAATTTAATAAATATGAACCCCTTTCCGAACTAAGCGACGATACGTATGAACTTTCACCTAATAGAACGGGAACGTATTATATACCAGCCACCGGTTACGGTATCGATGGAAAAATAAAAGCAAACTGGAAAATACGATAAAAAAGGCAGTGCTTTTGCACTGCCTCCCTAAAATCTGACATAGAATGGATTCCATATTAACTTGCGTTTTGTAAAAATACTCGTTTTAGTTGCTTGCGGAAACGAATGCTTAACGTAATTGCTACAATGACAATCGCTCCGAAAATGATTTTGCCGATATGATCTCCTAGTAATCCGAAAATATCATGTAAGTTACCACCTAACCAGTAGCCGCCAATTAAGAAGAACGATACCCAGAATAAAGCACCTGAATAAATTGTAATTGCAAAGCGGCGAAACGGTAAGTTAATGATACCTGCAAAGTATCCTGTAAAATGACGTACACCAGGAATGAAGAAGCCAATAAAGATAAGGAAATATCCGTATTTATCGAACCACATTCTCGTTAAATCAATTTTTCTTTGTGTTAAAAATACGTACTTCCCGTATTTTTGAACAAAAGGCATACCAAGCTTATTCCCTAAAAAGTATTGAATCGTCATTCCTACACTTGTCCCAATAAAGGATAGGATAATTAAAATAGGTAAACTTAGATCACCCTTCTGTGCTAAAAACCCCGCATATGCTAATGTTGGCTCTCCCGGAAACGGAAGTGCAATATATTCTAACAGCAGGCCTACAAGTACTACATAATACCCATATTGCTGAAATAATTCATGAACCCATTCCATGTCATCTCCCCTTTCATTCACGTACAACTTGTTACTATTATTGTATAAAAAAATTGTCGAAATAACTATCACAATAGCTTACATTTTTATTACATTTTTGTAAGGCTCATTCTAAAGTTTTTTGTTCTCTATTTACTTATATCTATTAGCATTAAAAAACAAGCTAACAACTATATATCACGCGAAGGAAATCCATTAATATACATTTTCCATCCAGTTTTTAACTCTCGAAAACCACTTTATTTTGTTCTCTATAAAAAACCACCACAAACTCATATGAACTTCATATTAGCTTCATATACGTATTGTAAGATTATATCGGAATTTGTTGAAAAATTTAGCTAATATATGACTAAACATTAAACTGAATAAATATAAATCGCTTTTCGAAATTGAAAAAAGGGTGAATAAGAAATGGAAGCTTATAAAATGCACGATTTTATTAATACGAATGTTGAATCTCATCAAAATGAAACCGTTTTTAATTTACAAATATGTGAAACAAATGAATTTGACGTAAGTTTAACAAAATCTACAATGCTGTCTTTTATCGTTTCAAAAAAGAACATTAAGATCGTCACGAGAAAATGGGTTAATTCAAATCAAGAAAGCATGATTGGCAAAAGCTACATCATTCCAACAAAAGCTTTTCACTATTTCTTACCGATTATTTCTGAAACTGAAGATGAACTAAATATTCGAGTTCAAAGTTTTGGACTACATGGTGAGCTTTTATTAAATGAAAGATTACTTATCGATAAAAACAACAAATGTAATACAAAGATTACTACCTTCTTTGAAACATTAGATGAAAATGTCAATCAAGCATTACGAGGATTACAAATTCATTGTATGTAAGACTACTACAATAAGTAAAAGGAGAATATAATGAAAAAACTATTATTAAGTGCGCTATTATCATTAGGATTTTTAACTCTTCCATTCACTACTGCAGAAGCAGCTACGACGAAGGATCAGCTTATCGTAAACACAAAAATAAATAAAATGGATTATTATCAAGATGGAAAATTCATAAAAAGTTTCACTGTCGCTACTGGAAAAGCAGCAACACCAACACCTAAGGGTACTTTTCAAATCGTAAATAAAATTAAAAACCGTCCTTACTATACAGGAAAAATTAAAGGCGGCGATCCACGTAATCCACTTGGGGACCGCTGGCTCGGATTAAATATGGCAGGAACTTACGGAACAACGTATGCGATTCATGGAACTAACAATAATCAAGCAATCGGGAAAGCAACAACACTTGGTTGTATTCGTATGTTTAACAATGATATTCACTGGTTATTTGAGCGCGTTCAGCAGCAAGCTACTGTCACTGTAAATTAGCCTAAGAACAAGATTTATGTGTAGCCAAGAATTTTATGTCTTGGCTTATTTTATTTATTCATTTACAGTAGCAAAATAACTGTATTTACATATATAATAAAAATAGATTGCATTCAACATCATCGTAACATTGATAAACATGGATATTAAAATTATACAGTTATAATATTTTATAAATTTTACAATACATACTATAATAGAACTACTGTAATTCTGAACTATTCAGTGACACTAAACAATCCCCCTTGCTACTTTCATTACTATTTTATAGCGGGGGCTTATTATATGTATAAACAATCTGAGTCATCCAAAAAATGATGAATTCGAATATTGCAGTAAAAAGCGTTATTTAGGAGGTGTTACTATGACGCATATACTGGTGATTGAAGACAACCCAGATATACAAGAACTTATTCGTGAATTTCTAATGGCACAAAACTTTACTGTTGATGTAGTTGGCGCTGGAACAGAAGGCATTCTTCTTTTCCAAAAAAATTCATACGATCTTGTCCTCCTCGATGTAATGTTACCAGATATAGATGGCTATAGTATTTGTAAAATTATGCGAGGACAATCTGATGTACCAATCATTATGTTAACAGGCTTACATAATGAAGAAAGTGAAATTAAAGGATTTGAGTTAGGTATTGATGACTATATTACAAAACCGTTCCATTACACCGTATTTATAAAACGTGTAGAAGCTGTATTAAGAAGGGCAGCAACAAAGGAAGCAGAAGCTGCAACTATACTACAATTCCATGAATTGATGTTAAATTCTACAGCATATGCCGCTTATGTTCATGGTAATCAAATTGAATTGACTACAAAAGAATTTGAAATTATATATACTTTACTGCAAAATCGGGGAAAAGTACTATCAAGAAGTGATTTGTTGAATAAGGTATGGGGCTATGAACATTATGGTGATGTGAGGGTTATAGATACACATATTAAAAACTTACGAAAAAAATTAGAAATTCCTTATATTAAAACGGTGAAAGGCATTGGCTACAAAATCGAATCTTAGCAAAGACAACATCACCAAAAATATATTCATCAAAACCTTATTATTTTGTATTCTGTTATCACTTTGTCTTTATCAAATTATTTATTTTCTAGCCTCAAATTACGATAAAGATCGTTTGAAAGCTTCTGGAACGCAAACTGCGGAACAAGCGGAATCAGACAAACAAAACGACCAAAGTAAAACAAAGCAAAATAAAGCTGTGTCAGAGAGTAGCATCTCTAATTTTCAATCTTCTCAAATAGACATGAAAACACTCTCTACAGCCATCAATCATCTTTTGCAGCCTAGCCAAACTGCAAAAGCAAAAGAACATGCACAAAATATTCCGGGGAAAAGTAACACAACGTCTTCACTTACAGAAGCGGAAAAGCAAGTTACTAACAATGATGCCTTACATACACAAAATGCAGCAAGTAAAGCAAATGATACACATGATAATCCAAAGTTAACAGATGTGTTGCAGCAGTTAGCTCCACATATTGGGGCGACAATGCTTGCATTATCTCTGCTTGGATCTTTAATCTACGCGAAAATAATCGCCAAACCTTTCCGATATATGAGCGATGCTTTAAAAGATATTATGAATCTTGATTTCTCAGATAAAAAGCTCCTTAACAAAAATACAAATCAAACAGATTTTAATTTGCAAGTAGCTGCCTCACAAGTACCTACTATTGTGAAAAATTTACATGAAAGCAATCAAGATTTAAGAAATGAACTCAAGAAGGAACAACAGTTAGAACAATCTCGTAAAGAATTTATGTCTATGATATCCCATGAATTAAAAACACCAATCGCAGCCGTTATGGGACAACTCGATGGCATGATTCACGGAATTGGCGCTTATAAAGATAGAGATAAATATTTAAAACGTTCATATGAGATGATGCAAGATATTAACATATTAACGGAAAAAGTGTCAGAATTATCCAAAATACAAAGCCCTCAATTTAAACCAAATTTAAAAGTTATCTCATTAACTAATATTATTGAGGACGTTATAAAGAAAGTAGATTATTTTGTATCTGTAAAACAATTAAATGTTCAATCTAACATTAAACAAGATGCACAAATTTTAGCTGATCCTAAATTTATGCAAACTGCTATTTTTAACATTATTTCAAATGCAATTCATTATACAATTGACCATCAGCATGTATATATAAAACTTTATGAAAAGCCAAACGGTTACGCATTAGAAGTATTAAATACAGGTTCTCAAATTGATGAAGATAAACTTGCCCATTTATTTGAACCATTCTATCGCGCAAATCCTGACAAACATGGCTTAGTACAAGGTAGTGGTCTTGGGTTATATATTGTAAAACAAATATTAGATAAACATCAGTTTCCTTATGGAATACAAAACACACCTCAAGGTGTAAAATGCTCCATTGTATTCCCAAAAGCAATGTAAAACCTACTCTAATTTCATACCCCAAATTCATACTTCGTATGAATGGCGGAATTTTGTAGAGTATCTTACTCTGTTTCGTTCGCCCGTTATCCTTATTTGGATAGCGGGCGTTTTTTATTATTTAAAAGGAGGATTTTTATGGAGAAGTTTAAGTATTCATTACTAGTTTTATTCGGCGCTTGTAGCTACGGCGTACTTTCAACTATTTTTAAACTCGGATTCATCGACGGATTTTCCGCACACCAACTACTAGGAGGGCAATATGTCTTCGGATGGATTGGACTACTTTTACTCGTTCTGTTCTTTTCACGTCATAAAGTATCAAAAAAACAATTCTTTTCGTTACTAACAGTCGGCACAACAATGAGTATGACAGGTATTTTCTATGCTATTTCCGTAGAAGAATTGCCAGCCTCTATCGCTGTCGTTTTACTCTTTCAGTTCACTTGGATTGGTGTAGTCATCGAAGCGATTGCCAACCGGACATTCCCAAGCCGTGAGAAAGTTATATCTATTATTATTTTATTTACTGGTACATTGTTTGCTGGTGGAGTATTTGAAGGTCTTGGACAAAACTTTTCTACGAAAGGTATTATTTTCGGACTATTAGCTGCCGTCTCTTTCTCATTCTATGTATTTGTAAGCGGGCGCGTTGCTACAGATGTTCCGCCTTATACGAAAAGCTTTCTTATGACAACGAGTGCTACTCTTATTGTATGCTTATTTTTCCCGCCTACCTTTTTAACGGACGGCGCTTTACAAGCAGGCCTATGGAAATATGCTTTCTTCCTTGGACTGTTCGGGGTTATTATACCTGTCATTTGTTTTTCAATTGGGGTACCAAAAGTCGGAACTGGACTTGGTACAATATTAGGTGCAGCTGAATTACCAACAGCAATTATCGCTTCTATTACACTTGTTCATGAAGTTGTATCGCCAATGCAGTGGATTGGTATTGTGGTTATATTACTCGGTATTTTCACACCACAACTACTTACTGCTAGGAAAGAAAAAAAACATAATCGTGTTCATAGTGCATGACAACATCAACTTGTATATAAATGTGAATAAAGTTACGATATGTTAAACTTTATTACTACCTTTAAAATAACATATGATATTGCGGCTATTATTCTCGTAATCCTTGCTGTGCTTTTCTTTTTGAAAGATAAGAAAGAGGGTTATACAGCATAACAAAAGACCTTTCATTTATTTGAAAGGTCTTTTCCTTATATTTCACTTTACCGCTCCATATAACTTCTCTACCTCATGTTCAATTTGTTTTACATCGATTCGCTCAAATAATGGCTGCACATTATCAATTCGGTTTGGCAACGTATTTTGAGGTTCCCAATTTACTTTAACACTCGATAATGTATTTCTAACTCTTTCACTTGAAAACGGTAAAAATGGTTCAAGCAGTTGTGCAAAGTTTGCTATTAGGTAAACACAATTATAAATTGTTTCCTCACATGAAACTGGGTCGTCTTCTCTTTGTTTCCAAGGCTGCTTTTCATCAAAGTATTTATTTGCAAAGCGTACTGCATCAAATATTGTTTCTAGTGCCACCTTAAATTTAGTTTGTTCAATCGCCTCTCCTACACTTTTATATAATCCTTCTACTTTATCTTTCAGCTCTACATCAATACTTCCCTTCGGTACAGTACCACCATAATATTTTTCAATAAACTTTAATGTCCGGTTCACAAAGTTCCCGTATGCACCTAACAATTCACTATTATGACTGTAAATGAATTCACGCCATGAAAAATCAGTATCACGATTTTCTGGTGCGTTAACTGTTAAAAAGTAACGAATAGAATCTGGATTATAGCGTTCTAATATGTCAGGCACCCATACTGCCCAGTTTTTACTTGTCGATAATTTTCTTTTTTCTACTGTTAAATACTCATTCGAAACGATATGACGCGGGATCGCTTCTTCTCCTATTCCAAGTAATACCGCTGGCCAAATGATTGAATGAAACGGAATATTATCCTTACCATGTACATAATATGTTTTCGCTTCTTTATCCCAAAACTCTTGATCATCTTTCCCTGTTTCTTCAGCCCAGCGTTTACTCGCCGAATAATATCCTGTCACTGCTTCAATCCATACGTAAATTTTCTTATCTTCATATCCTGCCACTGGAATTGGTACCCCAATTGGTAAATCACGTGACACTGCCCTATCTTGTAATCCTTCCTTTAAATATCTCTCTGTTAATTGAATTGCATTGTCGCGCCATGTTCCTTTCTGCTTTGCAATTTCTACGACCTCTTTAATTTGCTGCTGAAATTTATGCAATGCAAAATAGAAATGCTCTGTTTCCTGTACTGATGGCGTACTACCACATAACTTACATTTCTTTTCTAACAAATCGAGTGGATCTAAAATAGCGGAACAAGCATCGCATTGATCGCCCCTTGCTGCTTCATGACAATGCGGACAAATACCTTCTACATATCGATCCGGTAAAAATTGCGTACACGTTTCGCAATAAGCTTGTTCAACTACTTTTTTATAAATATAACCTTCTTCTAATAGTCGCAAAAAGACTTTTTGAACAGTTTCATGATGATGCTCGCTATCTGTACGTGTATAGCAATCATAAGTAAAACCAAGGCTACGAAAACATCGCTCAAACTCTTCGTGATACTTATCAGCAATTTCTTTCACCATCACACCGTCTTGCTTTGCTCTAATTGTAATCGGTGTTCCATTACAATCACTTCCTGAAACATACAACACATGCTCACCTTTTGCCCTGTAATAACGTGCTAAAATATCTCCTGGTAACAAACTAGCAATGTGTCCAAGGTGTAACGAACCATTTGCATACGGCCAAGCGCCTCCAATAAAAATATTCATCTTATATTCCTCCTTTAAAATATAAAAAGCCCCGCCCTTATCTTAAAAAAGATAAGGGCGGGGCTGTATAAACAGTCGCGGTACCACCTTATTTCGTCAGTCATTCGCATAACTAACCTTAACAAGTACGGAGCTATATGCTCTTATACTGTGGTTTTGATAACGAGTACCAACTCTCGTCGCCGCCTACTATTATCATTTGATAAGTTCAGGACGAAGCTCAAAGGCCATTGTTCAAATGAATATTCTTGCTTCTTCTCAGCTACCGAAGCTCTCTGGAAAGAATGGTTCCATTCTACTTTTCCTTTTCAACGCTTTTATGTATAAAACGTATTTTACGACTTAACAACAGAAAAATCAAACTTTTATTCAAAAAAACAGGAAATCCTACTCATTCACCGAATAACTATACGTTCACAAAAGGAGTGATAAAATTGAATCAAAAACAACTAAGTACTATTAATGAAAAAAGCTGGAACGCAGCTGCTTATGAAGCTTGGACAAATCGCCACGGGGCGCCAGAGGATTATGCGAAAAAGCTCATGGAAGATCCCGTGCGCGAGGTAAATCATTATTTAGCTTACATACAATCTCCAAAAGGAAAGCGTATTATTAATTTACTCGGATCAAAAGGAAATAAAGCAGTTGCTCTTGCTCTTTTAGGAGCCGATGTAACAGTTGTAGACATTTCAGCAAGTAATGAAAAATACGCAACCGAACTAGCCGAAGCTGCTGGTGTCTCTATCCAATACATCGTCTCTGATGTACTGGATGTAAATCTTTCCGAATCATTTGATGTCGTATTGCTGGAACTTGGTGTACTTCATTACTTTTTAGATTTAAAACCACTCTTTCAAAAGATTGCTAACTTACTTAAACAAGATGGAATGCTTATCCTTCGTGACTATCATCCTATTTACACTAAATTATTAGGTGTAGATCATCCATCATTTCGGGCCAATGGAAATTATTTCGATGAAGAATTGATTGAAGATGATGTTGCTTATAGCATTCTTCTTACAGAATCGCAGAAAGAATCATTACCGAAGACAAGCATACGCCGCTGGACGTTAGGAGAAATTGTTACAACACTTGCGGAAGAACGTTTTAAAATTGAAAAGCTAGTTGAAGAACACGGGTCTCATCAAAGGTGGGTTTTCCCTTCTACTTCACCCGAAGGAATTGAAGAACGTATACCAGGTCTATACACATTAATTGCGACAACATGCAAAAAAGGATCCCTTCACGGATAGGATCCTTTTTTTGCATGCTTACGCATATAAGTTGAGGTTGGAGATTACCATAATTCTGTAGAATAGGACACAAGATATTTCAACATTCGTCTCTGACTTACGTCGTCAAAAAGGGGTATGACCAACATAACGAAGAGTAATGTTCAATTGATAGTGATAATCGTTATCAACTAATTAGAAGTATACAGGATGTTATTTCAAATTACAATACCATTTCTGATTTTTATTTATGAATTTTTTGATATACAAATGTATACATTTTAAGAACATTTACTCACATTAATCTGCCATATTCCATTATCTGCTATAATTTTCATTGAACAGATTAATAACTTCTTAATTATGTTTTTATTAGTTTCGTTCTCAATATTTATAAATTACAATAAATAGTTTTTCAGAAAAAGGTAGGGGTAACAATGAAATATGTTAGCATTCGAAAAAAACTACTGTTCACACTCTTAAGCATTTCTTCCTTATTTAGCATTGCTCTTATTGTTATTCTTTCATTCGCGATGAATCAAGCAAGTGAAATCGAAACATTAAAGAATGATGTATCGAAAAGAGCAACGATTTTAAAAGAACGTGGCGATTGGTTCCAAGCGCAAGTCGCTGGTTTACAAGAATATTTACTATCACATGACCAAAAAGGATTGGATAAATTCAACCGGGAAGGAAAAAAACTAGCTGATACTAGGGAGAAAGTAACAAGTGATAAAAAACTCCCAGAAGGAATGAAAGAGGCCATTTTAATGGGAGCAAAATGGCGCAGCGTCGTAGATAATGAAGTCCTTCCTCTTGCACGGGAAGGAAAATGGGATGAAGCATCCAAAATTGCTCTTGCTCAAACAGATTATGTAAATGATCTTTTAAGTCGTTTTACTAAATATGCAAATGAAGAAAATGACAAACGGGACGTATTAATTGCTGACGTAGAGTCTTCTTCATCCCTTATTCAATATATTATTTTCTTCTCACTCATTACATGTACATTAACGTCTATTCTATTGGCATGGTGGTTCTCTGGTAAACTCGTTAAACCGATTCGACAAATTGATGCGAAGTTAAAAGAATTAGCTTCTCAAGATGGCGATTTAACCGCTAGATTACACGTAACGAGTAAAGATGAAATTGGTGACATCGCAAATTCCTTTAATCAAATGCTTGCTAACTTACAGCGTATAATAAAGCAAGTTCAACAAACATCAACAAGTGTAAAAGAAGCTTCTGAAAATGTGTTTATCGAAACAACTGCTTCTATGGAAAATACCGCAAAAACTAAAGAGACTATGAATGCTCTTGAGCACAATATTCGTTCACAAGTTTCTAGCATTGAAGAAAGTTCAACCGCAATGGATGATATGGCAACGAGTGTTCAGCGCATTGCACAAGCTGCCTCTTCTGCCGCTAGCCTAGCTGTTACAACTTCTGAAAAAGCAGATGATGGAAATAAAGTCATTGAAAAATCTATTACACAAATGCATACAATTAACGAAGCTGTTAACGCTACATCACAAGTGGTAGAGCGACTTATTACACATACGAATCATATTGATACTGCACTTCAATCTATTTCTAATATTGCCGAGCAGACGAATTTGCTCGCTTTAAATGCTTCTATTGAAGCGGCCCGTGCTGGTGAACACGGAAAAGGATTCGCTGTTGTTGCCGATGAAGTACGAAAACTTGCTGAACAATCTCAGCTAGCAGCAAATGACATTAACCATTTACTTCATCAAATTCAAGCGGACACAAAAATAGCAAATGACATGATGACACAAGGTCAGTCAGAAGCTTCTGAAGGAATTACAGTCATTCGTACCGCTGGATCTTCATTCTCAGAAATTGTTAATCACATTAACAATTTCTCTACACAAATACAAGAAATGTCTGCAACTGCTGAAGAAATGGCCGCAAGTTCTGAAGAAATGAATGCAGCTTTAAATAATATCGCTTCTATTTCAAATGAAGTTGCTGCCGAAACATCGAAAACAGCAATTTCAGCTGGTGACCAAGTAAACAAAATGAGTGTCGTTGCTAAAAAATCATCAGAAATGAAAACAATTGTGCAAGAACTTGAAGTGCTCGTTTCTCATTTCAAAACAAATAGTTAAAATGAAAATTTCATTTATACTTCTACGAACTCTAAATTGTTAGAAAGAGCGATTTAGAGTCTCTCTTTTTTCACGCTAAAATATCTCTTTCTATCTCCCATTCTGTCTGCTATAATTCCTAAAGGAAAGAAGAAAGCTTTATTCCAGATGGAGTAAAGCTTTCTTTCAATTTTTTACATTAATTAATTAATTCTAATACTAAGATTTTACAAGGAGGATTTTTATCATATGAATTTTATTAGCATTCGAAAAAAACTAATGTTCATGATGGGAATGATTTGCGCTTTATTCGGCATCGCCTTAGCTTTTATTTTATTCTTTACCATGGATCAGTCTCATAAAGCTGAAACATTACAAAAAGAAATTTCTCCTCTTGCAACAGAATTGAAAGAGCGCGGAGACGCTTATCAAGTACAACTTTCTGCTTTAAGAGGTTATTTACTACAACATGATCAAGTCGAATTAGACAAGTTTAATGAGATGAGTAAACGTCTTGAAGATACAAAAGAGCAACTTCTTTCTAACCCTAACACTTCTCAGTCCGTGAAAAGCACAATGGAATTAGGATCCACTTGGAGAAAGTTCATTGAAGAGAAAGTATTCACTCTTGCAAAAGAACAAAAATGGGAAGAAGCTTTACAAGTAGCTTCTACAGAGAATGGCACTGTTTATAAAGTAATCGGTGATTTCACAAATTACACTAATGAACAAGCTAAATTACGTGAACAATCTATTGAAAAAATCGATCAATCTTCACTACGAATTGAATATGTTGTCTTCTTATCACTTGTTATTTGTATTGTAACTGCAATTATTCTTGCATGGTGGTTCTCTGGTAAGCTTGTAAAACCAATTCAACAAATTGATACTAAACTAAAAGAATTAGCCTCTCAAGAAGGCGACTTAACAGCCCGTCTACAAGTAAATAGCAATGATGAAATCGGTGCTATTGCCACATCATTTAATAAAATGTTAGAAAACTTGCAGCATATCATTAATCGTGTTCAAAAAACATCTGTAGAAGTACAAACAGCTTCTGAAAATATGCTAGAAAAGACTAATACATCACGCGAGGCAACAATAAGAGTTCAAAGCTCGATGTCCAACTTAAATTCAAGTATTCAATCGCAAACTTCTAGTATGGAAGAAAGCTCGACTGCGATGGATGATATGGCAATAAGTGTTCAGCGTATCGCTGAATCTGCTTCATCTGTAGCCGAACTTGCTGTAGCTACATATGAACACGCTAACGACGGAAGTACTGTTATCCAAAAATCTGTTTCACAAATGACAACGATACATGAAGCTGTAAATGCTACATCAGAAGTAGTCGAACGTCTAATCACCCATACGAAATATATTGATACGGCTGTACAATCTATTTCTAATATCGCTGAGCAAACGAATCTACTTGCTTTAAATGCTTCTATTGAAGCGGCTCGTGCTGGTGAACAAGGAAAAGGATTTGCTGTCGTAGCTGATGAAGTTCGTAAACTTGCGGAACAATCAAAAACAGCGGCAAAAGATATTAACCAATTGCTTCATCAAATTCAAAATGATACGGAAACTGCTAGCTCTATGATGTCTCAAGGCCGCTCTGAAGCATTTGAAGGCATTACTGTCGTTCGTGAGGCTGGTACTTCTTTCACAACAATTGTTGAACAAGTAAATAAAGTATCAACTCAAATGCAAGACATATCAGCAACTGCTGAAGAAATGGCTGCAAGCGCTGAAGAAATGAACGCTTCACTTAATAACATCGCTTCTATTTCAAATGAAGTATCTAGTGAAACAGCCGCAACGGCACAATCTGCTGAACAGAAAGTCATCGTGATGAATGAAATGACTCTCACTGCAAAACAAATGAAACAAACAGTTGAAGAATTAGATCAGCTTGTATCTCATTTTAAAACTGAATAGCTTTTCAAAAAAATATTCCTCTCTCAGGGAGAAATATTTTTTTAAGCTCATTTCCTGCACTTATCCCGCATATCCGTTATAATGAGAACCGATATCATTAATATTTAGGGGGTGCTACACATGTCACAACAAGCATTTGAAGAAAAGTTATATGCGAACCTAGAAGCTGTTATTGACCCTGAATTAGGTGTTGATATTATCAATCTTGGATTAGTTTATGACGTTACAGCAGATGAAAATAATAATGCTGTCATTACAATGACGATGACTTCTATCGGTTGTCCAATGGCTGGCCAAATCGTATCAGACGTTAAAAAAGTATTATCAACGAACGTACCTGAAGTAAATGAAATAGAAGTAAACGTTGTATGGAATCCGCCATGGACGAAAGAACGTATGTCGCGTATGGCGAAAATCGCACTAGGTATTCGTGATTAAATAAGGAAAAGACCTGACAATCCAGTCAGGTCTTTTTTCTCTTATTATTTTACTCCTACAGCGTCATAAGCTTTCGTTACAGCTTGTACCTCTTTAGAGTTTTTACCGAATAAATCTTCTGCTGATTGAAGTGCAGCTTGACGCATCATTTTGAAATCAGAGTTTGCAGTTAAATATTTTGTAAGAGCACGATAGTAAATTTTTTCTGTCGCTTCACGGCCCACTCCAGTTACTTTCACATTGTAATGCGTGCCGCCCTCAGACACTAAATACGCCGCCTTATTATTAATACTACTGTTAATATGAACGCCGCCATTATCAGCTGTTCCAGTATAACGTTTATTATAGTGATCTGGGTAACCTTCACCTGGTTTTAATGGGTTTGGAATAGATGCTGGATCCTTTAGAGAACGAAGTGCATCTCCAGGTTTACCAGGTGTATAAATATCAGCACCTAAATCCCAGCTCTTCTTCTCAACCATGACGCCCATAATATCAGATAACGATTCATTTAACGCTCCTGATTCATTTTTATATACAAGGTTTGCTGTATGTTCAGTTACAGCATGCGTTAATTCGTGGCCAATAACGTCTAGGCCAGCTGATAATGGAATAAATGTCTTACCATCTCCATCACCATACATCATTTGTACACCGTTCCACGCTGCGTTATTCCAAGATTCACCTACGTGAACAGCAGAAATAAGTTTTGCACCTTTATCATCGAAAGAGTTACGGTTAAATGTCTTTTTATAATAATCATATACTTTTCCTGCATTCACATGCGCATCAACTGCCGCTTTATCTTCGAAGAACTTAGATTTACTTCCAATTTCTTCTCCTGTATATCCAAGAATTTGTGAGAATAAATTAAACCAGTCTTCGTTCATATTCTCTGCATCAAATGTATGGACACCTTGTCCTCGTGTACCATCAAATAAGTTGAACGCTCCTGTTTTCGTATCTTGAGCAATTTCAAATGATTGTCTAGCACCTAATACTCCGTAACCAAATCCAGTAATGTTATCTACAGCATTATATTTCTCAATAACATTTCCATTTGTTGCATCAACAAAGTAATGCCAATATCCTGGAGCTGGTTTCGAAACCGACGCTTTTACAAGATATGCAAGATAGTATTGACCATCTTTTTCATACACATATAAATCTTTTTTCACACCATCATAATTCTTTACTTTACCAATTTCTTTCTCAATATTAGCTTTTGCAATCGTTTCTGCTTGTTCCGCACTAATACTTGCAGATGCAGGAATATTTTTATTATCTAAATTCGGAATAACTTGTCCGAAAAATGCTTTTACATTATTCTCTTTATCAAGCGTAACTGTTTGATCTGAACCATACACAGGAATGTTATTATGCTTCTCAACTAACTTCACATGTGTTGTACCAGACTCAGCATCTTTTTCCTCACCAACGATATTGAAATGTTTGTCAATATTTCCTGCTAGTTTAAACATATCTTTTTTACTCTCTAAATATTGAAAGACCGTCTCTTTTTTATCTAGTCCTTCCGGCGCTTTCCATTCTTCACCTATGTAAGCTGGCGTTTTAAACTCTTGGTGATACTGGATTTTTTGCTCTTCTGCTTTCGTCGTAGTTGCTCCAAATGCCCCAAACCCACTTGCGATAACAGTTAATGCTAATGCTGATGAAATTACTTGCTTTTTCAATCTAACACTCCCCATTTCCCTAAAAGTTTTTAACACCTTTATAAATATTCTGAATACTCTTTCCAATACCTGCTCTCAAAAATTGAGAAAGTTTTTTCTGATAATTAAACTCACCAAAAAGAGGACATCGAAAAACGATGTCCTCTTTCCTATAACTTTTCATTCCGCTATTTATATGCTGGAAAGCCACCACTGATTAAAGCCTCACTTTATTGTATTTTCATTTCAATTGCTAAATAGTGAGACTTCTCTTTCGCTTGAATGCGAATATATTCTTCTACAGCCTCCGCTGCATCACGCATTACAAGTGCTTCACCGTTTACAACGCTGCTACCTTCAATTTGTACAAGGTACAATTGACGTCCTTCTTTAACAGGAAAATGAATTTCTTTACCAGCTTCTAATGATAAAGAATATAAATTTGCATCTTGGTGAATATGAATTGGTGCATCTCCATCAGAAGGAGATACCATATGGAACCACTCATTTTCACGTTTACTCCAATCAAATTTAAACTCACCATAGTTTGGTTTATGACCGTCGCGGTCTGGTAAAATCCAAATTTGCAATAAACGTAATGTTTCACTTCCTAAGTTATGCTCACTGTGAAATACACCAGTACCTGCACTCATATATTGAACATGCCCACGCTCAATTGTCCCGCGATTCCCCATACTATCTTCATGTGTTAATTCACCATCTATAACGTAAGAGATAATCTCCATATCACGGTGCGGATGCATATCAAAACCAGTTTGTGGCGCTATTAAATCATCATTCATAACACGTACTGCTCCAAAATTCATGTTGTTTGGATTATAATAATTTGCAAAGGAAAAATGAAAATGTGTATTTAACCAACCGTGATTTGCTCTTCCCATATTTTTATAATCAACTTTTCTAAACATATCCTTCACCTCATTTTATCTCGAAATCGAGATATTTATTTTTAATTTTATCACTGCAACTTCTTCAGTAATTCTAATAATTGTTTTTGTTCTTCTCTATTTAACTTATCAAATTGCTCTGCTTGAAATGTTTCTTGCGGCGGGACTATTTCTTCATATAGAACCTTTCCCTTTTCTGTTAATGAAATATATTTCGTAGTACCTTCTTGTTCACGCTGAATCCAATCTAGTTGCTCCATCTTATTTAAAAGTTGAGTAACATTTCCTTTCGTAACAAACAACTTATTTCCAAGTTCTTGCTGCGTTAAACGATCGTTTCCTCCAATTTGAACTAATACATCAAACTGAGCGGCAGATACATTCCACTTTTTCAAATGCTGATTCGTCTCACGAATACTTCTATTATAAAAGCGTGATAAACGAAACCATAATAGTACTCCAAGCCTTTCCCCTGCTTTCATTCCATCACCTCGCTCATTTGATACTATTAGTTTAGAACTAAACTTATTAAAGGTCAACTACTTATTTTTAATTAGCAATAAATAAAAGCACAGTGATTTTCCTCCACTATGCTTCAGATTAAATTTCTATTTTTATATTCATCTAGCTTCCTCTCCGCGAAATGCCTCGCATCTTTCTCGATCCATCTTTCTTCGTATAGTTCATTTCCAACATATAGTACATCGTCCTTATGCTGCATCGCATGCCTGAATTCATGCAATAGCGTTTTGAGCACTTGCTCATACTCTTCCCACATACAAACGAAAATTAATTGTTTTTCTTTATGATAAAAACCACCTACTGGGAATAAAAACTCCTCTTCTTCTTCTCCTAATGATAAAAGTACATGATTCGCATCACACGTATCGCAAAAAATAACTGGCGTTGCACTTACTTCAATAAGAGAAAACAAATCATTTCTTAACTTTTTGACATCCCAAGGAAGCTCCGAATCCAACACATACCAATTCTCAACTTGTTGATATACATTTTGAAACTGGAGTTCCATTTCTCAATAATCCCCTTCCTAAACTCCCTTTTCCTATATATATGCCACAATATGGTAAATATTAAACATACACTTTCATCCTTTAAAAAATGACGATAAAAAAGAATCTATGTCAGCATAGATTCTTTTTCCGT
Organism: Bacillus sp. FSL P2-0099; assembly: GCF_038007445.1. Taxonomy (NCBI): domain Bacteria; kingdom Bacillati; phylum Bacillota; class Bacilli; order Caryophanales; family Bacillaceae; genus Bacillus; species Bacillus sp. FSL P2-0099. Next base: position 4,943,392 of record NZ_JBBOXE010000001.1, read on the forward strand.
AATCACTTTTTTTTCATCATTTTTTTTAATATAAAATAACCAATTGCACAAACAATAGCAGCAAGTGCAAAGTATTTCACATATGGCCCAGCTACTTTATTAATACTTTCCCACTCTGTTCCTAATTTAAAACCTAAATATACAAATACAATTGACCATGGAATAACAGCTAGTGTAGTTAGCGTAATAAACTTAGCATGTGACATTTTCGCAATACCCGCTGGTATCGAAATAGCATGACGCACAACAGGAATAAAACGCGCTGTAAAAATAACACCAGTTCCGTAACGATTAAACCACGCTTCAGCATAATCAATATGTTTCTTCTGAATCAAAATATATTTTCCATATCGCTCAAGAACAGGTCTTCCTCCGTATCGACCGATCCAATAAATGAATAGTTGTGCGATTACACCACCAATTGTACCGAACGCGACAGCCCCCCAAAATGTAATGCTTCCTGTTGATACTAAATAACCTGCATAAGATAATACGATTTCACTTGGGATAACCTCTATCATTAATCCCAGCATAATTCCCCAATAACCAAGTCCTTCTAGAAAAACTAAAACTGAATGAATCAACTCTCCTAACATCATTTACCTCTCTTTACTGTTTTCATTGCAAAAAATAAAAGTACAAGCAGTAAATATCTTGTACTTTTATTTTTTCAAAATTTATCTAGTCTTCGTATCCCACTTAAAGATTTTATTTAAAAATTTATATACATTCTTTGACTCTTTCGTCAGAAGTGGACCTAAGATCGATAGTATAAGCACGTATAGTGCTGAGAATGGTTTCAATACCGACATTAACCCACCCGCGATACCGATATTAGCCATAATGATTGAGAATTCTCCCCTTGAAACGATTGTTAATCCAATATTTGTTGATGCTTTATGAGATAATCCAGCTTGTCTTCCTGCAATCATCCCTGCTACAAAGTTTCCGATTATCGTCAGAAGTACAGCACCTAACGTTAACCATATTGCTCCGCCCAATGAAAACGGATCGATACTTAATCCGAAACTGAAGAAGAAGATAGCTCCGAAGAAGTCTCTAAATGGAACAACAAGATGTTCAATTCGATCACTATGCTCTGTCTCAGAGAAAACTAACCCTAAAAGAAGTGCCCCGATTGCTTCTGCAACGTGAATTGTTTCTGAAAAACCTGCAATAAAGAACAACGAAGCAAATACTACAATAATAAAAATTTCATCTGAACTAATATTGAGCAATCTATTTAATAACGGCGTTGCTTTTCTAGCCACAATAAAGAATAGAAGCATATATCCTAAAGCAATTCCAATTGACGTAAGGGCACCTAAGAAGGAAGCGTGATCCCCAAGAACTAAGCCAGAAACTACTGATAAATATACAGCAAGGAATATATCTTCAAACATAATAATTCCTAAAATTAATTCGGTTTCATTATTACCAGTTCTTCTTAAATCAACTAATACCTTTGCAACGATAGCACTAGAAGAAATCGTAATAATACCCGCAATAATTAAGATTTCGAGTAACGGGAATCCCATTATAAATCCGTATAATAATCCTAGTGAAAAGTTAATCAAAATATAGATTGTTCCGCCAATCGCGATAGAACGTCCAGATTTAATTAGTTTTTTCATCGAAAACTCTAATCCCAGATAGAAAAGAAGGAACAGAACACCAATCCTTCCAAGGAAGGATATCACACTTGCACTTTCAATAAATTTGAGATCGATAACACCTATTGTCGGCGCGTGCGGCCCTACTAACATGCCAAGAACAATTAGAAAAGGAATTACTGAGAATTTAAACTTTCCAGCGATTACCGCCGCAATTGCTACTAAAACTAAAGCTGTACCAACTTCAAAAATTAAAGTATCCATCTAGTCAGTCCCCCTATTCGAAAGTAATTCATTAATAATCTTTTTAATTTCTTCTCTCTCACCAGAAACTACAAGCATATCTCCTTCTTCAATCACCGTGTCTGGACCTGGATTAAATAGCTTTTTCATATTCTTTTTCATAACTGCAATTATCGTTACGCTATATGTTTTTCTTATTTCAAGGTCGCCAATTGTTTTTCCGATTGCCGGAGCTGCATTCTCCACTTTAAACCACTCAATTGCTAAACCTTCAAAGACCATCTCAACATTTTCTAATGCTCTAGGTTTGTATACCATTCCACCTAATATTGCTGCAATTTGTCTCGCCTCTGAGTCATGTAATGAAATACTTGAGATGCTTTCTTCATGATCTGAATCAAAATGATACATTTCTCTACGCCCATCATCATGAATGACGATCACCATCTTTTCGTTACCTTTCGTAACGATTTGAAATTTATAACCAATACCCGGAAGTTCACTTTCTCTAATATTCATATTTAGCTCCTCCATAACTTCTTTATTTTAATTTTCTGTTTTTCTGTCTTTTGTTCATCCAATCAATTTTAGAAATTCTAACCATTCAGGATACCTATGACTTGGAAATCTTTTATTGTAATAATAAGTGGCTCCTAAAAAGATACTTAAAGATGTAATGATAAAAAATAAATTACTTCTTATTTTCAAACTCTTAAGACTTACTTTCAATAAAGATTCTTCTTTCAAATTATCCCCTCTTTTTCGCTTTAAATTTAGTTTTTTAAAATGTAAATAATTCTAAAAATATTACGATGTAACATAATCATAACACAAAGTACGTTTAAGTAACATGATTTTTTAGAAAAATTGATTCTGGTATATTTTTTGCATATAATTTTCTTATTATGAAAAAAAGGAAGTGTATTATATGGTTGATATCTTTAGCAGATTCCTTGAGGTAACGAATAATATTTTATGGTCATATATTCTTATTGCAATGTTAATCGGCTTCGGTCTTTATTTCTCTTTCAAATTAAAATTTGTCCAAATTACTCATTTCCGTGAGATGGTCAGTTTAATTAGTAAAGGATTTAATCGAAAAGAAAAAAAGAAAGATAGCATCTCTCCATTCCAAGCATTTTGCTTAAGTGCGGCGGCACGTATCGGTATCGGAAACTTAGCTGGTGTAGCATTAGCCATTTCAATGGGTGGACCTGGCGCAATATTTTGGATGTGGTTTATCGCTATCCTTGGAGCAGCTACTAGTTTCGTAGAATGTACGCTCGCGCAAATTTATAAAGTAAAAGATGGAAGCAGATTCCGTGGTGGACCAGCGTATTACATGGAAAAAGGGTTAAACAAACGCTGGATGGGTGTTTGGTTTTCACTTCTTATTACAGTTGCGTACGGATTAATTTTCAATTCTGTACAAGCAAACACGGTAACAATAGCATTTGAAAATGCTTTTGGACTAGAGCGAACGATCGTAGGAGCTCTATTAGCTTTATTAGTTGCAGTTATTATTTTTGGTGGTATCAAGAGCATTTCACGTATTACAGAAATGATTGTTCCTCCAATGGCAATCATTTATATCGGCGTAGCTGTTTTTGTCGTAATTAACAACTTCACTATGTTACCAAGCATTTTTACAGAAATATTTAACAGCGCATTTGGTTTAGACCAAGCTATCGCTGGTGGTATTGGAGCAGCAATCAAATTCGGAATTCAGCGCGGTTTATTCGCGACAGAAGCAGGTATGGGTAGCTCTCCTAATGCAGCAGCAACATCAGATGTATCTCACCCTGTAAAACAAGGACTTGTTCAAGCATTAGGTGTTTTCGTAGATACATTCTTAGTATGTACATCAACAGCGTTTATCGTATTATGTTCTGGACTTTACAAAGGATCTAATTTAGAAGGTATTGAATTAACACAACAAGCATTAAGTTCACAAATTGGACCGTGGGCAAGCACTTTCTTAGCGATTATTATTTTCCTATTCGCTTTCAGTTCTTTACTAGGAAACTACTATTATGGTGAAACAAATATCGCATTCATTAAAGAAAGCAAAACATGGTTACTGATTTATCGTGTTGCAGTTGTCGGAATGGTGTTCTTCGGATCTATCGCTGCCCTTCAAACGGTTTGGAGTTTAGCTGATTTCTTTATGGGACTAATGGTATTTACAAACTTAATTGCCATCTCATTCCTTAGCAAGTTCGCCTATGCGGCATTAGTAGACTATATAAAACAAAAGAAACAAGGAAAAGATCCTGTTTTCATTGCAAGTTCTATCCCTGGCTTAAAGAATACAGAGTGTTGGGATGGGCAAGATTTAGAAGAGAAGAAACAAGTTGGATAACAACTAAAAGCGGAAGAGGCTCGTAGGAAAAAGCGAAGCCACCGAATATTCTAGCCGCTGGAGCTATATAATAAAAAATCCCTATTACTTCATAGTAATAGGGATTTTTTATTTACAACAGTTCATAATTTGTTCAAATTAATTCCAGCAAAAGGGTTGATTTATACAAATTACTAGATTATAATAATTATAAATTAGTAATTCATATAAAATAATAACTCAAGAGGAGATTGATCATAATGAATACACAAGTAATCGAAGCATTAAACAAACAAGTAGCAAACTGGAGCGTTTTATTTACAAAACTACACAACTTCCATTGGTACGTAAAAGGACCTCAATTCTTCACACTACATGAAAAATTTGAAGAGCTTTACACAGAATCAGCTACTCACATCGATGAAATCGCAGAACGTATTTTAGCAATTGGCGGCAAACCAGTAGCAACAATGAAAGAATACTTAGAACTATCTTCTATTCAAGAAGCAGCTTACGGAGAAACTGCAGAAGGGATGGTCGAAGCAATCATGAAAGACTACGAAATGATGCTAACTGAACTAAAAAAAGGCATGGTAATCGCTCAAGAATCTGACGACGAAATGACATCTGACCTATTGCTAGGCATCTACACAGAACTAGAAAAACACGCTTGGATGCTACGTGCATTCTTGAATCAATAATATATTTAAAAGCGGAGGTGGCTCGCTCAGAACAGGAGGGCATTGGAGCTCCTGACGAAGAGGCGCTTTTTGCCTCACAGGAAGGCGCGAAATGACCGACTGTTCTAGTCACCGGAGCTGGATACCACTTAAAGCGGAGGTGGCTCGTTCAGAATCGCAGGACATTGGAGCTCTCGACCTTGAAGCGCTTTTTGCTTCGAGCGAGAGAGCGAAATGACCGGAGATTCTAGCCGCTGGAGCTGGATACCACTTAAAGCGGAGGTGGCTCGTTCAGAATCGCAGGACATTGGAGCTCTCGACCTTGAAGCGCTTTTTGCTTCGAGCGAGAGAGCGAAATGACCGGAGATTCTAGCCGCTGGAGCTGGATACCACTTAAAGCGGAGGTGGCTCGTTCAGAATCGCAGGACATTGGAGCTCTCGACCTTGAAGCGCTTTTTGCTTCGAGCGAGAGAGCGAAATGACCGGAGATTCTAGCCGCTGGAGCTGGATACCACTTAAAGCGGAAGCGGCTCGCTCAGAATCGCAGGACATTGGAGCTCTCGACCTTGAAGCGCTTTTTGCTTCGAGCGAGAGAGCGAAATGACCGGAGATTCTAGCCGCTGGAGCTGGATACCACTTAAAGCGGAAGCGGCTCGCTCAGAATCGCAGGACATTGGAGCTCTCGACCTTGAAGCGCTTTTTGCTTCGAGCGAGAGAGCGAAATGACCGGAGATTCTAGCCGCTGGAGCTGGATACCACTTAAAGCGGAAGCGGCTCGTTCAGAGTCGCTTTTTTCTATTGATTGGTCGCACTTGATAATACATAAAATTATATCGATCGCAACTCACGATATATCAACGTTTCGACAAAGAATATCGCTTTACCAACAAATCACGACAATATTAGCACTCACCTTTTCTACTTTTATCAATATATTACAATCTCTTTTATGTTAAAATATAGGAAACACCCTTTAGTAATTAGATCCAAAAAGCTTGTCCAAGTTCATCATTTACTACTTAAATGACGGGAGTGGTTCAGTTGAAAGACTACTTAATTAGAGCATTTTTTGCGTTAATAACAGTTGGGATTCTCTTACTTATAGCTAATATTTTCAATATACGTGTCGAGGTTAAAGACTATGCTTTCCTCGTTGTTGTAGCTATTGGTGGCGGTTGGGGTGGCTGGTACCTGTATAAGAAACAAAATAATAAAAGTGATAAAGGCATTCCGAAGTAATACGGAATGCCTTTTTTGTATAATACATAATTAAGCTTAAACCATTAATAAAAGCAGTCCCCAAAAACATCATAAAACCCCATATTCTATGGTAAATAAAAAGAATTCATTTTGAATATAGAAATAGTCCAAAATCTTGCATAACAGAGGTATGCCCCATTTGCCGCAACATTGTGGCTATATTCCCACGGTGATATGCTCCGTGGGTGACGACGTGTAGTATTGTTTCAGAAACCGTCGTATCCAGGTGCCCAGCATATGGATTATCAACCTTAAACACTTTTTCATAATCTTGTTGACTACTTAAAAGTTCTTTATATCGTTTAGATAATTCATAAAAACTAGTTTCCATTTCCTCAATATTTTTTGTTTCCAGCTGTTCTTTCAATTGGTCTGTGTGTACCATTGCATCACTCATGCTTTTACCAGAAATAATCTCAAGCCAGGCTAAATCTGTGAGGTATATGTGAGACATTACTTTTGCCACCGAAGAAAAACCACTCTTAACTTCCTTATGGAAAATGTCTTGCGGTAGTTCTTTTAAGCGATTTAAAATAACTTCATTTGCCCATAAGTGGTAGTTATACATTTTTAATACAGAACGGCCCATGCTCATTTCTCCTCCAATTTTCATTTTAATGATTAGATTATGATACATAGCTGATTAAAAAATTCCCAAAGGATTACATCTATAAAATTTATTCTGATTTCGATTAAAAAAACCTCTATTACCTTCATAAAAAACATTCGCTATCTTCCACAATCTGACCCTTTAACGGAACATTTCTATGTCACTCAATAATTCCTTACTCACCTTTTATTCAGATGTTCTTTTTTAAGTCAGTAAAACATACCTCCATCTACTTCCCCTCTTCCAACGATTTCACATCTCACTATCAATATATTTAACCAAATTAAAAACACATGCCTTTTTGCGATAAAAAGACATGTGTTTCCAAAATCTACTATAAAAATGTACTATGATAACTGCTTCCACTTAGTTCCCAAAACAGGACGCTCGTAATTTTGTATTTCATGAATTAATTTAGCTGCCGTCTCAGCTGAAACAATCAACTTTTTATTCGACGGGTTCATAAAGCCTTCTTCCGCTGCGCGATCAACCATTTGCAGAATTGGTCCGTAAAAGTCTTTAATGTTTAATAAACCAACTGGCTTATCATGTATACCAATTTGTGACCAACATACAACTTCAAATAATTCCTCAAACGTTCCGTATCCACCTGGTAATGCAATGAAAGCATCCGCAAGCTCTGCCATTTTCGCCTTGCGCTCATGCATTGTTTCTACTTCAATTAATTCTGTTAATCCTGTATGTACGATTTCTCCTCGAAATAGACCGCGCGGCATAACACCTGTTACACGTCCACCTAAACGAAGAACTTCGTTTGCTACTTCTCCCATTAATCCAACGCATGAACCGCCGTATACAAGCTCATAATCGTTCTCAACAAACATTTTGCCTAACTCTATTGCCTGCTCTTTAAATTCTGGTCTTCCCCCTAAATTTGAACCTGCAAACACACAAATCTTTCTCATTCCTACACCCCGAAACTATATATTGTTATGATACAATGAGTATTGTACAACATATTGAAGGGATGAGGAAGAAATGGATATCGTCGCATTTCAAAGATGGGTGGAGGAATTTTACGAAAAACGAAGCTGGTCACAGTACAACTCCTTTATTCGCTTAAATTTCTTAACTGAGGAAGTTGGGGAAGTTTCACGCGTTGTTCGCGCAATTGAAATCGGTCGTGATCGCCCTGATGAACAAACGAAAACACAAGAAGAGCTAAAACAAGAACTAAAAGAAGAACTTGGTGATGTACTTTCTAATCTTATTGTTCTTTCACAAAAATATGATTTGGATTTACAAGACATTATGGAAACACACGTCACAAAGCTTTCAAAAAGATTCGAAACATCTAAATGAGAAGATTATCAATTGTGATATAATGTTCTTGTCAAAATAATAAGGGGGATTTTATGTTATCTAAAAAATTGCACGACGCACTAAATGAACAAATGAATTTTGAATTTTACTCTGCCCACGCTTATATGGCAATGGCTGCTTACTGTACAGCGGAAAGCTATGATGGATTCGCTAACTTTTTCCTTGTACAAGCTGAAGAAGAGCGTTTCCACGCAATGAAGCTTTACAACTACATTAATGACCGCGGCGAGCGCGCTATTATTACTGGATTTGATCATCCTAATAACGAATATGAGTCTGTATTGAATGCTTTTGAAGTAGCACTTGAGCACGAGCGTGAAGTAACGAAGCGCATTTATCACTTATCTGATATCGCTTGGGATGAGCGTGAACACGCAACAATTACCTTCTTAAAATGGTTCGTTGACGAGCAAGTAGAAGAAGAAGCTTCATTTGATAGCATCATCCAAAAATTAAAACGTATTACAAGCGATTCAAACGCACTATTTATGCTAGATGCTGAACTAGAAAAACGTACATTTACGCCTCCAGCTGAATAATATTTCAATCACCTTAATGAATGGATTAAGGTGATTTTTTTATTTCTTCTCTAAGCTGAATAACCCTCGCCACATCCTTCTTATAAAGCTCTGAAACCTTTTCAACAAAGTCACTATGAGTAAACGTCCCATCTCCTACCCCTACTATACTTAAATACCCATGTATAAATTTCAAAAACACTCTAGCATCTTCTCCAGTTAATTGATCAATGTTCTCTATAATCTCATCAGACTCCCTTAAACTATCTCGTTCTTGCACCCTAATCCCCCTCTCTATATTATTTATCATACCAAAATAAAAAAGTCGTTCATCCCTCTAGGCAAGAGATAAACGACTTCGTTTGTTTTTATTAAAGCATAACCCCAACGATAATCGCTGATAATATACTTACTAACGTTGCACCGTATACAAGTTTTAATCCGAATGAAGATACAACGTTTGCTTGTTTGCCATCGATACTCTTCGTTGCACCTGCGATAATTCCGATTGATGAGAAGTTCGCAAATGATACAAGGAAGATAGATAAAATACCTACTGTACGAGCTGATAAATCACCAGCTACTTTTCCAAGGTCAAGCATTGCAACGAATTCGTTCGTTACTAATTTCGTTGCCATAATTTGTCCTGCTGTTAGCATCTCTGATGTTGGAATACCCATTACAAATGCTAACGGTGAGAAAACGTATCCTAAAATGCTTTGGAATGTGATTCCGAAAATTGAATCGAATACACCGTTAATTGCTGTAATTAATGCTACGAAACCGATTAACATCGCCGCTACTGTTACAGCGATAGAAAAACCAAGCATAATATATTCGCCTAACATTTCAAAGAATGTTTGTTTCTTATCTTCTTGTAATTCTAAAATATCGTCTTCTTCTTTTACGTCATATGGATTAATGATATGAACGATAATGAATCCACTAAATAAGTTTAGTACAAGTGCTGTTACTACATATTTCGGATCAATCATTTTCATATAAGAACCGACGATTGACATTGATACTGTTGACATTGATGATGCACAAAGTGTGTATAAACGATTTTTCGGTAATTTGCTTAGTTGATCTTTTACTGTAATAAATACTTCACCTTGACCAACAATTGCCGCTGCTACCGCATTATATGATTCTAGTTTTCCTAAACCGTTAATTTTACTTAATACGAAACCGACTGCACGAATGATAATCGGTAAAACTTTAATATGTTGTAAGATCCCGATTAATACTGCTAAGAAAATAATTGGTAATAATACTGTTAAGAAGAATGGTGCTTGTCCATCATTTGCTAGACCACCAAATACGAAATTAACCCCTGCTTCCGCAAATTTTAAAATAGCACCAAATCCATCTGCAATCCCTTTTACTAATACAAATCCGACCTTTGTATTTAGTAAGAAATACGCAAGTACCAATTGAATGACAAGCATAAGTGCAATTGGTTTATATTTAATTTTCTTACGATCTGAACTGATAAGGAACCCTAGTACAAATACTACAAGTAAACCGACTAGAAACATTACGATTTTCATATATGAATCCTCCACTTCTCCCACGAGTTATCGGTCGTATAACGTATAACGAATGACGTCTGACCATTGATGTTAAAAAAATTTAAAACCCCTAAATATTATTCAACTGTTTTCTAAAATCAGTAAGCGTTTACATAAATTGCAATTTATAAAAGGTAGCTTCTTCTCTCCTACCATACTTGAAAGTCTGAAATTGATACCACCTACAAATCAAATTGTAAGCGTTATCTAATCGAAATGCAATATAAATTTTAAAAGATTTTTATATGTTAATATATTCCTAACTAATTGGTTTTTTCATGCAAATTTACCATAAAAAATAGCCCTAGCTATAAGCTAGGACCATCTTTGTTTATAACATAACACCAACGATAATCGCGGATAAAAGACTTACTAATGTCGCACCGTATACAAGTCGTAATCCGAATGATGAAACAACGTTTGATTGGTTTTCATCGATCCCTTTCGTTGCACCTGCAATAATTCCGATAGATGAGAAGTTCGCGAATGATACAAGGAATACAGAAAGAATACCAACTGTACGAGCTGATAAATCACCAGCTACTTTTCCTAGATCAAGCATCGCAACAAACTCGTTTGATACTAATTTTGTTGCCATAATTTGTCCCGCTGTTACCATTTCTGCTTGCGGGATACCCATTACGAATGCTAATGGAGAGAAAATATATCCTAAAATAGCTTGGAATGTAATACCGAACACTGAATCAAACAAGCTATTGATTGCTGTAATTAATGCTACGAAACCAAGTAACATTGCTGCTACTGTAATCGCAATCGTGAAACCAAGCATAATATATTCGCTTAACATTTCAAAGAATGACTGTTTTTTCTTATTTTCTAACTTCAGTGTATCTTCTTCTTCTGTAATATCGTACGGGTTAATAATATGAATGATAATGAAACCACTAAATAAATTTAATACAAGTGCTGTTACTACATATTTTGGTTCAATCATTTTCATATAAGAACCAACGATCGACATCGATACTGTCGACATGGAAGATGCACATAGTGTATATAAACGATGTTTTGGGATTTTACTTAATTGATCTTTTACTGTAATAAATACTTCTGCTTGCCCAACAATTGCGGCCGCTACTGCATTATATGATTCTAATTTTCCTAAACCATTTACTTTACTTAGCATAGTACCAATAGCACGAATAAATATCGGTAAAATTTTAAAGTGTTGCAGAATTCCGATTAACACTGCAAAGAATACGATTGGTAATAAAGCTGTTAAGAAGAATGAAACCTCTCCTTTATTAACAAGACCACCAAATACGAAAACGATTCCAGATTCCGCATATCCAAGAAGTGCTCCAAATCCATCTGAAATTCCTTTTACTAAAATATAACCAATTGGCGTATTTAATAAGAAATACGTTAACGCTAGCTGAATAACAAGCATAATTGCGATTGGTTTATACTTGATTTTCTTACGATCAGAACTTATAAGAAAGCCGAGTACGAATACAACTAGTAGTCCTACAAGAAACATAACAAACTTCATTAATAAAATCCTCCATTTAACTCTTCATTAACGTTGAACGTCTGACTACTCGAAACAAGGAATAATCCGAACTTTCCATTTCTCCTCCAAAACCTTCAATCGGATATGAAAAACCATAAAATCTCTTGTCTCAAAGCCATTTTCCATTCTAACACAAATTATAACTCACATCCGCACTTTTCTTAAAAAAAATACATTTTATTATAAAACACTCATTAATGTTCGTATTTTCCCTCTTCCTTTAGTTTATCACCATAAAAAAAACGAGCATCAAATTTCTCTGATGCTCGTTCCTTTTTATTATACAGCTTTTTCTTTATCTGCTACTGCTGGCTTATCCCAGCACTCTGTATTGTTTAAACCCGGAATAGACTCCGCATAAAAGACTGGATCTTTTCCTTGTTTCTTTTGTTTTACGTAATCTGATAATGCCGCGAAAGCATACTTAGAAAGGAATACAATCGCCACTAAGTTAATAATAGCCATGATACCCATGAATAAATCTGCTAAGTCCCAAACAATTTGAATTGTTGCTACAGAACCTAACATAACCATACCAAGTACCGCGATTCGATAAACATTTAGTAAAACTTTACTTCCATTTAAAAACTCAATATTTGTTTCACCATAGTAGTAGTTACCTACTAATGAACTAAATGCAAACAAGAAGATTGCAACTGCTACAAATATAGAAGCCCACGGTCCGATATGTTGACTTAATGCTTGTTGCGTTAATTGAATTCCGTTTAAATCAGCCGCTCCAGGTACATCTGATAATAAAATGATAAATGCTGTACAACTACAAATTAATAATGTATCTGTAAATACCCCTAAAGTTTGAATGAACCCTTGTTTAACTGGGTGCGTTACGTTTGCAGTCGCAGCTGCGTTCGGCGCACTACCCATACCTGCTTCATTTGAGAATAATCCACGTTTTACCCCTAGTAAAATCGCAGCTCCTAATCCCCCGCCCACTACTTCTTTAATTCCGAAAGCATGTAAGAAAATTTCTTTAAATACATATGGAATTGCCGTAATGTTTGTTACAACAACGAATAATGCCACTGCTACATATATAATTGCCATTACTGGAACAATCATTTCAACCGCACGTGCAATACGTTTTACTCCGCCGAAGATAATGATTGCAAGTAAACCAGCCATAAACAGACCTACAAACTTACCATCTGTGTTAAATGCTCCATCAAAAGCCGCCGCTACTGTGTTTGACTGCACGGCGTTGAAAATTAATCCGAAACTAACTGTTATTAGAACAGAGAAGACAACCCCCAGCCAGCGTTTCTTTAAACCCTTTTCCATATAATACGCTGGGCCACCGCGGAATGCGTTCCCATCTTTCACTTTATAAATTTGCGCTAATGTGCTCTCTACAAATGCAGAAGCTCCTCCAATTACCGCGATTAACCACATCCAAAATACAGCTCCTGGTCCTCCTGCTGAAATCGCAATTGCCACACCAGCTAAGTTACCAGTTCCTACACGAGATGCTGTACTCATACAAAATGCTTGGAATGACGATACACCACTTTTTTCTTTTTGCGCTTTTCTTGTTTTTGAACTCGCTCCATCCCCAAGTAAACGAATCATTTCTCCAAAGTAACGAATTTGGACAAATTTCACACGAAACGAAAAGTAAAGTCCTAATCCAATTAACATCGCTATAATGATATATGACCAAAGGACATTATTTATATCCCCAATTACATTAGTTAAAAAATCCATAATTGCATTGCCCCCTCTTCCTAACAATAAGAAAATTATATTCTAAAAACTTTTAGTAATCAAGAACTTTACGTTAGGTTTCATTACATGTATACGTAAAGATTCCTAACATACATGTTTTTTTACGTGAAAATATAACTAGTACGTGCATTTATCCAATACTCAATCACTCATCCTATTCGACCAGTCATACTTTTAAGACAGTACGTTCCCTACAAATAACGAGAGGAATGAACAAACAAAAATTATATTAATAATTACCTCTCACCCCTTTTATCATTTACTACAACAAAAAAGGCGAGCATCGAATTCATCTCGATGCTCGCCTTTTTATTATACTGCTTTTTCTTTATCTGTTACCGCCGGCTTATCCCAACACTCTGTGTTCGTTAAACCAGGAATAGAATCTGCACTGAATACCGGATCTTTTCCTTGTTTCTTTTGTTTCACATAGTCCGCCAACGCAGCATACGCAAATCGGCCAAGAAGTGTAATCGCAATTAAGTTTGTGATTACCATTAGACCCATAAATAAGTCTGCCATATTCCATACAACTTGAAGCGTCGCAACAGAGCCGAATAGTACCATTCCTACAACCGCAATACGATAAATCGTTAACCAAGTTTTACTTCGTTTAATAAATTCAATATTCGTTTCACCATAATAATAGTTTCCTAGTAATGAGCTGAAAGCAAATAAGAAAATGATAATCGCTAAGAAGCTACTTGCCCACGAACCGATTTGTGAACTTAGCGCGACTTGCGTTAATTCAATACCTTCTAAATTTGTTGCTTTATATGCACCAGAACATAGTACGATAAACGCTGTTGATGTACATACTAAGAATGTATCCACTAATACTCCAATTGTTTGAATAAACCCTTGTTTAGCTGGATGCGTTACATCAGCTGTTGCAGCCGCGTTTGGCGCACTACCCATACCTGCTTCATTCGCAAATAATCCGCGCTGAATACCAAACTTCATTGCAGCACCAATACCGCCACCTACAGCTGAATCTAAACCGAATGCACCTTTAAAGATTTCTGTAAACATATCCGGTATTAAATAATAATTTTTAATAACAACGAAAATAGCTACTGCAATATAAATAATTGCCATCGGCGGAACAATCATTTCTGACATACGCGCAATACTTTTCACACCACCAAAAATAATAACCGCAACCAATACCGCAAGTACAATCCCTACAACATAACGCTCAATACCAAATGCATTTTTAAATGCTAATGTCACTGTATTTGCTTGTACTGAGTTGAAAATTAAACCGTAACTAATTGTAATAAGGATAGAGAACCAAATTCCCATCCAACGTTTATTTAAACCTTTTTCCATATAATAAGCAGGACCACCACGGAAGCCACTGCCATCTTTTATTTTATAAATTTGCGCAAGCGTACTTTCTACGAAACTTGAAGACGCCCCAATAATCGCAATAACCCACATCCAAAATACAGCTCCAGGTCCTCCCATAGAAATAGCTAGCGCTACACCAGCTAAGTTCCCGATACCAATACGAGCTGCTGAACTCATACAAAATGCTTGGAATGACGATACACTTCCCTTTTTACGTGTCTTTCCAGTTAATCCATCACTCATTAATCGAACCATTTCCCCTAAATGAGTAATTTGTACGAATTTCAATTTAATAGAAAAATAAATACCTAAACCAATTAACATTGCAATAAGAATATATGACCAAAGAATTGTATTCGTTGATGAAACAAATTGCTCTAAAATATTCATACAATTAACCCCTCCTTTTCTCCATAAAACGAATTATATTTAAAAAACATTTAAAAATCAACATTTTTCGACAATTTGCAATTTCCAAATATTAGCCAGACACGAAGTAACAATATCTTTATGACTCTCCTCCCTCTAACTGTGCATACTAAAACAAAAAGTAAATCTACAAACTACCCCATTGACAAAAATACCAACCTGTAACTATAATGATTACAACAGGTTGTAACAAACCTTATTACAACAAATTCATTTAATTTCAGATATACACTTTAACAAAACACTTTGGAGGGATTTATTATGAAAATCGGAATCATCGGAGCAACTGGTAAAGCAGGAAGTCGTATTTTAAAAGAAGCATTAGATCGCGGACATGAAGTAACTGCAATCGTAAGAAACGCTGCAAAAATTACAGAAGAAAATATAAAAGTTTTAGAGAAAGATGTATTCGCTCTTACATCTAATGACCTACAAGCATTTGATGTAGTTGTAAATGCATTCGGCGCTCCAGCCGGACAAGAACACCTTCACGTAGATGCAGGAAACGTACTTATCGAAGCTATGAAAGGTGCACCTAATACAAAATTACTTGTTGTTGGCGGCGCTGGAAGCTTATTTGTAGACGAAAAGAAAACAACGCGTGTATTTGATACGCCAGGTTTCCCAAATGAATATCTTGCAACAGCTCAAAACCAAGGTAAAAACTTAGAAATCCTAAATCAAACAAATGATATTACTTGGACATTCATTAGCCCTTCTGCACTATTCGCATTAGGAAAACGCACTGGCTCTTATACAGCTGGCAAAGACAACCTTCTTGTTAATGCGAAAGGTGATAGCTACGTAAGTTACGAAGACTTTGCGGTAGCAGCACTTGATGAAATCGAAAATCCAAAACATGTAAACGAACGCTTCACAGTTGTTTCTGAAGCTGAGTAATAGAAAAAAATGCGCGTAGATCCAATATCTACGCGCATTTTTTATTACAATGTCCCCTTTACTAGTTCTAATCCACTTTGAGTGATTTTAAATACAACTTCTGCTGAAGCTACTTGTTCTGCTAACTCATTCTTTTTATACCATTTCAGACGACTTGGTTCTGCATGATACACTTTTACAACATCCCCATACTCAAATGGAGTACCATTTACTTGTTCTGCAAAATTCTTTGAGGTTTCTTGACCGTCTGCTGATATATGCTTTTTCTCATTTCCATTTTGATCATAAATCGTAAAACCTAAATACTGTTCGTTCACAAAACGATAATGAATCACATCATTCGTAAATGTTGCATGTAATTTCTTTTCGTCATGATTTAACGTAACAATAGAACGTGTAACATTGGACACACCTTGATACACCAGGCTATCTCCATACGTCACTTCAATCGGTACTTCTGTTATTGTCTTATTCCCAAAACGATCTTTCGTCTCTACTTTTACTTTTTGCTCACCGATTTTTGTTGTACTAGGTTTTTCCACAAAACCAACTACTTCTCCACCTTTTACTTGAACAAAGTTTTTTGCATCTAATTTTTCAGCTTCTGTTCCGATTGTCACTTTTTGTGGTACTGCTGTTACTTCTTGTAAGCTTTCCAGTTTTTCAAAACCTTTTTCCGTTATTTTAAAGTACAACTCTTGTTCCACGTTCCCTTTACCGTTACCTACAAACTCATTCTTTTGATACCACTTTAATCGATTTGATTCTGCATGATATACCTTAATAACATCACCATATGCGAAGTCTACACCATTCAACTGTTCTGCAAAACTTTCAGAAGTCTCTTGCCCTTCTACCGAAATAACTTTCTTTTCATTTCCATTTTGATCATATATCGTGATTCCCATATATTTTTCATTCTCAAAACGATAATGAACTTTAGAATCCGTAAATGTTGCCTGTAGCTTTTTCGTATTATGATCCGCAGTTACGACAGAACGCGTTTTATTACCATCACCTTGGAAGACTAAACTATCGCCATACATTACTTCCAATGGCACTTCTGTCACTTTCTTATTTCCAAAACGATCTTTCGTTTCTACTTTTACTTTTTGTTCACCGATTTTTGTTGTATTCGGTTTTTCTACAAATCCGATTACTTCTCCATCTTTCACTTGAACAAAATCTTTTGCTTCTAATCTTTCAGCATCTGTTCCGATTACTACTTTTTGCGGTACTACTGTTACTTCTTGTTGAGCTTCCATTCTCTCAAAGCCCTTTTCTGTTACTTTAAATAATAATTCTTCCTCTACCTTCGCCCTACCTTGGCCGATAAAGTTATTATTTTGATACCAATTAAAGCGATCTGATTCTGCGTGATACACTTTTACAACGTCACCATACTCGAACTCTAACCCATTAATCGATTTTGCGAATTCTTCCGCATTTTCAACACCTTTTACAGTTGCTTTCTTTTTCTCATTTCCATTTGGATCTAGTAATGTGAATTCAAAATACGCATCTTCTTTAAAATAATAATGCACTTGATTAGAATCAGCTGTCGCACTAAACTTTTTCTGATCGTGTTGCAGTGTTACAATCGATTTAATATCAGTACTATAATTGAGCCCTTTGAATACTAAGCTATCACCATAACCAACATTTACTACAACAGGAATTAAATTTTTATTCCCTTTTTCATCTATAATTTCTACTTTTACAGTTTTTTCTCCAACTTCAGGCTTATCTTGCATAATCACACCTGTTGTTTTTACACCTTCTCCTAAATTCTGTACAAGTTCTTTTGCTTTTTTCTCATCATATGTAGTACCAATTACTACATTTTGTATTTTTTCATTATTTGGCTCGCCATATGGAATTTCATATAACTCAGTTTGTTTTTCACGAATTGGATTGCTATCTGTAGATAACCAAACTTCCTTTTCTAATTTTGGTAAATTTAATTTTTCAATCTTCTCTCTAGTATCATCATTTGGAATTATTCCCCATTTTTCAAAGAAAGGAATTAAATTTTGCCCAGCTACTTTTGACGTCATGTAAATAAACATCTGCTTTTTCTCTTCATCAGATTTAGGCATTTCTGTATCATGTAACACACGATACATTTGATGTAATTTCGGATAGAACTGGTCTCCATAAGCTAAATGCAACTGCCAAAACATAACTAATTTTTCGAATTCATTCATCTTCTCTTGCGCATTCGGTTTACCTAGATAAGCAAATGCGGCTTCATAACGATTTTCTTGCTCTAACCTTGTTTTATGTCCAAATGCAGTTTGAACTGCTAAAGAATAAATGTTAACAGTTACTTCTCCAAGCCCCTCCCATAACCAAGTGTCCTGTTGATGTTGATGCCCCACTTCATGCCAAGGTCCCCATCCATCCGCAGTTAACTCTTCTAGATTTAGTACTGACTCTAAATTCCCTTTACTATAAGCTGTTCGATAATAAGTCGCATACATATAATTGTCCGTATACCAGTCTTCAACATAATGAATGGAATGTTTGCCTTGATTCGCAACACCCACACCATCTTTTGATAAACCAGATATCTTATGTTCTATATTAATTATTTCATCATGTTTCTTTAATAACGCAGCTGGATCTTCTTGCTTCAAATGTTCCGCCACAGTCTCAGGATGCATAGTTAGTAAACTATTTTCCCCTTTCATCTCGATTGCATATGAATTCGGTGATTCCTTCAACATACGTTTCCAATCTTCTGTCGTATGTTTACCTAAAATAAATAAAGGATTTGGTATACCACCTTTTTTTACTTTAGCAATTACTTCTCCTGTGTTGTGATAATTATAAAAGTATAATAGCCCTCCATTCGGAGAAGAAATTTTATTTTCACCAGGATTTAAATTGAATTGTTTAGGTTCTTCTTTTTCATAAGAATATGTGCCAATATAAGCTTTAATCTTTTGATTCCCATCTACTTGAATAACTACTTCTTCACCTGGCTTTACATAAATACCAGTTGGTTCATAGGGAGAAAAACTCATTCGACGCTGATGCAACTCACGTATCTCTTCTACATCACCTTTTGGCAGCAATTGATACACTCGTTCTTCTTGCTGTTTCTCCTTATCTTCAATCGTCATCTCTGCATATACCTTAGGCACTTCAAGACCATACGGAGTTAATAACGTAGCTAAAAAAACTCCAGCTACTAATACCCTACTCTTTTTCTTCTTTGACATAATCTGTGTCCCCTATTCCTTTTTTTAGACAAACTACCCTATACATTCATTTAATTGAAAATCCTATTATTTTTATAAAACCATTTAATGAATAGACTAACACCTCGCGCACCTGTATCCATTACTACCGCATTCCTCTCAATGTATTCAATTTCCTACATTATAAAATTTTTATGTATTGTATCCTCCTCACTTCTTTCTACTTGTGATGAGTTCTCTTCCTACATAAAAAGAGAATAGTAAAAGATGTACTTCAGTCTTGTCATCTATACATCTAAAAATGTGAAAAACAATAGAAACTTACATTTTATTCATATACGACCATCTATAGGTAGTTTTTCCAACTGAATTTTACACGCTTTCTATTTTGTTTGATAGCATTTTCAATCAGAATAATGTTACAATTTTGTGAATATAATCCATTAATCGTGACGTTTGGATTTTAACATATTTTATATTATTCTAAAATATAGTTTAAACTGTCCCAATATTGTTTTCATGTTATCTATACCCGTTTATTATTTTTAACATATAATTTAACTTCTACTCAGATAAGAAAAAAGCACTGGCAAACGCCAATGCTTTTTCCACTATCTTTTAATTTGATTCGGTTTATGTGGTTCATTTGGTGTATAGGGTTTATTTGGTTTATTATCATGACCATTTGCTTTTTTCCAACTTACCGCCAACTCTGGACTTGTTTTCTCTTCACTACGCTCTAATAATACAACTGCATTTTGAATTGTCGGTGTTCCTTTATGTGCAATTCCTTGTAGTTTCGTTAAATTCCCTGATACTTTAAAGCTAAATCCACCCGATGGTGTTTGTTTCGGAATTAAAATGCGGAACTTTTCTCCTACATTAAATTCTGTTTTTCCCTCGCCTTTTTCATTTACGAACTTCGCGCCTTCTGGTGCACCTGTTGCTTGCACTTTATACGTTCCACTTTTTGCATTTGTTTGCACTGTGTATAAACCTGTTTCAAAAAACTCATTTTTTAATACTGCCTCTTGTTCTTCTGATGGTACTACACTCATCGTAATTTCTTGTAGTTCTTCACTAGCGTTTGTTTTCGCAACGATATCTTTCGTTACTTTTTCTACATTTTTATTACGGAAATCTAAATCGTTAATATCAATTTGTTTTAACGCATTCCACACCGCGAGCTGCGTTGCGTAATGTGCCTCTCTCCAATCGGAAACGCCTAATTCTTGTGGACTCTTCTGCGGATACCCGTTTAATAGTACACGGTATACGTTAATATCTACTTTACCCATTTCAGGTAAGTCTTGACCGCTCGGAGATTTCAAATCTACATTTAAGCAAAATGCAATTTTTCCATCTGCCGTTTTAATAAGCTCTGTTCGAATTGGTTTCTTCTTTGACCTACTATAACTCCAATCCATTTCATACTTCGTATGATCCATAACTTCCGCGAATGCTTTTTGAAGCGGGAATAATAAGTTCGCAAATACAAATAAAACACTCAAAAAAGCGGCCATTATCTTGAACGATCGTTTTATATTCATGTCTACAACCCCTTATAAAATAACAAATTTACTACTGTTTATTATTTAGTTAGAAATGTTTTTTATGCATAAGTAAAATAAAAAAGAGTGCAAACTATTTGCACTCTTTCTTCCACTATAAGTTTAGAAATCAAAGTTATCAGGATCTGGACCAACGCGGTGGTTCTGATTTAAAGCATCAATCTTTTCCATATCTTCTTTTGTTAATTCGAAGTCGAATATATTAGCATTCGCAATAATACGCTGTTCTTTCGTTGATTTCGGAATCGTTACAACTTCATTTTGAAGATCCCAACGTAAAATGATTTGCGCTGTTGTTTTACCGTACTTATCAGCAACTTCTTGTAAAGTTTCATTATCTAATAATTGCCCTTGCATAAGTGGTGACCATGCTTCCATTTGGATTCCTTGTTCTTTACAGAAAGCCTGTAGTTCTTTCTGCGTCAAACGCGGGTGATACTCTACTTGGTTAATCATCGGCTTAATTTCCGCACCTTCCAGTACGTCTTTCAGATGATGGATTTGGAAGTTACTTACGCCAATTGCACGCACGCGTTCTTCTTTATAAAGTGTTTCTAACGCTCTCCACGAATCTTTATATTTCCCTTCAACAGGCCAATGGACAAGATATAAATCTAAATAATCTAGTTCTAATTTTTTTAAGCTCTCTTCGTATGCAGCAAGTGTCGTTTCATATCCTTGATCTGCGTTCCACACTTTTGAAGTAATGAATAAATCTTCTCGAGAAATTCCTGCTTCTTTTATACCAGCGCGAATGCCTTCTCCAACTGCTTTTTCATTTCCATAAATCGCAGCTGTATCAATGCTACGGTATCCTTCTTTAATGGCTACTTTCACAGCCTCTACAAGTTCCGGTCCATCTTCTACTTTAAATACACCTAAACCGAACCAAGGCATTTCCACACCGTTATGCAATGTTGTTTTACTTTGTAAATTTTTCATTATATTTTTCTCTCCTTTATTTTGCTTGATCTCTTTTTTCTAAGTTCATACTCCAAGCTGTTAAAATAACAGCGCCTACTACCATAATGCCGCCTACCCAAGCTGTATGAATTAATCCTAACGAGTTCGTTACAATACCGCCCAAATAAGCCCCAAGAGCAATTCCTGCGTTAAATGCTGCAATATTCATTGCTGATGCGATATCAACGGCACTCGGCACGAAACGCTCAGCCAATATAACGACATACACTTGTAGTCCTGGAACATTCATAAACGCGAATAGCCCCATAAAAATAATTGTGATAAGCCCCGCCACTTGAAACGGCGCTGTAAATGTTAGTACGAATAATACAATTGCTTGAATAAAGAACATGTAAAATAGTGCACGAATTGGATTATGATTCGATAATTTTCCGCCGACCATATTCCCAATCGCAATTGCAATCCCGTACACTAACAAAATGATTGTAACGGTACTCGATTTAAATCCTGTTACTTCTTGTAATAGCGGAGATAAATACGTAAATGTTACGAATGTTCCTCCATATCCTAATGCAGTAATGACGAAAACAAGTAAGAGTCTTCCGTTCGTGATAAGTTTGAATTGATCACGAAATGATACTCGTGTACCCTTTTTTAAGTTAGACGGAATTAACATGCTGTTTGCGACTAAGGCAACAATTCCAATGACCACAATCACCATAAAAGATGCTCTCCAGCCAAATTGTTGACCAATAAACGTTCCAATTGGTACACCTGTAATCGTCGCAACAGTTAAACCAGTAAACATAAATGCAATTGCACTTGCACGTTTATTCTCTGGTACAAGCGCAGCCGCAATTGTGGATCCTATCGACATAAAAACGCCGTGTGCAAACGCAGATACAACCCTCGCCATAAGCAACACAGTAAAACTTGTTGCCACTGCCGCAATTCCATTACCAATAATGAAAATAATCATAATCCACATTAATAATGTCTTTCGCGACATACTAGCTGTTAATGACGTTAATACTGGGGCACCAAACGCTACCCCTAATGCATATAAAGAAACGGTTAAACCCGCTGTTGTAACAGAAACATGTAAATCCTCTGAAATAGATGGTAATAAACCGACACTAATAAATTCGGTTGTACCAATTCCAAATGCACTAATTGCTAGCGCTAATAAAGCAAACATACTTCTTCGATTCGTCTGTACCGCTGAAGAAGATACTGTATATGAATTCAATTGAACTCCTCCTTAATGCGAGAAATCCAATCATAATAGTGTGATAAAAAGGCCTTTTTATCTTCTACAAAAATAATGTTACTGCTGATATATGCTATTATGAATGGCTTCACTCTTTTTTTGAAGAACGCACTTTAAAGTACGATAGGTACCAAAAAGTAACATAGGCACTTTTTAGTACCGTACTACTCATTTCCCTCTTACGTATGCTATTATGGAACATATTCAACATAATAAAAAGTACGTACTTTAAAGTGCTATAGGTACTTTTTAGTAACATTTAAATTATTTGGATTCTTTTGTTGGAGAACTGAAATCTACATTCATCAAAGGAGATTTTTATATGAAGAAATATAATATTCCCGTTGAAGCGACTTTAGAGGTTATCGGCGGAAAATGGAAAGTCGTTATTCTTTGCCACTTAACGAAAGGTACAAAGAGAACGAGTGAATTAAAACGTCTCATGCCTGGTATTACACAAAAGATGTTAACACAGCAATTACGCGAATTAGAAGAAGACGGAGTTATTCAAAGAAAGGTATACAATCAAGTACCACCGAAAGTAGAATATTCTCTTACAGACTACGGTTGGTCTTTAGAATCCATTCTTGATTCTCTTTGTACTTGGGGCGAATGCCACCTTGAAAAAAGCGGTAACACATCAATGCTAATTACAGAAGGTGAACAATAAAAAAAGGAAAAAATGAACATAAATTTGTCCATTTCCTCCTTTTTTTCTTTATATATATGTACATTTTTAAGATAGATAAAATAATTTATGCGCTTTCATGCCTTGTCAGTACTAGGTTACAGAATCAATATCAAATAATTAGGAATCATTTTTATGTTAACATACGTGTATATAGTATATAATATAGGATATATATTATATACACTTTCCGATAAGGGAACTTTCCATTATGCGGACAAGCCATGTATCGGACAGTTCATAAATAATAGGTAGGACATTATGGTTTTGGATTTATGATTTCAGCTTACTTGCTGTCATAAATTTAAAGGCATTTTATTGTGCTTTGTGAAACTTTGTATAAAGTTTCGCAAGTGTTTACTATCTTATCTATCAAAAATAAGAGTATTGCTATCGTAAAGGAGAATTGGAGATGCCAGAAACTATGACTCAAACAAAGCCAGAACAAGAAACTGTACAAATTTCTGCTAGCCAAGGACAACTTGATGTACTTGATCAGTTGTTAAAACCTGAGGTACAAGAATCATTAACAACACTAGTAGAACAGCTTCCAAAATTAACTGAGCTTGTTAACATTTTAACTAAGTCTTATGACTTCGCTCAAACTGTTGCTACTGATGAAGTATTAAAAAGCGACACTGTTAGTGCAATCACAGAGCTTGTAGAACCTGTAAAAGATACAGTGAAAAGCATGGCTGCAACTGCTATCGAAGCGAAAGATCGTGCTGATGAAAGCAACGAAGTTATCGGCCTGTTCGGTCTATTAAAATTATTAAAAGACCCACAAGCACAAAAAATGTTCCGTTTTGTGAACGCATACCTTCAAATTAGTGCAGAACGTAATAATAAATAATTTAACTTATAACAACAATTAGTAAAGACGGGGGATAACATACTATGTCAAAACAAATTGTCATCTTAGGCGCTGGTTATGGCGGTCTTCTTGCCGCTTTAAACGTACGTAAATATTACAGCAAATCAGAAGCACAAGTTACAGTGATTAACCAATACCCAACGCACCAAATCATCACTGAACTACACCGCCTTGCAGCTGGTAACGTTGCTGAGCAAGCAATTGCAATGCCACTTACAAAGCTTTTCAAAGGTAAAGACATCGATCTTAAAATTGCAACAGTTGAGTCATTCTCAGTTGATAGCAAAGAAATCAAACTAGCTGGTGGCACTACTTTATCTTACGATGCACTTGTAGTTGCTTTAGGAAGTAAAACTGCTTACTTCGGTATTCCAGGACTAGAAGAAAACAGCATGGTATTAAAATCTGCTGCTGATGCAAACAAAATCTACAAACACGTTGAAGACCGTATTCGTGAATACGCTAAAACGAAAAACGAAGCTGATGCTACAATCGTAATCGGTGGTGGCGGATTAACTGGCGTTGAGCTAGTTGGTGAGCTTGCTGACATTATGCCTAAACTTGCAAAAAGCCACGGCGTAAATCCAAAAGAAGTTAAACTTCTTCTTGTTGAAGCAGGTCCAAAAATCCTTCCAGTATTACCAGACCACTTAATCGAACGTGCAACTGCTAGCTTAGAAGCACGCGGTGTTACATTCTTAACAGGTCTTCCTGTAACAAACGTTGCTGGTAATGAAATCGACTTAAAAGACGGTCAAAAAATCGTTGCTAACACATTCGTTTGGACAGGCGGCGTACAAGGTAACCCATTAATTGGTGAATCAGGTCTTGAAGTAAACCGCGGTCGTGCAACTGTTGATGCACATCTACAATCTACTTCTCACAAAGACGTATTCGTTGCTGGAGACAGCGCTGTTGTCTTCTCTCCAGACGGTCGTCCATACCCACCAACTGCACAAATCGCTTGGCAAATGGGTGAGTTAATTGGATACAACTTATACGCAGCACTAGAAGGCAAAGCATTCGAAGAGTTCGCACCTATCAACTCTGGAACACTTGCTAGTCTAGGACGTAAAGATGCTGTTGCTACAATCGGAGCAAGCAATACTCCGCTTAAAGGTTTACCAGCATCATTAATGAAAGAAGCAAGTAACGTTCGTTACTTATCACACATTAAAGGTCTATTCAGCTTAGCATACTAATCTGAATATAAGCCCGAATCATGCCCTGCATGGTTCGGGCTATTTTTATCCCGCTATTTGCGGGCTGATAATCAGTGGGGATGAACAAAACCCCCCACTGATTAAAGTTTCACTTTATCCGTAATTTTCTCTAACTTATTTATTCGACAAAAGAATAATATAACCTCTTTAATTATCAAAATATACTGACTTTTTTATGTCGAAATTGTGTATATGAAAAGAGCGGAAGTAGATATCTTCCCTACTTCCGCTCTTTCACAAGAACTATTCTCCTAATTCCACTAAGCTGTAGTTCTTCTTCCCTTTACGAATAATGATGAATCTTCCATCAAATGAATTTTCTACAGTAACATCCCTACTGACATCCGTTACTTTTTCACCATTCATAGATATAGCCCCATTATTAATATCTTCACGCGCTTGACGTCTAGAAGGTTCAATTCCTAAATCAACTAGCCACTCTACGATATTTTTCGTCTCTTTTGAAGATTGGAATGTCGGCATCTCTTTAAAACCTTGTTCAATTTCATCAGCTGTTAACGACTTAATATCTCCGCTAAATAACGCTGCTGTAATTTTCACTGCCTGTAAAAATGCTTCTTCTCCATGAACGAATTTCGTCATTTCTTCCGCTAATACTTTTTGTGCTTCACGTTTATGAGGCTCTGTTTCTACCTTCGCTGCTAGTTCATCAATTCGCTCTTTCGTTAAGAACGTAAAGTATTTCAAGTATTTAATTACATCACGGTCATCTGTATTCACCCAGAACTGGTAAAATTCAAACGGTGTTGTCTTTTCCGGATCAAGCCAAATAGCACCACCTGCTGATTTACCAAACTTCGTACCATCTGATTTTAATAATAATGGAATCGTTAATCCGAATACTTTCGCTTCATGACCTTCTAACTTACGAATTAAATCTAAACCACTCGTAATATTTCCCCATTGATCACTACCACCAATTTGCAATTGAACATCTTCTTTTGTGTATAAATGATGAAAATCCATCGCTTGCAAGATTTGGTACGTGAATTCTGTGAAAGAAATCCCTGTATCTAAACGACTTGCGACAATATCTTTCGCTAACATGCTATTTATGCTAAAGTTTTTTCCGTAATCACGTAAAAACTCGATAATGTTTATTTTATGTGTCCAGTCATAGTTATTTACCATCTTCACTTCGCTATTCCCGCCAAAGTCAAATAGCTTTTTCATTTGCGCTGTTAACGCATCTACATTATGCTGCACCACTTCTAAAGTTTGCAGTTGACGCTCTGATTGACGTCCACTTGGATCACCAATTGTTCCTGTTGCCCCGCCAATTAAAATAACCGGATGATGACCAGCTAATTGGAATCTCTTCATCATCATAAAAGGAATCAAATGTCCGATATGCATACTATCACCAGTCGGATCAACTCCGCAGTATAGTGAAATCTTTTTCTCTTCTACTAACTTACGTAAACCTTCTTCATCTGTCTGCTGATTCACAGCACCGCGCCATTCTAATTCATCAATAATATTCATCTTTTGTCATCCCCTTTATTTTTTTGAAAACAAAAAAGCCCCTATGTCTACAATAGACATAGGGACGATTATTCACCGTGTTACCACCCAGTTTGCATAAATAGCATAGCTATTCATACCACTCTTAGCAATAATATCGATTGCTAGTCCGCTTAGCGTTACCTAAGATACTCCAGAGTGTAATTCACAAGTTTGTTTGTGCTAGGTTCCAGCAACCCCTAGCTCTCTTTAATAACAGTGACAAACTGCTACTGGGCTCTTTCAACGTATATTTTATTTGTTAAATTATTAGCCATTATATTGAATCCAAATCAAATTGTCAACAATACCCAAATGTTATTTCGAAATAATTCATACTTTTATACGTTTTTTATTCAAAGATTACTGTAGATCTTCTCCAATAATCCTTACTTCTCTCTCTAATTTCACACCGAATTTTTCTTCAACAGTTGTTTGTACGAAATGAATTAAATCGATATAATCTTGTGCAGTTCCGTTATCAACATTCACCATAAATCCAGCGTGTTTTAAAGAAACTTCAACTCCGCCAATTCGCTTACCTTGCAGTCCTGATTCTTGAATCAATTTACCAGCAAAATTATTTGGTGGACGCTTAAATACACTGCCACATGAAGGATACTCTAAAGGTTGTTTTGATTCACGCTTATACGTTAAATCATCCATCTTTTCCTTAATCTCTTCACGTACACCTTCTTCAAGTTCAAACCTCGCTTCAAGAATAATGTAATGATTGTTCGCAAATACACTCTTACGATATCCAAATTCAAATGCATCTTTCGTTAAAGTACGTAGCTCTCCATCACCTGTCATTACGACAGCTTCTGTTAATACAAACGATACTTCACCGCCGTAAGCACCAGCATTCATATATAACGCTCCGCCAACTGAACCTGGTATACCACAAGCAAACTCAAGACCCGTTAAATTATGATCTAATGCAATTCGTGACACATCAATAATTGCTGCACCACACCCCGCAACAATCGCTGTCCCTGTTACAGTAACATTTGTAATATGAATTAAACTTACTGTAATCCCGCGCAGACCACCGTCTTTAATAATAACATTAGAGCCGTTTCCTAAAAAC
This sequence comes from Bacillus sp. FSL P2-0099, assembly GCF_038007445.1. Taxonomy (NCBI): domain Bacteria; kingdom Bacillati; phylum Bacillota; class Bacilli; order Caryophanales; family Bacillaceae; genus Bacillus; species Bacillus sp. FSL P2-0099. The sequence goes on from NZ_JBBOXE010000001.1 coordinate 4,971,904, forward strand.
GTAACTGGAATATTGTGTTGATTCGCATACTTTATAACTTCTTGAATTTCATCATAATTCGTAGGAGAAACGAACACATCCGCTTTCCCGCCCACTTTAATATGCGTATGATTCTTTAACATTTCATCTTGCTTCACATGACCTTCAGGCAATACTGTACTTAAATATTTATAAACCTCGTGCATATTCATTTTACGATTCCTCTATTTCTATAATCTTTTTATCCCGCTATATACGGGTCCATAATATCCCCACATAAAAATGCATTACAAAACAACAGCTAACGTGGTGAATACAGTGTACATAAAGCACACCTATAAACCTCTTAAATTATAAGAGGTTCCACTCATATTAAAATATATATCGCATAATAAAGCAACCCAAATGGGCTACTAAACTTGACATGTAACCATATAGACAACAATTTGTAAAATATATAGGTTTTTCAAAGTAATACCCTTCAATATCTTACTATACCATACGAAAGAAAAGTGGTATTTTTTTGTAATCTTTACTTTATTTTCATCAATAAAAAAGAGCACATCCCACAGAATGTGCCCTTTCTATACTTTTTAACTTATTTTTCGTTCTCTTCTTTTTCCTTATCAAACCATAATAGCTCATCGTCATCAACTTCACCATTATAATTGATTAGAATCTCTTCTCCCGCTTTTATATCTTTGTAAGCAAAGAAGTTAAACGTATGATTCTCGAAGACAATATCATACGTTGCATTCGGATTATATGCATGATTAAATAACATGCCGTATCCTAACAGGAATGCCGTATGATTTACCCCATACTCAAATGCGTAGTCAGCAAGTAACGTTTTCTCAATGTGTTCATGCTGTTCATTCGGATAAGAGATAACTGGTGCTGAGTGAATCAACTCACCCTTTTTAATATCACGAGTTGCAAATACCCCTCTATTAAATTCTCCATCACTAAGTTCAGAAGTCTTAACTTCGATCATATGCGTCACCTATATAATTCTTTCTTTGAAGTATTTTATTCCGCTATTTGCGGGGTTCAACTAATAATCAGTAGCGTATAGCCCCACTAATTAAAGTCTCAGTTTATCTCCTTAAGCTTGGCAGAAAACGCGCAGAAAAGCAATTAAATTACTATCAAGTATTCATTTAAATGAAAAAAGAGCACACATGGTGTACCCTTTTTAAGAGATATTACTTTTCTAAAATATCTTCTAGCAACTTCACTTGCTCGCTAACAGTATGTAACGTCTTCACCGATGTATCATTTCGATGCTTTTCTTCTTCAACACTCGCTAACACTTCTTCCGTAGCTGCAGAAGTTTGTTGAATTACGTTAGAAGCATGTGTAACGTCCTTTACGATATTCGTCGTTTTAGCTTGGAAACTTTCTTGATGACCAACAATCTCCCTCATTACATCATTAATCGCATCAATAAACTTCCCTAAATCCGTTACATTCGTCAAAACACTTGCTAACATTTCGTTACATTCTTCTTGTACTCTTTCTGACTTCTCTACCTGCACTTCTACTTTACTTGCTTGATTACTAAACTCCTTCAAAATCCCTTGAATTCTCCCCGCAGAACGATTCGATTCTTCAGCAAGCTTTAATACTTCATTCGCTACAATAGCAAAACCTTTTCCATGCTCGCCTGCCCTTGCAGCTTCAATATTTGCATTTAAAGCTAGCAAACTCGTCTGACTTGAAATATTCGTTATTACATCTACAATTTCATTAATTTGTTTCGATTGTGTCATTAATTCTCTAAATATCGTTCCTGATTGTGAAACAACATCATTTAAACTTCTCATGTTAGCTTCAAAATTTCTTAAAGTATTTACACTACCCTTTGAGATTTCCAAACTTTTATCAACACGCATCGACGCATTTCTTACTTGAGAGATGATTTGGTCAATATTTCCCTCCATATCATTCAATACTTCTACTGAACGTGACATCATCTCTGATTGCGATTGAGTTCCCACTGCTACTTCTTCAAAAGCAAAGTTAATTTCACTCATTGACTCCATCGATGTATTCATATTTTGTCTTAAATGATTGAAATTACTATCTAACTTCACAACAGTTTCCTCAATAAGCCTTTGCGTTTCTTCTAACTCCTGAGCTTTCTTCATCACCGCTTGCTTCTCATCACTTAAACGAGCCAAAAGATTAGAACCAATCTTTGTGACACCCCACATAGCGATCGTTACAATCGCTAACAAGCTTGCGAAATTTGCAGCTTCAGATGACGCTGTATACGCAAAAAATTGATTTGGCCAATAACTACAAAGTATAAATGTAACAACAACTGCTACCCCGCCAAGAATTAAAATAAGACGTTCACTCAAATAAATAAGTGAAACCGCTAATGTAAAATAGACCATTTGAAATACAGCTGGGCTTTCATTAAATGCTTGTACCATAATGAAAGACATAATAAGTAGCATACATGTCATGATGTATTTATACATTGCTTCCATACTTTCTATAAAAGTAAGCAGCGTTCCAAATACTACGATAGAAATACCACACATCCAAAATGCTATTGCTCTCTCTGTAAAAATATATCCGTAATACCCAATCGCGATTATCCCAAGAAAGAAACTACAAATCGTGATAAATAGCAATAAATGATTTTTCTGTGATTCTTTCTCAAGGTTAGAAAAACAAGTTCTCTTTAACCACTCCATATATGAAGCCCCACCTTCTACTCATACGTATCGATTACTTCAGCTTGAATACCGCACTCACTGGGTTATGATCGCTATTTTCAAACTTCAAATCTTTCCCTTGTACATTTACAATTTCAACATTCGGTGAAACGATAAAGCCATCAATAATCGTGACGAAATTTTCACCTTCCACATATTTCTTCACATCATCTCTCACAGTCATAACAGACGGATCTACAGCCCACTTAAAGCCACCATCAGTAAAGTCCTTTGGTAACTCTACTAACCACTCAGGACGCTCTTTCACGAACTTCGGATCACTTAACTGAGCGTTAGAAATTAATTGATTCCAGTCTCCGCCCATTATTACATAATCACCATTTTTATAATGCTTGTTCATATATTTTTTTAAATATTCTACTTGCTGTTTTCTAATTTTCCCGCCTTCATCATAAGCAGATAAATGTAGATTTACGAGTCTAACAAATTTCCCATTATTAACAGGTATTTTATGTTCAACAATCGCTCGGTCTAAATCAAATAAACGCTTTGGCCACGGCTCCATTCCAGGAAGCTGAAATCTCTTCGCTGTTTGAACCGTATATTTAGAAAATGTACTTAATCCAGCTTCAGCATATCCCATTGGACTTGTGATTGGTACAGGAACCCATTTTGTATCATAGTTCTTTCCGAACGAAGAAGCATAATCAGGTAGTCCTTTTTTCAAAAATTCATGTCCATTTACATCAAATGATCGCATTGATTTTATATCTATTTCTTGTAATAGCGCAAAATCACTATTCTCATTCTGTAAAAACGAAAGCATATTCTTTAAGTTAGTTTCCGTTTGTTCTTTACTACTTGAACCAGACCCTTTTCCCCCATCCATAAAGAAGTCTTGATCCTTATCTAGTCCAGCATATCCAATATTAAATGTTGTAACTTTAAATTCATTTCCATGCGCAATTACGCGCTCCTTATTGTTTTCCACCTTCAAGCTTATAACATCAGCCGGCTGTTCTTTTGTAAGTGTCATATAAGCTAAAAACCCACCTACAACTCCCACACCTACTAAAATACATATAAGTACTATTTTTAATAACTTTTTCAAACAAACGACCCCTTTTCTAAAACATACGATTTTACTTTTCTTTATTTTCAGTTAAATAAAAAAATGACAGACATACGAAATATTTTATCACATTGAAAACCTTATATCACTATATTTAGTTTATAAGTAATGATTCCCTATCTTAAACTATTATAGAAATACAAAATGCACCAACTTCTCCACTGGAAATTAAACGCAATGTTTAGTACACTATATGTAATAATCATAGGCGATGGAGTTCGCCATAACCGCTGCTTAGCTAATGACTCCTACCAGTATAACTACTGGTAGGAGTCTATTTTTTTGAGCAAGCTATTTAAAGAGGTGAGGAATTTGATTTATATTATCGTCGGTATAGCCGGTATATTAGGAGCCCTTTCTCGTTATTATTTAGGTCTTACTATTCATACATTTTGGCATCATTCTTTTCCATTAGCTACATTACTCATTAACTTAGCCGGCTGCTTCTTATTAGCATGGCTAACTACGTATATCGCCCGGCTAAACATCTTACCTTCAGAGGTTATCACAGGCATCGGGACTGGATTCATCGGTTCCTTTACGACGTTTTCAACATTTAGTGTAGAAACTGTGCAATTAATCAATCATTCTGAATGGAGCACGGCTTTCTTATATGTATCATGTAGCATACTTGGCGGTCTCATTATGTCTGGACTTGGCTATACACTAGGTGATTTCTTAATTAAGAAATCACTTACGGAAGGTGATCACTTATGATGGAAGCTTTATTAGTGGCAACTGGAGGGTTTTTCGGTGCGATTACACGATTTGCAATTAGCAATTGGTTTAAAAAAAGAAATAAAACACCCTTTCCAATTGCTACATTCCTTATTAATATAACAGGAGCATTTTTACTCGGGTATATAATTGGCAACGGAGTCTCTACAGGATGGCAATTATTATTAGGAACTGGATTTATGGGCGCATTCACCACATTTTCGACACTTAAATTAGAGTCCATTCAGCTTCTCAATCGCAAAAAAATTTACACATTCCTTTTATATTTAAGTACTACTTACATAATTGGTATCCTATTCGCATTCCTTGGAATGAAGCTCGGTGGAATATAAAAAAGCGACTCTATTGAGTCGCTTTCTTTCATAAGAAGTATGTCCCGCCATATGGAATGGAAAATAAAGTGAAACTTTAATCAGTGGGGGTTTTGTTCTTACCCACTGATTATTAGCCTTCACCAATCGGGCGTTTACGGGCAGTTGATCTCCCACCTAACTTCTTTGCTCCTGCCGAATTTTGAGGTGGGAGTTTTACTGCCCGTTAATGCGGGATAAACCAGCTGGATACACATCATAATGTATACTTTGCACAGGAAGCTGTGCATACGACATATACTGACTCTGCATCATTTGTGCTACTTGTGCTTGTTGTTGCATTTGAATGGCCTGATGCACTGCCTGAATTGTCATCTGTCCCCCGGCCACTGTAATCGCTGCTCCTACTTGTCTTCCAGTGCAAAAATAAAGCGCTAAAAAATGGAATTCCTGTGATCCAAATGAACAGTACGAATGGCTTATATAGTCCCTTCAAATTTTCTGAAATTAACAATACCGCTCTTCCCGTTTCTGGCCCAATATATATGCAGAACAATAAACCAAAACATCCGCAAAGAATGATAATTAACTTTAACCATAATGACAATTCGTTTTGTTTCACAAAAATCCACTCCTAAACTAACAGCATTTATCTATTGCTGTTTTTTCAACTTTGAAGTGATAAATCCAACTAGCAACACACCAATACCACTAAAGAACAATAGGTAGCTTACTGGTACTAGGAAAAAGAAAGGTTCTACAAGAAGCCCATTATCCGCCACTTTACTAGTTGTACCGTGCATTAATAAACAGGTAACTCCTAACGATATTAGTACGATAGCTAATAAAAATTTATTTTTCATAATATATTCTCCTTTAATTTCACAATTACTTTTGCTAACCTCATAATAAGTCCCGACGAATTCCAAGTCAACAATTATTTATCGTTTTACGATAAATAATTGTTGACTTGAATAATAAAAAGACTATAGACAATCATTGTCTATAGCCTCTTCACTCTAAAATATTCTTTTTGGAACATACACATTCTTATCGCATTATGGTAGTTGCCATCAACGAAAAACTCATCTTGCAACTCACCTTCTACTATAAATCCGACCTTTTTATAAACGTGTACAGCTTTTTCATTCTCTTTATCGACAACTAAATATATTTTATGCATATTTAATACGGAAAAAGCGTAATCCATCGCTAAACGCGTTGCATCAGCTGCATAACCGTAACCTTGGTAACTCGGATCAATAATAATTTGGAATTCAGTTCTACGGTGAATATAATCGATTTCTACTAATTCGACTAATCCCACCATCTCATTATCTTTCTCAACGATAAATCGGCGCTCACTTTGATCATGTATATGTTTATCGTATAAATCCTGCAGCTCCACAAATGCTTCATAAGGCTCTTCAAACCAATACGACATAATATGCGCGTTATTATTAAGTTCGTGTACAAACTTTAAGTCTTCCCGTTCTAAAGGACGTAATTTCAATTCCTGACTCATTTCTATAACCTCCAAGTAAAATAACCTCTTCACTTAATTTCTCAATTTTTTTCGATTTCAAACGCCCTAATTACATTGTAAACCTTCAAGTAACTTGAAGGTCAAGGTACAAAAAGTAGTGCAAACTTATGTCTGCACTACTCTTTTCTCAAATCTCTCATATTCGATATGTATAAAGCAATAACTAAAACAAGAATGGATCCCGCATATAATAACGTCTCCATTGGTTCCTCATGAGACACAATAATTAAACGAATTAACGCCGTAATTCCGATATAAATAAAATAACGTAACGGAAAATGATAATTCGACTTAAAATACTTAATAATTAATGCGATGAACTCGAAGTATAGGAAATAGACGATGATACTCTCAACTAATTTATAAGATGTATACTTCTTCGCTGAAAATATGTATTGAATAAAAGTAATTGTTTCGTTAATTAAAAAAATCGATAAAACAATGGATAATATGATTAATGCTATATTTAATATCCACTGTAAAACGCTAGCTATATAATGATCGATATTAAATGACTTCATTTTCTCTTTTAGCTCCCCTTCGTGTAAGTACTTATTCATTATAGCAAAATTATACTTACAGAAATGTTAAATCATATATGATCGTCCTCTTTCACGATTACTTCACCATTCGGATATTTATGCTTGCTGCAAAAGCGAGAGGATACGATACAGTCCCAATGCTTGGCTATAACGTTGAAGAATTCCGCAAAGCATTTAATAACTGACGTCTTAATGATTGCATTAGGCAAAGCAAAAGAGCCAGGATTCCCATCAGTTCGATTAACTGTAGATGAAGTAACGTCTTGGAATGGCGAGTTTTAATCACCGTGTTTATCGTACTTTTGGAATGAAAGTACGATAAACACTATTAACGAAACTATGATGGTAGCAACCATAATCATAATGCAAAACTACAATCTAATCGAATAATACAAAAAAGAAAGGCGGAGAAAACAATGCTTGAAGTTTTAAATCGAATTAATGAATTAGCTAAAAAACAAAAAGAAGAAGGTTTAACAAAAACAGAATTAAATGAGCGCACAGAATTACGCGAGAAGTATCTTCAAATTATTCGCGGTCAAATCAACACCACTGTTACAGGATTAAAAATATTAGATCCTTTAGGAAATGACGTGACTCCTGAAAAATTAAAAGAGCAACAAAAGCTATCACTAAACACAGATAACAACGCATGAAAATACCCAGCTCCTTTGTTACTTAATGATGCATCTAATAGTACGTTTGCTTAGATGCATCATTAAGTTAATATCTACTTCCCCATCCACTTTCTGTTTCTAAATCAAAAAACCACAAACAAATTGTCCCCATCTTTTCTTTGCATCCTTTAGCTTTTTCACAATGAAACCATATACGTCAAAATCTTTTCATGACGTTATTACTTCCACATAGTTGCAATTTATATAATAACGGTACAGTACAAATAACTTGCTGTATAAAGTGAAACTTTAATCAGTAGGGGTTTTCTTCATCACCCACTGATTATTAGTTGAACCAATCGGGCTTTTACGGGCAGTTGATCCCCCATCTAACTTCTTTGCTTTCGCTGAATTTTGAAGTGGTGGTCTTACTGCCCGTTAATGCGGGATAAATAATTGTGGGGGGATTAATGATGAACGAAGCGTTACTATTAGTCGACATACAAAATGATTACTTTGAAGGCGGCAATATGGAATTACATCAACCTGAAAAAGCCGCACAAAAAGCGAAAGAAGTCTTGAAAGTATTTCGTGAAAAACATAAAACAGTTATTCACGTACAACATATTGCGAACAATGAAGGAGCTACTTTCTTCTTACCTGAAACAGTAGGTGCTCAAATTCATGATGATGTACAGCCAATTGCTAACGAAAGAGTCATACAAAAACATCACCCTAACAGTTTTTTAAGAACCAATTTATTTGAAACATTAAAGAAAGAAAAAATAGATCAACTAGTCATTTGCGGTATGATGACTCATGTATGTATTGATGCAACAGTACGTGCTGCCAGTGATTTAGGATTTCAATGTGTTGTAATTGAAGATGCTTGTACAACAAGAGATTTAGAATTTCAAGGAAATCTGATCCCCGCAGTACACGCTCATCAATCGTTCATGAGTTCGTTAGAGTTTGGTGATATTTATGCGAAAATCATGTCGGCAAACTGTTTTATAAACAAGAGCAAATAAAGAATTACAGTTCCATATAAAAAAAGAAAGAATAAATCTCTTATTCTTTCTTTTTTTCGATTGTCTTAATGACAGTATTTATACGATAATCACCATAATGTAAAACATCTGCAAGAGTCTCTTCTAATTGCTGGTGCGAAGATGTGTGAAGAATCATGATATAACACCCATCGCCACTTATACGATACATTTCAGTAATTAAGTCCGTTTTTTCAAAAAAAGTTTGAATTTGATTATGATAATGTGGTGCATGCAGAAATAGTGTAACAAACGTCATAATAGCCCCTTCTAACTTAGCCCTGTCGATATCTATCGTATATTTTTGAATGACACCCGCCTCTTCTAATTTATTAATTCGTTTCCCAACAGCCTGGCCAGTCAAATGTACTATCTCTCCAATTTCCTTCCAGTTCATTCTAGCGTTTTCTTGTAGTAACTTTATAATTTTAAAATCTATTGAATCAAACATGGACATCCCCTTCCTATAGGAATCACCTTCTCTAAGATCATCATTTCCCCTACAATTCATCTTAAAAACTTTTACAATACACTCGATTAACTCTATTAAGAATTACATTACTGTTAACAGCTTTCCTTCTTCCTTTACTATGTATTTTTCGATTACTCGTAGGTATCAGAAAAAAATTGATAAGCGTTCGAAAGGGCCATCCAGTAAGCCAGCGATTGTTTTTTATAAATATGAAAATTTTTTAGGAATTAGTTTATCTTTTTTTAATGATTTATTTAGAGGGAGTTTATACTCGGGGATTAACATGATAAACGTAGTAACTAAGTTCGTTGCTCCCACCTGAATCTTTTCATATAACAAAAATTTAAAAGGACGAACTGCTACTATAATCGCAAACCGTACTAACTAAAATCATACAATAAGGAGACGATAAAAATGAATAAAAAAACAAAAGTACTATCATCCATACTGCTAGGATTCACATTAGCATTAACAGGTTGCGCTGGCACGAAAGCTGAAGAAAATCATAGTAAACAAAAACAAGAACAAGCTGCGAAAGATACTAAAAAGGAAAATAAGTTAACTAAAGGGCAAAAAATGGCTAATATTCTTAGCGAGACAAATTGGCAAGGTACAAGAGTGTATGACAAAGATAAAAATGACTTAACGAAAGAAAATGCAAACTTCATTGGTCTTGCAAAATATGATGCGAAGTCAGGAAGATATGAATTTTTTGATGCTAAGACTGGTGCAAGCCGTGGCGATAAAGGAACTTTCTTTGTCACAAATGATGGGAAGAAAAGAATATTAATTTCAGAATCAATGAAGTATCAAGCTGTTGTTGACATGACAAAGCTAAATAAAAATGTATTTACCTATAAAAGAATGGGGAAAGATGCTAACGGTAAAGATGTAGAAGTTTTCGTTGAACATGTTCCATATAAAGAAAAAGAGCTTTCTTTCACGGATCCGGATAAGCAGCTAAACTCTACTACAGGTGATATCGTTAAAAACGTGGATGGAGATAAAATTTTAGGCGGAACCCTTTGGCATGGAACAAAGGTATTAGATGAAGCCGGTAATGATGTAACGCAGTTTAATTCGAATTTTATAAGTCTAGCAAAATTTGATGACAAGTCTAATAAATACGAGTTCTTCAATAGCGAAACAGGTCAAAGCCGCGGTGATTATGGCTACTTCGATGTTGTACATGAAAATAAAATAAGAGCTCATGTTTCAATTGGAAATAATAAATATGGTGCGGCTCTTGAACTTACTGAACTGAATAATAAGAAATTTACGTATAAAAGAACTGGTAAAGACCAAGCGGGTAAAGACATAACTATATTCGTTGAACATGAGCCTTATAAAGGTGATATAAAACCACAATTTAGCTTTTAAAAACGTTTGATTACAAATCCTGTACTGAGCTGCAGGATTTTTTAAAAGAAAAATCATTTATGATTCCCTTGAAAAAAATTGTCTTATATCCCCCTCAACAATTCAGCACGATTGTTGAATATAATATCTCTCATTTTTTTAACAGCTTTAAAAAGCCTTACTACACATAAATTGTAGTAAGGCTCCGACTATTTAAGATGAAAATTTTATTATCTCTATACAAATAAGGTTTAGCAAATAATGTTACTATAACCTCAAAAAAAGAAATCTTATTTTAACTTTCCTATTGATAAGTTAACACGATAATTCCCATACTTTAATAGTCGCCCCAGAAAGTTATCCAATTCTTCATTAGAAGCAAAATGTGTTTTTAATAAATAACATCCCTCACCACTTATACGGTCTACTTCAGAAATCCCTTCTTCTTTTTGAAAGAAATTCATAAACTCTTGATGATTAGCTGTTGTTACGAATAAAGTAACAAATGCAGTCACTACTTGTCCTAATTTGATTCGGTTTATTGCGATTGTATATTGTTCAATAATCCCTAAATCCTCTAATCTTCGAATTCGATTTCCTACAGCCTGCCCCGTCATATGTATTTTTTGACCAAGTTCTTTCCATTGTATTCTTGAGTTTTCTCCTAATAATTTCAGTATCTCAAAATCTGTTTGATCAATGATATAAACCAATCCTTTCATCGTGAAAGTAGAAAGCCAGAAAGTGTTTCGCCAACTTATTCTGCTTGTCGATACAATTCACTATACTTAGTTTATCCTCTTACATCACATTGTTTATCAGTTATATTTACTTATAACACAGAGGACGCAACAAAAAAATACATCTAGATTTAAAGGAGGTTACAAATATGTTATTACAAGAGATTTTATCGTTCAATGAACAATTTGTAGAAAATAAAGAATACGCTCCTCGTGAAGCGACAAAACTGCCTAAAAAACGTATGGTTGTTGTTTCTTGCATGGACGCTCGTTTAATTGAGCTACTTCCAAAAGCTTTAGATATACACGATGGTGATGCAAAAGTTATCAGAAATGCAGGTGGTAAAATTGCTTCTGCTTTCGATAGTGTTATGCAAAGTGTTGTCGCATCAGTATATGATCTAAATGCAGATGAAATCTTCCTTATCGGACACCAAAGATGTGGTGCGAGCCAAACTAATCCAAAAGGAACACTTCAAAAAATATTAGATCGTGGAGTAGCTTCACCAGAAATTTTATCAGCGATTGAATATGCTGGTGTTGACCTTGAAAAATGGTTATTTGGATTCGATGATGTCAACGGTTCAACTCAAGCTAATGTTGATTTAGTAAGAAATCATCCACTTATTCCAAAAGATGTTCCTGTACATGGTTTAGTTATTGATCCTCACACAGGTAAATTAGATTTAATAGTTGATGGATATAAAGCATTAAATGGTATGAAAAATTAATTATTACTTAAATGAAGGGAAGTTATTAGATATGAATAGACAAGAAGCTACGCAAAAAATTATGGAAGCAAAAATTGCAAAAGGTTTAACATGGGAAGAAATTTCAAAAGTAAGTGAAAACTCTGAGACTTGGGTTGTAACAGCGTTATTAGGACAAGCTACAATGACACGTCCAGAAGCAGAAAAAATCGGTAAACTATTAGAATTAGATGAAGAAGTAGTTCAAGCATTAACAGTAGTTCCACTTAGAGGTCAAGTAATGCAAATGCCTCCTACTGACCCAATCTTATATCGATTATATGAAATGATGTTACAATACGCACCGACTCTTAGAGAATTAATCCTAGAAAAAGCTGGCGAAGGTGTAATGAGTGCAATTAACTTCAATCTAGGTGTGGACACACAAGAAGATCCAAAAGGTGGCGACCCTCGTATCGTGATTACACTTAACGGGAAATTCTTACCGTTCCGTACATGGTAATTAATTAAAAACCTATCTATATAATTAAAGTGATTTTATAGATTTATAAAATCCATCCTTTTTAATCTAGCTGTATAGAAAGGATGGATTTTTACTATGAGATTCTTTTTATACAAGGGAGAATAATATGAATAAAAAATACGTCGATACGAGCTTTAGTATTCTACAGTGGTTTGTGTTTTTATTAGCAAATGCAATTGCATTGCCTATCATTATTGGTGGCATATTCCATTTATCAATAGAAGATATCTCAACATTAATGCAACGAACTTTTTTAGTTGCAGGAGTAAGTTCATTTATACAAGCATGGTTTGGGCATCGCTATCCCATAGCGGATGGGCCAGCCGGTTCATGGGTAAGTATATTTGTCATATTGGGACAAGTCGCTATGCATCAGGGACAAAGTGCAAAGGATGTATTACAACTTTTAGAAGGTGGATTAATTATTGCAGGTATATTACTCTTCACGCTTGGTATAACAGGGCTTGTTCATCGAATTCTACGTTTATTTACACCCTTGGTTACAGGCACTTTTCTTTTAATATTATCTCTTCAGCTTAGTGGTGTGTTACTAAAAGGAATGATGGGATTACAAGGAGCTGTAACTCATCCTGATTATACAACGGCTACTATTGCGCTCTTTGTTTTTGCCCTTATTACTTTCTTATCAATTAAAGGGAAAGGATGGATGAAAAGTTACGCTGTGTTACTTGGAATTTCATGTGGTTGGCTTTTGTATGCTGTATTAGGAAAATCATCTCATATACCTTCACACACACCGTTAGTTAAGTTACCAGAGCTATTTTCTTGGGGCACACCTAGATTAGATATTGGAATGGCTCTAACTGCAACTTTATTTACATTTCTTTTAGTTGCAAATACGATTGCTGCTGTTTCAGCTGTAAAACAAGTGGCTCCGTTATCTAAAGAAAATGAAAAGCAAATACTGAACCGCGGCGTGTGGGCCGGAGGTATATCACATATTATCTCGTCGTTGTTCTCTACAATTGGAATTGTACCATTGCCTGCATCAGCAGGATTTATTCAACTAACAGGACAAAGAAAAATGAAGTCGTTCCTTATAGCAAGTCTTATATTAGCAGGAATTTCTTTTATTCCTTCAATTGTAAACTTTATATCCTTGCTACCAGGTCCTATTGCTAATGCCGCACTTTTAGCAACATTTGTCCAAGTAATAGGCATTTCATTTCAATCCATTTTACGTGAAGAATTAAATCAACGCCGATTAACAATATTAGGAATTTCATTATTAATCAGTTTGGGAATAATGTTTCTTCCAGAAAGTGCATTTAGCGGAATTCCTTCTTCCTTACAATATGTTTTAAGTAATGGATTACTTGTGGGTACCATGCTTGTCATTCTATTGGAACAGTTTTGGAAAGAGTAAAATTTGTGACTAAGTAAAAAAGCGCCCTGCTTACAGGGCGCTTTTTTATACCTAATGACTAATACTAGCAGTTGGGTATAATGTTGTTCCTCCAATTGAAACTTTTATTTCATTTGTTAATGGAACATTTTGTTCATTAATAATTGTTCTCCACCATTCCCATGCAAGACCAGTACATTCTCTTGCTACGATTTTTATATTTTTTGAATTTGGTGGAAGAGGGATAACTGTAGAGTAATGAGCCGTTTTGTCTTTGCCGCTACCATCCCATGTTTTATGTGTTAGTACTTCTTTACCATTTTGATCAAATGTGAATTCATCCCAAGATACATCAAATTGCGCAACGTAAGCACCGTAATGATCCAGTGTCATTTTAGCACTTGAATATTCTGTAGTTGTCGTCTCGATATAATCTGTATTGTTATGAACAGCCGCAGTTGCATTATCTTTTAAAAAAGTACTTGTATATGAAATTGGGTATGCTGGATTTTTAAGACTTAATTCAGCATTATCTTTAATGATATTTCGGATTTCATTGAAATCTTTAGTAACAACCTTGTTATGCTCTTTCGCATCTCCGCCTAATACTACAGCAGTAAAGGTACTTTCTTCAAAAATATCTTTGTACTGTCCATTCGTTTCGACGCTGTTATTCTTAAGTAAGGCTTTAAAAGCAGCTTGTACATCTTTGCTCTTAGATGTTGTTTCTAATTTTACATAAACAGTTCTACCATAAGCTACATTTGAGACCATAACAGGTGGAGCCGAATTACTTACACCTTTACGAGTTAACTCACCAAAAGTAACACTATTATCAAAAAGATCGGATGGATTGTTAGGTAGTTCAGCACTTACGGTATAAAATATTTGCTTATATGCCGCTACCATCACTTTTTTCTCTCCATTTGCAACCGCATTAAAATCAATGTTTAGACTGTTATCAAGATATTTAGCGTTAACGTTAAGGGCACTTGCGATTTGTGATTTACTATAAACCATAGATTCTGTATACTGCATTCTTGCAGGTAACGTATGTGTTTTAGAATACTTTTCATTCCAAGTAGATACTAAATCATCCACTGCTCCAGCCACATTACCATATGTCGGATTCTGGACAGTAATTGTATTTTCTTTTCTCATGCCAGGTAAGTCTATACTAATATTTAAAGGCTTTCTCTTAGCCACTAATAAACTCGGTTGATTGTCTGCAAAAGCTTTATTTGCAAGTTGTACCGCTCCTGGATACGTACGATTCGCCACAGAATCAATAATCGAAATATCGACTGGTGAAGTTGTAAGTGATTTTTTCTCGCGTTCCACTACTACAAATTTACCATTTGAATTGATACTTTCTTTCGGAACAAAACTCTCTACTTTATCACCATTTACAGCTAAAACCCCTTGATTATTATATTTAAGATTTGCTATACCAGTATCAATGCCACTAGCATTTTTGGTTACATCAGTTGTATTACCTGCTTGTGTTTCTGCGAAGGAAATAGATGAATAATTAATAGTGCATAGACTAACTAATAAACACGCAAGGAACTTTCTTCTTTTAGTGTTTTTCTTAATATTCAGAAAAATTACCCCGTTCTTTTTTTAGTAAGATATGATAATGATTGATAAATGATAGCTAACTAATAAACCTACATAAATGCTTTCAAAAGTTCTTGAATTAACGGGATTACGCCACCTACAAATTTCAAAACTGCCATTGCGATTTCCATATTATTTCCTCCTTTTTTATTGCTACGAAAATGTGATTTATCTTTATGCCCTCATTATAGTGACCCCTTACACTTTTATCAATACACTCTTATATGCAATATTACATACAAAAAAAACAAGCTGAATTCTTATAAAAAGTTATACAGAGATAAATTTTTCATTTGGTAAATACTTGAAAACACGAAGCATTCCTTTGCATTTCATGAGTAATTTACAAGTTTATTGTTGGAAGCATCGCAAGACCGGAAGTAATGAAATACATGCAGGACTGTTACGAGCAGCCAGAAATATTAAGAGTTATCATGGGCAACCGCATTAAAAAAAGCTGCTGCCTATAAAATACAGACAGCAACTTCAACTAGAGTAGCTGGCATGATTTACGCAAGCTACAGTATTTTTTGACATACTCATTTTTCACATTTTGTAACTAATAAACAGCAATTGGCCCATAAGGACCATTGATAATTTCTATTTTTGTTTCAAAAATATCTGTCAAAATTTCCGGGTCCATAACCTCTTCTACTGTTCCAAAAGCAGCAATTTGTCCATCCTTCATAGCACAAATTTTATCCGAATATTTGGCTGCAAAATTTATGTCATGCATAACAGTCAAAATTGTTCTTCCAAATTCATTAGCTGCACGTCTCAAATGCTCCATCATTTGAACAGAACGAGCAACATCAAGGTTGTTCAGAGGCTCGTCCAAAAGTACATATTCAGTCTCTTGGCACAATACCATCGCTACATATGCCCTTTGTCTTTGACCGCCAGAAAGCTCATCTAAATATCTATTCTCTAAATTAGTTAAATCTAGAAAATCGATATATTTAGAAATGATAGCTTCATCCTCTTTAGTTAATCTTCCCTTTGAATAAGGAAAGCGCCCAAATCCAACTAATTGTCTAACAGTAAGCCTAGTTACAAAATGATTTTCTTGTCGCAATATAGTCAAAACTTTTGCTAAGTCTTTTGATTTGGATTCAGAAACATCCATATTTGCTACCTGAATTTGACCTTCATCCATATCTAAGAGTCTTCCAATCATCAAAAGTGTCGTGGATTTTCCAGCGCCATTTGGTCCAATTAAAGAAGTAAAGCCCGCTTTTGGTATTTCAATATCCAAAGGTCCTATTTTTACCTTATCCGTATAGAACTTTTTAACATTATCAATTTTTATCATAAAGCCCTCTTCCTTAAAACTATAGTTAAGAATATGATTCCACCAAATAATTCAATAATAACTGAAACTACACCTTGAGCATGGAATACATGATACATTAAAAAGTATGCGCTCGTCATTATCAAAAATCCTATAGCAAAAGCCATCGGAAAAATGTATCTATGATCATAAGTTGACGCCGCCTGATAACTCAAAGTTGCTACTAAAAAGCCGTAGAACGTAAGTGGTCCAATTAGAGCTGTTGAGATGGACATCAAAATAGCAACTAATACAAGCGTATAAATTACACTAGGTTGATATTTAACTCCAAAAGAAGTAGCAACATCCTTTCCTAGTGACAAAACATTCAAATTCTTAGAATGAGCAAAAATTAATACTGCTACAATTATGATCATAGGAATTACAATAGGAAAATATGCAGGATCTGCATGATTAACAGAACCAAATAATCTTGCTTGTAAAATATCAAATTCTGAAGGCGCAAGTAGTTTTCTCATAAAAGTTGATACAGAATTTAGCCCGGTACCAATAATAATTCCAACTAAAAGCATAAGTTGTAAATTCCCGTATTTACCGGAAAGTAACCATCCATAAAGTATCAAACTCATGAAAACCATAACAACAACTTGGAATAAAAATGATCCAATTCCATTAAAATTTATTAATGCACTAGCACCAAAGAAGAATATTGTACTCGTTTGAATTGCTGAATAAAGTGATTCGAAACCTAAAAGCGAAGGAGTAATAATCTTATTATTCGTAATAGATTGGAAAGCAACTGTCGACAAGCTATGGCAAACTGCAGCAATAATCATTGCAACAATAGCTACTATCCTTCTCTTAACAACTGGGATAAAAGAAGGTGAATCTATCGGAACTGGATTGTTATAAACTAAAAGTCCATATGAAGAAAGGAGACCTAAAGCAATCAATGTTATGAGTAAAATCCAATAACGTCTTGCTTCCTTCTTAGACCGAAAAGCACTAGCTGATCTACTTTCATTATGAAGGCTAGAATCGATTTCGACATTTTCTTTTTTTCTATATTCTAATGTGATCATCGTAGCCTCCTTGGTTTTCTTTGTCTCAATAAAATAGTAATAAACACGACTGCTCCCACTGTTGCAAGTATTAAAGAAACAGGTACTTCAAAAGGCTGTATAATTGTTCGAGAAATGATGTCACAGGTAGTTATTGTCCCCATTCCAATCACACATACCCAAGGTAAATTACTCCTAAGATCATCACCTCTAAACATTGAAACGATATTTGGCACAATTAATCCCAAGAAAGGTAAGTGTCCAATAACAGCTGCAACAATTCCAACTGCAACAGAGATAAGAGCAGTCCCAAAAAGAACAATTCTATTGTAATTAACTCCAAGGCTTGTTGCGACATCTTCTCCTAGTCCAGCTAAAGTCAATCTATTAGCATACATAAAAATAAGAAAAGTAATGATAACAATCAGCCATAAATATTCATATCTTCCCACCTGAACGTTAGCAAATGAACCTACAAACCAAGTTTCAATACTTTGCGTCTTTTGAAAAAGGAGTCCCAAAAAAGTAGACACTGCAGAAATAACTGCTCCAAGCATCAATCCAATAATCGGGACAATTAAAGACGAACGAAGTTTAACTCTTCTTAAAAATAAAAAGAAAATCATAGTTCCTATAAAAGAAAAAATGATTGCACCAGTCATTCTTTGAAGTAAAGTCGGGGCAGGAAACAGTAAATATACAAAAAGCAGGCCTAAGCCTGACCATTCAATAGTCCCCGTTGTAGTAGGTTCAACAAAGCGATTCTGTGTAATGAGTTGCATTACGAGCCCTGCCATCGCCATTGCAGCTCCAGTAAGCATTAATGCAACTGTTCTCGGAACACGAGTGATGAAAAACATCTCCATTCCGTCCTCTTGTCCACGTATATCATAAACTCCAGTAAACAGTGATATAATCCCTAAAATTATAACAACTATAATCGCTATTATAAAAGGTTTTGTCCATAATTTATTGTGATTATAAAACTGGGGTTGAGAAATATTCTCAACCCTAGAAATTATATTTTTTGACACTGCTTCGTACTCCTTTACACTACTTAGCTAAAGTTTTTGCAATATTTCCAAATAACTCTGTATAAGTTTGAATTGATTCATTTGTGTAAGTATCTTCTGGTGCATAAATAACCTGGTTTTTAGAAACAGCAGTTGTGTTTTGAAGAGCAGGTGATTTAGAAATAACATCCTTAGCTGGAGCTGAAGTAGCTGCATCAGATGTTGCAGCATCACGATCTAATACGAAAATCCAATCAGGATTTGTTTGTGCAATAGCTTCAACAGAAACATCATCACCTTTATGACCTGCAGTAGAATTAGCAACTTCTAGTGCTGGAGTCCAACCGAAAATTTCATACATCGGTCCCCAAACGCGACCAGAATGTGGAGCAGCAAAACCAATATTTCCACCAGTAACGATAACACTCATAACTTTATCTTTTCCATTATAAGCAGATTTTGCTTTTTCAATAGATTTATCAAAATCAGCTACTACTTGTTTAGCTTCTTTATCTTTATCGAAGATTTTTCCTAAAGTAATTGTAGAATCTTTAAGTCCTTTTACTAAGTTTTCGCCAGGCTTAGTAGCTTTCTCAGAAACATCAACATTAAGATCAATAACAGCTGCCTTTGGTACTAATTTTTTGATTTCTTCGTAATGACCAGCAAATCTTTGACCAACGATTACAAGTTCAGGATTTGCAGCTGCAATAATTTCAAGATTTGGTTCACGGTGATTTCCGATATTTTGAACTTTTTCATCCTTTACATATGCTGAATCTGCAGGCATTACATCCTTTGGAGCAGCCGCTAATTTAATTCCCCAATCAGATAAAGTTTCAAAAGTTCTGTTATCCAAAGCAACTACATTCTTTGGGTTTACAGGGACTTTAACAGTTCCATGAGCATCAGTGATTTCAACCGTTTTTGGCTTATCACTACTATCACCTTTATTAGCTTTCGAAGTTTCCTTACTTGAATCTGAGCAAGCTACTAACATTAAAGTGAAAATTGCTAGAATACTTACTAATTTTAAAAGCATAGTTTTTTTCATACGTATACTCCTTATAATGTAATTTAGTTCGAAAATGATAACGTCCATAGATTAAATTAGATAGTAACTTTTCTGCATCTAAATTGCTATTGATAATCATTTTCATTTGAATATCCTGTTAATAAGTATAGTCATTAATTATGTGAAAATCTTGTGAATGGTGTGAGTTAATAAAATTAAACATAAATTAGATACAGTCTCATCTAATGCGCACCAGAGTCATCCCCCACACGTACTAATCAATAGATTGGGTACCTTATAAACCATGATTTCTATTGCAAAAAAAATGCCCATTAATAGCTAATTTTTTCATAATCCATTGCCTGATAGCAATCTTCTTTTTATAGGTTCCGTCTTTTAATATTTCACAGAAACTATTTGATTATCAGGTTTAATAGAAAAAACGAGTAAAACTGTATGAAATAGTTTTACTCGTTTTTTCTATTATGACAAACTGTACTTTACCTATTATCTTATTTTTATCATTCAACCATTGAATAGCCTCTGCCATGTATCGTTTGAATATATCTGTCTTTCTTCTCGCACTTTAACTTTTTTCTTACATACCCAATATATAAGTCTACTACATTTGGATTTACTACTACGTTATATCCCCAAACCTGATTCAAAAGCATTTCACGGCTCAATATTGTATTTTTATTCTTGATTAAAAATACAAGTAAATCGTACTCGCGCTTCGTAAGCGAGAGATTTTTACCACCTTTTTTCACAATATCGCTAGATGCATCAACAAAGAGATCTTTAAACTGAAAAAAATTTATCTCATTTTGCTGGATACAGTCAGTTCTCCTTAAAATAGCTTGAACCCTTGCTACTAATTCTTCTTTCACAAATGGTTTTCTAATATAATCATCTGCCCCTGCTTGTAGCCCCGCTATGCAATCCTTGCTAGAAATATTGTCGGTCACAATAATTATCGGTGTTGTTTTAACAAGTCGTATTTGTCTACAAATTTCTGGCCCCGATATACTTAATGAATCCCAATCCAATATGATAATATCCCAATCTTGTTCATATACTATATTTAAACCTTGGTTTTCATTGTGAAGTTTTAAAATGAAATAGCCCTCTTGCGTTAGACCGCTTACGATTTTCTTTGCAAAAGACCGTTCATTCTTAATTACTAACACCTGCTTCACCGATGGTTCACCTCTACTTCAATATAACTTAGTTGGATAAAAAGTTATCCCCAAAAAATAATTTAGGATTTATAAATATTAAATCCCTAAAAAAAGCCATTATAACAGCTTATTAGGAGAACTCTATATAATCTTACAATAGATATGGATAAAAACACAAAATATATGAAGATTTAAATACATATTATTTAATCATTAAGAGCAACTATATTATCTAGCTGCTTATTATCAATAACGATTCCCTCAGTTTCTGTTTCAAGGGTACCGTCCTCAACTTAAGCATTTTATCAAACCACAAAACAAAAAGAACCATACCCCCGCCACTCTGGCAAAGTTATGGTTCATATCATACAAAATAAAAAACCACCAAACAGTTATGTATTGGTGGAGACGGTGGGAGTCGAACCCACGTCCAAAAATATCGGCACTTAAGCTTCTACGAGTGTAGTCGATATATTAGCATTTCGCGAACTCTTCAGCCTATCGACAGGCTTCCAAGTTGCTAGTCTGATTGTTCTCTTCCTTCGCCCTCAGACGGCGAACTCCGGCGTAGTCCACTTAGTTTGAGTCCCTTACCCTACCACATGGACGATGGAGGGAGGAACCTTTAGTGCAATTAAGCAGCTAAAGAAAGATTGTTTTGTTTGCCAATTATAGGCTTTGACGTTTTAACGAGGCCGATCCCCTCGACTCGCAACCTAAGCTCGAACTATCCCTGTCGAATCCGTAACGTCCCCATGATAAAAATGGAGCATACGAAGAAATATCGTGATAGCTACTAAGAGCTGTTTTTCAATGTGCAACAATCTTACATAAGTTATTATATCATACGCGCGCCGTTTTACAAATGTAAATATCTGTATTACATCTTTTGACGATCACGGAACACGCGTGCAATTTCACGTTTAGCTTCTTTCTCTTTTAAATCGTGACGCTTATCATATTGCTTCTTACCTTTTGCTAAACCAAGTGCCATTTTCGCAAATCCATTTTTCAAATAGATTCTAACTGGAATTAATGCATAACCTGTTTCTTTTGCATAACCTGCTAGCTTATCAATTTCTTTCTTATGAAGAAGTAACTTTCTTGTACGAAGCGGATCGTGATTAAAACGATTCCCTTGTTCATATGTATTAATATGCATATTATGAACCCATACTTCACCGTTATGTATACGTGCAAACGCGTCTTTCAAGTTCACGCGTCCAGCGCGAATCGACTTAATTTCCGTTCCTTGAAGGACAAGCCCTACTTCGTATGTTTCTTCGATGAAATAATCATGAAATGCTTTTTTATTTTGCGCAATAACCTTACCTGTACCCTTTGGCATATAACGTCCCTCCTCTATTTTTACCATTGTAACAAATGTAAACAAAAAGCGAAAGTGGCTCGCTCAGAATGTGAGGTGGATGGAGCTTCTGACCTTGAGGCGCTCTTTGCCTCCTGGGAAGAAGCGAAGCCGCCAAACATTCTAGCCACTGTAGCTAGATTCAACAAAAAGCGAAAGTGGCTCGCTCAGAATGTGAGGTGGATGGAGCTTCTGACCTTGAGGCGCTCTTTGCCTCCTGGGAAGAAGCGAAGCCGCCAAACATTCTAGCCACTGTAGCTGGATTCAATAAAAAGCGAAAGTGGCTCGCTGAGAATGTAAGGCGAAGCCACTCTTTTCTTACTTGCGCTTTTTCTTTTTCTTCTTGAATCCTGGTACATTTTCAAAGAATCCTTTTTTCTTCTTACCATTACTATTACTATTACCATCTTTTTTCCCTGGCTGACTAGCGGATGTGGATGCAGATGCTTTTCCTTTTCCTTGTCCACCACGATCAAACTTTCTTCCTGTACCGCGTTCACCACCGCGCTCATTACTACGTTCGCTACGTCCACCGCGTTTCTTTCTGCCTGTTCTTGGCTGTTCAATCACAACTGGACGATCTTTGAACTTACGACGAGGTGTGCCTTTCATGCCAACGATTTCAAAGTCGATTGCGCGCTCGTCTTTATTTACGTTAATAACACGAATTGTAATTTCGTCACCGATGCGGAATACGTTACCTGTACGTTCTCCAATCATAGCAAAATGTTTTTCATCATAACGGTAGTAATCATCTGTTAAATAGCTAACGTGTACAAGACCTTCAATTGTATTTGGAAGCTCTACGAATAAACCGAAGTTTGTTACAGAGCTAATCATACCGTCATACTCTTCACCGATCTTATCGACCATATACTCTGCTTTTTTCATTTCGTCTGTTTCACGCTCTGCTTCAACAGCACGGCGTTCCATATTAGAAGAGTGCTCTGCAATCTCAGGTAAGTTTTCACGCCATTTCGCTTGCGTTTCGTTGTCTACTTTACCATTAATGATGTATTCACGAATCAATCTATGAACAATCGTATCTGGGTAACGACGAATTGGCGATGTGAAATGCGTGTAGAACTCAGTTGATAAACCAAAATGTCCTAAGCTGTTCGAATCGTAACGTGCTTGCTTCATAGAACGAAGCATAACTGTTGAAATGACTATTTCTTCCGGCTGACCTTGAACCATTTCAAGAATTTGCTGCAATGCACGAGGGTGTATTTCATTCGCACGTCCCTTTACTGCATATCCGAAGTTTGTTACAAACTCGAAGAAACGCTCAAGCTTATCTTCTTTCGGATCTTCATGGACACGGTACATAAACGGTACGTTCATCCAGTGGAAATGCTCCGCTACTGTTTCGTTCGCAACAAGCATAAACTCTTCAATTAACTTCTCTGATACAGAACGATCACGCATTACAACATCAGTCGGTTTTCCTTCTTCATCTACTAGTACTTTCGCTTCTTTAAAGTCAAAGTCAATCGCACCACGGCGCATACGTTTTTCACGTAAAATTTGTGCTAACTGCCCCATTTCTTTAAACATTGGCACTAGCGGCTCGTAACGTTCAATTAGTGCTTCGTCTTCATCTTCTAAAATGCTTCTTACGTCAGCATACGTCATACGCTCTGTCGTTTTAATTACACTTTGGAAAATCTCGTGTTTTACAACATCACCTAGATTGTTGATTTCCATTTCACAAGATAGTGTCAGACGGTCTACTTTCGGATTTAATGAACAAATACCGTTTGATAAACGATGCGGAATCATCGGAATTACACGGTCTACAAGATATACACTCGTTGCTCTCTCTGCTGCTTCAACATCAATTGGAGAACCTTCTTGAACGTAATGACTTACATCCGCAATATGAACACCAAGCTTATAGTTACCGTTCTCAAGCTTCGTTACTGTAACAGCGTCATCTAAGTCTTTCGCATCCGCACCATCAATTGTAACAATCATTTGATCACGTAAATCACGACGATCTTTTATATCTTCTTCTGAAATCGTTTCTGGTACACTGTTTGCATGCTCCATCACTTCTTCAGGGAATGCTAAAGGTAAATGATGTTTATGAATGACAGATAAAATATCTACTCCTGGGTCATTTTTATGACCTAGAATTTGAATAACTTCACCTTCTGCGCTTAAACGGTTCTCTGGGTAGCTCGTAATTTTCACAACTACTTTATGGCCTTCTACAGCGCCCATAGATGCACTTTTCAAGATAAAAATGTCACTTGTCCAGCGTTTATTATCAGGTATAACAAATCCAAAGTTCTTTGACTCTGTATATGTACCAACTAGTTCCTTCGTTCCACGCTCTAAAATACGAACAATCGCGCCTTCTTGGCGTGATCCACTTGATTGTGCGCTAACACGTGCTAATACTGTATCACCATGAAGTGCACCATTTAATTCTGTCGGCGGGATGAACAGATCATCATCTCCTGTTTTCTTCTCTTCTGGAACGACGAACGCAAAACCACGTGCGTGCCCAATTAATTTACCGCGTACTAAATTCATTTTTTCTGGAAGACCGTAGCGGTTACTACGTGTGCGGATAACAAGCCCCTTCTCTTCCATCATTACAAGTGCCTTTACGAAATCTTTAAAGCCCTCAGAGCCTTCGATTCCAAATGCCGATTCTAATTCTTGTATCGTTAACGGTTTATACGCTTCTTCCCTCATAAATAATAACAACTTATCAATATGTTCTTGCATGATTTCTTCCAAGCAGAAATACCTCCTTTAAACCCTTATATTATTTAGTGTATCCGAAAGATGGGGGATGTATAAAGTGAAACTTTCAGCAGTGGGGGTTTTGTTCATCCCCCACTGATTATTAGTTGAACCAATCGGGCTTTTACGGGCAGTTGGTTCCCCCACCTAACTTCTTTGCTTTCGCTGAATTTTAAGGTGGGGGGCTTACCGCCCGTTAATGCGGGATAAAGTGAAACTTTAATCATCTCCCAATGATTTTTTACAGCTTTCATAAAGTGTAACTTTAACCAGTGGTTTTTTGTCCGTTCCCACTGATTATTAGCCCACAAATAGCGGGATAAAAATTCCCTTATGAAAAAAAGAGGCAACTAGACCTTACCAATCTAGTTGCTCCAAGAAGTTATATACATCCTCATGTAGCACATCACGTTCTTTATCAAGTGTAATGACATGCGTAGAGTCTTCATACCATTTAATGTCTTTTAACGTAGATTCCACACCGTTATAAATAATGTTAGCACTATCTGTATTAATCATCTCATCATGACGTGCTTGTACAACGAATGTTGGAGCATAAATCATATCAACATTATTGCGTACGTCACGAATCAACTCCTGTAATGCTTTTAATGTATTCATTGGTGTCTGTTTAAATTCAAACATTTCCTGCTCAATTCGTTCTGGTGATTTTTGCTCACGCTTTTTATATTCGCGGGCATATGCCAATATACCTTGGTACATAATTTCTTCACTTTTAATGTACATCGGTGCACACATTGGTACAACACCTAAAATCGGTAATGTATAAGCAAGTTTTAATGAGAATACTCCGCCTAATGATAATCCAACCGCAGCTATTTTCTCGTAACCTTGATCTTTTAAATGCTGGTAGGCATTCATTACATCTTTCCACCAGTCTTCAGGGCCTGTATGAACAAGCTCTTCTGGTGGTACGCCGTGTCCTTTATAAATTGGTGCATGACAAGTATAGCCTTTCTTCTCTAAGAAACGCCCTAGCATGCGTACGTCAGCTGAGTTCCCTGTGAATCCATGTAATAATAAAACAGCGCGGTCTCCACCTTCAAATGTAAATGGTTTCGGAGATGCTAATTTCATCATGTACTTCTCCTCTTTCTCTTCTGTAATCTAGTCGTATTCTTTCTATTCTTAGTGTACCATATTTATAATTCTATAATCTAATTAGAAACTTTTTTTGAATAACAAATCAAAAAAAGAAGAACCATTAGCATAATCCGCTAACGCTTCTTCTTTTAATTTTATAAATTTAAGTACGTAACACCAATTGTTAGTACGAAGAATAGTACAGCTAAGACAACTGTAACACGGTTTAATACCGCTTCAATTCCACGTGCTTTTTGCTTACCAAACAATTGCTCTGCACCACCTGAAATAGCGCCTGAAAGGCCTGAGCTATTACTAGACTGCATAAGTACCATAACAATCATTAAAATCGATACAATAATAAGTAAAACTGATAATAACGTATGCACTTGGCGTACCTCCTACAAAGATTCAGTTATTTTAAATGTAGCATAAATCCTATAGAAAAGCGAGAGCTATAGAATCGCTCTCGCTTTTCTTCTATTACATGAACATCATTGCGAATAACGGTCCAAGCAAACATGTCAAAATTGCTGTTAATGTCATTGTTACCGATCCAATAACACCTTCATGCTCATTATTTTTCATCGCTCTCATAACACCCATAATATGAGACGCACATCCAAAGCCAATCCCTTTACCAACTGAGTTTGTAACACGGCTCCATTTTAATAAAATGGGTCCTGAAATCGTTCCAGTAATCCCTGCGATAACGACGAATGCTGCTGTTAAGGACGGGACACCACCAACTTGTTCAGATACACTCATCGCAACTGGCATTGTCACTGATTTTGGTAAAGAAGATAAAATTAAGCTTTTATCTGTTCCCATAAGTGTGGCGATAACAAAATCACTTGCAATAGCAACTGTTGTACCTACTAATACACCACCAGCAATTGGTACAACATATTTTTGCAGAACATGACGTTGTTTATAAAGCGGGATTGCAAATGCTACAACACCTGGTCCTAGTAGCTTCGCAATCCAGCCACCACCACTTTCCATATAATTTTGATATGGTATATCAAGCATTATAAATAAAAAAGCCATTAATCCTGTTGCAACAAGCATTGGAATGGTAAATGGTGTTGGAAATAATTTGTAGATTTTTTTAGATAATTGATATAATAGCACCGTAAAAAGAACCCAACCGATTCCGATTAATATTTGGCTCATTGTGTCTCTTTTTCCTTTCTATTCGCAAGATATTGTCCTGTATGTCCTGCGACAATAATAATTAAAAACGTACTCGCTACAACTGTAATGAAAAGGGAAATTCCTTTACTCATAAAAAAAGCACCGTAATTCATTAAGCCAAGCGTTGGCGGAATTAATAAAAACGGCATAATAGCAACGAGTGTTTCTGCTCCTAAATCAAACCATTTCACTGGAAGTACTTTTAGGCTAAGCAAAACAAGTAGGAGGAACATCCCAATCAAACTTCCTGGAATCGGAAGATTCAACATTTCTTGCACCCAATTTCCAACCATATAAAATACATAAAGAGCAGCAATTTGGACAAGAATCTTTGTAAGTTTCATGTTCATCATCCCTCATGTTTATACGATCTTCTGTTAATATCCTTATCATAGTATAAATTGTAAAAACCTGCAATTTATCAAATCGACAACGAAAACCCACTATATTATACGCTTACACCCTTGATATGACTGCGTTTCCTAATGTAATTTACGTCAAAAACCTTGACCTAATATATAAAGTTTATATTTTCTGAATTTTGATGGTTATTATTTTAATAAAACAAAATCCTTCACTCCATTTTTATTCTGCCTTCTCTCTAGCACACATATATATATATAAAGATAGGTGGTGAACGCATGTCTAAAAAAATTCTCATTTTTTGTGATCCTGGAATCGACGATGCGATAGCCCTCCTCCTCGCATTCTTTATCGATGAAATTGAAATTGTTGGGATTGTCGCTGATTACGGCAATGTTCCAAAAGAAATGGCCGTACAAAATGCTCATTTTCTTAAACAAAAATCAAGAAATAGAGATATGAAAATATTTGGTGGTTCAGACCGTCCTCTCAATGGAGGTCCACCCGCTTTTTTTACTAATATTCACGGTAAAGAAGGGTTAGGCCCAATCATCCCAAATGAAAAGTTACAAAACGGGGAAATGGAGAATTTTTTTGAAGTTATCCCTCTTATCGAGCAGTATAAAGACGAACTAATCATTGTAAGTTTAGGGCGACTCACTTCCCTAGCTGCTTTATTTATTTTATGTAAAAACTTAATGCAGCAAATTAAATCTTATTATGTAATGGGTGGTTCCTTTCTGCACCCAGGTAATGTAACTCCCGTATCAGAAGCGAATTTTTATGGCGATCCAATCGCGGCTAACATTGTATTACAATCTGCATCCAACATGTACATATACCCGTTAAATGTAACGCAGTATTCCATCGTTACACCTGATATGGCTGAATATATTGAGGCGAAAGGAAAGGCTTCTCTCGTCAAACCTCTATTCGATCATTACTACTATGGATATTACGAAAAAATTTTACCACAATTAAAAGGCTGCCCTTTTCATGACACGATACCGATATTAGCTTTACTTGATAATTCTATGTTTACCTACTACAAATCACCAATTACCGTCATGACCGAACCTTACGCTCAAGGAGCAAGCATCGGTGATTTCCGCTCTTTAGTAGGATCAAGCCCATTCACCAATCGGCCCTCGCAGCAAATTGCTATCGATTTTGATTATAATCTCTTCTTTAAATACTTCATGTCACTTATGACAGACGAACAATTTTAGCAAAAAAAAACAGACCGTGATTTCTCACGGTCTGTCGTTATTTTCTACAATTATCGTTTGATGTTGTAGAAAGATTTGATACCATCATAAACAGCGATTTCGCCTAGTTCGTCTTCGATGCGTAGTAATTGGTTGTACTTAGCAATACGGTCAGTACGGCTCATAGAACCAGTTTTGATTTGGCCAGCGTTAGTTGCAACTGCGATGTCAGCGATTGTAGCATCTTCAGTTTCACCAGAACGGTGAGATACAACTGCTGTGTAACCAGCACGTTTAGCCATTTCGATAGCTTCGAAAGTCTCAGTTAAAGTACCGATTTGGTTAACTTTAATTAAGATTGAGTTAGAGATACCTTTTTCGATACCTTCAGCAAGTTTTTGAGTGTTAGTTACGAATAAATCGTCACCAACTAATTGTACTTTATCACCGATACGCTCAGTTAATAATTTGTGACCATCCCAGTCGTTTTCGTCTAAACCATCTTCAATAGAGATGATTGGGAAGTCTTTGCAAAGCTCTTCGTAGAAATCAACCATTTCTGCAGAAGTTAAGCCAGTACGGCCTTCGCCTGCAAGGTCATATTTACCAGTTTCTTTGTTGTAGAACTCAGAAGAAGCAACGTCCATTCCTAAGAATACGTTCTCGCCAGCTTTGTAACCAGCTTTTTCGATAGCTTCGATGATTACTTCTAATGCTTCACGGTTAGAACCAAGGTTTGGAGCGAATCCACCTTCGTCACCTACTGCAGTGTTAAGACCTTTGTCATGTAATACAGCTTTAAGTGCATGGAATACTTCAGCACCCATACGGATTGATTCTTTGAATGTTGGAGCACCAACTGGTAAGATCATGAACTCTTGGAAGTCAACGTTGTTATCAGCGTGAGAACCACCGTTGATGATGTTCATCATTGGAGTTGGTAATTGTTTTGCATTGAATCCACCAAGGTAACGGTATAATGGAAGACCTACGAAGTCAGCTGCTGCGTGAGCTACTGCCATAGATACACCAAGGATAGCGTTAGCACCTAGTTTACCTTTGTTTGGAGTGCCATCTAATTCGATCATAGCACGGTCGATACCAGCTTGGTCAGTTACGTCGAAACCAACGATTTCTGGAGCGATTGCTTCGTTAACGTTGTTTACTGCGTTAAGAACACCTTTACCAAGGTAACGAGATTTGTCACCGTCACGTAATTCTACTGCTTCGTGCTCACCAGTAGATGCACCACTTGGTACGATAGCGCGTCCGAATGCGCCGCTTTCTGTGTAAACTTCTACTTCTACAGTTGGGTTACCACGAGAGTCAAGGACTTCGCGAGCATAAACATCAATAATTGTTGACATAATAAATTCTCTCCTTTTTATATAAGCAAATTATTTAATAATTGTTTTACCTGTCATTTCTTTCGGTTGTTCCACATTTAAAAGTGTAAGCATTGTTGGGGCGATATCTCCTAAAATACCACCTTCACGAAGCTCTACATCATTTTTTGTAACGATGAAAGGAACCGGGTTAGTTGTATGAGCTGTCATTGGTCCACCTTCAGCAGTTAACTCCTGATCGGCATTACCATGGTCAGCAGTAATAAGTGCTACACCATCTTTTGCAAGAATCGCTTCTACAACTTTTCCTAAACATTCGTCAGTTGCTTCTACTGCTTTAATTGTTGGTTCCATCATCCCAGAATGGCCAACCATATCACAGTTTGCAAAGTTAAGGATGATAACATCATGTTTATCATTTTCGATGTCATTTACTAAAGCGTCCGTTACTTCATAAATGCTCATTTCAGGTTTCAAGTCATACGTTGCAACCTTCGGTGAGTTAATTAAAATACGCTCTTCTCCTGGGAATTCAGCCTCACGACCACCGCTAAAGAAGAATGTAACGTGCGGATACTTTTCAGTTTCCGCGATGCGAAGTTGCTTTAATCCCGCTTGCGCAACAACTTCACCTAATGTGTTATCAAGGTTCATTGGCTTGAATGCCACGTAACCATCTACAGTTTCACTGAAATGTGTCATACAAACGAACTCAGGAATGTGAGGTACTTTTTCACCACGATCGAACTCACGGAAGTCTTCGTTTGTAAATACACGAGCAATTTGAATTGCACGGTCTGGACGGAAGTTATAGAAGATAACTGCATCATCATTATTGATTGTTGCAACTGGCGTGTCATCTTCGTTAACAATTACAGACGGCAATACGAATTCATCATGAATACCATTTGCATAAGAGTCTTCTACACACTCTTCTGCTGATTTATAAGTAGGGCCTTCACCATTCACCATAGCACGGTAACATTTTTCTACGCGATCCCAGCGCTTGTCACGGTCCATGGAGTAATAACGACCAGAGATAGTCGCGAATTGTCCTACTCCTGTTTCTTTAATTACTTCATTTGTTGCATCGATATAACCTTTTGCTGTTTGTGGTCCAACATCGCGGCCATCTAAGAATGCATGGATATATACTTTCTCCACGCCTTCTTTTGCTGCTAAGCGAAGAAGAGCAAACATATGGTTCATGTGACTGTGCACACCACCATCAGAAAGTAAACCGAATAAATGAAGAGCAGTACCTTTTTCTTTCACGCTTTTAATTGCATTTTGGAAAGTTTCGTTCTGATCGAACTCACCTTCACGAATTGCAACGTTTACGCGTGTTAAGCTTTGATATACGATGCGGCCAGCACCGATATTTAAGTGACCAACCTCTGAGTTACCCATTTGACCTGCTGGAAGACCTACTTCCTCACCAGAAGCTGTAAGCGTTGTGTGAGGGAATTTGTTCCAGTAACCATCAAAATTAGGCTTCTTAGCTTGTGCTACAGCATTCCCGTAAGTTTCTTCACGTAGTCCGAAACCATCAAGAATGATTAAAGCTGTTGGCTTTCTCATTTTACCGCCCCCAGAAGACCTAAGAACGAAGCAGGCTCTAAGCTAGCACCGCCAACTAAAGCGCCGTCGATGTCAGATTGTGCCATATACTCTTTAATGTTTTCTGGTTTTACGCTACCGCCGTATTGAATACGAACAGCTTCTGCAGCTTCTGGAGAAACAGCTTCTGCAACAACTTTACGGATGTGCGCACATACTTCATTTGCATCTGCAGAAGAAGAAGATTTACCTGTACCGATAGCCCAGATTGGCTCATAAGCGATAACAGTTACTTTAACTTGCTCTTCTGTTAAACCTGCAAGTGCTTTTGTTACTTGACCTGCTACTAGATCAAATGTTTTTCCGCTTTCGCGCTCTTCTAAAGTCTCACCACAACAAACGATTGGTGTTAAACCATGTTCAAATGCTGCAAGAGTCTTTTTATTTACTGACTCGTCTGTTTCAGCAAACATTTCACGACGCTCAGAGTGGCCAAGTACTACGTAGCCTACTTTTAAGTCGCTAAGTGCTACTGGGCTAATTTCGCCAGTGAATGCACCATTTTTTTCGAAGTGCATGTTTTGTGCACCTACTTGTAAGTCAGTTCCTTCAGCCTTTGCTACTAAGCGCTCTAAGAATAGAGCTGGCGAACAAACTACTGCATCAACAGCTGAAGCTGCTGGGATTTGACCTTTAACTTCCTCTACGAAGCTAACTGCTTCAGCTAGAGTTTTATTCATTTTCCAGTTACCTGCGATAATTGGTTTACGCATGCTTTGCACCGTCCTTTTTCTTTGGCTGCTACTTATTTGTCGTTAAGACAAACTACACCTGGAAGTTCTTTACCTTCCATGAATTCTAATGACGCACCGCCGCCAGTAGAAATGTGGCTCATTTTATCAGCCATACCGAATTTTTCAACAGCTGCTGCAGAGTCACCACCGCCGATAACAGAGTATGTATCTTCTGCATCTGCTAATGCTTGCCCTACTGCTTTTGTACCTTCTGCGAATGGAGTCATTTCGAATACACCCATTGGTCCATTCCATACAACAAGCTTAGAGTTTTTAATTACATCTGCATAAATTTCACGTGTTTTAGGACCGATGTCCACGCCTTCCCATGTAGAAGGGATAGAGTCGATACCAACGATTTGAGTTGTTGCAGTTTCAGAGAATTCCTCTGTGATTACAACATCAACTGGCATATAGAAGTTTACGCCTTTTTCTTTTGCAAGTTGCATAAATTCTTTAGCTAGTTCAATTTTGTCGTTTTCACATAGAGATAGACCAATTTCATGACCTAATGCTTTAACGAATGTGTAAGCAAGTCCGCCACCGATGATTAAGTTATCTACTTTGTCTAATAGATGACGAATTACACCGATTTTATCTTTTACTTTCGCACCACCGATGATAGCTGTGAATGGACGTTCTGGGTTAGAAAGTGCTTTACCTAATACATCTAACTCTTTTTCCATTAATAAACCAGATACTGCTGGTAGGTAGTCTGCGATTCCTGCTGTAGAAGCGTGAGCACGGTGAGCTGCACCGAATGCATCGTTTACGAAGATATCAGCAAGAGCTGCAAATTCTTTCGCAAGTTCTGCATCGTTCTTTTCTTCGCCCGCATAGAAACGTACGTTTTCAAGAACTAATACGTCGCCTTCTTTCATTGCTGCAACCATTTCTTGTGCAACTGGTCCGAATGCTTCGTCCGCTTTTTTAACATCTTTACCAAGAAGCTCGCCTAAACGTGCTGCTACTGGAGTAAGACGTAATTCTTCTACTGCTTGACCTTTTGGACGGCCTAAATGACTTGCTAAAATTACTTTCGCACCTTGCTCTATTAAATATTGAATTGTAGGAAGAGCTGCACGGATACGAGTTTCATCTGTAATTTTGCCTTCTTTCATAGGTACGTTGAAATCAACGCGGCAAAATACACGCTTACCTTTTAAATCTACGTCACGAATTGATTTTTTGTTCATTGGATTTCCCTCCGACTACTAGTTAGGATTGACAAAACCCATTCAAAAGCTTAACACATTTGCTTCTAAAACGAAAGAAGAGAGAGAGGGAACAAACCCTCTCCCTCGTTTTGTCATTGATTGCTTATATACTTAAGAATTAAAGACCTTTAGAAGTCATGTATGCAGCTAGGTCTACTACGCGGTTAGAGTAACCAGTTTCGTTATCGTACCAAGAAAGTACTTTAACCATGTTACCTTCCATTACCATTGTAGATAATGCATCGATTGTAGAAGAAGCTGTACATCCGTTATAGTCGATAGATACTAATGGCTCTTCGCTGTATCCAAGGATACCTTTTAATTCGCCTTCAGAAGCTGCTTTGAATGCTGCGTTTACATCTTCAACTGTTACTTCTTTGTCAAGTTCAACAACTAAGTCAACAAGAGAAACGTTAGCAGTTGGAACACGTACAGCGCCGCCGTTTAATTTACCTTTAAGTTCTGGTAATACTAATGCTACAGCTTTAGCAGCACCAGTAGATGTTGGGATCATGTTTTCAGCTGCTGCACGAGCACGACGTAAATCTTTGTGTGGTAAGTCTAAGATTTGTTGGTCGTTAGTGTAAGAGTGAATTGTTGTCATCATTCCGCGTTTTACGCCGAATTTTTCGTTTAATACTTTAGCGAATGGAGCTAGACAGTTTGTAGTACAAGAAGCATTAGATACTACGTTGTGGTTAGCTGCATCGTATTGTTCGTGGTTAACACCCATAACTACAGTGATATCTTCGTCAGAAGCTGGAGCTGAGATGATAACTTTCTTAACTGATCCACCTAAGTGTTTCTCAGCGTCTGATTTTTTAGTGAAACGGCCAGTAGATTCTACTACTACTTCTACTCCGTAGTCGCTCCATGGTAATTGAGCTGGGTCACGCTCAGCGATAACTTTAATTTCTTTACCGTTAACAACGATGCTGTTTTCGTTAGCAGATACTTCTGCATTTAAAGTTCCGTGAACTGTATCATATTTTAAAAGGTGAGCTAATGTTTTAGCATCTGTTAAGTCGTTGATTGCTACTACTTCTACCTCAGAGTTGTTAAGAGCTGCGCGGAATACGTTACGTCCGATACGTCCAAATCCATTAATACCAATTTTAGTCATTTAAATTTCCTCCTTGGGGGATTATATTAAAGGGTAATACCCTTTGTTAATTGTTTTGCTGCACCTTCATCTGTAATTAGAATTGAAGTGTGCCCTTGCTTTATTACAGCCTGTATTGCTTTTGCTTTTGAAGAACCTCCAGCGACTGCGACAACGTGAGATACATGTTGTAAATCTTCAAGTTGCATACCAACTGTTCTTACTTTATGAACAACATTTCCTTGTTCATTAAAGTAGTAACCGAAAGCTTCGCCAACTGCTTCGCTTGCCTGAATCTTTAACCAATCTGCTTCTGAAGTATTTCTGCGACGTGCCATTGTTAACGCATCACCAATTCCATGAATGACGATATTGGAAGATCGAATCAACTCAAGAACTTCTTTCACGGAGGGCTCTGTTACAATAGACGCATATGCTTCGCTACTAACGTGATCTGGAACATACAATAAGCGATAATTACTCATCGTATTTTGTGCCATTTTGGCGCAAATGGTATTGGCTTCTAACTCGACACCTTCTCCAATTCCACCACGTGCTGGGACAAATAGCATATGTAAATCTTTGCAATCAAGTTGCATCATGTCCGCAGCAGCAGCTAGCGTACTTCCTCCAGCCACAGCAACGATATTATTCACTGTCAGACGGTCTTTTATACAAGTCACACAAGCACGGCCCATCTCCAGTTTGACCCAAGGTGATTCATCACTATCACCAGGGACAACGAAAACTTCATCCAAGTCTAATGTTTCCTTAAGTTGTTTTTCTAAAACCTTTAACCCGGAAATTTCTTTCATAAAGTCTTCCAAAGCAAGAACTAAAGCTGTTCCTTCTTCTGTCAAAGTCATTCCAGAAGAAGCGACGTGAACTAAGTTTTGTTCTTTCAAAACTTGAACTTCACTTCGCAATACTCGTTCTGTCATACCGAGACTTGCAGATAAGTTTCTTCTTCCAATCGGCTGCATAAGCCTAATGTACTGAAGCACTTGCATTCTCGTTTGCATAACAGGTAGCAGATCAGGTAATAATTTTTTTGTGTTCTGAATCCATGAGCGCATATCTTTTCTCCTCACTGCATCGGTTCATTTCCCTTCGTGGTCACTTTATGTCCCGTAGTGACATTTTGTGTCCCACTTAGGTTAAAAAAATAATCCCTGCTACGTGTATTATTGTAACAGGAGACAGAAACTTATTCAACTCTTAACTGCATTCTTTATATAGTTTATTATGACACCTTTGTGAATGTTACCATATTCCACTTGTCTTCCGCCTATTTCTACAACAGGAATCATTAGATGGTATTTCTCTAAAAGGTCATTATCTTCATATATATCTATTTCCTCAATTTGAAAAGAATATTCATATTGTACTTCTTTTAAAACTTGTTTCGCCTTCACGCAAAGACCACAATCTTTTTTTGTATATAGTACAACCTTCATCTTCTTCACCTATCCAATTGTTTTTCTTAGAGATGAAGCAGGAATATGCATTTGTTCTCTATACTTCGCAACCGTTCTTCGAGAAATAACTATTTCATGCTCTTCTTCTAATAATTTTGAAATCTTTTGATCCGAAAGTGGCTTTTTCTTATTTTCTGCTCCAACAAGCGTTTGAATGAATTGTTTCACACGCTTTGTAGAAACCGCCTCATCTTCCGTCGTAGAAATAGAATTACTAAAGAACGATTTCATCTCAAATAAACCGTGCGGCGTTTGCACATATTTATTACGCGTTGCACGACTAATTGTAGACTCATGCACACCTAACTCTTCCGCCACCTCTTTTAAAGCAAGTGGTTTTAAATACTCTGGACCTCCCCAGAAGAAATCATGCTGTTTTTCCATAATAATATTCATCACTTGTAAGAGTGTTTGTTTTCTCTGTTTCAAACTGCGCATAATCCATTGCACATGCTGATACTTCTCCGATACGTAAGAAGCCACTTCACTTTCACTATTATTTAGTAACGCACTATACTCAGAGTGAATTTCAATTCTTGGCATATTTCTCTCATTCATCTGTAAAACGAGATGATCGCCATCTTTTTTTACCGCCATATCAGGCACGATATAAAGTGGTTTATCAGAAGAAAATGCAAGACCTGGTTTCGGCTGCAATGATGTAATACAGTTCACCGCATCCTGTAATTCCTCGTTGGTACACTTCAACACTTGAACGAGCTTTCGCCAATCTTTCTTAACGAAATAATTAAAATGATCATCTATAATTTCTTCTGCTAACCCATTCCTTCTTTGTAAGCGCTTCAATTGGATTGATAGACATTCCTGAATATTACGCGCACCTACCCCTGCTGGCTCTAACGATTGAACAAGCTCCACGGAACAGTCCACTACATCAATTGGCGCAGAAAGAAGCTCTGATAACTCTTCATTTGTTTCTTGTAAATAGCCATTTCCATCCATGTTCATAATAATGAAAGAAGCTGCTTTTCGCTCTTCTTCATCTATTTTATAATACTGTAGTTGATTTAATAAATGTTGCTGAATCGTTGTAGAATCCACACTGTAGATTTCCATTTGATTCTCGACTTGTTTGCGGGTACTTTTACTTGTGTTAGAGCTCTTTTTCTTCTCCCTCTCAAAACCACCTAACTCAATAAGGGGATTCTCTAACGATTGCTCATACAAAAACTCCGATAATTCTTGTACATTATACTGGAGCATTGTAATCGCTTGCCTTAACTCTTGTGTCATTGCCAAACGTAAGCTTTGTTCTTGTAAAAGACTTGCCTTCAAACTAATCTCCCCCTTGTTTCTATTGTACAATAAGTTTGGTAAAAGGAGAATCCTCACGCAGACACCCATTCCAAAATATTATTAATTTATATGTATTAATGAGATTTAGATCTTACAACCGAAATTTGAATAATATTGAAAGAAAATAATAGCGCAATAAAAATTATTACCACATACTAATAGTAAATCTTATTATCAGATATAACAAGTGATAATAAAAAAAGGTCTGAACTTATACTTGTAAGTTCAGACCTTTTTTACAATGGCGAGTACATATCGAATATTACACGTTTCTTCACCATTGTCGCATTTTCATTTGATAGATTAATTCCGTTCGTATCCTCTACGAGTACCACACGCACCAAATTCACAGCGTTGCGATTTGCTATAAAGATACTTTCTTGTTTATCTGCTTTGTGTAATTTTCGAATTGTGACTTGGATTACCTCTGAGTTATTTTTCCAGGGTCTATTCTTACAAGTGAACAACATTTATGACATGTACTTTTTACTTAACTGCAATAAATACCTAGCGATGCCGTTATCTTATAAACTTCATTGAAATTTTCATCTTCCATGAAGACCTCCATTATTTCAGGTATTCATTTTGCATACGCAACTAACATTTCGAATGCATCATCTTTCGTTATCTTGTGACGAGTCACACT
The DNA here is from genome assembly GCF_038007445.1 of Bacillus sp. FSL P2-0099. Taxonomy (NCBI): domain Bacteria; kingdom Bacillati; phylum Bacillota; class Bacilli; order Caryophanales; family Bacillaceae; genus Bacillus; species Bacillus sp. FSL P2-0099. The sequence continues at coordinate 5,010,314 of NZ_JBBOXE010000001.1, forward strand.
ACTGTTTTGATGTTCCATCGTTACATAATAGACCTTTTCTCCGCACTCCTCTTCTTCAATACATGTAAGAAACGATTTTATTTCAAATAGCTTGCGAGAACCTTTTTTCATTCTTCTTCTCCTTCATAACGGTCAAGAAAGTCCGATAATGCCAACGAAAGATGATCACTTTTATTAAACTTCAGCTTACTGGCAAAGACGGCTAGCCTGTCCCTATTGCTTTGTGAATCACTACTATCTTACGTGTCATATCTTCGTTCAGCAACTTAACAATACGCTTGTGCAATATATCTCGTTACAATTTCTTTTAGTGCTAAAATCTGTTCTGATTTGAATTGCATTTCACTCTTTAATTCTTTTCATAACGAAAAACCCCCTATACACGATTATTTCTAATCACATACAAGGGGTTTCTTTAGATTTACTATTAATTTTCAACACGTTCTTCACGCTATTATGTTCTATTTACTCAATACTTTTAAATAGAACACATCACAACAACAATACATAACGCGCCCAGAGGGATTCGAACCCCCGGCAGACGTGGTACCGGAAACCACCGCTCTATCCGACTGAGCTATGGGCGCATGATTATTACGATAATATCAACGGTTTGCCTCCGTCTTCTTCCGACTTGTTCTTACCGAAAGTTAAACGTAGGATACGAACACCAACACGTAGACGTTCGCTTCTTTACATATGGATATTATATCCTGACGCTAACCTAATACGCAAGCATAAAAACCTCTTCTACACTAGCTTTAGCGCGCAGTTTTCCTTCTTTCGTTCCCCCTTAATCTACTTAAATCGAAATAGAACGCATATAGTCTATAAAAAAAAGACAGGCGAAGTGATGCCCGCCCATCTCCGCACTATTTTATATATTTTGATCGCAGGCTAAATATATCTTCCCCTTCACGAATGCCTGCCGATCCCTTCCTCACATTTTTTACGACAGTCCAATTCGGGTTAGTTTCATCACCGATGTTCTGTACTGTAAAGTTGCCGTCACCATATTCTCGGTGACCTTCTGCCAATTTCTCCGTTAAATCATTCTCTTTTGATCTCACCATCTTTGCGCCATCTCCCTTTTTATACAACCCTCTTAAACTGTCCAACCGATTACACGTCCAGTCAATTGGAGATCCTCGTTTTCCGCTTCGATTAATTTTAACACACTGTCGGGGGTAAGTTCCGATAACGGCTGCCCAATCGCATTAGAAACGTTATTTTCTTTGATAGTAGAAACTCGGCGAGAATTGGGTAAAAGACAATTCGCTGGGCTGCGTCAGGACTTCGCGAGAGATCAACCCCCTGATTCAAAAATCACAAATACTATCTCTAAGGGACTCCTGCGACGGCTCAGCGGGGTGGCTTGGAGGGTTCGGAAAATTTTCGTTTGGGTTGGCTTGTGGTGAATAGCGTATTCATTTTGATGAATGACGAATACAACATAAATGACTTTTGTTACTTTCGACTTTCTCTTTTAAACGTTGATTTAAAAGAATTCGCAAGACTTTCGATGAACAAAACAATTCGTAAATGTTTTATGCATTAAAAGAAACGTTGATTTAATAACGTTCTTCTTTCGTGAATGACTTCGATTGAACGAATAAGATAATGAAGATATTATTTTTTTAAAACTGAACACATCCTTTTTTTACTATACAAGAAAATTTTATTTTAAATTGAAAATAACTACAAGAATAGAAATATATATATTTTATCGATATGTTTTTTGTGAATAACCAGAAATTTAACCTCATGTAATTTTCAGTTACTTTTTAATCTTCAACAGGTAACATACCTACATCATGAATTACATATTATCCTCTTCCATCTTATAAAGCGCCACTATAACACAGAATTCATTGACGCTTGAATCAAAGCTTTAACTTCAAAAACCTAAATTTTCCAATCATAAATTCACCCCAACTCACAAATTATAATCTTTGAATTGATATTCCAAAGGGGGCTTCATTCAATGACTGTAATTACAAAACTAAAGCAAACTGTTTCTGGATTAAAAAGTGCACAAGCTAGCTTAGAGGGATTCGCTCTTGATACGGATAACCAACAAGCAAAGCAACTTTTCCAAACAGCTGCGCAGCAAACACAAACAATTATCGATTCTTTAAACCCGCGTGTTGAAGAAGTCCAGCAAGAAGAACCACAATACACACAGCAATAACCAAAGGTGCCATTGTATCTAATGGTACACAATTTGAGAAAAAGGGTGATATGCAATCATCCTTTTTTCTCAAATTACATAATGCAATAGAAATGGAATGATTATAATGCGAAAACTTGGAATCATAACCGCGTTATTTATGCTCCTATTCGGTTCACTTACCGGATGTGATAATAGCCCGTTAGATAAAAAAGTAAAGAAAGAAGAAGCTAAGCGGGCAGATGAGAAAAAGGGCCCTAAATTAACAAAAATGAGTACAGAATCCTTTAATCAATCTATATCGCAAGACGCTAAGAAAAAAGCTCTTGCTATGGAGGGAATTATAGAAGCTACCGCAGTTAATACAAATTTAGATCTTTACATAGCCGTTAAACCTGAACATCACGAAAGATTTGGTTTAAAACCTTTACGAAGTAAATTAAAAAAGAAGCTAAGTGATGAAAACCCTACTTTCGATATTCGTGTAAGTACAGACAAAAAGATTTTTATGCTCATAGAAGAACTTGAAAACAAAATTAAGAAAAAGAAAGTGAGTAAGGATGACATTAAAGAACAGTTAAAACTCATTCAATCAGAAATGGGATCTAATATTTAAGCTTTCTAAAAGAGAAGGAAGGATTCAAATGTCTAGTAAAGATAAAAATTTAACACCTGTGCAACAAGAATATAAAAAATTCGAACAACAGCGCGAACCGAAGCGCCCCGTTTTAAAAAATTGTATGAAAGCTTTTTTCGTCGGGGGATTAATTTGTCTAATAGGCCAACTGATTTCCACCTTTTATATTACGTACTTTGATTTCACTGAAAGATCTGCCGGGAACCCTACCGTTGCAACTCTTATTTTTATCTCCATGCTACTGACGGGATTTGGCGTCTACGATCGCCTCGGACAATTTGCTGGTGCTGGTACCGCAGTTCCCGTTACTGGATTTGGTAACTCTGTTATTGCCGCATGTATTGAACACCGTACAGAAGGGTTCGTTCTCGGCGTTGGTGGTAACATGTTTAAACTAGCAGGATCGGTCATCTTATTTGGCGTATTTTCAGCTTTTGTCATCGCTCTTATTAAAACGATTCTCTTTCAATGGGGAGGGCTGTAAATGTTACAAGGACACCGAACATGGATATTCGAAAACAAACCAGTTATCATCTCAACAGGTGTAGTCGGTGGCCCATTTGAGGCAAATGGAAAAATCCCTGAAGACTTCGATACCCTGCATGAAGATTTATGGCTCGGACAAGATTCTTACGAAAAGGCGCATAAAATTTTATTTGAAGAAGCTTGTAGCCGCGCTACCGAAAAGGCAAAGCTCCGTAAAGACGATATTCAATTCGTACTCGCAGGGGATTTAATAAACCAAATAACTCCAACGAGCTTTGCATGTCGCACACTCGGAACACCTTATCTCGGTTTATTCGGCGCCTGTTCTACCTCTATGGAAGGCTTAGCACTCGGCGCAAGTATCGTAAATGCAAAAGGCGCAAAGTATTTATTAACTGGGGCATCAAGTCATAACGCTGCGGTAGAAAAACAATTCCGCTATCCAACTGAATATGGTGGTCAAAAACCTCCTACGGCTCAGTGGACAGTGACCGGTGCAGGCGCGGCTATTTTAAGCGACACTGGATATGGTCCACAAGTAACATCGGCCACCATTGGACGAGTTATTGATATGGGACTAACAGATCCTTTTAATATGGGTGGTGCGATGGCCCCAGCTGCTGTCGATACGATTGAAGCTCATTTACGCGAACGACAAATTGACGCCTCTTATTACGACTTAATCGTAACAGGTGACCTTGGACATGTCGGTCGCGAAATTGCTTACGACCTACTACATAAACATGGAACAAAAGTAAAGAGCGAGCAATTTCAAGATTGCGGAATCATCATTTATAGAGAAGGTCAACCTGTCATAGCTGGTGGAAGTGGTCCAGGCTGTTCAGCAACAGTCGTATACGGACATTTATTAAACCGAATGAAAAGAGGAGAATTCAAAAAAATACTTGTCGTTGCGACAGGCGCTTTACTATCTCCACTTACATTCCAACAGGAAGAAACGATTCCGTGTATCGCTCACGCTGTTTCGATTGAATTTGGAGGTGCAACGCAATGATTTTTTTCTGGGCTTTCGTCATTGGTGGACTCATATGCGTAATCGGACAGCTTATGTTTGATGTCGGCAAACTAACTCCCGCTCATACGATGGCAACACTCGTTGTTGCTGGAGCTATATTAGATGGATTCAATCTGTATGAACCATTAATAGACTTTGCAGGCGCTGGGGCAACTGTGCCTATTACAAGTTTCGGTAATGCCCTCGTTCATGGCGCGATGGAGGAAGCAGCCAAACATGGCATCGTCGGCGTTATTACCGGCATGTTTAAAGTAACGAGTGCTGGTGTATCAGCCGCCATTATTTTCGGCTTCATTGGAGCATTGCTATTCAAACCGAAAGGATAAGGTGTTCGTATGACAGTTATCGCTAGCGTTAAAACCTGCCTTGCCAGTGTAAGGGGCGCTCAAGCAAGTTTAAGCTCCCTTTCACTAAATTCACAGGACGCGGAATCAAAACGTGTATTTCATAAATGTATGTTAGAAATGGACAGCATCATCACCGATTTACAGAATAGAGTTTCAGTATTAGAACGTGAAGAACCTCAATATAAAGGGTTTTAAGTAGACTGGAGGAAATGACTATGTCTCACCTGCCGGAATGGACACTTGTCATTCTTCGCTCTGTATTCATATTAATTATTTTATTCGCTATTACGAAATGGTTAGGAAAAAGACAAATCTCTCAGCTCTCCTTTTTTGAATACATAGCCGGAATGACAATCGGTGACATCGCTGCCCAAGTATCTACAGGGCTTGATTCAAAATTTTTCCACGGCGTCTTTGCGATACTCATTTTCGCTGTGGTACCTTTTTTCACTGGAATCCTCTCTTTAAAGAACAAAACAGCTCGAGATTTTTTTGAAGGAAAATCTACCGTATTAATAAAAGATGGCAAAATACTTGAAGATAATTTAAAGAAAGAAAAGTATACAAGTGATGAATTACTTGAGCTTCTCAGAGGAAAAAATGCGTTCAGCGTAGCTGATGTTGAATTTGCTGTACTAGAACCGAGCGGTGAATTAAATGTATTATTAAAGAAAGATCGCCAACCACTTACAGCAAAAGATATCAGCTTAAAAGTGCCAAACGAAAAAGAACCGCAAACTGTTATTATGGATGGAAATGTACTAGATGAACCTCTTTCTGCTAGCGGACATAATCGCGCTTGGTTACATTCTGAGCTAGAAAAACTCGGTGTTGTCATTGAAAATGTCTTTCTTGGTCAAGTTGATTCATACGGACAACTTACTATCGACATCTATAATGATAAACTCCAAATGCCTTCTCCTCAAAACAAGCCTTTACTATTGGCATCCTTAAAGAAATGCAATGCTGATCTTGAATTATTCTCTTTAGAAACAAAATCAAAATCAGCGAGTGATATGTATAGTAAAAACGCAAAACAAATCGAGAAAATCTTAAATAAAGTAACCTATCTGTTAAAAGAATAAAAAATGAAAGAACGCTTCTATACAAAAGGCGTTCTTTTGCCTTTTCCACACCATTAATCACGTTTAAATTTATGTAATTCGGTTATGATGTTGAAGATACATAAGCAGGGAATTTTAAAAACATAGCGAATAAATCATGATACAACTACATATTTTTTGATTTAAAGTGGTTTCGTTTGACCTTCATTGACCATAATTGTATTATAAGACTAAGAAAGCTTTTAAAGGAGGAAATAACAGATGAATTTAATTCCTACAGTAATTGAACAAACAAATCGTGGAGAACGCGCTTACGATATTTACTCTCGACTATTAAAGGATCGCATCATTATGCTTGGTAGCGCAATTGATGACAACGTAGCAAACTCAATCGTTTCCCAGCTTTTATTCTTGGAATCTCAAGATCCAGAAAAAGATATTCACATTTACATCAACAGCCCTGGTGGTTCTATCACAGCTGGTATGGCAATTTACGATACAATGCAGTTTATTAAACCACAAGTATCAACAATCTGTATCGGTATGGCTGCATCTATGGGTGCATTCTTACTTGCAGCAGGTGAAAAAGGAAAACGTTTCGCTCTTCCTAACAGTGAAGTAATGATTCACCAACCACTTGGCGGTGCACAAGGTCAAGCGACTGAAATCGAAATCGCTGCAAAACGTATCCTATTCTTACGTGAAAAATTAAACCAAATTCTTGCTGACCGCACAGGTCAACCACTTGAAGTTCTACAACGCGACACAGACCGCGACAACTTCATGACAGCAGAAAGAGCTCTAGAATACGGCTTAATCGATAAGATCTTTACAAATCGTTAAGACACCTAAAAGCGGAGGCGGCTCGTTTAGAACAGGAGGAAGTTGGAACCCCTGATTCCGAGGCGCCTTTTGCCTCGAATGAAGGGGTGAAAGGCGCCGGAGCTGGATACATCTAAAAGCGGAAGCGCCCTATTACAGGGCGCTTTTTATTATGTACAAGGGTATCACGCACCCCACAAACAGAAAAATAAAAAAAGCTATCGCACATTCGCGATAACCCTTTATTGTACATATGCAGTTAATGCTTCCAAAGCCTCTTCTGCATCTGAACCTTCTGTTGTGATTGTAATCATGCTACCAGTTCCGATTGCTAAGCTCATAATCCCCATTATGCTCTTTGCATTCACTGTCTTTCCATCTTTCTCGATGAAGATATCCGCATGAAAGCGATTTGCCTCTTGTACAAACAACGCAGCCGGACGTGCTTGTAAGCCGTTTTTTAATGCCACTTTAACCAGTTTTTGAACCACAGCTCCATTTCCCCTTTAACCTTTTATTTTTTTGCTACTGTTTCCCCCGCGCGTAATTTCTCTGCAATTTCATCGATTTTACGCAAACGATGATTAATACCCGATTTACTAATTTTCCCCCCGGATACCATCTCACCTAACTCTTTCAATGTTACATCTTGATAATCTCTTCGTAACTGTGCAATTTCTCTTAATTTATCTGGCAAAATATCAAGCCCAACCGTCTCATCAATATAGCGGATGTTCTCAATTTGCCTTAGCGCTGCACCAATTGTTTTATTTAAATTAGCTGTTTCGCAGTTAACTAAACGATTTACTGAATTACGCATATCGCGAACAATTCGAATATCTTCAAATCTTAAAAGTGCATTATGAGCACCTATAATATTTAAAAACTCTGTAATTTTTTCAGCTTCTTTCAAATACGTAATGTACCCTTTTCTTCTTTCCAACGTCTTACTATTTAAATCAAATCCGTTCATCAGTTCACATATAGAATCATTATGTTCCTTATATAACGAAAAGATCTCTAAATGATAAGATGATGTTTCTGGGTTATTTACTGAACCACCTGCTAAAAATGCACCGCGTAAATACGATCGTTTACAACATTTCTTCTCGATTAATTCCTGCGATATATTTCGAATAAACGAAAAGTCATCTCGAACAATGTGAAGATCTGCTAATATTTCACGAGACTTCTCAACAAGCCGCACGATATATACATTATTTTTCTTCAATCGCATTTTTTTACGAACAAGTAATTCTACCGTCACATCATATCCTTTTTTCAAAAGCGTATAAATCCTTCTTGCAATTGCTGCATTTTCCGTTTGAATATCGATAGATAGGCGACGGTTTGAAAAAGAAAGCGATCCGTTCATTCGAAGCAACGCCGATAATTCTGATTTCTCGCAGCATTCCTTCATTTCAAGGTTGGTCAACTCTTTCTTTGTTTCTGATGCAAATGACACAGTCAACACCTCCTTATACTATTACTTTGGAACAAAAATCTTGTCCTATATGAATGAGGAGCGTTACCTCAAATGAGGCAACGCACATTTATAACAATGAATATAAAATAGAAGCTAACTTTAATGTATCATGTCTTACAACACGATCATCATATTTCGCTAATCGATCTTGAATGATTTCGATATTATGTTCAGCAAAACGATTTGTATCCAGTGCAACTGGTTCCGACATCTCTTCCTCATATAACTTACGTAATTCACGAGGAATATCACGATTATTTACAATCGCAGTGTCGATAAATGGTTTACCTAAATGATCATGTAACGCCTGCACATGATCAAACGCAGTATAACCCTTCGTTTCGCCCGCTTGCGTCATAACATTACATACATATACCTTCTTCGCTTTTGCAGCAAGAACAGCGTCTCCAATTTTGTTAACGACTAAATTCGGTAATATACTTGTGTACAGACTTCCTGGACCGAAAACAAGCAAATCAGCTCGTTTAATTTCCGTCAACGTTTCACATAACGGTTCTACATCTTCTGGAGTTAAAAAGACACGATTAATCTTCTTCCCGAAATGAGGAATCTTTGATTCACCTGTTACAATTTCTCCATCTTCTAATTCTGCATGAAGTACCGCACTTTGATTCGCTGCTGGTAATACACGTCCTCTGACATTTAATACTTTACTCGTTTCCGTAATCGCGTGGTAAAAGTCTCCTGTAATCGAAGTCATACCTGCCAATAATAAATTTCCTAACGCATGCCCTTTCAGTCCGTCTCCAGTTGTAAAACGGTGCTGAAATAAAGCCTCCACTAATGGTTCTACATCCGATAACGCAACAAGTACGTTACGAATATCACCTGGAGGTGGAATTTCTAGCTCATCACGTAGTCTACCTGAACTGCCTCCATCGTCGGCTACTGTTACAACTGCTGTAATATCAACAGGATATTGTTTTAATCCCCTTAATAAAACAGAAAGTCCAGTTCCACCTCCCATGATAACAATTTTAGGTTTTCTCTCTTTTTTCATCCCTTAATGGCCCTTTCTCTTCTCCACATCACGATGAGATACATGAACGCTATACTCTGGTTTCAAATGTTTCCCAAGGTACTCTGTAAGCGTAACAGAACGATGTTGCCCACCTGTACATCCAATCGCAATTACAAGTTGACTCTTACCTTCTCTTTTATAATGAGGCAGCATGAAAGTGATAAGATCCGTCAATTTCTCTAAAAACTTATGTGTTTCATTAAATTTCAACACATACGACGAAACTTCTTCATCCAGTCCTGTTAATGGCTTCATATGTGGAATATAATATGGATTTGGTAAAAAACGAACATCAAATACTAAATCAGCATCAATTGGAATTCCGTACTTAAATCCAAATGACATAACATTTACACGAAATGCTTGCTCAGTTTCTGTTGAGAATAAGTGAACAATTTTTTCTCGTAATTCTTTCGGTTTCAAATCAGATGTATCAAGCACAATATTCGCTCTTGCCTTCATATCAGTTAATAAACCACGCTCAGCTTCAATTCCCTTTAACGGCAAGCCAGTTGGCGCAAGTGGATGCGAACGTCTCGTTTCTTTATAACGAGTTACAAGTGTGCTATCTTTCGCATCTAAAAATAAAATATGAGGAATAATCCATGTACGTTCTGATAAATCATCAAGCGCTCCCCATAAATATTCAAAAAACTCTCGGCCACGTAAATCAATACCGAGTGCCACTTTATTCATTTTACCTTTTGAATCTGCCATAAGTTCAATAAACTTCGGCAATAACATCGGTGGTAAATTATCTACACAAAAATATCCTAAATCTTCGAAACTTTGTAACGCTACCGTCTTTCCAGCTCCAGACATCCCTGTAATAATTACCATTTTTATATCATTATTCTCTGTCATCGTATCCTCTCCTTGCAGGTTTAACTCGGATCTAATCGATATGAAAGCAACTCAAAATCTGGGGTATATACAAATGTACCGTAGATTATACCATTCCCTTTAATTAAATAATCAATAATGTGATAATCTCCTGGTGCCATTGCTAAATCATCAATTTTATCAAATGTATGCCAACCAATGATGCCTTCTTCGCTCTCTAATTTGTTTTCTCCTGCAAAATCTGTTGCTAAAAAGGAGAACATCATCCATTCAGAAACAACTTTATCACCTTCTTGGATGACAAAAGTGAAGACCCCTTTTAATGCTGGATTCTTTAAATAAATACCTGTTTCTTCACGATACTCGCGAACAACGGTATCTCTTACTGTCTCACCACGCTCCATTTTCCCGCCCGGTGCAACCCACCAATTCCGGCGAGGTTTTTGGAGTAAGAGTACTTCATTATCTCTAATTAACACACAGTTTGTCACTCTTTGCATGTTTCTTCACCTCAGCTACTTGCAGCAAAATTTCTCACTGCATACTCATTTCATTATACTATCAAAAACAGTTTGCTACAACGAAGGTGCCAGTCCCCTTTCGCTAAGCAATTGTAAAAATTCTTTCTGTAACAAGCAATCAAAATACCTTACTTTCCATGAATAGCACATAAAAATCCCCTTAACGATTTGTATCGTTAAGGGGATTAAAATACTTATTTCTTACCGAAATAAGTAACAACCGCAAATCCTAAAATAAAAGTAATAATTGAACTTACAATTGAAATTCCACCAGTCGGAATTCCAGGGAACACAATGACAATCGACCCGATAACGAGCCCAATAATTGCCGCAAATGTCATACTTTTATAACGATCTAACAAATAACTAATTCCTTTACTACTTACAACAAACCCAGCCATCACGCCGGCACCGATAACCACGATTAACGGTAAATTGAGTGTAGTTAAAGCGTTAATTGCTGTTGGATACACACCAATAATTAATAAAATAAACGATCCACTAATTCCAGGAAGAAGCATAGCCATACTAGCCATCCATCCTGCGAAAAATAAACCAATTGCATTTAAAATTGTTAACGTCGTAATCGGATCAGCTGCCTGATCTGGTTTAAAGAATGCTGTTATTGCAACAAGAATTGCTGCAATTATTAATAAGACAATATGACTACCTTTAAACGTTGCCTTTGCATCAGCTTCTCTCATTAACATCGGTAATATACTAATAATTAAACCGAGAAAGAAAAATTGAGTCGGTTCATAATGACTTGCTAATAAATATTTAATAACGTGACTTAACGTTAGAAAAGCTGCCGCTACACCAGCTGCAAGTGGGATTAAAAACGCTAAATGTTTTTTCCATTCACGACTAAAGAATCCGCTAATTGCTGCGAGCAATTGTTCATAAATCCCCAACACAACAGCGATTGTTCCGCCGCTCACACCAGGAATTAAATCACTAACGCCCATACAAAATCCACGATATATATTACGCCATTCCATACTGAATAAATTCCTCATTTCTTATAGTGATTTTTTCCGCAAAGTCCAGTATATCAATAAGAAATCTTATAATCCTAATTGTTTTTGACAAAACTTTGACATTTTCACAAAAAAAAGAAAGCCACCTATCGGTAGCTTTCTTCTCAAAAGGAAAAATAACCTTATTTTTCTGTTACAGTCTTTAGTTCCTCTACTAACTCTTCTATATAATGCTGTGCACTCTGCGCTGCAATACTACCATCGCCTGTTGCCGTTACAATTTGACGAAGCATTTTTTCACGAACATCACCAGCTGCGAAAATACCAGGAACTTTCGTTTCCATACGCTCGTTCGTTTCAACATAACCATTTTCATTTGTAATACCTAGCTCAACAAACGGTTTTGATAATGGTAACATACCGATGTATATGAAAACGCCGTCAGTTTTAACTTCTTGTTCTTCTCCGCTGTTTACATCTACAAGTGTTACGCTTCCCACTTTCCCATTTGCATCGTTAATTTCTTTTATAGTGTGATTCCAAATGAAATCTACTTTCTCATTTTGGAAAGCACGATCTTGTAAAATTTTCTGTGCACGAAGAGTGTCACGACGGTGAACGATCGTTACTTTTGATGCGAAGCGTGTTAAGAACACACCCTCTTCAACAGCAGAATCTCCGCCGCCAATAACAACAAGTTCTTTCCCTTTAAAGAATGCACCATCACATACTGCACAATATGATACACCGCGGCCGCCAAGTTCTGTTTCACCTGGCACACCAATTTTTTTATACTCTGCACCGCTTGCAACGATAATTGCACGTGCTTTATATTCTTTTTTACCAGCAATAATTGTTTTGTACTCTTTACCATCGATGATTGCTTTCACATCACCGTATGCATATTCAGCACCAAATTTCTTCGCATGCTCAAACATTTTATTTGATAAGTCTGGTCCTAAAATAGACTCATAACCTGGATAGTTCTCTACATCTTCTGTATTTGCCATTTGTCCACCTGGAATACCACGCTCAAGCATCAGTGTGCTTAAATTCGCACGAGATGTATATACCGCAGCTGTCATACCAGCTGGTCCTGCACCAATAATAATGACATCATAAATTTTTTCTTCTGACACACTATTCACTCCCATTCATTCATACACATTAAGTTACCCTCATTATACTGTTAGCATCATTTTTTTCCCAATGATTTGCCTACCCTACGTGTGCGTGCGCTTAACAGCCTGCACATACTTTCGTACAGTCGCTACAGATACATTATATACATCACCAAGCTCTGCCTGTGTCATCTTATTTCTTTGTTCGCCGCGCACAATGTATTCAATTGCCGCTGACCAACCGTACACATTTGTAAAAGTCGCTCCAGATGTATATAAACGTATGAACGTGCAAAACCAAAAATTCAAACACTCTTCGATTAATTCATCGTCTTTTTTCGTATAATTGTATAATGCATCCGCGATTCGTACGCACTTTTCAAATTGCTGTAAATCAGCTGGGATGCTTTTATGACTATTAAGTAAAAAGAAATATTTTGCAAGTTGCGATACGATTGGAACACCATTTTTCGCTTGCGTTACATCAAAGAAGAATCCAACCTTCTCTGGTGTTGACAATTCATTCATTAAATATAAAGCTAGCATTTTCTCTTCTAGCGTCGTACTTTGCTGAAATGATTTTCGTAACTCTTCAAATAAAAGATTTTGTCCTTCATCTGCTAAATTCAGTGCATTCCACGGTTCTTTTCCTTTTTTATCAGGATGCAATTCTACAACATGTTGCCACATTTTTTCAGCTACTTGCTGTTCCTTCACCATATACGCAGAGTATGCAAACCAGTAATAAAAACTGACGTCTCCTTCGTACCCTTGACGCTTTAATACTTTGAACCATTTATATGCAGGTTCAAAATGACCAATTGTTGCAAGCGTTGTTCCAAGTTTCAAACGATGCTCAAATGAAATTGGATATATCGAAACTAACTGCCCCGCTAATGACTCTACTTGCTTATGCTCTCCAATTGAATATAGAAAAATAAGCGTATTACAAAGCGCATGCATATTACCAGGATTTTTCTCTAAAATCATTTCTGTTAACTTAAGCGCTTGATCTACATTACCTGATTGAAAATGTGCAATCGCTAAATTATTATGTCCTGACCAAAATTCTGGATATTCTTTCGTAACAACTTCTAGTGTAGCAATCGCCTCTTCTAATTGTCCGTTACGAATGTAGCGGTTCGCTTCTTCTTGCATAACAATTAGCTCATCTTCATCCTCAATCTCTTCCGCACCCATTGCATCTTCTTCCATAATCTCAAGCAATTCTAATGTATCTTCTACAAATTCCTTCTCTTCCGCAACTTCTAAATATCGCTCTGCATACTTCTTCGCCTGTTGAAACAAGCCCATATATGCATAATTATTTGAAATAAAATAATAGCATTGCTCAAGTTCAGGATTGGATCTAACAAGCTTTAGAAATATCTGATTCGACTCTTGATATTCACCAGATTCAGATAATGCTATTGCTAGTTGGCATAAAATAAACGGCTCCTTCTCGCTTTGTGCTGCTCTTCGAAAATATTTAATTGCATCTTGCAATTTTTGCCCTTTATAAGCCCTCATCCCTTTTTTATAAAAGAAGTCCGCTAACTGATTAAAAGAGATAACTTGTCCGTTCTCCTTATATATTCTTTGATTTTTCCCCATATATCCTCCAGTTTTTTGTTTTCTTCGTTCACACATTCTTCTATCTATAAGTATAAACGATTCCGTAAAAAACAAAACAGTATATTATAATCAATTATTTCCTTTTTATTCATAAAAAGAGAAGGGAAATGTTACATTTTTAACATCAACCTTCTCTAGTGGCCATTTCCTCTTTCGTATAAATAATACGCATCGGATTCCCGCCTACGAAAGCGCCGCCTGGTACATCTTTATGGACAAGTGTGCCTGCAGAAACGATAGCTCCATCTCCAATTGTCACACCTGGTAAAATTGTCGTATTCGCTCCAATCATAACTTCATTCCCTATGACGATTTCTCCGAGCCGATACTCACGAATTAAATATTCATGCGCTAAAAGCGTTGTATTATAGCCGATAATTGAATTGTCTCCCACAGTAATCTTTTCTGGAAACATAATATCTGGCATTACCATAAGTGCAAACGACGTTTTCTTTCCTACTTCCATCCGTAAAAACGTGCGATATAACCAATTCTTTACGGATAAAAATGGCGTGTAACGTGCGATTTGGATGATAATAAAATTTTTCATTACCTTCCAAAAAGAAACTGTTTTATACACATTCCACAATGAATTTTCTCCTGAAACAGGATAGCGCGTTGTCCGTCGCACTGAACTCTCTCCTCTACTTATATAAAGTGACACTTTAACCGGTAGGAATCTTACTACCCGTTAATGCGGGACAAAATCGGTAGTAAATCACTCATTTTATCTAGCACATAATCTGGTTTATACGCTTCTAAATACGCTCTACCTTTCAATGTCCATGAAACCGCTACTGTTTTCGTACCTGCATTTTGTCCACCGACGATATCATGATGATTATCACCAACCATCAATGTTTCTTCTGGCTTTGCATCTAATAATTCGAGTGCTTTTTGAAGTGGTTCTGGATGTGGTTTCACATGTTCCACATCATCAATCGTCACGACAACATCAAAAAACTGATCAAGTTTCGAAAGCTTTAATCCCATTTCAACCGTCTGTCTCGCTTTCGTTGTAACGATGCCGATCTTATAACCTTGCTTCTTCAATTCTTGAACCGTTTCATATACAGTTTCATACTCTTCCACTAATTCATCATGATGCTCATGATTAAATTGACGATAACATGTAATCATCTCTTCAACCTTACTTGCATCAATCTTACTAAAAGTATCATGCAAAGATGGACCGATAAATGGCAATACATCTTCACGCTTATACTGATTAGAATAATAGTGATTTAACGTTTGTAAAAAAGAAGAGATAATAAGTTCATTTGTATTAATTAACGTTCCATCTAAATCAAATAACACTGTATTTATTTTCATCGTCCTTAATCCTTTCATTACCTGAATATGAAAGAAGCAGCATCTTATATAAGATGCCACTTTTCTCTAATTTTCTAAATATCTTTTATCAGCTTGCCCCATTTTTCGTCTCACAATAATGAAAATGATAGAAATAACAACAATTCCAATAGACATTACTTGCGCAATACGAAGTGGTCCTAACATTAAACTATCTGTACGCAAACCTTCTACGAAGAAACGTCCCACTGAATACCAAATTAAATATGTGAAGAATAATTCACCACGGCGTAAATTCACTTTTCGTAACGCGAGTAGTAAAATAACACCTGCAAAGTTCCATAATGATTCATATAAAAACGTTGGGTGATAATACACACCATCAATGTACATTTGATTAATAATGAAATCCGGTAAATGAAGACCTTCCAAAAACTGTCTCGTTACTTCATCACCATGCGCCTCTTGGTTCATAAAGTTTCCCCATCGGCCAATTGCTTGTCCTAGTAAAATACTCGGCGCAGCAATATCCGCTAACTTCCAGAATGAAAGCCCGCGTCGTTTCGCAAAAAGGATTCCTGTAATAACAGCCCCGATTAAACCACCATGAATCGCCAAACCACCTTGACGAATATTAATAATTTGACTCGGATTTTGCGAATAATATTCCCATTCAAAAATGACATAATACATTCTCGCAAAAAGAATGGCAATTGGTACTGCGATTAATACAAGGTCGATAAATGTATCTTTGTGAATACCAAGCCTTTCTCCCTCGCGAGTTGCTAGCCAAAGACCTAATAGCACACCTGTACCGATAATAACCCCATACCAATAAACAGGGAACGGCCCAAGTTGGACTGCTATACGGTCAAGCTGTGGTACAGAACCTAACAGCATATATATGACCTCCCTCTCCAGAGTCTACTCTTGATTTCCTAACTCAATCGCACTCATTAATCGTTCAGAGAACTGTTGTGCCGCATTGACTCCCATACGTTTTAATCTGAAGTTCATCGCTGCTACTTCAATAATAACAGCCAAGTTTCGACCAGGACGAACTGGAAGTGTAATCTTCGTAAGTTCTGTATCAATAATCTTCATCTTCTCTTCATCAAGACCTAAGCGATCATAATTTTTCTTTTGATCCCAAATTTCAAGATTAATAACAAGTGTAATACGTTTATAATTTCGTACTGCCCCTGCACCGAATAACGTCATTACGTTAATGATACCTAGACCACGAATTTCTAATAAGTGCTCAATTAAATCAGGTGAGCTCCCTACTAATGTATCTTCATCTTCTTGACGAATTTCTACGCTATCATCCGCAACAAGGCGGTGACCACGCTTTACAAGTTCAAGCGCTGTCTCACTTTTCCCGACACCACTTTGCCCTGTAATTAAAACACCAACACCATAAATATCTACTAACACACCATGAACAGCTGTTGTTGGTGCTAACTTACCTTCTAAATAGTTTGTTAAACGACTTGATAATCTCGTTGTCGTTTGAGCAGAACGTAATAAAGGCACGCCTGATTCACGTGATGCTTGTAATAACTCATCCGGTACATCTTGATTACGAGTTACAATAATACAAGGCGTCTCCTCAGTACAAAGCGCTTTCATTCTCTCTTGCTTTTGCTCTGTCGTTAACGTATCAAAGAATGTAAGCTCCGTTTTCCCAAGAAGCTGCACGCGATCAGCTGGATAATATGTAAAAAATCCTGCCATTTCAATTCCAGGTCGCGATAAATCACTCGTATCAATCGGACGATGAATCCCTTCTTCACCACTTACTAACTCCAATTGAAATTGTTCAATTAAATCTTTTGTCCTTACTTTCGGCATATGTATAAACCTCCACTCCGCTGCGGGTTCAGTCTCATTTGATGTAAAATTCCATTCTATCGGATATTGTACCATTTTTTTCTGAAAACAAGAAACTCGGTTTCTAATAAATAGAAAAAAACATTTCATATGAATTATGAAATGTTTTTCTTTTTGTCATTTTCTCTTTTTTTCATGTAATGGTTCAACAATTACTTTTTCAATTATCATATTAAAAATAGAAATACAAATTGCCGCAACAATCGCTACACCAAATCCAGATATATTAAAGGCGTCCCCTAATAACGAATCCGTCATCTTTAACGTAATCGCATTAATAACAATTAAGAAGAAACCGAAAGTTACAAGAGTAATCGGTAGCGTAATTAAAATTAAAAGCGGCTTTACAAATACGTTTAAAATCGCCAATATAATACTCGCAATAATTGCAGTTTGTATATTGGCTATGTAAAATGCGTCTGGTGCAACCCCTTTTAAAAGTCCAGATACAGCGATTAACACAACGCTATTTACAAGAAGTGATACAATCCATCTCATTTCCTTACACATCCTTTTAACATATATATTTCATCATACGCTAATAGATAGTAAACGCAAGTAACATACATACACTTATATCAACTTATTCTACCCTTCATGCTTGTATACCTACTAACAACCTTACCAGTTTTCCTTAGTGAAATAAAAACCGAGTGCAATTCCCACTCGGTTTTTATTAACAACTTATTGTGATAACTCTACTTCTTTTATTTTCTCTTTCATTCTTGCTTTATCACGATCTAAAATCTCTTTTAAATACTTACCTGTATAAGAGCGCTCTTCTTTCACTACTTGCTCTGGCGTTCCGGAAGCAACGATTTGTCCGCCTTTGTCTCCGCCTTCTGGTCCAAGGTCAATAATATAATCAGCTGTTTTAATAACATCTAAATTATGCTCAATTACAAGTACCGTCTCACCACTCTCAACAAGACGTTGCAACACTTCTAGAAGGCGTGCAATATCATGTGCATGTAAGCCAGTCGTTGGCTCATCTAAAATGTATAACGTACGCCCTGTAGAACGACGATGTAATTCAGAAGCTAATTTCACACGCTGCGCCTCACCACCTGATAACGTCGTAGCTGGTTGTCCTAATTTCATATAACCAAGCCCTACATCTACAAGCGTTTGAAGTTTACGCTTAATTTTCGGGATATTAGCAAAGAACTCTACCCCATCTTCAATTGTCATCCCTAACACTTCAGAAATATTCTTATCTTTATATTTCACTTCTAACGTTTCACGATTGTAACGTTTACCGTGACAAACTTCACACGGAACATACACGTCTGGTAAGAAATGCATTTCGATTTTAATAATTCCATCACCACGGCACGCTTCACAACGGCCGCCTTTTACGTTAAAGCTGAAACGTCCTTTTTGATACCCACGTACTTTCGCTTCATTCGTGTGCGCAAATACATCACGAATATCATCAAATACGCCAGTGTATGTCGCCGGATTTGAACGTGGTGTACGCCCGATTGGTGATTGATCAATATCAATCACTTTATCTAACTGCTCAAGACCTTTAATTTCTTTATGAGCCCCTGGCTTCGCTTTCGCCTTATATAGCTTTTGAGCTAATGATTTGTATAGTACTTCATTAATTATCGTACTTTTTCCAGAGCCAGATACGCCTGTTACTGCTACAAATGTTCCTAGAGGGAATGACATTTTCGCATTCTTTAAGTTATTTTCTTTCGCACCGACAATCTCCACTTTACGTCCGTCACCTTTACGTCTTTCAAGTGGTACCGGAATAAACTCTTTACCGCTTAAATATTTCCCAGTTAATGAATTCTCGTCTTGCATAACTTCAGCTGGTGTACCTGCTGATACAACTTGACCACCATGAATACCTGCACCAGGTCCGATATCAAGTAAATAATCAGCAGCCATCATTGTATCTTCATCATGCTCAACAACAATTAACGTATTTCCTAAATCACGCATTTCCTGCAATGTACGAATAAGACGATCATTATCACGCTGATGCAAACCAATAGAAGGCTCATCAAGAATGTAAAGTACGCCAGTAAGGCGAGAACCAATTTGTGTCGCTAAACGAATACGCTGCGCCTCACCACCTGATAAAGTTCCTGCAGCACGACTTAACGTTAAATAATCTAAACCGACGTTCACTAAGAACCCAACACGTTCCTGAATTTCTCTTAAAATTAAATGAGCAATTTTTTGTTGTTTCTCAGTTAGCTCAACAGTTGAGAAGAACTCCTGTACTTCTTGAACAGAATATTTCGTTACATCGGCAATCGTTTTATCACCAACGAAAACAGCTAAACTCTCAGGTTTTAAGCGTCCACCTTTACACTTCGGACAAGCTTGCTCTGCCATATATTTCTCCATTTGCTCACGAATATAATCAGAACTCGTCTCACGATAACGACGCTCAATATTCGGAATAACACCTTCAAATAAAATCTCATTTTCCTTTATTTGACCAAATTCATTCACATAGCGGAAATAAAGCTTCTCTTCCCCGCTTCCGTACAGCACTTTATCAAATAAATCCTTCGGTATATCTTTCACCGGCATATCCATATCGATGCCGTAATGATTACACACAGATTTTAATAATTGCGGGTAATATTGTGAACTTGTCGGTTCCCAAGGAGCGATCGCATGTTCATTTAATGATACATCCCAGTTCGGAATAACAAGTTCTAAATCTACCTCTAACTTCGATCCAAGTCCATCACAAGAAGGACACGCGCCGAACGGACTATTAAACGAGAACATACGCGGCTCTAATTCTCCGATTGAAAAACCACAATGTGGACAAGCATGATGTTCACTAAATAGAAGTTCTTCCTCTCCCATTACATCGATTAAAACTCGGCCCCCGCCAAGCTTTAAAGCACTTTCTAGTGAATCTGCAAGTCGGCTTGCAATTCCTTCTTTCACAACAATACGGTCAATAACAACTTCAATTGAATGCTTCTTATTTTTTTCTAAAGTAATCTCTTCCGATACATCCAGCATCTCTCCATCAACGCGCACACGAACATAACCTTGCTTCTTAATATCTTCTAATACTTTCGCATGCGCACCTTTACGCCCTGACACGATAGGCGCTAGCACTTGCAACTTCGTACGTTCAGGATATTCAAGAACACGGTCTACCATCTGTTCCACTGTTTGTGATGTAATTTCAATTCCATGATTCGGACAAATCGGCGTACCAATTCGTGCAAATAATAAACGTAAATAATCATAAATCTCCGTTACCGTTCCAACCGTTGAACGAGGATTACGACTCGTCGTTTTTTGGTCAATTGAAATCGCTGGAGATAAACCTTCAATCATATCAACATCCGGCTTATCCATTTGCCCTAAAAACTGGCGCGCATACGCAGATAAAGATTCCACGTATCTACGCTGCCCTTCTGCATAAATCGTATCGAATGCTAACGATGATTTCCCCGAACCAGACAATCCCGTCACAACAACAAGCTGATTTCTCGGAATGGTTACGTCAATATTTTTTAAATTATGCGCTCTAGCACCTTTTACAACAATAAAATCTTTACTCACTCTTTTCACCCTTCCGCTTTTAATTCTAATAGTAAATCTCTTAATTCAGCTGCACGCTCGAAATCTAATGCCTTTGCTGCTTCTTTCATCTCTGCTTCCATCTTCGCAATTGTATTTTCACGTTCTTTTTTCGTCATCTTCTTAGCTGGTGTTGCTTCATATATTTCCGTATCCTCAGCTGCTGTTGTCGCACGAATAACGTCACGTACTCCTTTTTGAATCGTTTTCGGCGTAATACCATGCTTTTCATTGTAAGCTTCTTGTATACTACGACGACGCTGTGTTTCTTCAATTGCAATTCCCATCGATCTCGTTATGCGATCTGCGTACATAATAACGCGGCCGTTTGCATTACGCGCCGCACGACCAATTGTTTGAATTAATGAACGCTCTGAACGTAAGAAACCTTCCTTATCAGCATCTAAAATAGCTACAAGTGATACTTCTGGAATATCTAATCCTTCTCGTAATAAGTTAATACCGACAAGTACATCAAACTTACCAAGGCGAAGATCACGGATAATTTCAATACGCTCTAATGTTTTAATTTCAGAGTGAAGATAATTCACTTTAATTCCTACATCTTTTAAATAGTCCGTTAAATCCTCTGACATTTTCTTCGTTAAAGTCGTAATTAATACACGTTCATTTTTCGCAATCCGGTCATGGATTTCTCCTAATAAATCATCTATTTGTCCTTCAATTGGTCGTATATCAATTGGTGGATCTAAAAGCCCTGTTGGACGAATAATTTGTTCTATTGCTTTCGGTGACTGCTCTAACTCGTACGGTCCTGGCGTTGCCGAAACGTAAATAACTTGATTCGTTTTCTCTTCAAACTCATCAAACGTGAGCGGTCTATTATCTAAAGCTGATGGCAGACGGAATCCATGATCAACAAGCACTTGCTTACGTGCTTGGTCCCCGTTATACATCGCTCTTACTTGCGGAACCGATACGTGCGACTCATCCATAACGATTAAGAAATCCTCTGGAAAATAATCTAAAAGCGTATACGGCGTTGAGCCTGCTGGACGAAGTGTTAAATGACGGGAATAGTTTTCAATCCCTGAACAAAAGCCCATCTCGCGCATCATTTCTAAATCATAACGCGTTCGCTGTTCTATGCGCTGCGCCTCTAACAACTTACCGTTATCATTTAATTCTTTTAAACGCTCTTCTAATTCTTTTTCGATATTTTCAATAGCGACCTTCAGCTTTTCTTCACGTGTAACGAAGTGAGATGCCGGGAAGATTGCTACATGATCACGTTCTGCTAATACTTCACCCGTTAATGCATTTACTTCTCGAATACGATCTATTTCATCCCCAAAAAATTCAATTCGAATACAATGCTCATCAAGTGATGCGGGGAAGATTTCAACTACATCTCCGCGCACACGGAATGTACCACGCTTAAAATCAATATCATTACGTCCATACTGTACATCAACAAGTTCACGAAGCAATTGATTGCGGTCCTTTTCCATACCAACTCGAAGCGAAACAACTAACTCGCGGTATTCTTCCGGAGAACCTAAACCGTATATGCACGAAACACTCGCAACGATAATAACATCATCTCGTTCAAATAAAGAAGACGTTGCCGAGTGGCGTAATTTATCAATTTCATCGTTAATTTGCGCATCTTTTTCAATAAACGTATCCGTATGTGGTACGTACGCTTCCGGCTGATAATAATCGTAATAACTAACAAAATACTCCACAGAATTGTTAGGAAAGAAATCTTTCAGCTCACTATATAACTGTCCTGCTAACGTTTTATTATGAGCCATTACAAGTGTTGGCTTCTGCACTTCTTTAATGACATTTGAAATCGTAAATGTCTTACCCGTTCCTGTCGCTCCAAGCAATACTTGCTTTTTCTTTCCACTATTAATTCCCTCTACAAGCTTCTCTATCGCTCCCGGCTGATCACCTTGCGGGGAATACTCTGAGATAATTTCAAATGGATGTTCCAACTAAAAACCGACCTCCTCATAAAAATCTGTATTATTATTTTACCACGAATGCCCATAAAAAACCTAAAAAAAACGAACAGATATTCGGTAAAATTTTCGACAATTTATATATAGAAAAAGGAAGGAATAAATACTTCCTTCCTTTACTAACTCCATTTTTTAAGTACATATAATAAGTCATATCCATTGCGCCCATTTTCATTCGTACAATCTATTAACCTATATGCCGTTTCTGATTCACGTTGCTCTTTAACAATCCTTTTACAACTATCTTTATGTAACCCTTTATGGTCACCAGCAAATTGACCTTGTCTATTATTTAACACATAAAGTATATCTTTCTCACTATGCTCTAACGTTTGAAAAATCGGGTCACCTTCATGTGTATACTGTACAATTCTTATTTTATCAACTTCCCCTTGTTCCACATTCCAAACGAACTTCTCGAATTTATCTAGATTAGGAATTTCTGCCCCCTTTGCAACGACATCATTCTTCTTATCAATTGCACTGTTAGGTTGTGAACATGCTACTAAACTAAAGAGAAATAAGCATATAAAAACTGTTCTTTTCCCTATTGTTATCCTCTCCTATACAAACTATTGGTATACTAGAAAAAAGCTACTTTCCTCTATGAAAGTAGCTTCTTGTTTCCTTTCTCCTTCTTCGGAAAAATAACATATGAAAATGAAATCGCAGTATCCACTAAAAGAATAATAGCCCATACTTGGCTTACACGGCTTGCTGCTTTATTTAAAACGATTCCTGACTCTAACCAATTTCCCCACTGTTCTACTGGAATAAGCCCATACATGAAGAAAAAGAATATATGAACCGCAACAAACAAAATAAGATGTAAAACCCAATTTTTCATTTCCTGCTTCGCATGCGCCATCCCTGTTACTTCAAGTGGTTCTTCGATAATAGGCGCCGGTTCATTCCGCCACTTCGCAACTAATTTTTGTACATATATATCTAATTTCTTCAAATCCTTTTTCCCATAAAAAACTGCATATAATAAAATGATTACCGTAATGATTTGAAAATTAGAGAACTTTCCTGTTTGATAATAGTCCACTACCCCTAAAGTTAAAATAAACACTTCATTTACGAGGAGTACAATCCCCATAATAAAACTCGCCTTTTTCAAGCGAAATCCATACCTTAGTAAAAAGAATCCAATAGCTGATAGCCAAAATACAATCTCTGCACCAATTAAAAAGTACCATCGATATTCTGCGAGTATACTCATTTATCCCTCTCCCTTTCATCATATATACGAAAAGCCTCATCCATATATACTAGAAGCTCTTCCTCAATTGGATACATACTCATTTTCTGTGAATCTTCTTTTGACTTTCTTACTTCCCACAGTTTATCTAAAAATGCTTCATCACCATTTGCCATCTCTAAACACTTCTGCATTAATTTCTTTGTTGCGCCTTGCACTTCATCACATGATGCTTCCTTACCGTCTTTCATAAAGTTACGTATTTGCTTTAATAAATTTACCCATTCTAAAACATTCGGATCTTCTTCACTCATGTTCGGCAAATTATGAAGCAACTTTTGTTCTCCCTTTGAAAATACTTCATTTTGAAATATTTCACGTATACGAGACGACTGTTTCGAAAGCTGAATAAGTTCAAACATAACTTTCCAATCAAGTTCTCCTTCCACATCTACCGAATAAACAACAGCTTGTAAAACACGCTCCATTCGATTGAATTTCTTTTGTTCTTCCTGTACAAACCGAAGTTGTTTTTCAAGAGAATCCTTTAAGTTAAGCTCACCTTTTACTAACATATTCGCAGCCTCTTTTAATGAAAAACCCATTTCTTTTAAAAATAAAATTTGCTGTAAACGAACAACATCTCTCTCGCTATATAACCGATGTCCTCCATCAGTTTTCCCACTCGGCTTTAATAAATCAATTTGATCATAATAACGTAACGTCCTTACTGTAACCCCTGTTTCCCTCGTTAGTTCTTGAATTGAAATCAACTCCATCACCTCTTCTCCTTCATTATAAAAGATGACGTAACGTAACTTTCAAGTGGTTTGTAAAAAAAATACAAAAAGCTGTTTATACCTTTTGTATAAACAGCTTTTATGGAAATAACCCCTTTTGTATAGTACGACCACAAAATAAAATAATTGCTCCTACAACAACACTTGTTGCTGTTTTATGATAATGCGCTAAAATTAATAAATAGTATGATAAACCTACAGCACCAATCATAATACATACACTTGGCACTGGATTACGAGAGAAGTTTTGTATTCCCCAAAACAAAGCAAAAATAGCCGTAGCGACACATAATACCGGTAATCCCATCCCAGTTCCCCTTTTTCTATCTATTCCTTGTTGCTAACACACTCGTCGATGCGATACTTATTAATAAACCAAAAATAGCAATATATAATAACTCATTTACATGTACTACTTGCCTATCTAAATACTTATTTACACAAAGATACATAATGAACAAAAAAACGCAGCTTGTAATACAAATCGTAAAATATGACTTCATATTGTTCACAACTCGCTCATCAATTGACGGTACTCTCTCTTCTTTCAAACGCTTCTGTTCTCTATATTCCGAAATGCCATATAAAATGACTAGTGCTACATTCGATATGAAGATCGTTCCCCACGAAATACTTAAAATCATTAAACTCACATTTAAAACAAGACCTGCTAAAAACAAACTTCCTATGAACCGTATAATATCTTGCTTACTCATACATGATCAGCCTCTTTTTGATTTCTATATTTCCATTTCGGCCAATAGTTCACAAAGAAATAAACAAACTGTCCTAATACAAATAAAACAAACGGCATGCCCGCATTTCCATAAACAATTAAATTATACAAACTCCATACCGCTAAACTCATTGTTAAAAACAACCCTAAATATTTAAACGCTTTATCCGACTGAAATCTCTCAAACTCATCTTGCATTTTCATTCCTCCTATCGTTATGCTCGTTTTCCCGCCATTACTCCTATGATGAGACTACCAGCAAATAAGAAACTACATACAATGAATATTTCTGGAATCGGTATAGTAATTCGCCCTATCGCTTTGCTTGTAACAATATAAACAATAAGCAAAAGAAATGCGAATATAAATGAGACATTTACATACTTTTTTATATTTTCATTTACCCGCTCATCTATATCTGGAAGTTCTTCTTTTTTGTACTTCCGCTTTTTGTAATTCGTATACAATATCAGAAATACAATTGCTAAAATGTTACTAACTATAAGCGATAACATCGGTATGGATGGGTCCATAATACGAACTAAAACGTCCCCTCCACATAATCCTAAGACCGTAGCGATATACAACTTTTTAGTATCGTTCATTTTCTCTCCCCTTACTCCAGCGTAAATATTTCCTCTACCTTCATTCCAAAATATTTGGCGATTTTTAGGGATAACTCTAGACTTGGGTTATAGTGGTGGTTCTCAATCGCCACGATTGTCTGCCGCGTCACTTGCATCGCCTTTGCCATTTCAATTTGCGTTATATGATGTTGTTTTCGCAATTCTTTAATTTTATTTTTCACACCCATAGGCTCCACCTTCGAAAGTAAAGATATCTTTACTTTAATTATAAATATTTTCCAAATCCAAGTAAAGATATCTTTACAAAAAAAGGTAAAAAAAGAGACATCTATAAGATGCCTCTTTTTTTGCTACATAAATCCTAATGCATATACAAGAACGTACCCAAGAACAGATAAGCAAACCGAGCCAATCAATCCTGCCACGAATGCCCTACTTCCTAATTTGCGGAACGTTTTAAACTCTACATTTAAACCGAGTCCTGCCATCGCCATTGCAATAAGCATGTACGCAATTACTACAATATATCCGGCAACAACTTCTGGGATAATCCCAAGCGAATGCACCGCACTCATTGCTAAAAATCCGAAGATGAACCAAGGAATCGGAAGGTCGCGCCACGATCTTTTTTCCTTGCTTTCCTCACTCTTACCAAACCATAATCCAATTAAAATCGCTACTGGCACAAGCATCGCTACGCGCGTTAACTTCACAATAACCGCGATGTCTACAGCCGTGCTACCTCCTGGCGCTGCAGCCGCGATAACGTGAGCAATTTCGTGCAGCGTCGCACCTGAGAACACCCCGTAACCGTAGGGTGAGAAGCCAAGCACTGGGTATAATAGCGTATAAATAAGTGTAAATATTGTACCTAAAATTGCAATAATCGCTGCCCCGACTGCTGTTTCTTCATCTTTCGCTTTCACTTGCGGTGCAATTGCCACGACCGCTGCAGCTCCGCAAATTGCCGTCCCGCATGCTGTTAAAATTCCAAGTTTCTGTTCTACTTTAAATACTTTCGTTAGTCCATATACAACGAAAATTGTAAATGTAATAACAACCGCTGCGATGACCAATACTTTCGGCCCCGCCTTCGCAATATCTACAAGATTTAATCGCATTCCAAGTAAAATGATCCCAAAGCGAAGCAACTTCTTACTCGCAAAGTTCGTTCCCACTATCGCTTCTTGAGGAATCCCGATTGCAGCGCGCCAAACCATCCCGATTAGAATAGCGATTACTAATTGTCCCATAATATTTAAAAATGGAAGCTCTGCTAAATATTTCGCGGCGATTGCGATTAATAACGTAATCCCAATACCTTGCGAAAATCCAAAGCCCTTCTTCTTTTGTATAACAAGTGTTTGTTCCACTTTGTACCACCCCAATAATCGTATTGGAACATGCATGTTCTTTCTAGTTACATTATAAGAGACTTTTAATAATAAGTTTAATATCAATATTGAATACCTATCATCAGAAATACTTATGATAAAATAAAAGCAAAAATAAAGGGGCCTAACAAATGAACGTCGACATTTTAAAGATCTTTGTTACTGTCGTTGAACAAAAACATTTTTCGCGTGCTGCGGAACTATTAAACCTTTCACAACCTGGCGTTAGTATGCACATTCGCAACCTGGAAAATGAATTTGGGACTACACTTATTCAGCGCTCTCCAAAGCACGTCCAAGTTACGGAAGCTGGAAACATATTATACATACACGCAAAGCAGATGCTCTCACTTTATGAAGATGCAAAACAGGAAATTAATGCGCTGCATAACGTCGTAACAGGGACACTTCGCATCGGCGCTAGCTTTACAATTGGCGAATACTTACTTCCAAAAATACTTGCGCGCTTTGCCAATGAAAATGCACACGTCGAAGTTCATACATTTATCTCCAATACGGAAGAAGTTTTGCAAAGCCTCCGCTCTAATCAAATTGATATCGGCTTAGTGGAAGGCCAAGTCGTATACGCTGACGTAGATGTTGAAACTTTTATGCAAGATGAAATGAAACTCGTCGTCCCGCCAAACCACCCATTGCTCCATATCAAGGGGATTAACGAAAATGCATTGCAAGACCAAGTCTGGGTATTAAGGGAGAGCGGCTCTGGCACACGTGCCTATAGCGATCGATTTATACACCAACATCATTTAAAAATGAAACGCTTCTTTACATTTAGCAGTATTCAAAGCGTGAAGGAAGCCGTTGCAGCCGGTCTTGGCATCGCTATCCTTTCAGATTGGACTGTTCGAAAAGAACTGTTGGCACAAGAAATATTCCACATCCCTGTTCCGAACGAAGAGCTAATCCGTCCATTCTCCATCGTGCGCGGCAAATATTTTATCCCGTCTAAAGCTATTCAAGTCTTTTTAAAACACGTAGATTCTTTTGCAAAAAAACAGAGTTGACCTTCACATTAGTGTGAAGGTTTACAATACATGTAAAAGGAGTGAAACGCATTGCGAATTGGAGAGTTATCAAAAGAAACTGGGGTTAGCGAAAGGGCACTAAGACATTATGAAGAAAAGGGATTACTCCCTTCGAAACGCCTAGCAAATGGCTACCGTGATTTTGATGAAAGTGCAATCGAAAAAGTAGAGCTGATTCAAATGTACTTGCAAATCGGCTTAAATTTAGAAGAAACAGAACGAATGCTACGTTGCCTTGAAATCGAGCCCCATCTTTACGAAAATCCGTGTAGTAGTATCCTTGCACTCTACGAAGACAAACTTGATGAGGTAACGAAGCAAATCACATTACTTTCCAACATTCAAACGAATTTACAAAAACACGTTTCACTCCTAAAACAAGCAAAAGAAAAGGGATGATTACATGTTTGTTATACATGGCAGTTCAAGACAAAACGGAAATACGGAAGCTTTAACACATATGGTGATTGATGGGATTGAAACAGAACAAATTTACTTGCGTGATCATATCGTCCACCCAATCATAGATCAGCGCCATGATGTAGAAGGATTTCAACCTGTAAATGATGACTACGAGCAGTTAACCAAACGCATGCTAGAGCACGACACGATTATCTTCGCTACACCGCTATACTGGTACGGAATGAGCGGCCACATGAAGAACTTCGTTGATCGCTGGTCACAAAGCTTGCGTAATAAATCTCTTCATTTCAAAGAAAAAATGAAAGGCAAAAAAATGTACGTTGTCATCGTTGGCGGAGACAGTCCAAAACTGAAAGCATTGCCGCTTATCGCCCAGTTTCAATATATCTTTGATTTTGTTGGTTCATCATTTGAAGGGTATATTATTGGGGATGCGAATGGACTAGATGAAATCAAGAACGATGCTGCAGCGCTGGCAAAAGCACAATTGTATAATAATAAATTCAAAAATAGCACACAGAAATAAGTTTGACAAATCCATTTGTATGCGCATACAATAAAAATAATATTATGAAAGGAAGGTACTTTGACCAATGAAGTTCTAATTCTCTTATTTATTTCATCCATCACAAATAGTGAACAAAAATGATGAAAACTAGCAGAGGATTAGTCTGTCCATTTGTCGATACTTTCTTTCGATACGATCATGTAAAAAATCGTTTATTTATGTACGATTTTTACATTGAAGGGCGACATTTATCCTCTCTAGTGAAACTAGGGAGGTTTTTTTATGACTATTTTAATCGCACGTAATATCGAAAAGAGCTTTGGTGATCGCACCATATTTACGTTACCATCACTAGAAATTCAAGCAAACGATCGTATAGGAATTGTCGGAGTCAACGGAGCTGGAAAATCTACGTTATTACAAATATTAAGTAAAGAAATAGAAGCTGACAAAGGCACAGTAACTCATCATAGTTCTATCGCCATTATCCCACAGCTTAGCGAGGGGATACTGGAAACCGCTTCTTCCCTCGCTAAGGGCAAATGGAATATTTCAAACGTCGCAAATTCAATGAGCGGCGGTGAACGAATGCGCCTAAAGATCGCCCATGCCCTCGAACAAGATGCAGGCATTCTATTTGCTGATGAGCCAACAAGTCACTTAGATATGTTCGGTACAGAGCAATTAGAAAAGGCACTTTTATCTTATAAAGGTGCACTTGTTTTAATATCGCATGATCGTGATCTTTTAGATGCCATATGTACAAAAATCATCGAAGTTGAAGACGGTACTATCCAAGAGTACAAAGGTAATTATTCAAACTATCGAAAGCAAAAAGAACGTGAGCGAATACAAAAGCAAGCAGAATATGATCAATATATACAAGAAAAAAATCGGTTAGAACAGTCAATTTCACAAAGAAAGCAACGTGCTTCTAGCATGACAAAAATCCCAACACGGTTCAGTTCATCTGAATCTAAACTTTATAAGTGCAGCGGGGCTCATGGGCAAGAAAATGTTAGCAAAGTAGCGAAAGCACTAGAAACACGCCTTGAAAAGTTGGAACAGAAAGAAAAACCGAAGGACTTTTCTCAAGCTCAGTTTGACGTACAATACCACACACCAATTCATAGTAAAGCAGTTGTTCAGTTTAATAAAACAACGAAGAAAATAGGGGATCGCACATTATTTAAAAATATGAATGGAACAATTGTCCCTGGGGCAAAGCTTGCTATTTTAGGGGCAAACGGAAGCGGAAAAACAACTTTGTTCAAAATGCTTCTCGCGAACGAGCGTGGCATTCAGCTTTCGAAAAGTTGTAAAATTGGATACTTTGAACAAACATTATCTATTTTAAAAACAGATAAAACAATTTTAGAAAACGTTCTAGAAGAAACAAACTATACAGAATCGTTCGTTCGAACAATACTTGCAAGGCTCCTATTCCGCCGTGAAGATGTTCATAAACCTGTGCACATCTTAAGTGGTGGAGAACGCATGAAGGTTGCACTCGCAAAAGTATTTTTAGGAAACTATAATATGCTTCTGCTCGACGAACCGACAAACTATTTAGACTTGGCAACGCAAGAAGAATTAGAAAGCATGTTACAGGAGTATCCTGGTACAATACTTTTCATTAGCCATGACCGTGCCTTTATTCGTTCTGTTGCAAACCATATTCTACAAGTAGATGAGAGCGAACCAAGAATATTCCACGGCAATTACGAGCAATACACAAAAAGAACCACCCAAGCTTCTGTAAATGTTACTGAACAAGAATTATTACGATTACAAACAAAATTAACAGAAATCATCAGCCGGATTTCTATCCCAAATCAGCATGATGACATCACATTTCTCGAACAAGAATACGAAAAATTATTAGTTCGAATTCGGCAGTGTAAAGAAGCGCTCTAATGTCTTCCCCATATATCGACGGGACCTTTCACATTTCCCAAGAAATATCGAGGCTTCGACATAGAATACCACCCTACCTATCATGTTAGACACAATAACAACAAAAAGCCGTGCACCAGCACGGCTTTTCACTTTATCCCGCTATTTGTGGGCAGTAAGACTCCCACCTCAAAATTCGGCTTGAGCAAAGAAATTAGGTGGGCGTCGGGCTGCCCGTAAACGCCCGATTGGTGAGGGCTAGTAATCAGTGGGGGATGAACCCCCCACTGATTAAAGTTTCACTTTATATACGGACAGCAGTCCCACTCACCACAACCATTAGCATTCCTTCGCGAACTACTTCGTAGTCCACGTCGATACCAACAATGGCGTTCGCATTTTTTTGTCTTGCGAGAGTTTTCATCTCTTCCATTGCAATGTCGCGCGCTTCTTTTAATTTACTTTCATAGGCGCCTGCGCGACCACCGACAACGTCACGGACAGAAGCGAAAAGGTCACGAACGATATTCGCACCCATGATTGCTTCGCCATTAACGATATCGATATACTCAATAATTTCTTTCCCTTGAATTGTAGAAGTTGTTGTTACAATCATGCTTTATAGCCTCCCATATAAGATTTCCACTTACTTATGGTGCACTAATTCAGCAGAAATTATATTTACGAACTAAACTGCGCCTCATACAATCGGCTGTAACCCTCGCCTCGTTCGATTAGTTCCTCATGCGAACCTTGTTCTGCAATACCATCTTTATTTACAACAACGATACGATCTGCATTTTTAATAGTTGCAAGCCTGTGAGCGATAACTAATGTTGTACGGCCAACAGATAGTTCTGCAAGTGATTTTTGGATAGCAAGTTCTGTCTCTGTATCTAGCGCAGAAGTTGCTTCATCTAAAATTAAAATTGGCGGGTTCTTCAAGAACATACGGGCAATTGCTAAGCGCTGCTTTTGTCCTCCTGAAAGTTTCACACCACGCTCACCAATAACTGTATCTAAACCGTCTGGTTGCGAGTAAATTAAGTCCTCTAGCTGAGCACGTTTTACCGCCTGCCAAATTTCAGATTCTGAAGCTTTTAAGTTTCCGTAAGCGATATTTTCACGAATTGTTCCTGAGAATAAGAAAACATCTTGCTGTACAATTCCGATTTGCTTACGAAGTGACGATAACGTCATCTCTTTGGTGTCAATGCCATCAATTTGAATTGATCCAGATGAGTGTTCATAAAAACGAGGTAATAAACTACATAGTGTTGTTTTCCCTGCCCCTGATGGTCCAACGAAAGCAACTGTTTCACCTGCATGTATTTTCAAACTAATATCGTTTAAAATCGGCTCTTTATTTTCATATCCGAACGTGATGTTATTGTATTGAATATCGCCGTGTACATGTTTAACTTCTATTGCATCTTTAGAATCTACAATATCCGGCTCTGTTTCCAGAAGTTCTACATATCTTTTAAAACCAGCGATTCCTTTCGGATAACTTTCAATAACCGCATTAATTTTTTCAATTGGGCGGAAGAAAATATTCGTTAATAAAACGAATCCAATAAATCCACCGTACGTTAATTCACCTTGCAGAACAAACCATGTACCACATATTAATACAAAGAGTGTTACAAGACGCATCAGCATATAACTAATCGATGAATTTAACGCCATAATTTTATACGCCATTAATTTTGTTGTACGGAAACGAGCATTATTTACAGCAAATTGCTCTTTCTCAAACTTTTCATTTCCGAATGCTTGTACAACGCGGATACCACCTACATTGTTCTCGATACATGCATTGAAATCAGCAACGTCTGAGAATAAACGTCTAAACGTACCTGTCATTTTTTTATTGAAGTAAAGTGCCAACCATAATAAGAACGGGATTACGAAGAATGTTAGAAGTGCTAACTTCCAGTTAATCATCATCATAAATGAAAATGCTCCAACTAAAGTCATAATGGCAATGAATAAATCTTCTGGTCCATGGTGAGCAATTTCCCCAATTTCCATTAAATCGTTTGTAAGACGTGAAATTAAATGACCTGTTTTATTATTATCAAAAAATCTGAATGATAGCTTTTGAATGTGATCAAATAATTTCTGCCTCATATCTGTTTCAATGTTAACCCCAAGCATATGTCCCCAATATGTAACGACATATTGCAAACCTGCATTTAACACATAAACTACGAACAAACCGAAACAAGCCCATAAAATAAGCGTCCAGTTTTGTCCTGGTAATAACTTATCAATAAATTGATTTACGATAAGCGGGAAACCAAGTTCGAGTAAACCTGCGATAACTGCACAGGAAAAATCGAGTACGAATAAACCTTTGTACGGTTTATAGTAAGAAAAAAATTTACGTAGCATATCTTTCCTCCCTTTTCCAAATTAAAAGACTCCCTAAATGATAACCATTATCAAATAATTATTCAAGTTATCCGTCTATGAAACTAAAAAAACCTTCATCTATATTTGATGAAGGTTTCCATTTTACTTTATATAGCTTCCGAATCCCACTCGTGCTCTTGCTGAACAAATACAACACCTAATTCATGATGTCCCCCGGCGTATAATGCCGTTTGAGCAAGACGAAGCTCACCATTTGTATCTACTACTTCTAATTTACAAAACGCTCCTGTCGTCTTCGTCTGAAGCGCGTCATAAAACTCTTCGGTACTTCTTGGAATGATTCCATTTACTTTCGTAATAACTTCTCCAGGCTTTAAATTCATCTCTGCCCCAATTGTATTCGGAATTGTATCTAACACAACAAGTCCATCATTACGTGCGGCAAAGTATGCTGGTCTTTTCTCGTCTGCAATTTTCTCTTGCATCGAGATTGTAAAGCGTCCAAGCATTGCGACTCCCATCGCGATAATTGCGAGTACGTGCCACCAGTAACTTGCGATACCTAAAACGAGTACGAGCCCCGCTAAACCATAGACGCGTCTTCCTGTAAATAATAAAGCTTCCGTCGGCTCATAACTTCTAACCTTTCTCATAAATCCAATTAAAAATGGAACGAGGAATAAAGAGTATGTAGTCGAACCTATTGAAACGACAGGCCACCAAGAAATAAATCCTGTCACCGCGTCTCCTGGTATAAGAATAAATACTGGTACAAGCCATAAACGATTGGATTCATGTAGTCCAATTCGTAGCCCACGCTTACCTTTGTTAATTTTCGGCGTAGAATAACGAACTGCATTTTTAGAGATTAATAACCCCTCTACAACGAGCATAACGCCTAGTAAAATAGCAAGGGATACAATCGTACCCTCTTCACCTTCTCCAAGCTGTAAGAAGGAAACTGGCATCTTAGACGATAACAACACGAGTGCAATCGCGATTCCGAAAGTATAAGCTACAGATAAATATCGATACATAGCAGTTAATCCGAATAATAACGTCCAAAGTAAAATTGCCCACAAACTCGCTTTTGAAACAACAAGCCCAAGCCCAATCGTAATAATAGATACGATTAATCCGTACCCAATACCTGCAAATAGAGTTGTTCGTAGTTCAAACCAAATATCATATACTTTAAAAGAAAAATCTTTTCGTTCTCGTAATATACGTAAGTATCCAACGAAGATACTACTAATTAAAAATACATAGACAGCAGGGTGTAAGAAAAAACGTCCAACTGCTCGTAGTATTTCAAAAAGCCATGCCTCCACGAATTCATTCACCACCATTTATATCATTCTTTCTTTTTATCTTATCATATTTAACACATAAAAAAATACAGGCATCAAAGTGCCTGTATTCTTTCTTATTTCGCTATTAATTTCAATGCCGTCTGTAATTGTAAATCATTTTCTCCAGAACGGATTTTTTCAATGATTTTAGTTTGAATCGCTTCAGCTGTCTTTTTATCAAGTTGTCCTGTTGCTTCCATCTCATTCGCATTTTGGAATGCTTTTAGTGCTGATTCTGTCTCTTTGCTAAAGTATCCATCTTCACGTCCTGGTACATATCCTAAGCTCTTAAGCATTTCTTGCGCGTGTTTTACTTGTACATCATTTGAATTGTATGAAAGTGTCTTTTCAATTTGAATTGGTGTCGCATGATAATAATCTGGTTGCTTCACTTCTACAGTTGGCGCGATTCCTTTTTTATGAATCCAATTGCCATCTGGTGTTAACCATTTAAACATTGTTAATTTAATATTGCTGCCATCTTTAAATGGAACAGCCTGTTGAACAGTACCTTTACCAAACGTTTTTTCACCAATTAAATCGTATCCTTCTCCTTCTTTTAGCGCACCAGCTAAAATCTCTGAAGCAGAAGCACTTCCGTTATCAATTAATACTGAAATTGGATATGGCTTTCTCTCTTTCAGTTCCGTAGAGAATTTCTTCTTCTCACCATTTCGCTGTTCTACTTGTAGCATTGGCTTTTTATCTGTCATGATGTCTCCTAGTATATCTTCTACACTATTTAAATAACCGCCAGGATTACCACGCACGTCAATAACTAAGCCTTTTATGTTTTTCTTCTCTAGCTCTTTTAACTGATCCTTAAATTCTTTCGCAGTATTTTCAGCGAAAGAAGTAATTTGCATATAACCGATATCTTTTCCGCTATCTTGCTTTACGGAACTAAATACAGTGAAAATCGGAATCTTTTCACGCTTAATTTTAAATTCTATCGGATCAGCCACTCCTGCGCGCTTAATTTCAATTGCAACAGTCGTTCCTTTTTTACCACGAATTTTTAATACTGCTTCTTCACGTGATAAATCTTTCACACTATTTCCATCTACAGATAAAATTTGGTCATTCGGTTTAATTCCTATCTTTTCTGCTGGTGAACCTTTAATTGGCGATACGATAATAAGCTTACCGTCCGTCTTGTTCACTTCAGCTCCAATCCCTTCAAGTTCAGGATCCAGTGACTGACTAAACTGTTTTGCCGTTTCTTTATCCATATACGTGGAATAAGGGTCCTTCAGCGTAGACAACATTCCCTGTATCGCACCTTCGACTAATTTGTCGTCTTTCACGTCTTCCACATAACGTGAATCAATTAGTGCATACGCCTCATTAATCTTTACCAAATTTCCTTGCGCTGTGCCAGCATTACCATTCGATACTGTTTGTGTTACATACGCTGGGTTTATCCCAAACCAGTACATACCACCAAACATCCCGCCAGCACCAATTAAAAATGCAACAACCATTCCAATAATTGCAACTCTACGTTTCAATGCGGAATTCCCCTTTCCAGAACACACAGGTGGTGTAGCAAAAGGCATCACACGATGTGTGATGCCTTTACCTATTTCTACTATATGATAAGCTTGTACGAATTATGTTTGCAACTTTTTATACTTTTAAGAAGCGACGAATTGACATTACACTTCCCCACATACCGATTAATGCACCGATTAACATTAATAAACCAGCTAATTGGAATACGAATGGGTTGTATGGTAGAAGCTCGAAAATTGTTCCGCCAAGTTTTTCATTAAACACACCTTGCAACGAATTATACATAACTAAAATTAGGCCAATTGGAATAATTGATCCTAATACTCCTAGGAATAATCCCTCTAACAAGAACGGCCAACGAATAAACCAGTTTGTTGCACCAACAAGTTTCATAATTTCAATCTCAGTACTACGAGCATAAATTGTAATTTTAATTGTGTTAGAGATTAAGAACATCGCTGTGAATAGAAGACCCGCAATTAACGCAATCCCGATGTTACGACCAGTTTTTACAGTATCAAATAATTTTTCAACTTGACCTTTACCGTATTGAACATTACTTACAAACTGCATTTTCTCAATCTTTTTCGCAATAGTTGCCGTATCTGTTGGTTCTTTCGCCTTTACAACAAATACGTTTTTCAGTGGGTTATCTTGCTCAAATAACTCGAACGTTTTTCCACTATCGCCTAAGCTTTTAATTAAACGTTTCAACTCTTCTTCTTTAGAAGAATATTTAATAGAATCTACTTTCGCAATTTTACTCATATCTTCTTCTAATTTCTTTTGATCAGCTTCTTTTGCTGCTGGATCAACATGCACACGAATTTCTACATCTTGCTCTACTTTCGTCGCAAAATGGTTCATATTCATAATCGCTGTCAAAAAGACACCTACAAGTAATAATGTAACTGTTACTGCACTTACAGAAGCAAATGTCATCCATCCGTTACGGGATAGATTTTTCACACCTTCTCGCAAATGTCGACTAAGGGTTTTAGCCTTCATATCCGTATCCTCCCTCAATCTCGTCTCGAACAATTTTTCCGCCTTCAATTGCAATTACACGATGACGAATTGTATTTACGATATCTGCGTTATGTGTCGCCATAACAATCGTTGTACCACGCTCATTAATACGTTTAAAAATCTTCATAATATCAAGAGCTGTTTCAATATCTAAGTTACCTGTTGGCTCATCGGCAATTACAACCTTTGGCTTATTTACAATCGCTCTTGCAATCGCCACACGTTGTTGCTCTCCGCCCGAAAGCTCATTTGGAAGTGCATCGGCACGCTCTTCAAGACCAACAAGACCTAACACTTCTGTAACGCGCTCACGAATCGCTTCCTTCTCTTCTTCAATTACTTCTAAAGCAAACGCAACATTCTCATATACCGTTAATTTAGGTAGCAATTTAAAATCTTGGAAAATTACGCCTAATTGACGACGGAAATACGGAACATCTCTTTCTGCTAATGTTTCAATTACAAGTCCATTTACATTAATTGATCCTGTAGATGGCTTCTCTTCACGATACATCATTTTAATAAATGTAGATTTTCCGGCTCCACTCGGTCCAACTACGTATACGAATTCACCTTGTTTAATGTTAACTGTGAGACCAGCAATGGCTTTCATACCATTTGGGTACTCCTTATAAACATTCGTCATTTTTATCATTATTTATCACCCAATACTTAATGATTTTTTTCGAAATACTTTTCTGTACATTTGAAAATAAAAGAAAAACCTTTATTTTCGCTCGACCATTCTTGTTGAAGGTAGCTTCCATACATGCTTTTTATTAGCAACGCTACTCTATGTAATATATTTCATCAAAATTCTACAAACCCCATTGTAACATCAATCGGTTTCCAATTCGGATACAATTTTGTTACAGTTATGTTACATCCTAATAAAAGGTAAACGAGCTCATGTAATTACTTAACTCGAAGCACTTTTCGGTCAAGTTATACAATCAGCTCGTTTATTAATTACGTTTCTTATTTATGCTCCGCTAACCATTCAGCTACTTTTTTCGCATCTTCACCTTGAATAATTCCTGGTGACATTGAACCGCGGCCTTTTTCAATAATCTTTTCAATCTCTGCTGCGTCATATTTCTGTCCTACTTTTCGTAAATCTGGTCCAGTTGCTCCTGATAAATCTTTAGCGTGACAACCTATACAACTTTTTTGGTAAATTTGCTCTGCGCTATCTGTGCTTGCAGATTGTTTTGATGGTTTACTCTCTTCTTTATTTCCACATGCTCCTAAAGCAAAAACAACTGACGTCCCCAGCGTAATAGCCAACAATTTCTTTTTCACTTCTATCGCTCCCCATTGTTGATATTCTTTTCATTCATAACTAGGCAATAGTTTTCATAACACATTCAATATTCATTATAAGCATTATCTTTATATAGAAAAACTAAGGTGCATTTCATATTTTTCACAAATATAGTGAGAAGCCTAATAAAATAAGCTTTCATAAATTGTTTCAATTCTGTGAACACCTTAGAAAGTTCTATAAAGAGCCTTTTTCTCCAATCAAAACTGAGAAATTCTATATAAAGTACTACTCTATTACCACTTTATTTTACTATTCTCTACCTTTTACAAAACAATATACGGCATTGTATTCTACATATAATCTCATCAAAAAGAGAAGTTGTCGTTTCCAACTTCTCTTCCTCTTTATTTCATCAATATAAATAAGATAAGCCTCTTTATATCCTCTTGGACCTCAGCATGTGCCAACAATTCTGTTGGCTTTTTCTCTTATTAAATACGAGAACGTAAATACGCATCAATAAACGGATTAATTTCCCCATCCATAACTGCTTGTACGTTACCAACTTCTGTATTTGTACGATGGTCTTTCACAAGAGAATACGGGTGGAATACGTAAGAACGGATTTGGCTTCCCCATCCAATTTCTTTTTGCTCTCCGCGAATCTCATCTAATTGTGCTTGTTGTTCTTCTAATTTCTTTTGATATAATTTCGCTTTTAGCATTTTCATCGCATGCTCACGGTTTTTAATTTGAGAACGCTCTGACTGACATGTTACAACCGTGTTTGTTGGTAGATGAGTTATACGAACTGCTGAATCTGTCGTATTAACGTGCTGTCCACCTGCACCACTTGCACGATACGTATCTATTTTCAAATCTTCTGTACGCACTTCAATTTCAACTTCATCATTGAATTCAGGTACAACTTCACAAGATACGAACGATGTATGACGACGACCTGAAGAATCGAACGGTGAAATACGTACAAGACGATGTACACCTTTCTCCGCTTTCAAGTAACCGTAAGCGTTATGACCTTTAATTAATAATGTAACACTCTTAATACCAGCTTCATCGCCCGGTAAGTAATCAACCGTTTCTACTTTAAACTTACGTTTTTCAGCCCAGCGCGTGTACATACGTAATAACATAGAACCCCAGTCTTGTGACTCTGTTCCACCTGCACCTGGGTGTAATTCTAAAATAGCGTTATTTTTATCATAAGGATCGCTTAATAGTAACTGCAGCTCGTACTCATTCATTTCTTGAATTAAAGTTTTCACTTCAGATTCTAGTTCCTCATGTAAATCTTCATCATACTCTTCTTTAAGTAAATCATGCGTCATTTCTAAGTTTTCGAACGTCTCATCTAACTGACGGAACCTTCCAACCATATCTTTCAGCGCATTCGCTTCATTAATTACAGCTTGTGCGCCTTGTTGGTCATCCCAAAATCCTGCGCCCATCATCGTTTCTTCTAATTCTGCAATTTGTTTTTCCTTAGTAGGAAGGTCAAAGAGACCCCCTAAAAGCCGCTAATCTCTTAGCCATTTTTTCTAATTCTTGCCTAATTTCTACTAATTCCATTTCCTTCACCTCTATGTAATTGCTGTTACTTTCATATGAAAACAAGGGAAACTCTCTCCGCTTATTACGGAGAGAGTTTAATCCTTTTCATTATACATTTTTGATGTAAAAATTTGCAAAGCAGTCTAAATTACAGTTTCTTATTACTGCCCAATGCCACAACAGTTTTTATATTTCTTGCCACTACCACATTTACATAAATCGTTGCGTCCCATTTGGTCACCTTTTACAACCGGTTTTTTCTTCGCGTCTTCGCCATCGCTTGATGGATGAACAGCTTCACCTTGAACAACTTCTTGACGCTCTAAGTTTTGCTCAATTTCAGCTTTCATAATGTAACGAGAGATTTCCTCTTCAATAGAAGCGATCATCGACTCGAACATTGCGAATCCTTCCATTTGGTATTCACGGAGTGGATCGATTTGTCCGTAAGCACGTAAATGAATACCTTCACGAAGATGATCCATTGCATCGATATGATCTGTCCATTTCGTATCTACAACACGGAATACAACAACCTTTTCGAATTCACGCGTCTGCTCTTCAGGTAGAAGCTTCTCTCTTTCGTTATAACGCTCTAACAATTTCGCGATAATTGATTCGCTCATTTCTTCTGGAGCAAGGCGACGTAACTCTTCTTCTTTTACATCTCCTTCTTCAAGAAGGTTTGTATTTAAGTAATCGACAAGACCTTTAATGCTCCAATCTTCTTCGATTTCTTCTTGCGTATGAAGTGCAACAGCACGTTCTATCGTAGATTTCATCATACCTTCAATAATACTGCGTAAGTTCTCTGAATCCATTACTTCTTGACGCTGTTTATAAATTACTTCACGTTGTTGACGAAGTACATCGTCGTATTGCAATAGCTGCTTACGTGCATCATAGTTATTTCCTTCCACACGTTTTTGCGCAGATTCTACAGCACGAGAAACCATTTTACTTTCGATTGGCTGTGAATCATCCATACCAAGACGATCCATCATCGCTTTCATATTGTCAGAACCGAAGCGGCGCATTAGTTCATCTTCCATTGATAAGTAGAACTGTGTTACACCAGGGTCCCCTTGACGACCAGAACGACCACGTAACTGATTATCAATACGACGGCTTTCGTGACGCTCTGTACCGATAACTGCTAGACCGACGTTTCTAATATCCTCGCCTAACTTAATATCCGTACCACGACCAGCCATATTCGTCGCAATTGTTACAGCGCCTTTCGTACCAGCTTCTGCAATGATATCTGCTTCACGCGCATGGTTTTTTGCATTTAAGATATTATGACGTACACCTTTACGTGTTAACATTTTTGAAATAAGCTCTGACGTTTCAATTGCAACTGTACCAACAAGAATAGGTTGCCCTTGCTTATGACGATTTACAATATCCTCAACAACTGCATTGAATTTACCTTCCATTGATTTGAAGATTAAATCAGCACGATCATCACGAATAATATCTTTATTCGTTGGAATTACGATAACATTCATATTGTAAATACTACGGAATTCTTCTTCTTCCGTTTTCGCTGTACCAGTCATACCAGATAATTTTTCGTACATACGGAAGTAGTTTTGGAACGTAATTGTTGCAAGCGTCATACTTTCATTTTGAATTTCTACGCCTTCTTTTGCTTCAATAGCTTGATGTAAACCTTCGCTATAACGACGACCTTTCATAAGACGACCAGTGAATTGGTCTACGATTACGATTTCGCCTTCTTGTACAACATAATCTGTATCAAGGTGCATAACAACATGTGCACGAAGCGCCTGATTAATATGGTGAAGAAGTGCTACATGTTTTAAATCGAATAAGTTATCGATATGGAAAGCTTTCTCAGCTTTCGTAATACCATCTTCTGTTAACATTACATTTTTCGTTTTCACATCAAATGAATATTCTTTTTCATTTTCTAATGTACGAACGAATGCATTTGCAAACATGTATAGCTCTGCTGATTTTTGAGCTTGTCCCGAAATAATAAGCGGTGTACGTGCTTCATCGACTAAAATAGAATCGACTTCATCGATGATAGCAAAATTAAGTGGACGCTGAACGCACTGCTCTCTATATAACACCATGTTGTCACGTAAGTAATCGAACCCAAGCTCGTTATTTGTGCTATACGTAATATCAGCAGCATAAGCAGCTTGTTTCTCTTCACGTGACATACTATTTAAGTTAATCCCTACAGTTAGGCCAAGGAACTCATGAAGTTGTCCCATTTCGCTCGCATCACGTTGCGCTAAATATTCATTGACTGTAACAACGTGAACACCTTTTCCTGTTAATGCGTTTAAATATACAGGTAAAGTAGATGTTAACGTTTTACCTTCACCTGTTTTCATCTCAGAGATATTTCCTTCATGTAAGGCGATACCACCCATTAGCTGTACGCCATATGGACGCATTCCAAGAACACGATTCGCTGCTTCACGAACAACCGCAAAAGCTTCAGGAAGTAGATCATCTACTGTCTCACCTTTTGTTAGACGTTCTTTAAATTCAATCGTCTTTCCTTTTAATTGTTCATCAGTTAGCGGCTTAATAGATGATTCTAATGCATCAATTTGCTCCACTGTCTTCTGCATACGTTTAATTTGGCGTTGGTTGACATCAAATACCTTTTTTAAAATACCGATCATAGGAAATACGCTCCTCTTTTATTAAAATAAAACTTCCGATTGCTTTCTTTTTCTCTTTACAATCAGTCGTTATAAAAATCAAATTTATGTTATGCCAATTTTTCTCCTAATTTAAAAAGCTAAAATGTATAAACCTAATGATAATTGTAACACTTGTCTTATAACTATGACAACAATCGTCCAAATATCGAGCCGTAGATTCAGAAAAAGTTTTTATTTTATTTTATTTCTTCCAACAAACTACTATCTCTTCGTTACAAATTTTGTATTAAATCTAAGTAGTATTCTTTCAAGTTCTCTTTTAAAGAAGATGGCTCAATTATTTTTATAGTTTTACCAAAACTAGCTAGATATGAAATGAAAGAAATAGATCCGAATTTCACGTATAAAGAAAGCCAAGAACATTATATTACCCATTCCGTTTTACAAATTGGCACTAATAAAATTATGATTGCAGAACAGGCAGTGGATTCCACACGCCCTTGGCAATTAAGTAATAGCTCATCATTATGCATTCAATCTAAAGATTTCCAAACCATTGAAGCACTCTATCACAATCTAATTCAACATGATGAGGTTTATATTTTAACACCTTTTGAAAAAAACTCCTTCAGCCCTGGTTACGCCATTGTGCGAGATCCTTTTGGAATAGTAATACAATTGACTGTTACAAAACATGACTTCTAAATTTTATTACGAATAAGCCATTTAAATTCATATCAATATTACAAGATAGGAAGGCAAAAACATATAAAAAAAGCGCAGCCATTTCGGCTGCGCCTTCGAATTATTATTTAGTTTCGATTAAACCATATTTCCCGTCTTTACGGCCATATACAACATTAGTTTCATTTGTATCAGCATTTGTGAAGACGAAGAAACTATGTCCTAGCATATCCATTTGCAAGATCGCTTCTTCAACGTCCATCGGTTTTAAATCGAATCGTTTTGTACGTACAAGTTCTAATTCATCCTCTTCTAC
The DNA here is from genome assembly GCF_038007445.1 of Bacillus sp. FSL P2-0099. Taxonomy (NCBI): domain Bacteria; kingdom Bacillati; phylum Bacillota; class Bacilli; order Caryophanales; family Bacillaceae; genus Bacillus; species Bacillus sp. FSL P2-0099. The sequence continues at coordinate 5,054,631 of NZ_JBBOXE010000001.1, forward strand.
CGCATCCAGAACAGCTACTGCTTCCGGAAGGATAAAGTTAGTTTTCACAGAACCTTTCTCACGTAATTTACGGTTTACCTTTGTTTTATGTTTACGAATTTGTCGCTCAATTTTATCAACTACTAAATCAATCGCAGCGTACATATCGCTATTTGTTTCTTCTGCACGAAGTAATAAATCTGTAAATGGAATTGTTACCTCGATACGTTGCTTGTCAGAGTATACTTTTAAATTAACCTTAATCTCTGGGAATGTATCAAAATAACGCTCTAATTTACTTAGTTTTTTCTCTACATATTCCTTTAATGCTGGAGTTACTTCAATATTTTCACCACGAATGTTGAATTTCATAGATGAATTCCTCCTTTCAAGCCTATGTACTATAATTTCGACATTGGCTTAAAAACTCCTTCTAATTTTTTTAAAAAATTAGTGGAATTGCGATTTTTTTATCGTTTTTTGTTGAAATGAAAAGATGCATCGTTTCTATCTTTATTTTATCCTATTAACATCGTGAATAACGAATGTAACTGTGGACAATTAGTTACAGAAAAGAAACAACTTTTTGACAACTCCTCTAAAACAAAAAAGCCCTTGTTACGAGCAAGAGCTTTCGCCATCTATATAATGCTGCTAAAAATACAGCTCTATCTTTTCCAAAAACTTAATTTTTACAGTTTCACAACATTAGCCGCTTGTGGCCCACGTGCTCCATCAACAATATCAAACTCCACTTGTTGACCTTCTTCTAACGACTTATACCCATCTTGTTGAATAGCAGAAAAATGAACAAACACATCGTCACCATCTTCACGCTCAATAAACCCAAATCCCTTTTCTGCATTGAACCACTTTACTCGTCCTTGCATGTTCATTCCATTCCCTTCACTCTTAAAATCAGGGCATTCGCCCCATATTCTGACTATAGCGAATGACAAGACTGTAAGTCAAAGAAGACCTGTCGTCTTTTTATTACTCCTTTCGACATTCACATATTAACCTCTACAAAGCGTCAAACAAGAAACCTCTCTCGCTCCTCGATCATACAAAAGGCTTCCAATTTGCCTAACAGTAATTCCTGTCGTATACACATCATCCACGATTAAAACGTGTTGCTCATGAAACATCTCTTCTCCCTGAAAATAAAAAGGATTAACTCCCGATATCCTTTCTTTACGCTTCTTCTTACTTTGTTTTTCTGTTTCTATTCTTCTTAATGATGTACAAAACATTTTGATAGGCAAACAAGAAGCTAGTAACTCCGCTTGATTAAAACCACGCTCGTATTCTCGCTCTTCACTAAGAGGAACCGGAATAGCAACTGAAACATTCGCAAAATATTTTTGAAAAAGATTTCGAAAAGGCTGATGAAAAATATGCACTAATTCAGCATCTCCTCGAAATTTAAACTGTGCTAATATTTCTTTCATCCCTTCATCATACACATGCAACGAACGATTTATGAGAGACGGAAACCCCCGCTCGTTCGTCCACCTTATGCAGTCCATACAAATATCCCCGTTTTTATATTCAGCTGGTACAAGTTCTAAAGGCCGACCACACTCCTTGCAAATATCTCCTATAATATAGGAAAGTTTTTGCTCACATCTATCACATATATACTTTTTATGAAACTTAACAAAAAAAGTGTACCAACTAATCGCATATGAAATATACTCATCACAAAGTAGACAATGCATCAATCTATCAGTCCTTGTTCTTTAGCATTCTTATTCATACTTTGGATATGTTTTTTCGCACGAACCATCGCCTCTGTCTTTCCATAATGAAAATAGATAACATCTCCATGCGGTTCATCAGAGCTTCTGCCAGCACGCCCTGCAATTTGAACGAGAGCACTTTCTGAAAATATTTCTTCCTCAGCTCCTAAAACTGCAACTTGCAAATTTTTAACAGTTACTCCTCGTTCCAAAATCGTCGTTGTAACTAATAAAGGGATTTCTCCTTTTCTGAAAGCTGCTACCTTCTCTTTTCTCGCCGGATCTTCTGCATGCACACCGTCAATTTGATTGTTTAATGATTTTAATAACTGGCTAATTTCTTCTACATATCGCACATGAGGAACAAATAAAAAAATGGGGTATCGTTTCGATAAGTACAGATTTAACCATTGTAATAAAGCACGAGGAATTTTTTTACGTATAAGACCCTTTTTCCAATTTCCGCACCACTGAAATATCGGAACTGGCAATGGATGACGATGGTATCGCCCTGAAATAATAACCCCTTTTTGCTTACCACTTCGCAACTTACGCTTCCACTTTTCATCTGGAGTTGCAGTTAAATAAATACGTGCTGCCTTCTCTTTCATCGCTTCGTTTACTGCATACTGCAACATCTTATCTGCATGATACGGAAAAGCATCTATCTCATCTACAATCATGACATGGAACGCCCTATAATAACGTAACAATTGATGTGTAGTTGCAACGATTAACGCCGCATCTTTTTCTCGGTCTAAACTCCCTCCGTATAAAGCAGCTACATTTATATTTGGAAACACTTCTTGTAATCTTGGTGCTAATTCAAGTACAACGTCCGTTCTCGGCGTTGCAATACAAACTCTTTCTCCCTTTTGTAGTGCCTCTGCAATTCCGCGAAACAACATTTCTGTTTTTCCAGCCCCGCACACCGCCCAAATAAAAAATGATTCTTTCTGCTTAACAGCGTCAACGACACTTTGCGCAGCTAACTCCTGACCGTCAGACAAAACGCCTTCCCACTGTAACGGATTCAAATAACTTTCTCCGCTTATTTCAGCAATCCCGCGAACAAGTACAGTACATTCACTTACCCTGCCCATCGTTATACATTTCCGGCAATACGTACATACTTCATTGCACCTTTTACATAGCAATGATACAAATAGTCGCTGCTCTATATTTCCGCAGCGCTGACACATATATTTTGAAGACTTCTTAATTACCCCTTGTACACAAACGACGTCTCGATTCCTTTTCAGATGATCCAATTTATTCTGCAAATCTGAAGAGAGTTCTTCTAACAGTAACTGTCTACCAGCTAACATCATCAATAGCCACCTCCAGCACTACTATAAATCCTTCTCTTTATCTCGTAAAAACTCAAAAAAGCCGATAACCTACTTATAAAATAGTAAGCTATCGACTTTATACACGTTTTTTATTCAATTATAAATCCTAGAATCTACCGTATCCTAAGAAATGTTTTTGGTTGTAGCTACTGCTTAAGCTAGAGTAAGCAATCCCTTTATCACCAGCATGAATCATTTGGTCGTTACCAACGTAAATACCGATGTGAGATGGACCTGCTTTATAAGTACCTTGGAAGAATACTAAATCTCCAGGTTGTGGGCTACTTACTTTAGAAACTGAGTTCCAGTAACCTGCAACGTCTTGACGACCTACACCAAATACGTAAGAAATGAATCCACTACAGTCAAAACCACCGTTTGATGGAGATGCACTCCCCCAAACATATGGTAAACCTAAGTATTGTTGTGCTTTACCAATCACACCATGAGTTGGTGGAGTTGGTGGAGTTGGTGGTGCTGGCTTTTTCTCTTCTTTTTTAGGCTCTTCTTTTTTAGGCTCTTCTTTTTTAGGTTCTTCTTTTTGAGCTTGTCCAGCATTGTTTGCTGGTGCAGCTTGTTCTGCAGGCGCTTGTGCTGGTGCAGCTTGTTGAGCTTGTGCTTCTTTAGCAGCTTGTTCTGCTTGTTTTTGAGCAGCAGCTTCTTGTGCAGCTTTTTCTTGCGCTTCTTTTTCAGCGATTTGTTGTAATTTTAATGCCTGTTGTTCAAGCTCTTTCAATTGACCTTCCGTACTTGTCATTGTAGTTACAACTGTATCCATTTTACCGCTTAAATCGTTTACTGCTGTTGCTTTTTTCTCTTTTTCAACGTCAAGTTCTTTCTTAGCAGTTTCAATTTGAGCTTGTGCTTCTTTTAATTCTTTTTGTTTTTCTTTTACTGTCTCAACATCTTTTTTCACGTTCGTTTGATCTTCTTGTTGTGTTTTCATGATATCTTCGTCAGATTCCATAATTTTAGACACAGAAGCTAAACGATCAACTAAATCTGCAACGTTTTTAGAGTTTACAAGAACTTCTGTTACAATGTTCGTATTTGGCTGTTCTTGTAGTGCAACTAAACGTTTTCTTAATAACTCTTCACGTTTTGCAATCTTTGTTTGTAGTTCTGCAATATCTTTATTTTTATTTTCGATTAATTGCTCAGTATCAGAAACTTTTTTTGTTGTTTCATCAAGTTTTGAAGCGTTCTCTTGAACAGACTTATCCAAACCTTGGATTGTTTTGTTTAAGTCATTCATTTGTTTTTGTAATTCATCACGTTCTTGTTGTTGTTTATGTAAAGTATCATTTTGTGTGTTAATTTGTGATTTCACGTCAGAAATTTTATCTTCTGCAAATACATTTGGTGTTAGCCCAGAAAACATTAACCCTGCAACTAATGCACAAGATGCCATTTTTAGCTTTTTCATTTTATTTTTTACACCGCTTTCTTTTTTTCATTTTCCGTATATAACCTATTAAAATTTATACCATAATTCGGGAGTTTTTTTGCTAATGTTACGGTTTTGTAAAATAAATGTAATATTACATTTATCTCTATAGCAAAGTATATCTAAATTTGTATATATATGTAGAATTTCAAGAGCCTTACACCGTTTTTTATAGGATTGAAAAAAAACGTAAGGGAACCCCTTACGTTTTGAAAATACTCCAATATGAATGAAATAGAAACGTTACTTCATCCATTTTTCAGCCCAATTTTGGACCTCATCCATAACACTTTCCAACGCTTTCCCTTTATCAGTTACACCGTACTCGATTCTAACTGGTACTTCTGGATAAACATTACGAACTACAATACCTTCGCCTTCTAATTCCTTTAAACGTTCTGACAACATACGATCGCTCATATTCGGTATAATATCTGCGATTTCTCTGAAACGTTTCGGCTCTTCGAGCAAAGATTTAATAATTAAGCCAGTCCATTTCTTACTAAGCATTGTAAAAGCTGACTCAAACTTTGGACATAAACAAGAATTATGCTCCATATGTTTCACCTCTCTTCTATTATAATATAGTTTCTTGTAAAAAGTAAGTAATAAAACTTTCCTCATTATTTAATTTTACATACATTTTACCATTTCCAAATATTAACTTGTCAAATACCCGTAAAATACCCGTAAAAAAACCCTCTTCAAGTAAGAGAGCTTTTATATCTTTATCACTTCGTATACCAACCTAAACCAAGCGCACCTTCACCTAAATGCGTCCCAATTACAGCTCCGAAATAACTCGTACGAATTGTAACATGAGGGTATATCTCTTCTAATTCTTGTTTCCATTCATTAGCTTCCTCTTCACGATTCGCATGAATAATAACAGCTTCCATAGGCACACCTTTATTTGCCTGCTCATCAAAGATTTCAACGATACGCTTTAACGCTTTTTTACGCGTACGAATTTTTTCGAATGGAATAATTACTTTATCTCTAAAGTATAATACTGGTTTTACTTGTAACAAACTACCAATAAAAGCTTGTGCACTATTTAATCTTCCACCACGTTGTAAATGATGTAAATCATCCACTACAAAATAAGCATCCATCGTTTGCTTCATTTCATCAAAGCGAGCGATAATCTCTTCTGGGGCTTTCCCTTCACTTACTAATTTTGCCCCTTCACGCACGTAAAACCCTTGTACTTCACAACTAATTTCAGAGTCGTACGTATATACATCAATACCATCTACCATCTGTCCAGCTGCCGTTGCTGTTTGATATGTACCACTAATTCCACTGGAAAGGTGAATGCTAATAACTGCATCATATTCTTTAGATAACTCTTCATATAACTCTAAAAACTTTCCAATTGCTGGTTGCGAAGTTTTCGGAAGTTCCTCTTGTTCACGTACTTTTATATAAAAATCATTTGCTGAAACTTCAGCCTCTTCTTGATAAGATTCCGTTCCAAACACAACGTTTAATGGAATCATATATATATTGAGTTCGTCACGAATATGCTTCGGTATATATGCTGTACTATCGGTAACAATAGCTGTTTTCATTTTCGTACCTGCCTTATAAAAAATTTTTATCCCCTAATTTTACACGAAAACTAGAAAAGGTGCATCCATACATAAAAATGCCGGCTAGAAACTACAATCACTCGCTCAACAAATTACAACAAAAAGATAAAGTGAAACTTTAATCAGTGGGGGTTTTGTTCATCCCCCACTGATTATTAGCCTTCACCAATCGGGCTTTTACGGGCAGCCCGACTCCCATCCTAACTTCTTTGCACCAGCTGAATTTTGAGGTAGGAGTCTTACTGCCCGTTAATGCGGGATAAAATACTCACCAAAAATTTCAACATATTTGTAAAAAATGTTTGAATATAAAAACACTCGCTTTTAAAATGTAAAGTACTAGTTATTTTGAAAGATAGGGGCGTACACCATTGTTATTACAATATTTAACAATAAAAGGCTATGGAGAGCACGAAATTGTGATTCAAAAATCAAGATTCATTTGCTATGTGAATCGCGCCACAACGGAAGAGGAAGCTCAAACATTTATACAAAAAATAAAAAAACAGCATTGGAATGCAACACATAATTGTTCCGCATATTTAATCGGCGAACAAGATCAAATTCAAAAAGCGAACGATGACGGTGAACCGAGCGGCACAGCTGGTGTGCCTATGTTAGAGGTATTAAAAAAACGAGGTCTAAAAGATACTGTCGTCGTCGTTACGCGCTATTTTGGCGGCATTAAACTTGGTGCTGGCGGATTAATTCGCGCATATGGAAAATGTACAAGTGAAGGTCTTAACCATGTAGGCGTTGTTGAACGAAAACTAATGCGCGTTATGCAAACAGAAATTGATTACACTTTACTTGGCAAAGTTGAAAATGAATTACGCAATTCAGAATATGCTATTAAAGATATACATTATCTAGAAAATGTCACATTTGATGCGTATGTAGAAGAGGACAAAAGACAACCATTCACAGATTGGATGATTGAATTAACAAACGGGAAGTGTACAATTAAAGAAGGAGATATGTTGTACTTAGAACAAGGCGTTGTCTAAGAATAGCTAACGTCTCGCCTTTAAAGATTAATGTAGTGAATTAATTCCCTACAAATGAACTAAGGAGATTATATATGGAAGAACGTTATAATCATCTCCAAAATAGCAGAATAAAAAAGAAACGTAGAAGAAAACTTTTCTTCTTTCTTATTTTCGCATTTTTATTTGGTAGCGTAGGACTTTATATGTTAAATTCCTACACTTCTCTCATGGGGATGTACAGTGGATTTAGCCGTGAAAAATCTAAATTACGAGCAGAAGATGTGGAAATCACAAAAAAACCTTTCACAATACTAATTATGGGTATTGAGGATTACGCAACAGATGGTCAAAACGGCCGAACAGATTCACTCATGTTCGCGACAGTTAATCCAAACTCAAAAAAGGTTTCACTTATGAGTATCCCACGCGATTCTCGTGTTAAGATTGTTGGCAAAAATAAAGAAGATAAAATTAACGCTGCCCATGCTTACGGTGGAGAAAAAATGGCAATCGACACCGTCGAAGAGTTTTTAAAAGTTCCTGTTGATCATTATATTAAAATTGATTTCCAAGGATTTAAAGGTATCGTTGATGCTGTTGACGGTATTACCGTTGATGTCCCCTTCGATTTTTGGGAACGCTCTGACGTGGATTACTATAAAAAAATCCAATTTAAACAAGGTCAACAGAACTTAAATGGTGAAGAAGCACTCGCATACGTCCGTATGCGAAAGCAAGATCCTAACGGTGATTATGGTCGAGCTGCTAGACAAAGACAAGTACTGGCTGCTGTTGCCCAAAAGCTAAACTCTGCTTCTACCGTATTTAAAATTAAAGATTTAACAAAGGTAGTTGGAAAATATATAAAAACCGATATTCCTATTTCAGACGGACTTGCTCTTTACAATAAAATCGCTGGATTCGATCCTTCTACAATACAAACGTTAAAACTTGAAGGAGAAGACAGAAAAATTGGCGGTATTTATTACTTCCTTCCAGATCCAATCAGTGTAGAGACTGCACGTAACGAAATTGAAAAGGAAATAGGAGAAAAAGCAAAAGTTCCAACAGAGACTACGAAAAATGAGAATACAAATTCCGATTCAAATTCTAACTCCAGCGCAAAAGCAAAGAAGGAGCCGAGTGAGAACAAAATACCACCTCCTCCCCCTTCTACAAATGCTCATGCAGAGTGGATTATGAGGAATCATGAATAAAAAAAGAGCCAAATCGTATACGATTTGGCTCTTTTTATTTCACGCAATTGTTGTTACTTCTTAAAGTGTTGTAAAATCGCTTCTACAATACGCTCTGATGCACGACCATCGCCGTAAGGGTTAGATGCTTTCGTCATCTTATCATGAGCTTCTTTATCAGATAACAACTCATCAGCAAGACCAAAGATTGTCTCTTCATCTGTTCCTGCTAATTTCAGCGTACCTGCTTCGATACCTTCTGGGCGTTCCGTCGTATCACGAAGGACAAGGACTGGCACACCTAGTGATGGTGCTTCCTCTTGTACACCACCAGAATCAGTTAACATTAAGTATGAACGAGCTGCAACGTTATGGAAATCAATTACATCTAACGGCTCAATTAAATGAATACGGCTATGCTCGCCTAAAATATCATTCGCTATTTCGCGAACAACAGGATTCATATGAACAGGGTATACAACTTGTACATCTTCGTGCTTATCAACAAGACGCTTAATTGCACGGAACATATTGCGCATTGGTTCTCCTAAATTTTCACGACGGTGTGCTGTCATAAGTACAAGACGATCATTTCCAAGTTTCTCTAACACCGAATGGCTATAAGTTTCTTTTACAGTTGTCTTCAGTGCATCGATCGCTGTATTTCCTGTTACGAAAATGCGTGACTCATCTTTATTTTCTTTTTGTAAGTTCGTTGCTGATTTTGTTGTAGGTGAGAAATGAAGATCCGCCATTACACCTGTTAGTTGGCGATTCATCTCTTCTGGATATGGAGAATACTTATCCCATGTACGAAGTCCTGCTTCAACATGTCCTACTGGAATTTGATTATAAAAAGCAGCTAAGCTTGCAATAAATGTCGTCGTTGTATCACCATGCACAAGTACGATATCAGGCTTCGCTTCTTTCATTACTTTATCTAAACCTTCTAAACCACGTGTTGTAATATCGATTAACGTTTGACGATCTTTCATGATATTCAAATCGAAATCCGGCGTAATTCCAAAGATATTTAATACTTGATCTAACATTTGACGGTGTTGTGCTGTTACAGTCACAATTGATTCAATCTTTTCTGGGTGCTTTTGCAACTCTAATACAAGAGGTGCCATTTTAATTGCTTCTGGTCGTGTCCCGAAAATTGTCATTACTTTTAAACGTTCAGTCATTTCATTGCCTCTTTTCTTTCACTAGTTAAAACTTCTATTATCGCATATAAAAATATGCATGTGAAAATACATTTTTTAACGAGCCTGAGAAACATTACTATTACAGACGTCTTTTCGCCCAACTGAGTAATAATCTAATCCATGCTTCTCGGCATCCTCATTAGTATAACAATTTCTCCCATCAAATAGAATAGGTTCCCTCATAAGCTGTGCATACTTTTCTAGCGGATAATTTCGAATTGATTCCCATTCTGTTACGATAAAAACTGCATGCGCCTCTCTAATCGATTCATCTATACACTCAGCGTATCGTATCGTATTTCCAAATAAACTTCTTACATTTTGAATAGCTTGTGGGTCATATAAAACCACATCCGCACCCATATTAATTAATTCTTCTATTACAATAAGAGATGGTGCTTCCCTAATATCGTCAGTATTCGGTTTGAATGCTGCACCAAGAACCGCAATTTGCTTTTTCTTCATATCTATAATTTTCTTCGCTTTTTCAACTAACAACAACTGTTGTTTATTATTCACTTCAATGACTGCTTTCAACAAGCGAAAATCATGAGAAACATTCCCTGCAATTTGCACAAGCGCTTTCGTATCTTTTGGAAAACAAGATCCTCCATATCCGATGCCTGCATTTAAAAAAGATGCACCAATTCTCTTATCCATCCCCATCCCTGTAGCTACATCTACTATATCTGCACCCACTTGCTCACATATATTAGAAATTTCATTAATAAAACTAATCTTCGTAGCTAAAAAAGCATTAGATGCATATTTAATCATCTCAGCACTTCGAATATCTGTAATATACGTTTGTAAGCTTAATTTACTGTACAAATTCTCTACTTTCCTTGCAGCTTCTTCACTACATGCTCCAATTACGATACGATCACCCTGAAAAAAATCATAAATACCAGAACCTTCTCTTAAAAACTCTGGATTCGATACAATATATAATTCATGTCTACCTTGTAGTTTATCCTCAATCCATTCTCTCATTACATCATTTGTCCCTACAGGAACCGTACTTTTCGTAACAACAATAATATCGTTATTCACATATGTTCCAATATCATCACAAGCACTACGAATATACGTTAAATCCGCTGTTCCATCTAATAAAGATGGCGTTCCAACTGCAATAAATATAAACTCTACATCATTAAATGCCGCTGATTTACTTGCTGTAAAAGTTAAATGATTATTCTCGTATGCTTCATTTATTAATTCATTTAATCCACATTCATAAATAGGTAACTCGCCTTGTTTAATCCGTTCAATTTTCCCACTATTTATATCGAAACATGTGACTGAATGTCCCAATCTCGCCAATCCTACTCCTGTAATCAATCCAACATATCCGGTACCTATTATCGTAATTTTCATTTTCTTTTCGCACAGGAATATACATAAGAAAATATACGAATACATAGAACTCCCCCTGCGCTTCCCCCTCTCACACTAAGAATGAGAAAACTCTTTCACTTCTTTATTATATGAATCGTTTTTTTATTATTTTTTAAGATTTTGTAAAGTTAAATGATGCAATATATACAAAATGTAAATTCCCACAATTTAACACGGAACTTACTCATTTTACGTGCAACACTTATAATACTGAAACAAAAGTCATCGCTATATGAGAGGGGAGTACAATGTCATATTACAAGACACAATATGAGATCAACCTTCTCTAAGGACACAACATTCCATATCCAATTGTCATATATTCTATTCACTGCCCTTTACAGCCAAAAGAAAAAAAGATTGAATTCTAATCTTTTTGTGATACCATATGTTATGAGCCTGTAAATAAACATCATAATTTTCAGATAAATAAGATTGAAAAAATTACGTTAAACTATAAAGGGTGGGGTATTAATGGACTCACAAGTGATTTATGCCATTTTGGCATCTTTCATCACTGTACTCGTCGTTACTCCTTTAGTTATTAAATTAGCTTTCAAAATAGGAGCAACAGACAAGCCAAATGCGCGTAAAGTACACCAAAAAATTATGCCTCGTCTTGGCGGGTTAGCAATTTTCATCGGTGTAGCCGTAGGATTTGTTGTCGGTGGATTGTACGAACAAAGAATGTTATCGATAACTTTAGGTGCTATCATCATTGTTATTATCGGGATTTTAGATGATATGTACGAACTATCTGCGAGGGTAAAATTCGGTGGACAACTATTAGTTGCCATCATGATTGTCAAAAGTGGATTATTAGTGCAAGTATTATATATTCCAATTTTCGGAGATACTGAACTCGGATGGCTTGCTTATCCAATTACTGTATTTTGGATTGTAGGTATTACAAATGCCATCAACTTAATTGATGGATTAGATGGATTATCCGCAGGGATTTCATCTATCGTACTTGCAACGCTAGCATATATGGCCTTCACTAGCCCATGGGGTACTGGAGCAGCTATTATATTACCTCTAGCATTGATTACATTAGCAAGTACAATTGGATTTTTATTCTACAACTTCCATCCAGCAAAAATTTTCATGGGAGATACAGGAGCACTATTTTTAGGATACTGTATTTCTGTTATATCGTTACTTGGATTATACAAAAGCGTAACGTTATTCAGTTTTATCGTTCCAATCATTATTTTAGGTGTACCTATATTTGATACGACATTTGCAATTATCCGCCGTATCGTAAATAAAAAGCCTATTTCAGCACCTGATAAATCGCATTTACATCACCGTTTGCTTGCAATGGGATTCTCTCATCGTAAAACGGTACTAATTATTTACGCATTGGGTATTTTCTTTAGTGTAAATGCAATTATTTTCAGTAGTGCAACATTATGGTTATCCATTATTCTTCTTTTCATTTTGATCTTCTTTACAGAAATCATTGCTGAAGTAATCGGTCTTGTACACGAACGTTACAAACCAATTATTTCCTTCTATAAAAAAGTGAAAAAACGCGAAGACTAATTGTAGTATAGCCTTTACTATTATGAAATATTCAAATAGCATCCTCTTTTCATAAGAGGATGCTATTTTTTATTTTTTAATCCTTATTCCCCATTTCCAAAATATAGATTGTTTGAGAGTGCCTCTATTGGAGAAAGATATACGTATAACGAAAAAAGTATCAAATTTTCATTTTTACATCTTGATTGTCAAACTGAGGGTGAATGTTATGATCAAGCGATTACTTCAATGTATAATTTTATTTTTAACTATTACTATGTACGCATCATCGAATACAAAAGCAACTACAGACATTCAAGTAAAAGATTACCAAAGTACTCAAACTACCTCTCCTACAACAAAAATTGCGTACTTAACATTTGATGACGGACCAAATAAATACACACCACAAATTTTAAATATTTTAAAAGAGAAGAACGGAAAAGCAACTTTCTTCGTTATTGGCGGAAAGGTGCCACATTATAAAAAAACGATGGAGCGATTGATTAAAGATGGACATTATATCGGTCTCCATAGTATGTCGCATGATGTAAAACGTCTTTATACTGGCGATCCATCTGTTTTAATTGCAGAAATGGAGCAAACCCAAAACATTGTCCAGCAAGTTACACATTTAAATACACATCTCGTTCGGGTCCCATACGGTAGCATGCCTTACTTAAAAAAGAATTACCGTGATGCACTCGTATCTGCCCAGTATAAAATGTGGGATTGGACAATTGATACATATGACTGGAAAAGCTATGATAATCCTTCCGCAATACTAGAAAGAGTACGAAATCAAAGCGATGAACAAGTAGAGGTCATTTTAATGCATGATTCTAGTGTCACAGTGCAAATACTCCCAAAAGTAATTGATTATTTACACTCACAAGGATATAAACTACTTCCCTACAATCCATCTTCCCATCTTGAAGTGAATTTTTGGAAAGACACAAGATTGTAACAGCTTTAGTACCTATGTACTAAAGCTGTTTTACCCCGCGTTAACGCCCGATTGGTGAAGGCTAATAATCAGTGGGAATGAACAAAAACCCCACTGATTAAAGTTTCACTTTATTTTTCTCTTCCCACACTTCTCATTTTTGTGTAGAATTTTAAATAGTGATGAAGTTTCGAGGTGAATAGAAATGAAACGAATAGATCTCATTTTTAACGCAATACAAAAAGGGAATTATACAGAAGGTATAACAGCATCAGAACTCGCTACACTTCTACAGCTAGACCGTGCAAATGTTAGTAGCGATTTAAACAAGCTTGTGAAAGATAATCGTTTATTAAAAACGATTACACGCCCTGTCCGTTTTTATATAGAAACGAACACTTCATTGGAAACGCATTCAACAAAGGGCACTTCATTAGATACATTTGCTATTGAAAATACAAGCCTAAAAATTGCAATTGAAAAAGCAAAAGCTTCTATTCTCTATCCTCCAAACGGTATGCATACTTTACTACTTGGAGAAACAGGTGTCGGAAAATCGATGTTCGCTTCTTTAATGCACGAATACGCAATTGAAGTGGAACAACTTCCAAAAGATGCACCTTTTATCGTCTTTAACTGTGCTGATTATGCAAACAATCCACAACTACTACTTGGACAGTTATTTGGGATAAAAAAAGGAGCTTACACAGGTGCCAGTGATCAAAAAGGGCTAATTGAAAAAGCACATGAAGGAATCCTCTTCTTAGATGAAGTACATCGCCTTCCTCCAGAAGGACAAGAGATGCTCTTCACATTTATTGATCGCGGAGTATACCGCCGCCTTGGAGAAACGGAAAATGAACGTAAGGCACGAGTGTTGATTATTACTGCAACAACCGAAGAACCAAATTCATTTTTATTAAAAACATTTACAAGACGTATTCCAATGACCGTTACGCTTCCACCACTTCGTGAGCGAACACATAAAGAACGGTTTGCTTTACTGCAACTATTTTTCACAAATGAAGCAATTCGTCTAAGGAAAGAGATTCATGTTAGTCCAAATACAATGCGTGCTTTCGTCTTTTACAATTGTCCAAATAACATCGGTCAATTGAAAACGGACGTACAAATTGCCTGTGCGAAGGCTTATTCTGATTTTGTAACAAAAAAACGTGATTCTGTCTGTGTTTCAAGTACAGATTTACCTTGGTATATGAAAGAAGGATTATTTATTGAAAGAAAGAGCCGTCATCTATATCAAATACCAAATGAAACATTTGTATTTACAGGTGATGAAGGTTGGAGTAAACATACAATAAAACCCGAAGGAAGTCGCTCTTCTATTTATGATTATATTGATTATAAATATGAAGAACTTCAAGCACGCGGCATTGAAGAGGAAGAATTAGAATTACTAATAGAAAATGATATTCAAAGCTTTTTCGTCCAATACTTTAACCAAATATCTAAAAAAACAAGTCATGAAAATGTTTTTAAAATTGTGGATCGTAATATCGTTTCCGTATGTGAAAAAATTGCGGAACTAGCTGAAAAATATTTATCTAAAACTTTCGATGAAAAAGTATTTCTCGCTTTAAGTTTACATGTACAGACAACTCTACAACGTTTACAGGGCGGGAAACAAATTCACCACCCACAATTAAATCAAATTCGTACGAAATATAAAGAAGCTTTTTCCGTAGCTATGCAATGTATTCAGCTATTAGAAGAAGAATTACAAATAACAATACCTATTGATGAAGCTGGCTTTTTAACAATGTTCTTCGTTGTTGATCCAATTCCTGCCTCACAAACAGAAGTAAAAGTATTAATATTAGCACACGGTAATGGCATCGCAACAGAAATGGCAAACGTTGCAAACGAACTTCTCGGTATTGATGAAGTAACTGGTATCGATATGCCCTTACATGAATCACCAAAAGACTTCTTAGAGCGTGTTAAAGTGTATATGAAAACACTTCAAAATGTAAACGGGCTTCTCTTACTTGTTGATATGGGATCTCTCGCTTATATTGGTGATATATTAGAAACTGAATTCAAAATCCCTGTACGTGTTCTTTCCATGACGAGTACACCACACGCACTAGAAGCAGCTCGAAAAGCTCAACTTGGCTATTCATTAGATGCACTATACGAAACAGTGAAGAACTTAACGCCGTTCTATTTAAACGTACAGGAAGAAAAGAAAAAGCCACTATCGCCAATGAAATCCGTGATTTTAACAGCTTGTTTAACCGGCGAAGGAAGTGCTTTAGCAATTCAAAAAATGTTAGAGAACTATTTACGCTTTGATAAAGACTTAATTGAAATTATTCCGATTAGCATCGTTCATGAAAAAGATTTAACGAAAATGATCGAGAACATAAAAAAAGAGCGTAATATCATTTGTATCGTCACGAATTTCGATATGCAAATACCTTGCTTAACATATCATTTCCAAGACATTGTGAACTACACAGCTATTCAACCAATTCAAGAATTGATTACGTATGAAGAAACATATGCAAAAATGGCTGATATTCTTGAACAACAAATGCAGCGTAACGATGGAGCATTACTTATTAAAACAATTCGTTATGCATTAAATACAATTCAAGAATTGATTTCTTTACAGCTAACTCCCGACAGTTTAATGGGTGTGATTTTGCATATGAGCTGCATGGTTGACCGTCTTCAAAAAGGTGAAAGTCTCCTCCCTCATCCTGATAAAGAGAAACGAAGACAAGATGAGTACTGGATGTATATGAAAGTAAAAAAAGCATTGCAACCTATTGAAAATACATTTGAAATACAAATCCCAGATGACGAAGTATTTTATATAATGGACTTCTTCATTAAAAATCAGCCTGTAAAAAATTAAACTAGGGGATATTGTAGCACTCTATATAATTAGAAAAGGCTGTTCCAAAATGTTTTTTGGACAGCCTTTTCGCTTACTTCTTTACTTCCCTTATTCTCCCCCTTATTTCTCCCTTTTTATTAGATTTCGTATTAACATTTACATATACATTTGCTTGCATTATCTCTTGAAACAAGCTGTCAAATGCTCTCCCCTGTAAAGGCCCTTCAAAATCCTCTACTCTAGCTACACCAGTAACGACTCCTTCATTCACACTAATCCCTTGCTCTAACGGACCAAACAAACTTAAAATAACTGGACCAATTTGATTCGCTTTTCCTAAATGAATTTGGCATGACGTGATTTTTTTTATATTTTTTAATATGACCCGATATTGCAACTTCTTTAAATCTTCACTAAAAATGAGCTCTGTTACACCGTAAGCTTCTGTATTTACAGGAGGTACTTCCCTCTTCCCTGTTAACCTAGCAA
This sequence comes from Bacillus sp. FSL P2-0099, assembly GCF_038007445.1. Classification (NCBI taxonomy): domain Bacteria; kingdom Bacillati; phylum Bacillota; class Bacilli; order Caryophanales; family Bacillaceae; genus Bacillus; species Bacillus sp. FSL P2-0099. Next base: position 5,071,371 of record NZ_JBBOXE010000001.1, read on the forward strand.
AGAAATGTGTTGTCATACGGGCATTCTCCTCATATAAATTTCCCAGCACTACTTCTACTACTTTATGGTTTAGACATAATCATTTATGACTTTTTCAAATTTTAATTACGAAGAAAAGATTCACACAATCTTTACATTAAAATCGTTTCTTTTGCTTTACTCCCTCTTGTATAATGCACTTAGAAAAACAGTCTAGGAGGAAATTTTGAAAAATAATAACTACTCTTTCCAATCATTAATAGAGATTTTTCTCGTATCATTTAAATTAGGACTTACTTCATTTGGTGGTCCCGTCGCCCATCTTGGTTATTTTCATCATGAATACGTGCAAAAAAGAAAATGGATGGATGAACGAAGTTACGGGGACTTAGTAGCGCTATGTCAATTCCTTCCTGGCCCTGCCAGCAGCCAAGTCGGTATGGGAGTTGGCTTATTACGCGGCGGATTATTAGGAGCCATTATTTCATGGATCGGATTCACTCTCCCATCTGTGCTCGTTTTAGTTTTCTTCGCTTCATTTCTTAACCAATTCGAGCTTGGAAGTACTGGCTGGATTCACGGACTGAAACTTGTAGCGGTCGCAATTATCGCTCATGCAATATGGGGAATGGCTCAAAAGTTAACACCAGACCGAAACCGTGCAACAATCGCAATTGCAACTGCCGCAATCGCCCTATTATTGCCAAGTAGCTGGACACAAGTAATTCTCATTATAGTATCTGGTTTCATCGGTTGGTTTTTATATCGTGGCCAGCCAGTTAGCCAAGCTCATAAAATAAACGTACCTATTTCAAAAATGGTAACCATATCTTGTCTCGTCTTATTCTTCGGACTATTAATACTGTTACCGATGTTACGACCATACTCTTATTTCATCTCTTTATTTGACAGCTTCTATCGCTCTGGTGCACTTGTATTTGGCGGAGGGCATGTCGTACTTCCTCTTCTTGAAAGTGAGTTTGTACAAAACGGGATGATGACAAAAGAACAATTTCTTGCTGGATACGGATTAACACAAGCAGTGCCAGGGCCACTATTTACATTCGCTTCTTATATAGGAGCAGTGCTAAATGGAACCGCCGGAGCAGTTGTTGCAACGATCGCTATCTTTCTTCCTGCCTTCCTGCTCGTTGTTGGCGTTTTACCATTTTGGGACAGTGTAAGGAGAGTATCTTACATACAAGGTGCACTACTTGGAGTAAACGCAGCCGTTGTCGGCATTTTACTTGCAGCTTTTTATGATCCAATTTGGACGAGTACAATTATGAATTCTGTAGATTTCGTTTTTGCTTCTCTTCTATTTTGCTTACTCGCTTTTTGGAAAACACCACCTTGGGTTATCGTTATAATCGGGGCCTTCGGTGGATATGTTCTATCCATTTTGTAAGCACAAAAAACGACGGCCCCATTTAGCCGTCGTTTTCCTATTAAAACTTCACAAGCTCCATTCCCTCAGGCAGCTCACTCTCCGTTAAAATACGCAACTCTTTCACGCGATCCATTACGTAAGAAGAACGTTTCACAAGCTCTGGGTCAATATAAGCTGGATGCACCATAATTTCTACCGTTTGCTCGTCCTGCACTCTTTCCTTTAACTTCACAAAGTAACCTTCCGTCACACCGTCAGCGTAAAAGTCACTGTAAAACACATCTGAAAATGGGCGCACCGCTCGCTCTTCTTCACAACGACGAATTGGAACATTATATTTACTTGCTAATCTCTCAAGAACGTCGTGTAAAAGCGGTAATCCATGCACGTGATGATGACTATCTAAATGAGTCGGTGTTAATCCGTAAGATAAAAACTTCTCAATTTGAGCAGTCCATTCTTTTTCTACCTCTTCTGGATTTATATTTCCTTCCCATACAACACTTTGTTTATGAAATAATCCATCGCTACTTACAAGTGATGGAACGTCTTTAAGAAGCGGTTCTCCTGCCGTTAATACGAGATGAACTCCTATCCCTAACGTTTTATACTCTTTCGCTAAGCGTACGGCATGCTCTGTCCCTGGCATATTCATCATCATCGTCGTTGAATTTACAATCCCGTTTTTATGTCCATCAATAATTCCGTAATTTGTACCTTCCGTAAGACCGAAATCATCTGCATTTACAATTAGTTTAATCATCGCAATACCTCCTACTAGAATTAAAAAAAGCGGGCTAAACAGCGCCGCTTCTTATTTCTCTATCTTCTTAAAGAATTGTGGAAGATGTTCTTTATGTGCTTCCAACATTTCATCTAAAATTTGTTTTGCAATTTTATCTGATGGTACAAGTGGGTTAATTGTCATAGCAAGCAGCGCTTTATGATAATCCCCTGTAACAGCAGCTTCAATTGTTGTGCGCTCAAATGATTTAATTTGCTGTACTAAACCACGAACTGGTACTGGAAGATCTCCGACCGCAATTGGTTTTGGACCTTCTTTCGTAATAATACAGTTCACTTCAACAGCCGAATCATGTGGCAAGCTTGCAATTGTTCCGTTGTTTCGTGTATTAACAGGCTGGATATCACCTTTATTATTGTGAATAGACGTAATTAAGCTACATGCTGCGTCACTATAATAAGCTCCGCCGCGCTTTTCTAATTGTGGTGGCTTAATATCTAAATTCGGGTCTTTATACAGCTCGAATAAATCATCTTCTAATTGTTTTACTACTTCTGCACGTGTACCTTTTTCAATCGAAGCTGCTTTCTCTTCTTCCAACATTTCACGTGTTTTATAGTAGTAACGATGATATGGACACGGAATTGCACGAAGACCGCGAATAAAGTCTGGCTCCCAGTTAAGCGCAGCAATGTTTTCCATCGTAATTTGCTTTTCTGGATCTGTTACAAGTTCTAATACACGATCCATTACGCTTACGCCATCCAAGTATACATCTAATCCGTATACCATATGATTTAAACCAGCGAAATCAACGTGTACCCGGCTTGCATCTACTTCAAGTAATCTTGCAAGACCCATACGAATTCCAATTGGAACGTTACACAGACCAACTACTCTTTGAATGTTTGTATAACGAAGGACAGCTTCTGTTACCATACCAGCCGGATTCGCAAAGTTAATTAACCATGCATTCGGACAAAGTTCCTCCATGTCCTTACAAATATCTAAAATAACAGGAATCGTTCTCAGCGCTTTGAACAAACCACCAGGACCATTCGTTTCCTGACCAATTACATCATATTTTAATGGAATTGCTTCATCTTTTGCACGTGCTTCTAACAAACCAACGCGAAGCTGCGTTGTTACGAAGTCAGCACCTTTTAATGCCTCACGGCGATCAAGTGTTAAATGAATATCAATTGGTAAACCTGATTTTTTCACCATACGTTTCGCTAAGTCACCAACGATTTCTAACTTCTCTTTTCCTGCCTCAATATCTACTAACCAAATTTCACGAACAGGAAGCTCGTCATAACGTTTAATAAATCCTTCAATTAACTCTGGTGTATAACTAGAGCCACCGCCGATTGTAGCAATTTTAATTCCAGTCATGCTTTATTCCCCTTTCGCTTCTAGCTTTTTATAAAGGTCAATAAATTCTGCCGCTAATTCTTTTACCGTAATAGAATTCATTAAATGATCTTGCGCATGAATTAAAAGAACACTAATCTCTGTTTTTTCCCCTCTTGCTTCTGATTGTATGAGCTCTGTTTGGAAATGATGCGCTTCATTAATCGCTTCTTTCGCCTTTACCATCGCTTCATCAGCTTCTGCCATTTTCCCCTGTTTGGCAAATTGAAGTGCCTCCATTGCAAAGCTTCGTGCATTACCACTATTTAAAATCAATTGGAATGGAATTTGTTCTGCTGTAGTCATCATAATTACCGCCCTCTCTATTATGGTTCAACCGATTTAAATACCCTTTCAGTTTGAACATTTCTATTAAATTATTATTTTATTAATGATAGTTTGGTGTTCTTGTAGATGGGTTTCATCTTTTTGAACATGATATAAAGGTAATTGTTCTCACAGATAATGTTACCTGTGAGAACAATTACTATGTTACATAGGTACAGAGTTGTTATTTCCTTGTGCTGCTGCTTTTTCAGTACGAACAACAGAACGGTCAGATAATACAACGAATGGATAGTAGATTACCATCGCAATTACAAAGTTGAATAACTGTAGAATTGCACCTGAAAGATGTCCACCTGTTACAAGATAACCACTAATAATTGGTGGTGTTGCCCATGGAATCATCACAACTGTTTTTGGTACCCACCCAATAGATATAGCTGTATAAGAAGTAATTACTAATACAATTGGTGTTAGGATAAACGGTAAGAATAAAATTGGATTTAAAATAATTGGTGTACCAAAGATTACTGGTTCGTTAATATTGAATGCACCTGGTCCAATTGATAAGCGAGATACACCGCGTAATTGTGCACTTTTTGCTACAAGTAATACGACCACTAAGAACGCTAATGTTGCACCAGAACCACCAAGATATACGAAAGTATCAAAGAATGGTTTTGTAATAATGTTTGGAACATCAAATGCAGATGTACCACCTTGGAATAACTTCATATTTTTCTCTAATGCCGGTAAGTATAATGGCTCAATAATACCACCAACGATATTTGGCCCATGTAAACCGAAGAACCAAAGAAGATGAACAAGGAGTACAATGACAATTGCACTTGGTAATGTCCCTGCTAAACTTTGCAGTGGTGATTGAATCGTATTAAAGATAAATTCATGAACACTTGTACCAGCTAATTTCACTGCTAATTGAATACCTGCAACTACTGTTAAGATAACAAATGCTGGAACTATAGCTGCGAAAGATCTTAAAACTGCTGGCGGTACTCCATCAGGCATTTTAAAAGTAATGTTTCTTTGTACAAAGAAACGGAATACCTCAGTAACAAGGAGTGCCACGATAATTGCTACGAATAGCCCTTGTGCCCCTGTCCAAGCTAAGTTCAATCCGCCTTCTTTCGGTGTTGTTGGCGTAAGAATAATTAACGCACCAAATGAAATAATACCTGCTGACAAACCATCAACGCCGTAAGATTTTGCTAAGTTATAACTTGTTGTAAATGCTATGATTAGTGCTAGAATTGCGAAAGAACCAGTCCACATTCCACCGCCAACTTGTTTCCACGTTTCACCAAACAAACCTTTCATGAACTCTTGGAAAGCTTCAGACGGAAAACCATTAATTAGTGATGCCAGTGCACCAACTAAAATAAGTGGCATAACTGCAATAAATCCATCACGGATCGCAGCTAAGTGACGTTGCGATCCGATTTTACCAGCGACAGGAACAATATATTTCTCCATGAATGCAATAAACTTTTGCATTTCGCTTCCCCCCTAATTATTTTTTAAGTGTTAACGCGTGATCTAAAACTGCTTCTCCATTCATCATGCCGTAGTGCATTGGATTGATAACGTCGATTCCAACGTTTCTCTCATCAGCAAGCGTTTTCATTGAAGAAAGCATGTAACGAACTTGTGGTCCTAGTAATAATACATCTGCTTGATCGATATTTGTTTTTACTGCATCCCCAGATACAGCCCAAATCTTTCCTTCTAGACCGCGAGCTTTTGCAGCCGCTTCCATTTTTGTAACTAGTAAACTTGTAGACATCCCTGCTGAGCAACATAATAAAATATTCATTTATAAATCCCCCTTGTGTGGTATAAAAAATTTATGTTTTTTATTTTTCTTTACGCTATTTATTAATGCAATTACCGTGCCAACTTTTCAAAATACCTAAAATCAGCGTTTTTTCGAGTGATTTCTTTGTGTGTTACCGCTTTCAATCAGTGTGTCCCCAAAAAAACACACAGTGTGTTATAAAACACCTCACTTTTAACACATAACTGTATGAAAATAGATTAGTGTTTAGTTGTCTAGTTGTGTTTAAAACAAAAAAACACTAATTTTTTTAAAAGTGTGAAAATATAGTACCAAAAAATATAATATTTCAACTCAAATCAAAACAAATACCTATTCAAGACACTCGTCTAGTTATTGTCCAGTCAAACTCTATTAAATTACATAGAATAGAATAAAATAAAGTATTTTGAAAGGGGATTCCAATGCCAAAGCATAGAAAAAAGAATAGAATGAAGATTTATAGAATACAGGTTCAAAATAAATGGTATAAACAAGAAGAGGATTCTGAATTAAATTCCAACACGGATACACTAGATCGACAGGACACTGAGGATAAACAAGACAGACCTGACAAACACGACGAACCAGATAAACACGACGAGGATGAAGACGATAAGCAAGTACAATCGGAAAATGTAATTATAGTACCCACAGATTCACACAGCTTAGATGTGTGGGATGAAATTTCTCTAAAGGAAATACAAGCTGGTGAACATACGAATTTATTTGAAGAAAAGAGTAATTATCAAAATATTAATTTAGTCCAAGTAAACGATGTTCGCTTATACTTGGACAAGCAACTACAATTCAGCTCCGTTGATGAGCAAATTTATCATGAAGCACTTGTACATCCGATTATGGCAAAAGTAATTGATCCAAAACGTGTTCTCATATTAGGTGGTGGCGATGGTCTTGCCTTACGAGAAGTTTTGAAATATGAAACTGTGCTACACGTAGACCTTGTTGATTTAGACGAGGCAATGATTAATATGGCACGTAATGTTCCAGAAATAGTATCTTTAAACAAAAACGCTTTTTTTGATAATCGCGTGAACGTGCACGTATGCGATGCAAAAGAATTTCTAAATTCACCTTCATCTTTATACGATGTAATCATCATTGATTTCCCTGATCCAGCGACAGAGTTATTAAGTACTTTATATACAAGCGAACTTTTTGCTCGTATAGCTACGTTTTTAACAGAAGATGGTGCGTTCGTCTGCCAATCTAATTCACCTGCTGATGCACCTCTAGTATATTGGAGCATCGGTAACACTATTGAACATGCTGGATTAACTGTGAAAAGTTATCATACAATCGTTCCTTCTTTCGGAACTGACTGGGGATTTCATATTGCTGCTAATTCTGCCTATGTACTCGATCAAATTGAGCAATTATATGTAGTACCAACTCCTCGAACATTACCTTCTCTTCTTTCTCCTTTGTTTCAATTTAAAGAAGAATATTTAGAACAACGTAATCTCGCTCTTTTAAACTCAGAATCGAATCTTATCCTACATCAATGTTACAAAAAGGAAATGGAGTTTTGACAATATTATAGTAAGGAGTGCTACCCTATGGAATATTCTACTTTTGGTAAGCATATAATAGTAGATTTATGGGGAGTGGACTTTTCCCTATTAGATGATGTTCACTTTTTAGAATATCATTTAGTTAACGCTGCAGATTGCTCTGGTGCCCATATTTTAAACGTAAGTACAAAAGAATTCGATCCGCATGGCGTTACTGTTTTAGTTTTACTATCCGAAAGCCACCTTTCAATTCACACTTATCCAGAAAAAAACTTTGCAGCCATCGACTGTTATACGTGCGGTACGACCGTTGAACCGCAAATAGCGATTAATTATATCGTAAGTATATTAAGACCAAATGAGATGCATATAAAAAAACTAATTCGTGGTACAGGAGAGATTATTACTGCCGATTAATTATCACTCTTACCCATCCGTAAAAAGGAGGATTGTAAATACCATCAGTGGAACAAACACTCCACTGATGGTACGGACACATACATAAAAAAACCTCGCATAAGCAAGGTTCATTCATCCACCGACATCTTCCTATATAATTCTACAAACTCACTCGCCAATTCCTTCACTGTAATTGCGTTCATTAAATGATCTTGTGCATGCACCATCAAAAGGGTAACTTCGTTTTTTTCCCCGGCAGCCTCTTTCTGTATGAGCTCTGTTTGTAAGCGATGCGCCTCTTGCAATTCATTTAAAGCTTCTTGTAGTTTCGCTTCTGCTTCCTGAAATTCACCGCGCTTTGCGCAATCAATTGCTTCCATTGAGCAGCTTCTCGCATTACCACCATGCAAAATTAAGTGAAAAGCTTTCGTCTCTATCGTATCCATTTTAGTTCTTTACTCCCCCTTTTCTTCCGCTACTTTTTGTTTATCCCATATTTTTAAGAATGGAAAATAAATAAGAAATGCAAGTGCAAAGTTAATGAGCTGTAAAATAACCCCTGAAATTTTCCCGCCTGATCCTAAATATCCACTAAAAAGAATAGGTGTAGTCCAAGGTACAGCAGCTCCGCTCGGACGTGCAACCCATCCCCATTCCATTGCAAAATAAGAAACAATCGTTAAAACAACTGGTACAAGTATAAATGGAATAAGTAAAAGCGGGTTCATTACTATCGGCATACCGAAAGTCACCATTTCATTAATATTAAAAATACCTGGTGCAATCGATAATCGCCCTAAACTTTTCAATTGCTGACTTCGCGCAAATAGTAACATTCCTACAACTAAAGCGAGTGTTGCACCAGAACCGCCCATATAAATCCATAAATCAAAGAACTGTGCAGTAATCGTATTCGGTACATCTTGCCCTGCTTGGAAAGCAACTCGGTTTTGATCCATTAACGACAACCAAACGGGGCTCATTACACCACCAACAATAGTAGCACCATGAATTCCACACGACCAAAGAACATGAACGAGAATAACTGCTATTATTGCGCCCCAAAGACTAGCACCAAGTACACTAAGTGGTTCCTGTAAAATTTGCCCCACAATATTATGGATACTGCCAAAAGAAGTATTTTCTATAATTAAGCGCAAAATCCAAATAACCGTTACAACAATAAAACCTGGAACAAGTGCCGCAAATGAACGTGTCACAGCTGGTGGAACTGTCTCCGGCATCTTTATAATCATCTTTTTTTGTACAATAAACCGATAAAGTTCAGTAGATATAATTGCAATAATCATCGCTACAAATAAACCTTGGCTTCCCATTAGCGCCGCTGGGATTGCTCCATCTACAATCACACTTTCCTTCGTGCTTGGTATAATATATGCAACTTGAAATGGAGTTGCAAGTAAAAACGTCACAAGCGACAATGCTCCGGATGCTAAAGCGTCCACTTTATAATATTCTCCAAGTCTGTAAGCGATTCCAAAAACAGCTATTAAAGCCATTATATTAAAAGTTGCACTAACTGGATACCCTAAAGCCCTCTGCCAATTCTCACCAAATAAACCTGCCATAAAATCATTATATCCTGGTATTGGTAATGCACTAATAATAAGGAAAAATGATCCAATAATCAAGAAAGGCATCGTTAAAACAATTCCATCACGAATCGCTTGCAAATGTCTCTGTTCTGCAACCTTCCCTGCCACTGGCATCACATATTTCTCTAAAAACCCTATCATCTATCCCACACTCCTCATGGTTTCATTAACAAAGCTGCTTGCAAGATAGCTTCTCCATTACAAAGCCCGTAATGGACAGATTGAATGACATCAACAGGTATTCCCTTGTCCTTACATAATTCTTTCATTTTCGGTAATAAATAACGTACTTGCGGTCCAAGTAAAAGTACATCTGCAGTATCAATATGATTTCGCACTTCTGAACCTGATACTGCCCAAATCTTTACCTGTATCCCTCTTGCCTCTGCTGCTTTCTCCATTTTTGTAACAATCAAACTGGAAGACATTCCCGCTGCACAGCAAAGTAAAATATTCATCTCGCTCCCCTCCCCCTTTTTCCAAACCTAAGTTATGGTGTAGCCCTTGCCACTACTAGGTTACAAATATATATGTCTAGATTTCTAACTGTATGCCGAGCTTAAAAACAAAAATTTCTCGGTTTTCACGCTATTCCATCTATCCGTATTTTCCTAGTAAAGAAGTCTCTAACTCGCTATAATGATTCAGTATGATTTTTTATAATCGATAGGAGGATATATTTATGAAGGCATATCGCTTTCCGCTTATTTTATTATCTTCTATCCTAATTGGTGGTTTCATTGGTTATTTCATGGGTGCCGATGCAGTTGCTTTAAAGCCGCTTGGTGACATTTTCTTAAACTTAATGTTTACGATTGTTGTACCGTTAGTGTTCTTTAGCATCGCGTCATCTATTGCTAATATGGATGGATTAAAACGTTTCGGTAAAATTATGTCTAGTATGGCTGGAACTTTCTTATTTACAAGTATTTTAGCTGCTATTTTTATGATTATTATCGTGAAAGTATTCCCGCCAGCACAAGGTGTTGTATTAGAACTAACGCAGCCTGATAAAGCTGAAAAAGCAGTTAGTGTTGCTGATCAAATTGTTGGTATCATAACAGTATCAGACTTTTCAAAGTTACTATCTCGCGAGAACATGCTAGCTCTTATTTTCTTCTCTATCTTAATGGGGGTTGCAACTTCAGCAGTTGGTGAAAAAGGGAAACCATTCGCTACATTCCTACAAGCTGGTGCAGAAATTTCAATGAAAGTCGTATCTTTCATTATGTACTACGCTCCAATCGGACTAGCTGCCTACTTCGCAGCATTAGTTGGTGAATTCGGACCACAACTTCTTGGAACTTACTTCCGAGCAGCAATGGTATACTATCCAGCTTCTCTTATTTACTTCTTTGTATTCTTTACATTCTATGCGTACCTTGCAGGTCGCAAACAAGGTGTACAAGTATTTTGGAAGAACATGGTCTCTCCTACAGTTACATCACTTGCAACTTGTAGTAGTGCCGCAAGTATTCCAGCGAACTTAGAAGCAACGAAGAAAATGGGTATTTCTTCTGACGTTCGTGAAACAGTTGTCCTTCTTGGATCTACACTTCATAAAGACGGATCTGTTTTAGGCGGGGTATTAAAAATTGCTTTCTTATTCGGTATTTTCAACATGGAATTCGAAGGACCGAAAACATTAGCAATTGCACTTGTTGTTTCTCTATTAGTAGGAACAGTAATGGGTGCTATTCCGGGCGGAGGTATGATTGGTGAAATGTTAATCGTTTCTCTATACGGATTCCCACCAGAAGCATTGCCAATTATCGCAGCAATTAGTACAATCATCGATCCTCCTGCAACAGTGTTAAACGTAACAGGAGATAACGCTTGTGCCGTAATGACAGCTCGCCTTGTAGAAGGTAAAAACTGGATCAAAAATAAATTTGCTTAATATATAGAAAGAGGATGCTCGCTTTGAGCATCCTCTTTCTTGTTGTTATTTGTCGAAACGTCAATATAATCCCATCCCGCCACAATTTTGTTATAATCTTCACAAACATTCCACATCCATTATCTATTATCCGTACTATAATCATGTATGGAAAAGGAGATGGATACAATGACTCAAAGCGCACCAGAATTCAAAGTTTTGCAAAGCATTGCATTTCTTGCTGTCGTTTTGCAAAGTTCCTTATTATATACAATGAATCAAGGAAATGTCTTACTCGAGCAATCCCTCATTATGGGCATGCTATTTAATCTTGCAAAATTTTCAGCACCTGCATTCATATTTATCGTCGGCTTCCATTTAATTCGGCTATATACGAAGCAACTCGTTTACAGAGAATATATTTATGAAAAAGCCGCACATTTACTCATTCCTTATTTCTTCTGGTCTATTCTTTACCTATTAACAACAAACGATGTCATTACACTACAAGGCGGAATAAAAAGTTTATTACTCGGAACAGCTGCACCTCATCTTTGGTACGTTATTATGATGTTCCAAATTCACTTATTGTTCCCGTTACTATGCACACTATTTTATTGGTTTCAAAAACGAACAGAAAATAAAAAAGACATATATAAATATATGACCATTTTCGCTTGTCTATATTTCTTCTTAATGTGGTACTCTTCTCACTACATTTTTAATGGAGAGAAACTGACTAGTTCAACCATTTTACATTATACAGATCGTTCCTTCTTCTTCTACTCATTCTATTTCGTCATGGGAGGAATAGCTGCTGTATCATTAAAAACTTGGCGTATATTTGTCATGAAACATATTCCGCTTATCACAATACTATTTTTCATCTTATTTTTATTCATCAATTATGAGTTATTTAGTTTTTACGGCGCCAATTCTATTCATTTAACGGTTTCTACTTATTTAAAACCGTCCATGTTTTTATATATTGTTTGTGAAATTATGATACTGTACGTGTTATCTATTACAATTGTACAGCGACGTGGTTTCTTATATAAAGCTTTACGTTTTATCGGGAATTACACGTATGGCGCTTATTTAGCTCATTTTTTCTTATTGCAACTATGTACAAAATTTCTTTCCTTATTCGCACTGCAAGAAAACACAATATTATATAGCTTATTACTATTTATATTAACGACCACAATCTCTATTTCAGCAATGGTCATTGGTAGCATACTACCATTTCACACGTGGGTTACAGGGCCTTCCCCTACGACAAATATGAGATGGGCGAAGATTGCCATTCGGAAAAATCATGAAAAAGTATTTAAACCATATATTTGATATAATAGTATTTCATATAAGAAAAGAAAGTAGGACACACCTATGATTAATCAAATTGGACAAATTATGTTATATGTAAATAACCAAGATGAATCAGTACAATTTTGGACAGAAACAGTAGGATTCCAAATTGTTGCAGAAGAAAATAACGGTCAAGGATTTCGCTGGATTGAAATTGCGCCGGCAAAAGAAGCTGGAACAAGCATCGTCCTTCACGATAAGGCGTTAATTGCGAAGATGCAACCTGAATTAAACTTAAATACCCCTTCACTTATGTTCTTCTCTAATAACTTAGATCAACTGTATAAAGATCTTTCTGAGAAAAGTGTTACAGTTGGACAAGTTGTAGATTTACCTACTGGTAGAGCATTCAACTTTGCTGATAATGAAAATAACTACTTTGCAGTTATGGAAAAGAAATAAGAAAAAGCTATCCGAAAAGGTCATAATAAAACCTTTTATTCGGATAGCTTCTTTTATTAAGAAACTTGCTCTGCATTCGTTTCCTTATGCTGTATATGACTCGTAACCCATGTGATTCCGCCAGCAACAACGAGATAGCATAACAATATTAAAATTTGCATTTGTAATTGCGACCAATCGCCCAAAGAAATCACATCTTGTAACCCTCTAAGAGAATGAGACATTGGGAGAAATTGTCCAATTTTGCTAAGAACAGCTATATTTAATTCTCCTGGGAAAGTACCTCCGCTCGTCGCTAATTGAAGAACGAGAAGCGTTACCGCTGCGAACTTCCCAACAATGCCGAATACCGTTACTAACATAAGAATAAATGTCATGAACGTAAAGGAAATAACAATACTTGATAAAACAAAGAGTGATACACTTGCAACTTCTAATTTCATAACTCCTAACACTACCACATCTACAAGTAGTGCTTGAATGAGTCCAATTAAATATACTAATCCTAGTTTATTAATAAAATGTACTGTTCCGCTTACCTTCATATTTTGTCTACGGCCAAGAGGTAAAATATTCGATGCCATAATTCCGCCAACATAAAATGCCAGTGATAAAAAGTATGGTGCAATACCTGAACCGTAGTTAGGCACATCAGAAACTGTCGACTTCACTAATTGAACCGGCTCTGAGAACATCGTATTGCGTGCATCATCATTGCGAACATCCGCTATCTTCTCTGCGCCCTCTCCCAATTTCGTAGAAAGTTTTTTCGCACCATCGTCAAGTTTAACAAGTCCGTTCGTTAACTTATCAGCACCATGATTCAGCTCTGTTCCGCCACTCGCAAGGTGATTTACACCTTCTTGTAATGATGTAAATCCATTTCCCCACTTCGTAAATCCATCAGCTAAATTCGAAGTACCATCTGCTATCTTTTTCGTTCCAGCGGTAGCTTCGTTTAACTTAACTCCGAATGTATTCATGCCTTCCTCAATCTTATGCTGACCATCAGTAAGCTTCCGCGCACCTTGTGTCAATTGTTGTTGGCTATTATTTAAAGTGTTTGTTGCTTTAGCTAATCCGTTAGAAGTAGCAATGATCTTTTGAAAAGCAGGATCTTGCTGCACTTCTGAATGACTTTTCACGTACTCTTCTAATTGTTGTTTTACACTATTTGCTGCATCGTCCGCTTTCACTTGCCCTTCAGCAAGTTTCTCACTTCCGTTCACCCATTCATTTGTACCAGCACTTAATTCACTAACCCCTGATTGTAAAGTTTTTTCACCTTGAGCTAATAACTCCATACCACTATGAAGTGAGATCGCTCCTTGACTCAGCTCATTTGCACCGCCACTTAAGGCAGATTGGCTAGAAGCAAGCTTATCACTTCCTTCTTTTAATTTCACTGTTCCATCACTTAAACGATGAATACCATCTGCAAGCTGATTCGCCCCATTTTTTGCATCCGTCGTTCCTTCATGTAACTTCTCAGCGCCATTACTTGCATCACTCAACCCTTGTGCCAAATCTTGAAACTTTGAAAAGACACCTTCTGTATAAGATTTCGTAATACTATTTGAGATTTTTGTTTTCATATTTTCAACAGCTGTCGTTCCAATTTGAGCTGCTACAAAGTTTTTACCTGGATTTACTTTATACTGCAATTGTGCCGGCTCTGGTTTCTCATCCATTAGTGTACTTACCTTTTTAGAGAACTCCTCCGGAATCGTAACCACCATATAATACTTATCTTCTTTTAGCCCTTCATCAGCATCTTTTTCTGATACGAAATGAAACGCCAATTCCTTATTCTCTTTTAAATTTTTAACAAAATCGTCTCCAGCCTGGATTGTTTTTTCATCCATCACAGCACCCTTATCTAAATTAACAACTGCAACAGGTAATTTATCTAATTTTCCGTACGGATCCCAATATCCAGCTAAGAAGAATCCTGAATAAATTAAAGGAACGATTAATAAAAAAATTAAAGCGATACGTCCATGTTTATGGTTCCACATCGCCTTCCAATCTTTAAATATAAGTTGAATTCCCTTCATGAAACATACTCCTTCTCCTAATTTAACACCCTTCGAATGGTTTAACAGATTTACTATACACGTCACTTTCCATACTGTATAATACATCTTTAATTATCAATTCATTCCTTTTGGTCTATAGAAAGGAGATTCGAAGTGGAACTTCTTCAATTAAAATACTTTCAGACAGTCGCACGACTAGAACATATGACAAAAGCAGCTGAAGAATTGCATATCGCGCAGCCTTCACTCAGTAAAACAATCGCTAGACTAGAAAAGGACTTAGGCGTCCCCTTATTTGATCGCCAAGGTCGACAGATTACATTAAACTCTTTCGGCAAAGTATTTTTAAAACGAGTAGAACGCATTTTTCATGAATTAAGTGAAGGGGAACGCGAAATTAAAGATTTAGCTGAATTACAACAAGGCTCTATTACACTTGCAGTTTCTATTCCAAGAATATTACCCGAGCTACTCGGTTCTTTTTTACTAGAACATCCTAACGTTCGATTCCAACAATTTCTCGCATCTACTCCTTCTATGAAGCGGCAACTAGATAATATGGAAATTGATTTTTGTATCTCCTCTGTACCAATTGAAGGCGAGGAAATGGTTTGGGAACCACTTATCACAGAAGAAATTTTCTTAGCTGTTCCTTCAGGACATCGGTTATCAAACCGCGAAAGTATCTATTTGCATGAAGTAAAAGACGAATCGTTTATTAGTATGAACACTGGTTACGGATTTCGGCACTTAACAGATGAATTTTGTAAAAAAGCTGGTTTCACTCCACATATCGCTTTTGAAGTAGATGAACCAACCGTGATTAGCGATCTCATTAAGCAAGGTCTTGGCATCGCCTTTGTCCCAAGTTTAACTTTATTAAAAAACTCTACTTTAGCATCAAATAAGTTACGTATTATTGAACCTAATTGCGAACGAACTATCGGCTTAAGTTGGTCGAAGAAGCGCTATTTATCAAACACCGCCCAGCAATTTCGTGAATTCGTGATTGATTACTTCTCCAATATTAGGGCGTAAAATTATATCGCTTTACAAACAAATAAAGACACAAATAAAAGGTACCATCCCCATAGGGTGGCACCTTCTATTTTTTACTCTTATCCAATTCCATTTCCGCTAAAAGCGGCAATACGTTATCGAAAATATGTGTATTATTATTCTCACCTGTTACATATCCACCATAATATCTACTAAATACATTATCATTTCGGAATGTAGTCATCCGCTCATACAATTCCTTCGCAAACTTTGTATCACCTGTTTGTAGTACGTACAAAATTGTTAATCCGTAAGATGCTGGTGATTCATAGTTCACAGCTTGTTTTCCCGTTTCTAAGTTATAACGACCATATAACTTTTCGTCTTCGCGAAATTTCTTCTTTATAAATTCCAAATAAGCATCTGATGAAAGACCGCCTAAACTACGATGATAAGCGACGTATGATTGATCAATAAGATTCACTTCTTTATCGTACGTAAATGTCCCATCATCTTTATACTCTTTCGGGAATGCCCAGCCCTGCCTTGGATAATCCGCTAAAAACTGAACAACTTCCTGATACTGCTGTGCAGAAATTTTTCCATACTTTTTCATATAAGAGAATGCATGCGGATTTATGTAAGATGTTGTTGCAAAGTTATTTTGTTTCCCTGTATCTGCATCGTAATAATCAACGTAATAATTACCTTTTTTATTATAACGAAGTACAGAATCACTCAATTGATCTGCAAGGTTTTTATAGCGATCTTCCTTGTACATTTCATAAGCACGATATAATTGTTCTATAATACGAAGATCATCGATAAGTGCATTAGTAGCTGACTGCATTTCTCCCTTTTCAGAGATTTTCCATATAACGATGCGATCCTTGTGTACAAAGTTATTTTGAATAACCTTCACTTGTTCATCAAATAAAGCTTGATCATCTTTATCAAGTGTATATTGTAGCCATAACCCTGCAGATTCTGATAAAGCTTCACGGCCCTTCGCTTCACCCTTACCTGCCTTTGTATCCTCTAAGCGATACGTTGCAAGTGTTCCATTTTCATTCACCATATGTCGTAAAACAAAATGCTCGGTACGATTTCCTTGTAAAGCTGACCAAAATACAACTCCACCTAAAGCGATTAAGAGAATAACCCCAATCCCTATATATAAACGTTTTCGCAAGCTTTTCACCTCCTTTTAAGGCTAACCCTAATTTTACCAGAACATACGCAAATATAAAAAAGACAATCCTTTAGATTGTCTCTCCCACCTTATCCTTCGCAAGCCTCTTTAGCAGGCCTATATAGCGATTCCACAAGTCGATCATATTCACGACGCGTAATTTCTTTATTATACAACTTTAATAATAAATCTCTATGCTCTCTTGAAAATGCCATCTTTTTAATGACTTCAGGATACATAAAACACCCTCTCCATTTCACATAAACTTCTTCATCCCGGAAATAGAACTTACGTTCGCATAAAAGATTATAAAAGATTCAGCCCTAAAAAACAAATAAAATATTACCAAATATCAATGTCTTTCTCTTTAGAATATTTAAATATTATATTACCGTACTCATTTTTTAAATACATATATATTTTTGGTAGTTTTTTGAATAAATTTTCCAATTCAATCAGAAAATAATGGCAAAAAGAAGGGGAGTATACATATGGATACCGTAACATTAGCAAGGGCATTTTTTGGTTCTTCATTAGCATTCCACATTATCTTTGCAACGCTTGGAGTCGGGCTTTCTTTAATGATTTTTATAAGTGAAATACTCTATCACTGGAAGAAAGATTCCGACTATGCCATTATGGCAAAAAGATGGACAAAGGCTTTTGCTATCCTTCTCGGTGTAGCAATTCCAACTGGAACAATTGTTGGTGTACAAATTTCACTACTTTGGCCTGGTTTCGCCAAAATTGTTGGGCAAGTTATTTCCGTTCCGTTTCAAATTGAGATTTTCGCCTTCTTTTTAGAGGCTTTATTCATGTCTATTTACGTATATGCGGCTGATAAACTGCCTCCAGTTATGAGATTAATCTCGCTATTTTTCGTTATGATTGGCGCCACTGCATCTGCCGTGCTTATTACATCGGCAAACACATGGATGAATACACCTGCGGGCTTTTCAATGAATCCAGATGGCTCAGTTTTTAACGTTGATCCGTGGAAAGCTTTCTTTAATCCGAGCTTTGGCACAAGTGCATTCCACGTCGTTATTACGGCCTATACAACTGGAGCAGCTGTTATTGCTTCTATCGCTGGATTTAAATTATTAAAGAAAAATTTAAGTGCTCGTGAAATTGCTTACCATAAAAAAGGATTACTGTTAGGGCTTGTCGTTACATTTATCACAGGTGCTACGATGTGGCTTTCAGGACATGAATCTGCTATTGCCTTACATAAACATTCACCTGAGAAACTAGCATCTGCTGAAGCTTTGTTTGAAACGACATCACACGCGCCTTTATCGATTGGCGGGGTTGTGGACCCTAACACACTTGAACTAAACTATGCCCTTGAAATTCCGAACATGCTTAGCTTATTAGTGGGACTAGACCCTAACACCGTTGTAAAAGGTCTAAAGGAATTCCCGCAAGAAACATGGCCACCATTTTACACACATACACTGTTCAATTTAATGGTCGGCACCGCTGCCTTTACCTTTGCAGTTGCAGCTATTGCCCTCTTATATTGGTACTTTGTTTACCGAAAAAAAGGAGTAGAGTTACCGAAGTGGCTTCTTTGGGGAGCTGCCGCCTGTGGACCCGTTATGTTGCTCGGTATTGAATTCGGATGGATTTTTAGTTGTAGTGGTCGTCAGCCATGGACAATTTATGGCATGCAACGCACGGTAGATGCTTCTACGCGCGCTGATTTCGTCGGTCCTTTATTTGTTTTATTCATCATTTTATATATCGGACTCGGTATTTTAACAGTCTTTGTACTACGGACATTCTTTAAGAAACATCCGTTAAAGAATGATTTACATCACGAAGGAGGCGATTCTCGTGCATGAGGAAAGCATTGCAATCATCATCTTATGGGCTCTTATTTTCGTATATAGCATACTAGGGTCTATTGATTTTGGAGCTGGTTTTTGGGGCATGGTATACGCTAAACACCCGACGCTTGCTGCCAAGCTTGCTAATCGGTACTTATCACCAACTTGGGAAGTAACGAATACGTTTCTTGTCTTTGTCGTCGTTGCTTTTCTCGGTTTCTTCCCAAAAGCGGCCTTTACCCTTGCAACCGTTATGTTTGTACCAGTTATGTTAATTTTAGTACTCGTTGCGATTCGTAGTACATTTATGGTATTTGCTTACTCCCTGCCAAAATACCAACACCTTCTTCGGATTATTTCAGGTATTACCGGGCTCTTAATCCCAGCTCTATTAATTACCGTTCTACCAGTTACAGAAGGTGCCTATATTACGATGTCTGAAGGAAAAGAAGTGCTCCTTTACGGAAAACTTCTTTCTAGTCCCGTTATTTATTGTTATATGCTCTTCGGACTAACTTCGGAACTATTTCTATCATCTCTCTTTCTTGCTGATTTTGCTAGGGAACAAGGTTCTGAAGATACGTACCGAATTTATAGAAGAAATGCCATCATACTTGGTCCTGCAACGCTCGTGACTGCTATTATCGCTCTCGTTGTAATGGACCCTGAAACACACTGGCTTATGCAAGGACTAATAAAGCAATTCCCATGGTTTACAGTCTCTATCATTTTATTTGTTATCGGATACTCTTCTCTTTGGTGGACAAATAAGAAATATGGCACACTAGGCTTTCCTCGCATTGCAGTTTTAGCTGTCGTCGCTCAATATGCATTTGCAAGCTACGCTTACGGCGTCGCCCATTTACCTTATATCATTTACCCGGACGTAACTGTATTTACAAGCTTTACGACGGTCGAAACATTCTATGCACTTCTTATTCTTTACGCAATCGGGATTGCAATTTTACTACCAGGATTTATTTTCTTCTGGAATTTATTCTTAAAAGATCGAACATTTTTAAAGGAAAAATAGTAAATTAGGGGCATTCACACATAGAATGCCCCTAATTTATTAGACTCCTCTCCTAATAGTTATTACACTACCCCTTATACTTGCCTTGTTGCTCAAAATACACATATTCACTAGATTAAGGTAGATGCCTAGTTCTTCTTATTTTCTTTTGAATATAATGCTATATAAACTTGAGACAAGCTACATTTGTTCAAGGGAAAATAGAAAGGTAGGTTAAATATGAGCATTGAAATATGGATTACTATTATTGTATTCTTCTTAACGATGATTGTTATCTTTTGGCGACCTCGCGGTTTAAATGAGGCGTGGCCGGCAGCAGTCGGCGCTAGCATTATCCTCATTACTGGACTTGTATCAAAACCAGACGTCATGGACATTATAAGTAAAATCGGCGGTGCCTCTATAACGATATTAGCGACCATCGTTATGGCAGTTATATTAGAAAGCTTCGGCTTCTTCCACTGGTCCGCAGCGAAGCTCGCAAATTTAGCGAAAGGTTCCGGACGACGCCTATACTGGTACATTCAATTACTATGTTTTCTTATGACTCTTTTATTTAATAATGACGGTAGTATTTTAATTACAACACCGATTTTGATTTTACTTCTGAAAAACCTTCAATTAAAACCTCATCAACAAATCCCTTATTTATTAAGCGGTGCTTTAATTGCCACTGCATCTAGTGCACCAATCGGTGTAAGTAATATCGTAAACTTAATCGCATTAAATATTGTTAATATGACTCTTTATATGCATACAGCTATGATGTTTGTACCTGCAACATTAGGGCTACTGTTTATGTCATGGCTCATGTATACAGTTTTAAAGAAAAAAATTCCAGAAAGATTGCCTGTTTCTTCATATGATATTGAAGAAATTTTCTTCACGAAAAACTTCCATCCGTTAAAAGGACAAAATTCTGTTAATACGAAACAAAAACGTACGAAATTCATGTTAAAAGTATTAGGCTTCGTCTTCCTTATGCGCTGTCTTCTATTCGTTGCATCCTTCTTATCGATTCCAATCGAAATCGTTGCCGTACTCGGTTCACTCGTTCTTCTCATCTGGAGATGGTACTACTTACGAACAAACCCAGTCGATATTTTGAAAAAGACACCGTGGCACATTTTAATTTTCGCTTTCTCTATGTATGTAATTATTTACGGGCTTCATAACGCAGGGTTAACAGCGGCACTTGTAAGTTGGCTCGAACCAGTTGTAAGTCAACATCTACTCTATGCCAGCTTTGCAATGGGCGGACTCGTTTCCCTCCTCTCTAACATCTTCAATAACCACCCTGCACTTATGATTGGTACAATCACATTAACAGAAATGGGACTAGATCCAGTCACATTAAAAACTATCTATCTCGCAAATATCATCGGTAGTGACATCGGTTCACTATTATTACCAATCGGTACACTAGCTTCCCTCATTTGGATGTATATCTTAAGACAAAACAAAATTAAAGTGAAATGGAAAGATTATTTAAGCGTATCTCTCATCGTAATCCCACTCACAACAGTCGTCACATTATTCCTCTTATACTACTGGGTACAATTATTCTTCACCTTATAAAGTGAAACTTTATAAGGTGGGTAGGTGTTCATCCCCCACTGATTATTAGCCCGCACCAATCGGGCGTTTACGGGCAGTTTATCTCCCACCTAACTTCTTTGCTCCAGCCGAATTTTGAGGTGGGAGTTTTACTGCCCACAAATAGCGGGATAGACGACAGAAGCCCCCTTTGCTACCGTCTTAGCAAAGGGGGCTTCTTCTATATTTAAGTTAGGTACAGTGTGATCAATCAAGTAAAGAGGTGTAACGTGTTATTGATATAAGTGACTACCAGTTTCTTTGAATTCTACCGCTTTCTCTTTCATTCCTTTTTCAATTGCTTCTGTCGTTTCTAAGTCATTTTCTTTCGCATATTCACGAATATCATGTGAAATTCTCATACTACAAAACTTTGGGCCACACATTGAACAGAAATGCGCTGTTTTCGCCCCTTCTGCTGGCAACGTTTCATCATGGTACTCCATCGCGCGTTCAGGATCTAAAGATAAATTAAATTGGTCGCGCCAACGGAATTCAAATCGTGCTTTTGAAAGTGCATCATCACGCTGATGAGCCGTTTTATGCCCTTTCGCAAGATCGGCTGCATGCGCAGCGATTTTGTACGTAATAACCCCTTCGCGAACATCATCTTTGTTCGGTAAACCTAAATGTTCTTTCGGGGTTACATAACAAAGCATCGCCGTTCCAAACCAGCCGATCATCGCAGCACCAATCGCTGAAGTAATATGATCATAACCTGGTGCAATATCTGTCGTTAACGGCCCAAGTGTATAGAACGGCGCACCCTGACAAATATCAAGTTCTTTCTCCATATTTTCTTTAATTAAATGCATCGGTACATGCCCAGGTCCTTCAATCATAACTTGCACATCATGTTTCCAAGCGATTTTTGTTAATTCACCAAGTGTCTCAAGCTCAGAAAACTGCGCTTCGTCATTTGCATCTGCAATAGAACCTGGACGTAATCCATCTCCAAGAGAAAACGAAACATCGTACTGCTTCATAATTTCACAAATCTCTTCAAAGTGAGTATATAGGAAGTTTTCTTTATGATGGAATAAACACCACTGCGCCATAATCGAACCACCGCGCGAAACAATACCTGTCATACGCTTTGCAGTAATTGGAATGTAACGAAGTAATACACCAGCGTGAATCGTGAAGTAATCAACGCCTTGCTCCGCCTGCTCAATTAACGTATCACGATATACTTCCCACGTTAAATCTTCTGCAATTCCGTTTACTTTTTCAAGCGCTTGATAAATTGGCACAGTTCCAACTGGTACCGGAGCATTACGAATAATCCACTCACGTGTTGTATGAATGTTTTTACCTGTAGATAAATCCATAATCGTATCTGCACCCCAGCGAGTCGCCCACGTCATCTTCTCTACTTCTTCTGCAATAGAAGACGATACAGCAGAGTTTCCGATATTTGCATTTACCTTCACGTGAAAATTACGTCCAATTATCATCGGTTCCGCTTCAGGATGGTTAATGTTCGCCGGCAAAATCGCACGACCTTCTGCAATCTCCTTACGAACAAATTCAGGCTCTACCCCTTCACGAATCGCAACATATTCCATCTCAGACGTAATAATGCCATTACGCGCATAATGCATTTGCGAAACATTTGCACCTTGCTTCGCTCTAAGCGGCTTACGATCCATTTGCGGGAAAACAGGTGTATGTTTTGAAGCTACTTTCACACCGTCATCCTCAGGTTTAATTTCGCGTCCTTCATAAGCTTCCACATCACCACGCCCCAAGGTCCAAGAGTGGCGCGGCGCCTGCAACCCTTTTTCCAGCTCCACTTTATACTCTGGATCTGTATAAGGTCCACTCGTATCATACACACGGATTGGCGGATTTTGAACACCGTTCGTATCGCTTTGTTCAATCTCGCGCATTGGTACTTTCATACCTTCACGTGTTCCATCCACATACACTTTCTTACTTCCTGGTAAACTCGATTTCAATTCAATTTGCTCAGCTGAAACAGACTGTTTCATAACCTTTGTTGCCCCCCCTGTTCGTGACAAGGACGAGATATGGCCAGCGCATGCCAAAATAAAAAGAGCCAGGTCCATAAAAGAATAAGGACCTGGCTCATAAAGACATAATTATGTAAAGCCGTTAACTTCCCTACGCTGGTACGAGCCAGATCAGGTCCAAAGGGTTAAGAAGTTCACACGCTTCTCTCTCAGCCTACGCATACGTTAGGCACCCCTAGTTTATCACTGATTTAATTTTCAATACTTTCCCATCATACACTATAATCTGAAAAATGCAAAGTTTATTTCTTTTGTTGTTTACGGAATCATCCAAGTTAAATAATAAGCCTGCACATACGTCATAATCCCAACAATAGTAACGAAGAATAAACTATGCTTCAATGTAAAACGGAACAAATCTGACTCTTTCCCAGCAAGTCCAACTGCCGCACAAGCAATCGCAATTGATTGCGGAGAAATCATTTTACCTGTTACACCGCCCGTTGTATTTGCTGCAACAAGAAGCACTTCAGATACACCGACTTGCTGCGCTGTAATTGCTTGTAAATTCGAGAACAGTGCGTTCGCTGACGTATCTGATCCTGTTAAGAATACGCCAATCCATCCTAAGAATGGCGAGAAGAACGGGAATAGTCCGCCAGTTCCTGCAAGTGCTAACGCTAATGTAGAAGATAAACCAGAATAGTTTGCGATAAATGCAAATCCTAATACGAATCCAATAGATAGAATTGGCATTTTTAGTTCGTTTAACGTTTCTTTAAATGTTGCTACTGCATCTTTTGCACTCATTTTTAAAATAAAGATAGAAATGATACAAGCAATTAAAATTGCTGTTCCAGTCGCTGATAAAATATCTAATTTCAAGATTGCTTCATAAGGTGTTGGTTTATTTACAATCGGCTCCGCCTTCATTACTAAATTGTGCAAGCTTGGAACTTCAAATTTAAATACGAGACTTTCTAAAGCGCCGCCCGGAGCGAATAACGCTTTAAAGAAACTCTGGCTCCAGATGACTACCATCACAGTCAAAATAATGAACGGAGACCACGCTTTTACTACTTTTCCTACTGTTAGTTTCGGCATAGATGTCGTTGTCGTCGCCGCGGCTACTTCACTATTCGCTTGCTTAGTTTGATAAATTTCTTTCGGCTGCCAAACTTTTAAAAATAGCGATAAACTTACTAAACTTACAAGCGCTGACGTAATATCCGGAAGTTCTGGCCCTAAAAACGTCGCTGTAATGAACTGTGTAATTGCAAATGAACTACCCGCTACAAATAAAGCAGGCCACGTTTGTTTTACTCCTTTAAAGCCATCCATTAAAAATACGATAAAGAACGGAACAAATAAAGATAAGAACGGTAATTGATGCCCAGCCATTTGTCCAATTTTATGCGGATCAATGCCTGTTACTTGTCCAGCAACTGTAATCGGAATCCCCATCGCTCCGAACGCTACTGGTGCAGTATTTGCGATTAAACAAAGACCTGCTGCATATAAAGGATTTAACCCAAGGCCTGCCAGAAGCGCTGCCGTAATCGCTACTGGTGCACCAAATCCTGCTGCCCCTTCCAAAAATGCTCCAAATGAAAATCCGATTAAAATAACGAGTAAACGATGGTCATTCGTAATGGATAATACAGATGCACGAATGACATCAAATTGACCTGTTTTCACAGAAATTTTATATAAAAATACTGACATAATGATAATCCACGCAATTGGCCATAATCCGTATAAGAAACCGTATCCGGTCGCTGCCATTGCCATTGTGAATGGCATTTTATACGCAAATAACGCCACCAAAATCGTTAATACAACTGTAATAAATCCTGCCACATACCCCTTCATGCGGAAAACCGCTAAAGCTAAGAAAAAAAATATGATTGGAATAAGTGCGACTGCTGCCGAAATCCAAATGTTACCGAACGGATCGTAAACTTGTGTCCATGTGTTCATTGTTCTCTCCCCCTAAAGAATCCCCTTTTAAATAAGATATAACCTTATCAATAGACTACCAGGTCATCATACCTTTAAGTCTAAAAAATATAAAACGTTCAAGAAAACGTTTTCAATAATTTTATCACAACAATTTTCATTTAAAAAGATTTTTTTGAAAATTTCATCATTTGAAACAGAAAATCTTACAAAAACGTCATGTTCTTGTAATGTTAATCGATAGGAAGCTCGCCAAATCTACTGCATACTAAAGGTATAACAACGAACATTACTTATGAGGTGATATATATGAACGGAAACAAAATATTAGCAGCTTTATCATACTTTAGTGTATTATTTGCGCCTATCTTATTCCCTATTATCGTGTGGATTGTGGGCGATTCTGAAACGAAACCACATGCAAAACGTGCTCTATGGACACACATTATTCCAAGTATCGCAACATTTATTGGATTAGTTATTTTAGGAATTATGGGCATCGGATCTGATCAACCAGACGTAACACTTGGAATTGGAGCAATCATCGTCTTATGTATTTGCGGGATCATTAGCTTATACTACTTTATTTGGAATATCGTGAAAGGTATTAAGGTACTGAAAGCTTAGTTTTAAACAAACGTTTGATTAAAAAGGAACTGTCCAAAAATTGATGTCGCATGATCGTAAATGAAATTTTATCGGCGATTCGACAAGGAATATCGACTTAACTACAAAATACGACAAAAATAACCTACCTATTAATAACAAAAAAACCGTCCCAAAATACCTTTTGGGACGGTTTTTTTATCTTCTGCGTTTCTTCTTTTTTCTCATCATTTTCTTGCGGCGCGTATTCGCTTTATCCGCTATAATGTGGAGCGTACTCGCCACAACAATCCCCATTACAAACGTTACAATTTCAACCTCGTGTTCCTTCGCAATCTCTATTAAATTTCCACCGAATGCGATTATATTTAATAGGAATAAAAACGGAGAAAACACGATTAACATGTATGCAATACGAATAATATCACCAATTATAATCGTATGTGTGAAGAAGGAACGATGGGGCATTACGCTCCTATATGGATACCAAAAAATGCGGAGGAATCCCCATTTATTATACGCATTACTGTACGTATCTAAATCCGGTGTTAGAAATGAAGTACCTACTAAAAAGCCAATTGCAAAAGTTAATAAAAAATCAAAACTTGTTAGTCCATACGAAAAGAGCATAAACAAAACAACCGGAAGGGATATTAAGTTTATTTTCGTATGCGTTCTTCCTGATGGCATAATGCACTTCCTCGCTTACGTTCGCCCTGTCATCCTATGACAGTTCTCACCTATTGATCTAATTTTTGATCGATAAATGATGTGTCTATATCCGAACCAAACCATTCTGCCAACTTCACTCGTGCCTTATCTTTCACATCTTCATTTACGTATATCGATGCTTGTAATAGTGCGGCCATTAACGCACCTAAATCATCCGTATAACCGACTCCAGCAATGAAATCTGGAATGGCATCAATCGGTGCAATGAAATAAGCAAGTGCTCCGATTACAATAATTTTCACTCGTTTTGGAACATCCGGTCTTTGCAACACGTAAAACAACAATAAACTCGCATAGATTACCGACTGCCCTGCCTGCTTCGCAACATGTTTTATTTTCTTCCAAAACGCTTCAACTGAAAATTTTTGTTTCATTCAAAAGCCTCCCTATTTTCAAAAGAAATAAGCTACAATATGTTATGTTATCAGTAAAAGTTCATCAAAATTACACATAATCTATCAATGAAATTTCATTGTAACAAACAAAACCAAAAAGAACAAGTGTTCGTTGATTTTTTCATATTTTCCTTCATATAATAGTTTTCTAGACAACCACTTAAAGATTTCTATTACATATTTCTCAACCAAAAAACTTTCAATTCCGCTTAACATTCTTTTCTATTTTTGTTATATTTTCTAGTTGACGGGCATATAAACGAATGTTAAAGTTTTCTCTGGTAGTGACAAATCACATACAAAAAATGTAAAATGTTATAGTGTTTCTCAGAAATGAATTTTGTTGTATAATACAGAAATGACGTTATGCTTATGAGCAGCACAAGAAACCAAAAAGGGTATGCATAGTTAAAGTCGTATATGGGTGAATATAGAAACTCTAATTATGGCCAAGAAAACTATGTATTTTTTATTTTAACATTTTTCGCTCCAAAATCGACCAAGCCTGATAGAGAAAGGGTGGAAATGAATGAAAGAAACCATGAAATCACAATTTCAAAATGTGCGTTTTACTTTATTCGTAGCTTTGGCCGTATGGCTAAAATCCTACATCATTACACGCACTAGCTTCGATTTAAAACTTGAATCTTTCATGCAAGAATTCATTTTATTCATTAGTCCATTAGCAGCATCATTACTGTTTGTGGGTCTTGCATTATTTGCAAAAGGGAAAAAACGTAACTATATAGCACTAGGAATTAACTTTATCTTAACGTTCATTCTTGTTGGTAACGTAATGTTCTACGGATTCTACAATGACTTCGTTACTTTACCAGTACTAGGACAAACGTCTAATTTCGGAAGTTTAGGTTCTAGTGTGAAAGAATTATTTAACTACAAAATCATCCTTGCATTTGCGGATATTATCGTATTCTTCGTTCTATTGAAGAAGAAGAAAGATTTTGCACCGACAGAACGTGTAGCGCGTCCGATGCGTTCCCTATACTTCGTGTCAACGGTTGCTATTTTCTGCGTAAACCTAGGATTTGCAGAAGCTGAGCGTCCAGAACTATTAACACGTTCATTCGACCGCGTTATGCTTGTTAAAAACTTAGGATTATATGTACACCAAGCATACGATCTTGGCTTACAAGCAAAATCAAGTTCACAAAAAGCGTTTGCTGATGGTAGTAAATTACAAGAAACAGAAAACTACGTGAAAACAACACAAAGTAAACCAGATCCAAATATGTTTGGTACTGCAAAAGGGAAAAACGTAATTGTTGTCTCTCTTGAATCATTACAAACATTCTTAATTGGTGCGCAAGTTAACGGACAAGAAGTTACACCATTCCTAAACCAATTTGCGAAAGAAAGTTATTACTTCGATAACTTCTTCCATCAAACTGGGCAAGGTAAAACGTCTGATGCTGAATTCTTAGTAGATACTTCAATGTATCCACTAGACCGTGGTGCTGTATTCTTCACACACGGTAATAACGAATATACAGCAACTCCAGAAATTTTGCGTCAGCAAGGATATCACACATCAGTATTCCACGCGAATAACGCAACGTTCTGGAACCGTAACATTATGTATCCGGCACTTGGTTATGATCGTTACTACAACGAGCTTGACTACAAAATTACGCCAGAAACAAAATTAAATTGGGGATTAAAAGATATCGAATACTTCGATCAATCTATCGATATGTTAAAACAAGTGAAGCAACCGTTCTATACTCGCTTCCTTACTTTAACAAACCATTACCCATTCACTTATGATGACAGTACGAAATTAATCGATGAATACAATTCTGGTGATGGCGTATTTGACCGTTACATGGTAACTGCTCGCTATTTAGACGAAGCAATGAAACACTTTATTGAGCGTCTAAAAGCAGAGGGTATTTACGACAACTCAGTTATCGTATTCTACGGTGATCACTATGGTATTTCTGAAAACCATAACCGTGCAATGGCACAGTTCTTAGGAAAAGAAGAAATCACTACATTTGACCATATGAACTTACAAAAAACACCGATGTTTATTCACGTTCCAGGTCAAAAAGAAGGTAAAACAATTTCAAAACCAACTGGTGAAATTGACATTAAGCCAACAATTCTAAACTTACTTGGTGTAGATTCTACGAATCAAATTCAATTCGGTCATGATGTATTCTCACCAGAAAATAAAGGATTCGTTGTTCTTCGTGACGGTAGCTTCGTTACAGATAAGTACATGTACACGAACAGTACATTCTACGATCGCCACACTGGTGAAGTTCTGCAGTTACCGAAAGAAGAAGCTCAACCACTTATTGATCGTGCACAAAACGAGCTAAATATGTCAGACAAAATTATTGAAGGCGACTTACTTCGCTTCTCTGAAAGCAATAAGATCAAAACTGGCGAAGTAAAAACGGCTATTAAAGAAGAAAAGAAGAGCGCTGAGTAATCTCAGCCTCTTTTTTATTTTCCTCTCTACAAATTCTTCTATACATTAACTTTAAAATTACATAACCTTCACCTAATATTTACACCACATTAACGAAACATCTTTATAATAAAATATGTAAACAAGATTCCACATATTTCTTATCTCTCATCTTCAATAAGATCCCTTAGAGAAATGTGTGCATCATTTGTTTTCAACTTTCTTATAATTGTCTTTCCAAGTGTTTTGTTTGCATAAATGAAACCTTTAAAGACGATGTCCCTATGAATGATAGCTACCCTCCTTGTGCAGCATTCCATACGAATGTTGCTTTTTTTTTTCAAAAAGCAGGATTCTTATTTCTCATTTCCGAATTTGTATATACAAAATGCTATAAAGTGAAACTTTAATCAGTGGGTGTTTTGTTCATCCCCCA
This sequence comes from Bacillus sp. FSL P2-0099, assembly GCF_038007445.1. Classification (NCBI taxonomy): domain Bacteria; kingdom Bacillati; phylum Bacillota; class Bacilli; order Caryophanales; family Bacillaceae; genus Bacillus; species Bacillus sp. FSL P2-0099. Next base: position 5,101,448 of record NZ_JBBOXE010000001.1, read on the forward strand.
CTGATTATTAGCCCTCACCAATCGGGCGTTTACGGGCAGTTAATGTAGGATAAATCACCACTACTTCTCTGTGATTTACAAATACATATACGTCATATGTAGAGAATTGCTTACATAAAAATTACTATAGTGATTTTTATTCATGTACTAACGAAAGGATGGGACGAAAATTGGCATACGAAAGATTTGTACTATGGAATGATGCAGTTATTGATACAACAAAACATCGCGCGTACATAGAACTTGAAGAAAGAGGTTTACAATTTGGTGATGGCGTCTATGAAGTTATTCGCCTTTATAACGGAAACTTTCACTTATTAGACCCACATTTAACAAGATTATATCGATCCCTTGAAGAAATAGAATTATCACTTCCTTTCTCAAAAGCCGAACTCATCATCTTACTCTACAAATTAATTGAAAACAATAATTTCCACGAAGACGGAACAATTTACTTACAAGTATCTCGTGGTGTACAAGCTCGAGCACATGCATTTTCATATGACATATCTCCGACAATCTATGCTTATATTTCAAAAAAAGAAAGACCATCTTTATGGATTGAATACGGTGTACGTGCTATATCAGAACCTGATACACGCTGGCTCCGCTGTGATATTAAATCGTTAAATTTATTACCAAATGTATTAGCTTATACGAAAGCTGAACGCAAAGGTTGTAAAGAAGCACTTCTCGTACGAAATGGTATTGTAACTGAAGGTAGCCACTCTAACTTCTTTCTTATAAAAAACGGAACACTGTATACGCATCCAGCCAATCACCTTATTTTAAACGGCATTATTCGTCAGTACGTCCTTTCTTTAGCTAACACTCTTCAACTTCCTGTAAAGGAAGAGCTTTTCAGCGTTCGCGATGTTTATCAAGCAGATGAATGCTTCTTTACGGGAACGACTATTGAAATTTTACCGATGACCCATCTCGATGGAACTGCGATTCAAGATGGTCAAGTTGGCCCTATCACCAAATTACTACAAAGGTCATTTTCTCAAAGCCTTTTAAAATCCAACAGCACATCTTCCTAAATACGAATAATCTTCTCATTTTCCACATCAAACATATGTATTTAAATGGAAATCAAGGTGCAGATTTATACCTTGATTTTTTTTGTAACCTTTTTGTCATATTCAGATTACCACATAAGTCTTGACAGTAATCGACATGCTCTTTAGAATTTTTAACAGTTGGTAAATATTTCTTCACTACATTACAGACAGAAAGGAATCGACAAATTATGAAAAAATACCTTGCCGGTCTTGCGGCAGTGTCTGTAGCAGGAGGAGCAGCTCCTACACTTGATAGTGTTCAAGCTGCCCCTGAACAAAATACACAAAAAGCTGCTACACAAACTGTCCAAGCTTCCGCATCAAACAATTCATCATATACGGTGAATGCTAGCGTACTACATGTTCGTGCAGGATCAAGTACTTCTCACGACGTCATCTCTCGCGTTTATAATGGTCAACCATTAAACGTAATTGGAGAAGAAAATGGTTGGTTCAAAATTAACGTTAATGGACAAACTGGTTTTGTTAGTGGCGAGTTTGTATCAAAAAACGGAGCAACGAATAACAATGTAAGCACAGGTGGAAACAATAAAGTTACTGCTGATGTATTACGTGTACGTACAGCTCCTAACACTTCTAGTTCTGTTTCAGGACGTGTATATGAAGGACAAACTTTAAACGTAATTGGAGAAGAAAATGGTTGGGTGAAAATCAACCATAACGGACAAACTGGTTATGTTAGTAGCCAATTTGTATCAGGCGCTTCTTCAAATACTGGCTCTACAAGCAATAACAACAATAGTAACAATGAAGCAACTGTTCAACCAGCAAGTGGAAACTATACAGTAAATGTATCTTCCCTTCGCGTTCGTACAGGTCCTAGCACTTCTCATCCAACTGTAGGTTCTGTTAAACAAGGACAAGTAGTACAAGTTGTAGGCGAAGTTCAAGATTGGTTCAAAATCAATTACGCAGGACAAACAGCTTACTTAAGCAAGGACTACGTAAAAAAAGGCGGTTCTAACGAAAACGGCAATCAAGGTAACAACCAAGAGCAAAATAATAATGGAACTATTCAAACTGGTGGTACTTACGTTGTTAACGCAACATCTCTACGTGTTCGTACAGGCCCTGCTGCTTACCATAGTGTAATTGGCGGCGTGTTAAATGGCACAACATTAAACGTAGTCGGATCTGAAAACGGCTGGTTTAAAGTAAACTACCAAGGAAAAACAGGCTATGTTAGTAGCGAATTTGTAAAATTCGTCAAAGGTGGCACTGCTACTCCTGAGCAGCCAAAACAACCTGAACAAGGTGTAATTGGTGACTACTACATTAATGCTTCTGCACTAAATGTACGTAGCGGCGAAGGTACAAATTATAGAATCATAGGCGCACTTCCACAAGGACAGAAGGTTCAAGTAATCTCTGAAAACTCTGGATGGAGCAAAATTAACTACAACGGTCAAACTGGTTACATCGGAACACGTTTCCTATCTAAAACACCAGTTGGTGGCGCAGTAGATAATAAGCCTAACGACAACCAAAATAACAATCAAAATAATAACAACAATAACAATAATAATAGCGGTGACAGTTCTTCTCTACTTGCATACGCGAAATCTATGCAAGGCGTACCATACGTTTGGGGCGGTACTTCTGCTAATGGTGTTGACTGCAGTGGTTACATCTACCACGTATTTAAGAAATTTGGTCATAACATTAGCCGCCAAAGTGTTGCTGGATATTGGAGCAGCTTATCAAAAACTTCAACTCCACAACCAGGTGACTTAATTTATTTCCAAAATACTTATAAAGCAGGTCCTTCTCACATGGGTATCTACCTTGGCGGGGGATCATTCATCCAATCTGGAGATAAAGGTGTAGCAATCGCTTCATTAAACAACTCTTATTGGAAAAGCCATTTCTTAGGTTATACGAAAGCACCTTAAGTTATAGTTTCAGAGCCTTCTAGTTTACTAGAAGGCTCTTTTTAAAAGACTCAACATAGTAATCCCCTTTCATTCTCTCTACGAAAAAATTATGCGTTCATTCTCCTATTTCATACACTATATTCTACTGAAATTGCCCAAAACGTTATCATAATGAATATATTTCAACAAAAAACATAACCTATTTCATGTCTATTCATTTTATATGTGTTTTTTCAAAGAATTTTCTTTTTATTTAAACTTTTTGTTAGACGTTTGACCTCCGATGTCCATTATGATAAGTTACTTAAGATGTTATATTCGCAAAAGTATAGACAACTGGTTTATACACTTTTTTACTATGAGGAAGGAGCATACACTGCATGAATGTTTTATGGGGAATTGGCGGCGTGATTGGAGTATTAGCAATTGCTTTCTTACTATCTTCTAACCGCAAAGCTATTAATTGGCGCACAATTTTAATCGCGCTAGCATTACAAATGACATTTTCATTTATCGTATTGCGATGGGATGCTGGAAAAGCAGGCTTAAAAGTTGCTGCTGACGGCGTTCAAGGATTAATTAATTTTTCTTACGAGGGAATTAGGTTCGTTGCTGGGGATTTAGTCAACGCAAAAGGCCCTTGGGGATTTGTTTTCGTTATTCAAGCACTACTTCCAATTGTATTTATTAGTTCATTAGTTGCAATCTTATATTACTTAGGTATTATGCAGAAATTTGTTAGTATCGTTGGTGGTGCATTAAGTAAACTTCTTGGAACTTCTAAGGCAGAAAGCTTAAATGCAGTAACAACTGTATTTTTAGGACAAACAGAAGCACCAATTTTAATTAAACCATACTTAGCACGTTTAACTAACAGTGAATTCTTCACTATTATGGTAAGTGGTATGACCGCTGTTGCCGGATCAGTTCTTGTCGGCTATGCAGCAATGGGTATTCCGTTAGAACATTTATTAGCAGCTGCAATTATGGCAGCTCCATCAAGTTTATTAATTGCAAAACTAATTATGCCAGAAACAGAAAAAGTAGATAATAATGTTCAACTTTCAACAGAGCGTGAAGACGCAAACGTTATCGATGCAGCTGCACGCGGTGCATCTGAAGGTATACAACTTGTTATTAACGTAGCTGCAATGCTAATGGCCTTCATTGCATTAATCGCTTTATTAAATGGCTTATTAGGATGGGTTGGTTCTTGGTTCGATATTAAACTTAGCCTTGATTTAATCTTCGGTTACTTATTATCACCATTTGCAATCTTAATCGGGGTTTCTCCAGGTGAAGCTATCCAAGCAGCAAGCTTCATCGGTCAAAAACTTGCAATCAACGAATTCGTTGCATATGCAAACTTAGGACCACACATGGCAGAGTTCTCTGCAAAAACAAATATGATTTTAACATTTGCAATCTGTGGTTTTGCAAACTTCTCTTCTATCGCAATTCAATTAGGTGTAACAGGAACGTTAGCTCCTACTCGCCGTAAACAAATTGCACAATTAGGGATTAAAGCAGTTATCGCTGGTACACTAGCGAACTTCTTAAACGCAGCAGTCGCAGGTATGATGTTCCTATAAACTCATGTAAAGCCTCCTCTTTTAAAGAGGAGGCTTTTTTATATAACATAAATATAATTTTCGTATATACTAAATACTTTATGTATAGATGTATAGACGCTATGTTACAATAATTAGTATGTCTGTTTATTTTTTCTTGTACAAGAGGGATACTACCTGATGTCGCTCGCTAAAAAAAGACTTCCAGCTACATGGTCCATTTCTTAATAATTGTGCATACTACAAATATCCAGCACGAATTAGCTTTAAGGAGGAACGTTTCGTGAAAGATAAGTCCTATAAAGTCCTCTCTATGTGGATTTTACAAATTTTATTTTATTTTACTACTGTACATGTGACGAAATATGAGCACGCGCTCATTTTTACAATTATATATGTCATCATAAATGTACTATTCCTATTTTCACCTGATAAAACAGCATTTATTTTCTTCATACTGGGAACAATCATTTCAGTATTCTATTTATTTTATCAAGCGTGGCTTCACTTATGGAGTACATCAGATCAATGGGAATATATTATTACCCACTTCCTGATGGCAGCTAACTTCTTCATTGTTTATATTTCAACCCATCTATTAAAAAAGGTTATCCTTAAAAATAAAGAGTTAACTGAACGAGTGAGAGTGCTTGAGCAATACATTGGAGAATCAAAATTATTAACAAGACAAGAATTCGAAAGACGACAAGCTTTATTAACAACTGCGATGAATCGTCGTAATGAAACAGGCATTATCATTTTCTTTGATTTCACTTCCTTTAGTAAATATACGAAGGAAAGTGTCATGGATCGTGTAGCTTCATTGTTAGTTGATACAGTCAGAGCTGACTTTGACCTTGCTGCTGAATATGACAGCAACACATTAGTCATTTTATTACAAAATACAAATGAAGCCGGTGCTGACATTGTAATGAACCGTCTACATCCAAGAATGGAGCAATGGCTTGCTGCTGAAGCAATTCAAGACATTAAAATAAAACGAGAACAAATCACGACAAAAGGACAGACATTATTATGATGACACTCGTTATACTCCTTTTATTCCTTCTGTTCTGCGTACTCGTATTTTGGATTAGCATCACATTTTCAATCAAATATGTACTTATTTTTACGGCCTTTCTATTCTCAGGCCTACTCGTTTACTACTCTCTCTTAACACTCGCAGGCTTAATTCATCGAAATAGTAAACGAAAAGATCGTACGCTAGAACATTATCCAAGTGTAGATATTTTAATACCTGCCCATAATGAAGGGGTCGTTATTAAAGATACATTAGAAGCAATGGCAAAGATTGAATACCCAGGCAAACTAAACGTTTATTTATTAAACGATAACTCTCAAGATGAAACACCTGAAATTGGCGATGATTTCGACAAAGCTTATGCTCATATTCATCACATTCGTGTACCACCTGGCGAACCGAAAGGAAAATCGCGTGTATTAAACTACGGCCTTAGCATTTCGGATGGTGAATATTTCTGTGTTTACGATGCAGATAATCAACCTGAACCACATGCACTGCGAATGCTCGTAGAACATGCTGAAACAACAAAGGATGCCGTTGGAGCAGTTGGACACGTTCGTACAGTAAATGAGAAAAGAAACTGGCTTACACGAATGATTTCATTAGAATTTCAGATTTTCCAGCTCCTTATGCAATCTGGACGCTGGCTATTATTCCAAACAGGTTCACTAACCGGAACAAACATGCTTCTTCGTCGTTCCGCATTAGAAGAACTTGGCGGCTATGATCCTTATGCAATTGCAGAGGATGCTGAATTAACATTAAGAATTACCCAAAAGGGCTATCTCTTACCAATCGTCCCGGAATCGATTACATGGGAACAAGAACCTGAACATTTAAAAATTCTTATAAAACAGCGGACACGTTGGCTTCAAGGAAACTTATACATTTTAGAAAAAATGTTTTCTTCATTAAGCTTTTTTAAAGGGAAACTTCTCGTCCATTCCTTACAACAAGTTTTAGTGTATGTCGTATTTTGGCTATTCCTAATCATTTCAAACGTTTGGTTTATAATTGGACTGCTCGGCATATTCCAAATTCAATATAGCATTCCATTACTATTTATGTGGTATGTCGCATATATTACATATGTTTCTCAATTATTTAGTGCTCAGAGCGTCGAACGAACCTTTACACCGACCAATATTTTCATAAGCGTCATTATGTACTTTACGTACGCACAGCTCTTTACGTATTTGTTTATTCGCAGTCTCATTCTTTACTTACGTGCAAAGAGCAAGAAACAAGTAATTGGTTGGGATAAAACAGTACGATTTAAAAAAGAAAAATAGATTTCATTAAAAAATAAGCACAGAGCGCCGTATGCTCTATGCTTATTTTTTACCGTAATACTATATATCAGACAATACCCCTTAGCTGAAAGTTATTTCACGTCCATCCCCCAACGAACGATCGACCTTCATTTATATACGAAAAAGTGATTGCTATTTTTGTAGAACCAATTGCTTCTCTTTATGCTCTTTACGAGTTTCAGTCTTTGGTTCCGTGCTTTCTTGGACATTTCGATGTGCCACACGTTTCAAACAAATATGCTTCCACTTTCTTTCGTAACGTTTCATTATTCTAGTTGTCCCCCTTGAATGCGCTTTAAAACTATTTGAAATCGCTTACAGGAAATAATATAGCACATATACATAAAAGTGACAACACATTTCCGACATATTTTTGTCAAAAATATGAATATAACGTGTAAAATATCAGATATTGTCGAACTATATCGATTTTTCTTTTTAAATTTCCGATATCTATAGTATTCCGTAACAAAGTAATGCTTTTCCTACAATAGTATAGAACAGTGAAAAAGGACTGCCGAATGTCGGCAGTCCTAATACTATTTATATATACAGAATTTTTTTCTTCTATTATTAATGTTGTTTCATACGTCCTTCTTTTTGCAACTCTTTAAATAGTGCTGCAATCATAAAGAAAATAACAAATACGAACGGGAAGGCCGCAATAATCGACGCAGTTTGCAGCGCCTCTAATCCTCCGACATACAATAAGATCGAAGCTAACGCCGCTAGAACAATACCCCAAACCATTTTAATACGATTTGGTGGGTTTAAGCTACCATGTGTCGTTAACATCGCTAGAACAAACGTAGCAGAGTCTGCCGATGTAATAAAGAATGTTGAAATAAGTAAAATGGCTAACACACATAAAGCCGGTCCCATACTACCCATTTGGTCTAACATAGCAAACAATCCTACTTCTGTGCCCATTTCTTTAATTTGTCCATATATATTTGCACCATCAAATAGCTCCATGTGAATACCTGTTCCTCCGAAAACAGAGAACCAAAGCGCACCAATTACTGTTGGTACGAGTAACACACCAACAACAAATTCACGAATTGTACGCCCGCGTGACACTCGAGCAATAAACGTACCTACGAATGGTGACCATGCAATCCACCATGCCCAGTAGAAAATTGTCCATGACTGAATCCATTGATTTCCGCCTTCATTTAATGGACTTAAACGGAAACTCATACTTGGCAATTCTTGAATGTATGAACCGATTGTTGAAGTGAAATAATTCATAATAAAGTTTGTTGGACCTGCAAATAATACAATTATCATAAGTGCAAACGCTAAAATAATATTCGCATTACTTAAATATTTAATTCCTTTATCGAGTCCCGTTTGCGCAGATAGCATATAAAGAACAGTTACAATTCCGATGATTACTAGCTGCGTTGGTAATGAGTTTGGAATGGATGTTAAATAACTAACACCACCCGCAATTTGCTTTGCCCCAAGTCCTAATGATGTCGCCACACCAAATACTGTCGCAAATACAGCTAGAACATCAAACATATGGGCAATACGGCCATGTTCACCGCCTTTAAATAGCGGACCGACCGCCGCACTAATTGTACTTGCTCTTCCTTTTCTAAATGTAAAATACGCAATACATAATGCTACAAGTGCATATAATCCCCACGGATGTAATCCCCAATGGAAAAATGAGAAACGAAGTGCAAGGCGTGCACTCTCTTCAGTCGCACTCTCTCCAAACGGAGGTGTGTATAAATGGTTCATCGGTTCTGCGACGCCCCAGAAAACCAAACCGATTCCCATACCGGCACTAAATAACATAGCAAACCATGTCATATAACTATAATCAGGTTCATCATCATCTTTACCTAAACGAATCGAACCGTACTTAGAAACAATTAAGAAAATAGCAATTCCTAAGAAAATAGAAACGGAAATAATATAGAACCATCCAAACTTACTAACTAACGCAGCTTGAATTACAGTCGTTACATTTCCTAGGCTACCTTTTCCAATAATAGATTCGGGAATAATCCCCCAAAGTGTAAATGCAATACATAATGTTAATGAGACAATAAATGTTTTCGTCAGTTTCCTCATCAAATCCCCCTTCGTATGTTTCATTTCTTGTGAAAATCATAAATTCCGATATGTTAAATCGGATAGAAAACCATAGTTTTTTGTGGTGATTTTCTTTCGGCTCTCTCAAGTTTGCCTTCACCAATTAGAGTTCTTATGGACAGCCTTACCTTCCGTACAACCTTTCCACTCTGCAAGAGCTACAAGATTGGAATACTACTGTCAAATTGTGTGAGAAAAATGCGGATGGGAAGAGATTTTCCCAAAAAAGGATGTGTTACAGTTTTAAAAAAGGGCAGATTTATTCTTTACAACCCTTTCTTCTTGTAACAATTATGCGGTTTTTTGCTAGTATATAGCGCGTGTTTATAACTTCACAAACGAGATGTTTATGTTTATATAACTATATTACCCATAAAACGGTAAAATACTCAAGGAATGTAACTGTATAGTAATTATTATGTAACACCTCTGTAATGTTTTTATTTACACCGAAAAAAATATGTTGTATTAAATATTTTGAATATAACTAGAAACCTACTAATTATATGGAATGAAAAACGCTTTCCTCTCATTCTAGCTATATTACAAAGTGTTAACGACTTATTACGAATGGTTTGTAATTGTGTGTTTTCCCAAAATCCGAAAAAATCTGTTGCTATAATGAGGACACGAAAACAAACGCAATGGAGGCTATCATGAAAAAATTAATTGGAATAGCAACAGCAGCAGTTTTTGGTCTTGGGATTTTCACCGCATCTGCTAATGCAGAAACTGTTGTAACAACAGACGTACTAAACGTACGAGAAAACCCTACTACTGAATCAAAAGTTGTCGGTAAATTACAGAATGGTCATAAATTAGATGTTCTAAATACAGAAAACGGATGGTCACAAATCAAATTAGATGGTAAAGACGCATTCGTAAGTGCAGAGTTTACAAAGAACTCTTACTATGTAACAGCTAACGTATTAAATGTACGTGCTGAAGCGAACACAAACTCAGAAATTCTTGGAACGCTTAAGAAAGACGATATGATCGAAACAACGAACCAAGTACAAAATGAGTGGTTACAATTTGAATATAACGGGAAAACAGCTTATGTTCACGTTCCTTTCTTAACAGGTACAGCACCTGTTATCGAGAAACAAGAACAACCTGCTCCTGCTAAAACTGTAGCACCAGCTAAAGCTCAAGCACCTGCAGCACAAGCAAAACCAGCTGCTAAGCCTGCTGTGAAAGCTGCTGAGACTAACACACCTTCTGGTGGTCGTGAGTTAACAGTTGTAGCTACGGCATATACAGCTCACCCAAGTGAAAACGGTGGCACATACGGCGGCCGTGTATTAACTGCAATGGGTCATGACTTAACAGCGAACCCAAACATGAAAATGATCGCTGTTGACCCGAAAGTAATCCCATTAGGATCTAAAGTATGGGTAGAAGGTTACGGAGAAGCTATAGCTGGAGATACTGGCGGTGCAATTAAAGGTAACCGTATCGACATCCTACTTGGATCAGATAGCGCTGCTCAAAAATGGGGACGCAAAACTGTTAAAGTGAAAATTTTAAAATAACCAATGACTGCTAAATTACAGCCGGTTCTCTTTATTGAGAGCTGGCTTTTATTTTTTATATAATACATATAAGGAGGTGACGTCCATGAATTTACAAGCTAAGGTAGATTGGGTCGGTACACCAAAACCGTACATATATAAAGATGATATAACATATGATGCAATCGCAATTGACTTCTCACTAACAAACGATGACAATCGCTATAAATTAATTGTGCTCAAGTCTGAAGAAAATACACATTACAAACTCGTACAATACGGAATAAAACCAGGCTCTCAAAAACCATTCCCTATTGATATTCCATTCGAGCAAGAAATGCTACCGCTCATAAAGCAAATATTAAATGATCCATATGTACAAGCGATATTAAAGGAAGCCCGCTTCTAATTGCAAAAAAGGATATCACCTAGTAGAATTTCCCAACTAGGTGATATCCTTTTTACTTTCCCTTCATGAACACGAGTAGAGAAAATTATATCAACGGTTCAACATGGAATATCGATTTACCGTCAAAGATTGACAATAACGGCAAGCTACCTAAAGAAAGAGGCTGTTCAAAATTGAACAGCCTCTTTCTTATATTAACGATTCGGACCAGATACTTCCTCTGATTTCAGCGTATTATTCGCTCCAAGAGAATGGTACAATATCTTTCCATTTCCGTTAACAGTAACGATATGGTCATTATTAAAGCTCTTGAATTTTACAGAGCCGTCACCGTAACGAATATGATATTCTTCATATGTCGTTACTTTATATTTCGTCGCACTTTGACGTTCTACATTGCGAATATTCATTGTCAATAAATCTTCTGTAATTCCTTTTTTGTGTAGATATTGTAAGTAATCACGGTCTTCCTTATACGATTTCCCACTCTTATCATAATCATTTTCAATTAAACTAAAATCGTTTAATGCAATTGCACGCACGTTATTATAAATATGATTTTGTACAAAATCTCCAACCGCTGAACTAGAAGCTTCTTTTGGGAACTTTAAGTAATATGTACTTTGATCTCCAACTTTAATACTTTCAGATTTCATCACACCAAATTCAGCGTTTTTCTCCAAATGTACTTCTACCGTTTCATCCGTCGGTACAGGACCAAGTTTATAACTTCCGTAATTTAACTTTCCGCGTTTCTTGCCATTAACAAATACCGTTGCATCGTTTTCATCAGACGAAATGGTTACATAATTTCCTTCAAGTGATAAATTCACTTCTACTGTCCCATTCTTTTCATCTGCTAAATCCACTTCTTTTTCTGTCTCTAATTCAGCAAGTTCCGTCTTCGCCTTTGCCTTTACAACATAAGCACCCGGGAAGTATGGACCTAATTCTTTCGAAGTTTTGTCACTAGAAAGCTCTGTTTCTTTTTTATCATTCACATATATTTCAGCATTCTTTGCAGTTGTGCTAACATTCATGTAATACGACTTCATGCTGAACTTATACTTCGGATACAAGAACCATTCTTTCCCGTCTTCTATAATTTTCCCATCTTTAAAAGATGCTTTATCACTTGCTAACTTTTGATCTACTGTCTCTCTTTGCAAATATGATAACAGTTCTTTATTATAAGAAGGATTCTCTTTTAAATAACGGATATACGCCTTAATATCTTCTGTCTTAACCTTTAAGGTTGGATCGTCTACTTTCAAAATCTCATCGATTGCATTCACATCTTTATTTTGGAATGCTTCAATCATTGCATTTACTTGCTTTTCCTTCGAAAACTTGCTAGCACCGAATTTATATGCGCCAAACAAAATAGCAAAAACAATGACAAAACCTATAAGTAAAAACATGTTCTTCTTACTTTTCACTGACTTTGTTTCTCTCCGCATTTCTGAGTGAGAAGAAGCTGTTTGATCAGCAATTTCTTCTACTTTACTTCCGCAATCAGGACAAAAGTTCAAATGATCCGCAACTTGTTTATTGCATGTTCCACAAAACTTCAAGTATTTCTCCCCCTTATTTTTTTACTAATTTCATACCCGCGAATGTTAATACGTAAGAAATAAGAAAACTACCTACTATTAAATATAGCGTGTTACTTTGAATAGATAATATCGGTCCAGAAATTCCAGCGAACTCCTTCATAATTTCCTTACTTCCTGAAGCTGTAATATGAATTTTTGCTAATCCATTTACACAAAGCATCATCACTGTATAAACAGCGCTAAACACTGCTATAGTTACGTACATATTTCGCATACGATATTGAGCCAATTTCATTCCAGCCCTAACTAGTAGAATACATGGTAGAAGAATTAATAATCCCCACCAATGTAAATATGAATTAAAATCATCAATATCTTTTATACGATCAGCACTAGCACCATTAGCGATTTCCAGGTCTTTTAAAGACGTACCCTGTATTGATATGCCTGACATATACGATACATGCAGCGGCCCTTTTTCGACTGAATATCTATGCATTTCTCTCTCCATATTCCCCCACTCAATTTCAGTTGGAGAAAGGTGGGCCATATTCCACATGAAAGGTGTTGCTTCTAAAGAAAGTAATACTTTATACGCCTTCTCTGGAAAATCAATTGGACCCATTGATTTTGAACTACTAAATAAAATCGTAATAAGTATAATACCAAATGTAATAAGTAGTCCTTTCAAAACAGTCACTATACTATAATAAATAGACGTTACATACGGGACAAACTGACTAGTAGAAGAAAGCATACGATGTGGTCCTGCTTCAATACTCATACCAATAAAGCTGAATAATAGACCAAATATAATACCAAACAATAAACTAACAACATGAGAATATACAACATCAATAGTCATCGTTTGATAGAAATAAGAAATAGATGTAGAAGAACTTGCCATAAAGCTTACAATACATAAGAAAATACCGTATATCATGCCAATTACACATGATGTCATGAACTTCTCTCGCCAACTAATTGAAGGTTTTTTTCTTTCAACAAAAAATCCACTTCCACCTAATATAAGTGCCGGAATAGTTACCAAGATGAATAATGGGATATGAAGAAGGAATGACATCGTGTATGCCCCGCTCCCGCTAATTTCAATACCTATTAAATGACACATTAAAATTAATGGTGCTATACCAATAAATGATTGATTAATGGTATTCATATTCAACATACCATCCGTATTTCTAACCGCTGTCTCCACTACATCATTTATAGCAGAATCTATTATTAAACTGCCAATGAAGCCTGCAATGAACATACATACAATTGCAAAAGCACCACCGAATAATCCTTTTTTCAGCATACTTCCTGATGCATTTACATGTAATTGCGCTCCTGCATTTGGTAATTTCATGTTCGATTCTTTTTGGGCAACTCCTAATAAAGAATCACCGCATTTCTCACAATATGTAGCATATTCTTTACTTTCCTGTCCACATGTTCGGCAATACTTCGAAGATTGCGGGACTAACATAACATGGCTATCTATACTATCTGTACTTGAGCCGTCATGTGTACAATAGTTTACTGCCTCCGGCTGTTCTAAACCGCAAATTTTACAATACATGTTCCTCACTCCTTACTTTGCTTCATACCACATGCTGGACAGAATGTAGCTTCCTTTGCAATTTGTTCACCACATGAAGAACATGCTTCTTTTTCAATATTTTTTGATTGAAGGAGTAACTCATTTTCTTTACCGCACTGCCCGCAAAATTTATCATTTAATGATAATGGACCACCGCAACTACACTGTCCTTTTTGTTCTTGTTTCTGTAAATTAGAAATTTGTCTGCGCGTGTTATAAATAGCAACATCAAGCTCTTGCACTGGTGCTACAATAGCTTTCAACAAATCTATTCGAACTTCATCATCACGAAGTTGCATATATACCGTTTGACCAAGTTCAAGTAAAATTTCAGTTTTTTCTTGTAACTTCTCTTGTGTAATCTTCTTTAATTGCGCCATTTCCTGTGCTACTTGCAACTTCATCTTTCCTTGCTCAATTCCCTCTTGCAACTTATTCATGCCATTACCAAACTTCGATTGTAAATCTGACAAACAAATTCTCTCCTTTTAATTACATAGTAATATACAAAATTAACATTATATATATTACCATGATTTTCTAATTGTGTAATTAGAATTTCATTTTTTCTGTTTTGAGCATTTTTTGTTTATAATGGTAAAGGAAAGAAATCTGTGTACGGAGGAATATTATGCTGCAAGACTCAATTACGAAAGATGAAATTATGATGATTGCGAATGAGTTCGTTCAAGGGCTTGATCCACAGCAAGTTGCTGATCAAGAGCATGTCGCTACAGCTCGGCAACTATATCGTAGTGGTGTTGTCTATAACGTTGACTTTGATGGCTATACGCTATCCGGAACTGTAAATGCTGAAGGCAGTGTATATAGCGTTCACATCCCGATTCGTAATGTCACTGAAAGCTATTGCGATTGCTTCGCGCCGACGCAATGTCAGCATATGCTTGCTGTGTTACTATCTGCAGCTTCTAGTTTTGGGCAAGTAGGAGATGTATTAACTTTATTCAAAAATAATACAAAACCTTCTCTTCCTCCTATTCGAACTGCACGACAAGTATTGCAATCATCAGCTTTTGAAGAAATGGATTATAAAAGTTGGCAAACATACTTTGAAAATGAATATGAATCATTTAAAAAAGAACAAGCGCGGCTCACTTATAAACAAATGTATTTTCTTATGAGTCTTTTTACAGACTTCTATACAAAATTAGAACGGAAAGCTCCGCGCATCGTTGCTATTCATGAATTATTTAAGTTGCACGCGGCACTTTATTGCTTTCAAAAATTATTAGAAGAAATTCAAGAATTTGAAGCAAACAAACTATATTCTTATCACCAACCAGTTAACGTCGTTCGCCTATTCGTTGATAAAGTTGAATCTACCGTTAGGGACCTAAAAACAGAGGCGATTCCAGAAGAATCCAAACCGATTTTAGAAGAAACAGCGCGGCTCATACATGAAGCATTCTTCTCTACCGATGCCTATACACAAGAGCGATTCTTCATTTATCGTCACGTATGGGGTGAACTGTTAAGAACAGAGGAGCAGCTACAAGAAGAAAAAAAACGAATCGATACTAAAATCAATCCACTTTCCAAAGCATTAGCATCTTCTCACCTGCTCTTTTTAAACGGTGAAGATGTATCGGCAATGGAATTACTGGAAAAACAACCTTCTTCTGTTGTGAGCCTTTACTTCTATTGGTTAGAAGAGCTATTAAGTGCGATGGAGTGGGACCGCGGGAAAGATTGGCTTTCCTTTACTTATAAACAAGTAAAAGAAACGATAACGGAACAAGAAAATACCGTCTTCATACAAGATATCGTTCGATTATTTGTGATGATGTATGAGACATATGCAACACATACGAATGAACAAGCGGGATTAGAAATGATTTTACAAGAACTATTACCGTATAGTTTCACAAATTATGAACAATATGTACTTGCGAAGAAACAATACCATGCATGGACGGAACTTCAGCTCTTATATGGATTCGAAGTAATCGAACTTTTGAAAGAACCATTGAAAGATATTGAAAAAGAAGCGCCCGAAGCAGCACTTCCTCTTTATCACCATGCCGCAATGGAAGCAATTGAAGAGCGAAATCGCAAATCATATAAACGTGCCGTTCGTTACTTAAAGAAATTACGTATGCTTTATAAACGACTGAAGCGAACTGATGAATGGGATGCTTTCATTATTCATATCGCTAACTTACATTCACGTCTGCGTGCACTACAAGAGGAATTACGGAGAGGAAAATTAATCGATGATCATACAAACTGAAGTAACAATTAGGCTCCAGCACGTTAGTCAAGGTTGGTTCCTTTGGGGAGAAGATGATAGCGGTACGCTCTTATCCGTAGCAACTTGGAAAAAAAATGCATTCGCATGGCACTCTACTTCTTTCTACGGAACGTTTTTAAAAGAAGCAACGTATGAGGGAAAACAAGGCGTTATGTTAACGAATGCACAGGCATTTGAATACATCGCAAATAAACCGATGAATTCATTTGCAAATATGCAAATGAACGGTCCTATTACGGCACTTACAAAGGACGCAAGTGAATTATGGGACGCTTTCGTCAGCGGCAGCTTCGCACCTGACATGAAGCATTGGTCTCAGCAGCCATCTTGGAAAGTTCAGAATACTTCAATTGAAGATGACATGTTAGCATCTCTTTTCTCTGCCGCTGTGAATGAAAGTATTTTGCAAGATGCTCGCTCAAATGACGGATGGGAAGATGCAAAGAGACTATACGAACATTACGACTTTACGAAAAGGCAATTGGAAGCAGCACTACATGAAGAGGATTGGCTTCGAAAAATTGGTTACATTGAAGATGATCTTCCATTTACAGTCGGCTTAAGACTACAAGAACCGCAAGAAGAACTTGAAATGTGGAAGCTTGAAACAATCGTTACACCAAAACGTGGTGCACATCGCATATATGTATATGAAAGTATCGATTCCTTACCAAAACGATGGCACGATTACGAAGAACGTATCCTTGAAACACAAGAAGGATTCAGTAAGCTCGTACCGTGGCTAAAAGAGGACGACAAGTTCCGAGAAGAACTCTTTGAAACGGAAGCTTGGAACTTCTTAACCGAAGCAAGTAATGAATTACTGGCAGCAGGTATTACAATTTTACTACCATCATGGTGGCAAAATTTAAAAGCAACAAAACCGAGGTTGCGTGTACAGCTGAAGCAAAGTACAGCACAAACACAGTCTTTCTTCGGCATGAATACGCTCGTTAATTTCGACTGGCGCATTTCAACGGACGGAATTGATTTATCAGAAAGCGAATTTTTCGAACTCGTTGAACAAAACAAACGTCTTTTCAATTTAAATGGTCAATGGATGAGACTTGATCCTGCCTTTATTGAAGAAGTAAAAAAACTAATGCACCGTGCCGATAAATATGGACTTGAAATGAAAGATGTGTTGCAGCAACATTTATCTAATACAGCAGAAACAGAAATTGTAGAAGACGATAGTCCGTTTACCGATATTGAAATCGAGCTAGATGGATATTACGAAGAGCTTTTCCAAAAACTTCTACACATTGGAGATATTCCAAAAGTAGATGTACCATCTTCGCTACAAGCAACACTCCGCCCGTATCAACAACACGGTGTTGAGTGGTTACTATACTTACGAAAGCTTGGATTTGGAGCGTTATTAGCCGATGATATGGGACTCGGAAAAAGTATTCAAACGATAACTTACTTACTATACGCTAAAGAAAACAATCTCCAAACAGGTCCTGCATTAATTGTGGCACCAACATCAGTCCTTGGAAATTGGCAAAAAGAATTTGAGCGTTTCGCACCAAGCTTACGTGTTCAGTTACACTATGGAAGTAACCGATCTAAGGATGAGTCATTTAAAGATTTTCTTCAATCAGCAGATGTTATATTAACTTCTTATGCATTAGCTCAGCTTGATGAAGAAGAACTTAGTACGTTATGCTGGGACGCTGTTATTTTAGACGAAGCACAAAATATAAAAAACCCACATACGAAACAGTCGAAAGCAGTAAGAAACCTACAAGCAAATCACAAAATTGCTTTAACCGGTACACCGATGGAAAACCGACTTGCTGAGCTTTGGTCTATTTTCGACTTTATCAATCACGGGTATCTCGGAAGCTTAGGACAATTCCAGCGCCGCTTCGTCACACCGATTGAAAAGGACCGCGATGAAGGAAAAATCCAGCAAGTTCAGCGGTTTATCTCGCCGTTTTTACTGCGTCGTACGAAGAAAGATCAAACGGTCGCATTAAACTTACCAGATAAACAAGAACAGAAAGCTTATTGTCCACTAACTGGCGAACAAGCTTCCTTATATGAACAACTTGTTCAAGATACATTACAAAATGTAGAAGGATTAAGCGGAATTGAAAGACGCGGATTTATATTACTTATGCTGAACAAGCTAAAACAAATTTGTAATCACCCAGCCCTTTATTTGAAAGAAGAAGAACCACAAAATATCGTCGAGCGCTCTATGAAAACAAAAACGGTAATGGAGCTCATCGAAAATATAAAAGACCAAAATGAAAGTTGCTTAATCTTCACTCAGTACATTGGCATGGGGAACATGCTAAAAAGTATGTTAGAAGAAACATTCGGTCAGCGCGTCCTCTTCTTAAACGGGAGCGTACCGAAGAAAGAGCGTGACAAGATGATTGAGCAGTTCCAAAACGGAACGTATGACATCTTCATCTTATCGTTAAAGGCCGGCGGAACAGGATTAAACTTAACCGCCGCCAACCATGTCATTCACTATGACCGTTGGTGGAATCCAGCTGTAGAAAACCAAGCAACAGACCGTGCTTATCGCATCGGTCAAAAACGCTTCGTTCACGTTCATAAGCTTATTACAACGGGAACACTTGAAGAGAAGATTGATGAAATGTTAGAACGAAAACAATCATTAAACAACGCCGTCATTACAAGCGATAGTTGGATGACCGAACTATCAACCGACGAACTAAAAGAATTACTTGGCGTATAAAGTGAAGGCTTTTACGGGCAGTTAATGCGGGATAAGATGGATGTTTCTATTCCCACAAATAGCGGGATAAATGAAAAAGGAGCAAATCTCTAACTGAGATTAGCTCCTTTTTCTATGCCAAAACCAATTGCTTATTATAATTCCTGTTAACCCGCCGCACGTATCAAGCAATGAATCTTGCCACATCGGTGTACGGTCTCCTGTAAACCATTGATGAATTTCATCAAATGTTGCATACCCCGCAACGAAAAGGAGGGCGTATGCAAAGCACCTTTTTCTCGAATAACCCGATCGATGAAAAGCATAATACGTCAATGAACCGAGCATAAAGAACACCATAAAATGAGCACCTTTACGAAGGAAAAACTCAACAAATCCACCTACACCTTTATTTGCGATACTAACAGGTGTACCTCCCCCATAATCGATAGATACCCATGAAAAATGCTCTTTCACAAAATCAACATTTATATATTGCTCAATATCCGAGCGCATATCCTGTTTTTTATATGGCTGTGCTGAAGAATAGAAAATAATCCCCATCCATAGTAATACAGGAATCCAAAATAACCATTTACGATTCATTCTTCCGAAAACCCCTCTCTTAGTCTTTTAAGAGTACCAAAAAAAAGAAAAAATTTCACGCCAAAACATGACATTTACACCCTATTTATAAAGTGAAAGGGGGTGATAAACATGGCAGTTGAAACAATCATAATGGATTTAACTTTACGCCTTGTATTAAACGGAGGATTAGACAAAAACGGTAAAACAGTTTTTAAGAACAAACAATTCAAACGTGTGAAAACAAATGCAGATTTAGGAAAAGTATATGAAGTAGCACGTGCTCTTGCTTCACTACAACAATCATCACTTCACGCTGTACAACTTGTAAGCACGTCAGATCTTTCTAATCTATAATTAAAAAGGAGGGAATAAAGCATGCAAGTACTAGAGTTAATTTTCGTGAAAGAAGATGGAAAAACAGTTTCCTTTTCTATCGAAAATCCCATCACACCAGTAAATGAACTAGTCGTAAATCAAGTAATGGATACCATTCTTTCTTCATCTGTATTTTCATCAATTAGTGAAAATACTCGTAAAAAAGGGGCTCGCCTCATAGAAAAAAACGTATCTGAAGTTCAGATCACTCCGTAAATCAAAAAGACGAATCTGCATTATTTTGCAGATTCGTCTTTTTTCTTCGGCATTTCAATTGGAATAAAAATGTTTGAAAAACCAACACAAACATACTTATAATTCTCTCCGCCTAAATCAAACTCTGTCGTATATGTTGAGAAGAAAATATAATCATTTCGCTTTGTATAATGCTCAATTAATAATCCAACTTGTGGTTCAACATACTTATTTGCCAATTTCTTGCCCGCTGATGCTAGATCGCCAAGTATACCCTCTTTGTTTTCTTTCTCAACCTCTTCTAGCTTCTTACTCACATCATTACGCTTCATAAATTGTTTTGCTGCCCAATCCGTATATTCTCCCTTACCCGGATTACTGTTTGCTAAATAAACTAAGAGAACAACAGCTAGAGCCATAATAATATACTTTTTCTTCATGCTATATCACCGCCTACTCTTTTCTATTTTCATATATATGTACAAGCGATGCAAATTAGAAAGACTATCATCTATTGATTGTAAACGAACCGTAAAAATTTACAATACGAAACAAAAGATTAATAATAATTTTACATAATTCGTATATAATTATATTCGGAATAATAATTTTCATAAGGGAGGATTTTAGAATCATGGATAATGAGAATGATATTTTTATTTCTAGTTCTACAATGATGCTCGAACCTTGCAAACACCCTTATTACCGGACAAAAATTATCGACAGTAGCGGAAACCCTCTGTACTCTTGCCAAACAGCTATCCAACTCATAAAGAAATCTTGTCTAACACATGTTCATTCTACTTATCAAGGTAGACGTCATGCAGTCCAAATAAACTTTAAGCTCAAACAAAATGTTCCAATTCCGATTAATCACAAAGAATATATTTTCGTTTTCCCAACAGAATCTCCTTCTTCTCCAAGCTGCATTTGGTTGTTCTATAACCATATAGATGAGATAGAGTTTCCCAAAAAAACTAACAAAGCTAACATTCGTTTTTTTAACGGAACTACCATAACAATACAAATAGGTTCTCATAAGTTACAGCAACAATTTTTGAAAGCTGGACATGTATTATCCCGAATGAACATAAAAGATTCACTACACTCAAAAACCCTCTTGCCACATTTACTGCCTTAAAATAAACAGAATGGAAGGCAATATTTCTCTTGCCTTCCATTCTACTTATTATTCTTATCCCCTTACACTATCCCTCATTTTCTCAAGCGCTTGTCGATATACCCATCTCACTTGATAGTACGTCATCCCCATTTCAGAAGCTATCTCCCCCATATTTTTCCCTGTAAAAAATCGCTCTGAAATGATATGCTTCTCCCTCTCATCTAACACACTCATAAAATCCTTCGCCCTCGTTCCAGCATCTTCACACTCAAATCGTTCCTCATACTCGTCCGTGCATACATAGCGCTCTTGCACTACGCATTCTTTCTTCAACCTTTCCAATATATAACCACGTACCGTTACAACCGCATAAGCAGGAAAACTCCCTTTCTCCTCCTCATACCTTTCATAAGCATGCCAAAGACCAATTAAACCACATTGATAATACTCTTCATAATCCTGGTAAATATTTAACCTCTTTATTTGATTTACAATCATACCTTCATACAAAACAACCGTATCTGCAAAAGTCGCTGGCTTCACACAGTGCCCGTTTCTAAAAGGTATACCTCTTCAGTATTCCGCGGTACCTCTACAATATAAAATGAGAAAGGAAATTTCATTGTGGGTAATTTCAAATACTGCTGCTGGAATTTGAAATTACACTAGGCAGTATTTGAAATTCTAATAGGGGTATTTGAAATAGGGGTAAAAATAAAAAAGGTGACTCTCGAAAGAGTCACCTTTTTAATCCAATCATATTATACAGGCATACCTGGTAAGAACGTTGCAATTAATACAACAATCGCCGCTAAGAATACCGCTTTAATAATGAATAAGACGATAATTGGAATAGCTGCTTTCACTTTACTTAATCCTGCTGTAGCTTGTAATCCTAACCAAATTAAAACTAAGTTCCATAAATAGAACACTTCAATTGTATTACCGATTCCATATGCAAGTGAACCTTGCTCAAATAACGGCCCTAAACTTGTATACTGTGTTGCTCCACCATCTAGAATTAAAGCTATAACGCCATTAATAAGTCCACCAATAATAAGAGCAATATTAGCATATACAACAATCATTAATAATTTTTTATAAGATGTATCATTTCCAAAGAACATCATAAATATTTTATAAATAGCTGCGACAAATAATGCACCAATCATTGCTCCAACAAAACCAGATCCAATCCCATAAATAACTTCTGATGTAATTGAACTCTGGCCAGCAAGTTCACCCAATTCTTTCTGCATTTTAATCATCTCAGGTGATGTGTTCACGACATATGTCGTCAAACCACCTACAAGTCCTTGTAACAATGCAACTAGGAAGAACATACCCCAAACTTTCTCACTCGTTTTCATTCTCTCAAACTGCAAACCTGGAGATGTAATCATTCCAAATAATGATGGCTTCTCTCCGCTAACTTTTTGCGTATTCAAATTCGCTTCCATTATAACGCCTCCTTCTATTTATATAACCCGTTCTAACGGGCGGTTCACATCCTCATTTTGAGGCTACGAACCGCCCACTAGAACGGTAATGTGTAGTAGAGAACCCCTTCTCTACTACACTAACAATCTACTCATAACGAAGTGCTTCGATCGGATCTAATTTCGCAGCTTTGTTTGCTGGAATTAATCCGAAAATAATACCTAGTGTCATAGAGAACAATACGCCCCCAACGACGACTTCCCATGAAACGAGCGGTGGCCACTTCGCAAATGTGGAAACGATATATGCCCCGCCATACCCAAGACCAATTCCGATTAAACCACCTAGAAGCGTTAACATAACTGCTTCAATTAAAAACTGTAATAAAATTTTACTACGCGTCGCTCCAAGTGCTTTACGTACTCCAATTTCACGCGTACGCTCCGTTACAGATACGAGCATAATGTTCATAACACCAATACCACCAACGACTAATGAAATACCAGCGATACCACCAATAATCATTGTCATAATACCGGTCATCTTTGAAATACCTTCTTGAAGTTCTTTTAAATTCATAACTTCGTATTTACCAGTTGCATCAGTCGGTTTACGACTGTTTAACACATCTGCAGCTTTTTTACCTGCTTTTTCTAAATTATCTACATTTTTTGCTTGAACAGAAATATTTTGAATTTCATCTTTTCCATACAGTGTCGGCCATAATGAAATTGGAACTAGTGCTTCTGATGGTCCCATTCCCATAAACTCGTTATCTGATTTGTAGACACCGATAATTTGCATCGGTTGCCCCTTCATTTCAATAATTTTACCGACTGGATTGGCATCCTTAAACACCTTATCTTCCATTTGTTTACTAATCATGACAACATTATTACCTTGATCCACATCTGATTCTTGTAAAGAACGTCCCTTTAACAACTTTACTTTATTTACTGAAAAATACTCACTGTCTAATCCAGTAATACTCACCATTTCTATTTTATCTTCAATATCAATTGGTTCCATACTTGAATTTGTTGTTACAACATGTGCGATATCTGGAATTTTTTTAATTTCAAAAATATCTTCTTCAGTTATCTTCGGTGCTTCTACCATCGCCATACCAAAAGGATCATTCATATCGGCACTATAATGAATCGGTACCGTTTGATTACCTGATCCAACAAATTGGGATTTCAGTGCAGCTTCCCCGCCTTGCCCAATCGCAACGACGGTAATAATAGAGCCTACACCGATAATAATCCCTAGCATCGTCAAAGCTGAGCGTAGTTTATGAGCTAAAATAGACGATAAGGCAATTTTCATACTATCTAGTAAACTCATACTGCACACCTTCTATCTTCTGTAACTTTCCCATCTCGCAGTACAATGCGACGGGAAGAATATGCTGCTACCTCTTCTTCATGCGTAACCATAACAATCGTCGTACCTTCTGCATTGAGCTTCGTGAAAATGTCCATAACTTGTGCACCAGACTTCGTATCAAGTGCACCTGTCGGCTCATCGGCCATAATAAACGTTGGATTATTTGCAATCGATCTTGCAATCGCTACACGTTGCTTCTGTCCACCTGATAACTCACTAGGCAAATGATGGACTCTATCTGATAATCCAACTTTCCCAAGCGCTTCAAGGGCTCTCTGACGACGCTCTGCTTTCTTCACCCCACCATAGATGAGCGGAAGTTCAACGTTTTCCACTGCGGAAAGACGCGGCAGCAAATTAAAGTGCTGGAATACAAAACCGATATATTCATTACGAATTAAAGCTAGTTTTGACTCGTCTGCTGTTAAGATATTCACATCATTCAACATATATTCACCTTCTGTTGGACGATCTAAACAACCGATAATATTCATAAGCGTTGATTTACCAGAACCAGACGGTCCCATAATAGAAACGAACTCACCGCTTTGAATTGTTAAACTAATACCATGTAAAATCGGAACTGCCAATTTTCCTTGATAATATGTTTTAGCAATATTATTTAACGTAATCATTTCTCTTTCACTTCCATTCCGTCATACACGTCGTCGGAAGGATTTTTAACCACCTTTTGCCCCACTGTTGCGCCTTCAACAATCTCTGTCCAGTCTCCATCAGTAGAACCTTTTTTCACATTTTGTTTACGAAGCTTTCCTTTCTCTTCAATATAAACAAATGCATCTTCGCCTTTTTCTACAATGCTCTTACTTGGAACAGCAATCATCGTCTTATTCTCTAAATTTACTTGCAGAGAAACGTGATAACCTGGAGATAAACCATCTTGGCTATCAAGACTTGCTTTATATGTATATTGAGACATATTTTGAGTTCCCTCACCAGCAGCTTGAGCCATCTCTGCACTCGTTGGGAATTCACTTACTTCCGTAATCTTACCTGTCCACTTTTTCTTATTATTTGCTTTCGCAGTTACAGTGAACGTTTGATCTTTTTGAATTTGTGACTTTTGAAGCTCTGTTAAAGTCCCTTGAACTTGGAACGGATCTTTAGAAGCAACTTGTAAAAATGCTTTCCCTTGACCACCTAATGCCTGAGATGAACTTTGTGCCGCATCTTTGTCTAACTTTTGTACAACACCAGTGAAATTACTATAAATCGTAAGTTCTTTCTGTTTTTTACTTAACTCTTCTTTTTGTAACTTCCCTTTTTCTTTCTCAAGGTCAGTTGTTTTCTGAGCCATTTCTAACTCGCTTACTTGCTCTTCCATCGGGTCTGTTACTTCTTTCCCAGCCCCACTATCTTTTACCTTCTTAATTTCTTTCTTCAATGAATCAATCTTCTTTTTCCCTTGATTGTAACGCATATCAGCCATCTTCTGATCAAGATCAGCTTGCTTCATTTGAAGATTAATTTCTTCATTATCATAAGAGAATAGTTTCGTTCCTTTTTCTACCTCTTGTCCTTCTTTCACTGCGATATCTTTCACTTTTCCTTTAGTCGGATCCGCATAGAAACTTTCAATATTCCCTGGCTTCACCTGACCCGAAATTAACTTCGTATTATTAAGCTTACGCTCTGTCACTTTCTCAAAACTTACAGCATCTGTCTTCGCCGTACCTTTCTTCTTACCTTGCATAACAAAAATATTAACTGCTGCTACAATAACAATTAGTGCAATAACTCCGATGATAATCCATTTCTTCTTCTTGTTTGGAGTACGAACCGTATTTGGTAACATATTCTCTCTCCTTTTATATCTTAATAGTTTAATAGATATTTAATTGTATAAAACTTTCGGAAAATTGTATCCCCACTTACATTGTTACACTCATTTTACAAAGTTTTACACAATCATTTATATTGTAACAAAAATACCAATGATTAGAAATATGACATTCTATCTTTTAAGATAGTTTTAAGGAAAGGTTTCCTTATATAAAAAAAGCGATCCAAAATAATGATTGGATCGCTTTCCCGAATAAACTATTATGCTACTTTAGGACCTTTTCTTTCATGCCCACGTTGAACGATAAATAAGAATACTGTTGATAAAATACCGCCTGCTAATAGTAAGATGAAGCAGCCATCCCAGCCAGAACGATCAACAATAACACCAATTGCTGCGTTTGCTACCAGACTTCCACCTACATAACCGAACAGACCACACATACCAACTGTTGTACCTACTGCAAATTTCGGTACTAATTCCATCGCACTTAAACCGATTAAAAACTGTGGTACGTAAATTAAACAACCGATAATAGAAACTGCAATACTTACAACAAGTACGCTAGATGCTTGCCAATATACAACCGTACCAACAACAACACCAGCCATACTCATAATACATAATGGCATACGTTTTCCTTTAAATAATTTATCACTTAAAAGACCAACGATTAATGAACTTGGAATTGCCATACCTTCAAAAATCGCGTATGCAGCATGTGCTTCATTTTTTGAAAAACCTTTAACTGTTGTTAAATACAGCGGAACCCAGTTAATAACACCGAAACGAATTAAATAAACAAATGCATTTGCAATACATAAATACCAAACGAACTTATTTGTCACTACATATTTCATCAAAATTTCTTTTGGTGACATCTTATTAGCATTATCTGCTTTTTCAAGATTTTCATAATCATTACGATACTCATCAATTGGAGGAAGACCTTCAGATTCTGGTGTATCCTTCGCATTAATCCAAACAAGAACTGAAATTACCATTGCGATAATCGCTGGGAAAATAAACACGCCGCCTTGCCAATGATTTTCACCAAAAATACCTACACCAATTCCAACAAGTGGCGGCACAAGCATTCCACCAACGTTATGTGAAATATTCCAAATACCTGTTTTCGTACCACGTTCTTTCTTCGAGAACCATTTCGTCATAACGATACTACAAGGTGGTGCTCCCATACCTTGTACAATACCATTTAGGACAAGTAATGTAACAATCATTCCAAATGAAGATGCAAAGCCGAAGCAAATATTTACAAGCCCTGATAAGAATAATCCGACTGCGATAAAACGCTGGGCGAAAGCTTTATCGGATAAATTCCCCATAAAGAACTTACTAAATCCATAAACAATTGCCATTACTGAACCTAGCAATCCAATTTCAGCTGTACTAAAACCATATTCTTGTACTAAATACGTACTTGATAACGTAAAGTTACTGCGCACTAAATAATAAGCAGCATACCCAACTGAAATTCCCATTAGCACACGAATACGCAGTAATGTATATACTTTAGCGATCATATCCGCTGGTAACCTCTCAATTGCAGGTGCTGGCTTAAGCCATTTAAACATATTCTTTCGTCTCCTTTTCTCACTGCTGAGAGAGACGCTGTCTATTCCATATCTCGATTATTCCACTATTTGATATATTTTTGTTCGTCCTTCTAACCGGCTGACCTTCTATCTCTTTCTGATTCTTCGCAAACATCGTTGGTACGCCAAACGAAACTTTTTCTAAAATGTGCCCCGCTTCTTCTGATAAACAATAATCAATAAATAAGTCCGCAATAATACCACTCGGTGCACGCTTCAGTTTCGAAATCGCATTAACAGATAATCCTGTTTGCTCAGGTTCATTACTTACAATAGGAAAGCCTTGTTTCTGAAGCATTCTCTGATCGCCCGCAAAATTGATGCCTATCATATATTCACCGCTCGCAACCAGTTCTGCGGGCATATAACCATTCACCGTCACTTCACCAACTTGCCTTGCAAGATTCTTAACATACTCTTTCGCTTCTTCTTCACCTAAAGTATCAATAAGTGATTGAAACAAAGTATATGCTGTGCCGGAAACGTTTGGATCAGGCATTGCAATCTTACCCGTATATACCGGATCTAATAAATCTTGCCACCTTGATGGATATGGAAGACCGAGCGGCGCTATTTCTTCATTCCACCGCTCTTTATTAATCGCGATTGCCAGTTTCTCCACTTCATAACCGTACCAATAACCATCTTTATCTTTAACAGTCTTTGAAATACGATTCGCATGCTGGGTCGTAACAGGAATAGAAAGGTTCTTTTGCTTCATCATTTGATGCGCATCTACTGTACCGCCAATAATAATATCCGCCTTCGGATTTCCAGCTTCCTCTTCTACTCTCCGAAGAAGTTCTTCTGTCGATAGACGAATAAATTCATATGTACACCCGCGTTGTTTACAAAATGACGAAAGCAAAGCTTCACCAACTTCCTCGCGGGCCGCTACATACGCAACGAGATGACGATCATCCAAAATAGGGAGACCACTTTTATTATATTTAATAGAGGTTGTATCTCGAGAGCAACTAGACATCGCTCCTCCGATTACTAGCAAAAAGAAGAAAAAGGCTATCTTTCTCATGACACACTCTCCTTTACAAGGAATTCTGCTAGGGAGCCCTTCATATACATGACATTCCCGTTATTATCACCGAGATATTGCACAACAAAGTACGATGGATACACAGAAATAGTTAGAATATCCTCCCGCTCATTCTTTACACGTTTGCCTGTTTTATAGGCAGTAATATAAGCAATCGGCTCATTCTGTGATTGTAATAATTTCTGAATTTCTCCGTAATCTGTAATTTGCTTTGCGTATCGAATAGAATCAAATATTTGCGTAAGATCTATAGTACGTATTACATCCCCTTGCCTCACTACAACTTCCTTTGCCTCCGCAAAGAAATTACTAATGCGCTCTGGTGTATAATACAGACTTAACAAATACGTTTGAAATGCTGAGATCATCGGATCCGTGCCATTCTTTCCGTATACATTAGCCTCGTACTGGAACAAGTCACCTACTGCAAAAGTACGTTTATGTCCATTCAAGTACGTTACTTCTCCAGTAAATACTTGTTCTTGATTCCTCGCTTCTCTCGGTTCTATTCGAATTCGGTCAAAGAATGAAACAATCGTATGCAAACGAACTTCATCCGTTACAACAATTTCTCCCCACTTCTCATGCCTTACTTTCACTTCAGTAGGAAGGGATTCATTCACTCTTTGTAAAACGGCTTGTTTGTCATCCACAATTGTGATTCGATTATATATTTGCTTCTCAATAACATAAAACAAAATAAGAGAAACGATCATACAAAAGACAAACATAAGAATTTGAAATGATAGCCTTTTCATTTCTGCCTACCTCCAAGATAAAAAAACGTTGTTTCGAAAATACCGCATAATTGTTTCATAAATGTATCATTTAACCGCTTTCAAGTTTTTTATGTCTTCCATCCGTCTCGGAAGTAAAAATGTAATGCATATTGTAGTCCCCATTTCTTCACTACTCTCAATTCGCATACTTCCGCCTTGCTTCTTCATAATCTCCTGACAAATGTATAAGCCATAGCCATTCCCGTAACTTGAAGGAAGCACCTTACCTTCCGGAGACTCATTCCATTCTGCAAGCACACCTTCATCCATACCAATACCATCATCATGAACAAAAACTTTCGCTTCCTGCTCATTTATAATTACATTCATACGAACTTGCGTAGCATCACTATATTTAATCGCATTATCAAGCACATTCAAGAAAATTTGCTTCGTCTTATCAAAATCCGCAACGACGTGTACTTCCGTTAACTCATTCATAACTTCAATTTCAAACTGCTGCAACCTCAGTTTCACAATCGAAACCGCTTCTTCTGCCAATTCTTTAATATTCACGACTGTAGGTGACACTTCAAACGTACTCTTCCCGTACTTTGAAGACTTAAGTAATTCCTCTACAAGTGATAATAGACGCTCACTTTCTACAGACACATAACGGAGGCTCTCCTGCACATCCTCCTTCGATTGTAACTTCGGAATTAAATCCACATAACCGATAATTGCCGTAAGTGGTGTTTTCAGCTCATGCGTAATGCGGTCCAAGAAATCTTTCTGTTTCTCTTTCTCTTCCTTCAGCTGCTTAATATGCAGCTCAATCCCATCAGCCATCGCATTAAAGGACGCTGAAAGCTGCGCAATTTCCACATACTCATTTAGCTCAATCTTACTTTCATAATCTCCATTCGCAAGCCGATATGCCATTTGCCTTAACTGATCAATTGGTTTATGGAGAGACTTCGCCAAACGAATCGCAAAGAAAATACCAGCAGCTACTAAACAAAGCGACGTTATTAAAAACGTCCAACTCACATTTGTTAAAACTTCCTTCTCATCCGTTAACTCATTTATAAAACGAATACTCCCAATGACATCGTTTCCATAATAAACCGGACTTGAAAACAAAAGAATTGGAGCTGGGTCTCCCTCCTCGAAAACATACGATTTCTTTCCCTTCAAAGAACTCTCAATATCAATATTCCGATGAAGTAACGCTCCTTTTTGTGTATCTGCAACAACATCTCCATTCTTCCCAATCATCTGCACCCGGACATCCATTCGCTTCGCTAAATACGAAGCAATTAAAAGCGAATTAGGACCTAACGTCTCCACTTCTGCTTCCTTCTCTAAATAATTCATCGTATAAATTTGCGCTTCCACACTTAACTTTTCTAAGGAATCTGCCGCATTATGATACACATTCTTCTCCAGTGCAATATAAACAACCGCATACAAAAGAACAAGAATTGGAATCAACAATCCAACTATTCCAAACACCATATTTCGTTTTAAAGACATATCATCACCTTTTAGCAATCAAGCTTATACCCCACACCATAAATTGTCTTAATATACTCCCCGCTCGTACCTAGTTTCTTTCGAAGCCTTTGCACCATAATATCAACCGCTCTCGTATTTCCGATATACTCAAACCCCCATACCTTCTCGAGTAGCTCATCTCTCATGAATACACGCTGCGGATTCGAAACAAACAACTGACATAAATTAAACTCTCGGTACGTTAACTGAATCTCCTGCCCACTCACATGAAGCTTTCGTTCCTTTGGACAAATAAGTAAATCACCAGCCCCAATCACCTCATGATTTAAAGGAACCTCCTTCTTCTTCACACGCCGCGCCATATTCTTCACCCGAAGAATAAGCTCCGCATAATTAAAAGGCTTCGTCACATAATCATCAGCTCCAAGCTGAAGACCAAGTAACTTATCATTCATCTGACTCTTCGCTGTCAACATAAGCACCGGAATATCACGCTCCTTCTCCCGGAATAAACGTAACAACTCATACCCATCCGTATCAGGAAGCATCACATCTAAAATAAGTACATCCGGCTGCTCATTCCATCTTTCTAAAGCTTCTCTCCCATCAGCGGCCGTCAATACTTCATACCCTTCCATCTCTAACTGCATCCGAATCAAATTACGAATACTCGATTCATCATCTACTACAAGTATTTTCATCATTCTCCTCCTTCCACCCTGTATTATAGTACAGTTTAGTATAGCAAAAATAAGACAAAAAAAGAGAGGGTATTGTCGAACATATTTTGTCGACGATACCCTTTCCTGTTATATATTTCTCTCTTACACGCTCGCAATAATAAATTCAGCACATCCTACAATCCTATATTCCCCAAAATTACTTGGTAATATGAAATGATCCCCTTGTTCAAACGAATATTTCTCATTACCATGTACCAACTCTCCTTTTCCATCTATTACACTTACGAGAAGAAATGGACTTTTTTGCGTCAAGTTAGCCACTCCGTCTAACTCCCATTTTCTCACTGAAAAATAAGAGCACTCAATAAACGTTGTTACATGTAAATCCTCTATTTTTTCATATTGAATAGTTCGTTGGTCTGAAACAAATGGTGTTTCTATCACTTCAATACTTTTCTCAAGATGCAGTTCACGTAATTCTCCCTCTGAATCTCTTCTATTATAATCGTATAATCGATAAGTAGTGTCAGAGTTTTGTTGCGTTTCTAATATTAAAATGCCTTCACCAATTGCATGAACAGTTCCGCTTGGAACAAAGAAGAAATCACCCGGCTTCACTTTTACATGTCGTAATAGCTTGTCCCATTCTCCTTGTTCAACCATATCTACTAGTTCATCCTTTGACTTTGCATGATGCCCATAAATAATCTCAGCATCCTCTTTGCAATCAATAACATACCAACATTCAGTTTTTCCTAACTCACCATTTTCGTTTATACGTGCATACTCATCATCTGGATGTACTTGGACAGATAAATCTCGATTTGCATCTAAGATTTTTGTAAGAAGAGGGAATCGATCCCCCTCCATATTTCCAAATAACTCTCGATGTTCATTCCATAATTGTCCTAAAGATAAACCTTTATATTTTCCTCTCTTCACTACACTTTGTCCGTTCTGATGTGCGGCAAATGCCCAACATTCACCCGTTTGTTCTGATGGTATTTCATATCCGAAAGAAGTTAATTTCGTACCACCCCATATTCTCTCTTTAAAAACGGGTGCAAAAAATAACGGTTCTGTCATGATTAAAATCCTCCATTTTATACGATGTCATCTAATAACTTATGTGCTTCTTCTTTCGTTTGGACAGATATTAATCTCTCTCTATAACTATCATCCATAAGTTTTCTTGAAAGCATTTGAAGAATCTTCAAATGTTCATTTCCTTCACTCTCTTTCGGAACT
Organism: Bacillus sp. FSL P2-0099; assembly: GCF_038007445.1. Classification (NCBI taxonomy): domain Bacteria; kingdom Bacillati; phylum Bacillota; class Bacilli; order Caryophanales; family Bacillaceae; genus Bacillus; species Bacillus sp. FSL P2-0099. The sequence goes on from NZ_JBBOXE010000001.1 coordinate 5,134,252, forward strand.
GCAATCATAAATATTAATTTTGCATCCGTTCCGTCTAAACTTTTCCAATCTACTCCCGATTGTTTAATTCCAAATACAACACTCGGTTTTTTTACTGCATCTGACTTCCCATGAGGAATCGCAATATTCATTCCAATTCCGGTAGTGCTCTCTGCTTCACGATTCATAATAGCTTGCTTAAATTCCGAATCAGAATGTAAAGCACCTACAGTATTTAATTTCCCAATCATTTCATCAATAATATCGTCACGTGTCTCTCCCGATAGGTTAATATCAATAAGCTCTAAACTTGTTATATCTGTTAACTTCTGAATTTCTACCTTTTCAGCTTTCTTTTCTATTACTTGCTCTTGAACTTCCGCTACTTCCTTCGTTGCTGAAACTTCTTTCATTTCTTTTGATTCTTGTATTTCTTCAACTTTTGAAATATCTTTCTTTAATACGTTCACAACGACTGCTGTTACAGTAGAACCTACAACAATAGCAACAAAGAACATAAATACGTTATCTACTGCTCCCAGTACAGCAACAATCGGACCACCATGTGCCACTCTATCCCCAACGTTACCAATCATCGCAATAACAGCACCTGTCATTGAACCAGCCATAATACTTGGAATAACACGCAATGGATCCTGCGCTGCAAAAGGAATAGCTCCTTCTGTAATACCGAATAAGCCCATCGTAAATGAGGCTTTCCCCATTTCCTTTTCTGACTCTTGGAACTTTCTCTTTCCTATAAATGTAGCAAGTCCCATCCCGATTGGTGGAATACAAATTGCCGCTGCAATCGGCCCCATAATTTCATAATTTCCTTCTCCAATCATTGCAGAACCAAATAAGAATGCTACTTTATTTACTGGACCACCCATATCGAATGAAATCATTGCACCTAAGATTAATGCTAAAAGAATTGAACTTGAACCTTGCATACCCGCTAACCAAGCCGTTAATGATTCAAATACTTGAGCTACAGGAGCACCGATAATAAATACAAATGCTAAACCAACAATAAGCGATGTAAATACCGGAATAATGATAATTGGCATAATTGGTTGAAGCGCTTTTGGTACTTTTAACTTTTTAATTCCTAAAGCTACATAACCAGCTAAGAAACCTGCGATAATTCCACCTAAGAAGCCGGCCCCACTCTCACTACCATAGAAACTTCCTGTTGCTGCGATATATCCGCCAATCATACCAGGAACAAGCCCAGGCTTATCAGCTATACTATAAGCAATATATCCAGCTAGAATTGGAACCATAAATGAAAATGAAGCTCCTCCTATTTGCTCAATTATTTTCCAAAAAGACCCTTCTGGTATTACTAAACCACCAGGAGTTTTCTCCCCACCAAGTGTTAATGCAATTGCAATTAATAATCCACCTACCACAATGAAAGGAACCATGAACGATACACCATTCATTAAATGGCGGTATATTGGATTTTGTCCTTTACCTTGTGAGTCATTTCCTTTTTCTTTCACATCCGAATGATAAACAGGAACATTACCATCTACTACTTTTTGTATTAACTCCTGTGGTTTACGAATACCGTCTTTAACTCCTACAACTAATAGCTTCTTACCTACGAATCTATCTTTACTTACTACGCGATCTGCAGCTATAATAATGCCATCCGCTTCACGAATCTCTTGCTCAGTAAGTTCATTTTCAACACCTATACCACCTTGTGTTTCAACTTTCATTTGAATTCCTAATTTATCCGCTGCTTTTTGTAAGTTTTCTGCAGCCATATAAGTATGGGCAATCCCATTTGGACACGATGTAATCGCTAGTACTTTCATTTTAATCCTCCTCAACCCTTATGTAAGCGCCTACAAATAATATATATCAATATTCGATTCATAAAAGTTTTGTTTTTTACCGTAACCTCCGGAAAAAACACTTTTTTACCGAAACAAACAAAAAAGTAAGGCTTCTCGCCTTACCTATTCATATCTCAAATGAGATAAAAATTTCATTATATTCGTTTCCTTTATAAGCTTCTGTACAAAAACAGGTTGCTCACTTATAAAAGATAACTCCTGAAATAGTTGTTTCGTAACTTCCTTTCCATCACTCTTAACCGCCAGCATAAATACGAGTGATACCTTCTCTACTCCCCAATCCAATGGTTCCTTAAGTGTAGCGACTGCAATTACTGACTGTTTAATAAACTTAGGATTCCCATGTGGGATGGCGACTCCTGCTCCAATTGTCGTTGCTGACATTCTATCTCTAGCAATTGCATTTTCAATATACTCTTTTTCTACATACCCTTTTTCATAAAGAGCTTTCGCTAAGCTTTCAATTAATTCATAACGATGTTCTACTTCTTGTTGTAGGAAGACCAGAAAAGGAGTCGTGTAATTCAATAACACAAAGTCCTTATTTTCATTAGAAGGCCGTTCATCTAACCTTTTCATAAAATCCTCTAATTTATTTTCTTCACCCTGCTCTAATAAAGGAGACACAACACAATGAGGAATCTTTAACCGTGGAAGATCAATCGTAGAAATTATGAGCTCTACCTTCTGATTTTTCATCAAATACTCTTCTAAGTCAGACTTTGCTATACAATCCATCACACGAACATACCGGAACTTCCTTTCAATTTTTGTCCGTAACAATTGCGACATCCCTATTCCCATGTGACAAACAATAATTATATTTTTCGATACCTTTTTATCACTTAAACGCTCCATCGCTGCCTGAAAATGCAAAGTAATATACGCAGCTTCTTCCTCAGGAATTTGTAAATCCAATAATTTATTTATATCATCCAACTCATGGATTAACATATCAAACATATACGGATACATTCGCTTAATTTCATGAAGCATTGGATTAGAAACAGAAAGATTATATTGCAAACGATTTAATGTCGTATACAAGTGCATCTGTAATCCTTCTAATAAAAATGTATCCCTCTCGAAATCGATTTCATTTAAACTAGACATGCGCTCTATTAAATGCGATACAACTTGCGAAAGCACAGGACTGCTCACATTAAGCTTATTTCTTTCCCATTCATCTTGATAGCGAAATTTCCCGCCTAAAATATGAATCGCTAAATAAGCTACCTCCGCCTCAGTAAAATGGACCGTAAATACAAACTCTAGCCTTGTTAAAAAATCTAAAGTCCATCCGTATTCTTTCGTCTCTCGTACAATTTCCAAATCCTCTTTAGGCATTGAAATTGGTTGTTTTAACTTCATTCTTCGCACCATAATCAATGTATGTAATAAAAGATTTTCTAACGTATCATCTGTAAAAAATGTAGAATATCTCTTTTGTAACGCTTTCAATTCAGTCATTACAAATTCAATTTCATGATACAAAAACTGCTTTTTAATAAATTGGTTCATTAATTCCTGACTATGAATTAAATCCGATAGTTTAGCTAACGCTTTCCTCTTACTTCTCTCATCTCCTTCTATTGTTAATCCTACTCTTTGCTTTGAAATTAACTCTAATTCCAGTTCCTCAAGCCACTTTTCAATTTTATCTAAATCCTTCTTAATCGTGGCTCGATTGACAAAATATCGCATGGCAAGCTCCTGTACCGTAACCGTTTTGACACTCATCAACAAGCTATATGCAATTTGCAATACTCTCTCTTCATCTGATTCATAGCTTATATCCTGCCTTACAGCATACAGCCTATTAAATAAATCCACCTTATCATAATCGTTAATCTCTAAATGCACTCCTAAGCCCGGTTTCCGAATAAGAACTGCATCTGAATGCCTTTCTAAATACTCCTCAATCACTTTAAAATCATTGCGGATCGTCTTCTCAGAACAGCCTATCCGATCAGCAAGCTCCTGCACTAACAAATACTCATTAGGCTCAGATAATAAAACATGTAAAATTTCCTGTTGCCTTTTATTCATCTGCTTCACCTGTCTCTTCTATCCTTTACAAACAGCATGTTACTAACTTAGTGCATTTATCATAACATATTGGTAGATTCGTGAATCGTTTGATTGAATTGTTTGGAATTTGTTCATTTTTATATACATAAAAAAACCTCAAAAGTAGTCAAAAAACTACTTTTGAGGTTTTTAAAAATTATTATTTCTCATACCCATTAGGTTTCTTCTGATGCCAATCCCACGCATGCTCGATAATTGTCTTCACATTTACATACTCAGGATTCCATCCTAACTTCTCTTTCGCCTTTTGAGAAGAAGCTACTAAGCGTGCTGGATCTCCCGCACGGCGTGGTGCCATCTCAGCTGGAATCTCATGATTCGTAACTTCACGAACTGCATCAACGATTTCTTTTACACTGAAACCATTACCATTTCCTAAGTTGTAGAAATCACTTTCTCCGCCATTTTGCAGATCCTTAAGCCCTAAGAAATGAGCCGCGACTAAATCTTCAACATGAATATAATCACGGATACAAGTACCATCTGGCGTATTATAATCATCACCAAACATCATAATCTTCTCACGTTGACCTAACGCCACTTGTAAAACAAGCGGAATTAAATGTGTCTCTGGACGGTGATCTTCCCCAATAATACCACTTGGAGTTGCACCAGCCACATTAAAGTATCTGAAAATCTTATATCTTAAATTTGAAGCTTGGCTATACCAATGAAGCATCTTCTCAATCGCTAACTTCGTCTCTCCGTACGTATTCGTCGGATTTGTCATCGTTTCCTCAGTAATAAGGTCTACATCTACCTCGCCATAAGTTGCCGCAGTAGAAGAGAAAATAAACTTATCTACTTTAAACTCGTCCATTACTTCAAGCAAGCAAAGTGCACCGTACACATTGTTATTATAATATTGAAGAGGCTTCTCCATACTAACTCCAACTAAAGAATCAGCCGCAAAATGCATAACCGCCTCGATACTTTCTTGTTTAAAAACATCTCTTAAAAATGCTTTATCACGAAGGTCACCATTATAAAACTTCGCACCTTCCGTAATCGCATCTTCATGACCAGTTTGTAAATTATCTACTACTACTACAGATAAACCTTCATCAACTAGTTTTTTAACAGCGTGAGAACCGATATAGCCCGCTCCACCGCAGATTAAAATTGAGTTCATTGTTTGCCTCCTACATATATACTAGGATTTCTTAATTACTTTCTTATTATAAAAGGTATATGATTGCTCGTATACCTTTTATACCTCATTCATTACTTAGCTACAAAATAATCCGTTACATATTGTGCCCAAACTTCATGTCCTTTAGCACTTGGGAAACCGAATTCTTCTGTTAAATATGGCAGGATAGCCTTCGTTGCTGCATCAGGCCATGCTCCCCAATGATCAACATATGTATAACCATTTTGCGTCGCAAATTGTTTTAAAGCTTCAATCGCTTTCGGATAATTCTTCGCACCATACACTGGGTTTGATGGTTGAATCATAATTGTAGCGCCTTTTGCACTAGTAGAAAGTGCTTGCACAAACTTCTGTGTACTCGCTACAGAATTTCCATTACCAGTTTTTCCGTTATCAGTAATAAATGGTGGCTCAAATAAAATTACATCTGGATTTTCTTTAGCAATCTCTTTATCGCGTTTATTCGCGATTAATTCCTCTGTACTTTCACCCTTATATTCCTTTACCGTCACATTCCATAAACCTTTACCGTAAGCAGTCTCTAAATTAGCCGTTAACTTAGCTGCCCAAGTATCTTTTTCAGATGAAGAAGCTTCATCACCAACAATAACAAGATTTACTGCCTTTTTATCCTCAGCAGCTTTCTTCAACTTCTCTTTCACTTCATCTGGTAAATTCTTCGCATATGCTTCATTAAAAGATAACTTCGCATCTTGTTTTTTCTCTGTTTTCTTCGCTCCACTATCTTTCACTTCAGACTTCGTTTTCGTTACTTCACTCGTCTGCCCTGTCGCATTCGCAATTTTCTTATTCCAGTACAATTTGCCGCTCACAACCGAAGCGACAAACAATACAAAAATAAATAGGACAAGTACTGCCTTCTTATTCATCGATTCACCTCATCTATTAATCTCACAACATATAATACTAATATAAATTTACGCAAAAATAAACCCAACTCCTACCAAAGGAATTGGGTTATCACATATTACTTAGTCACTTCAAGATGCGCTCTTAACTTATTCGTTATATCTTGTTTTGCTGCTTCTGGAACATAGTAGTACCAAATGCCATCAGCGGCTTTGTGACCGTCACCTGGGATTTGGATTTCTTCACTGTTTTGCATGCAATCTTTATAGTTCTTTTGAATATCAAACATTTGATCTTGAGTTAAACTTGTTTTTACGTTTTTCTCAATTGCTTTTAATACGTCACCATAGCTTGCTAGTGACGATACGCTTGCACCTTTTTTAATTACTGCCTGGATAACTTGACGTTGGCGCATTTGACGGCCGAAGTCACCACGTGGATCTTCGTAACGCATACGAGTATACTTTAATGCTGTTTCACCATTTAAATGGATGTTACCTTTAGTAAAATGTTGATCCCTTGATGTAAACTCCAAATCGTTATTTACATCAACACCACCAACAGCATCTACAATATCTCTAAATCCAGCCATATTTACTTCAATGTAATGATCGACTGGTACATTAAGAAAATTCTCTACTGTTTTTACAGACATATCAATGCCACCAAAAGCATAGGCATGGTTGATCTTATCTTTTTTACCTTTCCCTACAATCTCCGTATAAGAGTCTCGTGGGATACTTGTAATTTTCATAGATTTTGTTTTTGGGTTTAAGGTAAATAACATAAGTGAATCGGATCTACCTGCTCCGTTATCCTCTTGATCTACACCCATCAATAAAATAGATATAGGTTTATTATCCGCAATGTCTACCTTCTTATCTCGTTTGTCAGACTTATCCCGATCCAAAGGCTTATGCACTGATTCTAATGTGTTTGATACATTAGAATACACATAGTATGCATATGCTCCTCCTGCGATTACCAGAAAACCTACTATGCCTAAAATCCAAAACAAAATTTTCTTTTTCATATTTTTTACCTTCTTTATCAATATTTATAAATAACGCAATGATTTTACACTACCCCATTATACTACCTTAAGACTGACTAAAAATAAAAGAAAATTAATTACTCTACGAATGAGATACAATAGCGGTAATGTTTCCTTTTATAATAAAATTTTCTATTATTATTGGTAAAATAAAGTGATCACCTTTTTTAATAGAAAAAGTACCGTCAATCGTAGTTAATTCCCCATCGCCTTCAATTACACTTACTAATTGAAAACGGTTCTTTTGTTGAAATGACGCCTCATCTTTAATTTCCCATTTATATACTGAGAAATATTTTTCTTTAACATACGTTGTAATTAGAGCACCATTTTCTTTCTTAGTTTCTGGATGTACTTGATAATCTTCATGCGGAATATTTGAAACTTGGATTGCCTTCTCTAAATGAAGTTCACGTTTGTTACCATTCGCATCTATTCGATCATAATCGTATACTCTATATGTAGTATCCGAACTTTGTTGCGTTTCTAATACTACTGTCCCCTCACAAAGAGCATGGATAGTTCCACTTGGTACATAAAAGAAATCGCCTGGTTTAATAGAAACTTTACGAAGTAAACCCTCCCAGTTCCCCTCTTTAATCATCTCTTCAAAGTCTAATTTCGTATAAGCAGTATGACCATATACCAGTTGAGCATCTTCTTCACAATCAATAATATACCAACATTCTGTTTTCCCAAGCTCTCCATTCTCATAAACTTTTGCAAATTCATCATCTGGATGTACTTGTACAGACAAGTCTTTGTTGGCATCCAGTACTTTTGTTAATAAAGGAAATTTATTGGGTAAATCTTCTCCAAATAAATGCTTCTCATTCTTCCATAATTGTTCCAGAGTTTTCCCTATATAAGGTCCCTCTTTTACAATACTCATTCCATTTGAATGTGCTGAAATCCCCCAGCATTCTCCAATTAATTCAGAAGATAAATCATAATTAAATTTTTCTAATGATTTCCCTCCCCAAATCCTTTCTTGGAGAACCGGTTGTAAAAATAATGGTGATTTCATTCTTGTATAAAACCTACTTTCCTACTAAAAATTACGATATAACAAATCCAAAAATATGAGATATAATATCATGAACCTCATTTTGATATATAGAATTCCCGGTATCCATGTACCTTCCAATATCTATACTCTGCAACTCTTCCCAAGTAATTAAGTTACATAAATTATTATCTTTTAAAAATTGGATCGTGTTTTGATCCTCACTCATACCTTTTCTATCAATGATTAATAGCGGTTTATTTTGAAGAATCGCTTCACTAACAGTACCCCACCCTGCTTTTGAAATAATATAATCTGCAGCTGCTACATAATTTTGTGATTCTGTATAGTTTTCTGAAATTTTATGCACATTTTTATGCTCAATCTTCATATTATGAGAAACAATAAAAACATATCTTTCATCATCCCAAATCGGTAATTCTGTAATATCTCCTATATCAATTTTCATTCCAATTGGCATAAAAATAATTTGTTTCTCCCCTGTCGGATTTAACTTCTGCTCAAGCCTCTTTACTTCTAACGGGTTAACTGTTCTACTATAGAAATTAAAAGCAGCTGTATTTAATCTAGCCCAATTACTTTCATTACTTCCAGCTAATGCATAAAAATAATCCATTTTTTTATACATATTTTTAAACACTTGAAGCAAATTATCTGGAACCACATTCTTATAAGCCGTATACCACGTAAAATTTGAAATCCCTATAGATGGCACTTCTAACTTATCTGCTACTTCAAAAGCAATTGGTGAAATGTCAGAAACAATGCAATCAATAGAAAAAGCACTTAAAAAAGCAAGTTCCCTATTAATTTTTTGAGGTAACTTCTCACAAAACTCTTTATATGACTGTTCCAATTTTTCTTTATCTAAATCCAATGAATGCTCTTTTAGAATAAATCCAACATCAGTCTCCACATCATGGAAAATAACCTTATCCCCATACTCAGTTAATGATGTGCGAATAAATTGCAATGCAAATGAGTTACAAATAATAATCTGTACATCTTTTCTTACACTCAATATTTCTCTAATCAGTGCGATACATCTTGTCGCATGTCCAAATCCATATTCTGAAATATAAAAAACAACTGTTTTCATAAATTTATCCTTAAAAAATAACAGCTAGAATACACTAGCTGTTACATAATTACTTGTGCTTGTGATTGATAATAATGCTTCAAAATATCGTCCCATTTTGTATACAGGCGAACAAAATCTGTATTTACTACTTCTTTCCCCGTTTGTACTTCAATAAATTCTAGTTCACTTAATGCGCGAATAGCATGCTTTTTACCAGCTGGAATATGTACAATATCACCTGCTTTTACACGACGAATATGATCTTCTAAAATAAGTTCTCCTTCACCGCGAATAATTGTCCATACTTCGTTCCGTAAATTATGGTAATGATAAGTAGAATTTTGATTTTCTTCTATACAAATTCTCTTCGTTACCATCTCTTCATTTTCATATTTGGCGTAATCTAACACTTTAGACCATCCCCAAATGCGTTCTTCGTACATCGGTGGTTGATCGAATGAGCCAATTAGATCCTTAATTTTTGGACTAGAAGCTTTATCTGAAACTAAAATACCATCTGGACTCGCTGCAACAACAACATCGGAAAGACCCACAACTGTTACCGGAACTTCTAATTCATTTACTACATGTGTATTGTGAGAATCCTCACTAATTACGCCTTTACCAATTTGGGTTGTAGCCATTTCTTCCGTTAATGTATTCCACGTCCCTAAGTCTTTCCAATATCCACTGTAAGGTAAGGCAACAATGTGATTTGCCTTTTCTACAACTTCATAATCAAAACTAATTTTCGGTAAATCACTATAATGTTTAGATAAATCATGATATAAAATTGGAAGATTCTTCTCTTCTAAAATATTAATTAAATAACGTAACTTGAAGGCAAATATGCCGCAATTCCATAAAGCCTTTTGTTTAATTAGTGTTTCTGCCTTTTCTTCACTTGGTTTTTCAGTGAAACGTGATACGTTAAAATGTTCTTGTAAACCCGCTTCTCCTGTCGGTACAATATAACCATACTTAGACGATGGATATGTTGGTTCAACCCCCATAAGAGCTAAATCAGCATTAGAATTTTGTAATGCCGCCTCTAAATCTTTAACTCTTTCAAAAAAGCTATCTTCGACGTAAGGATCTACTGGCAATACAATAACTGTTTCATCTAAATTTGTATGTTGTTCAGAGAATAGAAATGCACTAGCAAGAGCAATTGCCGGGAATGTATCTCTACGCTCCGGTTCAACAATTAATGGAATGTTCATTCCTAACTGGTTATGAATCATCTCTGTTTGTGTTTTTGACGTAGCAATAACTGCAGATTCCTTTAAACCAACTGACTCTATTTGTCCCCATACACGTTGCACCATTGATTGCCGAGTACCTTCTTCACTTTCTAACACTTTTAGAAACTGCTTAGAACGAGTATCATTTGATAATGGCCATAAACGTTTTCCAGATCCACCTGATAACAAAATTAACTTCAATATTCTATCTCCTTTTTGTTAAAAACTGATTATCTTGACAAGATTAATTAAACTAACTGCCCAATATTTTGGACATTACTACGCCCTATTGAATAATAATCTATCTCATGCTTACTTACTTCTTTTAAATCAAAGCAATTGCGCCCATCAAATACAATTGGATTTTTCATAAGCTTAGCAAACAAGCCCAAATCTAACTCTTTCACTTCCTGCCACTCTGTTACAATGAAAACTAAATCCTTATCTAATAAAGCCTCTTGTAATTCTGTTGTAAATTCAACTGTTCCAGGAAGTAGCTTTTTAGCATTTTCAATTGCTACTGGATCATATGCCGTTACTTCCGCTCCTTCACCAAGTAACTCTTTAATAATAACAACTGAAGCTGCTTCACGCATATCATCTGTGTTTGGTTTAAATGCTAATCCAAGTACAGCAACTTTTTTATCCCGTAATGATCCAAATTTCAACTGCGCAGCCTTAACCAACTTATGTTGTTGCTTATTGTTCACTTCAACAACAGCTTTTAAAAGCGTAAAATCAAGATCTACGTTAGATGCGATTTTCGTTAACGCTTTTGTATCTTTTGGAAAACATGATCCACCGTAACCGATTCCAGCTTTTAAAAACATAGAACCAATGCGTTGATCTAACCCCATACCATGAGCCACATCCTCAATATTTGCTCCCGCTTTCTCACAAATATTTGCAATCTCATTTATAAAACTGATTTTAGTTGCTAAAAATGCATTAGATGCATATTTGATCATTTCTGCACTACGAATATCTGTCTTATAAACAGGAATACCAAACGGTTTATTAATTTCTTCAATAACATTTGCTGCTTCTACACTATCAGAACCCACTACAATACGATCTCCATTAAATGTATCGTATACAGAAGAACCCTCTCTTAAAAACTCTGGATTAGACACAACTTCAACTTTAATATTTTTATTAAGGTTCTCTGAAATTATTTGTTTTATATAATGATTCGTTCCAACCGGAACTGTACTTTTGGTTACAACAATAATGTCATGCTGTACGTTTTGTGCAATATCCTTTGCAACTTGCTCAATGTAAGACAAATCTGCCGATCCATCTTCCTTCTCCGGCGTACCTACCGCAATATAGATTACTTGTGCATTTCTAAATCCGTCTTGATGGCTTGTCGTAAAAAAGAGCCTATTCTCTTCAATATTTTGAAGCATAAGCTCTTCTAATCCTGGCTCATATATAGGAGAAATTCCTTTTTTCATACTTTCCACTTTTTTTTCATCAATATCAATACATGTAACTTTGTGCCCAATATGAGATAATGCTACCCCCGTAACTAAGCCAACATATCCAGTTCCCATTACTATAATTTCCATAGCTTTCACCTTCTAAATTTAATCTATTTTTTTAAAATTTTTTTATTTATTTTCTTCATAATACCTCTTATATTCTGAAGAATTATTTGTTTGTTAAAAGAAAATAATAATGTTTTTTGTATATTTATCCCTAAATAAAAATAGTCAATTAAATTAATTACATGATTACCATTACTTACTTTTTTATTTTTTTGTGTAGTATCATATAAGAAAATATTATACCCTTTTAAATTTTCTATAACATTTAATTCAATAGGCCTAAACGAAAGATCATATGACTCAAGTTCTACATAATTCAATTTCTTAGTGGTTAATATATACCTACTATACTTCTCTTTAGTCCCATATAAATCTATAGTCAATTCTGAATTGCCAATACCATCAATATATTTTTTTAAATACATATTTTCACAAAACACATCATAGACAGCTTCTGATTCCTCGAATTTACAAAACGTATAAATCTTCTCTGTATCTCGACTCAAGGTCACTTGGAATGTTGTGTTTTTTTTCCAAAAATGTTGTCCAATATCTCCAAAGTTAGTGCTTAAAGATCTATATGGATATACAAAATATTTATTTTTCTCCACCATATATCTTATAAAATATTTTTTCCAGGAAGTCTCAGGCCATTTGACTACATTTTTAGGGATTTCCGCTTCATTATTATAAGAATTATTATTATACCAATTTATAAACTGCTCCCATTGGTATGGAGTCCACAATTGTCCCCAAGAAGATGGTAATTGCATAAAATATGCATCTGCTCCATTTGAATCCTGAATAGGTTCAAATGGCAATCCTGCCGTCTCATTAAAATTTTGTGAATAAAGTGATATCCCTGCAATATTTTCATCATTTTTATAATATAACATCGCTTGCATCGCATAATTTAAAAAATCTGGTGCTACATATATATCGTCTTCTAGCAATATTATATTACCATATTTTTGAGTTAAATCCCCACAATATAGGATATGCTTCCTTAAACCTAAATTTTCCTTATGGCTTATAATTACCTTTTCTCCATAAATCCATTTAAAATTCTCGGCAATATCTACAACTTCATTACATCCAGAATAATCAATACTTATAACTAATCGAACTCTTTCTTTCAAATAATTAGCTTTAACCAAAGAATTTAACACTCTCTCTAAAGAATTCGGTCGGTTAAATGCTGTAACTACTATAGTTATCTCGTCAGCAAAAGGTCGTTCATCTTTCATTACTGCACCTTCTTATTTTTTTTAAAACCTGTACTTAATATATAATAAATAAATTTCGAATTATAGATGGCATATCTTCTCCATAACCTCTTGGGATCCTGCATTAATCTATATAACCACTCTAAACATAACTTTTGCATTATTATAGGGGCTCTTTCAATATTTCCTGCATGATAATCGAAACCTGCTCCTACTCCAATCATTAGTGAATTTATACTGTTTCTATGCTCATACATCCAAATTTCTTGCTTAGGTGCGCCTAGCCCTACCCATACAAAATCCGGATTTTTCATATTAATCTCCTCAATGATTCGTTCATCTTCCTCTTTAGTTAGTTGTCTAAACGGTGGAGAATACAAACCGACAATCTTCAAATAAGGATATTTTCTCTGTAATTCAGCTACTAACTTATCTAAAGTTGCTTTTGTGCTACCATAAAAATAATGTGTTAATCCTCTTTCTTCCGATGTTTTAAATATTTCCTCCATTAAATCTGGACCTGTTATTCTTTCAGCATCCTTATAACCATTCATTTTACTAACTATTTGCAAAGGTTTTCCATCTGCCAAAGTATATAATGAACCATTTTGTATTTTCATATATTCACAATCTTCATATGCCATAACTGTAGTATGAACATTAGAAATACATATATATTGACCTTTAATATTTTTTATATTCTCACGTAAAAAATACGTAATGTTCTTTATATCTGAAACAGCTACTTCTACATCTAGTATTTTACATTTTTTCAATTTAATCCCTCATAATCAAAAGATATTATTCAAATTGCTCTGTTAATTAATAAAGTTATATCGACTTCTTATTAACTTATTTATGGTAAATATATCTAAGATTAATTTCTAACTTAGCAAGTTACCAAATTAGCTAATTAACTTTGATTTCACTTTTTTTACTCCATCTTTACTTATCTTAGCTAAAATATTATAATCTTTAAATATTAATACTAATGCATCTTTAAACTTCTTATTTTTTAAATTATCCTTAAATAGATAATAGTTGTATGCTGAATGTTGCTTTTTCATTCTAGCTTCTAATAAACCCCTGATATTACTATCTATAGTTTGTTTTTCAACTTCTCTGATGGCATATTCTGTCACCTTTATTAATTCAACATAGTATTCTTTATTTAATGTTGTTATCAAAGAGTTTTTTCTTTGTCTATATAAATACAATGTTTCTGGGATAAATAATACCTTTCCTTCATTTGCAAAGTACTCTAAGTAAAAAAGAAAATCTTCCGCTAGTCTACAATTTTCATTGTATAAAATCCCGTTTTTTGTGATAAATTCTCTTTTCATTACTCCTTTAAATATCCCCAAATCATACTCAATAAATTGTTTTACATCTATACTCTGTAAACTATTTTTTGAAACTCCCTTTTGTTCATATCCATTAGCATAGCAGTATCCGTCACCATCAATAAAATAATAGAAGTTATCAAAAAGGATATCCGGGTCTTCTTCTCTAATATAGGTATTCATTATTTCTAACCTATCCTCTAATATTAAATCATCACTATCTACTATCATGATGTATTTACCGTTAGAATATTTAATCGCCTTATTCCTCGAGTAAGATGGTCCCTTATTCACTTCATTTTTGAATAACTTCACTCTACTATCACTTAACTTATTAATTACTTCTACCGTATTATCTGACGAACAATCATCCACTATCACTATTTCAAAATCATCAAAAGTTTGTTTTAAAATAGAAGTTATGCATTCTTCTATATATTCATCCACATTATAAGTAGGGATAATAATAGAGAATTGACACATAATTATCTCCCCTTACTCTATCTATTTAAATATTTTTTAAATATAAATTTAGGTATGAATTCTACATATGGTTTTGTAAAATACACAAGCCAAAAAGGTCCCGAATGTCTTTTAGTAAACGTAAACCATTGTTTCACAGGTAGCCCTTTAATAGAAAGTAATTTTTTTATAGCTATGCTTAAAGAAAATTCCGTATCATTATAAGTCCCTTTAACCGAATTTCTCTCACAAATACCTAAAATACCCGGGGCTATAAATATCTTTGTTCCTTTTCCTTTAGCACGTAAACCAAAATCGAAATCGCCCATTCCATGAACGAATACTGGATCTAAATTCCCAATTAATTGATATACTGATTTATCTATTAATACAATATTCCCATTAATTGTATCGCATTCTTTTGGATTTTTTTCATCTGGAGTTACAACTCTATATTTTACTGGTCTGGTAGGACTAACTTTTTTGACGCCACCATATGTAACAATACCATTTTTGTTTACGGTAGTACCTACAATAATCTTAGGACTTTTACTTTCATTTAACATAAAATTAGTATCCAATAATATCTTAAAAGCATTATCATGAATAAATGTATCATCATTCATCCATATGTAAAAATCATATTCTTTCTGTTTTGCAGTGTTGTAAGCTTTTCTCATTCCTCCATTCCAAAAATAGCTTCCATCACCTTTAATAACATTTACATCAGGAAATTTAAGTTGCACAGATTCACTCGTTCCATCTGAGCTCCCATCATCTAATAGGTAAATATCAAATTTATATTTTCCACCATTGCTTTGATTATAAATCTTATTTATGGCGTCAACTGTTTTTTCTTTTCTATTGTAACAACACATAAGCACAGCTATTTTTATCATTATATATACTCCTCTAGCCATTCAAAATCTTCACGTAACCTTTTTAATTGTGTCATGGAAAAATCCACTTAATTTTTCCATGTTAAACCTGAATACACTTGTATTAATAACTACTTTATACATTTAAGTTGAATAGATAAAAATATCCTCTTTAAGTTGAATTTTACGTAATTTATCTTTTCTTTCTTTTTACATAAGAGAGTATCAAAATAACTACTACTTCCCCACAAAAAATGTAAATACAAGAAATAATTAGGCAGTACCATTTGCCTATGATAAAAATATAGAATAAACATTGTACCTCTTAAACTATCTACTTCTGCTGTTCTAACGTTTTAATCCTATTTTTTTCGGACCTCGTCAAATATTTAATCAACGTTTACAGATTACAAATTGGAAAATAGTATAAACTACTTTTTTCACCAATAAAACCAAAACTAATAACGATCTGAGTTATTTAATCTACTATAGCTTAAGTAAATTAAAATACAAATCAAAGAAAACATTTGGACTTGTATTGTATAATTTCTAAATGGAGTTTCAGTTATACATCTAATTAATAAAAAAGCGACTAGCATTAAAGAAACACTTTTAGTTTCCTTACTTAATTTAATCCCATAATAGACTAAGCAGCCAACAAAAACAGTCATACAAATAAACCCGAACAATCCAGTTTCACCTAGGGATTGAATAAACTGATTATGTGCCTGTCCAGCATACTCTTTTCCATAACTTGTCCTAAATTCTAAATTCCATATTTCCGGCCCATATCCAAACATTATATTATCCAGCCAGGTTTTTATTGTTATATTCCATATTTCAAAGCGCCCTGTTAAAGTTGAAAATTCTTCTAATAACTTATTAATTTCATTCACAACTTTATAAAACAGACCATTTGCATTAAATTGAGATATGATAAAGAACAAATAGAAACTTATCATCGAGATTACTAACGTGCAAGAAAACAGTATTCTAAAGCCCCTACTTTCCCAAAAACTATTAACCAGAGATATAACCCATACTAAGATTAATATAAATATAGCTGTCTTAGATTCCGTCCATAACAGAACTATTAATGCCGCAAAAAGATGCATACCCCTGTACGTATTCTTCTCACTTAGAACTAATCTACTAAATATTATATACAATACCGCAACTGGCCCTAAACCATTGGCATGCGCCAAAACCCCTGATAAACGAGAATTAAAAATTGGGAGAAGATTAACATAGCTAGTAGTGGCCCATTCTGGATAAAGCATTCCCAGCAATAAACTCATATAAATATAAGTTAATAAAATATATTGAATGTGTTTAATAATTTCTTTAATAGCTCCATAATCAATAATCAAAATACAGCCTATCAAAAGAATTAAGGACATAAATATATTTATTGAAAAATATGGTTTAGTTCCCAATATACATGCGGCTAAAATACCAATATGATAGATAATATAACTTACTAAAATCACTTTTCCTTCTGATGAGATTGTACTTTTATTCGGTCCTCTTTTGAGTATAAATATAAAAATCACAAAATTTATAAACAAACTAACCAAAAATATGATTTGATTAAATTCAATTCCGTTAAGAAATGATAACGGTGCAACTATAACTTGATGCGTATTTTCAATTATCCTGTCCGTTTTCATTTCTTGAATAATTGGCCCTACTCCAATTATCCATAATATCGCTAGAACAACCTTATTGGGTTTTTTATTTAAACACTTTAATATAAGTTGCATGGAATAAGCTGCAACTATTAATACAAAAGGTAATATCAATATCATATACATATATGTCATATTTTTACTCCATAATTAAACTTAATAATTTTGACTTGTTGCATATATTTTCTCTAATCTACATCACTCTGTTTATCAGTATCTTTTATTATTACAAACTAGTTTTAAACAGAATCTCACTATTATTTTGATTAGAGATTATATATTTCCATATAATCTTTTGCCCCTTTAGTAACATCAAATTTTTCACGTGCCACTTGACTATTCAATTCTAATTGATGTTGATCAATTTGTCTTTCACCAGATATATAAGATTCTATAACTTTTTTAATCTCCTTATTACACGGAGTAATGTAGGTTACTTCATTCATGTAAGGCTCAAACTCCAGTAAACCACTTTTATCAGTAAATACACAAGGTAAGCCTGAACCTAAAGCCTCTAGCCCCGCGATTCCAAATCCCTCATATAATGATGGCATAATAAATAAGTTGCTGGCATATAATATTGGACGCACATCCTCTACATATCCTAAAAATCGAATATGGGCCTCTAGACCTAGCTTCTCTATCAATTCTCGTTCAGATTGGCAAGCATCTTCCTTGCCTACGTGCAAATATAGAAAATTAGTATATTTTTTCTCATTTATCAATGCATCCATTGCCTTTATTATTTCAGTATGGTTTTTTACTTCTGAACAATTCCCTATACTCGTAAACACAAATACATCATCAGAAATACCTAGTTTTTCTTTATAATATTTTTTTTCTTCTAATTTAACAAATTTAAATTTATTGGTATCAATCCAATTGAAGATTACGCTTGTTTCATTTTTAAATCTATTTCGTTCATTTTGTTGTACTAAATTCCCTATACTAACCTGCTTTACATTTAATAATCTAACTCCCGCTCTCTCAATTATTTTCCTAACTTTTAATATCCCATTAAATTCAAACATACTATGAATAGTTCTTATAATTCTTTTTCTTTTAGCCAGTTTTGCAACCAAACTATATATAATATTGGCCCGCTCAGTATGAATATGTATAACATTATAATCATTTGCCTGAATTAACTTGTAAACATCAAAAAAGTGTCTAAAACTTTTTGAAAATGGAGCATGCTTAACCTCATATCCAGCGCCTACTAGTGCATTTTTAAACACACCTTCTTTATCGCCCGTAGATAAAATTGTACTTTTTAACCCCTCCTCTTTCCAAAACCTTGCCGCTTCCCTTAGCATTACTTCAGCACCTGATGGGTTTAATTCCCCTAGCACATGCAGAACTTTCATTAGAGTCAATTCCTTTCCATACTATCTATATACAACTGTTCATATTTATCTACAACCTTTATAAGATCATAATTTTCAGTTGCAAACCTACACCCTTGTATTCCAAATAGTTTTCTCTTATAACTATCCATTAATTGCTCCATTGCTCCTGAAATTTCATTAACGTTCCTCATATCTATAAGTAATCCTGCAATCCCCTCACCCATTGTGTATGGTACCGCTCCACTCTTTTTACCACCTATAATAGGAATGCTTAATTTCATTGCTTCTGCTACTATTAATGAAAAAGACTCTTCTAATGATGGATGTACTAATACATCTACATTTCTCTTTAGATACTGTAATAACTCTTCTCTGACTACGGCTCCCTTAAATTCAACCCCAACATCAGCATTATTTTTTTTTGCCCATTGATGTACAGGCCCAAATTCCTCATAATCAATTCCAATCATAACTAGCTTAACATTTTCATATTTTGTTCTTAATTCTCTGTACGCTTTTAATAAACGAATTGGATTTTTTAATTTTCCAGACCCATTCAATACAGATGCGAATACAATTTCATTTTTATCAAAAGCACCACTACTATTTCTTAAAAGCTTTTCTTCAATAACAACTGGATTAGGTATCACATATAGCTCTTTTTTCGAATAAAATTTGTATTTTTTCAAATGGTTTGCCGTATCTTTTGAAACCACAGTTAATTTCTTCGTCTTTATTAACGCATAATATGCCATCAATAAACGAATAAAACGGTATGGATTTGGCATGTATCTCAAAACTTTAAATGGCGAATCATGTGCTGTAACCAGCACCTCATTTTTGGTTGCTAATGCTGCAATCGCAAATTCATATGTCCAATGCGCATGCAGTACATCAACCTTTTCCTTTTCAATCATTTCTTTTAAGCACTCAATTTCGTTTTTAAAAAAGTTCCTCGCACGTTTTGTTTCTCGGTAGTTATGTACATATATTTTTAGATTTTCTCCTTTTAATATAACTTCTTCTTCAATACCTCTATCTAATGTAAATATAATAATTTCATGACCACGCGATATTAACTCTTCAACTATAGATGTAAGAAAAGTTGCTCCTAATCCTTTAGGAGCAACTTTTCCTTTAACTATAGTTAACGGGCTAATTTTTTTAATTGAATTTACATCGATTGGTGAAACAATACCTATTTTAATAGTCATTCACCTCTTTTTATTATCTTGTTCAAAAACTCTTTTTCAATATTAGGAGGAAAATACATATCCTTTTTTTTCAAAAAGCATATACCCAAGACTATACTTAAAACTCCTAGCAAGCAAATCATCGAAAGTAAATTTCCAAAATTAAACTGTTTAACTATTATTGAAATAATCATAATTATTAATGATACTTTTAAAGATGGTATAAAACTTTTAAAATACTCTATAGGAGAGAGCGAGACATAATCAAACGCTGAGATTATAATTATTAAAAACCTTGTGATATAAACACATAAAATCACCCATATAAATGTTTTAAAATTATAGTTCACAAAAATTAAAACCAATACAATATATACTAGGACCGTTTTAATTTGAGCCTTTAACTCTCGTTCCACATGACCTCGTCCCCAAAATAACGGGCTACAAATGCTAGTTAATGATATAAAAGGTAAGCTAAGAATAATAGGTATTGCAATCTCAGCACATTCTGCTCCATATTCCCCGAACATGACTTCAAAAATCTCATATCGGAAAAGAAAACAAATTAAAGAAATTGGCAACATAAATAGTGCAACCACATAAGTAGTCGTCAAAAATATTTTCTGAGTTAACTTTTCGTCATTCTGAAATTTTGAATACAGTGGAAACATTATTACTTGAATCATATTAACAATAAATGTAATTGGATACATCAATAATGTAAAAGTTCGGTTATATACACCTAAACTAAAGGAACCGTACACTTTCCCCATGGAAAAAGTACCTAGACTATCTATAACCCAATTAATAATATTCGTTGCTAATGCTTTTGAGCCAAATTTGAAATACTTTATATATTCTTTTGCAAATACCATTTTTAATCTAATTGAATGCCTTGTAAAAGCATACATTATAGCTGAATTTAAAAAAGTTTGTGCAAGGTGTGCATACACTAAGCTCCATACGCCCCATCCATTAAAGGCTAAATATACACCTAAACAGGCATATCCAAGTATATACGAACTTATATTAGCCAGTTGAACTTTTTTAAAGAAAAACTCTTTTTTTAATAAATTAAATGATATAACACCAAAAGCTTGTAAAAGAAACCCCAATGATAATAACTTTAAGACAGGAGCCAACTCCTGGCTATTAAGAAAACCTGCAATTAAATCACTCACTAAAAAAACTGACAACCCTACTAAAGAACTCATAAGAAGTTGTATAGTAAAACAACTTCTTATATCATCTTTAGTTATTTGGGGAGATTGTATAATAAATGCACCTAAACCAGAATCATTTAATAAATTCCCTAAGGCAATTACCGATAAGGCTAAAGCCATTACACCATATGCTTCAGGTCCTACAACTCTCATTAATAAGATAACTACAACATATTGTGTAAACATCTTGATGAAGGTCCCAATGTAGTTCCATTTTAATCCATTTAATCCCTTTGAAAAGATTTTACGCTGTGATTCTACCTGTAAGTTAGTTTTATCCAAAATGCTTCTTCCTTTATTTTTAATCAAACATCCTCTTCAATTTATCTTCCTTCTTGACTTTCTTCATATCTTCTTCCACCATAATACTAACAAGCTCTTCAAATGAAGTCTTAGTTGGATTCCATCCTAATAATGTTTTTGCTTTTGTAGGATCTCCTAATAATTGCTCAACTTCAGCTGGACGGAAGAATTTAGGATCTACTGCCACAAGCACTTTACCTGTTGCTTTATCGATACCTTTTTCTTCTACACCTTGTCCTACCCATTCAAGCTCAATGCCTACATGCTTGAATGCTAATGTAGTAAATTCACGTACCTTATGCATTTCACCAGTTGCGATAACAAAGTCTTCTGGCTTATCATGTTGAAGAATTAACCACATACATTCTACATAATCTTTCGCATAACCCCAGTCACGAAGTGAATCTAAATTCCCTAAATATAACGTTTCCTGTTTTTCTTGTGCGATACGTGCTGCAGCCAGTGTAATTTTACGTGTTACAAACGTTTCACCACGACGTTCTGATTCGTGGTTAAATAATATCCCATTTACTGCGAACATGTTATAAGATTCACGGTAGTTCTTTGTAATCCAGAAACCGTAAATTTTTGCTACACCATACGGAGAGCGTGGGTAGAAAGGCGTTGTTTCTTTTTGTGGTACTTCTTGCACTTTACCGTATAACTCAGATGTTGATGCCTGATAAATACGAGTCTTTTCAGTTAGACCTAAAATACGTACTGCTTCTAAAATACGTAATGTTCCTACGCCATCTACATCTGCTGTATATTCAGGTACATCAAATGATACTTTCACATGCGATTGTGCACCTAAATTATAAATTTCATCCGGACGAATTTCACTAATTAAGCGAATCACATTAGATGTATCTGTAATATCACCATAATGCAAGTGGAAATTTTCTTTGTTATTTAAGCCTTCAATTTCTTCATTTACTAAGCTCTCAATACGATCTAAATTATAAGAAGAACTACGACGAATAATACCGTGTACTTCATATCCTTTTTCTAATAAAAACTCCGCTAAATAAGATCCATCTTGTCCTGTTACGCCTGTAATAAGTGCTTTTTTCATAATATCCTCCAATTATCTCTATTAATCTTTTATTATTATTTTCTTACTAATTCTTTTTCTGTCTTTAAGAACCAATCATATGCTTTCTTTAAACCTTCATCTAAAGAAGTTGTTGCCTTCCATCCTAAAGCATTAATCTTAGTCACATCTACTAACTTACGAGGAGTACCATCTGGTTTAGAAGTATCAAAACGAAGCTCTCCAGTAAAACCTATTGTAGCTTTCACCTTCTCAGCAAGTTCCTTAATCGATAAGTCTTCACCTACACCGATGTTTACAATTTCATTACCTTCATAGTTATTCATTAAATATACACAAGCATCTGCCAAATCATCAGAATATAAGAACTCACGTAGTGGAGTACCTGTTCCCCAAACTTCTACAAACTCAGCATTATTTTCTTTTGCCTCATGGAACTTACGAATTAAAGCTGGTAATACATGTGATGTATGTAAGTCAAAGTTATCATTTTCACCATATAAGTTTGTTGGCATTGCTGAAATATACTTTGTACCGTATTGGCGATTATATGATTCGCACATTTTAATACCCGCAATTTTTGCAAGTGCATATGGTTCGTTCGTTGGCTCTAACTCCCCTGTTAATAAGTATTCTTCTTTTAACGGTTGTGGAGCTAATTTTGGATAAATACAAGTACTACCTAAAAATAGTAACTTCTCTACACCTGAACGGTATGCTGAATCGATTACGTTCGTTTGAATCATTAAATTATCACGAATAAAATCTGCTGGATACTGATTATTCGCAACAATCCCACCTACTTTAGCTGCCGCTAAAAATACATAATCAATTTTCTCTGTTTTGAAAAACTCTTCCACTTGCCTTGGATCACGTAAATCTAACTCTTTACTTGTTTTATACACTAAATTTGTATAGCCTTGTTCCTCTAACTTACGTAAAATAGCTGAACCAACTAATCCACGGTGACCTGCTACATAAATTTTAGAATCTTTTTTCATGATGTTCTAAACTCCTTTTTAAAATGCATTATTTGACCCTAATAATACTTTTATTGTTTTTAATATAATCTTTATATCATAGAAAATATTTCTATTTCGTATATATTCTAAGTCTAATTCTACCATTTCAGCAAATCCAACACTATTTCTTTCTGTAACTTGCCACAATCCTGTACACCCTGGAGTAACAAGTAACCTCTGCTTATCATAGGAGGTATATTCCTTTACTTCTCTTGGAAGTGGCGGACGTGGCCCAACTAAACTCATCTCACCTTTTATAACATTTAACAGCTGTGGTAATTCATCAATGCTTGTTTTACGAATAAATTTACCGATTTTTGTAACGCGGGGGTCATCTTTCATTTTAAACATAGCGCCCGATACTTCATTATGTTGCAATAAATCTTTTAAACGCTCTTCCGCATCTGTTACCATTGAGCGAAATTTATACATTCCGAATTCCTTTCCGTCTTTTCCAACACGCATTTGTTTAAAAAAAACAGGGCCTTTCGGATCTTCTAACTTAATTAATATAGTAACAATAATAAAAACAGGAGACAGCAAAATAACACCACATAATGCACCAAATATATCCATCAAACGCTTCATAAATAAATACAATCCATTTTGATTTACCTCTTCAGCAGCAAGTAATCCTCGTTCTTTTACAGTTCCACTTGATACTTTAGTTAAGGCCAATGCCTTTTCACCTCACTTTATATATGTACATTTTCTTTTTTCACAAGTTCATTCATATAATCCATCAATTCTTCTTTCAGTTCTTCATGCTGAAGCGCCATCTCAATCGTTGTCTTAATAAACCCAAACTTCTCCCCAACATCGTAACGTGTGCCTTCGAAGTCATACGCAAATACTCGTTGAATTTCATTTAAACGTTGAATCGCATCAGTTAATTGAATCTCTCCACCAGCACCCGTTTGCTGATTTTCAAGGAATCTAAAAATTTCTGGTGTTAATACGTAACGACCCATAATCGCTAAATTAGATGGTGCTGTACCTTCTGCTGGTTTTTCAACAAATTGACGCACTTGATAACGACGATCGTTTTGTTCAACTGGATCAATAATACCGTAACGATGTGTCTCATTTTCTGGCACCGTTTGTACGCCAATAACTGAAGACTGTGTACCTTCATACTGGTCCATCAATTGACGTAAACATGGTGTTTCTGCTTGAACAATATCATCACCAAGTAATACTGCAAATGGCTCGTTCCCAATAAATTTACGTGCACACCATACCGCATGTCCTAAACCTTTTGGTTCTTTTTGTCTTATATAATGAATATTAATCTTTGAAGAAGCTTGTACTTTTTCAAGTACTTCATGCTTTCCCTTTTCGAGTAGGCTTTGTTCTAACTCAAAAGAGTGATCGAAATGATCTTCAATCGCACGTTTTCCTTTTCCAGTAACAATAATAATATCTTCAATTCCTGATTCTATCGCTTCTTCTACTATGTATTGAATTGTCGGTTTATCGACGATAGGTAACATTTCTTTCGGCATCGCCTTCGTTGCTGGCAAAAATCTCGTTCCGAGACCCGCAGCTGGAATTATCGCTTTCCTTACTTTTTTCAATTCTAGTCCCCCATGTATTCGATTATTTATATGTAGCAATAACAAAAACCCTACCTATAGACCCATTTTTATAACTCCATAGGTAGAGTTTCTGTCAAAAATAAATTATGGGCATCTAACCCATCCTCACGTCATACTCCCGACGACAAGCGTCTAAGGTAGGTCCGAAATAAAAATTTCTACCCACAGCACGACCGAGTGCCCCCGTTGATAACGGTTAGGAGACATCACCAATTCCTTATTTAGAAAATACCAAACAATTTTTTACGACGAATTTGTTCTGGATCTTCTTTGTAAATTGCTTTCCCGCTAATTAATAAATACGGATTTTCTTTTAAATCGCTCATAACGTTCATTCCGAATTCTTTTCCGATTAATTCGTAACTTTCCGCTAGATGAAATCCTCTTGATGTAGTGTTATGTGCATCAGATGCGATCATATGCGTTAAATTATGTTCAACAAGTTGGAGTGAGAATTTTTTTATCTTTTTGCCGAAATTTCCTAGCAAGCTACCTGCCGTTACTTGTGTTAATGCACCTTTACTTACAAGGTTATATAACTTATCTGGCCGCTCGATTAACTCGGCATTGCGTTCTGGATGAACGATAATTGGAATCATTCCTTTAACACGTAGTTCATATAATAGTTGTTCTGCATAACGAGGTACATGATTAGATGGAAACTCAATTAATATGTATTTATTCGTTTCGTTTAAAGTAACGATTTTACCAGCCTCATAGTCTTCAAGTAAGTCACCATATAATCTGACCTCTTGCCCCGGTAAAATTTTGAGTGGAATTTCATTTTGTTGTAGTTCATCATTTAATTGTTGCACTTGATGAATAATAGAAGTACGTTCATTTACATATTTTCCATTTTGATGGTGTGGTGTAGCGACAATTGTATGAATTCCTTCTTGCACAGCTTTTTGTGCCATCGCTAAACTATCCGTTACGCTTTGTGCTCCGTCATCGATGCCAGATAAAATGTGACAATGTAAATCAATCATTCTTCTCACCCTTCCTCTCGTATAGAAATCTTTTTTCCTTTGAATATGAGATATATCTCATATTCAAAGGAAAAAAGGAGATATGTTCTTGCCATATCTCACTTTTTAATTAGTTCGCACCGTAGTAATAATATAAGCCATGTTCACGTTCACGATCGTTCAGAACAACACCTAACAATTTACCTTTTGCAGATTCTAATAATCCTTTTGCTTTTACCGCTGTTTCTTTTTCTGTCGATTCACTACGAACGACTAGAATAGATGCATCACATACATTCGCCATAATTTGTGCGTCTGTTACAGCTAAAATTGGTGGTAAATCAAAAATAACTAAATCGTACATACTATATGCTTGAGCAAGAAGCTCTTGCATCGATTTCGAACCTAATAATTCCGCTGGATTTGGTGGGATTGGGCCGCACGCTAAAAAGTGTAAATTATCTACATTTGTCGTTTGTATACACTTCTCTAAACGTTGACTATGCGTTAATACATTCGTTAATCCGACAATATTGTCTACTTGGAACATTTGATGCATCGCTGGTTTACGCATATCTGCATCAATTAATAATACTTTCTTTCCTTGTTGAGCAAAAACAACTGCCATATTCGCTGTCGTTGTCGTTTTCCCTTCACTTGGGTTCGCAGATGTTACCATAAGTGAATGCAAGTTTGTATCAACAGATGCAAACTCAATATTCGTTCGAATATTACGATATTGTTCTGAAATTGGTGATTTCGGTTGTTGATGAGCAATCAGTTGACGACGTTGACGATGATTTTTTTTCTTTTTAAATAAACTATTAAGAACCAATTGTCTGTCCCCTCACTTTTCTTGATGATGGCGCATGCGATTTCACGTTCATTGTTTCTTCATCCATACGAGCAACAATACCTAACACTGGTAAGCCAAGTAAGTTTTCTACATCCTCTTCTTTTTTCACTGTGTTATCTAAGTATTCTAGTAAGAATGCAAGACCAACTGAAGCCATTAATCCAACAACGAAAGCAATTGCTACGTTTAACATCGGGCGTGGTTTAATTGGAGATTGATTTTCCGCAACTTCTGCTTTTGATAATACAGTTACGTTATCGACATTCATAATTTTAGCAACTTCACCTTTAAATACATCCGCAGTTGCATTTGCAATATCACGAGCTACTTTTGGATCTTTATCCTCAGCTGTAACAGAAATGACCTGTGAATCTTTTTCATTCGCAACATTAATCTTTCCTGTTAAAGCTTGCGCTGTCATATTTAAATTTAATTTTTCATTCACTTGATCTAAGATTACTGGACTTTTAATAATAACCTTATATGTATTCGTTAATTGAATATTTGTTTGTATTTCACCGGCTTGAATCATTGTACCCTCTTGCTTCTTCTGATTCACAAGAATTTGCGTTGAAGATTGATAGATTGGTGTCATGAAGAAGAAGCTAATGATAGCACTTACAATAGCTGCACCAAAGGCGATTACGAGGATCATTGCTAAACGTTTTTTTAAGATATGAAATAACTCTTTTAGACTAATTGTTTCTTCCATAAGTTCCTCCAACTTTCTAAAATTTACACATAGGAAAAATTATAACATATAAATCTTACATTTTTCATTTTTAATAATTCAGTTCTATATTCGTTCACAAGAAACAAGTTTAATCTTACAAAATAATCTTAAATATGACAACACATTCCAATCATTTTCCAAAATTTTTATTTTATCATGTTTTTCATGCTGTGTAACTTGATAAAGAATTTTCAGAAAACAATAAAAAGCCAACAAAAATTTTGTTGGCTTTTTATATTTTAGTAATAACCATACTGCTCTTTTTCTTCCTTTTTATCGTTTAAAACGACACCGAGTATTTTGCCAGATGCTTTATCTAAAATTTGTTTCGCTTTTACTATTTTATCTTTTTCTGTTTTTTCACTGCGCACGACAAGTATGATTCCATCACATTTGTTCGCAAGTATTTGTGCATCGGTAACCGCAAGAACTGGCGGTGTGTCTATTAAAATAATATCAAACATGTTATACGCTTCTAGTAATACCTCGTCCATTACTCGATTCCCTAACAGTTCCGCCGGGTTTGGTGGTATTGGACCTGATCCCATTAAATATACATTCTCTATATCTGTCTTTTGAATACATTGCATTAATTTTGCTTGTCCTAATAATACGTTCGTTAATCCATTTGAATGATGTATTGCAAATAAGTTTTGTATCGTTGGCTTACGTAAGTCGGCTCCGATTACTAAAACTTTTTTTCCTTGTTGACCGAAAACAACTGCTAAATTTGCAATTGTCGTCGTCTTTCCGTCACCTGGATCTGCTGAAGTGACAATAAGAGAACGAATATGAGTATCTACAGATGTAAATTCAATATTTGTACGAATGTTGCGGTATTGTTCTGTAATACGCGATTTAGGCTCTTTATGTGTAATTAATTGTTTTAATGGCTTTCTTTTCTTTCTCCCGAACATGTTCTAGTCTCCTTTTTTTAAGTGCGACCTTTTCCTTCTATTTCTATATGCTCGATATACACGCCCATTTCATTCATGATCGATATATTACGCTTATTCCCCACTTATTTCCACTGTTAAATCCATCCATTGCCACCCATATCTAACCATAATC
Organism: Bacillus sp. FSL P2-0099; assembly: GCF_038007445.1. NCBI lineage: Bacteria > Bacillati > Bacillota > Bacilli > Caryophanales > Bacillaceae > Bacillus > Bacillus sp. FSL P2-0099. Next base: position 5,163,139 of record NZ_JBBOXE010000001.1, read on the forward strand.
CATACCGTTCTATTTTGTCCTATACAAAGACCGTAACAATATGACAATAGCTTCATTTCTTTTATATCTTTATCATTTATCTCAAAAACGAGATAAATGATAAAGTAATTATATGGTAATTCCAATTAGTTTACAACTAATATTCTGACTAGTTTGTATTTTTATATTTATATTGATATATATAGTAAATAAAAAAATCTTCTTGTATTTTTACAAGAAGATTTTTTTATTCTATCTATTCTTTTTTATCACCAATTGCAAATGTAATTTCAGCTTCACACGCAACTTCACCATCTACTGTTGCGATTGCTTTGCCTTTTCCGATTGGTCCACGTACGCGTGTCATTTCTACTTCTAAACGAAGTTGATCACCTGGGCGTACTTGTTTTTTGAAGCGGCAGTTGTCGATACCTGCGAAGAAAGCAAGTCTCCCGCGGTTTTCTTCTTTCTTTAATACAGCAACTGCCCCAACTTGTGCTAATGCTTCTACAATAAGTACACCAGGCATAACTGCATAATCTGGGAAGTGTCCATTAAAGAACTCCTCGTTTGCAGATACATTTTTAATTCCAACCGCTCTTTTCCCCTCATCCACTTCTAATATTTTATCAACAAGTAAAAATGGATAACGGTGAGGAATGATTTCTTTAATTTGTTCTATATTTAGCATGTAACAATCGCCCCTTTTGTAATATTGGTCTTACCACTTGGACATATTGTTATTATCCCATTTTGTTTATTATTTGTCATTATAAAGTGAAACTTTACTTCCTATGTATAAAAAAATGCATACACTCTATTCCATTAAAATAGTTGCACTTCCCAGCAACTGACACGGAGGTAGAAAAGAGTGTATGCCCAAATTAGGGAAAGGCAATATGTATTTGAACATTTTTTGCCTTAATGTCGTATTCCGAATCATTATATTACATACGTTTTCAAATAAGAAAACATTAAATTTAACTATATATACGGATATATCACCCTATTTCTTTATTTTCCTCTATTTTTCTTCCGTTTTCGTAAAAAATTAGAATTAAAAAAATCAAAAAAAAAGAACTAAGGTTTTCCCTTAGCTCTTTCTCACTTTATTTCAATGCACGACGTGGTAATTTATCGATATTCTCTAACATAATACCTGTACCAATAGCAACACATTGCATTGGGTTTTCAGCGATTAATACTGGTACCTTTAATTCTTCTGCTAGAAGCATGTCGATACCGTGTAATAAAGCTCCACCGCCTGTTAGAATAACACCACGGTCGATAATGTCCGCAGATAGTTCTGGTGGTGTGCGCTCTAGTACGCCTTTTGCAGCTTGTACAATGATAGCTGCGTCTTCTTTTAGTGCTTCTGTAATCTCTTCAGAGCATACTGTAATTGTACGTGGTAAACCTGTTACCATGTCACGTCCGCGAATTTCAAGCTCTTCACTACGTGCACCTGGGAATACTGTACCAACTTTAATTTTAATATTTTCTGAAGTACGTTCTCCAATTAATAGCTTATACTTACGTTTAACGTAGTTTAAGATTTCCATATCAAACTTATCGCCAGCCATTTTGATAGAGGAAGAGGTAACAATATCACCCATAGAAAGTACGGCAATATCTGTTGTACCTCCACCAATATCAACAACCATGTTTCCGCTTGGCTGGAAGATTTCCATACCAGCACCAACTGCGGCTACTTTTGGTTCTTCTTCTAAAAATACTGTTTTACCACCTGAACGTTCAGCAGCCTCACGAATTGCTTTTTGTTCTACAGATGTGATATTTGTTGGACAGCAAATTAAAATGCGAGGTTTTGAAAAGAAGCTCTTCACGTCCAATTTGTTAATGAAATACTTTAACATTGCTTCTGTAATTTCGAAATCTGCGATTACACCATCTTTAAGCGGACGAATTGCTACAATATTACCAGGTGTACGTCCCACCATACTTCTTGCTTCTTCACCTACTGCTAATACTTTTCCACTATTACGATCAATTGCCACAACAGATGGCTCATTTAATACAATACCCTTACCTTTAACATGAATTAATACGTTAGCCGTACCTAGGTCAATTCCGATATCTCGCGCAAACATTCCCGTCATTTCCTCCTCGATATTCAAAATCAGGTTACACCCGAATTCTTTTACACCTAATTTCTGATTTTATCATAAATTTAACAGAAACGTAATATTCGCAAAAAGAATTCTTCTGAAAAATATTACCGAATTCACAAGGAATGTTTGCTATTTTAGATTTATTGGCGCACAGGGTTTTCTGTATCTTCTTTTCGGTACTTTTGCTTTGTTGCTTCTCCACCTCTTAGATGACGAATAGACTTATGATAATCAAGAATTTCTTTCACTTCATTTGCGAGCTCTGGATTAATTTCTGGCAAACGTTCTGTTAAATCTTTATGGACTGTACTCTTTGATACCCCAAATTCCTTTGCGATTACACGCACTGTCTTTCTTGTCTCCACGATATACTTGCCAATCTTGATAGTTCTCTCTTTGATGTAATCGTGCACACCACTCGCCTCCCTAAATTGGATGTGAGAAGTGTGAAATGAGACTCGCTGCATACGACTATGAAGTAAATGTGAGTGCTGTTTGTAAGCGTTAAACATTCTTGGATTTATAATGAAATGATTCACGATTTCTCACCTCAAACACTCTCTTTGCATTGGTTTATACCATTGTATTGCCCGCACTACTGATATATGCTACATGTTCACTATTTTTGCGGACTAAGTTAAGAAAAATTACGTTTTTTTGTGAGAAATACATTAACGATGACAATTATGGCGAAAAAAAGTGACACCTCTTTATAAAAGGTGTCACTCTTCTCTTTCATATTCTTCTTCTAACAACTGATGGTGGGGGACTTCTTTCTTACCGGCAATATAATAATATAAAGCGAATAAAACAAACAATAAAATGATAGCAATCGACAGAACAGATAAAAATGACACAGTATCCCCTCCCTTTTGTAATATATATTCGAGAATCTCGTCATTTTTCCTTGTTATTGCAACTTTTTTCTCGAAATTGATTATTTTTATATGAAAATAAAGTGAAACTTTAATCAGTGGGGGTTTTGTTCATCCCCCACTGATTATTAGTTGAACCAATCGGGCGTTTACGGGCAGTTGATCTCCCACCTAACTTCTTTGCTTCAGCTGAATTTTGAGGTGGGAGTCTTACTGCCCGTTAATGCGGGATAAAAAAATCAGCTCTCCTAATGAGAACTGATTTTTTCACTTTATTATTCTTGTGAAGAAGAACCGTTAGATGATTCTGTAGAACCATTCGTTGATTTTTCTTCTTTTTGAGATTTGTCATCTTGTTTGCCGTTCGTCTCTTTATCACTAGTCGAACCGCTTGTCGATTTCTCATCTTGTTTGCCGTTCGTCTCTTTATCACTAGTCGAGCCGCTTGTCGATTTCTCTTCTTTTTGAGACTTATCTTCTGTTTTACTTTCTGGTTTCGTGCTTGTCGACTTTTCTTCTTTTTGAGATTTGTCATCAGCTTTTTTACCAGAAGCATTCGTCGCCTTTGCAGCACCTGCATCAGCTTTAATTTCTGCTACTGATTTATTTAAATAACGCTCAGGGTTCACAGCCACATTGTCTTTACGTACTTCAAAGTGAACGTAAGAACCTGCATCTTTATTCATTACATTTAGACCTGATTTTCCTAACACTTCACCTTGCGCGACTCTTGCACCTTTTTCTACTTTCACACTGCCTAAGCTTTGATAAGATGCCGCTACACCATTTCCACTATCTACCGTTACAACATAACCAAGAAGTGAATCTTTTTCAGCTTTCGTTACTGTACCACTTAAAGCAGCTGTAACATCAAATTCTTTTCCGTTTTTCGCAGCAATGTCAATTCCTTTATTCGGGGAATATGTGTTGTTATAAAAAACAAGTGCTTTTTCTTGTTCCGCCTCTGATGCTGCATCTTCATAGAATTTCTTCTGTACTACTACTTCTGCATTTACTGCAGCTGGCATTTTCACTACTTCTGAAGATTTTGTTACTGGCACTGCCGGATCTTCCGTTTGTGTATACGGTGTTGCTTGATCTTGGTTCGGAGCTTTCTTTGGATTAGCTCCCTGGAACCATAGCGCAACCATTAAGATTACCGCTGCACAAGCAATGTATAGTGCCGGAAACACCCATCTTTTTTGAAATAAATGTACTACTTTTTGCGACTTTTTACTATTTCTTCCTCGCATTCCATCATCACCTCAGCAATCATTTTGAACAATATTCACTCATCCTATACAACCTATAACTAATTACTTTTCGACAAAATCTGTAAAAATATGTATAGGAATTGCAAAATTTCCGAGGAAATGATAGAAAAAGGAAAAAACTGAGCGTTTCAGCTCAGTTTTTAGTCCATTTGTTTCTTTCTATAAATGAAGAGCGTAATAACAAGTACTGCAACTAACCAAATAGTTATATTCAATAAATTACTAGCAATTGCACTAAAACCTTCACCTTTTATAACACTGCTAACTGCAAGACCGATATGACGAGTTGGTAAATAACCAATCATCTTTGTAACAACTTCATTCTTCACAAACATCCCAATTAAATCGCCCAAAAGAAATGTCATTAATATTGGCAATCCAATTGTTGAGGTTTGTGGCACATTTTGAGCTAATAATCCGATACAAGTGCCAATGAGATTAAATATTAGCATTCCAAGAACAAAGATGAGTAATAATATTGCAAAATTACCTTCTAATTTACCTAAAATAAGTAGATTAATAAAACAAATTGCAACTGTAATCAGACCTGTTAATGAACTTTTACCAATTAATACTTCAATTGATGATGCTGGTGATAGCATAAGAACACGAAGCGTATTTTTTTCTTTTTCTTCAGCGATGAGCATTGCCTGTACAAAACCTCCGACCATAACTAACGCCATCGCAGTTAATGTACCTGCCCCAGCTTCTCTAAAGTTGTCTGCACGACTAAATAGTATTGCAAAAAAAACTGGCATTGCCATCATAATTAAAGTTTGTGAATTCGTTTTAAAATCCTGTAACTCTTTCCGAAAAATAGCTGAAAATCGTCTCATTGAAAATGTCATTATAATCCCCTCCCAGTAACTTCAATAAAGATATCGCCTAGCGTTGGTTCGTGTGAATGAATGGATAGTAATTCACCTTTTTTCATCCATTCTGAAATACGTTTTGCACCTAATTCGTCTTTTTGCACTACTTCTTTTTGCTTATCTTTTAATACGACTTGTATTTGATCTTTCGCGTATTGCAATCGAAGGTTTTCTGGTGTATCAAGCGCTACAATTTCTCCCCCGCATAGAAAGGCAATGCGGTTACAAAGTGTTTCTGCTTCGTCCATATTGTGAGTCGTTAAGAAAATCGTCGTTCCCTCTTTATTTAAGTCTTTTAAGATTTTATGAATGTTTTGTACGTTTACTGGATCAAGTGCAGATGTTGGTTCATCTAAGAAGAGGATATCTGGTTTATGAAGGATCGCTCTCGCTAGTGTGACACGCTGCTTCATTCCTTTTGACAATTTTTTTACTTGTGTTTTTTTATCATCTAATAAGTTCACTTGTGCTAGTACTTCATCGATTCGTTCTTTTTTACAATCGTATAAGTCACAAAATAATAGTAAGTTATCATAAATGCTAAGTCTTTCGTATAAGCCGCTGTTGTCTGTTAAAATACCGATTCGTTTGTAATCGATACTACTTGGCCCTGTAATGTCTTTCCCTAACACTCGTACTGTTCCAACGCTATGAAGCAATTGAGAAGTTAAAATCTTTACTGTTGTTGTTTTCCCAGATCCACTCGGTCCGAGGAATCCAAAGATTTCTCCTTGCTTCACCTCAATATTTACATTTCGAAGGGCCGTTTTTCCATCGAAACTTTTCATTACATCTTTCATTTCAATTGCCAATGTCATTTCGTCATCCCCTTTGTTTTTCTTTTTATAGATGAAAGTCGCTTTAGCGCTTTTCGTTTGTTTCGCTTTTCTTGACTCAATCATATGAAAAACAAAGGGTAGGCGCAGTAAAATACCGATAAAAGGAGTATTTTTACCGGTGAATGGATCCTATTTTAAGCTTATTGGAGCATTTTTATAGCCCAATTACACCTTTTAACTCATCCATTCGTCCTTTTGAAAGCGGGATTGAACTTTTTCTTTCGTCATCCAAAATTAAACTAAAACTATTACGTGTCCACGTAATAACTTCTCTTACTCTTTGTAAATTAACGAGGTACGAGCGATGACATCTGAAGAACCCGAATCCTGCTAATCTCATTTCTAGTTCACTTAATGTTAATGCACATACAAAGTCACCTTCGCGCACATGAATATGTGTCACTCCATTTTGTGTTTCAATGAAATGGATCTCCATCGGATCCAGTAAAATGATTTTATCGTTCACTTTCGCTGGTATTCTTTCCAGTTTCATTTGCGGAATCATTTGAACTACTTTTTCTTCATCGACTTCTTCAACTTCCTCTTGCTCTATTTCTATCTTTTTCACACCATCGTTGTTTAATATGTACACATCTTCTGTCAGCGAAAGGGCATCTGATAAAAAGGAAGACGTAATAAAGATTGCCTTTCCTTGCTCTTTCATTTTCATAATCGCTTTTCGAATAATGATCGTACTCTCTGTATCCACATTTTGCTCTGGCTCTTCTAAAATAGCTAAATCCGGATTATGAATCATAACTCGCCCAAGATGAAGACGGCGTTTCTCTGAAAATGATAGTTTTTCTATTTTAACGTTCAACTTATCTAGGAGACCGACATATTGTACTACTTCTTCCATACTCATGTTAGATTCATAAAGCCCTAATATAAACTTGAAGTACTCCCTCACCTTCAAACGATCGTATGCTTCATCTTTCAAAAAACAAAAACCAATGCGGGAATAATTCTTCTTTCCAATCGCTGTGCCTTCAAATAGTACATTCCCAGTTGAAGCTGCTTCTTCACCGATAATGATGCGGTGCAACACTTTAGCTGTATGGTTATTACACTGCAAAACAACACATTGTCCCTTCTCAACCTCTAGCTCAATTGCCGGTAACTGGTTCGTCTTCCCTAACTGTTTCAACTCCAGTAGCGCCATTTCGTCTCCCCCAAATGTTTTTATCCTATTATACCAAACAATTAATGGAAAATTATGATATTTTAAACAAAAAAAGAAGTAGGTATCAGGAAACCCCTGACACCTACTTCTTCACCATCAATTTTCCTTCATAATCATTCATCGTCTTTATTTCAATGCCTTTATAGTAATGAGCGACTATCTCTGTATATTTCTTACCTTCCGCTGCCATACCATTCGCACCGTACTGGCTCATACCGACGCCGTGACCGAATCCTTTCGTTGTAACGGTGATGTTATCCCCTTCTTGTTTCCACGTAAAGTCTGAGGAGCGTAAATCTAACTTTTCACGAACTTGTTTTCCTGTTAATGTTTCCCCTTGGAACTCTACATCCTTTACTCGCTTTCCTTCCGTAAGGTCTTTAATATTACCAACCTTTCCGTTTGCTAGTACTTTCACACCGAGACGTTTTTGAAAATCAGCTACTGTGAATTTTTGCTCACTCGTAAATTTTGGAGAGGCTTGATCCCACGGACTATCTACGCTTTTCAAGTACGGATAATCATTTCCCCAATAATCAGCTGCATTTTCTGTTCGTCCGTTACTCGTTGAGAAGAAGGATGCTGAAATTGGTTTTCCATCATACGTTAAAACTTGTCCTGCGGTTTTCGAAACGGCTTCCTCAATTTTCTTTAAATTATTTTCATAGTTATTACCCCATTGTTTCTTCAATTCCTCTTTGCTTTTGTACACTTGATCTTTCACTGTATCTGTCACGTCCGCATTGTTTTTCTTACCACCGCTTAGCATACGCTGCACTACAAATGTTCTTGCTGCTAATGCCTGCGCCTTTAGCGCCTCTATTTCAAAGCTGGCATTCATCTCAGAAGCTACTACACCGGCCACATACTCCTCCATAGGTAATGTTTCTACCTTCTTCTGCTGATCACGATATACAGCAACTTGAACCGCTGTATCCACTTTCCCTGGAGCTGGTATACTTTCTATCGCTGGAGGAGTTTTAGAAGCTGCTTCTTCCCCTACTTTTGCTTTCGCAAACGGAATAACAAGAGCAGCAGGTACAATGATAACGAGCGCTATTAAGAGCGCTACTGTAATGAAAAGTGGCTTTGAAAATTTCATCCTATTCCCCCAATATAAAGTGAAACTTTAATCAGTGGGGGGTTTTGTTCATCCCCCACTGATTATTAGTTGAACCAATCGGGCATTTACGGGCAGCCCGACTCCCACTTAACTTCTTTGCTTCAGCCGAATTTTGAGGTGGGAGTTTTACTGACCGTTAATGCGGGATAAAGTTGGATTCCTTTCATTCTTATGGAAATACGGGATCTTTTAGAACATACTTGGGGGTATCGATATAAAGTGAAACTATAATCAGTGGGGTTTTACTGACCGCAAATAGTGGAATAAAACAAAAATTTTCTAAATATTTTCACTGAGACGTGCATAAGTATGGAATTTATTGACTATAACAGTAATAACCCAAAAAAAATAGCCCCTATGTCAAAAGACATAGAGACTACTTCAATTAAGCGTGAAGATCAGAAACTTCTTGTTCTTTCACTTCTTCTACTTTTTCGTTTACACGTTCAATAGTTGCACCTAATGCAGCTAATTTCTTATGGAAATCTACATAACCGCGATCAAGATGTTTTAACTCTGTTACACGAGTATAACCTTCTGATACTAAACCAGCTAAGATTAATGCTGCTGCAGCACGTAAATCAGTTGCGCCAACTTCAGCTCCTTGCAAGCTACTTGGACCGTTCATAATTACAGAACGACCTTCGATTTTAATATCAGCATTCATACGACGGAATTCTTCAACGTGCATAAAGCGGTTTTCGAATACCGTTTCTGTAATCATACTTGTTCCATCAGCATGTAGTAATAATGCCATCATTTGTGATTGCATGTCTGTTGGGAAACCTGGATGAGGCATAGTTTTAATATCAACCGCTTTTAACTTATCTGGGCCGATAACACGTACACCTTCATTTTCCTCAATAATTTTAACACCCATTTCTTCCATTTTCGCTGTAATTGAGCGTAAATGTTCAGGCACAGCATTTTCAATTAAGATGTCTCCACCTGTAATTGCCGCTGCAACCATGAATGTTCCTGCTTCAATACGGTCAGGAATAATAGGGTGGTTTGCACCATATAATTTTTCAACGCCTTCAATACGAATCGTTCCAGTTCCAGCTCCGCGTACTTTCGCTCCCATTGCATTTAAGAAGTTAGCTAAGTCAACGATTTCTGGCTCTTTCGCTGCGTTTTCAAGGACTGTTGTCCCTTTTGCTAATGTAGCTGCAGACATAATGTTTTCTGTCGCGCCTACGCTTGGGAAGTCTAAATAAATTTTAGCTCCTTTTAGTTCGCCCTCTACGTGTGCCTCAACAAATCCGTTACCAACTTTTACTTTCGCTCCCATTGCTTCGAAGCCTTTTAAATGTTGGTCAATTGGACGTGAACCAATTGCACATCCACCAGGAAGTGCAATACGAGCACGACCGTTACGTGCTAATAATGGTCCCATTACTTGAACAGATGCACGCATCTTACGTACATACTCAAATGGTGCCTCAATGTTTAATTCTTTAGAAGAATCGATTGTTACTTGGTTATTTTCAAATACGACTTCAGCATTTAAATGACGTAATACCTCGTTAATTGTGTATACATCAGATAATACTGGTACTTCAGATAGTACATTCTTTCCGTCACTCGCTAATAGGGCTGCAGCGATTATAGGTAATACAGCATTTTTTGCGCCCTCAACACGCACTGTGCCGCTTAACCGCTTTCCGCCACGGACGATGATCTTTTCCAAATTATTCCCCTCCGTGTCCTTTTTTCAGTATCTATTCACTCAATACTCAGAAGTTATGATCGGTGTGCCAACCACAATTGTATCTTTGTTGTTTGTAGAACGTATTGCTATTTGCACATTTATTTTCTCTCTATTTGTTGAAAGAGCGTCATTCCACTTTTTATTATATGCGGAGACTGATACAAATGCTCTTTCTTCTATCTGCTCGATCGCTCTTGCTGAAAGATCTTTCAAAACCTGATTGGTTTTATTTTGCAAAACACCTTCAATCTTATCATTCAGTACACCTTGAACACAAGTGTAAATTATAGGTTTTTCACTAAAAATTTTATCCATGTTCTGAACGTACTTCGGGTCCCATTTCGCCCCGCTCACTTCAAAAATAATAAAAGTGTTTTCTTTAGTATTTTCCTTACTCCAAGTTACTACTATTCGTTCTTCATGTGAAGAAGATTTTTTATAGGATGTAGCCTTATATCCATCTGGAGATTGTTCTAATTCCCAACTTTCGATGTTTGCCTCTTCCTTCACATCGTTTAACAATTTTTGAAACGTATGTATATTAGAAATTGTTTTCGTTTCTCGCGCTAACCATGACCACCGCTCTACTTTTGCATCGTTCTTCTCTAAAGCTGCAATCATGCTCTCCATTTTCTGTTCGTCGCTTATAGGTTTCATCTCTTTATATCCAACCAAAAATAAAACAACACTTACGATAACGATAAGAATGGCTTTAAACTTCAATTTCATCCCCTCCTATCCCCATTGTTAACGGAGATATGAGGTTCTATACACTTACTTTACTAAATACGTTAAACTCTTTGAATAGCCTAAATAATCAAGGAAAAAGTTACTTACAGATGTCCCAATTGCAATTGTAATTAGGATAAGTAATACTCTCGTCTGCATCACTTTTCCAGACTTCATTAAGCGCTCAATGTGAATACCTTGTAAGGCCCACCACGTAATGGTAATAAACAATAAATGCGAAACAATGGCAATCAGTGCTTGTTGCCCTAAAAGATGTGCCAAAAAATCGACCCCTTTTTTTGCTTGGCTACTACTTACGCAAGATGTAAAAAACGATACCACAAATAAGTAGGAGCCACACTTTTTCACACGCAAATAAACATCTTACATTTTACATCGTAATTTTCTGTTAAAAAACATATACCTATAGGTGTTTTCATTTACTGTTACTCCAAAATAAAAAGCGTAGAGTACGGACTCTACACCTTTTATTTTTACCATTGTACCACGTTCCCTAAGAAGAAGAAATCTTTCATTAATGGAAAATATTCATAGAAGAAATTGTAACCAATCATCGGCATAATTCCCAGTATTACAATTGAAATTGCGCAAAGACTCATGACAATCTTTATATTTAACGGTAACCGAAGCTTTTCTTCTGCCCCTTCTGTGCGGAAAAACATTTGCTGTAATATCCGGAAGTAATATACGAATGAAATAACTGTTGTCCCCATCATAATAGAAGCTAATACGTAATGAGTAGGCTCAACATGAAGTGCCCCTAAAAAGATGTTAATTTTTCCGATGAAACCTGCTGTCCCCGGTATTCCAGCTAATGATAAAATAAAGATCGTCATCACTATAGCTGTAAATGGGGATCGCTTGTATAACCCTGTAAAAATAGTCATATTTTCCTTATCATTTTGTAAGATTAATCCGTGGATGATTGCAAATGCCCCTATATTCATAAGCATATATGCAAGCATATAAAACCACATACTATCCATCGTAAACTGCGATAGCGCTACAAGAGGGACTAGCAAATACCCAGCATGCGCGATACCTGAATAGGCAAATAGACGTTTTACGTTGTATTGCTTTAATGCTACTACGTTCCCAACAATCATCGTAATACTAGCTAGTACCGCAATGTATATACTCATACGCCCGTACAAAGATTGTGCGTCTCCTTGGATTGCCACACCTGCAAACACCATAAGAAACAAACGCGTAATGAGTAGAAAACCAGCAATTTTAGAAATCGTTCCGAGAAAAGCAGTGACAGGTGTAGCCGCTCCCTCATACACATCTGGTGCCCACATATGAAATGGCACTGTTGCAATTTTGAATGAGAGTCCAACGAGCAAAAGTAGAAATGCGAGGGCTAACAATAACTGAATGCCCCCAGCCAATCCTTGCGTAAATACCTTTTGCATTTCCACTATGTTGGTCGACCCTGTAATACCGTATAAATAGCTCATTCCAAAGAGTGTAATTGCTGTTCCAATTCCTCCGTTAATGACATATTTCATTGCAGCCTCATTCGATGCGCGGTTTCTTTTTCGGATTCCTACTAAAATATAGGAAGAAAGCGAAAGCAACTCTAAACCAACGAACAATGTGATGAAATCAACGCTAGACGCCATGAACATCGCTCCAAGAAGCGCCATTAAAAACAAATAATAATATTCCCCTTTATCTTGAATAGGCTCCTTCTTTTCATCGCTTATTGCTATACATAAAACGAGAGCTGCTCCGCCTAATAACAACGTTTTAAATCCTTTTGAAAATCCATCTAGTACAAACGATCCATTTAAAATATCTCCTGCCGGTTCGCTATATAGCGTCATTAATGACACTATCGCTAACAAGGAAGCGGCAATTGCACCCATCGCAACGTACCTATGGTTTAGCTTAAAAAACAAATCACATATGGAAAGAAGGATCGCTGCCCCGAGAATAATGAATTCTGGTACCATGAGATGCCATGATAAGCTAAGTAACGTGTTCATATCCATCCTACTTCACCCCCAATGTTTTCAATGTAGTTTGAAGTGGATCCCCTAGTAGTTCTGGCATTACCCCAATTGCAATAATACAAACGATAAGCACTATAACAGGAACGTACTCCCATCCGTGTATATCAAATTTCGCTTCCCATTCTTTCTTACCAAATATCACTTGAAGTGTCGCTCTTAATACGTATACAGCGGTTAAAATAATTCCAATTACACCGACGGCGGCGATAACAGGTTTCCCTTGGAATAAACCGAGAAAGGCAAGGAATTCGCTAATAAATCCGGACATCCCTGGCATTCCAAGCGATGCCATACCGCCCGCTAGGAAGAAACCGCTAAGCACCGGAACACTTTTTGCAAGTCCACCAAGTGCTGTAATATCCGAAGTCCCGAAACGCTCTTCAATAATGCCAAGCAAGAAGAAGAGTAAGGCCGCAATTAAACCGTGAGACACAACTTGGAACAATGCCCCTTGTATACCTGGTGCATTTAACGCCGCCAGCCCCATTAATACAATGCCCATATGCGAAATACTAGAGTAAGCAAGTACCTTTCTAAAGTCCGTTTGGATGAGTGCTAGAAAGGCCCCATACAATAAATTAATTACCCCTAAAACCGCAATTAGCGTTGCAAAATCACGAAAATATTCTGGGAATAATCCTTTCCCGAAGCGAACAATACCGTACGCACCAATCTTCAGCAAAACCCCCGCGTGAAGCATAACTACAGCGGGATGCGCTTCTATGTGTACATTGACCATCCAGCGATGCAAAGGGAAAACAGGGAGTTTAATCGCAAAAGCAATCATTATGGCAAGAAACAAGCCGAACTGTACGCTACTTGAGACGGCCATTCCTCCCCCAGCACCTACACTCGTTAATATTTCTTTAAGCTCCGCAATATTTGTTGTACCTGTTTTCGCAAATAAAACCGAGAAAACGATAAGTAAAATAGCTGATCCAATACCGTTATATATTAAATAACTATATGCAGCCTTTTCACTCGACAATTTCCCCCACTTGCCAATTAATAAAAACATTGGTGGCAACGTAATCTCAAAGAACATGAAGAACAACATTAAATTTTGAGCAGCGAAGACACCGAGCATACCTATTTCTAACATGAGTAACAGCATGTAGAATGCTTTCAAATTTCTTTTAATAGAAAGTGCCGCAATAGCTGCAAGCATCGCTAGAAGAGCTGTGAGCACCATCATTACAAGCGATAAACCATCAATGCCGAGCTCGTAATAAATTGAAAACCACCTTTTGTCCACTGCTGTGAAATCCCCAAATTTAATCCATTTCACTTTTTCATCAAATATCGATAAGCTCTTTCCTGAAGCGTATGTACAAGCAAGGACGGTAGCAATTCCAAATGGAAGCGCCGTTCCGAATAAACCAAGCGCCTGCACTGTACGCGATTCTCGTTTCGGCGTTAATAAAAGCAAGAGAATTCCTAAAAGCGGGGAAAAAATGAAGAACGTTAATAGCAATCCATTCACCGTAAATCCCCTCCCGTATATAACAAAATAATTAGGAGCACTGCGAGCGAAACTGCTGTTACAGTTCCATACACTTGTACATTCCCGTTTTGAAGCCGTGATCCTAGTCCACTCATACCTTTAACGAGTCCAGCAATTAAAACCGCGATTCCTTCTACAACGTATACTTCAAATAAGCGAAGCACATGAGCGATTCCTTTCGTAATAGGAAGTACTGTCGCATTGTATAGTTCATCCACATAATATTTTTCTTTCAAAAGGTTATAAAGAGACGTCCCTTCTCCGCCGGCCCAATCTCTAGAGATAGATTTCTTGCCATATATGAAATATGCGAGGGCAATTCCCGCAAATGAAACGAGCGTCGCAACAACCATAATCCAAACAGGTCCATGCACTTCCTTCACCTGGAATCCTATATCTTTCGTAAGCCAATCCCCAAGAAACGTCCCGAACCACGGTGTATTTATATAACCTGCCACTACCGCAAGAACACCAAGGGCAATCATCGGATACGTCATGGTGCGAGGTGATTCATGCACCTCTTCCTTCGTCTTCGTTTCCCCCGTAAAGACAAGAAAATATAGACGGAACATATAAAATGCTGTTAGAAATGCCGCAATTACTGCTAAAACGAATAGAAAGTAATTGCCATTCATCCAAGCCGCCGCTAAAATTTCATCTTTACTAAAAAATCCGGAAAGAAGAGGAACACCACTAATTGCAAGTGTGCCTATTAAAAATAGTGCACCGGTTACTTTCATCTTTTTCTGTAAACCGCCCATTTTATTAATGTTTTGCGTATGGACTGCATGAATTACACTTCCTGCTGCCAGGAACAATAATGCTTTAAAAAAGGCGTGTGTCGTTAAGTGAAAGATACCAGCTACATAACCAGCCGAGCCTAGCGCAAGCATCATATACCCGAGCTGACTAACTGTAGAATAAGCAAGAACCCTCTTAATATCTGTTTGCACTAGACCGATAGAGGCCGCAAAGATTGCGGTGAAAGCCCCAACGATTGCCACAGTTTGCATCGCTACCGCACTTGCTGAAAATAGCGGGAACATCGTCGCTACTAAATATACGCCGGCTGCAACCATCGTTGCCGCGTGAATAAGCGCCGAAACAGGCGTCGGTCCTTCCATTGCATCTGGCAACCATGTATGAAGCGGGAACTGACCCGATTTCCCCATCGCACCGATAAAAATTAATATCGCCGTTATTGTAATCATAGAAGGAGAGAGGTCGCCCGTATGAATCGCTTTAAAAATCGCGTCATATTCAAAACTACCTGCGTGCCAAAAAATTAATATCATCCCAATAAATAGCCCAACATCCCCAATGCGTGTCATAATAAAAGCCTTTTTCGCAGCAGCCTTCGCTTCTTCTTTAAAGAAATAAAAACCGATAAGTAAAAACGAACCAAGGCCGACTAACTCCCAAAATATATAAAGCTGTAATAAATTCGTCGATATAACTAGCCCAAGCATCGCAAAGGTAAAGAGCCCTAAATATGCATAAAAGGTTGGTAATCTGGTGTCACCTTTCATATAACCTTTTGAGTACACATGTACAAGAAAACTCACAAGTGTAACGATAAACAACATTAAAGCCCCTAATGCGGTAACTTCAAAACCAAATGATATATCTATATCTCCTACCCTAAGCCATACCCACTTATGCTTCACTGCCTCGGATGAAAATCGTTCTATTAGTACCACTACCGCGGATATAAAGGAGAGAAAGGTAAAGAAAATACCTAGTACACTACTTCCCTCTCTAATTTTCTTCCCGAACACAATAAGTAACAAAAACGAAACAAGCGGGAAAAGCGGTATGAGCCATGCATAATCGATCATTGTTTCCTTCCCCCTTTTCGGTCACAATGCTATCCTTTGAGCGTATCCATCTCATCTACATGAACTGTCGGGCGATTACGGTACAAAGCAATCAAAATTGCAAGACCTACCGCTGCCTCCGCTGCCGCTACAGACATCGTAAACAGCGAAAAAATTTGTCCTGTTAAATTCGGAAACAAGCCTAATTTACTAAACGCTACTAGATTTAAATTGGCGGCGTTTAACATCAATTCGATACAAACTAGTACAATTACTGTATTTCGCTTTGTTAAAGCTCCAAATAAGCCGATGCAAAACAAAATAATCGCAAGTGTTAAATATGCAGAAGCCGGAACGCTACTCATGGGAATCCTCCTCTCCCTCATCCTTCTTCGCAAGGATAATCGCTCCTACAAGTGCTACAAGTAAAATAACTGAGGTTAATTCGAATGGAATAATATATTTTGAATAGAGAAGTGTACCGATTTGAAGTGTGTTATTTTCATGGAGAGGTAAACTTCCTTGTGTGCTTTGATTTGAAAAATCGATACTATTAACAGCGAAATACATAACTGCTCCAAATGCTACAACCGCAAAGAAGATAATCCATTTTCGAAGAGTAAGGCGCGATTCATTTTCCGCGTTATGTTTCGTTAACATAATGCCAAAAATCATAATAATAGTGATTGCACCAGAGTAAAGTAAAATTTGTGCCACTCCGATAAATTCGGCTGATAAGAGAAAGTACAAACCCGCAATGCTAAGGAACGTAAGCACAAGGGCCAGCATCATATGCATTACTTTCGTTAAATTCAGCATAAGAACGCCACCGATAATCGCAGACAAGGATAATATAAAGAAAGCTACAAACTCGCCGTTCATGCTTTATTCTCCTTCCTGATGTTCTCGTCGTTCTCGTCAAGCCACTGCAAATTTTTAAATAAATCATCACGTGAATACTCTGCAAGTTCAAAGTTATTTGTCATTACAATCGCCTCTGTCGGGCAAACTTCTGTACATAAATCGCAAAGAATACAAATTTCAAAATTAATATCATACGTGTCGATAATTTTCCCTTTTTTCGTAGGATCAGGATGTTTTTTTCCTGTTAATTGAATGCAATCTGTCGGACAAATGTTGGAACACTGATTACAAACAATACATTTCTCCGGATAAAACTTTTGAATACCTCGAAATCGGTCTGGTAATGGCAACGGTTGATTTGGATAATCATACGTCACCTTTTTCTTACTCAAATTACTAAGCGTATATTTTAACCCTTTAAATAGTCCTTTCATCTCTTACTGGCACCCCCTTTATAGATTAGAAGAATAGCTCCTTAATCAATGCCGTTAAGAAAATATTTGCAAGTGCGATTGGTAATAATACTTTCCAGCCAAACTCCATTAACTGGTCACCTCTTATGCGCGGGAACGTAACGCGGAACCAAATCAATAGAAAGACCACACTGCTGAATTTCAAAGCAAACCATACGGATCCTGGAATAAACCCAAGGAACATAACTGGATTCCAGCCTCCTAAAAAGAGTACTGTAATTAAAGATGACATCCCGAAGAAATACACATACTCTGAAAGCATGAAAAACGCCCATCGAAAACCTGAGTATTCCGTATGGTATCCTGAAACAAGTTCTGACTCCGCTTCGGGTAAATCAAACGGTGTCCTATTTAACTCTGCAACTGCCGCGATTAAGAAAATGACGAAACCGATTGGCTGTGCGAAAATGTACCATACCTTTTCCTGCGCCGCTACAATTTCATTCAAGTTAAGACTACCAGCTAACAAAACGACGCCAATTACACTCATCACAAGTGGAATCTCATAAGAAATCATTTGCGCTGCCGCACGCATCCCTCCTAAAAGGGAATATTTATTATTTGATGCCCATCCCCCAGTTACGACGCCGATCGTCGTAATCCCAGAAACAGCAATGTAATACAGCAATCCTATACCAATATCCGCGAACTGAAATTTATCAGTAAACGGGATAACCGCAAGCACCATAAATGCTGGTGCGAATGCAATAACAGGTGCTAATATAAACAACGGTTTATCAGCAGCTTTCGGAATGCTATCTTCTTTTAATAATAGTTTCAAAACATCAGCTACCGTTTGGAGTAAACCGAACCGGCCCCCAACTTGGTTTGGTCCAATCCGCCCTTGCATAAATCCCATCACTTTCCGTTCTGCCAAAATACCGTATGTAACGAAGCCAAGGACTGCAAATAATAGAAGCACCGCTAATCCGAAAAAAATGAAGAAATTCGTCCAGCTTGAAGGTGATTGTAAGAGCGTCTCAATCATTAGCCGTCAACCTCCCCAAGTACAATATCAACCCCACCTAAAATCGTAATTAAATTGGCGATGTTTTCACCTTTCAATAACTTCGGTAAGATTTGCAAATTATAAAAAGACGGTCTGCGAAATTTCAAGCGGTACGGCTCTTTCTTTCCATCACTAGCAATATAACAACCAATCTCTCCCCGCGGTGACTCTATACGGACGAACGCTTCTCCCTTAGGTGCTTTAATAATTTTCGGCACTTTCGCCAGCACAGCGCCGTCTTTCGGGAACTGCTCGGCTGCTTGCTCAATAATTTTCAATGACTCCTCAATTTCCTCCATCCGGCAAACGTAGCGATCCCAAGCATCTCCCGAGATCCCAACAGGAACATCAAAGTCAAAACGATCATAAATAGAATACGGCTCATCTTTGCGAAGATCAAAGCGGACTCCCGTGCACCGCAAATTTGCGCCACTTAAAGAATACGAGATCGCCTCTTCCGCGCTATATACGCCAACGCCCCTCACACGATTTAAGAAAATTTCATTTCCGCTAACGAGGTCGTGGTAACCTGCCAATTGCTCTCTCATATACGGAACAAACTCTTTCACCTTTTCAATCCAGCCGTCTGGCGCATCCCACTTCACGCCGCCGACTCTCATATAGTTGAAAGTAAGCCTTGCACCGCACAATTCACTTAATAAATTTATAATCATCTCTCGTTCACGAAAGGCATATAAAAATGGACTAACCGCTCCTATATCAAGCAGGTTCGTTCCCCACCAGACGAGATGGCTCGCAACTCTCCCAAGCTCCATCGCAAGCACCCGTAAATATT
Source organism: Bacillus sp. FSL P2-0099 (assembly GCF_038007445.1). Lineage (NCBI taxonomy): Bacteria > Bacillati > Bacillota > Bacilli > Caryophanales > Bacillaceae > Bacillus > Bacillus sp. FSL P2-0099. The sequence goes on from NZ_JBBOXE010000001.1 coordinate 5,182,358, forward strand.
CAGCACGCTCTGGAATCTCAAGATCCATCATCGTCTCTACAGCGTGGCAAAGGACGTAATTATTCGTCATTGCTGATAAATAGTCCATTCGATCTGTATACGGGATAATTTGTGTATATTGCAAGCTCTCAGCGATCTTTTCTGTTCCGCGATGCAAATATCCGATAACCGGTGTAGCCTCTTTAATAATTTCCCCGTCAATCTTAATCACAAGCCGAAACACACCATGTGTACTCGGATGCTGCGGCCCTACATTTAAGAGCATCTCTTCCGTACGGATCACAAGCTACACCTCCACATCATACGGTTCATAATCCTTCCTAAGCGGATACCCCACCCAATCATCCGGCATTAAAATGCGAGATAAATTAGGATGACCTTCAAATACAATACCGAGCAAATCATACGTTTCACGCTCCGGCCAATCTGCCCCTTTCCAAAGCGGCGTCACCGATTTTACTTGCGGCGCTTCCCTATCGAGCTTTACCTTCACTGCTACTGACTGTTTCTTTCCATATGAAAATAAATGAACGTATACTTCCATATGTGTCACAAAATCCGTCGCATGTAGCTCTGACATATAATCAAAAGCAAGTCCCTCATGGAATCGTAGCAATTCCATCACTTCATAATATTTCGAAGGCTCCGCCACAAGCGTTGGAACATCTTTTGAAAGCTTATTAATATAGGAATCTACTAATGCATATTCTCCTACCCTCTCCTTAACAACCTCCACATAGCGATTTACATATGGTTGGTTAACTGATGGTTCTACCTGCTGCGGTTCTTCCTCTATCTTATTTACAGCTCCCTTTGCCCTTGCTGCAGCAGCGGCTTTCGCTTTCGCGGCTGCAATTGCCTTTGCTTTCTCATCTCCAGAATCCCCCTCACCTTGTGAGGCTTTCTGCTTCGCTAACGCTGCTGCTTTTGCTTTTGCAGCTGCTACAGCCTTTGCCTTCGCTTTAACTTTTTCCTCGTCCGTTACTTCTTCTGATCCTTCTCGCTTTTGCTTCGCTAATACCGCTGCTTTTGCTTTTGCAGCTGCTGCGGCTTTCGCCTTTGCTTTAACTTTTTCCTCGTCCGTTACTTCTTCTGATCCTTCTCGCTTTTGCTTCGCTAGTGCCGCTACTTTTGCTTTTGCAGCTGCTGCGGCTTTCGCCTTCGCTTTGGCTTTTTCTTCGTCCGTTACTTCTTCTGATCCTTCTCGCTTTTGCTTCGCTAATGCCGCTGCTTTTGCTTTTGCAGCTGCTGCGGCTTTCGCCTTTTCTTTAACTTTTTCCTCGTCCGTTACTTCTTCTGATCCTTCTCGCTTTTGCTTCGCTAATACCGCTGCTTTTGCTTTGGCAGCTGCTGCAGCTTTCGCCTTCGCTTTGGCTTTTTCTTCGTCCGTTACTTCTTCTGATCCTTCTCGCTTTTGTTTCGCTAATACTGCTGCTTTTGCTTTTGCGGCTGCTGCGGCTTTCGCCTTTGCTTTAACTTTTTCCTCGTCCGTTACTTCTTCTGATCCTTCTCGCTTTTGCTTCGCTAATACCGCTGCTTTTGCTTTGGCAGCTGCTGCAGCTTTCGCCTTCGCTTCTTCTACATTAACCCCTTTATCTTTTGGTAGCGCTTTCTCTTTTTCTCGATGTTCTCCTTCAAGTTTAGACATTTCCGCCCCATGTTTCGCAGCAAGACGTTTTCGCGCCTCCTCTTTCGCATGACGGGCTGCTTCTCTTTTCATACTTTCTAAGTCTTTATTTGGATCACTCATTTATTCGTCACCTGCTTCCCGGTCCTCGCCTCGTAACGAATTTTTTCTTTTAATTTATTAATTCCATAAATTAAAGCAGCAGGATTTGGAGGGCATCCAGGAATATACACATCAACTGGTACAATTTGATCTACACCTTTCACAACAGCATATGAATTCACATACGGACCACCGGCCGTTGCACAAGATCCCATCGCAATTACCCACTTCGGTTCAGGCATTTGATCATATAGGCGCCGAACAATAGGTGCCATTTTCTTCGTTACCGTTCCTGACACAATCATGACGTCCGATTGTCTTGGTGAAGTCCGAAAAAATGACCCAAATCGATCTAAATCGTAATGTGATGAGCCTACTCCCATCATTTCAATCGCACAGCATGCCAGTCCAAATGTCATCGGCCATAAAGAGTTGCTCCGCGCCCATCCCTTCAACTGCTCCAATGTAGAAAAAAAGATATTCCTTTCTAATTCCGCTCGCTCCTGTGGGTGTAATTCCTCAAAATTTATAACCATTGTAACACCTTCTTTTTCCAAGCATACGCTAATCCAACTAGCAACATCACAACAAAAATGAGCATTTCAATCAGTGCAAATAAACCAAGCTTGTCATATGCAACAGCCCATGGGTATAAAAATAAAGTTTCTACATCAAAGATGACGAACAATAAAGCGAAAATGTAATAACGAGCATGAAACCGAATATTTGCATCATGAAAAGGCTCAATTCCACTCTCATACGTCGTCGCTTTCGCTGCACTCGGTTTGTTTGGACGCAGCATTTTCCCTAATGTAAGAGCCACTACCGGCAGCAATATACCTAATAGCAAGAAAATCAAAACGATCATATAACTATTTTCATATACACTTGCCATTGTGAAACCCTCCCCCCTGAATTAAGAACAAGTTCACATAGTAAACAATATGTCTTACTTGCATCATTTATTATTTTTAAATTTTTCTAAATAATGCAACTATTTAATTCATTATAGCAAACTTCAAATTCCTATGTCGATATATTGGGAACAGAAACAACAATTAATACTTGCTGAGCAAATCTATTTTTACAACTCATTATAAATGTGTAAAATAAATATAGAAATTCTATATGTTTTCAAGCAATCATAAAAAACATAAACTACAAAAAGGTGGTTCTTATGTATATACAGTGGGTGATATAAATGAAAAAACAAACACATGTAAGTATTCTTATAAGCATTTCATTGTTGTATATAGCTATTCATTACGTATCAATGGCCTTTTTATATGAGTACGCACTCCCATTTCAAATATTAACTGGAATAAGTACCATATTAATTGATATTACAATTTGCAGTTATATATTTTATTTTTCAAATATAAAACAAGGGTTATCTCGTTTGTTTTGGATAACATTAACTATCGGATCCTTCTCTTATTTCATCGGCGATATAATAGTTGCTTATCAACGCTTAATTCTGCATGACTACTATACATTCGTTGATCCATCAGACTTTTTTTACTTATTATTTTTAGTTAGCTTTGCATTTGCCTTTCTATATGAAATTATTTATGGCCGAGATTTATTGGAACAGCTTTTTACGATATGTGATATTTGTATTATTGTTACTGCTCAATTTACTTTAAGCTACTATTTACTTATTGAAAGAACCATTCATATTTTTACAACATCATATATCGACATGTTTGTTCAACTCACGTATCCAATGGCTGATCTACTCTTTCTTTTAATAGGAATCAACCTTTTATTCAGACCATTATCCTTACTACCAAAGCAAGTTGGTGCTCTTCTTGGCAGTGCTTTAATTTTGTATGCTACTACAGATTCTATTTATGCTTATATAAAATACTTCCAGCCTGAGCACTCTATGTTCACAGTTGCTCCATTCTATCAAGTAACCTTATTATTGGTAGCAATCGCTTGTATACTTCACACAAAAGAGCCCGAAAAACAAGAACAAATATTACTAACGCCTCAATTTGGTGAATCAATCCGATTATCATTACCGTATATTTCTGTCGTGATGCTTATTGTTTTTATATTGGTCGAAAATGTTTTTGCACCTATCGTAGTAATTGGACTTATGGTAACTTTCGCCTTCGTTCTCATACGCCATACGTTAGTTCGAAGACAAAATAAAATATTATTGCTAGCACAAATGCAATTCAGTTTAGAACTCGAGAAACAAATCGAACTACGTACAGAAGATTTAGTAGAACAAAAAAATGAGTTATATCATAACCAACAAATGTTTAAATCTTTATATGAGCATCATCCAGATCCAATTTTCACATTAGATTTGTACGGTAATTTTCTCAATGTGAACAACGCTGGAACTACTTTACTCGGTTATCAAACGAATGAATTATTAAACCAACCATACTATTCACTTATGTATGAACAAGATTTGGAAGAAATCATTAATGCCTTTCATCACGTGAAAAAAGGGAAATCTATTTCTTTAGAAATACGGGCATATCATAAAAATAGAGATATTTACTACTTACATGTTACAGCTGTTCCCATCTTTTTAAAGGAACATATTTCTGGGGCCTATTTAATGATTAAAGATATTACAGAAAGCAAGCAGCAACAAGAGCAAATTAATTTCCTAGCATATCACGATACTTTAACGGAACTTGCGAATCGCCGTTCATTTCATCAACAGTTAGAAAAGGCAATTGCACGAGCAAAAATATCAAAAAGACCTTTTGCTGTTATGTTTCTCGATTTAGACCGTTTTAAAGTTATTAACGATACTCTCGGTCACCGGGTAGGAGATCTTCTTTTAATTGCTGTAGCAAAAAGACTAGAACGAATATCGACGTCAAATATGAAACTTGCTCGGTTAGCTGGGGATGAGTTCACAATTCTTATAGAAGATTATAAAGAAGATAGAGATGTACAAAAAATAGCCGATATGATTGTAATATCTATGAATGAGCCATTCGAAATTGAAAATCAACATTTACAAATCTCGCCAAGTATCGGGATTGCAATATACCCAGAAGCAGGCGAAGATCCGTTATCTATTTTACAACATGCTGATATGGCCATGTACGAAACCAAAAATAAAGGAAAGAATGGTAGCTCACTTTATACGAAAGAGTTATATAAAAAAATGGAGCGAAAAGCTCGAATTGAAAAAGATTTACCACTTGCTTTAGTAAATAAAGAATTCTTTCTCGTCTATCAACCACAAGTTGACATTACAACGAATAAAATCATCGGTGCCGAAGCTTTAATCCGTTGGAAACATCCACTATTAGGTGACATTTCACCATGTGAGTTCATTCCAATTGTGGAAGAGACTCCGCAGGTCATCCCACTTGGGCATTGGGTGCTACGAGAGTCTTGTCGTCAACTAAAAATATGGCAAAGTTTTGGATACACAAACTTAAAAATGAGTGTCAATTTATCAGCGAAAGAATTTCAACAAAATCAATTAATCGAAAATATTTCACAAATACTAAAGGACGTTAAAATTGACCCGAAAGATGTAACACTTGAACTAACAGAACGAATTGCGATGATTGATGAAAAAGAAACATTATCGAGACTAAAGCAATTAAAAGAATATGGTATTCAAACGTCCATTGATGACTTCGGTACCGGCTACTCTTCTCTTGCTTATTTATCAATTTTCCCTATCGATACATTAAAAGTACCAAAAGAATTTACACAACTAGCCGATCATCGGCCTGAAGAAAGAGCCATCGTTTCCACTATCCTTTCCCTTGCAAATACTTTAAATCTCTCTGTCGTTGCTGAAGGAATTGAAACAGAAAAACAGCTTAAGTTTCTGCAAAAAAACAACTGTAAATACATGCAAGGTTACTATTTCAGTAAACCTCTAACAAGTAAACAGTTTATAAAGTTCCTACAAAAAACACCCAGTATGAACCAATAGTTCACACTGGGTGTTTTTTAAAGTGTCGGAATTTTTTTTTCGTAATATTCTTCTGCAATCTCTTCGTAAAAAGCTGCTGTCGTTGTATAAAAATATGGAATCAACCATAAAAATCCAATCCCTAATGTAATACAACTTAATATAAACCAACCAATAAAACTTAAACATAAAATGAAATACTCCATCTTATGTCCAGCCATCATACGACGACTTTCTGTAATAGCTTGATTTATTGAATACTCAGGATGATCATTTATAATAAAATACGTCATCGCATAAGAAAATGATTTAATAATGCCCGGAATAATAAATAGTAAGCACCATAAGAAAATATAAATGTTTACTACTATATATAATAAAAATGACTTTATAAACTTACTTCCTTCCGTAAACCATCTGAATATATGCCCAATACGCGCTTCTTTTTCACGAATTATATATAGTGCTAAACAATAACCACCTAGCGTTAATGGACCTACCATCAATATTGTAATAACATCTACTGAAAGTGAGTTATCTACTTCTTTCCAATCCCAAACCTGAGAGAAAATGAAATCAACACTAAAACTAAAAGCTGAAATAAGAATCGAAATAAGTAATGTTGCCCCAACAGCTAAGCTCCATTTTCCTTCTAGTGAATCTAGTGCTTCTCCTTTTAAATCACTAATCATAATTAGCCTCCAATACGTAATAATTCTATTAGTATAGCATGTTCCTACTGCAATTCACCTTTTGCAATATAGCGATAAAAATGTGCTGTCGTTGTACCTACATATGGACTAAGCCAAAGAAATCCTATTCCAAGAGTAAGAATCGCTAAAATAGCCCATCCTATGAAGCTAAGCCATAAAAGAAATAAATCTAGTTTATGTCCCTTCATAACGTTCTTACTTTCTCTCATTGCTTGTGAAACGCTATAATTTGGATTTTCAACCATAACATAATACGTCATCGCATAAGAAAAATACATCACAATCATTACAACAATCGAAATAGCTAATAGTACAAAGAAAGCAATTGTTAACGATACATTCCCTTCCTCACCAAAAAACGCGAATACACCTAGTAACAACATCGGAATCCACGTACCTGTATATAACAAAATCGCAAGCATAGCCCACATTGTTTTCATCATTCTTTTAAAGCCACGAAATCCTTCAAATAAATAATCTACTCTAGCATCTTCTCGTTTACTAATTTGTAGCAACACATTCGTATAACCGTATGATGTAATACCATAAGATGCATTACTCAAAATGATCATTATGCAATAAAAAATTCCAAATGTAATACCTGCCCCGACTGATATCGCTTCCTCTTCAATTGAACCCGCTAAACCAACAACTAAGAAAAATATAATAATTCCTGGAATTAAAAGTATAAGCATTGCAGCCATTGAAACAACATAACTTAAAATAATATGTAAAATCGTTGATCCAACACCTAGTCCCCATTTTCCCTTTAAAGAGTACAATGCTTCTCGTTTCATTTCACCGATCATTTGTTCATCTCCTTTATGAAATATAAATTGTTATATATTCTCTACTTATACAAACAACAATATAATTATACCAATTTTGTCAGTTTATTCTATCTATTGAATTGAGTTTCAGTTTCGACATTTAAATAAAACACATCTATACATAACAAAAAACGAACCTGCAGTTCTTTTTATTTCTTGATTTTCACTTGGCATGGGGCAAAAAAAGGCTCTGACGGCTAAATGCTCTCTCCTACCTAAAGAGAGGCATTTTTTCCCCTTTTTATTTATATCCATAACAAAAAATCCGCAAAGGCAAGAGCCCTTACGGATTTTTTTACTTCATATCAGAAACGTTTAAACGGTTCACAGCACGCTGCAAGGCCATTTCTGCACGTCTAAAGTCAACATGAGCTTGTTTATCTTGCATACGTTGCTCAGCGCGACGTTTCGATTCATTTGCACGATGGATATCGATATGGTTTGCTTCTTCAGCAGATGATGATAACACAGTTACTTTATCTGGACGAACTTCGATAAAGCCACCGCTTACTGCTACATAATCAGTGTGCCCACCATTTTTCAGACGAACCGCACTAATTTTTAAAGGTGCAACAGTTGGAATGTGACCTGGTAAGATCCCCATTTCCCCACTCTCTGCTTTTACGCTTACCATTTCTACTTCTTTTTCGTAAACCGGTCCATCAGGAGTTACAATACTGACTGGAAATGTCTTCATAATTCGTCCCTCCTAAGGCCTTACGCCATCATTTTCTTCGCGTTTTCAATAACTTCTTCAATGCTACCAACAAGACGGAACGCATCTTCTGGAAGGTCATCATATTTTCCTTCTAGAATTTCTTTGAAACCACTAACTGTATTTTTTACAGGTACGTAAGAACCTTTTTGACCTGTAAACTGTTCAGCTACGTGGAAATTTTGTGATAAGAAGAATTGAATACGACGAGCACGATGTACAACTAACTTATCTTCTTCAGATAACTCATCCATACCTAAGATAGCGATGATATCTTGAAGCTCTTTATAACGCTGTAAAGTTTGCTGTACTTGACGAGCTACTCCATAATGCTCTTCTCCTACGATTTCTGGAGAAAGCGCACGAGATGTAGATGCTAATGGATCTACGGCTGGGTAAATACCCATTTGTGTTAAACGACGCTCTAAGTTTGTTGTTGCATCTAAGTGAGCGAACGTTGTAGCTGGTGCTGGATCCGTATAGTCATCGGCTGGTACGTATACCGCTTGGATAGACGTGATAGATCCTTTATTTGTAGATGTAATACGCTCTTGTAATTGACCCATTTCTGTTGCAAGTGTTGGCTGGTAACCTACCGCAGATGGCATACGACCAAGAAGGGCAGATACTTCAGAACCCGCTTGCGTGAAACGGAAGATGTTATCGATGAACAATAGTACGTCTTGTCCTTGCTCATCACGGAAATGTTCAGCCATTGTTAAACCTGTTAATGCAACACGTTGACGTGCTCCAGGTGGCTCGTTCATTTGTCCGAATACCATCGCAGTTTTCTTAATTACGCCAGAATCGCTCATTTCGTGGTATAAGTCGTTACCTTCACGAGTACGCTCACCTACACCAGCGAATACAGAGATACCACCGTGCTCTTGTGCGATGTTGTTAATTAATTCCTGAATTAATACTGTTTTACCTACACCGGCACCACCGAATAGACCGATCTTACCACCCTTAATGTAAGGAGCAAGTAAGTCTACTACTTTAATACCAGTTTCAAGAATTTCTACTTTAGTAGATAACTCTTCGAACGCAGGCGCTTGACGGTGAATTGGATCACGACGTACATCCGCAGGAACATCACCATCTAAGTCAATTGCATCACCTAATACGTTAAATACACGACCAAGTGTTACATCACCAACTGGTACAGAGATTGCTTTACCAGTATCTTCTACTTCTGTGCCACGAACAAGTCCATCTGTGGAAGACATTGCAACTGTACGAACTGTGTCATCACCTAAATGAAGTGCAACTTCAAATGTTAAGTTAATGCTTGCTCCGTTTTCGTTGCTTTGTTTTACCGTAAGGGCGTTGTAGATTTCTGGTAGCTTTCCGCCATCAAACTTAACGTCTACAACCGGACCCATGATTTGCGTAACGCGCCCTTTATTCATCGGGTTCCCTCCTAGCTTTCTTTTAATTAGCCAGCTTTCTAAGAGAAGTCGGCTTTTAATTTTTATTAGTTTATAGCTTACGCGACTCTCCTGTTCTGGACGAACCGCTTCCGCTTTTTATTGAATCTAGTTCCAGCGGCTAGAACAGTCGGTCATTTCGCGCCTTCCTACGAGGCCAAAAGCGCCTCTTCGTCAGGAGCTCCAATGCCCTCCTGTTCTGGACGAGCCGCTTCCGCTTTTTATTGAATCTAGCTCCGGTGGCTAGAAGGGTCGGTCATTTCACCCCTTCCTACGAGGCAAAGAACGCCTCTTTGTCAGGAGTTCCAATGCCCTCTCCTTCTGAGCAAGCCACCTACGCTTTTTAATACTATTCTAACGCTGCTACTCCACCAACGATTTCCGTAATTTCTTGCGTAATCGCTGCTTGACGCGCACGGTTGAATGAAAGTGTAAGTGAATCGATAACTTCCATTGCGTTGTCTGTAGCACTCTTCATTGCTGTCATACGCGCCGCGTGCTCACTTGCTTTACCGTCTAGTAATGCACCGTACACTAAGCTTTCTGCGTATTGTGGCAATAATACTTTTAAAATTTCTTCTTCAGAAGGTTCGAATTCATAAGCTGTCGTCGGTTTATCAGACGCCACATCCGTAAGCGGTAAAATTTTATTTTCCGTTACTTCTTGTGAAATTTTACTTACATAATGATTGTAGTAAATATACAGCTCATCATAAGCACCATCTGCGAACATCGCAATTGCTCGAGAAGCAATATCTTTAATATCAGTAAATGATGGGTGGTCAGATAATCCAACTACTTCATCAATAATGTTAAAGCCGCGACGTTTTAAATAATCACGTCCTAGTCGTCCAAGCACAATAATTGAATATTGGTTTGAATCCATATTATGACGTTCACGAATTACGTTACTTACTGTACGTAATACGTTACTGTTATAACCACCTGCTAGTCCGCGATCAGATGTAATAACGATGTACCCTGTACGCTTTACAGGACGCGCATTTAGCATTGGATGATTAATCCCTTTACTTCCTTGCGCAATGCTCGCTACTACTTCTTGAATCTTTTCCATATACGGAACGAAAGATTTAGCATTTTGTTCTGCACGGTTTAACTTAGATGCAGATACCATCTCCATCGCTTTCGTAATTTGACTCGTTTTCTTTGTCGAGTTAATCTTCGCTTTTATATCGCGTAAAGATGCCACAGGTTTTCACCACCTTTTTTCCGGAAGTTGGCACGATTAGTAAGAATCCTCTTCCTAATCTACGTTGCAAGATATTCTTGCTCATGATTGAAGGAAAAGAATAGGTGCACCTACTCTTTTCCTTTACATAACCGTCAGCAATCTCAAAGTTTGAGATGCCTTTATATTATCTAGCTCCAGCGGCTTGAATGCTCGGTGACTTCACTTCTTCCTACGAGGCAAAGACCGCCTCTTCGTCAGAAGCTCCATCCCCCTCACATTCAGAACGAGCCGCTTCCGCTTTTATTTATTATTCAGAAGCTACGAATACTTTTTTAAATCCGTTAATTGCTGCTGCAAATTTGTCGTCATCCGCAAGTTTCTTAGTTGTGCGAATTTCGCTTAATAAGTCAGTTGCATTTGAATCTAACCAAGCATGGAATTCTTCTTCGAAACGAGTGATATCTACTACTGGGATATCATCTAGGAATCCACGTGTTAAAGCGTAAAGAATGATAACTTGTTTCTCTACACGTAACGGTTTGTGTAATCCTTGTTTTAATACCTCAACTGTACGAGCACCACGGTTTAATTTCGCTTGTGTTGCTTTATCAAGGTCAGAACCGAACTGAGCGAACGCTTCTAACTCACGATAAGATGCAAGGTCAAGACGAAGTGTACCTGATACTTTACTCATCGCTTTAATCTGAGCTGATCCACCTACACGAGATACAGAAGTACCCGCATCGATTGCTGGACGTACGCCAGAGAAGAATAGGTCAGATTGTAAGAAGATTTGTCCATCCGTAATAGAAATTACGTTTGTTGGGATGTAAGCTGATACGTCCCCTGCTTGTGTTTCGATGAAAGGTAGTGCAGTTAAAGAACCGCCGCCTCTTGCATCACTTAATTTTGCTGCACGCTCTAATAAGCGAGAATGTAAGTAGAATACATCCCCTGGATATGCTTCACGACCTGGAGGACGACGTAATAGTAATGAAAGCTCACGGTAAGCCGCTGCTTGTTTTGATAAGTCATCATATACTACTAATACGTGTTTACCATTGTACATGAACTCTTCACCCATTGTTACACCAGCGTAAGGAGCTAGGTATAATAATGGAGCTGGTTGAGAAGCTGATGCAGTTACAACGATTGTGTAATCTAATGCACCGTGCTTACGTAGTGTTTCTACTACGTTACGTACTGTTGATTCTTTTTGTCCGATAGCTACATAGATACAAATCATATCTTCATCTTTTTGGTTAATGATCGTATCAAGTGCAACTGCTGTTTTACCTGTTTGGCGGTCACCGATGATTAACTCACGTTGACCACGGCCAATTGGTACAAGAGCATCGATCGCTTTAATACCTGTTTGAAGTGGCTCATGAACAGATTTACGATCCATTACACCTGGTGCTGGACTTTCGATTGGACGAGTGTTTGTTGTATTGATTGGGCCTAAACCATCAACTGGTTGACCTAATGGGTTTACAACACGACCGATTAGTTCTTTTCCTACTGGTACTTGCATGATGCGACCAGTACGACGAACTTCGTCACCTTCACGGATTTCTGTGTAAGGTCCTAAAATAATGATACCTACGTTGTTTTCCTCTAAGTTTTGTGCTAGTCCCATAACGCCATTAGAGAACTCTACAAGTTCACCAGCCATAACGTTATCAAGACCATGAGCACGCGCAATACCGTCACCAACTTGGATAACTGTACCAACATCACTAACTTCGATTTCAGACTGATAGTTCTCGATTTGTTGCTTTATCAGTGCGCTAATTTCTTCAGCTCTGATGCTCATGTGCTTCACCCCTATCTATTCTTCATTAATTCACGCTGAATACGTGCTAATTTTCCTTGTAAGCTTCCGTCGTAAATGCGATTTCCAATACGTACTTTAATGCCGCCTAGTAAATCTTCATCCACAACATTTTTCACGCGAATTGCATCTTTTCCTGTTTTTTTTGCAAATGCTTCTGCAATGTTAAGTTTTTCTTCTTCCGATAGAAGACGAATAGAATATACAGTTGCATCCGCTACGTTACGTTCTTCATTAGCAAGAACAACATATTCATTTGCAATTTCAGGTAGGATATCAATACGCTTGTTATCAATTAAAATATATAACGTATTTAAAATAGATTCAGAAACAGATGCGAATACGTTTGCAAGAAACGTTTTCTTCTGCTCTTTTGAAATGTTCGGTTGCGTTAAAAAGCTATGTAGTTCTCCGTTCTTTGTAAAAACGTTTTGTACAAGGCGTAATTCCTCTTCAAACATTTCTAATACGTGTTTTTCTTTTGCAATTTTGAAAAGAGCGACAGCATAACGTTTTGCTACAATCCCATTGCTCATCGCGCTTCTCCTACTTCTTTAATATAATCGCGAATTAACTTCACTTGATCTTCTTCTTTTAATTCTTTTTCAATTACTTTAGAAGCAATATGAACAGATAAAGAAGCAACTTGTTCTTGTAAAGCAGCAATCGCTTGCTCTTTTTCGCGTTGAATTTCTTGTACAGCAGATGTTTTAATTGATTCTGCTTCTTCTTTCGCAGCAGCAACAATAACATCCTTTTGATCTACAGCTTGTTTCTTCGCTCTTTCAATTAACTCTTGTGCTTCAACACGCGATTGTTTTAACATTTCACGTTGTTCTTCTACTAATTTCTTCGCTTCAGCATTACTTCTTTCTGCAGCGTCGATTTCATTAGTAACATGCTCTTCACGTTCTTTCATAATTCCCATTAAAGGACCCCACGCGAATTTGCGTAGCATTACTAATAGAAGTAAGAAAATGAACAATGTATAAGCAATCGTTCCAAATGGAATGGAAGCCCCTAATAATAAAGTTGGCACAAGGATTCACTCCCTTCAAAATATCTAAATTGATCATATGAAAAAAAAAGACATACGTTTCGTTCATAAAGCAATGGCGAAGAAAGTTCGGAAAAACACTCTTCGCCATCTATGTAAGGGGAGTCTCCCTTATTTGTTCATTACGATGAAAGCAATAACTACACCGATAATTGGAAGTGCCTCAACTAATGCAACCCCGATGAACATAATTGTTTGAAGTGCGCCTTTTAATTCTGGTTGACGAGCAACACCTTCGATTGTACGTGATACGATAAGACCGTTACCAATACCTGCACCTAATGCTGATAAACCAATTGCAATTGCAGCTGCGATTACACCTAAACTCATTTAATTTGTCCTCCTTTGTATTATAAAAAAATAAATTTTTTCTTACTTAAATTATATTAATGGTCATGGCTTACTTTATGAGCCATATAAACCATCGTTAACATTACGAAAATAAATGACTGGATTGAACCAACGAATACGCTGAATCCCATCCATGCTAACATCGGTACAAGTGCACCTAATGCTCCTAAGAATGATGCCCCGCCTAACTTAGCAAGTAATCCTAATAAGATTTCACCTGCGTAAATGTTACCAAATAAACGAAGACCTAACGTTAATGTGTTAGCAAACTCCTCAATAACCTTTAATGGGAATAAGAATTTCATAGGTTGGAAATAACCTTTAACATATTCTTTCGTACCCTTCATCTTAATTCCATAATAATGGGTGAGGGTAACTACCATCACGGCTAATGTTAATGCAACTGCTGGATCAGACGTTGGTGATCTCCACCATGCAATATGTTCGCCAGCCTCAACTGTTGAATACATGAATGGTAAACCAAGGAAGTTCGATACGATGATAAACATGATAAGCGTAACGCCAAGCGTTAAGAAACGTCCACCTGTTTTCCAATCCATCGTACTATTGATAATCCCTTTCACGAAGTCAAACACCCATTCCATGAAATTTTGCATCCCGGTTGGGCGAAGCGCTAAGCTGCGAGTTCCGATAACAGCGATTAAGAAAACAATAACTGCTGCTACAGTAACCATCATAACTGATGACAAATCGAACGTTAAACCTAGAAATTCAACTAATTTACCGTGTTCCACTAGTAATTCACCTCTCTTCCCTGCTCGTATACTCTAAATAAAGAAAATCTATGATCATGACAAGGTATCCTGTCAGCAATCCTACACCTAAGCCCCACATCGCAATTAACTCTTGATATTTGGCTGCAAATAAAATTAATAACCCAATCGTGGCGAATCTTGAATATGTACTTACCGCTGTCGCCTTAAACTTCACGTTTTCTCCATTTGTTACGCGATCTAATAGCTTGTCTGTTCTACGTGCAATGATGCGCAAACTAAGAAAACTGAAAATCGTTCCGATAATCAGCCCAAGAAATACATCCTTGTAAGAGGTAATTCCCCATCCTAGCACTAGAAGCGCAAGCAAGTAGTACATATATTTCTTTTGTCGTTGGACAAGTCCATGTACGTCTATCATCATTGCTCTCCCGAATAGTAATGTTGAATGAGTCGAATCATTGCGTATACCCCTGTTCCTAACCCGAGTAATAACCCTATAATAAGAAACAACGGAAACGTTCCAACCTTATTATCAATCCATTGCCCACCAAAGATTCCGATAAGAATAGAACCAACTAACTGAGCAAGTATTCCTGACATTAAAGCATACGCTTTTATATGGCTGCGATCGTTTTTTTGCAAGGATTCATCCCTCCAATATGTAACCCTCATTCACGATGTGTTAATAATAACTCATTTTTCTGCATAAATTCTATACAAAATAAAAAGTTTACATTTTCGTCACGGAATAGATGCATTTTTGTCACTGAAAGCCCTACCATCTATCCCCGTTGTTAGCATACAATAGGGTATTAACAGTGTCAACGAGAAATCGTAAAAAATCAAAAAATTTGAGTATTAGGCATTTCCTCCCAAAAATGAAAACGTTCCCCTTCTAAATACTGGTTAGAGATATGCAATTTCTAACAGTTTTCTCTTTATAATAGAAGAAAATGTTCACAAGTTTGTCACTATTATATTTTTAAGATATAGCGCTTTTCTTCCATAATATAGTGTCCCCGAGACGTAAGACTTCTATATTATATGTGATGTGTATATAACTTATGTTGTATATACCCTGTATATTTATCTCCCCCTCCCCCGTGCGCTGAGGGCGAAAAAAAAACGAGCGGGGAATCCCCCTCTCGTCTGTTGTCTTACTTCGTTCCGAATAAACGGTCACCAGCATCACCAAGACCTGGAACTACATAACCATGGTCATTTAACTTCTCATCTAATGCCGCTACATAAATATCAACATCAGGATGCTCTTCCTGCACTACTTTTACTCCTTCTGGAGCAGCTACGATACACATTAATTTAATTTGCTTTGCACCGCGCTTTTTCAGAGAATTAATTGCTTCAGCCGCAGAACCACCTGTTGCTAGCATCGGATCTAGTACGATAAAGTCACGCTCTTCTACATCCGTTGGAAGTTTCACATAGTATTCTACCGGTTGCAATGTTTCAGGGTCACGGTATAAACCAACGTGTCCTACTTTTGCTGCTGGAATTAATTTCAGAATTCCATCAACCATTCCTAAACCTGCACGTAAAATCGGAATTAAACCAAGTTTTTTACCAGCGATCACTTTTGTTGTCGCTTTGCTTACAGGCGTTTCAATTTCAATGTCTTCAAGTGGAAGGTCACGAGTAATCTCGAAAGCCATTAAGCTTGCTACTTCGTCCACTAATTCACGAAAATCTTTCGTACCTGTATTCTTATCGCGAATATATGTAATCTTATGTTGAATTAACGGGTGATCAAATACATACAGTTTTCCCATGTGAATCTCTCCTTTAGATGATATTCATGCGTTTACACGCTTCTTTACACTATTTACGATTGTAAAGAAAACGCTACTAATATTCAAGGGCAAATTTGGAAAAATCATGATTTTGCGATGAATCTATCTAGTATCTTTACCAATTATGGGAGCTGTATCCTTCATTATATCGCCAAAATTTATTCATCATTTGTATACATACTTTAAAAATAATATATGTCCACAAAAAAGACTGCCAAAACAATTACGTTTCAGCAGTCTTTTTCAATCTATTATAGATCTGTATACATTGGGAATTTGCTCGTTAACGCTTCTACACGCTTACTTGCTTCTTCTAATGCAACTTCATTCTCATGATTTTTTAATGTATAAGCAATAAGTGCCGCAATTTCATCCATTTCTTCTAAACCGAAACCACGAGATGTTACAGCTGCTGTACCGATACGTACGCCGCTTGTTACAAATGGGCTTGCTGTTTCAAATGGAATTGTATTTTTGTTCACTGTAATACCAACTTCATCTAATACGTGCTCTGCTACTTTACCTGTAATTTCTAAGTTACGAACATCAATCAAGATTAAATGATTGTCTGTTCCACCAGAAACAAGTGTAAGTCCTTCTTTTTGAAGACCTTCAGCTAAGCGGTTCGCATTATTAATGATATGTTGTGCATATGTTTTAAACTCATCTTGTAGTGTCTCACCAAATGCAACAGCTTTTGCAGCAATTACGTGCATAAGTGGGCCACCTTGAATACCAGGGAAGATTGATTTATCAATTTGTTTTGCAAATTGCTCTTCACATAAAATCATACCGCCACGTGGACCACGTAATGTTTTATGTGTTGTCGTTGTAACGAAATGTGCATGTGGTACTGGGTTTGGATGTAAACCAGCAGCTACTAAACCAGCGATATGTGCCATATCAACCATAAAGTATGCACCCACTTCATCTGCAATCTCACGGAATCGTTTGAAATCGATAACACGAGGATATGCACTTGCACCTGCAACGATTAATTTTGGTTTATGTTCTTTCGCTTTTGCTAATACATCATCGTAATTAATACGGTGAGATTCAGCATCCACGCCATATTCTACGAAATTATATTGTACTCCACTGAAGTTAACAGGGCTTCCGTGTGTTAAGTGACCACCATGAGATAAATTCATGCCAAGTACTGTATCGCCTTGCTCTAAAATCGTGAAGTATACTGCCATGTTCGCTTGTGCACCAGAATGTGGTTGAACATTTACATGCTCTGCGCCAAAAATTTCTTTCGCGCGATCACGTGCGATATCTTCTACTACGTCTACGTGTTCACAACCACCATAGTAACGTTTTCCAGGATATCCTTCAGCATACTTATTCGTTAGAACAGAACCTTGCGCCTCCATTACTGCTTCACTTACGAAGTTTTCCGAAGCAATTAACTCGATCTTTGAACGCTGCCTTCCTAGTTCTGCCTCAATTGCAGCAAATACCTTTTCATCTTGACGTTTTAAATGATTCACCAAAATCCCCCTTTTCTGAACGAATTACATCAATTCCCAATAGTTTTTTCTCATTTATTCAGAAAAAACGAAAATTCAGGTTGTAATTCTTTCGAACCTTCATGTTTTCAACTACATTCTAACATGACTTTCTATATCATAAAAGAAAAAAAAAGACCAAAATTGGTCTTTTCTTTCTTCTATTATAAAGTCAGACCACATACCTTTTACCTTTCGATATACAGCTGTTATAAGACTTTATAATTTTTCATGTTTAACGGCAAGGAATAGCTTCTTCATTTGCCGCATAAACGGCACGTGCTCCACCTATTAGTTTCCCACGTGTTTTCGCCATCGTTACATGCGCACTTCCTATTTCCTTCACACTTGTACGAACCGGTACAGCTACATGCTTTAAATGCATACCGATAAATGTATCGCCGATATCCATTCCTGCATCTGCTTTAATAAACTCAATTACTACCGGATCTTTAAAATTGTGATACGCATACGTCGCTAATGCACCACCTGCTGATCTAACAGGCGTAACTGTTACAATTTCAAATTGATATTTCATCGCTACATCTCTCTCAACTACTAAAGCACGATTTAAATGCTCACAACATTGAAACGCCAATTCAATACCTGTTCTCTCTTGAAATTGTTTTAACTCAGAAAAAATCGCCTCTGCCACTTCCATCGTTCCTGATGTTCCAATTCTTTCACCTAGCACTTCGCTCGTGCTACACCCCACTACAAAAATTTGACCACTTTGC
The DNA here is from genome assembly GCF_038007445.1 of Bacillus sp. FSL P2-0099. Classification (NCBI taxonomy): domain Bacteria; kingdom Bacillati; phylum Bacillota; class Bacilli; order Caryophanales; family Bacillaceae; genus Bacillus; species Bacillus sp. FSL P2-0099. Next base: position 5,200,912 of record NZ_JBBOXE010000001.1, read on the forward strand.
AGCGTGGCTTGTTCTTGGAAATCAGAAAGCGACATTTGTAGCTGTTCTCTTACCTTTACGATTTCTGTCATTACGCCTCTTCCTTTCACAGGTTGGTTCACCAAATTATATTTCATACTACTTATAGTTAGAATCTATTACTTTGTTTCGTACGTTTTAATTTTTCCTACTCGGTTTTCGTGACGGCCACCTTCATAGTCAGTTGTTAGCCAAATTTTCGCGATATCACGCGCTAGACCAGCTCCAATTACACGCTCGCCCATCGCTAACATGTTAGTGTCATTATGCTCTCTCGTCGCTTTCGCACTGAAAGTATCATGAACTAATGCACAACGAATACCATTTACTTTGTTTGCTGCGATTGACATACCAATGCCTGTCCCGCAAACTAAAATACCACGATCCACTTCACCATTCGCGACCATTTCTGCTGCTGGAAACGCAAAATCAGGGTAATCAACAGAACCAGCTTCACATTCACAACCTAAATCAATATATTCAATATTTAATTCTTCTAATAAACTTACAAGTTCTTTACGGATATTCATACCGCCGTGATCAGATGCTACTACTACTTTCATTTTTACCCCTCCGAAGTTTCAATCAATTATCTTCATTTCACACTCGCTACCTTAATGGAACAAAGTGATCTCCAATATCGTATTATACACGAAACATCAACCTTCTGAATGTTTTTTCAGTAAAGTTTGTACAAGTTTTTCCATCTCTTCTAACGTTTCTTTATAAATAGAAAGCGATCCGCCAAATGGATCTGAAATATCCTTACTTATACCCTTAGTTAATCCATATAATGTATCCAATTTCTTTTCCACGCTCGGATAATACCCAAGTACAATTTGCTTATGGTTTTCCGTCATTGTTACTACAATATCCGCCCAATCAACCAAAGTATCGTTTACCTGCTGCGCGGCATGATCGATTACAATTCCTTTTTCAGCTAAAGCTTCCTTTGCATGTATCGACACATCGCTTCCAGGATAGGCGAAAACACCAGCAGATTGCACTTCAAATTTACCTTCTCCATAATGATGAAGCAAAGCCTCAGCCATCGGACTACGGCATGTATTTCCAGTGCAAACAAATAACACCCGTTTCATCTAAACCCACCCCTTTTTTTTCTGTTTCCTACATTTATCCCGATTGGTGAAGGCTAATAATCAGCGAGGGATGAACACCCTCCACTGATTAAAGTTTCACTTTATCATAGCGTACATTAGAATAGAACAAAAGAAATGTGAATATACGAAAGGCGCATTTCTCTTATATTTTTTCTAAGAAAAATGCGCCTTATCCACATATATGTGAAACCCTATTTCCAAGTGCCCAAAGTATTTTATCATACATAATGAACACACTACAAAACAAAATAAGGAATCCATTTCATACGAAACAGATTCCTTTCATACAATAATTATTTCATTGTAACTTTCATTACTTCTGTTGAACCTTTTGTAGCTGTTACACCTACAGTTGTCTTAATAGACTCAGCTGCATCTGTGTTTGTAATAACGATTGGAGTAATTGTGCTTTTCGCTTTTTCACGAATTAATTCTAAGTCGAATGAGATTAATTTATCTCCAGCTTTTACAGCTTGTCCTTCAGAAACGTGAGCTTCGAAACCTTCACCTTCCATTTTTACAGTTTCTAATCCAACGTGGATTAAAATTTCTGTACCGTTTTTCGCTTTAATTCCAATAGCATGTTTCGTGTGGAATAATTGTACGATTTCACCATCAACTGGAGATACAACTACACCTTCAGTAGGATCGATTGCAACACCGTCACCCATCATACGACCAGCGAATACTGGATCTGGTACTTCTTCAATATTTTTCACTGCTCCAGTTAATGGAGCTACGATTGTTTCTTCATTTGTTTTTGAACCAAAACCGAATAATTTTTTAAACATAGGATAGTCCTCCTTATAATTTACCTAAAAGTTTATAGGGCAATCTCTATTCAAGATCGAAATACATGTAAGACTTCATACTTCGAATGTTATACTGTAAAAACGCTTTCGAAATAAATTATGCCATTACTACTAGACTCTTATTGTAGCGCTTCACAAAATTCCAGTCAATTCTGATTGTCTGAATAACAATAAGAAGTTAACTTCTACTTATATTTTCTCTTTTTTTCACTTACTTGTCTAGAGGTCTTTACTACGTTTTATTTTTTGTTGTTAATTTGTAAAATTTATTTCAAATTTTTGCCGAAATCCACTTGACTAAAGTAAGTAACTATTTTATTATTACTTACATAAGATAAGTTAATAACTTTTAGGAGGTTTTTTTAATGATGGATATTGGTCTTCTTATTATTCGCCTTATTATAGGTATTACATTCATGGGTCATGGTGCTCAAAAATTATTCGGTTGGTTCGGCGGTTATGGCTTAAAAGGAACAGGTGGCTGGATGGAATCAATCGGTTTACGCCCTGGTATATTTATGGCATTTATGGCTGGTGCAACTGAACTATTAGGTGGTTTCTTATTCGCAGCAGGTATTTTCACTGTAGTTGGTTCACTATTTATCGTAGGAACAATGTTAGTAGCAATCTTCACAGTTCACGGAAAAAATGGTTACTGGGTAACACAAAACGGATTCGAATATAATTTAATGTTAATCGCTGTTGCAGTTGGTGTAGCTTTAATCGGCCCTGGCGCTTACGTTTTACTTTAATCACTTATCTCTATTTCGAGATATTCACCAAAAAAGAGATTACTTCAATTGAGGTAATCTCTTTTTTACATCATCAAAAAAATATTATTTTCAGCAGGAGATTCCCATTGATATCTTGTAAACAAACAATAAGTATTCATATTTAGAAAGGGGATTACAACATGTTATCCATTAATCCAAACGAACAAACCGAAAAAGATAATTACAAATTACTAACAGGAAGTATCATTCCACGTCCTGTTGCATTCGTTACTTCTGTAACTAAAGATGGCGTATTGAACGGTGCGCCATATAGTTATTTCAATATCGTCGCTGCCAATCCACCACTTATCTCAGTTTCAGTGCAACGCAAAGAAGGAAAACCGAAAGACACTTCCAGAAACGCAATAGAAAAAGGGGAATTTGTCGTACATATTTCTGATGAATCTTACGTAGAGGCGATCAACGAAACAGCAGCGAACCTACCTCCTAATGAAAGTGAAATCGAATTAGCAAAACTAACACCGATTGACAGTGATGTCATTTCAGTACCAGGGGTTAAAGAAGCAAACATTCGAATGGAGTGCATATTAGAACGCGCTATCCCACTCGGCGGAACCGAAGACTCGCCAGCTTGTGACCTACTAATCGGCCGCGTCGTCCGCTTTCACGTCGCTGAACACTTATACGAAAACGGCCGAATTCACGCCGAAGAACTAAAACCAATAAGCCGCCTAGCAGGACACAACTACGCAAAACTAGGAGAACAATTTGAATTAGTGAGGCCCATTTAAAGGCGGAAGCGGCTCGCTCAGAATGAGAGGGGGATGGAGCTCCTGACGTAGAGGCGCTTTTTGCCTCGCAGGAAGACGCGAAGCCACCGACCATTCTAACCGCTGGAGCTGGATACATTTAAAAGCGGAACCGACTGCCCAGGCCCGGTGGCTAAGGTTCTTCCTCACAGAAGATGCTTTTTATCTTCTCGTGGGGAAGGTTCTTAGCTGGCCACTGGATATATCCCCTAAAAGCGCAAGGGGCCCGTTCACTTCCATCACCTAAACATAACCCCCCGCTGAAAGCGGGGGATTTTTTATCGTAATTCTTCGTTCTTCTCCTCTAATGCCGGGAATTTCTCTTTTTTAGATCTACCAAGCTTTATTACAAAGAAATATAAGGAAAGTAACGTAATAAGGAAAACAATTAAAAACGGGTACGGAGAATAAAAAGTACGCGCCGCCTCCGATTTTCCTGCAACAAACTTCAATGACTCAATATCTAAAAACTCAGCAAACATTTGTACACCGAGCATACTGAACCAAAAAACAAAAAAACTAATAATAATACCAAAAACTTGCTTCAATCTCGTCATTCATCTCATCCTTTCTATATTTGTAATTTTTTAGTGTGATCAATATAGTACAAACGAAACTATGCACAGAAAGGAACTATCTCACCATTCACGAATTAACTTAATCCAACCTAACATCGAAATTTGCAAAATAACATCCAATATTATAAGTCTTCTTAGCCATCGAGGAAAGAAGGTTAAAAGCTTAACATACCATTCCAATAGCTTGTTCATAATTCCCTCCTACATAAAATTATATAGGAAAAAGGAGATACAATCCAAACCCAACAAGAATAATACCACCTACTATTTCACCGTATGTGCCAAGTATATTTTTGGCATGGCTACCAAGCAATAAACCCATCCAAGCCAGTAACATACTTATTAGTCCGAACAATAATATCGTAATAATTGTCTCTGCTCCGTAAATTCCAAGACTAAGACCTACTGAAAAACTATCTATACTGACACCAAATGCAAATACAAATAAACTAATTCCAATTGGAGCAGTTCTAGTCTCTTCCCCTTCTAAAATAGACGAATATACGATATAGAACCCTAGCCCAATTAATAAAATAGCTCCTGCAAAATTTGCGACATCCCCATACCTCTCTGATAGAAAACGTCCTAGTACCATTCCGATAAATGGCATAATAATATGAAATATCCCAATCGTCATACCTATATAAAGGATTTGTCTTAACTTTAATGTTACCATCCCCATACCGAGGCTCACTGAAAATGCATCCATCCCCAGGGCAAATGCCATAATTATTAAAGGTATTAATTGTTCAAGTGTCATTCATATCCCCCCTCGGACGTGCTACTTCACAATATGCTTATCCGAGGAGAAATATTCTGTTTGCTAAAGGTACATTATCATTCAATAATAATCTGATGTCCCGCAGCTTTTGTTAAACGATTCATAATTGCATTTCCTATGCCTTCATTCGGGAATGATTCACTAAAAATAACATCTACTTCACTTGCATCAAACGTTCTAAGCACATCATATAACTTAGTCGCAACGCTGGCTAAATCGCTTCGCACACCACAAGACAATACAACATCTGCACTATACACATGCTGATACTCTTCTGTCGTTAATACACCTACTTTAAATCCTTCTTTCTTTTTCTCATCCACAATACGTTGAATAAACTCACGGGACCCTTCAACAATACTAAGTGGCGCTTTCGGTGCATAATGTGTATATTTCATTCCAGGTGATTTTGGTTTTTCTTTCTCATCCTTTAAAGCTGGATCTAAAGAAACATTTCCTATCACGGCCTCTAATTGCTCCTTCGTAATCCCACCTGGACGTAAAATCGTCGGAACCTCGCTCGTACAATCAATTACAGTTGATTCAACGCCTACTCCTGTTGCCCCGCCATCAACAATACCAGCAATTTTCCCATTTAAATCTTCATACACATGAGAAGCTAACGTTGGACTTGGGCGTCCTGAACGATTCGCACTCGGTGCCGCAACAGGCACGTTTGCCTCTTCAATAAGGGCGAGCGCTACTGGATGATCCGGCATCCTCACTCCGACTGTATTAAGTCCTGCCGTAACCCTCTCTGAAATCCCTTTTTTTCTCGGTAAAATGATTGTTAATGGTCCTGGCCAAAAATGCTCCATTAACTTTTCTGCAACCGGCGGAATTTCTCTTACGATACCATCTAACTGAGATTTTGTTCCTATGTGGACAATCAGTGGATTATCGCTCGGTCTCCCTTTCGCTTCAAAAATTTTCGCTATCGCTTCATCATCCATTGCGTTTGCTCCTAACCCATATACCGTTTCCGTTGGGAAGGCTACCGCTTCATTTTCTCTTAATAATCTTGCTGCTTCTTTTAATTGTGGATAATATTTTTTTCTTTCCACAACATTATCCACAACCCACATATTTGTATGCATTTTTTCCCACGTCCTTTTCTACCATGAAATACTTGTCTATTTTTAGTTTACTATGAGATTTATCCAAAAGACAAACAAGGTTTATCCACAAAATGTGGATAAACCTTGTTAATCCGTGGATAACTTTGTGAATAGCTGACAATTTAGTATTATTGCATTTAGCTCTTTTATATTTTTACAAAAGTGTTCTAACTGTCGAATTTCCTCTGGCACTTCCTCTTTCTCTATAATGACAAAGTTAAAAAACTGAAAGATGGTCACAGATTGTGGATGATTTGTGAGTAAGTACAATTGTCGAATATCTTTTTCTTTCATATACTGCAAAAACATCTCGAAAAAATATAAGAAAGTCTGTTTATCCACATTAGGTGTGAATAAACAAGAACGGATAAGTGCATTTTCTCCACTTTGTTCATATCCAATTACCGCTCGTATTTCTCCCGCCTCTTCCAAGATCATAAATTGTGCGTACAACTCATTTATTTTATCATCTTTTTTATTAGCTTGTCCGAAAAAAGAATGTAATCTTTCTACATCTGCTTTCGTAGCAAAATACACGTTCTTCATAATAAATCCCTCCTCATTGATATATATGAGGAAGGATTTATTAATAGCACTATTTAGAGAATAAAGATGTAAAAGCTTCGACGATAAATAATTTAACCTCTGGTTTCTCTTCCTCTTCTACTGTTACGTATTCATTTTGCTTTTCTTGTTTTTGCTCCACAGGTTTCTCCACTTTTTCCACAGTTTTTGTTTCTACTTTTTTTACAGGCTGTTCTTCTACTTGTGTTTCGTGTTTTACTACTTTCTTTTCCTGTGCTGTTACTTTTTCAGCTTTTTCCGGCTTTACTACTTTCTTTTCTTTCACCTTATCCTCTTTCTTCTCCGGTACATCCACCACTTCCTCATCTGATTGTCTCACCTGCTCCTCTTCAGGAGATTCAGCTTTCACAACATGTTCTTCTTTCCTTACAGCTGTACCACTTGAAAAATCTAAGAAACACATCGGTGGAAATAATACACACCACCAGTTTGCACCTTCACCTCTTCCAATTGTAATAAGTACCGCTTCATATTCTCCTGCCGGATAAATAAAATTCCCATATACCTTTGTAGGAAACTTCACATTCTTACCGAATTTCACTTGAAACGCCTCTTTACTTCCTTCTCTTTTCAGTGTATTTGCCACTGTCTTTTCAATTTCAGGAATATGATTTTGAATTACTTTTCGAGCTTCTTCAAATGACGTTAAATCCGCTACCCATCCATCAATTTGCGCTTTTACTTCATCGCGTACTTTACGCTTTAACGCCTGATCTTTATCGGAATCACTATTAGCTAAAATACGTAATCGAACGGCCTCTTTCGGAATAACAGTAGGCCCTTTTGCATCAGCTTTCATATATCCAAACTGCACAAGTAACTGTGCACCAATTAATAATAAAAGAAAGTAAGCAATAACTTGTTTTTTCATTTCCTCCACCGTCCCCTCTAGAAACAGTGTGGACAGACTTTCATCTTTCTAAACTATTAAATTCAAAATCTATATAAAAAACCGATAGAAAAGCATTTTTTTAATTGGCGAGAGGAACTGGCTATGTATAGGTAATAAGGTGCGTATTTTCGCTGAAATAATTCCCCTTACCAAAATTCTAAATAAAATGTATGGCTGAGTAGTTGCAAATTTTTCATACAAAAATGGAGTAAGGCTTATGCCTTACTCCATCTCTGCAAATACCATGCGATCTTTTCCATTAATATCAAATACAACTTCAACTTGAGCGCGCGGGAAAGTTTGCTGTAATAATGCTTTCACATCTTCACCTTGCCCTACACCAATTTCAAACGCCACAATCGCCTTGTTCTGTAATACATTCGGCAATTCCTCCATAAAACGACGATAGAAATCTAGTCCATCTTCCCCACCAACAAGCGCACGCTTCGGCTCATGCTCCTTCACAACAGTAGAAAGACCACGCCAATCTTCCTCTGGTATGTACGGAGGATTGGAAACAACAACATCTAACTTCTGACCTGTTTCATAAAACGGAGACAGTAAATCGCCGTGATAGAATGTTACATCCGCCCCTAAAGTTTTTGCATTTTCTTTTGCAACTTCAATCGACTCCTGTGCGATATCTACTGTATACACATGAAGATTTTTATTTTCTAAAGCGAGCGTAATAGAAATCGCTCCACTACCTGTTCCAATATCCGCTATGTGAAGCTCCTCATTACCGAAATGGCGCTCAATTCTCTCTAGTACTCCAACTATAAGTTCCTCTGTTTCCGGTCTTGGTATCAATACCTCTTCATTTACAAAGAATGATCGGCCATAAAACATTTCATAACCGAGCATATATTGGATCGGAATACCTTCTACATGCTTGTGGATAAATTGTGCAAAACTTTTCTCTTGTTCCGCAGTTATTTCTTCACGCATATTCATGAGCATCCCGGTTCTGTTCGTCTTTAATACATGACAAAGGACAATTTCTCCCGCATTTTCATCTCGTCCATTTTCCTGTAAAAAAGAAGAAGCCCATTTCAGGGCTTCATAGACACGCATTACTCAGCTGCCTCCATCTTTTGCGCCTGATCTTCCATCACTAAGGCATTGATGAAATCATCTAACTTACCTTGTAGGATTTGATCTAGCTTTTGAATCGTTAAACCGATTCGATGGTCTGTAACACGGTTTTGCGGGAAGTTATACGTACGAATACGCTCTGAACGATCTCCCGTACCAACAGCTTGTTTACGGTTTTGATCATACTCAGCTTGCGCTTCTTGTCTAAATTTATCATAAACACGTGCGCGTAATACTTTCATCGCTTTTTCTTTATTCTTAATTTGTGATTTCTCATCCTGACAAGATACAACTACACCAGTCGGTAAATGCGTTAAACGTACCGCTGACATCGTTGTATTAACGCTTTGTCCACCAGGACCACTAGAAGCAAACGTATCAACACGAACATCTTTTTCATGAATATTAATTTCTACTTCTTCTGCCTCTGGTAGTACAGCTACAGTTGCTGTAGATGTATGAATACGTCCGCCAGATTCCGTTTCAGGAACACGTTGTACACGGTGAGCACCATTCTCGAATTTCAGCTTCGCGAAAGCACCTTTACCGTTAATCATAAAGATAATCTCTTTATATCCGCCTAACTCTGTATAGCTCGCTTCGATAATTTCAGTTTTCCAACCTTGCACCTCAGCATAACGGCTATACATACGATATAAATCACCAGCAAATAAAGCTGCCTCGTCACCACCAGCAGCGCCACGAACCTCAACGATAACGTTTTTATCATCATTAGGGTCTTTTGGAACAAGTAAAATTTTCAGACGTTCTGACAATGTTTTCTCTTGTCCTTCTAATTCAGAAACCTCTTCTTTTACCATATCACGCATATCAGCGTCTAACTTATCTTCTAGCATTGCTTTTGCATCTCGTAATTGCTCACGAACATCTTTATACTCACGGTACACCTCTACCGTGTCCTGAATATCAGATTGCTCTTTTGAATACTCACGAAGCTTATTTGTATCGCTAATAACCTCTGGGTCACTTAACAACTCATTCAACTTCTCATAACGATCTTCTACAGCTTGCAAACGATCTAACACACCATTCACCTCTACATCCTAGTATCTAATACAAATAGTATATGGTACTTAATCAAAAAAACGCAAATTATATTTAAAAGCGTAAGCGGCTTGCTCAGAATCGCAGGACATTGGAACTCTCGACCTTGAAGCGCTTTTTGCTTCGAGCGAGAGAGTGAAATGGCCGGAGATTCTAGCCGCTGGAGCTAGATAATATTTAAAGCGCAAGCGGCTCGCTCAGAATGGGAGGAGGTTGGAGCTTCTGACAGAGAGGCGCTCTTTGCCTCGCAGGAAGAAGCGAAACCACCGACCATTCTAGCCGCTGGAGCTAGATAATATTTAAAGCGCAAGCGGCTCGCTCAGAATGGGAGGAGGTTGGAGCTTCTGACAGAGAGGCGCTCTTTGCCTCGCAGGAAGAAGCGAAACCACCGACCATTCTAGCCGCTGGAGCTAGATAATATTTAAAGCGCAAGCGGCTCGCTCAGAATGGGAGGAGGTTGGAGCTTCTGACAGAGAGGCGCTCTTTGCCTCGCAGGAAGAAGCGAAACCACCGACCATTCTAGCCGCTGGAGCTAGATAATATTTAAAAGCGCAAGCGGCTCGCTCAGCTCTGACTGGCTAAGGTTCTCTCGCACAAAAGGTGCTTTTCACCTTGAGTAGCGGCGGTTCTTAGACACGAAGAGCTTGCCACCAATCTTCATCTATTTTCGAAAAAAACCCGCTCTACATAGCGAGTTTCACTTATCTTTGTTTTGTAGGTACTGCATGACAATGACGACAACGTGGTTCATACGATTCTGAAGCCCCAACTAAAATAATTGGATCATCAAATGCCGCTGGTTCTCCATCGATTAAACGTTGCGTACGACTTGCAGGAGATCCACATGCAGAACAAACTGCCTGCAATTTAGTTACATGTTCAGCAATCGCCATCAGCTGAGGAACTTGTCCAAATGGTAGACCACGGAAATCTTGGTCTAATCCAGCTACAATGACACGATAGCCACGATTTGCCAATACTTGCACCACTTCCACAATGTCCCCATCAAAAAATTGTACCTCATCGATTGCAATAACATCCATTTCTTCTGTTACATGGTTAAATATATCTTTTGAAGCTGAAACAGGAACTGCTTTAACCTTTAATCCATTATGTGATACAACATCTTCTTCACTATAACGATTATCAATACATGGTTTAAATACAATCGCATGTTGTTTCGCAAATTGTGTACGGCGTATACGGCGGATGAGCTCTTCTGATTTCCCAGAAAACATACTCCCGCAAATCACTTCAATCCAACCATTTTGATTCATTAAGTACATTGAGCTCTCCTTTCATCTACTTTCCTAATCCAAAGTAGGGTAAAGGTTTAATATTTTCGCAAAAAAAACAGACAAGCGAATACATACACTTGCCTGTTTTATGTTCTTTATTACTTGATGCCGTATTTCTTATTGAAGCGGTCAACACGTCCGTCTGCAGTAGCAAACTTCTGACGTCCAGTGTAGAATGGGTGAGAATCAGAACTGATCTCAATTTTTAGTAATGGATAAGTGTTACCATCTTCCCACTCAACAGTTTCGCTAGAGCCTTTTGTAGACCCGCTTAAGAATTTGAAGCCAGTGTTCGTGTCCATAAATACAACTTTATTGTAATTTGGATGGATTCCTGCTTTCATTCTTTTCATCTCCTTCCGCCCTGAATCATTTTCGAAACAGAGTTTTTCATCTTCAGCTGCTTACACAACTATATTGATGAAACACATATGATGAAATTATAACAAGGCTAACTCCATTTTGCAACTACCTGTTTTTGTCTTTTTAAAATTAAAAGTGGAGGCGGCTCGCTCAGCTCTGACTGGCTAAGGTTCTCTCGCACAAAAGGTGCTTTTTACCTTGAGTAGCGGAGGTTCTTAGACACGAAGAGCTAGCCGCCGGAACTGGATATCAATTAAAAGCGCAAGCGGCTCGTTTAGAATCGCAGGACACTTCAAGCTCTCAATCCAAATATGATTTCCATCTCAAAAAACAAATTTTTTCCATATATTACTCTCTCTAATATTCCCTTAAAAACATAAAAAACTCGCTTACTACGAAATAAGCGAGTCCCCATCTTTTCCCTTTACTTAGTGGTTACATACCTTTTTGAGTCTGCAACAATGTTTTGTAAAAATTCTTCATTTGTCTTTGTTTGACGAAGTTTACGTAAGAAGCCTTCAACAAAGTCTGGTGTATCACGCATTGTTTTACGAATACCCCACAGCTTGTCTAAATGTTCTTTCGGAATTAATAGGTCTTCTTTACGCGTACCAGAGCGACGAATATCAATCGCTGGGAAGATACGGCGCTCAGCTAATGAGCGATCTAAGTGAAGTTCCATATTTCCAGTTCCTTTAAACTCCTCGTAAATTACATCATCCATACGAGACCCTGTATCAACAAGCGCTGTTGCTAAAATCGTTAGACTACCGCCCTCTTCGATATTACGCGCAGCCCCAAAGAAACGCTTCGGTCTATGAAAAGCAGCAGGATCAATACCACCCGATAAGGTTCTACCACTTGGCGGAATAACAAGGTTGTAAGCACGCGCTAAACGGGTAATACTATCCATTAAAATGACAACGTCCCTTTTATGTTCTACAAGACGCATTGCACGCTCTAATACAAGCTCCGCTACTTTAATATGATTCTCTGGCACTTCATCAAAAGTAGAACTTACAACATCACCTTTAACAGAACGTTCAATATCTGTTACTTCCTCTGGACGCTCATCAATTAAAAGTACAATTAATTCTGCTTCCGGATGATTTGTTGTGACACTGTGTGCAATTTCTTTTAACAGACTTGTTTTACCAGCCTTTGGAGGCGCAACAATTAAACCACGTTGTCCAAATCCAACTGGTGCGATTAAATCCATGATGCGTGTCGGTAACTTTTTCGTTTCCGTCTCCAATTTCATTTGGCGATCTGGGTATAACGGTGTTAATGCAGGGAAATGTACACGCTCTTTTGCTGAGTCTGGATCATCTCCATTTACAGCTTCAACTTGTAGCAATCCAAAATAGCGCTCATTTTCTTTCGGAGGTCGTACTTTACCAGAAACCTTATCTCCATTACGTAAATCGAAACGACGAATTTGCGAAGCCGAGATATAAATATCTTCTGAGCTTGGAGAATAATTGATAGGACGTAAGAATCCAAATCCTTCTGATTGAATAATTTCTAATACGCCTTCCATGAAAAAGAAACCTTCTTTTTCTGCTCGAGCTTTTAAGATAGAGAAGATTAGCTCTTTTTTCGTTAACTTGCTGTAATACGAAATCTTAAATTCCTTCGCAAGCTCGTATAACTCTTTTAATTTCATGTTTTCTAATGCTGCAATTGACAAATTCATTCAGACACCACACTTTAACTTTATTCTCTTTTCACATGGGTAAAGGGAAAAATACGGAAGGCAAATAAATAATAATGAAAGGCAATAAGTTCAAGTAGGATAATATTCACTATTGTAACCCTTTTATCTAGTTTTAATCAATACGTTGAAACACAAATACAAGAAGCGAAGACAAGAAAATTTGTCTTCGCCTTTTCATATTTCTTTCTTTTTTCTACTCACCTGATTTTAAGGCAGAATAGATAAGGCATTTCTGCTTTTATTTAATCCAGCTTCAGCAGCTAGAATGGTCGGTGGTTTCGCTTCTTCCTGCGAGGCAAAAAGCGCCTCTTCGTCAGGAGCTCCATCCCCCTCCCATTCTGAACGAGCCGCTTACGCTTTTTACTTAATCCAGTTCCAGCGGCTAGAATCTCCGGTCATTTCACTCTCTCACTCGAAGCAAAAAACGCTTCAAGGTCGAGAGTTCCAATGCCCTGCGATTCTAAACGAGCCGCTTACGCTTTTTATTTAATAACCAAATTCGGTTTTTTATTTAAGCTATGGCGGCCGTCTACGAAACGTACTGTGCCTGATTTTGCACGCATAACAAGGGATTGTGTTGTTCCGACGCTACCTTTAAATTGAACGCCTCGTAATAGTTCTCCGTCTGTTACACCTGTTGCTGCAAAGATTGCATCGTCACCTTTTACTAAGTCTTCCATACGAAGGATACGATTGATATCTTCAATACCCATTCTTTTACAACGAGCTAGTTCAGCTTCGTTTTGAGGTAAGAGCTTCCCGTGAATTTCTCCACCTAAGCATTTTAATGCGACCGCAGCTAATACACCTTCAGGTGCTCCACCAGAACCGAATAGAATATCTACACCAGTACGGTCAAATGCTGTATTGATTGCTCCAGCTACATCTCCATCGTTAATTAATTTAATACGAGCACCAGCTTTACGAATTTCTTCGATAATTGCTTGATGACGTGGACGGTTTAAAACTGTCGCTACAACATCTTCGATATCTTTATTTTTCGCTTTCGCAACTGCACGTAAGTTGTCGATAATAGGTGCGTCAATATCAACTGCACCAACTGCTTCTGGACCAACCGCTATTTTATCCATGTACATGTCAGGAGCATGTAACAAATTGCCGTGATCTGCAATTGCAATAACAGCAAGCGCATTCCAGCCGCCAGCCGCTACGATATTTGTCCCTTCTAAAGGATCAACTGCAACGTCTACGCGTGGTCCATATCCTGTACCCAATTTTTCTCCGATATATAGCATTGGCGCTTCATCCATTTCACCTTCGCCAATTACAACTGTACCTTTCATCGGAATTGTATCAAATACATCACGCATAGCTGATGTTGCTGCACCATCTGCCTCATCTTTTTTTCCGCGCCCCATCCAACGCGCTGATGATAATGCTGCAGCCTCTGTTACACGTACTAACTCCATAGATAAACTTCTTTCCACAATAATCCCTCTCCTTTAAGTCTTTATATTTCTGCCGTATTTTGTGAACCTTGTTTTTCTATAAAGTGTACTTCCGTTAGTAGTGATTCTTCGCTCCCCATTAACGGAAGTATCACCACCTTATCCCGATTGGTGAGGGTTAATAATCGGCGTGGGATACCCCATACTGATTAAAGTTTCACTTTATGCATTCTTCATTTCTTCAATTTCTTGCTTTGTCATTTGTTCTCGCCAAATGTTTGCACCAAGCCCTTTAAGCTTGTCTACTATATTTTCGTAACCTCGATCAATATGATCAAGTCCCGTTACTTCTGTAATGCCATCTGCCATTAAACCCGCAATAACAAGGGACGCACCAGCTCGTAGGTCACTCGCTTTCACCTTTGCACCTTGCAATAAAACCGGTCCAGTCACAATTGCTGAACGGCCTTCTACTTTAATTTGCGCGTTCATACGGCGCAATTCATCAATATGCTTGAAACGTGCGCTGTAAATTGTATCAGTTACAACTCCTGTTCCATGCGCTTTTGTTAAAAGCGTTGTAAACGGCTGTTGTAAATCCGTTGGAAACCCTGGATATACAAGCGTTTTTACATCAACTACTTTTAACCTTCTATTGCCGTTCACTGTAATTTGGTCATCGTTCGTTTCAATTTGAACACCAGCTTCTCTTAGCTTCGCCGTAACGGATTCTAAATGCTGAGGAATAACATTATCAACTGTTACTTCTCCTCCTGACGCAGCCCCTAAAATCATATACGTACCAGCTTCAATACGGTCTGGAATAATAGTGTGGTGACAACCGTGCAGTGAATCCACACCATCAATTCGGATTACGTCTGTACCAGCACCTTTAATACGTGCTCCCATACTCGTTAACAATGTAGCTACATCAATAATCTCTGGTTCTTTCGCTGCATTTTCAATAACAGTTCTACCTTTCGCTCGTACAGCCGCTAGCATAATATTAATCGTAGCTCCTACACTAACAACATCTAAATAAATACGTGCCCCACGTAGTTCGTCTGCTCTTAAATAAATGGCACCTTGTTCATTTGTAACATATGCCCCTAACGCTTCAAACCCTTTAATATGCTGATCAATCGGTCGTGGCCCTAAATGACATCCACCTGGAAGCCCAATAACAGCTTTTTTAAAACGGCCAAGCATTGCACCCATTAAATAATAAGAGGCGCGCAATTTTTTCACTTTTCCATTTGGTAAAGGCATCGCAACCATGTTAGAAGGATCGACTACCATCTCTTCTTCCTGCCCATAAGTTACTTTCCCTCCAATTTCCTCTAGTAAGTCTCCTAACATTTTCACGTCCGAAATATTAGGAACACCGCCAATAGTTACTGGAGTATCTGCTAAAATTGTCGCTGGAATTAGTGCAACAGCACTGTTCTTTGCACCACTCACACGAATCGTTCCATTTAAAGCTCTTCCGCCTTCAATTAGCAACTTTTCCATATTGAGCTCCCTTCTTGTGAATGTATTTATCTTCTACTTCTTTATAAGAAGTAGAAGATTCCCCCTTAAGAATCTCAATCACTCTTTCCATCCTGAAACTCAATAAGTAGAAAACCATCACCTGTAGCTCCCCTGCTGTACAAATAGATGAAGATTAACTATTCATCGAATCAAATTACTCAATTCAGATACTTACCACATTTATTAATAGGACTATGCACATTATTTTCTATATTCGCAAACCAAAAATTCACTTTATAAAATCTTTAGACTTGTTCGCGCTTTCATTATACAACGAAAGGAAACCGTCTAAAAGACTAGACGGTTTCCAAAACGGAATTTTATTCTTACGCTTTACCGTTAGAACCGAACTCACGCATTTTACCAGCAACAGTTGCTTTGATAGCGTCGCGGCCAGGTCCAATATATTTACGAGGATCGTAAACTTCTTGGTCTTTGTTTAATGCTTCACGAACAGCTTTTGTAAACTCAATTTGGTTCTCAGTGTTTACGTTAATTTTTGAAGTACCTAGAGAAATAGCTTTTACGATATCAGCAGTTGGGATACCAGTACCACCGTGTAATACTAAAGGTACGCCAGTGAAGTCACGAACTTGTTCCATTTCAGCGAATCCTAAGTTAGGCTCACCTTTGTAAGGACCGTGTACAGAACCTAGAGCTGGAGCTAGGCAATCGATACCTGTTGCTTCAACAAGGTGCTTACACTCTGCTGGATCAGCGTAAATTACGCCTTCAGCGATGATATCGTCTTCTTGTCCGCCAACTGTTCCAAGCTCAGCTTCAACAGATACGTTACGAGCGTGTGCGTATTCTACCACTTTTTTAGTAGTTTCAACGTTTTCATCGAATGGGTGGTGAGAAGCGTCGATCATTACAGATGTGAAACCTGCATCAATTGCTTCTTTACATTTTTCGAAGCTTGAACCATGGTCAAGGTGAATCGCTACAGGAACAGAAATGTTCATTTCTTCGATTAAAGCTTTAACCATAGCTACAACTGTTTTGAAACCAGTCATATGACGAGCTGCACCCTCAGATACACCTAAGATTACAGGAGATTTTTCTTCTTCCGCAGCAGCTAAGATAGCTTGAGTCCACTCTAAGTTGTTCATGTTGAATTGACCAACTGCGTATTTTCCTTCTAGTGCTGTGTTTAGCATTTCTTTCATAGAAACTAAAGGCATGGTGAATCCTCCTAAAAAACGTTTTTTGTATCCGATAAATTCTTATCGCTGGTAGTATGACCAGAATAAGGTAAAATATGTATATTTACATACCGGACTTCTTTCTACACTCAATAGGATAACAACTTGTACTCAAAAACTCAACTGTATTCACCTGCTCAATAGTCCATGTAAACGCTTTTTTCCATATTTTTTATAAAAAATTCATTTTTTACGCCTCTACAGCAAGCTGATCTCTCACTGCTTGACGAATCTCATCAATATCAAACGGTTTAGCAAAGTGCATTAAAGCTCCTAAATCTTTCGCTTCTTGAATCATATCCAATTCTCCATAAGCAGTCATTAAAATCACTTTAATACTCTCATCAATTTCTTTTACATGTTTTAAAATCTCTATACCATCCATACCTGGGATTTTCATATCTAACACTACTAAATCCGGATTATCTTTTTTCACGATATCTAAAGCTTGAAATCCATTCGCTGCTTGGAACGTCTGATAACCTTCTTTTTGGAACACTTCATGCAATAAAACACGAATGCCATATTGATCATCAACGATTAAAATTTTCCCTTCCATAACTCCCAACCTTTCTGTGTAAGTACAAGATTTAAAGCTTCTTATATCTTATCGGTTTATTTTCGCTACTCTTTGCCAAATCCCTTCCTATTCTTTCTTATTTTACCGTTTCCTATTTTGTTATGCCACCCTACTATTTCCCCTTTCCAAAAAAAATAAGCTATAATGAGAACCAGCTAACACGAAAGAAAGGAGCAACAACATGTTAAAAATTTTCTCGACTCAATTAAGTGGATATTTCTCCCGAATTTCTCAAAAAGAGGAAATGAATATAGAAGATAGCGCTCGTCTACTTGCCCAGGCGTTAGTTGGCGATGGCTTCATTTACTTGCATGGTACAAACGAAATGGAAGGTATTGTTTCAGAAGCATTATTTGGCGCCGAACCAATGAAACAAGCAAAACGTTTAATAGAAAACGGTGAACCGGCGGCAGTGACTTCTGCGGACCGCGTACTTCTTATTAGTCGTTTTTCGACAGATGAAGAAATTATAAAAACCGCGAAAAAACTTCATGAAGAAGGCCAATCTATCGTTGGAATCTCGGCTATTCAAGAAGGTGTTGAATCACTGGAACAATATACAGATGTACATATTGATACAAAGCTGTTAAAAGGTCTTATTCCAGATGATGAAGGTAACCGCTATGGGTTCCCAAGTTTAATTATAGCTTTATTTGCTTATCACGGATTGAAATTTACAATTGATGAAATGTTAAACGAATATTAAAAAAAGCGCCCTATTTCAGGCGCTTTTTTTTATTACTTGCTCTCTTTATTCGTAATAGAAGCACTTACGAAGTCATGGAACAATGGTTGTGGACGGTTTGGACGAGATACAAGTTCTGGATGGAACTGTGCTGCCACGAACCAAGGGTGATCTTGTAATTCAATAATTTCCACTAGACGACCGTCTGGGCTTGTACCAGAGAATACAAATCCTGCTTTTTCCATATCTGGACGGAATTGATTGTTGAACTCATAACGATGACGATGACGCTCATATACAACCGGCTCATTGTAAGCATTGTAAGCATTTGTTTCTTCAGCAAGCTTACATGGATATAGACCAAGACGAAGTGTACCACCTAAATCTTCTACATCTTTTTGTTCTGGTAATAAATCGATAATTGCATAAGGTGTGTCAGGATTAATTTCAGAAGAGTTAGCTCCTTCTAATCCTAATACGTTACGTGCAAATTCGATTGATGCAAGTTGCATACCTAGGCAAATTCCTAAGAATGGAACTTTGTTTTCACGAGCATATTGAATTGCAACGATTTTACCTTCTACACCACGATCGCCGAAGCCACCTGGTACAAGGATACCATCTGTGTCGCCAACTAATTCTTTTACGTTCTCTGCTGTTACGTGCTCAGCATTTACCCATTTCACTTCTACATCTGTGTCGAATGAATAACCTGCATGACGAAGCGCTTCTACAACAGAAATGTATGCATCTTGAAGCTCTACGTATTTACCAACAAGAGCGATTTTTGTTTTCTTAGAAAGGTTACGTACTTTATTAACTAGCGCAGTCCAATCTGTCATATCTGCAGCTGGATTGTCTAACTTCAAGTGATCACAAACGATTTGGTCCATGTTTTGTTCTTGAAGAGATAATGGAACCGCATATAAAGTATCTGCATCGCGTGCTTCGATAACTGCTTTTGTATCGATGTCACAGAATAATGCAAGCTTGTCTTTCATGTCCTGAGAAACAGGTAGTTCTGTACGAACAACGATAATATTTGGTTGAATACCTAAGCTGCGAAGCTCTTTAACGCTATGTTGCGTTGGTTTTGTTTTCATTTCACCCGCTGCTTTTAAGTACGGGATTAACGTACAGTGAATGTACATTACATTGTCACGACCGATGTCGCTCTTAATTTGACGAATTGCTTCTAAGAATGGTAAAGACTCGATATCACCAACAGTTCCACCGATTTCTGTAATAACAACGTCGGCATTTGTTTCGCGACCAGAACGATATACACGTTCTTTAATTTCGTTAGTAATGTGAGGAATAACTTGAACTGTTCCTCCTAAATATTCACCACGACGCTCTTTTTGAAGAACTGAAGAGTAAATTTTACCTGTTGTTACGTTGCTGTATTTGTTTAAGTTGATGTCGATAAAACGCTCATAGTGACCTAGGTCTAAGTCCGTTTCTGCACCATCATCTGTTACGAATACCTCACCGTGTTGGTAGGGGCTCATAGTCCCTGGGTCTACGTTAATGTATGGATCAAACTTTTGAATAGTTACGTTTAAACCACGATTCTTTAAAAGTCTTCCAAGAGATGCTGCTGTAATACCTTTACCTAAAGACGATACTACACCGCCTGTTACAAAAATATACTTAGTCATGAAAATACTCCCTTCTACTTCGTTGTTATATAATCACCGTTGCAAAGCGCAACGTATGTAGATAACACTGTATCTATCTTATTGTTAGGCTCTTTTTATTTTCTAAACAAAAAACAAAAAAGAAAATTGCTCCCCTCATCACATAAAGTAATAAGTAGGGAGCAATTTTCTTTTATATTTACACTTTAAAAGTATTATCGTCTTTTTTTAAAGAGCCCAAAAATGATTCTACATGGACGATAATGAAAAGTCAAGAACTACCGCTCTTCCTCTTCTTCTTCTTCAGTTTCATCATACTCAAGTTCTTCTTCTGCGAAGTCTTCATTATCTTCTTCTAAATCATCAAGATCATCATCTTCATCGTCTGCGTCTTCGTCTTCAAGAACTTTGTCCAAATCTACTACATCTTCTTCTACTTCTGCTTCTTCTTCTTCTTCTTCTTCTACATCATCTTCTTCAATGTAGTCGTCAAAACCGTCTTCTTCAACTTTGCGTTTCTTCTTCGGTTTTGGCTGAGGCAGAATTTCTTCATCAATTTGCTCATATGGGTACCAGCTACGTAGCCCCCAACGATTTTCTCCTAAATTAATGAAACGTCCATCGATGTTTAAATCTGTATAAAATTGTGCGAGTTTCGTATTAACTTGCCCTTGAGATAGTCCCAGCACTTGAGCGATTTCTTGAACCAACTCGTTGAATGTCGTTGCTTGTCTTTTATTCCCTAAAACACTATGTACAACTTCAATCATTGAACATTCTTTTAGCTCTTCTGGTGAATATTGCTTAAAACCCACTTATGCGGCACTTCCTTTCTTCAAATATAAGCTTATATATAACGGTCTGCTTAAAAAAATCCATACTATTCATTATAAACAAAAGTCGCACAAATATGCTACAAAAAAAACGGGAAACTTTTATCCCGCTATTTACGGGCAATAAAATTATAATTTGTCCATTCTTTATTTCGGAGACATATGTGCTCCTTGCAGTACATACCTAATTTGCATTTCTGTATATTCTTCGAGAGTATACAGTTTTTGCAGGGCCCAACGTCTAAATCCCCACATTTGTCCTTGTATGAAAATATTATGTGCAAGAAGCTGTATTTCCTTTTTATTTAGTGTAAATGTCCCATTTTCCGTACACTGCTCTAAAATATCCTCAAACATCCCGACCATTTGAAACTCTTTTTCTAATACATATGGGAGTGATTCTTTCGGTAAAAAACGTACCTCTTGATACATAATTAATACTTCTTCTTGCAATTCATCCATCACTTTAAAATAATTCATTATCGCTATCTTTAAGCTTTCTATACTTCCCTTCTCTGTACACACTACTTCCTCTAACCGCTCTTTTACATGCTCATAAATACTATCACAAACTAAATATAATACATCATCTTTTGTGCGAATATACTCATAAAGTGTTCCGATACTAAATCCAGCCGCTTTCGCAATTTCTCTCGTTGTTGTACGCGGGAATCCTTTTTGCTTAAACAGCTGAACCGCACCTTTAATCATTTGTTCACGTCTTAACGCAACTAATTTTTCATCTTTCACTGACGCATGTACATTATGTTTAACCATCCCTTCACCTCTCTCTATTATTTTTGGAAGTAAAAAGCGTAGGAAAATACCTACGCTTTTGTTCCTACTTCGTTAACATACGAGAAATTACAAGCCTTTGAATCTCTTGTGTTCCCTCATATATTTGTGTAATCTTTGCATCGCGCATATAACGCTCTACTGGATAATCTTTCGTATAACCATAACCACCAAATACTTGTACCGCTTCAGTCGTTACCTTCATCGCTGTATCACCTGCAAATACTTTTGACATCGCTGACTCTTTCCCATACGGAAGCCCTTCAGATTCAAGCCAAGCCGCTTGATATGTTAAAAGACGCGCTGCCTCTACATCCGTTGCCATATCTGCAAGTTTAAAGCCAATTCCTTGTTGCGCCGCAATTGGCTTTCCAAACTGATGACGTTCTCTTGCATATTCTACAGAAGCATCTAAAGCGGATTGTGCAATACCGACTGCTTGTGCCGCAATACCATTACGGCCGCCATCTAATGTCTGCATCGCAACTTTAAATCC
This sequence comes from Bacillus sp. FSL P2-0099, assembly GCF_038007445.1. Lineage (NCBI taxonomy): Bacteria > Bacillati > Bacillota > Bacilli > Caryophanales > Bacillaceae > Bacillus > Bacillus sp. FSL P2-0099. The sequence continues at coordinate 5,223,074 of NZ_JBBOXE010000001.1, forward strand.
TTGGCCCTCTTCCCCTAGTAAATTCTCTACAGGAATACGGCAGTCTTCAAATATAATTTCAGTTGTTGGCGAAGAACGAATCCCTAGCTTACTTTCCTTCTTCCCAACCGAAAATCCTAGCGTATCACTCTCCACAATAAATGCACTCGTGCCGCGCTGCTTCGAATCAGGATCTGTTAATGCAAAAACAACATAAATATCAGCAATACCGCCATTTGTAATAAAAATTTTCGAACCATTTAAAATGTAATGGTCTCCATCTCGTTTTGCAGTCGTCCTCATTCCACCAGCATCTGATCCAGAGCTTGGTTCTGTTAAGCCATATGCACCAATTTTCTTCCCTTCAGCCATTGGGCGCAAAAACTTTTGTTTTTGCTCTTCCGTTCCAAATTTAAAAATTGGCCATCCAGCAAGTGAAGTATGTGCAGACAACGTTACACCTGTAGAAGCACAAACGCGGGATAATTCTTCAACGGCAATTACATACGCCAAGTAATCGCTTCCAATTCCGCCGTATTCTTCAGGCCACGGAATACCGGTTAAACCAAGCTCTGCCATTTGATCGAATAAAGCGCGATCAAATCGCTCTTCCTCATCACGCTCTGCTGCTGTCGGTGCTACTTCATTCCTTGCAAAATCCCGAACCATTTTTCTTATCATTTCATGTTCTTCTGATAATTTAAAATGCATTCCCGTCTCCCCCTCTGCCTTTTTATAAAGCTCGACTAATTACAAGCTTTTGTATTTCGCTCGTTCCTTCATATATTTGCGTGATCTTCGCATCACGGAAAAATCTTTCTACTGGATAATCTTTCGTATAACCGTAACCGCCAAATACTTGCACCGCTTCAATCGCAACTTCAACGGCCGTCTTAGAAGCAAATAATTTCGCAATAGAAGCTTCTTTACCGCATGGTAACCCTTGTGCTCTTAGCGATGCCGCTCTGTATACAAGTAATCGCGCTGCTTCTACGCTAGTCGCCATATCTGCAAGTTTGAATCCGATTCCTTGCTGCGCCGCAATTGGCTTGCCGAATTGCTCGCGCTCTTTCGCATAATCAATCGCACATGCAAGCGCCGCTTCCGCGATTCCTAATGCCTGTGCTCCGATCCCAATTCGCCCAACATCTAAATTCGCCATTGCCACCTTAAATCCTTGTCCTTCTTCACCAAGTAAATTCTCGGCCGGTACTTTCATATCTTCAAACGTAAGTTGTACTGTACGAGAACCAAGAAGCCCCATCTTATGCTCATCTTTTCCGATGATTAAGCCTGGTGTATCTTTCTCTACAATAAATGCAGAAATACCACTTTTCCCCGCCTCTGGATTTGTAGAAGCGAATACAATGTATGTACTTGCTTCACCACCATTTGTAATAAAGACTTTCGATCCATTAATGATGTAGTGATCGTCTTTCTTTACAGCTCTTGATTTCAAACTACCTGCATCTGATCCTGCATTCGGTTCTGTTAGAGCAAATGCGCCTAAATATTCACCAGTCGCCAATTTAGAAACATATTTCTGCTTCTGTTCTTCTGTTCCGAAGTATAAAATCGGATTCATTCCAACTGACGTATGTACAGCTAAAATTACACCAACCGTTGCACTTACCTTTGAAATTTCCTCAATTGCTAGAATGTAAGAAATAAAATCCATTTCTGCCCCGCCATATTTTGCAGGCGCTGGAATACCCATTAGTCCAAGCTCACCCATCTTTTGCAAAATCTCTTTCGGGAACACCCCTTGTTCCATACTAGGAACAAAGGGAGCTATTTCCTTCTGTGCAAAATCTCGAACCATTTTCCTCATCATTTGTTGCTCTTCAGTAAAGTGAAAATTCATGTACTTCGCCTCCGTTTGCTATATATCTTTTTAACAATCTGGTAAGACCACTACTTCAATAAAGGGAGGCCTTTATTCGTAAACGTAGAAACCACGACCCGTTTTACGTCCTAACCATCCTGCATTCACATACTTACGTAATAATGGACATGGGCGATATTTACTATCTCCTAATCCTTCATGCAACACTTCCATAATGTATAAACATGTATCTAAACCGATAAAGTCAGCTAACGTAAGAGGTCCCATCGGATGATTCATACCGAGTTTCATTACTTCATCAATCGCTTCTTTCGTCGCTACTCCTTCGTATAACGTATAAATCGCTTCGTTAATCATCGGTAATAAAATACGGTTCGATACAAACCCTGGGAAATCATTTACTTCAACTGGCACTTTCCCGATTTTTTTCGTAATATCCTCAATCGTTTCGTACACTGCATCATCTGTAGCTAAACCACGAATAATTTCAACGAGTTTCATAACTGGAACTGGATTCATAAAGTGCATGCCGATTACTTTCTCAGGACGTTTCGTTACCGCTGCAATTTCCGTAATTGGTAACGATGACGTATTCGTCGCTAAAATTGCGTGTTCTGGAGCGATTTCATCTAAATTCGCAAAAATTTTCTTTTTAATATCCATTTTTTCAACAGCTGCTTCAATAATAAGATCAGCTTCTTTGACACTATTTAAATCGAGCGTCCATGTAAGACGATTTAAAGTCGCATCTTTCTCTTCTTCCTTCATACGGCCTTTTTCTACTTGGCGGGCTAAATTTTTTGAAATAACAGCTAGCCCTCTATCTAATTGCTCTTGCTTTAAATCTTGCACTTTCACATCATAGCCTGCCATTGCACACACTTGTGCGATACCTGAACCCATTTGCCCTGCACCAATTACAACAATCTTTTGTACACTCATTTTTTCTTCCCCCTTAATTGTTAATAAACTATATATCTTCTAATCTTAATTAGTGAACTTCAATCATCACTGCATCACCTTGACCGCCACCGCTACAAATAGAAGCAATTCCAATTCCGCCGCCGCGCTGCTTCAGTGCATGGATAAGTGTAACGATAATACGTGCTCCGCTCGCTCCAATTGGATGCCCCATTGCTACAGCACCGCCATTTACATTCAATTTTTCCGGATCGATCCCTGCGATTTCTGTACTTGCAATTGCTACAGCCGCAAATGCCTCATTGATTTCAAATAGATCTATGTCTTCAATTGTCTTACCTGTCTTTTTCAGCAATTCATTAATTGCATAACCTGGCGTTCTTGGGAAATCCTTCGATTCTACCGCAATCGCCGTATGCGCCAAAATTGTCGCTAATGGTTTTCTTCCTTCTTGCTTCGCTCTGTCCTCGCTCATTAATACAAGTGCAGCACCGCCATCATTTAGTCCCGGAGCATTACCTGCTGTCACCGCTGACGTCTTATCAAATACAGGCTTTAATTTCGCTAATTTTTCAATCGTTGTATCCGCGCGTGGTGCCTCATCCTTAGCCACGACGATAGGATCGCCTTTTCTTTGCTGAATTGTTACTGGTACAATCTCCTCTTCAAAACGCCCTTCTTTATGTGCCGAAACCGCACGTTGATGGCTACGATATGCCCATTCATCTTGTGCTTCGCGAGAGATTCCATCTTCCTTCGCAACTTCTCCGCCATAAACACCCATGTGTACACCTGAAAATGCGCATGTTAAACCGTCTGCAACGTTTAAATCGATAACTTCGTTGTTACCCATTCTGTATCCCCATCTTGCCCCTCGTAAAATGTAAGGGCTGTTACTCATCGATTCCATTCCACCAGCTACAATCAGTGATTGATCACCAGTACGAATAATTTGATCTGCTAACGTAACTGCGCGAAGCCCTGATGCACAAACTTTATTTATTGTTTCTGTCTGCACTTCCCAAGGAATGCCGGCCGCTCTTGCTGCTTGGCGTGATGGAATTTGTCCTTGCCCTCCTTGGATAACCGTTCCAAATATAACTTCTTCAACATCACTAGCGGAAACATTCGCCCTTTCAAGCGCTGCCTTAATTGCGATTCCTCCAAGTTCTGTTGCTTTCACGTCTTTTAAAGTTCCTCCAAATTTTCCAACCGGTGTTCTTGCAGCACTTAAAATAACTGTTTTACTCATGTTTCTTTCCCCCATTTCTTTTTTTAGCACCGAGCGCTCGCTCGGTATCCTTGCGCCTAGAAGAGGTGCAATTATTGCACCTCTTTCTAAATTTAAATGCATTCCTACAAACTACATTGCTTCTTTCTTCTGTCCGATAACTGAGCGTTCTAAAATCTCTGTTACGTCCAAAGTTTGAACTGTTTCTTCAACTTCTTTCGCTTTCGTGCCGTCACTAATCATCGTTAAGCAATACGGACATCCTGTACCGATAATTGACGGCTGTACAGCTAGCGCTTGTTCTGTACGAGCAACGTTAATACGAGAACCTGTCGTTTCTTCCATCCACATTAGGCCGCCACCCGCACCACAGCACATTCCCGTTTCACGGTTACGCGCCATTTCTACAAGGTTTACACCTGGAATTGCTTTTAGAATATCGCGCGGCGCTTCGTATACTTCGTTGTATCTTCCTAAGTAACAGGAATCATGGTACGTAACTGTCTCTTCAATAGAATGGACAGGTTTTAAACGACCTTCCTTCACCCACTGGGCTAGTAATTCTGTATGATGATAGACTTCTGCTTGTAAGCCAAAGTCCGGGTACTCATTTTTAAAAGTGTTATAAGCATGAGGGTCAATCGTAACGATTTTCTTCACTCCTGCTTTTTCAAATTCTTCAATATTTTTAGTCGCCATTTCCTGGAATACAAATTCATTTCCAAGGCGGCGCGGTGTATCACCAGAGTTCTTTTCCTTATTACCAAGAATTGCGAATGAAATGCCTGCTTCGTTCATTAGCTTCGCAAATGATATCGCAATCTTCTGACTGCGATTGTCATACGAACCCATTGATCCAACCCAGAATAAGTATTCAAACTCTTCGCCAGCTTTTGATTTCTCCTTTACAGTTGGAACTGTTACTTCATCGTCACCTTGGCGCCATGTTTCACGCTCTTTACGGTTCAGTCCCCACGGATTACCTTGACGCTCAATGTTTGTCATTGCACGCTGCGCTTCCGCGTCCATTTTTCCTTCTGTTAAAACGAGATAGCGGCGTAAATCAATAATTTTGTCAACATGCTCATTCATAACTGGGCACTGGTCCTCACAGTTACGGCACGTTGTACATGCCCAAATCTCTTCTTCTGTAATAACGTCTCCGATTAAACTTGGGTCGTACGCTAGCGCTGTAGCCGCTGATTCTTGTTGTCCTTTTCCAGCTGCCATCATCGCTAACTGATTTCCTTGTGTATTATTAAAAGCAACAACTGGAACCCACGGTGCTTTTGATGTTACCGCTGCTCCTTTATCAGTTAAATGATTACGAAGTTTTAAAATTAAATCCATCGGTGATAACATTTTCCCTGTTCCTGTTGCCGGACACATATTTGTACAACGACCACATTCGACGCAGGAATATAAGTCGATAAGTTGATTTTGTCTAAAGTCTTCAATTTTACCAACACCGAATGTTTCTTGTGTTTCATCTTCAAAATCAATTTTTTCAAGTTTTCCCGGATTTGAAAGACGACCAAAAAACACGTTAACTGGTCCAGCAATTAAATGCGCATGTTTTGATTGTGGAACATAAACTAAAAACGTTAACAAAATTAGTAAATGCACCCACCAAGAGAAATAGAACACTGAAATGGCTACGGTTTCATTTAATCCCGAGAAAACGTAAGCGATTGCAGAAGCGATAGGTTCACTCCATGAAAGCTCCTCGCCGTGCCATATAATTCCCATCCCATTACCAAGTAGCACAGAAATCATTAAGCCACCAATAAAGATAAGAACAAGGCCTGATTTAAAATTACGTTTCAAACGAACAAGCTTTTCAATATAGCGTCTATGAAAAGCCCAAAAGACTGCAATTAAAATAACGAGTGTGACAATTTCCTGGAAGAATGTAAATGCAGGGTATAGTGGTCCAAGTGGAAGATGCGATCCTGGTGCAAGTCCTTTCCAAACGAAGTCAATTGCTCCAAATTGGACAAGAATAAATCCGTAAAAGAACATAACGTGAATGATGCCGCTCTTTTTATCTTTCAGCAGCTTTTTCTGACCGAAAACATTGACCTTAAGAAGATCCCAACGCTCTTTAAAACGACGGTCAAATTCAATCTTTTTTCCTAATTGTATGTAGGCCATCCTTGTTCGTATAAGATATACAAACAAATACCCCGCATAAGCAATAACAGCAATGGCAGCCAGCCAATTAATGATTAGTAAGCTATTCATTTTATGCTACCCCTCTCTTTGTAAGCTCTCTTTCTTTTTTTAGAATCTTCGAAAATATATAATTTTCTGAATTATATCCCCTATTCCCATTATATAATGAGTGAGCATTCAGTCAACAGTTTTTTGTTATACAACAACACATTTTTTAATAAAGCTGTTTATTTCGGTGAAACTATAAAGTGAAACTTTAATCAGTAGGGAGCTGTTTATTCCCTACTGATTATTAGTCCTCACCAATCGGGATTTTACGGGCGGTCCGAATCCAAACCAACTTCTTTGCTTTAACCCAATTTCGAGGTGGGCGTCTTACTGTCCGCAAATAGCGGGATACAGTGAAATTTTGATTTGTAAAAAATTGATGGTGAAAAGACCGTGAAGGAGGGAATTTACTTATGTTTTTCTTATCTCTCTTGTTATTAGGCAGCGCTCTCTGGATTACAATCGACCTTTCATATGGGAGAATTGTTCATTTAAAGCGTGTACGTTCTCGTTCTTTCCCTTTACGTCAAAGTGATTTTCGCCTTTATACATACGGAAATGATCTATACGATGCTCTCTTTACTGATATAAAACAAGCTAAACACCATGTGCACGTTTTATTTTTCATTGTAAAAAACGATGATATAAGTCGTACGTTTTTAAAGTTACTTATCGATAAAGCACAAGAAGGAATTGAAGTAAGACTTTTACTCGACCGGTTTGGAAGTCATTATTTATCAAAAGAAGCGATTTACTCGCTACAAAAGCATGGTGTCTCTTTTTCATTTTGTCATAAAGTGAAATTTCCTTTTCTTTTCTTTTCTGCAAATCAAAGAAACCATAGAAAAATTACAGTTATTGACGGGAAAATTGGTTATATTGGTGGATTTAACATTGGCGAAGAATATTTAGGGCATAATCAAAGGTTAGGGTTATGGCGAGATTATCATTTACGTCTTACAGGAGAAGGGATACAAGATTTACAAAAACAATTTTTACATGATTGGCTCGACGATACAGACCAAAATTTATTAGATTCATCTCTTTATTTTCCTATGCAACAACCAGGGACCATTCTACATCGTTTCATCCCTACTGATGGTGCCTATTTGCAAAATACATTTTTACATTTAATCGAAAGCGCGAAAAAAGAACTCTTTATCGGTACACCATATTTTATTCCTGGAAAAAAAATTATGAATGCATTATTAAAAGCGCGAAAACGTGGGGTTCAAATAACTATTCTCGTTCCACAAAAAGCTGATCACGCCCTCGTTCGAGAAGCAAAATTCCCATATTGCCGAAAGTTAATACAAGCTGGTTGTGATATTTACGCTTTTCAGCAAGGATTTTTCCACGCAAAAATTATTATAGTAGACGATCATACTTGTGATATCGGAACTGCTAATTTCGATATGAGAAGTATATATATTAACCATGAAATCAATTGCCTTTTATACGATAAACATTTCATACAAGAAGTAAAAAGTAAATTCGAGGAAGATTTGGAACGCTCCTTATTACTTTCCTTCGAAGATGTCAATCCCCTCTCCATTATCGATAGAGGAAAGGAATGGATAGGAACGATACTCGCGTTCTTTTTATAGAGAAATTTCAAGGGCCAAGGAGGTGCATCACATATGATAATTCGATTTGGATATGTCTCACATGCTACGGCATTATGGGACTGTTCGCCTGCCAAAACAATGACATTTACAAGCTGGAAAAAGCTAAAAAAACAAGAGCGTGAAGATAAATTATATAATGTTACACTGCAAAATCTAGAACACACAATACGCATCCTTCATTACAATATTGCACACGAAATTCCATTATATCGTTTATCATCTTCTATCGTCCCGCTTGCAACACATCCTGAAGTTGAATTTGATTACATTCAAATATTTGCTCCACTATGGCGTAAAATAGGAGCATTAATTCAAGAACACAATTTACGCGTAAGTTTTCACCCAAACCAATTCACACTATTTACAAGCGACAAACCACATATTACAACTAATGCAATTACAGATATGACCTATCATTATAACGTGTTAAATGCTATGGGAATTGCAGATTCTTCCTACATTAATATCCATGTAGGTGGCGCGTATGGAAATAAGGAAAAGGCAATCGAACGTTTTCATGAAAACATACAAAAACTTCCATACCATGTAAAAAGACAAATGACTCTTGAAAATGACGATAAAACATATACAACTTCTGAAACTTTGGCTATTTGTCAAAAAGAGCAAATCCCTTTCGTGTTCGATTATCATCACCACATAGCGAACCTTTGTAATGAACCGCTAGAAGAATTACTTCCTATGATATTTAAAACTTGGTCACATACAAATGTCCTTCCTAAAGTTCATATTTCTTCTCCTAAATCCGTAAAAGAATTTAGGGCTCACGCAAATTATATTGATTTAGAGTTTATTAAACCCTTTTTACACATTACAAAAAAAATTGACCATGATTTCGATATTATGATTGAAAGTAAACAAAAGGATTTAGCACTTCTTCAGTTAATAGATGAAATCTCTTCTATAAGGGGAGTGAAAAGAATAAAAGGCGCAACAATACAATGGTAAATTGTAACGTTGCGCTATTTTTTTCAAAAAGTATTTCTTATAGTAAAAAAGCTCCTGTTTTATATGCTATTATTTAAATTAGCATTTTCCCCCTGTGATTCAACTTTATTGAAACGGAGCCATTATATGATCAATCAAAAAAAATATGTACAATTTGTCATGATGTATATTATTATATTTTCTCTTTGGATATTCCTTATCCCTAAGGACTTGAATATAAAAGAAATTGGAATTCTCTTCTTATTTTGTTTTGCTGCACTCTTTTCTTGCTATTGCTTATATAAAGCAATTAAGAAAATGAAGCACGGTGACAAACTATTTTGGGTTCTAGTACTATGCACTTGTATATGTGGATTAGCTATGGAGATAACTTTATTTCTTCATTCACTTTCTATATATGATCAAGTCATATTCTCATATAAGGCATTGCCTTTCTTCATCATACAATATATTTTGCTCTTTTCTGGCTTTGCTATAAAGTTTATAAAACATTATTCTATTAGAGGCCTTGCTCAATTTTCATTCGATAGCATCTTTATTGTCATTATGAATATTTACTTTACCTTAACCTTTATTTTAGACATTTCAAGCTTTCGTATGTTAACAACAGATACATGGGTTTTAATTGGATATTTCATTGCACAATCATTAGTAATTTACGCCGTTATTAGCTTATATAGAAGAGAACAATATTCTTCTAGTAGAATCTCATTAATTGTCGGCTTCACTATCATACTTGTTTACGGATATATACACCTGTTCCAGTTAAGATCAGGAATGGAAACTTCTTCTGAAGTCTCTTATTTAATACATACTGCTTCAATTTTATTAATCGGTTTATCGTCCATACTATACATTTTAGATAAACCAATGCAACATGAAACTAAGACTAAATATTATCGATTCGATTATGTACGCTTTATATTACCTTATTTTAGTATAATCATTACTTTTTCCTTTATTGTCATTCAACCTTGGGATGATAAGTTCATGTTAATCGGTCTCGTATTATCACTTATCTTATTATTCCTACGACAACTTTACATGTGGAAAGATAATCAAGTATTAATCGATACGTACGAACAGTTGACTACACAACTAGAAGGTAAAGTTGAAGAAGGCGCATCTGCACTATCAAAAAGTGAACAACGTTATAAATCTTTATTCGAAGATCATCCTGATGCTGTTTTTTCTTTAAATATGAACGGGATTTTTCAACAATCTAATAAGGCTTGTGAAAGTTTATTTACAGCCTATTATTGTGAAGTAACAAGCTATTCTCTTCAACACTTCATTGATCCACAAGATCATGAATTATTGAAGAAATCTTTACAAATTACAAAAGAAGGTAGACCACAAACTCTAGAAATTCGTACAAAAGAAAAAGAAGGCTATTATTATCACCTTCACATTACATTCATCCCTATTTTTATAAATAAAGAAGTTGTTGGGATGTTTGGTATAGCACGTGATATTACAACTTTATATGAAAAACAAAAGCAAGTAGAGCATATGGCTTTCCATGATGCACTTACAGGACTACCGAATCGACGGAAATTCGAAAAAGATTTAAAAACGATTTTAAATCTAGCTCAAAACAACACTAATGACGTTGCGGTTATGTTCCTCGACCTAGATCGATTTAAAAAAATTAACGATCGACTCGGCCATGATGTCGGGGATTTATTATTAATTGAAGTAGCAAAAAGATTACGTGGATGTTTACGTTCAAAAGATATCGTTGCCCGCCAAGGCGGAGATGAATTTACGATTCTATTACCAGATATGTACTCTGAAAAAAGTGCTTCTTTTATAGCTGAACAAATTTTAACTATCTTAAATAAGCCTTACTTTATTAAAGATGAAGAACTTTCTGTTACACCGAGTATCGGAATTGCAATGTACCCTGACTATGGAACCGATGTAACCGAATTAATGAAAAATGCAGATATGGCTATGTATCGAGCAAAAGCAAATGGAAAAAACAGATTCGTTTTCTTCTCAAAAGAAATGAGTATTGCGCAAAATGAAATACACTTCCTAGAAGGTGAGCTTTCAAAAGCACTACAACAAAATGAATTTTTCCTTGAATACCAGCCACAAGTAAACACAAAAACAAAACAAATTATCGGTTTCGAGGCGTTAATTCGTTGGAAACACCCAAAACTCGGAATTGTATCACCTGCCCAATTCATCCCTCTAGCAGAGGAGACAGGATTTATTATTGAACTTGGTAATTGGATTTTACGTACCGCCTGCTTAGAAGCAAAGAAGTGGCATAACCAAGGGTTTTCTCACTTAAAGGTTGGTGTGAATTTATCTGTTGTTCAATTTAACCGTTCAGATTTAATCCCAACTATTTCAAAAGTCTTGGAAGAAACCGAACTAAAACCGGAAGCACTAGATATTGAGATTACGGAAAGTATCGCGATTAATCAAAATCATTCTGTAATTGCTAAACTAGAAGAACTTCAAAATCTCGGTATTCAAATTTCAATTGATGATTTTGGAACTGGTTATAGTTCTTTAGCTTATTTAACGAAATATCCAATCAATACATTAAAAATTGCTCGAGAATTTATTTGTGGAATTACAAATAGCCCTTTAGAAGAAGCCATTATCGCTTCCATTATTACGCTATCAAAAGAATTAAATTTAGAGGTTATTGCGGAAGGTGTAGAAACAGAAGAACAATGGAAGTTTTTACACGAGCAAAACTGTGACCACATTCAAGGATTCCTCTTTAGCAAACCTGTTTCTAGTAAAGACGTTTGGAGGTTACTCCACAAAAAAACAACCGTCTAAGTAAGACGGTTGTTTTTTAGTACTCAAAAGGTACATCTGAAGCTAATTGTATCTCTTGATCATTATAGGAAATCACTTGACTTTTCTCTAAAGCTGTATCTCCTAGTGAAATACCCCATGCCATCGCTAACGTTAATAGACTACCAATAAGTAGTTTTTTCATATTCCATCACCCACATTTTTTCTTTAAATATATCATGAAAATTTATCCATATCGTATGCAATTATGCATATTTGTTTTTTAGGTCTTTTTTATTTCTTCATTTTTTTTATAAGTGATTCTTTTAATGCATGGATTCCTAATATATCGAAAAAGAAGCACGCTTTTTCATAAGCATCTTCAATTTCTGCTCTATCACACTCTAGCTTTTCTAGGCATTCACCTTTTTGATAGTATAACTGTCCAATCAATGTCATACTATTAATTTGACACGATAGTTCAATGGCTTTATTTACGTGACAAAGCGCTTCTTCATATTGATTATCTAAGTATAATGCTTTGGCATGATTATGCCTCACCTTCACATCAAACTCTTTATTATCATGCAATGCCTCTAATTGTTTTAATATATTTTCAAATAACTCAATACTCTTCTTAAAATAGCCATTTTCAGCATAAATGTTTGCAATTGCGTTTTCAATATAAAGATTCTGATATACATCTATTCCTACCAATTGTTGATTGAGCAATTTCTTTAATTCTAAAATACAATAATCGTAATCGATTTTTTTCAATATGTAAGCAGCTACATGATATTGCCATTGAAGAAATTGCTCAAGCTCGGGATGATATTCTTCCTTCTTCAACTCATTCCATACCCTATTATAAATTTCTTTATATTTCTTTTGCTTACAAAGCATAATAATTTGATCTTTTAACTGCTTATTCCTCTCAATATCAGAATAAATGAGTACCTCATAAAAATGAATAATGGGAACTTGTAATTTCGCCGCAATACCTTGCAATATATCCATACTTGGGTATACCGCGCCCGATTCAATTCGGCTCACTTCCGATTGGTGACATATATTATCGGATAACCGTTTTTGTGTTAATCCTCTCATCACCCTAATTTTCTTTATTTCGCTTCCTAATTTTTCTGCGTGCATACTTACTCACCATCCCATTATAACAATCTAATTTTTTAAGTTGTCATACCACTACAATAATGTGAATTCGACAATTTTTGATATGAAATAATGCATAATATATATAAAATTCGGCAAATTTTTCATACAATCCATCTCACATAATATAATAGACTAGTAATTTTATAGATAAATTACAGAAAATTTGCCCGTGCTTTCGTTACATTCGGTCTTCTTTATCCTTTATCAGCAGAAGCTATTCACACCCAAGAATTAGATAAAAATGAAGTAAAAGTTGAAATTGCTCAGCCTAGTTTAACGATAAAAAAATTAACACAATCTCAAAATAATACGAAAAAAATATGGCGAAAAAGTATTTAAAAGATGAGATAAACGAGGCTAAAGCCCAACAAGAGTGAGTGACAACTGAAATGAATGTAGATTCCCAACCTACAAATAAAGATACAAAAGCAAATAAAACCGAAGTTCGCCTTGCACAAATTCACAAAAACTATAAAGTATATGGTCAAGATCTCATTGTAAAAGTAGATAAAAATGGAGTAATTACAACTGTTAGTGGCAAAGTTGTCCAAAATTTAGACCAACAACCTAATCTTACTATAACAAATTTTTTGTCGAAAAATGAAGCAAAATCTACATTACGTACTACACTTCAAATTCCAAGCGACTCAGCTGAGACGGAATTCTCTAGTGAAACCGTTGTTTATAAGAAAAAAGAAGTTTACCACTCATAGGTAAACTTCTTTTTCACATCCATCCCTTTTCTTCCGCAATTGTAATTGCCTCAATTCTATTTTTTGCATCGAGCTTCGTTAATACTTCAGAAATGTAATTACGAACTGTGCCAGGTGAAAGATAAAGTGCCTTCGCAATTTCATTTGCAGTCTTTCCTTCTTTCGCAAGTAACAGCACTTCTTTTTCGCGATCCGATAATGGATTTTGCTCTTGCCATAAGCCAAACATTAACTCTTGAGAAATCTCTCGTTTCCCTTTCATTACGTTACGAATTGCCGAAGCTAAATCCTCACTTGGACTATCTTTTAATAAATATCCGTGCACACCAGCTTTCATTGCCCTTTCAAAATAACCAGGACGCGCAAATGTTGTTAAAATCATTACTTTACAAGATGATTTTTCTTTCTTTAAAATTTCAGCAACATCTAAACCACTTTGGATTGGCATTTCAATATCCATAATACTTATATCGGGCTTTAGCGATTCAATTAATTTTAACGCCTCTTCACCATTCGCCGCTTGCCCAACCACTTCAATATCATCTTCTAGATCAAGCAGGGCTCCTAATGCACCACGAAGCATTCGTTGATCTTCTGCAATAATAATTCGAATCATGCCCTCACCTCATCTTTTCCTGTTCTAATTACAATTGGAACTTTCACTGTTAACAGTGTCCCTGGATTAACCGTATCTAGTTCCACTAGACCGTCAATTAAGGCAATTCGTTCCTTCATACCACGAATGCCGTTTCCATCATGATTTCGCTCCTCTAAACCGACGCCATTATCTTCTACTTTTAAAATCAATTCACCTTGTGATTCTAATATAGAAACTGTACATGCCTTTGCCTTACTATGTTTCACGACATTCGTAACAGCTTCACGTAAACACATACCTAAAATATTTTGTTCAATTGGTGATAACGAGCTAGAATTAGCCTCCTGTTTTACTTCTAATTCAATATTGGCAGCTTGCAAAATCGCTTTTATTTGCTCAAGTTCTTCTTCCACTGTAATCATACGCATATCAGAAATTAACTCTCGCAACTGTTTTAAAGCGGTACGAGATGTTTGTGTAATTTCCTTCGCTTCCATACTTGCACGATCTGGATTTTTCACAATTAACTTCTCCACGAGCTGACTTTTCAAAGTAATAAGAGATAATGTGTGTCCTAACGTGTCATGAAGATCTCTTGCAATTCGCTGGCGCTCTTCACGTTTTACTAAGTCTTTAATTTGCTCGTTCGCTTCATTTAATTGATTCTTTAACATCTTTTTTTGATTAAAATTACGCATTCCAAATGGCGTAAGAAGCATTAAAATAAACATCGGAACGATATTCACTAAACTCGGGATTGTTAGTTGATTAACATTTACAAATATAAAAGCTCCAAGCATTACAACTAATAAACATAACAACACACGAAATGCCTTCTTACTTGGCGCAAATCCCATCGCACTCGCCGTAAAATATCCGAACAATATCATGAAGGGATTATAAAATAAAGCAAATGAGAATGTGAGCACCATTTGAATACACGCCCACAAAATGAACGTTTTGTTAACAAAATAAAGTTGACGGTATGTGACGGTGAAGACTATCAACATACCGATCCCTATTACAAGCTTCCATCCTGATACTTGCGTTAAATTATAGATTGGAAATAATAAATACACGAGCCACATATATGGGAAGAAACCCATCTGTTTCGGAAAAACTTCAAACCTCTTCTTCTCTATCATTTATACCGCTTCCTGTCTTTTTCTTATATATATTGATATTACAACAAATATAAGGAAATAACCTCCTAGTACCGCGATATTTTCCCACCCAATCGATTTTCCAGCTACAATGTCCCATGCACCGCTTCCAAAGTGGTATGTTGGTGTCCATTCACCGATAGATCTTAATATTTTCGGGAACACTTCAATTGGCATCCATAACCCGCCAATTACAGCTAGACTCATATTTAAAATATTGGCTAAACCAGCTGCTGCATCCGCCTTCTTAATTGAACCTATTACTGTTCCGAGGGCTAAAAATGGTGTCACGCCTAGTAATAGCCATAATCCTGCACCAATCCATTGGCCTATCGTCAACTCAACATTATTAATTAATATTCCTGCCATAAAAATAACTAAGATTGAAAAAGCATTCACTACTGTTTGAGCAATAATTTTAGCTGCTAAATATGCTCCCTCTGGAAGCGGTGTAATTTTTAACAAATGTGTCCATCCTTGCCCTTTTTCCTGAGAAAGTCTCACACCGAAACTAAAAAGGGCAGTCCCTACAATACTGAAAGTCGCCATTGAAATTAAATAATGTGCTTTCCATGCATCTCCGTTTTGCGGGACTTGAACAACATTTGTAAAGATGTAGTAAAACATAACTGGCATTAATAATGAGAAAAAGATGAATAATTTATTGCGGAACGTACGTAAAACCTCTATTTTACATTGCATCCATAGTGCTCTCATGCGATTTCCCCCTTCTGATTTGCGACAAACTGTTCAAATGCTTCATCGAGACTTCCACGTTCAACTGAAATATCTGTTACAGGTAAGTTCTTTTGATAAATTGCTTGTAACGTGGCATCGGTATCCTCCGTTGTTAAAATAATCCGCCCCTCATTTGACTGTACTCCTGTTACATTCGGCAATTCCTTTAGCAGGCCCGTAGGGATACTTTCTTTTGAATAAAACGAGATCGTTTTTCGAGAAATCGTCGCTTTCATTTCATCCGGCGTACCATCTGCGATAATTTTTCCGTTTGCGAATAATAAAATACGGTCCGCTAACGCATCTGCTTCTTCTAAATAGTGCGTCGTTAAAATAATCGTTTTCCCTTCACTTGCTAACTTTCGAATCGTTTCCCAAAACACTTTTCGAGACGTAATGTCCATCCCTACAGTTGGTTCATCTAAAAATAATAAATCTGGATTTCCCGCAAGTGCGAGTGCAAAATTCAACCTTCTCTTTTGACCACCTGATAACTTTTCACATCTTTGCTTTCGCTCTGATTCTAAATTCGATAGCTGAAGTAATGTTTCTTTCGCTACTGGATTCGTATAATAACTACGGAATAACTCAATTGCCTCTTCTACTGTGATGCTGTCAATAACGCTTACTTCTTGCAACATCGCACCGAGGCTATTACGAACATCTCTATGCTTCGGGCTCTTTCCAAATATCGAAACATTCCCTTCTGTCGGATCTTTTAATCCGAGCATCATTGAAATTGTCGTTGTTTTCCCCGCACCATTTGGGCCGAGTAATGCTACTATTTGCCCTTTATTTACATGAAATGAAACGTTATTTACTGCTTTTTTATGTTTAAATGTTTTAGAAACACCATTTACTTCAATAATCTTTTCCATCTCTCCACCCCCGCCGTTTCTTATATTTACATTGTACGCGTTGGAAAAGTTAGGAAACAGTATGATGCGTCATGACATCCGTATGACAATTGTCATGTATTCTTTATGAGAGGAATCAGCCTGCATACCGCATGCGAGTAGCAGTACAAAAACAAACATGATACAATCGGATAAGACATATATTCGAGGAAGGACAGTGGTTTTCATGATTATTCGTAATGAACAAGATTTAGAAGGTTTACGAAAAATCGGCCGCATCGTTGCACTTGCACGCGAAGAAATGAAAAAACAAGCGAAGCCAGGTATGACAACGAAAGAGCTTGATTTAATTGGTAAAAAAGTATTAGACGAGAACGGTGCTATTTCAGCGCCTGAAAAAGAATATAAATTCCCAGGTGTAACTTGCATTAGTGTAAACGAAGAAGTTGCTCACGGTATTCCAAGCGATCGCGTATTAAAAGAAGGCGATTTAGTAAACGTAGACGTATCGGCAGCACTTGACGGATATTATGCAGATACAGGTATCTCATTTGTTCTTGGTGACGATGAAGAAAAAGAAAAACTTTGCCAAGCAGCAGTAGACTCATTTTGGGAAGCAATGAAAAAAGTAAAAGCTGGCTCAAAACAAAATCAAATTGGTCGTGCTGTTTCTAACTTTGCACATAAAAATGGATATAATGTAATCCAAAACTTAACTGGTCACGGTATTGGTCTTAGCTTACACGAAGCTCCAAACCACATTTTAAGCTACTATGATCCAATGGATAATGCGCTTCTAAAAGACGGCCTTGTTATCGCTGTAGAACCATTCATCTCTATGAAAGCTGATCATATCATTGAGCGCGGTGATGATGGTTGGACATTCGTTACACCAGATAAAAGCCTTGTTGCACAATGTGAACATACAGTTGTCGTCACTCGTGGCGAGCCAATTATTTTAACTCAACTATAATCAAAAATAGCCGTTTTGTAGATTCCTTCTACTAAAGCGGCTGTTTTTGATTATGTAACATCCCCATAAACAGAAAGCTTATAAAAATAAAAAGGTGATACATCAAAGTATCACCTTTTTAACGGGGTGAGGCTGTCCAAAAGTACGGAAAACTCTTGAACAGCCTCGTATTTTCATATGGATGCCTTACATATATCACTGTTGATAATTATGAAATGCGGAAACATAGTTATCATCACATGATTCAAACAAAAGAAAAGAAATCCTATAACGGATCTCTTTTCCCTACATAATCTAAAGTTTGGGTACACTAGATTCATGCAATGTAGGAGCCTTCCAAACAGAAAGCGATCCTTCATTTAAAATGATAGCATACATACATCCGCTAAAAATATGCAAATGTACATATAGCGTTTTTTATTTCTCAACATACATTTATTGAAAATTCAAATATATAAAGGTAAAATATAGTCGTTATCCGTCTTCTTTTGTCAGTCAGAGAGAATAGAAGAATGGGAGAGGAAAAAATGAGAAAATTACTGAAACAAAAAATAATAAGCTCCTTGCTTGCTGTATCACTCGCCGTTAGCTTAGCTCCAATCGGGCAAGCAAAAGCTGATTCCACGTCAGAAATTACACAGACCCCACCTATTACAAAACAAGTTGATGCAAACCGCGCCATCGAGCATATCCGTTTCTTATCCGAAACAATCGGTCCCCGTCCAGGTGGTACAAAATCAGAAGAATGGGCTTCTCGCTATGTTGGTATGAAGCTTAAATCAATGGGATATGAAGTAGAGTATCAGCCCTTTCAAGTGCCGGATCAATACGTTGGATTTATCGAATCACCATTAGGGACAAAGCGTAATTGGCAAGCTGGTGTTGCTCCAAATGCACTAATTTCTACAGAAGCTGTTACAGCTCCGCTTATCTTTGTTCAAGGTGGTACAAAATTAGACGATATTCCAAATGAGGTAAACGGAAAAATTGTTTTATTCGAAAGAGGTGCAACAGTAGCAGATTATAATAAACAGGTTGAAAATGCTGTTAGTAAAGGGGCAAAAGGTGTTCTTTTATACAGCTTAATTGGCGGACGCGGAAACTATGGACAAACTTTCAATCCTCGCTTAACTAAAAAACAGGCTATCCCTGTCTTCGGTCTTGCTTATGCTCAAGGAAATGCATTTAAAGAAGAAATCGCTAAAAAAGAGACAACAATTCTTTCCCTAAAAGCGAGACATGAATCTAATTTAACATCCTTAAATGTCATCGCTAAAAAGAAACCAAAAAATAGTACAGGTAATGAAAAGGCCGTCGTTGTAAGTTCACACTACGATAGTGTCGTTGGAGCACCTGGGGCAAATGATAATGCTTCTGGTACAGGATTAGTATTAGAACTGGCTCGTACTTTTCAAAATGTAGAAACTGATAAAGAAATTCGTTTTATTGCTTTTGGTTCTGAGGAAACTGGCTTACTTGGCTCTGATTATTATGTTAATAGTCTGTCCCAAAAGGAACGTGATCGAATTTTAGGTGTCTTTAACGCAGACATGGTTGCAACAAATTATGATAAAGCAAAAAATTTATATGCTATGACTCCTGATGGTTCTACAAACCTTGTAACAGATGCTGCCTTGCAAGCAGGTAAACAATTAAATAATAATCTTGTTCTTCAAGGAAAATTCGGCTCTAGTGATCACGTACCATTTGCTGAAGTGGGTATTCCTTCTGCACTATTTATTTGGATGGGCGTCGATAGTTGGAATCCATTAATCTATCATATTGAAAAGGTATATCACACACCTCAAGATAATGTATTAGAAAACATTTCGCCAGAACGTATGAAAATGGCATTAGAGGTCATTGGTACAGGTGTCTATAATAGCCTTCAACCTACCGTGAAAACAGGACAAAAAGCCGCTTAACACTATTTCAAACTACCGATTAATCGGTAGCTTTTTATTAAGGAAAAATAAATATGTAAAAAGGCATATTTATTACATGGCATTACCATATAGAATAAAAAATTCAAATATATGCATAATAACATATTTATTACACAACTTATCATGTATAATAAAAATTGCAATATACTCATAATAAAATATCCATTACATGGTACTACCATGTAGAATAAAAATTGTAATAATAGTGAGTACATCTAATAAAGAGGCTCTTCCATTATGAAAAAATTATTCTTGCAGTTTTATTATCGCTTTAGAGCCGCTTATCTCTATGAAAGCTGACCATATTATTGGGCCGCTGATTGAGTCCAACTTGAAACTGTTCTCTTTTTTCTATAAAAAAAACCCTTCAGGTTGCATTCTTCCCTTCACTTTATCGTGAAGTGTTTTTGAATACTTACCTAAAGGGAGCAATATCAATAGTAATTTTTTAATTTATCTGCTACTCAGATTACGATGTAATCAATAATCTAAAGCTTTTTTATTATTCTATTCGCTGACGAGCGAATAGAATTCCACCTAAAAGGAACAATACCATACCTCCAAGAATTGAAATCATTTCTGCTGATGTTCCTCCTGTGTTAGGAAGTAATGTTGGCTTATCATTTTCTTTATTAGGTGGAACTTTTGAATCGCTATTTTTGTCTGTATTTGTGTTTGGATCTGTGCTTGGATCTTTTGGATCTACACCTGGTTCGTCCTTGATTTTTGTATTCGTGATGTCATAACCATTTACTTCGGATTTGTATCCCACTACTGGTTGTTCTTTCACTTCATACTTGTACGCCTTACCTTCAGCATCATATGCTGCTAAATCTTTAAATTCATATTTCCAATCACTTTCTGTACTCACTTCTTGTGTTGCGATTACTTGGCCACTTTGTAGTAAGTCTACTTTAATCATTGAAGGACGTTCTTTCGCATTATCGTCTTTCCACATTTTTGTTCCTTCTACTTTTGTTTGGCTTACTTTTGTATTCGTGATGTCATATCCTTTGACTTCGGATTGATATCCATCTACTGGTTGCTCTTTCACTTCATACTTATATGCTTTTCCTTCAGCATCATATGCCGCTAAATCTGTAAACACATATTTCCATTCGCCTGCTGCGCTCACTTCTTGTGTTGCGATTACTTGGCCATTTTGTAGTAAGTCTACTTTAATCATTGAAGGACGATCTTTCGCATTATCGTCTTTCCATGTCTTCGTTCCTTCTACTTTTGTTTGGCCTACTTTTGTATTTGTGATGTCATTACCTTTGACTTTTGATTGATATCCGTCTACTGCTTGTTCTTTCACTTCATACTTGTAAGCTACACCATTCTCATCATATGCTGCTAAATCTTTAAACGCATATTTCCATTCGCTTGCTGCGCTCACTTCTTGTGTTGCGATTACTTGGCCATTTTGTAGTAAGTCTACTTTGATCATTGAAGGACGATCTTTCGCATTATCGTCTTTCCATGTCTTCGTTCCTTCTACTTCTGTTTGGCCTACTTTTGTATTTGTGATGTCATTACCTTTGACTTTTGATTGATATCCGTCTACTGCTTGTTCTTTCACTTCATACTTGTAAGCTACACCATTCTCATCATATGCTGCTAAATCTTTAAACGCATATTTCCATTCGCTTGCTGCGCTCACTTCTTGTGTTGCGATTACTTGGCCATTTTGTAGTAAGTCTACTTTGATCATTGAAGGACGATCTTTCGCATTATCGTCTTTCCATGTCTTCGTTCCTTCTACTTCTGTTTGGCCTACTTTTGTATTTGTGATGTCATTACCGTTTACCTTAGATTTGTATCCGTCTACCGGTTGTTCTTTCACTTTATACTCGTAAGCTACACCGTTTGTATCGTATGCTTGTAGGTTTTCAAATGTGTACTTCCAATTTGTTGCTGCTGTTACTTCTTTTGTGTTTACTACTTTACCACTTTGTAGTAAGTCTACTTTAATTGCTTTCGGACGATCTGTTGCGTTGTTATCGTTCCAAGTCTTTGTTCCTTCTACTTTCGTTTCGCCTACTTTTGTATTTGTGATGTCATATCCTTTGACTTCGGATTGATATCCATCTACTGCTTGTTCTTTCACTTCATACTTATATGCCTTACCTTCAGCATCGTATGCCGCTAAATCTTTGAATTCATATTTCCAGCCTGTCACTTCTGTTACTTCTTGTGTTGCGATTACTTGGCCATTTTGTAGTAAGTCTACTTTAATCATCGTCGGACGATCTTTCGCATTATCGTCTTTCCACGTTTTCGTTCCTTCTACTTTTGTTTGACCAACTTTAGTATTCGTGATGTCATAACCATGTACTCCTGTTTGATATCCGTCTACTGCTTGTTCTTTCACTTCATACTTGTATGCTACTCCGTTTGCATCGTATGCTTGGAGGTTTTCAAATGTGTACTTCCAATTTGTTGCTTTGCTTACTTCTTTTGTGTCTACTACTTTACCATTTTGTAGTAAATCTATTTTAATCATCGTCGGACGATCTTTCGCATTATCGTCTTTCCATGTTTTCGTTCCTTCTACTTTTGTTTTGCTTACTTTTGTATTCGTAATGTTATAACCTTTTACTTCGGATTGATATCCGTCTACTGCTTGTTCTTTTACTTCATACTTATATGCCTTACCTTCGGTATCGTATGCCGCTAGATCTGTAAACGCATATTTCCATTCGCTTGCTGCGCTTACTTCTTTTGTATCGATTACCTTGCCATTTTGTAGTAGGTCGACTTTGATTGTTTCTGGACGCCCTTCACCGTTTCCGTCCTTCCATACCTTCGTTCCTTCTACTTTTGTTTGACCAATCTTTGTATTCGTGATGTCATAACCTTTCACTTCGGATTTGTATCCGTCGATTGGTTGTTCTTTCACTTCATACTTGTATGCCTTACCTTCGGCATCATATGCCGCTAAATCTTTGTATTCGTATTTCCAGCCTGTTGCTTTACTTACTTCTTGCGTCGCAATCACTGTACCATTTTGTAGTAGGTCTACTTTAATCATTTCCGGACGATCTTTCGCGTTATCGTCTTTCCATGTTTTCGTCCCTTCTACTTTTGTTTTGCCAACCTTTGTATTCGTGATGTCATAACCTTTTACTTCTGTTTGATATCCGTCTACTGCTTGTTCTTTTACTTCATACTTATATGCCTTACCTTCGGCATCATATGCCGCTAAATCTGTAAACACATATTTCCATTCGCTTGCTGCGCTTACTTCTTTTGTATCGATTACCTTGCCATTTTGTAGTAAGTCTACTTTAATCATATTCGGACGATCTTTCGCATTATCGTCTTTCCATGTTTTCGTCCCTTCTACTTTTGTTTGACCTACTTTTGTATTTGTAATGTCATAACCTTTTACTTCTGTTTGATATCCGTCTACTGCTTGTTCTTTTACTTCATACTTATATGCCTTACCTTCGGTATCGTATGCCGCTAGATCTGTAAACGCATATTTCCATTCGCTTGCTTCTGTTACTTCTTGTGTTGCGATTACTTGGCCATTTTGTAGTAAGTCTACTTTAATCATATTTGGACGATCTTTCGCATTATCGTCTTTCCACGTTTTCGTTCCTTCTACTTTTGTTTGACCAACTTTAGTATTCGTGATGTCATAACCTTTTACTTCTGTTTGATATCCGTCTACTGCTTGTTCTTTCACTTCATACTTATATGCCTTTCCTTCGGCATCGTATGCCGCTAAATCTTTGAATTCATACTTCCAACCTTTTTCCGCTGTTACTTCTTGCGTTGCGATTACTTGGCCATTTTGTAGTAAGTCTACTTTAATCATATTCGGACGATTTTTCGCATTATCGTCTTTCCATGTTTTCGTTCCTTCTACTTTTGTTTGCGCCACTTTTGTATTTGTAATGTCATAACCTTTTACTTCGGATTGATATCCGTCTACTGGTTGCTCTTTTACTTCATACTTATATGCCTTACCTTCGGCATCATATGCCGCTAAATCTGTAAACGCATATTTCCATTCGCTTGCTGCGCTCACTTCTTTTGTATCGATTAACTTGCCATTTTGTAGTAGGTCTACTTTGATTGTTTCCGGACGCTCTTCACCGTTTCCGTCCTTCCATACCTTCGTTCCTTCTACTTTTGTTTGACCAACCTTTGTATTCGTGATGTCATAACCTTTTACTTCTGTTTGATATCCGTCTACTGCTTGTTCTTTCACTTCATACTTGTATGCCTTACCTTCGGCATCATATGCCGCTAAATCTTTGAATTCATATTTCCAACCTTTTTCCGCTGTTACTTCTTGCGTTGCGATTACTTGGCCATTTTGTAGTAAGTCTACTTTAATCATCGTCGGACGATTTTTCGCATTATCATCCTTCCACGTTTTCGTTCCTTCTACTTTTGTTTTGCCTACTTTTGTATTCGTGATGTCATTACCGTTTACTTCCGATTGATATCCGTCTATTGCTTGTTCTTTCACTTTATACTCGTAAGCTACTCCGTTTGCATCGTATGCTTGTAGGTTTTCAAATGTGTACTTCCAATTTGTTACTTCTGTTACTTCTTTTGTGTCTACTACTTTACCATTTTGTAGTAAGTCTACTTTAATCATCGTCGGACGATCTGTTGCATTGTTATCGTTCCAAGTCTTTGTTCCTTCTACTTTCGTTTCGCCTACTTTTGTATTTGTGATGTCATTACCTTTGACTTCCGATTTATATCCATCTACTGTTTGTTCTTTCACTTTATACTCGTAAGCTACTCCGTTTGCATCGTATGCTTGTAGGTTTTCAAATGTGTACTTCCAATTTGTTGCTTCTGTTACTTCTTTTGTGTCTACTACTTTACCGTTTTGTAGTAAATCTACTTTAATCATCGTCGGACGATCTGTTGCGTTGTTATCGTTCCAAGTCTTTGTTCCTTCTACTTTCGTTTCGCCTACTTTTGTATTCGTGATGTCATAACTGCTTACGCTAGATTTATATCCCGCAATCGGTTGTTCTTTCACTTCATACTGATAAGCTACTCCATTCGCATCGTATGCTTCTAAATCTGCAAATATATATTTCCAACCCATTACTGCTAGTACATCTTGTGTTTTGATTACGTTACCGTTTTGTAGTAAGTCTACTTTGATCATTGCCGGACGGTCTATTGCATTTCCGTCTTTCCACGTCTTTGTTCCTTCTACTGTCAATTTTGCTACTTTTGTGTTTGTAATGTTGTAGCCATTTACTTCCGATTTGTATCCCGCTACTGGATGCTCTTTTACTGTGTACGTATAAGGAACACCATTTGCATCATATCGTGCTAAGTCTGCAAATGTATAATTCCAACTGGTTGCTTCTGTTACATCTTGTGTTTGAATTACATTGCCATTTTTCAATAAGTCTACTTTGATTGTTGTTGGTCGATCTGATGCATTGTTGTCATTCCAAGTTTTCGTTCCTGCTACTGTTGTTTTTGCATCTTTTGTATTCGTAATGTCATATCCTTTTACTTCGGATTGATATCCATCTACTGCTTGTTCTTTCACTTCATACTTGTACGCTTTTCCTTCGGCATCATATGCCGCTAAATCTTTGAATTCATACTTCCAACCGCTTGCTTCTGTTACTTCTTGCGTTGCGATTACTTTATCGTTTTGTAGTAAGTCTACTTTGATTGTTTTCGGACGATCCGGTGAATTGTTATCCTTCCACGTTTTCGTTCCTTCTACTTTTGTTTGACCTACTTTTGTATTTGTAATGTCATAACCTTTTACTTCGTATTGATATCCGTCTACTGCTTGTTCTTTCACTTCATACTTGTATGCCTTACCTTCGGCATCGTATGCCGCTAAATCTTTGAATTCATATTTCCAACCTGTTGCTTCTGTTACTTCTTGTGTTGCGATTACTTGGCCATTTTGTAGTAAGTCTACTTTAATCATCGTCGGACGATCTTTCGCATTATCATCCTTCCACGTTTTCGTTCCTTCTACTTTCGTCTTGCCTACTTTTGTATTCGTGATGTCATAACCTTTTACTTCTGTTTGATATCCATCTACTGCTTGTTCTTTCACTTCATACTTATATGCCTTACCTTCGGCATCATATGCCGCTAAATCTTTGAACTCATACTTCCAACCGCTTGCTTCTGTTACTTCTTGCGTTGCGATTACTTGGCCATTTTGTAGTAAGTCTACTTTAATCATATTCGGACGATTTTCCGCATTTCCGTCCTTCCATGTTTTCGTTCCTTCTACTTTGGTTGTTTGTACCACTTTTGTATTTGTAATGTCATAACCATTTACTTCTGTTGTGTATCCATCTATCGGTTGTTCTTTTACTTCATACTTGTACGCCACTCCATTTGCATCATAGACTGCTAGGTTGTCAAATTTGTATTTCCAACCATCTGCCGCTGTTACTTCTTTTGTGTCTACTATTTTCTCATTTTGTAGTAATTCTACTTTGATTGAACTTGGACGATCTTTCTCGTTATCGCCTTTCCACATCTTCGTTCCTGAAACAGATGTAGTTTTCACTTTATTTGGAATATCCAGTTCGACTCCATTTTCATCATCTGATTTTATTTCAAACTCTACTTTTTTCTGAGGATCGAAATCAATATAGTCTGGAGCTGAAACCTCTTGTACATAATATTTACCTGGTGATAATTGAGGAGTTTCAACTATCCCTTTTTCATTTGTTTTATATTCGCCCCCAACTTGTTCACCAGACTCTTTATACAACTTAAACGAGACATTCGGAATTACTTTTTCTTTATTTCCTTCAATATGTTTAACAATTTTCAGCTTTCCTTTTGGAACCTTGTTACCAGTAGCACCACCACCAGCTGTCATATTTTCGACTGGATGAGTACCCGATTCAGTAACTGGTTCTTTGTTTAGGACTTGGTAATCAATCGTATAATCATTCTTAAAAAACTCTTGCTTCTTCCCAGCTTCCGTTATAGTAGATGTATAACCAATCGTAAAGGCAGCAAGACGTGCTTTATCCTTATTAAGCATAACTTTAAATGATCTGTCTCCAGTAAAGGTAATCGTTCCGTAACCTTGCTTTTCAAACTCTTGTAGCGTTAAAGATCGACGACCTAGATAATCATCTACACTTATATAGAAACTATCCTTATTAAGTGTTTGACCTTCCTGTAAATTATCAGTCACAACAATATCACGACTTAACTCTTCTTTATTTAAATTTATATTCAAGAACCAACGTACTTCATTGTCCTTACCTGAGTTCATATCACCAGTTTTATAAAAAAACGGTGGCTTTCCAGGATCTGTGCCACCACCACTACTTGGACCGGTAATTCTTACAGACTGCTTATCTACAGTTGTACCAAAATTGGTTTCAATCTCTTTCTTTTGATCCGTTCCTACATTAGTAGCTTCCACGAAAAAGTTTAAATACCCTTGAATATTTTCATATGTATCCACTTTATCATTAAATGTACATACCACAGTACCTGCTGTAACTTTACAAGTACCATAGTCATTTAATAGAAACTCGCTATTTAATCCTTTTAACTCTGGAGGCAGTGTTAATGTTAGTGTGTCTCCAGGCTTCAGCCTAAGTCCATCTTTTTCACTGAAGTTTACAGTTACTTTAGTCCTTTCTGTGGTACTTAGATTTGTTTTACCAATCTGAAAACTATCCACAAGTCCTGCTGTGTTTAGCTCTTGCGCATTAGCTACTATAGGTAAAAGACTCTGACCTATAGTAAACATGAAAATCATTATAATCGAAAAAATCGAAGTAATTTTTTTTAAATACATATTTTATGTTGTCCTCCTATAAAATTAAAAATAGATAGATCCTGGTACAAACATACTATGACAAAGATTCTATTATTCAATGTCATTAAGCTATTTCACTTAAATATTTTTGATAGCTATTATCATCTTTTTCTCTTTTTTCAACCCTTCTATTACTTACAAACTTGAAGTTTGACTTTTATATAGATTCATCTCATTTCTCCGACATGTCTAAACTATGTTATTTCTGGTCTATATTGTTTAACAAAAACAGATTAAGAAATTCAAATTGCAAATACACATGGACGGACCATAGAATAACTTCAAAGTCAGAAGAAGACAATTCAAAAAGCACTCACGATAAAACGCATGAAAGTCTTTCGTCTTATTATGCCGTAAAGTTTCCAAAACTTCTTCACATCTACCGCAAACGATTGCGCAACAACACCAAAAATTGTAGTGTGGGCAAATATAGACCAGCTATTTCACAGCGAATATGCATTTGGCCAACTTCCATACTTATCCTCCAAAAGAATAACAAGAAGTACCATCTATAATCGAAATTAGCATATCAACCGAGGAAAGTTCGAACTGTGAAACATACTTGGATACTCGTATTCTAAAAGATGTTATTGAAGATGCGTTTTCTGCCATTATGAGTTGAGGTGAAATTGGCCATATGTTAAAACGTTTTGTGTTTAGTTACACAGCCGACCTACACACCGAAACAAGTAGAACAAGAAGCGTTCCACCGCCAGCATTATATAATTAAAAACGCTCTGGATGAAGTATTGTTTGTTTGCCTATGCAAGATGATAGTCATATTCTCCAAATTTGAATACAGTGGACCGAATTTGGGGGTAACTAAAAAAGAGTATGATTGTCAACTGATTTCATGTAAATCGTATAGAAATACGAAATTCAGCCTTTTCATTTTTGGAGTATATAAATGAGTGTCGAGAAAAAACACTTTGCCTAATGGGTTCCATGGCTATGTCGAAGAATTAAAATGAGCTTATATATGATGATAATATCAAAACCGAGAAATTTATATCCTTTCATTATTTTTTATCAAATCATGAAAACTTCAATTGTACTATATGTACTATTTTAAACATATCCCCCTAGTTTCTTGACTAGGATGGAAGTTTTCAAGATTAATTACTAATTGGTTAGATGAATTGTTATTTTAGTATTTGGCATAGCTGTAACAATGTTTTTTACAACAATCACACCATTTCCTAGTAACATTCCACCAACTAATAATACATATATGGATTTTTGATAATTTTACCCCCAACAGTCTATTATTCTAGAATCGTTCCTAAAAATCAATAGTTAATTGGTATTTTACTATTTTCACTTCATCACCATAACATATATTTGTCACATGTATTTGTCACATGTATTTATATTAGAAAACTGAAATAAAAAAAAGAGACAGCTCTGCCATCTCTTTTTTATTTCAGTTTACCCTCATCAAGACGTACGTGAGGTTCTCCCCCATACGTCTTTTCGTTGATCTTCTTTCTTTGACTTCTGATCAGTCTATAGACTGATCAGAAGTTTATATATCAACTTGTATATCAATTCTAAACAAAAATAGACATCTTTTCTTTATTACATTTTTTCTGGTGCAGATACTCCTACGATTGCTAATGCATTTTGAAGTGTCGTGCGTACTGCTTTCATTAATTCGTAACGAGCTTTACTTAATTCTAAATTATCTTGGTTTAATACTTTTTCTGCATTGTAGAAGCTGTGTAATGCTGCTGCTAATTCAAATGCATAGCTTGTAATGCGGTGTGGCAGACGTTTTTGCGCTGCATCCGCAACTACAGCTGGGAATTCACCAAGTTTTTTCAGTAACTCTACTTCTTTCTCAGAAGTAACAAGTTTGTAATTTACGCCTCCACCTGTAGCTAATCCTAACTCTTCACCTTGACGAAGGATACTGCATACACGAGCATGTGCATATTGTGCATAGTATACTGGGTTTTCATTAGATTTTGATACAGCTAAGTCCATATCGAAGTCTAAATGAGAATCACCGCTACGCATTGCGAAGAAGTATCGCATTGCGTCCACGCCTACTTCTTCCATAAGCTCACGAAGTGTAACTGCTTTACCTGTACGCTTACTCATTTTCATTTTTTCACCATTTTGGTACAGTTGTACCATTTGGATGATTTCTACTTCAAGTGTTTCTTTATCGTAACCTAGTGCTTGAATAGCAGCTTTCATACGAGGAATGTAACCGTGGTGGTCAGCACCCCAAATGTTGATTAGCTTATCGAAACCACGCTCTAATTTATCACGGTGATAAGCGATATCTGGCGTTAAGTATGTGTAAGAACCGTCATTTTTAATTAATACACGGTTTTTGTCGTCACCGTAAGTCATTGAACGGAACCAAGTTGCTCCGCCTTCTTCAAAGATTTCGTCACGCTCTTTTAATACAGCAAGAGCCTGATCAATTTTTCCGTTTTTGTATAATGATGTTTCTGAGAACCACACATCGAAGTTAACACGGAAGCTTGCTAAATCTTTTTGAAGTTTTGCTAACTCATATTTTAAACCGTATGAACGATAGAATTCATAGCTTTCTTCTGCATCAGCTTTTGCATAACGATCGCCAAACTCTTCAGCTAAACGTTTACCGATTCCAATGATATCCGCACCATGGTAACCGTCTTCTGGCATTTCTTTCTCTAAACCTAAAGCTTGCATGTAACGAGCTTCAACAGAAAGAGCTAAGTTATGAATTTGGTTACCAGCATCATTAATGTAGTACTCACGAGATACATCATATCCTGCTTTTGCTAATACGTTACATAAAGTGTCACCTACTGCCGCACCACGTGCATGTCCTAAGTGCAGATCGCCTGTTGGATTCGCAGATACGAACTCAATTTGTACTTTTTCACCTTTACCAGTATTCGTTTCACCGTATGCTTCACCAGCGTTGACGATTGTTGGGATTAAGTCTGTTAAGTAGCTATTATCCATGTAGAAGTTAATGAAACCAGGACCAGCGATTTCAATTTTTTCAATAGAAGCTTTTGCTTTATCGAAGTTTGCAACTAATTCTTCTGCAATCATACGAGGTGCTTTTTTCGCAACGCGTGCAAGTTGCATTGCCATATTTGTAGAGAAGTCACCATTTGTTTTATCTTTTGGAGATTCTAATACAACGTTTGGAATTTGTTCTTCTGTCGCTAGTTCTGCCTTTAATACAGCAGCTTGAATTTCTTCTTTAATCAATCCTTTTACTTGTTCTAAAGAATTCATTATTTTGCCTCCTTCAAATTAAGTGTAATTGTATATCTGCCAGCTTCTTGTTCACTTAGAAGCAATGCGTACGTTAAGAAGAGTTGTCCTTTTTTCTTTTCATCCGACCATTTAAAAAGAACGTTATCAGTTTTCGTTTGCAATGCAAACGTACCAAGTTCACTCGTATACGTACCAGTTGTCCATTCACCTTTCACATGCGTCTGACGCATAGAAATAGCACCTGAGCGCATAATGAGAACTTGTTCATCTTGAATTTTAATAATTGTTTTCACTTCGCCTTGTTCGTTCGGCTCTTGGAATGTTATATATGTACCTTGACCTTTTACATAGTATTGACCATTTGCTTCAAAAGCAACGGTTTCCTTCCTCGCCCCTTCACGGATTTCTGTTACGAAATGAACGTGTACCGGCAAGCCTGCAAGTTGTTTCTTCACGTCTTGCACACCCTTCAAATGTTATAGATATTAAATACTACTTATAATAAATCACTTTTCCTATCATATCAAAAAAAGACTCTGTCTGTCTGCTGAAAAATCAGGAAAACTCCTTTTCAAAAAATAATTCACCTTCACTTTATTTCATATGTTAAAATATTTTTTAAATCTAAATATTCTTTCATTTCAAGGGGTGAATTTGGTGCTACCAACAAAGTTAAAAAAAGGTGATGAAATAAGGGTTATTTCACCATCTTGTAGTTTAAGTATTGTCTCAAATGAAAACAGAGACCTTGCTATAAAAAGATTAACCGACATAGGCTTTCAAGTTACATTCTCAAAATATGCTGATGAGATAGATCGATTCGCTTCCTCTTCTATTTCTTCACGAGTTCAAGACCTCCACGAAGCATTTAGAGATCCTAATGTAAAAGCCATTTTGACGACACTTGGCGGATACAACTCTAATGGTTTATTGAAACATCTCGATTATGATTTAATTCGAGAAAATCCGAAAATTTTCTGCGGTTATTCTGATATTACCGCTTTAAGTAACGCGATTTATGCTAAAACAGGCTTAGTTACATATTCAGGTCCTCACTTCTCTTCATTTGGAATGGAGAAAGGGCTCAATTATACGACCGATTACTTTTTAAAGTGCTTAACTTCTCATGAACCTATTGAAATACTACCAGCTGAAACTTGGAGCGATGACTCTTGGTATATGGATCAAGAAAATCGAGAATTTATTACAAATGAAGGATATGTTTCAATTCAAGAAGGGGAAGCGATCGGAGATATTATTGGTGGCAATATGAGCACATTTAATTTACTGCAAGGTACACCATATATGCCAAGCTTACAGGGCAAAATTTTATTTCTTGAAGAGGATAGTTTAACAGGAAAATCTACCCTAAAAACTTTTGATCGATATTTACATTCTCTTATGCAGCAAACTGATTTTGAATACGTAAAAGGCATCGTTATAGGAAGAATGCAAAAAGGAACAGAATGTATGATAGAGGACATTCAAGAAATGATTGCTTCAAAGCCTGCACTTGCTCATATCCCTATTATTGCGAATGCCAGTTTCGGACATACAACTCCAATCTTTACTTTCCCAATTGGCGGAAGGGCAAAAATCATTTCTAATAAAGAAAGTTCAGCTATCACCATTTTAACGCACTAAAAAAGGAGCGAACGATTCGCTCCTTTTATGGTTTTTCTATTTTTTGCAACGCTTTTTGCGGGATTGATTCTTTCGAGATTTCAGCCCATCCTTTTCCCTGCATACCTTTTGCATAAATTTTTATAAAAGCACCCGTATGCAATTCACGGTTCACCATTCTTTTAATAACTTGTAGCTTTCCATCTTCTGTATACCCTTTAAATGTATACAAATATTCATCGTCTTTTTTCTCACTTTTATCTATAACAGCATAATAATCTTGTATTTCTTTATTTGAAAAGAAGTTGTCTACAAAAGCATGCACACCTTCTGTTTTCGTGTTTAAATAATATGCTGTTCCACCTAAAATAATGGCGAACACAGCTAAAACTTTAATTACCAATTTCATAAATGCGCCTCCTGTTTGCACTGCTTTCTCACTAGCCGTATGTCTATACCTGTATTATACGAAAAAAGGCATACTATACTCTATCGAAATGCCTTACACTTTCCTTACATTATTGTAAGAGTTTTTCACCTTACAGCGATTTCCCAATAAAAAATTTTTCCGTTTAACAAACTTTTATATTATTATTGAATGATACAAATTTTTATTACAAAAATCAAAGGAGACAATTTTCAAATGGCTATCTTGCAAGGTTTAGCACTATTACTTGTTGTACTTTGTCTATTTACACTTTTCAGTTACCGTGCGCCTTACGGAATGAAAGCAATGGGCGCTTTAGCTAATGCAGCAATCGCAAGTTTTCTTATTGAAGCATTTCACCGTTATATTGGTGGAGAAATGTTTCATAATGACTTTTTACAATCAGTAGGAGTAGCTTCTGGTAGCATGAGCGGTGTCGCAGCGGCAATTTTAGTCGCATTAGCAATCGGTGTCTCACCCGTATACGCTGTTTTAATCGGTATCGCTACTAGCGGATTCGGTATTTTACCAGGATTTTTCGCTGGATACGTTTGTGCCTTCGTCGTGAAGTTTCTCGAAAAGAAATTACCAGCTGGTGTAGAGTTTTTAGCAATCCTATTTATCGCTGCACCAATTTCACGCGGAATGGCCATGCTTATGGATCCACTCGTTAACGCAACACTTGGTAAAATCGGTTCTATGATTTCAGTTGCAACTACAGAAAGTCCTATCATTATGGGTATTATGCTTGGTGGATTAATAACAGTTATTTCTACATCTCCATTAAGTTCTATGGCACTAACTGCAATGCTTGGATTAACTGGTTTACCAATGGCAATTGGTAGTCTTGCCGTAGCAGCTTCTGCCCCAATGAACTTCATTTTCTTTAAACGACTAAAAATCTGTTCAAAGAAAGATACAATCGCCGTGGCAATCGAGCCGTTAACACAGGCCGATGTTGTCTCAGCAAATCCAATTCCTATCTATATGACAAACTTTGTTGGCGGTGCGCTTGCCGGTATTATTACGTCGCTATTCCAGCTCGTTAATAATGCACCAGGGACAGCATCACCAATTCCAGGACTTCTCGTACTGTTCGGATTTAATGATGTAATAAAAGTAACGATTGCTGCCGTATTATGCGGAATCGTTACCACTATTGTTGGATACGTCGGTTCTATTGTGTTCCGCAAATATCCAATCCGTTCTGCTGATGAAATTCGCGGAATTACTTCGGAAGAGAAAGTTGCGTAAAGAAAGGGAGCTATTCTCATCGTTTGAGAATAGCTCTTTTTTATGTCGCGTGACGGTAAGTGAAATTATACTGAACACAACTCCGCATATATCGACGTTTCGACAAAGGATATCGACTTAACTACTAAATAAGACAATAATAACCTACCTATTAATAAAAGAAGCCGGCTCAAAATACTTTTTGAGTCGGCTTCACTTTTACTTTATCCAGCTACAGCGGCTAGAATGATTGGTGGCTTGCGCTTTTATTTTATCCAGCTACAGCAGCTAGAATCTCCGGCCATTTCACACTCTCGTTCGAAGCCAAAAGCGCTTCTCGGTCGAGCGTTCCAATGACCTGCGATTCTGAGCGAGCTGCCTACGCTTTTATTTAACCCAACCGAGCAGCATTTCCCGCACGAATTTGCTTGCTGCGATTGGTGTTTGATCACTATGATCGTAGACTGGAGCTACTTCTACTAAGTCTGCTCCGACTACTTTTATATTTGAATTTGCAATTGCTACGATGGACTCTAATAGTTCTTTAGATGTGATACCTCCAGCTTCTAATGTTCCTGTTCCAGGAGCGTGAGCTGGGTCTAATACGTCTATGTCAATTGTGACATAGACTGGGCGTCCTGCAAGTTTCGGTAATACTTCCTTTAACGGTTCTAATACGTCAAATTTATATAAGTTCATACCTACTTCTTTTGCCCATTCGAATTCTTCCTTCATTCCAGAACGAATACCGAAAGAATATACGTTTTCCGGACCAATTAAATCGCACACTTTACGAATTGGTGTAGAGTGGGATAAAGGCTCTCCCTCATATGACTCACGTAAGTCAGTATGAGCATCCATATGGATGATTGCTAAATCCGGATATTTTTTTGCCATTGCCTTAAAAATTGGCCAAGACACTAAGTGCTCTCCGCCGAGACCTAGTGGAAACTTACCGGCATCTAATAGTTTTGTTACATATTCTTCAATCATGTCTATGCTGCGCTGTGGATTCCCAAATGGTAATGGGATATCACCCGCATCAAAATATTTTACCTCTTCTAGTTCACGATCTAAATACGGACTATATTCTTCAAGACCGATTGATACTTCACGAATACGTGCAGGGCCAAAGCGAGATCCTGGACGGAAACTTACTGTCCAATCCATAGGCATCCCGTAAATAACTGTCTCTGACTCTTCAAAACTTGGATGACTTTTAATAAATACTTTACCTGAATAAGCTTCATCAAAACGCATATTCTTTTCCTCCTTATGTGGAACTTAAGGTATCCCAACCTTTCACTATTTCTCAAATTTGGAGCGCATTGCTCCTCTTTCTCGATTTACCTGGGCCTTCTTGTTATCACAAGAAGACTACTTCATTTGTAGCAGTGTAAGTAACTAGCATGTTCAAGCCTTCTAGACAAACACCTTAAATGAGTTACTTACACTTTATTTATTTCAATTTAACGCTCTTACTTAATTAAATCGCCAACAAATTTCGGTAATGCGAATGCTGCATTGTGTAATTCTTTTGTGTAATATTTCGTTTCGATTTCATGGAAACGCTCTTCACTTACTTCTAATGGATCATGTTTTTTAGATCCGATTGTGAACGTCCAAAGTCCACTTGGATACGTCGGAATGTTTGCTGTGTATAGACGAGTAATTGGGAAAATCTCTTTTACGTCTTTAAACACAGTTGTAATTAGTTCTGGTGTAAACCAAGGGTTGTCCGTTTGAGCAACGAAAATACCATCTTCTTTTAACGCTTTAGAAATTCCAGCGTAGAAGCCTTTTGTAAATAGGTTTACTGCTGGGCCTACTGGCTCAGTAGAATCTACCATAATTACGTCATATTCATTTTCGCTTTCTGCGATGTGTAGGAAACCGTCTCCTACTTTTACTTCTACACGCTCATCATCTAATGCGCCTGCAATTGATGGTAAGTATTGTTTAGAGTACTCAATTACTTTTCCATCAATTTCAACAAGAGTTGCTTTCTTTACGCCTGGGTGTTTTAATACTTCACGAATAACACCACCATCGCCACCACCTACTACTAATACGTTTTCAGGGTTTGGATGTGTAAATAAAGGTACGTGCGCTACCATTTCATGATAAACGAACTCGTCCTTTTCTGTTGTCATAACCATGCCATCTAAAATAAGCATGTTTCCGAACTCTTCCGTTTCAACCATATCAAGTTTTTGGAATTCTGTTTGCTCCGTATGTAATGTGCGGTTAATACGCGCCGTAATTCCAAAATGCTTTGTTTGTTTTTCAGTGAACCATAGTTCCATCGTACAATCACGCCTTTCAATGCAAATTTATAATAGGGACATCATTAATGTCCCCTAACAAAAATAAAACAAAACATCCAAAAAGTATAGTTAAAAGTACAAAAATACCGAAAATATATTTTAGTCAGAGGGTTCTAACATATATGTGAAAAGGGATTGCTCTGTAATAGGAAAGAAAACCCTTTCTTAAGAAAGGGTTTTTGTCTCTATTTCTACCGGTTTACGAATCGGAATTAAGATCATTACGCAACCAACTAACACAACAATTCCACCGACTAAAAACGGACTTTGTGGTGAAACTGTATGACCGATGACCCCTGATAAAATTGGAGCAATCGCGCCTCCTAACCAACGAACGAAGTTATAAACACCTGATGTAACAGATCTTTCATAAGGTGAAATATCCATTACATAACTTGTAAATAACGCGTTATTTAAGCCTGATGCTAATCCTGATAGAACGATTAACACGATTTGTAACCACATGATTTTAACGAAGAATAGTGCAATTAAGAAAATCGCAAATACAAGTAAACTACCTTTTAACAATGTTTTTGGTTCATATTTACCTTCTAGCTTATGCGCTAAAATTGCTGATCCGTAAGCTAATGCTAATCCCCATCCGCAAAATACAAATCCTAATTGAATAGCAGATAAATGCATAATCAGTGGTGAATATGCTAACACGACGAAAAATCCGTAGTAGTATAACATTCCCGAAATAGCACCTTGCATAAACGGTTTATACTTCACCAAGTTAAGTAATTCTCCTACGCCTGCTGCTTTACGCTTCACTTTTCGCTCCGGCTCTTTTACAAAAAAGAAAACTAAAATAAATGCTAAAGAAATTAAAATACTCGTCGCAAAAAATGGGTAACGCCAAGAATATCCACCTAATATACCGCCTAATAAAGGTCCACCTGCCATCCCTAAACCGATAGCTGCTTCATATAATCCTACTGCTTCATGAACTTCTTTACTTAATGCAATTAATAATGTCATCGCCGTTGCGAAGAACATCGCATTTCCTAATCCCCACCCCGCACGGAAAAGAGATAATTGAGCAATCGTTTGCGATATACCACATATAAATGCAAATACAGTTACAATCGCAAGACCGATCGTCATCATTCGTTTATCACCAAATCTTGATGCAAATATTCCAGCTGGTAACATCATAATTGCCATCGTTAAAATATAAGCTGTAAATAACATCTCGACTTGCCAATGCGAAGCACCAATTTGTTCAGCAATACTTGGTAAAATTGGGTCGACTACTCCTATACCTGAAAAGGCAAGAAAGGTAGCCACCACTGTAATCAATCTCCCTAATTTTTGTTTGCTCTCCATTTTGATTACTCTCCTTTTGTATTCTCTAAAAATGTAACTGCACGGCTTAAACTATCCTCTAGCTCTGCCTTAACACGCTGCATTTGCTCCATTTTTTCGTCTAACGTTTGCACTTGTTTTTCAAGCATCTCTTTAATTTCTTGAATCACTTCACGGTCACGCGGATTCTCACTATTTCTTCTTTGTTCCATTCTTTCTTTTAACGATAAGAAATGTTGCATTTCTTGAAGCGTAATTCCTAGTACTTCTTTCGCTTCCACAATCCTTTTAATTCTCGCAATGTCCTCGTCTGTATACAGGCGAATGTTCCCTTCACTGCGTTCTGGGGGATGAATTAAACCAATTTCCTCATAATAACGAAGTGTACGCTTTGTTAAACCAACTTGCTTTGTTACTTCATCAATTTTATACATGTGTATTCCTCCCTTCACCAATTATTACATTTTACGTTAACGTTAACTTTTGTGCAACTGTTATACTTTTGTAAATGTTTGTCATATGAATTGTATTTTTCTCAAAGCAGTTTCATAATGAAAGAAAAGAGATGATAAGGAGATTTTCACATGAATAAACCACTTATTTTCGCTCACCGCGGGGTAAAAGGAACACACCCAGAAAATACGATGATTGCCTTCCAAGAGGCTGAACGCATTAGTGCTCACGGAATTGAACTTGATGTTCATCTATCAAAAGATGGTGAACTAGTTGTTATTCATGATGAAACGGTGGACCGCACAACAAATGGCGTGGGACTTGTTTCTGAGAAAACTGTAGAGGAATTACAAGCTTTAGATGCTGGTAGCCATAAAGATCCTTCTTTCCATGAGGCGAAAATCCCAACATTACGAGAAGTATTTATTTGGCTCTCTACAACAAATTTACAACTTAACATTGAATTAAAAACAGATGTTCTTCATTATCCAAATATTGAAGAAAAAGTTGTTGCTCTTGTTCGTGAATATCATCTATCCAATCAAATTGTATTTTCATCATTTAACCACGATTCCGTTTCATTATTAGCAGAAATTGCTCCAGAAATTCCAAGAGCGATTTTGTACGATACACCACTTGCAGATCCTATTGCTGAAGCAAAAAAACATGGGGCAACTGGATTACATCCAAACTTTCAATTATTAACGAAAGAGTTTGTCCAATTAGCACAGGGGCAAGGATACGTTTTTCGTCCTTACACTATTAATGAATATAAAGATTTACAAACTATGATTGACTATGGTGTAGATGTCATCATTACCGATTGGCCAGCACGTGCCTTTGAGCTCCTTTCTTAATTGAAGGGGCTTTTTTGTTTTCAAAATTTCATTGTTTAAAATAAACGAAAACCCTCAATACTAATACAATAATGCTTGTATTAATGAGGGGCTGAAAAAGATGGATCAAACTATGAATCCAAAACTTAAAAAATATAAACGTCTTTTCTTCACCGTAATGTTTTCTTGTGTTCTTTTTTTCGTTTTTTCCTTTTTTATTATCATTATAGCTGCAAAAATCATGGGGCCTCCCCCTGTTGCAGTGCCGCAAACGAGTGTCTTTTACGCTAATGATGACACTGTTATAGGACAAAGTAATGAAACACAAAAGCGCTATAATGTATCTCTTGATGAAATTTCTCCTTATGTAAAAGAGGCAACACTATCTATTGAAGATCAACGATTCTACAAACATCATGGATTTGATATAAAGCGCATTGTTGGTGCCATTGTTGCCGATTTAAAAGCAATGGCAAAAGTACAAGGTGCTAGTACTATTACACAACAGTATGCTCGTAACCTATACTTAGATCATGATAAAACGTGGAAGCGTAAACTATTAGAGGCAATGTATACCGTTCGCCTTGAAGTGAACTATAATAAAAATCATATTTTAGAAGGATATTTAAATACAATTTATTACGGGCATGGTGCTTACGGAATCGAAGCTGCTTCTCGCCTGTATTTCGATAAAACTGCAAAAGAATTAACATTAGCAGAAGCGAGTATGCTCGCAGGCATTCCGAAAGGACCTAGCTTCTACTCTCCCTTTTTAAAAAAGGAGCGTGCTAAAGGGCGTCAATCTCTCATACTAGATGAAATGGTAGAACAAGGTTATATTACAAAACAGCAAGCTACCTCAGCAAAAAAGGAAACACTTACTTTTGCTTCATTGGATACGAAAAAAGTTGCAGAGGTCGCACCTTATTTCCAAGATGCTGTACAAGCTTCTCTTCTTCGGGATATCGGATTAGATGAGCAAGCCTTACAGCGAGGTGGCTTACGTATTTATACAACGCTAGACCCTAAATTACAATCTGTAGCAGAGCAAGCTGTAAAAAATCATATACCTGAAACAACAAACATCCAAACTGCCCTCGTCTCTATGAATCCAAAAACGGGTGAAGTGGCTGCCCTTGTTGGTGGAACTGATTATAATACGAGTCAATTTAACAGAGCTACACAAGCCGCTCGTCAGCCCGGCTCTACATTCAAGCCATTCCTATATTACGCAGCCTTAGAACGAGGATTCACCCCTGCTACGCGCTTAAAAAGCGAATACACTGTATTCACTTTAGGTGATGGTGTTTCCAAATATAAACCGAAAAATTATAAAAACTATTATGCAGACGACTTTGTGACAATGGCACAGGCACTCGCTGTTTCTGATAACGTATATGCTGTGAAGACAAATCTATTTTTAGGCGAAGACATTCTTACAAAAACAGCGAAGCAATTCGGTATTACTAGCGCATTAAAAGATGTTCCGTCTCTTGCTCTCGGCACATCTCCTGTAAAACCAATTGAAATGGTCAATGCTTATAGCATGTTTGCAAACGGCGGGAAAGAAGTAAAACCAATCTTTATAAGGCGCATCGTTGATCATGAAGGAAATATGCTATACGATGCTCATTTAGAAAGTAAACAAGTTCTAGATAAAAGCAAAGCCTTTGTGATGGAAGAAATGATGGCAGGTATGTTTAATAAAAAACTAAGCAGTTATGCCGCTGTGACCGGTCAATCGATGTTATCAAAACTATCAAGAACATATGCTGGAAAGTCTGGTTCTACAGAAACTGATAGTTGGATGATTGGATTTACCCCGCAGCTCGTAACAGGGGTTTGGATTGGATACGATCAACCTAAATCCATTTCAAACGTAGCAGAACAAGGATACGCAAAAAAAATATGGACCGATACAATGGAAAAAGGATTAGATGGACAGCCTAAACAAGAGTTTAAACAACCAGCAGATGTTGTTGCAGTCGATGTTAATCCTGAAAACGGTAAGATTGCTACAAAAAATTGTCCCATTTCTGTGAAAATGTATTTCGCAAAAGGTACAGAGCCAACAGAGTATTGTATGGATCACGTTGATGATAAGGAAGAGTTCGAAAAGGTTAGTGAAGAGAAGAAAAAGACGGGTTGGTGGAAAAAATATCTCCCGTGGTAAAAAAATAGCTGACGGAAATCCGTCAGCTATTTTTATTCGCCTAATAATGCGTGGCGCAATTCTTCACTAGATTCGTTCCAAATTGCTTCATTATGCTCTTTTAAGAATGTACCAAGTACTTTTTTAGATGATTCATCCATATGATCAATCATGATGTGACGCTTTAGGGATTTATCCATTTTATTTACATGCTCTGGAAGTGATTTATATCCGCGGCGAATTTCACGATCAACTGTCATTTCACAGGCTGTTGCACCTGCGTAATAAGCACCGTTTGGTGTTCTTTCAATTGTTACCCAAACAAGCCAAAACGGTTTTCCGTTTGGAACTTCATCTTTATTTGTTAAAAACTTAATTCCTTTTTCTACTGTACTACGCGCATGCATCGCACCGATATCAACGAACGCAGTTTTCTCTAATACATCAACAAATACAGGAGAAATATTTTCTAAACTTAATGCCCCAACGCCAAAACCACCATGTCCATCTGTTGAATCATTTTTCACGATATTAAAACCGATTTTTTTCTTTTTCTCTGTCATATGTAAACTCCTCCTCGCTTAATGATTAAAAAAGCCTGAAAATAGGCGCAATGATATTTTGTAAAAATATTAATACATATGGAATAACAACATTGAAAATAGGTTGAATTGTGTAATTGCTAAGCGGTGTAATAACAAGAATTAATAACGCAATTGATCCATACTTTTCATACTGTGTCATTTTCGCACGAATATTCGCTGGTGCTAAATCTTCCACAACGCGATACCCATCAAGTGGCGGGATTGGTAATAAATTAAATACAAGTAAAACAATATTAAGCATAATAAAAATTTGGAAAAATTGATCCAGCGTATCTGCTACTGCAAGTGGCATCGCATCTAACACACCAAACGTTATTAAGCTATACCAAATAATTAAACCTATTGCACTTAAGATAAGATTACTTATCGGTCCCGCAATAGAAACTAATATTCCCGCAAGACGCGGTCTTTTAAAGTTATACGGATTAACAGGTACTGGTCTTGCCCAACCGAATCCAAGAATTAGTACAGCAATCATACCGATAGGATCTAAATGAGCCATCGGTGATAATGTTAAACGTCCTTGCTTTTTCGCTGTATCGTCTCCAAATTTATATGCAACATACGCATGTGCAAATTCATGCACAGATAGCGCAATAATAATCGCCATTGCTACCAATGGAATTTGTTGCAATGGGTATCTAAATAACTGATCCATAACTCATCTCCTCTTCCATATGTCAAAAAAAGAAATTATTTGTTTTTCCGATTGTTCTTCCTCATAATCCGCTATAATAAGAGTGTAACTTACATAAAAGGAGCGATTATACATGCCATACGTAACAGTGAAAATGCTAGAAGGACGCACAGAAGAACAAAAGAAAGCTCTTGCTGAGAAAGTAACAGCAGCAGTAAGCGAAACAACTGGTGCTCCTGAAGAAAACATCGTTGTTTTCATCGAAGAAATGTCTAAAAACCATTATGCAGTTGGCGGAAAACGCTTAAGCGACAAATAATTTCAAGTTTTTTCATAAGAAGCAGCTCTTTGCTGCTTCTTATTTCTTTCCTTCTAACAACTCGATAATTCTCTCTTTATATTTTCCTTTTCTTCCATCTTCATAGATTAAATCATGCGGATAGAATAGCTTTTGATCCGTTCGCTTCTTACCTGTAATCGCCTCAACAATATCCGATTCACGCGAAAGCTCTCTAAGTTCCCCGTTCGGCATAAGAAGTAAGATTGGCAGACGCTCTTCTTCTTCTCCTGCGCGGTAAAAGTCATACGGTAAATCCGATGTTGAATCCACAACTAAGTAATACTCTGGATCGAGTCCAATCTTTTTAAATAAGCTACTTAGCTCCATCCAATTATCTAAACCGTGCTTATCTGTAAACTCCACATATTTAAATAGATTTCGATTCATAAAACGACGGCATAAGTCACTTAAAATCGGATCTTCTTCCTCTTGCCATACTTGGAAGTAATAATACATTACGTTCTCGTCTAACTTTAAATAATCCTCTACTGTCACTTCTTCTTCAAATAAAGAATAGAAATGAACAGGATGATTTTTAAACGCATAATACTTCTCATGCAGTGATTTAGCTCGGTGTAAAATCTTCGTTAAAATTACTTCTGCACTACGTGTTACCGGATGAAAATATACTTGCCAATACATTTGATAACGGCTCATAATATAATGCTCTACAGCATGCATACCACTATTTTTAATGACAACTTGATTACCGTACGGGCGCATGACACGCAGTATACGTTCCATATCAAAGTTCCCATACTTTACACCAGTAAAATATGCATCTCTTAATAAATAATCCATACGATCGGCATCAATTTGGCTCGAAATCATACTAATCGCTAATTTATTAGTAGATGTTTTCGCAATTACATCTGCTACCTTTTGCGGGAAATCCTTATCCACACGGCTTAACACACGATTAATTTCCGTATCACCAACGATAATCTTTTGCGTAAATTTCTCATGATCTAACGAAAATACTTTTTCAAACGAGTGAGAAAATGGGCCGTGACCGACATCATGAAGTAATGACGCACATAAACATAACAATCTATCTTCAGCATTCCAGTTCGGTCTGCCATCAAACACATCATCAATCATACGACGAATAATTTCATATACACCTAACGAATGAGTAAAGCGACTATGCTCTGCACCGTGAAATGTAAAAAATGTCGTACCAAGCTGCTTAATACGGCGCAAGCGTTGAAATTCTTTCGTTCCGATTAAATCCCAAATAACGCGATCACGCACGTGTACATATTTATGTACTGGGTCTTTAAACACTTTTGTTTCGCTGAGTTTGTCGTTTAAATATACCACTTTCCGACATCCCCCTTTCTTTACTGCATTCTTACTATATATTATAAACGATATAGGAAACAGAAAGAAATGAAAGACTATATTAATTCCTGTTATATAAAGAAAAATCACCTTTACCAAAACAAAGGTGATTTTTCTTTATATATTATTTTCCTAAAATGAACTCAGTAACTTCGTCTAGGATCATTTCTTTACCTAGTGGGAAGTATCCTTTGTTTACATCTTCATTACTGATTGTAAATACATGGTTGTTTTTAACAGCGTTCATATTTTTCCAAATTGATTCTTCTTGGAATTCTTTTAGACGCTGAGA
This sequence comes from Bacillus sp. FSL P2-0099, assembly GCF_038007445.1. Classification (NCBI taxonomy): domain Bacteria; kingdom Bacillati; phylum Bacillota; class Bacilli; order Caryophanales; family Bacillaceae; genus Bacillus; species Bacillus sp. FSL P2-0099. The sequence goes on from NZ_JBBOXE010000001.1 coordinate 5,267,413, forward strand.
ACCGTCACCAGTTGTAAATACGAATAAGTAATCTGGGTTGTAATCAATTAAAGCTTCTTTTTGTATTTGTACTAACGGTTTATCAGTTGGTGTACCTTTAACTGCTGGTAATTTTAAATCACCAAAGATTACGCTACCGTAACCGTAGTCACCGTATACACGGAATGCATTTGGATATGCAGCCATTTTCATGAATGTTGCATCGCCAGTTTTAGCAACGATTTTGTCATGTAATTTGCTTGCTTTTTCATCATACTTTTTGAACCATTCTTTTGTTTCTTTCTCTTTACCGAAGATTTGACCTACTTCTTCGAATTTTGGACGCCATTGGTCTAATGGAGTTTTTAACATAACTGTTGGTGCAATTTTAGATAATTGATCATAAATCTTTTCTTGACGATTGTTTACAATAATTAAATCTGGTTTTGCAGCAGCCACTGCTTCGATGTTAATTTTATCGCCCCACGCAGAACCAACCGGTTTTACATCTTTCAATTTCTTCTCAATATGTGAATCAATTTTTTCTTGTGTTGTATTTGCAGTAATAATCGGTTTCATACCGAAAATTAATAATTCTTCTGTTGAACCACTAAGGTCAGCAATTTTCTTTGGATTTGCAGGGATTTTAATTTCCCCTTTTGCGTGTTGTACAGTGCGCTCTTCAGTTTTCGCATCTGCTTTCTTTTCTTCTTCTTTGTTAGAACAAGCTGCAAATAGTACAGAAGTAACAACTAGTACCATTGCTAATAGTGCCATTTTAAAATTCTTCATATTCCGACTCCTTCTAGCTGTATTTCTCTTATAATTTGCATGTAACTATAAGAAACAAAACAACATTTAATTAATATATATTTATTAATTGTTGTTTATAACCCGTTCTAACGGGCGTTCAACTTCCCATCCGTGGGTAAGAAGCTCAACGTCCATTAGAACTCCCCCTCTCACCTCTTTAAGAGGGGGAAATTCTATTAATTATGCTTTTTTACGCAATTGATTATTAATCATCGCTAAATCGTATGTTAAACAAATTGGTTTACAGTTTACTGGACATGGAACGATTTGCGCTTCAATCTCAAATACGTTACGAAGTGTTTCACTCGTCATAACTTCATCTGGCGTTCCTTGTTTCATTAACTTACCTGCTTTTAATGCAATCATATGATCAGAGAAACGAGAAGCATGATTTAAATCGTGAATAACCATAACAATCGTTCTGCCTTCTTCTTTGTTTAACTTCTTCAGTAAGTTTAATATCTCAAGTTGATGAGCCATATCTAAGTATGTTGTTGGTTCATCTAACACAAGTAAATCTGTTCCTTGTGCAAGAGCCATCGCAATCCATACACGTTGACGTTGACCACCTGATAAAGCTTCTGCTGGACGATTTGCGAATTCTGTCATCCCCGTCACTTCAAGTGCCCAATGAATGTAGCGATAATCCTCTTCTTTCAATGTTCCAAATCCTTTTTGATGAGGAAAACGTCCATATGAAACAAGTTCAAACACAGTAAGGCCTGTTGGCACTTCTGCAGTTTGTGGTAAAATCGCCATTTTCTTTGCGATTTCTTTCGTTGGCTGTTTCTCAATTGCTTTTCCATCAAGATAAACAGTACCTCGTTTTGCTTTCAAAATACGAGAAGCCGTTTTTAATAATGTGGATTTCCCACAACCATTTGGTCCAATAATCGTTGTAATTTGTCCTTCCGGAATTTCAACTGTTAATCCATCTATAATTAACCCTTCATTATACCCAACAGATACCGCATCAACTGCTAAAGTTGCCATACAAAAAGCCTCCCTTTATTTTGTCCTCATAAGTAAATATATGAAATATGGTGCACCAATTACAGAAATAACAAGACCGACCGGTATTTCTGAAGTTGGTAACACACTTCTTGAAATTACATCTGCAAATAAAAGCAAGAACGTTCCTATTAATGCAGCCGTTGGTAACATAATTTGATGTTTACCACCAACGAGGCGTCTCGCTAAATGCGGAGCCATTAAACCGATAAAACCAATGCCTCCCGCCACCGCAACAGATGCACCAGCTAAACAAACTGCAATAAATAATAATTTACGTCTTTCCTTTTCTACGTTTACACCAAGGCCAACTGCTGTAGAGTCGCCTAAATTCATTACATTTAATATGTGCGCTTTACTAATGGCAAGTGGTAAGAAAATAATCATCCATGGGAGTACACTTAGTACGAACTTCCAATCTGTTCCCCATAAACTTCCTGCCAACCAAATCGTTGCAAAACGGAAGTCGTTAGATGTCATCTTCATAGAGAAAATTAAACTAACCGCACCAAATCCGGCTGCAACAGCGATACCAACAAGAATTAATCGAGTTGATGAAACACCGTCTTTCCATGCTAGTAAATAAATAATAACCGCTGCTAATATCGCACCAACTAGCGCGAAGAATGGAAGGATAAATACAGATAAAAATGTACCAGTTCCAACTTTTCCAAAGAAAAAATAGACGAATACAACAACTGTTAATCCCGCTCCGGCGTTAATACCTATAATACCTGGATCAGCAAGTGGGTTTCGTGATAGCCCTTGCAAAATTGCACCTGACATAGCTAATGCAGAACCAACTAATATAGCAATAACCATACGCGGCATACGAAATTCAAATAAAATAACAGATTGATCTTCTGCACCTAATCCAACTAGTGACTTTAATACATCTATTGGAGGAATTTTAAATGTTCCTGTATTTAAACTTATTAAAAATACAGCAACAATTAATCCTACTAAAATCGTTAAAATAGAAACGTTCTTTTTTGTTAAGACGCTCGTCCTCACATCTTTCCTCTCCCTTCATTACGTGCTAAGTAGAGGAAGAATGGCACCCCAATTAGCGCTGTAATTGCTCCAATTGGCGTTTCAAATGGTGGATTAATAACGCGAGATAACATATCTGCACATTCAATTAGCAATCCACCTAAGACCGCAGAACATGGAATAACCCATCTATAATCTGAGCCTACAAGGAAACGAGTCATATGCGGAATTACAAGTCCAACAAATCCAACTGATCCTGCCATAGAAACCGCAGAACCTGTTAATACAAGAACAAGTACTGTTCCGATAAATTTAATTAATGTCGTATTTTGACCAAGTCCAATCGCAATTTCTTCACCAAAGCTTAAAATTGTGATATATCTCGACATCATAATTGCTATAATGAGACAAACAAGACCAATCGGTACTAACATATTAATACTTTGCCATTTCACTCCGGCAACACCGCCTGCATTCCACATACTTACCTCTTGGGCAAGGTTGAAATACAATGCAATTCCAGATGAAATTGCCCCTAATAAAGCACTAATTGCTGCACCTGCTAAAGCTAATTTTACAGGCGTTAATCCACCTGGTGAAGAAGACCCAATACCATATACAATGCTCGCTCCAAACGCAGCTCCAATAAAAGATGCGATAACAAACATTAAATAAGGTGAATTAGGGAAGAATGCATACATAATTGCAATTCCGAATACAGCACCATCTGTAATCCCCATTAACGATGGAGATGCAAGTGGATTTCGTGTCATACCTTGCATAATTGCACCTGATACCGCTAAAAAAGCACCTGCAACTACGCCCCCTATTGCTCTAGGCATGCGAAGTTCTTGAATTACGTTATGGTGCGTTATGGAACCATCAAACTGAAATACAGCTTGCCAAACGGTCTTTAAACTAATATCTGCTGCACCAAACGAAATAGAAACTGCCATACTTAAAGCTAACAAAATTGTGCCTGCTATTAAAATAATAGAAGCAACGAGCGGTCTGCTCTTAATCTCTTTAACATTCACATCTTGCTGTTCTATACTCCTTGCGCTCGCTTCCATCCCTCAACCATCCTAACCAACAACATATATTTAATAAAATGAAATTTATTCTCAAATAATAATAAAAAAATTAGGTGAATTGACCTTTTTCGTGATAATGATTATCAGAATCAGACACTTTCTATTCTACCTACCACGTCAAAAGACTGTCAACCATTATTTTGAAATACGAATTCATACAAAACGCTATCTTATGGACATAAAAAAAGAAGAGTAATCTGTTCACTCTTCTTTTTCTTACTTATTTAATTTTGCTTCAATTTTTACAATTAATTCGTCTTCTGTTGGAGCCGCAACTGGACGATTATTTACAAACGCGAATGATTTTTTACGACCAGGGCCACAGTAAGACTGACATGCAACCTCAATCGTTGCACATGAATCTACTTTTTTTAACTTCGGAATCAACGTTTTAACGTTCGTTGCCTGACAATCATCACACACACGAAATTCGTTTCCCATTATATATAACACTTCCTCTATTTTAAACTTTTCACAAGTACATTTAAAAATAAACACTAAATGGTATTTTACCGCTCTTTGAAGCTTGTTGCAAGTCTCCGGGCGTAGCTCTATTCCTATATAAAGCCACCTATTTTTTATATTTTCTCCTTCAAAAGCTTTCATCATTCATAGCCAAATTTCTTCTCTTCATTGAAATCTACCATATTTTTAAAAGCTTTGTATAAAAGCTCATTTTTTTGCCCATTATAAAAATAGGAAGTTCATAAAAAGAAAGGGAGTTGAATCTATGAAAGTAAGACAAGATGCTTGGACAGACGAGGACGATTTATTACTTGCTGAAACGGTGCTTCGCCATGTTCGAGAAGGAAGTACTCAATTAAATGCTTTTGAAGAAGTAGGAGATCAGTTAAATCGCACATCTGCTGCTTGTGGTTTCCGCTGGAATGCTGTTGTTCGCTATAGCTATGAACAAGCTCTTCAACTAGCAAAAAAACATCGTAAAGATAAAATGCGTGCTGCGGGCGGTGAACAGACAAAAAAACGTTTGCTTTACACACCACCAGCTTCAGCGGCGGCGATAACTGATTATGAAGAACACGTACCGTATGAAACAGCTGTTCAATATACAGAAGCTACTCCATATCAAAAGCCGACTGTCCCTGCTCCAAAAAGCTCAATAACAATGCAAGATGTTATTTACTTTTTACAAACAGTTGGATCTTCAAATATAAAAGTAACAGCTCTTGAAAACGAGAATACGAGATTGAAACAAGAAATTAAAACGCAAATCCTGCGAAATGAAGAACTAGAAAAGAAACTAGAAAAATTAGAACAACAATCTCATACTGTACAAGAGGATTACGAAACACTTATGAATATTATGAACCGTGCTCGTAAATTAGCAGTAATGGATGATGAGGAACGCTCACAAACATCTTTCCGCATGGATCGAAACGGTAACTTAGAAAAAATTGCAGAATAAAAAGGATGCATGCAATGCATCCTTTTTATTCTTTCACCTCTAAACTTCCCTTTATATATGAGAAAACCCCTTTCTACATTTTTTGCTATAATAGAGATTGTCATTTTAAAAATAAGGGGTTAGTTATATGAGCAATTCCCGTTCGATTTTATCTCAGCCAGAGTGGCGTATTGTAGATCAGTCTAGTTTAGGACCAACTTTCCATGCACTTCAGTCATTCGCAATGGATGACACGTTATGCACAAGTATTGGAAATGGTCTATCCGCTGCAACAATGCGCTCTTGGGTTCATCACAATACAATTGTTCTTGGCATTCAAGATTCACGCCTACCACATTTAGAAGAAGGTATTTCCTTTTTAAAAGAAAACGACTTCAATGTTATCGTTCGTAATTCTGGTGGACTTGCTGTCGTACTTGATGAAGGTGTTTTAAACGTATCACTTTTATTCCAAGAAACAGAAAAGGGTATCGATATCGACCTTGGATACGATACGATGTGGCATTTAATTAAGGAAATGTTAAAAGATTACGATGTTACTATCGAAGCAAAAGAAATTGTTGGTTCTTATTGTCCTGGTAGCTACGATTTGAGCATTCGCGATCAAAAATTTGCTGGTATTTCTCAGCGTCGTATTCGCGGAGGCGTTGCTGTACAAATTTACTTATGTGCGACAGGAAGCGGATCTGAGCGTGCCGCACTCGTTCGTGATTTTTACAACGTAGCAATTCAAGGCGAAGAAACAAGATTTACGTATCCTGAAATTGTACCGAGTACGATGGCTTCACTATCTGAATTACTTGGCGAAACAATTACAGTGCAAGATTTAATGATGCGCCTTTTAAAAACGTTGCAACAATTCGCGCCAAAGTTAACACCATCTCAGCTAACAGTAGATGAAGTTCCTTTATATGAGACGAATTTACAACGTATTATTGACCGTAATAATAAGGCACTTGGTTTAGAAAAATAGAAACCAAAAAGACCACCCTCATTTCAAAAGAAATAGGATGGTCTTTTTTCATATTAATTCGTTATAGAATTAAAGTGCTTGAGCTGCTGTAATTAAAGCTAACTTGTACACTTCTTCTTCGTTACATCCACGAGACAGATCATTTACAGGCATATTTAAACCTTGTAAGATTGGTCCTACTGCTTCGAAGTTACCTAAGCGTTGAGCGATTTTGTAGCCGATATTACCAGCTTCTAAGCTTGGGAATACGAATACGTTAGCATCACCTTTAATTGTAGAACCTGGAGCTTTCTTCTCAGCTACAGATGGTACGAATGCAGCATCGAATTGGAATTCTCCATCTAAAGTTAATTCAGGAGCCATTTCTTTTGCAATGCGAGTTGCTTCTACAACTTTTTCTGTTTCTGGAGATTTCGCAGAACCTTTTGTAGAGAAGCTTAACATAGCAACGCGTGGGTCAATACCGAATAGTTCAGCAGTTTTCGCACTTTCGATACCAATTTCAGCTAAATCTTGGCTGTTTGGTGCAATGTTAATTGCGCAATCAGCGAATACATACTTCTCTTCTTCACGTACCATGATGAATACGCCTGAAGTTTTTGTAACGCCTGGTTTTGTTTTAATAATTTGAAGTGCTGGACGAACTGTATCAGCTGTAGAATGAGCTGCACCACTTACTAAACCTTGTGCTTTGCCCATGTATACAAGCATCGTACCGAAGTAGTTTTCGTCTTTAAGGATTTTGCGAGCATCTTCTTCTGTTGCTTTACCTTTACGGCGTTCAACGAAAGATGCTACCATTGCATCCATTTCTTCGTATGTAGCTGGGTCATAAATATCAACGCCTGCTAATGTTAAGTTCATGCTAGCTGCTTTTGCGCTAATTTCTTCTTTATTACCAACTAAGATTGGTTTTACTAACTCTTCTTTTGCTAAACGCTCTGCAGCGCCTAAAATTCTTTCATCAGTTCCTTCAGGAAGTACGATAGAAATGCCTTTTCCTTGAACTTTTTCTTTTACTGTTGTAAATAAGTTGCTCACGAATAAACCCTCCTACATATGTTAAAAAACTCTATCTTTAAGAATACTGCTTTTCCTCTATATTTTAAACTTATAGCTCCCAAAAAATAGATAAAATGAAAATGATTATATTTTCATAAAATTCAGCATAGAAATAAAGCCCCTTTAAGCCTTATCTCCTCCTATTTTCAAGTAAATTTAAATGTGACAATTTTATGCGCTGAAACTTTATGTAGATGTTTTTAATCCTATATATGCTATAGTTAACGTGTAAAATATCATTAACTGAGGTGAATAGAATGAGTGAAGCAACAACAACGTTAGATGGCTGGTATTGTTTACATGATTTACGTTCTATTGATTGGGCAGCATGGAAAACATTATCTAGTGACGAACGCGGACAAGCAGTGTCTGAATTTTTAAATGTCGTTGAAAAATGGAACGAAGTAGCTACTGCAAAAAAAGGCAGTCATGCAATGTATACAGTTGTTGGTCAAAAAGCAGATATAATGCTTATGATCTTACGTCCAACAATGGAAGAGTTAAATGAAATCGAAACAGAATTAAATAAAACAACATTAGCTGAATATTTAGTTCCTGCATATTCTTACGTATCTGTTGTTGAACTAAGCAACTACCTTCCAGCTGATGAAGATCCATACCAAAACCCACAAATCTTAGCTCGCTTATATCCTGAGTTACCAAAAGCAAATCATATTTGCTTCTATCCAATGGACAAGCGTCGCCAAGGTGATGACAACTGGTACATGCTTCCTATGGAAGAACGTAAAAAAATGATGTACAGTCACAGTAAAATCGGTCGCCAATACGCAGGGAAAGTACGCCAAGTAATTTCAGGATCAGTCGGATTCGACGATTTCGAGTGGGGCGTAACATTATTCGCTGACGATGTTCTTCAATTTAAGAAGCTTATATATGAAATGCGCTTCGATGAAGTAAGTGCCCGTTACGGTGAATTCGGTACATTCTTCGTTGGGAACATTTTACCAGACGAAAAAGTAGAGAAATTTTTACACATATAATAATGAAAAAGGAACGAATTTCGTTCCTTTTTTTATTATCCTCTATATTTACCCACAAAAAACTTCTTTTCTCTGCAAATTTGAACAAAAATCGACAAATTCTTTTCAATTTCCTTACAAAATTGTAACCTTTCTATATCCAAATTTATGCTAAAATGGTACGAGCTATATGCTAATAACGATGCGAAGGTGATAATGTATATGAAGAAAATCTTGTCTATTTTACTAGTGTCTCTATTGTCAATTTCTTCCTTAGGAGTAACAACATCCCATGCAGAAGAAAAAATACATATAGAGGCAGCTGCTGCACTGCTATTTGATGCGGATACAGGAAAAATACTGCATGAACAAAATCCAGATGAATTACTAGCTATCGCTAGTATGTCAAAATTAATTGTTATTTATGCCGTATTAGAAGCAATTAAAGAAGGAAAAATCACTTGGGATACGAAAGTAACTATTTCTGATTACGCTTATGAAGTTTCACGTAATAATGAATTCTCTAACGTGCCGTTCGAAAAAGGACGTCAATATACTGTAAGAGAATTATACCATTCTATCGTTATCTTCTCTGCAAATGGATCTAGTATTGCTTTAGCAGAATTACTTGCAGGAAGTGAAAAGAACTTCTTAAATCTCGCAAATGAACATGCGAAAAAACTAGGGTTAAAGAAATATAAATTTGTAAACGCTACTGGGTTAAATAACGCTGATTTAAAAGGAAAACATCCTGAAGGAACTGATCCGAATGGAGAAAACTCCATGTCAGCTCGCGATATGGGTATTCTTTCAAAAACAATTATTACAAAGTATCCAGAAATGCTAGAGGATACAAAACAAAGATTTAGAAACTTCCCAGATAATCATCCGAAACCAATTCGTATGGAAAACTGGAACTGGATGTTACCAGGTGCTGCTTTCGCTTATGAAGGAGCAGATGGTTTAAAAACAGGAAGTTCTGATACTGCTGGATATGGCTTCACTATTACAGCAACACGTGGTGATTTACGCCTCATTTCAGTTATTATTAAAACAAAATCAATGGATGAGCGTTTCACAGAATCTCGTGCATTAATTGAATATGGATTTAATAACTTCGAAAAACAGAAATTAAAAATAGATAAAAATAACAAAATTTCTGTAGTAAAAGGAAAAGAAGACTACGTAACAGTTGCACCAGAAAAAGAAGTGACAGTAGTTACTGCAAAAGGTAGCAAATCACCTTACAAAATTTCTACTGAAGCAGATAAATCACTTGCTGAAGATGGGCATTTAGTTGCTCCTATTAAGAAAGATGCAAAGGTAGGTTCAATCGTCTTAGAACCATCTGATAAATATGGTTTCTTAGACGGAAATAAAAGTATAAAAGTTACTGCAAAAACGACTGAAGAAGTAGAAAAAGCAAATTGGTTCGTATTAACAATGCGTTCAATTGGCGATTTCTTCTCAAATTTATGGTCTAAAGTATTTTAATGATGAAAAGCTAGCTCACGCTAGCTTTTTTTATTTTCCCCTCTAGATGTAAAACTTCGTTTGGTTGTCATATCTGCGTCCTTTTTCTCATACGTATGAACTAGTAATTGTTCCACACTTCATCTAGAAAAAACCTCTTTCCGAAGGGTATTCCAAAAAGAGAGGTGACACATAATGGGTGTTATCGCGCATACAGAAGAAGATGTAAAGTTATTAGCTAGACTCATGCGTGCCGAAGCTGAAGGAGAAGGACAACAAGGCATGTTAATGGTTGGAAATGTCGGCGTAAATCGTGTCCGCGGAGATTGCTTAGACTTTAAAAAAGTCCGAAATTTACGTCAGATGGTTTATCAAAATCCTGGTGGTTTTGAAGCAACTCAAAAAGGGTATTTTTATCAACGAGCGAGAGAACAAGATATCGCCTTAGCCCGCCGGACAATTCAGGGACAACGTTTTTGGCCCGCCAACTTTTCCTTATGGTTCTTTAGGCCTGAAGGCCCTTGCCCGCCAACTTGGTATAACCAACAAAATTCAGGACGTTTTAAAAAGCACTGCTTCTTCCAACCATCTGGTGAAGATTGTCCTGGCGTATATTAAGGAATGAAAATGAGGAGGGATTTTTGAATGGCACAGCAACAAAACCCATACTATGGAACAGGTTTTTATCAACCATCCGGAACTTATGTGCAACCACAACAAATGACCCCACAGCAACAGCAGCAACAGCAACAACAGCAAGCGATGCAACAACAAGCTGCTCAGGCTCAACTTGCAGTTTCTCAAGGTATGTTACCACTAGAGCAATCGTATATTGAAAACATCCTTCGTTTAAATAAGGGTAAGCCAGCTACAGTTGTAATGACTTATGAACGCGGTAGTTCGCTTGGTACACAATCTTATACAGGGATCATCGAGGCAGCTGGCCGTGATCATATCGTAATTAGTGAGCCAAAATCTGGAAAACGCTTTTTACTACTAATGATTTATTTAGATTATGTAGAATTCCCAGGAGAAATTACGTATTTACCTGGTCAACAAGCAACTTATGCTCCAAGACCATAAAAAAAAGCTGGCGAATGCCAGCTTTTGTTTTTTATAACCCTTTTACAACTGCAGTTCCGACTAAAATCCAAGCCACAATAAACGCTACACCACCAAGGGGTGTAATTGGGCCAAAGAATTTAATACCTGTTGTACTTAATGCATAAAGACTGCCTGAGAACATAATAATCCCAGCTACCATAAGCCAACCTGCAGTGTTTAAAAGTGATGATTGCATTTTGTCCATTAATAGAGCAACTACGAATAAGCCACCTGCATGAAACATTTGATATGTAACGCCCGTCTTCCACACTTCTAACATTTTTGCAGAAATTTTATTTTCTAAACCATGTGCTCCAAAAGCCCCTAATGCAACAGATAGCCCCGCTGCAATACAACCTAGTAAAAAGAAAATTTTCATCTTAATTCCCCTTTTTATTTTTATCATAAGCAATTTTCACATATAATCCAAACGATTTAATCCCTAAAAATCAAATAAAGAATTACCATTTGCACCTTCTTCTTTTATATACACAGGTTCTCCAGAAACTGGCATAACCGGTTGAACTGTTGTTATAGGCTGAGATCCGATTATTTGTGATTGAACTTGTGGTTCTCTATACGTAGAAGGCTCAACTTGTTCATCTAATAATAAATCACATAATGCACGCACAACTAATAAATGCTCTTTTGATTTTTGTCCTTCACTACTTTTTGCCTTTGCAATTTCACTCGCCATTTTATTTAAAACCTTATCGCTAGATACTTGCATTCCTTGTCACCTCTTACTTTGTAGTTCTTTCTCAAATTGCCTCAGTTTCTCCACTGAACCAAATACTATTATCATATCATGTTCTTGCAGTTTTTCCTGCCCCGTTGGATTATGGATAATATCCCCATCTCTTAAAATCGCTAAAATTGTTACACCAAATTGATTTCTCACATTACTCTCTAATAACGATTTACTAGCTAAGTTAGAATCTTTACCAACTTGAATTTCTTCAATTACAAATGATTGCTCTATTCCATACAATACTGTATCAATATAATGCACTGTTAACGGATTCGCAATATCCAACCGTTAATACAGTAATCATCGTCATCCAAAATGCTTGAAACAAGCTAATCTCTTCAATTGTCATAAATCATAGCATTCCTAGAATTACAACAAAAGTCATACATATAACCGCTATCCATAATTGCTTCCGTACATTCATATTATGTTTCAACTCTTTTCTCTATCTACAATCTTTGCCAGAGGAAATGAAATACGTATATACTAGAAAACGGAATCTATGAAAGAGGTTGATATAATGAAGCTATTTCTTTCTGCCTTACAATGGGCACTATTTATTTTAGCTGGAAGTCTTATTGTACCAATTAGTGTCGCAACTAGTTACGGCCTTGATGGCGCTGAAGCTATCGCGTTTGTACAAAGAACATTATTTGTTCTCGGTTTTGCCGGTCTCTTGCAAGCTATATTTGGTCATAAACTTCCTATCCAAGAAGGTCCTGCAGGCCTTTGGTGGGGAATTTTCTCCTTGTATGCAAGTTTAGGCGTCGTATTATTTGGATCAAGCAATGAAACACTTAAGGTCCTTCAGTACGCTTTCCTATTAAGTGGCATCATTTGTATTATTCTTAGTGTTTTTGGACTTATTGATAAACTAGTTCGTTACTTTACACCGACAGTAATTGGAACGTATTTATTCCTTTTGGTCGCACAACTTAGTGGCTCCTTCTTAAAAGGCATGTTTGGCCTTGATGGACAACATACAGAAGTACAGCCAAAGGTATTTATTCTTTCACTCATTGTTATTTTACTATCTTTTTTCATTATGAAGCTACCTATTATTGGACAATATTCCGTTCTTTTCAGTATCGTCTGCGGCTGGATATTATTTGCGTGCTTCGGATTATCTAATCCAGTAACACCTGTGACAGATATAATTCGTCTTCCATCTCTGTTTGTTTTCGGAATGCCTCGCATTGAATGGAACATGGCAATTACGGTAGTTTTCGTCACACTACTACTTCTAACAAATATGTTAGCAAGTATTCGCGTTGTACAAAAGGTTGTTTCTAAATATGAAGAAGATGCTGCTCCAGATCGCTTCAAACAAGCTGGCATTATAACAGGAATAAATCAATTGCTAGGCGGTCTATTTTCAGCCATTGGTCCTGTTGCCATTTCTGGATCCGCAGGATTTATTGCAACGACAAATATTTATAAGCGCCTTCCATTTATGTTAGGGTCAAGCTTTATCATTCTTGTTAGTATATTCCCAAAGATTACTTCATTCTTTGCAGCCATCCCCGTTGCAGTTGGTTATGCTGCAATTTATCCTGTATTTGCAAGCATGATTGGTCTCGCTTTCCGCGAATATGACACTGTACAAAATAAAGAACAATTATTTAAAGTAGCAGGCCTTTCAATCTTTACAGGAGTCGGCGTTATGTTCGTTCCAGCAGGAGCGTTTTCTACGCTACCACCATTTTTAGCTTCATTTTTAAGTAACGGTCTTGTTCTTGGATCTGTAATGGCTATCTTGCTGGAAATATTATTTTCTCGTTCGCACGAAAAACAACCATCGTAAATTGGAAAACTTCCATTATTGCACTCTATCTTTAGAGTTGTTACGATAATGATAAAGTGAAACTTTAATCAGTGGGGTTTTTGTTCATCCCCACTGATTATTAGCCCGCACCAATCGGGCGTTTACGGGCAGTTAATCTCCCACCTAACTTCTTTGCCCCAGCTAAATTTTGAGGTGGGATTCTTACTGCCCTGCAAATAGCGGGATAAATTATCATGGGCAACACGCTCATGATAATTTATACTAACAATGCAGAACTTCTCCTAGTTTCATGCAAAGAAGTTCGATGTCTTACTATATATTCCCCACTATCTTCATAAAAATTTATTTCTATTTCAACAAAGAAAGGAATTTTCTATATGACTTATAAAATGATTGTTTTAGATTTAGATGATACTTTATTACGCGACGACCATACAATTTCACCTCGTACGAAAGAGGCTTTAATGACAGCACAAGAGCAAGGAGTTAAAGTTGTACTTGCTTCTGGGCGCCCAACGTTCGCAATGCGTGCGATTGCAAAGGAATTACATTTAGCGGAATATGGAAGCTTTATTCTTTCATTTAACGGTGCAAAAATCATTAACTGCAAAACCGATGAAGAATTATTCAGCAGTACATTATCTCCTGAAATCGTTCACAGTTTATATGATATCAGTAAAGAAGAAAATGTATGGATTCATACATACATTGGTGACGATATTATAACTGAAGAAAATAACTCTTATACCGAAATTGAAGGTCAAATTACTGGTATGCCAATCGTAGAGGTAAGTAACCTTAAAGATGCTGTACAACAACCAGTTGTAAAAGTTCTAATGGTAGAAAATCCAGAATACTTACAAGTGGTAGAAACAAAACTACAAAAACGACTAGAAGGTCAATTAAGCGTGATGCGCTCTAAACCATTCTTCTTAGAATTTACTGAACATGGTGTTACGAAAGGAACGAGCTTAAACCAATTAATCCAAAAACTTGGTATTAAACGCGAAGAAGTTATCGCAATGGGCGATAGCTATAACGACCAAGCAATGATTGAATTCGCTGGTCTTGGCGTTGCGATGGGCAATGCACCAGATGATATTAAAGAAATTGCAAACTATGTAACAGATACAAATATGAACGATGGCGTTGCAAAAGTTGTAGAGAAATTCGTTTTAAAAACGGAAGTACTTGTTTAATATTTTCATTCATAAAACCTATTTGAAGTCAAACACTTCAAATAGGTTTTTATTTAAATTGCAATGCTTTTGTGACTATATTTTGAACTTTGCACTATTCTCGTAGTGTAAACTTTCTTTTTGTATATAATTAAACAAAATAGACTATTTCATTTTGAAAAAGAATACAAATTTACTATATACAAGCATACATTAAAGGAGGCTACTTCATGTTATCTACACCAATCGGAAGATTAAGAGCAATCGGCTTAATTGAGGGGATTTCTTTCCTATTACTATTATTTGTAGCAATGCCATTAAAATATTTTGCAGGGTTTGCAACAGCTGTTAAAATTACAGGCATGGCTCATGGCGTTTTATTTATTCTATTCATCTTTGCGGTAATTCAAGTAACAATCGTACACCGTAAATCAATTTTATGGGCACTTGGGGCATTCGTTTCATCAGTTATCCCATTCGGTACTTTTGTACTAGATGCAAAACTAAAGAACGAACAACAATAATAAAAAGGTAGTTAACAACTGTTAACTACCTTTTCTATTTATAAATTTGGAATTTCCCAATCAATTTCTCTTTCACCCATATTAACTAAAATCGTATTTACTTTAGAGTACGGCTTACTTCCAAAGAAACCTCGTCTTGCTGATAATGGACTTGGATGTACGGACTCGATAATACGATGACTCGTATTCGTAATTAACTTTTTCTTCGCCTGAGCATGGCGTCCCCATAATATGAAAATAACTGGCTTTTCACGTTCATTTAATAGCTCAATTACGCGATCTGTGAAATGCTCCCATCCTTTTCCTTTATGAGAATTCGCCTCACCTTGACGAACCGTTAACACAGTATTTAATAGTAAAACCCCTTGCTCCGCCCATTTTACTAAATAACCATTATTCGGAATTTCATAACCGTATTCATCTCGAAGTTCTTTGTACATATTTAGCAATGATGGCGGCGTTTTAATACCAGGTTGTACCGAAAAGCTTAAACCATGCGCTTGATTCGGTCCATGATATGGGTCTTGTCCTAAAATAACGACCTTTGTATTTTCATAACTTGTATACTCTAGAGCGTTAAAAATATCTTCTACCTTTGGATAAATCACATGCTCCTCATACTCTTCTTTTAAAAAATTAGCTAAATTTTGATAGTATTCTTTCTCAAATTCTGGCCCCAGTAATGGTCCCCAATCATTCTGCAAAATGTTTTCCATGCCTTCACTTCCTATCCAATTAATTCACCATATCCTGCCTTGTAAATACTACAAACGAAATGATAAGAGATACTACTGCCCAAACCGTTAAATTTATTAAAGAAAATCCCATTGATAACCCTTGTAATGCAGGAAGTTTTCCTGATAAATAATCCGTTAGCGATAAGTTGACACTAAAAATGTATTTCGCACCTTCCCAAGACGTTGCGAATGAACTTAAAATGCCGCCTGCAATTAACGCAGCTAACATAACGCCCATACCAGCTGGTGTATTACGAATTAAAACAGAGACCATAAATGATATAGTTCCAACAACGATAGCAACAAACCAAGCTAGTCCGTACGCCATTAAAATGTATTGCCACTGCGGAATAAGGTGGACAAAGTTCGTATTTAACGTTTCCTTATCAATGACGAATCCTGTTAACACAGGTAAATTCCATCCAGAGTATCCAAATACAAGCCCTGATAATGCGTAAGCAAACAAACCGACAAGAAGCAATATGAGCGAAATGAAAAATAACATCGTCACATATTTACTAAGGAGTATTTTCCAGCGCCGAATTGGCCTCGTCAGAAGCATTTTCATCGTACCATCGCTTCGTTCTCCTGAAACAATATCAATGGCGACAATCATAACGAGCAATGGAATAAATAATGTTATTCCTTGTTCAATAAACGCCCTCACAAATGTCGGTGCTCCTGGCGCAGTCGGATTAATATTATGATCTAAATAATATTGTTGTTGTTCCACTCTTACTTTTAGCCAATCCCGCCATTCTTCTGGCAATCTAGAATTGTTCAAGCGGTTTTGTGAATCAACAATTTGTTGCTGTAATGATACTTTCCAATCGGTCGTACCAAGCCTTTTTTGCGTCGTTTCTATTTCACGATACTGAGCATACACAAAAAGTGGAATCAAGATTGCTAAAATAAGCATGACAACAACAATTCGTTTCTTACGATAAATCTTTTCTGATTCATTTAAAACTAGATTCGCAAATTCACGCATGTTGCTCACCCCTTGTGAGTTCAATAAATAAATCTTCTAGCGTAAATACAAGCTCTTTGACGCTATGTACATCTATCCCGTTTTCTACAAAATGCTTATTCCAAACATTAATAGACGCAACATCCATACGACATAATAAACGCTCATCTTCTACACTAACTTCCTCTATCTCTTCAGCAGCGTCTAACATGTCTTTCGCTTTGAAAATCGGTGTAACGACCCATTCCACACGATCACTCGCTGTTTTGATCAACTCTTCAATAGGTGCAACTGTTATCATTTTTCCTTTATGAATAATAGCAACACGGTCGCATATCAGTTGCACTTCACTTAGCAAGTGACTCGAAATAAATACACTCATATTTTCTTCTTTTACAAGCTTATGTATAAATTCCCTAAGTTCTCTAATCCCAGCTGGATCTAAACCATTCGTCGGTTCATCTAATATGAGCAATTTCGGGTTTCCAAGTAGCGCCTGTGCAATTCCAAGGCGCTGCTTCATACCAAGGGAATATGTTTTTACCTTATCGTGAATACGCTCATCTAAATGAACCATTTTTGCAATTTCAATAATACGTTCATCTGATATATCACCAAGCATGCGCGCAAATTGCTTTAAGTTTTCCCATCCCGTTAAATATGTATAAAGCTCTGGGTTTTCAACTATACTTCCAATTTGACGCATCGCTTCTCTGAAATTTTCCTTAATAGAATAACCACCGATAGAAATAGTACCTTCTGTCGCTTTAATCAGTCCAACTAACATTCGAATTGTTGTCGTTTTCCCGGCTCCGTTCGGTCCTAAAAAGCCAAACACTTCTCCTTGTTTTACATCAAATGAAATGTCCTCTACAAGCGTCTTCTTTCCAATTACCTTCTTCAAGTCTCGTACAGAAAGTATCGTCGTCATTTTATCCCTCCTTGCTCTAGTTTTAATTTACTTACGACGTTTTGGACTAATCGCTCTGCCATATATGTGTAGCCTACTTCATTCGGATGAAAATGATCGGAGTATAATAAATCTTTTCCACGATTTTGGAATAAATCAAATGTCGGTGTAATATATACATTTTTATCATTTAATGCTAATTTCTCTAAAGAAGCATTCCAATCAACAACAATATTTGATGAACCTCTTAAATCTTCTACATCCTCAAAAGGATTGTATAAACCTAGCCAAAAAATAGGACTATCTGTGTTTAATTTACGAATTTCTTCTATAATTTTCTTCGCTTCATTTTGAAACGTTTCCGTATCAGGACGATACGTCTCTAGATCTATCTTTCCGAGCGATTCCCATCCTGGGAACAAATCATTTCCTCCAATTGTTAAAACAATTACATCTGCTTGCTTAATTGAATATTGAGCTCCGCTGCTTTCGATTTGTTTTAATAAATCAGGCATTTTCGCACCACTAACTGCCAAATTGCTTAGTGCAACTTTTTGTTTATAATCTTTTTGTAAATTCTCTTTCATTCGTCCAATATAGCCAATTCCTTCTTTATCACCAACGCCGCGCGTTAACGAATCACCTAAACTAACTACTTGTAACGTTCCCGTTTTCTTTTTCTCTTTTGCCACTACGTCAGTCTTCGTAATTAATTTTGAAGCTTTCGGATTTAATACATCATTTACACCCGAAACAAAACCGTATGCAAATAAACAGAAAGACGCAATTGTAATGAGTAGAATTACTTTTACTAATTTTGATCTCATATCAAAACCCCTTTTAGCCCCTATAGATTGTCCATAATTATACCAAACGAATTTTCGAAAAGCGATTTTCACACCTTCTCTATTATGTCGTTTCCCTATCTACCAAATCTGGTAATAACTCTACATGTTTCACATCTATTTCCTCATCATTAATCTTTTCATATAATAATTCAAATGCCTTTACACCAACATTTTTACTAGAATGCGAAATCGTCGTAATACCTAATATATTTGCCACCTCTTGATCATCACATCCGATAATCGTAATATCCTCTGGGATACGAATTCCTTGTTTTTTCGCCTCCGTTACCATTCCTGCAGCAATATGATTGCAAGATACAAGAAAAGCCGTCGGTTTTACAGACATACGAGCCCATTCCCTGACTACATTGCGCCCATCTTCCACCGTAAAACAGCCCTTAAACTTCCAGGCATCTAACGGTGTTACAACAATCTGTTGAAGTGAATCCTCATACGCCTTTTTTCGCCTCTGGCTATTAATACTATTACTTCTTCCAATGCAATATCCGATACGTGTATGACCAGCATCTATTAAGCTTTTCATCCCGCGCAAAAATACTTTGTAGTAATCAATATGTACACTCGAAATGAATTTCGAATCTATTTCTTCACACATCACAATTGGACCAAACTTCGTATACTCTTCAAGTTTTTCCTTACTATTTGTCCGTGAACATATAATTACTCCATCAAGCTTTTTCATTTTTAACATATGTAAAATTTCAAGCTCTTTTTCCTCGCTATAATTTGTCTGGCAAAGCATCATATTATAATTGTTCTTTGCAGTTTCCCTTGATATCCCCCCAATAATGGCACTGTAATATTGATCATTTACGTGCGGCAATAAAACGCCAATTACATTCGTTTTTCCTTTCACTAAATGAATCGCATTCACATTTTGCGTGTAATTTAATTCTTCAATAATCGCTAAAATCTCTTTTCGTTTCTGTTCATTCACATACGGATGATTATTGAGTACACGTGAAACAGTTGAAACAGATACACCAGCAAGTTCAGCAATCTTTCTTATATTAGTCATCTCATTCTCCCCTTCCCCTCAAAAATTCTCGCTTGACCTGGTAAGCTTTCCACAGTATATCCTTTCTTAGCAAATACATTTTGAAAGGATATACAACTATGCTTCGATTCAAACTAGAATATATATTTTTCATTGGCGGTTTACTCATTCTCGCCATCGGTATTAATATGATGACGACAATTACTTCCTTTGGACTTAGCCCTTATGATTCCTTCTTTATTGCACTATATCAAAATTTTGGGATAAGTATTGGTTTTTGGATTTTCATGATTAACTTTGTTTTTACCCTGATCGTACTCTTTTGGGACAAAAAACAAATTACAATCGGCACAATTGTAACGATGATTCTTATTTCTCTTTTTGTTGATTGGGTTGGTTCTATTACGACCATTATGGACATTATCCGCTCTCTTCCAAAATATATAACACTTATTTGCGGAAACCTATTCGTCGGAGCCGGAATTGGTCTTTACGTCTCTACTAAACTTTGCGCAGCACCTCAAGAGGCTCTCGTTTTAACTGTTGCTGAGAAAAAGAAATGGACATTTAGAAGAACAGAAATTTCATTAGCTTTTTTATTTTTAACATTAAGCTTCTTATTAGATGGGCCAATCTATTTTGG
Organism: Bacillus sp. FSL P2-0099; assembly: GCF_038007445.1. NCBI lineage: Bacteria > Bacillati > Bacillota > Bacilli > Caryophanales > Bacillaceae > Bacillus > Bacillus sp. FSL P2-0099. The sequence goes on from NZ_JBBOXE010000001.1 coordinate 5,287,686, forward strand.
AACAATTATCTTATCCTTTACAACAGGTTGGATTATTCAAGCTTTTATTCAAGTTGGTACGCAAATTTTAAATAGAAAAAAACCTATTAAGCAAGCCGCTTAATAGGTTTTTTCGTTTTATTAGAAGAGATACTACTTAGCATCTCCTTCAATTCGATAATTTGCTTTCACACAATCTATTTCTACATACGATTGCAATGTATGTAGAATGTACTCATAATCCGCAAGAGAAGCACGATGCGTTACAATTACTATTTCTGCTTTCCCTTTCTCTTCAAGTGGCATTTGAATAATCTTTTCAAAACTAACACCGCGTTCAGAGAACAATGATGTAATTTTTGCAAACACACCAATTTCGTCTTTCACATGAAGTCTTAAAAACTTTTTCACAATAATTTCATCTGGCTCTTTTAGTACCTTTTGATATTGCGGAACTACAGCACTATTTCCGTTTACACCTAACCTAATATTTTGCATTACAGCAACTAGATCAGAAACAACAGCTGTCGCTGTCGGTAAGCTTCCTGCTCCCGGACCATAAAACATCGTTTCTCCTACCGCTTCACCATACACATACACAGCATTATATTCATTTTGCACTGCCGCAAGAGGGTGTGCATTTGGAAGTAGAGTTGGCTCAACTGTAACCTCTAATTTCTCGCCATCTCGCTTTGCAAGACCAATTAATTTAATCGTATAGCCTAAGCTCTTACTATATTCAATATCTTCTGCTGTAATAGAAGTAATCCCTTTTACCTTCACATCTCCAAGCTCTACATTTGTAGAGAAACCGAGAGTAGCCAAAATCGTCATTTTTCTTGCTGCATCCAAACCTTCTACGTCTGATGTTGGATCTGCTTCTGCAAATCCAAGCTGCTGAGCTTCTTTTAACACGTCGTTATATGCTCTCCCTTCGTCTGACATTTTCGTCAAAATAAAATTTGTCGTTCCATTTACAATTCCCATTACTTTCGTAATAAGATCTGAGGAAAGACCTTCTACGATGCTTCGTAAAATTGGAATCCCTCCCGCTACACTTGCTTCGTAAAATAAATCAGCCTTATTATCTTTTGCTACCGCTAAGAGTTCCGCTCCGTGTAACGCCATTAAATCTTTATTTGCAGTCACAACGTGCTTCCCGCTTTTTAAAGCTTGTAAAATATATGCTTTTGCATCATCAATGCCGCCCATTACTTCAATGACAACATCAATATTAGGATTATCTAAAATTTCATTCACATCTTGTGTTAATAGAGTAGAAGGCACGTCTACTTCTCTCTCTTTCTCAATGTTTTGCACCAATACTTTCGTTACTTTCACTGGACAACCTACTTGGTGTATCAGTCGTTCTTGATGATCTGTAATAATACGAACTACACCACTACCAACTGTCCCAAGACCTAATAACCCCACTTGAATTTCTTTCATAATACTGTCCACCCCTCAAAAATTGTGTTTAGATGCCATTATATAGACAAAAAATCCGAAAAATGTATTTTGAATATTGAGAAAAATAAAGGTTAATCTTTACAAATAAAACGCTACCACGTGTTATACAATCATTTACAATATATAAGGGGTTTCTTGATACACGTAATAATTCAGCCAATTAGAGAATAATAAATTCCCATGACTCCTCCACCTAACAATTGGCTTCTCATTTGGATTATTATGTTTAAAATAATTTTTTGGCACATCAATATTTAACCCTTTTTGGCAGTCCCGTTCGTATTCTTGCTTTAACGTATCACAACTGTATTCACTATGCCCGAGTGCGAAAACTTGCCTTCCCTCTTGCCCAATAGCAAGATGAACGCCTGCTTCTTCAGAATTGGCTAATAACGTTAATTCTTTCACTTTTTCAATATCGCTCTCTCGTACTTCTGTATGACGAGAATGCGGAGCAAAAAACACTTCATCAAACCCTTGTAACAATTTCACATGTTGCTCGCGAACCTCATGTTCAAATACACCAAACATTTTTTCCGCAAGAGGATACTTCGGCACACCATAGTGGTAATACAAACCTGCTTGTGCCCCCCAGCAAATATGAAGCGTAGATGTTACATTCGTTTTTGAATACTCCATAATACGTCCAAGCTCTTCCCAATAATCTACTTCTTCAAAAGAAAGAGTTTCAACTGGTGCTCCTGTAATAATGAGTCCATCAAATTTTTCATTCTCAATATCACGGAATGTTTTATAGAAGCTCGTTAAATGGTCCTGCGCTACATTGCGAGATAGATGCGATTCCATATGAAGTAAATGAACATCTAATTGCAACGGTGTATTTCCAATTAAACGAAGTAATTGCGCCTCTGTTTCTTGCTTTGTGGGCATTAAATTTAATATAGCAATTTTCAAAGCACGTATATCTTGTGTTACTGCTCGCTCCTTCATCATTACAAAAATATTTTCCTTCTGCAATACTTTGCGAGCTGGTAAATCTTTATCAATTATGATCGGCATGTTGTTTGCCTCCGACTAGCGCCGCTTCTAAATCTGCAATAATATCAGAAACATCTTCTATACCGACCGATAAACGGATTAAATCAGATGTAACGCCAGCTAAACGCTGATTTTCTGCGCTTAATTGTCTGTGCGTCGTACTAGCAGGATGTATTACACAAGTTCTTGCATCAGCTACATGCGTTACAAGAGTTGCAAGCTTTACATTCGCGATAAATTCTTTTGCTGCTTCTAATCCACCCTTAATACCAAATGTTAAAACTCCACTAGCACCTTTTTTCAAATACTTTTGTGCTAACGAGTAATTTTCATTACTATCTAATCCTGGATAATTCACCCATTCAATGCGATCATGATTAGCAAGCCACTTAGCAACTTCGAGAGCATTTTCACTATGACGCTCCATTCGTAAATGCAATGTTTCCAGGCCAATGTTGCTAATATATGCATTGAATGGGCTCATACAATTTCCGTAGTCTCTTAATAACTGAACGCGTGCTTTCACAATATACGCTGCTGCTCCAAAATTTTGAACATAGCTTACGCCGTGATAACTCGGATCAGGTTCGACAAGCTCAGGATATTTTCCATTTGTCCAATCGAAGTTCCCTCCATCTATTACAATGCCGCCTAAAGAACTTGCATGGCCATCAATATATTTCGTTGTAGAATGGACAATGATATTTGCCCCATGTTCAAACGCCTGGCATAAATAAGGCGTCGCTAATGTATTATCAACGATAAAAGGTACTTCTAATTCTTTTGCTGCTGCTGAAAGTTCCTTGAAATTCAAAACGTTCATTGCTGGATTTCCTAACGACTCTGCATAAACGAGTTTTGTCTTATCATTAGCAAGTGCCACAATCTCATCTGCCGTTAAATTAGGATTAAAGAACGTAACATCAATGCCAAGCTTACGCAAACTCACTCCAAATAAATTAAACGTTCCTCCGTAAACAGTTGAAGAACAAAGTAAATGGTCTCCACTACTGCAAATATTTAAAACCGCAAGCATAATGGCTGCCTGCCCAGAAGCTGTTGCAACAGCCCCTACACCGCCTTCTAAATCTGATAACTTCTGCTCAAATGCAGCTAGAGTAGGATTTCCAATACGCGTATATATATATCCTTCTGCCTCTAAATTAAATAGTGCTGCTAAATCATCTGACGTATCGTATTTATACGTTGTACTTTGATAAAGTGGCAAAACACGCGGCTCACCATTTTTTGGCGTATAGCCACCTTGCACACAAATCGTTCCTTTCCCCCATGATTCTCCCATCTCTCATTCTCCTTTCTTTTATCCCGCTATTTGCGGGTAGTAAGACTCCCACCTCCAAATTCGGCAAATGCGAGGAAGTTAGGTGGGAGATAACTGCCCGATTGATGAAGGCTAATAATTAGCGGGGGAGGGGCAAAACCCCCACTGATTAAAGTTTCACTTTATCCAAAATAAAAAACTGCCCCTTCCCTGAAAACAAGAAAGGAGCAGTTTGAAAACACGCTCTAAGGCTCTTTCTTATCTCTCAGGATTATTACCTGCAGGATTTGGCACAATTCCGTTATACGGCTGTTGCCAAGGTTTCATCGGGCCTGTCCCTCCACCTTTTCTTGATAAGACTATGCAATTACCGTTGATTTTATAGCAATAATTTCCTGATGTCAAATAGTTTTTCTGAATGTTCTAAATTAAACGCAAGGAATTTAATACAAACAATAAAAGAAATATATTCCATATTCATTTGAAAAAGACCTTTTAAAAACTCCAATCCATATATAGAATTAAATAGGTGGTTTAACCGCGTTGGTTTCAAATTTTCATGAGATCCCAATATATTGAATAAGCCACCCCCTCAAAAAGATACTATATATATTCAATTCATTTCACACTAGCATATTTAATCCTTTCTACATGAAAACTTACATAACGGAGGTAGAACATGACAAATAAAAAAGACATGCACCATATACTCGTCCTATATGGCATTCTTTTAGGCTCTATAGTAGGAGTCACGGTCTGGTCATTTTTAGTCACAATAAGTATCGGAATTCACTTTATTTGGGGATACTTACCTACTCTTTTCTCTTCTCCCCCTTATTACACCATTTGTGTAACAATCATCGGTGGTATCCTCGTTGGTTTAACACAAAAATACTTCGGTACATATCCACGTCTTATGCCGGAAGTGATGGCTGAATATAAAAAAACAGGTAGAATTGAATACCGTTTTGTACATAAAGCTACTTTAACTGCGATTATCGTTTTAATATTTGGAGCTAGTTTAGGACCAGAAGCTGCACTTGTTGGAATTATCGGTGGACTTTGTACATGGGTAGGAGATCGCTTTAAATTTGCTTTAAAGGGAATGAATGAACTAACAGAGGTTGGAATTGGTGCCACTTTAAGTGTTATTTTTAATGCACCATTATTCGGTTATTTAGCTCCGAATGAAAATGAGGATAAGCAAATTAATGAATTTTTGAAAGGAAAAAAAGCAATCGTATATTTAGCTACCACTTTTGCTGGTTTTTCCGTTTATTTATTGCTTAGTAAACTCGATAATCGTGGATCCTTTATTGTTGATTTTGGGGAAGGGTCTCTTGCTCTTAATGAATGGATCGCCTTTCTACCACTTGCTAGCATTGGTGCTATAGTTGGTTTCTTTTATTTCAAATTAGAATTCACATTAGAGAAATTAATCCACCCCTTCAGGGAATACAAGGTATCACTTGGAATTATAGGCGGTATTTTATTAGGGGTTACAGGAACTTTTCTCCCGTACACGTTATTTTCAGGAGAACATCAATTAAAAGATTTAGTCGTTGAATGGAGCCATTTATCCTTCTGGGTACTACTTCTTTCAGGAATTTTAAAATTATGTATTACTGCCGTTTGTTTAAATACGGGTTGGCGCGGCGGACATATTTTCCCAATTATATTTGCTGGATCAAGTATCGGATATGCTATAGCTTCTATTATCCCTATAGATCCAATAGCTTCTGTAGCCATCGTCACGACAGCTATTTCAAGCTATGCATTAAGAAAACCAATAGCTATAACATTACTATTACTCATGTTTTTCCCGCTCAATTTATTATTACCCATGCTCGGGGCAGCAGCGATTGGGAATGCATTTCCGCTTCCTAAACATAACGAAACTACAAATTAATATAAAAAAACAGCATTAACATTTAAATGTTAATGCTGTTTTTTCGAGTGGCGATTATAATTTTAATTAAAATTTGCTTGCTACTTTAGCTGCTTCTTCAAGACCTGCAGTAATGATTTCTTCTGCTTTATCTGGGAATTGGTTATGTCCCTCGATAATTACCGTTTCCATGTTTGTTGCACCGAAGAAGCCCATCATGCTTGCTACGTATTTAACAGCCATTTCCATTTCAGCTGCTGGTCCTTCAGAATATACGCCGCCGCGTGCATTTAATAACGCAATCTTCTTATCTCCAATAAGCCCAACTGGACCTTCTGGTGTATATTTAAACGTTTTACCAGCACGGTTTAAATAATCAATATACGTGTGTAATACGGCTGGAATCGTTAAGTTCCATAATGGGAAACCGAAAACTACTTTATCAGCTTCTAGAAATTGATTTAAATACTTATCAGCAACTGCTACCACTTTTGCTTCTTCTTCTGTTAAATCAAATCCTCTACCTGCTTTGAATGTACCATTAATCATATCTACGCCTACATATGGTAATTCTTCTTTATATAAATCAAGTTCTACCACTGTATCATTTGGATGCGCTTCTTTATAGTTTGCTAAAAATGCCTCGTATAATTTCACACTAACTGCTTGTTCCGCTGGGCGGTTGTTTGCTTTTACAAATAAAACTGTTGCCATTGTTTTTCCTCCTACTACTCACTCTTATGTTGTTATATATCACTTACGAAAAAGGGTACTCCCTTATAATTATTGTTGCTTACAAATACATTTTATCTTTATATCAAGACAATTACGTCCTCACATAGACGTATTTTTCCATAAAAAAAGTCCACCTTCTAAAGGCGAAATAGGTCTTACGACTTTTGTCTTATACGATTCCATTTTTCACTGCATATAATGCTGCTTGCGTGCGATCGGATAAATGTAACTTACTCAAAATACTACTCATATGAGCTTTTACCGTTTTTTCTGTAATAACTAAAACAGAAGCAATTTCTTTATTACTCATCCCTTTCGCCAATAACTGCAATACTTCATTTTCTCTCGCTGTTAATACATCCACTTGAACGGAAGGTTCTTCTTCTTTCTCTTCCTGTGGTAATGTTTGAGAAAGAAGGGCATTTGCTATATCTGGATGTAATTGAATATTACCTTTATACGCGCTTCGAATAGCTTCAACAAGCTGATCTGGTTCGATATCTTTTAAAATATAACCGCTCGCCCCAGCTTTTAGTGCCGGCAATACATGAGCTTGATCAGAAAAACTAGTCAATACAATTACTTTCACGTTTGGATATTCTTTTTTAATACAAGCTGTTGCCTCAATTCCATCCATCTCAGGCATATATAAATCCATTAATACGACATCTGGACTCGTTTCGCCTACTTTCACTAGCGCCTCTTTCCCATTATTTGCTTCACCAACTAATTCAAAATCTTCCTGTGTGCTTAGAAAAAATGCTAATCCTTTTAAAACAACTGTATGATCATCAACTAACAATACTTTTATTTTCACAAACTTCCCTCATTTTCACATCATAATGGTACATTTACTTTTATACTCGTTCGTTTCTTACTACTTACAATTTTAATTGTTCCACCAACTAATTCTACTCTTTCACGCATCGTAGTCATACCGAGTGATTTCTTCTCTTTTATATCCTTTTCTACAAACCCATTTCCTTGATCGACTATTTCTAATGATACATTTTTCTCCGTCACTTTGAAATAAATCGTCGCTTCTCTTACATTCGCATGCTTACTTACGTTATTTAAAGCTTCTTGTCCAATTCGCCATAGCGCTTCTTCTACTACACGCGGCAAATCACGTACACCTGTAACTTGTTCCCGAATTTTCAATCCTAAACTTTCACCATATTGCTTTAAAGCTGGTAATAACCCTTTCTCTAATCCAGCCGGACGGAGCTGCCAAATTAATGTCCTCATTTCTTTTAAGGCACCTTGTGCTAATTCACGCATCTCATACAAAGACTGATCTACCTTTTCATTTTGACCCTTTAAGACAGCTTCAGCGCCTTTCGTCATAAACGTTAATGAAAACAACTTTTGTGAAACAGAATCATGTAAATCTCTAGCTAAACGATTACGCTCTTCCATTCGTACAAGTTCGCGGCGTTTTTCATTTAATCTTAAGTTCTCTATCATTAATGAAATATGATTTGCTAACGCTTGTACTACATCTATCGTATTTATATCAAATTCTCCATTATTAGAACTTACACTTAATACTCCAAATATATGATCTTGAATATGTATCGGAATAGCGATAACTGTCCTATTGGGATGCTCTATATTACCAACCTGACGCTTCAACAAGACAGACTCTTCTTTTTCCAACGCTTCCTGTGCTACTGCCCTCAAATCATCTTGTAGTTCACCTTTCTTATAAGAAGCTCTCACAGCTAGTTCATTTTCTTCTCTAATAAAGAATACAACTTGCTCCCATAGAAATAAGCTCCCTATTTGCATTACAATCTCTTCTGGTAATGCATTAAATTTATGAATTGTCCTTAAAGCTTGAATAAAGCGTTCTAACTTTACATAATAATGAGCTCTTCTCTTTTCATTTTCATACAGTTTTGTACGCTTTAATGCCGTTCCAATTTGAAAGGCAATTGATTGTAATAGTACTAATTCTTCTTCCGAAAAATGCGTTTTACCTGGGCTAGCTACATTTAACACGCCAAATTCATCTTCTCCCGCTTTTAGCGGTACTGTCGCATGATGTACAATCCCTTCTGTATCTCCCCAGTTGTATTCAATCGCATTATTAATTCTCTTACATTCAATAATATTAACTGCTCGCTCTAGCTTTCCTTCCACAAAGCGATGTAAGCACCAGCAATTCCCCTCACACATCGGTCGTTTATTTTCGAATTTCAATCCCTCTGGTAATTGGTAATCAATTAATTTTGTATATCTACCATTTTCATCCGCAAGGAAAATCCATCCTGTCGTTAAACCAGTTACATTCAACAGCTTTTCCAGCACAGCTTGAAGTACGTGATATGTATCATTTGAGGTATTCAACGTTTCTGCAATCTCTTTTAATATAACTAATTCATTTGTACGATTCTCTTGAAACATAATTCGTCTCCTACATACAAGATTTTAAATAGTACTTAACATAAATCATCTACTTTTCACTTTGTACTTATTCGTAACATTGATATAATGGTGAAAACATAGTTTTCATTATATCACTTGAGGGGGCTTTCATAATGACATTGAATAAGGCACTTACTATCGCTGGTTCTGACACAAGTGGCGGCGCTGGTATACAAGCAGATTTAAAAACATTCCAAGAACTTGGTGTATACGGAATGACATCTCTTACGACAATCGTAACGATGGATCCACATAATGGTTGGGCACATAACGTATTCCCAATCCCAGCTTCTACATTAAAACCACAATTAGAAACGACAATTGAAGGCGTTGGCGTAGATGCTTTAAAAACGGGTATGCTTGGATCAGTAGAAATTATCGAAATGGTTGCGGAAACAATTGAAAAGCACAATTTCGAAAATGTAGTAGTTGATCCTGTTATGGTATGTAAAGGAGCGGATGAAGCGTTACATCCTGAAACAAATGACTGCTTACGTGACGTTCTTGTTCCAAAGGCATTAGTCGTAACGCCAAACTTATTTGAAGCATATCAATTAAGTGGTGTGAAAATTAATTCTCTTGAGGACATGAAAGAAGCTGCAAAAAAAATCCATGCTTTAGGTGCTAAATACGTACTGATTAAAGGTGGTAGCAAACTAGGCACAGAAACTGCTATTGATGTATTATATGACGGAGAAACATTCGATCTTCTAGAATCAGAAAAGATTGATACGACAAATACACACGGTGCAGGTTGTACATATTCCGCTGCAATTACAGCAGAACTTGCAAAAGGAAAAACTGTGAAAGAAGCGGTAAAAACTGCGAAAGAATTCATCACAGCTGCAATTCGTCATTCATTTAAGATTAACGAATATGTAGGACCAACACATCACGGTGCATACCGCAAATTCGTTGCACCGAAAGAACTTGTCTAATAATAAATTAAAAAACATACTAAAACCGACAGAGCATTCATTGTTCTGTCGGTTTTAGTATGTTTTGCAAAAATGTTTTAAAGTACTCCCCGAATTCCTATGATGCTGAACTAACCTTGTTTCTACCATTTCTTTTTGAATAATATAACGCATCATCCGCTGATTGAATAAATTGCTCAGGTGATTTTTTATATTCTGAAAGCCCAACAGAAACTGTAATTTTAATTTTTTCCCCATTTTGCAGTTGAAATGAATGCTTTTCAACTGCTAGTCGAATTTGTTCCCCTATACGAGTTCCAAATGCTACTCTCTTTTTTGGTAACAACAGAGCAAACTCTTCGCCACCTTTTCGAAAGACTAAATTTGGGAATGGCGCATTCTCTAACAAAATACGCCCTAGTTGTTTTAACACTTCATCTCCAGCAGGATGACCGTACGTATCATTTACATACTTAAAGTGATCAATATCGATAAGTAATAAACAAAGTGAATCATTTTTCATATGCTTACTATCAATATGACGATTCATCTCAAAATCAAACTGTCTTACATTTCCTAGATTCGTTAATGCATCTATCGTTGCATAATGCTTCATCGTTTGAAATAATTCATTGGATTGCAATATGTAACTTGCACTTACAAATGTGATGTATGCCGCTACAATACAACAAATTAAATATAATACCACTACATATATATCCTTAAATAAAATATAAAGTGGTAGTATTAAAATAGACAAACTGTACACATTAAACCATATCCATTTTGTAAATATAGAAATCTTCATCCGCCAAATGAGAGTAATGCCAATCCCTATTGCCACGATAGTATAGCAAGCTAATTCAGAGGCTAAAGAATACTCGGTAAAAAATACCCGCGTTATTAAAATAATCATAACAGTTATACTACTAGCTATCGGGCCACCAATTATAATTGCCAAAACAACAGCTAAATAACGTAAATCCAACATAATATCTTCAATATGCACACCAAAATGCATCAACAATATACTCAATATTCCAGTTAAAATACCGACCAAACATTTCTGCCAAAAAGAGAATCCTTCTTTTAATGGCTTATCTCTTAAAAGCTGAGCACCAACAAAGATAAAGGACAGAATAATTGTCATATTTACAAATAGATCTCTGAACATAAAATAATCTCCCTACTTTTTCTTTTTCATCTATCCCTTTCTATATGCTATTGTATTACGTAATCCCTATAATTCCCAATCTTTTTTGTTTTACTGTTCCACGTGGAACAGTAAAACAAAAAAGGAGACGAAATTTCGTCTCCTCCATTAACAACATCGCGATATCTTTCCGCCTTTTGCATTAAATCTAGCTTCTTGTGCCTCAGCAAAAAATTGCTTTTGACATAGAATTTTCTCTTCTGGATGATTTATTTTCATGTGATTTACATACGTTTCATAACTTGGAACTCCGACAAGTAAACTAATAAATTGCTTTCTCTTTCCCCATACGTTCCGTAAATTTTTAAGCATAGTTCCTCGACTCACTTTCATCTTTTGGAATATATGGTGCCTCTTTTAACGGCATTGGCTTATTTCTTAATACTTGAATCCAAATTCGAAGTGCAGAAATTAATACAGCAATTACAACTATCATAAAAATTCCACAAAGTGCCGCATCAATATAGTCATTAAAAATAATTTGTTTCATTTGCGCAACATTTTTAGCTGGAGCTAATACCTTACCATCATCTAATGCTCCCTGAAATACTTTCGCATGTGATAGAAATCCTATTTTAGGATTTTCATGAAATAACTTTTGATAACCAGCTGTCATCGTTACAATAAGTAATCCTATAGTCGGAATAAGCGTTACCCAAACGTATGCCTTTTTCCCCATTTTGAATAAAATTGTCGTTCCAAGTAATAATGCAATCCCCGCTAACATTTGATTTGCAATACCGAAAAGTGGCCATAGCGTATTAATTCCACCAAGAGGGTCAACCACCCCTTGATATAAGAAGTACCCCCAGCCTAATACGCATAACGTTGTAGCGACCACATTCGCTATTGTGGAATCTGTTTTCGCAAACGGCTTGTACACATGCCCTAAAATATCTTGAATCATAAATCGTCCTACACGTGTTCCAGCATCAATCGTTGTTAAAATAAATAGTGCTTCAAAAAGAATGGCAAAATGGTACCAAAATGCCATCATCGCCGTTCCACCTATTACTTGTGAAAATATATGTGCCATACCAATTGCTAATGTTGGTGCGCCACCTGTACGTGATAAAATGGTCTGTTCCCCGACGTTAACAGCAAGTTCTTTTAATTCATTCGGTGTAATAGCAAATCCCCACGAAGAAATAACTTGAGCCGCTTGTGATACATCTGTTCCGATCAGTGCTGCTGGACTATTAATTGCAAAATAAGTTCCTGGTGTTAATACACAAGCTGCAATCATAGCCATCGCTGCTACAAATGATTCCATTAACATTGCCCCATAACCAATTGGCTGTGCATGACCTTCTTGCTCAATCATTTTCGGCGTCGTACCTGATGAAACGAGAGCGTGGAATCCAGAGACAGCACCGCAAGCTATTGTAATAAATAAGAACGGAAATAAATTCCCGGAGAAGACAGGGCCTGTTCCATCAATAAACTTAGATACTGCCGGCATCTTCAAATCTGGAGCTACAATTAAAATACCAATTGCTAATCCAAGTATCGTTCCTATTTTTAAAAATGTACTTAAATAATCACGTGGTGCAAGGAGCATCCAAACTGGTAATGCCGATGCAATGAATCCATATACGATAAGCATAATAGCAATTGTTTCACCACTAAAAGTAAACATACTTGCAAGTGTTGGATTTTCTGCTACATACTGTCCACCAATAAGCGATAGGACTAGTAGAACAATACCGATTACTGATCCTTCCCCTACTCGCCCTGGTCTAATGTAACGCATGTAAACTCCCATTAAAATAGCAATTGGAATTGTTGCTGCGATTGTAAACATTCCCCATGGGCTTCCAACAAGTGCCTTCACAACTACTAAAGCTAATACTGCTAATAAAATGATCATAATACCTAAAATACCAATCATCGCAATTAATCCTGTAACAGGACCAATTTCATCTTTAATCATTTCTCCTAATGATTTACCATTACGTCTCATTGAAGCAAATAAAATTACAAAATCTTGTACAGCTCCGGCAATAACTACCCCAACAATAATCCAAATAGTCCCAGGTAAATACCCCATCTGCGCCGCCAAAATTGGTCCTACTAAAGGACCTGCCCCTGCAATCGCAGCGAAGTGATGTCCAAATAAAACCCATTTATTTGTTGGAACATAATCCTTCCCATCATTTAACGTATGAGCAGGCGTTTGCCTATTATTATCTAGGCCAAAAACTTTCCTTGCTATAAATCTACTATAAAAGCGATAAGCAATCGCATACACTGATACAGCAGCAACTAATAGCCATACAGCATTAATTGTCTCACCTTGTGATAAAGCTATTACACCAAAAGCAGATGCTCCTACCGCTGCAATAACTCCCCAAAGTAAAATTGATTTCAATGTTTTCACGTACAATCCCCCCATTACTACTTCTTAGAGGAGATTGTACTAAATTTTCTGAATATTTAATTTAAATCCTCCTTATCATGAAGGATTTCTAGGCTATTATGTTAAAATTCTCTCATTACTTGTCATAGCTCAATTTTATTTCGAAGCCGTTTTACATAATTACGGCTTACTGGAATCGGTTGCTCATCGTACCTGTCTAAATGCAAATTATACGTGCCATTATAATAAGGTTTAAGTTCTTGTACATATGACATATTAATTAAATAGCTTTTATGTACACGTAAAAAATCATATGCATTTAGTTTATTTTCTAATTCCTGAAGTGTGTATGTTGAAATATACTGATTATTCGTTGTATAAATTGAAACGGTTTTGTTTTCCTTATTTTTACTAATATATACAATATCCTCCGGGAGAATATATCTAATCCCCTCATGGCCTTCTATCGGCAGTTTACGCAGATGACTCTTTGCTTTCTCACCTTGTTCTTTTCCCATTTTATATAAAATAAATTGTAAATCTTCTTCACGAAATGGTCGTAATAAATAATAAAACGCTTGGAAACGAAAAGCTGTAATTGCCTCTTCTATATCCTCACCAATAAAAATAAATTTCGTATAACAATTCACTTCTCGTAACAAACTCGAATATTCAAAACCAGTACCATCCATTAATTGCGAATTTAAAAAAACAAAATCAGGTGTATGTTTTTTCATTATTAGCAAAGATTCTGTTCCAGTTTTCGCTTCAAAACATTCTACATTTCGAATGTTTTCAGTAAAGTTCTCAACTAATTTTCTTCGCTCTTCTGTTTCTTCCATGATAAGTAAGATTTTCATTTATCCAGCCACCTAATTCCTTTGTCCATATGTCTTGTTGTATACATTCGCTTTAGTAAGAAACATTCCCTTTTTCTTACTATACCATTATTTATCTAAAAAAACAGAAAAAAGGAAACCACTTTGGTTCCCCTTTTCTTTTATCCCGATTGGTGCGGGCTAATAATCAGTGGTTGATGGACAAAACACCACTGATTAAGGTTTCTCTTTATACTAATTCCCTCTGTTTTGTTTCTTGACCAAGTATAACTACAGCAAGTGCCCCTATTAAAATTGATCCACAGAAAATCGTAAATATTAGCGATAATGAAGCTTGTGAAGCAACTAAATACCCTACTAATAGTGGTCCAAGAATACCACCAATACGCCCAAATGCAGCTGCCATTCCTGCACCTGTACCGCGAATAGTTGTTGGATACTGTTCCGGTGTATAAGCGTATAATGCACCCCAAGCACCTAAATTAAAGAAGGATAGTAACATACCCGCCACTATTAATGCTGTTAATGAATCCGCAATTCCGAACACATAAGCACTACATGCTGTACCAATTAAATACGTAACCAATACAAATTTACGACCAAGACGTTCAATAAACCATGCAGCTGTGAAATATCCTGGGAGTTGAGCTAAAGTCATAATCAGTACGTACTGAAAACTTTTTATTAAACTAAAGCCTTTCAGTACCATTACACTAGGTAACCAAAGGAACATTCCATAATAGGAAAAGACCACACAAAACCATAGAATCCATAACATAATTGTTGCTTTACGATATTCTCCAGACCAAACCGATTTTATATTTTCAATAACAGATGGCCTTTTTGCAACCTTTTGGAACCTTGGAGAATCGGGTAAATTCCATCTTAAATATAAAGCATATAACGCTGGAACTGCACTTAATACCATAGCAACTTCCCAACCGTATTTAGGAATAACAAAATATGAGATAAGAGCTGCGATTAACCAACCACCAGCCCAAAAGCTTTCTAATAGTACAACTATTTTTCCACGTTCGTGCGCTTCAACACTTTCTGATACAAGAGTAGATGCAACTGGAAGTTCCCCGCCAAGTCCCATACCAATTAAAAAGCGTAAAACGAGGAACATCGCGAATGTCGTCGTTAAAGCAGTTAAACCACTACCGATAGAAAATAGTAATAATGTAATAATAAAGACTGATTTCCGTCCTATTTTATCTGATAGTATCCCAAAAAGGAGCGCTCCTACTGCCATACCAATTGAATTAACGCTACCTATCCAACCCATTTCTTGAGTACTTAATCCCCAATCTTTTTGGAGTGCTACGATTACAAATGAAAGCATTCCAACATCCATTGCATCAAATAGCCAGCCAAGCCCTGCTATACCAAGTAGCTTTCGCTTCGAAATTTCTTTTACCTTGCTCACAAGAAGTCCTCCTTACACAGCTGTCTTTACACATCATTTTACATGTGTGTATTGCATAAGTAAAATACTTTCTTATAAAAAATTCCCCTTCATCATTCCCAAAAAGTAAAATGTTTATCAAAAATAAACAAATAAAAAAAGTAGCGATGTTCCGCTACTTTTTTGAACGCATTACTTCTTTTAAAAATTCAGCTAATACTAACTGACGACGCCAACGTGTTGGATTACTACATAATCTGTAAAACCACTCTAAATGAATAGATTGAATCCATTTTGGCGCACGCTTTACCTCTCCAGCCCACACATCTAAACTACCGCCTACTCCAACAGCCATTTTCGTTTCTAAACGATGCTTATTGTTTTGGATAAAGTTTTCTTGTCTTGGAAAGCCAAGTGCAACAAGTAATAGATCTGGTTTTGCCTCTTGAATACGTGAAACAATATTCTCTTCTTCTTCTTGTTTAAAATATCCATCTTGTATCCCCACGATAGATGCAGCCGAATATGTCTTCGTTAAATGATCAGCCGCGGCTTGTACAACATGTGGTTTTGCACCTAATAAGAAAACAGATACTGGTTTATTCTCTTCTGATAACTTCGCAAATAAATTACACATTAAATCAAAACCTGCTACACGTTCTTTTACAGGTGTACCAAGCATACCACTTGCTTTTACAACCCCAATACCATCAGGTGTAATTAAATCGGTATTTAGTAATGTTTTATGGAACTCTTCATCCTTTTTTGCACACATAACAATTTCAGGATTTGCTGTTACTACCTGAAAAGTATGAGTTTGCTCCAATTCTAGTTGTTCCTTTAAATATTGGACCGTTTCATCCATTGTCATTGTAGAGAAAGGAACACCTAGAATATCAACCGTTTGTACTGCCATAATTAACTATCCTCTCTATCATTAAAGGTTTTTTGCTATTAATTGCTTATATGTTTCTTTCGTATCTTCATATAATTTTTGAAGTGAGAAGTTCATAGTAGCATGCTCATAAATATGCTTGCCCATTACTGATAACTCTCCAGTTTTCCACTTATCATACGCCTCTTCTAATGCCGATGCCAATGCTTTTCCATCACCAGTTGGTACAATCCACCCATAAGTTTCATCTGCAATTAACGGTTCGATTTCTCCAGCTCTAGTCACAATTGATGGTACACGTTGATTTGCCGCTTCTAATAAAACTAATGGAAATCCTTCGCTATGGGAAGTTAACAAATTGACATGTGATGAAGCAAATAATTGTTTCACATCTTGACGATGCCCTAAAAATTCAACTTTATCATTAATCCCTTTTTCAGTAGCTAACGCCTTTAGTTCTCTTTCTAACGGCCCGTCACCAACTAATAACACTTTAATTTTCTCCAATTTTGTTTGTTGTAACGCATCGAATAAAACTTCATGTCCTTTAACAGGATGCAAACGCGCTACTTGGATTGCCGTAAACACATCTTCATCAATATTAAACATTTCCTTTTTATTATAGCCATCTGCTTTTTCCTGATCATATTCAATCCCGTTATAGATAACATGCATCTTTTCATTTGAAATACCTAATGCGGCTAAGCTTTTTTTCAACCTATTCGTTACAACAAAAAATAAATCTATATTTTTTAAAGCTTTCAAATTTAATTTAGTAAAAATCCAGCCTTTTAAGCCTTGTTTAGTAAAGTCTTGAAATGGATCACTATGAATTGTCGTAACCCATTTTGCTGCGAATTTCTTCTTCATTAGAGAAACAAAGAAATTCGCCCTAGGACCGTGTGTATGAACTACATCAAATTTTTCTTTATTAATGAATTCACTTATGTTCTTTAAAATGGATAAATCATAGCGAGATTTTTGTGAAAACACATGAACTTTTATTCCTAGCTCTCTTGCTTCTTTCGCAACAATTCCATCTTCAAATACTGCTAATTCTACTTCACCATCCGGAAACTGATCGAGCAGTGAAATAATATGTGTTTTTCCTCCACCATCTTCTGCTCCTGCATTCATATGCAATATCCTCATATTTTTTTCCTCCTTTAAATCCTCGCTACATTTCCATCTATCTTTATTTTACTGTACTAAAAAATAAAAGCTAACAAAAGTTAGCTTTTATTTTTATCATTCAATTTCTAGATCTACGATTAGATAAGCTAACAACACTACAAAGTAAATCCCGACTCCTGGTGCTGTCAAAATATGTCCTGCAATATATGCAATACCTAATGCTAATACTAAGCTTGCTGTAATCATTCCATATTTTATATTAAATATCTCTTTAAATCTTGTAACAAATGCTAGTAGGATTCTTACGCCGTAATAAATAAATGGAATCATCATTAACGCAAAACCAATAATTCCGAAATCATAAAACCAATCATGGAAGTCCATTTCAATTAACTTCGGATCTGGTTGCTTTTGTTCATTATACTTAAAGTTACCTGCATAACCCATTCCTAATAATTTTTGTGACGTTGGCGCTTCTTTAAAGAATTGCTTATGTCTCTCTTCATATACTTGACGTCCGCTGAAAATAAGATTTTCTTGATTTTCTTTCTTTTGCTCTTTCTCAAGCTCTTTCTTAACTTCCGCTTCTACCTTCGCCTTTTCTTCTGGTTTCTCAACTTTATGTTGTTTTTCTTCTTTTTTAATTTTCTCTTTAATTTCTTTTTCTTTTTGACCTTGCTGCGCTACATTTTGTTCTGATAAATAGTTGTTATGAATACCCATATTTTGTGCTAATGGCGTCATTTTAAACGTTCCGACAACACCAGCTAATAGGACAATAGCGATTAATCCATTAAGTACAAGAGACCTTTTGTTTGGATTTCTTCTATCAAATAATAATTGTAGTACGATAATCCCGATTGCTGCCGCTAACGTAGCACCAATTGAGCCCATCCCTACTTTCGTACCAACTTGAATTAACGAGTAAATCATTAAAAGCGATGGAATCCAATATAAAACGTTTTTCACGCTCTTTGTTTTTTGAATAGAATATAGTACCACGATAGGGAAAATAATAGCTAAGATTGACCCTAGTTCATTACCTGCATAGAACCATCCTCGGGAACCAACTTTCATCCATTCATAACTACCGAAATCTGTACCTGTCGTAATAGAAATAACCATAACAGCACTAATAATTAATGTTGAATACATAATGTTATTTCTAACTTTATCGCTAATATTTACTGTTTTCTTTAGTGATTTTAAAGCTAAAATGTATGAACCAAGCATAATATATATATACAATGCTTTTCCAATGAATTTAACTTCTTCTGCGAGTACAATAGGACTCTTGATTAACTTGTTATTAATAAACCCTATTCCTAATGCAGCTCCTAGTAATACAAGATAAATCAAAAACTTCCTATTTTCTCTTTCTTTTGCCTGAATTAAAATATAGATACCGCCCATTGCCATAATGAGGAATCTCACCATAATTCCAACTGTCGCATTTACTTTTAATAACTCAATGCTAAGAGACGTTAATAAATCTAAAACAGGCTGTAAAATAATAAAAAAGAGCAAAAAATGCTCAAATCTAACCCTAGCTTGATTTGCTAACATTCCAAGACCTCCATACAAAATCTTCACATTATCTTTTAATCATAGTTTTCTACTGTTTAAACACACCTAGCAATTATAACATAACTCATATTTAAATTGAGAACTATTTTTCATGCCGAAACTAGTCAAGTCCAGCATTATTAGTAACCGAAAACATTGTCCTTTAGCTATCCTTCCCTCTCCCTATAAAAACTATCTAACACATATGCACTTATTTTCGACCGTACATAAATATTCATTTATCACTTTATACAAATGTACAAATCGGACTTATCTTATTGTACCATCCCTCCAACTAAGCTACATCAAAAAACTATACTATTAATCTTTCCACACTTTTTCGCTTTACTTTATTGCTACTTATCAAGCATTTTCAAACGCTTTCTTTAGCTATTTCATCCATTTTTCTACATGTAGCGAAAAGTAATTGTTATTTCCAAAACTTTAGTGTATATTTTTTCTCTGGAACATCTTTAAGAGGAAGGAATTAAAGCCATGTTATTAATCGATATATTTACGTTTCTTGGCATTATCGCCGCTGCCATTTCTGGTACATTAGTTGGTTTAAAAAAAGATCTAGATTTATTTGGTGTCCTTTGTTTAGCTGTAGCTACTGCGCTCGGCGGCGGTATTATTCGTGATATTATGATTGGTAACCTGCCTCCTGTCGCATTTGTAAAACCCATTTACTTTTTCGTAAGTGTACTATCAGCATTATTCACATGTATGTTTTTTGAGCGCATTAATAAACTTCAAGTCGTTATTATGCTTTCTGATGCTGTTGGTTTAGGGGTATTTACAGCTATTGGTGCAAATGCAGCAATGTCACATCACGTTGACGCCTCGTTTTTAGTCGTTTCAATGGGAGTTATTACAGGTATTGGGGGCGGTATTTTACGTGACATTTGCGCTCAAGATATCCCGTATGTATTCCGAAAAGAGATATATGCAATTGCTTCTATTCTAGGAGCAGTTAGTTTCTTAATTACACATGCAATGGGGGCACACATATTAGCTTTCTATGTCTGTTTATTAATAACATTCGTTATTCGTGTAGTCACCGTAATATATAATGTACATTTCCCAGTTTTCTTTAAAACACATGCAAAAATTAATAAAGGCCATTAAGAGAATTCTACATAGAATTCTCTTAATTTATATACAATTCCATATACTATAGAGTAATTGTATATAAAAATATATAATTACATTAGAACAAAAAAATGAAAACGTTTTATAAACAGGGGGAAGAATGATGCTTGGGGTTTTTAAAAAAAATAAAACAAACACCAGTATAATTGAATTAAGCAAAGGCCAACAAATCATATTTAACGTGCCTGCTAATTCTGAACTAAAAACTCAAATGGATATGCTACATATTTCAAAGGAAGATTTACAAATTGTTAAAATATTACAGTCATTTATTTTTGAGGAAATAGATTGGATAACAGAAAAATTCTACACCAACATCACAAAACAACCTAATTTAATTGCTGTTATTGAACGCTACAGCTCTATTCCCAAATTAAAACAAACTTTAAAGACACATATTAAAGAATTGTTCAGCGGGAATATGAATGAAGATTTTATTGAACAACGTGTTAAAATTGCAAAAAGGCACGTACAAATTGGTTTACATAGAAAATGGTATACCGCTGCTTATCAAGAATTATTCCGCTCCGTCATAAAGATTTTGCAAACGAAAATTTCAACGATAGAAGATTTTTCTTATTCTATAAACGTAATAAATAAATTATTCACATTAGAACAAGAACTTGTTATTGCAGCTTATGAATCCGAATATGAAAGAATCCAAAAAGAACATGAAAAAGAAAAAGAACTGACAACTATGACGATTACACATATTGCAACAGAACTAGCGGCAGTATCTGAAAAAACAAGCTCTTCTATTCAACAGTTAACATCTAAATCAGAAAGTATCGTAGGAATTGCAAAAACAGGTACATCATTAGCTACGACATCAGAAGAAAAGGCCAATAAAGGAAAAGAACAATTAAATCTGCAAAACAAACGAATGGAAAGCATCCAAACGAATATGGAAACTATCATTACTGATACTCATGAACTTCTTGATATTTCTAACAAAATTAACGAAATCATTGATATTGTAAAATCAATCGCCGAGCAAACAAATTTACTAGCATTAAATGCTGCTATTGAATCTGCACGTGCTGGCGAATTTGGTAAAGGTTTTTCAGTCGTAGCGGGAGAAATCCGAAAGTTATCAGAGCAAACGAAAGAATCAATTTCCAACGTTACAAAACTCGTTGAAAAAACTAATGAACAAATTATACACGTCTCTTCTTCCGTGGAACAAATAAGCTCTCTCGTATCTGAAGGGACAGATAGTATGCATGCGACAGATCAATATTTCCAAGAAATCGTAAAAGATATGTCTAACTCTAAAGAACAAAATAAAAAAATTGAAAATGAATTAGAGACTATCTCACAAGTAATGAAGAGTATTCAAGACGATTCCTCAACAATGGCCTTAACAGCGGATAATTTACAACTAGAACTAAACCGATAAGACGAATCGATATAAAGTGGAGATTCGTCATCTCCGCTTTACATTCATCCTTATCATCCATCTACAAAAAAAGAATCCAAAATGGATTCTTTTATTTTCTGAAAAATATTTTTTGGCAGTAAAAATAACTCATATAAACACCAAAGCTTTGTAAAATAAACAAAGCTGGCATAATAATATTATAATATGCCATATCTACTCGGAAGAGCCTTAACGACACGTATCCGGTAATTAATAATACAAACAACATATATCCTTCATTTTGCTGTTTCTTAATTAGAAAATGTAATAAAGCTATGGCCATAAATAATGTCACCACTATATATATAAGCTTTTCACATTTAAAAATAATAGAATTTATTCCCTCGTCTGAAAGCTGGTTAATAACTGGTTTTAACAGTTTAAATCTTTCTACTTCCATTTCTGTTAACTCTTGATCAATGTGCTCTTTTACACTTTTATTTTTGGATATTTTTTCTTCATTTTGACTTTTTCCAATTAAAACAGATTGAACATAAGTCTGATTAGAAATCGTATACTGTGACATTCCCATCATCTTGATACCATAGCTCACACCAAAATGAGTACTATAAAACAGAATAAGTATTCCCATCACTTTTAATAGTAATTTTTGTTTCGTTGCTGATTGAAATAATTCAATTAACAGCACATATACAACTATAAAAATAGGTAAAAATAACCCCATTGGGAAAATCATATTGCTAAGCGCAAATAAAATGGCTGAAATTACCCACATATAAGGATGGTCTAATCCCTTATATAAAAATATGTAACAAGCACAATAAAATAAAAATATTGCGAGTGATTCCGCCGTTAATACAGAACTCATAAATATATTTGGAATATATAAAGCGTAAAACATTGATGCAATACGACCACACTCTTCTCCAAAGACCATTGACGCAATGCGATAAATGAAAAATGCAGTTCCTGTACAAAATAAAATATTAAATAATTGTAAAGCGAATACCGTATCACCAAATATACGAATGATGATCGATTCATAAATAATAAAAGGTAACTGTGCTATATTTTCTATATTATTGCCAATTGCAATCTGCTTTGCAGACTCATACATAGCTTTCATATCACCTATCATTGGAACATCTACAAATAGAACTGTGATAAGTCTTACAACTGTAGATATGCTTATAAGAAAAACAAGAAATTGTTTATCTGTAAAACGATATTGCAAAATTGATGCTACTAACAAAATAAGAATAACAAAAATCACTAATACAATTGTTATACTTGTTGTACTTCCTCCAAAAAATTGCTTACTTGTTTCAAAAGCCGACCAACAACTATAGGCAAAAAATGCGAGCATCGCACCAATCATTATTTTACTGAAGAAAGACGAAAAATTTGTTCTTATATGATTCATATGTCCATTGCACCTCTATTTCCATTCATAACAAAACGATTCTATCATGAATAAGCACAAGGTTAATAGGGAATTTCTATGACAAATACATAGTCATTACTTTTTCACTTGCAATGTAAGCGAATCCTCTTTTACACTACATTTTATATATGATAAATTTTCTTTCAGTTACATGAATACAAATACAGAAATTTCAATAAAGTGAAACTTTAATCCACGGGGGTTTTGTTCATCCCCCACTGACTATTAGCCCGCAAATAGTGGGATAATCCTCTTTTGGAACACTTTACTTCATTAAATATCTAATATGGGTACTCCACTTACACATGTCACTCTGATTGAAAACAGAAAATAGGGGATGAATATATGGAAAAGAAATTCATGCGAGAATCAAAAGCAATTAAAACAACACGTGTTTTTCCTAACGATTTAAATAATCACCAAACACTTTTCGGTGGGAAATTATTAGCAGAAATTGATAGTATAGCTTCAATTGCAGCTGCGAGACACAGCCGCAAACATTGCGTAACAGCATCTATCGATTCCGTTGATTTTTTAACTCCAATTCACCAAGCAGATTCTGTTTGTTATGAAGCATTCGTATGTTATACAGGAAAATCTTCAATGGAAGTTTTCGTAAAAGTAATTGCAGAGGATCTACTAGCAGGCGAGCGTAGAATGGCCGCAACGTGTTTCATTACATTTGTCGCATTAAAAGACGGAAAACCTTCATCTGTACCACAAGTAATCCCTGAAACAGAGGAAGAACATTGGCTACATACAACTGGTTCAGAGCGTGCAGAAAATAGAAAAAAAGGACGTTTAAAAAGTAAAGAAATGGCTGAAGTGTTAACTTTAAGTAAGCCTTGGAATATTTAATTGTACTTAGCACAGGTAAACATACCCATATGTTTGCCTGTGTTTTTTAATTTACCTTGAATTAAGATACACATAATCCTTATTGACAATGAGCCACTAAATTGTCCTTTATTTTGCTATACTATTAGTGTTATAGTATATAAGGCTTACTAAAAATGATACTGCCTATTAATGTATAAAGGATGGTGCAATATGTCTGTTGAGGTACCCATTGTAATACCTAAAACTTTAATTATTATTCCCGCTTATAACGAAGAAGAAGCGATTGCAGATACATTAACAAGACTTTTAGAACTAAAAGAACACTTTTCAACGTTAGATATTTGTGTAATTAATGATGGTTCACACGATAAAACTGCCAAGATTGTAACAAAATTCCCAGTCCATCTTGTAAACCTACCCTATAATTTAGGTATAGGATCAGCTGTACAAACCGGCTATAAATATGCTTATGAGAATGATTATGATATCGCTATTCAATTTGATGCTGATGGACAACACAATCCTGAAGATTTATACAAAATTATCCAACCTATCGCTGAAAATCAATGTGATATGGTGCTAGGATCTCGATTTACAGAAAAAACTGCATATAAAGGCAGTCTTTCAAGACGAATTGGAATATTTTACTTTACCGCTTTATTAAAATTACTAACGAAACAAACTTTTATGGATCCAACATCTGGATACCGTGCTATCAATCGGGAAGTCATTAAAATTTTCGCGCACAACTATCCGAAAGATTATCCAGAGCCCGAAGTTCTCATTCACTTAAAAAAGAAAAACCTTCGCATTAAGGAAATATCAGTTAATATGCAAGAAAGACAGGGTGGACAATCTTCTATTACACCTTTAAAATCTGCATATTACATGATTAAAGTAAGTTTAGCTATATTAATGCAAAAAATTGTGAAAGGTTGATAATATATGCCTATAATTACCTTTTCATTTATCTTTATCCTATTGTTATTTTTCTTGATTATTAACTCCATACGTCGTGGTGCTTTAGACACAAAATATTCGATCTTGTGGATTTTTGTTTGTATCGCGATGGCGGTTCTAAGTTCTACAGATAAAATCATAAATTGGATTGGGAAGCTATTACACGTAGAATACCCACCATCTGTTTTATTCCTATTCGGACTTTTATTCTGCTTTATTTTAATTTTTGATTTAACCCGCAAGGTTTCTAAGCAGCATCACCAACTTGTAACATTGACACAAGATTATGCACTGCTAAAACAAAAATTAAATAATAAAGAACAAAATGATCCTTTACACGATGCATAATTAAAAATGACCTGCTTTCTAAAAATAGAAAGCAGGTCATTTTTTTAAATATATCTCTTAGATAAAATATTTTTATAAATCCAATCGAATTATATAACTTTCATACAATTTTTTCTTATTATAATTCCTTATTTCGTGCATCAAAATATATAAATATTTATTTTCGTGTATCTATTTTAGGAATGGTCTGCTAACCCTCATAACAGTTGCGACAACACCTACACCTATCATTATAAATAGCATTGGCATCAATGGAAGTGCATAACGATCATACGCAAAGTACAAGCTATTAAAATACGTTTGGAATAGAATGTTTATCCATAGGAATGAATACTCTCTCCATCTTCTCCAACAGAATGCAAATGCTAGGATTGAGCAAATTATGAAGCTTGTTTTAATTGGTTCATAAATTTTCTTCATATCTTCTCCAGATATATCAAAAATACTAATTGTAGTTCCTGGATAATAATATGCCTTCTCCCAGAAAATTTGTGGTTTCAAAATTAAATAACTTTTTAGCATTGACCATTTATCTGTATGCCACCATTCCTTAATACGGTCCATCGCTACTTCTTGTTGCTTCTCCATTAATTCATGCGCTTCTATATTTGGATACTTAGCAAGGATTTCCGCATCAATCTCTTCCATACTTTTTCCACCTGGATAACCCTCACCTTGATATGTGCCAAGTAGTAACGGATTCCCTGCACCCGATGTAAGTGGTATAAATTTATGGAATTGAATATAATTACGCGCCCACCAAGGACCCAGTACAACAAATAGCAGCAACACACTAATAAGAGCTTGTTTTATCATTAGACGGAATGGATAACGCTTTGTTAGAAGGTATACAAATAAAAGAATTGGATATAAAGCGATTTGTACCCTGAAATATAATGTTACAAAGTAGAATAATAAAATAATATAAAAATCTTTCATTGAATGCGTATCTGCTAATTTTAAGCTCCAATATAACAGCCCCAATGAGAGAAATAAAAACGGACTTTCTGTCAACGTCAAGTTCTCTACTACGACTTCAGGAGGATATAACGCTAATAACAATGCAGCAATTAATCCTACTGCTGGATTTAAAATATATGTACCAATCTTATAGGTCATATAAATACTTAAAATACCAAAAGTTATCATAACTAATTTGACACATAAAACACCTAAACTTCCGTGCCCAAATATGAAGAATATGCCCGCTAATAAAAATACTTGCCCAGGCATAATATGGATAGTTGGTTTTGTCGGATCATGATACGTTAACATACCAGTTTCTAAAAAATTGACAGCATTTTTTTGATACATTAAATCATCACTACCAAGTGTTAAATCACTTCCATATGTTGTTAAAGTCATTAACCGAAATATTAGGCCAATAACTAAAATAATACCCAATATTATTAACTCAGGTCTTCGAATATACTTTTGTAACATTCTAAAGTTTCCTCCCTTTTATTACAAAACATTTATTTTCCAAAAGAAAATAGACGCATACATCTTTTCATTATAACTAATTTTAGTATGTGACTTCTATATTTTTAATAATAATTATTATATATATAAAGTTGATTTACAAACTTTATATGCGGTAAACTTATACAGATGTTCTTATGATCTTCTTCCTTACAAAAAGATTTACATAATAAAATTTGAGGAGTTTAAATTCTATGATGGAACAAAACCAACTCGTCTCAGTTGTTATACCTCTATACAATGCAGAGAAATATATTGAAGAGACAATCCAATCGATATTAGATCAAACATATAAAACTATTGAAATTGTAATTGTAGATGATGGAAGCAAAGATCAATCACCTTCCATCGTAAAAAAACTTGTACAAAAGTACCCCGGACAAATAAAATACGTCCCACAAGAAAATCAAGGCGTTTCAGTTGCTCGTAATACAGGAATTGAAAACGCTAGCGGAGAATATGTTGCTTTTCTTGATAGTGATGATTTATGGCATCCAACAAAAATCGAAAAACAAGTTGAAAGCATGCATACAAACAACATGAACGCTTGTTATTGTGGCTATATGAACTTTTACGAAGAGACTGGTGAAAAAGTTGAGCACACGACAAACTTTATTAAAGGTGATATGACAAAGGCTTTCTTAACGCATCAAGTTGTTGCGCAAACAAGTACTTGGATTTTCAAAAGATCTATCGTGATGGATCATAACATTCGTTTCACACCAGGGTGTAGCTGGGGAGAAGATTTAGAATTTCTATTTAAATTAATGAGCGTTACAAATGTATGCTATGTAGATGAATATTTAACATATTATCGAATCTTATCCGAAGGAAATCTTTCTTCAAAGTATAAAGATTATGAATTAAAAACAGCAAAAGAATTAGAAGTATTTAATCGAATGAAAGATTGGGTTCATAATAAATCAAAAGACTTGATCGTGAATGATTCTACAGAACTTATTGAAATCCTTGAAACTTATCTATTCCCATATACAGTCATTAACAATGCTTGTATATACATTAAAGGAAGCTCTAAGTTAGATAAATCACAAGTTCAATTAATCAAGGGCGATATAAATAAATATTGTCGCAAAATTTATTCGAAAAATGGAAAACGAAGCAAAAAGCTATACGCAATGCTTTGGTTTGTACGAATAAAGTTTATGTTTTCTTAAATAAAGAATACGCTTTTAAACATACTTTCCGTAAACAAATCAAATTTACAAATAGGACGAAGTGCGTCCTGAAAAATAGAAAGGTCTTGTTCCATGAAAACAAATAAAATCCTTAAAAACGCCTCCTACCTATTTGTAGGAAATATTACTGTTCGATTTGTACTTGCTATTGCGACGATTTTCTTTGCAAGATATGTTTCACCAGATGAGTATGGGATGTTTACAGTTGCATTAGCAGTTTCTGCTGTCATTTGTTATTTTACAGATGCAGGTTTGACACATACGTTTATGCGTGAAGGAACGAGAAGTGACGCTAACATTAGCGTATTAATAAGTAGTTATTTACGTATTCGTTTAGTATTAGCTATCGTAATTTCTGTGCTCTTCGCTATTTTCGCTCAGTTCTTCTACACTGATGCTTACTTACGTGCCATGGTATATTGGGTCGTACTACCAACCATGTTTGGAGCCACTTTACAAGGGGTTGGGATGGCTTATTTCCAAGTAACAGAGCGTATGCAATTTACAGCGATTATTTCTGTACTACAAGGTGTGACAGCCGCAGCCGCTCTTCTGCTAGGGATGTCATTTCAATGGTCACTTATGATGGTCGCTGCCATGTACGGAATATCTAGCCTTGTAACAGGAGCCATTGCCTTTATAATGACAATCCGCTATACAACAATTCATAAGGGCTGGGATAAAGGCATCTTAGATCAATTACTCATTTTCACAATCAATGGCGTTATCATTATGCTTTTGCCGCAGTTAGGTCCCATTATATTAGAAAAAGTTTCAGCGAATGAGCAAGTTGGATTCTTTGGTGCTGCATCAAAAATACCTGCTGTACTTTATCAAATACCGGGCGTAATTGCAGCGGCCTTTTATCCAAAGTTATTTGCTTTTGGAAATGAAAAGAATATTGATGAACATAGAAAACTATCTCAGTTCGAATTAAAACTTATGTCTTTCTTAGGAATGGGAATTTCGATTCCATTTATCGCCGACCCAAGTTTTTGGATTGTTACTTTATTAGGTGAAAAATATGCACCAGCCGGTGATGCTCTTGCAATTTTAGCCTTTATGGTTATTTTACAATCTATCAACTATCCACTTGCTGATAATTTAACAACTATTGGTCAACAGTGGAAGCGTGCGACAACGATGGGAATTGGATTAGCTGTCGCTATCGTAAGTTACATCGTATTAGGTAGCCAATTTGGAATGATGGGAGCTGCGGGAGCTGCTATCATTACTGAGGTTACTTTATTAATCGGATTTACTTTATTCGTTCGTAAAGGATTTACATTACTATTCAAAGGGATTGTATTTAATACACTAGCATTTATAATCAGTTACGCCCTATACCGCACAGTATTAATTAACTTACCACCACTGGTAGCTCTAACACTTACTGGTATATTGTACGGTATTATTGGCCTTGCAATTGATCCACAAATACGCGGGTTGATTTTAGGATTTGTAAATAAAAAGCTAGGTAAGAAAATAGCATAAAAGCCAAGTTCTTTTTCATCTTTATGAAAAAGAACTTGGCTTTTTATTTATTACCCTCTACATATAAAATCGTTTCTTTTGTTCCTTCATAACACCAGCTCTTCTCGACGACATTTTTCATATCCCTCAATGTAATTAAACATCTTTCAATTACACTCTATATTTTCCCAGAAACAATGCAATGTTAATCTTGCAAAAATATACATTTTGAAAGGATAGCATTATACTCAAGAATTTAGTATCATGATTCAAGGTACTATTTCAAGTTGGACGGAGGATACTATGAGCTTATTAACAGTAGAAAAACTAGGCCATACATTTGGCGATCGCACATTATTTAAAGATGTATCCATGCGTTTACTAGCAGGAGAACATGTCGGATTAGTCGGTGCAAACGGTGTTGGTAAATCAACATTTATGAATATTATTACTGGTCAACTTATCCATGATGAAGGCCGTGTAGAATGGACACCTGGTACAAATTACAGTTACTTAGACCAGCATACAATTTTAACACCTGGTCGCACAATTCGTGATGTATTAGCTGACGCGTTTTTGCCTTTATTTGAAAAAGAAAAAGCTTTAAATGAAGTTGCAGAAAAAATGGGAACGGCAACACCGGAAGAATTAGAGGACCTTCTTGAGCAGATGGCAGAAATCCAAGATGCTCTCGAAGCAGGTGGTTTCTATTTACTAGATATGAAAATCGAAGAGGCAGCAAGAGGTCTTGGAATTGATGCAATCGGTTTAGATCGTGATGTTTCAGCACTAAGTGGTGGACAACGTACAAAAGTATTACTTGCAAAGCTATTACTTGAGCAACCAGAAGTGTTATTACTCGATGAGCCTACTAACTATTTAGACGTTGAACATATTCATTGGTTAACTAATTATTTAAAAGAATATCCACATGCATTCTTATTAATTTCTCATGATACGGAATTTATGAACAAATGCGTTGATGTTATTTTCCATCTAGAATTTACAAAAATGACGCGCTATACAGCGACATACGAAAAATTCCTAGAGTTAGCCGAAATTAATAAAAATCAACATATAAATGCTTATGAAAAACAGAAAGAGTTTATTAAAAAGCAGGAAGACTTTATTGCAAAGAACAAAGCTCGTTATTCAACGACAGGTCGTGCAAAAAGTCGTCAAAAACAACTTGATCGCATGGAGCGTATTGATCGTCCTGAAACAGCAATTAAGCCAGAGTTCTCATTTAAAGAGTGTCGTGCAAGTAGCCGTTTCGTCTTTGAAGGTGAAGATGTAGAAATCGGATATACACATCCGTTATTACCAAAACTAACAATGACAATTGAACGCGGTGAAAAAATTGCCATCGTTGGTTGTAATGGTGTTGGTAAATCAACATTACTAAAAACGATTTTAGGAAAAATTAAACCTTTAAGCGGTAAAACAAGTCTTGGTGACTTCTTAGAGCCTGCATACTTCGAGCAAGAAGTAAAAGCTGATAATATAACACCAATTGATGACGTTTGGAACACATTCCCTAGCATGGACCAACATCAAGTTCGTGCAATGTTAGCGAAATGCGGATTAAAAAATGAGCATATCTCTCGCCCGCTAAATCAATTAAGTGGTGGCGAACAAGCAAAAGTTCGTTTATGTAAGTTAATGGGTGAAGAAAGTAACTGGATCCTATTTGATGAGCCAACAAACCATCTTGATGTTACAGCAAAGGAAGAACTTCAAAAAGCTCTGAAGGCATATAAAGGGACAATCCTTCTTGTATGTCACGAACCAGAATTTTATGAAGGCTGGATTACAAAAACTTGGAATGTTGAAGAATGGTCACAAAATAATTCTTAATTATAATAGAAAATCCTTGCGTTCTATATGCAAGGATTTTTTATATTATAGTATGCCGTAAGCCTCAATCGAAACTCATTTAAACTAGGATATACCGCTAAATTAGCAAGCATACCTCTAATGACTGGAATTCTTGGATTTTGCAATCTCATTTCTGCTTCTAAAACATCTAAAGTTACAAGTAACTCATCATTTTCTAATTGATCAGTTAATGTTCGTTTAAATACAATAATTTCACTTAGAAAATGTTCCTTCACCTGTTCCTTAATAAGCTCGGAACTACAAAGAAATTCTCCTAGTCTCTCTTCATGTAGGACAGGTTCCTCCGAAGATTCTAGAAGCCCCTCTACTAAATTGTCTATCCTTTTTAAAATAAAAGCTGAGACATAGGACAAATCAATTTCTGGTGCATTTAAAATAATTAATTCTAAATACCCACGGCATATCCCTTCCACCATAATTACTAGATCTAACAAGTATGGAATAACCTTTTCACCATAAATGGACAGTAAGCTATTCCGATAAAATGCATGAGACTCTAATTTCATCCTCATCATAAACTCTTCTACTTCTTTATTAAACGGAATTGCATTTTCTCTTGCATGCATAATAATAAATTCTTTATGTTTTTGCACATCAGTAAACTGACAATATAATTGTTTTTCAAATTTTTCACGTGGTAATAAAGATTCTTTTTCAATATCCAGCATTTTCTTCTGAATCTTGTCATAATAATATCGAAGTGTGGCCAATAATAACTCGTCTTTTGATTTGAAATATAAATAAAAAGCTCCTTTTGATATACCACATGCGGTTACGATTTCTTGTACTGACGTTGCATTTACACCCTTAGTTGCAAATAACCTCATAGCCATCTCTATAATTAAGCGCTCTTTTTCTTTCATATTCTCTCTCCTAAATTTAATCTCGCATCTTATGTAAATTCAAACTTGATTTTATTCCACATTAACTGAAAATAAAACTCCCCATCTAAAATTTAATGGAGTAAATGGTTTATATAGAAGCCTCTCCATCTATAAAATTCGGTTAGTAAAAGCCAATGATCAGAAAAAGAATAGGAAACCGACTACTTACAGTTTGATTTTATTATACCATCTCTTTTCATTGACGACTGACCAATCGGTCAGTTATATTATGTATTAGACTGACCAATTGGTCAATATAATAAAAAGGGAGCGCAAACATGAACAAAATCATCAATTTCACGTTAAAAAATAAGTTCGCAGTTTGGCTACTAACCATTATTGTTACTATTGCGGGTATTTATTCTGGACTCAATATGAAGCTGGAGACAATTCCTGATATTACAACACCGATTGTAACAGTAACCACGGTTTATCCTGGTGCTACACCAGAAGAAGTAGCTGATAAAATTTCAAAACCAATGGAAGAGCAACTCCAAAATTTAAGCGGTGTAAACGTTGTTAGTTCATCATCTTATCAAAACGCATCTTCTATTCAGGTAGAATATGATTTTGATAAAAATATGGAAAAAGCCGAAACGGAAATTAAAGAATCGCTCGCAAACGTGAAACTGCCAGAAGGTGTGAAAGACCCGAAAGTCTCACGAGTAAACTTTAATGCCTTTCCTGTTATTTCATTAAGCGTAGCGAGTAAAAATGAATCTTTAGCTGCCTTAACAGAAAATGTAGAAAAAAATGTTGTTCCTGGATTAAAAGGACTTGATGGTGTCGCATCTGTTCAAATCGCAGGTCAACAAGTAGACGAAGTACAGCTTGTCTTCAAAAAAGATAAGATGAAAGAATTAGGTTTAAGTGAAGATACTGTAAAAAATATGGTTAAAGGTTCGGACGTATCGTTACCACTTGGCTTATATACATTTAAAGATACGGAAAAATCAGTTGTTGTCGATGGTAACATTACAACAATTAAAGCATTAAAAGAATTAAAAATTCCAGCTATCCCTTCATCACCGAATGGTCAAGGTAGCCAAAACGCTGGTGCTGGAACACAAGCACCACAGATGAATCCGGCCGCTATGAATGGCATACCAACGGTTACATTAGAAGAGATTGCTGATATTAAAGAAGTTGGAAAAGCGGAATCCATTTCTCGAACGAATGGAAAAGAAGCAATCGGTATTCAAATTGTGAAGGCTGCTGATGCGAATACAGTTGATGTTGTAAATGCAGTTAAAGATAAAGTAAAAGACCTTGAGAAAAAATATAAAGACTTAGAGATTATTTCAACATTCGATCAAGGTGCGCCTATTGAAAAATCAGTCGAAACAATGCTTAGCAAAGCTATTTTCGGTGCTATCTTTGCGATTGTTATTATTATGTTGTTCCTGCGAAACATTCGAACAACACTAATCTCTGTCGTTTCTATACCACTTTCTTTATTAATTGCAGTTTTAGTAATAAAACAAATGGATATTACCCTTAACATTATGACACTTGGAGCAATGACAGTTGCTATTGGACGCGTTGTTGATGACTCAATTGTTGTTATTGAAAATATTTACCGACGTATGTCTTTATCAGAAGAGAAATTACGTGGGAAAGATTTAATTCGTGAAGCTACGAAAGAAATGTTTATCCCGATTATGTCTTCTACAATTGTAACAATCGCTGTATTCTTACCTCTTGGGCTTGTAAAGGGTATGATTGGTGAAATGTTCTTACCATTTGCTTTAACAATTGTTTTTGCCCTACTTGCTTCCTTACTTGTGGCAGTTACAATTGTGCCGATGCTAGCACATTCCTTATTTAAGAAGGAAAGCATGAGAGAAAAAGAAGTACATCATGAGGAAAAACCAAGCAAATTAGCAAACGGCTATAAACGTATACTTGAATGGGCGTTAAACCATAAAATTATTACATCAAGTATCACAGTCCTCCTATTAGTAGGCAGCCTTGCACTTGTACCAATCATCGGTGTCAGCTTCTTACCATCTGAAGAAGAAAAAATGATTATCGCAACGTACAAACCTGAGCCAGGTCAAACGTTAGACGACGTTGAAAAAATTGCAACGAAAGCTGAAAAGCATTTCCAAGATAAAAAAGACGTCAAAACGATTCAATTCTCATTAGGCGGCGAAAACCCAATGAGCCCTGGTCAAACAAATCAAGCGATGTTCTTCGTTCAATATGATAACGATACGAAAAACTTTGAAAAAGAGAAAGAACAAGTCGTTAAAGATTTACAAAAGATGTCTGGAAAAGGTGAATGGAAAAACCAAGATTTTGGAGCAGGTGGCGGTAGTAACGAAATTAAGCTATACGTTTATGGAGATAGCTCTGAAGAAATTAAGCCTGTCGTGAAAGACATTCAAAATATCATGAAGAAAAATAAAGATTTAAAAGACATAGACTCTAGTGTTGCAAAAACATATGCAGAATATACTTTAGTCGCTGATCAAGAAAAGTTAAGTAAAATGGGGCTAACTGCTGCTCAAATTGGAATGGGACTTTCTAATCAACATGACCGCCCTGTTCTTACAACAATTAAAAAAGATGATAAAGATATAAATGTATATGTAGAAACTGAAAAACAAAACTATGAAACGATCGATGACTTAACAAATCGTAAAATTACAACACCACTTGGTAATGAAGTTGCTGTTAAAGATGTTATGACTGTAAAAGAAGGTGAAACTTCTAACACAGTAACACATCGTGATGGCCGTGTTTATGCGGAAGTTAGTGCAAAACTAACATCTGATGACGTTTCAAAAGCATCTGCCGCTGTTCAAAAAGAAGTAGATAAAATGGATCTTCCTTCTGGTATAGATGTTTCTATGGGTGGTGTTACACAAGATATTCAAGAATCATTCAAACAACTTGGCTTAGCGATGTTAGCTGCGATTGCCATTGTATACTTCGTTCTTGTTGTTACATTTGGCGGTGCCCTTGCACCATTCGCAATTTTATTCTCGCTACCATTCACAATCATTGGTGCACTCGTTGCCTTATTAATCTCTGGCGAAACGTTAAGCGTATCTGCGATGATTGGGGCTCTTATGCTAATTGGTATCGTTGTAACGAACGCAATCGTGCTCATTGACCGTGTTATTCATAAAGAAAATGACGGCCTATCAACACGTGAAGCATTATTAGAAGCTGGTACAACACGCCTGCGTCCTATCTTAATGACTGCAATTGCAACAATCGGGGCTCTTATCCCGCTTGCATTAGGATTTGAAGGTAGCGGCTTAATTTCTAAAGGACTTGGCGTAACAGTAATTGGTGGATTAACAAGTTCAACGTTATTAACACTTCTTATTGTTCCAATCGTTTATGAAGCATTAAGCAAATTTAAAAAGAAAAAAGTAAAATAAAAAAATAACCTCGCTGACTGCGAGGTTATTTTTTATTCCCAAACAAGATTAGGAAATCACCATATCCTTCTTTTTCTAAATCTTCTTTTTGAATAAAGCGTAGCGCTGCCGAATTAATACAATAACGAAGGCCGTTTTGTCCTGGGCCGTCTGGAAATACATGCCCAAGATGTGAATCTCCTTCTTTACTTCTCACTTCCGTACGCGTCATATTATGGCTAACATCCATTCTTTCTTTCACACTAGCTGACATAACTGGTTTCGTAAAACTCGGCCATCCACAGCCGCTATCGAACTTATCGAAAGAAGTAAATAATGGTTCCCCCGAAACAATATCTACATAAAGCCCTTCTTCTTTATGATTCCAATACTCATTTTGAAAAGGCGGTTCTGTCCCATTTTCCTGTGTTACATAAAACTGCATCTCGTTTAATCTTTCTTTTAAATGAGCATTATTCTTTGGCCAATGTTGTTTAATAAAAGCATCTCGACCTGAGCCTTTACGATATAACTCATAGCGAAATGTATTCTTCTTATAATATCCTTGGTGATATTCTTCAGCTGGATAAAACGTAGCAGCTGGCAATATTTTTGTCACAATTGGCTTCGAAAAATTCCCACTTTTCTCGAGCTCTTCTTTTGAAGCCTCTGCCTTTTTATGTTGTTCTTCATTATGATAAAAAATCACCGTTTCATAAGACTGTCCACGGTCGTGGAATTGTCCCCCTATATCAGTCGGGTCAATTTGTCTCCAATATATATTTAACAACTCTTCATACGGCATTTTATTTGCATCAAATGTAATTTGTACTGCTTCATAATGCCCAGTTGTTTCCGAGCACACTTCTTTATACGTTGGATCCTCTTTATGGCCACCTGTATAGCCTGAAACAACCTGTATAATCCCTTCCATCTCTTCAAATGGCGAAACCATACACCAGAAACACCCTCCGGCAAACGTAGCTAACTCTATCTTTTCATTTACAGCCATTATTTCACCCCTATTCTATCTTCTCCTTACAGTATGGCATAAGGAACGTCATGTTATAAAAGAA
Source organism: Bacillus sp. FSL P2-0099 (assembly GCF_038007445.1). Classification (NCBI taxonomy): domain Bacteria; kingdom Bacillati; phylum Bacillota; class Bacilli; order Caryophanales; family Bacillaceae; genus Bacillus; species Bacillus sp. FSL P2-0099. The sequence goes on from NZ_JBBOXE010000001.1 coordinate 5,324,309, forward strand.
AAAGCATCGAACATCGATGCTTTTTCTTTACTTCACTTTATTTTTTTCCAACGTCCTTCTCCATTTCATCACTTGTCACATCTAAGACATCTAATAAGAAAATGAAGATTGGAATACCGATAATAAGTCCCCACACACCTAAGAAATGCTCAGAGAAAATTAATATCATAAATGTGTAGAAGATTGGTAAGTTTGTTTTTTGAGACATAAACTTCGGATTTAATACATAACTCTCAAGTGCATGAATTACTGTTACGATAACTACAATATAAACGACATACATAATACCGCCAATATTGTAAGCAATCATACAGAGTGGGAATAACGAGATAATAACACCCGCCACTGGAATTAAACCAAGCAAGAAAATCATTAACGCTAAACCTAGTAATTGCGGGAATCCTAATATCCATAATGCAATAACAGATAAAACACAGTTAACAATTGCAATTAAAAATTGTGCTTCGATTACTTTTCCAAATGAACGTGCAAATTTCTTTCCGAAATACTCTATTTCGTTATAGAAAATTGCAAGTCGGCTTTCTTTAAATTTTGAAGTAAAAGCAACGATACGTGCTTTTTCAAGTAAGAAAAATAAGCTTAAAATTACAGAAAGTAAAACTTGAAGGCCAAATTTCCCAACATTCGTAATAGATTTATACAAAATGTCTACGCCTTGCCCCACATATTTAGAAAGCTCCATATGATTAACAGCATTAACTGCATACTTAATTAATTCACTATCAGGTGGATTTCTTAAAAATACATTAAATTGATAAATCAATTGTGAAATTTGTATTGTTAATACCGGTAAATATTTAAATAGCGTAATGGCAATTCCTGCCACTAACATTACATATAAAAGCGCTATAATAATTTTTCGATTAATTGGCATGAAATGATCTAATTTACGAGAAATAAACTTTTGGAATCGATCCATTAAATACGTCAACATAAACGTAATTAAAATTAAATTTAACATACTTTGCATCCCATACAATATGAGAGCAAGTAATACTAATACGATTAACCTCTGAAATCCTTTGCTTTGAAACAGGTTTTTTATTTGCATAATCGACGAGTACTCTCTCCTGTCCTATAAAGTAAAACGTTAACAAGTAGATCTCTCTCTATTCTCTACTTATAATTATCCTTTAATATTAAAGCCATTGCGAGCAATTTATATTCAACCCTAACCACCCGTTAATTGTGCTATATATTATGTTACTTCTTATTTTACAATACAATGACCTATTTCAGAACGCATTATACGTAGTATTAATGAAGATTTAAGGAAACTTTTATCCTTCAATAGGTCTTACCACTACTGTAACATAAAAAGCAAGCTATCAGTAGAAATCCGTCCTACAAATAACTTGCTTTTATATTTTTTTTAGTAAGTTTTATCATCCAATAAACGGCATGAACATTGGAATAACCACCACCGTTACGACACCAACCACTGTCACAGCGATACTGGCCATAGCTGCTTCTACTTCACCCATTTCGATACCTACTGCAACCCCTAACGCATGTCCTGCTGTTCCAAGCGCTAAACCTTTAGCAATCGGGTGTTTCACTCTAAATGTTTTTAAGAATAACGCACCTAATGCGTATACGATAACAGCATTAAAAATAACTGCAAATGATGTAATTGCTGGAATACCACCGATACTTTCAGAGATTGGTAATGCAATTGCTGTTGTTGCTGCCTGCGGTAACATTGAGTTCATTACAGCTGTATCTAGACCAATTGCTTTTGCGACAATGAACACAACAACCACTGAACAAATAGATCCAACCACAATAGCCGATAAAATTTGCCACCAATATTTTTTTAACTTATCAACTTGTTTATATAATGGAATTGCAAACGCGATTGTTGCTGGTTCTAAGAAGAAGCTAATCATTTTTCCGCCAGTATTATATTCTTCAAAAGTAAAGTTACCTACTTTTAGAAAGACAATCCCTAATACCATCGCTACGAATAATGGTGTGAATAAGAAGAATCCTTTTGAATGCTTAAATAATAATGTTCCGATTCCGTATGCGATTAATGAAACGACGATTCCGAAATATGGAGTCATTGTGCTTGCCATGTTCATTCCCTCCTAACAATATATACTAAATTGGTTACGCAACTTTTCCGTGCTTGCGTCCTTTATTTACTACTTTCAATTCTTTCGTATCTTCTATTTCTTTATCGTCTTTTCCTAAAATAAATTGTGCAAATAATCCTGTTACAGCGAGTAAAATAATTGTTGCGACAACAATTACAGTTAAAATTTGTATAAAATATTGTCCCATTACACCGAGAGAATTAATAACCGAAATACCTGATGGAACGAAAAGGAATCCGATAATACCTGTTAAAGCCGTTCCGAATGATTCAACTTGTTCCAATTTAATAACTTTTAAACATAATAGGCTAAATAAAATAACTAATCCGATCACCGATGAAGGCATCGGAATTGGTAAATGCGTTGCAATAATATTAGAAACTAACATAATAGCTGAAAATATGAATGCTTGTGATAAGAAACTATATACTTTTTTCGTACTCATTTTGGCCACCTCTTTCGATTTGGTACCTTTATTGTATAAGATAAAAATAAAACTGTAAGCGTTTACATAACAGAACGTCAAATATACAAAATTAGTTACAAAAATAGGCAGACGAAATACAAAAAGCTGCTTCTTAAATACGAAGCAGCTTTTTAAGTTCTTTTGCATATGTACGGCTAACCGGGACTTTGGATCCCTCTTTCATAATTAAGTTATAAGTCGAATTAAACCACGGCTGTATCTCAGAAATATGATTAATATTAGCAACGAAACTACGATGAACACGCATAAAAATTGTTTGTGGTAATTTCTTTTCCAAAATGACAAGCGTATCATGTGTTACATATGTTTCTTTCATTGTTTTTACAGTTACTTTCCCATCTACAAGCCCTACATAAATAATATCTTCAATGTTAACAAGTACAATTGATTCCTCAATTGGTAATGCTAATTTATGCATCTCGGCCGTTACATCTACACTCTTTACATCTTGCTTTGTTTCTAACTTTATTTGCTTTTGTTTTTTATATTTCTTTAATGTCTGTACGATACGTTCTTCATCAAATGGCTTTAAAATGTAGTCTAACGCATCTACTTCAAATGCTTGCAATGCATATTGATCATAGGCAGTAGCAAACACAATTGAAGGCGGATTTTTCATTTTCTTTAATATATTTGCGATTTCAAATCCATTATCATCAGATAACTGAATATCTAGAAAAACAATATCTGGTTTGTTTTTCATTAATTCTTCTAATGCATCCTCTACACAATCCGCCTCACCAATTATCTCTACTTCTTTTGTTTTCTCTAATAAATATTTCAATTCATCCCGTGCTAACATTTCATCATCAACTACTAATACTTTTAACACTCCGTTTTTCCTCCTCTACTTTTTTCGGAATCACAAAGAGGATCTTTGTCCCTTGCTCTAATTCACTTTCAATTTGAAGCATTGTCTCTTTCCCAAATAACCCGATAAGTCGTTCATTAATATTATATAAGGCTGTTCCCGTCCCTTTCTTTGATGGAACTACCATTTTTCCTAATTGCTCTAGACGTTCACTCTCAATCCCTTGTCCATTATCCTTTACTTCAAAGTGAACCATCCCTTCTTTTTCAAACACATGTACCTCGACTTGGCACACTGGCTGCTTTTTCGGAAAAGCATGGCGCAATGCATTTTCAACTAATAGCTGAAGCACAAATGGTGGAACTAAAGTCACCTTTAGTGCCTCTTCAATGTACATCTTCACTTCATACTTATTCGGAAACCTCGCTTGCTCTAACGATAAATATGCATGTACATGATTCAACTCTTGTTCTAATGGAATAAGTAATTGTCGTGCCCCTTGCAAATTACAACGAAAATAAACGCTAAGCTGCAATAATAATTTTCTCGCTTTCTCTACATCTGTTCGGCATAAAGCTGATACTGTATTAATTGCATTAAATAAAAAATGCGGATTGATTTGTGCTTGCAACGCTTTTATTTCGGCATCTTGCAATAACTTACTTTGTAACTCAGCTTCACCTAACTCAAGCTGTGTGGAGAATATTTTCGCTAGCCCTTCCGCTAACTCTTCTTCAACACGACTTAATTGATTAGGGTTTTTAAAATAAAGTTTTAATGTTCCTATCGTATTTCCATGTGAAGTTAATGGAATAACAACTGCCGCTTGTAATGGACACCCTTCATGTTGACAATTAATAATCTCACGTGATTTTGCCTTCATTATTTTCCCTGTTTTTAATACTTCTTTTGATAAACCTGTTATTAAACTGTGTGAAGGAATATGATGATCTGATGCTAATCCAACGTGAGCTAAGATTTCCTCTGTATCTGTTAAGGATACCGCATCTGTTCCCGTAAAGCGGTGAATAATTTGTGCCACATGTTTACAAGACTCTTCTGTTAACCCTTGGCGGAAATATGGTAACGTCTTATCAGCAATTCGTAATACTTTATGCGTTTGCAAAGCTTTTGCGTTTTCTTCTTGTCGTAAAATAGCTAGTATCATCGAAAGTAAAATGAAACTGCCAAAACTATTTACAAGAATCATCGGTAGCGCAATTGTTTTTACAACACTAAGTCCATCTTCTATAATTAATAGAATCATAAGCATTTCTAAAGTAACGATAAAAACACTTAAAATCGCAGAAAATTTAGGCGTAATTACACGATTATATTTTTTGAAAATGTATCCAATATACCCCGTTATAACACCTGCTAAAATTGATGAGATTGCACAACTGAGCGCTGTCGTCCCGCCAAGCATATAACGGTGAATACCCGCAATCGATCCCACTCCAATACCGACGATAGGACCACCAAGCAATCCACTAATTCCAACACCCATAATACGTGTATTCGCAATTGTACTAGATGACGAAACACCTTGTAGCCAATTTTCTTTCATAATTGTATTCCCGGCAATTTCAATTCCTGTGTAATTGCTGACAATTGTAAACACTGAAAAAATACAAATAAGCTTAAGCTTATCTACATACCCATCTTGTCTATGAAGAAGGCGCCTGAACGTTTTAATATGAGAAAGTAAAAATCCTAAAATAACAATAAGTCCGACACGTTCAATCATCATAAGTACTAAATTTAGCATCTGTGATTCATTCCTTTTTATATTAGTTAGTTTTATTATGGGAAAATAATGAAGTGGGCGTCAAGAAGAATGCAATATCTTTTGAAATATTTTACACATAACTATCCCCTCTTTATTTGACAATCTAACAGTAGAGTGCTAAAAATAAAGTAATATAATACAGTCCTTTAACCCAACCCCGTGAGGTTGAGAAGGAAGTCGGAATATACTATACGTATGGTCTTTTTTAGGGATACGTATGCTTTTTTGGCCTTCTCATCATATCAGGTGAGAAGGCCTTTTGTTATTCTTCCATAGCGACTGTAGAAGAAAATAAGGAGGAGTAATGATGAACGTCACTACTGATGTACAATCAACAACAGAGGAAACGAAGGAGAAAAGATATAAAACATTGTTTGGTTCTGCGCTAGGATATGCAGCAGAAGGTTTAGATATGTTGCTCTTATCTTTCGTACTCGTCTACATTTTAAAAGAATTTCATTTAAGCCCTGTTGAAGGTGGAAACTTAACATTAGCTACCACAATAGGAATGCTAACCGGGTCTTATTTATTTGGATTTATTGCTGATTTATTTGGGCGTATCCGTACGATGGCCTTCACAATCTTACTATTCTCACTAGCAACAGCACTTATTTATTTTGCAACAGATTATTGGCAATTATTAATTCTTCGCTTTTTAGTTGGAATGGGGGTTGGTGGTGAATTCGGAATTGGAATGGCCATCGTAACTGAAACATGGTCTAAAGAAATGCGCGCTAAGGCGACATCCGTTGTTGCACTTGGATGGCAATTTGGCGTACTAGTCGCTTCACTCCTTCCGGCATTTATCGTCCCGCATTTTGGATGGAGAGCTGTTTTCTTATTTGGACTCATTCCCGCTCTATTAGCTGTTTACGTCCGCAAAAGTTTAAGTGAACCGAAAATATGGGAACAAAAACAACGATACAAAAAAGAATTGTTACAAAAAGAAGCTGAAGGTAATTTAACAACCACTGAAGCAGAACAACTAAAGCAAATAAAAAAGTTCCCACTTCGAAAGTTATTTGCCAATAAAAAAGTAACGATAACAACCATTGGTCTTATTATTATGTCATTTATCCAGAACTTCGGATATTATGGAATTTTCACTTGGATGCCAACTATTTTAGCAAATAAATATAATTACACGTTAGCAAAAGCGAGCGGTTGGATGTTCATCTCTACAATCGGCATGCTAATTGGAATTGCAACTTTTGGTATTCTAGCCGATAAAATTGGCCGCCGTAAAACTTTTACAATCTATTACGTCGGTGGTACTATATACTGTCTCATTTACTTCTTCTTATTCACAGACTCAACATCATTGTTATGGGGAAGTGCACTGCTTGGATTCTTTGCCAATGGCATGATGGGGGGATTCGGAGCAGTTTTAGCTGAAAACTATCCTGCTGAAGCTCGCTCGACAGCAGAGAACTTTATTTTCGGTACAGGACGTGGGTTAGCTGGATTTGGACCTGTTATTATCGGCTTACTTGCTGCAGGTGGTAATTTAATGGGAGCATTATCTCTCATCTTCATTATCTATCCAATCGGTTTAGTTACAATGCTATTATGTGTCCCAGAGACGAAAGATAAAGTATTAGAATAGATTGAAACTGTACGAAATGTTTATCCAAATACTGTCCCCTCAGGAAAAGTATTTGGATAAATAGCAAAGAGGAAGCATCTCAAATGAAATGCTTCCTCTTCTTATATAAATACAATTATTTATTTTGATTTACTAGCTTTTTGGAACAAGAAGCTAGTTTTATCTTCTTCTTTTACAATACCTTGTTTTAACGCTAATTCCCCTGCAACTTTAGGCGCTAGCCATAGCATTGGGAATAACAGAATAGATACCGGAACAGCCGTCACTACAATGAAGGATTGTAAGGCGTTAATACTTCCCTCACCCATATATAAAAGAATCGCCGCAACTGCGCCCATAATAAGCGACCAAAAAACTCGCAAACTAATTCTAGGATCTCCATCTCCAGTCACTGCCATTGAAATCGAATAAGCCATTGAATCTCCTGTTGTCACTACAAATAAAATTGTTAATAAAAGAAATGCAGGTCCAATAATATTAGATAGTGGCAGTTGCTCTGTAATTGCAATCATAGCCGCTGGCATACCAGATTCACTTAATGCGGTCGAGATAGAACCAGGATTCATTAACTCATAAAACACACCTGATCCCCCTAGTATAGTAAACCAAAACGTTGTAATAATGGGTGCAATAATTCCAATTGCAACGATGATTTCTCGGATTGTTCTTCCTCTTGAAATTCGGCTCACTAAAATTGCCATCATCGGTCCATATCCAATAAACCATCCCCAGAAAAAGATTGTCCACGATCCTAACCAAGCTGTATCACCACGATATGTGCTCATTGGAATAAATTTATTTATATAAAATCCAAACGAAGAAACAAATGAATCGATAATAAATCCACCTGGTCCAAATAGTAATACAAATACCATTAATAGAACTGCTAACCTAACATTTAAATTACTTATAATTTGAATCCCTTTATCAATTCCTGTTACCGCAGATATAGTAGAAACAGCTACTACACAAACAATAATGGCTAATTGAGTAGTAAACACATCAGGAATGTTAAACAATGCTTGTAACCCATAACTTGCTTGCAAGCCTAAAAATCCGATTGGACCAATCGTCCCTGCAGCTACCGCAATAATGGCAAATACATCGATCATTGTTCCAAGCCAACTCTTTCGCAATTTCTCTCCAAAAATAGGATATAAAAGCGTTCGAGGTTTTAAAGGCATATCTTTATGATAATGCCCGTACATCATAACTACCGCACTAATTGTACCTAAAATCGTCCAAGCCAGGAAACCCCAGTGCATATAACTTTGTGCTAAAGCCGGCATTACCGCTTCTTTCGTTCCAGCAGTTATACCTTCATGTATTGGTGGCACCGTCATCAAATGGTACATCGGCTCTGCGGCTGCCCAAAAAACGCCACCTCCAGCAAGTAATGTAGACATAATAATAGCGAGCCATTTTGTCGTACTAATCTCAGGTTTTTCTAGCCCCCCAAGTTTAACTCTCCCATATTTTGAAAACGCCATACACATTGCAACAACAAATGTACCAATTAATAAAACCTGCCAAAAGGCACCAAAATATTTAATTGAAGCTGCAAAACTGCTATTAATGGCTCCCTCTACGTAACTTTTATTTAAAATAACTGCAATTACAAATAATAAAAGTGAGCCACCACTAATAAGAAATACAGGCCAATCCGTTTTTCGACTCTTCATCCTCATTTACACTTCCTCCTTCCTCAGCAATCTAAAAAAACAACTTTATTATGTTTTCTTGTTTACACCCAAAACACAATGATTATATAAGTATAATAATCCATCAATTTCCTACACACTTATGTTGTCCCTAAAAATATGCTAAATCCCTTATTTAAAAGAAAATTTCTATTCCTATTACATAAAAAAGCAAAACAAAAGACCTTATATTTCTATAAGGTCTTCGAAACAGAAATTTGATTATAACATAAGGAACTCCTTGGTTCAAAAAGTCCTTTCCAAAAATAACCGATAGTAAAGGCTTCCATTTGCTACGTAACAGTAATTAAAAAAAATTATATTTTGCAGAAAAAAAAACTATACTAGCTATTATTTATGAAAGAAATTCGGCTTCAAAATTTCATTTGGATACGGTTTATGATAAATATGAGTGGTAGCTGGCGACAACGGTGGAATGAGCCACACCCAATTACCTGTTACAACCCGTCCACATGCCGCTTCCTGCTTCTCAAATTGTTGAAATTGTTGTGCAGCTGTATGGTGATCCACAATACTAACTCCTTGTTTTTTAAAAGAATGTAAAACAGCCACGTTTAATTCAATTAGCGCCTTGTCTTTCCATAACGTACCGTTTCTCGATGTATCGAGCTTCATCATCTCCGCAACAGCCGGAAGTAAATTATAGCGATCATGATCCGCTAAGTTACGAGCCCCAATCTCCGTTCCCATATACCATCCATTGAACGGGGCTGCCGTATAAGAAATACCGCCAATTTCTAAGCACATATCTGAAATCATTGGAACCCCATACCATTTTGCTCCAAGTGACGAAATCGGGTATTCTGGGTGTTCAATTGGCACTTCTTTTACTTCTTCTCTCGGAATTTCTTTATATATAGGTGCCTTCCCGTTTATAGAAAACACAAGTGGCAATACATCGAAATTCGTACCTTCTCCTTGCCAGCCAAGTTCCTGACAAAAATCTGTAAACGCAGTGGAATGAGAGTCACCAATCACTCCCATTTCTGTTTTATATCCTGCATATCGAATCAATTGGTGATTATAAATTCGTATATTATTTTCTTCACCTTGATATTGCTTAAAAATTGTAATTGTCGGTTTAACTTTCCCATCGTTCGTTGCATATTTAATATGATGAATTAATGCATTGTATACACCTTCCTCATCATTTACTTCACGTGCATCTAATATGTGCATCTTACTCCAAAATAGTCTTCCGATACATCGATTACTATTGCGCCATGCCATTCGTGATCCATGAACAAGTTCTTCAAATGTATGCTCATACGTCCCCGTCTTCTCTATCTCAACTTGAATTTCTTTTATTCTCTCTTCTATGAATTGTTCTTTATTAAGCTCTTTATAGCAAACCGTAATAAAATGACTCGCTTCCTCTATTAATTGTTTCGTTTTACTCATAAACGATCTCCTTCTATTTTAACAAAACGTTACTACTTTACAGTATAAGCAAAAAGAATAAGAGTCACAAATGAAAGTCGAAGTGTTACTTTTATTGTAATATTTTTCAGAAAATTAAAGAGATTACTATTGACTTGTATAAAAAATAGGTGTATTTTTGACTCAGGTAAATTATTTTTACCCAGACCAACTTTTTTTAATAAGAAAGGAGGGAATGTTATGTCTTCATTTCAATTGCAAAAGCTTTCATATGACTATGATGAACTAGAGCCATATATCGATAGCAACACGCTTTCTATTCATCATGGAAAGCACCATGCGACATACGTAAATAACTTGAATGCCGCTTTAGAAAACTATACGGAATTACATAATAAATCTTTAGAAGAGTTACTATGTAATTTAGAAACTTTACCAAAAGAAATTGTTACAGCTGTCAGAAATAACGGTGGTGGACATTATTGTCATAGTCTTTTTTGGGAATTAATGAGCCCGCGAGGTGGCGGTGAGCCTAATGGAGACGTTGCAAAAGTAATTGATTATTATTTCAATACCTTTGACAACTTAAAAGATCAACTTTCCAAAGCAGCTATTAGTCGTTTTGGAAGTGGCTATGGATGGCTTGTTCTGGACGGTGAGGAACTTTCCGTTATGAGTACACCCAATCAAGATACACCTTTGCAAGAAGGTAAAATTCCATTACTCGTCATCGATGTATGGGAACACGCCTATTATTTAAAGTATCAAAATCGGCGTCCAGAATTTGTTACCAACTGGTGGCATACGGTGAACTGGGACCGGGTAAATGAAAAGTATTTACAAGCAATTCAATCACAAACACATTAGTCATGCGTATAAGGTAAATTTGGTAATGTAAAATTAGTATTGTCGAAATCCTCCAGAATCCCCCGGATTGCCACCGGGGGATTTATGATTATTTCATTGTATTTATGTAATAACGTAAAACTTTTTCCGTCTCTAATTTCAACTCTCGGAACGAGAACCCTAATTCACGAGCCTTTCCATTATGTAACGTACAATTAATCACTCCATTATAAGGAGCAATATTATCTCCTACTTCTTGAATGAGCGCTTTTATCCCGGTATTCTCTTCTATGAAACGAATAACTTCTCTGGTAGAAACCACCCCGTTACTACAAGCATTAATTGGCCCTTCTATGTTTTCCATCCCGCACCAAGCTAAAAACTGTCCTGCTTCCTTTTCATGTATAAATGACAACTCTCCATCTACATGATCCACAACGATAGACTCTTGTTTCACAACATGTTCAACGTAAAATTGTAATCTTTTCGTATAATCGTTTTCTCCAATAACGACGGGAAATCTTACCGCAACGACTGGGAATGTTGCATGTTGAAATAAAACTGCTTCAGCTAATCGCTTGCCTTCACTATAATTGAAATCATTCCTACCTCCATACGTAATTGTATACTCGTACGGATTGAAGTTTTCTTCTAATAGGCCTAACGCAGGCTCATAGACAGCCATTGAAGATGTCATAATGTATTTCTTCGTTTTTCCTTTTAGCACTTCACATATTATCTTCGCTGCATTCGAGCTATAGCATAAATTATCGTATACGATATCATAACTTTTACCTTCAAAATGCTCTTCTAGTAGCCTCTCATCTTCTCTATCTACAATCAGTCTTTTTACTGCACTTCCAAAGGAATCTTCAGTAACTCCCCTCGTCGCAATCGTTACATCATGTCCAGCTTGCAACAGTACTTCTACTAAATGTTTACCAAAAAATCTTGTTCCCCCTAGCACCAATACTTTTTTCACCTTCATCATCCCCGTTTTTACAAATTGTAAAATACTACCTCTATTATTATAAACGCTAAAATAAAAAAACATGGAATCAGTTTAACGATTCCATGTTTTTTCTACACACGATACATTAACGTACTCGATATTTAAAAATACAATAGCAGCAATATAAAATAGAAATTACTGATACATAAACCCATAGTTCATATATGAATCCCTCGCCCCATACTCCCATAAAATAAAAGAGTGAAGGCAACGTCAATGTTACCCATGATTGTACAAAGGCAATTCTGCCAAGATATTGATTGATATTCTTTTTTTGTGCATTTAATACAAAGAATAAATACCAAAGTAATGCCCACATAAACCATGTTAACGCATTAACAACATCGTGGAATTGAACAAATGAAACAATCATATAAAATAAAGCAATAATTGCTACCCAAATACAGAACCAGCCTAGTCCACTACTATCCATTCCTTTAATAAAAGTAACGCCTACATATAAATAAGTTAAACCAAATAAAAAAGTAGCCGCATATGAATATACCGTCCAATTACTTTGATCAGAAATCATAATCAAATAGAACGGAATGATAATTTGTAATGCCCCCACAAATAAATTAAAGACACCTGCACTTTTCATCTCTACTTTGCCTAATATGACAAGACTATTTAAAAATAAAGCTGCACCTGAAAGTAATAATCCTACGTAACCCATATATATTCGTGTGAAAATCTTTCCCTTTCACACTTTTAACCTCCCCACAATATAAAGTGATGCTTTATCCCGCATTAACGAGCAGTAAAACTCCCACCTCAAAATTCAGCTAGAGCAAAGAAGTTAAGTGGGAGATCAACTGCCCGTAAAGCCCGATTGGTGAAGGCTAATAATCAGTGGGGATGAACAACCCCCACCCACTGATTAAAGTTTCACTTTATTATTTTTCTTCCTATTTAAAACTACATACATAATTTTTAACCTGAATAAGTTAGACTTCCTACCTTAAAAAATAACAAATTTAAAACGCTTTCAATAATAAATAACCCTATCAAAACATGAAATAGGATTCCTTGATTATAAACGTACTCTAACAATGATACAAGTGTTGGAATACTTTTCAATACTACGTTTTGAATTTCTATAAAAAATTAGTAGAATGATACATTTTCCCTATCTCATTCTATTAATTATTTGCATAGAATATCGTACACTCATATTAATTTAGAAAGGTTTGATATTTATGCCTCTTCATTATCCAAATCATTTTGTTTTTCACTCCACAGGTGTATTAACAAGAGAGCCTACAACTGTTTCAGCAGTAGTAAACATTGTAAATTTAGATGCATATTACACACACCATGTAACTATAGAGGTTTGGGATTGGTCTAACTATTCTAATCCTGTAAAATTACCTGTACTAATTGGTGAAAATTCGGAAGTAGCATTCCCATATATTTTACAAGGCAACCACTTAGCAGTTTTTTATGCTGATTTAGATGACTCTATTGATTTGTATGAAATTCGTATTTCTTATCCTGGCCACTCCAATATTGTTGCAAATTGTTTTGGGCGAAGTATCCCGCCATATACAAGCCAAGAAGGTAATACAGTATACCATAAACAACTCGTTCGAATTCATTAAATCTCCCCTATTATGTGAAAGGGGCTGGTCAGTAATACATTTATCTTTATAAGATAATCGTATTACTGACCTAAAGCGTGATAATCAATCTTGATAGTATCTCATTTTGAACACTTGCTATTTATCATAAATATCATTCGGATTTATTGTAGGAACAAATCCATTTGTAGAACTATATTTTTTAGATACATTATCTGGGGTCACGGTAAACGTTACAATTTTATTGCTTTGTTGTTTAAAATAACGCATCCAATTTTGACTCCATTCATCTTTCGCAATAACTTGTTTATTGAAGTCTTCCCACAATACACCATGTATAAAATTCAAGGATGTATTTTTGATTGTGTCAAATCCCCAATTCTGTATAAGAAGCAGGTTGGAATCAACACTTTTAATTTCTTTTAATAAATTTACATATGCTTCTCGAAATTTCCCTTGTGTAGACGGCTGATCATAAAAATAGTCATCAATATCACCAGCTGTATCTAAAAACACCCCATCTATTCCTTTTCCAATAACTTGCTGTTTCACCTTATTCACAACAATCCCACGGTAGTGTTCATCAGCTAAATTCATAATATATGTATCCCACTGCTCAATCTTCATTTTCTTACCATCTCTATAATAATAGTCTGATTCAACTACTTGCGATTTATGCCACGATTCTAATTCTAAAACACTAACATAGCCAAGAACTACCGTTCCTGATTTTTTTAATTGCTGAACCTGTTCTTTCGTAAATGCATATGGCTCTATAATAACCATGTCATACTTTGAAAGTCTCTCAATTACTTGCTCATTTGCTTCACCATAATAAATTTTATAACTTCGTACATTTTTTAAAACTGGTTCCACAACATTTGCTTGTGCGGATGTACTTGAGGAAAAAATAAAAGAAAATATAGCTAAAAAGCATACGGAACGTTTCCACTCCATAATAATATTACCCCCTATACAACTGTAATTTTCTATTGTTTTAAATGTTAATACAAATATAGTAATACCATAACATTCTACATTTTTTCAAACTCGATTTTTTATAAAAATCCCAATAAATTCAATACATTAACAGAAATTAGAATTTATTTCACTTGAATTTACTACATCTCTGTTGATAAAATGATTTGGGCTTTATATATTATATATCTTAAAATAATTCTTTTAAATTATGTATTTTATTTCAGTGTACTATTCCTCAAAATTAAATTTGCAAACGAAAGAAGGGGTTTTTTATGCACTATAGACAATCTAATATATTCCAAAAGATGATTGAACCTACGATTCTCTTTATTGCACTATTTTTTCTATCAATACTAACTGATTTTCTTACACCAACGTATGAATACTTCCTACTCTTATTTATTACATTAATTATTTCTAGCCGGTATGGCATATCTATTGCCCTTTTCGCCTTTCTGGAAGCAATGATTTATATTTTTATAAGCGGTATATATAAAGAAAATGATGTATTACTGTACTTTTATTCATTAGATTACTGGATAAGTTGGATTTTCTTACTTGTTATTAGTTTATGCTGTGGACTGATGAGCACTGCACAAAAAGAACGTTATGAAGATGTACATATGATAAATAATGAGTTGAAAGCTGAAAATAAAGAATTAAAATATGTCGTGAAACAATTGGATGAAACACGTATTACACTACGTTCTCGTGTACTTGAGTCAAATAACCACTTATCTAAAATGTATCATATGTTTAAAGCTTTAAATCATACACATCCTGAAATTGTACTCGATGAAGGAATGAATGTATTAAAAATGTATTTTGGAGCAAAAAAAATTGGTATCTATCACGTTGATAACAATAAACAATCGCTTCGTATTAAATTAAGAGCTGAAACTGGTAAAAATACATTATCTCAATCTATTTTCGTTAAAAACGCTTCCTTAGTCATCAAAAATGCGCTAGCGCATAATCGACCTTTTTTCCGTACAGATGAGGATTTTCAAGACGCTCCACTTTTAGTTGGTCCCGTCCTATTCCAAGATGATGTACAATACGTCATTATATTAGACGAAATCGAATTTTCAAAAGTAACTTCTGAGCAATTCGAACTTTTCACATGGTATTTACGCTGGATGGGTGATCGTTTACAAAACGCTTCTAATCTTTGGCTATCCAGTCAAGAGGATCGCACATTCCCTAAAACAAGCATTTATTATGAAGATGAATTTGAACATTTACTAAAAATAGAAAAGAAACGTTACGAAACACTATCTTATCCATATTCCTATTTTGAGTTCAATGCTCCACAAGATTATTTAGGAATGATAAATTCTATTTTAAAAGACCATTTGCGAGATATCGATATATTCGGTTATAGTACGACCGAGCAGAAAATCATGATTTTATTACCTGGCACTGAAGAACAGTTTTGTATACAAGTTCAAACTCGTATACAAAACGCTCTTTCTTCTAAAGGAGTGATAGTCTAATGATTTTACTCCTTCTTTATTTTATTTATGTTATTTTGGTTTTTCTTTTATTTCGATTTACGAAAAGTTTGATTACTAAAGATAAAAAAGGAATTATTGAATTTTGCTTGATTCTATCTCTTCTTTTCCCGCTTATCGGACTTATTGTATCAGCAATCATGTTATTACTTAATATAAGACGTTCCAAAACCGAGTGGTTACAGCAATACTCTGATTATGTTGCCTTTCACGTTGATAATTACGAAGATATTTTGGAATCAGCAAAACAAGATATGGACTTAATTTCATTTTCTTCTGGATTAGAACTAGATAAGCCTGAATTACATAAACAACTCATTGTACAGTTAAGCTCCTCCTCTATTGCTAATGAAGGAGGCTTATTGAAAGAAGCCATTCACCATAAAGATCCTGAAACTGTGCATTACGCAGCGACTACTATTAATTTACTAAATGAACGGTACGAAAAACAAATCGAATACTTAAATAAGCAATTTCTACAAAATCCACAAAATGAAATTGCAAAAGAATTGGTTTCTAACTATTTAAGATATATAAACAGTGGTCTTCTTTCTAATCAGCAAAAAGAAAAAATAATCGCTGAATTTATGAATTTTATTACACAAGGTGTAGAACTATTCCCTAACGAACCTCTTTACCCTTTCCATCTTGGAAATCTGTTTCTACACACAAAACAATATGCAAAGTCTGAAGAACAATTTTTAAATCTTATTCATTTCTATCCTGAATCATATTACGGTTACGTTGGTTTACTTGAAATATATTATGAGCAACAGTTATGGGACGAGCTCTATAACTTAATCAATAATCTAACAGATGCAAAAAGAGTTCATATACTACCGCGTAAATATCAATTATTTGTAAGGCAGTTTGGAGGCGCACACATTGAAAAAGGGGATTAATATATATATCGGGATTATTAGTATCATTTTATTTCTCTTAATTTTATCCATCCTTATATATCGAACAGAAAATTTTTATCAAAAGTTTTCTGTTCCTAAAACTAAAGAAACAGATACTGTTAAAACACTCAAAGCAAAAGATGTAGCTCAAAATGGACAAAAAATGCAATTATACGTTTTAAAAACGGATAATACCTTAGGGCAACAAGTCGAATTTAATACGAAGAAAGCAATGGATTACGCACACCTACACTATAAAGATATTACAGCTAATGAAATTAAGGGACTTACTCCCTCTCCCTATACAGGGATTATTATTACAGGTGAAATAATGGAGCAACTTCCACAAGCTGATATTCAAAATTTTGTACAAATGGGCGGAAGAATTATTATCGCAAACCGATTTGATTCAGATCCTTCCTGGAACACATTATTTGGTATTACCAAAAAAGAAGGTTTCAAAGATGCGAAAGGATTAACCTTTGAAGAAGTTTTATTCCCTGGTTATCCAGATCTCTCAAGTTCTTCTCCACTGTTTACTCATAGCTCACTGAATATTACGCTAGATGAGAATACAACTAATACTTGGATTACAGCAGAAGATACTCCCATCCTTTGGACCAATGACTACGGTGAAGGAAAAGTCTTATATTGGAATACAACAGCATTGAACGATAAATTAGGTAGAGGTATGTTCGTTCAATCACTGGGTACTATTTTCCCAAATTTCGCTACAGCACAACTTGGAGCGGAGATTATGTATATCGATGACTTCCCATCTCCGATTCCAAGTGGAGAACTAAAAAACTTAACGAAAGAAAAAATTTCTGTTGAAGAATTTTATAAAAAACATTGGTGGAAAAATATGAAGGATATCTCTGAAGATCTTGATATTAAATATACGGGTGTTGCCATTGGGACGTACCAAAATAAAGTAACGCCACCCTTTGAAGATTTCACAGGTAAAAATAGAAATACCTATTTATTATTTGGGAGAGAATTACTAAGTCACGGCGGGGAAATAGGCATTCATGGCTATAACCATCAACCTTTATTATTACCACCAGATCCAGTAGATAAAGCACTTGAATATGTTCCATGGAATTCAAAAGAGGATATGGAGAGCTCCTTAGATGCTCTGCAAAAACTCGTGTATAACTTCTTTCCAAACGAAAAATTAAAAACCTATGTACCACCATCCAATATTATAAATACAACTGGATTAAGTGCATTAAACGACGCGGTTCCAACTATGGAAACAGTTGCTTCTCTATATGTGGGAAGTAAAAGTAACGGTAGTTTAATTCAAGAATTTGGACCAGATGAACATAATAAAAACATTTATCACTTCCCGCGCATTACGAGCGGCTATGCTATCACAGATGAAGAGCAATTTATCTTAACTGATGTTACCGCAAATTTAGGGGTTATCTCACATTTCGTCCATCCAGATGATATCCTTGATGAAAAACGCTCAGGTAATTTAACATGGGAAGAATTATTTAAAGCTTATAAAAAGACAATTAAAGAAATACGAGAAAGATATCCTTATATAAAAAGTATGACCCAAAGTGAAGCAACTGCTTCTATGAAAATTTATCAAACTGGTGACCTAGATGTTTCTTATGAAGATGATGCTGTTCACATTGCATATAAAGGGTTACCAAACCATACTTCAACAATTATACGTGTAGAAGAAGGTAAGAAAATACAACCTGGCTCATTCTCTTACGGTACAGTTAAAAAGCTTGATTCCCAAATTTATAGCGTTACGTTAACGAAAGCCAGCGCTACGATTCCAATTAAAGGAGCATAACAGATGAGAATAGGTTTGGTCGTTGAAGGCAGCTATCCCTTTGTAAGTGGAGGGGTAGCAAGCTGGGTTCAAATGATTATCCAGCAGTTTAAAGAACATGAATTTACGATTTTCGCGATAGTCCCTCAAGTAAAAACAGAAGATGAATATCAATATGAAATTCCAAGCAATGTAAAAGACATCATTCTGATTCCTTTGCAATCAGAAAATGAAGCAAAATATATAAAAACCAATTTAACTAAACAAGAAGTACAGACACTTCAAAAATGGTTTACATTTCAAGCTAACGATACAACAGCATTACAAATATTAGGAAATAAACAAAAGCTAGGAACACTCCATTCCTTCTTCGAAAGCCGTGAGTTTTATGCAATCGTTAAAGAAAGCTATTTATATGAAGAAAGTAGTGGATCCTTCTTAAATTACTTTTGGATGTGGAGATCTATGTTCACACCAATCATTCAAATTTTACAAATTGATTTTCCTGAATTAGATCTTATTCATTCTGTATCGACAGGGTATGGTGGATTGCTCGGTGCTGCAATTAGTGCCAAGTCCGATATACCATTTATTCTAACTGAACACGGTATTTATTCTCGGGAGCGTGAAGAAGAAATACTACAATCTACTTGGATACCAATTGAATATAAAAAAAGATGGGTTTCTTTCTTTCATCACTTGTCTCATCAAGCATATGAACAAGCCGCTGATGTAATTACGTTGTTCGGCCGAAATAGTGCATATCAAAAAGAATTAGGTGCTCCGGCCCATAAACTAAAAATCGTTCCAAATGGCGTTACTTTATCTGACTATAAAGGGTTACGTAAACCAAAATACAATTCGGATAAACTCATCATTTCCGCTATTATACGAGTTGTGCCAATTAAAGATGTAAAAACAATGATTTATGCAGCTAAATTATTATTAGAAAAAGATATTCCATTTATATTTTACTTACTAGGTCCTGATACGGAAGAAGCAGAATATGCTCAGGAATGTCGTGATTTAATTCAACAATTAGGATTAGAAGAGCATGTAATAATGACCGGCAAAGTAAATATTAAAGATTACTTAAAACAAACAGATATTCTCGTATTAACAAGTATATCTGAAGGACAACCATTAGCTATGTTAGAAGGAATGGCAGCAGGATTACCATGGGTTGTTACAGATGTCGGCTCTTGTAAGGAATTAATTTACGGACAAGATGAAGATCCTTACGGACAATGTGGATTTGTTGTACCACCTGTATCTCCTGAACAAGTTGCCATTCATTTAGAGTGGTATTATCGTCACCCTGAATCCATTCAACAATTTGGGGATAACGGGCGCAATCGTATTGAAGCGCACTATCAATTATCAGGTGTCGTTGATAGTTATCGTAAGCTTTACTTAGAAAGAGGTAAAAAAACATGGCAGGGATAGGATTTCGTTTACAAAAATTATTCCAAGAAGACTACTATTCTTCCAGAATAAAAGCGTACGGATTTTCATTATTTGTTACAGCTGGTCCTTGGTTAGTCGTTATTTTAGCAGTAACAGCTATTCGATACATTTTAAGTTTGTTCCATTCTATTTCAATTGAGGAACAGCGCCTTTTTACAATTTCAATTTCATACTGCTTCATTTTTTCTCAAATCATATATGGTGCCTTGCAGCTCATCGTAACTAGATATGTGGCCGACCTTTTATATGAGCAAAAAGCTGATAAAGTATTTTCTTCCTTTTTAGGAATGACGAAAATCACACTTTTTTTAGCTATTATCTTATGGCTTTTGTTTGCAATTTTTACGCCATTAGCCTTGTATTATAAAATCGTGATGCTATTTTTATTTTTAGCTTTAAACATCATTTGGATTCAATCCATTTATTTAACAGCAGCTAAAGATTATCAGTCCATCGCTCTTGCATTTTTAATTGGTTCCATTTTCTCCTTATCTGGAATTGCGCTTATCGCTTACTGGCATCCAACACTTGGAATAGAACACGGATTGGCCCTATTACTTTTAATTTCTTTTACAATCGGGACTTTCATTACATTAGTGTGGTTAAGTATAGTTATTGTACGAATGTTTCCAAATAGTGATGCTACTGAACAATTTACCTTTCTTTCTTATTTAGATAAATATCCAGAACTATTTTGGTCAAGCTTACTTTACAATATTGGCATTTGGGTATGTAACTTTGTTATTTGGTTCGGAGAAGGGCGAGGAAATATTGAAAACACGTTTATTTATCATCAAATTTATGATACATCTGTTTTCTGGGCTTATTTAAGCATTATCCCAACCTATATTTTCTTCGTAGTATCCATTGAAACAAGGTTTTATGAACGGTATAAGAAGTTCTTCGGTTCAGTTAACAATGGGGCGACATTAAATACAATTTTACAATTAAAAGAATCAATGAACTTTGTCCTAAAGCAAGAAATGGAACGAATACTTCGTAATCAAGGTATTTTTTCTTTACTTATTATTTTTATAATATGGATGTTTAGTTCACAATCTGGGAACGTAACACTTGAATACTCTATTTTGCAGCTGACTATAATTGGTGCTTATGCAAACGGGATGGTCCTTGTTATCACGTTACTACTCTTATATTTTGAAGATCGTAAAGGGGCATTTCGAACATCAGCCCTGTTCTTTTCTGCAAATTTGTTATTAAGTCTTCTTCTACTTCCATTTGGGTTCAATGGTTACGGTATTAGTTTTGCACTTGGATCTTCTATTACATTCTTATATGCTATTTCTAGACTCTTTACTTACATTAAAGATATTGATTACTATACGTTTTGTCAGTCAAATACTCCTATAAAACGGCGAACTTTCTTTACTAAATTTGCTAATAAACTTAATGGAAATAAATAAATAAAAATGACCTTTTGCTCCCGCAAAAGGTCATTTTTTTATCTGTTTATTAAACTTCTAGATAGCCATTTTTGTTATTTGATTGCCATCTCCAAGAGTCTGCACACATCTCTTCTAATCCGCGTTTTGCTTCCCATCCTAATTCACGCTTCGCTTTCGATGCATCTGCAAAACATACTGCCACATCACCAGGTCGACGCTCCGTAATTTTATAAGGAACTTCTTTGCCCGAAACCTTTTCAAATGCTTCAACCATTTCCAACACACTATAACCAGTACCTGTACCGAGATTGTATGCATCTATCCCAGTAGTGCCAAGTACCTTTTCAAGCGCCTTTACATGGCCATTTGCTAAGTCTACAACATGAATATAATCACGGACACCCGTGCCATCTTTTGTTGGATAGTCATTTCCAAATACACTTAATTCCTTTAACTTCCCTACTGCTACTTGTGTTACATATGGCATTAAGTTATTTGGAATTCCGTTTGGATCTTCTCCAATACGTCCACTTTCATGTGCACCAAATGGGTTGAAATAACGAAGTAATGTGATACTCCATTCTGCATCCGCAAATGCTACATCACGCATAATTTGCTCAATCATTAATTTCGTTTGACCATATGGATTTGTTGCACTTAATGGAAACTCCTCCGTAATTGGTGA
The DNA here is from genome assembly GCF_038007445.1 of Bacillus sp. FSL P2-0099. NCBI lineage: Bacteria > Bacillati > Bacillota > Bacilli > Caryophanales > Bacillaceae > Bacillus > Bacillus sp. FSL P2-0099. The sequence continues at coordinate 5,346,411 of NZ_JBBOXE010000001.1, forward strand.
TATTTCTGGAATACCATACACTGTTGCAGATGAACTGAAGATCATCTTCTTCACATTATGCTTCTGCATCACTTCACATAGCACTAGTGTGCTTGTAATGTTGTTATGATAATACGTTAACGGAATTTCTACTGATTCCCCTACAGCCTTAAAGCCTGCAAAGTGAATAACAGCTTCAATTGTATTTTCTTCAAAAATCGTATCAAGTGCTTCTCGATTTAAAATATCTTCTTTATAAAATTTAAACTGTTTTCCTGTTATCTCTGTCACTCGATTTATAGACTCTACTGAGCTATTCGAAAGATTATCTACTACTATAATTTCGTAACCGTTTTTTAGTAATTCTACGCATGTATGACTACCAATATATCCTGCTCCACCTGTTACAAGTATTGCCATAATTATAGTCCTCCATATTTCATTCATTATAAACTTCTCAAAGTATATCACATATTTCTTATCATATGTTTATTATGCGAACACAGAAACTTACATTTTATCCCATGATTTTTAGTACAATACACGATTCAAATCAGGTAATAAAAAAACGCCACATAACAGACATCGCGTGGCGTTTTTTGATCAAATTACGTAACAATATACACTTAGAAAATGTGCAAGACTACCTAACAATACAAAAACATGAAAAATTTCATGGTGTCCCATATATTTAAACTCCAACCATTTTGGCTTCGCACCGTAAATAAACCCACCAATTGTATAAAAAATGCCTCCAAGTACTAAGAAAATAATACCTCCTGTACTTAGATTCTCAGCTAGCGGTGCAAAGAATAGAACAATTAACCAACCCATCAGAAGATAAATTGCTGTCGATAACCATCTTGGACAATTAAACCAAAACATTTTAAAAGCAATACCACAAATTGCCGTTGCATAAACTAAACAAAATAATAGTAAACCATTTGCCGAATTTAATGTAATTAAGCAAAAGGGTGCATATGTACCTGCAATTAATATGAAAATCATAGAATGATCTAGCTTCCTAAAGAAATAAATAACACGTTCACTGGCTACGACACTATGATACACAGCTGATGCCATATAAAGGACCATCATCCCGATACCGAATAAAATAACAGCTGTAATTGCAGCAACAGATGGCATCTTAACAGAAACTTTCACAAGCATAGCTAATAATGCAATAAATGATAATACAGCTCCTCCTAAGTGAGTAAATGCATTAACCGGTTCTCTTACATAAACATTCATATAAACACCCCTCATATAATTACATGTAGTTTTCATAACTACATGTAATTATATACATATTATCCGTGTGGGTCAACATTTACAATTCATTTGTTTCGTAATACCATATTTAAAGATATACTAAACATTAAGTTCCACTAAGTTATAAAAGTGAGGGGTTCTACGTGGAAAATATAAATAAATTACTTGAATCATTACATTTAGAAAAAAGTATTAAACTTGAGGATATCCCAAATGTCGACTTATATGTAGACCAAGTTGTCCAACTATTTGAGAATACTTATGCGGATACAACGAGAACTGATGATGAAAAAGTATTAACAAAAACAATGATTAACAATTACGCAAAAGGGAAATTATTCATCCCTATCAAAAATAAAAAGTATTCAAAAGAACATATGATTTTAATCAGCTTAATTTATCAATTAAAAGGAGCTCTTTCCATTAATGATATAAAAAGCTCCTTAGAAAATATAAATGCACCGTTAATAAACGATGCTACATTCGAATTAAACACTCTATATAAAGATTACCTTTCTCTTACTGACACCAATGTGGAAAGCTTTAAGCAAGACGTGAATAACCGTGTTAAGGAAGTAAACGAGGTTTCTTCCTTAGAAGATCCAAAGCTAGAAAAGTTTTTATTACTAACATCCTTCGTGACTATGAGTAATATGTATAGACGTTTAGCAGAGAAACTAGTTGATGACCTCAAAGAAACTTAAACAAAAAAACTATCCACCTGTTAGAGGTGGATAGTTTTTTTGTTTACTTAATTGCTTCATGAACCTTTAATTGTTTCCCTTTAATCGTTGTGTTTTTCATATTTTTTAAAACAAGTGGTCCTTTTCCATTTAATATTTCAACGTAAGAAACATTGTCTTGTATTGTAATAATTCCTATATCTTCTGCTGTAACACCTTTAATTTTAGCAATTGTACCGACGAAATCTACCGCCCTAATTTTCTTTTTCTTCCCGCCATTAAAGTACAATTTCATAATTCCTTTGTTTATGTCTGCATTTTTATCTTTCTTTATAATTGGTTTAGCATGTATCTTTTCCTCAAATACTGCTTTCCCTTTCATAACTTCTTCTTTTGAAGGTGCAAGTGCCTTTGGAATTTCAAAGCCAATGTACTCCTCAATCTCTTCTAAAAATCTATTTTCATACGGCGTCATGAATGTAATAGCTTTCCCGTTATTACCAGCTCGTCCCGTTCTTCCCGTACGATGTACATAACTTTCTTTTTCTAATGGAATATCATAGTTAATAACATGTGTAATATTATCAATATCAATTCCTCTAGCAGCTACGTCTGTCGCTACTAAATAACGGAACTTTCCTTTTCTAAAATCGTCCATAACTTCAAAACGATCTTCTTGTACCATACCACCATGTATTTTGTCACAAGGATAGTTAACCCGCTTTAACTGCTGAAATACGTGATCTACATTTTCTTGCGTACGGCAAAAAATAATACAACTATCTGGATTCTCAATCGTTGTTACATCTTTAAGAAGTGAAAGCTTCTCCTCTTCTCTCATCTCAAAAAGTGTATGTTCAATTTTATCTGTTGTAATCCCGGTAGCCTTAATTTCAATATGCGTTGGCGAATCCATATACGTACGAGATAACTTTTCAACATCTTTTGGAAGTGTTGCTGAAAATAGCATTGTCATTCGTTTTTTAGGTAATTCGTCAATAATTGCCTCTACTTGATCGATAAAACCCATATTCAGCATTTCATCCGCTTCATCAATAACTAAATACTTCAAACACTCTAAAGAAAGGGTACCTTTTTCAATATGATCTAACACACGGCCAGGAGTCCCAACTACAATATGTGTTTTTTGCTTTAACTCTAATTTTTGACGTGCAAATGGAGATTTACCATAAACTGCAGCGGCCTTAATTCTTTTGAAACGACCTATATTCGTAATGTCTTCTTTTACTTGCACCGCAAGCTCTCTCGTCGGTGTTAAAACTAAAGCTTGTGGCTTATTCTCTTCCCACTCCACCACTTCACAAAGTGGTATGCCAAATGAAGCGGTTTTTCCACTTCCAGTCTGTGATTTCACGACAAGGTCTTTCTTTTGCAAGGCAACTGGAATAACCTCTCCTTGCACTTCCGTTGGATGTTCATATCCTAAACCAGTAAGTGCTCTTACAATTTCTTTACTTAATGCATAATCGGTAAAACTTTTTTTACTCATATATTAACCTCTTTTTATTCTGTATTATTTTCTTTTTTCGCTTTTTCTATCAATGAATCATCATATACCTTATTATCACCTTATTCATTATACTTGAAAGCTCACATAAAAAGGCGAATCATTCGTGATTCGCCTGACTAAACAAAAGGATCTTCTATTTTAAAAACTTTTTAAAAATATTATTCTGCCTTCTGACCGGTAATAACACTTTCTTTCTTCGGCTTCTCTTCTATTACTTTTTCTTCCTTACGGTTCTCATCTTTTGTTTTATCTACATCTACTGCCCTCGGCACACTCTGTATAATTTGTTCATTCGCATTTTGATAATATATTTTAAACTGTTCTTTCCCTTTCGTTTCCCTAATAATTACGTTAAGTTGCTCTTTTACATCCGCAAACTTCTGCTCGTTTTTCAACTCCTCTACTTTAACTAGCATTTGCTTATATTTTTCTTCCTCATCTTTTTGATTAGCTAAAACTTCTCGTTTTTCTTTTGTTTGGCTAATATAACTGAACTAGCAGAATCATTTTCAATTTCCCTCAATAACGAAATTGCTCGGTCTATATTACTTTCCTGTAATGCTTCCATCATTTTATTTGTTTGATTCACCTTCAGCCTTATTTCCCGATCATCCTTCTTTTCTTTTAATGCTAATTCAAAAGATGCGACTGCTCTATCGTATTCTTTATTTTCCAATGCTAAATCTCCTTGTTTCTCTGCCTTATCAAATGCATCATTATTGCTACATCCGGCAGTAACCAAAAAATTTATTCCTATTATTAGTATTAACTTTTTCATAGTATTTCCTCAGCCCCCTCGCTCAAAATAAGAAGCATACATACAATCTTATGCAATTATCGCAACTTTCCTTTCTTTTTTATAAACGAACATTATGCATAAGAAATCTATTTAAATTCGTTTTTAACGTTATTTTTAAAATATATTGGCTTCTTTTTTAAAAAACGTTAAGAAAATCTTTGACTTCTTACTGAAAATGATGTAAATTATCCTATGGACGAACATTTTTAATCAATAAAAATAAAATATTCGTATTTTAGGGGTGTAAATGATGGAAAACGTATTTGACTATGAAGATATTCAATTAATTCCTGCAAAATGCATTGTAAATAGCCGATCTGAATGTGATACAACTGTCACTTTAGGAAAACATAAATTTAAATTACCTGTTGTACCTGCAAATATGCAAACGATTATTGATGAAAGAATCGCAACTTATTTAGCTGAAAATAATTACTTCTATATCATGCATCGTTTCCAACCAGAGAAACGAATTTCATTCATTAGAGATATGCAATCACGTGGATTAATTGCTTCAATCAGCGTTGGTGTTAAAGAAGACGAGTACGAATTCGTACAACAATTAGCTGCTGAGCAACTTTCACCTGAATACATTACAATCGATATCGCACATGGTCACTCTAACGCTGTGATCAACATGATTCAACATATTAAAAAACATTTACCAGAAAGCTTCGTTATCGCTGGAAACGTTGGAACTCCAGAAGCGGTAAGAGAATTAGAAAACGCTGGTGCTGATGCAACAAAAGTTGGCATTGGACCTGGTAAAGTTTGTATTACTAAAATTAAAACAGGCTTTGGAACTGGCGGTTGGCAGCTAGCTGCACTTCGCTGGTGTGCAAAAGCTGCAAGTAAGCCAATTATCGCTGACGGTGGTATTCGTACACATGGCGACGTAGCTAAATCAATTCGATTTGGAGCAACTATGGTTATGGTCGGTTCTCTATTCGCAGGTCATGAAGAGTCTCCAGGGGAAACAATCGAAAAAGATGGCAAACTTTATAAAGAGTACTTCGGTTCAGCTTCTGAATTCCAAAAAGGTGAGAAGAAAAACGTTGAAGGCAAGAAAATGTTCGTTGAGCATAAAGGTTCTTTAGAAGACACTTTAATCGAAATGGAACAAGATCTTCAATCTTCTATCTCTTACGCTGGTGGAACAAAATTAGACGCAATTCGTACTGTAGATTATGTAGTCGTGAAAAACTCTATTTTCAACGGGGACAAAGTATATTAATTTATAAATTCAACTAGAAGGACAAGCATTTTTTATGCTTGTCCTTCTTTTTCATTTATAAAAATGTAAAATATTTTCATTTCACTGAATTTTCTAGTATCATGTTTTTAGATACTTATAATAAGGGGGATATAACAAATGAAAAATGTAATTGAGAAACGCCTTATTCGCGCGGAAGTCTCTACTGAATTGACATGGGACCTTTCTGATTTATACGAATCTGATAAAGAGTGGGAAACTGCATTACGTGTATTAACAGACGATATAAAAAAACTTGATGCATTTAAAGGACAATTACACACTAGCCCCGCTACCTTATTAAATTGCCTACTTTTAGAAGAAGAGCTTTTAATGAAGTTAACAAAACTCGGCGCATATGCAAATTTAAAAGAATCCGCTGATCGTACAGATTCAGTTATTCAAGCGAACTCTTCCAAAATTTCCGCTCTAGGAACGAATGTACATACCGCACTATCCTTTATTCATAACGAAATTCTCTCATTTGAGGAGGGAATAATTGAAAAATATTTAACTGAGGAAATAAAACTTGAACCTTTCCGTAAATCATTACTAGAGATACTCAAAAAGAGGCAGCACACACTCTCTCCTGAAACAGAAGAAGCTCTTGCTGCACTCGGCGAAGTTCATAGTTCACCCTACAAAATTTACGGCATGACTAAATTAGCCGATATGGATTTCCCTTCTATACAAGATGAACAGGGAAATGATTTGCCTGTATCGTTTGCATTATTCGAAAGCAAATATGAATTTTCTCCAAGCGCATATATACGTAAAAAAGCATATTCATCATTTGTTTCCACATTGAAACGATATAAAAATACAGTTGCAACAACATATGCTACTGAAGTAAAAAAACAAGTGGCGCTTTCTCGTTTGCGCAAGTACGAGTCCGTTACCCATATGCTTTTAGAGCCTCAAAAAGTTCCACTTGAAATGTATAACAACCAACTAGATATTATTTATAACGAATTAGCGCCTCATATGCGCCGTTTTGCAGATTTAAAAAAGAATGTATTAGGGCTTGATCAAATGCTTTTCAGTGACTTACATGCACCGTTAGATCCTGAATTTAATCCAACAATCACTTACGAAGAAGCTGGCAAACTCATTCAAGATTCTTTAAAAGTATTAGGAAATGAATATAGTTCCATTATCGAAAAGGGCTTCAAAGAAAGATGGGTAGACCTTGCAGATAACGTAGGAAAATCAACAGGTGCCTTCTGCTCTAGCCCATACGGTTCTCACCCTTATATTTTAATTACATGGCAGGGTACGATGCGCGGGTGTTTCACATTAGCTCATGAATTTGGACATGCTGGTCATTTTTATTTAGCAAATAAAAATCAGCGTATTATGAATGTGCGTCCATCTATGTACTTCGTTGAAGCTCCATCAACGATGAATGAATTACTATTAGCCCAGCATTTACTTGCGACTACTGAAGATAAGAGAATGCGCAGATGGGTTATTCTGCAACTACTCGGCACATATTACCACAACTTCGTTACCCATCTACTTGAGGGAGAATATCAAAGAAGAGTATACGCTCTAGCAGAAGAAGGGCAAGCACTCACAGCTACAACTTTAACTGAAATAAAAACGAAGGTCCTTTCGACATTCTGGGGAGATTCCGTAGAAATTGATGAAGGCGCCGGTTTAACATGGATGCGTCAACCTCACTATTATATGGGCTTATATTCTTACACATATTCTGCGGGACTAACTGCTTCTACCGCTGTAGCTCAAATGATTAAAGAAGAGGGACAACCTGCTGTTGATCGCTGGCTTGATGTACTCCGTGCAGGCGGTACAATGAAACCACTTGAATTAATGAAACACGCTGGAGTAGACATGTCAAAACCAGATACAATCCGTAAAGCTGTTTCTTACGTAGGTTCCTTAATTGATGAATTAGAACGTTCTTATCAAGAATAAAAATAAGCCCTCGCTTTATGAGGGCTTATTCTATATTTACTTTCCAAATCTTTTGCGGTATCCGCACTTTCTACATAGTTCTTCTACTGCAACCCTTTTCGAAAATCCATCTACAATATTGTTCGCTCTTTCGCCTTCAATAATATTAGAGAATGAATCATTATTAATATTTCCAAGATTAATAATTCCCTCACCATCTAGACAACAAGGAATAACAGTTCCGTTCGCTAAGATTCCAGCCTGATTTCGAAGACCATGACAGAATCCTTTTCCATCATCCTCTTCTTCATGCAATGCCGGCCACTGGAATTCATAGTCTTGATTAATAAAGACACGTTCCGCAATTTTTATACCTTTTCCCGGTGTAAGCTTCTCTTCAATTTGATAAGATAGATCAAACTCATTTTCAATTATAGATAATAAATCCCTATTTTTTTGGATTTCAGCATTTGTTTTATTATCCTGAGTTAAATTCCATAATCTTAGTGAAACGATTAAGTCCGATTGACTTGTTGCCTCTCTAATGAAAGAAAGTATACTCCTTACATAGCCCTCTTTATCTTGCGAACCTGGGTGTCCATCAAAACTGTGCAGTGAAAAATTCATTTGTCTTAACGCAGGCTTATTTAACAGTCTATGCCTTCTCTTATTAATTAACGTTCCGTTCGTTGTAATATTAACTTTAAACCCTTTTTCATGGCTTAAATCTAATAGTTGATCTATTTTCGGATGGAGCAACGGCTCACCCTTCACGTGCAAATAAATGTAGTCTGTGTGAGGTTTAATTTGGTCTAATCTTTTAGCAAAATCCTCTACAGAAATGAATTGCTTCTGCCTTTCCGTCGGCGGACAAAAGCTGCACGCAAGATTACATACACTCGTAATCTCCAAGTAAAACTTCTTAAACTTCTTCACCTTTAATTCCTCACTTCTATGACTACTTATACTTTTTCCCTCTTCATATTACAGCATATTTTTTTAGAAATAGAAACATACTTATTTTAGGAAATCTACATACCATCTATTAATGTTTAAAAGACCATCGGTGATTTTTGTCCAATGGTCTTTTTTACTCTTTATATACAAATGAAAAATTTATTTATGATACGGTTCACCACGATTAATCCGAAACGCTCTATACACCTGCTCAAGCAATACTAATCGCATTAATTGATGTGGTAATGTCATCTTCGAAAAAGAAAGAGATTCGTTTGAACGCTTCATTACTTCTGAACTAAGCCCCAGTGATCCACCAATTACAAATGTGATCTTGCTCTTTCCATATGTAGCAAGGCGATCTATACTTACCGCAAATTCTTCTGATGATTTTTGTTTTCCTTCTATAGCTAACGCAATGACATGCGTATCATCAGAAATTTTATCCAGTATACGAATACCTTCTTTTTCTTTTACAATTAACATTTCTGCTGCACTTAAATTTTCTGGTGCCTTTTCATCTGGCAATTCAATTACTTCTACTTTTGCGTAAGAAGATAATCGTTTTAAGTATTCTGCTATACCTTGTTTTAAGTACTTTTCTTTTAATTTCCCAATTGAAATAATCGAGATATTCACATTTATTCCCCACCTTACAAACACGTTATCCACAGGACTTATCCACATATCCACAAATGTTACCCACATATTGTGTGAGAATCTGTGTTCGATACAACATATGTCGCCTCATTTTGACAAAATTCACATGTTTTTTTCTCTTCTTTAGAGTTATCCACATTGTTAATAACCGGTGCGACTTCACACTCATCCACAATGATATCTAATGCTAATTCAACATGTTCTAAACAACAAGGTAAATTCATATTCTTCACCTCACTTTTCTACAATAGAAAACAGGAGGTAGGCCCTCCTGTTTTTAATACTTTTGAATGCCTAATTTCACCGTTGTTGTCGCTCGTTTTGTACCACGATAAAACGTAAGAGTCATTTTATCATTAATTTTTTTATTATATAAGGCCGTGCGGAACCCAATAATATCGTGCACCGCTTTTCCATCTACCGCCACAATAACATCATGTTCTCTAAGACCCGAATCCGTACCTGGCGAAGGACTTTTCACATCTAAAATGCAGACTCCTTCTTTTACGTTATCTGGTAATCGTAACGTTTTTGACCAATAGTAACTCGGAATCTCGTTTAAAGACCTTAGTTCAATCCCAACGTAAGGTCTTTTTACTTTACCGTACTTTTCTAGTTCATTCATAATAGGAACAGCTCTCGTAACTGGAATAGCTAGTCCAATTCCTTCTACTTCTTTTGCTGCAATTTTCATTGAGTTAATACCTATTAATTGTCCCGCTACATTTACAAGCGCTCCACCACTATTACCTGGATTAATTGCCGCATCTGTTTGCAATACTTCTACTTGCCAATCGTAATGTCCATCTTGATTTAAATCTACAGGAACAATACGCTCATTAGCCGAAATAATACCTTGTGTGACAGTTCCGGAAAATTGTAGCCCAAGTGGATTTCCAATCGCAATAACTGGTTCTCCTCTACGAACGGTATTAGAATCGCCAATTTCAATCACTTTCTTCACATACTTCGCATCTATTTCTAGTACCGCTAAATCAGTGACTACATCGGTTCCTAATACTTTACCTGGAATTTTCTTACCGTCACTTAAGCTCACTTCAATACGATTCGCCCCAGCAACAACGTGGTTATTCGTTACAATATACGCATGTCCATCTGTTTTCTTATAAATCACACCAGATCCTGTACCAGCTTCCGAATCAGCCTCTGAAAAATCGTCTCGTTGAATATTAATAACACCAACAACAGCCTCTGAAGCACGATCAACAGCGTCTACAAAGCTAATCTGTTTAACAGGAACATTTCCACTTTGAGCTTCAGCCATATTTTTTTCACTCGCTTCAACTTGCGGAAGCTTACCTTCATCATTTGAAAATAAAGGCGCTCCAAATGCAAATAATGAAGCCCCTACAATTGTTCCCGCTATACTAGAAATAACAATACCTTTATGTTTCTTTTTCCCTGCACGTTTAATACGATATTTTTCTTCATCAATAAAGGACATATTTGTTCACCTATCTTCCTGAAAACAACTATATTCACCTTTATTGTTTACTAAAATGAAGAATTATACGTATTGAATTTTCGTAGGCATTTTTGGATCTGTATCATGTATTTCAAAGGATTCTCCAATCCCAAAACCTTTTTCTTCTAATACTTGTGATACAGACATACGCGCTAATTCTTTCATGTTATTATCTAAGCTTAAATGCGCTAAATAAATGTGTTTTGTATCGTCTGTAATAACATCCGCCATCGCTAATGCAGCATCCTCATTACAAACGTGACCTACATCACTTAATATGCGTCGTTTAATGCTCCATGGATAACGTCCCATACGAAGCATTTCCACATCATGATTGCTTTCAAACACGAAAGCATTCGCTCCCTTAATAACACCTTTCATACGGTCACTTACGTAGCCCGTATCTGTAATAAGAGCTAACTTTCTATTATTGTTATGAAAAGCATAAAACATCGGTTCTGCCGCATCGTGAGAAACACCAAATGATTCAACTTCAATATCTCCAAATGTTTTCACGTCTCCTACTGAGAAAATGAATTTTTGATCAGTTGGGATATTACCTATTAAATGTTCCATTGCATTCCATGTTTTCTCGTTCGCATAAACAGGTAAATCATATTTACGCGCCAATACACCTAATCCTTTAATGTGGTCACTATGCTCATGCGTTACAAGAATACCTGATATGTCATTTATATTCAGTTCAGCTTGCTTAAATAAGGCCTCTGTAGCTTTACCACTTAAACCTGCATCGACGAGCAATTTTTTTTCATCTGTTCCTACATATAGCATATTCCCTGTACTTCCACTTGCAAGTACACTAAAGTGCATACTCATTCTTTCTCACTCCATTATGTTCTTCCGGCACTTGAGTTTCCCCTAATTCCATAACTTGTCCTTCAATTGCATTCACAAAATAGTCCTTTTTCTGCTCTGTCTTTAAGTTCCACGTTGGAGCAAGCACTTGTATATTAGAAGAAGATTCAGCTAGAGTCGCATATCCAATCTGCGCCTCTTTCACGTGCGTATTTTCTGCAATTTTATTTTTTACATATATATTTTCTAAAGCTGTTTGAGCAGTGATAATTTCTTGTTCTTTCGTTTTTTCACTTTCGCCCATTTCCTTCAAATCCGTTAACATTGTTTGTGTATACGAAACAAGCTCATTTTTTTCATTCAAATCTACAACAATCATTGCATGATTGTTGTAGAAAATCGGCTTATCCTTATACTTTTGAAAGAAATAAATTTTTGAATCTTTCATTGCCCCAAACTCGTATTTCTGCCCATCAAGCACGTAGTTTTTTAAGAAATCATTATACTTGTCCTTTGATAACGATTTTGCATTTAAAAATGGTTCTTTCAACTTACTTTCTATCTTATATTCTTCTTGCAGATGCACTGTTTGATTTTTTAAAGACTGCACATCTTCTTCCTTAAAGCTTTTATTTTTCGCCATAATAAACGACTCTTTTTTCGGCTCTTTAGGAAAACTTCCCATAGTAATTTTAGACTCTTTTAATTGTTGATCAATTTTTGTTTCTGTCACAAGTTCCAATTGATTACTATCTTGCTTTTGAATGAACTGAAAGATAAGAAAGAGATCTAAAACAAAAAAGGTCACAATAAATATGGTTTTAATTCGATCCCAATCCATTTAGTCCCCCCTCACTCCATTCAAATATTTTTTGCTTACCATTTTCTTCACATTTTACATACCATATTGGCTTTAAAATAATGTTTTTTCCTTCGTTAATGGAATCTTCCAATGATAACTTATAACCAATTCCAACATCCTGAATTGAATTTTTATCAATTTGCGGATTATTCTCTAATGATGTCATCACTGTACGACCCGATGCGAGAGAAGTTGTTAGTTGTTTTCTAGGTAATTTGAAACTTGGATCAAAAAAGGATCTTTCATACTGCATGATTTCACCTGAACCCCATGCTTGCTTTAATTCCGCCATTCCATCGCTATTAAATACAGGCAACCCATCCTCATAAAAACGGAAGGACGTTTTCCCCTTATTAATATAATCAAAACGATAGAGCTTTAACGCACCACTATGCCCACTTACAAAGTCAAAACTTTTTTGTAAAAGTGCTGCATTATCCATAGATTCATCACTATGTACAGCGGAGTTTTTATATTTCAACATTGCATTTGACTGATCAATTTCCATAGAACGTATACCATCTGTAAATGTTTTCTTTGATTTCTCAGAAATAGGGCTTAAATAACGTGGATCACTAAATAATGCATTTTTAAATGTATCCTCATCTAACCTAGCTCCAAAATACTCTACCTCACTTAATTCCGTAATTCCATCTGGTAAGTAAAGTTTTTTTCTATCACTTATTTGATATTCAAAATACGGTCTCGCTACTGTTATAAGTTGATTTTGAGCATTTATAACATCCTTTACGTAAACACCACTCAATTTTGCTTCATATATTTTACGATAAGGATAAGTATCATAGGAAACAAAACTAATTTTAATTTCTTGGTCCTTACTTCGAGAAGGGTCAATTATAATACGATTGAAACTCCTATTACCTTCTATGTTTTTATCTTTAAAATTAAACATACTTTTAATCGTACCCAGTGGAATGTTTGTAGGAAAAACAAATTCAATTTTTTCTTCTCCATGTACATACGAAAGAAAATCACCTTTAGGAACTGTCCCTGTTATTTCCTTTAAATCATGTAACTCTCCATTTTCAAGAATTCTATAAATTAAATCCACATTACTCTTGTTTTCACTCACATAATGATTTTTCTCTTTATGAACGATTACAGAGGATGGGCGAACAACCTCCGAAAGTTTTATTGGATTTATCTCTTCATTACCTTGAACAAATTTTGCATTTTGTATCGAGGTAGAATCAGGAACATATGTCCATAAGTTAAAAGTAAGAAATAGGCTAATAACAACTAAATTAATTAAAACTATTGTTTTAAAGTTTTCCATACTCATTCCCAATCGTCCTCTTCATCAGTTGCCATTGGCAGTGTGAAATAAATAGTTGTTCCTTTTCCTTCCTCACTTTTCGCCCAAATTGAGCCGCCGTGTGCCTCAATCATTTCTTTCGCAATGGCTAATCCAAGACCTGTACCACCCATTTGTCTCGAACGCGCTTTATCTACACGGTAAAAACGTTCAAATATTTTATCTACATTTTCCTTCGGGATACCCATTCCTTGATCACTCACACTAATTTCTAATAACTCACCACGGTCACGCAGGCGATATGTTACTGTGCCACCTTCTGGCGAATATTTTAATGCATTGGAAATAATGTTATATAAAACTTGTGTAATTTTGTCTGTATCCATATCAATAAATCGAGATTTTTTAGAGAAAGATCGTTTGAAGCTTACATTTTGCTCTTTAGACATTTCAAAGCGATCGATAACGTTATTAAAGAAATCAGTAAAGTCGACCCATTCCTTCATTAAGCGATGTTCTGTACTATCTAGTTTAGATAGTTGTAACAACGCATTTACAAGTCTAATCATTCTTTCTGTTTCTTCTTGTGTAACCGTTAAAAATTGCGGTGCGATATTCGGATCTTGCCATGCCCCATCCGTAAGTGCTTCTAAGTAACTGCGCATCGTTGTTAACGGTGTTCTTAGCTCATGAGATACGTTCGCAACAAACTCACGACGCTCTCGCTCTATACGCTCCTGCTCCGTTACATCATATAATACAGCAATTAAACCATTTGCCTTCCCTGTTTCTTTTTGAATGACAGAGAAACTAGCACGTAAAATATATGGTTCATTCCTCGTACTAAAATCTAATAAAACTGAATCAGGTTCTTCATATAAATGATCCAGCGTAAATTCTTCTTGTATCCCTAACACTTCTAAGACAGATTGATCTAATGCCGTTTCACGCGAAACATTTAACATTTTTTCCGCAGGATCATTTAATAAAATGATGTCACCTTTTCGATCAGTAGCAATTACTCCATCTGTCATATGTGATAAAACAGATGATAGTTTGCGCCTTTCACTCTCTGTTGAAGAGCGGGCTTGTTGTAATTTTTTTGATAAATTATTGAAAGATAATGCTAGTTGTCCAATTTCATCATGGCTATGCACTTTTACTTTTCTCGAATAATTTCCTTTTGCCATTTCAATTGCTTGTCTCCGCATATCTGAAATTGGTCTTGTAATTGTTTGAGCCAACAAAATCCCAAGTACAGCTGTTACTAGTAAAGCAATTACTGTCCCCGTCGCGAAAATTTGGTTTATATCTTTCATTTGTTTATACACATCTTCCATAGATGCAACAATACGAATGACGCCAAGTACCTCTCCTTCTTGCTCTTTTAGAATAGGAGTAATCATCACTTGAACCCGATGACCTGTTTTCACGTCTTTCTCAACCTTTGACTCTGGTTTTTTTTGTACCATTACCCGTTGTACAGCTGTGTCTGCTGACGTTCGTCCTACTTTATTTTGCTTAGACGCGTCTGAAATTGCCATTAATTTTTTAGTAGAATCAATTACACTTATTTCTTGAATATCTTTCTTACGATCCGATGCAAGTTTTTGAATCGAATCATTAATAGCTTTATCTACTGATTCTGCTCTAGGACGCTCTTTTACAAACTCTTGCTTCAGGTTATAAGAAAGTAAATTTGTTTGCTGCGTTAAGGAATCTTGAAAACCTTTTACAAGGCTTTTTTCTAATTCCCTAACGAAATATACACCAATTACTTGCATTGCTATTAATATTAACAGCATATATATGAGCACAAATTTTAAATGAATAGATTGAAAAAAACCAACTTTCTTCATATACTATTCCTGTTCTGGGTCACGCAAGTAATACCCTACCCCACGTCTAGTTACAATTAAAGTAGGATGACTTGGATTATCTTCAATTTTTTCGCGTAAACGACGTACTGTTACGTCTACTGTACGTACATCTCCAAAATAATCATAACCCCAAACTGTTTGTAATAAATGTTCACGAGTCATAACTTGACCTAAATGCTTTGCTAAATAATGTAGTAATTCAAATTCACGATGTGTAAGCTCAATGCTTTCTTCACGCTTCGTTACACTATAAGCGTTCGAATTGATAACGATTGGTCCAATAACCATTTCGGTATTTTCTTCTTTCTCTGCAGCACCACCCTGCTGATGGCGACGTAAATTTGCTTTCACACGAGCAAGTAACTCCCTCGTACTAAATGGCTTCGTTACATAATCATCTGCCCCAAGCTCAAGCCCTAATACTTTATCAATTTCAGAGTCTTTTGCTGTAAGCATAATAATTGGCATTTCTGAGCTTTTACGTATTTCACGACATACCTCTAAACCGTCTTTTCCCGGTAACATAATATCTAATAAAACCATATCTGGCTGTTCTTCATTTGCTTTTTCAATCGCTTCATCACCATCATGCGCCATTACAATTTCAAAACCTTCTTTTTCTAGGTTGAACTTCAAAATATCCGCAATTGGCTTTTCATCATCAACTACTAAAATTTTCTTTCCCATCATCGTCTATTTCCTCCTTATAAAAATATGATCAATAATCCTCAAACATATTGGTGTTTCTATAGTATGTTCCTATATGACAACAATCTTAGTCTAAGTATTTCTCCTCTATTCTCATAGACTCATGTATCATCCACTTTTACACGGAATCCTATACGATCTATAGAAAAACCTCTAGCTTCAACTGCTAGAGGCTCCTCATTCTATTGTAAAATAACTACCCACATTTGTAAAACTGGACAAAATAAAAAGGATATTAAGTGGGCCCACTTAATATCCTGAGAGTGGCTCGGGACGGAATCGAACCGCCGACACGAGGATTTTCAGTCCTCTGCTCTACCGACTGAGCTACCGAGCCAAAACTATATATAAAACCACTAATGGTGGTATAAACAAAAGTGGCGGTCCCGACCGGGGTCGAACCGGCGATCTCCTGCGTGACAGGCAGGCATGTTAACCACTACACCACGGGACCAAAAATGAACATAAAAAAACATGACCCGTACGGGATTCGAACCCGTGTTACCGCCGTGAAAGGGCGGTGTCTTAACCACTTGACCAACGGGCCACGAAAAATAAAATGGTGAGCCATGAAGGATTCGAACCTTCGACCCTCTGATTAAAAGTCAGATGCTCTACCAACTGAGCTAATGGCTCATACTCACCAACGTCATATTTTCGTGACGACAAGACATATCATAACATGCTATCTTTCATTTTTGCAATACCTTTTTTTATTTTTTTATAAAAAATAAGAAAAAACTCATAAAAATATGAGTTTTTTCTTAAAAAAATCAATTTTTTATATCAATTAAGCTTCGTATACATTACGAACGATATTTGTTTGATTACGATCTGGTCCAACCGAGAACATAGATAATTGGATTCCTGTTAATTCAGAAACACGCTCTACGTATTTTCTTGCATTTTCAGGAAGTTCATCCAATGATTTCATAGCAGTAACATCTTCTGTCCAACCTGGAAGCTCTTCATATACAGGCTCACATTTCGCTAAAATGTTTAAGTTAGCTGGAACTTCATCGATAACTTCGCCATTGTATTTGTAAGCAACACAAATTTTAAGAGTTGGGATACCTGTTAATACATCGATAGAGTTTAATGATAAGTCTGTTAAACCACTAACGCGACGTGCATGTCTTACAACAACGCTATCGAACCAACCTACACGGCGTGGACGACCAGTTGTTGTTCCGTATTCACGACCAACTTCACGAATTTGATGACCGATTTCATCATTAAGTTCCGTAGGGAATGGACCATCACCTACACGGCTTGTATATGCTTTACATACACCTACAACGCGAGTAACTTTCGCAGGACCAACTCCAGTTCCAACTGTTACACCACCAGCAATTGGGTTAGAAGATGTAACGAATGGATACGTACCGTGGTCGATATCAAGCATAACACCTTGTGCACCTTCAAATAATACACGATGATTGTTATCTAGTGCATCATTTAATACGACAGATGTATCGCATACATACTGTGCGATTTGTTGTCCGTATTCGAAGTACTCTTCAAAGATTTCTTCTACGCTGAAACCTTCTGTATCGTACATTTTTTCAAATAAACGATTTTTTTCCACTAAATTGCGCTCAAGCTTCTCTTTAAATGCTTCACGGTCTAAAAGATCAGCCATACGGATACCAATACGAGCAGCTTTATCCATATATGCAGGACCGATACCTTTTTTGGTTGTACCGATCTTGTTATCACCTTTACTCGCTTCTTCTAACTCATCTTG
The DNA here is from genome assembly GCF_038007445.1 of Bacillus sp. FSL P2-0099. Classification (NCBI taxonomy): domain Bacteria; kingdom Bacillati; phylum Bacillota; class Bacilli; order Caryophanales; family Bacillaceae; genus Bacillus; species Bacillus sp. FSL P2-0099. The sequence continues at coordinate 5,364,236 of NZ_JBBOXE010000001.1, forward strand.
TTTTAAGTGATAAGGTAAAATAACGTGCGCACGGTTACTTACACGTAAATTATCAGTACTTACACCACGATCGTGTAAGTATTTTAACTCTTCAAGTAATGCTTTCGGATCTACTACTAAGCCGTTTCCGATTACACAAATTTTCTCTTTATAGAAAATACCAGATGGAATTAAGTGTAATTTATATTTAACTCCGCCGAAAACAATTGTATGTCCCGCGTTATTTCCACCTTGATATCTTGCAACTACTTCCGCATGCTCAGAAAGAAAATCAGTGATTTTACCTTTTCCTTCGTCGCCCCATTGTGTTCCTACAACTACTACTGAAGACATTATTAAAGCACCTCCGCAATTTTCAAACGATCTATTCAAACAATATAATTGTACCAAAACAGAAAGAGAAGTCAACCAAAAAGCGAACATTTTTTTATAGAAAAACGTTTTCGTTCGTAAGAATTACATATTCACCTTATGAAAGCCCTATCTTTCATATAAAAAAAAAAGAAACACATCTTATTATAAGAAATGCGTTTCTTTTTTATACTGCCTTTATGCGTGCGGTGCATGTCCATCCTCAAAGCGGCGTTCTAAGTTGACGAATTTATTAAATTCCTTAACAAACGCAAGCTCTACTGAACCTACCGGACCATTACGTTGTTTTGCAATGATAATTTCAATTGTATTTTTATTTTCTGTTTCACGATCATAGTAATCTTCACGATATAGGAAGGCTACAATGTCAGCATCCTGCTCGATACTTCCTGATTCACGAATGTCAGACATCATCGGACGTTTATCTTGACGAGATTCTACACCACGAGATAACTGCGACAAGGCGATAACAGGTACTTGCAATTCACGAGCAATCCCTTTTAATGTACGAGAAATCTCAGATACTTCCTGCTGACGGTTTTCTCCTGATTTCCCACTTCCTTGAATAAGCTGTAAATAGTCAATCAAAACCATCCCAAGACCTTGTTCTTGCTTTAATCTACGACATTTTGCTCGAATCTCATTTACTTTAATCCCTGGTGTATCATCAATATATATACCAGCATTAGAAAGGCTACCCATCGCCATTGTTAATTTCGCCCAATCATCAGAAGTTAATGAACCGGTACGAAGTCTTTGCGCATCAATATTTCCTTCCGCACAAAGCATACGCATAACAAGCTGATCAGAGCCCATCTCCAAACTAAAAATCGCTACATTTTCATCAGTTTTCGTCGCTACGTTTTGTGCGATATTTAATGAAAATGCAGTTTTCCCTACCGATGGACGCGCCGCCACGATGATTAAATCATTTCGCTGAAAACCTGCGGTCATCTTATCTAATTCAGTAAATCCAGTTGGTATCCCGGTAACTTCACCCTTTTGATTATGCAAAAGTTCAATTTTATCATAAGCATCTACAAGAACATCTTTAATGTTTTGGAATGCTTTTGCATTTGTTTGGTGAGATACTTCTAATATTTTTTTCTCAGCCTCATTTAAAAGGCCATCCACATCATCTTCTCGCTCGTATCCATCCGATACAATATGAGTCGCCGTTCGAATTAAACGACGTAAAAGTGCCTTTTCAGCGATGATGCGTGCATAATATTCTACGTTAGCAGCTGTTGGAACAACTTCTGCTAACTCTGCTAGATAAGAAACCCCACCAACTTCTTCTAGTAATCCTTGATCAGCCATCGCTGATGTCATTATTACTAAGTCGATTGGTTCTCCCTTATCAGACAACCCAAGCATGACTTCAAAAATCTTTTGATGTTTCGTTCGATAGAACGAGTCAGGTAGCAACAGCTCTGATGCTGACGTTAATGCATCTTGATCAATCAATATAGCCCCTAAAACCGCCTGCTCTGCTTCTATATTATGCGGAGGGGTACGATCAGCCATTACATCACTCATGCGCAATCCTCCTTGCTTAATTTATTTTTATTGTTCACTAACATGAACTTTTACTGTTGCTGTTACTTGCGGATGCAATTTCACAGTGACGTTTGTATAACCTAATGCACGGATTGCATCATCCATTTCAAATTTACGTTTATCAAGTTTAATCTTGTGTGACTTTTGCATTACATCTACAATTTGTTTACTCGTGATAGAACCAAATAAGCGGCCACCTTCTCCAGATTTCGCCTTTACTTCTACAGTTAATTTCTCTAATGTTTCTTTCAGCTCTTTTGCATTCTCAACTTCTGCTGCTGCATCTTTTTCCTCTTTGCGCTTTTGAGCATCTAAAGTTTTCATACTGCTGTTTGTCGCTTCGGCAGCTAACCCCTGTTTTAGTAAGAAATTATTTGCATAACCGTCTGGTACGTTTTTTATTTCTCCTTTTTTACCTTTACCTTTTACGTCTTTTAGAAAAATTACTTTCATGATTGTGTGCCTCCCTGTAAATAGTCATCAATAACAAATCGAAGCTTCTCCTCCGCTTCATCTACTGTAACATTTTTCATTTGTGTGGCTGCATTTGTTAAGTGCCCGCCACCTCCTAAATTCTCCATAATTAGCTGTACATTCAATTCACCTAAAGATCTACCACTAATTCCAATGAAATTTTCTCCACGTTTTGCAATAACAAACGATGCAATGATACCTGTCATTGTCAATAATGTGTCTGCTGATTGTGCAATAAGTACTTGGTCATAATATTCATCACCATCAACTTTAGCAATCGCAATTCCATTTTTATAAATGTACGCATTTTTAATGGCTTTTGCAACTCGTAAATACTGACCCATATCTTCTTTTAAAAGTTCTTGTACAAGTACAGTGTCTGCGCCATGCGAGCGTAAATAAGAAGCGGCATCAAATGTACGAGCGCCTGTACGGAATGTAAAACTTTTCGTATCAACAATAATACCAGCTAACAATGCCGTTGCTTCTAACATTGTCATCTTTAAATTTTTCGGTTGATACTCAAGTAATTCTGTAACAAGCTCTGCCGTTGAAGAAGCGTATGGCTCCATATAAACAAGTAATGGATCTTCAATGAAATCTTCCCCGCGGCGATGATGGTCAATAACTACTACATTTTCAATCTTGTGTAACAGTTTTTCCTCCATCACCATTGAAGGTTTATGCGTGTCAACAACAACAAGTAATGAATCATCGTTTGCAAATTCCATCGCTTGCCCTGGTGAAATAAAATGTGACCATAACTCTTCATTTTGTTTCACTTTGTCCATCAAACGTTTGATTCCTTTATCAGAATCATTTTCATCTAATACAATATATCCTTTGCGCTCATTTAATTGAGCTACCTTTAAAATACCAATCGCTGCACCAATCGCATCCATATCAGGAGCTCTATGCCCCATTATAATGACATTACTGCTTTCTAATACTAAATCCTTTAATGCATGTGAAATAACTCTAGCACGTACACGAGTACGCTTTTCGACCGGATTCGTCTTGCCACCGTAAAACTTAACTTTACCCGTCGCTTGTTTTATAGCTACTTGGTCTCCTCCTCGTCCTAATGCAAGGTCTAAACCAGATTGAGCCATCGCTCCAAGCTCCGATAAAGGTAAATCACCCGAGCCAACACCAACACTTAGCGTAAGTGGTATATTCCTTTTTGATGTTTCTTCACGCACTTGATCCAAAATACTAAATTTCCCTTTCTCCATTTGTGCTAAAATACTTTCATTTAGTACAACGAAGAATCTTTCTGAAGATGCACGTTTCAAATATGCACCATACTTAACAGCCCATTCATTTAGACGTGACGTCACAAGACTTGTTATATTCGTGCGTAATTGATCATCTAACCCTTGTGTAACTTCATCATAATTATCTAAATAAATAACAGCTAAAACGGTGCGCTGATCCTCATACATTTTTTCAATCTCTGTTTGCTCAGTTACATCAAAAAAATAAATTAGTTTTTCTTCTTTCCTTACAAACACACGGAACTTTCGACTATTTAAAGATACTATATCGTCAGAAGTCTCTCCTTTAATAAAAAGGAGTAATGTTTCTGATACATCGTACAGATGCCACCCAGCTAATGCGTGTTGCCCCAAACATGAAGACAAGTAAGGATTTGCCCAATCAATCCCATACTCCTTATTGTATAACAATATACCGATTGGCATCTGGTTGAATGCTTCGTTACTCACTTTTTTTACCCTAGTAATCATATCTGTCGTATACTTTTCAAAATTCCTTTGAAAGTTAAGTTCAAATCGTATAACTAAAAAGAAAACGATGCTAAAAATAAAAAAGGCAGCTATCCCCATAATTAAGTGAAAATAACAGAGAATCGAGATTAGCACCAACACAAAAAATGCCAATACGTAAACAGGATATAAAAACCACTGTTTCTTATAAAATTCAGGCATGTATACAACTCCTATAAAGTAAAACTAACTCACTTTCCAGTTAGTTAAACAAATTAAAATAGTGTAAGGAATATTATTTTATTCCCCTATTTTAGAACGCAATGAAATCCCTAAATCAATTATACCTAAGATTGTTACAAGAGGAAACATCATCGGAATAAACATGCAGACAATAAAACTAATAATAGGAACACCTTTAGTAAATCCTTTTCTATGTGCCAAAAAGGCGATAAATGTCAAACCTTGCAGTACGAGCAATAGTGCAAAGATTACATATAGGTTAGAAAATACCATATGTAAATATGATGTTGGTTCTACCTTTATAAAAGTTGCTAACAAAATAAATATGACGTAATACCAAATAATACTCTTTGGCAATTGTATGTCTTTAAATTTAGGCCAAAGTGTTACTTCATGCTTTAACTTTTTCAAAACACTACCTGATATCATAACCGTAATCCAAGAAAGACACACAGAAACCATTACAAGTATACTCGGGAGTATCGTTTGTAATATATCATTCATTTGTGCGAATAAATCTTTTTGTTTCTTACTAACCTGCATACCAGCAGCATTTGCTATCTTTTCACTTTGTACTACACTTTCACTAAACATATTTTGCATTTTCTGTATTAAATCTATGTTGAAAAATTTTATACTCACAACATAAATGAGCATAATACCGATTAAGTATGCAAGTGTCCCTGCTATCAAAATTTCCAACGGCTTTCTTTGTTTTTTATACATGTATCCTAAAACAATACCCGTACACCCAAACATAATTGTCTTTACTAGACCTATCGGTTGACCCACAATAACAGCAATGAAAAATGCTGCTGTAAAAACCACAAAGGCATTAGGTACGCCATATTTTATCGTTAACAATATAAATGGTAACGGCAATACAAATGTTACAACTGTACCCAAAATCGGAACATACATAGATATGAGCAATAACATTGCATATACAGCCAATAACGCTGCGCCTTCGGTAATAAACCTTGCTTGTTTCACATTTTAACCTCTCTTTCAAAAAGAAAAGCATAGCAAAATGCACAGTAGAGTCCGACTCTACTGTGCATTTCATACGCTATTATTCACCAACATATGGTAAAAGTGCCATTTGACGAGCACGTTTAATTGCAACTGTAAGTTTGCGTTGGTATTTCGCGCTTGTTCCTGTTACACGACGAGGTAAAATTTTACCGCGCTCAGAAACGAAACGTTTTAATAAATCAACATCTTTATAGTCAATGCGAGTGATGCCGTTAGATGTGAAGAAACACACCTTACGACGCTTCGCACGTCCACCTTTGCGTCCTGCCATGTCTATTCCCTCCATTCTTTGTTAAAAATAGCCGATTCACACCATTAAAATGGTAAATCGTCGTCCGAAATGTCAATCGGTTGACCAACATTCGAAAATGGATCGTCATTCTTCGTAAATCCAGAGTTACCTTGATTACCTTGGTTACCTGAATTACTAGATTGACCAAATGGGTTAGAGCTTTGGTTACCGAAACCAGCTCCTGATGGTTGCTGATTGAATGAACCACGTTGCTCCCCACCGCCATTACGCGGCTCTAAAAATTGTACGCTCTCCGCAAGAACTTCTGTTACATATACACGTTTACCATCTTGTCCATCGTAATTACGAGTTTGAAGACGTCCGTCTACGCCTGCTAAGCTACCTTTTTTCAAATAATTTGCCACGTTTTCTGCTTGTTTACGCCATATTACACAATTAATAAAGTCAGCTTCACGCTCACCTTGTTGATTCGCAAATGCGCGATTCACAGCTAACGTAAAAGTAGCTACTGCAACACCATTGGGCGTGTAACGTAAGTCAGGGTCCTTAGTTAAACGACCAACGAGGATAACACGATTCATCAATCGAACCACTCTCCCTTATATATCAATTATTTTTCTTCTTCTTTAACAACGATATGACGAAGGATATCTTCGTTGATCTTAGCTAAACGGTCGAATTCGTTAATCGCCTCTGAGTTAGAGTTCACGTTTAAGATCATGTAGAAACCTTCACGTAAGTCGTTGATTTCGTAAGCTAAACGACGCTTACCCCACTCTTTCGTGTTAATGATTTCTGCACCATTGTTTGTTAAAACACCTGCAAAACGTTCAACTAAAGCTTTTTGAGCTTCTTCTTCAACGCCAGGACGAATGATGTACATAATTTCGTACTTTCTCATTACACTTTCACCTCCTTTTGGTCTAAACGGCCCATAATGGGCAAGGAGCAATTAATTTATAGTAATTACTCACGAGTTTAGATTATATCATAGTAAGTTATATGAATCAACTCACCAATACGTAAAAAACTTGGCAAACACATAATATATTTGCCAAGCTCATATCTTTATTTTTCCTAGGAAATATTAAATTAAACGTTGAAGCGGAAGTGCATAACATCTCCGTCTTTTACGATATACTCTTTTCCTTCTAAACGTACTTTTCCAGCTTCTTTTGCAGCTGTCATAGAACCGTTTGTCATTAAATCATCATAAGAAACTGTTTCTGCGCGAATAAATCCACGCTCAAAGTCTGTATGAATTACGCCAGCACATTGTGGTGCCTTCATACCTTGTTTAAACGTCCATGCACGTACTTCTTGCACACCAGCTGTGAAGTAAGTAGCAAGTCCTAATAAATCGTATGCAGCACGAATTAATTGATCTAAACCAGATTCTTCAATGCCTAGTTCTTCAAGGAATACTTTTTTCTCTTCCTCGTCTAGCTCAGCGATTTCTTCTTCGATTTTTGCACATACAACGATTACTTGAGAATTTTCATTTGCTGCAAATTCTTTTACCATTTGTACATATTTATTGTCAGAAGGATCCATAATATCATCTTCACTTACGTTTGCTACGTATAGCATTTCTTTCGTTGTAAGTAAATGAAGGCCTTTAACAATCTTCATTTGCTCTTCTGTAAATTCAACAGTACGAGCTGGTTTTCCCTCTTCAAAAGCTTCTTTTAAACGAACTAAAATTTCATGCTCATATACAGCTTCTTTATCTTTTTGTCTTGCTAACTTCGCAACTCGTTCGATACGCTTATCAACAGATTCCAAATCCGCTAAGATTAGTTCTAAGTTAATTGTTTCAATGTCATCAATTGGATCTACTTTTCCTGAAACGTGCGTAATATTTTCATCTTCAAAACAACGAACAACTTGGCAAATTGCATCTACTTGACGAATGTGAGATAAGAATTTATTTCCTAACCCTTCACCTTTACTCGCACCTTTTACGATACCTGCAATATCAGTAAATTCAAATACAGTCGGAACAGTTTTTTTCGGTTCTACTAATTCCGTTAATTTATTTAAACGCTCATCTGGTACTTCTACAATCCCTACGTTTGGATCGATTGTACAGAATGGATAGTTCGCAGATTCTGCTCCTGCTTGTGTAATTGCATTAAATAAAGTGGACTTACCTACGTTAGGTAATCCAACAATCCCAGCCGTTAATCCCATGTTTTTCACTCCTATGTCTCAATCTTTCATCATTATAGATAGTAACGAAAAAAATGACAAGTTTCCACCAAATGAAAAAAAGCAACAGCTGTCTACTGCAGCTGTTGCTTTCTCACTATTCTTCGTGCTTCACAAGTATTTTTTTCACCTTGCGATCAAACTCTCTTCGAGGAATCATTACCGAATGGTCACACCCCTCGCACTTAACGCGGATATCCATTCCCATACGAATAATCTTCCAGCGATTTTCACCACATGGATGGGCTTTCTTCATTTCCACAACATCGTACAAGTTATATTGCTTTTGCTCCATTCTCTAAATCCCTCCCACTATTAAATTGCTTTTTCACTAACTAATTCTTCGCGACTATATAAAACCATACGTGGGTATGGAATTTCAATCCCATGTAAATCAAGACGATTTTTAATCTCTTTGCGAAGAGCCCTCGCAATAACTGCATGCTGCATCGGCTCAACTTCAGCAATAACACGTAATACAACTTCAGACGCTGCCAATGTTTGAACACCTAGCAATTGAGGTGTTGTTACCATTTTCTCATATTTTCCTGGTAATTCTACTAATAAATCTTCAATAACTTGCTCCGCTCGTACTATATCACTTTCATAAGAAATAGATACATCAACAAATGCTACACTATTACTAACGGAAAAGTTCGTTACTTGTACAATACTACCATTTGGTATTATATGAATTTCACCTGTCCAGCTTTTCATCTTCGTTGTACGTAGTCCAATTTCCAAAACAGTTCCTTCAAATTGCCCTATTCTTACATAATCACCTACTGAAAATTGATCCTCTAACAAAATAAATAATCCTGTAATAACATCTTTAACTAAACTTTGTGCACCAAAACCGACTGCTAAACCAATTACCCCAGCACCGGCTAATAGACCTGATGCATTAATATCAAACACACCTAAAATCGCAATTAACATAATGAACATAACAACGTATGCCACAATATTTTCAAGCAACTTCGCTACCGTAACTGTACGACGTTCTGAAATTTGAATCGGCGAACGGCTTCCCATACGAAACGCATTTCGTACAATTGCCCTTGCAACTCGCACAACGATTGCACCAAGTATTAAAATAACGATTATTTTTAGTGACTTCACACCTATATTCGTCCAATCAATGGACTCAAACCATTTCAACGCTAAATCCATGTCCCTCTACCTCTCTAGCTAAAATTTCTTTTTAGTTATCCTTATTATTGTATCAGAACTCTCTCTGATTTCTGAAAAAAATTTATGATTTTAATTCCATTTGTTAACTTCCATTCAGGTATAAAATGAAACGAATATATATATACTAGTACTATTATTTCCATTTTCATTCACAGTTTGTAGAAAGTATGCACTTATAATTTTCCATTTCACACACCATATAACATATTGTGAAAATTTATTAAAAGGATGGGTGCTTCATGAATATTAGAAGTTTTCGCTTACCTTTTTTTGAAAAAGAAACTCAAAATGTTATGCATCATGACTTAGAAGCCTCTGAGACAATCAGTAATTTCTTACTTTCCCATATTCCCATTAAGACTAATATGCCACTCATTCTCGTTTGTATCGGAACAGACCGTTCCACCGGTGATGCACTTGGTCCATTAGTTGGTACTAAACTAGAACAAATTGAAATCAAAAACCTTCAAGTATTCGGCACACTAGACGAACCAATACATGCACTAAATCTAGAGGGAAAAATTCAGAATATACAGAAAGAAAACCCTACTTCATTTATTATTGCTGTTGATGCATGTTTAGGAAAATCTCAAAGTATCGGTTCTATAACTACCGGAAAGGGCCCCAGTAAACCTGGAGCTGCGATGAATAAGAAATTACCTGAAATTGGTGATTTGCATATTCATGGCATCGTAAATTTAAATGGTTTCATGGAGTTTTTCGTACTTCAAAATACAAGACTAAGTTTAGTCATGAAGATGGCCGATGTAATTGCACAAAGTATAAAAGAAACCGATCAAAAATTATCTGCATTAAAAAAAGCAAACCATCTATAAACAATAAGATGGTTTGCTTTTTAATTTCCCTTTGATAATAATTCTAAAATTCGATTTAAATCTTCTTTATTAAAAAATTCGATTTCGATTTTACCTTTTTCTTTTTTCGTTTCTTTAATTTTTACATCCGTACCAAACTTTTCTCTTAAAAACGTTTCGCGCTCTACAAAAAATATATTTCTTTCTTTTTTCACTTTTTGTGTTTCACGTGAAACACGTTGATTAATTTCCTGGACAATTTGTTCCAATTGGCGAACGTTCAGTCCTTCTTTTTCAATTCGCTTCAATAAAGATTTCAACTGTTCTTCATCTTTTATTGTAAGTAAAGTTCTCCCATGAGCCATTGAAAGTTGACCGTTTGCAATCATATCTTGAACGAATGAAGGGAGGCTTAACAAACGAGTATAATTTGCGATATAAGGCCTGCTTTTACCAAGACGTTTTGCTAATTGTTCTTGTGTTACATTTAGCTCGTTCATTAACATCTGATATGCCATTGCCTCTTCCATAGGATTTAAATCTTCTCGTTGTAAGTTTTCAAGCAAAGCAAATTCCATCATTTGCTGCTCATTTAATTGCCTTACGACAGCAGGCACTTTCTCAAGTCCGGCCTCTTTAGCAGCACGATATCTTCTTTCACCTGCAACTATTTCATATCCTTTAATACTCTTTCGAGCAATTAACGGTTGCAATATACCGTGCTCTTTAATAGAAGCCGCTAATTCCTGAATCGCTTCTTTATTGAAATGTTTACGTGGTTGATATGGATTCGGCCTTAATTCAGTTACTATAATCTCCTGAATCGTTTCTTCTTCTTTCACATCTAAATCTGGAAAAAACACGTTGATTCCTCTTCCTAATCCCTTAGCCACCTGCAATCACTTCCTCTGCTAAATCTAAATATACTTCTGCTCCTCTTGATTTAGCGTCATACTGCATAATTGGTTTTCCATGACTTGGTGCCTCACTTAAGCGAACATTACGAGGAATAATCGAACGATATACTTTATCTCTAAAGTATTTTTTCACTTCATCTATAACTTGAATTCCTAAATTTGTACGAGCATCCAACATCGTTAACAATACACCTTGAATTGCTAAATTTTTATTTAAATGCTTTTGCACAAGTCGAACTGTATTTAATAGCTGACTTAACCCTTCCAGCGCGTAATATTCACACTGTACAGGAATAATAACAGAATCTGCTGCGGTTAATGCATTAATCGTTAATAACCCTAAGGATGGGGGGCAGTCAATAATAATATACTCATATTCATCACGAATTGGCTGTAACGCTCTTTGCAAGCGTACTTCCCGGGAAATGGTTGGTACCAATTCAATTTCAGCACCAGCCAATTGAATTGTAGCGGGTAGAACATCTAAGTTTTCAGTTGCGGTTTTCCGTATGGCACCTTGAACATCTGCATCTTCTACAAGAACATTATAAATACATTGATCTAATTCAGACTTTTCAATCCCTACACCAGTCGTTGCATTTCCTTGAGCATCAATATCTACGAGAAGGACTTTTTTTCCTACTTGTGCCAATCCAGCCCCTAAATTAACGGATGTTGTTGTTTTTCCAACACCGCCTTTTTGATTAGCAATAGCAATGATTTTTCCCATGATGTCACCTACTTTCAACCTTTCTTTCTTATTCTAGAAACAATTACGTTTATTGTAACATGAAATAAAAGTTTTTCTTTTACGTCCTTATTAAACTTCAAAATTTATTTCTAAACTCCTTCTTGCTTTAACAAGAAAATATAGTAAAAGAGACCTCTCCAATAGGATAAGGTCTCTAGCACGTAATTATTTTTTCTTCGGAATTTTAATCGTAATTTGATAGTATTCATCAAACTCTTCTTCCGCAGAATTAACATTCAAACCACTATTAGCAACCATTTGTAATGATTGTCTAATCGTGTTCATAGCAATTCTCGCATCTCGACTTACTGCTTTTTGCTTCGCTTTGCGCTTTGGTTTTACTTCTTCTAATAACTTTGCAATTCGTTCTTCTGTTTGCTTTACATTCAATTGCTTCTCCACAATCTCTTGTAAAACCTTCAGTTGTAATTCCTCATTCTTTAAAGGAATAAGGGCGCGAGCATGCCGTTCTGTAATACTTTTTTCTAATAATGCACTTTTGATTTCTTCAGGCAATTTTAATAATCGCAATTTATTTGCGACTGTCGATTGTCCTTTTCCAAGTCGTTGTGCCAATGCTTCTTGTGTTAAATTATGTAACTCAATCAGCTTTTGATATGCCACAGCTTCCTCAATTGCTGTTAATTCCTCACGTTGCAAATTTTCAATTAACGCTACAGAAGCTGTCTCAGTATCATTTAAATTCTTTATTATTGCAGGAACTTTTTCCCACCCTAACTTTGTTGCTGCGCGGAAACGCCTTTCCCCGGCAATAATCTCGTACTTATCATCCTCATACTGTCTCACAACAATCGGCTGGATAAGCCCATGTGTACGAATCGTTAATGCTAGCTCCTCAATACGTGCATCGTCAAAAACTGTTCGTGGTTGATAACGGTTAGGGGTAATGTTTACTATCGGAATTTCCTGTATTTCTTCATATATCTTTTTAGCTATTTCTTCATGGCTTTCGTCTTGTAATTCGAATTCGCTCTCTTTATCTCCAAAGCCAAATAAACGAGAAAACGTATTTTTCATACATATTCCACCACCTTTTAGGCCTATTGACTGCTCTACATAAAATGTTTCCTATGAAACATTTACGTTTTCATTTATATAATTTAATCTTACGTCTAATAAGATTTATTTTTCAATAGGTAATTTATTGGGCGTTCCCGGTTTGCGTGGATATTTCTTTGGTGTCTTGCGCTTTTTCTCGATTAATAAAATATTACGCTCGCTTTCTTCAAACGGTAATTGGAACGTAGACATTTCTTTCAATTCTCCGCCAAGTACCTCTAAAGCATATTTGCCATTTTCGATTTCTTCGTTCGCCGCTGCACCTTTCATTGCAATGAATGTTCCCCCTACTTTTACAAGTGGTAAACATAGCTCACTTAATACAGAAAGACGTGCAACTGCACGTGCCATTACAATATCGTATGCTTCACGTACACCTTCTTTTTTTCCAAATGTTTCAGCACGATCATGACAAAATGCAACATCACTTAATTCTAACTTTTGCGCTAAGTGATTTAAGAAATTAATACGTTTTTGTAATGAATCTACAATTGTTACTTTTAAGTGCGGGAAACAGATTTTTAAAGGGATACTTGGGAATCCAGCTCCAGCTCCAACATCACAAATAGAAAATGGTTTCGAAAAATCATAATAAAAAGCCGCTGTAACAGAATCAAAAAAGTGTTTTAAGTATACTTCTTCTTTCTCCGTAATAGCCGTTAAGTTCATTTTTTCATTCCACTCTACTAATGTTTCAAAATAGATTCTGAACTGCTCTAACTGTCTAGAAGAGAGGGAAATACCCTTCTCTTCTAGCATAGATTGAAATTGTTCTATGTTCATCTAGCAATATCTCCTTACTATGTTATTGGTTCGATACTCGTGCAATTTTTCCTTGTTCAATGTAAATAAGCAAAATTGAAACATCAGCTGGATTTACACCAGAAATACGTGAAGCTTGCCCCATTGAAAGCGGACGAACATCTTTCAATTTCTGTCTTGCTTCTGAGGCAAGGCTAGAAATCGCATCATAATCAATATCCACAGGAATTTTTTTGTTTTCCATTTTCTTCATACGTTCTACTTGCTGTAAAGATTTCTCGATATATCCTTCGTACTTGGTCTGAATTTCAACTTGTTCCGTAATTTCATCACTTAATGCTACTTCACTTGGTACTAAAAGATGAATATGCTCATATGTCACCTCTGGACGACGTAATAAGTCACTTGCACGTATTCCATCTTTCAATTCACTTCCGCCAATACTACGAATTAATTCTTGAACTTCAGGACGCGGTTTAATAAAAATACTCTCTAACCGTTCCTTCTCCTGTTCAATTTGTAACTTTTTATTTGTAAATCGCTCATAGCGATCTTCTTTAATTAAGCCAATTTCACGACCAACTTCAGTTAAACGAAGGTCAGCATTATCATGGCGTAATAATAGGCGATATTCTGCACGAGACGTTAATAAACGATATGGTTCATTTGTACCTTTCGTTACAAGGTCATCAATTAAGACACCAATATAAGCATCAGCACGACCTAAAATAACTTCTTTTTTACCTAAAGAACGACACGCTGCATTAATCCCAGCCATAAGCCCTTGTCCTGCTGCTTCTTCGTAACCAGAAGTTCCGTTAATTTGTCCTGCTGTATATAAATTTTTAATTTTTTTCGTTTCAAGTGTTGGCCATAGTTGAGTTGGTACGATCGCATCATATTCAATTGCATAACCCGTACGCATCATTTCAACATTTTCCAGGCCAGGAATTGTTCTAAGCATTGCACGCTGTACATCTTCTGGTAAGCTCGTCGATAAGCCTTGTACATATACTTCTTGTGTATTACGTCCTTCTGGCTCTAAGAAAATTTGATGACGTGGTTTATCATTAAATCTTACTACCTTGTCTTCAATTGAAGGACAATATCTAGGCCCTGTTCCTTTAATCATACCAGAATACATAGCTGAGCGATGTAAGTTTTCATCTATTAAACGATGTGTTTCTGTACTTGTATACGTTAACCAACATGGAATTTGATCCATAATAAATTTTGTCGTTTCAAAAGAGAAAGCACGTGGCTTATCATCACCTGGTTGAATTTCTGTTTTACTATAATCAATCGTATTACTGTTTACACGCGGAGGTGTACCTGTTTTAAATCTAACAAGATCAAAACCAAGTTCCTCTAAGTGTTCAGATAATGTAATAGATGGTTGCTGATTATTTGGACCACTTGAATATTTTAAATCGCCCATAATAATCTCACCACGTAAAAATGTTCCCGTTGTAATTACAACTGTTTTCGCTGTGTATTCAGCACCAGCTTGCGTAATTACCCCTTTACATACACCATCTTCAATAATTAAACGCTCTACCAGACCTTGAAACAACGTTAAGTTTGGTGTTTCTTCAATTGTTTTCTTTAATTCATGCTGGTAAGAGAATTTATCAGCTTGTGCACGAAGCGCGCGTACAGCTGGTCCTTTACCCGTATTTAACATACGCATTTGAATATGTGTTTTATCAATATTGCGTCCCATTTCTCCGCCTAATGCATCAATTTCACGAACAACAATCCCTTTTGCTGGTCCACCAACAGAAGGGTTACATGGCATGAACGCTACCATATCTAAGTTAATTGTTAACATTAATGTTTTTGAGCCCATTCGTGCTGCCGCAAGACCAGCTTCACATCCTGCATGACCTGCACCGATTACTATGACATCATATGAACCGGCATTGTATCCCATTGTTTATTCCTCCTAATAACCTCTATCTTACTAAATCATCTCTGATTAAAGTTTTACTTTATTTTCCTAAACAAAATTGAGAGAACAATTGGTCAATTAAACTTTCATGGACAGTATCACCAGTAATTTCACCAAGTATTTCCCACGCTCTTGTTAAATCAATTTGAACCATATCAATCGGAACACCATTTTCTATCGCTTCAATTGCATCGTTAATTGTTCTTCCTGCTTGTGTTAATAATCCGATATGTCTCGCATTAGACACGTATGTCATATCCGCAGAATCAATTGTTCCTTCAAAGAATAAATCAGCTATCGCCTTTTCAAGCTCATCTATTCCTTGCTCCTCAATTAAAGATGTTGTAATAACACGATTTCCTACCGCTAAATCTGTAACACGTTCCATATCAATTTCTTGCGGTAAATCTGTCTTATTTACAATAACAATGAAATCTTTTCCTTGTACGGCACGGAATAGATCCTCATCTTCATTTGTTAAAGCCTCGCTATAATTCACTACAATTAACACTAAGTCTGCTTGGCTCATCATTTCCTTCGAACGCTCTACACCAATTCGTTCAACAATATCTTCCGTTTCACGAATTCCGGCTGTATCTATAAGTTTAAGTGGTACACCACGCACATTAACGTACTCTTCAATAACATCACGAGTTGTTCCTGCAATATCAGTTACAATTGCCTTTTTCTCCTGAACAAGACTATTTAATAGCGATGATTTCCCAACGTTAGGTCTACCGATAATCGCGGTAGAAATGCCTTCACGTAAAATCTTTCCTTGCTTCGATGTTTCTAATATCTTTGCAATTTCAGCACGGACATGTGTAGCTTTCTCAATTAAAATATTATGCGTCATCTCTTCTACATCATCATATTCTGGGTAATCTATATTCACTTCAATATGAGCTAATGTTTCTAATATTTCTTGACGCAGATGGCCGATTAATTTAGATAATCGTCCTTCCATTTGGTTAATCGCTACATTCATAGCACGATCTGTTTTCGCACGGATTAAGTCCATAACAGCTTCTGCTTGTGACAAATCAATACGTCCATTTAAAAAAGCACGTTTTGTAAATTCACCAGGCTCTGCCAGTCGTACTCCTTGCGCTAAAATAAGCTGTAATACTTTATTTACCGAAACAAGTCCACCATGACAGTTAATTTCTACTATATTTTCACGCGTAAAAGTCCTTGGTGCACGCATAATGGACACCATAACTTCTTCAATAACTTGATTTGTATCTAAATCGACAATATGACCATAATGAATTGTATGAGAAGAAACCTGTGTTAAATCCTTCCCTTTAAAAATACGATCGACTTTCTCAATCGCATCATCCCCACTTACTCGAACAATGGCAATTGCACCTTCCCCAAGTGCTGTGGAAATTGCGGCAATTGTATCAAATTCCATGTCCTTTCACCTCACTTGCTTATTTATCTCTATTTCAACATGAATTTTTTCCGTCACTAAATTATTAGGATACCATAACGAACCTATCTACAAAAGAATAATAACTCATTTTATTATGTCCTTATGTAAAAAACACTAAACTTATTCACAGTGGATAAGTTTAGTGTTTTTTAGTTATCCACATTTATTTTCTCCTCAAAAAAACCGGCACTCAATTGAGTAACCGGTCACTTGGAAGATATTACAACATACCGATGTGGTTCTTTTCCTTCAGAAGTTGTAATGATATTTTGATGATTAGATAATGCTTGGTGAATAATTTTTCGTTCGAAAGAAGGCATTGGTTCTAGAACAACTCTTTTTTTCGTACTCACTACTTGTTTTGCTAATCGATAGGAAAGAGATTCTAACGTATTTTTTCTTTTACTACGATAGTTTTCAGCATCCAGTGTAATACCAATATATTGCTTTGTATTACGGTTCGCAACAAGTTTTGTTAAATACTGTAAAGAATTCAACGTATTCCCTCTTTTACCAATTAAAACACCAATATTTTCACCAGAAATTGTAAATTCAACTTCGCGTCCTTTTACAATTTTTCTAATCTCAACTTCCACACCCATATTTTGAATAACATTTTTTAAATATTCTTCACATTCTTGGATTGGATCTTTTTTCAATACAACTTCTACAACAGCGGGGCGATTCCCAAATAAACCTAGGAACCCCCTCTTACCCTCATCGATAATATTTATATCTACTCGATCTTTCGAAGCATTTAATTGTCTTAAAGCATCTTGTACTGCCAGCTCGACTGTTTGTCCTTTAGCAGTAATCATACTCACTTGCTTGATCCTCCTGCCTTACTAGCCTTAATGTCAGGCCCCTTGATCATATACATTTGAGCGATACCAAAGATATTACCAACTACCCAGTACAATGATAGTGCTGCTGGGAAGTTAATTGCAAAGACTAAAATCATAATTGGCATAAGCCAAATCATCATTGCCATTTGCGGATTTTGTCCAGCCGTTCCTGCCATTGCAAGCTTTTGCTGAATAAACGTCGTAATAGCTGCAACAATTGGAAGGATATAGAACGGATCCGCCTGTCCTAAATCGAACCATAAAAATGTATGTTCACTAATTGCTGTTGTTCTCATAATCGCATGATAAAACGCGAATAAAATAGGCATCTGAACAAATATTGGTAAACATCCTGCTAATGGGTTTACACCATTCTTTTGATATAACTGCATCATTTCTTGTTGTAGTTTTTGCTGTGTTGCTTGATCTTTAGAACTATATTTCTCTTTTAATTTCACCATTTCTGGTTGTAACGCCTGCATTGCTTTCGTACTCTTCGTTTGTTTAATCATTAATGGTAATAATGCAAAACGAATGATAAGAGTTGTAACAACGATTGCTAAACCGTAATTACTACCAAATAATTCTGCAAAATACGTGATTAACTGAGAAAGCGGGTATACGAAATATTCATTCCAAATCCCAGTGCTTTTCGGTGTAATCGGTTGATTTGTTTCACTACAGCCGGTAGCAATTGCCATTAGCATAATAACCATGGCTAATAAACCTATTTTCTTTTTCAAAGCCTGCTCCTCCTTGTTTCGGTATGTATATAGTGTAATTCATTTCCTTACGCTACTTTTTTATTCTTTTCATACCAGAGCGTTTAAAGACATGAATTAAGCTTTTCTTTAACTCTTCATATGTCATCTCTGCACAAGGCTTCCTTGCTATTATAACAAAATCTTTTCCAGAATCTATCTCATCTTTTAATTCTATAATCGATTGGCGAATCATACGCTTAATTCGATTACGCACTACTGCATTGCCTATTTTCTTACTAACAGAAAGACCAATGCGAAAATGCGGCTGTTTTTCTTTATCTAATTTGTATACAACAAACTGGCGATTGGCATTCGATTGTCCTTTTTGGAAAACAGCCTGGAATTCATCATTCTTTTTTATACGGTTTTTTTTCTTCATATCATTTGACACTCCTGTATTTCATCAGCGGAAACTCATTATTATTAGAAAAAAAGACCACTGAACGATCAGTGGTCTACGCAGATAATACTTTTCTTCCTTTACGACGACGAGCTGCTAGCACTTTACGTCCGTTTGCTGTGCTCATACGGCTGCGGAAACCATGTACTTTGCTGCGCTTACGTTTATTTGGTTGGTAAGTTCTTTTCATTATATGACACCTCCCTGAGGAATATCTGTTAAAGACAGTCTAATAAATTATAGTAAATCAAATAGGAAAATGTCAATGGTTCTCGAAATTTTCATCAAATATTCATTTTTAACCTATTCACAAACTTTTTCACAGTACCTATATTTCCTTGTGGATAAATATATTTTCTCTTTTTTGTATCCACAAACTCTTTTTTTACTTTTACACAGTATATCGTGTTGTGGACAAGTTTATTCCACAAGGTATTGATTTTGTGGATAACTTTCTTAAATTCATTGCTATAGCTGCTTTTTTTTGATATTATAGTTGTGTTTTCACTTTGAATAAGTTTTCCACACCTTTATTTTATCCACAATTTGTGTATAACATGTGGATAGTTTAAATCACATGTGAGTAAATAGTTGTCCACATGTGTTATTTTGTCGAAAACTCTATCTCGGATACTAACGACGTTTTTATATTTTAAAATACGTTTCGTATAAATATGCATTAGAAATATTTACAGGTTGTACAATTGTTGCGCAACCTTATTCTTTTACCATCTTTGTAAAGGAGGGACACCT